>NZ_QCYJ01000042.1 GCF_003123685.1 Nocardia aurea
CGCCGGCCTGACGTACGCCATGACCGAGCACCGGCCGTTGCAGGCCATCGCCGCGGGACCGTACACGGCGCTGACCGCCATGAACGTGGTCGCCAACATCGCCGTGGCGGCGACGTTCGCGGCGACGGCGGCGGCGATCATGCGCACGCACGTGTTCCCGATGTGGCTGGGCTGGTTCGCCGCCGTCGTGGCGGTGGTGCGGCTGCTGGCCGCGTTCGCGATGGTCAACAGGGCGGGCGCGCTGGCGCCCGACGCGCCGCTGATGATCATCGTGCCGGGCGTGCTCACGATCGTGTGGGTGCTGGTGGCGAGCTGGCTGCTCATCCGCGAGCACCTGCCCGTCAAGGCGACCGGCGCGCGCCCCGTGCTGGGCCACTAGCGGCGAGAGGGATCGTTCAGGGCGGAGGTCGTCCTCCGGTCCACGGCTACTACGGTGAACGGGAGAAGGTCATCATGCCGTGGAGATGGGGTGCCACATGTCGGATCTCGGAGGGCTCGGACGCCGGATCGCCGGGCGGCGCGAGGCGCTGGGCCTGACCCGCGAGGAGCTCGCCCAGCGTGCCGGCGTGGCCGAGGCGTACCTCGGCCACCTGGAGGATCAGTCCGAGAGCACGCTGCGGGAGGCAGCCGCCAAGCTGGCGCAGGCGCTGGACACGACGGCGGCCGAGCTGCTCGGGGAGGCGCCCTCCGGAGCGGGCGGCGCGGCGCCCGGCGCGGAGCTCGCGGAGCTCGATGAGGGTGAGGCCCTAGGCCTGATCGCCCCCGGCGGGGTGGGCCGGATCGCCTACGAGGGGCGCTTCGGGCCGACCGTGCTGCCCGTCAACTACCGCGTGGCCGGCGGCGCCATCGTCTTCCGCACCACCCTGGGCGGCTCCACGGACGCCGACCTGCGCACCGGGCTCGCGGGCGTCGAGTACAAGGTGGCGTTCGAGGTGGACCGGATCGAGGAGGGCACCCGGACCGGGTGGAGCGTGCTCGTCCAGGGGTCGCTGCACCACGTCACCGACGAGGAGCTGGCAGAGGCGCGGGCGACGGGCGTCGAGCCGTGGGCCGGTGGCGACCGCAGGCAGTACCTCCGCATCACCCCGTCGCGCGTCACGGGACGCCGCATCACCACCGGCTGAGCACCGCCCAGCGCCTCAGCGCGGACACCCGGCGAGCGCCGATCACCAGGCCGTTCGCCGAGCCATTCGGTCAGGGAAGCGAGGACCAAAGACCCTTTCTGGGCAAGGCGGAAGTCAAGGAGCCTGGCAGGGCCGGACATGAAGGTCTCCTGAAGGGAAGGAACCTCGGATGGCACCCGCTCCGCCCGCCCTGGCAGGCACGCGCACCGCCTCGGCCATCATGGCGCTGATCCTCGCCACGACGGCGTTCGCCGTGAACTTCTGGGCCTGGGCGCTCCTGAGCCCGTTGGGGCCGGTCTACAAGGACCTGCTCGGGCTCAGCGCCTTCGCGGTGTCCGTCCTGGTCGCCGTGCCCGTGATCGTCGGGGCGCTGGGCCGCATGCTGCTCGGCGCGCTGACCGACCGGTACGGCGGGCGGCTGGTCTTCGGCGTCACCAGCCTGCTGGGCGTCCTCCCCGTCCTGTTCCTGGCCTTCGCGGAGAGCTATCCGGCGCTGCTGGCCGGTGGCCTGCTGCTGGGCATGACGGGCGCCACCTTCGCCATCGGCGTGCCGTTCGTCAACGCCTGGTTCCCGCCCGAGCGGCGCGGCCTGGCTCTGGGGATCTTCGGCATGGGCAACATCGGCACCGCGATCTCCGGGTTCGCCACCCCCTGGCTGGCCACCGAGTTCGGCCGTTCGGTGCCGTTCGTCATGGTCGCCCTGGCACTGGTGGCGGTCGGGCTGGCCTTCCTCACGCTGGGCCGGGACGCGCCCGGCGCGAAGGCGCCCGCCGAGCCGTTCCTGACGAGGTTCGCCGCCGCGGCCCGGCTGCGCGTCACCCGCGAGATGGCCGGGATGTACGCGCTGACGTTCGGCGGTTTCGTCGCGTTCGGCGTCTACCTGCCGCTGTACCTGAAGGCCGTCTACGGGCTGAGCGTCGCCGACGCGGCGGCGCGCGCCGCCGGGTTCGTGGTGCTGGCCACGCTGACCCGCCCGGTGGGCGGCTGGCTCGCCGACCGGCTGGGCGGCGAGCGGGTGCTGTGCTGGGTGCTGCTCGGGGTGTTCTGCTGCGCGATCGTCGTCTCGTTCGCGCCCGGCATGCCCCTCGCCACGGTCGGGTTCCTGGCCATGGCGGCGGCGCTGGGACTGGGCAACGGCGCGGTCTTCGCGATCCTCGGCCGGGGTGTGCCCGTGCCGATGGTGGGCAGTGCCACAGGCGTGGTGGGGGCCGCCGGTGGCCTGGGCGGATTCCTGCCTCCCATCGTGATGGGCTTGATCTACCAGGCCACCGGGTCGTACGCCATCGGCCTCATGCTGCTGGCGGCCATGGCGTTCGGCGCGTTCGTCTACTGCTGGTTCGTCCTGCCCCCCGCGGCCGGGACGGGCGAGCGGCCGTAGGGGGGATCGATGACCGCGTCCAAGGCCGTGACCGACGGGCCTCTCAGCGAGGCCCTGCTCAGGCTGGGCCGCCATCTGCGGCCCGGCCAGGTCTCCGGGGACCTCAGGGCGGTGTACCAGATCGGCGGGCGTGAAGGTGACGTCTTCTACCGCGACCGATGGAGCCACGACAAGGTGGTGCGCTCCACCCACGGGGTCAACTGCACCGGCTCGTGCTCCTGGAAGGTGTATGTCAAGGACGGCGTGATCACCTGGGAGGCGCAGCAGACCGACTACCCGAGCGTGGGCGGCGACCGCCCCGAGTACGAGCCGCGCGGCTGCCCGCGAGGGGCCGCGTTCTCCTGGTACACCTACTCGCCCACGCGGGTCCGCTTCCCGTACGCCCGCGGCGTGCTGGTGGAGATGTACCGGGAGGCCAGGGCGCGGCTCGGTGACCCGGTCGCGGCCTGGGCCGAGATCACCTCCGACCCGGCCAGGCGCCGCCGCTACCAGTCGGCCCGGGGCAAGGGCGGGCTCGTCCGCGTCACCTGGGACGAGGCCACCGAGATCATCGCGGCGGCGCACGTTCACACGATCAAGGAGTACGGGCCCGACCGGGTGGCCGGCTTCTCGCCGATCCCGGCCATGTCGATGGCCTCCCACGCCGTGGGCGCGCGGTTCGTCTCGCTGCTCGGCGGGGCGATGCTGTCGTTCTACGACTGGTACGCCGACCTGCCGGTGGCCTCGCCGCAGGTGTTCGGCGACCAGACGGACGTCCCGGAGTCGGCGGACTGGTGGGACGCCGCCTACCTCATGCTGTGGGGCTCGAACGTGCCGGTCACCCGCACGCCCGACGCCCACTACATGGCCGAGGCTCGCTACCGCGGCCAGAAGGTCGTCGTGCTCGCGCCCGACTACAACGACGCCGCCAAGTTCGCCGACGAGTGGCTGGCCCCGCACCCGGGCACCGACGGCGCGCTGGCCATGGCCATGGGGCACGTGATCCTCAAGGAGTTCTTCGCCGAGCGCGCGGTCCGCTACTTCACCGACTACGCCAAGCGCTACACCGACCTGCCGTTCCTGGTCCGGCTGCGCGAGCACGGCGACGCGTACGTGCCCGACAAGTTCCTCACCGCGGCCGATCTCGCGGCCGATCTCGCGGCCGATTTCGCCGCCGATCCCGGGCAGGACGGGGAGGAGGAGGCGGCGTTCGAGACGGTCCTGCTGGACGCGCGGACCGGCGAGCCGGTGGTGCCCAACGGCTCACTCGGCTTCCGCTACTCCGAGCGCGGCCTGGGCCGCTGGAACCTCGACCTCGGCGACGTGGACCCGCTCCTCACCGTCCTCGGAGCCGGGGAGGCCGTGACGGTCGCGCTGCCCCGCTTTGACGGGCACGGCGAGGGCGGCGAGGGCGGTGTGCTGGAGCGCGGCGTCCCGGTGCGGCGGGTCGGCGGCCACCTGGTCACCACCGTGTACGACCTGATGCTCGCCCAGTACGGCGTGGCCCGCGACGGGCTGCCCGGCCGCTGGCCGTACGGCTACGACGACGCCGCCGAGCCGTACACTCCGGCCTGGCAGGAGGCGATCACGTCCGTCCCGGCCGCCGCGGCCGCGCGCATCGCCCGGGAGTTCGCCCGCAACGCCGAGGAGTCCCGCGGCCGATCCATGATCATCATGGGGGCGGGGACGAACCACTGGTTCCACTCCGACACCATCTACCGGTCGTTCCTGGCGCTCACCACGCTGACCGGCTGCCAGGGCGTCAACGGCGGCGGCTGGGCCCACTACGTCGGCCAGGAGAAGTGCCGGCCGATCACCGGCTGGGCGCAGCTCGCCTTCGGCCTGGACTGGTCGCGCCCGCCCCGGCAGATGATCGGCACCGCCTACTGGTACCTGCACACCGACCAGTGGCGCTACGACACCTACTCGGCCGACGTCGTCTCCTCGCCGCTCGGCCGGGGCACGTTCGCCGGCAGGGCCACCGCTGATCTGCTGGCCCAGTCGGCACGCCTCGGCTGGATGCCGTCCTACCCGACGTTCGACCGCAACCCGCTCGACCTGGCCGACGAGGCGGCGGCCGAGGGCGGGGAGGCGGGGCCGTACGTCGCCGAGCAGGTCGCCTCCGGCCGTCTCGGGTTCGCCTGCGAGGACCCGGACGCGCCCGCGAACTGGCCGCGCGTGCTGACCGTGTGGCGGGCCAACCTGCTCGGCTCCTCCGCCAAGGGCAACGAGTACTTCCTGCGCCACCTCCTGGGCACCGACTCGGCCGTGCGCGCCGAGGAGGCCGGCCCCGGGCAGCGGCCGGAGAGCCTCGCCTGGCCGGAGGAGGCGCCCAGGGGCAAGCTCGACCTGCTGCTCTCGCTGGACTTCCGGATGACCTCCACCACGCTGTTCTCCGACATCGTGCTGCCCGCCGCCACCTGGTACGAGAAGCACGACCTGTCGTCCACCGACATGCACCCGTTCGTGCACGCCTTCACCCCGGCGATCGACCCGCCCTGGCAGACCCGCACGGACTTCGCCGCCTTCCACGCCATCGCCCGCGCCTTCAGCGACCTCGCCGCCACCCACCTGGGCACCCGTACGGACATCGTGGCCGTGCCGCTGCTGCACGACACGCCCGACGAGCTGGCCACCCCGCACGGCAGAGTCAGCGACTGGCGGGAGACGGGACGCCGGCCCACGCCGGGGCGCGACTTCCCCAAGCTGGTCACGGTCGAACGCGACTACGGGGCGGTCGCCGACAAGATGGCCGCCCTCGGCCCGCTGGCGGACCGGCTCGGCGCCACCACCAAGGGGCTGACGTTCGACGTCTCCGGCGAGATCGACCGGCTCGCCCGGACGAACGGCACCGCCAGGGACGGGCGGCCCTCGCTGGCCACGGACGTCGCCATGTGCGAGACCATCCTCGCCCTGTCCGGCACCACCAACGGGCGCCTGGCCGCCCAGGGCTTCGAGACGCTCGCCCGCCGTACCGGGACGTCCTTCGAGGGCCTGGCCGACGAGCACCGGCGCATCACGTTCGCCGACACCCAGACCCGGCCGGTCCCCGTGATCACCTCGCCCGAATGGTCGGGCAGCGAGACCGGCGGGCGGCGCTACTCCGCGTTCACCATCAACGTCGAGCACCGCAAACCCTGGCACACCCTCACCGGGCGCCAGCACTTCTACCTCGACCACGACTGGATCCACGAGGCTGGTGAGGCGCTGCCCGTCTACCGGCCGCCGCTGAACATGACCGCGATGTTCGGCGAACCCGGCGTAGGGGAGGGCGGCGCGAACGGCATCACCGTCCGCTACCTCACTCCGCACTCCAAGTGGTCCATCCACTCCGAGTATCAGGACAACCTGCTCATGCTCACCCTGTCGCGCGGCGGGCCGACCATCTGGATGAGCCCCGCCGACGCCACCAGGGCGGACATCCGCGACAACGACTGGGTGGAGGCGGTCAACCGCAACGGCGTCGTCGTCGCCCGCGCCGTCGTCTCCCACCGCATGCCCGAGGGGACCGTGTACATGTACCACGCCCAGGAGCGCGTCGTGGACGTGCCGAAGAGCGAGACCTCGGGGCGCCGCGGCGGCATCCACAACTCGCTCACCCGGCTGCTGGTCAAGCCCACGCACCTCATCGGCGGCTACGCCCAGCTCAGCTTCGCCTTCAACTACCTGGGGCCCACCGGCAACCAGCGCGACGAGGTCACGGTCATCCGCCGCCGCTCCCAGGAGGTGGACTACTGATGCGCGTCATGGCCCAGCTCGCCATGGTGATGAACCTGGACAAGTGCATCGGCTGCCACACCTGCTCTGTCACCTGCAAGCAGGCCTGGACCAACCGGTCCGGCACCGAGTACGTCTGGTTCAACAACGTCGAGACCCGCCCCGGGCAGGGCTATCCCCGCACCTACCAGGACCAGGACAAGTGGAAGGGCGGCTGGGAGCTCAACCGGCGCGGCCGGCTCCGGCTCAAAGCCGGCGGGCGGCTGCGCAAGCTGCTGACCATCTTCGCCAACCCGCTCATGCCGTCCATCCAGGACTACTACGAGCCCTGGACGTACGACTACGACCGGCTGTTCTCCGCCCCCCAGACCGAGGACACCCCCGTGGCCCGGCCCAGGTCGCTGATCAGCGGCCAGGACACGAAGATCACCTGGAGTGCCAACTGGGACGACAACCTCGCGGGCGCCCCCGAGCTGGCCTCCGCCGACCCGGTGCTGCGCAAGGTGTCGGACCAGGTGAGGCTGGAGTTCGAGCGGGCGTTCATGTTCTACCTGCCGCGCATCTGCGAGCACTGCCTCAACCCGTCGTGCGTGGCCTCCTGCCCGTCGGGCGCGATGTACAAGCGCGCCGAGGACGGGATCGTGCTCGTGGACCAGGAGCGCTGCCGCGGCTGGCGGATGTGCGTGACCGGGTGCCCGTACAAGAAGGTGTACTTCAACCACCGCACCGGCAAGGCCGAGAAGTGCACGTTCTGCTATCCCCGGGTCGAGGTGGGCATCCCCACCGTCTGCTCCGAGACCTGCGTGGGCCGCCTGCGCTACATCGGCCTCGTCCTGTACGACGCCGACCGCGTCGCCGAGGCCGCCGCCGTGCCCGGCGAGCGGGAGCTGTACGAGGCGCAGCGCGGCG
>NZ_QCYJ01000159.1 GCF_003123685.1 Nocardia aurea
CCGTGCCCGCGGCCGAGAAGCTCGAGCCGTCGCTGATGTACTGAGGTGGAGACAGTGATCGACCTGTGGTTCGTCATCATCGCCTTCCTGTGGTCCGGCTACTTCGTGCTGGAGGGCTTCGACTTCGGCGTGGGGCTGCTCGCGCCGTTCGTCAGCCGCGGCGGGGCCGAGCAGCGGCAGACCCTGCAGACGATCGGCCCGGTCTGGGACGGCAACGAGGTGTGGCTGATCACCGCGGTGGGCGCCATGTTCGCGGCCTTCCCCGCCTGGTACTCCGGCCTGTTCAGCACCTTCTACCTGCCCGTGGTGCTCATCCTGGTGGGCCTCATCATGCGCGGGGTGGGGCTGGAGTGGCGCGGCAAGGTGTCCAACCCGGTCTGGTGCGACCTCGGCATCCTGGTCGGCAGCGCGCTACCGGCGTTCCTGTGGGGCGCGGTCTTCGCCGACCTGCTGCTTGACAGCGCGTTCGCGGCCGTCGTGGGCGGGACGTTCACGCTGGCGCTGTGCGCGCTGCACGGGGCCGTGTTCCTGGCCCTGAGAACCGACGGCCGGGTACGGCACCGCGCCCGGGTCGCGGCCCTGACGATGAGCGCCGCGGCGCTCCCCCTGGCCGTGATCGCCCTGTCCAGCCTGGGCTCGGGCGTGGGGGCCGGTGGGCAGGGGGCCGGTCTGGTGCTTGAACTGGGATCGCTACCAGCGCTGGCGGCCATGGGGGCGCTGGCGGCGGCGGTCGCCCTCGTCTGGCGGCGCCGCGAGGGGTGGGCCTTCACCGCCACCGCCGCGGCCACCGTGCTGACCTCGGT
>NZ_QCYJ01000122.1 GCF_003123685.1 Nocardia aurea
CCGGCTCCGGTTCCGGGTCTGCACGGTATGCGTTCGTTCGCGTTGCCGGAGTTCGATCCGTTCTGGAAGCGGGTCGTGGAACTCGACGTGCTGGTCACCATGCACTCCTCGGACTCGGGCTACTCCCGTTTCGACGCCGAGTGGGAAGGCAGCTCGCTCGAGATGCTGCCGTTCAAGACCAACACCTTCGCCATGACCAACCAGTGGCGTCCGGTCACCGACGCGGTCGCCTCGTGGGTCTGCCACGGCGCGCTCAACCGCTTCCCCGACCTGAAGATCGCGGTCATCGAGAACGGTTCGGCCTGGCTCGAGCCGCTGCTGAACCAGCTGTCGGACGTCTTCAAGAAGGCGCCGGAGGGCTTCGGCTTCCGCAACCCGATCGAGGCCATCAAGCAGAGCCTCTACGTCAGCCCGTTCTGGGAAGAGGACCTGCAGCGTCTGTCCGACGTCATGGGCGTCGATCACGTGCTGTTCGGTTCGGACTACCCGCACCCGGAGGGTCTGGCGGAGCCGGCGCGCTACATCCACGAGATCAAGGACATGCCGCTGGAGAACCAGGCGAAGATCATGGGCGGCAACCTGGCTCGGCTGCTCAAGGTATGACCTGGCAGACCATCCCCGAGATGGTCCTCGGTACGGCGACTCGCTTCGGTGATGCCGAAGCGGTCGTCGACGGGGGGATTCGGTGGTCCTAC
>NZ_QCYJ01000132.1 GCF_003123685.1 Nocardia aurea
ACCCGCTACGAACGCCGCGCCGACATCCACCACGCGCTACTCACCCTCGCCTGCGCGGTCATCTGCCTCCGAAAACTCATTCTGAACTGACCTCTAAGGGGTCGATCTCGAACGGCGCCAGGTCGGTGAGTTCGGCGATCTCGCGACCGGTCAAGCCCTTCGCTGCGGTGATCAACGCGACCATGTACCGATAGGCGGGGTCGGCGAGCAGTGATCTGAGTTCGCTGCGGGCACGGTGTTCGAGGCCGGCGGCGAACTGCGACTTACCCAGTTCGTAGCCGACGGCTGCGCTCAAGGGATGGCGCTCCGGTATCGGGATCTCGGGGCCGTGTCGGCTGGCGACGATCACGCGCAGGTTCTCATGAGGCCGGACCGGAAGCAGACTCGCGATCGAGGGCGTGCCGGAGTCCTCGTCGAGACCGTCGACCACCAGTATCAACCGCCGCTTCGCGACTGCCTCTCGCTCGGCGGCGGTCGTGAGCATCTCGGCACACAATCCGTCCCGGCTGACCTTCTCCTGCTCGATCGTTTCTCGTTGATCGGGCAATAGCACCTTCAGCTGGTCGAGAACCGCATCGGTGAACGCCCGATGGTCGCTCTCGCCCGCACGGTCGGTGATGAAGAACCCGATCACTGTGACACCGGACGGCGGTTCGAGAAGAAAGGTAGACAACAGCGCTGATTTCCCAGCCCATGGATCGGCTCGTATCCACAGATACCGTTCCGGACCAGCACAGAAACCGGTCAACATCGCCCATTCGGTCTCACGCTCACGCAATCCGTCGGCCGGCGCGATGAACTCGCGCACCTTCACCGTGTAGAACGACCTACCCGACGCGACGGGAGCATCCGCGACATCGGCGGCGTCTCGCCGGTTCAGCCAATATTGCCAGGTCCGGCGATCCAAACCCTGATGCACTTTCAGGACCCCGGCTTCGCGCAGGAGAAACACGATCACCGTGCGCAGTTGATCGTCATCGCGCGGCACGGTCGGTTTTCGCTTCGACGTCTTGGCCGGAAACCAGCCCGACAGCGTCGACTTCGATACACCGGTGCCGTCGGCGATCTTCTGCACTGACAGCGGCCCACGCCCCTTGTTCGCCGCCACCCGCAACCTGTCGAGCTCGGCGAAGAAGGCCATCCTCGCGACCATCCCGGTCATCATTACGCCCCGCACGAGTTCGAGTCGGTACGACTCGAATCGACTCGAAAGATTCTCGACCCTCGAGAACCGCAGCCTGACATGCGCATTCACGCACTCTAGCCAGCGAAGCAGTTCGCCGAAGCGGCACCCGTCACGGTCTTCTGGACTCAGACCACACCGCAACCCATCAGGAGGACCCCGTGAACCAGAAGCTGCGCAAAGCATTACTGATCACCATCGCCGGCCTGCTCGGCGTCATCATCGGCATCACAGCCGCACTGCTCACCCACTTCGAAGGCGGACACATCACCGCGGTGATCCGCGACGGTGGAATCGGTTTTGCCGCCGCCACCACATTCCTGCTGCTCGTCCTGACCCACCTCGACGCCATGTGAACACCAACCCCCGCCAGCACCGACCCGAACGCAACCGATGTCCACAGATCCTGCTGCGCCAAGCCCCTCAAGCCATCGACGAGGTCGCCACCGCGTTCCGGCTCTCCCAGGGCGAACAACAGTTCCTGCTCTCCGCCGCACGCGGCAGCGGCCTACTCGCGGTCGGTGCCGACCGGGCGGTGTTCGGGTCGATGGCCTCTCCCATGGAGAACGCGTTGATCACCACTGACCCCGGTGAACTCGCCACCACCGGCGCCGACGGCGACAACGACATCGATCTCCACGCCCTGCTGGCGATGGCTCCACTCGCCCGGCCCGACGACATCGCGAACGACGACGATGCTGAGAGCGAGGAGATAGTTCTGCACGGGGCGGGTGGGATGACCCGCCATCGCCTCACCCGAATCACTGCCTACAGCCACTACCGCTCGCCGCAGAGGTGTTCGGAGACGTGGAACCCCTGGCCGCGGTAGTGGGCACCTCCAGCCGTTGTCCTCCGAGCCTGTATTTCACCCCGGCCGCCACCTGAACCATCGAAGGCCGGACCTCTCGATTCTCTACTCGGACAGAAAGGTGTCATTGTCACCCGGTTCGACAAACTCGCCGTCCGCTACCTGGCAACGATCCATGTCGCCGCCATCAACCAATGGCTACGACACGGATGAGACCCGACCCAAACCACCCTCGCTCGACTTCGGCACAGAACCTAGGGAAGTTGTACCATGCCGGGGCGACCACAGCCCGCCATTTCCTTTCGCTGACAGTAGGGTTGCCACCGTGAGATGCCTGCTAATCACGAACCCTCATGCTGCTGATGATCAACTCCGAAACGTAATGGAGGGACTACGCGTCGAGGTCGTCGCAATCGATCGCCTGCATATCGACTGGCTAACCGAGAAGCTGGACCCACCAGCAGATTTCGCCTGCGCGCTACTGGCTGGACCCGCTGACGCTGAAGCTGAAGCCGCTGTGTTCGTGGACATCGGCGTCGCACTCGGTAGGGAAGTGCCGGTCTTCTTGGTAGTCGCTCCCTCCCGGAAAGTCCCGCTTGTTTTAGCCGGTCTCACCCGCGTCGACGCCGATCTCGACAATCACGGCGCACTAGAACTGCACCTCAAACAATTTCTGCGATCAATTAGCCGTGAAACTCCTCGCGCGCGCCAGCCGCTCGAGCAATCCCCAGCACTCACGCCCGAAGAGGCCACCGTCGCCCGGACGAGCTTACGGGATCTAGGCCGAGAACCGCGCGGCGATAGCGCGCGGACCTTCGAGCATCTCATGCTGAACCTGCTGGACAGTCCAGGTTCCCAAGTATCTCGGCCGGTTCCGGACGCTGAGGGCGGATGGGATCTATCTCTGTGGGACCGGGGGACCGAACTCACGATCGACGGTCCCGTACTGATTCAGCTCAAACTGTGGGACTCGCCGCCGCGCCAAGGGCTGATCACGGCAGCTCGCCGTTTTGCCGACCAACTCGCGACAAGACCAGCACCGTTCGGTCTGCTGATCTACCACGTGACTCTGCCAGGGGCATACGATATTTCGTTACCCGTTGAAGTGGCATCCCGGATCGTAGTGGTGTCGGCGGGTGACCTCATCGATGTGCTCGCTGAACAACCCATCGGCAAAGTGCTGGTCTCCATGCGAAATGCCGTGGTGCACGGAGGCTTTGCTCGTGGTTGAGTTGAGCAGCGCGGCGATTTCGAACTACATGCGCCAAGCAGTCGACCCTGTGAACTCAACCTATGTGCGCGGACGTGCCTACGAGGACGTCATGGTCCACATCTTCGAGTCGATAGCTGGATGCGAGACGCAGCGCAATAGCCTGAACCGCTTCGGCTCGGAAGAGGTGGACATAGCGGTCATGAACTTTCGAGAAGACGACGGCCTACGCTTGCTTCCCGAGATTTTCCTTGTCGAGTGCAAGAATTGGAGCAATCCTGTCGACTCTTCAACGGTAAGCACATTCGCCACCAAGATCCGTCACCGCGGATGCTCTCTCGGCGTTCTGGTTGCGGCCAACGGTGTCACTGGTAACCCACATGAGCAGACACGGGCATACCACTCGGCGGCGTTGGCGTTGAATGAGCAGACGAGAATTCTGTTGCTGACGACGGATGACCTGACCTCGTTGACGTCCAGCAAGGACGTCGTCTCCCTCTTGCACCGCCGTCTGCTCGATCTCGTCGCGGCAGGCACATTCACAACAGCATGACTGTGCGGGCGCCAGACGAGGTGGCGAGGTGGGCTGACCAGGTGATGTCGAATTCGCCGGTAGTCAGCCCCCGAAAGTTCCTGAACCAGAAATTGTCTGGCACGACGTGCCACCTTCGTCCACTCAACCGACGACGACAAAGTCGGCGCTCCGGCGATACGCTCTGCCAAGCAACCACTCTGACGCGGACTCCTTCTGAACAGAAGAGGCCGAGGAGTCGAGCATCGCGTGGATCGAACTGACCGCACCTTCTGCTGCGGATAATGGCCCCTTATCTATGGTCGATGCGTTCGTTGAACATGGCCGTGGCGGCAATGCTATCGGGCGGCGCGGTCGTGAGAACGGTGACAGGATCGCCTCCATGAGAAGACTTTTGGGGGGACTCGTTGTTGTGGTCGTGGCGAGCGTGGTTTGCGCCGCAGCCGCCAGCGCGCAGGCCGGGACGACCGCCACACCGAATCCGACCTGGTTGACGCAGCCCGTGGCGACGGTCTTGACGGGCGGGCTGGCGGTGACGACCGCAGTGATCGCGCTGGCAGGTGTGTTGATGACTCGACATACGTCGGAGCGGCAATTCGCGAAGGCACAAGCGCTAACTCGGGCGCACTTCGCGCAATCACACGAGCTGGAGCGGATCGAGGGGATGCGCAAGCGCTACACCACCTCCGCCGAACAACTCGCCCACACTTCTCCTGCGGTGCGCCAGGCAGGTGTGTACGCCCTCGCGGCACTGGCCGACGACTGGAACACCCTCAATGGTGAATCGGAAACCACCAACAGCACGTCGGTGCCCACCGCGTTGCACGACGAGACCCAGGTGTGCCTCGATCTTCTGTGTGCCTACATACGCTCTTCGGTAGCAGCAGGGGACAAAGAGGTGCGGCTATCCATCGCCTCTGTAATTCAACGTCACGCAGACCAGTGGTCGGGCTACGGCTACGACCTGCGCGGGGTCGACTCAGCCGACGCGAACCTGCGCGGCGCGAATCTGAGATGCGCAGATCTGCGACAGGCGAATCTAGCCGGTGCAGATTTAGGCGGCGCGGACCTGACTGGCGCCAACCTCGGCAAGTCGAACCTTAACGGCGCGAACCTCAACCATGCGAAATTACACGACGCGTATCTGCGCAACGCAGATTTGACCGGCGCGAATCTGCTCGGCGCGGCCCTCGCCGGCGCGAACCTGGCTGGCGCGAACCTGGCTGGCGCTGATCTGAAGAGTACGGATCTGCGCGCGGATCTGCGCGATGCGAACCTGGCTGGCGCGAACCTGCTCGATGCGAACCTGAATGGCGCGAACCTGCGTGCGAATCTGAGCGGCGCGCAATTGACCGACGCGGACCTCAGCGGCGCCACTCTGCGCGGCGCGAACCTGACTGGCGCGCACCTATACCGCTCAAACCTGCACGATGCGACCCTGCGCGGTGCGAATCTGGCTGGTGCGAATCTGGTCGGCGCGAACCTGACAAACGCCATCCTGGTCGGCGCGAGTCTGATCAACGCAGACCTGACCGATGCGGACCTGCGTGGTGTTGTCTACGACGACGCGACCGAGTGGCCTGCTGGGGTGACTCCACCACCATCAGCGGAGTGAGTATCCGAGGTCTACCGAAGATGACGGCCGATTATCTGCGGTAGACCGGTCCCCTGGCGGTGCGTGACATCCCCACCGCGCCGGGCGACTCGGCGAATCATCTGCGGTAGACAACCGAGGGAGGCGTCGATGGGTTCGGTGTTTGTGCTCGAAGTCAGTTGCACGACTGCCTGAAGTCCTGTGCACAGGACGGGTTCTGTAGCGCAACACTTCCCCTGGTCTCTCCTGGTGACGCGGGGAGCGGCACACCGACGCGTCGAACGATTGGCAACTCGCCGAGACAACCTTGACTTCATACTGCTTGCAGTACGCTAGTCGAGACCCGATGCTCCGCCTCGCGGTAAAGTCCTCATCTTGAGGCATCGCTCTGTGCAGATTTGGCTGGACAATCCAAACCACCCAGGAGATGACATGGCGAATGCGGCAAAGGCTTACGTAACGAATACCGACTCGGATGACATCTCGGTTGTGGACGTGAAGAGCCGAAAAGAGCTGAAGCGAGTATCTGTCGGCGGCAGCCCCCGTGGAGCAGTTAGGTTCGATAGAGAAAAGAATTTCGGATATGTGTCAAACTGTGCGGGCAATACGGTATCCGTAGTTGATCTGAATCGCGATCGTGAAGTGGCAAAGATTACCGTCGGAATAGCGCCTCGTGGTATGACGCTGTCGCCCGACGGGCGCCATGCCTACGTCTCTAACTCTGGTGATAACACCCTATCCATCGTAGATCTGACAGAACGCAGGGAAATTCGGCGTATCGCGATGGGGGCAAACCCCCGACATATGGCGGTGATTCCGAAAGCAAACCGTCTGCTTGTCGCGCAATGGGGTTCGGATGCAATTGGGAACCTGGACCTCACCACAGGTCTGACATCGTTGTCTGCGCTGTCAGCGATTCCTGTTGGGAGTGGCGCGAGACCTTACAGCCTCACGCCCAATTCAGATGGGACCGTAGCCTATGTTGCGAACACCCAAGCCGACTATATATCCGTCGTAGACATTTCAAATAGTAGCGAGAAGAAGAGAATCCAGGTGGGCTATGGCAGTAGGGCAATTGCGTTTTCATCGGATGAGAAATTTGCGTTCGTCAGTATTGAGAACGCCAATGAGATCGTGGTAATCGATACCGTAAAAAACGCAGTCGCGACCCGGGTTTCAGTCGGGCCGTCGCCTCGAGGCGTGGCTTTATCTGTCGCGTCGCACGAGCTATTCTCATCCAACTTCAGTCGAGGTAACTCCGGCTTCGGCGACGCCGCTCGAAACAGTCTTACGGTGGTAGACGTAAAGGACCCGAGGAAGGCGAAGGTAGTTGCGCACATCAAGGTCGGTCTCGGACCTTGCAGCGTATCGATACTGGAGTGAGACGAGGGCAAGACTGGTGAGGTCGCGGAGTAGAGAGCCCGGCCGTGTCGAAGGTGTGGTGAACGTAGGGGTTCGGCGAGGCCCATGCCTTCGATGAACCTGGATTGTTCGAGGTCGCGCTGACGTCAGTAGGCGATCACGAGTGCGACGACGCCACCGACTTCGGCGACGACGGTCAACGCGACCCAGGTAATGCCGATCTCAACGGCGGCCTTGCTCGCATCGACCGGAGTGATCCAACGCAGCAGTCCGTATACGGCGGCGGCTACCCCGAGTCCGGCGGTCAAAGTGAGCAGGACCGCAGGCAGCAATCCGATCTTCGCCGCGCGGCGCCCAATCGCCGCGGGAATCCTTGTTCATTCGCGCACGCAGAGCGGCGGATGTCGTATGTGCCTGTACACGAACCGCGCTCACGCTCGGGACCTTTGCATGATTGTGCGTGACGGGGCATCTCACTGCCTGGTGGTCCGCTGGGGGGCACCAGCCTGAGCGGTCAGGTATCGGCGAATTGAATCATGGGCATAGCGAGTACAGGGTGCGTCGGTATGCGTCTCGTTCGGTCACAGTCCGAAGTCTGCGTCAGGTGTCGACCAGGAGGTCGGATCGTCGAGGGGTGAATCGACGATGTTGTCGACCTCCGCTTTGTGGCGCAGCGCTTGTTCTTGACCACGCTGGGCCAATGTGAGGGAGTATCGACGCGCGAGTTCGGCACGGTAGCGGTCGATCTGAGTGTTGGTATCGGTGATGAAGTCGTCTGTCCTGGTGTCGATGGTGTCGTGTGCGTGCTGGTGTTCGCGTGCCTGGGCCTCGATCTGTTGGGGACTTGTATCGAGTATCTGGTTCCAACCCTGTGGTGGTCCGCTGTAGCGGATCGCGTTGAGGCGGGACCTTCGGGAGGTTTCACGCGCGCGGCTGTGCTCACGCTCGAGGGTGGCTTGTTCAGCGATGAGTTCGTCGACGCGGGTGCCCAGGGTGTGGCGGGTGGTCCGCTTGCGGGTGGGTATGGCGTCGAGCCGTTCGCGAGAGGCTGCCAGTTCGTTGCGTGTGGAGTGCAATGCGCGCGTAGTGTGGTGGAGCTGGTCCTCGGCCGCGACGGCGGCGCGGATCGCTTCTTGGGCGGCAATGTGGCGCGCGACAGTTGTATCAATCTCCGAGTCTTCGACGGCGCCGAGTGGTGCGGGGGAGTCGATGACGACATTGGTGCCTGCCAGGGCGAGTTCCTGCTGGAGTTCGGTGATCCGGTCTTCGAGTTCGGTGTCGGTGTTGGCGAACAACAGATCATTGACGGGCGGTTCGTATTCTGGCTCGACGGTGGGCATCGGGTCGGGGAGCGGATGGGCGTGTATCCAGGCTTCGATCTCGGCGCGGTGGATGGGGTTGGGGGTGGCTTGCCAGTCGCGGCGCAGGATGGCGTGCGCGGTGCGGAGGGGTTTGGTGGCGGCGAGGTGTTGCGCGCGTGCTGTCGCGTGGTGGGTGGGGTCGTGGTCGGGGATGGCGGGTTGGTTGTCCTGGCGGCAGTCTTCGCACAGTCCGTCGTCGCTGCGGCGTGGTGGGATGGGTGTGGCGTCGATGGGTCGGCGTTCGATGTTGCAGGACACGCATTCCAGGCCGCGGGCTCGGGCGGTGCCGGCTTTGTCGTAATCGAGGGCGTAGCCGTCGGGGACGAGGTCTCGGGCTTCGTCGCGGCGGTAACTGCGTCCGGCCAGCGGCTTCGTGGGGCGGTCATCGACGTCGTCGGCGTGCGGGCGGTCTGGTCGGCGTTGGTTCGCGTCGCCGGTGAGTCGGCGTACTTCGTCGGCGTCGGGGCGAGCGTCGGGGTGGTCGTCGACTCCGGCGCGGGTGTCCTGATATTGCTGTTCGGCGTGTCGTGCGCGGACTATCGGGTCGGGCAGTGGGTCGCTGATGAGCGTGTGGTCGTGGCGGGTCATGCGGTCGCGTGGCGCTGGATGGATGCGGTCGGATGAGGGGCGCCGAGGTGCGGTGTCGGGTTGGTAGACGTGGGGATCGGTGTCGGGTGTGCAGGCGTCGATGAGCGCGCGGTGTCGCGGGAAACGGTCACCGGCCCAGTGCAGTCGCGCGCGAGCGACAGGGAAGGCGTTGCGGTAGAGGGTGTCGGTCACTTCGGTGATGACCCATCGCTGCTCGTCGGTGGCGAGATGTTCGAATTCACGGAATCGACGCACCGCAGCGGTGATGTCGCCGCTCTGGAACAGTTCAGCAATCGTCCGGATCGATTCGGCGGGGCCGGTCTCGGGGGCGCGGTCAGGTTCGGGTTCGACCTCCGGTAGTGGTTCGTCGAAGTCGGGCTCGGCGACGGCCGGTTCGAGGTCTAGCGGGTGTTCGGGTTGGTGCGTTTCGGTGTTGGGTTGCTGTGTCATGCGCGGTTCGTTTCGTGGTGTGGTGGGCTCGTTTTCGGTGGTGCGGCTGTGGTGCAGGAGTGCGTCGATACGCCAGGCGAGTGCGGCGGCGATCTGGTCGGGACGCAGCCCGGTGCTGTCGTCCGGGGTGTCGGCGGTAAGCAGTTCGTTCGCGGTGGTGAGCAGTTGCAGCGGCGTCCATGTCGTGCCGGTGGCGCGGTCGATAGCCGCGACCAGGCGCGGCCAGGCGGGATCATTGACCAAGCGATCGGTGACGTCGTCGCCGAGGACGGTGTGCAGGTCGGTGATCCAGTCCGGTCGCAGGTTCAGGTCGCCATCGAGCGCTGACGGTGCGAGTTCCAGGCGTGACCAGAGCGCGGCGGCAGGCATCTCGTCGGGCAACGGCCGCAAAGCGGCGGCCTCGGTGAGCCGGTGGGCGATGTCGATTCCGGCGCGGGCGGCGAGGTCGACACGGTCGGCGACGACCGGCCAATACGGATCAGCCAGGATCCGCGGCTCGATACCACCGATCGTGTCGGCCCACCGATGGACCGGGCGGGTGAGGTCACCGAGCGCGGCTTCGACACGGGTGTCGAGGAACTGTTGGTGTTCGCGTTCGAGGATGGCGTACCGGTTCGGTCCGGTGGGGCGGAGGTCGGTGTCGTCGATGTGCAGGCTGGCACGCCACACCGCCACCTCCGCGAGCAACTTCCCGTTCGTGCCGAGTAGCGGGCGTGCCCAGGCGGGCGCGGTGACTGGTGTCCAGGTCGTGGTGTCGCGGCGGATTTGTGCGGCCACGTCGGTGATGATCCGCGCGCGGGCCGCGACCTGGGTCGCATCGGGGTCGAGACCGGTCGGGATGCCGTGCGTCCAGGGCAGTGGCCCGGTTCCGGTGGAGTGTGTCCCGGTGGGGTCGAGTCGCCAGGTCAGGACGGCGGCTGGGTCGGCGGCGGTGTCGAGTTCGTGCATGGCGGCGGCGGTGTGTAGTTCGTGTACCGGGTCACGACCGGAGGCGGCGAGTATCGCGAGGTGCTGGCGCAGGACCGGATAGGCGGGACTCTCGGTCAGGTTCGGGCGCAGCGCTTCGGCAGCGGCATCCAGGCGCGCCAGACCGTGCGCGCCGAGCGCGCTTTCCGCGGCGAGGCCGAGGGAATCGAGGTAGATATCGAGGGCGCGTCCCAGCCGTCGATGCGGATTCAACACATCCCGCAACTGGGTGTGCGCCGATTTCTGGGCGCCGTCGCGCGCCAGGATTTGCACGACAGCTTGGACGGCGGTGCGTGGATACACGGCCGGTTCGGTCCAGAACGAGCCCTCTTCACCGCTCAACGCGGTCGGGATGTAGGCGTGGTTGGCGTGCACCCCGCGGGTCATCGCGACATACAACTGCTGCCTGGTTTCGCCGCCGGTGAGTGCGACGTGACAGGTATCGGCGGTAATTCCTTGCGCGGAATCGATCGTGGCCGCGTACCCCAACCGCACATGTTGGGCGACATAGTCGGCGGGAAGACGCACAGTCGCGCGCGTTTTTCCGTGCAGGTTCGCGGTGATCGTGCCGTCGGAATGCACGGTCTCGACGGTCCAGACGTAGCCGTTGCGCACCCAATCGGACTCGCTGATCCGCAGTCGTGGGTTGTTGCGGCGGGTACGGATCGTGTCACCGATACTGGCTGTCAGGCCGTCAGCGAGCCTCACTTCCGCACCGACACCCCCGCCTTCGCGGGCGAGGCGGTCGGTGCGGGCGCGTTCGTTGAGCGCGGTGACGACCTCATGGTTGGCGGCCAACATGATGGTGTCGCGACCGGCGAGGTGATCGGCGGCCCACGCGGTGTAGGTGTCGTCGTGGGTGGCACCGACGTGCCCGGCGTGGATCCTGTGGTTGTCCAGGTACCAGCCCAGCGCCGCCGGGTCACCCTCGCGCAGGCTCAAGCTGGCCGATGCTTCGGCGGTGGAGGCGAAGCGTACGACGTGGGTGAGAGTCAGGGTGTGTTCGGGTGCGGCGGTGTGCATGTCGGCGTCCGCACCGCCGGCCTCGATCGAGGGCAACTGGTGGTCGTCGCCGATGCAGCGGATGGTCGCGCCGCGGTCGGTGAGGAATCGCAGCAACCGGAGGCGTTTGAGGGTGCCGAGTTTGACGTGTTCATCGACGATCACCAACGTGTCGGCGTCGATATCGAGCACCCACTGCGGCAACGACGCGGGCAGATCACGCTCCCACGCCGGATTGTTGGCAGTCGGTGTGTGGCGGGTGAGGACGTCGAGGAGTTTGTCGACGGTCTCACACCGCGCGCCGATCGACTCCCCGAGTACCGCCGCCGCCGAGGCCGTCGGTGCCAACCCGAGCACCGCACCGCCACTGGAATTCCACGCGTTGGTGAGTACCGCCATCGCGGTGGTCTTGCCCGAACCCGCAGGGGCGTTGGCGGTATGGACCCGTAGGCCGGAGGTGGCGAACCCTTCGATGACCCCGGCCTGTCCGGCGTTCAAGGGCCGATCCGGATTCGCGGTGTTGTAGTCACGCACCGCCGCGGTGACGGTGGCCCGGTCCAGTTGGCGGGCCCCGGACTGCACCGACAGTTCGATCAGTGCCTTCTCCGCCGCCAACACCCGTGTGGAGGTGTAGATCTGCGAACCCGCGTGGGTGTAGACGCTGGCACCGTCACCGCGCGCCAACACGGCCGGGATACTCGCGAGTTCCGGCTCGGCGGCGATATCGGGGTCACCGCGTGGGATCGAACGAGACGGAGCGAGAGCTTCAGCGAGCACGGCCTCGGTCACTGGTTCCCAGTCCCTGCCGCGGATCTTGCCGCGGATGTGGCGTTCGATCTCGGCGCGGACGTTGGCTGCCCGCCAGGTCGGGCGGTGTTCGGCCACGACCTCGATGACCAGGTCAGCGGTGGCGGCGATCCACTCACCGGTGGCCGTAACTCGTGGTGCGCGTAGCGGATTCAACGCGGTCGAGACCACCCGAGCGAGGGTCTCGCGGTCACCGAGCAGTGCGATCGCTTCAGCCCGCCAGCTGCTGCGTTGCTGGGCGAAGGACCGCAGACCGTGTTTGGTAGGTCGGGTTTCGAGGGTGGCCTGTTGGGCCAGGTCACGCACTTCGCTGGGAATGGGTTCGCGGCCGTGGCGGTGTTGGAAGGTGGCCGAGAGTTCTCCGACGCGGGCGCGGATCGCGGTTTCGCGTCGCGACCATGCCTCGATCAACCGGAGCGGGGTGCCGAGGATCTCGCGGATCGGACGTTTGGTCGGGTCGGTGCCTGGTCGTGGTGCGAACTCGACACCGACGGTGTCTTCTAGGTGGTGTTCGAGGCGGGTGTTGTAGATCTCGCTCACGGTCACCACCACGTGATGCAGGGTGGCACTGTCGAGCGTGCGCCACAGCCCGTCGACGGTGCGGACACGGTTGGCGATCAACACATGCGTGTGCAGGTCGGGGTCGCCGGCGCGGCTGTCGCGGTGGGTGAAACACGCGGCGACGATCCCGTCCACGTCGACTTGGCGGACACCGTTTCGGCCCAGGCGAGTGAAGATCCCTTCCCGCTGCAACCATCTCAACGCATCCGCGATCGCTGCATGGTGGGCGGCCTCGATCTTCTCCGAGATGCTGAGTGGGGCTAGCGCCCACAGCACCGATACCGACTTCACCGGTGAGAAGGTGAGGTCGAAACCGGCGACTGCGGTTGTCGGGGGGCGGGAGTTCTTGGCGATCCATCCCGACAGTTCCCGCTCATCCACCGGTGGCCGCTCGTACTCGTCGGTGAACATATCGAACGCGACATACGACCGGATCTGCGCCCGCACCTCATCAGCAATGCGATCGGTTCGTGGTTTTCCGTGCGCGATATTGTGTGCTTCGTACGCCTTTGCGCACTGTTTTCGGTAATCGGAAGTAGGGGTGTAGACCCGAAATGGATTACCTAAACGTGACGCTTTATCGGCTGCTTTGTGGGCTGCTTTCGGTGTATCGCCGGCGGCCAGGCGTGTGTCGTAGACGTCGTCTTCGATCTGTTCGGCGTCCGGGTGTCTACCCAGTCCGAACAGCGATTTCATCTGTGACTCGGTCACTTCCGCGCCCGCGTCGATGCCGAGGGCGGCCAGGCCGGAGCCCTGCCACGCGCCCGGTGCCTCGCCGTGGGCGGAATAGTAGTCGGACAGCGAGGATCGACCGCGGGAGTCGTTGTCTCCCGCGGCGACGTTTCGCAGGTAGTACTGGTAGCCATTGCCTGCGACGACTTTATGTATCGTCGCGGTCATCACTCCATCGAGCACGAAAACGCTGGAAAAGTCGAACGCGCTGAGCTATTTATCGGTCGGCGAGCACGGCTGAGACTGCATTCGTGACCGAATTGTTTATCGGTTCAGTCGCACGCTCGGGATCCGGTCGAACACGAGCCGGTCGGGGGCAGGTCGCGGGGGTGTGTCTAGTGGCGTTGGTGGGTCCGCCAGTTGTCGCTGGTGAGGGCGTATTCGACTTCGCCGTGTTCGCTGCCGGGGATCGGGTGTTCCCACGGCAGGTGGAAGGTGCGGACGTATCGCATGCCGATGGAGGCCATGGTTGCGCGGGAGGCGGTATTGACGGCCATCGTTTCGGCGAAGATCCGCTCCAGCCCCAAGTCGACGAAGCCGTGTCGGAGTAATTCCCGGGCTCCCTCACTGCCGACGCCACGGCGCCAATATCGCGGCAGCAGTCGGTAACCGAGCTCGGCCTGTCCCTCGACCGGGCCCTGATCCGGACGCTCCGGAGTCGACAGCGTCCACCATCCAACGAACTGGCCCTCGACGAACCCAACCCAGTAGCCGAGCCCGGACGTGAGCGTGGCAGCGGTGAGTCGACGATGGTGCGCCTGTTCGATCTCCGGACGCGATCGTGCTGTACCGGCGCCGAGATAGGTCATTACCTCGGGGTCGGAGTCCAACTCGATCTCGTAGTCGAGATGCTCCTCGGCGAGCGAAACCAACGTGATCCGAGCAGCGGACAGCGCAGCCTGCATCGGCCGATCCTCGGCCCCCGAGTGCGAGCCTGTCCAGCAGGTTTACACGAGGCGCTGGCGCCGCGGTCGATTGAAGGTCCTGGTGACACCTGGCAAGCGCTGCTGCCTTTCGGCCGTCAAAGCCGTTGAGGTCGACAGGATCTCGACGCTGGCAACGTGTCCGATGGTCCGCCTGCGGGACCTCGGACTTGTCCAATTTCCGTCGATAGTCCGGAAAGTGTCGGTGAACCGCTCTTTTACGACCCGAACTGTTCGGGGTGTTGTTCGTGTTGTCGCTGGTGGGACTATGTCGCGCAGCGCGGCTGGATGGTGGTCACCGTCTGGCCAGGGTCGCGTTGCGGGATCTACGGGCGAGGGATATTCAGGAGAATCGCTGTCCGGCGGCGAGTTGGGCGATGACCCTGGGCAGCAGCGTGTGTTCGGCAGCGAGTACGCGCGCGGCCAAGGTATCGACGGTGTCGTGGGGCAGCACCGGCACTTCGAGCTGGGCGATGACTTCGCCGGCGTCGTACTCGTCGTCGACCAGGTGGATCGAGGGGCCGCTGACCGGCTCTCCGGATTCCAGAACGGCCCGGTGTACGTGCGCCCCCCACATGCCCTGGCCGCCGAACTTCGGCAGCAGCGCTGGGTGGATGTTGATGATTCGCGGCGCGAACTCCTCGAGGGTGGCCGGGCCGAGCTTTTTCATGTACCCGGCGGTCACCACCCAGTCGACTCCGTTCTCGACGAGCATCGCTCTGATGGCATTGTCCAAGTCGTCAGGGTCGGGGTGGGTTCTGGTCGACAGGTGCGCAGTGGGGATCTGTTGCTCGCGTGCATAGTCCAAGCCACCGGATCCGCTGTTGTTGCTGATCACCGCAGCGATCACGAATTTTGCATCGGGCTGGGCCGAGGCACAGTGGAGCGCCCTGAGGTTCGATCCGTTGTGGGAGACCAGGACACCAACCCGCAGCTGCGACATAGTGACGAGTTTTTCACCCCGTCACCACCGATCGCGGATAGCCCTGGAAACCGGGGATCATCGTGGGCCGGCTGACCGAACGTGGAGTTCAGAGACCTGGGCCGACCGCGTGCACGCTGGAGTCGCCGAACTGCAGCCGGTAGACCGCGGGCATCGGCATGGCCTGTTGGAAGGCCCAGTCGATGCCAGGGAATCCGAGACCGATCAGTGCTCGCGAGATGAATGTGCCGTGACTGCCGATGATGACGCGGCACCCGGGCGGAGGCTCTTCGATGATGTCGGTCAGCGTCTGGACCGCGCGCTCGGTGAGTTCGTGCAGGCTTTCCGCGCCGGGGCGCGCCCACCGTGGGCGGGCCCAGCTTTGCTCGTAAAGGCGCTCGTAGTGGGGAGTTGGTTCGATCCCCGAATCCCACTCCCGCAGCTGCTGGTCGGTGTGGATCGGTAGGTTCCACTGCCGGGCCGAGGGTTCGAGGGTTTGGATGGCACGCAGGTAGGGGCTGGACATGACCACGCCGGGATTGAGATCGGCCAGGGAATCGGCGAGCTGGTTCGCTTGGGTTCTGCCTTCCTCGGTCAGCGGCCGTTGATACTCGGTGGGCCCGTTCGGGGTGGGTGGGACGGACTGAGCGTGCCGAACCAGGAAGATCGAAGACCTCACGGGTGAAGTGTTGCAGCAGAACCAGGGATCTTCGCGAAGAATCCGCTGCGGACCGTCAACGGAAAGGTGGCATTGTCGCCTCACCGTAGCCGCGGACACAGCCGAGTCAACGACTCCCGGTCGGCGCAGGCGTACCGGATCAAGCCGCCTCCGACAGTCCACCTGCACCAGGTTCCAGCTGTCACTTTTCCGTCGATGTCCGAGTTATGCCTAAATGCCAGAGGTGTGCTTGAGAAAAGAGGAGGCGGGGGAGGGAGAAGGGTGATGGGGCGTGTGGAAGGTGGAGTGAGGGGTTGATGGGTGGATGAGAGCGAAGCGAGTGGGGAGTGTTCGTTGTGGGCGGAGGTGAGGTGAGGGTATCGCCGGGAGTTGCCGGGTAGGAGGTTGGTGATGGTGGTCCGGTCCGCCGCGGGAGTGGACACCGCGACGGACCGGCGATCAGGGGGAGCGGTCAGGCCGCGTGGGTGCGGCGGGCGGGAGTGACCGTTGCGAGGTCGATGCGGCAACTGGTGCAGTAGTTGTCGGCGTGTACGACGGTGTGGTTCATGCAGCCCTCGCAGCGGCTGTGGCGTTGACCGGCTCCCAAACGGACACGGTTCTTCCGCGCCCTGGTCTGTGTGGAGCGCCGCGACGGCTGGTCGGCGGCGTGTTCGGTGGCGCGCTCGAACGGACGGTTGGGGTTGGGTGTCAGCTCAGGGTGCGTAGCGAGGTAGCGGGTGAGGTGTCGGCAGATCGGGTGGGGTGAGGCCCGGTTCCAGACTTCGACGATCAGCGCGTGCGCGGTAGTGGGGTAGGTGGTGGTGAGGTAGTCGCAGCGGGAGAACACGAATTGTTCGAGGGTGAACTTCTC
Organism: Nocardia aurea; assembly: GCF_003123685.1. Lineage (GTDB taxonomy): Bacteria > Actinomycetota > Actinomycetes > Mycobacteriales > Mycobacteriaceae > Nocardia > Nocardia aurea. Next base: position 16,531 of record NZ_QCYJ01000132.1, read on the forward strand.
GGGCAGCGGCGCGATCCCGGGGCGGTCGTCGGCGCGGCAGCTGTCGCACAGTCCGTCGTCGGAGACCAACCGCCCACCACGGGAGTGGAGGGGGCGTTGGTCGTTCATGGCGCGTTCGATGAAGCAGGACACGCACCGCCATCCCATGACCGGCACCATCGCGGCGGCGTCGTAGTCCAGACCGTTGCCCTGGGTCGGGATCTCGGGGCGGGCGTCGTCACGCACCCGCAGTCCGGTGCGCTCGCGGGCGAAGTGCTCGGCCTCCCCACGCGCGACACGGCCCCCTCGCCGTCGCACACCCTGTCCGGCGCGGCGACCCTGCGGCGCGGCCCCGGCCCCGGCTCCGGTGTCGGTGTCGGTGTCGTGGTCGGCGAGGTAGTCGGTGGTGGCTTGGTCGAGGGTCTGGTCGGTGTCGCGGCGCAGGTGCTCGTGCTGGCCGAGGACGTAGTTGAGGTATTCGCGGTCCCACGCGGTGGTGGCTTCTTCGTGATCGCGGGGCCGCCGCCGTTTCTTCAACTCCCGCGCCCGCTGTTCGTCCTCGATGGTGCCCTCCTTTTCGACCGGCTGATCGTTCGCGGTGGCCGGTTCGTTCGCGCTCGGACGCTGTCGGTGGCGCTGCGGTGTTTCTGGTTCGAGGGTGCTGTCGTCGGGGTCGGGCATGGAGGTGGCGTCCCGGAACAGGTTCGTGTCGGTGTATTCGTCGAGTCGACGGTCACGCTCGATCAGGCAAGCGAGCATGGGCGCGCGGTGATCGCCCGGAATCGGACGGCTTCGCAGGGCCCGTGCTTGGGTTCGTGCGGTGATGGCGTCGGGGTGGTGGCGTGCGGCGTCGATGGCTCGGGAGGGTTGTCGGGTGGTGACGGGTGGGCGGTAGCGTATCCGCATCGGCATGGGTGGCAGTTCCGCGGCCGCCAGCGACACCTCGACGTATTCGGGTGTGGTGGGTTGGTAGAGGCCGGGGTCGGACAGGGACGCGGCGGCGTTGACCAGATCCTTCAGATCCTCGTCGACACTGCGCCAGAGGGCGTCGATGCGTTTGTGCGCGGTCTGGAACGGGTGTCGGGTGAAGGCGTCGGCGATCTGGTCGAGGACAGCGCGTTCGGCCTCGCTGGCCAGGGGCAGGATGTCGGGGAACTTCCGCCGGGCCAGGACTGGGTGGGTGGTGTGGAGGCCGTGCAGGCAGAACAGCGCGGTCTGGAACAGGGTGGGGAATCGCAGTGTCATGAAGGGGTTCTCCGTTCGCGCGAAGAGGAGGCAACCCGCCCCCGGTGCTGGCGTGTGCTTTTCGCGACACGAGGGGTGGGCGGCTGGTCGGGTGACCCGCCTGAAGGGCGCCCGACCAGGGTGGGGACCGACACGGCGGAGGGAACGCGGCCGTTGCGGGCGAGCACGAATTTCCGCGCACACCCCCGAACCCGGTCATGCATGGTGGTCGGCGCGCTGGGGAAATTCGTGGGCGTCCGGGCGCGGGCCCGCAGGCGTGGCGGGCACCGCCCTGGTAGCCCTTCAGGAAGGCGGGGCACCCGGGCAGACGAACACCCCGGACACCCCGACCGACTCCTTCTCGACCCGGCCCCTTCTCAGGCCGCCAACGGTTCGCGGTCGGCGAAGTAATCATCGAGTTCGGCCTCGGCCCTGCAGCGGGCCGCCGCAGCGCGGGCGTCACGGACCCGATGACGCAACGCCACCGGGGTCGCGCGCGGGGTGCGACGGGCGCGCCGCGCCGCGACCGCGTGCGGATCGGTACGCACGGCGTCGGTCGCCGGACTGGGTGCTGCGACCAGTCGCAGATCGTGCCCGAACTCCCGCATGGGGTGCGCCCAGGCGGCGAGTTCGTCGGCGATCGGGACCACGACCGCTCCGGCCAGCGCGGCGTAGACGGGGTGCGGTTCGTCGTCGCGGTATCCGGGCACTGCGCTGAAATCCTGGGAGTGGGTGGTTGGGATCGTGGTGCTGGGCATAGTGGTTCCTTCTTTGGGGGCAGGGGATGGCGGTCGAGCGGTGTCGTCGGTCGGTCCGGGGGCGCGACGTTGTCCGGCGGTAGCGCGGGATCGGCCGTGTCGGGCATCACCGGGTCTGAGTTCGGTATCGGCAACGGGGGATGCCGATCTGCATGGCGGTGTGACTTGAGGATCTTGCGATCGTTGCCACCCCGACAGCTACGCTGATGCTGCTTGACACGTGCGGTCGGCTCCGTCCGTCGGTACGTCTGGCACATCTGGCCCGAACCCGGTAGCGAAATTCGCCGCAGAAATTTACGATCGAGCTACCCGATTACGCTTTGTCGTCGACGAGTGATTGGGGAGTTGACGACATGACTTCTGAGTGGTCTAGACACTGTCTCGCTGTCGCTTGCCCGGCCTGTAATGCACGGGTGGGGCAGCAATGCCAGCCGCCCGCGTCCCGCGGGACCGTCGTGCACTGGGCACGTCGTGTTGCGGAACTTGCTGCGGTAGGCGTTGCCGCCGGTGGCTCGTCACGAGACATCAGGTAGGCGATCGGTACAGGATCGTGGACCGGACTCCTGCACGGGGCGCGCTCAGCGGCGAGCTCGTCGGCGATCGGGATCACGACCGCTGCGGACAGCGCGGCGTAGACGGGATGCGGTTCGTCGAGTACCGCCGCGAAGCCTTGGGACTGGGTGGTCAGGATCGTGGTGCTGGGCAGAGCTGGTTCCTCCTCGGGACCGCAGTGGGGATGGCGGTCGGTCGAGGTCGTCGGTCGGTCTGGGTGCGCGACGATGCCCGGCTGCAGCGCAGGATCGGCCGCGCCGGGCATCCCCGCGCGTGGGTGGGCTGTTAGAAGGACGGTGGCTCGCCGGACCCGCCGAAGGAACCCGACCCGGTGAACGCCCACGGATCCTCGGACCCGGGACCGGCGCCGACACCCGCGCCGACGAGGTCGCCGGAGCGTTCCTGCGCGGCGGGGCGTCCGGCCGAGCGACCGTTGTTGCTGTTGCCGCCCGGATCGGGATTGCGGGGGACGCGGTTGATCGTGGTGGTGGCGTATTTCAGGCTCGGGCCGACTTCGTCGACCTCGAGTTCGGTGGTGGTGCGATTCTGTCCGTCGTCGGTCTTCCAGCGTCGTTGCTTGAGCCGTCCGGTCACGATGACCCGGGCGCCGCGTGGGAGGGATTCGGCGACGTTCTCGGCGGCGTCGCGCCAGATGTTGCAGCGTAGGAACAACGCTTCGGCGTCTTTCCATTCGTTGGTGTTGCGGTCGAAGTAGCGGGGTGTGGAAGCGACGGTGAAATCAGCCACCGCGACCCCGTTGGGCGTGAATCTCAATTCGGGGTCCGACGTCAGATTTCCCGTGACAGTGATGATCGTGTCTCCGGCCATGAGGGTGTTTCCTTCCTGTTCGGTTGGGACACAACGCGTACCGGCCCGCCACGAGGATCGGTGGCGGGCCGGTCGATGGTTGTGCGGGTTCAGGACTCGATATCGATGTCGCGGTAGTCGATCAGCTTGGCGGCGGCTTGTTCGACCTCGACGAGAGCGAAGTCGGTGTCACCGGTGCGGGCGTTGAGCTCGGTGGCGGCCTCGGACAGGAACCGCAGATACCGCCCGGTCGACTCGCCCCCGTCGCGCCACAGGCTCTTGCCGATCTTCAGTTCGGCGATGGCGACCTGCATGGCGAGCACGATCTTCCACGCCCGATTCGGCGACGCCGCCCTGATCGCGGCCACGAGCGATTCGGTGCTGGCCTCGATGCCCAACAGGGCACTCACCTGTGCGCGTTCGTCGAAGGCGAGTCGGTGAGCGAGGGTTTCGGCGACGAAGGCCGCGGTGTCACGCGGCAGCGTGGCACCGGCGAGCAAACGTGGCAGGAACTCGTAGCGACGTTCGTTGACCGCCTCGCCGCGTTCGTTGAGCACGCGCACCCGCCGCCGATCCAACCGCGCTTGCTCCCGGGCAGCCACGACCGCAGCTTCAGCCTCCGGATCGGGCGCAGTGGCGAGGATCGTGAATCCGCTTCCTGGCAATGCCTTCTCGGGCAGGTAGTAGGTCGGGGTCCACTTGTCGGCGCGGGTGACGGTGTCGACGTGGCGCAACCCGTCGGCAGGTGTGGCGTCGGGGTTGGCGCGGGTGCTCCAGTCCACGTCCTCGATCGCGACGTGGGCACCGGATTCGGTGTCGACGAGCAGTCGGCCGCGTTCGACGGCCAGCCACACCACCCAGAGGGTCGGGTCGGTGTAGAGGTGCTCGACGGTGACCGGCTCGCCCGCCTCGGTGACCAGCCGCTCGATGGGCAGGTATCCGGTGTCGGTGTCGGGTTCGGTGGTGAGGATGCCGAATCCGTAGACCGCGTAGGCGAGCGCGGTCTCGAGCCGGTCGCGGGTGGTGGCGCGTTCGTTGTCGATCAGGCGGCGGGTGTAGCCGAAGTCCCAGCGTCCGGCGTTTTCCAGACGTGTCACGGCGTCGGTGTCGCCGCGGGCGTCGTAGTCGGCGATGACCGCGAGTTGGTCGAGATCGAACTGCCGCTCGGCCAGCAACCGGGTCGCGGTCTGGGACGCGCCGATCGCACCTGTCTTGGCGACCTCGCCACGTTTACGGGCCAGCCCTTGCGCGATCCGGGTCGGGGTCGCGCCGAGTTCGAGCATCAACGCGATCCCGCGGGCGCGGTCGACCTCGGGCAGTGGGATGCGTCGGTCGTTGAGGGTGATCTGATCCAGCAGGCGCTCGATACGCTGTTCGTTATCCACGACATCGGGGTCGGCGGGGGTGATCCACACCGGCACCTGCGCGAGTCCGACCTTGCGGGCCAACAGGACCCGCAGCTGCCCGTCGTAGACACGGATCTTCCCGTCCGCTCCGCGCTGCGCCAGCGCCGGTGCCCGCACCCCCCGCACGCGGATCGAGGCTTCCTGCTCGGGGTAGTCGTCCAGATCGAAACTCATCCGCACGTTCTCATCGATGATCAGCTCGTGCGGATCCTTGTACTCCGCCACCGCTTCCGGCGGCGCCACCAACTCCACGTCCGCGTTCTCCCCGATAGTGTCGGTGTCGGTGTCGGTGTCGGTGGTGGTGGTCTGGTCGGTGTCGGGCTGGTCGGATGTCTCGATGGTGGCGGCGACGAGGGACAGGGAAGCGGTACTCATCGGTGAACTCCTCGGAAAGTGAGTCGACGCCCACCCAAGGCGTGAACGAGCCGAGGGCAAGGGTGGGCGTCGATATCCGGATGGGTTGGGTGGGTGCGGGTCTCAGGCGGCGGCGCGGCGCTGGCGGGTCACGTTGAGCGGGGCCAAGCGAAGTACCCCGTCACCAGCGGTGTCGGTGTAGACCCAGTTGCGGGCGCGCCAGTCCGGGAACCGATCCCGCCACTGGGCGCTGACCCGATCGTCGGTCAGCGCCGAGAGCGCACCGGCATACCCGCGCTCGATCAGCTGCTCGTACTCGGTGCGGGTCACGACCTGCACGGGCATAGAATTCGACATGACAGATCCTCCGTAGTGTGAGTCAGGAAGAAGACACCACCCGCCGGGTGGCGCGCACGTGGTGGGAGAGCGGTCACCGGCCACCGACCGGGAAGTGACTGTATGTGGAAGAGGCTGGATTCGAGCGTCTTCGACAGGTGTCAGGGGCGTGGACTGGTCGGTCCGGGGCGTTGGACGGCGACGGTGTATTTGTTGGGTTCGACGGTGAGGATGAGCCATCCGTGGTGCGGCCCGAATTCGCGGATCAGGTCGATCAACGGTGGGGTCGTCTCGTCGTGTTCGGTCAGGGCGATGTATTCGGCGAAGTCGTCACCGCCGACCGCGGTGGTGCCCAGGCCGGTGTGGGAGTCGGTCCAGCCCACGGCGTGGCAGATGATCGAGTGGCCGGGCCGGTGGGGGTCGAGTTGGCGGGGTCGTCCGTTGCTGAGTAGGTAGGTGCCCTCGTCCTTGGCCCAGATCAACGCCGGAACCGGCGGATTTTCGGTGTCGTAGGGAGACCAGGAATGTTCCGGTGCGGCCATCGCGTGCTCGGCGATCGGCCACACCTGATCCAACGGAAACCACAAATCGATCGATGACATCACAGGGAATCAACTCCCCATTCTGCAATAGCGGCCGCGCCGATCGGCAGGCCGGGAACGCGGCACATCGCAGGGGCAGGTGTGGCCGGGTCGATGGGTGGGTGTCACTGCCGGTGTGGGCGGGTAGCCGTGCGGTGCGCGGCGTAGGTGAGGCCGTCGTCGATGGTGCGGGCGGCTTCGAGCACGGTGAAGCCGTCGACGCCGACATGATGTGCGGCGGCGTCGAACAGAACCGTGTAGGCGTGGTCGCGGTCGAGCAGTCCCGCCCCGACGAGCCGCCCGAGGCTGTTGGCTGCCAACAACACCGTCTGATGCCGGGTACCTGTGCGCGCGTTCGAGATCCGGTCGGCTTGGTTGCGTAGCGCCGCGGCGATGTAGGCGTCTGGGTGCCCGATGTCGGAGGTCGCGACGACTGGTAGCAGGGGTGCGGGTGGTGGTGCGAGGAGTTCGGCCAGCCAGTGCGGCAGCGGGATCGGGTCTCGGTCGTCGAGGACCCGATAGCGGCCCGCGGCCAATGTGGAGCCGGGTGCGACGACGTATCCGCCGATCCCGCGGCTGTCGATGCGCCAGCCGAGTCGGGCGATGGTGTTGCGTAACAGCGGTGTTGGTGGGGGTCGGTAGTACAGGTGCATGCCGCCGGAGGGAGTGGCGCCCGCGAACGTCGGGATCGGCGGCGACTGTCCGGCCTCGTGAGCGAGGCGGGCCAAGACGTCGCGGCCGTCGCGGGCTCCCGCCCATCGTGCTGGTGGGTCTTGGTCGTGGCTGGTGTCCAGGTCGATGACGTGTAGGCGGCTGGGCCCGCATGCGATGCCGATGTTGTTTGCGGGCCAGCGGCGCCACCACCGGTGGATCCGGGCAGGGTCGAGGGTGGCGGCGTTCTCCCAGTTCTCGACCGCGGGGACCTTACTGCCCGCATGTAAAGGGAATACGTGGAACCCGCGAGCAGCACTGGTCAACGCCGCCCGGACGGTCGGTGCGCCCTGGCCGGGATGGTGGTGCGCGCGACCGACGACGGAAGTCACGGCGTTCATGCCGCTGTCCCAGGGCGGAGGGTGGCGAGGTGACGGGCCAGGTCCAGGACGTGGTCGCGGTCCACACGCACAGCGATTTCGGCGTCACCGCTGCGCAGCACCCGGATCGAGGCCGAGACCGGATCGCAGTGGTGACCGAATTCGATGCCGTCCTCCCGCAGTCGGTGCACCGGCGCCAACATCGCGGCCAATTCCTCGAGGATCGCGTCGCGTCGGGCCAGCACGACCGCGTCCGCGCGGGCGGACCGCCGGTAGCCGTCGAGCGTCTGTCGGTAGCCCGGGAGCAGACGCCGCTCGATGGCGGCGGCGATGTCTGCGGGTGGGCGGTGGGCGGCGACGGTGATGTGGTGGTCGGTGTCGCCGCTGCAGCGGAAGGCCGAGAACGGGGGCTGGTAGGTGCCGACGACGCGCAAGCGGCCGTGATCGGTCCGGCGGTGGGAATCATCGCCGTGGGTGATCATCAACGACTGATCACCGGGCCCGAACAACTGACTGTGTCGTTGGGTCATGTAGCCGGGCTCGGCACGCCACCCGGGCCCGAGCCCGGCCGCGATCCGGCGGGTGATTTCGAGAAAATCCATTCCCACACAACTCCTTTCACACAATGCGCCGATGGCCCGGTTGAGTTGGTCAGGTGCCGAACAGTGCACGGATCGCGATCAGCATCGCCAAGGGTTCGGGCGGCTGGTCGGTAGCGGGTTGAGCGGCGTCGCGGATCTTGCGCAGCCGCAAGAACCGGACACCGCGCAGGTCGATTCCGGTTTCGGGGGCCAGATGCTCGGTACCGGGGTCATCGATGACGCGGTAGTCCGAGCGTGCCAGCCATGCCTCGTACCAGGCTTCGGCCGGTTGGGCCTCGCGCGCTTTCTCGCGCGGGTCGGGGTGGCGGGGCTGCCAGTAGCGGCATCCGCAGTCGGGATCCGCGCATCGCGCGAGCCGCACCGCCGGGTTGGGGTGGTAGTGCTGTTGCTGTCCGGTGAGCATGGGGCAGGCCCGGCGACTGTAGTGGGCGCACTCGGGATGCAATCCCGGCTCCACCGAGAGTCCACGCTGGTAGTCGACCGATCGAAGGTAGAGCACGACACGCTCGTGCAGGGGCTGCCCGCAGATCTGACACAGTTTGGCCCACAGTGTGTGGCGTTGGCGGTGGTGGTGCAGCATGCCCCAGACCGGTCGGGCGGGGTCGCGGTGGGTGAGGGTGACGTAGGGGACGACCAGCCCGCGCGAGGTCGGCCTGGCTGCGAGCCGGTCGGGGACCGGAACCCGCGCGGGGTCGGCGGGAGAGGACGGTGTGGAGGACATAGTTCACCTCGAATCCAGAAAGAAGGGAGCCGCGAGAGCAGCCGCACCTCGGCAGGCGGTTACGTGGCGGTCTGGTCGGTGAGGGGCTGGGCGAACAGGTCGACGCCGAGTTTCCGTACGGGCAGAGCGGTGCTGTGGACGCGGACCTCGATGCGTGCGGTCCGCGCGCCCGGGACCGCGGTGCCGCTGGTCCAGGGGTGGAAGCGGTCGGGGTCGAGGGCGGGCAGGTTCGCCTCGATCCACGCGGTGAGCTCACCGATGTGACCGATGATCATGTGCTCGGCCAACGGTTTCCGGTGTGCGGGTCGCGGTCGTGGACACCGACCACGGTCGGGGTTCCGGGGACCTGGATGGTCACCGATCGGGGCAGCACGGCTTGGCGGGCACCGGCGGCCCACGACCCCGACGCGATCACCCACCGGCCATCACGGTGTTGGGTGGGGACCAGCCGCCACCCGAACTCCGGCAGCCCGATCCCGAACGGATCACGTGCCCAACTGGTTTCGCTGCCACCGTCGGGGATGATCGTGGTGATCTGGGTGGCGTATTCGATCCGCACCAGCGCCAACCCGACGGTGTTCTCGGCGAGGGAGGGCAGGCCGTCGAAATCCGCGACCGGGGTGCCCGGTCGCGGACCGGTGGCGAACGCCGCGTGATACCCGACGACCAGCATGGACATCGGCATCCGGTCATCGTCGGGCAGGTAGGCGGCATAGTGCGGGTCCAGGCGAAGGCGAGCGGTGTAGCTCGACAGGTCGACGCTCATTCGGGCTCACCCGCCGCCGGGGCGGTGCGCACGGTGTCGCCATCGGGGGCGGCGAGTATCTGGTGGTAGACGCGCAGCCGCCCTGCGCTGTCGGAGAACGGTGCGAGCAGATGGTCGAAGGTGGCCAGCACCTCGTGGCCGAGGGCTGTGGCGACGCCGTGGCTGTAGGAGGTCAAGGCCGCGCCGGCGTCGAGGTGGGTGAGGAGCTCGGCGAGCAATAGTGTGGTGAGTTGGTCACGGTAGGTGGGAATGGGTTCGCTCATCGGTGGTGGACTCCTTCACGGTGGTGGTGGAGGTGTGCGGGGCCACGGCGTGGATGAATCGCAACGGCAGCAGCACCTGCTCACCGCGACCGTCGCGGTGGAAGACGGTGTGGTGGCGGTGGACCGCGGCGATGTGGACGCCGTCTTGGCGGTGCCCGCCGCGCAGGGTGAGCGTGACCGGTGTCCCCGACCGCCGCAGGCGATGGAGTTCGACGGTGACGGCGGGATCGGGGCTCATCGGTCACCGGCCGATGCAGTGGCCCACTGCATCGGGATGTGTCTGAGGTTGATCACCGCGGCCAGCGTGGTGGCGGTTACGGGTCCGAGATCGGTGTAACACCCGTCGGTGTCGGGATGCTCGGTGTCGCGGATGACGATTCGGACGCGCTGTCCGTCGGTGCTGAGGATGACGTGGTGGTCCTCGATGTCACGGGTGTGGAGGCGGATATCGGCCAGGTTCGGGCATCCGGGCATGACAGGCGCTCTCCTCTCGAATGCTGTGCGGCCGGAAGTGGTTCCGGTTCATGCGTTTTCCATGTCGAGGAGTGCGGCGTAGCGTTGGTGCCCGGCCAGGTCGGGGCATTCGCAGTGGGGGAAGGGTGCGTAGCAGGCGGCGCAGAATCCGCAGTGGCAGCAGTGCGGGCCCGCGAGGGTGCTGTCTTCCTCTCCGCAGCCGTGGCAGTACCCGTAGTCGCTGTAATCCTCGTAGTGCCAGCGTGATGGGAGGTGGTCGTGGTTGGAGTACCAGATCCCGGTGTCGTTGTCCCAGTGCCCGCGGGCTTCGTTGAAGATGTAGGCACGCTGGGCGTAGGCGGGGTCGAGGGTGAGCAGCACGAACTTGTCGCTGCCCAGCCAGCGTTCCAGGCCTTCGCGGCCGCGCCAGGAATCCAACGACCCGAACGGAGCCGTGGGCAGGAAGTCCTCGGCCGCGATCCGCGTATCGGACCGCTCATCGCCGGGGCCGGGGTGGACGTTGGGGGGAAGGATCCCGTTGTGGGCCAGCACGGTTCGCTCGTCGCCACCCACCGGGAAGGGGTGGCAGTTGTCGAGGGTGGGTTTGCCGTGGGTGGCGAATCGGGAATGGAACAACGCCGGGCCGTGCGGGTATTCGAAGCGCAGGGCCGCGAATTCTGCGAGTGCGGTTTCGGGGTCGAGGCTGTGTCCGGTGGTGATCGTGTCTGCGGTGATCAGGGCGTAGCCGTGCCCGTGCGGGTTGGACCAGGCGCCGTTGCGCAGTGCGGCGATGTCGGGGGTGGCGCCGGGTTTGACGAATGTCAGCATGCACATGCCAGGACCTCCAGTTCGGTGAGCAGATCGGCGTAGTCGGGGCGAGTGGTGAGCCAGGCGGTGAACGCCGACCACTCCCAACCCCGCTGACGCGCGACCTGGGCGGCGGTGAGGGTGCGGGTGTATTCGACCGACGCCGCAGCGAAAGCGAGGGCGGCTTTGACTTGGCGCGGGTGCAGGGAGGAGGCGAAGACCCGCAGCTCGAAGGTGTGGGCAGGGTTGACGTTGATCGCCTGGTAGCGGCCCCACCCGTGTCGGCTGCCCTTGGCGTACTCGCACGCTCGGGAGCGGGCATGCGCGGAGAACTCCGCCCAATCATGCGAGCGACGCCGCGCGAGGGTCGTGACCTGGGATTCGTTGCGGTACACGAACTTCAACCACCGATAGACGTGAGCGGGTGAGTCGAATCCGGCGCGGGAGACGTGGACGTGGATACCGACGGTGGTGTCGGTGCGGCAGCCGAGCAGTCGCAGTTTGTTCAAGAGTTGCCAGGGGAAGCGGGTGCGCGCGTACTCCCACGACATCGGGTGGGTGACCAGTTCGTAGCCGGTCGGGTGGATGGAGCCGTCCTCTTTCAGATAGCCGAGGTCTCCGAGTTCGGCGACCGCGAGCACGACCGCGTCGTTGTAGCGGGAGTAGGGGGTGATGAGTTCGAGTTCCATGCCCAGAAACAGCGGGCCGTGGCCGTGGAACAGGGGGGTGGGGGTGTAGGAGTAGTCGTGGACCAGCTCGTGGCCACGGTCCTCGTCGTAGCAGCTTTCGCAATGCTGGTCATCGAGCGGGACCAGGGTGTAGCAGTCCTCGCAGTAGTGGTAGTCCTCGTGGCGGCAGGTCGAGCAGACGTCGTCGCCGCTCTGCACGGTCTCGGTGTGACGGGCATAGGCGCCGCAGTCGTCGCAGCGTTCGAACTCCCGCGCACAGGACCCGCACACGTCGGGGCCGTCGATGATCGCGACGATCTCACCGGTGAACAGATCGCAACGCTCACACCGATACCAGCCTGCGGAGCAGCCACCACACAGCGCGGTATTGGCGACGGTGTAGCTGGTGGTGCGGGCGGGGGTGGCGCAGCCGTCGCAGAACGACAGCTCGGTGACGCAGTCCTGGCAGACCCGGTCTCCTTCGGCGAGAGCGACCAGACTGTCCGCGGCGACCGGCAGCGAGCACTGCGCACAGTGGGTATCGGGCAAAGTGGCGGTGGGCATGAGCGATCACGACCTTTCGACGGAAACGACCAAGCCCCCGCACGACCACCGGGAGAACCGGCTGGTCGTGCGGGGGCTCGGGGGCGTATGGAGGTGAGGATCGGACGGTGGTGGGCCGGGGTTCAGGTAGTGCTGGGGGTGGTGGCGCGGATCCGATCCGAATCGCGGCGGTGCGTGTGATTGCGCGCGGTGGCGCCGCGGCTGCCGCGCGGTGTGGTGCGGTGGCGGGTGTGGCAGTGGCAGTGGGGGAAGGGTTGTTCGCAGTCGAAGCACCAACCACATCCGGTGCAGTGACGGCCGCGGCGGTCCAGGTCGAATTCGCGGCATCCCCCGCAGCGCAGGCGGTAACGCTCGGGCCATCGCCGCGACATCGGCTGATAGCCGGGGTTGGAGTACCAGATCCCGTTGTCCCAGATGCCGGCCGACTCGTTGAACAGATACGCCGGATAGGCGTAGGTGGGATCGACGGTGAGGATCAGCAGTTTGCTCGACCCCAGCCACGACGCCAGCCCGCGCGCGCCGCGGTGGGTGTCGATCGACCCGAACGGAGCCCCGGCCAGATACTCCTCCGCGGCGATGCGGGTGTCCGAGCGTGGATCGTAAGCGCGGGGATGTACACGTTTGGGAAGGGTTCCGTTGTGCGCCAACACTGTTCGTGGGTCGCCGCCGAGGTGGAACGGATGGCAGTTGTCGAGGCTGCGGGTACCGCGGGTGGCGTAGCGGGAATGAAACAACCCGTACCCGCCCGGATATCGGGCGCGTAGTCGCGTGAATTCCTCGATGAGTGGTTCGGGTGCCATGCTGTGCCCGACACGGATCCGGTCGCCGGTGATCAGGGCGTAGCCGTGGCCGTGATGATTCGTCTGGGCCCCGATCCGCAACGCCGCCGGATCCGGTGCGACACCGGGTGGGAAACAGCTCAGCAGGCACATGTGAGCTCCAACTCACGCAACTGCGCGACCAACGGCGAATACGCTGGGCGCGTATGCACCCAGGCGGCGAAGCGATCCCATTCCCACGCCCCGGCCCGCACATCGGCGATCCGCAGGGTTCGGGTGTAGTCGATGGAGGCGGCGGTGAACGCCAACGCCGCCTGCACCCGCCCGACATCGAGCGAGGAGGAGAACACCCGCAACTCCAGGGTGTGACGCGGATACGGGTTGATCGCCTGATACCGGTCCAAACCCAGAGCCGCGACATGGTTCTTCGCGGTGTCCTTGACCCGAGACCGCGCGACACGATCGAACGGGGCATAGCGTGAACGCCGCCGCGCCAACCGAGTGACCTGAGATTCGTTGCGGTACAGCAACTTCATCCACCGATACACATGCGCGGGGGAGACGAACCCGGCGCGGCTGGCATGCACATGCAACCCGACACCGGCGTTGGTGCCGCACCCGAGTTCGGCGAGTTCACCCAGTAGTCCCCAGGGGAACTCGTCGAGGGCGTAGCGGTAACTCATCGGGTGCGAGACGAGTTCGAATCCGCCGGGCTCGATCGAGGAATCCCGCTTCACATACCCGAGCCCGCCCAGGCGATCGGTCACCACGCCGACGGCGGTGTCGTGGACGTGGTCGGGCACGACGATCTCGAGTTCGAGCCCTAGATACAGCGGGCCGTCGCCGTGGAATCGCGGGTCGGGTTTGAAACTGTAATTACGCACCCGCGCCGGATAACTGCACAGCTCACATTCACGGCCGCCGCGCCGCAGCGTCCCACACCGCTCGCAGGCGGTGAACCCGCCCGCGCAACGGGTACAGGCGCGCAGGCCGCCGGAGACGTAGCGGCTGGCGGCGCTGTGTCTACCGCAGTGGAAGCACCGGTCGAAGAACGCCGACGCACACGGATAGCACACGACCCGGTCGGTGTCGGTGCGCTCGTGCGGTTCGGTCAACCGGGCACACGACACACACCCGCCCCAGGCGCGCGCGCAGGCCGAGCAGAGGCGACGGTCATCGGCGGTTTCGGTGACACGCAGGGCGTGGTCGTGGCAGCCGTCGCAACAGGGCAACTCGGCCAGACACGACCCGCACACCGACTCGTCGGAGACCGGATATCGCGGGCCCGTCCGGCAGGACCGGCACACCACACACGCGGTGGCATCGAGTTCGGGCATGAGAGAACACCTTTCGTGAACGTAGGAGTGCCGGACCGGTGCGGGAGGACCAGTCGGCACGGATGGCGGTATAGTCATACGTTGATATGCGCATTTAAGAATGATTTTTGGTGGAGAAGATCACCCGTTGCCGAGGGGTGTAAATCCGGCAGTCCCTAGAAGGGGCGTGTTTGGCCAGGACAGCGGGTCGGCGAGTCCGGGATGTGGATGGCTGAAGTCGAGCCGAACAGCGACCCCAACTGACTTCGACACAGAACCTAGAGGGTGCGGTGTTTTCCGTCGCGGTGAACCTCGTCGACGCAATCGGCCGCGCTCGTGGCCGACAGCCGGAGCACTGTGGCGCGGAACTGCGGGTAATCCGCCGGTGATAGCGCGGGAGGCTCGTGGACCGCGGGGTAGGACGGCTGGCTGGTGGACGTGTTCACCAGCGTGTCGAGCACGGTATCGATTTCGGGGTGAGGTGATGTTCGGTTGCGGCGAGGTGGGATCGTAGCGCGGTTAATTATTGGCCGTGCCAAACCAGAATCAGACGCACGCCGGGAGGCAGCGCAGTTCCAGCAGTCGACGGCGCCGCCGCCCGATGAGCGGTGAGCGCGACTGTCAGGTCTTCCGAGACGGATTCCGATCCAATTTTGTGGAGTCTCACCCAGAGGATTGTGATTGCCCCACAATAGTTTTCGTAGACGATGTAGTCGTGTCGCCGCGTGTCATAGTCCTCGGCATGAAGAGTTTGACCAGTTCACGGAATCGCTGGTGGCGCACGTTGACTGTGGGTGCGGTGCTGGCCGTGGCTTTGCAAGGCGGGATTGTGGCGGCCACTCATGCCGATCCGGCTCCCGCGACACCGTATCCGGTGCCGAACCAATTCCTGATCGACGCGATCCGGGCCGCGCTCCAGGGTGGAGCGGCCAGTCCGCCGGGGACCAACGATTGGGCGTGTCGGCCGTCGGTGCAGCATCCGGAGCCGGTCGTGCTGGTCCACGGCATTCTGGCCAATCGCAATAACAACTGGCAGACATACGGTCCTCTGCTGGCCAACGGGGGCTACTGCGTCTTCGCGCTGACCTACAACAGTCCCGGCGGTGACCCCGACGGGTTCATCGGGGGGTTGGGATCGATGCGTGACGGTGCGGCGACTCTCGACACGTTCATCGACCGGGTCCGCCAGGTCACCGGCGCGGGCAAGGTCGCGATCGTCGGGCATTCCCTGGGCGCGACCATGCCCTATTGGTATATCAAGGCCGGCGGCGGCGCCGGGAAGGTGTCGAGGATGGTCGGGCTCGCCGGTGGCGTTCAGGGCATCAACAGCCCCGGCTTGAGTAGCGGCTCTGCGGATGCCGTCGCAGGCGAGGGGCTATCCAGCTCGACGTTCATGCGCGAGCTGCACGAGGGTGGAATCGCTGTTCCCGGCGTCGCCTACACCCAGATCGTCACCCGGTACGACGAAGTTCTCCCCTATACCGGAGGACTGATCCACGAACCCGGTGTCGCCAACTACATCGTGCAGGATCTGTGCTCTCAGGACTACGCCGACCATCTGTCGATCAACTCCGACCCCGTCACCGCCCAGCTGGTCCTCAACGCTCTCGATCCCGAACATCCGCAGCCAGTGGAATGCACCCTGGTCTTGCCTGCGATCGGGGTTCTGCCCACCGGTTCCGGAGGATAAGACCCACCCCTGCCGCAGGGCACGACTGCTGATACCCCCAGGTCCGGACGCTTATCGAGTTCCCGGCGGACACGCCGCTGCCGCTGGGATCGCTGCGGCGGATGCGAAATCTCGCCGAAGCGGATCGAGGCCCTGCAAGCAGCGCGCAGCATCGAGAGGACGATCTCCCGGCTGTTGGTCAGTGGCGGGGGGACAGGCCGAGGCTCCAGGTGCGGGCGGTCAGTGCCGAGCCGAGTCGCCAGCCGCCTTCGCTGCTGGCTGGATTCCATCCGGTGAGGCGTTCGATTCGGTGTAGTCGGTGGTCGACGGTGTTGCAATGGATGCCGAAATGCTCGGCGGTGCGCTGGCGGTCGAAGTTGTTGCGTAGGTGGATGCGTAGCAGTTCCAGCAGTTCGGGGTGAGTGTCGAGTGGGTCGAGGATCGCGGCAAGCGCGTCGCGTCCGGGGCCGGGCCGAGCGATCTGGGTCTCGAGCGGCATGTCCTCGTAGCGGTAGAGCTGTGGTGGGTAGGAATTGGCGATGAGGAGGTCGAGCAGTCGGTGCGCACGTTCGGTGGCCTCGGGTAGTTCGTGTTTGTCCGCGCTGGTTCGGCATACCGTCGTCTCGGCGTTGATTGCGTGGCTGATCGCGGTGACCAGATGGTCGAGGTCCTGGTCGGTGAAGGGGTGCTCGGGCAGCACGATCGTGCCGCCGATGGGGGAGAGCGCGGTCATCTCCAAATGGCCGAATCGCGCCGCGATTTCGCGTCGCATCAGGCGCACTACCCGATCGGGGGTGGACGTGGGCGTGGGTTCTTGGGGTGGCGACGCCTCGGTGGCGACGTGGACGGCCATCACCGTGTAGCGAGGGGCGATGGCGAATCCGTCCGAGAGGCCCGGTCCAGCGCTGCTGTGGTACTGGATTCCGGTCGTGAGGGCTCGTGGGTCAGCCAGGCGCTGCGTGGGGCGTGGTTCGGATGCGACGTAGGTGTAGCCGCTTGCGATGGTGGTGGTGAGTCGGTCGAGCACGTCCAGCACGGCCACGACGCGGGTACCGAAGACGTCGAGGTCGTTCGATGCGCACCCGTCATGCCCACCGCTGTGGTCGAGGTCGGTGACGTGGTCGATGAATTCACCGGCGATCCTATGCACGGCGTGCACGATGACATCGACCGGAACCGGGCCGCGTGCCCATCGGCGTGCGGCGCGTTCCAGGCGAGGATATCGGACCGGGACGGGTTCGCCGTCCGCGATTCCCTGCAGCGCTTCAACGAAATGTTCTGTGTCCGTGTCGATCCTCGCACACCGTCGCCGCGCCTGGTGCGTGTCCGGCGCCAGTAACCCGGCGATCAGTTCGATGACGATCCCTTCGATGGCAGTGCCCGGGACCGACGATGCGGGCGGCATTCGGCGACGTGATGGAACGGGAGTGCGGTGCGATATATCGTCGCAGGTCATGGGCCGTCATTTCTGATCGTGCAGTGCGGTGTGCCGGCGCGCAGCCTGTCGGTACCGTGATTTCGAGCACCGCTCCGGTCGACCGGCGGTCGCTGCGACGCCATGTCCTTGCTGGTTTGTGTGCGGGGCAGGTGCAAGTGCCCGGTCGGGTTTCCGACCGAGAGGTGGCGCCGAGATCGTGGGTGGGCCAGCAGCGGTGCGTTCCGGCTAAAGGGTCCGCTGGTCCAGGAGCAGTCCGAGCAGTCCTGCCTCGCGGGTCTGGGTGTCATACATTTCCCGGGCCGCTTGTTCGACGACGCCCGCGTCGATCAGCCGGTCGGCGGTTTGGGCCATCTGGATCCCGCCGTAGTGGTGGCGTTGCATCAGTGCCAGGAACAACACCTCCGCGTCACGGCCGCGGGCAGCGGCGAGTGCGTCCAGATCGGTCTGGGTGGCCATGCCCGGCATCGTCGCCGCGTGGGCGGGTGTGACGGTGTCAGACGGTGTGGCGGATGAATGCCCGTGATGCTGTGGCGGATCGGGGTGCATCCATGCCATGGGTTCGGGGTTGATGGTGGCGGCGCGGGCCATGCGAAGCCAGCCCGCCATCATGCCGATCTCGGTGCGTTGCGATTCGCCGATCTGTCGAGCCAGCACCGCCACGCTCGGGTCGACACCGAGGTCGAGGCGCTGAACCATCAGCACGGCTTGGTTGTGGTGGGCGAGCATGTCCTGGACGAAGCCGGTCTCGACCTCGTTCAGGACAGGGATCGCGGTCGACCGCTCAGGGGAGATGGCCGGGCGCAGGGCCGCGCCGAGGACCACCAGCAGCAAGGCCAGGCTGGCGACGGCTGCGGTTCGGATCCAGCGGGTGGGGTTCATGAGCCGATGTGGGAGTGCTGGTCGACGGGCGGGGTGTAGACCGTCGGGGACAGTTCCAGGGTGAGGAATCCGTTGTCCGAGCACGTGGTCCACAGTTGGTTGCCGCGCCATTCCGGTGGTGAGAAGCACCAGTCGGTGGTCAGGTCGGCGGTGAGCATCCCGGTGCGGTTGCTCAGGGCCTGGTCGAGATCGAAACGGCCCTCCACCATCGCCTGGAGGACGGTGGGTGCCGCCAGCACGGGCAGACCGAGGACCGCGGCGATAGCGTGTGAGGAGTTGGTGAGCAGGTCCTTGCGGTCGGCGCGCGCGGGTGGGTTGTAGTAGGCGATCTCGCGAATCTTCGTCGGGTCCTCCACGTTGAAGACACGGATGCCCGAGGAGGTCCATCCGCAGGCCAGCGCGGTCGGGTCGACGGGCCGGTCCGCGGCGCAGTAGTGGGCGTCGTAGCTGAACAGTGAACCGCCGCCCGATGAGGCCAGCAGAACGTCCTGGTTGTCGGGCAGGTTGATCTCGAGTTTGATCGTGTTGGTCAGTCGCGGGCGTGTCGGGTCGGCGACGTCGAAGATCTTCACCCCGCCCGAGCCTGCTTCGTTGACCGAGAACACATAAGGCACACCGTGATAGGTGACTGGGACGTTGTGCTGGGTGGCCCACCCGTCGGCCCAGGTGAGGTGCGAGCGTTGATGTACCTGCGGATTCGGGTCACGGCGCTGCACGTCGCCGATGTCCATGATCACCATGCCGCCGATGTTGTCGGCCAGGTACAAGGTGGTGCCGTCGTGTGAGAACCCCATGCCGTGCATCGACAGACCGGGCAGTCCCTGCCAGATCACGCGCGGGTTGGCGGGATCGGTGAGGTCGACGGCGCTGACCAGTCCCGGCGCGGTGCCCGAGGACCAGTAGGTGTTGCCGTCCGGGGAGAATCCGCCCTCGTGGCCGGTGATCGGCAGCGGCATCCCCAGATTCGTGCCGGGGCCGGGGTTGAGCAGGCGTGGGTGCGCGCAATCGGAGATGTCGTAGACCGACAACAGGCCCGCACCGGTCAGGAACGGCACACCGGTGCCGACCAGTAGTTTGCGGTGTTCGTTGATCTTGAGGCTTTCCCAGGTGCCTGCGCGCATGGCGGGCTCGTTCAACACCGCGGTCCGGGTCGGCGCGGTGGGGTCGGAGACGTCGAGCACCTGAACGCCCTGGGCCTCGCTCATGAGGTTTCCGGGGAAGGTGGTGCCGATGTAGGCGCAGTGTTCGAAGGTGATCGAGTTGATGCCTCCGCCCTGTCCGGCGTAGTTGCCCAGCATGCGCATGTTGCAGCTGTAGCCCTGGGCGCTGCGGCGGTTGCCGCGGTCGGCGGCCGGAACATCGCCTTGCAGACCGGTTTCGGGACCCGCCGCGGGATCGGAGCCGACGCCGCACACCGCGCGGGAGGCGGCGACGTCGCTCAACGCGTTGATCTCCTCGACAGTGCCGGGAGGCTGGGGTTGGGCCGACAGTGTCGCGGTCGGCAGGATCAGCACAGCGAGAGCGGCGGCGGCCGTCGCCGAGATGATGCGATGGCCGAGTGGTAGGTGTCGTGAACTCATGGGTGCCCCTCGACGATGAGGGAACCTTCCTGTCGATGGATGCCGGTCGCTGCGGTGTTCACGCGAGGGCGCCCGGCGGCTGTCAGTGGCGGCTGTCGGCGTTCAGTGGCGGCCTCCGCTCACCGAGCACACCAGCGGAGGGCTATCGGCTGGTCGCATACAGGGCCTTGATTTCTCGGGCGTGGGTGGAGGCGATGGCCGCGCGGCGCAGCTTCATCGTCGGGGTCAGTTCGGCGCCGGGTGTCCATTCCCGTTGCACGATCGCGAATTTCTTGATCTGTTCGACGCGTGCGAGGGTGGCGTTGGCGCGGTCGATCTGGTGGTGGATCGTCTCGATGAGTTCCGGGTCGTCGAACGCGCGTCCGCCCACGGCTGCGGGATCCAGGCACAGCAACGCAACCACGTAGGGGCGTGCCTCGCCGATCACGCAGACGTGTGCGATGAGGTTGCCCGCAGAACGCACGGCCATCTCGATATTGGCCGGGGACAGATTCTTTCCAGCGGCGGTGATGATGAGTTCCTTCTTGCGGTCCACGATCCACAGGAATCCGTCGTCATCGATGCGCGCGATGTCCCCGGTGTGCAGCCACCCGTCGTCGATGGCCTCGACGGTGCGATCGGGCTGGCCGCGATACCCGCGCATGACCTGCGGACCGCGCAACAGCAACTCACCGTCCTCGGCGGTCCGAGCGCGCACCGACGACAACGCCCGACCGACGCTCCCGACCCGCAGCGCGGCCGGGGTGTTGACCGCGACCAGACAGGAGGCTTCCGACATGCCCAGTCCCTCGCACAGCGGTAGCCCCAATGCCACGAAGAACGCCACCACCGCGGCCGGAGTCGGCGCGGCGCCGGTCACCGCCCACTCGATCTCACCGAACCCGAGACCTTCCAGCAGCGCCGCGCCGACGGTGGGGTCCGCGGCGACGTCGGCGAGCACGTCACCGGGGTAGCTGTTCTCGATCGCGGTCTTGAACTTCTCCCACACCCGCGGCACCGCCCCGAACACCGTCGGCTTCGTCACCACGACGCACGCGGCCAGATTCGCCGCCTCCGCTACACAGGTCAGGGTGTTGCCATAGGTCATGAACGCCGAATAGTGCGAGGTCCACCGATCGGCGACGTGCGCGGCGGGCAGGAAACTGACCTGCCTGCCGCCGCCGGAAACCGGAACCGCGGCGTGCACACCACGCAGCTGGGCCAGCATCCCGGCGTGGGTCAGCTCGACACCTTTCGGCGGGCCCGTCGTGCCCGAGGTGTAGATCAGAGTGAGCAGGGCGTCGGGATCGACCGGCTCCAACGACGCGAAGTCGAACCCGCACCGCTGCGCCGCCAACTCCGTCAGCAGGTCCGCGCATCCCTCGACCAATTCGTCGACCACCAGGATCCGCTCGATCGGCGCCCCCAGCGCCATCGCCGCACGCAGGACCGGCACGAACCCGGACTCGGCGATCACGATCCGCGCTCCCGCGTTCGACAGCACGTACTCGACCTGCTCGGGCGGAAGGGTGTTGTAGACGCTGAACGGGACCCCACCCACCAACATCACCGCACTGTCGACGATGTGGAACTGCGGGATATTGCGCATCATCAACGCCACCACGCAACCCTTGCCGACGCCCAGATCACGCAGACGCTCCAGCACGGCACCGATGCGTGCCATCGACTGGCTGTAGGTCCACGTCATGCCGGTCTCATACGAGCGCAGCGCGACCCGACCCGGATGCCGCCACACCGTGCTCAACAACAGATCACACATCGTGCGCGCGCCACCGAAGTCGACGGCCTCCGTTTCCGGGGTTGTGACCGGCACAATGATCTCGCTTTGCGATGGCATGGATCACATACTCGGCGTCGGTATCGACCGCCCGACACCCCCGCAAGTCGTGTCGTGCCCCCCTTTGGTGGCTATTTGTCGCGCGACGGTCCGCGGTGACATCTCGGAGGCGGTTCCATCGCCGTCTTCACCGTTTCGTAGAGTCACGGAGTGGCAGGTCAGAGTCCGTCCCTCGACTACGAGGGTCTTCTCGAGCGTCTGGTCGACGTCGTCTACGTCCTCGACACCGCGGGATATTTCCTCTATCTGAACCGGGCCGGGATCGAACTGTTCGGCCGACCGCTCGATGAACTGCTCGGCCGGCACTTCTCCAAGGTCATCGCCCCCGACGCACGACAGACTGCGCTCGACCACTTCCACCGCGGCATCGCCAACCCCGGAACCAGCCCGTACTTCGAGACCAGGATCCTGCGCCCCGACGGCCAAGTCCGCGAAATGGAGATCCACGCCGGAAGCGTCCTGCGCGACGGCCACATCATCGGCCGCCAAGGCATCGGCCGCGATATCACCGAAATCCGACGCCTCCAAACCGAACTGGCCGACAAGACCAGCCGCCTGGCCATCATCGAAGACCAACAACGCGCGGCAATGGACATCTACCGCCGACTCGGCTTCCTGAGCAGCCAGGTCTCCAGCCAACCTCAGCACATCGAACGCGTCCTCGACATCGTCGAGACCACCTTCAAAACGGAAGTCGCCCGCAACGCGGGAATGGACGACACCGACATCGCCATCATCGAACTCCTCGCCGACGGCTACTCCAACCAGGAAATCGCCGAACGAGTACACCTCAGCGTCTACACGATCAAAGACCGCGTCGGACGCATCATCACCCGCCTCGGCGCACGCAGCCGCGCCGGCGTCGCAACCCGCGCCCTCGCCGCAGGACTACTCCCCGCCCACCGACCCGAACCACACTGACCCACTCGCGCAGGTTGAAACGGTTCTCGTGCTGCGGCGCTCGAGGAGTACGGGGCGTTTCGGCGCACCATCCATCAGTGTCAGCGCCTGCTCGTGGCAGCCGTCGCACACCGCCACCGTGCTAACGCACGATCCGCAAACTTGTTGCTGCTCGACGGGATTTCGGGGACCCGCGCGGAGCGTTGCGCACACCGCACACGCGGCGGCAAGATCGGATTCGGGCATGACAGAACCCCTTTCGGCGGAAGTGGAAGGACAGTCGGGACCGGCGGCGAACGCCCGACCCAGCGCGGATGGCGGGCGGAAATCGCTGCGGGACAGCGCGTTCGCGGCAATGAATGGGTGGCGAGCGTCGGTCGAAGGCTGGCATTCGGAGGACGATGGCCTCGCGGACGATGTCGCCCGGTGCGGCGGTTATCGGGTGGCGGTGCAGTCGGGATGGTCGTGCAGGCAGGCGTGCACTGCGAACTGGGTGATCCCGCCCGGGGAGTAGGCGCCCAGGGCGAGTGCGCGAGCGATGGCGGTGCGGGCCGGTCCCTGGTGGCGTCCGCCGTAGAGGGCGTCGTCGCCGTGAGAGGCGATGATTGTCGCGGTGTCCACGGCGTTGCGTGCGCGCTGTTCGGGTGTCCATTCCCGCATCTCGGCCAGCATCAGCGGCACGAGGAACAACAGGAAATCGGCCAGGTTCTCCATGAACGGATCGCCCTGACCGACGTGCGGATCGCTCACCCGCACAACGCGTCCCGGCAGACCCGGGAGCGGCGCGGTGCTGTCATCGGTGGGCGGTGGCGGTGTCATCTCCGGACTCCTTCGGCAGTGGGATCGGCGGCAACGGCACGTCGGGGCCCGGATGCGGGTTTGTTCCGAGGTGCTCGCGACCTGGCGGGCACGGGACAGAAAGGTGAAATAGTGCGAATGAGTGCATGTATTGGGTGTGTGCTGGACCGCGGAAGTCGGTGGGCTTGGAGGTGCCTGGTGGTCAATCGGTTCGGGTGTGTCCGGCGCGTGGTCGGGTGCGTGAGCGAGGGCTGTGGGAGGTCTCAGCTGACGGAGACGCCGTAGCGGTCGCTGCCCTTGCAGGCGGTGATGTTGAGGAAGAAGCGTTGGTCGAAGTAGTCGGTGGTGATGTCGCTGTTGTCGTGGTTGTAGGCGTTGGCCAGCGCGCGCAGTGCTCGGCCCAGATCGCGTAGGGCCGGGCTCGGCCAGTCAGCGACATGGCCGGTGTGGTGGCGGTCTTCGCGTACCCATCCCCATTCGTCGGGAATGTCGCGGATCGTGATGGTGATCGACCCGTGCCTGGAGGTGGTGACGGCGAAGCGGATCTCGGCGGGGGCGTCGCCGATGGGGTCGTAGAGCTTCATCTCGCCCTGCTCGCCGATCTTGCCCGCGACCTTGCGCAGGGTCTTGATCTCCTCCCGGATCGCCTTGGAGATCACCGAGGTCGCACAGAAACGAGGGACCTCGCTGTACTTCGCGCCATACCAGGTGGGATCGATGTATTCCGAACGCGCGG
Source organism: Nocardia aurea (assembly GCF_003123685.1). Taxonomy (GTDB): domain Bacteria; phylum Actinomycetota; class Actinomycetes; order Mycobacteriales; family Mycobacteriaceae; genus Nocardia; species Nocardia aurea. The sequence continues at coordinate 40,335 of NZ_QCYJ01000132.1, forward strand.
GGGTGTCCTGTTGGTCGCGTAGTCGTGCCAGTATGGCCCGCGCGGCTTCACGTTCGTAGTCCGGAGTCCGTGGGTGATCGATCAGGGCTTTGAGGGCATCGAGCCTGCCAGGGCGAGACCCGGTGGTCGAGGGCATGGAGAGTCTCCTTACCGGGAGTCCGAGGGTCAATCGATGGTGATGCCGACGTCGGTGGCGGCTGCGGTGGCCAATCGTGCGATCCGGGGCAGGGTCGTCGGTGGGAGAACACCCTCGTAGACGGCATCGAGCAGTCGGGCGGTCACGTGCCCGGGATCGGCCTCGAGTGCGATCGACAGCGCGTTCTGGGCGAGGACGGTCTCGCCGCGTAGGAATGCGCTGTAGCACAGCAGGACCGCGGGATTGGCGCGGTGGGTTCCGGTGAGAACGCGGGTCAACAGCGTCCACAATGCCTCGGCCTCGTGGGCGTGCTCGCCGGTGGCGGTCGCGGGCAGGCACTGCGACACCGCCGGAATACTCAGCACCGCACCCAACCGTGCGAGATCGGGCGCGGTGAAGGTGGCGCCGTCGGCGAGAGTGGCGATGGCGTGCAGGACGAGTTCGAGGTCGCGGCCGTCGTAGCCGGACTCTTCATCCTCGTGTTGCACTCGGGCGCGGCGTCGGAACACCTCGGCGAGTGCCTCGGGAAGCACCGCCGACACCATGTCGGCGAGCGCGGGATCCGGAGCCGATCCGGCTCGAGGGAACAGCGGGTCGGGCGCAGTCATCAAAACTCCCTCCTGGTGGTGGAATGGCAATCGGGTGGGCCTACGGCTTCGGTGTCGTGGGGCGCGGTTACAGTGGCCGGTGGGCCTGGGGTTCGGCAGGCCCGTAGTGTCGGGTGACTTGTGGGGAGTCGTTGTGGCCGTGATGTTTTCCTGTCCGACATGGTGCGTCGACCACCGAGACCCACCGCCGGGTGATCCGCGGGATGGGGGGACGCACTACGGTGCGGAAGTCGCGGTCAATCTGTACGATCACCTCGCGTTCGACACGACACGCCAGGTGTGGATCCAGTCGAGCGCTCACGACGGTGAGGGGCACCGCCAGTGTGTGATCGGTGTGATCGACCCGCACGGCGTGGGCGTCGAGTTGCGTGCCGTCGACGCGCGCCGAGTCGCGCGGATCCTGATCCTGGGCGCGGATCTGGTGTTGGCGCCTGTTGACGGGGATTGTCCGTCGTGGTGCCTCGGTCATACCGAAGTCGGTCACGAGCTCGGTCTCGTGGCGGTGGAGCATCGCGGACCGTTCATGGTGGTGCGCCACCCGCATCCCTACACATGCGGTGTCGCGATCGCGGTGCGAGTGAGCGCGTTCGATTCCGATGATCGTCGCGAGTTGTGTCTGGAGTTGATCACCCACGGGCTCGCCACCGACCTGACCGGGAGCGAGGCATGCAAGATCGCTGCTCATTTGCTCAACGCTGCCGACCAGATCGACGCCGGTTAACCACCCCGCCGTCGCCCTGTGAAGACCTCACCGAGCGCACGCCTGGTGGCGTGAAAGTGGCGTAGCCTGGTGGGCGGACGGATCAGCGGGCTGACTCAACGAATGTTTGTGAGGTTCAGCGATGTCGTCGCGTCGTCTGCCGCGGTCTCCGCGGAATTCTGCATCACCGGAACTGGTCGAACGTCTGGAACGCTCGCGTGAACGGGTGCGTCAGCGCCGCGTGCTCGCGCGTCAACGTGAACAGACGATCGCTGCTGCGGTGCGGCGTTATCTGCAAGCGTGGCAGGCGATCACGGAGCGTGAGGCCGCTCGTGATGGTGAGGTCGCGGAGCTGCGTGATCGGATCAGCGCGGTCCAGGATCGTGCCACCGAGGAGATCAGGCGGTTACGTGCCGAGCAGGCCGCGGTCGCCGCACTGATCCGTGACCAGGGCCAGAGCGACGACGACGTCGCCGACCTACTCGAGATCACGCCGAAGCAAGCCCGCCAACTGATCAGCACGGCACACGCACACACCAGCGACCCTCGGCCATCGCGAGGAAGCTCGCAGGATCGCCGAGAACGAAAGCAGGCTCCTCCGGAATCAGGAAGCGGAGAAGTCCCCACAACCGGTGCTGATTTCGGGACCGGCCCCCTCGATCGAGGCTTGCCTGATTGACCCCTGCACGGGGTGTTCGTCCCCGTGATGTCGGGTTACAGGTTGTGGTAGCCCGCCGCCTCCCACACCAGCCACCGGAACTGCTGCGGGGTCACCGGCTGCCGGGCGGGCACACCGGGGGCGGGGGAGTACGGCCAGAACGCGAGACCGCAGCGGTGGCAGTAGAACCCGGCCGCCCACACGGCGTGCGCGCGGGGCCGACCGGCCGCAATTCGGGCGTTGAGGCGGCGGCGACTTGCGGCGCCCAGCAACAGGGCAGCCGCTGGAATGCCCACCGTGAACGGGACCGCCATCGTCGCGATAAAAGTGACGATGCCGTGAGGATTTTCCGGGCGCAGAAACTCGAAGATACTCCCGAGGGAGATCAACGGCAGGATCAGCAGCAGCACACCGAAAAACGTGAGACGGCCCGTGCGAACCTGAGCGGGACCACGGTCGAACACGCGAGCCAGCGCGCTGGTGTGGGTGCGTTGCATGGTCGCGGTACCGACCACAGGCACCAGTCCACCGGCCGAGACACCGACCCCGGAATACAGGCCGGACCCGTCGCTCGTAGACAGGCCATCGGCGCACAGAGCGGGGACGCTCTGCACCAGATCGAGCCGATGGCATTGCGGGCAGGTGATGTCGAGGTCCATTCGAGGATCCCCCTCCGAAACAATCGCGCCAGGAGGGCGCGTCTGTGGTGCAGGTGCCGTCAATAGATCTTCTCCTTGGTATCCAAGCGGTTGCTGGCTCTGTTGTCGAGGGCTGAACGACCTCTGATTCATGGAGATTCCTTCGGAATCGAGTCGGTGAGCGGGGTTGTAGATCAGAACGGCGCCGCCGCGCGCTCCTGGTGACCGATCGGGTCGCGCACGGACATTCAGCGGCACAGCTAGACAGTCGTGCAGGACCGGCTATGCGTGGGGGTTTGGCGCAGGGATGGGGTGGCGCCGAAGTTGTCGTATGCCTGAATGTCTTCCGGCAACAAGGGATGCGCGGCTCGGGCCTCGCCAGCGAAATGCGGACGAATTGGTTGCTGGCAGAGCTGCTTTCACTGGCGACTGTGGTCAATCACACCATTCGGCCAGATGTGATCGCGCCTCGGAGGCGGCAAGTTAGACAGCGATGGACACATTGGCGAGTAGGGGCGCTGGTCCGGAACTGCACTACACGGTGGAGTTGCGCTGGTGTACCGAACCTCAGGCATGGTGGAAGACCCGACACCTCGGTAGCCCGATCCAGATCGCCGCTGCACTCGATGAACTGGTCGTACGAATTCACCTCGACCCCGCCGTCGTACGGGCGTGCCGATCAGGAGCGGCGCAGGTCTGCTACCGGGCTGTCGGCTGGCAGAACCACGAGATCGTCGAAAAGCCCACCGAAACAATCGGTCTCACGGATCTTTCCGACGTGCTGCATAGCCACGCCTCGGCCCTACGCGAGATAGCAACGATGAACGGCTAGATATGTCGTTCGTAGGAATAGCCGCTGGATTGCCTGTCGAGCAGTTGATCTTCGACGGTGGCTGTCGGGGCGCTGAAACTCTCGCACGGACGGCATGGACCATCCCCGCGTACGCGGGGCCGACACTCGCATCGGCGCGACGTCGCTGGTGGCAGCTACCGTTTACGCTCTGGCCTGCACGGGCACGTCACATGCCCAGCTGGCGGCGTCGGATACCTATGTCGCACTAGGTAGTTCTTATGCGCTGGTCCCGGTATCGCCCCGGTACTCGACTTAGCATGCCGACGTTCGGGTCGCAACTACGCCCATCAGCTGGCTTCCGCGCTGGAGCTGAAACTGACCGACGCCTCCTGCGGGGGAGCGACTACCGCCAATATTCTCGCAGCACCACAGCGGTTGCCCAACGGCGACACTGTGCCCGCCCAGATCGATGCTGTCGCCGCCGACGCCCGCCAGGTCACCATCACAATCGGCGGGAACGACCTCGACCTGAACGCGTTGCTTCTGGTCCAGAGCTGCGGCCCGCTGATCGCGGACGTTGTACCGCCACTGGCCGATGCCGCTGCCAGAGTTTGCTCGGCAGCACCAGCACGCCCCGGCCCACCGCGACCGAGTTCGCCGCCGTCGAACAAGCTCCTCACAGAGATCGTGCGCACCGTCCACGCGAAGGCGCTGAGAGCCACCGTGCTGTTCAGTACCTTCGGTCATCAACGCCACGAGCGCTATCTGTTCAGAGGTTTCTCTCGGCGTCGACGATGCCGCCGCATACCGCCACGCCTACGACGTACTTCTCACCGCGACCCGGGCGGACGCTCTGACCACCGGGCCACTGCTGTCAGCCTCCTGGATGCCGAGAACCACACCAGTTGCGACAGCGAACCCCGGACAAACGGTCTCAATAGTCCGTTCGCCGAGAACTCCGACGGACCTGGCAGCGACGCCAACATCGTCGAGCGACTCTTCAGTCATATCACCCGAATTTGGACGGCATGACAGCCATCAGTCAGTATCCGCGGCATATTCTCGGCGCGTAGAAGCAGCCGGACTTTCGATAACCGCCACGGTCGACCCGCCGCTGTCCAGTCCGCGATTTCGATGCGTCGGCGAGCCGTCCGCGACATGACACCGTGCGTTCTCTATCCACGGCAGCCAGCTGTAGATCTCGCCGCACTGGAGGATGAAGTCGTAGCACACAGCCACGCCTTCGATTTCACGTGCCAGGTGAGATGGTCTCACCAGGAACCGGCTAATCGACTCTGGTGCGTCCACCACGCCTCGCCGGTCTGCGGGCACGAACGGGGTAGAGAGGTCGAGTCCGCTGCCCCTCCTTGCTGGAACGGCCATGGCCTGGGTGTGTCGGGGTTAGCGTCGGATGTCTCGGACTCGGAGGACGCGATGAGCACGATGTGCATCACCCCGATAGCGGCAGCCGCGGCGGTGACCGGACTGTTTCTGGCTCCTGTCCCGGCCGCGACCGCGGACACGACGACAGCGACGGTCACCTCGATCGTCGACGGCGACACCGTCAGTGGCGGCCCAGCCGCGGTCGCCGGGTGACTGCGGCGCGTGGTTATCGTTGTTCGGGCTGGAGTCCGAGTTGTCGGTGGATGTGGTGCTGCACGGCCGCTGATTCCGGGGTGGCCAATACACCGCCCATGGCCCAGTCGTGGATTGCGCCGTTGCGCAGGACGAAGGTGAAGGTGCTGTCGGGGGCGGAGTCGGCCTTCTGTCTCAGTCGGAGAGCGTCGGCGGCAAGGAGGTCGAGGTTCCCGCTGTGGCGACTGATCCGGACGCGCGTGGTGATCCTGCCCATCACAAAACTTCGACGCCTCGGCGGTGATCTGTGGGGTGCGGAACAGCGGGCGCAGCAGGACACGGCGGGGACTCGGCGTCGACCGGTACGGTCCCCGGAGGCAGTCCGGACATCATCGCCAGTCCATACCGAGGTAGTGCTGGGCGGCCGGGTCAGGTTGCTGCAGATAAGGCCGAGAACTGTCCGTCCGGAGGAGCCTCCAACGAGGACAGCCGCGGTGGGAGCGGCGGTTCCCCTGACGGAGACCACAGCGGTGGAGGCGGCGGTGGAGGTGGCAACCCGGGTGGATGCGGAGGCTTCCACGGTTCAACCCAAAGTTTCAACGGTGGAGGTGGTAGCGGGGGTGGCGCAGGCATGTCACAAAGCGCAGGTATGGACACAGAAATCGCCACCACCGCAACATCTTCGGGCGTCTGCCGTGACCCTGATATCCCAGCCCCCTCGACACGCCATGGCTCAGTGGTCATCTGCTTCGAACACGGCCCGGTCCCGCTGGCTGTTGAGGAGTGGATCAGTTCACAGTCCTGAATCGTGAGTTCGCGCCCACCCGGCGGAAACTCCGGGTCAGCGATGTGGTGTCGCGCCGCTTGATCAGTGCAGAAGGCCGCCACCGTCGTAGGCCACTGACTGGCCGGTCATCAGCGCACCGTCGTCGGAGGCCAAAAAGGCAACCAGCCCTGCGAATCTCGCGGGACTAACATATTCGCGGATCGACTGCTGGGACATGGTGCGCGCGAAGTCCTCGTGGTCGGAGTGCTCTCGAGTACCGGGTGTGGCCACCTGGGAGGGCATCACAGCGTTGACGGTGATGCCGTGCTCGCCCAGTTCCCGAGCCATGACTCGGGTCATACCGATGAGCGCGCCCTTCGAGGCTACGTAGGCGAGTTGTCCGGGTGCTCCGGTGAAGAAGGTTCGGGACGTCACGTTGATGACCCGCCCGCGGAATCGGCTGTCACGCAGGTACGGGAAGCAAGCCTGTACTAGGCGAAGGGCGCCGACCGCGTTGACGTCGAAGAACCGCATCATCTGCTCGGGGGTGGCGGTGAGCAGGCTATCCCGTCCCGACAACAGGCCCGCGTTGTTCACAAGTATGTCCACAGTCCCGAATTTGAGAACGGTCGCGGCGACTGCGGCCGCGATATCGTTGTCGTCGGTGACGTCGCAGCGAAGCGTGGTGATCGCGTCGGGTGGAATGACCGGAGGTTGCCGATCCAGTGCCACGACGTGGGCACCGTCATGGCTCAGTCGCTCGGCGATGGATGCGCCCAGCCCCCCGGCCGCTCCGGTCACGATGGCGACTCGTCCGTCGAGCGTGCGCATCTTTGTACCTTCCGACAAGTTGTGCGGCGTCGGGCCGGGGGCACATCGGAGCGCCACACCGGCCCGAGCACGAGTCAGACCTTCGCGGCTGTGCGCCAGCCGGGCTGATAGTTCTCACGGGCCACTGCGGAGAACGGCGCCGGGCTCACGACGGCCCGCACTGCCAGTTGCTCATGCGGCTGAACTGTGGTCTTGCGAGAGCCGCCGTTGGGCTCACCCCAGACGACCCGCACTTCGGCACCCAGCGGGACCTCAGGGTCGATGGTTGCCAGCGACAGCGCCCGCCGTTCGTTGGCGCTGTAGCCGGTGAACAGCGAGAGCCCTATGGCGTTGCCGTCGGCGTCGATGACCGAGTCATAGTTCGACGAGCCGTAGTTGGCGTTGGGCAGGTCGAAGAACTGGTAGACCGGCCCGTCCAGGTCGACAGGAGAGGCCAGCAGCTTCGCGACGTCGTCCGCGTTCCACGACAGGGTCACCTTTCGCCGTTGGGTCTGCGGCGCAAGCGCTTCGAGCGCATCACGGCCGATGAAGTCGTGGTCGAACTTGACGAACCCGCCGTAGCCGAGCTCCCACGGGTTGAGGTAGTAGTCCTTGATGTCGCCGGAGACGAAGCTGCCGGCGAGTGCGTTGGTGGCCTCGTAGCTGTCGGCGCCCAGCCACTCGCGGTAGCCGCGCAGCTCGTCGCTGGTGTAAACAGCAGGCAGCGGCGACGGGATCCAGCCTGACTCAAGGGTATTGCACGAGTAGGCGCGCGCGCCAGCGGCCTCGATTCCGAATTCGCGGCCGGCCTCGAGGATCGCCTCCCGGATCTTCTCGTAGCTGGTGTAGGGTCCCCAGATCTCAAGGCCAGGGGCGCCGGCCATGCCGTGACGCAGGGTACGGACACGTTCGCCGGCGATGTTGATGTAGCCCATACGGAAGAACCGCACCTGCTCGACCGTGCCGCCGTGCAGCTTCTCGATGATTTCCCAGGCGCGCGGGCCCTGGATCTGGAAGCGCCACAGGTCGCGGGTCACCTGCTTGCCGTACGGACGCGACGGCGAGCGCGGGTCCAGGTGCAGTTCCACGTCGTAGCCCTTGGTGGCCTGATAGGTCAGCCAGTTGGCGACAGGGGCGCGGCCGACGAAGGTGAGTTTGTCCTCGGCTTCCCGGAACAGGATGCCATCGCCGATGACCCCGCCCTCCGGGGAAACCGGCACGAACTGCTTGGCGGTGTTCACGGCGAAGTTGGCCACGCTGTTGATTCCGGTGTCAGAGATCAGCTTCAGCGCGTCGGGGCCGGAGATGAAGAGGTTGACCATGTGGTGGCTCTGGTCGAACAGCACCGCGGCCTCGCGCCAGGCCGTGACCTCGCGGCGAAAGTTGCTGAACTCGGAGGGGACCACCGGGTAGATGTATGTTCCCAGCTGGGAGTTGCGCAGGAGTTCGACGGTGTTGCCTGCTTTGTCGAGTACTTCCTGCAGATTCTGCGGGCTCATTGCTTTCCGTTCTTTTGGGATGGCCCGGTAGTAAAAGTGACTACCGGTGATGCTCGTCGGCCGAGACGTACTCGACTCCGAGTTCCGCGAGCGTGTCGCGCAGTCCATAGCGATCGAGGCCGAGTTCACCGCTACGGAACGCGCGGCGAGACGCCTCCTCTTTGGCGAGACGTCGCTCCGCGAGTTGTCGGGCGCGTGCTACGTCGCCGCGCGGGACGACCATGACGCCGTCATCGTCAGCGAGGATCGCGTCACCGGGGGTGATGAGCTGTCCGCCGATGCTGACCGGAATGTTGACCGAACCGGCTGTGGCCTTCACCGTGCCCTGAGCGCTCACCGCGGACGACCAGACCGGGAAGTTCATGGCATGCAGTTCGGCGACGTCACGGACCCCGGCATCGATCACGAGGCCACGGACCCCACGGGTCTGCAACGCGGTCGCGAAGAGTTCGCCAAACATCCCGTCCGAGCTCGGTGAGTTGGTGGTGACAACGAGCAGATCTCCTGCGGTGCACTGCTCGATCGCGGCATGGATCATCAGGTTGTCGCCGGGCCAGCACAGGACGGTGACAGCGGTCCCGCCGATCCGAATGCCGGGGAAGATGGGCCGCAGCCGTGGCCCGAGGTAGCCGGTGCGTCCGAGCGCTTCGTGCACGGTGGCGACGCCGTGGTCGGCGAGGGCCTCCACCGCATTGATCGGCGCGCGAGGAATGTTGGTGACGACGACGTTCCTCATGACAGATCCGCCGTGACCTGGGGATATACGCGCATGTACGCCTCGCCCATTGTGTTGTGTGCCAGCCCGAGATTGGGGCCCGCATTACGCTTGAGCTGGACGCCGCGGCGCACAGCCAGGTCGGTGTAGTAGTCCCACATGTGCTGTTGAGCGCCCATGCACTCCATCGCCTTGCGCTTGGCCTCGAACGCGGGGCTGATGTCGAGCAGCACGGTCGGCTTGAAGTCGCACTGTTCGGGCTGGTGCGGCTCGAAGAAGAAGACCGGGGGAGCGCCCAGTGGCTCCCCCGGGGCGTCGTAGCCGACTGCCTGCGCGAGGATACGAGCCTGCAGAGCCATCCGGGCTGCAGCCGGGTGGTCGCCGTTGTACGGGTCGACCAGGGGGTGGGTGAGCACCACCGCAGGATCGACGTCGCGGAACTGGTGCACGAGCCGGTCGGTCAACTCCTCAGACTCACGCAGAGGGTAGTCACCGGCGTCGAAGAACTCGATCTCGGCACCCAGCGCAGCAGCGGCTTTCTCAGCCTCCGCACGCCGGATCGCCTTGATCTCGTCGAGCGTCTTCCCGGCCCTCCACGCCTTCGCCGACTCGCCACGTTCACCGAAACTCAGACACACGACCTTCGCCCTGTCCCCACGGCTGGTCGCGAGGGCGATCGCGCCTCCGGCACGCCAGACGAAGTCGCCAGCGTGGGCGCTGACCACCAATAAGGAACCCATCCGGTCACTCCTCGCATCGACATCGACTTCGACCTCGACGTTAGGGGGCCTCAGAGCGGCTCAGCAGGTCTCGGCGTCCGGTATTTACTACGTCATTCCGCCGATGCGGGTATGCATTCCGACCACGGGAGCGGCGACATCACACCGTTCCGGGCGACGGCTGCCTTTTCTATCGTCGAAACGATGAATACCCGACAACTTCGGGGGCGGGGAGAAACGCTCGATGAAATCGAACGGCTTCTGCTAGAACAGACGATTTCGCCCGCAAGCCAAGGCAGTTCGCGGCTCGATTCCCGCCAGCGCACCCTCGATCTCCTGAATGCGCTGAATAGCCCGCAGGAGGAAATGCGGACGATACACGTCGCGGGCACGGCGGGTAAGGGCTCGGTGTGCTTGTTTCTGACGGCGCTGCTATGCGCCCATGGTTTCCGCGCCGGAACCTATACGTCGCCACACGTTCATTCTCTCCTGGAGAGATTCCAGATCGACGGTAAGTTAGCGGAACCGCGCCGCCTGGCACCTGTGCTGCGCGCTGTGTTCGCGGCGGCCGAGGAAGGCGATCGCGAGCTGGGCGGCTTGACAATGTTCGAGGCGGCTACTGCCGCTGCCTTCGAATTCTTCCGCCACGAAGACGTCGACTACGCAGTCATCGAAACCGGAATCGGCGGGCTGCGGGACGCTACCAACACCGTGCGCAGAAACGACAAGCTGGCCGTGATCACCGCAATCGGCCTGGACCACACTGAGGTCCTCGGCAACACGCTGGCCGAGATCGCGGCGCAGAAGGCTGGGATCCTGCCGATCGGAGGCATGGCGGTCGCGCTGGACCAGCGATCCCCCGAGGTACTTAACGCACTGCGTGCAGCGGCCCGCCAGCGGTGCTGCACGTTGCACCTGCTGGCGGTGGGCGACTGTGACGAGGTGCTGGCCGAAGTCTTCGATCGCGGAGAAACTGTGTCGGGCCTCCAGAAAGTGAACATGGCGTTGGCGATTCGCGCTGCCCAGAGACTGGCTGATCGCGACGGTTGGACTCTCGACCCCGATCGCGCCACGGCGGCGCTGCTCGATGTTCGGCTGCCCGGAAGATTCGAGACCCGGATATGGCAGGGGCGGCAGGTTGTCCTCGATGGGGCGCACAACCCCCTCAAGGTGGCGTTCCTGGTCGACGCGGTGGGTGAGTGTTGGCCTGACCAGCGACCGGTGTGGGTGCTCGCGGCGAAGGCGGGCAAGAGTGCAGAGCAGATGCTGCACCTGCTGGCACCCGAGGCCGAATCGGTCATCGCGACCGAATTCTCGACCTACGGCCGCCGGGCCGGCCGCGGAAGCGCGATCGCTGCCGAGGACCTCGCTGAACTCGCACGCGAGGCTGGAGGTTTGTCGGTTTATGCCGAGCCCTCGGTTGCCGCAGCACTGCGGAGGGCGGTCGCCTGTGCACCTCCCGAGGCGCCGGTTGTGGTGACAGGGTCCTTCTTCACCGTGGCCGATGCCGCGGAGGTGATCGGATGACCGCCAAGCGAGAAGCGTGGGCGCGCTTCGACGACTTCTTCGCCGGAACCGCTTGCCGGTTTCCGCGGATTCAGTCCGAGATCGTCGCGCACCGCCCGGATCAAGTCGCGGCTGCGCTGGCCGAAGTCGAGCGCGTCAGCGCCGAGGGCCTGTGGGCCTTCGGGTTCGTCAGTTACGAAGCGGCCGCAGGTCTGGATCCGACGTTGCCTGTGCATGAACCCATCGAAGGCTTGCCGTTGGTCTGGTTCGGTGTCTCCGAGGCGCCCGAGCGCGTTCCACTGGTATCCCGGTCCGGCGGTTCCGCATTCGCGCTCGAACCCTGGCGCTACGAATGGACTCGCGAACAGCACCGTCGCGCCGTCGACGCGGTCCACCGCCATATTGCCGCAGGCGAAACCTATCAGTGCAATCTGACCACTCGCTTGCACACCGAGTTTGTCGGTGATCTCGGCAGTCTGTACAGCGATGTCGTCCATGCACAAGGCGGCGCTTACAACGCCTACCTCGACACCGGCCGCTTCGTCGTCGCTGGTGCGAGCCCGGAGTTGTTTTTTGAGACCTGTGACAATCGCTTGCTGATGCGTCCGATGAAGGGCACAGCACGACGCGGCGCCACCGAGCAGGAAGACGCTGAGCGTGTGCGAAAGCTTCGAACGAGTCCGAAGGAACGCGCGGAGAACATCATGATCGTTGACCTGGTCCGCAACGACGTAGCCAGGCTCGCCGTTGTCGGCAGCGTCTCTGTTCGCTCTCTGTGCCAAGTCGAGACCTACCGCACCGTGCACCAGATGACCTCGGAGGTGACGGCTCGCCTACGGCCCGATGTGGACCTGCTCGACATCTTCCGCGCACTGTTTCCCTGCGGGTCGGTTACTGGCGCGCCGAAAGCGCGCACGATGAGGCTGATCCGCGACCTGGAGCCGAGCCCGCGCGGTGCCTATTGCGGCGCAGTCGGGGTCGTGGCACCGATCGGCACACCGACCCGCTTCCGTTTCAACGTGGCGATCCGGACCGTGCTGGCTGACCGGGCACGGGGCACTGCGGTCTATGGCACCGGAGGCGGAATCACCTGGGATTCGGTGGCGGCCGATGAGTACGCAGAACTGCAGGCGAAGTCGGCCGTGGTGACAACTTCACCCGTTGAGCAGGAATACATCAGTGCGCCTGCCGAGATCGGTCATTTGTCGCAGACAAGTGTGCCTTGATGCCGGACGAATACTGATCGGCGTTGGCCTGTACTGGAACCAGCGGTAGCCGAACTTGCCGCTTTCTGAGCATCGAGGCTCGGACCCCGGTCCGGCCAGAGGAGGTAGACGACATGGGAGTGGAAAGTCTCGAGGCTGCGGTCGTGCGTGCGGGATCGCCGGTCGAACTGCTGCGCAATTCGACTGTGCGGCCGATGACTTTTCCGGTCGCGCCGGAATTCACGAACTGGCGCTCCGAGCAGCAGGCCTGGCGGACCTCCTGCGCGCTTCTCGACCAGTCACACCACATGACCGACCTGTACATCCAGGGACCGGACGCCATTCGGCTGCTGAGCGATTTCGGTGTAAACACGTTCGCCAATTTCACACCCGGTAAGGCCAAGCAGTATGTGGCGGTAAACGCCGACGGCTACTTCATCGGCGACGCGATTCTTTTTCATCTCGAAGAGAATCTGCTCGACGTAGTCGGCCATCCCACGGTCCTCAACTGGCTGCAGTACAACGCCGAGGCCGGTGGGTACGACGTCACCCTCGAACGCGACGAGAACTCCTACGATCGCCCGTCGGGACCTCCGAAGGTCTACCGGTACGAGCTGCAGGGGCCCTCGGCCAAATCTTTGGTCGAGAAGCTCACCGGTGCGCCCGTCCCGGACGTCAAGTTCTTCAACATGACCGAGTTCACCATCGCGGGTAAGCAGGTACGTGCCCTGCGCCACGGGATGGCCGGACAGCCCGGGTTCGAGCTCTTCGGCCCGTGGGAGGAAGGCGACACTGTGCTCGCCGCGATCCTGGAGGTCGGTGAAGAGTTCGACCTGGTCCGTGCCGGTGCGAAAGCGTACTCCACGGCCAACCTGGAGTCCGGGTGGATCCCGACCGCGGTGCCTGCGATCTTCGGATCGGAGATGAAGGGCTACCGCGAGTGGCTCGGCGCGCAGTCGCTCGGTTCGCTGGGCGGCAGCGAGGATTCGGCTGACATCACCGACTACTACGTGACGCCCTACGACATCGGGTACGGCCGCACGGTGAAATTCGACCACGATTTCCTGGGGCGCGAAGCCCTCGAACGCATTTCCGCTGCCCCTGCCAAGCAGAAGGTGACGCTGGTATGGAATCCCGAGGATGTCGCCGCTGCGGTTCGTTCCCTGTACGAGCCCGGCACTCCGGCGAAGTACATCGAACTGCCGAAGGCGCGCTACGCCTTCTTCCAGGTCGACAAGGTGCTGCAGGACGGCAAGCAGGTCGGGCTGTCCCTCGATCTCGGCTACATCGTTAACGAACAGGATTTCGTCTCGCTTGCGACCGTCAACCGTTCGGTCGCCGAGCCGGGAACGCAAGTCACGGTGCTGTGGGGTGAGGAGCCCAACTCTGGCAAGCCCGCCGTCGAGCCTCATCGCCAGATCGAAATCCGGGCGACGGTCGCGCCGGCGCCGTACGTGCAGGAAGTTCGTGACACCTACCGCAAGTCCTGACCGGACCGGTCGGACGAATCGAGGAAAAGATGCTGTACTTCAACAACGACACCGCCGGCGTGCGTCGGAAGTCGAATTTGGCCGAACTCGTGCGCAACATGAGTTACGAGGTGATGCCGTTCAAGAAGACCGAGCAGGATGTCGTCGAGCACGTTCCCACAGAGGTCCCGCTCACCGTGACGGTGACCGAAGCCAAGGGCATCGATACGACGCTTGCTCTCACCGAACGTCTCGCCGGGCACGGCTACCGCGTGTCTCCGCACCTACCTGCCCGGCAATTCGTCGATGAGCGTCATGTCGCCGATGTGATCGCGCGGCTAAGCGATTCGGGAATCACCTCGGTATTCGTGATCGGAGGTGACGCGCCGAAGCCTGCGGGCAAGTTCGGTGAGGCCCTGGGGTTGCTGCGCGCGATGGACGAGATCGGGCACCCCTTTGACAGCGTCGGCATCGGCGGTTATCCGGAGGGGCATGCGGCGATCTCGCAGTCGGCGTTGGATCTGGCGCTCGCGCATAAGTCTTCGCACGCCACCCGCGTGCTCACCCAAATCTGCTTCGACGCCGACGCCATCGGCGCGTGGGGCGCCGACATCCGTGTCAAGGGCGTTGATCTGCCTGTCTACGTGGGTATGCCGGGCCCGGTGAGCCGGCAGAAACTGATTCGCATCTCGGCCGGCATCGGGCTCGGACAGTCCGCTCGATTCCTGCAGAAGCAGCAGAGCCTGATCTGGAAATTCTTCATGCCGGGTGCCTACAACCCGACCAAGCTTGTTCGTCGCCTTGGGGTGGCCGCTCCGAAGACGACGAACAACATCGCAGGCCTGCACATCTTCACCTTCAACGAGCTCCGCGGTACAGAGGAGTGGCGACAGCAGATGCTGGCCTCCCTTGGGAAGGATGATCGCTCATGAGCGCCGGTCTCTCCGCCGACTACGGCCGGCTGATCGTACAGGGCGATGACCAGCCCGGCATCGTGGCGGCGGTCTCCGCAGCCCTGACCCGGCAAGGCGCGAACATAGTGTCCCTGGACCAGACCAGCAGTGACGGCGCGCAGGGAAGGTTTTTCCAGCGCACCGTCTTTCACCTGCCCGATCTGTCGGTGAAACTCGATGAGCTCCGCGCGGAGTTCGAAGATCAACTGACCGGCTCATTGGATCTGGACTTCCACTTGGTGGAGGCGAAGCGTCGCAAACGTGTGGCGATCATGGTTTCCAAGACCGACCACTGCATGCTCGACCTGCTGTGGCGTCAGCGTCGTGACGAATTGCGCATGAGCGTCCCGATGGTGATTTCGAATCATCCGGAGTTGGGCGACGACGTGCGGCAGTTCAACATTCCGTTCTTCCACGTACCGGTCGAGAAGGGGACCAAGTCCGTTGCCGAGAAGGAGCAGTTGAATCTGCTCAAAGGCAACGTCGATCTCGTAGTCCTTGCCCGCTACATGCAGGTGCTCTCGGGAGATTTCCTCGCAGAGGTGGGAGTTCCGGTGATCAACATCCACCACAGCTTCCTGCCCGCGTTTATGGGTGCCGGTCCTTATCAACGTGCAAAAGAGCGCGGGGTGAAGTTGGTCGGTGCCACCGCCCACTATGTCACCGAGGACCTCGATGAGGGACCGATCATCGAGCAAGACGTCATCCGGGTCGCGCACGGAGACTCCACGGCGGAACTGCAGCGCAAGGGTGCCGATGTCGAGCGTCTGGTGTTGTCGCGCGCCGTCTCATGGCACTGCGACGACCGGGTCATTCGGGACGGCAATACCACCGTGGTGTTCTAGGAGGCGGTAGTGACAGCGAAAATCTTGGACGGTCGCGCGGTCGCGCACCGGCTGCTTGACGATGTAGCCGCCGATACCAGCCGTTTTGTCGAAGAATTTGGTCGTACCCCGGTGCTGGCGACTGTACTGGTCGGGGACGATCCGGCCTCGCATACTTACGTGCGAATGAAGGCCAACCGATGCGCCGAGGTCGGAATGCTCTCGCGCCGCATCGACATCGACGCCGGAGTCGCCACCGGGAAGCTGGTGCAGCAGATCGAACAACTGTCGTCGGATCCCGAGGTAGACGGGATTCTGCTGCAGCACCCGGTACCCGGGCACATCGATGAGCGCGCCGCTTTCGAAGCGATCGCGCCCTCCAAGGACGTCGATGGGGTGACGCGAACATCGTTCGCGACGATGGCCTTCGCGGAGAAGGGCTTCGATTCCGCCACCCCGGGCGGCATCATGAGGCTGCTGGCGGCGTATGACATCCCGCTCGCCGGACAGCGTGCTGTAGTGATCGGCCGTAGTCCGATTCTCGGCAAGCCGATGGGCATGTTGCTGCTGGGGCAGAACGCGACGGTCACATACTGCCACTCGAAGACGACCGATCTCGCTCGCGAGGTCGAGGGCGCAGATGTCGTTGTGGCAGCTGCCGGCATCCCGGAGTTGGTGCGGGGTGCGTGGATCAAGCCGGGATCGGTGATCATCGACGCTGGCTACGCCGACAACCGCGGTGATGTGGAGTTCGAGGCCGCAGCCGCGCGCGCATCGTTCATAACGCCGGTGCCGGGCGGTGTCGGGCCGATGACCATCGCGACGCTGCTCGCGCAGACCATCGCCGCCGCTCGCCGTCACGAGGCCGAGAATAGGAGGCAGCCGTGACCGCCGCCAGAGACGACTACATCCTCGATCTCGAGCAGGGCCGGCGCGGCTATGCCCTCAATCGTCTATGTGGATCGCTCAAGCATGCAGACAACCGCGACCGGTTCATCGCAGACCAGGCCGCCTACTGCGCCGAGTACGGCCTGACAGAGGAGCAGAAAACCGCTGTCCTACAGAGAAATTGGATTGCCATGCAGGACCTCGGTGCCTCCATCTTCTATACGTTCAAACTCGCGATGCTGGACAAGAAGTCGATGCAGTATCTCGGTGGCGTTTTCACCGGCATGTCGACCGAGGAGTTCACCGCGGCTCTACTGGCAGGAGGGCGGAAAGTTGGCTGACGTGATCTGGGGATTGGCCACGTCTCATGTCCCGTCCATCGGTGCTGCGATGGACCACGGCAAGACCGACGAGCCGTACTGGAAACCGCTGTTCGACGGATACGCGCCTGCCCGTAAGTGGATGCAGGACCATCGCCCCGACGTGGCTGTTGTCATCTACAACGACCACGCCAACTCCGTGGGCCTCGACCTCGTTCCTGCCTTCGGGCTCGGGACTGCGGAACGCTATCCCGTGGCGGATGAAGGCTGGGGCCGTCGCCCCGTACCTCCGGTCATCGGATCCCCGGAACTCAGCGCCCACCTGGTTCGAGAGTTAATCGACGATTCTTTCGACATCGCAACTTTCAATCAACTCGATGTGGATCACGGGTTGACCGTCCCGTTGTCGGTCTATTGCCCCGACCCGGGCGACGCATGGCCGTGTGCCGTTGTGCCTTTGCTGGTCAACGTCATTCAATATCCGCAGCCGACGGCGGCGCGATGCTACGCGCTGGGACAGGCGCTGGGGCGCGCGATCCGCTCCTTCCCTCAGGATCTGCGTGTCGCGGTCTTCGGCACCGGGGGAATGTCCCACCAACTGGCCGGTGCCCGAGCCGGCATGATCAACGAGCCTTTCGACCGGATGTTTCTGGAAACAGTGGAGTCCGACCCCGCCCGATTAACCGCGCTCACACGCGAGGACTACATCCGCGAAGCAGGTACCGAGGGGCTCGAATTGATCATGTGGCTCGTGATGCGGGGCGCGCTCGGGCCCAATATCCGTCGCATCTCCGATGGCTACCATGTACCGGCGTCGAACACCGCTGCCGGTATAGCGCTGTTCGAGGTCATGGACCGGAATGGGTCGGTTGTCGGGTGAGTACCTTTGTGCTGATCCACGGTGCCTGGCACGGCGGCTGGGTGTGGGAGAAGGTCGAGCAGAAACTTCGCGCGGCCGGTCACGCAGTGCACGCGCCTACCCTGACAGGAGTCAGCGATCGTGCGCATCTGCTGAGCCCATCGGTCGGGCTGAGCACTCACATCAGAGACATCGTCGCGCTGGCAGAAGCCTACGACCTTCATGACGTCGTACTGGTGGGCCACAGCTACGCAGGTCAGGTCGTCACTGGAGTCGCCGACCGGATCCCCGACCGGATCGCCCGGCGGGTGTACCTCGATGCGTTCGTCGGTGACAACGGTGATCGCGCAATCGAGTTGCAGCCGCCTGTCATCGCCGAGCACTACCGAGAGTCGGTCGAGGGGCCCGGGTTCGGCTGGCTCATCCCGGTGCGGTCTCTGCAGGTGCTCGGCATCACCGAGCAGTCCGACCTCGACTGGCTCTCGGCGCGGCTCACCCCTCACCCCTGGCGCAGCTACATCGAGCCACTACGAATCACCGGCAAGGTCGATCAAGTCCCCGCCGAGTTCATCGAGTGCACCGCCTGGAAGCGCGTCTTCCAGGCGCACGCCGAGAAGGCCGCGCTGCGCGGCTGGCCAGTGCGGACGATCGCCACCGGACACGAAGCCATGGTCACTGCACCGGACGAGCTGACCGCGCTGCTGCTGGCCCCGGCCTACTCCTGAGGATAAGCATGGAATTCCTGGTACGAACCGAGAACCGCATGCCCGCCGACTTCCCCGACGAACTACGTGAGCAACTGCGCGCACAGGAGCGTGAGCGCGCCATCGAACTTCGCGAAGCCGGTGTCCTGAAACGACTGTGGCGCGTCCCCGGGCGCAACGCCACCGTCGGTCTCTATGAGGCGGCGGACCCGGCAGCCCTGCACGACGCGCTGGCATCGCTTCCCATGTGGAGGTGGATGGACATCGCCGTCGAGGCACTCGCCACCCACCCCCAAGAGCGCTGACGCTGCTCGATCCACGAATCGACCGAATCATCATGACAACAAGCGGCTCAGCCCCGCGTACTCGCAAAGCGGGCACCGTCGCCCTGGCCAGCTACATCGGAACCACGATCGAGTGGTACGACTTCTTCATCTACGGAATTGCCGCCACCCTGGTGTTCCGAAGCCAATTCTTCCCGACCTTCTCCGAACTCGGCGGAACCCTTGCCGCACTCGGCACCTTCGCCGTCGGCTTCGTGGCGCGCCCACTCGGCGGGGTGGTCATGGGCCATTTCGGTGATCGGGTGGGCCGGAAGTCGATGTTGGTCGTCTCGCTGATGACGATGGGTATCGCTACCACCGCGATTGGACTGATTCCCAATTTCGAAGCCATCGGTATCTGGGCCCCGATTCTGCTGATCGTGCTGCGGCTGGTGCAAGGGGCCGGAGTCGGCGGCGAATGGGCCGGTGCGGTGCTCATGGCAGTGGAGAACGCTCCTCCGCGGCGCCGCTCGTTATACGGGTGCTTCCCGCAGCTCGGCCTGCCATCGGGAATCCTGTTGTCGCAGTTGATATTTCTCGTCCTCACTGCAGTGCTTCCCGCTGGCGCCTTCGTCGAATGGGGTTGGCGTATTGCCTTCCTGATCAGTGCCGTGTTGATCGTGGTAGGCCTCGTCATCCGGTTGCAGATCGAAGACAGCGCCGAATTCGAAAAAATTCGAGAGACAGGCCAAGTGGTCAAGCTGCCTGTCGTGGAGGTGTTCCGCCTGTCTCGGATTCAGCTCGTCGTCGGCAGTCTCGCCTCTATCGCCGCACCGGCCATCGGGTACCTCGTATCGGTGTACATGGTCTCCTACGGCACCGAGCAACTGGGCATGGCGACCAGCACAATGCTCTGGATTATCGTCGCGGTGAGCATGCTCTGGATCGGCATGATGCTGCTCGCCGGAACCGCTGGCGACCGATTCGGCGGCAAAGCCACCTTCCTCGTCGGGGCCGGACTGGCAGTGGTCTGGGCAGTGCCGATGTTTCTTCTTGTGGACACCGGTTCTGTGGGATGGATGTTCATCGGCCTTGCCGTCATCACTGCGGCCAACGCCGTCATGGCCGGGCCGCAGCCGGCGCTAATCACCGAGATGTTTCCGATCCGGTTGCGCTACAGCGGTGCATCCGTATGCTACACGGCCGGATCTATCCTGGGCGGAGGTATCACACCGATCCTCGCCACAGCCTTGTTCGCCCGTTTCGGTAGCAGTCTAGCGGTCTCGGCGCTTCTCGCTGCGGCCGCGGCGATCAGTCTGCTGGCGATCTTGCCAGCAGGAGACCGAATCCTGCGCCCAGGCGAGACGACGGCTGTCCCAGATCCTGCACGAACCGGCAACAGTTCGATCGAGCCGACTCCCGAGCGCGCCTGATCGCATCCCCGGCCGCGGACACCCACGGGTGTCCGCGGCCGGGGACAGTCATTTCTGTGGTGGAACCAATCCCTCACGTACCGCGACCAGCGCGGCCTGCGTGCGAGAGTTCAGCTGCAGCTTGCGAAGGACGTTGCTGACATGGGTACGCGCGGTTCGCTCGCTGATCACCAACTCCTTGGCGATCGCCTTGTTCGACTGGCCAGTGGCAACCAGACGCAGCACCACCTTCTCACGGTCGGTCAACGCCGATAGTCCGGTCGGCGGGGCGACCATCTCCTGGGTCAGGCGACGCGCGACGGCGGGATCGAGGAAGACCTCGTCACGTGCTGCCGCGCGAATCGCCGCAGCGACTTCATCGGGGCCGGCACTCTTCAACAGGTAGCCCGATGCCCCGGCAGCCAGCGCTGCGTGCACCCGCGGCATTTCCCCGAAGCTGGTCAGCACGACCACACGAACCCCCGAGTGCGAGCCGATGATTCGCTCGGTCGCGACTGCACCATCCATTCGGGGCATCATGAGGTCGAGCAGGACGACGTCGGGCAGGGAATCATATGCCGCCATCGTGCCGAGTTTGTTCAACGCGTCCTGACCGTCGGAGGCTTCCTCGACTACGTCAATATCATCGAGAACTTCGAAGTAGGCGCGGATTCCGCGCCGGACGACAGCGTGATCGTCGACAAGCATGACCTTGACGGTTTGCGCCGCTATATCATTCACGACATTCTTCTCCTGTTCGCGGTCGGCGCCTGCCCGGTGATCGGTAGAGTGAACTTAACTACGGTTCCGGTGCTTCTGCCCGCGCCGACAGTGAGGTTTCCGCCCCACTGCTCGGCGCGCTCGCGCATCGTCTGTAATCCGTACCCAGAGCCTTTTCCAGCGTCCGGGGGCAGCCCGCAGCCGTCGTCGGTCACGGTTCCGCGCAGCATCGCTTTGCGGACTGCGAGCCGAATCACGACTTTACTGGCATCAGCGTGCTTGACAACGTTGTGTACGGCCTCGGCCACGATCCGGTACGCGTCGTCGGCCATCGAGCTGTCGATGCTGTCCAGTCCTTGACCGGCGACGATACTGAACCGCATGCCGGTCCTGTTGGTCGTGCTGTCGACCAGCGCCCGCACCGCTTCTTCGAGCCCCCCGAGTTCGGTGGCCGATACCGGGCGTAGCTCGTGGACCATGGCCCGCAAATCGGCCAGGACCGTCTGCGACAGCAGGCCGACCTCGTCTGCGATTCGTCGCACTGGCGCCGCAGCAACCGAACTGTTCCGTTGTCCCAATATTTCGAGTGACTTGGCCTGCATCGAGATCGAGAAGACCTGCTGGACGATGGAGTCGTGCAGGTCGCGGGCCAGGCGTTGCCGTTCCTCTCGTCGCACGACATCGCGTTCGCGTTGCAGCAGCGCTACGTAGTCGACCGCGACCGCGGCCTGGTCTGCCATGGCGACGAGGAAGTCGAGGGTGGTGCCCGCCACGGTTTGTCCCGGTGAGAAGAAGACGTTGAGAACCCCGCCGACGCGTCCTCGGATGATCAGTGGCACGCTCGCGAACGATTCCCAGCGCAGTTCACCGAGGTACTGATGTAAGGGCTCCCACGCCGGATCTGTCCTGATCGCCGACCAGCGATCAGAAACCACGATCGGTTCTGCGCCGTGCAACGCCTCAATCATGACCAGTGACGCCCCGCGTTCCTGACACTCCACAAGGCGGTCGAAGAAGTCCGGCCAGTGCCCGAAGCCAGCCGATCCCATGATTCGCAGAGTCTGGCTGCCGGGATCGATGGTCAGGATCTGCACAGCTGCAACCGCATCGGTCTGCAGGACTTCCTCGGCCAATGCGTCCAAGGTGGCTGCCAGAGACCCTTGAGAGGCGAGCTTGGCCGCGCTGCGCGCGATCGCCGCCACCCGCCGCTGCCGGTGTCGCTCGTCGGTCACATCCCGGAAAGCGGCGACCACTCCCTCGCCTTTGGTGAGCGAATGCACTCGAAATGCAAGATCGCGCAGCCGCCCTTGCGAGTCCTCCCATGCCGCGATCCGTTCGGAGTCGTACTCGAAGAGGCCGGTGTCGCTCGCGCTGCTCGTTTCCGACGCGGGGAACGGTGACGGCGTGCCGACCAACAGATCCACGGCGCGTCCCAGAAGCCGGGCGCCTGCGGCGTTGACCCACGAGAATGTGCCTTCGGATTTGATAACCGCGAGTCCGTACGGGGCCAGCCGGCCAGCGTCGCGCTCGGACCGGATCGCCTCCTCGAGCAGGCTTGTTCCTGGATGGTTCATGTCTTAGCTCCGTGCGTCTGCGCCTCGTGCTGTGCCATCCACACTGCTACCTGTGCACGGGAGTCGACACCGATCTTGGCGAAAACCCGTTCGATGTGGCCTTCGACGGTTCGAGGGGACAGCACCAAGCGGGCCGCGATCGCTTTGTTGGTCAATCCTTCGGTGATGAGCTGGGCGACCTCACGCTCCCTCCGGGTCAACCGTGGGCCCGATGCAGTGTCGGTTGGAGCCATCGGAGTATCACTGATCCCGGCGATCTCGAGTGGTCGCGCCCGGCCCACATCGTGGAGCTCGTCGAAGCGAGGACCTCCCAATGCCTTGATTGCTGCGTCGCGGCAGGCCGTGGAATGGCCGGAGAAGAGTGGGCCGAAGGCGTTGATCGTGGTGCCGAAGGAAGTCCACAATGCGCTGGCTGCGCCGAGCAGGCGCGCCGCGTTCTCGAATTCGGTCTGCGAGGCCGCGATCCATGCCAGCAACTCGACGCCCAGTACCGTACTGACATCATTGGCGTTGGGGGTGACCGCCAGTGCCTCGCGAATCACCCTCGGTTCCGCGACGGTTCCGGACTCCCCACCCGCGAGCCACTGATCGAGCGTTCGAGCCCACATCGCTTCCGATCGTGCCCAAAGCTCCCCGCGCTGTTCAGCGATGCCGATGGCATCCTCGCATGCGTTTTGAGCTCCAGCATGATCGCCGACATGAGAGAGGGCGACGCTGTACTGAAACAACCCCCACAACGTGGCAGCGGTGTCGCCGTGTCGGCGCATGCGAACCAGGGCGGCGTGAAAGAAGCGGACCGCTGCGGAGGCTCTGCCGCTGAACAGATTCGCGGTGCCGGACAGCAGGAGGGCGTACCCCTGGAGGTGATCGTTGCCGGAGGCACGCGCGATGAAGTCGCATTCGTGTAGCCAGCGCGCCGCCGCGGTGTGATCTCCTTGTAGAAGCGCGATCCACGCGGCGACCCACAAGGCGTCTCCGCGCTCAACAGTCGAGTCTTCGACGCTGTCCAGTGCTTGATCAAAAAGGCGTCTTCCGGTGGAAAGAAACCCACCGAGTGTCCAGTGATAGCGAAGTGCGGACAGCAGGGCGAGGGCCGAGATCTGCTCGCCGGGGTCGGCCAACGACCAATCGAAGGCGGCGCCGAAGTTGTCTTGTTCGAGACGGAACCGGCGAAGGATCTCGGCTTGCTCGGGACCACACCAGTCGCGGCAGCCACGCTGGGCCAACGCCAGGAAGTAGTCGCGATGCTGCCTGCGCAGTCTCGCTTCGTCGCCGCTGCGTTCCAGCAACTCGCGCCCGTACTGCCGGATCGTTTCCAAGAGCCGGAAGCGAGGAGTGGGATGGTCGTGACGGGTGACCACGACCGACTTGGCCACAAGGTCGTCCAGTACGTCGAACATCTGCTCGGCGACGATGCCGTCGCCCGCGCAGATTCCCTCGGCCGCCCCGAGATCGAAGTCCCCGGGAAATATCGACAGTCGGGCCCACAACAGCCGCTCCTGCTCCGTGCACAGGTGGTAGCTCCAGTCGATGAGTGCGCGCAAGGTCTGCTGGCGTGACAATGCGGCCGGATTTCCACGGCTGAGCAACTCGAACCGGTTGTCGAGTCGGTCGGCAACCTGCTGCACCGCCATCGAGCGTAGCCGCGTAGCAGCCAGTTCGATGGCGAGGGGCAACCCGTCCAGCCTCCGGCACAACCGCGCGATCGCTCGCCGATTGTTCTCGTCCACCTCAAATCCAGGCTGCACCGCGGAGGCGCGATCCACCAAGAGCACGACCGCTTCGAACTTGGAAAGGAACTCGGTTGCTGGTGTGTGCTCCACTGAGGGCACCGGGAAAGGCTGGACTACCAGCACTCGCTCGCCCGGAAGGTTCAGCGGCTGGCGGCTGGTACAGAGAATGTGGAGGCGCTGCGAGCGACGAAGCAGGCAATCGACCAGCTCCGCGCACGCGACGAGTAGATGTTCGCAGTTGTCGAGAATCATCAGTAACTGGCGACTGGCCAGATGGTCGGCCAACTGCTCCTTGGCGAGGCGCACCGATTGATCCTTGATCTGCAACGCGTCGGCGACGGTGTCGGGCACCCGCTGAGCGTCCTGCAGGGCTGCGAGTTCGACCAGCCACACACCATCGGGAAATGCTCGACGTGCGAGAGTGCCCGCTTGGATCGCCAGCCGGGATTTACCGACGCCGCCAGGTCCGGTCAGCGTCAGCAACCGGCCGCCTTCCATCAAACGTCGCACTTCGGCGAGTTCACCGTGTCGCCCCACAAAACTGCTCACCAGATTGGGCACATTGCCAGCGGAGCGCGAAGCCCTTTGATCGTCCATCAGAGGCCCAGCTTGGCAGCTCGCGGCGAATCGAAAGCGGAGTTTGCCACCTAAGCAACGAAAACGCGACGAATGACTTAGTCCATATTGACCTTTTGTCCGCCCGTCCACCCGGCCGAGGGCTGGGAGTGTCTACCCGCGGAAGCGGTCGGGTAGTGGACCCGGGTGTTTTCCCCCTAACCGGAGTGCCAGGCAGAGATGACACGGTCGCTGTGACGCACACCACGAGTAGAGGGACGACGATGACCTCCATAGCAAATCCTCCTGCCGAGGCCACTACGGCCACGGCGATCCGACCAGGGCAGCTCTTCATCGGAGGCGCATGGGAGACGGTGCCGGATCGGCGTCGACCGGTAATCGACCCGGCGACCGGCTCTGAGATTTCGACAATCGCCGAAGCCGACGCCGATGATGTCGCGCGCGCGGTTCGGGCAGCCCGGCAGGCGTTCGACGCTGGATCCTGGTGCGGGCTGCCCGGTCGGGCACGCGGTCGAGTGCTGCTCGCCGCAGCCGCGCTTGTCCGGGAGCACCGAGAAGAGCTCGCCCGCCTGGAGTCCCTCGACACCGGCAAGCCGATCATGTTCAGCCGAATGATCGACGTCGACACCACGGCACAGATGTTCGAGTACTACGGCTCCCTGGCCGCCTCGATCGAAGGGTCGGTGCGGTCGACTGCCGCCCCGATGATGGCCTACACCCGCCGTGAAGCGTTAGGCGTGGTCGCCGCAATCACGCCGTTCAACTTCCCGCTGGTGCTCTCCGTTTCCAAGATCGCACCAGCATTGGCGGCTGGCAACACCGTCGTGCACAAGCCGTCGGAGGAGACCTCCCTGACCGCGCTACGCATGGCGGACCTGCTCACCGAGGCCGGTGTGCCAGCCGGAGTCTTCAACGTGATCACCGGCGGCAGCGAGGCCGGGCGCGCGTTGACCGAGGCGCCCGGCGTCGACAAAGTCGCCTTCACAGGCTCGACGGCCGTCGGTCGCGCTATTGCCGCCGCTGCAGGTCAGAACCTGCAGCACGTGACTGTCGAGTTGGGCGGCAAGAGTGCCAACATCGTCTTCGCCGATGCCGACGTTCACCAGGCAGTCACCACCGCGATCAACGGCTTCGTCTACAACACCGGGCAGTTCTGCATGGCAGGTAGCCGCCTGCTCGTCGAGCGCCCGATCTACGACCAGGTTGTCGAAGCGATCGCGGCGGCGGCCGAGCATGTGCCGGTTGGTGATCCCCTCGACGAGGGCACGGTCATCGGCCCGATGACCGGGCCCCGGCATCTCGAGAAGGTCCGGGCATTCCTGCGCCGTGCCGCCGAGGACGAAGTACGGGTACTGGGTCCGGGTGCCTCGTGGGAATCGGACACCGCCGGCTATTTCGCCCGCCCGACGGTGCTGGCCGATGTCGCCCAGGACTCGCCGTTCGTACAGGAGGAGATCTTCGGTCCGGTGTTGACGGTGCAGCCCTTCGACACCGAGGAGGAGGCGATCAGGCTGGCCAACGACACGCCCTACGGCCTGGCTGCCGGCATCCAGACCGCCGATGTGACGCGCGCTCACCGTGTCGCCGCTGCCCTGCAGGCCGGCCTGGTCTGGGTCAACGGCTGGGGCGTGCTCGATGTAGCGATGCCGATCGGCGGCTACAAGGCCTCCGGCTACGGACGCGAGTGCGGGCCAGAGGGGCTCGATGAATACCTGCAGACCAAGTCCGTACTGATCAGCCTGTAGGAGCGTTGCAGATGCGAATCAACATCGATCAATCGTTGTGCGAAGGCTACGGGGTCTGTGTGCAGTCCGCCCCGGAAATCTTCGCACTCGACGATGACGGCGACTCGGTTGTCCTCAGTCCACACGTCGCCGGCGAGCTGGAGAGCAGCGCCGTACTCGCCGAGCGATCCTGCCCGATGCACGCCGTCCGCCTCGGCTGAACTACTCCTTCCGAAAGGAAAACAACGGTGACCACTACCGAAACCTCCACCTCCGCTTTCGAGACCGACATCGATCTCTTCTCCGACGAGGTGCTACTCGATCCGTTCCCGCACTACAAGGCTCTGCGTGATGCGGGCCCGGTGGTGTACCTGTCCAAGTACGACCTCTACGGACTGTTCCGGTACGACCAGGTCCGGTGGGCGCTGGACAACTGGGAGATCTTCAGTTCGGCACAAGGCCCCGCCCTCAACCCGATCGCCAACGACGCGTGGAAGGACTCCATCCTGGCGATGGATCCGCCGAAGCATCGCCACATCCGCAAGGTTTTCGACGACGCGCTCCGGCCGAAGTTCATCCGACAGGTCGCCGGCGACATCGAGCAGCAGGCCGAGGACCTCGTCGAGCGACTTCTCGAGCGTGGTGAGTTCGACGGTGTCACCGACTTCGCGCGCACGCTGCCGGTGAACATCGTGATGGACCTGGTCGGTTTCCCACGAGACGAGGGCCGGGACAAGATACTGGACTGGGCGGTCAACAGCTTCAACTTCGCCGGCCCTCTCGGACAGCGCCAGACCGACTCGCTCCCGGCCGCTCAGGCCCAGCTCGAATACCTCATCACCAATGCCCGACCGGAGAACCTGCTGCCCGACAGCTTCGGCAAGGTCGTCTACGACGCCGCGGCACGGGGCGAAATCACCGAGAACGAAGCGGTCACGATGATGATCGGCTACGCCAACGCCGGCCTCGACACCACCATCAACGCCGTGGGCAGCACTCTCATGCTCTTCGCGCAGAACCCGGACCAGTGGGAGGCGGTCCGCCAGGACCCGAAGCTGATCCCCAGCGCCTTCCTCGAAGGCATCCGGCTGGAGTCGCCCGCCCAATTCTTCTCCCGGGTGACCACCCGCGATGTCGACGTCGACGGCACGGTCATCCCGAAGGGTGCACGCGTGGTGCACTCCTACGGCTCGGCCAACCGCGACGAGCGGCACTACCCCGACCCGGATCGATTCGATGTCCGACGCAACCCGGTTGACACCGTCGCCTTCGACATCGGCGTGCACACCTGTCCCGGGCGCACTCTCGCCTCGATGGAAGGCCACGCCCTGTTCGGCGCGCTTGCCAAACGAGTCACCACCATCGAGCTGACCGGGGAGCCGACGCTGACCCCGAACAGCATCACCCGCGGCTTGGACTCCCTGCCGATCCGCATCCGCTGAGATCCAGCTCATCGTGAGCTCCGGTTTCAGCCGGAGCTCACGATCCCACTTCCAGATTCAACGAGGACAACGATGCCCACCACCACGACAGCCGCAGTCATCGAATCCGCCGGCGAACAGTTCACCCTGCACGAAGTCGAACTCGACGACCTGCGCCCCGACGAGGTATTGGTCCGTATGGTGGCAGCTGGGCTGTGCCACACCGATCTGAGCGTGCAGGCCGGCTACATCCCCTTCGCACTTCCCGGCATTCTCGGCCACGAAGGAGCAGGTGTCGTGACCGCGGTGGGAAGCGCGGTTACCCGCGTCGCCCCCGGTGACTCGGTCGCGCTGTCGTTCACCTCCTGCGGGGCCTGCCGTCACTGTCGCAGCGCCCACCCCGCCTACTGCACCACATGGGTGCCGACGAACATGTTCAACGGCGGTGTGCGCGGTGACGGCAGCGCCACGGTACGGCGCGGTGGCACCGTCCTCGGGGGGCGGTTCTTCGGTCAATCGTCGTTCAGCGCCTCAGCTGTGGTCGATGAACGCAGCGTAGTGAAAGTTCCTGCGGACGTCCCGCTCGAACTCGTCGCACCGCTCGGTTGCGGCATCCAGACCGGTGCAGGCACGGTGCTGAACATCCTGCGTCCGGAACCGGGAACAACCCTCGCGGTGTTCGGAACCGGCGCGGTCGGTCTCGCCGCGATCGCGGCCGCCGCCCTGAACCCGCTGGCCGCTGTAGTAGCCATCGACAGGGTCGGTTCCCGCCTGGATTTGGCGATGGAACTCGGCGCATCCCATCGCATCGACGCCAGCAGCGAAGATGTGCCGAAAGCGCTCGACGAGATCACCGGCGGAGCCGGCCTGGACTACGCGATCGACACGACAGCGAACATGGGCGTGCTCCGCACCGCGGTAGAAGCGCTCGGAACTTTCGGATCGTGTGCGGCTGTCGGCGCTGCCCCGGTGGGTACCGAGATCGTGCTCGACTACACCGGCCTGCTGGTGGGGCGATCGATCATCGGAGTCACCGAGGGCGATTCCGACCCGGAGACCTTCATCCCCTTGCTGGTCGAGCTCTACCGGCAGGGAAGGCTGCCGCTGGACAAGCTCGTGAAGACCTACCCGTTCGCCGAGATCAATCAGGCGGCTGCGGACGCCCGAGACGGTTCGACCATCAAGCCGGTCCTGCTCTTCGGGGAAGCGTGAGTAGCTGGTGAGACATCGTACGGATAGAGAGATCGCCAGTACTGCCGATGCACTGGTCGGTCTGGTGCAGGCCGCTGCCGGAGCTGTTGGCGAGCACGGGTGGGACGCTGTCGACGAAGCGCTGTCCGCACTCCGGAGGCAGCCGGGACACCGGCCTGTGGAGCTGAAAGCCGTGTTCGCGGTCGTTGACCGTTTGTCCTCCAGCGCGTGGGTTCCGGTGGTCGCGCCACTGCTCACCACCCTGTTGGCCGGGATGAAGCACCCGGAGATCGACAAACAGCACTGGGCCGACCGGATGTTCGAGCGTTCGCTGGAGATCCCGATCGCAGACCACGCGACTGGGCCGATGTCGCGGGCCCGCCAGCGGCGCCTGCTGGCGGTGCTGGGAAGCACCCAGGCCGTCGGCCTGCTGGCGGCAGCCAGCTCGGCTCCACCATGGAAAAAGGCCTTTGCGACCGGCATGATGCTGCCTGGCGTGGGATTCCTGCAGACCCGCGACCACGGCAGATTCGCTGCAACCCTGGTCGCCTTCGCCTTCAGCCTGCTCCTGTGGTTCGGGGCCGGAGGCATGGCACTGCCTCCGCTCGTCTGGGTGACGGCGGCCGCGCTCGCGGCCAAGCGCGCTGCGGGCGGGAGACCGTTGCGGGCCGGTGTCCCGTGGGGAGTTGCCGCAGCGGTGCTGCTCGTAGGGATTGAACAGCTCCGTCTGCGTCGCCGCACTCACGCGGCCCAGGTCGAACAGGCTCGCGCGGCGAACACTCTGCTGGCGCAGGCGACACCGCCACTACGTGGAGACGCCAGGCCAGCCGTTCATGCCGCTGGCGAGCTCGGCCTCGAAGAACTGGCGCTGACCAGGCGGTTCGTGGACATGGCGTTCCAGGAGCCGGGAGACTGGTCGAACTGGACCGTGATCGACCAATTTCAGCCCGCGGCGCTGAGATATCAGATCGACGCGATGATCAACGCACTGGCCCTGCAGCGTTACAGCCGGAACCCCTCGGCGACAGCCTATTTGGACGAGGCGCAACGCCGGCTCATCGAGCGTTACCAGCAGAAGAAAGTCTGGGGGTATTGGGCGCTCGAAAACCTCTGGGGCAACCTCGAATGGGATCCTGACCCTGGCAAGAAGCAGAACATCATGATGACCGGCTACTTCGCGCTGTCGCTCGGTCTCTACCAGACGGTGAGCGGGGATTTATCCCACAGCCATCCGGGTGCCATCGCCTTCGAATGGAGCCGCCGACGCCGGTACCAGTACAGCCTCGGCGAACTGTGCGCTGCACTCACCGCGGACTATGTACGCTCGCCGTGGGGACTGGTGGTCTGTGAGCCGAATTGGATCTTCTCGCTCTGCAATCTCCGCGGCGGCACTGCCCTGCGAGTACACGATCGGGTACACGGCACCAACTTCTGGGACCAGATCAAGGATGGCTACGTCCGGGGTTTCGAGCAGGAACTGGTCCGGCCCGACGGCATGGTCAACGCCTACCGGTCGAGCCGGGCAGGCTTCGGACAGCTCGGAGTCGTCTCGGCAACAGACCTCCGTCCACTACTGCCGCATGTCGCCGATCGGGGATACGTCCTACTCCGCACGGCTTGTGGTGAGCCGGGCTCGCTACGGACACCGTTCGCCGACGAGGAGAGCTTGCTCGACCCCGGCAACTACTCCTTCCACCCGCTCACCGCGTACGCCGCGCTCATGGAGGAAGGACGTGAGGCTGGCGACGAAGAACTGTTCACCCGCAGCTTTGAGGAGCTGAAAGAGCGCGCCGCAGTGAGCATCGACGAGCGCGGATGGTTGACCGTCGAGGGCGCCTCGATCCTGGCGCACACGCTCCTGGGTCGGGCGCTGTTCGGGCGCCAGGGCGGGTGGTTGGACTTGATCGAGAAGGGAATGCCCGAGACGTGGGCGACCGGCCCGATCCTTGAGTCGGTGCCCTACCCGCGGGTCATGATTGCGCGGGCGGTCAGCGACGGCGCGGATCTGAGCGTGGTCCTCCGATCAACCGACGCAGGATCCCGTGAGGAAATCGGATTGGCTCGCCTTCGCCCGGGCGGTCGATACACGGTGCACGGTGCTGTCGAGAGCGACGGAATCGCCGATGAGCAGGGACGGCTGACCCTTCTGGTCGACGTCGAAAGGCGCCGCGAGATCAGGGTGGTTCCGCAGTGAACGCAAGGCGTTTTCGAAGTCTGATCGATGTTCTGCCCGCGGCACGCGAGTCAGTCGCCCAACGGGTCTCCGCGCAACCTGGCGAATGGATGAGCATCCCGGCCTGGTCACGGTGGTTCCGAATCGGGTATCGGCTGCGAGGTCACAATCTGGCGGATCCGCACCCATGAGCGGTTTAGCGTCGAGTGTGGTTCTCGCCCACGCACAGGCCGGAAATGCGACCGGAGCCGACTGGTACACCATCGTCGGGATGGCGGCGGTGGTGTCGATGGCTGTGCTCTACGCCTCGGCGGCTGCACGGTCGACCCGAACCGGCGACTACTGGCCGTTGTGGCGATCTTTCGTCTTCGGTTGCGGTCTCCTGGTCGCGGCATCGGCGCTGTTCGGAGGGGTGCGTGGCAGTCATCCCGACTTGGCTGGGCACATCGGGCGGCATCTGCTGCTCATGATGGCGGTCCCACCACTGCTCTTGGCCGGACAGCCAGTGCAACTGCTCCTGCTAGCACTGCCGACGCGCCGTGCAGCGGCTTTGCGTGAAATTCTGCAGGATCCCGCAGTCAGGTCGGTCACCGTGGGACCGCTGGTGCGCCTGCTGCTCGTGGTCGACTACTACGGATCCATGGTGGTCTTCATGCATACACCGCTTCTGGCCTGGGCGACCACATACCGAGCGGTGCACCTCGTCACTGGCGCCTACTTCCTGGTCTGCGGTTTCTTGTTCTGGTCGATGATCCTGTCGGCGGGTCCGCCGGAGTCGGCTCTGCCGACCCGGGCAGCGATAGCGATGCTTCTGGTCGGCGTTCCGGTGAACCTGCTACTTGGGCTGAGCCTTTTGCGCGGAGTACCAGGAGTGCACGGCGCGGGACTTCCGGAGGCAGCATGGCTGACCGCTGTCGGCGGCGGCACACTCAGCATCATCGGCGCAGTGCTCATCGTGGCCCGAAGCTACCGTCACCGAACCGAGGAGGACCGATGGCTTGTTGCGTCCTGATTGCCCTGGCCATCGCCTCGATCCGCAGGAAGTTGTCGAACCGGCAGCGCAACGCAGGTGAGTGAAGCAGAGTGCGACACATGCCGCTGCCGCGTAATCACGCGCAGAACTCCGGCGCCGATCGAGCTGATCGGCGCCGGAGTCCATGCCAATTTTTACACCAGTTGACGAACCAGAATAGTGGCGACGCACGCTGGCTTCGCGGACCCCTCGGCCGTGAACGTCATCGTGATGGCGAGCTGCAATCCGCCCTTGACCTCGGTGACCTCGTCGAGTACGGCGGCAGCCTGCACCACACTTCCCACGGGAACCGGAGAAGGAAAACGGACCTTCTCACACCCGTAGTTGACGGTCAGGGCGAAGCCGGTGAATTCGACGATCTCCGGAAGCAGGCGTGGAACCAGCGACAACGTCAGGTAGCCGTGAGCGATGGGACCGCCGAAGGGGCCGTTCTTCGCACGTTCCACGTCGACGTGAATCCATTGATGGTCGCCCGTGGCGTCGGCGAACATGTCGACCGCGTCCTGAGTGATCTCGATCGGTTCGCTGCGGCCGAGAAGCTCCCCGATCGGCAGAGAACGGACACCCTCGACGCCATCGACTACGACCGGGGCCATGTCAGACCTCCTCAATGACCAGTGGGGCAGGCTGGAAGCCCTGCAGCCGACCCGCAAGAGTGTCGCCGAACAAATCGGCCACCTGCTCGGCCGACCAGCCACCCCGCTGTTGATGCTCGTCCACCTCGGACGGATGTGTCCAGAGGGCGATCCGATCGCCGCCGGCCGCGATGGCTTGACCGGTGACATGCTCGGACTTTTTCGAGGCCAGATAAACGATCACC
Organism: Nocardia aurea; assembly: GCF_003123685.1. Lineage (GTDB taxonomy): Bacteria > Actinomycetota > Actinomycetes > Mycobacteriales > Mycobacteriaceae > Nocardia > Nocardia aurea. Next base: position 73,320 of record NZ_QCYJ01000132.1, read on the forward strand.
GAGGCGACATCGGCGGGCGTGCCGAGACCCTTGCGCCGTGCCGGCTCCGGTACCGGTTCACCGGCCTCGACCTTGGCCACGAGTTCTCCCAGACCAGGGATGGTGGCAACCATCCGGGTCAGCGCAGTCGGCACGATGGCATTGGCGGTCACACCGATCCTGGCATGCTCGACCGCCCACGTGCGCATCATGGCGACGATGGCGCCCTTGGATGCCGAGTAGGCGGTCTGTCCGAAGCTGGCCCGCTGGCCCGCTGGCGAGCCCACCAGAATGAGTCGGCCACCCTCGCCCTGTTCGCGGAACTGCGCCGCCGCGGCACGACCGCAAGTGAAGGTGCCGCGAAGATGGCTGCCCACCACGAGGTCGAAGTCCTCATCGGTCGTGTTGCGCAAGGTCTTGTCTCGCAGCGCACCGGCGTTGGTGACCATCACGTCGAGCCGGCCGAACGTATCGGCGGCCCGGCGCACCAGCGCGTCGGCCATTTCGCTTTCTCCGACCGCGCCAACCTCGGCCACGGCCCGGCCACCGGCATCGGTGATGGCCGCCACGGTTTCCGCCGCAACGTCCGCGTCGATGTCGTTGACTACGACCGCCGCACCTGCCGCCGCCAGTGCTTGCGCATAGGCCCTGCCGAGGCCGCGACCGGATCCGGTCACCACGGCAACTCTGCCGTCGAGCATGAGTCCTCCTTGAACGAAGCGCATGGCGCTGTCGGGTCTGTCGAGATACGTGCGGAGACGGAGATTCCTCCAGCCTCCGGATCGACGCTAGAAGCCGACATCGGCTCTCGGATCGCTCCGATGACCGCACTTACGAGTGCTTCCGACGTAGACGGACTACGTCGGATGTCGCGGAGCGGCTTCACCGACGGTCGGCGGCCCCGGTGCACCCGAACGCGGCGAGACCTGCGGCTGCAGAATGGCACGAGCGATTTCCCCCGGCGCGGCGTCCTTGAGCAGGAAACTGTCCGCTCCGTTTGCCATCGCGGTCTCGATCTGGTCCGGTCTGCCGAAGCCCGTCAGCACGATGACCCGCACTTCGGGGAAGTTGCGCGCAATCCGGCCTGCAGCCACGACGCCGTCCATCCCTGGCATCACCAGATCCATCAGCACGACGTCGGGAAGCCCGCATCTCGCAGACAGTGTGTCGAGCACATGGAGGGCCTCCCGTCCCTCTCCCGCTTCGGCGACTACTTCGATCCCGACCATTTCCAGGTAGGCCCTGATACTGCGGCGCACCGACACATGGTCGTCGACCAGCAGTACACGTGTGCGCGTCAGCGCAGGCGAGGTCCGCTCGGGTTCACGGGGCATCAGAGTCAACCTCCGGGAAGGGAGTTTCGGCCTTTGAATGGAAGTACGACTCGGCCAGGATGCGCTGCGCGAGCGGAGAGCGCCACGACGAATCGCAGGATTGCGCAGTCCGGCCTCCCATGACTACGACATTTGTCACGCCACGGCTAGGCAGCGCGGCTGGATGTCGTCGGCGTTTGACCGTTTTTCCAAGTTCTCACAGTCCATACGATCAGACCTGGGCACCACCGACTCGACGAGGAGCACCGAAATGGATACCAGCCAACTGACGGCGATCGACGTGCACACCCACGTACTTGCATCGGTCACCGAGAAGAAGCGCGACGGTAGTGGCGCGGATTCGTTGGCAGGTGTTTTCGGGAAGATTCCGGAGCTGACCGTGCCGGAATTGGCTGCATACTACCGAGACCGGAATATGGCCGCGATCGTTTTCACTGTCGATTCTATTACCCGGACCGGCACTGGACCTCGTGTCACCAACGAAGAGATCGCCGAACAAGCTGCGGAATTTCCCGACACGCTCATCCCGTTTGCGAGCGTCGATCCAGGGCGGGGCGCGGCGGGTGTGCGGGCGGCCCGCAGACTGATCGACGAGTACGGCGTGCGCGGCTTCAAGTTCCACCCGAGCGATCAGGGGTTCTACCCCAATGACCCTGTCGCGTATCCACTTTACGAGGTGATCGCCGAGGCAGGACTGCCCGCGCTGTTCCACAGCGGGCAGACCGGAGTCGGGGCCGGTCAGCGTGGAGGTGGCGGGATCCGGCTGAAATACTCGAATCCCCTTCACCTCGATGATGTCGCGGTGGACTTCCCGGACATGCCGATCATCATCGCCCACCCGTCGGTGCCCTGGCAGGACGAGGCTATTGCGGTCGCAGGGCACAAGCCGCAGGTCTATATCGACCTGTCCGGATGGTCGCCGAAGTACTTTCCGCCGCAGCTCGTGGCACAGGCCAACTCGTTGCTGAAGACGAAGGTTCTCTTCGGCTCCGATTTCCCGGCGCTCACTCCTGAACGGTGGTTGAAGGACTTCGAGACGCTTGACATCAAGGACGAGGTTCGTCCACTCATTCTCCGAGAGAACGCCATCCGCCTGTTCGGTCTGGGCGGCGTACCCGGCGCAGAGGGGTGAATCGGATGGACGTGTCCTTCGGAACGATCTGGGAAGCGGTCGCAAGGGCGCTTCCCGACGCGGTGGCCATTTCCGAGCCGGATCGGGATTTCACCTTTGCAGAATTCGAGGACAGGTCCGCGCGCCTCGCCGCTGTTCTCGCGGAGGCCGGAGTCGGTAGCGGTGACAAGGTGGCGTGCTACCTGTACAACGGGTCGGCCTACCTGGAAACCGTCTTCGCTGCGCTGAAAATCGGTGCAGTCCCGGTCAACGCGAATTACCGCTATACCCAGGAGGAATTGTCCTCGCTGCTGGACGACGCAGACGCGGCAGCGATCGTGTTCAGTGCCGAGCTGGCGCCGAATGTGGTGCACGCGACAAATCACGTAGCAACGTTGCGGCTCGCTGTCCGCGTCGGGGCCGCAGTCCCTGGAGCCGCTGGCCCCGACGTCCCTGAGCTGGAGGAACTATTCGCTGCTGGGGATCGTCTCCCAGCCCGCCAGCGTCCGGGAATAGACCAGATCTTCATGTACACCGGCGGCACTACGGGGAAACCGAAGGGGGTCATCTGGCAGCAAGCGGACCTGCTGCATTCGCTGGCGGTCCCTGTCTTCCGGCCACTGGGTGTCGACACGTTGCCCGGGACTCTGGACGAAGCCGTCGATGTCGCCGTCCGCGCCCGGGGTGAGGGGCGGTCGCCTACGGTCATGCCAGTTGTGCCTCTGATGCACGCGACAGGCTTGTTCAACGCTATGGGCGCGCTGCTGGTCGGGGGTCGGGTCATTACAGCACGGCGCGGTGGGCTGGACCCGAAGCACGTGTGGAATACCGTGGCCGAGCAGCAAGTGAGCACGGTGATCGTCGCGGGCAACGCTGTCTGTCGTCCGCTGGTCGAGGAGCTGATCGCAGCCGAAGATGCCGACACAGCTCACCAGATCGACTCGCTTCGAACAATTCTCAGCTCGGGCACAGCGCTCAGCGATCGCTGGAAGCAGGCTTTGCACGAGCGAGCCGCAGTCACCATCATCGACGCGATCGCTTCCAGTGAAGGAGGGCCGTTCGCCTTCGCGGTGACGTCTTCCCTCGAGGAACTGCCTGCGCGCTTCTTCCCAGTACCCGCGACGCGGATCATTCGCAGCGACGACACCGAAGTAGTACCCGGCAGCGGAGAGATCGGCATGCTCGCCTACAGCGGGCCGATGCCGCTCGGCTATTACAAGGACACCTCGAAGACCACCAGCACTTTTCGGACCATCGACGGTGTTCGTTTCGCCATTCCGGGCGATCTTGTCGAGGTCGAGGCAGATGGCGCCATCCGATTCCTGGGCCGGGGCTCCGGAGTGATCAACACCGGGGGTGAGAAGGTGCATCCGCAGGAGGTCGAGGATGTTCTGCTGGCCCATACGAAGATCCACGACGCCGTTGTGATCGGGGTGCCGGACGACACCTGGGGGGAACGGGTCACTGCGATCGTCGCGACCGACGACAATGCGCTGACCGAAGCCGAGTTGCAGGAGTGGGTGCGCCGTGAACTGGCAGGCTATAAGGTGCCGCGCCGAATCGTGATCAAAGCGGCGCTGCCCCGAACCCCCACCGGCAAACTCGAGGCGAAGTGGGCTCGCGAAACGGTCCTCGCCGAGGTCGAAGCCAGTCCGCGGTGAAGCGCGCCAACGTCGATGTCGACATTCAAGAATCCGGGCGGCAATTCGTGCCGGTCGAGGGTTCGATGTCGTGCGTGGCATCGATCGCGGGGGCGGCTGTGCACCGTGTCCCTCGAGCTGCTGTCCGAGCCAGCGCTCCTGTGCAGCCTCGCCCGCCTAACCCTCGAACGCGGCCATCTGGTGCAGTGGGCGGCTCGAACACACCAACGCCTAGACCGGTGATCGACCGCCTGGCTACACACGCCACGACCGCGGAGAAGGCGTTGCGATGACGATCGAACAGTTGCGCGCTCCCGGCAGACCCACCCGCTCTGCGCGGATGTCGGGCCGGCCCGGGCAGTGTGGGCCGATGCGGGTGATGGGGATCGTCAATGCCACCCCGGATTCGTTTTGGTCAGGCAGCCGATTTAGCCCCGAGCAAGCTGTTGAAGCCGGGAAGAGAATGCTCGAGCTCGGTGCTTGGTGCATCGACGTAGGCGGAGAATCGACCCGACCGGGCGCGGTGCCGGTCACCGCCGAACAGGAACTTGAGCGCATCGCACCGGTCGTTGCCGGGATTGCGCCGTTCGGTCGAGTGTCGGTCGATACCCGGCATGTCCCCGTGGCTCACGCTGCTGTCGCGCTCGGCGCCTCGATCATCAACGATGTCTCGGGCATGCTGCATCCGGTGGCCGGACAGCTTGGCGCAGCCTATGTGGGTATGCACTCCGTTCGAGTTCCGGCATCCGAGACGACGCTCGATGAATCCGACGTCTGTGACGACGTATTCGAGCATTTGCGTCGAGTGGCTCGCGCCGCAGCAGCTGACGGCATCACCGAGTTGTGGATCGATCCAGGCATCGGCTTCGGCAAAACTGCAGCGGGCAATATCGCCCTCCTGCGCGCTCTCCCGCGTCTGTGTTCGCTCGGAACGCCGGTTTTGCTCGGCGTAAGCCGCAAATCCTTTATTGGTGCGGTGACGGGGCGGACTGTTAGCGATCGGCTAGCCGGCTCGCTGGCTCTTGTGGCGCCTGCGTGGTCGGCTGGTGTCGACATCATCAGGGTGCATGATGTCGCCGAGACCGTGGACACAGTGGCGATGCTCGAAGCCGTCTGGGGCTCGATCGACTGACAAACAGGGCGGCCAGACGTCGCAGCTGGTGAGTAGTGCAACAACCGACCTTGAAAATGACCTGGGCGGCGTGGTCGGGATTTCGCGGGTTGGATGCCTTCTGTCTGCACGGTGTCTTGCTGTGCACGTCGCGGTGCTAGTTACGGTGGCCAGAGAGCGGCCGGTGCGCCGGGCGGCAGGCCGTCTGTGGGCGTAGTTGCCCAAACCCCGTCGTACCTGCGCTGGTGCAAGTCGTTGCGGGCAGATCGCAGGGCCCTGGTCTATGCGGCGGCCCGATCATCCCGGGTTTACGCCCCGGCCCGAAATTGATCTCGGGGTGGCTTTCATGTCACGAATCACAGTTGGGTAGAGCAACTGGGTAGTTCGCCCCTGGACTGTCGAGGTGTCCGCTGAGATTCTCATCTGCCGGGCCGCGTGCAGCTACTGGATTCGCGGCGAGCGTGGGCGAGACAGACTTTCGGTACTACAAAGGACAACCAGGTGGAAAAGACCTCGAGCGCCGTCGGCGCGGTCGCGCAGGCATCACGCCTACATGGTCGTGGTGCGCCCGAAAAAAGCAACTCAGACCATATCAGGCCCGGCCGATTCGGGAAGGCATTCTGCGATGGCAGTGGTCCTGCCCGGATGCGAAGCTGTGCTCTTGTCGGCGTCCGGGACAGAATCCTTGCGGTTGCGCTCGTGCCTTCCCCGGAAATCGAATCATGACCGGAATCGCCGCGCCCTACGAGACAAATGACGTATATGCCCTGGGACGGATACTCCCGCAGTACGTGGACGTTGCGCGCTTCTGCGTGCCAGCCGCAATGAATAGCGTCGGTATCCCAACGGTCAATGTCCGACCGAGTCGGATCGACGGCCGCGAGAGCGAGTGAGGTGAGCGAAATGTCGATCGATTCGGCTACTGAGCAGGCGGTGTCCCCGTACGGTGCGGAGCTCGATGCAATGCTCGAGGTGAGCTCACGGATCACGAAGACGAGCGGCGTGGTGGAGATCGGATTCAGGGTCTCCGAGGGGCATGAGCTGCCGCCGTGGAGTCCGGGCGCACACATCGATGTCTTCGTCGCGGACGGCTCGGCTCGGCAGTACTCCCTCACCGGCTATGACCGCTCGGTCAGCACCTGGCGCATCGCCGTACTGCGCGAACCAGATGGGCGGGGCGGGTCGAACTGGATCCATGACCACGTTGCACCGGGTGATCGTGTCCGAGTGCGAGGGCCCCGCAACCACTTTCCGCTCCATCCTTCACCTCGATATGTATTCATCGCGGGCGGCATCGGCATCACACCGATCTTGCCGATGGTCGCCGAGGCCGACCGAACTGGCGCCGACTGGCACCTCTACTACTGTGGTCGCTCATCCGAAACAATGGCCTTTACCGACGAGCTCGCCTCATTCGGCGACCGAGTCAGCTTCTTCCCACGGGAGGAACATGGGCGGCTCGACTTGGAAAAGGCGATCGGACATCGGCTGAATGACACCCTGATCTACTGCTGTGGTCCGGAGCCTCTGCTAGACGCAATCAGAGAGCTGAGCTCGCGGTGGAACCCTGGCGCGCTGCGCGTGGAGCATTTTACGCCACCGAAACCTGTGGATACCGGCGAGGATCAGCCGGTAGAGGTCGAGCTTCGAGCATCGCAGTTGACTCTGGAGGTGCCCGCGGGAACCTCGATCCTGCGGGCGGTCGCCGATGCCGGGATCCACGTCATTTCATCCTGCTCGGAAGGTATTTGTGGATCTTGCGAGACTCCGGTGATCGAAGGCACAATCGACCACCGGGACGCTGTGCTGTCCGACGAAGAGCGCGCCGCCAACGACACTATGATGATCTGCGTTTCGCGACCTCGGTGCGGCCGCCTCGTGCTGGATCTGTGAGACAGTCGCGGGCGGAATCATGGATCGTGCGCGCTGTCATGGTCACAGGGGAGGAGCACACGGCGTCGCCCAGCTCAACACGGTCGTGGGCGCATCGCGGGTGCATGGCGATCTCCGTCTGCGCGTCGCCGTCGGTAGTGGTCTCGGGCGGGACCATGATTCACGACCATCGCAGTAGCCAAGCCCCCATCCGACGGCGGCCAGGCGGGCGTTCTCGATCCGCTGGTGGGTGATCGAGATGGCCTTGCCCGAGGCCGTGGTGATCGGCGCTGAGCCGCGTAGCGGAAATCGGGTGCGGTCGGCATTGACTTCGGCGAGCGATCTGGCGTGAGTTAGGTCGCCGATCTCGGGAACCGGTGATGACGACGTAGTCACGGTCTTTGCAGACTTCCTCGTCCACCTCCAACTCGTCGGTTGGCGGCCTGCACGGCGCAGCGCGGCCCGCGACCCCGGCCTTGGTCAGCAGCGGCACTCTGAGGTTCTCGAAAATCGGGCCACTGCCATCAGGTTGATCACGAACACCGGACGACCGGTCGCGGGCGACGCCGCGACCATCAGCCGCGGGGGTCTCGATCGCGACCGGGATCTGATCCTCGGCCAGGTTCCCAGCGCGTCAGCGAGTAGCTCGGTCAGCTCGCCCGACCCGTTGGGCTGTCGTCGGTTCGCTTGTTGCGATCAACTTCTCGTGGTCAACGATGCTCGTGACGTCAGGGTGGCTTGACCTCCGCGCGGAGACGTTCGACACCATCGCAATGCTCGAGGAGGTCCGCGGCACCGATGATCGGTCGTGACGGACGGGGGCGGTTGCCGAGCGGCTCCATGATTCAAATCACAATGGGGTAGTGCGACCGGGTAATTCACCCCTACACGCATGCGTCTTACGGTGACACTCTTGGCCGGTCGAATTCGCACCCGGGTCGACGTGATCGCACCGGGGCGCCAACACACTCCACGAGACGCTGATGTTTACGGGGATTGGAGCTGGCGGACACGATCGCGATTCGTAACTCAGTTCTTGAAGGGCCATCAGATGGGCAATTCCTCGACAGGTATTTCGCGAGGTTGCTACGCCATCTGCCGCAGCGTCGCGGCATCACATCAAACGGTGTGTGTACGGCCAATCATTCGAGGTGCGGTAACGCCTTTGGGGCGAATCAGTAGCGGACTGAACTGTTCCGAGTCGGAATGAGTTCATGCGAACGCGACGGCGTAGGAGGCATACAGCAAACAACGTAGGTGTGGTACGGCATCCACCCGACAAGCAGGCGGTCATTGGATGCTTCTGCCTGAAGGCCACGCGAATACTGTTAATCAGCAGATTCGGTTAGTGCCCGACCATGTTGGATCGACGACCATTGGAGTGAATCAGGTAAACGATATGTCGATCGATTCGGTCATTGAAACACGGCTACCCACACGGGGTGACGAGCTCGACACCGAACTCCACTCCGCGCGGTCGGGCATCGTTTACCGCATTCGAGGCACTGCCGCACTTGCCGGTTGCGTCGCAAAGCAAGCCATTGGTCGGCCGAACCAGAAGTGCGGCAGTCGAAATGGGCTCCGGTATTGAATGCGAACCACCCACCTGGCCCTGTGTTGGCCTGTTGCCTCAGCTCTGGCACGCGGCCGGGCCGTCCACGAAGGATCGTGCGGCCTGCTGGCGCCGTAAGAGGCGAAACCACGTGAATACCCGATTGTCCCTGCGAGCCGCTAGTCAGGCAGCCCGCGAATCCCTCATCGAGGAGGAACCCCCATGTCGAGACGTCGATCAGCCAAGATCCTGATTCCATTGGGCGTACTACTGTTGTTGGCCGGTGCGGTCATGCGGTTCTACGTCGTCCCGTCGGTGTCGAAGTTGCCGAACGATCTCGATGTCACCAATCACTATGCAGGAACGGGCACGCTACTCAACGCAGCGGCTCTGCAGGCGGGAGATACCGCGAACGCCGTGGCCTCGAACGTGCCTGTCACCGTCGACCGTCACACCTATGTCAGTGGTGTGGAGGGTGACACCGCGATCGTGCATGACGATTTCACTGTGAACGCGCCGGGCGGAATTTCATTGCCCACCAATCACATCTACGCCCTCGACCGCAAGTCGATGGAGGCCGCCCAGGCACCGGCCGGGACCGACGTCGAACCTCATCAGGGACTGACCATCGGGTTGCCGATATCGCCGGATTCGGGCACCGCCTACCAACTTTACGATTTCGCGACCGGTTCCACCGTTCCGATGAAGTACACGGGTGCCGCGACCGTCTCGGGTCGTAGCACCCTCGGCTACGCGATCACGGCGTCAGGGGCTCTCCGCGACAAGGCTATTCTTTCAGCATTGCCCGCGGCATTGCCGAAAGCTCAGCTCGCGGGGCTCGCGCCGCTGCTGCCCTCAGACGTACAGGCCAAGATCGGTGCTGCTGCGGCAACGCTGCCCGATCCGGTCCCGCTCAAGTACACGGCCGCGTCTGACCTCGCACTCGCCGTAGACGAAACCTTGGGTACACCGGTGGACGGCACCATGGCGATGAAGGTCGTCGTCAATGTCGACATCGCCGGCGAACAGGTCGCGATCATGCCGGTGATGGCGCTGGACACCAAGCTCACCAGTGCCTCGATCGCGGCGGCCGCCGATACCGCAGCATCGACGTCGCGATTGTTGTTTATCGGGTCGATCGTCGTCCCGGTGACGTTGGTGATCCTTGGTCTGATCCTGATCGGCCTCGGTGTGGTGCGTCTTCGCCCGTCCGTGAGTTCCACAGCCGACAGCGCAGACCGCCGTTCCACCACGAGCGCGGCCGCCAACTGAGTGCCTTGTTCGGGGCGATCGCCCTGCGTAGATCGCCCCGAACACCACAGAGAAAGTAGTAGATGTCAGTGCCGCGTCCCGATCCTTACGAGTTCGATGAGAATGATCTCGTCGTCAGTCCTGCGAAGTCCTATGCAGCAGGTATCGGCGCTGTTGTGGTGTCGTTGCGGCGCGGGTTCGAGCAGATGGGTGCGGTGCGCACAGTGCGCACGTTGTCGAAGTTGAACCAGCGATCCGGGTTCGACTGTCCAGGTTGCGCTTGGCCGGAAACGCCGGGGCACCGCAAGCACGCGGAATTTTGTGAGAACGGCGCCAAGGCTGTCGCTGAGGAAGCGACAACGCGAGTCGTGACTCCCGAGTTTTTCGCACAGCACTCGGTGCAGGAGTTGCTGGGCCGGAGCGAGTACTGGCTGGGGCAACAGGGGCGGCTGACCCATCCGATGGTGTTGCGACCCGGCAGCAACCACTATGTCCCGCTGGAATGGGATGAGGCGTTCGGCATGATCGCCGAGCAGTTGAAAGCGCTGGAAAGTCCTGATCGTGCTGTGTTCTATACCTCCGGACGTACCAGTAACGAGGCTGCGTTCCTGTACCAGTTGCTGGTTCGGTCGTTCGGCACCAATAACTTGCCGGACTGCTCGAATATGTGCCACGAATCGTCTGGCACTGCCCTGGTCGACACGATCGGGATCGGCAAAGGATCGGTCTCGGTGACCGATATAGAGCATGCCGAACTCATCCTGGTTGTCGGCCAAAACCCCGGAACCAACCACCCGCGGATGCTGTCGACCTTGGAGAGAGCGAAGGCCAACGGCGCAAAGGTGATCGCGATCAACCCTCTTCCTGAAGCGGGATTGCTGCGTTTTCGGGATCCGCAGAAGATTCACGGCGTACTGGGCACGGGAGTCGCCATCGCCGACGAGTTCCTGCAGATCCGCCTCGGCGGAGATCAAGCCCTGTTCCAGGCACTAGGGCGGCTGCTAGTGGAAGCCGACGACGCGCGGCCCGGCGCCGTTTTGGACCACCAATTCATCACGACCTGTACCGATGGCTTCGATGAATACGTCGCCTCCATACGCGGCTTCGACCTGGATATCGCAGTGGCGGCAACTGGGCTGAGCATCGACCGCATCCGCGAAACCGCCCAGGCGCTGGCTACCTCCAAGCGGACAGTTATCTGCTGGGCGATGGGTTTGACCCAGCACGTCCATGGTGTCGCGACCATCAAAGACGCGGTCAACCTGCTGTTGCTGCAAGGCATGATCGGCAAACCGGGTGCAGGAGTGTGCCCTGTTCGCGGTCACTCCAACGTTCAGGGCGATCGGACGATGGGCGTCTGGGAGAAGATGCCCGAATCGTTTCTGAAGGCACTCGATTCCGAGTTCGGTATCGAAGCTCCGCGAGATCACGGGTACGACGTCGTGGACTCCATCCGGGCGATGCGTGATGGCCGTGCCAGCGTTTTCGTCGGCATGGGCGGCAACTTCGTCGCCGCAACTCCCGACACTACGGTCACCGAATCCGCGCTGCGCAGCTGCACTCTGACCGTGCAGGTATCAACCAAGCTCAACCGCAGCCACCTCGTCCACGGTGCCACTGCGGTGATCTTGCCGGCGCTCGCGCGTACAGACCGCGACATCCAGTCCGGCGGGAAACAGAAGGTTACCGTAGAGGATTCGATGTCGGTGGTGCACTTCTCCCGCGGGGCACTCACCCCGCCAGGCAAGCAGGTGCGCAGCGAAATCGCGATCGTGTGCGGTCTGGCTCAGGCACTGTTCGGCCCCGACCACTTTGTGCCGTGGGCAACGTTCGTTACTGACTACGACCGCGTCCGTGACGCCATCGCCCGGGTCGTGCCTGGCTTCGAGGACTTCAACAAACGGGTCCGCCAGCCCGACGGTTTCGTTCTACCGCACCCACCGCGGGATGAGCGCCGCTTCGAAACCGATTCCGGGAAGGCGAAATTCACTATCAACCCACTGACCTGGCTGCCTGTTCCGCCAGGACGGCTGATATTGCAGACCTTGCGCTCTCACGACCAGTACAACACCACCATCTATGGCCTGGATGATCGCTACCGCGGCATCAAGGGCGGACGCCGGGTACTGCTGATCAATACCGCCGACCTGGAGTCGATGCAACTTTCGCCCGACGAGCTTGTCGACATTGTTTCCGAACGATCCCTTCCTGACGGTTCGGTCGAGGAACGGCGTGTCGAGAATTTCCGACTCGTTCCCTATCCCACCCCGCAAGGTAATGCGGCGGCCTACTACCCCGAAACCAACCCGCTGATCGCACTCGATCATGTCGCGACGGGATCCAACACACCCGTCTCCAAGGCTGTGACAATCCGCGTGGTTCCGCGCCGCGCCGAGAGCGGCTCGTGATGGGCAGAGTCACGACTCGTGTGCGAATCAACCGATACCGCGATGGATTCGACTGTGTCGCGCCCGACACCGTTGTCGTCGAGGAACCCCTCGAGATCCGGATCAACAACAAGCCGGTTGCGATCACCATGCGCACGCCTGGTGCCGATATCGAACTCGCGCAGGGCTTTCTACTCGCCGAAGGTATCATTGCCGACCGCGACGACATCGCCGCAATACGCTACTGCGACAGCCGCGACGCTGAAGGCCGCAACACCTACAATGTGCTCACCGTCGAATTGGCTGCCCATATCGCGCCTCCGCAACTCGCTCTCGAACGCAACTTCTACACCAGCTCCTCCTGCGGAATCTGCGGCAAAGCCAGCCTCGACGCCATCCGGCAGCGCACCAAGTACTCACCTGCCACCGACATCGCTACGGTTTCGAGCCACACTGTATCGACACTGCCGGACGCATTGGCTGCCGCACAGAAGGTCTTCGCGACTACGGGCGGACTGCATGCGGCGGGCCTGTTCACAACCGGCGGTGAACTGCTGGCTCTCCGCGAGGACGTCGGTCGACACAATGCCACCGACAAACTCATAGGCTGGAGTCTCGAACAGAACCGGATCCCGCTGCGCGGGACCATCATGCTAGTCAGTGGTCGTGTGTCGTTCGAGCTGGCTCAGAAGGCAGTAATGGCGGGAATCCCGATCCTTGCAGCCGTCTCCGCGCCCACGTCACTCGCGATCGATCTGGCCGAGGACACCGGCCTCACCCTCATCGGATTCCTGCGCGGCCGGGCCATGAACGTGTACACGCATTTCTCGCGAATTCGGTTATGCGAATGATCTGCTATTTTCATTGCGCGAGCAGACCGAATGCGGATCGGTGTTCGGAAACTCAAATGGCGGCACGATCGGTTGAATTGTCGAGTCTTCGGCGGTTCTCCTGCCTGGCAGGTTCTGTCGGTCTGGTCGACCCCTTCTACTCTTCGGATACCTCATGGATTTTTTGATCGGTGTATATCTGGTCCTCATCGGTGTTTATATCGGTGGACTGACCCTATTTAGATCCAACCCAAAATATAGGCGAAAAGAATTGGTCTCGGGTGGCGAAATCGGCGATATCGCAGATCGGGCCAACGCCCCAGGACAGTTGGTCGGCCACTGCGACAAGCCTCTCTTCGGGGCGCTGACCACAGATGATGCGCACACGCTGATGCAACTTCATCGGCGGTGCCGAGTAGGTACTTGCGCCCGTAAGCGCGCCGCATTTCATGAGTTGGTGGTGACCGGTCGCTTGGTCCCCGACCGTCGAGCAGAGGGACACCTTCGATGAACACTTCCTCGATATCTGACGCCCCGAAACATCGCCGTCGTCTCCTTCGATTTCGTGGGATAGGAGAGACGCGACTCGGCAGCGTTCGTTCACGAATTCTTGCGATCGCCCTGATTCCGAGTATCGTGCTCGCCGCGGCTGTCGCAGGCGTGATGAGTCATTTCATCGGTCAGGCGCGCCAAGATCGAGAATGGGCCGACGTCATTTTGCAATCGGCTCCGCACGCTGTTGACTTCAATGAAGCGATTCTGCAAGAGCGCCGGCTGACATTGCTGCAAACCGCGCATCGGCCTTTTGATGAGATGGACTTGCGCACAGAACGGCAGCGCGTGGACGCGGCAGGCCGCACATTGATGGCAGCGGTTGGAGAATTGAGTCAAGTTATTCCTGGAACGTTCGACAGTTTCGGGGCCGGGTTCGGCGATGCTGTCCGCCAGCTGACCGAATTGCGAACCCGTGTCGATGCCGATGCTTCGAATGTTGATGAGGTATATAGAACATTCAGTCGCCTGACTGGTGCTGGGGCCATCGCCATCGACATCATGGTCCGGCATGCACCCGATATCGGAAGTGCTGTCGCCATGGCGAACACCGCAGCGTTGTTTCGGGCAGCCGATGCCATGTCTGCGGCACATTCGCTGGCCGCGGCCGCGATGACCGAAGAAGGACTAGACAGTCGCACCCTGCGTGAATTCGTCAGCCGGATCGGTGCCTACCATGCCGAGATCGACACTCTGAGCCACGGCGACGACGCACGGCTGCGTGGACAGATCACAGAACTCACCACAGACCCACAATGGCAGCAACTTGCCGATTTCGAAGACGCCCTGATCGATCGTGGCAGCCGCGACCAGGCTCCTGACCGAACAAGTTCCTCTGTATCACGAAGCGGTGCAACCACGCAGCCGATGGTGGACCAGGTTTTCCTGCAGGAGCATTCGGACGAGTCGGTCGATCGGCTCCGATCGTTGTGGCGCAGCTACTACGAGCAAGTCCAGCGGCGGGCTGCCGACAACGCGCAGAACACCACGCAGTCGACAATCCTCGTCGGCGCCGTCGCGTTGATTGTGACGATCGCGGCCTTTCTGGTGACTCTGTGGCTTGCGAACCGACTCACGTGGCGACTCAAGCGGTTGCGACTGGAAACTCTGGCTCTAGCCGATGTGCAGCTGCCCGCGATAATGGAGCGGATTCGGGCCGGTGAACGTGTCGATATCGACTCCGAGCTGCCGACATTGGAATTCGGCGGCGATGAGATCGGACAGGTCGCCAACGCGTTCGATGCCGCGCAGCGTGCTGCGGTTTCGGCCGCGGTGACCGAAGCCAAGACCAGGGAGGCGGTCAACGCGGTATTCCTCAACCTGGCCCATCGCAGTCAGTTGATGGCCCACCGGCAGCTCGAGGTCCTCGATGCCGCCGAAGCTCGTGAGGAAGACCCCGCGTTGATGAGCTTGTTGTTCCAGCTCGATCACCTGGCGACCAGGGAGCGGCGCAACGCGGAGAACCTGATCATCTTGGGCGGTGAACGACCGGGGCGGCAGTGGCGGAATCCTGTTGCGCTGCAAGACATCGTTCGCAGTGCGATAGCCGAGACCCAGGACTACGCGCGGGTGCAGGCCACCCGATTCCCGGAGGTGCGAATCAACGGCTCCGTGGTCGCGGACGTCATCCATCTCCTCGCTGAGTTGATCGACAACGCGACTACGTATTCGCCTCCAACTTCTCGCGTCGAAGCGTCCGGGACGGTGGTCGGCAAAGGCGCGGTGGTCGAGATCATCGACCAGGGGCTGGGCATTCCGGAAGACGAGCGTGTTCGCCTCAACGTGTTGCTCGGTGACAGCCCGGACTTCGGATTGATACAGCTGTCGAGCGATTCACGACTCGGGTTGATCGTGGTGTCGATGCTTGCATCCAGAAACGGAATCAAGGTACGCCTGACCGAGTCCGACTACGGCGGAATCAAAGCTGTGGTTCTCATTCCGGCGACGCTGCTGGCCGACGACCCCCCAAAGGCTTCACGGGACGAGCCCCGATCCCTGGCCTTCGACGGAAAGGGATTGGCCGAGAGAGAAACGGCGCGCCCTGTCCGCCGACCAGTACATCGCTCTGTTATCGACGACGTCCGCCAGCAGATCCCTTCCACCGAGCACTCTCGGCCGATTCCCGCGTCGGACGAAGCGGTACCGGCAATCGGCGAGGCCCCTCTCCTCGACCGGTGGCAGCAACCCACGAATTCCCAGCCTCCGGTCCAGTCGGGCTCCGGGCGTCGACCGGTGTCAGAACCTGATGATCGGCCTGCGCTTCCACGCCGTCGCCGTCAAGAGAGTCTCGCTCCGGAACTGGCCGAGACCGTCAGCGTGGATGCGCCCGCACCGAACGCGGCCGGGTCACGCACTGCGGAGCAGGCACGAGACCTGATGTCGGCGATCGCCAATGGAACCCGACAAGGCCGTATCAACCGCCCGGCCACCGCCAACGAAGAGGAAGAGAAATCGTCATGACACCCTCGGCATCCACCGACCTCGACTGGCTTCTCGAGGAACTCGTGCAACGACTGCCCGGAGTACGCAACGCGGTACTGCTATCGACCGACGGGCTCCTGATGGCGCGCTCCAGCACCATCACGCGCAACGATGCCGAGCACTTCTGCGCGATGGCGTCGGCACTGCACGGGTTGGCGCGTAGCGCCGGCGGTCGCTTCGCCGGTGGCAGCGTGCGGCAAGCGGTCATCGAACTCGACGAAGCTGTCATGTTCGTCACCACGGGTGGTCCCAACGCGTGTCTGGCTCTGTGGGCGGACGAGTCGGCGAACATGGGAATGGTCGCCTATGAGATGAACCAGACCGTGCAGCGGTTGGGAACCTACTTGTCAGCGGCGAAGCGGCACGGCGAATTCAGCCGGGTCGAATCACGACAATGACGCCCGCGCGCGAGTCGTGGTTCGAAGACGACGCTGGTCCTCTGATCCGCCCGTACGCTGTGACGGGCGGACACGGCGGAACTGTGCGCCACGACCTCGACATGATCACACTCGTCGTGACGGTCGAGCATTACCGCGGCGTTGCTCGGATGGAACCCGAGCACACCAACATCGTGCGGATGTGCACTCAAGCACAATCCGTGGCCGAAGTCGCAGCCCAACTACAGCTTCCGCTGTACGTGACGAAAATTCTGATCAGCGAACTGATCGACAGGGGCTATCTCACCTATCGTCCACCCGCGCCGCCACAGAGCGACATCTCCCGTGACCGAGATCTACTGCAGGCGGTGCTCAATGGCATTCGAAAACTCTGAGTCCACAACGGATCAGCCTTTACCTCCGAGGTCCGCCAAAATCCTGATCGCCGGCGGATTCGGTGTGGGCAAAACGACAATGGTCTCATCCATCAGCGAAGTTCCACCGCTACGCACCGAAGAACTACTCACCGACGCTGGCTTCGCCGTCGACGACATCACCGGAGTCGACCGTAAGACCACCACGACCGTAGCGCTGGACTTCGGACGCATCACCATCGATGAGGAGTTGGTGGTGTACCTGTTCGGAACCCCGGGCCAGGATCGCTTCTGGTTCCTGTGGGACGAACTCGCACGAGGAGCACTCGGCGCTGTCGTCCTCGCCGACCCACGCCGCCTCGATATCTCCTTCGCCGCCGTCGACTACTTCGAACGCCGAGGCATTCCTTTCGTTGTTGGTGTCAACTGCTTCACCGGCGGTCCGACCTACAGCCCAGGCGAAGTACGCACCGCCCTGGACCTCGACGCTGTGGTTCCGATTCAGCCGTGTGATGCACGACACCGCGATTCGACCAAGGCACTGCTACTCACCCTGGTCGAATTCTTGATCACACAAGTAGCGCCCGCGGACACGGTGACATGTCCTCAGAACAGCTAGCGGCGTCGCAGATGCCCACCGGCAGTGGGTTCTGACCCGGGCACTGCAACGGCAATGTTGAACTTCGATCAGGAAGGTTTCACATGACAGTCACTAGAAGAAACAGGGCTCAACAAGCGATGCGGACGTACCCGTGCGAACGTCGTATCGTCGGTGAGCCGAGCATCCTGGTCAGGTTTTCTAACCGCTACGGCATGCCATGAGCATTGATGGGTGGTCAGCGCCGGGTGGTGATGTGCATCTACGGATTTGGCTCAGGGGTATGCCTTTCGACTACGCGGCCAATGTAGCGGCGGCACGCCACGTGATCGATGACTGGACGCGGTATAGGTGGTGCACGATCGAACTGATCCGCAGCACCCTCGATGACCTGCGACTGCTGCCTCGTCTGCCATGCGAACGTCTGTTTCTTGGGTCGTGATCCTTGCCAATCGGTATGGTGGTCCATTCTCGGGACTCCTGGCCTGACCGTTACTGGTCCTGTCGGAAGAATTGTCCGGCGGCGACCTTGGCGCAATCGTGCTGGCCGACCCCCGCCACTTGGCTCTCTTTCGTCGCCATCGACTATCTCGAAACGCCACAAACGCCCCGTTCGTCGTTGGAGTCAACCATTTGGACGGTTACCCGCTGTATCCGGCCGACGAAGTCCGGGACGCTCTGAATCTCGACTCGGGGCTGGCGGTGCAGTGGTGCGATGCGAGACGACGTGACTGCGAATTTCGCTGCTCCTCAGGCTGGTCGAGCACCTGATCGCCGTCGTCCCTGACTGACAGGCATGTTCGCGCTGCTGTCTCCCGTACTCACCCTCGCCCGACTGTCTTCCGGTGCCTTGTGCTGCCACCCGTGCAGAACCCTCGCTTTGGTGAGCAGCTCGTCGTATTCGTCGTCGGGGTCCGAACTCCAGGTGATCGCGCCTCCGCTGCCGTAGACCGCGCTGCTGGTGTCCCGATCGATAAGTGCGGTCCGGATCGCGACGCTGAAACGGGCCCGGAATCGGTGATCAGGAGGAGCGATCACACCGATCGCGCCGCAGTAGACGCCGCGGGCGTCGTCCTCCAGGTGTCGAATCATGCGCATGGTGTTGCACTTGGGGGCGCCGGTGACCGATCCGCAGGGGAACAAGGCGCGGAAGATATCCACCAAGCCCAGATCGGGCCGAAGCCGCGCTGTGACGGTGGAGGTCAGCTGGTGAACTGTCTCGTAGCGCTCCGCGGTGCACAGCGAGGAGACCGAGACCGATCCGATCGTGGCTAGCCGGGCGAGATCGTTACGGATCAGGTCGACGATCATGATGTTCTCGGCTCGCTCCTTGGGGCTCGCTTGGAGCTGGGCGCGGATCACGGCGTCCTCGGCGTCCGTCAGGCCGCGCGCAGCGGTGCCCTTCATCGGTCGCATAGTGAGCCGATCGGCATGCAATTCGAAGAAGAGTTCCGGGCTGGCGCTCGCGATGACGTACCGCCCGAGATCCAGATAGGCGTTGTAGGCTCCCTGCTGGCCGAGCGCGATAGTCGAGTAGAAGTCTTGGGCGTCGCCGCGCAGATCGGTGCGCAGTCGGGTGGTCAGGTTGCACTGGTAGGTCTCGCCTTCGGCGATCCTTGCCCGCACCGCCGCAACCCGAGAACGATGCGTCGCTCTTGGCCAATCACAGCCCCAGGGACCAGCGGTGTAGTCGCGGTGGGGGCCGGTCCTCAGAGCTGGAGCGGGCAGCGGTGCAACGGTGATACCGAACCACGCCAGGGGCAGTCCGTCGATCGGTGGGTGAGCAAGCAGAGTGGGATCGAGACCGCTGGCCGCCTCGTAGGATACGAATCCCCACGCCCACCGGCCGTCCGCTGTAGCTTTCTCGACTTCGGCCAGCACGGCTGGCACCTCGTGATGCTGCCAGGCGACGAGACTGGTCTTGATCGCGGGGAACAGCCAGGCAGTTCCCGCACACAGGTCATCGAATCTTGACCACTCGGTTCCACGCAGCACCGGTCCGCCCGCCCTGCTGCCGCTCAGCCGAATGTGGGAGTGCGTTTGGCCAGGAAGGCGTCGACTCCCTCGCGGCCGTTCGGACTGTCCACGAGACGGGAGATCGCGTCCGCTTCCGAGTCCAGGTGCACCGGCAGCGTGTGTGCGAGGCTCGACCGCAGCAAGGCCTTGGTCGTCGCGAGAGCGTCGACCGACCCGGTGGCGAGTTGTTGCGCGATTGTCAGTGCCTCGCTTGTGACATCGTCGGAGTCGGTGAGCCGGCTCACCAGACCCCACTTCTCCGCCTCGGCCGCGTCGAGTGCGCGGTTGGTCAGCGCGAGATCCATCGCACGTGCTGATCCGATGATGCGGATCAGGGCCCAGGACGCGCCACAGTCCGGCGAAAGGCCCGCCGCAGTGTAGGCGAGGCGCAGTTGGGCCTGCGGTCCGGCGAGGATGATGTCGCCGGCGAGGGCCAAGCCGACACCCGCTCCCGCCGCGACACCGTGCAGCGCGGTCACCACCGGGGCCGGGGTAGTGGTGAGGATATCTACCGCGTGATGCAACGCGGTGGCGACCTCGCGCATCCGCTCGCCACGATCGTCACCTTCGGTGAAATACCCGAGATCGCCTCCGACGGAGAACACTTTGCCTTCAGCGGCGAAGACTATCGCGCGAGCAGCTCCGCTGCGCGCGAGATGATCGACTTGCCGGACGGCGTCCAGCAGGTCCCGCGCCATCGCGAGGTCGAAGGCATTGAACTTGCGCGGTCGTGCGAGGGTCAGCACGGCTAGCGACGAGGCGATCTCCACGCGCACAAGACTGTGCTCGGACTCGTTCATCGGCTTACTTCTTCGCGGCTACCCCGCCGAATCTGCTGCTCGGCGGCGATCGCCGCGAACAGCTCGAGCAGCGCCGGGTCATCGATGGATCTGGCATCGGCGACGTCACCGAGATCGGCGCCCTGCATCAGCCGCTTGAGCGGAATCTCGAGTTTCTTTCCCGTCCTGGTGTGGGGGATGCCGCGTACCGCGATAACTTCGTCCGGGACGTGCCGCGGGGAGGCTCCCTCCACGATTGCGGTGCGCAGCCTACCCCGAAGATCGTCGTCAAGTTCGACGCCGTCGGCAAGAACAACGAACAGCGGCATCCAATATTTGCCGTCCGGGTACTCGACGCCGAGCAGCAGTGATTCCTTGACTTCGGCAAGCTTCTCAACCGCCTGATATACATCGGAACTACCCATCCGCACACCGTTGCGGTTCAGAGTGGCGTCCGAACGTCCGTGCACAATGACCGACCCCCGCTCGGTCACCGTGATCCAATCGCCATGCCTCCACACGCCGGGCCAGCTGTCGAAGTAGGCGGCGCGGTAGCGTGCGCCTTCCGCGTCATTCCAGAAACACAGCGGCATCGACGGCAGCGGAGCCGTTACTACAAGCTCACCGACTTCATCGATCACCGGACGGCCCTCGTTGTCCCACGCTTCGAGGGCGACGCCGAGGCACGGTACCGACAATTCGCCGATCCGAACCGGCACGGTGGGCACGAATCCGGCGAAGGCACTGACGACGTCGGTTCCGCCCGTCGTGGAAGCCAACGCCACTCGGCCGCCCAGTTCTCGCGCGGCCCACTCGTATGATGCCGGGGGCAGTACCGCGCCGGTGGCACCGAGAGTTCTCAAGGCGCGGAGGTCGCGCCCCAAAGTTGGTCGGCTACCAGACTTTTCGCACGCCTGCAGGTAGGCGGGACTCGTGCCGAGCACCGCGACATTGTGTCGCGCCGCGATCGACCACAGTTGCTCTGGAGTCGGAGCAGTGGGGCTGCCGTCGTAGGCGACGATCGTCGCACCCACGAGAAGTCCCGCGACCTGGAAGTTCCACATCATCCAGCTCGGTGAGGTATACCAGAAATAGGTGTCTCCGGGTCGCAGGTCGAGATGGAAGGTCATCTGCTTCAGGTGTTCGATCAGGACCCCGCCGTGACCGTGGACGATGCCTTTGGGTCGGCCGCTGGTTCCGGAGGAGAACAGTACCCACAACGGATGCTCGAACGGCACCTGCGTCGGCTCGAGTTCGTGCTCGCCCGCGCTGACCTCCGCCCACGTTTCGATACCGGTCAGGTCAACGATCTCCAGGCCGAGTCGGGCGACGACGATCGTGGTGCGCACGCTCGGCATGGCTTCGCGCAATTCGGCGATCGAACTGCGGCGGTCGGCTTGCTTGCCGGCGTACCGGTAGCCGTCGGCGGCGATCAAGACGACCGGTTCGAGCTGACCGAGCCGATCAGCGGCCGCGGAGGCGGCATAGTCCTGTCCGCAGGAAGACCAGATCGCCCCGACGCTCGCCGTGGCGAGGAATGCGATGACCGCTTCGGCGATGTTGGGAAGATAGCCCACCACCCGGTCTCCCGGTGCGACACCACGGGAACGCAAGAATGCTGCTACAGCAGCGACTTGGCGTCGGAGCTCGCGCCAGGTCACCTTTCGCGTATCGAGGCCGCCGGGCTCCGATTCATCGATGATCGCGACAGAATCGGTGTCCGCGTGACGTAACACCTGCTCGACATAGTTGAGGTGCAGGTCGGGGAACCACTCGACTTCAGGCATCCGATCGCCACGTCGCACCGGGTGATCGCTTCCCGACCGGATGATGCCGAAGTACTCGCACAGCAGCCCCCAGAATCGGTCGGGCTCGCGGACGGACCAAGCGTGCATCGCTCGGTAGTCGTCGAAATCCAGGTCTCGTCGATCGGCCAGCCATACCTGGAACGCGGCGATGTTGGACCCCTCGGCTGTTGATGGATCAGGCGTCCAGAGCGGCCTGTCGGACAACTCTTCCGGCACGGTTGATTCCCTTCGGGCGATAGGTCTCGGCAACGGTGTGCTCCCGTGCCGGTCGGTGTGGACCGGCCGACCGGCACGGAGGACGCTGCCTCGGTGGAGCGGGTCAGACGCTGAGCGCAGGTTCGGCCGAGAGGTCGCGTCGGCGGTCATCCTGTTTGTAGGGAGCGGTCGCGACCGTGGCGCGCAGCTTGGTTTGGGCTTCGCCGGGATTGCCCCAGAGCACTGTCACCTCGGTGCCTGGCTCGGCATAGGCCACGTCGATGAAGCTGAGCGCCAGCGCCTTGCGGAAGTGCAGGCTGTAGCCCGGGAAGGTTGCGTGGCCGACCGTCTCGCCGTCGGCGTTCAGGATCTTGTCGACCCAGACCATGGCGTAGGGGGCATGGGGGATCTCGAACGGGCGGATGACATCGCCCTGGCCGAAGAGCGTGGCGTACATGGCGATCAGATCGTCGCTGTTGAACTCGAGCGTCACGACCTTGCGGCGGGGATTGGCGACTTCTTCCTCGAGCGCGGCTCGCCCGATGAAGTCGTGGTCGAACTTGATGTTGGCGGCCCAGCCCATCTCGACCGGGCTGCGGTAGATCTCCCGGATGTCGTCGCCGTCCCAGCTACCGGTGTAGGAGGTCGAGATGCTGTACGGCCATGCCTCCATCGCGGTGCCGCGCCAACCGTCCGGGAGGGGGTTTTCATCGACCCACTTCCGGAACTCCGCCTTGCTGTCGTCGGCGAGGGCGTTGAAGAAGTGGATGCATCCGGTGGGGTAGGACGCCTCCATGTGGTTGATCATGAGGTTGCGACGGCCGAGCCGGCGGATGCCGAACTCTTTGCCGGCTTCGTAGACGGCGTTCCAGATCTCGTCGTGCTGCTGGATGGGGCCGTGGATCTCGAACCCGATCTCGCCCGCCATGCCCTGACGCAGGAAGGTCGTGTCGTGGTCGGCGAGCGGAACCCGCTTGTGCGCCATGAACTTCACGTCGCGAAGTCCGGTCGCGGTGAGCTTCTCCAGCAGCGCGAGCGAGGTCGGCCCGGAGACCTGCAGTTTGTGCGAGAGCGGGAAACTGGTCTCGACGTCGTAGCCCTTCGTGGCGATGTTGTAGCGCAGCCACTGCGGGGTGCCGCACTGGTATTCGAAGTCGTCCTCGTCGTGGCGGAACAGGATGCCCTCGGAGATGACCTTGCCGTCTTCGTTGACCTGCACGCAGTGCTTGGCGCGGTGCAGGGGGAAATTCTCGAAGCTGTTCACCGACAGGTCCTTGAACAGCTGCAGCGCATCGGGGCCTTTGACCCGGATCTGCGGCACGAAGGTCCAGTCGCCGATGTAGCAGGTGTTTTTCCACGACAACTGCTCGTCCATCCAGCCGGTGAACTCGAGTCGGTTGATTTGTGGGGGAAACTCGATCTGCGGGGCGTTCTCGGAGAACGCGCGGTATGGCCTGGGGTCGTTCATGGAGATCCTCCTGGGGCGATATGACCGCGACCACATTGGGCGGTCTTTCGCAGGTTATGGAGGCCGCGAGTTCATACTCACCCCTGTCGGGCGGGGGGGTTTAAGCCCCAGGGGGAGGGGAACCGCGGTTCTGCCTCGCTACGACTTCGGGTAGATCGGTGCTTGTGCCGGTGCCGGTGCCCCCTTCCGAGCCGGTGGTGACCGGCATGCCGTTGCATGGCTGCATGGCCCGGTGTCACGGCCGACGCTTCGATCCCCCCGGGTGGCTCTCAAACCCCAGGGGTGTCGCCGGGCGGAGCCGGGGCGAAGATACGTCGGCCCTGACGCTCAGGGAGTAGCGTCGATCACATCTCGGATCGCGCCATTTCTGATCGTCACCATCGACACAACTGTCGTGCTCGCTGAGGCGCTGCGACGCTCGGCAGACGGATACCGGAGTAGCTAGCAGTGCGAGAAACGCGGCAACGTGGCCGACACGCCCGTAATAGTGACCCGACGTCGTCGCCTCGGATTGGTGGCCCGCTGATCCATCAAGTGCCACTGCTCGAGCGTGACGCCGAACTCGAAGTCATCGAGGCCGCCATAGACCGTGGCCGCAGTGCAGACGGAAGGCTCCTGATCATCGAGGGGCCCGGCGGGATCGGCAAGTCGCGGCTGCTGGACGCAGCCCAAGCGATCGCCGCTGAGAAGGACGTGGAGATCCTCGCGACGTGTGGCGGTGAGCTGGAGCGTGAGTATCCTTTCGGCTTAGT
Source organism: Nocardia aurea (assembly GCF_003123685.1). Taxonomy (GTDB): domain Bacteria; phylum Actinomycetota; class Actinomycetes; order Mycobacteriales; family Mycobacteriaceae; genus Nocardia; species Nocardia aurea. The sequence continues at coordinate 97,787 of NZ_QCYJ01000132.1, forward strand.
TCGTCGCCTGCTCGAGGCGCGGGTACTGCAAGCCACCGATTCGGAGCGGGTTGCGCTGTTTCGTGGTCACGCCGCCCTGGCGGAGTCACTGCTTGAACCAGCCGCCGCTCGGGGCGAGTCGCCCCTGACCGACGAGTTCCATCTGATCCACAGCTTGTACTGGTTGGTAGCGAACCTTGTCGACGATACCGACCTCGTTCTCATCGCCGATGATCTGCAGTGGGCAGACGAGCTCTCGCTACGGTTCCTGCTCTACCTCGCGCAGCGGTTGGCTGAGTTGCCGATCACCATCATCGGTGCGATCCGTACCGGTGAGCCGGCGGCCGAGACCGAATTGATCGAGCGGTTGCTGATGCAGGCCGATCACAATTTGCGCCCGAAGGAGCTGTCCGCGGACGGCGCCAAACGCCTTTTCACGGCGCTGTTGCCCGATGCTCCCGGTGACGGTGACCTCGCGGAAGACAGTTGGACGGCGACGCGCGGCAATCCCTTCCTGCTCGGGCAGGTCGTCTCGGCGCTTGCCGCGCAGGTCGGCGAAAGCAGACAGGATCTCACTCGTCGTATTTCCGATCTCGCTCCGGAGTCGGTAGCGCGCAGCGTGATGTTGCGGCTGGGCGGGCTCGGCGGCGACGCGGTCACGCTGGCGCGGGCGGTATCGGTACTGGGGACCTCCACCTCGTTGATCAACGCGGCCGAACTCGCGGTGCTCGATTTCGCCGCGGCATCGGCGGCGGCAGATAAGTTGCGCGCGGCGCAGATCTTCTCCGACGGACAGGATCTGTCCTTCTACCACCCGATCATCCGCTCGGCGGTCTACAACCGTTACCCAGCCAGCGAACGAGCCGCGGCACACCTGCGTGCCGCAGAACTGATCCGGGCCGGGGGTGGTGCCACCGATCACGTGGCGATGCACCTGATGCGTGGTACCCCGACCACTGCCGAGTGGGCACGTTCGGCTCTGCACGAGGCAGCCCGAGATGCTGGCCGGAAGGGAGCGCCCGCCACAGCGGCGGGATACCTCCAACGCGCACTGCTCATACCACGAGCGGATCGGGAGCAGAACGCGAAACTGCTGGTGGACCTCGGTTTGATGGAAGCTGCTGCCGGCGAGAGCACGGCCTTAGCGCATTTGGAAGCAGCGCTGGAATTGATCGAAGAACCAGCCCAGCGAGACCGGGCGATGTATGCCCTGGGGCAGACTCTGTTCCGGTACGGACGTTCAGCGGAGGCGAGGACGGTGTTCCGTCGCGGCGCGGACGCCTTCGCCGACAATCCCGAAGTCTCGTTGCGCTACGAGGCCGGCTTCATGGCCTCCGCGGCCTATCTGGTGGATCGTGCGTCGGAAGCTCACTCGCGAGCGGCGAAACTTACCGCGACGTTCCTCGAGGCCCCAGAGTTGTCGTTATCGGAGCGGCTTCTCGCCCTGCACTTCGGGGTCTTCGGTGCGATGTGTACCCCGGGTGCGCAACGCCATGCGGAATTGCTACTCCGGGCGCTCGGCGATGGAGTGCAATTATGGCGCGCGACATCCGACGGGATGACCATGAGTCACGCGATCCTGGCGCTGACGTGGTGCGGTTACGGGCAGGAGGCCTCCGACCTCGGGGAGCGCCTGCTGGTCGAAGCCCGCTCACGTGGTGATTCGCTTATTTTCGCGGAAGTCTCACTCGCCCGGTCTCTGGCGATGTACTCGCTCGGCCGAGTGGGTGACGCGATGGTGGATGCCCAGGCCGCGATCATCGGCATGCGCCGTGGTTGGAAATCCACAGTGCCCGCTCCGCAAGGTGTTCTGGCCTACTGCCTGGTCGATCGCGGAGAACTCGATGAGGCGGACGAGGTTCTTCAGGACGCACATGATCGGTTGCGCAGCGGCGATACCCGGACGCTGAACGTCTGGTTCTATATGGCGCGGGGCCGCCTACGCCTCGCCCGCACCGAGTATCAGGGAGCACTCGATGATTTCCTGCTCGTCGGATCGCTGTTGCAGGCCAACACTTTCGCCAACCCTGGCTACATGTTGTTGCCGTGGCGCTCCCACGCCGGGCTCGCCGCGAACGCGCTCGGTCAGACCGGCCAAGCCCGCATACTGATCGATCGCGACGTCGAGTTGTCGCGCGAGTTCGGGCTGCCCTCAACCTTGGGTGCCTGCCTGCGCATCCGCGCGTTGACCGCCGAGGGCGGCCCTGACATGGAGTTGCTGAGCGAGTCCGTGCGCATCCTCGAAAACCCTCGGGCTTCGTTGCTCGAGCTCGCTCACACGCTGTGCGAGCTAGGTGCCGCACAGCGACGCTCCGGTCAGCGTGTGCACTCCCGCGAGACTTTGCGCAGGGCACTGGATCTGGCCCATCAATGTGGCGCCGTCGCTCTGGAACGTCGTGCGCACGAAGAGCTGCTCGCCAGTGGCGCGCGCCCTCGCCGAGCCGTCCTGCAGGGGGTCAACGCGCTCACCCCGAGCGAGCACCGGATCGCGTCGCTCATGGCCAAGGGTGCATCCACGCGGAACATCGCCGAGAGCCTGTACCTCACGATGAGCACTGTCGAGTGGCACCGGCGAAATATCTACCGCAAACTCGGGGTAGCCACCCGCGAAGGTCTTCGTGACGCGATGGCCGAAGAAGATTCCGCCTGACGCGTCCGTATCCGCTGTTCCCGATCGCATTCTCTGGCCTTCAAACCCGTTGAAATGTGCCCCCAGGGGATCGAATTCCCCCCCTGCTATGAGGGCGAAAGAGGCCACTCCGCGCTCCTACTGTGATGTCAGCCACCCAGAAGCACCTACTGGGAGGTGTCATCGAAGGAAGCAGGAGGAGCCATGCCAACCACGGTCCAGGCCCGCTCAACGGAGAGCCGGCCCCCCGCCCCCCGCACGTTCAGCGGCGCGACCACGGCGGTCGCGAAGGACCTCGGTCGGCTCGTCCTGCAGTGCGGAGACCGGCCGGGCATCATCGCCGCCGTATCGCAGTTCCTGGCCGATTACGACGCGAACATCGTCGAGTCCGACCAGGCGACAACGGATCCCGAAAGCGGCCGGTTCTTCCTACGCATGACGTTCCGCCGCGTCGATCTGACGGTCCACCTCGCGGATATCGAGAAGAACTTCGAGCTGAGCCTGGCCGACAAGTTCGAAGACGTCCAGTGGCAGTTCACCGAGGCGGCGATTCCGAAGCGAGTCGCGATCATGGCCTCGAAGACCGACCACTGTGTACTCGACCTGCTGTGGCGCGCTCGCCGCGGTGAACTGCCGATCGATATCGGTCTGGTGGTCTCCAATCACCCCGACCTGGCACAGGATGTGCGCAGCTTCGGCGTGCCTTTCGTTCACATTCCGGTCGACCGGAAGGACAAGGCCGCTGCGGAAGAGAAGCAACTGCAGCTGCTGTCGGGCAATTTCGACCTCGTGGTGATGGCGCGCTACATGCAGATCCTGTCCGCCGATTTTCTCGACCGCATCGGTTGCCCGGTGATCAACATCCACCATTCGTTCCTTCCCGCTTTCGCTGGCGCGGGGCCCTACGAGCAGGCGAAGGGGCGTGGCGTGAAGCTCATCGGCGCGACCGCGCACTACGCGACCCAGGACTTGGACGAGGGCCCCATCATCGAGCAAGACGTCGTGCGGGTCTCCCATGCACTCGACGTCGCGGCCCTGACTCGTCGCGGCGCCGATGTCGAGCGGGCGGTGCTGACCAGAGCGGTCCAGTGGCACTGCGAGGACCGGGTCCTGCGGTATGGCAACTCGACGGTGGTGTTCGCCCGATGACCGCGACACTGATCGACGGGAAGGAACTCGCCGGCATCGTGCGCCGGGAGGTGACCGGCCGGACTGCCGCGTCGGCGATCGCACCCGGTCTGGCGACGGTCCTGGTCGGCGAAGACCCGGCCTCGGGCATCTACGTCGCGAGTAAACGCAAGCTCTCGGTCGCTGCCGGATTCCGCGATCTGCACCGTCATCTGCCCAGCGACGTCACCCAGGAAGAACTGGAACGAGTCGTCGATGAGCTCGGCGCCGACGACGAGGTCGACGGGATCCTGGTCCAGTTGCCGCTGCCCGCCCACCTCGACGCCGCGGCGGTGATCGCTCGCATCCATCCGGACAAGGACGTCGACGGGCTGACCGAGGTGAGCGCTGGTCGTCTGGCGCTGAATCGGCCCGGTCTGCGCCCCTGTACCCCGTCGGGAGTGATCCGCCTGCTCGACTGGGCGGGAGTTGGGATCAAGGGCGCGCACGCTGTCGTGGTCGGCAGATCCGATCTGGTCGGGCGGCCCCAGGCCCAGCTGCTGCTCGCTCGGGATGCGACGGTCACCATCTGTCACCGCTACACCGCCGACCTGGCGTCGGCGACGAGGACGGCCGACATTCTCGTGGTCGCGGCCGGAGTGCCGGGCCTCGTGGGCGCTGAGCATATCAAGCCCGGCGCGGCGGTCATCGATGTCGGAATCCATCGCACCGAGGACGGTCTCTGCGGTGATGTCGACTTCGAGTCCGCGCGACAGATCGCAGGCCACCTCACGCCCGTGCCGGGCGGGGTGGGCCCGATGACAATCGCGTCACTCTTGCAGAACACGCTCACGGCCGCGGAGTTCCGTCGTGGCATTCGTTGAGGACGACCCGCGTTCCCGCCTGGCGGCTGCGCCCGCTGTGGCAGGGCGGCCCTGTGCGGCTCCCCAGTACTTCGACTTCACTCGCATCGCCCCCGAAGTCGCCGAACACGGAAGCCGCACCTGGTGGGTTCGTGGACAGAACTTCGCGCTCGCTTACACGATCGCGCAGGCCGGTGATGTCCTGACCCGCCACGACCAGCCCGATGAGTACATCGCCTTGTTCCCCCGGGAACCGGTCGAGGCTCGAATCACTTCGGATACCGATTGGACCGAGGTAAGCGCTGCGACGCTCGTCGTGGTGCCCCCGGGTGTCAGTGCGATCGAGTGCACGCGAGAAACCCACGTCGTGCGTATGTTCTCCGCCGCCTCCCCAGACGTGCTCGCGAAATGCGCGAATCACGATGAGTACACGGAACCACACCCCAATGTCACTGGTTTCGTCCCGTGGCCCGCACCGGTCGGCGGATATCGGCTGCGTACGTACCGGATCGCTGACTATCCCTATGAGAATGGACGCTTCGCCCGGATCTTCCGGTGCAGCACCTTCATGGTGAATGTCTTCGACCCGGACCTGGCACCGCGTGATGCCGCCGGACTGTCCCCGCATACGCACGACGATTTCGAGCAGTGCTCGCTGGCGGTGCGGGGCGAGTACATCCACCACATCCGCTCACCATGGACATCTGATTCGAATACGTGGCGCGAGGACGAGCACGTGCGGGTGTCGAGCCCATCCGTGGCCATAATCCCGCCCCCGACGGTGCACACCAGTCAGTCGGTGAGCCAAGCCGGCAATCAACTCGTCGACATCTTTTGCCCGCCGCGCGCCGATTTCTCGGCGCAACCGGGCTGGGTGATTAATGCCGCAGATTATCCGGCACCGTCGGAGGAGGTCGTCGGTGACCGATAACTTCGCGGATCTATTGCGCCGGTCGGAACGGACCTTATTCGGCACCTGGGTCAAGATGCCGACGACGGTCGGTGTCGAACTGCTCGCCCTCGCTGGCTTCGACTTCGTTGTCATCGACATGGAGCATGCCCCGCTGGGGCTGGAAACCGTACACGAGCTGATCGGCGCGGCGCGTGGGCACCGCATGCAGGCACTCGTGCGGGTCCCCGACCGGCAGCCCTCGAACATCTCCCGGGTGCTCGACTCGGGAGCCGCGGGGGTGCTGGTGCCGCACGTCGACAGCGCCGCCGAGGCGGCTGCGGTGATGAGCGCCGCCCGATTTCCGCCTGAGGGGTCCCGTGGTTTCGGGCCGACGGTCCGCGCCGGAGCCTGGGGTGCCGATGCCGAAACCTACCGGGCGAGCGGAACCGAAGCCTTCGTTGCCCCGCAGCTCGAAAGCAGGGCCGCGATCGAGGACGTCGCCGCGATCGCATCCACACCGGGGCTCGGGGCACTGTTCGTCGGCCCGGTCGACTTGGCAGTCGCCACCGGCCTGGCGCCGGACTCGGCCGAATTCCGCGAACTCGTATCCGCAGTGGAAATGACCGCCGAGCGGCTCGGAATTCCACTCGGCACCGCCGTGGGTGCCGACAGCGCCGCGGCGCGTGAGCGTGCGCGGCGCTACGACTTCGTGCTCGTGGCTAATGACGCATCACTGCTGCGGACCGCCGCCGCCGAGCTGATGACCGCCCTCACAACCCCCTGACCCGACAACCCCCGAATCCCTCATCCGCGGGCGAACTGTCCGCCGATGAATCTCAGAAGAACGCTCGAGGAGGAGCTATGGCAATCAATCGGATCGATCACGCTGCGGTGCGGGTCGCTGATCTCGGACAGGCCCTGGAATGGTACGAGGACGTCCTCGGACTCACGGTCCTGGACCGCAACTCCGAACGGGCGTTGCTCGCCTGCTCTGGTGAGGAGGCCGACCTCACCCTCATCAACGGCGGCCAGAGCGTGGTCAGTTTCGCCTTCGGTGTCGATCACGGCGACGATATCGACGAGATCGTCTCGCGTTTGAAAGCCAACAGTGTCGAATTCGAACGGTACAAGGAGCCGGACCGCCCCGGGCACGGCGAAATCCTCGGGTTCGACCTTCCCAGTGGACACCGGATGGAGTTCGTCGTCGGCTACGGTGATCGTACTGCGGGCCAAACGAATACGAAGTCCGACGGCGGCTTCCGGCCGACCGACATCGATCACATCAACCTGCTCGGTGAGGCCGACCCGCGCGAGGTGTCGGACTTCATGAAGATGGTTCTCGGGTTCAAGCAGTCTCTGGTGCTGACGATGGCCGGTAAGTGGGCGGCATCCTGGCTCCGAGCGACCAAACTCGATCACGATATCGCCTACATGCAGGCGCAGCGCCCGAGCGACCGCCTCCATCACATCGCGTTCGCCGTCGAGGACGGCAACCACTACTTCCGGCTCAGCGACCGCCTGGTCGAGACCGGCAACCGCTGGGAGTTCGGTCCCGGACGTCACATGGGTGGGATCCCGCGCGACACCTACGGTTTCGGCACCAACTGCTTCGCCTACGCCTTCGACCCGACCGGCAACCGCAACGAGTTCAGCGCCGGGATGAACGAGTTCGAGGATCACGAGTACTACATGGCCGAGACCAGCCCCGAGAAGTTCCCCGAGATCATGAACGGCTGGGCCTACAACATGCCCGAGACGTTCATGACGATCGGCTCGTAACCACGACGCCCTCGAGGTCATGATGCAACCGGAAAACAACGTGCTGCGAACACGGGACGCCATCGTCGAGGCCGTTCACCGAAGCTGGTGGAACGTCGACCGAGAACTCGGAGTAGGAAGCGAACTGTTGTTCGCCGAGGGCGGAGTCTGCGTGATGCCTGCGCTTACGATGCGCGGTCGACATGAGATCGCGGAAGGGTATGCGAAGCGGCAGAGCAACGGTCCGCGGTTGTCGAGGCACCTGGTGTCGAACCTGGTCGCAACCTGCACCGACAGCGAGAGGGCTCACGCCTCGTACGCGCTCTCGCTGTTCGCTGCCAACGGCGTCGCTCCGCTGACGGTGTCCTCGCCCTCGGCGATCTGCGATGTCGAGGACCGATTCGTCCTGACCTACAGCGGATGGCTGATCGAACACCGCGAACTCACTGCGGTGTTCGTGGCGCCGGACAACGACTCGGTCATGCTGCGCGCCGGGGAGAGTCGGTGACTTCGCAGGTGGGTGTACCCGCTCCCGTCGTGCTACTGCACGGCTGGGGTGGGTCCTACGCCACCACGTGGCGTGGCTCGCGCATCGAGGAAGCGCTGCGTGCGGCAGGGCGCACCGTGCTCGAGATCGATTTGCCAGGCCACGGTCAGCGGCCCGTTTCCCACGATCCTGCCGACTACGAGTTCCTCGCCGATCGGCTCGCCGAAGAGCTTCCTGCACGGGGAGTGCTCGATGCAATCGGGTTCTCGCTCGGCGGCAAGCTGCTCCTGGAACTCGCCACCCAGCAACCCGGCCGACTTCGTCGGCTCGCCGTCGGGGGAGTGGGCGCGAATATCTTCCGCGCGGAGGCCGGTGCGGAAGTGGCGCAAGCACTGCTGCACGGCCCCGCTTCCGATGCGCCGCAGGCCATTCGGTCGGTGGTGGCTGACGCGCTCGCATCCGGGAACGATCCCGCGGGCTTGGCGGCGGTGATCCGCCGGCCGCCACGTCCGATCAGCCGCGCAGCGCTGGCCGGAATCCGCTCGAAAGTTCTGCTCGTGGTAGGTGCGGACGATCGGATCGCAGAGGACCCGGAGCCTCTTATGCGAGCGGTCCCGGCTGCGCGGACCGTTGTCGTCGCAGGACTCGACCACACCGCGACCCCGTCATCAACCGAATTCGCCGCACTGGCCGTCGATTTCGTCCTCGCAGACAACTAGCCGCGCTCCTGCGCTGCCGTAGCGGCAGCGCGGGAGTGAACGCTGTCACCGATGCTCACTTGGAGGTTCCATGCCCGACGCAGTCATCGTGGCGGCCGCGCGCTCGCCCATCGGGCGCGCCCGCAAAGGGTCGCTCGCCACTGTCCGCCCTGACGACCTCGCCACCCAGATGGTCCAAGCCGCATTGAGCCAGGTGCCCGAACTGGATCCGGCGACCGTCGATGATCTCGTGTTGGGCTGCGGTCTCCCAGGGGGTGAGCAGGGCAACAATCTCGGCCGAATAGTCGCTGTCCTCGCGGGCTTGGACACGGTGCCGGGGACGACCATCACCCGGTACTGCGCGTCCTCGGTGCAATCCACGCGCATGGCACTGCACGCGATCAGAGCCGGCGAAGGCGAAGTGTTCGTGTCGGCGGGCGTCGAGACGGTCTCCCGATTCGGGAAAGGCAGCTCCGATTCTCTGCTCGACACCCGGAATCCGGTATTCGACCAGGCACAAGCCCGCACGGCCGCACACGCCGAACAGGGGGTCGAGGACTGGATAGACCCCCGCACGAACGGTCTCCTGCCTGATGTCTATATCGCCATGGGACAGACTGCCGAGAACGTCGCACGATTGCATGGTGTGAGCCGCGAGGAGATGGACCGGTTCGCCGTTCGTTCGCAGAATCTTGCGGAGAAGGCAATCGCCGACGGATTCTTCGACCTCGAAATCACCCCCGTCCGATTGACCGACGGATCGGTTGTGAGTGCGGATGACGGTCCGCGCCCTGGCGTGACCTACGAGGCTCTGGAGCGGCTCGAACCGGTCTTTCGAGCGAACGGACTTGTCACCGCAGGCAACTGCTGCCCGCTCAACGACGGCGCGGCCGCCCTGATCGTCATGTCGGACACTCGAGCGAGCGAACTCGGGATCGTTCCCCTGGCACGAATCGTTTCGACAGCAGTGACCGCGTTGTCTCCCGAGATCATGGGTATGGGCCCGGTGGAAGCATCTCGGCAAGCTTTGGCCCGTGCCGGAATGACCATTGGAGACGTCGATCTCGTCGAGATCAACGAAGCATTCGCCGCGCAGGTCATTCCCTCGGCGCGAACGCTGGGCATCGATCCGTTCGGTGAGAAATTGAATGTCCACGGCGGTGCCATCGCGCTTGGCCACCCGTTCGGGATGACGGGTGCCCGTATCACCACGACTTTGCTCAACGGATTGCGGGCTACCGGCAAGACCATCGGCCTGGAGGCGATGTGCGTTGGTGGCGGGCAAGGTATGGCGATGGTCATCGAGCGCCTGTCATGACACTGCGCGGAAACGGTGCTCACCGACCGGAACACTGTCGATCGGAGCGAACCGACCAATCCGTGATCTCCGATGCGAGATAGAGGGTCGCAGATGGGTCCGGTCGATCGCAGAGATATCCTCGAACTCGCACGGATTTGGGCCCCCTACGGCGGAGCGCCCGCAGGTGAGATCTTGGTTCGATTCGGGATCAGCCGCCCGGACTTCTACAAAAGGGTATTGCACGCGCTTCCAGGCTGCACTGACTTCTTCTTGAGTGAGGAAGAAGCCCGCGCAGTGCGCGATGTGGCGTTGAGGTTCGTTTCGATCTAGCCACGACATCAATTGTTGCCATTACAGCACCTTCCCTTTGAACACCCTGTCGGCGAATCGGGCCGGAAACACCTTTGAATCCTCAGTTCCGCCAGCCCGGCGACGGCCGATTTCCATATGCTGTAGGCGGTCCCGAGACCAGCGGTGGTATTGAACTTGAGCATTCCGCCCTCGATTCCCAGCGAACCGGCGTCGATTTCGATGATGGATCGTCGGCCGCGGGGGCGGGACTCGGCGCGATGTGACGGTGCGCCGGGTTCGATGGTCAGGGTGCCGTGCTGAACGCGGAGGCGTTGCCGACACCCTGCTTACAAATCAGTTCAGAACTAATCGGTGTGTCGGGCTGAACTGCGGTGCAACGTATTCATCACCACTGGGATGGTTGATCGGGTGAAACCAGCTACCGACCGGGTTGTTCGGGGCCTCGGGGGCGATGTGCTGGCGGCGGAGCCTGTGAGGATGTCCCGGGAGGGCGTCGCCCCGACGTCCTCCAGCTGTGCTTAGGTCATGTCTTCTGCGGGTCGCACGAGTGTTGTAGGACATCGGTGCCACCTGGATCCGACCTGCCGAAGTCAAGCTTCGAATCGCCTTTCCCAGTGACAGAACCGTATTCGACAGCGGCGGACATGCGGATTCGGATAGAGCGGCGTGTCCTGCGGGCAGCGACGGCGTGTCCTGGTTCGCTTCAAGGGTGGCTGGTCTACGTTCGATGGGCTCCGGAACGGTTTCTGCTCGTTCGGGTCAGATGCGCGAAATAGCATAAGCGCAGGCACGGCGTTTTTCCCAAATGTCGATGGGTTCGGATCTGGCAAACACGGACGATTTGCCAACAAATACGTTGTTCCTCCAACTGCCGGAAGGACATTGCTTCCATGGGCTACTCAAGTGGACGGTTTTTGCATGTACAGGAGTCAGCCAAGTGACAGCCCCTCCGGCGATTCGCCCGCGCAGTCGATTCGTCGGGCGAGCAATTATCGGCGCGTGCGCCGTCACTCTGGCTGCGGCATCGCTGATTATCAGTCCGCCACCGGCATCGGCGGAGCCACCCAGGTGGGACAACTGCGACCTGCCTACCTGGGACGAGTGGTTCTCCAATACCAATCGCATCGCCCGATGCACCTTCATGCTGGACCCCGCAAAGGAACCGTTCACCCCTGCTGAGCAGAAGTTCACGTTCACTGTCCCCCCGTTCAATGTTACCGAAATCGTCGTTACTGCCATCGGAGGCAAGGGCGGTAAGGGCGGAAACGGAATTGCAGGTGCGGTGGGTGGGTCCGGCGGGTTGGGAGCGCAGGTTACCTCGCGGTTCATGGTGAAACCGCACGAACAACTGACCGTTATCGTCGGGCGCAGCGCCCCCGAGTTACAGGATGGCCGTATCGGTGGTGCAGGTGGTGATGCCACAGAGATCCGGGCCGCCGACGAGAGTCAATTGATCATCGCCGCCGGCGGCGGCGGCGGTGGCGCGGCCGGAAGCGGGCAGGGCGACGGCTACCGCGGAGGCCCAGGGGGCACAGTCGACAGCAGGCCGGATTGTGTGGGGTGCGGAACAGCGGGCGCAGCAGGACACGGCGGGGACAGTGCGTCGACCAGTACGGTCCCCGGAGGCAGTCCGGACATCATCGCCAGTCCATACCGAGGTAGTGCTGGGCGGCCGGGTCAGGTTGCTGCAGATAAGGCCGAGAACTGTCCGTCCGGGGGAGCCTCCAACGAGGACAGCCGCGGTGGGAGCGGCGGTTCCCCTAATGGAGACCACAGCGGTGGAGGCGGCGGTGGAGGTGGCAACCCGGGTGGATGCGGAGGCTTCCACGGTTCAACCCAAAGTTTCAACGGTGGAGGTGGTAGCGGGGGTGGCGCAGGCATGTCACAAAGCGCAGGTATGGACACAGAAATCGCCACCACCGCAACATCTTCGGGCGTCTGCCGTGACCCTGATATCCCAGCCCCCTCGACACGCCATGGCTCAGTGGTCATCTGCTTCGAACACGGCCCGGTCCCGCTGGCTATTGAGGAATGGATCAGTTCACAGTCCTGAATCGTGAGTTCGGCGCCCACCCGGCGACAACCCCGGAGCTGTCCGATTACGGGAAGGCCCTATGTGTCAGCCTGACGTGAGTCCGCTGGTTCACAGCAACTCAGGGTTGTAGCGCGAGAGACGGATCGATTACCACGATGACTACCACCAGCACGACGCGTCGGTGGTCCGAAGAGAGTGTCGGGATGGGTAGCTGAATCCCCCGGGGAGAGTCCGGAGGCTCATGCGCTGCCTTGAACGACTCCGCGCTCGAGCAGGTCTATTACGCAAAGACCCGCCCGCCCGCAGAACCTACGCCGGCCACATGACATTTACGGGAGCATCCCGCAGACGGTGATCGATCGGGTGCGGAAGTGGCGACCGATCTGCCAGGCAGGTCAGCGGACTGCTGCCGCGGCAACGGCTGCCGCACCGGAATAGCCGCCAAGTGAATGCGGCTTATGGGAAACTTCGAGTAGGCCACATAGATAAGATAGATTATGTTATGATTCATGCCTGTTGGCCGCCCCGGCGGCCGAGCGAGTGGCGTTGTTCGGTGTCGAGTCCGGTTCGGTCCTGGCTCGTCGACGATTCGAAGACAAGGAAGTCACCGATGCTCAGATCCAAGACCGCGCGATCCCATGTCGGCAAAGTTGTCGCGATTACCGGCGGTGCCCGGGGGATCGGGTTCGCCACGGCCGTCGCGCTGGCGGGTGAGGGCGCATCCGTCGCGCTCGGCGATCTCGACGGTGACCGAGCGCGGGCTGCCGCCGAGGGGCTGGGTGTCGCGGCGTACGGCGGGCACCTCGACGTCAGTGACCGTGTCTCCTTCCGGGAGTTCATCGCCGAGGTGGAGCAACGGCTGGGGCCTATCGACGTCTTGATCAACAATGCCGGGATCATGCCGTTGGGGCGGATTCTGGAGGAAGACGAGGGACTGACCCGCAAGATCATCGATATCAATCTGCACGGCCCGATCATCGGGACCAAACTGGTGGCGCCGTCGATGGCGGCCCGTGGCGGAGGGCACATCATCAATGTGTCCTCTGCGGTCGGACGTGTCGCTCTGGCGGGCGCGGTGACCTACAGCGCGTCGAAGTACGGACTCATCGGTTTCACCGAAGCGGCTCGCGCCGAACTGCGCGACAGTGGTGTCGAAGTGTCGTGCGTTGTACCGATGATCGTCAATACCCAACTGGGGGCGGGATTGTCGACCGTGAAGGGCCAGCGCACGGTGGAGGCCGCCGATGTCGCGAACGCGATTGTCGAAGTGATCGCCAAGCCGCGCTTCGAGGCGTGGGTTCCTGTGACGGGCCGACTGCTCTATACGCTGATGTCGCTGGTTCCTCGGCGTTGGTCCGAAGCGATCAGCCGCAATGTCGGCGCCGCGCACGTTCTCGACCGTCCGGATCGGGCGGCCCGCGACTCCTACGAGTCCGGTGTCCGCGGACTCGTCGAAGATCACCGGAACCGACAGCAGTAGGGATCGTCCGGAACGCGATCGACCTCGCGGGCATCAGTGCACGCTGTTGTCCGCGTATCGGGTGATGACGCCTTCGAACTCGTCGAACACGCGGTGCAGCTCTTCGATATCGACCGGTGAGCGCCAGGACTGCATGCCGATGAGCAGGCTGATACCCATCACCGAGAGCAGATCCGCCTTTGCCTCGTCATCGATCAGATCGCGTACCAGGGTGCGCAGTGCTTCGAACCGGCTGTGATCCACACGGCGCTGGAATTCTGCGACGATCGGATCACCGTTGCTCCACGCGCGTATGGCGATTTCCGCCCCGTGCGGGACCTGAATGGCCAGCTCTTTCATCAGGCGGACCCGGTCACTGGGATCAGCTGGTCTGGAGGACAGTTCGGCGATGCGATCGGTTCGCTCTTTCTCCCAATATTCCAGAAGATCGGTGACGAAATTCGCCCAATTTCCGAAATAGTTGTAGAACGATCCCGTTGTCACATTCAGCATTTTGCACAGGGTCGACATCTTGAGCGAGTGGTGTCCTCGATCGGCAAGTATCCGCATCGCGGCCTCGAAATAATCTTCTCGTGTCACCGACAACCGCAACGGATATCAGTCTCCCTAAAATAGCGCGGACACACTGCCCGACATGATCGGCCTCAGTATACTCGCGCTCCGCGCGTATTACGGTCGGGCTGCCGGGTGAAGGGCCGGGGACGAGTTCGACCGGCCCGTGTGGTGAGGCCGGTCGCGGTGTTTGTTTCGAAAGGTCAGAACACGCGTCGCAGAAGCCACTTCTTCGCGGTGGTGTAGGGCGGATAGAGAATATTCGGATCCGGCCAGGTCGTTTTGCGGACGACGGATTTGCGGTGACTGAAGGTCTCGAATCCCCAGCGGCCGTGATATGCGCCCATTCCGCTGTTTCCCACCCCGCCGAACGGGAGTTGGTGGACCAGCACCTGGAACATGAGGTGGTTGATCACGGTGCTGCCGTTGCTGATTTCGGTCAGGATGCGCCGCTGGGTTCGACGGTCGGAGCTGAACAGGTAGACAGCGAGTGGTTTGGGGCCACCACGGACGTGAGCGATCGCCGCGTCGAGAGAGTCGATGGTGATCACGGGCAGAACCGGTCCGAAGATCTCCTCGGTCATCAGGGGTGAGTCGATATCGGGATCGATCACGATCGTCAGCTCGGCCCGCGCTCGATCGGCGTCGACGGTCCCACCGTGGACGATCCGGCCACCGCTGCTGTTCAGCATGTCCGCGATGCGCGCGGCGTGCCGGGAGTGCACCAAAGGCAGCAACGTATCGCGGTCGGCTCCGAAATCGGTGATCGCGCGACGCAATTCGGTGATGAACTGCTCGCGTTGATCGAGATGGACGAGCACATAGTCCGGGGCAACGCAGGTCTGGCCGGAGTTCATCGCCTTGGTCCAGGCGATGCGGCGCGCTGCGACCCGCAGGTCGGCGTCCTCGGCGAGGATGACCGGACTCTTGCCGCCGAGTTCGAGGGTCACCGGCGTCAGATGTTCGGCAGCACCGGCCATAACGGCCTTGCCGATCTGTGCGCCGCCGGTGAAGAACACATGGTCCAACCCGTGGCCCAGCAATTGTTGTGTCTGCTCTGCCGCCCCTTGGACCACGGCGAACGCCTGCGGGTCGAGATAGTTCGGAATCAGTTCGGCCAGCAACGCCGACACTGTCGGGGCGTGCTCGGACGGTTTGACGATGGCGCAGTTGCCCGCTGCGATCGCACCGACGAGCGGTGCCAGGGTGAGGAAGACGGGATAGTTCCACGGCCCGATGACCAGGGCTACCCCCAGAGGCTCGTACTGGTACCAGGCACGGCCGGGCCGCGCGCTCAACGGAATCCCGGTACGGCGTGGCCGCATCCATGACCTCAGATGTCCTCGCGCATAGCGCGATTCCGCGATCACAGGTGCCAGGTCGGCCAGCCATCCCTCCGTTGCGGGGCGTCCCAGGTCCGCGGCGAGCGCGGCGATGAATTCCTGCTCGCGTTCGACGAGCAGGGCCTCCAGTGCGAGCAATTGGTCCTTGCGCCACTGATCAGACAGTGTGCGCCCCGTAGCGAATCGGGTGCGCAGCCGCTGGACCGCTGCCGTGATCTCGGTGTTCGAGGTGGTCGTGAGAGTGGGATGCGCGGTGGTGGGCGTCGATGTGTGCGCAGGTGCTGGCTCGGACATGAATTGTCTCCTTCGTTGGAGTGTGGTGGCAATCCGGTGGAAACGGCGCCGACCTTTGCAAACATATCATGAGTTATGTTATGTTTGACTGCGATGCGGAGTGCATCGACCGGCCGCGAAGGAGTGCCGTCATGAAAGTCGCCGTCGACTACAGCAGGTGCGCGGGTCTCGGTATCTGTGAGTCGTTCGCCTCGGAGATCTTCGAAATCGATGAGAGCGGTGCCCTGCTGGTTCGGCGCGCCGAGATACCCCAGCAGATTGGCGCTGCGGTACGCGCCGCTGTCGCGGGATGCCCGACCGAGGCGCTACGCCTCGAGGACGACTAGCGATGACGGTCGAGCGACTGATCGTCGTCGGCGCGTCACTGGCGGGCCTACGGGCAGCGGAAGCCGCTCGCGGCGCGGGTTACGGCGGCGCGATAGCGCTCATCGGCGAAGAACCGCACCTGCCCTACGGCCGCCCTCCGCTGTCGAAGAGAATCCTCGAGGCGGGACCGCTGCCGGAGTCCACCCGGTTGCGCGCATACGAGACGTTGACCGAGGACTTGAACGTCGAACTGGTGCTCGGCGCCGCCGCGACGGGGATCGACACGAATCGGAAAACCGTCACGGTGGGCGAACGCTCGATCGACTACAGCGCCGCGGTGATCGCAACCGGTGCCGCCGCGCGCCGAATTCCCGGGCCCGCGGAGACGCTGTCGGGGGTACACGTCCTGCGCACCCACGATGACGCGCACGCGGTGCGCGCTGCCCTGGACGCGAACGCCCGCACCGTTGTCATCGGTGGCGGGTTCATCGGTTCGGAAGTCGCTTGCGCAGCACGCAAACGCGGCCTGCCCGTCACCGTCGTGGAAGCTCGAACCGCCCCGTTGACTCGATCGGTCGGCCCCGATCTCGGTGCGGCGCTGACACGGATACATCGCGCACACGGAACGCAAGTGTCCTGCGGTGCCGAGGTGGCCGCGATCGAGGGAGAACGCGGCACAGTCGCGCGGGTATGTCTCACTGACGGGACCGTCCTGGGCGCCGACCTGGTCGTTGTCGGGATCGGTACGGTGCCCGCGACCGACTGGCTCGCTGGAAGCGGTGTCGGTGTCGACGATGGTGTGGTCTGCGACGAGTTCCTGGCGACCGGGGCCGAGGGCGTCTACGCCGCTGGTGATGTGGCGAACTGGCACAACTCGCTTTTCGGTCGTCGTATGCGGGTCGAGCATTGGAGCAGCGCCGCCGAGCAGGGAGCACGCGCCGCGCTCAACGCGATCGATCCCGCTACAGCACAGCCGTATTCGACGGTGCCCTATTTCTGGTCGGACTGGTATGAGCACCGTATCCAATTCGTGGGAGTTCCCGGGCATCAGGGATACGAAGTCGTGTCCGGAGCGCTCGACAGCGACCACTTCGTGGTCTTGTATCGCGATGGGGATCTGCTCGGCGCGGCCCTGACCCTCAATGGTCAGCGGCACATCATGAAATACCGCAACCTGATCAACCGGCGCGTGAGTTTCGACGAGGCATGTGCCTATGCGCGTGCCCGAGCCGCCTCGAAGTGACCGCTCGGTTCCGACCGCAGACTCACACAGAATTCTGGGAAGTGTAAATGACTATCGCACACACCTTTTCGCCTGTCGATATTTCCTCGATCGCCTTCTGGGCGAGTACCGCCGTCGAACGCGAGAAGACCTTCAAGGTTCTGCGCGAACACGATCCGATCAGCTGGCACCCACCCGCGGCGGGCGGGATCCTGCCGGTCGAGGAGGGGGACGGATTCTGGGCCGTCGTACGCCACCAGGACATCCGCTACGTCAGCAACCATCCGGAATTGTTCTGTTCCGGCAGGGGCGTCCAGATGGAGAACCATCCGGCGCAAGTGCTCGAAGCCACCCAGTCGTTCCTCGCGATGGACCCGCCGCGCCACACCAAGTTGCGGCGTCTGGTCAGCGCGGCGTTCACGCCGCGGCGTCTCGCGACGATCGAGCAGCAGATTCGTGACCAGGCCGCCCGCATCATCGACGAACTACTCGACACCGGTGATTGCGACTTCGTCCACCACGTCTCGATGCGCCTGCCGATGTGGACCATCTGCGAGATGGTCGGTGTGCCCGAGGACAAGCGGTACCTCGTCGCCGAGGCCGCAGATCGGCTGGTGTCCCACGCCGATCCCGATGTCCGCGGTGACCGCGAGCCGATCCAGCTCATGGGTGAATCGATTTTCGCCCTGGCGGGCACGGCCCTCGAGATGGTCCAGGCGCGCCGGGCAGAACCACAGGACGACCTCATGACCAGTCTGGTCCACGCCGAGGTCGACGGAGAGCGGCTCACCGACGACGAGATCACCGCCTTCTTCTGCCTGCTCGCGGTGGCCGGGAACGACACGACGCGTAACACCATCACCCACGGCGTGAAGGCACTGCAGGACTTCCCCGAGCAACGTCGATGGCTGGCAGCGGATTTCGAGGGCCGGATCGGTCCCGCGATCGAGGAGTTCGTGCGTTGGGCCTCACCGGTGGTGACGTTCCGGCGCACCGCGACCCGAGATGTCGAACTCGCCGGGCATCAGATCGCAGCCGGAGAGAAAGTGGTCATGTTCTATCCCTCGGGCAACCGTGACGAGTCGGTCTTCGACAATCCCGACACTCTCGACCTGGGGCGAGAGTTGAACCCGCACTTGGCGTTCGGCGGTGGTGGACCCCACTACTGCATGGGGAACATGCTGGCGAAAAGGCAGCTGCGGGCCCTTTTCGAAGAGTTGCTCTTCCGAGTTCCGAACCTGTCTGTGGGTGAGCCGCAATACCTGGTCAGCAGTTTCGTTCACGCGGTCAAACGGCTGCCCTGCACTCTGTGATCGGCGCGGCTCGCACCGCTGACGAAAGGATATCGACAATGGTACGAACACGATTCTGTGATGTGTTCGGTGTGGAATACCCCATCGTTCAGGGCGGGATGCAGTGGGTCGGCCGCGCCGGGCTGGTTTCGGCGGTGGCCAATGCCGGAGGTCTGGGTTTCCTCACCGCGCTGACCCAACCGACACCGGAGGACCTGGCCGAAGAGATCTATCGGTGTCGACAGCTCACTGACAAGCCATTCGGTGTCAACCTCACGATCCTGCCCTCGATCAAACCGCCGCCCTATGTCGAATATCGTGATGTCATCATCGAATCCGGTGTGGGGGTCGTGGAAACCGCCGGTTTCAACCCTGCCGAGCATCTGCCCGCGTTCAAGGCGGGCGGGGTGAAGGTACTGCACAAGTGCACAAGCGTGCGCCACGCTGTCAAAGCCCAGCAACTGGGTGTCGACGGAATATCGATCGACGGATTCGAGTGCGCGGGCCACCCCGGCGAAGACGATATCCCGGGGCTCGTCCTGATCCCGGCCGCCACCGAGAAGATCACCATTCCGATGCTCGCGTCCGGGGGGTTGGCCGATGCCCGCGGGCTGGTCGCCGCGCTCGCTCTCGGTGCCGACGGAATCAACATGGGAACGCGGTTCGTCGCCACGACCGAGGCACCTGTACACGAAAACGTGAAGCGCCGACTGGTCGAGGCCAGCGAACACGACACCGATCTCATCTTCCGGTCCCTGCGCAACACCGCGCGGGTGGCCCGCAACGCGGTCAGCACCGAGGTCGTCTCGATATTCGACAGTGGCGGGCAGTTCGACGACGTCCGCGAACTGGTGGCCGGTGTCCGAGGCCGCAAGGTCTACGAGGTCGGCGATCTCGATCTGGGCATCTGGACCGCGGGGATGGTCCAGGGGCTGATCCACGACATCCCGACGGTGTCGGAGTTGATCGACCGGATCGTCACCGAAGCCGGTGAACTCATCAAGGGTCGGCTCGGCGACGTCCTCATTCAGAAATGACCCGTATGGACCTGTTGCGGCGTTCATCCGACAGCAAAGGCATCGACCGGGAAGCCGCGACCTCTCGTACCGAAAGGACTGTTCATGACATCGGACGCGGTAATCAGGACCGGCGACCGGATCTGGCACGACGTATTCCTGCCCGAGGACGTCGCGCATGTGCGTGCCATGGCGCGCACCGCGGTCACGACCCATCTGGCGCCGGTAGCGCGCGAGATCGCGCAACGGGAGGAGTCGATCGAGTCCTTCCCCTGGGAAGCGTTCCGCGGGCTGGCGAGTGCGGGCTGCTTTGCTGTGCCGTTCGACAAGCCCTTCGGCGACGGCCTCACCCACCGGATGCTCGCGACATGCATCGTGACCGAGGAGATCGCCTACGAGAGTTCGAGCCTGGCCGGTGTGTACGACGGCCAGTGCATTCTCAACGCCCGCGCGTTGTCGTTCGCGCAACCACAGGTGCTCGAAAAGGTTCTGCCGGGACTGATCTCCGGTGATCTGGTATTCGCTTTCGCCACCACAGAACCGGACGCATCGAGCGACCTCACCCCCACCGCGCTGAAAACCGTCGCTACCCGCACCGACGACGGGTTCGTCGTGAACGGACGCAAACGCTGGATCACCAACTCGATCGTCGCCGATTGGGTGTGCGTGCTGTGCCGCGACGGGGACAGCGGCGACGCGACGATGCTGCTCATCGATACGCGCGCATCGGGGGTCGCGGTGGGACAGCCCGACCTCAAGATGGGCCATCGCGGGCAGATCACCGCGGATATCGTGTTCGACAATGTCGCCGTGCCCGCCGACCACGCGCTCGGCCTGCCCGGACGAGGCCTGGGTACCGCGTTGGCATCGCTTGCGGCCGGTCGCGTCGGGATAGCCGCCGCGGGTGTCGGAGTGGCGCAAGCCGCGCTCGATCTGGCCGTGCAGCGGCTGCGTAGCCGAGAGCTGTTCGGAAAGAAGTTGGGCGAAATGCAGTACTGGCAGTTCAAATTCGCCGAACGCGCCACCGAACTCGAAGCAGCCCGCGCCATGTATCAGAAGGCCGCCGTGAGACTGGACCGAGGCGACCGCTCAGGTGAGCCGGAAGCATCTATGGCCAAGTCCTACGCCACCCGGTTGGCCAACGATCTCGCTCGTGATGCGCTACAGGTCCACGGCGCGTACGGGTTCGCTCGTCAGGTCAGCGCCACCGGGGAGACCTATCGGCTCGAGGAGATCTTCCGTGACGCGAAGATACTCGAGATCTTCGAAGGCGCCAACGAAGTTCTGCAATGGGTGATCGCCCGCCAGTTGATCGGCCGCGACATCACAGGCTGATCGCTCGTCCACGATCGAGCATCACCGAACCGCGGCGGTACCACCACGCGTCCGCCGCGCACTCGAAGAAGCTTTCTTTCGCCACAGGAGAAGAACCTATGTACCTGACCCAAGCGCTGCACAGGTCGGTCGCCGCCACACCGAATCAACCCGCCACTATCTGCGGGAACAGGGTCCGGACTCGCTGCTGCGCACGTTGAGCAACCGTCGTACAGCGTCGTGGTCGCCGATGTTCTCGTATTCGGCGATGACCGCGGCGTGGGCGAGGTCGTACTGGTCGTCGTCATCGATGAGCCTGCGCGCGGTCGCGCTGGTGCCGACCTTGCCGACGAGTTTGACCTCGTCGCGTTTGGTCTGCAATGCCTTGGCGACGCGGGTGGGTGACGCGCCGAGGTCCAGCATCAGCGCGATTCCGGCGGCGCGGTCGCTGTTGGTGAGCGGGATGCGCCGGTCGTTGAGGGTGATCTGTTCGGTGATGCGCTCGATCTCGGCCTCGTTGCTGTCCACGTTCGGGTCGAAATCGCGGATGTAGACCGGCACCTCGGAAAGGTCGCAGGCCAGGGCGGTGAGGGTGCGGACCTGCCCGTCGCGCACGATCAATCGCCCGTCGGGGGTCCGGACGACCAGGATCGGGTCACGGACACCGTGTTCGCGGATGGACTCGGTGACCTCGGGATGGTCCTGGAGCTGGAACGTTTTGCGCACGTTCTCATCGATCTCGAGCAACGCCGGATGCACGGTCGAGCCCGTGCACAACCCGTCGAGATAATCACCACCCTCGACAGTCCCGGTGTCGACGGTGTCGGTCTCGGTGGCGGGGGTGTCCGGGGCGGTGCCGGGATCGCGCGCGGAGTCGAGGTCGGCGGGATCGGGCGCGAGGTCGACGGTGTTGACCGTTTCGCCGATGTCGGTGGTGGCGGGCGTGTCGGTGTCGGTGGGCATCGAGGCGGACTCCTATCGTGAAAGAGGCAGGGACCGGCCAGCTTTGGACTGGCCGGTCCCTGCCTCGAGGACGGGAAATTTCGATGAATGGATGAGTGGTGTGGGGGAGCGGCTACTCGTTTCGAGGCTTGCGTGGTGTCTGGGGTTCGCCGTCGAGGACGATGTCGAGGTCGTCGCGGGGGATCGCGATCTCGGCCTCGATGCCGCCGTGTTTGTAGTGCACGTCGCGGTAGCAGGCCCGGCACACGACCCCTGACATCGAATCGGCGCTGCCTTTGCCGCTGGCGTGACAGCACGGGGTCAGCACCATCGTGTGATCGGTGCCGAACCGGATGACCACGCAGCCCTCGGCGTCGAGACCGAGGATGTCCTCGACCGCGTCGAAGCCCTGCGGGAGTCGCAGCTTCTGTTTCTTCTTCGTCATGAGAGCGGTCGTCCTTCCTCGGGATAGCTGGTTGCGGCGGAGGCGGGGGCAGCGCGCCACCCCCGCTCGGCCGGGTCGCGGGTCTATTTCTTGGTGCGGGTGGCGACGTTGATCGGGCACAGGTACCTGGCCCCGTGCGGGGATTCGGGGTCGCTGTAGGCCCAGTGCTTGGTCTTCCAGTCCGGGAATTCCTCGCGCCAGCGGGCGACGGTCTCGGCACCGAGCGCGGTCGCCGCACCGGCGGCGCCGAAGTGCTCGGCGGTGTCGAACTCGGCACGGGTCAGGGTGGTGGTTTCGGCCATGGGCACAACTCCTTCGAAAGCGGGGGACAGAGGAAAGGGGATCGAGAGACCTGGTGTGGGTGGGTCAGACGAGGGTCATCGCGGTGAGGGCGAGGTCGTCGAGGTTGTCGGCGCGGTCGGGGTCGGGGATGGTTTGGGAGTAGCTGGTGACCGCGTTGGCGATCCCGGCCGCGGTGAGTTGTCCCCCGGCGATGAAATGCGACAGGATCCCGGTGCGTTCGTCCTCGGTGAACCCGAGTTTCTTGCTCATGACTTCGAGGGTGCGTTCGGGTTGGGTGACCGGGGTCCCGGCGTGGCGTTCCAACTCCGCGACCCGCGCGGTCAGGAATCCCGGCGACATCCACTCCGAGACTTTGTCGCGGGTCTCGGCGGTGATGACCGCGAGCCGTTTGCGTTGGGTGTCTTGGGACCAGGCGCGGGTGCCGCCGATTTCGAGGCGGTCACCGACGTGGCGTTTGGTGAACGCGAACAACGGCAAGGTGAGGCCGTTGCCGCAGATCTGTACCAGCAGTTCGGGTTTCAACGTGACGGCGTGGTGGCCGATCTCGCTGTTGGAGAACCGCAACCCGGCGAAGACCACCGGTTCGGCACCGGGTCGGTAGCCGCGGTTGTCGCGGGCGGCCAGGCGGCGGCCGGTGTCGATCTGTCCGGCGACGCGGCGGCGTTCGGCTTCGAGTTCAGGGTTGGCGAACGGGGTCCGATAGTTCTCGAGAAAGGTTGGGGCGAGTGCGCGGATCTTGGGTGAGTACACCTTGCAGTGCATGGAGGATTCCGACAGGTCACAGGAGCGCACCGTGACCTCGGTGTCGGCGAGGCGGATCCCGTCCAGGACGGCGGTGAGCACGTCGAGGTTGTCGATGATCCCGTAACGGTCCGAGAGCACCGCCCGCAACACCCCCGGCTGATCCGGGTGGCCGGAGGTGAACAACCTGAGCAGGAACGAGCGTTCGTCGGGGCCGCCGGGCAGGCGCGGATCGGTCGGGCCGTGGAGCAGGCCGTTGATGTTGGCGTCGTAGAGGTCGGTGCGCTGGGACTCGCGCAACGAGCGCAGGTATCCGGCGGGGATCTTGAGCTTGGATCCCAGATGCGAATCCGCCGCACCGGTCGGCTGATACAGGCCGTCCACGGTCGTGACGCCGCGGTCGTCGAAGACCGGCTCCACCCCGGAGAGCTGCAACAACCCGTCGGAGGCGCGCAGCGCGGAGGCGGGGGCCAGGACATCGAGTTTGGCGGCCTGCTGATCGTTGAGCAGACCGACGAGGTCACCCAGTTCGGCGTGACGCACACACGAAGCGATCGACATGAGGTGTAGATCCTTTCTCGGACAGGCGGATACGACGCGACACCCACCGGTCGGGGGTGGGTTTCGCGTGAACAGGGGGTGTTGTGCGCGGCCGGGTCAGGTGTTCGGGACGGGAGGGTCGTCCTGGGCTGTGGCGGCGCGGTGCAGGTTGTCGAGCTGTTGGATGAGTTCTTCGATCGCGTCGAGTTGTTCGCTGGTGAGTGCGGGTATCGCCACCACCGCAGTGGTGTTGAAGCCGCCTCCCACGTCGTGGCCGCAGTCCAGACGGCCGTTTTCGGCTTCGGCGGCGGTGTCGAAGGCGTGCAGGTAGTACTCGGTGCTCGTGCCGCCCTGCTGGATGTAGGCGAAAGACGGTGTCGGTTCCGGTGCGCCTTCGAGCCACGCGTTCAGGCGTCGGATCGGGTGCAGGATGTGATGGGCTCGATCGTGCAGGTCGCATTCGTCGTAGTCGCGTCCCCGCCGATCTCCGCGTACGCCAGCACCGCACGCAGATCTTCGATCACCGTCGGGGTGAATACCGGGTCGGTATCGAGCGTCATCGAAGCTCCTCCAGGTGACTGCGATCGGGTCGGGCGCGGTGCGGGGCTGGTCAGGTTTGTTGGCGCAGTGCCTGCACGAGTGCCCAGGCGGCGTCGGTGTCGGCGCGGGCGGCGGCCAGGCGTCGGAAGCCGCGCTGTTGGCGCACGTCGAGGGTTCCGAGTTCGGCGGCGATGTCCTGGCGGCGTAGTTCGGCGCGGTGGTGGCGGTGGTGGGCGGCGCGTTCGTCGGTCAGGAACTCGGCGGCGATCTCGATGACGGTGTCGCACAACAACTCCCGCAGATCCGTGTCGACGGTGTCGAGCGGGTACCCGAGGTCCAGCACCAAGCGGCCGGGCTCACCCAGACACACCGCCGCCGCAGCGCCACGCCCCGGGTCACCGGGTGTGAACCGGGCCAGCACCCGCGGATTGCCCAACGCCTCACCGTGGGCGCGCAGACCGAAGAACCGGACGATCACCATCGACCGGCGCGCGGGGATCCCGTCGACCGGGACGGTGTGTTCGCCCATGTCGGTGAACACCGTCCCGGTCAACGGTGCCTCGTCGGTGCGGAACAGGGTGTAGGAGGCCCCGTATTCGGCGGTATTGGTATTGGTCGAGAGGCTGAAACCTGGTGTGGGCATGACGAATCCGAACTCCTATCGGTCGACGCGCGAAGAAGGGTGGGTGTGTTCAGCTGGCGTGAGCAGTCCGGTCCCACGCCGCGGTCTCCACTGCGGCGTGTGGTCGGGTGCGGGCGCGGCGGCGACGGGCGAGGGCGCTGTCACCGAATTCGGTGGTGACGATCTCGGTCCGGGGCGGTCGCTGATGCCAGTACGGGTCGTGGAAGGCGGTATCGACACTGCATCCGGGTTCGAGGGTGATGCCGGTGCCGGAGGAGAAACGCTTGTACTCGGCGTCGCCCTGCCCGTCGCGCATCGCCTGGCCTCCGCTGTACTTGAAGGGCGCTGAGGACTGCGGGACCAGGAAGACTCCGTGACTGGCAAGGTGGGAAGCCAAAGCGATCACGTGGTACTCGAATTTGGATCCGAGGAATCCGGGGGCGTTGCCGCTGCGAGGATGGTTGCCGAAAGGCGGGTTGGCGATCGCGGTATCGAACAACCGCCACCGGTAGCGCCCGACATCGAACACATCGGCGCAGACCCAGGTGGCCTCGGGAACCAGCTTCATCCCGACGGCCACGAATGCGGGATCAGCTTCCACACAGACGATTTCGCGCGGCGGTCGCCCGTTGGCCTGCTCTGAGGGGTTGCGGCAGGCGAAAGCCAGCGCGCCGATCCCGGCGCACAGGTCGATCACCCGGTTACCGATGACATCCAGCGACATACAGTCCGCGAGATCGGTGGGGGTGAAGAACGCGCCACCGGGAGGGTGGTTCTGGTTCGCCGATTCCTGGAAGTGGGTGAGGACGAAGCGTTTCTCCTCCTCGTCCAGATCGCGGCGCAGCCCGGCCAACCCGAGCGCTTCGCGATGCGCGTCGGCCTGCGCGCGAGTGAGTCTGCCCATGACGATCGACCTCCGAACACAGCAAAGACGCCGCACCCCGGGCACAGGGGTGCGGCGAAAGGTGGTTGGGATGTGGAAAATGGTTGGTGTCGTGCGGGTTTCAGGTGCGTGGGGTGTGCGGCGCGGGTTGTGCGGGTGCGCGCAGGATCTCGAATGCGCGCAGCGCCCACCCTGGGGCGGCGCGCAGCAGGGGACTGTTCGTGACGGTCCCGGCATCGGTGATCTCGGCGCGCCGCCACTGGGTGGGGGAGCACACCATGACCTGTTGGACGGTGCCGACGCCGTGGCCGTAGGTGTAGGTGCGGTCCAACCGGATGACCGCCCCGACCGTGTCGCGGGCGCGTCGGCGGGCATCGGCCACGGCGCGGTGATGGCGGAGCGCTTCGGTCCGCCACCGGCAGGCATGCGGATGTTCGCTGGGGGTGAGAGCTTCGAGCACGCGGCGGGTGACGCCGTGGTGCTGGACCGGTCCTTCGGTCTCGTGCAAGTGCTTGACGACGATCTCGGAGGACCCGCTGCGGTGGCTGCGCAGGTACAGCACCACGTGCGCTGACACCGTCTCCGGCGTGGTGGTGTCGGTGATCGCGGCGTAGAGGGCATAGGACCAGCCGCCCCGGTGGCCGGTGCCCAGCGCGGTGCGGCAGTGGGCCACGACCCGGTGCCCGTCGCGCAGTTGTTCGCGTAGGTTGTCCAGGACGAAGCGGTGTGTGTCGACCGAGGCCGACACCTGGTATCCGGTCGAACCCATGCTGGTCTCCTCCCGATGCGGGCGCCACGAGGGCGCGGGTGGTCAACAGTTGTCCTTGCTCGGTGGCGTCGACGAGGTCGGTGACCGGTCGGGGTTGCTGTCGGGACCGTCGAGGACTGCCCGCAGGTCGTGGACCCGGGCGGGTCCGAGGTGGTGGGCGATAGGTATCCCGGGCGACTCCGGTGAAGCGGCGGCGGTGGGCTGGTGGTTGGGCAGCGCCTCGAGCCAGTCGAGGACTCCCCGAAGATCGGGGCGGGCCACGACGGTGATGCCTTCGATCGGGTCGAGGTCGTCGGTGTTCTCGCCTGCGGCGATGACGACGTGCCGGAATTCCGCGCGCGCTGCCGCCGCGATCATGGTCCTCAGCGCGTGGGGTGGGTGGCTGGGGCGCAGGCGGCCGTCGAGGCCGACCTCGGCGAGGAACACGACATGGTCGAGTAACCCCCGCCACGGCGGGTCGAGGGCGAGCTGGTGCACGGTGACCGCGACCGCCAGATCGTGCGGTGGCCGGTGGCCGGTGGCCGGAGCCGCCGAGTCGGTAGAGGCGATACGGGTCGTTCGGATATCCGGCGTCGCTGTTGATCAGATCCGCGCGGACCCGATTCCGGGGCTCGGGCGAGACCGGGTACGCGAGCACCGATTCGGCGACCGGGTCCGCGACGGCCGTGAAACTGGCGGCGATCATGGCCAGGTCGGTGCCACCGGAGCCGGTGAGGGTCACCGTCCAGGCGAAAGTATCGATCACAAGGGTTCTCCGTTCGGTCGTCCCGGGGATGTCGTCGCCGGG
Source organism: Nocardia aurea (assembly GCF_003123685.1). Taxonomy (GTDB): domain Bacteria; phylum Actinomycetota; class Actinomycetes; order Mycobacteriales; family Mycobacteriaceae; genus Nocardia; species Nocardia aurea. The sequence goes on from NZ_QCYJ01000132.1 coordinate 125,238, forward strand.
AAACAGCTCGGCGGGCAGGCCACCGCAGACGAGACAGATGTCACGGAACACCGCGGCCGGGGGGGTGAGGTGCTCGGCGCTGTTCATCGCGGTATCCGTTCGGCCGGTGCGTGGATCGGTGTGTGGGCTTCCGGGGTGGGCTGATCGGGGGCCTGGGTGCCGAAGGCGGTGAGGGGGCGGCCCGCACGCCAGTTGGTCCAGGCATCGGCGATATTGGGGCGCGACCCGCCCGCGGCCACGAGCACGGCGTAGGCGTGGGCGAAATCGACCGCGTCACCGGACCCGACACCGGCCGCGTCACACCAGCCACGCACATAACCGAGAGCCTCGGCACACAGCCACCACGCCGTCCGGTTCCCCAACGCCGCGTCGTACTCCTCGAAACGCGGCACCCGCTCGACCGAGACCCGGGCGGGGGCCAGGTTCGCGGTGAGATCACCGGCGACCCGCCACGCGACCCACGCCTCCGCCAGACCGGGCACGGAAACCTCAGCGTCGGTCAAGGATTCGGTGACGCGCTCGGCGTAGGCGGACGCGAACGCTCGGGCGGTGGCGGCTTCGGGGGTGGAAGGATACTGGATGTGCAACACACCCCAGACGAAGCTCTCGGCACGCGCGTAAGCGGTCTCGATACGGGTACGGATATCGGTGGCGGACGGGTCGGTGGGCACGGGTGTAGACATGGGGCGATGACTCCTTCGAAGGGAACGACAACACCGCAGCCGGTGTAGGGCGAGATGGCATATCGGCCGCACTGGCAGTGGATTTCGAGACGGCCCCGCTGTGCCCTCGGCGGTCGTAGGTACGGGTGCGGCGTCGGGTCGTGCGTCCTATGGTGTGTCGGATCCGCGTAGGTGCAGGGCTTCGACGATGTCGTGGGTGCTGGGGTTTTCGGCACCACGTAGGTCGGCGATGGTGACCGCGACCGCGAGGGTCCCCTCGGCGCTGCGGCGGGTGATCAGGCCCAGTCGCAGTGCCGCCTCGAGCGGTGCTGCCTGCTTGGGCGACAACGGAAACTGTCGGCGCAGCAGCGGTGCGGGGACGCGGGCGTTGCTGGTGTAGCCGTGCTCGCGCCACCGCCGGACCGCCGCCGCGCGTGCCGCGCTCACCCGTGCACGGACTTCAGCGCTGGATTCACGCGAATCGTCTCCGAAACCGCGACCGGTGTCGGGGTCCTCGCGCACGGTGATGTCGACCCGTCCGGCCAGCACAGTGTGCAGCCGTTCCTTGTGACGGCGTTTGGCCGCGGCCGGGCAGGCACAGACGGTGTCCTGGGTTGCGGGGCACAGGCATTCGGCCGAGGTGAACACCGCGACGGTGTCGCAGGGCAGACGCAGCAGACTGTCCCGGTTGGCCACCACGACCTCACCGTCATCCAGCGCGACCCGCAACGCCTCGATGGTGCGGTCGTGCAGTTCGGGATAGGACTCCAGATGCAGCACACCGAGATGAGCGCGGGCCAATGCGCCGGGACGCGCCGTGGCGGCGCTGCCCGACAACGCCCGCGCACTCGCCGAATGATGGACCTCGACATAGGGGCGCGCGCTGAGTGGTGCGAGCGGCCCCTCGGGCAGCAGGCCGGTCAGCGACGCGACCGCCCTCACCTGGAGCGATTCGGTCTCGGTGAGGCGCGGCAGCAACCCGGGCAGGCGTCGGGCGAGTGCGCCGAGCCCGGCGGTCGGTGGCCCGATCAGGCGCAGGTGGTGTCCCCCGGCCGCGGCCACCTCGAGAGCCCACCGCGCCCGGAAGTGACCACGGATGTCACTGAGATCCACACCGGTGAATTCCGGCGGCACCGCGACAGCGACAGGACTGGACAGGGCGTCGTCGGCGCCGCTGAGCCAGGCCAACACCGCAGCGAGGTGATCGGCACCGAGAACAGTGATCCCCGATGCGAGAGCGGCCTCGGTCGAACTTTCGCGTGGCACGATCACGGTGGTGTGGCCGTGGTCGCGGGCGGCCAGGACCGCGGGCAGGATCCCGCGCACGGCCCGCACTGTGCCGTCGGGGGCAAGTCGCCCGAGCAGTACGACCCCGGCCAGCCGCGACGCGGAGATCGTGGCCGGGGCGTCGGCAGCGAGTACCGCTACCGCCACGGCGAGATCATCCATACCGTCGATGACGGAACCGGCCGGCGGCGACATGGTGAGCGTGACCCGGGCCTGCGGCCAGTCCTGGACACTGGCGGTGATCGCCGTGCGAACCCGGTCGAGACACGCGGGCACCTGGTCATCTAACTGACCGGTCACGGTGAGCGAGGGCAGTCCCGGGGTGACTTCGGCCGTCACCTTGCGTGGGTGCCCGGTGAGTCCGGCCACGCTCACCGACCACGCCACCGCGCCCCTCACCGGCCACCCTCAACGCGCCGGTCGACGGGCAGGGGCCGACGGCGGGTCGAAACCGCCTGGCGGACAGGACTGGACGCCATGATGGATCTCCGATCTCGAGGCGGGGGACAAGGGGGCGGGAAGCCGCAGCGGGGCAACGCGGGCAGGGGAATGGGTCCGATGGCGACCGAGCAGGTCGACGGCGCTGCCGCATTCATCGGATGCTGCGGTGTCGCAGCGGATTGCGTGACCCCTAGCGGGATCGCGGTAGTCGCCCGCTCGGGTGTCGACGGGGTCAGGCTGTGGGTAGGTAGGTGCGGGCCTCGACCAGGGCACGGACCTGGTTGTGGACTTCTTCGGGCCAGCGCACCGGCCCGGTGATCGCGAACTCGGTCACGGGGAGTTCGACCGGGTCACCGTGCACACGCTCGGCCGGGCGGTGGCGTGCGCGTAGGCGCAGCATGCCCGGGTCGGTGATGGGTTCGGGTGGGGTGGCGAACCAGTGCGGCGGGTGCGGCCATGTCGCGTCGTAGTCGATGCCGTCGAGGTGCCAGGACCAGTGCTCGGCCTGGAGGCCGCGCTGGTAGTCGAGTTTGGTTTTCCCGGGTTTGCGTTTCGGGCGCGGCGGCAGGCTGGTCGCGTCGAGGTCGGCGAAGATGTCGGGGAACCGTTGGCGGGCTTGGTCTTCGGTCATGACGGCGGTGATGTCGTGGAAGCGCACGGTGTCGTCGGTGGTGATCCATCGATGCCCGGTCATCTTCGCCGTGATGGTGTGCAGCATCAGCGGGGAGAGGGAGAAGTTGACCACCGAAACAGATTTCGGGTTCACGCGCGTGATCTGCCGCCATGTCGACCCGTGAGCGCGCGCGAAGTCCCCGACCGTGAAGTCCTCACGTCCCCACCCTGGGGTCTGCCCTTGGTCGATCTGGGATTGTCGGACCTGTTTCCAGTAAGCGATGTCCTTCTCGCGCTGGGTCATGCGGGCCAGCACCCGCTCCCGATGCTCACCGGTCGCGGCCCCAGTGGTCTGGGTTTGGTAGACCTCGCCGTGGCCGTCGAGGAAGCGGCGGGTGTGCCCGTCCAGGGTGCGTTGATCGCCGCGCTGCTCGGCTTCGAGGGTGTCGATCCGGTTGGCGACCGTGCGTGGGGAATTGCGCAGTTCGGTGGTGTGAGTGGCGGATTCGGCGCGATGGTGGGCGCGGGTGGCGTCGCGCCCGGCCTCGACCGAGCGACCGAACGCCTTCCACGCCTTGTCGATCGCGTTGCGATGGCGGCGTTCGGAATGGTGTCCGATCTTGATGGGCTCTCCGAACGGGGGTAAACGGTCGTGGGCTCGCTGATGCGCGGCTTCCGCGGCGTCGGCCTTCGCGTCTTTGCGGGATGCCTTGTCCCGCAACGCCTCGACCCTGTCGGCTTGGCGGCTCGCGCGGTCGGTCTCGGCGTCCTCGGTCGCGCGCGAGGAGCGGTCGATGTCGACCTCGACGGTGTAACCGGCCTCCCGCAACTTCTTGGCGGCGTAGTCGATGTAGTACTGCTTGGGTTGGCGATCACGCGAGGACACCACGTACCAGCCGTCCAGGCTGCGGCCCCACCGCCAATGCCCGACCGTCTCGCGCACCGCGGACATGACCTCGTAGGTGCCGTCACCACGGTCGGTTCCGGTCAACAGGGTGCCCTCTTCGGCGGTATGAGAGATCGTGAGTGCCGACACGAGCACCACCTCCTTTCCGATAGTTGTCGACATGCGCATGCAGGCATGATTCGGGCATGATCGTGTGGTTGCCGTGGTCGCGGACCCAGGCGAACGAAGTCGGTCTCTACCAGGAGCGGGTTCGGGGAGTCGGTGGCCGTGGGCCGGTCGGGGGTGGCTTCGTCGCGGGTGAGGTCGTCGACGGGCTCACCGATCCACGCCGCGGTGGAACCCGAGACCAGAGATCGACGCGATGACTCACCCCGGGCTCCTCGGTGATCCACACCCCGCCCGCGCGGTAATCGCCGGACGCGGTCAGGATCGCCGCGTACTCGGCGGCACGGTCGCTCTCGGCGAACCACCCCACTGCGCCGAGATCAGGCAGGCCGGGGCGAACCTCGGCACTGACCAGAATGGTGCAATCGTCGCGGTCCGACGGCCACACGAACGAGCCATCGGAGGAAATCGTGCGCGTGGAACCATCCCGATAGTGCGCGACATATCCCAGCGACCCGGAGACCTCCGGGGTGTGACCGTCGCGCGCCGAGGACACCGCGTCGGTGTGCCTGCCGCACGCCGTGCACAATCCGCTGGGGCCGACATCGGTGTTGTAGCAACGGGCCTCGGTGCGTTTGACGACCGGCCCCAGTAAACGATCCTCCATACCAATTCCTTTCGACGTCGCGCGCAGGTGGGGGGGGGGCGCGGGTGGCGTCGCGGTCGGCTTCGACCTCGCGGCCGAACGCTGTGCGCGCCTTGTGATTGCGGAGCACGAGAGTGAAACCAGGGCAGCGCGGCGATGTCGTCGTGTTCGTCGCCACGACCAAGGGGTGTCAGACGCGGCCGGGAGCGGGTGCGGGTAGCCGGTAGTCGTGGGGGCCCAGGCGGGTGAGTTCGTCGTAGGTGAAGTCGTCGACGGCCTCACCGATCCACCGCGTGACGGGGCCGGGCAGTGGCGCGTCGCCGTGCAGCCAGGCGTCGAAGATCTCGCCGAGGTCGAACAACCGGTCGGTCTTGCGGTCGAGCACACACAGTCGGGCGGCGTCACCGCAGCACACCCGCATCAGCGACAGCCCGGACGCGATCTCGATATCCCCGAACAGCCGACCGATGTGATCACCGGGCACCTCCGCCAGGGCGCCGCGGCCGAGGCGGCCGGTGAACAACCCGGGATCGAAGAACTCCCGCAGCCCGGTGACGAGTTCGTGTCGGCGTGCGGTGATGACCGCGAACACCACCTCGCTGAAGGTGTCACCGACGCTCGACTTCCGGATCGCGGCCCGCGCGCGAGGCAGTTCGGCACGGGTGAGAGTCCCGCCGACCAAGGCCAGCAGATCCGCCACCGACACCACCACCGAACCTGGCGCTGCACTCACTGGCTCTGTATCCGTCGTGGACCGGGTCGGCGGCGGGTCGGCCCGGTCGGGGTCTTCGTCGCGGGTGATCTGTTCGATCTGCGATTCCAGCGCGGCGACGCGGCGGGGCGAGAATGCGGGGGCGATGTCGCCGATCGGATCACCGCAGAGCTCTGGGCGATTCGGTGCATCCTGGACCCGGTCCCGAGCCGAGGATCCGCTGGAAACCGTCACGCAAGACCGAGGCTCGGTCCAGGAAAGCCTCAGGATCTCACAACGGATGGGCCGGGAGGCTGCGGCTCGGTCGGCGGACCTGGGTATCGCGCTTCGGCCATTCCCCTCGGACACGATTCTCATCTTGCCGGGAAGCCGCTCGGGTATCCACCGGATACCGATCAGTCCGGACCGCGCGGCGGTCGCTGACTGGTGACGATCAGTGGAATTCGGGATCGGCTACCCAGCCGGAGTCGTGATCGCCCGCAGCGTACCTCGCCCTGGCCTACACCCTCGAGGGCTTGGTGCGGGTCAGATACAGCCCGGATACGGCCATTCGAATTGCAGGTAGTTGAACATGGCGTTCCAGGCGTAGTAGCCGTAGGTCGACGGGTCGCCTTCGCAGGCGATGAAGTTGTATCCGAAACCGGTCGGATAGTCGCCGTCGGGATAGTTGACGAAGAGCGTGCTGTGGTAGACCAGGAACCACTTGTTGCTGCCCTCGGTGGTGTCGAAGGACAGGGCTTTCGGGCCGAGTCCGTCCATCACGCCGACCGTGGGCAGACCCGCGAGAGTCGGCCACATATCGGTCACGCCGATGGGAGAGGGGAGATACGAGTGGAAATCTCCACTGGTCGCGTCGAGAATGGCGAGCCGGTTTCCCGCGATGAACACGTAACTTTCGTTGACGGCCGTGGCGCAGGAGATACCGTTGCTCCATTGCTTCCGCTCGTCGTCGCCGAATTCGCCGTCGGCGATCCGCTGTAGTCCCCTCCACACCGTCGTCAGTTTCGATGGCGACCAGGTCAGGGTGTCGCCGTTGCCGTTCGTCCGCGCGCAGTACTGGCCGTTGAACAGCCACCACATACCGGTGCGGGGACTGTAGGCGCAGGTATCCAATCCACTGTCGAATTCCGAATGCCCCCGCAACGCGGTCCACGCGTAGGTGTCGCGGAAGTCCCTGGGGCTGGTGTGCATGGTACTGCCGTTGTAATCGGTGGAGAAGTAGATCGACGACACCCGCTCGTCCGGATTCGTATTGGTGGCGGTGAAAGCCCAGCGGCCCTTGTAGGCGTTGATGGAGTTCACCGTCCACCATCGCAATCCGTTCACGGTATCCGGGGGCCCGACGGGACCGGGGGGATTGTAGCCGGGATCGGGTACCGGGTTCACGATGGGCGAGGGAAAGGTGCCTTCCAATTTGACCCTGTGGTCCGATACCCCGCGGGATACCGACTTGATCGATTCCACTTCGGTGTCGATATACGCCTGGATGGCCGCGAAGAGGGGCACGAACTCCTCGAAGGCTTCCATCGACTCCTTCAGGACTTCCTCGAAGAATTGCCCCATGCCGTCGATCCAGGTGACCGCCTGCTCGCTCAGATGAATGGTGTACCAAGGAAAATCCACCTCGGTATAGATATCTTGTCTGAGGTCGGCCTTGCTGACGTCGGCCGGTGCCGGATTGCGGCGGTGGACGAGTGGTCCGGCGGAGGATTGCGGGGAAAGCAGCACGACGTCTCCTCGGGAACCGCCACAGAAGGGGCGGCGGGTAGCACGAAACCCCATGTGTGGGAAAGGTTTTCAACTACTTCTTCCAGATGAGTGTATCGAGCTGTGGTGCGGTGGTGCAAGGGTTCTCGACAGGTCGCGAGTTCACGGGATGACGGCAGGTGCCCGCCGGAGGAGGTCGCGGCCGATCGCCGGATCGGACTCCCGGATCCGCAGGGAAGGAACGATTTTCGTCGACCGGGTGGGCCCGTCTCGGGATCCGAAATCTCGGCCCTGCGCGAATCCGCACCGGTGTCGATCACGCCGGGTGCGCCCGCACCGAGGAAGCGCACGGCCCCGGTGGCTTCGCCTCGGCGCAGGCGCGCCGAGGCGGTCTCCGGTCAGTTCGGCGCGGACGCGCCCGAGGTCGGCGGCAGTGGTTTGGTGATCACCGGTTGCGCTGCCGTCACGGCGCCCGTGGCCCCTCCTCATGGATGTGCTCGCTGGACAGATCGTCGCGCGAACGCCTCATTACTCACTGTCGCACGGCCGAGATCCATTCCAGCGGCCGGTGGTACGGCAACGAGCCGGGCGGCGGGCTCGCACGCTGATCCCACGCGACCCCCAACAACCACAACAACCGGAACCACCGAAGAAGGTCATGCCCATAGCTCTTGCCGGTCAACGGGCTCGCATCACCCAGCGCAAGATCCCGCAAATACGTCACCGCCGGCTCCACCTGCACTCTGAGCCCGTCCACCACCAGAAACGGCGGTAGCTTCCCCGGCCCCGCGATCACCGCGCCGATACGCGGGATCGCCGTCGAAGCATTCATCACCGAGTCACGCAGATCATTCACCACACCAACTCCTTCGTAGCCAACGAGGACTTGGTGCAGTCAACAGTGCACCAACGGTTTCGGTGCGAAGGCCATTTCCCTCGTTCGGTGACGCGGTCGAGGAGATCCCCGCCGGTGCGGGCTACCACCTCGTGGCGCAGCCCATAGTGCTCGGCGTGCTCCGTTGACTGCACTATCGCGTTGCTCGGCTGGCGATTCCGGACGTATCTGTGCAGCATCGGTCCTCGTGTTCGAGACAAGCCGGTACACGGGTGCTCATCGTGATCTCATGGATGGCAGGGCTGATCTGCCCCGGATCGGCGCGGTGTTGCCGAACCCAGTGCTGTCACTGCCGTTCGTGGTAGTTGACGCTGCGGGTCGGGAGGTCGAGCCGGTCAGCCGGTATCTGCACGATCTGCTGCTCGGTGATGTGAGTCCGCTGACGTGTCGCAGCTATGGTCATGATCTTCTGCGCTGGTTCCGGCTGCTGTGGGCCGTGGATGTGGGCTGGGAGCAGGCGACAGAGACGGAGGCTTCCGCGCTGGTCGGGTGGTTGCGGGCGGCGAAGAATCCGCAGCGGCGTCGGCGTCGAGAAGGCGGCTTGCCGCCGGGGTCGGTGAACCCGAAGACGGGAAAGCCGTTGTTGGGCAGTGGGTATGCGCCACGCACGATCGCTCACAATCTGTCGGTCGTGCACGGGTTCTATGCGTTTCACCTGCATTTCGGGCGCGGTCCGGTGGTCAACCCTGTTCCGGAGAGCAAGGCTCGACGTCGGGCTCTGGCGCATCGGTCTGCGATCGAGCCGCCTCGTCCGCATCGGCGGGCGCGTTTGCGGCCGAAGATCCCGGTGCGGCAGCCGCGGGCGATCCCTGATGCTCAGTGGGACGAGTTGTTCGCCGAGATGCGTTGTGATCGGGACCGGGCGTTGCTGGCGTGCTACGTGTCCTCGGGTGCTCGCGCATCGGAGCTGTTGGGAGTCTGTCTTGGGGATGTGGACTGGCAGAAGGGGCAGATCTGGGTGATATCCAAGGGCAGCCGTGCGCGTGAGCCTGTCCCGGTTTCGCCCGAGGCTCTGGCGTATCTGGCCGCCTATCTCGATAGTGCGGGGCTGCCCGCGGCGAATGTGGCGATCTGGCGAACGCGGCGGGGCCAGAGTCGACCGCTGACCTACTGGGCCGCGCGTCGGATCCTTCAGCGCGCTGTCGAGGCATTGTGCGCGAATTGGACTCTGCACGATCTACGACACATTGTCCCCGCTTAGTTCCCGTGTTGCGATAAGCCCGAAACGGGTCGGCGGCCTGGTCGTTTGGCCGTTGCGGCAGGCGTGTGGCGTTTCTACAGTCGACGCCCATGATCCTGAGCTACTTCACGGCAGCGGGCTGGCAGTCCTGGGATGTCGAGCATCGGCCGGTGATCCCGGAAGGGATGCCGATAGTGGTAGACGACGACCTACAGTTCGAGGACGGCCCGGCCGCGCCGCGCCCGGCGACGGTGATCAACCAGTGGCTGCGGCTGCTCCCTGCCAGCGGGGCACCGGCGCCGAGTTCGTGGGAAAACTACGCGCGGGCGGTGAAGGAGTGGACGGAGTTCCTCGCCGAACATGGTGTGGGACTGTTCGATTCGCGTGATCGGCTCAAGGCTGGGCTGAGCCGCTACGCCGAGCACCGCGCCGACGGGCCGATCCGGGAACGGTTCGCCCCAACCACCTGGTCGCAGCACATGAGCATCTTGTCGCTGTTCTACCGGTGGGCAATGGAGGAAGGGTTCGCCGCGGCTGAGCCGTTCACCTACCGGACAGCACGAGCGCTCTACGCCGGCACTGGCCGCGAGGTGAGGATGAACCTGGCGGTGCGCCGCACCCCGAAACCCCACGTGACCATCAAATACCTGGAACCAGAGTTCACCGACCTGTTCCTGAAGGGGCTGCGCGGGCTCGCACCCAACGGCGACCGCGACACCGGCTACTGCGGACGCGAGATGACCCGCAACGCCGCGATTGGCGACCTCGCTCTGTCGACCGGGCTGCGGCTGGGCGAATTCACCCATCTGCTGCCGTGGGAGATCCCCGCACTGCCACCGGAGCCGACGACGATCCCGATCCCGTTCCCAGTTCCGGGCGGAATCACCAAGGGCCGCAAGTTCCGCACCACCTGGATCTCCTACACCGCGCTGGCCGGGCTGCACGACTACCTGCAGCTCGACCGGGCCGCGGTCACCGACGGCTCGGGTTGGCGGCCGCCACGACGGTGGGGCGAGCCGCTGCAAATGAGCGACCCGGATGCTCGCGGCGCGCGGATCAACGGCATCCGGCGGTCGTGGGCGTCGCTGACCCCGGCCGAGCGCCGGCGGCTCGTCGCTCCGGACGGCGGGTCGTGTCTGCTGGCAGTCAAGGGTGACGGTGGTCCGTTCACGGCGTGGGCGACGGTGTTCGAGCGCACCGCCGATCGGATCCGCGCCCGGTTCGAGCCGCGGTTCCCACACGTCCACCCGCACCGGCTGCGGCACAGCTTCTCCATGCGAACTTTGGAGTATCTGGTGACCGGCTATTACCAGCGAGCAGCGAAGCTGGCGCTAGACACCGACGCCGACGCAGCGCTGGTGTTCTACCTGACCAAGGCCGACCCACTGCTGGTGCTGCGCGATTTGCTCGGGCACTCGACCGTGCTCACCACCGAAAAATACGTTAAACGCCTTGATACGACACGGATTTACCGAGAAGCCTATGAAACTGCCGGGGCCGCAGCAGGACTCACCGACGATACCGCCGCGCAGCGGGAGGCCGAGGCTGAATTCGATGACGACACCGACGAGGAATTGTGATGCCGACGACCGTGCTTGATGATCCGCTCGGGCTGAGCTGCGTGTTCAGTGACGGGAACAGGGCAGAGTTCGATCTCGCGAGGTCACCCAACCTGCGGCTGACGCGGGACCTGGCGATCGGATTGGTGGAACTGATCCATCCGCACGGCAGTGCCGACACCGTCGGCACGGTCGGTGCCTATCTTCGGGCGCTGCGCAGGATGGTCGACAAGTTCTCCGAGCAAGGTTTCACCGGCGGTGTCGGCCAACTGCGCCGCGGCCAGCTGGCCGAGTTCTGGATGGCCGGACCGACACAGCTGGAGGCAGCGACTCGGGCGCTGATCGAAGGCTATGCCCGTTCCGGCGGTCCCCTCGGCGACGGGGTACTGGAGCTGGCGGCGGGGCGGCACTTCAACATTCAGTCCTACCGGGGCACGTTGAAGCCCTATCCGGAAGCCGATTGGCAGCGGTTGACCGAAACCTGCCGGGCACTGGTCGATGACTCCTATGCAACCCATCGGCGAGCGTTGGCCGCGGTTCAGCGCGGCTGTCATCCGAACGAGGGTGGATGGACCTGGGAGAACTTCTGCTGGCTGATGGCACGCCTGGGCCCGCTGGGCACACCCGAGGTCGCGCGAACAGTCGGCATATCCCACAACGTTCTTCGCCGACGAGGGATCCCGGTCTTCTACGACGCATTGCAGGCCGTCTTTCCACATCTGGACGTCGTGATCGCCTACCGGCTGCTGTTCGGGATCTACTCGGGCATCGTTCCTGACGGCATCGCCGACCTGGGAGTCGACGACATCGACTGGGCCGGGGATTCGACCGTCCTGCTGTCCTACGTCAAACGCCGCACCGCGGCCGAGAGCCTGAACCTGCCCCGCTCGGCAGTGCGGCTGCTCGAACAGTGGCTGGCGCATTCGGCCCTGCTGCGCAGCACAGTTGGCCACGAGCACCGTGATCAGTTGTGGTTGGGGCTGTGCCTGGCCGGCAACGCACGGCTGATCCGCAACGTCGACCGCAACTCGGTTGCCCGTTGGGTCCGCCGTTACAGCCTGACCGGCGCAGACGGCAGAGCGTTGAAAGTCCATCGAGCACGCATCCGCACCACCCATCACGTGATGCGGAGCAAAAGTGCCTGGACCGGCAACGCGCGGGCCACGATCGACCCGAACCACACCGCCGCCGTCGAGGGCGACCATTACCTGACCGTCACCACAGCCAGCCAGCAGCATGCCGTCGAAACGATCATCGAGGACGCCCAGCACGATCTGCTGCGCCGCGCTCACCCGCCGACGGTAATCACCGAGGAAGACGCCGCCGGACTCGCCGACGGCTATCCGCGGCTGATCGGCGCGATGAACATCGACGACGACACCCTGCGTGAGCTGGTCGGCGGGACACGAGATGTCTTCACCGCGGCCTGCGCCGATCAGCTGTGCGGGCTGCACGGCCCGGTCGGCAAGCCGTGTCCGGCGCGGCCCTGGGTTTGCCTGCTCTGCCACCTCCACGATCCTCGAGTGCGGCTACGGGTCGCCCATGCACGCGTGCTACGCGAGGAAGATATAGCAGGACAGGACCTTTCGGCGGAGCAACCCTCAGATTGCGCGCCCGAGGAAGCCGCATGCTGGTTGGTTCCACTGCGACTGCAGTCCTGGGAAGCCAGCAAATGCGATACCGAACATCTCTGGCCCTACCACGAGAAATCCAGCGGCAGCAACGGCCAGGCCTTCCAGTTCCCTCCCGAGCGTCTGGCGTTCCCAATGCTCGTGCACCCCAGAAAACGCCAGGGCCGGCCTGCCGATACCTCGGACTTCGGCCGGTCGGAAACGCGGTGGACGATCATCGATCAGATCACCGTCGTCCGCGGCACAGCCGAGGAAGCCATTGCCAACCAGCTCACGATCAACGAATGGGAACAAACCGGAAGAACCGGCACATGCAGCGATGGTCGACTTCTCCGATGCCTACCCCGCGTTGCTCAGTCTCCTGGGCGGCGAAGGCGCCTTCGGACGGGTCTCTGAATCCGAAGGGCGCCTGAGGCTTTGGCGGCTCCTCTACTTGATGGCAGGGTCGACCGATGTCGACGAAATAAATGACTTCGTTGCTCGAATCCGTTGCATGACCTGGCGGGACCGGAGCGACGACCTCTGGTACATACACCTGGCCATCGAAGACCCCGCCCAGCGCACGGCCTCAGCACGGAAACAGGGGTCGGTATCAACCCGTGCCGTGCGTGTCGTGGGCAGGTCCGACCGGGTAGCGCGCTTGAAAGGCGAGCCGGTGATCGGCGTCTGCGGCGATCCTGTCGAGCTCGTCGTCCAGAGTCATGAACACCTGCCACGGTTGTTGTCGGCCGTCGATGGCGAGGCGCTGCACCACCAACTGCTCGAGTTCGGGAACACGCTTGGCCTTCCAGACCTTGTCGGCCAGACCGACGAGCAGGTCCTCGATACGGACCTCGGTACCGGTCCACGATCCGTGGGTCCGTGCGAAGCGGGCCGACTCCTCGCTGAAGCCCTGCGCCAGCAGAAGTTCGTACCCGGCGTATTCGTGAGCCGAGCCCGGTTTCGACAGTTCCTCGGGATGAACGATCTTTCCGATGTCGTGTGTGGCCGCGCCGAACAGCATCGCGTCGCGGTCGAACCGCACACCATGATGATGTCGGGAGACCCAGTCCGCCAATTGCCACGCGACATCGTGGACCGCTCGCAGGTGAGCACCCAGCCGAGGTGGGGCATCGAGGCGTTCCAGGAGATCGGCGACTCGCCGCGGCAGCGACCGCAGGCCCGCATATCCGGGGTCGGACAGAGCGAATCGCAGCAGAACAGAGGTCATTTCGAACATGGTAGCCCTGGGCGGATGTCGCCTACCGATCCCTTCGGTGGCTTTCCTTTCCCTGCGCCACCGACCCGGTCGGCCGGTCGAGGCAGCGCGCAGACGGCATTACGAGTGTCGGAGAGGCCCGGTCGCGCGGTAGGCGGCATGTGAGGATGGTCGAGGGAGTGGGGGGTATCCGCTAGGTTCGCGCCGAATCGAGGAGCTC
>NZ_QCYJ01000048.1 GCF_003123685.1 Nocardia aurea
GACGGGCCGGCCGTCGCGGTGCACCCACAGGACGCGGACGTCGCCCACCGGCTCGAGCTTCTGCTCGTCCTCGGGACCGTCGACTTCCACCAGAACGTGCGCCGGCGCCCCCTCGGGCAGCGCCTCCACCGAGGCGGCGATGGCCGGCAGCGCGCTCTCGTCACCGACCAGCAGGTGCCAGCCCGCCTCCGGGCTCGGTGCGTAGCCGCCGCCGGGGCCCAGCATCAGCAGTTCGTCGCCCGGCACGGCCCGCGCCGCCCACGGACCGGCCAGGCCCGAGTCGCCGTGGTGCACGAAGTCGATCGTCATCTCGCGCGCCTCGGCGTCCCACGCGCGCACGGTGTAGGTGCGCAGGCGCGGCCACAGCTCCCGGGGCATGGTCTCGCGCACGTTCTGGACACTGAACGGGACCGGATAGTCGACGCCCTCGTGCGGGAACACCAGCTTCACGTAGTGGTCGGTCTGCCCGGACAGCTCGAAGTCGCGCAGCCCGTCACCGCCCACCACGATGCGGATCATGTGCGGCGTGAGCCGCTCGGTGCGCAGGACGACACCACGATGGTGATCTGTCGGCTTTCCGGCCATCGACCGCTCCTCAGCGCGTAGAAGTTAGGCATACCTAACTTATACCCGCGAGTCGCCGGGCGCGCGCCGGGAGCCGGACCAGGTCAGGCGGCGGC
>NZ_QCYJ01000138.1 GCF_003123685.1 Nocardia aurea
TCGATCTGCCGTATCAACTGTTCGACGCGGACAACCATCTCTACGAGACCAAGGACGCGTTGACCAGGCATCTGCCCAAGCAGTACGAGGGTGCGATCCAGTACATCGAGATCAACGGCCGCACCAAGATCGCGGTGCTCGGCCAGATCAGTGAGTACATCCCGAATCCGACTTTCGACGTGGTCGCGCGTCCGGGTGCGATGGAGGATTACTTCAAGTACGGCAATCCCGAGGGTAAGAGCCGTCGTGAGATTTTCGGTAAGTCGATGAAGGCGATCGATGCTTTCCGTGATCCGGTCGCTCGTCTGAAGGTCATGGATGATTTGCAGTTGCAGCGTGCGCTGATGTTCCCGACTCTGGCCAGTCTGGTCGAGGAGCGGATGCGTCATCATCCCGAGCTGATCCACGCGGTGATCCATTCGCTCAACGAGTGGATGCTCGAGGAGTGGGGCCAGGACGGTAATTTCGTGCATTCGGACCGGATCTTCACCATTCCGGTCATCACGTTGCCGATCGTGGAGAAGGCGATCGAGGAGTTGAACTGGGCTGTGGTCGAGCACGGCGCCAAGGCGATCCTGGTTCGTCCGGCTCCGGTTCCGGGTCTGCACGGTATGCGTTCGTTCGCGTTGCCGGAGTTCGATCCGTTCTGGAAGCGGGTCGTGGAACTCGACGTGCTGGT
>NZ_QCYJ01000112.1 GCF_003123685.1 Nocardia aurea
TCGAGGGGGGCATGAAGGCCAACGGCTACTCCGCCGAGGCCGTCAAGACCCTCTGGGACATCCTGCTGCCGTTCTCCGACTACGCCTTCAACAAGGCCCACTCGGCGGCCTACGGCCTGGTGTCCTACTGGACGGCCTACCTCAAGGCCAACCACCCCGCCGCCTATATGGCCGCGCTGCTGTCGAGCGTCAAGGACGACAAGGACAAGTCGGCCCTCTACCTCAACGAGTGCCGCCGCATGGGCATCAAGGTGTTCCCGCCGGACGTCAACGACTCCGACTTCGACTTCACCCCGCGCGGCACCGACATCCGCTTCGGCCTGTCGGCGGTCCGCAACGTCGGCGCCAACGTCGTCGACGGCGTCATCATCGCGCGCAGGGAGAAGGGCCGCTTCGCCGACTTCAAGGACTTCCTGCGCAAGGTCCCGGCCATCGTCTGCAACAAGCGGGTGATCGAGTCGCTGATCAAGGCGGGGGCGTTCGACTCGCACGGCCACGTCCGCAAGGGCCTGGTCATGGTGCACGAGCAGGCCGTCGACGCGATCATCGACATCAAGAAGAACGAGGCCATCGGCCAGGACTCCCTGTTCGGCGCGATCGAGGGCGGCGAGGACCAGACCTTCGACGTGCAGATCCCGGTGGGGGAATGGGACAAGAACACCCTGCTGCAGTTCGAGC
>NZ_QCYJ01000118.1 GCF_003123685.1 Nocardia aurea
ACGCCCGACGCCGAGTGGCCGCCGCACAGGCCGATCTCGGAGATGTGCATCTCCACGTCGTGCGTGCGGTAGTCGTGGCCACGGCCGGCGTGGAACGTGCCACGAGTGGGTCGCTCGGTCGAGTGCAGGATGTTCTCCACCGCGCTGATCGTCTCGTCCGGCAGGTGGGTGAGCTTGAGGTAGATCGGCCCCCGGGCGGAGTCGATCTCGGCGGCCACCTCGGCCATCATCTGGCCCGACCAGTAGTCGGAGTCGACGAACCGCTCGCCCCGGTTGTTCACCTGGTAGCCGCCGAACGGGTTGGCCACGTAGGCGCAGGCCGGGCCGTTGTAGTCCTTGATCAGCGGGTTGATCTGGAAGCACTCGATGCCGCTGAGCTCGGCGCCCGCGTGGTAGGCCATGGCGTAGCCGTCGCCGGCGTTGGTGGGGTTCTCGTAGGTGCCGTAGAGGTAGCCGCTGGCGGGCAGCCCGAGCCGGCCGCACGCGCCGGTCGCGAGGATCACCGCTCCGGCCGAGACCGTGACGAACCGCCCCGACCTGGTGTCGAACCCGGCGATCCCGGCCGCCCGGCCGTCCACGGTGAGCACGCGCACCGGCATCACCCGGTTCTCGATGCGCACCTTGTCGCGGATGTCGCGGCGGCGCAGCACCCGGTAGA
>NZ_QCYJ01000007.1 GCF_003123685.1 Nocardia aurea
ACCCCGCCGGCCAGCGGGACCGACTCGTCGGTGAAGTTCACCAGGTCGCTCACGTCGTCGCGGAGGCGCGCGACGGACTCGCCCGGCGAGTGCGGCAGCCGGGACGCGGCGGCCCCGCGAGCGGTCAGCACCGAGCGCAGCACGTTGGCCCGCAGCAGGGTGGCCGCGGCGCACCACCAGTAGACGCCGTACGTCCACGCGGTGACCAGCACCAGCCCGCGCACCACCTCCACGCCCACGAACGCCGCGCACAACCACAGCGCCTGGGCCGGCCCGGCGGCGCGCTGCCCGCTGATCTGGTCGAAGAGCTCCCGCAGCACCAGCCCGCTGACGAGCGGGATGACGCTGACTGGCATCCACAGGAGCGCGCCGATCAGGTAGCGCCGCAGGTCGAACCGGATGAGCCGGGCGACCACCAGCCAGACGGGCCTCATCGGCGCACCCCCGCCAGGTCCAGCATCCGCGCGAACCGGCTGCCCGGGTCGGCGACGAGGTCCTCGCGACGGCCGTACTCGACCACCCTGCCGCCGGCGATCACCGCGACCTTGTCCACCCGCGCCAGCGACGAGAGCCGGTGCGCGATGATCACGCCGGTGCGGCCGGCGAGCAGCCTGTCCACGCTCCGCTCGACGAGCCGCTCGGTGGCCGGATCGATCCTGCTGGACGCCTCGTCCAGCACGACGAGCCCGGGGTCTGCGAGCAACGCCCGCGCGAACGCGAGCAACTGCGCCTCACCCGCCGACACACCGCCCAAGTCGGTGTCGAGCCCGCGGGGCAGCCCGGCGAGCCAGCCGCCGAGACCGACCTCGTCCAGGACGGCGCGTAACCGGTCGTCGTCCGCGAGCGGCCGGAACAGCGTCAGGTTGTCCCGCACGCTCGCCGCGAACAGCCGCACGTCCTGCGTGACCGCGCACATCCGGCGGCGTACCGAGGCCGGGTCGGCCTCGCGCAGGTCCAGCCCGCCGACCCGGACCGCGCCCTCGCCGGGGTCGTGGAGTCGCAGCACCAGCCGGGCGATGGTGGTCTTGCCGCTGCCCGTACGGCCCACCAGGCCGAGCGTCTCGCCGGGCGCCAGCGCGAGGGAGACGTCCGACAGCACCCCTTCGCCGGCGTCATAGGCGAAGCTCACGCCGTCGAGTTCCAGGGCGAGCGGCCCGGACGCGGGCAGGGGCCTGGGGCGGGCGGGTTCGGGCAGCGTCCGGCGCTCGGCCAGCAGGGCGCCGATGCGAGCCACCCCGGCCAGGGCCGCCTGGTAGCCGCGCAGCCGGTCGATCAGCCGCTCGAACGGGGTGCGGACCATCAGCGTGTACTGGAAGAGGAGGACCGCGGTGCCGACCGTGAGCGTCCCGGACTGGCGGCCCCACGCGGCGAGGGCGAGCACGACGGCCGTGCCCGCCGCGAACGCCACGGCCGTGCCCGCGATGAGACCGCTGCCGACCTGCGAGCCCTTGACGTCCGCCTGGTACCAGGTGGCGGCGACCTGGTGGAATCGGCGCACGACGTGCTCGCCCGCGCCGTTGGCCCGGATGTCCTCCGCCCCTGCCAGCCGCTCCTCGAGGTGGCCGACGAGCTCCGCGTCGGCCGCCCGGGAGCGGGCGGCCGACGGCACGGCGAGCCGCTGCGCGCGGGCCATCCCGAACCCGGCCAGCGCGCAGTAGGCCAGCAGCGCGGCGCCCATGAGCGGGTCCACGGTGAACACCACGACGAGCATCCCCGCGAGGAGCAGCACACCGGCCACCACGTCCAGCAGGAACGCGACGACGAAGTCGGCGACGGCCACCACGTCGCCGTCCACCCGTTCGATCATCTCGCCGGGCGTGTGCCTGACGTGGAAGGCCAGGTCGAGGCCGAGCGCGTGCTCGGCGAGCCGCTCCCGGAGGCGGTCGGTCCCGTCCCAGGCGAGCCGGCTCGCGAGCCAGGCCGTGACCAGCCGGGCGGCCTGCCCGGCGACGGCGACCGTGAGGAAGCCGAGCGCGACGAGTGTGAGGTGGCGCGTCCCGGCGCCGCCGATCGCGCCGTCCACGAAGCGCCGGGTGAGCTGGGGCGCCGCCAGGGGCAGCGCCGTCATGGCGGTGACGGAGACGGCGAGCGCCACCGCCTGGCGGCGGCCGGGACGCAGGTGCCGCAGGACCGCGATCCCGGGGTTCGCGCGTGGCTTACCGGCGTTTACATGGGCCAGGATCCCCAAGTTGAGCGTGCGCAAGAAGCGTCATGTCCTTTGCATAGGTGGAAGCTCTGAGCTGGGTGGACATGAACGCTCGCCGCATTTCCCCGCCTCCTGGATCGGCCACCTGTCACCGCGAGTACAGCAGAGGCCCGGCGGCGCGCTCAATCGAATTTCCCGGTAGCCGCTGTTAGGGTGAGCGCGATGTCATCCGTCCTGATACTCAACGGGCCCAACCTCAACCTCCTCGGCACCCGCAAGCCCGAGGTCTACGGCTCGACCACGCTGGCGGACGTGGAGGAACTGTGCCGCCAGGAGGCCGGGAAGCTCGGGCTGGACGCCGTCTTCCGGCAGTCCAACCACGAGGGCCAGCTGATCGACTGGATCCACGAGGCCGGGGCGGAGGTCAAGGCCGGCAGGTGCATCGGCGTGGTGTTCAACGCCGGGGCCTACACGCACACCTCGGTCGCGCTGCACGACGCCATCGAGGCCGTGGAGCTGCCGGTGGTGGAGGTGCACATCTCCAACGTGCACCGGCGAGAGGAGTTCCGTCACCACTCCTACCTGTCGCCGGTGGCGCGGGGCATCGTCGTCGGCTTCGGCGTGTACGGCTACGTCCTCGCCATCCACGGGCTGTACCAGGCCGCGCGGTCGTAGCCGCGGGAGGCGCCCGGCGGGTCAGAAGCGGCGTGCCCGTCGCAGGTCGGCGGGGCGCCCGTCGGGGTCGACCGCGAGCTTGTACAGCGGCAGGGCCAGCACCTTGCGCAGCCGCCCCAGCTCCGGCCGGGAGTGCGGGCGCAGCCGTCCCGGCGGGCGCGTCCCCTGGCACCCGGCACGATGCCAGGCGGCCAGCCGGTCGGCGGACTCGGCGAACGCCTCGAACGCGGCCTTCGGGTCGCACAGCTCGTCCACGTCGTCCGGATCGCGGTCCAGGTGCTCGGCCGCGAGCATGAGCCGGAGCCGCCTGGCGAACACCCGCCCACCGGTGGGCGGGCGCGGATCGAGCTCCTCGTCTATCACCGCGCAGCTCAGCTCCGAGTCGTACGTCCACGACCGCAGGTTGACGTTGTCGGAGCCGATGGTCGCCCACACGTCGTCGACCACGCACACCTTGGCGTGCACGTACACCGGGGTGCCCGCGTGGTTCTCCAGGTCGTAGACGGCGAACCGGTCGCCGCCCGCCCGGCGCAGCCGGTCCAGCGCCTCGCTCCTGCCGATCAGGCTGGCGGGGGCGGCGAGCCAGCCGTCCTGATCGGGGTGGCGCGGGACCACGACGACCATGCGGAGCTCCGGCTCGCGTTCCAGCGCCTCGGCGAACGGCTCGATCACGTCGGTGGACCACAGGTACTGGTCCTCCAGGTACACGAACGAGCGGGCCCTGCGCAGCACCTTCTGGTAGCCCCTGGCCACGCTCCGCTCTCCCCTCGGGGCGAACGGGTAGGGGCGGCGCCGGTAGGGATAAGTCCGCAGGAGCTGGACGGCGTGCCTCCCGGCGGGCTCCGGCGCGGGCCTGGGCGGCGGGAGCGGCGGCACGTCGTCCATCCGCTCCAGGTGGTCGCGCAGCCGCCTGAACGGCTGGCGGGTCTCGGGGGCGGGGTCGTCCCAGCGTTCGCGGAAGACCTTCTCCACCTCGGCCACGGCCGGCCCGTGGATCGCCGCCTGCGCGTCGTGCCACGGCGGCCGTTCGCCGTACGCGGGGGACATGGGCGGCGGCTGCGGGTCGCCCCGGTGCCCGGCGTCGTCCCGGCGGCCGTGGCACAGGTCGACGCCGCCCAGGAAGGCAACGTCGCCGGCCGGGTCGGCGCGGTGGCGCAGCACGACGAACTTCTGGTGGTGCGAGCCGCCGATCCGTACCCGGGTGTCGAGCAGGGCCTGACCGCCGGCGGCCTCGACGTGCTCGCCGAGGTGCCTGTTCTCCGCGGCGCTGAAACGCAGCGCGTCCAGGTGGGAGCGCCAGATCAGGCCGCGTACGAGCGCTCCCCTGCGCGCCGCCTGCGCCATCGCGGCGGCCATCCCGGGGCCGGCGTCGGTGAGCCGCTCGTCGGGGTCGCCGCGCCAGTCGGTGAACAGCAGCAGGTCACGCGGGCCCAGCCGGTCGAGGCCGGCTTTCAGCTCGGCGAAGTACGTGGCCCCGTGGACGAGCGGCCGCACGAGGTTGCCCGTCGACCAGGCCGACAGCCGGGTCGACGGGTTGTCCCGTTCCTCGTCGGTGAGGAACCACTCATCGAGGCGCATCCGCCTCCCGCTACCCGGGCCGGCCCCCCGCATTCCTCAGCAGCGTCCACACGCCCTCGGGCGTCAGCGGGGTGGCGGTGACGGCCCCGGCCACCTCTGGCAGCGCGGCGGCGACCGCGTTGCCGATCGCCGCGGGTGGCCCGATCGTGCCCGCCTCGCCGACGCCCTTCATGCCTCCGGGGGTGATGGGCGAGGAGGTCTCCAGGCAGACCACATGGATGTCGGGGATCTCGCGGGTCGTCGGCAGCAGGTAGTCGATGATCGGCTGCCCGTCGCCGGTGTAGACGATCTCCTCAGTCAGCGCCATGCCGATGCCCTGCGCCACGCCGCCGCGGATCTGGCCTTCCACGATGGCCGGGTTCACCAGCACGCCGGCGTCGTTGACCACCCAGTAGCCCTCCACCTCGACCGCGCCGGTCTCCGGGTCGACGGCCACGGCCGCGGCGTGCGCGCCGTACGCGTAGGTGGACGCCGACGGGTCGTAGCTGACCCGCTCCTCCAGCCCGGGGGTCGCGCCTTCGGGCAGGTCCCAGGCGCGCCACGCCGACGTGGCGATCTCCCGCAGCGTCAGCGAGGCGCGCGAGTCGCCCTTCACCTGTACGGCCGAGCCGGTGATCTCCAGGTCGTCCGGCGCCGCCTCCAGCCGGTGCGCGGCGATGGCCAGGATCTTCTCCCTCAGCCGGTCCGCGGCCTGGATGAGCGCGCCGCCGCCCAACACCAGCGAGCGGCTCGCGATCGAACCGATCGAGGAGTAGGGCGTGGCCGCCGTGTCGCCGAGCACCACCCGTACCCGGTCGAGCGGCACCCCGACCCGGTCGGCGGCGAGCTGGGCGAGCGCCGTCTCGATGCCCTGCCCGATGCCCGTGACGCCCGAGGCCACGACGATCGAGGCGTCCGGCTCCATGCGCAGCACCGCGGTCTCGAACCCGCCCGCCTGCATCCCCATGGCCTTCATGTCCATCGACGGCCCGAGCCCGGTCGCCTCGACGTGGCAGGAGAACCCCACCCCGCGCCTGCGACCGTCGTCCCGGGCCGGCGGAGTGACCAGGTCGCGGAGGGTCAGCAGGGCGCGCGGGTAGTCGCCCGAGTCGTACGTCTGCCAGGTCCGCGTGGCGCAGGGCAGCTCGCCTGGGCCGATCATGTTGCCCAGCCGCAGCTCGACCGGGTCGAGCCCGAGCCGCCGCGCGGCCTCGTCGATCAGCCGCTCCCTGGTGTAGGTGGCCTCCGGCTGGCCGAACCCCCGGTAGGACCCCGTCGGTGTGGTCGTCGTGACCACGCCGCGCAGCCGTACCCCTGTCCGGTCGAAGCGGTACGGGCCGGGCAGCGTGGTCGCGGTCACCGCCAACGGCGAGGCCCCGACGTTGGACGGGTGCGCGCCGAGGTCGCCGACCACGTCGGCGTGGAGCGCGACGAAGCGCCCGTCCGCGTCCAGCGCCAGCCGCGCCCGGTGCGCGGCTGCCCGCGCGGGCAGCGTGGCGACCAGGCGGTCGCCGGGCGACTCGGTCCAGCTCACCGGGCGGCCCAGGCGCATCGCGGCCAGGCAGGCGAGCAGCTCGTCCGGGTAGATGTGCTCCTTCGCGCCGAACCCGCCGCCGGTGTCGCCGCTGACGACCCGAACCCGGCCGTGCGTGAGCCCGAGCGCGTCCGCGGCGTGGTCGCGCACGTGGTGCGGCGCCTGCGTGGACGTCCGGATGGTGAGCTCCCCGTCGGTGAAGGACGCGACGACGCCGCGCGGCTCCATCGGGTACGGCGAGACCCTGCCGAACGTGAACGCCAGCTCGACCACGTGCGCGGCCCCGGCGATCGCCTCTTCGCAGTCGGGGTCGCCGAGCACGGAATCGGTGACGACGTTGGTGCCCCAGGCAGGGTGGAGCAGCGGCGTGCCGGCCGCCATCGCCCGCTCGACGCCGATGACGGCGGGCAGTTCCTCAAGGTCCAGGTCGATCAGGGCGACCGCGTCCGCGGCGGCCTCCGGCGTCCGGGCGACCACGAGGGCGAGCGGCTGGCCCGCGTACAGGATGGCCTCGTCCAGCACCGGATAGGAGGTCTCGCGCTGGCCCGGCGCGAGCGTGACGCAGGGCAGCCGGATGCCGGCGGCGTCGGCGGGCGTGATGACGTCGAGCACGCCCTCCACGGTCCAGGCCGCCTTGGCGTCGCAGCCGGCCAGCCGCCCGTGGGCGATGGGGCTGCGGACGACGGCGGCGTGGGCGGTCCCGGGCAGCCGCACGTTGCCGACGAACCTGGCCCGGCCGGTGAGCAGCCGGGCGTCCTCCCGGCGGGGCGTCCTCGCACCCACATGTCTACCCTCATCCATGACCCCGAGTGTGAGCGTCCGCCACCGCACGGTCCACGCACCGCGCTGCT
>NZ_QCYJ01000082.1 GCF_003123685.1 Nocardia aurea
ATCGCTGTCCGCCGCCGGTGAAAATCGGGTGACATTTCGGTCCACTTGCCGGAATGCTGGGCGCGGGCGATGAGTTTTGTCGGTGGTGTCGGTCAGTCTATGCATGACCACGACTGCTTGTGAGACCCAAGGCTGGGACGCCAGCCATGACAACGTCATGTCCGACAACCCCGATCGAGGTACCGTGTCCAGCCCACAGCTCGACTCACCTGCCACGTCCGCGACCGCCGTTTCGGGTCGCACCCCCGCCGTGATCCGGCTGCTGGTGCTCGCCACGTTCGTGGTCATCCTCAATGAGACGATCATGATCAACGCGATCCCGCGGCTGATGGGCGCGCTCCGCATCACCGAGCAGACCGCGCAGTGGCTCTCGACCGCTTTCATGCTGACCATGGCCGCGGTCATCCCGATCACCGGGTGGTTCCTGCAGCGGGTGTCGACCCGCCGCGCGTACGCCACCGCGATGAGTCTGTTCCTGCTCGGCACGGCGTTGGCCACGGTCGCGCCGATGTTCGAGGTGCTGCTGGGCGCCCGCATCATCCAGGCGTCCGGCACGGCGGTGATGATGCCGCTGCTGATGACCACGCTGATGCAGGTGGTGCCCGAGGCCGACCGGGGCCGGGTGATGGGCAACGTCACACTGGCCATC
>NZ_QCYJ01000003.1 GCF_003123685.1 Nocardia aurea
CCAGCACAACTGAAGACTGAAACCACCAACCCGACCGACCGAGGGGGTCAGAATTCAGGTGCCGGAAAGTGTCCAGGATTCGCTTGCCGTTGACACCAAGACACCCACACCGGGCGCGGATTCGGGAATTTGATCGCGGCACCGCTGGCCGGAGCACGCCGTCGTCACGGCACCACAGTGTTCCTCGATCCGGCGACGCTGGAACCGTTCACCGACCAGTGGGCCTATCTGTGCAGCATCGCACGACTGTCGCCCAAGCAAGTCGCCACGCTGGCAGGGGCACTGTCGCAACCGTCGGTCGGCCGTGACGTACGGCGCCCACGGGTGCCGACCTCGTCGGCGATCCTGCCGCGCCCGGCCCTCGTCGTCCACGCGCGCCTGGGCGCCCGCATCCAGCTCAAGGCGACCGATCTCGGACCGGCGATGATCTCCACGGTCAAACACGCCGCCTCCATCGCCAATCCGGAATTCTTCGCCCGTCAACGCGCACGAAGAAGCACCTGGGACACACTACGATTCCTGCGCAGCTACGACGAGACCCTCGACGGCGACCTCGTTTTGCCACGCGGACTGCTGCCGTTGCTGACCACTCTGATCGAATCCGCTGGAAGCCGGTTGCGTATCGAGGACGCACGCGTCACCGGCACCACCCACGCCTACTCGTGCGCAACCGAACTCCGCCACGAACAGCAGCAGGCGGTGGCAACGATCCTCGGCGCCGACACCACAGTGGTGGTGGCGCCACCGGGCACCGGCAAAACCGTGATCGCCTGCGCGGCCATCGCCGAACGTGCCACGTCCACCCTGATCATCGTCGACCGCAAAGCACTTGCCGACCAGTGGCGTGCACGGATCACCCAACATCTCGGCATCACCTGCGGGCAGATCGGCGGTGGCCGATCCAAAACCACCGGCGTCATCGACGTGGCGTTGCTGCCGACGCTGGCGCGACGCACCAACACCAACGAAATCACCGCCGGCTACGGGTTCGTCGTAGTCGACGAGTGCCATCACGTCGCGTCCTCCGCGTTCACCGAAGTTCTCAACACGATTCCCGCGAAGAACTGGCTCGGGCTCACCGCTACCCCCTACCGGCGAGACCAACTCGATGACCTGATCTTCCATCAACTCGGCTCCCACACCCACACCATCGAAGCGCCCACAGCGGGGCATCTGCCGTCACGGGATACCGAGCCGGCCCCACATCCGGTCCTGCACGTTCACCACACCGCCTTCGCCTACGACGGCGACGCCGACCCCACCCGAGGCGGGGGAATGGCCGAGATCTACCGAGCCCTCGCCAGTGATCAGGACCGCCTGACCCAGATCGTCGACGACGTCACCGCATCGCATCGTGACGGCGCCAACATCCTGGTACTGACGACCTGGATCGGACACCTCACCGCGATCGCCGAACGACTCACTTCGGCCGGCTGCGGTGAGGTGATAGTGCTTCGGGGCGGCATGGGAGCCCGTGAACGCCGAACCGCCAACGACACGATCGCGGACTACCTCGAGCAGGACCGTCCCCTGCTCATCGTGGGAACCGGCTCCTATATCGGGGAAGGGTTCGACTGTCCCGCTCTCGACACTCTCTTCTTGGCGGCACCTGTCAAGTTCAAAGGACGTCTCGTGCAGTATGTCGGCCGAATCACCCGGACCCATCCGGGCAAGACCACCGCGACCGTGCACGACTACCACGATGTTCGTACCCCGATACTTGCCCGCACACTCGAGCAACGTGCACCCGGCTACACCGACCTCGGCTTCCCGGATCCCCGAAAACAACTCGGCACATGAGCCCCTACCGGTAGTCCCGCCAGCCCGCTTCGGGCCACGAAGGCGGTCCGGGGGGCGACGGCGCGCAGGTCCGAACGGTTCAGTTTCGCATCGGCCATCGAGGTCTGCCTGTTGGTTCCAGGTAGTTATGGGTCCCGTTGGGTCGCTTACGCTGAGGTGGTGATTTCTCAGGTCTCGGTGTGGGTTCCCCTCAACGGGACGCGCAGACGGTCGGAGTGACACTGATCGGACCGGAAACCGAACCGGACACCTTCGCTCGGGATCAGCTGACGAGACGGCCGACATTGCCCGGCGACGGTGTCCCCGATGTCGTGATCGGCCACGGGCGCGTGAGCGGACCGCACGCACGCCAACTCGTCGAAGAACATTACCCCGACGCGAAGCGTTTCCAGTTCGTTCACGTCAAGCCTGATCAGCTCGAATTCGAGAAGGAGCCCGGGAATCTCGACCCGACTGCGCTGGCCGAGCAGCGAACCGCAGCCGAGATCGGACTGGCCCAGGGCGCGTTCTGTGCCGTGGCCGTCGGGCCCGTGCTGTTCGACTGGCTGAACTTGTATATCGACGCCGACAAGACCGGACAATCGCTGCTGAGACTGGATCCCGGCTTCGACATCACCGAGGGTGAGGAACGGATCTACCGGAACAACCATCTTGCGCAAGTCCTGATCGCAGGGCGCCTCACCTCGAACGACGCACCGGTCAAGGGATTGGCCGACATCGCGGCACGGTCGCTGGGTTTGCACTCCGCGAGTTGTTGGACTCAGACGATCACGAGATCCAACTGGTGGTACGCGGCGTTACGGAACACGAAGGATCCACTGTCCGGCAGCGTGTACGCGAATGGGCCGGCATCCCGGGTCTTCGTGTCCTTCCCGTGTCTACTCACCAGCAGTCGAGACCTTCCAGGCTGATCTCCACCGCGCGGTACTGCTGCTGATGCCCTCACGCGCCGAAGGGTTCGGGCTGGTCGGCCTGGAAGCGATCGTCGCGGGAACACTCGTGCTCGTCAGCAAATCCAGCGGTCTGGGCATGTTGCCGAACGAAGTGTTGCCCAAGACGTTGGCGGGTCAGGTGACAGTGCCCGTCACCGACGACCCCGACAAGGATCGCATTCGATGGGGTCACGCCATCGCATCGGTACTGGGCCACCCGGATGCGGCATTCGCTACAGCACAAACGATCCGAAAGGCCATGGCGACCAGCCGGACCTGGTCGGCGGCGGCCGAACAGCTCCTGACCGTCGCAGCTGCTCGTCTCTGACCGACATCCATGGTGGCTGATGTCGTTGACCACCCCCTCGGCGACCAGGAAATCGGCCAACTTGGCAAGACTCCAGGTCGAGAACGGCAGACCATGTTCGGTCGGGGGTGGATTTGGCGATCTTCTTCACTTCACGCCGCTCGGCCAGGGTGAACGTCTTCGTCCGTCCGCCTTTGAATTTCGGATACAACGACGCGAATCCGTCGGTGTTGAAGTTGTGCACCACGTCCCCGGTCCGGGCTGGTGAAACTCAACTCCGCGATCCCGGCCACCGGCACACCCTGGCCCGACAACAACACCATCTGCGCACGCCGCCAGGTCATCACCGACCCGGTACCCCGACGGACGATTCGCAACAGCCTGCGGCCCTCGTCATCATCGAGCTCATGGACACGGACACGTTCTGCCACCCCGACAGCCTGAACCCACCACCCGCCCACGCCGGGATTTCCATCGGTGCGTCACCCACCGAACAGGACAAACATTCGCGGTTGCGGCATTAGCCTGGCTGGATGAGGCATCGTCCACACGCAGCGAGGTTCCGGTGTTCGTGGTCCTGCACCACCCGCCTGTCGCGTGGGGATCCCGTTCCTGGACGGGGATGCGGTTAGCCGACGGAGCAGCACTGGCCGAGGTCCTCTCCGGCCACTCGAACGATGAAGCCGGTTTTCGGGCGATTCGCCAAGCAAAGCGACCACTGTCTGCTCTGTCGGGTGCCGTAGGCTCGAGCAGTCGAAACACCATGAGGAGCTGACCGTGACGGTATCGAATCCCGACGCGCATCCCCGAATCACCGCCGAAGAGTTCCTGGCGACCGAGCCCGACTCATTCAGCAGCACATTCGGCGACGTCGAGATCATCGACGGCGCCGTGGTGCGGCTGATGGCCCAAAGCGAGGCTCACAGCCGCGTCGTGCGCCGACTCGGGGCCGCGCTGGAAGATGCTCGCGATCCCGCGGGGCCGTGCCTTCGTGTCGGATCCGATGTCGCGGTCCGTTTCGCCGACGCCGACGATCGCCGAACCGATCACCGGCTCAATGTCCGCTACCCCGACATCTTCGTTCGTGATTGCGAACCGTACGACGTCAACACTGTCCGCGACCACATTGCCCTCATCGTCGAAGTCGTCTCCAAAAGCACTGTCGACACCGACACCAGCGAGAAACACACGCTCTACGCGCGCACCGGAATACCCGCCTATCTGATCGTCCACTTCGACAAGAGCTGGGAAATCATCGACCGGATCGAGGAATATCGCCTCGACTGGTCCGGACTGCGATACATGCCCCACAAAGTCCATCGCACTGCTCTAGTCCTCGACACACCGGTCACACTCGCCATCACCTTTGACGCACTCCATCGTCCCTGACAACCAGCCACACGGAATGGCGACTGCCGCGTTCACCCTTGAGCGGGCGTAAGGGACGTTCGGTCTCGATGTGGTTCCGCTGAGGGTCAAGTCGGGCGGGTTGCGCGTGGTAGGCAGTGTTCCGGGGCAGCTGCACGCGTGGGCGCGCACGCACAACGGCGCGTGGATCGGGCTTGCGTCGTTTGTCTGTGTGTCAGGTGGATTCGACGGTTGTAGTGGGTGAAGATGCCAAGCCGGAAGTTCTGGCCGTCGAGGCGCGCTTCGACATCGGTCAGGCCGGTGAAGTCATAGCTGCTCTTCTCTTCGTCCTGGCCCCATCTGATACTCGACTTGATGCCGGAGCTCGACTTGGCGCCTGCCTCGCCCAATCCGTGGAACTCGCTCGGGTCCACGCTGATGCGTGTCCAGATCCCCTTGGTATCGACTTTTCCCATGACTGATGTACCCCCTTGATTCCCTGCCGACCGACAAATCCGCCGATCTACCGCGAGCCCCATCATTCCGCACCGAGCGCGGCTTGTCATCGAAATCGATTGCGCAACAAGCGACTCTGAGAACAAGTAGGTCGTCACACTCAGGGGTCGGCGACCCCGCTGTACCCGGGGGACCGCACCGATCGGCGGACTCGACTATTCGGCGGAGAGTGTTCGGCCCGGCGATCTTCTCCCGCGCGACGGTCTCCGCCTTCACCGCAGGACTGTTGTCCCAGCAGATGCTGGTCGCGCCCTCGACCGGCGCAGCCCGTGGCGGGCGCAGGCTCGTACGGTCAGTCCCGGCCAGCAGTGTCACCGCCGTTCGGCCGCTGTTGCCTATGTCGCGCTGCTGCGGTGGCAGCAGCATCCGGGAGCGGGAGCGGATCGCCCCGTCGGTGCGACCGAACTCCGCGGTCAGCTCCAGCGCGTTCTTGCCCACGCGGACTCTTTCGACGAGGCGGCGGCACTCCGCGGTCAGCCATGGCTGACCCCCGCGTTCCGTGGCCGCCCGCTCCGAAGCGCAGGTTTCGGTCATCTCTGGGCCCTCCCTGTTCCCGTATGGGCCTTACCATTTTCGGCCCGACTGGCGTGTCCGGGAGCGAGCCCGACATCCCGAGTGCGCGAAAACCACACTCCCCGGGATGAATTCAACGATGCCGTTCGGTCGAACAGGCGAACCCCGGTCCGGCAATGGAAAGGATCCCCATGGGTACCGATCGAGCGGGGTTGCGTCGGTCAAGTATTCGACTGACCGACGCCCAGGTCACGGCGGGTGCGGCGCAGCCCACGCCGGTCGACCACGAACGCTCGCGGGTCCTGGCGCGCACCACCTCGACCCGTGACATGGGCAACCACCTGCCCGCGGCCCTGCGCCACGACATCGGGGCTTGGCTGACCGAACTGTCCGCCGCGGCGTTCGCGGCGCTCCCAGGTCATCCTCACCGACAGCGAACACCTACCTCAACCGCAAATTGATGCCCGAACCGGCGCCGATCACCGCCGACAAACCGATCTGGGAATGGCGCGTGATCGAGCAGTGGCACTGCGCGCGACGTGGGCAAGGTTGGGCCGCGGTCACCACCGCAGATCTCACCGGTCATCGTCGATAGATCTCGTCGCCGATCAGATCCGCAGAATGCCGGTTGGGCACGTCACCCGCTGACCGGTACTTTGTGGCCTTCGGCTTCCGATTTCGATCATGCGGCGGCGGTAGACCGATTCCTCCTCGGCGTGGCTGATGGCATCCACACACGCGGGTCGTTTTGCGCCGTGCGCTCTGGCGGCCGCGGTGGTCGGGGGATGGAACAGGGAAGTACCTGTCCCGCCCGGCGACCGGGGTACAGCTGAGCGGGGCTGCGCTGGACGCGTTCGTTCCGCGCACGACCTGGGGATTGTCAGGCGATGAGGGAGGGGCGGGTTCTGGCGAACCATCCGTCGGGTTCGATAGCGGGCGGGGTCGTCGGTTGGGGAGTTGATGGTGTGTCCGGTTGCTGCGGCCACAGCACCGTCGACGTTGCGGCGCCGTGGCGGATCGCGTCGGTGTCGAGCTCGATCCGGTGTTCGGCTATCTGTTGGGCGGGCCAGGTACCGATGACCGACAGCCGTCCCGGGGGAGGAAGCGGGGTGAGGTAGTAGTTGGCTGTGGCGAGCAGTGTGCTCCCGCCGCTGGCGGAGGCCATCAGTGTCGGAGTGTCAGGGTCGGTGGGGTCGCCTGGCCAGTTGGTGACGGTGCGGCCGTCGGCGAATTCGAGACCGATGAGGAATTGGTCCTTGGTTCCGCCGGGGTAGCCCGCGAAGGCACTGAGGGCGGTGCAGCGAGCGCCGGGGCGGCTGTGGAGCTGGAAGTGTAGTTCCACGCCGTGCCGGTAGGCGCGGGCCCCTGCTATCGCGACCGCGATGTCG
The DNA here is from genome assembly GCF_003123685.1 of Nocardia aurea. Classification (GTDB taxonomy): domain Bacteria; phylum Actinomycetota; class Actinomycetes; order Mycobacteriales; family Mycobacteriaceae; genus Nocardia; species Nocardia aurea. The sequence continues at coordinate 6,804 of NZ_QCYJ01000003.1, forward strand.
TCGGTTCGCAACAGGATCGCCTGCACGGCAACCGCGGTAGGGATTTCGTTGGTTGGTCGAAGTTGCGTCTGATGCTCGGGAATCGTCTGTTGTGGTTGCTGTTCGGTCAGCACCGATTCACCCATCTCGGGCACTCCTGTCATCGAAAGTCGTTTTGCGAGCGCGGACCCTCCGGCCGGGCGGGATTTGAACAATAGAGATTGGTACCGACAGTTCAGGACCGATGTGTCCAGGTGCGGTGTTGCGGGACAACGAATCCGTCGGCGAGATCGGCCGCTGTCTGGTCGCCGTAGGCTGCTCATTCGTTGATCCGCCGGTACAACCCACGGTTTCGGTTGGTGGGTGCTGTCGGCGAGTGTCGAACCCGAGGCACGTGGGTCGTGGTCGACCAAGAGTTTCTGTAGGTGAGCTGGAACATCTGTGCGGTTCCTGGTCAGCCCGGGACAGATCGGGTAGTCTGTGGGTAGTCTGAGGGGTGTGGCGATCGAATGGTACTGGGCGCTCGCGTAGTTGTTGGCCCGATCAGGCGTTGATCCGGACGACGTATTCGACCTGGTGAATGTGTGGCTAGCTGGTCGGCAGCGGGTGTGGTTGCGGACTGCCGGTGACCCGGTCACGGGACTGAGTTCGCTGGTGGTCTGGGGCCGTGCCGACGACGGGACCCCTTTGGTGGTCTACGCACGGCGTCTCGGTCGCGACATCGAGGTGTACAACGCCGAGTACCTGACCGCCGATCAGGTCGAAGACTTCGAGAAGTGGGAGGCGACCCGCAATGACTGATCCGTTCGAGAATATGAGCCCCGCCGAGGTCGCGGCGATGGCCAAGCGTCTCGAGTTTACCGATGAACCCGTCGACCCACCGATTCGGACCGGCCCGGACACCGACCCTGTCCTGATCCCGCGTTCGGTGAAAATGACCTATGACCTCGACAAAGCGTGTAAGCGTCGCGCCGCTGAGTTGGGCTTGTCGCAGTCGGCGTACATACGCTCGCTGATCGAACGCGATGTCGCCGAAGGCAAAGCGGGTGAGCAACGACCGGCGTGGGTGCGTGACCTGCTCGGGGTGATCGCTCGCCGCGAGCACGAGGACGAGCACCGCCAAGCATCCTGAGGCAGCGGTCTGCGGTGGCAGCAGGATAACGAGGCCCGAGCTGCTGGGCGCTGGCGTGGATGCCGTTTCGGAACAGGATCGGCAAGATCACAGCGTGGATCTCGATGGCTGTTGCTGCCGATGTGGATCCTTTCTTCGGATAGGTCATTTCGGTAAGTGTGGTTCGAGTGCCCGTGCGAAATGTTGTGCGATCTGGCATGGCTCGCCGATTCGTGTGCCTTCGTCGCTGAGCCATCCGGCGTTGACTTCGAACATGCCTTGTTGGGCGTCGAAGGACACGTAGCAGGTCCCTGGGTCGAATCGTTCGTTGGACACCAGGCCTTGGCGCTTGTTGACCCGGGTGTGGCCGAGGATGACCACGTTCTCCTTCGTGCGTAGTTCGTAGAGGGTGTGGCTGGTGGAGAACAGGGTCACGACCAGTTTGGCGGATCCGTGCTGGCGAACATCGAGAGGTCGCCAGTTGCAGACCCGCCACGACGCGGGACCTTCCGGTGCGTCGGTGACAACATGTCTGGTCGCCGGGTCCAGACCAGCTGATCGCAGGGCCTCGTCGAAGTCTTCTCCCCGGCACGGGTTGAACACGACGATCTGGTCGATGTCCCTGGCCGCCACTACTGCTTTCCCGGCCACGATGTTCGTGCAGCTGGGCAGCAGGAAAGACGCAGCAACAAAGACGATCAAACTGCTTCTACCCCAACGCATTCAAAATGCTTCCCCCCATCAGGGCGGTCTCCCGCCATGTCGAGCCAGAAGACTACCGCAGACCTGTTCGGCGGTGAGGTCAGTGCGTGACCGGAATCCATCGAGCGATGCCGTCCTGGTCGGCGACGGTGCCGAACTGGCGGTCGGCGAAGTGACCTCCGAAGCCCAGTGTCGCGGGCTGCTGGAGTTCCCGGATGAGCCGGTGTCTGGTCTCGACGGCTTGTGCGCGGTCGTGGTCGACGGCGCAGACCAGGTCGGGGTGGGTGATCTGTAGGTCGGAGTGCATGGCGTCGCCGAGCACGATCAGGCGTTCACCGCCGGAGACGATGTCGTAGCCGAGGTGGCCCAGGGTGTGTCCGGGCAGCGAGAACGCCCGCACTCCCGGGAAGATCTCATCACCGGGGTCGACGGTGACGACCTGGTCGGCGAAGGGTTCGAGCATCGCGGCCAGTGTGCCTTGGTCGTGGGCGAGGTCGTGTCGGTCCCAGTCGGGTGTGGAGACGGCGACTTGCGCGTCGATCAGTGGTGGTGTGTTCATTCCGGGTGGGGTTTGCCAGAGTAGGCCGAGGTGGTCGGCGTGTAGGTGGGTGATCGCGACGGTGTCGATGCTGTTCGGGTCGACACCGAGGGCGTTCAGGTTGGCCAGCATCGCGCCGCCTTGAAGGGCACCGAACTCCGTTTCGACTTCGGTCAACCCGAACGGTTGCCCGAATCCCGCGTCGATCAGCATCGCCCGGTCTCGGTGTTGGATGAGCAGTCCGCCGACGCTGGCGGTGAGAGACCCGTCGGTGAGGTAGTCGCTGTTGTCGGTCCAGAACTCTTCGGTGCTGTCGGGGAACCACTTTCGGGCATCCAATGGCGTGTGCCCGTCGGGGATGTAGGTGACTGTCAGATCACCGACTCGTGTGCTGCGCAGAGGCGCGGGGGTGAGCAGACGTCGGTCGCCGAGGACAGTCATGTGGGGGTCTCCGTCTGGGAACAACTCAGCGTTCCCGTCGTTGCAGGACCGGCCGTGAGGCGACCGGATCTTGTTGGTCGGGGTGGAGAAGGACCCGGTGGGTGTCGATCGGGGTTGCCGGGCCGAACCAGGTCCTCCGGCGGTCATGGCGCGGACGGCGAAGTGGTAGCCGCTGTGGTGGTACGTGTCGCCGGGCTCGCTCGCGCGTTCGCGGATCTCGTGGATGACCTGCTCGAGCGCCGAGGCCAAGGAGCCGATCGCCTTGCGGCCTGCGGTCTCCAGCCCGGCGCGCAGCTGCTCGCGGTCGGCGTCCAGCAACTCGAGCACCGGTCGGACAGGGCCGACCTCGCGCACGATGTCGTCGTAGGGCCGGGGTTCCAGAAATTTGGTCGCGCTGCTCGGATCGAATCCGCGATACAGCCCCTCGGGACCGCCTTCGCGATGTCATCCCTGATTGCGCGAGTCCACCAGCCGGTACAACTGATTGTCGTCGGTGACCGTGGTCGCGATAGCTTCGCAGGTCTGTTGCTCGGCTCCACCAGCAACTTCCTCGTTCAGCACGCTCACTGTCCCGTTATGGTCACGCACGCGAGATGAACGGCCGGTGTCGCCACCGGACCTGTCAGCCGTTGTCGCGGCAGATCAAGGTCGGGCAGGGCGCGTGGTGTAGCAGGTTCTGGCTGGTCGATCCGACGAACAATCCGGTGACACGGTTGTGACCGTGGCTTCCGGTCACGACCAGTTGAGCGTCCGCGGCGTGTTCGAGCAGCGTTTCGGCGGTCGGCCCCTTCTGGAGGATCCGGGTCACCTCCACGTCCGGGTACCTGTCGGCCCAGCCCGAGAGGCGCTCACCGAGCAGTTCTTCTTCTTGCTGAGCCAGCACATCCCAACTGTCGGCCACCGGTGTCCACTGCAACAGGTCCGGGTCGTTCCAGACGTGCAACGCGACGATAGCCACCCCGAGCAACGCGGCCATTTCGAAGGCGTGCCCGATCGCTGCGTCACCGTCGGGGCTGCCATCCACGCCGACGAGGATCGGTCGCTCGTCGGGCAGCGGATGTGCCCGGTTCCCACGCCACACCGCGACCGGGCAGCCCGCCTTGTTGGCCACGCGTAGCGCGGTCGAGCCCAGCAGCACTGTGCTGAGTCGGTCGTCGGTACCGGCCGCGACGACAAGCAGTTGTGCCGACTCGCCCGCGGCGATCAATTCCCGCGGCGGGAACCCTTCCACCACCTGCTCGACGACCCGCGACCGCGGGAAATCCTCGCGCACCACATCCGCGACCTCGGCCACCTTCTCCTTCGCCGCTTCGCGCAGTCGCGGCAAGAGATCTGCTTCGGCCCGTGTGGCTGCGGTGAGCCGGTGGTCCGGGGTCGACACCACCGCGAGGAGTTCGAGCGGCACCTGACGGTGGGCGGCGATCGCGGCCGCCCACCGCGCGGCGGCCAGGGACGCGCGACTCCTGTTGATACCCACGACGATCGACTGATGGTTGGCCGGGGTGGTCATATCGTCTCCGCTCGAATGTCGGCTGCGGGAATTCGGCGCGCGACTCGACTATTCCTCTCCGCGTGCCCGAAGACGACACGGCACGCCGACCCGGGACATGGGACTTCCCGGCTGCGGATACAGCGCACGATCCACCTATACGGTGACTGCGGGTTCACCGACCCTCCGGCGCTGGATCGGACCCGATCGAGCCGCGCGGGGCCGCGGCGTCCGGCTCGGCCTGCACGTCGCGGGCATGCCGTAGCAACTGTCCGACGCCTGCTCGATACCGGTGACGATCGTGGCGATGTCGGGCGTGCTGTCGTAGTCGCCGGGACTTACGGAGTTATCTTCGTGGCCTGTCCGGCACCGGCGATTCGCACTCATCGCAGTTCAACGGTCCTCGCGCCCGCAGCTGTCGATCTGCCGCCACTCGGTTTCCCACCGAATTCCGTTTCGCCGCTGAAACCAACGCCGTGTACATTCCACCACGCAGAATCCGCCGACGAGGGTCACTGCGAACACGATGACAGCGACTGCTACACCCGTCATCGCGGCGGCATCCGAGCTGCGAGGGGCGTCACTCGGCGCGCCGTCGGCATCGACCCACAGGCTGAGGTGATCCCCCTTCTCGGCTGAAGGCGGGACCGGCACGATCGCGTCCCGTGCTCGATCGTGCGCCTGCCATCGCAGGCTCGCTTGCCGGATATCACCGAGGATCTGCTCGGGCTCGGCGATTATCACCGCGTCGACGTTGGTTCGGCTGGTGTGTTCGATTCGGATCGACGCTGCTTCGGCCGAGTACGCGGCGGTTCCGAGTGCGCCGGCCACCGGCACGGAGAACAGGGCCGCCAATACCGCGAGAATCAGCGTCACGCCTTCGATCCGGTCCGATCTGCGCATCAGCTGATTCTGATTCCACGGCCTGAGTTGCCAATGGCGCGCCTGTCGGGACCACCACCGATGGAACGGGACAGCGTGACACTCGACATCGTCGGTCTCCTGCCTGGGCGGGCATGTCGGCTTCGTTCCGAGCATCGTCCGGTCCGTGTCACTCCTGGAAGAGACCAATGTCATCCAGCCCGTGGACTCAGGGCATCAGCACAGGAATGCACAGGGACAGAGTCGGGTCGGCGGCAACCGCCACGGGTCGACATACCGGTACAGCGAATCGTCGGCCTTCTCGGCCTTCAGCTGAGCGCAAGCGGTATCACCTGTTTCGGGGGATGTATTCGAATCCACGGGTGCCGAGGCTGAAAGGCGGACGATCCTCGACGGTGCCGACTCGACCGGGCGCGCAGGCACGGATATCGTGCACGGCCCGAATGCTACGGCGGCGAGCAGCGTCGGCCGGGGCATCGACTCGACCGAAACTCATCGATCCACCTGCGTCGACCCAACTCATCGGAGGAACTCATGGCTATGGATACATTCGCCCTGCTGGCTGCGGTCTACGACTCGCGCGACGATGCGCTCGCCGACTACGACGCCGTGCGCAGGCTCTATGTCGAGGCAGATTTGGTCGATACCTACGATGCGGCCGTCATCAGCAAGACCGATAAGGGCAAGGTCGAGATCGTCAAGAAGCACGAGCAGCCGACCCGCCAAGGCGCGTGGGGCGGGCTCGGCATCGGACTGGTCGGCGGTGCGTTGGTGGCGCTGTTCCCTGCTGTCGGAATCGGGGCCGGACTGTTGGTGGGTGGTCTCGGAGGTGCCGGGCTCGGAGCCCTCGGCGGACACGTCGTGGCCGGGATGAGCCGATCCGATCTCAAAGAGGTGGGCGAACTGCTCGACGAGGGAGACACCGGACTCGTCGTCATCGCCGCGATGGACCTCGAGGCGCGAGTCGAGAAGACGCTGGATCGGGCCTCGAAGGTGACCAAGAAGCAACTACGGGCCGACACCGAGCAGGTCGGTAAGGAGATCGAAGAGGCGTCCAAGGTCTGAACGATCGCGCCGCCTTTCACGGCGGACGCAGGGATAGAGATGCCCCGACATCAGCGGGACGAGGAGTCATGAGCGAGCACCAGGACAGCATCGGATCCGCGATTCCCCTGCTGCTCGTGAGCGCGGTGTTCGTCTACTCGATCCTGTCCGGGTGGCTCGATCGAGCGCGGGTGAGTGCGCCGATGGTGTTCGTGGCTTTCGGGGTGCTGATCGGTGAGTCCGGTTTCGGACTCGTTCGGGTCGATCCGGGTGCACACTGGTTGCTGACGGCGGCCGAGTTGACCCTTGCGCTGTTGCTGTTCTCGGATGCTTCGCATCTTCGGTTGCGTGATGTCGAGGGCGATTCGGGGCCGCCGGCCCGGCTGCTGCTGATCGGATTGCCGCTCACTCTCGCCGCGGGGACCCTGCTCGCGTTCTGGTTGTTCCCCGAGCACGGATGGGTGGTTGCGGCATTGCTGGCGGCGTTGCTGGCACCGACCGACGCGGCGCTGGGCGCGGTCGTGGTCAGTGACATCCGAGTGCCCGGGCGGATTCGCCGAATGCTGAACGTGGAAAGCGGACTCAACGACGGTCTGGCGACACCGGTGGTCACCGTACTGATCACGGTGGTCGCCTCCGAGGCGGGACTTCTGGGGGACCGGAGCTGGCTGGGTGAGGCGGCGTGGGGGTTGGCGGCCGCGGTCGTGGCGGCCGTGGTTGTCGGTGGCGGCGGTGGTTGGGTGCTGCGCTGGTGCCGGGGCCGTGGGTGGACCTCGCCGTTTTCCGAGCAGGTGGTGGTGCTCACCTTGGCGCTGCTGAGTTATCTGGCCGCCGTCGCGGTCCACGGCAACGGGTTCGTGGCCGCGTTCCTGGGCGGGATGATTTTCGGATTCGTTGCGCGAACCGAGATGCCGGCCGGAACCGAGTTCACCGAGACGGCGGGGTTGCTGGCGTCCTATGTCGTGTGGATGGCGTTCGGGGCGGCGATGGTCGGGCCCGCGCTCGCCGACACCACCGTGCGTACGACGGTGATGGCGGTCGCTGCCTTGACAGTGATCCGGATGGTTCCGGTCGCGGTGGCGATGACCGGCCGCCACTGGGGTCGGCCGACGATTCTGTTCGTCGGATGGTTCGGCCCACGCGGGCTGGCCACGGTGATCTTCACGATCATCGCGCTGCAGGAGCTGGGGTCGACTTCGGTCTCCGAACAGCTGGTGGAGGTCGCATCGATCACGGTGGTGCTGTCGATCCTCGCGCACGGGCTCAGCGCCTCCCCATTGGCCAAGCGGTACGGGCGCTGGGCGGGGACACTGCCCGACAACGCCCCCGAGCGGGTATCGGTGCCCTCGGCGTCGACCCGACGGGTGATGCTACACACCGACCCCCGCGATACGGCCTGAACATCTCTAGCGAATCGGGCGCTTCCGGTTCCGACGCGAACTCGCCGGATCGGTCGGCGCGGATTCCCGCCGGATGCCCACATCGTTCGTCCGTTGACCCGGGGGGACGTCCCCGCGTGCTACAGACACCCCCCATGCGGGAGTCTGTGCGGCCCGGTATCTTCCACGCACAGTGTCGCGGATCATGAGAGAGGTCGTGGCATCGGAGACTGTGGGTGGCGACGGCGTGGTCCGGCCCGTTCGGGCGTCGTGGGAGCCCACCTGTGCGGGGTTGCAGGCGCCGCTGAGGTCCACCACGGGCCACGGTGGACCTCGGCGCTTCGAACCTGGCGTATTTCGTGCCGACCTCGCGAGCGGAATTTCGACATGCCGGGTCGGCCGAGAAGATCTTCGTCCACCTTCGGCACCGATGGCGGGGCCCTGATTCCGATCGCCGTACTCACAGGCGTCACCTCGGCCGCTATCGAATTGGATATACCTACGCAGCCTCGCGGGATTGATCACGGTGGCGCTGCGTCAATAATGCGCCATTCCATATAGACTTTCTATCTGATCTCACATCGGATGAGACTTTTACGCTAATTCGATTCGACGGCCAGCCGGCAATTCTATAACAGGCAAATCCCGATCCGCTACCCTTGGGTTACTGATTCGATACGACATCGTGGCAGTGAGGGCCTTTCCGGCGCATAAGCTCGCAGTTGTTCGATGTGAACTCGTCGAACACGGGCGGACAGCCGACTTGACTGCGCCGCTTCGCACCGCAGGGGGCGGCGAGCTTCTTTCGATGTCGCACGAAGCGCGCCGCCCCGATCGGCATTCGCGCCGTGATCGCCCTTCAGTCGCGGCGGGAGGCTATTCGCGATTCCATGCATACCCCTTAAAGAGGATTTTTCCGGTAAACTTCTCGCTATACGAGAATCGACAGTCAACGATCTGAAGGAATAGGTTTCCGTATCGGAAGTGGCACGGTAGTGAGAAATCGCTTCGCGGGTCCTTGCTTATTATCGGCAGCGACTTTCGGTACCGGTGGACACGATCGACATGGTTGTACATCGACGTCCTGTACTGGACGACCGGATCGAATGAGGGAAGATGCGTCGCACATTCTCCCGTGAACAGGTGCCCAGTATCGCCGAGGAGTCGAACATGACCGACCATATGTCCGCTGTCAATAATGCCGCGCCCGAAGAAGAGCCCTTCCAGCAGCAGAGCGTCGCGGCGGGGATTTCCATCGCGGCCGGTTGTACGCTGGTCGTCCTGGCGGTGGTGTCCATCCTGCAGGGGATCTCGGCGCTGGTCGACGACGAGTTCTACGTCGCCGGGATCGACTACGTCTACGAGTTCGATGCGACCACGTGGGGCTGGGTCCATCTGGTGCTCGGTGTGCTGGCATTGCTCTGTGCGTTCGGGGTGGTGTTCGGAACCACTTGGGGTCGGTACTCGACGTTAGGGATCGCCTCGTTGGTGATTCTCGCGAACTTCTTGTCTCTGCCGTATTACCCGGCGTGGTCGATCGTGATCATCGCGTCGAGTGTCGTGGTCATCTGGGCGGTCACGACCTGGCAACCCGAACGCTGAAGTCGGAGCGGAGAACATGTCGGGTCTTCATCCATTGGCGAGCGAGATGTCCGAGCCGATGAGCGGGCAAGTGGTGGACGAATCCGACCATCGGGCGGCGGTGGCGTCCACGGTGTCGATCGAACCGTGTGATCCGTTACAGGGGAACCGTATCCGTCCGTTCACACTCGGTGTCGAGGAAGAGTTCGTCCTGGTTGATCCTGCCACCGGTCTGCCCTCGCTCACCAATACCACCGTCGCGGCGGATGCCTCGGATGTCGAACTGCAACTGGAACTTTCGCGCTGCCAGATCGAAACATGTACTCCGGTCTGCGACAGTATCCCCGCAGTGCGACGTGAACTCCGCCGGTCACGACTGGCGGCCACACGAGCCGCGGCACGGTCGGGTTCGCGTCCACTGGCGGTAGGGGTCCCGATCTGGGGGCCGCCGAGCGGGTCCATGACCGACACGCCGAGATACCAGCAGATGTCCAAGCGTTTCGGTCATCTGGCCGAGCAGGTCATCTGCGGATGCCACGTCCATGTCTGCGTCCCCGACCGCGATCTCGCGGTACAGGTCAGCATCACCTGCGCCCGTGGCTGCCCGCGCTCTTGGCGCTGACGGCGAACTCGCCCATCATCGACGGTGTCGACACCGGACACGCCAGCTGGCGCCACCTGTTGTGGGCGCGGTGGCCCAGCGCCGGACCACCGCCGTATCTGCGGTCGGCAGCCCATTACGACGATGTGGTCGCGAAACTCGTCGAGGACGGGCAGATTCTCGACGCCGCGATGGTCTATTGGGATGTGCGATTGTCCGCCCATCTGCCAACAGTCGAGATCCGGATCAGCGACGTACCAGCGACCATCGAGGAAACCGCCCTGTTCGCGAGCCTGGTCCGCGCACTCGTGATCACCGCCGTGGCCGACATCGACAACGGGCGACTCGCCGTTCCCATAGACCAAGCTCGCCTGCGCTGGGAATGCCGCGCCGCTGCCCGCGACGGCCTGTCCAGTCCGCATTTCCGACGCACGACCAGGAAACATCCGGTACCGGGCACCAGCTCCATCGCCGAGTTGCTCTCTCACATCCGTCCCACACTCGAAGAATCCGGCGACTACGAATTCACCCGCGATGGGCTGGCGAGGGTCCTGCGTGAGGGAAACGGTGCCGTCCGACAACGCGACGCGCTACGGAACGGCGGGCCCGAGAACGTCGTCGAATTGCTCTCGCGCCTGACTCTGCAGGGCTGCGGTGACGGCGGCGGCAACCCCGCTCGTGCCACGACGAATCGTCGCGGACAAGCAGACGAGAAGTCGACACCCGACGAGCGGGAACTACTTCAGGTCGAACACGTCATCCAACGCCTGATTTCTCGATACCCCTCGGTCGCGCCCACAGAGATCGAACTCGTCGTGCGTGCCATTCACCGACGTTTCGCCGATGTCCCAGTCCACGATTTCGTGCCACTTCTCATCGAGAAGGCCGCCGGGCGAGCCATCGGTGACCGCACGACCGGACCGAGCGATTCCGCGCGTAGCGGCCCCGACACGCTCATGACGACATGAAAGGAGCGGCGGCCTTGGTTGACCGGGGGCTGATTCTGTGTCGAGTCGGCGCGCGGTCGCATAGCCCGGCCAGGCGCGAGGTTGAGGTGCGTGACAGATTCCGAGGCACGAATCAGATCTCCTCGCAGAACACCCTGGACTTGTAGGTGACTCGCCACCGCGTCACCCCGGGACTGCGCGGTTCCGCCGGATCCAGTCGAAACTCGATCTCCCTCGGCCAGTCGCCGGATTCGGCCAGTTCACTGGCTACTCGGTGGCGGATGTAGGCGTAGAGATCGTTGGGGTGCATTCCGGTCGGTACCAGAACGTCCGTGCTGCCGGCGCAAGGGTCGGTCACACCTCGATCTTCGGGGGTAATCGACTATTTGCTCGGGCGACACACCTGATCCCGAGGTGGCTGCGATCGAATGATTACCCATCGGTCCGATTCTCACCTCGGATGGGTGAAGAATCCGGGGGCGTCCCGAGCCTAGCGTCGAGGTGTCGAACGACACCCTTTCTTTTGTGAAGGAGACCGCCAGTGGCCGCGACATTGACCGTGTGGAAGTTCTCTCACGCGAACGGAGCCGATGCTGCCGTGGACACTTTGGAGGATCTGCAACGGCGCGAACTGATCACCGTCCAGGACGGCGCGGTCGTCAGCTGGCCGCAGGGCGCGACGAAACCCAAGACCCGCCAGCTACGCAGCATCACGGGCATGGGCGCGCTCGGTGGCGCGTTCTGGGGACTACTGTTCGGGATACTGTTCTTCGTCCCACTGATCGGAGCCGCGATCGGCGCGGGCGTGGGCGCGCTGTCGGGATCGCTGGCCGATGTCGGTATCGACGACCGTTTCATCGAAGAGGTACGCGACAAACTCACCCCGAACACCTCGGCGCTGTTCGTGCTGACCTCCGACGCCACATTGGACCGGATCCACGACGCGTTCCACGGGCAATCCGCCGAACTGGTCACGACCAACCTGTCCCACGAGCAGGAAGCCGTACTTCGCGACGTGTTCGCCGACTGACTGTGAGACAGTCGCGCCCGGCACCGGCTGTGCAGACGTGCGCCCGTGCCACGCAGCGTGGATTCGGCTGCGGGGTGAGCGCGATCATCCGTCGTGGTTGCGTGCCGTTCGGAGTCGGGTGGCCCGCAAGAGCCGTTACCTGTACAGCAACCCATCCCGCGCGGACAGTCCTACCGTCGCGATGGCCGAGTTCGGAATCCAAGCCCGAGATAGGTCATCGCATCGCGGTCGCCCGCGTCATCACCTCGGCGCGGGCGGTCTTGTCAGCGCCGAAACAAGCCCGCCGCAACAGTTGACGGCCGGATACCGGCGTAGAGGTCTCGAGTGGCTTACTCTCTGGCCACAGCAGTGGGATCGACCCCGGACGGGTTGCCGCCGGTTCACGACGAGCGAGGGTGGTGGGACTGCCATGGTCGACGATGCTGTGCCCGAGGGCGCCGATCAATGGTCGGGTAAGCAGCGACTGCTGGCGGTCCTGCTGGCGATGGCGATGTTCGTCCTGGTCGTCGACACTTCGTTGATGAACGTGTCGATCTCGGCGGTGGTGGGCGACCTCGACACCACCGTCAGCGGTGTGCAGTCCGCGATCGCGCTCGAGGCGTTGGTGTCAGCGGCCTTCATCCTGATCGGCAGCAAAGTCGGAGACCTGATCGGCCGCAAACGCGCCTACGTGCTGGGCCTGCTCGGCTACGCGACCGGCGCGGCAGCGATGACGTTCGCGCAGAATCTGACAGCGGTGATCGTGCTGTGGGCGGTGATCGGCGGCATCGGCGCGTCCCTGCTGTTGCCCGCCATGCAGTCCCTGGTGCACGGCAACTTCCGAGGTGCCGCGCAGCAGAAGGTGTACGCGCTCGTCGGCGCGGCGGCCGCGATCGCCGCCGCCGTGGGGCCGCTGCTCGGCGGTTTCGTCACGACCTATCTGTCGTGGCGCGTCGGGTTCGCGCTCGAGGTGGTGATCATCGCGGTCGTTTTGTCCGGCATCGGGCTTGTCCGCGACGTGCCGTACACGGGGGCGAGAGGAGTGGATGCGGGCGGTGCCGTGCTGTCGGTCGTGGGCATGGGTGGCATCGTGCTGGGAATCCTGGTGTGGCAGGAGGGGGGCGAGGCCGTCGCGGCCTTCCTGGTGGTCGGTGCGGCGGCGTTGATCGGGCTCGCGTACTGGCTGATCCGCCGCAAACGTCGCGGCGAACCCGCACTGATAGACCCGGACCTGTTCCGGTCCAAGGTATTCCGGCTCGGGGTCACAGGCCAGATGCTCCAGCAGATCGCCTTGGGTGGCACGATGATCGTGCTGCCGATCTACCTGCAAATGGTGCTCGAGTACAACGCGATGCAGGCGGGACTGTCCCTGGCTCCGCTGTCGCTGAGCATGTTCGCCGTCGCGGTGCTCGCGGGGAAGAAGGCAGGCTCCCGACGTCCGGCCACGATCATCCGGTGGGGGTTCGTCCTGATCACCCTCGGTATCGCGGTACTCGTCCCGCTGGTGCCCCGCGCGGAGTTCGGTTGGGCACTGCTGGCGCCGCTCGTCGTCGCCGGCGCGGGCTTGGGTCTGCTCGTCTCGCAACTGAACGACTACACGCTCGCGCCGATCTCGGAGGAACGGGTCAGCGAAGCGGCGGGCACCAACTCCGCCGCCGGGTCGTTCGGGCTCTCGTTCGGTCTGGCGTTCGCCGGCGCTGTCATGCTGGCCACGCTGTCGTTTGCGTTCACCACGTCAGCGCGGTCGAGCGATGTTCTCCCACCTGCCGAGCAGGAACACGTCGCACAGGTTCTCGAAGACGACGCGCAGGTCATGAGCAACACCGAACTCGAGGCGCTGCTCGCCGGTCAGCCCCCCGTGATCAGTGAGGAGATCGTCCGGATCAACACCGACGCACGACCGCCGGCACTCCAGGCGGCGCTGCTCGTGCCGATCCTGGCCGGACTGCTCGGACTGCTCACCTCGTTCCGGATGATTCGCCGACCCGATGCGCCACCCGCGACACCCGACGTCACACCCGGGTTGCTGTGACATCCCCGACATTCCGACGCCGACCCAACATGACGGATCACCCCCGGATGCTTCACCCGCTCAGGCGCTCGGCGCGCACCTCGCGAAACAGGCGTGTCCGCTTCGTGTCGGCGGCGGATGAAATCCGCTGCCCGGAGCCGGGCCAACTCAGCGGTTGGATGCCCAGCAGAAATGACCCGACCTGTGGCCACGGACGCTGGTGGGGCATCCCGCGGGCACCAGACTCAGACCGACGCCGTCCTCGACGAGCGAGGCTTGCCCTGCTGGTGACAGTGCTGGGGACACGCGAAACGAGCGCGTGTGATCTTCACTGCTGAAGCATCGCGTTAGATTGGGCTCGTCATGGCGAAGCATCCAGCATCGGCTTGGCCGTGACCGGCACAGGAACCCGCCCCGGTACACCCCGCCAGCCGGTGGTGTATCGGCCTCCGATGACGACCCACGCACCGCATCTTGCTCGAGATCGAGAACACTCGACTACGGCACGTGTTGGACGGCCTCGACCACGACGAGGTCTACGCCACCATGGTCACTCGACCCCGGCGGCGCAGCATCACCGCCTACGAAACCGGCGACACGATCACCGGCGACAACCCTGAATACGATGAGGATCAACGGATCAGCGGCACCGAGGTGGACCTCGGCCGGACGGTTCCAGGCGATGGCCTCGTGCGGGCGGACGGTGTTGTACTCGATCCGGTAGACGTCGTTGATCTGTTCGAGGAACAGGCGCTCGTATTTCAACGATCCGAACCCACGTTCGCGTGAACCGTTCTGTCCCGGGCTGCGCACCCGGGTCCGGACGTGCCGCAGCTCAGGGTGAGCGGTGATGAATGCTTCGAACCGGAACGACCGGAACGGGCCACCGTTGTCGGTCACGACCGTGACTGCCGGCAGAACTCGGCCGTCCGGATCGCGGTTGCAGGCCTGGATCAGCGGCCAGCCGAACATGCGCTCGTAGTCGGCCAGCGCGAGCTCGATCGCGGCGATCGCGTCGTGCTGGTTCGCCCTCGGCGAGACATGAAAGGGGTGCTCGTATTTCGACCAATAGTCACGGCATCCAGCGATCCGCCACGTCCCACCCGATATAGTCTCGAACTCGCTGAAATCCAACTGCCACACCTGATTCGGGCCCGTCGGCTCGACAGCGAAGGCAGCCTTACGGTGCTGGGCGAGTTGGCGGCGCTCGCGCTGATAGGCCGCCGACAGCAGCAGTCCTTCATCGCGCAGTAGCCGCAACACACTCGCCTGCGACACCCGGTATCCCTCGTGACGACACATCGCCCAGACCTTGCGGTGTCCCCACGCCGGATGTCGGAGGGCATGCCGACGCGCAGCCTCGCGCACATTCTGCCGAGCCGGCCGCGGCCACGTCCCCCTGACCGGTGCACCGGCACGGGCCCGCGCCTGCCGACGCCGCCAGGTCCGCTCGGGCACACCGATCACCTGGCAAAACCTCGTGGTCGGCATGCCCGCCTCGACGCGGATCACCTCGAGGTCCTCGAAGGGCCCAACCGGCCCTGCGCGGACTTCTTCCACACCCGCGCTTGCAATGTCGCTTCACCCAATGCCTGGGTCAGATCCGCGATCTCGGCCTCGAGTTGCCCCTCCCGCGTCGAGGGCCCGGACTTCCCCGACGCCAGGCCTGCCCGGCCTGCCTCGAGGAACTGCCGTTTCCAGTTCCCGACCGACTGCTCGGACACCCTCGCCCGCCGCGCGGCCTCCGCGACAGTCACATCACCGGCCAAGACCGACAACACGATCCCGACTTTCTCCTCAGCCGGCACCACCGGCGGTCTCGCCATGAACGATCAGACTCCTCTTCACAGGTCACACCCGCAAGAAACGAGTGCTGCCACAAAGTCTGACGCGCGACACGGCCCCGAATTGTGCGGTTGAGCAGGTTGGGTCGGTGCAGGGCTCGATCGGAGCGGCAGCCTCAGGCGACGGTGTCGGGTGGGCCGAGCGGGGCGGTGGCGTGGGCGAGGATCGCACCCGATCCGGGAATCGGTCGGGGTGCCCCGGCGCATTGAGCACGCTGTTCGGTGGAACTGCTCACGTCGGGCCCGCGTCAAACCGTGCATGGACAACAATGTGTGCCGCAGTGTCATCCAACGTTGGCGTCCGAAGTGCAACGGAGTCACCAGATATGATCGAGTCGACAATTTGGATGGTTTCCCTGGCCAAGGGGATTTCCACACTCGGTAACGTTGCGTTCTCCACCGGTCTGCTGTGGGTGTTCGTGCACGAATACGATGACGTGCGTACCGCCGGTTTCATGTTGGCCGTTGCTGGTGTCGTTGCGATAGTGCTTGCCCCGGGTGTCGGGGCGCTGCTCGATCGAAGACGCGGGATGTTGCTGACACTGGGCGCCGACTACGGGGCGGCCGCGGTTCTTCTGGCGGTAATCCTGTCAGGGCTGGCACATTCGCAGGCCGGCATGTGGATCGCGGTGCTGGCCACGTCGATAGGTGGAACCGCCTACGGCCCCGGACTGCAGATGCTGGTGAGCCGAACAGTGCCGAACGAACAGCGTCGGCAGGTCAATGCCAGGATGCATTCTGCCGTCCGCATCGGGCTGATCCTCGGGCCGATGGCAGGCGGTGGCGTCGTCGCGATATCGGGTCAGGTCGGACTGCTGGTCTTCGACGCGGCAACCTTCTTGCTATCAGGCATCATCATCACTGTCATCTACTACACACCGAGTGTTCGGGTACACGTGCACGCAGACAGGGGCGGGCAGGGTTTCTCGTTCAAGGACTCGCTTCAGTTCATGTTCGAGAACAGGATCGTGCGATGGGTACTGCTGGTCGGTGCCGCAGTCAATATGCTGACCTCGGCCTTCGCGATTCTGCTGCCCGTCCTGGCAGAGCGGATATCGCAGTCCGGGATAGCCTACGGAATCCTCTACTCGGTATACCAGTGCGGCATGCTGTTGGTGGCGATCGTGCTCAGCAGCGAGCGGACCACCAAATTCGCGGCAGGCGAGGACTCGAAGGTGGTCGCCGGTTCTCTCGCCCTGTTCGCGGCAGGATTCCTCGGCGCGGTCGCGGTTCAGTCGATCTGGCTGCTGGGGGTATCGATATTCCTCATCGGAGCAGGACTGAGTGCTACCTCGCTGTTCGCCGACACCAGGCTCATGACGAGCGTCCCGATCGACATGCAGGGCCGAGTCTTCTCGGTGTCGGGATCGATACTGGCCAGTCTCCGTCCGGCCGGCAATGCCTTCGGCGGCCTGCTCGTCGGAGTGTCGACGCTGTTGGTGGGCGTGATCGCCACGGTCGCCGCCGCTTCGTGCGCCGTGGCCATAGCGGTAAGGAAACCGCTGGACACTACACCGCAGGGGGCCGACCGATGAGTTCGAAAGTCACCGGGTCCAGCCCTTCCCAGCCAACTGATGTTCGCAGGAAGACACCGACCGTTCGAACGTGCATCGAGTCCGGCCGATTGTCAGCGGATACTTCGGCGACCACTCCTTCTGCGGATTCGCGTCGGATATAGGCTGCGAGAACAGGATCAGGTGGGGTGGGTATGCGGACGACTGTTCTGAGCGGTGCCATCGGTGTGGTTTCGAGCAGGGTGCGGGAAGGCGGTGTACCGCACGTCAACCCGATCCGGGCGAACCGAAGTGTGAACCCATGTCCCAGTCCTGGACGGCAGGATCCGATACGCCGTGAAAAGCTCGGATCGCCCTACTGGGTGGCCGCCACCTGCGGTTTGGCTATTGCCTGCGTCATCGAACTATCCATCGTCGCGTTCATCCTGAGATTACGAGACCCGAACCACCTCCATATGCCCGTCGTTGTCTTCATGGTGCCAACCGGACTCGGGCTGGTCACCGGGGTGGCGTTACGAAGTTCGTCCGCGACAGCGTTGCGAGGAGGTGGACGGGGCGTACTGACTGCCACGGCGATGATCGCGACTACCGGCTTGCTGATCGGGCTCCTGTACCGCGGAGGGTGGATCTGATGGCCGGTACCGGCCGCCGTATACAGCCGCACTCGATCTCGATCGACCGCACGACATTCGACACCGCCACTGTTGTACTGTTCGTCAACATCGTTCCTGTGCTGGTGATCCCATATCTGTGGATCCTGTACACGGTTGGTATACCCCTGCACGCCTTCGTCGGACTGATACTCCTGTTACGGCCCGGAGCGAGCGGACTCGCAGGACTCGGTGTCCTCATCGGACTCCTCACCGCGACAACGACCGTCGGAGTCAGCGTCTTGATCTTCAACACGGGGAACCTCCGATGACGCATCGAAACAGATGCGTAGATCGCGCCGACCTTCCCGGGCTGCCCAGAAGCCGTGCCATCGGCATCACGATCGTGAGTACTGTGACGCTGCTGGCTGGGTGCGGCTCGGGCAGTGATCATGGCGACCCGATCTCGGTTCGTGTCGGCGCAGCTGCCATCCCTGTGCATTGGGACCCATGTACCGAGATCGTGGACGATATTCCCACGCAATTGGGGTTCGATCCCGCGACACGTGAACGTGTCGACTACAACTTCGACGCCGAAAAGAAAACCGGATGCCGCTTCGATCGGACTACCGACAGCAACCTGAGCCCGGGCCAACTCGGGTGGTTCACGATCTTGGCCATCAACACCACGTTCGAACAGTGGAACCAGCTGCACCCGAAGGCGACGCGAGTACTGATCGACAGTCGCGAGGCGATACTAATCCCCGAGGGAGACAATACCTGCACGATTGCCATGCCGGGACCCGATGGTTCGGTCAGCGTACGACTGGCCGCCGCCGTCCGCGCACCGGACTGGAGGCCCTGCGATCAGATCGACCACGCCGCGAAAGTGGTCGCAGCAACCCTGCCGTAGTCGGGTGCCTCGGTGAGCGGAGCGGCCGCCTCGCCGATGAGCGTGGTCGATATCTTGCTGACGTGGTTCCGAGCGCACAGGAAGCCCTCGCCCGCGAGGAGTTTCCTGAGCAGGGTCTTGGTTTGAAGGTGAGCTGAGGTGTGCCCGCGGCGCATCGGGTGAGTTCGAGGATGTGGACGATGCTGGCGCGCTTGGACTTTGCGTACGCGGCCATCCTGCGGTAGCTCTTCTCGCTCATCCGGTCGTCAAGCGTGCCGATGACGCCAGCGTGCCGCGATCGCGCTGACGGTGACGACGCGAGCTGTGGCCGAGCGCCGCACCGTGGGCCCGATCTGGGCGTCGAAGGCGCGTTGGTGCCCACGGTCATCTCATGGCCGGACATCTGGCCACCGGTGCCACCTACGGCACGAAGACCATCGTCGCGCTGGTTGGCGATCCGAGCCGCATACGCCCTGTAGGCGTGCGGTGCATGCCAGGAGCGGGTCAGCGGTGTTTTCCGCGTTTGGCGCGTGAGCTGGAGTTCCGTTTCAGGGCGGTCGGGCTGGCGCGCTCGGGGTTGCGCTCGGTGATATGGGCTTCGGTCACGGCGAGTAGTTCCTCGAGGCCGGTGTCGTCGGGGTGGCCGGAGTCCCGTAGCGCGGCCACGATGTCGCGGGCCTGTGCGGTGGGCAGGTCGGCGAGCGTGCCGGTGACGGCTTCGGGGCCGGCGGCTTCCATGAGGTGGATGAACTGTTCGGCCATCGCGCGCAGTCCTTCCTCGGCGTCGAGTTCGTCGGGGGTGATCTCGTTGTCGGCGATCAGTAATTGCACGACGGTAGGGCCGAGGTGAGGGTCCGCGCGTAACCCGTGCAGGAACGCGGATCGGTCGGGCATGGTTTGGGCGAGCACGTCGAGCATCGCGGCCGCTCGGGTGCGGAACGGACAGTCGCGTATACCGTCGAGCAACAGTGGCAGTCCGTGCTCGGGGCCGCCGTGGGCGGCCAGCCAGCCGGTGATTTCCGCGTGGGTGGTCTCCTCGCTGTAGTACTCGGCGACCATCCCGAGCAGTTGGGCGGGTTCGGTGTCGAACAGTTCACCGACCAGCGGCGCGGATCGGCCTTCGCGGAGCAGCCTGGCACGTACCGCCTGGGTTGCCAGGGGTGTCAGCGCGATCAACTCGACCTCGCCCGCGACGGTGTCGAGCGCGGCGCGCAACCGTTCCCTGGCATCCGGTGGCAACGACATCGGGTCGTCGATATCGAGGTCGGAGCGATACATCGGATCAGGGTGGCCGACCGTCAGCTCGACAGCGCCGAGTTCGGCCAGCTCGTCGAACAGACGCCGTGTGTTCGAGCTGACGCCTTCACGCCATCGTGTCGCGGTTGCGGGGTCGAGATCGTCCAGGTAGTACGTCGCGGCGCAGGCCGACCACACGCTCTCGGTCAGACGTATGACCGGTATCGGCACGGGCAGCCCGTAGACGGTGTTCAGTACGTCGGGTAGCACATCACCGAGGACGCTGTCGAGCATCCGGGTGTGTTCGGCCACCCACGGGGTCGAACGCGACGGGAGGCCGAGTTCGGGTTGCGCGTCGAACGCCGCGGTCCACAACGCCGAGCCGTAGCGTAGCAATGGCGAGGCCTTCGCTACGCGCACCAACCTGTTCTTCACCACCCGCACCAGCCGGATCTTCTTGGCCAGCTCGACGAGGCGAGCGAGGCCGGGCAGTTCGGCGCTGCTCTTGGTGCGAAACACCCGATCACCGATCTTCGGGTCGATCGTGTCCCCGGTATCGAGCAGCGTCACCAGTTCGCGGGCGTCGGCGAGCCTCAGGTTGCCCGTCGTTGTCAACACCCGACCGTCGCCGACCCAGCTGATCAGTGCCCGCAACCGGGTGACGATCGGGGTCTGTTCCGCGACCGCGTCGAGTTCGGGCCGGGCCGGAAGCGAGACCGGCAGTTGGGCTACGGCTCGCACGACCCTGCCGCCACCCTGGCGTTCATGCCTGGCGATGATCTGTGCGAGTATCTCGTCGTCGTGGTCGATCCGGCCCGCGTCGACGTCGTCGAAGAATCCGCTCATGGCGGAGCTGTCGGTGGGATCGACGCCGTGTCCTATCGCGGTCATCACCCAGAACTTGGCCACACCGAAGTTGCTCTGGTCCGCCATTGCGGCGGCGAACGCGGGGACGGACCGTGTGATGGCCGCGTCGAGGTCACCCTGTGGATCGCCGGTGGGATCGAGCAGCGCGGTCAGGTCGAGGTACTCGATGAGATGGCGAAGGGAGTCCGGCAGTCCGGCCGCGGCGCGAGCGTCGGTCGACAGCGTCCTCGGCGCGAAGGACAGCAGGAATTCCTCCGCCAGCGCGGCGGTCCAGTAGCCGAGCCGTCCGTCGATACTTTCGTGCCGGAAATCCAACGCGGCGGCAAGCGCGAAAGGATCGACGGGAGTCCGCCGTTCGGCGGCCCAGCGGACGCATCGCCGAATCAGCAGATCTTTCGCCGTTTCGTAGGTCTCGATTTCGTCGGGCTCGAAGTAGGTGCGCATCGGTGCTACATCGTCGCGCTCATCCGGCAATCCGACAAGTCGCGGCGCCGAAGTGCACTTCTCCGCCTTCGAACAGGCGCAATAGGATCTGCCGCGCACCTGCCTGTTCCGGGCGCGATGGCAGTCGTGGCTTGCCCGACGGCCTTGGCGAAGGCATCGTCGACCAACTTGTGTGCGTCCGGACAGGCGGAGACACCGTCCGCCGAGACCGTGGCGGCTTCGCCGACACGTTCGATTCCGAACTCCATCGGCGTAGGAAACTGTCTGCAACGCTGTTCGGTTCGGCGGTTCCGATATTTTCGTGGTTCGCCCTCTGCCTGGCCACCGTCGGGTTGTCGAGTATCCACTCGGCACTGCGCAGCGACCGAATGGATAGCATCGAGCGTGCGCGTATGCCTCCAGACGAGTCATAGAGGCCGCACAGCGGGATTCGGTTCCATATGGGGAGGGATTGTCGGCGACCTACCGATCTCGATGGACGAAATCGTGGGTGTGCCTGTGAGATCGTCGAGTTCTCGCGCAGGTCGTAGCGCCTCGAGCAAGCGGCATGCGGGGTAGGGAACGCGCTCGGCGTTACTTGGAGCGGAGGAATGCGTTGAACGGCGAGGTTTCATGGTTGGTGGTCGAGCGGGTCGATGTTGTCCCGAGCCGCGCGGATTGGATGTTCGTCACTGGTGCGCTGACCGGCGAGCCGATCAGCGTTGGGGACGAGGTAACTATCCGCGACAGTGACCAGGTGACGGTCGCCACCGTCGAATCCGTTGAACTGCACAGTCGGCCAGGCAAGACGACGATCGTGTTGGGTGCCGATCTGCGTTCCGTCGTCACCGCCGGAACCGTTGTCCAACGGCGGGAATGACGTGCCGACGCTGAAGTAGCTCATCGCGGACAGGACACCATCCGAACTCGTGTTCCCCCACCGACGGCGAGCCGATCGGGCTGCGCGATATCCGATGCGGCTGATGGAACCGAGGGAGCGACCCCACGGATCACCGCCGAGCTACGCGAACGCTGTAAGTCGGTCAGCGTCAAGACCGTCGCGGCGATCAGGGCCGAGATCGGGCGCGATCCCCGTGGCTGGGCCGGGGCGATGTCGCCGGTTAGCCATCGCCGAGGCCGGACACGACGACCGCGTCGGGGAGACGGTTGCAGCGTTGCTGGGTCTGGCGGATCCCGGCAGCTTTCGTAGGCGTCGTCGTGGCTGATGGCCATGACGGTCCGCTGGGTGCCGGTGGTGGTGTCGATCCACGAGTAGGCGTAGCGGATCGGATAGACGCGATTGCCCTCGGATCCGCGGTCTGCTCGGGGGAGCGCAACCGAAACAGGCTCGTGTGGGCTGGTTGAGCGCGGCGCTGACGGTTGCGTAGGAATTGCGAGGTCGCGGGACGGCGGCTGATGGGCACGATTTCCGAGATGGTCTTTCGTCACGGTGTTCCGATCTGGGACAAGGGTGTCCCTGGGTGAAGCTGGGCGTGGAATTCCAGGACGTCACCGTGGAACCAGCTGAGTCGTCATGGTCTGCGGTTGGCAGGAGGGTCCGGCTCAGGTCCGGGATGGGGTGATCCCCGCGCGGCCGGTCGACACCTTGCGTGTGAGTGCTGTTGCATTGCAAAAGGATTCGTGGCTGGTTTCGGTGTGCGGGGTTCTATCCTGGTGGGGCGGGAGGGAGGCGGGTCAGGGGTATGCGCAGCAGGGGATGGATGATCGCAGCGCTGGCCGCCGCGATGGCGTTGGCGCCGGGCGGGTGGGCCGCGGCGGAGCCGGAGCCGGGAATCGTGCGGTCGGGCAACCTGGTCTGGGTGTCGGTCGACTATCTGCGGGCGCATCCGGACGCACTACCCGGTGTCGAATTGCGCGACGATACACCCTATTTCGAGGCAGCCAGCGTGGGACGATGCGACCGTCAGACGTGCATCAAACTCGAAGGAGACGGGGTGTTCGTGGATCGGTTCTCGACGACGTATTACAGCAGCGGGAGCGAAGGGCCCAAGCATGCGCATTTCTTGTGGACTTTGGCTGGTTCGGGAACGCCCAGGTCGATGTATCACTACGACGTAGCACCGAGTGTTGCGGATACGGGCAAACCGGGAGTTTATTGCGATACCCAGGGACTGACGGGCGCATTCGCCGCTGGCTTGACTGCGTGCGCGGAATGGATCCCCTGCAGCGGGGTGCCCTGCGCGGACATCAAACGCTGAGAAGACCGAGCACAAGGGAGGCGCGGGCGTGGACGACAGCTATGTGCCGGTCAGCGACACCGACACCGACGGGACCTTGCGCTGGCAGATCTGGGCGAGCGACGGGCCCACCGGCATCGGCAACCAGATCGCCGGAGCCGAAACACTGATGACGCGGGTCCGCATCACCGGCCCGGGAGTAGAGGACACGTGGGGGTTCGGCGGCCCGAAACTGTATCCGGGCGAGCGGATCCATTACGCGCACAGTCGCTGCGACGGACTACCGGAATTTGTGCTGGCCCAATTCGATCCCACCCTTGAGGCACTGCACATTCAGACAACCCGGCGCCTCGTGGACATTCCCACCACGGAACTGCCGGTCGCTTTCGGGTTGAAATTCTTCACGATGCCGCTGCGGCTCGATGAAGAACTGCTGTCGGTGACCGACGATCACGGCCGGGATCGGGTGCCGGGGACGACCTGGCCGGTCCTGCCTCCGCGGGCCGGGATCGGTTTCGAGCACCTTCCGGACTGAGCGTGCGCGCGGCGCGCTGTACGGCATCCCGTCCCGTGTAGCGCCGGTGCATGACTGCACGTGTATGTGTCGGTGGAGACGTCTTCATCGATCAGCTCATGCACTGAGTCCTCATCGACGATTCCGTACTCTGCGGCCTCGACTTCACGGGTAACGCGGACAGCGGTCTCGAGTGGGTATTTTGCCAGCGTTGATCGGATGAGGCGAATGCCGCGCTCATTCGCTGGGGTCATCTCGATCTGACCCCACAACGACCTATTGATGACGTCGTGTGAGTTGTACGGATAGGCGTGGATGACATCGGCTTCGCATACGGTGAGCCGATCGTGCCGTTGCCAGGCCAGGGCTGTGCTGGAAAACGGCCAGGGGCCGCCTGCGGCGGCCGCGTTGGCCACGCATGGAGTCCGGATAAACGCCTCCGCGGGGCCCGCTCATGGCCCGGGGTCTGTTCCCCGCGAACCGGTTCACCTGGACTGGTCCTGTGCGTCGAGGTCTTCGGGTGGGCTGGCCCAGCGGGAGCTGCCGAAATCGGTGGTTGGGTCACCAGCGATGGGTGACGAACTGAAGACGGCTCAGATCGAACTGGTAATCTCTGATGTGGCGGCGCGATCGACATCCGCCTTGTCGCGACGCGATACGGTATCGGGGAATCATGGGTACTTCACCGGAAGACATCGGTCGACCGCGCCCAGGGCCGCAGAACCACCGACGAGACGAACTCACCCTCGCGGATAGAATCGCTCTCTACGCACAGGCGGTTGCCGCCGAACTGTTGGATGCTACTGCGGAACGGAACGTGTCGGCGGTCGCGCTCTATGAGCAAATCATCAATCTCGATGAGCCGCTCGGCGCCCCCGATTCTCCTCCGGGAGAGATGGATCCTTCCGCCAGGCTGTCGCTGTGTCTACGGTTGTGTTCGTGGGTGCTCGGTACCAGCTATCTCGCAGTCTGGAGACCTCGGTACACGGCCTCGAACCCGATGTACGCCGAGCTGGTCACTGCCAGTGTGGCGAACCCTCACCTCGACCCCGTCTCTCTGGAGGTGGCAGTCTCACTGGTTGAGCGGGAACAGGCTCATAGCGTTGCACAGTTCGGGCAGATCGACCCACGCACCCTCGCCGCACAGCGCGATACCGCGTGGGTTTACACGGCCGCCGGCCGTGTCGAGGATGGGCTCGCGCTGGCTCGTGCTGTCGCAGCCGATGCCGCGCAGCGTTCGGCACCCAACAGCCTGGATGTGTTGCGCAGCAATGTATGTCTGGCGGTATGCCTGTCGGAGGCGGGGGACCATGACACGGCCACTGGAATCTTGGAGCAGGTGCTTGCCGAACTACGGTCGCACGAATCCGCGCCGCTGGACACCATGCTCACTCGCATCGCGTTGGGACTCGCCCATCTCGCTGCCGGTCGTCGCGGCGCCGCCGTCACTGCGACCTATGGGCCGGTGGCGGCCGAGTTGCACCGTTTGTTCCGGCGAACGCCGGCACCAGAAGGAGCGCAGGAACTCAACATACCGGCCGCGTGCCTGTGTAGGTATATCGAGCACCAGGTCAAGGCGATCAGCGGCCCCTCGCGCAGACCACTGAACGAGAAGGAGCCAGGCGACGACCCCGAGGACCTCGAACGGGAAATCGCAATGCTCACTGCCGAATACGGTTCGGATCCATTCGAAATCCAAGTCCGCGAGACCCTCGCCAGCTGCTATGAGGACATGGGCCGCCCCGCGGAGGCCGCCGCGATGTACGCGGCGGCAGCGACTCACAGTGCTGCGGCTTATGGTCTCGCTGACGACCTGACCCTCACCCTGTGGACGAAGCAGATCCTGGCGAGATGGCGTGCCGAAACCTGATTGCAGCGACCAATCAGAACAACCTCCGTCAGGCTACTCGAGACCTCGAGCAGTGAGCTTCCCCCGCTTTCACGGATGTCACTGATCCGTGCAGCAGTCCCCTGCTCAGCGGTTCGGATCTGGCTCGTTGTGGTCGAGCTCCCTCCGCACCGCTTCGACGTCCGGATCGCGAACGCGCCCACCCGGCCCGGAGTGTCCGGGTCGGTCGACGAACGCGTTCCTGCCACGGAGTCGGATATAGGAACCATGAAAGCCGTCGGAGAGCAATCGAATTCGTCTGCCCCGATGAGTTCTGGGTGAAGCTGTCGTCGTTATCTGTGGGGCGGACAGACAGGAGTTCGGGCATGAGCAGACGGTTTCGATCCGGCACGGCCTCGGTACAGGCGAACGGTGTCGCTCTCGGCATCGAGAGCTTCGGCCGCGAGGACGATCCGCTGGTCCTGCTGGTCGGCGACCCGACGATGCTGTCCTGGCCCGACGCACTGTGTGAGCGACTCGTGTCGGGCGGGCGGCGCGTGGTCCGCTACGACCTGCGTGACTGCGGTGCGTCGACGTCCCTCGACCCGGAGAATCCGGAGTACGACCTGCGCGATCTCGTCGCCGACGCGGTCGCGCTGGTCGAAGCACTCGGTGCCGGGACCGCCCATCTCGGTGGCGTCGGCGTCGGCGGGATGGTCGCCCAGGTCGCCGCGCTCGACCATCCGAACGTGATTCGCGCACTGACCTTGGTCGGTACCCGGCCGGTCGCGCCGGGGCCGGTCGACGAGGATCTGCCCGACCACGACCCCGCGATCATGGCCGCGTTGTTCTCGCGCCCGATGCCGGACTGGGCCGACCGGGCTGCTGTCGCGGCGTTCGCCGCCGAGGGAGCCGAGCCGATGGGCGACGATCCGGAGCAGAGCCGGGCGACGGCAGCGCGGATCTGGGACCGGACGGCAACGACCGATCCCGCTGTGCACGAGGCGAACCAGCTCGGGATGGTGTTGTCGCGGATCGACTGCACACCGCGATGGCGCGAACGGCTCGGTGAGCTCGACGTGCCCACACTCGTGGTGCACGGTAGCGCCGACCCGTTCTTCCCGGTCGGCAACGGCGAAGTCCTCGCTGCCGAGATCCCCGCGGCGCGACTGCTCGTACTCGACGAGATGGGCGCAGCCCTGCGGCACACCGTGGCCGACCGGGTCGCCGCCGCCATGCTCGCCCTCTGACCGCTCGACGGGACACGCCCCGCGCAGAAATCCCCAGCGTCGGAAAACTCACCACCCCCTACGCCGACCGACTGGCCGACGCGGTCCAATAGCCACACACGAAAACTGGACTCGCCGCACCGTTCGCGACGCGCGGGGAGTCCGAGAGCTCCGAGGGTGTCGGCATGCGCGGTAATGGAATTCGAGCCGGTCAGGTCGAACTCATCGGCCCCGTCGCCGGAGTGTTCTCGTACACGATCGCGGTCGGTCTCGTGATCGTGGGGCCGGTCTTCGCGGTGACGGGTGATTCGTTGTGGAGTGGGCTGTGCCCGGCACTGGTCACCTTTCCGATCGGGCTCGCCCTCACGGTGCAGACCTACCGGTGGCGGCGCAGCGCGCGACGGTTCCGGACCGCCGCTGTCCCTGCGACTGCGCAGATCATCGCGGTGCGGATCCGTGAAGGTGGTGAGAATCCGGACATAGCCGAGCTGACGGTTCGCATCAGCGGGCCCGGTCTGGACACATTCGAGGCCGACTGCGAGGTGCCCACCGGTGTGCCGTATCCACGGATCGGTGACCGACGCCGAGTGATGGTCGATCCTGCCGACAGCAGCTTCGCGATCGGCTACGACCACCTGTTCGAGCAGCGGTGACCCCCTCGGCGCACCCGACGAGGGAATCTCGGTCCGCCTGCTCGACGCAGGTCACGGCGGCGGATCGCTCCTCGCCGGTCATCGACCTATCGCCGCCGGTGTCGCGTCCCTCGCGCAGATAGATCGCGACATCACATCGACAGTTCACCTTCGCCGCGCCGGGCGGCGGAGGTGCCGATTGGATCCGCGAACGCTGGTACTCGACGGCCGGGGAGATTTTCAGTCGAGGGGGTCGCGTGCAAGCGGGCAGGTCATGCAGTAGCCGCCGCCGCGTCCCCGGCCGAGTTCGGTGTCGGCGATGGTGATGACTTCGACCCCGGCGCGGCGCAGAGCGGCGTTGGTCGCGTGTTGCGGTCGTAGGTGAACACGACGCCGGGTTCGAGAGCCGCAGGCCGGTGATCATGGATCGGCCGAAACGTTCGCGGTCGACACCCGACTCGTCGGCCGGTCGTCGCCATCGCAGGAGTGCGCCGATGATCGCCAGGAAGGTGACCGCGCCGATCGGGTTGTGGCGGTGGGAATATCAGCTCACGGCCGACAGAGCTTCTTCGATGAGGGCGACGACCTCCGACGGCGCGGCGATCATCACCAGGTGTGGTGCGTCGATCTCGACGACCTTTCGAAGTCCTGCCCGCTGGTAGCCGAAGCGTTCGACGTCGGGGTTGATGGTGTGGTCATTGCGGCTCACGATTCCCCAGCCGGGTTTCGTCTTCCATGCCGCCGCCGAGGCGGCCTCGCCGAAAGCCGCCGCGGCCAGCGGTCGTTGGGAGACGGCGAGTACCTCGGCGTCTTCCCGGGGGATGCCGCCCGCGAAGATTTCGTGGAAGGTCTTGATGTCGACCGAGACATCGGTGCCCGGCTCCGCACCCTCGATCGGGAACGGCGAGTACACGAGGTTGGCGGCGAGGTCGGAATCAGGGAACCTGCCCTGCAACTCACCGAGGCTCTCGCCCACCTCCAACGCGTATCCGGAGACGTAGACCAGGCCGACGACATTCTCGGCGACACCGGCGACGGTCATCACCGCGCCGCCGTAGGAATGGCCGACGAGAAGTACCGGGCCCTGGATCTGTTCGACGAACGACCGGATGTAGGCGGAATCGCCGATCAGGCTGCGGTTGGGTACCGGCGGGACGCGCACGGTGTGACCGTTGTCGAGCAGGCGCCGGGTCACCGGAGCCCAGCTGGCGCCGTCGGCGAACGCTCCGTGGAGGAGAACGATTGTGGGTTCGACAGTCATGACGAGCTCCTGTGGTTCGGGTGGAGGAGAGGTGCTATCGATTGCGCACCCGGCCTCGCCAAGGCTCGGAGGAGCGTGCGAGACCGGGGGAGCGGGAACGACGTGGCCGGTAGGTGGGGAAACGAGTGCGGCTGTTACTCCGCGATGAATTTCAGGATGTCGGTGTCCAAGGCCTTCTGATAAGCGCCGTAGATTCCGTGCGGTGCGCCGGGGTAGACCTCGAGGCGGCCGTTCTGGACGAGCTCGATGGATTTCTTCGCCGCGGCCGCGATGGGAACGATCTGGTCGTCGTCACCCTGTGCGATGAGGATCGGGACGTCGAGCGCCTCGAGATCCTCGGTGAAGTCGGTTTCGGAGAACGCCTTCACGCAGTCGTAGGCGGCGGCCAGGTTGACCAGCATTCCCTGGCGCCAGAAATCGTCCTTCGCACCCTGCGAGACATTCGACCCCTCGCGGTTCGCGCCGAAGAAGGTTTCGGCCAGGTCCCGGTAGAACTGCGAACGATCCTCGAGGACGCCGCTCCGGATGCCGCCGAACACCTCGATGGGCGTGCCCTCGGGATTGGTGTCGGATTTCACCATGATCGGCGGCACCGCGCCCGCCGTGATCACCTTGACGACCCGGCCGCTGCCGTGGCGCGCGGCGTAGCGAACCACTTCGCCGCCACCGGTGGAGTGTCCGATGAGCACCAGATCTCTCAGGTCCAGTGCCTCGACGAGTTCGGCGAGGTCCCTGGCGTAGGTGTCCATGTCGTTGCCCCGGTAGGTCTTCGAGGAGCGGCCGTGGCCGCGGCGGTCGTGGGCGATCGCGCGGTAGCCCGCGTCGGCCAGTAGTTTCAGCTCGACCTGCCAGGCATCCGAGGACAGCGGCCAGCCGTGGCTCAACAGCACGGGCTGCCCGCTTCCCTGCTCGGTGTAGTAGATCTGGGTGCCGTCGGTGGTGGTGATGTAAGGCATGGTGTCCTCCCGCGATTGACGCTCAACTCGTGAGAACAACACTCGTCCGGCCGGGGCGCGAGGTCGTCGCTGCTGGCGGCCAATCCGGGGGAGGGGTTTCGGCGGGTGGATATACCGGCTAGCCGGGTAGACCGGTGCCGAACAGTGCGTCGCGCGCGGTTTCGCGGGTGCCCGTGTCGTAGACGGAGGTAACGCCGAGACGGGGCGAGCGCGGTGTTGGTCCGTGTGTCAGATCTCGGCCGCGACGGGTATCCGCGCGGCCAGCGTCGTCCCGATGCCGGGCGGACTCGAGATCGTCAAAGTCCCACCGACAGTATCGATTCGGTCGTGCAACCCGATGAGGCCGGACCCGCGGGCGGGGTCGGCGCCACCGACACCGTCGTCGATGACGGTCAGCTCGAGCACACCGCTGTCGGCCACCGCCGAAACCGCGACAGCGGTGGCGCCCGCGTATTTCGCGGTGTTGGTCAGCGCCTCGGCGACGACGTAGTAGGCGGCGACCTCCGCGGTGTCGGGTAGGCGTGCGGAGATCGCGATCGTCAGTGCGACCGGCACCGGTGACCGGCGGACCAGCGTCTTGAGCGCGGGACCGAGTCCACCGCGCGACAGGATCGCGGGGTGGATTCCCCGGGACAACTCCTGTAGGTCCGTGTGCACCTGCGACAAGGTTTCCACGCTGCGATCCAGCCGATTGCGCAGATCCTCCGACTCCGCCGCGACGGCGCTTCGAGCGGCGCGCAACTCGATGCCCAGCGAGACGATGCGCTGCTGAGCGCCGTCGTGCAGATCCCGTTCGATCATTCGGCGGGCCTGGTCGGCCGCCGCGACGACACGTGCCCGTGAACGCGTCAGTTGAGTCCTGGTCTCGCTGTTGTACACGGCGGTGGCCACGAGGTCGGCGAAGTCGGTCACTCGGGCCTCCAGGTCGGAAGGGGGAACAGCGTCGGCGATGCCGATGACGATCGCACCCCAAGTTCGGCCGTCGATGTCGATCGGCACGCCGAGCCCGGAACGGAAATCCCGCTGATCCAGGCGCTCGGCGATGGGGCCACTCGCGTCGGCGTAATCGATGGACACCGGCTTGCCCGTGGCTCGGACGATGGTGCTCGCGTTGTGGCCGCCCAGTTCGAGTCGCTCCCCCACCGTCAGACGGTGGTCGTCGGGACTGCCGTTCCATGCGGCGAGCACCACGCACGACTCGCCGTCGTAGCGCACCAGCGACACGTGTTCGACCCCGAGCCCCTCGGCGAGTTCGGTCGCCACGGCCGGGAACACGTCATCGGGCTCGCCGCGCCGCGCCACCAGTGTGGCGATCCGGCGCAGAGCAGCCTGCTGACGTGCCAGGGTCTCGGAGTGTTCGTTGAGTTCGTGGCGGTCGTTGGCCGCGGCGAGCAACGCTTCGAGGGCGGGCACGATACGCCGGACCCGGCGCGCGTCGGACGCCGTGAGGTCGGTGGGCACCAGCAAGGTTCCCGCCGGGGTTTCTCCGTCGTGCAGCATGATGCGCTGCTGCCCTGGCGCCACCGGCAGGTCGGCGGGTCCCAGCACGGCGTATGGCGGCGGTAGATCGAGAACCTCGGTCAGCCGGGCGCCCGCGGCCTCGAACATCCTCGATGAGATCGGCTCACGCAGCATGGTCCGCGCGAAGGCCGCCAACATGTCCGCTTCTCGGCGCCGCTGGTCGGATTCGGTGGCGCGAAGTCGCGATTGGCCGACGAGGACATTGGTCAACAACGCGAGCGTGGTGAACACGAGGAGCGCCGGAACCAGGCTCTCGCTGTTCTCCGACACATGGACGTAGGCGTAGGCGGCGGCACTGGCGAGCGAGGTGGCGATCGCGATCCCGAAACCCCACCCCGCCGACACCACCAGCACACCGAAGAGAAAGACCGCGCCGAACGCGCTGTCGGGAGCGAGGCGCTCGAGCAGATGCACGACCAGCACCTCGATCGCGATCACGCCGACCGCTGTGGCGATACCCCAGGCCCGCGGTGGCGTCCTCGGACGCAGCACCGTGGCGAGGAGACGATCGCGCCGAGTCCCGGCGTCGTGATCACCACCGCCCTCGCCGGTGGTGGTCACCGCGGTGGCCGATGGTGACGCAGCCCGATCATTGGTCCTCGCACATGGCGATGGTAGGTCGTCGCGCCGCGCGCCGCCCACGCGACGGAATCTTCCGGCTAGCGGTAATGCCTCGTGGGGGTGTTGTCTGACACCCTCGAAAGGGTGAACCCTGCTGCCCATCGCTGTCTCATAGTCGACGACAGCACCGCCTTCTGCCTCGCGGCACGCGAGATGCTGGAGTCCGCGGGGATGACGGTGGTGGGCACGGCATCGACCCTCGCGACGGCGGTGGAGTCGGCGCGGGCGACGCGCCCCGATCTGATCCTCGCGGATATCGACCTGGGCGGTGAGAGCGGATTCGACGTGGTCGAGGCCCTGCATGCCACTGATCCGCTCGCGATGGTCATCCTGGTCTCGACGCACGACGAAGAGGATTTCGCCGAGATGGTCGAGTCCAGTTCGGCGATCGGCTTTCTTCCGAAGTTCGAGCTGTCCGCCGAGTTGATCGTGAACATGGCCTCGCGAAGCAGTTCGCGCGGTTGATCGCCCTCAGGAGATCGCGTCCAGATACAGGATCACCGCGCGGACCCGGCGATGGTCCTCGGTCGTCTCGCTCAGATTCAGTTTGTTGAGAATGCTCCGCACGTGTTTCTCGACGGTTCCCTCGGTGATCCACAGGCGTTTGCCGATGCCGGAATTCGACAGTCCCTCGGCCATCAGCGTGAGTACGTCGCGCTCGCGGGCGCTCAGCGCTGCCAGCGGATCGTCGCGGCGCTGCGCGGCGATCAACTCGTGGACCAGCGCGGGATCGATGACCGACCCGCCGTTGGCCACGCGACCGAGCGTGTCGACGAAGTCTGCGATGTCGGTGACGCGGCTCTTGAGCAGATAGCCGATTCCGCGCCCGCCGTCGAGGAGTTCGAGCGCGTGATCGACTTCGACATGCGCCGACAGGAGCAGCATGGCCACCGACGGGAACTCCGCGCGAATCCGCTTGGCCGCCTCGAGACCTTCGGCGGTGTGGGTCGGCGGCATCCGGATATCGATGATCGCGAGTCGCGGCTGGGCCTCGCGCACCAACGCCAGGAGTTCGTCGCCGTCGCCCGCCTGTCCGACGACATCGAGGCCCGACCGGGTCAGCAGGCTCGACACACCTTCACGGAGCAACACGTCGTCATCTGCCACCACTACCGACAGTCCCGCCACCACCGCGTCCTTCCGCTACCGTTCGACCTCGATCCTAGTGCGGCGTTGCCGCGGTGTTGCCGGTGGTGGCGGGAAGCGTCGACCTCGACCTTCCCGAAGTTTCTACGCGTCGGCGTGCCGGAACGGGGTCGTGCGCGGAGCAGGCCGACCCGGCTGATGAGCCTGTTCGGGAGAGCGGGAACCGCCGATACAGCACCTCGAACTCCGCGCGGGATCTCCCGGATTCGCATCAGCGGTTACCGGATCGATTTCCCTGATCGTGACGGCATCGAGTTCTGTACGGCCGAGCTGGCGCGGTCGTGGGCCGCGGCGCGTTCGATACCTGCCATCCGACCTCGTGGTCTCCGGTGACCGCAATGATCAGGAATCGAGAAGCGCTGGTCGTCAGGTCGTCGCTAGCGTCATGACACCGAGGTTCATCCGGTATCCCACCGCGCACGGGCCGCACGAAACACACCGAGGAGATCTCGATGACCTGGAGCAAGCCGACCCGGCAGATCCACCGCTGGATCGCTGTCGCCTTCGTGGCGAGTATCGCCGTCACCGTCGTCGCGTTGGCGGCAGGAGGGCCGCAGTGGTTCACCTACCTGCCGCTGGCCCCGCTGGCGTTGCTTCTGTTCTCCGGGATCGCTCTGCTTGGGATCACCTATTCGACCGTGCGCCGCCGAAACGCCGAGGGCGCCGAAGGCCAACCCGTTTCGTTACTCCCACAGGTGCACCGCTGGTCGGGGATCATTTTCATTCTCACGATCCTGGCCACCTTCATTGCCCTGGCGCCCGCCGACCCCATCGTCTGGGTCTCCTACCTGCCCCTGATGCCCCTGGCCGTGCTCCTGATCACCGGCGTGTCCATGTTCGTGCAGCTGTACCGCGCGAGGCGACACGGCCTCGCACCTCAGCACGATTGATCCGGGCGGAGCACACCGCGGCCGCGAGAGCGAGATGACCCTGATCTCCGCCGCCGGGAACCGTCCGGGACAGCGGCTCGTGGGGCCGGGGTACCGAAGGCTGATGCGGTCACCCCGGCCGGGTGAGTAGGGTGGCGGCATGCAGGTCGGACAACCGAGCCTCACCGCGATGGCCGTGGCGCGGGCGCGAGCACAGCATCAGACCGCCGACGATCCGCAGGTGTTCACCGATCCGCTGGCCGAGCGGCTCGTCGGGGAAGCCCTCATGGGCGAGAGCCGGTTCGATATCGATCTCGATGCCGAGATGATTCGCCGTCGGCGGTTGTTGATCGCCGCGCGCAGCCGGTTCGCCGACGATGTGGCGAGTGCCGCCATCGGTCGCGGCGTCGCCCAGGTCGTGATCCTCGGCGCGGGCCTGGACACCACCGCCTACCGTAGGAACGGCGAGAACGCGCGCTTCTTCGAGGTCGACCATCCCGACACCCAGGTGTGGAAGCGGCACCGGTTGACCGAGGCAGGCATCGATATCCCCCCGTCGCTGACTTTCGCGCCCGTTGATTTCGAACAGTCCACGCTCGCCTCGGGCTTGGCCGAGGCGGGTTTCGACCACACCCGGCCCGCCGTCTACCTGTGGCTCGGGGTCGTGATGTACCTGACCGAGCCGTCGATCGACGAAACCTTGCGCTATATCGCCGCCCAGGGCGGCGGCGCGGAGGTCGTCTTCGACTACATCTATCCGGTCGACACCGCTGACGCAGCGGGCATCGAGCAGCTGCGTGCCCGCGCGGAGCGGGTCGCCTCGGTCGGCGAACCCTGGATCAGCTTCTTCACCGTCGAGCAGATCACCGCCAAACTGACGTCCTTCGGCTTCACGCGTGTCGAGGACCGCACCACTGTGTCGACGCTGGCCTCCTACGGCGCCTCGATCCCCGAACTCGCCCCGGGCACCGTGACGCACATGATGCACGCCACCACGGTGTGAGGCTGTCCGCGCGCCGGAGAAGTCCGCAGATCCGCGCGGTGGATGTCTTCGGTCGATCCGCGAGCTCACTCGTTGGGGGCCGGTTGTCGATTCGTAGCGCCCTCGACAGGCAGGTGCGGCAGGGATTCCCAGGTGTTCACCGACTCGGCGGCGTCGAGCGCTACGACTCGCACATCGCGTAGTTGCGGTGCTGCACGGGGGAGGGGGCGCGCATCACCGTCGGTGCGGTTTCGCTCGGCGACACGCGTCGGGTCGGTTGTTCGCTGTCAGAGGTGGATGAAGGTGAAGCCCAGGGCGCGCAGGGCCGGAAGCGCGTCGATCATGCCGGCCGCGGTGCCCGATCGGGGTCTGTGCAGGTGTGCGAGCGAAATCGTTCCGGGGGTGGCGGTTCTCATGGCCGAGGCGACTTGTGTGGCCGTCGCCGTGGCGCCGTGGTCTGCGTTGAGGGTGAATCCGATCGGTGTTTCGCCGAGGTCTTCGATGATGGCGACGGCGATCTCGTCGTAGTGCGCGGTGCCCGCGCGGAAGAACCGGGGTGGGGTGCCGGTCAGTTCGGTCAGCCTGAGGTGGTTGGTCCAGACCTCCTCGGCGGCTTCCTGTGTCGATGTGGTGCCCGCGATACCGTAGGCGGCGCGTCCGGTCACCGACAGTGGTTTGTGTGCGGATCCGTGATTGGCCAGCTCGAAGAGCGGATTTGCGCCCAACTGCATGGTCCGCGCCGGATCGGCGTCGATCCATCGTCGGTTCAGGAACAAGGTCGCCGGAATCTGTTGCGCGACGAGAAAATCCACCAGGGCCTGATCGATCTCGTTGTTGCCCGGTCCGCCGCACGCGTCGAAGGTCAGCGCGATCTGATCGGCGGTCGGCGTGAAGGAACTGGTGATGCCGGGCAGCGCGACACCCCACTGCCGTGGTTGGGTGCCTGCGTGGCGGGCGGCGACAGCGGCAGGTAGAGGCACCTGCGCCGACGCGGTGATGGGTACTGTCGTTGCTGTCGTGACGGGAGTGGCTGTACTGGTCAGGGTGATCGAATCACCGTGTGCGGTACCGCATCCGGCCGTGAGCGCGGCGGATGCGGCGATCCCGAACAGCCGCCGTCGCGACAGTTCTCTGTCAATCATCCGCACTCCCGCGTGATCGGCCTCGATCGAGGTTATGGGATCTGAACCGCGCAGCGGGAAACCATGATGAACGACCGGGTGACGTCGTGTTTGCCATTTGATTGCAGATAGCCCGGGTGGTTCTGCCGGTGAATATCGGCGACTGTCTGTGACGGTGCAGCCGTGATCAGGTGCCGGGGTGCGTCGAGGTGATCACCTACCGAATCGACCATCCGGGTGCAACTGCTCGCCCGCTGTATCGCGATGCTGTTCATTCTCGTGGGCTGAGAACAACCAGGGGGATCTGGCGCGCGGTTCGCTTCTGGTAGGTCTCGTATCCCGGATAGGCAGCGAGAACCTGCGGCCACCGCTGTTCGCGCTCCTGAGGGGTGAGGACACGGGCGGTCATGGGTTGTTCGGCACCGTGCTGGAAAGATACCTCGACCTCGGGATCGGCACACAGGTTGTGGAACCAGTCCGGCGAGATGTCGTCGCCGCCCCGCGAGGCGACGATCAGGTAGCTGCCGTTCTCCACGACGGGAACGGTGAGGATCACGATGCGCGGCAACCCTGTTCGCCGTCCCCTGGTGGTGAGAGCGAGGGTGGGCATCTTCTTGAATCGAGTGCCGACGCGGCCGCCGCTGAGGTCGAGCAGTTTGCGGTGGGTGGTGGTCACGGTCTTCAGGTACAGATCGGTGGCTGTGCGCAAGCGGCGGGTACGGGGCACGGGTACTCCTGGGGCGGCGGGAATCGTCGAGAGCGATGGTCCGGATCCGACTTGCGAGCGGCCAGTGAGACGCTAGTGCTCGAGGCGTTCGACCGCGGCCGCGGTCCAGGTCGGGTTGCCACAGCGTTCGGCGACGCGGAGCGCGGCGCGGTAGTGGACGGCGGCGAGCGCGGCGTCGCCTCGCCGAGCCGCCAGGTCACCGAGGACGGTATCGACCGGACCGGCCGTATAGGAACCGGTGTCGGCGCCACCGAGCCGGTCGTGGAAGGGATACAGATCACGGTAGAGCGCGGTGGCCTCGTCGGGCGTGCCCAACGCCGCGACCCCCATGCCGCGCAGTGTGAGGAAGAACGATCGGAACAGGTCGTCGCGGATCGGCTGCGCCCGGCGCCGTACCCGCGCCGCTTCGGTCCGGTCCTCTACCGCGAGCAGGGCCAGCACCAGGAAGTCCACCGAGTCGGCGGCGCTCGCCGCGGAGGCGGCGCTGTCGGCGTAAGCCCTGATCATCTCCACGAGTTCACCGACACGGCCCTGGTGCAGCCGCACCACGAACAGCGCCATGCCCAGGATTCCTCCCGCATTGAGAATGCCCGCGCGCGTGAGCAGTTCGTTCGCTTCCAGATAGTGCTGTTCGGCTGTGTCGGGGTCGCCGGTCGCGAGGGCGACCAGCCCGCGCGTCATCGTGTTCGCCACCTGCGCCTGCCGCCACTGATAGCGATCGGCCAGCATCGCGGCTTCCCGGAGATGCTCGCGCACGGCGGTCATGTCGGCCTCGGACGCGGCGGCCTGGATGGCGACCGTGTGGCCGAGGAGGAGATAGTCGCCGCGGCCGGTGCGCCGCCCGACTTCGATCAGCTCTGCCCCGAGCGGGCCGCGGTCCGGCGAATCGTAGAGCGAAGCCGTAGCTTGCAGCGCGGGAGCGAGCAGGGCGTCGTCACCGAGTTCACGGGCCAGGGCTTCCGCTTCGGCGGCGGCCACGGCCGCGCGTTCGCTCGCCTCGCCACCGAGTTCGTCGACGAGGGTGACCAGCAGTCGGCAGCGATCGTCGAGAGCGAGGCCGAGCCAACTCAGTCCGTCCTCGATCCAACCGACGACTCGGTGCTCGACCACGCCGTACAACCGATTCATCCACGGAGTCGGTGTGTCCCAGGCGGTGAGCACCCGTACTACCAGATTGGTCCGGCGTGCCTCCTCGGCCAGTTCCGCGGCCCGATGTCGAGCGGTTCGAGCAGCGAGTCCCGCGCCGGCGGCGAGATGGCTTCGACTCGCCCGGCTCAGTATCGTGACCCGTTCCTCGATGGTGTCGACGACGGTATGGCGCTCGAGCGCCGCGACCGCGCGTTCGTACCCGGCCGCGGCGACGTCGTGGGCGTAGCGCCGCTCGGCCTGTTCGGCCGCCGCCACGGCGTAGTCGGCGGCCCGTCGTGCTGTCTGCGGATTCACCGACTCGCCGTAGTGGTGGGCCAAGGCAGCGACATCGCCGGGATCGAGTTCCTCGATCCCGGCGGCAACCCGTCGATGCCATCGGTCGCGGCGGACCCTGGACAGGTCGGCGAGCAGTGTGTCCCGCACCAGAACGTGTGTGAAACGCGCTCGGCCGCTGACAGGTTCGTCGAGGAACCCCGCCAGCACTCCGGCTTCGACCGCGTCCAGCACGTCGTCCTCTGACACCTCGGCGGCATGCACCAGCAGCGCGACGTCGAACTCCCTGCCGATCACCGCGGCCAGGCGCAGCACCGCGACGCCGGTCTCGGGAAGCCGGGAAAACCTGCGGCGCAGCACGTCCCGCACGCCCTCTGGAATGTCCGACGTGGCGACCAGCTCACCCTCGCTCCGCAGGAGCCGGGCGACCTCGGTGAGGTAGAACGGATTTCCGCCTGTGCGCTCGTGCAACGTAGCCACCACGTCATCGGCCGCAGCGTTTCCGGTCACGGCGGTGATCAGGCGACCGCTGTCCTCGATGCCCAGGCCGCTCAGCCGAACTCGGGCGCGGACGGTGGTGGCCAAGGTCGCGAGCGCGTCGGCCAACGCTGGCGGCACCTCGTCGGGGCGGTAGCAGATCACCACGAGCCCGGGTACCCGGGTCGCCACCGCGGTGAGTAGCGCCGCTGTCTCGGTGTCGGCCCGATGGAGATCATCGAGCAGAATCGTCGTAGGGGCGGCCACGGCGACGGCGGTGAGGTAGCCGCAGACCGCTCGATGCAAGAGGAAGCGGCCGTGGGCGCTGTCGACGTCGTGTCCGCCGCCACCGTCGGTGAGCAGCGGCGCCAAGGCGGGCGCGAATTCACCGGGATCGTGCTCGCGGGCCAGGGCCCGCAGGATCTCGACCCAGGCCCACGCCGACGGAGCCGTATCGTCCTCCGGACAACGTCCGACCACCACCTGTTGCCCGGACGCGCGCAAGGTGTCG
Source organism: Nocardia aurea (assembly GCF_003123685.1). Classification (GTDB taxonomy): domain Bacteria; phylum Actinomycetota; class Actinomycetes; order Mycobacteriales; family Mycobacteriaceae; genus Nocardia; species Nocardia aurea. Next base: position 45,899 of record NZ_QCYJ01000003.1, read on the forward strand.
CCGAAGTGTCGCAGCAGAGTCGATTTCCCGCTGCCCGCTTCGCCTACCACCGTCGCCGAGCGAGCTCCGGTTCCAGCGGCTGCTTCGTGCAGCGCGGTGAGTTCCACGGTTCGGCCGAACAAACCTGGATCCGGCGCGGACCGCGCGACACTCACCTCCGCGACAGCCGATGCTTCAGCGAGCGGAATTACCTGCTCACCCAACGGTATTCGCTGCGCGAGGATATCCGCCTCCAAGCGGGCCAGCGCCGGACCGGGATCGATGCCGAGCTCGGTCGTGAGAACATCGCGGGCCTGCCGCAGGGCGCTGAGCGCGTCGGCCTGACGGCCCGCGCGATACCGAGCCAGCGCGGTCAGCCGCCACGCCTCCTCCCGCAACGGGTGCTCCCTGCACAACATCTCGGCCTCGGCCGCGGCACGCGCCGCCTCGCCCAGTTCGAGCAGGACGGCCGCGAGTCGTTCACGCGCGCCCAGCCGCAATTGCTCCAGCCGCGCCGCTTCGGCGGTCACCCACGGCTCCTCCGTGAAGGCGGCGTAGGCGGGGCCCTGCCACAAGGCGAGCGCACGTTCCAGCGTCCGCCCCCGTTCGCGCGGATCATTCTGTTGCCCAACGGCATCCATATCCGCGTCGAAGAGCCAGGCGTCCACGTCTTCGGTAGCGAGGCGTAGCGCGTAGCCGGGTGCCCGGCTGATCAGAATGGTGGCGGGTGTGCGCGGCGCCCGCTGCGGCTCCAGCAATCGCCGCAGGTTCGACACGTAGGCCTGCAGCGCGCCGAGCGCCCGCGGCGGCGGTTCACCCCGCCACAGGTCATCGATCAGGCGATCGACCGGCACCACTTCACCGCGCGCGACCAACAGTCGCGCGAGCACGCCGCGTTGCCGCGGACCGCCGAGATCGAGTTCGCCCCGATCGTCCGCCGCGGTCAGCGCGCCGAGCACCCCGATCCGAACCATGACGCGCCAAGTCTAGAACGGCCCCCGTGCAGTGCCTCACAAGCGGGCTGCAAGTAGCGGGCCGCACAGTCGCCGTGGTCCCCGACAGCAACAGGAGCACAGCATGAGCGCCACCCGCACCGCATCCGAGCGTCCCGACACCTACGACATGATCGCCGTGCACAACGCCTTCCGCAGTCACTTCCGCGCCCTGCCGGGCCTCATCGCGGCGGTCACTCCTGGAGATCGCGTCCGTGCCCAGCGCCTGATCGCCTTTCTCGACGAACTCGGCACCGGCCTGCACCACCACCACACCGGCGAGGACGAACTCGTCTGGCCGATCCTGCTCGAACGCGCCCCCGCCGACGCCGCGCTGGTGCTGCGGATGGAGGAACAGCACACGCGGATCACCGAACTCACCGAACGCGCCCACCGCGACGGTGCCGAGTTCGCCACCACCGCGGACCCGTCGATCCGGGATCGGCTCGCAGAGACGGCGCGAGCGCTGGCCGATGCCCTCGACGAGCACATGGCCGAGGAGGAGCGGTGCCTCCTGCCCGTCGTCGAGGCCGTGATGACCGCGACCGAATGGCAAGCGCTCGGCGAACGCGGCCGCGAGCACATGCCCAAGAACCGCCAGTTGGTCTTCCTCGGTTTCATCTTGCAAGGCGTCCCCGACACCCACCGCAGGAACCTGCTGGCCGAGATGCCACTGCCCGCCCGACTGGCCTGGCGCGTGCTCGGCCGCCGCGTCTTCGCCAAGGAATACCGCGAGATCTACCACGCCGATCCCGAGTGGTAGCGACGATCGAATCGTCGCCGCGCCCCAACGAACTCGCGCAGCAGTGGCGCGGCGGGCGGCGAACCGGGTGACCGCAAGGTGGTGCGCTCTCACTGGCGGCGGTGAGGATTGGGAGGTCGGAGGTGATGATCGGCGCGGCCTCGGTGGTCTGTGGTCGACGGCAAGCGGCCGAGACCGGTGAGTACCACCCTGCCGCCGCGGGAGTGGCGGTGGTGGAATCGGGTTGCGTGGAGCTTCGCGAAACGGTGGTGATAGCGGCGGTGCCGATGTGCTCGTGTGGCACGCACAGCGGTTCACCTCCCGATGTCGGAATTCGACGGTGCCCGAGGACCGGATGATTCTGTACCTGTTATGGATTCGACCTTCAGCCCGGTGGCGCGCACGCTTGCCTGGAAATGGACGTAGGCCAGGCCCGGCCACACAATCCGGTCACCGCTGACTCGTTGCTCCGCCACTCGAACTGAGGTGTCGCTCTTCCCTCACCAGGGTTGCTGATCTATACGCCCGGGGGGCTCTGTAGAGGTAGTGAAGGGAATCCGCGTGTCTCGTGCAGTCGTGTGGGTCCCGCTCGTGCCCGCTCTCCAATTGCTCGGCGAGGACGTCGCCGCGACGGCGATGCGGCCGATCCGGGCGCAGGAGATCCGTAGCGCCCGACCGGACCCCCGACAGTTCCACGGCGAAGTCCGTCCAGGGGTGCAGGGGAACCGGGTGCATTGCCCGGTACCAATTCCTCTGCTGGCGGCCCGGAATGGCCGGTGCGTCCGCAGGCATACGTGCGAACGTCATACGCCCTTCTTGGCCGAGGCAACTGAATACGGCGGCGGTCAGCGGCGAGAGTCCCGGTCAGCGTCAAAGTGGCAAAGTTCGACGACATCATCGATCTCACCGGTTTCGGTGTGACTGACCCGGCACGGGCTGGCTTGCGAAATACCTCGAGATCTCGGCGAGGTTAGGACGTCAATTGTCCTATCTCCTCGCGATACTCGAATCATGAGCGAAACGGAATCGACTGCGGGACAGCTGGATCAGGCCGACATCACCGACTACAACGATCCGAATGCGCCGTGGAACCGGGCGTGGGACCAGGACGGCGGCATCGCCGACTGGAATGACGAGGTGATCGAGGAGTTCCGGGGGAATTCGGGCAAGGTGGGCGGCGCCTACGCGGGCGGGGATCTCATCCTGCTCACCACTATCGGGGCCAGGAGCGGCAAGCGGCACACGACTCCGTTGGGGCCCCTGTATCGCGGCGACATCATGTACGTGAGCTCGTTCGTCGAGGACAAGTACCCCGCGTGGTGGTACAACATCAAGGCGAATCCGCAGGTCACCATCGAACTCCGGGACAAGACATACCGGGCGATCGGCACGGTGCTCGAAGGCGAGGACTACCACGAGTTCGTAGCGTGGGTGCTGATCAACAACCCGCTATTGGCGGACTTCCAGTCCAAAGTCGATCGGCCGGTTCCGCTGGTCGTGTTGACCCTCGAGGGCGAGGTCTGAACGCTCCCAGGAACTCCGGCCACTGTGTGTCGACGCCGACCGCACCTTGTTGTCGGGTCCGACCGATGAATCGGACGCCGACGGCCGGTCCGTCCTTCTCCTGGCGGGGTCGGGACGGAGCGGTCGGGCGTCTCGGTCAGTGCGCACGTGGCGACCGAATCCGGCACGTGAGGGCAGGGATCACGGTCGCCACCGCAGCCTTCGTGTGCGGTCCCGCTCGTCGTGTCGATAATGTGCCGTCGGCATCGGTGGCGTCAGGTCATGTCACCTGTGACACCCGGCCGGAACCCCTCGCGGCGCGATGGCGACATCACCAACCACCTTGTTGTCGCCGGCTTTCCGGGGATTCGGTCAGCGGATCGGGCACCGACGGATAGGCCGGGGCGGGTTGCGGCACGCCGGACGGCGGGCCATAGACGGGAGCGGCCTGGCCGCTGTAGGGCTGTTGTGGATAGCCGTGCTGCTGCGGATAGTTGGGCTGCGGTGTCCCGAACTGTGGTGTCCCGAACTGCGGGTTGTACGGTGGCGCGAATCCGGGCCGGGGTCGACCGGGCCGGGGATAGCCGGGTTGCACCGACGCCGGTCGCGAGGCCAACCACGTGGACGTCGCGGGCACCAGGGCAAGAATCATCGTCGCGATCGGAAAGATCACCGATCCCAGTGCGCCTTCTCCGCCCAGAATGAGGCCGACCTCTTCGGGGCCGATGATGCGCGCTATTCCGATCACGCCGAGGATCCTCCACAGGATCGTCCCCGCGCATCCCGCGACGACCAGCGAGCGTCCCGACGCCTTGCGGTTGAACAACATGATCGCACCGACGGCGAGAATGATCGCGGTGATGAGGTGGCCGACCCCGACAACCACGGTGACGACGGAGGGGAAGGTGTAGTAGCCGCGATAGCGGAGTAGATGAAGCAGATCGATTCCCGCGAATTCCACACCACCACGGGAGACGCCGATCACGAGAAGAACCAGCCCACCGCCGAGATTGCCCAGCACACCGAGACACGCCGACATGCCCGCGATGATCGCTGTGGCACCGCTGGGCGCGGATGCCGTATTGCCACCGGGATACGGCCCGTAGGACCCCGGATACTGCTGATACGCCACTGTTCTCCCCCTCCGGCGCTGCCCGGCCCGGCGCGCGTTCGGCTCAGGATAGAGCAAATTCGGCCTTGCGCTGCGGCCAGCCCGCCTACGGAAGACCCCGGTGCAGTACTATGACCAGCCCCGAAATCGTCTCCGCACAAAGGGAATCGGTCGGAAACCCCGACCGTCGGTTTCCCCGGTTCCGGAGACCGCGGGGTCGTGTCTGCTAACGTCGATACATAGTAGATCTAGGTATCGGAGTTCGGTGCATATCGACAAAGACTTGGTAGCGGCATCGGCGACGCCGCTGGTGCTCGGAATCCTCGCTGACGGCGAGTCCTACGGGTACGCCATTCTCAAGCGGGTCAACGAGTTGTCCGGCGGGCGTATGCAATGGACCGACGGGATGCTCTATCCGCTGCTGCACCGGTTGGAGCGGCTGGGCTATGTGACGTCGAACTGGCAGTCCGCCGACAGCGGGCGGCGGCGCAAACACTACGCGATCACCGATTCGGGCCGGGCCGTGTTCGCCGAGCGCCGCACCCAGTGGGCTGTCGTGGCCGACGCGCTCGGGCAGGTCTGGCGTAGCGTGGAGCAGCCGTCGGCAGTGGCGAAGGGGTGGGTGTGATGAGTGCCGAGGCCGAGTTGGAAGCGCAGATCGGGCAGTGGCGCGGATATGTCCAGCGGCATCGCGCGATATCGGCCGCCGACGTCGAGGAGATGGAAGGTCATCTGCGCGAGCAGGTTTCGGATCTGACCGGTGTGGGACTGGCATCCGACGAGGCGTTCCTGGTCGCGGTCAAACGGATGGGCAGTGTGGACTCGATCTCGCGTGAGTTCGCGCGCGAACATTCCGATCGGCTGTGGAAACAGCTGGTACTGCTGCCGACCGAACCCGAAGGCGGGGGCGACCGTCCCAAGCGTGAGTTGATCGTCGTGCTCGCCCTGGTCGTCATCGCGGCGCTGACGTTGAAGGTCGGCCTCGCGGTACTCGATGGTGGCGCGGTAGCGCGCAATGTCAGCCTGTTCGTATTGCCTTTCCTCGCTGGATATTTCGCGTGGAAGCGGCAGGTCTCGCCGCGTGTCGCGGCTGCGTTGCTGGTGCCGTTCGCGCTCGCGGCCGTCGTACTGAACGTATTTCCCTTCGACCCGGACGGATCGACCGAGGTCATCGCCGCGATCCACGCGCCGATCGCCTTGTGGTTCGTGGTCGGTCTCGCCTACGTCGGCGGACAGTGGCGATCCGACCGGCGCCGAATGGATTTCATCCGATTCACCGGCGAATGGATCGTCTACCTCACCCTGCTCGCCTTCGGTGGCTTTGTACTGACCGGGCTGACGGTGAGCGCGTTCGACACGCTCGACATCGATATCGAATGGGTCGTCGAAGACTGGGTGGCGCCCTTCGGCGTCGCGGGTGCGGTGATTGTCGCGGCCTGGCTGGTCGAGGCCAAGCAGAACGTGGTGGAGAACATCGCCCCGGTACTCACGCGGGTGTTCACTCCGCTCACCATCGTGATGTTGCTGGCGCTGCTGGTGGCGTTCGCGACCAACCGCAGCGTGATCGACATCGACCGCAATCTGTTGATCCTGATGGACTTGATTCTCGTGGTCGTGCTCGGATTGCTGTTGTACGCGATCTCCGCGCGCGATCCGCTGGCCTCGCCCGACACCTTCGACCGGCTGCAACTGGTCCTGATCCTCAGCGCCCTCGCCGTCGATGCGGTGATGCTGGCCGCGATGCTCTCGCGTATCGCGGAGTTCGGCTTCACCGCGAACAAGACGGTGGCACTGGGCATGAACCTGGTGTTGCTGGTGAATCTGGCGTGGTCGGCGTGGCTGGGATTCGGGTTCGTCCGCGGTCGGTGCGGGTTCGCCGACGTCGAACGTTGGCAGACCCGGTACGTGCCGGTCTACGGTGCGTGGGCCGCCGCCGTGATCGTCGTGCTGCCACCGATATTCGACTTCGCGTGAAAGGCGAAACGCTGAGGCCCTAAACGGGTTTCGAGTCCGCGGCCGTCTCGGCGCGGATACCGTCGAAAGCATCGGCGCAGCGAGTCAGTAGGTCCTGAAGGGTGGCGCGCTCCTCGTCGGTGAAGGCCGCTCCCACGGCCCGCTCGACGCGGATAGCGCGCACATCCGCGTCCCGCATGACCTCCGCGCCGCGTTCGGTGAGGCGGGTCTCGAGTACATTGCGGTGCCATTCGTGCTGGCTGCGTTCGATGAGACCCCGCTCCTGCAGATTGTTCAGGATCGTGTTCATGGTCGGCGGGGTGACACCGCACAGCCGGGCCAGCGCGGCGGCCGAGATACCCGGATTCCCGGTGAGAAACAGCAGCGCCGAATACTGCGGCACGGTGACGCCCGCCGGCTTCAACGCCGCGTTCTTGGCCACCGTGAGCGCCTGTTCAGCGCGCTTGATGTAAGACCCGAGGCGCTCCGAGGGCGGCATGGACGTCATGAACGCATCGTATCCGCCCGCCCTGTCATTCGACTCTTGACGTTCATTAGAGCTCTAATATAACTTAGAGCTCTATTTTAGAGATGACCTCAAATGTGTTCGAGTCGACCAAGGCAGGACCATGTTCCACACGCGCTTCCGTCATCGCTTCACCCTCACCGCCGCAACGACTCTCACGGTCCTGGCCGCCGCCTGCGGCTCGGACGCTGCCCACGGGCCGATCGAAACCGCCTACTCGCTACCCGGCGATCGCGTCTATCCCGAGGGCATCGCGGCCGATCCCCGTACCGGAGACACCTACGTCGGCTCCTACAGCACCGGCGCGATCTACCGCGCGACCTCCGCGGCCACCACGGCCGAAGTCTTCTTGCCCGAAGGCGCCGACGGCCGTCGCACCGCGAACGGCCTGGAGGTCGACCGCGCCGGTCGGCTGTGGGTGACCGACTCGACCGCGGGCGTCACCGTCTACGACATCACCAACCGCGCCCTGCTCGCCCGCTTCGACGTTCCGGGCTCGGCCCCGCGGTTCGTCAACGATCTCGCCGTCGCCACCGATGGCACCGCCTATCTGACCGACTCGGTCCGCGGTGTCGTCTACCGGGTCACTCCGCAACAATTGGACGAGGCCATCGCACGCGGCACCCGGACCGATCTGTCGGTGGGATTCGACCTGAGTGGGATGCTGACGCCCCGTGATCCCGGCGCGTTCAACCTCAACGGGATCGTGGTGGACCCCGTCGGGGACTATCTACTCGTCGTCGACATGATCCCGGGCGAGCTGTACCGCATTACTCTCGCGCCCGATGTCGTCGCTCCGATCCACAAAGTCGTGCTGCGCGGCGGCGACCTCACCCACGGCGACGGCCTGGACTTACAGGGCAACACGCTCCGGGTGGCCCAGAACACGATCAACACGATCAGCCGATGGTCGATCACGGACAACGGCGCGACCGCGACCCGCACCGACGCGCTCACCGACCCCGCGTTGAAGATCCCGACCACCCTGGTCCGCCTCGCCGACCGCACACTGGTCGTCGCCTCCCAATTCGATCGTGGCGGGCCCATGGGACCGGGTACGCCGACGACCTTCGAGATCGTCACCGTCGACGGCATCTGAGCATGTCTGCTCGTCGTGCTGCCTGCGACTCGCGAACCGAACCGCCGTTGCCGCACCGAGAATCGCTCGATCGGCGCTACGTCGGCGGATGCGGAGGGGCGAAAAGTTTCGGGGCAGACGTATCGGCGGCCGATGAGAACGTTATTTTCACCGCAGACATACGATATTCTCTCGGTCGGAGTGTATCGGCCCGGATCCGGGCTCGGGAAGGACGGTTGCGGTGTTGAAGACCAGGTTCACCGAGGAGTTCGGGATCGAACATCCCATCGTGTGTGGCGGGATGACGGCGGTGGGTCGGGCGGAGCTGATCGCGGCCGTCGCGGAGGCGGGAGCTCTCGGCTTCCTGGCGGCGCTGACCCAGCCGACGCCGGAGGATCTGACCCGTGAGATCGCGCGGGTGCGGGAATTGACCGACAAGCCGTTCGGGGTCAATCTGACCATCCTTCCGACCGTCAACCCGGTGCCCTACGACGAGTACCGAGACGCGATCGTCGACGGTGGTGTGAAGATCGTGGAGACGGCGGGGGCGAATCCGGAGCCGCATCTGCCGACGTTCAAAGCGGCCGGTGTGAAGGTGATCCACAAGGCGGTCGCGGTGCGTCACGCGCTCAAGGCCGAGCGTCTCGGTGTCGATGCCATCAGCATCGATGGGTTCGAATGCGCGGGACATCCGGGGGAGGACGATATTCCGGGTCTGGTGCTGATCAACGCCGCTGCCCGCAAACTCCGCATTCCGATCATCGCTTCGGGAGGGATCGCGGACGGCGCGGGCCTGGTCGCGGCCTTGGCGCTGGGTGCGGACGCGGTCAACATGGGGACGCGGTTCGTCGCGACCACCGAGGCCCCGGTGCACGAGAACGTCAAACAGCAGATCGTCGCGAACGACGAACGCGCGACCGCGCTGATCTTCCGTCAGTTCCACAACACCGCCCGGGTGGCGCGGAACGCGATATCGGACGAGATCACCGAACTGTCGCGGCGTCCCGGCGCCACCTTCGCCGATATCGCGCACCTGGCCTCGGGTGAACGTGGTCGCCGCGAGGTGTTGGGCAACGGTGATATGGACGGTGGCCTGTGGTGGGCCGGTCAGGCCCAGGGGCTCATCGACGAGGTGCTGTCGTGCCGCGAGGTGGTCGACAGCATCATCGCCGACGCTGAACAGATCATCGAGAAGCGGCTGGCGCACATGCGCTTCTAGCGCGAGTCGGCGGCGAAGCGGCACGGCAGCGCTCGAGATGCGGCGGCCGTGCCGGCTGAGGCGCCCCGACCGTGGCTCGTGCGGGGCGTTGCCGGTTCGCCGCACGCCTCGCAACTCTGCTGAGCGACAACGACTTCCGGGACGCGCGACACAGTCACCGAGACGCGGGTAGGAATCCCACCCGGCGATGACCGGTGTGTGATTGTCCGCTGCGGCAGAGATGCCGATTCATCGAGCTGAACGGAGGCTCGACGCGGGTCGTTTGGATCGGCTCGAGGTCCGCTCGAGGTCCACGCCTAGGTAAGCGGCCCAGAGTCGAGACATGTCGTCGTCTCTCGCTCCGATCCCCACTCGTCACGGCGCCGCGCCGACGCGGCGCGTGCTGGCGATGTTCCCCGGCCAGGGGGCGCAACGACCCGGAATGGCCGCGTGGCTGATCGAGCGGCACCCGGCGGCCGCGCGACTGTTCGCCCTGGCCGACGAAGTGCTGGACATGCCGCTGACCGAATTGTGCACCTTCGCCGACGCCGAGCAGCTCACTCCGACCGAAATCGCCCAACCCGCCGTGGCGGTGACTTCCCTGGCGATCTACGAGGTTCTGCGCACGGCCGGAGTCGAGCCACACATCGTGGCAGGACACAGTCTCGGTGAATTCCCGGCCCTGGTCGCGGCCGGGGTACTCCACCCTGTCGACGCGTTGCGGCTCGTCGGGGTGCGCGGCAGATTGATGGCCGAGGTGGCCCGGCGGACACCGGGGGCGATGATTGCGGTCTCCGGACTCGCGGTGCACCTGCTCGAGGACATCTGCGCCGACGTGAACGGTGTCGTCGAGATCGCCAACCACAACGAGCCGCGTCAATCGGTGCTGTCGGGCGAACGGCGCGCGGTACTGGACGCGGCGCGAGCGGCCAGGTTCGCCGGTGCCGACCGAACGGTCGAGTTGCGAGTCGGCGCGCCGTTCCATTGCACGCTCATGCGTGAGATCGAAGACGAATTCGCCTCGGCGACAGCCGATGTGGTGTTCGCCGATCCGGTCCTACCGCTGATCAGCTCGGTCACCGCGACCGTGGTCGAGGGTGGACAACAGGCGCGCGAACTCCTGCGCGGACAACCGGCCGCCCGGGTGCGCTGGGTGGATGTGCTCACCACCGCCGATGGCATGGGCGTCACCGACTACCTGGAGGTCGGCCCGGGCCGAGTGCTGAGCGGGCTCGTCGGCCGCACCGTGAGCGCCGCCACGGTGCGCAGCACCAACGACAGTCGGCGCTTGACCGCCGTGACACGGGCTTATCGCTGAAATCCGAATTCCGACAACCGATAAGGAGAGATCGCATGACCGGTACCGCCGAAGAACTCACAGCTGTGGTCATCACGTCCATCGCGGACGCGATCGGACTGGAAGAAGACGAGATCCACCGAGAGTCCACCTTGATCGATGAACTCGGCGCGGAATCGATCGACATGCTCGATGTCATGTTCCGCATCCACCGGGACACCGAGGTGGCGATCTCGGTCACCGATGTCGCCGATCTGCTGCAAGGCGGCATACCCGACGACGAGTTCGGGGACGAGAACGAGATCGTGACAGAGGTGGGGCTGGCCCACCTCGAAAAGGTGCTGCCGCAATTCGACCGCGATTCGCTGACCGGTCCACTGCGCGGTGACCAGGTACTCGGCCTGGTCACGGTCGGCAATCTGATCGATCTGGTGCATTTGCTCGCGGCCCGGCAGCGCGAGGCCGAGCACGCGGCGGCGGGAGCGCCTCGTTGAGTCGCGCCGTATTCGTCGGGGACAGCGCATGAGACGAGTTGTCATCACCGGGATGGGCGCGGTGACGCCACTGGGCATCGACGCCCCGACCACCTGGGCGAATATGATCGCCGGCCGCAGCGGCATCAGTCGGTTGAGAACCTTCGACTGCACCACCTTCCCGGTGCGGATCGCCGGTCAGGTACCCGACCACTTCGACCCGGCGGTCGCGGTGTCTCCGCGTGCCGACCGGCGTTGGGTCAATCGCCCGGGACTCTTCGGGCTGGCGGCGGTGACCGAGGCATTGCGCGATGCCGGGTTGGACGAGGAGATCCCGTACGACTCGGACCGGCGCGGAGTCGCGATGGGGGCCAGCGCGGGACGGCCGAGCGTCGACCTGCTGCTGCGTATCGCGGGTGCCCGGACTCGATCGGGAACCGGAGACGCCTTCGTCACCCAGGCGCCGAGTCAGGTGATGACCGGTAACCAGAACGTCCCACTCAACGCGATGGCGCGTCTGCTCGGGGCCCACGGTCCGATGGTCGGAATCCACACCGCGTGTGCGGGTTCCGGACACGCGATCGGCGAGGCGTTTCGGCTGGTCCAGGAGGGGGACGCCGATCTGATGGTGGCGGGCGGCTACGACTCGCTGACCGCGTGGGCGGACATCATCGGCTTCGGCGTGCTCGGCGCGCTGACCGACAAATACAACGACAGGCCGCAGGCAGGCTCGCGTCCGTTCGACGCACACCGGTCGGGATTCGTGCTCGGAGAGGGGGCGGGGGCCTTCGTGCTGGAGGACCTGGAATCGGCGCGCGCTCGCGGCGCGCGCCCGCACGGGGAGATCCTGGGGTTCTCCTCCACCCTGAACGCCTGGCGGATCACCGATTCGCCACCCGACGGTGCTGGCGCCACCGAGGCGATGGAGGCGGCGATCGCCGAATCCGGTGTGGGTACAGCGGGTATCGACTACATCGTGGCCCACGGCACCGGGACGCCGGGCAACGACCTCTCCGAAACCCGGGCCATCAAAAAGGTTTTCGGCGATCATGCCTACCGACTCGTGGTCAGTTCGCCCAAGTCCATGGCGGGCCATCTCACCGCGGCCTCGGCGGCGTTGAACGTGATCGCCGGACTCGGTGCGATTCGCGAGTCGATCGTGCCGCCGACGACCAATCTCGACACTCCGGACCGGGCACTGGATCTGGACTATGTGCCCCACATCGCCCGTGCGATGCCGGTGCGGGCGGTCGTGGTCAACGCCCTGGCCTTCGGTGGTTCTAACACCAGTCTCGTCATCGGAAGGGCCGCTTGATGAGGCGTGTGATGATCACCGGAATAGGGTTCGTGACGGCCTTCGGCGAAAGTGTCACCGCGACCTGGGAGGCGTTGACCGCCGGTCGCAGCGCCGTGGGCCCGTTGCGCGCTTACGACACAGGGCCGCTGCGCACCCGGATCGGCGCGGAAGCAACCGATTTCGACCCGGCGCGATTCATGTCGGCACGCACGATGCGGATGTCGACTCGCGGTGACCGATTCGGCATCGCCGCGGCACGGCTCGCCCTCGGCGACGCGGGACTGGACAAGGACGCACTGGGCATCCGCACCGGGCTGTATCTGGGCGGCAACAAAGACGTCTGCGATCTCGATCCGCTGATCGCAGGCATCGTCGGCATCCGGGATGTGGACGGGGAATCGAGTATCCGGATGATAGGGGAGCTCGCGCCGTCGGTGATCCCGCCGCTGATCTATGTGGAGGGGTTGCAGAGCGCCGTGTGTTTCCACGTGTCGTTGATGTTCGGCATACGAGGTCTCAACGCCTATTACGCGGGGGCCGCCGACGCGGGAGCCACCGCGATAGGCCGGGCCATGCGCACGGTGCGCCGCGGCGAGGCGGACATAGCGGTGGCGGGCGGCTGCGACGATGCCACCACGTGGTGGGCCATGTCGAAGATGGACGGCCTCGGACTGCTGACGACACACAATGAACTGGTTCAGCGGGCGTGTCGTCCCTTCGACCACGACCACAGCGGCGCGGTACTCGGCGACGGGGGTGTCGTCCTCGTTCTGGAAGAACGCGAGCACGCCCGCGCACGTGGCGCCCGGTGCTACGCCGAGGTGACCGGTTTCGGCATGGGCAACGAATCGGTGCGCGCGCCGGGCAGTTCCGCCGACGGCCGCGGCCTGGTTCGGGCGATCGATCGAGCGCGTACCGACGCGCGGGCGGTCGATGGTGTCGGGACCGTCGATCAGGTGGTCGCGCATGGATCGGGAACGCCGCTGGGCGACATCTCCGAAATGCGGGCACTGCGAACGGCTCTCGGGTCCGATGTCGACCGCGCGCAGATCACGAGTCCGAAACCCCAGACCGGTCATCTCCTCGGCGCCGCGGGCGCGTTGAACGTCGCCGTGGCCGCGCTGTCGCTCTACAGCGGCGTCATCGCGCCGACGTCGAACTTCGAGAAACCCGCTGTCGATTGCGATCTCGACGTCGTGGCGGGCGAGGCCAGGGAGTCCGCGCCGGGCAACGCTCTCGCGTTGGCACGCGGGCTAGAGGGCCAGGCCGTCGCGATCGGGCTGACCACAGCGAGTTGAAAGGACAGACATCAATGCCGACCACCTCATCCGATACCCGTCATGTTTCGGTGCTGGCCACCGGGGCGTACCTGCCGGGGGATCCGATCGACAACGCCGCGCTGACCGCGCTGTGCGGTGCGCTGCCGCCCGATGTCCTCGACGAGATCCAGGTACGGACCAGACACTGGATCATCGACCCGGCGACCGGTGAACATCGGACCGGCACCGCGGATATGGCGGTCGCGGCGGCCCGACAGGCGCTGCGACGTGCCCGTGTCGACGCGGCCGAAGTCGACCTGCTCGTCATGTCGACCGCCAGTCCCGAGTTCCCGCTGCCGGCCGCCGTGACCTATGTGCAGGAGAAACTCGGGCTGGAACAATGCGCTGCCATCGAATTTCGCGCGGGCTGCGTCGGGGCCGTACAGGGGCTGGACTACGCGCGGAGGCTACTGGCAGACGGCAGCTACCGCACCGCCGTCGTGATCGGCGCCGAATCGATCTCCCCGCTGTTCGCTCCGATGTTCCTCGGCCAGGACCCGGCGAAACTGCGTATGCGTGACCTGCTCACGATCTATACCTTCGGCGACGGCGCCGGTGCCCAGGTGCTGCGTGCGGGGGAGTCGGGAAGTGCCGACGTCGCAGCGGAATTCACGTTCGCGACCCGGTGTATGGGTGGTGCTCGTAAACCCGGTATGCAGATCATCGGCGGCGGGACGGACGCACCGGCCGCGGTCCAGGTGCGCCGCAAGCGGCTCGTCGAGATGAAACTCGATGTGTCGGGCACCCAGAAGTTCGGGCCGCGTGTCTTCGCGGAGGCCATGGTGGATATGTTCGCCCGTTCGGGTTCGGCCGTGGCCGATATCGACGCCTACGTGGTGCCCGAGGGCAACGCGGAGTACTTCGCCAAGGAATTCGCCGCCGCCGGAGTCGCGGACGCCGATCGCGCGACCCTGGCCAAACGGATGGTCGAAAACCTGGCCGATGTCGGTGCGACCGGGTCCGCGGCGGTGCCGCTGGCCCTGGACGCTGGCTGGGTCAGCGGGCGCGTACAACCGGGTGACACTGTCATGCTGCTGGCGATCGAGGCCAGCCGATATCTGTACGCGGGCCTCACCATGACCTGGGAGGCCCCGACGCCGGATGGAGCTGCCGGTGTCTCCTGAGCACAACCTCGAGATCGTGCGGTCGGTCTACGACGGTTTCGTCAACAGGGGCGACACCACGGTCTGCGATCGGCACTATCGAACCGACGTGGTGGATCACCAGGGCCTGCCGGGAGCACCGGACGGCATCGACGGCGTCAAATACACCATCGCCGGACTGCGCGCCGCCTTCCCCGATCTGCACGTGAGCATCGACGCGTCCAGTGCCCACGACGACTATGTCGTCATCCACTGCACCTGGCGCGGAACATTTCTGGGCACCCTGCTCGGTGTGGCGCCGACCGGCGCTCCGGTCGAATTCCGCGGGGTGGTGGTGTGGCGGCTCGAGGCGGGACGAATGGCCGAGCGCTGGGCGATCGGGGTCGACAACGGGATGATGGAAGCGCTCGGTCTCGGCTTCTTCGGCAAGCGGCGGAGACAGCGATCATGAGTGGACGGCCGACTGTACTCATCGCCGGGGGTGGAATCGGCGGACTCGCCGCCGCACTCGCCTTGCAGCGCGTGGGGATCGCCACCAGGATCTTCGAGCGCGCCGAAGCCCTGCGCGACGGTGGTGCTGGACTGCACATCTGGACCAACGGAACCCTGGCGCTGGATTACCTCGGCGTGCTCGGATCGGTGCTCGATATCGCCCCCGTGCAGCGGGTCTGCCACTTCGGCACTTGGCGCGGTGAGCTGTTCGGCCGGTGGCCGGTGGCCGATTTCATCGACCGTTACGGGACACCGACGGTAGCGATCCAGAGATCGGCCCTGCACGCGATCTTGATGACCGCGCTGGCACAGCGGGAACCGGTGCCGCAGGTCAGGACGGGCGCGGAGGTCGTCGCGGTCCAGAGCGACGATACCGGCGTGACAGTGGAATTGTCGGACGGAAGTGTGGAACGCGGCGATCTGCTGATCGGTGCGGACGGTGTACACAGCACGGTGCGCTCGGCGCTGTTCGGCCCGTCGCCCGCGCGTTACAACGGGCATATCGCATGGCGCGGTGTCGCCGAACTGCGGCACGAACTCATCCCGCCGGGCAGCTTCTACGGATTGTTCGGACCGGGAACGCGTTTCGCCTTCTATGACGTCGCGCCGGGCAAGGTGCACTGGATGAGCGTGGCCAACGGTCCCTCGGGCGGACGTGACGACGCCGCGGTGCGGCGGTTGCTGGCCGAGCGCCACCGGGGCTGGATGCCGCCGGTCGAGGACATCCTGGCGGCCACGCCGGCGAGCGCGATCATCCGCAACGATGTCTTCGACCGGAAACCGGCCAGGTGCTGGGGCCGAGGACGGGTGACCCTGCTCGGCGACGCGGCCCACCCGATCACCTTCGACATCGGGCAGGGAGCCTGCCAGGCATTGGAGGACGCGCTCGTGCTCGCCGGTCACCTCGGCGACACGGACGATCCGGTCGCGGCGCTGCGGTCGTACGAATCCGAACGTCGTAGGCGCACCTCGCCGATGCAGCGAACGGCTTATCTGATCGGGCAGGCGGGCGCCTTCGAACATCCGCTGCTGATCCGCACCCGTGAAGCGGTACAACGAGTGGTCTGGCCGATGATCGCGTTCCGGATCGCCGAACGAAACCATATTTCCTACGGCCGACGCTGGCGTGTGCCGGGGGCGGCCGTCGACAGCGAGACGAGACGATGACGGGTAACAGCACCGACGAATATTTCTTCGCCCAGTTCGCCGACACCTGGTGGTCCCAGGATTCGCAGATGAGTGGACTGGCTTCCTTCCAGCGACCGCGCTTCGCCTATTTCGATACCCACGTCGACGAGTGGGCGGGCAAACGGGTGCTCGATGTCGGGTGCGGCGGCGGATTCACCACCGAATTCCTTTCCGCCCGTGGAGCATCGGTGACCGGCGTCGATCCGTCGACGAGTCTGATCGCCGCGGCCCGGCGGCATGCCGAACAGACCGGGAAACAGATCGACTACAGCGTGGGAACCGCCGAGTCCCTGCCGTTTCCCGATGCCGCCTTCGATATCGTCACCTGTGTAGACGTGCTCGAACATGTGGCAGATCCGGCCCGGTCGATCAGCGAGATCGCGCGAGTTCTCACGCCGGGCGGGGTGTTCTGTTTCGACACGATCAACCGAACCGTTCGCTCGCGGATCGTCATGATCTGGATTCCCGAGTATCTCCTCGCGGTAGGCACAAAAGGCGTACACCTGTGGAAAGACTTCATCACGCCCGGCGAATTGCGCGGTTACCTCGCCGACGCAGGTCTGGCAGGCGAGGGGAGCTTGCGCGGGCTGACGATACTCGGAAAGCGCCGCGGCAAACTCGTCATCAGGGAAACCGGCGATCTATCGTGCACCTATATAGGAGTCGCACGGAAACCGCACTGACGAAAAGAAATAGAGAACATGGTTGAATCATCGATTTCCATCTCCGAGGTATCGGATACAGCGATCTGGATGGCCGCATATCGTGCCGAGGAATCGCTGCGGCCGGATGCTCTCTTCACCGACCCGATCGCTGAGAGATTGGCTGGAGAATTACGCGGGGCGGTGTTGTCATCCAAAGTGGCGGTGCCGGGCAGTCGCGGTGGATGGCCACCCGTGGTGCGCACGGCGTTGATCGACGGCCTGATCGCGAGATCCCTGGCCGAAGGCTGTGACCGCGTGCTGAACCTGGCGGCGGGTTGGGATACCCGTCCCTATCGACTCGATCTGCCGCAGGCCCTGTCGTGGTTCGAGGTCGATCTGCCCAAGATCGTCGACGCCAAGAACCGGGCGCTGGTCGATGAGGAGCCGCACTGCCGCGTGACGAGGAGTTCGGTCGACCTGACCGATCCGGCAGCGTGCGCGGCCTTCGTCACAGCCGCGGTCGATGGTGCGCGACGACCGCTGGTGATCACCGAGGGTTTGCTCCAATACCTGGAGCCCGCCCAGGTTCGCGGACTGTCGGAGGTTCTGCTCGCGGCCGGGGTGCGCTGGTGGATCACCGACCTGTGGACCCCATCCCTGCTGTGGTTGGTGAATCGCACGATGGGCAGGCATCTCGGACAGGCGCAGTGGGCTTTCGGGCCTGCGCGAGGGGCGGCCTTCTTTCAGGGCTGGACTCGGACGGACAACGAGTCGATCTTCTCGGCCGCGGCGCGGTGGCGTCGCTCGCCGGTGTGGCTGCGCCCGGCCGCCGTGCTGCCGGACGCGCTGCTGCGTTCCGGTGTCGTGCGGCTGTGTGTCGCGGAATGACGACCGTAATTCGCGTTACGTCCCTGTGAACCCTCGGAGAAAAGGTATTTGCCGCCGGTATTGGTGCATGCTACGCTCGCGAAACTATATGAACAGTGGTGTTCGCTGGTAGATATCTTTATCGGTAGGGGACATGGTCGAATTCAGACTGCTGGGGTTCGTGGAGCTTGTGGTCGACGGTCGGACCATAGATCTGGGGCCTTCCAAACAACGCGGAATTATGGCAGTCCTTCTCGCCGAACCCGACCGTCCGATATCCACCGATATTCTGGTCGACCGCGTGTGGGACGATCCGCCGGAAACCGTCCGGCATTCGGTATACACATACGTGGCCCGGTTGCGTCGGATTCTGCGCGCGGCCACCGGACATACCGAGACCCCGGTGCAGATCCGGCGTACCTTCGGCGGATACCGGCTGGAGGTGAACCCGGACCGCATCGATCTGACCGAATTCCGCCGCCTCCTCGCTTCGGAACGAGCCATGGACGCCGACCACCCCGATCGGGCCGCCACCCTGGCGCGGGCGCTCGACCTGTGGCGCGGTGAGCCGTGTGCCGGGCTCGACAGCGACTGGACCAGGAATTTTCGCGAGAGTCTGCGTCAACTACGGCACGAGGTGGTGATCGATCGGGCCGATACCGGGCTGCGATCGGGTGAACTGAAAATGGTTTCGGCCGATCTGCGCAAAGCGCTGATGGACAGCCCTCTGGCCGAGGATCTACACGAACGTCTGCTGACGGCCTACTACCTCGACAACCGAAGTGCGGAGGCGCTCTCGCACTACGACCGGATGCGCCGAGCGTTCGTCGCCGAACTCGGCGTGGATCCGGGCCCTCGGTTACGCGAACTACATTCGCGGCTGCTCGGCCGACAGCAGCCCGGCATCCCCCGTCTCGTCTCGACCTCGACGCGCGCGCCCGCCGAGGTCGCCCGGCTACCCGACGCGATGACCTTCCGTGGGCGCCAGGGCGAAATCGACCGACTCAGGCAAGCATTCACCGAAGACACCGGTCACGGAGTCCGGCCCGTACTGGTCACCGGAGGCCCCGGAATCGGCAAATCCGCCCTGGCGGCACAGACCGCGACCCTGCTCCACGATCGATTCCCCGACGGTGTGCTGCGCGCCGATCTCGGCGGCCTGACCTCCGAACCCGCCCCTCCCGGAGCTGTACTCGCGCGCCTGCTCCGCGGGCTCGGTCTTTCCGACACCGAGATCCCCGCCGACGCCCTCGCCCGAGCCGCTCGATATCGGGAACTACTGGCCGAGCGCCGCATGCTGGTACTGCTCGACGACGCCGCCAGCGACGAGCAGATCGCACCGTTGCTCACGGTCGGGCCTCGCAGTTCCGCGTTGATCACCAGTCGAGTGTCGCTCGGCCTCAACCGCATTCACACCGTGGTGCTGCGCGAACTCACGATGGCCGAGAGCATCGAGATATTGGAAGCCGATGTCGGGACCGAGCGGATCCACGCCGAGGAATGGGCAGCGAGTGCCCTCGTCCGCTGCTGTTCGGGCATTCCGCTCGCATTGCGGGCGGTCGGCGCGAGATTGGCCGCCCGCCCCCACTGGACCGTCGCGGGCCAACTCGGGAGGATGTCGGACGAGCAGCAGCGATTGAACGAATTCAGCTACGGCACGCTCGATATCCGCCGCAGCATGGCTCCCACGGTCGACCGACTGGGTCCGCGCGCCGCCGCCGCGTTCCGATATCTCGGCACCACCCTCGGTCCGCGCGAACTCTTCACGACCGTCACTCTGCCGGGCAATTCCGGCGCGTCGGGGATGGACGCCCTCGACGAACTGGTCGACGCTCACCTGCTCTCGGTCGTCGAGCAGACCGACGGCACCCGCGCCCAGTACCTCATGCTCGAGATCCACCGGCTGTACGCGAAGCAACTGGCACATGCCGCTGCCGCCGAACCTCTTCTTGCCTGAGTGGTACCCGCTCAGCCCGCGCACTCACCACAACGCCTCCCCGGCAATCGGATTCGCCCGAATCGACCCGGACCGTCGTATGATCCGGTGACGATGCCACCGATCCATGCATCAGGTCCCAGTTGTCGGACAATCGATCTCGGATTTTCGACTCCCGCGTGTCTCGTTCGGCGGTGTGTACGCGAGCGTCGACCGGTGTCGACGGCGGCGAAAGTCAGCTGTTCACACGACAATAGGACGGCGAGATCGCGCCTACGATCAGGTCCTCGTCGTCATTTCGAGCTCAGCGTGTGGCTGGCTGTCCGGCGGGTAGTGATCAGAGGAGGCTTGATGCGAACCAAGGGCACGCACAAGAACGGACGGTTCGATAGTCGGCTGCCCGCGACGCTGAAGATTCTCGGAGTCGCTTTGGTGCTGGGAGCGGGTTTCCTCAGTTCCTCAGGAACCGCCGAGGCGGATTGGCATCTGGCGGCAGTGAAAGTGGGAGGCGCCACCGTGCGTGACTGCTACCACCCCGTCCAGTACCCCTCGACAGACTGTAAGTCGGTCGGATATCTCCCCGAAGGCTCCACCGTCCACATCGTCTGCCAACGGGTGGGCCAAGCCGTGTACGGAGCATCCGGCATGACCGAGATCTGGGACTACGTCGTGGCTGAGAACGCCAATGCCCACCCCGCGATGGAAGGGCTGGTGTCCGACTCGAACATCTACACCGGCACCAACGACCTGGTTGCAGAAATCTGCCAGTAATCGACCTCGGTCGAGGTAGCCCCGTCCATTCGTACTCCGCAGCGAGCTGACCACCGACACGTCCCGGACGCGCCGGCCCGTGTCGGAGGCCCGCTCCGACCCGGCTGTTCAGCGACCACTGCGGACCGTGGATAGTCTCCGGTGCGCCAGAAATGTCCAGGTCGTGGGAACGCTGACAGGCCGCTCGGACCAACGATGGAATCGCCGCTGATGCCGCGTCTCGCGCGGTATCAGCGGCACCGAGCAGCGAAGTGGTGAGAGTGAGCCGACGCCCGCCCCTGGGCGCACCTCCCCGCCGGGGATCCGAAGGCCCGACATCCGGCCGAGCGCGACAAATCCATCACCCGATTCGGATGTCACGGCCGGGCCCTTTGCCCGAACACCGGCCGTGACGAGCGGCGACATTACTCGCTGGCCTCGCTGTAAAACGAGGATCGTGATGTCGAAGCGGTGTGTCGTCGCACCGGTACCGCCGATCGCCTGATTTCGACCCTCGGAGCGGCTCCTGTGCGGCATCGCACAGGCGGGAAGGGGCCGCGCGCGGTTTGAGAAGCGAAGGGCGGGCTATACCGTACACAACCCAGCGACTCATTTCGCCCTTCCTCGGCGCGGTGAGCGCGACTCAGCTCAGTGGATTCGGCAGCAAGGAATACCTCATGACCGACGCCCCGCACGCGCGCACCGCGACCCCCAGCGAACGACCCTCCGTTACCTGGCCCGATCCCAGCCCCCTCACCGGTTGGTGGGAAGAGATCATGGGTCTGACCGACCCCGAGCAGTCGCGCCCTTCCGCTGCCTGATTTCGGGCGTCGTCCCGAGGTCATCGAAACCGACCTGCGCTGCCAGGCCGATCCGGCGTTGCTCGAGGACAGCGTCGAGTATCGAATGGCGTGCTCAGCTGCGAGCGGGCAGGAGTTCGGCGATCAGCGCCTCGATCCGTGACCGGATCTCGTCGCGGATCGGGCGCACCGCCTCCACGTCCCGGCCTGCCGGGTCCTCGAGTTGCCAGTCGCGGTAACTCACGCCCGGCAGGACCGGGCAGGTGTCACCGCAGCCCATCGTGATCACCACGTCGGAGGTCTCGACCGCGTCGTAGGTGAGCACTTTCGGGACCTGAGCGGTGATATCGATCCCGACCTCGCTCATCGCCGCCACCGCAGCCGGATTCAATGAATCGGCCGGGGCGCTGCCCGCCGAACGGACCTCGATCTCGTCCCCGGCCAGATGGGTCAGGAAACCGGCTGCCATCTGCGAGCGACCGGCGTTGTGGACACAGACGAACAACACACTCGGTGTGGATGCCATGCGGGACGGTTCCTTTCAATGGTGAGACTGATTGTCGGCTTCGGTGCTCTCGTGCGGCACCACGACGTTGTCCGCCGAGGCGGCGCTGTCGGGGTAGAGCCACACGATCAATCCCAGCCCCAGCACCGCGCCCAGCAGCTGCGCGCCGACGAACGCGGGCACCGAGGCGGGGGCGATCCCGGCGAAGGTGTCGGAGAACATCCGCCCCACCGTGACCGCCGGATTGGCGAAGGAGGTCGAACTGGTGAACCAGTACGCCGCACCGATATACGCCCCCACCGCGGCCGCCGAGAGCCCCGCACGACCGGTCCGCGCCAGCGCGAAGATCACCGCCAACAACCCCGCCGTGGCCACCACCTCACCGACCACATGCCCGTCGCTGACCCGCACGTGGGTCGAGACCTGGAACGCGCCTACCTCGAACATCACATTCGCCAACACCGCTCCGGCCGAGCACCCCGCGAGCTGGGCACCGATATAGGCCGGCAGATCGAGGGTGCCGAGACCGGTTCCGTTGTGTCGCCCGAGCCACCAATCTGCCAGCGAGACAACCGGGTTGAAGTGCGCACCCGACACCGGACCGAACACCAGGATCAACACCGCCAGTCCGAGCACCGTCGCGGTCGAGTTCTGCAACAACTGCAACCCGCTGTCGCCGGGGGACAGCTGTTGCGCGGCGATCCCCGAACCGACCACTACCGCGACCAATGACGCACTGCCCACGAACTCCGCGACCACCCGCCGCGCCAACCCGCTCACCGACCCTCCTCCGGCGTCACGACATCGAGGAACGCCGAGATCTGCCGCAGCACCGCGGGTTCGACCCGGTAGTAGACCCACGAGGCGCGGCGCTCGCTGCTGAGTACCCCGGCCTCGCGCAGCACCTTCAAATGGTGGGAGATCGTCGGCTGGGTGACGTCGATGCCCTCCGACAGATCACACACGCACGCTTCGTGATCCGCCCGCGACGCGACCGCGCTCAACACCCGCAACCGAACCGGGTCCGACAACGCCTTGAACACCCCCGCCAGCGCACCGGCGGTCTCGGCCGAGATGGGCGGGCGCACGACCGGTGACCCCGCACACTCCTGCACCGGCGTGACCACCAGTTCCGATTTTGACATGAGTCGATATTGATAGGTGTCGAACCTGGACGCAAGCGAACAACGAGTGAACGACCTCGAAGGCGACAAGCGCGCGCCAGCGCCTCGACCTCAGTGCGGTGACGGCGCCGTGGCGGGTGAGATGGTGTCGGGTCGGAGGTCGAGGCGTCGCAGGAGTTGGGCGTTGAGGGCGACGACGACGGTGGAGGCCGACATGAGTAGGGCGCCGACTTCCATGGGCAGGGTGATGTTCCAGCGCGCGAGGATTCCGGCGGCCAGCGGGACGGCGATGATGTTGTATCCGGCTGCCCAGGTGAGGTTCTGGATCATCTTGCGGTAGGTCGCTTTCGACAGCTCGATGACCGAGAGAACCGAGCGTGGGTCGTCGCTGGCCAGCACGACCCCGGCCGAGGCGATCGCCACATCGGTGCCCGCGCCGATGGCGATGCCGACATCGGCGCGGGCCAGTGCGGGGGCGTCGTTGACGCCGTCGCCGACCATCGCCACGGTCCGCCCGGCGTCTTGCAGTGCTCGGACCTTGGCACCCTTGTCCCGGGGCAGGACACCGGCGAAGACCTCATCGATACCCAGGTGTGCGGCGACGGTGCGGGCGACGGGCTCGGCGTCGCCGGTGATCATCGCGACGTGGATTCCCCGCTCGTGCAGTGCGGCGACGGCTCGAGCGGACTCGGGACGGATCTCATCGGCCAGGGCGACCGCACCCACGATCTGCCCGTTCCGCACGATGTGCAGCACGGTGGAGCCCTGTTCGGCCCACGGATCGGTTTCGGGTAGGGCGGTGAGTCGGTGTTCGGCGAGCAGGCCGGGGCCGCCGACCGAGACGGTGGCGCCGTCGACGGCGGCGGTGACGCCGATACCGTTGCGGGCGGCGAAATCCGACGCGACGGGCACCGTCAGGCCGCGGTCGGTGGCGGCGGTGACGATGGCACGCCCGAGGGGGTGTTCGCTGTCGGCTTCGACCGCCGCGGCCAGAGCGATGACCCGATCCTCGGTGGTGCCGTCGGCGCCGGTGGCCTCGACCAGGGCGGGCTCGCCGCGGGTGAGGGTGCCGGTCTTGTCGAACAGCACCGCGTCCACGGTCCGCATGGCTTCCAGGGCTCGGCGGTCGGTGATGAGGACCCCGCCTCGGGCGGCGCGTTCGGTGGCGATGGCGATCACCAGTGGGATGGCCAGCCCGAGAGCGTGCGGGCAGGCGATGACCAGGACGGTGATGGTGCGGCTGATCGCGGACTCGGGTTCACCGAGAAGCAGCCACATCGTCGCGGTGAGTATGGCGGAAAAGGAGGCGAACCAGAACAACAGGGCGGCGGCGCGGTCGGCGAGGACCTGGGCGCGGGAGGTGGAGTTCTGGGCTTCGGCGACCAGTCGCTGGATGCCCGCCAGCGCGGTGTCGTCACCGACAGCGGTGATCCGTACGCGCAGGGCGGAATCGGTGGTGACGGTTCCGGCGACGACTTTGTCCCCCGGTGCGCGGCGCACGGGGGTGGATTCGCCGGTGATCATGGATTCGTCGACGTCGGCGGTGCCGGTCTCGACGGTGCCGTCGGCGGGCACACGCCCGCCCGGGCGCACCACGACCAGGTCTCCGGCACGCAGATCGCCGACGGCGACGGTAGTCGCCGCGCCGTCCTCACCGAGACGCTCGGCTTGGTCCGGAAGCAGGGCTGCCAGTGATTCCAGGGCGCTGGAGGCTCGGCCGAGTGAGCGCATCTCGATCCAGTGCCCGAGCAGCATGATCACGATGAGTAGCGCCAGTTCCCACCAGAAATCCAGGTCGTGGGCCAGCAGGCCGAGGGTCGCGCCCCAGGACGCGACGAAGGCGACGGTGATCGCGAGCGCGATCAGCAGCATCATCCCCGGTCGACGGGCACGGATCTCGGTGACCGCGCCGGTCAGGAACGGCCGCCCGCCCCAGAAGAACATGACCGTGCCGCCCAGCGGAGACACCCACGACAGGGCGTCGGGCACCGGGTAGCCGAGCAGATCGCCGAACATCGTCGAAGCCCCGACCACCGGCGCCGCCAGCGCCAGCATCACCCAGAACAGGCGGCGGAACATCTCGACGTCGTGGCCGGTGTGACCCTCGTGGCCGTGGTCGCCGGAATGTTGGGCGTGCGTCTCGCTGTGCTCGGGGTGGGTGTCGGCCTCCGGGGCAGCGGCCGTGGTGTCGATATGACCGGCGTGCCGATGCGCGTGACGGTCCTGGGCGGGAGTCTGATCGCTGGACATACCCGGACTATATACCCCTAGGGGGTACGGGTAAAGATGAGCTGCCGGGTGCGGTGGTGAGCGTGGTGCGCCGAGCAATCAGTGCGGGATCCGGGGTGGGCAGGTACCGACCCGGACGGACGGCTATTTGCCTGCCGGAGCGGAGGTCCGGCTCGAACACGGTGCGGCGGCGTGGGCTGTGGCAGGCATCGCCAACCGGGGTGGCCCTACCTCGCGCGATCTCGAAGCAGGGCCACCGGCCGGTTCGGGATCAGCCTTGCAGCAACTCCTGCATCCGAGCGATCTCGGCCTGCTGAGTGTCGATGATCCGCTGGGCCAAGGCCTTGGCCTCGGGGTCGGCACCCGCGGTCAGCTCGGTCCGCGCCATCTCGATCGCCCCTCGATGATGGGCGATCATCCCGGTCAGCCACAGCCGGTCGAACTCGGCCCCGGTCGCGTCCCGCATCCGCGCCATCTGCTCATCGCTCATCATCCCCGGCATGGCACCCGGGGTCATGGGCATACCGCCGTGATCCATCCCCGAACCGGTAGTGGGTGTGGCAGGGACTCCCCAAGCCCGCAACCACGCGGTCATGGTCACGATCTCGGGGTCTTGGGCGGCCTGGATGCGCGCGGCCAAGTCCAGCACCTCTGGATCGGTCGAACGCG
The DNA here is from genome assembly GCF_003123685.1 of Nocardia aurea. Classification (GTDB taxonomy): domain Bacteria; phylum Actinomycetota; class Actinomycetes; order Mycobacteriales; family Mycobacteriaceae; genus Nocardia; species Nocardia aurea. The sequence goes on from NZ_QCYJ01000003.1 coordinate 71,674, forward strand.
ACGGCACCATCGCCGCCATCGCGACCGCTTGCTGGTGATGCGGAATCATCTCGCGAGCGAAGTCGATGTCGGCGTCGTTGCGCACACCGGTCGCCGCGCCACTGCTCGTCGGGACGGTCGAGGCCGCCGCGCTGGTGGTGGCCGCGGCATCGGTGTGACCGTCGTGACCGCCGGTGGAATCGTCGTCACCACAGCCGGACAGCACAGCCGCCGAAGCCAAGATCGCCACGGCGGCCGAGGTAAGGGTCTTGCCGGACATGAAAACTCCTGAAGTTCTCGAAGAGGTTGAGGGCGTGAGAAGTCGGCGCCGCGACCCGGGGGAACTCACCGGGTCCGGCGGATGTCGATCACTGCCGCAACACACACAGAACAGCCAGGCGCCGCAACGTCGGCCCCGGCGGCGGACGCGCACGCTCGCCCACACCCGGGCACAGCCCCCCGCACCGGACTCTCGCGGGTGATGACCAGATCAGGGCGATGAGCACCAGCGCCACACCCGCGATCGCGACCATGATCGCCAGGCACAGATGCAGCAGATCGTGACCCCCGTGCTGCTCACCGGCAGGAGTACCGCCTCGGCTGTCCGACTCGACTTCATCCGCCGGTAGCGGCGACGCGCAGCAACCGGTGTTCGTTCGCGCTTCGGCGGGAACGGGGTGAGAGGCTGCGCCGTGCACCGTGGCGTCGGCAACCGAGAACAGGAGGTGATGCATGCCCAGCACGGCCATCGCGAGGATGACCATCAGCAACGGACGCGCGAACGTCCTCGAACAGCCGGACAGCACATCTCCGAATCTATCGTCCGAACCACTTCGCGGCCACAGCCCCACTCACACCGGAGAACCACGGGCCGGAGCTCGCCGGTCGGGGCCGGACTCCGGGTAGTCGTCCGGACAGGACGGGTAGAACGTGCCGGGCTATTCGATGACGAGAACCTCCTCGACCGGCCGTCGTGGCGTTCTCGGCGGCCCGGGCGCGGTGGGGCGGCCTATCCGCACGAAAATCTGCGGATGGGATTCACCGATCGCCTCGACGACCCGTGCGCGCGTGGCGGGTAATTCGGCGAGATGACTCATCACGCAACTCGACAGCTCATGGACAGTGCATCCGAGCAGCACAGCCGACAACGCCTCGCCACATGCCAGCAGCGATTCGACCGTGTCGTCGTCGGTGACCAGCGCGACGATCTGCGCCTGGTCCTGTTGTTCCGGCCCCTGATCACTTGTGCCGGAGAGGAACTCGCGATTCGTCGGAACTCGTTCGGCTGCTTCACGAGAGGGGAGAGCCGAGGCGGGGACGCCCGCGTCCGGACCCGCGCCGCCGAGCCACCAGGCCAGCTCGGTCCGATAGTCGGGATCGCGACGCCTCAGCGCCGACGCGCTCCACGAGATCCTGGCGAGCGTCTCGCGTGTCCCGTCATCGATCATCGACAGTCCGGTGTCGTGTCGGCGGCACAGTTCCCGCAGGACCGGCAGGAGATCGGGCCATCCGTGTGGCGCCGCGTAAGGAGCGCGGTCGGTGTAGCGGATATCGATCGCGGCGGCGAGCTCCACGTCGCTGTCCAGCGGGTCGCCGTGCTCGCGGAATTCGAGCGATGCGAGGTGGGATCGGTCGGTCGGGCGGGGGAAACGTTCGACCCGCAGACGCCACCCCGCCGCGGCCCACGCGGTCACCGCGTGATGGAGGGCGACTCCACAGCCGATGATTCCCTGCCTGTTGAAGGCGTCGGTAGCGGGCAGCAGCCTGTCGGCGTCGACGGCCAATGCCAAGCGGACACCGTTCCAGCGCCACTGCCACGGCTAGCTGTTGTGTAAGGAAGGTGCTCGGCCCGCGCGCTCCACGACCGCGCGCACCGTGGCCTCATCGGGAACGGTGACGTTCATGGCGTCCCCTTCTGCGTCGACCGTCGAAGTCGACGCCGTGATCGTGGAATACGCCGGGTGACCCGGCCCGAACTGTCGAGGAAGTGACGACCCCTCGATTCGACCAGCGGATGTTCGGTGGTGTCAGGGGCAGGGGTCCCATCGTGTGAGGCCATTGGGGACCCCGAGTTCGGTGCGCGGGGACGGTTCCCGCGCACCGGCGACGGCCTCGTGGTGTCTTGCCGGCTGTGTGAGTGGCGCGTACGGACCCCGGACGGTGACATCGGGCCACTGGATCGGTGACCGGGTGGCCCTGGCCCACACGGCGTGGTCGCAGTGTGATGGTGCTATGAAGACGAAAGGGACCCTCGCACCGCGCTCCACAACGACTCGCCGGTCGGTTCGGGTGGACGGTCGTACCGCCTACTACCGCGTCGGTGGTTCCGGGCAGCGTGTGCTGTTTCTGCACGGCTGGGGATTGGGCGGACCCGCCTATCTGCGTCCGGTGGAGAAACTTGCCGAGATGGGATCGCAGGTGTTCGCGCCGTCCCTTCCCGGTTTCGATCACCGTCCCCGGTGGGCACGCATGGTTGATGGACGACCCAGGCGCGTTCGGCGAACTCGTCACCACCGTCATCGATCCGGTCTCGCCGTTCGGGGCAGGTGAGTCCGTCGAGGGATCCTTCCCCACCGCGGTGACCAGTGGCGCCATCGCATGACCGGGTTCGCCCGCGGCGGTCTTCGGTTCCGGCGTTCGACCGGGCTGGTGGCTTTGGTCCTCGGGTAGAAGGCGGTTGGCCCTGACGCACACGGCAGGGGCCGGGGCAGGGTGAACAGATCGAACCCATCTTCCGCACAGACGAGGCAGATCCGATGAGCCTGAACACGCACCCCTCGGTCGCACCCGGTTCCGCGCGCGCGAGCGACCCTGCCACAGCGGGAAACCTACTGAGCAACTGCCTGGCTGAATATCTGCAGACACAGCTCACAGCGATAGGCGAAGGCCGAGACGAAGTCCAGCGCGACGAACCGGCCGCGATCGCCGACATCGTCATCGCGGCTCGCCGCGCACGCAGCGCCTTGGCCGCGCACCACAACGCCGCCGACCACCATGTCGAACTCCGCCGACTGATCGATGAACTACGGTGGTTCGGCTTCGGCCTCGCGGCCGCTCCGGATCTCGACGCGCAATCGAGACGCATCGGCGCGGCGCTGGACACGCTACGCCCGCGCTACGTGCGAGGTCCTGTTCGCGACCGGATGGCAGCGTACTTCGACGCGCGCATCCGACCGGCCCGCCTCGACGGTCTCGGGCTGCTCGGATCTTCGAGGTGCACAACCTTGCTCGACGACCTCACGACAGAGGTGGAAACCTTGCGTGACGGCGCGAGCGGTTGGGCGCGTACCGATCGAATAGAGGTTCTGCTCGGTGAACTCGCGACCCGGGTGCGGGTGCGCCTGCACGCGGTCGAGACCACCACCGGAGAGGACGAACACGACGCCGCCGTGCACGCGGTCCGCAAAGCCGCGCGACGTATGCGCTATTTTCTCGAATCCGTGCGCCCGGTCGACCCGGAACATTGCGACCGTGTCCTCACAGATCTCGTCGCCGTGCAGGACGTTCTGGGGGAATACCACGACGCCGTCGTCGCGAGACGTCACCTACTGCAACTGTGCAGGGAAGCGGAGAACGCGGGCGAGTCGAGCTTCACCTACGGTCTTCTCCACCAGCGAGAAGCCGAGGTCATGGTCCGTGCCGGACATCGGCTGCCGGGCCTGTGCCACACGGCATTGCGCGACGTCCACCTCGTTTCCGAGGCGGCGACAGGTCGGCGACAACAGGCGCGTTGACCGAATTCTCCCGTTCTTTCCGGACGTGGCGTCGTCGCCGAGATCGTCGCCGAATCGTGCGACGGAGGGGGCACGCACTGGCGTCCGAAGTCCCTGCGAAACAGGGCCGTGATGCCCTTTCCCGCACGCGGGTCGACGCGAGACGGTGAAACGACATCGACCGAAGGATGATGACATGGAACACGGAATGCCCGACGACGCCACAGTCAGGGCGGCGCTCGCGCTCGCGGTGCGGGCGCCGTCGGTCCACAACACACAGCCGTGGCGGTGGCGCATCGGTGATCGCACGATCCACCTGTACCTCGATCCCACCCGCGCGTTACCCGCGACCGACCCCGACCAGCGTGACATGTTGCTCAGCTGCGGCGCGGCCCTGCATCACTTCAGCGTCGCGTCCACCGCACTGGGCTGGTCGACCATCGTGCACCGCCTGCCCGACCCCGAGGACCCGAACCATCTCGCGGCGATCGAGTTGGTGCGGAATCACCCCACACCCATCGATGTCGCTCTGAGCGAGGCGATCACGCGGAGACAGACCGACCGTCGGCGCTACGGTTCATGGCCGATACCACCCGGGCATCGGGGGCTGTTGGTCGAACGAGCGGGTGCACTGGGCGCGATCCTGCGGCCTGTCGCGGATCGAGCTCGCGACCGATTGATCGAGACGACGCGGGCGGCCGCCGCACAGCACGCGCAGGATCCGGAGTACCTGTTCGAGCTGACGATCTGGAGCGGTCGCCACAGCACCTCCGACGGGGTGCCCACCCGGAATACGCCGAGCCCGCGACCGAAGGACGAGTTGCCCGCCCGCAAGTTCGCCGGAGGCGAACTGGTCGACACGGCGGAACAGCCCGACGCCGCGCAACTGCTGGTGCTCGGCACCTCCGCCGATGATCGGGTGTCGCGACTGCGCGCCGGAGAAGCGTTGAGCGCCGTCCTGCTGACCGCCACCAACATCGGACTGGCGACCTGCGCGCTCACCGAGGCGCTCGAGATACCGGAATTGCGTCGCCAGGTTCGGGTCGGCGTTCTCGACGATTCCGCCTACCCTCAGGTGATCGTCAGGTTCGGTTGGGCGCCGACGAGCGCGCCGCCGCTGCCGGAAACTCCCCGCCGCACTGTGGACGAGGTCCTGGATCGGTTCGAGATCCGCCGCTGATCATGTGACGGACTCGGATGCCCGCGGCACGGTGGACCAGTTCGCGTGTCTCGAGCACACCGCTTCTATTCGTCGGCAAGAGTCGCTCCCGGCGGCTGTCCCAGTGCGACAGTCCAGGATCGGCCGGGACCGAGAGTTCTGTCCTGACCTTCGACCGAGATCTGGATGGGGTCCGCGCTACTGGGATGCAGACGCAGTGTGACCCGGTCGTGGTTGACGACGATGGTGAGCGGTTGGTCGCGGTAGCTCAGGGTGAATTCGGCCTCGGGCAGTTCGATCGGCAGCACGGGGTGCAGGCGTAGCACGTCGTGGCGGGTCTCGACGCCTCCGTAGCAGCGCAACACCATGTCGGCGGTGCCCGCCATCGCACCGATATGCACGCCTTCGCGGGTCGTGCCGCCTTGCGTGTCGGCGAGATCTGCGGCGAGGGCTTGGGTGAACAGCGACCACGACAGCGCTCGGTTCGTACGAGCCAGCACCCACGCGTGGATCAGGCGGCTCAGCGTGGAGCCGTGGCTGGTGCGGGCGAGGTAGTAGTCGACGGTGCGCGGGATCAGTTCCGGCGGCAGCGCGTAGCCGAGCCGTCGGAAGATCTCTCGGAGTTCTTCGGCGGAGAACAGGTAGAACAGCATCAGCACATCGGCCTGTTTGGACAGTTTGTAGCGATTGGTGGTGTCGCCCTCGGCCTGGAGGATCAGGTCGAGGCGGCCGATGTTGCCGTATCGGGATCGGTAGGAATCCCAATCGAATTCGATGAGGTCCTCATACCCGTCGAACTGGCTGATGATGCCGTCGGCATGGAACGGCACGCGCAGGCGACGACTGATCCGATCCCACCGGTCCGGTTCGTCCGGGCTCAGCCGTATCCGGTTCCACAGGGGAGCGCAGTCGTGACCCGACAGCAGCGCGACCACGTCTCGGGCGCGGGACAGTACCCAGGCGGTCAGCACATTGGTGTAGGTGTTGTTGCGGATGCCGAGGCCGGGGGCGTCGGGGTAGCCGTCGTGATACTCGTCGGGGCCCATGACACCGCTGATGTCGAACCGATCCGCGGCTTGGTCGTATTCGGCCAGGCTGGTGAACAGTCGAGCCACCTCGATGAGGATTTCCGCGCCGTTCTCGATGAGGAACCGCAGATCGGCGGTGGACTGGTAGTACTGCCAGATGCTGTAGGCCACGGCGAGCCCGATATGCCGCTGGCGGTGCGAGTGGTCGGGCATCCACTGCCCGTTGCGGACATTGAACAACTCGGCGGGGGTCTCTTCGCGTCCGTCGCTGCCGCTGCGCCAGGGGAACAGCGCGCCGTCGAGTCCCTGTGCGCGCGCGGCGGTGCGCGCCGCGGGCAGTCGCCGCCAACGGTAGGTCAGGAAGGCCCGGGTCAGTTCGGGGCGTCGCAAGGTGAGGATGGGGTAGACGAACAGCTCGTCCCAGAAGATGTGGCCGCGGTAGCCCTCGCCGTGTAGCCCGCGCGCGGGCAGGCCCGCGTCGGAGTCGGGGGACGCGGCGACGGTGGCCTGTAGGACGTGGAAGACATGCAGGTTCAACGCGAGCTGGTGGCTGTCGCCGTCACCGAGGCGGATGCCGAATCGGTCCCACAGCTGAGCCCAGGCGGCGGTGTGGGCGGTGAGCAGCGCGCTGAATCGAGGGGATTCGCCGATGCGCCGGGTGACGGTCAGCGCTGCGGTCGACAGCCCACGTTCGCGTGAGGTCGCCGCGGCCGCGATCTTCTCCAGGATGATCGGTGTGGTGGGGGACAGGGCGAGCGTGAGCTCGACTCCCGGAGAGTCGTTCTCGTGCAGCAATTTCCGGTCGACGGGTATGGCGTCGGTGTGGGTGCGAGCCGCGATGGCGATCGTCACGTCGGATTGGTCGGTGCGCGTCTCGTAGAGGACGGTCCGTTCGTCGATCAGTCGCTGGTGACCGGGCCGCAGGTGCTGACCGTTCAGTGCCCGGTCGGCCGCCACATTGCGGTTGGCGACCCGGCCGTTGATCTGTGAGACGACCGTGATGGTTCCGGACCAGTCCTCTGCCTCGACGACGAGTTCGATCGCCGCCGAGTGGGGGCGGGTCAGCGACTGGAATTGTCGCGTGCTGATGCGAGTCGTTCGGCCGGAATCGTCGCGGTATCGGTTCGTGCGGGTGAGCACTCCGGTACGCAGATCGAAATCCTGGTGGTGGCCGATCATTTCGGGGGCCCCGGGGCACAGTGTCGAGTCGTTGTCGGTGCGTATGGTCAGCACGGTCCAGTCCGGGGCGTTGACCAGGTGTTCGGTGTCGCTGTAGTGGTCGTCGCGGTCGGAGTTCACGCGGTTGTAGATTCCGGCCAGATAGGTGCCCGGGTAGTGCACCGCGTCGGCTGTGCTACCCGGTGACGCCCCTCGGGTCGCCCAGTAGCCGTTTCCCGTGGTGCACAACGCTTCGCGGGTACCTTCCAGCGCGGGATCGAATGTGTCGTAGACGAGATTCCACTCGCCCGCGCCGGTGGTGGTGGCGCCGCCACCCCATCGGCTGCGACCGCGTTGGGTGAGGGGCAGGCTGGTGTGGGAGACCAGTGGTAGTTCAGCGAGGTCGGTGACCACGAGATCGGCGCCCGCCGCTGCCAGCCGCGTCCGGTTGTCGTCGCGATCCACTCCGACGACGAGACCGAAGTGGGCGGCGGCGGCCGCCTGGATTCCGGCGGCGGCGTCCTCGAGTACGACCGCGTCGACCGGTTCGACATGGAGGCGTCGAGCTGCCTCGACGAAAATGGCCGGATCGGGTCTGCTCGCCAGCGCCAGCGCCGCCGCGTCGATCCCGTCGACACGGACGGTGAACAGCGAGAGGATTCCTGCCGCGTCCAGCACGGCGGTGCTGTTGCGGCTCGCGGTCACCAACGCCGTGGGAATCCGGGCCACCCGCAGTTGTTCGAGCAGGTGCCTGGCGTCGGGAAAGACGCGGACACCGACCCTGGCCAGCTCTGTCGCGAACAGTTGTTGTTTGCGCGCGGCCAGCCCTGTCACGGTTCGGCATCCGGGCGGGTCGTCCCGGTCGCCTTCGGGGACTCGTAGCCCACGTGCGGCCAGGAAATCGCGGACTCCGTCTTCGCGGCTACGTCCATCGACCCAGGCACGGTAGTCGTTCACCGGGTCGAACGGCGGTTCCGAAGGGCCCGCCAGTTCGGCCAGCGCCTGGTCGAAGAGAAGCTTCCACGCCGCGGCGTGTACGTCCGCGGTATCGGTGACGACGCCGTCCATGTCGAAGACGACCGCACCGTAGCCGTTGACGGTCCGTCCGGGAGGCGCGGGAAGATTGTCCAGTCGCATCGTCGCTGCTGATTCTCCGTCAGGTCGGGTCGATGGGGCCTCGTGGTCGCCGTGAGGCCACTTGTTCGCCACTGTCCGCACGGCGTACACCTCGACGCTACAAGTGGAATGTCACGACGCACAGTGCCGAACGCCGCACGCGGGAGGACTTTCGACCGTGTGGTGCGCCCACCGCCTCCGAGGACCGGACCAACGGCATCGGCCACGGGGTCTTTCGATACTGTCCAGGAACCGGACCAGCGGTGACCATCGGTGTATGACAGAGATGACTCGCCACCGGACCGCCGGGTTCGGTGCCTCGGCGATGTTGACGGTGTTGCGCACGCCTTTCGGCCGTCGACTGGCTCCGAATCTGATCGAGCTGCGGTACCGGGGCGTGCGTTCGGGCCGCGATATCGCACTACCCGTGTCCTGTGTCCGGTCGGACAACAGCGTCGTCGTTCGGGTCGGGCGCCCCGAGACCAAGACCTGGTGGCGCAACTTCCATACGCGGCAACCGGTTTCGGTGTGGATCGACGGACGGTGGGTGAGCGGAACAGGCCACGTGGCGGCGTCCGGAACGCTCGAGCACGAAGAAGTCGCCGCGGTCTATCAGCAGAGATATCCGCGGATGGAGATCCCCGCGACCGATCCCTTCGTGGTGATCGACCTGGCCGTCGACCCTCTGCGTCGCGGCGCCGCGCGCCGCCGCGACGGCCTGTGGCGGCGCTGGTTCGCCATGGTGACAGTCGGCGAACTGCTCGGGTTCGCCGCACCGGCGGTGGCCGGTGCGCTCGTATGGGATGCCACACCGGCGGCGGTGATAGTCGCCATGCTGCTCGCGGGCGCCTTCGAGGGAGCCGCGCTGGGCTGGTCCCAGGCCCGGGTGCTTCGGTCGGTTCTGCCCGACATGCGTTCCGCCTCTTGGGTTCTCGCGACGATATCGGGCGCGGTGGTGGCGTGGTCGGTCGGCGTCGTTCCGATGATCTCCTCCGACGGTCTCGCGACGTGGCCGCTGCCGTTGCTTCTTCCCGCCGTGGTGATCGGTGGATCGATTCTGCTGCTCTCACTGGGAGTGAGCCAATGGACCGTGTTGCGACGCCACATTCCTCGCGCCGCCGAGTGGATCGTTGTCACGGCTGTGGCGTGGCTGGGTGGACTCGCCGCTTTCACCGCGATCACGAGTCCGCTCTGGCGGCCCGGTCAATCCGTTCCGGTCGTCGTGCTGATCGGCGTTCTCGGTGGTTTCGCCATGGCGGCGACCATGGCGGCCGTCACAGGCCGTGGTCTGACGCGGTTGCTGGGTGATGGTCCGCGCGCGCGGATCGACGACGCAGCAACCAGCGTCGGATCTCGTCGGCTCCCCACACGATGAACGGGAACGGCAGCGCGAACGCGATCATCGACGGCGTCAGCGCGGCGGTGCCGAGCAAACTCTGGAGGACCGGCACGTAGATGATCGCCGCGGTGAGCGTGAGCTCGAAGACGATCCCCCACAGCAGCAACGGGTTGGACAGGACACCGACCGACCGCAGGGAAGCATGCTCGGTGCGTGCCGCGAACGCTGTGCCGACCTGCCCCGCGACCAAGCCGAGGAAGGTCATCGTGGTGGCCTGTCGGTAGGTGTGATGCAGTGCGGTACCGGGTCCTGTCGGGTCACCCGGATGCCAGCCGCCACGGAGCAGCACGAAGAAGAATCCGGCCATGGCCAGGGCCGCCGCGATGAGTCCGACGAACAACCAGGCGCGCAGCAGCATGGGTGTGGTGATGACCGACTCGCCGCGTTCTCGGGGTGGTTGCCGCATGAGACCGGGCTCGGCCTTCTCGCGCCCGAGCGCGAGCGCGGGCAATGTCTCGGTGCCGATGTCGAAGGCCAGCAGTTGCATCACGGTCAGCGGTAGCGGGACCGCACCGCCGGACAGCGCGAAAACCAGCAGCGGGGTCACTTCCGGGGTGGCGTGGGCGAAGATGTAGAAGATGAACTTGCGAATGTTCTGGTAGACCAGCCGCCCGGCGCGGATCGCCGCGGTGATGGTGGCGAAGTTGTCGTCGGTGAGCACCATGGTGGCGGCTTCGCGGGCGACATCGGTGCCGGAACGTCCCATGGCGACACCGATGTCCGCGCGCCGCAGTGCGGGGGCGTCGTTGACGCCGTCGCCGGTCATGGCCACGACATGTCCGACATCACGCAGCGCGTCGGCGATGCGCAACTTGGCTTCGGGGGAAGAGCGGGCGAAGATGAGTTCGGCGGGGCCTGCCAACAACTCGTCGAGTTCGTCCTCGCTCATCGCCTCCAGTTGCTCGCCGGTGATCACGGTCGGCGTGGCGCGGGTGATCCCGATCTGGGAGGCGACTGCCGCCGCGGTCAGGCCGTGATCGCCGGTGATGACGATGATGCGGATGCCCGCCTCGTGGCACTGGCGCACCGCGTCGGCGACCTCGCGCCGGGGAGGATCGGCCATCGACACCAGGGCGAGCAGGACCAGATCCCGCTCGGCTTGTTCGCGGCTGTCCGGCAGCGCTGTACCGGCGAGCTCGCGTGTCCCCAGCGCCAGTACGCGTAGACCTTTGCGCGCCTGGGAATCGACCAGATCGGCGAGCTCGGCACGGCGCCGGGCCGTCAGGGGGATCGCGCGGCCGTCGAAGTCCAGTTCGGCGGTGCACAGTGGCAGCACCGACTCGGGCGCGCCCTTGGTGTTCACCGTGAGCCCGCCGGTCTCGTCGGCATCGACCGTGGACATGCGTTTGCGAACGGGATCGAAGTGGAACAGCCGTCGGCGTAATCGTTCCCGTTCGTCAGGACGGTTGCGCACGCCCATGGCGGCGCTCGCGGCGAGCATCGCCACCTCCGTCGGATCGCCGACATCGGGGCCGGAATCGGAAAGGCGGGCGTTGTTGCAGGCGTTCATCACCGCCGCCGCGCGAGCCAGCACGGAATCGAGTGGTGTGCCGGTGTCGTACGGGTCGCGGGCGCCGGTCGAGGTGTGGACAGAGATGACCCGCATCCGATTCTCGGTGAGCGTGCCGGTTTTGTCGGTGCAGATCACATCGGTCGAGCCGAGGGTCTCGACCGCGCTGAGACGTTTGACCACCGCGCCGCGGCGAGCCAGTCCGCGCACGCCGAGCGCCAGGGCGAGCGTGATCACCGGCAGCAGTCCCTCGGGAACGTTGCCGACCAGCAGGCCGACCGCGAAGATCACCGAGTTTATCGGCGAGAGCCCCGCTCCGAGCATCGCGAGCGGGATGAACGCCGCCGCCAGCAGCACCGAGATCAACGCGATCAGCCAGGCCACCCGGCGTACCTGGTGTTCGAGTGGGCTTTCGTCACGCTCGACCTGTTCCGACAGCGCCGCGATCCGCCCCAGCTCGGTCCGCATGCCGGTGGCGAAGACGATCGCGCGGGCCTCACCCTCGGTGCACGAAGTGCCGCTGAAGACCAGTTCGCGCGCCTGCTCGAGCGGTACGGCGGAATCGGTGGCGTCGGCGCTGCGGTAGACCGGCATCGACTCCCCGGTCAGCTCGGACAGATCGACTTCGACACCGCCGTCGAGCAGCCGCGCGTCGGCGCAGATACGGTCACCTTCGGCGATCACCAGGACATCTCCCGGCACGACGTCGGTCGCCTCGATCTCGGTGACACGCCCGTCGCGCAGGACTTTCGCGCGGACCGGCAGATAGGCGGCCAGTGCTTCCACGGCCTGCTCGGCGTGGCGTTCCTGTGCGAACGCGAAGGCCGCGTTGATCAGAATCACGACGACGATCGCGACGGCCACCGGGATGATTCCGACAGCCCCGGCCAGGGCGGCCGCTGCCCACAACAGCAGCGCCAGTGGATGAGTGAACTGACGTACCAGCTCTCTCGGCCAGGTGCGCCCGCCCCGACGCCGCAGGATGTTCGGCCCGTAATGGATCAGGCGGCGATCGGCCTCGCGGGTCGACAGCCCGGAACGGGCGCCGCGCAGATCACGGAGCAGCCGGTCGATCTGCTCGGTGGGATCTATGCGAACGCCGGGTTCGGTCTCGACGAGATCGGTCATCTCGATGCCTCCTCGAAGCGTCGTGAATCGAGGGTGCATCGCAGCGGTCAGCGATGCCCAGGGGCGAAGGTCCCGCGGTGGTGGGCACAACCGACTTCTCGCCGCGCAAGCGTCCGTGCCTCGTCGACTGTCCGACAGTGAGTGGTCGTCACAGGCCGACGGGCACGACGAACGGCCATCGTGATCCAGGACCTTGGTCCCTGTCCCGGCATTGCAGCCCCGGGCACACTGATACCCGGACGGCTCCACCCCGACCGAACAAGGGCTTCGAAGATGCCTGACGATACCGTGGTAATCGATCGTGCTGGTCTGGACCGGCTGGTGGACGCGCTGCACGCGCGGGGCTACCGGGTCATCGGTCCACAGGTCCGCGACGGCGCGATCGTCTTGGACGAATTGGATTCCGGGCAACGATTGCCCGCCGGTTGGGGCGTGGAGACGGCACCGGGGCGATATCGGCTTCACCGCCGCGACGACCCGGCGGTGTTCGCGCATTCGGCGGGCCCCGGGTCCTGGAAACAGTTCTTGCATCCGCCGCATCGCAAGATATCGGAGATCGGATCCGATCCGGAGGCAGCGGCACCCATCGAGGACGCGCCCGTCCGCTCCGCGTTTCTCGGCGTTCGAGGCTGCGACCTCGCATCGATCGCTGTTCTCGGACGAGTGCTCGGCGAAGGCAGCTGTCCCGACGCCTCGTTCACCGCCCGCCGCAAGGATCTGTTCGTGGTCGCCGTCGACTGCACCGAGCCGGGCGGAGTGTGCTTCTGCGCATCGATGGGAACCGGGCCCGGGGTGTCGGCCGGATACGACCTCGCTCTCACCGAGCGCGTCGACGCGACGAGCCACGAGTTCCTGGTCGAGGTGGGCAGCGAGACCGGGGCCGAAGTTCTGGCCGAACTCCGCACCCGTCCCGCGGCGGCGACCGAGATCGCCGACGCGCGGGCGGCGGTGTCGGAGGCATCCGATCGAATGGGCAGGCAGATGCCCGATGTCGATATCCGGGCGCTGCTGCGCGAGTCTCAGGAGTCGCCGCATTGGCACGACGTCGCGAGTCGCTGTCTGACCTGCGCCAACTGCACCATGGTGTGCCCCACCTGCTTCTGCACCACCACCGAGGATGTCACCGACCTCACCGGTGATCACGCCGAACGCTGGCAGCGGTGGGCGTCGTGCTTCGAATTGGACTTCTCCTACCTGCACGGTGGCAGCGTGCGCAGTTCGAGCGAGAGCCGTTACCGGCAGTGGCTCACGCACAAACTCGGGACCTGGTACGACCAGTTCGGTAGCTCGGGATGCGTCGGCTGCGGGCGGTGCATCGCGTGGTGCCCGGCGGGAATCGACCTCACGGCCGAAGTGGGGCGGCTCGCCGAACTGGCCGAGGAATCCGACGATGCCGAGCGTTGACGACCTGTCCGGATTCACGCGACTGGCCGCGCTGGGGCCGGACGGACTCGAAACCCTCAGGGCGGCCGGGCGTGAGGTTTCGTTCCCCGCCGGGCATCGGCTGATCGCGGAAGGCGGACCCGCCGACCGGTGTTGGCTCATCCGTGACGGGCGGATCGTGCTGGACGCGCAGGTGCCCGGGCGTGGCAGTGTCGTGATCCAGAGTCTGGGCCGCGGCGATCTGCTCGGCTGGTCCTGGCTGGTGCCGCCGTACCGCTGGCATTTCGGCGCATCGGCCGCCGAGCCGGTGCGTGCCGTCGAATTCGATTCGGCGGCGTTGGCCGATCTCGCCGCGGCCGACCCTGAATTCGGCCGGTCACTGATCTTGACGCTGTTCGAGGCATTGCTCGAACGACTCCAGGCCACCAGGGCCCGACTACTCGATCTCTACCGCAATCCCGGCGAGACGCCCACCGCCGACCGATCCGGCAGCCTCGACCGATGAGCGGCATCACGTGGGCCGACACGACCTCACGAAGTGACACGATGCTGCCCTACCGGGTCATCGGCCGCGTTCGGCAGACCCGCGACACGATGACGCTGCACTTGAAGCCGGTTCACACTGCCGCGCAACGGTTCAGGCCGGGGCAGTTCATGATGCTCTACAGCTTCGGCGTCGGCGAGATCGCCATCTCGATAAGCGGGAATCCGGTTACGGGCGACGATGTGCTCGAACACACGATCCGAGCCGTCGGCGCGGTGAGCGGCGCACTGCACGATACCGGCATCGGTGGTGTGATCGGTGTACGCGGCCCCTTCGGCACCGGGTGGGATCTGGAATCGGCCGCGGGCGGGGATCTCGTCATCGTCGGTGGCGGCGTAGGCATGGCGCCGCTGCGGCCCGCGGTGCTCGCCGCGCTGTCGGCTCGCGGAGACTACCGTCGGGTCATCCTGGTCACCGGTGCGCGCACGCCCGCCGACGTCATGTTCCGTTCCGAACAAAAGCGTTGGCGGACAGTCGATTCGATCGAGATGTATCAGACCGTCGACCACCCGGGGCCTGCCTGGGACGGGCGAATCGGCTTCGTCACCGAGCCGTTGGCGCATCTGGATCTCGAACCCGAGCGCACCACTGCGTTCCTGTGCGGCCCTGAACCGATGATGCGGTTCTGCGCGCGCGCTCTGCTGAACAAGGGCATCCCCGCGACCGATATCGGGCTGTCGCTGGAGCGCAATATGCAGTGTGGGGTCGCGCATTGCGGTCACTGCCAGCTCGGCCCACTGCTGCTCTGCCGCGACGGCCCGATCGTCGACTACGCGACAGCCGAACCGCTGCTCGCTGTGAGGGAGTTGTGATGAGTGTCGCGACCTTGGCTGTCTGGAAGTTCACTTCCTGCGACGGCTGCCAGCTCACTCTGCTGGACTGCGAGGACGAACTCTTGACCCTGGCCGACCAAGTCCGTATCGCGCATTTCACCGAAGCCTCGAGCGTGGCCGAATCCGGACCCTATGACCTCTCCCTGGTCGAGGGATCGATCACCACGCCCGACCAGCTGCGTCGAATCGCCGAGATCCGCGCGCACTCCCGGATCCTCGTGGCGATCGGCGCGTGCGCCACCCACGGCGGGATCCAGGCGCTGCGCAACTTCGCCGATGTCGCCGAGTTCACCGCGGCGGTCTATGCCAGTCCGGCCCATATCGCCACACTGTCCGACTCCACCCCGATCTCGGCGCACGTGCCGGTGGATTTCGAGTTGCGTGGTTGCCCGATAGACCGCCGTCAGCTGCTCGACACACTCTGCGCGCTGCTGGCCGGACGCAAACCCGACATCCCGAACACGAGTGTGTGCACCGAGTGCAAACGCCGGGGAACGACCTGTGTCACAGTCGCCGAGGGCATTCCGTGTCTGGGCCCGGTCACCCAAGCCGGCTGCGGCGCGCTGTGCCCGGCTCACCATCGTGGATGCTACGGATGCTTCGGACCGATGGCCGATCCCGATATCCACGCACTGTTGCCGATCCTGCGCGTCAACGGCATGTCCACCGACGACATCGATCGTGTTTTCACGACATTCGCTTGCGCGGCACCGGAATTCGCGCAAAGGAGCCGTGATGGGTCAGCGGACTAGGCGCCTGAGGGTCAACTCCCTGGCTCGCGTGGAGGGTGAAGGGGCGCTTCGCGTCGTCGTCGCGGATGGTCGCGTCGAACGCACCGAACTACGGATCTACGAGGCGCCGCGTTTCTTCGAAGCGTTCCTCCGTGGCCGTGCCTATACCGAACCCCCCGACATCACCGCGCGCATCTGCGGCATCTGTCCGGTGGCGTACCAGACCAGCGCCTGCAACGCACTCGAAGCGGCCTGTGGCGTCGAACTGGACCCGCCATTGGCCGACCTCCGCAGGCTGCTGTACTGCGGTGAGTGGATCTCCAGCCATTCCCTGCACATCTACCTGCTGCACATTCCCGACTTCCTCGGGTACCCCGACGCGATCACTCTCTCGGCCGACCACCGCGAACTCGTCGAACAGGGGCTGGCGGTCAAGAAGGCAGGTAACGCGTTGCTCGAACTCCTCGGTGGCCGGGCGATCCATCCGATCAACGTCAGGGTGGGCGGCTTCTACTCGGTACCGTCTGCCGAGGACCTGGCATCGGTCGCCGAGCAACTACGTCACGCGCGCGACTACGCGGTGAATACCGCACGCGCGGTCGCGAAGTTCGAATTCCCCGACACCGAAATCGACGCGGAATTGCTGGCAGCCGCCGAACCGGACCGCTACGCCATCGGCTCGGGTGTCGTGCACACCAGCACCGGACTGCGCTTCCCCGCGGCAGAGTTCCCCGCGCACGTGGTGGAGCGTCAGGTACCGCACTCGACCGCCCTGTACGCCGAACTCGACGGCAAGCGATATCTGACCGGCCCTCTGGCCCGGTACACGCTGAACCACGCGCAGCTGTCCCCGAACGCGCGGCAGTTGGCGGCCGAGATCGGGCTCGGACGCCGGTGCCGCAACCCCTTTCGCAGCATCCTCGTGCGCGTGGTGGAAGTCGTGTACGCCCTCGAGGAGGCACTGACGCTCATCGACGACTACGAACGCCCCGCCAGGGCAGCGGTTCCCGTCGCGGCTCGAGCCGCGACCGGCCACGGGGTGAGTGAAGCGCCGCGCGGATTGCTCTACCACCGTTACGAACTCGACGGTGACGGAATAGTCCGCGCGGCCGATATCGTCCCGCCCACGTCACAGAATCAAGGCGCGATCGAGGAGGATCTGCGCGCGGTGGTCTCGGCCAACCTCGACCTCGACGATGACGCGCTCACGGCACTGTGTGAGCGCACGATCCGCAACTACGACCCGTGCATCTCCTGTTCGGCACATTTCCTGAATCTGGACATGGTGCGCAGATGACCCGCTCGCGGACTGTCACGATCGGTATCGGCAACGAATTCCGTCGTGACGACGGCGTCGGACTCGTCGTCGCCTCCGCGCTCGATGGACTCGGCCTCGCCGATGTCGCGGTGCTGACCAGCGATGGCGAACCGAGCGATCTACTCGATATCTGGGCCGATGCGGACCTGGCGATCGTGATCGACGCCGTCCTCTGCCGACCCGCGACCCCCGGCCGTGTCCGGTGTGTCGAGGGCGACGCGCTGCCGATCGGCATCGGCACCGTCGGCTCCCACGCTCTCGGACTCCCGCACGCGGTGGCGCTGGGACGGGCCCTGGGCCGTTTCCCCCGCGAACTCGTCGTCGTCGCCGTGGAGGCGGCCTGCCTCGATGTCGGTGTCGGCCTGTCCGAACCTGTGGCCGCCGCCGTACCACGGGCGGTCGAGACGGTGCTGGCGGAGGTGAATCGAGTGCGCACCGGGGCACTACTGCCGGAGTGAGGGATGCCCCTTTCGGTCGACGGCACTCGACGGTTTCGGCCCCCCGGCGAGGTCGAGCACCCGCTGGAAACCCTCGCCGAGACATTCGACCAGCGAGGTGATGTCGGGGATCGCGGCGGTGTCGGCGTTGATGGCGATGCAGCAGGTGTCGATGTGCGAGGTGAGCGTGATATTGACCGCCGTGCCGATGGTGGGTCCGAACGCGAACATCCGGTCGATCCGTGCTCCCGCGAGATACAGGGGAATCGGGGATCCGGGAACGTTGGAGGCGACGAAATCGACGTGCTTGAGCATTTCGGTGAGCAATCCGACCGGTAAACGGTTGAGGGCGGCCGCGACCGCGCTCGACAACGGGATCGCCGGTTCGTGGCGCCAGCCCCTGATCGTGGCGTCCACCGCGCGCACGAGGTCTTCGGTCTCGGCGATGTCGATCGGTAAGGCGAAGCGCACGAGGGTGATCCGGTTGCCGCCGAGCGGATCCTCGGGTGTTCGAAGACTGATCGGCATGGTCACCCGCAGTCGATCCACCGCTACCCCGTGCTCGGCGTGGTAGCTGCGCAACCCGATGATCACCGAGGTGAGGAAGACGTCGTTCATCGTGGCGCCGACAGCGTGCGCGGCGTCGCGCAACCGGGCGGTGGGTACTTCGAGCATCGCCAGTTCCCGACAGGTACTCCGCTTCGTCATCAACGGCGACAGTGTCGCGGTGATGGGCCGGACCAAACGGGCCAGGGAGGCGACCAACATCGAACTGTCACGCACCGTCCGGGCCGGGTGGGTGACGGCTCGCCACGCGGTGGGCAGTGTCGCGGTGATACCGCCGCGCAGCAGGTCTGTGCCGACCGACCAGTTCCAACCGGCGATATCCCGCAGGAGGCCGTCACCGCCCGCCGGTAGACCAGGCGGGCGGTCGCGCTCGGTTCCCTCCCGATCGGCATCGAGGATCTCCGAGGCGATCCGAATTCCGCCGACACCGTCGGTGAGGCTGTGATGGACCGTCAGCACCAGCGCGGCCGCGGCGCCGTCCAGACCGGTCAGCAGGGTCGAGCGCCACAGCGGCCGGACCGGATCGAACGCGGTCATCGCCTCGGTGCGGGCGAAATCCAGCACCGCCGCCGGATTCGCCGGTTTCGGTAGCGCGACGCGGCGGACATGCCAGAGCAGGTCGAAATCCGGATCGGGTTCCCAGCGCGGCGGTGTGAGGCCGAACGGCACGGCGACGAGCCGATCTCGCAATCTCGGAACCACGCGCGTGCCGCGATCGATGGTGCTCACCAGACGGTTCCAGTCCGGATCGGCGTCGAGCAGCAGTACCGACACGATCGTCGAGCGCAGGGTGGGGTCACGCTCCATGTTCCAGGAGAACAGATCCGACTGCGACATATGGGATTCGCGGTGGTTCATGGCCTGCTGCCTTCGTCGACGTCGTCGTCCCCCGGTGTCGTGCGGCCCGGTCCGGCACGGACGAAAGATGTCCCTGTCCGACGCTTCTCAGCTCCGGGTCCTGGCGATGATGATCGGCACTTGCGCGCCGTGCAGCACCGCTTGACTGACCGAACCGAGCGTCATGCCCGCGAATCCGCCGCGGCCGTGACTGCCGACCACGATGAGTTCCGCGTGTTCGCCGGTCTCGAGTAGACGTTTCGCCGGGCGGTCTTCGACGACGATCCGCGACACCGGCACGTCCGGGTAGGTCTCGCAGTACCCCGCCAGGGCCTGGGCGACCAACTCTTCTGCTTCCTGCTGCATTTGGTGGCGAGGAAGGTAGCGCAACAGCTCCGTCCAGGTCAGCACGGCGACGAGTTCGGCGCCGCGGTGCGAGGCCTGGTCGAAGGCGATCTCCACGGCGTTGGTGCTGGCCGGGGAGCCGTCGACGCCGACGATGACGCGGCCGGGCCGTTCGGGGACGGCGTATGTCTGCGGTATCACCGCGACGGGGCACTCGGCGTGGCGCGCGAGCGCGGTGCTGACCGAACCGAGTATGCCTCGCCCGAAAGCGCCGAGTCCGCGAGTGCCCACCACGAGCATCCGCGCGTTCTTGGATCGGTCGCGCAGCGCCGGAATGGGCGGCGCCTGGATCAGGTCGGTGATGATGTCGATGTCACCGAGGGGAGCGGCGGCCGCCGCCGCGGCCTCGCGTGCGGTCTCGAGGGCGGCGCCACCGTCGCGCCGGTAGATGTCGTAGTCGAATTGATCGAAGGCGATGCCCGGGCCGAATTCGATCGGCGCGATGATCCCGTGCAGCAGAGTGAGCGGGAGGTGGCGCCGGGCCGCCTCGATGGCTGCCCAGCTCACGGCGGCCAAGGCGTTCTTCGAACCGTCGATGCCGACGATGATGGCGTTGTCATTGCTGGGGGACATGAGTCGGAGTCCTTCGGGTCCGTTGATTTCGACTACCCGTAGGTTAAGGATCGCGGGTGGTCGACCACGGCTGTCTTTGGTCCCGAATCACCGGGACCGAAGGCATGTTCTCGAGGGAGTGTCCGCGTAGCCCCACGCGGACGGGCGCGTCACGGTCATCGTGCTCGAACATGCCCTCCGGAGC
This sequence comes from Nocardia aurea, assembly GCF_003123685.1. Taxonomy (GTDB): domain Bacteria; phylum Actinomycetota; class Actinomycetes; order Mycobacteriales; family Mycobacteriaceae; genus Nocardia; species Nocardia aurea. The sequence continues at coordinate 91,676 of NZ_QCYJ01000003.1, forward strand.
GGGCACTCGACGCGATCCCCGCGTACGACTTATTCCTTCCATTCCTTGCGGGTGGGCGGATCGAGCTTGGAGGCGAGCACGGCGGCCTGTGTGCGCCGCTCGACACCGAGTTTGGTCAGCAGTCGGGAGACATAGTTCTTCACGGTCTTCTCCGCCAGGAACATGCGCCCGGCGATCTGGCGGTTGGTCAGTCCCTCGCCGAGCAATCCGAGCAGGACGCGTTCCTGGTCGGTGAGTGTGGCGAGCGGTCCGGTGTCGGATTCTGTTTCGGCGCGTAGTTTCGCCATCAGGGCGGCCGCGGCGCGATTGTCGAGCAGCGACTTTCCTTCCGCGACCTGGCGGATGGCAGTGACCAGTTCGAGGGTGCCGATGTCCTTGACGACGTAGCCGCTGGCACCGGCCAGGATCGCGTCGAGCATGGCCTGCTCGTCGGTGAAGGAGGTGAGGATCAGGCAGCGCAGCTCGGGATGGTGATCCAGCAGTTCGCGGCACAGCTCGATGCCGTTGCCGTCGGGCAGTCGGACATCGAGTACGACGACATCGGGTCGCAGAGCGGGGATACGGGCGAGTGCGTGCGACACCGACCCGGCTTCGCCGATGACCTCGAGATCCGGCTCGGCGCCGATCAGATCGGCGACACCGCGTCGCACGATGTGGTGGTCGTCCACCAGGAAGACTGTGGTCATGTGGCACTACCTCCATCGCACATGTTCTCAGCTTACGGCGGCGTTCGGTGACATGCGCCGAAGTCCGACGTCGATCTGCTGATCGAAACCCGTCGATTCCGCGCGGTCCCACGCGCGGCGCGCGGCGGCGATGGTGTCGGTGAGGGTCAACGCGGTATCCACCGGCACCGCCTCGGGCCAGACGCTCGCCGTCACCGCCATATCCGCGGCGATCTGTGGTGTCGCGTCGGAGTCACCGCCCGCGCGGTGGCGCAGACGATTGTCGGCGACCGATGGGGGGCAATGGCACCGAAGTCGCAGTATATCGGCGTCCGACTCCTCGGCGAGCTCGGCCGCGCGCTGTCTTTCGACGGCATCGATCCAGCTCGCGTCGAGAATCACGGAGCGGCCGGCGGCCAGCAGTTCTCTTGCCTTACTTCGTAATTCGCTGTATACGCGGGCCTTCGCGGTGGCCGAATACGCGCCGACGCCGAAGCTCCCTGTCGCGCCGGTGACTTTGTGCGCGGCGCGAAGCTGTGCGCGCACGTGGTCGCTGGAGAGCAGTGCCGCATCGGTGGCGGCGCCGAGTTCGCGGGCGACCGTCGATTTCCCGGTTCCGGGAAGGCCCCCGATCAGCACGAGACGAACGGCCGCGCGCTCGAGGTGGCGCAGAGCCAGCAGCAGGTGCCGGTGCACTCTGTCACGGGCGGCTTCCTCGCCTTGACCGAAACGGATGACGTCGACCTTCGCGCGGACAAGAGCGCGATAGGCGATGTAGTGCGAACGCAACGAGGTGGGGGCGGTGTCCTCGGTCGCTCGCTGGTAGTCGTCGAGAAGTCGCGTGCTCAGCTCGGCGTGTCCGCGGTACTCCAGATCCATCGCCAGGAACGCGATGTCGTCGAGGCAGTCCACGTAGCGGAGTCGGTCGTCGAAGTCGAGACAATCCAGCACACGGAATCCGTCCGCCAGTTCGAAGATGTCCTCGGCTTGCAGGTCGCCGTGTCCGTCGACGATGCGGCCTTCGGCGATCCTGGCATTCAGCAGAGGTTCTCGGCCGTCGATATAGCGCATCGCCAACCATTCGATCCTGGCGACGATTCGCGGATCGGCGACATCGGCCGGTTGATCGATGAAACCGTCCAGCAGAACGCGCCAGCGGCGGCGTAGCGCGGCCGCGGAACCTTCCGTGTCGATGTCGTGACCTCGCCGCGCGGTCCGGTGGAACTCGGCGATGACCTGAACCAGCGCGGACAGTTCCGCGGTGCCCGCGGCGGTGTCGAGGACATTGGACAGCCTGGCGTCCTCGGGCATTCGCCGCATCACCACCACCGGTTCGGCCGCGCCACCGCAGGGGTCGCTGAGATGGCCGACGCCCAGGTAGACATCCGCTGCCAAACGACGGTTCAGCTCGACCTCCCTGAGGCAGGCATGTTCACGCAGTCGCGGTGTACTGAAATCGAGGAAGTCTGTGCGCACCGACTTCTTGACCTTGTAGGCGCGGTCGGCACAGAGCACCACCAAACCGGTATGGGTCTCCCGTAGCTCGGCGGGCACCGTGTGATCGGTCATCGGCAATCTCTCTCGCGTGGGGAACAAGCCAACAATCGCCTATCCGCGACCACGTCGGGATGGCCGAAGGTCATCGAGGCGCGGGGACTTTCGCATCCGCGGTGTGCTGATTCCACCGACCTGACCCGGGGCAGGCGAACGCTGTTCCACTGTGTCGATGACCGCGACCATCCGCGATCCGAGCTCCCGCGCTATCGGTGTCGGTGCGGGTCGGTCGTCGTCGACCGGCGAACCGGCCGGGTCGGCCGTCTCGATGACGGTGTTCGCGCCATCCGCGCGCAGCACGAGGTTGCACAGCAGGACAAGACCGGCCGAGGGGTCGTGCTCGAGTGCGCGGCAGGCCAGTTCCGGGTGGTACACGCCGAGGATCAGCAAGCCTTCCGGCGCCACGCGGAGTCTGTCCCGCAACCTCGCGCGGAGATCGACCTCGGTGGCGATGACGAAACCGTGTTCGTCCAGCACCTCCCGCACCAACGCGACCGCGTCGGCGAGCGGCGCGGGTACGCGGACCACGAACTCGGATGCCGAGACGACAGGTACACGGAGTTCGGTCACCAGTTCGCTCGGGTGGACGGCTTCGTCCGGCGCGACGAGGTAGACCTCGGTCGCGGGTCCGCAGACCCGGAGATTCGAGGCGCCGATCCATTCGTACAGCTCCCGATAGGCGGTGCCTATGTGCTCGTACCCGCCGCGATGGGTCGTGTAGGCGAACTGCGCCGGACGGGTTCGCCGCACCGTGAGTTGGTCGAGGGTCTCGCCGACGGGGCCCGCGGTGACGGGAAGTCCGAATTCGGTGTCGATCGTGCGGCCGGACGCGAATTCGCCGTAGTAGGTCGTCGAGGGCGGTCCGGTCGGTGCCAGTCCGGTGCGGGCGGCCAGCTCGTAGAGCTGCCGCATACCCGCGCCGATATCGTCGCCCGCCCGGTCGGCGCGTACGGCGCGCCGCAGTTCGAGTCGAGTGTGGGACGGTGACCGTGCCACCGCGATCCGATACGACATCATCGATCCTCCATTCGGGTCGCATGACCCGTTCGAGTCCCCGACCTCGTCGCGGCTCCGATGTCCGGGTCCCTTATCCGCATGCACTCGTGGTGCGGCGGCGAGCATCCGCGCGACGGTTCCGGAGAATCGATGCTAGGTACGGGCTCGCTGGTCCGGCAGTGCCGAACCGCCATCGTTCGACGGACCTTCGGTAGTAGTCGTCGATCCTCGAGCGACTGTCGGTACGCGGGATTCCTCGGCGCGGACGCAAGGGACTTTCGTCCCTGCCGTGAGAAGGCCGTGTCAGGAAGGCTCGATATCGCCAGCGACACCCGCCGAGGAAGGGCAGACAATGACCGAGCACCGCACCGAGCACTCCGGTTCACAGCTGATCGCGGCTGTCGATGGTTCGGCGTGCTCGTATCAGGCGGCCGCGTGGGCGGCGGTCGAAGCATCGCTGCGCCGCCGCCCGCTGCACCTGATCACCGCGCTCTCGATCCCCTTCGGCTTGGGCCCGGGCCCGATATTGAGCGAGGCCGACGAGCGGTGGCTGCGTAGCGAACGCGAACAGATAGTCGCCGAGGCGGCGCGCATCGCGAGGGAGGTGGTGTCGGGCGAGGGGCTCGTTGTCACGACCGAGGTTTCCTACGACACCTTGATACCTGACCTGCTGGAGCGTTCGAAACACGCGGGCATGCTCGTCGTCGGAAGTCGCGGCATCGGCGCGTTCCAGCGTGGGCTGCTCGGGTCGGTCAGCACGGCCGTCGTCCGCCACGCGCATTGTCCGGTGGCGGTCATCCACGACATCGCGGGTCTCGATCCGGAATGGGTCGGCCGTCCCGTCGTCGTGGGGGTGGACGGCACAGACAACAGTGTGCCCGCGATCGAATTGGCCTTCGAGGAGGCCTCTATGCGCAAGGTGGGGCTCACGGCGGTGCACACCTGGAGCGATGCGGGCGGCGTTGATCTGCCCTGGTCCGGATGGGATTCGGTGCGTGGGGCGGAAGAGAGGTCGCTTGCCGAGCGATTGGCAGGTTTCTCCGAGCGCTACCCCGATGTCTCGGTGCGACGGGTGGCGAAGGTGGACCGCCCCGTCCGCGCCCTGTTCGACGAGTCGGAGAACGCTCAACTGGTCGTCGTGGGCAGTCACGGCCGAGGCGGATTCGCGGGTATGTTGCTCGGTTCCACCAGCAATGCGTTGCTGCATTCGGTGGAGTGCCCGATGATCGTGGTTCGCGGGTGAGGGGGGATGCTCACAGCCCGGAGGGATACGTCTCCGGTGTCGTACCACGCGACCATCGGCTCGTCGGTTCCAGCGGTTCGATGGCCGTGGTCCGATCGATGTGGATCAGCGCGTCGAATTGATCGGCGGGCCGGGCGTGAAAGTAATGGCTCTGGCGCTCGGTCTCGGGGCAGTAGATCACGCCGATGGCTCGTTGGAGGCGTGGTCGGCGCATCACCTCGACAGCCTCTCCCGGTACATCCATGCGGATCATGAATTCCGGTCGGCCGGTGTCGTGCATCAACTGCTCGACACTGGACGGCAGGGCATCGCGCACGAGGGCGTGCACCGCGGGGCCACCCCACTTCTCGGCGGCGGTGACAAAGCCGCAGCGGGTGCTGAAGCCGATCGAGCGGGAGTGCCCGCCGTGGCGCTCCCGCACCAACTGGCCCAGGGTCAACTGGTCTTCGGCACCCATTTCCGTGGCGCGGGCATCGCCCACGTGAGAGTTGTGTGCCCACACGACGACCCGAGCCGGTCGGTCGGTGTCCTCGCCGCCGCTGTCCAGGTGTTCGATGAGCGCGTCGAGGGTATCGGCCATGTGGCGGTCGCGCAGATTCCACGACGACGCTCGGTCGCCGAACATCGCCCGGTAGTAGGCCTCCGCGTCGCGCACCGCCCACGCGTTGCGCAGCGCGTCGAAGCGGTCCTCGGAGTCGGATTCCTCGCGCGCCGACTCGACACGCTGCAATTCGAGCAGTTGCCGTACGGCCTGCGCCTCGCAGGACCTTCCTGCCCCGAAGGCGGCCGCGAATCCGTACACCTGCCCGTCGTCGCCGGCCACGTGGTCGAAGCAGCTGTAACGGGCGCGCGCGCGTTGTGCGGCGCTGGGATCCACTCTGTCGAGGTAGGCGATGACCTGCTGCATCGACCGGTGCATGCTGTACAGGTCGAGGCCGTAGAAGCCGGTGCGCGGGCGGTCGCGCAGTCGCTGGGCGACGTTGTGATCCTGCAACCAGGCGACGAACTCGCGAACCACGGTATTGCGCCACATCCACGCCGGGAACCTTTCGAATCCCCGCAGCGCCTCTTCGGCGGTGGTGTCGGCGCCGAGTCCGTGCACGTAGCGGTTGACCCGGTAGGCATCGGGCCAGTCGGCCTCGACCGCGACCGCGGTGAAACCCTTGCGTTCGATCAGCCATCGGGTGATGGCGGCGCGTGCGGCGTAGAATTGCTTTGTGCCGTGCGAACTTTCGCCTATCGATACGATCCGCGCGTCACCGACCAGGTCATCGAGAACATCGGCGGGAGGCACGCCGTCGCGCGTTTCGATGGCGGCCTCGCGAATGCTCGTCACGGCATCGACGCGGGGGATCGCGGTTCCGGTGGTCTTCGTCGCCAGTAGCACCCGGACCTGCTCATCGGTGACCTGCGTGAAATCCCAGAACGACTCACCGACCGACCCGAACGGTGAAGGCATTGTCGCACAGACCATTTCGTCCACGCTGGCCCCGAGCTCACGGCAGGTCGACTCGGGTGCGGCCGGGACCGCGACGACGATCCGCTTCGGCTCCTGCGCCCGTATCGCGTCGACCGCCGCGAACATGCTCGCGCCGGTGGCCAATCCGTCATCGACGAGGATCACCGTGCGCCCCGCGATGTCGAGTGGGCCGCGCTCGCCCCGATAGGCCGCTTCGCGGCGATACAACTCCTCGGTCTCCTCGGCCGCGATCCGACGGACCTGCTCGCCGGTGATCCGCAGGCCGCGAATCATATCGTCGTTGAGCACGATTCGTCCGCCCATCGACAGGGCGCCGATGGCGAACTCGGGATTGTCCGGCGCGCCGAGCTTTCGCACGATCAGTGTGTCCAGTGGTACGCCCAGTGCCGCGGCGACTTCCCAAGCGACCGGGACACCGCCGCGAGCCAATCCCAGCACGACCACATCCCGGTCGGTTCGATAGTCTTCGAGCAATTCGGCGAGAACCCGACCCGCCTCGTGCCGGTTACGAAAGATCCTGCGTGAGACCTCGGGATCCACTGGGGTCTGCTTCATCGCCAACCTCCTGACAGTCCGCCGGGCGGACCGAATCGTGTGTTCACAGACCGCCGATGGCCGACTGCCCCTGTCCGGTCCGTCGGGTTCGACGATCGGTATACGGCAGTGATATCGGCCCAAGGCGGAGCCGCGGTCGGCTGCCCGGCCGCGTCTACTACCGATGCCGCGCCGACGATCTCAGCGTGCGCCGTGGCGCAGCGCCGTACACAGGGCCAGGGGTCACGCGGTGGGGGGCGTTGGTCCCGAATCGGCCGACGAGGCATCGCGAGTTCCCGGGCCGGGGCGAGGTGACTACCGAAAGTGAGGCCGGTCGACCTGACGGGTGGAGGACCTTCGTCTCTGCGATCGGACCAGCGGGATGCGAGATGCTCGACGCAGGCGTCGGACCCGATTTCGCGTGGCCGAGGCCCCGTCGGAAGAGGTGATCGCGGTGTCGGAATACCCATCGTTGCCTGTGCGGTTGTGGCGCCGCGGGCCGTGGCGCTCCAGTGCGCTGATGCGTACGTCGGATCGGATCCAGGGGCTGGTCGGAATATGCGCCGCCGTCGCGGTCCTGTTCGCGGTTCCGGTGGCGTGTGCGGCGGGCACGGCGGGGTACTCCGCCGCCGCCGCCCGTGTGGAAGCCGAGAGCGCGACGAAGGTCGAACTCACGGCCACGGTCGTATCCGAGCCCGATCGGATCCTGTCCGCGAGCCGGTACCCGACAGCCGAGCTCGGATTCGAGGCGAGGGTGCGCTGGATCCGGAACGGACACGACAGGACAGCGGTCACCGGCGTCCCGGCCGGATCACGAATCGGCGCCGAGGTCCCGATCTGGCTGTCCGCTGATGGCGAACCGACAACCGCGCCACCAGGATCCGACACCGCGATCAGTAGCGGCGTCGGTATCGGGCTGATGCTCCTGTCGGCGGTATGGGGTGCCGCGCTGACGCTGGTATGGGTCACCGGGCGGCTGTTGGACGCACACCGGGCCGGATCGTGGGCGCGGGAATGGAATCAGATCTGTCGGCAGAACGGGTATCTGCCGTGACCGAACCGTCTGCTCTCGGTCGGCGGTACACGGTGATCGAGTCGGTCGCATCCGTATCCGCATCGCGGAGCGTGTCGCGGTCGACGGACCGGGCCGCGTCCTGTGGGTGGCCGCCGAGACACTGTCACCCGACCTCGGTGGGTTGCTCGTCGAACGGGCCGGTGGAGACGCCCAGCAAGAGATCGCGCAACCGTGCGGGGAATACCGCGCAGGTCCGTGCGAGCTGTCCGGGCGCGAGCAGATCTCGCATCGCCTCGGATACCAGCCAGATCACGCCGACGGCTTCGTCTTCGTTCACCCCGGCTTCCACGGCGAACTCGGTGATGAAGGCAGACGAGGAAGGCGGGACCGGCACACGGGCCGGAACCCAGCCTTCGAAGAACATGCCGCGCAGTAGTTCGGGCAATTGAGCGCTCAGATGCGCGGCGCTGTCGACCTCGAGCCGATCGCGCACGGTGTGCAGCCACGCGCGTAGGACGCGGTGAGCGAAGACGCGGTCGTCGGTGGCCAGATCGTCGGTGATTCGACGCAGCCAGGCGTGGGCTGTGTGTTCGGCGTGGGCGAAGGGGTCGTCCTGATGCGACATCGCCGTTCTCTATTCCGGATGCGCGACCAGGACGGGGCAGAACGCCTGCTGCACGAGCGCGCCGCTGGTCGAGCCGAGCAGCAGCCCCAGAAATCCGCCGCGGCCACGACTGCCCACCACGATCAGCTGTGCTGTTCTCGACCATTCGAGCAGGTGCTTGCGGGCGTCGGCCGGATAGATCTTGTGCTCGACGGTGACATCCGGATATTTCTCCTGCCATCCGGCGAGCTGCTCGGCCAGCACTTCTCGCGCGACCAGCTCCAACTCACGGGCGGGGAGCACGGCGGTCAGTCCTGTGAAGGCGACCGCGGAGATATCGTTGGCGGCGTGGAGCGCGATCAGGGGCGCGTCGCGCAGGGAGGCCTCGGCGAACGCGGAAGCTATCGCGGCCGTGCTGGACGGGCTGCCGTCGACTCCCACCACCACCGGGCCGCTGTGCCGTGTCTGTTGCTCGGTGCCGGTGTCGCGCACCACCACGACCGCCCCTTCGGCATGGGCGGTGACGGCGAGCAAGGTGGACCCGAGGTGGACGAGTGGGCCGCCGGGGCCCGCGCCGAGCACGACCAGATGTGCCGCGGCGGACGCATCGATGAGGACCTTCGCCGGATGCCCGTCGCGGACCTCGGTCGCGACGTCGAGTTCGGTGTCGATCTCACGGGCGAGTCGGTGTGCGGTGGCGACCCGACTCCGAGCCTGCTCGCGCAGCGTTTCGGTGACCGAGGGCACCATCAGGTCGTACATGCCGAGGACGGCTTGGGTCGCGGCGAGATTCAGCGCGTGCACGATACGCAGCCGCCTGCGCCGTCGCGAGGCGATTTCGGCGGCCCAGCGCACAGCGAGGTCGGACGAGGGGGAGCCGTCGATGCCGACGACCACCTCGGCAGTCGCGAGCCGATGCGGATCGTCGGTTGGCTGGACAGACATGTGCGGTGTCCCTTCGGGTCCGGCAATTCGGTCACCCGTAGGTTATGGAACGCGTCCGGGTTCGCACGGCTGCCGTTGGTCCCGAATCGAGATGCCCAAGGACCGTTCCGGCCCTGCCGGCCGCCGGTCCATGGCCACGGTCGGGCGGGCGAAGTGTGAGCGGTTCGCGTCACCGGGGCGGGTAGGGGCGAACCGGCGCCCGCGGCGGGACCTTCGGCCCTGCCCCTGCCGGACGGGGCCGGCTCACGATGGGGGAATGGAGACCGATTCCGCGATTTCGATTTCCGGCCTGACGAAATCGTTCGGCCGTGCCAAGGCACTCGACGGGCTGGACCTGACGGTGCGCACCGGGGAAGTGCACGGCTTTCTCGGCCCCAACGGATCGGGGAAGACGACGACGATCCGGATTCTTCTCGGCCTGCTGCGCGCCGACGCGGGCCGGGTGAGACTGCTCGGCGGCGACCCGTGGAGCGACGCGGTCGAACTGCACGCCCGCCTGGCCTACGTCCCCGGGGAGGTCACGCTGTGGCCGGGCATCACCGGTGGCGAGATCATCGATCTGATGGGCAGACTCCGTGGCGGGATCGACCGGCGCAAGCGGGCCGAACTGCTCGAGCGGTTCGACCTGGATCCGCACAAGAAGGCCCGCGCCTACTCGAAAGGAAACCGGCAGAAGGTCGCACTCGTCGCGGCTCTGGCTTCCGATGCGGAACTGCTGTTATTCGATGAACCGACCGTCGGTCTGGACCCCCTCAAGGAATCGGAGTTCCAGCGCTGTGTCAGGGAACTGACCGAGCAGGGGCGGACCGTGCTGCTGTCGAGCCATATTCTCGCCGAGGTCGAGGCGCTGTGTCAGCGGGTGAGCATCATCCGTGACGGACACACGGTGGAAAGCGGCACACTCGCCGAATTGCGGCACCTGACCAGAACCGCTGTCACCGTCGAAACAGCTTCACCGGTCTCGGGTCTGGACACGATCGACGGCGTGCACGACCTCGTCGTCGAGGGCAACCGGGCCAGGTTCGATGTCGACGCCGCCCACCTGGACGCGGTGATGCGCGCGGTCACCGCATCCGGGGTCCGAAGCCTCACCAGCACGCCACCGACACTGGAGGACATCTTCCTGCGTCATTACGGTCCGGAGCCGGTGGAGGTGATGGTGTGACCACCCGGACACCGCGTGCGCGTCGACCGCTGTCCAGCGCGACCGGCACGGGCACTCTGCTGAGCTTCGCGCTACGGCGGGAACGCGTCGCGCTGCCCGCCTGGCTGATCGGTGCGATCGTGCTGTTGGCGATGCAGTCGCTGAGCAGTCAGCGTCTCTACGACACCGCGACCGAACTCGCCCAGCTGCGCGAGACGATGGGCGCGAACGCGGCCACCGTCGCCCTGGGCGGGCCGATCCGGCTGCTGGACACGATCGGGGGCGAGATCCTGTTCGAGATCTTCGCCTACCTCGCGATCGTCATCGCGCTCATGAACATGTTCCTGATCGTCCGGCATACGCGATCGGACGAGGAGGCCGGACGAGACGAACTGATCCGTTCGGCGCGGGTGGGTCGGCGCGCTCCCGCGCTCGCCGCGCTCGCGGTGGCGCTGGTCGCCGATCTCGCCGTCGCCGTGACAGTGTTCGGCGCCGCGGTCGCGACGGGACTACCCGCGGCCGGTTCGCTGTTGCTCGGGGTGAGCGTCGCGGGGGTGGGTCTGACCTTCGCGTCGATCACCACACTGGCCGCGCAGGTGTTCGAGAATCCGCGCGGTGTCTACGGGGCGGTGACCCTCGTTCTGGCCGCGTCCTACGTGGCGCGTGCCGTCGGCGATGTCGGTGACGGCACATTGTCGTGGGCGTCCCCACTGGGGTGGGGGCAGCGCACCTATCCCTATGTGGTCGACCGCTGGTGGCCGGTCACCCTGTTCGTTCTGTCGAGCGCGGTCCTGGTCACCGCCGCGTTCGTGCTGCTGGATCGGCGCGACTTCGGCGCGGGCCTGCTGTCCTACGGGACCGGTCCGGCGGACGCCTCGTGGGCGCTGGGCTCGCCGCTCGGCCTGGCCTGGAGATTGCAGCGAGGTTCGTGGATCGGGTGGTGTGTCGGCGTTTTCGCACTCGGCGCCGCCTACGGGTCGTTCGCCGACAGTATCGCGGACTACCTCGCCGACAATCCCGAGATCGCCGCCTTTCTCCCCGGCGGCGCCGCCGACGCCGTCGATTCCTATCTGGCGCTGTCGGTGTCGATGACCTCCCTTCTCGCGGCGGCGTACGGGATCACCGCTGTCCTGCGCGCTCGCGGCGAGGAAACCGCCGGACACGCCGAGGCGCTGCTCGCCGCCCCGGTCGGGCGCACGAGGTGGCTGGCCGGCCATGTGGCCATCGCCCTGCTCGGCGGCGCGGCTGTCGCGGCGGCCGGTGGTTTCGGGATCGGCCTGGCCCATGCGCTGACAGTGGGGGATCGGGGTCAAGCGCTGCGAATGACCGCCGCCGCCGCGGTCTACTGGCCTGCGGCGTGGTCGATCGCCGCGGTCGCGGTGATCGGATTCGGCTGGATGCCACGGGCCGCGGCGATTCTCGCGTGGACGATCTTCGGGTACTGCGTGGTCGCCCTGCTGTTCGCCGACTCCTTCGATCTGCCGAACTGGTTCGCCGTCGCGTCGGCGTTCGAGCACACCCCGACGGTGCCGCTCGATGATGTCACCGCGGCGGGGCTATCCGGAATCGGAGTGTTCGCGGTGCTCGTTCTGCTCGCCGGATTCGCGGGCTTCCGCCGTCGTGACACCGGGTACTGACAAGTCCGGTGCCTGCGGCATCGGAACGCACGTGGAGGAGAAGCATATGGACGCGACGACCGTTCGCTCCGGGACCGCCACGGCTGATCTACGTCGCGAGATCGGGCTGGGCGGCGGGTTGGCCCTGCTGGTGGTGTCCGGGCTGGCCGCCCGGCCGTTCAGTGAGTTCGCCGCGGATCTGCTGTGGATGTCGGCGGTGGTGGTCGCCATCGTCCCCGCGACCTGGTGGGTGCTGCGAGATCTGAGGAAAGGCCGCTACGGGGCGGATCTTCTCGCTCTGGTCGCCTTGGCCGGTTCCGCGATCGTCGGTGAGTACTTCGCGGGCGCGCTGATCGCGCTCATGGTCGCCACCGGGCGGATACTCGAGTCGTACGCGGGCAGGCGCGCGGGCCGCGATGTGACCGCGCTGCTTCAGCGAGCACCGGTCCAGGCGCACAGGCGGTCGCCGGACGGGGTGGAGACAGTCCCGGCCGCCACCGTTGTCCCCGGTGACGTCGTGACCGTCTTCCCCGGTGAGACGGTCCCCGTCGACGGGATCTTGATGGCGGAGGGCGTATTCGACGAGTCGGCGCTGACCGGTGAGTCGGTTCCGACCGCGCGCGGCGCCGAAACCCGGGTGCGCAGCGGGGTGGTCAACGCGGGTGCGGCAGTCGACATCCGCGCCGAGGCGACCGCCGAGAGCAGTACCTACGCCGGAATCGTCACCCTGGCGAGGCAGGCCGCCGCGACCAGTGCGCCGGTAGCTCGACTGGCCGACCGGGTCGCGGTATGGTTCCTGCCGCTCGCGCTCGCCGTGGCGGGTGTGGCCTGGGCGTCGACCGGTGATGCCGTGCGCGCGGTTGCCGTGGTGGTGACCGCGACACCGTGCCCGTTGCTGCTGGCCGTCCCGGTGGCGATCACGGCGGGCATGTCACGGACGGCGCGCGCCGGGGTGGTCGTCAAGGACGGTGCCGCGCTCGAGACGCTCGGGCGCGCACGGAGTTTGGCGATGGACAAGACCGGCACCGTGACGGTGGGCCACCCCGAGGTCGTCGAGATCCTCACCGCCCCCGGCGTCGACGAGGAGCGAGTACTGCGCCGAGCGGCTGCCGTCGAACAGTTCTCGCCGCATGTGCTCGCGCGCGCCGTCACTCTGGCCGCCACTCGTCGTGGCGTGGAACCCGCCCAGGCGCGAGAAGTGTCCGAGCACCCGGGTCGAGGCGCGACCGGGACCGTGGACGGACATGCTGTGCGCGTCGGTCGACTGCCCGCCGACATCGAGCCCGAGCCGTGGGCAGCGGGAGCGATGCGGCGGGCACGGCTGGACCTGGCGGGGATCATCTGGGTTTCGGTCGACGGAAAACCGGTGGCGGCCATGCTGGTTCGTGACCGTCTGCGTTCGGATGCCGCGCGGACCACGCGTAGGTTGCGGGCCGCGGGGCTGAAGAGATTGCTGCTGCTCACCGGCGACCGCGTGGACAATGCCACCGATGTCGCCAGGATGTTGGGCCTGACCGAGGTACTCGCCGAGGCCGACCCCTCCGACAAGATCGCCGCGATCCGCACCGAACGGCGTCACGGGATCACCGTCATGGTCGGCGACGGAGTCAACGACGCGCCCGCGCTCGCCGCGGCCGACGTCGGTATCGCCCTGGGGTCGCGCGGATCGACCGCCGCGGTCCAAGCCGCGGACGCGGTCATCGTCGATGATCGGATCGACCGGCTCGCCGACGCCGTCGAGATCGCTCAACGCACACGGCGCCTGGCGGTACAGAGCGCGGTCGCGGGTATGTCACTGTCCCTGCTGGCGATGATCGCGGCCGCGTTCGGCCTGCTGGCTCCGGCGGCAGGCGCCCTTGTACAGGAGGGCATCGACATCGCGGTCATCTCGAATGCCCTGCGGGCCATCCGAATCGGATCCGCGCGAGGTAGCACCGCGATCGACCCGCTGATAGGCCGATTCGCTCGCGAACACGAGCGGTTGCACGCGGCGCGTGCCTCGGTTCGCGCTGCCGCCGACTCGTTGGCCGATGGTCCGGGTCCGGCGGCCGATCGTGCCGTGCGTCGAGCGCTGGCGTTGCTCACCGACTATCTGCTGCCCCACGAGCATGCCGAGGAATCCGACCTGTATCCGGCGCTGGCCGACTATCTGCGCGACCCCGAGGCGATGGTCGCCATGAGTCGCGAACATGTCGAGATCGACCGATTCGCCGACCGAATCCGCCGACACCTCGATGCCTCGCCCGGCGGCATCCAGCCGGATCAGGTCGATGACCTACGGGCGACCCTCTACGGCTTGGACGCGATCTTGACCCTGCATTTCGCGCAGGAGGACGAGGCGCTGTTCACCTTGGCCGACAATCAGCAGACCGCCGCCGGGTGATCGCCGTCGTGTCGCGACGGCTCCGATCGGAAGCTCCGTCGGGGGAGGTATTCCGTGGTGACTTCCCGGGACTTTGTGCCCTGTCGACTTCGCGGCCGCGAATGATGCCATGGGTGGCGCTCGAATCCTGGACTCGGAAAGTGAGGTTGTGGTAGGTGGAACTGTCCGAAATGCGTCCGGCAGGCACGGTCACCCATTGTGAACTCGTAGTTGAGGGTGCGATCGAGCCGTGGGAGGTCGAACGCACCCTGCGATCGGTCGGTCGGGTCTTGCGCTGTCACCGGATCGGCGCGCCCTCTCGCCTTCGGCTCAGCGCGGCGGCGTGTCCGGACGGTCCGGTGCTGGCCCAGGTCAACACCCGATTTCGGGAGATACCGGTGCGGGTGCAGGTCGGCGGTCCGACCGGATTCCTCGCGGAATTCGTGGCCGAACGCCTGGATCGGCAGATCGCACGGATCGCCGCCGGTGACGTGGCGCGGGTCTGGCCGGATCCGGCAAGACCCGCGCTGGCCGCGGTGACCGAACCTCGACCGGTCGTGCGCCGCAAGTACTGTGAGCTACGCCGGGGCGATCCGAGAAGTGCGGCGACCGCGATGGATGCGATGGATTACGACGCCCATCTGTTCAGCGACGCCGAGACCGGCGAAGATGCCGCGGTCTACTGGGCGGGCCCCCACGGTGTGCGATTGGCGCGGCAGCGTCGGGTCGATCCACCGCGGTCGAACACCTTGCCGCTGAGCGTGAATCCACGCCCCGCACTCTTGCTGACCGACGCCGAGGCGGGAGTGCGGCTGTGCCGCTACGGGCTTCCGTTCGTATTCTTCACCGACCCGCGTGACAAGCGAGGCCGGTTGCTGTACCGACGGTACGACGGCGACTTGGCCCTCGTCGCTCCGGCGCCGACCGATCATGGCGGCGCGTGATGATCGAGGACTCCGCTCTCGACGAACCGGGCCGTGCCCTCCAGCGACTCGACCGCGCCGAGGCACTGCGATTGCTGGCAGGCACTCCGGTGGGCCGGGTGGTGTTCACCCGCCACGCGCTACCGGCGATCCGGCCGGTGAATCATCTGGTCGAGACGGACGGCTCGATCATCGTCCGCACTCGGCTGGCGGCATCGCTCACCACCGCGGTGCGCGGCAATTCGGGTGTGGTGGTGGCCTACGAAGCCGACGAGATCGATCCCGTTCGCCGGGTCGGGTGGTCGGTGGTGGTCACCGGCATCGCTCGTCCGGTGACCGAACCCGACCGGGTCGCGAGATACGAACGGCTCCTGCGGCCATGGGTGGACAAGGTCGTTGACACCGTGATCGCGATCGACCCCACCATCGTGAGTGGGATCCGACTCGTCGACAAGACCGAGATGGACGAGGTCGACCTGCGAAAATAGGGCGTTCACATCGGTCCGGGCCGAGTCCACGCGACTCGATCCGGCATGTGGATCGTCGCGTGTGCGCCGCTCATCGCTGCCGGAGCGTGAGAATGTCGGTGACCGGTCGACGTGGTGTCGGTGCGATCATGTCCTGCTCCGCGTCCTCGGGGGCCGTGCCGACGCGGATGACCACCTGCGGCACGCCCGGCCGGGGCAGGAGTCCGGCGAGGACTCCCCGTCCCGCGGGTAGTTCGGTGATGTGGGTCAGCGTGCAGGTCGCCAGCCCCGCCGCGGTGCATTCGAGCAACAGCACCGACAACGCCTCGCCGGTCTGGAGCCATTGCGACGTCGAGTCACTCACCGTGCTGAGGACCAACAGTCGAGCGCGGTCATCGATGTCACCGCGCCGGGCCGAATGCGGCGCCGAGGGAAAATTCCGCCCCACGCTCACCCGGGCGGATTCGGCGTCCGAAGGCAGTGCGTGGGACGGCACCCCTTCGGTCACATCGGAATGCCCTGCCCACCAGTGCAACTCGGTCTGGTATTCCATGTCGTACCGCTGTAGCGACGTCGCCTGATCGGACACCGCGGCGACGCGCGGCCCCGCGGATTCTTCGAGTACATCCAGCTCGAGATCATGCGGGTGTACGAGCAGGCGGGCGGTGTGCAACAGTTCGGACAGACCGTCGGGCGCGAGCATCGGCAAACGGTCGGTGCGCCGCGTTTCGATGGCGCGGGCTCGCTGTCGGACCCCCTCGGGTGGTTCGGGCCACGGTCGGAAGGTGATGGTCGCGAGGAGATCGGGGCGCTCGGGGTCGGGCAGCCGAACCGTGTCGGTGTGCCAGCCCTCGGCGGCGAAAGCGGTGCGCACATGGTGCAGCATCGCTCCGCAACTGATCACCTGCTGTCTGCCCCGGGGATCGGTCGTCACGAGAAGTCGGTCGGTATCGCGGAACAGATGCAGCCGGCTGTCATCGAAGATCCACCGCCAGGGCTGGGTGTTGTGGACCGACGGGGCCCGGCTCGCGAGCCGAATCGCCGACGACACCATCGCTTGGTCCGGTACGGAAAGGGCTGTAGAAGAGGTTTTGTCGGTCATAACGGTGATCCTCGTCCGAACCTCCCGGTGACGAATATGGGCCTTCCTCCTGTTCTCCAGGGTCGATGGTCACAGCGCACCCACAGGCTCACGCGTCGACCGCGGTCTCTCGCAGCGTCCGGATGGCCGAACCCAGCTTCGCGGTGGCTTCGGCGGCGATCGGCTCGAGGGTGGGTTCCCCGGTGACCCGGACCATCAACTCCGGGTCCATCGCCTCGATGACGACGGTGTCCTCGGCGGTGCGGTCACGGCGCACGACGACGTTGCACGGCAGCAGTAGGCCGATCTGGCGGTGCGCCTCGATCGCGCGCTGTGCCAGGAGAGGGTTGCAGGCGCCGAGGATGAGGTATTCCTCCATCTCGTGGCCGAGTTTCGCCTTCAACGTCGCTTGCACGTCGATTTCGGTCAGGACTCCGAATCCCTGTTGCGACAGGGCGTCGCGGGTGCGTTCGACAGCCTCGGCGAAGCTCGTGCGCAGGGTGGTCGACAAGGAATTGTTCATGACGATCTGCTTTCTCTCGTGTGGGTGGGACACGCCGTGGCGCTCGCCGGAATCCCGACCCTGGCCATCACCAGACTCGCCGGGCACCAACCGAGCGTGCCGTAGAGCAGTAGGTTCGCCGCGACGAACGCGGTGAGCAGCAGCCACCACGGCGAGACCACCGCTGTCAGCAGGGCGCTGACCAAGACCATGAACCCGGCCAGTAGCGGTACGACTCGCGGGATGGACCAGCCGTGCTGGCGAGGTAGCTGTGGCATCGGTCTTCTCCGTTGTTCTGTGGGTGGCGCCCACGCCGGATCCGGGTCAGGCTAGGGCCAGGAACAGTTTCTCGAGTTCGGCTTCGGTCATCGGGGTGGTCCCTTCCGGAGCCTGCCCGCTCAGGCATTCCCTCAGACCGGTGGCAACGATCTTGAATCCGGCTCTGTCCAGCGCCCGCGAAACCGCCGCGAGTTGGGTGACGACGTCCTTGCAGTCGCGGCCCTGCTCGATCATGGAGATCACTCCAGCGAGTTGACCGTGCGCGCGGCGCAGTCGGTTGAGCACCAGGGCGATACTGTCTTCGTCGCCGACCATGATGTGTTCCTCTCTCGGACCCCCGACTCCATGATACCCCTGAGGGTATATAGAGGGCTTCGTCGGCTGTGATGCTCGGCCGAGGCGATCAACGGTCGTGGGCGAAACTGATCCGGGGCAGGATCCTCGACAGCCAGGCCGGTGACCACCATGCGGCGTGCCCGGTCAATCGCAGCAGGACCGGCAGCAACACCAGTCGCACGAGCACCGCGTCGAGCAGTACGGCAGTGCCGAGGATGATGCCCATCTCCTTGGGGGGCAGCGGGTCGGCCAGGGCGAAGGTGAAGAACACGGCCACCATGACCGCCGCGGCGGCGAAGATCACCCGCCCGGAGTGTGCGAGGCCATCGATGTGGGCGATCTTCGGGTCGCCGGACCTCTCGTAGTGCTCCTTGGCTGTGGCCAGCAGGAACACCGTGTAGTCCATCGCGATCGCGAAGATCATCGCGAAGAAGAACACCGGCCCCCACCCGTCCAGAAATCCCTGGGGGGTGAACCCGAGCAGGCTCGCGCCGTGCCCGTCCTGGAAGATGAGTTTCGCGACACCGAACGCGGCGGCGGTCGAGAGCAAGCTGACCACGGTGCCGAGCACGGCGATGACCGGCGCCCGCAACGCGACGAGCAGTAGCAGGAATCCCAGGACCAGGATGATCCCGACGATGAGTGGGAAGTAGTCGTTCAACGCCTGTTGCAGGTCGAGGTTCTCGGCGGGGGCACCGCCCACCGCGGCGTCGGAGGGCAGCGCGGCGCGCAGCCGATCGAGGATCGCGCCCATCTGCGGATCGGAGGGATCGACGCCGGGAAGCGCCTGCATCATGACCACGGCGCTGCCGTCCATGGCGGGTTGGGGCGGGGTCACCATGGTGATGCCCTCGGTCGCGGCGGCGAGCTGTGCGGTCCGTGTCGCGTCGGCCGCGGGGGCGATGATCTGGAGCATGCCCGGCGCGCCCTCGCCCATCTGAGCCTGGACCAGTTCGTAGCCCTGGCGCACCGGGGCGTCACCGGGCACGACCTCGATCGAGGGCATGGCCACCTTCAATCCCAGTGTCGGCAGTGACAAGGCGATCAACACGAGCAGCGCGCCGATCGCGAACGGCCACGGATGCCGGTGGAGCAGATCGCCCCAGGCCGCGAAGCGCGGCGAACGATGCTGCTGCCTCTTGGCATATGGCAGCGAGCCCGCGTTCACTCTGCCACCGAGCGCGCCGAGTGCAGCGGGCAGCAGGGTCATGGTGGCCAGCAGGACGAATGCCACCGCGAGCATGATTCCGACCGCCATCGTCCGCACCGCGGGGGCTGGAACCAGCAGTACGGCAGACAGGCTGACCAGCACCGTGAGGCCCGACAGCACGACGGCCTTGCCCGCGGTGTCCATCGTTTCGGCGACCGCGTCGCGCCGAGAGGGCGCGTTGCGCAGCGCTTCGCGGAAGCGCGCGACGACGAACAGCGCGTAGTCGATGCCGAGGGCAAGCGCGAACATCATCGCGAAATTCATGGCCCACACCGAGATCGGGGTGATCTGGTTCAGCAACACCAACCCGCCCGCCGAGGCGACCAGACCGGCCAACGTCAGCAGCAGCGGCAGACCGGCCGCGACCAGTGATCCGAACGCCAGCACCATGATCGCCAGGGTCACCGGCCAAGAGAACAGTTCGGCCTTGATCATCGCGTCGTGATTGGCTTTGTTGAAATCGCTCCACAGTGCAGAGGCTCCCGTGGGGTAGACCTCGATCCCGTTCCCGGCCAGCGCGGTCAGCGCGTCCTTGTGCTCATCGACGGCTTCGACCATCTCGTCGGTGGTCGCGTTCGCCCCCGCGATGAGGATGCCGGTGTGGCCGTCCGGGCTGATCGACATGCCTGGCTGCGGCGCGATCACCTCGCCGATCCGGCTGTCACCGGCGAATACCTCGTCGATCTGGCCGAGTACGCGCTGCATCTGCGGACTCTGGATCGTGGCCGTGTCGGAGTGGACAACCACCTGTATCGCGGCAGAGGAATTACCGCCGAAATGCTGCTGTGCCAGCTCGCGGACCCGTACCGACTCCGATCCGTCGGCTTGCCAGCCCGCTCCGGCCAGTGAACTGAATACCGAGGGGGCCGCCGCGCCGAGCGCCACCAGTACGACCAGCCAGACACCGAAGACGATCTTGGTGTTGCCCGCCATGACAGCGCCCAGCCGGGCTAGCAAGCCTCCGGCGGCCGCCGGGGAACCGGGTGGGGCGGTCGGCTCGATGCTCGTGGTGTGACTCATCAAGGTTCTCCTCGAAACTGGGCGACAAATTTGCTGACAGACGCCGAGGCGTCATCGAAAGCCGTTGCGTATGCGACGCCTACGGGGTTCTGCTCCGGTCAACGACAATACCCCAGGGGGTATTCCTCTCACACGTCGAATATACCCCCTCGGGTATCTAGGAACGGAATGGGCGGCCGCACGCGCCTCGGCGTCATGCGCCTCGATGCCCGGCGTCGCCGACGATCGCGGCATCGGCGGATCGCTGATGTCAAATACCCTAGGGGGTATACTGATCAGTGCTGCTGATCCGAGAACGAGCTCGATGTGCCCCCCGTGTCGTGTCCGCGCCGGCTCGTCGGCCTGAAGAATTCAGCGTTCGAGAAAGGAATGCGCAATGACCGATATCGACCTGTATCTCGATCCCGTATGCCCCTTCGCGTGGGTGACCTCGCGTTGGCTACTCGGTTGCGCCGAGGCCGTCGGCGCCCGGGTCACCCTGCGGCAGATGAGCCTGGCTGTTCTGAACGAGGGCGAGGACGTCGATGCCGATCATCGGCCGATGATCGAGCGGTCGCGTCGGCTGGGGCGGCTGTTCGCCGCCGTCACCGCGCGCGACGGTCAGGAGGGATTCGCACGGCTCTACGAGACGATCGGGACACGAATACATGTCCACGGCGACGATGTGACGCACGACGGGCTCGATGGACTGCTCGACGATTGCGGACTCGATTCGGGGCTTTCGGCGTCTCTGGACGACCCCGCCTTCGATGACGCCATCGCGAATGCGCATGCTGTCGGTCAGCGGAGTCTCGGGGGACGCGGCGGCAGCCCGATCGTCGCTGTCGACGGCCGTGGATTCTTCGGCCCGGTATTGACCGAGGATCCTGGTCCGCGGCGGGGCGTGGCCCTGCTCGAAGCCGTTGTCACCATGGCGACGACGCCGGGATTCGCCGTGTTGCAACGGCCTTTCGCCGGACCGCCGACCATCGAGAAGGCCGGGGACCGCGGCGTCGCTCTGTCGGACGGCCTGCGATCGTGACCTCGGCCAGATCGCGGCGCGCGGACGAGAGACGCGCGGTAACGGTTGCGACCTTCGCCGCGCGCTCGACGCGAAACCGCGACCCGTGCCATCCCTCGCGGTGCGGCTCCCGTCGGAAAGTCCGAGGAATGGAGGGGCGTCTCATCCACGACACTCGAGGATGTCTTCGAGGGCCAGGCGGGGTGTGTCGGGTGGCTCGGCGTGGGACGGCGGCGCTGTACCGACGCGAACGAGTACCTGCGGTCGCTGGCCGCGGCCGGTCAGTTCGCGGACGATATCGCGGCTGCTAGGAAGTTCGGTGAGGTGGGTCAGGGGACAGGTCGCGTAGCCGGCGATCGTGCACTCGAGCAGAACGGTCGACAGCGTCTCGCCACATCGCAGTAGGGCTCGCGGGGAATCGTCGTCGGTCGAGAGCACCAACACGGCCGCTCGGTCTGTCCCGGTGTCGGCATCCCGGGGTCCAGCGGATCCGGAGGGGAACTTCCGGTTGATGCCGACACGTTCATAGTCTTCCTGGGAGGTCAGCACTTCGGGGGGCACTCCCGCGCTCTCGACGGGATGCCCGGACCACCAGCGCAATTCGGCCTGGTATCCGGAGTCGTAGCGCCGCAACGCGGCGGAGAGCTTCGAGGCTCGGGCGAGGTCGTGGCGGCTGTCGGCGGGAAGGATATCCAGGACCGCGCCGTCGGGGTCGAGGGTGCTGCGCAGCACTATCTCGAAATCTTCCCAGTCGGTTGGTTCCGCGAAGGGGAGCCGGTCGGTATGGCGGCGCAGGATGGCGTCGGCGCGTTCGCGGTCGGCGTCGGTGACGATCAGCGCCGGCCGGAACTCGACGGCGGCCAGGTAGTCGCGTTGGTTGAGATTGGGAAACCTCTCGATCACAGTTCTCCAACCAGCTGCTGCCATGGCGGCGTGAAGATGCCCCAACGCGACTCCGCAGCTGATCAGCAACTGTCGGCCCGCGGTGTCGGTGGCGGGCAGGATCCGACCGGACACCGAATACAGCCGCAACGTGTGACCGTCGAATATCCACCGCCACGGTTGGCTGTTGTGCAACGAGGGGGCGCGACCGGCCAGCAGCACGGCCTTCTCGATGACCTCTCCGGTGGGCGCGTTCATACTCTCCACCGTATGAACACGGAGACCTCGGGTCTGGAGTCGGAGGTCCCCAGATGAACGGCCGGTATGCCCCACCGCGGCGGTTTCGCAGACTCTGGGGATCATCGCGCACGCTTCGAAACAGACTGTCAGGTCGAGAGGTAATCGCCAGCGCGCGGGAGTCCTCTTCACAGTCGGATCCAGGGTGCCCAATGGCCTCACACGATGGGACCCCTGCCCCTGGCATCGGCGACCGTGCCGCTGGTCGAATCGAGGTGTCGTCACACCCTCGACAGAGACGGAGCCCATCATGAGCCTGCTTCCCGCACACCGCCACCAGCCGCTGTTCCCAGACCTGGCCGACTGGCTGACCGGCCTGTCCACACTCGAGAACATCCGCCCCTTCATCGAAGGCCGCTCGATCCGCGTCGAGGACGAATCCGTCGACGGCAAATACCTCCTACGGGCCGAACTCCCCGGCCTGGACCCGGACAAAGACGTCGAGATCACCGTCCACGACGGGACGCTGACCATCAAAGCCGAACGCAGCGAACGGCAGGAAACCAAAGGGCACACCGAGTTCAGCTACGGCTCGTTCACCCGCACGATCACCCTGCCCACTGGCGCGAACGAAGACGACATCGCCGCCACCTACGACAAAGGCATCCTCACCGTCACCGTCCCCCTCGCCGCAACCCGGACACCCCAGCCGAAACAGATAACGATCCGGACCGGCGAGTAGACGCCGACACGCACGCGCGCGGCGCCTGAGACGAGAGAGGCAAGGGGCAATGCCGGTCGACGACGAGCTCGCTCGCCGCATTGCCCCGGGCCACCGATCGGCGCGGCAATTCGAGCACCTACGGGATGAGGATCCGGCAGCGGAGGAGAAGAAGATGCATGCGAATCCAGGGGATTGGCTGATCGTGGAGGGGCGGGTCGTCGGCGAGACGGTGCGTCGGGGCTTGATCGAGGAGGTCCAGGGCGCCGACGGCGGTCCGCCGTTCTTCGTGCACTGGCTGGACAACGACCACCGCGCGCTGGTCTATCCGGGCCCGGACAGCCACATCCTGAGCGCCCGGCAACTGCGAGACCAGGAGCGGGTCGACGCGGACCGCCTCTCCTCGATCCAGCGCGAGCTGGCTACGCGTGCTCGAAAATCATCCTCGCCCGAGTCGAGGGCGTGACATGTGACGAGCGGTCGCGATCACGGCATGCGGTCGTTTTCATGATTTTCTCGTTGACAGGTACGTGGTGATGATGACCATCAAGGCGAAGACGATGGCGACGATCACCACTGCGAGAGGCCAATTCACGATAGTTTCCTTCCATTGGTCGCTGTGTCACCGTCCATCGAGGCGCCGTGCGGTGACGGGACTTCCGCGAGTGCGGTACGGAGACCGGGATCGGTTCGCCGTCGAGTCGACGGCGACATGGTCACTCCTCTCGGCCGCCGCGGCAGGCGATCCCGCACGTCATCCACCTCCGAGTGTGTCGTCTGTGTCGATCGCGCGTTAGGGGCGCAGTGCCCCGGTGCGGGGGACCAAAGGCAGGTGCGGGCTCGGGCGCGAGATGGCTTTCGCCGTGGCGCACTGCGGTGCCGATGTGATCATCGCGAGCCGCAACTACGACTCGTGCGTCACGACCGCCGAGGAGATCCGGGAAGCCACCGGCCGCGATGCACTGCCCTACGCGGTGCATGTCGGCCGCTGGAACGAACTCGACGGACTGGTCGATGCCGCCTACGAACGGTTCGGCAAGATCGACACGCTGATCAACAACGCCGGAATGCAGCCGGTCTACGACTCGCTCAACTCGGTCAGCGAGAAGTTGTTCGACTCGGTACTGAACCTCAACCTCAAGGGGCCGTTCCGGTTGGCGGCGCTGGTCGGCGAGAAGATGGTCGAGGCAGGACGCGGTTCGATCGTCAACGTCAGTTCCACGGGGTCGATTCGCCCGACACCGTGGATCGTCCCGTATGCGGCGGCCAAGGCCGGGCTCAACGCGATGACCGAGGGTCTGGCACTCGCGTTCGGGCCGAACGTGCGGGTCAACACCCTGATGGCGGGCCCGTATCTGACCGATGTCAGCAAGGCGTGGGGCCTGGAATCGCTGGAGCCGTCGCAGAACCCGTTCGCCGCGCACGCACTGCGGCGCGCGGGCGCGCCCAGCGAAATCGTCGGCGCCGCACTGTTTCTCGCCTCCGACGCGTCCAGCTACACCACGGGATCGATTCTGCGATCCGACGGCGGCATCCCCTGATCGAGTCCGGACCCGGCCGACATGCCAGTCGGCCGGTGAACCGGGGAGTCCGCCGCCAGGGGGCGGAAAGATTCTCGACGTCCGATCAGTTCCGCGGCTCGCGCAGGGCGTGGTCGAGCAGCAGGCGCCGCTCGGCGGCGGCGATGGTGGCGCGGACGGCGGGCGCGGCGTCCGGCGTCACCGAGATCGAGGTGATACCCATACGCACCAGATGCTCCGCGAATTCGGGATGATTCGACGGCGCCTGACCGCAGAGCGAAGAGGTGATGCCGTGCTGCCGTGCGGTGGAGACGATGCGCTCGATGGCGTCGAGCACGGCGGGATCGGCTTCGTCGAACAGTTCGGCGCATTGCTCGGAATCACGGTCGACGCCGAGCATGAGCTGGGTGAGATCGTTGCTGCCGATGGAGACTCCGTCGATGCCCGAGCCGATGTATTCGGGGAGCCAGTGCACGACCGAGGGCACTTCCGCCATGACCCAGCGGTGCAGGCCGCGGTGGCGTCCGAGCGGGCTGGCGTCGACCAGTTCGAGGCAGGCGGCCAGCTCCCAATGGGTGCGCACGAACGGAATCATCAAGTGCAGGTTAGGAGTTCGTTCCCTGACACGAGCTATGGCGGCCAATTCGAGATTGAACAACTCGGGCTCGCGAACGTAGCGGTAGCAGCCTCGGTAGCCGATCATCGGATTGTGTTCGACCGGCTCGTAGCGGGAGCCGCCGGTCAGCGCGCGGAACTCGTTGCTGCGGAAATCGGTGGTCCGGTAGATGACCGGTCGAGGCTGGAAGGCCGCCGTGATGCGGTGCAGTGATTTCGCCATCTTGTCGACGAAAAGGTGTTCCTCGCCGCGTGCGATCAGATCTCGCGGATGTCTCCCGCCGAGCGCCTGGGTCAGCAAGGTCTCCGCGCGGAGCAGCCCCACACCGTCGACGTCCCCCGCGGCGACGCGTTCGGCGGCGTCCGGTATCGCGAGGTTCACGTAGACCCGCGTCGCGGTGGGCACCCGAATCACCCCGGCCACGCCGCCGGTCGGGAGGCGGCCGGACTCGGTCGCGATCGGTTCCGCCTCTCCCGCGCGGACCTCACCGGCCGCGCCGTCCACGGTGACCATCGACCCGTCCGCCAAAGTCGTTGTCGCGGAGCGTGTGCCGACGATGCACGGGATACCGAGCTCGCGGGCGACGATGGCGGCGTGACAGGTCATGCCGCCGTTGTCGGTGACGACGGCGGCCGCGCGGGTCAGCGTCGGAAGCCAGTCCGGGTTGGTCATCGGCGCGACGAGGATCTCTCGGTCTCGCAACGAATGTCCCTGAGCGGGGGAGGACAGCACGCGCACCACGCCGCTCGCGATTCCTGGTGCGCCGGCCAATCCGCGTACCAGCACACGGGTGGGCACCTGGCCCGCGATGGGGCGTCGGGCCGGTTCGTCGTGCAGGGTGGTGATGGGGCGTGCCTGCACGAGCCACAGGGTGTCCTCGTCGAAGACCCATTCGACGTCCTGTGGGATTCCGTCATGGTGTTTCTGCACCGCCAGTGCGAGTCGGGCCACCGCGGTGGCCTGCTCTTCGCTCAGCACCGGGGCAGCGGTTTCGGCATCGGACAGATCGACCTGGCGATCGCCATCGGGTCCGGCGACGATCGCGTAACTCTGGTGGCCGGTGCGCGAGTCGAGTCGAGTCGGTCCTTCGGTGTCGAAGATATAGGTGTCGGGTTCGGTAGCGCCGGATACCACGACCTCGCCCTGGCCGCGTGCGGCCTCGATCACCACCCGGTCCCTGCGTCCGGACGACGGGTCTGCGGTGAACGCGACCCCCGAGCGCTGTGCGTTCACCATCCGCTGGACGACCACGGCCATCACCGGACGCCCCCGCATGCCTCGCCGCGCCCGGTAGGTGACGACGCGGGGGGTGAAAAGCGACGCCCAGCAGTCGATGACGGCCGCGAGCACCCCATCGTCGCCGCGCACGTTGGTCCGTGAGATATTCATGCCCGCGAAGGACGAGGTGGCGCTGTCCTCGCCGATCGCCGACGAGCGGACAGCGACCGGAACCTGGTCGCCGAGTCCGTGGTAGGCGGACAGAACCACTTCTCGGGCGACGCCGTCGAGCGTCGCCTCGTGTACGAGTTCACGCATCCGCAGACAGAGCTTCGCGATCCGGGACTCGTCGTCGATCGAATCGAGCGCCTCGCCGTGTAGGCGGTCGAGTTCGGCGCCGTGCGGCCCCTCCGTGATCACCTGCTCGTAGCAGGAACGCAAGATCACGAACCCCGGGGGGACGGGCAGGTCGCCCGCCACCAACTCTCCGAGGTTCGCCCCCTTGCCGCCTGCTATGTCGGTATCGGCGAGCCGTAACTCGCGGAAATCGGCCACATACTCGCCCATATCGGCTCCGATCTGCGCATCTGGACTGTGTCGCCTCAGCCTCGCTCAGTCGCGGGCCGGTCGTCAGTGCCGTCGTGCCCGGGCACCGAGGACATAGGGCCTCATCTCTGCCGACGCGGCGAGACGAGGGGCCGGCCGCGTGGCTGGTTCCGATGCCGTTACGCCTTCGACAAGCGGGCCGAAAGACCCTCGGCGCGACAGAATCCGTGGCCGAGACTTGGACTCGGCCGAGCATCCGCTCAGGTCTTGACCGACGGATAGGTCCGGGAAATGAAAATCGACGAGTTGATGACCCTCGCGAAGGATTCGATGACGGTACGGCGTGTCTACTCCGACCCCGTGGACAGCGACGGAGTCACCGTCATCGAGGTCGCCGCGGTTTCCGGTGGTGCGGGCCTCGGCACCGGGAGTGACAAAGACGGCGGCCAGGGATCCGGAGGCGGGTTCGGCCTCGGAGCCAAGCCGGTGGGCGTGTATGTGATCAAGAACGGACGATTGACGTGGCGGCCCGCCGTCGACGTCAATCGGCTCGCGATGCTCGCCGGTATCGTCGCGGTCACCGCGCTGGTCGTCGGCGCGCGCGTCGCAAACGCCGAGCGAGGTCGACCTCATGTGCGCTCGCTGTCACGACGCTGAGGTCCTCGTCGGGCGGTCGAGGGTCGGAGACCCCCTCGATCGGGGACTTTGCTCCCGCGATCGGTGGGCCAGAGGCTCTGCCCCTCGAACCGCGGCAGCGAGACGATGAACATCATGACCGAGACAAACGCGGCAAATGTATCGGTGGGTGGTTTCGCCGGATGGACGCCTATCGAGAAGTCTTCATCGCAGCGCGCGCAGGCCAACATCATCGACTACGACCGAGTCTGTCGTGAATTCAGCTGGGATGAGGCGCGATCGCAGTTGTCCGGTCTGCCGAACGGCGGTCTGAACATCGCCTGGGAAGCGGTCGATCGCCACCTCGGCGGTCCGAACGCGGGCGCTGTCGCCCTGCGTTGGCTCCGTGCGGACGGGCAGGCCGTCGAATTCACCTACGCCGCCCTCGCCGAGGCGACCAATCGGTTTGCGAATGTGCTGCGAAACAACGGAATACGCGTGGGAGATCGGGTCGGCGTGCTGCTCGGCCGTACCCCCGAGTTGTATATCGCGGTTCTGGGAGCGCTGAAGGCCGGTTGCGTCGTCTCCCCGCTCTTCTCTGCGTTCGGCCCCGAACCGGTGCGGCAGCGCCTGGCGATCGCCGAGGCCGCCGCGGTGGTGACCACCGCGGCGCTGTACCGCCGCAAGATCGCCGCCATCCGCGAGGAGGTGCCCACCCTGCGGACGGTGCTGCTCACCGACGGGGGCCCCGATGGCGTCGACCTACGCGCGGCGATGGCCGCCGCGGACGCTCACTGCGCCCCAGCCGAAACAGGCCCTGAGGATCCGGCACTGCTGCATTTCACGAGTGGGACCACGGGTGAGCCGAAGGGCGCGCTGCATGTGCACGGCGCGGTGCTCGCCCATCGGATCACCGCCGGGTACGCCCTCGACCTGCGCGCCGGCGACGTCTTCTGGTGCACCGCGGATCCAGGATGGGTCACCGGTATGTCCTACGGGGTGATCGCGCCCCTGTGCCTGGGAGCCACGGTGATCAGTGACGAATCGGAATTCGACGCGAAACGCTGGTATCGGATCCTCGACGAGCAGCGGGTATCCGTGTGGTACACCGCCCCGACCGCGCTGCGAATGCTGATGCGAATGGGCGATCGTCCTCCCGACGGTACCGATCTGACGGCGCTGCGATTCGTGACCAGCGTCGGTGAACCGCTGAACCCCGAAGTCGTCGTCTGGGGCGAGCACGCGCTCGGACATCCCGTGCACGACAACTGGTGGCAGACCGAGACCGGCGCGATCATGATCGCCAACCTCGCGGCCACACAGGTACGCCCGGGGTCGATGGGCCGCCCGCTCCCCGGTATCGAGGCGACCACACTGCGACGCGGCCCCGACGGGCGCGCCGCGGTCACCGACGGCGCCGTGACACCCGCCGAACCTGGTGAGGTCGGGGAACTGGCACTACGGCCCGGCTGGCCGTCCATGTTCCGGACCTACTGGGGGGAGCCGCGCCGCTACACACAGTGTTTCGCGGGCGGCTGGTACCTCAGCGGCGACCTGGCCCGCCGGGACAGCGACGGCTACTACTGGTTCGTCGGGCGCGCCGACGACGTCATCAAGTCCGCGGGACATCTGGTCGGGCCCTTCGAGGTCGAGAGCACGCTGTTGGAACATCCCGCCGTCGCCGAGGCCGGAGTCATCGGCACTCCGGATCCCGTCGCGGGGGAGTTGGTCAAGGCCTTCGTGCTCCTGCGCCCCGGCTACGAGGCCACCGAGGAACTGCGCGCGGATCTTCTCGCCTTCAGCCGCAAGGCATTGGGCGCGGTCGCGCCGAAAACCATCGAGTTCACCGCGGCGCTGCCACACACCCGCAGCGGCAAGGTGATGCGCAGATTGCTCAAAGCACGCGAACTGGGCCTTCCCGAAGGTGATGTGTCGACCCTGGAGGGCCCGTCATGACCGGCACCGACTCCACGACGACCGCATCCGGGGCCATCGATCGGATCGGTCTGCTACGCCAGATGATTCGCATCCGCCATTTCGAGCAGCGATGCGTTCAGCTCTACAGCGCCGAGAAGATCCGCGGGTTTCTGCACCTCTACATCGGCGAGGAAGCCGTCGCGGCCGGCCTGCTCGGTGAACTGACCCCGCGGGACGCTGTCGTCTCGACCTACCGCGAGCACGGTCACGCCATCGCCCGTGGCATTTCGATGACGGCGCTGATGGCCGAGATGTTCGGCCGCTCGACCGGGTGCAGCCGGGGGCGCGGCGGATCGATGCACCTGTTCGACGCCGACCTGCGCTTCTACGGAGGCAACGCGATCGTCGGCGGTGGGTTGCCGGTCGCCGTCGGGCTCGCGCTCTCCGACGCGATGCGCGGTCGCGACGCGGTCACGGTATGCCTGTTCGGTGACGGCGCTGTCGCCGAGGGCGAATTCCACGAATGTCTCAACCTCGCCGCGCTGTGGCAACTTCCCGTGCTGTTCGCCTGCGAGAACAACAGATACGCGATGGGCACCGCGCTCGCCCGCGAGCACGCGAACACCGACCTCGCGTTGCGCGCGGGCTCCTACGGGCTGACGTCGTGGCCGGTCGATGGAATGGACGCGGTCGCCGTGGCCGCGGCCACCCGCCGCGCGCTCACCTCGATCAGGGGTGGCGCCGGACCGTGTTTCCTCGAGCTGCGCACCTACCGATTCCGTGCCCATTCGCTCTACGACGCGGATCGCTACCGATCCAAAGAAGAGATCGCGGCCTGGAAAGCACGTGATCCCATCGCCACGCTCGCCGCCACGCTCGACGCGGCCGGTGAACTGGATGAAAACGCGCGCGCCGCGATGGATTCCGCGGCGGAGGCGGAATTGGACGCGGCCATCGCCGCCGCGGAGGCGGCACCGGAGGAACCGGTGGCCGACCTGACCAGATATGTCTACGCGGAGCCGTCATGACCACCTACCGTGAAGCGATCGCGGCGGCGATCCGTGAGGCACTCCACCGCGACGACCGTGTTTTCTTGATGGGGGAGGATGTCGGTGCCTACGGCGGTTGTTTCGGCGTCAGCCGTGGCATGCTCGACGAGTTCGGACCGCGCCGGATCCGGGATACCCCGTTGAGCGAATCGGCGTTCGTCGGCGCGGGAATCGGCGCGGCACTGGGTGGCATGCGCCCGATCGTCGAGATCATGACCGTCAACTTCAGCCTGCTTGCCCTCGATCAGATCCTCAACAACGCCGCCACCTTGCGCCACATGTCGGGAGGACAGATGGGGGTGCCGCTGGTCATCCGGATGGCGACAGGGGCAGGGCGCCAGCTGGCCGCCCAGCATTCCCATAGTCTCGAGTCCTTCTACGCGCATATCCCCGGCCTGCGCGTCGTGTCTCCCGCGACCGTCGCCGATGCCCGCGGCATGTTGTGGGCCGCGTTGGAAGATCCGGATCCCGTACTGATCTTCGAACCGATCGCGCTGTACAACTCCGAGGGCGAACTGCCCGCGGAAGACACGGCGACCGACATCGTTCGCGCGGCGGTCCGACGGCCGGGCACCGACGCCACCATCGTCGCCTATGGAGGCGGCCTGCGGGTAGCCGAAACGGCAGCCGAGCGGTTGACCACCGAAGGGATCGCGGCCGAGGTCATCGACCTCCGCGTCCTGCGCCCGCTGGATGAAGCCACCGTCCTGGAGTCCGTCGCGCGCACACACCACTTGGTGATCGTCGACGAAGGGTGGCGCAGCGTCGGGGTCGCCTCCGAAATCGCCGCTCGCGTAGCCGAATCCGGCTACTACGATCTCGACGCTCCGATCCGCCGGGTGTGCACCGCCGAAGTCCCGATCCCCTACGCCCGCCACCTGGAGGAGGCTGCCCTGCCGCAGCCGGACGCTGTCGTCGAGGCCGTGCGCGCGGTGGTGAGCTGAGATGATCGAATTCCGGATGCCCTCCCTCGGCGCCGATATGACCGAGGGCACGCTGCTGCGGTGGCTCGTGGTGCCGGGCGAGGCGGTACACGCCGGACAAGTGGTGGCCGAGGTCGACACCACCAAGGCAGCCATCGAAATCGAATGCTTCGACGACGGGATTCTGACCGACGTGCTCGTGCCAGAAGGCGCCACCGTGCCGGTCGGCGCCGTCCTCGCGACTATCCGGCCTCCGGGCCCTGATGACACGCCCCCCGCCACTACCGATTCCACGGCCCGGAAAAGCACTGGTGAGGCCGCGGCCTCGAACCGCGCCGACAGTGAAGTGCAGGCCGTGACCCTGCCTTCGAAGCAGCGTGCCGCCGATCGCGCGCCCGTACCCGATGTGCACGCCACCCCGTTGGTCCAGCGGCTGGCCGAGGAGGCGGGGCTCGATCTGGGGTCGATGACCGGTTCCGGACCCGGCGGACGAGTCCTACGTGTCGACGTGGAACGGGCCGTGGCCCGACGCCGCGGCGGCGACCGCGAGCGGGTGCCGGCATCGGGATATGCCCGACGTCTCGCGACCGATTTCGGTGTCGATCTGTTGGGTGTCGGCGGTACCGGACCTGACGGCGCGGTTCAGGCCGGTGACGTCATGGCCGCGCGGTCCGAGTCGGCGGCCACCCCCGCTCGGGCCGTCGGGGCTGGCCCGGCGTCGCCCGCCGCGAGCGCGGAACAACCAGCGCCGCAACGGGATCGTGACGAGATCCGACGAATCATCGCCGCCGCGATGACGCGGTCGAAGCAGACGGTGCCGCACTACTACCTGTCCAGCCCGATCGATATGGACGCCGCGCTGCGCTGGCTACATGACGCGAACCTCGACGCGCCGGTTTCGGCGAGAATCCTGCCGGCCGCACTGTTGCTTCGGGCTGTCGCCGGCGCCGCCCGCACGGTGCCCGAACTGAACGGGCACTGGATAGATGACGCGTTTCGTCCAGCCGATTCGGTACACGTGGGCGTGGTGGTTTCGCTGCGCGGCGGCGGCATCATCGTACCGACCATCCCGCACGCCGACACCCTGTCGGTGGCCCAGACCATGGAGCGGCTCCGGGCCCTCGTCGACCGTGCCCGCGACGCTCGTCTGCGTTCGGCGGACACCACGCCGGCGACCATCACCGTCACCAATCTCGGCGATCTCGGGGCGGAAACCGTCTTCGGTGTGATCGCCGTGCCACAGGTCGCGATCATCGGATTCGGCGCGATCGAACCGAGGCCCTGCGCGGTCGACGGACTGCTCGGTGTTCGTCCGCAACTGACCGCGACGCTGTCCGGTGATCATCGCGCCAGCGATGGCGTCACCGGGTCGCGCTTTCTCCGTGCCGTGTCCGACCTGCTACAACATCCAGAGGAGCTGTGACCTGTGCCCGAGACCCTGACCGAAGCCCAAGCAGATCAGCGAGTGCGAGCCGCCTTGCGCGGCTTCGGATCCGATGCCGAGGTGGCCGCACTCGCACCCGACGAACCCTTGCGAAGCGCCCTCGAGCTCGACTCGATCGACTTCCTGACCTTCGTGGAACGCCTGTCCGAAGTGCGCGGGTCGCGCATAGAAGAGGACGACTACCCTCGACTGAACTCGATCCGTTCGTGTGTCGAATTCATGCTGAACCGATAGGCGTCGGAATCCGGTAGCCGGTCGATGCGCCGACCGCCGCCCAGGAGCGCACAGCCCGAAACCGACCATGATCGGTTTCGGGTCGAGTGAGCCTGACGGTGGCGCCGCGACATGCGCGTCAGGACTCGGAGCCGCTTCCCCCCTACCTCTCGATCGTCACTCAACGGGTGCCGGAGGGCCGGTGAACCCGTGACTTTCGGCCATCGTCGGCCACGACGTCGGTACGGGATGCTCGATCCACAACATCACCGAATCGAAGGATTCTCATCATGAGCACTTTCAGCGGACGCACCGCGATCGTCACCGGCGGCGCGCGCGGCATCGGCGCCGCCATCGCGAGCGCGTTGGTGAAAGAGGACATCTCGGTGGTGATCGCCGACCTCCTCGAACACGACGGCGCCGAACTCGCGCGCGCACTCGGCCCGAACGCGAAGTTCTGCCGACTCGACGTCACCGACGAGGCCAACTGGAACACGGTGGTGGACGAAGCGGAAGCGGCTTTCGGACCGTTGGCGATTCTGGTGAACAACGCGGGCATCCTCGATTTCGGCGCCATCGACACGCAGTCGCCCGCCATGTTCCGGCACGTGGTGGACGTGAACCTGTACGGCGCCTGGCTCGGAATGCACACCGCGGTCCCGCGTTTGCGTGCCAACGGTGGCGGGGTCATCGTGAATATCTCCTCGACAGCGGGACTGGCGGGATACGCCGGCATCGGCGCCTACGTGGCGAGCAAATGGGGACTGCGCGGACTGACCAAGTCCGCCGCCGTGGAACTGGGTCCCGCGGGCATCCGCGTGTGCTCGGTGCACCCGGGACCCATCCACACCCCGATGACCGCGGGCCTGGGTGGGGAGCTGGCCGCGGATCAACCGCTGGCGCGATACGGAGAACCCGAGGAGGTCGCCGCTATGGTCCGGTTCGTGATCACCGAGGCCAGTTTCTCCACCGGTTCGGAATTCGTGCTCGACGGCGGCGCGACCGCGGGCCAGGCGTTGCCGCTGCCCGACGCGACATAGTCGACGGTGGGTCCGATGGTCGGATACGCACCCGGTGGTCTGCGGCCCGGCGGGCAGGCCGGGGAAGCGGCGTCGGGAACGACAGGTCGCGAGTTCTCGCCGACGGCGATCACCGGGACGGTGATATGCCTGGCGCTCGTCCTGCTCGCCGCGGTGGTGGGCACCGTGATCGCCTTCGATACCGCGGCCACCATCCGTGCCGAGAATGTCGGCAGGATCGCGGTCAGCGCGACCCTCACCGAGTACCCGCATCGCGCCACGCCCCCGGATCGCCGCTTCCGGGCTCAGGTGGAATGGACCGTCGACGGACGGACGGCGAGGGCGACGGTCCTCGTGCCGCACGACGCGACGCGCGGTTCGCAGGTGACCGTGTGGCTCGACGCGAACGGAAGCCCGGTCGGCCCGCCGAGGGATGCGTGGCATGCCGCTATGGCGGGCGTCGGTTGCGGCGCCGTCATCCTGTCGGTCCCGATCTGGGGCGCATTGGTTCTCGGCCGGTCGGTCCGACGTTCGGAAGCGTGCGGGCACGGCTCGCGAGGGAGAGGTGCCGGTGGCGGCAGGACCGCCGGACCGGAGAGGAATGGCAGTCATGTACTGGAACGATGATATGTACTGGCACGGCGGCATGATGAACGGCTGGATGTTCGTTCTTGTCGTTCTCACGTTGATACCGCTGTGGCTGGCGTTGGCCGTGGGCACAGCGATCGCTGTGCGGAACTCGGCGCGACCTGAGCGTGGGCCGGTCTCCCGGTCCGGCGAGGTTCCGGGCGGAGGCGTCGAATCGCGCACGCCCACCGAAATTCTCGCGCTCCGATTCGCCAACGGTCAGCTCGACGAGGCCGAATATCTGCGACGGTTGTCGATATTGCGTCGCCGCGTGGACGAGCCGGGATCGTCGGCGAGACCACGAACCGGTACGGATGATCAGTGAAGGTCTGTATCGGGCCGGGCGGTGTCGGTGGGTTGGAGCGGTTCGATCGAGTTGTCCTCGGACGCAACGGCATCGCCCGGGAGTAGGTAGCGAAGCACACGCTTGGGCGTGATCTTGTGCTCGGTTGCGGACACTGTCTTCGCCGGTTTCTCGAGGTTTCGGCTGAGAATTCGAACGATCGCGGGTCTGGGGTGCCCGAGGATCACCGTGCGCGAGCCGTACCTGCGATGTCGGGCTCGGCGTGCGCGAGGAAGCTTCGCAGGTAGATCTGTTACCCTCGGCGGGTACGCGAGACGGTGGGGTGGCCGAGAGGCAAGGCAGCGGTCTGCAAAACCGTCCACACGGGTTCGAATCCCGTCTCCACCTCCGAATCGCCGATGGCTGCCGTGCGGGCCGGCCGGTGCCGCGATCGTCCCGACTCCACGACCGCTCCGACTCGAAATCGGCCGACGCGTCACCGATGTTCGCCGTCGGGTCGCGGGTGTCGTGAATATGCTCACTGGCTGTATATCGCGCTGACTTCCGACGCGAAGTCGCGGAGCACGATATTGCGTTTGAGCTTCAATGATGGGGTGATATATCCGTTGGCCTCGGTGAGGTCGGTATCGAGCACGCGGAATCTGCGGACGGCCTCGGCTCGGGAGACGGCTCGGTTGCCGTCGTCGATGGCGGATTGGACCGCGGCGAGCAGATCGGGGTCGGCGGAGAGGTCCGCGACGCTGGCGTCGGCGGGTTTGCCGTGCAGCTGTTTCCAGGTGGAGAGCTGCTCTTCATCGATGGTGACCAGGCAACTGACGAATGGTTTGCCGTCTCCGACGACCACTACCTCGCCGATGAGGGAGTGGGCGCGGATGCGGTCTTCGATCACCGTCGGGGCGACGTTCTTACCGGCCGCGGTGACGATGATCTCCTTCTTGCGTCCGATGATCGTGAGATAGCCGTCCTCGTCCAAGGTGCCGAGATCTCCCGTGGCGAACCAGCCGTCCCGGAACGTGTCGGCGGTGGCGCCGGGGTTGTTCCAGTATCCGGTGAACACGTTCGGTCCCCGTAGCAGGATTTCGCCGTCGTCGTCGATGCGGACCGTGGATCCGGGGAGCGGCTGACCGACTGTACCGATCTTGGTCCGGTCATCGGGATTGAACGTGGCCGCCCCGCAGGTCTCGGTGAGGCCGTAGCCCTCGAGCACGGTGAATCCGATCCCGCGGTAGAAATGCCCGAGCCGTTCGCCGAGAGCGGCGCCGCCGGAGATGGCGTGTGTGGCGCGGCCACCGAGCGCGTCGCGCAGACGGCGATAGACGACACGATCGAACATCGCGTGTCGGAGTCGTAGCGTCAGGGGGATCCGGCCGTCGTCCCTCGCGCGGCTGTAGGCGATGGCGGTCGCGGCCGCCATATCGAAGATCCGGCCTCTACCGGCGAGCTGAGCTCGTGTGCTGGCGGTGTTGTACACCTTCTCGAAGACTCGCGGAACGCCCAGGATCAGCGTCGGCCGGAACCTGCTGAGTTCGGCGGTGACATCTTTGACATCGCTGACGTGGGCGATGTCGACAGGAACGAAGGCCGCTGCGACCTCGGCGAGTCTGCCGAGGACGTGCGCCAGCGGTAGGAACAACAGGACCGAGGATTCGCCGGTGCGGAACAGATTCGGCATGCGGGCCGTGATGTTGCCCAACTCGGCCAAGAAGTTGCCGTGGGTCAGTCGGCAACCCTTCGGACGGCCGGTGGTGCCCGAGGTGTAGACGATCGTCGCGAGATCATCTGCCGACACCGCGGCTCTGCGATCGACGACGGCGCTGTCGTCGATCCCCGTGCCGGCGGCCGTCAGCGTCGCGATGGCGCCGGAGTCGAGCTCCCAGGTGTGCGCCAGGTCCGGCAGCTCCTCGCGTAGATCGGTGACCATGGCCGCGTGGTGATCGGTCTCGGTGACGATGGCGACCGCGCCGGAGTCGGAGAGGATCCACCGCAATTGCTCCGCGGAGGAGGTTTCGTAGACCGGGACCGTGACCGCGCCCGCGTACCAGATCGCGAAGTCCAGCAGCGTCCACTCGTAACGGGTGCGAGACATGACAGCCACTCGATCGCCGACCTGAACACCGTTCGCGATCAGCCCCTTCGCCGTCGCCGACACCTCGGTACGGAACCGGCCGGCGGTCAGATCTCCCCAATCGCCGTCGACCTTGCGGCTGATCACGGCGACATCGGGAAACTGTTCGGCGTTGCGCTCGATCAAATCGGTCAAGTTCGCGTCGGACGGAACGTGGTACAGCGCTGGCAATCCGAACTCTCGCATAACGGCTCCTCGTCGGCGGCTCTGCCGGAAACGCCCGCGCGCGCGTTCTGGGCGGGTAGTGCGCAGTCGAGCGATACATGGCAAGTGTGATCTGGATAACAGCACACGGCGACGGCTGTTGGCAGTCGAGAGTGGGGACCAAAGTCCTCTCTCGCAGAAGCCGGGCTCGGTGGACGTGGTTCGGACGGATTCGGCGGCGCGTATGTCTTCGATGCCTGCGGACGTCGAGCGCTGAGGGGCTGTGCCGACACGCGGAGGACCTATGGCCGGCGCCTTCGGGTCTCTGTCCTCTGCCGATGTCCGCCGTGTGTGGCGAAGAGTCGACCGGCGGCGACCGTCGCGGAGATCGCGGTCGTCAAGGTGTCGTCCGCGTTGGCGCAATCGCCTATCGCACAGTGGAAGTGGAGCATCGAATGACGGTCCTCGCGAATCAACGGCCGATCGTCGTCGGCATAGACGGTAGCCGCGCCGCCGTGGCTGCCGCGCGGTGGACGGGCGCGATCGCCGCCGGACAGCGGTCCCCGATCGACCTCGTGACCGTTGTGCCTGCTCCAGAGGACAGATTCAACGCACTCGGATCAGGAACGAGAAATGTGCGGGCGGTTCTGCGAGACGCTGCGAAGCGCGCACTGCGCGAAGCCGCCGCGGCGGTGCGCGGGGAGTACCCACAGGCGTCGGTTCGTGAACGCGTACTCGACGGGTCTCCCTCCCGGGAACTGATCGTGTTCGGGGATACGGCTCGCATGCTCGTGGTCGCGGCGAGCGCCGATGATCGGTTCGACGTGCCCCTCGTGGGCTCGACGGCCTCGCGCGTGGCAACCGGGGCCGGTTGCCCGGTCGCGGTCTGGCGCGGAGACCCCGCACGCCCGATGCCCGACCGGCGCCCGATCCTCGTGGGGGTCGACGGCAGCCCCGGCAGCGATGCCGCCCTCGGCCACGCCTTCGAACTGGCCGAAGCGCTCGGGGTGGGAATTGTCGCGGTACACGCGTGGAACGACCCGGATCTGTGGGCGTGGACGCCGCTGCCGGACACGTGGGATGTCGCGTCTCGGCACGAGGAGGAACTACTCGACGAGCGCTTGTCGGGATGGAGTCGAAAGTACCCGGCTGTGGCCGTTGCCCGAGTGGTGCACAAGAGCCGGACCGCGCGGGCGTTGCTCGAACACGCGCTCGGCGCTCAACTGGTGGTGACGGGGAGTTGGGGATACAACCGTTCCGGAAATCTGTCGGCGGGCTCGACCAGCCGGAATCTGCTGCATCATGCCTCCTGTCCGACCCTGGTCTGTCATGGCTGAGCCTCCTGTCCAGGGCGGGTTGCCGACGTCGAGTCGTACGTCTGTCGGCGAGCGAGGTCGGTGTCCGATGGCATTGGCGTCGAGGGTCTTTCGGCCCTGCGGCGGTCGGCTGCGGCCGGGCAGGGTCGAGGTATGAACGCAAGCGATACAGCTATCGACTCGGTCCTGCGGATCTCGATCGGCCGTCATGTCTCGGCGGCTGCCTCGGATTACGTGCGCGAAAAGATCGTTCCGGTTCTGGACAACGGCTTCGGACCGGTACTGGGTGCGCGTATTCGGCTGACCGGGCACCCGGATCCGGCGGTGGCGCGCCCGATCGTCGCCCAGGCGAATGTCGACACGAATGGTCGAGGGGTCCGGGTCCAGGTCGCGGCGGCGACGACCAGAGAAGCCGTCGACCTGCTCGCCGCCCGCTTGAAGACACGCATGGAACGACTGTCTCGACATCGTGCGGCGCTCCGCGATGGTCGCCGTGGTCTGCGGGGCCACGAATGGCGCCACGGCGACGGCTCACGGATCTGGCTGACGAGCGTTCCGCGCGAGTCCGATCAACGCGAGGTCGTCCGCCGCAAGTCGTACGCGCTGATCGACGAGACCTGCGACGAGGCGATATTCGATATGGAGCTGATGGACTACGAGTTCCACCTGTTCACCGAATCCGGGAGCGGAGTCGACAGCGTGATGTATCGAACCGCCGACGCCGAATACCTTCTCGCGCAGGTGAACCCGCATCCCGAATCGGTCATCCGAGGCGCGATCACCTACACGATCAGCGGGTCGGCGGCACCCACGCTGGATATCGGCGCGGCTGTCGATCGACTCGAACTGACCGGATGGCCGTTCGTGTTCTTCTGCGATCGCGATTCGAATCGCGGCAGCGTGCTGTACCACCGATACGACGGCGACTACGGGCTCATCACACCACCGACACGCTGAAAGAACGCCTCGAGCGTCGACCCTCGGCCGGTCGGTGACCGACCGAGGGTCGACGTTGGCGCCGGCCGGCGGACGTCACCGAGAACGGTGACGTCCGCCGGCCGGGCCCGCAGCGCTATGCGGAATGGGCCACCAACACGGGGCAGTGGGCGTGCTGCACCAGGAAATTGCTGGTGGAGCCCATCAGTAGGCCGGTGAAGCCGCCCCGGCCACGGCTGCCTACCACCACCAACTGCGCCGACATCGACCATTGCATCAACTGTGCTGACGGCCCGGCCAGATACACCTTGCGGATGACCCGGACATCGGGGTACTTCTCCTGCCACCCGGCCGTACGCTCGGCGAGGATGGCGAATTCCGCGGTTTCCAACTGATTCACGTCGACGGCCGAGGAGCGTTTGCCCGCGAATTGTCCCGCGTCCCAATCACTCCAGGAATGGACGGCGACCAATTCCGCGCCGCGCGCGGATGCCTCGGCGAATGCCGCCGCGACCGCGGCTTCGCTGACAGGGCTACCGTCGACGCCGACGACGACAGGACCCTCGTCGCGAAGTTTCCGGTCGGGATCGTCGGTGCGCACGACCACGATGGAACCGTGCCCGTGGCTGGTGACTGCGAGCAGCGTAGAGCCCAAGTGCGCGAACGCACCCGCGTTGCCGGTGGCGCCGAGCACCACCAGGTGTGCGGTCCGTGAGTAGTCGATCAGCAGGCGAGTGGGTGATTCGTCGGAGAGTTCGGTCTCGACGTCGAGACCGGAGGCGACCTGTCGGGCTGTTTCGGCGGCCTCGCCGACCACCGTGGTGCCGTGGGTGCGGACCGCGTCGATGACCGAAGGCGCCATGACATCGTGACCGCCCGCTGTCGAACTCACCATGAGCAGATCGATACCGTGCACGATGAGCAGTGGACGGTGCCGCCGCGCGGCAGCCTCGGCGGCCCACCGGACGGCGAGACGGCTGCCTTCGGAACCATCGACGCCGACCACGATCGGAGCCGAATGTCGCGAATCCGGGTTCTCGCTACGCGTGTTCATCTTTGTTCCCTTCCTGGACCCGAGGCCGACTGGGTCGTGTGTCATCCGGCAGCTGCCTCGGCCGGGGTGGGGCGTTCGGCGCGCTGTGCGATACCGAGCAACATCTTGCGTTCCATGACCCAACTTCCCGGTTCCATGATGAACCGATCGAACAGTCGAACCGGAACGGCGGCGTTCGGCATGGCGATTCGGTTGCGGCTGACCAACCGGGTTCCGGTGAGGTGTGGATAGAGCCCGAACGCCCAGACCCAATGCCCATCGGTCGAGCTGAACACCAGTGCGCGTTCGGCATCGAGCACGGCCACGCGCATCGTGGGACCGGTCTTGCCGAGCGTGAAACCGTCACCTACGGAGAGATTCTGGAATCGGGGCAGAATTTCGTCGGCACTGTGCATATCCAGTCCGAGAAGATTCTCGATCCAGTCGTAGGTGTACGCGCCACCGCGTCCGGGGCCGAGTTGGACCAGCCAGGGCCAGATCGCGGCGGGCGCGGCGTCGATGGTGATGGCTCGCGTCGTGACGATGTCGGGTTCGATGAGCAGATCGTCGCCGGGCATCGCGCGAGTAACTTCCTCCGGCGACGCGCCCCAGTGCAGGCACCTGTCACGCAACAGCACTTGGTAGCCCACCGCCAGGCCGATCACATACGTCCCGAGGCCGACGGCGCACGCTGTGGTTGTCTTCATACAGTCAGCGTCCCGAGAAATCGCAGGCCGCGGCAGAGCAATTCGTCCGTCAGGTCGATGACGATGGTCCGCGAGGGCGTTCCCTCGTCGGCCGCCCGGTACACGTCGAGTCCCGCAGGCGTTGTCCGGCGAGGCGCTCGCCCAGTTCGGGCAGCGCGTCGATCGGGCTCCCGGCCAGGTCTGCCAGGCAGCGGTCAACCACACTCCGTAACAGCGATTTCGAGAATCGGTCGCCGAATTCGATGTCCAATCGTGCCACCATCTGATCGATCATCTGCCGGTGGAGTACGGGGTGATGCGGCTGATCCGTCGCGGGCGCGTTCGTCACGATGCGAGTCTGCTGTAGGCCGACCCGCGAGTGGCAGGGCCGAAAGCCTCTCGGCCAGGGGTCCGGGGTGATTTCTCCGCCGGGACTCTCACAGGGGCGAATCGCCCAACCGACAGCGCTTTTGGTCAAGGCAGAGGCGCGGACCAGCGCAGGATGGTGCCTCCCGTGGGATTCGGCTGTGTCTCGAAGTGCCCGCCCGCGTCCTCGGCTCGGGCGGCGAGGTTGTCCAGCCCGCTGCGGCGGGTGTCCGCGTCGCTGATTCCGCGACCGTTGTCGGTGATCTCGACGGACACGTCGTCGCGGATGCGCAGTTCGACCGACAGGGTGGTGGCGTGTGCGTGCCGGACGACATTGCTGACGGACTCGCGCAGCACGGCTTCGACGTCGTCGGACGGTGGTGTGCAGGTCGGACTCGGACAGCACGTCGAGTTCGCGCATACGCGCCTGGGTGTCGGCCAGACGCAGGGCAAGGGCGGCCTGATCGGCGATGACAGCCATGATCTGCTGGGCGGGTGCGTCGAGTGCGGGTAT
The DNA here is from genome assembly GCF_003123685.1 of Nocardia aurea. Classification (GTDB taxonomy): domain Bacteria; phylum Actinomycetota; class Actinomycetes; order Mycobacteriales; family Mycobacteriaceae; genus Nocardia; species Nocardia aurea. The sequence continues at coordinate 133,623 of NZ_QCYJ01000003.1, forward strand.
TTCCGCGGGACGCATCGCGGTCAGTACCCCGATCACCGCGCCGCCCGCGCGCAGCGGCAGGATCAACGCGGGCCCGAAATCCGCGACGGTGTCACCGAACGGGTTGTAGGCCAGTTTCTTCACCGAGACGGGTCGACCGGTGCGGAAGACTTCACCGGAATGTGATTCGTCGATCGGGATGCGGGCGTCGACGAGGGTGTCGGCGTGTGTTCCCGCCGCCGCGGCCACGACGAGTTCGGTGGCGACGTCCCTTGTCGCTTCCAGCCAATGTTGCCGCTGGCGGCTCTGTTGGTAGAGGCGGGCATTCTCGATCGCGATACCGGCCGCTGCGGCAAGTGCCTGTACGACGATCTCGTCGTCGTCGGTGAATTCCTTACCGCGGGCCTTCTCGGTGAGGTAGAGGTTGCCGAAGACCTCGTCGCGGACCTGGACCGGGACGCCGAGGAATGTGTGCATGGGGGGATGGTGTGCCGGGAGGCCGACCGAGGCGGGGTGCTCGGAGAGGTTGGCCAAGCGGAGGGGTTCGGGGCGGTCGATGAGAACACCGAGTACGCCGTGGCCGCGTGGCAGGTCGCCGATCATCACCCGGGTGCGGTCATCGATGCCTTCGTAGACGAATTCGGCGAGTTGGCGTCCGTCGCCGGTGTCGGTGTCGCGGACTCCGAGCGCGCCGTATCCGGCGTCGACCAGGTCGATGGCGGCGTGCACGACGGCACGCAGTGTGTTGTCGAGATCGAGGCCCGCGGTGACGACGAGCATCGCTTCGACCAGGCGGTCGATCCTGTCGCGGACATCGACGATCTGCGCGATCCGCTCCTGGACCTCCAGTAGCAGTTCGTGCAGCCGTAGTTGCGACAGAGTTTCCGTGACGGCAATCCGGCCATCGGGCACCGAACCAGACCGCTGGGCCTCGGTGTCCGGCATGTGACCAGTATAAACCGCCCGGTTTGAAAGAAAGTCTTTACGACTGTGGCTGCGGGTGGGACGGAATCGGCCTGGAAACCACGACAGCTGAGCGGGTGCGCCGCTCGCCGCCGTGTCCGGCGTGGCGATGCTCATCACTCGCGTAGACCGGTCCGCTCTCGGAATGACACAGCAGAGGTCCCACTACCCGGGGCCATCCTGCCCTAACAGAGACACACCCCGGATGACAGCGTGGAACATCGCGCGACGACAGTGAAAGGACGTGGTGAGGTGTCCTACGCAACGCCCGATGAGAACCTCGTCGAACTCGCGCTCGCGCTGGCCGTGCGAGCACCCTCGGTGCACAACACTCAACCGTGGCGTTTCCGCGTCGTCGACCGCGAACTGCGACTTCACCTCGACCCGACGCGAATCCTGGACGCCACCGATCCCGATCAACGCGATCTCGTGGTCAGTTGCGGTGCGATCCTGCATCATCTGCGTATCGCACTTGCTTCGCTCGGATGGTCGGCGGTGGTGCGACGGATGCCGGATCCCGATGATCCCGATCATCTCGCGACCATCGAGCTGGTCCGCCATCGGCCGACCATGACCGAGCTCGCACTCTGCGCCGCTATACCCCGGCGCCGAAGCGACCGCCGCCACTACAGCGCCGAGGCGATTCCCTCCGGCTATCTGAGCTTGGTCAGCGAACGCGCCGCGGCCTACGGGGCGACTGTGTGCCAGGCAGCCTACGGGCAGCGTCGCGTGCTGGTCGAGACGATGAAAGAGGCCGCGGGCCGACATATCGGAGATCGCCGCTATCGACTCGAACTCGCCGATTGGAGCGGCAGACACGACAGTGTCGACGGTGTCCCCGCCGCCAACACTCCCGCCGCGCGTCCAGGTCAGGGAATCCCGAGCCGAATCTTCGCCGGTCCGCGACTGGTGGACCGCGCGACGCATCCCGACTACGCGGAATTGCTGGTGATCGGCACTCGCGGTGACGATCGAGCCGCGCGGCTGCGGGCGGGCGAGGCGGTCAGCGCGGTGTTGTTGACCGCGACCAATATCGGGCTGTCGAGTTGTCTGCTGACCGAGCCGCTCGAACTGGCCGACTTGCGGGCGCGCGTCAAGTCCGAGGTGCTCGCCGCCGACATCGACCCGCAGGCGGTCATCAGAATCGGATGGGCGGGGGACACCACGGCGCTGCCCACGGTGCCTCGCCGCCCGATCTCGGAGATCCTGGAATCCAGGACACCGCCGGTGCCGGGAACCGCGCCGACGTGCTAGCGATATCCGCGTGCGCGTCGCTACCGAAGTAGGGCGTAGCGGCGTGGGAACGGGCGTTGTCGCGGCTTCGGCGTGACCACGCCCGTGGTGTCGCTACGGGGACGATCCGGGGGCTCGATTCACGACGGGTGAATGATCACGTCGCCGGTGTGCGGCAATTGCAGCGTGTCGGCGATCGCCGTGACCCATGCGCCGATCGCGGCCCAGTCGCGCAGGTCGCCGTACCGACCGCCGCCCATCAACCGGTAGAGGACACGTGCCTTCAGCGAGACGTTCTCGCGCGGATAGCAGCCGGCGAAAGCTCGGTAGTCACGCGGTGCGACGGAATCGCGAACGGCCGCGATCTTCGGTGGCACGATCCTGCTGATGATTCGGCCGACGGGTCCGCGCAGGGCGGGACCCAGACCGACGCTGAACAGCCAGACGCGGAGATTCGCGAGAGCCTCCCGATGGTTGCGCACATAGCTGGTGGCTTCCGGCAGCAGATCCATATCGTGGACGGCGCTGCCCAGGACCACGGCATCGAAGCGTGTCAGTTCGGGTGCGTGTTCGATGTCGGCGAGTTCGACCTGCGCAGTCCGCGCGGTCAGTCCGGCGGCGATGTATTCGGCGATGTCGCGTGTCGATCCTTGCGCGGTCGCGTAGAGGACCGCGATGCGAGAGTTGTTGGATTCCATGGATATCAGCCTGACGCGCGGCCCCGGTCGCGGTTCAGGGCAATCGTGCCCGGATGATGAGGACGAACGGCCTCGTCGTCGCGCCGGCCCGGCCCGCGTCCGGTAGCGGCGGGGTGCGTGAATCCCACGCGGTGACGACCATCGCGGCCGACGTGAATGCGGCTCATAGCGCTGACCTGCGTGGGGGGTCGGCTCGGCGGGCAATGGTGAGAGTGTCTCCCTTGTCCTCGACCGCGACGGTGTCGCCGTCGTTGATCTCTCCGGCCAGTAGTGCTTTGGCGAGGGTGTCGCCGATGGCTTGTTGGATCAGCCTGCGTAGTGGTCTGGCGCC
>NZ_QCYJ01000134.1 GCF_003123685.1 Nocardia aurea
TACCCGCTGAACTTCGCGCTGCTCGGCAAGGGCAACACGGTCAACCCCGAGGGGCTGCTGGAGCAGCTCCGGGCGGGCGCCTCGGGCTTCAAGCTGCACGAGGACTGGGGCACCACGCCCGCCGCCATCGACGCCTGCCTGAGCGTGGCCGACGCCACCGGGGTGCAGGTCACCATCCACACCGACACGCTGAACGAGGCGGGGTTCGTCGAGTCGACGCTGGCCGCCATCGGCGACCGGATGATCCACGCCTACCACACCGAGGGCGCGGGCGGCGGGCACGCCCCCGACATCATCCGGGTGGCGTCCCTGTCCAACGTGCTGCCCTCCTCCACCAACCCGACCAGGCCGCACACCGTCAACACGCTCGACGAGCACCTCGACATGCTGATGGTCTGCCACCACCTCAACCCGTCCATCCCGGAGGACCTGGCGTTCGCCGAGTCGCGCATCAGGCCCACGACGATGGCGGCCGAGGACGTGCTCCACGACATGGGCGCCATCTCCATGATCGGTTCGGACTCGCAGGCGATGGGCCGCATCGGCGAGACCGTCATCCGCACCTGGCAGACGGCTCACGTCATGAAGGGCCGCCGCGGCTCGCTGGGCGGCCCGGCCGACAACCTGCGCGCCCGCCGCTACATCGCCAAGTACACGATCTGCCCGGCCGTCGCCCACGGCCTCGACTCCGAGATCGGCTCGGTCGAGCCGGGCAAGCTCGCCGACCTGGTGCTGTGGGATCCGGCGTTCTTCGGGGTCAGGCCCACACTGGTGATCAAGGGGGGCGTGGTGGCCTGGGCCCAGATGGGCGACGCCAACGCCTCCATCCCGACGCCCCAACCCGTGCTCCCCCGTCCCATGTTCGGCGCGGCGCCGGCCACGGCCGCGTCCACGTCGCTCCACTTCGTCTCGCCGCTCGCCCTGGACGACGGACTCGCGGACCGCCTCGCCGTACGGCGCCGCCTGGTGGCGGTGGCGGACGTGCGCAAGCGCGGCAAGCCCGCGATGCCGCTCAACGACGCGCTGCCGCGGATCGAGGTGGCGCCGGACACCTTCGAGGTCCGCGTGGACGGCGACCTCATCGAACCCGCCCCCGCCCGCACGCTGCCCATGGCGCAGCGCTACTTCCTCTTCTGATGCCCACCGCCAGCCCACGCCCGGTCGCCTCCGGTGGCGGCCGGCCATGAACCCCGCGCTGCTCCTCCTCGCCGACTCGCGGCTCCCGGCCGGGGGGCACGCCCACTCCGGCGGCGCCGAACAGGCCGTCACCTCGGGCGCCGTACACGACCTCGCGTCTCTCGCCGGGTTCCTGCGGGGTCGCCTGCACACCTCGGGCCGCGTCGCCGCCGCCCTCGCAGCCGCGGCGTGCGCCAACGCGGCGCGCGCCTGCGCCCCTTCCGGGAAAGCCGCTCCCGGCGTACCGCCCGATCCCGCGTGGGCCGAGCTGGACGCCGAGGCCGACGCCAGGACCGCCTCGCCCGCCCAGCGCGACGCCTCCAGGATCCAGGGCAGGCTGCTGCTCCGGGTGGCCCGCCGGGTCTGGCCCTCCCCCGCCCTCGACGGCCTGGCCCTGTCCGTCCCCGAGCCCCACCACTCCGTCACCCTGGGCGTGACGGCGTACGCGGCGGGGGCGTCACCGGAGGACGCCGCCCTGGCGGCGGCCTACCACGCCGTCACCGGCTCGGCGACCGCGGCGGTCCGCCTCCTGGGGCTCGACCCGGTGGAGGTCCACCGGCTGCTCGCCGACCTCTCCCCCGACCTGTCCGCGACCGCCGCGCTCACCGCCATCACCGGCTGGGCGGGGCTGCCCGCCCACTCCGCCCCGGGCCTGGACCTTCTGGCCGAGAGCCACGCACGAGCCGGGACCCGGTTGTTCGTCTCCTAGGAAAGGAACCCATGATGGGCGCCAACCATGAGGATCACCACCACGCACCCGACGGCCGCGAGCGCGCCCTGCGCCTGGGCATCGGCGGCCCGGTGGGCAGCGGCAAGACGGCCCTGGTGGCGGCGCTGTGCCGCGTGCTCGGCCCGTCGCTGAGCCTTGGCGTGGTGACCAACGACATCTACACCACCGAGGACGCCGACTTCCTGCGCCGGGCGGGAGTGCTCGACGAGGACCGCATCCTCGCCGTGGAGACCGGATGCTGCCCCCACACGGCCATCCGCGACGACATCGCCGCCAACCTCGACGCCGTGGAGACCCTGGAGCACCGGTTCGGCCCGCTGGACGTCGTCATCGTGGAGAGCGGCGGCGACAACCTGACCGCGACGTTCAGCCGTGGCCTGGTGGACCGGCAGGTGTTCGTCCTCGACGTGTCGGGCGGCGACAAGGTGCCCCGCAAGGGCGGGCCCGGCGTGACCATGGCCGACCTGCTCGTCATCAACAAGACCGACCTGGCGCCGCTGGTCAGCGCCGACCTCGGTGTCATGGCCCGCGACGCGGCGGCCGTGCGCGGGGACCGGCCGGTCGTGTTCACCTCGATCAGGCGGGAGCCGTCGGTGCCCGAGGTGGCGGCCTGGGTCTCCGCACAGGTGCGGGAGTGGGCCCATGTGCCGGCCCACCTCGGCTGATCATGCTGGAGTCCGCGTCTCCCTCCAACTCCATGTCGGGTTCCATGTCGAGCTCCATGTCCAGCTCCATGTCCGGGGCCTCGTGCGGGTCGGCGGCGCCGATGCGGGCCCGTGCCGCGGTGGCGACCGCCCTGTACGCGGGGCGGACCGCCATCCCGGTGCTGAGCTCGTCCCCGCCGCTGACGTTCCGCCAGACGGGGCCGCACGCCGTACACCTGGTCTCGACGGCGGCGGCCCCGCTCGGCGGCGACGTCCTCGAAGTGGACCTCGACGTGGCCCCCGGCACCAAGCTCGACGTGGGCTCGGTGGCGAGCACCGTGGTGCTGCCCGGGCGGGGCGAGTCGACCATGCTGATCACCGCACGGGTGGGCGCCGGGGCCACGCTCCGCTTCACCCCAGAGCCGACCGTGCTGGCCGCAGGCTGTGACCACCGCATGCTGGTACGGCTGGCGCTGGCGGAGGGCGCGCACGTGTTCTGGCGCGAGGAGATCGTCTTCGGCAGGTACGGCGAGGCGCCCGGCCGCTGCCACGCCCGCTTCGACGCCACCCGTGCCGGACGCCCGCTGCTCAGGCAGGAGTTCACGGTGGGCGACCCGGCGCTCGACGCCTCCACGGCCGTCTACGGCGACGCCCGCTGCGTCGGCACCACGCTCGTCACCGGTCCGGACCCCGGCCGCCGGGAGGCGGTGGTCGGCGCGGGCGTCGCCGTGCTGCCGCTGGCCGGGCCCGGCACCCTGGTGTCGGCGCTCGGCGGCGACGCGGTGGAGCTGCGGCGTCGGCTGGAGTGGGGCGAGTCCCTGGCGCTCGGCCTGGCCGGGGCGGCCCACCCGGCCTAAGGTGACCGTGTGGCCGACTCTCCCTCCCTGGGCCCCGCCGAGCGCGGGACGCGGCGCGGCTACGCGCTGGCCGTCGCCGTCGCCGGGGCCTCGCTGGTGGTCAGCGCGATCTTGCCGTGGGCGGGCGTCGAGGCCAGGAGCGACCTCCTCGGGGGCGGCGTGTCCAGCGGCATCCGCGGTGTGGACGCGGGCCTGGGGGTCTACACGCTGGCCGCCGGGCTGGCGGCGCTGGCGCTGGGCGTCGCCGGGGGGCTGGGCCGCCCGTGGATCGCCGCCCTGGCCGTCGTGCCCGGCGGGCTGGCGACGGCGCTGCTGGTGATGTTCGTGGCGGACCCGCGCGGCCTGGCCGACCGGGTCTCGCTGGACCTGGGCAGGGTCCTGTCGGTGGAGCCGGTGATCCGCTACGGCTGGTTCGCCGCCCTGGCCGCCTCGCTGGCAGTGGTGCTCTTCGCCGTCCTCACACTGCTCCGCCGATCCTGAACACCCGCCCGTCAGTCGTAGAAGCCGAGGCGGCGGAGCTGCTTGGGGTCGCGCTGCCAGTCCTTGGCGACGCTGATCCGCAGGTCGAGGTAGACGCGGGTGCCGAGCAGCGCCTCGATCTGCTTGCGCGCCCTGGTGCCCACGTCGCGCAGCCGCTCGCCCTTGTGCCCGATCACGATGGCCTTCTGCGAGGGCCGCTCCACGAACATGTGGGCATAGATGTCGAGCAGGTCGTTGCGCCCTTCGCGCGGCAGCATCTCGTCGACCACCACCGCGATCGAGTGGGGCAGCTCGTCGCGCACGCCCTCCAGCGCCGCCTCCCTGATCAGCTCGCCCACCAGCACCTGCTCGGGCTCGTCGGTGAGCTGCCCGCCCTCGTAGAGCGGCGGCGACTCGGGCAGGTGCTCGATCAGCACTTCGGCCAGCACGCCGAGCCGGTCGCCCGCCTCGGCCGACACCGGGACGATCGCGGCGAAGTCCGCGATCGTCGAGACGGCCAGCAGCTGCTCCGCGATCCGCTCCTTGCTCGCCAGGTCGCACTTGGTGACCACCGCGACCACGGGCGTCTTCTTCACGGCCGCCAGCTTGTCGGCGATGAAGCGGTCGCCCTTGCCGATCGGCTCGTTCGCGGGCACGCAGAACCCGATCACGTCCACCTCGGTCAGCGTGGACAGCACGAGGCTGTCGAGCCGCTCGCCGAGCAGCGTCCGCGGGCGGTGCAGGCCCGGGGTGTCGACGATGACGATCTGGGCGTCGGGCCGGTGCACGATGCCCCTGATGGCGCGCCTGGTGGTCTGCGGCTTGGACGAGGTGATCGCCACCTTCGTGCCGACGAGGGCGTTCATCAGGGTGGACTTGCCGACGTTCGGCCTCCCCACGAAGCAGGCGAATCCGGCGCGATGGCTGTCTGGCGAAGTCACCTGTGCATTGTCGCCCATCAGGAAACCTGACCGCGCCACCAGGCGAACACCTCGGGCAGCACCCGGGGCGACCACTCCGTCATCGTCAGACCGGGCAGCTCCTCCTCGGTGACCCACCGGAAGCCGGTGATCTCGTCGCCGTCGGGGACGGGCGTGCCGGAGGCGAGCACGCAGCCGTACACCGCGATCATGTACATGCACTCGTGGCCGTTGGGATAGACGGTGCGGAACTCCGCCCCGCTGTAGACGCCGATCAGGCCGCGTACGCCGACATCCACGCCGAGCTCCTCGCGCAGCTCCCTGACCACGCTCTCCTCGGGCCGCTCACCGGGATCGACGCCGCCGCCCGGCGCGGCCCACAGGCCCACGTCGCCGTGCCGCGCCACCAGCAGCCGCCCGGCCGCGTCGAACACGCACCCGCACACCGAGGGCAGCATCAGCAGGTCGGAGCCCAGCTTGGCGCGCAGCCCGGCCAGATAGGGCGACATCGGCATGTCAGCTCCTGAGCGTCCCGTCGGGGTCGGCCACGAGCAGCGCCTTGACGCCCAGCTCGCGCACCACCTCCTGGTCGGCGGCGCTCGGGCCGGCGTCCTGAGTCACCAGGGCAGCCGCCTCCAGGGAGCGGGCGCCGCTGGAGACCGCCATCGCCACGGCCACCTGGACCGCGGAGAGGGTGAGCGAGGTGAGCGCGACGTCGGTGGCGGAGTAGGTGCGGCCGGTCTCGTCGCGCACGGCGGCGCCCTCGGCTGAGCCGTTGCGCGCCCGGGCGGCACGGGCCAGGGTGATGATCTTGCTGTCTTCGGGATCGAGTGTCACGGGCACTAGGTTAGGCGCTGGCCATCTCCAGCACCGCCCCGAGGAGGCGCCTGGTGCGCTCGGGGTCGACCTGGGCCAGCCCCGTGTGGACGAGCGAGACGAGCGTGTCGCCCGTGCGGACGAGCACCACGTCCATCGCGTACGGGTAGCCCTTCAGCCTGCCTCGCAGCTCGGCGCCCACCGCCCGGTCGCCCACGTCCTCCAGGGACAGCCCCAGCGGTCGCAGCCTGAGGCGGGTGCCGCCGGCCGAGCGCATCGCCCGGCACTGCGACATGGCCCGCGCGAGGTCGTCGAGGTGCTCCTCGGCCTCGGAGTTCGCGTACTGGGCCAGCCCCACCGCGACCTGCTCACCGAGCTCGTCGCCCTGGTAGCTGACCGCCGCCTGCGCGGTCAGGGATTGCGCGGGAGCCCGCCCGCCGGCGGGTTCGAGGACGGCCAGGCAGTCGCGGTTCGCCGGCGTGAACGGGGCCCGCCAGGCCCGCCCGGGCCGGGGCGAGAAGCCGTCGGGCAGCCGTGGCCGGTCGTTGAGCGCCCTGTGCAGCCTGGCCGTGGCGCGCGGGTCGACGCGGACCTCGGCGTCCGGGCCGCCGCATCCTGCCAGGCTCCCGGCCAGGAGGCCGCCGGCGGCGGCCAGGCAGCCGATGATCCGCAGTCCGCGTTCCATGATTTCCCCCCGGGACGCGATCTCCCCAGGCCCCGAGCAGGACAATCCACCGTAGTTGCCAATAAAGGATCAAACGCGAAAAGGGGGCCCTCATTCGGCTATCCGGACGAGAGCCCCCTTTACGCCTAGCAACGTCGCGACCGGCTGACCGGTCAGGACGCTGCCGCCCCCCGGGAGCGTCCTCTCGCCGCGAACCCCATCCGGCGGTCGGTCGCTCCCCTCGTGACACCCTCCGCACGGGGTGTCGGAGCCAGACTGGGGCATACCACTTGCAGAAGGCTTGGAGAACACTTGCCGATCACTGTCAAGGGCGCGCCGGCGAACGTGTCAGTCCTGCTCAGCGGCGGCGGGCACGGCGTCGCCCGCGGGCGGCGTGACCCGGCGGACCACCACGGTGCTGATGCGGTTGCGCCGCCCGGCGAGGCTCTCCGCGGTCAGC
>NZ_QCYJ01000147.1 GCF_003123685.1 Nocardia aurea
GCCGGGCGGCGCTTCCGGGTCGGGACAGGCCGAGCCAGCTGCGGGCCATGGCGTGTTCGGCGGCGGTGTCGGGGCCGATCGGCCAGCCTTTGGCGACGTTGAAGCCGATGGGCCGCCAGACCCGTTCGTAGATCTGCGGCAGGAACGTCGATTCCATCGCCGACTGGAACAGGGACGGCGGGGGCTGCGGGGCAGGCCCGGTCAGGTCGAGGTAGCCCGAGGTGGTGTCGGGTTCGTCCGGGGGCTCTTCGAGCAGCCCGAGGAGGCGTTCCAGTCCGTCCCGCGCCGTCGTCTTGCTCACTCCCTTATTAGACCATCCGTCAACTCGTGGTCGTGGTCCGGGCCGGGGAGGTCGAGCCCGGTCTGCGCCGCCATGAAGGACAGCGTGTCGGCCATGAGGTCGACCGAGCGGCTCACCGAGCGGGCGGCGTGACCGACGTCCGACTCGTTGCGGAGCAGGATCGGGGCGTCCGAGGCGGTCGCGTGCTGGAGGGCGGCGCACATCTTGCGGGCGTGCAGCGGGTCCACGCGGGTGTCGCTGGCGAACGTGGTGAACAGCACGGCCGGGTAGGCGGTGCCGGCGTGGACGTGGTGGTACGGGGAGTAGCCGATGAGCCAGCCGAACTCTTC
>NZ_QCYJ01000125.1:0-5000 GCF_003123685.1 Nocardia aurea
GTCCGAGATTCGGTCGAGCAGCCGCCGGCTGGGGCACGCTGCCAGGAACGCGTTGTACTCCACCTTGGCCTGAGCCCTCTTCTGGGCCGCCTTCATCGTCGTCACTGATTCGCACCTCTCACCTATGGGTGGGTTACGCACTTCAGAGTGCCTACTTCCTGACAGGAAGTTTCTCTCCAATGCTGATGCAGGGAGGCAGAAGGCGCGACCCCAGTGCACGACGAAAGGCAACAAGATGAGCACACCCTCCCTCTCTCTTCCCGGCGGCACCCGGACTCTGGGCGACCTGACCGTCACCCGGTTCGGTTACGGCGCCATGCAACTGGCCGGCCCGTGGGTCATGGGGCCGCCCGCCGATCGCGACGGTGCCCTAGCCGTTCTGCGTGAAGCGGTCGACCTTGGTATCACCCACATCGATACCAGCGACGCCTACGGGCCGCGCGTCACCAACGAGTTGATCCGCGAGGCACTGCACCCCTATCCCGAGTCGCTGCACATCGTGACCAAGGTGGGCGCGACCCGCGACGAACAGGGTGGCTGGCCTCCCGCCCGGCGACCCGAAGATCTGCGCCGCCAGGTACACGACAACCTCAAGTCCCTCCGGCTCGACGTACTCGACCTGGTCAACCTCCGACTCGGCAACGCCGAAGGTCCCCAGCCTGGCTCGCTCGCCGAGGCGTTCGAGACGCTCGTCGAACTCCAGCAGCAGGGCCTGATCCGCCACCTCGGGGTCAGCAACGCCACCGCGGAGCAGGTCACCGAGGCACAGAGCATCGCGCCGATCGTGTGCGTGCAGAACATGTACAACCTCGCCCACCGCCACGACGATGAGCTCATCGACCGGCTCGCCACCGACGGCGTCGCGTACGTGCCCTTCTTCCCCCTCGGGGGCTTTACCCCGCTTCAGTCCTCGACGCTCTCGGCGGTCGCCGCTCGATTGGAGGCGTCACCGATGTCCGTTGCACTGGCCTGGCTGCTGCAGCGATCACCGAACATCCTGCTCATCCCCGGCACGTCATCGACGGCACACCTGCGCGAGAACATCGCCGGCGCGGGACTCTCCCTCTCTCATGAGGACTTGACCGAGCTGGACGACATCAGCCGCTGAATGCCTCAGAGCTGAACGGCCCACAAGCCACGCCTGAAGCCACGATTCAAGTTCCGGCCCCGGTCACCTTCGCGCGACCGGGGCCGGTGGAAGCTCTTGGCGGACGAGCCACTCGGCTGGCGGCCCACGATCCTTCACGTCACGATCCGCCGTCACCGCTGCAGCCATCGCAGGCCGTGCCTGCCAATGCGACTGTGGCCAGCGCGACGGCCGCCATGATGCTCCTGCGCGAGCGCTTCTGACCGAGGATGCCATTCATGTCGATCTCTAAGTCGGTATGTGTGCTCGGGTCGTCGGGTCGGCGGCGCTGCCGGGCGGGTTGCGGTCGGTAGCCCCCGGTAGCCCCCGGTAGCTCCACGGCGCGTGGGGATTCATGATTGACCGCAGGCCTCAGGGCACAACTTGGCCTCGGGGTAGCGCGATGACGGTTTGTCCAGGATGGGCTGCCGCTGCGACTTCAGGTGCCGGTCGAGGAAGGCCGCCACGTACGTGCGGGCGATCTCGGCGCCGCGCTCCGCGGGCAGGACGCCGTGGACGGGCTCGATGCCGAGGGAGGGCCCCACCAGCGGAATGTCGGTGAACGCCTGGTGGTCCGTATCCGTCACCGCGATCCAGCGCCTCCACCCGGTCAGCAGCTTCCAGTCACGGTCCCACGAAGCATCGCCGCCACCGGGGACATGCTGCTCCGAACCGACGAACATGAACGGCCGGGAGAATCCGCTCTTGGGAATCCGGGCGTAGGTGCTGCCGTCCATGTCGATCCCGGCGCGTACGCGGGAGTCCTCCAGCATGGCCGCCATCGCGCTGGCCCCGCCCATCGACTGGCCGACCATCGCGATTCTGGAGCGGTCGATCAGGCCGGAACCCTCCCACCGCGCCGGCAACTGGTCGAGCACGAAGGAGACGTCGGCCGCCCGGCCCTGAACCACCCGCGTGCCGAAGCCCGGATCGGTGTCGCTGTCGCACGCGATGCAGTCGGCGACCCGCCCATCGGACAAGGTCGTGACGTAGCTCTCGTAGGTGTGGTCGATGCCGGCCACGACGTACCCCCGGCTGGCCAGGTCCTCGGCCAGGGCCGTGAGTGAGCTCATCGGCTTGGTGAAGCCGGGAGAGAGCACCACCAGCGGAAGCTTCTCCCCCGTGGGTTCGGCGTCTTTGATGGCGTTCGTCCGCGTCTTGCTCAGCGTGTCGTACGGCACCCCCGCGATCTCGGAGCCCTTCAAGAAGAGCTCCGACTCCTTCGGCGTCATGTACGGGGCCCGCTCCCCGTCCCCTTGCTCGGTCGGGTACCACAGGGTGACCTTGAGCTCCCTGGTGTCGACGTCGAGGTTCCAGGGATCGGGGCGGGAGGTGTCGTTCACATGCAGGATGGTGGTGCCGACCGGGTGGTCGCCGGTGGGCGCGGGCAGGACGGCCGGGCCGGTGGGCGTGGCCGACGGGCTGGTAGCCGACCGGGGCGGCGCGGGCGCGGAGCAGGCGGACGCGGCGAGGACGACCAGTCCGGCGGCGACTGCCAGGATCTGTCTCATCGAGAGGTTCATTCACTTCTCCAGCAGGGTCAGCGCCTTGGCCAGGGCGGGGTCGCGCCCGGCGGCCGCGTCCTTCGGGGTCAGGGGCACGTGGTGGTCGGGCGGCACGCCGATCCGGTCGAACGTCTCGCGATTCGGCCCAAGGTGGTGCCTGGTGGGGAAGGCCAGCATGGTGTTGTTGCTGAGCTGGAACGGCTCCGAGGGGCCGGAGATGGCACCGGCGGTCCTGGTGCCGACCATGTGGCCGATTCCCAGGTCCTTGACCGCGGAGCTGAAGTGCTCGCACGCCGAGGCGCAACTGCGGTCGGTGAGCACTGCCAGCGGCAGGTCGATCAGTTCGACGGTGTCGTCGGTCCGCAGGGCTTCGCACTTGGCGTCCACGGTGCACAGGTAGGCGGTGACCTTGCCGTGGACGAAGGCGCTCACCAGCCGGATCGCTTCAGGGGCGCTGCCGCCGCCGTTGCCCCGCAGGTCGAGAACGACACCGGTGAGCGTCCGGCCGGTGCGCAGCCGGGAGATCGCCTTGAAGACTCGGTCTGCGGCGTCGGGAGTGAACCCGCGCACCCGCACATAGGCGATGCCGTCTTCCGGCAGCTTCGACGTCACCCCTTGCAGGGCGGCCAGATCCCGCTCGTAAACGCCGGGCTTGAGCGTCACGCTCCAGCGGCGTCCGGTGCTCTGCCGCAGCAACTGCAGCTCGACCGGGTCGGCTTCCGGGTATCGCGGGTAGAGGGCGGCGATCGCGGGCGTGGGCTTCCCGTCGATGAAGGGCGCCGATCCGTCGATCGATTCGATGATGTCGCCCGGACGCACTCCAGCGGCCTGCGCCGCGCCGCCCGCCACGGTGGTGACGAACAACGGGGGAAGCGCGGCGCCGGGGTTGCCGTTCACCTGAGGTCCGTTGACGCTCGCCTCAAGGCCCAGGCCGTAACCGTCACCGTCATGGTAGCCGGGGGGCTGCCCTCCGACGTCGTGCACCCACCTGGCGTGATTGTCATCGAGGCTGGCCACGATGGCCTCCAGGGTGACGACGGCCAGCTTGTCACGCAGGTCCGGGACCTGATCGGTGACCTTCCGATAGACGGCCTCGAAAGCGGTCCAGTCGGCTTCCCGGTCGCCGGTCAGCGCCGGCATGGTCGCCTCGGAGACATCACGCCCGTTGAGGTTGAGTTCCCGCGTCAACGCGATGAACCCGGCGGTCAGCAGCAGGCGGGCGTCCATCGTGGCGCCGCTGTAGTAGTTGCCGAGGATGCAGAAGTACGCCTGCTCGACGATGTCGATCGTGGTGGGTGTCTGTGCCGGGAGGCGGCCCTGAGGCCGTGCGCAGACCGTGCCGGCCGCCGAACTCGTCTCGCTGCGCGGCGCCGTCGGCGCCGTACAGGCCGCCGCCAGCAGGAGGGCGAGCCCGGCGGTCGCGGCCCTGATCACGGTCATGACAGGCGCCTGCGGATCCACCAGAACGACAACCACACGAGGCCCACAGTGAGCAGGGCGTAGATCCCGGTCTCGATCCACTGGAAGATCCAGAAGCGCTCAAGGGGCTGGTAGGTAACCCGCTGCCGGTAACCGAGACGGTTGACCTCGCCCAGGCAGCCGTCCCCGGCGCCCGCCGCCGCATTCCCCGCTGCGCAGGGCCCCGACGTCGAGGAGACGTTGATGACGGCTCCGGTGCCGCCGTCGCCGCCGGAGATCACCTGTCCGGATGGGGCGAGCAGTTCGTTGGCCAGGACCCAGGAACCCGGGTGGCCGGGGACAGCCTCCCTCAGGAACATCCGCGGGGATTCGCCTCCCTCCCGGGGGATGCTGAGGCTCTCCATGTTCTCCATGCCGAGCTCGAAGGTCGCGGTCACCGGAGCCACCAGATGGGGACGGACCATCGTCGGCAGAGTGAGCTGGATCGCGGCGAAGACGGCCAGCGTGAGGGCCATGGCGGGCAGCGTGCGGCGCACCACCATGCCCACGGTCACGCCGAGCACGAAGGCGCAGGCCGCGTAGCCCATCGGGGCGACGCCGCGGGCGCCGAACACCAGGGGAGCCATCAGGGCCATGCCCTCGGCGGCCGACTTGTCCAGGGGGTCGGACCACCAGGTCACCATGAGGCCGCACAGGCCGGCGGCGGCCACGGCGACCAGTCCGGTGAGCCCGAGCTTGACCGCCAGCCAGCGGCCGCGGGTGATGCTCTGGTTCCAGACCAGCAGGTGCGTGCCCGCCTCCAGCTCGCGGGTGATCAACGGTGCTCCCCAGAAGAGCCCGATGAGGGCGGGAATGATCAGCACGACGAGGGTCAGGGCCAGGAACGGGAGGTCGTACTCGCCGAAGAAGCGGTTGTAGAAGCTGGCGCAGGTGTCGTCCGTGGTGCAGTC
>NZ_QCYJ01000004.1 GCF_003123685.1 Nocardia aurea
GCCGGGGCAAGATCTTCAACGCCGCCGCCGAAACCGCGATCGCCTACAGCAAGGCGCTCACCGCGGGCCGGATCCCGCTCGGCCTGCGGGTCAAGCACGCGGTCTTCTCCCGCCTGGTCTACGGCAAGATCCGCGCGGCGGTGGGCGGCCGCGCCCAGTACGCCGTCTCCGGCGGCTCCGCCCTGGGCGAGCGCCTCGGCCACTTCTTCCGCGGCGTCGGCCTGACCATCATCGAGGGCTACGGACTCACCGAGACCTCGGCGCCCACCGCGGTCAACTCCCCGAACCTCAACAAGATCGGCACGGTGGGCAGTCCCTTCCCCGGTGTCAGCATCCGCATCGGCGAGGACGGCGAGGTCCTCTGCAAGGGCGACCACGTGATGCGCGGCTACTGGGGGAACGAGAAGGCCACCAAAGAGGCGTTCGACGAGGACGGCTGGTACCGCACCGGCGACCTCGGCTCCCTTGACGAGGACGGCTACCTGAGCATCACGGGGCGCAAAAAGGAGATCATCGTGACCGCGGGCGGTAAGAACGTGGCCCCCGCCGTCATCGAGGACCGCATCCGCGGACACGCGCTCATCAGCCAGTGCATGGTGGTCGGT
>NZ_QCYJ01000137.1 GCF_003123685.1 Nocardia aurea
CCACACCGGTGGACTGCGGACGCTCGGCAGGGTTATGAGAAGTTGTCATGAGGTAAGTAGAAGCCGCGCACACCACCTACCGATCCCAGGTTTCCACACGAACCCACAGAACGCGGGCCGACCGGGATCCCGGACGTGGTCCTCTCGACGAACTGACAACGCTCCAGGATTCCTGACGCTCGGTCGTCGAATCCGAATACCGGAGACCTCACCGATTCGCGAACTGCGCCATGAGCACCATCGACAGTCCATTCACCCGACCATCGGACTGTCGACCCGATGTCCTGTAACAACTCCCGGTAACTTCCCGACAGTGAACATGAGCGTTCGCGAACCTGTCGCATCGACCCGACAGCTACCCGAATCGACCATGCTCCGTCTGCGCCAGCCGGTTTCGGGCATGAAAGGAGGGATCCGACGGTTCGTCACGGCGACGCCCGGCCGATATCCACTCCGAGCACCGACAAGGCGGCGGACGTGAAAGTTCCGGAGCCGGGCTCAGCGGACCATTAGAAATCCATAAGCGTTGCACGACAAGCTATCTCATGCATCTAGACCAGTCACCACACAGAACAACGGGGGAATCATGACCGCCTTTCTCACCACGTTACGCAAAGCGGCCGTCGCCACGGCAACGATCGCGGCGGCGTTCTTCGTCGTCACCGCGGGCGCGGGCGCGGCCAACGCCAGCGGGGTCTACGCGGAGATCCGGTTCGCGCCCGGTACCGACCACGGCACCGTGGACGGCTACATCAACCGTGGATACAGCGACATCTGGACGCTCGAGGCCCGCGCGGGACAACTGATGACCATCGAGGTCATCTCGCACTACACCTCCGCGTCCGGCACCGCCCTCGTCCTGCTCACCGCACCCGACGGTCGGCTGTACCCCACCGACACCCCCGTGAGCCAGTTCCAGCTCCCGGCCACGGGCAGGTATCACCTGACCATCACGACGAAGCAGAACGACGCCTCGTACACGATGAACGTCCGGATCGTCTGAGCCAGCGATAGCACGACCGCGAGAACTGCGTCGAGGCCCGAGGCCTCGACGCAGACGCGGTCACGCGAACCCTGGACGCGGCGCGTGATTCACGAGGCGAAGTCCGGGCACAGGTTCGTCGTCGCCGCGCTGACGAACAGCGTGCCCTGACCGAACCGGTAATCCCGCTCCACCGCGGAGATCTCGTCGAGAACCGACACACCCGCGCGCAGGTGGTCGCAGGTCGCGTAACCCGCGATGATCATCTCGTCCGCCGACTTCCCTGGCAGGGTGGCGTTGTTCAGGCTGATCTCGTCGACGAACGCCGCTTGGGCGGTGTCGGTGTCGGCCGTCGCGGTAGCACCGCCGACTACGACAGTGCCGAGCGCGACGAGTGTCGCGGCACAGGCAACTGTGAAGGTGCGGAGGCGGATTCGGTCGATCACCATGATGTCATCCCTCGGGTTCTGGCCGTTGGCGGCGTAGCACCAACGATCCCGCAGCCGAGTGCGGCAGAGAACCCACCCCAGGGCTGGACCGGACCACCCTCGCATCTCACCCGCTGATTTCTCACCGCACGCTGTCGCCCCTCGGCCTTTCGCCAGGAGCAGAGCTCGGCCGCTGTCAACTCCTCGCGAATACCAGGGCGCAGTCGAAATCCACGCCCTGGTATCGCGATACCGACTCACTCACCACGGGTGAGCAGTCACCGATCTACATCGCGAAACAACAATCGCGGTGGCGCGAGACCTACACGCGGACCGGACGCCGGGCCGCGTTCTGTGCGATGGCAACACCGATCTGCTCGATCAGCGGCGCCGGAAAATCGTGGCCCATCTCATCGAGCGGCAGGTAGATCGAATCGGCGATCGCGCGATGGGTGGCCTCCCCACCTGCGATCTTGATCAGCGAGTCCTCACCACCGTGGATAACCAGCGCGGGCAACCGCAACTGCCGAAGTTTCGCGGTGCGGTCCGGAGCGATCAGCGCCGCGGTCACCTGACGCTGCCCGCCCTCGGGATGCTGGGCGCGGTCGTAGGCCTGGGTCGCCAGCGCACGACGGGCTTCGCGGTCGGCGTAGGTCTTCGACCCGATCAGCGCGTACAGATCGGTGATCTGCTCGATCGCCGCCTCACGATCGGCAGGCAGTTTCTTCATCAGCTCCTCGAGCACATCACCGTCGGCCATGCCGATGCTGATGTGCGGGGTGCTCATGATCGAACACAGCGACAGCACCCGCTGGGGATACTCGATCGCGAGCAACTGCGCGACCATCCCACCCATCGACGCACCCACGACGTGGGCCGCCTCGATGTCGAGATAGTCGAGCAACTCGACGGTGTCGCGCGCGATCGCCCGCAGGTAGTACTGGCTCGGCGTGGCCTTCCACTCGGTCAATCCGCTGTCGCGGTTGTCGGGCCGGATCACCCGGTAGCCGCGCGCGACGAGATCGTCGACGATTTCCTGGGGCCAGTGGATCAACTGCGAGCTCAACCCCATGATCAGCAGCAGCGGCTGCCCGTCCCGATCCCCTTCGTCGCGGTAACACAGACGAACATCGGACAACTCAGCGAATTGGTCACGCTCATCGAACATGAAACCTCCCGAAGTTGTGGATGATCGCGAACATGCAGCAAATAAGGCCGTTCGAGGTGAGATTGCCACAAGAGAAGGTTATTTGCCCAGGACAACCGGCATCGTCGCGCCCGCGCTGCATCAGTCAGCAATACTATGGCAACTTCCGATCGATGTACACGGTTCGCGCGCTCCCCGAGCGCGACGACCTGTTGTCGGGCGAGTCCGCGGCGATCCCTTGGACGGCGTGACCGAAGCGGATGCGGCAGGCCGGGGCGCCGCAGTCGAGGGCCGGGTCAGCGCCCACCTCGTCAGCACCGGTCTCGTCGGGTCAGCACCGCAAAGCCGACTATCCGAATTACATTGGCGGACAACGTGGGTGGTCGAATCCGAGAGCACGGTAGATGCCGCGGCTCGATTCCCACAACCCGCAGGTCTCGGCCAGAAGGGGCAACGCGCAGTTCCTCGTCGGTCCCGCGCACCCTGGCGGTGAATCGTCGGTATTCCTCGGGAAAGAACCACCCGACTCCGCCGTAGAGCCGGTCGATCTCGCCGGGTCGCGCGATGAAGACCGACGACAGCACGATCTCCGACACCCGATGCGGGTAACTCGACGCGTAGACCAGAGCCAGGGTGACACCCCACGAACCACCCCGCAGCAGCCAACGATCGATACCGAGGTGCTCGCGCAACAACTCGAGGTCGGCGACCAGATGGGCGGTGGTGTTGTGAGCCATGCTGGTGGCAGGGTCGGCGGCGTGGGGTGTGCTGCGCCCGCACCCGCGCTGATCGAGGAGCGCGACCCGGTACCGACCGTGCGGGTCCTCCCCCGCGCGCATACGTTCGTCGCCGCCCCGACCGGGCCCGCCGTGCAGCACCACCATGGGTTTGCCGTCCGCGTTTCCGCAACTCTCCCAATAGATCCGGCTCCCTTCACCGACCTCGAGCAGTCCGCTCGCGTGCGGTTCGGTCACCCCCGAACCCGCTGTGTCGTTGCGTCGGAGGCTGTTTCGGCGGCGATGGGCGTGGCGACGTCGTGGGCAGCCCGATCCGCGGTGTCGACACGGGCCTGCCGGACCCGCCTACCTTCGCGATCACACAGCGCCCTATTCGCCCGATTTCGAACCGATGCCGCCGCCATTCAGATTTCGCCACGGAAATGAAACTTGTTCCGCAATAGTCGGATCCCACGCAACCGAGCGCGGGTACGGAATGTCGCAGCCGTTGGGTCTGACAGCGAGAAGACATCAATTGGAATTCTGGGCATCGAGTGATGAGCGGCTTGTCGCCCCACCGACTGAATGGTATGGTTCGACGTCGTCTGACGATGCTGCACAATATCTTCCGAATATGGAGTTTATGTGAATCTCGATGATGCTCTGCGCGAGGGCATGTCCATGGACGGAGCTCTCGGTATAGCAATCGTCGATTATGAGAGCGGCTTCACCGTGGCCAAGCAGGGCGGTAGCTCGTTACTCGATCTGGATGTCGCGGGTCCCGCGCTCGCCGAGGTGGTGCGAGCCAAACTGCGCGCGATCGAAACTCTGCAACTCGACGACGATATCGAAGATATTCTGGTCACGCTCGGCGCGCACTATCACATCATCATGCCGACGGAAGCCCGAGGCAACGGCACGTCCTTCACGGCCGGTCAGCGCCAGACGTTGTTCCTCTACCTCGTGCTGGACCGGTCGCGCGGCAATCTGGCCCTCGCCCGCAGACATTTGCGCGGGATCGAACGGCAGGTGCGGTCATGAGTGAGCAACCCCGACGCAAAGAGATTCGACTCACCGATCCCGAGGCGGTCGGACGGCTACTGACCGAGGTGTGCACATCGGTCGCCGACGCCGATTACGTCTTCATTACCAGCCGAGACGGATTGGTGGTCGCATCCGGCAATTCGGTGGACACCAGCGAGGAGGACGAGGTCGCGCTTCGCGGTTCGGTCCTGGCCGCGGCCGCGGCCGGAATAGGAGACCACTTCGCCGCGATGACCTCGCACGGCCGTTCCCAGTCGGTGCTGTTCGAAGCCGATCGCGGCAGCGTTGGCGTCTTCCCGTTGACAAGCACGCTGGTATTGGTTGTCGGCGGCGCGGAGTCGGTGAGCCTCGGGCGATTGACCGCGGCGGCCCGCAAGATAATCGCAACATTGCATTCGCCCGAGAACTGATCGCATTGACCTGCCCATTCGGATCAAGCCGATAGCAGGATCCGAATATCCACCTCTTGCACCGATCGGTATACCGATAGGCGTCCGGGTATCGGATGACAAGAATCGATAGTGAGGAACCCCATGTCCGACATGGATACGGCACTGAAAGAGATGATGACAATCGACGGGGCGATAGGAGCCGCCGTCGTCGATTACGAGAGCGGAATGGCTCTCGGAACCCTGGGTAACTCCAAGGCGCTCGACCTCGAAGTCGCGGCGGCGGGGAACACCGAAGTGGTGCGCGCCAAACAGCGCACGCTCGCCCAACTCGGCCTGCAGGAAAGTATCGAGGACATCCTGATCTCGCTGTCGAGCCAGTATCACCTCATCCGCCCGATGTCGGGCGCGGGCGCCCAGGGACTGTTCCTCTACCTCGCCCTGGACCGCGGCCGCGCGAACCTGGCGCTGGCCCGACACAACCTCAAGCGGATCGAAGACGAACTGCGGATGTAACGCGCGGTTCGAACCGGTTCCGACGATCGAAACCGCTATCGGTCAAGGACTTTCGAGAGTTTCCGACGGATGCGGTCACGTCCGCGATCGCACTCGGAACCCCGTTCAGGACAGCGAGGACGTCGAGGCGACGGGCATCGCCGAAGCACCTACCCGCTGGTGTGCGCGTCGGGCGGTGACGGCCAGCATCACGATCACCGCGCTCGCGGCCAGGGTCATCAACCCGGCGGCGGAGGCGACCGCGACCACGTGGGCAGACGCCGGGCTCTGGCTCGTCACCCGGTAGCGCAGCATCAGCGCGCTGGCCGCGAGAGGTCCGACCGCGGCCAGGACCGGAATCAACGACAGCAACGCCAGGGTTACCACCGTATGTGGCGCCAGTTCGCGTTCGCGCGATTCTCGACGATGTCGTCCGCGTCCGGCGTAGCGCACGGCTCCAGCCATCCCGCACCTCCTACGAACAGCACATTGTGTGGCAGGTTGTTCAGTGACGCGAATGACGACTCTATTCTTCAACTGGACATGCGCACAGGAGTGTCGTTCAATCGACACCCACCAGCAATCGAGAAGTTACGTCACGATTGTTCGTGAAATGAATTGCAGGACAGCCGATTGCGCTACGGCCCCCACACCCGGGGGCCGGTGTCATCCGCAACGGGTGAGGCGGGCCGGTGCGCGGCGGGGTCATGGTTGTCCGATGGTCGAGTCATCGAACCTCGGTCCGATGGAGCTGGTGGTCCTCACCTTCCCCGCGACATCGGTGGAGCACGGCGCACGCGCGGCATTGTCCGCGGTCGTCGACCGGGGATATGTCACCGTGCTGGATCTGGTCTACCTGGCCAAGGACGCCAACGGCTACCTCAGACAGATCGAAGTGGGTGAACCGCTCGAGGAGATCGGTTTGCCCGGGCTGGACGTGACGGTCCACGGATTACTCAGCGACCACGACCTCGCAGTCGTCGCGGGGGCGATGCCGGTGGCGAGTTCGGCACTGGTGGTGGTCTACGAACAGCCCTGGGTACCGGCACTCGCCGAGGAGGTCATCCTCGCCGGCGGGGAGGTCACGCTCCATCTGCAGATCCGATCCGCAGGTCACGGACACCGGTTCGAGCGCACGCGCGGATCGTCGATGATCTGGGGTACCCGGGCAGACACACCGGGACTTCTTCCTCTCTGCACTCCTGCCGCCCCGGTCGCGGCGAGCAGCCGCGACGTGACCGTTCCCGTGGTCACCCGCGATATCGAGCAGTGCGGAGCAGCTCGGATGCGCCTCGCACAGGCGGACGGACCGGACGAGGAATTCGTCGAGGTCAGGCGAGAGGGCTCCGGGGTCGGCTACTGAAGCGCTGGTCCCTCCCGCGCTGATACGAATCACTGTGCCGCCGGAAAACGGCCTCCGAATCCGGCGAGGCCGATCATCTGACCGTCGTGCGCCACACTGCCCCGAGGGTTGCGTCCACGGGCGTCGCGGCGAATTCCTCCGGCGCGATGTGGTGACTCGGGATCTAGCGCATGACGCCGGTGTGGCCGGTCGAGTAGCGGCCGGGCTGCGGCCAGACCGTGAGGCCGTGCGGCCCGCCGCCGATGGGGATGCGGGCCAACAGGTTCCAGTTGACGATGTCGATGGCGTAGACCTCGCCGTGGTGGCGGCCCGACACCCAGAAGACGCGCCCGTCGGCGGAGAGGTTGCCCATATCGGGACTGCCGCCACCGGGGATTCGCCAGGTGTGCACGATTCTGTTCGCGGCGAAATCCCAGACCGAGATACTGCCTTCGTCACGGTTGGTGATGAGCATCTGCTTGGAGTCGCGGGTCACATACAGTCCGTGCGTGCCTTTGCCGGTCGGGACGAAACCGGTGTATCCGAAAGTCGACGCGTCGACGGTGTAGATGCCGTCGGCCATCATGTCCGCGATGTAGAACGTATGCCCGTCGGGCGCGAGTTTCACATCCTGCGGCATACCGGACCGGCCGCCGGGCAGGTCGATCAACTTCACGACGGTGCGTTCCGCGACGTCGAAAACCAGCATCCGGCCCATGAATTCACAGCTGGCCAAGGCGAAGCGACCGTCGGCGGTGAAATCCATATGATCGACGCCCGCGCAGTCCGGCACCGCCATCGAGTACATCTTCTCCCACGAGACCGAGTCGTAGAAGTCCAGGGACTTGTCGGCTTCGGCGACAACGAGAGCGAACCGACCGTCCGGCGTGTAGTACATGTTGTAGGGGTCGCGCACCGGGAACGGTGCACCCGGTTTACCTGTCCGTGGATCGATCGGCAGCAGACTTCCCCCGCCGATGGGCAGGTCGTTGGTGACGTAGAGCGTCTGCATGTCATAGGACGGCACGACATGCTGCGGTTCGACACCACCGGCCGGGAAAGTATCGATGACCGCGAAGGTGGCCGGATCGATGACCGACACCGAATGAGATCGACTGTTGGGCACATAGACCCGTGGCAGATGATCGGCCACCGTTGGGCTCAACTCGCGGTTCGCCGCGTACACGTCGGTCGGCGACAGGGGCGCGGGCATGCCCGGTAACAGGTTCGGGGGGGACGGCGGCTTCTCGACCGCCGCGACGGTCGCCGGAGCAGGTGCGGGCACCGTCGGAACCGTTGCCTCCGGCTCGGTAGATCCGCACCCGGTCACCGACGCGACGCCGACAACGAGAGCGAAGACTACGAATAGCGCACCCGGCCACGACTTCCGGCGCGGATCGATGGAGTCGTCCTTCGGCACAGGCGATACAAGCACGCGGTCAGCGTATGCGACACAGGACACGAACTGTCCAGATACGTGGCAACCGTGGTCGGAGTGCGCGACGCACGGCCCACCGGAGACCGCCTCGCGACCGGGCGGGTCCGTTCAACGTTCACCCCTGTTGCCAGACCACGCCCGATACCTTGATGTGGGCGATGCCGGAGGCACCGGATTCGTAGTCGACGCGGGCGTATCCGGTTCGATTCTGCTCGAGCTGGATACACAGGTGTGTGCCGGAGGGAACCTCATCCCACGGTAGCGGGGATCCGTCGCCGACGCGGTCGCGGCAATCCTGGTACGACGGCTTCTGTTTTCCGAACGCGGTCAAGGAGTTCCCGGGCCCCGGGGACACCCCCGACTCGGACACCCCGAGGTCGGCGTCGAAGGAGAATTCCAGCACCCAACTGCCGGGGGTGGTCATTCGGACTCCGAGTTTCAGGAAAGCGAATTGCAGATCGACCGAGCCCGAGCTGAATTGTCGTGGTTGTGCACCCACCGAGGAGGAGGTGACCGGCGCGCGCGTCGACGTCACCGGTGTCGATGTGGGAGGGGGATTCACGATGACCGTCGACGGTGCGCTCGACGTCGACTCCGCGACAAAGTTCCGCGAATCGTGCGATCCCGCCGTGCCCTGCACGAACGCGATGAGGATCGAGACGGGGATCCCGACTATGGCGGCGATGCCGCCGATCCTCGCCCACCGTTCACCGACGGACAAGCCGCCACCCGCCGGGGCGGGCGTCGGGCCACCGGCGGGTGGCGGTGAGGCCCCTCCCGATGTGTCAGGACCAGTCGATGTCATTTCTCCCCTTCACCGCCCGCACTGTCGAACACTTCAGGTACACCAGCCGTACGCCCGCCGCCTTCGCGGCGCGTCCTCCCTTTCGACGGATCGGGGCCGAACGAACTGCCCCGAACACGGCGCGCATGAGCCCGTACCCCACCGTCAGAACTACACGAGGCGCACCGTCACGGGAATCATAATGTCCGCAAGCGGTTTTCGTCAGCCGTCGATCGGCGCGCGCCCGAGGATGCGCGATGGAACTCGACCTTGCTCACGTTCGATCAACGGAACTAACCTCGGTTCACCATGGCCAATCTGCTCGGCATCAACCATCTGACTCTGTCCACACCCGATCTCGATCGGCTCGTGTCCTTCTACACCGAATTAGTGGGAGCACGAGTCGCGTTCGAGCGCGCGGCAACCTCGACCGATCCGCGTATCGCGGTCCTCGACGTCGGCGGAGCCGATCATCTGATGATCGTCGAAACCGCCGCCGTCCCACCCGCTGGTCTCGACCCGCTGGGAAGGGCCGGATGGGGACTGCGGGTGGGAACCTATGAGCACCTGTGCGAGGTACGCGAGCGAATCCTGAATGCGGGCCGGTCGGTGGGGCAGGTCGAGACACTGCCGACGCAATGGACGATGACCGCGCACGACCCCGACGGTCGTCCCGTGGATATCCGAGCCCATCGCTGAGCGTCGCGCATCCACGCGACGACCGTCGAGATCGGCACCACGATCCGGGCCGCAGGATCTGCGATGCCGCATCCGCCATCGCAGATCGCCGACGGGCGGCGTCGATCAGGCAGGGGTTGCCGATTCGGGGCCGCTACCCCCGAACGGCGCAATGCCCCCGGCCACAATGTCTATATCGCCGCGGCGCTGCGGGCAGTGCCCCCGTCGTCACCGGCGCACTCGTGCTCGCCACCAACCGATCTCCGCGTCGGCCAACCCTAAACGACCGGTCCCGCGACCGAGTGAACGAGGGTGATCAAGGGCACCACCGCGAGCGCCAGGGCCACGCAGTAGCCAACGACGCTCCAGGTCCAGTGTCCGCTGGTGATCAGTTTGACCTGCCGGTCGAGGAAGTCGAGCAGGTTGACCGGCGGGGTCTCGGCGCGCATCAGCGCCAGGCAGGTGAGCGAGCGGCACTTCTCGCACCTGTCGGTTTCGGGATCCGGCCTCTCGGTGACGGGGATGGGGGTCTGGTTCGTCGGCATGAGCAAACTCCTCCTTGATCGCGTTCGATGACCTTCTAGTGAAAGCGGCGCTCGAATCCCCCCGGGCACAGACATTTCGACGAATTATCGAGCCGAGGGGGATGTTCCCGCCCGCTGCCCTATAACTGCGGTGACCGTGCGCACGACTCGCGCCGGAACTGCCCGACGGCGAACGGTGTGTACGTGGAGGAGGAAGCGATGGGCTCGTCACACAGCGGGGCGATACCACCGGGGAGACAGACCCCCATGATGGCCACCGACAGACCCTCGGGCGCCGCGACCGGTGCGATCGAGGATGTCATCGACGAGGCCACCGATAAACTGGAGGAAGCGGCTGCCGAGTGGGAAATACATCAGCTACTGGTCGAATGCGGGGCTCGAGGCCCCGAGTGGGAACTGGTCGTCGACCGCATCGCGCGATACGCGAAAGCAGTACTCGACGCTTGGCTACGAACCGGCGCGATATACGGCGAGCTGGGAAAGTGCCGTATCCACGTCGAGGCGTCGGAACGTCAGCGTCTTCGCCTCGCCTTCAACGAGGACCTCCGCGAGGAAATTCTCGCCACCACCATCGTCAGCGCCCTGGAGGCACTTCAGAAGGACATCCGCCAAGGGATCGGCTGGGATCCCGGGAAGGGAGCGAAACTGACGACCTACTTCCTGCGCGGCTGTCTCTTCCACTTCAAGACAGTGTTCGAATACCACCTCCGGTCCGAGCGCGCGAACCTACAGAACCACGCCGGCCCTTCTGATCTCGACCCACTCGACGAACTCCACTACGACTCCCTCTGCGACACCGGCCTCGGCGCCGACCCGGCCGACCTTGTCGGTGACCAGGATTTGATCAGACGACATCTCGCCCCGCTGACCGAGCAAGAACGTCAGATCGTCTATTGGCACACCGCCGGATACACGCACGCCGAGATAGCGCAGCTTCTCGACACGACAGCCAAGGCCATCGAACGAAAGTGGGCCCGACTCCGGGCCAAGCACCAGTGGATCGCCAACCTCTCCTCGAGGAGATCATGATGAACACCCGACCCGACAGCACCGTGCCCGACCGGCTCATCCGGATGCGCGCGCTGATCGAGCGGTCCTCTCTGGGAGAAGAAGGCGCTCGCAGACTCGCCCACCGGACCTCCGACGAGCAGGTCGACCGCATCCGTCAGCGACTCCAGTCCGCCGGCCCGCCCGACAGCGGCGACGCGCCGCAAGCACCCCCCTCGAGCCCGGCGACACCAGCGCCGCGCACCGCGCGCCGCGCGGTCGATGTCCTGGAGTTGCCGACAGTTCCGCGGATCCTGAGTCCCGACGACCGCGCGACGACCTCGGCGCTGATCACGAAGATGCGAGAAGTGTTGAGCGCATACCCCGTCCGGCGTTTCGACGCGTCGGGCTCGGCGATGGTCTTGGATACCGTGGCCGCGATGTCGGAGGCGTTGATCGAGGATCGAGACGCGCGTTCGGCCCTGCGCCTGATGCAGGCCGCCTCATCACATCTGCAGGTGCTGGGCCGCCACGATCAGCGCGGATTCCGGGTTCGGCGTGCCTGGGCCGCGGCTCGGTCGGAACTGGGCCACTATCGAACGGCCGAACGACTGCTGCGTCGGCTCAGAGATGACGAACAGCGGGTCATGAACTTCGCCGAACCGTGGACGGAAATACATCTCCAGTGGACGTTCGTCCGCCGCGGCGAGATGTCGCAAGCCGCAGAGGGATTCCAGACGCTGAGCACCGGACTTGCTGCCCGATCGGACCACGTCGACATCGCGGCACTCGGACATCTGGAATGCAGGTGGAACTGGGTTCGGGGGCAACAGGGACTGGTCGAGCAATCGGCGAATGGCTACAACAGCGTAATCGAGGGCCGGTCCGCCGTTCTGGGCCCTGACGATCCCGAAACCCTCGACGCGAAGCAGTCGTTGGGGGCGATGCTCCAACTCAACGGCCAACTCGCGCAGGCCATCTCCATCCTGGAGGGCGTGCTGGAAGACCGCAGGCGCGTCCTGGGAGAAGCGCATCCCGACACGCTGGAGACCTCGAAGTACCTCTGTCTGGCTCTTTTTCGGACAGAGCCACGCAACGACCACGCTCTCGCCCGGACAATCGGGAACCTTCGGGACATCCTGTTCGCCCAAGCCGAAAGCCACGGTCCGGGTCATCCGATCACACTCGACACCGCCATGCGGCTCCGCCAAGTCCAGGCACCCCCCGCTGAGGCGCGCTCGACTCCGACCGAAACCGAACAAGGGCGAGTCCCCGTCTCGACTCCGACCGACTCTCGACAACGACAGTGAGGAAATCGATGAAACTTGGAATGCTGACGGCGGCTCTGGGCCGGATGACTCTGGAACAGATCGCGTCCTGGGCCCCCGACGCGGGATATCAGGCACTCGAGATAGCGGCCTGGCCGGTCGGCAGCGAGCACATCCACCAAGCCGCCCACCTCGACGTCGCCGGCTTCGGCAGCGCCGACGCCGCCCGCGTCGCCGACCTGATGGGCCGCCACGGACTGAGCATCTCCGCGGTGACCTACTGCGACAACAACCTGCACCACGACGACGCCGAACGCGACCGGATCCACCAGCACCTACGCGCCTGCATCGACGCGGCAGCAACCCTCGAGGTCCGCCAAGTCACCACCTTCATCGGCCGCGACGTCACGCTGCCGGTGGCCGACAACCTCGAACTGGCAGAACAGCACCTGCCACCACTGGTCCGGTACGCGGCCGAGCGCGGTGTGAAACTGCTGGCCGAGAACTGCCCGATGGAAGGCTGGCACCCCGACGGGTACCCGGGCAACCTCGCCTACTCCCCCGAACTCTGGGACTGGATGGCCGAACTCGGCTTCGGCCTCGCCTACGACCCGTCCCATCTGCCCTGGCTCGGGATCGACCCCATCGACGCCCTCGAACACGCGCTCCGGGCCGGAATCGTCGGCCACGTCCAAGCCAAGGACATCCAGATCGACCCATGCGCACGCACCCGCTACGGCGTCTTCGGCAAAACAGTCACACGCACCTCGTCCACCGACGTCGGGTGGTGGCGCTACCGAGTGCCCGGCCGCGGCCAACTCGACTGGAATCGGATCATCGATACCCTCTACAGGGCCGGATACGACGGTGACGTCGCCGTCGAACACGAAGACCCCGTCTGGGGCGGCACCCTCGACAAGACCCTCCAAGGCATGAGCATCGCCGCGAACACCCTGCGTCCCCTCATCGTTACGGCTGCTCGGGACCGGTTGGCCGAAGACTGAGTCGGAGTCGGGGCCGGTCGCCAGTCGGCCGACCCCGAGGTGAGCGATCCGGCACAATGGGCGCTGCGACCCGGCCGATGATGAAGTCACGCTCGCACGGATCGAGGTCGGCGCTGAACGTGCGGGTCAGGGCGGTCATGAAAGGCGCGGTCCAGGCCGATGGTCGAACGCTCGACCGATTGTCGAAATATCACGCAGCGGGTCGGTGTTGAGCAGATCTGGTGTGCTGTACTCGGATACTGGGAGCTCCCCCGAGGGCGGAGGCCCGAGAGAGGATCACGAATGACATTCGGGAATGCGCTGAACTTGTCCGCGGACGAGGTCCTGTCCACTACGCGTTCGGTGCGTAAGCGGCTCGACCTCGAGCGTCCGGTGCCGCGTGAGGTACTGCTGGAATGCCTCGATCTGGCGTTGCAGGCGCCGACGGGTTCGAATTCCCAGGGCTGGCAGTGGGTGTTCGTCGAGGACGCCGCGCAGAAGCAGGCGCTGGCCGACATCTATCGGACCTCCGCGATCCCGTATCTCGCCGCACCGAAACCGGAGTTCGGCGACGAGCGCGATGAGCGCCGGCCCCACGTGCACGACTCGGCCCGGTACCTCGTCGACCACCTGCACGAGGTCCCGGTCATGCTGATCCCGTGCCTCGCGGGCCGCGCGGAGAACACCCCGGGCGTGTCGAGCGCGAGTTTCTGGGGTTCGCTGCTGCCCGCGGTGTGGAGTTTCATGCTCGCACTGCGTTCGCGCGGACTGGGCTCGGCGTGGACGACACTGCACCTCGTCGGTGACGGCGAGAAGCAGGCCGCCGACCTTCTCGGTATCCCGTTCGACAAGTACAGCCAGGGCGGCCTGTTCCCGATCGCCTACACGCGCGGCACCGACTTCCGGCCGGCGAAACGTCTGCCTGCCGAACAACTCACCCACTGGAACGGCTGGTAGGCCGCGTCGTCGCCCTTGGCACACGAGTCCGCGAGCCAGTGGCGACTACCGTCCGGATCCACCGGTAATCCGACACACCCAAGGCGGCGATACTGGAACCAATTGTCGGACACGGATTCCGGCGGCATATCTCCCCCTCTGCACCTGGCTGAGCTCGGTCGATGACTTGTTTCGTCATCGATGCTCGAACCTTGCTGCACCTGGTTGATTCCGGACTTTCCATCGATCCGAGTCACCGGTTGGTCGCACCGAACTCGATCAGGTCGGAGGCGGCGCAGTTGCTGCTACGTGATGTCCGGGCGGGCAGGCGCTTCGAGCAGGATGCCCTGAAAACACACGACCGGATGACCGAGGTCAAGATCCGGCTGCTCGGCGACCGGATGTCTCGTCGCACCGCGTGGCAACTCGCCCGTCAACACGACTGGGACACTCTCCGAGACGCCGAGTACCTCGCGATTACTCGACTACAGGCCGATGCCTTGGCAACGGTCGACCCGGATCTCGCGGCGACAGCCCGCGATATCGTGACGGTCGCCGACATCGATGATCTGTTTTCTCCGGGATAGGCCTCGGCGGCACCCGCCGAGACGATGTGGCGCTGAGCGACCGGACCTCAGGTCGGCGGGATCGACTCGATCGCGTCCCTCAGCCGGAGCAGTGCGGCGCGAAG
Source organism: Nocardia aurea (assembly GCF_003123685.1). Classification (GTDB taxonomy): domain Bacteria; phylum Actinomycetota; class Actinomycetes; order Mycobacteriales; family Mycobacteriaceae; genus Nocardia; species Nocardia aurea. Next base: position 14,854 of record NZ_QCYJ01000137.1, read on the forward strand.
GTCGGCGAGATCCGGGGTGCCGAGCGCCAATCGAAGCGCGGGAGGACGATGCGCGCCGGTCGCGAACGCGTCGACGGTGGAGACGAGGATACCGGCGCGGGCGAGCACGTCCGCGACCTGATCGGGGCGCTGGTGCGGCGCGAGACCGAGCCACACCAGATACGAGCTCGGGTGGCCGGTGAGGTTCATCCCCGCGAGTGCCGTGCGGGCGACGTCCTGGCGGGCGGTGCCGTCCTCGCGCCGGTGTTTCTCCAGACGCGCCACCGTGCCGTCGCCCAACCAGCCCGTGGCCAGCGCGGTGACGAGTCCGGGGCTTCCCCAGGCCGCGGCGCGAAGAGCGCGCACGACCCCGTCCACCGCGGAGTCGGGTACCACCGCGAACCCGAATCGCAGGCCGGGGGCCACGTTCTTCGACAAGCTCGCGACGTAGAAGGTGCGCTCGGGGGCGAGGGTTCGCAGCGGCGACGGCGGTGCCGCTGCGAGAAAGGCGTAGGTGCCGTCCTCGATGAGAAGACAGTCCCGGGAACGGGCGATGCCGACCAGGCGGTCGCGCTGTGCCCGGTCCAGTACCCATCCGAGCGGATTGTGCACCGTGGGGATCGTGTAGATCGCGCGGACCGGCCTGGTCCGGCACAGCAGATCGAGCGCGTCCAGGTCGGGGCCCGCCGCCGTGACCGGGATCGGCGCGAGCTCCAGCGAGTGGGCCGAAGCCAGTAACGTGATCCCGGGGTAGGTGAGCGCGTCCACCGCGACCACGTCACCGGGCCGCGTCAGTGTGCGCAGTACCGAATCGAGTGCCTGTTGGGTCCCGGCTGTGAGCAGCACATTCCTCGGCGCGGTATCGATCCCGCGGTCGAGCAGATACCGGGCGACGATCGCGCGGTCGTGAGTGCGTCCACCCGGCGGGTCCTGCCGAAGCAGTGCCTCGACCTCGCCGGACACCGCGAGCTTGCGCAGCGCCTGCCGCAGCATCTCCCCCTGTCCTCGCGCGAGCGGCTGGTTGAACGAGAGATCCGCCAGTCGCGGTACCGGCAAGTCTCGTGCGGGCTCCAGACCGTCGTAGCCCGACAGCGCCCGGACGAAGGTTCCTCGGCCCGGCTCCCCCGCGACCAGACCCATGGCGGCCAGTTCGGCGTACACGCGGGTGGCGGTCGCCAACGCGATATTTCGCTCGCGTGCCAGAGCCCGATGGGTCGGAAGCCGCGAGCCCGCGGGCAGTTCCCCCGACCTGATGGCCCGGCTGAGCTCGTCGACGACGGATTTGTACGAGGGCGGTCGCATACGTCACCTTTTCCGGGGCGGGCATTGTATCCAGGACAATAAGTGGATTGTCTTGGATCAGGACTTCTAGCGTAGGTGGGACCCACCACGCGGAACGGAGTCTCCGACATGCCCCTTCATTTCGAACAGAACGACCGGGTCGTCACCCTCACCATCGACCGGGAACGCACACTCAACGCACTCGACTATCCGACGATCGACGCGCTGCTCGCCCACCTGCACCGTATCGAGTCCGATGACACGGTCAGGGCCGTGATCGTGACGGGAGCCGGAAGCAGGGCGTTCAGCGCGGGCGCGGATATCGCGTCGCTGGCGGGCAGTATCGCGGGCGGGCCGGAGCGCGCGCTGCGCGAGATCGTGGAGCGGGGACACGCGCTGACCCGTCGGATCGAGGAATTTCCCAAGCCGGTGATCGTCGCGGTCAACGGTCTCGCCTACGGCGGAGGTTGTGAGATCACCGAAGCCGCTCCGCTCGCGATCGCCGCCGAGCACGCGAGTTTCGCCAAACCCGAGATTTCCCTGGGCTTTCCACCGCCGTTCGGCGGATCACAGCGACTGCCGCGTCACATCGGACGCAAACGCGGCCTCGAGATGATCCTGACCGGTGACCCGATCTCGGCCACCCGCGCCGTCGAGATCGGGCTCGTCAATTCCGTCGTACCCGCCGACGAACTTCTCCACGCCGCCCACGACCTGGCCGCCCGGATCATCCGCCACGCGCCGACGGCGGTGGCAGCCTGCCTGCGTGCGGTCACCCGCGGTATCGATCTACCGATCCACGAGGGTCTCGCGGTCGAAGCGGCGTGCTTCGCCGCCACCGTGCATACCGACGGCGTGCGCACGGGCCTGCGGGGATTCCTGGAGCGCACGACAAGCCTCGCCTATTCCGACGAAGATCGCGCCGACCTGCCGAAGTGATTGATAACGCGACAACCGTTGGGACACAACGATACCCGGATCTATCGACACCGACGGATCTTGTTCGTCCCGTCCAACGCACCGATCAGCGATCCTGCGGATCCTGGACGCGTCGCCGGAATCCGACCGGCGTTCACGCGAGGACGCTGGAGTCCGGCTTCCTCGGTGCCGCTTCCTCGAGTTCCGCGATCAGGTCACCCGCCTGCGCGTCACGCCGGATGATCTCGCCCAGTCGTGCCGCCGCCGTCGCGTATTCCGGATTCGACAACAGACCCTGAACCGCGGTGGCGATCTTTCCCGGAGACGCTTTGCGAGACAATGTGATTCCGGCACCGCGCAGGCTGATTCGGATCGCGTTGTCGGCTTGGTCCCGGCCGTGCGGGAGCGCCAGCACCGGGACACCCGCGGCCAGAGCCCGAACGGCGGTGCCGTGACCGGCGTGCGTGATGACCGCGCTCGCGTGCGAGAGGACCTGTGAATGCGGTGCCACCGCAACGACTTCGACATTGCCGGGAGACTTCAAGTCCGTGGGATCGATGGCGGGTCCCGTGGTGAGGTACCCGCGGACCGGTAGCTCCGCGAGTGCGTCGATCACCCGCTGGAGGCAACTCGTCTGATCCTGAAATGTCGACGACAGGGCCACCAGGACCAGCGGACCGTCCCCGGCGGGCGGCGACCAGGTTTCGGTCGTCGCCCATGCCGGGTCATCGAGGACGGCGCCGACGTACCGGACGTGCGCGGGCATCCGCGCGGGGAAGTCGAATTCCGCCGAGGTGAGGACGAGGTGCTTTCTCGCCAGGTGCACCTGATCGAAGAATTCCTCGACCGGCGGCAGCCCGTACGAGCTCCGCAGCGCGTTCAGCTCCGGCACTCCCTTGTTCCATTGCCGAAGCACCATCGTCCGGAGGGCCAGATCCCGCAGCCTGGTGATCGGCCCCTTCGCCGGACGCAGGCCGAGCCCCGAAGGCGGCATTCCCGGCACGGGGAGCAGGTAGGTGTTCGGAAAGGGCACGTCGAACGGCACGCCGCGCGCCTGCGCCGCCACCATCGCGCCTATGGCGAAGAACGAACAGACCGCGAGATCGGGATTCACCGCGTCCAAGGCCTCGGTCATATCCCGCGCGTATCCCGGTGCGGGACCGGCGAACTGCTGATCGAGGAGCATGCGGAACAACGCGAACGGATCGGCGCATTCCCAATCCCGGTAGCGGACGTCCTCGGGTCGACACGAGGCGCTGTTGGGGGCCGCGCGCCAGGGCCGATAGGTGGCCCCCGTGGCGTGCACGTCCGCTGACATCGACTCGTCGGCGAGCACCGTCACACGATGTCCGCGCTCGACGAGACGGCGCACCATGCCGAGTTCGGGAGGGACGGTGCCGCCCCCGTCGACGAGAGCGAAGAGGTATGTGCGCGAGTTCATTTCGGTATTCCCCTCAGGACGCCTACCACCAGGTCGGCCATGGTCTTCTCGGTCTCGGCGCGGTCGCGTCCGAGGTCTCGTCGGAGCAGCTTCCACACGTAGACGTCGGTCGCCGCGTGCAGTGCGTCCAGTACGTGCTCGCGCTCCGGCGACTCGGTGGGCAGCCGGTCGCCGAACATCGCCGCCAGCCACGTCCGATGTCCGGCCCGCGCCACATCCATCTGGGCGGCCAACTCGGGAAAACGGTCCCCCGACATCGCCCAACGCACGTTGGCATCGCCGATCCGCTCGTACTCGGTGACCAGGGCTGCGATCGCGCCACCGATGTCACCCGGGCGTGCCGCGTTGCGCGCGTGGTCGGTCTGGGTCGCGAGCGCCTCCGCGACCCCGAGCACCACTCCGGCCTTGGACTCGAAGTGATTGAGCACGGTCTGATGCGACACCCCGGACGCCTTGGCGACAGCCGCCAGGGTCACATCCTCGAACGCCTTCTCGAGGAAGAGTTCCTGTGCGGCAGCGAGGATTCGAGCGCGGGTGGCGATGGCGTTCTCCGCCCGCCCGGATTGGATGTAAGCACGTGTCGTTTTCATTTGACTGCCACTCAACCATTTATTTGAGTAGCAGTCAAGCGAAATTGGGGCAGCCTGGCCGCCGATCGGCGAGTCGGAGCGCTACGGCGCGTCGGCTACCCGTGACCTCGGTGGCGAGCGAGGGTCACGAGCGCACTCGGACCGGGACGGTGGCCCAGCCCGCGACGCTGGTCTCGCGCGTTCTGGTCAGTCCCGCGCGGTCCACCTCGAACTCGGGCATGAAGTCGAGCAGGGCGTCGAGGGCGATGCGCCCTTCGAGTCGGGCCAGCGCGGCACCGAGGCAGCTGTGGATTCCGTAGCCGAGGCCGAGGTTGTGCCCGCCGAAGCGTCGGGTGATGTCGAAGCGGTCGGCCTCGTCGAAGGCGCGTTCGTCGCGGTTCGCCGAGGCGAGCAGCATGAGGACGGCGCTGCCGCGTGGAATGGTCTGATCGTGGATGTCGACATCGCGCAGGGTGTAGCGCATGTCGTATTGCACCGGACCTTCGTAGCGAAGCAGTTCCTCGAAGGCGCCGGGGATCTTCGTGCGGTCTGCGCGCATGGCCCGCCACTGGTCCTGATGTTCGGCGAAGATCACCGCGGCGCTGGCGATCACCTTCGCGACGGTCTCGGCGCCCGCACCCGCGAGCAACGACGCGAAGCCGAGTATTTCGCGATCGCTGAGCATGGTGGTCGTACCGTCCTCGCGTTCGACTTCCACCTGGGTCAGTCGCGAGATCATGTCGTCCTGCGGACTGGCCCGACGTTCGAGGATGAGCTGATGGTAGAACCGGGTCGCGGCGGCGATCGCCTCGCGCGATTCCGCTGTCGGCGCTCCGGAGCCGTCGGATCGTTCCATCGGAGCCGCGTGCCATTGCCGCAGTTGTTGCCTGCGCTCCGGCGGAACACCGAGCATCGTGGTGATGACCTCGATCGGGAACAGTGTCGAGAAGTCGGTGAACATGTCGAATTCGTGGCGGTCGACGCGGTCGAGGAAACCGTGCACGATCGTTCGGACCGTCGATTCCAGTCCGGAGATGGCGCGCGGGGTGAACACCTTGCTGACCAGTTTGCGCATCCGGGTGTGCTCGGGCGGGTCCATCATGATGATCATCGGGATGGTCTCGCTCGGCGGGCTCGGGTCGAGCACCATCTCGAGGGTGATGCCGCGTGCCGAGGAGTAGGTCTGGAAGTCTTTCATCGCCGGGGTGACGTCGTGATACCGCGACAGCGCCCAGAATCCGATCGTCGGGTTGTGGTAGACGGGCTGTTCGTCGCGCAGGCGCCGGTAGATCGGATAGGGGTCGGCGAAGAAGCTCTCCGAGTGCGGATCGAACTCGAGAGCGTCATCGGAGGTCAGGGTGTGGGTCATCTGGATCTCTTCACTGCTGTCAACGAGGCCGGCCGAGCAGCTGGCGTTACGAAAATTACGGAAGATGTAAAGGTTGTAAGGTGAAATCGGACAAAGCGCCCCAGATCGACTCGTCGGCGCGAACGCGGATCTTGGACGCGACCCACGAAGTGCTCGCTCGCCGGGGCCGCAGCAAACTGAACCTGTCCGACGTCGCCGCGACCGCGAAGGTCTCGCGGCCCACGCTGTATCGGTTCTTCGCCTCCAAAGATCGACTACTCTCCGCGTTCGGCAGCTATGAGCTGGCAAAGATCCAAGCGGATCTCGAGGCCGCGACAGAGGGCTTGACGGGGGCGGCGCGCTTGGACGCGGTACTCGCCTTCATCGTGCGGTTCCAATCCGAGGGCACGTACTCGCTGAGTCGTCTGGTCGAGGTCGAGCCCGACTACGTCCTCGACGAGGTTGCGCGGGTGCTGCCGATCATGCGTCGATTCATCGAGGAACTTCTCGACGGCGACGACGCACCTGTCATCGCCGCAACCATTGTGCGCGTCGCGGTTTCACACTATTTGATCGAGGGCGACGACAAAGTGAGCTTCCTCGGTCAATTGCGCCACGCGGCGGGCATTACACCTGCCTCCGGACAGTGAGGCTTGCCGAGGACTCGACCATGTGGTGGGTCCACGCCGGATCTCGGTTTGCAATCCTTCTCGTCGTGCTCAGCGTCTCGAGTACCGGCCGGGTGACTGTCTGCCAGCGCAGCGTGACAGCCGCTCGCTTATGCTCGCCGGCATGCCACGCTGCCAGACAACGTCCGATGGCCGAACCCGGTGAAAGCCGTTGTGTACGACCGCTACGGCGGCCCGGAGGTGCTGTCGACGGCCGAGATTCCGATCCCGTCGCCGGGGCCGAATCAGGTACTGGTCAAGGTTCACGCCACCTCGGTCAACCTTTCGGACTGGGAATGCCTACAGGGGACACCGCTGTATTCACGCATCGGTGGGCTGCGAACGCCCGCGCGGCGAGTTCTCGGATCCGATATCGCCGGGACCGTAGAGGCCGTCGGTTCCGGTGTCACCCGATTCCGACCCGGCGATGAGGTCTACGGCGACAATCTCGGCCTCAAAGGAGGTTTCGCCGAATACGCCCCGGCGCCCGAATCCGCGCTGGCACTCAAGCCGGAGTCGTTGACATTCGCGCAGGCGTCGACATTGCCACAAGCCGCCGCGATCGCGCTACAGGGCACGGCGGGCGTCGGCGCGGGCAAGTCGATCCTGATCAACGGCGCCGGTGGTGGGTCGGGATCGTTCGCGATCCAACTCGCCAAGCACGCCGGAGCCCACGTCACCGCGGTGGACAACGCCGCCAAACTGGAGTTCATGCGCTCGCTCGGCGCGGACGAGGTGATCGACTACCGCGCAACGGATTACACCCGATCCGGGCCCTACGACCTCGTGCTCGATCTCGTCGCGCATCGTTCGGTGTTCGCCTGTCGCAGGGCCCTCGTTCGCGGCGGCCGGTACCGCTGCGTAGGAGGCACGACGCGCGCACTGCTGCGAATTGCCACGGTCGGCGCACTCGCCGGAATGGTCACCGGCCGCCGTATGGGGGTGCTCGCGGTCGAGCTGGGACCCTCGCATTTCACCCCGCTCGCCGAACAGCACACCGCCGGGCGACTCGACATCCACATCGACCGCCGCTTCGCACTCGACGACGCGCCCCGGGCGTTGTCCTACGTCGGCGAAGGGCACGCTCTCGGCAAAGTGGTGGTCGAGATCCGATAGCGGGAAACTGTCACTCCCACCCTTGCTTTATACGTATACATCTACATATAGTGAGGATGACAGTGACGCGACCAACTACAGTTGCGTCGAGACCGGATACCACGGACCGACCCGACGTCGGCGCTCGTACGACCATGCCGTTCCGTGCATTCGTCGACGGGACGAGCGCCGCGCCCGAGCGGGCGCGCCGGATCGTGGCATCCGACCGAAGAACTCGGAAAGGACTCTCCCCCAACCATGTTCGCTCGCCTGGGGCGCCTGGTCGTCCACCATCCCTGGAAGGTGATCGGCCTGTGGGTCGTCGCCATCATCGCCGTCGTGGCCGCGGCTCCGACCCTGACCTCCACCACCGACCAATCCGCCTTCCTGCCTTCGCATTACGAATCCATCCGGGCGCTGAACCTGCAGGAGAAGGCATTTCCGCAGGAATCCGCCGCGGCCGCGCTCGTGGTCTTCGTCCGCGAGGACGGCGCGCAACTGAGCGAGGCCGACACCGCGAAGGTCGCCGCGGTGAGCGCGGCACTGGACGAGGCGAAGGTCGAGGGCGTCACCGGCATCCATCCGACCCCGCCCTCGGACAACCGCCTGGTCCAGATCGTCGCCGTGCAGATGGTCAAACAGACCAGCGCCTCCGACACCACACGCAGCGACGCGGTGAAGGAACTCCGCGCGAAGTTGCAGGACCAGGTCGGTGACGGCGATCTGAAGGCCGGTATCACCGGTCAGGCCGCACAGACCCTGGACCAGACCGAATCGGGCGAGAAGGGGCTGGCGATCGTCGCCATCGCCACCATTCTGCTGATCCTGGTCCTGCTGCTGGTCATCTTCCGCAGTCCGGTGATCGCGCTGCTGCCCATCATCGTCATCGGCGCGGTGTCGAGCACCGTGAACAGCCTGATCGCGGTGGTGGCCAAGGCATTCGACCTCGAGATCGACACCTCGGTGAATTCCATTCTGCTGGTGGTGCTGTTCGGCGTCGGCACCGACTACATCCTGTTCCTGATGTTCCGGTACCGGGAATTGCTACGCGCGGGCGAAGATCCCAAGTCCGCCATGATCGGCGCCGTCGCCAAGGTCGGCGAGGCCATCACCTCCGCGGCCGCCGCGGTGATCATCGCCTTCATGGCACTGGTGCTGTCGAGTCTGGGTATGTTCCGCGCGCTGGGTCCGGCACTGGCCATCGCCGTCGCGGTCGCGCTGATCGCGGGTCTCACGCTGGTCCCCGCGATCGTGTCGCTGCTGGGCACCAAGGTGTTCTGGCCGTCGAAGGCATGGCGGGCCGAGCCGAAGGGCGCCCGCTTCGCCGCCGTCGGCGCGGCCATGGGACGGCGACCGGCCGCTTTCGCGGCGATCTCCGGCGGGCTGCTCGTGGTCCTCGGCATCTTCGCGCTCGGGTTCAATCCGACCTTCGACCTGACCTCCGGCTCGACCTCGGACGCCTCCGAATCCGTCGTCTACAACCGCGAACTGCTGAAGGGACTGCCCGCGGGCGCCACCCAGCCCTCGGATGTGCTGCTGCAATCCGAGAACGGCGTGCTGACGACCGACCAACTCGCCACCTACCGGGCCGCGCTCGGACAGGTCGACGGCGTAGGCCAAGTGGGGCAGCCGCAACTGTCCACCGACGGCACCATCGCGAATTTCCAGGTGACCCTCAGCGACGCACCGGAATCCGATGCCGCGCTCGACACCGTCGCGGGTCCGCTGCGCGATGTCGCGCACGCCTCGGCTCCGCAGGGCACCACCGCGGTCGTGGGCGGTATCACGTCGATATTCGTCGACTTCAAGGACGCCATGAATCGCGACTACTCCATCGTCTTCCCGGTGGCCGCCGTCCTGATCATGATCGTGCTCGGCCTGCTGCTGCGCAGCCTGGTCGCGCCCTGGTACCTGATGGTCTCGGTCTTCCTCGGATTCGCCGCGACCCTCGGCGCGACGGTGCTGGTTTTCCAGCACATCCAAGGCGATTCGGGCCTGATCTTCACCCTGCCGCTGATCATGTACCTGTTCGTGGTGGCACTCGGCACCGACTACAACATCCTCATGGTCGCCCGGCTCCGCGAGGAGGCACGCGAGGGCAACAGTCCGCGTGATTCGGCGGCGCTCGCGGTCCGGCACACCGGGCCGACGGTGGCGGCGGCGGGCGTCATCCTCGCGGGCACCTTCGCCTCGATGATGCTGGCGGGCAACAGCACCCTGGCCCAGATGGGTTTCGCGATTTCGGTGGGCATCGCCATCGCCGCGTTCGTCATGGCGATGTTCTTCACCCCGGCGATCACCGCCCTGATCGGTGCGCGCGCGTGGTGGCCCGGGCACGGTGACCGGACGAACCCGGGTCCGCGCGGTGAATCCGCCGATGTGGGAACACCGCCCGTCGCTACGGTCGATCAGGCGGGCGATACCGCCGTCCGGCGCGGATAGGACGACAACGAAGGGTGCGTCCCCGATCGGGGACGCACCGTTCGTCGGTTCCAGCTCATCACTTCGGCGTCTGCCGAGAGTCCGCGATCCCGGCGAGGATGCGGCGCAAACCGTAGGAGAACTGCTCGGCCGGACTCGGGTCGAGGGCTTCGGTCATGCGCGAAACCTGGGGGTATGCGCCGCTTTCGACGACCTTGCGCAGGTAGGGGGCGACCGCGGCGCGCCACTGCTCCTCGGTGTGACCGGTACGCCGCTGGGTCTGTTTCTCCGCGAGTTCACGCATGACCGCGCCGCGCACGTAGTCCCTGATCAGTCCGACGGCCGAGGCCGCGTCGGCGATGTCGGAGGTGAGCGGAGCCGCCGCGCAGAGGGCATGCTCCAAGCCGCGCAGCCAGTTCGGGCCGAGCAGTGGTCGGGTGGCCAGCAGCGGGGCGAGCCAGGTGTGGCGAAGCCACAGCGCGCGCTCGTGGTGGGCGTACGCGTCGAGGTCGGCGCGCCAGTCTCCCGTCAGCGGCGCGTGGTCGTCGTGCACCGCGTCGGCCATCAGGTCGAGCAGGTCGTCGCGGCTGTCCACGTAGCGGTAGAGCGTGGTCGTGCCGGTCGACAACTCGGCGGCGACGCGGCGCATCGACAGCGCGTCGAGTCCCTCGGCGTCGGCGATGGCGACGGAGGCGTTCACGACGCGTTCCACGCTCAGTGCCTGCCTTTTCGGCTGGTACGGCTCACGTTCCCAGATAAGCGGCATGGGCAGAGTCTACCGAGTCGGATACAGTGTTCCCATGAACGGGAACACTGTATCCACAGAGGTGTTGATCGCGGGTGGCGGATCGGTCGGGCTGATGCTCGCGGTGCTGCTGCGCCACCACGGCATCGAGCCCCTGGTCGTCGAGGAGAAACCGGAACTCTCGCCCCACCCCCGCGCCACCGGCATCGGGTCACGGTCGGTGGAGATCCTGCGCGAGGTCGGCCTGGATCACGCCGTCAACGACGCCGCCGTCGATTTGCGGGCGGGCAAGATCAGAGGACGCACACTCGCCGAGGCCGACTTCACCGAAAACGCGCAGTGGAAGACGACAACCGCGGCCGCGCTCACCTACACACCGGCCCGGATCCGCGGCACCTGCGCGCAGAACCGACTCGACCGCGTGCTGGTCACCAAGGCCGGACACGTGCAGTTCGGCGTCGCGCTCGACTCGTTCGAGCAGGACTCCGACGGCGTCACGGCAACCCTGTCGGACGGGCGTGTCGCGCGAGCACGCTACCTGGTGGCGGCCGACGGGGTTCGCAGCCGGATTCGACAGATCCTCGACATCGGCCTCACCGGGCCCGGCGCGATCGGGCACGAGACCACCAGTGTTCTGTTCGACGCCGATCTGCGTCCGCGTACACCGTTCGCCATGTGCAATATCGAACATCCGGACGCGACCGGCCTGCTGGTGACCGTCGACGGCGTACGCGAGTGGGTGTTCCTCACCCGTCTCGACACCGAGCCGACTCCCGAACTCATCCGGACAGCGGTCGGCGACCCGTCGATCGAGGTACAGATCCGCGGTGTGCTGCGATTCCGAGGACGCGGCCACGTGGCCGATCGGCTCTCCGTCGGGCGGGTCTTCCTGGTGGGCGACGCGGCGCACGCGATCCCCCCATTGGGCGCGTTCGGGTTGAACACCGGAATCGCCGACGCGCACAACCTGGCATGGAAACTCGCGCACGTGCTGCGCGGCGAAGCCGAGCCCGAATTACTCGAGACCTATCACGCCGAACGCCATCCGGTGGCCCTCATGACGATGGAGCAGGCGCACCTGCGATTCAACGATCCGTCCCTGCACTGGGGCAAGGACATGGCAGAGGCACGCAAGGCAGCGGGGGCGATCAACGCGCCGGTGGTGCACATGGGCTACCGGTACGGCGGCGCGGAACTCCCCTCCACCGAGGACGTCGCCCTCGACCTCGACGGATCGCCGGGATCGCGGCTGCCGCACATGTGGGTAGGCGACGGAGTGTCCACGCTGGATCTCGTCGGATCGCGGTGGTGCGTACTCACGGCCGATCCCAGTGTGAGAACCGATATTCCGGTGCATGTCGTCGATGGCTGGCCGTACGGGACGGTGCTGGTCCGCCCCGATGGTTTCGTGAGCCGTTCGTACAGCCAGCACACCGATCCGCGCTGTCAGCCGCGGATTCCAGGCCCAGGACAGCTGACGCGCGGTTGACGGCGGACCCGACGACGACCTACCTTGGTTCACATGTTTACTACTTTGCGCACGGTCGGTTGACGCGACGATGAAATTCCTCGCGAGCACCCTGGTTCCCAAGCACAGCACCGGATTCGCCCAGCAGCCGCTGAGCCAACGGGCCCGTTTCCGCGAAGTCGTCGAACTGGCCCGATGGGCCGAAGACATCGGCTACGACGCGTTCGGCGTCGGCGAACGACACAATCCGGCGCTGCTGTCGTCCTCCCCCGCGGTCATCCTGTCCCACATCGCCGCGCGGACCCGCCGCATTCGGCTGGTGACCACCGTCGCGGTGCTCTCACTGACCGATCCGGTGCGTTCGGCCGAGGACTACGCGACCCTCGACCATCTCAGCGACGGACGTCTCGACCTGATCATCGGTAAAGGCGGCGACGCGGTCGCTCCCTCGGTGTTCCGGATCGACCAGGCGGACCTGTGGGACCGGCTCGAGGAGGGCTACGAGTTGGTCCGCAGACTCTGGCGCGAAGAGGATGTGCACTGGCAGGGACGATTCCGGCCACCGCTGTCCGGCGCGACGATCGAACCTCATCCGCTGCAACAGCCCGCACCCCGCGTCTGGCACGGATCGGCCACCAGCCGTCGGTCCACCGAATTGGCCGCGCGGTGGGGCGATCCGCTCTATTCCGCGAACGGCCTCGGACGCGACGAGACCTATCTCGACCTGGTACGTCACTACCGTGAACGCCTGGCCCACCACGGCCATGATGCCGACGCCGCGGTGGTCGCGGTCGGGGTCCACTCCCCCATCATCACCGACCGATCCCAGGATGCCCTCGCCATCGCCCGACCTATCTTCGAAGCTTCTGTGCGCGAACATTTCTCCGACCGCTCGCGTTTTCCGTTCGACTCCCTCGAGGATTTCGTCGAGAACGGCTCGGCACTCGTCGGTACCGCGGAGCAGATCACCGAGAAACTGCTGCGCACGCACGCGAAGTTCGGCAACCAGGTCTTCGGCGTGGGCGTCGAGGGCTTCTTCTCTACCTACACAACAGATCTCGCGACAACGAAGGGCTACCTCGAACGGTTCTTCGGTGAGGTCGCGCCGATCCTGCGCGTCGAGATACCCAACACCCTGTGGACGCCCGAGCCGGAATCCGGCGATCTGCCGATCACCGCATGACCGAACCGCCGTCGTCCTCCGACACCGGGGAACACAGGTTTCCGGTGGCGTCCGCACAGGAGTGGAAGCTGTGGACGAGCTTCTTCCCGATGGAGAGCGAACTGTGGCAATGGCTCAGCCGCAGACTCCGCGACGACACCGATCTCTCCGAGGCCGACTGGCAGGTACTCGACGCCCTCGGCAACACACCCGGTCACCTCATGCGTGCCTTCGAACTCGCCGAACGCACCAATTCCAGCAAGAGCCGACTACATCAGCACGCGGCACGGATGACCAAACGCGGCCTCCTGCAACAGCATCCGGCTCCCGACGACGCACGCGGCACGGTGATCGGCCTCACCGCCGACGGTCTGGCCCGCTTCCGCACAGCGCAGAGCCACCGCGCCCGCCACATCCGCGAAGCACTGATCGATGCCCTGTCCCCCGAAGAGGTCGACCTGCTCATCGAAATGTCGACCAAGATCCGCCGAAACCTTCGCGACCTCGGCACCGCGCATTGACACGCCCGCCACGCCACGACGGCGCGCACGTCGTAGATCAACCCGAACCTGACCGCTCCCCGAACGACCTCACGAGCACGAATCGAGGCCCGGCGCGGTGACCCTTGTCGGCAATCCGGCCACGGTACTACGCCCTACATCGGCGCCTGGAAACCGCCGATCTTCGGAAGTCCGACAGTCGCTCGTGGCGCGCGGGCGGCAGGGCGAGGTGGTGGGCGACGCCATGGGTCAGCGGGTCCGGTCCGGCCATCACGTCGAGCAGCAGCGTGAGGTCGCGGGCGGTGCGCGCCATCGGGCCGACGACCGCGAGGTCGAGGTCGATCGGTAAGCCGGGCGCGGGCGGCGCGACCATGCCGCGGGTCGGCGCCAGCCCGAGTGTCGGCTTGTGCGCGTAGACGCCGCAGAAATGCGCGGGGGTGCGCAGTGAACCGGCGAGGTCGGAGCCGATGGACAGCGCGCCGAATCCGGACGCGAGGGCGGCCGCCGAACCTCCGGACGACCCACCGGAGGTGCGGGTGTGGTCCCACGGATTGTTGGTGGTGCCGTAGATCTCGTTGAAGCTCTAAATATCTCGCAACATCAACGGCACATTTGTCTTACCGAGTATCACCGCACCGGCGGCCTTCAGCCTCGACACCTGGACCGCGTCCTCGGTCGGCACATGGTCCGCGTACTGCGGCATGCCCCAGGTCGTGGGCAGCCCGGCCATGTCGTAGGACTCCTTGACCGTCACCGGGATACCGAGCAGCGGCCGATCCGCACCGCGGGCGCGCGCCCGGTCGGCACGACGCGCGGTGGCCCGCGCACGATCGAAGTCCGGTACACAAATCGCGTTGATCACCTCGTCGTCGCGCTCGATGCGGGCGATCGCCTCGTCGGTCAGTTCCACCGAGGTCACCTCACCTGCACGCAAGGCGGCCGAAAGCTCCTCGGCCGATCGAAAAATTCCACTCCATGAATTCGACGCTACCGGCGTGCCGCGGAGGCCATAAAATGCCGCTTCGCACAAGCACGCACGCGATACCGGCCGACCCGCTCGGATCGGGCATGTGCGGATGGGCTGCTCGTGACACCTCGGCGAGGTCATCGCTATCGTGAAGGTCAAGGTCGGCACTCGGTCACGACTGGACCCGGACCCACCTGGCAGAGTCGACTCGCGAAACGGAAAGAACGGCGTCGGATCATGGCAGAAGACCTGACCGTGACTCGGGCGCTGGTGATCCCCGCACCCGAGTTGCGCGAACGGTTCTCCCGGTCGTCCGGTCCCGGCGGACAGCACGTCAACACCACCGACAGCCGGGTCGAGCTGTCGTTCGACCTCGCCAACTCGCCCTCGGTGCCGGAACGGCTGCGCACCCGGATGCTCGAGCGCCTGGGCACCCGCCTGGTCAACGGGGTGCTCACGATCGCCGCGTCCGAGCACCGCGCACAACTACAGAATCGCGCCGCGGCCCGCGAGCGCCTGGCCTCGCTCCTGCGCGACGCCGCTGCCGCCCCGCCACCTGTCCGCCGCGCCACCAAGCCCTCGCACGGCGCGAAGGAACGACGCATCTCCGCGAAGAAGCGGCGCGGCGTCACCAAACGCAACCGCCGCATCTCCCCGGACGACTAGTTCTGTCTCGAGGTGGTGCGGGTGAGGCATGAAAGATCGCCCGGCACAAGCCCCCGGAACATTGGACTCCTCGCGCGGTAATACCGGGGGCGAACAGGCGATATACATGCGTCGGTGGGATACAACATCAGGGGGAAACATGCGACTTCAGCGATTCGTCAACACGGCGTTCATCGTCTGCGCGGTGGCGGCGCTCGCCGCATGCGAGGGCGGCGGGACGAGCACTTCGCAGACGGGGGCGTCGCAGTCCGGATCGACCGTCAGCTCGACGGCGCCGCGCTCGAGCACCACCCCGCCGTCGGCCCCGGCATCGTCACCACCGGCAGCGTCTCCCACGACAGCGTCTCCCACGACAGCGTCACCCACGACTTCGGCCACCGGCGCCCCTGGGGCACCTGCCACCGAACCCGCGTCGACTGCCGGATCGGGCACGGTCGTGCTGCGCACCGTCACCGTCGGCGGTGTCGCGGTGCCGAATGTGCCTGTGCGCCTGGCACGTTACGCACCGTGTGGTCCCGCCTCACGGGATCTACCGGAGGGAACTCCTGAGGTCGAGCGCTGGACGGGCACGACCGACGCCGACGGGCGGAGCACGTTCACGGTGCCGGTGGGCTGCTACCACTTCGGCATGACCCCGCCGCCCGGCTCCGACCCCGTGCCGGAGGGAATGCACACCCTCTTCGTGACGACCGACGGCGAATCGGTCACCGGCTCATTGCGTTTCGAGGATGCCGCGCCGACGTCGAATTGCGATCCCCAGAGCATCGTCGGGCACCTCGAACTCGCCGACTATCAGCGGACCGCGACCGCGACGGTGCGCGAATGCGACGGCACCTGGGCGGTCATCGCGTGGGACGTGCCGGGCGACAGCCAGCGCATCGTGTGGCGGGCGGCCTCGCGCTGGGCCACGTATGTGGTCTTCCCGCACGACCGGTGCTGGACGCAGGCGAAGGGCGACGGCGCGCCGGACATGCTGGAGCGATACTTCACCGCGTGCTGAGCGCTCACGCACTCCCGCGTCGTGCTCGAGCGGCGAACTGTCGATCAGTGTGACGCGGGTGGGATGCTCTGCTCGTATTGAAAGACGTTGTGGGGGTCGTACTTCGCCTTGATCCCGCGCAGCCGCTCGAAGTGCCGGCTCCCCCAGTAGGCGGTCGCCCACCCCTGCATTCCGACATTCGGCACGTTGACGTAAGCGCCGTCCACGTAGGGCCGCAGCGCCTGGCTGAACTCGGCGGTCCAGGCCTGGGCCTGCGAGGTCAGCGGGTCGCCGACGCCCGGTTCGGTGGAACGAGTGCCCCAGGCCGCGCCGATCTCGCTGTAGAAGAGCGCGTCGCGATGCGCGAACGCGGTGCCGCCGGGGGGCTCCCGCTCGATCGCCCCACCGAAGGCATCGACGAAGTAGTTGCTCTCCTCGCTCGGAGCGTTCCGCATGAAGTCGCCGATGATGTCGATCGCCTCCTTCGGGAACGGCTCTTCGACGAACTGCGAGAAGAACTTCCAGTTCGCGGGCTCTTGATCGACCGGGAGCTGGGCTGCCGCGAAGAAATCGCCCCAGTTACCGACCTGCATCGTGACATCGGGCGTGCCGACCGACAAGATCGGAGCCAGCATCTCCGTGGCCTGTGCCGCTGTCCCGTCCGCGAGCCACGCGGACAACAAGATCTGGGACTTGCGGATCTCGACCTCGGATCCCAGACGGCTGTCGGCGTACGGCACCGTGCGCTGCCACGCTTCGAAGACCTCGTACAGGTCCCCGAGTCCATCCCATGTCGCCTGCACCGAGGTGAGATGGTCGAGTGGATGCACCCGGTAGGTGAGTTGTGTGACGATCCCGAAGTTTCCGTTTCCCGCCCCGCGAAGTGCCCAGAGCAGGTCCGAGTTGTGCTGCAGGTCCGCGTTGATCACCTCGGCGCAGTCGGGACCCGAGGCGACGACGACCTCGGCCGCCAGCAGGCTGTCGCAGGCCATGCCGAGCCAGCGGTTGAGGGGCCCGAGGCCACCGCCCAGCGTTGCGCCGCACAAGCTCACGCTGCCCTCGCTCCCGGTGGTGACCGCGAAATTCTGCTTCGCGAGCGTCGTCACCGCTTCCAGTTGGGTCAGTCCGGCGCCGACCGTCGCGATACGGGCATCGGTGTCGATCCGCACCGATTTCATCCGGCTGACGTCGATCACGAGGCCGTTGTCGATATTCGACCAGCCTTCGAGGGCGTGACGGCCG
Source organism: Nocardia aurea (assembly GCF_003123685.1). Taxonomy (GTDB): domain Bacteria; phylum Actinomycetota; class Actinomycetes; order Mycobacteriales; family Mycobacteriaceae; genus Nocardia; species Nocardia aurea. The sequence goes on from NZ_QCYJ01000137.1 coordinate 32,303, forward strand.
CTCCGCACCCGCAGCGCGATGTCGTGCTGCCGCGCCCACGTCAGGGCGTTCACCACGTCCCGGGTCTCCTGCGCGAAGACGATGACCAGCGGATAGTGGGAAAAGAGCTGGTCCCAGCCGAGTCGCGCATCCGTGTACGACGCGTCACCGGGGCGTACGACGTCCCCGGTCAACGTCGCGGGCGGGCATTCCGGGTTTCCGGTCGGGTGGTCCGCGGCCACAACGTCCTGGGCGCTCGCGTCCGCGATATCCGGCGTGTCCGCGGCCGCGAGGCCCGAGACAACGACTGCTCCGGCGCCGGCAGCGGCCGACGCCCGCAACAGGTCACGGCGAGAAAGATCGCTCAAGGTCCAGATCCTCTCAATCGGGCTACGCCAGTACCCGGCCGCCGAGGGATTCTTACCCTCGCACCGCCGGGCGATCCTTGGTGGTCGACTCCCGCACGGTAACGGGGTGACGTGGCGGCGCGTCCCGACACGCCAATCGAGGATGGTGACGACATCCGAACAAGGTTCCCGGCGGTGTCGGTCGACTCCCCACAACCGGCCGCTGACCGGACCGGGCGATCTCACCGCCCCGGCCCTCAGAACGGCGCATCGCGCCACCACCGGTCGAACAGTTCCTGCCCCGAGCTTCCTCCGAAGACGACCAGATTGCAGAAGGTGCGCCCCGCGTCGTGGAACTGAACCTGCAGAATCCCGCGCGGCGAGCCGGACCGGGTGATGTCGTCCTCCCATATGAACCGGCCACTGCCTGAAGGCCTCTGCCATTGCTCGTCGCCGATCGGCGGACCATCGTTGAAAGCGCTGATGGTGGCAGATCGGCGATTGGCGTTGCACTCGACGAGTAGTTTGCCCATCGGATCGCGGTTACCGTTGCAGGAGATCCAGGGCACCCCGCTCACCCGCTGATTCACATCGACCGGCCGGCTCTTCTCGTCGACCGCAAGGCACCGCATGCCCTGATATCCGCTTTCGGCCGGCGTCTCGGGCAGCAGCGATAGCCCCCGGACCATGTAGTTGTGGCCGCCCCCAGGATGTTGCGGCCGGGGCACTGGTGACCGTGGGCGAGGCGGCCGCCGATGTCCCGGTCGTGCCGCTCGACGGTGGCGTGCCCGGGGTGGTCGCCGTCTCTCCGGCGTGCCGTGTCGAAACGAGGGCGCTCGCGACACCGAGTATCGCGACGGACGCGACAATCCCCCCGGCGACGAGATACCCGATCCTCGGCCGCCGTGCGGAGCGCCCCCGCTCTTCAGGAAGTCGAACCCCATGTTGGCCCGCAGCGGCGCTGACACCGAGTGCACTCGCCGCCGCAGCCGCGAGTGCTCCGCAGCTCGGATAGCGTTGATCCGGGTCTTTCGCCATCGCCCGCGCTATCACCTCGTCGATCGCCGGCGGCAGGGCCGGATTCGCGGTCGCCGCGCGGGGCGGCGGGTCGTGAATATGTGCCCGTATCACCTCGGCGGCGTCGCGATTCGGGAAAGGTTTTGCCCCGGTCAGCATTTCGTAGAGCGTGCAGCCCAGTGCGTAGATGTCCACTCGGTAGTCGACCGCGCCACCGCCGAGTTGCTCCGGCGCGGCGTAGGCGAGAGTGGCCAGCACTGTCCCGATCTCTGTCAGAGCGGTCGTTTCGGCTGCCGCCCGCGCGATTCCGAAGTCGGTGACGTAGACCCGCTCCGGCTGCCCCGGCCGTACCTGCACCATGAGGTTGGCCGGTTTGACGTCGCGGTGCAACAGGCCGTGCCGATGGGCTTCGTCGAGGCCGCGCGCCGCGCCGGCGACGATATGGGCCGCGCGCGCGAAAGGCAGCTCTGCCGGTCCGCGCCGGATCAGTTCGGCGGCGTCGATCCCATCCACGAGTTGCATCGCTATCCACAGCCGGTCTCGATCCACTCCCCGGTTCCTGACCACGACACGATCGCGGAAAGTATCGAAGCGGCCGGCGGATCGGGCCGCCGCACGACCAGGACCGGCGGCATGCCGCCGGTCCTGGTCGTGCGGCGTGGTGGTCACTCCTCCGATCAGTGCTGTCGGGAACCGTCCGGTCGGACGCGGCGCACATCGTCATGGGCGCCGCCGCGGATCGTCGTCGTCGCGGGTGCCGAAGTGCGCGACTTGGCCGCGGCGAGCGGACTCACCGTCTTTCCGGTTGCCGCTCCCGATGTCGACACCGGACCGAGGGCGGCGGGAGTGGGGATTCGATACTGCATGGCGCGGTACGGATTTCCCGACACCGCCCAGGTGGATACGATCATCGCGAACGTGCCCGTCGATCCGTCGGCGTTCTCGAATTTCGAGGACGGATGGACGTAGCAGCCGTACAGGCGCTCTTGGATGTCGTATGTCCCGGATCCCTGTTCGGCGCCTCGCACCGGATTGGTCTGCGGTGCGGTGTGCCAGTTGATGTATTCGATCGGGCCGTAACCGACGCGGACGAATGCCTGGTACGCGCCCGCGTCGAATCCGGACAGTACCCAGTGGTTCTGGATGCGCCGCAGGCAGATCTCGCCCAATCGCGTTCCAGCGGGGAGGATCTCGTCGGCATCGCCCTTTCCCCACCGCCAGGAGCCATCACGGTACTGCCAGGCGTCCCAGGAGTACGGATCCTCGATCGCCGTGGTGGTTTCGGCGACGCGCCACATCGAGGCGTTCTTGTCGCGGGCCAGTCCGCCCGTGCCGATGATGTATATGTAACCGTCACCTCCGCGTTCCCAGGTGACCATCGTGCGACGACCACCGGAATAGCCGGTGGACCAGCGCGGTGATCCGTCGGGTAGTTGGTGCGTGCCCAGCGCGATATACCAGTGCTGGGCCAAATCGTCGGAGTACCACATTTCGCAACGGATCTCGTTGCCGAGGCCGTTGGCCACCATGACCCAGAGATAGATGCGGTCGCCCACACTGATCGCGTCGGTCGGCAGGATCGTGGTGAACTCGCCGTTGTTGTGTGGGTAGCTCCAGAGCTGTTTGCCGTTGCCGGGCGAGGACACGAACCCGATCGGCATTCCGACCGGGGTGTCGTTCGCGATGGTGAGGACCGGCGAGCGCCAATCCGGTCCGCTGCCCACCGCCGGAATGGTCCCGTCGAAGGTGTCCCCCCACAGGTAGCCGATCCGGCCGTCGGGCATCCGGAACGGGATAGCGAGGTCGCTGCCACCGATCCGGCCGATTGTCGAGGGATTCAGATTCTTGATTTTGGGCATGGTTCGGCCCCTTTCATATCCACGATCGAATCGCTCGGATTCGCGGTGAACCCGAGCACTGAAAATTCGGTAATTCGATTTCGCGCCGCTACAGACCCGTGCCCTCACCGACCGTTCCGTCGTGCCGATAAGAGTGCACCGCGTAAAAATAGGCGGCCGACGTGACGGTTCATTCGCGCGACGACAATGCGATTTCGCCGATCACCGCCGAAGGTCTCGGCGCGCAGAATCAGCGATGGAAGTGAGAATCCCCATCATTCGCCGGCAGGCTGGATGCGTTTGCGGCTTCGTAGGTCATATTCCCACCCTCCGACACGCGAGGGTCACGAAAGTGGTTCCCCTGCAACCGATGTACCGACGATGAGCTCCCCCGAGGCCACCGAACACCTCTCCACCCGCATTTCGAATACATGCCTTGTCCAGGCATATCGCCCCCCTGAAAGTATTGTGTTTCGTCCATCCGTTGGGCCCCGACGCCGAAGGATCTCGACCTCCCCCACCCCGCGTATCTTTCCGCACAACCGAAGCGTTACAGCGATATTCGAATATCGAGAAACCGCATGAACCGATGGCTCGTCAGCACACCGGCGCATTATGAACGAATCCAGAGGGTGTCGAAAGCCCATAATTCTCTGGGGTCGTCCGGCTACCGCTTCGATCGCGGCAGCACCGATGTTTTCGAGCATATGCGCCATCTGAGTCGTTCCGGCGAACAGCTGCTCTCGCCGCGGGTGTTGCGACCTTCGCCGACGCCGACCCGGCACCGGACGCGCCGCGGAGGCGGGTGAGTGCTCAGTCCGGTTCTGCGCCGGGAAACAGAATCGGGCTGACCAGGTATGGCTTGCGGCCCCGGCCTGGAGTATTCGCGGCCAGGGGCGCGACGACGGCACGGAAGCCCGAGAGCATCGCCTCGAGTTCTTCCGGGCTGAGCCACACCGTGCTCTGTCGGTATCCGACCGCGTCGGCGGCGGGGTCGGCGGCAGGACGGTCGAGGTAGGCGTTGAACTCGGCGATCAGGACAGCCATGGCGGTCGCGAATCCCTGACGGTGCTCATCGATGGTCATCGCGTCGTCCGGGCCGATGGTCGGGCGGTCGGGGCACAGCCGATAGGAGCGCTCCACGGCGCCGCGCACTCGGCGCTCGTCGCCGATTTCGAGCATTCGCCCGTCCACGAGCAGCCCCAGGTGTCTGTAGACGCTGGTGCGGGGCACGTCGGGCATGCGGTCGCACAACTGGCCCGCGGTCCGTGACCGTCCTCCGGACAGTGCGTGGATGATGCGCAGCCGCACGGGGTGCAGGAGCAACTCGGTCGGCGTCATATCCTCACTATCCCACTTCCGGTATTATTACCAAAATTGGTATCGCTCGGAGGTGGGCAGTGGTTCGAGAAACGCCTGGACGTCGAATATCGGTGCGCGGCACGGATCTACATGTCGAAGAGTCGGGATCGGGGGCGACCTCGGTGGTCTTCGAGTCGGGCGCGGGAGCCGGACGGACACTCTGGGATCCGGTGGTTCCGCTGCTGGGAGATGTCGCGCGCACCGTCACCTACGACCGCGCGGGGCGCGGTCGTAGCGCCCGGCCCGAACGGCCGCAGAGCATCGAGGACATGGCGATCACATTGGTCGCATTGGTCGAGACGCTCGCGCCGCGGCGAGTGGTTCTGGTCGGCCACAGCATGGGCGGCCTGATCATTCGTCGCGCCGCCGAAAAGCTCTCCCCGCCGCCGGCAGGTCTGATACTCGTCGACCCGACGCCGGAAGCCGCTCCGATCTATGACGATTGGACCAAGACCGCCACGAAGACCAACCGCATCCTCGCGGTGCAGCAGCGACTCGCGCTCTGCCCACCACTGATGCGGGCGCTGACCCGCTCACACGGACGCCTGTTCCCCACCGATACCTACACCACCATGCTGGCCGAGGACTTCACTCCCGCGGGCATCGCCCGAACTCGATACGAGATCGCCGCCGTCGCCACGGCGATCGACGAATTCCGCCGTCACCCACCACATCTGCCGAACTCCCCCGTCACCGTGCTCTCCGCCAACAGGGCCGCGCGCCACCAAGCCCGCAACCTCGGCGTCATCCGGGAATACCACCGCCACTACGCCGAGCAGATCGGGGCGAGACTCGAGGAATGCGATTCCGAGCACATCGTGCCCGCCGAACAGCCCGCCCAGGTCGCCGCGGCCATTCGTCGACTGGTGAACACCGCGTAGCAGGATTTCGTGCCCGACAAGTCCACCCGACCAGGGTGGATGTTTCGCCTGTCGCGGGTGGGGCCTGTATGCACTTCTGGCCGCGGACTCGTTCGGCAAGTTACCTGTTCGCGACTAGCGCGCGAGGCCATCGCGGACGATGGCAAGCAACCGGGCGGCCTGTGGATCGTCGGCCGCAGCGCGTCCGATTCCGTTGGCCGAGGCAAGCAGGTCGGCCACATCGAGGTCGGCCTTGATCGCACCCGCCTCCTGCGCCCGGCGCAGCAGATCGGCCGCGGCGGTGTGCATCGTCTCGTGCCATTCCCGGTACAACGCGGACCGCCGCCCGGCCTCGTCATCCGGTATAGCCAGGGGTAGCCGGCCCGTGGCGGAGACATGTGCGATGAACGCGCGCAGCCAGGTGAACAACGCGTCGGCAGGCGAGGGATCCTCGAGCAAGGTCCGGCCCAACTCCCCCAACGCGGTGACCTCCTCAGCGTAGACAGCGATCACCATGTCGCGGCGAGTAGGGAAATGGCGGTACATCGTCGCATTCCCGACCCCGGCGCGGCGGGCGATCTCATCCAGAGGGGCGGTCACGCCGAGTTCGTCGAATACTTCTCTCGCGGCCGACAGCACCAGCTCGTAGTTGCGGCGCGCATCAGCGCGACGTGGTCGGTCGGCCATCCTTCTCCTTGCTAAGTGGGGTTCTCCCCGGTTAGCCTGACGACCACTGAACGGGGAGTTCCCCGATTATGAGGGAGGTCGTCGAATGCTGGACATCACCGCAGCGGATCGAATCGCGATACACGAGACGATCGCACTGCACGGCCATGTGGCCGACGACCGCGACTGGGATCGGTGGGACGATCTGTACACCGACGACCTGGTGCTGGACCTGGAAGACTTCGGCCTCGGCACGATCTACGGCATCGCGGCACTGCGGAAGATGGCCCGCGACAACCAGGATGACCCGTCCCAGCCACTGGGACATCACGTCACCAACATCGTTCTGGTCGCCCAGGATGGCGACCGGGTGCGAGCGCGCTCCAAGGGGCTGGCGGTCAATGCGGACGGGTCGAGCGGAACTGTCGTCTACGAAGACACGCTTCGTCAGACACCGCAAGGTTGGCGCATCTGCCACCGGAGGATCCTCGCGCGGCGCGCACCCGTGCGTCCCTGATCGATTACTCACGCCAAATACGCTGATTTCCATCACGGACCGGGACGGCAACACACTTTCCTCGGATCCGAACCGGACGGACATGCCCACCGCCAACCGGTGGGCATGTCCGGTGTGGTCTCGGGTCGTGTTACGTCGTGGCGGTCCACCCATTGTCGCCGCTCCACCATTCGGCGGTCCGGCTGGAGTGGTCCTGCTCGACTGTATGACCGCGCAGGTATCCGTCGAAGTAGCGGTCGCCCTGATAGATACCGGTCTTCTGGTCGTCCCAGTGGATGACGAACGACAGGGAACCGTTGCGGATCACCCCGTCACGCAAGTCCCCCTCGAGGGTGGCCGTGTGCACGGCACCTTCGAACAAGATCGCCGTATCGCCCTGGATGTGGCGGGTTTCGGAGGTGTCGACGTGGACGTGGAAGCCCAGGGGACTGTCGTTGGTTCCCGACGGTCGTTGATAGATGTCGAAGTCCTCCCGTAGCTCGATCGTGCCTCGCGGCAGGGCATTCGCGGTGACGGTCGAGGTGAAGGTTATTGCCGCGCTGCCGGCGAGGATGATCGTCCCGGACAGAAACGCGCGACTGATACGTCCGAACACAGAATTTTCCGATCTGCTTCGTTCGCCCGGCCGAGCACCGGCCGGGCTGGGGTATGACGCCGATGAGCGTGGCGGCGAAGCTCAGAGGCAGAACTCGACCGCGTCGGCGATGTTGTCCGCTTCCGGTGTCAGGTTGCCGAGGTCAAGCGGTCACCGACACCGCCGTTGCCGATATCGTGCAGGACACAGCTCGGATCGAACTGGAAGATCATGGCGCCCTTGCCGTCGCGCCCGTCCCACCCGCACAACTGTCCGCCCGGGCAGTCGTAACTCGGTGACGCCGAGGCCGGAGCGGTCGAGACGCTCGCGCCGAGCCCGACGCAGGTGAGCGCGGCGGCTACCACGGATGTCAGCCGGCGCGGCATGGATGACTGGTTCATTGTTCGTCCCCTCGAAATCGGTGGTGGCGATGTGTGCGCGCTTCGCCGAGTCCGATCGTGTCCGAATCGCGCGGTCGGGGAATCCGTAGTGGTACCGAGGGCGGGTACGGATGTTCAGCGCCGGTCCGCGGACCAGGCGGCGACCTGGGTGCGGTTGGTGAATCCGAGTTTGGTGAGGATGTGCTGGACATGGCTTTCGGCCGTGCGTTCGGAGATATGCATGAGCGCGGCGATCTGTTTGTTGGTGAGTCCCCGTGCGAGATGTTCGGCGACCTCGCCTTCGCGAGGTGTCAGCCCGCCGGGGCGATCACCGCGCAGCTCGGCGGCGAGTTCCTCGGCGTGACTTCGCAAGGGAGCCATACTCAACAGCCCGGCCGTCTCGGCGACGGTCGCACACAGCGTGTCGGCCTCGGCGAGATCGCCGGGCCTGCGGCGGCGAGTAAGAGTCCGCGCCAATTCGAGTCGGGCCAGGGCGGCGTAGGACGGAGTCCCGGCGGCGTCGTTGGCGGTGATGCCTCGACGGAGTTCGTGCGCTGCTTCGTCGAGCCGTCCGCCGACGGCCGCGGCCATACCGAGATAGGTATGCGCCGATCCGAGGTTGGTCACGGTTCCGGCCCCGCTGGTGGCGAACAGGTCGGCGTGCGGACGCAGCCGGGCAGCGAGATCGGCGGCGACCTCGGGCTCACCGAACGTTGCCGCGAGTTCTATCCTGTGCGCGAGGCCGGGCAGCAGCCCGGGCTGCGGAATCGCTTCGACGCCGGGGGCGAGGCGATACAGCCGTCGGGCGCGCTCGAGATCGCCGCGCTGGACCCGATAGACGCAGTAGGTCGGCACGGCCAGCCCCCAGGTACTGCCGTCGAGCATCTCGAACTGTTCGGCCGAGACGTGGCCGCCGCGACCGGTCAGCCCCTCGATGACCGTCAGCACCAGGACCGACGTCGCGGTCACCGAATCGTGTGTGCGCCCTTCGATCAGGCGCAACCCTTCCGACGCGGTCGCCTCGGCCTCGTCGAACCGGCCCCTCGATATCGCTACCGCCGACACAGCTCGCAGGTAGCGCCAGCGCGCGAGCGGCCTGCGTGAGCGTTGCGCCAGTTGTCGCATCGGCGCCAGCTCCGCTTCGGCCTCATCGAGCCTGCCGAGCATCATGAGCGCGTCATAGCGCCACAGCCGACCCCAGAGAGCGGTATCGTCGTCGTGCTCGGACTCACCGAGCACCAGCATTTGTTCGCTGAGGTGGAGCCGCTCGTGCACCCCGCCCGGGTCCGAGCGCGCCATCTGCCTGGCCCGCAGGGCCGACCGCAGCGCCGAGGCATCGCCGAGGCGCCCTGCCATCGCCAGTGCTTGGGCCGAGATCCGATCGCAGTCCGCGCCGCCGACGAAACCCGCCTCGCCCGCCCGCAGGGCCAGCAGCCGAACTCGCAGCGAGCTGTCCTCGGCGGGCAGCTGGGCCAGCGCCTCGGCGGCCAATCGCGCACCGGTGAACGTGCCCCAGGGATCGGATACCCCTTCGATCGCCAGTGCGACCGCACCCAGCGCGTGCGGGTCGGCGGCCGCGCGTGCTATCTCGGCTGACTGCGCCAACACCGTTTCGGCGGTGCGGATGTCACCGTTGCGCAGCAGCGCGATCCCGTGGCCGAGCAGAAGTCTCGCCCGATACTGGTCGGTCAGCGCGGCGACTTCCATTGCCCGCCGGTAGAATTCGGCGGCCTGCTCCCACGCAAGGCTCGCCAGCGCCCGGTCGCCCGCTCTCTCGGCCCACTCGACCGCCTGCCGCGGGTCCCCCATCGGAAGCGCGGTCAACCAGTGATGGGCGATCTCACCGGCACGTTCGTCGGCGTCGGATCGTGCGCTCAACCACGCCGCGAGTCCGGCGTGGGCGACCGCGCGCGCCGCCGTCGGCAGACCCGCCCGAACGCCTTCACGAATGAGATCCTGACGGAAGCGCCAGCCGTCCGCGCGGATCAGCAGACCCGCGAGTTCGGCTTCATCGAGGGCGGCGAGCACGACCGGGAGCGGGTGTTCGGTCACCGCCGCCAAACTCGCCGGTTCCGCTTCGTCGCCCAGTGCTGCCGCGGTCGACATCAATTCGCGACAGGGCGCACTGAGCCTGGCCAGTCGTGCGCGGACCGCGTCGAGCGCACCGGCGGGAAGGATATCCGCGTCGGCGCCGATCAGAGGGGCCATCTCCGTGACGAAGAAGGGATTGCCCCCGGTTCGGCGCACTACCGCGGCCGCGACGTCGTCGGAGATCTGTTGGCCCGTCATGAGTTCGAGCTGACGCCGCACATCGTCGGCGGGCAGACCCGCCAGACGAATCCGAGTCTGCGCGGCCTCGTGAGCCAGCGTGGGCAGCACTGCCGTCAATGCGGACCCGCCGTCGATCTCGGTGTCGCGATAGGCCGCGACCAGCATGAGACGGGACTCGGCCATGCCGCGCACCACATGCACAAGCAACGCCAACGTGGCGGCATCCGTCCATTGCAGATCATCGAGCACGACCAGCATCCCGTGCGGCTCGGCCACCTCCCGAAGCCACTGCGTGAACTCCTCGAAATCTTCGAAACGTGCTGTGGCAGAGTCATTTTCGGAACCACCGCTGGTCAAGGTCGATGGCAGAGAAGCTCCGAGTCCACGTGCGACCTGGCGGAAGATCCAGTACGGCGGACTGCCCGCGTCGTCGCTCGCGCGCCCCCACGCGACCGACATCCCCACCCTGCCTGCACGCGCCGCGGCCTCCCGCGCGAGACACGTCTTACCGATTCCCGGCTCCCCCGCGATCAGAACCAGACGACCGCGCCCCGAGACGACTTCGCCGAGGTGAACGGCGAGCAACTCGGACTCATGGACGCGTCCGACGAAATCACCACCCATGTCCGAAACGATAGTTCGGGCAACAGGCGCGACGAAGATCTCGCGCCCAACCACCCGCGAAACCCCGCAAAGACACGAGCCCCACGCTGCAACTCGGCGACACCGTACTCACCGATGGTCTCGATACCGACAGCGCACGGCTGCGCGAATTCCTCACTCTCGCACGCTCACCGGTGGCGGATGGACAGCCGCTGCCAGCTGCGACGGTGGCGGCGGTGCGACGCGCTCACGGCGGGCGCCTGCCTCGAGAAGCGCGACCACGGCTGGAGGCGATCCGCGCGCACGGCACTCCCACCCTGGTCGCCTCGGGCGGTCACGCCCCCGCACTGGAACGCATATGCGACAGGCTCGCCGACGTGTTGGACTCACAGCGGGAGGTCGCACCGGGCGCAGGGCATTTCGTCCCGGCAGCACCGGGTTTCGCCGAGCGCCTGGAGCGGTTCCTCGTTTCGGTGTAGGCCGGTGTCCGGCCGGTTCACCCATCGGCGAGCGGTTTTCGACGTACCCGATAGGCGCCGAGTGTCGATATTCGGGCATCGGCGATCAACGCTCCGAAAATCGTGTGCGGGGCGACGACGCCGCTAGCCGAAAATGTCGGTATATATCAAGCGCGACAGTGGTGGTACAAAATGGGGCAGCATGCACGTTTGACCGGCCGCGACTCGTCTTGCGAGAATCGACTCGGCCACCTACGAAGGCGGTCGTCGAACAATTCTGATAGCCGACACACCCGGGGGGCCTGCTCCCGGTCTAGTCGCCGGTAATGCACGTCACCGCGAGTTCCCCGGGGGAACACGAACATCTCGACAATCGAATCCATCCTCCCGCCGCGGAACTCACAGAGACGGACTGCATGAATCTCGCGGTGGGTGACTCCTTTGCTTCTTGTTCTCGACTTTCGGTCTCGGATCGACCAGCGATAGGAAAGCATGCGCGAAGTCACGCAAATCAACGACGACGATCTCCGGCCCACTTGCGCTTTCTGTTTCACCACGCCCGCGGAAGCCGACGGCACCCTCTGTGCCGAGTGCATCGCCTGGATCGATCACCGATCGACTCACACGCGGCGGCGCACCCGCCGGGATCGGCCACCACGGCCCGATCCGACGACCGGTCGACCGCGGCCCCCGGCCTGTCGCCCCCATCACCGGTGGACCGCTCCGAGGCAGACGAACTGATTTCTGCGACACCGTCCTTTCCCTCGCCTGCCACGACCGAAAGAACAATCCGCTGCCACTGCCACCCGACGTCCCTGCTCTCGTGGGCGAAGTCGCACCATCGAGATGGTGGGCTTACCATGGCGTTTCGGTGAGATACGGAACAGGTGGTGGGCATGGATGGTTCGATCGCGGACTATCTTCGGGAACGCCGAGAAGCCGCCGGGCTGACACGCGCGAACCTCAGTAGGCGAGCAGGCCTGTCCGTGGGGTTGATCCAGAAGATCGAGCAGGGTTCACGGCCCGCGACACTCGACGCGCTCGCCCCACTGTTCGAGGTCCTCGAGGTTCCCCCACCCATGCGCGACCACATCATCGGCCTCAGCCTCCCCCCGCGCATGAACTCCTCGCTCAGCAGCGACGCCGACGCGGTGAACCCCGCCGACTTGGCCGTGCTCAACGGGTTCACCTACCCTGCCTGTTTCCAGTCCCAACCCACCTTCGACGTGCTCGCGGTCAATCAGGCATGGACGCGCTGGTTCCCCGGTTTGGAGCCCGGGGTCAACATCATCGAATGGTCGATGCTCGACCCGACGGCGCGACGAATACTTCCGCAGTGGCGCAGGCAGACCCACCTCCTCGTCTACGTCCTACGCATGATGGGTCCGGGGCTCGTCCCCGATGAACGCATCGAACAGATTGCCCGAGCCTGTGCGGCAGCACCGGAATGGGAAGAACTGTGGAGCACCGAGGTCACGCCACAGGACATTCCGAGGCCGACCATCCTCATCAACGACCCGGACACCGGCCGGATCCGCGAAATGTACACCTCCTCACTCAAATTCGACTTCCCCCGCCGTCACTGGTGGATGTACACCCTGGCCCCGGCGGACCACGAAAGCGCGTAGGCCGAACCCGTGCACCCCGAGCGGTCGCCGACCGCCGCCTCAGAACTGTTGGTTGCCGTAATCACGGAACCAGGCCACGATCTGATCGTGGTCGGTAGTCCTGGCCAATGCCAGCAGGAGTAGCACGCGTGCTTTCCTGGGAGCGAGGTCGCCGCCGCTGACGACGCCCATCTTCGGGTCGACGGTGATCGCGCCGGAGCCGTAGGCGTTGGTGGCCACCATGGCGACACCCTCGGCCGCCCTCGCGGCGGTCGCCTGGTCCGGCGAGGGCGTGCCCGCGAAGACGATGCCCTCGACGCCCGAGTCGACGGCGGCGGTGATGGGCTCGGCAGGAGCGCCGAGGTAGCTGTGGACGATGTCGACGCGAGGGAGGGCGCCGTTGTTGATCGTGGTCAGGTCGAACGGCGTTGTCCAGCGGGCGGGATCGTCACAGTGTCGGACACGAGCGGGCGCGCGTTGCAGGCGGATACCGGCCTGGTCGATGGTGCCGAGGTCGCCGTATTCGCGGGTGGTGAAGGTGTTCACGCGGGTCGAGTCGGTTTTCGTGGCGTCGCGGGCGGGCAGGATCTGGTCGTTGAGGGTGATGACAGTGCCGAAACAGGTGGTCCGGTTGCTCGCTGCCAGGCGAATCGCGTTGTACAGGTTGACCGGTCCGTCGCTCCCGATCGCGGTCCAAGGTCGCATCGCACCGGTCACCACAACCGGTTTCGTGCTGCGCAGGGTGAGGTCGAGGAAATAGCTCAGCTCTTCCATGGTGGCCGAGCCTGTGCTGACCGGCGGAGTCATGGTCTTCGAGGCGGCGCTCGACCAGCCGAGCCAGATCGTAGAGGTCGGTGACGGTGTACTCACCGGACCCCTTCTGCCCGAAGTCCTCGGTCGACAAAGCCGCGAGTTCACCGATTTCAGGACGCAGGAAGTCGACGAGCCATCCACGAGCACATCACTCCCCGGCGGTACCTCGATCCGATACCGAGGTATCCCTTGCGCGGCGCGAACTCAGGCGATCGCGGCTGCTCGGCGGAGCGCGTCGAGGCTGGTCTCGGGCGAGGTGTTGAAGCAGAACCTGATTCGCGGCGCGGTATCGACGACGACGTTGACGATGCGTTCGAACAGCAGGGTGTGCTCGGGGACGGCACGCACCGCCCCACCTACCATGACCAGGTCGAAGGACCGGTTCGCCAGCAGCTCGCGGATCTCGGCTTCGGCCCGGTCTGGCGACGAGTCGACCAGGCACGTCGTGACATCGAATTCGGCGTTCCGCAGCGCGGCGTTGGCGGCGGCGACCCTGGCGGTGAGCTGTTCCTCGTCCAGGTCGGGGAACCGGCTGTAGTCCAGGGCGCGGGGATGTAAGCCTATGGTCAGTGCCCGCAGGCGCGTAGCTGGATTGTTCATCGACTCTTCTCCACGAGGGATGTGACCGCCCGTCCGCGTGGGACCATCGGTCGTTGTCCACCAAATATAACTTTGTAAGCAAAGGTATTTCCGGGAGAAGGTTATGTCAACGGAGCACGGTCTATCCCTGGACGAAAGCGTGCGAGCGATGGTGCTGCTCATGCCCCGGCTGGTCGCGCGCGCCAAACGCCTGCCGGTGCCCGAAGCGTTGCGCTCGTTCGACCTGGCACCACGACACCTGTCGTTGCTGACCTACGTCCTGCTCGACGGGCCGCTCACGGTGAACGAGCTGGCACGTCGTCTGGAAGTGGCGCCGACGACCGTGAGCCTGATGGTCGGCGACCTCGCACGCCAAGGAGTGCTGGACCGCCGGACCGACACCGACGACCGGCGACGAACCGTCGTCGCGATCGCCGACTCGCATCGAACGGCGGTGGCGGGCTGGCTCGGCGGCGCGGATCGGGGATGGCGCGCCGCGCTGGGGCCACTGACCACCGAGCAACGCGCCCTGGTCATCACGACACTGCACGCCTACGAGAAAGCAGTCGCTTCCAGCTGAGTGGCGAGCGCACGGCCCCGATCCGCGAACGGGCGGCGCTTCCAGCCCCCCTTGCTGTCGTGGAATCGATCCTCGGGCCGCCTACCGATACGGCGTCGCGGAGCCGACGCTCAGTCAGGCGCCGGGCGGGTCGAGTCGACATCCGAGGTGGGCGCGCCCAGCACGTAACCGAGGAGATGATCGAGGAGTTCGAGCCCGGCTTGCGTGGTGCTGTATCCCTGGAGCATGGCCTGGGCGAGTCCGCCGATGGTCATGAGGACGAGTTCGGCATCGAGCTCGGGTGCGCGAGGGCCTGATCCGTCGGGTCGTCGGGCACGGCGGAGATGATCGGTGAGGATCGCGACCAGGGCGTCGGGTGCGACGAAGGTCTCTTCGGCGGTGACGCTGCGGCCGGTGATCGCGGCAGTGCCGAAAGCACCGAGCACGATGGCTTCTTCGCGGCGTTGCTCGTCCAGGGGCAGCAGTTCGGTCAACACCGCGCGGATCGCTTCACGGGGTGTGGCGTCCGCGCCCAGTGCGCTCCACCGTTGCGTGAATCGGGCGCCGGTGTCCTGCATGACCGAACGGTGGGTCGCCAGCAGGAACTCGTTCTTGGTTCCGAAGTAGTACTGCACCAACCGTATCGAGATCCCCGCCTCGGCGGCGACGGTGTGAAAGGTCACCGCTTCCAGTCCGCCGTCGACGATGACTCGGCGCACGGCATCGGTGATCTGACGGCGGCGCACTTCATGGTCGACCAGTCGTGGCACGCGACCCACACCTTCCTCTCGACGAAACACTCCCGCCTGGATGGTACGCCCATACCATGTATATGGTATGTTCATATCAACAAAAGGGACGAAGGGGATGTTCATGCCGAAGATCGGACGATTCACCAACGAGGGAGCCAAAGCGACCTTCCTGCGCACCTACGACGCCGTCGCCGCCAAGTGGCCGGTGCCCTCGACCCGGATCGACGTCGAGACATCGTTCGGAAAAACACGAGTGCGCCGGTCCGGAAACGGCGCGGGCGCGCCGATCGTGCTGCTGCCGGGCATCGGAGGAAACGGTCAGGTGTGGTGGCGGTTCATCGCCGAACTGTCCCGTGAGCGCGTCGTCTACACACCCGACGTCATCGGATGGGCGGGACACTGCGTACAGACCGCGCCAGTGCGCGACACCGAGGACATCGCGTCGTGGATCGCGCAGATGCTCGACGGACTCGGCGTCGACCGTGCCCATCTGGCCGGAAACTCCCTGGGGGCATGGCTGGCGGGTGCGGTCGCGGTGCACCGCAGCGACCGGCTGGCGAGTCTGACCATGTTCGAACCGAGCGCGGGCACCTTCGTCAAACCGCGGGTGGGTCTCCTGCTCAAAATACTGAAGGCCGGCATGCGACCCACGCCGGAACGGATGCGCAAATTCAACAAGTGGGCGATGCCCGGCTTCGAGCTCGACGACGAGGAATTCGCCCTGGCGATGGCCACGCTCGAGTTCCGGCCGGGCATGCCGTGGGACCGTCCGTTCACCGCCGAACAGCTGGCCGCCATCACTGCCCCGACCCTGGTCTTCTTCGGCGCCGAGACAGTCGTCAACGACATCGAACGCGCGGCAGCCCCTGCCCGCGAACACATCCCGTCGGTCACGGTGGAGATCTACCCGGGAGTCGGACACGACCTACTGTGGTCCAACCCCGAACAGATCATTCCCCGCTACCTGGATTTCACCGACAAACACGACCACATCCAGGCATGAACGACCTTGACCTCCGCCGACCGCCATTCGTTCCCGGCCGGTAGTCGAGGGCCCTTCCACCGCTCGCGACGTAGCTGTGGCGATTCTCGATGATGGGCGGTGATCATTTCGAGTGTGGGCCCGGGCTTACGCCCGGACCCACACTCCCGCCGGTTGGCCTTGTCGCACGGCCACGATGTCCTGGCGCTACCGCTCGAAGTGCTCGTGCTCGCGGCGCTCGACGCGGGCGGCCGTGTTGTCGGTATCGCCCGGCTCAGGTGTGTGAGGGCAGGCGCACGGTGCGGGTGAAGAAGGTGTCGATCTGGTTGATGGCGTCGGTGAAATGATCCAGGTCAACCGGTTTGGTGACGTAGGCGTTGGCGAAGAGTCGGTAGCTGCCGATGATGTCGTCCTCGGCCGAAGATGTGGTCAAGATGATCACCGGAAGATCCGCCAGGTCCTCATCGGCCCGGATCCGGGCCAGAACTTGGCGGCCATCGTATTTGGGCAGGTTCAGATCCAGCAGTACCAGGTCCGGACGCGGCGCCCGGCTGTACTCGCCACGGCGGAACAGGAAGTTCAGGGCCTGCTCACCGTCGCGCACCACATGCACGGTGCTGGCGTGGGTGTTGTCCGCGAACGCCTCCAGGGTCATCAACTCGTCACCCGGGTCGTCCTCGACGAGCAGGATGACGATCGGACGCACGCGGACCGTCACGGCGACCACCCCGGGGCGAGCCCTCCGATCCCGCCGAGCACGGGCCTACCGTGCCACGAACTCTGTCGCTGTCCGTACCGCATCGATCGGCGTCCTTCCCGTGGATCGAGCCGGAAGTACCCGAGCACTCCCGAAGATAAACGCGCACAGTAGCCGAAAAAAATCTGTAGCGGCAAGAGTAGACATTGTGGCGGGAGGGGGTTAAAGTCGCTGTCGTTGCAGAGCAGAAGGCCGAATGGCCGGGCAGGTGAACTGCCCGGAAGAAGCAAAGTTCGACCGTCTCCTCCGGCGGAGAAGAGAATCCGGTGCACTCGGCCGGCCCGCCGGAGGAGACGTGGAAAACCCCGCAGACATATGCTGGTTCGATCAGGGAGGTGGCTTACTGCATCAGTTACTCGACTCTTCCGTGCCCGAGGATCGGGCGCCTTGTTCGCCGCCGATCCGTACGGTCGGCGGACAGAGCAAAACCTGAATCCCTTTCGTAGGTTCATGGGCCCCGGCGCACAGTGCGCCGGGGCCCACCGGCGTCGAAATCCGAGAACGCCCGAGCCTGGCCTCGAGCAGGCCGAGGGCGCGAAACCCTCGGACGGCAGGCCATCGACCGCCCGCTATTCGGTGCCGACACCGATATTCACGGGACCGAACCCGCAGGTCAGAGCGGTGTCAGTCCGCCCACGCTGCGCAGCGTCGATCCGTTGCGCGGTCCCCGACAGCTGACGGGGCGTCGTCCCCGGACGTGGCAGTATGAGGTCGATGAGCGTGCGGGGCAGGAACAACGTGGTCGTCACCGGTGTCGACGACGGGCCGACGTTACTGCTCGCGCACGGTTTCGGCTGCGATCAGAACCTGTGGCGACTCGTGGCCCCGGAACTGGCGCGAGAGTTTCGGGTGGTGCTGTTCGACCACGTCGGCGCCGGGAAATCGGCTCTGTCGGCGTGGACGCCCGAGCGCTACAGCTCCCTGACCGGGTATGCCGAGGACCTCGTCGAGATCTGCGACGAGCTGGATCTGCGTGAGGTGGTGCTGGTCGGGCATTCGGTCTCGGCGATGATCGCGGTCCTGGCCGTCAACCAGGCCCCGAAGCGGTTCGCGAAACTCGTCCTGCTCACCCCGTCGCCGCGCTACATCGACGACGGCGACTACCGGGGCGGATTCAGCCGCGCCGATATCGAGGAACTGCTCGAATCGCTGGATTCGAACTATCTGGGCTGGTCGGCGTCGATGGCGCCGGTGATCATGGGCAACCCGGAGCGTCCCGAGCTGGGTGAGGAGTTGACCGCCAGTTTCTGCCGCACCGATCCGGTGATCGCCCGGGTCTTCGCCCAAGCGACGTTCCTGTCCGACAACCGCGCCGACCTGCCCGATGTCGGCGTGCCGACCCTGGTGATCCAGACCGCACAGGACGCGATCGCCCCACCCGGGGTCGGTGCGTTCGTACGCGCCCAGATCCCCGGCAGTGCGCTGGTCACCCTCGATGCGATCGGACACTGCCCACAGTTGAGCGCCCCGCAGGCCACCGCGGCCGCGATCGCGGCGTTCGCGCGCTCGTGATGATGTCGCCGACCGGTGACCTCACCGGAGGTGGGGGCGGATCCTGCGGGGACGAGCCCCGACCCGAGGGCACCGACACCAACCCGGCGTTCTCCGCGTTGCTCGAGGACAGCGCCGAAGACCTCTACGAGAACGCTCCCTGTGGGTACCTGTCCACCCTGATGGACGGCACCATCGCCAAGATCAACACCACCCTGCTGGACTGGTTGGGCTACCGGCGTGCAGAACTCGTCGGGCGCCGACGCGTCACCGACCTGCTCACCGTGGGCGGGCGTATGTATTACGAGACCCATCTCGCCCCGATGCTGGCCATGCACGGTGAAGTGGGTGGTGTGGCCCTGGAGCTGCGGGGCGCCAACGGATCTCGGCTCCCGGTGCTGGCGACCTCGGTGGTCAAGACCGGCCCGGACGGCACCGCGCAACTGATCCGCACCACCGTCTTCGACGCCACCGACCGGCGAGCCTACGAACAAGAACTCCTGCGCGCCCGCCGAGACGCCGAAGACGCCCGCGAAGCCGCCGATCGCGAACGCGACCGGGTCCAGAAACTCGCGACCACCCTGCAACGCAGCCTGCTACCCCCGCAACTTCCTCGAGTACCGGGCATGCGGATCGCCGCCTACTACCACCCCGCCTCCGCCGACGAGGTCGGCGGCGACTTCTACGACCTGTTCCCCCTGCGCGGCGACGCCTGGGGATTCTTCCTCGGCGATGTCTCCGGCAAAGGCGCCACCGCCGCCGCGGTCACCTCCCTGACCCGCTACACCCTGCGCGCGGCCGCGGTGTACGACCCTGATCCGATCTCGGTGCTCGACAACCTCAATACCGTGCTGCACCACAGGTATCGGCGTGACGAGCCCCGCTTCTGCACCGTCGTCTACGGCTCCCTCACCCCCACCGACACCGGGTTCGGGCTCACCCTGGCGACCGGTGGGCACACCCCCGCGGTATTGATCCGTGCCGACGGCGCCACCAGCCTGATCGAGGCGCCGGGCGGGATGCTCGTCGGCGCGTTCCCCACCGCGACCTTCGTCACCGTCGAGGTGCAGCTACTACCGGGCGATAGTCTGTTGTTCTACACCGACGGACTCACCGAGGCCCGCACCGGCGGGCGGGAACGCTTCAGCGAGGAACAACTCCGTCACCACATCGCCGCCCTCGGGCCGGTGGACGCGTCGACACTGATCGCGGACCTCACCGATCTGCTCACCGCGTTCGGCGACGGAGTCGACGACGATACCGCCCTGCTCGCCCTGAGTATCCCACCGACCGAAGGCCCACGACCGTGAGCACCGAATTCGCCGCTGCCAGCCACACCACCACGGCGGGACCGGTGCTCGCCTTCACCGGCGAACTCGACGCCCACACCGCCCACACCGCCTTCGCCGCGATCCAGGAAGTGCCACTATCGCGCGGGCAGCTGCTGCTCGTCGACCTGGCCGGGCTGCGGCTCTGTGATTCCAGCGGCATCTCCGCTCTCATCGCCGCCAGCCACCGCGCCACCGACAGTGACGCCGAGTTCGCCCTCGCCGCGGTACCCGCGCACCTGGCCCGGGTGCTGACCCTCATCGGATTGGACCGCGTCTTCACCACCTACCCCACCCGCGCAGACGCCCACACCGCGTGGATTGCCGCGCACCCCGCACCCCACGCGACCAACACCTGAACCCCGTCCCGCCGGGTGCGTGGGTGAGATGCCGGAGACCCAGCCGTCCCGGGAACCAGCAGATCTCCACGGCCGTTATGACCCGCACCCGCGACGGCCCCGACGAGCGGGGCAACGCTGAGCCCGAGCCGTTCTGCTGGACGTAATCCGCCCTCTACCAACGCCGCTCGCGGACGAGTCGCTGAATCCCCCGCAAAGCGGCGAAACCTCCCTTGATCGACGCCGCGACCCCGTCGTACGCTATGACCGACCGGTCGGTCATAGCGTACGACGGCGGGCGTCCATCAGGAGGAATCGCAATGGTGACCAGGAAATTCGCGACGGCGACAGGCGATGTGGCCTACGACGACCTCGGCTCCGGTGACCCGGTCGTACTGCTGCACGCCACCCTGCACGACCGACGAGACTTCGCGCCGATCATCCCCGCACTCGCACGGAAGAACAGGGTGATCGCCCTGGACTGGCCCGGCCACGGCGAATCCGCGCCCACGGCAACCCTTTCGGCGGCGCTGCTGGCCGATACGCTCGACGAGTTCGTCACCGGTCTGGATCTACGACGAGCCGTCTTCGTGGGAAATTCGGTGGGTGGATACGCCGCGGCGAAACTGGCCATCGAACGTCCGGATCGCGTGGCAGGACTGGTGCTGGTCAACACCGGCGGCTTCATTCCACGAAATCCGTTCGTCCACGCCTTCTGCGCCGCGCTGGGAACACCGCGGATCACGCGCCGTGTCATGCCGTTGTTCATCCGCAGCTATATGAAAGCAGCCGGACCGGCCGACGAAGCGATCATCGAGCGCGCCACCGCCGCGGCGCGAACCCCCGCCGGCACCGCCGTCGCCGCAGCGCTCTGGCGCAGTTTCAACGACAAGACCTTCGACCTGCGGGACCGGGCCGATCGGATCACCGCCCCCACCCTCATCGTATGGGGCACCCGCGACACCGCCATCCCGACTCGGGTCGGACGCCGTACCCACCGAGCGATCACACAATCGAGACTGCACGAACTGCCCACCGGCCACGTCGTCTTCTCCTCGGCACCACAGGAATTCCTCGCACTGACACAACCGTTCATCCGATCCCTCACCGCGCTACGCGATCCCGACGTGAAAGCCTGAGATCTGCCTACGTCTCCGTGGGCACTCGGCGGCGCGATATGTCGGCCGCACGGGGCATCGGCGGCCTCTCGACTTCGTTCTCGATCGCGCCGAGCCCTCCTCGCCGAGCGGCCTGCTCGACCGGGAAACGTACACTATCGGGAACTGCTGTCCACCTTACGAATCCACATAGGCAACGACCTCGACCGACAACGCACCGCGGCCCGACTCGGCGTCCACCCCAACACCGTCGACTACCGCTTGAAAAGGGTTGCGCGACTCACCGGCCACGACCCCGTCCCCAGCACAGGAATCTGGAAGCCGACTTCGGCGCTGACCGCCTACGGCTACCACACCGCTTTACGATCGGATTCCCGATCCGTCACGTGAGTTCGCACGACAACGTGCGGCTCTCGACATCGTCGGCCATGTCGAGTACACCGATGCAATGCCCTCTTCGAGTGACGATATCTGGCAAGTGTTGTCCACCGCGCGTTCGATTCGCCGATTCACCGACGAGCCGGTCGACGACGCGACGCTCGAGCGTTGCCTACAGGCCGCGACGTGGGCGCCGAACGGCGCCAACGCGCAACTGTGGCGATTCGTAGTCCTCGACGCGCCCGAACAGCGGGCCGCGGTGGCACAGGCGGCCCGGATCGCCTTGCGGTCGATCGAATCGATCTACGGGATGAGCAGGCCCGACGACAGCGACCAGAGCCGCGCAGCACGGAACAATCGCGCCACCTACGAACTGCACGACCGTGCGGGTGAATACACCTCCGTGCTCTTCACCGCGTTCAAGAACGACTTCTCCTCGGAGTTTCTGCAGGGCGGTTCGATCTATCCCGCGGTACAGAACTTCTACCTGGCCGCGCGTGCGCAGGGGCTGGGGGCATGTCTGACGAGCTGGGCTTCTTACGAGGGCGGCCAGACTATCCGCGAGTCGGTCGGCATTCCCGACGAATGGTTTCTGGCCGGGCACATCGTTGTCGGCTGGCCGCGCGGGCGACACGGTCCGGTACGTCGGCGCCCCCTCACCGATGTGGTCTTCCGCAACCGCTGGGATACCGAACACGCCGACATCACCTTCGGGAGGGGCGCCCGCCCCAGAGGCTAGCCGACATCGACACCTCCGAGATTCGCCGACGTCGCTTCGACTGTCTATCGGGGCAACCCGACCTTCCGTGACGAGGCGCCGTGAGCCGAACCCTGGTGCCGACAGGGCCTTTCGGCTCGGAGGTCCGGCCAGGTTTGTTCACCCCGGGCCGGAACCGCGGACCTTTCCGCGTGGTATCTCACGAAAGGTGAGGTTGCCGTCGGGGGCCGGCTCGCGCGGCATGCCGAGGACGCGTTCGCTGATGGCGTTACGTGCCATCTCGGTGGTGCCGCCGCCGATGCAGGCGACCTGACGCATCAGGAAGGCCTCGCCCGCGCCGACGAGCGCGTCATCGTCCTCGGGCCACGCCGCCGCCGCGCAACCGGCGATATCGGCTCTGATAGTGGCTTGGCGCACATTCGCGACACCGTGGAAAAGCCTGCCGATGGCGGCGGATTGGTCCGGCAACACCCCGGAGGCCAAACCGACGGTGAGTCGATCCTGCAGGGCCGAACCGACGAGGTCGAGCATATGCGCTTCGCCGAGCAGCTCACGTACGCCCGGATCGTCGACGTTGCCCGCCGCTCGCGCGACATCCACCATGGGGGTGTCGACGATCGCGGGCCGATCCGCCCGGGTGACGTGCGGCGAGTTCGCGGCCATCCTCTCGTGGAACATCCACCGTCGCCCGACCGTCCAGCCGTCGTCCACCGCGCCGACCCGATCGCTGTCGGGAACGCGGACATCGGTGAGGAATTCCTGACAGAAATCCTTGGCGCCGTTCAGCATTTCGATCTGGTGCACCTCGATCCCCGGTTGATGGATCGGCAGGATGAACACCGTCAGTCCGCGATGTTTCGGTACATCCCAATCGGTGCGGGCCAGACACAGCGCCCAATCCGACCACCAAGCGCCGGTGGTCCAGATCTTGGCGCCGTTGAGGATCCAGTCCTCGCCGTCGCGGACGGCCGTCGTGACAGCACCTGCCACATCGGAGCCGCCGCCGGGCTCGGACAGGAACTGCATCCAGATCTCCTCCCCGCGCAGGATGGCCGGGATATGGCGCGACTTCTGTTCCTCGGTGCCGAAATCCAACAGCACCGCCGCGCACGGCGACATGGTCGGCACCTGGAACCGGGTGGGATACTCGTAGCCGAGCAGTTCCTCGTTGAACGCCTTCTGGTGCGCGCCGGTCAGTCCCTGTCCCCCGTACCGGGTGGGAACGGCGATACCGGCGAAACCGGCCTCGTAGAACTTGTTCTGCAACCGGCGGTCGTAGGCCACGGCCGCCAGTTCCGCGTCCCTGTCCACGCTGCGCAGTCCGGCCGCGGTCTCGCCGCGGTACTTTCCGAGTTCGGCCCGGATCCATTTCCGCGCGCGTGTGCGGAAGTCCTCGACGGACTCGACCTGGTCGCTCATGCCGAAATCCTTTCTTCCACGACACGGTTCGCGATCCGCCGACGATGTTCGGACGGGGTGCCGTGCAGCATCCGATTCATCGTGGCTCGGCGCAGGAACAGGTGCAGATCGTGCTCGAAGGTCAACCCGATGCCGCCGTGCAACTGGACGCAGTCCTGGAGCAGTTCGACACTGTGTTGACCGATATAGGCCTGGGCCGCACTCGCCAGCGAATCCGCGTCCGGGCGCCGATCGGCCACAGCGGCGGCGGCGGTGTCGGCGATGGCGTGCGAGGCTTCCAGCCACGACGTCATATCCGCGAAACGGTGTTTCAACGCCTGGTAGGAATTCAGCGGACGACCGAACGCGTAACGATCGGCGGCCCACCCCACCGTCATGTCGAAACCGACCTGCATGGCTCCCACTGCTTCGGCGCACTGGACGACCAACGCCACCTGTAGTTGGCGTTCGATCCGCTCGGCCGCGCCGCCGAGCTCGCCGACCGCCGCGCCGCCGGGAACGCGCACGTTGTCGAACACCACCGTGCCGAAACGGCGGACCAGATCGATCGAGCGCAGCGGCGTGACCGAGATCCCCGGCGTGTGCGCGGGCACCAAGACCTGGGTGAGCCCGTCCTCGCTCTGCCCGCTCACCAGGAAGTACTGCGCCGACTGCGCCGATTCGACCGGACGTTTCACGCCGTCGATCACCAGATCCGAACCGTCGACCCGAATGCGCAGGCCGTGTGCGCCGAGCGTGTGATGGGGCGGCGGTTCCGCGTAACACCAGGTCGCGATCGCCGATCCCGATCGCAACTCCTCGAGCACATCCGGATGCGAGGCGGTCTCGTGCAAGGCGGCCGCGACGACGTTGACCGGGACCAGCGGACCCGGCGCGCTGTGACGGCCGAACTCGTAGGCGAGCAGGGTGAGGTCGACCAGCGGGCGTCCGCTGACGCCTTGGCCGTCGTCCTCGGCCAGCAACGAGGTCCAGCCCAGGTCGGCGCCGCGACGCCAGTAGTCCTCGTCGTATCCATCCGGATGCTCACGCAACGCGCGGATCACGGTGACGGGGACGTGGGTGGTGAGGTATTGCGCGGTGGTCGACCGGAAGAAGTTCTGGTCGGACGTCGCATCCAATAGCATCGGTCAACTCGTTCCTGTACGGATCCGGCATCTGAAACTTCGACCTCGACACCGCACGCGTCGATGCGGACCATCCCGACACGACCGGTCGGTGGCGGTACCGGATCTCTGCCGCGCACGTCGGCCGCGAGACCGCTCGCTGCGAGCCGTCCGGGTGTCACGGCCCCCGGAAGGGTGGTCTGATCTGGACATGTCGGTACCAGGGTTCCCATCGACGGTGGAGGCAGAATGAACGGAGTCGCACCGGCACACGACGCACCGGCATCTCCACGCGGTTGATCACCCTTGATTAATCGAACGCTCAACATTTACGGCAGATCGTCCGAACTTGTCAAGAGACATGGATCCGGCCCGGTTTCTCACCCGGCCGGCTCGGCGCGCGAACACCGGACGTCGGTCGTCGCCGACCACCTCGATCCGCATGCTCGAACTGCGTCCGCACGGCGATCCGTGCCATACGTCGCCGGAATCGATCCGTGCCCGCATCCGGTACGCGGCGACTACGACGGCGCGGTGGCCGATTCGGTGGGCCGGTGGTGGCCGCACCTGCGCGGCCCGGTGTGCAGGCGCATGTTCATCGAGGCACCGCGGTCGAGTTCGTCGATGAGTCGGTCGGCGATAATCGAGCGTTGGACCTTCTTGTGGTTCACCGTCCAGCCCTCGCCGCGGGCATCGTGACAGGGGCGTCGGAAGCATTGTCGTGGAGGGGATTCCGCCCATCCACGCAGGCCGCACTGCCTCCCGAGGCGGCGACAGACGGTTGGTCAGGGCTGACCGGTGACGAACGCCTGTACAGCGTTGAAGAACTCCGGACCGCCCATGATCGAACCGCCGACGGTTCCGCCGACCAGCACACCCACGGGGATGCTGACGCCCCAGATCAGGACCAGACATGCTCCGAGAAGGCCACCCACGATGGCGCCGCCGACGACACCGGGCATGTTCTTGTTGATCTGCTCCACGAGTCGGTCGTAGGAGCTGATGTCTTTCGCTTGCGCGACACCTTCCACGGGCGGCGTCAGCGTCAAGGTACGGCCGTCGGCGGCGATGTGGTGCGCCATCGTGATCGAGCGGCCGTCGGCCGAGTACGACCGCGGCACTTCCAGGACCGCCGCTCCGTCGCCCGTCTCGAGCATCACCGCGCCGTTACCCGCGAGTTCGAAGCTGCCGTTCTCCACGGTGGCGGTGACGACCTCGTCCACCGGCGAAACGGTGATCCGGTAGCCGATCCCGTTGTCGACGCCCGAAATTGTTGCTTCCCGGCCTGTTTCGTTCGACGCGGCGGGTCCCGCCTGGGCGGTCGCCATCGTGACGGCCATGGCCGAGGCTGTCACGAGAACAGCAGCGGTCGTCTTTCCGAACTTCATTCGTCGAACCCCTCTACTCAGGTAACTCTGATAGGCGGATCGAGTCGGACCGCGAACGGTCGTCGGCGTAGTGCAGGAGTGTAGCCAGAAAGTATGGGGTTACGGATCGGCGGCATGGTCGAGTCCTGAAGTCGCCACGATGTCCCACTCGCCGATTCCGCTACCCTTCCGCCGGTGCCGCCGCCGATCCGGGTGCTTCAGACGGCGATGGCGGCGCCACAGATCCCGCAGGACTCGAACTGCTTGCGGCCCCAGCGCAGCACCGGGATGAGGAAGATCGTGAGCTGGGTGTACTCGCACAGCCGGGTCCACTGCGTGGTGTTGTGGCAACGCGGGCAGGTCCGGGTCCCGCCCGGGCCGAGGGGCTTCTGCTTGCGGCCGTATCCGAAGAGGAGAAACACCCCTCTCAGCGTAGCCGGGACGCGGGCAGCGCTCGCGGCCCGCGGGTATGTGTGCTCGATCCAGACCGAGAGGTGGTGCCGCTCATATCGGAGCGGACGGGTCGGTGACGGCCTCGGCCCCTCCGGCGACAGAAGCTGCTGGTAGTGGACTGAGGTGGCACTCGTAACTGTCGATCGACACCACGGCGAGGCGTCAGACGACAGTGAGTCACGCCGGGCTGTCCGGTCCGCCGCCGAGCGGGCAGAAGTACCACGCCGCATCGGGAAGGCTGACGGCCCATGCCTCATACCGTGGGTGTGGGCGGCATACGGCGCGTGCGCCGTTGTCGAAGCCGATGGTCAGTTCCCAGTCCCGAATCTGTACATCGGTGACTCGACGGCGCAGGAGGCCGAGGACCGGACCCGCAGAGAGCGGATCGTCTTCGACCCGGACGTCGGATTCGCCGCCTGCCTCGTCGGTGAATCGAAAGTCGGTCAGGTCGACGAAAATTCCCAACTCCCCGGGTGGACCGAGGTCGAACATCAAGCGCAGCGACGACCAGACCCATACCTGTTCGACCTCGAGGCCGATCAATGCATCGAACTCACCCATGACAACGAGAGTGCAGGAAGGTGCGCGTGACCGCCATCGGATTGCTGCGTGCCCAGGGTTCGTGAGACGGCAAGGAGATCCGCACGAATGTGATGGGTCAGGTTGTTGCCGGGCACTTGCGGGGTGCGTGGAGGAACTGTGGGGTGCCGGCAGCGAACGCCGATACCGCGACACGGCGGCCGGATCCCCGCGCCGAGGTGCCTTTCGCGCTGATCGGGCGCTCGCCGGGTCGGGTGCGATCCGGCTTCGGATGTCGACCGGATCGGCGACCCTTCACGGGGCTGTCGGTGGGTGATTCCCACTTCGATGTCGGTGGTGTCGGCGGACCGGGCGGTCGAATTCTCTTGTCATGCGGCTGGGGGTGGGGTAGGCACTGGCGCAACCGAATTCGTCGAGACGCATTCACGGCAATCCTCGAGCTGTCTATTCATCGGGCGGTTCTCGCAAGCGCGATGCCTGATGTCTGTGCCGGGCCATACGGTCGATGCGGGCAAGGGCGATCTCGAGTACGGGCACGTAGGCCGGTGCCCACAGCGGTGCCGACATCGACGCCCGGCATCCGTCCTCGGCCGGTTCGACTTCGTGGACGGTGGCGGGGATTCCGGCAACTGTCCACGCCCAGCGGCGTCCCGGGACGAAGTCGGTGATGACGAACGGCAGACTCACCCCGAACAAGGTCTTCACGGCGCCGCGCGTACCCGCGGTCAGCGCAGCGTCGTCGTCGTCGAAGGTAGCGGCACTGACGGTGGGACCCCACCGCGGCCAGGCCGTGAGATCGGTGAGCAGTTGCCACACCAGATCCGGCGGGACCGGGATGTGGCGGTGCACGGTCCAGCGCCGGTCGCGCAGCGTCGGTGTCATCCCCTCATCCTGGGGTGCGCGTCGCACGATCACAGGGAAGACGCCTTGGTATCGGCTTTTCCGAACGCTTCCCTCGGAGATCGACTCACCCGAGCTTCCGTTTCACCAGGAAGCGCTGCCCACCTGCGGGTGCGTGAGTGCCTGGTCTGTGAACTGCCGGCCGTCGGACCCGAATCGGTAGCCGCGTTGATCTCGCGCGGGCACATCGTGCGTGTCGTGGCGGGTACCGGGCACAACATCCACCCCGACGATTTCGACGACTTCCCAACCGCGATACGAGACCGACTCCGACAGAGAGTAATTCACTCGTCGGCCCGGTTCACCGATCCGAGTCGGCATCTCGGCCACGGCGCCAGGCCGGGTTCACGGTGATGCGGATTCCGTCGGAGGACTTTTCCGGCCGCGCATCCGCGGTGACACGCACGCGCACGGGTTGACCGGTGTCGCTGTCGATGAACGACAGCGGCGGGCGGCCGTTCTGCAGGTATTTGTCTCCCCACTGCATCAGCGAGAGGAATACCGGCAGCAGGTCCTCACCCGCGTCGGTGAGGTGGTACTCGTCGCGGGCACGGCTGCCCGGTTCCCGGTAGGGGACGCGCGTGAGGACACCTGCGACTTCGAGCTGTTTGAGCGCTCGTGACACCGCGGGCGCGGAGGTGCCGACACGGGCCGCGAAATCTTCGAATCTGGTTGTGCCGTAGAAGCATTCGCGAACCACGAGAAGCACGGTCTTGGTGCCGAGCAGGTTCAGCACCCGCTGCGCGGAGCAGCCGTCACCGGCCGACCAGGCATCCCGGTCACGCAATCGCTCCTCGAACTCCATCACCACCTCCCCATTGTAACTAACGCTTGCGTTATCCAGCTGGATCGTGGTTGCATCTAACTAACGACATCGTTACTCAGATGGAGGTGTGCTGTGGTTTCCGTAGCGGACAAAGTGGCCGTAGTGACCGGAGGCCGACGCGGCCTCGGCGCGGCCCTGGTCGACGAACTGCTGGCCCGCGGGGCGCGCAAGGTGTACTCGACCGCGCGGACCGCCTATTCCGACGACAGGCCGCGGGTGGTCACCGCCGAACTCGATGTGCGCTCGACCGAGTCGGTCGCCGCTCTCGCCCGGATCGCCGCCGACGCCGAGATCGTGTTCAACAACGCGGGCACCCTGTTACCCGCGGCATTGCTCACCGGCGATCTCGCCGAGGTCACCGAGACGTTCGACGTGAACGTCTTCGGCCCACTGCGGGTGACCCGCGCCTTCGCGCCCATCCTGGCCGCCAACGGTGGCGGGGCATTGGTGAATATGCATTCGGTACTGTCCTGGCTGGCTGGGAGCGGCGCCTACGGCGTCTCCAAGGCAGCCGCGTGGTCACTGACCA
The DNA here is from genome assembly GCF_003123685.1 of Nocardia aurea. Taxonomy (GTDB): domain Bacteria; phylum Actinomycetota; class Actinomycetes; order Mycobacteriales; family Mycobacteriaceae; genus Nocardia; species Nocardia aurea. The sequence continues at coordinate 61,732 of NZ_QCYJ01000137.1, forward strand.
ACTCGCTGCGACTCGAACTTGCCGCCCAGCACACCCAGGTCCTCGGCGTGCACGCGGGTTTCATCGACACCGACATGGTCTCGGCCATCGACCGTCCCAAGGCCGCACCGTCGGACATCGCCACGCGCATCCTCGACGGGCTACAGGCCGGACAGACCGAAGTACTGGCCGACGAGGTCACCGTCACCGTCAAAGCGGCGCTGTCGGGCCCCGTCGAACACCTGACCTTCTCCACCGCCCGCTGAGATCACCCGAGGAGCATCGAAACATCATGCCGCTGTGGACGATCCACCACTCCCCCGCGATCTTCACCGACGACGACAAACACCGGCTCGCCTCCCGTATCGCCGACCACTACGAACAGGTCGGACTCCCCCGGTTCTACGTCATCACACTGTTCCACCAGACCCCACCCGAGGACTTCTACGTCGGCGGACAACCCACCCCGGTCGGGGTCCGCATCACCATCGACCACATCGCCCGACACAACCCCGACCAACAGGCCCGCCGCCGCACCGCCCGCTGGATCAACGACATCCTCACACCTCACCTGCAACAGCACACCGATCTGCACTGGGAATTCCACGTCGACGAAACCAGCGCCGATCTCTGGATGATCAATGGAATCGCGCCGCCACCGGGTGGATCCGACGCCGAAAAGACCTGGGCGGAACAGAATGCGACATCCGCCTACTGAAAGGAGGTAGAGATGACCGTGCTGATCCCTGCCATCACCGGGCAGGTGGCCTCCGGCCTGGCCGCGCACCTGCGCGCGGCCCAGGTGCCGGTGCGGGCGTTGGCCCGCGACCGCGCACGCGCGGAGTCCGCGTTGAGCAGCCTCGACGGAATCGAGTTGGCCGTCGGAGCGCTCGACGACCCCGACCTGCTCTCCGCCGCTTTCGACGGCATCGAACTCGCGTTCCTTTCGGTCGGAACCGACCCGCGTCAAACCGAGTTGGAGAAGGGATTCATCGACGCCGCGGCGACAGCGGAACTGCCCCATCTCATCAAACTCTCCACCATCGACTCCGCGCCGGATTCGCCGAACCCGGTCGGACGATGGCATGCCGAGATCGAACAGCACCTCACCGAAAGCGGCATCGCGCACACCATCCTGCGCCCCGCCTACTTCACCACCAACCTGCTCCGCACCGCCGCGCCCTCGGTCGCCGCCACCGGACGCTGGTTCGGCACCTCCCCGACCGGGGCCATCGCCATGATCGCCCCTACCGACGTCTCGGCAGTCGCCGCAGCCATCATGGGCGACCCGACCCTACGTGGGCGCACCTACGAACTGACCGGACCCGCGGCCCTCACCCTCCCGGACGTCGCCACCATTCTGACCGACCTGCTCGACCGCGAAATCTCCTACATACCGACCACCGCCGAAACCATGCGCGAGGCCATGGCCCGACGCGGAGTCCCCGACTACTACACCGAAGTCGCTCTCGGCATAGACCGCAGCGTGCAAGCCGGACTGCACGCGCCCCTCACCGACACCGTCGAAAAACTCCTGCACCGCCCCGCCACCGACGCACGGACCGTCCTGGCCGAGCGGCTGGCGGCCTTCACCGCGGCCCCCGCATGAACACATGGACTCTCGAGCACCACGACCGCGTCGCCGTGCTCACCTTCAGCAACCCGCCTCGCAACACGACGGACTTCGCGACGCCGCAACCGCCCTCGGTCACGAACGCGAACTGTTCAGAGAACTCGCCACCACCAGTCGAGCCCTACGACAATGGCGCCCACCCGACCCACACGCAAACAGTTGGACTCGCCACTCGTGACACGTAACGTGCTGCCTGCCAGACCGATGAAATCCCCGACAGCAACGACACGACAGGGGAGCACGTGACCAACTCGTCGCCACATACGCCACCCACCGCCCCCTTCACCCAGCCGTTCCTCGCTCAGACACCCGCTCCGACCTACCCGCCCGACTACGAACCGCGTCCTGTCCAGGACCCGAACCGGGCACATCGCTCACGGTCGAAGATTCCGACCTGGCTGTGGATAGTCGTCGGCGGAATCATCCTGCTCGGCGCCATCGGCGCCGGCGCCGCCGCGTTCGGCGAAGCACTCGGCAGTTCGATCGGCAGCATCGGACCGACCACCGACCATCGGGAAGGCCCCACGGCCCTCGAAAACCTCGCTGTCACAGTCCTCTGAGCCGAGGCCGGACCGTAGGCGACTCCGCCTACGAGAAAAGCGACCCTCTCGCTGCTGTCACGGCACCACCTCGGCAACGAGACTCTCGCCGATATAAGCGCGACGGACCGCGTCGCTCTGCCGGATGTCGGCGGGGGTTCCTTCGGCGATCACGCGTCCGAAGTCCAAGACAACCACGCGGTCACTGTTGTCCAGCACCAGCTTGACATCGTGCTCGATCAGCAGAACACCGATGCCCCAGTCATCGGCCAGGCGTCGGATGAGACGACCCAATTCCGCACTCTCGTATTCGTCGAGGCCCGCCGCGGGTTCATCGAGCAGCAGTACCGATGGCCGAGCGGCGATGGCACGCGCGATCGCGACCAATCTGCGGCGTGCGTAGGACAATTCCTCGGGCCGCTGATGCAACACGTCGATGAGATCGAGTTCCTCGACAGCGGCGGAAACGGTGTCGGTGACCCGCGGGGTCCCCGCATGGAACAAACCGGTGAGATAGGCCAGACGGTCTTGTTCCTCCGACGAGGCGAGCAGATTCTCCCGCACCGTGAGATCGTCGAACAATTCCAGCGACTGGAACGAACGGACCAGTCCGGCGCGCGCCCGGCGATGCGGGGGCCATGCCGTGACGTCGCGGCCGTCGAGAACGATCGCGCCCGAACTCGGACGGTTGTATCCGGTGATGGCATCGATGAGCGTCGTCTTGCCCGCGCCGTTGGGGCCGAGCACCCCGACGACCTGTCCGGGCGCGATCGTCACACTCACTTCCGCGAGCGCGGTGAAAGCGCCGAAAGTCTGGGTCACCCCGCGTACTTCGAGTGACTTGGGCGCGACCGGTGAGCGAGGTCCCGCGACGATGGTGGGCGGTTCGTCGCGCGCCCATCGGGACCGGAGACGGCGGACCGGTTCCATCACCTGGTCGAGCACTCCGTTCTGGTTCGCGATCAGCGTGATCACCAGCACGATGCCGGTGATCAGCGGCACGTACTTCACGAAACCCTCGTCCGAGGAGGTCGCGGCGGAGGAGGTGTCGAACAGCAGAACCGCGACACCTCCGGGTACCAGCAGTGAACCGACGAGCGGACCACCGATGTATCCGACGCCGCCGATCACCGTGATGACCAGGACCGTGATCGACATATCCGGGACGAACAACTGCTGATAGAGAACGGTGGGATAGCTGAAGCCGAACAGCACACCGCCCACGCCCGCGATGCCGGCCGACAGCACGAACGCATAGAGCTTGTTCTGGAATACGCTCACCCCGATCGCCGCGGCGGCACGCTCGTTGGTACGCACCGCGAGCAGACGTCGCCCGACTCGTCCGCGTCTGATCGTCGCGACCACGGCGGCGAGAACCAGGAACCACGCGGCGCACAGCAGGCTGTAGTTGTCCGCGTGCGTGATCGGGTCGACATCGACCCCGAGGAAACGCAACGAGGAGATCTTCGTTTGGAACTCCCCGCCGGTGTATTCACCGTTGCTGAACAGGATCTGGTGCAGCGCGAAGCCGAGACCGAAGGTCACCACCGCGAGGTTGACACCCCGGGTGCGCAACGCGGGCAGACCGAAGAGCAGTCCGAGCAGCATCGCTCCGACCACTCCGGCGAGCAGGGCGAGCTCGAACGGCCAGTCTCGCGCGGCCGCCAAGCGCCCGGCCACGTACGCGCCCGCACCGCCCAGCGCGAATTGCGCGAGGGACAGCTGCCCCGCGTAGCCCGTGAGCACCACTGTCGAGAGCCCGATGATGGCGAAGCACAGGGACACGATCAGGGCGGGGTACCAGTCGCTGGGCGCCGCGTAGCGCAGCAGCGCCACGATCGCCACCGCGATCGGTACGACGATGGCGGGGTGGGCGCGGCCGGTCCCGACACGCGGCAGACGATCGGCGGCGGTGCCACGCACGGGCAACCCTTTGCCGCGCACGACCAACACGATGACGATGACGAGGAACGGCACGGCGTCGGCCACGCCGGTCTGGTCGACATAGCGGGTGGTGAGCGCCTGGACGATGCCGATCGCCAAACCACCGGCGAGGGCCAGGTGATACGAACGGAATTGCGCGAGTAGCGCGGTCGCCAATCCACCGACGATCAGCACGCTCATCTGGGCGATCGAGATGAACCCGGTCGACGTCGCCGGGAACAGGGCTCCGGCCACACCGGCCAGCGCTCCGCCCAGCCCCCAGGTCAGCGCGGCGAGCAGATTCGGTGACCACCCCAGCGCCGCGGCGGCGCGGGAATTCTCGGCGGACGCGGTGAGCGCGTTGCCGATTCGGGTTCGGAAGGTGGCGATCGACAACGCCACCGCGATCACGACCGCGATGCCGACCAGGTAAAAGTTCTGTTTGCCGACGATCACATCCGAGGCGATCCGGACGGGACCGGACGGCACCGGCAACGGCACGGTGCGCTGTTCGGCGCCGAACTCGAGCAGGATGGCCTGGATCAGGACGGTGAGCACCCCGAGTGTCGCGATCACCCGGGCCAGCGGACTCGCGGTCCGGAGTGGCCGCATCACCAGGACCTGCACGAGAAGTCCGGCCGCGGCGGTGCCGAGCACCGCCACTCCGAAAGCGACCGGCCAGGAGACATCGTGCTCGGTGCGCAGATCCATCACGATGAAGGCCCCGAGCAAGGCGAATCCGCCGTGGGCGAAATTGATGACACCCGATCCGCGGTAGATCAGCACGAGTCCCAGCGCCAACAGGACGTTGATAGCGCCGGTTCCGAGACCGATGAGAGCGAAGGTCAATACATCCATGTCAGGCCTCCCCTGAGATGTAGTGGGCGGCGATGTCGTCGGCTCGCGCGCGGAGTTCGGCGCCGGATCCCGACATCACCACGCGGCCGCGATGCAGCACATACGCGCGGTCGGCGATCTCGAGTGCCTGATGGACGTGCTGTTCGACGAGTACGACGGCCGTACCCCGATCGGCGGCCGACCGCAGCACCGACAACAGCCGGCGCACCACGATCGGCGCCAGACCCAATGAGAGTTCATCGGCCAGGATCAATCGTGGTTCGGCGGCGAGAATGCGGCCCAGGGCAAGCATCTGCTGCTGGCCGCCAGAGAGCAGTCCGGCTTTCTTGCCGAGGTGCGGTTCGAGTTCGGGAAAGAACTCGATCGCCCGTTTCGCTGCGCCGCGTCCGAGTCGCAGATTCTCCCAGCCGGTCAGATCCATGAACACGCACCGGCCCTCGGTCAGGTATCCCAGACCGTGTCGCGCCCGGTGATCGAGGCGGCGGCGGACACCGAGGCCGAGTACCTCGACCGTTCCGCCCATCGGCGCCAGCTCTCCGGCGAGGGCGAGCAGGGTGGTCGACTTGCCCGCGCCGTTGGCACCCAGCAGCGCGACGACCTCGCCCGCGTCGACGGTCAGGTCGACGTCCATGACCGCGGGTGTTCCCGCGTACCCGGCGGTGAGCCCCTTCGCGCGAATGACGGATTCGCCGATGCGGCCTACCGGTGGTGACATGACACTCATCTGAATTCTTCCTTGCCGATCGGACGGACTCGAGCTGTGCCGCCCGAATCTCGGTGCGGCACAGTGTCGATCAGCCCGCGAACAACGCGGTGAGGTTCTCGAAGCCACCGTCCTGCACGACCGTGCCGTCCTTGGCCTTCACGAAGGTGATGTTCGGGTTGAAGACGCGATCGAGACCAGGAACCGGGAATTGCTTGGTGAAGTCGATCGGCGCCGTCACGCCTCCGGCCTTCGCGCTACTGGTCTTGTCCAGTCCCACGATCACCGACGCCGCCGAGATATCGGTGACGCCTGCGAGTGCCTCGACCAATACCTGGTAGGAAGCCCAGGTGTTCTGGTTGTACGGATAGGTCCAGTCGACCTTCGACGACGCCGCCTCGGCGGCGTCCCACGCGGGATCGGTGGCGACCACGAAGTTCACCGCGGACGTCGCGCCTTCGAGCGCGTCCTTCGCCCCGCGGAGCACCTGATCGTTGAGTGCGCCCTGCAGGGCGTAGTACCTGGTCTTCTCACCGAGTGTCCGGCTGGCGGTCGCCAGTGCGACCACCTGATCGTTGGGGAGGCCGACGATGGCGCAATCGGAATTGCCCGCCGACTTCGCGACGCTGCTGAAGTCGGTGGTGGTCGTGGGCACCTTGATGTGGCCGGCCTGCTGTCCCTTGGCACTGGAGATGCCGAGGTTGATCAACTGCGCCGCCTTCTCCGCCGTCGGCACGTCGTAGAGGACCATCGAGGTCGACGCGCAACCGTCGCGTGCGGCGCGCGCGCCGATACCCGCGAATGCCGCCGCGCCCGACACCAGCGGATAGGACACCTTGCTGGAGAGTTCCTCGGCCGAGAAAGCGGGGGCGCCGATCCACGGAATGCCCGCCTTCTCCAGGATCGGGATGATCGTGCTGCCGTTGGTGGTGAATCCGCCCAACACCGCCACCGCCTTGGCGTCGACCGCCCGGCGTGCGCAATCACCCGCCTGATTGGCGTTGTTCCCGTCGTTGCAGGCGATGAGTTTCACCTCGTGCCCACCGAGTCCGCCCGCGGCGTTGATGGTTTCGACGGCAGCCTCCGCGGCGGTGATCACCTCGGGTGTGTTCATCGCCGCGGATTTGACCGGCGCGAGCGTCATGACCGTGACCGGGTCACCGGTAAAATTTCGTGCGCCGCCGGTGGTTTCGCCGTCGGAATTGCTTCCGCATGCGGCCAGTGTGAGCAGCACGATCGTCCCGCCCGCGATATATCGCAGTCTCGAGGTGGTCGAAGGCATGTTGGTCCAACTCCTGTCGTGTGTAGCGGAAGGGCACTGAACGTGACCTGAACCACTTTTCGATCGAGTGGCGATAGCCTAAAGTCTATAGGTCATAAACCGCAAGGCTTTAGGTAAATTGAGCGTTGAAATACTGTTCATCAGGCAATATATGGCCACGCATACAGAGACGGACCGACGCTGATCCGCCCGGGTATCGGACGAAGTCACCTCGAACGTCGCCGACCGATTTCATAGCTGTCAGCTATATACGAGATCGTGTCGTCGTCGGGCAGACGCGGGCCACATCGACCCCAACGGCCTCCGGTCGGCCATCGGCGATGATCACGCCACCCGGTTCGACCTCGACACCGACACCGCACAGGGGCATCGATGAAACCCGCAGCGACACGGTGCCACACGTTGACAGCGTCGCCGGAACTACTCTACGGTCGCCCGCAGAATAATCTAATGTTCGAAGGTTAAAGCGGACAACCACCTCGCCTGCCCACCGAAGATTCCGCCAGAAACATATTCAGCGAACTCGCCTATCACCGGGAACCTCCTTGATTCGACACTTCTCGAAATGCCCAGTGCCACCGACGAACACACCACGTGATACCGGAAGTCCCGCGCCGGTCGCCCGCGCATCGACACGTCCTGCCCGGCCGGGCGCGCCCACGCATTCGGCAGGGGTGGAGAACGGTTGCGGGTCATGCGGATTTCGATAGGACGACCGGCGGATTCCGGCGCCGACCGGTGGCGTGTACCGCGCGGGAAGAGCATACGAACGCGGGTGCTGGCCATCGCGCTCGTGCCCTGTGTGGCACTGCTCGGCACGGGAACGATCATCATCCTGGTCCTGACGAAGGACGCCAGAGCGACGAACCGCTGGTCGGTGTACCTCGACGAACAGGTCGACCCGCTGGCTACTTTCGTCACCGCCGTCCAGGAGGAACGCCTACAGAGTCTGTTCGCGATGAACGCCGACCCGCGAGCGGCATCGGGATTGGCGACCCATCGGGCGAAAACCGACGCGGCACTGGCCGCGCTCGGTCGGATGGGCGTGGAAATGCTGCGACTCAATCCGCAGGCTGTCGCGCGATCCACTCCTGCCTTCGTCGAACTGGCCGCCAGAACACCGGTCGTCAGACACTCGGTGGATATGGGTCAGGCCGATATTGCGGCGGTGGACGATTTCTACCGAGCACTCGCCGGAACCGTCGGCCCCGGGCTGGAGGATCTGGCGCGCTATACCCCCGACCCGTTGACCGCCACCGAGGAGATGACCGCCGGGAACCTGGTCGAGACGGCCGAACTCCATTCCCGTGCGGCGGCCATCGCGGCGGCGGTCACCGAGTCCGGCAGCCCGCTCGGGTTCGACGAACGGCGCACAGTCACCGAGCTCGTCGGTGCGTACCGGCACCAACTGGACGCGCTGGGCGCACGGCTGACCGACGACGGTCGTCAGCGACTGGCCCGGCTCACCGGCAGCGCCGAATGGCGTACCGCGACAACAGCGGAGGACGCGCTCGCCGAGCGCGGCGTTCTTCCGGTCCCCCATGCCGAGTTTCTCGCCGCGGAGCGGGCGATCGATGTCGAACTCGTCGGCCTGTTCCGCGACCACGCGCTCTACGCGAACACATTGGCCACCGCCGCCGCCGATCGTTCACTCGAGCGAGTCATCTGGGCGGGCATCGGCGTGGCCGCCACCGCGATCAGCGCGTTCGTACTGGCACTGCTGCTGGCCAACCGCCTGGTCGCTCGCCTGCGCTCGCTGCGCTCGCGGACACTGGAACTGGCGAACGAGACCTTGCCGTCGATCATCGAACGCCTGCACGACGGACAAGCCGTCGATGTAGCGGCCGAAACCACGATCCTCGACCACGGACTCGACGAAATCGGCCAGGTAGCAGCGGCATTCGGCACCGCCCAACGCACCGCCATGACCGCCGCCGCCTCCGAAGCACGCACCCGCGAGGGATTCAACAAAGTCTTCCTCGACATCGCCCACCGCAGCCAGGTCGTCGTCCGACGCCAACTCGACGTCCTCGACATCGCCGAATCCAAACAAGACGACCCCGAACACCTCGAACTACTCTTCCAACTCGACCACCTCGCCACCCGGGCGCGCCGTAACGCCGAGAACCTGCTCATCCTCGGCGGCGGCCAACCCGGACGCCGCTGGCGAGACCCCGTCGCACTCGAACAGATCGTCCGCAGCGCGGTATCGGAAACCGACGACCTCACCCGCGTCAGCGCGATCCGGCTTCCGACGACCCACGTCCTGGGCAACGCCGTCGCCGACCTCATCCACCTGCTCGCCGAGCTGATCGACAACGCGGCACTGTTCTCACCACCGCAATCGCTGGTGTCCATCCACGGCAACCTCGTCGGCCGCGGCGTGGTCATCGAAGTCGAGGACCAAGGACTCGGCATCCGATTCGACGAACGCGAACGCCTCAACGATCTGCTCCGTGAACCGCAGGACTTTCAGGAACTGGCACTCGCGGGACAACGCCACCTCGGCCTCTTCGTCGTCAGCAGACTCGCCAAACGCCACGCCCTCACCGTCAACCTCCAAGAATCGGCCTACGGTGGCGTCAAAGCCATCGTCCTGATCCCGACGGCGCTGCTCGAAATCGGCGACGGCGACGCCGATCCCGTCCCCGCGGTGTCCACACGCGCGCGTCGCGCACTCGATCAACCGACGCGGAACCGAACAGAACAGGTTCCGCGACTGTCCGCACTCATCTCCCCGCAGGTGCCACCGTGGCCCGACAACCGGTCCCACGAAGACCGTTCCCCCGACGGCCTCGCCCGCGAACATCAGCGAACGAGTTCCGGCGACGAGCCGGGGATCGCGCCGGCCGACGTCACCGCGCGCACCGGCCCTCATCGGCGTGCACCACTTCCGAAGCGGCGCAAACAGTCCCACCTCGCACCGGAGCTACGCGTGGACGAGGAGCCACCCGAGATCGTGTGGCAATCCCCCGACCAGCGCCGCCCGGCGACCGAGGTCCGCCGGTCGATGGCGTCCTTCCAGAAGGGCACACGCCAAGCACGCACGTCCACCACGAACCCGAACCGAGAAGCTGGAAACGGACCCGCGACATGAACAACACCACGGCGACCAACGCCCGCGACACACTCGACTGGCTCCTCGACGGCTTGGTCGAACGCACACCCGGCTCCGAACACGCCATCGTCCTGTCCGCCGACGGCCTGCCACTGGCCCGCACCCGCACCCTGCACCGCGAGGACGCCGAACATCTCGCGGCCATGGCCTCCGCCCTACACAGCCTCGCCCGCGGAGTCGGCAGCCGATTCGACAAAGGCGCGCTGCACCAGACCGTGGTCGAACTCGCCGAGGGCTATCTCGTGGTCACCGAGGCGGGGCAGGGGGCGTGTCTGGCGCTACTGGCCACCATCGAGGCCGACCTCGGTCTGATCGCCTACGAGATGAACGTCATCATCGGGCAGGTCCGCGACCACCTCACCGCCCTACCCCGCACCCACTCGGGCACACTGCGCGTCCCTCTGAAACCGTGACCCGCTACGGCGAGCAGGGCTGGGAATTCGGCGACGACCCGGGACCATTGGTCCGTCCCTTCGCCGTCACCCGCGGCCGAGCCGGACGCGACCTGCACACCCTCGACATCCTCACCCTGGTCGTGGCCGTCCGCACCGAACACGAGGCGGCCACTCTCGACCGGGAGTACGGCGAGATCGTGCGGTTGTGCCAAGGCAGGCCGCTGTCGATCGCCGAACTCGCCGCCCACCTCAACCTGTTGCTCGCCGCCGTCAAAGTCCTCGTCAGCGACCTGATCCATTCCGGGCACGTCATATATCGGTCCCCCACCCCACCCACCGATCGCGCCGACCCCCGACTCCTGCAGGCGGTACTCGATGGCATACGCAGAATCTGACTACGTCGATCCCATCAAACTCTGCGCGGTCGACGCGCTCGAGATCCTCATCGCGGGCGGATTCGGCGTCGGGAAAACGACTCTGGTCACCACGGTCAGCGCGAGATAACACCGCTGCGCACCGCGGAAAACTGACGGCCATCGGGGCATCCCTCGACGACCTTACAGGCGTGCAAAGCAAGACCACCACCACCGTCGCGCTGGACTTCGGCCGCATCACGCTTAGCCCCCACCTGGTGCTCTACCTGTTCGGCACACCCGGACAGCCGTCAACTGCTTCGATGACGCCGACATCTACGACGAAGACGAAATTCGTCGAGCCCTCGATCTGCCGACGATGTCTCGATCCCCCTCCGCGATGTCCGCGACCGCGAATCGGCCAAACAGGTCCTGATCCACCTGATCGAACACCTCATGACCTCCGTCGGCGTCACGCCGTCGCGCCCCCTGCCGAGCGCGTACCCCGAGTTCTAGCGGGGTGGATCGGTGGGGCCGAAGGCCGGGCCGATTCCGCCGATATCGGAGATGGTCCAGTTGTTCGCGCTGTCGAGGCTCAGTTGATAGGTGGCCGTGGACTGGATTCCCTCGGGAGCCTGGCTGTTCTTGGTCAGAATGCTGACGAAACAGTCGACCGAATACACCCCGTCGTCCACCGAACGCACCTTGGCCGCGATCGGCTTCGCGGTCGAAACCCATTGCAGCGGAATGATGATCTGCTCCATCGACGTCGCGGCCTGGGTGAGACGCCCCGACAGTTCCTGGCTGGTCCCCTTGGTCAGACGCGTTCGCCAGGTCGACAGATCCTGGAAGTTCATTTCCGCCGCCGCCGTGGCGTAATCGAGCGCGACCTGCTCGGCACGGGCCGAATCGGCCGCCGCGGCGTGTATCGCGTCCAGGTCACCCGACTCACGGTGCAGCTGCCACCCCAGCACGCCGATGGTGGCCGCCATCGCGAGCACGACCACTCCGGACACCAGGGTTTTGAGTTTGATCGCGGAATCGCCCGCGTCACGTCCACGGCGCAGGATTCCGGTCCATGCGGGAGCGGATCGCGTGGGTTGGGCGGCGACGGTATCGGCGTCCTCGCGGGCGGGAGGCAGGTCGGTTGACTGGGTCATGATGTCTTCCTCTGAAAATGGGTGATCACAGCTCGGGCGGGGACGATCGCGATCTCACCTTCCCGGTGGACCGACGCGGACGGTGACCGCGTCGCCCGAGGACGTCGCGGCGATGGCGGTATCGAGTAGTTGCCCGACGTTCACCGTCGCCATCGCGGCGGTTCCGGCCCGTATACCCGGTAGCAGGTCGACGCCGAGAGTGTGCAGATCGGCGGAGGTGTCATGGAGGAAAGCCTGCAACTGATCGAGCAGGGGTCCGGCGCCGAACTCGATCCCGTCCTTCAAGGGGCCGAACGACGCGGCGAAATGGATGCCGGCCAGCACATCGCTGAACCCCGAACCGAAATCACCGAGGATCGGCGTCGCGCCCGCCAGATCACCGGGAACGGTTCCGGTTCTCAGCAATATCGGCTGGATACTCGACAGCAGCGTGGTCAGATTCGCCGACTGCCGAGTCAGCGTGCCCGCGAGAAGTTCCCCCGCGCGGGACAGGTCGCCGAGCACCCACGGATCGTCGGGCAACGCGAGGTCCACGGTCGCGAAGATCTCCCGGATCCGCTCGGGCTCGATCTGTTCGAGCAAAGTCGTCAATCGTTGCGACAGTTCCTTGAAGGTGGTCGGGACGACGACTCGGTCGGCCGGGATGACGGCGTCCTCGGCCAGATACGGCCCGGCGGCGACCGTGGGGATCACGGCCAGGTACGTCTCGCCGAGGGCGGACAGGTTGTCGACTCGGAATCGGCTGTCGGTCGGGATCCGGTAATCGCTGTCGTAGCTCCATTCGACGTCGATGCCCGCGGCGGAGGAATGGACTCGCGTCACGTGTCCGATAGCGACTCCTCGTATCAACACTCGTGATCCGACGACGAGTCCGTTGGTGTCCGGGATCGACAGGCTGGCTGTCTTCACGTCGGCGAAGGCGTCGTGTTCGAGGCCGAGGCTGTCGAGATACAGCAGCGAGGACACCGCGAGAGCGACCATGCCGAGCACGGACAGTGGTGTTTTGAGGTTCATTTCACGGCCCCCAGCATCCGCAGGAGATTCTCGACATCGGTGACGATCTGTTGCCCCTGCGCGGATTCGATCGAGCGGATGTTCAGCGAGGGGTGCCGCGCGAAGGGTAGTACTGTCGTGCGGAGGAAATCCGACAGTTTCACGGTGTCGGCGGGTGCCTTGTCCCAGATGCTCCCGATGAGGTCACCGGAGTCGGCGAGTGAGTTCAGCATCGGCACCAGCCACAGACCACCCTGGTACACGCTGCCGACCGAGGGCAGGATCTGGCTGATGTAGGAGACGATATTGACCGCGACCCGCCGCCAGTAGTGCTCGGCTTGCGGCGCGAACAGCGTGGCGAGGGTCTGGGATTTCTCGTTCAGCGCCACCGCGGTGGCGTCGAATCCGTCGAGCATGCGGTCGATCTCGCCGGTGTCGCCCGCCAGGTCGCGCAGGTCGACGGCGACGACCGATGCCAAGCGGGCCACGTCCGGGGTCGCGGGCATCACCGTGTTGATCCGGCGCATCGCGTCCTGGATCCGCTGGATGCTGCCGCCGTTGACGAAATAGGCCAGGACCGCCATGGTGTCCTCGAGTTGTGGCGGTGAACTGGTGTGGTCGGCGGTCACCGCGTCGCCGGGCCGCAGGAATTGCGCGTCGGCCCCGACCCGGTCGTGGTCGAGGGCGATGTAGGTGTCGCCGAGCAGGGTGTTCTGACGGATCACCGCGCGTACGTCCACGGGGACCTCGCTGCCTTGTTTCAACTGGACGGTCACTTTCACCGCGTCGTCGAGCACCGTGACATCGCGGACCTCACCCACGCGCAGGCCGTCCATCATGACGTCGGCGCCGTTGGGCAGATTCATCACACTGACGAATTCGATCCCGACGGTGTACCCGTTGCCGACACCGCCTCGAACCGACGGCAGATCGTCGGGCCCCAGCGAGCAGCCGCCGGTCGCGAGGAGGCCGCAGCACATCGCCACCGCGGCGGCCCCATTCCGCAGAAGCTCGAAATTCGTTGTCATCATCGGCCTTTCGCGAGGACGAGGTCGAGCAGGGTCGTGGCGGGAATCTGGGCCTGCCCCGTGGCGGACGGGGTGCAGGTGCCGGGCGCGAGTTGGTTGAGCGCGTCGCATACCGTCGCGGAGTCCGCCGTGTCGATCCTGACCATCGGCGGCTGGTAGGCGACCGCCATCGCGGCGTCGCCGTCGCTCTGCTGACGCAGCATCGCCGCGACCGACGGGATCGATGCCAACAGGCTCGCGATATCCCCCGACCGGCCCGCCGCGAGGTGGATCGCCTCGGCGACCGGACCGCGCAGCATCGGCCAGAGTTGATCGCCGTACTCGGTGTGCACGTCGTGCAGGACATTCACCAGCCATCCGACGCCGACGCACACGTCGACGGTTCCCGGCCACAGTCCGATGCCCGCGGCGACGACAGCGGGCATCTGATCGAGGATCGACTGGATGCTCGACCACTGTCGCAGGGCGTCATCGGTGAGCGGCGCCATATCGAGGATGATCGAGCCGATATCGGCGATCAGCTGATCGGGACTGTTCGCGGCGGCGGAGGCGTGCAGCATCATCGCGCGCGCGTTCTGACCTTGGCCGCGCAGTGCCTCCTCGAATCCCGCGACGGCGTTCCGCAAACTCTGCCTGCCGTCGCTCGGACTGAGCTCGTCAATGAAATCCGCTGCGGATCCGGCGATTTCGGAGATACTTTTCGGGGTGTAGCTGTGCTCGAGCGGGATACACTTCCCCGCCGTCAGTTCCGGTCCGGCGTCGTAGTTGCCGACCAGTTCCAGACTGCGGTCGGCCAGGATCGACTTCGATCGGGTGACCGCCAGCACATCGGCGGGGAACCGGCGTCCGCCCGCGAGCGTGAAACCGATTTCGACGTGGTCGCCGACGGGCCGGATCCGGTCGACCTTGCCGACCTGGAATCCCATCTGGGTCACCGGGTTTCCCTCGTAGAGTCCCACCGAATCCGGCATCCGGACACAGAATCCGTCGGTGGATTCCTGGCCTCCGTCGGTGGCGGCGACACCGATTCCGCCCGCCGCCGCGACACCGACGATCACCAGGATCCCGACGAGCCGAGTTCTGTTCTTCTTCATGTCAGCAGGTCCGTCCGGGAAGGGGTACACAGATCTGTGTCGCCGACACGGTTCCGCCACTGATCGCAGCGAGACCTTCCGGAGTCAGCCAGGCCGCCAGGCGGTCCCGCAGATTCTGCAACTGATCGATGGCGGGCCCCATGTTCGTCCGGAAGTCCTCGATGGAGTGCCGGACCTGATCGATGGCGGCGCGCGCTTCGTCCCTGTGGTCGAGGTAGTACTTCTCGAGCGGCTGCACCCTGGCGAGTACGTCACCGAGCAGGCGATAGGCCTCGTTGAATCCGACGTGGGTGTTGTTGTAGGTCGTGACGACGATGTCTACCTGACGGATCAGGTCGAAGACGAATTCTCGGTCGGCGTTGAAGGATTCGAGGTACTCCGAGGCGAGATCGGCGATCCGCCGGACCTGTTCGCGCTGGTGGTCCATGACGGTGGCGATGCTGTTCATACCGGCGATCAGCGAACCGACCGACGTCGAATTGTGCTGGAGTGCGGTGGCGACCTGGTCGATATCGGCATCGATGGCGGCGCCTTCCACCTTGTCGGTGACATGCGGTGCGGCCTGGAGGACGTCACCGATCGAATAGGGCGCGGTGACGTGCTCGTGTGGGATCACCGAGTCCCCGAGTGGTGTGTCGCCGAGGGGGATGAGGGTCACCGCGTATCCGCCGACCGGGGTCAGCATACGTACCTCGACCCGTGAGTCGTCTCCGACGAAGGCATCGTCGGAGATCCGTGCCTGTACCCGAACCGTGTTCGGGCGCAGTGCGATCGAGGTGACCTTGCCGACGGTGATACCGGCGATGCGCACTTCCAGGCCGGGTGCGAGTGCCGAGGCGTCGGTGGTCTCGAAGGCGATCGTTCGCTGGCCGACCGGCCGCGCGTAGAGCACGGTCGTCGTCACCAGGGCGAGGACGGCGATCAGCACGACCGCCGCCCCGAGCAGCATCTCGTCGTGTGTGACGCGGTGTGTGAGCCGCCGCAGCAGCGACTGTCCGCCCTGCGGGTTCATCGAGGCCCGTTGCATACCACTACCTCACTCCCATTCAGCAGCACACGGACTTCCGTAGGAAGTCGCGCCACCCCGTTGGCGCAGTTCATCGCACCCGCCGCCGGGGTCGTCAACTGCGGCAGTTGCAGGCCCGCGAAAGCGACGGGCAGCAAGCGCAGCGCTTCGGCCGCCGACGGAATCGAGGCGAAGGCCCGTTCGAGCAGTTGGTCGATATCCAGGTCGCGATCGAGGCCGAGTTGGGTGAGCAGACGGTGGACCGGGGTCAGGAATTCGGGGCCGAAGGCCGCGGTCTTGGGAAATTCCTCCAACACCGTCATCGCCTTGGCTATCGGGAAACTCAGTGAGTGCAGGAACTGGACCACCTGCGGCGATCTGCCGCCCATGCTGTCGGCGATACGCGACATGTTGGTGACCAGGGTCGAGATCACCTGTTCGCGGTCGTGGGCCAGGTCGGCGAGTCGTTGGATACTGTCGAGCATCGGCGCCAGACCGGTCCCGTCGCCCTGCAACAGGGTAATCGCGTTCTCCATGAAGGTGTTGATCTCCTCGGTGCTCATCGTGTTCAGCACCGGCTGCAAGCCGTTGAACAGTTCGGTGATGTCGAACGACGACCGGGTCGCGGCGACAGGAAGTCGGCGCACCTCGATACCCGTTCGCTCCGGGGCATCGAGGTCGATGAACCGAACACCGGTGAGGTTCTGGTACTTCACCGCCAGAACGGTATTGTCGAACAGCCGGTACGGCTTCTCCAGCGAGAACTCGACTTCGGCCACGCTCCGACCGTCCCTGCGGTTCAGCTCGATCGAGCGCACCTTCCCGATCCGCACCCCCTTCGTGCGGACGTCACCGTTGACGTGCAGTCCCGAGACATCGGTGAATTCCGCCGTGTAGAAAGAGGTTTCCCCTTCCACCGGATTCCTGATGGCGCTCAACACGATCGCGAACAGCGCGATCGAGACGACAACGGCCACAGCCAGTTTGGCGAGGGTGACGAACATCGTGACCCGAGGACTCATCGCGGTCCCTCCTGCGAAGGAGTCTGCGGCAGTCCGGTCTGCGCGAGCGGCGCGGCGATCATCGGCAGATCGTCCAGGACGATCCGCAGATTCAGCGTCTTCCCGTCCGCGGGTCCGGTGAACGCCGCGTTGTAGCGATCGATCAGTTCCCGCAATTTCGCCGGGGCAGCGCCGCCGTCGAGCCCCTGTGGCATCGCGTCGGTGAGTGCCTTGACCAGCAGGGTCACCGGCGTCAGTTCGGAGCCGTGCGAGGCGAGCAGGCTGCCCGCCTTGCCGAAGAGGCTGTTGGCGGCGAGCCCGAGGCCCACGTCGCTGTAATCCATGAACGCGTCGTCGACGCCGACCGAGCCGTCGGGTCTGCGGTTGTAGACGCTGTCGTAGACGTAGGCGAGGCTGTCGATCGCCTGGGCGCTGAACGCGGGCATTACCGCGAGGATGTCGTTCACGTATCGCAGCAGTTCGGTCGGTAGGGCCTGCTGGGTGGCCGCGACACGGTCGGCGAACACGATTCCCGACTGGATCAGCGGGGTCAGTCCATCGGTGTATCGAACGACCTTGTCGAGCGCTCGAACCATCGGCGTGGTCAACGTGCCGTCGATGGCGACCGAACCCCTCTCCAGCATCGTCGACATGGTGAAGTCGCCCGCGGGCACACGGGCGAGGGTGCGCCCGGAGGTCAGTGCGCCGCCGCCGGGACGATCGATCAGGTTCACCGCGGTGATCCCGAAGTAGTTCTGCGGGCGGAAGTCCAGATCGAACGAGTCGGTCAGGCCACCGATCTCATCCGGCACCAGTGTCACCGTCATACGGACGGTATCGGGCCTGGTCTTGACCAGTTCGGTGACCTCGCCGACTTCGGCGCCGTGCAGGATCACCTTCGTCCCCGTGGCGACCCCGGGTCCGACGTAGGGGACGTCGATAGCGACCGCGAGTCCTTCGGGTTCGTCGTAGTGTGGGTAGATCCACACCGCGCCGACCGCGACCGCCGTCGCGACCGCGAGCACGGCCGCCGCCGCGCCGGTGACGACTCTGGACTGCTGACGATCGGAGCCTCGGAGAAAATCCTGGTTCCTTGTCTTTCCCATCGACCTATCCTTTGAAGATCAGAAGGGGGCTCAGACCCCAGATGGCAACCGTCATGGCGAAATTCAGGACAACGATGACGACGAGACTCGCCCGGATCGCTCGGCCCGACGCCGCGCCGACGCCTGCGGGACCACCGGTGGCGAAATATCCGTAGTAGCAGTGGATGATCGTGACGACCGCACAGAAGGTAACCGCTTTGACGACCGAGGCAGCCAGGTCGGGCACGCTGAGGAATTGTGCGAAGTAGTGGTCGTAGGTTCCCTCGGGTTGTCGATGGAATACCTTGACGATGATCCCGCCGGTGAAGAAACTGACCACAAGCCCCATCAGATATCCGGGCAGGACGACGAGCATTCCACCGATCAACCTCGTGCCGACCACGAACGGAATCGCTTGTAATCCCATCGATTCCGTCGCGTCGATTTCCTCGGAGATTCTCATGGCGCCGATCTCGGCCGTCATGCGGCAACCCGCCTGGGCGGCGAATCCGATTCCGGTGATGATCGGGGCGATCACCCGGATATTGCCGAAGGAGCCGATGATTCCGGTCAACGCGCCGAAGCCGAGCAGATTCAAGGCCATGAATGCCTCGATCGCGACCACGGCGCCGACGGCGACGCCGAGAAAGAACATCAAACTGACCACGCCGCCGTCGACGATCAGCGATCCGCTCCCCCAGGCCATGTTGTTCATGACCTTGACGGTCTGCTTCCGATAGTTCCGGGCCGTCGTCGGCAACAGGTAGATCGTCTTGACGGTGAATACGGTGATCTGGCCGATCTCACCGACGAAACCGGTCACGCCGCGACCGACCGCGTGCAACGGCGCGAGCAAGAACGGTATCCGGATGTAGCGGTATTCGGCGGGTTTATCGGTCATCATCACGCCAACCGCGCCGGGAAGAACATCATCTGCAATTGGCTGACAAGCAGGTTCGTAATGAAGATGCAGAAGACGCTCAGGACGACCGAGGCGTTCACCGCGTTCGCCACGCCTTTCGGCCCGCCTTTCGCTTCCAAGCCGCGCAGACTCGCGATGAGGACGACGATGGCCGCGAACAGCAGCGCCTTCAGGACCGAGAAGGCCAGGTCGGTCGGTGTCGCGAATGCCCCGAAGGACTGCCAGAAGCTGCCCGGCACCACGTTGTTGACGTTGGCCGAGATCAGGAGCCCGGCGAAAACACCGGCGAAGATGATGATGATGCACAGAATCGGCGCGATCGCGATCATCGCCAGGAACCGCGGCATGACCAGGCGCTCCACCGGATCGACGCCCATCACCCGCATCGCGTCGATCTCCTCCCGGATCGCCCGTGCTCCGAGATCCGACGCGATGGCCGACGCGGCGGCGCCGCTCATCAACAGCCCCGCGGCCATCGGCGCGCCCTGACCCACGACGCCGAGACCGCTGGCGGCACCGGCCAGCGAATTCGCCCCCACCTGGTTCATGATTCCGCCGACCTGGACCGATACTTCGGCACCGATCGGAATCGCCATCAGCAAAGCGGGCAGCGCGGTCACTTTCAACAGCGACCACATCTGGTCGACCAATTCCTGGACAGGCATTCGCATTCTGACGGTATCGATGACCGCATAGCGGACCACGGCCCCGGTCAACTGGGCCGACCTGCCCAATGTCGCCAAGCTTTTCGCGGGTGCTTGCGAAAGGTATTCCGCGACACGGTGTGCGGGTGCGATCCGCTGCCTCGACTCGTCACCACTGGACTGTGGTTCGGTGGAAAGTTCTGTGCGCTCGAAATGATCGGTGGGGGAAATCTGGGGAACGCTCGTCGATCGATCGGCCGCTGCGGCAGCATTGCCTTCGAACTTCATTGTTTGGCTACTCCGTATTTCCACGATGACCGCGCCTCGGTCCGAACAACGGACGAGCGCGAGGAAAACCACGACCGCCCGTGCGTCCCGCATCCGCGACGCGCGGTGATGCGCATCGCCTGCACGGGGGAATAGTGTCGCGCCTCACAGGACGGTACTTCACATTACGTGTGACGTCAATCGTCATTTGTAATGCTGTTGCCAGCTCGTGCTCGATCCGCAGACGTGCCGAGGGCAGAAATGCGAAACGCGACTGTCCGGACCCACGGTGTAGGTCCGGACAGCCGCGTGGCGCGTCGATCAGCCGGTCAGTCGAACAGTGAGGGCAGTCCGTCCGCCACGGAATCGATGAATTCCGGGTCACGTTTGGTCAGGAAGGCATCGACACCTTCGCGCAGGTCCGCCGACCTGGAACGCACGAAGATACCTTTGGACTCCGCACGGTGCGCGACCTCGGGCCCCTCGGCTCCGAGCACGCGCCACAACAGTTCCCGTGTCAGCGCGACCGACACCGGTGCCGTCCCCCGCGCGAACGATCGCGCGATCTCCATCGCTCTGGGAAGCAGTTCGTCGGGGGCGAGCACTTCGCTCACGAGCCCGCGTTCCAGTGCTTCCGACGCGGACACCATGCGACCGCTCAGTGTCCATTCCAAGGCCGTGGCGATGCCGACGATCCTGGGCAGGAACCACGACGAACAAGCTTCGGGGATCAGGCCGCGACGGGTGAAGACGAAGCCGAATCGCGCTGTGTCGGAGGCGATTCGGACGTCGGCGGGCAGGGTGCTGGTGACGCCGACGCCGACGGCGGGCCCGTTGACGGCGACGACGACCGGTTTGCGCGATCGGTAGATCCGCATCGAGACCTCACCGCCGACATCGGGCGGAATCTCACCGGCGTCGCCCGCCTCCACGACGAAGGTGTCGGGGCCGTCGGCGAGATCGGCCCCCGCGCAGTACGCGCGGCCGGAACCGGTCATGACGACGGCGCGGATGGCGTCGTCACCGTCGCATTCGTCGAACGCGGCCAGGAGCTCGTCGCGCATCTGCTGATTGAACGCGTTGAGCCGATCCGGACGATGCAACCGCACCACCGCGATCGCGCCGTCGCGTTCCACTCGCACCACGCGCTGCGCCTCGTCTGCCCGGGCAGGGCGTGTCGGCGCGGCCGTCATCGCAGTTTCTCGAAACGGTCTGCGACGTCACGATATTCGGCGCGGATCGCGGTCTTGGACAGTTTTCCGCTCGGCAGTCGCGGCAGCGGCTCGTCCCTGATGATCACGTATCGGGGCACCTTGTAGTCGGCGACGAGCCGATCGCAGTGTTCGATGATCACGGCTTCGTCGACGTCGCCGCTGACTTTCACGATGGCGGCGGGGGTCTCGCCGAATCGGGCGTCGGTGGCCGCGATCACCGCGACCTCCTCGACACCGTCGATCCCGCCGATCACCCGCTCCAATTCGACCGGGGAGATGTTGATGCCGCCGGTGATGATCAGATCCTTGAGCCGATCGACGAACTGCAACCGACCCTCCTCGTCGCGTTTGCCCAGGTCGCCGCTGTGCAGCCAGCCGTCACGCAACGCGGCGGCCGTCGACTCCTCGTCGTTCCAGTACCCGGGGGTCACCCCGGGGCCGCGCAGCAGGATCTCGCCCTCCGCGCCCGGTTCGGCGGGACTTCCGTCCTCTGCGATCACCTTCACCTCGGTGAAGATCGACCCCGTACCGCAGGAGTCCGGATGGTCGGCGGCTTCCTGGACCAGGGTCGCGGTGGCGACACCGCCCGCCTCGGTCATGCCGTAGATCTGACGCAGCGCGACACCCTTCTTGGCCCAGCGCTCCAACAGCGATACCGGCACCGCGGCGCCGCCGACGATGGCGGTGCGCAGCGAACCCAGGTCGGTCTCCTCGAATTCGGCCGACCGCGAGATGGCCTCGAAGATCAGCGGGACGCCGAAGAGCGCCTGCACATCGTGTTCTGCCAGCAACGTCGCCGCTTTGCCGGGAACGAAGTCCGGCTCGATGACGATCTTGCCGCCCAGCACGATCGTCATGAGCAGGCCCCAGACCAGGCCGGGTGTGAAAACCAGCGGAAGCACGAGCAGCGTCGTGGTTCCGGGCCGCAGCCCCTCCTCGACGAGCGAGGCCTCGAACACGATGCTCAGAAGCGTGCGGTTGGTGCAGATGACGCCCTTGGACAGCCCGGTCGAACCGCTGGTGAACAGCAACGCGGCAGGCTCATCGGGTTCCAGGTCGACGCGGAAGTCATCGATCCCGCCGTCACGCAACGCGGTGAACTCGCCGAATTCGATACCGGCGAACCCGTCACCGAGTGTCCTCGTCGCCTCGACCGACGCCGCGAATTCGCCGGGGAACACCACGGTGGTGATCCCCGCGTCATCGATGACCTTGCGCAGTTCGGCGGGCTTGAGCCTGGGGTTGAGCGGCACCAGGACGGTCCCCGCCTTCATCGCGCCGAGGGCGATGACCGGCCACGCCAGCGAGTTGGGTCCGAGCACACCGACCCGATCGCCGCGCGCGATGCCGCGATCGGCGAGTGAGCGCGCGATGCGGCTCGACCAGTTCTGGAGCTCGCGGTAGGTCAGCGCCTCGTCACCCACGACGATCGCGGTCCGATCGCCCTTGGAACGGGCCCACCAGCCCAGGGCAGATCCGATAGTCGCTGCCATGTTCTCCTCGACTTCCTTGTTGCGGTATCCGGCGCGTGACCGGCCCACCGAGCCGTACGTGACGCCCATCACCATTTATCTAATGGCCGTAGTTTAAACGAGTCATAGGTCGAGCACCAGCTTGGATCCTCGACAGCGCGACACGCAGATCATCATCGCGTCCCCGGCCGCCTGTTCCTCGTCCGTGAGGACCGAATCCCGATGGTCGGGCTCGCCCCCGAGGACGGCGACTTCGCAGGTCCCGCAGGTTCCCTCCCGACAGGAGAACTCGACCGAGACCCCGGCGCGCTCCAGCGCGTCGATGATGGTCTCGGACGCGCCGACCTCGACGGTCGTGCCGGTGCGGCTCAGCTCGACGTCGAACGCCGCGTCGACGGCATCCTCGGCGACGGCTTTGGGCGCGAACCTCTCGACATGGACGTCGAGCCCGCGCTCCCGCCCGGCCGCCTCCACCGCCAGCAACAACGGCTCGGGACCGCAGCAGTAGACGGCGACGCCTTCCCCCGCGGCGTCGAGCGCACCCGCGATGTCGAGCAGCCCGAACTCGTCCTGCGGACGGATGTCCACCTCACCGGGGTGCGCGGCGACCAATTCATCGGCGAAGGCCATGCCAGGACGGGTTCGGCCGCCGTAGAGCAGTCGCCACGCGACGCCGCGCCGCTCGACCTGTCGCAACATGGGCAGCAGCGGGGTGATGCCGATACCGCCCGCGACGAACAGGTAGGACGGCGCGTCGATGAGGGCGAAGCGATTGCGCGGGCCACCGACCTCGAGAAGATCGCCTTCCTCCAGTTTGTCGTGCACATATATCGATCCGCCGCGCCCGGACGCCTCCCTGAGCACCGCGACCATCAGCGAACCGGTATCGGCGCGATCGCCGCACAGCGAATACTGACGCACCAGATCGGATTCGAGTTCGAGGTCGATATGCGCGCCGGGCTCCCATGTCGGCACGGCGCCGCCGTCGGCGTCGACCAGTCGCAGCGCCACGACGCCGTCGGCGATATCGCTCTTGGCGACCACCCGCATCCGCCGCGACGCCTGTCCGGCCGTGGCCTCACTCATCCGGTCACTCCCAACACGATCGACCTATCGAAATGCTGCTAAATCTTATGCCATTAGTTTAATTTGCGGCAAGGTCCACCCCTGCGGCCTCACCGAGGAGTCCGGGACCGCGACCGCGTGATCGACACGATCGGTATGCCGCCTCGGCTATTCGCGCCGATACACGGGCGGATCGATCCAGGCGCCGACCTGGTAACAGGCGTGGGCTTCCTCCTGCTCGAACGAGAGCAGGCGCAACATACGAACCGCGCCTTCGTCCTCCGGATCGACCCGCATCCGCGCCAGTTGCGCGCCGCCGTCCGCGAGGCGTCCGAGCGCACGGGTCAGCAACGCCACCCCGAGACCCGCGCCCCGCGCATCCGCGGCGAGCATCAGCGCGCGCACGGAAGCGGTCCGCAGCTCCATGTGCTCGCGCAGCCGCGGGTCGAACCACACGAATCCCAGGTCGCGCCCCGACAGGTCCGACGCCATCAGCACCCGTCCGGTGGCACCGGCGCATTCGGCGACGAACTGTTCGACGTGCGAGTGGGCAAGGTCAGCACGCTCGACGACCTCGCGCACCCGCGCGGCCACGCCCGGGTCGGCGAGATCGGGCAACTCGACGATCACCGCGCTGTCGGGCACCTCGGCCGCTGCCAGCGGCAGCGCGAAGGGACCGGACAGGTGGCGCAGCACGGTCCACAGCCGTGCGACCGGTGCCACCCCGAATCGCCGCGCCAGCCGTTCGGAAGCGGGATGGCTGCCGTAGGCCCAGCCGCGCAGCGACCTGGCACCTGTTCCACACCAGCCGCCCGACGCCGACACGTCCAGGCCCAGTTCCTCGACCAAGGTGGTCGAGATGCCGCGCGACCGATATCGGGGATGGACCACCATCGCCACCGTCCCCTGACCGTGGCGATCGATCGAGAGGCGCAGGTAGGCGACCATCACCACGGGCGCGTCGTCGCGCGTACTCAGATCGCGGCGGGCCTTGATCGGCAGGTGCCATACCACCTCGTCGGGTCCGGCCGATTCCGGGAGCACCTCACGCGGCTCGATCGCGGTGAAACCCGCCTCCTCGTCGTAGCGGGCCGCCTCCGCGACCAGCGTCGACGCTTCGGCCACATCGCCGTCGTCGAGGCGCTCGCACCAGGTGTGAGTGATCATCTCGCAGCAGTCCTCCTCGGTCCTCCCGTTTACACATAAATCTACATGAGTTAGATTTAGAAAGGAATCTCAACAGCTCAGCCAGGTGGTCGTCTCGCCAGCCGAACAGCGACACCGGGCGCGCCGAAAGATATTGGAGGAAAGCCATGACCGAGGTCGGGGCTCCCCGCGAGGAACGCATTCGCCGTGCGCTGACGCATCTGCGCAACGACACGACCGACGAGTACGAGCACATCACCTGGTTCGAGCCCGAGGAGTTCACCGACCCGGCGATCGCCAAGCGCGAACGCGATCTCATCTTCGGCAGGTCGCCGTCGATCGTCGCGCACGGCTCCGAGGTCCCCCGACCCGGCGATTTCTTCACCCTGCAGATGCCGCGCAACAACATCATCGTCGTGCGGCAGCGCGACGGCGGGGTCAAAGCGCTCGTGAACCTGTGCCGCCATCGGGGGGCGTTGTTGGAGAAGGAGGAGAAGGGCCGCTGCCGGCTGTTCTCGTGCCCGTATCACCGGTGGTCCTACGACACCGACGGCAGTCTGCGCACCATCACCAGGGACAACACCTTCGGCGAGGCCGATCGCGCGAACCTGGGACTCGTCGAGTTGCCGACCGAGGAACGCCACGGCTTCATCTGGGTGGTCGACGACGCGGACGCCACCATCGATGTCGCGGCGTGGCTCGGCCCGGACATGGACGCCATCCTCGAGTCCTACGACCTGGGACCGAAGGTCTGCGTGAAATCCGAGGGTTTCGACGAGCCGGTCAACTGGAAGATCATGCAGGACGCCTTCCTCGACGGCTACCACATCCAGTACGCGCACCCGAATACCGCCGCCAAACACATCCACACGAATGTGATGGCCTTCGACGATTTCGGGCGGCACTGCCGATTCATCGCGCCGCGCAAGTCGATCGACCGGTGGATCGAGGAGGACCCCGGCGATCGCAGCCTCGCCGACGAGGTCACCGAAACGCATTTCCTCCTGCCCAACAGCACGCTGCTGCGCCAGCCCGATCACTTCCAGTTGCTCACCTTCCGCCCGCACCCGACCGATCCGCAGCGCTGCCGGATGGAGATGCGGCTGATCGTTCCCCCGGTCGAACAGACGCAGCTGACCCAGGAGCGATGGACCCGGTTGTGGGACAAGAACTGGCAGATCCTGCTCGATGTGCTGCACGCGGAGGATTTCCCGCTGCTGCGTGATTCGCAGCGCGGCATGACCAGCGCCAGTGCGGGCCGAATGGTGCTCGGCCAGAACGAGATCGCCAATCAGGTGTTCCGGCGCGAAACCCAGAAGCTGCTGACCCAGCAGTGACACGACGTATCGGGAACGAGAACCCGATACGGGAAGGATTACGTTGAAGACAGACCTTTTCGAGGCCGACCACGAACTCTTCGCCGCGACCGTACGCGGATTCGTCGAGCGCCACGTCGTGCCGAAGATGGAGAAGTGGGATTCCGAGCGCCTGATCGACCGCGAGACCTGGCGCGCGGCGGGCGAACAGGGTCTGCTCGGGCTCTCGGTTCCCGAGGAATACGGCGGCGCGGGCGAGACCGACTACCGCTTCCGGGTGGTCATCCAGTCCGAGATCGCCCGTGTCGGCGCGTCGGCGTTGCAGTCCGGGTTCTCGACCAACGACGACATCGTGCTCAACTACCTGCTTCGACACGCGAATGCCGAGCAGCGTCGGCGGTGGCTGCCCGGCTTCGTCACCGGTGAGACCATCGGCGCGATCGCGATGACCGAACCGGCCGCGGGCAGCGATCTACGCGCGATCCAGACCACGGCGGTCGCCGACGGCGATTCCTGGGTGATCAACGGTTCCAAGACCTTCATCACCAGTGGAATCCTGGCCGATCTGGTCATCGTCTTCGCGGTCACCGACCGCGAAGCGGGTTCGCGCGGGTTCAGCCTGTTCGTCGTGGAGGACGGTACGCCGGGCTTCGGCCGCGGACGCAAACTCGACAAGGTCGGTCTGCACGCCCAGGACACCGCCGAATTGTTCTTCGACAACGTCCGCGTTCCCGCCGCCAACCTGCTCGGTGAACTCGGTCAGGGCTTCGGCTACCTGATGCAGAGCCTGCCGCTGGAACGACTCGGCATCGGCATCGCCGCGCAGGTGTCGGCCGAGGCCGTACTCGGCTGGACGCTGGACTACGTGCGTGAGCGGACCGCCTTCGGCAAGCACATCGGCGAATTCCAGGGACTCGGCTTCACTCTCGCGGAATTGCAGACCGCCGTGGAAGTCTCACGCGCCTACCTCGACCGGTGCGTACGCGAGTTCAACGCGGGCACCCTCACCGCCGTCGACGCCGCCAAGGCGAAACTCTCGGCGACCGAGTTGCAGGGCCGGGTGATCGACGCGGGCGTCCAGATGCACGGCGGCTACGGCTACATGATGGAGTACCCCGTCGCCAAGGCCTACATCGACGCTCGCATCCAGCGCATCTACGGCGGCACCAACGAGATCATGAAGCAGATCATCCACCGGGACCTGCTGCGTTCCTGAACCTCGACGTTCCTGAACCTCGACCGCGACGGCGGCACGGGTATCGCCCGCGCCGCCGTCCGCGCATATCACCCGTTATTGTGGAGAGGAAGATTTCATGACCACCGCAGTCATCGTCGACGCGATCCGGACCGCGTCCGGAAAGGGCAAGCCGGGTGGGCAACTGTCGGGTATCCATCCGGCACAGTTGCTCTCGACCGTGCTGGCCGGACTGATCGAACGGACCGGCCTCGACCCCGCACTGGTCGACGACGTCATCGGCGGTTGCGTCGGCCAGGCGGGCGAGCAGGCACTCAACATCACTCGCAGCGCCGTGCTCGGGGCCGGATTCCCGGAAGCCGTGCCCGCCACCACGATCGACCGCCAGTGCGGATCGAGTCAGCAGGCCGCGCATTTCGCCGCGCAGGGAATCGTCGCCGGCGCCTACGACATCGCCATCGCGTGCGGTGTCGAATCGATGAGCCGTGTCCCGATGGGGACGGCCACCCTCGGCCGGAACGCGTTCGGGCCCGCCGTGGCCGCCCGCTACCCCGAAGGGCTCGTGAACCAGGGCGTCTCGGCCGAACTCATCTCGGCGCGTTGGAAATTCGACCGCGCCACCCTCGACGAGTTCTCCGCCCGATCGCACGCCCGCGCCGCGGCCGCCGACTTCTCGAGCGAGATCCTGCCGATCGATATCGACGGCGGGCAGGCCACCGGCGACGAGACCGTGCGACCGAGCACGACCGCCGAAGGCCTGGGCGGGCTGAAGCCGTCGTTCTACTCCGAGGAGATCGCCGCGCGGTTCCCCGAGATCGAATGGAAGATCACCCCGGGAAACTCGTCCCCGCTCACCGACGGCGCGTCGGCCGTGCTCATCATGAGCGAGGAGAAGGCACAGGCGCTCGGCCTGCGCCCGCGCGCCCGTTTCCACACCTTCGCCGTCACCGGCAGCGATCCCCTGTTGATGCTCACCGGCGTCATCCCGGCGACGCGGAAACTGCTCGCCAAGTCCGGACTGGCGATCGATGACATCGACGCCTACGAGGTCAACGAGGCGTTCGCGCCGGTGCCGCTGGTGTGGCAGCACGAATTCGGCGCCGATCCCGAGCGCCTCAACCCGCGCGGCGGCGCGATCGCCCTCGGTCACCCCCTCGGCGGCTCGGGCACCCGCCTGCTGACCACCCTGCTGAATCACCTGGAGGCCACCGATGGCCGCTACGGGCTCCAAACCATGTGCGAGGGCGGCGGAATGGCCAACGCCACGCTGATCGAACGGCTCTAGAGCACGAAACCGTGCGAGCCCGAGTCGGATACACCGTCTCGGGCTCGCACTGTCTTCTCGGCTATTCGCCGACGCGATGTTCGGCGCCGACGGCGCGCAGCGCGATGCCCGCGTACCGATCCGCCAACTCACGCGGCCGCAGCGTTCCCTCGGGGCGATACCACCGACCGATCGACTGACACATGCCCAGCAACGCACGCGCGGTCTCGTCCGGCTCGGGCGCGACGAATTCGCCCCGCCGCACACCGCTTTCGATGATCTCGACCATCAGCGACTCGATATCCTTGCGCCGGGCGGCATACCGTTTGCGGTTGTCCGCGGACAGATGGCGCGTCTCCGGGTCCAGCGCGGCCATCTTGCTGCGTACCGTCATGTGCAGCACGATCGCCTCGACGACGCAGGCCAGCCGTGCCGCGGGCGCGTCACCCGCGCCCTCGGCCGCGGCACGCACCCGTCGGTGCAGATCGCTCGTGCTCAGTTCGAGCAGAGCGACCAGCATGCCCTCTTTGCTGTCGTGGTGGTAGTACAGGGCGGGAACGGTCTGCCCGACCCGGCGGGCGATCTCGCGCACCGTCGTGCCGTAGAAGCCGTGTTCACAGAACACGTCGAGGGCCGCGGACAGGATCGGGCTCAGATCGAGATCGCCGACCCTGCGCCACTGCTGCTCCACGACATCGTCACTGCGTCGACCCATGAAACTACCTATCGCATCGGAGTGCGGACAGCGCGACGATACCGGCTCAGCGCGGCGCCATACGGATGGCGCCGTCCAGGCGGATCGTCTCACCGTTGAGCATCGGGTTCTCGACGATATGGCGCGCCAGCGCGCCGTACTCGACCGGATCGCCGAGCCGCGACGGGTGCGGAACCTGCGCGCCGAGCGACGCGACGACCTCGTCGGAGGCGGTGGCGAACAACGGGGTGTGGAACAGTCCCGGCGCGATCGTCACGACACGGATCCGCAGGCTCGCCAGATCGCGCGCGACCGGCAAGGTCAGGCCGACGATACCGCCCTTGGACGCCGAGTAGGCCGCCTGCCCGATCTGGCCGTCGAAGGCCGCGACCGACGCGGTGTTGATGATGACACCGCGTTCCTCGCCGAGCGGCTCGGTCTTCGAGATGCGCTCGGCGGCGAGCCGGATCACGTTGAAGGTGCCGAGGAGATTGACGTTGATCACCCGGCTGAAATCGGCGAGCGGGAAGGCGCCCTGCTTGCCGACGGTCTTGATCGCGTTGCCGATTCCCGCGCAGTTCACCGCGATGCGCAGGTCCCCCAGCGCCGAGGCCTGGTCGAGCGCGGCGGTGATCTGCGCTTCGTCGGTGACGTCGGCGGCGGCGAATACCGCGCCGTCGCCGAGTTCCTTCGCGACCGTCTCGCCCGAGGAGGAAGGCAGGTCGACGATCACGACCTTCGCACCCTGGCCGTGCAATTCGCGCACGGTGGCGAGGCCGAGTCCCGATGCACCGCCGGTCACCACCGCGACCGCGTTCTCGATCTTCACTGTTGAATCCCTTCTGTGGTTATCGCACCGCGGCCGCGAGGCGGCCGTTGATGAGTTCCGCTGCCTGCGTGACGATCCGAGTGATCAGCTCGGCAACGGTGGGTACGTCGTGGATCAGACCCTGGACGATGCCCGCGGTCCAGATACCGAGTTCGAGATCGCCGACCTCGAAGACCTTGCGCCCCCGCGCCCCGGCGACCAGTTCGCGCACGGCGTCGAAATCGCCGCCCGCGCCGAGGGTCTCGACGACCTCCCGGCTGACCGAGTTGCGCGCGACCCGCGCGGTATTGCGCAGCGAGCGGAAGATCAGATCGGTATCGCGTTCGGTGGCCTCGACCAAGCGCCGCTTGACATTCGCGTGCACCGGCGCTTCCCGGGTGGCCAGGAATCTGGTGCCCATGTTGATGCCGTCCGCGCCCAGGGCCAGCGCGGCGACCAGACCGCGGGCATCGCCGAAGCCGCCGGAGGCGACCATCGGGATGGTGATCTGTTCGGCGGCGGCGGGAATCAGCACCAGGCCGGGGATATCGTCTTCGCCGGGGTGGCCCGCGCATTCGAAACCGTCGATCGAGATGCCGTCGACACCGAGCTGCTGCGCCTTGACCGCGTGCCGCACACTGGTGCACTTGTGCAGAACCTTGACCCCGCCCGCGTGGAACGCCGGCAGGTGTTCGGCCGGGTTGAACCCCGCCGTCTCGACCACCGTGATGCCGGAATCGATGACGGCGTCACGGTATTCGGCGTACGGCGGTGGGTTGATCGACGGCAGGATCGTCAGGTTCACCCCGAACGGCCGGTCGGTCATCTCACGGCAGCGCGCGATCTCGCGGACGAGATCGTCGGGGGTCGGCTGGGTCAACGCGGTGAGGAATCCCAGCCCGCCCGCGTTCGCGACCGCCGACACCAGCTCGGCACGGCCGACCCACTGCATGCCGCCCTGCACGATGGGGTGTTCGACGCCGAAGACGTCGCAGAATCGGGTCCGGATCATGCCCGTCGTCACCGTCCCTGCCACTGCGGAGCACGTTTCTCGGCGAACGCGCGAGCGCCTTCCTGCGCGTCCTGCGAGGCCAAGACCTTGGCGACAGCCTCTCCCTGCGCGGTGAATGCCTCGGCGTCGGTCCACCGCACCGCGCCCGCGATGATCTGCTTGGTCGCCCGCACCGCGAGCGGCGCGTTCCGGGCGATCTGCGCGGCCAGGTCACGCGCGTCCGACAGCGCGGCGCCCGGTTCGGAGACGATATTGACCAGGCCGTGGCGGTGCGCGTCCTCGGCGCTCAACGGCTCACCGGTCAGCGCGATCTGCATCGCCAGCTGGTAGGGCAGCGTCTTCGGCAGGCGCAGCAGTCCTCCAGCCGCCGCGACGAGACCGCGCTTGACCTCGGGGATTCCGAACTTCGCGGTACGCGAGGCGACGATCAGATCGGCGCTCAGGGCGAGTTCGAAACCGCCCGCGAGCGCCCAACCCTCCACCGCGGCGATCAACGGCTTGCTCGGCGGCCGTTCGACCAGACCACCGAAACCCCGCCCACGGATCATCGGATTCTCGCCTCGAACGAAGGCCTTCAGATCCATTCCGGAGCAGAACGTTCCACCGGCTCCGGTCAGGATGCCGATCACCAGATCGGATCGGCTCTCCAGTTCGTCCACCGCTGCCGCGATGCCCTCGGCCGTCGCTCGATCGATCGCGTTGCGCGCCTCGGGGCGGTTGATCGTGATCACCGCGACGCCGTCACCGAATTCGGTCAGAACCGTGTCTGTCATGCGTTTCCTCCTTGTGCCGTCGCCGCGCCGCGCACTGGAATCGCGGCACGGTCGTGGGCCCGACGTCAGGTTATCCACTTAGCGAGCGATAAGTAAATACAGACGGGCCATTCCGTCCAATTATCTATAACTGTTAGGTTGATGGTCGCGCGGCTCAGCCTCGGACCGACCAGAGCCGCGCGCACGGCAGCGGCGGCATATCCGGATGGACGTCGCGGTCGATGACTATCTCCGAATCGCCGCGGGCGCGCATGCGATGCGCGAACGCCTCGGCCGCTGACCGATCGCACTGGAAGTCGAGCATCATGCCCGTCGATTTGAACATCACCCGCAGGTGGCAGCGGCGCGAATCCAGCACATACCGGCCGACCGCGACGAGGAATTCCAGCGCCGCGGCCCGTTGGGCGCACGCGGAACCCCTCCAGTGGGCGTGCCGCTGCATGATGCGGTGCGCGGTGCGAACGGTCAGCGCGGACGGTCGTGTCGCGCACACCGACTGCATGACTGTGCTCACGTGAATCGCCTCCGAGGCGTGGGAGCCCGCCGGGACGTGGGAAGCGGCGGGACCAGGGCAACCATGCCCCGATCAACCCCAGAGTAGTGACGAATAACAGGAAGCGTCAGTTGTCTCGCACCGAGAGCTGCTGACAAATTACGATTGACGTCACACGTCCAGTGCCGTACGTTCGACTGTGAGGCACAGCACTCTCGCCATCCGCTCAGCGATGGATCCCGCCCCGGCCCGGGCGCGCCATCTCGGACCCGACTGCTGCGTCTTTCCCCCAGCGACGATCCCGCGGGACCGGTCGTATCAATTCCCTCGACAGCGGAGTAACAACCCATGAAGCTCGAAGGCAAAGTCGCCATCATCACCGGAGCCGGATCCGGTTTCGGTCGTCAGTGTTCCCAGCTCTTCGCCTCCGAAGGGGCGAAGGTCGCGGTCGTCGACATCGATTCCGATCGCGCGGCACAGACCGTCAAGCTGGTCGAAGAACAGGGCGGAACCGCCATCGCGCTCACCGCCGATGTCGCCGTCGAAAGCCAGGTTCAGGCCGCCGTCGCGGCCACGCTGGAGGAATTCGGCAAGCTCGACATCATGTTCGCCAACGCGGGTGTGGTGTCCCGTGGCGGCGTTCCTTCCGTCGCCGGTGGCGAACAGGTCGATTTCCAGGATCTCACCGACGCCGATTGGCAGCACGTGCTCGGCGTCAACCTCAGCGGCGTCTTCTACTCCGCCAAGGCCGCCGTCCCGGCCATGCGCGCGAACGGCGGCGGCACCATCCTCGCCACCTCCTCGGCCGCGTCGCTTGTCGCCTACCACAACATCGCGCTGTACTCGGCGACCAAGGCGGGCGTGAACGGTCTCGTGCGCGGCCTGAGTCTGGATCTCGGGCAGTACGGGATTCGTGTGAACGCGATCGCGCCGACCCACGGCATGTCGCCGAACTTCCTCATGCCCGCCGGTTCGCCGGTCGTCGGCCAGTCCTACGAACAGGTCGCGGGGCCGTGGGACTCGTCGATCTCTCCCATCCCCCTCAAACTCGACCGGCCGCCGACACTCGTCGACAACGCCAAAGTCGCACTGTTCCTTGCCTCGGACGACTCCGCCTACATCTCCGGGCTGGTTCTGCCCGCGACCGACGGCGGCACCATCTCCCGCGTGGGTATGTGGTTCGCCGAGGACAAAGGCTCACCCGGAGATCTGTGACATGA
Organism: Nocardia aurea; assembly: GCF_003123685.1. GTDB lineage: Bacteria > Actinomycetota > Actinomycetes > Mycobacteriales > Mycobacteriaceae > Nocardia > Nocardia aurea. Next base: position 95,387 of record NZ_QCYJ01000137.1, read on the forward strand.
CCGACGATCCTGCTCGTCTTGTCGTCGACCGTCACGCCTGCGCCGGTCACGGCATGTGCTACGCGGTCGCCCCGGCGCTCGTCGAACCCGACGAGCAGGGCGATCCGGTCGTACTCGTCGACCCGATATTCGCCGAACAGTTGGGCGACGCCGACACCGCCGTCTCCGTCTGCCCCGAACGCGCGCTCTCACTGACGCACGCGTCGCAACTCTCCGATCTCGAGGAACAACCGCGATGACCACTGCCGCTGAAGTACCCCCCGACCTCGTCGTCGACTTCGATGTCTACGACCCGTCACTCGCGTTCCCGGTCGACAACGTCCAGGAACATGTCGCCGCACTGGCCGCGAAAGGCCCCGTGGTCTATTCGACCGCACACGGCGGCCACTGGATCGTGACCAGGTACAAGGAGATCCACGAGGTCCTGCGCGACTCCGAGACGTTCTCCAGCTATCCGAACAACCTCGTGACCACGACGGCCGGGTTCGGCAAATTCATCCCGATCGAGCTCGACCCGCCGGAACACACCGGCTACCGTCTCGCGCTGCAACCGCTGTTCAGCCCGACCCGCATGAAGGCGCTGGAGGAGGATATCCGCGGCGTCATCAACGAACTCATCGATGGATTCGCGGGCAAGGGTGAGGCGGAGTTCATCTCCGAATTCGCGCACGAACTGCCCACCCGGGTCTTTCTGGCGCTGATGGACTGGCCGATCGAGGACGCGCCGGTATTCACCGACGCGACCGATGTCATCCTCACCGGCGTTCCCGGCGCCAGCGAGGAGGAATCCAACCGGGCGCGCGGCGAGGCCGCGTTCAAGATGCTCGGTTACTTCCAGAACATGATCAACGAACGTCGACAGAACCCGGGCACGGATGTGACCTCGCAGCTCATCCACACCGAGTTCCAGCTCGAAGGCGGCAAGCGCCTGCTGACCGACGAAGAACTCAACCGGATGTTCTTCCTGCTGCTCATCGCCGGGCTGCACACCGTTCAAGGCTCGCTGGCCTGGAGCGTCATCCATCTGGCGAACAACCCGGATCGGCGGCAGCAGATCATCGACGACGACAGCGTCATCCCGACCGCCGTCGAAGAGATCCTGCGGATCGAGGCCGCGGTGGTCCCCGGCCGTAGAGCAACTCGCGCAACGGAATTGGGCGGCTTCCCGATAGCCGAGGGCGATCAGCTGATCCTCATGCTCTGCTCGGCCAACCGAGATCCGGAGGAGTTCGAGGATCCCGCGGAACTCGATCTCTACCGGTTGCCGAACCGCCATCTCTCGTTCGGCGCGGGCGCGCACCGCTGCATCGGATCCCATCTCGCGCGCATCGAACTCAAGCTGGCGCTCGAGGAGATCCACCGCCGCATCCCGGACTACGACCTCGTCGAATCCGATCCCCCGGTGATGCACTCCAGCCAGGTCCGCGGATGCACCCGGCTACCGATCGTCTTCACGCCGGAAGGCTGATACAGCACGACATCCGGAGGCGCGACGATTCCATCTCGTCGCGCCTCTTTCGGCGGCACGGGCCGGTGGCCACGGCCGACACACGACACGACGCCCCGTCTTGGTGGACGGTGAACGTCCGATGTAATACGGGTATCGTCAAGTGGGCGCTGGGTCCGCAATCAATCCCGTGGAGGGCAGGACAAGACATGGCTCGACGTAACAGCAACGTGCTCAGCGGAGACGTCGAGGAAGCACGCGGGCAGATACTCGAGGCAGCTCAGTCGACCTTCCTCCATTTCGGTGTCGCCAAGACGACGATGGACGATATCGCGAAGGCCGCGGGAGTGTCGCGGCCGACGATCTACCGGTACTTCCGCGACCGTGACACCCTCATCGCCGAATTGATCCGGCTCCGCGCGCGCAAACTCTTCGTACGCGGGACGAAGTACGTCTTCGAACGCGAGCATTTCAAGGACCAACTCATCGACGGGCTCATCTATCTGGTCGATCACGGACGCAAGGATCCGCTCATCCGCCTGATCGTCAGCCCGGAGCACATGGACCTCGCCGCGGCGGTGATCGGCACCTCCCAGCTCGCGAGCAGTCTCACCCTCGAGATGTGGGCGCCGATACTCGACCAGGCCCGCGAACGCGGGGAGATGCGGGCCGAGATCGACAACGAGAAGGCCTGCGAATGGCTCGGTCTGGTCCAGCTCATCCTGGTCGGACGTTTCGACTACGACGACCCCGCCGACCCGTCGCACCGCCGGATGCTCGAGACATTCGTCCTGCCGTCGTTCGTTCCCGCGTCCTGATTCCATCGCATCGATAATCTAAAGGTCATCGATAAAGCTGGCAACCCCGCGGCCGGTCGACGACGACGCCCACCGACCGGCGTCGCTCGACCGGTATCGTCCCCGAGGTGCGCGCAGAGACCGGCAACGAGACGAATCCCGACGCGGCCTCCGCGATCCTGACCGCGGCGGAAACCTGCTTCGAGCGCTTCGGGATCGCCAAGACGACCATGGAGGACGTCGCCAGAGCCGCCGGACTGTCCCGGGCTACGGTCTACCGCTATTTCGCCGACCGGGAAAGTTTGATCATGGCGTCGGTCGTCCGGCGCGCCCGGATGAACATCGAGCCGGCGCGCGCGCACATCGCCAAGTGGCCCACCTTCGAGGAACGCATCGTCGAAGGCATCTGCCACAACGTCAGCCGGGGCCGCCGCGATCCCATGGTTCACCTCCTGGTCTCACCGGAGGAGATGTCGTTGTCCAACCGGCTGCTCAGCGCCTCGGGCGCGGCGATCGAGCTGACCTACGAACTCTGGGGGCCGATCCTGACCGAGGCACAGGAGTCCGGTCGGATGCGGACCGATATCGACGTGCGCCTGTTGTGCGAATGGATCGCCGAGATCGAGATGATGTACATCAGCCAGCTCGGTGACGAGGACGGCGCGTTCGACCGATTCCGCGAGAAGATTCGCAGTTTCTTCGTTCCCGCACTGCTGCCGCGCTGAGCGATCGGGCTGTGACGACGCCACCGGAGCCGCACACGGGACTTATCTAAACGGTGTAGATTATGGTGGCGTCGGCGCGCGTCGGTACGGCCGCTCGCGCGGCGACGATTCCCCGAGGGCGCGACCACATGGGTCTTCCGACAACCCGTTTCGCCGCCGGCGCGCGCGTTCTCGCCCGACAGACGAAGGAATATCGCATGACCACCGACCTCCCCGGCGTCGAGACCACCCTCGTGGACGGCGTACTGACGGTGCGAATCGATCGCGCCGAACGCATGAACGCCGTCACCGTCGAGACCCTCGACCGCATGGCGGACACCTTCGAGAAGTACGCCTCGGATCCGAGCGCGCGCGTGGCCGTGCTCACCGGAACGGGCCGGGCCTTCTGCACCGGGGCCGACCTGACCACCGTCGGCGAGCTCAGCGGTCCACCGTCGCCCGACATGATCGACGCCGCCAATCGCACCGTCGCCGCGATCCGGGCCTTCCCACGCCCGGTGATCGGGGCCGTCAACGGACCCGCCGCGGGCGCGGGCGCGTCGCTGGCGCTCGCGTGCGACTCGTCGTCGCCACCGAATCGAGTTACTTCCTGCTCGCGTTCACCCGGATCGGATTGATGCCCGACGCGGGCGCGACCGCGCTGGTCGCCGCCTCCGTGGGCAGGGCGCGCGCCATGAAGATGGCGCTGCTCGCCGAGAAACTCCCGGCTCGCGAAGCCGCGGCGATCGGCCTGATCGCCGAGGTCTGTCCCGACGACGAATTCACCGCGGCGGTCGATGCCGTCGCCGCGCGACTCGGCGCGGGCCCCGCCGAGGCCTTCCACGCCACCAAGGACGCGATCAACGACGCGACACTCGGGCAACTCGACACCGCTTTCGGCCGTGAACGCGCGGGCCAGCTCGAACTTCTGGCCGGGACCGAGTTCGCCGAAGGGGTGGCCGCGTTCGAGGCGAAGCGCGAGCCGGTCTTCACGAAAGCATAAACCTTAAGTAGTTAGATTAACTATTTGCCGTCTATATACCTTATGTTGTTAGGTAATAGTGCGGATATCCCGCACTCGCCCCTGCGACCGACATTCGGAGAGTGGAGCATTCCGGCATGAGCACGACGACACGATCCGAGGCCGAATCCGTCCTCGACCTGTTCCGCCTGACCGGCTCCGTCGCGGTGGTCACCGGGGCGGGCAGCGGCCTGGGCGCCGGGTTCGCCAGGGCTCTGGCTGAGGCGGGCGCGGATATCGTGGTCGCGGGCCGACGCCGGGCCGCCCTCGAATCGGTGGCCGCGTCGGTGACCGAACTCGGCCGCCGATGCCTGGTCGTGCCGACCGATGTCACCGACCCCGAGCAGTGCGCCGCGCTCGCCGACGCGGCGGTCACGGAGTTCGGTCGACTGGACATCCTGGTCAACAACGCCGGCGTGACCCATGCCGCCCCCGCCACCCGCGAGAAGCCCGAGGACTTCCGGGCGGTGATCGAGGTGAACCTGCTCGGCGCCTACTGGGCCGCGCAGGCGTGCGCCCGGGTGATGGGCGAAGGGTCGAGCATCGTCAACGTCTCGAGCATGCTCGGCCTGATCTCCTCGGCGCTGCCGCAGGCGGCCTACGCGTCGAGCAAGGCCGGACTCATCGGACTCACCCGGGACCTGTCGAAACAGTGGTCGGGCCGAAAAGGCATCAGGGTCAACGCGATCGCACCCGGTTTCGTGGACACCGACATGATCGGCGAGATGCCCGCCGAGACGCTCGCCGAATTCCTGCGAGGCTGTCCACTGGGGCGGAGCGCGACCCAGCGCGAGATCGATGCCGCCGTCGTCTTCCTGGCGAGCGCGGCCGCCAGCTACATCACCGGATCCACGCTCGCCGTCGACGGCGGCACCTCCGGACACTGACAGCGCGAAGGTGAACCAGCGGTGACGATCACAAGCACACTCCTACGACTACCCGGTGACGGGGTGACCCTGGCAGCGGAGCGATGGGACCCCGAAACCACGACGCGCAAAGGCACGATCCTGCTGCTGCACGGCGGCGGCCAGACCCGCCATTCGTGGCAGCGAACCGGCCTGCGGGTGGCGGAGAACGGCTGGCGGGCCTTCGCGATCGACGCGCGCGGCCACGGCGACAGCGAGTGGGCCGCGGACGGCGATTACAGTCCGGACTCGCACGCGCGCGACCTCGCACGCGTCGTCGCGTCGCTCGACGAGCCGCCGGTTCTGGTCGGCGCGTCGATGGGCGGAATGGCCGCACTGCTCGCCCAGGCCGCCGACCCCCACCTCGGCCGCGCGCTGATACTCGTCGACATCACTCCGCGGGCCGAGCCGGAGGGACTGGCCAAGATCCACGCCTTCATGCGGAGCGGGCTGGCGGGATTCGACACGCTCGCCGACGTTCTCGCCGCGGTCGTCGCCTACAACCCGAACCGCACGCGCGCGCCGCGCGTGGAGGGGTTGCGCAAGAACCTGCGGCTGCGGGACGGCAAGTGGTACTGGCACTGGGACCCGCGGCTGCTCGAGCATCGCGAGAACGGCCCCGAGCAGGCGGAGGCCAGCGAGATCCGCGCCCGCGCGGCCGCGCGAGCGATCACGGTTCCCACCCTGCTGATCCGCGGCGCGCAATCGGAGGTGGTGAGCACACAGGGCGCCGACGACCTGCTGACACTCGTTCCCGGCGCTCGCCACATAGAAGTCTCCGGGGCCGGGCACATGGTCAGCGGCGACGACAACGATGTCCTCGGCGCCGGACTTCTCGACTTCTTGGCCGACTGCGTGCCGCCGATCGCCACCGCGCCCGGCGATGACTACGATTTACCTCACCGCGCTAGGTAATCCGGCCGAGCGCGCACTGTCGACCGAAAGCGTGACATGCCTCGACCGTCGAAGCCTCTGATCAGCCGTGCCTCCACGGTCGCGGCGTCCATCGAGATCATCGACTCCGAAGGACTCGATGCGTTCAGCATGCCCAGGCTCGCCAAGTACCTGGGAGTGCAGGCTCCTTCGCTCTATCACCATTTCGCCGACAAGTCCGAGATCCTCGCCGCGGTGGCCCGCCAGATCGCCGGTGCCGGACCGATGCCGCGCCGCCGCCCCGGTCCCGATTGGCCCGAATACTTCGTGACGCTGGGCCTCAACCTGCGCAAGTCGATCCTGCGCCACCGCAATGCCGCCCCGATCCTCATGCGGTATCTCCCCCGGGATCTGCTCATCGACACCTACGAGGAGACGGCCCAGTTCCTGGAGGCGTCGGGTGTCCCCCTCCGACTGCACGTGCAGATCCTCGACGGCATGGAACGGTTGACCATCGGCGCCGCACTGACCGAGGCGATGCGTCCGACAGGTACCAGAGCGATCTTCCCGAACGTGGATCGCGAGTTGCAGCCGACGCTCACCCGCGCGATCAGCGCGAACGAACTCACCTCGAAACAGCTGTTCGAGGGGATGATTCGCAGTTTCCTGCACGGCGTGATGCGCGAGACACCCGAAACTGCTTCCGAGACGGCCGAACTCACCGTCTGATCGGAATACGCCGGGCACGAGAACGCCCCCGGAGAATTCTCCGGGGACGTTACGCGTTCGGTGCGCCGACCGTTATTGCGCGGGCATGTGCACGGTCTTGATCTCGAAGAACTCCTCCAGTCCCTCCACGCCGCCCTCGCGGCCGACGCCGGACTGCTTGTATCCGCCGAACGGCAGGGTGAAATCGATGACCGAGCCGTTGACGCTGACCGTACCGGTCCGGATCCGCTGCGCGAGGGCGTAGCCGCGATCCAGATCCTCGGTGTACACCGCGCCGGACAATCCGTAGATGGAGTCGTTGGCGATCGCGACGGCCTCGTCCTCGTCCTCGTAGGTGATCACCGAGATGACCGGACCGAAGACCTCTTCCTGGGCGATCCGCATATCGTTGCGCACGCCGTCGATCAGGGTGGGCGCGACGAAATAGCCGTGGTCGAGTCCCTCGGGGCGACCGCCGCCGACGACGACCTTCGCGCCCTCGGCCTCGGCCTCGGCGATGTAGCCGAGGACCCGATCGAGGTGGCGTTCACCCGCGAGCGGGCCGAGGAAGTTGGTCGGCTCCCACGGATTTCCGATCGGCAGCGCGGAATAGGCCGCCGCCAGCGCCGCGACCACTTCGTCGTGGCGCTTGCGGGAGACCAGCACCCTGGTCAGCGCGATGCAGGCCTGTCCCGATTGCAGGCAGCCGCCCATCGGCAACGATTGCAGCACGTGGTTCAGATCGGCGTCGTCGAGGATGACGGCCGCGGATTTTCCGCCCAGTTCCAGCGAGACCCGCGCGATCCGCTCACTGGCCAGCGCCGCGATGCGACGGCCCGCGGCGGTGGAGCCGGTGAAGGTGATGTGGTCGACGTCCGGGTTGGCGACCAGCGTCTCGGACACCTCGCGATCGGCGATCAGGACGCTGACCACGCCCTCGGGAATACGGCCCTCGGCGACGAGTTCGGCGATGATATCGGCGAACACGGCGGGCGACAGCGGTGCGTCCGGGGCGCCCTTGAGGATCACCGAACATCCGGCGGCCAGCGCGGGCGCCACCTTGAAGGAGATGGTGCCGACCGGGCCGTTCCACGGAATGATCGCCGCGACGACGCCGTTGGGCTCCTTGAGAATTCGCGAGATGCCGCCGTCGGCGCGGGTGCGATCCTCGCGGACCTCGAAATCGCGGGCCTCGGCGGCGACCGCGCGGAACAGACCCGCGGTCATCTGCTGGGTGGGCGCGCTCACCGAGACCGGAATGCCGACCTCGAGCACACCGATCGTCGTCAGTTCCTCGACTCGCTGCTCGAGCCGGTCGGCGATCTCGTCGAGCACGTCGGCGCGCTCGGCCATCGTCTTGGACGCCCACGCGCCCGCGTCGAACGACGCGCGCGCGGCGGCGACGGCCCTGGCGACGTCCTCGACGGTGGCGCTGCGAATCCGGGCGGCCCGCTGTTCGCTCCACGGGTCGATCAGATCGATCCAGTCCTCGCCGCTGGATTCGACCCAGCGGCCGCCGATGAAGACCTGCTCGCGGTCGGCGACCCGGGGCGCCGTGGACGTGATGTCGGTGATGCTCATGTGTCGGCCCTTCTCAGCGGTTGTTGTAGCCGGCGTCGACGGGCATGGTGATGCCGGTGACGTATCGGGCTTCGTCGGAGGCGAGGAACAGGATGGCGTTGCTGATGTCGACCGCCTCGACGAGTTCGACCGGCATGGGGTTCTTGTAGGCGTCGTCGTTGGCGACGTCGGGGTTGGCGTTGACGAAAGCGCCGTACTCGGCGTTCGCGACCATCGGGGTGTCGACGCCGGTCGGGTGCACGGTGTTGACCCGGATGAAGTGTTTGGCGAGTTGCTTGGAGTACAGGCGCATCAGGCCGACGACACCGTGTTTGGCCGCGGAGTAGCCCGCCTGTCCCGGAAAGGTGTTCAGTCCGATACTCGTCAATCCGGCCGCCGAACTGGTGATGGCGATGGACCCGCCCGCACCGCGTTCGATCATGCCGGGGACGGTGACCTCCAGCGTGTGCCAGACACCGGTCAGCATGGTGTCGATCGCGTCGTGCCAAGCCTGCGGCTCGACGCCCTGATCGATGACGGGCATGATCCCGGCGTTGGCGATCACGGTGTCGACGTGGCCGAACTGCTCGATGCCCGCGTCGTAGGCGCGCTGCACGTCCTCGCGCTTGCGCACATCCCCGACCACGGTGACGATCGAGCCGCCGACTTCCTTGACCAGGCGCTCGGTCTCGGCCAGATCCTCGGGGGTGGCCATCGGGTAGAACACCGAGGGGATCTGCTCGCAGATGTCGATCGCGACGATCGATGCGCCCTCCTCGGCCAGCCGGATCGCGTGCGAGCGCCCCTGACCGCGCGCTGCTCCCGTGATGAAGGCGACCTTGCCATCGACTCGTCCCATGACTGTCCTCTCGCTTGTTGATCCACTCCACCCGGCGGCGCTGTGCGGGAAACGCATGGCAGCAGCGGGGGGCTTTCCGGAGCGAGGGGCGGGTGCCGTACGGCATCTCTCGCGCTCCGGCTTTCGCGCCTCGACTGTTCTGTGAGGCGGGCCACTCGACCCTATAGCAGTGACTTACATCTCGTCAACGAAAAACAATATTCGTTCTTTGTCTTTTGTTGGATGTTCGATCGCGCGCGGCCCGAGGGGGTCGCGTCGCCACCGACATCGGGTCGACCGACACATTTAATCTAATGTCATTCGGTTATCGCCGCAATACCCGTGCCCACCGGACGCACGGATCCGAACGGTCCGCGCGCGGGAAGCTCCGGTTCTCGGACATGCTCCGGGAACGCCCGTCACCGGCGAATAGTGTTCGCCGACAGCTGAGTTCGTGGACTCACCCTGCTTCGCGCGGTGGGCGTATCGGCCGATCGCGCTACCCGGCGACCACCGGTCGCGGCAGCGCGGGATCGTCGGCCGGTGGCTGAAGCACCCCGGCGCGAACCAGGTCGTCGATCTCCTCGACACCCATGCCGAGCAGTTCGGCGCAGATCGACCGGGTCTGCTCACCCGCGAGCGGGGCGGGCCGGGTGGGCGGGTCCGCGATCTCGGCGAAGGCGGCGGCGCGCGCGGTCGCGGGCAGCCCCGCGCGCAGCAATGCGTGCTCGACCGTCGTGTAGGTGCCGCGCTCGGAAAGGTGTGGATCATCGAGCAGCTGCGGCAACCGCAGCATCGCCCCCGCGGGCACACCCGCCGCCTGCAACATCGCCGACGCGGCCAATGGGTCGCGCTCGCGCAGCCAGGCGGCGACGGCGGCATCGAGCTCGGCCCGGTGGGCGAGACGCCCGGCCGTCGTCGCGAATCGCGCGTCGGTCGCCAGATCCGCGCGACCGAGCACACCGCACAGGGCGGTCCACTCGCGGTCGTCACCCACGGTGACGACGCACCACTCGTCCTCGCCCGCGCAGGCATACACGCCGCCGGGCGCGGTGTAGGGGTCGGCGTTTCCGGTCGCGGTCACCGTGCCGGGACGCAATCCCTCGGTCACGAGTTGGACGCCGAGTTGCACCAATGCCGTATCCGCCTGCGCCACCTCGATATTCGCGCCACGACCGGTTCGAATACGGCCGATAAGCGTGGCGAGCACGGCGGTCGCGGTGATGTGGGCGGCGATGTGATCGGGGTAGACGGTGGAACCGTCACACAGCAGTTCGGCGTCGTCGGGATAGCGCCACAGCGCCGAGACCCCGCAGGACGCGCGCACCAGCGGCCCGTAGCCGAGCCGGGTGCGCCACGGGCCCGAGCCGCCGAACGCGCTCGACTCGGAGACGACGATGCCGGGATTGATCCGCGCCAGCGCCTCGTAGGACAGCCCCATCGAGGCCAGGGTGCCCGGCTTGAAATTCGCCAGCACCACATCGGCGTTCGCGACCAGGCGGCGAAAGATGTCGGCCCCCCGCGCACTACGCAGGTCGAGTCCGAGACTGCGTTTGTTGCGATGCCCCCAGGCCACCGACGCGGCCAGTGCCGCACCTCGTTTGGACTGGCGCAGGCCGTCCGGGAAATTCGCGTTCTCGATCTTGATCACGTCGGCGCCGTAGTCCGCGAACTGTCGGCTCAACTCGGCGCCGAATACGATCACGCCGAGATCGAGCACCCGCAATCCGGCCAGCGGCGCGAGTTCCGGGCCAATGTCACCCACCGCGACGTCGGTTTCGCGCGCGGGGTCGACGGTATCGTCGTGTTCGCCGAGTTCGGGTGCCCTGCGACGGAATCCGGCGCGTTCACCGTCGATCGAGACATATCCCGACGGCACCCGCGCACGGTGACCGGGGGCGATCTCCACGTCGACCAGTGAGCCGGAGGCGGCGAAATGTTCGGCCTCGAGCACTTCGGTCAAGGTGTGCACGCCGCCGACCGGAACACCGCGTCGCGCCCCCTCGGCGACCAACTCCCGCTGGGTGTGATCGGCGAACAGTCGCTCGATCAGCGGGTGCAGCGTGGCGGCCGCGGCGAACCTGGCCGGAATCGTGTCGTATTTCGGATCGGCGAATTCCGCAGGCTCACCGAGCCATTCGAACATGCCGCGCCACTGGCGCCGGGCCAGCAGACAGATACGGACGTGGCCGTCCCCGCACGGGAACACCGGGTAGAAATCCGCGGCATCGGGCCGGTTGCGCGGAAAGTCCTCCGAACGCCCCGCGGCGGCCGACCCCTGGGTGCCGAATCCGGGGTCGAATCCGTGCACCATCGCTTCGAAGGCCGACAGGTCGACCGTCTCTCCCCGACCGGTGCGCAGGCGACGGTAGTAGGCGAGCAGCGCGGCCCACGCGGCGTGCGCGCCGACCGTTTCCTCGACCAGGCCGACCGGCGGCAGCAGTGGCTCGGCGCCGGGAGCGCCCGAGCGGGACAGCACCCCCGACAGCGCGTACAGCACCTGTTCGCTCGCGGCCCAGTCCCGGTAGGGGCCGGTCTGTCCGAAGCCGGTGATCGACACCCAGACCAGCGCGGGAGCGAGGGCACGCAGATCGGCCGCGCCGACTCCCCTGCCGTCGAGCCCTCCCGGTCCGAAGGATTCGACGACGATATCCGCGCCGAGTGCGAGCGCGCGCAATCGGTCACGTCCCTCGGCATCGTCGATGTCGAGTGTGATGCTCAGTTTGTTGGCATTGCGCAGTGCGAACGGGATGCTGACCCCGTCGACGACGGGTTGCGCGGTGCGCGAACGTGATCCGGCCGATGGCTCCACGCGGATCACCTCCGCCCCCAAGTCCGCGAGGTATCGGCCGCAGGATTCGCCGAGACCGTCGGTCAGGTCGAGAACGCGGATCCCGTTCAGCGGAAGTGCCATCATCTGCTCCGTGTGATCGTGCGGTGTGCTGTCAGCGGGTTGCGAAGTAGACGGACTTGGCGCTGTAGTAGGGCGCCAGTCCCTCCGGGCCGAGTTCGCGTCCGAGCCCGGAAGCCTTGACGCCGCCGAAGGGCGCGGCCAAGTCGAGCGCGTAGTGGTTGACTCCGACGGTGCCGCTGTGAATCCGGTCGGCGATCGCCAGTCCGCGTTCCTCGTCGGTGGTCCACACGGTGCCGCCCAGGCCGTATTCGGAGTCGTTGGCGATCGCGACGGCCTCGTCCTCGTCGCCGTATTCGGTGATGGTCAGTACCGGGCCGAAGATCTCCTCCTGCGCGATCCGCGCCGCGTTGTCGACTCCGGCGAAGACGGTCGGTTCGACGAACCACCCGAGGGTTCGGTCCGGGGGTACACCGCCGCCGGTCGTGACGCGATAGCCGGCGGCTCGTCCGGCCTCGACGTAGCCGAGCACCCGCTCCCGTTGCGCCGCGCTGACCAGCGGGCCGATCTGCGTCGCCCGGTCGAGCGGATCGCCGATCACCAGGCCGCGTACCGTCTCGGTCACCAATTCGACCACCCGCGAATACGATTCGCGCGGCGCGAGGATCCTGGTGCCCGCGTGGCAGGTCTGGCCGTTGTTGACCAGCGACACCTCGAGCAGGTTCGCGGCGAACAGGTCCAGATCGGCGTCGGCGGTCACGATGGACGCCGATTTGCCGCCGAGTTCGAGCGTCACCGGACGCAGCAGCCGACCGCACACCTCGCCGATAGCGCGACCCGCGGGGGTGGATCCGGTGAAGGCCACCTTGGCCACGCCGGGATGCCGGACCAGGTACGCACCGGCCTCTCGGCCTGCGGGCACCACGTTGAGCACACCCGCGGGCAGACCGGCCTCCAGTGCCGCATCGGCGAAAACGAAAGCGTCGAGCGATGTTTCGGGTGAGGGCTTGAGCACCACGGTGCAGCCCGCCGCCAGCGCGGGGGCGATCTTCATCGCGGCGAGGGATTGCGGATAGTTCCACGGCGTGATCGCGGCGACCACGCCGACCGGTTCACGCCGCACCACGGTCCGGCCGCCGAACGCGCTCGGGCGGACATCGTCGACATCGGCACGGCGGATCAGGTCGGCGTAATACGTGACCATGAGACCGGGCGCGTACCCGTTGACCCCGACCGACAGCTTGATCGGCATGCCGTTCTCGCGGCTGGCGAGTACGGCGGTCTGCTTGGCCCGAGCGTTCAGCGCGGCCGCGAACCGGTCCAGGTGGTCGGCGCGCCGCGCGGGCGACAACGCCCGCCAGGTGCCGAGCGCCGCCCCCGCCGCGGCGACGGCGGCATCGATATCGGCGGTGCCCGCCATCGCGGCACGACCGAGCACCTTCTCGGTGGCGGCCTCGATCACGTCGAATCCGTCGGCGAGTTCCGGGGCGGTCCACTCGCCACCGATGAACAACTCCGGCCGGTCGAGGGTGTTGGTGTGCATATCAGTCCTTGGCTGTCAGAGGGTGTCTTCGTGGCCGAAGAGCGTCGAGCTGACCAACGGCGCCATCGGCCCGCCGATGAACAGCGAGGTGCGCGCGCCCGCGACGGGATTGGTCGAGGTGCCTCGGATCTGTCGGACCGCCTCGACCGCGAGGCCCATACCGTTGACGAACGAGTCGGCGATATTCCCGCCGCTGGTGTTGACCGGCAGTTTTCCGATTCCGGCCGTTAGGTTGTCGACGGTGAGCACCTCGCCCGCGGCGGGGCCGGGCTGGGCCAGACCGTGGTCGATCAGCGCCGCGACGGCGGGGCCGCTGAAGTTCTCGTACACCTGCACGACGTCGATGTCGTCGGGTCCGAGCCCCGCGCCCGCCCAGAGCCGGTCCGCGACCCCGGATCGCCCGGGGCGACCGGAGAATCCGGCGGAGGTGTAGAGGTCGTCGTTGTCGATGATCGAGGAGTAACCGCCGGGCGCGCCCTGGGCTCCCGACAGCAGGTAGGCCGCGTCCGGGCGCATACTCTTGGCGCGCTCGGCCGAGACCAGTACCAGCGCGACCGCGCCGTCGCTCTCGCGCGAGCAGTCGAAGAGGTGGAACGGCTCGGTGATCAGCCGTGAGGCCTCGTAGGTCGCCTCGTCCAGCGGCGTGCCGTACCCCGCCGCGGTGGGATTGTTCTGGGCGTGCCGGTAGGCGGCGAGCACCAGCGCGCGCATCGCCTCGCGTGGCACGCCGTCGTGTTCGAGCAGCCGCTGGGTGCGCAGCGCGCATACCTGGGCGGGCGAGCCGACGCCGTGCGCGAGATAGTGCGGCCCGTAGAAGTACTTCGCGTAGCCGAGGCGTCCGGTGTTCTCCTGAGCCATCGAGCGGTACACCACGACGGTCTCGGCCTGCCCGGTCGCGATCGCGACCGCGGCGTTGTTGATCGCGGCCGCGACGGCGCCGCCGCCGCCGCCCCACATCATCGTGGACCAGCGCACGTCCTCGACCATCAGCGCGCCGCCGAGGATCGCGCCGTCGTGGCCGCCGCCCGCGTAGGAGACGAAACCGTCGAGTTCTCTCGGCGAGACGCCCGCGTCGGCACAGGCCGCCACGATGGCCTCCAACGTCATCCGCAGTTCGCCGTGCGGGGATTCGCCGCGCCGGTAGTGCAGTTCACAGACGCCGACGACCGCGGCGGCGCCGCGTAGGACGATGCTCATACCTGTTCTCCTCGTGCCGCGCCGCGGCGCCAGCGCAGCAGCGGCCACGTCGCGCCCTCGTCGAGTTCGATATGTCCGGTCACCGGATCGCCGATGCGGACCCGATCGGTGTCCTCGCCGGTGAGGATGCCGAGCACCCTGCGGTTTCCGGCATTCGGCAGCGCGACCAGGACGGTCACGTACGGAACCCGCTCGGCGAGTTCGGTGATGAACGGGTAGTGGCTGCGCGACCAGCTGTAGACGGTGCCGACCGGGTCGACCGGTTCCCAGCCCGGGTCGAAGGTGTGGCAGTGGCCGCAGATCCACTGCGGGCCCCAGATCCATTCGCGGCACCGCGTGCAACGTTGCAGTCGCAGTTCACCGGCGCGCAGACCGTCCCAGTACGGCTGGTCGAGGCCGTCCTCGGCCGGTCCCCACGGGAGTTCGAGCACGGCGGCCGCGTCGTCGCTCATGCCGACGTTCCGGTGGCCGGGAAGTTCTCGAGGCGCGCGGCTTTCCACTGCCCGTCACGCGACTCCCAGATGGAACGGAGACCGATCACGCCCTCGGGGGTCGCGTAGACGGTCTCGCCGATTCTGATGTCGCCCTCGGCACGGACGTCCTTGATCTCGAAACCGTCGACCGCGCCGCGCGGGACGCTCACTCCGTCGAACACCGTGGCGAGATTCTCCTGGACCATATCGGCCAGCGCGGCTTTCATATCGCCGGACACCACATGGCCGACGTGCCGCTCGTACACCTCGCGGAAGTCCTCTGCGGACATGTCGAAACTCCTTCTTCCCGACCCCGGAGCGGCGTCCACCGCCCGGGATCGATCCCATTTAACCTTATGTCATTAGGTTATTTACAGCAATGCCGAATAGCGCAATGCCCACCCGGTGAACTTTTCGCTACCTCCGGGCGAACCGGAACTCCCCGTTGGTGGTCACCGCGATCGGCTCACTCGCGACATCGACCTCCACCAGGCGCGCCAGGGCTTCCGGTTCGACGGTCGTCGCCAGCGTCCTGCCGCCGTCGGGGGTGCGGGCGGCGACGAACGCGCGCTCGGGGACTCCGAGACGGTCGTGCGCCACCGTCCACGACTCCACCGTCGCGGCGCCGTCGAATTCCGGATGGGCCACCCTCGTGGATTCGCGGTCGACCAGCGGCTGCACGTTCTCCCGGCGGAACCCCTCACTCGGCGGCTCGGTCCGGTAGACCCCGAACGCGTGTTTGGTCAGGTAGCCGCCGTTGGCGGTGAGCAGGCCGTAGCTGCCGGGCGATTCGCGCAATCGGGTGGCGAGGGTCGCGATCGCGTGGGTGCTGTAGTTGTTCCACGGGCCGCCGGCGAACGTCAGCCCACCGGTCACGGTGAGCCGACGTCCGGGATCGTCGAGCGGCAATCCGAGTTCGGCGGCGGCCACCTGTACCGCGGAGGGGAAACAGGAGTACACGTCGACGTGCGCGAGATCGTCGAGGCCGATACCGGATAATTCCAGCGCCCTCGCTCCGGCGACGCGGATCGCGGGCGATCGGTCCAATGCGGCGCGTTCGGCGATGTCGTAGGTGTCGTGCGCCTCGGTGCCCGCCTGCGGGAACACCCAGTTCTGGCGTGGAATGCAGAGCCGGGTGGCGACCTCGACCGAACACAGCAACAGCGCGGCACCCTGTTCGACCATATTGTTCGAGTTCAGCAGTTTGGTGTAGGGCCAACTGATCCAGCGGTTGTCCCGCGATGGCGTGACGATCTCGGACGCGGTGTATTCGCGCCGGGTCCACGCGTGCGGATTGGTGGAGGCGACCTTGCTGAAGCCCGACCACAGCGCGCCGATCACCTCGCGGTGTTCGTCCGTCGAACGGCCCGCGCTGACCCGCAGCGCCTGTTCGAACAGCGGGTACACATACGCCGGACGGTCGAGCAGGGCCCGCTTCTCGGTCACCGATCGCATCGGCACCTCGTCGACGAGCATCTGCGCCTTCGCGACGGATTCGTCCTGGATGGTCCAGTCGGGCCGAATGCCCTCGGCGCGCAACTTCATCCGACTACGCCAGGATTCCGCGCCGCCGATCAGGACGACCTCGGCCCGGCCCGCCGCGATATCCTCGCAGGCCCCGTTGACCAGAACCTGCGGGGTGCTCCCACCGCTGCCGGTGTATCCCGTGTGACGTGGCGTCGCGCCGACCAACGCGCCGACCAGCGCTCCGGGATCGCGGTAGCGCCAGGACAGCATGCCGACGAGTCGCACCGAATCGACGGAGCCGAGCAGCGCGGCGCTACCCGCCTCGTCGGCCGCCGCGCGCGCCGCGTCCGCGATCAGCTCGACCGGTTCGCGGCCACCGGACCGGTCGTTGATCTGGCCGCCGCCGACGAGGACGGGTGTGCGGGGATCGAGGCTCACGACCGCACCGCCTCGAGAATGCGTTCCCGGCTTTCCGGGCGCGGCCAGCCACCGAGAATCATGGTGGTCAGGCAGGTGGGTTTCCAGCGTTTCACGATGTCCTCACAGATCTTGTCGACGGGACCGATCAGGGCGACGTCCTCGACCATCTCGGTCGGCACCGCCTGCGCGGCCTGATCGGCGCGACCGCTCAGGTACAGGGCCTGGATCTCCGCGCACGCCTCGCCCCAGCCCATCCGCGCGAAGACGTCGTTGTGGAAGTTCGCGCCCTTGGCGCCCATTCCCCCGGCGTACAGCGCGACGGTCGGCTTGAGTATCGCCGCCGCCTTCTCCACGTCGTCGTCCTCGACCAGCCAGCACACATTGGCGACGTCGAAATCGTCGGCGGCGTGCCGGGCGCCCGCCCGGTCGAAACCCGCCGCGAGGGCGGCCCGGTAGAACTCGTCGGATTTCGGCGAGAACCACAGCGCGATCCAGCCGTCGGCGATCTCGGCGGCCAGCGCCACGTTCTTTGGCCCCTCGGCGCCCAGATAGACGGGAAGGTCGCGGCGCAGCGGGTGCACGATCGAGGAGAGCGGTTTGCCGAGTCCGGTACCGCCCTCGTACGGCAGTCGATAATGCTTGCCGCGGAAGGTGATCGGCTCCTCGCGGGCCCAGACCGCCCGCATGATCGCGATGTATTCCCGGGTCCGTTCCAGCGGCCGCGGATAGGGTTGGCCGTACCATCCCTCGACGACCTGCGGACCCGACGCGCCGATCCCGAGGATCATCCGGCCACCGCTGAGATGGTCGACGGTCTGGGCCGCCATGGCCAGCGCGGTCGGGGTGCGCGCGGACATCTGGCAGACCGACGTCCCGAGCGCGATGGACGAGGTCCGCGCTCCCCACCAGGCCAGCGGCGTCAACGCGTCGGAGCCGTAGGTCTCGGCCGTCCAGAAACTGTCGACGCCGAGCGCCTCCGCCTCGGCCAGGGTCTGCTCGGTCCGCCGGGGTGGGCCCGCGCCCCAATACCCGGACATGACGCCGACCTTCACGAGATCACCTCGATGTCGCCACACATACTCAAAGCTGTTGTCCTATCAGCGGTTCAGGTAGACCGGGGGGCGCTTCGCCAGAAACGCCCGGACGGCCTCGCGGTGGTCCTCGGTCATCGCGCTGAGGATCTAGGTCCGGTTCTCGGTATCGATCGCGGCACGCAGGCTGGGCGCCTCGAGGTTGGACCACATCACCTCCTTGGTCATCCACACTCCGAAGGGAGTGTTGGCGGCGATGGTCTCGGCCGTCTCCAGTGCCGCGTCGAGCAACCGCTCCCCCGGCACCACGGAGGAGACGATGCCGATGCGTTCGGCCTCTCGCGCGGTGACCGATCGCCCGGTGAGCAGGATCTCGGCGGCCCTGGCGAACCCGATCATGCGCGGGAGCAGCCAGCTGACGCCGATATCGCAGTTGGACAGCCCGCGGTTGATGAACGACGCGTGCAACTGCGCGGAGTCGGCCATGATGCGGATATCGGCCATGAGCGCCAGCGCCATGCCCCCGCCCGCCGCGGCGCCGTTGATCGCCGCGATGATCGGCGCGCGCGTTCCCCGGCAGGCTTCGACGAGGGAGGCGATGTGCTGTTGCGCGCGCAGTCCGGCCTGCGGACGCCCTTCGCCCTCGAGCGCGCCCGGTGGCGGGCCGTACCCTCGCAGATCCAGTCCGGCGCAGAACGCGCGCCCGGCGCCGGTCAGCACGATTGCCCGGATCTCGGAGTCGTGGCGGACGTCGGCCAGCACCCGGTGCAGCGCCTCGACGAGTTCGGCGCTCATCGCGTTCAACGCGTCGGGCCGGTTCAGACGGATCAGCAGGACGCCGGGTCGTGGCCGCTCGGTCACGATCTGATCGGGCATTCGCGCACTTCCCCTCGGGTGGTCGGCAGCATCGTCGTTCGTTGTCACCTTGGACATATCAAGCTAACACCTTTAGGTTAATACCTCCAGGTCGAAGGTTTGTCGACCAGGGTAAGGAGGGTTGGGAACATGAAAGAACTACACGGGAGCGTCGCCGTGGTCACCGTCGGCGCCTGGACCTACCTCGACGACACCACCGTCGAGGAGTGGGACTCCTCGTTCGCGATGCTGGCCCGCAGCGCGTTCCTCGGAACCAAACACGCGGCACGGGTGATGCGCGAACAGGGCGCCGGCTCCATCGTCAACGTGTCCTCGGTAGCCGGGATACGCACGGGCTTCGGCCCGCATCCCTACGGCGCCGCCAAGGCCGCCGTGTTGCAGATGACCCGCAGCGCCGCCAGGGAACTGGCCGAATTCCACGTCCGCGTCAACGCGGTCACCCCGGGCGGGGTCGCCACCCGCATCGTCGGTCACGGCGCGGGCCTGGACGGCGAGGAACTGGACTCCAGCGTCGAGGACGTGCGGCGCGGGCTGCGCGGTTTCCAGCCACTGCCGCGCGCGGGCGAGGGCGAGGACATCGCGGGGGCCGTCGCGTATCTGGTTTCGGCGGACGCGTCCTTCGTGACCGGCCAGAACATCGTCGTGGACGGCGGACTCACGCTCGGCAAGGGCTGGCCGGGCAACTACCGGGCCGAGGCCGAGGCCGCGCGGCGGGCCGCCGCGGGCTGACCGACGGTGACTCGGCGGCCCGGTCAGACTCCGACCGGGCCGCCGAGCCACACGCCGACCTCCTCTCCCGAGACATGCGCGCCCTCCGCACCCACCAGGAACGAGACCGTCGCGGCGATCGAATCGGCCGGTATCCGCGGCCAGTGCGCCGCGAGGGCTTCGACCGCCCCCGCGCCGCCCGAGGCGATGATGTCGGTCTCCACGAAACCCGGCATCACCGCGTTGACCGTGATCCCGCGCCGGGCCACCTCCAACGCCATCGTTCGCGTCATCGCGACCAGACCGGCCTTCGCCGCCGAATAGGCGCTCATACCGGCGGATGGCCGCCGCCCTCCGGTCGGACTGCTGAGGAAAACCACACGGCCCCAACCATTCTCGTACATCGCGGGCAGCGCGGCGTGCGCGCAGTAGAACGCGCCGCTGAGATTGACACCGATCACCCGGTCCCAGTCCCGAGGCGACTGCTTGCGCGCGGCACCGGCGAGATTCATGCCCGCGTTGTTCACCAGTACCGCGGGCGCGCCCAATGTGCTTGTCGTCGTGGCGATCAGCTCTTCTGCCTGCGCGGCGTCGGAGATGTCGGCGCGGATCGCGATGGCCCGCCCGCCACCGTCGATGATCCGGTCGACCACCTGTTTCGCGTCGGTCTCGCTCGACGAATAGTTCACCGCGACGGCGAAACCGTCGCGGGCCAGACGTCGCGAGATCGCGGCGCCGATCCCGCGACCACCACCGGTGACCACGGCCACCTTCTGCTCGATCGACATCGCCGTCACCGCACTTTCGAGTAGGTCATGGGCACATCGGCGTAGGTCTCGCGCATTTCCCGCTTGGCGATCTTGCCGCTCGGCATGCGTGGCAACGGCTCATCGACGAACACCACATAGCGCGGCACCTTGTAATCGGCGAGGTTGCGCCCGCAATGCTCGATGACGGCCGCCACCGTGAGTCCCGCCGTCCTCCTCACGATCGCCGCGGGCGTCTCGCCGAACTTCTCATCGGCGACGCTGATCACGGCCACCTCCTCGACCTCGGCCAGCTCATTGATGACCTGCTCGATCTCGGCGGGCGAGATGTTCAGCCCGCCGGAGATGATCATGTCCTTGAGCCGGTCGACGAAGGTCAGATAACCGTTCTCGTCCAGTTTTCCGAGATCGCCGGTGCGCAGCCAACCGTCGACCACGGTGGCGCGGGTCGCCTCGTCGTTGCGCCAGTACCCCGGCATCATGCCGGGACCGCGCAACAGGATCTCGCCGACTTCGTCGGGCGCGCAATCGGTTCCGTCGGCGTCGACCACCCTGATCTTGGTGAATATGCCGCCCCAACCGCATTTGTCCGGATGATCGGCCGCCTCCGTGCGCGGCATGACGGTGGCCGAGCCGCCGATCTCGGTCTGTCCGTAGAGCTGTCGCAACTGCACACCCCTGGCCAGCCAGGTGCCGACCAGGTCGGAGGGCACCCGCGCGCCACCCACGTGCGCGGTGGTCAGATGCCGCAGATCCGCGTCGCCGAATCCGGGTACCCGCGCGATCTGCTCCCACAGAATCGGCGGTCCGGTCAGCGTGGTCACGCGACTCTCGACCAGCACCCGCAGCGCGGCCTGCGGATCGAAGCCCGGTTGCAGCAGCAGGGTTCCGCCGTGCAGCACCGTCCGTGCGATACCCCAGATGATTCCGGCGGCGCTGAACAGCGGCAGCACCATCAGCACCCGCAGCCCGTTCTGTTCGATCGGTTCCATCAGCGACCACTCGTGCATCTCGCCCGCGATGCTCGCGTGGGTGAACACCACGCCCTTGGCTCGCCCGGTAGTGCCGCTGGTGAAGACGATGGCGGTGGGCGCGGTGTGATCCATGATCGGCGTCCGGAACCGCGGATTCGCCGTGGCGCGCAGCGGGCGCACGACCACGTCGAATTCGGCGATCGCGAAATCCCCTCGGGCGGAGTGCACCTGGTCGAGCCGGGGGCGCAGATCGCGATCACAGTAGACGAGCGCGGGTTCGCAATCCTCGACGAGCGCGGTCAGCTCACCCGCCAGCATGCGGTGGTTGAAGGGCGCGCAGATCGCGCCGACCTTCATGGCGCCCAGCGCCGCCGCGCACCATTCGAGTGAATTCACCCCGAGGTAGCCGACCCGGTCACCGACCGTGACTCCGCGCGCGGCGAGGTCGGCGGCGACTCCGTCGGCCCAGGTGTCGAGTTCCCGGGAGGTGACGATGTCGCCGGCGAAGTCGATCGCGGGCTGATCGGGGATCACACGGGCCCAGTAGGTCAGTGCGTCGATCACAGATCTCATGAGCTGCCTTTCGATATTCCGATGGCGATCCCCCGCGCAGGAACCCGCCGAGTCACCCCCGTGCCGCCCGCGCGATATCTCGCGCCGCCGCCACATCCACGACCTTCACGCGCGGCCGACCCGCCGCCCGTCCCGCTTCCCGCTCGTGCCGGTCGATCGCGCGCCAGTCGATCCCGTCCAACAGGTCCGGCCGCCGCGCGCGCAGCAGTGTCGCGAATTCCTCGGCGTCCTGTTCCGGTGCGCCCAGGAGTCCGGCACGGAAGTCCTCGACCAGGTTGGCCACGGTTTCGGCGGCACAATACCGATTGGTGCCGATCACTCCGGTGGCGCCGCGTTTGATCCAGCCCGCGACGTACTGCCCCGACACCGAACCGCCCCCATCGGTCACCCGGCCCGCGATATTGGCGATCGTGCCGCTCGCCTCGTCGAACGGCAGACCTGGCACGGGCTCGCCGCGATACCCGATCGCCCGGAGCACCAGACCAGTTTCGACGACCTCCTCGGCGCCGGTACCGGATTCGGTGACGCGCAGCGCCTCGACCCGGTCGTCGCCGACCACCTCGCGCGGCACGGAACCGAACCGGAAGACGATCCGTTTGTTCCCCGGGATGTACTCCCGCGCCGCGTACTCGGCAAGGATCGCCGCTTTCCTGCCGTCGGCCGCCTCGATCGCGCCCCCCACACCGACGTCGATCCCGGGCAACGACCCGAGGGCGAGCAGTTCCGGCGTCGTGCACGCCGCGTGCTCCGGCGCGCGTCTGCCGAGCACGATCACCTCCTCGATCGCGCTGTCGGCCAGCGCGGCGAGCGCGTGATCGGCGATATCGGTGCGGCGCAGGTCATCCGGGGCCGACACGAGGATCCGCGCGACGTCGAGGGCGACATTGCCGTTGCCGACCACGACGGCCCGGCGGGTCGACAGGTCGAAGACGCGGTCGGCGTATTCGGGATGGCCGTTGTACCAGGCGACGAACTCCCTGGCGGCATGGCTGCCGGGCAGTTCCTCACCGGGGACGCCGAGGCGGCGATCGCCCGCGGCGCCGGACGCGTGGATCACCGCGTGGTGATGGGCGAGCAGTTCCTCGACGCTCACGTCGGTGCCGATTTCGACGCCGAGGTGGAAGCCGAAACCGTCGCGCCGGGCGGTCCGCTCGAACACCCGGTCCACCGTCTTGGTGTGCCCGTGGTCGGGGGCGACGCCGAATCGCACCAGTCCCCCGGCGACGGGTAACCGTTCGAACAGGGTGACCCGTGCGTCGATGTCGCGGCGTGCCAGCAGCTCTTCGGCGGCGTAGAACGCCGAAGGTCCCGATCCGACGATCGCCACCCGCACGATTTCCGGTTCACCCCGGCCCGTCGTCGCGATCGACGGCGGCAGGGGCTGCACGTGCGCGCCCGACGGCGTGGCGCGCGGGTTGCGGGTGAAGTACTCGAGATTGATGTCGCGGTAGGGCTGCTGGTCGGCGCTCAGCGCGTCGTCGGGGACGATCGCGTCGACCGGGCACACCTCGGCGCAGGCGCCGCAGTCGATACACGCGCCGGGATCGATGTAGAGCATCTCGGTGCGCGCGTAGTCCCGCTCGGCGGGTGTCGGATGGATGCAGTCCACCGGGCAGACCGCGACACAGGTCGCGTCGTTGCAGCAGTTCTGGGTGACCACGTACGCCATCAGCCGTGCTCCTGGCTCGTTCGCGCCACGGTGACCCTGACGCCGTTGAAGATCGGGGACGCCGTCAGCGCCTCGAGGTCGGTGTCGTCGTCGACCAGCGCGTTGTAGTTGGCGCCCGGCACGGCCGCCGACCTCGACATACGCAGGCCCGGACCGTCGTGTCCCCATCCGTGCGGCATGCTGACCACGCCCGCCCGCAGCGCGTCGTCGATCCGCAGTTCCGCTTCGACGGAAGCGATCCTGGAGGTGACCGAGACCTGATCGCCGTCGATCAACCGCAACGCGGCCGCGTCCACCGGGCTCATCAGCAACGCGCACTGGCCCCCGTCCGGCTGGGGCAGCGCGTTGTGCAGCCACGAGTTCATGCCGCGCCGCTGCCTGCGATTGATCAACAGGAGCCCGTCCTCGACGCGGGTCAGGCTCGCGCGCAGCCGCGGCAGGTCGGCCACGATCATCTCCGGCATCAGATCGATCCGGCCGTGCGGCGTCCGCAGTACCTCCGGCAACCGGGACCGCAATGGCCCGTAGTCGATACCGTTCGGATTCGCTTCCAGCAGCGCGAGAGTCAGTCCGCCCTCGATGCCACCGAATCGGTCGCCGTAGGGTCCGCTGCGCAGTCGCAGATCGAGTAGCCGCGCGGGGCCGCGCCGATCTCGGACCGCCTCCGCCGCCCGTTCCGGTTCGCAGCCCGCCAGTTTCGCGGCGCGCCGGACGGCGACGGCGGCCACCTCGTCGTCCAGATCCGCGACCGAACGGTCGGGGACACCGCGGGCGATGGCGGCCAGCCGGAGCAGGATCTGCCATTCGGACAGTTCACCGTCGGCGAGTTCGAGCAGCGGCGGGGTGTAGCGGGCGACATTGCGCACTTGGAAATGCGACAGCGTCACGTCGTGGTGGCCCCGGGTCGCCAGGGGCGGGGGCGGCAGGATCACATCCGCGAATCGGGTGGTCTCGTTGAGGTAGCAGTCCACCGACACCATGAAGTCGAGCGCGCCGAGCGCTCGCTCGATCGCCGCGCTGTTGGGCAGCGAGCGAGCGGGATTCCCGGCCAGGGTGATCAGCGCGCGGACGCGCCCCGGTCCCGGGGTGAGGATCTCCTCGGCGAAACACACCGCGGGTAGTTCACCCATCGCCTCCGGCAGATCACGCACCCTCGATCGCCAGCGGTCGAAGGTGAGCCGGGGCGGTTTTCCGGTCGGCCAGGTGTTCGGCCCGCCGCTCGGGGGCAGCGCGAACATCGCACCGCCGGGCCGGTCCAAATTCCCGGTGACGATCGTCAGCACCTCGACCAGCCAGTTCGCCAGCGTGCCGAATTCCTGCATGCAGGTGCCGATCCGCGAATGCGCCACCGCCGACGGCGCGCCCGCGAAGCCGCGCGCGACCGAACGAATCAGATCCGGATCGACGCCGCAGGCCGGAGCGGCCGTCTCCGGCGGATACGCGGCGGCCATGGCGAGCGCCGCCTCGAGGCCGTCCACGACCTCGGGCACCCGTCCCGGACGGGCCAGACACTCGTTCGCGATCACCGACACCACCCCGAGCAGGAACAGCGCGTCGGTGCCGGGACGGATCGCCACGTGGATGTCGGCGACCTCCGCGGTTCGGGTCCGTACCGGATCCACCACGACGAGCGTGCCGCCGCGTTCACGCAGCGCGCGCAATCGGTGGTGCATGCCGGGCGCGGTGACGGTGCTGCCGTTGGAGACCATCGGATTCGAGCCAAGGATCAGCAGGTAGTCGGTGCGATCGATATCGGGCAGGCTCACGCCGAGGCCGGTTCCGTACAGCAGCATATGGGCGAGATTCTTCGGCCAGGTGTCCACGCTCGCGGGCGAGTACACATTCCTGGTGCCGAGAGCGCCGATCAACTCGCCGAGGTAGAAGGTCGAGTCGAGATGGTGCGCGGCCGGATTACCGTGGTAGAGCGCGCAACTGCCGGGATCGGCGACGAATTCCGGTAGTCGCGCGGCTATCTCGTCGAATGCCTCGACCCAGGTGGCCTCGCGGAATTCCCCGCTCGCGGTGCGCAGCATCGGTACGCGAACGCGGTCGGGGTCGGCTTCGAGTTCACCGAGCCCCAGCCCCTTGGCGCAGCTGTGTCCGGCGCTCATCAGGTCGGCGGGATTGGGCGTGACACGGGTGACCGCGCGTGCGTCGAGTTCGAAGATCAGGCCGCAGGTCGACTCGCACAGCGGGCAGATCCGGTGTCCGGTACGTGGCTCGGTGGTCGTCACGGGGTGACCTTTCGATCCTGGGAGGTGAGGCGTTCGATCGCGACCGGCACGGCGGTCATCGTCGGCATCGCGTTGATCGCCTGTGTTCCGTCACGAGTTCCGATGAGCACGTTGACATTCACGCCGAACGACCGGCCCTGCCCGATGCTGCCGAAGCAGTGCGTCATCGACACCGTGCCGCGCGCGAGGGTGCGGTCTGCCCGCGCGGTCGTGCGCAGCAGCCCCGACACCGATCTCACGGTGATCGCCTCCCCGTCCGCGATCCCGAGCGCGGCCAGGTCGTCCGGGTGCAGCGCCGCGGGATTGGCCCCGCCTGGCACCAGCCCCGGTACCCCGGTGCCGGTCGAGTTAATCGCCTCGCGGATACGCCGGACCGTCAGCCGCCACGGAAAATCGCCGGATACGGCCCGTTCCGTCAGCGCGGCACGCAATTCGGCGCGCACGTCGCCCGGCATCAGAGTCAATCGGTGACCGCCACCGTCCGCGCCGGGCGGGCCGACGACGCTTTCGAGGCGCCTGGCGCGCAATCCGTGCGGGGCCTCGGTGAGATCGTCGAATCGCACCCGTCCGCGCTCGGCGGTCATCGCGAGCAACTGCTCGGCACTCGGCGGTGCGGCGGGGTCGAGGATCCGCCCCGCGAATTTCACCGGCTGCCCGGACGCGGTCGCAAGGTCGAGGAAGAACCGCCAGTCCTCGACCACACCGGGTGGCGGTGTGAGCACCGGGGGCGTGTATTGGGCGAACGGTTCGGGGAAGAACGGTTCCATGATCGCGGTGTGGTCGGCGCGCTCGTACATCGTGGTCGGCGCGATGACGTAGTGGGCCAGTGCCGCGGTGTCCGACATTCTCGGATCGACGCAGACCAGCAGATCCAGTGAGCGCAGCGCGCGCAACGTCCGGTCGCGATCCGGCAGCGCGGCCGCCGGATTCCCTCCGGACACGATCAGCGCGCGCACCCGATCCGGGCCCGGTTCGAGAATCTCGTCTGCCAGGATGCCGGACGGCAATTCGCCCCGGATCGCACGGATTCCCCCGATCCGGCTGCGGAACCCGCGCTCGTAGGCCCGGCTCGGACCGACCGCCTCGGCGCGGGCCGGACCCGACCGGTTCAGCACGGCCCGATCGTCGGCGGGTTCCCCCTCGCGCAGGTACCGTCCGCACACCACGTTCAGCACGGCCACGAGGTGTTCGGCGAGATTCGAGTGCGGGCCCATGCACAGCCCCGTGCCGGTGGTCGCCATCCCGCGCGGGCCGTGCGCGAACATGCGAGCCGCCAGCCGCGTCTGGTCCGGGTGCACACCGCAGATCCGTTGCACGAGGGTGGGAGTCACTTCGATCACCGCGGCCGCGAGCGCGGGCAGATCCTCGGCGTGGCGGGCGCAGAATTCCCGATCGTGGCGGCCCTCGGCGAGGATCACATTCAGGATGCCCGCGAACAGCACCGCGTCGGTGCCGGGTTTCGGGGCCAGGTGCAGATCGGCGAGCGCCGCGGTCTCGCTACGCCGGGGATCGACGACGATGAGCCGCAACCCTCGTGCGCGCGCTTCCCGCAGGGTGACCGACGGATTCTGCACCACGGCGCCGTCCCCGTCGCCGCCGTTGCCGGAGACGACAGGGTTGGTGCCGGCCAGCAGCCACACATCCGCGTCGGCCAAGCGTTGGCGGCCCCCGAGGTAGGTGCCCATCCGTTCGGCGACAACCCATTTCGCGGATTGATCGATGGTCATGGTGGAGAACAGCTTGTGCGATCCGGTACCGCGGAACCAGGCACGCGCCATCGGCGGCGTCAGCGCGGCGAAGTTCTGCTGGGTACCCATGAACAGCGCGACCGCGTCGGGACCGTACCGCGCGACGATGGCCCGCAGCCGGGCGGCGATATCGTCGACCGCCGCGCCGAAGGCCACGGGGACATGGGCGCCGTCGGCGGTTCGCCGCATCGAGGTGGTCAGCCGATCCGGACCGTGCGCGAGGTCGCCCGCTCGACGGCCCTTCGGGCACGTGTAGCCGCGCGAGATCGGATGAGCGGCGTCGCCGAGGACACGCGCGATCCGCCCGTCCTCGATATCGAGGAGCACTCCGCAACTCGACGCGCACAGCCTGCAATAGGAGGTGCGCCGGACGAAATCGGGCCGCACACCCTCAGGCGTCGACACGAGCGGAATCCACCGCGACCGCGGAGGAGGGCACCTCGGGAAAACGCTCGCGCAGCACTGTTTTCGCGAGCTTTCCGGAGAAGGTGCGCGGCAGCGGCTCCGGGAGCGCGACCGCGTGCTTGGGCCGCTTGAATCCCGCGAGGTTCTCCCCGGCAACCGAGGCGATATCGGCGACGATCGCGGCGGCGTCGCGCGTGCTGTGGAATACCACCATCGGGACCTCACCCCAGCGGTCGTCCTTGACGCCGATGACCGCCAGATCGACCAGACCGTCGATGCTGTGCAGGACCTTCTCGATCTCGGCGGGATAGACGTTCAAGCCGCCGGAGATCAGCATGTCCTTGCTCCGGTCGACGATCTTGAGGAAGCCGCCCTCGTCCTGTAGGCCGAGATCACCGGTGCGCAGCCAGCCGTCGACCAATGTCTGCGCCGTCGCCTCGGGTTTGTTCCAGTACCCGCTCATCACGTGGTCGCCGCGCACCAGGATCTCCCCGACCTCGCCCGCGGGTGTGTCCGTACCGGGGTCACCGATCCTGACCTGTGTGCCGACCAGGGCCAGTCCCGCGAATCCGGGCCTGGTGAGGGCGTCACGGTAGTTGAGCGTCGACACCATGCCGGACGCCTCGGTCAGGCCGTAGGCCTGCGTGAGTGGGATGCCGTGCTCACGGTAGAACTCGAGCAGGTCC
This sequence comes from Nocardia aurea, assembly GCF_003123685.1. GTDB lineage: Bacteria > Actinomycetota > Actinomycetes > Mycobacteriales > Mycobacteriaceae > Nocardia > Nocardia aurea. The sequence continues at coordinate 123,862 of NZ_QCYJ01000137.1, forward strand.
AGGCTGACCGGTGCGCCGCCGGTACCCGCGAAGGTGAATTTCGCGAGGGTGCGGCGCCCGAAATCGGGGAGCTGGGCCATCCGTTCCCAGATGACGGGCACGGTCGTGGTCGCGGTCACCTGTTCGCGTTCGAAGGTGTCGAGCGCGATCTCGGGATCGAATTCCCGCAGCAGCACCATCGTCGCGCCCGGCACCAGCACCAGCTGCGTGAAGATCGACAGCACCGAGCCGGTGTACACCAGCGGCGCGGAGCACATGACGCGGTCGCGTGCGGTGAACCCGTGACTGACGGCCTGGGCGATACCGGGCGCCATCGCGTTGCGGTGGGTGATCAGCGCGCCCTTCTGGATGCCGGTGGTGCCGGAGGTGTAGCAGATGAACGCCGGGTCGTCGCCCGCGATATCGACGACGGGCGCCGTACCCGGATCGAGAAGACCCTCGTACGGGCGGTGCGCGTCGCCGCCGATCGCGTAGGTCTCGAACTCGGCCTGTTCGGCGGCGACCTCCAGCAGTGATGCGAAGGCGTCCTCGACGATCACCACCCGCGGCGCCGAATCCAGCACCATCGGAGCCAGTTCCCGACCGGTGAGCCGGAAATTCAACGGAACGCTGATCGCGCCGAGTTTGACGGTGGCGAGGATGATGTGCGCGAGTTCGGGCCGGTTGAGCATCATCACGGCGACACGATCACCCTTGCGCACTCCACGCGCCGCGAGCCCGCGGGCCAGGGCGTCGGTGACGGCGTCGACCTCGGCCCAGGACTCGGTGCGGTCACCGAACACGATGGCCTGCTGCTGCGGCCGGGTCTTGCCCCAGTACCGGGTCAGGTCCGCCAGATTCATCTGCACTCCTCGTCATTCATCGACCGTCGGCGCGGGTGTGACCCCACTCACGACCGCTCCCAAAAATCTAATACCTATAGGTTCTGTGCGCAACCCCGGTCTTCCGAACCTGCAACGCCGTTCTCGTCGCACCGAAACCACGCCCCCACAGTGATTTTCGTGAGGACGTGGCCGGTATCGAATTGTCTGTGCCGCCTCGGCGCGATTACCCGCTACGCTCCGGCGAACCGAGGGCCGCGATCCGCGCGTCGTCGTAGCCCGCGATCTCGCGCAGCACCTCGACGGTGTCGGCCGCCAGGCGAGGCGGCAGATCCGGCGCGAATTTCTCACCCGCGACCCGGACGGGGCTCACCAGGAACTCGAGTTCACCCACACCGTCGTACTCCACGCGATAGGTGTTCTCCCGCGCCGTGAAATGCGGGTCGGCGAGCATATCGGTGATGCTGTTGACCGGACCGCCCGCGATCTCGTGCTCGAGGAACAATTCCACCCACTGCGCCCTGGTCCGCTCGGCGAAGATCTCCGTCAGCGCCCGCCACACGAGCTCGGCACGCGCCGAGGCGCCCTCGTCGACAGTGGTCAGGTCGACCTCGACCAGGTCCGCGCGCCCGACCGCGACCAGGAAGTTGCGCCAGAACTTCTCCACGTGCGATCCGAACAGGATCGCCTCGCCGTCCTTGGTCCGGTACGCCTCCAGGCGCGGCCAATCCGGGAGCCGCCCGTCCGGCAGCCAGGTCGGCCGAGGGATCGACCGATCCCTGTTCAGTTCCGCGTCGATCAGGTCGGGCATCCAGGCGGCGGCGATATCGATACCGGCGACCTCGATATGGGCGCCCGCGCCGGTCGCGGCGGCCTTGCGCAGCGCGGCGAGCACACCCATCGCCCCGTACGCGCCGAGTGCGTACATCGCGATCGCCGGGGTGGTCGATCCCGCCATTCCCTCGGTGGGCGGTTCGTCGGGGGTGTTCACCGTGCGCAACCCCGCGTAGGCGTCGAACACCGGCCCGCCGGTGCCCAGGGTGCGATAGGGACCGTCGCTGCCCATGCCCGAGACCGTGCACAGCACGATCGACGGATTGACCTGCCGCAACCGCTCGTACCCCACGCCGAGCCAGTCCAGGTATCCCCCGCGCATCCCCTCGATCACCGCGTCACAGGAGCGGGCCAGATCGAGGAACGCGCGCCTACCCCTCGGACTCCGCAGATCCAGCGACACCGATCTCTTGCCGCGGTTCCAGCGCAGGTGCATGAACGCCGGGCCGTCGGGAGCGCCGACGGCGCGACTGCCACCGACCCGCACCGGATCACCGAGCGGTCCGGATTCGACCTTGATCACCTCGGCCCCGAGATCGGCGAGATGGCCGCCGACCGAGGCGGGCGCCAATTGCGCCACCTCGAGAATTCGCACACCGGACAGCAGGGAATATCCGCTCATCGTTCCAATCCTTCGATTTTCGTCACAGTGACGACAAATTCTGCGTCTGATCGGGTTTCAGTTCCACCCAGAGGCCTTCGGCGTCGGCGACGATCACCTCGCGGTCGCGCAGTTCGCCACGCAGGAATCGTTTGCGACCCTCTTGTCCGACCAGCCGCGCCGTGACGGTGAGTTCGGTGTCCAGCGGCGCCGGCGCGCGGAAGTTCACATTCAGATAGGCGGTGCGCGCCCAGGGCCTGCCACCGCTATTTGCCAGCCTGGCCAAGATCTCGTCGAAGATCAGCGGGGTGATGCCGCCGTTCATCGCGTAGCGGCCGGAGTGGAACCTGCCCACCGTCACCCGGCCGCGCACGGCGGTGTGGGTGACCTCGTCGATACGCAACGCCGGGGCGACGGCCTGCCCCCGACCCGCCAGATCCCAGCGCTTGCCGGAGATCTGCTCATCCTCGCCGACCTCGAATTCCGCCAGCACCGAGGCAGTTTCACGCAGTCGCTCCGCCGCGAGCGCGGCCGCCTGCGGTGTCGGCCTGCTCCGGGTGAACGCCTCCTGCACCGCACGCAGCGCCGAGGTCAGCTCGGCGAACTCGTCCTCACCCGCGACGGTCGGTTCGAAAGGGTCGTCCCAGGTGGGATTCCAGAGATCGCGGACCTCGGTCTCGTCCAATGTCATCCCTTCCTCAGCGCGACGCGCGCGCGTCGAAGAACGAGGCGAACAATGCCGAGATCGGCCCCGGCCGCAGTTCGGACCGCGATATCGCGTTCTCCCGTTCGTAGCGCGAGCGTCGATCGTGGCCGGACCCCTCGGTCAACAACGACTTGATCTGCCGCAGCGCCCGCGGCGGCTGGGCCGCCAGTTCCACAGCCAGGCGCACCGCTTCGCCCGCGACATCTCCGTCCTCGGCGTAGCGGCCGAGCAGACCGATCCGATACGCCTCCACACCGAGCACCGACCGGGAGGTCATCAACAGGTCGCGCGCGTGACCGGCACCGACCAGACCATCGAGCAGCCAGGTCAGATTCGCCCCGCCGTACGTCGCAGCGGTCACGGCGATATCGGTATCGGGCCCGCCGACCCGGAAATCCGAACACGCGGCATACAGCGTGCCCGCGCCCCGCGACACCGCGGCGACTGCGGCCACCGTCGGTTTGGGAAAGGTGAAATACCGCCATAGCAACTCGTCGCGTTCGAGCATGGCCGCGACACCGTCCTCCTCGGTCATGGCCGCGAGTTCCTTCAGGTCGTAACCCGAGGAGAAGGCAGCGCCCGCGCCCGCCAGGATCACTACGCGGATGCCGTCGTCCTCGGCCGCCGCGCTCAGCGACAGATCGAGCGCGCGTTGCACCGCCAGCGATATCGCATTGCGCGCACCCGGCCGGTTCAGCGTCAAACGCAGCACGCCGGGAGCCGGTGTGTCGTCGCGCAGTTCGTCGATGGACACCCCGCTACCGGTTCGACCCGGCGCCCGCGGGCTCTACCAATCGCACGGCGTCATCGGTGATCATCTTGTGGAACACCTGGCCCGGCAACTCGTTTCGGCCGTAGATCAGCTCGTCGACCTGACCGTTCGCGGCATTGTCGGTGATTGTCTTGGTGACGAACCAGTCCTCGGCGTGCAAGGTCTCCATGAGCAGTTCCCAGTTCTTCTCGAGAATGCGCACCTCTCTCGGCGTCTCGGGCTTCGTGGGCGAGAGCAGCCGGATAGTGCAGTAGGAGACGTTGGGATCCTCGGTATCCGGGACAATGGTCCAGATCTCGAAGTGGTTCGGCTCGGTCACCAGCATCGTGCCCGGATAGACCGTGTAGTTGGCCAGCGAGTAGTCGCGCACGTCGAACGAGTCCGGATCGGCGTCGCGCACCTCGGTGATCGACTTGCGCGCCACCACGATCCGCCACGACCGATCGACCAGGTCGAAGGCGGTGATATTGCCCTGGAGGTAGTTGCACACGGTCTTGGTGTGCAACTGGCACAGGTGATAGGAATCCTGCACGCCGTCGACCGCGATCTTCCAGTTCATCTCGAGCCGCCAGGTCTCCTTGCGGACCTGATACGACTCGGCCATGCCGGTCGCGGCGACCTCGGCGTCGTGCTTCGGTCCCAGAACCGCCGCGATATCGAGGTCGGCACCGACCGTCGGCACCACCCAGATCAGACCGTGGCGCACCTCGCAGGGGAATTCCACCAGTCCGTACTCCGAACGGTCCATTCCGTCGAAACCCTCCGAATGCGGCATCCCGCGCAGCGCGCCGTCCTTGCCGTAGGCCCAGTTGTGGTACGGGCAGCTGAAGACACGTTTACAGCCGGACTCGGCGAATTCGACCTTCGCGCCCCGGTGGCGGCACACGTTCGAGAAGGCCTTGACGCTGCCGTCGCTCTGCTTGACCACCAACAGCGGAGTGCCGATCAGCTCGGTGGTGAGGAAATCGCCGGTCTTCACCAGCTCGTCCACGTGCGCCACGATATGCGGGAATTTCCGGACGACCTGCCGCTCACGCTCGGCCAGTTCCGGATCGTTGAACACCGCGAAAGGAACCCGCAGCAGCGTGTCCGCGTAGTCGGTCGTGTTGTTGTCGACATGGGCGATCAGCCGTCGGGTGAGTTCGATCTTGTCGTCGCGTTCCATACAGCGATCGTGACACATAAGACATTCACTGTCTAGCGTCTCACCAAGGAAGTACGGGGGACCAAAAACCTACAATCCATAGATTCTGGACCTGTTCGTCACTCTCCGGAGATTCTCGTTCCCTCGAGCACGCACAGCTTCCATCGGTCCTTGCCGTCCTTCTTCGCCCGATAGAGCTCGCGGTCCGCGGCATCGAGCAGGACCTCCGACCGGGCACCCCAGATGTCTGCCACTACGGTGCCCATACTGGCGGACACCGGGATCTCTCGATGATCGATGACGACAGGACTTCCCAACCCGGCGAGTACGGAATCGACGACCGCGACGATTCTGCGGTCATCGACCGGCGGCGGTATCAGAATCACGAACTCGTCTCCACCGATGCGCGCGACGACATCTCCGATCGCGCAGCATTCACGGAGTCTGGTTGCCACCCCCGACAGGACGCGGTCACCGACCACGTGACCGTAGCGATCGTTGATCCGCTTGAACTCATCGATATCCACGAAGCACAATCCCAGCCGATCCCCGGCTCCAGCGTGACGGCACATCTGCTCGATCTGCTCGAGCAGATAACGACGGTTGGGCAGTCCCGTCAGCGAGTCGTGTCGGGATTGCCAGCGCAGTTCCTCCTGCAATCGGTGCCGCTCGGTGATGTCTTGGCCGACCGCCAGCAAAAAGTCGTCGGCACTCACACCGGGCACATAGGTGATCGAACAGGCCAGCCAGCGAACGCGACCGTCGGCGGCCACCACACGGCTTTCGGTCCGGATGGTGCCCCGTCGAACAGGGACGAGCCGTTCGGACACCAACCGACGAATCTCGGCGACCTCCTCCGGGTGCGCGAACTCGAACATCGACATCCCCCGCACACTGGCGAGCGGTAGACCCACCGAATCTGCCAAACAGCGATTCACCTCGGCGAAGGTGCCCTCGATATCCGCTATCCCGATCGCCACCGCCACATTGTCGAAGGCCATGCGGAACAATTCGTCGACCGCCACCGCATCGGCCCGACCCACCAGCGACCGGTTTCCGACCGGCGTCATCGACGGTTCGGTCACCTGTGCGGTGTGATGCCCTTGGCCGATCGCCGTGGCCAACAGCGAGAAACGAACTCCCGCGTCCGGATGGACACTCTGCTCTACCAACTCGTAGAGCGCTCGGGTCGACACGCCTGGCACTGCGGCGTCGACGAAACCCAGCGACGCCAGGGCAGATCCGACCCGTAGCCCGACCCCGGCGTCGAACAGCTCGCCGTTCATTCCGGCCTCTACCGACTCGACCAATCCCGTCAGTATCGCGCCGACACTGGCCGGCGGAACCGGGGCGGCAGACAACGCGGCAAGCTCGCCGGACCAGCGCGACAGCAATCGCGAGCGCGCGGCTTCATCCATGGCAAATTCCTCGACGGGCGTCCAGGCGATCCGCTCCGATCACCCTCACCGCCGCACCAACAATAACGCCGCTCTATCAGCGTTGACGAGTTAGCGCCGACTGGTCGCCCGGTAAGTCCGACCGCACGTTCGGCCGCCCGCAGTCGTTCCATCAACTCGTCTCATGAACCGCCGAGGATAGAAGGTAGCGAATCGCCGGATGCCAGGGCGACTGCAAGGCCAACAGAGTGCTCCAGCGCCCCACATCGTCGTTCGGCAGACACCTCGAACCCGAGGAGTGCCGCCGCTGAAATCCCCGACGAGCAGCAGGTTCGCCGCCGGAACCCGGAACTACTATCTGCCCTGCTCCCGCCTCCCCGAATCCGGCACCAGCACACCGGCATTCGCTGGCATCCGGTGAGCAGCCGTCTTGGCCGGACACTCGCCGCAACCGGAACCTACTCGCGTCTCGCCGGTTGGGCGTTGCCGAGAGGTTGGACTTATTCGTCTGGCTGGGCCATCACGCCGAACGGGTTGTCGATGATGTACCGCCAGAGACCGTCGGCCCCTCGCCGCGCGACGTCGGTGGCGGTGCCTTCGATATGGACACGTCCCCCGTCGGGGCCGATTCCGTCGATGACCCAGTCGACGATCAGCAGGGCGATGTCGTCGACCACGTAGGTGTGGCGAGGTCGGACGGTGATCGGCAGGCCGAGTGCCAGGAATTGCGCTGTTGCGGAGGCCAGGGCGGCTCCGGTCAAGGGTGCGCCGGGTTGTGGCACGAATACGGCCCGCTGTTCATAGAGCTCGGCGACAGCCGTCGGTGATCCGGAGTTGAAGGTGGCGGCGAAGACCATCGGGTGTTGCCGGGGGTCATCGGTGAGAGCGACAGTGGACGGATGGATAGTGTCGGTTTCGAAACTCATGCCACCAGCCAAGCGTGCGCGAACGTAGCTCACCAAACGGAAACCTACAGCTGGGATACCGAATTGGTGCCGACAGAGTCCGGCCGAACACCTCGACCGGACATCGCATGTCCGGTCGAGGTGGCATTGTCGGCCGTCTCCGGCCGCTGGACCACCTTGGTGCTGCGAGAACTCATGCACGGCCCGTCCTCGTTCAGCGAACTGGCCGAGCGACTACCGGAGATCAGCCCGAAGGTACTTACCGAGCGCTTACAGAACCTGGGTGACGGTGGGCTGGTCTCGCGGCAACGGTTGGCCGGATTCCCGACGCGGACCCGGTACGTGGTGACGCCTGCCGGGGAAGCTCTGCGGCCCTTGCTGATCGAACTGTATCGAGTCGGTGAACGACTACTGCATCTGCGTTGAACACCAACTCCGGGCACCGAGCTCCACGTGCTGTCCGGCGTTGGGAATTGCTCGTCTAGGTGGTGACGCCGGCGTGGAGGCGGCCGGCTGGTGGCCGGTTCCCAGCGGCTGATGTTGTCGATGGTAGTTGTCGTGGATGTTCTAGATCCAATGCCGCGCAGTTAGGGGTCGTGCCTGGTTGTCAACTCGGTTGGTGGTTGGCGGGGATGGTGGGTGGATTGGGTTGTGCGGCAGGG
>NZ_QCYJ01000032.1 GCF_003123685.1 Nocardia aurea
GCGTACCCGGTGTACACCTGGCGCGGGCGGCCGATCTTTGTGGCCGGGTCGTTGATCATCTCCCGCCACTGCGCGATCCAGCCGGGGGTGCGGCCGACGGCGAACAGCGGGGTGAACATGTTCGTCGGGAAGCCCATCGCCTTGTAGATCAGGCCGGTGTAGAAGTCCACGTTCGGGTAGAGCTTGCGCTCGATGAAGTAGTCGTCGGAGAGGGCGATCTCCTCCAGGCGCATCGCGATGTCGAGCAGGTCGTCGCGCTTGCCGAGCTTGTTCAGCACGCTGTCGGCAACCTTCTTCACGATGGCGGCCCGCGGGTCGTAGTTCTTGTACACCCGGTGCCCGAAGCCCATCAGGCGCACACCCTTCTCCTTGTTCTTCACCCGGTTCATGAACGTGTCCACGTCGTCGTCGCTGGCGTGGATGTCGTTCAGCATGGCCAGCACCGCCTCGTTCGCACCACCGTGCAACGGGCCGGAGAGCGCGCCGATACCGGCGGCCACCGAGGCGTAGATGTTCGCCTGCGCCGAGCCGACGATCCGCACTGTGGAGGCAGAGCAGTTCTGCTCGTGGTCGGCATGCAGGATGAGCAGC
>NZ_QCYJ01000174.1 GCF_003123685.1 Nocardia aurea
TTGTAGACGTCCATGGGAAGTCCGGGCGCGAGCCGGGAGAACACGTCCCTGTCCACTTCGAGCGTGTGCAGGTTCCGCGCGTTGATGCCGATGACGGACGCGCCCGCCTCCAACGCGCGGTCGGCCTCCTCGGCGTTGTGCACCTCCACCAACGCGGTCATGCCGAGCGACTCGACACGGTCGAGCAACGACACCAGCGCGTTCTGCTCCAGGGCCGCCACGATGAGCAGCACCATGTCGGCGCCGTGCAGCCGCGCCTGCAGTCGCGCCTCGTGCACCTGGTACGGACTGACGATGAAGTCCTTACGCAGCACCGGTACGTCCACCGCCGCACGCACGGCGTCCAAATCGGCCAGCGACCCACCGAAACGACGACTTTCGGTGAGCACGCTGATCACCCGCGCACCGGCGTCCTCGTAGTCCTTCGCCAGCGCCGCCGGATCGGGAATCGCCGACAACAGCCCCTTGGAAGGGCTGCGGCGCTTCACCTCGGCGATGACGGCGATACCGGATTCCCGCAACGCCGCCATGGCGTCCCTGGGTTCGGGCGCCGCTGCGGCACGACGCTTGAGCT
>NZ_QCYJ01000102.1 GCF_003123685.1 Nocardia aurea
CCACACCGGTGGACTGCGGACGCTCGGCAGGGTTATGAGAAGTTGTCATGAGGTAAGTAGAAGCCGCGCACACCACCTACCGATCCCAGGTTTCCGCACGAACCACAGAACGTCGATGGCCGCTCAGGGAATTCAGATGGTCTGTCGACGACAGCCACAGCTACTCGCGCGTCCTCTCCGGACAAAAGCTCGGAGTCTGCCCATCCTGCGGTCGCGGGTCGCTCACACCGCCTCGTGTAATGTCGTCCGGTTCACAACAACGTGAAACCGTATGAGCCTGGGAGGGATTCACAATGCAATACCCGTTTTCGAGGTTGTTCGCCTGTATCACTTCGGCGGTAGCGGCATCGGTGCTGACCTTCGGCGCCCACGCCGCGGCCTCCCCACTGGAGGATCTCGGCGTGGGTGACTGCGTCGCCATCACCGACAACACACCCGAGAATACCGTCGGCACCAGCGTCGCCTGCTCCGACCCGAACGCCGTCTACCGCGTTCACTCCGTTCACCACGGCCTCGCCGACTGCCCGTCCGCCGACTACACCACCTACACCAAGGAGACCCGCACCGGCACCCTCCGCCTGTGCCTGGCACCCAACTTCCAGCAGGGTTCCTGCTACAACGACGTCGATACCTCTCCCTACATGCAGGTACCGTGCGGCACCCCTGAGGCCACCTTCCGTGTCCTGTTCCGCATCGACGGCACCACCGACAGCGACCGCTGCCCCGACGGATCCGACCAGTACATCTCCGTCCCCGACCCCGCCACCCTCTTCTGCCTCACGACCCCCTGATCTCGTTCGACACCGGGTTGTGCGCACGAATCCCGTTGTCGGTATTCGGATTCAGGCTGTTGACCTGTCGAAGTAAACGCCGACAGGTCTACGCGCACTCGACGGACTCACCGATGGGCAACGAACCCCGGCTATCGGGCCCCGTTCTCCCGCCGGGCCTTACGCTTGGCCAACGCCATCCGCATCAGATAGATCGGAGTGGGCGGCACCCATCCCAACTGCACCGCCTGTCCGAGATCGTCGCGGTTGGCCCAGTGCTCGATGATCTTGCCGTCCGCGATCCGCAGCCAGTGTGACTGTGTGACAGCGAAAGTCTTGCCGGTCGGCGGGAATACCTGGTCCACCTGCCCGTCCGCGCCGTAGGCCACGAAAGGCCCGGCGTGGCGGCCGTGCATGGTGGTGTGCAGAGCGACCAGGTCACCGTCGACGACGGCGGATTCGATCGTGTGGTGCAGGTCCGCGTACGCGGCGCGCAGCCAGAGCGCGGTCGCGTAGTACGCGGCGGGTCCGCGGCCCCTGGTGGCGGGCGGTTCGGCCGCGGCCTCCCGGTTGGTCGCGTCGGGGTGGATCACCGCGTCGAAATCGGCGCGTTCACCGTCGGCCATGATCCGCACCGAGCGGATGGCCAGTGCCCGGGCGGTGTCGGCTGCGGTCAGGGTTGTGTCGTCCATGAGGATCTCGCAATCGAGTCGGGTGACTTGTCTCCCCTATGTATCGATCGCGACCGGCTTCGGGTTCAATTCCATGGACAACACAGCGCCCACTATCGTTCGCGGCACACTGCCGGCGGGCTACGACGGCCACACCGGTAGATCGATCCCGGAGGGCGTCGCGGCATCGTGGGAGATCTCCTGCGTGGCGCGGTGCAGGGTCGTCGCCGTCGCGGCGGGCTCGCCCGAACCGGTGTTGCGCGCGTAGCGAGGATGCGCGCCCGAGCTGATCTGCACGCTGATGGAGTGACCGGGCTCGAAGCGATGGAAGGTCGGCCACAGCGGTACGTCGACGTCACGGTAGCCGTCGGCGTCCGGCCCCGGATCGGTATCCGCGATGCCGCCGATCCGGCGGATACCGTCGCAGACGGTCATCGATCGGCCGTCCGGGTATATGTCGCAGATCCGGACGAACACATCGGCGCTGGGCTGGGAGGAACGAAAACGGATGTGCGCCAACGGTTCACCTGCGACGGTAACCGGTGCCGACAGTGGATCGCCGCGGAAGATGACGACGTCGGCGCGGCGCTCGTGGGCGGTGTTGTCGACCGGGCCCGGGTTCGCTTGCAGGCCGGGACCACCGAGCGCGGGGGTGGGATCGGCGGGGTCGTAGACGTAGACGGTACTGCCACCGGTTGGCGGGTCGGGGCTGAGTACGCCCGCGTCGTGCAGGTGCAGGCGTTCGGTCCGCGTGCCGGGCGGCGGCCACGAGGGCAGGTCGAACCATCGTTCGGTTCCGGTCAGGTACGCGCGGATCGGCGCGACCCGGTCGCTGTCGGCGTCGGCGAAGTGTTCGCACAGGAACGAGACGGTCTCGGCGACCGAGGGGGCGCCCATTCCGCGTGAGATATGGCCCCAGGGTCCGACGGTCAGGCGCGGGGGGCGTCCCGCCGCGGCGAGTTGGGCGTGGTTGCGCAGCTGCCACGGCAGGAAGATGTCATACCAGCCGGTGATCATGTAGACCGGCGCGGTGACTTCGGGGACGGAGGCGGTGTGCGACTGCTGGGTCCAGAACTCGTCGGTGAGATTCTCGTGACCGACCCAGTCCTGGTACCAGTGCACGCGATGCCCGGTCGCCGCCACGTCACCCTCGGCCAGCGGAAGCACGTCGAATGCCTTGTTCAGCGCGGGATCCGGACGCAGCAGACTCAGGATCATCCTGAGCCGCTGCCCGTGCAGCATACGGTCCATCATCTGAGTCCAGCCGAGGGCGTTGCGCAGCGAGAACGCGGCATTGTCCCAGGTGATGGCACCGAAGTCGGGCATCGTGGTGATCAGGCACAGGGCGTCGGGCGCGTTGTCGGGGTCGACTTTCTGTAGTTCCGCGGCCGCCGCCCACTGGGTGTAGCCCATATAGCTGGCGCCGAAGGTGGCGACCGCCCCGGCGCACCACGACTGTTGGCGTACCCACCGGTGGGTACTGATGCCGTCGCGCTGGTCGTCGAGCTGCGGGGTGAAAACTCCGCCGGAACCCGCTGTTCCCCGGCAGCTCTGGAACAGCACGGTGAAACCCTCCCGCGCGAGTGCGCGCGCCTGGGCCGCGACCCCTCCGCTTCTGCCGTACGGGCCTCGGATCACGACGGTGGGCAGGCGGGGGTCGGTGTCACCGAGCGGGGTGATCAGGTCGGCGAGCAGTTCGACGCCGTCGTCCATCGGTACGCGCAGGTTCTTGCGGATCTCGATGTCGTAGGGGCCCGGCTCGAGGCCCGCCAAGGTGCGGCGTTGAATCCACCGGGAGATGCTGCGACGCAAGACTGCCATGCTGTGTCCTCGAAATATTAGATACCGTGGCGGGTTTCGCGACGGTGATGTGACGCGAGCCGACCGCGCCGGATTCGAATCGACCGAACGCGACGCCTCACGTACCGGCAGCCATACCTCCGGTGACGCGCAGCGTCTCGCCCGTGATGAACCGGGCGCGGCCCGAGGTCAGGAACAGCATCGCCTCGACGACATCGCTCTCGGCACCGTCGATATCGATGAGCTGCATCGCCTTCACGCGCGCCTTCACCTCGTCGGGGAGTTCGGCGCGGATGGTGTCGGTGAAGATCATGCCCGGTGAGATCGCGTTGACGCGGATGCCGTCGGCGCCGAGTTCGCGCGCGAAGGTGATGGTCAATCCGGCGACGGCGAGTTTGGAGGTGCCGTAGGCGGTGCCGCCCAGATGCGCTGCCGCGGAAGCGATATTGACGATGCTGGCACCATCGCGGTGCGCCATGTGCGGGTGCGCGGCGACGGTGCACGCGATCACGCCGACGACGTTGACCTCGAAGAGGCGTCGGGTTTTCGGCAATCCCAATTCGCCGATGGGTTTGCTGTATTCGTCGCTGTGCAGTCCGGCGTTGTTGATCAGCACGTCGATTCCGCCGTTGACGGCGCTCGCCTCGGCCATGATCGCCGCCATGGCGGTCTCGTCGGCGACATCGCCGACGACGCCGATCGCGGATCCGCCGGAGGCCCGGATATCGGCGGCGGCCTTCTGCACGGCGGACTCGTCGACATCGATGAGAACGACGGTGGCGCCTTCATCGGCGAGGGCCGTGCCGAAAGCCTTTCCGAAGCCACGCGCGCCGCCGGTGACGACCGCGGTGGTCTCGGTTCGCGTTCGCTCGATGGTTTCGAGCGGGCGATTCCTCAGCGTCACATCCGGCTCCTTCGTGGCTGCTGCTGGACCGAGAGAATAGCATTCTTGCTATCCGGAATGTCGTTTTTGCAGATTCGTCGACGACGGCGTTCAGCAGATCCGACGTGGTCACCAGCCTCGCGTCGCCCCGCGACATCACCGACGCGGACTCGGACGCCGGACCGAACCCCGGTTCTGTCAATACCCCTTGTCGCCAACTCGACGCCTTCTACGGCCACAGCCGAGACCCCCGCCACCCCTCGACACCCGAGGCAGATCGTTACGGCCGAAACAGTTTTTGACTTGGGCCGGAGCCCCGGCCCGGACAGCCGAAGCGTGGGTCGCCGAACCCTCGAAATGCCCGGTTCGAGCCGGACCCGGCAGGCGTATCGGCCGTGCGAACCGTGCCGTGCCGACCGCGAACTCGGCGAAAGAGGAGATGGTTCGTCGCAAAACGGACATTATTGGCCGGACGCGCGGGCTCGAGCCTCGAAAGCACCCGGTAGCCCGGGTCGGTCGAGACCGTCCGCGCGTGAGATCGACCAAGGAGCACTGTGCACATCGACACCGAACGATCGACCGCCACCACCCGGCGCGGCAGAATCGTCAGAACGATCCGAACACCCGCCGTCATACTCGCGGCGGCACTGATGCTGGTCGCAGGCTGCGGCCGCGACGGCACGGGCGGAGAGGACGCGACGGTCGGCAAGACGACCGGTTCGTCTGTCCCGAGCGAGTTCGGAGATCTCGGGGCCGTCTGCGGCAAGGGATCGCCGACGAAGTCCTCGGCCCAGGGCGTCACCGCGGACAAGATCGTCGTCGGTGTCTTCACCGACTTCGGATTCACCAAGGATCCCGAATTCGTCGATGCCGCCAAGGTATTCAGTTCCTGGTGCAACGACCACGGCGGGGTCGCCGGACGCAAGATCGAAGTCGTCGTCCACGACACGAACCTCACCGAGGTCCGCCAACGCATGCTCGACGCCTGCCGCAACGATTTCGCCCTCGTCGGCGGCGGTGCCGGATTCGGTGCGCTCGGTGTCAAAGAGCGGCTCAAGTGCCTGCTGCCGAGCCTGCCCGCACAGGTCTCCGGCGCGGGGGCCGTCGGCGCCGACCTCGAGATCAGCGCCTCACCGGCATCACTGCCCTACCACAACATCTACTCCGGCTTCCACCGATGGCTCGTACACGAAGGCTATCCGGCTTCCATCGACAAAGTCGGAATGATCGACGCCGATTCTCCGGTCACGAAAGTACTCGGCGAGATGGCCGAAGAAGTATTCCGTGCCCAAGGGGCCACCATCGCCTATCACGACTACTACCCCGTCGCGGGCATCTCGAACTGGGCGCCCTATGCCCAGGCCATCAAAGAGAAGGGGGTCCGCGGACTGGTCTTCAACGGACAGCCCGAACAGCTGCCCAAACTCGAAGACGCGTTGACCCAGATCGGGTACCGCCTCGATTGGATCGATGCGACCAACAACAACTACGCCGACTCATTCCTGAAGGAACTCGGGCCGTCGCTGGCATTCCAGAACAACGTGGTGGATCTGAGCGGCGTCGCACCCTTCGAGAAATCGAACGAAGTGCCCGCGGTGCGACAGATCGAGGCGATGTTCGCCGAATACGCTCCCGGTGCGCGAATCACGTTTCCGCAGCTTCGATCGATCTCGTCCTGGCTGTTGTTCGCGAAATCCGCGACCAAGTGCGGCGACGACCTGACCCGTCGCTGCCTCTACGAAACCGCGAGCGCGGAGAAGGCGTGGACCGCCGGCGGCTTGCACGCGCCGGTGAATCTCAGCGATCGGGAGAAATCGGTCTCCTGCTTCAATATCGAACGCGCCACACCCGACGGTTGGGTGCCCGCCGATTTCAAACCCGATACCGGGCTGTATCGCTGCGACGTCGAACTCTACCGATTCACCAAGAATTACGGCGCACCGGTGACGCTGGCCGATGTCGGGAAGTCGATGACGGAATTCAAGTAGGGCACACGGGCGTCGACCGAGGGGCCTGCCGAGCGGGATCCCGCGACACTCGAACCATGGTGATTCGAACGATCACCGAGTGCCGAGTCCGCAGCTCAGCAGCCCTCGACGGTCCCCGCCCGGCCCGATCTCGGGCCGACGTACCCGAAATCGGGGCTTACCGTGTGAATCCCCGGGTCATCGTGCCCGGGGATATCCGACCTCCCTCCAGCGAAGGTGGACCACGCACGTGAGCACATCATCGATCGGGCACGGCACCGAAACCGCCACCAACACCATCGATTCGGAGACGCTGCGCCTGTGGCTGGCCGACGGCGACGAACTCGCGGTGCTCGACATCCGCCCCACCGACGTGGTCGGCTACGCCTCGCCCCTGTTCGCCACGAACCTGCCCGCCGATCGGGTCGAGGCGGAGATCGACCGGTTCGTACCACGCAAACTCGTGCGGACCGTACTGGTCGACGACGGCGACGCGACCGCGAGCGCCGTCGCCGACGCACTGACCGCCGCCGGACGGACCGAGGTCTACGTCCTGTCCGGCGGCATCCCGGAATGGACCCGCGACGGCACCGAGAATCTACCGACCTTCGATATTCCGGGCCAGAAGTTCTCGCTCGGCATCCGTGACGAACGCGAGACACCCTCGGTCACCGCGGCCGAACTCGAGACACTGAAGAGCGAAAGCGCCGACGTCGTCGTCATCGACACCCGCACCGTCGCGGAATTCACCGCCGGTCATGTGCCCGGCGCTGTCGGGGTGCCCGGCGCGGAACTGCTGCTGCGGTTCGCCGACGTGGTCCCCTCCCCCGACACCCACATCGTCGTCTCCTGCGCGGGACTGCCCCGCGCGATCATCGGCGCCCAGACCCTGATCGACGCGGGTGTGCCCAACCGGGTGTCCTACCTGCACGAGGGAACCAAAGCCTGGAAGCAGGAGAACCTCGAACTCGAGACCGGCGCGACCGCGCTGTACGGCCCGGTCGACGAGGCCGCTCGCGAACGCGCCGCACAGTGGGTCCGGGCGATCTCGGCCGACGACGAGTTCGCCCGCGTCGACCTCGCGACCGCACACGAGTGGGCGGCCGATCCCGACCGCACCACCTACCTGCTCGACGTGCGCACACCCGAGGAATTCGCACAGCGACACCTGCCCGGATCGATCAATTCCGAAGGCGGACAACTGCTCGGCGTCTCACACCGCACCATCGCCGTGCGTGGCGCACGCGTGGTCCTGATCGACGATCCGACCGCTGCCCGCGCCTCGGTCGTCGCGCACTGGCTGCAACGCCGCGGTTTCGAAATCGCACTGCTGCTCCACGATTTCGAGACGCGGGCCTGAGCGCACCGACTCACCCGGAGAAGGACCGCGGCGGTGCAGAGCGTGCGATCGCACCGTTTCCGCCGAAAGTTCGCGCGACGAACCGGAACAGTTCAGACGTCGGCAACCCCGGCAGGACACGGTAGCGGTGCGGTCTTCGGTTCCGACGTCGATGTCCGTAGGAGGAGTCCGAACGGATGGATCGCCGGAACAACGGGATCGGACGGCGCGGCGTGCTGTTCGCGGCCGGGGGCGCGATCGCGCTGACCGCGCTGGCGCAGCCGACACAGGCGGGGACGATCACGCGGACCGTCTCCGCGGGTCCCGGGGAGTGCGGCAAGCGAGCGGACCTGGCCGAACAGGCGGTCGTGGCGCGGCACGTGCGCACGCTCTGGGGTCTACCGCAGCGACAACTCGGGGCGCTGGTCTGGCCCGCGTCCCTGGCGGAACAGTCCTTCGGGCGATGGTGTTACTGGTGGCAGGCCCACCTGCTCGACTGCGCGGTCGACGCCGCGTATCGCGCGGGCACCGCCGAACGTGTCGAGCGGGTCGTCTCCCTCGCGCGCGGGATCCGAACCCGTAATCTCACCGGCTGGACCAACCGGTACTACGACGATATGGCCTGGCTGGTGCTGGCGCTCGAACGCGCCGACCGGCTGCTCGGCATCCGGTTCGGCGACGCCGTCGACGACCTGCGTGCCGCGTTGCTCGACGGCTGGAACCCGGATGTCGGCGCTCTGCCCTGGCGGTCCGGCGACGACTACTACAACACCCCCGCGATCGGTCCCGCCGGTATCGCCATGGCTCGGCTGGGCGAACTGTCTCGCGCCGGGCAGCTCGCCGAATTCCTGCACACCCGATTGCGCGACGCCGACAGCGGCCTGATCATCGACGGCGTCCACGAGCCCGGCGGACGGACCAACCGCACCGTCCACACCTACTGTCAGGGCGTGTCCATCGGTCTCGAAGCCGAATTGGCCTTGCGCACAGGCGATTCGATCCATCGCCGACGCGCCGCCGAGCTCGTCGCCGCGACCGGGGCGGGACTCACCGACAACGGCGTGATCATCGCGGCCTCCGGGGACGACTCCGGACTGTTCATGGGGATCCTCGCCAGATACCTCGCAGAGACGGCGCTGGCATCGGGCAGCACGACCGCCGCCGATATCGTGCACGCTTCGGCGCGGGCGGCCTGGGAACACCGCGCCGAGGTGGACGGGCTGCCGCTGTTCGGGGCGGATTGGACCCGCGCGGTCACGGTGCCGGAGTATCCGGGAACCTTTCTCCAGCCGACGGACTCGTCCGCCGCGTCGTCGGCGAACCTGAGCCGCGATCTCTCCGTGCAGCTGAGCGGGTGGATGCTGCTCGAAGCGGACTACCGGCTCACCGCGGCCGGGCGCTGAACCCGCCCGATCCCACTCGGACCCGACCACCGAGGGATTCGATCGACCGCTAGGGTGCTGTCGAGCACACAACCCGACACCGAGGAGAGTGCGGGGCACGCGATCGGCACCGTGGCGACCGCCGGAGAAGTGATTCGCCGACGGCGTCATCCTCGTGGCGATCGGACCGACTGCACCATCCGAACTTGCTAATGCACTGGGCCGCAAAGTAATTCGCGATCCACCAGGTGACGCACACCGAGGTGGCGTGCTCGATCACAGGGCTCGCTCTCGGCCGTGCGGTCGTGGACGGGCGGTCGCCGTGAGTTCGGAATTCGCACCTCCGCCGCGCGTCCTCTCACACCGCAGACTGATTCCATCTCATACCAAGGGATTACATCGAACGAGAATTCGGCCGATAGCTTCGAATCGTCACCTCAGCACCGACATACCGAGCAGTTCCCTCCGACATCGATTCTCCGATCGACATCGACCCGCATCGAGGACACGCGCGGGTGGCATCTCCGACCCAGCTCTCAGGAAGATCTATGACGACACCGGCCTTGGTCTCCACGTCAGTTACACCGTCACCGCGGCGCGGTGGCGCCGACGGTGATTACGCCCGTCTGCTACGGCGGATCTCCGAAGCGGGACTGATGAACCGGCGTCCCCTCTACTACACCGTCCGACTCGGACTCGTCGGGATCGCGTTCGCGGGAGGCTGGGCGGCGTTCGTCCTCGTCGGCGATTCGTGGTGGACGCTCGCGGTCGCGGCGTTCATGGCGGTGACCTTCGCGCAGACCGCGCTCGTCATGCACGACGTGGCGCACCGCCAGGTGTTCCGGCTGCGACGGCCGACCGAGATCGTCGGCCGCATCGTCGGCAACGCGGGCATCGGCCTCGGGTACGGCTGGTGGCAGGACAAGCACACCAGGCACCACGCCAACCCGAACCACGAGGAACTCGACCCCGACGTCGCGCCCGACCTTCTGGTCTGGTCACAACGGCAGGCGCGAGCCAGCCGCGGCCCGGCGCGTCTCATCGGGCGGGCGCAGGCATACCTGTTCTTCCCGCTGCTGATGCTCGAGGGTCTGAACCTGCACGTGGCGGGAGTCCGCGCGCTCCGAAATCGTTCGGTCAAACACCGCGCACTGGAAGGCGCGCTGCTCTTCGGCCACTTCATCGCCTACCTGGCCGTGCTGTTCGCCGTGCTGCCCGCCGACAAGGCCTTCGCGTTCCTCGCGGTGCACCAAGCGCTGTTCGGCCTGTACATGGGCTGCACGTTCGCCCCGAACCACAAGGGCATGCCGACCCTGACCGGCGACGAGCGCCCCGACTACCTGCGCCGACAGGTGCTGACCTCCCGCAACGTGCGCGGCGGCGTGCTGACCGACGTCGCCCTCGGCGGACTCAACTACCAGATCGAGCACCACCTGTTCCCGAGTATGCCGACGCCGAATCTGCGGCGCGCCCGGGTGATCGTCCGTGACTACTGCGCCGAGATCGGCGTGGCGTATCACGAAACCGGATTGATCCGTTCCTACAGCGAGGCGCTGAAGCATATGCACCACGTCGGCGCGCCGCTACGCGCCGAGGATCGCCACCGGGCCTGATCACCGCTTCCCGGCGGGGTCGACATGGCGAAGTCGGCGTTTCGCGAGGACACTGAGGGCGTAGCACCCCAACTCGTCCCCAGGAGCACATGCGATGGCAACCAACGGGCCTTTCGGCATCGATCCCGAAGATTTCGAACGCGCGCTGCGCGGGGCGGGAACCGAACTCCGGGACCTGCTCGGGAAAGCCGGCGTCTACCTGGATCGCGTCGACCACACGACGGTCGGTTCGCTCGCGTCGCTGCTCGGCCAGTTCACCCGCCCGGAGGCGCCGCGTGCGCCCAAACCCGAAGGCGAGACCAGCGGGGAGACCGGCAGCGGTGTGTGGGCGATCTACAGCCTCG
This sequence comes from Nocardia aurea, assembly GCF_003123685.1. Lineage (GTDB taxonomy): Bacteria > Actinomycetota > Actinomycetes > Mycobacteriales > Mycobacteriaceae > Nocardia > Nocardia aurea. The sequence continues at coordinate 10,770 of NZ_QCYJ01000102.1, forward strand.
GCGACAACGGCGAGGCCAGGGTCGACCAGGTCTTCCCGAACGAGCTGGAGGCTCTGCGCGCGCATCGCGACAACACCGACGATCGCCGTCGGGTGCGGTTCCTTCCCTACGGCGTTCCGGCCAGCGTGCTCGACGCTCCCTGACCGATCGGCACCGACACCCGCTACCGGGGCGAGGTCGGGATCCGTACCGACGAGGACGTGTCGACACCGCGACCGTCCGGATTCTTCGCGGGTCCGAATTCGGCGATCACCGTGCCGTGCCGGATGACGCCGGAGAGTTCGGGGAGTTCGGTCGGCGCGGACCACGTCCGGAACCCGTCGTGGCTGTCGCTGTAGAGATAGCGGCCCTCGGTGTACGCGTCGAGGTAGATGCGATGCCCGCCGTCGGGCAGCCTCACCACCGACTGTCCTTCGCGCGGGCCGCCCCAGCCCGCCCAGTCCCCGGTGGCCACGAAGCTGTACGGGCCCAACGGATTATCGGCCACCGCCAGCTCGATCAGTTTGGTGTTCTCGTTCTTCGCGAACGCGTACACCCGCCCGTCCAGTCGCACGAGTTCGGTATCGATATAGCCCAGCGAACCCGGACCGCTCGGGCCCATACCGAGTAGCGGGATCGGCGGCGTCCACGCCGAGAACCCCGACCCCAGCGGTGCGAGCAGATGCGGGGTGAAGCCGTGCCCCCAGGTCAGCGACACGATGATGCCGACCCTGCCCGCCGCGTCGGAATACCACTCCGGCGCCCACGCCCCCTCCAGGCGGCCCGGCACCAGCATCGGCACCGGCGCGATCGCCGTCCAGTCGATCCGATTCCGGCTGCGTGCCAGCCCGATCGAGGTCGCGTCGGCGGCCGTGGTGTAGGTGAGGTAGTACCAGCCGTCGGTGTGCAACAGCACGCTGGTATCTCGAACCAACCCCGTCGCGGGCGTGTAGGCGTGTTCGGCCACCGGCGTGAACCGTGTCCCGTCCACCGACTCGTACACCGCCGCCGTGGTGTCGTTGTCGGCGCGGAACGCCGCCAACGTGTACCGCACGGGCACGCGCACCGAATCGACGCCGACCCCCGGTAGCGCCGACTGTGCCCGAGCCGGACCCGCTGCCAGCAATGGCAGTCCGGCCAGCAGTGCGAGCGCCGATCTGCGTCCCACCGTGATCGCCATGAGCAGCGATTCTGCGGTCCGCGCGGCACTATCCACCGCAGGCGCGCCGGGCCCGGCCCTCGCCGATGACGGCCGACAATCGGGAACCTCCGCCTCCTACGGGTCCTTCGCGACGGAACCGGGTGAAGGATCCGGCAATCCGGACGGGGTCGCGGTGACGAAGCTCAAGGGAACCGATGATCTTTCCCCGGCTTCGAGGAGGTTGTCCCTGTGCGTTCGAGAAGGAAGTTGGCGACACTGACCGCTGCGGTGATGATCGGTTCGGTCGGTCCCGCTCTCACCGGGGTCGCCGGGGCGGTGCCCGCGGCGGCGGGCGGCACCATCGTCACGGTCATGGACGCGACGCAGGCTCTCGGACTGGATCCGGGCAGCGGCCTGGACGGACTTGCCACATTGTGGGTGGGCGGCGGCCGAGTGGCCTTCTTCGGCCACCGCGTCAGCGGGGGCACGATTCGTTTCGGTGGCGAGATCACCGTGCGTTCCGGCGCGAGGACGGCCCGGTTGACCGATCTCACGCTCGACATCGGGACCGGCACCGTGGATGCCACCCTCGACAGCCAGCCGTTGCGGCTGGCCACCATGGACACCGACAACCTCCGCCTGCGCAAAAACCCCGGTGACAAGAACCTGTACCTCGGCATCGGATTCGGCGAGGACAGCCGTGCCGTGCTCACCTCCGACGGCGCGGCCGCGCTGAACAGCGCACTCGCCATCGGCACCCTCGCACAAGGCCTGCCCCTGCTCGGCGGCACCATCAGCGTGGGCCTGGCCGTGGACGAGCGAGTCGCCGCCGAGGTGAACACCGACGCGCCTGCCCTGATCGAGAACGGCGTCGTCGTCGATATCGGACTCGACGAGCGTATCGATCTGTCCGACGATCTCGGCCGAGGCTGACGCCGCCGTCGCGTTCGCCTACCGATCACGGCATCGCGCGATCGTCGGCGGTCAGGGGTGGCGGGCGATCACCGCGAACATCGTCACCGAGAAGTGGTAGTCGCCCGCCGCGATGCCGCGCTCGACATCGCGGAGCAGCCGATCGCGCTGTTCGACGGTGATAGTCCCGTCCGCGACAACGCTTTCCGCGAACGCGGTGCACATCGGCACCGCCGAGTCCGGTCCCCAGATGACGGCCTCTGAGCCCATGTCCTCGATCACGAATCCCGCCTCGGCCAACAGACCTCGCAATCGTCGACCGGACCGCCGGTTCGGGACGGCGGCGTCCATCCGCTGCCGCATCGACTCGATGACCTGCGGATCACCCGGATGCAGGATCGCGGTCGACCAGTCGCTGTCGATCAACGCCACCCGACCGCCCGGTCGTGTCACCCGGGCGATCTCGGCGGTGGCCCGCGCCGGATCGTCCAGGTGCTGGTAGACGCGTTCGCAGCGGAGCACGTCGACCACGCCGTCCGGCAGCGGCAACGCGTAGGCCGATCCCTCGATGAATTCGGTTCTCACCCCGGCCGCCCGCTGCCTCGCCACCGCCAGCATCGACGGGTTCGGATCGATCCCGATCGCCCTGCCGCTCTCGCCGACCGATCGGGCCAGCTCCACGACTTCGGTACCGGTACCGCAACCCAGATCCACGGCGGTCTCGCCTGCCCGCACGGCCAGCGCGTCGCGAACCCACCGGCGCATCCGCACGACACCGGGCAACTCGGCCTGATCGTCGAGAAGCCGCACATTCAGTGTCTGCTCGGCTCGATGAACCTGGTCGATATGGAAGGACGGAACGCCACCCTGATCGCTCACTCCGCCAGTATGCGCGCGCCCGCCGCCACTCCGAAGCCGCCGCGCGCGTGCGATAGCCACTCGATTGCCGGAGCTGCGCAGATCCGGATATCGGGGATCATCGGGCGACGACGGTCCGCATCCAGTCGAGGACGGCGTCCTGATAGGCGACGGTATTGCGCGCGAGATTGACCGAGTGGCCCGCGCCGGGAAGGACGAAGGCACGCAATTGCGCGGCGGGGGCGAAGTATTGCGCCTCGGCGGCGAGCAGGGTGGCGCTGTCGCGGCACACCGCGAACTCGGGTCCGCACGACAACCGGTCCAGGCTGCCGTCGACCAACAGGACCGGTGCGTCGATCAACGAGGACATCCCAGGCAGGGTGGAGGTGAGTCCGTCGGGGTACTCGGTGAGCGAGAAGGTCTCCTTGGTCGACTCGTCGAGGGCCAGTACCTGCGGATCCACGTTCCCCGTACCGTGGAAATTGCGTTCGCGAGTGCCGGGACGGGTCACCAGATAGCCGGAATCGAGTCCGCCCGAGGCGAAGTCGGGATCCTCGACGGCCGGATGGTAAGTACCGATCACGCCGAGTACCTCGGGGACGTTGAGCGCGTGCGAGTAGCCGGTGAGCAGGACGCCGTCGACGTCGCGGTAGGCGGTGGCCTCCATGACCGATGTGCCCGAACTCAGCGAGTGACCGGCGGTGACGACCGTGGCGAACGGCGCCGCCCCGGCGACGCCGTGCCGTAGCGCCTGCACGATGCCGTGCAGCGCCTCGGCGGTGGCGGAGGCGGTCAACGACGCACTGGGCGGTCTGCTGCTCGCGCCGTTGCCGAGTCGATCGGCCACCAGGGTCGCGTATCCCGCCGCGTTCATGGCCCGGCGGAAGTTGTAGGTCTCCGGGGCGTAGGGGAAGTCCCAGTAGGTGTGGTTGTAGTTGGAACCGGCCATGAGCACCATCACGGTCTCGGTGGGCCGATCCGGCAGGCACAGGGTGGCGGCCAGGACACCTTGGGGCACAGGGAAACTCACCTCCTGACACCGAGCCTGCGGCGCGGTCGGTTCGGCGGCGACCCCGCCGGGGCAGACGAGGCACAGCAGCAGCGCAGCAGCGCAGGCGGCCAGGTTTCGGACCGAGGTTCGCACGCGGGGGCTCCCTTGGGTGGCGGCGATGTGCGCCGACCTGTCGGCCGACCATCGGTGAGGCAGGTTATAGCGATGCGCCCGCGACACGCAAGACAGCGAAACCTCGGCGAATCCTGATGGACCCCGGCCGGTTTCACAGCTATCGCGCGGTAAAAGATTGTGAGAAGCTCCAACACGGTGCCGGTCGGTATGGCGAAACTCCGCCGACCTGGGCACGGCTACGAGGATGTTCCTGGAAGGTTGCGGTTCACGATGCAGGAGATGGGCGCACGGGCGGTGCATCTCGTCGGCAGTTATCCGGCCGAGAGTACCGAGGAGGCGATGCTGGCCGTGCTCGACGGCGCCGGTTCGCGCCTGCTGACGCTCCCGACCGGTGAGACGAGCCGCTACGAGTTCTATATCCAGCCGATCATCGAGGGGTTGGCGGCGCAGGGGGTGCTGGAGGTCAAGCGCGCCGGATCGTGGGAGTCCAGCCGGGAGCGCACCGTGTACCAGGTGCCGCGCGGCACCGAATTAACCGGCGACGCCATGGAACTCGGATATCGCGCCGAGGCGCAGGAGGCGCTGCCGATCTACCGGCGGCTGCGTGCCGAGCGCGATCTCACCGGCCTGCCGTTGCAGATCGGCATGCCGACCGATTTCACGCTGGCCTTCATCGCGATGGGCATCGCCGGAATCCGTTCGCACCGTGCCGCTTTCCGGGAGGCGGCGGCCCGCGACATCGCGGCGATTCGCGAGTCGGCGGGCGAGGAGGTGATCGTGCAGTTGGAGGCCACCGCCGAGATGGTGTTGACCGCGAAAGCCGCACCGCTGCACAAAGGATTGGACTCGGCCCTCGGCATCGGGAAAGGTATCGCCGCGGCGGCCGCGGCCGCGCCCGCGGGCACCCGCTTCGGTGTGCACCTATGCGTCGGCAGTATGAACAACCGGTCCCGCGTCACCCTGCGGGACGCGCGGCCACTGGTCGAACTCGCCAATTCCGTGGCACGCCGATGGCCTTCGGACCGACCGCTCGAATACATACACGGGCCGTTCGCCGCCGGGGATGTCCCGCCGTCCACCGATCCTCGGTTCTACGCGCCGTTGGCCGAACTGGACCTGCCGTCCGGTACCCGGTTCATCGCCGGGTTCGTGCACGAAAGTCCCTCCCTGGAAGAACAATCCACGACGCTGCGGATGATCGAGCAGGCACTGGGCAGGCGACTGGACGGCATCGCGAGCGCCTGCGGCCTCGGTCGGCGGCCGCGGGCGATCGCCGACGCGATGGTGGCCCGCGCCGCCGCCCTGGCCGACGTGACGTGACGTCCGGCGGATCAGGACTTGCGGCCGATTCCGCCCAGCAGAACCAGATTGGTGCCAGGCAGGTCCTCGTCGAGCCAATCCTGCACGGGGACCACACCGGGCCCGAGCGTTTCGAAACCGTCCAACAGCCGCGTCACCTCTTCTTCGGTGCGGTAGCGCGGCTGCGAGGAACTGCCCGCGGTGCTGTCGGAGGATCGCTCGATGAAATCCTTGTGCGTGTCGTCGCTTCCGTGCGTGAAGGCCAGATAGCTGCCCGGTGCCAGTTCGTCGCGCAACCGCGCGATGATTCCCGCCGGATCCTCGTCGTCCATGACGTAGTGCAGGACACCGACGATCAGGATCGCGACCGGTCGGTCGAAATCTATGAGTTGTTCCGAACGCAGTCGCTCGATGATGAGGTCCGGCTGCCGGATGTCGCCCAACATCGATGTGACACCGGGCGAACTGACCAGCAACGCGTTGGCGTGCACGTGGACGACCGGGTCGTAGTCGACGGCCACCACGCGCGCGTCGGGTTCGATCGCTTGGGCCACCTCGTGCACATTGGGCGAGATCGGGATCCCCGCACCGATGTCGACGAATTGACATACGCCCGCTCGTGCGGCCATCTCCACCGCGTGCAGCAGGAAACGGCGACTGAACCAGGCGGTGGTCCTGGTATCGGGTGCGACCGCGAGCATCTGGTGGGCCAGTAACTGGTCGACCGCGTAGTTGTCCTTACCACCCAGCAGGTAGTTGTAGACGCGCGCCGCGTTCGGCCGGTTGGGATCCGCGCCCTCGGGCACGCGTGCGGCCTCCGCGGCCCTGTCCTCGATATCCCCGCTCACGGCCGCAACCCTACTGTGTTCGGATCGAATGCACCTCCGGGCCGACCGGATGATCGGCCGACTGTTCCGATCCGGATCAGCTTCACCGCCGCGAGCGCGCGCCGATTCGGCTCGAGGGCGGACTACTCCCCCGGCGGAGTCGTGGTTTCCCCCGTCCATGGCCGCAGTTTCTCCGGATTCCGGATCACCCAGATATGGGTGATCCGGCCATCGGCGATGTCGAAGGCGTAGACCGAGACGACGGTGTCGCCGAGCTGCGCCACCAGGCCGGGTTGGCCGTTCACCGTGCGCTCCAGCAGGGTCACCGCGGGGCCCCTGGTGGCGATTTCCATCCAGAGGCGGGCGATCTGTTCGTCACCGTGGACCGGGTCGCGGAATGCGAGCGCTATGCCGCCGCTGTCGGCGGTCGCGGTCGCCCGTGGATCGAGCAGCCCGATAAGAGCCTCGATATCCTTTGTCTCCCATGCTCGTTTGAAATCCCGGACCACCTCGGCGCGCTCGGCGCCCGACGGTCCCCGCGAAGTGTCGATGCGGCGTCGGGCGCTGGAGGCGAGTTGTCGGCAGGCCGCCGGGGTGCGCCCGACGATCTCGGCGACCTCGGCGAAGGAGTAGCGGAACACGTCGTGCAGGACGAACGCCACCCGCTCGGCCGGGGTCATGGAATCCAGCACGACGAGGAAGGCCATGCCGATCGACTCGTCGAGGGTGACACGGTCGACCGGATCGACGCAAACCCGACCGTCGAGCCATTCGGACCGGCCGGGTATCGGTTCCGGAATCCATTCGCCCACATAACGTTCTCGCCTGGCGCGCGCCGATCCGAGCAGATCCAGGCAGATGCGGCCCGCGACCGTCGTCAACCACGCGCCCGGCGCCGCGACCTGCTCGCGCTGCGCGGGTGAGAGCGCGTACCAGCGCGCGTAGCTCTCCTGCACCACGTCCTCGGCCTCGGCCAGGGAACCGAGCAGCCGGTAGGCGAGATTGATCAGCTGACGGCGTTCACCGATCACCTCGGGCTGGTGCGAATCGGTCATGATGTCGGCTCCTTCGGTCGACGCGGGTTCATCGATTCGACGAAACAGGGACCCGGATTGTGAGGCGGCCTGACATTCCGCACGGCTGTGTCGTCGGAAGGTCGTGACACCCTCAGCAGAACAGGAGTTCCTGATATGACCGGAATCGGCATAATCCTCGGCAGCACGCGGCCCCACCGCAAGGGGCCGCAGGTCGCCCGGTGGGTCCTGGACATCGCGTCGCGGCGTGACGACGCCGACTTCGAACTGATCGACCTGTGCGAGCACCCGCTGCCGCATCTGGCCGAGTCCGTGCCGCCGATGTTCGGCCCCTCCGTCCACTCGCACACCCGTGCCTGGGCCGAGCGGGTCGCCCCGTTCGACGGATTCGTGATCGTGACTCCCGAGTACAACCAGTCGGCCCCCTCGGTGCTGAAGAACGCCATCGACCACGTGTACGCGGAGTGGGCCGACAAGGCGGTCGGATTCGTCTCCTACGGCGTGCACGGAGGCGTCTGCGCGGCGTCGCAGCTACGGCAGCTCTGCGGCACCTTGGGCATGGCCGCCGTCGGTCCCCAGGCGGCGATTTCGCTGCACACCGATTTCGAGAACCACACCGATTTCACACCGGGCGACCGTCCCACCGCCGCCCTGGACAAGATGCTGGATCAGGTCGTCGCGTGGAGTTCCGCACTCGCTCCGCTGCGCCGACCCGCCACCGACACCATCGATGCGGAAGGAACCGATCATGACGACGCCGAACGAATTCCGGCCACGCGCTGAACGTGACGCGGTGGACGAGGTCGAGATCCGCGAGCGGATAGCCGAGGCCGTCGAAGCACTGCGGGCCAAGGATCTCGGGGCCCTCGAGCGGCTGTACACGACCGATGTCGTGTCCTTCGATGTCGAACCGCCGCTCCAGCATGTCGGGATAGCGGCCAAACTCCGGAACTGGGCGACGGTGTTCCAGGCCTTCGAGAGCGTCGACTACGAAGTGCGCGACCTGACATTCGCCGTCGGCGACGATGTGGCGTTCGGACATGCTTTCGCTCGCCTGAGCGGCACACTGAAGAACGGGGCGGCGACGAACGGCATGTGGGTCCGGGTCACGTACGGCTTCCGCAAGATCGACGGCCTCTGGTTGATCGCGCACGACCAGGTGTCGGTGCCGTTCGACCTCGCGACCGGTCGAGGCGTGGTCGACCTCGAGCCCTGAGCGCGTCTCGACCCCTCCGGTCGACCGACGGCATACACGTTGCCGCCGCGCATGCCATCACGGCGGCAACGTGTCCGGGGAAGGGTGGCAGCTTCCCAGGTCGGCTGTGGCACATGCCACCTCCGAGATCGGTTGCCCGACAGGTGAATACCGCGTCGCCCGCACCACCTGCGAATCGGCTTCGCGGCGGGTTCACCACGAGCTGAGCGATCGCTCAGCTCGAGATGGGTGATGTATAGCACCTATCACGAGAACTTGGCAAGGGGTTCGCGGACCGAGCGACATCGGTGCTGCTCCGGGCGCCGCGGGTAGCCTGAAGGCGTGAACCGGAACGAGGTTCTGAGTGAGCGGATAATCGCCGTGGTGCTCGAACTGCTGGAGTCCGAGGGACACGAAGCGGTCCAGCTCCGGGAAGTGGCGCGGCGCGCTCACGTCTCGCTGTCGACGGTCTACAAACACTTCCGCACCCGCGACGAGTTGATCATCACCGCGCTGGGACGCTGGATGGCGGACAACTGTTTCGCGGCGGTCGAGTTGCCGCGCGCAGACGTGACCCTGCACGACGGACTCGTACGCCTGCTGTCCTATGTCTTCGAGCCGTGGGAGCGCAACCCCAGGATGTTGCAGGCCTACGCCCACGTGCGCCGCAGTCCCGGCGGTGCGGCATTGGACGCCCGCAGCGTCGACGCGTTGTTACCCGCGGCCTCGGCGCTGTTGGGGGGCGCGGATCCGCGCTACGCGACCGATATCGGCCTGATCCTTGCCAATATGTCCTTCGCGATGGTCGTGCGGTGCGCCGACGAGGATCTCGATGCCGCCGATATCCTGCCGATCCTCGAACGTGCGGTCGACCGATTGACCGGTGACAACGCGACACCGGCGGCCGCCGCGCGCTCCGGCGAACGCCGGTCCCACTCGGTCCGCAACCCCTACGCCGCACCGTTCCGCGGCAATCTCATGCCACGACCACCGCGATAGTGGACCCGACCACCGTCGCCGTGAGCCGCGTCGGTCGCGGTTACTCAGTCGTCCGGCCCCGGTTCATCGGGGTGCGTGTAGCCGCGCGCCACCAGTGCCGCCCGCAACCACCACAGCGACGTGGGACGAGACGAGTCGAGTCCCACGAGCACACCGATCCGTTTGAGCCGGTGGTCGACGGTGTTCTGGTGGATGTGCAGTGCTCGTGCGGTGAGCCTGCGGTTGAGGTCGTTGCGCACGTGCACGCGCAGGGTGCGCAGCAGTTCGGGGTGCGCGCCGAGCGGGTCCAGGACGGCGGTCAGACGGTCTCGGCCGGGTCCCGGTCTGGTCAGCTGATATTCGAGCGCGAGATCATCGAATCGGTAGAGCCCGGGCTGCCCGTGGAGTCTGCGCGCGACGTCGAGCACTTCGTGCGCGATGTCGGCTGCCGCCGGAATCCGGTCGGCGGTCGTGCCGACGGCGGCCACGGTGAGCGACGTCCCGGCGAGGAGTTCGCGGACCTCGGGCTCGAACGCACCGGGGACCAGGAGCGTGCCGCCGAACCCGCTGAGCAACGCGGGCACCAGCTGCCCGGAACGGCGCGACAGCGCATCCCGGAAATCCGCCGCCGAGCCCTCGTTCGCCGGGTCGGCCGATACCGCGAGCACGGTGTAGCCCTCGGCGATCGGCACACCGTATTCGCGGGCGACCTTGGCACCGCGCCTTCCCGCGAGCAGCGCGGCCGCGACGGCGTGCTGCTCGGCGCGGTCCGCGCACGGCGTGATCTCCCGGTAGGCGGCCGACACCGTCGCGGTCACGGCGTGCAGCGCGTCCATGAGACGACCGATCTCGCCGTGGCCCGGGGAGTACGGGGCCGAACCGTCCATGTGCAGGCGGAAGCCTTCGCGCACCATCCCGTGCACGGTCTCGATCGGCACTCCGACCACCGCCCACCGGACCGCGGCCCGGTGGATGCGCGACATGCCGGTCGCTGGACGCGGCCCGTCGCGGGACACCAGGTCCAGGCATCCCGCGACGACGCCCCGTATCTCCTCGCGCAGGAGATTTCCCCGTCCGCCGTGCCGGGGAATCGTCGCGAGCAACTGCCCCACGATGTGCTCGGTCTGCGCGCACAGTCGGGTCGCGCTCATTCCCGCGGACTCACAGTCCGCCGCCCCCGCCGATCAGCCACGGGTTGAACGTGCAGACCAGTGGTTTCGCGCCCGCAGGGTCCAGCGCGGCGAGGGTGATACTCGCGACGCGCGGCGAGTACATGAGCGTGAGGTGATCGGACAGATCCTGGTCGCAGCCGTCCTGCAACGTGATGTTGTGGACGGTCGCTCCGGCTCCGGCGCGCAGGAACGTCCAGTCGTAGGGATTGGTGACCTCGTCGTAGCGGGACCCGACCGCGGTGTATTCCACGCCCGGCACCGTGTCGCCGTCGGCGTTGAGCGCGGCGTAGAAGGGCGAGCCGACAGCCTGCTGGATATTCGACAGCCCGACGATCGGTTCGTAGAACCCGAGGATGTTCACCCCGAGATTGTTGATGGCCCGGCCGAGCGAGGCGATCCCCATCAGGGATGTGCCGTGGTGGGTGGCGCCGAAGGTCACCAGCGCGGCGACCTTGTCCGCGCCACCGTCGAATTTCAGGTAGCGGTTGGCGACCGTGCCGCCCTGCGAGTGCCCCACGATGTCGACCTTGTCCGCGCCGGTGGCCGCGCGCACCCGATCCACGAATTGCGCGACCTGGCGCGCGGATTCCTCCATCGGGCCGACCCCGTAACGTCCGGGCAGCACCGCGCCGAGCCCGCCGCCCTCCAACAGCCCGGACCGGCCGAAATTCAGCGCGAACACGCAGTATCCGGCGCCTGTCAGCCGCGGCGACAGGTAGGAGAAGGTGTCATAGGCATTGAGCCAGGTGCCGTGCAGCAGCACGACAGGACGCGGATGCTCGGCGGTGGGGCGGCAGTCCCACTTGTTCGCGCCCGGCGGAGCGACATCGGGGTGCAGGAGTCCGTAGGCGAAGGCCGCCAGCGGAGCGGTCATCTCGGGACCTTCACCGACCGCCGCCGCCGCGCTGCTCCGGCCCCAGGGAGACCCGCTACCGGTGTCGACGATCGGCTCGGGCCTGCGACCGTCCGCCGCCGGTTCGAGTCCGGCGGACACCATGTCGGCGAAGGTATCGAGTTCGGCCTCCGAAACCGGTGCCGCGCCCGCCGATCCGCCGAGCCCCTGCGCGAGAGCTACCCCCGCGACGACTGTGGCGCACGCGACGATGCGGCGCATGCGTTGCCTCTTTGCAAACATCTTCGGTATTCCCATCGGTTCGTCACCGCGGCCACACGGAATACGTATGGCACAGAACACAACACAGATCGGAATGTGATACGCGACGCTGCGCCGTGGCGGTATCCAAAGTCTGGTCCCGACAGCGCGTGCCGTCACTGCACGGGCGGACGAAGTACCCGGCCCGACCTTGTGGCCGAGGACAAGGCATCCGATGCCGATGTTCAGCCGAGCCGCTCGGCCGATCCGACGGCGGATGCCGGTGTGAGTTTCGGACGGCGACGGCCGGGTAGATCTCGATTTTCTACTCCGAGCGACAGGTGACATGCGCGGTGGCGCAGCAACAACGATGACCGACCTCGATATCGAACGCGTGTACCTGGCAGCCGGAATCGCCCTGCTCGCGGCAGCGATGCTTCCCCGTCTCTTCAAGGATCGAGCGATCACCGCTCCGATGCTCATGCTGGGAGTGGGGGCCCTCGGCGGACTCGTGATCGGGCCGACAGGCTTGCGCGCGGTATCGCCGCTGTCCCATCCCGCCGTGATCGGACACCTCGCCGAGCTGTGCGTGATCGTGGCCCTCATGGGTGTCGGGCTCGCCATCGACCGCCCCTTGAACTGGCGCACCTGGGGTTCGACGTGGCGTCTGCTGCTGATCGCGATGCCCCTGTCCATCGCGGCCGTCGCGGTCTTCGGGTGGTGGGCCGCGGCGCTGACACCCGCCGCCGCCGCACTCCTCGCCGCCGTGCTTGCGCCGACGGACCCGGTGCTGGCCTCGGATGTCCAGGTCGAGGGACCCACGCCCGGCGGTCCGGGCTCGGCCGAGGAGGACGACGAGGTCCGTTTCGCGCTCACCTCCGAGGCGGGACTCAACGATGCCCTGGCCTTCCCGTTCGTCTATCTGGCGATCTTCCTGGCGACCGAGGGATCGGCGCGGACCTGGCTCGCCGGCTGGCTCGCCGGGGAACTCGTCGCCAAGATCGCCATCGGCGCCTTCGTCGGGAGCATCGTCGGCGACCTGCTCGGGCGTGGCATGTTCCGGTTCCCCGTCAAAGACGCGCGACTGGCCGACCGTGGCGAACCGATCGTCGCCTTGGCGGCGGTGTTCGCGGTCTACGGACTCACCGAACTCGTCGGGGGTTACGGATTCCTCGCCGTGTTCGCCTGCGCTCTCGCGATTCGACGAATCGAGCGTGACAGCGGATACCACGAGCAGATGCACGGTCTGGTCGAACAATTGGAGCACGTCCTCACGCTCGTCGTGCTGCTGTTGCTCGGCGCGGCACTCACGACGGGCCTGCTGGCGGCGTTGACCTGGCAGGGAGCCGCACTCGGCGTACTGCTGGTCTTCGTGTTCCGGCCTGTCGCCGCGTGGCTGTCACTTCAGCGATGCCGCGAGATGGATCGCAACGAACGTGCCGTGACGGCCTTCTTCGGTGTGCGCGGTATCGGTTCGCTCTACTACGCGTCCTACGGCCTGACCCGGACAGACCTGGGATCCCAGGCCGAAACGATCTGGGCGATAGCGGCTTTCACGATCGTGCTGTCCGTGATCGTCCACGGCGCGAGTGCGGGCGCGGTGATGAGGTATCTCGAAGACGCCCGCGAGGGTAAGCAGCCGACACCGCCGTGAACGCGGTGCCTAGCCGATGTCGACGACTCGCGCCCAGTCCGGTGGGCTGTCCGGGATGTAGTCGGGATCGTTCTCGCTCCCGGTGAAGGCTCGGCGGAACAGGCCGACGACGGTGCGGCAACTCGGCTTGGTCTCGGGCCAGGGTGTCTGGCCGTCGGTGAGGACCACGACGACATCCGGGCGGTTCGCGGCGCGAAGGGCTTCGGCGAAACCCGTGCGCAGGTCGGTGCCGCCGCCGCCGATCAGCGGTATGCCCTCGGCCGCGCACAGCGGGTGCGCGATTCGGGCGGCCGCGTCGCACGACAGCACCGTGACCTGACCGCGGCCGAGGCCCACGACGCGACAGATGGCGGTCACCTCGAGCAGGGCGCTGCCCAGTTCGACGTCGCTGACCGAACCGGAAGTATCGATGATCACGCTGACACGAGGTGGGGTGCGCCGCAGGCTCGGCAGGACGGCGCCGGGCACACCGGCCGAACGACGCGAGGGTCTGCGATAGGTGTAGTCCTCGCCGACTCCGGGGGCCGAGAAGGCACCGCGCAGTGCCGCGCCGAGCAGATCGCGCCACGGCTGCGGTGGATGGAACGCTTCCCGCGCCCAGCGCTGCCAACCGTCGGGCACGCTACCCGGGCGGCCGATGATGCCCTGCGCCACCCGGAAGCGCACGCCGTCGCGTTCCTGTTCGCTGAGTCCGTCGGCGCCGAGCGGCCCGAGTTCCCACTCGCGGTCCAGACCGTCCGCGCCGCTGCCGCAGTCGAGCCACGCCATGCCGGGTGTGTAGGTGCCGAACCGGAATTCCGTCAGGTACTCCTCCATGAGTTTGCCCGCGGGCAAGTCGATATCGGAGGGCAGGATCGCACCCCGCGGCCGGACCAGACCGTCACCGAAGATGTCGTCGTTGATCTCGAAGTCCGCGGCGATGTTCATGCGCAGTCGCTCCCCCGGGCCGCTGAGTTCGTGCTCGCGGGCGAAACGATCGCCGCGGCCGTGATGGTCGCGCAGCAGGTGCGACACCTCGTGCACCAGGACACCGGCCAATTCCTCGACGGGCAGGCGGTCCACGAAGGCGGGTGAGACGTAACAGCGCCAGTGCCGGTCCACGCTCATGGTCGGGACTCGATGAGATTCGACGACGCGCAGAGCGAACAGTGCGGTCGCCAGGTAGGGCCGGACTCGGACGGCATAGAGCCGAGCGGCGAAGAGCTTCTCCAGATCCAGTGCCCGATCAACGGTCCGAGCGGTCATCGGCCCGCCCGCACGAGATCGGCGGCGCGCTCGGCGCGCTGCGACACCGACACCACCCCGGCGAGTTTCTCGATCGACGCGGGCACCTGCCACTCGCCTCGGCGCAACGTGGCGAGCGTGGTCGCGGGAACGACCACCAGGTCCGGGGCCCCGGTATCGCACGCCCTGACCAGCAGTGCCCACGCCGCGTCCCAGCGGGATCGCTCCGGGCGCTTGCGTACCGCGGCGACCACACCGTCGAGCACGGCCTGGCGCAGATCTCCGCGCTCGGGCAGCTGCGCGTTCGCCGGATCGGCCAACAGCGTCTCGGGGTCGGGGAGGTCCATCCGGTCCAGGCTGGTCAGCAGTTCGAAACCCGGGCCGTCACCGACCGCGCCGCGAACCAACACCGACAGCACATCCTTCGAGGATCCCGCCGCGGTGGCGAACGCGATGAGCCGCAGTGTCATCTCCCAGCTTCGCGGCGATGCCCACGCACCGCCGCGGCGCGCTTCGCTGCTCGGCATCTGATGCACGAGTTTCGGGCGCGCCGCGAGCAGTACGCAGACCGCGCGACGCGCGAACGCCACTGCCTCCGTGAGCTTTTCCGGGTCGAGTCGCGGCATCGTCGCGCGCGGCCAGATACCGCCGAGACCACGAACGACCACGTCGTGATCGTGTACCCATTGCAGGTGCACGAACCGATTGGCCAACGGAGCGCTCAACTCCCAGCCGTCGGCCGCCGACGAACGCGGATTGGCCGCCGCCACGATGCGGACCCCCGGCGGCAGTGTCAGCGAACCGATCCGCCGCTCCAGCACCAGCCGCAGCAGCGCGGCCTGCACGGCGGGCGGCGCGGTGGACAGCTCGTCGAGGAACAGCAGCCCCCGGCCGGTCCGGACCAATCGCACCGCCCAGTCCGGTGGCGCCATCGGAACGCCGTGCTCCGACGGATTGTCACCGACGATCGGCAGCCCGGAGAAGTCCGATGGCTCGTGCACGCTCGCGATCACCGTGGTCAGCGGAAGATCCAGGGTTTCGGCGAGCTGCGTCAGTGCCGCGGTCTTGCCGATTCCCGGTTCACCCCACAGCAGCACCGGCAGGTCGGCGGCCACCGCCAGGGTGAGGGCCTCGAGTTGGATATCTGTCCGCGGCTCGGTGGCGGACTCGCCGAGCAGTGTCAGCAGATCGGCAGCGATATCGAGTTGGGAATCGTGACCGGTCGAGGGGTGGGCAGCGGAGCCCGTGACAGCGGTAGTCATAGGAATCACCTTGTGTCGTAGCAGGATCGATGGGTTCGACGGTCGCGCCGTCGTGGTGTGTCGAGCGGGCGTGGCGCGGTGATCCGCGCCCGCCGGGGTGTGCGCTGCGGCGAGGTCAGTCGCGCGTCGCGTGACGTGGATGCGCGCGGCGAGCCCGCGGACGGCGGGCGCCGGGGTACTCGGGGGTGAGCTGGGGTTCGGACAGGCCGGACCGGTAGAGCCCGTGGGTGATTCGTTGTTCCGCGGCGGCTGTGAGCAGGTCCCGGAGTGCGCCCTCGCGCAGGATCGCTTCGGGACCGAGTAGACCCTCGACGACGCGGAGTGCGCCCGCGACGTCGCCGTGTGCGAGACGTTCACCGACGCCCTCGAGGCAATCCGGTCGGCGATGGGCCCGATCGATGGCTTGCAGGCACGGCACCGGTGTGCCGGTCAGGGCCGCCAGGAGTTCCTCGCGCCGGATCTCGTCCGGATCGTGGTCCAGCGCGGACAGCACACCGTCGACCAGGCCGATTCGATGTTGCCTGCCACCGCATTCCACCGAGTGCGTTCGCTCCGCCCGGATCGAGGCCGGGACCTGTTCGCTCGGCGAACAGCCCGGGGCCAGTGCCGCGGCTACCAACGGATGCAGTCGATCGGGCGAGATCGCCTCGGCGCGTAGCAGTTCCAGGTCCGGCGGTCGCCAGGTCGCGGCGTAGGGCAGGACCGGCAGCGCGGACACGGCTCCGGCCGGATAGGCCGTCGCGATCCGCACGCTTGTCGGTCCGAGTTCGGCGATGATCCGGTGTCCGGCGGCCGACCTGACCAGGAACGTATTGCCCGCTCGCCCTTCGTCATCGAGCAGGATTCGCGCTTCGGCGCCCCATCGCTCGACCGCGTAGCCGTGCTCCGGCGGCGCGATCTCCAGGAGGGTCGGGTCCGGTTCCACCCGGTCGACGTCCGGTTCGGCTCCGCACCGTATCCGCAGTTCATCGGACCGTCGCGCGTCCCAGAGGTGACGGTGCAGGTCCATCCGAAATCGCCGGTCCGGCCGGGGATGTGGATGTGGATGTGGGCCGAGCTTGCTTCCTGAGCCGTCCCAGAGCGCGAGGCCGACCCGCTGTCCGGCCTCCGCCCACGCGGGGGCGGTGCGGACCACCAGATGCAGGTCACCGGCTCCGCCGCGCGGATAGCGAGCGAGCGTGATCGTCGATCCCGGCCGGAGCAATCCGGCGGGAGCGATCCTCGGTAGGTGCCAGCGTAGAAGGTCCGGGGCCAGATACCGGAGGTCGGACCGGATCTCGGTCGCCAGCGCACGGCCGTGAATCCTTGCCGTAGCGCGCATGTCGAATTCGACATCGAAACCGGCGGCCGCGCAGGCCCCGGCCCAGTCCCCGACGCGACGCCGAGCGGTGGCGTTCTCGATCATGGAGGGTGGCACGGCGAACTCACGCACGCGCGACCAGAAGGAAAGGCGGGAATCGTCCTCATTCGTCTTCGTAGTGAGCATCAGCACTCACCTTGGACGAATGGGACCCCCAATCTGCGATCAGAAGAATTCATCATCGCGTCGATCATAGAGCATGTCGGGGATCCGTGCCGATCGGTGGCCGGAATTCCCTCGTGCCGAATCGATTCAACTTGTGCGCCAACGTTTGTCGCTCACAGCAGAAGTTGGTCCATGGTGATGGGCAGCGACCGGATCCGGCGACCTGTCGCATGGAACACGGCGTTGCCGATGGCGGCGGCACCCCGACCGATCCGACCTCGCCGACGCCCTTGGTTCCGGTCGCGGTGACCCGGTGAGCCCCGATCCCCCCGCCTGCGGCGCACACGGCATGTCGGAGTCGCCGAGGTCGAACCGCACCTGTCGATGTCGAGTCCTAGAAGTTCGGCGGCCAACTGGTCATGACCGTATAGGTGCCGGTCCCGATATCGGTCGCGGCGCTGCGCACGTAGGCCGAGCCGTCACCCCGAACCGAGGCCTGGCCTGGCACGGAACCTGATAGAAGAGGTAGGAGACACCGGCCACGCCGTAGCCGACGAGCCAGCGTCCCTCACGGGTCGACCCCGGATCCCGGGTGCGCCGCGACCAGCCGAATCGTGGCCACCGACGAGAGGCCGTGGTGTTCCGGTGCGACGGGTTTCGAGGCGGGCGCCAGGTATCTGCTCTCGAGGGGCTATCGATGAGCACGGCGGCCCGCTGATCAGTGTCGGGGCGTACTCATGGCCAGCACAGCGGAGCGTCGATCGAGCGAACCGAACGGCGATCCCCCGGTGGGGTTTTCGCTGCCGTGGATCCAGGTCGGTCCGTCGGCGAGGTGCTCGAGGGCTTGTTCGGCGACGTCGTGCGGGTCGGCGAGGACGCGGTCGCCGATATCGAGGGTGCGTCGCAGTGAAGGTGTGTCGGTGGCGCCGAGTACCAGGCCGAGGACGTGGACGCCGCGTTCGCGCCATTCGGCCCAGAGTCCCTCGGCGAGTATGAGATCGAAGGCCTTGCTGGCACCGTAGGAGGCCAGGTTGCGCCCACCGGCCCAGGCCGCTCCGGAGGTGACCAGGACCAGTGCGCCGCGGCCTCGCGTCACCATCGGGCCCCCGAACCGATAGGCGGCTTCCAGCACGCTGACACAGTTGCGGTGGACGAGCGCGCGGTGTTCGTCGAGGGTGCGGTCGAGGAATTCGACGGTGCGGCTGTCACTTCCGGCGTTGTAGACGAATATCCCGATATCGAGGTCGGCGGTGGCGTGCTCGAGTTCGCCGATCGCCTCTTCGGTGCTCAGGTCCAGCGACAGTGTCCTCGTCCGCACGCCGTAATCCTTCTCCAGGGCGGTGGCGCAGTCCTCGAGGACCGGGGCGCGGCGGGCGACCAGCACGATGTTCATACCGCGGGCGGCGAGTCCCCGGGCGAAGGCGGCGCCGACGCCGTCGGACCCTCCGGCGATCACCGCCCAGGAACCGTAGGTTGCGGGGAAATCGGTCATGGACGAGTCCTTCTTCCTGCGCGGCGAGAATTCGCGGTATGGCAAGGGCAGCGGTGTTTTTCGTGGAGCATCACGAGTCGGTGGGCGCGAGCATGTCGCGAGGGCCGTCGGAACCGTCGAGGTTGGCGTTGACACGTTCACTGATTCGCCAGCCCTCCGGGGTACGAACCCAGGTCCAGGTATTGGCCGAGACACGCGCGACCCAGAATCGGCCGGTCTCCGCGTCGAAGCGGATGTTGAGCGCGTAGCTTCGCCCGGTGGCACGGTCACCGGCTATCTCGACGTGCGGCACGGTCAGCACGTGCCCGCATCCGTCGTGGATCAGGCTCTGATGCCCGGCGCCGTGCACCATCGCCTCGATATCTTCCCTGCCGCGCATCATCCTTTGCGGCACGGCGGCGAACAGTCCGTCCTCGGTCCACAGGTCGGCGGCTGCCGCACCGGAGCCGCTGTCGACGGCGGGGCCGTACTGCGCGACGAGTTGGGTGATCTCCCGGTGATCCTCCAGTCGCCGCACCCGTTCGGTCAGCGCGGTGACCGCGGCCCGCAATTCCTCGATCTCGCTCATAGATCTTCTCCTCGATGGTTCAGGGGACGACGACGATGCGGGCGGGCCCGTTCGCGTCGCGGGCGTCGTTCAGCGCGGTGGGAACTTCGTCGAGCCCGACGGTGCGGCCGAGCATCGGGGTGACGTCGAGCCGCCCGGAGCACACCGCTTCGAACGCGTCGTCCCAGTGCGCGGGCAAGGGCCCACCGCCGAATTGGATATTGAGACCTTTGCGTTTCGCGGTCAGGGTGTTCAGGTGTTCCCCGCCGGGCGGTCCCCCCATCGAATAGATCCGGGTGCCGCGCGGGCAGCCACCGATGATGCCGTCGAGAACACCGGGGGCACCGACACATTCGAACACCACGCAGCCGGGTCCCCCGACGGCGATCAGTCCGGCGACCGAGTCCGACGACGCGGCGACGTCGTTCCACGCCTGGAACGGGGTGACCTCGGCGGGGTCGACGAGAATGTGCGCGCCCATGGCGCGTGCTGTCTCACGGCGCGCGGCGACGAAATCCACCGCCACGATCGGAGACACCCCGAGTAGGGCCAGGTGGGCGATCACCGACAGTCCGATCGCGCCGCAGCCGATGATCAACGGCACTTCACGCGAGGTCAACTCGGCGCGCGCGGCCGCGGACCATCCCACCGAGATCGCGTCCGCCACGCACACGATCTCGCTCGGCAGATCCGACAGCACCGGCCGCATCAGCGCCTCGTCGAGCAGCAGCAGTTCCCCGAATCCACCCGGAGAATCCGGATTCTGCCCGATTATCCTGCGCCCGTGGGAGGTTCGAAGTATCGGTAGTGAGCTGACCCGGGACCCGACGGCGATGCGCCGGTCGGTCCCGGGGCCGTAGCCGACAACCTCCGCGCAGTATTCGTGACCCATCACGATATCGACGTCCTGGGCATAGGTCGACATACCGCTGTCGTCGTAGGCCCCGGCTTCCGGGTGATCCATGAAATGCAGGTCCGAGGCACAGATACCGCAGGCCAACGACCGAACCAGCACCTGCCCCGGGCCGGGCACCGGATCATCGACCACCCGTGTCCGCACCTGCCCGCCGCGCAATACCGCCGCACGCATATCGCACTCCTTCCGACCACGCCACGATGCGGGTCCAGGATCCGACCATAACCACACGCTCGGCGATAAAGAAAGAGTGTCTCCTATAATTTATAGGAGATAGTCGACTGTAATACCTGATTTGAACTGGGTAAATAGCCCGATATCGCGGCGAGTTACGATAGGTGCCATGGCGAATCTGCAACAGGTCGGCCGACCACGCGACACCACGATCGATACGAAAGCGCTAGCGGCGGCACGTGCGCTGCTCGTGGAACGCGGCTTCGACGCGACCACACTGCAAGCGATCGCCGAACGCGCGGGAGTACACGCGTCCGCGCTCTACCGCCGCTGGCCCTCCCGCATCCAACTGATCGAGGACGCCGCCTTCCCCACCGCCCGGCCGGTGGACGTCACACCGACCGGCGATCTGCGGGTGGACCTGCGCCGCTTCGTCCGCGCCTACATCGCCGCGTTCGGCGAACCGGCGGCGCGGGTCGCTGCCGCCGGTCTGCTCGCCCACCACCGGACATCGGACAATCCGGGCGCTCCCTCGGTCTACCTGCGCGTATCGGCCCGCCCGCAATTCCGCGCGATCCTGGCGGCCGCCCCGCCGGGCAGCGTCGACCCCACCGTCGACCCCGACGACGTCTTCGACATGCTCCTCGGCGCCATCTGGACCCGCGTCATGCTCTTCGCTGTCACCACCCGCCGCCGCCCCATCGAACGCACCGTCGACATGGTCCTGCGCATGGTGCGCCCATACCCGTCTACCGCCTGAGCCGCGGTGTGCCCGGATGCTGGACGCCCGCGCGCGTCTATCACCCTCGTCGAGGTGGCTGTGACAGGGTGACGAACATCGGCAAAAGCGCTTCCCGCACGACGGCTACCGACTGCGTCGCCTCCCGTTGCCCGCCATTCGATCGAGGAGAACCCCATGGGATCGCAACTACACGGACGCACCGCCGTGGTCACCGGAGCGAGTCGCGGCATCGGGCTGGCCATCGTGATGGCACTCGCCGATGAGGGCGCCCGCGTGATCGCCGGGGCACGTACCTTCGGCCACGAACTCGATGACCTCGTCGCCGACGGCCGCGTCCGCCGCGTCGCGACCGACCTGACCGCCGCCTCGGCACCCGACGAATTGGTCGCCGCGGCCGACGATCAGGTCGATGTGCTGGTCAACAACCTCGGCGGCGCACCCGCACGCACCGAAGGATTCCTCGCGGTGACCGACCACCAGTGGCAGACGACCCTGGAACTCAATCTCCTGACCGCCGTCCGAACCACCCGCGCGGTACTGCCCTCGATGCTGCGCGACAACGGCGGCAACATCATCAACATCAGCTCCGTCAACGCCGCCCTCCCCGAACCGCTCGTCGTCGACTACAGCGCCGCCAAAGCGGGACTCTCGGCATTCACCAAAGCGATCTCCAAGGAATTCGGACACAGGGGCATCCGGGCGAACACCATCAGTCCCGGCCCCGTCGCCACCGACCTGTGGCTGGGCACGGACGGGGTCGCGGCGACCGTGAGCCGGACCGCGGGAAACACACCGGAAGACGTCGCCGCGTCCGCCGCGTCGGCGACCGACACCGGACGCTTCTCCACCCCCGACGAGATCGCGGCCCTGGTCCTGATGCTGGCGAACGACCGCGGCGGCAACATCACCGGCGCCGACTTCCGCATCGACGGGGGCTACATCCCCACCTGGTGACCGGCGCGGAGCACCCCCTACTCGACTCGAAAGACGTTGTCCCGTAACGGGTCTCCCCGCCCGATCACCGACTTTCCGACACGGTGTCCAACGACCTCGTACTCGGCGGAGTCGTGTCCCCGCCGAAGGCAGGGGCGGCGCAGACAGCGGCGTGACCGGGACCGTCGGCCGCAACGACGACACTGCCGATGATCGTGACGGGCGGGTCCAGCGGTATCGCGCGCACACGGGGGGAAGCGAATTCCTCGACCTGCCCCGCCGGGAGCAGGGTCCAACTGTGCGGGGTGGTTCCGAGTTCCACGATCGTGGCGCGAGTCGACTCCGCGGGCCGTCCGAGCTCGGGCCGCACCCCGGCCGCCGCCAGTGCGGCGGTGACCGCGTCGTGCAGCGGACGGTCGCGGTCACGGGCGGGCATCCGCAACACTCCGTCCGCCAGTTCGGCGAGGCCGACGGTGGCGCGCTCGGCGCAGTGGTGATGCCGGGACATCACCGCCAACAGCGGTTCGGTCCAGCTCGGGAGCGCGGTGAGTCCCGGCGCCGAGAACTCGCCCAGTACCAGCGCGACATCGAGTTCGCCGCGGAGAAGGGCGTCGAGGCGGGCGGAGAAGGGCAGGTCGACCAGTACGACATCGAAAGGGATTCCGTTCGCTCCCAATGCGTCGATGCCACGCTCCGCGCGGGCGGACAACCCCGCCGCGGTGCCTATGCGCAGGGTGACGGCGGGCGTGCCCGACACGACGCGGAGCCGTTCGGCGGCGGCGAGGACGTCTCGTGCGGCGTCGAGCACGCGACTACCGGTCGCTGTGAGCGTCACGTTGCGCGGTGAGCGGTCGAGCAGGCGGACGCCGAGTTCCCGTTCCAGCCGGGCGATCTGCTGGCTGACCGCGGGCTGTGCGATGTGCAGACGTTCGGCCGCCCTGCCGAAGTGCAATTCCTCGGCGACGGCGACGAAGTACCGCAACGCCCGCAATTCCATCACATCTCCCGGTGTCGAAAACTTCCTGCCCTGCAACGATAACGTCGCCTTATCGCTGTGCGTGAGCTTCGGATCTGGTTCGCCGCGAGTCGCCGTGGTGAAGTCGCCGCATGAGTATCGAACCAGGCATGCTCGGCGCCCACCTGCGCGAGCACGAGGTAACACCGGGACGCGCCGCGCGGGTCGAGGAAGCCGGGTACGGCACCCTCTGGCTCGACGGCTCACCGCCCGCCGATCTCGCACTGGCCGAACGCCTCCTCGAGGCGACCACCCGGATGGTCGTCGCGACGAGCGTGGTCAACGCGTGGACCGCCGACGCCGACGAGGTCGCCGCTTCGTACCACCGGATCACCGACAGATACCCCGACCGGTTCCTGCTCGGCGTCGGCATCGGCCACCGCGAGGTCCACGTCGAATACGCCTCCCCCTACGCCACGCTCGTGTCCTATCTCGACGAACTCACCACCGCCGGAGTGCCTTCCGAGCACATCGTGCTCGCGGCGCTCGGTCCCAGGATGTTGCGGCTGGCCCGGGACCGCACCGCCGGAACCGTCCCGTGTCTGGTGACGCCCGAGCACACTCGCGGCGCCAGAACACTTCTCGGCCCGGACCCCCTGCTGATGCCCGGCCACTTCGCGATCCTCGATACCGACACCGAACGCGCGCGCACCCTCGCACGTTCGGGCCCACCCGGGACCGCGCTCCAGGTCGTCAACTACGCCAACAACCTACGGCGCCTCGGATTCACCGACGCCGACCTCGTGGGCACCGGCAGCGACGCCGTCATCGACGCGCTCGCCATACACGGCGATCCCGCCACCACCGCCGCGGGTTTGATCGCCCACCTGGACGCCGGCGCGAACCACGTCGGCGTCTACCCCCTCGGCAACGACCCCATCGGCACCTTGCGCACGATCGCCGCCGCGGTGTTCGAGGGTCGACCCGGACGGCCCGAGTACCGTTGACACGCAACATCTTCGCTGCGGGCAGGCCGATGATGGTCGCACTCGACATCGACGGCACCCTGCACGCCGCGCGCGACACCGACCCCAGGGCGCACGAGACGATCAGTGTCGCCGTGCGGGCGGCGGTGCGAGCCGTCGTCACCTCGGGCTCACACGTGGTGCTGTGCACCGGCCGACTGTCCCCGGCAACGCTGCCGTTCCTGCGCGAACTGGATATCGCCTCCGGCTTCGCGGTCTGTTCCAACGGTGCCGTGCTCATCGACGCCGCGACGGGGCAGGTGGTCGAGCAGGTCCGCTTCGACCTGATGACGCCCGTCGCGATACTGCGCGAACGACTGCCGGG
This sequence comes from Nocardia aurea, assembly GCF_003123685.1. Taxonomy (GTDB): domain Bacteria; phylum Actinomycetota; class Actinomycetes; order Mycobacteriales; family Mycobacteriaceae; genus Nocardia; species Nocardia aurea. The sequence continues at coordinate 35,098 of NZ_QCYJ01000102.1, forward strand.
TGCCATCTTCGTCTCCGAGAACCCCGGCGTCGGGGTGAGAGCCACCGATCGGGTCGACGACGCCGATATGCACCACGGCACCATCGAACTGGTCGACATCGACGAACTCGCCGCCGCACCGACCACCCGGCTGGCCGTGCACTGGCCCGGACACAGCGGCACAGCATTGGCCGCGACTCTCGCCGAGATCGACCTCCCCGGAATTCGATGCTGCTGCTATCCGGACGAATCGCTGGCCGATCTGACCGCCGCGGGTGTGAGCAAGGCCGCCATGCTGGAGAAACTCCGCGTCGCACTGGGGGTGAGTACGACGCAGACCCTGGCAATCGGCGACGGCGTCAACGACCTGGAGATGCTGTCGTGGGCGGCGCACGGCATCGCCATGGGCAACTCCCCCGCACCCGTACTCGCCGCAGCAGACGAGATCTGCCCGTCCGCCGACGAGGACGGCTCGGCCATCGCACTGTCCCGGTGGTTTTGACGTTTCCGCAAACCCATTTGCCTGAATTGCAATGCCGGGTCAGGGCGAACGCGTCCACATCAGAGCCCGCTACCGCCCCGACATCACCGATCGAACGGATTTCGTACCCGGATCACCGAGATGCCCCCGTCACGCCCGGCCGGCTCGACCACCGGGGACGGGTAGCGACGAGCGGTACATCATCGCAGCTCAGGCGGGTGTGATTATCTCCGTCGACAACCCGGCGGCGACAGTCTTGTGCTCCGCGCCCATGGACTGCCGCGCTCGCCGATGTCACGATTTCGGCGTCCACGATCGCACGGCACCGGCGAGGGCTCGCATCTACGGATCCCTGAGTCGGCACAATTCCCCGTCTCGGAACAGGTGATTTTCCTTTTCGCCGAGTCGCTTTCGCCGGTCGAGGTGTCGAATTCCCGATAACAGTCCACCAGGAGCCGCATCGATGTTCACGTTCACCAGCGCAGACGGCCTCACCATCCATGTGCACACCTGGGCTCCGTCACGACCGCGGGTGCGTGGCGTCGTGCAGATCGCGCACGGCATGGGCGAACACGCCGCCCGGTACGCTCACCTTGCCGAACGGCTCGTCGCGGAGGGGTACGCGGTCTATGCCGCGGATCAACGCGGCCACGGGCACAGCATCGCCGGGACGCCCGGGGACCTCGGACCCGACGGCTGGAATATGTTCGTCGCCGATATGGTCGCCCTGACCAGGATTCTGCGCGATCGGCATCCGGCGGTACCGCTGGTGTTGTTCGCGCACAGTCTCGGCGCCATGGCCGCGCAGCAGTACCTGCTCGAGGAGGCCGAATTGCTCGATGGCGTAGCGCTTTCCGGCGCGACCGCGGTCGACGGGTTGTTCGAGAACATCGCGGCCGCAGGCGGTGATCTGCTCGGCCTGTTCAATGCCCGGTTCCAGCCCACCCGCACCGACGCCGACTGGATCAGCCGCGACGAAGCCCAGGTGGACGCCTATGTCGCCGACCCGTGGTGCGGTTTCGCCATAGACGAGGCGAGTATGGCCACTCTCGCGGCCAACGGCGTCGACGCGCTCGCGAAGCCGACGGCGGTTCCCGCGAACCTGCCCTTCTACATCATGGTCGGCGACAGGGATCCGCTCAACGACGGATTGAGGCTGAGTAATCTTGCCGTGCAACGCTATCGGGACGCCGGTGCCGCCGACATCACCTACCGCGTCTACCCCGGCGCGCGCCACGAACTCCTCAACGAACTCGACCGCGACGAGGTCGAGAGCGATCTGATCGCCTGGATCGAGCGCGTCACGGGCTGAACCGCTCCGGTCGCGCGGGTCACGCTCGGAGTCGCGCCACCGGCAACGGCGGGTCGACACCGTTCGGCGGTGGCGCGGACCGGTATCACCACGAGCCTGTCCCGAGGTGATACCGGGTCCGGATGCCGCGCAACGCCGACCCGTACCATGCTCGGATGCCCACGATCGACCCACGACACCCCGTCCGCACAGTTCGCTCGGTGCGCGGCGCCGGTCGACGCCGGGTGCCGCGGATCGTCGTGCCGACCGCACGCGCGGTCATCGACTGCGGTGTCTACGTCGAGGGTCGACGGGTGCCCGGCCGGTTCACCCCCGCCGACGCGCTGGCCGAAATCCGCAATCGAGGTGAGGGATTCGTGTGGGTGGGGCTGATCGAACCCGACGACACCCAGATGGGTGAGATCGCCGCGATATTCGACCTGCATCCGCTCGCGGTCGAGGACGCGATCAACGCCCGCCAGCGCCCGAAGTTGGAGCGCTACGACGACACCCTGGTCCTGGTGCTGCGTACGGTGGTCCACCGCGAGCACGAGATGCACAGCGTCAGCGAGATCATCGAGACCGGACAGATCATGATCTTCACCTCCCCCGATTTCGTGGTGACCGTGCGCCACGGCGACCATTGCGCGCTCACCGGCGTGCGCCGCGAACTCGAGGCCGATCCGGCGCGGCTGATGTACGGCGCCCCGGCGGTGCTGCACGCGGTCACCGATCACGTCGTGGATTCCTACGTCGACGTCACCGACGCGGTGGAACTGGATATCGAGGCGATGGAGGAGGAAGTATTCACTCCCCGCAGCCAGGTCGCGGTCGAGTCGATATACCAACTCAAACGTGAAGTCGTGGAACTACGTCGCGCGGTCAACCCGCTGGCGACACCGTTGGGCAAACTGCTCAACACCCCGGACCTGGTTCTGCCCAAGGAGATCCGCCGCTATCTGCGTGATGTCACCGATCACCATTCCGGTGTCGCCGAACGCATCACCGATCTGGACGAGGCCTTGACCGCGTTGATCAGCGCGGCCCTGGCGAAGATCGGGGTGCAGCAGAACACCGATATGCGCACCATCTCCGCGGTCGTCGCGATCGCCGCCGTCCCGACGATGATCGCCGGGATCTACGGCATGAATTTCGAACACATGCCGGAACTGAGACAGGTGTGGGGTTACCCGGCCGCACTGATCCTGATCTTCACGCTATGCACCGGGCTGTTCATCGGTTTCCGTCACAACAAGTGGCTCTGACCCACGGGATCTGTCGGTCGAGGACGGTCAGACCGAAACATCTCGAACGTCGGCATCGGCCGTGGGAACCGTGCCACCCTCGATGACAGGCGCGGGGGCGGGCAGGGTGAACCGGAAGCGTGTTCCACCGTCGGTGTAGTCGGTGTCGACCCAGATCTTGCCGCCGTGATACTCCACGATCTTCCTGCACACCGCCAGACCGATTCCGGTGCCGCTGTATTCCTCCCGATTGTGCAGACGCTGGAAGATGACGAACACCTTCTCGGCGAACTCCGGCTCGATCCCGATCCCGTTGTCGGCCACCGCGAATCCCCACATCCCCGTGTCGGCCTCCAGTTCGGCGTCGATCCTGATCAGAGGTGCGCGATCCGGGGCACGGAATTTGACGGCGTTGGCGATCAGGTTCTGCCACAGCATCGTCAACAGCGTCGGATCGCCGACCACCTCGGGCAGCCGCGCGGGCAACTCGAGGCGGGCGCCGGTGTCCTCGATGCCCGGGGAGATATTGGACAAAGCGGCGTCGAGGGTGGCTCCGAGACCGATACGGGCGGCGCTGTCGGTCAATCGGCCGACGCGAGAGAAGGTGAGCAGGTCGTTGATCAGGATCTGCATGCGTTTGGCACCGTCGACGGCGTAGTCGATGTACTGCTTGCCGCGCGCGTCGAGTTGGTCGCCGTAGCGTTTCTCCAACAGCTGACAGAACGAGGCGACCTTGCGCAACGGTTCCTGGAGGTCGTGGGAGGCGACGTAGGCGAACTGTTCGAGTTCGGTATTGGAGCGGCGCAAATCCTCGGTCTGGATGTCGAGTTCGGCTTTCTGACCGGCGAGAACCGCTTCCTGGGCGCGGGAGATCTCCAACTCCGACACCACCCGGCGCCGCATGCTTTCGGTGGCGGCGGCGACGGTAGTGATATCGGCGGGGCCGGTGACATCGATGCGATGGTCGAAATCGCCGTCGGCGACCCGCAACGACGCTGTCGTCAACGCCGAGAGCGGGCGTGCGACGAAACGACGCACCAACAGCGTCAGGACGAGACCGGTCAGCAGGAACACCGCCACCATGAGTGTGAGCACGGTGTTGCGCACGACTCTGGCCTGATCGAGGGTGCGGCGATCGTCGGCGATGGCCGCCGCGAAACCCGCGCTCTGGTCGTCGAAAGCCTTGCGGATTTCATCGAACAGCGCTTTACCCTGAATCGAACCGGCCGCCAGCGCCGCGGGGGACGCGGTCTCGGTACGCGCGTAGTCGGCTCGCCACTTGGCCGCGGCGCGTTGCACGGAGTCCAGATCGGTCAGCAGATCGGGATCGTCGGCGATCAACGCGGCGATCCGCTCGGCCGCGCGGGCCTGCTGTTCGCGGCCGAGGGTATCGGGTTCGAGGAACTTGCGCTCGCCGGTGAGGGCATAACCCCGGACACCGGTTTCCTGATTGATCAACGCGTTCTGCAACTGGGCGGCCTCGCGGGAGGCGGGCTGGGTGTGCTCGATCAGCCGATCGGTGGCGTTGTTGGTGGCGGCGATCACCTGCGCGCCCGCGGCGGCACCGATGAGGACGACGATCGCCATCACGGCCAGGACCAGCTGAAACCACGTCTGCACGGTGAAACGTCCGCTGCCTCGTGCTCCGCTCGGCACGGTTCTGACCGTGGAACCGGTCTCGGACATCGGTACCTCCTACCCGGACACAGCGTCCAGCCGGGCGCCGTGAACCTCAACACCCGCTCGGAACCGACCGAGAGGCGCAGAAATCCTAGCCGACCTCCCGGACCCGTGTTGGTGCTGCGTCCTCGCGATCGGCAGGGCACCATGAGGTTGCGGTTCCGGTTCGGGCCACGGGGTTCGGTCACCGGTCGACGTGTCGGCCGACGGCGGCGGAACCATCGGTTCGACAGCACGGAGGAGCCACATTGCCGGACCGACCATCTCGGCCCGAGCCGCGCAACGGCGTCGGCGTCATCGCGTTGGTGGCCGGGATCGTAGCGCTCGTCTTCGCGTTCGTTCCGGCCGTGGGCGACCTGGTCGCGGTGCCCGCCGCGGTGATCGCGGTCGTGTGTGGATGGGTCGGGTTCGCGCGGTGGGACAGAGGTCAGGCCAGCAACCCCCGCGACGCGGTCGTCGGAGGCACGCTCGGGACTGTCGCGCTGTTCGTGTGGTTTCTGGTGTTCGCCGCGACGAACGGTACGGCGGCATAGCGATCGGTCGTCCGTGACGCACTGCGCGGGCCACGTTCATCCAGGTCACCCTATGGATCTGAACCTCTCATCAGAAGAAATTCTCATTTTCATCTCAAGAGAGTGATATTCTCGCAAAGTTCTCCGTAGCTGCGGACGAACATGTTCCCGACATCCGCCGATGCGGTGATGTCGACACCCTCGAATGCCCGAAAAGGCGCGAGGCGGTCGAACTTACGCGCATCAGCACCGGGTCGGGAGCATCGGTCTCTTCGATCGAGCAGTGGTGGACGTGCGAGGGGTGATGCTCATGGCGGTGCGGCCGACACCGGACGAGTGCGCGCGAACGTCCACGGCAAAGTTTCTCGATAACACAAGGCATCGCGCTGCTCCGTGTCGGAGCAACGCGATGAAAGGAGCAGCAGTGACTACCACCGTCGACGCCGAGCCCGTGGTCGAAAGCTCGGGAATCATCCCGGTCTACGATCCGTCCACCGAGGAGCAGATCGCCGAAGTCGTCGATTCCGACCGGAAGGCCGTCGACGCGGCAGTGGCCCGGGCACGGGCGACGTTCGAGTCGGGTGTCTGGCGCAAACTGCCCGCCGCGCACCGCGCGGACGTGCTCTTCCGCGCCGCGAACATCATCAGGGACCGCACCGACGAACTCGCGGCGATCGAGGCCCGCGACAACGGTATGAACCCGGTGGCCGCGCGGCACATCATCAAGGTCTCCCTCGAGATGCTGGTGTACTACGCGGGCTGGGTCGGCAAGATCCACGGCGAGTCCAGCAATCTCGTATCCGACGGCCTACTCGGCGAATTCGAGAACTACCACACCTTCACCCAGCTCGAGCCGGTCGGCGTGGTCGGACTCATCATCCCGTGGAACGGACCGTTCTTCATCGCGATGCTCAAAGTCGCGCCCGCGCTCGCGGCTGGGTGCAGCGCCGTACTCAAGCCCGCCGAGGAAACACCGCTCACCGCACTGAAACTGGAGGAGATCTTCCGCGAGGCAGGTCTACCCGACGGCGTCCTGAACGTCGTCACCGGCTACGGCGAGACCACCGGCGCGGCGCTGGCCGCGCATCCGGACGTGGACAAGATCGCGTTCACCGGATCGACCGAGGTCGGACGGCTGATCGTCAAGGCGGCCGCGGGCAACCTCAAGCGTCTGACGCTCGAACTCGGCGGCAAATCACCGCTGATCATGTTCGACGACGCGAATCTGGACAAGGCGATAATGGGCGCGGGCATGGGCCTGCTCGCCGGATCGGGACAGAACTGCTCGTGCACCTCGCGCATCTATGTCCAGCGCGGCATCTACGAACAGGTCGTCGACGGTCTCGCCGCCTTCGCGAAGATGCTGCCGATGGGCGGCAGCGACGACCCCAATTCCGTTCTCGGACCGCTGATCAGCGAGAAACAGCGCAAACGCGTCGAAGGCATCGTCAACGAGGGCGTCGCCTCCGGAGCGCAGGTGATCACCGGCGGCAAGGCGATGGACCGCCGTGGCTACTTCTACGAGGCGACGATCGTCACCGGCACCACGCCCGATATGCGTCTGATCCGGGAAGAGATCTTCGGCCCGGTCGGCTCGGTGATCCCCTTCGACGACGAGGACGAGGTCATCGCCGCCGCCAACGACACCGAATACGGTCTCGCGGGCTCCATCTGGACCGAGAACCTCGGTCGCGCCCACCGTGTCGTGAACGAGCTGCGCGCGGGCCAGGTCTGGGTGAATTCCGCCCTGGCGGCCGATCCCTCGATGCCGATCTGCGGCCACAAGCAGTCGGGCTGGGGCGGTGAGCGCGGTAAGAAGGGCCTCGAGGCCTACTTCAACACCAAGTCGGTCTACATCGGCCACTGATCGGTCGGCCCGGAGGTCCCGCGAGGTTTTCGCGCGCCCGGGAGGAACCGGCGGAGGTGACTCCGCCGGTTTCGTCGGTCGCCGAGAAACCGGCGTCACCGACTGCGCGTCCGTTTTGCCCCGTTGCCCATCTCGGTATGGATTCACACTGCCGCTACGCTGCGGAAACGTTTCCTCCCGTCACTACACTCCGTACTGATGGTGAACCCCGGGTAGATCGGAGTCGATGTGACGAAGACGCTGAACTCGCTGTCCGAAGAGGAATATGTCCTGGTCCGCAGCACCAAGAAAGCGCAGATCGTCGATCTCGACGAAGAAGCGCTGATCCGGCTGCATACCCGCGTGCGGCGGGCTCGCAACAAATTCGTCAAGTTGTACCGTCGAGCCGGTGCGGAGAAGGTCGAAGCAAAGGGCGCACGCGCCACCGGAAAATCGGCGAATGTCCGCAACGCGGCCAAGGCGGAAATCTTCGAAGGCGCGCTCAGCAGGGTCAGCCGCCAGTTGGCCACGGCCTCGAAGCGAAATGCTCGCAAGTTGAAAGACGAGAGGCTCGCACTCGCCCGCAAGGACGCGCCATCCTTCAGCGACATCGACACCGGCTCCGGAAAGGTCGACTCTCCGGGAAAGACACGCGTCGATGCCACCCGCGAATCCCCCGGCCGAAAGAAGTACGAGGCATCCAGCATCGCCGCCGGGGCACGACGCCAAGCCAAGAAGGACAAGCGCTAGCTCATCGAACCGGTCGCGGACCGACCGCCTACATACCTCTCACACGAACACGTATGACGGACCTTCATACCCGTCCGTCGTCGTCGCGTCAGGCCTATGATCTACCGGTCTTGTGTGGTCCACACCGCGTCTGCGGTGATTCCTTCGGCGACATCGTGTCGTCACAGGCGCCGGAAATCGCAGGCGAATTCTGTAGCGACGAGCCGGGACCGGTGCGGATTCGACCCGAATCGTCACCCCTCCGGCCACGAACACGACCCCGTCGGAACCACTGGGTACCAACGCCTTACGACACAACAGGCACCCCGCGAAGGTGGGCGATGAGGGTTGCTGACGGTACGCCCGCAAAGCCGGGACACGTTTGGGTCACGATCAGCATGGGTAGCCCGGTGATATGACTGCGATGAATATCCGACCCGGCAGGGGCGGTCGCGTCGAGTCTGGAACCGCGCTGCTGTGCGCGATCATCACCCTCGTGTTCGGTTTCGGAGTCGCACTGCTGGCAGGATCGCTGATGGCCGGATTGGGCGCGGGCGCCGCCATCTGCCTGGCCATGATGGTGGCCCTGCCTTCCCTTCCCACCAGCAACGTCGTCCACCACCGCTGAGCGCTGACCGCCGACATCCGCAGCCGTCAGCGGAGGCCGAAAATGTTGCCGTACGCGCCGGTGTCGATCGCCAGCACGAGATCGAGCATCGCCTCGATTCCCGTGTCATCGCAGCGTCCGACCAGATCGATGACCGGCGAGAGACTCGGCTGGTCGATGATCAGCCCCCACCCGCGTTCGATATCGATGGTGATCGCCAGGCATGGCGGGGCGTCAGCACCCCACCGCGGAGCGGAATCGGCGCGCGGCACCACCACGCACTGCCCACCGGTGGTCGTGACGACACCACGCACGGCCAAGCACTCGACGACTCGTCCCAGCAACGCGGCAGCTTTCTCCGGCGTACGCGGACGCAGGCGAGCCTGTCGTGTTCCGACGATTTCCAGGGCGATGAGGGCGAGCCGCTGAGCCCACTCACCGCACAGGTCGTCATCGGGGGCGCCGGGGTCGAGTCCGGCGACGGTGCCACACCAGGTGGCCAGTAGCTCGGTGGCGGCGTCGAGTACCGGGGCGGTACATATCGCTGACCGCCGACGCCGATCGACCTGCTCCACCAGCACACGGGCCGCCGAAGCCACGGGTGCGTGCGGGTCGTAGACGCCTGCCCCGTCCGGACCCGACCACGCGATCGTGCTCGTAGCGGCGTCGATGCCCGAATCGATCCGGGCATCGGCGAGCAAACCGGGTTCGCGTTGCTGGTCGGTCGGCGGGTTGCCGAAACTGGCACGCTGCTGATCCATGGACACCTCCACGATGAGACGGTGTTCCCTGGCTACCCCGCCGCCGCGGACTCACACGCACCGCCCGACACTCTCTCCCGATATTGCCCATGACGCGCCGAACATGTTGCGGACAAGACCGTTTCACCCGACCGACCGGTCGATACGCACCGAGAACTGGCTGGCGTTGTCTCGTGCACCGAATATCCCTCGTGGGGTCGCCACTTCCGCAGTCGCGTTCACTAATTCGATTGTCGGAGAGCCGAATCGGACGTCGAGGTGAGCCGCCGCGGTGGCCGCTCGGCCGCATCGGCACACGTCTCATCGATGGCAAGAAATAGATCAGCACCCTGTTCCGCGGCCGGACCGGCATGTGCCGGCCTTTCGTCGTACCTGTGCCAACTCCGAGGTCGTCCGCGGCGAGGCCTCAGCGCGGCGGATGCGCGGTAGCGCTCGTTTACCTGCGGATTCCGCGGGTACGTCGCGAACAGGAAGCGAGGTATCCATGACCCCCGACAAGCACAACAACACAACACAATCCGACCCTCTCGAGGCACCGGAACTGGTCGCCGCCACCAACCCCGAGCTGACCCCGGGCCTGCACGAGGACCTCGACAGCGTGCACACCGAACCCAGCGCGCACGGTGACCGCCCACAATCCGAGATTCCGGGGCCACCGGATCTGGTCGCGGCCACCAACCCGAAGATGACCCCCGGTCTGACCGATGACGTCGCGGAACTGCACGCCGACCGCGAAGTCACACCCGCGACGAGCACCGAGCCACGCGGGACCGCGGCGGTGCCTTCGTTCTCCGAACCGGTCGAGGATGCGGGCAAGCAACTCGCCGAATGGACCCGACGCAACCGCACTCCGGTGATCGCGGTCGCTGCGGCCTCGGCGGCGGTCCTGGCCTGGGTCGTCGCGCGACGGCGCTGATCATGACCACCACGCTGTACAAACCGTTGGCCATGGTCGCCGGTGTGGCCGGCGGGATCGCGGCCAACACGGTGTTCACCCGCCTCTGGCGCGCGGTCAGCGGAGAGGACCGGGCTCCGCACGCAACCGCGCGCGACTACAGCTGGCGCGAAGTACTGGTCGCCGCCGCCCTGCAAGGGGCGATCTTCGGACTGGTGAAAGCCGCGGTCGACCGAGCCGGAGCCGAGGGCTATCAGCAACTGACCGGTCGATGGCCTGACAAGTAGTGCGACCGAGGACGAGGGGCACCGATTACGGTGCCCCTCGTCGCGCGTGGGTGACGACCATGCGAGGCGAGTGCCCAGCACCTGTGGGTATGAGGTCAGCGGTTGAGGTAGGCGGCCAGACCACCGAGTTCTTCGCTGGCGATGAACACCGATCCCACGTTGAGGATGGCTTCCTCGGCGTGGTCCGGGCACCCCCACGCCGCGTCACCCCACGAATCGGCGATCTTGATCTCGGCCGGTGCGGCGCATCCGGTCGGGCCGCCGAGCTGACAGCGCTCGGGGTGCGGCGCCGTGGCCTGAGCTGCCGCTGCGGCGCGCATCCTGGCCGTGAGTTCCGCAGCGGCCTCGGCACGCTGTTCGGCCTCGGCACGAAGTTCGTGCTCGGCGCGTAGCGCTTCGGCCAGCTCGTCGCGAACGGCTTCGGCACGTGCCTCGGCCTCGGCCTTCGCCACTTCGATGTGGTGGCGTTCGATGGCCAGCGACGCGGTATCGGCGAAGACCCGGGCCAGCGCGAGGTCGCTGTCGGACGGGAAACGCGGGCTGCGGTGGTACATGGCGAAAGTGCCGAGCAGGCCGCCGTCACGGGCCAGGATGGGCGTCGACCAGCACGCCGCCAGCCCCGCACGCACAGCCAGTTCCCGGAAATCCGCCCAGAACGGGTCGGCGGCGATATCGGTGACGATCACCGGTTCGCGACGGTGGGCGGCGGTGCCACACGAACCGACACCTTCACCGGTGGCGATCCCGTCGATAGCGTCGTTGTAGAAGCCCGGCAGGCTGGGCGCGGCGCCGTGACGCAAGTGGAGGCCGTCGGGATCGGCGAGCAGCACCGACACGAGTACCTGATCGGGTGCGAGGTTTTCGAGACAACGCGCCATCCCGTCCAAGACGTCGACCAGCGGTGCCTGACGCGCGATCTGCTCCAACAGGCCGCGCTGTTCGGCTACCAGCCGCTGGGCCTGGGTGACCTGGGTGGTCTCCACTCCGGTCAGCCGGATGCCCGTCACCTCGGCGTCACCGTCGCCGAGAGGCTCGCAGGTGAAGTCGAAGACCGCCTCCCGCGCGTCTGTCCCGGCACCCACCACCACCGCGACATCACGGCCGGTGTAGGGCTCACCGGTGCGGTAGACCTCATCCAGTACGGCGACGATGCTCTGACCGGCGCGGCCGGGCACGAGTTCGGCGAGCGCGAGCCCGGTGCGAGCGTGTTCTTCGCCGATCGCGGCGAAGAACGCCGGGTTGGCCGCCTCGACCACGTGCGCGGGCCCCGCGAAGGACGCGAAAACAGCGACCGACTGCCCGAACAAGGCCCGCAGATCCTGTTCGGCCGTGTGGTCGACGGCGACCCGGCCCGCACTCCCCCTCCGCCGCCCCGGAACCACCGTCATGACGTGCCTCACCTCTCTCCTGCGGGTGCATGCAACGACCACCCGCACCCCGGATGGGATACCCACTGCGGCGAAACGCTACCGACACGACCACCCCACCGTCGCGGATACCTCCGCCGCGCGACGAACCCCAGGCCGAGCGACCGTCGACAGCGCCCACCGTCACCGTGCCGTCCCGGTTACCGATCACCTCCGAACGTCGCTCATCGCTGCTTTGCGCGACGTCCGATCCGCAACGCGGGTCCACGCGAATTACCAGACCACTCACCAACCACAAAGGGGTGGAGACCGATGGTCGACTACCGCCGGATCGCCGCACACCTGCTCCGGACTCGGCACGCAGGCCGACGCCGGGACTGCTGGTAGTTGTGATGAACGCCGTGATTCCCGACAGCGACCTGTTGCCGATCGGCGGTGACCGCGACTACGGCGACCTGGGCGGCTGGGCCTACTCGTGGCTCTTCTCCATCGCGGAGGTGCTGAGCGCGGCGAGCGAATCGGTACCGGCGGAGTGGGGCTTCTGTCCGGTGCCAGCGTTGGAATCGGCTCACTCGCTCGAGGAATACGCCCGAGCCACCGATGACGACCCCCAGGTGTCGGCGGTGATCGACGCTTACCACACCCACGGTGTGCACTCGATACGTGCGATCGGTTCCACGCTCTATGAATTCATCCGGAACTGGAGATACTGACAGCGCGGCGCCGAGGAAGGACACCCCCGCCGATCTCGCCGACCGCGGCCGAGACTCGAACGCCGGACGGTCATGACGGGGAAGGGATCACCGCGTCGCACCGGCAGGACTGGTGCATCCGCATCCAGTGCTGGCGCAACCACCTACGCCGATGTTCTCGGCTGCGCAGGTGGTGTGCGCCGGTGTGGGTGCGGGACCGGATCAGACCGGCCACACCGAGGGCGAGCAGCACGAAACCGAGGGGCTCGAGCCACGACAGTTTCACCAACAGTGTTCCGCTGCCCAGGATTCCGGCGGCGACGAACGGCGGGGCCAGGCAGCAGACCCCACACAACGCCGCGCCGAGTCCGATCGGGGCCCAGCAGCGGCGTGAGGTCTCGGCCGGTTCAGCAGCCACCACAGCCTCCTTCGATGCCGCCGTCGGTGACCGGAACGCGGTCGATGTCGAAAGGGACAGGGCAGCAGGGGTGTTCGCTGCATTCGAGCAGGTCATCGCAGCCGGCGGCCAACGCGGCGCGCAAGAAACGAGGACACCCATCACCGGAGACGACAGTCGGGACCGCGGTCATCGCTGATACCCGATGGCTTCCGGACAGTCGGGCGACCGCCGATGATTGTCCGGCGAGCTCCGATCATGACGACCGGCCCGGGTCCGGTGATGGATGGGATCACCCCGTGACGGTGCGGGCAGATGTGTCCCGGCGGGCGAGGTTGTCAGCCGACACCGAGGTTGATGCCGAACATCACCTGCAACCAGCGGGTGACGACATTGAGGCCGGTTCCGAAGTCGAGTCCGAAGGAACCCATGGTTCTCATCTCCTTCGAGAGGGATTTGTTGTTCTGTTCCCCGACTTGCTGGATGGATACCCAAACCGAATCACGGCCAACCAATATTTTGTGAGGATTTTTGTTCCCGCTGGTCTCCCCTGCCACATGACGGGAACCAGGACGCATCGCCGCATTCGCTGAGTGTGTGCCACCGCCGTCGAGGACGGTCAGCCCCGAGTGCTGTGTTACGCGCCGTCCGACGGTGGCCCGTGGGTCTTCTTCGACTGTCTGCAAGAGGTGACGCACCGCTACGTTCCCGGCGCGGGGCGCATGGACGCGGAGTCCGACGCCGACCCTCTGGTCCGTGATATTCGCACTCCCGCAGCCGGTTTCGAGGACGGTCTCATACTCACCCTGTACGGCAAGGTGTTGCGCTGGGGGCCCGGGTGGTGGATTCACCAACCGGGTGAGACGGCCACGGACGAACAGAAGGCAATCGCGGAACAACTCAGGAATATCGAAGCCGACGACCCGTCGCGAGGTTTCCGACGATAACGGCTGGGCCAATCCAACTCGGGTCGGGGCGTGGCGCACGTGCAGACTCGCGCTACCGGCGCCGGCCGGATGACTCTGCGTCGAGAGGGCGTGCGACGCGAAAGCGCGATAGCCCCGCACGTGCGAGGCGGTGAGATTCCGGCCGCGACGGTGACAGCATCAGCACCGGATTCAGATCGCCTGAATCGCGTTGAATACCGCGCGGAGCAATTCCTGATTCCGCCTCCCGGTCGTCGGCGCGGGATCGGGAGAACGATATTCGAGGTGTCCGTCATCGATGAGGTCGCCGACCAGGATCTTGGTCGCGGTCAGCGGTAATCGTAGGTGTGCGGCGATCTCGGCGACGGACAGCGCGGTACGGCTCAGCCGCAGGATTTCGGCGTATTCCGGCTCGGAACGCCGCGGTCGCACACCGGCACTCACGTTCACCACCAGGGTGAGCATGTCCAACTCGGGCCGTGCGCTCGCGGATCGCCCGTGTGTGATCGCGTACAGGCGGACGACGGGACCGGCGTCCTCGTCGTACCAGGACTCGTGCTCGTCCTCGTTCATGGTTGTCTCGAGCCGGCCTCGTCCAGGGTCGGACGCGGATCGGCCGAGAGGTGGGCGCCGACGCGTTGCACGGTCTGGTTCATCTCGTAGGCCACCATCCCCATATTGGCCGTCTCCACGGTCAACAACGCCAGGCAGGCGTTCTCACCCGCCGCGGTGATGAACAGCACCGCCTCGTCGAGTTCGACCACCGTCTGGCACACACCACCGACGTCGAAATGCGCGCCCGCACTCCGCGCCACACCGTGCAGGGTCGAGGCCATCGCCCCGAAACGCTCCGCGTCGGCTTGCTCCATCGAGGTGCAACGCCCCAATAGCATTCCGTCGGTGGACAGGACGATGGCGAAACGGACATCGGGCATTCGCGCGACGAGATCGTCGAGCAACCAGTCGAGATTACGGGGCGTGGGGATCGTCACCGGCACCTTCTTGTCGATCGGACTGCTGGGTGGGGAGCTCGAGGTCTGCGCGATTGGTTCTGCCCTGGCGCGTTCCGCTCTCGATCGCCGACATCAGGTTGCGGGCTTCATCGGCGGAACGTTGCCGCGGCGCCCGCGCGGACCTGGACTTCTCGGCCGCGGAATCCTCGGCTGTGCGTCGACGCCGAGGAAGTGCCGGTTTGTCCTCCTGGACGGGCTGCGAGGTGTCCACGGCCCAATCGGCGGCCGAGGAGCCCGGAGAGGGCGATCCGGACGCGAGAGCGGGTTGTGGCCGACGATCCTGAGCCACCTCTCGGCGTTCGTCGGGCCGGGAGTCCTCACCGGTGGCGACGAGTGTGGTCGGGATCAACACGATGGCTTTCACCCCTCCGTAGTCGGATTCGGCCAGGCGCACCGAGATCCCGTGGCGCTGTGATAGTTTCGCGACCACGAATAGTCCCAGGCGAGCATCGGTGGACAGCGCGGCGACGCTGAAGTCCGGCGGTTCGGCCAGCAAGGCGTTGCGTTCGGCGAGTTCGGCCGCCGACATGCCGAGACCTTGATCGGCGATCACCACGGCGATACCCTTGCCGACCTGGTTACCCGAGATCCCGACCTTGGACTGCGGTGGGGAGAACGCGGTGGCGTTGTCGGTCAGCTCGGCGAGCAGGTGGATGACATCGGCCACCGCGGCGCCGGTGATCCGCAGATCCGGCAGCTGGCCCGTCTGGATCCGGGCGTAGTCCAGACTCTCGGCCACCGCGCCGCGGACCACGTCGATCAACGGCACCGGATTACGCCAGCGTCTGCCGGGTTTGTCGCCCCCCAGGATGATCAGGTTCTCGGCATTGCGGCGCGAGCGGGTAGCCAGATGATCCAGTTGGAACAGGACATCGAGCTTGTCCGGATCCGTCTCTTCGCGTTCGGCGAGGTCCAACAGGGCGAGTTGGCGATGCACGATGACCTGGCTGCGATGCGCGATATTGAGGAATACGGCGTTGACACCGGAGCGGGTCTGGGATTCGGCGACCGCGGCCGCGACGGCGGAGGTGTTGGCGCGATTGAACGCGTCGGCGATCTGACCGATCTCGTCACCACCGAAGTCCAACGGCGCTATCTCGATGTCGCGGTTGGACTGGCCGCTCTCGCTGAGGGCGCGAATGGTGTTCGGCAGATGCTCGTCGGCGAGTTCGAGGGTCTGCTCACGCAGTCGGCGCATCCGGGTGATCAGGCGGTTGGTCAGCCATAATGCCGCGAGGAACGCCAGCAGCGTCAGAACAGTGATCGCGATGGCGCCGTACAGAGAATTTCGCTCGCGCTCGTCTCCGGCGGCGATGGCGCGGACGTGGGAATCAGCGCTCTGGTCGTGCCACAACTTCAAGAATCCCGAACGGACCTCGGCGACGGCGTTGGTCCATTCCGCGACGCTCAACGGCAGACCGGACGAACCGGCCTGGGCGTTGCGACGGGCAGAGGTCTGGGTCGAGGAGCGACTTCCCGCGGAATCCTCCGCTGACGATGCGGCGTTATCCCCCGCGACGACGCCACGACGGATGAACGCGTCCTCCATCGCGATGATCTGCTGCCATGCGGGACTGTCGGTGATCGCTCTGAGGTCGGCTCGGCGCTGCCCCACCAGAATTGCGTCGGCGAAGAGTACTTCGCCACGAGCATCACCGACATTGCGCGCGAAATCGGCGAACTGGGCCGGGGAGATCTGGTTCGTGATCAACGCCGTCGACCCGATACTGAGCGCCTTCGAGACCGCTTCGCCTGCACGCAGCATCGGCACTGCCCGCACCATGTCCACCGCGATCGCGGCATCCGGCGCGACCGTCGCCGCGAGCAGGTT
The DNA here is from genome assembly GCF_003123685.1 of Nocardia aurea. Taxonomy (GTDB): domain Bacteria; phylum Actinomycetota; class Actinomycetes; order Mycobacteriales; family Mycobacteriaceae; genus Nocardia; species Nocardia aurea. Next base: position 51,636 of record NZ_QCYJ01000102.1, read on the forward strand.
TCCGGAGACGATGGTGTCGATGATGGCGCCGAACGCCGCGAACACCTGCTCGGGCGGGATCGCGTGCGCGTCGATCCCGCTGCGCAGCAACGGCATCGAGGCGTACAACTGATCGAAGCCGGACAGATCCTTTTCCAGGCCGGGCTGCACATCGACCGACGTCTGGCTGTAGGTCTGGATATACGCCAAGGCGCTGTCGGAATTCTTCCTCGCGGTGACCAATGTGCCGGTGGACGATTCGTCACCGGCCAACACCAACATCGACGCGGCGCGCTCGGACTGGAAAGCCTCGATCATGGCGATGGCGGGCCCTGTCGTCTGCCCCGCGAATTCCGCCCAATCCTTGGACTTGCGCCCATCCTTGATCAGATACACCGCCGCGCCGACGCCCACCCCCATGAGCGCGATACTGGGGATGAGAACGATGATCAGCAGCCGGGCACGCACCCCCAACGGTTTACGTCGCCGCCCGCGATCGGCCGGCGCAGCCGGAACATCTGTGAACTGTCTGCTACCAAACACCGACAATCGAGCCTACTTCTGGGCATGCTCGCCCCTATGCGACCGGTATGCGGAAATCGCGATTCGCGCCGTCTATGTCCTGAACCACCCTGACTACGGACACCCTTGTCACGCAATCGATGCCGAGGCCCGAACCGGAAACACTCCGAATCATCAGAGGCCCTCTACATTTCACTCCCGAGGTGGTCGTCGGGTTGCGAGCGATCAGCACTGGTCGCCACGGCAGGCGGGATGGCCGGAGCGACGCATCCACCTCGAGCTGAGCACTTGTTCAGCATTCGAACGGATGATTTATAGCACCCCTGCCAGGCGTTGGCAACTGGTCGCTACGTGGACACGCTCTCGGGACGTCGCACGCCGTCGACCTGATCACCCCGTTCCCGTCGACAACCATTCGGTCGAGCGCCAGACGAGCTGAACTGCAACGAATTCCGCGCGGGAGTCGACGGCGCTACGCGCTACTCGAACGGGCCGGAGCGTGAACTGTTGTTGTCTTCGACCGGAATGTCGGCTGCGGCTGGGGCAGCCAGGGTTTCGGGTGCGTTGCCGGTGCGGTTCGGGGTCCACTGCCCGCGGGCGAGCACCGAGGGTCCGAGCCAACGGCGCAGGAACGACCGCAGTTCGGAGGCCTCGAGCCTCGGTTCGGGTGCGCTCAGGAACGATTGGAGGATGCGTTGCATGAACACGACAAGGTCGTTGAGGGCCGCTTCGTCGTAGCCCAGCGCGGCCCAGTCGGCCTTGCCTTCGACCACGACGCGGCGACAGTAGTCGATCACCAGCGGGCTCATGACGATCTGACCGTAGGTCTTCATGTGACCCGAGGCGACGAGAAGGTGGATCAGGGGGTCACGTGGCACTTCCTCGATCGCGAACGCCAGCGACTCCACGACGAGCGTGACCACGTCCTTGATACTCGCCGTTGCTTCGTCCAGCCGCTTCTGGAAGTCGTCCATGGCGCTGCGGCCGACGGCGGCGAACAGATCCTCCAGACCGTCGAAGTAGCGGTAGATGGTGCGGCGGCTGACGCCGGACTCCTCGGCCACCGCGGACAAGGTGGTGTGTTCGGCACCGAGCCGATCGACGCACCGGGCGGCGGCCTCGATGATGCGCCGACCACCCTCGTCCTGCGTCTCCGGCGGCAGACCGGCCCAGCCACGTCGCGACACTGCCCAACCCTCTCCGAACCACTCCGACGACACACCTGCCCGGTCAGTGTGTCATACGGCTGCCGTGGCACACATGATCGTTCTATGTGCCGTTCGGTGTTCATTTCCTGCCGAGGGTAGACGCTGAACACTGGCGCTCAGGACCATCGATGTCATACTCTCGGTCCTGTTGTGACATCAGCTAGCCCGGGAGAAACGTGAGCGACCTCGAGATCCGCACCCTCGAATTCGACCTGGACGGAGAGATCCCGTTCCGCTGGAACGACTCGAACCCGGCATTCTCGATGCAGATGAACGCCGTGTCGATCATCGCCATCGGCTTCGAGAAGTTCATCGTCGCGGCGGTGCGCGAGGCGATCCCCCTCATCACCGATTCCGAGGCGAAGTCGGAGGCGCGGGCATTCCTGGAGCAGGAGGCCCAGCACTCGATGGCGCATCGCCGTCATCTGACGGCCCTGATCCGCACCTACCCCGGCCTGCAAGAGACCCTCGAGGGCGCCATCGCGCTGTTCGACGAACTCACCGCGACGGAGTCGCTGCAATTCCGGCTGGCCTACATCGCCGACCTCGAGGCCACGTTCACGCCGTTCTTCAAACTGTTGCTCGACCACGACGACAAGCTCTTCCGCCCGGGCGACGACAGGGTCGCCTCGCTACTGCTGTGGCATTTCGTCGAGGAGGTGGAACATCGCTCGTCGGGCCTCATCGTCTACAACGCGATGGTGCCGAGCAAGACCTACCGCACCCGAGTCCTGCCCCGAGTCGTGGGCCACGTCGCGAAGGTGAACGCTGTCATCGAGGACGGGTTCAACCGCCATGTTCCAGCGTCCGAGCGTGGCGTCGACGCGCGCGTGCTGCACGACGCCGCCGACCGTCCGCTGCTGTGGTGGCAACGTCTCGCCTCCCGTTTTCCGGGTGTAGTCAAACGCCCGGTGGGGCCGCTGGATGTCCTTCCGCTCGGCGACAAACTCATCTCCTTCACCCGTATCCTGCTGTCGCAGACGCCGGGTCACGACCCGGTGCACCAGCCGCTGCCGGCATTCGCCGAGCGGTGGTTCGCGCACTACGAGTCCGGTGGTGACGTCGCGCACTGGTACTCGTCCACGACCGGCGACGGCGTGGGACGTTCCGCGTGCGCCGCGTCCGGCTTCCACAGCCTCCGGATCAGCGACGTCGATCGGATGACCGAGGACAGCATCGCGGTGACGTTCGACATTCCCGCCGAACTGCGCGAGACCTTCCACTTCGTGCAGGGCCAGCACGTGTCGGTGCGCACGCTGATCGACGGACAGGACGTCCGCCGCACCTACTCCATCTCCACGCCGCCGTCCTCGCGCACGCTGCGGGTCGGCATCAAGCGCACCCCTGGTGGACTCTTCTCGAACTGGGCAGTCGAGCAGCTCCGAATCGGTGACCGGCTCGAAATCGCCGCGCCCACAGGCTCGTTCCACGTTCCGCTCGACCCGGCACTTGTTCGCCACCACGTCGGCATCGCCGGGGGCAGCGGTATCGGTCCGGTCCTGTCGGTGCTCGCCGCGACCCTCGAGCAGGAGCCGCGGAGCCGGTTCACCCTCCTCTACGCCAACCGCACCGCCGACGCGGTCATGTTCCGCACCGAACTGGGGTCTCTGAGCACCGACTTCGGTGACAGGCTCCGTGTGGTGCACGTACACGAGGATGTCGACGGGTTCATCGACTCCCCGAAGCTCGGGGCGTGGCTGGCCGACGGCACGCTGGCGGAGGTCGACGCGTGGTTCGTCTGCGGTCCCAACGCGATGGCGGACGCCGTGAACGCGGCGCTGGCGGCCAACGGCGTGGATCTCTCACTCGTGCACTCCGAGTCCTACACCGCCGGCGAGACTCGCGCCCGGCCGATTTCGGAGACAGCCGCCCGTTTCGCCGACGCCGACCTGACGTTCACCGTCGGAGGCAGCGCGCGCAGCGTCCCGGTCTCCGGGCGGACGCTTCTCGAGGCCGCCCTTTCCACCGGCACCGTCGTGCCCTGGTCGTGCCGGTCGGGGATCTGCGGCACATGCCGGGCCAAGCTGAACGACGGCACGGTCGAGCAGGCCTTCGACGACGTGCTCTCCGAGCGCGAGCGCGCCGACGGCTACATCCTGACCTGCCAGTCCCGACCGACCAGCGACCGCGTTTCGATCGATTACGGACTCTGACGCATGAATGTAGTGATGAACGCGGGGCCGTGTCCCGCCATCGCCGACGAAATGACCCGTGAACTCGGCGGATTCGACTGTGGCAACTCACCTTTCGTCGAGTTGCGTAACCCGGCGGATCTGACCGATTGGACATTGCCGGTCGTGGAGCTCTTGATGGTCGCCGGTGCGGTCTACGCCCTGTGGTGGGCCGTGCGACGGCTGCGTCGCGACGGCGACCCGACGAACCTGGCGCTGTGGTTCGGCGCGATGGTCTACCTGGTGCTCCTCGAACCGCCGCTCTATTTCCCCGACAAGTTCGGGATGATGGACTCGGTGGGCTTGAACTTCGTCCACAACGTGTTCACCGTCGATCTCTTCTACGATCGACTGCCGCTCTACATCGTCGCGCTCTACGCCGCCGTGCCGATGTTGGCCTACGACATCGTGCGGGCACTCGGGGTGTTCCCACGCTTCGGACTGGTGGCGGGCGCGGTCAGCGTCGGCATGGCGCACAGCGCGTTCTACGAGATCTTCGATCACCTCGGCCCGCAACTGCGCTGGTGGGCCTGGAACGCCGACGCCCCGTCCAACAAGGTGTTCTTCGACGCGGTGCCGCTGGGCAGCGTGACGCTGTTCGCCGCGATCGGACCGGCGATCCTCGCCTACCTCGTCGCACGCTTCGTCGGCCGACCGACCTGGACCGGCACGGCACCGACCGGATGGTCGCTGGCGCTGCGCACCATCGGTATCGGAGTCGCCATGCCCGTTCTGATCGTGCTCCCCGGAGCTCTGATCGGTATCCAACAGGCAATCGGCGGCGGCGACACCGGCACGGCCGTCCTGCTCACGGCAGAGCTAGCGGGCATCTGGATCGCCGGAGGCTACTTCCTGACACGCAGCCTGCTCGCCGGTCGAGCGGCGAACGACCTGCACCCCAGCCCGGCGGTCAGGAACTTCGGCTGGATCTACCTCGCCACGTTCGCCGTGCTGTGGGCAACGGCGCTTCCGGCCGTGCTCGACGCCCGGGACGGGGTGACCTCCGACGGCACCGCGACGGGCAACGTGCCCTTCGTCCTACTGTGCTTCGCTGCCGCAGCATTGATGACCTGGGCGGGCGGACACGCCGCGCGACATCCGAGCGAAATGCCCGACCAGGTGACCCCGGCGGTCGATTGAGTCGTATCGACACTTTCACAGAGGTACCTCGATTCCCGCGCTGGTCCTTGTCGAGCACGAGTCGCGGCGAGAAGTCTTTCAGTAGGGCGGCTTGGATTGTCGAGGAAGGAACTCGCCGGGAAGCCGCACCGAACACGCGACTGTGATGACCTGATACCCGACCCCGAAATGACACATATCCGGCGTGACGATCACTGCGGCACGGTTCTTGACCGCCTCATCGACGATGAAGGTGATCGGCATGTAGGTCTGCTCATCGATGGTGATGATGCGGACGAGTTCGTAGCCACACGCGCGGGCCACATTCTCGACCGTGGCCCTATCGGTCGACAACTCCCCACCGACCGCAAGGTTCAACAGCCCTATCGCTCTGGTGGACAACGGTTTACACACTCCTCGTCGTTCGGAGGTACTGACACGGGTAGATGGAGTCGCTGCCCCCAGCGTCGAGATTCGTCGGCAGGAACCGTGGAGGAAGCAGCGGCCGACACGGTTCATCACGGCACGCCCTGCTGCTGAAACGACCATCGAGTACCGCGACGGGCGGCGCGCTCGCTCTCCCGATGCGAATGCACTCCGCGCCACGATGTCCGGCCCAGGCGGTCGAAACACATACCCAGATCAGGTGAACCGACGAACCTGGTGATCCGGCCATCGCTCGAGCGCAGGTGGGTCACGTGCACCACACCACCCTCCTCGAACCAGTACACCTTGTCACCACCGGCGAAGTCGGACCGCACCGTCACGCCCCTCACTCACCTGATCCGAACACGAGGTAGATCCAGGACGGTGCGGACGGCGTCCATCACCTCACCGCCCGAGGGACGATGCGCCGTATGGGCGGCGACGATCCACGCACGGAAGAACGAGCCGCGATCGGTAGGTGAGGGCAACGCGATCTCTTCGCCGTGGCCGATGACCCGCACGCGATACGGTTTCACCCCGTTCAGGGTCGCCAGCGCGATATCGGAGCGCACGAGAAAGGTCCAGCTTCCGCTGCGAGGATGGGAGATGATCGGTCCACCTCCACGCCCCCGATGTTCCAAACCGACCTTGGTGCGCTGCCCGAGGTCGGAAGGCATCACGATCGCCCAGATCAGGCTGGCCCGCATCGTGATCCGCCCACTGTCGGGATCGAACCGCGTCGGCAGATCACACATCTTGCGGTAGTAGCCGCAACGCGACGAGGGCGTGTCACCGACTCGATTCGTGGTCATCGCCAATGCCTCCAAGATGGTCACCGCGGCCGCAGGGGCAACTTCCCCTCGCCCCCGCGACAGACGAGCGGGAGCTTCACCGGCGTCCCAGTCCCTCAGTGCCGTAGCGACATCGGCCAGCGCGAGAGCCGACGGCGGCTCCCAACGGCCCTGCGCCACGAATTCCGGTACCCGCTGCGGTAAATCATGTTCCTGTGCCAACTGGCCACCTCCCGTGTGATGTGGGTGCGCCCGGTGTGCACCGAATCAACTCTTGCGAGTTAGGAGACCTCGGCCGGGCGCATCGCCAGCACAACACCTGGCCGACCGAATTGGGTCACCCAATGGGTCACCCGCGAAAACCTTTCCATTTCTCCTGAAGATCACCCATAATTGCAGGTAGATGCACCCATCGAAATGGTCTGGCCGCACCCATAATTCGTGGAACACATCACCCAGAATCGATGGAACCTATCACCCAGTGGACGGCAGAAACTGCCAGAACGAAGCGGGAGTAGTGAGCGATGAACGACCCCCTGACCAGGGAGATGATCGAGGACCAGGACAGTGCTACCTCACCCAAGTCGATAGCGGTTCCGTCCGAGGAACCGATCGCGGCGGGTGTGCCGCACCGCCAACTCGGGCGCATCCTCAGGGAAATGCGCAGCGAGACCGGCCTATCCATTCTGATCGCCTCCAAGGCGGTCGGAATGGGGTCGGGTTCGCTACAGCGCCTCGAAAGTGGGCAGGCATCCAAGATCGAAGACGCGAAACTGACCAAGTTGTGTCGCCTCTATCAACGGCTGGACCGACTGGATGAGCTGAAAACCCTTGCCGCACAGCGCAGAGAGCAAAGCTGGTGGGACGAGCGAACCGACCTGCTGGCTCCCAGTTTCAAGGTATACCTGGGGCTCGAGGCCGCTGCGGAACAGCTGACCGTCTACCGGCCGGACATAGTGTCGAGTCTCTTCCAGACCAACGAGTACGCCGAAGTGTTGGATCGCATCTACTTCCGTGACGACTCGGCCGACGAGCGCAACCATCGAATGGAGATACGACGCAAACGTCTGAATCTGATCAACCGCACGATGTCTCCCCTGCGAGTCGACCTCATCCTGAACGAAGGCGTGCTGCGTAGGGTTGTCGGAGGGGCGAGGTCGATGAGTCGCCAGCTGAAGCACCTGGCGGACATGCCGTCGAACGTGTCGATACGTGTGTTGCCGGACCAGGCGGGCTACCCCATCGGCAAGGCCGTCGACGCGTTCACCCTCTTGGACTTCGGTCCTGACAGCACCGGGAGAACAAAGGAGCCGCCCGTCGTCTACGTCGAAAGTTTCGCGGGCAGCATGCACCTCGAAACTCCGCGCAGCGTCCGCGCGTACCGAGACGCGTTTCGGGTGATCCAACGAGTAGCGTTGGAGCCGGTCGAGAGTAGACGCCTTCTGAGGCGTGTAGCGAAGGAGTATGTGCCGTGAGCATGGACCTGTCCGGGGCACGCTGGTTCAAGAGTAGCCACAGTGGGGGCAACGACAACTGCGTGGAAGTCGCGTTCCTCGACGGCGGCAAAGTCGGCGTTCGCGACTCCAAGAAGCCGGGCGACGGCGCACTGCTGTTCACGCCATCCGAGTGGTCCGCCTTTGTTGCGGGCGTCGGTGACGGCGAATTCGATCGCCTGTAGCACCGAAATCCACGAATATTCCGAATCGGCTCTGGGCATCGAACTGAGGGCCGATTCGTTCTACTGGTGGCCCTGTCGTCGGTGCTGAGTGTGTTGGGTCAGCGACTTCGCGGACCGGCCCCTGACAGCCGGTCCCTTCGACGCAGTACTCGATTGCCACGGCACACGTCTGCGCGAAGACCATCGGCTGGCGCGTCCCGGTGGGTGTATGGCGTCGCTGGTGCCGTCCGCAGTGACCTCGATCCCGACCCGTTGACCGTGCGATGCCGGTCGCCCGGTCGCGTCGCGTCGACCTGGACACCCTCGCCGACCCCGCCGACTCGTCGGTGCTGCGGCCGGTGATCCAGCGGTGCACGGCCTGGGCGGTCCTGGATACCGGCCATGCCAGCGACAAGACCATCATCGATATGGCGGGCCCGCGGCGCGGGTGATCAGCTCCAGGGATCGGCTCGCTCCCACAGCGACGGCATGTGCAGGGCTGTTCCGTCTCGATCGGCCAGCTCACCGAGAACTCGCATGCTGACGTCCAGATCGTCCCCGGCGTAGGGCAGGGCCCGCAACGGCAGGCTCAGCGGCCGGAAGAAGTCGTCCCAGTGGATCAGCACCACGCGGCGCGCCCCGACGGCACGGACGGTTTCGTTCCAGTATTCGGTGATGTAGCGCTCGGGGCGCAGGCCGAGCTGACCGACGCCCAGGTAGACCACCTCGGCCCGATGCCCGGCCAGCGCGCCGGGCACGAATCCGGCGCTGCCCTGGACGAGCAGGCGTTTCCCGGTGGGCCGGTGGTGCACCAATGTCGACCACGCTTCGCCGCATCGATACGCCGAGGCCCGTACCGGCGCGACGACCGGGCCGGTGATCTCCCCCGGATAGCGGTCCGGCGGGCAGTGCCCGGACTCGATGAGGGTCACCCCGTAGTTCCCGAAGGTCATCACCGCACCGGCGGTGGCCAGGACGATCCGGTCCTCGGGCAGGCCCGCGCCACGCCCTACATTCGCCGCCGAGCCGCCGCCGACGAGCACCGCGCCCGTGCGTTCTGCCACGGCGGGTGAATCCATCACATGATCGAAGTGGGTGTGCACCGGAATCACCGCGTCCAGGGCACGCACTCCCGCACGCGCGAGGCACGCCTCGATCCGATCGGATGCCGGGGCGATCCGCCCCAGACCGACAGCCGCCAACGGAGGACGGGAGAAGAAGCCGTCGGTGAGCAGCGAACTCTCCCCGTCCTGGACGAGGATCGTCGTCACCCCCAGCCAGGTCACCGTGACCCCCGCCCCCTCACGTGCCGCGGGCACGTCGAATCGCGCGGTGTAGTCACGCAGGTCCGGACGGCCCGGCTTGAGACGCATACCGCCACGGTATCGGGCGGTGCCACGGTCCCGGGCCGACTCGGCGCGGTGGACCACGCCGGGGCTCCGCGACGGTGTCGCGGGTAGAGGTCCACGCCCCTTGTCGGACCGCACTGCGGCGCCCCGGCGCCCGAGGGCGGGTCAGTAGGTGGCGTCGCCGACGATTCCGGCGCGCTCCATCTTCCGGACCGCGGGCCGGTAGTCCTGGACCGCGTAGTGCTGGGTCGACCGGTTGTCCCAGATGGCGAAGCTGTTCTTCGTCCATCGCCACCGCACCTGGAATTCGGGCACGGCGGCCTGGCGCATCAGATAGTGCAGCAGTTCGGCGGCCCCCGGCGCGTAGTCGGCGCCGAAGCGCACATTCTCCGTGGTGTGGTAGTTGACCAGATGGGTGGTGAACGAGTTCACGAACAGGATCTGCTCGCCGGTTTCGGGGTGGGTGCGCACCACCGGATGTTCGGCGTCGGGAAACCGTCTGGCGAGTTCGTGTCGCTGCTCGATCGGCATGGCCGCACCGAAACTGGACTCGATACTGTGCCGGGCACGCAATTTCCGGATGCGCTGTTTGATCTCGTCCGGCAACCGCCGGTAGGCCTCGACCATGTTCACCCAGATGGTGTCGCCACCGACGGGAGGGGTTTCGACGCAACGCAATACGCAGCCCATGGGCGGGTTCGGGCGCCAGGTGGCATCACAGTGGTAGGCGTTCTCGAAATGCTCCGGGGGACTGTCGAGATCCTTGTAGATCCGGATCAGGCCGGGGTGGTCGGGATCGCTCGGCGCCACCGGATGATCCTCCAACGGCCCGAATCGCCGTGCGAGCGCGACGTGGTCGGCGCGGCTGATGTCCTGATCACGCACGAACAACACCCTGTGCTCGAGCAACAGGGCGCGCAACTCGGCGAACAACGCGTCGTCGTGGGCGGCCCTGGCGAGGTCCACATCGGTGAGTTCCGCACCGATCGTGCACGTCAGCAGCGTGACACCGATCGAGCCGCACGATACGGACTGCGGAGCGACAACTGTCATCGAGATCCTCCGGAAGGTCGGATGTTTCGGGGTCGGCGTCAGACGGCGAAGACCGAAGAGCCGATGCTGCGCCCCGATTCCAGCTCACGATGCGCGTGGACCGCGTCGGGGAGTTCGTAGCGCTGATTGATCGCGATGCGGATGCGCCCGGAAGTGACGTGTGCGAACAGTTCGCCCGCGAGCTCGGCCCGCTCGGCGGGATCGGCGATGTAGTCGGCCAGGGCCGGGCGGGTCACGAACAGCGAGCCACCCACCGCCAGCCGCATGGCGTCGATGGGCGGCACGGGGCCCGACGCGGTACCGAAACACACCAGCAGGCCACGACGGGACAGCGCGCGCAGCGAGGCGTCGTAGGTGCTCGCGCCGACGCTGTCGTAGACCACCGGCACACCCTCGCCGTCGGTGAGTTCCCGAACCCGGGCCGCGATGTCCTCGCGTGTGTGGATCACGACGTGGTCGCATCCGTTCGCCACGGCGATCTCGGCCTTCTCTTCGGTCGACACCGTGCCGATCACCGAGATTCCGAGCAGCTTCGCCCACTGGGTGAAGATCGATCCCACGCCGCCCGCGGCGGCGTGCAGCAGCACGGTGTCACCGGCGCGCAGAGGATGGATGCGGCGCAGAAGATAGGCGGCGGTGAGCCCGCGCATCGTCATCGCCGCCGCCGTATCGGCGGCGATGGTCCCCGGCAGGGCGATCAGATGTTCGGCGGGCAGCACACGCTCGGTGCTGTAGGCCCCCAGCGGACTCCCGGTGTAGGTCACGCGATCGCCCACACCGAAGCCGTGCACGTCCGGGCCGACGGCTTCGATCCGACCGGCCGCTTCGACACCCATGCCCGCGGGCAGTGCCGCGGGATACAGTCCGCTGCGGAAATAGGTGTCCGCGAAGTTCAGCCCCACCGCCTCGTGCCGGACACGCACTTCTCCTCGGCTCGGCGCGCCGACATCGACTGTTTCCCAACGCAATACTTCCGGACCGCCGGTCTCGTAGAAGCGAACCGCGCCTGCCACCTCGAACCTCCTCTGCGAGTGCCCCTCGCGCTCTCGGGTTCCACGGTAGGCAGGATCATCAGCACCTGCTTATCCTTTCGGGACAGGAATATGTTCATTTCGGGACACCCGGGAGGTCCGGTGAAACCGCTGGCCCGCTACGCGGCGCTGCACGGATATGTGGATCTCGCCCGCTCGGTGGGCCTGGATCCGCTCGCACAGTTGCGCGGCGCGGGCCTGGATCCGGTGGCGATGAGCGTGCAGGACCGCTGGATCCCCGCCGCGGCGATCGCCGACCTGCTCACCCGATCGGCGAGGGATTCCGGCCGTGCGGATTTCGGGCTCCGGCTGGCCGAACGCCGCCGTTTCGGCAACCTGGGCCCGCTCGGCCTCGTCGTCCGCGAGGAACCCGACGTCCGCAGCGCCCTGCACGTCATCTCCCGGCACGGGAACATGTTCAACGAAGCCCTGCACGTCGGGCTTACCGAACACGACGGTATCGCCGTCGTCCACGTGAGACTCGACCTCGGCGGACCGGGAGACACCAGGCAGGCCGTCGAATTGTCCGTCGGCGTCCTGCACACCCTGTTGCGCGGGTTCGCCGGGCCGGGATGGCAACCGCTGGAAGTCCGCTTCGCTCACCCGGCTCCCGGCGATCCGCGAACCCATCTGCGCGTGTTCGGTTCTCACGTCCGCTTCGGCCAGGACTTCGACGGCATACTCACCTACACCACCGATCTCGATCGGCCCAACGACATGTCCGATCCGCAGCTACGCGCCTACACCCACGAACTGCTGTCCGCTTCCACCTATCGCGCCGCCCGGCCCGCCACCACCGTCGAACGTGTCCGGGAACTCGTCGAACTACTGCTGCCCACCGGGGGCTGCTCGATCGAGCAGGTCGCCCGCAGCCTCGGCGTCGATCGCCGCACGATCCACCGCCACCTCGCCGCTGAGGGGGAAACCTTCACCTCATTGCTGGATGCCACCCGCGCCGAACTGGCCCGGCACATGATCACCGATCGGCACCGGAGCATCACCGAGATCGCCGAATCGCTCGGCTTCTCCTCACCGGGGAATTTCTCGCGCTGGTTCCGTCACCACCACGGCTGCACCCCCACCCGATGGCGGAACCAGCCGGAGCCGACAGCCGCCTCGGACAGGACCTCGACTATCGGCGTCCGGGTTCCTGCACCGCCGCCGCAGCCCACATGACGATGTGGTGTGGATAGACACCCGGCCACGAGCAATGTGTCGATTCCACTTGAAAATGTCACCTGGTGTCCGACCTGGTTTCCCGTTTTCTCGGGCAAGCTGGTTGAATACCCATTTCCGTCGGGTTGCCCACGGGGGCGATCAGCAAAGGCGCGCCGACATGAACGACATCGATGACCCCAGTGCGGGCGCCGAAGACCCCACCGCTCCCCGGCTCGGGGTGATCGCACAGGCCGAAGGCGCGATCATCCTGCTCTACGGTCTCGATGAGCCCGCCGCCGCGGCGATCCTGCGGGCCCGCGCCCATTACTGCGGTATCGACCTCGCCGAGCTGGCTGCCCGGGTGGTCGCCGCACTGCCCGATCCGCGCCATCCCGAGGAAGCCGCACGCGTCCGCGCTCGCCTGGACCGGCTGCTTCTGCTCGACACCACGCACTCGACGCTGGATCCGAATCTCAACTGAACCTACGCATACGTCGGTGGGTCCGGGACGTTCGCGCGGTCGACAGCGGAGGATCGAACTCCGTGCGCGCGACGGTGCCCCGGATCGTGCGGGAGAGCGTCGACGCCCGGACGTTCGTCCCGACAGGTGCTCTGCCGGGGGCCGTGATCCGCGCGGCGACCTCTCATGCCCTCACAGATGCCCGCGCGACCGAGAGAAGTTGGGCGACAAAGAATTCAGCTCCGAGCGCCGCCTACTCGGTTCCAAGGCAAGCCACCAGCCGGAAGAAATAGCGTCTCGGAACCACGCATCGGACAGCGCAGCATGTCAGGTTGGCGGGAGCGGATCCGCACTCGCCGACGCCAACATCTCACTGCCGAGAGAAAACGGGAATCATGAGGATTCGTCTCGCAATTGTCGTCGCTTGTGGGGCCGTGATGCTGACCGGATGCGGTGGAGACGGCGACGGTTCGACACAACCGGTGAGCACATCGATATCGGTGCCGACCACTCCGGCGCGGTCGACCCCGGCGACGGAGCCCGCTGCGCAGACGCCGACCGGTGGTGCGCAGCCGGAATCCGCGCCCGCCCCCGGAATCGAACCGGCGCCTGCCCCCGAACCGGCGCAGCAGCCCGCGCCCCGTCCCCAGACGCAGCAGCCCCCCGCTCCGGCTCCTGCGCAGGAAGCGCCACCGACTCTCACCGCCCCGGGCTTCGAGCCCCGAGCCGGTTACTGAGGAGCGGGAATCATGTTCGCAACCAAGCTGTCTCACCGCTTCGCCGTGTTCGCGCTGGCCGCCGTCGCGTTCGCACCCGGCACACCGACCGCCGCGGCCGAATCCGCACCGGGCAGCACGCTCGTCGTGCTGGGCGATTCGTTCGCCGCCAACGGTTTCCGCTGGGAAAGCGACGCGAAGGAGTGCCTGCGCGGCCCCGCGTCCTGGCCGACGCAACTCAGCAAACTCATGGGTATCGCGGGCACCACGGACTTCCGGGACGAGTCCTGCTCCGGCGCCGCGATCGAGACCGATTCGGGCTACTCCCTCACCCAGGAGGCGATCAACGCCGACAAGGCGGGCGGGTTCGGTCCGCGCACGCGAGTCGTCGCCTTGCAGTTCGGACTCAACGACGCCTGGGGTACCGAACACTCCACCACGCTGTGGACTTCGCTGCTGCCGTGCGTGTTCAACCTCGAACAGGGATGCGGCCCGAACGCCGCCGCCGAAGGCAGGGTCACCGACTACCGCGGGGTGTCCGGTGAGGAATACGCGGCGCGGATCCGCGCGGTGGTGACCTATGTGCGCTACTACGCCCCGAACGCCGAGGTGGTGCTGGTCGGGTATCCCGAACTCTTCCCCGCCGGACAGGATTTCGCGTGCGTCAACATCCTCGGGGCGGGCAACTTCATCCAGCCGAGGGCCGAAGGGCTGATCGAGTACCTGGACCGCGTGGACGCGGCCCAGCGCGAGGCGGCCCGAATCCTCGGCATCGAGTTCTTCGACACCAGGGCGGTCACCACCGGTCACGGACTGTGCTCGAACGATCCGTGGCTCAACGGCGCCTTCGATCCGCGGGCCGATCCGGTCGGCATCCCGTTCCATCCCTCGGCGCACGGCGACACGGTGATCGCGAACGCGCTGTACGCGCGGTACGGAAAGTGACGGGCACCGCGACGTTTCCGAGAGCCACGAACGGGCATTCGGCCTATATGGGACTGACTGTGGCGGTGACCGGACCGACCGGAGAGATCGGCCTGTCCGCGGTCTCGGCGCTCGAGCGCGACCCCCAGGTCGATCGGATCATCGGCATGGCACGCCGTCCCTTCGATCCGGCCGCGCAGGGGTGGACCAAGACGACCTACCGTCGGGGCGACATCTCGGACCGGGCCGCCGTCGACGCGCTCGTCGGTGACGCCGATGTGGTGATCCACCTGGCGTTCGTCATCATGGGCACACGTAAGGAGAGTGCGGCGGTCAATCTCGCCGGTGCCCGTAATGTGTTCGAGGCCAGCGTGCATGCCCCACGCGTGCGTCGCCTGGTCTATACGTCCTCGGTCGTGGCCTACGGCTATCACCGCGGCAATCCGACGCCGTTGACCGAAGAGATGCCGGTGCCCGGCTCGCCGGAACACTATTACTCCCGGCAGAAGTCGGAGTGCGAGACCGCGCTCGATCAGATCACCGGAGGAACGGCGCTGGAGGTTTTCGTTCTCAGGCCGTCCATCGTGGCGGGGCCGAAAGCGCCCGCGCTGGCAGAATTGCCGTGGAGCAAACTCCCGTCGATGGCGCGGACGGTGAGCCGATCGGTGCCCGCGCTCAAACCCGTCGTGCCGGATCCGGGACATCCGCTCCAACTGGTGCACCACGACGATGTCGCGGTCGCGATCACCCTGGCGGCCGTGGCGTCCGCGCCGCCGGGGGCCTACAACATCGCCGGCGACGGGGTGGTCACCATCTCCCAGATCGTGTCGGCGCTCGGCGGGCGACCGGTCCGGGTGCCCGCCGCGGCCGCCACGATGGTCTCGAGGGCGATCGCCCAGCTTCCGTTCGTGCCGCCGGTTCTGGAATGGCTGCACCTCGCACGCACCTCGGTCGTGATGGATACCACCAAGGCCAAGCGACGCCTCGGCTGGCACCCGTTCCACACCTCCAGGCAGACATTGGACGCCCTCGCCGCCTCGCATACCGCGCCGCACGAGCCAACGCGGGCAGAGGAATTCGATTGATCGAAGCGCCCGGACGCCGGAGCCGAGCACGCTGTCGGCAAACGTCGAGAACGCGAACGCCGGTAGCCGACCCGGCCGTGTCGACCGGTCGACGCCGAGGACCGTGCGCCGAGCGCGTCCCCCTGCCCGCCATCGACGGCATCGAGGAACCAGCGATCGGCGACCTACGCTGGGCGATGATCGAATTCGGGCGAATCGGGCCCCTGAGCCGCGCGCAACCTGTGTACACTCCGCCAAAGTGAAGTAGTTGCATTTCATTTTTTGATTGGTGAGGTTCCATGAAGCGTCGTACCTCGGATGTCTCCCTCCTCCGGGCGGCGGGTGTTCTCGTCGCCGGGGCGTGCCTGTTCGGTGCCGCGGCCTGCGGTGACAACACCACGGAGCAGCAGCCGAGCCCCGGCAGCAGCACCGTCGCCCCGACGACTCCGGCGCCTGCCGCCGCGCCCGCACCGCCCAGCAATGCCACACCCGTTCCCGCCGAGGTGAACGCGCCCGGCCCGCAGCCCGCCGCCACCGCCGAAGCGCCCGCCCCACAACCGCCCGCCCCACAACCGGCCGCCCCACAACCGGCCGCCCCGGAACCGGTTGCCCCACAACCAGTTGTCCCGCAACCGGTCGCGCCGAAGCCCGCCCCGGAACCGAAGCCCGCGCCGCCCACCTTGGACGCGCCCGGCTTCGAACCACGCGCGGGCTACTGAGGACGGGCGCCACCATGGGATCGGCAGCCGACGGTGTCGGCCGAGGACTGCGCGGACTGTGCGCTGTCGCCCTCGCGATCACCGCCTCGACGGTGGGAGCCACCGCGGCACAGGCGGATTCGCCGACCGAGGGTAAGAAGGTGGTCGTCCTGGGCGATTCCTACACCGCGAACGGATGGGATCCGCTGACTCTCGGAGACGTCTGCGTACGCGGCGCCACGGCGTGGCCCGCACAACTGGGCCGCCTGATCGGGCCGCACGGTTCCGACGAGGTGGCCGATCCGTCCTGTTCGGGGGCGACCATCGACAGCGGTCCCGGATACACCCTGGCCATGCAGGTCCTACAGGCCGACCACGACGGTGCCTTCGGCCCCGCGACCAAGCTGGTGACCATACAG
Source organism: Nocardia aurea (assembly GCF_003123685.1). Classification (GTDB taxonomy): domain Bacteria; phylum Actinomycetota; class Actinomycetes; order Mycobacteriales; family Mycobacteriaceae; genus Nocardia; species Nocardia aurea. The sequence continues at coordinate 68,381 of NZ_QCYJ01000102.1, forward strand.
CTGGGCCTCGACGACCACTGGGGCGAGACCGACCAGACGCTCTGGTACGCGTTGCAGCAGTGCGTATTCGACCTGATTCGCGGCTGCGATCTCGACGCGGTGGAACAGGGACGCATTCCCGACATCCGCGGAGTGACCGGTGTCGTCTACGCCGAAAGAGTGCGTGCCGCAGTCACATACATCCGGTACTACGCACCCGCCGCGCGCGTCGTGATCGTCGGATACCCGGAGATCCTGCCTGCGGGGCAGAGCACGGCCTGCGTCAGCATCCTCGGCGTGGCACCGTACATCCAGCCACGAGGACGGGCCATCATCGAATACTTCGACCGGATGGACCTGGCCCAGCGCGAGGGCGCCCAACTGCTGGGACTGGACTTCTTCGACGCGCGCGCGTTGACCGTCGGGCACGGTTTGTGTTCGGCCGAACCGTGGATCAACGGGGTGTTCGATCCGCATACCGATGTCATCGGGCTGCCGCTGCACCCGTCGTCGCGTGGTGACGCGGTCGTCGCGACCGCCCTGTACGACAGGTACCTACGATGACCCGCCCACCGAAGACACTGCCCGCCCCGGTCACGGCCGCCGCCACGGCCGAGGTCAGGGCCGCTCCGGCTGGGCCCGCTCCGGTCGCGGCTCCCGACCAGCGACATTCCGCGTTGCCATCGCTGACCGGCGCGCGCTGGTGGGCGGCGTTCGCGGTATTCGTGTTGCACGCCCTGGTGTTCCTGCCGGTGTACCCGTTCCAGAAGTCCGAACTGTTCCGGCAGATCCACCAGTGGATGCCGATGCAACTCGGGGCCGCGGGGGTCACCTTCTTTTTCGTGCTGTCCGGCTTCATCATCTACTGGTCGTTCCGGCCCGGCATGTCGATACGGCTGTTCTATCGGCGGCGGGTGCTGAAGATCTATCCGACGCACCTGGTGGCGGCTGCCGCGTTCGTGCTCGCCGCCGGTGTGCCGTTGCATCGGCTCGTGGTGTGGCTGCCGAATGTGCTGCTCGTCCACGCCTGGGTACCGAAATGGAGTACCGTCGGCGGGCTCAACGTGCCGTCCTGGTCGCTGGCCTCGGAACTGTTGTTCTACCTGACCTTTCCGCTGCTGCTGCCGGTGGTGCGGCGTATCCCGACGCGCAAACTGCTTCTCGCGGCCGCCGTATTGGTGATCGTCGTGCTGGCATTGCACGCGGCCTACTACCTGTGGGTGCCAGGGCCGAAAGGGATCGCGAACGCCTTCGCGCCCCGGCTGGTGCCGGGCGACACCTCACCGTATTTCGAATTGCACGCCTCCCAGGCATGGTTCGCCCAGCCCGATATCCCGGTGGCACAGTCGTATTGGCTCGGTTACACCTTTCCGCTCTCACGGTTGCCCGAGTTCTATCTCGGCGTGTTGACCGCCCGGATGGTGTTGGAAGGGCGGTGGCGCAATACCCGTCTCGCGCCACCGATGCTGGCCCTGGTCCTCACCTACGCCGCGACCTGGGTGGTGCCGGTCGATTTCAAGATGTCCGCTCTGCTGATCGCACCCATGGCGGCGGTCGTGGCCACCCTCGCCGCCAGAGACCTGCACGGCATTCGCGGACTGAACACGCATCCGCGAATGGTGTGGCTGGGCAATATCTCCTACGCCTTCTACCTGATCCAGTTCCCGATCATGGTGCTCGTCACCCGCTTCCTCATCGGCGGCAGACAGTTCGGCATCCTCGGCTGGACCGGATTCGCCCTACTCGTCCTGGCACTGTCCACCGCGGCGGCGGCCGCGCTCTATCACTGGGTCGACGTACCGGTGATGAATCGCTTCGCCGGACGCTCGGCCCCACGCCCGGAGACCCAGCCGACACCGTAGCCCGCCGGGGTCTGCGATCACGGTGCCGCGAGGGCGGCTTCGGCTTCGATCCACGCCGAGAACATCCGCGCGGTCATGTCGATGGCCTCGTCGCGGTCGGTGCGCGCCACTTCCACCGCCGAGGCACGCAGGACGGCGGCGAAGCTGGTGTTGAGGATGACGAAGGTCATGACGTCGAATTTGTGGTCGTCGCCGGGGCCGAGGATCTGGATCAGCGCCACTTTCACCAGCAGATGCAGCCGCGGCTCGAATTCGGGCAGACCACTGCTGTAGAACTGCACACCCGCGACCAGCGCGCGCACCAGACGCGCATTGGCGACCAATTCGTCGGAGATGACCTGGAGGATATCGGTGAACAGCGTGTGGATCGAGCGGTCGGCGACATCGAAGACCTGTTCGGTGAGCCGACGCTCGATATTCTTCAGCAAGCGCTCGAGCAGTTCGTCGACGATGACGGCACGATCGGCGAAATACCGATAGAGGGTGCCGACGCTCAGCTGAGCTTCGGCGGCGATTCGATTCGTCGAGGTGTTCGTGATACCCCGCTCTCCGAACAACCGGGCGGCGGTGTCGAGTATGTGTTCTCTGGTCGCCTTCGCCCGTTCCTGTGTCGGACGACGACGTTGCCCCGCGACCTTGGAACCCATCGCACTCCCTGGATGTATTCGCTGACAGAAGAAACTGACTATTGGTGACCATCGGGCACTCGGATCGGTTGCCGATCTCGCCATGCCGCGATCGCCCGGCCGACCTCGGTCACGGGCGCTTCGTCGTAGAGCCATTCGCGCGCGATCCGGTGCCAATTGTTTCCCGCTCCGAGTTGTCCGATCGTGGCGAAGGTGAACAGATCCGCGCGACGGGAGAACACGTGTTCCGGGGGCAACGATTGTTGCCGCATCCGCTGGAACAGAGCCGCCCTCGGATCGACGGCGAGTATCACCGCCGTGGTGGCGAGTTCCGGTGTGACAGTGAGATGCTCGTCCACCAGATGCCACCCCGCCGCCGCGCGGACGTAGTCGAGGCATTCCGACGCGTCGACCTCGGAGTTCGGGTCGATGATGCCGCGACCCACCCAGGCCCGGTAGAGATCGTCGCCGCGTCCCTCCGCGGCGGCGCGCAGACATGCGCGCTCGAATTCGACATGTGCCGGATCCATGTGGTTGTAGAGGCCGAAATCGACGAATGCCAGTCGCCCGTCGGCGGCGAGCAGGATATTGCCGGGGTGCGGATCACCGCAGAACTCGTGATCGACGAACAGGGAGGTGAGATAGAAACGATAGATCAACTCGCCGATCCGATCCCGCTCCGCGCTCGGTAGATCACGCATGTGCCCGAAAGGATGACCGTCGACGAATTCGGTCACCAGGACCCGGCGGGTGCAGTACGGCGGCACGCTGTCGGGAATCGTGATGAAGGGGTGGTCGCGATAGCGAGTGGCGATTCGATGCTGGGTGAGTGCCTCGGCCGGATAGTCCAGTTCGCGATCGAGATTGCGGGCGATCTCGGCGAGCACGGCATCGTCGGCGGCGCTGGGGAGCATCGATCGCCACAGGTTGCTCAGCAGTTCGAGATTGCGCAGGTCCGCCGCGATGGCGTCATCGATTCCGGGGTACTGGACCTTGACCGCGACCGCACGCCCGTCGCGCAGCCGAGCCCGATACACCTGCCCCACCGACGCCGCCGCGATCGGTGTCTCGTCCACATCGGCGAACACTCGGGCCAGCGGCCCCAACTCTTCTTCCATGACCGCGCGCATGGTGGCGAACGGGGCAGCCGGCGCGCGATCGCGCAGTTCGGCGAGTTTCGTGCGGAACAGTTCCCGATGCGACTCCGGTACCAGGTCGAGGTCGAGCACCGAGAGTATCTGGCCGAACTTCATCGCGGCGCCCTTCATGCCGCCGAGCACCGTGACCAGTTGCTGCGCGGTCCGCAGCGTCGACCGCTCGGCGAGGATCTGTCGGGCCTCCTCGGTGGCCGTGATCGTCGACAGCCGAATTCCGACGCCGCGCACGACCTCCCCCGCGGCCAACAACCCCAGCCTGCCGCCGCGCCGGACGCGTCCGGTGGGTATTCCGTCAGCCACTGTTCCACCTCCGGTCCGTACTATCGCAGAACCCCGTGCGCCCGGGTCACGAGTTCGTGCACATTTCCGACCGTTAGGTCCGATGACCCGGTCGCACCCGATACCGCACTGCCTCCGTGCGCCTCAGCGAGGCTCGCACGAGGTCCCGGCCCTCGCGATCATGGCCGAACGCAGGTGCCACAGGCCGGTGGAACTGCTGGGATCGAGACCGGTCAGCTCGCCGATACGCCGCAGCCGGTAGTCCACGGTATTGGGGTGCAGATGCAACAGCTTCGCGGTCGCTTGGCGACGCAGCCCGGTGCCGATATGCGCACGCAGCGTTTCGAGAAGTTCCGGGTGCTCGTCGAGTACCGCCAACTGTCCGGCGAGCCGATCACGCGCCTCGCCGGGCCGGGTGAGTTGATACTGCAGCGCCAACTCCTCGAACCGGTACACCCCCGGCGCCTGTCCCAGCTGGTCCGCGGTGTCGAGGAGTTCGTGCGCGTGACCGACTGCGGCCGGTACATCGGCGGCATCGGCGACGACGGTGGCCACACGGAGCGGAACCTGCGCCGCCGCCGAGAGCTTGTCGACGAGTTCATCGGTCATCGTGTCGCTGTCCCCCTTGGCACACGGCACCAGGATCGTGCCGCCGTCGACGGACAGCAGCGACAGCGGCGCGGCCCGGGTGTGCAGGGCGAGCGCCGCTTGCAACCGCCGCAGCTTGCGCCTGGCCACGACCTGACCGTTCAGATCTGGATTCGCCTCGTCCGGATGCGAAGGCATCGAGACCGCGAGGACGTGGTACCGCTCGGCGACCAGGGCCCCGAATGTCGTGGCCATGGTGGATGTGGGCTTGCCCCTGAGCAGGGCCGAGGTCAACGTGTGCACACCGACCTGGTGTTCGATGGCCAGGGCACGGTACTCACGCACATACGACTTGCCCACCGTCGCGGTCACGACCCGCAGCAATTCCAGAACGGCTCCGGTCACCGCGCGCACCTCCTCGCTGGTGGTCGAGCGACGCTGCGCGAACATCAGATCCATACCGGCCCGGAAACCTTCGTGGACACCGTGCAGCACCGCGTCGATGCCGATGCCGTCTCCCGCCCACGAGGCCAAAACCCCCTGTAGACGATCGATATCCTCGATCGTCAGGGTGCCTTGCAGTCGGCTGATCGACCAGTCCACACAGATCTTGACCACGAGGGTGATCTCGCGGTGCGGATCGATCGCGAAAGAATTCCGCAGCTCCGGCGCTTGCGCGGAAACGTGATCCACGATCGTGCGCGTCCACACGTCGCGGCGGTACGGCCGCACCGGCTCCCGATAATCCTTGGACGCGCGCCGACATGTTCCCGTCCGCGCTTGATTCTCGGCGATCACCGATGACCTCCTGTCTCCCAGCGGAGCTGCCGACCGTCGGGAGCGACGAGGTTGATCGAATCCCGATGACCGACTGCTCTTTCCGGTCATGCAGAACAGTAAGCCGAGTGGTAGCTCGACTACTACTCCGCTTTGGCCGTCATCGTTGCCCGCGAACGAAATGCTTCTACCAGTACGAATGGTCGGTGATCCGCGCTCGCGACACGGTACCGGAGCAAGAAGCTGGACGAGTGCTCACTTTTCGTCCTGCGGGATCGAGCTCGAATCGCCGATGCGCACATGACCTGGTGGACGCCATAGCGCCGCGGTATTCGGTCACGCTCTCGAATAGTTCTCGTGCGCAAGGCAGCCGAACGCCTATCGGACGGCAGTGCCGAGTGCCGCGGACAGACGGGCCGATTGGCTCGAGAAGAAGGCCTGGGAAATGGGTGCTTTGGGTGCGACCAGATCGAAGGCGTGGAACGCGCCCGGGACGACCTCGAGGGAACAGTCCACGCCCGCGGCGCGCAGTCTTTCGGCGTAGTCGAGACTTTCGTCGTGGAACAGATCGCAGGTGCCGACTCCGATCCAGGCCGGTGCGACGCCGCTCAGGTCCTGCCGCCGGGCGGGGACCGCCAGTTCACGGTCGGCGTCGCGGAGGTAGCAGTCCCAGGCCCAGCGGTTGCTTCGGTCGCTCCACAGTCGATAGTGATCGGCGACCTCCGGGCGCGGGACCGTGCGGTCGTCGAGCATGGGGTAGAGCAGCAGTTGCAGCGCCGGGACCACCGGCCCGTGGTCACGTGTGTGCAGTGCGAGGGCGGCGGCGAGTCCCCCGCCCGCGCTGGCACCGCCGATCGCCAGGCGCGTGGAATCCACCTCGCTACGGTCGGCCAACCACTGCAATGCGTCGAAGCAGTCGTGCAGTGGTTGCGGATAGGGATGTTCGGGGGCGAGTCGATAGTCGACCGCGGCGACGACGATCCCGAGGGTGTCGGCGAAACGTCGACACAGCGCATCGTCTTGTTGCGCGCGGCCGATGACGTATCCCCCGCCGTGAATCCACAGCAGCGCGGGAGTCGGACCGTTTGTCTGTGCCGGACGGTGAATCCTGACCTGCACATCGTTGTCGAGTTCCACGATCTCGATGTCGCGGTCACGGCCGTTGCCTGCCGCGTTGTGCAATCGGCGAATGATCGGCAGGGTCCTCGGCGATACCGGTTGCCGGGGCACGAAACGTGCCCGGCGACGCAACTCGGGATGGATTCGGTCACCCGTCATGATCGAACAGCCTCTCTGCCGCCTTCCTGGCGGCATGTTCTCGGAGTCGTTTCGTCCGCGCGTTGCTGAACTACGCTGCGGGAGAATCTATTCGAACTCGGTGATGGATTTGCCGACATCGCCGAGGGTGGCCGGCTTGCCGTAGTCGGCGGTGAATTTGTAGTTGTCGACTCCGCAGCGGTACAGCCCGGTGCCGGTTCCGAGATCGACCGGTTTCCAGCCGTCGGATGTCGCCTGTTCGACGTTGAAACATTCGACGGGGTTTTCCCGGTTGGAGATATCCACCGGAGCGTGCAGCCCACCCGCGGTCCACGAGGTATTCGACAACGCCGCCTCGTACACGCAGCGTCGTGTGAGATTGTCACCGCAGCTCGCCGCGGACTTCGCGAACAGCAACCAGGCCGACATCGCACGCAATTGCGGGAAGGTGATCTCGCTCTTCCCCGGAAGGTACTGCGCGAACATCGCTTCGATCTGACGCAGAGCCGGCACGGAATCGGCCTTCTCGAAAGGCGCCACACCGCCGAGGTCCACCAGGTTGTTCTGGAACGAAGCGGAGCTTCCCACGGCTTTCGCGAAGGACGGCGTGTAGTTGTTGTTGGTCGCGTCGATCCAGTCCGGTCGGTAGCCGATCTGGGTGAGCGCTTCTTCGAGTTTCGGCAGTTGCGAGGGCTGACCGTTGAAGATCAAGCCGCGAACCTGCTTTTCCTTGATGGCGTGCGCGTACGGCGTCCAGTCCGAGACGCCCGCGACCGGATAGCGGTCGTGGTAGACGATCGTCGCGCCGAGCCCTTCGAGCGTTTCCGACGATTTGTCCGCCAAAACCTTGGTCACCGGAGAATCCGCGTCGACCATACCGATGCGGCCGATCGAATCCGGATATCCCTCGGTGATCAGCCAGCGCCGGAATCCGGTCTGAATATCGTGGAACGGCAAGGCCGACGGCGACGCACTGGCCTCGAGATCCGCTGCGATACTTCCGGTTTGGGCCACCTGCGCGGGGTAACTGGGAAGCAGGCACGCGAGTCGGTCCTTGACCCCGAGGGAGTCCAGCCCGGTGCCGCCGCCGACGAGTGCGAAGTCGTCACGGCAGGCTTCACGCATCCGTTGACGCACTTCCGTGAGATTCGCGTCGCGGACCTTCACCTCGAGTTCGCGGCCCGCGATGCCACCGTGGTCGTTGCACCACGAGGTGAAAACCTTCGCCGCGTCGACGAATTCGGGGTTCTTGGTGAAGCCGACGTCGCTGAAAACGCCCACGGCGATCTTGTCGGCGGTCACGCCCTGCGCCGAAGCCTTGGTGGGCGTGCCCTTCCCGCACACCGAACCGAGGTCGGCGAACTCACCGGACACCGCCGGTACCGCGGATTGCGGCGCGCCCGGTTGCGCCTGTTCGACATCGTTGGCGTCGCGGCCGCAGCCCGAGATCAACACGAGTGCGGTGGCCGAGAGAATGGCCAGTCTGCGATGCGATTTCACGATAATTGATGCTCCTGGAGTACGACGGGCGATATGCCCGGAGAATGACGACACGCGACCATTCGCGCGCGACGATTTCACTGCCGGAATTCCACTCCTTTGTGTATTCGCTGAATCGGCGTCACCGAACCGGTCGGCCGCCGTCGGTCAGAATCGGTGGCGGAGGTTCTCGACGCTCGAACCGTCGACAGTCCTCGCCCACGAGGCGAGTAGCGTGAGCGCGTCGTGCGACGGCGATCCGGATTCCGCGGAGAAGGCCAGCATCGCCAACTCGGGCTGGGTCTCGAGTCGGAGGATCTCGTAGGTGAGATCGACCCGCCCGATCACGGCGTGATTGATCCGCATCAGACCGCCCTTGTGCACGTAGACATCTCGGGAAGCCCAGAGTTGACGGAACCGGTCGCTGCGGGTCGCCAGCTCGCCGATCAGATCGGACAGATCCTTGTCGTAGGGATCGCGGGCCACGGCATTGCGCAACGACCCGACGGCCTCGGCGGCCAGGTCCTCCCAGTCCACCCAGAACTCGCAGGCCCTCGGATCGAGAAAGATGAACCGGGCGTGGTTGGCGAGTCCGTCGGGGGAATCGAACAGTGGCGCGCACAGCGCACGTCCCAACGCGTTCGCCGCGACCATCTGCATCCGGCTGTCGCTCACCGTCACCGGTAATCCGACCAGCCCGTCGATGATCGCGCGGACACTGGGCCGCAGCGCGGCGGGTCGCGAATTATATGGCGCCCGATCCGCGTCGGATTCCGCGACTCTGGCGAGAGCGAACAAATACATCCGCTCGTCCTGTTCCATTCGCAGAGCGCGCGCCAAGGCATTCAACACACGACCGGACACGCCACGGAGATTTCCCCGTTCGACGCGGGTGTAATAGTCCACCGAAACGCCGGCCAGTGCCGCGACTTCCTCGCGTCGCAAACCCGGAACCCGCCGGACACCGCCGTCCGTGGCAAGTCCGACTTGCTCGGGCGTTATTCGCGCACGTCGCGAGGACAGGAATTCGCGAACCTCACTGCGATGGTCCATTTATGCACAATACAAATTCCGCTCGCGATCAACCAGGCCCTGTTATTGCCCCTCACCGCGAGGGAACCCCCGCGTCGAAGGGGGCCGGGCGAACAGACCTTCGCCGTCGGCGACGGCCACGGCGTACGGCCCGACGCCTCGGGACACAACGTCGGGCCGATTGCCCCCGCGAACGATCCCGCGCCCGTGAACTCGAACGATCGCACGAATCCGTCGATACGGTCACGACTGGAGCTGTGACGAGCGGCAAACGTGATTCCGTACTCACATACCGACGAGTAACCTGGTTTCTGGAGCCGTTGAAACGCCAGAGTCCGTGGTGGCGGACCCCGGTTCCACGGTGCGGGATATCTGTCGGCGGATTTCTGGGGAGTTGTCGTGGTGAGTGTTGACCGCACGATCGTGCAGTCGTGGCTGGCTGATTTCGCCGAGCGGATGCGTGGGCAGGACGAGACCGAGCGGGTACTGCTCTCGGTCGACCGGGCGATGGTGGAGGAATTTCCGCAGTTCTTCGGCGATGCCGAGTTACACGGTGAGGTCCGCACCAGTGCCCGCGCGCACTGGCTCGGACTGATGTCGACCATCGGACGCACGACGTTGGATATCCGGCCACCGCTCGAGGCCGTCGACGGGGCAAGGACGGTCGCCAAGCGCGGGTACGAACTGAACGTGCTGCTCAAAACCTACCGGGTCGGTCAACGCGGACTGTGGCGACATGTCAATGTGCTGCTGGCCGAACAGATCCGCGACCCGGAATTGCGCGGCGCGGTCCTGGTCACCTTCTGGGAACGCTGTTCGCGGTGGCTGGACAATTGCCTCGACTCGCTCATCCTGTCCTATTTCGAGGAACGCGAACGCCGGGCCGCGGGTATCGAGGCCAGGCGCAACGCGACCGTGCAGGCACTGCTGCGCGGTGAGGCCTCCGATCAGGATCTCGTCTCGCATCGCCTGGGCCACAATGTCGACGAATTCCAGACCGCGCTGTCGCTGTGGGCGGAGCGCTCCTATCCGGCGTCGACCGCCACGCGGGTGCTGGCCCGGCTCGCGACCGATACCGCGGCGGCGCTCGGCGCACCGGCGCCGTTGACGTTGATCAGCGGCTCCCACGGCCTGTGGGCGTGGATCGCGACCGAGCAGCCCTGCGAGATCGGTGCCGTGCCCGCACCGCCGGTGCCCGGCACCCACCTGGCGGTCGGCACACCCTGGCCGGGACCCGAGGGTTTCCGCCGCAGCCACCGCGAGGCGCTCGCCGCGCAGCGAATCGCCACCAGCCACACCACCGTCGCCGCGCTCACCACCTACCGTGACGTCGATCTGGTCAGCATGCTGACCGGAGACGGCAGTATCGAGGGCGCGCGCGTCCTGATCGAACGCGAGATCGGGGCGATCGCGGGCCGGAGCGACAACGCCTCCCGACTGCGCGACACCGTACGCGAATATCTCGCCAACGGCGGCAATGTCGCGGTGACCGCCGAACAACTCGGCGTGCACACCAACACCGTCCGCTATCGCATCCAGCAGGCCGAGCACCGGTTGGGACATCCGCTCGAAGCCCGCCGCCTGCACGTCGAACTCGCACTGCGATGTCTGGCCGCCTACGGCGATCAGCTTCTGCCGCCGTCGATCTGAACGCTTGGCCTGGACCGGTTTACAAGGCCGGTCCGGATATTTGTGCGCCGATCACAACACCGAACGGGCACCCGACAACCCTGCCGTGACCGTTCTACGGTTGGCCCGTGTCCACTGCTCTCACCGCCACTTCGGTACGAGAACTGCCCGGTCCGCCCGGAATCCCGATCCTGGGCAACCTGCCGTGGATGGCCCCGTCCCGACTGCACCGCGTCCTGGATCGGTGGTGCGCCGAATACGGACCGCTGTATCGGGTGAGCGTGCCGGGGCGCGGCATCGTCGTGGTCAGCGACCCGGAACTCAACCGCGATATCCTGCGTCGTCGTCCCGAGGATTTCCGCAGGCAGTCCACGATCGAATCGATCATGGACGAGATGGGCAGCAACGGCCTGTTCTCACTGGAAGGCGATGCGTGGCGTCGTCGCCGCAAACTCGCGATGCCCGCCTTCAACGCCGCGAATCTGCGCAGTTTCCATCCCACCCTCGAGATGATCACCGAGCGGCTGCGGAACCGCTGGTTGCGTGGCTCTCCCGACGATATGCGCGCCGACCTCACCCGCTACACCGTCGATGTCACCGCCAAACTCACCTTCGACTACGACATCAACACCATCGAGCAGGCCGGAGATGTCATCCAGCAGCACCTCGAGCACATCTTCCCCATGCTCAACCGGCGCCTGAACCTGCCGATCCCGTACTGGCACTATGTGAAACTGCCCGCCGATCGCGCACTCGACCGCGCGCTACGCGCCTTGCGCGCCGATACCGACGATCTGCTCGCCCGCGCCCGCGCGACCGTCCCGGAACAACCCAGGAATTTCATCGAGGCGCTGCTGCTGGCCCAGCACGACGACGAATTCTTCACCGACGAGGAACTTTTCGCCGAAGCGCTCACCATTCTGGTGGCGGGCCAGGACACCACGAGCAACGCGCTGGCGTGGTTGCTCTACCACCTGGCCGGACGGCCCGACGCGCAGCAGCGGATCCGCGACGAGGTCGCCGAGATCCCGTCGGCGCTGGATCGGCAGCCGTATCTGGAAGCCGTTGTCGCCGAATCCATGCGGCTGCGCCCCACCACGCCGCTGCTGTTGATGGAGGCGGTACGCGAGACGGCCGTCGGCGGTGTCCGTATTCCGGCGGGCACCTGGGTCGTCGTCGATGTCGGCTACGCCGCCGTCCAACCCGCGAACTTCAGCGACCCGACATCCTTCGACCCGATGCGCTGGCTCGGCGAGACCGCCCACGGCAATCATCGGCCGGAGATTTCGATGCCGTTCGGGGCCGGGCCACGGTTCTGCCCCGGGCGCGGATTGGCGATGGCGGAGTTGAAAAGCGTGGTCGCGATGGCCTGCGACACCTTCGACATCCGAGTGCCCGACGGCGTCGCGCCGCCGAGGGAACGGTTCGATTTCGCGGTCGTGCCCGTTGATCTTCGACTCGAACTGGTGCGACGAAGCGCCTGAGCAACACCATCCGATTGTTCTCGTGCCACCGTGCAAGGAGATGTCATGTCGATCACGAGATTGTCTCTCACCGATGGGGTGTGGCTGTCGCTGGAATCCGCCGAGATGCCGATGCACATCTCGTTCCTGCTCGAATTCAGCGCACCGCAGGGGCAGACCGCCCAGGGCTTCGTCCGCCGTTGGCGATCCAGATGGCCCGCGCCGGTGCAGGTTCCGGCACCGTGGAACCTCCGGCCGCTGCGGCGGTGGCCCGCCGGGGTGTTGCCATTGGCCCGTCAGGTCGAGGAGATAGATCCCGCCGCCCACCTGCGCACCTGGCAGTTGCCGCACCTGCGCGGCACCTCCGAGCTCACCGAATTCGTCACGAGTCTGCACACCGCGCAGTTGGATATGAGCAGATCGCCGTGGGAACTGCACCTCGTCACGACCGCCGACACGCAGCAGTTCGCCCTGCTGCTGAAGGTGCACCACAGTCTCTTCGACGGCATGTCCGTCATGCGCCTGTTCACCCGGATGTTCACCGAGGATCCCCATTTCCGCGGTGCGCCCGCGGCTTTCACACTCGGCAGGGTGGCCCTGGACGACGACGCCGGGACCGAGCGGGGGCGTCGCTCGGATTCGCTGCGCGGAATCGCCAAGGCGATCCGTGACATGTCGGGCGGGCGCGCACGACGCCGTGCCGGTGCGCAGCGCATCTACAGCCAGCCGTCGTCGATCTTCGACGGTCCGATCACCGCGGCGCGGGACCTGCGTCTGCCGACCTGTGATCTCGAACGCCTGAAGCAACTCGCGCGGGCGACCGGATGCACGGTCAACGACGTCGTGCTGTATCTGACGAGCACCGCTCTGCGCACCTACCTGACCGAGCACGCCACCCTCCCCGATCGATCGCTGACCGCGGGGGTGCCGACGAATCTGCGCGAGGGCGACGACGATCGGGTCGGAACCCGCGCGGGGATGATGTTCACCTCGCTGGCCACCGATATCGCCGACCCGCTGGAACGCTTGGCGGCGGTGCGACGCCATATCCGCGCCGCCAAGGCCGATATGGCCGAGATGGCGCCCGCGGCCGTCATCGGCTACGGACTGGCCGTGACCGCGCCGTGGGTGATCGGTCTCCAGTTCGGATTCCGCCGGACTCCCGCGTCGCATCCGATGGGTATCTCCAATGTCCCGGGACCGAGCGAATATCTTTACTGGGACGGCGCGCGTCTGGAATCCATGTATCCGATCTCACTTCTCATGCACGGCAACACCTTCAATCTCACCTGCATCAGCTACGCCGGGACCGTGCACTTCGGAATCCTCGGCGCCGCCGACCTGCTCCCCCCGCTGACCCATTTCGTCGACGCACTGCACGCCGCACTGGACGAACTGGCCACGCTCACCGCGACGACACGTCTGGCCGGATAACGAGAGTCGCGGCCGACCCACGAACGGGTCGGCCGCGACGGGCATCTCGGAATCTCAGCCGACGACGGCTGGTACACCTCCCACCGAGCGCACCCACTCGACATAGCGCAGCAGTCCCTCCTCACGCGACACCGACGGCGAGTACCCGAAATCCCGGCGCGCGGCCGTGGTGTCGTAGGTGCTCGACACCGTCAGCGCGGCGACTGTCCAACTCGACAGCGGCGGCGACACCCGCTCGGCAAGCCCGGGCAGCCGCCAGAGGGTGTCGAAGGCGGTGACCGCGGCCTTCAGCACCGGCGCGGGCACGGTGCGGGTGGGCGGTGTCAGGTCCAGCGCGGTGGCGAGATCGCGGGCGAATCGCCACAGGTCGACGTCCTCGGCATCGGCCAGGAAATAGGCGTTTCCGGCGACGCGGTCGGACCGCGACGCCCGCACGCTCGCCGCCGCCGCGTGCTCGCAGTAGGTCATCGACACCATCACCGGCCTGCCGCCGGACAGGTCCGGCAATCGGCCCGAGCGGATCTTGCGCAGCAACAGGCTCATCCAGCCGCCCGAGCGCGGCCCCCAGATCATGCGCGGACGCAGCGCGCAGGTCAGCAGATCGGGACCGTTCGCGGCCAGAACCTCCTGTTCGGCGATCGCCTTGGTCTCCACGTACAGGCTCTTCGGTTCGCGCACATAGGGTTCGGACTCGTCGATGCCGAAACGATCGCCGACATAGTCCGTCGCGACACTGGGACTGCTGACATAGACCATCCGGGCGACCCCCTCTGTGCGGGCCGCGTCGAGCAGATTGCGGGTGCCGACGACATTCGCGTCCCAGAACTGCGCGCGCCGTCCGGTCTCCTCGACCCGCCCGGCGCTGTGATGCACCACCTCGACGCCACGGCACGCGCTCAGCAGCGAGTCCGGATCTCCGAGATCGCCGTGGAAGATCTCGACACCTGGCAGGGTACGCAGGTAGCTCTTGTCGCTGCCGGGTCTGGTCAGCACGCGTACCTCGTCACCGGCCGCGAGCGCGGCCTCGACGATGTGGCTGCCCAGGAATCCCGTCGCGCCGGTCACCAGTACCTTCACCGTTCGCCTCCGTCCGTGCCGTATCCGAGAACCCCCGCCGCCCAACGCCCCAACTGTTCGCGCCCGATCTTCGCGTTGTGCCTGATATCGACCGGAAAGCCCGGATGCCACAGGAAGACACGGACTTTCGCGGTCATGTCGCGCTGTTGCCCTTGACGCCACAGTTCGCGCTCGATCCGGTCGCGTTCAGCGGGATCGACGCCGTCGCGCAGTTCGTAGCACAGCACCGGCACCTGGGTGCCGGGCCGACCGACACCGACGAGCGCACTGCGCGCGAGGGCGGGATGGGTATCGAAGACACGCTCGATCATGACGGTGTACATGTCGCCGCCCGCGGTGCGGACACGCTGGGATATGCGCCCGCAGAACCACAGTCGGGAATGTTCGTCCTGCCGCGCCAGGTCGCCGACGCGATGCCAGAGCCGAACGGAGCCGTCGGCGCGGTGCTCGACGATCTTCGCGCGCGCCACCGCCGCCGGGTCGGCGTGGTAAGTGCCGCTGATCTGCGGCCCCGTGGCGACGAGTTCACCGACCTCGCCCGGAGCGACGAGCAGATCGTCGCTCCAGACCGGGATCGCGTCGTCGTGGATCCGGATCAGGCGAACCAGGTAGTCGGCGTCCGGCTCCGGCACCGTCCGACCGACACAGCTGCCCGCGCCCCTCGCGGTCGCGTCCTCGGTGCCCGCCAGCTCGTCCCATTCCAACGTGGTCAGCGGCAGGGCCTCGGTGGACCCGTAGGTGGTGTAGACGGTCCCGCCCGGGGGCATCGCGGCCCGCAGCGCCGCCAGGGCCTGGAGTTTGGCCGGCGCGCCCATGGAGATGACGCGCAGCAACGTCGGAAGGCCGGTCCCGTGTCGACTCACGTAGGTGCTCAGCGGACCCAACAGAGCGGGCGAAGCGGTGAGATCGCTGACAGCGAAGTGCTCGATAACCTCGCACAGCAACGCCGGATCGGCGTCGCGGACCCGGATCGGGTCGACGGGGCCGAGCACGATGTGGGCGCCCTGAGCGAGGTCGAACAATCCGAACAGTGGAACCGTCGCCAGCGAGCAGAATCCGTCGTGACGATCGTGCAGTCGCTCGACCACGCGCAGGGACGCCGCCAAACCGGCCCTGGTGATCTCGACACCTTTCGCCGGACCGGTACTGCCCGTGGTGAACGCGATCAACAGCAGGTCGTCGGTGCGGTGCACGGCGGGCAGGGTGGGCACGGCCTTCCTGCCCTGCCGCGCCACCGCGCCGAGAGTGTGTGCGTCCCAGCCTATTCGACCGGTGCTCACCGAGATTCGCACCGAGGAGAAGGTGCCGCGCGCGAGCAGCCGCACGAGGTGGGCTTTCGGAATCCCGATGAACGCCTGCGCCCCGACACTGCGGAAGCAGTGCAGCATCCGACGTACTCCCATGCCCGGATCGACGACCACCGGCACCGCGCCGATCCGGAACAGGGCGAACAGCACCGCGTACAGGTCGGGGTCCGGCCTGAGCATGACGATCGCCTTGGTACCGCGCTCGATGCCGATGGCCTCGAACCCGCGGGCGTAGTCGCGCACTCGGACGCCGAGTTCGCCGTAGGTCATCGTCCGGTAGCGCAGGTCGTCCACCGCAGCGGCCCGCTCCGGCGCACCAATACCGGGGAAGCTGATCGCCACCCGATCTGGTGAGGAGTTCACATACGCCGTGAGGCGCGCGTGGATGTCGACCGCGATGGACTGTTCGGAGAGATCCGTATCGGGCGATCCGCTGGTGAGTGTCATAGGGCCGTCCCGTGCATTCGTATTCTCATCGGCCGTCTTCTCCGACGACGTAATGCGCGCATCCGGCGACGGGCCCCGCCCCCGCGGCCAGGAGCACCAACTCGTCCCCCGGGCTCAACCGCTCACGCAGATCGTGGATCGCGAGACCGAGCCCGGCGCTGCCCGCGTCCGGTCCGGTGCGCTGCACGCCACGGGCGAAGCCGAAGGCGGCGGCCAGCGAATCGGCCAGTCCCGGCGCGGCATTGTTCACCACGAGGGTCGCGGCCGCGACCGTGACGGGATGTGCGGCGAGATAGGACGTCAGTGCTTCGGTCGCGGCCTGTTCGAGCATATCGGCGTAGCCGTCGGCCACATCCACGCTGACGGTTCGCCTGCCGTCGGTGCCCATCGCTTTCAGGTCCAGATACCCTCGCACACCGGGATCGGTGCGGGAGGCCCGCCCCAATGCCGGGCCGACCCGCACGGGCCCGAATCCGGCACCCGGATCGGTGCTGCGCGCGAGCAGCAGCGCGGCAGCGGTTTCGGCGTAGGGAAAGTCCGCGGGGGTATCGACACCGCCCGGATGCGCCTCGCTGCCGACGATCAGCACCTTCTCCGCCGTGCCGTTGTACAGCAGCGCGGTGGCGGCGTGCACGGCGTCGAGCACTCCGCACGCGCCGTTGCGCAGATCGAAGGAGAAGGTGGACCGGCCAGATCCGGCGACGTAGTCCGGATGCATGCCGAGTCCGAGCTGGATCAGCGCCGAGTTCGCCGGCTCCACGACATTGCCGTCGCGGTAGACGCCGACGTTGACGAGCACATCGATATCGTTGGGACGCAAGCCCGCACGTTCCAGGCATTCGCGCGCGGCCGAGATCGCGCCGTCGATCGAACCCTGGCCCGCGCGGTCGGCGGTGGCCGTACTCTCGATGATGACGGACATGGTCACCCCACCAGCGAATCGATGGTGGCCGACATGACGCCGAAGATCATTCCCGAGGCCGTCGGCACCAGGCAGATCTTGGAGCCCTTCGGGATCTCGCCCCGGTCGATATAGTCGCGCAAGGCCAGGAAGTGGGTGCTCGCACCGGTATTGGCGTATTTGTCCACCGTTCGCAGTCGCGGCGGCATCGGCGCCTCGTGGATCACCTCCCCCGATTCGGCCAGCTTCTCGGTGAACATCACGCCCAGCTGGTGGAAGACGATGAAATCGAATCGCTCCTCGGCGAAACTGCTGCCGCGCTTCATCAGCAGGTCTCGATGGAGTTTGGCCCAGGTCTCCCGGCGGGGTGCGGCCTGCATGGCCTTGTTGTCGGTCAGCATGACCATGTTCTCGGTGCGGTCGCTGGGCGCGGCGATACACAGTGGCGCGAATTCGGAGGCGCACATCATCTCGACGTAGTGGATGCGATCGGCGTCGTCGACGGCCCGATCGACCAGAATCGCCACGGCGGCGTCTGCCAGGGTGAGCGCCGGGAACTGCATATCGCGCGGATCGGTGGCCTCGGCGAGCGCGCCCTCGGTGACCGGAGAGATGATCTCGGCGGTGACCACCATCCCGGTGCGCACCAGTCCGGCTCGAATCATGTTCTCCAGCAGATAGATCGCCGTCATCGTGCCGCCGCAGGCATTGACGACGTCGTAGGCGGCGGCGTTGTCGGCGCCGATGCGCCGGGCGATCTCGTGGGCGGCGGCGGGCTCGAACACCATGTGGAAACCGTCGTGCACGGTCGTTCCGGCGCTGATGATCACGTCCAAATCGGCGGCGGTGTAGTTCGAGCGACGCAGGCAGTCGCGCGCGGCGAGTTCACCGAGCGACAAGGTGTCCTCTTCCGGACGTTGTACGAGATGCCTGGTCCGGATTCCGGTGATGCGTTCGACTTCGAAACTACCGCCGCTGGACATGCGCGACAGGACTTCGTCGGTAGTGAAGCGAGTGTTCGGGAGTGCGGTGCCCAATGCACCGAGACGCGCAGCATTCACAGCAATACCCCACAGAAATGAGGAGGAATTCGAGCGGAACGCCCGAAAGGAACCTGGGACCCACTTTGTCCCCGTAGCCCGACGATAGGAACCCCTCCCGAACTCGTCAACCGGGAACTTCCGGCCGAAAACAGCACGACCACCGGGAACGAATTCGACCCGAGACGCAGGTCACGAAAGACACGGTGGCGCATTTGTTTCCACCTCCAACAAGCCGTCCGGGCCTTGTCGAGCGATCCAATATCGAGTACCTCCGTTGCGACACCGGCTGCCCGCTTCTAGGTTCGAAAGAATTCCAGCGCATTTCGGCACGGACGCCGCCGTCCATCGATCATCGGATTCCGCCACAGCAGATCGAGGTGCTCCATGACCATCACCGCTCCCGCACGCCCGGCAGTTCCGCCTCGAGCACCCGGCGCACTGCCCCTTCTCGGGCACTGGCCGCGATTCGGCAGCAGGCCACACGAATTCCTCGCCACGCTCCCGGCCCACGGATCGGTCGTGCGTATCCGCATCCCCGGATACGACACCTATGTGGTGACCGACCCGGACCTGGTCCGCGAGGCGCTGGTCTCCCTGTCGGACCAGGGCATGATGATCGAACGCGCCGAAGCGCTACTCGGCGAGGGCGTCACGGTCCTGCGGGGCGCGCGGCACCGTCGTGAGCGCCGCATGATCGCGCCCGCGTTCGCCAAGGCGCGCATCGCGACATACGCCGAGGTCATGACTCGGTTCGGTGCCGAACGCGCCGAATCATGGCACGACGGCCAATTTCTGGCGGTCGACGCGCAGATGCACGATCTGGCGCTGCGTACCGTCGCGGGCGCGTTGTTCACCGGCGAACTCGGCGCGGAAACCGCCGAACGCATCCACACCCTGCTCCCGCCGGTGATGACACTGCTGTCGCGCCGTGTCACGCGTCCGGCGTGGATCGATCGGCTCCCGTTGCCGGGCAACCGCCGTTTCGCCCGGCTCGTGCGGGAGTTGCAGGCCGCGACCGGCTCGATCATCGCCGCGTACCGCGCAGATATGGCCGCCGACGCGAATTTCGAGCACGACGATCTGCTGGGCACCCTGCTCACCGCGCGTGATCCCGATTCCGGAACAGGTCTGTCCGACAAGCAGGTACACGACGAACTGATCAATTTCCTCGTCGGCGGCACCGAGGCGATCGGCGTGACCACCGCGTGGACATTCCACGAACTGGGCCGCAACCCGAGCGTCGAAGCGGCACTGCACGCCGAGGTCGATCGGCTCGGCGGCAGGACCGCTACCTTCGCCGACCTGCCCGATCTCGTATTCACCAAACGGGTGGTGCTGGAAACTCTCCGCCGGTACTCACCGTGGCTGACAGTACGTCACGTCGACCGCCCGTATCGGCTCGGTGACTACGAGATCCCCTCCAACAGCATGCTTTTCGTCTGCCCGGTAGCGATCCACCGGGACGCGTGCAACCACGCCGAACCCGAACGTTTCGATCCGGACCGGTGGACGCCGCAGCGCGCGGAGTCCCTGTCGAAGGGAGCCCACATCCCCTTCGGGATGGGCGCCCGCCAATGCCCCGGCAATATATTCGCCCTCACCCAGATCACCCTGCAGGTCGCCACGATCGCGGCCCGGTGGCGGCTGCGCCCGATCCCCGGCGTCCCGGTCGGCGAGACCGTGATCGGCGCGCTCGTCCACCCCGATCGGCTGCCGATGCGCGCCGAGGCGAGGAGGCCGTCGCCGTGACCTGGAGCTACGAGGTCGCCGTCATCGGCACCGGCTTCAGCGGCATCGCGGTGGCGATCGAGTTGCGGCGTCGCGGCATCACCGATTTCGTCATGCTCGAACGAGCCGACGCGGTCGGCGGAACCTGGCGCGACAACACCTATCCCGGCTGCGCCGTCGATGTCCCCTCACTGCTGTACTCCTACTCCTACGCCGCCGATCACGACTGGAGCAGGCTGTACGCGCCCGCCGCCGAACTGCGCGCCTACACCGAATCCGTGGTCGACCGATTCGGCCTGCGACCCCATATCCGGCTGCGCAGCGAGGTCTCCGAGGCCGATTTCGACCCCGACGACGACCGTTGGGTACTGCGACTGCGCGACGGGTCAGCCGTGCGGGCACGCACCGTGGTGATGGGATACTTCTCCCTGCACGTCCCGGCGCTCCCGGACATGCCCGGCCTCGACACCTTCCGTGGCGTCCAGATGCACTCGGGCAGGTGGGATCACGAATTCGTGGCCTCCGGCAAGCGCGTCGCCGTCATCGGTTCCGGGGCGAGCGCGGTCCAGATCGTTCCCGCGCTGGCGCGCGCCGGAGCCGAGGTTGTCTCCGTCCAGCGCAGCCCCGCCTGGGTGCTCCCCCGCGGCGACCGCCGCATTCCGGGACCGATCAGGGCCGTCCTCCGACGTGTTCCGGCGGCGAGGATCGCGGCGAGAGCGATGATCCTGCTCCTGCTCGAAGCCTTGCACCTGGCCGAATTCCACCCCCGTTTCCTCTCGATCTTCGAAAGAGTGTGCAGATTCGCACTCGCACAGCAGGTTCCCGATCCCGCGCTGCGCGCCCGCCTCACTCCCGACTACCGCTTCGGCTGCAAGCGACCGATGGTCTCCGACGAGTACTACCGCAGTTTCACCCGCGACAACGTCGAACTCGTCACCGCCGAACTCGCCGAGATCACCCCGACCGGGCTGCGGACCGCCGACGGCGAACAGCGCGATGTCGACGCGATCGTCTGGGCGACCGGATTCCGCGTACAGGATTCGATCGACCATTTTCCGGATTTCCGCGCACCCGGCCTGTCCACCCGCACGAAATTCGCCCGCGACGGATTCACCGCCTACCGCGGCGTCGCCTTCGCGGGCCTGCCGAATCTGTTCGCCGTCACCGGTCCGAATACGGCACTGCCGCACACCTCTCAGTTCCTCGGCATCGAAGCGAGCAGCGGGCTGATCGCCCGGATCATCACGCGGATGCGCGACGACGGCGTCACCCGCTACACGCCCTCGGTCGAGGCCGAGACCAGGTGGGTCACCGAAGCGCGCGCGACGCTGTCGACCCGGATCTGGTCCACCGGCGGATGCGCCAGCTATTTCGTCGACAAGGACGGAACCAACACTCTCGTCTACCCCGGCGGCGCGATCACCGCGCGTCTGGAACGGCGACGACTCCTGCTGCGGGACTGGGAACGCGACACCGCCGACGATATCGAGCGTCGTACCGGATTTCGCGGGTCCGTGCTCCGAGTGGTGCACGCGATCGTAGGGTAATTCGATACCTTTTTCGCAGGACTCGATATGAAATTCCGCGTCGAGTAATTATGCGAATTATGTGGCGAAAACCCGCCGAAAACGGAATCCGCGTTCGGACCATCCGGTGCGAGATTTCGACGCCGATACATTCGAATGTGTCGTCGGCCACAAGATAGACGATTCACCATTGCGTGCGACACTTTCGATCGATAGAGTGAGAAAAGGCAGGGGGCGCCTCCGACACGATGTCGTGAGCAGGCATGAACCGCCGAATCATCTTGTTCAGCAACACTTCCGAAACCGCCGTGTATCGCGCCATAGATCCCGTAGTCGCGCGCAGCGCACGTTCGAGCGGCAGGTCGGCGATCCCGTGGATTCCCGGTGCGCGCGGTCGTCGGCAACGGCCAAGAGGAGAGTTCTGTGGAACGTACCCGCTTCGAGTCGATCGGCTCGTATACCCCGGCCACCATCCGATCCAACGACGAACTGCTCCACAGCTTCTCGACTCCACGCGAGTTCGATCTCGCCCGGATCACCGGAATACGCAACCGCAGGGTCTACGATCCGCACCCCGACACCTACGAATCCTCCTTCACCCTGGCCCGGGCCGCGATCGACGATTGCCTGAGCCGCTCCGACTACGCGCCTTCCGACCTCGACATCGTCATCTCGGTGTCGATCACCCGCACCGACAACGACCGGCGACTGAGCTTCGCCCCCGCCTTCGCGCACCGACTCGCGAATTCGATAGGCGCAACGCGTGCAAGGCATTTCGACATCTCCAACGCCTGCGCGGGCATGGTCACCGGAGTCATGGTCCTGGACCGGATGATCAGAGCGGGCGTCGTCCGCACCGGACTCGTCGTCAGCGGGGAACAGATCACACCGATCGCGGAGACCGCGGCGCGGGAGATCCGCGAACCCTACGATCCCCAGTTCGCCTCACTGACCGTCGGCGACGCCGCCGCCGCGGTCGTCGTGGACGCGCGCGGTGACGACGACGACGAAATCCACTACGTCGGATTGATGACCGACGCCGCCGATGCCGAACGCTGCCTCGGCATGCCCAGTGACCGGACCGGCGGACTGGCGATGTACACCGACAACCGCGCCATGCAGAACGATCGCCGCTACAGCCGCGCGATCGCGCAGTTGGACCACTTCTTCCACAGCACCGGGAGATCTTGGGGTACAGAGTCTTTCGACTTCCTCATCTACCACCAGTTCAGCGGTCCGGCGCTGCGGCAGATCGTCGACCGCTACGAAGCATATTTCGGCGCGCCCGCCCCGCAGGTGCTCAACGTGCTGGAGGATTTCGGCAATACCGCGTCCACCTCCCATTTCCTGGTCCTGCACGAGTATCTGCGCCGGGGGCGGGTCTCGAAGGGCTCGAAGATCCTCATGATCCCCTCGGCCTCGGGAATGGTCTACGGCTACCTCGCCACCACCGTCTCCCGGTTGGAGAACTGATATGGGGATCACGATCGTCGCGGCGGCGAGCACGCACGCCGACACCGACTCGGCGAGCTATGTCGACCTGGCCGCGCGGGCGATCCTGCGCTGCCTGCGGGAGGCGGGGACAGATGTCGCGCGGATCGGCATGCTGGTCAACAGCGGGGTCTACCGGGAGGACAACCTGCTCGAGCCCGCCGTCGCGGCGTTGATCCAGAAGCGTTGCGGTATCGGCATTTCCGTGCCTGCCGAGGCCACGACCACGCTCTCCTTCGATCTGATGGACGGCGCGGGCGGTCCGCTGGAGGCGATCGGCGTCGCCGCGTCGTTCATGGCGCACGGCGATATCGAATACGCGGTACTCGTCGCCGGTGACGTCCATCCCTCGACCGGTCGCGACGTACCCGGATTCACGTATCGCCCCAGCGCCGCGGCGATCCTGCTGGCTCGCGACGGCGACGCGACCGGATTCGGACACCTCCACACCGCGAGCGTCACCGCCGGTATCGAGCCCTTCGGGTATCTGCCGCTGGCAGAAGCGGGCGCACGAGGCAGGCAGACGATCGTGGTGCGTGAGGGCGACGCGGATATCCTCGGCAGGAGCGTACGAGCCGTGCGTTCCTGCCTCGACGCCGAAGGTCTCACCGCCGCCGACTTCCGCGACGGCGACGCCGTACTGCTCGCCCCGGAACCGATTCCCGGCTTCGGCGCGCGTCTTCGTGCGGAACTCGAACTGCCGTCCCCGGAGGGCTCCTCCGCCACCGCGCCGGGACTCTATTCCGCGGCGCCGTTCGCCGCCCTCGCGGGACCGGAGTCCCCGATCGGCGACGGAAAAGCAGGCACAGCGGTGCTTCTCGCCGCCGACGGCGCGTCCTCACGATGCCTCGTCTACCGTCACCGTGCCGCTGCGGCACACCGGCTCGAAAGGATCTGAGCATGTGCGGCATATCCGGCATCATCGATTTCGCCGGGGCGGTCGATCCGGCTCCGATCTCGGCGATGAACCATATCCAGCGCCACCGCGGACCCGACTCCGCCGCGGTGTGGCATCGCCGCAACGCGGCGTTCGGGTTCCAGCGCCTGGCAGTGGTCGATCTCTCGCACGGCGACCAGCCCGTCAGCAACGAGGACGACACCGTGCACGTGGTGTGCAACGGCGAGATCTACAACCATCGCGCCCTGCGACGTGACCTCGCCGCGCGCGGACACCGCTTCCGCAGCCGATGCGACGTCGAGGTCATCCCCTACCTCTACGAGGAGTACGGCTCCGGATTCGTCGACCACCTCGACGGCGACTTCGCCATCGCGCTCTGGGATTCCGCGCGATCCCGACTCCTGCTCACCCGCGACCGCGTCGGAGTGAAACCGCTCTTCTACCACCGTGACCGCGAGCGGATCATCTTCGCCTCGGAGATCAAGGGAATCTTCGCCTCGGGGTTGTGCGAGATCGACATGGACCCGCAGGGGCTGAGCGACTGCCTGTTCTACGGCCACACCATCGCACCGCGCACCTTCTGGCGCGGCATCACCGACCTCCCACCCGCCACCGTCCTCACCGTCGACCCGACGGGCACCACCGAGCGCCGGTATTTCACCCCCTTCCAACGTGCCGATCCCGACCTGCCGCTGCTGCGGGGTCGTGCCGCCGTGGAACGGTTCACCGAGGTCTTCACCGAAGCGGTGCGCAAACGACTGCCCGACGAAGTGCGCGCCGGGGTCGCCCTCAGCGGCGGTCTGGACAGTTCCACCATCGCCGCGGTCGCCGCGCGGCGCTGCGGCACTCCGCTCGACACCGCCAGCGTGCGCCTGCGTGACGAGGCGCTCGACGAGACGCCGCTCTCGCGTCTGGTGGCCGAATCCCTCGGTCTGCCCAATACCGAGATCGACATGACCGGCGCCCGCGCGGTCGAACTCCTGCCGACCAGCCTGTGGCATTTCGAATCGCCGTTCTGGTACGGCGCCGTCGCCACCCCGTTCCTCGACCTCACCGCGGATATGCGCGCCAGGGGACTCACCGTCGGGCTCAGCGGCGACGGATCCGACGAACTTCTCGCCGGCTACGACTTCTATCGCTTGATGAAACTCAGCGGCACGGTCGAGAAACTCCGTCTGGCCGCCGTGCGCAACGCCGTCTGGAAGGGCGCCACCGCGTGGTCCGGCGCACCCGCGGGCATCGACACCCTGATGGCCTCGGTCGCCGACCGGCGCGGTGAATTGAGCGCACGCTACGGCGAAGTGCCGCCGTGGATCTACCTGTGGAGCGCCCTGGACGACACCACGACACCGATCCGCTCCGGCGACCTGCCCGCGCCGTCTCCGCTACCGACACCACCACGACACGACACCCTGCGCCGCCAGCTGCATTTCGAGTTCTACACCCGGCTGCCGCACTGGGTGCTGCCGATCTCCGACCGGCTCGGTATGGCCAACAGCATCGAGGTGCGCGTGCCCTACCTCGACCGTGACGTCATCGACGTCTGCACCGAACTGTCCCCCGACATGCTCGTGCACCACGGGACCGAGAAGTACGTGCTCAAGAAGTCCGCCGCCGACATACTGCCCCGAGCCATCGTGCGCCGCCGTAAGAAACCGTTCATGACGCCGGTCGCCCCCTGGTATCTGAGCGGGCCCGGCGCCGACCTCGCCTACGACCACCTCTCCGCCGACGCGGTACGCGGCCACGGCATCTTCGATCCGGTAGCCACCGAACGCATGTGGCGCACCGCGACCACCGAATCGGGCACCCTGGCCGCGACAGCCGCCGAATGGTCGTGCATGGCAGTACTTTCCACGCATATGGTGCTCGATCGGTTCGGCGCCGTGAAGACGGCGGGAGCGCACGCGTGATCACCGCCGCCGCGCGCCACGAATTCGCTCTGCACGGTGCGGCGCAGCCCGCCCTCCCCCTGGTTCTGAACGCGGGCGCGTTGGTGCGGCCGATGCGCAAGGTGCCGATGCTCGGGTGGTTGGTCGCCGATCCCGAGCTGGCTCGCGAAATCCACAGCGACGGCAACCATTTCAGCCTTGTCGGCGAGGGCGCGTCCGGCCATTGGTGGGCGCAGATGCTGGGCGATTTCGTCTACCACCGTTTCGAAGGCCCCGGACACACCGAATTCCGGGCAGCGCTGGCGGATATGTTCACCCCCGCCCGGTCGCGTGCCCTGGTCGACCGGGCCGTCGGTCCCATGCTCGAGGCCCTGACCGCCGACCTGCACGCCGGACGCAGCGTGGATATCGGCCCGTTCGCCCGGGAATACACCGGCCGCATCATGGCCGACATCGCGGGCATCCCGATTTCGGCCGACGACGGCACCGCGCAATGCCTGGCACTGTTCGACACCGTCGAGCGGATGGCCGACCAGGCCAAGGGCATCTGGGCGACCACTACCGTCGGCGCGCGCGTCGAGGCGCGGGGCCGCGACGCCGGGCGTCGACTCTCCGCCGCGGTGCCCGAGGTCTACGCGACGGCAGCGCCCGACACGGTGATCGGGCGGTGCCGCGAATTCGGTTTGGGTATCGAGGAAACCCGCGGCATCACCACCCTCATGCTCGTCGCCGGGACCGCGACCTTGGCGAGCACGCTCGGACGAATGGTCGCCCTGCTGCACGACACCGGCGCCGTGCGCGAACTCGTCGCCGACCGTTCGCTGATCCCCGCCGCGGTCCGGGAAGCACTGCGTGTCACCAGTTCGATGCCGATCGTCGGACGCGGCGTCACCGCCGACGTCACCCTGGGCGGGCACGACCTCCACGCCGGGGACAAGGTCAAGATCATGACGCTGACCATCAACAACGAACTCGGTGGTTACGACCTGCATCTCGGGAAGGTCCCGCACCTTCGGCAACTGTGGTTCGGCGGCGGCAGGCACCTGTGCCTGGGCGCCGCGCTGACCCACGTCCAGCTCACCCGCGTCCTGGAAGCCCTTCTCGCGGTGCAGGAACCGTGGATCGTGTCCGATCGCCGATATCGGCGCAATGTCTTCGTGCCGATGTACGAACGACTCACCATTCGTCGGGAACGCGCCGTGCGCACCCGCAATGCCTTGATCGGTGTTCTCGCACCACGCGGGTGATCACCGTCCACCGCCATCCGCCACGCCGTCGACAAGTTCTGTCGCTGAACATCACTCGGCAATTCGGGTCGGAGTCGTGTGTCACCGTTCGACGTGATGTGTGTGAACGCAGATCACACGGCCCCGAACGTTGTGCTCGGTCCCCATCGGAGACGGGAGGGTGTTGACGCGCCGGGCCGGGCTGTCGCACACTACCCAGCGCACCGGAGCTATTACTCCGGTTGGTGATCGTGAAATCGGTCTTCGTCGCGGTGCGCCGATGGATCGTGTGGTCACGGGTAGTGCCGATTACAGGATCAGAAAGGGCCCTCATCGGCGAGGGCAGCAGAGATATGACATCGAAGTCATCGCGTCGCGCACTGGGCGCCGGACTCGCGGTCTCGGCGTCGATGATGCTCGCCGTGGCCGTCCCCTCGTCGGCCGGGCCGCCCGTCGGCGGCGGGGTCGTGGATCACGTCGGCCGCATCGCCGACACCGCGGCCGGTAAGGCCGAATGCGGCCCCGGGTCGTCACCGGAGACCGGGTTGCAAGGCGATATCCCTGCCGCGGACCGTGATTCGCGCCGCAGCGCGCTCGGCTACAACTGCAACCTGACCAAGGTCGGCGGCTACTCCGGCCGCGGCGGCGGGATCACCTCGGCCGGCTTCGACCACTGCGTCTACGTCGGCTCGCTGTTCCCCGGCAATATCGCCGGACCCGCCCAAGGCGTCCAGGTCCTCGACGTCACCGATCCGGCGAATCCGATCCTGTCGGACACCTTGACCGAACCGGCGATGCTGGCCGGTACGTGGGAGACGTTGAAGGTCAACAACCCTCGCAAACTGCTCGTCGGTGCGGGCGTGCCGCTACTGACCGGCGCGGGCCTGCTCTCGGTCTACGACCTCAGCGACTGCGCGCATCCGCGGCTGCTCAATCCCGGACCGGGAACCGATCCGCTGCAACTGCTTCCGATCACGGCCCACGAGGGCGGGTTCTCCCCCGACGGCTTCACCTACTGGACTTCCGGTGTCGCACCCGGTCTGGTCAACGCGGTCGACCTGACCGACCCTTCGCATCCGCGGGTGGTCTGGCAGGGCATGCCGGGTCTGGCGATGCACGGCATGGGAATCAGCGACGACGGCAACCGCGTATATCTGTCCGACAACATGGGCGGCCTGGTCGTACTCGACTCGAGCGCGGTGCAGCGGCGCGACCCGAACCCGCAGGTCCCGGTGCTGGCGCGGATGACATGGAACGACGGCTGGGCGACCCAGCACAGCATCCCGATCACCTACGACGGACACCACTACCTGTTCACCGTCGACGAGGCCGGATCCGGTGGTGTGAAACTCATCGACGTCGAGGACGACACCCGCCCGCGCATCGTCAACACCGTCAAACTCGAGATCAACCTGCCGGAGAACCAGGACAGCGCGATCGCCTCGAGTATGGGCGGCGGCGTGTTCGGCTACGACGCCCATTACTGCAGCACCGACCGACCGCACAACCCGACCGCACTGGCCTGCGGATGGGTCACCTCCGGAATCCGGGTCTTCGACATCCGCGACCCGTTCGACGTCCGCGAGATCGCCTACTACAACCCGCCCGCGCAGACCGGACGCAACCTCGAACTGTGGAATTCCCCGCACGCCTGGGCTTCGATCGCCGGAATTCCGTTGCTGGCAGGTCCAGCGGTGATCACCGCCTTGACCGAGGGGAAATTCGACCCGGCACAAGCGTTGAGCGCACGCACGGGCATGGTCGTCGGCGGTGACCTGTCCGGTGATTGGTGCTTCTCCGGTCCGCTGTGGCGGGGCAACCAGTTGTGGACCAGCTGCGCGGACAACGCCTTCCTCGCCTTGGATCTCGATCCCGCCGTCTACACCCCGCCGGCGGATCAACGCTCCACCCAGGGCTCATGACCGCACGTTCGGTGTTCGGCACGGCCGCCGCGGTGTGCGCGGCGGCCCTGCTGCTGGTCCTCGGCGCCGCCGCCCGACCGCTGCTGGTAGCCGACACTCCGGCAGCGCCGGTATTCACCGACGCCGAGATCGGCTTCCTCCAGGACATGACCGCCCACCATCAGCAGGCCGTGCTGATGGTGGCCAGGTTGTCCGCTGACGCCGACCCCTCGGTGCGCTCACTGGCCGCTCAGATCGGGGATACCCAGCGGATCGAGATCGGCACCATGATGGGCTGGCTCACCGTGGCCGAAGCCCTACCGACCAATCCCCGTCCCATGGCATGGATGTCGCAGACCCCCGCGCACGAGCACCACGGCACACCGACACAGGCCGACACCGCGGTGATGCCCGGCATGGCGACCATTACCGAACTCGACGAACTGGCTCTCGCCCACGGCGAACGCGCCGACCAGCTGTTCCTCACTCTGATGCGCCGCCACCACGGCGGCGGAGCCACGATGGCCAAGGCCGCCGCCGAACAATTCCCCGACGGCCCGATCACCCGATTCGCGCGCTCGATATTCACCGACCAGACCCGCGAAGCCGCGACGATGTCCCTGCTACTCGACCGCGCCGCGAGTTCCCCACCCTGACAGACATCTCGATCCCGGCAGCCGCAGTCGGCACCGCGGCGGTGATCGGTTTCGGACCACAGGGCCCTGTCACGGATGCATTCGCGCGCCTTTGAGCGTCTTGTCCACGACGTTGCGCGGTCCGTACACGGCGATGCCGACGAGGTCCATGGCGTCGGTGCCGACCGCCCGCACCGCGGCCCGGTTGTCGTGGTCGTTTCCGGTGGTGAACAGATCGGAGGTGAACACCGCCGTCGGCAGTCCCCGCGTCAGGGCCTTGCTGTGCGCGCTGCGCAGCACTTCCTTACCACCCTCGAAGACGAGTACCGGTTGCCGGAACATCGGAAGGTAGACCGTCGCGTCCGCGTCCTCGTACGGCGCTCCGATCACCTCCGGTTGTGCCGTGCCCAGGCCACTGACCAGGAACGCTGTCACATTCAGCCGCTGCCAGGTCTGTAGGTCCGCGCGCAGCAGTACCGCGAGCTTGGTATCGAATCGCAGGTTTTCCATGCCGTCGACTCTGCCGCCCCCATGGCTGCCGAGGCTTGTACGATCCTGGCATGGTTGTCGGCGGCAGTGTCGAGCAGGTCAAGGCCTGGCAGCCGCGGGTTCCCGGCATCGTCGAGGTCTTCCATGCCCGGTTCGTCGGGCACGTCTACCCGATGCACGCCCACGATTCCTGGACACTGCTGATCGTCGACGACGGGGCGGTCCGCTACGACCTCGACCGTCACGAACACGGGGTCCTCGGTTCGATGGTGTCGCTGCTGCCACCGCATGTTCCACACAACGGGCAGGCCGCGACCGCGCGCGGATTCCGCAAACGCGTTCTGTACCTCGATGATGCCTATTTCTCCGAGGCGATGATCGGTTGCGCCGTCGACACCCCGACCTTCACCGACCCGCTCCTGCATCGCCGCGTCCGGCAGCTGCATACGACGCTCACCCACGTCGGCGAGGAGTTGGAGGCCGGTAGTCGCCTCGCTCTCATCCATGACCGACTCCGCGACCTGTTGCACGGCACCGACCCGGCGCCCTCGCGCGCCGATCCCCGGTTGGCTCGCCGCCTGCGCGAACTGCTCGATTCCCGCACAGCCGAAGGCATTTCCCTCACCGACGCCGCAGCCGTCCTGCACGCCGATCCCACCCACCTCATACGCGCGTTCAGCCGCGAATTCGGGATGCCGCCGCACCGGTATCTTATCTCCCGACGGGTCGATCTCGCCCGCCCGCTGCTCCTGAGCGGGATGCCCGCGCGAGAGGTGGCCGCCGCCACCGGTTTTCATGACCAACCGCACCTGATCCGACACTTCAAACGCATTCTGGGCATGACGCCCGGGCAGTACGCACGCAGCACGGACGGTTCTCGTGTCCGGGCGGATCTGCCGGATCGGTAGCGCGCCGGGTGGCCCCACGGATCGATCGCCGCCAACCCGACGGGCGATCGACCCGGGCACGCACGATCGGCGATCGGTGGGCGGGGCCACCGATCGCCGATCGTGTTCATGGATTTGTCATCGTGTCAGCGAGTCACGCAGATCGGTGAGGGTGGCGCGGCGCTCGTAGGCGATCCAGGCGAAGATCGCGGCGAGGACGAGCGGGAAGATCGCCATCGCGGGCTTGTCGGCGATGAAGGCCTGGGTCGCGGCGGCGAGCACGGTCAGGACGGACAGGCCCGCGGCGGCCAGGGCGCTCAGCTTGGGCACCATCAGGCCGATTCCGCCGGCGACCTCGACGACTCCGATGAAGATCAACAGCCCGATGGGGATGGTGAGGTTCTCGGGGGCGTTGTCGGTCAGGGCGTTGGGCATGACGAGTTTCGGTCCGCCGGAGGCGATGACGAAGAACAGGCCGAGCAGGGTCTGCAGGGTCCACAGCACGCGGTTGCGGATCTTGCCGGGACGGTGGGTGGCGGTGTCGGAGATGACGGCGGTGGGGTTGGCGGTGGTCATGTCAGGTCCTCCTGGTCGGTGCGCCGGGTTGGTAGCGCGTCAACCGATAAGACGGAGCACCGCCGCAGGAATCATCGCTGTCGCGAGAAAAGTTTTTCGGACAGGGTCGGACGGCTTCTTCGCCGCACGTGTACCCATCGGAATCCGATGCTGAACGGTCGCCACCCGACGACCGTCACCCCGGGGCATGCCCGAGCCCCCTCGCCCCCGGACTGCGCGAGAATCAACGAAGGCCCACTGTCCACAGCGGGCCTTCGGTATTCGATCTGTCAGCCGCGGAGCGGGGCTACTCGACCCACTCCGCGCCCGGACAGCGGAGGTCGGTGACGGACGGCGAACCGTTCCCGCGCACCGACCACCTGGTCGTCGGACCTACGAGCAGGCGGAATTCACCCTGCCGAGAGCACCGTAGACCGCACCCGCGGACTCCGGTCCAGTGGAATTCTCGAGGGCGCTGGCCAGCCCTTCGATTGCGGCCTGCGCCTCCGGCGAACTGACCTGGCTCTCCTGACCGCGCAATTGGGCGACGTAGGCCGCGAGACCGGCCGCGGCCTGATCAGCAGGCGCCGACTGCAACGGCGCGAGTGTGCTGATCGTCGCGGAACCGATCTGGCTCAGCACGGCGCAGTCGCTCGCGGGAAGGTCGACAAACGCCGGCGGTGCCGCGGCGGCGGTGTTCCAACCGGCGCCGATCACGGTGGCAAGGGCGAACCCCACGGCGACAGCAGCAGGACGAATCTTCATTGACAGCTCCCAATTGCGACTGGAATCGGATAGAGAAGAGCGGCTGCAAGCATCGCTCGGCCGCGACCCGGGGCGCGGATACGCCCTGTCGCGGGGGCCCACTCCCCCGGTCGGAATGGGCCGCGACCGGACCTGCGATCCGGACGGCATCAGAATACAGTTCGCTCGAAGCGAGAACACCGTTTTCGAAATCGAAAACGGAACTCCGCACCTGCGTGGCCGCACGGCGATCCGCCGAGGCCGCCTTTCACGAGTCGCGGACCGGCGTATCAGGTACGGCGCGGCGTTGATATCGGTTCGCGAATCGGATCGCGGCGGCCGGATGACCCCACCCGATGTGGGTGCGATCCATTGCTATCGGCGTGTTCGAGAAACCTCTCACGCGCTGACGTGGGCCGCGGCGAGCATCGCACCGATCTCGGCGGCGAGGGTTTCGGCGAGCGCGGGGTCGTCGAAACCGGCGGCGGCCCAGCAGCGGATCCCGTCGGCCACCAGCATCTGCGCGATGCGCGCGGCACGCACGACATCGACCTCGGCGTGGATGCGGCCGTCGCGATGGGCTCGCCGGAAGGGTTCGAGGAACAGGTAGGCGATATCGGCCTGGGTCGCCCCCTCGGCGAGGGCGCGGCGTTCGATCCGGTAGGTCTCCAGCACCGTCTCGAAGATCAGTTCCGGCGGGTATTGGCGGGCGCGCTGTTCGAGGGTGCCCACGACCGCGGCGATCAGTTCGATCAGCGTGTAATCGCCCGAGACCACCGCCTCGGCGGCCAGGTGCGCGTCGCGCATGGTGAACACCTCCACCTCGAGCAGCACGTCCTCGCGGCGTGAGAAGTACACGTAGAACAACGCTTTCGACACTCCGGCGGCTTTGCAGATGTCGGTGACGGTGGTGTCGGCGAACCCCTTCGTGCGCCACAGCGCCATCGCCGCCCCCATGATCGCTTCCCGGCTGGCGTGCGAACGCGCCCGGACCGGCGTCGCCCTTTTCTGACTACCGTCATCTTTTGATCCGCGTGAAACCACCGCCATAGCAGGAACTCTACCGCGTCTCAATTATTGACCATAGTCAGAAAACTTGGGATGCTCCTCGCCATGGTCCACCGCGCGGCGCTCGCCCGCAGCGGCCGCGACATCGACCGATCCGGCAGGAGCCACGAACATGCAGCTACTCACCGAGGACGAGGAGCGATCCGGGGCCACGAATCTGCGAGCCCAACAGGTCATCCTGTGGTCGACCCCCGTGGTCGCGCTGGCGCTGTTGGTGCTGTTCGTGGCGTTTCCCGGCTTCTTCCCGCCGATGTCACCGAATATGACCGCGACGGAAGTGGCGCGGTTCTACGAGGAGAACACCCCGCTGATCCGTTTCAGCATGGTCGGATTCAACCTGTGCGGGGTCATGATCGTCCCGTTCTTCGTGCTGATCATGGGCCAGATGCTGCGCATGAGAGGGCAGAGTCAGATCTTCGCCTTCTCCTACCTCACCTCGATCGTGGCCGGGGTGACCTTGTTCGCGCTGTCGAACATCTTCTTCGCCGTGGCCGCGTTCCGACCCGACCGCGGACCGGAACTGATCCAAGTGCTCAACGATCTGGCGTGGATCATCTTCATCGCACCGATCGGCATGCTGGTCGCTCAATTCGTATTGCTCGCTCTCGCAGTATATTTCGACGATCAGGCGCATCCGATCTTCCCGAAGTGGGTGGCGCCCTACTCGGTGCTCACCGCGCTGGCGATGGCCCCGTCGGCCGGTGCCGCGGTCTTTCGTGACGGCCCGCTCGCCTGGGACGGTTTCGTGTCGTTCTGGCTGCGCAACGGCGCTTTCGCCCTGTTCGTCGCGGTGATGTTCTTCCTCGTGCGCTCGGCGCTCGATCGCCAAGCCCGACAGGAGGTGAGCCCGTCATGACCGCGGTGACCGCCTCGGCGCCGGACCGTTCGCCCGCGGACGGCGTCGGCTCGAAAAGCCGAGTGCGACTGGATGTCTGGATCACCTACTGGCTCTTCGCCGCCTTCTACACCGCACTGTCGGTCGGCGTGGTGTTCTTCGGCAGGGCCACGCCGCCACCACGTCCGGACGTGACCGACCTCCAGGTCGCGCAGTGGTTCGACAAACACCAGTGGAGCATCCAGGCCGGATTCGCGGTGCTGCTGGTCCTCGCGGGCGGGGCCGCGGTCTCCAACGGCATCATCGGCTACTTCATGAAACGCATGTCCTCGGGTTCACTGCTGGCCTACGCCTACATCGCCGGAATGGGAGTCGGCGCCATCCCGGGATTCCATCTCCTGCTCGTATGCTGGCTCACCGCCACCTTCCGCCCCGACCGCGACCCAGCCATCCAGCACATGCTCTACGACCTGGGCATGCTGGCCTACAACGGCTCGCTGGGCTGTTTCACCGCCGCCTACACGGTCCTTGCGATCGCCATCCTCTACGACCGCAACCACATCTTCCCCAAATGGTTCGCCTACATCTCGATCTGGCAGATCGTCACCGAAGTCCTCGCCACCCAGATGTGGGTCTTCCACTCGGGAGCGTTCGCCTGGAACGGGATGATCACCTTCTACGTCGCCGTGGTCGTCTTCGCACTGTGGATCGTGTGCCTGCTCCCGATCCTGCGCAACGCGACCAAGGCCGAAACCGCGCACACTCCGCCCCTCTACCCCGCCGAGGTCACCCGATGACCCTCTCCGCTCCCGAGACACGCCCCGCCGAAGCCCGGCGGTCGCGTCACCTACCCGGCGACATCGACATGTGGGTGATGATCCTGGGTGACCTGTTCTTCTTCGGCGCCTACTTCGTCGTCTACATGGTCTTCCGCACCCGATCCGCCGACGAGTTCTCTGCCGCCCAACAACATCTCGACATCGGCATCGGCGTCGCCAACACCGTCGTACTACTCACCAGCTCGATGTTCGTCGCCCTCGCCGTCATCGCCGTGCGGGAGCGGGCGATCCGCAGCGCACGACAGCTCGAGCTCGCCGCCGCGGCATGCGGACTGATCTTCACCCTGGTCAAGATCTTCGAATGGCACCGTGAGATCAGCAACGGCCACACCGTCTCCGAAGAATTCTTCAGCTTCTACTTCGTCCTGACCGGCGTGCACCTCGCACACCTGCTCCTGGGCATGCTCATCCTCGGCATCGTCGTCCGGGAACTACGCGACACCGCGGAACAACGCGTCGGCATCGTCGAACAGGGCGCCCTGTTCTGGCACATGATCGACCTGCTCTGGGTCGTCATCTTCGCCATCGTCTACCTCATGAGGTGATCCAGTGACCACCGCCACCGAATTCCGCCGCGACAAACGCGTCATCGTCTACGTCTGGATCGCACTGACCGCGTCGACACTCGTCGCCTGGCGCCTCACCCCCGGCCACACCGACGCCAGCGGCCTCGACACCGGTCTGATCACCGGTGTCGTCGTCCTCGGACTGATCAAATGCCGCCTGATCATCCGCTACTTCATGGAAGTCCGGCACGCGCCACTCTGGCTCCGGATCACCACCGACGCCTGGCTGGCCGTCATCTGGATCGCGCTGCTCGCCATCTACCTCTACTGATCGACCTGTCGCGTCGGAACCTCGCGAAATACCGGCCGTGGGGTCGGATGAAGGACCGGCCGAGTCGCCGTCCACCGATGTCCTTTCGGTTTGCCGTCGGCTCGGGTAGATGCGATCCACCACTTGCAAAACGCAATCACCTTGGAAGGGTCGCGAATGCCGGACACCACCTGTCACATGTCCATCTCGCTCGACGGATTCGTCGCCGGGCCGGACCAGGGGCGCGCACACCCACTCGGAAGGCGCGGAATAGAGCTGCACGGCTGGCATATCGGCGACGAGCGCACCACCGCGAACGACGAGACCGCCGCGGGCTGGCTCATGCGCCCGCGCGGCGCCTACGTGATGGGCCGCAACATGTTCGGGCCGATCCGCGGCGAGTGGGAGGACGACTGGCGTGGCTGGTGGGGGGACGAGCCGCCCTACCACGCACCGGTGTTCGTGCTCACCCATCACGCCCACGAGCCGATCGAGATGAAAGGCGGAACGACCTTCCACTTCGTCACCGACGGCTTCGACTCCGCCTACGCCCAGGCGCTCGAGACGGCGGGCGAGGACGGCGTGGACATCGCGGGCGGCGCCTCCACCGTTCGCCAGGCGCTCGTCGCCGGGGTCATCGACGAACTGACGCTCGACATCGCCCCCGTCCTGCTCGGGTCCGGCGAACGGATCTTCGACGGCGTCGATTCCTTCGGGTTCGAGCCCGTCGAGGTGCTGCATTCGCCACTGGCCACGCACATCCGGTACCGCCGGACGAGCTGAGTCCGAGCGGACCGTCAGGTCGGGCGCGCGGTCCGCGCGTCGTCCTCGTAGCGCGCCCGGATCCGAAGCAGCACAGCGACCGCCACGAAGATGGCAGGTACCAGGGCCAGCATGGCGGGCGCGAGCGGTTCGCCGCCGTACGCGGTCGAGCCGACCAGGTCGGAGGTGACGCCGACGAAGAACGGTCCGAGCGCGCCGCCCAGGGTGACGAGGAAGGTGAGCAGGGCGAATCCCATACCTCGACGTTCGGCCGGTACCACATCGGCCGATGCCGCCGTGAGATTCGGTATGGCACCCGCGAAACCGACGCAGGCCAGCGCGATCATGCTGACGCGCACGGCGACACCGGGCAGCAGGACCGCACCGGTGAGGGTCAGGGCGCCGAGCAGCAGGAATCCGGTGGCGACGGTGACGCGCCAGCCGGGTCGGATACCGTGGAATCGGTCACCGAGTCGGCTGCCGACGACGATTCCGATCACGATTCCGGTGCCGCCGACCGCGCCCGCGAGCCCGGAAGCGGCGTCGTAGTCGAGGTTCTCGGTGCGTTCGAGGAAGGTGGGCAGCCAGTAGAAGACGCCCGCGATACCGAGCGACAGCAGGGCCTGTCCGATGATGATGCCGGTCAGCGTGCGCACCCGCAGCAGGGATCGCGCTTCCCCGAGCAGGGATTCACCACGCGTGGAGGGGATTTCGTCGGTCTGCCGGGTTTCCGGGCCCGCGCGTAGGCGGTCGAGACGATCACCCAGCCCGCGCAACGGTTCCCGGACGGTGAGCACCAGCGCGGCGACCAGCAGACCGGGTACCGCGGCGACGAAGAACACCGCGCGCCAGCCCAGCGCCTCGGCGAGCGCTCCACCGAGGATGACGCCGGTGGGCAGGCCCAGGTAGTACCCGGCACGTTCGAATCCGTATGCCTTGCCGCGACTTCGGGCCGGATAGCAGTCGGCGAGCAGGCTCGACGCGGGCGGATTGTAGAGCTGCCCGGCGGCGCCGATGAGAACGCGGACCAGGAAGAACATCACGAAGGATGTCGCCAGGCCGCTGAGTATCGAACAGCACGACCACACCAGCACCACGACCGCGATCGTGGCGACGCGCGGCGCCCGGTCGGCGAGGCGTCCGGCGGGTAGCAGCAGGAGCGCGCCCGCGATACTGGCGGCGGTCGGGATCGCGCCCGCAGCAGTGTCGCTGAAGCCGAAATGGTCCTGGATGGCGGGTAGCGCACCGGCGATCAGGTTGATCTCGACTCGGTCGATGAACGCGACAAGCGCGATGGCCACGGCGGGCCACCACCCCAGCGGCGCGGCCTTGGCCAGGTCGACGGCCCGGGCGGGACGCTTGGGATACACCGTCGTCTCGACGATGCCGGAGGTGGCGGCGCTACTGCCCGAGGGCTCCGGCGCCGGGTGCGAGGTTTCGGTCATGGAATCCGCTTCTGTCGGAGATCGGCCGGATTCCGTGAGCCTACGAACGGCCCGAAACGGTCACATATCACCGATGTAACCGGATTTGAGAAATTTTGCGTATATGTCTCTAATGGGCGTAGGCAGAGAACTGTCGGCGGGGAGCCGGATCCGTGGACGCGATCGCCACATGCCGCGTCAGTAGCCGGTGAGGGCCAAATCGCACATCCACCAGCCGTCACCGAGGTCGACCGGTTCGACACACGGGCCCCCGTAGAGATCGACGCCCGCCGGTGAGTTTTCGGGGCTGTACAGGTACCCGCCGCCACCGTCCGGAATGCCGATCCACTGCGGGAAGAAATGAATCGACGCGGTTCCACCGACCGGAGCCGAGTACAGCGTTCTCGACGTGCGAGCATCGAGGGCGAAATCCCGGTCGGCTCCGAGCAACTGTCGTGCGAACGACGGTACGCGCGGTCATCATATTCGGGACGGCGTGCGCGAAGTACGCCACGGGAGGAATGGTGCCGGGCGTGCATTTGCGGGCGGGAACGAACTTCGCTGGGTATATCGTCGTTCGACTGCTCGGCACCGGCGGTATGGGATCGGTGTATCTGGCTCGCCATCCGCGGCTGGAACGGCTCGTCGCGTTGAAGGTCCTCGCCGATACCTTCACCACCGACCCGAAAGTCCGTGGCGCGTTCGATCGCGAGGCCGCGCTGGCGGCACGACTGGACCACCCGAACATCGTCGCCGTCTACGACCGCAGCGGACCCGACGACCCGGCCCTGTGGCTGACGATGCGCTACGTCGCCGGAGGCGACGCAAACACCCTGTTGGCTGCCGCCCCCGACGGTTTGCCACCCGAGTTGGCGGTGCGCCTGATCGGCGATGCCGCCCACGCTCTCGACTTCGCTCACGCGAAAGGGGTAGTCCATCGTGATGTGAAACCGGCCAACCTGGTGATCGATGACGACCCCCGCCACGGGCAACGCGCGTTGCTGACCGACTTCGGCATCGCCCGCACACTCGACGACACCGTCACCCTGTCCTCGGTCGCGGCCAGTTTCGCCTATGCCGCACCGGAGCGGTTCACCGCGACCGTGGACCACCGATCCGATATCTATTCGCTGGGTTGCACTCTCTACCACCTGCTCACCGGATGTCATCCGTATCCACGCACCGATCAGGCCGCCGTGATCGCCGCGCACCTGACAGCCCCGCCGCCCGCGCCACGGGATATCCGCCCGAAACTGCCCGCCGGACTCGACGCCGTGATCGCCACCGCGATGGCCAAGAGCCCCGATGATCGGTACGGCACCTGCGCCGCGCTCGCCGAGGCGGCGCGCTCCGCGCTGGATCCCGCTGCGACGGTGCGGAACCCGGCGCGAGCGCCGTCCTCCACCGGGCCGGACGGGCGTCGTCGGTTGCGCCGTCGCGTAGCACTGGGATTCCTGATCGTCGCCGGCGGGACCGGTGCCGGAATCGCACTGCTGCAACCCTCGTCGGAGGGCACCACGCCGCCTCCGAAGACGACGAGGTCGACCTCGACCACGACGAAGGCGCCCACAGCCTCCCGGACGACCTCCTCGGTCCCGAAGACGAGCACGAGCGTGCCGAGGGCGGGCACACCGATTCCCACCGCACCACCGCTCGGTCCGGGGTCGACTCCGCGGTCGGTGATCGGTTCGCCATCCGTCGGACGTTCCGCCCCTCGAACGACCCAACGCTGAGGGAACTGCCGGGTCGGTCTGTAGGCAGACTCGGCTTCCGCGGCCCCGGCAGGCGAGCACTTACTCGACCCAACGGCGCTGCCGAATTCCCCCGACGTCCACGATCAGCACACCCGGGCTATTCGAGAAGGCAGTCGCCGATGTCATGGCGGTCCTGATCACCCGCGCACGGCAGGCGAATCCACAAGCGGATCGAGCAGCTGTCTAGACTAGTGTCCAATAGAGGGCGAGGTCCGGACGGTATCCGAAGGACCCG
Organism: Nocardia aurea; assembly: GCF_003123685.1. Taxonomy (GTDB): domain Bacteria; phylum Actinomycetota; class Actinomycetes; order Mycobacteriales; family Mycobacteriaceae; genus Nocardia; species Nocardia aurea. The sequence goes on from NZ_QCYJ01000102.1 coordinate 108,423, forward strand.
CGCGCGATCACGCTCGCGCACCACATATCGACACACGGGAGTGATCCGATGACCGCACGAGGCAGCGCGCCGACGACCGACCGTACCGAGTCCTTGCGAGGACAGGTCGCCCTGGTGACGGGCGCCGCGCGCGGCCAGGGTCGCGCGCACGCACTCCGTCTGGCCGCCGAGGGCGCCGACATCATCGCGATCGACGCCTGCGCACCGCTGTCGGACACCATCACCTATCCCCCGGCCACCGCCGAGGATCTCGCCGAAACAGCGCGCATGATCGAAGCGCTCGGACGCGTGGCCCTCACCCGCGTGGTCGACGTCAGGGATTTGGCCGCTCTCGAAGGCGTTGTGGCCGAGGGTGTTACGAGGTTCGGACGCCTTGATGTCCTGGTTGCCAACGCGGGCGTGCTGAGCTGGGGACGCCTGTGGGAAATGAGCGAAGAACACTGGGACACCGTCGTCGGAGTCAATCTCAGCGGCACGTGGCGCACCGTCCGAGCCGCCGTCCCCGCGATGATCGCCGCGAACAACGGCGGATCGATCGTCATCGTGAGCTCATCGGCCGGGTTGAAGGCCACACCGGGCAACGGTCACTACTCGGCGTCCAAACACGGACTGGTGGCACTGACGAATACTTTGGCGCTGGAAGCGGGCGAGTTCGGCATCCGCGTGAACTCCATCCATCCGTACTCGGTCGACACGCCCATGGTCGAACCGAACGCCATGGTGGAACTGTTCGGCAACCACCCGTCCTTCCTGCACAGCTTTCCGCCTGCGCCGCTGCGGGCCGCCGCGAACGGGCACACCGGGTTCATGTCACCGGAACAGGTGTCGGATGTGGTGGCATGGCTGGCCGGGCCCGGTTCGGCGTCGATCACAGGGAGCCAGATAGCGGTCGACGCCGGAGCTATGAAGTACTGAAGCGACAGGCTGGTGCGAACCGGCCGCAAGGAGAAGAGCTGTGAAAATCACCGCCGCAGTGTCGCGTGGCGGCGACGCCCCCTTGGCGATCGAAACGCTCGCCCTGCGTGCGCCCACCGCCGACGAGGTTCTCGTTCGAGTGGTCGCGTCCGGCATCTGCCACACCGATTCGACTACCCGAGAGGCTTTTCCGCCGGGGTTGCCCATCGTGCTCGGTCACGAAGGCGCGGGAATAGTGGAAGCCGTCGGTTCGCGGGTCACCGGGGTCTCGGTCGGCGACCACGTACTGATGACCTATCAGAGCTGCGGGGAATGCGCGGAATGTTCGTGCGACCTGCCCGGATACTGCGCCCACTGGGCGACACTCAACGCGGGCCGATTCGGCCCCGACTCACCACTGCGGGCGGGTGAGGAACCGGTCACCGGCGGCTTCTTCGGACAATCCAGCTTCGCGTCCCACGTGCTCGCCACCACGCGCAATATCGTCGTCATCGATCCGGATGTCGACCTGGTGTCGGCCGCTCCGTTCGGCTGCGCGGTCCAGACCGGGGCGGGCGCGGTCACCCATGTACTGGCCCCGGACACTTCGTCCGTACTGGCGATCTTCGGCGTCGGCGGTGTCGGCATGTCGGCAGTCATGGCCGCGCGGACAATCGGAGTAGGGACCGTCGTCGCGGTCGACCTGTCCCCCGAACGACTGGAACTCGCCTCCGAACTGGGCACCGATGTCGTCATCGACGGCGGCGACACCGATGTCGCCGCACAGATCGCCGCCCTCGGCAACGGAGGAGCGACCCACGCTCTCGACACCACCGGCGCGGCACCGGTCATCGCGACCGCGATCGACTCCCTCACCGCGCGAGGCGTTCTCGCGTTGGTCGGCCTCGGCCCCTCCCCCCTTCCCGTCGAGGTCGCGAAACTCATCGGCCGAGGCAAAACGATACGCGGCAGCATCGAAGGCGACGTGAATCCGCACACCTACCTACCACAATTGGTGCAGTGGCACCGGGACGGAAAGCTGCCGATCGAACGACTGATCCGCGCCTACCCCCTCGACCGCGTCAACGACGCGATCGCCGATGCCGCCTCCGGCGCCGTCGTGAAACCGGTCATCACCTTCTCATGACTCGGACAGGACGGCGCCGACTCCACCCACGGCGCAACCCCGGAACGCGCTAACGGTAGGCGACTTGCCAGTGCTTGATGCCGTTGATCCATCCGGAGCGCAACCGCTGCGGTTCCGACTCCTGCCGCAGATCGGGCATGGCATCGGCGATGGCGCCGAACATCAACTCGATCTCGAGCCGAGCCAGGTTGGCGCCCACGCAGAAGTGCGTCCCGGTTCCGCCGAAACCCAGATGTGGATTCGGGTCACGCAGAATGTCGAAGGTGAACGGGTCTTCGAAAGCGTCTTCGTCGAAATTGGCTGAACCGTAGAACAATCCGAGTCGCTGCCCGGCGCGGATCTGCTGTCCGCCGAGTTCGGTATCAGCGGTTGCGGTCCGTTGGAACACCGTTACCGGAGTAGACCATCGCACGATCTCGTCTACCGCGGTCCGAGGGCGCTGCTCGCGGAACAACGCCCACTGATCGGGGTGGTCGACGAAAGCTTTCATTCCATGGGTGATCGCATTACGCGTGGTCTCGTTTCCCGCGACCACCAGCAGCATCACGAAGAAGCCGAATTCGTCGCTGGTCAACGCCTCGCCGTTCACATCCGCGCTGACGAGCGTGCTGACGATATCGTCGAGTGGATTGTCGCGGCGCTGCTCGGCCATGCCCATCGCATATCCGAGCATCTCCATCGACGCGACGGCCGGATCACCGAACTCCGGGTCGTCGGAATGATTGAGCAAATCGTTCGACCACTCGAAAAGCTTGTGCCGGTCATCCTGCGGGACCCCCAACAGCTCCGCGATCGCCTGCAACGGCAGTTCGCACGCAACCTGTTCCACGAAGTCTCCCCCGCCCGCCTTCCGGGCTTCGTGCACGATGCGGGCAGATCGCTCCGCCAGCGCGGCACGCAACCCCTCCACCGCGCGCGGCGTGAATCCCTTGGAAACGATGCGCCGGATCTTGGTGTGTTTCGGCGGGTCCATATTGAGCAACAGCGCACTCTTCATCGCCTCGGCTATATCCGCGGTGGTGCCGGACGGAAGACGGATGACGGCGCCACTCCGATGCGAGGAGTACAACTGCGGATTCTTGGAGATCTCTCTGATCTCCTCGTGTCGGCTGACCACCCAATAGCCGTCGTCACCGAACGGGTCGGCCTGCTCTTTCGTCTGAGCGTTCCACCACACCGGCGCGGTGCGCCGAATCTCGGCGAACTCCTCGACCGGCCGACGAGCTTCCCAGAGGTAGGGATCGGTGAAGTCGAATTCCGCCGGCAAATCGATGGTCATAGTTCTCCTCTTCGGTCAGCCGACTCCGGCAATCGGGGCCTTCCCATGGCGCCGAATCGCGTGGTCTATCCCGGCAGTGACCGAGACTACGCGGGCAACGTTTCACTGTCCAGACATATGCCTAGACAGGTGTATGTCATGGGACGATCGGCCCTGGCTCGATGCTGTCGAGCACGGCGGCGGGTGGCAAAGGCGCGAGAAACGACGACATCGGCCGATGATCCGCCGCCGGAACGAGACCGGCCCCCGGCGCGTGGTGCACCGGGGGCCGAAAACGTGATCAGGTCACCGATTGTGGTGACCGGCGTCGCAGGAGCTCGGCTCCATCACATCGCTCGGGGCACATAGCCGACCAGAGCTTCGCTGATACGTTGCGCCGCAACGCACGGTTCCTGAGGCGCGTCGGGCTTCAGATTCCGCGTGACGAACGCGACGAGGCCGCCCTGCACCGGAATGCCGATGTAGCACCCGATCTTGTTCGTGTCCTGGGCCGCACGATATCGGTAGGCGTCTCGGCCGCCGACCGACAGCGAGCCGAAGTCCACATAACGCCCGCTCTGCTTGAATTCCTCCAGCGTCTGCCAGGTCGACGCGATCGTGAATTCGGATTTGCCCGTGAGGGATTGCCACTGGCAGCTCTTGTCGCTCACGCCGCCGGAGTTGCTGAGCACCTGTCGGCTGTCCGGACGGAATCCCAGTTCGGTGATATCGGCGTCGGATATCCAACAGGGATCCCACACGGCGGCGCCGCACACCGTCGCACCGCCGCAGGTATCGGTGCCACCGGGCGCCGGAGCGGGATTGCCCGTGGTACCGCACGGGGTCGCACCGCAGGTATCGGTTCCGCCGGGGTCGCCCGGCTGTTCCCCGCCGGTCTGTCCGGTGTCTCCTCCACCCGCACCGCCCGGATTTCCCTGAGTCTCACCGGGATTGTTCGTCGACGCGGCACCGGTCGGTGACGGCGTCTTCGAGACACTGCTCGCGGTGGCCGCCGCGGTTCCGGAGCGTGTCGGGTCGGAATTCTGTTCGTCGACCGAGCACGCGGTCACGATCAGTACCGGCACCACGACGCCGAGCACCAGTCCGATACTCGCGCGCCATCGGCGCCCCCGATTCGACATCTGCATGATCTGCACAGGTCCCCCCTATACAAGGCCCGCGTCGTGCCTGAAACAGACAGACGCGCAATGGGCTTGGCTGATTTCGGATGAATGTCGCTTCCCCGCGAGCGGGTCACGAACACTCACGTTCACTGTCGCGCGGCACCCCGGAGGCGTTACACGACACCGGCTCGACTTTTCCGCGGCCCGAGCCGGGCGCACGAACCGGTCGGGACCGATCGCCGTCGACGGCTTGCGACCGAGCAGGGCACGCCGGTCACCCACCGCCCCGGGTGCGGGGCCGATGCCACTGCCACCGAGTGTGAAAGTGCACCATGGTGTGGCAGGTTGGTACGCGTGGCGTACGACGCACGCGGATCTCGGGGAGTGGAGTGCAGTTACAGGTAGGGGCGAATTTCGCCGGATACGTGATCGAACGGTGCCTCGGCACCGGCGGTATGGGATCGGTGTATCTGGCTCGGCATCCGCGCCTGGAACGGTCCGTCGCGCTGAAACTGATGACCGACGGGTTCAACGCGGATCCGAAAGTGCGTGCGGCCTTCGATCGTGAAGTGAGCGTGGCGGCCCGGCTCGACCATCCGAATATCGTCGCCGTCTACGACCGCAGTGGTCCCGAGGACGACGCGCTGTGGCTGACTATGCGCTACATCGCGGGCGGCGACGCGGGCGAACTGCTGGAAGCCTCGCCGCGCGGGCTCGCGCCCGAACACGCGGTTCGGATCGTCGGAGACGCCGCCGAAGCATTGGATTTCGCACACGACCAGGGTGTGGTGCACCGCGACGTGAAACCGGCCAATCTGATGGTCGAATACGGGCCACGCGATGAAATTCGCGCGCTACTCACCGATTTCGGTATCGCCCGCACCCGCGACGATACCGTCACCATGTCGTCCATCTCGGCGAGCTTCGCCTACGCCGCACCGGAACGGTTCTCCAATCTCGCCGATCACCGCTCCGATATCTATTCACTGGGTTGCACCCTCTACCACCTGCTCACCGGGACCTACCCCTTTCCGCGCGACGATCAGGCCGCCGTGATCGCCGCACATCTCACCGCGCGGCCACCGTCCCCGCGCGCGTTGCGTCCCGACCTTCCGGCAGAATTCGACGCCGTCATCGCCACGGCCCTGGCCAAGAAGCCCCACCGCCGCTATCCCTCCTGTGGCGCGCTCGCCGAAGCCGCGCACGACGCGCTCTCCTCGGTCGCGATTCCGCAACTCGTATCGGTGCCGGATGTGGCCAGGGATGTCGACTCGGCGGCGGTGTCGAGGAAGCGGACCCGGCCGTTGCCGACACCCGACGGCGATCGAGGAGACGAGGGCCCGAAATCCTCGCTTCGACCGAAGTCGACGGGTGCCGAGGATGTTCCGCGCGAAGCGGGCGCGGATATTCCGCGCGAGGCACGCGCGCGGGTCGAGAGTGTCGAACCGCCCGTGGGACTTCGACGGGAATCAGCGCCGACCGACCGCGGCGAATCCCCCGGCGTACCGTCTCTGCCGGAATCGGGGCCGAGCGAGCGTGTCGAGTTCGAGTCCGCCTCTGGCGACAGACCGTCGCCGGAGTCCGTGTCACCGCACGAATCCGGCCCGGATCCGGTCGCACCGACGCCGAATGCCCTCACCGCGAACGATCGCGGTGTCGAGCCGGTCGGCGCTCGCCGGCTCCACACCACGTTGCCGGATCCAGATCTGCCCAATGCCGAATTGTCGACGGCCGACCTGCCGGATCCCCACCAGCTGGATCCCACATTGCCGGATTACGACCAGTCGGAATCCGACCGGTCCGAGCCCGGTGATTCGAATCCGCCTGCGCTCGAAGCGGATCCGTCGAATCGTGACGCGGTAGCACCGCCGTCCCCGATCCGCTCGACCGATCCACCCACACCCGGCCGACGTCGAGTACTGGTCGCCACGGTTGTCGGGACAATCGTGTGCGCCGTCGGTATCGCTGTCGCCACGGCTTTGATGCGCGCTCCCGACGACATTCCCGCTACGCCGTCGCCGGTTCCGGCGGTTCCGGCCGGTCTTCCCGGTCGTTCCACGACGCCCACCGCCGAACCGGTTGTCGTGCAGCCCGGTCCGACCCGAACCACAAAACCGCCGACCGCGTCACCCCCGGCCGAATCGTCCGCACTCGACGTCGTCGAGTTGCCCGCTCCGCCACCGGACGGGTCGAATCCGATCCAGCCGCCCGCACCCGTTCCGCTGTCCCCGCCCACCGAGGACGCCGCCGCCGAAGTAGGCAGGCCCGGATCGAACACCGCGACACCACCACCGACCTCCGACCAACGACCCGTGACCGGCACGACGGTCCCGCCGACAACAGCCGAACCCACCACAACGCCGACGATTCCACCGTCGACGACGCCCCCGACCACCGGTGTGCCGCCATCGACCACGGCCACCGAAGTGCCGATCAGTACAACCGTCCCGGGCTGATCCGGCGGCTCGATATTCGGATCACCGTCGGCACTCGATCCCGAACCCACACCCGTGCGGCCGGGCGGTCCGTGCAGAGCGCGCCCGGGGCGTTGCCGATGGGTATCGGCGCGACGGAGACGATCGTCGGATTCATGTCGTAGTGGTCCCGGACGGACGGGCAGCGCCGACGCGACGGGCGCCGCCCGGGTGGACAATGGGCAGATGTATCCGCACGCGACAGGCTCGGGAGAGGGGCTGAGCAGAGCCGAACTGCTCGCCGCGATATCGCTCGCGATCGACCTCGGCCTGGGGCAGCCGATGGAGCATATGCTCCGCTCGTCCTTGATCGCGACACGTATCGCCGAGCGGATGGGGCTCGACCGGCAACAGCGAGCGACGGTGTACTACGCCAATCTGGTCGGGTGGATCGGTTGTCACGCCGATTCGCACGAACTCGCCGCGCTCTTCGGCGACGACATCGCCTTCCGGGCCGACACCTACACGGTGGACACGACCGGCATGCCGTTCCTGCGGCTGATGCTGAGTCATGTCGGGCGTGGATTACCGGGCTGGGAACGCGGCATCCGTGCCACGGCTTTCCTGGTGACCGCTCGCAGCCGGGTCGCCACGTTGATCCAGTCGCATTGCAGTTCCGCCGGGGTTCTCTCCGATCGGATGGGTTTGGACGAGCAGGTCGCGAAGGCGCTGGCCTACGTCTTCGAGCGCTGGGACGGCCGTGGGTTGCCCGACGGTTCTCGCGGAGACGACATCCCGGTCGAGGTCCATATCGCCCATGTCGCCGACGTGGTCGAGGTCCACCTGCGCACAGGCGGACTCGAGCACGCGAAGGATGTCGTCCGGTCGCGGGGCGGCAGTCAGTTCAGCCCGGCGGTGGTGGCGGTATTCGATCACGGCGCTGCCGCCATCGTGCAGGGATTACTCGAAATCGATGTCTGGACCGCGGCGTTGGCCCAAGCGCCGGATCGCGACCGCACCCTGACGGCCGAGGAGAGCGACGAACTACTCGAGGCCATGGCCGATTTCGTCGATCTCAAATCGCCCTTCACACTGGGACATTCGCGCGGCGTCGCGAATCTGGTGGCCGGTGCGGCCCGACACCAGGGCCTGCCGCCCACCGACATCACGAATCTCTACCGAGCCGGGCTGGTGCACAGCCTCGGCAAAATGGGCGTGTCCAACCGGATCTGGGAGAAGAAGGAGCCGCTCACCACGGCCGAACGGGAACGGGTACGCATGTATCCGGATCTGACCGGCCGGATACTGAGGCGAGTCGGCGGCTTGGAGTCGGTCGTGCATCTGGCGATGAAGCACCGGGAACGGATCGACGGGTCCGGCTTTCCCCGCGGGCTCACCGGCCCGGAGTTGACCGCGCCGGATCGGCTGCTCGCCGCGGCGGAGGCCTATCAGCGACTGCTCGAACCGCGCCCCGACCGACCGCCGCTGGATCCGCGCGACGCCGCCGATCGGATACGGGAACAGGCCCGCGCCGGACGTTTCGACGCCGAGTCGGTCGCGGCTGTCCTCGCGGTGGCCGATCCGGGGACCTCGCGGCGCACGCCGTGGCCCGCCGGGCTGACCGACCGCGAGGTCGAGATCCTGCGACTCGTCGCGCAGGGCCGATCGAACAGGGAAATCGCGGCCGAATTGTTCATCGCCGAGAAGACCGTGCGCAACCACGTCGAACGTGTCTACACCAAGCTGGGCGTCAACAACCGCACGCAGGCCGGTCTGGCCGCGATCGACCGGGGTCTGGTGGGTTCCCGGTCGTCGCGGCAGTGAGTCGACGACGGCTTTCATCGCCGGTTCGTGCCGGGCCGGGTCCGTCGGTCCAGGACCCATATCGTGGCCAGCACCAGGCCGACGGCGAACACGGTGAGAACGATGAGACCGGCTCCCGCTCCCCCGCGGAAGGTGGCATCGTAGGCGGACATGGCGGGCAGCGTGGTGGTGTATCGCTCGAGATCCAGCTCGCGGCCGAGCGCTTCGAAAGCGTAGCGGTTGGACAGACCCAGACTCATCAGGCGTCCCGGCAGGGCCATCTCGTCGACGGGGACGATGGCGCCACCGAACAGCACCTGGGGGAAGCAGAGCATCGGCAGGGCGAGGGCGGCCTGCGCGGCGTTGGAGACCGCCGCCGAAGCGAGCAATCCGAGAGCCAGTGCCGAGATCGCCTCGATCACGATCGTCACGAACAGGAACGCGAACACCTCCCATCCGACGGCGGGAAGCCGACCGAGCGCCCGCAGCACACCGAGCAGTAGCGCGCTCACACCGGCCAGCACCGGAAGCAGTGCCGTCACCTTGGACGCGACGTAGGCGCCCACGCTGAGCCCGGCCAGGCGCTCACGCCGGAAGACCGACATCTCTCCGACGATCTGGAGCAGGCCGTAGGTCAGGCCGAAGAAGAAACCCGCGAAGGCGATCCAGAACACGATCTGGGCCGGGCCGAGGTCGGCATCGCCGCGCGGCGGGAAGGCGTCCCGCTCGAACAGTGTCGCCATCATCGCCGTGACCAGCACCGGCGAGCCGAGCAGGACGACAAGGGTCAACCGGTTGCGGAGGAGAACATCGACATTACGTCGTGTCAGGAGCCACCATTGCCGGACCGGGCCCGTGCGCTCGAGATTCGAAGGTGGGGCCGCGACGGGCGATAGAGCCTGGCCCGGTGTGGAGTTTCCACCGCTGTCGGCGAATCGCCGTGCCCAGATCTGCGGGGTGTCCTCACGAGCCAGCCGCTCGTACACCTCGGCGATATCGTCGACATCGAAGTGGCGCCGAGCCTCGGTCGGGCTGCCGGTGAAAGCCAGGTGGCCGTCACGGGCCAGGAATACCACGCGGTCACACCGGTCGATGCCGGTCGGCTCGTGCGTCGTGAGGACAACGGTGACCCCGCGCAGCGTCAGTCGGCGCAACAGGCGCATCACGTCGGCCGCGGTCGACGGATCGAGCCCGGAGGTGGGTTCGTCGAGGAAGAACAGACGCGGCCTGGTCAGCAACTCCACGGCGATACTGGCCCGCTTACGCTGGCCGCCGGAGAGCGCGCGGACCGGCACCTCGGCCCGATCGGCGAGATCGAGGTCGCGCATGGTCTCCTCGACCACCCGGTCGGCCTCGGCCTCCGATGTGCCTGCGGGCAGCCGCAGTCGCGCCGCGTAGCGCAACGTGCGGCGCAGGGGCATCTCGAGGTGGATGATGTCCTCCTGTGGCACGTAGCCGATCCGGGAATCCGCGCCGCGTCGGGCCCCGCGCACGACGCCGTCGTGGCGAACCTCCCCGGCGGACGGTGGTTCCAATCCCGCCAGGATCGCCAGCAATGTGCTCTTTCCCGCGCCACTACCGCCCGCGATGGCGACCAACTCACCCGGTTCGACCGACAGCGACATCTCCTGGAGAATCTGCCGCCCCCCGACACGTCGGGTGACCTCGACCGCGTCGACCCGCCCGCCGTTCGACACTCCGGGTGCCCGATCGGAAGTGGGCGTACCGAACCTCTCGACCATCGATGGTTCCGAGGCCGACTCGGTCGTGACCGGTGATCTCCGTAATTCCTGCACTCGCTTCGTCATGCCCTGATCATCGGCCCGACACGATGCTGCTCACATGGGGCGTTTGCCTCAAATCATCACTGTCGGCAACGCCGATCGTCGTGAGGTCAGCACGGTTATCGGATTCGGTGACCCCGGCGCGGGAATCTCGGCGGACGTGATGAGTGCGTTGCCGATTCGGTTTCGCCGGGCACACCGATGCTCGGCGGAGCGCGCCTACAGCACGGACACCGCGTCCTCGACCTTGCGTTTCGGTCGCCGCCGCGTCGCTGCCACCGCGGCGGTGCGAGGCGGGCCATAGTGGTCGGATGGGTAACCGGGCCACGATCGCCGCCGCGTTCGAACCTCTGCTGCGCGCCACCTTGGGACCGCACCCCGCGGTGGGGTTCGAATTCTGGGATGGCAGCACGATTCGCCCGGAGGGGGAAAGTCCCGGGACGATGCGCGTGCGATCCGAGGACGCGCTGCGCCACCTGGTCTGGGCGCCCGGTGAACTCGGCCTGGCACGTGCCTTCGTCTCCGGTGCGGTGGACCTGGACGGCGACATATTCACGATGCTTCGCGCACTCCAGTCGACCGCGCCGAACGACGCCCGCCTCGGTCTCGGGGCGGCCTGGCAGGCCATCGGGGCGGCGCGGCAACTCGGGGCGCTCGGCCGCAAGCCGGAACCGCCGCCGGAGGAGGCGCGACCGCGGCGCGGACCCTTGCACACCAAACGTCGCGACGCGGCGGCGATCAGTCATCACTACGACGTCGGCAACGATTTCTACCGACTGGTGCTCGGACCGAGCATGACCTACTCCTGTGCGCGGTTCGTCCCGGACGATGAAGGCTCATTGGAGGACGCCCAGCGCGCCAAGCACGATCTGATCTGCCGCAAATTGGGCTTGGCCGAGCAACCGGGTATGCGCCTGCTCGATGTGGGATGCGGCTGGGGTTCCATGGCGATGCACGCGGCGGCGACCTACGGGGCGCGGGTCGTCGGTGTCACCATCAGCGGTGCTCAGGTCGAACTCGCCCGCCGCCGAGTCGCCGACGCCGGACTGTCCGGCAGTGTCGAGATCAGGCTCGCCGATTATCGCGACCTGCGCGGCGAAGAGTTCGACGCCATCTCCTCGATCGGCATGTTCGAACACGTCGGCACCGAACGCGCCGCCGCGTACTTCGACACCGTGCGCGCCCTGCTGCGCCCGCGCGGGCGTCTGCTCAACCACGCCATCTCCTCGCCGGGCGGCTCGGTCATGAAGAACCGTTCCTTCATCGGACGCTACGTGTTTCCCGACGGCGAACTCGTCGACGTGGGTGAAGTCGTGCTGGCCATGGAACGCGCCGGATTCGAGGTTCGTGATGTCGAGGCCCTGCGCGAGCACTACGCGCTCACCCTCCGCCAATGGGTGGGCAATCTGGAAAAGGCGTGGGAACAAGCGGTTTCACTGGCAGGCGAAGGGCGCGCGCGAATCTGGCGGCTCTATATGGCCGCCTCCGCACTGGGCTTCGAGGACGGCGGACTCGGGATTCACCAGGTACTCGGCGTGGTCCCGGAGGCAGCGGGGAACGCCGATATGCCCGCGACCCGGCGCGCCTGGGGTTAGGTCGTGTTTAGAGATCAGTTCAGAATGAGTTGTTGTATCGGTTTGGTCTGCCGCACAATATGTCCGATACTTCCGGGGTGGGTGATGAGGTGGTGACCGATGCG
>NZ_QCYJ01000059.1 GCF_003123685.1 Nocardia aurea
GGCCTGGGCAACGTCAACCTGCTCCACCTGTCCTCGCGCAAGGCGCTCGACGCCGCGGTGCGGATGGCGGGGACGTTCCCGCACATCGACTTCCGCCGCGAGGTCACCATCGGCCACCTGCTCGCCGACATCGACACGGCCAGCGGGCTCGGCGGCAAGGTGAACCCGCCGATCAGGCCGCGCGAGGATGTCGAGGCGCTGTGGGAGTACGTGCTCGACGGCGCCGTCGACTGGGTGGTGAGCGATCACGCCTGCTGCCGCGAGGAGCTCAAGTTCGGCACGCCGGCCGACGACGTGTTCGTGGCCAAGGCCGGCTTCGGCGGCGCGGAGTACCTGCTGCCCGGCCTGATCACCGAGGGCCGCCGCAGGGGCCTGTCGTACGGGCGGATCGCCGAGCTCACCTCGTGGAACCCCGCCCGCAGGTACGGCCTGCGGGCCAAGGGGACGATCGCCCCCGGGTTCGACGCCGACATCTGCCTGGTCGATCCGGACAGCACGTGGACCGTGCGGGCGGCGGAGTCGGAGTCGTCCCAGGAGTTCACGCCGTTCGAGGGCTTCGAGCTGACGGCGAAGGTCACGGACACGTTCGTGCGCGGCCACCACGTGCTCGACACCGGCAAGATCGTGGGCAGCCCGGTGGGCCGCTACGTCCCCAGGCCGATGGGCTGACCGAGTATGAGCGTCCTCATGTTCATAGATCACGGCCTTCGGTAAAGTCGAGCTGTAATCTCAGGATTTCCCGCCACTAGGACATGAGTTGCTCGAGATAGACAACCTCACACACGTGTACGGGCCCGGCAGCCCGAACGAGCACCACGCCGTCGACGGGCTGAAGCTGAGTGTCGCCGCGGGCGAGCTCCTGTGCGTCGTCGGCCCCTCGGGGTGCGGGAAGTCGACGCTGCTCCGCTCCATCGCGGGGCTGATCAAGCCGACGGGCGGCGAGATCCGGGTCGACGGCAAGCTGGTGCGCCAGACGCCCGACAATCTGGCCGTGGTCTTCCAGGACTACAGCCGGTCGCTGTTCCCCTGGATGTCGGTGGCCGACAACGTGGCGCTGCCGCTGCGCCGCCGGGGCATGGACAAGCGGCGGAGGCGCGAGGCCGCCCAGGAGGCGCTGGAGTCGGTGGGCCTGGCGGAGGCGGGGCGGAAATACCCGTTCCAGCTCTCCGGGGGCATGCAGCAGCGGGTGGCGATCGCCCGCGCGCTGGCCTACCGGCCGTCGTTGATGCTCATGGACGAGCCGTTCGGCTCGGTGGACGCGCAGACCCGCGAGGACCTGGAGGACCTCGTGCTGAAGGTGCGCGGCCACCACCGGATGACGATCGTGCTCATCACCCACGACATCGACGAGAGCGTGTACGTGGGCGATCGGGTCGTCGTGCTGTCGAAGGCGCCCGCGCACGTGGTGGGCGACCTGAAAGTGGACCTCCCGGCGCCCCGCGACCAGATCACCACGCGCGAGCACCCCGACTTCGTGCGCCTGCGCGGCGAGGTCGGCCGGCTCGTGCGCGGGGTGGACGCGCCCGCCGCCACCGCCTGACGCCGGTGTCTCCCTGAGGGCCCGAACGCCGGTGCCGCCGGACGGTGGTCCGGCGGCACCTGGACGTGCGGGTGGGAGCCGTCAGGCCGGCGCGTGCATGTGGCGCGTCAGCGCGTGCTCCACCAGCGTGATGAGCGTGCTCTTCACCGACTCGCGCATCCGCGCGTCGAGGCGGACGACCGGAATGTGCGAGCCGAGCGACAGCGCCTCCCGGATCTCGTCGTCCTGGTGCGAGAACTGCCCGTCCCAGCCGTTGATGCCGATGACGAACGGCAGCTTGGCCTCTTCGAAATAGTCGATCGCGGGGAAGCTGTCGGCCAGCCGCCGGGTGTCCGCCAGTACGACGGCCCCGATCGCGCCGCGCACCAGGTCGTCCCACATGAACCAGAACCTGTGCTGCCCGGGTGTGCCGAACAGGTAGAGGATCAGGTCGCGATCGAGCGAGACCCGGCCGAAGTCCATGGCCACGGTCGTCGTGGTCTTGTTGGGCGTGAGCGAGACGTCGTCGACGCCGGCCGAGGCGTCCGTCATCACGGCCTCCGTGGTGAGCGGCAGGATCTCGGAGACCGCGCCCACGAACGTCGTCTTGCCCACGCCGAAACCGCCGGCCACGACGATCTTCGTCGATGTTAGGCCGGCGCTAGAGCCTGCGAAGTCCACTGAGCACCCTTTCGAGCAAGTTGATGTCCGGCTTTCCCGCGTCCAGCGCTGGCTGGTGCACGCGGATCAGGCCCTCGGACGCCATGTCGGCGATCAGCACCCGAACCACCCCGAGAGGCTGGCGGAGGAGTGCGGAGATCTCGGCGATCGATCTGACGTTCCGGGTCAGTTGAATGATCGCCTGATACTCCGGACTCAGCAGAGATATGTCTTGGTATTCCGACGTCACGGAGGACACGAGAGCCTCCATGGCGAACTTCATCCGCGGCGCCGTACGCCCCCCGGTCACGGCATAGGGCCGTACGAGGGAGCTCGACTTCTGCGGACGTGGAGCCGCCGAATGCGGCGGAGTGCTATCACCAGCCCAACCCTGACCTGACACTATGTTCTCCTGTCACCGCCGCCCGGCTAACGGGGGCGGGCCGCCTGCAGCTCGGCACGTACTGCCGGCGTCAGGACCTGCCCCGCGCGCTCGACCAGCAGCGTCATCTGATAGGCCACCAGGCCCATGTCACAGTCGGGCGCGGCGAGCACAGCCAGGCAGGAACCGTCGCTGATCGACATGATCATCAAGAGACCGCGCTGCATCTCGATGACGGTCTGCGTCACCAGTCCGCCCTCGAAGACGCGCGCCGCTCCCTGCGTCAGGCTGATGACACCCGAGGCGACCGCGGCCAGCTGGTCGGCGCGGTCCTTCGGGAAACCCTCGGAGAAGGCCAGCGGCAAACCGTCGGACGACACCACGACGGTGTGCGCGACACCAGGCACGTTGTTCACAAAGTCAGTGATCAGCCAGCTGATGCCACGTGCTCCCTGGCTCATTTCTCTCATTTGTCCTCCTCATTCTCTTCTCCGCGGGTGAACGCGCGGCCTTGTCGAACACCCTGCTGGAAGCTGGAGAGCCTGCTGCGCAACCGATCGGGGGAGATCTGCGGCGCCGGTGACGTGGCTGGCGGTTCGGCCAGGCTGGCGGTGCCCGGCACGAGGTTGGCCTTGGGCACGCGGCGCGGCAGGCCCGAGGACGTGACGCCGCCCTGCGCGGGCTCGGCGGCCGCCTGGGCGGCCTGCCACCCGGTGTCGGCGGGCGAGGACCAGGACGCCGCCACACCCGACTCGCCCGGCCTGCGCCGTGGCAGCGCCGCGGGCTGGTCCGCAGCGCCCTGCGGCTGGGGCCGGACCTCGGCCGGAGGGTCGGCGTCGAACCGGACCGCGGGCTGGACGGCGGTCTCCGGCTCCTCGTCGTACTCCGCCCTCTGCCCGGCCAGGGAGTCGAACCGCTGCTCGGCCTGCTGCTCGGGGCGGGGTTCGGGGCGGGGTTCGGAGCGGGGCCTCAGCAGCTCGGGGTCCGGCTTGCGGAACCAGTCGGAGCCGACCGACGAGAAGATCGGCAGGTAGTCCTCGTTCTGGTCGTCGATCGGCGAGGTCCGTACGACGGGCAGCGGGCCGGTCAGGTCCTGCGAGGAGTAGTCGCCGGGGCCGAAGGGGTCGAAGGCCGACTGCCCGTTGCGCGGGAACGGATCGGACGGCCTGCCCGTCTCGGCGAACGAGGGCCACATCGGCTCCTCGGTCCCGAACGGCGACCGGGAAGGGGCGTCCGAGGGGTACGGCGACCTCGGCGGCTGGTCGACCGACTCGAAGAGCGACCTGCGCGGCTGCTCGCCGAACGACGGCCACCGCGTGTCCTGCTGGGAGGTGTCGGGCGGTGGCGGTTCGGTGGCGAACGACGGCCAGCGGGGCTCGTCCTGCGAGGGCGGCGGGGGCTCGGTCGCGAACGACGGCCAGCGCGGCTCGTCGAGCTGGGGCGCCTGGTCGGCGAAGGACGGCCAGCGCTGCTCCCCTACCTGGGGCGCCTGATCGCCGAACGACGGCCAGCGCTCCTGCTGGGCGGCGGGCCGCTGCTCCTCGCCGAACGGGGGCCAGCGCGGCTCGTCCGGCTGCCTGGGCACCTCGTCGGCGAAGGAGGGCCAGTCGCCGGCGCCCGGCGACGTGCCCGGCCACTGCATGTTCACTGGCACGTCGTCGGTGCCGAAGCCGGTCGGGGTGTGGGCGGCGGGCGAGGCGTAGACCCCGGAGCCGTTCGGCGTGGCCTGATCGGCCATTCCCGGGTCGAAGCTGGTGAACGCCTCGTACTGGCCGTACTGCTGCGGCGCCGTGCCGCCCGCGCCCGCGATCAGCATGTCGGGCATCATGACGACCGCGCTGAGGCCGCCGGTCTCCCGCATCCGGAGCTGGACGTGGATGCCGTGGCGCAGCGCGAGGCGGCCGACCACGAACAGGCCCATGCGCCGCGAGACCGCGACGTCCACGACGGGCGGGTTGGCCAGCCGCCAGTTGGCCTCGGCGACCTCCTCGGCCGACATGCCGATGCCCAGGTCGTTGATCGTCACGAGCACGCCGCCCTCGACCGGCGCGCTGGTGACCTGCACCTTGCTCTCACGGGGCGAGAAGGAGATGGAGTTCTCGATCAGCTCGGCGAGCAGGTGGACGGCGTCGGTGACGGCCGGGCCGATGATCTGGACGCCGGACGGGACCTGGATCTGGACGCGCTCGTAGTTCTCGACCTCCGACAGCGAGGCGCGCGCGATGTCGACCAGCGGCACCGGCTCGCTCCACTTGCGGGCGCCCTCCTGGCCGGCGAGGACCAGGAGGTTCTCGCTGTTGCGGCGCATGCGGGTGGCCAGGTGGTCGAGCCTGAACAGGTTGGCGAGCCGCTGCTCGTCCTCCTCGCCCTGCTCCAGGCCCTCGATGAGCTGCAGCTGCCGCTCGACCAGCGTCTGGCTGCGCCGGGAGAGGTTGACGAACATCGCGTTGACGTTGGCGCGCAGCTTGGCCTCGTCGCCGGCCAGCCTGATCGCCTCGCGGTGGACCTCGTCGAAGGCCCGGGCCACTTCCCCGATCTCGTCGCGGGTGTTGATGCCGATCGACGGCACCTCGGGCACCGAGGCGCCGTCACCGGACTCGCGGAGTACGCGGACCGTCTCGGGCAGCCGGGTGGTGGCCACCTGGAGCGCCTCGGCGCGCAGCCTGCGCAGCGGCCGGACCAAGGAGCCGGCCACGCGGGTGGTGAACACCAGCACGAGGAACAGCAGGACCAGGATCATCGCGCCGGAGACGACGGCGTTGCGCTGCTCGGCGTCGCTCAGGTCGCGGGTCTGGGCCACGACCCTGGTGGCCAGCCCGTCCTCCACCTTGCGCAGGGCGTTCACCGACAGCGAGGTGCTCTCGTACCAGAGGGTGATGTCGCGGCGTGAGGTGGTGTCGAGGTCCCTGATGGCCTTGTACTCGCGCATCTGGGCCAGCGCGCGCTGACGCATCGCGTCGGCGCGGTCGATCTGCGAGCCCCGCATCTGCTTGCGGTAGGCCTGCATGTCGGTGGCGGTGGCCTCCTGCTCGAACGCCGCGAGCTCGGCCTGCTGGCGGTTCCACGAGCCGAGGAAGTCCGACAGGTCGTCGTAGTCGAGCTGCCGGCCGATCAGCGCGACCACCATGATGGCCTGCTGGCGGGCGACCTCCTCCTTCGCCCGCTCCAGCGAGCTCAGGGCGCTGATGCCCTGCTGCAGCGTGTCGTCGCTGACGCCGTTGGCCAGGTCGCCCTGGAGGTGCGAGACGGTGTCGATCATGGTCGAGTACGTGCGGACGGCCGCTCGCGGCGGCACGCTGTCTTCCAGGATCGACTCGCGCAGGCCGTCGAGGCCGGTGAGCCAGCGGCGGATCTCCTGGACGTCATCCAGCGCGTGCTCGGAGTGCGAGGCGTCGATGGCCGTCGTGGCCGCGAGCACGCGCTGCGTGGCGGCGTCGACGGCCTCGCGCTGCGTCTTGAGCTGGGCCAGGCGGCTGGCGCGGCGGCGGTCCGCGATGTACCAGGCGGTGAGCGTGCGCTCCTTGCCCAGCTCGTGGCTGAGCGCGTGGACGCGCTGGACCAGCTCGGCGACCTGGGTGAGCCGGCGGTACTCGGCGCTGGTGCCGATGGCGTTGGCCAGCTGGACGCCGGCGAGCAGCACGCCCACGACGGTGGGGATGAGAATCAGCGCCACCAGTCGTGAGCGCACACGCCAGTTCCCCAGCCGGAATCGTCCGCCTGTGTACTCCCCCTGCCTGGTGTGCTTGGGGTTATCCGTCCTCACTGACTCTCGCAACCTCTC
>NZ_QCYJ01000179.1 GCF_003123685.1 Nocardia aurea
ACCCAGCGCCACCTACACGATTCCCGTGGCGGTGCGGTGGTCGGGAAACCTCGACAGGCAGGCGCTGATCGCCGCGATCGGCGACGTGGCCGACCGGCACGAGAGCCTACGGACCATCTACCCCGCGACCGGTGGCGTGCCGTACCAGCGGCTCGTCGAGACCCGGCCGGATGTCGAGGTCGTCACTTGTACGGAAGAGGACCTGGCGGCGCGGATCCAGCAGGCCGCCGGGCACGCCTTCGACCTGGCCGGTGAGCCGCCGGTCCGGGCCTGGCTGTTCGCGCTCAGCGAGCAAGAGCACGTGCTGCTGCTGGTGATGCATCACATCGCCGCCGACGGCTGGTCGATGACCCCGCTGGGACGTGATCTCAGCCGCGCCTACGCGGCCCGCGTCGAGGGACGGACGCCGGACTGGACGCCGTTGCCGGTGCAGTACGCCGATTACGCGCTGTGGCAGCGGGTGTTGCTGGACAGTGTCGGGGACGGGCAGCTGGCGTTCTGGTCGGCGGAGCTCGCGGGGCTTCCGGACCAGCTCGTGTTGCCGGTGGATCGGCCGCGTCCGGCGGAG
>NZ_QCYJ01000126.1 GCF_003123685.1 Nocardia aurea
ACCGACCCGACCGTGCCAGCGCCTCGACGTCACTGGTGTCAGCAGGTCCGGTGGCGTCGTCCTTATGCGGTGGGAAGCTTCGCTACCTCGGTCAGGTCGGCGAGGTCAACGTGCTTGGGGACTTCGGTCACGGTGCGGCAGTCGGCGATCCAGATTCGGCGGGTGCCGTACCAGCGGGAGACTGTCAGGACCTCCCGCTGGCCGAGGATCTCGGGCTCTACTCGTGCCCATCTGGGCTGATCCAGTACCGCCGCGCCTGCACCCGAAAATCGCAAAAAGGCATTCGCTGGCACATACTTCTGCAGCGCCCCTGGCCAGGCCTGGGGCCGTGCGCCCGTTGGGGACCCGGTCGCCGTGGCCGCCGAACGGGCGTGGCCGGCTCAGGCGATGGCCGCCCGCTCCTGGAGCAGTTCGTGAACGCCAGGCATTGCGTAGCGGCGAGCTGTGCGGCGGCCGCCGCTGCGTACGACGCAGATCGCCTCGATGGTCTCGGCGTCGCTGACGGTCATCACCTGTCCAACTCGTGGTTGATGGCATGCGACAGCCAGCGGGGGTGGGCGAATGTGGCCGTCAGCGATCACGGTTGGGGTGCTGAGCGTCGAGACACCGTAAGGACCTATGTGCCAGAAGAGATCATTTCGCCTTGACCTCCGAGAAGAGGCCAACAACCCAAGATGGCGATGGGAGACCCGTGCAGGCCGCCACCACCGCAGATGCCGGCCGATATTTCAACAAGGTCTGCCAGAGCAGGATCAACTGCATGTTCTACCTGAGCCCTGGTGCGACCCAGTCAGTCACGGCGTACCTGGACCAGTACGGCTGGACCGTCGACGCGGCCTCGGACCTGGCCTGCTTCCGGCTGCCGCTGGCCTTCGGCATCGCCTGCGGGGTCGCGATCGCCGTCCCGTACCGACGGGCGCTCTCTCATCTCCAGACGACCAGCGACATGGGCGGCTGCTTCACGATCCATGCCAAGCTACCGATCGCCAAGTTCGTTCGGCAGCGTGTCACCGGATGATCCCGACTGAACCTGAGCGCAGCCCGGCCTCACTCGTGAGGCCGGGCTTGAAAGGTAGGGCATTCTTCGCGTACACGTCGCCTGTCGATCACCAGCCGCGTTCACGTGTCGAGGCGCGCCGGCTACTGATAGGCAGGGACATGCGTGGCGGTGTTTGTGGGTGCAGCCCGGCAGATCATTCGGGGATGGTGACCAGAATCCGGCCGTCACCGCCAGCATCGACGTGGTCCTGAGCTTGGGCGATCTCCTGCAACGGATAGCGGTGGCCGATGTGGACTTTCAGGGCGCCGTCGGCGGCCGCGGCGGTGAGATCCCGGGCGGCCTGCTGCTTGGCTTGGACGGGGAAGTCGTCGCTGCCGAGCAGGCGCAAGGTGACGTTGGCGAACAACATGGGCCAGAACGGCAGTTGAGGTCTCTCGGCGCGGGTGGCGTAGGCGGCGATGACCGCGTCGTTGGCAACGATCGCGGCATCGAGGTCCGCGTTGTCGGACATGGCGACCTCGATGATGCGCTCCACGCCGTTCGGTGCGTGCTCACGGATCGCTCCGGCTGGGTCGTGCTGATCGAGGGCGACGGCGTGGGACACCGCATCGGAGTCGACGCGGTCCAGGTCGCTGCTGCGTGTCACGGTGCCGATCACGGTTGCTCCGCCCCAGAGCGCGAGCTGGGCGGCCAACGAGCCGACGCCGCCGAGCACGCCCTGTACAAGGACGATCTTGCCGTCGACAGGACCATCGCCGAAGACGGCGCGGTGGGCGGTGATTCCGGGGATGCCCAGGCTGGCGCCGAGGTCGTCGTCGAGGTGGTCAGGCAGGGGCACGGCCAAACGTTCGGGGACGACGGTGTACTGGGCGGCGGTTCCGAAGGGCCGGTAGGACTGTGCGCCGTAGACCCACACGCGCTGCCGAAGGCGGCTGCGGTCAACTCCGTCGCCGACGGCAGCGACGACGCCGATCGCGTCGCTGTGCGGGATCACCCGCGGGTAGGGCATGGAGGAGCCAAGCCAGCCGCGGCGCTTCTTGGTGTCGCCGGGATTCACGCCGGAGACGTGGACGCGCACGCGGACCTCACCCGGACCGGGCTGCGGGTCGGGAAGCTCACCCACCTCGAGCACCTCGGCGGCCGGCCCCTGCCTGTCATACCAGGACGCGAACATGACGGATCTCCTGCTCTTTCAGTCGGCGTACTCGCTGAGCGATCGGGGCGTGCGTGCTGGGCGCGCGTCGCCGGCGCCGTCCGGGGCCCCGGCGTGGAGGACATCGTGCAGCCACGCGCGTTCGGCACGGCTGGTGGCTCGGGCGATCACAAGCATGCCGCGCCGGTAGGGGTCGGCGACCTCCTGTACCCGCAGGGGGCGCTCCCCCTCGTAGAAGAAGCTTGCCGGTTCCTCCAGGAACTCCAGGCGTCGGCGTAGCACTGCGTGCTGGTCGGCGAGGTCGGGGAGTAGGGAGAGGAAGGCCATGATCGTGAAGAACCGGCTGCCATCGGTGATCTCGTGGTCGGCTGGCTTGCGCAGGCGCTGAAGCAGCTCGGTGCGTCCGGCGTCGGTCAGGCTCAGGACGTAGCGCTGGGCGGCTGCGGAGCCCGGTTCGAGGCGGCGATCGAGCAGGCCGCGTTTGAGCATGCGATTGATGGCCGGGTAGAGGCTGCCGTCGCTGACCGGCCGGGTGTAGCCGGACAGCTGGGCGACACGGCGGCGCAGTTCGTAGCCGTGCAATGGCCCATCGGCGAGGAAGCCGAGTATCGCAACTTCGAGCATGCCGCCATATCTCACATCGAATCGAGATATGTTGAATCGAGGTATATCGAATCGATGCCGAGCCTGTGATTGACCGGTCTCTCCTGCGGCCCGCTGCGCCGCCTGCACGTCCCCCTGCGTGCGGCCGACCTTCTAACTCCTCCGAGCGCCCAACCTGCAGCCGGCGTACGGCGTCCAGTTCCTGCGCCTGCCCGATGTGCTGCCGGAGCTGTAGTGATCGAGTCGCTGTCGGCCTTGCCGCTGCCGCGGGCCGCCGATGGGCGGATCGCGTTGGCGGTCGATGTCTCCCCGTGGCGGCGCTCGGACGCGCCGACCGGCGCCGAGCGGCTGTTTGTCACGTGCACGGGCGGGCAAAGAGCGCCTCGCAGTTCATCCCCCGGCTGGCCATACTCGTTCGTCGCGTCGCTGGAAAGCGGCCGCACCTCCTGGACCGCGATGCTGGACGCGATCCGTCTGCGGCCCGAAGACGACGCCTACGGCACCGTCACCGCCTGCCGGGACCGGCTGCATCCCCGGCCGCGCACCTGGCTGGGCCATGAGGGCGAACTGCCGATCCTGGGGGGCACTGATCCGGCTCCAGGTCGAGCGCCTGCCCGGACCCAGCGCCCCAAGCCGGTATACGGATGTGGTCCTCGCGCACCGGCCTGACCGCGGATGGCTGATCGCCGTAGGTGCTTGTCGTACTTGGGATCTCGCCTGCGATCCGGTCACGATGCCACGGCCGGCCGGCGGGCGGATTTGTGATCGGCCGCCAGCTGCAGAGCGACGTCGATGATCATGTCTTCCTGGCCGCCGACGTAGCCGAGCTCGCCGACCCGCTGCAGGATCGCGTGCGCCGGGACGCCGTAGCGTTGCGCCGCCCGCTCGGCGTGCTGCAGGAAGCTGGAGTACACCCCGGCCTGGCCCTGCACGATCGAGGCGCGGTCCATCCACGGCAGCCTGGGCACGAACGGGCGCACCACCTCCTCGGCCGCCGCCATGATCGAGTTGACGTCGATGCCGGTGGGCACACCGAGACGCGCGAGCGTGGCGGTGAGAACCTCGGTAGGCGCGTTGCCCGCGCCGGCGCCGAGCGCGCACAGTGCGCCGTCGAGCTGGCGGGCGCCAGCCTGGTAGCTCAGCACCGAGTTCGCTATGCCCAGCGAAAGGTTCTGGTGGCCGTGGAAGCCGACCTGGGCGTCGTGCCCGATCTCGCGTACCAGCGTGGCGACGCGCTTTTGGGCGTCGGCGAGGACCATGGCGCCGGCCGAGTCCACGACGTAGACGCACTGAGCTCCGGCGTCGACCATCAGCCGGGCCTGAGCGGCCAGTGCCTGCGGCGGCGTGCGGTGCGCCAGCATGAGGAATCCGACGGTCTCCATGCCGAGGTCACGAGCCGCCGCGAAGTGCTGCACAGACACGTCCGCCTCGGTGCAGTGCGTGGCGATCCTGGCGACGGACGCGCCGGCGTCATGCGCGGCCTTCAGATCTCGGACGGTCCCTACGCCCGGGATCAGCAGGACCGCGATCTGGGCGCTGGTCGCCTCGTCGACAGCGGCGGCGACCAGAGCGATCTCGTCGGTTCCGGAGAACCCGTAGTTGAACGACGAGCCGCCGAGGCCATCGCCGTGCGCGACCTCGATCACCTGCACGCCCGCGGCGTCCAGGACGCTCACGGTCGCCCGGACCTGTTCCTCGGTGAACTGGTGGGCCATTGCGTGACTGCCGTCGCGAAGGGTGCTGTCAGTGATCCGGACACCATCGGCCGGCCTCACCTGGGCGTCGGGTGCTGCGGCCGTCCGCCCGGTGTCGAAGCTGCCGCTCACACCGACACCTCCCGCTGCCCGCGGCTTGCGAACAGCTCGCCGACGCGAGCCGCCGCAGCGGTGATGATGTCCAGGTTGCCGGCGTAGGGAGGCAAGTAGTCTCCGTTCCCGCGGACCTCCAAGAACACCGCGACCCTGCCCATGCCCCGCCACGCGTCGCGCGGGTCGTCGAACTGCGGGTCGGCCCTCAAGGCGTAGCCGGGCACGTACTGCCGGACCTCGCCGACCATCTGGTGGATCGAGGCCTCCACGGCGCCGCGGTCGGCGTCGCCCGGCAGCGAGCAGAAGACCGTGTCCCTCATGATGATCGGCGGGTCAACGGGGTTGAGGATGATGATCGCCTTGCCCCGGCGTGCGCCCCCGACCGACTCGATCGCCCGCGCGGTGGTTTGGGTGAACTCGTCAATGTTCGCGCGGGTACCGGGGCCGGCGGACCTCGAGGCGATCGAGGCGATGATCTCGGCGTACTCGACGGGCACGACTCGGTTGACGGCATGCACGATGGGGATGGTCGCCTGGCCACCACAGGTGATGAGGTTGACGTTGGGCGCGTCCAGGTGGGCGGCGAGGTTGACCGGCGGACAGACGAACGGGCCGACCGCCGCCGGGGTGAGGTCGACGGCCTGGATTCCGGCTTCGGCGTAGCGAACGGCGTTCGCGCGATGTGCGTAGGCCGAGGTCGCCTCGAAGACGATGTCGGGAAGCTCGGCCTGCTCCAGCAGCCAGTCGACGCCGCCGGCGGAGGTCGGCACGCCGCGGTCGCGCGCCCGCGCCAGGCCGACGGAGGCCGGGTCGACGCCCACGACGTACCTCACCTCGACAGAGTCGCTACGCTGCAGCTTAGCGAGCAGGTCCGTACCGATGTTGCCGGGACCGACGATCGCGGCGGTGACCTGGCTCATACGTTCTCCTTCGCGGTGGCCGAGCCCGCGAACCGAGCTGTGACACTCCCCAGGCCCGTGAACGAGGCGGTGACGACATCGCCGGGCGACACCGGCACGGCCGCCATGACCGAGCCGGGCAGGACGACGTGGCCGGCCTCCAGCCCGATTCCGCGCCCGCCGAGTGTGTTCGCGAGCCAGACCAGGGCGTTCAAAGGCGAACCTAGGACGGCGCCACCGACGCCGTTCCCGGCCGGCTCCCCGCAGACGTACAGCGCGCAGGCGACCAGGCGCAGGTCCACGTCGGCCAGTGCGGTCGGGTGACTGCCCAGGACGACGCCGCCGGAGGACGCGTTGTCGGCCACGGTGTCCAGGATCCCGATCCTCCAGTCCCGGATGCGGCTGTCGATGATCTCCAGCGCCGGGAGCACGAAGTCGACGGCCGCGATCGCTTCGGCCGCCGTCACTCCCGGTCCCTTCAGCGGGCGACGCAGGATGAAGGCGATCTCGGGCTCTATGCGCGGCTGCAGGTAGATGTCCGCCGGGATGGCAGTGTGCTCGATATGGAACATGCCCTCCAGCAGGTGACCGAAGTCGGGCTGGTCGACTCCGAGCTGTTTCTGCATCGCGGCCGAAGTCAGGCCTACCTTGTGGCCCTTGACGGTGGCTCCTGCTCGAAGCCGCTCGTCGATCTGCAGAAGCTGGATGGCGTAGGCGTCGTCCAAGGTGAGGTCGCTGTACTTCTCCGTCAGCGGTTCGACGGGATGGCCGTCGTTGTAGGCGCCGAGCAGCGAGGCCGCGGCGGCGGCGCGGTCCGCGTGGTCCACGGGTGCTCCTTTCGCGGAGGGCCGGCCCATCGCGGACAGGCACGTGCG
>NZ_QCYJ01000014.1 GCF_003123685.1 Nocardia aurea
GGGACCCGGCGCGGGCCTGGGCGACGGCGATGGAGGCGTAGCGCTCCAGCGTCGCGTCGTTGTCGACGTCGCCCGCGTCGGTGAGGATGCCGCAGTGGCCGTGGTCGGTGAACTCGTCGAGGCAGGTGTCGGCCATCACCACGAGGGCGTCGCCCACCTCGGCCGTGACCTCGCGCAGCGCCACCTGAAGCACCCCGTCGGGGTCGTCGGCCGCCGAGCCGCGGGCGTCCTTGACCGCGGGGATCCCGAAGAGTATGACCCCGCCCACCCCGGCCTCGGCCGCCTCGTGGACGGCCTTGCGCAGCGAGTCGCGGGTGTGCTGGAAGACGCCGGGCATCGAGGCGACCGGCGCGGGCTCCTCGATGCCCTCCTTGACGAACAGCGGCAGGATCAGCTCGGCCGGGTGCAGCCTGGTGCCCGCCACCATCCGGCGCATGGCGGCGCTGGAGCGCAGCCTGCGCGGGCGGGCCGTCGGGAACTCGGCACTCACTTGGCTCTCCTCCTGGCTCCTCTTCGGTTCTGCGACGGGCGCCGCGGGGTGTCGCCCGCGGCGAGGGCCGCCTGGC
>NZ_QCYJ01000114.1 GCF_003123685.1 Nocardia aurea
GGACCGGGTCAAGGACCTCGTGATCCGGGGCGGATACAACGTCTATCCCCGAGAGGTGGAGGAGGTGCTTTACGAGCATCCGGACATCGTCGAAGCGGCGGTGATCGGGGTGCCCGACGACCACTACGGCGAGGAGGTGGCCGCGGTGATCGCCCTGCGGTCCGGAGCAGCGCTGACTGTGGACGGGCTGCGGGCGTGGGCCAAGGAACGGCTGTCGGCATACAAGGTGCCGCACCTGGTGGCCTTCGTGAACGAACTGCCCAAGGGGCCAACCGGGAAGATCCAGAAGCGTGACATCGACCCGGCGACACTCTCAAAAGGTGGCCGATAAGAATGCCAAACGGCTCGCTGGACCTGCTGAGAACGTTCCTGGCCGTCCACCGCACCGGCTCGTTCACGGCGACCGCGGAGCAGGTGGGACTGTCCCGCCCCATTGACATGAATGTGAAGGTGATTTTCCTATGAAGATGTCCGGACGGACCGCCATTGTCACCGGTGGCGCCGGGGGTATCGGCGCCGCGCTCGCCGCCCGGCTCGTGGCTGCGGGCGCTCGCGTCGTCATCGCCGACCTCGACCATGCACACGCCGAGGCCGCGGCCGAGAGCAGCGGCGCGCTTCTAGGGGTCGGCGCCGATGTCAGCTCTGCCGCCGAGCTGGCCGACCTCATCGCCCGGACGGAGAAGGGGATCGGACCGGTCGACCTGTTCTTCGCCAACGCCGGCGTCGGTGTGGGTGACGGACTGGCCGAGGACGACGCCGAGTGGGCGCTGGCCCTCGATGTGAATGTACTTGCTCACGTCAGGGCCGCTCGCCTGCTCGTCCCACGCTGGCTGGAAAGAGGCGAAGGCTACTTCGTCTCCACGGCCTCGGCGGCGGGCTTGCTGACCCAGATCGGATCGGCGCCGTACTCCGTCACCAAGCACGCGGCCGTGGCCTTCGCCGAGTGGCTCTCGGTCACCTACGGCGACCGTGGCGTGCGGGTGAGCTGCCTGTGCCCGATGGGCGTCAACACCGCCATGCTCGGTGACGGCCACATGGGCGCGCAGGCCGTGCGGGCGGCGGGAGCCGTACTGGAACCTGAACAGGTGGCCGCGCACGTGCTCGCGGCCGTCGAGGAGGAGCGTTTCCTCATCCTCCCGCATCCGGAAGTGCTGGAGTTCTTCCGGCGCAAGGCGAGTGACTATGACCGCTGGCTGGCCGGAATGCGCCGCCTGCAGGCGAAGGTGTCCTGACCATGCCGAGCCCGGAAGCGCTCCACGCGGAGATCCTGCCTGTCCTGCGGCCACAGGCCGGTCCCGCCGGCCCGGGCCTGCATTGCCGGTCCGTGACGGACCGGCCCTTGGTCCAGGCCGCCGAGCTCATCACGGTCGCGCAAGGTCTCGTCAGGGACGGCTGACGATGCGGCCGGATATCACGTTCTCGTGGAAGCGCTCAGCGATGGGTGGCTGTGATCCATCCGCTTCCCTGCACGAGCTCGCGCTGGAGGAGGTCGATTCCCACGGGCGGCTGGTCACCCTCGCCGCACCGATCCTGGACCATCTGATGGAGGACCTGGACGGCGCACGCCTGGCGGTGGTCCTTGCCGACCGGCGGGCCTGCCTCACCGACGTCCGTTGCCCGCACCCGGGCCTGCTCGACCGGCTGGAGCAGGCCGGGGCGTTGCTCGGGCGCCAACTGACTGAAGAGACGAGCGGAACCAACTCGGTCGCCACCGTCCACGAGCTGCGTCGGGGCGTCGCCGTACGAGGTGACGAGCACTATCTGGAATCGTTGCGGATCTTCAGCTGTTACGGCCGGCCGATCCGCGACCCTGTGACACGCCGCCTGCAGGGCAGCCTGAGCCTGGTCGGCTTCGCCGAAGATGACTCGATCGCCTTGGCGCCCCTGCTCGGGCGCGTGGTCATGGACCTGGAGCGGGAGCTGGCGGACGCCGCCGGCGAGCGCGAACGCCGCATGCTGGCGGCTTTCCGCGCCGCGGCGCGTACCGGACGGCCCGTGCTTGTGCTGGGCGAGGATGTCACGCTGGCCAATGCCGCCGCGGCCGAACTGCTGGAGGCCGCTGACTACGCCATGCTCCGCGGACTGCCCGCGTCTCGGACAGTTCACTTGCGGTACGGCAAGCAGGTGATGGCGGAGCTGACCGCGATCGAGCAGACCTCCGCCGTGCTCTGTGAGCTCCGCGAACCGCCCGCTCGCACCTCCGCACCTGGGTGGACCGCCTCCCGCGTACTGATCACCGGCGAACCCGGTACCGGGCGCACTACGAGGCTGCGCGAGCTGGCGGGCGGCGACGATCTGGTGGTCGTGGAAGCAATCGACGCAATGAGCGACGTGACGACCTGGCTCGACCGGTTGCGCGCGCTCGCCGAGACTCACCCCGGGTTGCTCGGGGTGGAGGACGTCCAACTCCTTCCGCCTGCCGTGGCGCTCCGCGCCGCACGCATCCTCGACACCGCGGTAGGAAGAGTGGCCCTCACAGGCACTCGAGTGCAGGAGCACGCTGAACTGCTGGCACTCTGCCCCTACCGGCTGGAGTTGTCACCCCTGCGCGAGCGCGCTCACGAGATCCCCGGCCTGGTTGCAGCCATGACCGGCGGCAGGAATGTGCGCTTCACGCCGGCGGCGCTGTCGGTGATGGCCGCCCAGGACTGGCCGGGCAATCTCCGAGAACTGGCCGCCGTCGTGGAGCTGGTCCTCCAGCGACGCGGTACCGGTGACATCACCGCGGCCGACCTGCCTCCGGGCCACCGCGACTGCCCGCGTTCCCGGCGGCTCACGGCACTGGAGCGAGCCGAGTACGCCGCGATCACCCAGGCGCTACGTTCCGCGGGAGGCAACAAGGCGCGCGCCGCGCGGCTGCTCGGGATCAGCCGGACCACTCTCTACAGCCGGATGAAGGTGTTCAAAATCTGAACAGTCGAGGTGTGCGGCCCGCGTCCACCATGGCGCCATGGTGGACTACGAGACATTCCTGATCGACGGCACGTGGGCGAAGCCGTCCGGCAGCGGGCGCATCACCGTCCTCAACGCGAGCACCGAAGAGGTCATCGGCGAGGTGCCCGAAGGCACGGCAGCCGACGTCGACGCGGCGGTCGCCGCCGCTCGCCGGGCGTTCGAAGACCGGCAGGGCTGGGGCGGCTACTCGGCCGAGCAGCGCGCCGCCGCCCTCGAGCGCCTGGCCGACGAACTGGACAAGCGGAGGGACGACATCGCCCCAAGGGTCAGCAGCCAGAACGGCATGCCGCTGGGGATCTCGCTGCAGTTCGAGGTGGGGTTCCCCACCGTCGTCCTCCGCTACTACGCTGCCCTGGCCCGCTCGACCGCCTTCGAGGAGCCGCGTCCGGGGTTCTTGGGGATGGGCGATGCGGTGATCCAGCGCAGCCCGGTCGGTGTGGTCGCGGCCATCGTGCCGTGGAACTACCCGCAGGCCCTCGCCGCCTGGAAACTCGGCCCCGCCCTGGCCGCCGGCTGCACCATGGTGCTCAAGCCTTCCCCGGAGACGGTGCTGGACGCCTACCTGCTGGCCGACGCCGTCCTGGCCGCCGGCCTGCCCCCGGGCGTCGTCAACATCGTCCCCGCCGGTCGAGAGGTCGGCGCCTACCTGGTGCGGCATCCCGGGATCGACAAGGTCGCCTTCACCGGTTCGACCGCCGCCGGTCGCGCCATCGGCGAGGTCTGCGGGCGGTTGCTGCGGCCGGTCAGTCTCGAACTGGGCGGCAAGTCGGCAGCCATCGTGCTCGACGACGCCGACCTCGACCTGACCAGGATCGGCCAAGACCTGTTCGTCGCCTGTCTGATCAACAACGGTCAGACCTGCTTCGCCGGGACGCGGGTGCTGGCACCGCGATCACGTTACGACGAGGTCGTGGACGCGTTCTCCACGCTGGCCTCCTCGCTGGCGGTGGGGGACGCGCTCGACCCGGCCACCCAGATCGGGCCCATGGCCACCGCCTCCCACCGGGCACGGGTCGAGTCCTACATCGCCAAGGGGCTGGCCGAAGGCGCCAGAGTGACCGTCGGCGGCGGCCGTCCCGAGCACCTCGACAGGGGCTGGTTCGTCCAGCCGACAGTCTTCGCCGACGTTGACAACCGCTCTACCATCGCCCAGGAGGAGATCTTCGGACCGGTGCTGTCGATCATTCCCTACACCGACGACGACGACGCCGTCCGTATCGCCAACGACTCCGAGTACGGCCTCGGCGGCACCGTCTGGACCGCGGACTCCGCACGGGGAGCCGAGATCGCCAGGCAGGTGCGGACCGGAACGATCGGAGTCAACCGCTACCTGGCCGACCCTGGCTCTCCCTTCGGTGGTGTCAAGGCCAGCGGCCTGGGCCGGGAGCTCGGCCCGGAAGGGCTCGCCGGCTACCTCGAGCTCAAGTCCATCTACGTCTGAGGCCGTTCGCATGTCCTTCACCAGTACCTATCCGGACGTCGAGATCCCCGACGTCACCGCCCATGACTACGTCCTCGATCAGATCTCGACCCACGGCTCCGCCACCGCCCTTGTGGACGGCATCAACGGTGCGGAGTACTCCTACGCCTCACTCGCCGAGTCGATCGCGGCGATGGCAGGAGCCTTCGCCGCCCGCGGCATCGCGAAGGGAGACGTGGTCGCGATCCTCAGTCCCAACTCCACGCTCTACCCAATCGTCTTCTTCGGTGCGATCATGGCCGGCGCGACTGTGACCACCGTCAACGCCCTCTACACGCCGAGGGAGATCGGCCACCAGCTCACCGACGCCGGCGCGAAGATCCTCGTCACCGTCTCGCCCTTCATGGACCGCGCGGCTCCCGCCGCCAAGGAGGCGGGAGTCACCGACGTCCTCGACGAGCACACCATCCAGGAAC
This sequence comes from Nocardia aurea, assembly GCF_003123685.1. Taxonomy (GTDB): domain Bacteria; phylum Actinomycetota; class Actinomycetes; order Mycobacteriales; family Mycobacteriaceae; genus Nocardia; species Nocardia aurea. Next base: position 4,852 of record NZ_QCYJ01000114.1, read on the forward strand.
TGCTGGCAGCCGGGCATCCGGCTCCATCCGTCGGGTTCGACCCTGCCTCCGATGTGGCGGTCCTGCCGTATTCGAGCGGCACAACCGGGTTGCCCAAGGGGGTCATGCTCACCCATCGCAACCTAGTGGCCAATCTCGCCCAGATCCGGCCGTTGCTGCAGAACACACCGGAGGACAAGCTCGTCGCGATCCTGCCGTTCTTCCACATTTACGGCATGGTTGTGGTGATGACCTCGAGCCTCGTGACGGGCTCCACCGTCGTCACCCTGCCGCGCTTCGACCTGGCGCAGTTCCTCGCCACGCTGCAGAACCACCGCATCACCAAGGCCTTCGTGGCCCCGCCTGTCATCCTGGCCATGGCCAAGCACCCCATCGTCTCCGACTTTGACCTGTCCTCGCTCAAGCTGCTCTTCAGCGGGGCGGCGCCGCTTGACACCGACCTGGCCGCTGCTGCCGCCTCGCGGCTGGGCGTTCTGGTTCAGCAGGGGTACGGCATGACCGAGCTCTCCCCGGTCAGCCACGCCGCGTCGTACTCCGAGCCGACCACGCCGTACGGCACGGTCGGCAAACTGGTCCCGAACACCGAGGCGCGCCTCGTCGACGTCGTTGCCGGTGAGGATATATCGATCTTCGATACCCCCGGCGAGCTGCTGATCCGAGGTCCTCAGGTAATGAAGGGCTACTTGAACCAGCCACAGGCGACTGCCGGCATGCTCTCTCCCGACGGCTGGGTCCGCACCGGGGATGTCGCCGTCGCCCACGCCGACGGGACCTACTCGATCGTCGACCGAGTGAAGGAGTTGATCAAGTACAAGGGCTACCAGGTCGCCCCAGCCGAGCTGGAGGCCGAGCTCCTCACCCATCCGGAGATCGCGGACGCGGCGGTGATCGGCATCCCCTGGGAGGGCGATGAGGCTCCCAAGGCTTTCGTCGTGCGCCCTCCCGGCTCCGAAGTGACGCGCGAGGAGGTGCTCGCCTACATCGCCGGCCGGGTCGCTCCGCACAAGCGGGTACGCGTCGTGGAGTTCATCGACGCCATCCCGAAGTCCGCCAGCGGCAAGATTCTCAGGAAGGAGCTACGCGGCGCCTGATGCCGAACAGCTCTGTCAGGGTCTGGACCGTCCTCGCGGTGTCCACGTGGTGCAGTCCGGCGATTCCCAGCCGGGCTGCACCACGAGGTTCTGGTCCAGGTCGTCGATCATGAGGCAGGCTGCCGGTTCGACGTCCAGCTGTTCGCAGGCGACCTCGTAGATTCGGCGCGAGGGCTTCCGTACGCCGATTTCGCTGGAGATCACCACGACGTCGGCTATCGCGTGGAGATCGAACCCCCGGTAACAGTCGTCTCCGAGCGAGTTCGACACGATCGCCACGGGCCGGGTGTCACGCGGACCCCGTGCTCGGCCAGCCTTCTCACCAGGCCGAGCTCGAAGTCGGCGCCGGAGAGGCGCCCACATTCGTGTTCTACGAGCAGCGATCCGGCTC
>NZ_QCYJ01000025.1 GCF_003123685.1 Nocardia aurea
TCCTCGAGCGCGACCCGGCCGCCATCATCCTGTCGGGCGGTCCGGCGAGTGTGTACGCCGACGGCGCGCCCGGGGTGGACCCGGCGCTGTTCGAAGCCGGAGTACCGGTGTTCGGCATCTGCTACGGCTTCCAGGCGATGGCGAAGGCACTCGGCGGCACGGTGGAACACACGGGCACCCGTGAGTTCGGACGTACCGAGCTCGGCGTCACGGGAGGAGCTCTGCACGAGGGGCTGCCCGCGCGGCACCCGGTGTGGATGAGTCACGGTGACTGCGTGACGGAGGCGCCCGAAGGGTTCGAGGTCACGGCGAGGAGTGACAGCGCGCCGGTGGCCGGGTTCGAGAACGTCGAACGCCGACTCGCCGGAGTGCAGTACCACCCGGAGGTGGCGCACTCGCCCCACGGGCAGGAGGTGCTGCGGCGGTTCCTGCACGACATCGCGGGTGTGCGGCCGAACTGGACCACGGCGTCGATCGTGGACGACCAGGTGGAGCGGATCCGCGCTCGGATCGGTGACGGGCACGCCATCTGCGGCCTGTCCGGTGGCGTGGACTCAGCGGT
>NZ_QCYJ01000034.1 GCF_003123685.1 Nocardia aurea
GCGCCGAGCACGTGATCGAGCAGTGGCGTGCCGAACAGCCGCAGCATGGCCAGGTCGGTCTCCCGGTGCCCACCGTGCGCGGCGGGGTCGATCAGCCATACGTTCCCGTCCGCGCCCCAGTGCACATTGCCGCTCCAGGCGTCGCCGTGCAACCGGGAGGGAGGTTCGGAAGCGCCCGCGAGCTCGGGCAGGCGCGTGCACACCTCCTCGAACACCGCCGCCTCGCGGGACGAGAACAGACCCGAATCGACGCCCTCGCGCACGTAGGGCTCCACCCGGTGGCGTGCGTAGAACGTCGGCCAGTCGTCGTGCGGCTCGTTGCGCATGCGCGCGAGCCCGATCCAGGCGTTGGCGGGGCCACCCGGCGGCGCGGACCCGAACGCGGGCGCCGACCGGGCGTGCAGCGCCGCCAGGCCTCGTCCGAAGGCCTCGGCGGCCTCCACACTCGGCGACCCCGAGGGGATGTAGTCGATGACGAGCCACGTGTCGTCGACTCCGTGCACCGTGGGCACCGGCTCGTCGCCGGCGCCGCCCGGCTCGCCCAGCCACCGT
>NZ_QCYJ01000013.1 GCF_003123685.1 Nocardia aurea
GGCACGCGATGAACCGCCTCGACCGGCGGGACTACCTGGACGACGGCTACTACGGCCGCTGGCTGCACGGCGCGGAGAACCTGCTGCTCGACAGCTCGATCATCGCGCCCGGGACGGTGGAGGCGCGTGCCGCCAACCTGTCGGGGGCCTCGGCCGAGGAGCCGGGGCCGCCGGAGCCGAACAGGCCGGACTACGCCCCGGCCGCCGCGGGCTCCTTGCGGGAGGTGTCGTCCAAGCCCCGGTTCGCCGTGGGCTCCGCGGTACGCGCCAGGACCTTCGATCCGCCGGGGCACACGCGGCTGCCACGGTACGTGATGGGGCACACGGGCACCGTCGTGATCGTCCAGCCCGCGCAGGTCCTGCCCGACACGAACGCCCATTTCCAGGGCGAGAACCCGCAGTGGGTGTACACGGTGCGCTTCGCCTCCGCCGAGCTGTTCGGCTCGGCGGCCGAGCCGTTCGCGCTCAACGTCGACCTTTGCGAGGACTATCTGGAGGAGGCGCCATGACGGACGAACGGGTGCCGATCGAGCTGCGCGTCGAGGCTCTTGAGCAACTGCTGGTCGAGCGTGGCCTGGTGGACTCCGCGGTCATGGACAAGTACATCGCGATGTACGAGACGGACGTCGGGCCGCTGAACGGCGCCCGCGTCGTGGCGCGGGCGTGGACGGATCCCGGCTACCGGGACCGGCTGCTCGCCGACGGCACGGCCGCCGCGGCCGAGCTCGGGTACAAGGGACCGCAGGGCGAGCACATCGTAGTCCTGGAGAACACGCCTGACGTCCACAACGTGGTCGTCTGCACGCTCTGCTCCTGCTATCCCTGGCCACTGCTCGGCCTGCCGCCCTCCTGGTACAAGGATCCCGCCTACCGGTCCAGGATGGTCCGCGAGCCGCGCGTGGTCCTGGCCGAGATGGGCCTGCGGCTGCCCGACGACGTCGAGATCCGGGTGTGGGACAGCAGTTCGGAGGTGCGCTACTTCGTGCTCCCGGCGAGGCCGGACGGGACCGAAGGGCTCTCCGAGGAACAGCTCGTGCCGCTCGTCACGCGGGACGCGATGGTGGGCGTCGCCCAGGTGACGACATGACGCTCCCCATCCGGCTGGACGTCGGCACCCCGGCCGCACCGCCTCGCTCGAACGGCGAACTGGTGTTCGCCGAGCCGTGGGAGGGGCGGGCGTTCGGCCTGGCCGTGGCGGCCGGCGAGGCGGGGGCCTTCGCCTGGGAGGACTTCCGCCAGGCGCTGATCGCGCGGATCGCGGCCGAGCCGGACGCCCGGTACTACGTCTGCTGGTTCGAGGCGCTCGAACGGGTGCTCGCCGTGGAGGGTCAGGTCAGCGAGCGGGTGGCGCTGCTCGCCGCCCGGCCCGCCGGGCACGATCACGAGATCGACCGATAGATCTCGGCATGCTGGGCCGCGCACGCCGCCCAGGTGAACCGCGGCACGACCATCCGGCCACCGGCGACGAGGGTGGCCCGCAGCTCCTCATCGGCCATGATCCGCTCCAGCGCCGCCGCGAGCGCCACCGGATCGCCCGCGGCGGTCAGCAGAGCGTCCTTGCCGTGCGTGAGGAACTCCCGGAACACGGGCAGATCGCTGGCCACGACCGGCAGGTCGGACGCGTGCGCCTCCAGCGGGACCAGGCCGAAGCCCTCCTGGATCGAGGGGTACACCAGCGCGTCGGCACTGCGGTACCAGGCCGCCAGCAGATCCTCGGAGACCGTGCCCAGCTGCGCCACGTCGAGGCCGAGGCCGGGCAGCAACGCCAGCGCCTCGCGGCGGTACCACTCGTAGTCGCGAAAGGACTGGCCGCCCAGGATCGCCAGCACCGGCCGCTCACCCCGCAGCAGGCCCAGGGCGCGGAACAGCGTCTTGCTCCCCTTGCGCGGCTCGATGCCGCCGACGGCGAGCAGCAGGAACCGGTTCTCCGCGCCCACGGACTCGCGCAGCGAGGCTCTCCGCCGGGCGCCGACCGGCGGGAAGCGGGCCGGGTCGACGCCGTTGCGGACGACCCGGGCGGCGACGCCGTACTCCTGGAGCAGCACGCGGCGCCAGTGCTCGCTGACGACCAGCACGTGGCCGGCCTCCACGATCGCCCTGCGCTGGCAGTCGACGAGGGCAGGCGTCGTGAAGTCGTCGACGTGATGCACGGTGCGCACCACCCGTGCGTGCACCTGCGGTGCCGCGCGGCCCGAGATGCAGTCCTGAGCGTGCAGGACGTCGAACTCACCGGCGACCTCCGCCAGCCCGGCGAGCATGGCGTCCACCGAGGCGAAGACCTTCTCCTCCAGGGAGTCGCTCGCGACCGTGACGGGGAACAGCGTGAACGGCACCTTCAGCGGGCGGAAGAAGCCTTCGGTGCCGAGGGCGAAGACATGGACGTCCACGCCCAGGTCCGCGAGCGCCTCGGCCAGGGCGAGGGTGTGCACGACTCCGCCACGCGCCTTGGTGGAGTACGTGAGGAGGGCGACGCGGCTCATGAGGCGGCCTTCCTGGCGGCGATCGCCGCCGCCGCGAGCGCGGCGCGGGCGGCGGTCTCGGTGATCACGCATCCGGCTTCCACCAGCTTGCGGACCTGGTCCTGGTATCCCTGTGGATCCAGCTCCGTGCCCAGCACGTACGCGACCGCCTGCGGACCGTCCAGGCCGGCGAGCTCCGGCGCCAGGATCCCCGCGGGATCGGGATGCGCGCCATGGCCGAGCACGACGTCGAGCAGCACCACGGCGACGTCCGGCCCGGTCTCGCGGAGCAGCTCGACGCGCGCCTCCGGGTCGATCATCGGATGCGGCCTGCCTCTCGTGTACTCCTCCTCGCCCAGATCCAGGCAGACGTGGGAACGCGGCGGCGCCGGCAGGCGGAGGCGGGGGTCGATCGGTGTGTTGGACCAGACCGGCCCCAGAGCGCGGCTCAGCACCACGATGGCCTCGTAGCAAAGGGTGCCGCCGGAGAACAGCCCCCGCACCGTGGTGCGCGCCGGCGCGACGCGGGAGGCGGCCTCCTCCACGCTCGGGCCGTAGCACCGCTCGAAGGGCGGCGCCGGCCTGCCCAGCAGTTCGAGTGCCTTGACCACGCCGCTTTCGAGCGTGTCGCCCTCGACTCCGGCGAGGGCCGTGACGAGTGGAGTCGCGCTGGCGACCGTCAGCACACGCCGCGCCACCTCCTCGTCCGCCGGTTTGGAGACCAGGAGGATCAGTTCCGTCGCGGGGTCGTCGTCGAGCATCCGGACGGCCCGCAGCGCCATGCGCCCGCCGACCTCAGCGCTCAGGTCCCGCCCGCCCACGCCGATGACCTGCGACACGCCGACGCCGCGGCGATCGAGAAGGCACATGACCTCCTGAGCCCCGGTGCCCGACGCCGCGACGATCCCCACGGGGCCGGGACGCACCACGTTGGCGAATCCCAGCCCCACGCCCGCGAGCATCGCGGTGCCCGCACCCGGGCCCATGAGCAGCCGGCCCCGCCGCACGGCGTGCTCCTTGAGCGCGATCTCGTCGGCGAGGGAGACGTTGTCGCTGAACAGCAGCACGTCGAGGTCGTGGCTGAGCGCCTTGTGCGCCTCCAGGGCGGCATAGTCGCCGGGAACGGAGATGACGGCGACGCCGCTGTCCGGCTGGCGTCCCAGCGCCTCCTCGATCGAGCTCGGGAGCCGCTCCGCCGGGCCGCCCTCACGGGCGCCGAACATCGCCCGCTCGCCCTCCGCGAAGGCCGCCGCCGGATCGGCCGCCCGGACCGCGAGGATCAGATCGGACGGCGACGCCTCCGGAGGGTCGAAACCCTCCTGCCGCAGGGCGTCGACGTTGGCCGCCGTCGCCATCACGGCAGTCGCCCATTCCACACCCTCGGCGTTGCGCATCGCCCGCGCACCGAGGAGCTGAAGGACGGAGTCGAGGTAGGTGTCGCGCAGCACCCGTACGGTCTTGTTCACGGGGTCCACCCTTCGCCGTTCTGGCGAACCACCCGAATGCTGTCTAGGATCCGACTTATGACACTGACGATAGTGAACGACTGACGCCTTGCCAAGCAGTGGGATCCCCCCGGAGTACGCCGGGCTGGCCCGGCGGCTGCGAGCCGCCGAGGACAGGCTGTACCCGCTCGCGATGGTCGACGCCGAGCGCTACCAGCGAGCGTTGCAGCTCGTGGGCGCGCTCGCCCGCCGACTGGCCGGCGCGCGTGACTACGCGGACCTGGCCGCCGCCGAGCGGGAGATGCGCGGCTGGCTCGACGAGGTGGGCGTTCCGCTGCACGGGCTCGACGACCAGCTCGTGATCGAGGCCGCCATGTCGCAGCGGTTCCGCGAGCTGCTCACCTCGTCACGGGAGCAGGCGGTCGAACGCGCCCGCGCCGCGGGCCTGGAGTGGGCGGTCATCGAGGAGCCCGACGACGCGGCCTGGCGCGGCGGATCAGCGCGGTGGGTGGAGGTGCACCTGCCGAGCGGCAGCGTCATGGTCCGCTCGGTGGTGGCCGAGCCGGTCATCACCTACCGGCTCGAGGTCACCGGCGATGCGGTCCGCGTGGAGGAGTTCACCTCGCGGGAGGCATGGCTCGCCGCGATCGACCAGGCACGGCGCGCGCTCGCATCGGAAAGTTAACGCCAATCCTATTTTGGTAGACTCGAAGAGGTCTGGTCGTACGGCACGGGAGGTGCCTGTCGTGACGGCTACCGATGTGAGCGAGCTCATCCTCGACCTCCAGGCCCGAGGTCTGCGGCTCGAGGCGGAGATGGAGCGGCGAACGGGCGGCGCCGGTCCCACCGACTGCGGAATGCTCTGGGTGGACGGGCTTCCCGTCACGGCGCCCACCGAGGGAGTCGCCGAGCACTCCCCCTACGTCCTGCGCGCCGAGGACGAGGGGTACGGCATCTATCGGGACGGCGTACGGCTCGCCGACGCGTCCGCCCAGCGCCGCCCGCGCTTCTACGACCTGACCACCGCCGACGGCGTGCCGTACTGGCACATCGCCCTCCTGCATCTGGACTCCGTCGCGAGCACCGTCGTGCAGCACTGCGCCTACTGGGGCAACGACGACCAGTGCAGGTTCTGCGGCATCGGCCTCTCGCTGTCGGGCGGCCGTACCGTCGCACGCAAGACCCCCGAACAGCTCGCTGAGGTCGCGGTGGCGGCGCGTGACCTCGACGGCGCCGTGGACGCCACCCTCACGACCGGCAGCACGCGCGGCGCCGACCGTGGCGCACTGTACGTCGGGCGCTGCGGGCAGGCCGTCAAGGAGGCCAGCGGGCTCCCCGTCGAAGCGCAGTTCGAGCCGCCCGCGGACCTGGACGTGATCGACGAGGTGGGCGCCATGGGCGTCGACTCGGTCGGCATCCACATCGAGACCTTCGACCCCGACGTCCTGGCGCGCGTGGCGCCCGCCAAGGCGCGCACCGGCATCGAGGGCTACTTCACGGCGTGGGAACGGGCGGTCTCCGTCTTCGGCGCCGGACAGGTCTCCACCTACGTCATCCTCGGCATGGGCGAGGACCCGCGGGTGACGGTCGACGGCTGCAAACGGGCCGTCGACGCCGGCGTCTACCCGTTCATCGTGCCGCTGCGCCCGGTCGTCGGCACACCCATGGCCGGTTGGAAGCCGCCGCCGCGCTCCTACACGCGGCCGATCTACGCCGAGGTCCTCGCCTACATGGCCCGGCGCCGCATGACGCCCGCCACCGCCAGGGCGGGCTGCGCCCGCTGCCAGGCCTGCTCGGGGCTGAGCTCGATGGAACGCCTGCTCCACATCGGCCCACCTCCCCCCGCCTGAGCCCGCCATGCTGCGCGCACTCGGCACCGACTGCCACCCCGCCGCCACCGCGCGGGAGCTCGCGGCCCATTACGCGGTACGGCACCGCGTCTTCGTCGACGAGCAGCGCATCTTCCACGGCACCGACCGCGACGCCCGCGACGACGACCAGCTGACCATCCACGCGGACCGGGTGATCGGCGGGGCCGTCCGGCTCTACCCCCTGGACGAGGACGGCGAGTTCTGGCAGGGCGACCGCCTGGCCGTCCTGCCGGAGCACCGCGCCCGCGGCCTCGGAACCCCGCTCGTGAGGTACGCGGTCAGGACCGCGACCGAGCGCGGCGGCCTGCTGATGGTCGCCCACATCCAGTTGCGGAACGTCGGCTACTTCCAGCGCCTGGGCTGGCGTCGCGACGGCGACGTGGAGCTCTACGCCGGCCTCCCGCACCAGCCCATGGCGATCGACCTGCGAACCTAGGCGGCTCACATG
>NZ_QCYJ01000091.1 GCF_003123685.1 Nocardia aurea
ACCCGCTACGAACGCCGCGCCGACATCCACCACGCGCTACTCACCCTCGCCTGCGCGGTCATCTGCCTCCGAAAACTCATTCTGAACTGACCTCTTAGTACAGTTCGCGGTGGTGCCTTTCTTCGTCTTCGGTGCGCTGCGGACCCTCCGGAACCGGCGGCGTCTACGGGACAAGTGGGCCGCCGAGGGTGTCGTCCCCACCGCAATGCGGTTGTCCGCCAACGGCCTTCGACTCAGCCTGGATGGAGCCCCGGATTCCGTCTTTCTGCCTTGGGACACTCTGCGAGGGCTACGGGTGCATCGTTGGCGGGGCCAGCAACTGCTGGTGGTCGATCTGATGTCCGGAGTCGGCGTTTCCACAGCCGGCGTTCACGGCCTCGACCACCCTGAGGCGCAGACGATGCTCCGGAAGCGGGTTCACGGCACCACCGGGCTACGGACCGCTGTGCGGATCCTCACCCAGCCGATATCGGCCATCGATCAGGCCGCGGCGTACTTCACCGCAGGTCGGGTCCGCGTTCACTGAAGACGCCGAGACAATATCCGCTGGCCATCACGGGGCACCGGCAGAAGAAGCAGGAATCGAACTCCGGCTGGTCTGCAGCGATCGCCGAGAGATCAGCGGATCGGGCCGGGTTTGGTGCTCACACTCGCGATCGTTGGTGCCACCCCCTGCGGGGTTGGCACTGGTGTCCGGAGGGGGACTTGAACCCCCACGCCCGATAAAGGGCACTAGCACCTCAAGCTAGCGCGTCTGCCATTCCGCCACCCGGACCGGTGATGTGTTCTCTTGTCACGCAGGCGACTTCGTAGGTCGCCGACGATTCGAAATCTTAGACATATCGGTGCGAGGAATGCCAATCGCGGGGTCACGGGGGCGGTTGGACGCGATTCGCGCCGATCCGGTCGATACGTTCGCGGCCCCATGCCCCGAGCGGTCGCAGGGCGCTGTTGAGCTCCGAACCGAGTTGTGTCAGTTCGTATTCCACGCGGGGTGGGATCTCGGCGAAGATCTCGCGGGCGATGATGCCGTCGGCTTCGAGTTCGCGCAGATGCTGGATGAGCATCTTCTCCGAGACGCCGGGTAGGCCGCGTCGGAGTTGACCGAAACGGCGCACGCCGTTCGCTTCCAGTTCCCACAGGATCAGGACCTTCCATTTGCCGCCGATCACGTCCATGGCGGCGTCGATGCCGCAGAAATATGGGCCGGATCTCTTTTCGCTCACCGCGCGACCTCGCTACCTGTTCACACACCCGCCGGTAAGTACCCGACCGAATAGTGGGCACTTGTCGACTCAACAACGGGGAGGCAGTGTTTGTTTCAGCGCGCTGACCACGATTTTTCCTATTCGAGGAGTTGATCCGTTCATGGCGGAAATCCCGCACGAGGCAGTGACCGTCCTCGGTCTCGGCGCTATGGGACATGCTCTGGCCGGGGCGCTCGTCGCGAGCGGCCACCCGACGACCGTGTGGAATCGGACACCCGGGCGCGGTGACGATCTGGTCGAAGTCGGCGCCACCCGCGCGTCTTCGGTCGCCGAGGCGGTCGGGGTGAACGATCTCGTCATCGCGGTACTGCTCGACCACGCCTCGGTGCACGAAACTCTGGACCCTGTCATCGCTCGTCTGAGAGGGAGACAACTGATCAACTTGACCAGCACCACGCCGGAACACGCCCGCGAACTGGCGAGGTGGGCGGCGGCGAACGGCGTCGGCTATCTCGACGGCGGGATCATGGCGGTGCCGTCGATGATCGGGCAGCCGGGAGCGTCGATCCTCTACAGCGGGGAGCGCGCCGTATTCGAGAGCAACCGATCGCTGCTCGAGTCGCTGGCTGCGGCGGAATACCTCGGGGAAGATCCGGGACTGGCTTCCACCTACGACTTCGCTCTGCTGTCGGTGATGTACTCGATGTTCGCCGGTTTCTTCCACGGGGCGGCGATGGTCCGCTCGGTCGGTGTGTCCGCCGCTGAGTTCGGCGAACGCGCATCCGGGTGGGTGACGGCGATGGCACACGGGCTTCCGGAATACGGCCGAACCATCGATTCCGGCGACTACACCACCGATGTCCAGCACCTCGGTTTCCAGAAGGCCGCGCTGGACGCCATCGTGACGGCCAGTCGCGACGCGGGGGTCACACTCGATGTCATCGCGCCGGTGAAGAATCTCATCGACCGTCAGGTCGCCGATGGACACGGCGACCTCGCGTTCGCTCGGACGTTCGAAGAGCTCCGCTGAACGCCGACGACCGGAGCTGGGAATCACCGCCGAACCGGCGGATTCCCCCGGTCAGGGGCCCGACGCGCCCGGCGGAATCCCGCCGGGCGCGTCCGGTTGTACCGCGATTTGGTCCCAGCCGACGCATCCGTTAACCTTGCTGAGCACCACCGGTCCGGGTGGCGGAATGGCAGACGCGCTAGCTTGAGGTGCTAGTGCCCTTTATCGGGCGTGGGGGTTCAAGTCCCCCTCCGGACACCAGATGGGTTTCGGGCAGTGTTCGACCTTCACGGGTCGGCACTGCCCGAAACTTTTTCACTGCGGCGCCTCGACTGCGAAGAGCGCCGAATAGCACCCACCCCTCTCGCCCCGTGATCGTACGCGCATGCAGCGCGGCGAGGATTCGAGTACGTGAGCGTCCCGCGGCCGGACGTGGTCGTCGAGCGTGCGCCGTCGCGCCTACCTCGCAGATACCGCGTCGAAGACTTCCTCGGCACGGTTCCGTTGGCGGTACATATCCCAGGCGGTGGTCGCGATCCGATCCGGATCGAGCGTATGCCCCTCGGCGGCGCCGTATTTCGCGGGGTCGGCGGTAACCATCGCGTGGATATCGCCGCCGACGACCAGTCCACCGATGGTGAGCGTGCCCGCGTAGACGCCGTGCTCGGCCAAGGCGGAATTGAGTGTGAGCGCGTAGTTTCGTAGCGCGGCGGTGGCCAAAGCCAACTGGCCGAGCATCGGCATGGGCCGCACACTCGACAGGCCACCCGCGAACAAGAGCGCGCCCGCACCGCGGTCGAGCATGCCCGGCAGCACCACGCCGACTGCCCGGACCGCGGGCCACACCCATTCGAATGCCGACTGCGCGGTCGTCACATCGATATCGGCGATCGGGACGATCGACTGGGTTGTCGGCCCCGGACCGTAATAGAGCAGATCGATATCGTTTTCGGCGCCGATCTTCTCCAGCACGGCCTGTAACCGGTCCCCGTCGGCGACATCGACGGTATGGGATTCGGCTTCGATCCCGTGTGCGGCGAGATCGGCCAGATACCCGCCGTGACGTCCGGCGCCGCGCGACAGGACAGCGACCCGGAATCCCTCCCGTCCGAAACGCCGGGCCATCGCCATGCCCAGGCCCGGCCCTACGCCGACGATCACCGCGGTACGTCTTCTCGACATTGTCGTCCTCCATAATTGAGGGGTACCTCATTTTATTCGAGGCTAGCATCAGCATGAGGGGGGCCTCAAGTTTGTATGATGGGTCTCGTGCCCCGACCGATGCGCCGCGACGCGGCCCGCAACCGCGAAAAGCTCCTGACGGAAGCGGCAGATGTGTTCATCGAGCAGGGACTGGGCGCGTCGCTCGAGGAGATCGCGCGCCGCGCCGGAGTCAGCATCGGCACGCTCTACAACCACTTCCCGACCCGCGACGCACTCATCGACGCACTGCTGCCGCCGCGTCTGGCCGCGGTGGACGACTTCGCCGCCGTGGCGTCGGCCGAACGCGACCCCTGGACAGCCTTCAGCGGCTTCGTCGAGAACCTCCTGATCCAGCTCACCGCCGACCGCGGACTCCTCGAGGCCTTCACCGGCGACCCGCCGACCGCCGAGCTACTGGCACAGGCGTGCGAACGCGGAGCGACACATCTGTCGGCGGTGGCCGATCGCGCCAGAAAGGCCGGGGCGCTGCGCGCCGACGCCAGCGACGAAGACGTCACGCACCTGCTCTCGGCACTCTCACTGCTGGGCGAGAGCGCGGGCTCGGCGGCCTGGCAGCGCTCGCTGCGCTTCGTACTCGACGGACTCCGCGCGACCGGAGTATCGGTGTCGCCGTAAGCGAATCGCCGCCCACCGCCTGCCACGGACCGGGGTACGCGGGGCCGAGCTCACTCGTCGGCGGCCACACCTGCCATGATCAGCTGAAGCCATGCGTCGTCGATGTCACCGTCGGCGAAAACCCGCGTGAGCGCGGCTCGGTCGATCTTTCCCCGATCGGCGGCACGCACCAAGGTCCGCACTGCTTCACGGTCACCCGTCCGGTCATCGATCAGTGCGGCCACTATCTCGGCGGTGCTCTCCTGACTCCACACACCCGGTACCGCAGCGGCGATGTCGGCGACGGCCGGTGAGTCACCCCGGTACCACCGACCGCGATCCCACCAGTAACAGAACGACAGCAGGCCGATTCCGGCCCGGGGGTCGAGCACCGGATTCGCCACCCACGCGGGGGCCCCGGCGTAGAGATCCGGCATCTTCGCGCCGGTGTTGTAGACCGCGTCGAGGACGGGGTCGTTCCAGACACCTCCGGACAGCACCGCTCGATCGCCGGGCAGCACCCAGAGCGAGGACCCGCTGCGCTCGACGCCTTCGAACATCCCCAGCGCGGGCAGCACTCGCGGCCCCCACGGGGAACCGACGGCGACGAACGCCGCGGACAGCACGGCCCAGCGTCCGACCATCGACGGCAACGCGGGCAGATCGGTCTCCACCACGGCTGCGTCCGGCTCGGCACGCGCCGCCACCTCGGCAGGCCGTGATTGCCGGTCACCGTGTCGGATATGCGCGCCGAGCCACACCGGCAGCCGGTACCTGGGAAATACCTCGAGGTCGGCTCGATAGACATCGGGGTCGAAGAGGTGTTCGTCGGGGAACGGTTCGTCGCCGAAGTCGTAGTCGGTTCGTACCTCACCCGACATCGACACCACGAGCAGGTACCGCCACCACGGCCCCTCGGACAGGGCGGTCGATGCCTCCCGATGTGCCCGGACCAGCGCCATGACCTCTCCGGTCGGGATGATCTGCGCCGCGACACCCTGCTCGTCGGTGGCGACCACGGCGGCCAGCTCGGCGGTCGCCGCGAGGACGAAGATCGCGTGGATCTCGTTGCGGCCCTGCGGAGCGAGGCCGGTCAGCAGCGCCGCGATCCGGCGGCTCACGGCGTCCGTCGGCGAGCTGCCCGCAGTCGCCTCCTCGGTTCCGGTCACGATATGGCACCTCCTCGATCGCGGCGCACAGTACCACTCGGCGGGAAACGAACAGTATTGGCGACAAGCGCTTTTCGCCGCTGATCGCACGACCCTCGCTGCGCGCGAGCAGAATTCGCCTGCGCGTCGATCGAAGTTCAACTTGCTGCGGTGTAATCCCAGCGACGTCGACCGACCGGGAGGAACTGTGCCGACCACGCCGCGAGGGCATTCCGGATTTGCCGCGGAACCGTCGTGACCCTCTACATGCCGGACGGGTTGCAGTGGCTGGCCTGGATAGCGGGCACCACATGGCCGGAGGGCGACGAAGACGCCTCGTGGGCGGCCTCGCGGGCGTGGGAGACAGCGAGCAACGAGCTGAAAGCACTGCTGGCCGGGATAGACGAGGCCAGGCTGGCCACGGTGGCCGCGTACCCGCAGGGAGAAGGCGGCGCCGCGATGGGTGCGCGCTACGACGTCCTCCGTAGCGGTGACCAGTCCGTGGAGGCTCTGGCCGAGCTGATGCAGACGATCAGCGACAGCGCCTTCGACATGGGCACCGAGATCCAGGCCACCAAGCTGACGGTCATCGTGACATTGGCATGGCTCGCACTCGAGATCCTGTGGGCGTGGCTGTTCCCACCGACCGCGCCCGCGGTCGAGGCGGCCGCGATCACCACGACCCGGTCTTTCCTCAAGGTGTTCGAGGACGCCGTCCAGAAGATCATCACGAATATCGCCGCCCGGCTCGGCGCCCCGACGGTCAAGCGGCACTTCTGGACTCGCGCGGTACAGCTGCGACCGGTCCTGCCCACGGCGAAAGGGTACGGCGTCTACGGGGCGAGGGCTATCGAGGCGGCCGCCATCACGGGCACGATCAACGGCGCGGTGCAGGTCGGACAGCTCGGAGCGCACAAGCGTCGCCACTTCAACGGCGGCGAGTTCGGGCTGTCCATCTTCGCCGGTGTCGCCGGAATGATTCCCGGCCGCGAAGTCGGTCGCTATCTCGGCAAGGGCATCGACAAGGTGGCGGGAAAGAACCTCGACAACGTGGCGGGCCGTGTGGGGCGCGGCGTCGTGATCGGCGGCACGTCCGGGGCCGTCGGCACCGGATTCGGGAACGTGGCCGCGGGCGCGGTCACCGGCGACTGGTCGTCGTTCGCCTCCGGCGCGGGATGGGTCGGCGGCATCGCGCGCGGTGGCCTCGTCGGCGGGGCGCGGGGCGGGTTCGCGTTGGGGACCCCGATACCCCCGGGGCGCGGGGATATCCGCTCCTACGTGTGGATGCCGAAATCGACGTCGGGCACCACCGGACACCCACCGGTGACCGACGGATCGTCCACGAGCGGGAGTGCAGGGTCCTCGACTCGTTCGGGCCGTACCGAGAGCGGGTCGTCCTCGGGTTCGGGCGGGACGGTGTATCACGACGCGACGAGTGGACCGCCCTCTCGGGCCGGTGCGAGCACGGGTTCGGGTCAGACGGTATATCACGATGCCGCCAGTACGATCTCGGGGTCGTCCTCGTCGTCGGGATCATCGTCGGCATCGGAATCTTCGTCGTCGGGATCAGGATCGGGATCGGGATCGACGACGTCCGGTGGCGGACAGTCCGGCCATTTCACCGGCAGGCCGCCCACGTCGTGGGAGTCGTCGGTGGACGGCTGGGGCGCGAACGGACGCCCACCACCAGGCAATACCGGACTCGTCGGCGGCGTACCGCTTTCACCCGCACCCGTCGGCACACCCCCCGCGTCGACCGGGTCGGCTCCGAACGGTGGCGCGCCGCGGATCACCGGTGCTCCGAACACACACGGAAACCCGATCGCCGCGGGCGCGGGCGAGCCGTTCCTGGGCGAGGGCAAGGATGTGCGCGGCAAGCCACGCCCCAAAGAGTGGCCGTCGATCGAACCGCTACCGGACGCCTTCACCCCGCCACCGGGCGGGGCCGCGCAGTCGAGCGCGTGGCTGCCCCCAGCCCCCTCCCCCCGCGCCGAGCAGCACGCCGCCGCGGGCCCCGAAGACGTCGATATTCCTTTCACCCCCTAGAACACCGATATCGAAGGGATGTCAACCGTGGCCGATCGGATAGAGGTCGATCCCCAGAAGCTTTTCGTGGCATCGGAGCTGACCGAAAGCCTGTCGACGAAGGTCACGGCTACCGCAGACAAGTTGCGTGACGCCCTCGCGGGCATCGAATCCGATACCGCCGTCGTGCCATGGGGAAACGACAAGCGCGGCAAGAAGTTCGCGCAGGGCGAGATCGGCTATCGGGCCGCGCGCGACAATCTGCTCGACGGTGCGAGGGGGGCCGCGCAGACTCTGCACGACATGGCGCAGGGTCAGCGTGCGGCATCGAAGGCGCTGACCGGCACCGACCATGCCTCCGGCGGACAGTTCGGCGCGGGGAAGTGATCCCGTGGTGAACGAACGCCTACGCGCGGATATGGCCACGATGCTCGACGGCCTCGGCGAGCAGTTCCGAGGAATCGCCGAACTACAGAAGCGACGTTCACTGCTCACGGCCACCGTCACCGCGTGCGACAAGCGCATCGAGGTCACGGTCAATGCGGACGGGATCCTGATCGCGACGAGATTCGCCGACGACATCCTCGATCTGGGCCCGGAGGAGATCGCCGAGAACATCACCGCGGCGGTACAGGCCGCGGCCGCCGAAGTGGCCGGTCGCGGAGGGGAATTGATGACACCGCTGCTGGAACGCAAGAACGCGCTGCCCAAACTCTCGGAGATCATCGAGGGCGCACCGGATCTGGGATCGATGCTGCCGACCGCGCCTGCCCCTCCGATGTCACCGCCCGACCCGGCCCGATGGCCCACCGACGATTCCGGCACGACGGGACCGCGATCGGTGGTCGCCGACAACGACGACTGACCGTACCCGCGACACAACTGGCGGGGAGCCCGATCCCCGGCGAGGAAAGGCGACGATGGCCCTCGAACCGAACACGTGGTCCGGCTTGGAGAATCAGGCGAAGGCGGGGTATCTGAAGTTCGACGCGGCCCAGGCGCTGAAGGCGGCCGAGGCCTGCGCCGATCTGGTCGACGACCTGCTCGGGATGGCCGCCGCGGTGACCGACCTGCGCCTGAACAATTTCGCGCCCATCGGCACGCTGACCTCCGGCGCCCAGCTGGCGACGGCCTTCACCACGAAGGGGTCACGCCTGCACACCATCCTCGGTGACCACGCGAAGATCGTCACCGATATGGGCGAGACCTATATCGCCGCGGGCAGGGCCTACACGAGGGCCGACGGGGATTCCGCGGACACCTTCCGGGCGCTCGGCGAACTGAAGATGCCGACCACGGCAACCCCCTACACGCCGGGCAAAGCCGCTCCGGGCGCCCCCGATGCCCAATTCGACCGGCCCAGCGGCGGTTTCACGTGGACGGACGACGACGGCAAGACCCACACCGAGAAGGCGAACGCCGAGAGTTTCCCCTCGACGTTGAAGGATTACCAGGGCGCGAAGGATCCCGGGGTCACAGCCGATATCGAGAACAAGGACAGTCTCAGTTTCACCGAGATGTACGAGCTCGGCCGTGATCTCGATCCGCAACCGGTGCTGGCGGCCGCAGGCACCTGGCACACCATGGCCACCGACCTGATGGGCAGGCTGAACAACTTCGTGACCGTGATCTCGGCCGGCACCTCGGGCTGGGAGGGGCAGGGGGCGACCGCCGCGACGGCGGCGATCAAGAACTACTCCGACGGGGTGCAGCCGCTGATCAGCTCGATGATCGTGATGAGCCAGAACCTCGACTACACCGCCCAATGGCTGTATCTCACCAAACTGAGTATGCCCGCGACCTCGGATGCCGGTGACTGCTGCCCGGGTGTCGTGACCAGGCGCTATCGCAAGGAATGGCAGAAGCACTACGGCGAGGGCATGACGAACACCGTGTCGGTGATGCCGGCGGTCGACGGGCCGATCGCCACCCCCCAGCCTGCCGGGGGCCAGGGACAGAACCCACCGGGCAACAATCAGAGCCCGCCCGGCAACTACGGGAACGGTCAGGGCAGCAACGGGTTCGGCGACCAGGGCGCCGGCTACGGCGACCAAGCCGGTCAGAAGCCGGGCGATGAGTACCGCAACGGCTACGAGGAGGGCTACCGCGAAGGACTGGAGGCGGGACAGGGTGTCGCCGAAACGTCCGGCGCGGGAACCCTCGGCTACGGATCGGGACCGGGCTCCGGGCTTTCGGGCTCCGGGACCGCGGGTGGTTCGCCCGAAAGTCAGGCGGGTTCGCTGCCTCCCGGCTACGACGCCGCCCGCGCCGGAGCGGGCACGGAATCAACGGGCGGTGGCTCCGATCCCGCAGGCGCATTCGGCGGGGCAGCCGGGTCTTCGGGGAGCGCGGTGCCCGCGCGTTCGTCCGGGGGATCGGGGAGTTCCGCCTTTCCTCGCAGCAGCCTCGCATCCACCGGGCAGCCCGAATCCGCGGCGGGCGGTGGCATGCCCGATGTGGGCTCCCTCGGTTCGGTCCCGCTGCCGCGGATGTCCAGCGGCACG
Source organism: Nocardia aurea (assembly GCF_003123685.1). Classification (GTDB taxonomy): domain Bacteria; phylum Actinomycetota; class Actinomycetes; order Mycobacteriales; family Mycobacteriaceae; genus Nocardia; species Nocardia aurea. The sequence goes on from NZ_QCYJ01000091.1 coordinate 9,713, forward strand.
GGCGGGTCGTCCGGTGGCATACCCTCGCGATCCGGCGCACCGAGTTCCGGCACGGGCGCGGCCGGACTCGCCGACGCCCTCGCCGCGGCGACCGGCGCGAACCCGGCGCAGGTGCGCTCGCTCCTCGACAACCTTCCCGGCCTGCTCGACGAGGACACTCTCTCCGGCCTGACCGGTCTGCCACCGGAGCAGGTGCGTTCGATTCTGGACAACATCCCGGACGGGGTCGACGAGAACGCCTTGGCGAAACTCAGCGGAGTGGATCCGGCGGGGGTGCGCTCGGTGCTGGAGAACCTCCCCGACGCGTTGGACGAGCAGGCGCTCGGGGCGGCGACCCATACGAACGGCCCGGCGGGCAACGCGGGATCGCCCTCGGATGCCGCCGGTTCGCTGGTTTCCGCGGGCCGGGATCTGCTCGGACATCTCGGCACGGCGTTGACCCAGGGCCTCGAAGCGGTCACCCAACTCGGGGGCGCCCTGCCTGGTACCGAGCAGATCCGGGACCTGTTGGGGCAGTTCGATCCCCGGGCCCTCGCGGCCGCGACCGGCGATGTTCCGGTGGATCCCGCGGGCGCCGGTGGCGCGGGATCGGGCGGCGCGGGCGCCGACGTGGCATCCGGCCCGGCCCAGCAGCCTTCGTCCGCGCTCTACCCGCGCGCGTCGTTGGCGGGCGCGGAAGTGCCGGTCCATTCCGCCGTGGCGGCAGGTCCCCGCACCGAAGGCACGCCCGGCGGCGCGCCCATGATGGGTGCGCCGGGCGCCGCGGCCGGTAACGCCGGACAGGGCAACACCGGCCACAAGACCGCCAAGTTCTTGCAGTCACGAGTGCACCTCGACGAGGCCATCGGCGCCGTCCCCGACCGGGTGAAGCCGGTGCTCGACTCGTGAATCACACCTGGGAATTCACCGACCTGGAATTCAACCTGCTCTGCGAGGATGTCCGGCAGGGCGAACTGCCCGCGCCGTTCGTCTTCACCAGCCGTACCCGGCTGGAAGCGGATTACGAGCGAGAGAAGGCACAGGTCCGTCAGCGGCTCCGGCAACGCATGGACCACGAGACCGACGCGCTGGCCGGGGCGATCGCCAAACCCGATGTCTTCGTGGTCGCGCACGCCTGGGACGACCAGGATTTCGACAATCCCGAAGCGCGCACCCGGGTGCACGCGATCCGCCACCGCGCGCGCGGCTATGTCATCACCCAGCTTCCCGGCGAAACCCTCGCGCACAGCGGTGGTTTCACCGTCGTCGAATGCGATCCGCACACCTTGGGCGACACCGTGCTCGGACTGCTCCCCCGCTGCGACGCGGGCGGACTCGACGACATCGCTCTGTCGCTTCCGTCCACCGAACCGCAACACGAGGTCGAACGCCCGGTCTCCAGAATTTCCGACAACGACGACGATCCGGGTGACGACGCCGTCCGCAGCGCCGCCTTCTTCGAGATCCCCGCCGTCAGCACCGGGATCGTCAAGGTGCTCCAGGGCCGCTCGAAGTACGGACCGCGCGGCAGGATCGAAGCGGGCCTGCTGTGGCGCGACCTCCCCGACGACGGGCGCTACGTGATCCCTCTCGACCATCCCGCCCCGGTCGCCACTGCCATGGGCAGCGACCACCTGGCACGCTGGGCGCGGGACCGGATCGAGGAGATCCTCGCACGCCTGGACTCGCACATGGAGAACGAGGAGTGATCCGGTGGGAGATCGATCTCGATTCGGCGAAGTCACCCGGCCCGTGCCGACCCGACAGGTAACGCAGTTATCGTAGGGGCATGGGAGGTGAGGCGAGCGTGGATCCGGGTACCAGGATCACCCACGCCGTGTGGACGTTACTGGAATCCGACGGCTACGACGCCCTGCAATTGCGCGACGTCGCACGCGTCGCTCGTGTCTCGATGAGCACCATCTATCAGCGATATCCGAATCGGGACGAGTTGGTACTCGCGGCGATCACCGAATGGGTGGACGCTCATATCTACCGCGAGCTGGCACCGCCCGATCCGGGAGAGACCCTGGCCGAGGGTTTGATACGGATGCTGCGCTACGTGTTCGAGCCCTGGGAACACAATCCCCACATGCTCGAACCCTATTTCCGGGCCAGGTCGATCCCCGGTGGTCGCCGCCTCGACGCGAAGGGTTTCGAGGCGGTGTTGCCCGTCGCTGCCCAGATCTTCGCCGGAATTCGGCCCGACTACGCCGCCGACCTGGGCCTCGTGCTCACGAATATGACCTACGCGCTCGTCGGCCGCTGTGCCGCAGGCGATTTGGACAGCACCGAGATCCTGCCCGCGATGGAACGGGTCATCATGCGGATGACCGGTGACAACGTCCCGCTCACCACACCCGTCGCGGCTGCGGACGATCACACCGAGGACTTCCCCGCCTTCGGGATCGGTCCCTCGTTCCATTCGCCGTTCGCCCCCTGACGGACGTGGACACAAGGACCGAACAGACGTCGTCGGCGAGGGCGGTGGGGGCGTGGACGAGGGTGCCGCGTTACCCTCCGGCGAGCACTACCGGTCGACCGTTGAGTGCCTGGGCGGGGCGGTTGGTGTGCGGGAATCGCGCGCGGTAGCGGTCGAGTTCGTCCTGGGTCACCGTCACCGGGTGACGCAGGACGGTCCAGGCCACTCCTTCGGTGCACGGTGGCGTGGTGAGCGAGCCTTCGTAGCGGAACTGGGCGTGGTCGCCCGGCAGGACGGTGCGCAGATCGACGGCGCCGACGGCGCGCGTCGCCCCGGCCCGTGGCAGTTCGGCCAGTACCTCGGTCAAGGCCGATCGCTGGCCCGCCACTTCCAGCAGGACCGCGAGGACGGCGACCGCGCCACTGTCCGCGACATGGACCAGGTGCATTTCCATCGCGGCGCCGACTCCGTCGACGATGTGCTCGCTCGGTGCGTGGAAGTGGAACTGGGTCAGGGCGAAGCGTTGTCCGTCGACGACGATGGTGTGGCCCGCGCCGACGGGTAGGTTCGCTTGGATCGTATGACCGTTGTTGACCAGCTCGAGCGATCGAACCGATCCGTATTCGATATCGATGTGTTCGGCGGGCTCGACGCGCGTCGGATGGCCGAGGTCGATCGGGGATTGCCTGTCGCCGGTGCCGCAGGCGCTGTACCGGCCGTCGATCACCGGCCAGCGCACGGGGCCGTCGGCGTCGTAATCCCAGTGGGGCGCACCGGCTTCGGGATGTCGCTCGACCTCCGGACCGGATCTCGCGCCGATGGCGCCGCAACCGGGAAGTGCCAGCAGGGCTGCCGCGACGAGCGCGCGGCGGCGGGTGATCCCGGCACAGGCGCCCGAGGTGGGGGAAGTGTTGGACGGGAGTGACATCGGAGACTCCTAGCGAGGATGCGCGTCGCCGTTTCACGGAGTCGTGGTGTGCGCCGGGACAGCGCGAGGCACACGGACGACACGCGGCGTTACCTGACGCGGATCGCGGAGTCGAATACCCGAAATCGAGCGAACGAGATTGCGGAACAGTATGTTTCGCGATTCGCGCCGCAGTCAGACTAACGCGGGGGCCATGTCTCCGACAGAGGGTCGTAGGGCGACCTACATCACAGCCGATGCCCGTATAGCGGATCCTGTTCTCGCAGAGAGTGAACGGAGTGGCCGCGACGACGTCGGCGCGGCCACCGAGGGCGGGCCACGGTCACAGACCGCCTGTGGCCCGAACTCCATCCGGGAATGCCACGTCGAATTCCCGGGAAATGTTCGATCGGTCACGAGCTCGACGCTTCTCGCGTTCGAGAATCTCGTCGTACGCACCGCGGTGACCACACGACGTCAGCTGGGCGGGCCCATCGTGATCGTGCGAATCCTGTTGCGGGCCTGTTCGGCCGCCGAGCTGTTGTCGCTGGCGCCGACGACCTCGATGAAGGTCCTCGACCCCTGCGGCAAGCAGGTGACCAGTACCGCGACACCGGATCCGTCGAGGTCGCCCGCACCGCCGATATGCGGATCGGACGAGAAGGTCACCGCCAGACCGGTCTCCCGGATCGCGAATTCCGCGTCCCGGAGAGCGTCCGCCTGCGACTTGGCCCGAGTATCGGAACCGACGTGAATAGCTGGAGTTTGCGCCATGATGGTCTCCTCACCAGAGATGTGATTTCTGTTCTTGCGCGTATCCATCGTCCGGTTCGGAGCACAGGCCGGGCTAGGGTATTCCGCTACTCCATTCGCGCGACCGATCGGCGTCTCAGTCGTGCTGCCAGATCCCCGCGAGCGCGACGACCAGGCCGACGTCCTTCAGGCCGAGGATTCCCGCCGGGGCGGCGGCGACGTCGAGCACGGCACTGACCGCAGGCATCGCGGTCATGGTGTCCCACTCGTGGTTGCCCCAGGTGTCGGGCGGGATGAAGCGGATGCGGGTGTCGACTTCGGGTTCGCCCTTGATGACGACATGGTAGTGATCGTCGAGGAAGTCCCAGTCAGCGTTCAGTTGTTTGGTGAGGTACCAGGCGACCTTGGATTGCACCACGGTCTTGCCGTTCGCCTTACCGTTCCACCCGGCGCGGATGGCGGCGATGGTGTCCTTCTCCATACAGAACCAGCCCAGGTCGACCTTTTCCGAGGCGGTCGCGTGTTCGATGAAGAATTCCATGTCGTCGAGTTCGTATCCGAGCGTGACCGCCATCCGCTGGACGGCGTCGTGGAAGGTGCTCAGCCACATCTTGGCGATCTCGATCACCTGGGGTGTCGCCTCGGGCAGCGACATGCCCAGCGCCTGCCAGGTCTCGGCGGATTCGTAGACCGAGACATCGGCGGATTCGGCGATCGAGACCATCTGCACATCGCGGCACACCGCGGTCATCGCGGCGGTCATCGTGTTGATCCACCCGGGGTTGATGCCCGAGATGTAGAGCGAGCTGTTGCCGCGTTCGCACGCTTGCTCGAGCCGCGCCTTGGTCTCGCCCTGGATCCCGCCGACGTTCAGGAAGAGGTTCGTGCTGATGACGTCGAGGCCGCTCTCCAGCAGCCGCACGGCGTGGTCGAGGTCGGCCATGAAGGGGGTGTACAGGACGGTGTCGGCACCGAGGGCGAGTAGTTCGTCGATATCCCTGGTGGCGAGCACGCCGGTGTCGGGACGACCGCACAGCGGTCCGGCGTCGGTGCCCGCTTTGTCGTCGGAATAGGCGTAGACGCCCGCCAGTTCGAGTCGTGGATCGTCGAGAATCCCCCGCAGACTGAGTTTGCCGACCTTACCCGTGGTCCATTGAATGACGCGTAACGTGCCCATCGATCTCTTTCCGCGCGTTTCGACCGCCTCGATGCGGCCGAGGCCGGGCGGTGACCCAGGTCACCGCCCGCGTTTCCGAGCTTTACACATCCGGTCTCATTTGTCACTCTGTGACATTTTTCGACCGGTCGCCGGAAACCGCTTCCGCCCGTTCACACTTTCTGGAGCCAGTCCCGGTAGTGGGTGGGCGCCAGGTGCGCGTCCGGGCCCGCGGTGAGTACGTCGCCGGTGACGGCCGCGAACATTCCGGCCTCGTCGTCGGTGACGACGGTCCGGTCGTCGTGATGCGCCGCCAGGGTGACCCGGCCGAGTTCGTCGAGGGGGAAGACGTCGGGGCCGGCGACATTCCTGATTCCCAGCAGCGGCTCACCCGTCGCGACCTCGATGACCGCGTCGACGATGTCGGCGGCGGCGATCGGCTGGAGGCGGGTGGTGGGCAGGTGGACGGTGTCACCGTCGGCGGTCCAGTCCATGACCGCGTCGACGAATTCGAAGAATTGGGTCGCGCGGACGATGGAGTACGGGGTCGGCCCCTGTCTGAGCAGTTCCTCCTGCATGGCCTTGGCGCGGTAGTAGTCGAGTTGGGGGACCTGGTCCACCCCGACGATCGACAGGACGACCTGGTGCCGGACTCCGGCCCGCTCCCCCGCCCTGAGCAGGTTGTTCATCGAGGTGCGGAAGAAGTCGATGGACGCCTCGTCGAATGTCGGCGAATTGGCCAGGTCGATCACGACATCCGCGCCGGCCAGCGCACGGTCGAGCCCCTCGCCGGTGATCAGGTCCACGCCGGTGGACGGCGCCGCGGGGACCGCCTGGTGCCCGGCCTCGGTCAACTTCCGCACCACCTGGGAGCCGATTCGTCCGGTACCGCCGATGACTGTGAGCTTCATGATTCGCACCTTTCACGACGTGCCGCCGGCACGCCGGGGTTCGTGGAGATCGGTTGCGCTGACGTCGGAAGTCCTTTTCGTGGCCCACCCGGACCGTATCCGCTCTCACTCGCCGTCCGGCCCGAGCGGTCGACCACCAGCTGCCGATACAGCATCCCATCGGCACATAGATGACGCCACGGGTCTGCCGGATGGCGACCGGTTCGAGACCTTCCCACCGCGATCCCCTCGGCGACGGATCGCCCCGGGGGCGGGGACGCTTCCGGCCATCGATCCGGACATCGGATCATTAAGTTAATAGAGGTTCACAGCAAGATCGCCGATTCTGCACCGCACGTCGATGAATCAATCGAACGCTCTAAATGCTAGACGACTCGAGCTTTCGAGCTCGTTCAGGTCCGGACCGAACGTCAATAAGTTACTCTTTGTTCCTTCAAGATTGATCGGACGAAGGGGTGCGATGCGCGGTCGGGAGCGGTTCTTCGCGTTTCAGCACAGCCTGGGTTACCCGGTCTACACGCTCCCGGAGGCCTTCCAGGCCACGCAGTCGGTGCAGCCGGAGGCGATCGCGCTGCGGGTGAGCGGCGGCAGGGAATACAGCTGGCGGGAATACGCGCGCGAGGTCCGGCGGATCACGGCGGGCCTGGCCGCGCTCGACATCCGCTTCGGCGACACCGTCGGCATCATGCTGACCAATCGGCCCGAATTCCACCTCGTCGACACCGCCGCACTGCACGTCGGGGCGACCCCGTTCTCGATCTACAACACGCTGCCGCCCGCGCAGATCGCCTACATCTGCGCGAACGCGGGCAACCGGATCATGATCACCGAACAGCAGTTCCTGCCGAGGCTGCTCCAGTCCGGTGTCGCCTTCGACCACATCATCTGCGTGGACGGGCTCTCCCCCGGTGTCATGTCACTCGCGCAACTGGTGAGCATGTCGGCCCCCGACTTCGATTTCGAGGCACGCTGGCGTGAGGTCCGCCCCGACGACCTGGCCACCATCAGCTACACCTCGGGAACGACGGGCCCGCCCAAGGGCGTCGAGCTGACCCACGGCAATATCCTCGCCCAGCTCGTCGGCCTCGGCGAACACCTGCCTGCCGATCACGGCGATCGGATCGTGTCCTATCTGCCCGCGGCACATATCGCCGACCGCATCACCGCGCACTACGCGGGCATGGTGCGGGGTATCCAGGTGACGTCGGTCGCCGACCCGCACCTGATGGCCGCCGTCCTCCCGGAAGTGCGCCCCACGGTGCTCTTCGGGGTGCCGAGGGTATGGCAGAAGGCGCGCGCCGCGATCGAATCGCGCATCGATGCCGAACCCGGTCACGCCAGGAAGGCACTCGCCGTCTGGGCATTCGAGATCGGTCGCCGCGCCGCGGACGCGGAGACCCGACGTGTGCCGCGTTACCGGCGGCTGCCGGTCCGCCGCCGGATCGCCGATGCCCTCGTGTTGTCGCGGGTCCGCCGACAGTTGGGCATGGACAGCATTCGGTTCGCGGCATCGGGCGCCGCCCCGGTGTCGGCGGATCTGCTCGCGTATTTCGCGGGTCTGGGCATCCGGCTGACCCAGGTGTGGGGACTGTCGGAGGCGGCCGGGGTCAGTACGACCACGACACTGGACGATCCGGCCTTCGGCAGCGTCGGCAGACCCGTGCACGGGACCGAGATCGCCCTGGCCGCCGACGGCGAGATCATGGTTCGCGGCCCCATGGTCATGCTCGGATACCACCGCGATCCCGAGACCACCGCGCGCGCGTTTCGCGCCGGGAATTGGCTCGCCACAGGCGATCTCGGAACCGTGGATGCCGCGGGAAACCTGTTCGTCGTCGGGCGCAAGAGCGAGATGATCATCAACGACGCGGGAAAGAACATCGCGCCCTCCGCCATCGAGAACGCGATCAAGGCCGCGTCCTTCCTGATCGGGCACGTCATGGTCATCGGCGAGGCCAGGCCGTACCTGACCGCGCTGATCACCCTCGACCCGGACGCCATCGCGGCGGACGCGGCCGCCGCGGGCGTGCTCGCCGCCGATATCGACATCCTCGTCCACCGACCCGGAATCCGCGAGAAGGTCGTGGCCGCGGTCCGCGACGGCAACGCCACGGTGTCACGCCCGGAACAGGTGAAGCGTTTCATTCTGCTCGACCACGCCTGGACTCCCGGCGACGAGGAGCTCACCCCGAAGATGTCGCTGCGTCGCTACGTGGTCGAGCGCAATTACGCCGCCGCGATCGAATCGCTCTACGCGAATCCGCTCGCGCCCGGGGTCGTCGATGTCGCCGTACGACAGTCGATGCCGTCACCTCCGCGTCGGGTCAGGCGTCACAAGCGGCGCTGACGACACGAGGCGGAGTGCGACCGGTAGGTGAGTTCTGTGGCGCGACGGATACGGTTCGACGCCACCGCACGTTCGGTCCGAGGCGATCCAACCCCTACCGACGCGGGGGTTGTCGATCGACTCGCGCCGATCACCTCGATACACGGGTGATCGCGGCGAGCCAGGCGGGTGCGCCGTTGTCGTGGAATCTGGTATGGATCCGGTCGCGTTCGATCGTGACGACTTTCCAGCCTCGCTCCGGGGCGAAGGCGGTCTCCAGTTCGTCGCGTCGGACCGGGTGCGGACCGGTCTCCGTGCCCTCGTCGCTGAAACACAGCACGTACAGCGTGGCGCCCGGTTCGGTCACCGCGGCCAGGCTGTCCACGTACGGCGCGCGCTCGTCCGTGTCGAAGGTGTGGAACAGCCCGGAGTCCAGGACGGTGTCGAAGGTGCGGCCGAGCCGTTGCAGCGCGAACGCGTCGGCGATCGTGAATTCGACTGTGATACCGCGACTTTCGGCCTGTTCGCGCGCCATTTCCAAGGCGGTTTCGGCGATGTCGACGCCGAGCACCGACAATCCCGAGGCGGCCAGGTGCATGGCGTTCGCGCCGGTGCCGCAGCCCGCGTCGAGGACGGCTCCGGCGAAGCCGCCGTCCGATGCGATCCGCACCACCGCGGGCTGCGGGCCGCCGATATCCCACGGCGCGGGACCGTCGCGGTAGGAGGCGTCCCAGGACAGGCCGGTCATGCGTTCGTGGCCGGTCGGAGTGCGACCGTCGAACGGGTCGTCCGCGAAGGCTCCCGGCTGCTCGGACATCCGACCTCTCTCCGACCGACACCGCCGCCGAATCGCCGGACGCGTATTCGCGGATCTCGGTCTTCCCGTGTACCCGATTATCCACCGCGCCCGGTCGGGATCCGGTCACGGTCGGCTCCGGTTGCCGATTGTTTCTTACAGGGATACGTTGTCTCCATTCGGACATCTGCTCCGGCGGACCCGCCCCGGCGCCGCGGATCCGCCTCGCGCCACCTTCGCTCGTAGAGGATTGATATGGGATCGCATCCGCACGGCTGGTGGATCATCGTGCACATCGTGTTGTTCGTCTTCTGGCTCGGCGGCGACCTCGGCGTGTTCTATTCGAGCCGGTATGTCATCGACCCGGCGCTCACGCCCGGCGCCAGGGCGACGGCGCTGCACATCATGAGCGGTGTGGATCTCGCGCCCAAGGTCTGCCTGGTGCTGTTCCTGCCGAGCGGGGTCACCCTGATGGCGTTGGACCCGCACGGGGCGACGCTGTTCGGTGTCGCGCTGTTTCCCTGGTGGATCGTCGGCGGCACATGGATATTCGCGGCGGGCTGGCTCACGCTGACGGTCATCCAGCATCGGACGCACGGACGGTTCAGGGCCGTGCTGTGGACCGATCTCGGGATCAGATACGCGGTGGTGTTCGCGCTCACCGCGTGCGGCGTCTACACCGTCGCGGTAGACGAACCGTTCGGCGTCACCACCGAGCCGCGCTGGCTCGGCGCGAAGATCCTGCTGTACGCGGCATCCATCGCCGCCGGACTCGGTATCCGAATGACGTTGCGCCCCTTCGGTCCCGCGTTCGGCGCGCTGATGACGACCGGCTCGACCGACGAGGTGGAACGCGCCATCCGGCGCAGCGTCGACGGCTGCCTGCCCTACGTCTGGACGATCTGGGGCAGTGTGCTCGCCGCCGCCGCGCTCGGCGTGCTCAAACCGGGCGCGAACCTCTGAATATCAACCCGCGTAACCCAATTGCGCCGAGATCGCACGCCCGGATTTGAGCAGGATCGGGACGAATTCGTCGATGCGGGGCTCGAAGCGCGACAGCGGGGCGCAGACGCTGATGGCCGCCATGACGCCGCCGTCGTGATCGAGGATGGGCGCCGCGATCGAGGCCGCGCCGATCTGGCGTTCGCCGAGCGAGATCGCGTATCCGCGTTTGCGGGTCGCGGTCAGTTCGGTGCGCAGGGCGGTGCGGCTGGTGATGGTGTCGTCGGTGAAGGCGACCAGGTCCTGCCTGCGCAGGTAGTCGTCGATGTCCTGTTTGCCGAGGTAGGCCAGGATCACCTTCGACGAACTGCCCGCGTAGAGCGGATACGGAACGCCCAGAGACACTTCCACGCGCAGCTCGTGATCGGGCACCACCTGGTCTACGTACATTCTCGTGTCGCCGCGACGGATCGACAGTGTCACCGTCTCGCCGGTCAGCGACGCCAGGCGGCGCAACTCGGGCGCGGCCATGATGCGTAAATCGGTGCGCGCCATGTACGCCCGGCCGAGCGCGATGGCGGCATGGCCGAGGGTGTAGCGCCGCGTGGACGGTTCGAACGCGATCAGGTCGCGGTTGCGCAGCGCGGTGAGGATGCGATGGACAGCCGCCTTGGTGATGCCGAGTTCGGTGGCGATCTCGGTGACGCCGAGGTCGGCGCGGCCGGAGCGGCCGAACAGCAGCAGGACGTCCATGGCGCGCTCGACTGCGGCGATGGATCGACTGGGACTTTCGGGTTCACTGACTGCCACTCGGCCAGTGTAAGCAGGAAATTTCCCTATGGGAAACGGACGACACACCCGTTCCCCTTGCACGAACCGATACCTAACGTTACGTTGTGGGAGACAGTGTTTCGACTAACGAAACGAGATACGCGGTGGATCCCACATTCTTCCGGGCGGTCCTGGCGCAATGGGCCAGCGGCGTCACCGTGGTGACCACGGTCGGCAACGGTGACGGCCGCAGATACGGCATGACGGCCAGTTCTTTCAGCAGCGTCGCCGTCGACCCACCGCTGATCTCGGTCTGCCTGGCCTCGGCGGGCACCACGTACCGGATGATCCGGCGCAGCGGCGTCTTCGCCGTGAATATGCTCGGCCACGATCACCGCGATATCAGCGACCGATTCGCGACCCCGGAAATCGCAGGCAGGGACCGTTTCGCGAACGGCGATTGGGATACAGCCTGGACCGGATCCCCCGTGCTGGCCGATTCGCTGGCCTGGCTGGACTGCGTCGTCACAGCCTGTCATCCGGCCGGTGATCACACCATACTGCTCGGATCGGTGCAGGACGCGGCGACGCCGCGGTCAGCCGCTCCCCTGCTCTACCACGCCCGCACCTACTACGAGGGACTCGTCAGATGATCGGTGAACGACTTGTCGAAGATATGACCGCGGACGAACGCGACCGCGCGCGGCGGGTGGACTCGATCCTGCCCGTGCTGCGCGCGGCGGCCGACCACGCCGACACCACGGGAACCTTCCCCACGGGCCACGTCGACCTGCTGCGCGACGCAGGCCTGCTCGGCCTGGTCGTGCCGGAGAAATTCGGCGGACTCGGCGGCGGGCTGCGCGATCTGGCCGCCGCCACCTACGCGATGGGCACCGCGTGTCCCTCGACCGCGTTGGCGTACTTCTTCCACAACACCAGCGCCTCGCGCGGCCTGTTACCGCTGGAGGCGATCGACGCCGGACTGTTCGACGCGGACGAGATACCGGTGGTGCGGGCGTTCGCGGAGAAGGTCCTCACGCGTATGGCGGACGGAGTGTGGCTGGCCAATTTCGCCTCCGAATCGGTGAAGACCGAAGCGGCCAACATCACCATCGCCACCACCGCGAGCAAGGTCGACGGCGGCTGGATTCTCAACGGCGAGAAGTCGTTCGGCTGTGCGACCGGCGTCGCCGACTTCTACCTCACCTCGGCCGTACTCGACGGCCACGACACCGCCGACGGTATCGCGACGTTCTTCGTTCCGCGCGAAGCGCCGGGGGTGAGCGTGCGCGCGCCGTGGAACGGGCTCGGTATGCGGGCAACGGCCAACAACGGCATCCGGCTCACCGATGTGTTCATCGCCGACGACGAGGCGCTCGCGGTGCCGGGCGCGTTTCCCAAGATGCTCACCAGGAGCCGGGGCAGTTTCGTCGGGAATCAGCTCGCGATCGCGGCGGTGTACACCGGCTGCGCACAGAACGTCTACGACGAGGCATTGGCCGCCGCCACCTCGAAAACCTTCGCCGACACCGGAAAACCGGTGGCGTCCTCGCCGGTGCACCAGGTGCTGTTCGGCGAAATGACCCGGCAATTGCAGACCGCCTACCTGTGGCTGCGCTACCAGCTCACGGTCGAGACCGCCGAGCCGCCGTTCAAGTCGAAGCAGGATGTCTTCACCCAGTGGCGTCTGGGCAAGGGCTCGGTCACCGAGGCGTGTTTCCAGGTCGCCCTCGGGGCGCTCAAGGCGGGCGGCACGTCCGCGGCGTCCATGCAGGGTTCGGCCGGGCGCGCGCTGCGCGATCTCGCGATGGGCCTGGTCATGACCTTTCCCGCCGAACGCGGCATGCTCGAGGTCGCCAAGATCGCGACCGAGGCGAAGGCCAACGAACTGTTCGCCACCGCACCGGCCGAGGTGGGCTGATGGATACGCGACTCACGCCGATCACGGATTTCGTCGACGGTGAATGGGGCGAGGCGACCATCGATCTCGGCTTCGACCTGGAAGATCCGGCCACCGGCGCGGCGACCGTCCGCGCGCTCGGCAGTGCGCCCGCGCGTGTCGAGCGCAGTCTCGAAGTGGCCGCGGCGGCGCGCGGGCGGGTCGACCCCGACATGCTCGATGCCATCGCCGACGCGCTGGAACCGGAACTGGACGCGATCGCCGCGCTCGACGCGGTGAGCACCGGGGTGCCGTTGCGCCAGACCGCCCCGCTCGGTGTGATCGTTTCCGGATCGTTTCGCCTTGCCGCACAACAGGTTCGAGACGGCATTCGGCGCGCCGACCGCGATGGTGTCGAGGTGCGTCGCCTGCCGCTGGGGCCGAGTCTGTGTCTGGTGCCGTGGAACGCGCCCGCGCCGATGGCCGCGCACAAGGTGGCCAACGCGCTGGCGGCGGGGTGTCCGGTGATCCTCAAAGCGAGCGAACTGAGCCCGTTCAGCTCGGTGACGGTGGCGAGGGCGATCGCCGCGCATGTGCCGCCCGGCATGTTCCAGCTGGTGCACGGCGGTCCGGAAACCGGGGAACGGCTGGTCTCCGATCCGAGGATCAAGGCCGTGTCGTTCACCGGCGGTGTCGCGGGCGGGCGTGCGGTCGCGACGGCGAGTGCCGCGTTCCTGCGGCCGGTGCAACTCGAACTCGGCGGGCACAATCCGCTGGTCGTGCTGCCCGACGCCGATATCGACACCGCCGCCCGCATGGCCGCCGAACTGCTCACCACCTTGAACGGGCAGTGGTGTCGCGCGTTGGGACGGTTGATCCTGCCCGCACGGGCGGCCGGGGAGATCATGGAGGCGATCGGGGAACGCCTGGGCAAACTCACCGTCGGGCCGCCGCTGGATCCGGCGACCGATCTCGGGCCGCAGATCCATTCACGCCAGACACGCATGCTGCGGGCGGCGATCGCGGATCGCCCTGCCCGGTCCTTCGGTTCGGTGCCCGCGATCGGGAACTACTTCGCGCCCACACTCGTGGAAGAGGATCTTCCCGACGAGGTGTTCGGGCCGGTCGCCGCCGTCGTCACCTACGAGGCGGACACCGATCCAGCCGAGGTGGCCAATGCCGTGCCCTACGGGCTCGAAGGGTATGTCTGCGGTACCGACACCGAGCGGGCGCTGGCGGTGGCGCGCACGATCCGGGCGGGTGAGGTCAAGGTCAACGGCTCGACGATCATGAGTCTGAATCCCATGACTCCGCGTCCGGCGTGGGGACTGTCGGGATTGGGCGAGGAGGGCACGGCGGAAACGCTGCTGTTCTTCACCGGGGCCAGGGTCGTCGGCGTCGAAGGGCGATTCGCCCTGCACACGTCATGAGCACGCCCCACGTGGTGGTCGTCGGCGCGGGTCCGGTCGGTCTGACCGCCGCGCTCACCCTCGCGCGTCGCGGCGTCACCGTGACGGTTCTCGAAGCGGGCGCGGAGCTGGCGGCGGAGTCGCGGGCTTCGACCTTTCATCCGCCCACGCTCGAAATGCTGGACGCGCTCGGCGTCGCGGGCACACTACTCGAACGCGGTATCGTCGCGCCCACCTTCCAGTATCGCGACCGGCGCGGCGGCGAGATCGCGACGTTGGATCTCGCGGTACTCGCGCGCGACACCGCCTTCCCGTTCCGCGTGCAATGCGAACAGAGCAGGCTCACACCGATTCTGCTCGCCGCCCTACCGCCCGAGGTCGAGGTCCGATTCGGGCATCGAGTGCGCGATTGCGTCCCCGGCCCGGATTCGGTGCGCGTGGACACCGATCACGGTTCGCTGCACGCGGGCTGGGTGATCGGCGCGGACGGCGCGCATTCGGCGGTGCGCCGCGCGATCGGCGCTGGATTCGACGGCACCACCTATCCCGAACGGTTCCTCGTCGCCTCGGTGGACGAGGATCTGGACGCGGCACTGCCCGGAATCGCCCCGATCAACTACGTTTTCGATCCGGACGAATGGCTCGTGTTGTTGCGGACGCCGCAGCATTGGCGGGTGCTGCTGCCCACGCCTGCCGACACTCCCGACGAAGCCGAGGCGGCGAGACTGCCCGAACGTCTGCGCGGGGTCGCCGATCTCGGTCGACCGTGGCGGATTCTGCATTCCTCGCTGTATCGGGTGCACCAGCGGGTCACCGATCGGTTCCGGGTGGGTCGGGTGTTGCTCATGGGCGACGCCGCGCACGTGAACAATCCCCTGGGCGGCCTCGGAATGAACAGCGGCATCCACGACGCGGTCGCCCTGTGCACCGCGCTCGCCGACGTCGTCGACGGCGCACCGGACGAGGTGCTGAGCGCGGCGGCTCGGCGACGGCGGGTCGTCGCGGTCGATCATGTGCAACGCACCAGCCACGACAATTGGTCGCGACTGCGTGCGGATGACGGCGCCGAACACGACAGGCTGCGTGCGCTCGCCGCCGATCCGGTCGCGGCGCGGAGTTATCTGCGGCGCGCGTGTCTGATCGATTCGCTGAGCTGAGCCGGTGCCGACGATGTGGATCGAACGCGAGAATCCGGCCCGTCCCGGCGAGATCGTCGGATCGGTGCCGGTCACCGAACCGGCTGCGGTGGCGGCCGTTGTGCGAGGTGCGCACGAGAGTTTCCGCGAGTGGTCACGCCGGCCGATGGCCGAACGGCTGACCGTGTTGGGCGAAGCCGCCGACGTGATCGCCTCCCGCGTACCCGAGTTGGCGCCTCTGCTCGCGCGCGAGTCGGGTAAACCGGTGACCGACTGTCGGGGCGAGATCGGTTTCGCGGTCACCTATCTGCGGTGGGTGTGCGCGAAAGTTTCTGCGGTACTGGCCGGTTCGATGTTCGACGACGATCTGGGCCGTCTGGACCTGGTGGCGCGGCCGTACGGGGTCGTCGCCGCGATCACCCCGTGGAACGCGCCGATCATCCTGTCCATGCTCAAGGTGGCCCCCGCGCTGGCGGCGGGGAATACCGTCGTCCTCAAACCGTCGCCGTTGGCCCCGCTGACCGTGTCGGCGGTGGCGGCACTCCTGCCCGGGACGACCGTCGTGCACGGCGGTCCCGATACCGTGCTCGCGCTCGTCGAGCACGAATCGGTCCGCAAGATCGCGTTCACCGGCGGTGAGGCCGCGGGGCGCGGTATCGCCGCCGCGGCGGGGCGGGCGCTCACGCCGATCCTGCTGGAACTCGGGGGCAACGATCCGGCGATATTCCTCGATGACTTCGCCCTGACGGATGCCGATTACGAGCGGCTCGTGCTGGCGTCGTTCGCGACGGCGGGCCAGGTCTGCATGGCGGCCAAACGCCTCTACGTACCGCGCGCACGCTGTGACGAATTCGTGCATTCCTATCGGGCGGCGGCAGCACGCATCCTGCACGTGGGTGATCCGACCTCGGAGGAGGTCACCATGGGGCCGGTGGTCACGCGCGGTGCGGCGGACCGTGTGAGCGGACTGCTCGCCGATGCGGCGCGGCGCGGCGGGCAGTTGATCCCCTTGGCGTCCGCACCCGAGGGAGACGGCTATTTCCTCACTCCCACACTGGTTCTCGGTTTGTGCGACGATGCCGACCTGGTCCGGCTCGAACAGTTCGGCCCCGCGTTGCCCGTGCTCACCTATGACAGCGAGGACGAGGTCCTCGCCCGCGCCAACGACGGCGAACTCGGACTCGGCGCGTCGGTGTGGTCGGCCGACGAGGATCGGGCCTTCGCCGTCGCCGCGCGCGTCGAGGCGGGCTTCACCTTCGTCAACACGCACAATCGCACCGGTATGTCGCTGCGCGCGCCGTTCGGCGGGATCAAAGGCAGTGGATTCGGGCGCGAATACGCCGAAGAAGGGTTGCGCGAGTACGCGCAGACCGTCGTGCGGCACGCGCCGGCGGCATTCCGGCGGGGCGGGGCGGGGGCGGCGGCCAATGCCTATCCGGCGGGCTGAACCCGCAGGACGCGGTCAGCGCCGGTAGTCGACCACGGCGCGATCGGCCAGGCGCGGCACCAGCCAGGCGGCGAGTTCGAGGTGCGCGGGGTGGGCCTGGTATCCGCGCAGCGCCTCGGCGGAATCGTGCACCGTGGTCATGCACAGGTCGTAGGACACTTCCGTGCCCGCTTCGTCGAGTTCGATGGCGATGGTGCTGATCTGGGGTACCGAGTCCGCCATCTCCAGCAGTTTGCGTTTGGCCTCGGACGCGTCGGACCGCTCGAGGAATTTCATCAGCACGATGTGGTGCAACGAAGAACTGTCCACGCGGATCACACTCCAGATAAGAAACATCGTTTCGAACAGTGGAACGCTACGTTAGCCGACGGGATCGCACCGCGCCAGGCGACGTCCTCGCTCGCCGACTCCGGCGATGACCGGAAAGGTAGGGACATACTCGGCTCGGAACTCCGACAAAGGGCACCGGACGGAACGCGGATCCGCCGGATCAGTTCCGCTTCATGGTGCCCACACTCAGCGATCCGCCGGTGTCGGTGCGTACCTTCTTCTCCACCTCGCGGACATAGCCGACGGGATCCTTGTCGACGGGCTGGACGCCCGCGTAATTGCGCGCCTCGTAGGCGGCGAAGGTGACGGCCAGCCGGTGGCGACGGTCCAGACTCGCGAAGCGTCGGAAGTCGGTGAGGCCCTCGCGCTCTTCCTCGGCCATGTGGTCACTGTTGGCCGAATTCGCCGCTGCCACAGCCTTATACCAGTCATCGGTGCCCGTCCGATGACGCGCCACTTCGGCGATCGCGTCCCTGATGTCGTTGTGGTCGCCGATAGCGTCGAGCGTCTCGTCCTCCACCCCGGTCTTGCGCCGGGCGGCGATACCCACCTGAAGCAGCGCCGGGTAGAAGATCTCCTCCTCGGCCAGCGCGTGCAGTTCGAGGAAGGCCGCCAGCCTGTCCCAGATGACGGAGAGCACGCCGACCTCGGAGCGATCGATCTGCTCCAGGATCGCGAACTGCCGCCGTTGCTCGCGGTGATCGTCGAGAATGAGTTCGGTGATGTCCACAATTCCTCCCTGATAACGCATTTCAGGTGAGCGATGAACCTCGGTGACCTACCTACCCGGCATCCCCTTCGGGGGGCGACGATAACGCATCGCCGCGTAGAAGCACGGCTGCCGCACCGCCGCAGCACGCGCATCGACGAAAGCGCGGTGTCGCCTCAGAGAGGGCGGCTGATGAGGCTGCGTCCTTCGTCTCGGAAGCCGCGGGCGAGGTAGAAGTCGAACAGGTGCCCGACCTCGCCGCCGTTGGGCGCGATGACCAATTCGAGGCGTCCGCAGCCTCGCTCGCGCGCCCACCCGGCACTGTCCTCGATGAGTCGTCCCGCCACGCCGTGCCGCCGCGCGGCGGGGACCACGAAGAGGTCTTCCAGTTCGGCGATCGGACCGTTTTCCAGGCCGAAGCCGGTGGCGGTGACGGCGAAGCCCACCGGCCGATCGGCCGAGTACGCCAGCGCGACCCGCGCAGCGGGCGAGGCGAGCAGCGTCGCGAGATTGCGCCGCAGGGCCCGCTCGCCGGTGGCGAAACCGTCCTCCGCGTAGAACGCCACGGCCAGCGGCAACACGGCGGGCAGATCGACGTCACCGGCGGCGCGCACGGTGACAGATGTGATCGTCATGGTGTCAGTACACCCGGCCGATCCCGATCCGAGAACCGGTTTTCGCGGCGCCCGCCGCGTGGACGCGGCCATCGGTCGTGTCCACGGTGCACGGTGGTGTCGGTGGGTTTCTGTAGCGTCATGGTCTGTGGAAACTGGGGAACACATCCGAGAGCTCGCTGACCGCATCGTGGCGCTGCGCGAGGCCTACTACCAGGGCTCGCCGCTGGTCGCGGACGCCGAGTACGACACGGTCGAGGACGAGCTGCGCGGCCTGATCGCGGCGAATCCCGAGCTCGCGCCGGACCCGAATCCGCTCGAGCAGGTCGGCGCGCCCGCGGTGCTGCACGCCCCGATCCGGCATTCGCGGCCGATGCTGTCGCTGGAGAAGTCGACAACGCCCGAACAGGTCGCGGCGTTCTTCGACCGTTTCCCCGGCCAGCCGGTGGTGGTGATGCCCAAGCTCGACGGCCTGTCGCTGGCGTTGGTCTTCGAGGACGGGACACTGGCGCGCGCGATCACCAGGGGTGACGGCACCACCGGTGACGACGTGACGATGCTGGTCCGGGCGTTGGTCGACGGCGTTCCCGAGCGGATCGAATCCAGGGCGCGGGTGGAGGTGCGCGGCGAGGCGGTGATGCTGCGCTCGACCTTCCTCGCCTACAACACCGCCCACCCGGACAAACCACTGATCAATCCCCGCAACGCCGCCGCGGGCACGCTCCGCGCGAAGGACCCGGCCACGGTCGCCGAGCGCCGCCTGCAATTCTTCGGCTTCGACCTCGACACCGACGACGACACGGCGGTCGATCTCGGTGAGGGGTTGCGGGCACTGGGGGTCGCGGGGGCACAGATGCGGTTGTGCGCCGACGCCGAACAGGCCCAGGCGGCGATCACCGCGATCGAGCGGGATCGCAACGAACTGGACTACGACCTCGACGGCGCGGTGCTGCGACTGGCCGACCGTGACGCCTACGCGGCGGCCGGTACCCGGTCGAACTCCCCGCGTGGCGCGCTGGCGTTCAAATTCGCCGCCGAGGAGAAGACCACGCTGCTGCGCGAGGTGATCTGGGATGTCGGCAAGACCGGCAAGATCGTTCCGGTGGCGTGGCTCGAGCCGGTGTTCGTCGGCGGCACGACCGTCACCAAGGCGACGCTGGCCAACCAGGAGGTCATCCGCGCCCGCGACATCAAGGTCGGCGACACCGTCCTGGTGCGCCGCGCGGGTGATGTGATCCCGTTCGTGGCGGGCGTACTCGACGCCTCCCAACGCACCGGCGAGGAAATCGAGATCGTGCCGCCCACCGCCTGCCCCTCGTGCGCGCAGCCGGTGACCGAACAGGGCAACAGCCGAGAACTGTTCTGCACCAACGTCTCCTGCCCCGCGCAGACGGTCCGCAGACTCATCCACTGGGCCTCACGCGCCGCGGCCGATATCGACGCCATCGGCGGAGTGTGGATCGAACGACTCGCCGAGGCGGGCATCCTGGAACACCCGTCGGACTTCTACACCCTCACCAAGGAGCGCCTGCTCGAATTCGACCGCGTCGGCGAGGTCTCGGCCGCGCGGATGATCGACTCGATCGACGCCAGCCGCCGGGTCGGACTGCGCCGAGCGCTGATCGGGCTGGCGATCCCCATGGCCTCCGACGGCACCGCCGCCCGGCTCGCCCGCGCGGGATTCGGCTCACTCGAGGAGGTCGCCGACGCGGGCGAGGAACGGCTCGTCGCGGTGGAGGACATCGGACCGAAGGTCGCGGCCTCCCTGGTCACGCACCTCACGCGCCTGCGCCCGGAACTGGAACGGCTGCGCGAGCGGGGCGTCAGTCTCGACGTCCGCGACGAGGACCTGCCGCCCGTCGTCGCGGCAGGTGCGCCCCTGGCGGGCAAGACGGTGGTGATCACCGGCGCGCTCAGTGACCCGCGCTCCGGGGAGAAGGTCGCTCGCCCGACGTTCCAGCGTCTGTGCGAGAAGGCGGGCGCGACGGCGGCGTCGTCGGTATCGGCCAATACCGACATGCTCATCACCGGCGCCGGGGTCGGCGAGAGCAAACTGACCAAGGCCGAGAAACTCGGCGTCGAGGTCGTCGACCAGGGTGAGATCTGGAACCTGCTGATCGCCGCCAAGGTCGTGTAGCTCCCCGTCGGAGGTGAGGCGGTAATCCCTGCCCACAGAGCTTTCCGGCCCCACTCGGCGTCCACCTCCCGAGGTGGACGCCGGGAGGTCGATTGACGGCACACCGAGGGCTTGTTAGCTTGCTAACACGGCACCAGTAGGTGTCATTAGTTATGCGCGTAAGCTAGGGGCACTACATGACCAGCACTCTCGATGCCACGACTGATTCGGCGCTCGACGGAGCTCAGCGATGGCTGGGCGCTCTCGATGAGGCGTTCGCTTCACGCGACCGCAGCCGATTCGAGGCGTTGTTCCTCGAGGACAGCTTCTATCGAGATCTGGGAGCGCTCACATGGAACTTTCGTCAGGCGGCGGGCCGCGATGCCGTGATCGATCTGATCCTCGGATGCATCACGGGCACTTACGCGCGTAACTTTCACGTCGACGACAGCAAGCCCAGTGCGCCGGTCATCTCTCAGGAAGAGGGCGGACCTCGGGTAATCGAGGTGTTCCTCGCGTTCGAGGTCGAGGCCGGAACGGCTGACGGCCTCGCTTACCTGGTCGAGGACACCACCGCACCCAGCGGCTGGCGCGCGGTCAACCTGCTCACCCGCATCGACGGCTTCCGCGATCACGCACCGCAATGGCCACGCCGCGACCGCTTCGACGACACCCATCCCGATATCCGTTGGTCCGAATACCGCGCACAGGAAGCGAGTTTCGTCGATTCCGACCCGGACGTGCTCCTGGTCGGCGGCGGCCAGTTCGGCGTGATGATGGCAGCGCACCTGAACCGGCTCGGTGTGCCGAACGTGGTGATCGACAAACACGAGCGAATCGGCGATACATGGCGCAAGCGCTACGAGTCCCTGCTGCTGCACCAGCCCCACGGAATGCTCTTCTTCCCCTTCATGAAGTTCCCGGAGAGCTACCCCGAGTACATTCCGAAGGACAAGTTCGCCAACTGGTTCGAGGCCTACGTCGAGGCACTCGACATCAACTTCTGGACGTCCTCGGAGTTCCAGGGCGGCACCTACGACGAGGCGTCGGGTCGCTGGACCGTCCGGATCCAGCAGTCGGACGGCTCGGTGCGGGAACTGCGACCCAAGCACGTCGTGCTGACGACCGGCGGTAGCCAGAAACCGCGCATCCCGGATATCGACGGCCTGAAGGACTTCGAGGGCGAGGTCGTCCATTCGAGCAAGTTCGTCGACGGCAAGGACTACGCGGGGAAGAACGTCCTCGTCGTCGGCACCGGAACGAGCGGGCACGACATCGCACTCGATATCCACAAGCAGGGCGGCACCTCGAAGATCCTGCAACGTTCGCCCGCGATCGTGCTGGATATCGAAACCGCGAATTTGTCGTACGCACCATACAACCCTCGTGATATCCCGGCCGAACTGATCGACATCCGGTTCATGTCGGGCATGGTGTATCCGCAGCTGAAGCAGAACTTCATCGCGCAGACCAAAATCGGTGACGAGATCGACAAGGAACTGCACGACAAGCTGCGGGCCGCGGGTATGAAAATCGGATCGGGCCCCGAGGACACCGGATTCTTCTACAGCTACTTCCTCACCGGTGGCGGCTACTACCTGGACGTCGGCGCGTCGCAACGGATCATCGACGGAGATATCGGGGTCGTTCAGACCGATGACGTCGACACGTTCACCGCGACCGGCGTCACCTTGAAGAACGGCGACGAGATCCCGTTGGACGCCGTGGTTCTCGCGACCGGCTACGAATCCATCGAGAACGCGATCGAGGAATGGTTCGGCGCCGAGGTACGCGACAAGGTCGGCAAGGTATGGGGCTTCGGCACCGACGGCGAGATCAACAACGTCTGGAAGCCGACGCCGCAGGACGGCCTGTGGATCATGCTCGGAGCCGTCGCGCAGGCACGTTGGTACACCCCGACCACCTCCTTGCTGATCAAGGCCTACATCGAGAACCTCGTGCCCCAGGAGTTCCTGGAAGACGGCCACCCGGCGCGAACACCGAAGGAGCAGATCGTCGAGCTCTGAGCTCCCCGAGATGATTCGAGGTCCCCGCACACCGTCGGGGCCTCGAACATCGTGGCCTTACCGCCGCACGGAACCGTGATTCGACCGGCTCATCCAGCTCTCCCGGTGGCCCCGTTACCTTCACGCCGCCGCGCCCTGTCGGGGTCGATTCGGAGCCGAACACCCCTGTACACCACCGTGTTCGGCGCATCATCGTCGCCCGGATCGCCCGAGTCGGACGGATCCGGCAGTTCCGCGATCTCCTCCATGACGATCTGCGCTCGCGCGGCGCCGGGATCGAACATCTCTTGGAACGGCCCGACGAACGCGCCTCCGAGGCCGTGGTGTTTCGCCCGCAGAGCCGCCCACCCGAACAGCGCCAACGGGCCGATGGTGACGATCGCCGGTAACAAGTCCCCGCCCATGCCACGAGCGTACCGACGAGATCCCTGAGAGATGGGCCGAGAGGCGGGCATTCATCGACGGTGATCGGTGTCGTGTTCGGGCCACGTGAGGTCGTTCGACCGCAGGCGGATTCGGTGCTGACGCGACTCTCACGCCGTCGCGCGCAGGCCGGGTTCGTCGAGGGCCTCGAGCAACTCGTCGATGGCGGTGCGTATGTGCGACGTGAGGGCGCGGTCCCCGGTCGATGTCTCGTCGGTGGCCCAGGCCCTTTCGACCGCGATACTCGGGCGAATATCGATGTGTCGCCGCGAGTGCCGGGCTAGCCAGTCGCGCAGGCCGGGCAGTTCGCCGTCGGTGAGGTAGCCGCGGTCGACGAGCCATCGGCCGAATCGGGGATCGGCGATCTCCTCTCGCGGGCGACGTCCCGCGTGCGGGAGATCCCGCGTCCATCGGCCGATGTAGTCGCGGCCGGTCAGGGCCATCGCGGGATACCATCGCTGCTCGGGTCGCGAAGTATGGTACGCCAGATGCAGATTCGCCCTGATCGACCAGCCACTGTTCTCCAGGGCGAGTAGTCCGTCGACCACGGTCGGATTCGAATAGAAGGCGGTGTACTGCGGTTTCAATTCGCCGACCCACGCACCGAGTCGCACGGTGTCTGCCGCCCACCACAGGCTCACCCGCTGCGTCGTCGTGACGCCATGAACGAACTTCACGGTGGCGTACACGTCGTGTTCGGTGGCCGATACCCCGGTGGCCCGCTCGAGGATCGCGCGCAACCTGCTCCGTTGGTGCTGGACCTCGGCGATGGACCTCGGCGATGGACCATGTCATGGGAGCAGGGTACTGCGCGGGTGAACCCCGGGACCGAACACAACGCGCAATCCTTTGTACCGCAACGAGGTCACCGCGAGAGTGCCGACGCCACGCTGATCCAGTAGCGCCGTGCGGGTCCGAGCCGGGTTTCCCGGATGCCTTCGAGGACGCCGCCGCGCCGCTCGATGGTCTTGGCCGAGGCGATGTTGTCGACGGCGCAGACGATCAGCACCCGATCCATGCCGAGTTCCGCGGCCTCGCCGAGCATCCGGCCCAGCGCCCAGCCCGCGTACCCGTGACCGCGCGCGGACGGTCGGATGCCGAAGCCGATATGGCCTGCCCATCGCACATGGTCGTCGAACCCGTGTCTCAGCGCTATTCCGCCGAGCACGCCGTCACCCTCGACGATCCATCGGTAGGTGCAGCGCGCACCGCTTGCCTCGTCCGATTCGGCGGTCAACCGTGCCACCCAGTCCGCGAAACCGGCGGGCGAATCGACCTCGTCGGACGGTCGCAGCCCGAAGCCGTCTTCGTGCGGGCCGGGTCCCCATTCGTCGTGCGCCCGCAGCCACGCGGTGTGCAGACGCGCGGTCGGTGCGATCAGGTCGGGCATATCGCGACGGTACTGCGGTCCCGCCGGGCGTCGAAACGGTTTCGACAGCGCGCCGAACGGTCGGGCCGGAGCCCAGTGGCGTTTCTCCGCACGAGCCGAATTCCCCTCGGGCGTCGCTCATCGCATGTTACGTCCAGATGAATTGCCTGTTGCCTGCCTGGACACGCGATCGGCAGCGGGACAGAATTCGAGTCGATTGGAAACGCTGTTTCGATCTACGGAACACCATCCGCTGCGGAAAGAGGACGATGCCATGAGTCGAGTCGCGGCCGCGCAATTCGCCGCGGGCACGGAGGTGACCGTCAATCTGGCCGCGTGCCTGCGCGCCATCGATGCCGCCGCCGAGGCGGACGCCGAGCTCGTCGTGCTGCCGGAGTTCTGTCACCACCTATCCTGGTACGCCGATCGGGCACACGCACGGCGCGCAGCCTGCCGGATCGGTGACGAGTTCCTCACCGCGGTCGCCGAACGTGCGGCACGGCACAGCCTCTACGTCAAGATCGGCGTCGGCCTCGCCCGTGACGACGGCCGCACGACGGCGACGAGCCTGCTCTACGGACCGGACGGCACGCTGCTCGGCGAGTCCGACAAGCAGGTCCTGATGGGCGCGGAGAACGACTACTTCGATCCGGGCGAGACCGATTCGCCCGTCATCGACACCCCGATCGGGCGGCTGGGGATGTACGCGTGCATGGAAGGCGTCATCAACGAGGTCACCCGCTCACTGGCGGTGCGTGGCGCGCAGATCCTGTTGAACAGTCTCAACTCCTTCGCCGTCGACGAGGCGAGTCTGCACGTGCCGGTGCGGGCGGCGGAGAACAAGGTGTGGGTGGTCGCCTCGAACAAGGTCGGGCCGCTGCTGCCGGAGGAGCTCGTGCCGGAGATCGCCGCGCGCCTGGGTGTTCCGCCGGACCGGCTGCACGGTGCCGGGGAAAGCCAGATCGTCGCGCCGGACGGCACGGTGGTCGCGATCGCACCGCCGACCGGGGAGGCGATCGTCGTCGCCGATATCGATGTCGCGCGCGCCGATGACAAGATCCGGCCCGACGGCACGGATCTACTGGCCGCGCGACGTCCCGAGATCTATCACCGGCTCACCGAGCCGTCCGCCAGGACGGCGCCGCCCGGCGCTGCTTCCGTCACGGCCGCGGTGGTGGCCGCCGACGTCGCGCTGGTCCGCGCCGCCGCCCGTGCCGGGGCCGCGCTGATCGTGCTGCCCGAACTGGCCGATATCCCACTGGGCGATCTGGTCGACGCGCTCGCCGATTCGACCGCGCACGCGGTGGTGTCGGTGCGCGACGGCGCGGCCAACCACGGCCTGCTGGTGCACGCGGGGGGCGTGGTGGGTCGTCAGCCGCAACTACATGCGACGCGTCGGCACCCGTGGCTGACCGAACTCGGCGACGACCTGCTCGTCTTCGAATTGCCCTGGGGCCGTGTGGCGATCGTGGTCGGCGACGACGCGATCTTCCCCGAGACGTTCCGGCTGGCCGCGGTCGCCGACGCCGATGTCGTCGCGGTCACCCACACACCGTCCGAGCCGTGGGAGTTGCGGCTCGGCCTGGCCGAACGGTCGGCGGAGAATCGGCTCAATATCGTCGCCGCCGGGTACGACGCCGACGGTGAGTTCCGTGGCGCGTGCTACGCGCTGAGCCCGGATTTCACGCTGTGGACCGCGTGGCGCGGTCCGTTCACCGGGGTCATCAGCCATCCGGTCGTGAGCGCGACGGTCGCCGGGTCGGTCGGTCTCAGCGCCGCCGTCCGGCCCGCCCAAGCGGTGAACCGCAATGTCTCCAAGGGCACGAATCTCGTGGACGGGCGTCCGCTGCGGCCGCTCGCCATCGCATCGTCAGGAACGGAAGTGATCAGGTGAGCGAAACGCTGCAACACGTCGAGCAGATGGTCGACGAGAATCCGCGTACCGACGTGAGCGAGACCTTCACCGAATGGCGGGCTCTGCTCACCGAGTTGAAGGATCGGCTCGCGGCGCGGTTCGAATTGACGCGCGACCCGTCCACCGTCGATCTGGAGCACTACGGCGACCCGGAAACCGGTCCTGCCGGAAGTCTGGCCGCCTACACCGGGCCCGAGGTCGACTGGCTGGTGCACTCGTGGATCGGCGACCCGGGCACCGGATTCGTGAATCTGCACCTGACGCTGTGGCTCGGCCCCCAGGCCCGGGTCCCGCATCTGGCGATCGCGTTGCTGCTGTGGCCGGAGGGCTGGTTCTACGTCGACGCCGTACCCCGGGGCGATATGGTCGGCGACGGCGACTACTTCGACAGCTACTACGCCGAGAACGACGCCCCCTGGCTGGAATTCAAGGCAGAGCATCCCGATTTCGCGTGGTTCACCAGCCGCACCGGATTCATCAGGGCGAGCTTGTCCCCCACCGCCTACTGCTATTCGTTCCCGTCGACCAGACCCAACCTGGACACCGTCGCCGTTCTGCTGCGCGGTCGCGTCGACCAGTGGCTGGGCTGGGTGGACGCGGCCGAGCCGGTGCCCGCCGAACAGCGCGCCGAACTGGCCGGGCGCGATCTGGCGATCCGGCGCAATATCGCCGAACGCGATCCCGCGAATGTCATGGGCGAGCGCATGTTCGGCGCCGAATTGACCGAACGCCTGGTCCGCGCGCTGTGGGGCGGCGACCGCGTCCTACCACGGCCGGTCGCGTGAGCACGAGACGCCGACCACCCCGAATCGCCGGAGGACATCCATGAGCATCATCCGTTCCCTGTGGTGGTCGGTCCGCACCGACGGGACCGCCCCCTTCGATACCGCGCACTTGAAGATCTACTACCCGGCGGAGGTCCGCGGTGACGACGCCGAACGTCTCACCGGCGTCTTCTGGGCCGATCCGGCGAACGCGCCGTATCCGGTGGTCCTGTTCCTGTCCGGGGTGAACGTCGGCCAGGACGCCTACCGGCGCTTCGCCACCGCCATCGCCGAAAACGGCTTCGTCGTCGCCACATTCGACAGGGTCGCCGAATTGTTCGGCGGACAGTTCGGGCTCACGCCCGGCGTCGACCTCGCCGCGGCGCGGCCCGACACCTACGGCACCGCGCCCACCTGTCCGACGATCGGCGCGATTCTCTCCTCGCTGACCGAACTGAACACCTCGGGCCCGTTGGCGGGGGCATTGGATCTGGAGCGGGTCGCGCTCGGCGGGCATTCGGCGGGCGGCACGGTCGCCTTGCAGTCGGCGCGATACTTCCCCGAGATCGCGGCCGTATTCGCATGGGGCGCGCACAACATGGTGGCGACGATGCTCGGCTGGGCGCCGGGCACGGTGCTGCCCGCACAGGTCACCTGCCCGGTCCTGCTCGGTGTCGGAACCAACGACGGTGTCATCATGGGCAGTGCCGACCGCTACGGCGAAGACGGG
Organism: Nocardia aurea; assembly: GCF_003123685.1. Lineage (GTDB taxonomy): Bacteria > Actinomycetota > Actinomycetes > Mycobacteriales > Mycobacteriaceae > Nocardia > Nocardia aurea. The sequence goes on from NZ_QCYJ01000091.1 coordinate 37,544, forward strand.
CTGGAACGGCCCGATCCGGTCGCTCGCACCTTCGAGGAAGCACTGCCCGACGGTGCGAATCTACTGGCGATCATCAAGGGCGCCAACCACTTCGCCATCGCCGATGCCGATCCGACCGCCGCGCGGGCATTCCTGGACGGGCCCGCCGACACCGACGCGATGCCTGCGTTCTCGCGGCTGACCGCGCTGTTCCTGCACACCCACGTGTCGGGTTCGGCGCGCGCGCGAGCCGAACTGTCCGCATTCGGCGACGTCTCCGTTTCCGACGACGGCTCCGTTTCCGACGACGGTGTCGTCCTGCACCGCCGATAGGAGCGAGCGCACATGCTGAAGAACTTCTGGTACGCACTGGAATTCGCGGAGAAGGTCACCCGGAAACCGATCAGGGTGACCTGTCTCGGCCAGGATTTCGTCCTCTACCGGGGCGAATCCGGCGCACCGGTCTGTCTGTCGGATCTGTGCGTGCATCGCGGCGGATCCCTGGCGATGGGCAGCCTCGTCGGCGACCGCATCGCGTGTCCCTATCACGGCTGGCAGTACAACCCGGACGGGGCGTGCGTGAAGATCCCGGCCAATGCCGAGGAGCGCGGTATTCCGCGCAAGGCGCGGGTGGATTCCTATCCGGCCGTCGAACGGTACGGCATGGTGTGGGCCTTTCTCGGTGATCTGCCCGAAGACGAGCGCCCGCCGATTCCGGTCATCCCCGAACACGACGACCCGACTTTCCGGGCCGTGCATTTCGAGATGGAGCTGAACGCCAACTACGAGCGGACCTTCGAGAACGTCGTCGACGCCTCGCACACCCCGTTCGTGCACGGCACCTCCTTCGGCAACCCGGACAAACCCGAGATTCCCGCTTTCGAGATCCGTTCCGACGACTGGTCGGCCGAAGCCGACATCTTCCTGAGCCCGCCGCCGCCCAAGGGACTCTGGGGCCTGCTGGCCAAACGCAAACCGCGTCCGGAATACGTGACCGTCACCAACGGCTGGTACCTGCCCAATGTGGTGAAACTGCATGTGCGCCTGCCGATCGGCGACATGCTGCTCTACGACTTCAACATCCCGATCACCCAGGACCGGACCATGGTGAAGATCATCGGCTACCGCAATTTCTTCACCGGCGGCTGGGCCGACGAGAACGCCCGCAAACGTATCGAGAAGATCCTGGTCCAGGATCGGCCGGTGGTCGAGGCCCAACGCCCGGAGCTGCTGCCCTTCGATCTCGCCGACGAACTGCATGTCCGCAGCGACGCGCTCCAGGTGGCCTACCGCCGTCGCCGCGCCCAGCTGATCGCGCAGGGCTGGTGGGTCGGCGGCGACGACATCATCACCACCGAGGGGCCGCGGCGCAACGCGACCGTCATCGCCTCACCCACTCGCCGCGACCACCCCGAATTGGCCAGTGCGTGGGTGCACAAGGCCCGCAATGGAGGTAAACCCGATGAGTCTGCCCGCCGCGCTCAGTGACCGCACGCTGGCGACACTGTCCGACGCCCTCGATCTGGCGGTGACCCAGGACATCGCCCTGACCAGTCCGATGTCGCCCGAACCGGTCGGCAGGCTGCGCGTGCTGCGCGGCGGGCCGATCGACAAGGCGGTGACGGTCTCTCTCGTGGTGCCGCAGATCGGCCTGGACAGCCACATGATCTTCGCGTTCACTGGAAGCGATTCGGCGATACCGCATTTCACCCTGGATTCGGTCGCGTCGGCCGAGTATCACGCGATGCATCTGGATCTGGTCCCCCGGGCCGATCTGGCGGTGAATCTGGACTACCTGGACGAGGTGTTCGCACCCCTCACACCGTTACTCGAAACGGCATGGTCGACCGAAGGCATTTCACCAGCCGCAATCGGCCCACGTCAGCGGGCCATGATGTCGCCCTGGATGCTGGTGTGCCGGGTCACACCCGAGGCTTTCGTCGCACTCGACGGCACCGTCGACAGCTATCTCGAACACTGGCTGACACTGGTGGACAAGGGCATCGGCGAGGTCGACGCGGACCTGGCGGGCCGTGATCGCGCCAACCGCGCGAATCTCTTCGATCCCCGGGTGGATCCGGTGTGGGATCGGGTCACCCGGCTGATCGGTCCCGAGCAGTGCGATCTGGTGCGTGGGGAGTTGCTCGCATGAGCACCGCGGTCGAACCGAGTCGCTGGCAGCAGCGCATCACCGGCGAATGGGTCGGCAGGCCGTCGCTGTTCGACGCGCAGGGCACCTGGTGCGGATTCGAGAACATCCGCCGCTCCTCGGTGTTCCGCGACGGTGTCACCACTTACTACATGGACGGCGGCATCGAGGGCGGTGGCGCGCTGGCAGGACGTTTCGCGCTGGCCGCGCCGTTCGCGTTCGGCGTCACCGATTCCGACGCCGATCGGCTCTACACCGGTCCCGATTTCTTCGGCGCGGGCCAGCCCTACGGCAGTTTCGTCGACGCCCACTACTACGGGCCGGGGTGGCAGGTCAGCCTGAACACCTGGAACCAGACCATCGAGGACACCCAGGTGTATTCCTCGGTGCTGCGGCAGGGACCGGCGATGGTCGGGGTTTTCAACGGCCTCTACACGCGAGTCCCGGATCTGGTGCAGGACCATCTCGCGCACGAGACACGCTGCGGTGCGGTGCCTTTCATTCTGCCGTCCAAGGAGGTCAGCCGATACGCCGGCGCATGCGAGCTGTGGGGCGCGGACCAGCGACCGATCGGGCCGGTACGGATGGAACTGACGATCGACCCGCTGAATCTGCTCACCGCGCGGCACGAGATCACCTGGTCGGGCGCGATCGATTACGACTACCGCACACTGGCGCGCCGCGACGGGGCCCGGTTGTTCTACGAAGGCCCCGACGGCTGGGGCAACGCGACCGCCTACGGGCGCGCCAACTATCCGCTGGTGCATTTCGCCGATGGAAAGCGGTTACAGGGAAGGGAATTCGTCATGGACGCCGAACCGGGCATGGGTGCGGGCACCCGGATCGCCGTGGTCTACGAGATCTTCGAGCACAACCGCCTCGACGCGGTACTGCACGGCATTCTGGAGCGGTCGTGAACGCCGTCAAGACCGTCGCGGTGACCGGGGGCACGCGCGGTATCGGACTCGGCATCGCGCGCGCCTTGCTCGCGGCGGGTCATCGGGTCGCGGTCTGCGGCACCGATCCCGAGCGGATCGAGCGCGTGCGCGCCGAACTGCCCGACGAGGCGCTGGTGATGGCCGCCGACGTCACCGATCGCGACCAGGTCCAGCGATTCTGGGACGCGGGGTGCGAACTGCTCGGCCCCATCGACATCTGGATCAACAACGCCGGGATCTCGCACGACCGGGAGCGGGCGTGGGCGCTGAGCGCCGCCACCTCGCAGGCGGTGGTGGAGACCAACCTGCTGGGCGCGATCCACGGCTGCGCGGTCGCGATCGCCGGGATGGCAGCGGGCGGCGGCGGACACGTCTGGAATATGGAAGGACTCGGCAGCGACGGACGGATGGTCGCGGGCCTCGGCGTGTACGGGGCGACCAAACGCGCCGTCACCTATCTGTCGGAGGCGCTCGCGCGGGAGGTGCCCGACGGGGTCTCGGTGGGGCGGCTCAGTCCGGGCATGGTCGTCACCGACCTGCTCACCCACGGCTACACCGAGGACGAATTGGTCAAGGTGCGCAAGGTGATGAACATCCTGGCCGACCACGTCGACACCGTCGCGCCGTGGCTGGCCGAGCGCGCGGTCTCGCAGGCGCGCAACGGCGCTCACGTCCGCTGGCTCACCACCCCGAAGATCGCCGCGCGGTTCGCGCTGGCCCCGGTCCGCCGACGCGATCTGTTCGCGGCGGACACCCCGGTCGGCGCGTGAATTCGCGCACTGAACAGAGGAGACAACCATGCCCGACGTGCTGGGCTGGCGCCGCAAGTTCGGCGTACTCGCCCCGTCGACCAATACCGTGGTCGAACCGGATTTCGCCCGGATGGGCGTGCCGGGAGTCACCGCCCATTTCGGGCGCATCCACATCCGCGACCAGAATATGGACGACGACGAGGGCATGGGCCGCCTGCTCGACCAGATCCGCGCCGAGATGGAGGCGACCTGCGAGCGGGTGCTGACCTGCGAGCCCGATTACATGGTGATGGGCATGTCCGCGGAGACCTTCTGGGAGGGGGTGGAGGGCAACAAGCGGTTCGTCGAACAGATCGGGGGCCTGACCGGGCTCGAGGTCGCCACCGGCGCGGAGGCGTGCCGTCGCGCGCTCGAACTGTTCGGCGCGCGCCGGATCGGGGTGGTGACGCCCTATCAGCCCGTCGGCGACGCCAATGTGGTGCGGTTCTTCGGCGAACTCGGCTTCGAGGTGGCCGCCATCGAGGGGTTGCGGTGTCCGACCGCGGTATCGATCGCCCATGTCACCGAGGACGTGTTGCGCTCGGCGATACTCCGGGTCGACGGCGAGAACATCGACGCGATCGTGCAGTGCGGCACCAATCTGTCGATGGTCGGCTTGGCCGACGAAGCCGAACGTTGGCTGGGCAAACCGGTGATCGCCATCAATGCCGCGACCTGGTGGATGGCATTACGCGACAACGGAATCCTGGACCGGGTCGAGGGCGCGGGAACACTGTTGCGGGACTACTGAGAACGAGACGAAAAGCACCGGATATCGCGTTTCGCTGATCGCCGCACATACTGTTTCAAATACAGTATGGTCGACAGCGAAATACCTCGGGCGCGATGTGAGGAGCGATGCGGTGCTGCGAACGATTCAATGGGCGACGGGGTCGGTCGGACGGCACGCGGTCGCCGCCGTCCACGATCTGCCGGACCTCGAACTTGTCGGCGCGTACGCCTACAGCGAGGCGAAAGCGGGCCGCGACGTCGGGGAGATCGCCGGAATCGGCCCCGTCGGCGTCGTCGCGACCCACGATATCGAGGAAATCCTCGCGCTGGACGCCGACTGCGTCCTGTACATGCCGCAGGGCGAGATGAATCCGATGGGCGCCGTCGAGGACATCTGCCGACTGCTCGCCTCCGGGAAGAACGTGGTGTCCACCGCGGTGACCGGGCTGATCTACCCCCTCAGTCTCGGGCAGGAGGTCGTCGACCGACTCGAACGCGCGTGTGCCGAGGGCGCGTCGTCGTTCCACGGCACCGGTATCGAGCCGGGATGGGCGGCCGAGGTACTGCCACTGACCCTGTCCCCGCTGCTGTACCGCACGGATTCCATTCTGGTACAGGAACTTCTGGACTACTCGACCTACGACAGCACCGATATGGTCGTCGGCATCATGGGTTTCGGGAAGCATCCGGACGAACCGGTGCTGATGGCCGATCCGATCGTCGCGGGCACCGCGTTCCGCGCGCCGCTGATGTTGCTCGCCGAGGGCCTCGGCGCGACCATCGACGATTTCGTCTTCGACCGCCGCGTCGCGGTGGCGGACGAACCGTTCGAGACCAAGGCCGGACCGATCGAGGCGGGAACGGTGTCGGCGCAACGGTTCTCCTACACCGCGATCATCGACGGCAGGCCGATGCTGACCGTCGAGCACATCACCAGGATGCGGCCCGACCAGGCGCCGGACTGGCCGACCGGGCGCGGCTGGAAGGTGACCGTCGAAGGGGTGCCGTCCATGGTGCTCGAAGCCGAGATCGCCACCCACGGCGAGGACGAGGTCGATCAGGGCTGCCTCGGCACCGCCATGCACGCGGTGCACGCGATCGCTCCGGTGTGCGCGGCGGCTCCGGGAATCCGGACATTCCTCGATCTTCCGATCATCGCGGGCCGCGATATTCTGCGACGACAGGCGAATCGGCGCTGAGACGGCAGATCATCACCGGGTAACGGGCCCGGGTCGCGGCGCGCGCGCCGACCCGGACCGCCTCGCACGGACGCCGGAAAGCGCCACCGCTTCCGGCGAATGTGCCGACACGGTTTCCGCGACGCAAACTCTGCCCGGAATCGGCCATATCACGGCAGGTCGGAGGCGATGTCGATCACTTTTCCCGCCATTGACACGGGGCCGGTCGTGACCGCTAATTGGTCGAGAAACGCCATTTCGCTCGAGGAAACATACCGGTCATCGCAGGAGCGCCAGAATGAGTTTTCGACTACCCACCGTGATCACCGCGACCGCGGTCGCCGGAGCGGCCTTCTTCGCTCCGGCGCTCGCGCACGCCGAGTCCGTCACCCACACCGCCCAATCGGTCGACATCCCGTGCGGGTCGGCGGTCCTGCACCAGTCGTCGGACTGGTATTTCCCGTCCGGTCAGCCCCGCGGCCTCGTGTGGCTGCAACACGGCTTCGCCCGCAGCAACGCCAATGTCGCGGATCTGGCGACGCGTTTCGCCGAGGCCGGCTACCTGGTCTTCACCCCGGCGCTGCCCTTCATGGATCTCAACGGCTGCACTTTGCAGAACCTGACCGGCAATCGAGGTTTTCTCGACAATGTCGCCGGACTGTTCGGCACCTCCGGTGATCCGGCGAGCACACTCGGCGCGAGTCTGACCGAGGCCGCCGCGCGCATCGGGCGCGCACCTGTCGCGATGCCACGGCAGATGGTCTTCGTGGGTCATTCGGCGGGCGCGGAGGCGGTCACCTATGTCGCCGACCGCCTGCGCACCACCTACCCCGAGGCCTGGTCGGGTCTGCGCGGCCTGATCCTGCTCGACCCGGTGAAATCGTTCATCGACAACAACACCGATCCGTCGTTGATCAATCTCGATACCACCTCGCTGCCCATCCAGGCGATCTCCGCGGCGCCGTCGGCGTGCAACAACCTCGGGACGGGAACGATGTCGATGCAGCAGTATCTGCACCGCCCGTTCCTCGGCGTCCGCCTGACCGGCGGCGTGCACACCGACGCCGAGGGCAGCAGCTCGGACCTGCTCGGCACGCTGCTGTGCGGCGAGCCCCAGACCTCCAACGTGGCCGAACTGGACGCACTCGCCATCGGCTGGGCCGACGACTACCTGTCGGGCACCCCCACCTCGGAGTTCTACCCGGACGAGAGTTTCCGCCGGGTGGCCGCGGCGCCGGGCGCGCAGATCCTGCGCCCGTACTGATCGAACGGTTCCGCCGCGAACCGGTCGGCGTGGCTCGGTGTCACACCTCGCGCCGACCGGCCGAATCAGCGGTGCGGCGCAGGGAATCGCCGCGTTCGGCCACCACGATCGCGCCGAGCAGCACGGCCTCCCCCAGATTGCCCAGCGGTGGCGCGGCGGCCCCGGCACCGGCCGCCACGAACATCACCAGCGCGCCGATCAGCAACGCGGTATCGCCGTCACGTCGCCATCCGATCACCCCCGCCGCGATCAGAACGACCACGACGATCAGGGCGGGAAGCGGGACGGCGGCCTCCTCTGGGGCGTAACGCAGCGTGTCCGCCCAGGTACGCACCGTCAGCCGCAGACCCCACACGTCGACGGCGAGGCCCCAGGCGATCAGCGACGCGGTCACCGCCACCGCGCCGCGGCGAATCCCCGGTCGGTCCGCGTATTTCCACGCGGCCCAGACGACGAGCAACGGGGTCAGCACCGCGTGACCGAGGAACCGGAACCAACTCGCCGTCTCGAGCGCCTGCCCGGCTCCCACCACGGACCCGAGCCCGAATATCGCCGAATCGTAGGCACATCCGAGGCCGACCGCCCAGATCAACAGGCGGCGGCGCACACCCGCGCCCGGTCGTCCGAGCGCGACCAGTGTCGCGACTTCGACGAGGGACAGCACAACCAGTGCGACGGAGAACATCGCGACTCCTTCCACAGCGCCGGACGCGGCGGCCCGGCATCGAAGCAACGCGATCGAACGCCACGCTACAAGGGAAACGGCCGTTTCTCCAGACGGACCGATCGATGCCTGTCGGCTGCGTCACGCCGGTCCCGAAATCCGATGAAACGTTCGTGTTTCGGGACGTTTCGCACCTTGACACTCTCGCTCCGCCACCGATTCAATTGAGCCCATTCCGAAACTGCGTTTCTCATAGCGGAACATGTCAGGAGGCAAGGTGACCGACCACAGCATTGTCCGGCCGTCGATCGACTCGACCGCGCGCGCCTCGGCGTCGGCCACCGATCCCGCGGCCCCCCGAGGCGACACGCTGCTCGCGTGGGCACTCGCCGCGGGGGCGGCCGTCACGGGACCGGTGGGCGGCGGGCAGTTGATCCTGATGTCCAAACCGATCGGCGGCGTCCTCGATATCCCGGGCGCGGTTGTCGGATATGTCGTGGTGACGGCGGCGCTGCTCGGATGTCTCACCGCCCTCGCCGTACCGAGACTGGTTCGCCACACCGCCGCCCGCGCGGGCGCGTGGTCGGGTATCGGCGCGGGGGCGGCGCTGATCCTGGTCGCGGTCGCCTCCGAACCGATCCTCTTCACCGCGGCGACGCTGGCCGCGGGCGCGCTCACCGGTATCGCCTACACCACCGGCCGAACGGCCTTCGGCGCGCTCGGCGCGAATGCGCGCACCACCAGGCACGCGCTGACCTGGCTCGGCCTGCTCGCCGCTGCCACGCTGGCGCGACTGTCCTACGACGACCCGATGTCGGGGCTGATGGTGGCCGGGGTCGTGGCCGCCGGACTCGGCGTGCTCGCGATTCCGCTGGCCATGACCCCCGCGACGGCCACGCCCGGCACCGGCGGCACGACGGCGGGTCCGGTCCTGCTCGGCTACGCCGCCGCCGGTCTGGCTCTCGGCGTGAGTTTCACTCCCGCACTGCATCTCTTGCTGTTCCGCTGGGAAGTCGTCGGGGTGGATCAGATGCCCGTCGTGGGCGCGGCGGCGGTCGCGGCCCTGGTGGCCGTCCTCCTGCCGCTGCGACAGGTCTCGGTGGCGCTGATCCTGGTCGTCGCGGCCGGAGGGCCGTTGCTGGTCGCCCTCGCCCCCGGACCGTCGACCCTCGCGATCGGACTCGCGGTCACCGTGGCGGCCGCCGCGCGCGCGGCACTCGAACTGGACCGGTCCACCGATCCCCGCGCCGTCCGGCCGACCGCCCTCGCCGTGTGCGCGGGCGGGCTCGGCGCTGTCGCCGGGCTCGCGGTCGCCGAGGCACTGGGCGCGATAGTCGGCGCGGGGACGGCGCTCACGCTGACCGTCGTTCCCGTCCTGGCGATCGTCGCCGCATCGATCGTCGCTACATCAGTCGCCGCCGCATCGGTCGCCGCCGGGTCGGTCACCCCCGCATCGGTCACCGCCGGGTCGGTCGTGACGTCGAAACCTCGCACGCAGTCCGCCGTTCCGGAAGGAGACCACCCGTGACCACCTCCACGCGCACCGCGCTGCGCCGCGCCGTGTTCGCGCCTCTGCTCGCAGCGGGCCTCGTCGCCGCGCCCGCGGTCGGCCACGCCGCGCCCTCCGACACCGCGACCCTGCACGTCGGGACCGAGGACGGTGTGACCGAAGGTCAGCGGATCACCGTCCGAGGCAGCGGCTTCCGGCCCGGACTCGCCGCCGTCGCGGTCGGGCTCTGCAAGCAGGGCTACACCAACGGGCTCACCGATTGCGATCTGGAGGGCGGCGCGACCTTCGTCAATATCGCCGCCGACGGAACGTTTCCGGAACTGACGCTCACCGCACGATCCAAATTCCGCGATATCGACTGCGCCCAGCGGCAATGCGTCATCGCGGCCGCGCCACTGCCGGGCAGCGAGCCGGAATCCATTCTCGCCGCCAACTCCGCTGTCGTACTCATCGGATTCGCCGGAACGCGATTCCACGGCGGCACCGTGCAGACGCCGGTAGCCGCGAGCACGGCCGCCGTCGAAGACTTGTCCGGCCCGTCGACACCACTGTGGTTCGCCACCGCGGCACTGCTGGTGATCATCACGGGCCTGGCGCTGACCATTCCCGCGAATCAGAGAATAATCCAGGAGGAGAAATGACATTCACGCGAATCCGGTTCGGCGCCATCGCGGCGCTCACCTGCGCCGCGGCATTCGGCGCGACGGGTGTCGCCACGGCGAGCCCGTATCTGTCGGTCAGTCAGACCGCCGGGGTCTCGCCGGGGCAGGCGGTGTATGTGTCGCTGAGCGGAATCGAGGGGATCCAGGGTTCGGTGGCGATCGGCCAGTGCAAGGCGCAGGTCTCGGGACCGGCCGATTGCAATCTGCCGGGCACCCTGCTCGGTAAAGCCGACGACGCGGGCAACTGGACCTCCAATTCCGGGACCGCCATCACTCTCGCGGCCAGTATCGGCGGCGTGGACTGCACCGCGTTCGAGGGCGCCTGCATCGTCGCCGTCACCGCGCTCAACAATCCGTCCGCCATGATGGCGACCGTTCCGTTGAGTTTCGGATAGGCGCGATATGACGACGACGCGATTACGCGTGGGCGCGGCCGTACTGCTCGGCGCGGGCCTGCTCGCGACGAGTCCGGTGGCCGCGGCCGATCCCGCCCTACAGGTCGAATCACCTACCGGAGTCGCGGTCGGCCGATCGGTCACCGTCACGCTCGACGGGCTGCCCGCGAATCTGCCGATGGTGGCCGTCGGACAGTGCAAACCACTGGTCAAAGCGCCGACCGACTGCAACCTGCCGACCGCGTTGATGGGTAGCGCCGATGCGGCGGGGGTGTGGAAATCCAACGGCGGCAGCACATCGATCACCCTGGCCGCCGATGTCGGCGGCGTGGACTGCACGAGTGCGGCGGGCGCGTGCGCCATCGCCGTGACCAGCCTGACCGATCCCACCGCCATTCTGGCCGCGGTTCCGTTGACCTTCGGTAGCCCCGAACCCGCACCGGTCACCGAGGCGGCACCGGCGGCCGAGGACGACTCGGACTACACGATGGTGATCGTCGGCGTGGTGACGGTCGCGGTGCTCGCGGGTCTGGTGCTGCTGGCGGTGCGACGGCGCGCTCGAGCGGAGTGAACGACAGGATCCCCGAGGTGCTCGTATCGCCTCGGGGATCCTGTTCGCATACTACCGGCGTGCGAGGTCCGGCGACGGCGGATCACTCCGGCATCAGACCGTGTTCCATCGCGAAGACGGCGGCGCCCGCGCGGGTGCGGCGGCCGGTCTTGTCGTAGATGTGGGCGAGATGGTGGCCCACAGTACGTTCGGACAGTACGAGTTCGGCCGCGATCAGGCGGTTCGAGAGGCCGCGGGCGGCGAGTCGGAGCACCTCCACCTCGCGTTCGGTGAGGCCGCAGGGATATTCGGTCCGCGGTTTCCGCAGGCCCGCGGCTTCCACGACCGCGGCGCAGGCCGCCGTGTCCAGCCGCCCCGTCGTCGCCGCCGACATCAGGATTCCGGCCGCGGCGTCGGGCGAATGGGCGGGACGGTACGGCCGGGCTTCGGTGAGGGCCGCGAAAACATCGGCGGCGGCGAGGATTCGGGCGGATTTGGACAGATCGTGGCCGCGCACGCCTCGGTGATATCCGCTGCCGTCGAGACATTCGTGGTGACCCGAGGCGATCTCACGCAGATCCGCCAGGCCGGGGCACCGTTGCAGTACCCGATCGGTCCAGTACGTGTGCAGCCGGACGCGCTCCCACTCCCCCGCGCCGAGCGGTCCGGGGCGATCCCAGATCGCCGACGACACACCGACCCGGCCGATATCGTGCAGCATGGCCGCGGCGCTGAGGGTGTCGATATCGGCCGCGCCGAGCCCGGACAGGTTCGCCGCGCCGTGCGCGAGGCCCGCGACGTGCGCCGAATGCCCCAGCAGCCAGCGGCCTTTCAGATCGACGACGACGGCGAGCGCCGTACACAGCTCCAGCCGTTCGGCGGGTCGGATGTACACCGGCACACCGGGCTCGGCGCGCATGACGGCGGCGAGCGCGTCCGGCACATCGAGACAGTCCCAGATCTCGCCCGCGGCGAACGCGTCGACCAGATCCGGATCGAGATGTCCGCCCGCGCGCCGCCGCAGTTCGTCGACCGCGCCGCGCCTGCCCAGGTCCGTCGCGGCGAGCACCGCCTGCTCGGCGACATGCACGATCCGGCCGGGCAGCGAAATACTCTCTCCCCCGATATGTTCGGGCTTTCCCAGACCGTCCCAGCGTTCCTTGACCTCGGTGAGCGCGAGCACCGCGGCGTCCGGCAGGCCGAGCCGGGGTCCGAGGGCTCGGCTGACCTCGCACACCGAGCGGACCGCCGCCGAACCCTGCTCGGGCGTCATCTCCTCGAGGCGTTCACGCACCAAAGGCTGGAAACCCGGCGCCCAGGAGCCGAACTGCGCCAGCTGGGCGGCGTAGACCGGGGCGTCGCCGGGGTCGAGCACGTGATAGGCCCGCTGGAAGGCGATGTCGTCGGCGAAGGACGCGGCGTTCTCCGAGGCCCGGCTGGTGCAGCCGATCGCGCCGAGCAGGGCGGCCTGGAAGACGACGCGCCGGTCGGACTGATCCATGCCGATCCGCTCGGCCAGCGCGGTCGCCACCAGACAGGTCGCCAGCCCCTTCTCGAACGGGGCTCCGGTGGCGAGATCGGTCGTCAGCGACAGCGCGGCCAGCACCTCGGTGACCCGGATGGACGCGGGTGGGACACCGCCCGACCCAGCCGACCCCCGATGCTCGCTACCGGTGTCGAGATGGGGAGAAGCGCCAGTCACCTCCCTACCGTATCGCGGGCGGGCTCGGCCCGAATCACGCTGGCTGTCAAGCCCGTTGGACGGCCGAGCTCAGCGCCCGGCCAGTGCCGCCAGGGCCTGCCTGGCGCGGGGTGCGTGCAGCGGCGAGAAATGCGGGTTGATCTCCAGTGCGGAGGTCAGCGCGGCGGCGGCCTGATCCGCCCGGCCGAGAGCCGCCAGGATCATGCCTCGGTGATAGGCCAGCGACGCGTTGCGCCACCCGAGCGCCGACGCCCGGTCCGCGTAGCCGATCGCCTCGGCGTCGCGGCCCGCCTTGTGCAGCGACCACGCGAGCACATCCGAGGTGATCACGCTCTGCCTGCGACCGAACTCCAGTTCCGCGAACCGCACCGCCTCGGCGGGATCGCCGTGTTCGGCCGCGAGGTGGGCGGCGTCGATATATTCGGTCACGCCCTGTTCCTCGAGTCGACGGAACCGCTCGGAGATCTCCCGGAAGACGGCGGCCGCCTCCTCCGGACGGCGCGCCGCTTCGAGCAGTTCGCCCTTCTCGATCAGGTATTCGGGCACGGGCGCGGCGGCGGTCAGCGCTTCGTACTGTTCGACGGCCCCGTCGAGATCCCCGCGAGCCGCGGTGCCCCTGGCCGTCCCTCGGCGCAGCGCCACGTTGTCCGGGGACGCCAGAAGACCCGCGCGGTACTCGCTTTCGGCCCGATCCAGGTCTCCGGTGTCGAACGCGAGTTCGCCGAGGTGGTAACGGCAGAAGGCGATCTGGTCGGCGGTGGTCGCCGCGGTGAGCGCCATGCGCAGTGCCGCCGCGGCGTCGTCGGTCCGGCCGTGCAGTTCCAGGTCGTAGGCGGCGCGGGTGAACGACGGCACGCCCGGTCGCAGGTCGAGCATCCGCTGGACCGCCGCCGTCGCGGCGTCGGCCTCGCCGAGTTGGGTCAGCGCGTCGATCAGGACACCGTGGGCGTCGGCGCTGCTCGGTCGCAGCGCGAGCGCCCGCGCACCGTAGTCACGCGCGGCCGTGAAATCGTGCAGGGCGTTGGCGAGCGCGCCGAACCCGATGAGCGCGTCGGCATTGTCCTGTGGTTTCAGCTCGAGCGAACGGTCCAGGGCGCGTTGGGCCGCGCCGTAGTGCTCCGGATTCGCGGTGATCCGCGCCAGTTCGACGTAGGCGGCGCCGAGCACTGCCCAACCGGTCGTATTGTCCGGGACCCGATCCAATTGTTGTCTCGCCCGCGTGATCTCCGCGCGCAGGGGTGCACTCGGGTCGGCGATGGTCTCGACCGTCGGGGAAACGTCCGGCCACGCGGCGGTGACACCGACGGCGGCGGCGGTCAGCCCGGTGAGCACCAGCAGGACGAGCAGAGGGGTGCGGAAGACGCGAAAGAGATTTTCGGACATCACGGGTCCTCGAGTGGCAGGGGTACGGAGAGGTGCGGGCGGTGACATCGGCTCGATGTCACCGCCCGCACGGGGATCAGCCGTTCGACGACGGACTCGGCGCCCGACGCGACCGGCGGCGGATCAGCAGCAGTCCGCCACCCGCGACGAGGACGCCCACACCGACCCCGGCGGCGACGAGCAGCACGGCCGACGTGTCGTCGTCCCCGCTCTGCGGCATCGCGACGGAGGTGTTCGTCGTGTCGGCCGTCGACGAGGTCTGGCCGACGGCCTTGCCACCGGTGGTCTTGCCCGGTGACGGCAGCGCGACATACGGGAAACTTCCGGAGAACGACGTGTCGTTGGCGTCCACCTTGTCCCCCGCGGCCAGCGCCTCGACCGGTTTACCGGCCTGGGCCGCGCCGACCATGGCCTGCAAGGCGATATCGACGACGTCGTCGCTCAAGCGACGACCGTTGGGGAATCCCTGGAGATCCCCGCCGACCACCCCCAGCCGATTCGGCTTCGCCGTCACCGGCACCGACATGTTCAACCGCAGCATCTCCGAGGGCTGGAACGTCGAGGCCTGCACGTCGGCGTTGAGGATCTGCGAGTTCAGATCCGCCTGGATGGGCGGCGCGCTGCCGTCCAATGTCGGCGCCTTCTTCGCGATTCCGGTGAGGAAGATCTCCACCAGGTCGTTACGCGGGCCCGCGGGCGCGGGCACCTTGTAGAGCGCCTCGATCAATGTCGGCAGTTCGGGATCGGTGACCCGGCGGACCACTTCGGGAATGGTCGCGTCCTTGCTCGGCGACAGGCTGTTGAAGGCGTCCTTCAGCGCCACCGGGACGACCACCTCGTTCACGAGCGGGTTGCCCAGTCGCGACACCTGCACGAACTCGCCGACCGATGTGGCCGCGCCGGGGGTGAGTTGCAGTGTTTTGCGCTCGGTGTCGCTCCACACGCCGATCACCGGATTGCGGGTCGCGTCGTTGCGCAGCGCGAGATCGCTTTTCGGTACTTGCAGCACCACGGTGTTGACGTTGGACGCGGCCAGTGTGTCGGTGCCGACCTCGGACAGATCCCCGCCGTAGAGCAGGTCGAACACCCGCAGATCGAGGAAGAACGGATCCTCGGCGGCGCCGACGTAGGCGGTTCCGCCGCCCGGCAGACTCGTCGTCGCCTGTTTGCGCAGCGCGTCGTAGTCGGGCATCGACGCCTGCCCGGTGTAGGACGGCGCCACTCGGCCGTGCGCGATCGGACGCCAGTCGTCGGCGCCCTGGCTGACCGACACCGTGTAATTCTGCCGGAACAGCAGATTCTCGTCGTCGAGACCGGTCACCGGGCCGTTGTTGTAGAGGAAGGTGGTGCCACCGCGCCGATCGTCGGTGGTGAAGTTGACGCGGTAACTGAGATTCGGCTTGCCGTTGCCGTCGTTGTCGATATTGATGTCGTAGTTGGCGTCGGTGGCCCAGGGATAGAAGTTCGGTCCGCCGTTGGGCTCCTGGAGCCCGAACCAGTTGGCGACGATCGTCACCGTATCCGGTTTGTCGGGACTGACGAACGCGTACACATCGGTGTTGTCCACCGCCGGATCGGCGGCGACGAGGGGCGCTTCGCGGTGGCTGGACGCGCCCGCGACCGGCAGCGCGGGGCCGCCGACGGTCGCGAACGCGATGGCGGCGACACCCGCGAGGACGCCGACGGTACGACGACGGGCGCCGTACCGAAGTTGACGAGACATGAGATTCCTTCGATCGATGCGACAATCCTGCGCGGCGCGCAGTCGAGCACGGTCTGTCGGAAGTGTTGGCGGGCAAGGCTGTCCGCAATTCGCATTGCGTCTTCGAGCCTCGGTGAGCGTTTATGGAGACCGTGTCACCAATGGTGTACGTCGGCCCCGTCCCGTCGCATCGGTCGATCGACCTATCCGCGGTCCTGTTTCGACGGCGTGAGGAGCACGTACGCGTAGTTGTGGTCCAGGTCGTTCTGCGGCACCAGCGACACCACTTCGGGTTCGAAGCCGTGCGCGACCGCCACCTGCCAGAACGCGTCGATCGGAAAGATGGTCTGCGATGCCAGATTTCGGGCGTAATTGCGTTTGTGCGGTGCGCGGTCGGCGTTGTCGCGGTATTTGATCTGCACGAACATCACCCCGGAGGGACCGAGCAGTTCCGCGGCGATGTCGAGGATGCGGCGCGCGTACTCCTGCGAGGGCAGCAACTCGATCACGTACAGGCACAGGAACAGGTCGCACGATCCCGGGCCGATCCGTTCGATGGCCTCCTCGGGAGCGGCGACGTCGATCAGGACCGGCAGGAACGGTGTCTCGCACACCGCCCGGGTACGGCTCTCGCATTCGTCCAGGCTGGCCTGCACGACGTCGACGGCGATGAAACGATCCGCGTGCGGCGCGAAGGCGACGGCGTTCGCGCCGCCGCCCGATCCCCACTCCACGACCGTGCCGATCGTCGGTTCCCGGTCCAGCACCCGCGCCAGTTTGCCGAACAGGGCGAAATGGTCACGCCCGACCTGTTCCCACTGGTCGGGGATGCCATCGCGCCAATGGGAGTTACCTTCCCAGGCCCGATCCGCGCGCGCCGACCAGTATTGCGTGGCCTCGGCGATCACGCGCTGTTCGGAAAATTTCGGCCCGATCCGGTCGAGGACATCCCGCCCGCGTGCCCGCAACCGCCGAACCGCATCCCCCGACCGGTCCTTCACCGCATACCTCTCAGTTCACTACCTCTTCGATGCGGCGCGTACCCCTCCGGTACCGGAACAAGCGCGTCATCCACCGTGCAGAGGCTGACTGTAGCTCGAGTTCCGCTCCGCGCGGGATTCCCCGGGCAGCTCGCCCGCGCCGGTATCCCGCGTGATGGCCCACACGCGCGCGCCGTGAGCAAGCCGGATCTTTTTCGGGCTCCGGGCGAACACCGGGTGATCATCACTGTCCGGTTCGTGACGGTTCGCGGACCGGTAGGTGAAATGGCAGTGCCGGGAACGATGGCGGGCTGCGGAGCCTCGGCGACGGGATCTACGACCTCGGCTGGTTCGCCGCGGCGGGACGCCGGATCCGAGGTCCCGTCGCGGCGGAACAGCCGTGCCGTCGATCAGCTCGCGACGTCGAGAACCCAGACGACGCCGAAGCGGTCCTTCAGCATTCCGTAGGCGGGCGCCCACTGTGCCGGACCGATCGGGACGACGACGGTGGCTTCCTCGGACAGCCCTTTCCAGTACTCGGTGACCTCCTCGACGGTGTCGCCGCGCACCGAGACGAACACCGAATTCACGCCCTGGTCGTAGGGCATCGCCGAAGGAACGTCGTAGGCCATGACGTGAAAGCCGTTGTCGGCCAGCACTTGACCCCACATCACCTGTACCGCTTCTGGGCCGTCCTCGGCCGCGCCCGCGTCCCCGTAGGTGACTGCGGCGAGGTCGCCGCCGAAAACGGACCGGTAGAACTCGAGCGCGGCCCTGGCATCACCGCGGAAGTTGAGGTGTGTGGTGGTGGTGACGGACATCATCGATTCCTGTCGTCGAAGGGATATTTCCCGGCGTGATCACCGGCCCGTGTCGCCGTCGCGGCGACACGGGACCACGCTCGCAGCGGAAGAGGCCAGGATGTGTCCGCTACTCGGGGCAGTATCGGAGATGTGCCGAAGACGTCCGCGCGACTGCTGTCGCTGCTCTCACTGCTCCAACTGCGCCGTGACTGGCCGGGCGCGTTGCTGGCCGAACGTCTCGACATCAGTCCGCGCACCGTGCGCCGCGATGTGGACCGGCTGCGCGAACTCGGCTACCCGATCGTGGCGAGCAAAGGCCCGGACGGCGGGTACCGGCTCGCGGCGGGAACGGAACTCCCGCCGCTGCTGTTCGACGACGAACAGGCCGTCGCCCTCGCCGTCGCCCTCGGGACCGCGGCGGTGAGCGGCGCCGGTATCGAGGAAGCCGCGGCCCGGGCGCTGGAGACGGTACGACAGGTCATGCCCGCGCGGTTGCGCCACCGCATCGACGCGGTCCACTTCGCGACCGTGCCTCGCCCGTCCGACTCGCGGGCCGACGCTACCGTGCTGATGGCGGTGAACGCGGCGGTCCGAGCCCGCGAAGTGCTGCGTTTCGAATACACCCCCGTGTCGACGACACGCGCGGACGGCCACCAGACGGCAGCACCGCGTCGAGTGGAACCCCATCGCGTTCTCACCCGGGATGGTCGCTGGTATCTGCTCGCGTGGGATCTCGATCGCGACGACTGGCGTATCTTCCGCGCGGACCGGATCGTGCCGCGCGTTCCCACCGGCCCGCGTTTCACCCCGCGCGAGGTGCCGGGTGGGGATGTCGCCGCATTCGTGACCGGCAGATTCAAGGGGTCCGACGGCGCGGGTGACTGGCCGTGCCTCGGTGAGGTGATCCTCGAACTGCCCGCGTGCACCGTCCTGGAATTCTCCCGCGAGGCCGTCGTCGAGGAACTCGGCCCGCACCGCTGCCGGATGGTCCTCGGCTCGTGGTCCTGGCCCGGTCTGGCAGCCGAAATCGCCAGGTTCGACGCCGATTTCGAGATCGTCGGTCCGGCCGAACTCACCGCCGCGTTCGCGGACCTGGCCCGCCGCTTCGCCGACGCGGCGGCCGACAGTCGGGCACCGATCCGGGCGCTCAGCCGAAACTCATCACCGCCCCCGACCCAGATTTCGCGGCGTGCACGAAGAACATGACCAGCTCTTTGTAGTTCTCCCCCAGGTAGCCCAGGCCGATTTCGTCGCCGTCGCGTTTCCAGACCGGCGGATAGATATCGCGTTCATCCATGTCGACGGCGTCGAAATGCGCGGCGAGCGTGGCGAACGGTGTGGACTTCAATGTCACCGCGGTGGCACTCACCAGCGACGGCGACCACGCGAAGAGCTCCCCGTCCGCGCCGAGCGCTTCCCCGTCGAAGAACAGATCGATGCCGACCCCGGCCCGCGTGAACAGATAGTCCAGTCCGGCCCATGCCTTGTCGATGTATCCGCTGAGTTCGCACTCACCGGAGTCGCTCTCGTGCAGCAGTTCCCACGCCGACTCCGGTTCCGCGACCAGTCGCGCGAGTTGCGCTTCCGTCACCGCGGTGAACGATACGACCATACCCATGCGACGACACTTCCGATCTCCGTGCTCGAGCCGATATACGCCCGCACGGTATCGCCCGTGACCGACAGAATTTCCGAACACCACGGACGGCTGGACCGGACCCGACTCCCTGTCGACCCGCGCCCGCGCCACGCCGCGCCCCGGAGCACACCACCGCACGTCTGCGACTCGCCGCGATCAGGTCGCCGCCGGTCTTCGGAATCATCGAATGTTGTGCGCGCGTTCCCCGGACGCCCGGTCCGCGGAATCGTCGGTGACCGCACCGTCCGCCACCGCATCGAGGTTCGGACGCCGGGCGGGAAGGAACCAGCACAGGGCGATGCCGAGCGCGGCGACGGCGGCGAACACCGCTGTGGCGGTGCGGAGATTGGCGACGAAATGCGCGAGGTCCACCGGCCCGATCGCGCCGAGGGTTCCGTCGATGGCGGCGCGGCGCGCGGATTCGCTCAGACCCGCGGTGCCCAGGGCAAGGGCGAGGGCGGAACTGACCAGGGTGCCCAGGTTCTGCGAAGTCGAGCGCAGGCCGTTGGCGATGCCGCGGCGGGCGGTGGGGGCGGCGAGCATCAGGGCGTTGGTGCTCGGTGTCATGAACAATCCGTTGCCCGCGCCGATGACGAACAGGAACGGTGTCACCGCCCAGAGCGAATTCGCGTCGTCGGTCATGGTGGCCGCCAGACCGACCAGGCCGATCAGACTGGCGGCCATACCCGTCGCGGTGAGGATTCTCGGGCTGTAGCGCGTGGTCAGGGCGGCGGTCAGTGCGGCGGCGACCACGGTGCCGAGCGCGACGGGCGCGACCATGACTCCGGCCCGCACGGGTGTCAATCCGCCCGCCTGCCCGTAGAGCGAGACGAGCACGACCACCGCGTTGGTGGCGACGGCGTTGGCGATCACGGCCGTCATGGCGACGGCGATCGTCGGAAGCCGGAAGAGCCCGACATCGATCAGTGGATGTTCGCGCCGCCGCTGGACGACGACGAACACCACGAGAAGAGCCACCGCCGCGATTCCGCACACCCGCACCAGGCGGGGGTCGGCCTCTGCCGTCGTGGTCAGTGCCAGCACGGTCGCGGTCAGCGCGAGTGTGGACAGGGCCGCGCCCGCGAGGTCGAAACGTTCACGCCGCCTGCGAGTTCGGTCCGGGCGCGGAATGAACAGCAGCGACATCACCAGGGCGAGCAGCCCGATCGGCGCGCAGACCAGGAAGAGTCCGCGCCAGCCGAGCAGCGCGGTGGCCGCGCCGCCGACGACCGGACCCGCGACCTGCGCGGTCGCCGCGATGGTGACGTTCCAGCCGAGCGCCCGGCCGAGGTCGGCGGCGGGAAAGGTGTCGGTGAGCAGCGCGGTGTTGTTGGTGACGCAGGCCGCCGCGCCCATACCCTGCAATATCCGCGCCACGATCAGCATCTGCGGTGACACCGACAGCGCGCACAGGCCGGTGGCCAGGGTGAACAGCGCCAGGCCCGCCAGGTACAGGCGGTGGCGGCCGATGATGTCGGCGAGTCTGCCGAACACCAGGATCAGCGCCGTGGTGACGAGCAGATAGCTGAGCAGGATCCAATTGGCCTGTGCGGCATCGGCTCCCAGCTCGCGCGCGATAGTCGGCAAGGCCACGCTCAGCCCGCTGATATTGAGGAACACCGCGACGACGCCGATGCTGGTCGCCACGAAGACACGCCAGGGGCGGGCGGTGGCAGGCGCCCCCGGACCGACTGCCCGCACGGGTCAGGCCCGGTAGCGACGCAGGTAGACGCCGTGCGGTTCGCCGACGACCCGGCCCGCACGGCAGATGTGATGTCCGCGCAGGAACACATCGGTCACCCTGGCGCTCATGTCGAATCCCTCGAAGGGTGTGTATTCCTGGGCGGAGTCGGAATCGCCCGCCCGCACGGTCCATTGCGCGTCGGGGTCGACGAGCGCGATATCGGCGTCGAATCCGACGGCGATATCGCCCTTGGTGGTCAGGCCGTAGCGTTGCGCGGGAGTCCACGAGGTGAGTTGCGCGATCCGCGAGAGCGCGAGTCCGCGTTTGCGGCCCTCGCCGACCAGGCCGGGCAGCAGGTATTCCGCGCCGCCGAAACCGGATCGGGCCGCGAACACGTCCTCGCGGTCGTCGCCGAATTTCTGTTCGTCGCGGCAGCACGCGTGATCGCTGACGACCCAGTCGATCTCCCCCGCGAGCAGATGCCGCCACAGCGCCTCGACATCGGCGCGTTCACGCAGCGGCGGGTTGACCTTGCCGCCGATGCCGTGCGCGGTGTCGACGTCGGCGAGCAGGTGACCGATGGTCACCTCGCGCCGGAAATCCACGTCGGGAAAGGCCGACGCCATCCGCAGCGCGGAATCGACGGCCTCGGCCGAGGTCAGGTGCAGCAGATTGATGCCGGCGAGTCCGGTCTCGTGGGCGAGGTAGGAGGCCATGGTGATCGCCAGACCTTCCGAATGCGGCGGTCGCGACGCGCTGTAGGCGCGCAGCCCGGTGAGTACACCTTCGCGTTCGACCATTTCGGTGTAGGCGGCCATGATCTCGGCGGTCTCGCAGTGCAGCGACAGCGAGATCCGGTCGCCGAAGCGGGCGCGGGCCCGTGCGAGTGCGCGCATGACGAATTCGAAATGCGCGAGGTCGTAGCGTTCGCCGGGGCCGATCATCAGGAATTCGGCCTGGTCGTCGGAGCGCCCGTGGAGGCCGTGGCCGCCGTAGAACATGAAGATCTTGAACGAGGTGATGCCGAATTCCTCGACCAGCGAGGGGATCTCATCGATATGTTCGGCGGTCATCGGGGCCAGGTGCAGGGCGTAGTCGACGAAGGAGCGCCCCGCCATCGCCTCGAGCGCGATCGGCACGAAGTCCCGGTAGGGACCACCCCGGTCCAGGTAGTAGCGCCCGGTCCGCATATAGGTGAGCGAGGTGGTGACCCCGCCCTGCGCGCACGCGCGGCTCTCGCTGTCGGCGTCCTCGGCCAGATCACGGTAGATCCCCCAGTGCTGGTGGGCGTCCACGACTCCGGGAAACGCGAGCAATCCCTCGGCGTCGAAGACCCGTGCCCCGTTCGTCGACGGGAGATTCTCGCCGACGGCACTGATCCGGCCGCCGGCTACCGCTATGTCGACGGGCTCCGGAGCGTCGGTGGTGGGGTCGCCCGGGCGCACCACGCGGGCGTTTCGAATCACCAGATCGGTCTGCGACACCTTGCACTCCGTTTCTCTCTGCGAAACTCTATTTCCGCAACATGATCGTTTCAGTCGAATGAGCAGTTGGTCAATGTCTTATGTCATCGGAATGTTTCGCACTGGGAAACTATTCGGGACGGCAGCCACATCGCTGCCGCCGCCGCATATGTCGAGCCGCACGGCCCGGCCGCACTACTGACGGGTGGCGTCGGCCCACGCGCCGATCGAACGCGAACGCACCGGTTCGACCAACTTGGGCGCGGCGCTCTGCGGATATCCCGGACCCCAATTGGTGGCATCGCCCGACATGACCACGCGAGCGTTGTCGGTGTACCAGTCCACGAGATCGGCGTCCGACCGCACCAGCCAGGTGCACCCGCGCTCGGCGTCGGCGGTGAAATCTCCGTGGCGGATCAGCGGCGGACGCCAGAAATACGCGCCGGGCCACATCTTTCCGTAGTTGTAGTCGAATCCGCCGTCGAGGCAGTACGCCTCCTCGCTGCACGGGTGATGGGCCAGCGGCACTTCCCGCCAGCCGGGTTTGGCCTTGATCAGACGGCTGTAGAACCCGGTCGTCACGTCACGGTGCAGCAGCTTGATGTACAGGCCGGGCACCGGCGTTCCCCCGAGATCGAAACGCATCGGACTGCCGTCCTTCACGTCGATCCACGGCATCTCCGAGGTATGCAGGACGACGAGTTCCTGGTCGGGGCGGACGAATTCACGATCGCGTTCGGCGGGGTCGAAATGCCAGTCGCCGCCTTCGCGGAACAGCAGGATCTCGGTGCCGTCGGTGACGGTGATCGGCGGTGTCAGCACACCGATCGGCGCGTTCCAGAAACCCTCCGGCCCGAGTTCGGTGTCACCGATCGTGACGCTGCCCGACAGCACGAACCATTCGGTCTCGGCGTGGTGCACACCGGCGGGCCGAGACCAGTCGCTGGTGAATCGGACTTTGAGCGAGGCCGAACCGTCTTCCTCGTCGTAGCTGAGGTTGCGCTGTTCGGCGGTGCCTTCGGCGTGCTGGAACTCGGCGTTGTGCCAGATCAGGTCTTTTTCGTCGATCAGTTCGACATGGGGTCGCATGACGTTCTCCTCGCGGACTGCGTTGCTTTTCCGATACGGAACGTAGCAATTATTATTTTCGGATACAAGCTGTATCGTTAATTTCGTGACCAGACCCGGCCGCCCCACCGGCCCTTCCGCCGACACCGAGGAGATCGTGCTCACCGCCGCCCTCGAACTGCTCCTCACCGAGGGCGCGGTCGCCCTGACTCCGGCGCGGCTGCACACTGTCACCGGGGTGGCCAGGACCACCGTCTACCGGCACTGGCCGACACCGAGGGATTTCCTGGCCGCGCTCATCGCCGTCGCCCCCCATCCCCCGGTCCGGCCGACCGGCGACCTCGCCGCCGATCTGCACGCCGAAGTGGACGGACTGTGTGATCGCCTGCGCGACAAGCCCGTCGGAGCCTTCCTGCGCGCGCTGGTCACCGCGTCGGCGACCGATCCCTCCTGCGCGGAACTGCGCCGCCGCTACGTCGGCGACCTGTTCGCCCCGTTCCACGCCGCCTTCCACGCGCACGGTGTACTCGACGACGCCGATATCGAGGAAGCCGCCACCACGATCGTGTCGCCGCTGCTGGTCGACGCCCTGCTGCTCGACCACCCGATCGACCGCGAACGCGCGCACCGCGCCGTCGAGCGCGCCCTGATCCCGACATCCGCCCGACATCTCGAGGAGACCGGCCCATGACCAACGCGGTAGGCACGCGAGCGGTATTCGGAGTGATCGTGCCGAGCACGAATACCGTGGTGGAACACGACTATTGGCGCGCGGGCCTGGACGGTGTCAGCTACCGCGCCGGTTCGATGTACATCCCGAATCCGGTCATGGGCGACGACGAGGATTTCACCGCCCTGCTCGGTCAGATCCGCGGTTCCATCGACACCGCCGTCCGCGATGTGCTCACCGCCGAACCCGACCGCATGGTCATGGGGATGTCGGCGGAGACGTTCTGGGGCGGTGTCGCGGGCAACGAATCGTTCGAACGCAGGCTGCGGGAACGCACCGGACTGCCGGTGACCACCGGCGCCTCGGCCTGCCGGGCGGCGTTGCGCGAACTGGGATGTCGGCGGATCGCGGTGTTCTCGCCCTATCAGCCGATCGCGGACCGGGAAGTCGCCCGGTTCTTCACCGAGGCGGGATTCGAAGTCACCGCGATCACGGGTTTGCGGTGCCCGACCGCCCAGGCCATCGCCCGGGTGGACGCGGCACGGATCGCCGAGGTCGTCACCGAGATCGACAGTGCCGACGCCGACGCCGTCGTCCAGGTCGGCACCAACCTGTCCTTCGTCGCGCAGGCCGACCGGCTGGAGGCCGAACTCGGCAAGCCGGTCATCGCCATCAATGCCGCGACGCTGTGGCACGCCCTGCGCGAGCACGGATTCCACGACCGGATCGCCGAAGGGGCGGGGATGCTGTTGCGGGAACACTGAATTCCGCGCGGCCGGGGCGTCGGGGCGGCCCGGTAGGGTGGCCGTCAGCCGAGAAGGGGAGGTCGACGGTGAACGACAGATACGGGTACGACGGTGGTGACAACGGGCCACAGCACTACCTGCCGCCCGGACCGCCCTACGGATATCCGGGGTACGCGCTGCCTGTGGAGCATCGCGCGCCGAGCCGGGTCACCGCTGCCATCGCGGCGTCGCTGGCGATGGTCGCCGGAGTCATCGCGGCTGCCATCGCCGTCTGGTCGCTGGTCGTGGTGGTCGATGTCGGCAACGACGACCACAGCGGCAGCAGCGATCTCCCCGATTTCGGCGGGCTGATCGTCGTCATCTTCCTGGCGTTGGCGGTGGTGAGCGGCTTCCTCGCGCTGCTGTTCCTACTCGGCGGCGTGCTGCTGTTCGCGCGCCTGACGGCGGGACGGATTCTGGTGATCATCTCGTCGACACTCGGAGTATCGCTCAGCGCCTTCGGTTTTCGCGAGGAGCTGAACTACTTCGCCCTCGCCCTGTGCACGTTCTTCGTGACGACTCTGGTACTGGCCGCGGTGCCGTCCACCGGCCGATGGATCGCCGCGGGCAAGAATCGCCCCTGAACCGCGGCGGTCGGATCCGGTCCCCTCCGATGGGTGCCGGATCCGACCGCCGAGTCACTACTTCACATTCGGATTGAATTTGTTCGTGTAGAGCTTGGCCGGATCGAACGGGCCGGTGATGGCGCCGGTGTCGCGCAGCCAGCTCTCCCACCGCAGGAGATCGGCGTCGGCGATGACGCCGTTGACGGCGGGAACGCCGACCGACAGCCAGTACTTCACCGACGAGGTGTCCTCACCCGCGCGCTTGCGCTTCTCGATGATCTGAGTGAACCGCGCGATGACCTCCTCGCGCGGGGTCGCGCGCAGCCATTCGATCGCCTTGGCGACACCACCGACGAATGCCTCGACACTCTTCGGACTCTTGCCGATGAAGTCGTTGCGGAAGACGTACTGGCCGCCGTTGAACGCACCGAACAGTTCGTAATCGGTGAACACGGCGCGCAGTCCGCCGTTCGCGACGGCGCGCTGCTGGAACTGTCCCGACAGACCCGCGACATCGACCTGCCCGCGCCGCACCGCGTCCTCGGTGTTGGGCGGCGGCAGCACCACCAGCTGCACCGACTTGATCTGCTCCTCGTCGAGCCCGCTCTTCTTCAGCACATCGTGGACGTCGGCCTCGGCCTGGCCGCCCAGGGTGTTGACTCCGATCTTCTTGCCGAGCAGGTCTTTCGGCGTCTTGATCGGGCTGTTCTCGGGCACGTAGAAGCCGGTGAAGGTCTTCTCGTCGGAACCGTAGTAGTTGATCACCGCGGTGATCGGAGCGCCCGCCTGACCGAGTTTGGCCACCGCGCCCCCGAACGCGCCACCGAAATCGACCTGACCGGTCGCCGCCGACTGGATGTCCTGCGGTCCGCTGATGGTGTTGCCCTGCCATTCGAGCTTCACCTTGTTCTCGAAGTACCCGAGATCCTCGGCCAGTTCGGGAATGACGACCTGCGAGGCCCAGCCTTGATACCGCAGCACCGGCACACCGCCGGACTCGCGGACCTCACTCCCGCCGCCGCACGCGGTCAGCAGCATCGCCGCGACGGCGGTGACGACCGCGGGTATCAGGAACCTGCTGTGCGCTCTCACTCGAACTCTCCTCGGACTCTCGGCGGCGCGTTCTCGCGTCGCGGTACCGAGAGCCTGGGGCACGCGTTCGCCCAGGTACAGGGTTGGCATCGGTCCGATTCGAACCACGCGCGACCTCACCGCGCGAGGTTCGTCGACGTGAGGTTTTCGGACCCGGGTTACGCTATTCGCTGTCGGCGAAGGGCCAGCGCGCCAGCCGATCCCGCGCCCGCGACTCGTAGGGCCGCGCACCGAGCGCACGCGCGCGGTTCATCGCGGCGACCACCTCCGCGCGCGCACCCGCGCGACCGAGCATGCCCCGGGCGGTGCCGCGGTAGAGGCCCGACGGTCCGAGGCAGACGAGGCCGGGCCACTGCACGATCAACGTCTCGCCCCATCCCGCGGTCAGCGGTGCCAACACGGCGGCGAATTCGACCACGCGGTCACGACGGTCCGGGGCGTGCTGACCGACCACGAGCAGCGCCTCGAGCAGCAACGGCACCCGGACGACCAGGCGCGGCCCGTGCAACCGCCCCGGCAGGGCGACGACCTGCTCGATCAATCGCATGGCGCGCTCGTGATCACCGATCTCGGCGGCGGCCATCGCGACGACGATGGCGAAATCCTCGTCGAAATCCTCGGCCATGCGATCGGCTTCGGCCAGCGCCTCGCGCAGGCGGCCCCGATGCCACAGTTCGATCGAACTGCTGGTCAGCAGCGATGCCTCGGCGAGCAGCCGGGCCGGACCGTCGACGGCGCCGAGTCCGTCGGCGAAGGTCGTCATCAGCGTGCGCGACTGCTCGTAGTCGCCACGCAGCACGGCCAGCATCACCTGCCACCACAACTGGGTCGCCGCGAGATCGGTACCACCGTCGGCGGCGAGCCGGGTGAATTCGGCCGAGAGCCGCCGGACCAACCGCATATCCCCCGACTCGAGCGCGCAGACGCGGCGCAGATGGATCGCCGTCGCCAGCGCTTCGCGATCGTGGCCCGCGAGCTGCTCCAATTCCTCGGCGATCACCCGACGCTCGGCGACCGTGGTCGGCTCCCAGGTGCAGATGAACTCGGCCAAGCGCACCTGCCGCCACGACCGGCGTCCCGGCGCGCTGCGCGCACGCGCGTCGGCCAGCACCTCGAGGTCACCCGCGGTGCCGTGGATCGCGCGGTCCGCCGCTTCGATCGCCTCCACCTCGGCGACGAGATCGGCGTCCAGATCCTGCCGATGGGCCAGTGCTCGCGCCCGCAGCGCCGACGAACCGGTATGCACCACACCGTATCCGGAGAAGTAGCCGGCGACCCCGCGCGGCGCGGCGAGCAGCGCCGTGCGTGCCAGCGCGGTGCGGTCGTCGCGTTCGGCGCAACGTCTGCCCGCGCGATCGAAGGATTCGGCGGCGGAGTCGTAGTGGCCGAGCCGGTGGTGCGCCTGTCCGGCGAGGCAGTCGAGTTCGACGAGGAGTTCGGCGTCGCCCGGTTCGGCGTGCCGGATGCCGCGCGCCGCGAAATCGGCGCAATCGCTGACCGCATCGCGGCGTAGCGCGTCCCGCGCCGCCGTGGCACATGCCAGCGCGGCGGCGCGGTCGATCGAATCGAGGGCGGCGGCACTGCGGTGCAGCGCGGCGGACGCGGTGTCGTCGGGGCGTGACAGCGCGAGTGTGTCGGCGATCCGCCGGTGCAGCGACGCCTTCCTGACCGCGCCGAGCCCGGATACGACCGTGTCGCGCACCAGTTCGTGCCCGAAGCCGATCGTGTTGTCGGTCACCGAGACGATCTGCGCGGCAACGAGTTCGGCCACTGCTTCATCGAAACGCGCTGTGCCGTCGGCGGCCGCGGCGAGTCCGAGGGAGGCGCGAACGCCGAGTACGGCGAGCAGTTCGGCGAGGTCGCGCGCGGATTCGGTGACGGCGCCCAGTTTCGCCTCGGTGATCGCGGTGACCGCGCCGGTTCCGTGGACGGGGCGACCGGCGCGCACCAGATCGCACAGTTGCGCCGCGATGAACGGACTACCGAGGCTCGCGCGCACGATATCGGTGCGCGCGGCGGCACCGACATCGCCTAGTTCGGCGCGGACGAATTCGGCGACGGCCGTGTCGGACAGCGGCGCGAGGTCGACGGTGACATGCGTGCCCGCGGCGCGCAGAGACTGCACCGCGGCGGCCGTCTCGGCGGGCAACGCGTCGCCACGGACCGTGAGCAGGAGCAGGATCGGGTGGGCGCGCAGCACCCGCATCGCGGCGGCGATCATCCGCACGGAATCCGGATCGGCCCACTGCACGTCGTCGATGACCGCGACCATCCGGCCGGTCTCGCGGGTGATATCGGCGAACAGGGCCGCGAGCACGCGCGGGGTCGGGATATCGGGAACCACACGGCCCGACAGTGCCGCCTGGTCCAGCCACGGTGTCAGGGTCGCCAGCGGCTGGGCGCCGAAACCGCCGACGGCGGCGGTGAAATAGGCCGTGCCGCCGTGGCGGCGCACCGCGTCCTCGACCACGGCGGTCTTGCCGATCCCCGGTGCGCCGCGCACCGTCACCACGGTCAGCCCCTGCCGGGACCGCCGCCACGCGCGATCGAGAACACCCGCGACGTCGGCACGGCCGTACAGCGTCGAGACCGCCTCGACCGTCGGAGCGGCCGAGGCCGTGCGGATCTCGGTCTCCACCCGGACGGTGTCGGCACCGGGATCGAGTCCGAACTCCGCGCGCAGCGAACGGCGCAGCCGCACCAGCACATCGAGCGCTTCGGAGATCCGGCCGCAGTCGCGCAGCGCGAGCGCGAGCAGTCGGGCCGTGCCTTCCCGGAACGGATGCCGCTCGCGTTCGTCGGCGAGCAACGTCACCGCATGCCTGGCGCGGCCGAGCACGATCAGGGCCTCCGCGCACAGTTCGACGAGTTCGGACCGCAACTCGTCGAGCCGGGCGCGTTCGGGCGCCAGTTCCGCGACATCGTCGACATCGGACAGTGCGTCACCGCGCCACAGGCCCAGTGCCCGGTCGAGCAGTTCGACCGCGCGCCCGATATCGCCGTCCGCGACGGCGGCCCGCGCGTCGCGCGACCACACATCGAGCAGGTCGAGGTCGGTGCCCGATCCGTCACATCGCAGCACATAACCGTGGGTGTCGGTGTCGATGCGCAAGTCGGGCAGCGGTTTCAACGCCCGGCGCAACCGCGAGACATAGCCCTGCAACGTGACCAGCGCGCTGTCGGGCGGACTTCCGCGCCACAGCAGTTCGCACAGATACCCGGCGCTGCGCGTGGTGCGCTCGGCGGCCAGGATGACGAGCAGTTCCGCGTGTTTCCGCGCCGGAACCGCGATCCGGACACCGTCGGGGCCGCTCACCTCCAGCGGCCCGAGCACCGCGATCGCGGGCCGGACACGAGCGACGTCGCCCGACAAGGCACGCACCAGCGTCACACCAGCGCCCTCGCCGATCCTCGGCTCATGACAACCACGAACGAACTCCTGCCGACACCGACCACCACCGACGACCGGGCCCGCACGGGCAGCCCGTCCGGCGAAACTGTACTGCGAATGTGCGGCGCCGCGCTGACCATCGGCGGCGCACTGTGCATCGCGGGCGGCACCCTGCATCCGATCGTCGCGGGTAAGGGCCATTCCGTCGAGGCACTGACCAGCCCCGGCACGCCGATCGCGCAGACCCTGCTCGGTCTCGGCACCGTGCTGCTCGTACTCGGCCTGCCCGGTATGTACGCGTGGCTGCGGCCTCGGCTCGGCCCGGCCGGTTTCCTCGGCACGCTCACCTACCTGGTCGGCAATATCGTCACCGCCACCGGACACCTGACCGTCGAATTGTTCGTCGCCTACCCGTTCGCGTCCGATCCGGACACCGCGCATCTGATCGCCGACAACGACAATATGATCGACTCGACCGCGTTCATGCTGTTCAACACCATCGGCGGACTGGTGATGCTGGCCGGAATGGGTCTGCTCGGCGCGAGCCTGCTGCGCAATCGCGCGGTGCCGCGCTGGATCGCGGTGCTGACCCTGCTCGGCATGGTCGGCTTCTTCCTGCCCATTCCCGCGACGGCCGGACTGTCCGGGTTCATCTACGAAGCGCCGCGCGGTATCGCCGTGGCCGCACTCGGTGTCCTGATGATGCGCAGACCGCGCGGCTTGCGCCGGTGGGCCGCGCGGCCGTGACAACCGTGACCGCCGTTCTCATCCCGTGCCGGTGAGAACGGCGTCGGTATCCGAGCCGAGACCGCCGAGATACTCCACGGCGCGATCCAGCGCCCACACCTCGCCGATCTTGTGCGCGATATCGAACAGATTCGCCTTGTGCACGCGCCGGTCCCGATCACCGACCGCGTCTTCGACGACGATGGGCACGAATCCGTGCTGCAACGCGTCCAACGCGGTCGCGCGGACGCATCCGCTGGTGGACAGCCCCGCGATCAGCGCCGTGTCGACACGCTGGGCGGTGAGATAGGAATGCAGGGTGGTGCCGAAGAACGCGCTGGGATAGCTCTTGGTCACCCGGAATTCGTTCGCGTTCGGGGCCAGTCCCTCGATGAAATCGGCGAACGGACTGCCTTCGCAGAACGCGACGAGACCACCGGATTTGCGGAAGAAATGGCCCGCGTCGGCGCCGTCGGCGCGCAGCCGTACCTCGGTGACCACGACCGGAATTCCGGCCCCGCGCGCGGCGGCGAGCAGGACGCGCATCGCACGGACCGGTTCGTCGACCCCGGCGTAGAGCGAGCAGCCGGGGTCGACATAAGCGCGGGCGGGGTCGACGAGAATCAGCGCGGGCCTCGTGCCCGGGGTGAGCTCGCCGCCGAATCCGGCGGTGGCGTAGTCGGCGGCGAGGTCGTCGGGAACCGGCATGGCGGATCACTCCCTCTCGGTGAGGTGATGAATCGGATAGGCGATGACCTCGAAGATATGCACGGCATGTTTCCCCCCGGAACCGATCGGGTTACGGACGCTCCGCAGGAGCGAAGACGACATTCGGGCTACGATGACGTCTCATCGTTCGGGTCGATCATCGAAGGAATATGGAATGGCGCGCAAGGTCACCGTTGAGCTGGTCGATGATTACGACGGCAAGTCCGAGGCTCAGGAGACCGTGCGTTTCGCCGTGGACGGCGTGGACTACGAGATGGACCTGTCGGTACTCAACGGCGCGCGACTACGCGGCATCTTCGAACAGTGGACGCCCCACGCCCGCAAGGCGGGCCGGGTGCCGCGCGGCGAGAACGGCTCCGGCCAGGCCACCGATCGCGAGCAGGCCCAGACCATTCGCGAATGGGCGCGCAACAACGGCATGGAGGTCTCGAGCCGTGGCCGGATCTCGGCGGAGGTCGTCGAGGCCTATCAGAAGTCGAACGCGTAGCCGGGTCGTCGCCGCGAGCGGTTCAGCCGTCGGAGGAGGCCGGGGTCTCCGGTAGGTCCGCGACGGCGTCGGTGACGGTCGCGAAGACGGCGATCGCCATGTCCTGTGGGATCGCGGTCCCCAACTCGTCGCCGAACTGTCCGATGTAGCGGGCGATGCGGAAGTCGATCCTGCGGCGGCCGAGACTGTCGCGCAGGTCGGAGAGCATCATCGCGGCGGTCACGTCGATGGTCGGCGAGGTTTCGGCATCGAGCACGACCAATCGGGTCCGGTCGGTGCACAACTGTTCGACGCGGTCGCGGACGTAGTCGGCGTTGGCGAAGTACAGCCCCGACTCCACCCGCACCACCAGCAGGTCCGGTCGGCGTGGCAGGTCGGGATGACGGTCGGCGTCCAGCCACAGGGTGCCGCTGCGGACCACGGGCACGATATGCGGCCGGGAACTGCGATAGACCAGTAGCAGGATCGATATCCCGATGCCGATCAACAGACCGGGCAGCGTGTCGAATACGAGGACGCCGATCATGGCCGCCGCCGCGGCGGTGAAATCGGTACGGGCCGCCTTGCCGTAGATCCCGCCGAGTCGCACCGTCCACACCCGGTACAGCCGTCGCAGCGCGGGGAAGTCGACCAGCTCGATCACCGCGGCGATCACCACACCGGCCAGCGTCGCCTCGGGCAGTTTCTCGAACAGGCCGGTGAGGAACAGCAGAGTCAACACCGTGAGACCCGCCACCACGAGGCCACTGACCTGTGTCTTCGCACCGGCGGAACCGTTGACCGCGGTTTTGGACAGACTGCCGTTGACGACCATGCCCGAAGCGAGTCCCGCGCCCAGATCGGCCGCGCCGAGCCCGACGAGTTCCCGGTTGGGGTCGACCTGGTAACCCTGTTTGGCCGCATAGGTCTTCGCGGCTCCCAGGCCCTCGGCGAAACCGATCAGCAGCACCCCCGCCGCGGGCCCGAGCAGATCGAGGTAGTCGCCGAAGGCCACACCGTCGGGCAATCCGACCGAGGGCAGCCCGGCATCGATGTGGCCGACGATGTCGACGCCCCGGTCGTCCAGACCGAGAACCGACACCGCCGCGATGCCGAGCAGCACCGCGAGCAGCGATCCCGGTACCAGCGGCAGCCAGCGTTTCAGGCCGATGACCACGGCGAGACTCAGGAATCCGACGAGGGCGGTCTGCCAGTGCAGGTCGCCGAGCCCGGTCAGCACCCCCCACAGCTGGTCGAAGAAATCACCGGCGGTCTTGTCGATGCCGAGCAGTTTCGGCACCTGGCCGATGATGATGGTCAGCGCCAGACCGACGATGAAACCCTCGAGAACCGGTTCGGAGATGAAGGCGGCGACGAAACCCAATCGGATCGCGCCCGCCACCAGACCGAGCAGACCGGTGGCGATGGCCAGTCCGGCCGACAGGGCGATGTAGCGGCCGCCGTCTGCCCCGGCGATCGGGGTGATGATGGCGGCCGACAGCGCGGCGGTCGCCGACATCGGGCCGACGACGAGGTGACGTGAACTGCCGGCGAGCGCGTACAGCACCAGCGACGGAACCGCGGCGTAGAGACCGACGACCGGCGGCACCCCGGCGATCGAGGCGTAGGCGAGTCCTTCGGGAACGAGAACGGCCCATACCGTCAGGCCCGCGAGAATATCGGGGCGCAGCCACTGCCTGCGGTATCCGGCGAGCGATTCGAACACCGTCCAGCGTGCCATCCTCACACCGCCCGTTCGCTGGTTCGGTCACCGACCGCGCACGTCACCTCGGCGCCGGGGATGCCAGGTGACCACGGCCCAGATGACGACGACGTCGAGCACGATGAGCAGCACCGACCACAGCGGGTAGTACGGCAGCCACAGGAAGTTGGCCAGGATCGACAGCGACGCGAATCCGATCGCCGCGCCGCGACCCCAGGCGGTGCCCGTGACCAGCGCCAACGCGCAGACGATGATGAGCACGCCGAGCACGATGTGGATCCAGCCCCACGTGGTGAGGTCGAATTCGTAGATGTAGTCGATGCCCGTGACGAACACCTCGTCCTCGGCGACGGCCGAAATACCTTGCAGCAGTGACACGATGCCGAGCACCATCAGCAGGATCGCGGCGCCGATGGAGGTACCGGCGGCGAGGCCCTGCCGTCCGTGGTGATTGTCCGGTGCGGTCATCTCCGACTCCTTCCGAGCACGGGTTCGACGGCGACTATGCCCGCGACACCCACGGGGGCGCCTCACCCGCTCGGGGTGAGCGATCGGTGGCGACGGCGCTCACCCGAATCGGATGAGGCGCCGCGCGCGGGGAAGCCCGACGATGCCGTAATGGTCAACGAGAAACTGTGCCCGGGATGTATGAGCCCGGTGCGCTATTCGGGGATGAATTCGCCTCCGCGACAGCGAATTTACCGCGGCCACCACGCCATGCCGAGCACGCCGCGCCCGTCCGTGGCCTCGGTGCCGCCGGTGACCTACGTCGAGGAGGCCGGGCTGTCCTCGCGGCAGGCCGCGGCCTCGGTCGCGGCCATCGCGTGGGCGGTGTTCCTGATCGCGGCGGGCACGATGTCGATCCTGCTCGGCGTGATCTGCTTCGCGGGCAACCACGTGGTGCTCGCCGATATCGCCGCCGTCTACCGACTCGGCGCGGGCGCGATGGGGTGGATCCACCTCGGTCTCGGTCTCGCGCTGATCATCTGTGGTGTGGGCTCGGTCGTCGGGCGGACCTGGGCGCGGATCGGCGCGGTGATCTGCGCGATGGCGTCGATCGTCGCCGATTTCGCGTGGCTGCCGCACTATCCCGGCTGGGCGGCCGTGGTGATCACGGTGAAGGTGGCCGCCATCTGGGCCATGGCCGTCTGGCATCCGGCAGATATGTGAACCGCTCCTCGAATTCCGCCGTCCGGCGTATCACCCACCGGGGGTGATACGCCGGACCCGCCGATTCCCTACCGTGGCCGACATCGGCGTATTCGTCCGCGAGAAGTCGACATATTCGGAAACGAGGAAATATATGAGCACATCGCTGAACTTCGACGATACGACCGATTTCGACAACGCCACGCGCGGATTGATCGCGGCACTGGAACCGGCGGTGATCAAGGCCGCCGACGGCCGGGTTATCTGGGACGGACAGGCCTACGATTTCCTCGACGGTGAATGCCCCCCGACCGCGAATCCCAGCCTCTGGCGGCAGGGCCAATTGTGCAACAAACAGGGTCTGTTCGAGGTCGCCGAAGGTATCTATCAGGTGCGCAACCTGGATCTGTCCAATATGACGGTGATCGAGGGCGACAAAGGCGTCATCGTCATCGATCCGCTGATCTCGGCGGAGACCGCGGCCGCGGCGCTGGCCCTGTACCGGGAGAATCGCGGCGACCGGCCGGTGACCGGCGTCATCTACACCCACTCGCACGCCGACCATTTCGGCGGCGTCCGCGGTGTCATCCCACCGGGACACGTCGCGGTGCCGGTCCTCGCCCCCGAGGGATTCCTCGAACACGCCGTGAGCGAGAACGTCTACGCGGGCAACGCGATGACCCGGCGCGCGGTGTTCATGTACGGAGCCGGGCTGGGGAAGGGTCCCGACGGACAGATCGGCTGTGGTCTCGGCATGACCACCTCCCTGGGATCCGTCGGCCTGGTCCCGCCGACCGTGGACATCACCCACACCGGGCAGGAGGAAGTGATCGACGGGGTCCGCATCGTCTTCCAGTTGACCCCCGGCACCGAAGCGCCCGCCGAGATGAACTTCCTCTTCCCCGATCGCCGCGCGCTGTGCATGGCCGAGAACGCCACCCACAACATGCACAACATCGTCACGCTGCGCGGCGCGCTCGTGCGTGATTCACGCGTGTGGGCGGAGTATCTCGACGAGACGATCGGAATGTTCGCGGACGAGGCCGATGTCGCGTTCGCCTCGCACCACTGGCCGACCTGGGGGCGGGACAACTGGACGGCATGGCTCGCCGGACAGCGCGACATGTACGCCTACATGCACGATCAGACGCTGCGCCTGACCAACAGGGGCCTGACGGGTTCGGAGATCGCCGAGGAACTCACCTTCCCGTCCGCGCTGGAGAGCCTGTGGGCCAACCGCGGGTACTACGGATCGGCCAGCCACAACATCAAGGCCATCTATCAGCGCTACATGGGGTGGTTCGACGGCAATCCCGCGCATCTGTGGGAGCATCCCCCGGTTCCGCAGGCGCAGCGCTACGTCGCCGACTACGGCGGGATCGACGCCATCGTCGCCAAGGGCCGCGCCTACGCCGACGACGGTGATCTGCGGTTCGCCGCGACGCTGCTCAACCACGCGGTTTTCGCCGAACCCGGCAACGACGACGCCAAGCGCGCACTGGCCGATGTGTACCAGCGCCTCGGCAGCGGGGCCGAGAACGGGACGTGGCGGAACTTCTACCTGGTCGGCGCCCACGAACTGCGCCACGGCACGACACCGACCGATATCAACACCACCGGCCCCGAGATGATGGCGGCCCTGCCCGTCGACATGATCATCGATTCCCTCGCCGTCCGCATCGACGGTCCGCGCGCGGCGGATTCGCCGCTGACCATGGATTGGGATCTCCTCGACGAGGGCAAGGTCATCCGGCTCACCCTGTCCAACGGCGCGCTCACCCACCGCGCGCACACCACCGCGGCTCCGCTGCGGGGCGCGGCCGATCTGACGCTGCACCTCACCAAGGAGCAACTACTCGAACTGCTGGTGGGCAAGGGACTCGACGGCATCGGCGTCGACGGTGATCCGGCGGTGTTGAAAACGCTGGTGGACCTGCTGGATACACCCGACCCGCAGTTCCCGATCGTCGTTCCCTGACAACAAACGCACCGTGGCCCGGATCCTCGACGGATCCGGGCCACGAGCGTGTCAGCCGAGCGGAATCTCCACGAAACACGCTGCGCCGTCGAAGGATCCGACGGTGATCGTCGCGTCGAGGATGTTGTCGGTCGAGTAGTGCGGGTCCATGCTGTCCACGACCGCCATCAGGCGGTGACCCGGAGACATGTCGTAGGCCGCGGCCTGCATTTCCCACACGGGGGTGGCGGGCAGCCCCGAGGAGACCGTCATCGGTTCGTGGGTGATCATCCGGCCCACCCCGTCGGCGTCGACATCGAGCAGATACACGATCACCGTCGCCGCGGATTCGGTGCTGTCGATGCCGAGCCGAACCCTCGGGATACCCCGGATGCGCCGGGAGGAGGCGAACGGTTCGGTCGACCACACCAGGGCGTGACCGCGGTCGATCTCGTCGACCCGGTAGGCCTTAGGATTGCCCTCCCACTCCCGCTGCCCGGTGCTGAGAATCGCGTCCATGGCGACGATCTCGGGTTCCTTGCCCACCGAGAAACTGCGCCGCCACCCGGTGGTGTCGGCGGTGGCCTCGGGGAGCAGCGCGCCGTCACCGCTGCCGTGCGCACCGGTCAGGATCAGCGTCTCGGTATCGGTGGTGACCGCCGACCAGGACCGCTTCTGTTCGCGGCGGGCCGGTTCGATGATGACGTGGTCGCCGTTGTCGCCCGCCGGAGTCGTCACGTAGGTGAACATGACCTGGTTGGTGACCTCCGGCCAGGTGTCGACGCCGTTGTCCTCGTCCATGAGGTAGTGGTCGAGCCAGGCGTAGGCCTCACGCAGGGCCACGTTCGGGGTGAGGGAGGGAGCGATCAGGCCCGGCCCCTCCGGCACCGCGTGATCGCCGATCCACATGCTCAGATGCTTGGGGCCGGTCAACTTCTGGAAGGTTCGCAGCATCTGATTCGGCGGGAAGAGGCCCTCGTGCCAGGTGTTGCAGAAGAAGGTCGGCACCGGACCCGCGCCGCCGACGTAGTTCTCCGGCGAGCGTTCCTCGCCCCATTCGACGACGGGATCCATATCGCCGCCCTCTTCGAACCTGGTGAGGATCTCGAGGGTGTCGGCGTCGAATTTGTCCGCGCGGTCGCCACCGGTGAGATCGAGCAGCGCGGCGACGGTCCTGGTGTGACGGGTTCCGTTGTCGTAGAGGCTGGTCGCCAGATTGCCCCAGGTGCTCAACGCGACGACCGCGTCGACCCGGTCGTCCTCGGCGGCGACCAGCTGGCTGATGCCGGAACCGTAGGACTCGCCGAAGAACGCGACCCGGCTGGGCGCGAGGGCCTCGATCGCGAAATCGAGCACCTTGCGTCCGTCTTCGCGGTCCAGCGGACCCGCGACGTCGACCGTGCCCTCCGAGGTGCCGATCCACGGCTTGTTCGTCCCGGGGAAGGTGGTCCAGCCGATGCCGCGCGGGGTGTAGGCCACCACGTGGTAGCCCTTCAGCGCGAGGGTGAGGTAGCCGTACTCGAACAGCGGCCAGCCGACCGGCGTCCATCCGGCGGGGATGACGACCAGCGGACACGGCCGGGTGGTGATCTGCTGCAACATGTGCGCCGAGAGCCCGACACCGTTCGCGCCGGGAATGCGGTGGAATGTCGGGACGACCATGTTCAGTGCCCGCTCCACGACGTCGCCGAGTTCGTCGGGCACCCGCCCTTCGGCACTGCGCGCCCGGACCGCGTCGACCAGGGTCGCGGCCATGCGCACCGCCTCGGGCCGGACCGAACCGTCGGGGTCCCACATGCCGTGTTCGGAGATACGAGCGACCTGTTCGGCGGTGATTCCGATGCGGGAATCCTCTTGTGCCAAAACTATCTCCTTCCGTGACGTGCCAATGTTTTTTTTCGGTCTTCGTCAACGTGCGCCACTCGAAAGCCTGACATGGTCGAGAAAGGACCGCCCGCTGTTTCGATCGTGGGCGTATAACGATCTCGAATGGCTTTCGCCAGAACAATTTCGATGATTCCGGAGAATTGCCGAACCGACTCGAATTACGGAAATCGGGGGATATGAAACCGACGGCGCGCGCGTGATCCGCGGTGGATCAATTCACGCCGGGCGCGGGCACCGGCGGCCGGACGATCGTCAGTTTCGCGCGGGCGCGCACCTTGAATCCCAGGCTCTCGTACAGGCGTATCGCGGTGACATTCGAGGCGAGGGTGTGCAGGAACGGCCGCTCGCCGCGTTCCCCGATGCCCGCGCCCACGGCACGGATCAGGCGCGAGGCGAAACCCCTGCCGCGGAATTCGGCGAGGGTGCACACAGCGCTGATCTCGGTCCAGCCCGGTGGGCGCAGTCGTTCTCCCGCCATCGCCACCAGCCTGCCGTCGATCCGCAGGCCCAGGTAAACGCCCATCTCTATCGTCCGTGGGAAGAACGGACCCGGTTCGGTACGGGCGATCAATTCGAGCATCGCCGGAACGTCGTCGGCGGTGAGCACCTCGAGTTCGGGATCGTGGGCTACGCGCAGGGCGGTGCCGTCCATCTGTAGCGAGTCGAGTTCCTGGAGGACGGTCCAATCCGACGGCAGCGCGTAGCTCTCGCCGCGCAGGCCCGCGGTGCCGTCCGGTCCGAGGAATCCGGCCAGATCGGCCCAGTCCTCAGCCTCGGGCGCCGGCGGATGGGCGATGAATCCGGCGACCTGCGGGTCGTAGCGGATGATCCGGCCCGCTCGCTCGGCGAATCGGCGGTGCGCGCCGCGGAGCGAAGCCCCGACGGGATCGTCGAGCGGGTGCCCGGTGGTCTCGAGGTGGATGGTCCGCTCAGTGGTCACCGCACTCCTCCACGTCGTCGCCCGAACCTACGAAGCTAGTCGACCGGAGGAACACGGGGCACCGGTTGCGCTCATCGCGATCCGTGGCAGCGGCGAGCACCCATCTCAGGAGGCTACGATCCGATTCTGCTCGGGGACAACGTATTTCCCCGCGATCGACCTGATTTCAACGGTTGACAGCCTCGTCGACGAGAACCGCGCCGGTGTCTTCGTCCGACAAAAGGCCAGGCGGAACGGGTCGGCGCGACACGACGACGCGTGCGATGACGCGGACCGCCCGGCAGCGGCCGCGAGAGCGGATCCCGGGAGGCGCGGATTCGCGCGTTGAGTGACACAGCCTTCACGCAGCACAGAAACGGGAGACGATGGCACCGAACCCACTCCATATCGGCGTCGCGCTCGACGGAGCAGGCTGGCATCCGGCCGCCTGGCGAGCGCCGAACTCACGTCCCGCCGAATTGTTCGGTCCCGGCTATTGGACCGATCTGGTCACCACCGCCGAACGCGGACTGCTCGACTTCGTGACCATCGAGGACACACTGACGATTCCCGGACCACCGCACACCCCGGCCGACGATGCCGTCGACCGTGTACGGGCCAGGATCGACGCCCACCTGATCGCGGCGCGCGTCGCGCCGGTCACGCGCCGGATCGGCCTGATACCCACGGTGACCACCACCCACACCGAACCGTTCCACGTCTCCACAGCGCTGGCCACGCTCGACTACACCTCGCTCGGCCGAGCGGGCTGGCAGGTACGGGTGTCGGGTACCGCGCAGGAGGCCGCGCATTTCGGGCGACGTACCGTGCCCGATCTCAGCGCCGCCGAACTGGGCGAAGCGCTGCGTTCGGGTGTCTATCCGGCCCACGTGCACGATCTGTTCGATGAAGCCGTGGACGCCGTCGAGGTGGTGCGCCGGCTGTGGGACAGCTGGGAGGACGACGCCGAGATCCGCGAGGTGTCGACCCGGCGCTTCATCGACCGCGACAAATTGCACTACATCGACTTCGAAGGCCGCTTCTTCAGCGTGCGCGGCCCCTCCATCACCCCGCGTCCGCCCCAGGGGCAGCCGGTGGTGACGGCGTTGGCCCATTCCCCGCTGGTCTACGAATTCGCCGCGCGCGTCGCGGATGTGGTGTTCGTGACCCCGGGACGCGCGGCCGGGCCCGGCCACATCCTGGAACAGGTCGCGGCGGCCTCGGCGCGGGCCGAACGCGGCGGCGAACCGCTGCGGGTCTACCCCGATCTGGTCGTCTTCCTCGACACCGACGACGAATCGGGAGCACAGCGCCTGGCTCGTCTGGACGAACTCTCCGGAGGTGAGTTCTCCTCCGACGCCGCGATTTTCACCGGAAGCGCGGACGATCTCGCCGACCTCCTGCTCGAGTGGAGCGCACAGGGCGCGGACGGATTCCGGTTGCGCCCCGGCGTCGCCGTCGACGACCTGACCGCCATCACCGACCGACTCGTCCCCGTCCTCCAGCGGCGCGGCGCGTTCCGCGCCGACTACCCGGACGGGTCGCTGCGTTCGCTGCTCGGCCTGTCCGCCACCGCCCCCAACCGTTACACGACTGTCTGAGCGAGGTCACCGTGAGCACCCCACGTAAGCAGGTCATCCTCGGCGCCTACCTCGGCGGCGTCAACCATCACACCGCCTGGTGGCATCCCGAGGCGGGCAGCCAGATCGATTTCAGCAGTTTCGAACACACCGCCAAGACCGCCGAACGCGGCAAATTCGATTTCTTCTTCCTGGCCGAGGGACTCATCCTGCGCGAACGCGCGGGCGAGATCTTCGACCAGGACATCATCGGCAGGCCCGACACCTTCACGGTGCTCGCCTCGATCGCCGCGGTCACCGAACATCTCGGACTCGCGGGCACCATCAACGCCACCTTCAACGAGCCGTACGAGCTGGCCCGCCAGCTCGCGAGCCTGGACCACCTGTCCGGCGGGCGGGCCGCCTGGAACGTGGTGACCTCCTTCGACGCGTTCACCGGCCAGAACTTCCGTCGCGGCGGCTTCCTCGATCCGGCCGACCGCTACGTGCGCGCCGAGGAGACGCTCGAGGCTGTTCGCGCCCTGTGGGATTCGTGGGACGCCGACGATATCGTCGCCGACAAGGATTCGGGCCGGTTCCTGGCCCGCGCCGATGCCGGGGCATTCGCCTTCCGCGGCAGCCAGTTCGACATCTCCGGCCGGTTCACGGTGCCGCGCAGTCCGCAGGGCAGGCCGGTGATCCTGCAGGCCGGCGTCTC
The DNA here is from genome assembly GCF_003123685.1 of Nocardia aurea. Classification (GTDB taxonomy): domain Bacteria; phylum Actinomycetota; class Actinomycetes; order Mycobacteriales; family Mycobacteriaceae; genus Nocardia; species Nocardia aurea. Next base: position 79,117 of record NZ_QCYJ01000091.1, read on the forward strand.
GCCGCAGGGGCGCGATTTCGCCGCGGCCAACGCCGACGCCATCTTCTCCCCGTACGGCAAGCTGCCCGAGGCCGCGGACTTCTACCGCGACATCAAGGCGCGCGCCGTCGCCGCCGGACGCGCCGCCGACGACATCAAGATCCTGCCCTCGGCCAGTTTCGTCCTCGGCGACACCGAGGCCGACGCCGTCGAGAAGTACCACGCCGTCCGCAACGAGCAGGTCACCGGCCAGACCGCGCTGATCCTGCTGGAACAGATCTGGAATCGCGACCTGTCCGGCTACGACCCGGAGGGCCCGGTCCCCGATATCGACCCCGATCCCGAAGCCCCGCCGATCATCCGGGGTCGCGCCTTCGTCCACCAGGACCGATTCGCGACGGTCGAGCGACTGCGCCAGGTCGCCGAGACGAAGAAGCTCACCCTGCGCGAGGTGGTCATCGACCAGTTCGAGCGCGGTCCGCTGGTCGGCACCGCGGCCCAGGTGGCCGAGAAGATCGACGCGTTCGTCCAGAACGACGGTTCCGACGGTTTCATTCTCGGATCGCATCTGGTGCCCACCGGATTGGACGAATTCGTCGACCAGGTGGTGCCGCTGCTCCAGGATCGTGGCGTCCTGCGCGCCGACTACGAAGGGACAACCCTGCGCGACAACCTCGGACTCCCCCGGGTCGGCTCGACGGTCACCGTCTCGTCCGACGCCTGAGTTCGGCGGCGGCTCCGGGTATCGAATTCTCCGACGCACGGAGCCGCGACCGACCATTAGCCATACAGTTATCCGGACAGGTGTATACATTTCGGCCCGGGTGACATTAACCTGTGGGCGTGACAGCGACGACGCCGACACTGCGGCAGGCCGGGAAGCACCGATTCACCGTCTACGAGACACCCGCGGACAACGCGTCGGCCTACGCCCTGTTGCTCCACGGGTTCCCGCAGAGCGCGGCCTCGTGGACCGACGTGGCGCGACGGCTCGCGGCGGGGGGCGTCGCTTCGGCTGCCCCGGATCAACGGGGGTATTCGCCGACCGCGCGTCCTTCCGAGGTGGACGCGTACCGCCTCGGCGAATTGGTCGACGACGTGCTCGGACTGTGCGCGACGCTGCCCGCCGAGCGGGTACACCTGGTCGGACACGATTGGGGCGCCGTCGTGGCCTGGGCCGTCGCGGCCGAGTATCCCGAACTCGTCGCGTCGCTGACCGCGGTCTCGGTCCCGCATCCCGCGGCGTTCGCCCATTCGATGGAACACGACCCGCGACAACGCGAACTGTCGCAGTACATGACCTCGATAGACGACGGCAGCATCGACGCGGCACTCCTGCTCGCCGAGGGCGGGGCGGCATTGCGGCTGGCTTTCGGCGACGCGGTGCCCGCCGCGCTCGCGGATCGGCACATCGCGGTGCTGTCGGAGCCGGGAGCGATGACGGCGGCGCTGAACTGGTATCGCGCGAAGGGGTCGGATTGGGAACGGGTGCCCGCGGTCTCGGTGCCCACGACCTTCGTGTGGGGCGAGGAGGATATGGCGGTCACGAGGGAGGCCGCGCAACGATGTGGCGACTTCCTCACCGGTCACTATGAATTCGTGCCGCTCACCGGCATCGGGCACTGGATTCCGGAGCAGGCCGCCGAAGCGCTGGCGTCGATGATCCTCTCTCGTATCGATGGTGCTCGCAGCGGGCCGACGACCGGAGAACAGGCGATGCCGACGACGCGAGGCGCGCCACCGGTTCGGTGACGCGCCATCGCCGCTGTCGTGCTGGAACGGAACACTCACATCTTCGCGTGCCGGGCCCTGACGAAGTTGTAGACGCCATAGGTGATGATGCCCAGGCCCGCGACGACGAGCAGGAAGACACCGTAGGGCTGCGCGCCCAGGGTTTTCAACGCCCCGTCGAGCCCCGACGCCTCGTCCGGCTCCGATCGGGTGGTGGCGACGATCACGAGCACACCGATGCCGGCGATCGCGGTGCCCTTCGCGATATATCCGACGGTGCCGAGTTTGCGCGTCACCGAGCCGACGCTTCCCTCGAGATCCTTCACGAAGCGCTGGGTGGCGCCCTTGTACAGGTAGTAGCCGCCGATCGCGATGATGGCCAAGGCGATCAGGACGAGGGCGATCGTGCCGGAGGTGCTCTGCATCATCCGGGCGGTGAGCCCGGAGTTCTGCTCGCCGCTGGATTTACCGCTGCCACGCGCGAACGAGATCGCGGAGACGGTGAAGACGAAGTACAGCACCGCCTCGCCGAACGCCTTGCCGCGGTGGAAGACCAGCGATTTCGTGCTGTCGGGACGAGGCTTCGACGAGCTGCCGACGACCGATTCGATCAGTCGCCACAGCCCGAGCGCCGCGAACGCGACAGCTCCCACCCACAGCACGACCCCACCGCCCGGCTTCTCCGCGAGTTCGGCCATGGCGCCGGACTGGTCCGCGGAATTGCCCTCGCCGCCGAACGCGAGCCTGATGGCGATGTAGCCCACGAGAAGGTGGACGATCCCGGTCATGATGAACCCCGCGCGGGCGAAGCGTTCGAAGGCGCTGTTGCGGGTCAACCGTCCGGCCGTCGCGGACACACCGGCTCGCGATGACGACGCCGTCGACGGTGCCGTGGATGCTGTGATTCGACTCATATCGCTTTCCTCTGACAGGTAGCGGTGCCGGGAGGCACACCACACCCCACGTGGGGCTGTCGATGAGACAGCGGTCTCTCCGCTCGCTCCGGTCCCATCGACGTGAACGATCGGCGAATACCCGGGAACCTCACCTCGAAACCCGAACAGGCACGCGGTGTTTCGATACGATCCGATCGGGCGTCGCACCGATGGATGAACCGGCGAGGACCGGGTATCCCCTTCTCTCCGAAAATTGAATCGGACAAACTCTTGACTCATTCCAGAAAAGCGAGTCATAGTGTCAGGGTGTCCACGACGCCGGATTACCCAGAGCAGTTGCGAGCGGCTGCCCTGCGTGTGACCCAGCCGAGGATCGCGGTGCTGGACGCGGTGCGCACGCACCCGCACGCGGATACGGACACGATCTACGGAGTCGTCCGCACGGCGCTGACCGGGGTGTCCCGGCAAGCCGTGTACGACGTGCTGCACGCCCTGACCGCCGCCGGACTCGTGCGACGGATACAGCCGTCCGGCTCATCGGCCCGCTACGAGTCGCGGGTCGGCGACAACCACCACCACCTGATCTGTCGTTCCTGCGGGCTCATCGTCGACGTCGACCGCGCCGTCGGCGACACACCCTGCCTGAACGCCGCCGACGACAACAGCTTCGAGGGTTTCCAGCTCGACGAGGCCGAAGTCATCTACTGGGGCCTGTGCCCCGGCTGCACCACATCACGGATGTGATCACAGCCTGATCACACCCTTTTTCGGAAGGAATTGCCATGCCCGAGGAACATCCGCCGATAGCGGAAGCCAACACCGAGCCCGGCTGCCCGGTGATCTCCGGCCTGCGCGCGCACCCCACCGAGGGCGGCGGAAATCGCGACTGGTGGCCCAACCAGCTCAACCTCAAGATCCTGCAGAAGAATCCGGCCGTCGCGAATCCGATGGGCGAGGATTTCGACTACGCCGCCGCGTTCAAGACCCTCGATCTCGCCGCGGTGAAGCAGGACATCATCGATGTCATGACCACCTCGCAGCCGTGGTGGCCCGCCGACTACGGCCACTACGGTCCGTTGTTCATCCGGTTGGCCTGGCACGCGGCAGGCACCTACCGCATCAAGGACGGCAGGGGCGGCGCGGGCGCGGGCATGCAGCGGTTCGCGCCGCTGAACAGCTGGCCGGACAACGCCAGCCTGGACAAGGCACGGCGTCTGCTGTGGCCGGTCAAGAAGAAGTACGGCAGCAAACTGTCGTGGGCCGACCTGTTCGTCTACTCGGGCAATGTCGCGCTCGAGGACATGGGTTTCACGACCTTCGGTTTCGGTGGCGGCCGGGTCGACCAGTGGGAGCCCGAGGAAGATGTCTACTGGGGTCCCGAGCACACCTGGCTCGGTGACGAACGCTACTCCGGCGACCGCGATCTCGAAGCACCGCTCGCCGCGGTCCAGATGGGCCTGATCTACGTCAATCCCGAAGGGCCCAACGGCAATCCGGATCCGCTCGCCGCCGCGATCGACATCCGCGAGACGTTCCACCGGATGGCGATGAACGACGTCGAGACCGCCGCGCTGATCGCGGGCGGGCACACCTTCGGCAAGACCCACGGCGCCGGTCCGGCCGACCTGGTCGGTCCCGAGCCCGAGGCCGCGCCGCTCGAGGAGCAGGGGCTGGGCTGGCGCAGCGGTTTCGGCACCGGCGTCGGCAAGGACGCCATCACCAGTGGTCTGGAGGGCGCGTGGACGCCCACCCCGAAGGCCTGGGACAACAGTTTCATCGAGACGCTCTACGGCTACGAGTGGGAGAAGACCAAGAGCCCCGCGGGCGCGTGGCAGTGGATCCCCAAGGACGGCGCGGGAGCGGGCACCGTGCCCGACGCCCACGATGCGACCCAGACCCACACGCCGGTCATGCTGACCACCGACCTCGCGTTGCGTTTCGACCCGATCTACGAGCGGATCACCCGCCGGTGGCTCGACCATCCGCAGGAGTTCGCCGACGAGTTCGCCAAGGCCTGGTACAAGCTCACCCACCGCGATATGGGTCCGGTGGTGCGTTACCTCGGCCCGCTCGTCCCGCAGGAGACCCTGCTGTGGCAGGATCCGATCCCCGCGGTGACCCACGACCTCGTCGGGGCCGATGACATCGCGGCACTCAAGAACCAGATCCTGTCCTCCGGTCTGACCGTGTCGCAACTGGTCTCGACCGCGTGGGCCGCGGCGTCGTCGTTCCGCGGCAGCGACAAGCGCGGCGGCGCGAACGGCGGCCGGATCCGGTTGCAGCCGCAGATCGGCTGGGAGGTCAACGAACCCGACGAGCTCGCCCAGGTGATCCGCACGCTCGAGGGCGTCCAGGAGGCGTTCAACGCCGCGCAGTCGGGCGGCACCAGGATCTCCTTCGCCGACATCGTCGTCCTCGGTGGCGCGGCCGCGGTCGAGAAGGCCGCCGCGAGTGCGGGATTCGAGATCGAGGTGCCGTTCACCCCGGGCCGCGCCGATGCCACCCAGGAGCAGACCGACGTGGAGTCGTTCTCCGCGCTCGAGCCCGCCGCCGACGGTTTCCGCAACTACCTCGGCAAGGGTAACCGGCTGCCCGCCGAATACCTGCTGGTCGACAAGGCGAACCTGCTCACCCTGAGCGGGCCCGAGCTGACGGTCCTGATCGGCGGCCTGCGGGTGCTGGGCGCGAACTACCAGCAGTCCACGCTGGGCGTTCTCACCGACACCCCGGAGACGTTGACCAACGACTTCTTCGTCAACCTGCTCGATCTCGACATCACCTGGTCGCCGGTCTCGGGCAGTTCCGAGGACGCCGAAACCTTCGAGGCCCGTGACGCCTCCGGCACGGTCAAGTGGACCGGCAGCCGAGCCGACCTGGTCTTCGGCTCCAACTCGCAACTGCGTGCGCTGGCCGAGGTCTACGCCACCGACGACGCGAAGGAGAAGTTCGTCCGCGACTTCGTCAGCGCGTGGGTGAAGGTCTCCGAACTCGACCGGTACGACCTGGCCTGATCCGACACACGACAACCCGTGCGCGTGGTGCGCACGGGTTGTCGTGGTTCTTCGGCGCGAACGCGTGGCGCGGGAGTACCCGCCCGCCGGGTCAGCTCTTGGGGGGATAGCCGACGACGGCGGGGGTGGCGACGCCGAGGCGGATGTGGAGGGTGTCCTGGTAGAAGGCGACGTGGTTCTGTAGGCGCGCGACCTGGAGGATGGGGTCGTCGTAGCTCCAGCACAGCGGGGTTTCACCGTCGCCGTCGAAACGCCAGTAGCTGGCCTGACCCTTGAAGGGACAGCGCGTCGATACCGACTCGTCCCGGCGCAGTTCGACTCTCACGTCCTCGCGGGGGAAGTAGAAGACCAGGCCGTGGTCCTGTTCGTCGACGAGCAGCGGGCGGGTGGTCTCGGCGATGAGCCGGTCGCCGAGGTGGGCGGTGACCAGGTTGCGGCGTCGATGGATGTCGACGCGGTAGTCCGGTCGCTCATCGAAGGCGGAGGGCTGTAGCGATGGCGAACTCATCGGATGGTCCTTTCCGTACGGTGCTCAGAGCCGCGCCGAGGCGGGAATGGCGGAGACGTCACCGGCGAGCGGGCGGATGAGCGCCTCCTGGGTGAACGAGGCGATCAGCCTGCCGTCCTCGGTGTGCACGAGGCCGCGGACGTAGGACATTCCCGAACCCACCTGGGTGCTCTCGTGGGAGTAGAGCAACCAGCCGTCCCACCCGAGTGGTTCGTGGAAGCTGACCGTCACGCTCATCACGGCGGTCGAGATGGTGTGGTGGGCTTGGCTGGTGCCGACCCCGGCGTGCGCGCGCATGGTCGTCGACACCGACAGGTGGCCGGTGAAATGCGCGAGCAGAGCCTTGGCGAGATCGTCGCGGTCGGGGATCGGGTCGTAATGCAGCCAGGCGTGCAGCTCGGGCGGGCCGACCTCGTCCGGATCGTTCACGTCGGCGACATCGACGATGCGCAGTTGACGCCCCGTCATCGGCATCCACGCCTCGATCGCTTCCGCGGGACCGGCGACGGCGGGACGCGGCACGTGGTGGCGGATCACATCCGCCGACGGAACGTCGGCCAGGATCGTCACCGACGCGCAGCGGCGCGCACCCTGGTGCACCACCACTTCCGCGCAGGCGATGGATCGGCCCTCGTGGGTGATGTCGACGGCGAATTCGACGGGCAGATCGGCGTCGGCGGCACGCGCGAAGACGACGTGCGCCGAGCGAATCGACTTGCCCGGCAGCAGTTTCGCGGCGGCCACGATCGATTGGGCCAGCAGTTGGGTGCCGTCGACCACTTTGCGGGAACCGCCGTCGCTGGTGCCGGTGAAGCTGTTCTCGCCCGCGGGCCGCACGTCGAAGATATCGAGCATGCGCTGGACCGACGATTCGAGGTCGGGACCGTCGTCGGTCACGATTGCGTGCTCTCGCGCCGTTTCGGTCATGCTGACTGCTCCTCACTGGGCCCGGTGGCCGCGAACTCGCGCGGCGGGCCGGACTCCACTCGGCGTAACGCCTGCTCGTACTCGCCCGGTCCGGGATGGAAACCCTCCAGCCACCAGGTGGCGCCCGCCGCGGCGACCGCGGCGACCCTGTCGACGGTTTCCGCGGACCGGTCGGCCGGAGTCCGGCCTGTCACGACCATATCGAACGGTGTCGAACTCTCCCGATGCGCGCCGATGATCCGCGTCATCTCGCCGACGATCTCGGGGGTCGGCGCGAACGAACCGTCGGGTCCGATGATCATCGGGGCGAAACCGTCCCAGCGCGCCGCCCGGCGCAGGGGCGCGCGGCTGGGCCAGTTGCCGCCGATCCAGATCGGTGGGCGGGGCCGCTGGACCGGAGTCGGCAGGAAGGTGACATCGGTGGCGGTGAGGTGCCGGCCGGTGAAATCGACCCGCTCGCCGGACCACAGCGCGGCGAGCAGATCCAGGCCCTCGTCGAGGCGGGCCGCGACTTCGCGGGGCTCGATCGATTCACCCCAGGTGCCGTATTCGGCCTCCAGCGGGAACCCGAGTCCCGCACCGAGGACGAGGCGGCCGTTCGAGAGTCGATCCAGCGAGGTCGTCTGCCGGGCCAGCGTCCCGGCCCGGCGCCGCGCGATCGGAGTCACCAACGGGCCGAAGGAGATTCGCTCGGTAGCGGCGGCGACCAGGGTCAGCAGCACCCACGGGTCGGCCACTTCGACGGCTCCGAACGGGAAGACGACGTGGTCCCACACGTAGAGGCCGTCCCAGCCCGATTCCTCGGCGCGCCGGGCCAATTCGGCGACCCGCCGCGGATCGGCGAATTCACCGAGACACGGCACACACAGTCCGAATCGCACAGTGTGCCTCCATTCCCTTCCGGAGAAGCGGCGTGACCGGGCATCCGGCCGACCGTTTCACGAATATGCCTGTGAACGAACGAATTCCGGGACGCGCTGCGCGCCCCGGAAAACGTCGAGATAGTGCGTACTGCTCTTACTTGAGGGTGCTGCCCGCGTCCACCGTCATCTGCAAACCCGTGATGTAACGAGCCTCGTCCGACGCCAGGAACAGCACCGCGTTGCTGATATCGACCGGCTCCACCCACCCGATCGGCAACACATGCATGAACTGCGCCACCGGCAACATGTCCTCCGGACCTGGGCTCTCCAGATCAGGACGGAACAACTTCATGGTGCCCTCGTTCATGAACATGGGGGTGTTCACGTTGGTCGGATGCACCGAGTTCACCCGGATCGAATGCTGACCCAGTTCGACCGCGAAGGTCTTCATCAAACCCACCACACCGTGCTTGGCCGCGATGTAATGACCCGTGTTCGGGTAGGCCTTGATCCCGCCCACCGAGCTGGTCAGGATGATCGAACCACCCTTACCCGCCGACAGCAGATGCGGCACACCGGCCTTCACCGACTTCCACACACCGGCCAGATTGATATCGATCATCGAGGACCAATCGGCCTCACTCAACTGATCCAGCGTCTGACCGCCATTACCGATACCGGCATTGGCCACGATGACGTCGAGCCCACCCAGCTCTTCGACACCACCGGCGACAGCCGCCGACAGCGCGTCGAAATCACGTACGTCGACCTCGGCGGTCACGATCCGGCGGCCCTGCGCCTTCACCAGTTCGGCGGTCTCGGCCAGATCCTCCGGCGTCGACGCCGGAATCAAATCCGTACCGCTGACCGAGGCACACACATCCACCGCGATGATGTCCGCGCCCTCCTGCGCCAGACGCACCGCATGACTACGACCCTGACCACGCGCCGCACCCGTGATGAAGGCGACCTTGCCCTCTACGCGTCCGCTCATATCTCTACCTCTATTCGTCGTCGTGTTCGTAGCGGTTCACGTGAACCGCTACGGGAAATTCGTTGGTGATGTCAGGAATTGGCGGTGAATGTGATGTTCAGGTCGCTGAGTCCACGCAGGATGAACGTGGGCTCGTAGGTGTAGTCGCGCGCACCGGCGGGACCGTGCTTCTCCTCGTCGATGCCGATGTCGCCGAGCCGATCCAGGATCCGCTCGATGGAGACCCGGCCTTCCACGCGGGCCAGCGGGCCGCCGGGGCAGGAGTGCACGCCACGTCCGAAGGCCATGTGCTCACGGAAGTTCGCCCGGTCGAGACGGAATTCGTGCGGGTTGTCGAACCGGCGCGGATCACGGTTGGCCGCACCGGGGCAGACCATGACGGTCGCGCCGACCGGAATCTCGGTCTCACCGATGGACGTCGCCCGCTTGGCGAGCCGGAAACCACTCTTGACCGGCGAATCCATGCGCAGGGTCTCTTCGATGAAGGCGGGGATCAAGGTGCGGTCGGCACGCAACTGCGCCTGCACCTCGGGGTGGTCGCCCAGTACCCGCAGCGACGCGCTCAGCAGTTTCGCCGTGGTCTCCTGACCGGCGGCGAACAAGAACGTCGCCGAGCGCACGACGTCGATGACCTCGGGGGTGGAGCCGTCCGGATATTTCGCCAGCGCCAGCGAGGTGAGCACGTCGTCGCGCGGGTTCTCGCGCCGGTCACTGATGTAGGCGCTGAACTTCTCGTCGAGCCACTCCAGCGGGTTGCTCGCCACGATCTCGTTGTCCAGCGCGCCGACCTGGGCGCCCGGGCGCGGGGCGCCGAGCACGATGCGGAACGCCTCGTGGTCCTCCTCCGGGACGCCGAGCATATCGGCGACGACGAGCAGGGAGAACGGCTTGGCGTAGGAGGCGAGGAATTCGCACTTCCCCTGCGCGATGAATTCATCGATCTGGCGGTCGGCCAACCGCCACATGAAGTCCTCGTTCTCCTTCAACCGGGCCGGAGTCAGTAGCCGGTTGAGTAGGGAGCGCGCATAGGTGTGATTCGGTGGGTCCATCGTGACCATGTGCTCGTACATCGGCAGCTGACTGCGATGCTGCTCGATCAGGTCGGTGATGTCCTCACCCTCGATCGCGAACGGCAGGGGCGGGAACGGACCGCCCACCGCGATCGCCGAGGAGAACTCGGCGGAGTTCTTCAGGACTTCGGCCGCTTCCTCGTAACCCGTCACGGCGTACACGCCGAATGTCGGCTCCTGCGTGACGGGGCACTTCGCCCGCATGTGATCGAAATACGGGTGCGGATCCGGGACCAGGGATTGGTCGGTGAAGTAATCGACCGTATCGAAATCAGTCATGTGCGGAACTCCTGAAACATCGAAGCAACCAGTGGAAGGATAACATCATTATTCAGTTGTGGGAATCTCATTCTCATGAGTGCGCAACCGCGCTACCAGCCGATTCGGTGCGAATCAGGGCAGGTAGACGCGACTGGCCAGCCAGCGGCCGTCGACCAGTTCCATCGTCATCACGACGCGGCTGCGATCCACTCGCGGATCGGCCGACGCGGAATTGGTGACCGTCTGATCGATGAACAGCAGAACCTCGACCTTGGTCTCGGTCGCCGACTTGATGGCGGCGTCCAGCACAGTGCCTTTGCCGGTCGCCTTGTTCTCCAGCAGCAGCTGGCGCAGCTGTCCGCTGGAACGGGTGTACATATCCCGGAACTCGCCGGTCGATCCGTCCAGGACCGCCGCGAAATCACCGTCGAGTTTGCTCGAGTCGACGCTGGTCAGGGTGACAGCGTAGGTGCGAGCCGCAGCCAGTCCCGCCTCCCCCGCCGCGTCGATATCGCGCTCCTGCTTCAGTTTCCAGCCGAGCACACCGGCCGCGACCAGCGCCACGATGGCGATCAGGGAGACGAGCGGAACCAGGATACGAATCACGAGGGGCAGCCGTGAGAACTTACCGGCTGTGGGCGGCAACGCATCGGCCTCGGTCGGCGGCTCGGCGGGCTCGGCGGCCTGAACCTTCGCGGCGGCGGGCTTGTCCAGCACCACCGTGGCGGCGGCCGCCTCGCTGTCCTGAACGGTCGCCTCGGTCTCGGCAGCCGCGCCCTCGGACTTCTCCTTCGTCGCGACGGAGCTGCCGGTGTCGTTGTCGCTCATAGTGTTTCCTCGCGTGTGGTTATTCCTTGCATGGACTGCCTTCGCCTCATCGCTTCGGCGCGGGTGGGGCGGGCGGCAGTGATGGACCGCCGAAGGTCAGCGGAAGTGATTCCGGACCGGTCGGCGACGGCGCCGTCCGCTTGTCGGCGGGCTCTCCCGGCGGCGGAGCGCCGGGAATCTCCTCCCCCGGCGGACGCGGCGCGTTGCGCGCGCCACGGATCAGCACCGAGGGGTCGTTGTTCGGGCAGTACGTGTACAGGTACGGCTCCGGGAAATCCGGCCGCGACGGGGCCTGCCGGGGCAGGTCGTAATCGCAGACGTAGCGCGGGTAGAGGTTCACCAGACCCCAGATCCCGCCGTCGTGGAACGCCACCATGATTCCGTCCAACGTGGAACCGGCGCGCTCGGTGGGGAAGAAGAACTCCTGGAAGGCGGGAACGCGTTTACCGGTGACATCGGCGACCACCGCCAGATTCGCCAGCAGGTCGGCGCCGGTCCCGGAGTTCTGCGCCAGCACCGCGTCGAACGCGCGCAGGGTGCCGGGGGCCGCCCCGAGCAGTTCGACGTATCCGCCGGTCTTCGCCTCGACTCCGCTCATGACGCTCTCGGCGTTCTGAGCGAAGGTGCGCAGGCCGGGCCCGAAGTCATCGATGGTGGCCAGCAGCGTTTTGCTGTCCTTCAGCAGGCTCACCGTCTGCGGGAGCACCGAATCCAGGGTCGAGATGAGGAAGACGCCGCCGTCGACGATATCGGCGAGTTTGCCCGGTCCCTCCGGGCTCACGCCCAGTTCCTCGACGATGGCTTCCAGATCGGCCGGATTCACCTGCGCCAGAGCGGTATCCAGCGACGAGAGCGTCTTCCACATCGGTGTCGGCGTCGAGGTCTGTCCCACCGCGATCTCGGCGCCGTCGCTCAGGTACGGGGCGTTGTCGTGGGTCGGGCGGAAGTCGAGATACTGCTCGCCCGCCATCGACAGGCCCGCGACCCGGACCTCGCTGTCGGCGGGCACGCGAGTGTCGGCGTCCACCTCCGCGACCGCGACGATCCCGGTATCGCTCAATTCCACCGATTCGACCTTGCCGATCGGGACACCGCGCAGGCTGACTTCGCGCCCGGACAGCAGACCGCCGGAATCGGCCAGATGGACGCGGACCTTCATCGTCGTCGCCGTCGGATCGGCGCCGAGCGCCCCGAAGACGAGGTAGCCGCTGCCGACCACGATCAGCAGAACCAGCGCGACGGCCGACAGCGCGTTGCGCCGTTGCCTGGCCACGCGAACGGTCGTCACCGTGGCGCGGGCGAGCAGTTCGACAGCGTTCACGCCGGACCCGCCCGAGCGAGTGGAGGTACTCATCATCGGCCCCCGGTGATCTGTGCCTGCAACTTGAGCAGGGTGTAGGTCAAGGTGCCGACGAACGCCTGCCAGTCCGAGCCGTCGGGAATCCGGCTGAGCGGATCGCCGCTGTGGTTCACATCCGGGAGCGCGCCGATCGCCAGATCCTGTCCGTCGGCGTCCACACTGGCGGCGGTGCCGTTGGTGATCGCGATGACCGGACCCAGCATCGCGTTCATGGCGGCCACGCTCGCGTGGGGATCGGTCGCGGCGGCGTTGAGTTCGGCCGCGATCCGGTTGATATCGGCGACCATGCCCTCGCTGCCGTTCAAGCCGGGGAACCGCATCAGCTGACCGCTGATCTCGTCCACCCGCCGCACCAGGGCCAGCGCCTGATCCGCGTTGTCCTTGACCACCGCCAAGGCCGGACCGGTCGCGAAGACCAGATCGTCGATGGTGCCCGCCTGTTCGTGCAATCGGGCCGTGAGCCGGTCGATCTCGGCCAAGGTCGTGCGGATGTCCTCCGAACGGGCGGCCAGCGCCTGCACCACCCGGGTGGATTGTTCGATCAGGGCTGCGACGTGATCGCCTCGATCCCCGACCGCGCGCCCCAGGCCGTTGACGATATTGGTCAGGTTGCGAATGGCTCCGCCGTTGACCAGCAGTGACGCAGTCGTGAGCAGCTCCTCGATGGTCGCGGCCGCGGCGGTCGCGTCGCGCGCGATACTGTCGCCGTCGCGCAGGATCGGGGTCGCGTCGGTGGCGTCGGTGGGTGCGGTGAGCGAGACGAACACATCACCCAGCGGGGTCGCGGTCCGCAGTTCGGCGCGGGTGCCCAGCGGCAACCGGACCCCCTTCTCGATACTCATCGTGACGATCGCGTTGTAGTCGCGCACCGCCATCGCCGAGACCTCGCCGACCTCGGCTCCCGACAGCCGAACCTTCGCCTTGGCGGGCAGATTCAGCGCGTTGGCGAAGTCGGCGTGAATCGTGTAGCTGTTGCTGCCGCCGCCCGGCGCCGGCAGCGGCAGATCACCCAGACCCACCGAACAGGCCGTGCTCGTGGCCAGCGCCAGCGCCGCCAGGGCGATCACGCGAGCGCGTCTGTCGCGTGTGCTCATTGCCCCATCCTCGACATCGCGGTCAGCATGTCGGTGAGACCGAAGTCCGGCCCGAAATCCTGGAGAGTTCCCGTGGCACAGCCGAGTTGGCGCAATCCCAGGATGTTGCAGACCTCTTTGATGAGCTGGCCGTCGAAGAAGACCTTGTCCAGCATCGCGTGCACCCGCACCCCTCGATGCTCGAAGTCGATCGCGTTGTAGGCGTTGTTCAGCAGCAGTGGCGTCACGTCGATGAATTCGGCCAGCTGGGTCCGGTAGTCGGCCAGCGCCTTGGTCACCGTGCTCGCGTTGGACAGCGTCGCGCGCAGTTCGTCGGCGTTGTCGGTAAGCAGGGCCGTCGTCTGCGCCATGATGTCGTTGATCTGCGCGCCGGTCGAACCCGAACCGATATCGAGCTGGGCCAGCACATCACCCAATTGGCCGGTGGCGGTACCGAATTCCCGGATCACCGCGTCGTTGTCGGAGGCCGCGCGGACCAGCACCGACAGCTGTTCGACGATGCGGGTGATCGATTCGCGCACCTGTGCGCCACCGTCGTCGCCCATCCGCAACGCCGTGGCCAGTTCGTCCATCGTCTCGCGCATCTGCGGGCCGCTGCCGCTGGCGATGGTCGCCGATACCGCGAGCAACTGCGCGATCGGGCCGTCGGAGGGATTCTCGGCGGACAGCTCACCGGCCATCCGCTCCCCCGCGCCGAGCAGGCGATCGAATTCGACCGGTGTCTTCGTCCGGTCGACCCCGATTCGGGCCCCGTCGGCCAGCGCGGGACCGCCCTGGTAGGCCGGAGTGAATTCGACGTGCCGGTCGGTCAGCACCGAGGTGGACACCGTGACCGCCCGGGCGCCCGCGGGAATGGCGATGTCGTCGTCGATCTCCATCGTGACCTCGACGACGGGACCGTGCGGCTCGATCGCGGTGACCTTGCCCACCGGCATGCCGAGGACGGCCACCGAATTGCCGACATAGAGTCCCGCGGCGTTGTCGAAGTCGGCGACAACGGTTTTCGTGGAATCGCCGAGTCCGGCGACACTGCCGGAGCAACCGGCGATCGCGCCGATCGCCGCGACGACCGCGACCCGACTCAGCACACTTCTGACGTTCATCGGCAGTCCTCGCGATAGGGCTGGAGGTTGGCCTGCGTGGCGCGGCTGCTGATCGCGCACATCCAGCTGTCGATCATCGGCCCCGCCAACGAGGTGAAGTCGACCTCTTTGCCGGTACCGGAGGCATTGGTGAAATTGCGGATCGGAACCGGCAGGACCTCGAGCAGGTTGCGCAGCAGTTCGTCGTTGCGCGACAGGGTGTCGAGCAGGCCGTTCAACCCGGTGAGGAGTTCGTCGACCTGGGCCCTGTCGGTGCCGACCAGGTCGCGGATCTGGCCGGTGAGCTGCCGGGTGCCCTCCATCAGCCGCAGGATCGCGTCGCGCCGGGCGACGACCTCGGTGAGCAGGTCGCGCCCCTGGGTCATGATCTGCCCGAGATCGGACTGCTGTTCGGAGACCACCGTGGTCAGACGTTCCGTGCCCGCGAGCAGCGCGGTCAGTTCGCCGCGCCGGTCGCCGACGATCGTGGCCAGCGACCGCATATTGCCGAGCAGACCGGGCAGTACCGACGGCACGCCCTCGAGCTGGGTCGCGAGGGTGTCGAGCGATCGGCCGATCTGGCCCGCGTCGATCTGGTCGAAGGTGACGGTCGCGTTGTCCAGCGCTTCCTGGAGGTCGTAGGGAACGGCGCTGTGGCTCAACGTGATCCGACGATCCGGAACCGATCCGGTGCCACCGGGACGCAATTCGACGTAGCGCGCGCCCAGCAGGGTGGTGAGTTTGATCGACGCCCTGGTCTCCGCGCCGAGCGCGACCGAATTCTCGACCGTCAGCCGCACGACGACGTGGTCGCCCGCCAGCCGCTGGGATGTGACGGTGCCGACCGGAACGCCCGCGACCGTGACGGAGTCACCGGGGCTGAGCCCGGCGGCCTGGGCGAATTCCACCTCGTATTCCTCGGTGCCCACACCGAGTCGGGTGAATCCCACCGCGCCGAAGAGCATCGCGGCCAGCAACACCAGCGCCACCGAGCCCAGCACCACCTTGCGATGTTCTTCCAGTGGTCGACGCAGCACCACGGCGGATCGACGCGCGAGATCTTTCGGACTCATCAATTCACCTGACAGGTCGGAGAATATTGCGGTTTGCCGGTGGCCGATGCCATGCCGACGATGGTGGGAACGAGTTCGGACAGCGAAGGCAGGAACGTGGCGTTGATATCGCACAGGTAGGTGTCGAGGAACGCGCCCTGCTGGCTGACCCGTGCCAGCCCCTTCATCAGGGCGGGCAGATTGAACCCGAGGTAGGCGAACTCGCTCTTGTTCTCCATGAAATGGCGGGTGAAACCCGGTTCACGGTAGAGCAATTCGTCGAGATCGGGTTGAATGCCGCCGACTACCTCGGCCATGCGGGTGGTCATACCGCTCACATCGGTGAGCGTTCCCATCAGTTCCTCGCGATGTTTCGACAACCCCTCGACGATCGAGCGGGAGCTGGTGATGAGCGAACTCACCTCGTCGCTGTGCACCGCGAGATCCCCGACCACATGGTTGAGATTGGTGATCACCGAACCGAGTACCTGATCCGGTCCCGCCAGCGATTGGGCCAGCGAGGACACCTGTTCGATGAGCAGTACCAGGGAGGTGTTGTCGCCCTGCAGCGCCCGGATCAACGCCTCGGTGACATTGTCGACCTGTTTGGGATCGAGCCCACCGAACAGCGGCTCGAAACCGTTGAGCAGCGCGGAGATATCGAACGACGGTTCGGTGTGGTCCAACCCGATCTGGTCGCCGGGGCGCAACTGCTGCGGCGCGTGGTAGTCGGCCAGCGACAATCCGAGATACCGCTGACCGATGACGTTCTGGTACGTCACCGACGCCTTGGTATTGCCGTAGAGCTTCTGATCGACCTCGACGCGGAAACTCACCTTCGCCTTGTCGCCGTCCAACTCGATCTTGTCGACGCGCCCGACCCGCACGCCGGCCATCCGCACGTCGTCACCGGCCCGCAAACCGGTCACATCGGTGAAAACCGCCGAATAGGAATGGGTTTCGCTGTTGATGCCGCGGTCGAGGGTGACGTAGGTGATCCAGATCAGCAGGAAGGAGACAACGACGAACAGGCTGACCCCGATCAGCGGTTTGCGCAGGTTCATCGCGCACCCCCGGTGAACAGCGGACCGTCGGCCAGCAGCGAGCCGAGAATCGACTCGGCTCCGTTCGCCTCACCGGTGAGCGCGCGGCGCAGGAATTCCTGGAGGTCGGCGGGCAGATCGGGCGGCGCCGTGAAGTTCCTCGGGTCCATGGTCGCCGGCAACTCCTGTTGTGGAATGACGTCGGGCGCGGTCGCGCAACTCGGACCGGCCATATCGCCGTACCGCGGACAATCCGCACGGGTGTAGAGGGTGTGCGGGGTGAAGCGGAACTGGAACTTGCCACGGCCGCGCGGGCTGTCGGAGTTCCAGAACTCCTGGTACCACTTGTCCGACATCTTCCTGATCGTCGTCACGATCGGCGTGAAGGACGGCGAACCCTTGGCGAACACGTCGAGGACCGGCCCCATCTGCTCTGTCACAGTGACGATCTGGTCGGTTCTCCGGTCCAGGGTTCCGTTGACCGACGCCAGGGTGTTGTTCCCCGCGGAGATCAGCGAGACGAGCTGTTCGTCCTGTTCGGCGAGTACTCGCATCGGTGTCACCGCGTGGTGCAGCGCGTCGAGCAGATCGGGCGCGGAGGCGTTCAGGCCGCGCACCGCGTCGGCCATGAGGGTCAGCGTCGGAGTACTGCCGTCGGGTGTGAGCAGTGCGTCGAATTCCTTGGTGATGCGGTCCAGTTGAGTGCCCGCGGCCACGATATCGGCGCCGCGCCGGTCGGTGGCCTCGGCGACCGCGGCGAGTACGCCGACGGTATTGCTCGTGCCGAGACGCGCGGTACTGGCGATGATCTCGCGCAGTTTGGTCAGCGCGGTCTGGAGTTGGATCGTGGAAAGGCTCTTGTCCTGGGCGATTTCGGCGCTCGCGGTGAGCGCGGGGGCGGGACCGTTGTCCACCAGTTGGATCGAGGACACCGCGAACACGTTGCTCGGCACGACCCGCGCGGTGACCGAACGCGGAATTCTGCCCAGCGACGCCGGATCCATCTGCAACAGAACCCGATTGCGGCCGCCGTTGGTCGCCGGTTCGACCGATGCGACGGTGCCGACCAGTAGGCCGCGGAACTTGACATCCGAACGCGGGGGCAGGCCGTCACCGAGTTGATCGAGCATCGCGGTGACCTCGACCTTGTCGTCGAAGGCGCCCGTCGATTTGATCAGCAGCAACGACACCACCAGCACGGCGGCGACCAGGAGCACCACGCCGCGCAGCAACAAAGCCAGCGGCGAAGGTCCGCGCCCGTCTTTTTCGAACAGTACCGACATCGGTTCCTATCCCCCCAGCCGTGCGCTGGCGCCGATACCCCACAGGGCGATGGTCAGCAGTAGATTGACCACGATCATCAGCGAGATCGCGGCGCGCATGGCGCGCCCGGCGGCGATGCCGACCCCCTGGGGGCCACCGGCGGCGTAGAAGCCGTAGTAGCACTGGATCGTGGTGGTGAGAACGACGAAGACGATCGCCTTGATCAGCGAGTACACGATGTCGGGACCGTTGAGAACCAACTGGAAATAGTGCTGGTAGGTACCGGCGGACAGTCCACCCGACACGTTCACGACCACCTGCACCGCGATGTAGTTCACCGCCAGGCACACCAGGTACAGCGGAACCATCGCCAGCACCGAGGCGAGCAATCTGGTCGAGACCAGATACGGGATCGAGCGGATACCCATCGATTCCATCGCGTCGATCTCCTCGGCGATGCCCATCGCGCCCAGCTGCGCGGTGAAGCGGCAACCCGCCTGTGCCGCGAACGCCAGCGACGCCATGATCGGGGCCAGTTCACGGGTGGACGCCGTCGAGGCGATCAATCCGATGGTCGGTTCCATCCCGAGCAGATGCAGTGCGTTGTACCCCTCCAGCCCGACGATCGCCCCGCCCGCCGCGCCGAGCACGATGATGACACCCGCGGTGCCGCCGCCGACGACGATCGAGCCGTTGCCCCAGGTCACATCGGACAGGATGCGCAGGAATTCCTTGCGGTACTGGCGCAGCATCACCGGAATCGAGGCCACCGCGCGTATCAGGAAGGTCAGCATGTGCCCGAGACGCATGATCGCGGTGCCCAGATTCCGGGCGGTGCGCATAAGCGCATAAGTCCCGGGCGGGTAGTAGGTCGCGGCCATCAGAGGCCCTGCCTCGGGAGCAGGATCATCGCCAGTTGGGTGACGACCACGTTGATCGTCATCAACAGCAGGATCGAGGAGACCACGGTCGAGTTGACCGAATTCGCCACGCCTGCCGGGCCGCCCTTGGTGGACAACCCCTTCTCACAGGCGACGACGGCGACGATGGCGCCGTAGATGACGGCCTTGAACAGCGTCAGCCAGAGATCGGTCACCGTCGCGAACGACGCGAAGGTCGCCACGAAACTGCCGGGCGCGCCGTTCTGGACGAACACGTTGAACAGATAACCGGCGAGGAAGCCGACGAAGCAGACGATGCCGGTCAGCGAGACACCGACCAGGATGGCGGCGGCCAGGCGCGGCACGACCAGGCGCCGCACCACCGATACCCCCATGACCTCCAGTGCGTCGATCTCGTCGCGGATCTTGCGCGACCCGAGGTCCGCGCACACCGCCGAGCCGACGGCGGAGGCCATCAGCAGCGCGGCGACCATCGGCGCGCCCTGGCGGATCACCGCGAGGCCACTCGCGGCGCCCGCCAGCGAGGTCGCGCCGACCTGTCCGGCCAGCAGGCCGAACTGGATGGACAGGGTGACACCGATCGGCAGCGCGACGAAGATCGTCGGCAGCACCGCGGCCGAGGCCATGAACGCCGACTGCCTGATGAATTCGGCGAAGGCGAAGCGCCCGGTGACGATGTCGACGCACAGGTACTGGACGGCGCGCACGCCGAGAACGAACTGTCCACCCACCGTTTCCAGTGCGGTGACGGGGTGACGCCGGAGGTATCCGCGCGACCATCCGGTGATTTCCCGAGTCGCCCGCCTGGGCGGTGGATCCTGGTCGACGCCACCGTCCACGCCGACGGCGCTCTCGCGCACATCGGATTCTTGGTGAGTCATCTTCGATCTCGAAACTCTCAGGTCCGGCGGGCAGCATCCCACCGCCGACGAACGATCTGTAAGAACATGTGTTTCAGGCGATGGTTCGCCTTCTGAACGAAGTCGCCCGATTATTCGGGCAACTCTGCGACGCGCACGCCTCGGGGCGAGGGAAATCCCCTTGCCGGATTTCCTCGAATCGTTGCCGAGTCCACTTCTCGACCCGACTCCTGGATTTCTCCGATAAAACTCGTCGGCGTGCGTCGTCGATAAGACATTGTGCTTGCAGTCACATCGCGAGTCAATAGCGGAACACGGAATCAGCTGACGTTTTCCCGCCGGTCCGAATTAAGTCGTAATAAAAAGGAGATAGGTGGATATAGGGCATCCAGCACACGCGACGACCGCCGGATCCGACGACGGATCGACGCCTGGGCGCTATCGATTCCGCCGCCGCTTCGCTCGGCCGGGCGCCGTCGGGAGGACTCCCGCCGTCACACCGGAACGGACCGCCTCCCCGTCGGTACGTGCCGCCCCCGGCCGGATATCGCGCGCGCGTCCAGCCTGGGATCAGCCGATCGGCGCACGGCCATCCACGGGCGGACCACACCGTCGTGACCCATAATGCCCCTCCTGACCACAAGATATGTGCTAGTGAAGTATTCGACACCCACCGGCGGACGATCCGGGCTACGATCGGCCACCGGATGCCGAGCGACTGCTCAGCATCGATGCTGTGCATATGCATAGCATGAGGTGACTCAGTCAGTCAATAGACGACGAGGCTCGCACTGGGCTATGAATTGACCCCACCACGGGTTTTCGAATAAGGAGGACGGCGAATGCCATCGCCCCGAAGGATCGGTGCACCCGATGCCAAGAATCGCCAGGTCCTCATCGAGGCGGCCCAGCAACTTCTCCTCGAGGAAGGATGGGCGGCGGTGACCTCGCGTAAGGTCGCCGAGCGGGCGGGCCTCAAACCGCAGTTGGTGCATTATTACTTCCGCTCGATGGACGAGCTGTTGCTGGATATTTTCCGAAGAAATGCGGATGAAGGTCTCGAACTGCAGGCCGAGATGATGAAAACGGACAAACCGCTCCACGCACTATGGGAATTCAGCACCGACCCGACCGCAGTCCGATTAACGATGGAATTCGTCGGACTGTCCAACCATCGCCCAGCCATCCGAGCGGCCGTCGCCGAATACGCGGAGAAATTCCGCACCATCCAGGCGAACGCGCTGGAGGAACTGTTGGGCGAATACGGATTCGATACCGAGAGATTCCCGGCCGCGGCCATGGCGGTCCTGATCACGAGCATTTCGCGGGTCGTGGTGATCGAACGCGCGCTCGGGATGTCGGGCGGACATGCCGAAGCCCTCGCGCTCGTCGAGAGGGAGATCGACAGACTCGAGGGCGGGCACGCGAAGGCCGGCCAGGAGATATCCTGACCGGCTTTCGCACGATCGAAGATCAGGTGGCGGGAACCAGATCGGCGTCCGAGCGGTAGATGGGCGGCGGGATCTCGCCGACCCGGAAGGCCTCGGTCGACTCGACCGATTCGGCGGGGTGGCCCGCCGCGTTCAACGCACACGCCTTGAAGGCACGCGCGGCCACGCTCACGCGATGGTGCGCGGTGCCCGCGCGATGTTCCAGTTCGGGCGGGATCACATCGCCCCACATCGCGACCTCCATGAGGCCGCGGTCGAAACAGTCCAGCACGCCTTCACGAACCCGACTGTCCGACATGTAGGTCTCCGACGCCACCGCGACCGCGTTGGGCCACGTGTCGTGCACCGAGGTGGCCAGTGACTGTTCCAGATCCAGGACGGTGGCACCCAGAATCCGCAGCGGGCGCACATCGCTGTGATCGGTCACCAGTACCGTCACCTCCCAGCCCGCGGTCGTGCGGTCGAACAGCCAGCCGCCGGCGTGACGGATCACGTCGACGGCGCTGGGCGCGACAACCGCCAAGCGATAACGCAGTGGGTGTCGGCGCGCGTGCGCGCGCCAGCGAGCCACCGAATGAAGGTCCCGAACGCCCTGGTTGACGGAGTCGACGGATCGTACAGCCATGGTTTCCCATCCCGCTTGTCGAACGTGAAGATCGCGGCGGATCTCCCCGGGTCAGGGCCGATGCGTCTGGGCTGAATGACAATCATCGGGCTTCCCACAGGGAGATCTACCGCTCACACAGTAAGGCGGTTCTCCGAAATGTGATACCGGCCTCACACCTAGAGAATATGTGATCTATATCACATGTCCGGTTGCGGAAGACCCTCACTTCCTGCGCAAACGCCCTATTGCGACCCACGCCCAACTACGTAGTTCCTCCGTTGCGGGGCACCGAAATCACTTGGCGCGGTTCATTACTCGATCCGCTGCCGCCCAGTGCTCATCCGACACCCACAACCGTGCGAACGCCTGTACAGCTTCCTGTTCGGAAACACCTCTGACCACCCGTTTGACTTCACCCGCCGGAATGGTCGCGAGCGACTTCGCCAGGGCGCGCCACCCCTTGTCGAACTCCTGACGCGGAAGAACACGGTCGATCAGCCCGAGACGCTCGGCCGAGGCGGCATCGAGGATCTCTCCGGAACCGGCGAGCATGATCGCCCGGCCCGGTCCGACCAGCCGCGACAGCCGTTCCGCGCCGCCCCACGCGGGCATGATCGCCAGCGAGACCTGGTTGAAGCCGATCTTGATGTCGTGCGCGGCGATGCGGATGTCGGCGGCGACCGAGACCTCGGCGCCACCACCGAGCGCGTGCCCGTTGAGCGCCGCGATCACCGGGCCGGGGAAGGCCGCGAGCCGATCGCAGATCCCGCGCATGCGCCACGCCATCTCGGCGGCCTGTTCCTCGGTCCGCAACTTGGCGAGTTCCTTGAGGTCGCCGCCGGAGACGAAGGCCTTGTCTCCCCCACCCGTGAGCACCAGAGCGCGAGCCTCACCTGCGGCGTCGATCGCCTTCTCCAGCTCGTCCATCGTGGCGGGCGCGATCGCGTTGCGGGCCTCGGGGCGATTGATGGTGATGACCGCCAATCCCTCGTCCAGCTCTAGCTCGACCATCTTCTTGTTCTCCTATGAGGAAATATGATTCTCTTGTCAGGAGAACAATATACGTACAGGCGATTCCGAGGAGCTCGACGATGCGCAAGATCCCCGTCGACCTGGTCACTCGTTACCAGGAAGAGGGTTGGTGGACCTCCGAGTCGCTCGGCGATCTACTCGCGGCGGGCCTGGCCGCCGCACCGGACACCCAGTTCCGGATCCATTCGGCGAAGCGGCCGTGGTCGGGCACCTACGGCGAGGTCGAGCACGACGCCCGCAGGCTCGCGGCAGGCCTGCGCAAGCGCGGAGTCGAACCGGGTGACGTCGTCGCGTTCCAGCTGCCGAACTGGGTCGAGGCCGCGACAGTGTTCTGGGCGTCGGCCTTCCTCGGCGCCACGGTGGTACCGATCGTGCACTTCTACGGACGAAAAGAACTCACCTACATCCTGGAATCGGTGCGCCCCAAGGTCTTCGTCGTCACCGAACTGCTGGGTCTTCCCGACACCTGCGCGGATCTGCGCGAGGACATTCCGATCGTCGGTGTCGTCGGCGGAAATTTCGAGGAACTGCTCGACCCCGAGCCGATGGCGGGAACGCTGGCGGTCGACCCCGACAGCCCGGCGCTGATCGCGTTCACCTCCGGCACCACCAGCTCACCGAAGGGGGTCGTGCACAGTCATCGCACCCTCGGTTGCGAGACCCGCCAACTGGCGGCGTGGTATCCCCCCGAGCTCGGCAATCAGATCACCGCGGCGCCGGTCGGCCATTTCATCGGCATGGTCAACGCGCTGCTCATCCCGGTACTGAACAACATCGCGATCAACCTCACCGATGTGTGGGATCCGGGCAAGGTGCTCGAGCTCATGCTCTCCGACGGACTGACGGTGGGCGGCGGCGTGCCCTACTACGTCACCAGCCTGCTCGACCATCCGGACTACACCGACGCGCATCTGCCCTTCATGCGCTACGCCGGAATGGGCGGCGCGTCGGTGCCCGCTGCCCTCACCACCCGCTTGGCCGGTATCGGCATCACCGTCTACCGGTCCTACGGCAGCACCGAACATCCGTCGATCACCGGTTCGCTCTACACCGCACCCGAGCACAAACGCCTGTTCACCGACGGCAACACCATGCCCGGTGTGGAGATGCGACTGGCCGAGGACGGCGAGATCCTCAGCCGCGGACCGGATCTGTGCCTGGGGTACACCGATCCCGAGCTCACCGCGAAGATGTTCGACGAGGACGGCTGGTACCACACCGGCGATATCGGCGTACTCGACGAGGACGGCTACCTGACCATCACCGATCGCAAATCCGATGTGATCATCCGCGGCGGCGAGAACGTCAGCGCCCTCGAGGTCGAAGAGGTCTTGCTCACACTGCCGGGAGTCGCCGAGGCGGTCGCCGTCGCGGTTCCCGACGACCGCCTCGGCGAGCGCACCGCGGCGGTGCTGCGCTTGCACCCCGGAGTCCAGGCGCCCGGCCTGGACCAGGTACGGGAGTGCTTCGCCGACGCCGGAATGGCCAAACAGAAGTGGCCGGAGGAAGTGCACGTCGTCGCCGATTTCCCCCGCACCCCCAGCGGCAAGGTCCAGAAGTTCATCGTCCGCCGGGATCTGGCGCAGACCCGGGCCGCGGGCATTGCTATACATTCATGAAGAGAATACGATTCTCATAAAGTGACAAGGAGGATTCCATGAGCAAGGTCGATCTGCCGTATCAACTGTTCGACGCGGACAACCATCTCTACGAGACCAAGGACGCGTTGACCAGGCATCTGCCCAAGCAGTACGAGGGTGCG
>NZ_QCYJ01000065.1 GCF_003123685.1 Nocardia aurea
GCACCACCCTCGCGAAGATCACCCACCTGGTCACGGCCAGCGCGATGACGACGTTCAGCAGGCTGGGCCCCAGTACCCCGGCCAACAGGATCGCCAGCAGGATGCTGGGGAAGGCCAGCTGGATGTCACCGATGCGGGAGATGATCGAGTCGATCCAGCCGCCGTAGTACCCGGCGAGCAGACCCAGCACCAGTCCGACCAAGCCGCCCACGACCACCACCGTGATCGCCACGAGCAGTGAGATCCGGGCGCCGGCGACGAACTGGGCGAACACGTCCCTGCCGTTCTGATCGGTACCCAGCAGCGCGACGCTGCCGTCGGAGAGCGTGCTGCCCGGCGGCAGCAGACGATCGATGACGCGGGTGCTGACGCTGTCGTACGGCACGACGAGCGGCCCGAACACCGCGAGCAGCGCGAAGAGGAGCAGCACTCCACCCGCGATCTTGGCGGCCATGGACCTCATACGGTCTCCAAGGTGATTCTCGGATCGAGGTAGAAGTACAGGACGTCCACCAGC
>NZ_QCYJ01000092.1 GCF_003123685.1 Nocardia aurea
GGCCCCGAGAGCCTCCTCACCCCCCGCGAAGAGGAGATCATCAAGCTCGTCGCGGAGGGCTACTCGTCCCGGGAGATCGCCGAGATGCTGACGATCAGCGTGAAGACCGTCGACCGGCACCGCGCGAACGTCCTCTCCAAGCTCGGCATGCGCGACCGCCTGGAACTGACCAAGTACGCCATCCGCGTCGGCCTGGTCGAGCCCTGATCTCCGCCGGACTTTCACCGTCCGCACGCCCGGTCTCCGCGCTCGGGTGCCGAACTGTGATCATTTCGCGGGGCGGCCCGGTGCGGGACGGGAGCCGCGCGGGGGGATGACGAGGCGGACCTCGGTTCCGCCCCCCTCGGCGGGGCCGATCGTGAGCTGCGCCCCGATCAGCATCGCGCGCTCCTGCATCCCGCGGATCCCGGCGCCGGCCTCCCTGGGCGGCCCCGCCCCGTCGTCCACGACCCGCAGGACGACCGTGCCGTCCTTCTCCTGCTGCAGCGACAGCTCCGCGTTCCGCGCGCCGGAATG
>NZ_QCYJ01000165.1 GCF_003123685.1 Nocardia aurea
GGCCGTTTGTGGGTCGGCCCCAGGGATTGGAGCAGGGCGTCGCCTCTGCGGTCCGGAGGCTGGAGTCCTTGGGGTGGGTCAGGATTCTGTGGCGAGGCGTCTGAGGGCGGCGCGGGGGATGGCCGGGTCGGTGGTGCGCCAGAACGGGGGGAGGGAGCTCAGCAGGAAACCGCTGTAGCGGGCCGTCGCCAGTCGGGGGTCGAGGACGGCGATCACGCCCTTGTCGTGCTGCGAGCGCAGCAGGCGGCCGGTGCCCTGGGCTAGGAGGAGTGCCGCGTGCGTGGCCGCGACGGTCATGAAGCCGTTGCCGCCCGTGGCCGCCACGTGGCGCTGCCGTGCTGAGGTGAGCGGGTCGTCGGGGCGGGGGAACGGGACCCGGTCTATGATGACCAGCCGCAGCGCGGGGCCGGGCACGTCGACGCCCTGCCAGAGCGACAGGGTGCCGAACAGGCAGGTCGGCTCGTTCTCCGCGAACTGCTTGACCAGCAGCATGGTCGAGTCGTCGCCCTGGCAGA
>NZ_QCYJ01000161.1 GCF_003123685.1 Nocardia aurea
CGTCCCCAGCAGCCGCCGCAGGACCTCGACGGCGGTGGGGCGGCTCCGCGGCTCCTTCGCCAGGCAGGCCGCGACCAGCTCCCGCAGCTCACCGGCCAGCGCGCCGAGTTCGGGCTCCTCGTGCAGGACCCGCCGCATGATCGCCGGTACGGAGTCGCCGCCGAACGGAGGGACGCCGTTCGCGGCGAACGCCATCGTGCAGCCCCACGCGAACATGTCCAGGGGAGCGCCGCCCGCGGTCCCCTCCACCTGCTCCGGCGCCATGAAGGCGGGCGTGCCGACCGCGCCGGTCAGGGTGGCGGACGTGGCGTCCACCGAGCGGGCGATGCCGAAGTCGATGACCTTCGGCCCGTCCTCGCCGAGCAGCACGTTGGCGGGTTTGAAGTCGCGGTGGACGACGCCCGCCTCGTGGATCGCCGCGAGCGCGGTGGCGGTGCCGATCGCGAGCCTCGTCAGCTCGCCGCCGGTGAGCGGCCCGCGCTCGGTGACCAGCGTCCGCAGCGAAGGGCCCTCG
>NZ_QCYJ01000090.1 GCF_003123685.1 Nocardia aurea
GGGCCGCGGCCGAGAGACCACCAACCGCCAGCACCGCGGGGGACGCGCCGTCGAACATGGATCCCATTAAAGACCAGCAACACGGAGAGAATTCACGAATCACAAACTTTTCATCCACGACATCGACGACGACGCCTCCATCCGAGCAACAGCGCAACCCTAAATGTCCCTCAATTATTCAAATGACCGTATTGCGCCAATTTCCGCCATGGGCATGGCCGTATGGAGCTTGTAGACTCGGTGGACACACAAGAGGGCCGATATGACCGAAATGCCAGCATCCGCAAAAGTACTTAATTTCAGCGCTTCCCACGCGTAGCGTCCCAGGTCAGGCAGTGTGCTCCCCGCGCACGCGGGGATGGTCCCTCCTCGATCGGAACTATCGCCAGCGGGGGGAAGTGCTCCCCGCGCACGCGGGGATGGTCCCTGGAGGCGCCGGGCGAGTCTGACGCAGAGCAGGTGCTCCCCGCGCACGCGGGGATGGTCCCCTGATGGAGGTTGAGCAATGGGCA
>NZ_QCYJ01000131.1 GCF_003123685.1 Nocardia aurea
CACACGGGGGTATGAAAGCATCGGAACCAAATAAAATATTTGGCACTGACATTCATCGACACACTATTGAGTTCTCAAAGAACACACGCACACACCATCTCACAAGCAATTCGCTCGATCAATCAGTGAGGCAACTTATCCAGCTTAGCGCAGCCAATCACCCGAAACCAAATCCAGGATCTCAACCGAACCAGTGCGATCGCCAGGCGCTCCTCGTACTACCTCGTTTCCCTGTCCCAACGTTTCCGTTGAGCGTTCTCAGCGTCTCCGCTGAGCCCCGGGTCGGTGTCCGTGTCGCTCTGACTTGGATAAAGTTACGTGTCGGCGTGCACGATGTCAAATCGCCTGGTCAGGAACAGTTTTCATCGATGCGGTATCGACGTAACCTGCCGGCAAGGTCAGTCGGCGCCGCCCACGCGCTGGACGAGGCCACCCAGCGACTGGAGCTGCTCCACGAAATTCGGGTAGCCACGGTCGATATGGAAGACATCGTGGACTTCGGTCACTCCGTCGGCCACCAGGCCGGCGAGCACGAGGCCGGCGCCGGCGCGGATGTCGGAGGACCACACCGGAGCGCTGGACAGTCGCGGGATTCCGCGGACGACCGCGTGGTGTCCGTCGGTACGCGCGTCGGCACCGAGGCGGATCATCTCCTCCACGAAACGGAACCGGGCCTCGAAGATGTTCTCGGTGATCATCGAGGTGCCGTCCGCGATCGCCGCCAGGCCGATCGCCATCGGCTGGAGGTCGGTCGGGAATCCGGGGAACGGCAGGGTCGAGAAGTTGACCGCGCGCGGACGCTCCGGTTGCACCACACGGAAGCCGTCGACGTCGAAGGAGATGCGCGCGCCCGCCGAGCGCAGTTTGTCGAGCACAAGGGACAGGTGTTTCGGGTTGATCCCGGTGACCTTCACATCCCCCATGGTCATCGACGCGGCGATCCCCCACGTCGCCGCGACGATGCGATCGCCGATGACGCGGTGGTCGGTCGGCGACAAGCGCTCGACCCCCTGGATGGTCAGCACCGAAGTACCCGCGCCGCTGACGCGGGCGCCCATCTGTACGAGCATGTTGCAGAGGTCGACGATGTCGGGTTCGCGCGCCGCGTTGTCGATGACGGTCTCCCCCTCGGCGAGTACCGCCGCCATGAGGATGTTCTCCGTCGCGCCGACCGAGGGGAAATCCAGCCGGATCCGCGCGCCCTGCAATTCGTCGGCGCGCGCGACCACGCAACCGTGCTCGATTTCGCTGGTCGCGCCGAGCAGTCGCAGGCCCGCCTGGTGCATGTCGAGTGGACGCGAACCGATCGCGTCGCCGCCGGGCAGCGCGACAACGGCGCGCTTACACCGCGCCATCAGCGGTCCGAGGACGCAGACCGAGGCGCGGAACTGGGTCACCGCGGGGAAGTCCGCGTGGTATTTCGGCTCGGCCGGGGTGTTGATGGTCACCACGGAACGATCACCCGGCGACTCGTCGGTGATGGTCACCTCGCAGCCGAGTCCGCGCAGCACTTCGGCCATCAGCGGCACGTCGAGGATGTCGGGGCAGTTGGTGATCCTCGAGGTCCCCTCCGCCAATAGGGCAGCAGCCATCAGCTTGAGGACGCTGTTCTTAGCGCCTCCCACTGCGACTTCGCCGACGAGCCTGTTGCCCCCGGTGACCAGAAACCGTTCGCTCACACCGGCTAGCTTATCCATCGTCGGCGGGAGATACGCGCGTGTACGCGATCCCGGTACACCGACTGACAGGTCGGTTGCCTGATTCGTCCCGAAGTCCTCGCGCGGCGGAGATCGGAATCCGCTCTCACTTCCGGCCGGGTCGTACCCCCGGGACGATCCGCTCGTGCGGCACGCCCCGACTCCGGGTGACCGCCTCGACGGCGGGCGTGATCTCGACACTTCGGGAGTGCCACACCGATCGATCCGGGGACGATCGGGTGGTCGGCGTGTCCGGCCGCGCCTCACTCCCGGTCGTCACCGGGACGACGCGGCACGTCGACGGCATCGATCGATGACATACCGAGGAAAGATTTCGCCGCCTCCCGCGAGGCACGCACGTTCGGCGGTTGAAACCTATTGGTTCGCAACTTGTTTCGAAACTCGACCCGGACGGCAGAGCCATGCGATCGGCACGGATCGGCGGACGAACGCGGCGCTGTGGACGTCTTCCCCATCACACCGGGCCGCATCGCGCCTACCGCGCCGCGAACCATCCCGCACGAGTCGGAATCACTGATCCTTCTTACCGCCGCCGGGCTTCCACAGAATGTCACCCTCGGGGTTGGTGACCCGGCTCAGGATGAACAGCAGGTCGGACAGGCGGTTGAGATATTTCGCGGGCAGGACGGCGGTGTCTTCGGGATGAGCCGCGACCGCGGCCCACGCCGACCGTTCCGCCCGCCGCGCCACCGTGCGCGCGGTGTGCAGCAGCGCGGCCAGCGGGGTGCCGCCGGGAAGGATGAACGAATTCAGCGGCGCCAGTTCGGCATTGAACTCGTCGCACCAGCCTTCGAGCCGATCGATGTAGTCCTGGGATATCCGCAGCGGCGGGTATTTCGGCTCGGCGACGACCGGGGTCGACAAATCGGCGCCCGCGTCGAAGAGGTCGTTCTGTATCTGCCGCAGCACCCCGAGCAAGGCGGGATCGGGCTGTCCGAGCGCGATCGCGACGCCGAGCGCCGCGTTGGCCTCGTCGCAGTCGGCGTAGGCGACGAGTCGCGGATCCGTTTTGTCGACCCGGGAGAAGTCGCTCAGGCCCGTGGTCCCGTCGTCACCGGTCCTGGTGTAGATCCGAGTCAGGTGCACACTCATGCGGCTGTCCGCCTCTCCGCGTGTTCTCGCCGGTCGCGACGCTGCCTGCCGGGGTTCCCGGCGGCGGGAGTCCGCGCGGTCGAATTCGGTCGTTGCGCTTGCGAGCGTAACGCCGGGCGGTTACATCCCCGGCATGCGGCGGGTGCGGTCCGACGGTCGGGATTCGACCCAGGACAGAAATGCCGCGCGGGCGCCGCGATCGAGTGCGAGCTCGTAGTCGCCGTCGGTGTCGGCGACCGCGGTGACGATGATGTCGTCGGTCATGATGTCGTATTCGTCGCCGACCGGAACTCGACGGTCACCGATCTCGATGCCACGCCGTCGAATGGTGGAATCGGGGCCGAGTCGCAGACTCGTGAGCTTGTAGAAGACGAGGCGATCCTCGTCGTATCGGATCAGGCCGTGCCGCCAACCCTGGCCCCCCTGCGCGGGCAGCACCCGCAGCAGCGCGGCCGTGCCGCCGCGGCGCAACATGACGAGCCGGTAGACGGATATCAGGGCGAGTGCGACCAGCACCGACACCAGAATGATCAGAACAACCATCCCGGTCTGCAATGCTGTTCGTCCCTTCTCGACGGCCGTTCACGAGCCCCGCCGGATACCCTGCCGATTCGATATTCAAACACGAGTGTACAAACGGCCGAACAGGTGGGGCTGGATGCCCCGAATACCGTTGTCGGCGGCGAAGATATCTTCGCCGCCGACAATCGGATCTATGCAGAGTTGTTCACGAACCAGAGGGTCTCAGTGCTGCGCGACCTTCTCGACCGCGCGCACCTGAGCCTGGGCCACCTTCTGGTCTTCGTCGGTGGCCGCCGCGTCGGCGAGCACCTTGCGTGCCGCCTCCACGTCGACCTCACCCGCGAATTCAGCGGATTCGGCCAGGATCCGTACGGACGTGGCGGTGACCGAGAAGAAGCCACCGTGCACCGCCGCGACGATCCGCTCGCCCTCGACAGGAACGATGTTCACGATGCCGCCCTCGACCAGCTGGCCGAGCAGCGGTTCGTGGCCCGCCATGATGCCGACCTGGCCCTCGGTGGTCTGGGCGCTGACGAACGACGCCTGACCCGACCAGAGCCGACGCTCGACAGCGACGAGATCTACTGACATTTCGGCCATGGGTGACTACTTCCCGGCGATCTTCTTGGCAGCCGCCTCGACATCGTCGAGACCACCGCAGGAGTTGAACGCCTGCTCCGGGAAGTGGTCGAACTCGCCCTTGCAGACGCGGTCGAAGTCGTCGATGGTCTGCTCCAGCGGAACCACCGAGCCCACCTGGCCGGTGAACTTCTCGGCCACGATGAAGTTCTGGCCGAGGAACTTCTCCAGGCGACGGGCGCGACCGACGAGGACCTTGTCCTCCTCGGACAGCTCGTCCATGCCGAGGATGGCGATGATGTCCTGCAGTTCCTTGTACTTCTGCAGGATCCGCTTGACCTCGTTGGCCACCGCGAAGTGCCGATCGCCGACGATCGAGGCCTCGAGGATACGAGAAGTCGAGGTCAGCGGGTCGACAGCGGGGTAGATGCCCTTCTGCGAGATCGGGCGGGAAAGCTCGGTCGTCGCGTCCAGGTGGGCGAAGGTGGTCGCCGGAGCCGGGTCGGTGTAGTCGTCGGCGGGCACGTAGATGGCCTGCAGCGAGGTGATCGACCGACCACGGGTCGAGGTGATGCGCTCCTGGAGCTCACCCATCTCGTCGGCCAGCGTGGGCTGGTAACCGACGGCGGAGGGCATGCGGCCGAGCAGCGTCGACACCTCGGAACCGGCCTGGGTGAACCGGAAGATGTTGTCGATGAACAGCAGCACGTCCTGGTGCTGCACGTCGCGGAAGTACTCGGCCATCGTGAGCGCCGAGAGAGCCACCCGCATACGGGTGCCCGGCGGCTCGTCCATCTGGCCGAAGACGAGGGCGGTGTCCTGGAGGACGCCCATCTCTTCCATTTCCAGGTGCAGGTCGGTGCCCTCACGGGTGCGCTCGCCGACGCCGGCGAACACCGACGTGCCGGAGAACTCACGCGCGATACGGGTGATCATCTCCTGGATCAGCACGGTCTTGCCGACACCGGCGCCACCGAACAGGCCGATCTTGCCGCCCTTGACGTACGGGGTCAGCAGGTCGATGACCTTGATGCCGGTCTCGAGCAGCTCGGTCTTGCCTTCGAGCTGATCGAAGCTCGGGGGCTTGCGGTGGATGCCCCACTGCTCGCCGTCGCGGCCGAGTCCCGGGGTGTCGAGGCAGTCGCCGAGCGCGTTGAACACGTGGCCCTTGACGACGTCACCGACGGGCACCGAGATCGGCTTGCCGGTGTCGGAGACGGACGCGCCGCGGACCAGGCCGTCGGTCGGCTGCATCGAGATGGTGCGCACGATGCCGTCGCCGAGGTGCTGGGCGACCTCGAGGGTCAGGGTCTTGGCGACCGAGGTCAGCGTGATCTCGGCGTGCAGAGCGTTGAACAGCTCGGGGATCGCGCCACGCGGGAACTCGACGTCCACGACGGGGCCGATGACCCGGACGACGCGGCCTGCGGCTGCGCCGGTCCGGCTCGTGTTGTCTTGAGTGACAGCTGCGGTCATTTGGATTGGTTCTCTCTGTGTCGATTTGCGG
Source organism: Nocardia aurea (assembly GCF_003123685.1). Classification (GTDB taxonomy): domain Bacteria; phylum Actinomycetota; class Actinomycetes; order Mycobacteriales; family Mycobacteriaceae; genus Nocardia; species Nocardia aurea. Next base: position 5,419 of record NZ_QCYJ01000131.1, read on the forward strand.
CATGCACCGGCCCTGCGTGGTTACGCAAGCCGCCGCGTTCGGGCCAGTTGTTCATGCCGCGGCGCTTAGTCGCGGTCCGAGCTCGACGCCAGCGCGTTCACGCCGCCGACGATTTCGCTGATTTCCTGCGTGATCTGGGCCTGACGGACCGAGTTCGCCTCGCGCTGAAGCACACTGGCGAGTTCGTTCGCGTTGTCGGTGGCCGCCTTCATTGCGGTGCGCCGAGCCGCGGACTCGGATGCCGCTGCCTCGAGCAACGACGCGTAGATACGCGTGTTGACGTACTTGGGCAGCAGAGCCGCCAGCAATACGTCGGCGTCGGGCTCGAATTCGTACTGCGCCGAGATCTGCGCGGTCGGCGAGTCGGACAAACTGTCCTCGCCGAGGTCGAAGTTCTCGTCGACGAAGCTCACCTGGATCGGGGCGAGCCTGCGCACCTCGGGGGTCTGGGTCAGCATCGAGACGAAACGGGTGTACACGATGTGCAACTCGTCGACGCCCGCGATACTGCCGCTGCCGTCCGGATTCGGAACCTCGTTCTCGGAGCCCGCCATGAAACTCTCGACCAGGTGCGCGCACGCGGCCGAGGCATCGCTGTACTTGGGCTGCTGCGAGAACCCGGCCCACGAGCCGATCAGATCCCGGCCGCGGAAGGTGTAGTAGGTCACACCCTTCTTGCCCATCACGTACAGCACCGGCTCCTTGCCCTCGCCGCGCAGCGTGGTCATCAGCTCTTCGGCGCGCCGGAGCACGTTCGAGTTGTAACCACCGGCCATACCGCTGTCACTGGTGATGACCAGGACGGCGGCACGACGCGCGTTCGGACGTTCGGTGAGCAGCGGGTGCGACAGATTCTGCGACGCGCTCGCCAGTTCCCCGAGAACCTTGGTGATCTCCTCCGCGTACGGCTTCGCCGCCGCGACCCTGGCCTGCGCCTTGGAGATTCGCGAGGTCGCGATCAGCTCCTGGGCCTTGGTGATCTTCTTGATCGAATTCACACCACGAATGCGGGAGCGCAATTCACGCAAATTTGCCACGGTTCACACTCCCTTCATTCGCACTGGCGGCCTGGGCGGGCACGACCGGGCGACGCGTGACGTCGCCCCCGTGCCCGCTCGTGCCGCTGATCGGAAAAAGCATCGCTGATCCGCGCTTACTTCTCGACGTGCTTACGGGTGACCGACAGCGACTCGACCTCTTCGTGGTCCAGTTCGCCCGCTTCGGCTTCGTTCACCACGCGGCTGCCGTCGGAAGCGAGGAAGCCCTGCTTGAACTTGTCGGTCGCCGCCTTGATGGCGTCGGCCGCGTCACCGGTGAGCACCTTGCCGCCTTCGATGGACTTGAAGGCGTCGGCCGCGTCGCGGTGCAGATCCTCGATCAGCTCCGCGTTGAAGCGGCGGATGTCGGCGACCGGAACCGAGTCGTAGTAGCCGGCGTCGACCAGGTAGATCGAGACGATCTGGTCCTCGACCGCGACCGGCGAGTACTGATCCTGCTTGAGCAGCTCGACCCAGCGGGCGCCACGCTCGAGCTGCGCCAGCGACGCGGCGTCGAGGTCCGAGGCGAAGGCGGAGAACGCCTCCAGCTCGCGGAACTGCGCCATTTCCAGACGCAGCGAACCGGCGACCTTCTTCATGCCCTTGGTCTGGGCGGCGCCACCGACGCGGGAGACCGAGGTACCGACGTTGATCGCCGGGCGGACGCCCTTGTTGAACAGGTCGGACTCGAGGAAGACCTGGCCGTCGGTGATGGAGATGACGTTGGTCGGGATGAAGGCCGAGATGTCGTTGGCCTTGGTCTCGATGATCGGCAGACCGGTCATCGAGCCCGCGCCCATCGCGTCGGACAGCTTCGCGCAACGCTCCAGCAGACGCGAGTGCAGGTAGAAGACGTCACCCGGGTACGCCTCGCGGCCCGGCGGGCGACGCAGCAGCAGCGAGATAGCGCGGTAGGCCTCGGCCTGCTTGGTCAGGTCGTCGAACACGATGAGGACGTGCTTGCCCTGGTACATCCAGTGCTGGCCGAGGGCCGAACCGGTGTACGGCGCGAGCCACTTGAAGCCGGCGGAATCCGACGCGGGCGCCGCGACGATGGTGGTGTACTCCATCGCCCCGTGGGCCTCCAGCGCGGTCTTGACGCCCGCGATGGTGGAACCCTTCTGACCGATGGCGACATAGATGCAGCGAACCTGCTTGCTCGGATCGCCCGACTCCCAGTTCGCCTTCTGCGCCAGGATCGCGTCGATGGTGACCGCGGTCTTGCCGGTCTTGCGGTCGCCGATGATCAGCTGACGCTGGCCACGGCCGATCGCGGTCAGGGCGTCGATGGCGGTGATGCCGGTGGCCAGCGGCTCCTCGACCGGCTGACGCTCCAGCACGGTCGCGGCCTGCAGCTCGAGTACGCGCTGCTCCTCGGCCTCGATGTCGCCGAGCCCGTCGATCGGCTGGCCGAGCGGGTTCACCACGCGACCGAGGAACTTGTCGCCGACCGGGACCGAGAGCACGTCACCGGTACGGCGAACCTGCTGGCCCTCTTCGATCTGGGCGTACTCGCCGAGGATGACCGCACCGATCTCGCGGTCCTCCAGGTTGAGCGCCACGCCGAGCACGCCACCCGGGAATTCGAGCAGCTCGTTGGCCATCGCCGAGGGCAGGCCGGAAACGTGCGCGATGCCGTCGCTGGTGTCGGTGACCACACCGACTTCTTCGATGGAGGTCTCGGGGGTGTAGCTCTGTGTGTAGCTCTCGATCGCGCTACGGATCTCGTCGGAGGAGATCGTCAGCTCCGCCATGTTCTTCCTGCTCTCGCTGTGTGGGTCTCGAATGTCGGTTGGTGGTGCGCTGCGGGACTCAGGCGAGTTCGCGACGCAGCCGCTCCAGTCGGCCGATGGCACTGCCGTCGATCACGTCGTCACCGACGCGGACGACCAGGCCACTGAGCAGACTCGGGTCGACCTGCACGTGCACCGTGACCGGCTTGCCGTAGATGCGCCCCAGGGAGGCGGCGAGCCGCTCCCGCTGCTGCGTCGTCAGGGCGATCGCGGCGTGCGCGTGCGCGACGATCTGGTCGCGACGGCCCGCTGCCAGGTCGGCCAACTCGTCGAACGACGTGTCGATGCCGCCGCGCTGCCGGGTCACCACCTGTTCGGCCAGTGTGAGGGTGATGGGCTCGACCTTGCCGGTCAGCAGTCCCGCGAGCAGTTCGCGCTTGGCCGATGCGGGCTTCGCACGATCCGACAGCGCCTGCTCCAGATCCGGGTTGTCGCTGACGATCCGGCCGAGCCGGAACAACTCGTCCTCGACCGCGTCGAGCCGGCCGCTGTCGGCCGCCGACTCCAGCAGTGCCTCCTGGCCGAGCAACACCAGGGTGTCGACCAGATCGGCGGTACGGGACCAGTCCTGTGCCACCGCGGTGGTCAACACCGCCTGCGTGGCGGGGCTGACCTTGCCGCCGAAGACCCGCTCGCTCAGCTCGGCGCGCGCCGAGCCCTGTACCGACACGTCCGCGAGCGCAACACGCAGCGAACGCTGATCGTCCAGCACGGCGACAACGGCGAACAGTTCCGAGCCCGTGGTGGCGGCGACACCGTTGCTTCCGGTCAGAGCGGCCCGAAGCGCCTCCCGCGACCGGGCGCTTGCCTCGCGGCTCGCTGCGTACATGCTTCTCACTTTCGCGTCGTTACCTTCCGACCCCGATGCCGGCATCGGTGTCGTCGAGTTCGGCAAGGAACCGCTCGATCGACGCCGACTGCTTGGCTTCGTCCGAAACCGACTGCCCGATGATCTTCTCGGCCAGGTCGACGGCCGTACGGCCGACTTCGGAACGCAGCTCGGTCAGGATCTGCTGGCGCTGGGCTTCCAGCTGGCTGTGACCGGCGGCGACGATGCGGTCGCTCTCGGCCTGGGCCTCCGTGCGCATCTGCGCGAGGATCTGCTGGCCCTGGGTGCGGGCATCCTCACGGATACGCGCGGCCTCGAGGCGGGCGTCGGCCAACTGCTGCTGGTACTGCTGCAGCGTGACCTGGGCCTCTTCCTGCGCGGCCTCGGCGCGGGCGATTCCGCCCTCGATCTTGTCTGAACGCTCGTCGAGCACCTTGGTCAGGCGCGGGACGACGTACTTGTAGAAAGCGAACGCGATGATCGCGACGCAGACCACCGACCAGACGATGTCGTACACCTCGGGGATGAGGGGATTGACATCCTCACCCTCCGACGCGGCGAGCAAACTGTACTGGTACATCGGAATCAGAAAATGAAGCCGGCGACGAGACCGATCAGCGCCAGCGCCTCGGTGAACGCGATACCGAGGAACATGTTGGTGCGGATCGTGCCCTGCAGCTCGGGCTGGCGGGCGATGCCTTCGATGGCCTTACCGACGACGATGCCCACACCGATGCCGGGGCCGATGGCCGCCAGACCGTAGCCGATGGCGCCGAAGCCCTTGAACGTCGATTCGGAGGTAGCAGCTTCCTGGGCCAGGTACGCGAGGCTCATGAGTCTTCCATTCCCTTTCTGTTGCTCACCGGCCGGTCGGCACGGTGTAGCAGGTTTGGCAGTTAGTTGGTTCGGGTCGGATCAGTGGTCGTCGGCGTGCTGCGCGAGCCCGATGTAGACGGCGGTCAGCAGCGAAAACACGTACGCCTGCAGGAAGATGACCAGGATCTCGAACAGCGTGAAGCCGAGTCCGGCCAGCAGCGAGAACGGCGAGAACACCTTCATCCAGGCGGCGGCGTCGAAGAGGAAGAACCAGGTGGCGCTGAAGAACAGCACCAGCATGATGTGGCCGGCCAGCATATTGGCCATGAGTCGGACGGTCAGCGTGAAGGGACGCAGGATGAAGGTCGAGACGAACTCGATCGGGATCAGCAGTACGTGCAGCGCGGGCGGCACATTCGGCACCACGATGCTGCTGCGCATGTACTTGAGGAATCCGTACTTCTTGATACCCACGTAGTTGAACGCGACATAGGCGACGACTGCCAGCACCAGCGGCATACCGATTCGGGCGTTCGACGAGATGTTCAAACCCGGAACGATGCCGGAGAAGTTCAGAAAGAGGACCGTGAAGAAGATGGTCGCGATCAAGGGGAAGAACTTGCGACCGGTTTCCTTACCGAGGATCTCGTCGCAAATCTGTTCCTTGACGAAGACGAGTCCGGTCTCGGCGACATTCTGGATACCGCGCGGAATGAGCTTCGGCGAGCGGAATGCCAGCAGCATGAAGCCGACCAGAACCGCCGTCATCAGCAACCGAATCAGCATCAATCGATCGAGTTCGAACGGTGTTCCCTCGAACAGCACAGCTGGAGGGAAGAAGTCGGTAAGCGACGGCGCGTGGAACTCGCCCGCCAGAGTGGTGACGCTCAGCGTTCTCTCCCGTGTTCGGGCCGCGGGTACGTTCATTCCCGCGGTTCGATCGGACATTGACGATCAATTGGGTCGACTCAGGTCGGCTCGAAATTCGTCAGCAGCTGTGCGGCAATACCCGCCCGGGCGTCTGTACGTGTGTCGGCGACGTTCGTCGACATGCAGAACCGGAACCCCTCGGAGCCCGGCACGGCAGTAAGCATAGCGGCACCGGGAGGGATCCGGTCGATCCCCCCTACTTGGTCGCTTGCTTACCAACACTTTACCAAGTTATCTACGACGCTGTGTAGGGGGGTGATGTTATTCGGGCGCGGGGTCCGGTTCGGAGTCTCCGGCGGGGGTCGTCACGTACGGAACCTTCTGGCGCAGAACACCGTAGGTCTCGGCCCCGAGGACGATGAGCAGCGCGCCGATCACGGTGAGGAACAGCGCGGTGCGGTCGTAGAAGTCGAAGTTGTTGAGCACGCCGACCACGATCAGCACGACGAGCACCTTGCCGACCCAGCTGACCAGCATCACAAGGCCCGCGGTGCTCGGCGGCAGTTTCGCGCCGAAGAGGATCACGGCCGCCGTGGTGAGGATGAATCCGCCGCCGATCGCCGCCCCGAGCAGAGCCCCCCAGAGACCCTCCACACCGGCGGTGGCGGTCGCGATGGCGACCGAGAGCACGATCAGCACCGCCAGGCCGATCAGGCCGTAGCGCAGTGCCGCGCGCAGGGGCGCGTCGGGACCGGGGACGGGGGTCGGGGTGAAGCTCACGATCGGGCCTCGCTGACGGTCTGGACGGTCGCGTCTTTACTTGACGCCGTATTGTCGATCCGCTCGCTCACGTGGACCGACTTTACCCGTGCGACTGCTGGTCGCCCGCGGGCTCCCCGCGTCGCATACCGGGAATAGCGGTCACCACCAGCGCGAAGACCAGCCCGCCCGCCATCAGCAGGACGACGAGCCGCCGATCCATCAGTGAACTCCCGACCGCGCCGAACGCGAGCACGCCGACCCACAAATAGATGAGCAGCACCACGCGACGATGCGAATGGCCGATCTGTAGTAAGCGATGATGCAAGTGCATTTTGTCGGGAGTCGAGAAACTGACCCCGGCGCGGACGCGGCGCACGATCGCCAATACGAGATCGAGCACCGGAATGAACATCACGGCGCCGACCAGCAGCAGCGGCGAGAGCAGACCGACGATGTCGCGCGGGCCGAAACCCTGGAGCGGAATCCGGCCCGACGCACTCGTCGAGATCGCCGCCAGCACGAGACCGATCAACATCGATCCCGAATCGCCCATGAATATTCGGGCGGGCTGGAAATTGTGCGGAAGGAATCCCAGACAGGCGCCCGCCATCGCCGCCGCCAGCAGCGCGGGCGGATAGGTGTCGACCGAACCGCCCTGTTCGTTCATCAGGCCCACGGCGAACACGAATACCGCGGCCGCGCATATCAACCCGAGTCCGGCCGCGAGGCCGTCGAGACCATCGACGAAGTTCATCGCGTTGACCAGAGTGACGGTGACGGCGACCGTCACCAGACCGCCCTGTAAGGCGTCGAGCGAAATCGTGGAATTGGTGAACGGGTTGTAGATGCTGTACCAGCTCAGGCCCATCACGGCCATCACACCGGCCGCGGTGACCTGCCCGGCGAATTTGGTCAGCGCGTCCAAACCCCATCGGTCGTCGACGATGCCGACGAGCACGATCAGCGTCGCCGCGACGAGCACCGCGGGGATATCAGGGGCGTAATCGAAACCCCTGCGCAGAGCGGGTAATTGGTGCGCGAACAATACGGCCGCGACCAAGCCGACGTACATGCCGACCCCGCCCATGCGCGGGACCGGCGTGACGTGGACGTCACGCTCACGCGGGACCGCGACCGCGCCGAAGGCGATCGCGAGCACCCGGATACCGCCGGTGGCGAGGAAGGTCACCGTCGCCGAGATCAAGAGGACGAGCAGCAGCTCGCGCAACGGAACGATGGAACTCATTCGGCGGACCGCCCGATCACCCGTCGGTCCGTTCGGCGCTCGCGCATCGGTCGCCGCTCACCGCGTAGCGGCACTGGTCAACTCGTCGGGCGCCATGCCGAGCACTTCGGCGATCTTCTCGACCGGCACCGCGCCCTCGCGCAGGATGCGAGGCCGGTCCGCGGTGAGATCGACGATCGTGGAGGCGACGGCATGGTCGGAACGGCCGCCGTCGAGGTACACCCCGACCAGATCTCCGAGCTGATCGCGCGCCTCGGGCGCGGTCTTGGCGGGGGGCTGCCCCGAGACATTGGCACTCGACACCGCGAGCGGACCGACCTTGTCGAGCAGTTCCAGCGCCACCGGATGCAGCGGCATGCGCAGCATCACCGTTCCTCTGGTATCGCCGAGATCCCAGGCGAGCGAAGGCGCTTGTTCCACAACGAGACTCAGGCCGCCCGGCCAGAAGGCGCGGATCAGTTCACGGGCCTGCGGACGCACCGAGAACACCAGACCATCGATGGTGTTCCACGACCCGACCAGAACCGGCACCGGCATATCGCGACCGCGGCGCTTGGCGGCCAGCAACGAACTCACCGCGGCGGAATCGAACGCGTCGGCGGCGAGGCCGTACAACGTGTCGGTCGGCATCACCACGAGTCGCCCTGACTTCAGTGCACTGGTGGCCGCGGCCAGTCCGGCGGCGCGCGAGTCGGGATCCGCGCAGTCGTAGACGGTACTCACGGCCCCCATACTGTCACGCGACCCGGCCGCGACTGGTATCAGGCCGTCGCGGCCTCGAACCCACCGTGTCGGTGATCGGCACCACGTTTCACCGTTCTCGATCCAACGGAGCCGAATCATGTCGTTCGGTGGCCCGAGCGAGCATCCGTGTCCGCGCTAGACCTCGACGTCTAGGCCGCTTCGGTCTCCGACCGGATCACCCCTGATCGCCGGAAACCGCCCTGCGCGCGACGACGAACCGTGGACGGCCCGCGAGGTCCGGATGTTCGGCGACATCGGTGAACATCCCGACCTCGGCGTTCAACACCGCCGCCAGCGCCGAGCCGTTGGAATCGTCGTGTTCGATGGCCGTCGCGCCGCCGGGACGAAGGAGCCTGGTGATGGTGGGGACCATGCCCCGGATCACGTCGAGCCCGTCGGTCCCCCCGAACAACGCGCGGTGCGGATCGTGATCGGCGACTTCCGGGTCGAGGACCGCGTCCTCGGGAATGTAGGGCGGATTGGCGACGACCACGTCGACGCGGCCGTTCAGTTCGGTGAGCAGTGCCGGGTCGGTGACATCGTCGGCGTGCAGGACTATCGCGGTGTCACCGTCGGCGGCGCGGTCGTCGGCATTGCGGCGGGCCCATCGCAGCGCGTCCGGGTCGAGTTCGACCGCGTGTACCCGCGCGTCGGGACGGGCGTGCGCGATGGCGAGGGCCAGCGCGCCCGAACCGGTACACAGGTCGACGACGGTCGGCGGGTGATCGCGCGGCAGGGTCTCGAGAAACGCCAGCGCCCAGGCGAAAAGCAATTCGGTCTCCGGGCGCGGGACGAATACGCCCGGTCCCACCGCGAGGTCGATCTCCCCCATCGACGCGACACCGGTCAGGTGTTGCAGCGGAATGCGTTGCGCGCGACGTGCGACCAGTTCGCGATACCGCTCCAGCTGCTCCGGTTCGATCAGCGGGACCAGTATCAGCCGGGTGCGCTGCACACCGAGCAGATGCGCCGCCAGCAGTTCGGCATCGGCGCGAGGACTGTGCACCCCGGCCTGCCCGAGGATCTCGGCGGCCTCGTCGACAGCCGGACGCAGCGCGATTCGTGTCATCGGCCGACACCCGCCTTTCCTGTCCCGGTCACTCCCCCGACATGCGCGCTTCGCGATCCGCCTTCGCCAGGGCGTCGAGCAGCGCGTCGAGCTCACCGTCGAGGACGGTGTCGAGATTGTGCGCCTTGAAGCCGATGCGGTGATCGGCGATCCGGTTCTCCGGGAAGTTGTAGGTGCGGATGCGTTCGGAGCGATCGACGGTGCGGATCTGCCCGGCCCGGCCCGCGGCGGCCTCCTGATCGGCCTGTTCCTCGGCGAGGGCTTGCAGCCTGGCGGCGAGCACCTGCATGGCGCGGGCCTTGTTCTGCAACTGCGAACGCTCGTTCTGGCAGGTCACCACGATGCCGGAGGGCAGGTGGGTGATGCGAACCGCGGAGTCGGTGGTGTTGACGCCCTGACCACCCTTACCCGAGGACCGGTACACGTCGATGCGCAGATCGGTCTCGTCGATCTGCACCTCTTCGACCTCGTCGGGTTCGGGGTAGATCAGGACACCGGCCGCCGAGGTGTGGATCCGGCCCTGCGATTCGGTGACGGGCACCCGCTGCACGCGGTGCACGCCGCCTTCGAATTTCAGGCGCGACCAGACGCCGTCGCGGGTCGCGTCACGGCTCTTGATGGACAGTGTCGCGTCCTTGTAGCCGCCGAGATCGGAGACGGTGACACCGAGGATCTCGACCTTCCAGCCGTGCCGCTCGGCGTAGCGCACGTACATGCGAGCCAGGTCGGAGGCGAACAGCGCGGATTCCTCGCCGCCTTCACCGGATTTCACTTCCAGCACCACGTCGTCGCCGTCGTGCGGGTCGCGCGGGGCCAGCAGATCGGCCAGCGTCTGTTCCAGCTCGACGACCTGGGCTTGCAGCTCGGGCACCTCGGCCGCGAAGGACGAATCGTCGGCGGCCAATTCCTTGGCGGCCGCGAGATCGTCGCGGGCGGCGCTCAGTTTGCTGTGCGTCGCCATGACCGGCGCGAGTTCGGCGAAACGCTTGCCGACTCGGCGGGCCGCACCCGGATCGTTGTGCAGGGCCGGATCGGCCAGCTGCATCTCCAGACCCGCGTGCTCGGCCAGAATGTCATCGATCGCGGACGGCTGCGTCATGGTTGGGCTTCCTCTCAGATGTGCCCGGCGGCGAAGACCACGGCCACCGGGAATGCCGCTGCAAACGCACCGACGCCCGGCCTGCGATGCAGGACCGGGCGTCGGCGGGGAAGCTAGTTGGCGTCGGCTTCGGCGTCGGCCTTCTTGCCCGCGCGCTTGCCGTAGCGAGCCTCGAAGCGGGCGACACGGCCACCGGTGTCGAGGATCTTCTGCTTACCCGTGTAGAACGGGTGGCACTGCGAGCAGACCTCGACGGTGATGTGTCCCGACTCCTTGGTGCTGCGAGTCTGGAAGGTATTACCGCAACCACAGACGACGGTGGTGTCGACGTAGGTCGGGTGGATTCCTGCCTTCATGGATGTCCTCTCGATATTGGTCGCCGGGTCGCCCACGAGTGTGAGCGTGAACCGGAACCGACTAGGCGGGATTGTCTGCGCGAACGCACAGACGCACGGCGATCCAGTATGCCAGAACCGTTCGTACGCTAGAGGAACACCCCCCACCCGCCATTTGTTCCTGAACTTTTCCGCGTCCGGGCCGGAAATGCCGAAAGGGCCCCGCGTACGCGAGGCCCTTTCGGTGTCGTTCGGTTATTCGTCCAGCGCGCCCGGTGCGGTCTTGCTGACCTGCATCAGGAACTCCAGGTTGTTCTTGGACTTCTTCAGTCGGTCGATCAGCAGATCGATCGCCTGGTGTGAGTCCAGTCCGGACAGCACGCGACGCAGCTTGTGCAGCACCGCCGCCTCGTCCGGGTTGAGCAGCAGCTCGTCCTTACGGGTACCGGACGGATTGACGTCCACCGCCGGGAACACACGCCGTTCCGCGATCTTGCGGTCGAGCTTGAGCTCGGCGTTGCCGGTGCCCTTGAACTCCTCGAAGATCACCGTGTCACCGGTCGAACCGGTTTCCACCATCGCGGTGGCGATGATCGTCAGCGAGCCGCCGTTCTCGATATTGCGGGCCGCGCCGAGGAACCGCTTGGGCGGGTACAGCGCGGTCGAATCGACACCACCGGAGAGGATACGACCCGAAGCGGGCGAGGAGTTGTTGTACGCGCGGCCCAATCGGGTGATCGAGTCGAGCAGCACCACAACGTCTTTGCCCATTTCCACCAGGCGCTTGGCGCGCTCGATGGCGAGTTCGGCGACCGAGGTGTGATCCGACGGCGGCCGGTCGAAGGTCGAGGCGATGACCTCACCCTTCACCGAACGCTGCATATCGGTGACCTCTTCCGGACGTTCGTCGACCAGGACGACCATGAGGTAGCACTCGGGGTTGTTGGTCGCGATCGCGTTGGCGATGTCCTGCATGATCGTCGTCTTGCCGGCCTTGGGCGGCGAGACGATGAGGGCGCGCTGGCCCTTACCGATCGGCATGATCAGGTCGATGACCCTGGTCGTCAGCTTGTTGGGCTGGGTTTCCAGGCGCAGTCGCTGATTCGGGTACAGCGGGGTCAGTTTGCTGAACTCGGGACGACGCCTGGCCGCCTCGACGTCACCGCCGTTGACGGTGTCCAGACGCACCAGCGGATCGAACTTCTGCCGCTGATTGCTCTGCTCGCCGTCGCGAGGGGCGCGCACCGCACCGGTGATCGCGTCACCGCGGCGCAGGCCGTTCTTGCGGACGAGATTCATCGACACGTAGACATCGTTCGGTCCGGCCAGGTAGCCCGAGGTGCGAACGAAGGCGTAGTTGTCCAGCACGTCGAGGATGCCCGCGACCGGCTGGAGCACGTCGTCGTCGCGAATCTCGAGCTCACGTGCCTCGCCGACGCTCGGGGCGCCTTCACGGTCACGACCGCGACGACGTTCCCGGAACCGGCGTCCGCGACGTCCGCGACCGCCTTCTTCGTCGTCGCCGCCCCGGTCGGCACCGCGACTCTCGCCACGCGGGCCCGCGCTGCCGTTCTGGTTGCGGTCACCTTGGCTGTTGCGGTCGCTCTGGCTGTTGCGGTCGCCCTGGCTGCGCTCACCGCGATCACGATCGCCCTGATTGCGGTCGCCCTGGCTGTTGCGGTCGCCCTGGCTGCGCTCGCCTCGATCGCGCTCACCCTGGTTACGGTCGCCCTGGTTACGCTCGCCCTGACCGCGGTCGCCCTGGTTGCGCTCACGACGACGTTCGCCCTGGTCGCTGTCCTGCTTCGGCTCGTCACCGCGCGCATCGGCCGATTCGCCGCCGCCCGATCGAGCCTGGTCACGACCGCGACGCTGCCGACCACGGCCGCGCTGCCCCGACTCGCGGCCGGAATCCTCGGAGGTCTCCGAACCACCCGCGGCACCCGTGTCGGCCTTCGCGGTCTCGGCTCGGCCGTTGTCGGCCCTTGCCTCCGCCTTGGGGGAATCCGCCTTGGGGGAATCGAGCTTGGGGGATTCGACCGCTGCCGAATCGACCTGAGCGGATTTCGTCTGCGCGACCTCGGTCGCCTTCTCCTTCACCGGTGCGGACGCCTTCGCGGGAGCGGCTTCCTTGGCGGGCGGCGTCACATCGAGGGTCGCCTGCTCACCTTTCCCCTCGCCGCGCGCGGGCTTGTCCGACTTGGCCGGCTTTCCGGCTTGATTTTCCTTGATGGCGGCGATCAAATCGCCCTTGCGCATTCCGGAGGTGCCTCGGATACCGAGTTCCCCCGCGAGCGCGCGCAACTGCGGCAACAACATTCCAGTCAGCCCCGATCGTGCGACGTCGGTTTTTTCGCTCATCTTCGAAATCTGCCCGGAGTCACTTTCGCTGCCACCCGAGGAACTCGGGTTGGATTCCACCCCGGGGGTCGCGAGCAGGTCCGTATCTGTCACGGAAATCCTTTCCTTCCCTCGATTGCCGTGTGCTGTGTCGAGGGTTTCGTCCCGCAGTCCGGGCACCGTGCCGGACTCGGATGCCGTATATCACCTGCCCCGCCGGACCGGCGGCTTCGCCACCGGATTATGAAAGGTGGGAGAGATCATTCCAGTTGCGCAGCTACGCAGCACCCCCATGGCCTGGAGGCTCGAGCCTGGAGCCTGCTGGAGCGATTGCCCTGATGAAGCACCGGCGTCTGATGCGCACGATGTACGGACTTGCCCAGGATAGCTGGCAACGGTAAGCATCGGCAAGACGGACTCGCCGTCAGCCGACTCGGACGCCCTCGGCGAGTCCCGGTTCGACCACCCGGAGCCCGTCCGCGACCGCGAGTCGGCGCAGATCCGCGGGGAATTCGCTGGTCCCGAGGGCCAGGATGGTCGGACCGGCGCCGGAGACGGTCGCGGCGATTCCCGCGGCCCGCAGCCTGGCGATCCAGGCCGTCGTCAGTGGCAGCGCGGGCGCGCGCTGGGTCTGGTGCAATTTGTCGCAGGTCGCGGGCAGGAGCAGGTCGGGACGCTCGGTCAGCGCGACGACGGCAAGCGCCGCCCGGCTCACATTGAAGGCCGCGTCGGCGTGTGGCACGGTCTCGGGCAGTAGACCGCGGGTGTGCGCGGTCGACGAACGCACCTCGGGGATCAGGACGACCGGGTGCAGCGACGCGTGCGGGTCGAGTCTCACCGCGCGGTACACCCGGCTGTGATCCGGCACATCCTCGCCTTCGGCCCCCGCTTCGGCGGCGGTTTCGGTCCAGGACACCACGATTCCGCCGAGCACACTTGCCGCCGCGTTATCCGGGTGGCCTTCGAATTCCGAGGCCAGCTGCACGAGGCGGGCCGGGTCGGTGGCCAGAGCCGGATCGAGCCGGGCGGCGAGGGCGCAGCCCGCGGCCAGTCCGCCGACCACGGCCGACGCCGAGGAGCCGAGTCCGCGCGAATGCGGAATCACATTGCGGCACACCACATCGAGACCGTCGGCCCAGACGCCCGCCGATTCGAGACCGCGCTCGATCGCCCGCACCACCAGATGCGAAGGGCCCCACGGCACGTCGTCGGCGCCCTCACCCTCGACCCGGATCGTGAGACCGGATTCGGTGGTGCGCACCTCGATCTCGTCGTAGATGCCCAATGCCATACCGAGCGAGTCGAATCCGGGACCCAGATTGGCCGTCGATGCGGGGACCCGCGCGGTGACCGAGAGCCCGGCGGGCAGGGTCGCGGCCACCACTTGACTGTCGCGCGAATTCAACTCAGGCCAGCTCGAGTTCGGCGGCGATGGCGACCGGATCGACCGGAATCGCTTGTACCTGCGGCATTCCCAACAGCGCGGTATCGGGATCCTTCAGACCGTTACCCGTGACGGTGCACACGATGGTCAGCCCGGAGTCGAGCCAACCCTCCTTGTGCGCCGCGAGGACGCCCGCGACGCTGGCCGCGGACGCGGGTTCGACGAAGACGCCCTCCCGCGCGGCGACCAGGCGGTACGCCTCGAGGATCTCGTCGTCGGTGGCCGCCCGGAAAGCGCCGCCGGACTGTTCCTTGGCCTCGACCGCGCCGTTCCACGAGGCGGGCGCGCCGATCCGGATGGCGGTCGCGATGGTCTCGGGATTCGAGACCGGTGCGCCGTTGACCAGCGGCGCGGCCCCGGCCGCCTGCACGCCGAGCATGCGCGGCAGACCGGTGGTGATGTTGTCGGCGTAGTACTCGCGGTAACCGCGCCAGTAGGCGGTGATGTTGCCCGCGTTGCCGACGGGCAGCGCGTGCACGTCCGGCGCTCGACCGAGCACGTCGCAGATTTCGAACGAGGCGGTCTTCTGCCCCTCGATCCGCGCCGGGTTCACCGAATTCACCAGCCCGACCTCGGGAAAGTCCGAGGTCACCTTGCGGGCCAGTTCGAGGCAGTCGTCGAAATTGCCGTCGACCTGGATGATCTTCGCGCCGAGCATGACGGCCTGGGCCAGTTTGCCCATCGCGATCTTGCCCTGCGGGATCAGCACCGCGCAGCTCATCCCGGCACGGGTGGCGTAGGCCGCCGCCGACGCCGAGGTGTTGCCGGTGGACGCGCACAGCACCGCCTTCTGGCCGCGGTACTTGGCGTCGGTCATCGCCATCGTCATGCCGCGGTCCTTGAAGGAACCGGTCGGATTCGCACCCTCGACCTTGAGGTACACCTCGCAGCCGGTCAGCTCGGACAGGTACGGCGCGGGCACCAACGGGGTGCCGCCCTCGAACAGGGTCACCGGCTCCCAGTCGGCCGCACCCCGCAGACGATCACGGTAGGCCGCGATCAAACCAGGCCAGCGCGAATGCACGCCGGCTTGCGGGGCGATCGCCTTCCCGCCCTGCTGCCCGATACCGGTACTCATTCCTCGGTGCCTTCCAATCTCAGAACGCTGGTCACATTGGTGACGGATGTCATCTCCGCGAGAGCGGCGACGGTATCCGCGAGCGCCGACTCCACCGCGTGATGGGTGACGACGACCAGGCGCGCACCCTCGCCGTGCCCTTCCTGGCGCACGGTGGAAATGCTGACGCCGTGGTTGGCGAATTCGCCCGCGACCTTCGCCAGGACCCCCGGGACATCTTCGACCTGGAGATTCACGTGGTAGCGAGTGGGCGTATCGCCGATCGGCGCGATCGGTAGCTCAGCATAAACCGATTCGCCGGGAGCGCGGCCACCGAAGAATTTGTTCCTGGCCGCCATGACCAGATCGCCGAGTACCGCGGACGCGGTCGGAGCGCCGCCCGCGCCCTGACCATAGAACATGAGCCGTCCGGCGTTCTCCGCTTCCACCACGACGGCGTTGAACGCGCCGCTGACGGCGGCCAGCGGATGTTTGCGAGGAATGAGCGCCGGATAGACGCGCACCGAGATGCGCTCCTTGCCGCCCTCGGACGGGGTGGGCTCACCCGGTCCCGCGCCCACCCGCTCGCAGATGGCGAGGAGCTTGACCGTGCAATTCACCGCCGAGGCCGTTTCCAGGTCCTCGGCGCTGATCTTCGAGATGCCCTCGCGGTAGACGTCGGCGGCGGTGACCCGGGTGTGGAAAGCCAGCGAGGCCAGGATCGCGGCCTTGGCCGCGGCGTCGTAGCCCTCGACATCGGCCGTCGGATCGGCTTCGGCGTAACCGAGGCGGGTGGCCTCGGCCAGCGTCGCCGAATAGTCGGCGCCGGTCTCGTCCATCGCGGAGAGGATGAAATTGGTGGTGCCGTTGACGATGCCGACGACCCGGTTCACCCGGTCACCCGACAGCGACTGGATCAGCGGACGCACCACCGGGATCGCACCGGCGACGGCGGCCTCGAAGTAGAGGTCGGCGCGGTTGCGTTCGGCGGCCGCGGCGAGTTCGCCGGTGTAGTCGGCGAGCAGCGCCTTGTTCGCGGTCACCACGGATTTGCCCGCGTTCAGCGCGGCGAGGATGAGGCGACGGGCCGGGTCGATACCGCCGACCACCTCGACCACGAGGTCGACGTCGTCGCGGGCGACGAGCGCGTCCGCGTCGGTGGTGAGCAGTTCGGCGGGCAGCCCGCGATCCTTGGCGAGATCGCGCACGGCGACACCGCGCAGCACCACCGGCGCGCCCACGCGCGAGCGCAGGTCCTCGGCGTGGTCGCGCAGAATCCGCACCACCTCGGTGCCGACATTGCCCATACCGAGGACAGCGACGCCGAGCGGTCGATCCGCTCCCCAGTTACCGTTCTTGGCCACTGCGGTCATGACTGTTGCACCTCCAGGCTGAGCAGATCTGCGACCGTTTCCCGGCGCAGGATCAGCCGCGGCTGACCGTCACGGACGGCGACGACCGCCGGGCGGGTCAACTGGTTGTAGCGGCTGGACATCGAGTAGCAGTACGCGCCGGTGGCGGCCACCGCGATCAGGTCGCCCGGGCCGACGTCGGCGGGCATCCAGGTGTCACGAATGACGATATCGCCGCTCTCGCAATGTTTTCCGACCACGCGTGCGACGACCGGCTGGGCATCCGACGAGCGCGAGACCAGTCGGCAGTCGTAGTCCGCTTGATACAGCGCGGGGCGGATGTTGTCGCTCATGCCGCCGTCCACGCTGACATAGCGCCTGCGCAGTCCGCCGTCGAGGGAGACATCCTTGGTGGTGCCGACCTCGTAGAGGGTGACCGTGCCGGGACCGGCGATGGCGCGACCCGGTTCGACCGCGATCTTCGGCGTCGGCAGGCCCGCGTACGCGGCTTCCGCTTCGACGAGCCCGCGCAGTTTGGCCGCGAACTCGTCCAGCGGCGGCGGATTGTCGTTGGGCAGGTACGAAATACCCAGTCCGCCACCGAGGTCCAGAATCGAGATCTGCGCCGTGCGTTCCGCGCCGAATTTGTCGATGGCGTCACGCAGCAGGCCGAGCATGCGCCGCGCCGCGATCTCGAATCCGTCGATCTCGAAGATCTGCGATCCGATATGACTGTGCAGGCCGACCAGTCGCAGGTTCTTCGCCTCGAAGACCAGCGCGAGCGCCTCCATCGCGTCGCCGCCCGCGATCGAGAAGCCGAACTTCTGATCCTCGTGCGCGGTCGAGATGTATTCGTGGGTGTGGGCTTCCACGCCGACGGTGACGCGCACCAGCACGTCCTGCACCACCCCAGCCGCGCCCGCGACCGCCTCGAGACGCTCGATCTCGATCAGCGAGTCGACCACCACGTGGCCGACACCGGCGCGCACCGCCGTTTCCAGCTCGTCCACCGATTTGTTGTTGCCGTGCAACGCGATTCGCTTCGCGGGGAAGCCCGCGTGCAGGGCGATCGCCAGCTCGCCGCCGGAGCAGACGTCCAGCGACAGGCCCTCGTCGCGGATCCAGCGGGCGATCTCGCCGCACAGGAATGCCTTGGAGGCGTAGTGCACCCGCGCGTCGAGCCCGAAGGCGCGCACCATATCCCGGCAGCGGGAGCGGAAATCGTCCTCGTCGACGACGAACAGCGGGGTTCCGTACTCGGCGGCCAGATCCCGCACCGGCACGCCTGCGAACCGCACCGCGCCGTCGTCGTCACGGGAGGCGTTGCGGGGCCAGACGTTCGCGGGCAGGTCGATCATCTGCCCCGGATCCGAAGGCCGCTCGGCCAGATTCGGGGCGTGCGGGATTTCGGCGTGCCGGGGACCGGCGGGATGAGCACTCACCGTGCTTCCTTCCTGAGATCGGCGAGCGCGCACGCGCGACTCGACAGTGACGCACTCACATTCGCTCCGGCGCGCTGACACCCAGCAGTCCGAGGCCGTTCGCCAGCACCTGACGGGTCGCTTTGACCAGTTCGAGCCGCGCGGCGTTGAGCGCGCTGACCGGCTCCTCCCCCCGGGGCAGCACCCGCATGTCGTCGTCGGACTGGAAGGGGTGATAGGCCCCGGCCAGTTCCTCCAGGTAGCGCACGACCCGGTGCGGTTCGCGCATCTCGGCGGCGCTGGTCACCACGCGCGGGTATTCCCCGATGGTGCGAATCAGCTCACCCTCCCGATCCGAACTCATCAGCGCGAAATCCGGTGCGACGGAGGGGAAATCGAAGGCGGAAGCGTTGTCGATGATGCGGCAGGTGCGCGCGTGCGCGTACTGGACGTAATAGATCGGATTCTCGTTGTTCTGTTTGGTCCACAGGTCCAGATCGATATCGATACCGGAGTTGACCGACGAACGAACCAGCGAATAGCGCGCGGCGTCGACGCCGATCGCCTCGACCAGGTCGTCGAGTGTGACGACGGTGCCCGCGCGCTTGCTCATCCGCACGGCCACACCGTCTTTCACCAGATTCACCATCTGGCCGATGAGCACCTCGACGGTGTCGGGGTTGTCGCCGAACGCGGCCGCGGCGGCCTTGAGCCTGCCGATGTATCCGTGATGATCGGCGCCGAGCATGTAGATGCACAGATCGAAGCCGCGGGCCCGCTTGTTCTGGAAGTAGGCGATATCACCGGCGATATAGGCGGAGGTGCCGTCGCTCTTGATGACGACACGGTCCTTGTCGTCGCCGTATTCGGTGCTGGCGATCCACCAGGCGCCGTCCTTCTCGTACAGATTGCCCGAGGCCTTCAACTCCTCAACGGCCTTCTCGACCGCGCCGGAGGCGAACAGCGAACTCTCGTTGAAGTACACGTCGAAATCGGTGCCGAAATCGTGCAGGGTCTGTTTGATGTGGGTGAACATCAACTCGACGCCCTCGCGCCGGAACAGCTCGTGACGCTGCGGCTCCGGCAGGGTCAGCGCGTCCGGATGCTCGGCGAGCAGCGTCGCGGCGATCTCGTTGATGTAGGCGCCCGCGTAACCGTCCTGCGGGGTCGGCGCGCCGGTGGCGGCGGCGACGAGCGAGTTCGCGAACCTGTCGATCTGCGCGCCGTTGTCGTTGAAGTAGTACTCGCGGGTGACATCGCCGCCCTGCGCGGCCAGGATGCGGCCGAGAGCGTCGCCGACCGACGCCCACCGGGTACCGCCGAGGTGGATCGGACCGGTCGGATTCGCGGAGACGAATTCCAGATTGATCGCGGTACCGGCCAGCGCGTCGCCGGTGCCGTACGCCGTGCCCGCGGCCAGCACCTTCGACACGATCGCACCCTGCGCGGCGGCGGCGAGACGGATATTGAGGAAGCCGGGACCGGCGACCTCGGCCGAGGCGATATCGTCCGCGGCGGCCAGCGCTTCGGCCAGCCAGCCCGCCAGCTCCCTCGGGTTCGCGCCCGCCTTCTTCCCGACCTGAAGCGCCACATTCGTGGCATAGTCACCGTGTTCCGGATTACGCGGACGCTCGACAGTGACCTCGTCGGGGAGGACCTGGGGGTCCAGTCCACGTTCGGCGAGCACCTTCGCGGCGATCGCACGGAGGAGGTCTGCAAGGTCAGCTGGAGTCACGAGTCTCTATCCTATGGTCTGGGCAGGTGAACACCTTCGGGTGGGCACCACGCAGCACAGCGCAATCATCACGTCGAGAGAGCACACGAGCGATGCCGAGTAGCAATGCCTCGAAGTCGGCCAAGGCCGTCCGAGCCGCAGGGAAGGGCTCGCCCTCCCTCAAAAAAGGGGGCGGCGGCAAGAGCCGGCTTCCGGGGAAGCGCCAGATCCCGTGGATGGCCATCGGCGGGGCCGTGGTGATCATCGCATTGATCGGCGCCCTGGCATACAGCCTGGTCCCGAAATACCGCGACCAAGCCGACCTGGAGAAATTCACGCCGAGCGCGCAGAAGAAGGACCCCTCCGACCAGATCGAGGGTGTGCTGAAGAAGGACTACGCGCAGGGCGCGGGCAAGCATGTGGAGCCGACCCAGCGGGTGGCCTACGACCAGACCCCGCCCTTCGGCGGACCCCACGATTCGGCGTGGGCGGCGTGCACCGGTGTCGTCTACAGCAAGGCGATCCGTTCCGAGAACGCCGTGCACTCGCTCGAACACGGCGCGGTCTGGATCGCCTACAACCCTGACAAGGTCGACGCCGCGGGCGTCGAGACGTTGAGCAAGAAGGTCGAGGGCAAGGCCTACACGCTGATGTCGCCCTACCCGGGACTCGACAAGGCGATCTCGTTGCAGTCCTGGGGTCACCAGCTGAAACTGGACAGCCCCGACGACAAGCGGATCAACCAGTTCATCACCGCGCTGCGCCAGAACCCCTACGGCGTGTACCCCGAGGTCGGCGCCGACTGCTCCAATCCGTACTTCGACCGCGAGAACCCGTCGCCGTTCGATCCGTCACCCGTAGGCCCCGACGCGGTGCCGATGGACGGGTCGGGCATCGTCACCGATCCGGCGGAGCTGAGCGGTAGCGGCGGGGTTCCCGCGATGCCGAACATCCCCGGCGTGCCGTCGTTGCCGACCGGTCTCGCGCCCGCTCCGGTACCTGGACAGTAGTGGGACCGTCGCCCGCGTCTCCCGGATCGGAGTCTTTCGGGTCCGATCCGGAAGAACCCACGGCCCTGGCTTCGTCCGCACCCCACACCTCGGGCGATTCGATCGGCGAACCCGCCGAATCAGCGGACGTTTCCGCCACCGCGTCGAATCTCGGCGACCAGGAACCATCCGAAGACGGATTCGGCGCTCAGTTCCGCACCCAGCGGACCGCGCTGCTGATCATCGGCGCGATCGGCGCCATCCTCATCGGCTTCGCCATCGGCACCCTGGCCCGCATCCCGCTCGACGGTTCCTCCGAACCGGACCCGGGAACCGTCGACGTCGGCTTCACCCAGGACATGTCGGCCCATCACGCGCAAGCGGTCGAGATGGCGGGCATCGCCCTGATGCGTTCCACCGATGCCGACGTGCGCAGGCTCGCCTACGACATCATGACCACCCAGCAGGCCCAGATCGGTCGCATGCAGGGCTGGCTCCAACTCTGGGGCAAACCCTCGCAGGGCCTCGACGGCTACATGGGCTGGATGACCGAGACCCGCGGCAGCGGTCACGACCACGGCGGCACCGACAACCACGGCATGAACGGCCCCACGTCGACCATGCCGGGCATGGCCACCGCCGCCGAACTCGCCGCCCTGCGCCAGGCCACCCCCGCCGAGTTGGATCCGATGTTCCTGCGACTCATGCTGCGCCACCATCAAGGCGGTCTCACCATGATCGAATACGCCGCCGATCACGCCGAAACGACCGCCGTGCGCACCCTCGCGGCGGGAATGGCCGCCAGCCAGAAGAACGAATCCCAACTCCTCACCACCCTGCTGACCGCTCGCGGCGGTGCCCCCCTCCCCCTCAACTGACACCCCAAATCCCCCGGCCCCACCTACTTTTTGGCGGACAGCACCCGATGCGATACGCTTTCCCCGCCCGATCGGACGGCTGATCCCCCCGATCGAGAACTATCCCGCCCTCGTAGCTCAGGGGATAGAGCGTCTGCCTCCGGAGCAGAAGGCCGCAGGTTCGAATCCTGCCGAGGGCACCGAAGACAAAGGCTCCGCACCAGCACGAACGCTGGCCGGAGCCTTTCTCGTTGTTTACCGCCGACGCGCATTCGGTCCGGTGTGGGCCCTGGGTCAGTCGATCGGGGTGACGATATTGAATTGCGGATCGAATTCGTCGAACAACCGCAGCAC
The DNA here is from genome assembly GCF_003123685.1 of Nocardia aurea. GTDB lineage: Bacteria > Actinomycetota > Actinomycetes > Mycobacteriales > Mycobacteriaceae > Nocardia > Nocardia aurea. The sequence goes on from NZ_QCYJ01000131.1 coordinate 27,547, forward strand.
CGACCGAAGCTTCTCGACATCGCCGTCGACGGTGATCTGGCCCGAGGCCAGCAGTTTGTCGAAGGTCGAGGGCTGGAAGACGATCGCCACGAGTCCCCGGTGGTCGAGGGTGATGGTGGCGTCGGGGGTGGCGAGTTCTTTGGGCCAGTAGTGCAGGACACCGTTGCGGACCTGGAAGGAGTGCGGGCCGTCCAGGTCGGTGATGTTCAGCGCGAAGCGGGCCGAGTGTTCGACGGCGGCGGGGCCGTTCAAGCGGATGGCGGCGTAGTCGAAGAGTAGGTCGATGGGCATGCCCATCACCATGTCCAGGCCCGCGGCGGCGGTGGGGACGTCGCGGCGGGCGCCTTCGCGCAGTTCGAGGGCGGCGGTGAGGAAGGCGTTGCGCCACTGGGGGCCTTCGGCCTGGTAGCCGAGTTGTTCGTAGGCGTCGGCCTGGAGGTTCTTGGCTTCGGCGTTGTCGGGTTCGGCGGTGACGACGTGGTCGAGAAGTTGTACCGCCCAGCGGTAGTCGCCGTCGCCGCACGCGGTGCGCGCCAGGTCGATGACGGCCGCCGCGCCGCCCATGGCCTCGACGTAGCGGGGCGCCGAGACGTTCTCCGGATGCGGGTACAGGGTGGCGGGATTGCCGTTGAACCAGCCGAGTTCCTTGTGGAAGACGGCTTTGAGGTCGTGGCTGAGGGTGCCGTGGTAGCCGCGGTTCCACCAGGCTTTGTCCAGGGATTCGGGGAAGGTGATGCGTTCGGCGATCTCGATGGGCCGGTAGCCGTGGTTGGCCAAACGCAGGGCCTGGTCGTAGATGTATTTGTAGGCGTCGCGTTGGGATTCGAGGAATTCGCGCACGTGGGCGTTACCCCACACCGGCCAGGTGTGCGGGCCGAAGTGGACTTCGGCCTCGTCGCCGTAGCGTTCGAGGGCCTCGTCGAGATAGTGGGCGAATTTCGAGGCGTCGCGGGTGCGCGCGCCGCGCAGGGTCTGGATGTTGTGCAGGCTGTGATTGGCGTTCTCCGCGCAGGTCAGCGCCCGATATTCAGGAATCCAGATATGCATTTCCTCCGGCGCCTCGGTGTCGGGCGTGTACTGGAATTCGAAGGTGATGCCGCCGAAGGTGCGCCGGGTGCCGGTTTCGGTGATGAGGTCGGTCGGGGCGATATAGCCGATGGCCGCGGGGGTTATCGCGGTGCCGATACCGCAGGAGACGAAGCCGCGCTCACCGGTCGGGAGGAGTTCGCCGAAGAAGTATTGGGCGCGCCGGGCCATGACATTGCCCGCGAGGACGTTCTCGCCGAGGGCCAGGCGATCGAAGTCGAGGCCGGGTGCGATGACGGCGACTTTCCCGGTCGCCACATCCTCACGCGAGGCGAAAGCGAGCGCACCGCCGAAGTGATCGCCGTGGGTGTGGGTATAGATGATCGCGGCGATCGGTTTGCGTGGACGGTGCGCGAAATACAGATCGCGGGCGACTTCGGAGTTACGGATGCCCTGGCCCGCGTCGATCAGGACCACCGAATCGGCGGTTTCGACGAAGGTGACATTGGCGATGTCGTGGTTGCGCACCTGGTAGATGCCGGGAACGACCTCGAACAGCCCGCCGACGGTGATCAACTGCGATTGCCGCCACAGGCTCGGATGCACGGTGTCGGGGGCATCGGATTTCACCGATCGCCGCAATTCGGCCAGATCCCAGACGACCCGGCCGTCCCGATCGGTGATTCGCCCACCGTCGGGAAGTTCGGCGATCATGCCACGGCCGACGTCGTCGTAATCGCGCTGATCGTCGAAGGCGAAGTACTCCCGCGCCTGTTCACCCATCGACTTGGTCTGCGAGGTCGCCTCATGTGCCGAAACGGTCATTTCGTCTCCCGGGAAGTCGATGGACGGCTACACCTGCCCGAGATTCTCGACAGCCGCGTCGGTGTGGGCGTCACCCTCGGCGGGTGAACAGCACGATGGCGAAACGGACATCGGGCAGTCGCTCGACGAGTTCGTCGCGCCGGGGTGACCCTGTCGAAGCGCCCGGCACGGCAGCCGCCCCGCGCACACGAGGAAGTCGTCGGCACTCGGGCCGACCCGACCCCGGATGCGGCCGGTAATCTCGGCCGCATGACCTGCTGCGGACCGTCGCGCCGGACCGCGCTCGGCATTCTCGGACTCGCGGCGCTGACACCGTTGGCGCGCACGGGTTCGGCTCGCGCCCAATCGAATCCGGTGATCGCGACCGATCTGGAAGTGGTGACGGTCACCGGCGACTCCGTGATCATGACGTGGACGACCGTCACCCCCGGTACCGACGGCGGATTGGTGCCGGTCGCGGCGGGCGGCGAGGTCAGGATCGGACCCGCGGACGCGGCGCGGACCCCGACCGTGCGATACGTGGAATCGGAGTCGACACCGTTCCACTACGCCGAGATCCACGGCTTGGAGCCGGGACGGCGCTACCGGTTCGAGGCCTGGTCGGACGGCAATCGCGCGACTCCCGCGCTGAACCTGACCACGCTGGCACCGGGTTCGCCGGAAACGACCGGTGAGTTCACTACCCTGGTCCCGCCTCCGGGTCGGTTGCTGCGCACTCTCGCCCTGGCGAACGACGTGCACTACGGCGAGACGGTGAGCGGTCTCGTCGTCGGAGACTTTCCGCCCGGTTTCCGCCAAGCGCCCGGGCAGCCGCCCTACCCCGAGGTCATGCTGAGCGCACTTCTCGATGATCTGCGCCGACCTGATCGCGCAGCGCAACGACTGCTTCTCGCGGGCGACCTGACCAGCGAGGCCCGGCCCGAGGAATCGAGGACGGTGCGCACCCGACTGGATTCGTGGGGCGCGCTCGGACAGGACTACCTCGTGGTGCGTGGTAATCACGATCGCCCCCACCTGGGTGACGACTATCGCGACTGTCGCCCCGCCCCCGCCGATCATCACGACTGCTGGGGCGAAATCTTCACCGCGCGTCAGGAATTGGTGGAGCACGAGATCGGCGGTCTGCGGGTGCTCGGACTCGACACCAGCGATCTCGACGCGGCGGGCGGACGGATCGACCCGACCCAATTCGACCGTCTGGCGCAGGTACTGCGCGCCGACCCCGACCGGCCGACACTGGTCTTCGGCCACCATCCCGTCACCAGGGAATCCGGTCTCACCAATACCGCCGGACCCGGTTTCGTCCTGAACGCCGCCGACAGCGCCGAACTGCAAGCGCTCTACACGCGAGCGCCCGGTGTCTTCCTGCATCACGCGGGCCACACCCACCGCAATCGCCGTACCCGTCCCGACGCGGATTGTGCCGTGGAATTCCTGGAAGTCGCCGCGGTCAAGGAATACCCGGGCGGCTATTCCCTGCTGCGCGTGTACGAAGGCGGCTACATGGTGAATTTCTACAAGACCCGCACCCCGGCCGCCCGAGCGTGGAGCGCGGTGACACGCGGCGAATACTTCGGCTTGCTCCCCGAATACACACTCGGCGTTCCCGGCGACCGCAATCACGTTGTCCTACGCGATTTCTCCGGTCTTTCCTGACGAGCAGCAGCCGAGACGAGGGCGGGCCCGGATCGACGACGGCGCTTCGTCTCTCCGGACCCGCGACAGCGCACGCGGTGCCTGTCATCGAGCGAGCGGCGGGAATTGAACCCGCGTAAACGGCTTTGCAGACCGTTGCCTCAACCACTCAGCCACGCCCGCCTCGTCAACGACAATGCCGGTCGCGTCGCCATGGGACCAGGCTTGCGTTCACGCTGATTTCAATGCGTGCGGTGCCGTTTCGCCGCCTCGGCCATTCGATTCGCCCGGCATGGGATGATCGAGTTCATGTCTCCGCCACGCCCGCTCCCGCTCGACCCGATCGAGGAGGCCCACCGCCAATGGGTCGGTCACGGGTGGGGCGATGTCGCCGATGGGATGGCCGCGGTCACCTCGCTGGTGCGAGCTCAGCAAATCGTCATGGCGCGGGTGGACGAGGCGCTCAAGCCCACCGGTCTGACCTTCTCGCGGTACGAACTGCTCATGCTGCTGAGCTTCAGCAAGACCGGCGCGCTTCCGATGGCGAAGGCCAGTGCGCGCCTTCAGGTGCATCCGACCAGCGTGACCAATACGGTCGACCGATTGGAGGCCGCCGAGTTGGTCGTGCGGGTGCCGCATCCGAGTGATCGGCGCGCCACCCTGATCGAAATCACCGATGCCGGTCGAGAATTGGTCGCGCGGGCCACCGAGGATCTGAACGCCCGAGTGTTCGCGCTGCCGGGGCTGCCACCGGACCGGGTGCAACTGCTGCTACAGCTACTCTCGGAGTTCCGGCACGCGGCCGGAGACTTCGACACCGAGGGTGTCGCACCGGTGTGGTCTGCCCAGGAGAATTAGGCGTTAAATCCGACCGGTCAGTTCTTTATACTGCCGAATCGGACATTCGATGACAGTCCGGCATCCATCGAGCGAATTACTCGAGCCATTGTCTTGGCAGCGGCGGAGAAAAGGTTCACCATGGATCCATGGTGCTGGTTCTCGGAGTGTCGGCGGGTGCCGGCGGCGCTCGCGCGGTGCTGACGCATTCCGACCAACCGCATCTTCCGCCGATCGAACGCTGCCACGTCGCGCGCCGAGCGGGCGGCGGTGTCGAGGAACCCGTTCTCGAGGCGATCGTGCGGATGCGCCGCTCGGCCGATCAGCGTGACGAACTCATCAGCGGCACCGCCGTCACCTGCCGGTGCCCGCTGCACGCCGAATCCATTCGGGCGGGCGCGGGCGACGAACCGCTCACCATCGTCGACGAACCCCTCGCCCAACTGCGCTACCTGCGTTTCACCGGACAACTCCCCGACAGCGGCACGGTCATTCTCTACGACCTCGGGGCATCGGGGCTGACGCTCACCCACGTCGACTGCCGGACCGACGCGGTGCTGTCGAGCAAACACAGCACCGTCCTGGGCGGCGACGGCTACGACGCGCTGTTGCGCTGGCAACTGGCCCGCGGCGGCGTCCTCACCGACAGATCAACCAGCCGCAGACATCGCGAGGCGCTGAGCAGCGCGCGGGTGATCACGGCGCTGGACGCCATCTCCGGCGGGCGGGCCGTCATCACCCGCAGCGACCTGGTGGAATTGTGTTCGGCGGGGATCCACCATTCGGCCTCGTTCGTCCACCAACTCATCGAGGAGAGCGGCGTCCAACCGGACGGCCTGGTCCTGCTCGGCGGGTGCAGCCGCAGCCCTGACGTCCGCGCGGAACTGGCCGCACTGATCGATCTGCCGATCATCTACGACCCTGAGCCGGAATACGTCTCGGCACGCGGCGCGGTACTGCTCGCCGCCGAACGTCACCACGGCGATGTCAGGATGGCGCGGATGCGCAAAGGCGCGGCGATCGTCATGCCGCGCCCGCCGGTCACCCGCCGCAAAGTCATCGCCGCCGTCGCCGTGACCGTGGCCCTCGGCGCGACGATCGCCGGACTTCTTGCCATAGAACATAATTCGGACCGGACCCCCGACGGGGGTACCGCACCGACCCAGGTGGAACTGGGCACGAGACCTCAGCTGTCGAACAACTGATCCAAGGCCGTGGGAGCCCGGCCGTGGGATTTCGGCCGGGCTCCGCCGCTCAGCGGTTCTCGAACTTCGCGGGACGCTTCTCGACGAAGGCGGCCATGCCTTCCTTCTGATCCTCGAGGGCGAACAGGGAGTGGAAGACGCGGCGTTCGAAGCGCAGGCCCTCGGCGAGGGTCGTCTCGAAGGACCGGTTGACCGATTCCTTGGCGATCATGGCGACCGGAAGCGACATCGAGGCGATGGTGGTCGCCACCTCGAGTGCCGTGTCGAGCAGTTCGGCGGCGGGCACGATCCGCGAGATCAGACCCGCCCGCTCGGCTTCCTCGACGTCCATGTTCCGGCCGGTCAGCACCAGGTCCATGGCCTTGGCCTTGCCGATCGCGCGGGTCAGCCGCTGTGAACCGCCGATACCGGGGATGACGCCCAGTTTGATTTCCGGCTGCCCGAATTTGGCCGTGTCGGCCGCGATCAGGATGTCGCAGAGCATGGCGAGCTCACAGCCACCGCCGAGCGCGTACCCGGCGACGGCGGCGATGGTCGGCTTGCGGAAATTCGCCAGCCGGTCCCAGCGCGCGAAGAAATCGTTCAGGAACACGTCCATGTACGACTTGGGCTGCATTTCCTTGATGTCGGCGCCCGCGGCGAAGGCCCGCTCGGAGCCGGTGATCACGACCGCCCCGATCTCCTCGTCGCGCTCCAGCTCGTCGAGCGCGGCGATGACGTCGTCGAGAACCTGCTCGTTGAGCGCGTTGAGCGCCTTCGGGCGGTTCAGCGTGATCCAGCCGACCCGGCCCTTACGTTCCAGCAGAATCGTGTCGAAATCGGTCACTCGGCATCCTCTTGATCGGAACGGCTACGGATATCGGTGACGATAGCGGAGAAGTCCAGACCGGCCCGATCCTGGTTGAACCGGGTGTAGATCTCCGAGGCGAGCAGGCCCAGCAGACCGTCGACTCCGTTGTCGCGCAAGGCGTTCGCGGCCAGGCCGAGATCCTTGGTCATGAGCGCGGTGGCGAAACCGGGCTGGTAGTCGTTGTTGGCGGGGCTGGTCGGCACCGGGCCGGGCACCGGGCAGTAGCTGGTCAGGGCCCAGCTCTGGCCCGAGGCGGTCGAGACCACGTCGAAGAAGGACTGGTGGCTCAGGCCCAGTTTCTCGCCCAGTACCAGTGCCTCGGACAGGCCGATCATGGAGATGCCGAGCAGCATGTTGTTGCAGATCTTGGCGGCCTGGCCGACGCCGGACCCGCCGCAGTGCACCACTTTGCCGCCCATGATGTTCAGCACATCGGCCGCATCGGCGAAATCCTGTTCGCCGCCGCCGACCATGAAGGTGAGCGTGCCCGCCGCCGCGCCCGCGACTCCGCCGGAGACGGGGGCGTCCAGGGCGCGGTGGCCCGCGCCGACGGCCAGTGCCGCCGCGGCTTTGGCGTCGGCGACATCGATGGTCGAGCAGTCGATGAACAGGGTGCCGGGGGTGGCGGCGGGCAGCAGGTCGGCGTAGACGTCGAGTACCAGTTTGCCGTTGGGCAGCATGGTGATGACCACGTCGCGGTCGGTGGCGGCGGCCGCAGCGGTGGCGACGACGGTCGCGCCGTCCTCGCGCGCCTTGTCCTGCGCGGCGGGCACCGGGTCGAAGGCGAGTACGTCGTAGCCCGCCGTGACGAGGTTGGCCGCCATCGGGCCGCCCATGTGCCCGAGGCCGAGGAAGCCGATCTTCTTGGTCACTGCTGTCCTTCCGGAATGTTCAAACCCAGTTCCCCGACGCCCAATTCGGCGAAGTAGGCGTCGACCGCCGCCGTGGACACCTCGGCCAGGGTGGCCGGATTCCACCGCGGATCGCGGTCCTTGTCGATGACCTGGGCGCGAATGCCCTCGACCAGGTCGTGGGAGGCCAGCGCCGCGATGGACACCCGGTACTCCTCGTTCAGCACCGCCTCCAGATTCGGCAGGCCGCGCGCGTTGCGCAGCGAACGCAACGTGACCTTCAGCGCGACAGGCGATTTACCGAGGATGTCCTCGGCGGCCCGGGTGGCCTCGGGCGTGCCGTCGGCCCGCAATCGGGCGACGATCTCCTCGACCGAATCGGCGCTGTAGCAGGCGTCGATCCAGCTCCGCTGCGCCACCAGCGCGGATTCCGGTGCGTCGGAGGCGAATTTGGCGATCGCGATATCGGCGGATTCGGTCCGCAGGGTTTCCAGCAGCGCCGCGATATTCTCCGAAGTCACGTAGTAGTCCGCGAATCCGGCCGCGATGGCATCGCCCGCGCCCATCCGCGCGGTGGTCAGCGCGACATGCGTGCCGATCTCACCGGGGGTGCGCGAGAGCAGGTAGGTGCCGCCGACGTCGGGAACGAAACCGATGCCGACCTCGGGCATGCCGATCTTGGACCGTTCGGTGACGATGCGGTGGCTGCCGTGCCCGGACAGCCCCACACCGCCGCCCATCACGATGCCGTCCATGACGACGACATACGGCTTCGGGTAGCGGCCGATGAGCGCGTTGAGGATGTACTCGTCGCGCCAGAAGACGCCGGTCGGCGAATCGACGTTCGCACCACCGCCTTTCGCGTCGGTGTGGATGGCGACGATATCGCCGCCCGCGCACAGACCGCGTTCACCGGCCCCGGTGACCACGACGGTGCGCACCTCGTCGTCGGCGGCCCATTCCCGCAGCGCGCGGGTGATATCCAGTGCCATCGCGTGATTGAGCGCATTGATGGCCTTGGGCCGGTTCAGCGTGATCAGGCCGAGCCCGTCGCGCTTGTCGATCAGAACTTCGGGTTCGGTCACTATGCCGCTCCTACCACCGCGCGGGCGACGACCACCCGCATGATCTCGTTCGTGCCTTCCAGGATCTGGTGCACGCGCAGATCCCTGACGATCTTCTCCAGGCCGTATTCGGCCAGGTAGCCGTAGCCACCGTGTAATTGCAGCGCCTTGTTGGCCACCTCGAAGCCGACGTCGGTCGCGAAACGTTTCGCCATGGCGCACATTTCGACCTTGTCGGCAGAGTCGGCGTCGAGCGCGCCCGCCGCACGCCACAGCAGCGTGCGCGCGGCCTCCAATTCGGTACGCATATCGGCGAGTTCGAATTGCAACGCCTGGTTCTTCAGCAGCGCCTTGCCGAACGCGTTGCGCTCGGCCAGATACGGGACGGTCTTGTCGAGCGCGGCCTGGGCCCCGCCGACCGAGCAGGCCGCGATATTCAGGCGACCGCCGTTGAGCCCGTTCATGGCGATCCGGAAACCGTCGCCCTCGGCGCCGAGCCGGGTGGCGGCGGGCACCCTGGCATCTTCCAGGATCACCTGGCGGGTCGGCTGGGCGTTCCAGCCCATCTTCCGCTCGTTCGGCCCCACCGAGAGTCCGGGAGTGTCGGCCGGGACGATGAAGGCCGAGATTCCGCGTGCGCCGTCGTCTCCGGTGCGCACCATCATCACGTAGACGTCGTTGGACCCCGCGCCCGAGATGAACTGCTTGGAGCCGTTGAGGATGTAGTCCTCGCCGTCACGCACCGCCTTGGTGCTCAGCGCCGCCGCGTCCGAGCCGACGCCCGGTTCGGTCAGCGCGTAGCTGGCCAGATGTTCCATCGAGGTCAGGCGCGGCAGCCAGTGATGACGCTGGCTCTCGTCGCCGTAGCTGTCGATCATCCAGGTGGCCATGTTGTGGATCGAGATGTACGCCGCGATGGACGGGCAGCCGGTGGCCAGTTGTTCGAAGATGCGCACCGCGTCGAGCCTGCGCAGCCCCGAACCGCCCACGTCCTCGCGAACGTAGATGCCGCCGAGGCCGAGCGGGCCCGCCTTGCGCAGCACGTCCACCGGGAAGTGTTTCTGCTCATCCCATTCCAGCGCGCGCGGCGCGAGGAACTCGTCGGCGAATCCGCGCGCGGTGTCGCGGATCGCCTTTTCGTCTTCATCGAGATCGAACATCGTCAATCCATGGTGGGAATGACGAAGGCGTTGGGCGCGGAGCTCGCGGAGTGCCCCGGGGATGCTGCTTTCCTTTCGCCTTCCGGCCAGCGCTGCGTGACGGTCTTCGTCTTGGTGTAGAAGCGGATCGAGTCCGGGCCGTGCTGGTTCAGGTCGCCGAAGCCCGAACGCTTCCAGCCGCCGAAGGTGTAGTACGCGATCGGGACCGGGATCGGGACGTTGATGCCGACCATGCCGACCTGCACGCGCGCGGCGAAATCACGGGCGGTGTCGCCGTCGCGGGTGAAGATCGCGACGCCGTTGCCGTATTCGTGCTCGTTGGCCAGGCGCAGGCCCTCTTCGTAATCCTTGGCGCGCACGACGGTCAGCACCGGGCCGAAGATCTCTTCCTGGTAGATCCGCATCTCGGGGGTGACATTGTCGAACAGGGTCGCGCCGACGAAGAAACCGTCCTCGCCGCCTTCGACGGTGAGGCCGCGTCCGTCGACCACGAGCGAGGCGCCCTCGTCGATGCCGACCTGGACGTAGTTGTTGACCCGGTTGACGCCGTCGAGCCCGACCAGCGGCCCGTAGTCGGCGCCGAGATCGTCGGACCGCCCGACATTGAGCTTGTGCACGCGCTCGGTCAGCTTGGCGACCAGGCGGTCCGCGGTCTCTTCGCCGACCGGCACCGCCACCGAGATGGCCATGCAGCGTTCGCCCGCCGAGCCGTAGCCCGCGCCGATCAACTGGTCGGCGACGTCGTCGAGATCGGCGTCGGGCATGACGATGGCGTGGTTCTTCGCGCCGCCGAAGCATTGCGCGCGCTTACCGTTCGCGGTCGCGGTCTCGTAGATGTACTGCGCGATCGGGGTGGAGCCGACGAAGCCGACCGCCTTGATGCGCGGATCGTGCAGCAGCGTGTCGACGGCTTCCTTGTCACCGTTGACGACGTTGAACACGCCGGGCGGCAGACCCGCCTCCAGGAACAGTTCGGCCAGGCGCAGCGGCACCGAGGGGTCGCGCTCGGACGGCTTGAGCACGAACGCGTTACCGGTGGCCAGCGCGGGGCCCGCCTTCCACAGCGGGATCATCGCCGGGAAGTTGAACGGGGTGATACCCGCGACCACGCCGAGCGGCTGACGCATCGAGTAGACGTCGATGCCGGTGCCCGCGCCCTCGGTGTACTCGCCCTTGAGCAGGTGCGGGATGCCGACAGCGAATTCGATGACCTCGAGTCCGCGCTGGATGTCGCCCTTGGCGTCGGCGATGGTCTTGCCGTGTTCGGAGGACAGCAGCGCCGCGAGGGAATCCATCTCGTCCTGGACCAGGGCCAGGAATTTCATCATGACCCTGGCCCGCTTCTGCGGGTTGGTCGCGGCCCAGCCCGGCTGCGCGGCCTCGGCATCGGCGATGACCGCCTCGACCTCGGATTTGCTCGCCAGCGGCACCCTGGCCTGCACCTGTCCGATATTCGGGTCGAAGACGTCGCCGAATTTGCCGGAAGCGCCGGGGACATGCTGTCCACCGATGAAGTGCGTGAGTTCGCGAACCATGCCAGTCCTCTTCGTTGTCGACATCGCGCATCGCGCGATCTACGGTCATCCTATAGTTGGATGTCCAAGTAAATGAATGGCCACGGCGGTGATGTGATCCTTCCCACCGCGCGCGGTTGCATAGCGCTGTGACGGCCATCACCGTAGGATTAGTTTGACGTCCTAGTATCGGGCATCGAACTTAATCGTGACAGACTCCCCGGAGGGACTCTCGTGGCCGATGACCGCGCGTTGCACACGCCGAACAACCCCATCCGATTCGTCACCTCGGCCGCCCTCTTCGACGGTCACGACGCGGCGATCAACATCATGCGCAGGATCTTGCAGGCCCAGGGCGCCGAAGTGATCCACCTCGGCCACAACCGCGCGGTCAGCGAAGTCGTCGACGCCGTGCTGACCGAGGACGTGCAGGGTGTGGCGGTCAGCTCCTATCAGGGCGGCCACGTCGAATACTTCGAATATCTCGCCGACGCGCTGAAAAAGGCGGGGGCCGGACACGTCCGGATCTACGGCGGCGGTGGCGGGGTGATCGTCGACGAGGAGATCGCGCGCCTGGCCGACGCGGGTGTCACCATCTTCTCCCCCGAGGACGGACAGCGGCTCGGCCTGCCGGGCATGATCAACCGGCTGATCCGCGACTGCGACTACGACCTCGCCGTCACACCCCCGGTGCTCGACGCCGTGCTGGCGGGCGAACGACCGGCCCTGGCGCGGGCGATCACCTGTCTCCAGGAAGGCACCCTGCCCGCCGCGGATCGGCAGGCCCTCACCGAAGCGGCGGCGGCCCGCCCGGTGCCGGTCCTCGGCATCACCGGCACCGGCGGTTCGGGGAAATCCTCGCTCACCGACGAATTGGTGCGCAGGCTGCGATCGGACCAGCAGGACAAGCTGCGCGTCGCGATCCTCGCGGTCGACCCCACCCGCAGGCGTGGCGGCGGCGCGCTGCTCGGCGACCGCATCAGGATGAACTCGCTCGACGGCGACCACCTCTTCTTCCGGTCGCTGGCCACCAGGGGCGGGCACGAATTGCCCGGCGATATCGACGGCATCGTGACCGCGTGCAAGGCCGCCGGATACGACCTGGTGATCCTGGAGACACCCGGTATCGGTCAGGGCGACGCCGCCATCATCGACCACGTCGATCTCTCGTTGTATGTGATGACACCCGAATTCGGGGCGGCATCGCAGCTGGAGAAGATCGACATGCTGGATTTCGCGGACGTGGTCGCGATCAACAAATTCGAGCGACGCGGCGGCGCGGACGCGCTGCGCGATGTGTCACGCCAATTGATCCGCAATCGCGAGGCCTTCGGCGCGGGGCCGGAGGATATGCCGGTTTTCGGCACCAGCGCCGCGACCTTCAACGACGACGGCGTCACCGCGCTCTACCAACATCTGACCGCACGCCTGACCGAATTCGGATTACCGCTGGAACCGGGGGTACTGCCGCGCGTACAGACGCGCGCGTCGACCCGATTCGCCCAGATCATCCCGCCCGCGCGGGTGCGCTATCTGGCCGAGATCGCCGAAACCGTCCGCGGTTACCACGCGGAGACGGCGCGACAGGCCGCGGCGGCCCAACGCGTGCAGCGGCTGGAACTGGTCGCGGCGGAACTGCCGGACGATACGGCGCTGGGCGCTCTGCTCGACGGCGCCCGTGGCGAACTGACCGACGACAATGCGGCACTCCTCGCCGAATGGCCCGCACTGGCCCGGTCGTATTCGGGTGCGGAACGGGTCGTGCGGGTACGCGACCGTGAGATCCACACACCGCTGCGGCGCGAGACCCTGTCGGGTAATTCGATTCCGAGGGTGGCCCTGCCCCGATTCACCGATCACGGCGAACTGCTGCGATTCCTGCGCGCCGAACATCTGCCGGGATATTTCCCGTTCACCGCGGGTGTCTTCCCGTTCAAACGCGACAACGAGGATCCGGCGCGCATGTTCGCCGGGGAGGGTGACCCGTTCCGCACCAACCGGCGTTTCAAGGTGCTCAGCGAGCATTCCGACGCGAAGAGGCTGTCCACCGCCTTCGATTCGGTGACCCTCTACGGCCACGACCCCGCCGAACGTCCCGATATCTACGGCAAGGTCGGCACGTCGGGTGTGTCCATCGCCTCGCTCGACGATATGAAGGCGCTCTACGACGGTTTCGACCTGACCGCGCCGACCACCTCGGTCTCGATGACGATCAACGGTCCGGCGCCGACCATCCTCGCGTATTTCCTCAACACCGCGATCGATCAGGCGGTGCTGGCGTTCACGACGGACAAGGGTCGCGAGCCGAATACCGAGGAGGCCGCCGAGATTCGCGCCAGGACCCTGGCGATGGTGCGCGGCACCGTGCAGGCCGACATCCTGAAGGAGGATCAGGGCCAGAACACCTGTATCTTCTCGACCGAATTCAGCTTGCGCATGATGGCCGATATCCAGGAATGGTTCGTGCGCAACGGCGTCCGCAATTTCTACTCGGTCTCCATCTCCGGCTATCACATCGCCGAAGCGGGCGCGAATCCGATCAGCCAGCTCGCGTTCACCCTCGCCAACGGATTCACCTACGTCGAGGCGTATCTGGCCCGCGGTATGGATATCGACGAGTTCGCGCCCAATCTGTCGTTCTTCTTCTCCAACGGCATGGATCCCGAGTACTCGGTGATCGGGCGGGTGGCGCGACGGATCTGGGCGGTCGCGATGCGCGATCGGTACGGTGCCGACGAACGCTCGCAGAAACTCAAGTACCACATTCAGACCTCGGGCCGTTCGCTGCACGCCCAGGAGATGAATTTCAACGATATCCGCACCACGTTGCAGGCGCTGATCGCGATCTACGACAACTGCAACAGTCTGCACACCAACGCCTACGACGAGGCGGTGACCACTCCGACCGAGGAATCGGTGCGCAGGGCACTGGCCATCCAGCTCATCATCAATCGCGAATGGGGTATCGCGATGAACGAGAATCCTTTGCAGGGCAGCTTTCTCATCGATGAGCTCACCGATCTGGTCGAGGAGGCGGTACTCGTCGAATTCGAGCGCATCAGTGATCGCGGCGGGGTGCTCGGGGCGATGGAGACCGGCTACCAGCGCGGCAAGATCCAGGACGAGTCGATGCGGTACGAACATCGCAAACACGACGGATCGCTGCCGATCATCGGCGTCAACACCTTCCGCAACCCGCACGGCGAACCCCATCACACGCTGGAACTCGCGCGCGGCACCGAGACCGAGAAACAGTCACAGCTGGCGCGGGTCGGCGATTTCCAGCGACGTCACCGCGACGACGCGCACGCCGCACTCGCCCGGCTGGAAGATGTGGCCCGCACCGACGACAACATCTTCGATGTGCTGATGGACGCCGCGCGGGTGTGCACGTTGCAGCAGGTCACCGATACCTTCTTCCGGGTCGGAGGGCAGTACCGCCGCAATGTGTGAGACGCCCGGTGGGCGTCGCCGGGATTGTCGGTGCCTGTCGCTACCATCGCGCGCATGGAAGCAACCGGCACCTTCACCGTGACCGCCTTCGTCCCCGCCGAGGTGGTCGTCGAACCCGTGGTCGTCACCGCGCTGCCGGTGGGCGTGGCCACCATGACCAAGATCTTCGACGGTGAGATCGCCGGGCAGGCGGCCACCGTGTTCACCGCCGCGTTCGACCAGGACAGCGGCACCGGGACCTACCTGGCGATGGAATCGTTCGAGGGCGTGATCGCCGGCCGCGCGGGCAGTTTCAACTTCCTGCATTCGGCGACCACCTCCGGCCGGGACCGCAGCGATCCGTTCTTCCTGATCGTTCCGCACAGCGGCACCGGAGAATTGGCCGGTATCACCGGAACCGGCGACATCACCGTCGACGCCGACGGCACCCATCACCTCCGGCTCGACTACGACCTCACCTGAGCGTCGGCCAGTCGAGCGAGCAGCGCGGCCCGCGCGGTGACGAGCGACGGCCCGTACCAGGTCAGATCGCGGCCGGAGACCAGCGCGACCGGTATGCCCGGAAACGCCTCGGGGCCATCGGATTCGGTGAAGACGTAGGGTTCGTCGGGTAGGACCGCCAGCGCCACGTCGACGGTGAGTTCGTCGACGGAGATCCTCGGGTAGCGGTCGGGGCGGACCGCGTGGACCAGGCACAGACCGAGCCGGGCCGCGAGATCACCGGTGAAGGTGTCACGGCCGACCACCATCCACGGATCGCGCCAGATCGGGATCACGGCGGCGCGCGACGGTTCCGGAGCCGGTGCCGCCCAGACGGATTCGGCCTCGATCAGCCAGCCCGGCCGCTCGAGACCGAGGGCGGAGGTGAACATCCTGGTCAGCGAGCCGATGGCCTGATCGACGGTTTCGATGTCGGTGACCCACACCGCGACTCCGGCGGACCGCAGACGGTCGACGTCGATGCGCCGATTCTCCTCCTTGTTGCACAGCACCAGATCCGGCGCGAGTTCAACGATGCGCCGGATATCGGGATTCTTCGTGCCGCGCACCCGTTCGATATCGAGTTCGCCGGGATGGGTGCACCATTCGGTCGCCGCCACCAGCAGTTCGGGACAGGTGTGGGCGACCGATTCGGTGAGCGACGGCACCAGCGACACCACCCGCCGGATCGAGGCGGGCAGTGTCGTCACGAAGCCGAGATCGTCCGGTTCGACGCGCACCGAGTTCATGGGTCCATGGTCCCGCGCGGGTCGCGGGCGTGCCGCGACGGGGTGGCGACACGGCGCCGGCCGCCGGACGCGCCGCCACTCTGCCCGACCGCGCCTGCGCCGACACCCGTTGTCCCAGCTCACATCCGTCACTATCGATCGAAACCGACGACATTGCCGGGGGCGCGAAATGCGGACGGCCGGTATCGAACCGCGCGAAGGACGGCGTAGTGGCAGTGACCGGGCAGTAGCCGCACGCTCCCGAGGGGACCACACTGGGAGAAGCACCCGGCGCCGGGAGACCGGTAGCCACCGGACAAGGTCCCGTCCCGAGCTCGTCCGGCAGAACCATCGCCCTCGATGCCGGGTGCTCACTATCGGCCGCGCGTGCCGCGACGATCCACCACCGGCTCCGGGGAGCCGACTCGGCGGGATCGTTACGCGACAAGCGAATCCGCGACGGAGCCGCTACCGACACTCCGCCGCGGGGCCGAGGGTGCGACGGCATGATCCGACGCAGGGGGCCGGATCATGCCCGCGACGTCAGCTGACGAGCGGATCACGGGGCATGCCGAGGATCCGCTCCGCGATCTGATTGCGCGTCACTTCCGAGGTACCGCCCGCGATCGCCATGCCGCGCGCGCCGAGCACCATCAGCCCGGCCAGCTCCGTGGGCCCCTCGGCCAGCGCGAGATCGGGGCCGAGCAGCGCGGCCATGATCGCCGCTCGCTCGCCGATATGTTCGGCCAGTTTGAGTTTGGTGATATTGCCTTCGGGACCGGGCCCGGCGCCTTCGATACTGCGGGCGGCCCGGCGCAGGTTGAGCAGACGCAGCGCGTGCTCCTCCGCCAGGAATCGACCGACCCTGATGTCGGCGTCGGCGCAGCGATCCCGATACCGGGCGACCATGGGCACCAGCGTTCCCGCCGGAAAGACGCCCGCCCCCGATCCGCCGCCGATGCTGACGCGTTCGTTGCCCAGGGTCGCGCGCGCCACCGTCCACCCGGTGTCGGGCGCGCCGACGACATCCTCGTCGGGCACGAAGACATCGGTGAAGAACACCTCGTTGAATTCCGAGCCGCCGATGAGCATGCGCAGCGGGCGCACTTCCACGCCGGGCGCTTCCATATCGATGATCACCGTGGTGATGCCCGCGTGTTTCGGCACATCCGGATTCGTACGCACGGTCGCCAGCCCGCGACGGCTGTAATGCGCGCCGCTGGTCCACACCTTCTGCCCGTCGATGCGCCAGCCGCCCTCGACCCGC
The DNA here is from genome assembly GCF_003123685.1 of Nocardia aurea. Classification (GTDB taxonomy): domain Bacteria; phylum Actinomycetota; class Actinomycetes; order Mycobacteriales; family Mycobacteriaceae; genus Nocardia; species Nocardia aurea. The sequence goes on from NZ_QCYJ01000131.1 coordinate 44,442, forward strand.
GTGGCCTTGGTCTTGACCGCCGCCGCGTCCGATCCGGCATCGGGTTCGGAGAACAGCTGGCACCAGACCTCTTCCTGGCGCAGCGCTTTCTCGACGAATCGTTCGATCTGCCAGGGTGTTCCGTGCTGGATCAAGGTCAGGACGACCCACCCGGTGATCGAGTAGTCGGGCCGCCGCACACCCGCTCGGGTGAATTCCTCCTCGATGACGAGCTGCTCGACGGCGCTCGCGGCACGTCCCCACGGCCGGGGCCAGTGCGGCATGATGTAGCCGGTCGCGATCAGTTCGTCGCGCTGCGCGGTCTCCTCCAGCGCCGCGAGGCGCCGCGCTTCGACGGCGATCGTCGCGCGCAATTCCTCGGTCCCCTCGGGCAGGTCGAGACTGTTCTCCCTGGTGATACCCGCCGCCGTCATCGTGAAGACATCGCGGGCGGGCGCGTCGCCGCCGAACAGGGCCCGCAGGGCGAGCGCACGGCGCAGATGCAGGTGGGCGTCGTGCTCCCAGGTGAATCCGATGCCGCCGTGCACCTGGATATCGAGTTCGGCATTGTGGACGTAGGCGGGCAGGGCGAGCGCGGCCGCGGCCGCCGCGATCAACGCGAACTGCTCCTCGTCCGCACTCGCGGCACGCGCGGCGTCCCAGACCGTGGCCACCGCCGATTCGGCCGCCACCAGCATGTTCGCGCAATGATGTTTGACGGCTTGGAAAGTCGCGATGGTGCGACCGAACTGCTTGCGCACCTTGGCGTAGTCGACCGCGGTCTCGACACAGTCCGAGGCGCCGCCGACGGCTTCGGCCGCCAGCAGGGTCCTGGCCAGCGCGAGTGCGGTCGAACGCGCCGCGGGCACGACATCGGACGGCGCGACCGCGACATCGCGCAGGGTGACCCGGCCCGATCTGCGGGTCGGATCCAGATTCGCAGGCACCTCGACCGACACGCCTTCGCGTTCGCGTTCCACCAGCACGACATCGTCACCGGCGAGCACGAGCAGCAGGTCGGCCATGCCCGCGCCGAGGACGACACCGGCCGAACCAGCGGCGCGACCGTCGCCGTCCACACCGACCTCGCCGCCGAAGCCGACGGCCGCCGTCACCGATCCGTCGGCCAGTCCCGGCAGCAGGCGCGACTTCTGTTCCTCGCTGCCACGGGACGCCAGCACGGCCGAGGCGATCACGGTCGGAACGAACGGTCCCGGGGCCACGGCACGGCCCAACTCCTCGACGACCACCACCAGTTCCGGCAGGCCGAAGCCGGAGCCGCCGTATTCGGCGTCGATATGCAGACCGAGCCAGCCGAGTCCGGCCAGCTCCGCCCAGAACGGTGGGCGGCCCTCCTCGGCGGAGTCGAGCAGTTCCCGCGCCGACCAGCGTGCTTTGTGGCCAGTCAGGAACGCGCGCGCGACCGCGGCGAGCTCGCGGTGATCGTCGGTCAATGCGATACCCATCGGTGTCCTCCTCGACATACCGTCAGCCGTACGGTACCGGACTCGACATCACCGGTTCCCGGGTTTCCCCGGAGCGAGCGCACCGCGTTCGTGGCAGTGCTGGTACAGCGGTAGGGCATTCTCACCGAGCCGCGATGGGAGCAGAATTGTCAACGGCACCCGGCGCGAGGAAGCTACCGATCCGCGCTGACCGGGCGAACTCCGCCCGAACGAGTCCGGGAGGCTTGGTCGGTTGCGCTGCCGGGTGCCCGCCAACCTCCGCGTTTCCGCAGAACCCGAGTACCCGTGTCTTCGCGCGACCAGCGCGGCCGGGCCCGGGAGCCCGGACTCAGCGCCCGAGCACGTCGTACAGCGCCCGCAGTTCCCGCAGCCCGGCGGCCGCGCTCGACTCGTCCTCGGCCAGCATCCGCAAGGCGCGGCGCAGGATCACCGGATCGAGATCGTCGGCGGCGGGGCGGAATTCCGGGGTCGGCAGATCCGGCAGCGTGACCCGATCCCCGTACGGATCATCGGAGACCGTCGGCTGCGGATCACGTTCGATTCCGCCGATGAGGGTGTCCAGGTCCAGACCGCGCAGGGTGAGGATTTCCCGCGGACGCTCGTCGAGCCGTTCGGCCAGCAGGTAGCAGACCGCGGCCACATGCTTACACGGCCAGCCCGGATCCGGGCAGGTGCAGGTGAAATCCAGATCCGCCGCCGTGGTCGGGAGCAGATGCGGTCCGAGTCCGCTCGGCAGCGCGCCGGAGGCTATTTCGGCCAGCATGCCGGGCGCGGTGCGAATCGTCTCGATCAGCAGCGCCAATTCCTCCTCGCGCAACGGGCGCACGGTGAAGACCGCCGTGAACGGACGCGGCTGGCTCCCCTGTACTTCCGCCGTCACCGCACCGGGTTCGATGCGATAGCTGACCACCTGACCGGATCGCGCGTAGGTGCGCCCGCGCGCGAGGCGGCCCGGCTCCGCCATCGCCTCCACCGCGTCGATCAGGGCCTTTCCCCACCAGGTCCGGCCGAAGCCGCCGCGCCTGCTGCGCGCGGAGACCCCGCCGTCGACCGGACGACGCTTTCCGTATGTGCGGTAGTCCTCGAAGGGGCTCATTCGCCGACCGCCTCCGCGCCGAGCGCGAACAACTCGCGCAATTCGTCGGTCCCCATTTCGGTGATCCAGTTCTCGCCCGCGCCGACCGCCAATTCCGCGAGATGACGTTTGCCGTTGATCATCTCGTCGATCTTCTCCTCGATGGTGTCGACGCACACCAGTTTGCGCACCTGCACGTCACGCCGCTGACCGATGCGGAACGCGCGGTCGGTGGCCTGGTTCTCCACCGCCGGATTCCACCATCGGTCCAGGTGCACGACATGGTTGGCCGCGGTGAGATTCAGCCCGGTGCCACCGGCCTTGAGCGAGAGCAGCATCAGCGGCGGTCCGTCGCCGGACTGGAATCGTTCGACCATGGCGTCGCGGCGTTTCTTGGCGACCCCACCGTGCAGGAACGGGAGTTCGGAGCCGAAACGCTCCACCAGATACGGCGCGACGAGATCGCCGAATTCCCGGAACTGGGTGAACAGCAACGCTTTCTCGCCGTCGGCGAGCACGGATTCGAGAATGTCCTCCACCAGCGCCAATTTTCCGGAGCGATGGTGACCGCGCAGCAGCACCGCCGAACCGTCGCCGAGGAAATGCGCCGGATGGTTGCACACCTGTTTGAGCCGGGTCAGCGCGCCGAGGACCGCCCCCTTGCGCGCCATCCCCTTGGCGTCCTTGATCTTGGCGAGCATGTCGTCGACCACCGCCTGGTAGAGGGCGGCCTGCTCGACGGTGAGATTCGCGCGCACGGTCATCTCGAATTTCTCCGGAAGATCGGAGATGACCGCCGGATCGGTTTTCACGCGGCGCAGCACGAACGGCTGGGTGAGAAAACGTAACCGCGATATCGCGTTCTGGTCCTGTTCGCGTTCGATCGGCACCGCGAAACGCGCGCGGAAGGTCTGGGCGCTACCGAGCAGCGACGGCATCGCGAAATCGAGGATCGAACGCAATTCCTCCAACCGGTTCTCCACCGGGGTTCCGGTGAGCGCCAGCCGGTGTCGCGCGGGCACCGCGCGTGCCGCGCGCGCCTGTCTCGTTCCCGCGTTCTTGATGTGCTGGGCCTCGTCCAGCACGATTCGTTCCCATTCGCCGCGCCGCATATCGTCGATATCGCGGGCGAGCAGCGCGTAGGTGGTGATCACCAGATCCGCTTCGGCCACCGCCGCGTCGAATTCTTGACCGGTCCGCCGCCCGACGCCGTGATGGACGAGAACCCGCAGGTCGGGCGCGAACCGCTGTGCCTCGCGATGCCAGTTGCCGACCACCGACATCGGACAGACCAGCAGCGTCGGTCCGGGGGTTGCCGTCGCGTCCGCGCCGGTTCGCGGGAAGGTCTGCGCGACTTCACGTTCGTGCAGGAGCAGGGCGAGTACCTGGATGGTCTTGCCGAGTCCCATATCGTCGGCCAGGATCGCGCCGCATCCCATGCGGCTCATGGTGGCCAGCCAGGTCACCCCGCGACGTTGGTAGGGCCGCAGCTGCGCTTTCAGCCCGACCGGTGGTTCCACGGGTTCGACCTCGTGTTGCGCGTCGAACAGTTCGGCCGCCCAGCCGGTCGCGGTGACCTCGGTGATCGGCACCTTGTCGACCCGCCCGCTGCCGAGTTCGCCGAGCATATCGGCCAGGGTGATCGGCGCGGGGTCGGTGTGGGCGGCGACGTAGCGCGCCGCCGCGGCGAGCACCTTGTGATCGGCCTGCACCCATTCGCCGCGCAGCTGCACCAGGTCGGATTTACCGCTGACCAGCCGGGCCATCTCGGCCGCGGTGAGCACGGTATCGCCGAGCGCCAATTCCCAACGGTAGGAGACCAGACCGCGCATACCGACCGTGCTCTCGGCGGCGGGGACGGCGCTGTCCACCCGCAATCGCAGCGACGGAGCGGAGATATTCCAGGCCCTCGGCAGCAGCAGGGCGACGCCCGCCTCCCGCAGCGCGTGCGCGCCGTGTTCGACCAGATCGGCCACGACCGGAGTCGGCAACAGCAGGTCCATGCTCTGCGGATCGCCGGGCAGATCACGCAGACGCGGATAGGCGCGCTGGGCCTCCCCCAACTTCTCGATCGTGGTCCGCACCAGGCTCGGATCACCGTGCAGCGGAATCGGAGCCGGGGCCTCACCCGCCAGCCGCAGGCAGACTTCCAGCCGCCACAGCGCGACCGACTCGTCGTCGGTGCCGAACATGCCGTCGGGCTCGAGCAGTCGCAGTACCAGTTCCGGCTGGTCGACGGTGAGACTGGCCCGCCACCGTTGCAGCGTCTCGGCCAGCTGGTGGCTGCCGCCTTCCAACGGCACGTCCCCCACCAGCGCGGTCGTCAAGGCGTGCGAGGCGGACTGCCCTTCGAGCAGTTCCCGCGCGATCGGATCGGTGAGTTCGCCGACCAGATCCTCCAGCACCGCGGCGGGCCTGCCCGCCACCTGGAGCGCGGCGGGCATGGCGACCGCCGCTTCCGCGAGCCAGGCGCGTTGGCGTTCACCCCCGACCAGGCACCAGCGCACCCACCACTGACCGTCGTCGCGGCGCAATTCCGGTACGACGCGCCCGGCGCGCACCCACCGTTCTATTCCGTGCGCGAGGTGGGCCAGATATCGCAGGTCGCCGGAGACGACCTCGGCGGGCAATCGCTGCCGCAGCGCCGTGGCCGCCGCCGCGGGCGCCATCGCGTGCACCCGCACGTGGTCGATCTCCGCGCGGTCGGTCCCCTCGGCGCGCATGACGTCGGCACGATGGCGGAACTTCGACGAGCGCAGCGTCGCGCCGAGCGGCTCGGGAAGTGTGCCGGGAACCTCGTCGTCGTCGGTCCACAACAGCAGCCCCGACCCCGGTGACCACAGACCGTGCAGCATCCGCCCATCCAATCAGGTGGCTCCGACAGCGGTCGCGCCGAATTCCGCGATCGCACCGTCCTGGATTTCCGCACCCGAGCGGATAAACTGGTATATCCGCAGGTCATCGCATCTGAATCGTTATCCGAATGGTTATCGCGGCGCTGTCGCCATGGCATCGCGGCGAATCACCGCCGGGTGGCCGACCCGCCCGGGCGTCCAAGGAAAGCGCAGGGCAGCAGCATGACGATTCTGCTCCAGGTACTCGAGCAGAGCTTCACGCCGACCACACCGTGGGAACGGCGCAAATTCACCTTCGTCAACGCCGACAAGATCGTCGACATGCGACTGGACGGTCAATCGGGGGTCTGGCTCGATCTCTCCCGCCAGGGCGAATCACAGCGGCTGGCCCGGACGGTCGACCCGGCCGACGCGGTGACCTTCCTCCTCACGACCTTCGCCAAGATCGCGGAATGCGAGGAACGCGGCGGCTCGTGGTTGATCGGCCACGACGGCGCGCATACCGAATCGATCGCGGCCACCCGATTCCCGCCGCGCCCGAACGTGGTCGCCGAGGACGAACTGCTCGCACGGGCCTGGCTGTGAACCACGCTCCGCACTGACATCCGGCGGCGCCGGATCCTGTCGGTGCCGCCGGGTACAAGTGGCGGGTGCGCGCCGATACTCGAGAATTCTCCCCGGGTGGACCACCCCGGTGGATGCCGCTCGTCCTGGCGGGAGCCCTCGCCCTCGCGGGATGCGCGCTCGACGTCGGTACCGCGCCCGCACCGGGCAGCCCGCCCGGGGTTCAGCTGAACGATCTGTTGTCGCGGGTGCGCGTCGTCGCCGCCCGCCCGCATCCGGGCGGTTACGAACGGGACTGCTCGGACGGCCGGGCCTGCGTATTCGGCCCGGCGTGGACCGACGATCACGCCGGACCGGCGGGTCACGACGGCTGCGACACCCGCAACAATGTGCTGGCGGCCCAGCTCACGGCGGTCACCTTTCGGGCGGGCACCCGCGACTGCGTCGTCGTGTCGGGAAACCTGGACGACCCCTACACGGGCCAGCGCGTCGACTTCAGCAAGTCCGAGGCCCGCGCGGTCCAGATCGACCACGTCTATCCGCTGGCCGCGGCCTGGGATATGGGCGCCGCGCGCTGGCATCCCGAGCGACGGGTGCTTTTCGCCAACGACATCGAGAACAATCTGCTCGCCACCGACGCGGAAACCAATCAGGCCAAAGGTGACAGCACCCCGGCCGAATGGTTACCGCCCGCCGCCGCCAACCACTGCTTCTACGCCGCCAAATACCTCACGGTCGCGGTGTACTACGACCTTCCGGTGACGGCCGCCGACGAAACGGCCCTTCGCGAGGTCGCGCGGGGGTGTCCGTGAACCGGATGCCGGTGCCGGATGCCGGCGGCCTCGCACCCGGTTCGCCGACTCGACCCGAGGGCCGACCACGCGCTGGTGGCCCACCATCGCGATGCCCCCGGCGTCAGACTCCCGTGGCGACCGGGCGCTTGGGATCGTTGGACCACTGCGACCACGAGCCCGGGTACAGCGCCGCTTCCACGCCGACCACGGCGAGGGCGGCGACCTGGTGGGCGGCGGTGACGCCGGAACCGCAGTAGACCGCGATCGGGCCCGGCCCCAATCCGGCGAAACGTTCGCGCAGATCCTCGGCGGCGCGGAAACGTCCGTCGGCGTCGAGATTCTCGGCCGTCGGCGCGCTCACCGCACCGGGGATGTGCCCGGCCTTGGGGTCGATCGGTTCGATCTCGCCGCGATACCGTTCGGAGGCTCGCGCGTCGAGCAGCACACCCTGCCAGCGGGCGACCGCGTCGGCGTCGACCACAGGCAACCGGCCCGACGCCAGGCTGACGTCGCCGGGTTCGGGATCGGTTTCGGGCCCCGTCGCGAGGGCTCCGCCCGATGCCGTCCAGGCGGGCAGCCCGCCGTCGAGGATTCGGACGTCCTCGATCCCCGCCCAGCGCAACAGCCACCAGGCGCGGGCCGCGGCCATGCCGCCGGTCGCGTCGTAGACGACCACCGATTCGCCCACCCGCAGCCCCCAGCTGCGCGCGCATCGTTGCAACTGCGCGACATCGGGTAGCGGATGCCTGCCGCTCGCCGGCGTGGGCAGCGCGGCCAGTTCGGTCTCCAGGTCGACGAAGACCGCACCGGGGATGTGGCCGTCCAGATAGTGCTGGGGACCGTCCGGGTCGCCGAGCGCCCATCGAATATCGAGCAGCCGAGTATTGCCGCCCGCCAACGCTTCTCCGAGTTCCGTTGCCGAAATCAGTACCGCGCTCACGCCATGACTCCTCATTCAGATTCGCATCTCGCGCACCGACGCCCTCACCCTACGCACGACCCGCGCGCATATCGCTTCACCCCGCGGAATGAAGGAGGGCAGTTCGCGACGCTACCCCCGTATCGCCATGGTCACATCTCGCGGGAACAATTCAGGCCAGTTTCCGCCGACTGGCAGGTGACACGCCGTGCGACCGGCGGAAAGATCCGTGCAATGTCGAAGATTCCAGCGGCGCGGGACGAGCCGGGCACCGACGCGGCGGAATCACCGGCGTCGCCGCAGTCGGCACAGTCGGCACAGTCGGCACAGTTGGCGAGGGGCGAATCGGTGGCCGCGCCCGAATCCACCCACGGGCCGTCGGCGGGCCATGTCGCGGAATCCGGACCCGATCCGGCGACCACGGCCGTCGGCACACCGAGCCCACCGGGGGCGGCCGTGCCGGGCAACGAGGTCATCGCGGATTCCGCGCCGGTCGCAGACTCCGGTATCGCGCAGCCGATCGGCGCGGGGGTGGTGACCGCGCTCGTCGGGTTCACCAGTTCGTTCGCGGTGGTGCTGAGCGGGTTGAGCGCGGTGGGCGCGACGCACGCGCAGGCCGCGTCGGGGCTGCTCGCACTGTGTGTCACCCAGGCCGTCGGGATGATCCTGCTCAGTTATCGGTACCGGATGCCGATCACCCTTGCGTGGTCGACGCCGGGAGCCGCGCTGCTGGCGAGTACGGGTGCGGTGTCGGGCGGCTGGGCCGCCGCGGTGGGGGCGTTCGCGCTGACCGGCGTCCTGGTGGTGATCACCGGATTGTGGCAGCGGCTGGGCAATCTGGTCGCGGCGATCCCGGTGGAGATCGCCCAGGCGATGTTGGCCGGGGTGCTCGTTCCGCTGTGTCTGGCACCGGTCGAGGCGGTGCACACCAGTCCGGGTGTGGTGGTGCCGGTGATCGTGGTCTGGGTGGTGTTGCAGCGCTTCGCGAAACGCTGGGCGGTGATCGCCGCGTTCGTGACCGCCGTGATCGGGGCCGGTGTCAGCATCGTCGCCGGACATCGGAGCCTGGACCTGTCCGCGATGGTCCCCTCGGTGGAACTGACACTGCCGCACTGGAATTGGCAGGCGATGCTGGGGGTCGCGATACCCCTCTACATCGTCACCATGGCGTCGCAGAACATTCCGGGCACCGCCGTGATGCGCTCCTTCGACTACCGGGTGCCGTGGCGGGCGGCGATGACCGTCACCGGGATCGGCACCGTTCTCGGCGCGCCCGCGGGCGGGCACGCCATCAATCTGGCGGCGATCAGCGCGGCGCTGTCCGCGGCGCCCGCCGCCCACCCCGACCCGAGACGCCGCTGGATCGCGGCCGTCACCGCGGGCTGCGCCTACCTGCTGCTCGCCCTCGGCTCCGCCGCACTGGTGACGTTCATCGCGGCCGCGCCTGCGGGCACCCTCGAAACCGTCGCGGGTCTGGCCCTGCTCGCCACGCTGGCGGCGGCGCTGGCGGGCGCGCTGAGATCGGAACGACACCGGGAAGCGGGCGTCGTCACCTTCCTGATCGCCGCGTCCGGCGTCGGCTTCCTCGGAATCGGCGCGGCCTTCTGGGCATTGATCGCGGGCCTGGTGGTCCGCCGCGTCCTCGATCACCGGGACTGAGCCGCCGCGCGGGCGGTGCTGCCGCGATCGAGGGTGCTCGTCTCAGGCGCGGCTGAGCAATGTCAACGGGTCCTCGAGCAGACCGCCCACCGTCGCGAGGAAGCGCGCGGCCAGCTCACCGTCGATCATGCGGTGATCGAAGCTGACCCCGAGTGTGGTGACCCAGCGGACCGCGAGTTCGTCACGGACCACCCACGGGCGTTTCCTGATCGAGCCGACGCACAGGATCGCGCCCTCGCCGGGATTGACGAGCGGCACACCGGTATCCACGCCGAAAACCCCGATATTGGTGAGGGTGAAAGTGCCGCCGCGCAGGTCGACCGGTGTCGCGTTACCGGCGCGCGCGGTCTCGGCCAGCCAGCCGATCTCCCGGCACAGGTCACGCAGGCTCAGGCTCTGCGCTTCCTTGAGATTGGGGACGAGCAGTCCGCGTTCGGTCGCGACCGCGATGCCGAGGTTGACGTAGTGCTTGGTGACGATCTGCTGGTTGGCGTCGTCCCAGGTCGCGTTGACACCGGGGAATTCGGTGATCCCGGCGATCACGGCCTTGGCGATCAGCGCGAGCGCCGTCGGGGCGAGGTCGGAGAAGGCCTTGGTACTGCGCAGATGGTCGAGCAGTTCCATCGACGCGGTGAAATCCACGGTGAGAAAGGTGCTGGCCTGCGGGATGGTGCGGGCGCTCACGGTCATCGATCCGGCGATGCGTTTGCGGATTCCCGCGATCGGGGTGCGAGTCTCCCTGGCCGCGGGTCTGATGAGACCTTCCCCGCTGCTGCCCCCGGGCGCGGCGGCGGCCGTTGTCGTCGCCGGACGGGCGAGAGTGCGGGGCTGGGAGACCGGGACCGCGCTGCGCACGTCCTCGACGGTCACCGCGCCCCGGGGGCCCGAGCCCGCGATGTACCACAGGTCGATGCCGAGTTCCTTGGCGAGTTTGCGCGCACCGGGTGTCGCGGCCGCGCGCCCGGCATTCGACGGCTCCCGATCCTGCTGCGGCGCCGTGGGTTCGGCCTGCCGCGCGGGACGGGGTCGGCGGGATTCGGGTTCGCCTTCCGGACCGTAACCCACCAGCACCGAGGTGCGGCGGTCACCGTTGGCCTCGGGCGCCGCGGCGACGGCGAGATCGTTGCGCACCCGGATCAACGGTGCTCCCACCGGAACGGTGTCACCGGGTTTCGCGAGCAGTTCGACGACCGTTCCGGAGAACGGCGACGGCAGCGCCACCACGGCTTTGGCCGTCTCCACCTCCGCGATCGTCTGATTCAGCTCGACGGTGTCCCCGACGCCGACCGACCACGACAGCAGTTCGGCGTCCGCCAGACCCTCCCCGAGATCCGGGAGCCGGAATTCCAGGACGTGGCCGTCATCTTGCACAGGGGCACCTCTCACTGGGCGGTCGGACGTCAGGCGGCGGACAGCGAACGGTCGACCGCGGCCAGGACGCGGTCGGGGTCCGGCAGGTGATATTTCTCGAGTTTCGCCGGGGGGTAGGGAATATCGTGGCCGCCGACGCGAAGTACCGGCGCCTCCAGATGATAGAAGCAGCGTTCGGTGATCTCGGCCGCGATCTCACCCCCCAGCCCGCCGGTGACCGGAGCTTCGTGGACGACGACGAGCCTTCCGGTCTTGGTGACCGATTCCTCGATGGTGTCGAAATCGATCGGCGCGAGGCTGCGCAGATCGATCACCTCCAGCGAATGTCCCTCCTCGGCCGCGATTCTCGCGGCGGTGAGGGCGGTGGCGACGGTGCCGCCGTACGCGGCGATCGTCGCGTCGGTGCCGCTGACGCAGATCCGCGCACGATCCAACGGCAGTTCGGGCTCGGCGTCGAAATCGACCTCGGCGCGATCCCAGTAGCGTCGTTTCGGTTCGAAGAAGATCACCGGATCGTCGAGCGCGATCGCTTGGCGCGCCATGTGATAGGCGTCTTCGGGAGTACTGGGTATCACCACGCGCAATCCGGCGGTATGGGCGAAATACGCCTCCGGCGACTCGGAGTGATGTTCGACGGAGCCGATCCCGCCGCCGCATGGTATGCGAATCGTGATGGGAGCGGTCACCTTTCCCCCGGTGCGGTAATGAATTTTGGCCACCTGCGAAACGATCTGGTCGAAGGCCGGATAGACGAACCCGTCGAACTGTATCTCACACACCGGCCGATACCCGCGCAATGCCATCCCGAAAGCCGTTCCCACGATGCCGGATTCGGCGAGCGGCGTATCGATGACCCGGTTGTCGCCGAAATCCTTCTGCAAGGTGTCGGTGACCCGGAAGACACCACCCAGCCTGCCGATGTCCTCCCCCATCAGCACGACCTTCGGATCGTCCTCCAACGCCCGGCGCAGACCGGTATTGAGCGCGGCGGCGAAGGTGGTGATCATGGGCGGACTCCTTCCGGTACCGCGGAGCCCGCGCCGGGATCGCCGGCGAGGTACTCCGCGTGGGCCCGCCGCCGCTCGGTGAGCAGCCGGTGCGGGGTGGCGTAGACGTGATCGAACAGCCCGGCGGGGTCGGGGTCGGGCATATCGATGGTCGCGGTGCGCAGCCGGTGGGCCACCTCGTCGGCCCGCGCGGCGACCCGCGCCTCGAATTCCCCGTCCCAGCTCCCCTCGCGTTCGAGGAGTCTGCGGAGCCGATCGATCGGATCGCGGCGCTTCCACTGCTCGGTTTCCGCGTCGAAGCGGTAGCGGGTGGGATCGTCGGCGGTGGTGTGCGGCCCCATCCGATAGGTCAGCGCCTCGATGAAGGACGGACCGCCGCCACCCCGGGCACGCGCGATCGCCCTCCTGGTCACCGCGAGCACGGCGAGTACGTCGTTCCCGTCGACCTGCACGCCGGGGATGCCGTACCCGAACGCCCTTTGCACGATCGGCGTGGCACTCTGCACCCGGACCGGAGCGCTGATCGCCCAGTGGTTGTTCTGGCAGAAGAACACCACCGGCGCGCCCCAGCTCGCGGCGAACCCCATAGCCTCGGCGATATCGCCCTGACTGCTCGCGCCGTCGCCGAAATACGCGATGGCGGCGATCTCCGCGCCGTCCAGGTGGGCGGCGTAGGCGTAACCGGTGGCGTGCAGCCCCTGCGAGCCGACGACGATATTCGGATTCGTCATATTGATCTCGGCGGGATCCCAGCAGTGGTGTGCGGCCCCGCGCCACAGCCGCGTCAGATCGCCGGGATCGACACCGCGACAGTAGGCGACCGCCGCCTCCCGGTAACTGCAGAAGACGTAGTCGTCGGTGTGCAACGCGCGGGCCGACCCCACCTGGGCGGCTTCCTGGCCGAGTAGCGGCGGCCACAGGCCGAGCTGTCCCTGCCGTTGCAGTGCCGTCGCCTCGGTATCGATACGCCGGGAGACGACCAGGTCCTCGTACAGGGCCCGCAATCGCACGGTACCGATATCGGCGACGAGCGCGGCGTGCTCACGATCGAGCACCCTGCGTCCATCGGGCTGGACCAACTGGACCGGATACGCGGGTTTGTCCGTCATCGCCGATCGCCTCCTGACCGTCCGTCTGTGGCACGCCCCCCGCTCTCGCACTGTGCTCTACTTCACACCTTTCACTACATAGCCTAACGCGCAATCAGGCAGGTACTCGATGAGCACAATGCACAATTCGGCCACCATTTCGGATGGCATACTGCATTCCATGACCGGCAAGGAATCCGCCGAGGCGACGCTGGACGCCACCGACGCGCGCCTACTGCTCGAACTCGTCGCCAATCCCCGCGCGACCGGCGTCGAACTCGCGTCCCGCCTCGGCCTGTCCCGCAATACCGTGCAGGCCAGGATGTCGCGATGGGAGGCGGCCGGGGTACTCGGCAGTTTCGAGTTGCGGGTGGAACCGCGGGCACTGGGCTATCCGCTCTCGGCGTTCGTCGCGGTGGTGCTCGATCAGCATCGTCTCGATTCGGTGGTCGCCGAACTCGGCGAGGTCCCCGAGGTCACCGAGGTCTGCGGCCTCACCGGTCAGACCGATCTCACGGTTCGGGTGGTCGCGCGCGACGCCGACGATCTGTATCGGATCACCGGGCGGATCCTGAAGATTCCCGGCGTCGAACGGACGAATATGGCCCTGGTGATGCGCTCGCTGGTCGGCCCGCGCACCGCTCCGCTACTCGAACGACTGGCCGGGCGCGACCAGTCGGGAAAAAGCGACGTGTAGTTCAGTGTGTCTCTTTCCGGCATTGCCCGCTATGGTCCGAACATGGAGATTACGGACAAGGTTGCGATCGTCACGGGAGCCGGGGCCGGTATCGGAGCGGCGGTGGCGCGGCGACTGGCGGCGGGCGGCGCGAAGGTGGTCCTCGCCGATCTGAACGCGGACTCGGCGGCGGCGGTCGCCGAATCCATCGGTTCCGCCGCGGTCGCGGTCGGCGGTGACGTCGCCGACGAGAAGGTGATCCAGCAGTTGATCGACCGCGCCGAGGAGGCGTTCGGGCCGGTCGACCTGTTCGTCGCCAACGCGGGTATCGGCGGCGGGCCGGGGCTGGACAGCACCGACGCGCAATGGTCGGCGTCGATCGAGATCAATGTGCTGTCGCATGTGCGCGCCGCCCGACTGCTCGTGCCGGGCTGGGTCGAACGCGGCGAGGGCTATTTCCTGTCGACCGCCTCGGCCGCGGGCCTGCTCACCCAGATCGGCTCCGCCCCGTACTCGGTGACCAAGCACGCCGCCGTCGGATTCGCCGAATGGCTCTCGATCACCTACGGCGACAAAGGTGTTCGCGTCAGCTGCCTGTGCCCCATGGGCGTCGACACCCGGTTGCTCCAGAAGGATCTGATCCCCGACAACCCCGAGGCGGCCGAACTGGCCGTCAAGGCGGTCACCACGGCGGGTCCGGTGCTCAGCACCGAGGAGGTCGCCGAATCGGTGGTCGCCGGTATCGACAGCGAGCGATTCCTGATCCTGCCGCATCCCGAGGTGCTGAAGATGTACCGCCACAAGGGTTCGGACTACGACCGCTGGATCGACGGCATGCGCCGCTTCCAGGCCGCCCTTCAGGCCTGATTCAGTCGGTGACCAGCGTGGTCGCCGCCGTGCGGATGACCTCGGGGATCTCGACCGGCTTACGCGTCTCCGAATCGACGTAGACGTGTACGAAGACACCGGTGGCCGCCAGTTCCAGCGCACCGTCGGCCTCGCGGAAGATCGCGAGGTCGTAGGTGATGCTGGAACGGCCCAGACGCGAGACGCGCAGGCCGACGCGCAGTTGATCGGGGAAACTGAGCGAACCGTGGTACTGGCACGAGGTCTGCGCGACCACCCCGAGTGCGGGCAGATTCCTGATGTCGGTGCCGGTGGCGTCGATGAGCCAGGCGTTGACCGCGGTGTCGAAATACGAGTAGTACGTCACGTTGTTCACGTGGCCGTAGTGGTCGTTGTCCGCCCACCTGGTCGGCACCGGCCAGAGCACTGGATACTGCTGCGTCACCCCGCCGACGATAGCTCAGCGGGTGTCGCGCCGTGCCGGTGGTCGCGCGGGCTGACGCCGAAATGGCGTTTGAACGCGGCGCTGAGCGCGAAGGCGCTGCCGTACCCGACCTGCCTGGCGATGGCCTCGATGGTCGCCTCGGAACCTTGCAGTAGATCGGCGGCGAGTTCGAGCCGCCACTCGGTGAGGAAGGCCATCGGCGGTTCGCCGACCAGATCGGTGAACCGGCGAGCCAGCGCGGCCCGCGACACCCCGACCGCCTCCGCCAGACCCGCGACCGTCCAGCCGTGCGCCGGATTGTGCTGCAACAGCCGTAGTGCCTTGCCGACCAGCGGATCGGTGTAGGCGTGGTACCAGGCGGGCGCCTCGTTGCCCGCGAACCAGGCGCGCAACGCGGTGATGAGCACCAGATCGAGCAGTCGATCCAGGACCGCGCCCTGGGCCGGTTCGTCCCTGGTCGCCTCGTCCGCCAACAGGTCGAGGACGCGGCCGTCGAATTCACCGCGACGCAGGACGACGAACGGCGGCAGCGCACGCAACAGCCGTTGACTCACCGCACCCGCGGATTCGTAGGTGCCGGTCACCATCATGGTGGCCCCGTCCGGATCGGTCCCCCACTGTCGCACGCCGAGTGTCAGTGCCTCGCAAAGCAATTCGCCGTCGAGGGTGGTCGTGATCTGGCCCGGGTGGATGAGGATCTGCGGGGTCGTCTCCGGTGCGTCGGCGACGGTGTAAGGGCGGGGCCCGCGCGAGATCGCGATATCACCCGCCTCCAGCCTGCGCGGCGCGGCGGATTCGGGCCGTTTCGGATCGGCGTCGGGGATGATCCAGGCCGTCCCTCGGACGATGGACAGCACGGTCAAGGGCGACTCGTCCTGTATCCGCAGTGACCAGGGCGGGTCGAGCAGCGAGCAGACCACGAACGCACCCCTGGCGCGTGGACCTTCGAGCAGGCCGGCGAGGACATCCACCTCACCAGGGTAGACGCGGGCGCCGCCGGTACTCGGACGAATGCCGTCCCGCGCGGGACCGATCGTCGGTACCGTTGAACGGGTGCCGGTTCCGACGGTCGACCGCAGGCTGCGCCTGGCGCGCGCGGCGGTGTTCGCGGTGTTCGCGCTGAACGGCTGTCTGCTCGCGCTGTGGGTGGTGCACATCCCCGCGGTCTGCGATCGGACCGGAATCGCGAAATCCACACTGGGCAGCTTCATCCTGATACTCGCCGGTGCGGCGCTGATCGGCATGCGGATCAGCGGCCCGCTGGCCGATCGCTTCGGCAGCCGCACCATGGTGGCGGTGGCGGCGTGCCTGATCTCGGTCACGGTGATCGGCCCCGGCCTGGCCACAGGCCCCGTCGGTTTGGCGATCGCGTTGGCCTGCTTCGGATTCGGCAACGGGGCGCTCGACGTGTCGATGAACACCCAGGCGGTACACGTCGAACGCGCCTACGGCAGGCCCGTGATGTCGGCCTTCCACGCCTTCTTCTCCGGCGGCGGACTTCTCGGTTCTCTCGCGGGCGCGGCGGCACTGCGAGCCGGGATGGATATCAGGCTGACGCTGACGATCGCCGCGGCGGCCGGGCTCGGGCTCGTCGCGGCGGCGGTTCCGCTGCTCCTGCGCGAGCCCGGCACCGAATTCGTCTCCGACACGGTCGAGATCGCGTCGGTTCCCGCCTCGGGAGCGGCGGTTTCCGATCCGGGCGACGCGCCGGGTGCCCTTCGGGCCTCCGATCGCACGAAGAAGGTCTTCGGACTCGCCGCCGTCGCCTTCATCTGCCTGCTGACCGAGGGCGCGGCCGCGGACTGGAGCGCGCTACAGGTGCGCGACCATCTCGGCACCGACGAGGCCACCGCCGCACTGGCTTTCGCCGGTTTCTCCTGCACCATGACCGCGGGACGATTCGCCACCGATCGCCTCGCGGGCGCGTTCGGCCCGGTCGCGGTGGTGCGCTACGGGACGCTGATCTGCGCGGGCGGACTCGCGGTGATCATGGCGTCGGTGTGGACGCCACTGACCCTGCTCGGTTGGGCCTGCGTCGGGCTCGGACTGTCGGGGGTGATCCCGCAGATCTTCACCGCCGCGGGCAATCTCGGCTCGGTGACCGTCGCCACCGACATGTCACGCGTCTTCAGCATCGGCTATCTCGGCCTACTCGCCGGACCCGCGCTCATCGGCTGGCTGACCGCGATCGTCCCGTTGACCGCCGCGTTGGCCGTGCCGCTGGTGGCGATCCTGGTCTGCGAACGGTTCGCGGGCATCGTCGCCCCGGTCGACGGCGAGCGGCGGCGGGCCGTCACCTAGTCACGTCCCGCCGGAAATCGCACGCCCGGTACCGGTTACACGACGGCGGGCACCGCTCAGACCGGCGGGGCCAGGCAGAGCGTCATCGGTTCCGGTTGCGGGTAGACGATGGTGTCCCCGTCGATCGCGGCGCTGCCGCAGGCCGAACGGTCGGCGGTGCCGCGCACGATCCGGGCGACCTTGAAATCGGCCGCGGCCGTACAGGCCACCCGCGTGCTCGCACCCATCAGCGCGCTGTCGACGCAGTCGCCTTCCCCGACATTGAGGCGAAGGCAGAGCGTGTACTCGGCGCCGGAGGTCTGGTAGTAACTCGCGTAGTCGGCGCTCGCGCATTCCGCGTCGACACCGTCGAGCCGCTGGGCCACCACGTAGTTGGCGTCGGCGTCAGCGCATTCGGCGACCGCGAATTCGGCTTCGACCGTGCTGCCGGAGAGTTTCCCGCAGCTGCCGACCCGGACCGGCTCGTCGCCGGTCGCGAAATACGTGCGCGCCGCGAATATCGCCAGTCCGAGCACCACGAATACACCGAGGAGTTTGAGTACCGCCACCAGAGTGCTCTCGCCGTGTTCGTCGTCGGGCGAATAGTCGTCGGACTCCGATAGGTGGTCCACATCACCCGGGGCGGGGTCGGCGGGTATCTGCCGCGGGTATTGCGGCGGCGTGCTCATACGTACTCTCCCTGGGTCGAACTCACCGCCGTCCGGCGGGCAACTCTGGCGGCAAATGTATCGGATTCCGGCCGACGACCGGCGACCGCCTCCGCCCCCGCGACACCGCCCGGAATGCGCGGGTACGTTGTATTTAGCCTAGGAAATGTTTCAGAGAATGAGGAAAGTCAGATGAGGAGCTCGACAAGAGCGCTGCTCTGTATGTGCGCGGCGGCGACGTCGGTTCTCAGCGGTGCGGGTGCGCTGGGTTTCCACGGCGCGGTGGCCGCCGCGGAACAGACAGCGGATAAATCGCGTGCCGTCACCACCGAGGACGGCTGGGAACTGCGGATCACCAAATCCGCGGAGAATGTGGACCGCGCGGCCAATCTCGCCAATACGCCACTGAGCCGGGAGGCTTTCGTCAGCCTTTCCGCCAGTGCCGATATCGGCGGCGACGGCCGGGTCGCGGTGGATTCGGGTTCCCTGCAACTCGGATATCAGGTCGGATGCCAGGTCGACGTTTCCAGTGGTGTCACCATGAGTCTCGGGGTGACCATGGGGCCGAGCGTCGGCATTTCCACCTCGGGAGTCAACGTCGGGGTGGGCGCGCAGGTCGTGCCGAGTATGTCGATGACGGCGAAACCCGGCAGCATCGTCAGCCTGCCCTTCGGGACGAAGGCGTTGGCGGGGCCGCGCGGTTCGATCACCACCGAGCAGGTGCAGATCAAGGTCGACGGCTGCCTCGGCGCGGTCAGCCTGCGCTCTTTCGCGATCGTGTCCATGTCCACCGCGACGGCCGACAATTCGATTTCGGTCTACGGCGATCCGGTGTGGCTGTGAGCCGGGCTGCCCGAATCGCGGCGGGCGCACTGTTCTCGGCCGTAGCGTTCGGCTCGGTCGCCCACGCCGTAGGGTTCGGCCCGGTCGCCGAAGCCGCGCCGATCGTGCCCGTCGCGCCCGAGTCCGAATGCGTCGCGACCGAGACCTCCTGCGAGCAGCCCGCGACGACCACACCCGCCCCTCGGCCGCCTTCGCTGCCCCAGCCCGGGGCGACCAATCTGATCCCGCAGCCCAAACCGGCCGCGCCCAACGCCAATCCGCCTGCGGGAGCGTTGGTTCCGCCGACGCCGGGTGCCGGTCGCGGCACTCCGATCGTCCCGGTCGGCTGATCCGGCCGGGTTCGCCCCGCGACCGCACGACACACACGACAGCCCCCGTTCGATGAACGGGGGCTGTCGCGCCCTGCGTGTCTACGACGCTGTAGACCAACAGCGGATCTACAGCGCCTTGAGCTCCTCGGTGACCGCACCGACGGATTTCTTGGCGTCGCCGAACAGCATGGAGGTGTGGTCGGCGTAGAACAGCGGGTTGTCGATACCGGCGAACCCGGAGTTCATCGAACGCTTGAGCACGATCACGCTGCGCGCCTGGTCGACGTTGAGGACCGGCATCCCGTAGATCGGGCTGGAGGCGTCCTCGCGGGCGGACGGGTTGGTGACGTCGTTCGCGCCGATGATCAGGGCGACATCGGTGCGAGAGAACTCACCGTTGATATCGTCCATTTCCTTGAGCGCGTCGTAGGACACCTCGGCCTCGGCCAGCAACACGTTCATGTGGCCGGGCATGCGACCCGCGACCGGGTGGATGGCGTACTTGACTTCCACGCCCTTGGCTTCGAGCAGCGCCGCCATCTCCTTGACCGCGTGCTGGGCCTGGGCGACGGCCATGCCGTAACCGGGCACGACGATGACCTGATTGGCGTAGGCCATCTGGATCGCGGCGTCGGCGGCCGAGGTCGCCTTGGCCTGCTTGGCCTCGCCGCCACCCGCGCCGGGTGCGGTACCGCCACCACCGAAGCCGCCCGCCACGATGGCCGGGATCGACCGGTTCATGGCCTTGGCCATGAGGTTGGTGAGGATGGTGCCGGACGCGCCGACGATCATGCCCGCCACGATCATCGCGGTGTTGTTCAGCGCCAGGCCCGCCGCCGCGGCCGAAAGACCGGTGAGCGCGTTGAGCAGAGAGATGACCACGGGCATATCGGCGCCACCGATGGGCAGCACGACCATCAGGCCGAGTACGCCCGCGGCGAGCAGCAACAGCACCATCCACCACCACGGCGCACCGCCGTCGGAGGCTCCGAGGCCGATGACGACCGCGGCGGCCACCGAGACGATGAGCAGCACCAGGTTCAGCGGCTGCTGAAGTTTTCCGACGCCGATCGGCTTGCCGGGCAGGATCTCCTGGAGCTTGCCGAAGGCGATCAGCGAACCCCAGAACGAGATCGAGCCGATGATCGCGGCGAACAGCGAACCGACGATGATGTGCACGGTCGGGGACTCACCGTGCTTGAACGCCGAGAAACCGCTGGTATCCAGGAATTCGGCCCACGCGATGAGTGCGACGGTGCCACCGCCGACGCCGTTGAACGCGGCGACCAGCTGCGGCATCGCGGTCATCTTGGTGTACTTCGCGGGCGGCACGCCCAGCGCGACACCCACGACGAGTCCGGCGACGATCAGAATCCAGTTGCCGGTGTCGCGCACCGCGATCAGGGTCGCCACCACGGCGATACCCATGCCGATGGCCGCGATCCAGTTGCCGCGCACCGCGGTCTTGGGGCCGGTCAGCCCCATCAGACCGTAGATGAACATCGCGAACGCGACGATATAGAGAATGTTGACGAGGTAGTCCATGACGTTTACTTCCCCGCCTTCTCGGCGCCGTCGGCCGGGACGGCCTTCTTACCCTTGAACATGCCGAGCATGCGGTCGGTGACGACGAATCCGCCGATGACGTTCAGCGTTCCGAACACCACCGCCACGAACAGGATGATCTGGATGCCGATGGACGGATCCTCCATCTTGCCCAGGGTGACCAGCGCGCCGAGCACGACGATGCCGTGAATGGCGTTGGTACCCGACATCAGCGGAGTGTGCAGGGTGTTCGGCACCTTGGAGATGACGGCGAATCCGACGAATCCGGACAGCACCAGGATCGCGATATTCGCGAGCAGTTCGTTGTACATTACGACTGCACCTCAGCCTTGATCGGTTCGCTCGGCAAGCCTCGCTCACGGGTGACACAGGAATCGGCAAGCACCTGGTCTTCGAAGTCCGGCACGACCTTGCCGTCGACGAGCATCAGTTCCAGCAGTGCCGCGATATTCTTCGAGTACAGCTCCGAGGCGTGCTCGGGCATGGTGGCTGGCAGGTTCAGCGGCGAGGCGATGGTGACCTCGTGCTTGACCACGGTCTCACCGGGTTCTGTGAGTTCGCAGTTGCCGCCGGTCTCCCCCGCCAGGTCGACGATGACGCTGCCGGGCTTCATACCCTCCACGGCGGCGGCGGTGACCAGGCGCGGCGCGGGACGTCCCGGCACCAGCGCGGTGGTGATCACCACGTCGAAACCCTTGATCGCGTTCTCGAGCGCCTGCTGCTGCTGGGCCTTCTCGTCGTCGGTGAGCTCGCGGGCGTAGCCGCCCTCGCCCGCCGCGTCGATGCCCAGATCCAGCCACTGCGCGCCGACCGAACGCACCTGATCGGCGACCTCGGGTCGCACGTCGTAGCCGGTGGTCCGGCCTCCTAGTCGTTTGGCCGTGGCCAACGCCTGAAGGCCCGCGACACCGACGCCGAGCACGAGCACGGTCGCCGGTTTCACGGTGCCCGCCGCGGTGGTGAGCATGGGGAAGAAGCGCGTCGACTCGGACGCGGCCAGCAGGACCGCCTTGTATCCGGCCACGTTCGCCTGCGAGGACAGCGCGTCCATCACCTGCGCGCGCGAGATACGCGGGATCGCCTCGACGGCGAACGCCTGCACCCCGGCATCGGTGAGCGCCTCGATCTGATTGTCACTGTTGCGCGGCGCGAGGAAGCCGATGAGCGTCTGTCCCTTGGACAGTTTCGCCACCTCGGTGTCGCTGGGTGGGGCCACCTTCACGACGACCTCGGCCGACCACGGATCACCGATGGTCGCCCCGGCCTCTACATACGCCTCGTCGGGGATGAGCGCACCCAGTCCGGCGCCGGATTCCACGACTACCTCGACCCCCTGTTTCAACAAGGCCGGGATAATCTTGGGCACCAATGCGACACGCCGTTCGCCCGCGTTAGACTCGCGAACGACTCCGACACGCGCTCCGCGCGGCGACGAGTCGCCCGCGCTCTGCGTTGTCTCCACTTGTCAGACTTCCTTCTCGTGCTGGCCATTAGCCACCGAACGACGGACAGATGAAGTTACTCGTGAGTAAGTTCATCCGAATCCTCGCAACTGTATCCGGCTCGCGGTGAGCGTAGCTGAGATGCCCATCACACGCCCGAACCACCGTGCGCACGCCAGGACACCCGGGCCGCCGCCTCGCAGCCGCGTCGAGGTCGTCACGATCGCCGATCGATACGGCGACCGCCACGCCGTCGACACTCATCGACGCAGGTGAGCGCCACGCTCTCGGCCGCACGCGCTACACGACGAGAATCGGGAACGGACAGCATTCCGGTGGTGTGTCGCACTCGGAAACAGTGATGTGCATCATGTCGGATGCCCGATTCGGGGTGTTCGCGGTCCCGCACAGGTCGTAGGGTCGCGGTGTGAATGCTTGCCGCTTCTGCCGCATCGTGGCGGGCGAGGCTCCGTCGACCAAGGTCTACGAAGACGACACCCTGTGCGCGTTCCTCGATATCCGGCCCATCGCCACCGGACACACCCTGATCATCCCCAAGACGCACGCCGCCGAACTCGATGATCTGGACGCCGACCTCGGCGCGGAGATCTTCCGCGCCGGACACCGGCTCGCACTGGCGATGCGGCGCGGCGCACTGGCCGCCGACGGGGCCAACCTGATACTCAACGACGGCAGGGCAGCCTTCCAGACCGTCCCGCATATCCATCTGCATGTCATCCCGCGCAGGAAAGGTGATCTCTTCGGCGTCACGAAAGGATTCCTGCTACGCCGATCCCACGACCCGGCCGGAACCGCCGCGAGTATCAGAGCCGGGCTCGCGGCATTGGACGACGACAACGCGCGCGATATCGAAGGGACACAGCCTTGACCGAACCGACGCCGGACCGGATCGAGACGATCGACCTGCTCGCACAGCAGTGGCAGGCCGTCACCGCGCTGGTCGCCGACCTGGACGAAGACGGCTGGCGCACGCCGACCGCCCTGCCCGGCTGGACGGTTTTCGACGTCGTCGCCCATATGATCGGCACCGAATCGTGGCTGCTCGGCGAGAAACCGCCGCCACGCGACACCGCCGACAACGAGATCGACGTGCGCGAACTCCCGCACGTGCGCAACGAGACCGCCGTGATGAACGAGATCTGGGTCGACCGGCTGCGCCCCCTGACCGGCGCGCGACTGCTGGAGATGTTCGGCGCCATCACCGACCGACGCCTCGCCATGCTCGGAAAGATGGGCGACGCCGTGTGGAAGACCCCAACACCCTCACCGGTCGGCCAGGTCGGCTACGGCCGATTCATGCGGGTACGCCTGTTCGACTGCTGGATGCACGAACTCGATATCGCCGACGCGCTCGGCAGGACAGTCGACGAGGGCGGACCGCGCGGGGAGGAGGCATTCGCCGAATTCGCGGAATCACTGCCCCGCGTCGTCGTGAAACGTGGGAAGGCCCCGGACGGCTCCAGGATCGCCCTCGATCTGACCGGCCCGCTCGCGCGGACGCTGTCGATCGAAGTCGACGGCCGAGCCGCCTACGCCGACGCCTTCGACGACCCCACCGTGTCGGTCCGCCTCGATTCGCGTCTGCTGGTCCGGCTCGGCGGCGGCCGCACCACCGCCGACGAGCATTCCGGCGACATCACCATCACCGGCGACGAGGAAGTCGGACTGCGTGTGGTGCGCAACCTGGCCTTCACCCTCTGACCGATGCGACTTTTCCTGTCCAGCTACCGTTTCGGCGCGCACGCCGACCGACTGCGTGCCCTGGTCGGCGAGCCCGGTCGCGTCGCGGTGATCCCCAATGCCTGCGACGCCTGGCCGCATTACTGGAATGCCATCGACTCCATCGACATGATCCCGCTACGCTCCCTCGGTTACCGCCCCGAAGTATTCGACCTCCGCGATTTCATCGGCCACCCAGCCGATCTGGAGCGGCAACTCGCCGAATTCCCCATGGTGTGGGTCCGCGGCGGCAACACCTTCGTCCTGCGCGCCCAATTCGCCCGCAGCGGAGCCGATCTCGTCCTCCCCCGCCTCCTCGCCGCCGACACCCTCGTCTACGCCGGTTACAGCGCGGGCGCGTGCCTGCTCACCCCCGACCTGCACGGCCTGGAAACCAGCGACGATCCGGGCGAGGTAGTGACCACCTGTGGAATCGAACCACTATGGGACGGACTGGGATTGGTCGATCGCCCGATCGTCCCGCACCTGAATTCGCCCTTGGACCCGGAAGGTTCGGGCGACCGACTCGCCGAGGACTTCCGGGCGAACGGTGTCCGATATTGGGGACTCACCGATGACGACGTGGTCCTTGTCGACGGTGACCGCGTCGAAGTGCTCCGCACGCCCTGAGAATGCCGGGCACCGCGCGGGCGTCCGACGACTTCGGGCGACCGCGTTCAGGTCCCGAATCGCACGGCAACGGCTCAGCGATCGGAACCCGCTGACGCGGACGCGGTTTCGGAACGGCGAGCGCGGAACACCACCCAGCGCATCGCGCTGTACATGTAGACCGCTTCGCAGCCACCCGCCAGCAACCGCGACAGGTGGTATTCGAGCCCGAGAGCGGTGAGGCCCGCGCCGACGCCGAGGATGAACGCGACGTAGTTGATCGCGACCACCACGACGTAGATCGCGGCCTGACGGCCCACCGGGGCGTGCGAATGGAAGTTGAAGGTGCGGTTCAGGAAGAAACTCAGCCCGAAGGCGCAGATGTAGCCGAGGGTGACCGAGAGCCAGAGCGGCCAATCCCACCATCCGTGGAAGATCGTCAGGAGCAGCAGATCCACCGCGAAAGTGAATCCGTTGATCAGCGCGAAACCGAGGAACGTCGGCGGCACCACACTGTGCACGCCGAACGGCAGACGGGCGACGACGGCCTCGCACCACCGGGTGAATCGGTCGGCGAGAGTGTCGCTGGTGACGGCCGGATCGAGCACGGCGACAGCATGCCAGCGGTAGGTTTCCATCAGGTGAGCACTCGGCGAACCGAGTGATGGCTCAGCCGAGGCGCGACCGCGATTCCGGGCGGTCCAGTGCCGCCCATTCCGCCCGCGTGCGTCGCGTGGTGACGGTGTCGGCCCCCGCGAGCAGGGCATCGAGCAGCACCGTCGGATCGGCCCGCCACTGCTCGGCGATCCTCGACAGCGCGTCGGCGCCGAACAGTCCGGAGTGGTCGAGCGCGGTGAGCCATTCGCCGAATTCCCCCGCGCGGATCCGTCGCAGCGCCGCGACGTCCACGCCGCCTTCGACCGCCTCGCCCTCGAACGCTGCGCTCACCAGTTCGCGGTAGTCCGGCGTGTGGCTCGGCATCCGACCAGCCTCCCTTGTCATCGAATTCCGGACGGCGTCCGTCCCTACGCGACCCCTGCTCAGCGGATATGACCGCAGCGCACCCTGCGCATACCGTAGCGCCGGTGCGCGGCCCGTGGTAACCCATAGTTTCCCCGGCCCACGCGGTCCACGAGATTTTCCGGGCATACCGGGACGGGAACGTTACCGTGGACGATTGTGGACCTGCATGACCTGATCGATCTGCTTCCCGACGGCGCCGTACTCACGGATCCGGACCTGCTGGCCGGTTATCGCCACGACTGGGCCCGCGATCCCGGGGCGGGAACGCCGCTGGCCGTGGTGCGCGCGACCAGCACCGCCGACGTCGGCGCGACGCTGCGCTGGGCCGACGAGCATCGGGTGCCCGTGGTGCCGCGCGGCGCGGGCTCCGGGCTGTCCGGGGGTGCGACGGCGGTCGACGGCGGGATCGTGCTGAGCACCGAGCGGATGCGCGCGATCACCGTCGATCCGGTCACCAGGACCGCGGTCGTGCAGCCCGGATTGTTGAACGTCGAGGTCAAACGCGCGGTCGCCGAACACGGGCTGTGGTACCCGCCGGACCCCTCGTCGTTCGAGATCTGCTCGATCGGCGGTAATGCCGCCACCAACGCGGGCGGGCTCTGCTGCGTGAAATACGGGGTGACCACCGATTACGTACTCGGCATGGAAGTCGTACTCGCCGACGGCACCGCCGTACGACTCGGCGGGCCGCGACTCAAGGATTCGGCGGGACTGTCGCTGACCAAACTGTTCGTCGGCAGCGAGGGCACCCTCGGCGTCATCACCGAACTGACACTGCGGCTGCTGCCCGCCCAGCCGCGCCAGAGCACCGTCGTCGCGACCTTCGCCTCCCTGACCGCCGCCACCGAGGCGATCCTCGCCATCACCGCAATGCTGCGCCCCTCGATGCTCGAATTCATGGACTCGGTGGCGATCAACGCCGTCGAGGACGAGATGCGCATGGGGTTGGATCGTTCCGCCGCCGCGCTGCTGGTCGCACGGTCGGACGCACCCGGCGAATTCGCCGCACGCGAGGCCGAACTGATGGTGGCCGCATGCGAGAAGGCCGGAGCCTCGGAGGTTTTCCACACCGAAGACCCCGACGAAGGCGAGGCGTTCACCGCCGCGCGACGCTTCGCGATTCCCGCCGTGGAACGGATCGGCCCGCTCCTGCTCGAAGACGTCGGCGTTCCGCTGCCTCGACTGGGCGACCTGATCACCGGCATCGCCGCGATCGCCCGGCGCAACGACGTACTGGTCTCGGTGATCGCGCACGCGGGCGACGGCAACACCCACCCGCTGATCGTGCACGATCCCACCGACGCCGCGAATACCGAACGCGCGCACCGGGCTTTCGGCGAAATCATGGACCTCGCCATCGAACTCGGCGGAACGATCACCGGTGAACACGGCGTCGGCCGACTCAAGAAAGCCTGGCTGCCCGCCCAAGTCGGGCCCGAGGTGATGGCACTGACCCAGCGCGTGAAAGACGCGCTCGATCCACACGGAATCCTGAATCCGGGGGCTGTGATATAGCGGCCGGGGCCGCGGGTTCGCGGCCCCCTTTGTCTCGCGTCCGAGTGGTCGAGACTCGCGACTGCGTCGCATTGTCTCGACCACTCGGACGCGAGACGGGCCGCGAACGGGGCACTCGTAAGACTCGCGCCGTGCGGGGTGGGGGTGATGGTGGTGTGGAGGC
Source organism: Nocardia aurea (assembly GCF_003123685.1). GTDB lineage: Bacteria > Actinomycetota > Actinomycetes > Mycobacteriales > Mycobacteriaceae > Nocardia > Nocardia aurea. The sequence goes on from NZ_QCYJ01000131.1 coordinate 71,346, forward strand.
GTGGTGTCGGGTGCGGGAACGACGGGGGGTGGGCACTTAGCGCGTTTCGATGCGACAGCGGTGGTGTGTAACTCGCGAAGACTTCGTTAGGGCGTTGTAGGTGGGGTGGTCCGGAGCGAGGCGAGACGAGTCTGGTTCCTTACCCGGTCGGGGTGGTATCGGGCTCACGATATTCCGGTCGGGCGGGTGTGGCCGGGCGGGGCGCTTGTGAGGGTAGGGCGGCGGCACGGGGGGTGCGGTGAACACGGCTATACACTCGACTTCGAGCGTGGCCCGGCCTCGGTCGGGCCGGAACATATCCGACCACCGAGGAGTTCTGTCAGAACATGACCACCAGGCTCGAGCACAATGTCGCCGACACCCGTTTCGAGATCTACATCGACGACACCCTCGCCGGGTACGCCGATTACGCCGAACGGGACGACGCGAAAGTGCGCGACTTCCACCACACCATGACCTTCCCCGAATTCCGTGGTCGCGGCGTCGCGGGCGCGGTGGTCGGGTTCGCGCTCGACGAATCCCGTTCCGAGGGTTTCACCGTCATCCCCACCTGCTGGTACGTGGAGAAGTACATTGTCGAACACAACGAGTACGCCGACCTGGTGGCCTGATCCCCGCGCCCGGCTGGGCGAGCCGCGGATTCGGATCGCCCACTCCGGAAGCGCCCTTCACGAGTGCGCTGCGAACGAACGACAGGTGCGAGCCCGTCTTCGACTTGGACTGCGCGTCTGCTCGTGTGGTCTTCAGGCGACGGCGGTGCCGTCAGTCGGCGACTCAGCTTGCTAGCGGCCGTCTCTCGACCATGAGGATCAGCCGACTTACCACCCCGTCGGCCTGTACCACCGGCCCGCCACAGGATCAGGCAACTGGTGGGGGTAATAGTGCTGTGCCGTCAGGTTCTTCCACCAGTGACCGCCGGGTCCATCGGTTCTTCTCCCTCGCAACGCGCCGGCAAGGGGCTTGGAGCCGGGATTGACGGTGCCCACCGGCACCTGAGTGCGCGCTACACGAAGAGGCAATGCAAGGTCGGAGTCGTTGGATACCACTATGGCCGCGTCCACCGTTTGTTGGAAGATGTCCGCGAGTAGGTGAGTGGCCACATTGACATCAGAGCCTTTCTCCTCCCTCATCCGCACCGTCGCGAGAAGGACGTCGTCCCCGATCCCGTTCGATTTTCTGTAGATCGGCAGCTCCGGCGACCACGCCTCCGCCCCGGTGGGAACGATCAGCTGAGCACGTCCATTTTTCGACTCGTTCGCCAAGGGCACCTTTTTCGGCCAAGCCACGTACCGGCCGAGTTCGAGCACATCGATCGAGGCATGACCGCGAAGAGCCTTCAGATATACGTCCTGATCGGCGTACGCGCCGGGGCTGTCCCCGGCATCGACGCGAGCGGTGCAGTACACGACCCGGTCAACGAAGGAGTCGGTCCAACCGCATAGCGCGGCGGCGAGTGCTCGAACATCGAGCCAGCGCCAACCGGCGCTTCCTCGGCCACAGATACCACGCATGCCGTAGTACAGATTAAATGCGTCGACGTACACCCCCACCCGCACTTCAACCCCTCCTGCGCTATCGCTGACCTGGGTGTTCTCAGAGCCGGCCTCCACCCGTAGGTACGCGGAGGAAAAAAAGACCCAGCCCTACGAGAGGACTGGGTGAGTGATCGCAACTATAGGAGTGCCCCGCTGCTGTGTCAAACACTTCAGCGGACAACCATCAGCCGCCACTTCTTCTCAGGACCAGCAGCGCACGACCTGCGAACGGTACCGCTGATCCGTCTCGACGAGGCGCTTCGACGGATCGTCGCAACCGACGGCGCGGCTACGGGCACCGGGTTCGGTCGAAGCGCTTCGACTGCGACTGAATTACCCCTTGAGCAGGGCGCGCGACATCACGACGCGCTGGATCTGATTGGTGCCTTCGTAGATCTGGGTGATCTTGGCGTCGCGCATCATGCGCTCGACCGGGAAGTCGGTGGTGTAACCGGCGCCGCCGAAGAGCTGGACGGCGTTGGTGGTGACTTCCATGGCGACGTCGGAGGCGAAGCATTTGGCGGCGGCGGAGATGAAGCCGAGGTTCTTCTCGCCGCGCTCGGCGCGGGCGGCCGAGGTGTAGACCATCAGGCGCGCGGCCTCGATCTTCATCGCCATGTCGGCGAGCATGAACTGGGTGTTCTGGAAATCGGCGATGGCGGTGCCGAACTGCTTGCGATCCTTGGTGTAGGTGATCGCGGCGTCCAGTGCGCCCTGGGCCAGGCCGACGGCCTGCGCGCCGATGGTCGGGCGGGTGTGGTCGAGGGTCTGCAACGCGGTCTTGAAGCCGGTGCCGGGCTCGCCCACGATGCGGTCACCCGGGACTCGGCAGTTCTCGAAGTAGAGCTCGGCGGTGGGCGAACCCTTGATGCCGAGTTTGTGCTCGAGCGGGCCGACGACGAAACCCTCGTCGTCCTTGTGGACCAGGAAGGCGGAGATGCCGTTGGCGCCCTTGTCGGCGTCGGTCACGGCCATCACGGTGTACCAGGAAGACTTGCCGCCGTTGGTGATCCAACATTTGGAACCGTTGAGGATCCAGTCGTCGCCGTCCTTGCGCGCGCGGGTGCGCATGCTCGCGGCATCCGAGCCCGCCTCACGCTCGGACAGCGCGTAGGAGGCCATCTCGCCGTTGACGATATCCGGCAGCACCTTCTGCTTCAGTTCCTCGGAACCGTTGAGGATCATGCCCATGGTGCCGAGTTTGTTGACGGCGGGGATCAGCGAGGAGGAACCGCAGACCCGCGCGACCTCTTCGATCACGATGCAGGTGGCGACCGAGTCCGCGCCCTGACCGCCGTAGGCCTCCGGCACGTGCACCGCGTTGAAGCCTGCGGCGTTCAGTGCGCTCAGCGCCTCCTCCGGGAAGCGGGCGTTACCGTCGACGTCCTTGGCGTGCGGGGCGATTTCCTTCTCGGCGAGCCCGCGGATGGCCGACCGCAGTTCGTCGTGGAAGTCCTCGAGCTTGAAGAGGTCGAAGTTCGGATTTCCCGCCATGGGGGCACTCTCCTGGTCTGTGGTCTCGATCGCCGTATTGCGCATCGCTGCGTTGGGCAGAGTATCCGTTATCGGCACTCAGTGCCACGTTGCGGTCGAGTATACGCCGGAAGATCCACACCACATGGGGATACTCGATGGCACTGGGTGTCAGTCGACGGGCCGGGCGGCGATCCGGCATCGAAAGTCCGCTGACGGCGGGTTATGCCGGGCGACGCGAGTTCGCCAGGTCACAGCGTACCGAGTTTGCGGACGAGCAGATCGGCGACCTGCCGCGGCTGCATATCCCTCGGGAACACCGCCACCACCAGATCCTCGTCACTGTGCACCGGCCCGCGCCCCCGCGGAATCGAGGCCAGTTCGATCCGCAGATCCGCCGCGCCCGCCGCCGATTCCCCTCGAACCATTCGGCGCAGCAGATAGTTGTGGGTGGCGGTCACCGCCGCCGTGAACTGCACCCTGGCCAGATCCGGCGCCTCGGGCAGCCGCTCACGCAGATAGTCGGTGAACAATCGCTCGTAGCGGAAGACCGTGACGATCTCGCGTTCGCGCAGCGCCGGTACCCGCCGCACCACCCGGTATCGCCGAGCCGCGATCTCGCGCCACTGGGTGAATCTCTCGAAGACCTCGACCACGGCCCCGCACACGGCGTCCCACGGATCACCCTGCGCGGCTTCCAGATACGCGGACGCCTGCGCCAGTTGCGATTCGTGATCGGCGAAGACCACATCCTCCTTGGACCGGAACTGCCGGAAGAACGTCCGCCGCGAAATCCCCGCCGCCTCCGCGATCTCGTCGACGGTCGTCGCCTCGTACCCCTGTTCGGCGAACAACCGCAGCGCCTGATCCACCACCGTCAACCGGAACCGCGCCGCGTCGTCGTCCATCCGGGGCCGAACGCTCTCGCCAGTTGCCACCGGACCACAGTACTGGCCCCCGCCGACCAACCCTCCCCGCCCGGGAGCGGTTGGCCTTTCGACATCGGACGGGCGGCTCGGCTAGCCGAGGAGTCGGGCGCGCAGGGCGGCGTCCTTTTCCAGGACCATGGTTTCCAGGCTCGCCTGGAAGGTTTCCATGCGTTCGCGCAGGGCGGGGTCGGCGGTGCCGAGGATGCGGGCGGCGAGCAGGCCCGCGTTGCGGGCGCCGCCGATGGAGACGGTGGCGACCGGGACACCGGCGGGCATCTGCACGATGGACAGCAGGGAATCCATGCCGTCGAGGTATTTGAGCGGGACGGGGACGCCGATCACCGGCAGCGGGGTGGCGGAGGCGACCATGCCGGGCAGGTGGGCCGCGCCGCCCGCGCCCGCGATGATCACCTTCAGGCCGCGGCCCGCGGCGTCACGGGCGTAGTCGAGCATGCGCTGCGGGGTGCGGTGCGCGGAGACCACGCCGACCTCGAACCGAATCCCGAACTCCGCCAACGCTTCCGCCGCGGCCTCCATCGTCGGCCAGTCGGAGTCGCTACCCATGATCAGGCCGACAAGTGGATTACTCATGCGGATCCCATCCGTCGGTCCATACCGCGTGCGACATCCAGTACGCCGCCCGCTCTGCCTGCTCCCGCACCACCGCGACATCGTCGCCGAGCACGTTGACGTGCCCGATCTTGCGATCGCGGCGTTCGCCCTTGCCGTACAGGTGCACCTTCGCCCGAGGCAACCTAGCGAACAGGTGGTGCAGCCGCTCGTCCATCGACATCTGCGGCGCCTGCGGCGCACCGAGGATATTCGCCATCACCGTGACCGGCGCGAGCGGTGCGGTATCGCCGAGCGGGTAGTCCAGCACGGCGCGCAGATGCTGTTCGAATTGGCCGGTCACCGCACCGTCCATCCCCCAGTGACCGGAATTGTGCGGACGCATCGCGAGCTCGTTGACCAGCAGTTGGCCGCCCTCGGTCTCGAACAGCTCGACGGCCATCACCCCGACGACGCCGAGTTCGCGCGCGAGATTCAACGCCAGTGTCTCGGCCGCCGCCCCCGATTCCTCGGCCAGATCCGGCGCGGGCGCGATCACCACCGCACACTGCCCGTTGCGCTGCACCGTCTCGACCACCGGCCAGGTCGCGGCCTGCCCGTAGGGCGAGCGGGCGACCATCGCCGACAGTTCACGGCGCAACGCGACCTTCGCCTCGGCCAGCAACAGCACGCCGTTGGCCAATTGCTCGGTCACCAACGCCTCGGTCTGCGCGGCGGACTCCGGCATCCAGACACCGCGTCCGTCGTAACCGCCGCGCACGGCCTTGAGCACGAAGGGCCAGCCGTGCTCGTCACCGAAACGCACCGCGTCGGCGGGCTCGGTGACGGCGGTGAAAGCGGGAATCGGGATGCCGAGTTCGGCCAGTTTCGCGCGCATGGCCAGTTTGTCCTGCGCGAAGACCAGGGCCCCCGGCGGCGGCGCGACGTTGACCCCTTCGGCGACGAGCGCTTCCAGATGTTCGGTCGGCACGTGTTCGTGGTCGAAGGTCAACGCGTGCGAGCCGACGGCGACCTTGCGCAGCGCGGCGAGATCGTCGTGACTGCCGAGTACGACGTCGGAACTCACCTGGGCGGCCGGGTCGCCCGGGTTCTCGGCGAGCACGCGCAGGCATTGGCCGAGGGCGATCGCCGCCTGGTGGGTCATCCGCGCGAGCTGGCCGCCACCGACCATGGCGACGGTGGGCATCGAGGACGGATCGAAGGAACGGGGTGTCACGCTGATCAATCTTGTCATGTCAGGTGGCAATGATCGGTACCGGTACACTCGGCGCTTGTGTCATTCGTCGACGACGTGGTCAGCGTCCTCCCCCAGCCCCTCCGGGAGATCGCCTTCCGCCATCACGAGCTGATCAAATTCGCCATCGTCGGCGCCACCACATTCATCATCGACAGCGGCATCTTCTACACGCTGAAGTGGACCGTTCTGGCCGAGAAACCGGTCACCGCCAAGATCATCTCCGGCGTCATCGCCGTCATCGCCTCCTATGTCCTCAATCGCGAGTGGTCGTTCAAGAACCGCGGCGGGCGCGAGAAGCATCACGAGGCGCTGCTGTTCTTCTTCGTCAGCGGCATCGGCGTGATCCTGAGCAATATTCCGCTGTGGATCTCCAGCTATTGGCTCGACCTGCGCCAGCCCGATGTGAGTTTCGCCGTCGAGAACGTCGCCGATTTCATCAGCGCCTTCGTCATCGGCAATCTGCTCCAGATGGCGTTCCGGTTCTGGGCCATGCGCCGCTGGGTCTTCCCGGACGAGATGAGCGAGATCGTCGAGGAGTTCGAGGAATTGCTCGAGGAAGAACAGCTCGACCGCAGCTGAGGCTAACGCGGTTCGGTCACGGTGCCGACGCCCTGTCGATTCGGCGGGGACGCGCCGAGGAAGACCGCGAACAGCGCGGGTCTGCGCCGTTGCAATTCCAATCGGCCGCCGTCGGCTTCGATGAGGGCCCTGGCCAGCGCCAGCCCGACACCGGTCGAACCACCCGCCGAGAAACCCCGGTCGAAGATGTGCGGCGCCAGTTCGTCGCGGATGCCGTCGCCCTCGTCGGCGACCTCGACGCACACCAGCGGCTCCCGAGCGTTCCCCGGCCGCACCGTGCGGACCGAGACGGTGCAGGTGCCGCCGCCGTGCATGAGGGCGTTGTCGACGAGCACCGCCGCCGCCTCGCGCAGCCGAGACGCGGTGATCGGCGCGCTCAGCGACTGGTCGCCGGTGAGTACCAGGGTCCGGCCCGCCTCGGTGAACGGATGTTTCCACTCCTCGACGACACCGCTCAGTTCGTCCATCACCGGAATCGGGTCGCGGTCGGCGGCATCCTCGTCGCGGGAGGCGCGGACCAGATCGTCGATGGCCTCGGTCAGCCGGTCGACCTGGGCCATCGCCTCCTCGGCCTCGTGCACCACCTCGGGATCGGAATGCGCGGACAGTTCGTCGAGCCGCAGTCGCACCGCGGTCAGTCTGCTGCGCAGCTGATGGGAGACATCGGCGACCAGTGCGTGTTCGCGTTGCAGACGTCCCGCGATCTCCACGGTCGCGGAATCGAGCACATCGGAGACCCGGTCCAGTTCCGAGATGCCGTGCCTGCGCGGATCGGGGCGGAAATCACCCATGGCCAGGCGCGCGGCTCGGGCGGCCACGTCCCGCAGCGGATCGGCGACCCGGCGCGCGGTGACCACCGCGACCGCCGCCGCGGCGGCCAGCGAGACCAGCACCGCCAGCGCCACCACCGCGACGGCCTGGCGCTGCATCGCGTGCATCGGCGCGGCGGGGACCTCGAGTCGCAGCGACCCCGAAGTCCCCATCGACAGCGATTCCACCAGCGGATCGTCGACTTCGGCCACGCCGACATCCAGCCGCGAGGCATTGTCCTGCGGGGTCGGATAGACGACGGTGAGCTTGCCGTCCTTGGGCACGAGCGCGCCGACCGAACGGATGTCGAGACCGCCGCGCACCATGCCGTCCTGTTGTTCCTGGCTGATCACCTCGGTGGCGATGCGGTCGAGCCGGTCCTGCAGATCGTTGCGGGTGATGTCCTCCACCCACAGCCAGGCGGTGTAGATGAGCGGCACGCCGAGCACCACCGTGGTGATGGTCAGCACGGTGAGCATGGAACGCAGAATTCTGCGACGCACGTCAGTCGGTGTTCAGCCGGAATCCGACACCGCGCACGGTGACGATGCGGCGTTCCGCCATCGGCCCTTCGTCGCCGATCTTGCGGCGCAGCCACGACATGTGCATATCCAAGGTCTTCGAACCGCGCAGTTCGGCGTCACCCCACACCTCGCGCAGGATGGTCTCGCGCGGCACCACCTGACCCGCCCGGTCGATGAGCACCTTGAGCAGTTCGTATTCCTTGTTCGCGAGACCGATCTCGGCGCCGTTGACCAGCACGCGGCGCGCGGCCGGTTCCAGTCTGATCCCGCCGACCTCGACCGCCTCGTCACCGATACCGCTGCGCCGCAGCAACGCCCGCACCCGGGCCAGCAGTTCGGCGAGCCGGAACGGTTTTCCGACGTAATCGTCGGCGCCCGCGTCCAGGCCGACCACGAAATCCACCTCGTCGGTGCGCGCGGTCAGCATCAACACCGCCAGATCCGCGCCTCGGGCCCTGACCTGACGGCACACCTCGAGACCGTCCATGCCGGGCAGGCCGAGATCGAGGATCAGCAGATCGTGATTGCCCTCGAGGGCACGGCGCAGCACGGCGGGACCGAAACTCTCGACCGTGACGGAGTAGCCCTCCCGCCCCAGCGCCCGCGAGAGCGGCGCGGCGATGGCCTCGTCGTCTTCGGCCAGCAGTACGGCGGTCATGGTCCCAGATTACGGACAGCGGCGGTCCCGACGCGCACAACCGGCACGGCCACCGCGGAATCGACGCGCGTCACGACGTCCGGCGGATCATCAGTAGTCACCGTCCGGTATGCGGCTGCCGCGCCCCTGTTCCACCTCGAAGACCTGGTGGTACAGCATGGCGTGCACACCCTGCACGTCCGGGATGTCGTCGTATTCCAACGGTTCGTCGGACGAGGACGCGATGATCAGCGTGCCGGTGCCGAGCAGACGGTCGAACAATCCGTGCCGGAACTGGACGCTCGAGATGCGGTTCATCGGGATATCGATACCCGAATGCGTCAACACGCCCTGGCGCACGAGCACACGTCGCTCGGTCACGATGAAATGTGTCGACTTCCAGCTGACAACCGGTGCGACGCAACGCCATCCGAGGATGGCGAGCCACAGCACGAGCACCACGATCAGCAGGATCGACCTGGTCGGCGGATCGGTGGTCCGGTAGACGAATCCGCCGGCGAAACCCGCGACCGCGGTGGCGACCAGCAATATCACCGCGGGCCAGAACAGCATCTTCCAGTGCGGATGGCGATGGAGTATCAACTGCTCGTCCGGCGCGAGCACATCCTCCGGGTAACCCATGCCGGAACCCTACCGTGTGAAGATGCCCGAACGCCTGACACCGAACCATGGCGTGCTGCACAATCTTCAGCCGCGGGGGTTGAATTCGCCTGCCCGGCGACCGGGGCGCGAGGCACAGTGGTTTCTGCTCGACATCTCCTGCTCGACTGCTCGATCCGACCGACGAATGCCGAACCGACCGTGGAGGCGCGCGTGACCAAGGATCTGACCCAGCTCGAAATCCTGCGAGAACTGCAACCGGTGGCCGAGGAGAATCTGAATCGACACCTGTCGATCGCCAAGGACTGGCATCCGCACGACTACGTGCCGTGGGACGAGGGCCGTAATTTCGCCGCGATGGGCGGTGTCGACTGGGCTCCCGAGCAGTCGGCGCTGAGCGAGATCGCCCGCGTCGCGATGATCACCAACCTGCTCACCGAGGACAATCTGCCCTCCTACCACCGCGAGATCGCCCACAACTTTTCCCAGGACGGCGCATGGGGCACCTGGGTCGGGCGCTGGACCGCCGAGGAGAACCGGCACGGCATCGTGATGCGCGACTACCTGGTCGTCACCCGAGCGGTGGATCCGGTCGCGCTGGAACAGGCCAGGATGGTCCACATGACCAACGGCGTGTCCGCGCCGCCGAACTGGGGCGGTTTCCTGAGCAATGTCGCGTACGTGACGTTTCAGGAGCTGGCCACCAGGGTCAGTCACCGCAACACCGGGCGCGTCTGCGACGACCCCGTCGCCGACCGGATGCTCCAGCGCATCGCCGCCGACGAGAACCTGCACATGATCTTCTATCGCAACATCTGCGGCGCGGCGCTGGATCTGGTGCCCGACCAGGCCATGGTCTCCCTCAACCTGGTGCTCACCTTCTTCATGATGCCGGGTCTCGGGATGCCGAACTTCCGGCGCAACGGCGTGCTCATGGCCAAACACGGCATCTACGACCTGCGCCAGCACCTCGACGAAGTGGTGCTTCCGGTGCTGAAGAAATGGAATATCTTCGAGCGCGCCGATTTCACCGAGCCCGGCGAACGAGCGCGCGACGCGCTGGGCGCGTTCGTGGAGAAATTGGAGCAGGACGCGTCACGGTTCGAGGAGCAGCGTGACCGGATGCTCGCCAGGGAGGCCGCCCGGGGAGCCAGGCAGCCCGCCTGACGACGGATCGACTTCGCGCAACGTGCCCGTCACCCGCATCGGGTGGGGGCACGTGACGCGTTGCGGGTGTTCAGTATTCGGCGCGCAAATGAGTGACGTCGCCCGCCGAGACCGCGCGATCGCCGATCACCACCCGGCCACTGTGATCCACATCGATGGCGACACCGGTCAGGACCTCTCCTCCCGGCAGTTCCGCTCGCACCTCTTTGCCGAGGGTCGCGCATCGTTCGCGGTAGGCGGCGGCCAACTCCGCGACATCCCATCCGGCGTCGCGCCAGGCGGTGAACCGGTGGGCGAATTCGCGCAGAACGCTCGCGGCCAACTCGGTCCGGTCGACGGTGGAAGCGCCCGCCAGTGTCAACGAGATCGCGTGCGGCACAGGTAGTTCCGCCTCGTCCAGGCTGACGTTGAGGCCGACGCCGATGACGACGACGGGGGCCTCGCCCGCACTGGCGACCTCGGCGAGGATGCCCGCGACCTTACGTCCGCCGATCAGTACGTCGTTGGGCCATTTGAGATTCGCGTCGACGCCCGCGGTGCCGCGCAGCGCGTCGACCACCGCGACCCCGGTGAGCAACGGCAGCCAGCCGAGTACCGCGGGATCTATCCCGCTCGGGCGTACCAGTACCGACATCGCGATCTGCGCCCGCGGCGGACTGACCCAGTTGCGGGCATGTCGCCCGCGTCCCGCCTCCTGTGCCTCGGCGATCAGCACGCTGTTGTCGGCGTCACCGCGACCGGCCCGCGCGATCAGATCGGCATTGGTCGATCCGGTCGACTCCACCACGTCGACGCGGGAGTAGAACGGGAGCCGCGACGACTCGGCGACGCGACGACGCAGGAGTTCCGCGTCCAACGGTGGTCGATGCTGCGGCGATTCCGACGAGGGCGTGGTCACCAGGGGCACGCTACTCGGCGTGCCCCCGATAACCCGGATTCACCCGACGAGATCGAACTCCCACTCCGCGGCCGTGACGTCCTCCGCGGCCGTGAGATACCGCGCGTTCATCGCGCACTCCGATTCCGGGGCGATCCTCGCCGTTTCGGAGGACGCCGCCCCTTCGGTACCTGACTCCGTCTCCCAGTACTCCGGATCCAGAATCGTCGGTTTCGTCTCGACGGCTCGCCAACTGGTCCATGTCGCGGCGGTGGCGAATTCCGCAACCCATTTTCCCCATTCCCACATGGTCCGGCTCCTCCCCAGAGCTGAAATTCGGACTACCCGACGATATCCGGGGCCGGGCCGGGCACGCCTCCCACATGGTCCGGCTCCTCCCCAGAGCTGAAATTCGGACTACCCGACGATATCCGGGGCCGGGCCGGGCACGCCAGTGATTTTCGCCGCCCGAGGCCCACCGAGAACCCCCGGATCCGTTGTGGGATGGCACAGTCCTGTATGTGGACCGACCAGGGGATTCCAGGCTCCGGACCTGCGCGGAAACTGATCTAGCTGCGGTTTTTTGTACTGGCGGGTAGCCAAGACTGGGTTACGGAGAAGTATCGGCTCTGGTTACACTCCGGACCATGACGAGTGTCCAGCAGCAGTCCGCCTCCGGTTCGGCGGACTCCCCCGATATCCACACCACCGCCGGGAAGCTGGCTGACCTGCGGAATCGGCTGGAAGAGGCGCAGCACCCGATGGGTGAGGCCGCGGTCGACAAGGTACACGCCAAGGGCAAGATGACCGCGCGCGAGCGCATCCTCGCCCTGCTCGACGAGGGATCCTTCGTCGAACTCGACGCGCTGGCCCGCCACCGCTCCGTCAATTTCGGCCTGGACAGTAATCGCCCGCTCGGCGACGGTGTCGTCACCGGCTACGGCACCATCGACGGCCGCGACGTCTGCATCTTCAGCCAGGACGTCACCGTCTTCGGCGGCAGCCTCGGCGAGGTCTACGGCGAGAAGATCGTCAAGGTCATGGACCTGGCGCTCAAGACCGGCCGCCCGCTCGTCGGCATCAACGAGGGCGCCGGCGCGCGCATCCAGGAGGGCGTCGTCTCCCTCGGCCTGTACGGCGAGATCTTCCACCGCAACATCCAGGCCTCCGGCGTGATCCCGCAGATCTCGCTCATCATGGGCCCGGCCGCCGGTGGTCATGTCTACTCCCCCGCGCTGACCGACTTCGTGGTGATGGTCGACGGGACCAGCCAGATGTTCGTCACCGGCCCCGACGTCATCAAGACGGTCACCGGCGAGGACGTCACCATGGAGGATCTGGGCGGCGCGCACACCCACATGACCAAATCCGGTGTCGCGCACTACGTCGCCTCCGGCGAGCAGGACGCCCTGGACTACGTCAAGGATCTGCTGTCCTACCTGCCGAGCAACAACCGCGCCGAAGCGCCGCGCCTGCCCGCCACCGACCCCATCAACGGGGCCATCGAGGATTCCCTCACCGACGAGGACCTCGAACTGGACACGATCATCCCCGACTCGCCGAACCAGCCCTACGACATGCACGAGGTCATCCGGCGACTGCTCGACGACGACGAATTCCTCGAGGTCCAGGCCGAGCGCGCGATGAACATCATCGTCGGCTTCGGCCGGGTCGACGGCCGCAGCGTCGGTATCGTCGCCAACCAGCCGACCCAGTTCGCTGGCTGCCTCGATATCGACGCCTCGGAGAAGGCCGCGCGCTTCGTCCGCACCTGCGACGCGTTCAACATCCCGATCATCACCCTGGTCGACGTTCCCGGCTTCCTGCCCGGCACCGGCCAGGAGTACAACGGCATCATCCGGCGCGGAGCCAAGCTGCTCTACGCCTACGGCGAGGCCACTGTGGGCAAAATCACGATCATCACCCGCAAGGCCTACGGCGGCGCCTACGACGTCATGGGTTCCAAGCACATGGGCGCCGATGTGAACCTCGCGTGGCCCACCGCGCAGATCGCCGTCATGGGCGCTTCCGGCGCCGTCGGCTTCGTCTACCGCAAACAGCTGCAAGAGGCCGCGACGAGCGGAAACGACGTGGACGCGCTGCGTCTCGAGCTTCAGAACGAGTACGAGGACACCTTGGTGAACCCCTACGTCGCCGCCGAGCGCGGCTACGTGGACGCGGTCATCCCGCCGTCGCACACGCGCGGTCAGATCGTGTCGGCGCTGCGTCTGCTCGAGCGCAAGATGGTGACCCTCCCGCCCAAGAAGCACGGCAACATCCCGCTGTGATTGCGCGATACCCTCGGTAGGCCGCTCACACTTGTCGTAGATGATGCGATGAGTGGATCCGAGGATGACCATCACATCATCCGGAGACATCGAGCATGGGTGTACCGAGGGCTGGACGCCTGATCGAGGTAGAGAGAGGATCTGGCACTGTGACGACCGTGGCAGAAGAAGAACTGTTGACCACCGCCGAATTGGAGCTCACAGTCGACCCGATCGCGGAGGAGGTCGACGCGGTCGCGGAGAGCACGGCGACCGCAGACGGCGCGGGCGAGCAGGCGTTCATCCGCATCGTCAAGGGATCCCCCAGCGACGCCGAGATCGCCGCGCTGGTCTGTGTTTTCGCCGCCGCCGCGAGCGGTGACGGTTCGGGCACCGACCGTGGTCCGTCGGATGCCTGGGGTCGACCGACCCTGATGCACCGCGGCACGTCGCCGTTCTCGCCGTACGCCTTCCCACAGCTGTCGCATCTGCGCTGACGTGACCGGGCGCGACGAGCGAACGATCGAGGTCGTGCCCTTCCGGCACGCCGTGACCGAACCGCACGCCCCCGGGGCGCGGCCGTGACGCGATTCGTTCTCGCGTCCGCGTCCCCGGCGCGCCGGGAAGTACTCCGCTCGGCGGGTATCGAACCCGTCGTCCTCGTTTCCGACGTGGACGAGGACGCCGTCGCCGCCGCACTGCCGGAGGGGACACCGCCGCACCGGGTCGTCGTCGAATTGGCAAGGGCCAAAGCCGAATCCGTCGCGGCCGAATTCCTCGCCGCCGGAACGGCCGAGCTCGGCGCGGACAGCGTCGTCGTGGGCTGTGATTCGATGCTGCTGGTCGACGGCGAACTCCAGGGCAAACCGCACACCCCCGAGATCGCGCGGACACGCTGGGCCGTCATGGCGGGCCGCAGCGCGGATCTGATCACCGGACACTGCGTACTGCGCGTGCGCGACGGTGAGATCGTGGGTTCGGCGCTGGATTGCAGCGCCACCACCGTGCATTTCGGAAAACCCGAGCCCGAGGAACTGAACGCCTACATCGACAGCGGGGAACCGTTGAAGGTCGCGGGCGCGTTCACTTTGGACGGGCGCGGTGGCTGGTTCGTCGACCGGATCGACGGCGATCCGTCGAGTGTCATCGGTATCGGGCTACCACTGCTTCGCCGCCTGCTTGGCGATGTCGGCGTCGGCATTGCGCAACTGTGGGCCGCCGACATGCCCGGCTGAGGTCTGCGCCAGCGGCGGTTCGTTCAGCGGCGGGCCCTCGGCACGCCCAGGAGCCGCCGCATCGCGATTCTCCAGGGTGCGGCGCGCGGCCGTGAGTTCCAAGCGCACGACACACAGCTCGGGCTCCACGAACGGCTGCAACCGCACGTTCACCGCGCCGCGCGAACCGTTGCGATCGAGAACTTCGTTGATGAGACCGAGATGGACGCCGCAGACCACCTCGGAGTGGGTGCGCGCCAGATCGCGCAGCGGACACGCCGTCATCTTGATGAGTACCTGGTCATCGGGCTCACCCGACTGATCGCGTTCGGGTGCGAAGCCGAGTTCGGACAGCAGTGTCACGGTGACGTCCTTGGCGTCCTCCAGTGATTTCACCGGGTGGTCACCCGCGTCCAGTTTGGCGCCCCAGACCCGGCCCGCGGTGATGGCGGCCTCGGAACGACGTCGAGGATCGGGACCGAGCTGGTCGGCGAGAACCTGGGACAATTCCTGATAGCCGACAGATCGCTGGACGGCGCTGTAACCGATACGCGGACGGCCGCGACCGCGTGGCGGCTGCTGGAATTGCCTTACCAGGGATTCCTTGGTCAGGACATCGAGGTGAAATCGGACAGTGGTGACGTGCTGCCCGGTGATGCGAGCCAGTTCCTGGGCATCGAGAGGTTCGCTGGCGCCACGTAGGATCGCGAGC
The DNA here is from genome assembly GCF_003123685.1 of Nocardia aurea. Classification (GTDB taxonomy): domain Bacteria; phylum Actinomycetota; class Actinomycetes; order Mycobacteriales; family Mycobacteriaceae; genus Nocardia; species Nocardia aurea. The sequence continues at coordinate 86,498 of NZ_QCYJ01000131.1, forward strand.
AGTCGACGTCGCGGCCAAGAATCGGACATAGCTCACCCCTCCTCCCGAGAGACTTTATCGGATGTGGGTGCGATTTATTCGCCCATTCAGCCGATTCGTGATCTGAAACGAGTTTCACTTTCGTCCCCACACTTACCATCGCCCTGCTACCCGAACCGCTGTAACCGCCCGTCTACCTCGCGTGAAGGACTCAACATCGTGCCCGTTGCTCCGGACCCACATCCCGCATTCGGTTCCTACGCACACCCACACCGACTAGTAACCACAGAGTGGCTGTCGGCAAACATAGGCACGCCGGGACTCAAGATCATCGAGTCCAACGAAGACATCCTTCTGTATGACATCGGCCACGTTCCCGGTGCGGTCAAGATCGACTGGCGGGGCGACCTGAGCGATCCGGTCGCCCGTGACTATATCGACGGCTCCCGATTCACCGAGCTGATGCGCGCCAAGGGAATCGAGCGCGAGGATACCGTGGTCATCTACGGAGACCGCAACAACGCGCAGGCGGCACACACATTGTGGCTGTTCACGCTGTTCGGTCACCAGGATGTGCGACTGCTCGACGGCGGACGCGAGAAGTGGATCTCCGAGGAACGCGACACCACCTTCGAACCCGCCTACCCCGCCCGCTCCGAGTATCCGACGGTGCGCCGCGACGACACCTCGGCCCGCGCCTTCCGTGACGACGTGTTGATCCACCTGGGCAAGCCGATCGTCGACGTGCGCTCGCCGGGCGAGTACTCGGGCGAGGCCGACCCCGAGCCCGGGGAGGCGGCGCTGCGCGGCGGGCATATCCCGACCGCGGTCAACATCCCGTGGACCCGGTCGACGACCACACACAGCCGGTTCCGTTCCCGCGCCGAACTGGACGAGATCTACGAGGCGCTCGACGGCCGCGACGATGTCGTCGTCTACAGCCGCGTCGGCGAGCGGTCGAGCCACAGCTGGTTCGTGCTGACCTATCTGCTCGGCTACGAGACGGTCCGCAACTACGACGGCTCCTGGGCCGAATGGGGCAACTCGGTACGACTACCGATCGCCACCGGCGAGCAGCCCGGTGAGGCGCCGGTCACCCCCGCGCGACGTAGTCGGCAGCGTTAACACCGAAACCGGCCGGACCAGGGCGTATCTCACATCGGAAACAGCACTGTGATCCACGACCTACTGCCCAGTAGGTACATCCGGGTTCCGCGTCTGTTGACAGACTGCCTACACTCGCCCGAGACGTTAATTGTCGACCACGGGAAATGGAGCCTGCGCAGCAACCCACCCCCGCGAAGCGACCAGAAGATTGCAAACCAGGAGGCTCAGTGCCCAGCCATGCCAGCGCGCGGATCACGAAGGTACTCGTAGCTAACAGAGGCGAGATCGCCGTGCGCGTGATCCGGGCGGCCAAGGATGCCGGAATCGGCAGTGTCGCGGTCTACGCGGAACCGGACGCCGAAGCCCCCTTCGTCAAGCTCGCCGACGAGGCGTTCGCCTTGGGCGGTCAGACCTCGGCCGAGTCGTACCTCGTCTTCGACAAGATCCTCGACGCCGCCGCCAAATCCGGCGCGGACGCCATCCACCCCGGCTACGGATTCCTCTCCGAGAACGCCGACTTCGCCCAGGCCGTCATCGACGCCGGGCTGATCTGGATCGGCCCCTCCCCGCAGTCGATTCGCGACCTCGGCGACAAGGTCACCGCGCGCCATATCGCCGAGCGGGCCAAGGCCCCGATGGCGGCGGGCACCAAGGACCCGGTCAAGAACGCCGACGAGGTCGTCGCGTTCGCCGAGCAGTACGGCGTTCCGGTCGCGATCAAGGCCGCCTTCGGCGGTGGCGGGCGCGGCATGAAGGTCGCCCACACCATCGCGGAGATCCCCGAACTCTTCGAATCGGCCACCCGCGAGGCGGTCGCCGCCTTCGGTCGCGGCGAATGCTTCGTCGAGCAGTACCTGGACAAGGCCCGCCACGTCGAGGCCCAGGTCATCGCCGACCAGCACGGCAATGTCGTGGTCGCGGGCACCCGTGACTGCTCGTTGCAGCGCCGGTTCCAGAAACTGGTCGAGGAGGCGCCCGCGCCGTTCCTCACCGACGATCAGCGCGCGCGCATCCACGCCTCGGCCAAGGCCATCTGCAAGGAGGCCGGTTACTACGGCGCGGGCACCGTGGAATACCTCGTGCAGGGCGACACCGTGTCGTTCCTCGAGGTGAACACCCGCCTGCAGGTCGAGCACCCGGTCACCGAGGAGACCGCGGGCATCGACCTGGTGCGTCAGCAGTTCCGTATCGCCGAGGGTCACGAACTGTCCATCACCGAGGACCCGACCCCGCGCGGACACTCCTTCGAATTCCGCATCAACGGCGAGGACGCGGGCCGCGGCTTCCTGCCCGCCCCCGGCCCGGTCTCGGTGTATCGCGAGCCCACCGGCCCCGGCGTGCGCGTCGATTCCGGTGTGGTGCAGGGCAGCGTCATCGGCGGGCAGTTCGACTCGATGCTGGCCAAACTGATCGTCACCGGCGAGAACCGCACCCAGGCGCTCGAGCGGGCCCGGCGCGCGCTCGCCGAGTTCGAGGTCGAGGGTCTGGCCACGGTCATCCCGTTCCACCGGGCGATCGTCGAGGATCCGGCGTTCATCGGTGACGGCGAGAAGTTCGACGTCTACACGAAGTGGATCGAAAACGAGTGGGTCAACTCGGTCGAGCCGTACACCCCGGCCGGTGCGACCGAGGACGAGGACGACGATCTGCCGCGCCAGAAGGTCGTGGTCGAGGTCAGCGGCCGTCGCGTCGAGGTCTCGCTGCCGGGCAGCTTCTCCGTCGGCGGCGGTGCGGGCGGTAACGGCACCGGTGTCATCCGCAAGAAGCCCAAGCCGCGTAAGCGCGGTGGCGCGGGTGGTGCCGCGGCCTCCGGTGACTCGGTCACCGCGCCGATGCAGGGCACCGTGGTCAAGGTCGCCGTCGAAGAGGGCCAGTCCGTCGAGGCGGGCGATCTCATCGTGGTGCTCGAGGCCATGAAGATGGAGAACCCGGTCAACGCGCACAAGGCGGGCGTGGTCACCGGGCTGTCGGTGGAGGCGGGCGCCGCCATCACCCAGGGCACGGTGCTGGCCGAGATCAAGTAGGCCGTAGGTCACAGCGAAAGCGGGCGTGGACTTTCGAGTCCACGCCCGCTTTCGCGTTTCCCTGGTTAGAGAGACGGGCGCTGCGCGGTGCTCGCGGCGCTGTCGTATCGTGAGCCGGTGAGCAGTTCGTCGATCGGGCCCACCGTGGCGGAGGTGATCCGCGCCCGCCGGGATACCGCGAGCCGGGCAGACGGACACCGCCTGGTGCTCGTCATCGAAGGTGGCGGCAGCCGCGGCGTGTACGCCGGCGGCATGGTGCAGGCGCTGGAAGAACTCGGGCTCTCGGGGGTTTTCGACGCCGTGTACGGCACGTCGGCGGGGGCGTTGAACGGCGCGTGGTTCCTGTCCGGCCGGGTCGTGCCCGGGATGCGGACGTGGACCGATCCCGACATCATGCGCGGCACCGTATATCCGGCCAGGATGTTGCGCGGACGTCCCGCCTTCGATCTGCGCTGGCTCGTGCACCAGGTGTACGAGGGTATCGAGCCGATGGACTTCCCGGCGATCCTCGCCAATCCCACGACCTTCCACCCGGTCGCCACCGATATCCGCACCGGGCTGGCGGTGGACCTGCACCCGCACATCGTGGACCAGGCCACCTTGCAAACCGCCCTGCGCGCCTCGGCCGGTCTGCCGATTCTGGCCGGACCGCCCGTCGCACTCGGATCATCGCGGTATTTCGACGGCGGTCTCGCCGAGTCGGTGCCGATCCGTCTCGCGGTCCGCGACGGCGCGACCCATTCGCTGATCCTGCGGACCCGACGCCTCGACGAGCACCGCCCGCCCGCCTCCCGCCTGCACCAGATCGTCGGCGGCGGCTACCTGCGGCTTCGGGCTCCCGGCGCGTACCGGGCGTGGTTGGCCCGCACCGGTCAGCAGGGCGCGGAGGACCGCTTCACCGCGGCGCTGACCACCGCCGCCCTCCAGATCCATCCCCCCGTCGGCTCCCCCGATATCGACAGCGCCTGCCGCGATACCGACCTGCTCACGACGGCCATCGAAATCGGTCGGCGCGCTACCCACGCCACCCTCGGCGCCATCGTGGCCGCGGCCTGAGTCGACTGGGCTACGACGCGGCGGACGGTTTCCGTCCGGCCCCGGGCGCGGTCGTGTGGGCGGTCACCAGAGGAAGACCGAGACACCGTCGGACAGGACGAAATCGTGGAGTTCGAGGTGGTTCGGGGTCGCGTCCGAGGGGATGTCGAAGACCAATTGGGTGGTTCCGGACGCGCCGGGAGCCAGTTCGAACGAGTAGCCCTGGCCGTGCCCGAGTGTTTGCCATGCGGTAGCGGTGGTGTCGTGGTCGAGGGCGCGGGACCGGCTGTCGACCAGTTTCTGCCCGAACGGCAGGAACCATTTCGTCTCGTCGGAGATATTGCGCACCGCGAGCGTGACGACGAGGTAGGTGCCCTTCGGGGATTGCAGTCCGACACGGCCGACACCGGATTCGATGCCGGTCACCGCGAACTCGAATTTGCCGTCCCGGACCGCCGCGCCCGCCGGTGCGGGGCCGGAACCACCCGAACCCGATCCCGGATTCTCGTCGGCGACGGCGGGCGGGCGCGCGCTGTCCGAGCCGCCCGAACTGCCGCCCGCGATGAGCGCGAAACACCCCGCCGCGAAGGCGAAGGGGGCCAAGAAGATCACGACCAGCGCGCCGATCACCTTCCTCAGCACCCCACCGCGCCGCCGCTTCGGCACCCGGCGACGCGGCGCCGGACGCCGTGGCGGGGCCACCGGCACCGGTCCCCGTGACGGCCACCGCACCGCACCCCACTGACTCCTGGCCGCGGGCGGGCGGCGCGTGTACGGGCGAGGCACCGGCGGAGCGGGCCGGACCGGTGGACGGAAATACGGATTCGGCTGGTACACCGCCGGAACGGGCCGATAGCTCGCGGCGAGCGCGGCACCGGCGGCCGGATCGAGGCGGGTCTCCACCCTGGTCGGCGTCGGTCCCGGGGCGGGCATCACCTTCGTCGGCTCGGGCCCCGGCGTCTCGTCCACCGGATACCGCTGCGCCGGTGTGGGATCGTGGCGCACGGGCGGCAGCGGGCGTGGGTCCACCCGCGTCGGGGTCGGCGCCTCGGTGATGATCTTCGTCGGCGACGGAACCCGGGCGGGATCGTCCGCGAGGATTCCCGACGGTGCTCCAGCCGACGTGGACCCGGGCGATGGACCGTCGCTCGGCTGCGGGTTTCCCTCCTCGCGCGCGGACGCGCGAGGGACACCCGCCACTCCGGATTCACCGTTGAACACGCCCGAAGACAGTTCGACGCCGGGATGCCGCCGGGCGCGTGGGTATTTCTCGGTCGCGCCCCGCTCCGATTCCCCCGCTGTCGCGGGGTCGGACGCGGCCGAGGGGGCGAAGGGTGAGGCATCGGCCACCGCACCCGAAGGCGGCCGGGTCGGCGCGGGAACCGAAGGCTGCCCGGCAGGCGCGGCAACCGAAGGCTGCCCGGCGGGCGCGGGAGCCGGTCCGGGCGAGTGGCCGATGGCGGCCCGAGCCGCACGGGCGAATTCGCCCGCGCTCCGGTGGCGGTTCGCCGGTTCCTTCGACATCGCGCGGGCGATGACGGCGTCGAGTGCCGGTGTGATCGTCGGGTCGACGGTCGACGCGCGGGGTGGGGCGATCATGAGGTGCGCGTGCATCTGCTGGGCCGGGTCGGCGTCGCCGTAGGGGCGCTGCCCGGTCAGGCATTCGTAGAGCACGCAGGCCAGCGAGTAGACGTCGGTGCGGGCGTCGGCCTTGCCGTTGAAGCGTTCGGGAGCCATGTACGCGCAGGTGCCGATGGCGAATCCGGCCGCGGTGACGCCCGTCTGCCCCGCCCGCTGGGCGATGCCGAAGTCGATCAGATAGGTGAATCCGTCCGGTCGCACGAGAATGTTGGACGGTTTCACGTCCCGGTGGACGAGTCCGGCCCGGTGCGCGGTGTCCAGCGCCGCGGCTACCTGGGCCAGGATGTCGACGGCCTCGGGCGCGGCCATCGGCCCGCCCGCGGCCAGCCTGGCTTCCAGATCGGTGCCCTCGATGTATTCCATATCGATGAACAGCCGACCGTCGACCTCACCGTGCCGATGGATCGACACCAGGTGCGGATCACGCAGCGCCGCCGCGAGTTCGGCTTCCCGCTCGAAGCGGATGCGGTAGCTCGCGTCGGCGGCGAGTTCCGGCGGCAGCAGTTTCAGCGCGACCCGTCGCTCTTCCGGGTCGCGCGCGAGCCAGATCTGGCCCATTCCGCCCTTGCCGAGCAGCCGTTGCAGCCGGTAGCGACCGAACCGAGCGTCGCCCATCGCGAACCTCCCAGTCACCGTTGACGTGCGCCGCTGGAGCCGATCCGGCTCGCGAATGTCCGAGCGCGCCAACGAAAGACCAGTTCACGGCATTGCCGCCGTACTCCCCGGCCCCACTTGGAGCCTAGCCTCGCCCGGGCCCGGCGAACAGCACGAACCGTGTGACCTGCCCGACGTCGCCTCGGTCACGGTGTCGGGGGCCGCGCTAGCCTTGCCTCGTGGACGAAAAACCACCGGTGCGTATCGACACCGGGAGAGGCTGATGGAACCCATCGAGATCAACGCGGGCAGCTGGTACCTGCGGGCGATGCGCGCCGACGACCGCATCGACGACCGTCCGGCCCTCGCGACGGGCGGCATCACCGATCCGGATTACGTCACCACGCGAACAGCCCAGTGGGACAACGAGACCCACTACTCCTGGGCGGTATGCGAGCCGACGACGGCCGAGATGGTCGCCGAGGTCGGCGCCACCCCCGCGGCGGACGGGTCGGCGCGGATCACCGGGTGGGCGCGCCAAGGGTACGAACCGGCGTTGGAGGACGGCCTGACCACGGTGCGGCGTTTCGTCGAAGGCGCGCTCGGCCTTCGACCGGTCTGAAGCACCGGGATCCACGGCGTCGGCCACCGGAGGCGCGCCTTCCGGGTCCGAGCGGTCGCGACAGTCTCAGTCGACTGTCGCGAGCACCCGTTCTATGGCGTCGACGGCGGTGTCCAACTCCTCGACGGTGACGGTGAGCGGTGGCCGGAAGCGAATACCGCGCTCCCCCGTTCCGAGGATCATGATGTGCTCGCGTTCCCGCAGCGCGGTCACCATCTCGTCGCGCAGCCGGGCCGACGGCAGGGTGATGGCGCACATGAGTCCGCGCCCCCTGGGTTCGGTGACGCGTGGATGCGCCGCGGCCAACTTCTCCAGCCGTTCGAGCAGGTGCGCGCCCAGCGGTGCGACCCCGTCGACGAGGTGATCGCGTTCCATCACCTCGAGGATGCGGCGGGTACGAACCATATCGGTGAGGTTGCCGCCCCAGGTCGAGTTGAGCCGGGAGCCGACCGCGAACACGTTGTCGGGCACCTCGTCGACGCGTCCGCCCGCCATCACACCGCAGACCTGGGTCTTCTTGCCGAAGGCGACCACGTCGGGTTCGAGCCCCAACTGCTGGTAGGCCCAGGTGGTTCCGGTCATGCCGACCCCGGTCTGCACCTCGTCGACGATGAACAGGGCATCGTTGTCGTGGCACAACCGCTGCGCGGCCAGCAGGAATTCCGGGCGCATGTGCCGGTCCCCGCCTTCGCCCTGGATCGGTTCCGCGATGAAACACGCTATGTCGTGCGGGTTTTCGGCGAAGGCGCGGCCGAGCTGCGCGAGCGCGGTCGCCTCGGCGGCCTCGATATCGCGGTCGTCGGTCAGATACGGGGTCTCGATGCGGGGCCAGTCGAATTTCGGGAAGCGCGCGGTTTTGACGGGATCGGTATTGGTCAGCGACATGGTGTAGCCCGAGCGGCCGTGGAAGGCGCCGGTCAGGTGGGCCACCTTGGTGCCGAGTTCGGCCGATCGGCCATTGGCTTCGTTATGCCTGCTCTTCCAGTCGAACGCGATCTTGAGCGCGTTCTCCACGGCGAGCGAGCCGCCGTCGATGAAGAACAGATGCGGGAGCCGCGGATCGCCGAGGACACGCGCGAACGTGTCGACGAAGCGGGCCATCTCGACGGTGTAGACGTCGGAGTTGCTCGGCTTGTTCAGCGCCGCCGTGGTGAGGGCTTCGCGGAATTCACCGTCCTCGGCCAGTGCCGGATGGTTCATGCCCAACGCGTTGGACGCGAAGAAGCCGAACATATCCAGGTAGGTACTGCCGTCTCGTTCGTCGACGAGCAGGCAGCCCCTGGACTTCCGTAGGTCGAGCACCAGGTCGAATCCGTCGGCGAGGATATGGGCCGACAGGATCTCGTGTACGCGTGTCGCGGGGGTGACCGGGGTCGTGTCACCGCCCGTCCGGGTGCGCTCCAGTTCGATGGTCACACCGGTAGGGTACGGAAATATTTACGCTTTCTCTACACAAAGGCGGATAAATTAGCGTCAACGGCTATTTATCGTAGAATGTCTGCAGAATGATGGTACTTCGAGTCCTGACGTTGGCGGTCGCCCTGATCTCCTGGAGCAACTGCTCGAGGTGCCGGGGGGAGGCCACCCGCACCAGCAACACGTAACTTTCGTCACCCGCTACCGAGTGGCACGCCTCGATTCCGGGGACGTGCTGAAGCACCGCGGGGGCGTCGTCGGGTTGCGACGGATCGAGAGGAGTGATCGCGACGAATGCGGACAGCAGTTGCCCGAGAGCCTCTGGATCGACGTGCGCGGTATAGCCGCGAATCACTCCGCGAGCCTCCAGCCTGCGCACCCTCGATTGCACCGCCGAGACCGATAAGCTCGCCTTTTCGGCCAGGTTCGACAGGGTGGCGCGACCATCGGCCATCAGTTCACGAATCAAGAGGCGATCTATGTCATCGAGTACGGGTCTTGCCGGTGTATCCGCCATCACGGAAGGCTAACCCAGCGAACGCTACTCGTGGCGGAAACGTCGACTCGTTCACATCCGGCAACATGGCAGCACCAAAGGCGCAGCGGAGCAAGCGATGACACAGACACTCAGCGATCAGCTCACCCCCGAACTCGCCGAACGGACGCGCGTGCTACTGCGCGGGTTCGGCGCCGAGATCCCGGATCCCGGCGACCTCACGGTTCGCACGCCCATCACCGGCGGGCAACTGCTGACGATCCGGGCCGACACCGAGGAACAGGCCCACGCCGCGATCACCCGCGCCGCGACGGCGTTCGACGCTTGGCGCACGGTGCCCGCTCCCGGCCGCGCCGCCGTGGTGCGGCGGCTGGCCGAACTGCTGACCGCGCACAAGACCGAACTCGGCGAGCTGGTCACGCTGGAGGCGGGCAAGATCGGCGCGGAGGCGGTCGGCGAGGTCCAGGAGATGATCGACATCTGCGAATTCGCCATCGGTCTGTCGCGCCAGCTCTACGGCCGGACCATGCCGTCGGAGCGGCCGGGGCATCGACTCATGGAGACCTGGCACCCGCTCGGTGTGGTGGGGGTGATCTCGGCCTTCAATTTCCCCGTCGCGGTGTGGGCGTGGAATACGGCCCTGGCGCTGGTGTGCGGTGACACGGTGGTGTGGAAACCGTCGGAGACGACTCCGCTGACCGCGCTGGCCTGCCACACCCTGTTGCGTCGCGCGGCCGTCGACGTCGGCGTCGATCCCGAAGTGCACCAGCTGATCCAGGGCGACTCCAGGATCGGCGCCCAGTTGGTCGACGACGAGCGGGTCGCCCTGGTCAGCGCCACCGGCTCGGTGCGCATGGGCCGGATCGTCGCGCCACGGGTCGCGCAGCGCTTCGGTCGATGCCTGCTCGAACTCGGGGGCAACAACGCGGCGATCGTCACCCCCTCCGCCGATCTCGAATTAGCCGCGCGCGCTATCGTTTTCGCCGCGGCGGGCACCGCGGGACAGCGGTGCACCACGCTGCGAAGACTGATCGTGCACGCCGACGTCGCCGGACCGTTGACGGCCCTGATCGAGCGCGCGTATCGGCAACTGCGCGTCGGCAACCCGCTCGACGACGGCGTGCTCGTCGGACCGCTGATCGACCAGGCCGCCCACGACAACATGCGCATCGCGCTGGAACGCGCGCTCGCCGACGAAGGCGAATTGGTGTGCGGCGGCGAGCGCGTCGAGGTCTTCGGCGACAACGGACATTACGTGCGCCCGGCGCTCGTGCGCATGCCCGCCCAGACCGCGGTGGTGCGCGAGGAGACCTTCGCTCCGATCCTCTACGTACTCACCTACCACGAGCTCGAGCACGCCATCGCCCTGCACAACGCGGTGCCGCAAGGACTTTCGTCCTCGATCTTCACCACCGACCAACGAGAGGCCGAAAGGTTCCTGGCCGCCGACGGTTCGGACTGCGGCATCGCCAACGTCAATATCGGCACCTCCGGCGCGGAGATCGGCGGCGCGTTCGGCGGCGAGAAGCAGACCGGCGGCGGACGCGAATCCGGTTCGGACTCGTGGAAGGCGTACATGCGCCGCGCCACGAACACCGTCAACTACTCCGCCGAACTACCTCTCGCGCAGGGCATAAAGTTCGGCTGACCTGCCGATTAGGCGCTCCACTACCCCCCGTGTAGGGTTGGTCTTACCCAACGCGGGGTGGAGCAGCTCGGTAGCTCGCTGGGCTCATAACCCAGAGGTCGCAGGTTCAAATCCTGTCCCCGCTACAAAAGTTCAGGCCGGAGAGATTTTCTCTCCGGCCTGAACCATTTTTCCATGATTTCCACGGTTGATTCAGCCGTGTCGGGCGCGCTCCGCTCGATGACATCGACACCGGCGTGGCGACCTCGACCTCTGATGCCGGGTCCTCGGTTACCGATCCCGATCGTCGCCTCGAAACCCGAGGGACGCTGCCGTACGGGCGGCGGATACCTTTGCGGGACTGCATGATCGGTCGATCCAGCGGAGTGTTGCGAGTTCGTCGGCGATCAAAGCTCGGTAGTGACGCGCGCATACGGTGGAAGAATGGCATCGCTCAAGCAGGTCCAGGTCACCTTCGACTGTCTTCCCCGCCACCGCCAGACTCCCGCCACCGCCAGACTCCCGCCACCGCCAGACTCCCGCCGGGCGGACAGCTGACGCTGTGCGCCGCCGGACGAGCAGCGCACATGAATCCTCGTCCGTGACACGTGATGCTGCGAACGAATACCGGAGTATCTCGACGCATTACCCGAGGTCGCGTCGGTTCCCGCGATCACAGCGTTCCCTGAACCGTTACGCATCCGGAGGGTCGTACCGCGCTCCCGCAGCATCCCGGCGACGCGGGAATCAGTGACTGCCGCGCCGCTGGATCCCGGCCAGAGCGCGTGCCTCTCGGGTCACGCGACCAGATTCCGAAGCCGTCGACCGAGGTCCTCGATGTGGGTCAGCGGCGCGGACACCGATTCTCGTGTTCGCTGTCCACCACCTACCGGGCCGCTCCCGATGCGGGCCCGTGAGCGCGGGCGAGGCGAAGACATCGTTACGGCCGAAACAATTGACTCAGTATTCTCCGCCCTCGAGAACGCCGTTGCACTCCGCCACCCCAGATGAGATGTTCGCTCTCTCGACGTCTCGAGTGTCCAATTCTATTGGTGAACTGATACTTCTCTGGATAGAGTGACTTCCCACACAGCCGGTCGCGCAGCCGGCGACCAGCTCGGCGTTCGCAGTTATGTGGACGGATATTCCTCAGAGGCGGGGATCGAACATCGGTGTCAGGTATCAACTCCATTCGTGGTGACACAGCGGCAGGTTCCGAGGGCGGGCGTTCGCGCGGCACGGTCGGTGTACGGACCCGACTGCTCGCGATCGTCCTCATTCCGAGTCTGGCCCTGCTCGGCATCGGCACCGGTGCGACCGTCTACCTGATCAAGGACGGGCGCAAAGCGGGGCAGTGGGCCGAACTCGCCAGCGCCACAACCGATCCGGCGCGCCAGATGGTCGAGGCGTTCCAGGTCGAACGCGGTGCGTCGGTGCTGTACCTGGCCGGGAGTCGACTCGCCACCGGCACGCTCACGGTCGCGAGGAAGAACTCCGATACCGCCCTGGCGGCGGTGCAGGCGCAGGGTGACGCGGCCTCGGCACTGCGGCCCGACCTGTCGAGCGATATCGACGGCTACAACCAGCTCTACAGCCAGCTCCCCGCGCTGCGCTCGGGAATCGACGCGCGCGCCGTGCCCGCCGATCAGGTGTTCACCGCCTATTCGACGGTCATCGACACCATCGTCGCCGCGACGCTGCTCGCCGCCGAGGTCGCCCCGGACGCCGAGGCCGCGACCGGCCTGTACCAGGCCATGCTCCTGCTGCGCGCGAGCGAATCGATCTCGCGCGCGGCCGCGGTCGGCGCTGTCGCCCGGGTCACCGACCGGCTCACCGGCGCGCAACTCGCGGATCTGACCCGGTACGTGGGTGATTCACGGGCTCAGCTGGCCACGGTGGCCTCCGCTGTCTCCGGTCCCCGCGCGGACCAGTTCGCGGCCATCACCGAGGGACCGGAGCGTCGCCGGATCGTCGCGATGGAAGACGCGATGCTCCGACGCGGCGTGGTGGATTCCGAGGAGGTGCCCGACGACGAAGCCGCGGTCGGATGGCAGACGGCCGCCACTTCGGTGAGTGCGGCACTGGCACGGTTGTGGGTCGATCTGTGCCGCGACAGCCAGGCCGACGCGACGACCGCCGGTGAGGACCGCGCGGAAAGATCGGCCTACGGCGGTGCGGCGATTCTCGCCATCACCGTGCTGGTCTTCCTCGCCGCGCTGTTCCTGGCCAACCGCCTGATCGGCCGGATGCGCCGACTGCGTCAGGAGACCCTCGCACTCGCCGAGGAGCGGTTGCCCGAAACCATCCGCTGGCTCAACGACGGTCGTGACATCGACCGGGAGGCCGCCCTCACGCCGCTGGATTTCGGCGCCGACGAGATCGGCCATGTCGCCGACGCGTTCAATCGCGCGCACAGCGCGGCCGTCGCGGCGGTTGTCGCCGAATCCAAGACGCGCGCGGGTGTCAAGGCCGTCTTCCTCAATATCGCTCGTCGCAGCCAGGTCATGGTGCACCGCCAGCTCGCGCTACTCGACCGTGCCGAGAACGACGAGGAAGATCCGGGCAAACTCGACACCCTGTTCCAGCTCGACCATCTCGCCACCCGCGCCCGCCGCAACGCCGAGAATCTCATCATCCTCGGCGGCGAGCAGCCGGGCCGACGCTGGCGCACCCCGGTTCCGCTCATCGACGTGGTGCGCGGCGCGGTAGCAGAAAGTCTGGACTACGCCCGGATCCATACCGGGCGGGTTCCCGATATCCGGATCGTCGGCGGCGCGGTCGCCGACCTCATCCACCTCATCGCCGAACTCACCGACAACGCGACCGCCTTCTCACCGGCCGAGACCCGGGTGAGCGTGTCGGGGCAATCGGTGGGCAAGGGTGTCGTGCTCGAGATCACCGACCAGGGGCTCGGTATGTCCGATGCCGAATTCGACGAGCGGAACGCGATGCTGGCCGACCCGCCGAGTTTCGGGCTGGCAGCGCTGTCGAGCGACGCGCACCTCGGTCTGTTCGTCATCGCCATGCTGGCGACCCGTCACGGCATCTCGGTGCGGCTGGGCAAATCCGACTACGGCGGCGTGCGAGCGATCGTCCTCATCCCGACGACCCTGGTCGCGGGCGCTGACGAGATCCCCGAACGCACCGAAACCCCACGACGAACGCTCTCCCGAGGGCCTCTGGATGTGCGAGGAAATTAAACCTGACTCTTCCATTTTGTTGCGCAACCGTGACTTCAATCGTTAGGGTGGCTCGGGATACAACCGGTGCCACACCGGTTTCCGGTCCCCGTCGACCGGTCGCAAGAGGGCGGGAACGCCCAGAGGTAGGCTCGATTACCGGTGTTTGACAGCAAGTTCCTCGATACCTTGACCACAGCTATCAAGCGCGGAAAGCTACACGGTCCTATCGGAGTCCGCGCCCGGCTGCTCGCGATCGCGCTGATCCCGAGTATCGCTCTGCTCGGCATCGGTGTCGGAGCTTCGGTCTACCTGGTGAACAACGGCAAGGACGCCGAGAACTGGGCGGAACTGGCCAGCGCGACCACCGAGCCGTCGGTCCTGATGATCGAGGCCTTCCAGTTGGAGCGCGGCGCTTCGATCTTGTTCCTGGCGGGCGACCCCGCGGTGGGTGAGAACATCGCGGCGACGCGGAAGAATTCCGACAACGCGCTCGCCGCGCTGCAACTCGTGGGTGAGAGCGCGGCACTCCTTCGTCCCGACCTGAGGTCGGAACTCGAGGGTTACACCGAACTGTACGAACAACTTCCGATTCTTCGCGCCGGAATCGACGCGCGGGCGCTGCCGCCCCAGCAGGTCTTCCTCGCCTTCAGTACCGTCATCGACACGATCGTGCAGGGTTCGCTGCTCGCCGCCGAGGTCGCGCCGGACGCCAAGATCGCGGTCGACCTGTACAAGGCGATCCACCCGCTGCGGGCGGCCGAGGCGGTTTCGCGAGCCGGTTCGATCGGTTCGCTCGGCCTGCTCACCAATCAGTTCTCCGCCGAACAGCTCACCGAATTCATTCGCTACGTCGGGGACGCGCGCGGTGAGATGGCCTTCGCCGCCGGCACATTGACCGGTGATCGCAAGGCACAGCTCAAGGCGGTCCTGGACGGACAGAGTTGGCAGCAACTCACCGCGATGGAGGATGCCGTCATCCGCCGCGGCGTGGTCGCCCCGGAGAGCGACGCCCCGGCCGGGCGGAACTCGACGAGCGGATCGACGAGTAATTCGTCGAGCAACTCCACGAGTAACTCGACGAGCGGATCGTCGGCCAACTCGGCGCAGGCGAACGCGTTGCCGCTCGGCTTCGCCGAATGGGGAACCGTCGCCGCGCATGTGCGTTCGGATCTGCTCAAACTCTGGGAAGCCCAGAGCCGCGAAGCGCACCGCAACGCCATGGCCTCCGGCGAGGAGACCGCGTCCAACTCCCTCTACGGCGGTATCGCGGTCGGCCTCGTCACGCTGCTGGCCTTCGTCGCCGCGCTGTTCCTGGCCAATCGACTCATCCGCCGGATGCGCAGGCTGCGCCGCGAGACCTTGGAACTGGCCGACCAGCGCCTGCCCGAGGCCATCAAGAGACTCAGTTCTGGCCGCGAACTCGACGAGGACGCCGATCTGGCTCCGCTCGACTTCGGCACCGACGAGATCGGCCAGGTCGCCGACGCGTTCAACCGCGCCCACGCCGCCGCCGTCGTCGCCGCCGTCGCCGAGGCCAAGACCAGGGAGGGCGTGAACGCGGTCTTCCTCAATATCGCCCATCGCAGCCAGGTCATGGTGCACCGCCAGCTCGCGCTGCTCGACCGGGCCGAGCGCGAGGAAGAGAACGCGAGCAAACTCGACGTCCTGTTCCAGCTCGACCACCTGGCGACCCGCTCGCGGCGCAACGCCGAGAACCTGATCATCCTCGGCGGCGAGAAACCCGGTCGGCGCTGGCGCAATCCGGTGCCACTGATCGACGTCGTGCGCAGCGCCGTGGCCGAGAGTCTTGACTACACCCGGATCAATACGGGCAAGCTGCCCGAACTGCGGATCACCGGCGGCGCGGTGGCCGACCTCATCCACCTGCTCGCCGAACTCACCGATAACGCCACCGCCTTCTCACCGCCGCAGTCGCGGGTCTCGATCTCGGGTAATCAGGTCGGCAGAGGTGTCGCGCTGGAGATCGCCGACCAGGGTCTCGGTATGTCGACGACCGAACTGGCCGAACGCAACGCGTTGCTGACCGAGCCGCCGGACTTCAGCGTGGCCGCGTTGTCGACCGACGCCAGGCTCGGACTGTTCGTGGTCGCGAAACTGTCACAGCGCCACGGGATCTCGGTGCGACTGGCCGAATCCGACTACGGTGGCATCAAGGCGATCGTCCTGGTGCCGACGGCACTGATCGCCACCGGCTCCGATGACGAACCCGTGGAACGCAGGCCCGCGATCGCGCCTCCGCCACCGCAGCCGAGTTTCGCGCCCGCGGCGGTCTCGACGGTCACCGCGGGTATGGCCAATACAGAACGGACGATAGCGATGCCGCCGAGCGGCGGGGAGAAACCAGCACTTCCTCGGCGCAGGCGCGCCGCCGAGGAGGCCGCGGCCGAGTCGGCGGCCAAGAAGACCAGGTCCGTGACGATGCCACGACCGCGTTCCGCCGACGAAGCGCGCAATCTGATGTCGGCGATCGAGAGCGGTACCCGCCAGGGCCGACTCAATCGTGTCGAAATCGACAATTCAGCAAAGCAGTCCGATCGACAAGAAGGTGCCGGTGACAACCTCCAAGCCCCGTAGCCTCGACTGGTTGCTCGACGATCTCATCGAGCGACTGCCCGATGTC
>NZ_QCYJ01000128.1 GCF_003123685.1 Nocardia aurea
CATCGCGAGGATGTCCCGCACGATGCCACCGACACCTGTCGCCGCACCCTGGTACGGCTCCACATAGGACGGGTGGTTATGGCTTTCGACCTTGAAGGTGACGGCCCAGCCGTCGCCGATGTCCACCACACCCGCGTTCTCGCCGATACCGGCGAGCATCTTGGAGCGCATCTCCGGCGTGGTGGTCTCACCGAAGTAGGCCAGGTGCTTCTTGGACGACTTGTACGAACAGTGCTCGCTCCACATCACCGAGTACATGGCGAGTTCGGCATCCGTGGGCCTACGCCCGAGGATTTCCCGGATACGCGCGTACTCGTCGTCCGCCAGCCCCAGCTCCGCATACGGCTGGGGGAGGTCCGGCGTCCGCTCGGCGTGTGCGGTGGTGTCGACGGCGGGAGTGTCCACGTGAGGTGCTGCCACGAGTCCAGACTAACCGCAGGCTTTCCTTAGGCGGACGTGACCAGCGGCTTCAGTGCGTCGAGTGCGGAGTAGAACACACCGAG
>NZ_QCYJ01000008.1 GCF_003123685.1 Nocardia aurea
CGATCCCCTCACCGGCCTGCCGCAGGCCGGTCAGCTCGGCGCCCGTCCACATCTCAACGCCCAGCTCGGTGGCACGCCGACGCACCAGGTCGCGCAGCCGCGAGTGGTTGCAGCAGACCGGCTGGAACGGGCTGATCCGCGCCGGCACCTCCACCCACGGCTGAGGGGTGCGGCCGATCTCGGATCCCGCCAGGGTGTCGACACGGAGCATGTCACCGAGCTCGTCGGGATGGAATCCCGCCTCGGAGACGGCCTCCCGGAGCCCGAGGTTGTCCAGCAGTTCCACGGCCCGGACGCTGAGCCGCTCGTTGCGCGAGGTCCGCGGAGCCTCGGTCCTCCGCTCGACGAGCAGGCATGGCGCGCCGTAGTGGGCGAGGAAGGCCGCGGTGGCGAGACCGCTCAGCCCTCCGCCGGCCACCAGGAGGCGGCGGTTGTCATCCATGGTCCTCCGTCCGAATGGGTCTTGATCGAATGAAGAACGGGCCGGCCGGCCGGTTACTTCAGTGGGAGATGGAGAAAATGCGGCAGCGGGTAGGGTGGCCGCGTGCGGGAAGGACCGGGTACGGACATCGCGAACGGCAGGCGTGGCCGCAGCAAGCAGGGGCTCTACGACGCGGTGCTGAACAGGCACGAGCCGGTCCGTGATCCGGTAGCCGAACTGCTGTCGGAAGGGTTGGAGCATTTCGGGGAACGCCTCGTCCGCAGGTTCCTGGAGGTGAACGCGAGCGACGAGCCGGGCCACCGGGCGGCGGCCCTGATGCGGCTGGCGGTGGTCGACCACGAGCCGGCCGCCCGGCTGCGCGACTTCATCGAGAACGAGTTCGCGCCCTCGCTGGCCAGGCACCTGGATCTGCCGGATGCCCGGTTGCGCGCCGGCCTGATCAGCGTCCAGCTCGTCGGCGTCGCCGTGACCCGCCACCACCTGCGCGTCGAACCGCTGGCCTCGGCCTCCGTGGAAACGATCGTCACGCTGGTGGGCCCGATCATCCAGCGCCTGCTCACCGAGCCACTGCCGGAAGACATGGATCAGGCGCCGGGCGAGAACGTCACCGGCACCTCGGCGTAGCCGCGGAACAACGTTCCCGTCCCCGGCCGCTGGCGCAGCCGGTCGGCTGGGCAGGCGAGCGCCAGGCCGGGCAGCCGCTCCAGCACCGTCCGGAAGGCGATGGGCTGCCCGCCGGGATGGTCTCGCCGCCGACCTCCACGTCTTCCACCGCCACCCGCAGGGTGCCCTGCTCAACCGGGCCGTCGAAGCGCAGCATCTCCTCGATGGCCGAGGGCAGCAGGCCGGGATCGTCGCGCAGCAGGCGAAGCTGATCCGGGTGGCGCAGCAGGGCCACCATGCCGTTGCCGATCAGGCTGACCGTGGTCTCGTGCCCGGCGACGAGCAGCAGGTTCAGCGTGCCGACCAGTTCGCGTTCGCTGAGGCTGCCGTCCTCGGTGTCGGCAGGGAAGTCGGCCCGATCCCCCTCCGGCACGCCGATCAGCTCGCTGATCACCGCGATCGGCAGCGGGTAGGCGAACGCGTCGATCAGGTCCGCTCGTCCGAGCGGGGCCATCCGGTCGATCAGCTCGTCGGTGATCTCCTGCACCCGCGGGCGCAGGGCTTCCACGCGGCGTGGGGTGAACCCCTTGCTCACCAGGCGGCGCAGCCTGGTGTGGTCGGGCGGGTCGCTGTTGAGCATGTTCACCCCGGTCGGGCCCTCGGTCTCGGAGGACAGCCCCAGATCGCGCATCCACTGCGGCGCGTGCCGGGGGTGCTTGGAGAAACGGGTGTCATTGAGCACGGCCCGGCTCTCGTCGTACCCGGTGACCATCCAGAGCGTGGTCCCCATCGGATGCGGGACGGCGCGCACGGCGCGGGCGGGGAAGGAGCCGAGCACGCCGACCTTCACCCTGCCCGAGAGCTCGTCACCGTCGAGCAGGCCGGTGAAACGCATGTTCATCCCCATGATCGCCTTGCGTGCCAGCCAGGTGACCTCGCCTTCACCTGCCGACCCCTCGGCGATCTCCAGGCTGGCCTGGGCGCTGGTCATCGTCCCGCTCAGCCGTCCTCCGTCGGCCGAGAACGTCGCGGAGAAGGTCTGCTCACCTCTGGGCAGGTCGTACCGGCGGAAAGGCATGCGCATGACCGTCGACAAGACCTCTCATCGCCAGGACACCACGTGCGCGACATGATGCTCATCGGCACCTACGCGGGCTACCGCGGCGCTCGGTGGTGCCGGGCATGGTGCTGCCGGAGCAGGTCCCGGCCGTAGTCGCCACCGTTCGGCGTCCGGACGACGGTGTGCACGTGGAACGGTTCGGGCTCCTCGTTGTCGAGGAAGACACCCTGGTGGCAGTCGTACTCGATCAGGATCACGGGGCTGTGAACCTTGTAGTAGAAGGCGTCGCCGTCGCCGTCGCCGCCGATCCAGGCGAAGTGGGTCTGGTCGAGGTGCGCGGCGACCGAGGCCATCAGGTCCTCGGCCGGACCGGTGGGCAGCCGCTCCGCGTAGGGCCGGACCAGCGCGAGCAGCACCTCCTGCTGCCCGGCGGACAACTCGTCGCCGCGGATGCCCTCGTACGGGATGACGCGGTTGTCCCGCCCGGCGCCGGCCTTGTGGCGGCCGTCGACGAAGTTGACCAATTCGGGCGGGAGGTCGCGCGACAGGATGGATTGGTGCAGCACGGCACGGTCGGTCTGGCCGGGCCGCAGCATCCGCCGGGCGGCGAGCCCCGCGGCGCGTTCGGCGTCGAACAACCGGGTGCCGCGGTATGTGCCCCGGTCGGCTTCGACCGGCTCGGCGCCCATGAACGTGGGGGTGAGCACGATCTGGCCGCCCAGGATGAAGCAGTGGACATCGAGATGGTGCCCCCACAGCTGCCACCCCCACGGTTCGGTGGCCGAAGGCGTGCCGTAGACGGCGAAGAAGTACGCGTACTCCCGGAGGGTGCCGGGGTACTGCTCGATCAGTTCGCCCAGGGCGCCGTTGAGGGCCATCGCGGCCCGCGTGTCGGTGAAGCCCTTCGCCGACAGGCTCGCCTCGACGATCGCGAGGGCGGCGTTCCGCTGTGCCTGCTCCATGTCGTCGAGCAGCAGCCCGTGCGGCTCCCACGTGGGGTAGGCGTTGGTCCAGGTGCGCCACTGCTTGGCGCCGATGTCGAACCGGACCAGGCCGCGCTGTGCTTCGCTGAGCCCGGCCAGGAACGCCTCCGTGGCCTCGACCGCGGGGCCCGGTTCGAATCCCGTGTCGCGCAGCGAGAACAGGTCCGGTACGACGACCCCGTCGGTCGTGATGCCGACGAACGGCTCGTCGGCGGCGGCGAGCACCGGCGGGAACAGCGCCACGATCTCCTTCGGCATCGGGGCGGCGTCCATCACGGCTCCGTACAGCGGAAACATCCCATCGGGACGGGGCCCGTAGCCCCGGTAGCGGCGACGTTCCTTCATATCCGGCTGCCGTCCAGCGCGCGGTGGGTGCCGAACGCGCGGCCGTGGTAGGTCAGCGGCTGCGTGGCCGTCGTCTCGGCCGCGACGACGGTGCCGAGGGCGATGACGTGGTCACCCCCGTCGACGAGGCCGGTGACGGTGCACGCCACCCAGCCCGCGGCTCCGGCGATCCGCGGCAGGTCGTGCTCACGTCGCCACGAGACGTCGGCGAACTTCTCCTTGCCCTTGCGCGCGAAGTTGCCGGCCAACTGGGCGTGGTCGCTGCCGAGAACGTTCAGTCCGAAACGGCCGCCGTCCCGGACCAGGGGCAGCAGGTCCGATTTCCGGTCCAGGGACACCAGCACCATGGGCGGGCTCACGGACAGCGACGTGAACGCGCTGACCGTGGTGCCGTGCGGCCGGTCACCGTCCATGGCGGTGACGACCGACACCGGCGTGCACACTCCGGCCATCGCCTCGATGAAGGCGGCACGCAGCTCCTCGTCGAGCCGCGCGCCGGCGATCACCTCACGGCGTCCCTGCTGACGCGGCTGCCCGGAAGAGTCCTCGGGGGCGGTCGCGGTGAATCCGCGCAGCAGCTCGGCGAGCCGCGCGGGCTGGTCGACCATCGCCCCGTGCCCGGCGTCCTCGATCAGCTCCACCGACCATCGCGGCAGGTTCCGCTCGCGCAGCCATCCGGCCCAGCGAGGGTCGGCCATCTGGTCCTGTGCCCCCCAGGCGACGAGAACGGGGACGGTGACGTCGGCCAGCCGGGCCCGGAAGTCGATCGTCGCGAGCTGTCGGAAGTACCGCAGACCGAGGTGGGCCGGCATCTCGAGGGACTTCCCGGCGAGCCAGCCGGCCGTGGCGGCGTCGGTCCGGTGGTAGAAGGCGCCGGCGGCGCCGAGGATCGACTCGACCCAGCTCCCGGACAGGCCGGCCAGCACCCCGTCGAAGGCGTCGATCGGCGTGCCGATCTCCAGGTCGTCCGGCCTGACGAAGCACGGCACGGCCGGAGCCACGAGCGCCAGGCCCGTGATCCGGCCGGCGGTGTTGTGCTCCAGCACCGTCCGCAGGCCGACGGCCCCGCCCAGGGAGTGGCCGACAAGCGTCACATCGGTCAGGTCGAGCCGCTCGATCAGGGCGATGACGTCGGCGGCCATCTCGTCGAGGGTGTAGTCGCTGTCGGGCGCGTCCGAGGCGCCGTGGCCGCGCGGGTCGAACGTCACACAGCGGTGCGTGGCGGACAGCTCCGCCACCACCCAGTTCCAGACGTCGAGCGTGTTGGCGAAACCGGGGTGGAACAGGAGCGTCCTGCCGCTGCCCGCGACGCGGTAGTTGAGTCGAACGCCTTCTCCGACGGATACCTTCGTCATGTTCTGCTCATTTCCTTGAAGTCGGGGCGCCGTCACCCGAAGCTGTGGCCGTTCAGGCGGAAGTCGACGCCGAGGTCCGGGGGAACGCCTGGTGCCGGCTCGGGGACGAGGAGCACCAGATGGCTCTCCCGGCCAGGTCCGGGGTTCCGGTTGCGGTGGGGGACACCCGCGGGCAGCACGACCAGGTCGAAGCGGGTGGCCCGGTGACGGTGGTTGGCGACCTCGACTTCCAGGGTCCCGTCGAGGACGAAATAGAGCTGGTCGAACTCGTGGATGTGCCACGGCAGGGCGTCGTTGCCCGGGTCGACGTGCGCGAGCCGCATGGACGCGTACGAGCTCCCGGATCCGCTGTGGGCCAGATCGCGGACGTGGAATCCGGGCACGATCTCGATGCCGAGGTCATCGCTGGGCGGCAGCACGTAGTGGGTGCCCGGTCCGCCGCTCTCGTCCTCGTCCGCCGCCTCGGCGAGCGGCAGCCCGCGAGCGGGCGGCGGCAGGAGAACGTCGAGGTGAAGCTCGGTGCCCGGATGCGGGTAGTGGTTCCGGTGGGGCGTGCCGGCCGGGATGAACACCGTGGACCCCGCGGGGACCGCATGCTGCTCCCCGTCGAGTTCGAGCTGCATGCACCCTTCGAGGATGAAGAAGAGCTGGTCGGACTCGGGGTGCTTGTGACGCGGGAAGCCCGTGCTGCCCTCCGGGGCGCGGACGCCCTCGATCAGGCAGCTCTCCAGATCGGCCAGCGGCCGGTGGTCGAAGACGTCGGGTTTCAGGCTGTCGGGGGCGAACCGCCGTACGAATTCCATGCTGTGTGCTTCCTGACTGTGCTTCCTGTGATGAGGTTCAGCCGGCGACGAAGCGGTGTCGCATCTCACCGATGCCTTCGATCCAGCTCACGAGCTCGTCGCCGGGCTGGAGCCACCGCTGCGGCACGCGGCCCAGGCCGACTCCGGACGGGGTGCCGGTGAAGACGACGTCGCCGGGCAGCAGGGGCAACGTCGACGACAACTTGGAGATCAGGCTCGGTACGGAGAAGATCAATTCCTTGGTGCGCGCGCTCTGCACGGTCTCGCCGTTGACGGCGCAGCCGAGTTCGAGGTCGTCCGGGTCGTCGAGGTCGTCCAGGGTGACCAGCCACGGGCCGATCGGCCCGAACCGCGGGAACGACTTCCCGAGGCTGAACTGCGGCGGCGTGGACGCCATCTGCAGGACGCGTTCGGAGATGTCCTGGC
>NZ_QCYJ01000107.1 GCF_003123685.1 Nocardia aurea
CCAGCACAACTGAAGACTGAAACCACCAACCCGACCGACCGAGGGGGTCAGAATTCAGGTGCCGGAAAGTGTCCAGGATTCGCTTGCCGTTGACAGATGGATTGGCTCGCGAATTCGGATCGACGGCGCGAGCCGACGAACCGATTCGAGAACGTGCTCAGATCTCTGGTCCAAACGCGAGGAGAATCATGACGCGCACCGTTTCGTTGCTGTCCACCATCGCAGGAATCGATCCACGAGTGTGGGATGCGATCGTTCCGCATGGCCCTCTGACTCACGCTGGTTTGGAGGGCGCCGGGGCACGACTTCCCCGGTCCTCGTCCCTCGCGAGCTCCCCGAACGATTTCCTGATCAGCGCGGCACAGATGGCCCACACCGTGGCACGTATCGCGACCGAGGCGGAGTTACGCGGTGAGTCCTCGGACGGTCTCGTGAAGGAATTCATCGATGACTGGTGTGGGACGCCCTGGCCTCGTAAGTGGCCGTGGCCAGGGCCCGGCCCTCGGCCGAATGAGGGGCCGCTTCCTGATCCATGGGTGATCCAGACCGGGCGGGTTGTCGGCGCGGTCGTTTTCGCCTCGGTCGGTTCCCGGCTCGCCGACAGTTCTCTGGGTTCGGCGTTTCTTGAGGGGGCCGAGCGACTGACCGAAGCGGCACAGCACCGCTGACCGATCGTTGCCGGTACATCGCCAGCAGCTCTATGTGAGAGCTATCCCTGCCACGTGCATCAAATTCATCTGTAGCAGTGCATCTTCGGGGTAGTGAGATGGAATTGTCCAGGATCGACGACAATCGGATCGCGTGCAAGGCAGGGCTCCTGATCGACACCTGAGTAGCGGAGGAAGCCATGACCGAGATTCTCGTGAACACGACCACGACAGGCTTTCAACATCACCCCGCCGTAGCGCGGCTGGGGGGCACGCACAGCTTCGTTGTGTGGACAGACAGCAGCAGCGCGAGCATCAAAGCCCAACTGTTTCTCGCGAACGGAACCAAAAGTGGCGGGGAGTTCGTTGTCAACGACCCCGCACCGGTCGGAGGCAATATCGAGCGTGTGTTCCCCGCGGTCGCCAATACCGGCTTCGGCCCGGTGGTCGCATGGATCGAACGGCCCTTCGATTCTGCACCGCGTGTGAAAGTGCAACGGTTTAACAACAGTGCGGAGAAGGTCGGATCCGAGATCCAGGTCAGTACCGAACCGGTTGAACCGGACAATCGGTTGGCTGTCATAGGCCTTACCGACGGTGGCTTCCTCGTCACATGGGTCGATCCGCGTCCGGATCAACGTGTTCGCGCGCAGCGCTTCCACTTCGATGGCACCAAGGCAGGCTCCGAATCTTTGGTCAGTGCCACCGAAGGCTTTCATCGGAACCCGCTCGCCGCGCCGTTGGAGAATGGGGCGTACGTCATCGGATGGCGGAGCGACCCTTCGGCGCCCGGAGGTGGAACGCTGGTATTCCGGATTCGTGACCTGGCTGGATCGACCGGCTTGGAAATCACACCGAATCTGTCTGGATTCGGGAGCGGGGCGATGGCCCTTCTCGACAGTGGAAACTTCGTCGTCGTCCACGTCAGAAGCCTTGGCAACAGCAACATCGGAGTCGAGAAGAGCGTCGTGGAAGCGCATGTCTACGCACCGGATGGCACCTTCACGGACATCAGCGTAGGGGTGAGCGCTGGCTCCGGCATCAACTGCTCCTGGCCGTCTGTGACCGGGCTGCCAGGCGGCCGATTCGTTGTTGCCTGGGTGCAGAAGAGCGCAGAGACCTTCTCGACGCAACCGAGTGTCCGCGCAAAGTTGTTGTCCGAGAGCCAAGGTTCTATCGGTCAGGAAATCCAGGTCAACACGACGACAGCGGGCGATCGATTCGGTACTCGAGTGGCAGCGTTATTCGGCCCGGGCGACCCGGAGACCGCATTCGTGGTGTGGACCGACGACAGCGGCACCGGCGGCGACGACTCGGAGTTCGCGGTGCACGCGCGAGCGCTTCCTATCCAGCCCGGTGGGTTCTAGTACATTCGGAGGCGCCGAGGGACACGCTTCTCGAACGCACTGTATGAGCGAAACCTCACGGACGCCGAACGGGCACTCGACGCTGACCACCCGCATATTTTGGTATACCGCAACAACCTCGCACGGGCGCGAAAGCGGCTTTGCGACATGGACTGACGATGCCCAGTTAGGGTCGCGCCAGACCCGGTCGGCCGCGAGATCGCATCGGACGGGGGTTCGCGTCTTCTCTGACATTGTCTGGCTGGATGAGGGCCCCGCCTGTGTCTCATATGATGATCGCATACGTATGTTCGAGGGCTTGCGACGAAAGCAGCAGCGGTCGTTGAACGGATGAGCTCGACTCACCGCAAATAATCGTTGCAGTGACGAAAGCAGTTGTCCGGCAGGCATAGTACCGTCCGGACAACTTGCAACTGTCAGCGCTTGCGCGCTTCCCGAACGATCTTTCGAGCGCCTTCGGTGTTCAACTCAGCACCAGTCTTCTGCTTGTACTGTTGCTTCACTGCGCGGATCGCGTCAGCCTCGGGTCCGGCAGGCACTTCGACGGTGGCCGACAGCTGTTTTTCGAGTTCTTCCAACGCCTTCTTATTGAGCTCGAACTTCATTGTTCACACTCTCCTTGATACCGCAGCAGGTTCCGCCCTGCCTGCCGTGACCGTACTCCGGTGCACCGACACGTTCCTGCGCCTTCCGTCGGTGCTGCGGCTCGCGGGAAACAAGGGTCTTGTGGGTTGCTGAAAGTGCTACCGAGCCGGTCGCGAGTCGGCACAATCGACGGCATGAGTGACGAGACAGTTGGTTTTCTGGTCGCGGTGTTCGAAGAGCCGGATGAAGCAGGGCCGGGCGCGATTCGTTCATTCCATGAACGATGGCAGGATGTGCATCCCACGATCGAGGGTGCGCAGGAGGAACTGGCGGAGGCTCGACTGAAAGAGCCCGCCGACGCCTGGGAGATCTTTGCTCTTGCCAGAGTTGGGGAAAACCCCACAAGGCTCTGAGGTCCTCTCTC
Organism: Nocardia aurea; assembly: GCF_003123685.1. Classification (GTDB taxonomy): domain Bacteria; phylum Actinomycetota; class Actinomycetes; order Mycobacteriales; family Mycobacteriaceae; genus Nocardia; species Nocardia aurea. Next base: position 3,024 of record NZ_QCYJ01000107.1, read on the forward strand.
GCTTGTGCAGGCTCGGCGGAATGGGCTTCTGCACGATGCGTGACAGACTGGAACCCATTCGATAGGGCAGGTCACCAATCTAGGTAGCAGCCCCGAATATATGGTTTCTGCGTGGGTCACAACCCTACGTCTAGCGCAGTGTTGTTCCAAGGTTGTGGCTCGTAGAGTGGGGTGTCGGTGGCCGTATCGGCGCCGTCGGTGGTGTGCCGCACCGCGTGCTCATTCTGACGTTGGGTGGGGGTGAGATCGCTGCGGCGGTGTTGTTCGGCACGGTAGCGGTCGATCTCGGTGCTCGTTTCGGCGATAAATCTTTCTGTCCTGGTGTCGAGGTTGTCACTTCCTTGCTGCCGTGCGCGGGCTTGGGTTTCGATCTGATGCGGGCTGGTGGCGAGTACGTTCTCCCAGTGGTCAGGAGTTCCGGCGTAGCCGATGGCGTTGTTGTGTTTTAGGCGAGCTGTGTTGCGGGCGTTGGTGTGTTCTCTTTCGCGGGCGGCTTGTTTGCCGATGAGTTCATCGATGCGGGTGCGCAGGGTGTGGCGTGTGGTCCGTTTGCGCGTGGGTGTGGCGTCGAGGCGTTCACGGTGGGTGGCCAATTCGGTGCGTGTGGCGTACATCGCTCGTGCAGCACGATGGAGTTCATCGCTGGCCTCCAATGCGGCGCGAATCGCGTCTTGGGCTGCCATATGGCGGGCAACCACTGTGTCTACGTTGGCGTGATCGGCAGGGTCGGGTGGCACGGGGGAGTAGATGACAGCGTTGGTGGCGGCCAGGGCGAGTTCTTGTCGGAGTTCGGTGATCCGGTCTTCGAGTTCGATATCGGTGTAGGCGAACAGCGGATCATTGACGGGCGGTTCGTATTCCGGTTCGACGGTGGTGTCAGGGGCGGGGAGGGGATGAGCGCGTACCCAGGCTTCGATCCTGGCCCGGTCGACCGGGTTGGGGATGGCTTGCCAGTCGCGGCGCAGGATGGCGTGCACGGTGGGTAGGGGTTTGGTGGCGGCGAGGTATTGCGCGCGTGCTGTGACGTGTTGGGCCGGGTCGTGGTCTGGGATGGCGGGCTGGTTGTCCTCGCGGCAGTCTTCGCACAGTCCGTCGTCGCTGCGGCGTGGCGGGATGGGGGTGGCGTCGATGGGTCGGCGTTCGATACCGCAGGACACGCATTCCAGGCCGCGGGTGCGGGCGGTGCCGGCTTTGTCGTAGTCGAGGGCGTAGCCGTCGGGGACCAGGTCTCGAGCTTCGTCGCGGCGGTAACTGCGTCCGGCCAGCGGGTTTATGGGGCGGTCATCGATATCGTCGGCGCGCTCGCGGCCCGGTCGGCGTTGGTTCGGGTCGCCGGTGAGTCGGCGTACTTCGTCAGCGTCGGGACGAGCATCGGGCTGGTCGTCGACTCCGGCGCGGGTGTCCTGATATTCCTGTTCGGCGCGTCGAGCGCGGACTATCGGGTCGGGCAGCGAGTCGCTGACGAGCGTGCGGTCGTAGCGGATGGCGTGGTCGCGTGGCGCTGGATTACTGCGGTCGGATGAGGGGCGCCGAGGTGCGGTGTCGGGTTGGTAGACGTGGGGATCGTTGTAGGGTGTGCAGGCATCGATGAGCGCGCGGTGTTGTGGGAAACGTTCACCGGCCCAGCGCAGTCGCGCGCGGGCGACAGGGAAGGCGTTGCGGTAGAGGGTGTCGGCGACTTCGGTGATGACCCAGCGCTGCTCGTCGGTGGCGAGATGTTCGAATTCGCGGAATCGTTGCGCCGCGGCGGTGATGTCGCCGCTCTGGAACAGTTCAGCAATCGTCCGGAGCGATTCGGCGGGGCCGGTCTCGGGGGCGCGGTCAGGTTCGGGTTCGACCTCCGGCAGTGGTTCGTCGAAGTCGGGCTCGGCGACGGCCGGTTCGAGGTCTGGCGGGTGTTCGGGTTGGTGCGTTTCTGCGGTGGGTTGCTGTGTCATGGGTGGTTCGTTTCGTGGTGTGGTGGGCTCGTTTTCGGCGATGGGCGTGTGGTGCAGGAGTGCGTCGATACGCCACGCGAGTGCGGCGGCGATCTGGTCGGGGCGTAGCCCGGTGCTGTCGTCGGGGGTGGCGGCGGTGAGCAGCTCATGGGCGGTGGTGAGTAGTTGTAATGGCGTCCATGTCGTGCCGGTGGCGTGGTCGATGGCGGCGACCAGGCGTGGCCAGGCGGGATCGTTGACGACGCGGTCGGTGAGGTCGTGGCCGAGGACGGTGTGTAGGTCGGTGATCCAGTCCGGTCGCAGGTTCAGGTCGCCGTCGAGGGCTGAGGGTTCCAGTTCCAGGCGTGACCAGAGCGCAGCGGCGGGCATCTCATCGGGCAACGACCGGACTGCGGCAGCCTGGGTGAGTCGGTGGGTGATGTCGATTCCGGCGCGGGCGGCGAGGTCGATGCGGTCGGCGAGGACCGGCCAATACGGGTCGGTCAGGATCCGGGGCTCGATACCGCCGATGAGGTCGGCCCACTGGTGGACCGGGCGCGTGAGGTCACCGAGCGCGGCCTCGACGCGGGTGTCGAGAAGGTGCTGGTGTTCGCGTTCGAGGACCGCGTACCGGTTCGGGCCGGTGGGCCGCAGGTCGGTGTCGTCGATGTGCAGGCTGGCACGCCACACCGCCACCTCCTCAAGCAGTCCCGCGTCGACACCGAGCAGTGGTCGTGCCCAGGCGGGCGCGGTCACTGGTGTCCATGACTGTGTGTCGCGGCGGATCAGTGCGGCCAGGTCGGCGACGATCCGCGCGCGAGCAGCGACCCGAGTGACATCGGAGTCGAGACCGCCCGGGATGCCGTGCGTCCAGGGCAGTGGCCCGGTTCCGGCCGAGTGTGCCCCGGTGGGGTCGAGTCGCCAGGCCAGCACGGCAGCGGGATCGGCGGCGGTGTCGAGTTCGTGCATGGCGGCGGCGGTGTGTAGTTCGTGTACCGGGTCGCGGCCGGAGGCGGCGAGTATCGCGAGGTACTGGCGCAGGACAGGGTAGGCGGGGCTGTCGGTCAGGTTCGACAACAGTGCTTCGGCGGCGGCATCCAGGCGGGCCAGACCGTGCGCGCCGAGCACGTTCTCTGCGGCGAGGCCGAGGGAATCGAGGTAGATATCGAGTGCGCGTCCAAGCCGCCCATGCGGATTCAACACCTCCCGCAACTGTGTGTGCGCCGATTTCTGTGCCCCGTCGCGCGCCAGGATCTGCACGACAGCTTCGACGGCGGTGCGTGGATACACGGCTGGTTCGGTCCAGAACGAGCCCTCGTCACCGTTCAACGCGGTCGGGATGTAGGCGTGGTTGGCGTGCACCCCGCGCGTCATCGCGACATACAACTGCTGCCTGGTTTCGCTCCCGGTGAGCGCGACGTGACAGGTGTCGGCGGTGATTCCTTGTGCGGAATCGACCGTCGCCGCGTACCCCAACCGCACGAACCGGGACACATAGTCGGAGGGAAGACGCATACTCGCGCGTGTTCTTCCGTGCCGGTTCGCGGTGATACTGCCGTCGGAATGCACGGCTTCGACGGTCCAGACGTCACCGTTGCGCACCCAATCGGACTCACTGATCCGCAGTCGCGGGTTGTTGCGCCGGGTGCGGATCGTGTCACCGACACTGGCTGCCAGGCCGTCGGCGAGCCTCACTTCCGCACCGAAAACCCCACCCTCACGCGCGAGTCGGTCGACGCGGGCGCGTTCGTTCAACGCGGTGACGACCTCGTGGTTGGCAGCCAACATGATGGTGTCGCGACCGGCGAGATGATCAGTAGCCCAGTTGGTGTAGGTGTCGTCGTGGGTGGCGCCGACGTGTCCGGCGTGGATCCTGTGGTTGTCCAGGTACCAGCCCAGTGCGGCGGGATCGCCTTCGCGCAGGCTAAGGCTGGCTGATGCTTCGGCGGTGGAGGCGAAACGTACGACGTGGGTGAGGGTGAGGGTGTGTTCGGGTGCGGCGGTGTGCATGTCGGTGTCCGCGCCGCCGGCCTCGATCGAGGGGAGTTGGTGGTCGTCGCCGATGCAGCGGATGGTCGCGCCGCGGTCGGTGAGGAATTGCAGCAGACGGAGGCGTTTGAGGGTGCCGAGTTTGACGTGTTCATCGACTATCACCAACGTGTCGGTGTCGATGTCGAGTACCCACTGCGGCAACGGCGGCGGTAGATCCCGCTCGTGCGCGGGATTGTTCGTGCTCGGTGTGTGTCGGGTGAGGACGTCGAGGAGTTTGTCGACGGTCTCACAGCGTGCGCCGATCGACTCACCGAGTACCGCCGCGGCCGAGGCCGTCGGCGCCAACCCCAGCACTACACCGCCGCTGGAATTCCATGCCGTGGTGAGTACCGCCATCGCGGTGGTCTTGCCCGAACCCGCTGGGGCGTTGGCGGTATGGACCCGTAGGCCGGAGCTGGCGAACCCTTCGATGACCCCAGCCTGTCCGGCGTTCAAGGGCCGATCCGGATTCGCGGTGTTGTAGTCACGCACCGCCGCGGTGACGGTGGCCCGGTCCAGTTGGCGGGCGCCGGCTTGCATCGACAGTTCGATCAGCGCCTTCTCGGCCGCCAACACCTGGACCGAGGTGTAGATCTGCGAACCCGCGTGGGTGTAGACGCTGGCCCCGTCGCGGCGCGCCAACGCTGAAGGAACGGTCGCGAGGTCGGGCTGGGCGGCGACATCGGAGTCACCGCGTGGGATCGAACGAGAAGGCGCGAGAGCTTCAGCGAGCACGGCCTCGCAAACCTGTTCCCAGTCTCTGCCGCGGATCTTGCCACGGAGTTGGCGTTCGATCTCGGCACGGACGTTGGCTGCCCGCCAGGTCGAGCGGTGTTCGGCGACGACCTCGAGGACCTGGTCAGCGGTGGCGGCGATCCACTCACCGGTGGCCGTAATTCGTGGTGTGCGCAGCGGATTCAACGCGGTCGAGACCACCCGAGCGAGGGCCTCGCGGTCACCGAGCAGTGCGATCGCTTCGGCCCGCCAGCTGCTGCGTTGCTGAGCGAAGGAGCGCAGGCCGTGTTTGGTGGGTCGGGTTTCGAGGGTGGCTTGCTGGGCCAGGTCACGCACTTCGTTGGGGACGGGTTCGCGGCCGTGGCGGTGTTGGAAGTGCGCGGACAGTTCTCCGACACGGGCGCGGATCGCGGTTTCGCGTCGCGACCATGCCTCGATCAACCGGAGTGGGATGCCGACGATCTCGCGGATCGGACGTTTGGTCGGGTCGGTGCCCGGCCGTGGCGCGAATTCGACACCGACAGTGTCTTCGAGGTGGTGTTCGAGGCGGGTGTTGTAGATCTCGCTCACGGTCACCACCACGTGGTGCAGGGTGGCGCTGTCCAGGGTGCGCCACAGTCCGTCGAGGGTGCGGACACGGTTGGCGATCAACACATGCGTGTGCAGATCCGGGTCACCGGCGCGGCTGTCGCGGTGGGTGAAACACGCGGCGACGGTGCCCTCCACGTCGACTTGGCGGACACCGTTTCGGCCCAGGCGAGTGAAGATCCCCTCGCGCTGCAACCACCCCAACGCATCCGCGATCGCTGCGTGGTGGGCGGCCTCGATCTTCTCCGAGATGTTGCGTGGGGCCAGCGCCCACAGCGCCGATACCGACTTCACCGGTGAGAAGGTGAGGTCGAAACCGGCGACCGCGGTCGTCGGTGGGCGTGAGTTCTTGGCGATCCATCCCGACAGTTCCCGCTCGTCCAGGGGTGGCCGTTGGTATTCGTCGGTGAACATATCGAACGCGACATAGGACCGGATCTGCGCTCGCACCTCATCGGCAATGCGATCGGTTCGCGGGTTTCCGTGCGCGATATTGTGTGCCTCGTACGCCTTCGTGCACTGTTTCCGATAATCGGAAGTGGGTGTGTAGACGCGATAGGGATTTCCGAGACGTGATGCTTTATCGGCGGCTTTGTGTGCGGCTTTCGGTGTATCGCCGGCGGCTAGTCGTGTGTCGTAGACGTCGTCTTCGATCTGTTCGGCGTCCGGGTGTCGACCCAGTCCGAACAGCGACTTCATCTGCGACTCGGTCACTTCCGCACCCGCGACGATCCCCAGGGCGGCGAGGCCGGAGCCCTGCCACGCGCCGGGGGATTCGCCGTGGGCGGAATAGTAATCCGACAGCGAGGATCGACCGCGGGAGTCGTTGTCTCCCGCGGCGACGTTGCGCAGGTAGTACTGGTAGCCATTGCCTGCGACGACTTTATGGATCGTCGCGGTCATCACTCCATCGAGCACGAAAACACTGGAAAAGTCGAACGCGCTGAGCTATTTAGTGATCGGCGAGCACGGTTGAAACTGCATTCGTAACCGAATTGTTTATCGGTTCAGGCACATGCCCAGGATCCGGGCGAACACGAGCCGGTCTTCGGCTGGTCGCGGTGTGTGTCTAGCGGCGCTGGTGGGTCCGCCAGTTGTCGCTCGTGATGGCGTATTCGACTTCGCCGTGCTCGCTGCCGGGGATCGAGTGTTCCCACTGCAGATAGAAGGTGCGGACGTAGTGCATTCCAATGGAGGCCATGGTGGCCCGCGAGGCGGTGTTGACGGCCATCGTCTCGGCGAAGATCCGCCCCAGCCCGAGGTCGACGAAGCCGTGCCGTAGTAGTTCCCGGGCTCCTTCACCGCCCAGCCCGCGGCGCCAGTATCGGGGCAGCAGTCGGTAGCCGAGTTCGGCCTGTCCCTCGACCGGGCCCTGGTCCGGGCGTTCCGGAGTCGACAGCGTCCACCATCCGACGAACTGGTCCTCGATGAACCCGATCCAGTATCCGAGCCCGGGCGTGGGCGTGGCAGCGGTGAGTCGACGGCGGTGAGCTTCTTCGATCTCCGGGCGCGATCGTGCCACGCCTGCACCGAGGTAGCGCATCACCTCGGGGTCGGAGTCCAACTCGATCTCGTAGTCGAGATGCTCCTCGGTCAGCGGAACCAACGTGATCCGAGCACTGGACAGCGCAGCCTGCATCGGCTGATCCTCGGTCCCTACATGCGAGGCTGTCCAGGAGGTTTACGCGGTGTGGTGGTGCCGAGTCGACAGATGGTCTTGTTGAGGCCTCATCGATGCGGCCGCTCTGCAGGCCGTCAACGCCGTTCAGGTCGAAAGGATCTCGATGCTGGCAACGTGTCCGATGGTCCGCCAGCGGAACCTCGGACTTGTCTCATCTCCGTCCATAGTCCGGCTTAGGCGCCTGAATGCCAAAGGTGTGCTTGGTGAAAAGGTGGGCGATAAAGGGGGGTGGAAGGTGTGGATGAATGCGTAGGTAGTGGGAGGTGGATGCTCAGGTGAGGTTGTGGATGGCTGGGGACAGATTGGAGAGCGAGATGAAGTGCGGGTGGTGAGGCGTGTACGTGAGCGATGGGCGGGGTAGGAACCGGAGCATGTAATCCGGTTCCATCGTGACGACGGCTGTCGCGTGTCCGAGGGGCGGTCACGCTCGCGGTGACGGTCGGGTCCGGACCGCTGCGCGCGGGTCGAGGTCGGGATCGAGGCTTACTGCGGCGAGGGTGTGGCCGTGGCAGGGCTTGGGCGCGCACCAGCAGCCGAGCACCCGGCGGCGGAGTTCGCCGCCGCGGAGGCGGGTGAGGAGGTCGGGTCGTTCGGTGAGGTGGCGGGCGTGCGCGATGAGTACGTCGGCGCGGTTGCCGTCGCGTCCGAGGACGAAGGGGTTGCCCCAACTGCTGGTGCGGTCGATGGGCACGAACAGGTGGTGGCGGCGTGCCCACTCGATCAGGTGCGCGTGTCCGGCGGCGGCGCGCATCGACACCATGACCGGCCGGCCGGTGGCAAGGGTCTGGTGTAGCTCGGTGATCGTGAGGTGTGCGGGGTCGGTGAGCGGTGCGGAGTGGGTCACGGCGAATGGGTCCTTCCGGTCGGGTCGGTCAGTCCGGTGGGGTGGGGACGCGCGTCCATCCGTGGGATTGGCAGGTGTAGTGGCGGTCGTCGAGTGCGACGGGGTCGCCGACCGACAGGGACCGCAGACCTGGCAGGCCCTGCCCCTTTGGCGTACCAGGTGTCGGTGTGGGTCTGGTCGTCGTCGTGTTCGGGGTGGTCGTTGAACGTGGCGAAGACGCGTTCGAGCAGAACCACGTCGGCGTCGGTGTCGACGGGCAGGGGGTAGGTGTAGGCCAGCGTCATGGGTGCGTCGGGTCGGTATCCGGTGAGTAGCGCGGTCGGGTCGGTGTTGAGGTAGACCCGCACCCGAACCTGGGTCGGGCGGGAGGCGGACACGGCGTCGCGGAGGGCACGCAGTACGCGGCGGGCGCGGGTCGAGAGTCGATGCACGGTGGGTGCTCCTGTCGGATTCGGGGATAGTGGGGACCGGCCCGCCGCAGGGGTCGACACCGCGGCGGACCGGTGATCACGGGGTGGAGCCGAACGAGGGGCGGGTCAGGCAACCGCGGTGGTGCGGGTGGTGGTGGGCACGAGTCCGAGGTCGATGCGGCAGTTCGTGCAGTAGTTGTCGGCGTGCACGATGCCGTTTCGGGCGCAGGCGTCGCAGCGTCCGATGCGCTGCCCGGCTCCGAGCGCGGTCCCGCCCCGCCGTGGCCGACGCGTGGTGGTGCGGGGTGCGCGTTCGGGCTGTTCGAGATTGGTGGCCATCCAGCGGGTGATCAGTCGCCAGGTCGGTCCGGTGTTGGCCGCCGCCGCGCGTACCCGGTCCAGCAGCACTCGTGCCTGGGCGGGGTGGGTGGCGGCGATGTGGGCGCAGCGGGATTCGACGTAGGCGTGGATGCGGTAGGCGTTGGTCACGACCACGGCGGGGATCGCGGGGACGCGGGGGATGCCGGGGTGGCCGTCGGTGCGGCAGACATCGCAGAGCCCGTCGTCGGAGACCGGGACCCCGTCGCGGGTGTGCAGGGGGCGGCGGTCGTTGGCGGGCCGGTCGATCCAGCAGCCCACGCAGGGCCACCCGAGATAGGGGGTCATCGCGGCGAGGTCGTAGTCGAGCCCGGAGCCCTGCCAGGTGGATTCACGGATGTCGAGTTCGCTGTAGGGCAAATATTCGTCGCGGTCGCTGGGCATCGGGAGCCCGGTGCGACGGATGGCGAAGCGGGACTGGTCGGCGGCGGTGATGCGCGGCGGGAACTGCGGACGGGTGCGCCGGGTGCGTGCTCGGCGGGTGCTGGACCAGGGTTCGGGTTCGGTGTCGTGCTCGCGCAGGAATTCCCGTGTCGCGTCCTCGATTCCGGAGTGACGCAGGGCGGGGGTGATGTGGCGTTCGGGGAGTTCGGGGGCGAGCAGGTGCCGGTCTGCTTCGGTGTAGCACTCGGCGATGTGCAGGAAGTAGGAGCGGTCCCACAGCTCGGCCTGCACGTGCGCCCACACCTGCCCGGCCTTTTTCCGGGGTTCGGGCACCGGCGGGGTGCGGTCGTCGTCGACGGCGGTGTCGATGGCGTACAACCGCCGCGCGGCGTATCCCGCGTATTCGCGCTGTCGGCGTTCGGCCACGGCGCGGTCCCGTCCGCGGTGGCGCAAGCTCACCAGCGTGGTGGTGGGGGCAGGGATCCGCGCGCGGCGCGCGGCGATCTTCTCGGGCTGGTAGCGGGCGGCGTCGGTCGCCGCGGATGGTGTGGCGGTGTCGCGTTCGCGGTGTCGGTGGTCGCGGATGGAGCGGCGCACCCATTCGGCCGCCTCGATCGAGGTCTCGGACTGCTGGGGGAGTTCGGGCCGGTACAGGCCGGGGTCGCCTTCGGCGGTGTGATCGATGATCAGCGACCGCAGTTCGGGTCGGGACTTGGCCATCCATCCGAGTTGGCGGGCTGCGGTCTTCCACGGTGAGCGGGTCAGCAGGTCGGCGGCGCGGTCGAGGAAGGCGCGCTCGGTCGGTGAGGCGAGGGCGAGCACGGCGGTGAAGCGTTCGCGTGCGGCGTCGGGATCGGTGTCCAGGAGGTATTCGATGTCGCCGAGCGTGGCGGCGAACGGGGTGAGGGTCTCGGCGATTTCGGTGACGGTCTCGGTGGCAGTGTCGGTAACGGGTGCGTTCAGCGTTGCGGTCATCACTGGGTCCTGTTCTGTCGTGGAAACAGCTCGGCCCCGTGCCGGACGCACGCCAACGCGTGCGTAACCCCGACACGGGGCTGGGCGGCTGGTCGTCTGACCCGCCGGAGTGCGATCGACCAGGGTGGGTGCCCGACACGGCGGAGGGAACGCGCCGAAAGGACGACGCCGAATTCGCTGCGCACAACAACTGGTCCGGCGGATCCGAGTCAGGCGGCGCGCTGGGCGAATTCGGTGGTGGCCGGGCGCGGGCCTGCAGCCGTGGCGGGCTCACGCGCTGGTAGCACTCAGACAGGCGGGGCAGACGGCCAGACGACCAGCCCTCCCCAACCGCAACCTTCTGATCGCGGACGCGACCGGCATCAGGACGCTGGTCGCCTTCTCGCTGGCTGGGTGCTCAGAACGGTGCGCTGTGTGCGTCGAGTGCGGTGATCAGCGCGTGGCGTTGGGCCAGGAGCTGATCGAGGATGTGACGGACGACCTCGGCCCGGGTGGCGTCGGGATCGGGGTGGGTGAAGGCCTCGGCGACGTCCAGACTCCCGCTGGCCAGCCGCAGCTGTTGGCTCACCTCGATGATCAGGACCAGGTGTGCGTCGTCGAAGCGCCACAGCACGATCTCGCTGAGATCATCGCGCAGCTGCCCACCCAGGGCATAGATCGCGGTGTGCAGGACCTCTTCGATGCTCTCGATCGTCCGGATCGAGATCGGCTCGAGGAGCAGGACACCGAGCGAGAGCAGTCGCTCGAGGTCGGCATCGGTGATGGTGTCGGGCACGGCGAGTTCCTTCGGAATCGGTGTCAGGTGTGTGGGTCGCGGTCCAGGCCGATCCACGCGTGTTGCCAGGCGGCGGTGAAGGTGGTGGCGTTCTCGGCGGCGCTGACGGGTTCGTCGTGGGACCGGGTGGCGTCGTAGATGACGACGGTCCAGCTGTCGATGTCGCCGCGGTGGTCGGCGAGTCCGGCGTCGATGCTGGTGATCAGGACGTAGAGGGTGCCGGTCGGGTCGATGATCGGCCCGGCCTCGGCCTCGATGGCCACGAACGCGAACATCGGGATTCCGCCGGCATCGATGACGCGGGGATTGCCGCCGATCCCGGTCAGGAACTCGACTTCGGGACGGTGGGCACCCAGCAGCGGGGCCGCGATGTGTTCGGGCGCGGGAGCATTGGGGGAGTCAATGGGCATGCCGCCCTCCTGTCTGGTGGATGCACCCGACCGGTGTGTCGGGTGCATCCACCACCGGGCACCCGCCCTCGCGGTGAGCGCCGCTGGCGCGGGTGCGAAGAGGAGTCGTCCACGATGGGTTTCTAGAACGGGGGCTTCTCGTCGCCACCGACTCCGTTACCGAACCCTGCGCCGAATGCACTGCGGGTGGTGGCCCAGGGATCGTCGTTGCCGTTGCCGTTGCCGTTGCCGTTGCCGTTGCCGTTGCCGGTGGCCGCGCCGACGAGCTCTCGGGAGCGATCACTGCTATCGCCGTTGGTGTTGGTGTGGTTGGTTTTTCGTTTGGTGATCGTGGCGGTGGCGTAGCGCAACGATGGGCCGATCTCGTCGATTTCGAGTTCTATGGTGCTGCGGTTGTGGCCGTCGTCGGTCGTCCAGTTGCGCTGCTTGAGACGCCCGGTGACTATGATTCGCGAGCCCCTGGTCAGGCTCTCGGCGACGTTTTCGGCTACCTCGCGCCAGGCGTTGCAGCGCAGGAACAGGGCGTCGCCGTCTTTCCAGTCGTTGCTGGAGCGGTCGAAGTAGCGGGGGGTCGAGGCGACGGTGAAATTGGCGACCGCGGTGCCATTGGGCAGGAATCTGAGTTCGGGATCGGCAACGAGATTGCCTGTGACGGTGATCGCCGTGTCTGCGGCCATTGTCGTGGTTTCTTCCTGTTCGGGTGGTGCACAACGAGCACCGGCCCGCCACGAACGGATGTGTGGCGGGCCGGTCAACTGTGGTGAGGGTTCAGGACTCGATATCGATGTCGCGGTAATCGATGAGCCTGGCGGCGGCCTGCTCGACGTCAACGAGAGCGAAATCGTTGTCTGCGGTACGTGCGTTGAGGTCGGCGGCGGCCTCGGCGAGGAACCGCAGATACCTCTGGGTGGACCCCCGCGCGTCGCGCCACAGGCTCTTGCCGATCGCGAGTTCGGCGATAGCGACTTGCATGGCGAGCACGATCTTCCACGCCCGATTCGGCGACGCGGCTCCGATCGCGGCCACGAGTGCTTCGGTGCTGGAATCGATGCCCAGCAGCGAGGCCACCTGTGCTCGTTCGTCGAAGGCGAGTCGGTGAGCGAGGGTTTCGGCGACGAAGGCCGCAGTGTCAGGAGGCAGTGTGGCTCCGGTGAGCAGGCGTGGCAGGAACTCGCGGCGATGTTCGTTGGCGGCCTCGCCGCGTTCGTTGAGCACGCGGACCCGCCGCCGATCCAACCGTGCCTGCTCCCGCGCGGCCACGGCCGCGGCTTCCGCGTCAGGATCGTGTTCGGGCGCGATGATGGTGAACCCACTGCCGGGCAACGCCTTTTCGGGCAGATAGTAGGTCGGGGTCCACTCATCGGCACGAGTCACTGTGTCGGTGTGGCGCAACCCCTCGCTGGGTACGGCATCAGGGTTGCCGCGGGTGCTCCAGTCCACCTCCTCGATCTCGACGCGGACACCGGATTCGGTGTCGACGAGCAGTGTGCCGCGTTCGACTGCCAGCCACACCACCCAGCGGGTCGGGTCGGCGTAGAGGTGATCGACAGTGACCGGCTCGCCCGCCTCGGTGACCAACCGGTCGATCGGCAGGTAGCCGGTGTCGGTGTCGGGTTCGCTGGTGAGGATGCCGAATCCGTAGACGGCGTAGGCGAGCGCGGTCTCGAGACGGTCTTTGGTGGTGGTGCGCTCGTTGTCGATCAGTCGGCGCGTGTAGCCGAAGTTGTAGCGTCCGGCGCTCTCGAGACGGGCGACGGCGTCGGTGTCGCCGCGGGCCTCGTAGTCGGCGATGACCGAGAGTTGGTCGAGGTCGAACTTCCGGTCGCCCAGTAGCTGTGTCGCTGTCGGTGATGCGCCGATCGCGCCGACCTTGGTGATCTCGGAGCGCTTGCGCTGCAATCCGTGCGCTATCCGGGTCGGGGTCGCACCCAATTCGAGCATCAACGCGATCCCTCGGGCGCGGTCGACCTCCGACAGTGGGATACGTCGGTCGTTGAGGGTGATCTGGTCCAGGGTGCGCTCGATGCGGTGTTCGTTGTCCTCGATGTCAGGGTCGGCGGGGGCGATCCACACCGGTACGGACTCGAGTCCGACCTTACGGGCCAGCAGTACCCGCAGCTGCCCGTCGTAGACGCGGATCGTCCCGTCCGGTCCGCGCTGCGCCAGCGCCGGTGCCCGCACCCCGCGTGCGCGGATCGAGGCTTCCTGATCGGGGTAGTCGTCCAGATCGAAACTCATCCGCACGTTCTCATCGATCACCAGATCGTTCGGGTTCTTGTACTCCGCTACCGCTTCTGGCGGCGGGATCAACGTCAGGTCCGCGGCGGCGGCATCGGTCGAGCCCTGCCCGGCGGTGTCGGTGGTGTCGGGGGCGGCGGCCGATACCTGGTCGGTGTCGGGCTGTTCGGATCCACTGGGGTCGGCGGCGATGGACGGGGAAGCAGTACTCATCGGTGAACTCCTCGCGAAAGGGTCGGCACGCACACCCCGGCTGTGAACGCGGGGAACGGTCGTGGGGTGGCGGTGTCATCGGATGGGGCGTGGGTCGTCGAATCGTGAGAAACCCGCAAGAGATGGGCGGATCAGGTTCAGGCGGCCGAAGCGCGGCGCTGGCGGGTCACGTTGACCGGGGCAAGCCGCAGCACTCCGGCATCGTCGGTGTCGAGGTAGACCCAGTTCCGTCCACGCCAGTCCGGGAACCGATCTCGCCAGTCCGTCTCGACCTGGTCCTCGGTGAGCGCGGAGACCGGACCGGCATAACCGCGTTCGAGCAGCTGCTGATACTCGGCGCGAGTGATGGACTGCATGGGCACAGGGTTGGACATGTGGACCTCCAAGAATTGAGCGGTCACGAAACGCATCACCCGGCGGGTGATGCGAAAGGGATATGAGCGGTCTGCCGCCGCTCATCGAGGGTCGCGGCGGCGTTCCAGTTCTCGATGGCGCAGCGAGGTCGAGTGGCGCTGAACGCGCCACCCGGGCCTGAGCGTCGCCGCGATCCGTGCGGTGAGGTCGTGGAAATCCATTGGCGGTCTACTCCTTCCGAGGCTCGTGGACGTGGGGGATGGGGTCAGAAGCCGAGCAGTGTTTTGGCGGCGATGAGTTGATCGAGTGCCTCGCGACGGCGGTCGGTCTCGGGGACGGCGGTGTCGCGGATCTTGCGCAGCCGCAGGAACCGGACCCCGGACAGTGCGATGCCGGCCGCGGGTGCGGCGGTTTCGCTGCCGGGGTCTTCGATCACCTGGTAGTCGGCGAGGTCGAGCCATGCTTCGTACCAGGCTTCGGCGGGTCGGCCGTCGCGGGCGGGTTCGCGCGGGTCGGCCTGGCGCGGCTGCCAGTACCGGCATTCACAGACCGGATCGTCGCAGCGGGCGAACCGCACCGCGGGGTTGGCGTGGTAGTGGTGTTGTTGCCCGGCCAGCATCGGGCACGCACGCCGCGAATAGTGCCCACATTCTGGGTGGGTTCCTGGCTCTACCGCCAGCCCACGCAGGTAGTCGATCGAGCGGATGAACACCACCACCCGGTCGGTGAGCGGTTGCCCGCAGATCTGACACCGCTTACCCCACAGCACCCAGTGCGCGCGGACCGGATCCAGCATCCCCCACACCGGTCGCGCCGGATCACGATGGCTCAACGTGATGTAGGGGACGACCAGACCACGCGCCCGACGCGCGTCGGACAAACGAGCCGGGCCCGCCACACGATCCGGGCCCGACGGTGACGTGGTAACCATGACTACCTCGAATCTTCAGTGGGAGTACGGGAAACAGCCCCAGGACCGAACTGGTCACCGGCGCCGTGGTGACGGCGTCGTGGGCTCGAGGGGTTCGGCGGACAACCGCACGCACACCCGCCGAACCTCGTGTCCGGGGCTGGTGATGGTGACCTCGATCTGGGCGGTGAGAGCACCGGGTGGGGTGGGACCGCCGCTCCAGGGGTGGTAGCGGCCGGCGTCGAGGGCGGGTAGGTTCGCCTCGATCCAGGCGAGAAGGTCGGTGGCGTGGACGATCACGGCTGCCAGCGGCGGCCGGTGTGCGGGTCGTGATCGTGCACGGCCACAACCGTCGGTGCGCCGGGAACCACGGTGGACAGCGTGCGCGCGAGCACGGCTTGGCGGCCCCCGGCGGCCCACCAGCCCGCCGCGAGGACCCACCGGGATCCGGTGTGTTCGGCGGGGCTCAGGTACCACCCGAATTCGGGCAGACCGATCCCAAACGGATCGACCTCCCACCTGGGGATGCCGTCAGGATCGGTTCTCGGCGAGGCCCCGGCATTCTCGACGCGGATCAACGCCATCACCAGACCGGCGTGCTGGGCGGGGATGCCGTCGAAGGCGGCGATCGGGGTTCCGGGCCGTGGCGTGATCGCGAAGGCGGCGTAATAGCCCACAACCAGAACCGAGCCGGACGCATCGATCTCGGGAAGGTAAGGCGCATACCGTGGGTCGGCTCGCAGCCGCGCGGTGTAGCGGTCAATCGACATCGGTGGACCTCCGCGCGGTGACCACTGCGCTGGAGCCGTGGTGCGGGACCGGTTGGTCCTCGCGGTTGGACTCTGTGTCTGGTGGGGGTGCGGGGGCGAGGGCTTCGATGAATCGCAGCGGCAGCAGGATCCGGCCACCCGGGTGCACCAGGACGGCGTGGTGGCGGCCGACCGCGGCGACACGGACGCGGTCGTGGCGATGTCCACCGCGGGTGGTGATCGTGGTCAGCTCGCCACTGCGGCGCAGGCGGTGCAGCTCGACGGTGACCAGGCCGATCACCGGATCACCGAGCGCGGCACCGGTAGCGACGGTGGAGG
Source organism: Nocardia aurea (assembly GCF_003123685.1). GTDB lineage: Bacteria > Actinomycetota > Actinomycetes > Mycobacteriales > Mycobacteriaceae > Nocardia > Nocardia aurea. The sequence goes on from NZ_QCYJ01000107.1 coordinate 18,954, forward strand.
TGACTGCGGTGATCTGTCGAGAGAGCAGTCCACGCAGTCCCAGCAGCAGTCGTAGTGGTTTGAGGGAGTCGGGCATTCTCGGTGTTCCGTTCCACGCGAGTGCAGAGGGGGCCGGTTCGGTGGAACCGGCCGCCTCGGGGGCTCAGGCGTATTCGAGGTCGATGAGGTCGGCGTAGCGGTCGTGGCCGTCGAGGTCGGGGCAGTCGCAGTGCGGGAACTGGTTCTTGCATTCGGCGCAGAAGCCGCAGAACCCGCAGTGCGGGCCGACGCCGTCGTCATCGTCTGCCCCGCAGAATTCGCAAAAGGTGTAATCCCAGCCGGCGGTGTAACCCCACCGGTAGTCGAGATAGTCGCGATTGGAGTACCAGATCCCGGCATCGGTGTCCCAGTGCCCGCGCGCCTCGTTGAAGATGTAGGCGCGGTGGGTGTAGGCGGGATCGACGGTGAGCAGGACGAGTTTGTCGGTGCCCAACCAGTTTTCGAGGCCCTCGCGGCCGGTCCAGGAATCCAACGACCCGAACGGCGCGGCGGGGAGGAAGTCCTCGGCCGCGATCCGGGTATCGGAACGCTGATCGCCCTCGGCGGGGTGCACGTTGGAGGGCAGGACCCCGTTGTGGGCCAGCACCGTCCGCTCGTCACCACCGAGTTCGAAGGGGTGGCAGTTGTCGAGGCCGCGCAGTCCGTGGGTGGCGTAGCGGGAATGGAACAGCGCGGGCCCGTGCGGGTATTCCACACGTAGGGCAGCGAATTCGCCGATGGCGGTCTCGGCGTCGAGACTGTGCCCGACGGTGATGGTGTCGTTGTCGGTGAGTAGGGCGTAGCCGTGTCCGTGCGGATTGGATTCCGCGCCGTTGCGCAGGGCGTTGACGTCCGGTGTGGTGTCGGGTTTGAAGAAGGTCAGCATGCACATGCCAGCTCCTGGAGTTCGGTGAGCAGATCGCTGTACTCGGGCCGCGTGGTGAGCCAGGTGCAGAACGCTGACCATTCCCAGCCGCGGCGGCGCGCGATGTCGGCCGCGGTGAGGGTGCGGGTGTATTCGACCGAGGCGGCGGCGAATCCGAGGGCGGCCTTGACTTGGCGCGGAGCCAGTGAGGAGGCGAAGATCCGCAGTTCGAAGGTGTGCTCGGGGTAGACGTTGATCGCCTGGTAGCGGCCGAACCCGGCCGTGGAGCCCTTGGCGAACTCGACTGCGGCCTCACGCGCCTGGGGGGAGAACTCCGCCCATTCCGAGCCGCGGCGGCGTGCCAGGGTGCAGACCTGGGATTCGTTGCGGTACACGAACTTCAGCCACCGGTAGATGTGGGCGGGAGAGGTGAATCCGGTACGGGAGACATGGACGTGGATACCGACCGAGGCGTTGGTGCGGCAGCCCAGCAGCCGTAACTTGTTCAACAGCCGCCACGGGAAGTCGGCGCGTGCGTAATCCCACGACATCGGGTGGGTGACCATCTCGAATCCGTTCGGGCGGATCGAGCCGTCCTCCTTCAGATAACCCAGCCCACCCAGATGTTCGACTGCGAGGTCGACGGCGTCGGTGAAGGTCGAGGTGGGGGTGATGAGTTCGAGTTCCAGACCGAGGAACAGCGGACCGTCGCCGTAGAAGACAGGGTTCGGGCGGTAGTAGTAGTCGTGCACGCGGTAGTCGTCGCTGCCACGCGCGCATTCCTCGCAGCGCGAATCGCAGGTCGGGACGAGCAGTTCGCAGTCGGAGCAGTAGTGGTAGGAATCGTTGCGGCAGTCCGAGCAGACCTCGTCCCCGCCGTCGACGGTGTAGGTGAAATCGGTGCGGTCTCCGCAGTCACTGCACAGGTCGTAGTGCTGTGAGCAGGACGAGCAGACCTGCGGGCCGCTCACGACCGAGACGAGGTCTTCGGTGAATAGGTCGCAGCGTTCGCATCGGTGCCAGCCGAGCAGGCAGCGCGCGCACAGGTAGGTGTCATCGACGGTGTGGCTGGTGTGTCGAGTTGGTGCAGCGCAGCCTTCGCAGAAGCGCGCGCAGTCGCCGCACCACCTGTCTCCCTCGACCAGAGTCACAAGGCGATCGGCGGTCACAGACTGCGAGCACTCCTCGCACTGCTCCTCGAGCACGGTGGCGGTGGGCATGGCGGGTCACGACCTTTCGACGAAAACGGCGAAGCCCCGCACACGAGCCGAGAGGTCGGCGGTGCGCGGGGCTTCGAGGGAAGGGGGAGCAATCCCGAGGACAGGCAGCGGCGGATCCTGGGAATGTGACGTGTGAGGTGTCAGCCGTTGGTCGGTGAGAGAGAAGCGGCGCGGTGACGTCCACCCGATGTCCGGGTCAGAGCGGCGATCGCTTCCGCGCGGGTGGCGGTAGCCGGTGTGGTGGTGCGGCGGTGGGTGGGGCAGTCGCAATGAGGGAAGGTCTGCCAGCAGTCGAAGCACCACCCGCACGTGTCACAGTGGCGCCCGGACCTGTACAGGTCGACGTGCCCGCAGCCGTCGCAGCGCACGCTCCACATGTGCTGCGGCCGACGGCGCGAGAACGGCTGATAGGTGTTGTTGGAGTACCAGATCCGGTCTTCCCAGAGCCCGGCCTGTTCATTGAGGATGTAGGCGGCGTGGTCGTAGGTGGGGTCGACGGTCAGGATCACCAGTTTGCTGCTGCCCAGCCAGGAGGCCAGACCGCGTGCGCCGCGGTGGGTGTCGATCGACCCGAACGGCTGGCGCGGCAGATAGTCCTCGGCGGCGATGCGGGTGTCCGAACGCGGATCGTAGGCACGCGGATGCACCCGCTTGGGCAGGGTCCCGTTGTGCGCCAATACCGTTCGCGGATCATGACCGAGCGGGAAGGGGTGGCAGTTCGCCAGCGAGCGAGCGCCGCGGGTGGCGTAGCGGGAATGGAACAGCCCCGCCCCCTCCGGGTGTGCGGCGCGCAGCGCGAAGAATTCGGCGATCAGCGGGTCGGGCTCCATACTGTGACCGGTGCGGACCCGGCCGTCGATGATCAGCGCGTAACCGTGCCCGTGCGGGTTGACCGTCGCGCCGGTCCGCAACGCCGTGGCGTCGGGTTGGACACCGGGTGGGAAGTAGGTCAGCAGGCACATGCGAGCTCCAGGTGACGTAGCTGGTCGGACAGAGGCTGATAGACCGGGCGTGCGGTGACCCAGGTAGTGAAGGCGTCCCATTCCCACGCGCCGGCGCGGATATCGGTGATGCGCAGGCCTCGGGTGTAGTGGATCGAGGCCGCGGTGAACGCGAGCGCGGCCTGCACTCGCCCGGCCTCGAGAGATGACGAGAAGATCCGCAGTTCGAGGGTGTGACGCGGATGAGGGTTGATCGCCTGATACCGGTCCAGGCCCAGCGCGTGGACGTGGTTCTTGGCGGTGTCCTTGACCTTCGCGCGCGCGGTCGGGTCGAACGGGGCGTAGCGCGAGCGCCGCCCGGCCAGGCGAGTGAGCTGGGATTCGTTGCGGTAGAGGAGCTTCATCCACCGGAAAATGTGCGCGGGGGAGGCGAATCCGGCGCGGGAGGCGTGCACGTGCAACCCGACTCCGGCGTGTGTGGTGCACCCCAGATCGTCGAGCTCACCCAGCAGCGGCCAGGGGAACGAGTCGAGAGCGTACGAGTAGCTCATCGGGTGGCTGACCAACTCGAATCCGCCCGGTTGGATCGAGGAGTCCTGTTTCAGATAGCCGAGGCCGTCGAGCCGGTCGGTGGCCAGCCGCACGGCGTCGCCGCGGTAGTAGTCGGGGACCACGATTTCGAGTTCCAGGCCGAGGAACAACGGTCCGGTGCCGTGGAAGCGGGGATCGGGTTTGAAGCTGTAATTCCGCACTCGCGCGGGGTTGGCGCACCAGTCGCAGGAGCCGTATCCGCGCAGCAACGTCCCACATCGGTCACAGCTGCCGAACGCGGCCGCGCACATCGTGCACGCCCGCAAACCCCCGGACACGTAGCGGGACGCGGCGCTGTGACGGCCGCAGGCGAAGCAGCGGTCGAAGAACGCCTCCGCACACCTCCAACACACGATGTGATCGGAGTCGGTACGTTCGTGTGGCGCGCTGAGCCGCGCACACGAGACGCAGTCGAGCCAGCCGGGCGTGCAGTGCGAGCACAGTCGGGTCCGCTCGGCGGTGTCGGACAGTGTCAGCGACTGCTCGTGGCAGCCGTCACAGACCGCCACCGTGCTGACGCATGATCCGCACACCTGTTGCTGCTCGACGGGGTATCGGGGACCCGCGCGGAGCGTTGCGCACACCGCACACGCGGCGGCAAGATCGGATTCGGGCATGACAGAACCCCTTTCGGCGGAAGTGGAAGGACAGCCAGGGACGAGCGGCGAACGCCCGACACCAGCGCCGACCGCAAACGAAAAACACTGCGGGACAGCATGTTCACCGCTACGAGTGGGTGGCGAGCGCTGGCAAAGGACCGGAGTTCGTGGACGAGGGCCTCGCGCGGTGGGCATGTGGTCCGCCTGGCCGTGAACGTGAGGTCAGGGCGTTGCGGCCCCTCTGTAATCGGGACCGGCGTGCGTGCAGGTGGTCGATCGGGTCGCGGACGATGTCGCCCGGTGCAGCGTCTATCGGGTGGTGGGGCAGTCGGGATGGTCGTGCAGGCAGGCGTGCACTCCGAACTGGGTGATCCCGCCCGGGGAGTAGGCGCCCAGGGCGAGTGCGCGTGCGATGGCGGTGCGGGCCGGTCCCTGGTGGCGACCGCCGTAGAGGGCGTCGTCGCCGTGAGAGGCGATGATCGTCGCGGTGTCCACGGCGTTGCGTGCGCGCTGTTCGGGTGTCCATTCCCGCATCTCGGCCAGCATCAGCGGCACGAGGAACAACAGGAAATCGGCCAGGTTCTCCATGAACGGATCACCCTGACCGGCGTGCGGATCGCTCACCCGCACAACGCGTCCCGGCAGACCCGGGAGCGGCGCGGTGGTGTCATCGGTGGGCAGTGGCGGTGTCATCTCCGGACTCCTTCGGCAGTGGGATCGGCGGCAACGGCACGTCGAGGCCTGGATGTGGGCTGTTCGGAGGTGCTCGCGACCTGGCGGGCACGGCAACAGAAAGGTGAAATAGTGCGAATGAGCGCATGTATTGGGTGGGTGCTGGACCGCGGAAGTCGGTGGGCTTAGAGGTGCCTGGTGGTCAACCGGTTCGGGTGTGTCCGGCGCGTGGTCGGGTGCGTGAGTGAGGGCTGTGTGGTTTCGATCGTGAATCTGAACACCGGCTGTGCGCGGATCTCAGCACGACCGCTGCGGCCGAAAATTCCATGTTCGCGAATTCGGACATCACACTGCGACGGCCCGATGCCGTGAGGGACTTGTCCATGGCCAGCTCGTGGTCGACCGGTTCAGTCGGAATCCGGAAGACGCGCGTACATGTACATGTCGCGCGGCAGGCCGTCGATCTTCTGCCATCGGCGCAGCAAGCCCTCACGTCGATATCCGGCCGATTCCGCAGCGCGCCATGATCCCTCGTTCCACGGCTCGACATACAACTCCAGCCGCGTCACCTCATCGAGTGCCGAGCCCCAGGAACTGAGCAGGCGCAATGCCCGGTTTGCGTAGCCGTGACGGCGGTGACCGCGCTCGATCCAATATCCGATCGATACCCGGCCGTGGCCGATCTCGCTCCGCCACAGTCCGATCTGTCCTACAGCCGTGTTGGTGCCGGGATCTGCGATCGCGAACGACCACCCCTCCCCAGTGGCGGCACGGTGGTGCTGGCGTCGAATGAACTCTCGCGCGTCGGCTTCGTCCCCGTTGGCACAGACCGAGGTGATCGCGGGAATCAGAGGATCCTTGCCCACGGCGATGGTCAAGTCCACATCGGAGGCCGCGAACGGTCGCAACCGGACCTTGTCCGCGTCGAGTACCGGCACCACCAACCGTGTCATGAGTTCCACTCCACATCCGACAGTTCGCGATGGCAATCGAATTCGAGTGGTGTCGGTTTTGTGCACGGCGTGGTTTCCTGCCGCGCTCACTGGTGTCGAGATTCGTGACAGAACGACGTCAGAATTCGCGACAAAAGCCAGGCTGTGGGAGGTCTCAGCCGACGGAGACGCCGTAGCTGTCCTTTGCCAGTTGACCTGACGTATTGCCATCGCTCTGGCACAAGTGGGGGGCTTCTGCCATTAACCTGACGCGGATCGTTGGTTCCGACTTCTTGTTCGGGGGTCCGGGTCGTGGGTGCTGTCGTCGCCGTTGCCGGTGGTGATGACTGCTGGGTGGAGTTCATCGATCCGGAGGTCCGAGGTCGCTGTCGGTTGCCGCTGTTGGCCTGCGCGACAATCCGTTTCGAGATGGTCGAACCGGCGCGGAGGTTCCCTACGTTCCGTGGTCAGAAGAACTTCTCGGGGGCGTGGTGGTCGGCGACGACGGGTTCGCACATCGGCTACGAATCCTGGGTGGAGCGGGATTGGCTGATGTCGTTCGACTCGTCACCGCAGGTGAGCGGGATCGGCTCCCAACCATTCCGATTGTCTTGGTCGGCGAAACAGCATGTCCCGGACTACTTCCTGCGGCTGCGCGACGGCGGGGCGATCGTGGTCGATGTCCGCCCGGATTCGCGGATCGACGCCCAGGATCAGACGACGTTCGATCAGACTGCGGCATTGTGTGATTCGGTCGGATGGCAGTATCGCCGCGTCGGCGACATGTCGCCGATCCATGCAGCGAATTTGCGGTGGTTGTCGGGTTATCGCCATCCTCGTTGTCGTCGTCCGGGCCTGGTCGCCCAGTTCGCCGAGGCATTCGCGACGGCCAAGCCGCTGGCCGAGGTGGTCGGTGAGATCGGTGATCCGATCGTGGTGTTGCCGACGCTGTTTCATCTGCTGTGGTGTCAGGAGCTGGCGGTCGATCTCGAGACGAGGCTGTTGGGTCCGGGCACGATCATCGGTGGTGAACGACGATGACCAGCCGCGTCGACGTCTTGGCTCCGGACAGCCGGTTCCGTTGCGGCGGGAGTGAATACACGGTCGTCGAGGTGACCGGCACGGAGTTGAGGATCCGGAATGTCACGGGCGCCGAACGAATCGTCGCAGTTTCGCAGGTCCTCGCCGACCCCGGGTTCGCGTTGCTGGAGCAGCGGCGGCAGCCGCCGTTCCCGCCGTCGGCGGGGCTCACGGATCTGCCTTCGGAGGTCGCTGAGCAGGCACAGTGGTGGGAAGTCCACGTCATCGAGCTGCTTACTGGCCGTCGTCCTGATTCCTCGGCAGCCCCGATGAACCTCGATTACGACCCGTCCACGACGACGATGCGCCAACGCGAGCAGGCGAAGGTCCGCGAGCTCGCCGCGGCCGGGAGGCCGGTGAGCTTGAGAACAGTGCAGCGGATGCGCAGCGCCTACGAACGAGATGGCCTCTGGGCCTTGGTCGACGGTCGATTCGCGCGGCGGACATCGGCCACCGGACGGATCGATCCGCGCGTGGTCGAGGCGACCGCGGCGGCGATCGCAGAGGAAACCGATCGCTCGACCGGCACCATCACCAGGTTGCGGCGGCGGGTCGGGCAACTGCTGATCGAGCTCCACGGACCGGCGGCGCCGCCCTTGCCGCCGGAGCGCACCTTCTATCGGCTGGTTGCGCGTCTGGCCGAGGGCCGGCACACCTTCGGTTCGGCGCGGACCCGCCGGTCGCTGGCCAAACAGCCCGAGGGTCCGTTCGGCACGGTCGTTGCGGCGAGGCCGGGAGAGGTCGTGCAGATCGATTCCACGCCGTTGGATGTTCGGGTCGTGCTCGAGGACGGCACGATCGATTCGGTCGAGCTGACGGGCATGGTCGACTTGGCTACGCGCGCGGTTCCTGCGGCGGTGCTGCGTCCGTCGACGAAAGCGGTCGACGCGGCGCTGCTGCTGGCCCGGGCGTTGACACCGGAGCCGATGCGCCCGGGCTGGAGCGATGCGCTGCGGATGGCGCGGTCGGTGCTGCCCCACCACACCCTCACCGAGCTCGACCAACGCCTGGCCGACGCGGCGGCCAGGCCGGTGATCGCGCCGGAGACGATCGTGGTCGATCATGGCAAAGCCTTTCTCTCCCAGGCATTCCGATCGGCCTGCCGGTCGCTGGGCATCAGCCTGCAACCCGCTCACCCCGACACTCCCACCGACAAGCCGGTCATCGAACGCACGCTGGAATCGGTGAGCACCCTGTTCGCCCAATACGTCGCCGGTTACGTCGGTTCCTCGGTCGAACGCCGCGGCCGCAAAGCCGAACAGGCCGCGGTCTGGTCGATGATCGAGTTGCAGGCGCTGCTGGACGAATGGCTGGTCGCGGTCTGGGCCAACCGGCCTCACGAGGGGCTGCGCGACCCGATCACCCCGGACACGGCACTGACGCCGAACGAGAAATACGCGGCTCTGGTCCGCCTCGCCGGCTACGTCCCCGTTCCGTTGTCGGCCGACGACTACATCGAACTGCTGCCCGCCACTTGGCGAGTCATCAATTCCTACGGGGTCCGGATCAATCGCCGCACCTACGACGACGCCCGGCTGAATCCCTACCGCCGCCAGCATTCCGGCGTCACCGCCCACAACGGGCGCTGGGAGATCCACCACGACCCCTACGACGTTTCCAGGATCTGGGTCCGCAACCACCGTGACGGCGGCTGGATCAGCACCAACTGGACGCATCTGCGCACCTCCCCGGTCCCTTTCGGGGAGCTGGCCTGGCAGCATGCTCGCGAAGTCCTGTCCCAGCGCGGTCGTGACACCGCGACCGAAGCCGAAATCGCTGCCACCGCAGCTGATCTCCTCGACCGCGCCGAACGCGGCCCCGTCCCCGACACGCCCCGGTCACGACGCGACCGCAAAGTCGCCGGACGCACCAAGGCCACCCGCCGCGCGACATCACCGAACCCGCCCCGCGACAGCGACACCGACGAGCCGCCCGGCCCCGAGAAGGCCGAGACCGCGGCGAAGGTGATCCCGCTGGGGATCTTCGACCCCTTCGAGGAAGCGAGCAAACGCTGGTGACGACTACCGGAAACGAGCAGGTCACCGAACCGAGCCGACAGCTGACCACCCTGACCGGTTGGCGGGGGTTCACCCTCGATCACCCGACGATCCCGGACCTGCTGGCACAGAGCGACTGGACCGCGCTCGACTCCGAATCTCGCCACCGCTACGACGAGATCCGCATCGACTACCACACCCGGATGACGGTGATCGCGACAGCGACAGTGAAAGCCGTTGCGCAGAAAGGGCGACGGCTCACGCTGCTCAACCGGCACGCGATCAGCGCCCGGCGCGGTCTGATCCTGTCCGGCGCCGCGGGCACCGGAAAGACCACCGCTATCACCCAGTTCGGCAAGATGCACGAAGTCGCCGACCGGCAGCGACATCCCCATCGCAGCGACCGCATCCCGGTCCTCTATGTCACCGTCCCACCGGCGGCGACCCCGCGCATGCTCGCCGCGGAATTCGCCCGGTTCCTCGGTCTGCCGGTCACCCAGCGCGCGAACCTGACCGACATCATCGAAGCCGTCTGCGGGGTTTGCTGCGACACCGGCACCAGCGTCGTGATCTGCGATGAGCTGCACAATATTTCACTGGCCACCCGCGCCGGAGCCGAAGTCTCCGACACGTTGAAATACTTCTCCGAACGGATCCCGGCCACCTTCGTCTATTCCGGCATCAACGTCGAACGCGAAGGACTGTTCACCGGCACCCGCGGCGAGCAGATCGCCGGACGCCACACTCTGCTGCGCACCGTCGGATATCCCTGCACCGACGACTGGCGCGGGGTCGTCGCCTCGATCGAGAACACTCTGCGCCTCCATGAGCACCGACCTGGAACGCTTACCGATCTCGCTTGCTACCTGCACCAGCGCACCGCGGGCATGATCGGCAGCCTTTCGGCACTGATCCGCGAAGCCGCCCTGGAAGCCATCCTCACCGGCACTGAAACCATCACCAAAGCCAGCCTCGACACCATCGACCTCGACCACGCCGCCCACACCGAATCCACCTAAAAGCAACCACTTTCAATCGATGACCACCCTGACCAATCCCGCAGCGCTGCCGGTCCAGCCTCGGCCACGCCCTGGGGAGACCGCGGAATCGTTCGTGATCCGTCTCGCCGTCGCCAACCACCTCAAACCCAGCTATCTGCGCCGCCACATCACCCCGGGACGACGGGGAATGGGCGGCATCGATCCGGACAAACTCGCCACCGTCAGCGGCCGCACCACACCGGTTGTCCTGCACATCTTCCCCGAACTGGCCGCCCGGCGACGACAACCCAAGCGCCCTGGCATCGTCGCCGAACAACGAAAACGCAAGCAGCGCAACGACGAAGCCAAACACCAGCTCTATGCGGCCATCCGCCGCGACGCTCTCGCGGGCATGTCGGGCAGAGCCATCGAACGCAAGCATCAGGTCGGCCGGCGAACCGTCCAGGCCGCACTGCGATCACCGAACCCGCCCACACGCAAGGAATATCCCCGTCGCGAGCGCCCCGGGTTGCGAGGATTGGAACCACACATCGACGCCCTTCTCGCCGACGCACCGTTGATCTCCATCCGGGAGATCTGGGAATGTCTGCTCGACGACCACCACGCGGCCGTCACCTATCAAGCCGTCCACGACTATGTCTTCAGCCGCCGCGGCCCGACGCCCCGGCCACCTCTGCCGGTCAGCGGACATTCCGCCACCATGGAAGACATGTTTGAGCCCTCCGGCGCCACCGAACACTTTGATGAAACCATCACTGGCCAGGTCATTCTCCTCAACGGCGTGTCGAGTTCAGGAAAGTCCAGCCTCGCGCGCCAACTGCAGCTCGACCTCGAACGCCCCTTCTTCCACATGGGCATCGACATGATCGGCGCGATGCGCTCACAAACCCGAACCCACGAACTCGACCCGACCGAACTCGCCGCAGTCCTCAAACGAACCCGAGCTGGATTTCACCGAGCCGTCGCCGGAATGGCCCACGCAGGCAACGACATCATCATGGACCACGTGCTCAGCGAGCCCTGGCGGCTGAGCGACTGCCTGACCATTCTGGCCGGCATCGACGTCGTCCTCATCGGCGTCCACTGCTCGGCCGACGAACTACAGCGCCGCGAACAGCAACGCGGGGACCGCCCGATCGGCACCGCCGCCCAGCAGATCGAATCCGTCCACGCCCACGCAATCTATGACCTCGAAGTCGACACCAGCAGCGCCGCCATCGAGGACTGCTCCGCCCAGATCAAGAAGTTCCTCGACCAAACCCCACCACCGCGGGCATTCGATCAACTTCGAGCCATATCGAAGCTCTGATTTACGTCAACAATCTGGCAGAAAACCAGCCCAGCCTTCTGCCACATACATGACGCACCCCTGATCACGGCCCGAACGCTACGACACGTCAACTGGCATCGGACAGTAGCGGCCGCTGCCCTTGCAGGCGGTGATGTTGAGGAAGAAGCGTTGGTCGAAGTAGTCGGTGGTGATGTCGCTGTTGTCGTGGTTGTAGGCGTTGGCCAGCGCGCGCAGCGCCCGGCCCAGATCGCGTAGGGCCTGGCTCGGCCAGTCCGCGACATGGCCGGTGTGGTGGCGGTCTTCGCGTACCCATCCCCATTCGTCGGGAATGTCGCGGATCGTGATGGTGATCGACCCGTGCCTGGAGGTGGTGACAGCGAAGCGGATCTCGGCGGGCGCGTCGCCGATGGGGTCGTAGAGCTTCACCTCGCCATGCTGGCCGATCTTGCCCGCGACCTTGTGCAGGGTCTTGATCTCCTCCCGGATCGCCTTGGAGATCACCGAGGTCGCACAGAAACGAGGGACCTCGGTGTACTTCGCGCCGTACCAGGTGGGATCGATATAGTCCGAACGCGTCGGGGTGTCCTGTTGGTCGAGTAGTCGTGCCAGCATCGCCCGCGCGACTTCACGTTCGTAGTCCGGAGTCCGTGGGTGATCGATCAGGGCTTTGAGGGCATCGAGCCTGCCAGGGCGAGCCTCGCTGGTCGAGGGCATGGAGAGTCTCCTTACCGAGAGTCCAAGGGCTGATCGATAGTGACGCCGACGTCGGTGGCGGCCGCGGCGGCCAATCGTGCGATCCGGGGCAGAGTCGTCGGTGGAAGAACACCCTTGTAGACGGCATCGAGCAGTCGGGCAGTCACGTGCCCGGGATCGGCCCCGAGTGCGATCGACAGCGAGGTCTGGGCGAGGACGGTGTCGCCGCGTAGGAATGCGCTGTAGCACAGCAGGACCGCGGGATTGGCGCGGTGCGTGCCGGTGAGAACGCGGGTCAACAGCGTCCACAATGCCTCGGCCTCGTGGGCGTGCTCGCCGGTGGCGGTCGCGGGCAGGCACTGCGACACCGCCGGAATACTCAGCACCGCACCCAACCGCGCGAGATCGGCTGCGGGCAGGGCGGTGCCGTCGGCGAGCGCGGCGATGGCGTGCAGCACTAGTTCGAGGTCGCGGCCGTCGTAGCCGGACTCTTCATCCTCGTATTGGATCTGGGCGCGGCGTCGGAACACCTCGGCGAGAGCCTCGGGCAGCGCCGCCGACACCATGTCGGCGAGCGCGGGATCCGGTGCCGATCCGGCTCGAGGGAACAGCGGGTCGGGCGCAGTCATCGAAACTCCCTACTGGTGGTGGAATGGGAATCGGGTGGGCCTATGGCTTCGGTGTCGTGGGGCGCGGTTACAGTGGCCGGGTGGGCCTGGTTCGGCAGGCTGCGAGTGTCGGGTGACTTGTGGGGAGTCGTTGTGGCCGTGATGTTTTCCTGTCCGACATGGTGCGTGGACCACCGAGACCCACCGCCCGGTGATCCGCGGGATGGGGGTGCGCACTACGGTCCCGAACTCGCGGTCAATCTGTACGACCACCTCGCGTTCGACACGACACGCCAGGTGTGGATCCAGTCGAGCGCTCATGATCGTGAGGGACACCGCCACAGCCTGATCGGTCTGATCGACCCGCACGGCGTGGGCGTCGAGTTGAGCTCCGTCGACGCGCGCCGAGTCGCGCGGATCCTGATTCTGGGCGCGGATCTGGTGTTGGCGCCCGCCGACGGACCTTGTCCGTCGTGGTGCCTCGGTCACACCGAAGTCGGCCACGAGCTCGGTCTCGTGGCGGTGGAGCATCGCGGACCGTTCATGGTGGTGCGCCACCCGCATCCCTACACCTGCGGTGTCGCGATCGCGGTGCGAGTGAGCGCGTTCGATCTCGATGATCGCCGCGAGCTGTGTCTGGAGTTGATCACCCACGGGCTCGCCACCGACCTGACCGGGAGCGAGGCATGCAAGATCGCTGCCCATTTGCTCAACGCTGCCGACCAGATCGACGCCGGTTAACCACGCTGCCACAGCTTCGTCAGGACAGCGCCGAGCGCACGCTTGGTGGTGTGAAAGAGGCGTAGCCTGGTGGGCGGACGGATCAGCGGGCTGACTCAACGAATGTTTGTGAGGTTCAGCGATGTCGTCGCGTCGTCTGCCGCGGTCTCCGCGGAATTCTGCATCACCGGAACTGGTCGAGCGCCTGGAACGCTCGCGTGAACGGGTGCGTCAGCGCCGCGTGCTCGCGCGTCAACGTGAACAGACCATCGCCGCGGCGGTGCGGCGTTACCTGCAAGCCTGGCAGGCGATCACCGCGTGCGAGGCCGCTCGTGATCGTGAGGTCGCGGATCTGCGCGATCGGATCAGCGCGGTCCAGGATCGCGCCACCGAGGAGATCACGCGGCTACATGCCGACCAGGCCGCAACTGCCGCTCTCATCCGTGACCAGGGGCAGAGCGATGACGACGTCGCCGACCTGCTCGAGATTTCCGCGAAGCAAGCCCGCCAGCTGATCAGCACGGCACGCGCACACGCCAGCGACCCCCAACCATCCCGAGCAAGCTCGCAGGAGGTTCCTCGGGCACGAAGGCAGGCTCCTCCGGGATCAGGAAGCAGAGAATTTCCCACGCCCGGGGCTGATTTCGGGGCCGGCCCTGTCGATCGAGGCTCGTCTGATTGACCCCTGCACGGGGTGTTCGTCCGCCGTGATGTCGGGTTACAGGTTGTGGAATCCCGCCGCCTCCCACACCAACCACCGGAACTGCTGCGGGGTGACCGGCTGCCGGGCGGGCACACCGGGGGCGGGGGAGTACGGCCAGGACGCGAGACCGCAGCGGTGGCAGTAGAACCCGGCCGCCCACACGGCGTGCGCGCGGGGTCGACCGGCCGCGATGCGGGCGTTGAGGCGGCGGCGACTTCGGGCACCCAGCAACAGTGCAGCCGCTGGAATGCCCACCGTGAACGGGACCGCCATCGTCCCGATGAAGGTGACGATATCGTGAGGATTTTCCGGGCGCAGAAACTCGAAGATACTCCCGAGGGAGATCAACGGCAGGATCAGCAGCAGCACACCGAAAAAGGTGAGACGGCCCGTGCGAACCTGAGCGGGACCGCGGTCGAACACGCGAGCCAGCGCGCTGGTGTGTGCGCGTTGCATGGTCGCGGTACCGACCACAGGCACCAGTCCACCGGCCGAGACACCGACCCCGGAATACAGGCCGGACCCGTAGCTCGTAGACAGGCCATCGGCGCACAGAGCGGGGACGCTCTGCACCAGATCGAGCCGATGGCATTGCGGGCAGGTGATGTCGAGGTCCATTCAAGGATCCCCCTCCGAAACAATCGCGCCAGGAGTGCGCGTCTGTGGTGCAGGTGCCGTCAATAGATCCTCTCCTTGGTATCCAAGCGGTTGCTGGCTCTGTTGTCGAGGGCTGAACGACCTCTGATTCATGGAGATTCCTTCGGAATCGAGTCGGTGAGCGGGGTTGTGGATCAGAACGGCGCTGCCGCGCGGTCCTGTTGACCGATCGGATCGCGCGCAGACATTCAGGGGTACAGCTAGGCCCGTCGTGGTGGATCGGCCGCGCACGGGGATTCGGCGCAGTAGTGGGATGGCGCCGAAGTTGTAGTGCGGCAACCACAAAGGATGTCCCGACAGGGACTCACCGGCGAAATGCAGACGAATTGGATGCTCGCAGAGCTGCTTTCAGTGGCGACTGTGGTCGATCACACCATTCGGCCAGATGTGACCGCGCCTCGGAGACGGCAAGAATAGACGGCAATGGACAGATTAGCGAGTAGGGGCACTAGCTTGAGTTTTAAGCTCGGGCGGCCGGAGTGTGGGCCCTGGTTGATCTTGAATGAAGCCCTTGGGTGATGATTCCTCTTGCGACAGAGAGAACTTCGATCCAAGGGCTTCGTTGAACAGTGTGCACGACACCGGCTCGACCGGTGCGCTCGGGGACCTGTCGGGGTTCCGGCAGGAGTTGTATCGGTGTCTGACCGCACGAGCGGATGCGTTGTTCGAGCTGGCCGATGCGGTGTTGTGCTCGGACGGGCCGGTGCGCTCGTTGCCGGAGTTGTCGCTGGTCGGTGAGCATCGCCGAGGTCACGGCAGTGTTTACGGCGCGCTGGGCCGAGGCCGGATCGAGGTCGATCGGTTGCGGCGAACGCTGACCGCGGCGCCGTTGCCGCGAGCGGCTGACGGCCGGTTGGTGTTGGCGGTGGATATCACCAGTTGGCTACGCCCGGAAGCGCATACGTGTCCGCAGCGGATTCTGTGTCACACCTACGGCCGGGCCAAGGACTCTCACCTGATGATCCCGGGGTGGCCGTACTCGGTGGTGTGCGCGCTGGAATCGGGGCGTAGTTCCTGGACCGCGCCGCTGGACGCTGTCCGCTTGACTCCCGGTGACGACGCGGCCACGGTCACCGCCGTCCAGTTACGCATCGTGATCGGTAACCTGATCGAGGCCGGGCACTGGCGCCCGGGTGACCCCGATATCTGGGTCGTGACCGACTCCGGCTACGACTCGCCCCGGCTGGCGTTCCTGCTGGCCGATCTGCCCGTGGCCGTGTTGGGACGGATGCGTTCGGACCGGGTCCTGCGCCGGGCCGTACCGCCACGACTGCCCGGTATCAACGGTCGACCACCCCGTCACGGTGGTGAGTTCGTCTTCGGTGACCCGGCCATCTGGGGAGATCCCGCCACGGCAGCCACGACCGATACTCGGCTCTACGGTCCGGCCACCGCCAGATCGTGGAATCGGTTGCACCCGAGATTGACTCACCGCTCGTTCTGGGTCGCCGCGACCGGGGCACTGCCGGTGATCGAGGGCACCGTCATCCGACTCGACGTCGCTCGTCTGCCCTCGGGAGCGATCCCGAAACCGGTGTGGTTGTGGCACTCGGTCGTCGACCTCGACGCCGCGATGGTGGATCTGTTGTGGCAGGCGTTCCTGCGCCGGTTCGATATCGAGCACACCTTCCGCATGCTGAAACAGACCCTCGGCTGGACCAGTCCGAAACTGCGTGACCCGGCCTCAGCGGATCGGTGGATCTGGCTGCTGCTGGCGACCTACACCCAGCTACGCCTCGCCCGCGACCTCACCACCGACCTCCGGCGCCCCTGGGAGAAACCCACTGCCCCGCAACGGCTTACACCCGCTGGGGTCAGGCGGGGGTTTCGGCACCTCCGCCCGAAGACCGCCTGCCCCGCCGGTGCGCCGAAACCCTCCCGACCCGGACCCGGACGACCCGCAGGCCACCCCAACCAGCGCCCGGCACCACGCTACGACGTGCACATCAAGACCGCCGGCAACGCCAGAGCATCGAAACCGGCCGGACCACGACCACGCCGCAGAGCTTAAAACTCAAGCTAGTCCCTAGCTGTACTACACGGTGGAGTTGCGCTGGCGTACCGAACCTCAGGCATGGTCGAAGACCCGACACCACGGTAGCCCGATCCAAATCGCCGCTGCACTCGATGAACTGGTCGTACGTATTCGCCTCGACCCCGCTGTTGCGAAGGCGTGCCGGTAAGGAGCGGCGCAAGTCTGCTACACGGCAGTCGGCTGGCACAACCACGAAGTCGTCGAAAAGCGCACCGAAACAATCGGTCTCACGGATCTTCCCGACGTCCTACACAGCCACGCCTCGGCCCTGCGCGAGAGAGCAACGATGAACGGGTAGATATGTTTGTTCATAGGAATAGTTGCTAGATTGCCTGTCGAGTAATTGATCTTCGACGGTGGCTGTCAGGTCTACTGCACCGCGCTCCTGATAGCCTCGAAACCCGGGGTTGCTGCACGGGTTGGTGACCCTGTCACCAACCCGTGCAGCAGCCCTGAGCAGTCCCCGATAACGAGTCCACCCGGGATCAGAGCCAGGTGATGTCGTTGCGTGTTCAGTTGATCCCGCAGCCCACCGAGTGGTGGGTGTGGGTGCAGGCCGCAGCGTACTCGGCTGGTGTTCGGTAGCCCAGGGCGGAATGCCGGTGCCGTAGGTTGTGGTCGGTTTTGAAGTCGCCGATCACCACTCGGGCTTCGAGCAGGCTGGTCCAGTGGTTGCGGTTCAAGCATTCGGTCCGCAACCTGCGGTTGAACGATTCGATGTACCCGTTGTTCCACGGCGTACCGGGCGGTATGTAGGACATGCCGATCTTGTCAGCGCAGAACTGTTGCAGCGCAACGGAAATCAGCTCGGGTCCGTTGTCCATCCGCAACACCCGTGGTGGGCCACCTGTCGTGGCGAACACCTTCGCCAGCTCGGCGACGAGCCGCTCGGCGGTGATCGAACGCTCCACCACGTGCAGTAGTGATTCGCGGGTGTGTTCGTCGATCATCGACGCGATCTTCACCGCCCGCCCGTCCACAGTAAAATCGAACTGGAAGTCCAACGCCCACACCACCTTCGGTGCGTCGGCCTCGATCGGCGGCACCGACGATACCCCGGCGCGTTTGCGCGGGTGATGCTCGCGGACCTGTAGTCCTTCCTCGCGCCACAGTCGGTGGACCTTCTTGATGTTCACACCGCTGCCCTCGTCGAACCGCAGCGCGGCCCAGGCGCGGCGGAACCCGTGGCCGGGGTGTTTCACCGCGTAGGACCGCAACCAGGCCCGCAACACCGCGTCCGGATCGGCCACGGTGACCGCGACGGGCAGCCGACGGCAGGTGGATCGGTTCAGCCCGACGACCTTGCACGCGAACCGTTGCGACATGCCCATGACCGTCATGAGCATGTCCACGGCTCGACGCTTGGTGGCCGGGTCTAAAATTTTCCCTTCGCGATCTCCCGCAACGCGTCTTTCTCCAGCTCGGCGTCGGCGAGAAGCCTTTTCAGCCTTGCGTTCTGCTCGCGGAGTTCTTTGAGTTCCTTCGCGGCGTCGGTGTCGACACCGCCGTACTGGCGGCGCCAGTTGTAGAGCGTGGCCGCGGAGATCCCGAGGTCGGCGGCAACCTCCTCCCCCGTCTTCCCCGCAGCGGTCAGCTCGTCGGCACGGCGCAGCTTCCGCACGATGTCCTCAGCGGAGTGCCGTTTGCGTCCTGCCATGTGGATCAGTGTCCTCTCCCGGCCTTCATCAGGCCGAACAGGACTCTAATCCAGGGTGGACCCATCTACCGGGAGCGGCTCAGCCCCACCAGACCATCACAACCGCTGAGAATCCACAGCCGACGAAGCTGGCCAGCACGGTCCGTGTCGAATTGGTCCGTGTCGACGGAAACTGGCTGATCTCGCAGTTCGAACCGATCTGAGCGGCATTCCGTCGAGATCATTGAACCGCCACACGCCGATCGGCGTCCGTCACATCAGTTGCTGGGATATGCTGGGCGTGTTCGCCGAGCGCTATTCCAGCGTATCGGGACGGACGAATTCGAAGCCTGCTGCCAGACCTGTTACCGCAGCTTCGCTCGAACATCGCGAATCAGGTGTTCTCCGACGACATTACAAGCCCGCACCGCGTCGATGTACTCGGGCAGCGCTGGCCCCCGATTCGATGCTAGCTGACTATTGCGCTCAATATCGGCGAGCGAGTGTGTCATCTCGTCTATAGTCGGGACTGCACCAGTGATGACCCGCGCAGATGGTCCACAACAAGCCATGGAGATCCCAGCGGACCTGTCGGGCTCCCATCGAGTTGCTGGGATTCTTATAGGGCAAGGGGAATGGTTCAGAGGGCGCTATGGAGGAGCTTCTGCGTTCGGATTTGATATCGCGGTGGTGGCAGGTGCTCAACCCCACCGGCGATGCAGCGATATCGTTCTTGCAGGCGCGTGATGTGCTGGATGACTTGGTCGCGGCACTCGAGGCTGGGCTTACCGCAGATCCCTTCAACGCCGCTGTGGGTCTACGTGTCGGAGAGCGCGTCGCAGCCTTGGGTTTTATCGATCCGGGCGTGCCCGCCGCGTCGGTGGAGGTGCTGCATGGCCTGGCGGAGCGCGGAGTCGCAGGTCTTGCGCAGACTGTCGCGGAGCGTCGCATTACAGCGTTACTGGTCGCCGTGGGGCAAGGGCATCAGCGGTCGTCTCGGCCCGAAGCCTTTTCGGTACCTGTTGGCGCCGACGCGGCGGACATGCGGGCCGCTGGAGCGGACGAGCGGGGAGATCGGTTCCGCATGGTATTCGACCACCTGGCGGTGGCGGTCGCCATCGGTGACACCGAGGGAAACCTGGTGGAGGTCAACCAGTGTCTGGCCGACATGATCGGTGTACGAATCGAGGAGTTGCGAGGGTGCTCGATCTTCCGCTTCGCCCATCCGGACGACGCTGCAGAGATCGACAACCTGGTGTTCGACAGACTGGTTCGGGCACGTCAGGGCACAGTGCGGCTGGAGCGTCGAATAGTTCGCGCCATCGGCGAGGTGGTCTGGGTCGCTTTTTCGATCACATTTGTGAGGGGGGCACATGGGCAGGCGGACTATCTACTGGCTGTCGGGGAGGACGTGACACAGCGGCACCGGCTCCAAGAGGAACTGCACTGGCAGGCCCGCCATGACCAACTCACCGGTCTGTCCAACCGGCGGCACCTGCTGGAGGAGATCGAGAAAATGGGAGCGATAGCCGGACATGACGGACGGGTCGGATTGTGTTTCGTCGATCTCGACAGATTCAAGGAAATCAACGACTGCTACGGCCACGGAGTCGGT
Source organism: Nocardia aurea (assembly GCF_003123685.1). Lineage (GTDB taxonomy): Bacteria > Actinomycetota > Actinomycetes > Mycobacteriales > Mycobacteriaceae > Nocardia > Nocardia aurea. Next base: position 38,828 of record NZ_QCYJ01000107.1, read on the forward strand.
GATCAGGTTCTGCGTGCCGTTGCGACTCGTATGCGCGACAGCCTCGCTGCCGAGGGCTCCCTGCTTGCTCGGCTCGGGGGCGACGAATTCGTCGTGCTGATCTCGCCGCCCGTCGACGTCGACAGCGTCGGCGGCGTCGCCGACACGCTGGTGTCAGCGTTGGCGGATCCGATCCTTGTCGGTGAGCACAGTGTCCAGGTGTCGGCCAGTGTCGGTGCCGTCGTGACCGTAGTGGCCGGCGTGCGGCCCGAGGAGTTGCTCGACGCTGCGGACCGTGAGCTTTACCGTGCCAAGAACAGTGGCAAGGAACGGTGGGCGCTGCAGGTGCTCGATACCGGGACACACACGAAGAGGGACGCCGGGAACATTTAGCCCGAACAAATGACCAGCAGATGCCAGCACTCCGGGGGAGCCGTCAGTCCGGTCGCGGTATTCGGCACCATAGAACCGAATCGTGTTCTCCGCTGGCGCGATCAGTGCCTGCGGGTCCGGGCAAAGTGTATTTCCTTCGTAGCCACCTGCTGTTGCTGCGACCACCCTTGTTGGCGGCACGGACCACCGCAGTACGCCGGTATGAGCGTTTCGCCGAGAAGGATCAACTCGCGTAGGTCGGGCTCGGTGTTGGTCCAGATGCCGCTCGGCTGCGCGAGCACGGCGTCGTATGAGGAGAGTCCGCACCTGCCTGGATACCCGAACCGGACACACGGTGGGATCACCGGAGTGATGACGGTCTCGCCGCAGATCGCGCTGAACCTTGCCGATCCCGAGACTCCGGATCTGGGAGCAGGACCGGGCTTGCTCGAACTGGAGATGTTCGAACGCCCACATATCAGCTCGACCGTCGCGCCTGGAGAAGCGATCGGTGCCGAGCGCAAGTTGCCCTCGGCTCAGCGGTGCCGATCGCTTCTGTTCGATGAGCGTCGAGGTTTCGATTATTCTCATCGGCACCCGGAAACGCTCGGATTGGACAGGGCGGATCACCTGAGTGGTGGGCTCGGATAGATAGCATCCAGATTTCCGCCATAGAGCGGGAGATCGGGATTGCCACCAAGCTCTCGAACGATGGTGTTCAACGGCGCCAGCGCCTCTTCCATCTCACCTTTCGCGACCAGGAAGGAACGAACGTGGAACGCGGAGACGAGTTGCAGGTTGCGGTCACGCTCGTTCTCGGGTTTCGGCAGCTCACCTGTGAACGGCGGAGGAAACACTGCTGCGAGACCGAGGCAGACCAGCTCTTCATATGCTGCGAAGAGTTGAGGATCGCCCAGAACAGTCTCGACGCGGTCCCGGCGGTCGACCATGTTCCAGTAGTTCTCGGCGACCTCGTCCCCGGTGTGCCTGCGCGGGGTGCCTGCGTACACGCCCTTGGGGCCTTCAGTGCGACGCTCAGCGACAGGACATCAGTACGCGAAGCCCAGTTAATGCTCAGCGAAACCTTGGCCTGGCTGGAGCCCGGCATGTAGCCGATGCGCCCGTGGTGAAGAGCAGGGCCCGTCACCACGCGCGATCATTTCGGGTAGCACTGCCTGCATAGTGGTGGTCGCCCCCAGAACCTGGACTCGAACTGCTCGAGCACGTTGTCGTCGTCGAGCGAGAGCACATCGACCAGGTCCGACATGTTGGGCAACCGGCTGTATTCGAGTACATCGATCCGACCCAGTCGCTATCGGATCTCCGAGATGGCGGTGCTGAGCTGTAGACGATCCATCACGTCGGCGACGCCGACGAGGGCCTCGATACCCTCGTTCGGCGAGGTTCGCCGCGAAGTCGTCCAGGCTGTCCTGGCGTCGTGCGATCATCCCGATCCGGTAACCCTCTCGCCCGAATCGGCGAGCCAGCCCCCTCCCGGATCTCCGGTCCCATACCCACGACCAGAAGTGCCTTCGCAGTCACATTTTCCTCTATCACTCGGTTGCTTACAGTTGCCGGTCGCAGCAGGGCCGGTGGTCTACCGGTTTCCGTCGCCCGACCACGTCCTGGGGTCGGCTGTGCCTCGGCGCATTCTTCGAGTGGACGACCCAGGATGCCGCGACAACATGATGTTCCAAGTGCGCGCAGATCGACCGACTCACCTGCAAGTGGCTCACCCGCTCTTCCTGTTTGACGGGCATCTCGGGATGAGTGGGCGTCGAACGTGGTGAGGATCGTCCTCGCTACCCGCAGCCGCCCTGGCTCATCCCGCTGAGGCTAGCTAAAATTAACTAGCTATATGGTATGTAATTGGCGTCACCCAGACAACTCGATTGTTAGGACCGAAGACATTGACTACATCTCCCTTCACCTCCCGTGCGCTCGCGGGTAAGCGAGTACTGATCACCGGTGGCGGTACCGGTCTGGGCCGGGGTGTCGCACGACATCTGGTAGAACTCGGCGCGGAGGTGCATCTGTGGGGCCGGCGACCGGAGGCACTCAAGGAGTCCGCCGCGAACGCTGCGAGTTCTCGCCGTGGCGCCGCGTTTTGGCACACGGTCGATGTACGCGACCCGGATCGGGTTTCGATGGTCATGGACGACATCTGGACCACTCATGGACCGCTGACAAGTGTCATCAACAACGCTGCCGCGAACTTCATCGCTCCGACGGAGTCGTTGAGTCCGCGTGCATTCGAGGCAGTCGCCTCAACGGTGATGAAGGGCTCGTTTTATACGGCGCACGCGGCGGCGAGTCGATGGATCAAGGACGGGATACCCGGCGTCATATTGTCCACGTTGACGACGTGGATTTGGACGGGCTCCGCGTTTGTCGTGCCCTCGGCGATGTCCAAGGCCGCGGTTCATGCCATGACGATGTCGCTGGCGGTCGAATGGGCCAGGTACGGAATCCGGCTCAATGCCATTGCTGCGGGGCCGATCCCGACCGATTACGCCTGGGAGATGCTCAGTCCCACCGAGAAGAGTTCAATCGGCGCCACCCAACCCGACCAGATCCCGATGGGACGCACCGGCACCGTCGAGGAGTTGGCCAACCTCACAGCGTTTCTGCTCTCGGATGCCTGTGACTATCTGACGGGGCAGACTATCGCCATGGACGGTGGTCAAATGCTCGCGGGCCCGGGTACCTTCGCTGGTTTGACGTCGCTGTCGGCGGAGGACTGGGCAGAAGCGCGCGAGCGTAGCAAAGCCGCGACCGAAGCCGCCAAGGCTCAACGCGCAGTCTGATGCCCGGCATTCTCGCCCGGAACGGGCTCGACATTCCGCTGTCGGCGTCAGCACGCCGCGCAAACCGGCTCGCCCCCTATTCGATGAATCGGGTGCTGTATTCACCAGTCGCTCGGCAGGATTCGTATCCTGGGTGGATCGGTTCTGACGCGACCAGCCATCTGTAGTTCGAGAATGATCCGGTCGACGTGGCCTTCGACGGTTCCGCTGTTGCAGGCCACGGTATGACCGTCGGTGACGGCTTCCTGGACGCGGCAGAGGCGGACGGACGAACCTAGCTCCGGTCGAGGTTCGTCGTCGACATCGCGCTGGTGCAACCGGGGCTCGAGTACGTCAGGTGGCCGCACCTGTTCGCCCGTATCGGCGCTGACGCGGTCGAGGTCGACGATCTCGCATTGGTTCGTAGCCGGACAGTCGGAGTCTCGCTGGATCGGTCAAAGCAATATCGTTCGGCGGCAGGTCTGTTCGGCGCTCAGGATCTGCTGCCAGAGGGGAATGTCGCGACCGACGTCCGTCGACATGCGGCCCGCCAACCAGGCTCGTCCCTTCGCATTGGGTATCAACGTCGATGCTCTCGTGTTGGTGCCCGAATTCCGTTGGAAATATCACGCGGATTCGAGCGGGCGCGACTGCGAGCAGATGCGCTGGAGCTCGTTGTACGCGGTGAGCACCGCGTCGCGGGCGGCGCGAGCGGCGGTCTGCGGGTCGCTGTTGACGACCAGCTCCTCGGAATCGGCCATCGCGATATGGCACAGCATCTGCCAGGTGGCCACCACCAGGCGCACGCGCAGGGCACCGGGAGCGTCGCCGGTGCGTTCGGCCAGGCATCGGGTGATCGCGGTGGTCTTGGTCTCGCCGAATTCCAGGGCGCGGGCGTTGACCGCCGGGCTGTTGCGCGCGATGCGCTGCATTTGCTGGAACTGCCGGAACGAGGTGACGTCCCCGCCGTCGGCGGCGCTGTCGATGATCGCCAGGTAGGCGTTGCACAGCGCGCGCAGATCGCTGTCGGCGCGCGGCTGCTGGCGCAGGGCGGTGGCGACGCCTTCGCCGAAATCGGAGACCGGGCCGAGGATGATGTCCTCTTTGGTCTCGAAATACCTGTTCACGGTGCGTGGCGACACGTCGGCGGCGTGCGCGATCTGCTCCACGGTCGTCGCCTCGAAGCCCTGGCTGTCGCACAGGTTCAGGGCGACTTCGATGATGCGCGCGCGGGTCTGGATCTTCTTGCGCTCGCGCAGACTCGGGCCGCAGCGTCCCCGAGCCGGGCCGGTGGCGCGGGCATCGGCGGCCACGTCGATCAGCGGCGACGACCCAGCAGGTTCTGTTTTCATCGTCACCAACTCGAGGTCATAATTGGGTCGTTGAAATGAACCGCCGCTTGCAATTCGCGCATACAGAAGAGTTCATCGCCATCCGGACACACAGGAAGTTCGTCGGATCAGCCAGAGGTGGCATTGGCTGATCCCGGGCGAACCGCTCAATCCGAGGAGGGGAGTGGCTTTGGCTCTTTGGGACCGAGATCTCGACCATCGGCCGAGAGTGGGCCGGCTCCCGCTCGGGTGCACAGCAATTCGAGGCCCGATTGGTCATCGACATATCGTTTGCCGAGGATGACCCCGAGAGGTGCGGCCGGTGCGCTATCAGGCGTGCCGGACTGGGGCGCGGCAAGTATTTCCATGGTGACGCCCCCGCAGGTGAGTGCCAGCGGAGTTTTGGGAGCCCTCACTACGACCACCTGCGTTGAACAGCAGGTGCTGATCAGTCGGGCGCCGGGTTTGAGGTTGATCGAGTCGTTCATGCGACACCGTCGCCTTCTCGGGCGCTCAGGGGCACCCGGTGTGGAGGAATTCCGAGTTCAGGCAACGTAATGCCTGCTTCGAGGGGCGTGATCGGTCACCAGTGAGCTAGGCGCGGTTGCGGCGGATTTGCAGCACGCCCTCGGGGCAGCTCTGGGCCGCCACTTCTGCCGAGGTGAGTAGCTCGTCCGGGATCTCGGGCATCGCGGCGACAACGAAGCCGTCGCCGTCCAGCGAGAAGATCTCGGGACTCACCTCGGCGCAGATGCCGTACCCACAGCACTTGCTCTGATCGATCTCGAGCAGATTTGCGGCATGGACGCGGTCCATCGGTACCTCCTTCTCCTGTACTAGTCGACACTATATTCACTTTCTGTCCTATATGCACGCTACGTGGTTGAGGTCGCACGGCTGCCATACCGTGGGTCACACGGCGCGAGAGGGGGATCGCTGTGAGCGGACAAGGGGCCACCGCCGATAGGGGGCGAATCGGTGGTCGTCGTTCGAAGCGAGGTTTGGCGGCGCAGGCGTCCGGGAGTTGGTTCGGTGTGGGGAAGGGTGGTGGGCCTACGCGCTCGGCTGGCAGGGCGAGCCGGGACATCGGTCGGGCCGAGCGTCCTCGGGTAGTTACTCCTGGTGTGGCTGAGACAGGCTGGCGCTATATTGCTCAGAATGCCCGCGCTGGCGCGGTACCCGCACAGCAGGGTCGATGAAGACCGATAACGACAAGCCGGAGCGCATTCTCGACGGAACTTTGATCGCGCTGGCGCGTCGCGGCGTCCGGAAGAGTGACGTTGGTGAGTAAGCCGTATCTCACGCGGCGCGCTGTACGGGTACGTCGGCAGCAAAGAAGAGTTGCTCGGATCGATCGCGGCCAACGTCGAGCAGTCGGCGAAGAACGACCTCGTCCGTGCAATCGAGGAACGCCCTGCTCTGGAGGGCAGGGGCGCCGTAGTGTTCGAATCCGTAGCGAACCGGCTTCGAACACATCCGGAGTCCGTCCAAGTGATGGCCATGGAGCCGCGCTACGGTATCGGCGTCATTTCGACGGGTCTTGCCTGAATTCGTCTCCTTCGTCGAAGAGTTGCGGCCCAGCCCTCGACGCGACCGATATTGTCCGCGCGGGTACGTCGAGCATTTCGCAACTCGCGGAATGGGTTCTGCGCGCGACGGTGTCGACCTGTTTCATCCCGGGGGCCGCCGATCAGGGCGGGATTCCGCGTGCAATCGACGCACTGCCTTGTCTCAAAGTCCGGGAGATGCGGGGATAGCGACTTTGAAGCGGCTGACTGTAGTCGTGGCTCGTTGCCGCGTCGACGATCGACGCCGAGTATGCGCCGTTTTCCGAGTCGGATCGGACAGATTCGCGACCCGGCGAGGCAGAGTTCATCCGGCTGACCGCGGCGGTCGGGTGCCCGATGGCTCGACCCTCGGTCGGTCAGCACTCGCGGTCGGCGTAAGTGCGACGGTGGCGGGCGGTGCTCCCGCGATCGAAGTGTCACGCGAAGTCGAGTTCATGCGTGCTCCGACACTCCAGCTAACCATCTGTTACCGAGCTGCGAGGCCGATCGCCGCCAGCTGTGACAGCCTAGGCAGTGTGGACAGATTTAGTACTATATGTCACACTTCGGGCATCATCGCTCGCGCGAGCCCGGAGGCCGTGCACGGTCAACGCGAGTACTTCTTTCGAGAAGGAGAAGTAGTAGAGAGTATGCAACAAAAGGCTGGTCGCGCTCGCACTTGCCAGTGTGGTCGAAACATCGGTTGGCTGTAGCTCGTCTTCGGAGTCTGCGGAGGTACGTAGCGACATTGACGACGCCGGGCGTGTTTACGATGACGAACGCCATGGGATATCTCGGGATTGCTGCCCGGACGGCACGATCACTCGGGCGAGTCGGGACGGCACGCTGTCGGAGTTTCAGTGGATCGTCTACGACGCTGCCTCCTATGCGCTGCTGCAGCGCTGATCCGAGGTTGGGCAACGCGCTCGACGGTTCTCGACAAGGAACTGGGGATGCGGGCGAGCGCTCCTGAGCAAACTCTTGGCCGCATTAATTATATGTTCATGTAATAATTAACCTCCAGTAATTCTCGCCGGCTCGATGTGGTCGCGAATCGTTCCGGAGTGTGTATATGCCCAGTTCGATAGGTTGATATGTCGCGGCTGCTCCCGCTTTCGATGCGGTTCGGGGCATGCGGGGGCAGCTGCCGGCTTGGTGAATTCTGCCCAATGCGCAGTTGTCGACGGTTGTCGCGCGAGGGGCCGGGCAGGCTGCGGGCTGAGCCTGAACGAAGCCCGTACGGTCCGTATAAGCACAGATGGATGCCTATAAACCGTGTTCATCGCGGCTGGGTCGGTCTCCCCTGCGGTCTTCTCGCCGACTGGATGGTTGGCGCGTAACCGGCTCTGAGATAAAGTATTAGCCAGCATAATAATTTTGTGAAGAGGAATGGAGTCGGTCATGACCACATCCAGCGGGCCACATACCCCAGGGGCTCAGGAACGGCGTGCGGCGAGCCCATCGGAGCCGCGGGCTGCCGTGGCCGGGCATGGTATTCGTGACATCTTCACCGATGCGCAGGTGGCGAAGATGCGATCCAGCCTCGACACCTTCCGGTCAGGGCCCGGCTACGAACCGGGCAGCTGGAAGGTCAGCGATGCGAACCGCCGGGACGATGTGGTGGGCTCACGCCCGGTGAGTGTGCGTATGCGCGACCTGACGCTGCGAGTCACCGAACAGATGAGCGACGTGTCGCTCAGCCACCAGCAACGGCTGCGCCTGTTGGAAGCGCTGGTCCGAGCCGGAGTTTCCTCGCTGGAGACATCGTCGTTCGGTCGTGGTCATACCGTCGAGGAGATGCGCGAAGAGGTCGAGACCGCCAAAGCGATCAATCCGGATTGCGAGCTGGTCTACACCGGGGCTGCCACGGAACGGCACATGCGCATGGCCGCCGAGTCGGGTTATGACGTGGTACGTGTGTTGTCCGGAGTCTTCCTGGGCGATGCGTTGCCCGCGTACGCGGGCGCTGTATATCACCGGGCATGGCAGGGCCGCGAGTGGGACGGTTTACGTTTCCCCACCAGTCCCGGTGAAGTCACCGCACGGGCTCAGCGGCTCATCGAGCTCGGCGCGTCCCACGGTGTAAAAGTTGGCGGCAGTGTGCTGTTGCTGTCCTACGCGACCGACGAGGATGTCGCCCAGTACTGTCGGGGTATCGCCGAGGCCGGTGCCTACGATGTGCAACTCGGTGACCACGCCTCGGGCACGTCTCCGGAGGCATTCGCTCATTTCGTCCGCATCAGCCGTGAGGCGGGTGGCGATATCGAGGTAGCCGCCCACACCCACGACATGTTCGGCCTGGCCACGGCTACGGCGGTGGCGGCAGGCCTGGCCGGTGCCACCATCCTGGAGGCCTCGGTCAATGGATTCACCGAGGGGCCCGCACAGGGCGATCTCGCGCACATCAGCGGCGCCATGGAAATGCTGTACGGCGTCCATACCGGGATCGATCTCGCACAGCTGACCCCTCTCTCACGGCTGACCGAGAAGCTGATCGGTCAGAGCAGGCCTGGTGACTGGGGCCTGACCGGTACAGCGATCTTCGACTACGGCAATGACGGTGACGAGTACGCGCAGGAGCTGAAAGTCGACCCGCTGATCCATATGGGCGTGGCGCCCGAAGCTGTCGGTAACGACCGGCAGCTGCGGATCGGCTCGACGTCGGGACCGTGGACCATGTGGGACAAGCTGGACGAACTCGGCATCGAGGTCGGCCGCGAGGAGATCCCGCAGGTGCTGGAGGCCTGCAAGCGGGGCATGGCCGAATTGGGCCGGGGACTCACGGATTCCGAGATCCGCGAGACCGCGTTGCGAGTGCTGGATTCCACGCGCGCGGGCGTCGGCTCATGAACTCCTTATCGGAAAAAGCCGACAGTGCGCCGGCCGGCATTCTGAGCGGTATCAGGATCGTCGACTTCAGCCGGATCCTGGCGGGCCCGTTCGCCACTCAGATCCTCGGGGATCTGGGGGCCGAGGTGATCAAGGTCGAGGCGCCCGGCGGTGACGACAGTCGGGCATACGGTGGAGCCGGTGGGGGAGTGCGCCCGGTGTTCGCCTCGTACAACCGGAACAAGAAGAGCGTCGTCATAGACCTGAAAAGCGATCAGGGACGCGAGATCGCGCAGCGGCTGGTGCAATCGGCCGATGTGCTGGTGCACAACTACCGTGTCGGCGTCGCCGAAAAGCTCGGGCTCGGATACGAGGATCTGAAGGCGAACTGCCCTCGGCTGATCTATTGCGCGATCACCGGCTTCGGCAGTTACGGCCCGCTCCGAAGCAAGGCGGCGGTAGATCTGATTGCACAGGCATACAGCGGACTGCTCAGTTTCACCGGAGAACCGGGCCGAGACCCGGTACGAGTCCCGGTGTCGATCAGCGATCTGACCGCTGGTATCTACGCGGCACTGGGAATACTCGGCGGACTGCTGTGGCGCGAACGTGGCGGACAGGGCCAGAAGATCGAGACCTCGCTGTTGGAAAGCCTGCTCAGCCTCATCAGCGTGAATCTCACCCAGGCGATGTTGACCGGTGTGCCGCCGCAGCCGATGGGCACCCAGAACGGGATGGGCCAGCCCAATCAGGTATTCCGAGCTCAGGACGGCTTGGTCGCGGTGGCCGCTGCGAACGACCGGATGTGGGCCCGATTCTGCGGAGTCCTCGAGGCAGACGAGCTCGCCGAAGACGAGCGATTCGCGGTTTTGGCCAGCCGATACGCCCATCGAGACGAGCTGGTCGAGGAAATCTCGTTGCGAATGAAATCTCTGACTGTCGCCGAGTGTGTAGCACGGTGCGACGAGGCCGGAGTCGTATGCGCGCCGGTGCTGAGTCTGGACCAGGTGGCGGTGGACGAACAGGTGCGAACGTTGGGCGCGATTGTGCGAGTACAGGTCGACGGCAAAGAGATCCCGGTGGTCGCGAGCCCGCTGCATCTGTCCAGTACTGCGCCGGTCGTCTCAGCCGATCCGCCTGCCCTCGGCGAGCACACAGCCCAGATTCTCGACCTGCTCGGTTACGACCCGACGCAGGTAACAGAATTTCGCGAAGCGGGGGTGATCGTGTGAGCACACCACAGCTTCCGGGTGATATCGAGGCCTTCCGGGCCTCGGCGCGCGCATTCATCGAGACCACACTTCCGGCACTGCCGTCGAAGTCGGAGATCGACTCCGACGATCGCCCCTCGATATCGCTGTTTACCGAGCGCGCCGCCGAGTTGGCCGCGGTGGGGGCTGCCCGACAGTGGCGCGCTGCCAAATTCGACGCAGGCTTCGGGTGGCTCTCCGGGCCCGTCGCGTACGGTGGCGCCGGTCTGCCCGAGGAGTACGAGCGTCACTACGCGGCCGTGGAACTGGGTTACGACGTGCCGCCTGAGGATTCTTTCGCCACCGGTCTCGAAGGTCTCGGCCAGACGATCCTCCAGCATGGATCCGACCACCTTAAGGAACTGTTGCTGCGAAGGATCTTCCGCGGAGACCTGATCACCTGTCTGCTGTTCAGCGAACCGGGGGCGGGTTCGGACCTGGCTTCGGTGCGGACCAAAGCTGTCCGCGAGGGCGGCGGCGACTGGGTCGTCAACGGACAAAAGGTGTGGTCGTCACGGACTCACTACGCCGATCTCGGATTGTTGCTTGCCCGCACCGGCACCGAGGATGAGCGTGGGCGGGGGATAACCGCCTTCCTCGTCGATATCGACAGCCCGGGGCTGCAGGTGCGGCCGTTGGTGGAGATGACCGGTGACGCGGGCTTCAACGAAATCTTTCTCGATGGCGTTCGAATCCCTGATGACCGGCGCCTCGGTGATCTCGGCGGCGGTTGGGCCATATACCTGGCGATCATGGCCGCCAGTCGTGACGCACTGGCACGCAGCCGTCGACGCGGTGGACGCGGCGGGTTGGCAGCGGTCGCCTCGGCAGAGCGTGTCGCGGGGGTGTTGCAGCGGCTCGGCAAGCAGGATGTGCCGACGCTGCGGCAGGACTGGGCACGGCTGTACATCCATTACAAGGTGAATCAGCTGACCAGCGAGAGGCTCGCCGCCGAATGGTCGGAGCCCAACGCGGCAGCGGCGGCTCGCGCGATGGGAAAACTCGCGCTGTCGGACGCCATGTCAGCGGCCGCGCAGCTTGTCGCGCAGGCGCTCGGTCCGCGCATTCTGGCCGACACCGGCGAGATCGACTCATTCGATTGGCAGCCGTTCCTCCTGCAGACACCGGCGTTTCATATCGGTGGTGGAACCGACCAGATCATGCGCAACCTCATCGCAGAGCGGGGCCTGGGGCTTCCGCGGTAGCCGCCGGCCGCACTCCGCTCAGCACCAACGAAAGGATATTCGGAATGACGGCAACACTGGATTCCGCTGATACCGACTACACCGACCTCATCGAGGGAATCGCGGCATTCGTCAAACGCAAAGTCGTCCCACTCGAGGAGGCCAACCGCGAACTGTTGGAGAACCCGAGACTCACCTTCGACGAGAAGGGGGGCTACAGCGCCCCGGTACTCGACCTCATGCGGCAGGTGCGCGAGGCTTCGGCCGCCGCGGGCTACTACGCGATGTTCGCCCCCGAGGAACTCGGTGGTGAAGGTCTCGGTGCTCTGGCGCTTTTCTGCGTATGGGAGGGATTGAGTCACCTGGTCGGGCCCGGTCGACTGCTGCCCGACCAGGTGATCGGGCACTGGACCAGCGGCCCGAGCTTTCTGCTGGGAGAAGTCCATCCGAGTCTGCGGGACGGAGTCGTCCAAGAGGTGATGAGCGGTGCGGCGACGGTGTGCTTCGGGATGTCGGAGCCGGACGCGGGATCGGATGCTTGGGCGATGTCGACCCGTGCGGTCCGCGACGGTGACAGCTGGGTACTCAACGGCACCAAGCAATGGACATCCAATTCCGCTCACGGGAAGTACGCCTTCGTTTGGGCAGTCACCGATGATCAAAAACGACGCGATCGCACCGGCGGTATCACCCTGTTCCTCGTGCCGACGGATACGCCCGGATTCGCTGTCGACAGTGTTCTGCGACTGTTCGAGCATGTCGGAGGCAACGAGACGATCTTGTCGCTCAGCGATGTACGCGTACCCGATACGCACGTCGTGGGCGCCGTCGACCAGGGTTTCGCGTTGGCCTTGCAGGGTGTCTCGAACGGACGCATGTACAACGCGGGCCACTGTGTGGGAATGGCCAAATGGGCGCTGGAGGAAGCGAACCGATACACCACTGTGCGGACAGCGTTCGGTAATCCGATCGCCGACTACCAGGGCGTGTCGTTCCAGTTGGCCGATTGCGCGATAGAGATCTACGCGTCCAAAACGATGTCGGTGGACTGCGCGCGGCGCCTCGATCGCGGAGAAAAGGCGCGCAAGGAGCTGAACATCGTCAAGGCTTACACCACCGAGGCATGTTTCCGGATATTCGACCGCTGTATGCAGGTCTGCGGGGGCATGGGCTTGACCAACGAGATGCGGTTCGTCAGCGGTTGGCATTTCGCTCGAATGGTTCGGATTGCGGACGGCACCGGAGAGGTCATGCGGCGCAATATCGCGAACAGTTTGCGAAAGGGAGACCTCGGATTTTGATCGCGAGAACAACAGCGTCGGCCGCGAAGACCATTCTGGTGGTGGGGGCCGGGCCCGGACTCGGGTACTCGGTCGCCGAACGTTTCGGCAGGGAGGGCTTCAAGGTCGCGCTGGTCAGTCGTAACGAGGCCAACCTCGACGATTTGGTCATCCGACTGGGTCGGCGTGGCATCGAAGCCGCAGGGTTCACCGCTGACGTTGTGGACCAGGAGTCGCTGACCGATGCCATCGCTGCCGCCGAGGCGAGGTTCGGCGCTGTTGACGTTCTCGAATACAGTCCGGCACCGGAGATCCACAGCGTCGTGGATGCTCTGGCTGTCACACCGACCAACGCGCAGCTGCACATCGCGCGTGCGTTGGTCGGTGCGATCACCGCTGTCCGCGCTGTCCTACCCGGGATGATCGAGCGTGCCGACGGTACTTTGTTCTTCACTATCGGAGCGTCGGCGATTCTCCCATTACCGGCGCACGCGAGCGTCGGGCTCGGTATGAGCGCACTGCGCAATTACGCCCATGTTCTGCATGCTGCTTTACGGGGTACAGGTGTGTATGCCGGTTCACTGATGGTTGCTACGCGAATTGCGAAGGATACTCCGGGAGACCCTGATCTGCTCGCTGCGGAGTTCTGGACCATGTACCGCGCGCGTGACAGGTTCGAAATGGTCGTGGGCGACCTTCGGTCGCTCGCGGTGGCGGTGCAAGAGCGCAACGTCGATCGGCATTGAGTTGTGTTGTCGATGTTGTGCGCATCCGTGTCTGCCGAATTCGAAGCGGCACCCTGGGGTGCGGCGACGAGGGCGGGACGTTCTCTAGACGCTTGACACGTTGTCAGGCCGAGGACATAATTAACTAACCATTTAATAACTAACTTTCTCAACGAGTCCCGGAAGGTCCGATATGCTTCCCGACAAGGCCAAGCTGATCTCTGTCGATGACCACGTCATAGAACATCCCAATGTGTGGCAAGATCGCCTGCCCGAGCGGTTCAAGGAGGCGGGCCCGCGTGTCATCGAGCAGACCGAGGGTCCGCAAGCGGGTAACGAGGTGTGGCTCTACGAAGGCCAGTCATTCATCACGAATGGAGTGTCGGCGACCGCGGGCAGGGAAGATCTGCATCTGAACCTGGACCCCGTCCGCTTCGAGAACATGAATCCGGGTTGCTACGATCCCGCGGCCCGGATCAAGGACATGGATGCCGACGGCGTTCACGCTCAGGTGTGCTTTTCCACCTTCTCGCGATACGCGGGCACTCGGTTCTTGTTCGGCCAGGACAAGGAATTGTCGCTGCTGTGCATCAAGGCCTACAACGACTTCATCCTCGACGAGTGGTGTGCCTTCGCGCCCGGTCGGCTCGTGCCGCTGATCGTCCTGCCGCTCTGGGATGTCGACCTGTCCGTCGCCGAGATCGCCAGGACCGCCGCGAAAGGCGCCAAGGGCATCGGTTTCCCCGAGAATCCGTCGTCGCCGGCCCTGAACCTCCCGTCGTGGCACAGCCGATACTGGGATCCGGTGCTCTCGGCCGCCCAGGAGGCTCGAATGCCACTGTGCGCGCACGTCGGCACGTCGGGTGCGACACCTGTGACCGGGCCCGATATGCCTCCCGCTGTCACCATGGCTATGGTCGCCTCCAACTCGATGGGTTGCATGCTGGACCTGATGTACTCCGGAACCTTCGTGCGTTTCCCGGATCTCAAGGTCGTGCTGTCCGAAGGTGGAGTCGGTTGGATGCCGTACACGATGGAGCGCGCTGACCGTATGTGGGAGCGGCACAAGGGATACCAGCCGGAGATCGATTTCGGCATGCGTCCCTCGGAAATGGTCGCCGGGCATATCTACGGCTGCTTCATCGATGACTACGTCGGTGTCGAGCTGCGCGATCGGGTCGGTGTTTCACAGATCATGTGGGAGTCCGATTACCCGCACTCCGACACTAGTTGGCCCGACAGCCGCAAAGAATTGGCCGCGATGCTCGTCGACGTCCCCGATGAGGATGCGCTGCGGATGGCCGAGCTCAACGCACGCGAGGTATTCCGCCTCGACGACTAGTTACGGCCGACCAGGATTCGACAGTCCCGTTCCTTCTGCCAATGGTGCGGGACTGCCGTGTCGTGGAAGCGGTAGCGATCACAGCCCATCTCTATCGTGTCGATGAACAAAAATACTGAATTGATTCGGTATTTGATTATGTGAAAGGGAGGCGCCGAATGTCTACAACCGAGCCGGCGTTCAAGTTTCGTCCAGATGATCCAGACGCACCGTTCGTTCCAGATCCCGCATTGCTCAGTCCGCGGCTGATCGAAGTAAAGAACGCGCTGGTCGACGCAGTCTCGGGAGTCTTCCGCGACAAGAAGATCACCTACGATGAGTACGAGAAATTCCGGCAGGTCATGATGCTGCTCCAGGAATTCAAGGGCGTCCACGGGTGGTTCGACATCTGGTTGGCGAAGATGGTCGATGCGTCGTACGAGGACGAATGGCCGGGTACGACTTCTCAGCCGGAAGGTCCGTTGTACGTCCCGGGTGCGCCGGTATTGACACCCGAGGCCGACGGATCCTACGTGCTGCCTCAGCGGGACGACGAGCAGGGAACTCCGCTGATCATCAGCGGTCAGGTGCGCTCGATGCGTGACGGGACACCGCTGGCGTGCGCCGAATTCGATATCTGGCAGTGCGCGGACACGGGCATCTACTCGAATTTCGGCATGGACGATTCACCGGCCTGGAACCTGCGCGGTAAGTTCCGGACCGACCCCGAGGGCCGTTACGAACTCCGAACGATCAAGCCCGTTCCGTATATGACACCGGGAATACCACAGCTAATTCTGGATATCTGGAATGGCCTGGGTAAGGCCCATTTCCGACCAGCTCATGTGCATATGAAGCTCCGGCACGGCGATCTGCCCGGTGGCGAGTACATGACGCAGATGTACTTCAAGGGCGACCCCTACCTGGGGGACAACGATCCCGGAGAAAATTCCCAGAGTAGTCTCGAGGTCGGTACCACACGGCACTCGGACCCAGAGGAATTGAAGGCCCGCGGGCTGGAGAAGTACTCGTCCTTCCTGACAACGACGTTCGATATCGAGGTCGAGACGGTCACCAAATGAAATCAGCTGATCGGCTTCAGCTCAGCTGATCGGCTCCAGCTCATGAATAACACGTTGTACGCCTGCGGTATCGGCCGCAGGCGTACAACGCGTTTATTCGCCGGAAGCCATCGATTCTTCCCGAAGCAAGCGGTTGAGTGTCTTGCGGTCGATCTTGCCGTTCGGCAGGACAGGAATTCCGTCACGGCGAACGGACAGATGTCGAGGGATTTTGTACGAGGACAGGTGTTTCCGTAGTTGTCGCAGGATATCTTCCGGGTCGATATCGGTACCCGGCTTCGGCACGACGGCGGCTGCCACATCCTGGCCCCGGTCGATATGCTCTATCCCGACCACGACGGCCTGGAGAACGCCGTCACAGGATTCGATGGCGATCTCCACTTCGCGCGGAGTCACGTTCATACCGCTGGCCTTGATGGTGTCCACAATCCTGCCGGAGAAGAACAGCTCACCGTCGCGGAAGCGGCCGTAGTCGCCGGTGTGGTACCAGCCGTCGGCATCGATGACCTCGGACCGTTCCCGCTTCACCATTCCGACGAACAGATCTTCGCCCCTGACACAAATCTCACCCGGCTCGCCGTCTGGCACGGGCATGTGCCCGCCGACCTCGACGATGCGGTGCTCGATTCCGGGAAGCGGTGTTCCGAACGACCCTTGGGACCACGATCGGCCCTCGCGCAGACTGGCCGCGGAGTGGCCGCCGCAGGTTTCGGTCATGCCGAGAGATACGTCGTGGACCCAGCCACGTATGGAGGTGAGGTCGCGGTCGGCGAAGGTCGGATGGTTGCGCAATGCGGATCGGGCGTGTGCCTGTCCTCGGTACAGCGTGGCGCGCTCACGTTCCAGGAACCGCAGCGTCTCCGGTGGATCCAGCCTCGGTTCGCAGAGCACCGTGGCACCCGCGTGCATCGCCGCGAGCAGCACACTGGACAGCCCGCCGATCCAGAAGAACGGATTGGGCGTGTAGATGCGGTCACCCGGCTGGAAATCGTGCAATGCCGATCCGACCCGGCCGGAATGCCGGACCAGGGCGCCATGTGTGTGGATCACGCCTTTGGGTTGCGTGGTCGAACCCGATGTGTAAATGACGGTGGCGGGGTCTGAAGGCGTCACCTCGGACTCGATCTCCTGCAGCAGCGTGTCATCGATGCTGTCGTCGACATCGATGTCGTCCACCAGGGTGGCCCAGGACGGGCAATCGCGCTGGTAGAACCAGATCTGGCGCAGATGTGGCAAGGCCGGGAGGAACAATCTTCCGGCTGTCGAATCGGCCAGTTCCGGGGAGATGTCGGTCAGCCGGTCCGCGTAGTCGTGTTTGAGATGACGCACAGTGGTCACCAGCAGATGGATATCGGCATGCCGGAGAGTTCGGTGCAGTTCTGGAGCTTGCTGGTATGTGCTGACCGGAATCGCCAGCGCGCCTATCCGGGTCGCGGCCAACCAACTGACGATCCAGTCCGGGGTGTTGGCGAACAGAATGCCCACGCGGGTGTTCTTACCGATCGAGGCGGACAGCATCCGCCTGGCGACGTCGCGAGACCGTTGTTCGGCCTGGCGGTACGTGAGTCGTTCGGTCGGGGTGACCAATAGTTCGGTGTCCGGCAGGGCTTCGGCACGAGCGTGCAGTAACGAAGGCACAGTGGGCTCGGCGCCGTTCCAGTCGAGCATGACTAATTACCCTTCTGACGGGGATTCGGTCGGGGTGTCCACGCCGAATACGCGCATCTGCAGCGCTAGTAGCGAGTAGTAGCCGACCAGGGTGGTGAGTTCGAAGATCTTCGCGGGCCCGAGTACCGACACCAGGTCTTGGTACTCGGGCTCGGTCAGGTTGGTCGTCCGCACCAGCGTCCGGATTGCCGAGAGCACCGCGGCCTCCTCCGCGTCGGCGAGAACCAGCGGACCGTTGCTGCGCAAGGCGTCGAGTTCGGTGCGGGTGAGTCCCGCTGCGGCACCGATGAATTCGTGCGCCCGCTGTTCGAAATCGGACCGCCAGTGCGCGGCGACAGCCAGAATGGCCAGTTCCCGGCACCGTGCGCTCAGAGTGCTCCGATAGCGAATGGCACTTCCGAGTTCCTGGAGGGCGCCGCCCAGCGCGGGACTGAGCAGCATCGCGTTGAACGGGCCCTGCAGGTGGCCTTCGGTGTCGGTCAACGAGACCCCGCCCGTGCCCGCCCGAGGTCCACCGAGTATGGCTCGGTAGACCTGCTGCTGTGATTCGTCGAGCTCGTCCGGGTGGAACCGGTGGGTCCTGCTCATGGGCTAGCCGCTGAGCTCGGTGCCGACGATACCGACGAACGACACCGCCTCGCCGGGTCCGCCGCCGAGATTGTGGGTCATGGCGAGGGTCCGGCCCTGCGCCACGGTCCGGATCGTCCGGTCCGCAGGCGCGGCGCCGCGCAGTTGAAGCCAGCATTCGAACATCATGCGCAGGCCGGACGCGCCGATCGGGTGACCGAACGCCTTCAGCCCGCCGTCCGGATTGACCGGGAGATCACCGTCGAGGTCGAAGGTGCCGGCCAACACGTCTTTCCACGCCTGTCCGCGTTCGGAGAAACCGAAGTCCTCCATCAGGATCAGCTCGGTAGGGGTAAAGCAGTCGTGTACCTCGGCAAGGGCCAGCTCCGCCAAGGGATCGCTGATGCCCGCCTGTGTGTAGGCGTCTCGCGCGCTCTGGGCAGCCTCGGGAAACCAGGTGAAGTCGTAACCGCTGTCGAGATAGCCGGTCGCGGGTCCGGCGACCAAGGACAGCGCCTTCACATACAGCGGGCTGTCGGTATAGCGATGGGCGTGTTCGGCGGGAACCACGATCGCCGCGGCGGCGCCGTCGGCGACCCCCGAGCAGTCGAAGACGCCGAGGGAACCAGCGACGCGAGGGGCCGCTCGTACGGTCTCGACGCTGACCTCCTTGCGGAACTGGGCACGCGGGTTGCGGGCCCCGTTGTAGTGATTCTTGACGGCGATCCTGGCCAGCACCTCGCCCAGTTCGTCCGCGTCGATGCCGTACTTGCGGGCGTAGGCGGGTGCCAGCAGGCTGAAGTTCGCCGGTGCGGTTGTTTCCGGCAGCGTTCCATCCGAGGGTGGGGGATAGCCCACGAGTCCGGAAAAGCCGGAGTCCTTGAGCTTTTCCACGCCGATGGCCATGGCCGTGTCATAGGCCCCGCTGGCCACCGCGTAGCACGCGTTGCGCAATGCCTCCGACCCGGTGGCACACATGTTCTCCAGCCGGGTGACTGGCTTGCGGCTGCGCAGCGCACGGCTCAGCGTCAGGCCGGACGTGCCGGAACCCGCGGTGCCGAGCCAGAACGCATCGATCTCATCGATCGACAGTCGCGCCGAGGCCAGCGTCTCGGCCGTGGCGTCGACCAGCAGATCCTCCGTGGAACGGTCCCAGTGTTCGCCGAAGGGGGTGCAGCCCATTCCTACGATCGCTACCTTGTCTCGAATACCTCGGGAAGCCATGAGGTCACCTCGCGCTCTCTGTAGTGGGCACCGGCCGCGCTTTCCAGAAATAGTTGTGCACACCGTTCGCGGTGAGGATCTTGCGAAAGGTCATCTCCACCGCGTCGCCGACGGAGACCGTTTTCGGGTCGACGTCGGCGAGTTGGCAACGGAATCTGCCGCCCCCGACGAAATCGACGACGGCCAGCACTGCAGGCGGTTGCGGGGTGAAAACCAGGTGGTCCACGACGAAGGCGGTGATTCGCCCGGCTGCGTCGGCCATGGGGTGGGGTGTCATCCGGTCTAGCGTGTGGCATGTCGCGCAGACTCGACCCGGCGGCACATGGACGGTGTCGCATTCGGTGCACCGGCTGCCGACGAAGCCGAATTTGTAGTCGGCGCGTCGGTGGGATGGTGGCGCGGCAGGGCGATCGGGGTCCGGCCGACGTGGCGGTTCCTGGCGCAACATATTCCGCCAGGTCAAGAAATTGGTATAGCGCAGCGTGTCGTTTCCGGCGGCCAACTGGGCCTGTACCGGACGCGACGAGCGGTGCAGGGGAAGCGCGGCCGTTGTGCGCAGGATGAACGTTGTCGCGCCGTCGGCAAGCACGACCAGCGCGATCGTGGTGTCGGGGCCGACCTGATCGAGAACATCCGCGAGCATGATGCCGGGATGGGCGGTGCCGGTGTTTCCCACATTGCCTGCGAGGTTGTCGGCTATAGCCTCTTTGCTTACGCCGGACTCGGACCCGAAGCGCCGGGCAGCGCGAGCCGGGAGCCCGGCGATGACCAGCACATCGATATCAGCCGCAGTGATCTCGGCCCGTTTGAGCGCGTCGTCGAACGCCGCGCGAGCGAGGGGTTGGTAGGCGTGCTCACCGAAGCGTTCCTCCCACACCTGCGAGTTGGGTGCGTCCGGATCGCGCCACCGCTCGAGGAACTCGCCTGTCGCGGACCCGACCGCGAGGACGTCGGCTATCGCGGCACCGTCGTGTGAATCGCCGAACAACAGTGCGGCGGCGCCGTCGCCGCCGTCTCGCTCGTCTGCGCTGCCCGGCAGGCCGGTGCGGACGTCGGAGGTGACGACCAGCGCCGGTTCCGGCGCTTCCATCGCGGCGATCATCGCTCCGACACCGGACCGCACCGACCCGGCCATATCCACCGCCAGCGCCGAGGTGTCCAGCCCGAGCGCGGTGTGGATGACCGTCGCGTTGGTCTTTTCCATGTAGGCCGGCGTCGCGGTGGCGAAATAGAGTCGTGCCGGGAGTGAAGATCCGGGGTTGGTTCGCAATGCGATTCGCGCGGCCTCGACACCCATCGAGGTGGTGTCCTCGTCATAGGAGGCGACTGTCCGATGTCCGCGGCCGCCACCCCCACCGAGTGCGGCACCGATGGCGTCGCGCCGCAGCCGGTTGTACGGGAGGTATGCGCCGTATCCGAGCAGCTGAGTCATGTCTCTCCGATCGCCAGTCACAGGCCGAGGCGCTGGACGAGAAGTTCTCGGTGGTAGGCGGGGTCGCCGAGCATCAGCTCCGTCGACTTGGCGCGACGGAAGTACAGGTGGGCGGGGTGTTCCCAGGTGAAGCCGATGCCACCGTGGATCTGGATGTTCTCGGTGGCCGCGTGGGTGAAGGCCTCGGCGCAGTAGGATTTGGCCATGGCCGCGGCGACCGGGAGTTGTGTGCTGTCCTCGGCAGCCGCCCAGAGCGCGTGGTACGCGGCCGAGCGTGCCGACTCGACTTCGATCAGCAGGTCGGCGCATTTGTGCTTGATCGCCTGGAAGGAGCCGATGGGCCGCCCGAACTGCACTCGGGTTTTGGCGTATTCGACCGCCATGTCCAGGCAGCGCTGGGCACCGCCGACAGCCTCGGCGGCCAAGGCGACCGCTGCGAGGTCGAGTACCTGGGCCAGCACGGTGCCGCCGCTGCCTTCGGAGCCGATGAGCCGGGCGGGAACCTCGGCGAAGTCCAGGTGCGCTTGCTTGCGGGTCAGGTCGAGAGTTGACATCGGGGAGCGGGTCAGGCCCGATGTGTCCCCGTCCACCACGAACAGCGAAACGCCCACGTCGGTTCGGGCGGCTACGAACACCAGGTCGGCGGTATGCCCGTCGAGCACGAACGTCTTCTCGCCGGTCAGTGTCCAGCCGGACCCGGTGTCGGTTGCGCGCATGGTGATGCCTGCTTCGTCCCACCGGCCCGATTCCTCGGTGAATGCCAGAGTGGCGGTTTTCTCGCCTGCGGCCAGGCCGGGAAGGATTTCCTTCTTCGCCTGTTCGTCGGCCGAGAACAGCACCACGTTCGTGGCGAGCACGACGGTCGAGAAGAACGGCGTGCACACCAGCGCCCGTCCGGCCTCCTCCAAGACGAGGCCGAGTTCGACGAACGTGTAACCGGCGCCGCCGAATTCCTCGGGTACCGCCAGTTGATGCAACCCCAACTGGTCGGCCATCTGCTTCCAAACACCCACGTCGAAGCCGTTCTCGGTCTCCATCAGCTGACGGACCGTGGCCTCGGGTGACACCTTCTCGAAGAAGCCACGCACCGTCCGGCGCAGCTCCACGAGCTCCTCGGTCAGAGTGAAACTCATGTACGACTACCTTCCTGTGGCAAAAGCTAAAATATAACGTTCCATTAATAAATATTCTCCGGTAGCGGCGCACCGCCGAGCGGAAACCGATGGCCCGCGACTCAGTCGGAGATGCTCAATGCCTGCCTGGGGCAGTTCGCTACGGCCTGTTCGAGGAGTGGACGCTCCGCCGGGTCGGGAGCGTCGGCGAGCACTTGGAGCATGTCCTCGTCGTCGAGCTCGAAGATGTGCGGCGCGATTCCCGTGCATATGCCGTTGCTCTCACACCTGCCCCAATCGACCACGATGCGCATCAGTTGCACCTTTCATCTGCTCGAACAATTCTATATTGAATGGCTGATTAATTATAGCGCTCGGGCGCCGATTGCCGCACTCCAACCCGGGTGTCGTCGTTGACTCGAACCGAGACGAGGCGACGGTCGCCGTTCGCGCGATGCGGAATCGATGACGCGAGAGAAGTGGTGAGGGTTTCAGGCCCGTCGTTCCTCGACATAGATGTCGAGGAACCGGCGGAGCATCGGGTTCACTTGCTCCGGCACTGTCAGGTGGTCGAAGTGACCCGCGCCGACCGTATGGCCGATCACCACATGGGGCGACAACTCGACGAGTCGATCCAATTCGGCGTAGTTCCCCGTCATGTGCGAGAACGTGAACAACGTCGGGACGGTGACGCGTCGCAACGCGGCCTCGCCGTCCCAGTCGACGAAACCTTCCATCGTCGCCGCAAGCACCCATGGTGGGACGCTCTTGGCCATCCGCGTGTACTCGGCATGCAACTCCGGTGCGTCCATTTCCCCGATCTGCGCGCCGACCAGCGCTTGAAGTGCCGCCTCGCCCTGGTCTCCGCGCAATCGGGCCGCGAGCGCGGCGATCGTGGAACCCATCGCGGGGTTGTTCACGATCGACCGATTGAGCACCACCAGCCCGCGGACAGCGTGCGGGTGGCGGGCGGCCAATTCGAGAGCGACCGCACCGCCCATGCTGCAGCCGAGGACCACCGGCCGGTCCAAGCCGAGTTCATCGATGACGAAGGCGACATCCTCCGCGAACGCGGCAGGCGTGTACGGACCTTCGGGCTTACCGCTCTCGCCGTAGCCGCGTTGGTCGATCGCCACCACCCGGTGGCGATCGCTGAACTCCTCTACTTGTGGACGAAAAAATGTGTGGTCCGCCGCGTTCGGGTGCAGGAACAGCAAGGCAGGGCCCCCCTCGCCGACTTCGGCGACCACGAGTTCGACTCCGGCGTGATCCACCCGACGGACCCGCATCTCCGTGGTCCGGCCCCTGGTCGATGCGTCGTTGTCCGACGAATCGGCTGTCATGATCGGCTCACCTCATATCTGAGAAATAAACTATCTGATCAGTATGTACGATAGGGCCATCGTAGACTTGGCGGCAACCACTCGCGGCCACGTTGTTCGCTGTGTGGTCGCACCGCTCGCGGTGCGACCATCGGCCGTGGTACCGCGGGTTGCCCCATCCCCGCTTCGATGCGTGCGGGAGATTCCGTGCCGGATCCGGTGTCTTCCGCATCGTTCGTCCAATGACCTAATGTGACAGTCATTTTATTATTGCGGAGGTACACGATGGTGATCCGGCTCGGACTGAATATCGCCGACTACCGGGGTGACGGGCCGTGGAACGCGTTCGAGCGGCTGGTTCGCCTCGTGCGCGCGGGGGAGCGGGCGGGCTTCGACTCGTTCTTCGCCGGCGACCACCTCATGTCCGACAAAGCCGCGCCCGGCGGCCACTGGCTTGAGCTGTATACAACGTTGTCGGGACTGGCCGCCCGCACGAGTGACATCAAGCTCGGCGCACTGGTCGGTGCCGTGCTGCTGCGCAACCCCGCGCTTCTCGCGAAGACGGTGACCAGTCTCGACGTGATCTCCAGCGGTCGCGCCATCTTCGGCATCGGCTCCGGCAGTCACGAGGGCGAGCACCGTGCCTACGGCTACGACTTCCCGCCACCCGCCGATAGGCTCGAAATTCTCGAGGAAACCGTCCAGCTCGCCATCGCGATGTTCGATGGTGGTCCGACCACCTTCGCGGGCAGGTGGGTGCGCACCGCCGCAGCCGTCAACCTGCCCGCGCCGATCACTCGCGGCGGCCCGCCGGTGCTGATCGGCGGAACGGGGCGGCGGACGCTACGCCTGGTGGCGCGCTACGCCGACGTCGCCAACTTCACCGGGAGCCGTAGGCGCGTTCCCGAACTCAACGCCGTGCTCGACGACCATTGCGCGGAGGTGGGCCGTGCCCCCTCGGCGATCACCCGAACGATGTTCACACCTGTCGTCATGGCGAAGACCAGATCGGAGGCCGAGGCGTTGATGACGCTCTGGCAGCGTGAGCACTGCGACCAGATCGGGTTCGTCATCGGGTCGGCCGACGATGTCGCCGGGCACATACGAGATCTGCTCGATGAGGGGATCGACGGGGTGATCGTCCAGCTTCCGGCCGCGCACAACACTCCCGAGCGCATCAGCGAACTCGGGTGCCTGCTCGCCCCGGTAGTGGCCATTTGAATCCGCTCGGATCGTCGGCCCAGGGGGTGGCTCGGCGGCGAGGAAACCATCCACGCCACTCACGGACTACGGTCTCCCGTCGGCGATCGCGCCCCGGACAGTGTCTGCCGGCTCCGGACGCTCCGCCGCCATCGTCATGTTCTGGGTGCCGCCTTCACGATTGGCGAAGCCGTAGTGCGTGTCGGCGTACTGGATCACCCGAATGATCTCGGCGTCCCGGATGGTGAAGATGAAGCAGTAGTCCATCTCGTATGGGCTGCGTCGGGGTATCGGCCCTGGCTGTGGACTGTCAGCACCACCTCGGTCGCTAGCGGCGATCACCTCGTCGACGACGCGGAGGGGTCTCGCAGTCATAAGCCTCACCGAGGGCCCGGAGTTCAGCCCGGAAGGCTTCCATTGGCATGACGGGGTAGGGATCCGAGTCCGGGGGTATCGGCCAGCCGATGGTCGGCCAGAATTTGCGGTGCAACATCCGCTGGATCGTTCCCCGGGATAGCGCAGTGCGAACGCTCCCTCGACATCTCCGTCGTGCAGGAGCACGAAAGAACGACATGACAAGTCGCATGTTCCTTCCGTCGCTATCCGCAGCGGCTCGTGCACGGCTTCTCCCGTCTCGTCGCAATCACCCTCGCCGCGTAATAGATTAATAATTGTATTTAAGGAGTCATGTCGGAGCGAGGTTCGGCAGAGCCGACCGGGCGCGAACGCGCGGGTTCTGAGCCTGTGACCCGCGATTGGTGAGCGGAGTGCTCGGTCGGCCGAACTGGGTGACTGTATTTAATTATTTGGTCCGATAATTTGCTAGAGTCCTGATATCGAAACAGAAGCGCTGGTCACAGCGGAAGGCCGACTCGGCGAGGAGACATCCCGTGGAACTACAGGTGGAGCAGGGGCGAGGGTCGGTCGCGGGGCTGGGTCGATGACCGACACCACATCGCGGCAATCGGCCCCGACCGGTTTCGTGACGGAGCGGATGCGGGAGGTTGTCGGACGCGAACTCGACCGGCGGGTCTCCTACCCGGTCGCGGCCTCGGACATCCGCAAATGGGCCGTGGCTGCCTACTATCCCGAAATGCCGCCCCGACGGTTCTGGGATGCGCCGGACGCCGACCTCGTAGCGCCCGAGGATTTCAACCCGTTCGCGTGGTTGGTTGCCCAGCCGCCGGGCCGCCCCCTTGTCCTGCGTGATCCGGAGGAACTGCTCGGTATCCCCGGACCGCAGGTTGACACGCGGCTGCGGGGCGGGATGGCGGTGGAGTACGGGGTGCCGATCCGCTCGGGAGAGGCTATCACCTCGGTGCGTTCACTGGAAGGCTACGACGAACGCGACGGGCGGCGCGGTCCGATGCTGTTCACCACGATCGCCGACGTCTGGACCAACCAGCGGGGGGAGTTCGTCAAGAACTTCCAGTTCACCTTCATCCGATACTGACCGGAGGATTCGACATGGCAGATCTGCACGTCGGCGCGGAGATCCCGCTTTTCGTCCGTACCACCGACGCGGCCAATTGGAACCGGTACGCGGCCGTCAACGACGAGTTCGTCGGCATCCACATGGATGACGAGGCGGGGCGGGCGGCAGGCGGAACCGGTGCGTTCGGAATGGGCAATATGCAATGGGCCTATCTACACAACATGATGCGAGACTGGCTGGACGGACGGGGACGGATCATGTCGGTCTCCTGTCAGCTGCGGTCGATGAACACCAAGGGACAGACCGTCGCGGCGGGTGGGCGAATTACGGATGTACGGACCGTGGGCGAACAAGTCTTGGTCGATCTCGATATCTGGACACAGGATTCGGCTGCCGGTCGAATGCTGGCAACCGGGAACGCGACGGTCGCCTTCGACAGGACGCACGACTGAGATGCGGTACTCCATAGCGCTACCGAACGACCGGGTCGATCGGGCAGACGATTTTCTGACCGCCGCAGCGGTCGCCGACATCGCGAAATCCGTCGAATCGGCGGGCTTCGACGCTTGTTTCGTCACGGACCATCCGTTCGCCGACGACCGGTGGCTACAGGCAGGCGGTCATCACGCGCTCGAGCCACTGGTCCAGCTGTCCTTCGCGGCCGCCGCCACCACCGAACTCCTGCTGCACACCAACATCTACGTGCTGCCCTACCGCAATCCTTTCCTGGCCGCGAAATCGGTGCTGAGTCTGGACGTGCTCGCCGGTGGACGGGTCATCCTCGGTGTCGGAGCCGGATACCTCAAGTCGGAGTTCGCCGCACTCGGCGTGGATTTCGATGAACGCAACGAGTTGCTCGACGAGAGTATCGAGGCGATGAAACTGGCGTGGACACGTGAGGGGGTCGCGTTCGAAGGCCGACATTTCCGTGCCAGGGGCAACACCATGCTTCCGCATCCCGCCACTCGGCCCCACCCTCCGATCTGGGTGGGCGGCAACAGTCGGGCCGCCATCCGGCGCGCGGTGCGGTCTGCCCAGGGCTGGTCGCCGTTCCCGACGCGGCCCGGGCGTGCCCCGCGGACCGCTGTCGTGTCGACACTGGACGACCTCTCCGAACGGATCGCTCTGGCGCACAAAGAAATCGATGCGATCGGGCGGCGAGAGCCATTGGACATCTGCCTGGGCCTTCTCACTCCGGCGCCGGGCGGTCCGGACTACGACCCAGGACGGTGCCGGTCCTATCTTCGAGCACTGGCCGACTTGGGCGTCACCTGGATCGGAGTGCGCCCAGAGGGCGCGGACCGCGACTCGTATCTGGCGAATGCGTGCCGTTTCGCCGACGACGTCATTTCGGCGCTGCGCTGACAAGCGATCGGAGATGACCACAGCGGACCACACCCGCTGCGCGTCTTCTGTCGGTATCGGCGACGCACCCACCCAACCTCAGTTTTCAGAAAGGCATTGTGATGAAGTACGGAGTCCAGATCTCCAGGTGGCGCACCGGCGTCGCCGATATCATGCACTGGGTAGCCGACGAGGGCGAAGAGTTGGGCATCGACTCGGCCTGGACCTCGGAATCCTATGGTGGCGAGGCATTCACGCCGCTGGCCTGGATGGCGGCGAAGACCAGCCGGATCAGGCTGGGCACGGGAATCACCGCGATGCCCGCCCGTACTCCCACCGCCACCGCGATGACCGTGATGACACTGGACCACCTGTCGGCCGGTCGCGCCGTGCTGGGCCTGGGCGTCTCCGGGCCGAAGGTCGCGGAAGGCTGGTACGGGCAGTCGTTCGGCAAGCCACTGGGGCGCACCCGCGAGTACGTCGATGTCGTGCGTCAAGTCCTCGACAGGACCGAACCGTTGAACTACGACGGAGAGTACTACCAGGTGCCCGCGCGCGACTCGACCGCCCGAGGCCTGCTGTCCTATCTGCATCCGCTGCGCCGGGAAGTACCCATCTGGATCGGCGCTCAGGGGCCCAAGAATATCTCGTTGAGTGCGGAGATCGGCGACGGCATGGTCACCGGGCTCTTCGCGCCCAAAGCCTCGGACTGGTACGCCGAACAATTGGAGATCGGTTTCCAGCGTGCGGGCCACCCGGGGGGCAAACCGGGATTCGAGGTCGCGGCGATCATCGACGTCCGCGGCGGGCGCACGGTCACCGCGGCGGCCGATCCGTTGCGCCCCACAATGGCCTTCTACATAGCCAAAATGGGCCTGCCGGGCCGAAATTTCTACTACGACACCTTCGTTCGCCTCGGCTACGCCGAACTGTGCGAGCAGGTCAGCAAGACCTATGCGCAAGACGGTGCGGACGCCGCGGCCGCGCTCATCCCGGACGAGATGGTCGAAGCCATCGCGCTGGTCGGTCCTACGGAGAAGATCATCGAGGATCTGAAGGAGTGGGAATCGTCCATCGTCGATCTCATGGTGCTGCGCGGACCGGACGAGGACGTGAAGTCGGTGTTGTACAGCGCGCTGGGATGAGTCGTCGCGTCCGCGGTCGTGGTGGTTCCCGACCGCGGACACATGCTTCCGGCATCAGCGTTTCGATCCATGAAGCGAAACCTGTCTATCGTTGATCAACCCCAAAACCTCCGATTCGATGAATGCGTGGCTGGACAGCTCACATCTCATTCGGAGGTTTTCGTCATGTCGGCTCGCCACACCGCCATGTCCATGGTCGGAACAGCTAGTCTGTGCCAAGGATCATCGTCGCCGCGGAACTGAACCAGCCACCCGTCGCGTTCACGCAGCACAGCCGGGCGTCGGGTACCTGCCGCTCGTCGCATTCGCCACGCAATTGGCGGACGGCCTCGACCATCAGGAACATCCCGCGCATCCCCGGATGGCATGCGGACAGCCCGCCGCCGTCGGTGTTGATCGGGAACGATCCCCCCGGACGCAGCCGCCCGTCGGCGACGAACTGACCGCCCTCGCCCTTCTTGCAGAAACCCAGACCCTCGAGCGTGACGAGCACCGTTCCGGTGAACGAGTCGTAGACCTGGCAGACATCGATGTCCTCGGGCGTGACCCCGGCCTGGGCGAAGGCCGCAGGCCCGGAGACCGCACACGGGGACTCGGTGAAATCCTCCCACTCGCTCATGGTGGTATGCGACAGAGCATGTGATGCGCCGAGGATCCAGACCGGCTTCTTGCGGCTGTCACGAGCGAGTTCCTCGGCGACCAACACGACCGCTCCGCCGCCGTCGGTTCGCAGGCAACAGTGCAATTGGGTATAGGGATCGGCCATCATCCGAGCCGATTGCACCTCGTCGACAGTCAACGGATCGCGGGTGAAGGCCAGCGGATTCATCGTGGCCCACTGCCGCGCGGCCACGGCGACCTCGGCCAACTGTTCCACGGTCGTCCCGAACTCGTGCATGTGCCGCCGCGCCGCCATCGCGTACTTGGAGATGAGGGTGTGCCCGTAGGGAGCGTCGAACTGTAGCGGGCCCGCGCTACCGATGGCCATGTTGCCGGTGCGCCGCTTTCGCCGGACATCCGAGCGCGCGGTGCTGCCGTAGGCCAGCAACGCGACGTCGATCTCGCCCCTGGCGATGGCGTCGGCGGCATGTTGGGCCATGACCTCCCACGCCGCGCCGCCGACATTGGTCGAATCGCACCAGATGGGCCGCAGTCCGAGGTATTCGGAGACCTCGATCGGCGGTAGCGTGGTGCCCACCGAGCCGAAACCCTGGACGTCGGCGGGGCCGAGACCTGCGTC
The DNA here is from genome assembly GCF_003123685.1 of Nocardia aurea. GTDB lineage: Bacteria > Actinomycetota > Actinomycetes > Mycobacteriales > Mycobacteriaceae > Nocardia > Nocardia aurea. The sequence continues at coordinate 68,203 of NZ_QCYJ01000107.1, forward strand.
GGCCAGCGCCTCCCGAGATGCTTGCTGGATCAACTGCAGCCGAGTCTTGTCCGGCACTCGCCCGCAGTCGGACAGTGCCACACCCGCGATGGCTACCCGTCGATTGGTCATCTCTTACCTCTGTCTCTCTAGTGTTTCGTACCCGCCTAGAAACAAATTAGCTGATTGGTTAAAATACTGTCCACACACGATTGGTTCGATGAGAGGTAGACGACGTGGTGGATCTCGATGGCAGGGTCGCGATTGTGACCGGCGCGGGCCGTGGAATCGGTGCCGCAGTGGCGAAGGTGTTGGCGGCCGAGGGGGTCAGCGTCGTAGTCAACGATCTGGGGGTGGCAGTCGACGGATCCGGTACCGATTCCAGCCCGGCGGGGGAGACGGTGCGCGAGATCGTCGAGAAGGGCGGCACCGCGATCGCCGACGGCAGTGACATCGCGGATTTCGCGCAGGCAGCCGGGCTCATCGGCTCGACGGTCGAGAAGTTCGGCAAGCTCGACATCCTGGTCAACACGGCGGGCATCATCCGGGACCGGATGCTGTTCAACATGGCCGAGGACGAGTGGGATGCGGTGATCCGGGTGCATCTGAAGGGCACGTTCAACACCACCAGGCACGCTGCCGAGTTGTGGCGTGCGCAGGGCGGGGAGAACGAGCACCGCAGGATCATCAATTTCGCGTCTACCTCCGGTTTGTTCGGCATGCCCAGTCAGCCCAATTACGCTTCGGCCAAGATGGGCATCGTCGGCCTCACCTACGTCGCCGCGAACACTCTGGGCAAGTACGGCGTCACGGCCAATGCCATAGCGCCGTCCGCTGACACTCGGATGACGCCGAAGGCGGTCGTCGAGTCCCGTGCCGCCACGCCCCGCCGGGCGGAGGATGTGGCGATCGTCGTCGCCTATCTGGCCAGCAAGGAGTCGGCTTGGTGCACCGGTCGCGTCCTCGGTGTGTCCGGCAGCGAGGTCAGCCTGTACGCCGACCCGCAGATCGTGCGGCAGGTAGACCGCTTCGAGCCCTGGGATCTCGACAGCCTCGATGACTCGCTGCGGCGGAATTTCGCCCCGGTCCGACGTGCAGCCGAAGGCCGGTGGGAGAAGGTTCGCAGCGTCGTTACCGGCGGTGCCGGTAACGACGCTGCGGCGAACAAGGGCTAGGGCAACCGGTCGGGATTGGTGGGTCAGTCGTCGAGGCTCGCCGGTCCCGCGACGGGCACCGGCTGGAATACCGGTATCGCGAACTCTTCCGTGTCCCGCACGGTGACTTCCAGTGCCATACCGATATGCACGTCCTCGATCGGGCAGTGCACGACATTGGTCATCAGGCGAGGTCCTTCCGCCAGTTCGACCACGGCCGCGACGTAGGGCAGCCAGTCGCGGAACGGCGGAAGGTCGTTCTGTCGCACGATCGAGAAGGTGTAGAGGGTGGCTCGGCCGCTGGTCTGTACCCATTCGACCGCGTCGCTCCAGCAATACGGACAGAACGGTCGCGGGTAGGAGTGGTTCCGGCCGCAGTCCCGGCAGCTCTTGATGAGAAGGCGCCCTTCGCGCGTCGCGGCCCAGTATTCATCGGTCGTCTCGTCGGGAGTCGGAAGGTCATAGCGCGCAGTGGTCATGGTTAAGATATTAGCTAATTAATTTATTCGACAACAGAGAGCGGTCGTGATGACAGACGAGGACTCGGCACCGTCGGGCGGCGACGAGATCAGACACCACATGTCGGGTTCGGTCTCGTGGATCACGATCAACCGTCCCGAGGTCGGCAACGCGATCGGTCCGCGGCATCGCGCCCGTGTCATCGAGCTGCTCGGGCACGCCAATGCCTCGCCCGGGATACGCGCGGTGGTCATCACGGGTGCGGGTGACGCGTTCTGCACAGGCGCCGATCTACGTGCGCCCCTGCCGTCCCCGGTGTTGGATCCGCCGAAGGGGGCCCCGGAGCGACCCGCCGGGGCGACCATGCGCAGCTTGCGAACAGGTGCGCAGCGGATGATCGATGCTGTGCTCAACTGCGAGAAGCCGGTACTGGCCGCGGTCAACGGGACGGCAGCCGGCATCGGCGCGCATCTGGCCTTCGCCAGCGACCTGGTGATCGCGACGGAGGAGGCCCGTTTCATCGAAGTGTTCGTACGCCGCGGGATCCTGCCGGATTCGGGTGGACTGTGGTTGCTTCCCCGTCTGGTCGGTCTACAACGCGCCAAGGAGTTGGTGTTCTTCGGCGACGCCGTCTCGGCGCGCGACGCCGAGCGTTTGGGGCTGGTCAATCGCGTGGTGGCCACGGGCGAACTCGAAGGCGCCGCGCTGGCATGGGCGCAGCGGCTCGCCGAGGGCCCGACAACCGCGATCGGTCTCGCCAAGTCGTTGCTCAACCGATCGTTCGAATCTCCCTGGGAGGTGGCGCTGCGCGACGAGGCGGCCGCGGTGGAGATCAACAAGGGCACTCGGGACGCGGTCGAGGGCATCGTCAGCTTCCGCGAGCGTCGACCCGCGCACTTCACAGGATGGTGAGGCGAAAATGAGCGAGGATCGCATTGCACCGCTGGTCACCGACCTGAATCGGCATTTCTGGACGGGCGGAGCCGAGGGTCTGCTGCAGTTTCTGCGCTGCGTGAACTGCGGCCTGTACCTCCATCCGCCCCGCCCGGTCTGCCGTGCTTGTCTCTCGGAGAAGGTGGAGGTAGCGGCGGTCAGCGGCCGGGGACATGTGCTCACCTATACCGTCAACCGCCACCCGTGGCGCCCCGGCGTCGAGGTGCCCTACGTCGTCGCACTCGTCGAACTGGTCGAGCAGCAAGGACTTCGACTCACCACGAACCTGGTCGGTTGCGCACCCGAGGATATCGAGATCTCCATGCCGGTTTACGTCGACTTCGAGCGAACCGGCGAGGTCTTCGTTCCGGTGTTCCGGCCCGACGCCTCTGGAAGGTCGATATGAGCGAGAGATTCGAGCAGCGGGTCATCATCTCGGGACTGGGTATGTCCCATGTCGGTCGACGCACCGGTCAGTCGGGGCTGGAGATGACCATCGCGGCCGCGCGGGCGGCGATCGCCGACGCCGGACTCGTCCCGGCCGATATCGACGGCTTGGCCACCGTGGGAGACACGCCTCGGCCGGAGGTGCAGGACGCGCTGGGGCTCGGCCTCGGCTGGGGCGTGACCGGTAGCTCGGCCGAGGACGGCAACGCGTCGGGCGCACAGTTGGGCGCGGTGGTCAATGCCGCGATTGCGGTAGCGAGCGGGTTGGTCCGGCACGTGCTGGTCTACCGGACCGTGCTTATGAAGGGCGGTGCGGTGACGATGTCGGGAGAAGTGACCGGCATGCGCGAGTGGATGCTGCCGTTCCACGAGTATTCGGCGGTCAATATGGCGGCGATGATCGCGCGCAGGCACATGCACGAGTATGGAACGACCCGTGAGCAGTTGGGCTGGATCGCCTTGACGGCTCGGCACCACGCGTCCCTCAACGAACAAGCCGTTTATCGGGCGCCGATGTCGATGGCCGATTACCTCGACGCTCGACCCATCAGTGACCCGCTCGGCCTCTACGACTGCGACGTTCCCGTCGACGGTTCCGTGGCCGTGGTCGTCTCGGCGGCCGACTACGCGCCGGATTGCGCGGCGCCTCCGGTTCGGCTCGCGGCGGTCGGCTGCGGATTGCGCGGCCGACCGTCCTGGGATCAGGGCAAGGACTACCCGCGTGGCGCGGCGTGGGACGCCGCGGCGCAGATGTGGTCACGTACGGATCTGAAGCCGACCGACGTGGACGTCGCGGAACTCTACGACGGTTTCTCGATCCTCACCCTCGACTGGCTGGAAGCTCTCGGATTCTGCCCGGCCGGTGAGGGCGGCCCGTTCGTCGAGGGGGGAGCCGACATCCGATTGGGTGGACGCCTGCCGCTGAATACATACGGCGGGCAGCTCTCGGCTGGGCGGTTGCACGGCTATTGGCTGTTGCACGAGGCGTGCCTGCAGGTCAGGCGGCAGGCAGGCCTACGTCAAGTGCCCGATGTCGAGGTCGCGGTGGCAGCGGCGGGCGGTGGTCCGCTCGGAGGATGTCTGCTGCTGACTCGCTGACCCGGCGCCACCTTTTGCTAAAATTAATTGATGATATAATTCTTGGATGTCGCAGCAAGAAATGTTGGGTGTCGAAAGTGTTGAGGCGTTTCGCGATCGGGCCGCGGTCTGGCTGGACGCGCATGCCCCGCGACGGTCGCCCGAGGGCTGGGCCGTGGCCCAGCAGGAAGTCACCCGCGAACGCGAACGCGATCTGGTCATCGCGGCCAAGCTTTTCCAGTCCGAGCTGTTCGCGGCGGGGCTGACCGGGCTGCGTTGGCCACGGCCCTACGGTGGCCACGAGCTGACCGTCTCGCACGAGATCGCGCTGGCGGAGGCTGCCGCGCCGTTCGATCTGCCCACGGGGTTCGTCTTCAGTATCACTTTCGGAATGTGCGGGCCGACAGTGTTGGCTCACGGCACCGAGCCGCAGAAGCGTCGATACATCGAACCGATGCTGCGCGGTGCGGAGATCTGGTGTCAACTCTTCTCCGAACCAGGCGCGGGCTCCGATCTCGCCGCGATCGGATCGAGTGCGGTGCTCGACGGTGACCATTGGGTCGTCAACGGACAGAAAGTGTGGAGTTCGGGGGCGCATTACAGCGACTTCGGGTTGCTTCTCGCCCGCACCGCGCCCGAACTGCCGAAGCATCGTGGCCTGACGATGTTCATCGTCGACATGCGCGCACCGGGTGTGACGGTCAGACCGCTGCGTCAGATGAACGGCGCCGAGCACTTCAACGAGGTCTTCTTCGATGATCTGCGTATTCCGGCGGGCAATGTGGTGGGGCAGGTCAACGAAGGTTGGCGGACCGCGATCACGACGCTGATGAACGAACGGGTTGCTCTCGGTGGAGGGGGCGACTCCGAACGGAAGGCGGGTCTGGCGAACCTCTTCGAACTTGCCCGGGCCGCGGGCAGATACCACGATCCGGTCGTGCGTGACCGGCTGGCCAGGGTGTACATCGAGCATACGATTGTCGGGCTGATCGGCCAGCGCGTCCGTGACGCTGTCCTGCGTGGAGCCGCGCCGGGGCCGGAGGGGTCGGTGGGTAAATTGGCCACGGCGCGCTCGGACAAGGCACTCGCCGCACTCGCGGCCGAGATGAGTGGTGCTCGCACCGCGGCGTGGAAGCAAGACGATGATCGGGGCGGGGCGGCGTGGGCCGACATGCTGTTGAGCGTGCCGGCGCGATCTATCGCCGGGGGCACCGACGAGGTGCAGAAGAACATCATCGGCGATCGGGTGCTCGGACTGCCTCGGGAGCCCGAGTCCGATCGGGACGCCCCTTTCCGTGACCGCTGAAACACGTACGTGTGCGGTTCCGCAGTAATTGGATGACCGTTATATTATCCTGTCCTGAGGACCCGACAGGGTGTTACGAGTGAGGAGTGGGTCGGATGCCGAGTGCGGTGACCAATGGCAACATCGAGTTCGATCCGTTGTCGGAGGAATTCTTCGACGATCCGTATCCGGTGTACCGCGAACTTCGCGACCATTCGCCGGTGTACTTCAACGAGCGCTATGGCTTCTACGCGCTGTCCCGCTACGAGGATGTCTTGAGGGGGCATCGCGACGCGGCTGTGCTGAGTAGCGCGCACGGCGTGCGCCTGTGGGATCTACTCAATCCCGACTTCGTGAACCGGTCGAGCATCATCGGTATGGACGAGCCGGAACACACACGTCAGCGGAAGCTGGTGAGCCGGGTGTTCACGCCCCGCGCGGTGGCCGAGCTGGAGCCGATGATCCGGGAGATCATCGGCGGCTACTTGGACGAGCTCACCGATCGGGGCTCGTTCGACATCGTCGCCGACTTCTCCGCGCCGTTTCCGATCCAGGTGATCTCCGGGATGCTCGGGGTTCCGCACTCCGACCGGGAGCAGCTGAGGCACTGGTTCGACCTGGTGGTGCATCGGGAACCCGGCGAGCACACCCCTTCGCCGGAGGGCGTCGCCGCATACCTTTCGCTGCACGAGTATTTCCACGAACTCGCCCAGTACAAACGGCGCCATCCCGCTGAGGACATGATGACGCGCTTGGTCGAGGTCACTGTCGACCGCGATGATGCGGAAGGTGGCTCCACCCGGCTCACCGATCAGGAGATCTCCTCGTTCGGGGTGCTTCTCGGCGGGGCGGGCAGTGAGACCGTCACCAAGGCCATCGGCAACGGTGCGGTGTTGTTCCACCGCAATCCCGCCGAATGGCAGAAAGTCATCGACGATCCTTACGTGATCCCCCAGGCGGTCGAGGAAGTCATCCGCTACTGGGCGCCCGCGCAGTACGTGGGCCGCTACACCACTCGGGAGGCGGAGTACGCCGGCGAGGTCATCCCGGCCGGTGTTCCCGTTCTGCTACTCACCGGATCCGCCTGCCGCGACGAGCGCGTGTTCCCGAACGCTGACCAGTTCGACGTCACGCGCCAACATCCGGTCTCGGTGCAGTTCGGGCACGGCATCCATGCTTGCCTCGGTGCGGCGCTCGCCCGGTTGGAGAGCCGAATCGCGTTCGAGGAGATCGCCCGCCGCTGGCCGAACCACACGGTCGACGAGGCCGGATGCAAGCGGGTGACCGCCGCCAACGTCAGTGGCTACTCCCACGTTCCCGTGAATGTAACGGGCTGACCCGATCATATAAGGAGACGGCAATGGGAATGCTGAGCGGCAAGGTGGCGATAGTCACCGGTGCGGGGCGCGGTATCGGACGCGGCGAGGCGTTGGCGCTGGCCGGCCACGGCGCGGCGGTTGTAGTCAATGACGTCGGTGCGGCAGGGGACGGTGGCGGCACCGATCAGCGTCCGGCCCAGCAAGTCGTGGACGAGATCGTCGCGGCGGGTGGACGGGCGGTGGCCAACTACGACAGCATCGCGGACTTCGACCGAGCAGGCGACCTGATTCGTCAGGCCATCGATGAGTTCGGCCGACTGGACATCCTGGTCAACAACGCGGGCATCCTTCGGGACCGGATGGTCTACAACTTGTCTCCTGAGGATGTCGAAGCGGTGATCGGGGTCCACCTCTACGGACACCTCTGGACGACTCGACATGCGTGCGCCTACTGGCGTGGCGAACACAAGGCGGGCCGGCCGGTAGTGGGCCGCATCGTCAACACCTCGTCATCCTCTGGGGCTTTCGGTATGGTCGGACAGACCAGCTACGCTGCGGCCAAAGCGGGTATCGCGGCCATGACTCAAGTGACCTCCATGGAAATGGCGCGCTACGGAGTGAGCGTGAACGCAGTGTGCCCAACGGCTCGGACCAGGCTCACCGAGGCGGGCGGGCGGCTGGGCGACCAGGAAGCGCCGGACGGGTGGCATCTCAAACATCCCGACAACATCGGGCCCTTCGTGGCGTACCTGTGCAGTGACGCGGCGGCCGACATCACCGGACAGGTGTTCGGAGTGTTCGGCGGCGTTGTGCAGCGTTACGAGGGCTGGACTCCCGCCGAGGTCATCCAACGGGCCGAGCCGGGGCAATGGCAGATCGAGGAGTTGCAGGCGCGTGGCCAAGAGTTGTTCGCGGCTTGTTCGCCCGGGTTCACGTCCAGGATGGGGGAGATCGCAGACCTGATCGACAGTGCCCAAGCGGCTTTGGACGCCCATGGATCGCCGCGGGCAGAATTCGGTGCGTCCGCCGGGGCTGAAGTCTGACACGTTCAGCGCGATCCACAGGGGCGACGTCGTACGGCGCGATACAGGCCGTCGTACGGCGTGATACAGGCCCTGTTCGGCTGGGCGTGCCGACGGCCTTCCGGCCATCGTGGTGTTGAAGATGTTGTCCGAGTATAAGTTTCGGGCGTCGGAGATCGAGTCGTAGATGCGACCGTCAGTGACCAAGTGAGGCCTGAGTACCGGAGAACTTGTGGCCGCGGGGATCAACCGCGTGCCATGGGGATCTGACCGTTGCTCAGCGGACGGTGTCGGGCCCTTGCTGCTCTGGGACACGAGGTGAGTCGGCCGCCGAAATGGGACCGCGCCGAAGGAGCCCGTCGAGTCGAAGATCGATCGCGCGGTGACTTGCCCGACCGGGTATCGCGAAGAAACCGGACAGCTCGAGTATGTTGCTGCACACCAATTAATAAGTCGAATAGTATGTTTCATGCTCGCTCGAGCTGGCACGGTGAGGCGCAGGTTATCGAATGGGGACTCTCTCTCGGGTAGGCCGATGGCTACGCGGCCGCTACGGATCCGTCGCCGTCGTGACTGGAGCCGCCGTACTGCTGACGGCGTGCGGAAACGGTATGGGACAGAACGCGGACGATATCGTCATCGGATTGGTCGCGAGCGAGACGGGTGCGCTCGCCGCCACCGCCAAGGGCCTGCCGGAGCTGGCCCAGGGGTGGGCGTCCTGGGTCAACCAAACGCAGGGCGGGATCAATGGCCGCCACGTCAAGGTGATCGTGGCCGACGACGGCTCCTCGGCCGCGACCGGCATCTCCCGTGTACGCCGACTCGTCAACAAGGACAGGGTGATCGCGCTGGTCGGCAATTTCTCCTCGGTCAGTGATGGAGCCGAGCCGATTCTCGCGCAACGCAAGATCCCGAGTATGACGGCGATTCCCAACACGCCCAAGTGGACACAAAGCCCGGTTTTCATTCCACTGAGCCGGACACCCCCGAACTCGGTAATCGCCAAAGCAATGACCGCCGAGGCGAGTGGAGCCAAGAAGTGGGCCGGCCTCATCTGCGCGGAATCGCCCGCCTGTGACGTGACGAATGTCTGGTCGACCGTGTCACCGAAACTGGGCCTGGACTACTTCGGCTCGATCAAGGTGGCAGCAGGAGCACCCAGCTATGCCGCTCAGTGTCTGGCCTTCAAACAGGCAGGCGTCGACTACGTGCAACTGGGTCTGCCGATGATGGTGACGACGCGGGTCATACGAGACTGTCAGCAGCAGGGCTATCAGCCGAAATACGGTATCGACACCCTCGCCTGGGACCCGGCTCTGCTCAGCATTCCCGGACTGCAGGTCTTCGGCGACAGTTACACGTTGCCCTGGTTCGCGGATCATCCCGCCCTGGACGAGTACAAGAAACTGGAGAACACCTACGTGTCCCAGGAGAGTTGGCGCAGATTCACCTCGATCGCCTCGTTCGCCGCGCTAGAGGTTTTCCGGAAGGCGATGACCCAGGCCGACGCCGAGCCGACCGCAGCTGGTGTGCTCGCCGCGATGGCGGCGCTGCACGATGAGAACCTCGGTGGTCTGCTCCCGAACACCTTGGGGGGCTTCAATGCGGGCAAGGGGCCGCAGCCTGCACTCAACTGTTATTTCGCGGCAGGTATCGATGACGGCGAGTACGTCATACCCGATGACATTCGCCCTCTCTGTGTGGATGTGACGGTCTGAGATGAGCGAATATCTCCCCTACATTGTCTTGGGACTGACCAGCGGCTCGATTTACGGCATGGCTGCTCTCGGCCTGGTTCTCACCTACAAGACATCGGGATTGTTCAACTTCGCCCATGGCGCGTTGGCGGCAACCGGTGCGTACTTCTTCTACTGGCTCTATGGCACAAACCACTGGCCGTGGTGGCTCGCCGTCCTGGTCGTGGTCGGCGTGCTCGGCCCGGTTCTCGGTTTGGGAATGGAACTGCTCGCCCGTCGGCTTGCCACGGCAGGCACCGTCTTCAAAGTCGTGGGCACTATCGGCATCATCCTGGTTGTTCAGGGGCTGGCCACCATCAAGTATCCGGCCGGTTCGGTCACCGTGCCGCAGTTCCTACCCACCGGGACGTTCGAGGTTCTGGGCGCGGCAGTGAGCTGGGCGCAGGTGATCACCGTGGCAGTCGGCGTGGCCGCCGCGATCGTGCTGTATCTGTTCATGCGTCGCACGACTGTCGGCAAGGCGATGCGGAGCGTCGTCGACGACGCCGAGTTGCTCGCGCTGACCGGTCGCGACCCCGCGACCGTGCGCCGGATCGCCTGGGTGATCGGAACGATGCTCGCACTGCTGGCAGGTGTGCTGATCGCGCCGAATATAAGCCTCGACGCGGTGGTTCTGACCTACCTGATCGTGCAGGCTTTCGGGGCGGCCGCGATCGGCGCGTTCGCCAGCCTGCCGGTGGCCTACCTCGGCGGCTGTGTGATAGGCGTCGCCGCCGCGCTGGTCACCAAATGGGCATCGTTCGACGCGATCCTGGCAGGGTTCCCCTCGGCTCTACCCTTCTATGTCTTGTTCGCCGTCCTGTTGATTCTGCCGCGGCGCAAATTGGTTTCGGCAGTGGAACGTGCGCAACTGCCTGCGACGTGGCGGGCACCGGCAGGCGTGCGAATCGTGGCTTCGCTCGCCGTGTTGACGCTGCTGATCTTCTTGCCCTGGATCGTCGGATACGACATCACCAGCTATACCAACGGCCTGATCCAGGTCATGCTGCTGCTGTCGCTGGGTCTGCTCGTCCGCACGTCCGGCCAGGTTTCGCTGGCGCATATGGCGTTCGCCGCGGTCGGCGCCGTCACCTTCTCGCAACTCGCCGTCGACCACGGCTGGCCATGGCTGCTGGCGCTGCTCGCGGCAGGGTTGGTAGCGGTGCCGGTGGGCGCTCTGCTCGCCATACCGGCCAGCAGGTTGTCCGGGCTGTTCTTGGCCCTGGCCACTTTCGGCTTCGGCATCGCCGTGGAATACATGATGTACCCGCTGGGGTGGATGTTCACCACGAGTCCTCTCGGCCGACTGATGCCGTATCCGCCGTTCGCCGAAGACGACCGCTCCTATTACTACGTGGTTCTCGGCATCGTTGTCCTGACCGCAGTCATCGTCGTGGCACTCACCGAGTCCCGACTCGGCCGTCTGCTGCGCGGTATGTCCGACTCCCCGGTCGCGATAGCCACGATGGGTCTGGATCTGCGCGTGGCCAGGGTATTGGTGTTCTGTATTTCGGCGTTCTTCGCCGCAATCGCCGGAGCTCTGCTCGGCGTGCTGTTGACGACCGCGACTGCCGAATCCTATCCATCCTTCCAATCCTTGGTATTGCTGGCAGTCTTGGCGCTGGCGCCGTTCGGGGCGCCGTGGTATGCGTTTATCGCCGCGGCAGGAGTCGCGATCGTCCCCATCTACTTCACATCCGCCGACGCCACCAACTGGTTGAATGTGGCCTTCGGAGGTTTCGCCGTCTTGGTGGCTGCGCAGGGTGGTGCGCCCGGCACGCCACCGGCGGTGCAGCGGTTCTTCGAGCGTTTCGCATTCCGCCGGGCGGCGGACACCGCCGTGCGGGTAGCGGTCCGCGCCGAGTCGATGACTCCGGACAGGGTGCGCCCGGCAGTCGCGGGAGAACCCGCGCTGGAGATATCCGGGCTAACGGTGCGCCACGGTGGACTGGTCGCTATCGACAACCTCACCCTGCGTGCCCGAATGGGGCAGATCACCGGCCTGATCGGGCCGAACGGCGCGGGTAAGACGACCACCTTCAACGCCTGTACCGGTCTGGTTCGTCCCGCTTCGGGGCGAATTCGTTTGCGCGGCCGTGACGTCACCAAACGCGGTCAGGCCGTCAGGGGACGGCTCGGGCTGGGACGGACATTCCAGAACATCGAGCTGGGCGACTCGCTGACAGTCCAGCAGAATGTCGGCTTGGGCCGTGAAGCGGCGATCGGTGGAGCGAACCCGCTATGGCAGCTCCTGAGCCGACCGGCGGATCGCGCGCAGATCGCGATGGCGACGAGCCGGGCCATGGAACTCTGTGGCCTCGGGCACCTGGCCGACCGGCCTGCCGGGGAGCTGTCCACTGGGGATCGCAGACTTGTCGAATTGGCTCGATGCCTGGCCGGGCGGTTCGACGTGTTGCTGCTCGATGAGCCGTCCTCGGGCCTGGACAGGGTGGAACGGGCTCGGTTCGCCCGACTGCTACGTCAGGTCAACGAGGTGCGGGGCGATGCGATTCTGCTTGTCGAGCACGACATGTCGCTGGTGATGGAACTATGCGACTACATCTACGTCCTCGACTTCGGTGAGCTGATTTTCGAGGGCACACCGGAACAGGTGCGCGACAGTCCCGTGGTGCGGGCGGCATACCTCGGCACCGACGCCGTCCCGGCGCGGCCGCAGGCGTTGGTTGTGGAGGCAGAACATGGGTGAGGACGTCGCGGCTCTGGAATTGACCGATGTCACAAGCGGTTACGGGAGCACTACTGTGCTGCGCGACGTCTCACTGCGGGTGCCCACGGGATCGGTGGTCGCACTGTTGGGCGCGAACGGGGCGGGAAAGACAACACTGTTGCGCACGGCCGTCGGACTGAACCCTGTCTCGCACGGGCGGGTCGAGGTGTTCGGAACAGACATCACACCGGAAAGCCCGCCCCGTCGGGCTCGGCGGGGGGTATGCCTGATTCCCGAGGGCAGGGCGGTCTTCAAATCGATGTCGGTTTGGGAGAATCTCGCGCTCCAGGTCCGGCGCGGCGATGCGACACAAGCCGTCGAGAAGGCGACCGAGGCATTCCCGGTTCTGGGTCGGCGGCTGGGACAGACAGCAGGCAGCCTCAGTGGTGGCGAGCAACAGATGCTCGCCCTTGCCCGGGCCTACACGACCGATCCGCGCATAGTGCTCGTGGACGAACCTTCGCTTGGACTGGCGCCTCAGGTAGTGGAGACCGTTTTCGGTTTCCTGGAGCGGCTGGCCGCTCGGGGCGCCGCGCTATTGGTCGTCGACCAGTTCATCGGCCAGGTGCTCGATCTGGCCGACCACGCCTATGTCTTGGCTCATGGCGAACTCACCTTTGCCGGGACGCCCGCACAATTGCGATCTGGAGATGTGTTCGAGAAGTACCTCGGTTGAAGCCCACCGCCGCTCGCGGGCTCCGGGCGACCTGGTGACCGCGGGTGACCTCACGCCAGGAACTGTTGATCACTGTCGAATGGCCGCAGTGGGATCGACGCCGCCGGGATCGCTATCGGCACCGCTGATTGTGCTTGCTGAATTCAGCAAGCACAATCACCGCAGGGGCGTCGGTTGTGTTCGCAGGCGGCACTGTGATCATCGCACCTGCGGCGCTATGCGCTGTGGGTATTCCATTTCTCGAGCACCGTGGGGCCGGCGGCCGCAAGCGCGGTTCTCGTCGCAGTGCTGGTCGCACTCACCCTCGCTCCGGCGATGTTCGGCTTTGCCGGTGGCTGGATGCAACCGCGCTCCGTGACATCCGCGGGCGGCACTGGATCCCTTGTTCCGGCAAACCGGACGATGTCACTGCCGTCGCCCCCGCGCAGTTCACCGCGGACGAACCGGCTTCGTTGACCACGTTGTCCCGAAGAGTGAGCCGCAGATGTAGACCCAAGTCGCGGTGGCCATTGCCTGTGTCGGCCGTCTCGCTGCCCTTGTTCCAGGATCGACAGACTCACACGCAGCTGATCACCGAGACGCTCTGCATCCTCCGAAACGACACGGCCGCCGCAACCTGTCGCAATCGAGCGCATTGCGGGGGCCGCGCGACCCTAGGGTTCGAACACGGGCAGGGGAGCTTTCTCCGCAGGCGGTGGTCAGCATGAGCCATGCGCCTCTCGAACGCGACGGCGTGCGGAGACCCACGCTGACCAGATCCGCCGATCGCCGGGGTGCTAGGGGTCTACGCGGGCTTCCGCGGAGCCGGAGAAGACCGTCTCGCCATGGTCGTTGAGAGTGACGACGGTGAGCGTTGCCACATGCTCGTCGCCATTGCCGTGGATCGATTCGACGACTAGGCGAGTCGTGAGAGTATCGCCCGGCCATACCTGACCACTGAACCGCCCACCGAACTTGCGCAGCCGACCGTCGCCGACGTAGTCCGTGACAGCGCGGCCTGTCATGGCCATCGTCAGCATGCCGTGGCCGAATACCGACGGGAATCCGGCTACCTGATTCGCGTATACCTCGTCGGTATGCAGCGGATTCAGGTCGCCGGACGCGCCGGCGTACATCACCAATTGAGTTCTGGTCAGTCCGTCGACTACGACCTGCTCGACGGTGTCGCCGACAGTGAGTTTGCTGGCTTGTAGCACCATCTCAGCCGTCCGTCCCTGATCGTTCGATGCTGACGCCGACACGACGGACGGTGATCACCAGGTTACCGTTCTGATCGTGGTATTCGATGACCGCTTCGGAGAAATTCATGTGACCGCCGCGGCGCCCGTCCTTCTGCCAGTTCCTGCCCGGACGCTCGGTCGCGGTCAGCACATCGCCGGGACGAATGTGACGGTGATACTCGTAATGTTGTTCGGCATGCAGACGCACCTCTTTGCCCGCGGTGTCGTCATCGGCTCGTGCCGTCCCGCTGGGGGTGCGGCCCGAACCGAGCCATGGTCGGCCGGGGACCGGACGCAGCGGCCAGTCGGGGTCGAAATGCGCTGCGGCCATGGTGAAAGTTGGCGGCGCGATGACATGGCCGAGGTCGCTGTCACGGGCATACTCGGCGTCGGAATAGATTGGATTGGGATCGCCGATCGCCCGGGCGAACTGCAGGATGTGACCCGCCTCCACGGGAAAGTTCCAGCCGCCGGATGTCGCTTCCGTTTCATTCATCGCAACCTCCATGGAATGCGTCGGCCCGCCGCGAACGCGCGCAGGCCCTCTTCGCGCGCTTCGGGCTCGTTGCCCAGGGCGATCATCGATGACCCCATGTCCAGGGCCTGAGCGCGGGTCAGCTCCTGGGCCATCCACAGCGACCGGACTGTCGCCTGTACAGGCAGACGAGGTTGCGAGGCAATGGTCGTCGCGAGCCAATTCGCGCGTTCGGTCAATTTCTCGGCCGGTACGACTTCGGAGACCAGGCCGATGGTGTGCGCGCGCTGAGCGGAAAGCCGTTCGTGACTGCCGAGCAGTGCCATTCGGCTGATCTCGCCGTAGGGCATTCGGTACGCCATCTGTACGGATTCGTACGCGGCGGTGAGACCGAAGGTGACATGTGGATCGAAGAAGGTCGCGTTTTCGGCGGCGATCACGACATCGGATTCGGCGATCAGGAAGGACGCACTACCGCAGGCCATTCCGTTGACCGCTGTCACCACCGGGATCCACAGATCCGATGATTTCGGTCCGATCCGATGGTCGTCGCCGTCCGCGTGGAAAACGGTCGACTGGAAACCGCTACGACGTTGCGGCTCGATGGCAGACCGCGCCTCGGTGGTCGCGAGTGCCTCCGAACGGTCGCGCCCGGTGGTGAAGGCCCGGTCGCCCGCTCCGGTCAGCACAACGCATCCGACGGTGTCACTCGCGCGCAACCCCGCCCACACTGCGGTGAGTTCGCGATGCATAGCGGTATCTATGGCATTGAGCACGGCCGGCCGGTTGAGCGTGACCCAGGCAATCCCGTCACGTTCGGCATATTGGATGGTTTCGTATTCGCCCATCCCTGCTCCTTTCGGGAGATTCTGATCCGATTGCTCTCAGGCCGGCCGCATTCGGGCTCGCGGCAGTCCGAGCATGCGTTCGGCCAGCAAGTTGTGGAAGACCTCGATCGAGCCGCCGTATATGGCCGTGCCCTGCGCGAAGCGGTGCAAGAACTCGATCTCGCCGTCGCATACCGCGCCGTCCGCGTCGGCGGACAAAGTACCGGCGGGCCCGACCAGATCGACCAGATCGGCCGCACCGCGGATCAGCGACTCAGCCGTCACGATCTTGCTCATCGGCCCGCCGGTGAGGAATGAGATCTCGGCATCGAGCGCGACTCGCGCCAGCCTTTCGCGCACCAGTGGGTCATCGATCACCGGGGTGCCGTCCGGATGCCGCGCGGTGGCCGACCACCGTAGTCCGGCGTCGGTCAGCCGGTGCACAAGTCCCTGCCAGGTACCGAGATTGCCG
The DNA here is from genome assembly GCF_003123685.1 of Nocardia aurea. GTDB lineage: Bacteria > Actinomycetota > Actinomycetes > Mycobacteriales > Mycobacteriaceae > Nocardia > Nocardia aurea. Next base: position 84,012 of record NZ_QCYJ01000107.1, read on the forward strand.
TCATCGCCGATACCCCGGTCCTCGATCTTGCCCATTCGGTGCTCGGCGTCCAGAGCGCCGGCCACCACTTGCCAGCCTTGTCCGGCCGGGCCGACCCGGTAGTGATCGGAGACCCGCACATCGTCGAAGTAGACGGTATTGGTTCGTTCACCGCCGAGGGTGATGATCGGCGTGATCTCGACACCGGGTAGGTCGAGGGGCACCAGGAACATGGTGAGCCCCTTGTTCTTCGGAGCGTCCGGATCGCTGCGGGTGAGAAGCCACACGTAGTCGGCGTTCTGCGCTCCGGTGGTGAACATCTTCTGTCCACGGATCAACCAGTGGTCGTCCTCGCGGATCGATCGGGTGTTCGCGGCGGCCATATCCGATCCCGAGCCGGGTTCGGTGTAGCCCAAGCACATCAGCGCGGCGCCGCGGGCGACCGCGGGCAGGACTTCCTGCTTCAGCTCATCACTCGCGTGCGCGCGAAGTCCGAGTGCCACGGTGGTGGTGATCAGTCGGGAGATCGATACCGACATCGCACCTCGCCACGCGAGCTCCAGTGCCAAGATGCGTGCCCGTAGTGGGTCGAGCCCGGCACCCCCCTCGTCGACGGGCCACATCGGCAGGATCCAGCCGCGTGCCGCCAGAGCCGCGTGGAACAGCGGGTGGTGCCCGTTACCGGTGCGCCGCTCTTCCTGTAGTACTTCGTCTGTGAGGTGCTTGTCGAGGAATCGCACCACCTCTTCCCGGAACGCCTCAGTTTCGGGGTCCAGGGTGATCGCTCGGAAGTCCATCAGTTCACCGCCCACCTTCATCGATCAAAATCGCGGCAAGAGACTGGAGTTCGCGACGAGGATCGCCTGCGATCGTGGCCCATCCCTTCGCTCGCCGGAAGAACAGTTGGATGTCGCTCTCCATCGTGAAACCGATGCCGCCGTGCACATGCAAGCCGACCCGCACCGCCTGGGTGGCGACCTCGGTCGCGTGCACCCATCCCATCGACACCAGTCGAGCCGCCTCGGCCGGTTCGTTGTCGGCGAACCAGGCGGCTTTTCTCACCAACCTGCGGGCCGATTCGATTCCCGCGAGTACGTCGACCAGGGGGTGCGACACCGCTTGGAAACTGCCGATGGGAACGCCGAATGCGACACGGTTCTTCGCGTGGTCCACGGCCCGACTCAGTACCGCGTCGGCCAGTCCGACCAGCGCGGCCGCCGTGAGCAGTTTCCACTCGCTGCGCGCGCGACCGAAATGCGCACGGGCGTCGGCACCCTCGGCGAGCGCCAAGCGTGTGGTGTGCTCACCGTCGGTGGCCCACCACGCCAATGGCGCGCACGCTTGGTTGGCCACCGGGGGTGGCGGGTCGGGCTCGGCGAGCAGGACCAGTGTCGACGCGTCCAGAGCGAGCACCGCGTCGCATACCGCACCGGCCGGGACCAACTGGCGTTGTCCAGCAGGCGTGTCGTGCAGGGCGACAGTGATGACGTGTCGACCGGCCAGCAGGGCGTCCAGCCACGGTCGGCTCTGCTCATCGACCGTGGAAGCCAGGAGGCGGCCGGCGACCGTTGTCTCGATGAACGGAACGGGAGCCAGCGCGCGGCCGTATTCCTCCGCCACCAGGACCAGGTCCAGTAGGTCTGCGCCGTCACCGCCGAGCTTGTCCGGGACACCCATCGAAGTCGCGCCGAGTTCGACCAAGCGCTCCCATAACTGAGCATCGAATCCCAACGGTTCCGCGGCGCGGACCCGTGTGGTCGAGCATTCCTTCGTAAAAAACGACGCGAAGGTATCGCGCAGGGCCTCCTGCTCGTCGTTGAGGGAGAAGTCCTCATTGCGGATCACCCCGGCCATCTGCACCGTCCTTCACCTGCGGTCCATTATCAATTATACGATAATTTAATTATGAAAACCAGCAAAAGTCAATGCCGGTGCTGAGGCAGCACTCGGCCTTGTGCTAGCACCGTTTACCGGAAGGGTGTCGGGAGCGAGTCGCTCTCAGCTGGCGGCCGGCTCCGCACGCACGGCCGATGTTGTCGGGGCGAAAACCCCTTCGGTGAGAAGCTTCTCGATGGTGCGGATGGCCGATCGATGTCGTTCACCGGGCACCTCGACGGTGAGCATCGTCACGCCGAAACTGATGATGCCGAACATGTCCGCCACATCGCGGGCGTCGACTCCTGGACTGAGTTCACCGGCTTCGGCTCCCTGCTCGATGATACTTCGATAGAACTCGTAATAGCTGTTGGTCGAGTGGCTGAGTGCGCGCCGCAACTCCGGATAGCGCGGGCCGTCCACTCGAACGCTGACAGAGAATTTGGCGAGGTCGGGCATCTCGTCGGTGACCACGATCGTCTCCTCGAGAATGGCGATGAGCTTTCCCTGGAGAGTGTCCGCGCGATTGGCGGCTCGTTCGAACCGCTCGAGCAGTTGGCCGGTGACTTCGGCAATTACAGCACTGACCAGTGCTTTCTTCGATTTGAAGTAGTAATAGACCGCGCCGCTGGTCAGCCCGCCATCTTCAGCGATCGCGTTCAGCGTCGCCTTGGCGTAGCCGTGCTCCCCGATCTGTTTCATGGTGATCGAGATGATTCGACGACGTGTAGCATCCCCTACGGATCCGGTCGGCCGGCCTGGGCGTTTACCTGGTGGCACCGTCTGCACTCCCGATCTGCCGACACAGCATTCGAACAGTGTCGGCCGAATGTATTCAGCGGTCAGTTATTAGATTGCATCCTACTTCTTGTTCTCAGCCTGGCATAACGACGCCGGCGTCGACAACGAGCACCTGCCCCGTAACCAGCGCCGAGTCCTCGCTGGCGAAGAACACCGCGGTTCCGGTGAGATCCTCGGGAGTCAGGGTTCGCTTCATCGCGCTCATCGCGGTGATCGCGGCGATACGATCCTCGGGGACTTGCTTTTTGGTCGCGTCCGACACCGTGACACCGGGTGCGATGCAATTGACCCGGATATTCCACCGGCCGAGTTCGCCTGCTGACATCTTGGTAAGTCCCACAATGCCCCATTTGCTCCAGGCATACGCGTATGAGCTGATGCCGGAGAACTCGGCGGGAGGATTCTTCACATAGAGGTAGGCACCGGTCGAGGACACATTGATGATCGAGCCGCCGCCGCGCTCGACCAGGTGAGGGGTGGCGGCTCGGCTCATCAGCCAGGCACCGTGACAGTTGATGTCGAACACGCGCTTCAGGTAGTCGTAACTCTGATCGCCATAGTCCATGTCGTAGTAGAGGCCCGCGTTGTTGAGCAGGACATCCACCTGTCCGAAGCGCTCGACCACCTGGCGCACGCAGTCCTCGGTGGATTCCTCCGAAGCGACATCGGCCGCCACGAAGGTCACCTCGCCCAACTCCTCTAGTTCGGCAACGGCCGTTTTACCGCGTTCGGCGTCGATATCCACGATCGCCACCTTGGCGCCCTCTGCGAGGAACCGGCGCGCATAGGTCTTCCCGATGCCCTGCCCCGCGCCGGTGATGATGGCGACTTTGCCTTCTAATCGCATGCTGTTTGCTCGCTTCGGATCAGGATCGGTAGGTGATCGATTTGATTTCGGTGTATTCGTCCAGGCCCTCTGCGCCGTACTCGCGACCGATGCCCGATCGTTTGTAGCCGCCCCAGGGAACCTCCACCGCACTGCCGCCATTGACCCGGACCGCGCCGGTGCGTATGCGCCGCGCCAGCGAGAACGCACGCCCCGAATCCGCGGACCAGACCGCGCCGGACAGGCCGTACCTGGAATCGTTGGCCAGCGCGATGGCTTCGTCGTCGGTATCGAAGCCGATGACCACCCCGACCGGACCGAAGATCTCATCCTGAGCGATGGTGTCGCTGTTCTGGACGTCGGTGAGCAGAGTAGGCGAGTAGAAGTACCCTTTGGCCAGATGGGCTGGTCGGTTACCGCCGGTGACTACGGTGGCACCGGCACCGATGGCCGCGTCTACCATGCTGGTGACCCGGGCGCGTTGCTCATCGCGTATCAACGGGCCCATCTGGGTTGCCGGGTCCGCAGGATCTCCGACGACGATGCCGTCCAGGACCGTCTTCGCCACCTCGATGAACCGGGGGAGGATCGAACGGTGTACGAGGAGTCGAGAGCACAACCCGCAGCCTTGTCCGGCCTGCACGATCAAACCTGTCGCCGCTTGGGTGGCGACCTGCTCGACATCCACGTCGTCGCAGGCGATCAACGCCGACTTGCCACCCAACTCCAACTGCACGCGCTTGATGGTCGGCGCAGCCTGCGCCATGACAACGGCACCGATCTGCTCGGAGCCGGTGAAGGAGACCATGTCTACCCGGGGGTCGGAGGTCAGCGCCCTGCCGACTTCGGGGCCCCCGGTGACGATATTGAGCACACCTGGAGGTATTCCAGCTTCGGTGGCGACATCACCGAGGAACAATGCCTGCAAAGGGGTGTACGGCGAAGGTTTGAGCAGAAGCGTGTTGCCCATCAGCAGCGCGGGCACGATCTTGGCGAGATTTATCAAGAAGGGGTAGTTGAAGGCAGTGATGGCGCTGACCACCCCAACCGGCTCGCGGACGAGAACTGCGGAGCCGAGGATGCCGCGACCACCGGGACCGGCGCTGACCAGGGGGGATAGCGGAGTGATCGCCTCACGCCGACGCGCCTCGTCCATGGCGAACCGGAAATGGTCCATGGCGATGCCGATGTGGGCGAGCCGGGCCAGGGCCCGGGTCGCCCCGCATTCGGCCACGATGAGATCTTCGAGTTGGTCTTGGCGCGTGATCAACAGATCGTGGAATCGCTCGAGCACGTCGCATCGCTCGTGCTGCGTCAGATCGGGCCAGGGACCGCTGTCGAACGCTGCGCGGGCTGCCGCGATCGCCGCTTCGGCCTCGCGGCTCCCGCCGAGCGGGACAGTGCCGATGATCTCCTCGGTTGCCGGATTCACCACCTCGGTGACATCGCCCTGTGTGACCAGCCAGTCACCGTTAATGTAGAGGCCCTTGTACTGGTGCACTGCCTCTTGCTCCGTTCATAGTGGACTAATCGACATAATCAATTATACAGTCAAATAGTATACCGGCTCAGACGCCGGACGTCGGCAAACCGAGGAGATGACATGTCCCACCGCCCAATGGAGGGTGTTCGCGTGCTCGAGGTCTCGCAGTTCACCTTCGCGCCGGTAGCCGGCGCAGTGCTTGCGGACTGGGGAGCCGATGTCATCAAGGTTGAACACGCCGAGACCGGCGACGCGCAACGCGGGCTGCGAACAGGGTGGAACGGTCAGTCGGTCGGCTCGTTCCATCCGATCATGGAACATTCCAACCGTGGCAAGCGCAGTATCGGCCTGGATCTCGGCACGGCGGGTGGGCGTGAGGTTCTCGATGAGCTTGCCAGGTCCTGCGACGTGTTCATCACGAATTTCCTGCCGGACTCTCGCGCGCGACTGAATATCGATGTGGATGCGCTTCGCCAGGTCAATCCGCAGATCATTTACGTACGTGCCAGCGCTTTCGGTGATAACGGACCCGAGGCGTCTCGAGGTGGGTTCGACTCGAATGTGTACTGGGCGAGAATGGGCAGCAGCGCGGGGTTGACGCCGGCCGACAGCCCGCGGCCGATGTCGATGCCTGGGCCGGCGTACGGCGACACGATCGGCGGTACGACGATTGCCGGTGGGATCGCGGCGGCGCTGTTCTCCCGCGCGCAGACCGGTGAGCCTTCGGAATTGGACGTATCGCTACTCAGCGTCGGAGCGTGGGCAATGGGCCTGGCCGTGGATATCTCGTTGCTGACCGGGAACTCCCGGCCGATCGCGCCGCTGAGTGACGGTCCGGCCACCGCGCCGACGAATCCGCTGGCCGGTGACTATCGCACATCGGACGGGCGCTGGATCAACATCAGTTTCCTCCAACCGGGACGCTACTGGCGGGATTTCTGCAAACACATCGGCCGGGCCGATCTCGCCGATGACCCTCGCTTCGATTCGGCCGAGGGGCTGATGGCAAACGCAGCAGCAGCGGCCGACATCCTGAGGGGTGAACTGGTGTCCCGATCGTTCGCGGAATGGATCGAGGCGTTCGGCACACTGGAAGGGCAGTGGGCGCCGGTCCAGAACAGTGTGGAGGTCGGTCTGGATGAACAGCTTCGCGCCAACGGGTACATCGTGACCGTCGATGACGCCGAAGGGCATCCGCGCCAGCTGGTCGCCAATCCGGTTCAGTTCGACCGCACGCCGCCGGCGTTGCGCCGGGCGCCGCAGTTCGCCGAGCACACCGATGAGCTGTTGCGCGAACTCGGGTACTGCGAGGAGAAGATCATCGAGTTGAAGATCGAGGGGGCGGCGACCTGATCGTCCAGTGTGACGGTAAGCCCGAATGAGGGTCGATCGGCCAGAGGAAAGAACATGCGCAGGTGCAACGGCAGTACTGCCCGGTCCGGGCGGCAATTGATCCCAACGCGGACTCGGAGCCACAGCGGATCAGGGATTCGCGAAAGCGCTGTCGGCGCCGCCGTTGTGAGAGTCGCCGTGTGGTCGGTGGCCGACGGGCGTGGGGTCCGTCGGCCACCGACCTCGAACGAGCTGTTCGGCACGCGCGATGTGCGCCGGTCTTCGATCTGGGAACCGACCGAGGAGGGGAGCGCTCGGTGACCTCCCCCGACGGGCTCGACGAATCTGTACTGTCGGCTGTGGCGAACGGTGAGATCGCGTGGTCATTCTTCGCCGCGTTGCGTGCGGGGCGATTCGACGAAGCTCTGGACCTGCTCGACGACGACGGCACCCACTGGGGCAGCTCCCACCCCTACCGCGAGCATCCGATGATCGGTTTCAAGGCGAAACTGAGGCTGGTGGAGCAAGGGGTGCACACGACGCCGATGGGCTTCGTGCTCGTCGATCTCCTGACTCAGGGCGACAAGGTTGTGGTCGAACTGCGCAACGACGGGAAACTGCCCGATGGCCGGTCCTACGACATGGTCTACTGCTTCGTGCTGCGCATTGTCGGCGGACGCATCGTGAGTATCCGGGAGTATGCCGACACCGCGTACAACCGCGACCTCAGGCCCGAGTTGTATTCCCGGGCCTCTCCGGTCTACCGCGCGCTAAACGAACAGGGAGTGACCGTCTCCACTTACGACCACCTCGAATAGCGTCCGAGGGGATCACCGCGGGACAATCGTGGCCGTGCTGATCCGTGCGGGGCTGGTCAGTACGTGCGCGACCATGGCGGCATGCTCCGACGGATCGAGCTGGCGGCCGTTCATCTGCCCCTTTTCCAGCCAGGCGGCGCCGAAGCGGGCACCTTCCGGCTGTCGGCCGCGTACCGAACTCGTGGTGGGCCCGATCGCGATGGTGCTGAACGCCACGTCGGGCTGTTCGTGCTGCCAGCACTGCACCATCCGTTCCAGCGCGACTTTGCTGCAGATGTAGGGGCCGATGCCGATCCACGGCGGCGAGTACGACGCGGAATCCGACGAGAGGTAGATGGCATTGCCTGTATTGGCTGTCAGATACGGCAGCGCGGCCTGGGTCACCAAGGCAGCGCCGATGACATTGGTGTCGAAGACGGCGTGCCAGTCCTCGACCGAGGCGTCGGCCATCTCGCCGAACTGGATCGCGCCGACGGCGTAGACGACGGCATCGAGTCCGCCCAAACCGTGTACCGCTCGGCTGACCACCGCGGCGCAGTCGTCGGCGTCACGCACGTCGCAGCCGATGGCAATCGTCGTTTCGGGAAACTCCCGGACGGACTCGACGAGTGCTTCGGTGTTCCGTCCGGCCAGGGCGACCCGCGCCCCGGCCCGCGCCAGATATTCTGCGATGGCCTGCCCGATGCCACGGGATGCCCCGACCACCAGAACCCTCCGGTCGTCGATCTTCGTCATATGGACCTCGCTATACAGTTAATTAGTCAGTTGGCAGATTATCTTGAAGCGAGACTATCCGAGGATGGGATGCTTTGCGTCTGTTGTGGATCGAGGAGGAGGGCGGTGCTCATCTCCGTGTTCGAGCTGGTTCGTCCGGTGGTCGTCGAGCGGTGGTTCTGTCATTGTCGGTAGTATATAATTGGCGTGCCAATATGTGACGTGTCTCTCGCGTAGGGATCGAGCACGTGGCAGCAGGTGTGTCAGTTCTTCGAACTGCCCCGGTGAATCTCCGGCCAGGAGTTGCGGAATGGCCGAGCTCAGCGTCCACGCGGTGCCGCTCGTCGCCGGTCCACACGGAAAAAGGGAAAATAAGAGACGATGAAGACTCAATCGACTGCGGCCGATCTCGCTGCGGAGGCGCGGTTGAACGACCCCGCGTTCTTCCTGGGGGACCCGTATCCGACATATCAGAGGCTGCGACGGGAGGCGCCGGTCTTCTGGTGTGAAGCCGGGCAGTTCTGGGCGTTGTCCAAGCACGAGGACATCGCATGGGTCGAACTGCGGCCCAACCCCCCCTTCACAACTACCCAGGGCCTGCACATTCCGGAAGCGGCCAGGACGGACCGTATCGGAGAGCGGGACCCGGGCGGGGCGCAGCAGACCGGCGTGTCGTTCATGAGTGATCCGCCGACCCACACCGCCTTTCGCCGTCTTCTCGGCACAGCCTTCACACCGAAGCTGATGATCGACCTGGAACCGAGGGTGCGTTCGATCGTCAACAAGCTGCTCGACCAGCTTCCGGCGGGAGAACCGGTCGACTTCGTCGACGCGGTATCGGTCCCGCTGGCGGTCCAAGTGATCGGAGAGTTCCTTGGGGTCGCGGAAGAGGAATGGGACAACCTGGGTCGTTGGACCGACTCCTTCATGGGCTTCATCGGGGGCGGGCTCGCCGAAGGTGAGGAAACCGCCAATGCGGCCAAGGACATGCAGGAGATGTATGCCTTCTTCATCCAGAGCCTGGCGGATCGCAAGCAGAATCCTCGTGACGACCTGATGTCCAAGGTGACAAAGTTGGAGATGGAGGGCGAACCCCTGTCCGAAGCCAGCCAATTGGGCATTTGCTTCTCGGTGCTGGCCGCGGGTAACGAGACGACTCGCAATACCCTCTCCGGCTCTATGGTGGCCTTCGCCGAGCACCCCGGCCAATGGGCCAAGTTGGTCGAGAATCCGGCACTGGCGCAAGGCGCGACCGAAGAACTCTTGCGGTGGGTCAGCCCCGTCACACACTTCGGACGGCGGGCCACCGAGCCGGTTGTCATCCGGGGACAGGAGATCGCGGAGGGCGACTTCGTCGCGATGCTCTACGGAGCAGCGAATCGTGACGAGGATGTGTGGGAAAACGCGAACGAATTCGACATCACCCGCAAAGATGCGCACAAGCACCTATCGTTCGGCTGGGGTCTGCATCGCTGCATCGGGCTCGCGCTGGGGCGTGCCGAGATCCGAATCACTCTCGAGGGCCTGGCCGAACGCTTCTCGAGCTGGGAAATCCCTGTCGCGCCCACGCGCAACCCTTCTGTGCTCGTCAACGACTACAAGAGCGTTCCGGTCGTTTTGAGGCGGCGCTGACCGCGGACCCGAACGCATCGATGGTTGGCTGTGCTGCCCTGCCGCCACCCAGCGGGGAGTACCGCACGATACACGAACCGGCCGCCGCTGAAATTCAGCGGCGGCCGGTTCGTGTATACGATGCCACGGTCTCGTAGGCGTCGTCGGAGACAGTCTGGTCATTCAGAGAAAGAATGCGAGATTGGGAACTCCGAGGGTCGACTGAACCAGATAGATGTCCCGTCGGGCCAGGCGCCAACCCTGGAGCGTGCGGCGCACGAGATCGTCGCGTTCGGCCGAGACGATGTCGAGAGTGGCGACGTCGGCGTGGCTGCGGACGGCGAGCACGTAACTGAGGACGCGGTACTCGGCCTCTCGGCTTCGATAGACGCGAACGTTCGACACATGCCGCTGTACCCGGGACGGCGGGTCGACCGCCCAGGCGTTGGGGGATTCGGTCGCGCGTTTGACACGTCGAACGAGTGAGCTGTATGTGTCGTCGAAATGAGCCATGCCGGTCGAGAAGCCGGGGCCCTCGGCGCGGTTGCGAGTCACCCTGACCGGCGCTCGGTACACCAGGTCCTCGGCGAGGGTGCGCAACCATTCGGTGAGCCGGTCGTTGTCGAGCAGTACCGCCTCATCGTCGAGGAATTCGTGCAATTCGGCGTGGAGCGGGTCGCCCGCCCGGATTCGCTCGTCCGCAGTCATGCCCGGATGGGTGTCGAGCGAGGTGTCGGTCGCCATCATGTTTCACACTTTCCCGGTCAGATAATCGAAGTAGCGTTGCCACCAGTACCACTGGCCGTCGTCCTTGGTGAAACCCTCCGAAACGATGCCGCCCCCCGGCCAGTCCGCCGGTTTGCTTTCGCCTTGTAGCGCCTGGTATTTGAGGGTCTGCTCAGCGGCGTAAACGCCGCGCGCGCCGCGGGTCATGGCCGGCCAGCATTCGCCGTCGTCCTGTTCGATCTGGCCGCTGGTTCCCACCGTCTGCACGGTGGTGCGCCGGATCTTCTCCTTGAACTCCGGCGGCGCATCACGCTCGACCAAGGACCAATGCCAGAATTCCACCGCATCGGGACCTTTGGGAACAAAGGTGTGAAAACCCACTACCCCGGCCAGTTCTCCGTCCGAACTCAGGAATGGGAAGCGGAACAGAGCGGTGTTCGGGAAGATGCCCCCGACTACCGGTCGTGCTTCCGCGAGGACCCTTATCCGGTCCGCGTCGAGGTGTTGGCCCAGCGCCGGAACCATTTCCGGTGTCATACCGGCGGGAGGCAGAATCGCGAGCCGATCCAGTGCTGGAATGCTGGTGTCCATCGTGACCAGATACGAGCACCGCACGGCATGCCCGTGGACGAAGGAGACATCGAGCCCCTCCATGCCCGGTGCGGTGGTCGCGGTGATGGCCTCCGTGGTGCCGAGCAATCCGAGGTCGAACTGCGACCGATGCAATGAGAGCGCGTGGTAGCCGTCGCCCCCGACGAACTGTTCAGCGGCGAGTTTCCAGTTGCCACGGATGGTGAACCGTTGGGGCGGCCCGACGACTTCCAATCCCGACTCGCTGATGCCGAAGAAAAGGTCCAGGTACCAGCCCATCTCTCCGAGATGCTCGTCGAGCGGCGGTGCCTGCTTGTCCAAAGTGGCGAATATCAGCCCGGCGTGCGTGCCGACCTGTGCCTGACGCAGACCGAGTTCGCTCTTGGAGAGGATATCGCCGTGCATCTCCTGCTTGGCTACGGGTGAGCCGAGGAATTTGCCTTGTTCGTCGTAGACCCAACCGTGGTAGATGCACCGGAATTGGGTGGCGGTGCCCGCTTCGGAACGGCACACCGGCATCCCGCGATGCTGACAGACGTTCAACAATACCTGGATGTCTCCGGATCGATCGCGCACCACGATGACCGGGTCCTCCCCGATGTATCTAGTAACGAAATCGCCTGTATCGGGAACCTCGGTCACATGTCCGACAACACTCCAGGTGCGACCGAACAGTCGCTGTAGTTCCAGCCGGTACACGTCCGGGTCGACCAGTGTTCGCATCGAGACTTCGCGCCGGTCGGGATCGATGAGGCTGGAGACGGCGGTCCCATCGGGTAGACAGGGCGATGGGTCATCACGCAGCCGATCCGAGATGGGGGTCACTTCAGACTCCCCAAGAGATCATCTTTGCGAGCGGGATCGATGGGCTCTACCAAGCTCGGATGGCCGGCGTAGAGGATCTCGCCCACGAGATGGCCCTCCTCGGTCAACGGCAGTTGCAGGTTGAGCGGGCGCTGTACGAGGTACAGAGCGCCGGGGTCCACCGGCTCCGGATGATCCGCGAGCATCGCGCCGTAGTGCACGAAGGTCCACGTCGCGTCCATCGAGATGCCGGCATCGCCGAAATAGAATCGCTCGTTGTCCCAGGATCCGCCCGCGCACATTCCGGCATCCTGTATGGCCTGGTACACGGCCTTGCGCTGCTCCAGCGTGAATTCCTCGGAGGTGCCCATCGAGCCGTAGGTGCGAAACACCACATCCGACTCGAACGCCGCCATCGCTGCGTCGAGATCGCCGATGACCTCGGCCCACCAGTGTTGGAGGAAGTCTTCGAGTCCCAACCGCCATCGCGGTGCCTCGGTGTCGGCTATCAGCTTTTCCAGACGACTTCGTGTCTCGTGGAAGCTCGAGAACGTGGCCATGGCTGTTCCTCTCCGGACCAGTAGGGATCAACTAACTAGTCGAATAGTATGTGACACAGGTCGCATAGACAATAAGGAAGGGCGGCCAGGGCTGGTCAATGAACCAGTGCCCCTTGGTATCCCATGTCGCTGCCGCAGGTGTCGAGTGATGGTCAGTATCAATCCGGCGCTGGATATCGCAAGACCCTTGTCGGATGCCGGTGCGGTGGCCCACCTCTGGAGTCGTCGGTCGGACGCGCGCGATGCGTACATTGATGTAATTGGAAATATAATTATTCAGATGATTAAGGGATCGCCATGGGTCGCCTCGGTCAAGGAGCTTCCGTGACGGTCTGGACCGTATCGATCCTTCCCCGGTCGAGTGCCGAATCCGGCGGCTCGGGGCGTCTGTGGGGCAATCTCGCCACGCCCGAAAGGGGACGGGCCCTGGCCTGGCCTGGTGTGGTGGTGTTGCACGAGGCGTTCCCGGTGTTGACGCCATCATGCTGCGACAGACCGAAAGGCTCTCGCGTGCAGGATATCTCGCGCTGCTACCCGATCTGTTCGCCGATGACGGGAACAGGGATGCCTGATGCCCACCATGCGGGCGGCGTTACGCGGTTGACGCGTGGCGTCGCATCGAATAGTTCTTCGCGACCCATCTCGCCATGAAAGTGAAATGAACCAGGCCGAGTCCCGATCCTGCCGGGTGGCCGAGTATGGCTATCGACGCTCGTGGGTCGCTTGCTGGGACGAGCGCGGACCCGGCGGGCGCCTCGGCACTGTCAACGGAACGCCAAGTTTCACGTTCCGCCGACAGGCACCGATCTGCTGGTACGGAGGCGCCCGCCGCGGGTCTGCTCAACCATCCGCGTGTGGCTCCGAATACGGCGAAACGCAGCGAGCAGAGGATCAACTCCCGCAATGGATATCGGCACCGCGATTTCGACACCCGAGTCGGCACGATCGATATCGCGATTCCGAAGTTGCGGTCGGGGTAGCTACTTTCCACACTGGCGCTCGAACGCGGTGCTGTGATGGACGATGCTCGAACTGTGGCCACGATGGATGCCCACGAGTGACAGGTGTTGAGCGTGTGTCGCCTTATTTGTCGCTGATGAATGGTGCTCGGCGAAGGTAGGTGGGGTCTGCGGCTTGCGTGAGAATGAACGCGGCGGCGTTCGTGCGGGACAGACGTACGCCGCCCCTGTCGCCGACCGCGCGCACGTTGATCGTGTCGGTCTTGGGCCCATTGGTCAGCAGTGGGACACGCACCAGCGTCCATTCCAGTTCGGAATCCCGGACTATCTGTCCGATCTTCACAATGGCGTCGTAGGCAACAGGCTGAAAGGTTCGGATACCCTTCACCATTAATCCAACTTTGAAGTCTCTGCTGTCGGACGGGTCCGTCATGCTCGGCGTGCCCAGTGCGACGAGTCGGTCGACATTCTGATCGCGCATTGCCGTCACGATATTGCGGTAGCCGGTGATCAGCGGGGGGACGTCGTCGGTCTTGGTCCCCGGGCCGAGCAGGCTGAGCACCGCGTCGCTCCCGTGCACGGCTTCGTTGATGGCGGCATCGTCATCGAGTCGGCCCTCGATCGCGGTGAGGCGGTCATGGTCGGGCAGCTTCGATGGTGTGCGAGCGAAGGCGATGACCTCGTGTCCACTGGTGAGGGCGTAGTCGATCAACAGCAGTCCGGTAGGACCTGTACCTCCAAAGACGGTGATCCGCATCATTTTCCCTTTTCGAGCGCTGATTTCCGTTCGTCCAGTAGGTGGGAGGGGTCCGCTCGACGCGGAGCGTCGGTCGGCAGTTTGACCCTTCGGTGGACGAATCGTGTAGAAGCCTACATGATTCATATTCCGCTATGATTGATGTGTGGATCCTGAGGCGCACGAACGAGCTGTCGATCGCATCGGCGTCGATGAGCACGTGCGACCGGGGTTGCTCCTGGCGCTGTTAGGTCAGCTTGCGATGAATCGCTTGCGTGAGGCGCACACTGCGCAGCGATTGACGCCTCGGCAGTTCCAGCTGATGGTTTTGTTGAAGAACCAGGCGAACGCGATCCCCCAGAGTGAACTGGCCACCTCTATGAATGTGGCCGCGAGTGTTCTGGTTACGCACTTGAATCCCTTGGAGGGAGACGGGCTGATCGTGCGAACTCGTGATCCTCAGGATAGACGCCGCCATTTCGTCACTTTGACCGAACTCGGCGGAGTACGTCTCGCCGCCGCCGAAAGAGCACAGTGCGAAGCCGAAGACCGTCTTTTCATCACGCTCGAGTCCGGAGAGCGAGAACAACTGCGCGCGTTGCTCTCGCGGGTGTACACCTCCATGGATATAACCGCCGCCTGCTGATACCAGCGATCCACGTCTCGGGTGGCTGCTCACAGCTCAGGCGTGATCCATCGAATGTTGGTTGAAGTGAGTTCGACCGTCTCGTGGTCTACTTCGCGGAATTTGGGGTCGGTGTCCTTTCTTCGGTCTAAGACCGTGTCTCACATGGATGTGATTCGGTACCTGCGCGTCGAGATCGGCTGTGTTGCATGATGTTCAGTCGTGGATGCGTTGGCGGTGCGGTTG
>NZ_QCYJ01000105.1 GCF_003123685.1 Nocardia aurea
TCGCGCTCGGCCTGCGCCCGGGCACCCACCCCGTGCACAGCCGTACGGCATGGCAGGCCTGGGCCACCGAGCGGCTCATGGCCATGGCGCGGGTGTGGCTGTTCCCGCTGTACGCCAGCGCGTTCACGCCCTCGTGGCTGCGCGCGCTCGGCATGACCGTGGGACGCGACGTGGAGCTGTCCACGGTGCTCGCGCTGCCGTCGATGACCGCCGTCGGCGACGGCGCGTTCCTGGCCGACGACACCAAGGTCGCGCCGTACGAACTGGCGGGCGGCTGGATGCGCCTCGACCACGTGCGTATCGGCAAGCGGGCGTTCGTCGGCAACTCCGGCATGACCGCGCCCGGCCGCAAGGTGCCCAAGGACGGGCTGGTCGGCGTGCTGTCCGCCGCGCCGAGGAAGGCCAAGGCAGGCAGTTCCTACCTGGGGATGCCGCCCGTCAAACTGCGCAGGACCGCCCAGAGCGGTGACAGCAGCCGCACCTACGACCCGCCGCGCCGGCTCAAGGTCGCCCGCGCGCTGGTCGAGCTGTGCCGGGTGGTCCCGGCGATGATGACGGCAGGGCTGGCCGTGCTCGTGGTCATGACGATCCTGTGGATCGCGCGGGCGGCCGGGCTCGGCGTGGCCGTCCTGCTCGGCGGGTTCGTCCTGGCCGGCGCGGGGTTCGCCGCGGCGACCGTCGCGGTGGTCGCCAAGTGGGCGCTGATGGGCAGGATCCGGGCAGGCGACCGCCCGCTGTGGAGCTCCTTCGTGTGGCGCAACGAGCTGGCTGACAACTTCATCGAGGTGCTGGCCGCGCCGTGGTTCGCCACCCCGTGGCTCGGTACGGCGGCGCTGAACGCCTGGCTGCGCGCCCTCGGCGCCAAGGTCGGCCGCGGAGTGTGGTGCGAGACATACTGGCTGCCGGAGATCGATCTGGTCAGCCTGGGCGACGGCGCCTCGGTCAACCGGGGCTGCGTGCTCCAGACCCACCTGTTCCACGATCGCGTCATGAGCATCGATACAGTCGAGCTGGCTGAGGGTTCCACGCTCGGCCCGCACGGAGTGGTGCTGCCCGCGGCCACGGTCGGGAGCAACACCACGATCGGCCCCGCTTCCCTGGTGATGCGCGGCGAGTCGCTGCCCGCGCGGACCCGGTGGTACGGCAACCCCGTCGCCGCATGGCACAGAGCCGCATGACGGACGTCGATGGGAGGACAGTGGCACCGGGCACCCGCTACTTTCCGGAACGCGGCGACTACTCGTACGAGGTCAGGCACTACGACCTGGAGCTGGACTACCGGCCGGGCCCCAACAGGCTCGCGGGCACCGCGCGGCTGACCGCGGTGGCCGTCGAGCCGCTCAACCAGGTGCACCTGGACTTCGGCCCGTTCCGCGTCGGCCAGGTGCTCGTCAACGGGGAGCGGGCCCGCTTCGCGCAGCAGGGCCACAAGCTCCGCGTCACCCCCGGCCGCTGGCTGGCGGAGGGCAGGGCGTTCACGCTCGAGGTCCGCTACAGCGGCAACCCGCGGCCCGTGCCCAGCCCGTGGGGCGGGCTCGGCTGGGACCAGCTGGAGGACGGCGCCCTCGTGGCCAGCCAGCCGATCGGGTCGTCCTCCTGGTTCCCGTGCAACGACCGGCCGTCGGACAAGGCGACCTACCGGATCGCGGTGACGACCGCCTCGCCGTACACGGTCGTGTGCAACGGGCAGCTGGTGTCCACCAGCCGGTCGGGTTCGCGCACGACCTGGGAGTTCCGCGAGAGGGCGCCCATGGCGCCCTACCTCGCGAGCGTGCAGATCGGCCGCTACCACCTCGCCGACCTGCCGGGAGGCGTGCCGCAGCGGCTGGCCGCGCCCGCCGGGCTGCTGACCCGCGCCCGGCTGGCCCTGGGGCGCCAGGACCAGATGATGCGGGTGTTCACCGAATGGTTCGGCCCTTACCCGTTCGCGGACTACACCGTGGTCGTGACGGAGGACGAGCTGGAGATCCCCATCGAGGCGCAGGGCATGTCGATCTTCGGGGCCAACCACCTGGAGGGCGAGGAGCGGCTGGTCGCGCACGAGTTGGCGCACCAGTGGTTCGGCAACAGCCTCACGCTGTCGCACTGGCGTGACATCTGGCTGCACGAGGGGTTCGCGGCCTACGCCGAGTGGCTGTGGTCGGAGGAGTCGGGCGGCGAGCGCGCCGAGGCGCACGCCAGGCGCTGGCACAGCAGGCTCTCGACGAGGGCGTGCGACTTCGTGCTGGCCGACCCGGGGGTGAAGCGGCTGTTCGACGACCGCGTCTACAAGCGTGGCGCCCTCACGCTGCACGCGCTGCGCCGCGTCCTCGGGGATCCGGCGTTCCGGTCGGTGCTGCGCGAATGGACCGACCTGTACCGTTACGGCGTCATCACGACCGGTCGCTTCACCGAGCTCGCCGGCCGGTACGCGCCCGAGCCTCTGGACGCCTTCTTCATGTCCTGGCTCTACACCGAACCCCTGCCACCGCTGTAACACAGGCATCGCGCCGGCCATCCGCAAGCTGTTCGCCGGGCACAACGGCGTCCCCGCCGCCCTGTTCAGCGCGAATTCCGAGGGAGCCTGCCCGGGGTGCGGAGGGCTCGGGACCGTTCTCTACGAGGGCCCCGTCTCGGAGTACACGCAGGACGCCGGCACGCCGACGGCACGCGCACTCGCCGCCGACGATCGGACGGGCCGCACGGACCTCCAGTCGTATGCTGGTCCAGCATGGACGTGCTGAGCAGCCGCATCTTGCTACGGCCCGGCGATCCCGAACGGAGCCGCCGCTTCTACGCCCACTCTCTCGGCCTGGCGGTGTACCGGGAGTTCGGGCCGGCGGATCAGCCGGGCGTGGTGTTCTTCCTGGGCCAGGGGTTTCTGGAGGTCTCCGGGCGGTCCGACGCCCCGGCGGCCGGGGGCGAGCTGTCGATCTGGTTGCAGGTGCGGGACGTGCGGCGCGAGGAGGAGCGGCTGCGGCGTGAGGGCGTCACCGTGCTGCGGGAGGCGCGGCTGGAACCCTGGGGCCTGATCGAGATGTGGGTGGCCGATCCCGACGGTCATCGCATCGTTCTGGTGGAGGTTCCGTCCGGCCATCCCCTGCGTCGCGACCCACGCTGAAAGCGCTGAGCGGCCATTGACAGGACGACGACACGATACGTAGGTTCCATTTATCGCACGCTTCAACCTATTATCGAACAGCGAGGTGGTGCCGTGCCGTACACGCTGCCGAGGTACGAATTCCGCCGCCCGCCGGAGCTCGACGGCTACCGGGGGACGCACCCCGTGGTCATCGCCGGCGGCGGTCTCACGGGGCTGACCCTCGCCGCGGATCTCGGGCTTCGGGGGGTTCCGGTGGTTCTGCTCGACGAGGACGACACCGTCGGTGTCCGGGGGGCCAGCAGCCGGGGCATCTGCTACGCCCGCAAGTCCCTGGAGGTCTTCGATCGGCTCGGGATCGCCGAAAAGATCCGCGAGAAGGGAGTCACCTGGTCGGTGGGGCGGACGCTGTCGGGTGACGACGAGGTCTACTCCTTCGACCTCGGAACCGATTCGCACTCCGTGTTCCCGCCGTTCGTCAACATCCAGCAGTTCCACGTCGAGGCCTTTCTCGTGGATCGCATCCTGCGGATGCCGAACGTCGACCTTCGCTGGCGTTCCCGCGTCACCGGCATCGATCAGGACGAGGACCAGGTGTGGTTCACGGCCGAGACACCCGCGGGGCCGTACCGGCTCGCGGCCGAATGGGCGATCGACGCCACGGGAGCCGGGAGCCCGATCCGCGATTGGCTCGGCCTCGACAGCCACCCCGACCTCTCGGCCGATCGCTGGTGCATATCGGATATCCGCTTCAAGGACGACCGTCCGCCGGAGCGGCTCACCTGGGTCGACGCCCGGTTCAACGAGGGCCGCGGCGTCTGGCTGCACATGATGGCCGACGACGTCTGGCGCGTCGACTTCCAGATGAGTCCGGACTGCGATCCCGCGGAGGTGAGCCGTCCCGAGGTCGTCGAGGCTCGGCTGCGGGCCATGTTCGGCGCTGATCTGGAGTTCGACGTCGTGTGGATCGGCCCGTACCACTACCGTTCGGCTCTCGTCGACAGGATGCGCGTCGGACGGGTCTTCCTCGCGGGCGACGCCGCCCATGTCGTGAGCCCGTTCGGGGCCCGTGGCGGCAACACGGGGATCCAGGACGCCGAGAACCTCGGTTGGAAGCTGCACCAGGTGCTGGAGGGACGGGCCGACGCCTCGATCCTCGACAGCTATCACGTGGAACGTCACTCCACGGCCGTCCGCAATCTCGAGGTCACCCGACGCTCGGCGCGTTTCCTCGCTCCGCGCACCGCCGCCGAGAGAGTCGTGCGCGACGCCACCCTGGCGCTGGCCCGCCACCACGAGTTCGCCCGCCTCCTGGTCAACACCGGCCGCATGTCGGTGCCCGTCCCCTATCCGGCCAGCCAATGGCTGGGGGACCAGGGCGGCCTGCCGGTCCAGAGCTGCGCTGTCGGCCGATCCGATGGGTGGCGTGGATCACTGATGCGGCTCGGACGGGACGGGCGCTGCTTCCTCGCCCTGGCCTTCTCGCTGGATGCGGCCGAGATCGCGTCGATCGAACGGGACCTCGCGGGACTTCCGGTCGTGGTCGAAAGCGTCGGTGGATCACTGCTGGACGTGGACGGCGGCCTGGCCGCGCAACTGGCCCCCGAGCCGGGCGACATCTGGATCCTGCGCCCTGACCTGTACGTGCTCGCCCGGTGCGTCGACTCCGCGCAAGCTCGCCACGCGGTGCTGGCGGGGTTGGGACGGGCACGGCAGCACCCTCGGAGCGTCGAGAGCAGCACGCCCAGCGCGTCGCCGGTCGCCACCCGGCCCGGGCTGGCGGATCCGGATCGGTTCACCGAGGAGGTCGTCCGCGCGCACGAGAACCTCACCGACGACCAGAGCGCGCGCCTCGACGCCGCGCTGGTGATGGTGCTGGCCAACCAGATCGGGGACGCCGAGGTGCTGAGCCAGTCGATCGCCGCGGCGCGCCGGGCGATCACCGGAGCGGCGGAGGCGGAGGAGTGACCACCCGCGAACTGATGCAGGTGCCCATGGGCACCGGCTCCACCGCGGCGGAGGTCTATTCCGGGATCGCGCGCATGGCCGGCGTTCTGTGGTGCGCGCGGGTACGCGCCCGGGAGGGCCGGCGGGCGGACACGGCTGTCGTCGTGGTGCACCCGTCCTCCAACTTCCTTGGCCATTACGCCCTGGAGTCCTGGGCCGCGCTCGGAGTCGACGCGATCGCGATGACGACCCGCTACCTCGGCAACGATTCGGTGCTGCTGCTCGAGAACTGCGTGCTCGACGTGGGTTCGGTCGTACGGCACCTCAAGCGGGAGGGGTACGAGAGGGTCGTGCTCGTCGGCAACTCGGGCGGGGGTGGACTGGTATGCCTCTACCAGTCGCAGGCCGTCAAGCCCACGATCACCGCCTCACCAGGTGGTGGCGGGCCCGATCTCACCACCGCCGAGCTCATCCCGGCCGACGCCCTGATCATGCTCATGGCGCACCCTGGACGGGCCAATCTGCTGGTGGAGTGGCTCGACCCGGCGATCCGCGACGAGCACGACCCCTTCGACCGGGACCCCGGACTCGACATGTTCGACCCTCGGCACGCCGTCCCCTACGACCGGGACTGGCTCGCGGCCTACCGTGCCGCCCAGGTCGCCCGGGGTGAGCGGATCACCGAGTGGGTCCTCGACCGGCTGGCCGCCCTGGACAGCCAGGACGGCCAGGACGGCCGGGACGGCCCGGCGGATCTTCCGTTCAGCGTTCACGGCACCTGCGCGGATCCGCGGCACCTGGACCTGACCATCGACGCCTCCGACCGCGCGATCGGCACGCTCTGGGGCCCGGCCAGGGCGGCGAACATGCAGCCCACCACGCTCGGTCACCTGACGAGTCTCCGGTCCTGGCTCTCCCAGTGGTCGTTGAGGAC
>NZ_QCYJ01000067.1 GCF_003123685.1 Nocardia aurea
ACGGGGTCTTTCCAGTCCACGGCCCCGACCAGCAGGTACGTGCAGGCGCCCTGGCTGTTGGGACAGTTGTAGACGGCGTTGGCATAGGAGGATCCGTGTAAGAGGGCGAAGTCGCCGTATTTGTCTTGCGTGCCGTCTTCCTGTTTGTCGTTGGTGCCGCCCACGGTGGTGCTTGTCACCGCGCCGAAGTAGTAGTCGACCGACGGACCGGGCGAGGGGGTGGTGAAAGCGGACGCCCAGGCCCGCTTGAAAGGGCTGGCACCGGGGAAACAGTGTCCCGCTGTCAGGATGTAGCGTTCACCCTGATATTCGACGGGGAAGCCCGACGAACAGATTTCCTTCCACTGACTGTGGCCCGCATTCCAGGTACGGAAGCCGGCGCCGGCGTAGTGCGGCGCGGAGTCCTTCGACCGGTCGCGAACCTTCGCGATCGTCTCCTCTTCGGGGATCTGCCCCTCGGCGTCATCCGGTGGGGGATCCACGCTCGCGATGTCCCGGGGAGCGGGCATGGCCTGCCGGAACACGACCGTGTCGCCGAATCGCTGCTTCAGGTCGGCCCGGGCGGCGTCGGAGTCCTCGGTCGCGTAGGCCACCACATGCCCGCCGACTGAGTCGATTCCGACGGCGTTGACCTTGTCTCCATAGGTGCCGCCGAAGACGAGCTCCTCGACCTGCGCCTTCGCACTCAGTAGGTGGGCTCGACTGCGGAAAGCCGGCTCTACCTGGACCGACAGATCGTGGCCCGGGGCCACCCTGGTCGCCTCCGCCCGGATGGCGGCCGAGAGCTGGGCGAACTCGGGGCCCGTGGGGAGCAGAACTCTGATGGCGTCGGTGCCGGAGATGCTGACGCTGGTGTACTTGTCGGGGAACGCCTCGACCAGGGCGTTGATGGCCTCGGCAGCCGCCTGGGCCTCCGGGGAGACCTCGTCGGGGAACGCCGGCAGGGGCTGGAAGGCGGTGTCGAGGGCTGCGGGATCCGCCGAAGCGGGGACGAGCGGGGTCAGGGCGAGAACGAGTGCGGATACCGCAGTGATCATCGATTTCCCGGGGCGGCCCCGGCTCAGGATGCCGGTGTGGACGACCCGGCGGAAGTCGGTTGTCATGTGCGCCAGCGTGCCGCCCCTCCCGGCGCCTGTCGCTGGGGTGATCTTCCCACGCCGTATTCCGACATTGATCCACAGTGCGGGGTGGATTCGGTCACGCCGGACGACCTCGCCCGGCGGCTGCCGGACATGCTCTCAGCCCCCCGGGCGCGCCTGCGCCACCTCGCCTGCTCTGTACGCCTCCAGGGCCGGCCGGACCTCGTCCGGCACCGTCGTGGTGATCGGGTCGGGTGGGGAGGAGGGCGGGATAGGGGACCGTGGACGGCTGCTCATCCGTAGGCATCTGGAGCTCCTTTCGTTGGGGAATGGTCGTGCGTCGAAAACCTCAGGCGGTAAAACGGTGAGCCGATGCCGTCCACCGCTCCCAGCCGGGATCGCCGCGATGGAGGAACCCAATCCAGGCGCGTTGCACCTCGGCCACGAGTGCGGCGGGCATCTCACCCCCGAGCATGGGCGCCTGCCGCCACGGCGCGGGATCGCCGAAGACGAACGGAAGCTCGATGCAGTGGCACGCGCCGTACGGGCTGCCGGCCGGATGCCAGTCGAAGCTGTACAGCCACGCCGGGTTCCCCCGCTCGGCGAGCACCCCGGCCAGCTGGAGCATGGGAGCCACGAACACGCTCTCGGTGACGCGCTCGCTCATCTCGCCGACGTCGTAGAACGCCGCAGCCTCGTCGCGCGTGGCGCCCATGAGGATCTCCGCCCGGTCTGCCCCACCGGTCCCCGCTGCGCGCACGAGGTCGGCTGCGACCAGCTCGCCGTCCGCGACCAACTGGAACGGCGGCGCGACATCGCCCGGGCGGGCGGTCAGGTGAGCCAGCTCCACCTGTGCCTTCAGCAGGTCGGCCACCGGCAGCTCGCGCAGCCGCTCGGCCCGCGCCGGTGCCAGGCCGAGCACCTTCAGGTACGCCCTGCCCAGCTCGCTCGCGCGATCGGGATCCTGGGGCGGCATGCCGGCGGGTGTGCTCTGCAGGATCGCGCGGTTGAACAGCCCGCTCGAGGCGGGTGCCGACAGCAGCGCGAGGATCGACAGCGCCCCCGCGGACTGCCCGGCCACCGTCACCGCGCCCGGGTCGCCGCCGAACGCCGCGATGTTCTCGCGCACCCAGCGCAGCGCCGCCACCTGGTCGAGCAGCCCCAGATTGCCCGCGCTCACCGGCGGCAGGTGGAGGTATCCGAGGGCACCGAGCCGGTAGTTGACGGTGACCACGACCATGTCGCCGCGCTGGGCCAGGGTGGCGCCGCTGTACCAGTCGAAGCCGCCCGAGCCGCTGGAGAAGCCGCCACCGTGCAGGAACACCAGCACGGGGAGCGGCGCCGCGCCGGCGACGGTGGGCCGCCACACGTTCAGCGACAGGCAGTCCTCGGCCTGCTCCAGCTGCTGGGGACCCATCACGCGCTCCAGCCGGGAGGCCGGTTGCGGGGCCGCGGGGCCCGGAGCGGCCGCCTCGCGCGTGTCCTGCCACGGTGGCGCAGGCCGGGGCGGCTCGAAGCGGGCGGCGCTCGCGTAGGGGATGCCCAGAAAAGCGGTCCCGGTACCGCGCAGCCGTCCCGACGCCGTCTCGATGATCATGAGGCGGTGAAGAACAGGGCTGAGCCGAAGGCGTCGTCGGCGCTGACTAGGAAGCCGTCGCCGGTGGTCACCGTGGCGATGCCGTTGCCGTCGACGAGCCGCCGCGCCGCGTTCACGTCGGCGACCGCGATGGACATGGCGGCAAGACCGCGCGGCACGACCCCGGGCAGGGTTTCGGCCGCTCTTGAGGCGGCCACGAACTCCAGCCGCCCCGCGGGCAGTTCCAGAACCCGCCGGTCGTCACGCGCGACCGGAGAGGTGTCCAGGATCCGGGTGTAGCGCTCGACGGTGTCACCGAGTTCGGCGTCATCGACCACGACGAGCACGCTCGCGATGGCTCTGGCACCGTTGGGGTGGGTCAGGTAGCGGGGCTGGTGCAGGTATTCGGGCGTCAGCTGGTGGGCGATCCCGATGTAGCCGTGGGGGGTGAAACGCGGGTCGACGTGCAGGGCGCGCGCCCGCATCGCGCGCGGCCCGTCGACGGTGTCGACCTCGCGCTCGAGGGAACGTACGCCCATGATCGGCACGCCCGCCTCGGTCAGCCTGCGCGCCTGGGCGTCGACGTCGTCGGAGCCGACGTAGAAGATGCGGAAGCCGTCGGGCACCTCCTTGGTCCGCCATGGATCGGGGGCGGCCGGGTCCACGATGCCGAGCAGTTCGATGTAGGTCTGCCCGAACAGGGCGCACCTGTTGGCGGTGCCGCCGAGAACCGGCTTCTCGCCGGGGCGCTCGCTGAGCAGGTGCCGGGAGCGCGGGCTGAGGGTGAAGCCGAGCGCCAGGTAGCGCTGTTCCAGCTGGTCGAGGTTGCGGCTGAGGATGCCGGTGTGGTCGATCCTGCGGATGTCACGGGTCATGCGCGACAGCGTGCCCGCCCGGGTGAAGGCTGTCGTCGGCCCGTTTCTCAGGCGCCGCATTCTGTCATGGTCCTACTGTTGCAGGGTGGATTCGGTCATGCTGGACGACCTCGATCGGCAGCTCCTGCACGCGCTCCAGTTGGACGGCCGTGCACCGTTCAGCCGCATCGCCGCCGTGCTCGGGGTGGCGGAGCGGACGGTGTCCCGCCGCTACGCCCGGCTGCGCGCGGCGGGCGCGGCACGGGTGCTCGGGCTGCTGAGCAGCTGCTGGAGCGGACAGGCAGACTGGTTCGTCCGCCTGCGTTGTCTGCCGGACGACGCGCCGGCGATCGCGCGGGCGCTGGCCCGCAGGAGCGACACCTCCTGGGTGACGCTCCTGTCCGGCGGGAGCGAGGTCTCGTTCCTGCTGCGCGGCCCCGAACACCTCCTGCTTGACAGGCTGAGCCGCGGTCCGCGGCTGATCTCCGTCGACGCGCACCGCATGCTGTGGGCCTTCATGGACGAGGAGACCTGCTGGCGCGGCAGAGTCTCGGCCCTGACACCTGAGCAGATCGAACGGCTGCGCCCCGACTACCCCGCCACCCCGGCCGCGCTGGCGCCCAGTGCCCTCGACGGCAGCCTGCTGCCCGAGCTGGCACGGGACGGGCGGGCGACATTCCCTGAGCTGGCGCGCTCGGTCGGCTGGTCGGAGTCGGCGGTACGGCGGCGCATGGCCGAACTGCGGCGCGCGCGTGCCCTGCAGTTCAGCATCGACACCGACGTCAAGCTCTTCGGCTACGGCGTCGAGTGCATGCTGTGGCTCCAGGTCGCGCCCGGCCGGTTGATCGAGGTGGGCGGGACACTGTCGGGAGACGTCGAGGTGGCCTTCGTGGCGGCGGTCACCGGCTCGGCCAACCTGGTGGCGTTCGTGGTGTGCAGGGACGTCGGCGCCCTCTACGAGTACGTGGCGAACCGGGTGGGGGCGCTCGCCGGCGTGCGGAGTGTCGAGACGCTTCCGATCAGCGGTTACGCCAAACGCGTCGGACCGGTCGGCACCGGCCACCGCTGAGGAGCCGTACCACTGCCGGCAGGGCTCCGCTTCGCAGGCCCAGGCTCCTGAGCCCGATCTCGGTCGAAGGAGAGGCGTGTCGCTCGAACCGCTCACTCATACCGTCATGGATTTGACCATGGCGAGCCGGCGCAGACGCGGCCCGGGGCCGGCGGGGCGGACTCACGACACCTGGAGCCTCGACCTGCCCGGCTTCGGGCACAGCGGCAAACCCGATGATCTTCCGATCATGGTGGGGCTCGCGGACGCGGTGGCCGCCTGGCTGGATGCGGCTGGGCTGGCGCGGCCCTGCCCTGCCTACTGGGCGGGTCCTGCGGCTGCCAGGTGGCCCGTCGATGGGGCGGCTCGCTTCACGGGCCGGACAGGCGCGCTGGTGCTGGTCGGCCCGACCGTTGATCCGCACGCCAGGCTGGTGGGCCAGTGGCTGCGCAACGCGGTGCGGGAAAGCCCGCGCATGACTCCGCTGAACGTCGCCGACTACCGGGACGCCGGGCCGCGACGAGTGCCGGCCAGCTTTGGCGCTTCCCTGCGGGATCGGATCGAGGACAAGCTGCTGTACGTGGACCTGCCCGTCCTGGTGGTGCGCGGCGGCAAGGACCGGATGGTGAGCCAGGTATGGGCCGAGGAGGTCACCAGGCTCCTACCGCATGGGCGACTCTCGGTCATGGACGGGCTGCCGCACATGGTGCCGTACCGCGATCCGCATGGTCTGGCCCGTGAGGTCGCCACCTTCCTGCGGGAGGTCGGCTCGTGAGGCTCGGCAGGGCGGTGGCGTCGTTCGACTCGGCGACCGGCATGTTGCGGGCCCTGTCCCGCTCCGCGCCGCCCGTACCCGGTGGCCTTCATCGGGTCGTCCAACCGGCGCCATGATCCACCTGGCCGCGGCCCTGTCCGCGCCGTGGCTGCCGCAGACGCTGCTGCTGCCGGTACGCCGCCACGGTGTGCGGCCCGACGACCCCGAGGGCGACCTTGACCGGCGTGCTGCAGATCTCGGAGTCTTCGATGGGCACCACGCCAGGGACCGGCCGCCACATGGACGAGCATCGCGCCTCCCGCCCGTCCGGGGGAGGAGGCGCGATCGCAAGGATTACAGGCCTGGCTCCGGAGACGGCGGATAGCCAGTGCCAG
>NZ_QCYJ01000005.1 GCF_003123685.1 Nocardia aurea
GCCCGACCCCGCGACATCCACATCGTCCCCGAACTCCCCAAAACCCGCAGCGGCAAAATCATGCGCCGACTCCTGCGCGACATCGCCGAAGGACGTGAACTCGGCGACACCTCCACCCTCGTCGACCCCACCGTCTTCGAGGCGATCCGCGCGGACCGCGCCTGATCCGACCCGGACGCGGCGGGTGGCGAGCCGAGTCAGCCGCCGCGTCCGTTAGGCTTGCCCGAGGTGTGCCGGGAAGTCTGGTCGGCATGCGGGCGAATACCCGGTGATCGATTCGGCGGGTCACGTGTCCGCAGCTCGGACGACCCCGCGGAAGGTTACCTGTGATCACTCGAGTCCGTTCGGAACTCACCCGCTACCTGCGGACCGAAACCGTCGGCGGCACACTCCTTCTGGCGGCCGCTGCGATCGCTTTGCTGTGGGTCAACTCCCCCTGGGGCGACAGCTACGTCACCATGACCGAGACGGTGCTGTCGATCGGGCACCTGCACCTGGAACTGACCCTGGCAGACTGGACCAAGGATGGTTTGCTGGCCGTCTTCTTCTTCGTGGCCGGACTCGAACTCAAACGCGAACTCGCGGTCGGTGAACTCGCCGACCCCAAACGCGCCGCGCTGCCGATCATCGCGGCGCTCGGCGGGGTGGTCACCCCCGCGCTCATCGCGTTCACCGTCGGGCACGGCGTTCCCGGAATGGATCGCGGATGGGCGATACCGGTCGCGACCGATATCGCGTTCGCCCTGGCGGTTCTGGCCATGACCGGATCGCGAATCCCGGCGAGCGCCCGGGTATTCCTGTTGAGTCTCGCCGTCGTCGACGATCTCGTCGCCATCATCCTGATCGCGGTGCTGTTCACCGCCACCCTGTCGATGCTGTGGTTGCTCGCGGCGGTGGCCTGCTGTGGCGCGTGGGCGCTGGCGCAGCACCGCCGGATCCGCACCCCGCTCGTGTACGTCCCACTGGCCCTGCTGAGTTGGTACGCGCTGCACGAAGCGGGAATCCATCCGACGCTGGCCGGTGTCGCACTCGGCCTGCTGACCCGGGTGCGGCCGGATCCGGACGAGGAGCAGGCGCCGGCGACCCGGCTGGAACACCTGGTCCAACCGGTGTCGGCGGGGCTGTGCGTCCCGCTGTTCGCCCTGTTCGCCTCGGGTGTTCCGCTCAACGCGGAGGTTTTCGGCGAACTGTTCACCGACCGCCTCTCGCTCGCCATCATCCTCGGCCTGCTGCTCGGCAAGACGATCGGCATCTTCGGGATCAGCTGGGTGGCAATCCGGTTGGGTGTGGCGAAGCGGCCCGCCGGGCTCGGCTACCGGGATATGTTCGCCCTGTCGGTGCTCGGCGCGATCGGGTTCACCGTTAGCCTTCTTGTGGCGGAGCTCGCGCTGGGCGATATCGGCGACGGCTCCGCCGAGGAATTGGCGAAGGCCGCGGTGTTGGTGACGTCGATGGCGGCGTCTCTCGCGGGTTCGGCGCTACTGTTGCGGCGTGGGCGTGTCCACCAGGCACGGCGCGACGCAGATGCGCTAGAACCGGAGTAGGCGACGGCGCGAGCCGAAGCGCCGCGCGAACGCCATGGATCGAATGGAGTCGAGGCAGTGCCGGGACAGGGAGAAGGGTCGACCAAGTGAGTTTCACCCAAGGCGGTAATGGGTCACAGCGTGGCAGCGCTCATGGGTCACAGCGTGGCAATGGCACCGATGCGGAGCACCGGACACTGACCTCCATCCCCTTGACCGATGCCAACCCGATCGGGTCGGCGAGCTTCGGCAGCCTGGTCCGCGACGCCACCGAGCAGATGTCGACGCTCGTTCGGGCCGAAGTGGAACTGGCCAAGGCCGAGGTGACCGGCGAGATCAAGAAGGGGCTGCAGGGCAGCGTCTACTTCATCCTCGCGCTGACCGTGCTGCTGTTCAGCTCCTTTTTCTTTTTCTTCTTCCTCGGTGAGCTGCTCGATGTCTGGTTGCAGCGCTGGGCGGCGTTCCTCATCGTGTTCCTGCTGATGGTGCTGGCGACGGCCGTACTCGCCTTCCTCGGCTATCGCCGGGTCAAGAAGTTGCGCGCGCCCGAGAAGACCATCGATTCGCTCAAGCAGGCGCGCACCGTGCTGCCGAGCGGATTCGGCGGGTCCGCGCACGAGGAGCATCTCGCCCTGAAGAAGTAGCGGCCCCGCCGGTGTACGGGCGAAACACGCACCGCGCGCCCACCGCGCGCACCTACGCTTCGCGCGCACTAGGCTCGGTCGGCGTGTCGTCGAACCTCATTCCCGATCCGTCCACCGTCCGCTACGACGGCCCGTGGACGCACCGGGATGTTCGAGCCAACGGCATCCGCTTCCACGTGGTCGAGGCGACGCCGGAACGCCAGGACGCCGGGCTGGTGGTGCTGCTGCACGGTTTCGCCGATTTCTGGTGGTCGTGGCGGCACCAGTTGACCGATCTCGCCGATCTCGGATATCGGGTCGTGGCGGTGGATCTGCGCGGCTACGGCGACAGCGACAAACCGCCGCGCGGATACGACGGCTGGACGCTGGCCGGTGATGTCGCCGGACTGGTCAGGTCACTGGGTCATACCGAGGCGACCCTGGTCGGGCATGCCGAGGGCGGACTGGTCTGCTGGACGACGGCGGTGCTGCATCCGCGACTGGTCACCTCGATCGCGCTGGTCAGCTCACCGCATCCGGCGGCGCTCAAGGCCGCGGTCCTGCGCGACGCTCACCAGCGCTCGACCTGGCTGCCGAATTTCCTGCGCTACCAATTGCCGAGGTATCCGGAGAATCTGCTCACCGCCGCGGACGGGTTCGAAGTGGAACGACTGCTGCGGCAGCGCACCAGCGCCGAGTGGGCAGGGACCTCCGAATTCGTCGACACCGCGCGACGGATGCGCTCGGCGATCCGGATACCCGGCGTCGCGCACTGCGCGCTGGAATATCAACGCTGGGCCTTCCGCAGCCAGTGGCGACCGGACGGACGCCGATTCATGGCGACCATGCGCGATCCCATCCACATCCCTGTTCTCGCCCTGCGCGGCGAATCGGACACCTATCTGCTGCGCTCGACGTTCCATCGCGGACAGCAGTGGTCACCGCGGCGTCGCCTGGTCACCGTCCCCGACGCGGGGCATTTCGCGCATCAGGAGAATCCGGACGTGGTGACGGCCGAACTGGCCAAATTCCTCGGCTGAGCCGATCCGTTCGGATCAGCTCAGCACGCAGGCACCCGTATCGATCGGCGTGCTCGCGCCGATCGCGGCCTCCAGGTCGGGACGGACCTCCGCCAGGGTCAGCACGTAACCGGTGTCGTCGTCGGTGACGGCGGCGCCGAACACCATGCCGAGCACCTGGCCCTCGGTATCGACGAGCGGACCGCCGGAATTACCCGCGCGTACGAGTCCGCGCACGGTGTAGACCTCGCGTTCCACGGTGCCGTTGCGATAGATCGTCGGACCGGTCAGATCCAAGGTCTCGCGAACCCTGGCCGCACTGGCCGTGTACGGGCCGCCGCCGGGGTAGCCGAGCACGATCGCGCTCTCCCCCGATTTGGCGGGTTCCGGCGCCTGTGGCACGACCGGCGCGGTCAGCCCCGGTACCTCGAGGACCGCGACGTCCTTGGACGGATCGAACAGCACCACGGTCGCGTTGAGCGGGCCGCGAGCGGTGTCCACCGCGACGCTGGTCGTACCCGCGACGACGTGGGCGTTGGTCATCACCCGTTCCGGCGCGATCACGAAACCCGAACCCTCCAGCGCCCGCTGGCAACTCGGCGCGACGCCGCGGATGCGGATCACGCTCTGCTGCAACGAGGCCGCGACGGGGCTGGCGAGCACGCTCGGATCGGGCGGCTCGACGGCCGCGATGGGCGCGCGCCCGAACGGCCCGATGACATCGGGCAGCCCCGAGGTGTTGAGCAGTCTGGAGAATTCGTTGGGCACCTTGCGCAGCCAGTTCGGCGCGACCTGGTTGACGTCGGTCAGCACCTTGGAGCCGTTGATCGCGGTGGCGATCGCGGGCTGCGACGAGGTCGCCAGCGGCAGCGCGAGCAGCCACGCGGTGACGAGCACCGCGACGGCTTGGAGTCCGGCGCCGACCACGCTGTCCACGCTGCGGGTGAACGGATGCCGCATGCTGCCGCGGGCGGCGCGGCCGAGCACCATTCCCGCGACCTCGCCGACGATCACCAGCAGCACGATGAGCAGCACCCCGGTGAGCACACGCCTGCGGCCCGCGTCGACGTGGACCAGGATGTGCGGGGCGATCAGGATGCCCGCGACCGCGCCGAGCACCACGCCGAGGAAAGCGAGGGCCGAGGCGACCGCGCCCTGCCGCCATCCGGAGGACGCGGCGAGCAGAGCGAGCAGGATCACGGCGATATCGAGCCAAGCCGATGAACTCATAACGTCATTCCCACGGCGGCGAGCGAGCTTTCGAGATCACGCACGTCGTCACGATCCCATTCCGGTTCCCAGCCCGAGGATCCGAAGAGTCCGGCGAGTATGCCGCCGGTGAGTCCCCACACCAGCAGACCGTCGACCTGGAACGCCGGACTCTGATAGCCGAGCGGGCCGCGGACGAGGAACCGGTTGGCCGGGTCGAGCAGTTCGGCGAGCGGAACGCGCACCACCCGCTCGGTCTCGCTCTGATCGACCACGCGCACCTCGCTCGGCGCGCGCCAGTAGGCGACCACCGGGCTCACATCGAAACGCGACGGCGGCACGAACAATTTCGGCAGGACGACGATGGGTTCGACACCGGCGGGGTCGAGACCGGTCTCCTCGCCCGCCTCGCGCAGCGCGGTGGCGACCGGACCGCTGTCGTCGTGGTCTACCGCACCGCCGGGGAAGGCGACCTGCCCGCGATGCTGGCGCATGGTGGACGCGCGCTGGGTCAGCAGCACGTCGGCGTCGGCGGGGAGTCCACCGGGTCCGCTCGGATCACCGTCGGCCGAGCCGCCGAAAAGGACCAGCACCGCCGCCTGTCGCGGTTCGCCCGAGATCGTCGCGGCACGGCGGATGGCGCGCGCCAGCGAGAGGGTTTCGGCGGCATCGCTTGCGCCGGGTTCGGTGGCGAAACGCAACCACCGAGGGATGTCGGCGGGAGTCGACGTCGTCATGCCTCCCCCTCGGCCGTGCCGGCCCCGGTGAACGTGCGCACCATCACCTCCGCAAACGATCTCGTCGCCCGCAACAGTCGCTGCGAGATCCCCGCTGTCACGCCGTGACTCGTACCCACGGTCACGCCGTGACCCATACCCACGGTCACGCCCTGACCCCCAAGCGTGCCGCGACGGTATCAGTGATGTCGTCGACCCCGGTGAACGACCGCACGACCACGTCCGCGACGGATCCGTCCGCGCGAAGCAGCACCGAGATCGGCAGCACCGAAGGTGCGCCGACGGCGGTGCGCACGGCGGCGTCCGGATCGAGAACGCCGGGCAGGGTCACATCGAGTCCCGCCAGCCGGGACAGCGCCTTGTCCTCATCGGGATCGCTGTGCACAGTCAGCACGGTAATCGCGTTCCCCGCCCGCTGCGCGTACTGCTGCAGATATGGCAACTCCTGTGCGCAGGGTCCGCACCAGTACGCCCACAGGTTGAGCAGCGCGGGTTTGCCCGCGAGTGCGGTGACCAGGTCGACGGGCTGTCCGTCGGCGAGGCAGGTCAGGGCGATCGCCGCGAGCGGTCGGGCGGTCTCGGCCCCCGGTCGGGAGGTCGTGTCCTGGACCGGACACGGCGCGAGTCCGGCTTCCTCACGGAGTTGCCGGGTGACCAGCGAATTGGGGTGGACGTGCGGTTCCGGCGCCGAATCGTTCCCATCGCGTGGCCACAGGGCGACGGCGAGCGCGACGACGATGATCAGTCCGGCCAGCCCTAGTCGCGCGGCGACCGGCAGCCGTGTCACAGGCCGACCATTCCCAGCAGGTGTTCGCGCTCGGGTCCCTTCACCAGCTCGGCGGCCGCCTCGGGATCGGTCGGTCCGGCTCCGAACGAGGGGCAGTCCGCCGCCAGGACACAGACCCCGCAGGCGGGTTTGCGGGCGTGGCACACCCGTCTGCCGTGGAAGATCACCCGATGCGACAGCAGGGTCCATTCCTTGCGTTCGATCAGTCCGCCGACGATGTGTTCGACCTTGACCGGATCCTCCTCGTCGGTCCACTGCCAGCGGCGCACCAGGCGGCCGAAGTGGGTGTCGACGGTGATACCGGGAACGTCGAAGGCGTTGCCGAGGATGACGTTGGCGGTTTTGCGCCCGATGCCCGGCAACTTCACCAATTCGTCCATGGTGTGAGGCAATTCACCATCGTGATGTTCCAGCAGTGCCCGACCGAGACCGATGAGCGAATTCGTCTTGTTGCGGTAGAAGCCCGTCGGCCGGATGTATTCCTCCATCTCGGCACGGTTGGCCTCGGCATATGCGCGCGCGTCCGGGTAGCGGGCGAACAGCGCGGGGGTGGTCATATTCACGCGAACGTCGGTGCATTGCGCGGAAAGTATTGTCGCGACGGCCAATTCGAGCGGAGTCGTGAAGTCCAACTCGCAGTGCGCGTCCGGGAAGGCGCGAGCGAGGGTGCGGTTCATCCGCCGCGCCCTCCGCACCAGACCGAGAGGGGTTTCCGCTTGTCGCGACCGGGTTTTGCGTTTGGGGGCCACCGCCGCCGCGGGTTGCGGATCGGTCGCCTCGGCGGCGGGCGCAGGCCCGCCGGCATCGGCGGTGGAAGGGGTGGCACGCACTCGTCCACCATACGGAACCCGACCGGGGCCTATCCCGCCCAGATCGGTGCCCGTGTTCCATCTGAGACCTGGACCGTGTTTACTCCTCGCTATGCAAGGACTCGCTGTGGTGCTCTTCCCAGTGGTGTTGATGCTGTTCGCACTGCTCATGGAGCGGGTCGAGAATCGGCTCCGCAAACTTCTCGAACCCGAACCCGAGGTTCAGCAGTACTTGGACAAAGCAAGCAACGCCGAGGTCAAGGAGCTGACCAAGCTCGGGCTGCCCGCGGCGGTGGCCCGGATGCGCAAGCGCCGGTCGAGAGGTGAAGAATTGGATGTCGCGCGGGCGAGCTGAGCCGCGCCGACCACCGACCCGACAGCCCCTCACTCATATCGGCCACGCCGCGCAACCCAGTCGTTACGTGGTGTCTGTCACTAGGCGATCCCAACTCCGCGTAGACTCCGCTGTTGGCCGATTCGCTTCGGTCCAGGACAGAGCCATTTCCCTAAGGAGCACATTCGTGGACGAGGCCCTCGCCAGAGCAGGCATCTTCCAAGGCGTAGAGCCCACCGCGGTGGCGGCACTCGCCAAACAGCTGCAGCCTGTGGATTTTCCACGCGGACACATCATCTTCAACGAGGGCGAACCCGGTGATCGGCTGTACATCATCACGACCGGCAAGGTGAAGATCGGCCGCCGCAGCCCCGACGGCCGGGAAAACCTGCTGACCATCATGGGTCCTTCGGACATGTTCGGTGAGTTGTCGATCTTCGACCCGGGTCCCCGTACCTCGACCGCGACGACCGTCACCGAGGTCAGGGCCGTCACGATGGATCGGGACGCCCTCAAGGCCTGGATCGATCAGCGGCCCGAGATCGCCGAACAGCTGCTCCGGGTACTGGCCCGGCGTCTGCGTCGCACCAACAACAACCTGGCCGACCTCATCTTCACCGATGTTCCCGGCCGGGTCGCCAAGGCGCTGTTGCAGCTCGCTCAGCGGTTCGGCACGCAGGAAGCGGGTGCGCTGCGCGTCACCCACGACCTCACCCAGGAGGAGATCGCCCAGTTGGTCGGCGCCTCCCGCGAGACCGTGAACAAGGCTCTGGCCGATTTCGCGCATCGCGGCTGGCTGCGACTGGAGGGCAAGAGCGTGCTGATCTCCGACTCCGAGCGTCTCGCTCGGCGCGCGCGCTAAGACATAGACGAAAAACCCGCCGACCCGGGGGCTCCGCCGGGTCGGCGGGTTCGTCGTGTTCCTACGTGCGCCCTAGCCGTTCGTACGCAGGTACTCCAGCTGGGCGCGCACCGAACTGCTCGCCGCGAGCCACAGTCGCTCGTCCACGTCGGCGTAGACCTTGCGGACCACCTCCATCGTGTCCGCGTCCGGACCGAGTTCGCGCAGTGCCGCGCGGACCTGCTCCAGCCGTTCGTGCCGGTGCCCGATGTAGTACCGGGTGATCGGCTCCAGATCCGGATGGTCGGGCCCGTGCGCGGGCAACAGGGCCCGGCCCGCGCCCGTCGCGACCAGCCGGTCCAGCGAGGCGAGATAGTCGGCCAGGGTGCCGTCGGTGGAATCGAGCACCGTGGTGCCGCTGCCGAGGATGGTGTCGCCGGTCAGGACCGCGTCCTCCAGGACGAAACTCACCGAGTCACCGGTGTGGCCCGGGGTGGCGAGCACATCGATGGACAGGCCGGCGGCCTCGATCACCTCACCGTCGGCCAGCGGCTCCGAGGAACCCCGCAGGAACGCGGGGTCGGTGGCGCGGACCGGGCTGCCGGTGAGTTCGACCAGACGATCGATACCGCCGGTGTGATCATGGTGGCGGTGGGTGATCAGGGTGAGCGCGACGTTGCCGCCGGTGACCCTGGCGATGTCCTCGCTGTGCGCGTGATCTTCCGGACCGGGATCGACGACGACGAAATCCGACGATCCCGCTCCGCGCAGGATCCAGGTGTTGGTGCCGTCGAGGGTCATCTGGCCGGGATTGTCGGCCAGCAGGACCGCCGCTGTCGGCGTCACCTGCCGCAGCTGCCCGTATGCGGGATGTGTCAGCGTCATCGGTTTATCCCATCGGATCGGGAGACGTTGTCCACCACCGTGTCTAGCGCACCTCGGCGATGAGTTCGACTTCGACCGGGGTATTCCTGGGAAGTTCGGACACACCGACGGCCGAACGCGCGTGCACACCGGCGTCCCCGAAGACCTCGCCGAGGAATTCCGACGCGCCGTTGATGACGAGGGGCTGATCGCTGAACCCCGGCGCCGACGCGACGAATCCGACGACCTTCACGATGCGCACCACATTGTCGAGTCCGACCAGATCGTGCACCGCGGCCAGCGCGTTGAGCGCGCACAGCCGTGCCGCCTCTGCGGCCTGTTCGAGGGAGACCTCGGCGCCCGCTTTACCCGTCGCCGAGAGCTGTCCGTCGACGAAGGGCAGCTGGCCCGAGGTGTAGACCAGCGAACCGGTGCGCACGGCCGGGATGTACGCGGCGACCGGCGGCACGACCGCGGGCAGCGTCAACCCGAGCCGGTCCAGATTCTTCTGCCACGGGGTGGCGGCTTCGGCGGACACGGCCTACTGCCTCGGACGCTTCAGGTACGCGACATGCTGCTCACCGGTGGGGCCGGGAAGCACGCTCACCAGTTCCCAGCCGTCGGCGCCCCACTGGTCGAGAATCTGCTTGGTCGCGTGCGTCAGCAGCGGCACGGTCGCGTACTCCCACAGGGTCACATCACTCATACCGGTGAGACTAGCGCGCTGCCCTGTGACGTCGGCGCATCCCCGGTGTCTGATACAGAACGGCCGCAAATCCTCGCGTCAACCGGATCCCCGGGGCGGACCTCTCGTACGGGTTATAGGCTCGCGCTCGTGGGAGTACCAACAGCAGTGCCTATTTCGGCAGAGCCTGCGCGGGAGACGGGGTGGCCCGAGCGCGCCGAGACCGCGCGCCTGCATTTCGTCTCCGGAAAAGGCGGAACGGGGAAGTCCACGGTCGCCGGCGCATTGGCACTCGCACTCGCCGCCGGTGGCAGGCGGGTACTGCTGGTCGAGGTCGAGAGCAGGCAGTCCATCGCGCAGCTGTTCGACCTGCCGCCGCTGCCGCCGACCGAGACCAGGATCGCCGCCGCGGACGGCGGCGGCGAAGTGGTCGCGCTCGCACTCGATATCGAGCACGCGTTTCTCGAATATCTCGACATGTTCTACAACCTCGGATTCGCCGGACGCGCGATGCGCCGAATGGGCGCGATCGAATTCGTCACCACGATCGCGCCGGGACTGCGCGATGTGATCGTGACGGGAAAGATCAAGGAATGCGCGGTCCGCACCGACAAGGCGGGGAAACGGATCTACGACGAGGTGGTCGTCGACGCCCCGCCGACCGGACGCATCGCTAGTTTCCTCGATGTCACCCAGGCGATGGGCGAGATCGCCAAGGGCGGTCCGATCGCCTCGCAGGCCGACGGTGTCTCCCGGCTGCTGCATTCGGATCAGACCCTCATCCATCTGGTCACCCTGCTCGAGGCGCTACCCGTGCAGGAAACCGCCGACGCCGTCGCCGAACTCACCGCGAACGACCTGCGGATCGGCACCGTGATCGTGAATCGCGCGAGCGAGGGTTTCCTGCCTACCGACATTCGTGACCGCGCGGCCGCGGGCGATATCGACACCGAGGCGATCGCCGCCGAACTCGCGAAGGCCGGGATAACCCTGTCCGATGCCGATTTCCGCGGCCTGGTCACCGAGACCCGTGAGCACGCCGCGACATTGCAGGCCCAGGACTCCAGCGCCGAGGAATTGCGCGGAGTCGACGTGTCCCAGCTGTATCTGCCCGCCCTCGCCGACGGCATGGACCTGGGCGGCCTCTACGAACTGGCCGAGCACCTGAGCACGCAGGG
Organism: Nocardia aurea; assembly: GCF_003123685.1. Lineage (GTDB taxonomy): Bacteria > Actinomycetota > Actinomycetes > Mycobacteriales > Mycobacteriaceae > Nocardia > Nocardia aurea. The sequence goes on from NZ_QCYJ01000005.1 coordinate 10,610, forward strand.
AGTCCGTTGATGACCAGCTCGGCAGTCCCCGTACCGCTCGACATCTCGGCGATCATCGATGACCGCACCGCCCGTGTCGTGGTCTGCTGCGGGTCGGGCGGCGTCGGCAAGACGACCACGGCCGCGGCGATCGCCCTGCGCGCGGCCGAGCGGGGCCGCAAGGTGGTCGTGCTCACCATCGATCCGGCGCGTCGACTGGCCCAGTCACTCGGCGTCGCCGACCTGGACAACTCCCCGCAGCGGGTCGAACTCGGCCCCGAGGTCGAGGGCGAACTGCACGCGATGATGCTGAACATGCGTCGCACCTTCGACGACATGGTGCTCGAGCACACCAGCCCGGACAAGGCCGAACAGATATTCGCCAACCCGATCTACCAGACCCTCGCGTCCTCCTTCGGCGGCACACAGGAGTACATGGCGATGGAGAAACTCGGCCAACTGGCCGGACGGCGCGAATGGGATCTGATCGTCGTCGACACCCCGCCCTCGCGTAACGCGCTCGACTTCCTCGACGCGCCCAAACGTCTCGGTAATTTCCTCAACGGCAAGATGATTCGCCTGATCATGGCGCCGGGGCGCGGGGTCGGCCGCTTCGTCACCGGGGCGATGAGCCTGGCGATGCGCGGTGTCTCGACCATCGTCGGCGGTCAACTGCTCAAGGACGCGTCGAATTTCCTGCAATCGCTGGAATCGCTGTTCGGCGGATTCCAGGATCGCGCGGACCGGACCTACGCGATGCTCTCGAAACCAGGCACCCACTTCCTGGTGATCGCCGCCCCGGAACCCGACGCGCTGCGCGAGGCCTCGTTCTTCGTCGACCGCCTGTCCACCGAGCACATGCCGCTGGCCGGTCTCGTACTGAACCGGACACACCCCGCGCTGTGCGCGGGCCTTCCCGCAGAACGGGCGCTCACCGCCGCCGATCAGATCGCGACGACCGAACCGGACACCATCGGTTCGGTCACCGCCGCGGTGCTGCGCATCCACGCGCAGCGGGTGACGACTTCCAAGCGCGAACAGCACCTGCTGCACCGGTTCACCGGCGCGCATCCCCGGGTGCCGATCGTCGCCGTGACGGCGTTGCCGTTCGAGGTCTCGGACCTGCGCGCGCTGCGCGCGGTCGGCGATCAGTTGACCGGAACCGCCCCCGAATCAGCCGGATTCGAACCGGACACCGCTATCCACTAAGGCGCGATCGCTATAGCCGCGAACGAGAACGAGCCCGCGGCGGCGGGCTCGTTCCGATATCCGGGTTCCCCTTTACATCGCAATTTGATGCTGCCGCTGGGCCTGGAAGAAATCGGCCCACGACGTCACCTCGGGATGTTGTTTCAGCAGCGCACGCCGCTGTCTTTCCGTCATGCCACCCCACACCCCGAACTCGACACGATTGTCGAGGGCGTCGGCGCCGCACTGCATGAGCACCGGGCAGTGCCTGCAGATCGTCGCGGCCTTGCGCTGCGCCGCACCACGGACGAACAGCTGATCGGGGTCTACTTCCTTGCATCGAGCCTGGGCTACCCAGGCGATTCTCGCTTCGGCCTGCTCCACGTCCAATCGAGCGATGGGGGTTGTCATGTGCATTTGGTGTGCCCCTTTGCAGTCCGAACACCGGGTCATCGGCGCTCCAGAATCGCGTGACAGCCTCGCAGCAACCCGTACCCCGCTGCGAACTGCACCACATTCCACTTTGAGTGTTAGCTCTATCACACTGGGTTCTCAATCTAGGTAAAGGTATGGGCTCAGCGCAAGACCGTCTCGAGTTTTACTGGTACGTGCGTCCCTGCGGGCCGTGGTAGAGAACCGGTCGGTCGGCTCGCCACGCGGTTCCCCGGCCCGCGACACGCCGAGGTCGAGAACGCGACACGCCCATCCGTTATCGCGATATCGGGAATTCCCCGAGAACCGGCAAACACTCGTGCGAGCGGTGGCGAGCGAACCCCGTAGTCTGGGACCCGTGCCGATCACACATACGCTCGCGAAGCTGGCTGGCAGCTGCGCGTTGGCCGCAGTGCTCGTCGCCGGTCTCTTGTTCCCGCTCGCGGGCGGTTTCGGATTCGTCTCCAACCGTGCCGCCGACGCCGTCGACAATGTCTCCTCCGAGCTGGTCGAGGGCACCGTCCCCGCGGTCTCGACCATGGTCGACTCGACGGGTGCGCCGATTGCCTGGCTGTACGAGCAGCGCCGGTTCGAAGTCCCGAGCGACAAGATCTCCAACGACATGAAGTTGGCGATCGTGTCCATCGAGGACCGACGGTTCTCCGAACACGAGGGCGTCGACTGGCAGGGCACGCTTCGCGCGTTCCTCACCAACACCAGCAGCGGCGAGGTCCAGCAGGGCGCGTCCACCCTGGACCAGCAGTACGTCAAGAACTTCCAGCTGCTCGTCGTCGCCAAGACCGACGCCGAACGCCGCGCGGCCATCGAGACCACCCCGGCCCGCAAGATCCGCGAGATCCGGATGGCGCTGACGCTGGACCGCGAACTCACCAAAGAGGAGATCCTCACCAGGTACCTGAACCTGGTGCCGTTCGGTAACTCCTCCTACGGCATCCAGGACGCGGCGCAGACCTACTTCGGCGTCGACGCCGCCGACCTCAAGGTCGGGCAGGCCGCGATGCTGGCGGGCATGGTGCAGTCCAGCTCCAAGCTGAACCCCTACACCAATACCGAGGGCGTGCTCGCCCGCCGCAACACCGTGCTGGACACCATGATCCAGAACATCCCCAACCGCGCGGACGAGTTCCGCAGGGCCAAGGCCGAGCCGCTCGGCGTGCTGCCCGAGCCCAAGGGCCTGCCGCGCGGCTGCATCGCGGCCAAGGATCGCGGCTTCTTCTGCGACTACGCGCTGCAATACCTGGCCAACGCCGGAATCAGCCGCGAACAGATCGACAAGGGCGGCTATCTGATCAAGACCACCCTCGACCCGGCCGTGCAGGATTCGGTGCAGCGTTCGTTGGCCGAGGCCGCCAATCCCAACCTCGACGACATCGCCGAGGTCATGTCGATCATCGCGCCCGGCGCGGACTCCCATCCGCTCGTCGCCATGGGCAGCAGCCGGACCTACGGACTCAACCGCGACGCCAACGAGACGGTGCAGCCGCAGCCCTATTCGATGGTCGGCGACGGCGCCGGCTCGATCTTCAAGGTCTTCACCACGGCCGCGGCCATGGAGAAGGGTATGGGGATCAACGCCGAACTCGACGTCCCCGGCCGCTTCGACGCCAAGGGCCTGGGCAACGGCGGTGCGCGCGGCTGCCCGCCCGCCACCTACTGCGTCGAGAACGCGGGCAAGTACAAGTCGCCGATGTCGGTGACCGAGGCACTGGCGACCTCGCCGAACACCGCGTTCGTCAAACTCATCCAGGCCGTCGGCGTGACGCCGACCGTCGACATGGCCGTCCGGCTGGGCATGCGCTCGTTCACCGAGGCCGGAAGTTCCGGTCACGGCAACCAGAGCCTCGCCGACATGGTGAAGGAGCAGAACCTCGGCTCGTTCACCCTCGGCCCGGTGGCGATCAACCCGCTCGAACTGTCCAATGTGGCCGCGACGCTGGCCTCCGGCGGCCGGTGGTGCCCGCCGTCGCCGATCAAAGAGGTCATCGATCGTGGCGGCAAGCAGGTTCCGCTGACCCAGCAGGCCTGCGAGCAGGTCGTCGAGCCGGGTCTGGCGAACACCCTCGCCAACGCGATGAGCAAGGACGACACCAGCGGCACCGCCGCGGGCGCGGCGCGGGCCACCGGCTGGACCTGGCCGCTGGCCGGTAAGACGGGAACCACCGAAAGCCACCGTTCCTCGGCATTCCTCGGATTCACCAACTCGCTCGCGGGCGCCGCCTACGTCTACGGTGACAGCCCGACGCCGGGCGAGATCTGCTCGTTCCCGCTGCGCAGCTGCGGCAGCGGTGACCTGTTCGGCGGTAACGAACCCGCCCGCACCTGGTTCAACGCGATCAAACCGGTGGTCGAGAAATTCCCGGCGCCGGTACTGCCGCCACTGGACGACAAATACGTCCGCGGCTCGAATCAGGCACAGGTTCCCGACGTCACCGGCATGCCGCAGGGCGAGGCGACCGCCGCGCTGGTCGCGGCGGGATTCCAGGTGCAGGCGGTGAACGGCAACGGCTCGCTGCCCAAGGGCAGCGTCATGAGCAGCGCGCCCAACGGGTCGGCCATTCCCGGCTCGGTGGTCACGATCTACATCAGCGACGGCACCCAACGCGCGGCGCCCGCACCGTCGGGGCCGACACCGGGGGCCCCGGCACCGCCCGCGCTACCGCCCGGACTTCCGCTACCGCCCTGGTGGCCGAGGTAGCTGTAATTCGGCCGCGCGGGCGCGGCGTGGTTCGCGGCCCCTTTGTCTTGCTGGTCAGCGTCCGAGACTCGCGCCTCCGGCGCATACGCTTCGGACGCTGACCAGCAAGACGGCCGCGAACCGGCCAGCCTAGACCGGGGCCGGCGTGAGCTTCGCCGGTTCTCGGGTTGCTCAGAGCCTGGCTTTTACCGCGGCCGACAGGCGCGAACCATCGGCTTTGCCCTCGGCGAGCGCGGTGGCGATCTTCATGACCTGTCCCATCTGCCGCATGCCCGGACGTTCGCCGTTCTGCTCGGCGATCTGGGCGATCGCCGTGTCGGCGATATCGGCGACCTCGGCTTCGGTGAGCTGGGTCGGCAGATAGTCGTCGATGATCCTGGCCTCGGCGTGCTCGTTCGCCGCCAGCTCGCCACGCCCGGCCTGCGTGAAGACCTCGGCGGCCTCGCTGCGCTTCTTCGCCTCCTTCTGCAACACGGAGACGACCTCGGCGTCGGAGAGTTCGCGCGACTGCGAACCCGCGACCTCGGCGGTCTGGATCGCGGCCAGCAGCATGCGCAACGTGGCCAAGCGCAATTTGTCCTTGGCTTTCATCGCGGCGGTCATATCCGTCCGCAGCCTCGCTTTGAGTTCCGACATGGGCCCAACCGTAGCCGGTCGTCCCTGCACCGCCCACATATTTAGCGCCGGGCACGGTGTCGCGGGCACAGGTCGGACCGGGCAAATGCGACACCGTGCCGAAACACACTCGGCGTTCCGCGCCGGGCTCACCTATGCTGGGCAAATGCCCGTAATCTCGACTTCCGTTGTCCGCCGTACCGCGCTGGGCGCTGTCGGAGCCGCGGTGGCCGGAGTCGGCTACGCCTCCCTCGTCGAACGCAACGCGTTCATCCTGCGCGAGGCGACGATGCCGGTTCTGCAACCCGGTTCGTCGAGCCTACGGGTGTTGCACATCAGCGACCTGCACATGATGCCGGGGCAGAAACTCAAGCAGCAGTGGCTGCGTGAGCTCGACCGGCTGGAACCGGATCTGGTCGTCAACACCGGCGACAACCTCTCGCATCTGAAATCGGTGCCCGCGGTGGTCCAAGCGCTCGGCGGATTACTTTCCCGCCCCGGTCTTTTCGTGTTCGGCAGCAACGACTACTTCGCGCCGGTGCCCAAGAACCCCGCGAAGTACTTCAACAAGAACCATCGTCGTGTCTACGGCGCCCCGCTGCCGTGGAAGGATCTGCGCGCCGTCTTCACCGAACGTGGCTGGCTCGACCTCACCCACGTGCGGCGCGATCTCGAGGTTTCGGGAATCCGCATCGCCACCGCGGGCGTCGACGACCCGCATCTGCAGCGCGACCGCTACGACACCGTGGCCGGGGCTCCCAATCCGCTCGCCGATCTTCGTATCGGCCTGACGCATTCGCCCGAGCCCCGCGTGCTCGATCGTTTCGCCGCCGACGGCTACGACCTCGTCATGGCGGGTCACACCCACGGCGGCCAGCTGGTACTGCCCGGTTACGGCGCGCTCGTGACCAATTGCGGTATCGACAAATCCCGGGTGAAGGGCCCGTCGCAGTGGGGCGAACACACCCAACTGCACGTCTCCGCGGGTATCGGCACGTCGCCGTGGGCCCCCTACCGCTTCTGCTGCCGTCCCGAGGCGACCCTGCTCACCCTGGTCGCCGCACCGCCGAAGCGCCCCAACGCCGCGACCGACCACGGGATTTCGACCTCCGAGGCCGTCGCGCGCTGAAACGCGCCGAACAGGGGCGGGCGTTCGGCGCGGGGTGCGTCGACGGGGACGAACGCTGTAAGGTCGCGTGCCGAGACTTGATGTCGGAGCAGGGGAACGACGAACGTGAGACTTTCCAGGGGTAGAGCGCTCTTCGTCACGGCCGAGGCCGTCGGTGGGGCGCCGTGGTGAGCGGCGGCGCGGGCAGACCTGCGTCCGGCGCGGATATACGCACGGTACCCGTTGGGGGACGGCTGGATTCGGCCGTCGACAGCCACGCGCAGACCGCACCGACCGCCGGTGCCGAGGCGAAGGCTTACGGCGACACGGCTTTCGGTCTACCCGTGCACGCACCCGGGGCCGTCGATTCGAGAAGCCCGTTCGGGACGCCGGTGGACCTACCGCCTCCGGTGAGCGCTGTGCCGCACGGGAACGTCGTCGGCGGGCATGCCTCGCCCGGACGGGCGTTCGCCACGGATCAGCGGGGGCACAGCCCATTCGGGATGATCCACCAGTCGGCTGGAAGTTCCGTCCAGACGGTCGCGGCCCCACCTTCGTCCGGCTCGATTCCCCCGGCCCACTACGGATTCGGTACCACCCGGGGCGAATTCGACGAGTGGCGGTTCGGGGCGCACGCTTTTCCGTCCGACTCGATCCAGCGGCCGAGGCGACACAGGCGACGGCTCGTACTCGCCGCCGGTGTGGCGGTAGCGCTACTGGTCGCCGGGGTGGGACTAGCGACGGCGGCCGGAAAGCGCGGCGGCGACCCCGGCAGCAATGATCCGACGCCGGGCCTGGTCAGCGCGCTGACCACTTCGCTCAGACCGGCCACGAGCCCCAAGGCCGCGGCCGCCGTCAGCAACGAGACGCCGGTGGTTCCCGGCTACCAGGTGGTGGTCGCCCCCGACAGTGGCGCGGCCTACGACGTGCCCGCGGATTGGACCGTGTCCGCCCCCGAACATTCGGGCGGTTTCGGCACTGCGCCGCATTCGGTCGGCGGCAAGGGCTACGCCACCGAGGGCAAGAACTACTGCCCCGGCTCGACGCGAACGGTCTCCTTCCTCACCGGCACCGACGACGCCGATTCCGCCGCCGCCGCGACACAGCTCGGCACCCGCACGGCCAAAGCCGCCTACCCCAACTCTCCCAGCGGCGGCACCCCCGGCCCGGCCCAACCACTGGATTCCCTCGACGGAAGCCGCCACGGCGTATTCGTCGAGACCAGGGGCGCCATCACCGACGCCAAACCTGGCTGCGCCACCGAGTACTCCGTCTACACTTTCGCCACCACCGCCGAAACCGGTAGTTTTGTCATGGTCATCGCCGCCGACACCGGCGTCCCCAAGGCCGTCGACCCCGACACCGCCCGCCGCATATTCGCCAGCATCCGCCCCCACGGAACCTGACTGACCTGCGGGTTTAACGTCTGGACCTTCCCTGTTGTAAGCTACTGCAGGTTCGCTTCACGGGGTGTGGCGCAGCTTGGTAGCGCGCTTCGTTCGGGACGAAGAGGTCGCAGGTTCAAATCCTGTCACCCCGACGTGTTGGTTGAGACACAAGAAGAGGCCCTGACCGTTCCACGGTCAGGGCCTCTTCTGCTTTCCATCGACGGGCATTCCGCAAGGGCTGCACAAGAGGCGAAGCCTGTCCACTCACCGACCCGCGTGGAGCGGCGATACGCGCCCGCGAGCACTCGAACCGCGCACTCCCTTTATGAGGAACTATACTTAGCGGAAATATACTTCCTCATGTTCGGGAGGAGAATCCGCTGATCAGCAAGCCGATCGACATGTTCAACCGCGACAGGGAGTGGCGGGCGCTGACGAATTTCGTCACGAGCGGACAGCCGAACGCGACATTGGGGGTGGTCTCCGGTCGACGTAGGCAGGGAAAGACGTTTCTGCTCGAGGCGCTGTGCGAGGCCACCGGAGGGTTCTACTTCGCCGCCGACCAGGCCACCGAAGCGGAGTCGCTGCGAAATCTCGCGGGGGCGGTGGCCGAGTTCAGTGGGTCGTCGCTGCCGATACGGTTCGACGACTGGCGACAGGCGGTCGATACCCTGCTGGCTTTGTCGAGAGAGCGCGAACTGCCGGTGGTTGTCGATGAATTCCCCTACCTGGTGAAGTCGAGCCCCGGCCTGCCGTCCATCATTCAGGCGGCCCTCGCGCCGAGGCGCGCCGAACGGCTCGCCTCGCGGTCCCGATTGCTGCTGTGCGGTTCGGCCATGTCCTTCATGGGGTCGCTGCTCGCCGGTACCGCGCCGCTTCGAGGACGGGCGGGGCTGGAATTGATCGTTCCGACACTGGATTACCGCCTCGCGGCCCAGTTCTGGGGAATCGAGGATCCGCGCTTGGCGCTGCTCGTGCACGCGATCGTCGGCGGCACCCCGGCCTACCGGCGCGAATTCGTCGAGGACGACACTCCGGCCGACCTTGCCGACTTCGACGACTGGGTGCTGCGGACCGCTCTGAACCCGTCGAGTCCGCTGTTCCGCGAGCCGCGATACCTACTCAGCGAAGAACCGGGTCTACGCGATCCCGGCCTCTATCATTCGGTGCTCGCCGCTGTCGCCCAGGGGAATTCGACGAGTGGCGGTATTGCCTCGTATGTCGGTCGCAAGACCAGTGACATCACCCATCCTCTCTCGGTCCTGGAGGACTGCGGTCTGCTACGGCGTGAGCCGGATCTGTTCCGCGGTAACCGCATGATCTATCGGATCAGCGAACCGCTGGTCACGTTCTATCAAGCTGTCGCGCGTCCCGACTGGACCGAGTGGGAACGCGCCCGCGACTCCGCCCGCTTGTGGAAACGGCGTCGGCACCGCTTCGAAAGCAATGTGCTCGGACCACATTTCGAAGAGGTGTGCCGCAACTGGGTTGCCGATTACGCCGCCGACACCGTGTTCGGGGGCCCGATCACTCGCGTGGGCAGTGGCATGGTGAACGATCCGGTGAGCAAGACCACCCACGAGGTCGACGTGGTGGTTTTCGGCGAATTGCCGGACGGCACCGAGGCGCTGCTGTCCGTAGGCGAGGCGAAGTGGAACGACGTGATGGGCAGCGGCCATATCGACCGATTGCGCCGCATCCGCGACCTGCTCTCGACGAAATTCGATACCACCCACACCCGACTCGCCTGCTACAGCGGTGCGGGGTTCATGCCCGCGGCGCGCGCGGCGTCCGATCGCGGCGAGGTCGTGCTGATCGACTCGGACGCGCTCTATTCCAGCGATCGAGAACGGTAGCGGCCGTTACCGCTCCCGCTCGTGATTCCAGGCCGAGACGCGGCGGGCGTAGAGGACGTTGCCGATGCCCGCGGTGAGGAAGAAGAGGGCGAGGTGGATCCACGGGGATTGGCGGCGACGGCCGGGGGGTGCCGCGGCGGCGGGCAGGTCGGTGGGGATCGGGAGGGGCTGGGTGAAGGGCTGAGTCACCGGGTGGGAGCGGCGCGGGGGTGGCGGGGAGAACCTCGCGGGCGGTGGCGTGTGTCCGGAGCGTGTGTCCGCGCCCTGCGCGTGGGGGGCGGCACCCCGGTTCGGCGAGGCCATGATCGGCTCCCCTCCTGCTGTGCGTGATAGTCGGGGATCTCACAGTAGACCGGCGAAGACGCCGTTGGCACCCGAAATCGGTGGTGACCTGACGGTAACTCGACACCCGGTCGCGAACGGTGGTTCAGCGGGGACGACCGCGCAGGTTCTCGGTGTAGATTCTGAGTCCCTCGTCGAGTTTTCCCGCCGCGTTCTCGAGCTGCTCGGGCGTCAGATGCTTACCGAACGCGGCGGCGTCGAGCAGCTGACGTTTGACCTCGGTGATGTTCGTCGCGGCCCGATCGAGGCGGGATAACTCGGACATAGCGAGACCATACACCCGATCGAACATATATTCGATGCGGGCGCGGTCTCCGATTCAGTCCCGACCGGGATCGGTGTAACCGGCGGCGCGCAATGCCCTGGACGCCGCGGCCTTGCGGGCGCAACGCTCGGGATGGCAGGGGCGGTGGCGGCGCAGCGCCTGCCGGGCTTCGACGACGCTGAACGGCCGTTCCGGCGCCTCGTGCGGCCACCCCGAGGGCCAGACCTCGCGCACCCGTTCGTCACCGTCGACGGCCGGGGACGGCAGCGGCCACCAGACCGTTCCGACGATGACCGCGAGCAGCCCGGAGACCAGCACGAGCAATCCGACGAGTACGAACAGTTCCATCGCTACCTCCACGAGGCTCGAGTGCGGAGCACCCGGCGCCGGGGTGTGGGCCACCCTCCGACGGCGCGGTCGGAGGGTTGTGCCGCTGAGGGGTACGGCATCATCCCGGCGCCGGGGCTGTCATCAGCCTGGGGGCGCTATATGTCATTCGATAGCGTCCGGGTGTTGCCAGCTGTTGCAGTCTGCTCCCCTTTTTCGACGGGAATCGGTGAAGTCGGTGACCGGCGGGCGGTCGCACGGCGAATTCTCGGTGCCTATCCGCATTCGTGGTGAGCAGACGCTTACGCCCGGATAACTTACCGTCATCTCGACGAAACACGAGGTACATAGCGTACACAGGCATGTCGACACGGGTGGCTACACTGGCCGATGCTGCGGGCAGGCCGTTGCGCGACGTCGTTTATACGACGTTACGCAGCGAGTTGATGAACGGTGACATCAAATTCGGCGAACGCCTGACCGAGCCGAAATTGTCGACGCGCTTCGGAATTTCACGGACCCCGATCCGCGAGGCATTGACGGTCCTGTGTTCGGACGGACTGCTGCGCCGCGAGGAATACGGCTTCAGCCCCGTGCGCCCGAGTATTCCACTGATCCGGGACCTCTACGAACTTCGAATCACCTTGGAACTCGGCGGTATCGCGCGCGCGATCGACAATCCGTCGGTGCGCCACGATCTCGAACTGCTGGAAACCGAGCGGCAGAGCTGGCTGGCCTTGCAGGCCGATCCGCCCGAGCAGGAGCCGGGATTCGTGGTGCGCGACGAGGAATTCCACGTCACGCTGCTGACCTCGGCGGGGAACGCGGAGCTGGTACGCGCGTTGCAGGCGGTGAATTCCCGCATCAGGCACGTGAGGATGTACGACTTCATGGTCAACAACCGGATCGAGACCACGATCACCGAACATCTCGGAATTCTCGACGCGGTACTCGCCCAGGATCTTCCGCTCGCGTATCGCCTGCTGCACAGCCACATCGGGGAATCCCTCGATGTCGTGCTGGAGCGCGTCACCAGGGCCATCGCCGCGATGTCCATGGAAACCGAGTAGGAGCCGCGGTGGATTTCGATACCGTGCTCGTCGCCAATCGCGGCGAGATCGCCTGCCGAGTCATGCGCAGCGCACGTGCGCTGGGGTTGAAGACCGTCGCGGTCTATTCCGAGGCCGACGCGGGCGCGGCACATGTCGAATTCGCCGATACCGCGGTACTACTCGGGCCGAGCGCGGCGGCCGATTCCTATCTACGCGCCGACCGGGTGATCGACGCCGCGCTGTCCAGCGGGGCGGGTGCGGTTCATCCCGGGTATGGATTCCTTTCCGAGAACGCCGATTTCGCCACCGATGTGACCGCGGCCGGTATCGCCTTCGTCGGCCCTACGCCGGAGCAGTTGCGGATATTCGGCGACAAGCACACCGCGCGCGAGGCGGCGCGCACCGTCGGGGTGCCGCTGATTCCCGGCAGCGGCCTGTTGGAATCGGCGGATCACGCGGTGGCGCAGGCACGGCGGGTCGGCTACCCGGTGATGTTGAAGGCGGTCGGCGGTGGCGGTGGTATCGGCATACAGTCCTGCGCCGATGACGACGAGGTTCGTGCCGCCTACCAGCGGGTGCAACGGCTGGCGTCGACCAATTTCTCCTCGTCCGGGGTCTTCCTCGAACGTTTCGTCGCTCGCGCCAGGCATATCGAGGTGCAGGTGTTCGGCGACGGGCAGGGCCGGGTGGTCAGCCTCGGCACCCGTGACTGTTCGCTACAGCGGCGCAACCAGAAGGTCATCGAGGAGGCGCCCGCGCCCGGTCTGGCCGACGAGACGATCGAACGCCTGCTCAGCGCGTCGCGGGAGCTGGCGCGTTCGGTCGACTACCGCTCCGCCGGAACCGTCGAATTCGTCTACGACGCCGACCGCGGCGAGGCGTCCTTCCTGGAGATGAATACCCGTCTGCAAGTGGAACATCCGGTGACCGAGGCCGTGACCGGGGTGGATCTGGTCGAGTGGATGCTGCGGCTGGCGGGCGGGGACAGTTCGATGGTGGACGAGCTGCCCGAACGCGGTCCCGAGATCACCGGGCACGCCGTCGAGGCGCGCGTCTACGCCGAGGATCCGGCGCACGACTACCGTCCGAGCGCGGGTCTGATCACCGCGGCCGACTTTCCCGGCGACGCCAGGGTCGACACCTGGGTGCGTACCGGAACCGAGGTCAGCCCGTATTACGATCCGCTGCTTGCCAAGGTGATCACCGCGAACACCTCCCGCGACGCGGCCTTCGACGATCTGTCCCGCGCGTTGGCCGGCACCGTCATCCAGGGCGTCCGCACCAATATCGCGCAATTGCGCGCGGCCGCGCACGACACCGCGGTGCTGGCCGCCGACCATCTCACCTCGACCCTGGCGGGCATCCACCCGGTCGAACATCGCGTGGACGTGCTGCGCGGCGGCACCATGACCACCATCCAGGATCATCCGGGTCGAATCGGGTTGTGGCAGGTCGGCATTCCCCCGTCCGGCCCGATGGACGATCTGTCGTTCACCCTCGCCAACTCCGCCGTCGGCAATCCGCCGCAGGCGCCCGCGCTGGAATGCACGCTGCACGGTCCGCGGCTCGCGTTCTCCGAGCCGACCGTGGTGTGCGTGACCGGCGCCGAGGCGCCCGTCACGGTCGACGGTGTGCCGGTGCGGATGTGGCAACCGATGACCGTCGACGCCGGAGCGGTCCTCGATATCGGGGTGCCGTTCGATACCGGGCTGCGCACCTATGTCGCGGTCCGCGGCGGTTTCGACGCACCGCTGTACCACGGCAGCGCCGCCACCTTCACCCTCGGCGGTTTCGGCGGGGTGACCGGGCGGGCGGTGGCTTCGGGCGATGTCATCGGCATCGTCGCGGGCGCCGAACTGGGCGCGCCGCACGATGTCACGCCGGATGAGCGACCGGAGTTCGGGCACGTCTGGGAGTTGGCGGTCGGTGTCGGTCCGCAGACCGCCCCCGCCTATTTCACCGATGCCGATATGACGCAGTTCTACTCGTATCCGTGGCGGGTCGGCAGTCACGCCAACCGCACCGGCATCCGCCTGGAGGGACCGAAACCGACCTGGTCGCGCGGCGACGGCGGCGACGCCGGACTGCATCCCTCGAACCTGCACGACAACCCGTACAGCGTCGGAACATTGAACGTCTCCGGTGACACGCCGATCCTGCTCGGCCCGGACGGTCCGAGCCTCGGCGGTTTCGCGTGTCCACTCACGGTCGTGTCGGCCCACCGCTGGAAACTCGGTCAGATGCGCCCGGGAGACACCGTGCGATTCGTCCCGGTCGACGACGCCGAGGCCGAGGCGCTTCGCGGCTCGAATACCGCGCGGTCACGCGCCTCGATCGGGGTATCCGGTCGCGCGGGCGACGACGATCGCGGTGTCCTCGGCGCTGTCGAGGCGGCCACCGATCGCCCGGCGGTGGTCTACCTGCGCGGCGGCGACGACAACATCCTCGTCGAATACGGCGAGATGGTGCTCGATCTCGGACTCCGCATGCGGGTGCACGCGCTGGCCGACGCACTCGCGGCGTCGGGTCTGCCCGGCATCATCGATGTGACACCCGGCGTGCGCTCCCTGCATATCCATTTCGACCCGGACGTGCTGCCCCAGTATCGGATACTCGGCGTGCTGGCCGAATTGGAGACCGAACTGCCCGCGACCGGTGACATGGTGGTTGCCAGCCGCACCATCCGGCTCCCGCTGTCGTTCGACGATCCGTCCATCGCCGAGGCGATCGATCGCTACCGCAGCGGGGTGCGCGACACCGCGCCGTGGTTGCCGTCGAATACCGAATTCATCAGGCGGATCAATGGACTCGACAGCGTCGAACAGGTGCGCGCGGCGGTGTTCGACGCGGAATACCTGGTACTCGGCCTCGGCGACGTGTATCTCGGTGCGCCGCTCGCGGTTCCGCTCGATCCGCGACACCGCCTGGTCACGACCAAATACAACCCGGCGCGCACCTGGACCCCGTCGGACGCGGTCGGCATCGGCGGCAAATACCTCTGCGTCTACGGCATGGCCTCCCCCGGCGGTTATCAGCTGATCGGGCGCACCATTCCGATCTGGTCGAGTTACCGTCAGTCCGCGCCGTTCGAGTCGGGGACACCGTGGCTGTTCCGGTTCTTCGACCGCATCGTCTGGGAACCGGTGACGCCCGCGGAACTGCTCGAATACCGTGCCGCCGCGAAGGCGGGCCGATTCGACGCCGAGGTGGGCGAGGGCACCTTCGCCTATGCCGATCACCTGCGCATGCTCACCGAGAACGCCGCGTCCATAACGGAATTCGAGACGCGGCAGGCCGCCGCCTTCGAGGCGGAGAAGCAGGCGTGGCGCGCCTCGGGCGAATTCGAACGCGCCGCCACCGTGGAGACCGTCGCCGAACCAGCGGCGGACCCGCTGGACGGGCTGCCGCCCGGAGCGACCGTGATCACCGCGCCGATGATCGGCAATGTGTGGCGTGTCGAGGTCGAAGCAGGTCAGCGGCTGGCCGCGGGAGATACGGTCGCCATCCTCGAAGCCATGAAATTGGAGTTGCCGGTGCACAGCCCGGGTGCCGGCACGGTCCTGAGGGTGTTCGCCGCCCCGGGAGCCAAGGTGGAACCGGGAACCCCGCTAGCAGTGATCGGAGTGGACTGAATGCCCGCAGGCGTCGTGGACAATACAGACAACACCGAAGTACACGGATCTCCGACCGAACGGGTGGCAGCCGCCTTCCGGCGAATAGCCGAGGTGGATCGCCCCGAGGTGTGGATAACACTGCGGGCACAGCGCGAAGTCACCGCCGAGGCCGCCGCGCTGGAGCGCAGACTCGCCGCCGGTGAAGTACTGCCGTTGGCCGGTGTCCTGGTGGCGGTCAAGGACAATATCGACGTGGCCGGGTTGCCGACCACGGCGGCCTGCCCCGATTTCGCCTACACCCCCGAGGTCACGGCGTCCGCGGTCGAACGCCTGGTCGCGGCGGGCGCGCTGGTGTTGGGGAAGACCAATCTGGATCAGTTCGCCACCGGCCTGGTCGGCACCCGCAGTCCCTACGGGGCGGTGCGGCACGCGGTGCATCCCGAATTGATCTCCGGTGGTTCGAGTTCCGGCTCGGCGGTCGCGGTCGCGCTCGGCATCGCCGATATCGGTATCGGCACCGATACGGCGGGGTCGGGACGGGTACCCGCGGCCTTGCACGGCATCGTCGGCATCAAAGCGACCCTCGGGATCATTCCCGCGCACGGCGTCGTCCCCGCGTGTGCCGACTACGACGCGGTGACCGTCTTCGCGGCCGATCTGGACCGCGCCGTCGCGGCGGCCAGGGTGATGACCGGCCGTGACGATCGTGATCCGCGCAGCAGGACCTGGCCGGCCGATATCCGGCTCGCCGCCCCGCGACAGCCGCGCCTGGCCGTGCCGCGCGCGGAGGATCTCGCCGCGCTCACCCCGGGCTACCGCAAGGCCTTCGCCGAAACCGTCGCCGCCGTGACGGAATCGGGCATCGTCACCAAGGAGATCGACATCTCCGGGCTGCTGGAGGCCGCGCTGCTGCTCTACGACGGCTCGATCGTCGCCGAACGCTATACCGCGGTCGGCGCCTTCCTCGACACCGCGCCCGCCGGTGCGGATCCGACGGTGGCGGCGATCATCGCGGCGGCGGGCCGTACCACCGGCCCCGGTTTCGCGGCGGATCTGGATACCCTCGCCCGCGCCGAATCGGCGGCCGAGGAGTTGTTGCGCGAATTCGACGGACTGCTGCTGCCGACCACCACCGAACATCCGAGTATCGAAGCGGTGCAGGCCGATCCGATCACCATCAACCGCAGGATGGGCACCTACACCAACTTCTGCAATCTGCTGGATATGGCGGCGGTGGCGATTCCGGGCGCACCGACCGCCGACGGCGAACCGTTCGGCGTGATGGTGGTGACACCGGCCTTCACCGACCAGGTCGGCATCGATCTCGCGGCCCGCATCGCGGGCGTCGATTCACCGACATTGGTCGCCGACGGCGTCGACCTGGCGGTATTCGGCGCGCATCTGCGCGGGCAAACGCTGCACTGGCAGTTGGAGGAGATCGGCGCGCGGTTCACCGGGGAGATCGAGACCACCGACGCCTACCGGCTCACCGCGCTCGACACCACACCGCCGAAACCGGGTCTGGTGCGCCACGGCCCGGGACTCGGCGCGCCGATCGTGGGCGAACTGTTCCGGGTCTCACGCGCCGGACTCGGCGGCTTCCTCGCCGAACTGCCCCCGCCCATGGCGTTGACCAGTATCGAATTGGCCGACGGCCGTTCGGTGATCGGCTTCGCGTGCACCTACGAGTCCGCGGTGTCCGCGACCGATATCACCGCGTTCCGCGGGTGGAAGGCGTATTCGCAGCGCAAGAACTGAACCGAATTCTCGAAGTGACGGACCGGGGCCGGGTAACGGCTCCGGTCCATCGTCGTCTCCGGCCCCCCGCCTCATACGCACGTCTTGAACATTTGTACTAGACAAACGTTCTACGACTCTGTTAGACATATGTCTAAGACATTCGAGCAAGATTGGGGCCATCATGAACTCCCTCGACAACGCCACCGCCGCACCGCGCGTACTCGTCTGCGGCGGCGGCATCGGCGGCAACGCCGTCGCCCTGCAACTGGTCCGCGCCGGAATCCGGCCGACCGTCGTGGAGCGCGCGGCAGCCCCCCGCCCCGGCGGTCAGGCCGTCGACCTGCGCGGACCGAGTCGCGACGTCGCGGATCGGATGGGCCTGATGCCGGGCATCGACGCCAAGCGACTCGACGAGCGCGGCATGCTCTACGTCGACGCGGCGGGCAAGGAATCGCTGCGCATGCCCGCCGACATGTTCGACGGCAAGGGCGGCGTCGCCGAAATCGAGATCACCCGTGGTGACCTGAACCAGGTCCTGCTCGACGCACTCACCGAAGCCGGCGGCGCGGACTACCGCTACGGCGACCGGGTGACCGAGATCCATCAGGACGCGAACGGCGTCGACGTCACCTTCGCCTCGGGAACCGCCGAGCGCTACGACATCGTTATCGGCGCCGACGGGTTGCATTCCGCCACTCGCGAACTGGTTTTCGGCCCCGAGCGCGACTACAGCACCTACCTGGGCGGATACATGTCCTTCTTCACCATGCCGACCCCCGCGGGCGTGGAGCCGCACTGGTTCTCCATGCATTCCCTGGTCGGCGCGACCGGTATCGGAATCAGGCCCGACGCCGATCCGGCGACGTGCAAGGCACTGGTGGTCGTACGTGGCCCGGCCGATCCGGCACTGCGCCGCGACGTCGGCGCTCAGCAGCGGTTGATCCGGGAGCGGCTCGCCGGTGGCGGGTGGCATGCCGAGGCCATGCTCGCGGCGATGGGCGACGCACCGGATTTCTATTTCGACGAACTGGCCAGGATCGATCTGCCGAACTGGTCGCGCGGCCGGGTCGTGCTCCTGGGTGACGCCGGGTTCTGCGGTTCGCCGCTGACCGGACAGGGCACCGCGATGGCTCTGGTCGGCGCGTACCTGCTCGCGGGCGAGATCGCCGCCGCTCCCACCGATCCGCGCCGGGCACTGGCCGCCTACGAGACCACGTTGCGCCCCTTCGTGGCGGCCGCGATGGAATTGCCGCCGGGCGGGGTGAGGGCGATGACCCCGTCGACCCGTCTCGGCATCCGCGCGGGCATGGCCGTCTCACGCCTGATGACGACCAGAATGATGAAACCGCTGATGATGCGCATGCTCGGCAAGACCGACAGCTACACGCTGCCCGACTACCCCCGTGCCGTCCGCTCCGCCTGATCGCGAGGCGCGGGCGCGCCGAGCGCGTCGAAATGCTGTCCGAGCCCCTCGATGATCGCCGAAAGCACCCGGTGCGTGGTCCGCAGATCGTCCACGCCGAAGTCCGCGATCGCGGCACGGGTGCTCTGTCCGACCGGGACGAAGAAGTCCTCGGCGGCGGCCCGCCCCGGTTCGTCGTGGTAGAGCAGCACCCGACGCCGATCGGATTCGTCCCCGGCTCGGCGCAGATGGCCGGATTCGATCATCCGTTCCACCAGATAGGTCACCGCCGCCGACGACATTCCCATGAGTGTGCCGAGTCGGCCGGGAGTGAGCGGGACACCCTCGTATTCGGCCGTCGCGATATGAAGCAGGGCGCGGAAATCATTGGGGCGCAGACTGTTCGACCGCGCGAAGATATGACCGAGTTGATCGGAGACAGCGGTGAGCGCGCGCAGGTCGGCGCCGATCTCCCGTTCCAGCGCCGCGCGTTCGGAACCCGCGCCTGCGGGGTGCGCGGCGGCCGTCGCATCACTGTCGGTCACGAGGTCAGCGTACAACTCTCTCCATTGCTTGATAGTTAAGAATATGAGAGAGTCCGTTTCGTGGGTATCTGGGATCGCTACGCCGCCGTCGTCACCTCCCGTCGCTCGTGGGTGTTCCTGCTGCTGCTCATCGGCCTGTCCGCGGCGCTGATCGGCGGCATCGGCGCCAACGACACCGCGGGCCAGGCACCGAACTCGCTGCCGGATGCCTCGGAATCGGCGCGGGCGAAGGAAGCCGCCGCGCGGTTCCCCGACGCCGGTACCGCCTCGGCCATCATCGTGGTCACCAGGACCGACGACGGCGCGCTCACCGAATCCGACCGCGCCGCGACCGTCGAGGCATCGACCCGCGCGAACGTCGCCGGGGCGGCCGGTCGGGACCCGATGCCCCCGGTGCCGTCGCAGGACGGCCGAGCACTGCTGGGTCAGGTCTCGATCCCCGCGCAACTCAACGGTTCGGCACTCACCGATCGGATCGACGCCGTGCGGCAGGCGGCCGGCGAAGGTCTGCCCGACGGACTGCGGCTCCAGATCACCGGCGGTCCCGCCTTCGGCGCCGATATCTCCGATTCGTTCTCCGGAGCGAACACCACCCTGCTCGCTGTCACCGCGATCGTGGTCGCGGCGCTGTTGATCCTGACCTACCGCTCACCGGTGCTGTGGCTCGCGCCGCTGCTCGTGATCGGCTGGGCGGACCGCCTGGCGACGACCGTGGGAACCGGCGTGGCCGAGGCCACCGGTCTGAGTTTCGACGGTTCCACCGCGGGCATCACCAGCGTGCTCGTCTTCGGCGCGGGCACCAACTACGCGCTGCTGCTGGTGTCGCGCTACCGCGACGAACTGCACACCGAACGCGACCACCGCACGGCGTTGCGCCGGGCGGTGCGGCGCGCGGGTCCGGCGATCCTGGCGAGCAACCTCACCGTCGTGGCCGCCCTGCTCGTGCTGGTGACGGCATCGGTACCGAGTACGAGAAGTCTCGGCGCGCTGGCCGCGTCGGGACTGCTGGTCGCCCTGGTCTTCGTCCTGCTCGGCCTGCCCGCCGTACTGGCCGTGTGCGGGCGAAACATCTTCTGGCCCTTCGTGCCGCGCCCCGATGGCCGCGACCCGGCCGAGAGCGGAATATGGCATTCGATCGCGCTGCGGGTCATCCGGCGGCCCGCACTGGTCGCCGCGA
Organism: Nocardia aurea; assembly: GCF_003123685.1. Classification (GTDB taxonomy): domain Bacteria; phylum Actinomycetota; class Actinomycetes; order Mycobacteriales; family Mycobacteriaceae; genus Nocardia; species Nocardia aurea. The sequence goes on from NZ_QCYJ01000005.1 coordinate 30,356, forward strand.
GCGCGACCGCACTGCTCGCGGTCTGCGCCGCCGGACTGTTCACCGTCGACATCGGGCTCTCCCAGACCGAGCAGTTCCGCGTCACCGCCGAATCGGTCGACGGATTCGACACCCTCGCGACACATTTCCCCTCCGGCTCCTCCGACCCGGCACTGGTGATCGCACGCACCTCGGCCGCGCCGCGCGTACAGGAAACCCTCGCCGCGACGCCAGGCGTGGTCCGCGCGACCGACACCGCGACCGCGCCGACCGGGTTCACCCGGTGGTCGGTGGTCATCAATGCCCCGCCCGCCTCCGATCGGGCATTCGACATCATCGAATCGATGCGTACCCGGCTCGCCGATATCGACGGCGCGCAAGCCGTCGTCGGCGGCAGCGACGCCGAGGAACTCGACGTCACGACGGCGGCCGCACGCGATCGCATGCTGATCATCCCGCTCGTTCTCGCCGTCGTCTGTCTGGTGCTACTCGCCCTGTTGCGCGCGGTGCCCGCCGCACTGCTGCTGGTCGCGGTCACGGTGCTGAGCGCGGTCGCCGCCCTCGGTCTGGGCAGTTGGCTGAGCGTGCACCTGTTCGGATTCCCCGCGATCGACACCGACGTGCCGCTTTTCGCGTTCCTGTTCCTGGTGGCACTCGGTGTCGACTACACGATCTTCCTGGTCACCCGCGCGAAGGAGGAGACACCGGCACACGGCACGACGGGCGGCATCGTCCGCGCGGTCTCCTCGACCGGCGCGGTCATCACCAGCGCGGGAATCGTGCTCGCCGCGGTGTTCTGCGTGCTCGGCGTGCTGCCGCTGATCACGCTCACGCAGCTGGGAATCGTGGTCGGACTCGGGATCCTGTTGGACACGTTCGTCGTGCGCACGGTCATCATTCCGGCGCTGTTCACCCTGATCGGGCCGCGCATCTGGTGGCCGAGCCGCACGATCGATCCGGACCCGGACGAGCTGGCACACGCCGACCGAACGTCATCGAGCGCCTGAACCGCGCAGCACCGCGACGCCGAGTTCGACCAGCAACTCCCCGACCCGCCGCTCGATATCGTCGCGGATCGGACGGACCTGCTCGACATCGAGACCGGCCGGATCCTCGATGATCCACTCCAGGTAGCGCGGTCCTGGCAACAGCGGGCAGATATCACCGCAGCCCATGGTGATGACGACGTCGGCCGCCGCGATGATGTCCTCGGTCCACGGTTTCGGATATTCCTCACCGATGTCGACGCCGACCTCGGCCATCGCCGCGACGACGGCCGGATTGAGCGCGGCGCTCGGTTCGGACCCGCCCGACCAGGCCACCGCACGGCCCCGCGCCATCTGGGTGAAGAAGCCGAGCGCGATCTGCGAACGCCCGGCGTTGTGGGTACACAGGAAAAGCACCGTCGGATGGCGACGCGCGACCTTGCCCTCCAGCCGCGCCCGCGCCTGCAACTGCTGACGACAGAAACGTTCGGCCAGCGTCGGCAGATAGAGCGTCACCCTGGAGCGGGCCGCGAATTCGTCGTAGGACGACATCAGATAGTGGTGCACCGTATCCCAGTCGAAAACCGTCACGAATTCGGCGCGCAAACGTTCCCGCGCGCGGTCGAGGGCGATCTCGTGATCGAGTGCCAGGAGTCGATAGGACGGGGTGACTGAATGGTCAGGCACCTGTTCAGCCTGTCAGGCCGTGGTTGAAGCGGCAAGCGAACGTCTCGTGAAACGCCGCCGAACGCGGTGCGGCCGAGCCGGTCACCCCTCGTGTGGACCGGCCCGGCCCGTACCTCGGATGGGATCGTCGGCCCGCACAGATTGGTTACCTGTCGCAGTGGTGATGCCTCGATCGCCGATCAGCTCTCGGAAGAGCCATATGCCATGCCTGCCCGACAACGTTCACGGTCGGGCCGGTCACCCCTCGTCGACCGGCCCGACCGGTGTTGTCTCCGGTTCGACTTGTCACCCCTCGTGTGGACAAGTCGAGCCTGGATCCCACCCCGGCAGTGGCTGTTGTCCCCCCTTTCCCCGGTTACCGGCGGCAGTGGTCGACAGCGTGCGACCCCGCGTGGTTCGTCCCGTCCGCCATCTGTGCTCCCTTCGTCTTCTGCGGAATGTCTCCGGTGTGGTCCGGCTTCGAGACAAACAATGCCGTCGCGCGCTTGCTGGGGACTTAATAAGACCTTGGAGTAACGAAGTGGCCGGTGCGGAAATCAATCCGCTCCGCCCCGGCGGTGTTCGCGGGATGATGTAGGCGGTGCGCCAAAAGGATTGGAGCGACGATGGAAACCGTGGTGGTCTGGGTGCTGGCCTGCTTGCTGTACTGGTGGGGCCTGCTCTGAATCGAAGGAAATCCGGCCGCGCGACTGCTCTCGCCCTCGGCACGGTGGGCGCGCGGACCCTGTCCTCATAGGCACCGATGACTTCGCCCCCGGTCCATCGACCGGGGGCGAGCCGATTCTCGAGGAACTACGGGCGGGTCGAGCCCGCCGCGGACCGCTCGCGCGAGCGGCAGGCGGGGCACAGACCCCAGAAGACGACCTCGGCCTCGTCGATCGCGAACCCGTGGTTGTCGTCGGGTTCCAGGCACGGGGCGCCGCCCACCGCGCAGTCCACATCGACGACCGTGTCGCAGGCCCGGCAGACCAGGTGGTGGTGGTTGTCCCCGATCCTGGTCTCGTAGAGCGCCGAGGAGCCCGCGGGCTCTATCCGGCGCAGGATGCCCGCGTTCACGCATGCCCTGAGCACGTCGTAGACGGCCTGGGTCGAAACGGTGCCGAGCGCTTCGCGCACGGTGGCCGCCACCCGTTCGGCGTCCGAATGCGGCCTGGTGGCGACAGCGTCCAACACCGCGAGCCGGGGAGCGGTCACCCGAAGGCCCGCCGCCCGCAACCACTCGCGTGGGCCGCCACTGTTCTGCATGAATTCGATGGTCACCCGCTATTTGGAGTTAGTCAAGAAAGCGAACACGCATGTGAGGCGACCGACACGCCCCGCCGCCGTCGTTCAGGTCGGCGGCGGGGATCCGGGCGGGGTGAAGCGCCACGACGGCGGAATGACCAGGGTGGGTGGAATACGCGGAAAGCTCGGCGGCACATAGATCTGCGACGGGTAGAGCGTCTGTGGAAAGCGGTGGGGGGTGGGCGACACGCGCGTGGGTTTCGGCCCATCGGAATCCGAGCCGTCGCCTTCGGACAGGATGACACCGGACACGATATTGCCGACCACCGCCAAGGCCACGAGTACCAGGACCACCGGCCGCCGAAGCGGCGATCTACGCGGCTCCGCGTGCCCGTGCGCCGCGTCCTGCACCGCCGAATGTTCCGCGGCGGCGAGCTGGGCCATATCGTTCTCGATCATGGCGAGCCCGACCCGCACCGCGGCCGCCCTCGACGGATCCCACTCCGCGACCTGGCGCAGCCTGCGCATCGCCGAGTCACGACGACCGGCGGCGAGATCGACCGAGGCGAGTTCGTACAGCGCGTCGGCATTGTCCGGGTCGAGCCGCAGGGCCTCGTGCAACACGCGCTCGGCCTCGGCGAGCGCGACGGCGCCGGTGAACTGACGGAGCATATATCCGCGCAGGACATACAGATCCGCGTTCTCCGGATCCAATTCGATGGCGTGGGTGATGATCTCCAGCGCGGCGGCCAGGTCGACATCCATCGTCACCATCGCCAGAATGCGTTGATTCTCCGAACTCTCGGGATCGAGCTGCACGCACCGCAGCCCCGCCGCCCGCGCCCGCGCGCTCCGTTCGCTCGCCTCGTCACCGGCGGCGGCCGTACTCGCCAGCTGCGATTCGGCCAATGCCTTGATGCGCCAGGCGAACTCGTAGGTGGGCGCGTTCCGGAGCGCGGCTTCGGCGCAGTCGAGGGCCTTGTCGTAGTCACCGGTGGCGTACCACGAATTCGCCAGGTGCGCGTGCGCCTCCGCGTGGTCCGGCTCGCCTGCCAGCACCGTGGACAGCAGCGCCCGCGCGGCTTCCGGCCGCTTCAGGCCGATCAGCACCCTGGCTTTTTCGACCTGCGGATTCACCGCAATTTCATTCGCTTCATATACATCGCCAGATCGTCGTAGCTGCCGTCACCGTTGGCGAATTCCACGACATTGCGGGCGGATTCGAACCACGCGCCCGCACTCGGCTTGATCCCCGACAGCGCCGAATGCATATCGGCCATCGTGACCGGCCTGACCTCGCCGGTCTTGATGGATTCCGCCATCGCCAACTGGGTGGCCGACGTGCAGACGTGCGCCAGATCGGCCCCCGAGAAACCCTCGGTGAGCTGGACTATCGCGCCGAGGTCGATACCGGCCACCGGCCGGTCGCGCAGGTGGTAGTGCAGGATCGATCGGCGCGCGGCGGGATCGGGCAGCGCGACCAGAATCATGCGGTCGAACCGGCCCGGGCGGCGCAGCGCGACATCGACATCCCACGGGTGGTTCGTCGCGCCGAGGACATACACGCCGTCGTTGACGTTACCGACCGAATCCATCTCGTTGAGCAGCTGATTCACCACGGTGCGCATGGTGGCCGAACCCGACATCTGACTGCGTTTGTGCCCGAGCGCGTCGATCTCGTCCAGGAACAGCACACACGGGGCGTTGCGCCGCGCCACCTCGAAGACATTGTGCAGATTGCGTTCGCTGGCGCCGATGTAGATATCCAGGATGTCGGCGATCTCGATCGGATAGAAATTCGCGCCGAGTTCACCGGCGATCGCGGAGGCGATGAAGGTCTTGCCGCAGCCGGGCGGACCGTAGAGCAGCAGGCCGCCCCGCGCCGACGTGCCGAAGGCCTTCGCCAGCTCCGGATTTCGCAGCGGACCGAGCAGGGTGAGGTCGAGCTGACGTTTCACCTCGTCCATGCCGCCGACCTCGGCCAGTGTCACCCGCGATTTCTCGAACAATCCGGCGTCGCCGTCGGCGGCGTATTCACCCGGCCCCTGATCGATGAAGGCGGGCGCGACGATATCGGAGACCTGATCCTCGGCGGCGGCCCAGTCGTAGCCGTTCGCGGGGGCGATGCTCGGATCGGGTTCGGGGACTTCGGGATTCGGATCTGTCGGGTTCGATGCCTCCGGCGCGACTCCCCCGGACGCGCCGAGGGCGGTCGTGCACTGCTGGAGCAGTTGTAGCACTCTCGGGTTGCCGGGCTCCTGGGTCAGTGCCGCGCCGCACTGCCCGAGCGCCTCGGCGTAGCGACCGCGTTCGGCGAGCAGCTCGATGACCCGCACCCGCAGCGCGAGCACCTCGGGACTCCGTTGCAGCGCCGCGAGCATTTCGGTCAGCACCGGATCGTCGATCACAACAGCCCCCGTTTTTCGATTACGCGAAATCCATCTAGATCGTAGACGTTTGCGGCCGGTATGCCGTCCATGGCGCAGGTCACATCTGTTCGCCAGGAATACATTCACCGGGGCACTCGTTGTAGATGACTGTCGACGTCCGGACAGCCCCGGGCCTCACCCCATCGTCGCTACGAGCGACCACCCGCCGAGAGGCGCTTGTGGGACGTCGACGCAGGTCGTGACGTCGAAGTGACGTTCGACGATCGGACGCCGCCGGGTGTACACATCCGGCGGCGTTTCGTGTTCCGACGCAACCCACGAATCGAGCACATCCTGGGCCCATTGACCGGTGCGCGACCGCTCGGAGCGATAGCCTTCCGACATGGGGCGTATCCGTGGTTCGCTCGCCGCGCTCACCGCGGCAGCGCTGGTCGTGGGGAGTGCCGTCACCGCAGTCGCGCAGGCCGACCCCGTCGGAGGCGAAACCTCCTGCGCGGTGCGGTCGGACCGGGAACCGGAGCGGGCCACGCCCGAGCAGGTCGGATTCGACTCCGCTCGGCTGGACGCGGCATTGCGATTCACGGGTACGCGAAATCGTCTCAACGTACAGGTCTTTCGGCACAACTGCCTGGTCGGCGAGGGCCCGAACAACGCGGTGACCGATAACGTCGCGTGGAATATCTGGAGTTCCACCAAGAGTGTGGTGTCGATCCTGGTCGGAATCGCCTGGGACCGTGGCCTGATCGACCTGGACGCGCCGATCGACCGCTATCTGCCCGCGGGCCTCGGCGACGCGGCGCACCGTTCGATCACCGTGGAGAATCTGCTCACCGAAACCTCCGGGATGAAAGTCGGTGTGCTCACCGAAGGTCTCACCGGCGTCATCCCGATCGACCCCAACAGCGCGGTGCAGGCACTCGGGGTGCCGCTCGACACTCCTCCCGGCACCGCGTTCAGCTACAGCCAGCGCAATGTCGACCTGCTGGCCTACGTCCTGGAATCGGCTATCGGCGAACCATTACAGCAGTTCACCCAGCGGGAACTGTTCGATCCGCTCGGTATCGCCCGCACCGACTACTACTGGGCGCGCGACCGCGCGGGCCACACCTACGGCTACGCGCACCTGATGATCCCGCCCGACGACTTCGCCAAACTCGGTCTGCTGCTGAGCAACGACGGCCGATGGGGCGCGCGGCAGATCCTCTCGGAGGAATACCTCCGGAAAGCGCGCTCGCCCTCCGCGACGAACAGCTGCTACGGCTATCTGTTCTGGATCGGCCCCGGCTGCGCCGAGTTCGCGGCATTCCTGCCCCGCGATATCGTCTCGACGGCCGGATTGGGAATGCAGAACCTCTTCGTGATCCCCAGCCTCGACCTCATGGTCATGTGGACCGGCGTCTTCGGCAATGTCAGCAGCCAGGGCATTTCCGGGGTCGTGCAGAACACCGCCGAATTACCGCACGAATTCTTCCGCAGACTCTTCGACGCCATGGTCGACAATCCGGTTCCCGATCCCGGACCGTTCGTCGAACCGCCGCTGCGCCTGGATCCGGGACGACTGGTCGACTCGAACTTCCTGCTCGCCGTCTTCGGCGTCGGCCCGTTCTCCTATCCGGGCTGCGATGTGTTCGCCTGCCTGAACTCCCCGCTGGCCGCGCCGTTCACCGACGCACCGCCCGGTTGCGCGATACTGGCCTGCCTCGGCCCGGACCCGCGCACACCGGGCATCCGCTGACGCTATCCGAGCAGCCGGGTGACCCAGCCGTGCACGTCGTCGGTGCGCAGGGCCGCCGCGTGACGTTTGCGCACGGCCTGGGATATCGGGCCCGGCGTACCGCTGCCGATGACGCGACCGTCCACCTCGAGCACCGGTGCGGCGCCCGCCGACGTGCCGGTGACGAAAATCTCGTCGGCGATGTACAACTCGGTCAGATCGACACCGCGTTCGATGACGGGAATGCCGTCCTCGGCCGCGAGCGTGAGAACGGTACGCCGGTTGATACCGTCGAGAATGTCGCAGGAGACATCCGGGGTGATCAGCGTGCCACCGCGCACCAGGAAGATATTGGCCGCGCTGAGCTCACACACGTGCCCGTTGCCGTCCAGGAAGACACAATCGTCGTAACCGCTGTCGATGGCGTCCTGTTTGGCGAGCACCGAATTCACGTACGCGCCGTTGACCTTCGCGCGTGACGGAATGGCGTTGTCCGGAATCCGACGCCACGGACTGGATTTGAGCCGCATACCGTCCTGCGGCACGATCGGCACCGCGTCGTAGACGAACATGCTCACCTGGATCTCGCATCCGCGCACCCTGGTACCGGGAATCGATGCCACGACGTGCACCGTCGCGCGGACGAAGACGTCATCGGCGGGCGCGTTGGCGGCGATCAGTTCGACGACCGCCGACCGGAACCGCGCGAAATCCCATTCCGCCGCGAACCGGTCGATCCCGATGATCTTGCAGGATTCCTCGAGACGCCGGAAATGATCGTCGAGGCGGAACGCGGTATACCCCGAACCCTCCGGATGGACGGGAAATACCGTGTACACGCTCAGGCCGTACAGCACCGCCGACGAGGCGATACCCACATGCGCGTCCTCGGCGCGAACCAGCCGGTCACCGAGATATACCTGGGGATGAGGGTTCGCCATCAGCGTTCGGCGAGGAGTACTTCGGCGATCTGGATGGTGTTGAGCGCGGCGCCTTTTCGCAGGTTGTCGCCGGAGACGAACAGGGCGATGCCGCGACCGTCGGGGGCGCCGGGGTCGTGGCGGATTCGACCGACGAGTGATTCGTCGCCGCCGGCGGCCTGCAAGGGCGTGGGTACGTCGACGAGCCGGACTCCGGGGGCGGCGGCGAGGATCCGGGTGGCGCGTTCGACCGAGAGTGGTTCGTCGAATTCGGCGTTGATCGACAGCGAGTGTCCGGTGAAGACCGGGACGCGGACGCAAGTGCCGCTCACCAGCAGGTCCGGGAGGCCGAGGATCTTACGGCTCTCGTTGCGCAGCTTCTGATCTTCGTCGGTCTCGAAACTGCCGTCGTCGACGATCGCCCCGGCCAGCGGGATGACGTCGAAGGCGATCGGCGCGACGTATTTGTTCGGCGCGGGGAAGGACACCGCGCCGCCGTCGTGCACCAGTTTCTCGGCGTCGTCGATCACGGCGCGCACCTGGGTGGCGAGTTCTTCGACACCGGCCAGGCCGCTGCCGGAGACTGCCTGGTAGCTGGACACGATCAGTCGGCGCAGCCCGGCCGCGTCGTGCAGCGGCTTGAGCACCGGCATGGCCGCCATGGTGGTGCAGTTCGGGTTGGCGATGATGCCCTTGACCAGATTGCGGGTCTGCTCGGGGTTGACCTCGCTGACGACCAGCGGGACCTCGGGGTCCTTGCGCCAGGCCGAGGAGTTGTCGATCACCGTGACGCCCGCCGCCGCGAAACGCGGCGCCTGCACCCTGGACATGGTGGCGCCCGCCGAGAACAGCGCGATATCGAGACCCGACGGATCGGCGGTCTCGGTGTCCTCGACCACGATCTCGCCGCCGCGCCACGGCAGCGTCTTACCGGCCGAGCGCGAGGACGCGAAGAAGCGCACCTCGTCGGCCGGGAAATTCCGTTCCTCGAGGAGTTTGCGCATCACGGCGCCGACCTGACCGGTCGCGCCGACGACGCCTACCCGAATGCCCATGACTGAAGTCCTTCCGACGCGATCGGTCGATGTGCGCGGCGCGGTGTCGCGCCGCTCAGCGGCCGGTTCCGGCGTGCACGACGGCGACCTCGTCGCCGCCGAGATCGAACGCCTTGTGCAGCACCTTCACCGCTTCGTCCAGCTCGGTGTCCTTGACCAGCACCGAGATCCGGATCTCGGAGGTGGAGATGAGGTCGATGTTGACCCCGGCCTCGGCCAGCGCCTCGCAGAAGGTGGCGGTGACGCCGGGATGGCTCTTCATGCCCGCGCCGACGAGTGACACCTTGCCGATGTGGTCGTCGTAGAGCACCTGGGAGAAACCGATCTCCTCCTGGCGCGCGGTGAGCATCTCGACGGCGCGCGCGCCGTCGGTCTTGGGCAGGGTGAAGGTGATGTCGGTCTTTCCGGTCTCCACCTTCGAGATGTTCTGCAGGACCATGTCGATATTGACTTCGACGTCGGCGACGGCACGGAACACCTTGGCGGCGTAGCCGGGTTCGTCCGGCAGTCCGACCACGGTCACCTTGGCCTCGCTGCGGTCGTGCGCGACGCCGGTGAGGATTGCTTGCTCCAAGGGGATGTCCTCCATCGATCCGTAAACGTAGGTGCCCGGCTTGTCGGTGTAGGACGAGCGCACATGGACGGGCACGTTGTAGCGGCGGGCGTACTCGACGCACCGCAGCATCAGGACCTTCGCGCCGCAGGCGGCCAGTTCCAGCATCTCCTCGTAGGAGACCTGGTCGAGCCGCTGCGCGTCCGGCACGATCCTCGGGTCCGCGGTGTAGACGCCGTCCACGTCGGTGTAGATCTCGCACACATCGGCTTCCAGCGCGGCGGCCAGCGCCACCGCGGTGGTGTCGGAACCACCGCGCCCGAGTGTGGTGACGTCCTTGCTGTCCTGGCTGACACCCTGGAAACCGGCGACGAGGACGACCAGGCCCTCGTCGAGGGCCGAACGCAACCTGCTCGGGGTGACGTCGATGATCTTCGCGTTACCGTGCGCGCCCGTGGTGATGACACCCGCCTGCGAACCGGTGAACGAGCGGGCCTCCGCGCCGAGCGAGTGGATGGCCATGGCCACCAGCGCGTTGGAGATGCGCTCACCGGAGGTGAGCAACATGTCCATCTCGCGGGCGGGCGGCGACGGGGCGACCTGCTGCGCCAGATCCAGGAGTTCGTCGGTGGTGTCACCCATCGCGGAGCAGACGACCACGACGTCGTGGCCCTGCTTCTTCGTTTCGACGATCCGTTCAGCGACGCGCCGGATACGCTCGGCGGTAGCCACCGAGGATCCTCCGTACTTCTGAACAACGAGAGCCACGACAGGGTCCTCCACGATCGACGATCAGCTGCTGACAGCTGTTCAGACTACCGGCAGAAGCCTCGCGAATCTGTGCCTACCTCTCGGGCAGTCCTCGTCGCGCCTGCCGCGACCGGGTCTTTTCCGGCCTTCGATATCGCAAAGACTCACTGGTACTTCATGTTCTGAAAGCCCGCGCCGTGACACCGACGCGGACCGGAGTCGAGGAGAATGCTGTTATGAAGAGCACGGTGCTGAATGTGCGGACCGGGGGTTCGGAGGTCGTCTTCGACCTCACGCCGCAGTGCGCGGCGTTCGTCGACGGGGCGGGTGACGGACTGCTGAACATCTTCGTCCCGCACGCGACGGCGGGTATCGCGATCATCGAACTCGGCGCGGGCAGTGATGACGATCTGCTGGCCGCCCTCGGCGATCTGCTGCCCGCAGACGATCGCTGGCGGCACGCGCACGGTGCGCGCGGCCACGGCCGCTCGCACGTGATGCCCGCGCTCATCCCGCCCTACGCCACCGTGCCCGTGCTCGCGGGCAGGCCGGCGCTGGGCACCTGGCAGTCCATCGCGCTGGTCGACCTCAATGTCGACAACCCCGACCGCCAGGTGCGCCTGTCCTTCCTCACCGACGCGCGCTGATCAGGATCTGGTGAACCAGGTCACCTGGGCGCCGTTGCCGAATTGCTCGCGCCGTGTCGGTGTGAACAGCGTGGGGTCGAATGTCCCGGAGAAGGCCGATATCCCGCTGCCCGCCACCACGGGATAGCTCTTGATGATCAGCTCGTCGATTTCGGTGAGCAGTTGTCCGGCGAGCACACCGCCGCCGCAGAGCCAGATATCGAGGCCCTGCTCTTTCTTCAGTCCGCGCACGAGTCCGAGCGGGTCGGATTCGACCAGTTCGACGTTCGGATCATCGATCCGCCCGAGCGTGCCGGACACGACGTACTGCTTCATATGGCTGTACGGACTGGTCACTCCCGCCGACAGCGCGGGTTCGTAGGTGCCGCGGCCCATGAGGACCGTGTCGCAGCGCCGGTTCGGCTGGTCGACGGCCATACCGACGTGACCGCGCAGATGGGTGGGTACGAATTCGGGATATTCCGCGTTGGTCCACGCGCCCATCTCGGCGTCCAGGGGATAGAAATCGTATTCGCCGCCCGGACCGGCGATGTAGCCGTCGAGCGAGACACCCACGTAGTAGACGAGTTTTCGCATTCGGATACCACCCAACCTGTAGTACTCTATCTGGAGTGGTTTAAAGATAGTACTACAGATGGAGTGGTGTCAAGTGCGGACCAACCCGGAGCGACGGCGGGCGCTGATCGATGCGGCGATCGAGGTACTGGCCGCCCAGGGCGCGCGCGGGCTCACCTTCCGCGCGGTGGACAAGGAGGCGGGCGTGCCCGCCGGTACCGCGTCCAATTACTTCGCCAACCGCGACGACCTGCTGACCCAGGCGGGCGCACGGTTCTACGAGCGATTGCAGCCGAGCCCGGAAGTGATGGCGAAGGTGACCGAGGGGCCGAAGACCCGGGCGAACATCACCGAACTCATGACCGACGTGGTCGGGCGGATCGAAGCGTTCAGCACCGGATACCTCGCACTGCTGGAACTGCGCCTGGAGGCCACCAGGCGACCGGCGCTGCGCGAGGTGCTGACCGAACGGGTCCGCGCCGATCTGGAATTCAATGTGCGCAACCATCTCGACGCCGGGATGCCGGGTGACGAGCAGACGGTACGTCTGCTGTACCTGGCGCTGAACTGGCTGATCCTGGACCGCCTCACCCTGCCCGGACTGTTCACCGAGGAACAGGGCGCGGCCTTGATCGAGGACGCGGTCCATCGACTCGTCGGCCCGGAATCGAAAGACGAGCCACATCACAGCAGGTCGAACGGGTTGTGACCCGCGTCACTCACGGTCGATAATGGGGTGATGATGGCGAATGTCGGAGACCGGCTGCACGTGCACGGGCACGTGGTCGGACAGCGTGACCACCAGGGCGAGATCATCGAAGTGCGCGGCAGGGGCGGATCACCGCCGTACGTCGTGCGATTCGACGACGGACACGAGTCACTGATGTACCCCGGACCCGACGCGATCGTCGAGCCTGCCACCGCCGACTGACGGCATGTGCCCCCGATGATTGGCGCCGTTCTCTGTCCCGGCGCACTTCGGGCGACATCACTACCGGTCGGTAGAGCCATACTGGAACCGAATAGCCAGGTTGACGGATGTGAAGACGGCTGTGCAGAATCGGCCGAGTTGATCCGCCGGGGGGTGGAGGTATGGCATGCGCACGAAAATCGACATTCACTTTGTCGTCGACATCACCCCGGCACAGGTTCTAGAGGCCCTGGCGGCCACCGAGATGTTCCCCGAGTGGTCCACCTACCACGACGCGCGCGTGGCGACCCGCGACGAGCAGGGCAGACCGCACCGGGTCTACGTCACCGCCGACGTGATGGGAAGTTCCGATCTCCAGGTCCTCGAATACGAGTGGACCGAATCGCGCTGCGCCTGGCAGGTGGTCGACAGTTCGCGCGGCATCGGCGGCGACGGCTGGTTCCAGGTCGCGCCGGGCCCTTCCGGAACCAAGGTCTGGTACCACGTCACCGTGCATTCGCGGATTCCGCTGCCGGGGCTGCTGATGAAGCGCACGGTCCAGCGGTGGCACGAGACCGTGGTCCAGAATTTCATCGAATTCGCCGAGGCGTACCCCGAGCCCAGGGACTACCAGATGATGTGACCGGAATCGTCCCGACGATTTCGCCGAGGGAAAACCTCGGTCGCCGACCCGGTCCCCGGATGCGACGATATCCACCATGATCGGTAGCAAGAGGATTCGGTTCCAATCGCAGGCCGAGAACGGCGCGGTCACCCAGCTCGAGTTGTTCTTCGATCTCGTCATCGTCTTCGCGTTCACCATGGTCACCGATCTCGCGGCCCACGAGACCACGGCTCAGAACATGCTGCGCGCGGTGCTGGTGCTCGCGGTCATGTGGTGGGTGTGGATCGCGTATTCCTGGCTGGGCAATGTGGTCAAGGCGGACGAGGGTTTCACCCGCGTCGCGATGTTCGCGGCGATGGGCGGTGGCCTGATCGCGGCCATCACGATCCCCGAGGCCTTCCGGGATCTGCCCGGCGGCTGGTTCGGCCCGCTGGTGTTCGCGATCGCCTATCTGGTGACCAGGATGATCCACGTCGGAGTCTTCTACTTCGCCAGCGCCGAAGATCCTCAGCTGCGCGGTCAGGTCACCCGCTGGGCGCTCGGCTCCATCACCATCGGCACCACCCTGCTCGTGATCGCCGCGATGACCGACGGGCGCGTGCAGACCATCCTGTGGATCGCCGCGATCGCGGGCGACATGCTGTGGACGATCCTGGCGGGCGAGGACTGGCGGGTGAATTCCGCCGGCCATTTCGCCGAGCGCTACGGACTGATCATCATCGTCGCGCTGGGCGAATCCATCGTGTCCATCGGCATCGGGGTCGCCGGGCTACCGATCTCCTGGCCGATCGCCGTCGGATCGTTGCTCGGCCTCGCGATCGCCGGACTGCTGTGGTGGGCCTATTTCGACGTCGCCGCGCTGGCGGTGGAACACGAACTGAAGCGCGCGACGGGTCAGCGTCAGATCAAGATCGCCCGCAACTGCTACACCTATTGGCATTTCCCGATGATCGTCGGCATCATCGGCCTCTCGCTCGGCCTCAAAAAGGTGCTGTACTACGTCGGCGACGCCTCGGACCACACCCTGAAGGACGCGCTGTACGGGATCCCGCTGTTCGCGCTCTACGGCGGCGTCGTGCTGTACCTGATCGCGCTGGTGGGCTTCAAACACTATGCGACAGGCCAGATCACGGTGCCGCGCGTAGTCGCCGCCGTGGCCTTGCTCGCGCTGATACCGCTCGCGTGCGCGCTACCGGCGCTGGCCTCGCTCACCCTGTTGTGCGCTGTACTCGTGGTGCTGATCGTCTGGGAGACAAAGCGTTACGCGCGGCCGCGCGAGGAGATCAGGCACGGCGCGCACTGACCGGCGTCACGGATTGCTCGACTGCTGCATGAGCAGGTGCCGAACCCTGCGCTCGTGCGGGGTGTGGCCGTAATAGGACGGCTCGACCCGCACGCCGTCGCGCACCGCCGTCCTGATCTGGTCGACGTTCTCGCGGATCATGTCCGAGACCAGTTCGTCGGTCCTCGGATCGGCGAGTACCTGGAAGACGATGCGGAAGGTGGTGTCGGCGACCAGTCGCATGATGTCCTCGTGGAAGGGGATGTAGCGGACCTTGCCCGCGGCCGGATCCTTCTTGATGAGTTCGACGATCATCTCGTCCATCTCCGACCGGTTCTCCTCCAACGCGGCGGCGATATTGCGGGTGTAGTGACCGGTGCGCAGCACATGCGCCACCTCGTCGAGTACGGCGATCGTCATCGGCCGCTTGATCACGTCGACGATGGTTTTCACGAAATGGTTGACCACCGCGGCGGTCACCCGGTCACCGAGCGCCCGATCGGCCACCCGCCCGAGCCGCACCGCGATGACCACGATGCGCAGCAGCCGGAAACCGCGGAAGAACGGGCTGGTCACCGGGATCATGCCGAGCACTTCGTACCAGTAGACGAACGGGAAGGTCCACGGCCAGCCCGCGCGACGCCAGCGCCACAGGAATTCCGCGGCGAAGATCCCGCAGATGACCCAGTCGGTGACCACGACCGTGTGGTAGACGGTGTCGGACACCGTGAAGAAGCTGACCCAGACGACCAGCACGAGCGAGACGACAGCCAGTGCCAGCATGACCAGATCGGTCCACAAAGCGGGCCGCTTGTCCGCGGCCCGGGCCGGATCCGACGCCGCGTCGACATTCGACGGGGTGGTAGAAGCTGCCACAGGAGGATCCCTTCAACGCCGAACGGTCAGCCGAGAGTAGCCCGCCGCGGCGGCCCGTACCGGCGTACACGCACCATATCCACCGTCCACGCGGCGAATCCGATCAGCGGCCCGCGGGGGCCGAAGGGCTCAGCGACCTTCCCGGATGACGGCCTCGATATTGCGTTCGGCAAGGGCGGTGATGGTGAGCGACGGATTGACCGTGCCGGTGCTTCCCGGTATCGCCGCGCCGTCCATGACGTAGAGACCGGGATGGCCGTGCACCCGCCCGTACCCGTCGGTGGCCTTGCCGAGTACCGCCCCGCCCAGCGGATGGGCGGTGAACATCGCGTTGGCGTCGTAGCCGAGGGCGCTGTATTCGACGAGGGCGTCCGCGGCCTCGGCGACTCGGCGATCGACCGCGCGGGCCACCGCCGTGGTCTCCTCGCGATTGCGCACCGACCAGGACAGCCCGACCGAATCCGAGCCTCGGTCGTAGCCGAATCGGGTGCGAGTGGAGTCGAGCACCATGCCGAGGGAGGCGAGCGCGCCGGTTTCGAAGGGGATGCCGGGGATGTACCAGTTCTCCAGGGTCACCGGCGCGGTGCGCTCGTCGAAGATCCGGCTCGCGCTCGGCACGCCCTGCCCGAAACCGCCGACGGCGCTCGCGCCGCGGGCCAGCACGACGTCACCGTTGGTGCCCCAGCCCGCGCCGATGTGCTCGTTGAGATTCGGCAGCGTGCCGGTGGCCTGGGCGCGTACCAGCAGTTCGGAGGTGCCGATGGAACCCGCGCCGAGGAAGAGGCGGTCGCAGGTCAGCGTGCGGGTGCCGAGCCGGTCGCCGGTGGGCGACAGTGTGGTCACCGTCACCGTGAAACGTCCGCCGGACTCCTGGGCGATGCTGTCGACACGGTGGCCGGGGAAGATCGCCGCCTTCCCGGTCTCCCTGGCGTACCGCAGGTAGTTCTGGTTCAGGTCGAATTTCGCGCCGTTGGAATTGCCGAGATTGCTGCGCGCCACCGTGGCCGACGCACGGGTGGCCCCGGCGAGTTCGGCACGAAGCACATCCCAGGTGAAGATCGAATCGTTGGGCAGCGGTTGATATCCCGCCTTGCGCACCTGCGCGTCCCACGCCCTGGAGTGCGTGAAGGGTTGGGCGGCATAGAGATCGGCGGGAATCGGGTCGAGTCGCAACATCTGCCTGACCCGGGGGTAGTAGACGCTGTCGAGTTCCCCGTAGTCGGCGACGCCGCCGAAGACGTGATCGAAGAACCGGCGTTCCGGGGCGACCATCGCGCCGGTGAAGATCACCGAACCGCCGCCGACCGCCGCGGCCCGCCACACATCGATGCCCGGGTAGGAGGTGCAGTCGAGCACACCGCCGAAACTGGCGAACTGCATCGGGACCTTGGTGACGCCGGTGAAACTGGTGCGATGCCAGAAACCCCGGCCGTCGGGTAGGTCGTCACCGGTGAAGATCTCGCGCCACGGATCGTTGGGCCACTGCGAGCCCCGTTCGAGCACGGTCGTGGCGACACCGGACTGCGCCAGCCGCAGCGCGGTGACCGAGGCCCCGAATCCGGAGCCGATCACGATCGCCGGGGAATGCTCCGGCGGATCGGGCAGCGTCGCGAAGATCTCGGGAACCCACTCGCGGAACAGGTTGAACCAGAGCGGATCCGCCGCCGCCGGGCGAGTACCGAGCACGGAACCGCCCGCGGCTCCGAACAGCGCCGCCGCGCCCGCCGCCCGAAAGAAGGCGCGTCTATCCACCGGCCACCTCCCTCATCACGCATGGCCGAGGCGCAGATTACCGGTATTTCGGCGTACAAACCACACCGATCGCGGCCGAAGAACACCGCGACGGCGGTAATTACACGGTCAGCGGGCGAACGGTGCCGAATCGGCCGAACAGGTGGCGCCGGGAGCCGGGAGTTGCAGGTCGATCAGATAACGCTCGCGGAGGTGGCGGGTGCATTCGTCGGCCGGTTCGTGGCCGTAGCCGTCGGAGATCACGACCAGGCGCGCGTTCACCATCGCCTGCTGCGCGCGCTGCGCGAACAGCAGCGGCGTCGCGGGGTCGAAGCGGTTGTTGATCAGCAGCGCCGGTTTGTCCGAACTCAGCGTCCACGGGCCCGCGTAGCGCTGCGGGTATCCGGTCGCGGGCGCGGGCCACGCCGCGCAGGGCTGACGCAGATACAGCCAGAAACCGCTGAAGGTCGGCGCGCTCGCGGCGAACCGGCTCGCCAACTGCGGCCAGATCTCCGGCTGACGGGGCAGGGTGTTGTCCGCGCAGGAGATGGCGGTGAAGGAGTCGAGATAGTCGAAGTCGATGGCGCCGGCGGCCAGGATCGCGCGCACCGCGCCCGCGTCGCCCGAGGCGCCGTGTTCGAGTTCGGTGAGTAGTTCGCCCAGCGCGGGCCAGCCCTTCTCGTGGTCGTACAGCAACAATGCCTGGGCTTGGACGGCGTCGCTGTAGGTCACCCGCACGGCGGTGTCACCGGACCCGACCGAGACGGGCCCTTTCGCCAGCGCGTCGAGCAGCGCGTCGTAGCGCGGGCGCAGATCCGCACTCGACCAGCCCGACGCCGAGCGCTCGGCGAAACCGGTCGCGGTCGATATCGGTGATTCGGCGAAAGCGCACGCGCTCCTGTTCGCGGCGCACAATCGCAGGAATTCGTTGAGGACGTTCTCGCCGCCGGTCGCGGTATCGAGGATCGCGGCGGTGGTGTCGCGCGTGTAGGCGTCCGGGTCGATCATCGAACTCAGTTGCAACGCGCGCACGCGGTCGCCGAAGAGCGCGCCGTACACCTGGCCGAGATAACTCGCGTACGAACTGCCCTGAAAGGTCAGCTGGGACTCGCCGACCGCGCGGCGCAGCAGATCCAGATCGCGCGCGGCGTCGACGGTGGTCAGATGCGGCAGCAGCGCGGCGCTGTGCGCGGCGCAACCCGCCGCGAGATCCCTGGCAGCCCGCTCGGTCGCGGCCTGCTGTTCGACGGTGACCGGCGGGATCGTCGCACCGGTCCAGAATCCGCGCTGGTCGTCCTCGTCGGTGAAACAGCGGACGGGTGCGCTGCGGCCGACGCCGCGCTGGTCGAAGGTGACGACGTCGAATCGGCGGCTCACCTCGCCCGAGAACATCGCGCCCTTCGCCGCCCAGTCGAGGCCGGATCCGCCGGGACCGCCCGCCGCCGCGAACAGGGTGCCGACCTTGCGGTCCGCGTCGGTGGCCCGCTGCCGGACGACGGCCAGGTCGATGGTCGCGCCGTCGGGCCTGGCGTAGTCGAGCGGCACCGTCGCGGTCGCGCAGTCGTAGCGGGTCAGATCCGGGTCGGCGCACGCGGTCCATTCCAGGTGCGGGGTCGCGGCGGCGTCGGCCTGCGCGACGAGTTCGGCGACCGCGGACTCGTGCCCGGCGACCGGGCCGCATCCGCTCACCGCGGGCAGGACGGCGATCAGGGCCGCGACGAGCGACACGGTCGAGCGACGCGCGATCCGGCTACGCACGGTCGCCCCGGCGTCGCGGGTCAGCACGGTCGGACACCTCGGCGCCGCAGGTCGTCATCCTCGGTGACGAATTCAACCCCGAATCCTCCTTCGCCCGGTGTCGTCGGTCGGCCGGACCGCGCCGCACGGCGACTCACGAGGCGAGCAGCCGGATCACCGCGATCGTGCCGACGACGACGATCACCGCGCGCAGCACGGTCGGCGACATGCGCCTGCCCACCGTAGCGCCGAGTTGCCCGCCGATGATCGAACCGACCGCGATCAGCGCGACGGCGGTCCAGTCGACGTCGGCGACCACGATGAAGATCAGCGCCGATACCGCGTTGACGATCAGCGCGAGCACATTCTTCACACCGTTGAGCCGCTGCATGTCCTCGTGTACGAAGACGCCGAGCAGCCCGATCAGCAGCACACCCTGGGCCGCTCCGAAATAGCCGCCGTAGATACCGGTCGCGTAGACCGCGGCGAGCAGGATCGGCCCGCCGTGTTCGGGCGCGGGACCGCCGTCGCCCTCGCGTCGCTGTTTCACCCAGCGCGCCAGCCTCGGCTGCACCATCACCAGGATCAGCGCCGCGATGATCAGCACCGGCACGATGGCCTTGAACGCGTCGGCGGGAAGGGTCAGCAGCAGCACCGCGCCGGTGATGCCGCCGAGCAGGGACGCGCTGCCGAGCGTGAGCAGTCTGGCCCGCTGGCCCGCCAGCTCACGGCGGTATCCGATGACACCGCTGATCGAGCCGGGAACGAGTCCGATCGTGTTCGACACATTCGCGGTGACCGGCGGGAGCCCGAAGGCGAGCAGTACCGGGAACGTGATCAGCGTTCCCGATCCGACGATGGTGTTGATGCCGCCCGCCGCGATACCGGCGGCGAGGACGGCCAGCATTTCCAGCCAGGTCATGGTGAACAGTTCCTTCGACGTCCCGCCGGATGAGTACCCGTACGAGCGTTCAGTTCGGACGTCGAAACGCTAACCTCCCACGACGGACGATCCGACGACGGGGACCTGCGTTGGCTCGTTGATTGCGGCGCGGTAAACTGGCCGACATCATGCTGCGGGCGCTTCTTCTCGAACGCCGCGACGGGGTCTGATCAGACCGGCTCTCCGTCGCGGGGTTTTGCCGCGCCGGTCGACCCACACGGGATCCACCACACCCTGGAGAAATCGCATGTCCCCCGCTGACGCCTTCATTTCCGGCACGCGCACCATTTCGGCCCCGTCGAAAGCCGCGCCCGTCGACCAGCCCGCCTGGAACACGCAGAAGAACTCGTCCATGCCGACGTTCCGGTACCGGCCGTTCTCCGAGGAAGTCGAGCCGATCACCGTCGCCGACCGCACCTGGCCGGACAAGATCATCGATCGCGCCCCCGGCTGGTGCGCCGTCGACCTGCGCGACGGCAACCAGGCACTGATCGATCCGATGAGCCCGGCCCGCAAGCGCCGCATGTTCGACCTGCTGGTCCGGATGGGCTACAAGGAGATCGAGGTCGGTTTCCCGTCGGCCAGCCAGACCGATTTCGATTTCGTGCGCGAGATCATCGAAGACGGCGCGATCCCCGACGACGTGACGATCCAGGTGCTGACGCAATGTCGCGCCGAACTGATCGAGCGCACCTTCGAGGCGTGCGCGGGCGCGACCGATGTGATCGTGCACTTCTACAACTCCACCTCGATCCTGCAACGCAAGGTCGTCTTCCGCGCGGACCGCGACACGGTGAAGAAGATCGCCACCGATGCCGCCACGCTGTGCCTGGAAGTGGAGAAGCGCTACCCGGACACCAACTGGCGCTACGAGTACAGCCCGGAGTCCTACACCGGCACCGAGCTGGAATACGCCAAGGACGTCTGCGACGCGGTCACCGCGATCATCGCGCCGACGCCCGAGAAGCCGATGATCATCAATCTGCCCGCGACCGTCGAGATGGCGACGCCGAACGTCTACGCCGATTCGATCGAGTGGATGAGCCGCAATCTGGCCCGCCGCGAGTCGATCGTGCTGTCGCTGCATCCGCACAACGACCGTGGCACCGCCGTCGCCGCCGCCGAACTGGGCTACCAGGCGGGCGCCGACCGCATCGAGGGCTGCCTGTTCGGCAACGGTGAGCGCACCGGCAACGTCTGCCTGGTCACCCTGGGCATGAACCTGTTCTCGCGCGGTGTCGACCCGCAGATCAACTTCTCCGACATCGACGAGATCCGCCGCACCGTCGAATACTGCAACCAACTGCCCGTGCACGAACGCCACCCCTACGGCGGCGATCTGGTCTACACCGCGTTCTCCGGTTCGCATCAGGACGCGATCAACAAGGGCCTGGACGCGATGAAGGCGACGGCCGACGCCGCGAACGCCGATGTCGACGACATCGTGTGGGAGGTGCCCTACCTGCCGATCGATCCCAAGGATGTCGGGCGCACCTACGAGGCCGTCATCCGGGTCAACTCGCAGTCCGGCAAGGGCGGGGTGGCCTACATCATGAAAACCGATCACGGCCTGGTGCTGCCGCGCAGGCTCCAGATCGAATTCTCCCAGGCGATCCAGAAGATCACCGACGGCGAGGGCGGCGAGGTGACGCCCAAGGAGATGTGGGACGTCTTCTCCGAGGAGTACCTGACCCCGATTCTGCCGCTGGAGCGGATCCGCCAGAAGGTCACCGCCTCCGAGACCGACGGCGGCGTCGACTCCATCACCGCCGTGGTGAAGGTCGACGGCGTCGAGCAGGAGATCACCGGTTCCGGCAACGGACCGCTGGCCGCGTTCGTCGACGCCGTCGCCACCGTCGGCTTCGACGTGCGGGTGCTGGACTACTCCGAGCACGCCATGTCCGCCGGTGACGACGCGCAGGCCGCGGCCTACGTCGAATGCGCCATCGGGGACAAGGTCGTGTGGGGCGTCGGCATCGCCACCTCCATCACCACCGCGTCGCTGCGCGCCGTCGTCTGCGCGGTCAACCGGGCACGCTGAGCACCGCGGCCGAGTAGGCTCGAGGGCCGGACGTCACGCCTGCGGGCGAGGTGATGTCCGGCCCTCTGACCTGCTGGGGGAGAACGACAATCAGTGAATTACCACGACCGGGTGAACAGTCGTGGCAACCTGCGCGTCCGCCGGAAGACCGCGACGCGGGGCCGTGAACCCCGTGCTAGCGTTGGATTCGCATTCAAGCGCCGAGCTCTCTGCTCGCTTCCGAGCAGATGGGGGAACTGTGACAAACAACGACCACAACCCGACTTCGCCGCCCTGGCTGCAGAGTCATTCGGTGGATACGGCCGAGGTCACCGGCGATTCCGCGAGCGGGACCGCGGCGCACGACGATTCGCCCGAGTCACCCGCAGCCGAGTCCACCGCCGAGCGCGGGCAGGAACGACCGGAGGCCGCGAGCCGGGAAGCCGAGGCGGCACCGCAGCCCGAGGACCAGTACGCGGGCTATTCGACCGGCCCCGCGGACCAGAATGCGTACGCGCCGCAGGGTGGTCCCCAGAGTTACGGCGCAGGCGAAGGTTTCGCGCCGCCGGCGGAGCAGGGTTACCCGCAGCCGCCGTACCAGGGCGGACCGTATCCGTCGGCGCCCTATCAGGGCGGCCCCGGCCAGGAACAGCACAGCGGCAATCACCCGATCCACCAGCAGGGTCCGCAGTACGGCGAATACCGTCAGGAGCCCGGCCCCGATCCGCGCGGGCCGCAACAGTATCCCGAAGCCGGTCCGGGACAGGAACCGCAGAGCGGCCCCATCTACAGCTGGGCTCCGCCGCCGCCTCCGGCCCAGCAGCCGCCCCCGCCCCCGATGTACCCGTCGCCCGGTGGGCCCGGTGGGCCGAATCCTCTCGGCCCCATCCCTCCCGGCCCCAGCGCACCGGGTGGTTTCAACGCGCCCCCGAACGCCGCCGGGCCGATGGGCCAGACCGGCCCCGGCCAGGTGTGGCAGGGCGGACCGCCCGGATACGCGCCGCAGCAGGGGGCGTTCCAGCCGCAGCATATGCAGCAACCAGGTCAGCCCGGTCATTCTGTCAATGATCTGAACCTGCTCAAGCGAGCCAGGCGCGCCCCGCGCAGCGGCTGGCGGCGGGCGTTGCACAAGGCGTCCGGCGGTGCGATCAATCCGGGTGAATCCTCGGCCGATATCGTGCACCGCGATCTGGTCGACCGGGTGAATCAGCCTGTGCGCGGCGACTATCGGATCGCGATCCTCTCGCTCAAGGGCGGCGTCGGCAAGACGACGACCACGGTGGGGCTCGGCTCCACCTTCGCGTCGCTGCGCGGTGACCGGGTCATCGCGATCGACGCCAATCCCGATCTGGGCACCCTCGCGCACCGGGTGCCGCGGCAGACCCGGTCGACGGTCCGCAATCTGCTCGAGGACCAGCAGATCTCGCGGTACTCCGATGTCCGGGCACACACCTCGCAGGCGCCGAGCCGCCTGGAAGTGCTTGCTTCGGAACAGGATCCGGCCGTATCGGAGGCGTTCAGCGAAGCCGACTACCGCAAGGCCATCGGCATACTGCAATCCTTCTACAACATCATCCTCACCGACTGCGGTACCGGACTGATGCATTCGGCCATGTCCGGCGTGCTGGACATGGCCAGTTCGCTGGTCCTTGTCACCTCCCCCGCCATCGACGGGGCGCGCAGCGCGTCGGCGACCCTGGACTGGCTCGAACACCACGGCTACAACAAACTCGTCGAGCGAACCGTGGTGGTGGTCAACGCTTCTCGGCGTGGCGCCTCCACCATCGACCTCGAACAGCTGCGCAGGCTGTTCCTCGATCGCACCAGGGCGGTGCAGGTCGTCCCCTTCGACGATCACCTGGCCGAGGGCGCGGAGATCGACCTGGAACTGGTCAGCAAGCCGACCCGGCGCGCCCTGCTCGAACTCGCGGCGATGGTCGCCGACGATTTCGGCTACATCGGCGCGCAGCAGTACCGGCAACAGGGCCCGCCCGGCGTGTACTGAGCGCGGTTCTCGCGAACGGCCCGGCGTCTCGAATGCCGGGCCGTTCGCTATTTCTCGGTGACCAAGGCCGCCGCGGTGCGGAAGGCCCCGAGTACCGAGGCGATCGCGGGCCGCTTCCCCGCGTGCGGACGCGTCGCCAGTTCGTAGGCGCGCGCCGCACGGACACCGGAGAGCCGTAGCACGGCGAGACCCGGGTGCACGACGGCGAAGCGCGGCATCAACGCGACGCCGTACCCGGCCGCGACCACCGTCTCGATCACACGGAAATCGTTGAGACGCTGAACTACTCGTGGTTCCACCCCCGTCACCGTCGCGATCGAGCGCAGGACGTCGTCCACCGGGAATCCGCCGCGGACGCTGATCCACGACTCCTGCGCCAATTCCGCCGGGGTCACCGAGGATTTCCCGGCCAGCCGATGGGTCGGTGCGACCACCACGTCGATCGGCTCGCGCATGAGCACCCTGGCCGCCACGCGCGCGCCCGAGACCGAAGGCGCGCGCTCGTCGCGGTGAGTGAGCACGATGTCGTAATCGGCCAGCAACCGGGAGACTCCCGCGGGCGGCACATCCTCGTCACTGGCGAGGACGTCGACGCCGCTGTCCGCCATCGCGGTGAGCACATGCGGCAGCAGCAGCGCCCCACCGGACGGGAACACCGCGACCCGCACCCGCCCGCGCGGTGACCCGCGATAGTGCGCCATCTCCGCCACAGCCCGGTCCATGGCGGCAAGTACCTCGTCGGCACGGACCACGAGGGCGTGTCCGGCGTCGGTGAGCCGGACCCGTCTGCCGTCGGGTTCGAGCAGGGCGACGCCCGCCTCCCGCGCCAACACCTTGAGCTGCTGCGACACCGCCGAGGGGGTCATCGACAGCGCCGAGGCGACCGCGCCGACGGTGCCGCGATCGGCTAATTCGCGCAGGACACGCAACCGTTCCACCGACATCGCGCTGCCGGACCGTTCCGTCATCACCCTCCCGCCACCGCCGCTGAATGTGAAGCACCACTACATGGATACTCCATATTAATTCGATTGTTCTGATCTATCTTCGATCCGACGATGGGAGGCGTGACCACCCGCGACCGATTACTCGGACTGACCGTCGTCCTGCTCTGGGGCCTGAACTTCCTCGCCATCCGCGTCGGCCTCGATCACTTCCCGCCCTTCTTCTTCGCCGCGCTGCGATTCGCCGTCATCGCGATCCCCGTGCTGCTGTTCGTCCCACGTCCCCGAGTGAAATTGCGCTGGATCCTGCTGTACGGCACCGGTTTCGGCATCCTGCAATTCGCGTTCCTGTTCACCGCGATGCGCACCGGCATGCCGACCGGCCTCGCCTCGCTGGTACTGCAATCCTCTGCGCCGTTCACGGTGCTGCTCGGCACGGTCTTCCTGCGCGAACGGATCCGCCCGGCGCAACTCGCGGGAATCGGCGTCGCGCTGACCGGAATGGCCGTCATCGGCTGGGACCGCCTCGAACACGCGACCCTGCTCCCGGTGCTGCTCACCCTCGCGGGCGGACTCGGCTGGGCCTTCGGCAATATCGGAGCGCGCATGGCCGCCAGTACCTCCCCCGGCTTCGACCCGCTGCATCTGACGCTCTGGATCGCGGTGGTGCCCCCCGTGCCGCTGCTGTCGCTGTCCGCCGCCACGGAAGGCCCCCTCACCGGACCGCGCGCTCTCGCCGCCGCGTTCTCCGGCACCGGCTGGCCCGCCCTGGCGGCCCTGGCCTACATCGCCGTCCTCGCGACCATCGTGGGCTCGGGGCTGTGGACCTACCTGATGGGCCGCTACCCCGCCGGCACGGTCGCCCCGTTCTCCCTGCTCGTCCCCGTCGTCGGCATCGCCGCCGCGTGGGCGTTCCTCGACGAGACACCCACCGCCACCTCGCTGGTCGGCGGGGTCGTCGTCATCGGGGGTGCGTTCGTCGCCACTTCCGCGCGGTCGCCGGGGGCGAAGCAGGCTGTAGTCCCGGTCGCCGCTGTAGTCCCGGTCGCCGCCGTCGCACCGGCCACCGTCACCGTCCCGGCCACCGCCACCGCCGTCATCCCGGCCACCGCCGTCATCCCGGCCACCGCCGTCATCCCGGTCACCGCCGTCATCCCGGTCACCGCCGCGGCCACGGTCCGCGCGGTGGCACCGGTCACCGCGGCGGTACCGACTTCGGCGTAGTACTGGCCCCCGCGACAACACCGACCTCAGCGATAGCTACCGGCCTCAGCGATAGCTACCGACCTCAGCGATAGCTACCGGCCTCGGCGAACACCCGCTGTCAGCCGATGGAAGAAGGTGGCCGCTGTGCGGGCGGCATGCCGACGGACGGAGTCACCACCCCACCGATGTCGGTCGGCGGGCTCGACGCGGTTGGCGCACCCGCCCCGAAGTGGCTCGCCCCGAACGATGCACAGGGCCGATAGCGCACAGACCGGCGACCGCTTCGCCCGGTCCGGGCAACCGGGACCATTCGGCGATCTCGGAAACCGACGACTGTTCCCGAGTCGGTCGGGTGGTGGCACTCTGGCGTAGCGCTTCACGAGGCCGCCGCAGCGGATCGGGCGGCGCACCGATGTCGGTCGCCGCACCGATGTCGCACACAGCCGACGACGGTCGCCGTCGTGGATCAAAACGGATCGCACCTGGTCAGCGTGCCGAAGTCCGTTGGCAGCAGGGCTCGTACGGATCGCCGATCAGCTCGCCACGCACCTCACCGAGGTCCGGCGAACCGTCCGTCGCACGGGTTCGCACCGAGCGAATGGCGCGAAGTCGCCATGGGGCGCGACGCACGGCGGTACTCTCTGGACGCCCGTACTCGCGCGGCCCGTCGACGCTTCATACCGACGGTGGCCCGCGGGCGGCGTCCGGGGTTGGGTCGGTCGACTCGGAGTCGCCACTTTATGGTGGGTGCGGCGGTGCAGGTAGGTCCCCCGAAGGCTTAGGCAGCAGAGAAGCGCATGGCAGACAAACGATGGGCCGTCTCGCGGAGATCGATGATTCGCGGCACGGTGGCAGTGGGCGTTGCTGGAGTCGCGACAGCAGGCGGTTTCTCGGCAGGCGCGATGAGACCGGCCTCGGCGGGCGCGCAGCCCGGTCGACGAGTCGCGGTACTCGGCGGTGGGGTGGCGGGGTTGACCGCCGCCCACGAACTGGCCGAACGCGGATTCCAGGTCACCGTGTACGAGCGACGTGCCATCGGAGGGAAAGCGCGGAGCATTCCCGTGCCCGGCACCGGCTCCGGCGGGCGGCCCGATCTGCCCGGCGAACACGGGTTCCGCTTCTTCCCCGGCTTCTACCAGCACATTCCGGACACCATGCGGCGCATTCCGTTCGCGGGCAACCCCGACGGCGTCTGGAACAATCTGCTCGCCGTGCCGGAAGCCCGTTTCGCCCGGCGTGACGGCGACGACTTCCGCACGCTGCCGCTCGGCCCACGCGCGCGCACCGAACCGACACCCGAGGCATTCCTCGAGACCGTCGGCGCGGCGATCTCCACCTCGCTGAAACTGCCCGCGCCCGAAGGGCTGTGGTTCGCCAATCGCCTGCTCGTCTTCAACACCAGTTCCGATGCCAGGCGGCTCGGTCAGTGGGAGGGAATGGCGTGGCACGACTTCGTCGGCGCGCACCGTCGTTCCCACGAATTCCGAGCGTTGCTCTCACGGGCACTGACCAGCATCATGGTCGCCGCCAAGGAGGATGTCGCCAGTGTGCGCACCATCGGCACCATGGGCGAACAGTTCCTCGGCAACCCGTTCGAAGTCGGTAACGACGGCGCGCTCGACCGGGTGCTGAACGGGCCGACCAATGCCGCGTGGATCGACCCGTGGACCGAACGTCTGCGCGCACTCGGGGTCGAATTCGCGCTCGGCGCGGAAGTTCGCGGGCTGGAGGTGCGCGACCGCAGGATCGCGGGGGCGCGCATCGTCGACGCGGCCGGGGCTCGCACGGTGGAAGCCGACTATTTCGTCGTCGCGCTGCCCGCCGAGATCGCCCGCACCCTGTGGTCACCCGCCGTTCTCGAATTGCAGCCGGAACTGGCCTCGATGGACCGGCTTTTCGTCGACTGGATGACCGGTATCCAGTTCTACCTGCGCACGCCGTCGGATATCTCGCGGGGCCACACCGCCTATATCGACGCGCCGTGGTCACTCACCTCGATCAGCCAGAATCAGCACTGGTCACGCAAACTGCCACAGTACGGCGACGGCACCGTGCGGGACTGCCTCTCGGTGGACATCTCCGACTGGAACACCCCCGGTGTGCTCTACGGCAAGACCGCCAAGGAGTGCAGCCCCGACGAGATCGCGCGCGAGGTCTGGGCGCAGATGCGTCAGCACCTCGACGACAACGGTGAATCACTGCGCGACGCCGATCTGCATTCCTGGTTCCTCGATCCCGGAATCACCTGGAATGCCGCCCAAGGCCGCAACACCAACGCCGATCCGCTGCTCATCAATACCGCCGGTTCCTGGGAGTACCGCCCCGAGTCGCACGGCGCGATCGAGAATCTGTTCCTCGCCGGTGATTACGTGCGCACCAACGTGGATCTCGCCACCATGGAGGGCGCCAACGAATCCGCGCGCACCGCCGTGAACGCCCTGCTCGACGTCGCCGGATCGAACGCGGCACGCTGCCGCATGTTCGAGATGTACCGCGCCGTCGAATTGGAACCGCTGCGCCAGATCGATGCCGACCGCTACGCCACCGGACAACCCAACCTGTTCGACCGGGCGGTGTGAGCGGTCATTCGCTCCGAACCGGGCACACGGTAAGCCGAACACCCGGCGACCGCCCCGACGGCTCGCTGGACATCCCGCCCTTCTCCACACAGGCGTGATCTTCGTCATTTTCGGCCGAAGCGAGACACCGCGCGTCAACGACCGCGCCCACCCCGTCCATGACGCCGATCACTTCGACCACGGGTGGCTCCTAGCCATCACCCCGATCCTCGCGATCGAGATCGACATCGAGCAGATCTTCTTCCACTGCGCCGAGCCTTCCTCCGCCGCCACGTCCGGAACCCGACAGGTGACGCTTCACCCCCACAAGAGCCCAGTTCACGCCCGATCTCCCACCGCAGATCGCGACGCACCCCACCACTGGCGCGAGCCCGACGAGCGCTCGGTTCGCGGCCCGTCTCGCGTCCGAGCGGTCGAGACAATGCGACGCAGTCGCGAGTATCGACCGCTCGGACGCGAGACAACAAGGGGCCGCGAACCCGCGGCCCCCGGGCCGCCGAATTACAGCGAACCCGCGGCCCCGGCCGCAAATAACCTAAGCTCACCGCGTGGCAGAGATTTCGGTGCGTGGGCGTATCGCCCTGCGGGCCGCGGCGGCAGCGTCGTGGGCGTCGCAGCGAGCGGGTCGCGGCAAGGGGTCGATGATCGGCGGGCTGATCGCGCTGAAAATCGATCCGTCGATCATGGATCAGCTGGGTCGTGGCAGGCGCACGGTGCTGGTGACCG
This sequence comes from Nocardia aurea, assembly GCF_003123685.1. Classification (GTDB taxonomy): domain Bacteria; phylum Actinomycetota; class Actinomycetes; order Mycobacteriales; family Mycobacteriaceae; genus Nocardia; species Nocardia aurea. Next base: position 59,400 of record NZ_QCYJ01000005.1, read on the forward strand.
GAACGAACGGCAAGTCCACCACGACCAGGATGACGACGGCGGCGCTGGCGACCTTGGGCGAGGTGGCCACCCAGGCCGACGGCGCGAATATGGATGCCGGGATCGTCGCCGCGTTGAGCGCGCATCCGGGTGTCGAGTTGGCGGCGATCGAGGTGGATGAATTGCATCTGCCGCATGTGACCGATTCGCTGGTTCCGGCGGCGGTGGTGTTGTTGAATCTGAGCCGCGACCAGCTGGATCGAGTGGGCGAGATCAATATGATCGAGCGCCGACTGCGGGCCGGGCTGGCGAAACATCCCGATACCGTGGTGATCGCCAACTGTGACGATGTGCTGGTCGCCTCGATCGCCTACGACCACCCGAATGTGGTGTGGGTGGCCGCGGGCGGCGGCTGGGCCATGGACGCGACGAGTTGTCCGCGCAGTGGTGAGCCGATCGTGTGGGAGGGCGCGCATTGGCGCAGTACCGGCACCGATTTCGAACGGCCGGAACCGAATTGGTGGCTCGATGGCGAGGAGTTGCGCGGCCCGGACGGTATCCGTTTGCCGTTGACGCTGGCGCTGCCGGGCAAGGCGAATCGCGGTAACGCGGCGCAGGCGGTGGCCGCCGCGGTCGCGCTCGGCGCCGATGCCGGGCAGGCGGCCGCGGCCGCGGGGACCGTGCGTGAGATCGCGGGCCGCTATCGGACCGTGCAGGTCGGCGAGCACGCGGCTCGGCTGTTGCTGGCGAAGAATCCGGCGGGCTGGCAGGAGGCGCTGTCGATGATCGAACCGTCCTCGGCGGGGCTGGTGATCGCGGTGAACGGGCAGGTGCCCGACGGCGAGGATCTGTCCTGGCTGTGGGATGTGCGTTTCGAGCATTTCGAGGGCGTGCAGGTGGTGGCCTCCGGTGAGCGGGCCACCGATCTCGCGGTCCGCCTCACCTATGCGGGGGTGGAGCACACGACCGTGGCCGATCCGAAGCGGGCCATCGCGTCCTGTCCGGCGGGCCATGTGGAAGTACTCGCGAATTACACCGCGTTCCGGGATCTGAACCGCGACCTCGAGGCAGTGACCAGGGTGACGAACAGCAGCGAGCGGAAGTCATGAGTGAATCGACCGTGCGGATCGGGCTGGTACTGCCCGACGTGATGGGTACCTACGGCGACGGCGGCAATGCGTTGGTGCTGCGTCAGCGGGCGCGGATGCGCGGCTACGACGCCGAGATCGTGGAGATCACGCTGCCCGATCCGGTGCCCGAATCGCTGGATATCTACACCCTCGGCGGTGCGGAGGATTCGGCGCAGCGGTTGGCGACCCGGCATCTGCAACGCTATCCCGGTTTGCAGCAGGCGGCCGCGAAAGGTGTTCCGGTTCTTGCCATCTGCGCCGCGATCCAGGTGCTCGGCCACTGGTACGAGACGTCCACCGGCGAACGGGTCGACGGTGTCGGCCTGATCGATGTCACCACGTCCCCGCAGTCCAAACGCGCCATCGGCGAGGTCACCACGACCCCGCTGCTGCCCGGCCTCACCGCCGCACTGACCGGTTTCGAGAACCACAGGGGCGGAACGAAACTCGGCGGCGACGCGACGGGTCTGGCCCGCGTCACCCGCGGGGTCGGCAACGGCGTCGGCGACGGTCTGGAGGGCGTCGTCCAGGGTTCGGTCCTGGGCACCTACATGCACGGCCCCGCCCTGGCCCGCAACCCGGAACTGGCCGATTTTCTGCTGCGCCGCGCTCTGGGCGTCGATGAACTGGCCCCTCTCGATCTCCCCGAGGTGGACCAGCTCCGCCGCGAACGCCTGCGCGCCTGATTTCTAGACGGCCAAGATCGCGACGTCGTATTTCTGACAGTAAGGATCGCGGGTCGCGAACGTCAGCCCCTCGCACTGTGCCTGCGCGACCAACATCCGATCGAACGGGTCACGGTGCAAGGGTGGCAAGCGCCCGGCGACGATCGCGTGTTCGTGGCTGATCGGGAGCGCGAGAAAACCGCTGTCCCTGATGCGTTCAGGAAGGTCACCTGGTCCCGCGAGTTTCCCTGTCGCCTGCTTGATCGCGACCTCCCACAGGATCGCGGCACTGAGGTACACATCCATATCGTGGTCGATCCGATCCACGATGTCCGACGACAGTGCGGGGTCACCGGTCAACCACCAGAGAACCACATGGGTGTCGAGAAGAAGACTCATGGCATCAGACCGAAATCGTCGGCGATCGAGGCGTTGGTCTCGTCGGAATCCCATTCCGGCCCGAGCACGAGATGTCCACGCAACGACCCACGCCCACGGCGGTCGACACGGCGGATGAGCGGTACAACCTTCGCGACAGGATGGCCCGCTCGGCTGATGACGATCTCCTCGCCTTGTTCGACTCGCTCGATTATCCGCGACAAATTGGTCTTGGCCTCGTGGATGTTGAACTGCTCCGCTGCATCACCCACCACACCACCTCCTTAGCTAATAGCTTAGTCCGATCGTCGGCGCATTGCGATGGAACGGCGAGAACGTCGCTCAGACCGCCGCGGTCGCGCAGAGTTCGTGGACCAGGCGCATCTTCTCCAGGACCGGTTCGGGGAGGACGAAGGGGTAGAGGTCGGGATGGCCCATCGAGCGGTTCACCATGTTCAGCGACCAGGCCAGGGGCAGCCACTGGTCGATGATTTTGTCGAATCCGGCGGGTCCCGGCTGCGGCCGGTCCAGGGTCGCGCCCGCGGAGGCGATGCCGAACGCGGCGGCCGTGTCGAGGGTGTCGCGGATGTGCAGGTAGTGGGCGAATGTCTCGGCCCAATCCTCGGCGGCGTGCATGGTGGCGTAGGAGGAGACGAAATTCGACTCCCAACCGGCGGGCGCGCCGTGGGAATAGTGGTGGTCGATGGCCGCCTGGTAGTCGGCGTCGGGATCGCCGAACAGATTCAGGAAGCGTTGCCGCGCTTGGTCATCGGCGACGAGCACGGTGAAGTAGTAGTGACCGATCTCGTGCCGGAAATGTCCGAGCAGAGTGCGATACGGCTCGGCCATCTCGATGCGCAATTGCTCACGATGCGGATCGTCGGCCTCGGCCAGATCCAGGGTGATGACACCGTTCTGGTGGCCGGTGAACACCTTGTCGATCTTGCTGGACAGCAGGTCGAAGGCGAGTCCGGTGTTCGGATTCTCGTCGCGGCCGACCAGCGGGAGACCGAGTTCGGCCAGTTCTACGATCAGACGGCGTTTGGCGGCCTCGGCCTCGGCGAAGGCGTCCAGCCCCGCGATATCGGCGTCGTTCGGCCTGGTGCGCGTCAACCGGCAGGATTCGCACAGCGCGGGACCGGTGCCGTACACGGCGGGCGGGGCCGGCTCGATCACTTCCTGTCGGGTCGTCGACCCTCGGAACCGCGCGCGCAACCGCTGGGCCCGCGTGAGGCGTCCCTGTTCGGGCGCCGAACCCGACGGGTTCGGATCGAACTGCGCGCCGTTTCCGCCATCGGAGACCGACTGCCCCGCGGGCTCGGTGGGGATCTGTACGAGCCAATTGCATTTGGCGACATGCAGATTGTCGCAGAGCCGGTAACGCCGACCGTCGACCTCGCCGCTGAGGTTGCCGTTGTCACCGGTCGGGACGAAATCGGCGATGACGAGCAGGGTCCGCAGCGCGAGACTGAAACCCAGTGGGCTGGAACAGGAAAGGCAGACCGAATTCTCGAACGCGAGTTGTTGACCGCAGTTCGGGCAGGTGAAATCACGCACTCGGGTTCATACCTCCAGCGGAGCGACGTCGACCGATACGGTAATGATGCTCTCCCTTGCGTCGGTGTAGATGATGCCCCGCAGCGGCGGCACATCCGCGTAGTCGCGACCCCAGGCCGCGGTCACATAGCGCTCATCGGCGAACTGATCGTTCGTCGGGTCGAAACCGATCCAGTGCCCGGTCCGGTCCGAAGCCGAATCCGCAGGCACCCATACCGCGGCCCAGGCGTGGGTGGCGTCGACCCCGACCATCCGTTCCTTGCCGGGCGGCGGATCGGTCGCCAGATATCCCGACACGTATCGCGCGGCCAGACCGTGTGAGCGCAGGCAGGCCGCGGCGATGCGCGCGAAATCCTGGCACACGCCTTCGCGGGCGGCGAACACATCGGCGACCCTGGTGGAGACATTGGTCGAGCCGGACCGGTAGGCGAAATCGCGGTGGATCCTGGTGTTCAGATCCGTGACCGCCTCCAGCATCGGACGACCCGGCGTCAGCGATTCCGCCGCGTAGGCGGTGACCTCTGCGCTGATCTCCGGCGGACGCAGATCCAGGGTGAATTCCACCGCGAGCGGGCCGTTGACGGACGTCGGACGCGCCTGTTCCCACGGCCCGTCCGCACTGGCGGGAACCGGGCGCTGTACGTCCACCACCGATATCCCGGTGACCACCAGTTCGGTGTGCTCGGCTGTCACGTGGAAATACGAGGTGGTGTTGCCGTAGACGTCGGTGCCGACTGAACGATCCGACGGCACCGGGTCGATGGTCAGATCGTGCGAGACCAGGCGCTGGCCGGGGAATTCACGCGGGGTGAGGTAGGCGCGGCCGTAGGAACTGCTGACCTCGTCCGAATACGAGTACTTGGTTCTGTGCTCCACCCGGTAACGACGGGCGAAACCGTCACGCCCGGTCATCCGACCACCCTCGTGCTGCCCCACAGCGGTTGTATACCCGCCGGCAGCGAAAGTTTCGTCGTCTCGAACGATTCGGAGACCTTGCGCAGCCGCAAATGCACACCTTCCAACAGCTCGGCGAGTTCGGTCCGCTTGCCGTCCGCGTCGGTGGCCTCCAGATCCGCCGGATCGACGCGGCGCAACATGCGTTGCGCGTCGGCCAGAAGCCGTTGCGGCCGTGACGATCCCGATGCTCCGGGCAGCGCCTGGAAATTCTCGTCGAGCCGATCGAGCTGGTAGGCCAGTGACCGCGGATTGCTCGCGTCGAAGAGCAGCAGCCCGGCGACCGCCGACACCCGCACCGAATCCCGGTGCCGCCGTCGGTAACTCACCAACGATTCCGCGGCGCGCAGCACGGATTCGGTGACCACCTGCTGGGTTTCACCGTGGAAGGTCTGCGTCAACGCCGCCGACATCAGCGCCGTCAGCGCGAGCCCGCGCTCGATGCGCTTGCCGATGTCCATGACGTACCAGCCCGCGTCTCGCACCAGCGATTCTGACCCGATCCCGTTCAGCGAGAGCAGTGCGGCGAGGGTCAGCGAATGCATCGACGACAACGCCGCCTCGCCGTCCTCCTCGCTCCCGCGAATCTCGGCCAATGCCCGATCCACCGCGCTCAGGATCATCCAGGTGTCCTGCGACAGCTGATCGCGTACCGCCCGCGCCGCCGACCCGTACCGGTCGATCGCGAACGCGAGCGAACCGGGCAGACCCGGGTCGAGGGTCAGCGACATCAGGTAGTCGTACCCCGCACGCGAGGCACTCGAGCTCAGCTGCGAAGCACGGGTGCGCCGGGGATCACGCTCCCCCGCACCGGAATTCCCGCGCAGGAGGGCGGGTTGATCGCCGAGGATCGGCTGCGCATCGCCACCGGTGAGACCGGCAGTTCGTGACTGCTCACCGGCCGATCGGGACTGGGACTGACCGCCACCCGATTGAGACTGAGACTGACCACCGCCCGATTGAGACTGAGACTGACCGCCACCCGATTGAGACTGAGACTGACCGCCACCCGATTGAGACTGAGACTGACCGCCACTCGATTGAGACTGCGACTGACCGCCACTCGACTGCGTTCGGCCACCGGTCGACTGCGACTGGCCACCGGCACCCGGCTGGGACTGGCCACCAGCATCTGCCTGCGATGTAACACCGGCATCCGATCGATCCTGACCAGCAGCACCCGATCGGGACGGGGACTGACCGCCAGCTGACTGCGGTTCACCCGCCACCCCAGACTGCGCCGAGGACGGCACCGTGGTCCCCGATCCAGATTCTGCCGCACCGAGCGGGGTCGCGGATCGATCCTCGCCGACCGTCGACGGCGACCGCGTAGCCTCCGTCTCGGAGTTCGCCGAGTCGGTCGCGGAAGCATCGCCGTTCGCGGCAACCGCGCCGGAATCCACCGGCCCGGAACCTGGAACAGCCTGTGTATCAGCACCACTCGCGGCGGTGGCCGGGCTCTCGCCGTCGGCCGGGGAACCACCCTCGGACCGCACCGACGTCGCCTGTTGCGGAACGGGTGGTGTTTCGACGGGCGTGGCCGCCACCACGGCGGCCGGGGCGATCGTGCCGGTGGTCCTCGCCAGCGCCGACATGAGGACCGGAAGGGCTTCCGCGCCGTCGGACCAGGCGCGGTAGCGGTAGTCCTGGTAACAGTCGTTGGTGGCGATGAGCAGGCGGACCACCGACTCTGCGCGTTCGCTGTAGCGGCCCATCCAGAACAGATCGTTGAGGACGCGGGGCGAACTGATCGCCTCCACGATCGCGGTCGACCGCTGCGGGCGTTCCTCGACCTGGGGTTCGGCCGAGACCGCCGTCACCTGGGTCGGCGCGGCGCGTACCCACACATCCTTGGCGGCGACCTTGATGACCGCGCGGTCCGGTTCCAGTCGCTGTCGCAATTGGCCGAGACCGCCCGCCATGGCCGTATAGCCACCGCGTCGCGCCAACGAGAACAGCCGGATGCCGACCGGCGCCGAGGCCAATCCGCCGTAGCCCTGCACCGCGGGCGACACCGAGAACTGGGCCGGTTCCTGTCCGACCCACTGCCACGGATTCGCCTCGATCCGCGCCTTCGACGCCTCGAGTTGTTCGGACGACAGTTCGGGGCCGAACAGGGTCGAACCGTCGACCGCCGACCGGATGACCAACCGATCCAGTCGTGCCAGCAGATGCGACCGTTCGCTGTCGTCGCCGCCCCAGTAGGTCGGCGTGCTGTCGAGAAGTAGTTCCTCGCCGAGCAGCGCGCGCGAGATCCGGGGCAGGAATCCGGTCAGCGCCGGACTTTCCAGCAGACCGCTGCCGAGGGTGTTGACCACGGTCACCGCGCCCCGGCGCAGCACTTCGACCAGACCGACGACACCCAGGTGGGAGTCCGGGCGCAGGTCGAGCGGGTCGGAGAATTCCGCGTCGACGCGGCGCAGCACCACGTCCACGCGTTTGAGGGTGCCGAGCGAGCGCATCCACAGCGCGCCGTCGCGAACGACGAGATCGGCGCTCTCGACCAGCGGGAAACCCAGCGTCGCGGCGAGATACGCCTGATCGAACGCCGTCTCGGAGTGCACACCGGGACTCAGGACGACCACCATCGGGTCGTCGACATCGGCGATGGGCGCCGATTCGATCAGCATCAACCGCATGGCGCGCGCGAACGGAGTCAACGGGCGCGGGCTGGAATGTTCGAAGGATTCGGGGATCGCGGTCGAGATCACGCGCCGGTCGGCCAGCGCGTAACCGGCGCCCGACGGTGCCTGTGCCCAATCGGCGACGACCCGGAAATCCCCGTCGCCCCACCTACTGATATCGCAGGCGTGCAGGAACAGCTGATGCCGTCCAGGAATCGTGATGCCGTGCGCGGCACGCACGTATCCGCTGTTGCCGAAGACGATCTCGGGCGGAAGCAGACCCGAGGTGATGGTGCGGCGCGAACCGTAGATATCGGTGAGCACCTCGTCCAGCACCCGCGAGCGCTGCACGAGACCCGCTTCCAGCCGGGTCCAGTCGTCGGCCGACACCAGCAGCGGGATCGGATCCAGCCGCCACGGCACCGGTTTCACCGGCTCCCCCGAGCCGTTCACCTCGGTATAGGTGATGCCGTCGTCCTCGATCAGCCTGCGGACCCTGGTGTCGAGCCTGCCGAGACCGGTGGTGCCGATATCGAGGAAATCCGACGACAGTTCCGACCACATCGAACGGACCGAACCCTGCGGGTCGACGAGTTCGTCGTAGTAGCCGGAGGTCGGGAGACCGCATTCGTCGTAGGCCCCCGACGCCCCGCTCTCCTCCCGATACCGGGCGAACTGTTCGGCTATCTGCTCACGCACCGTGACTCGGCGAGCTTCCCGTGCGTTCCATAAGGTGCCCTGTTCGTCACGCGCCGACGAGTCCTCGTGGTCGCTGCGCGGGTCGGATTCGAGTACGTCCGTCCTGGTTCCGGCCTCGGATGTGCCGGCCTCGGATGCTTCGTGGTTCATCGCTGCGCGCCTCCCCTGTGGGTGGCCGCCGCATACTCCGCATCGGCCACCATGCCGACCTCATTTCCGCTGCCCGACGTATGTTTACCGGTCGTTGACCAGCCCCCAAACGGTGCGAGCCCGGCGTAGATCCAGGATGCCCGGCGCGCCGACATCGGTCGACTGTGCTGCAATCTTCGCACGGAGTTCGCCGGGATCCATCGGGGTCGTGGTGTGACCGGCCGCCTCGAATCGGCGATTCCGTCGCGACTGCGCGACTTCCGCGTTCACCGGGGGCTGCTCCCAGTACTGCCCGCCCGGATGCGACACGTGATAGGTGCAGCCGCCGCGCGAGATCCCGGTTCCGGCGTCGAGCAGGTCGAAGACCAGCGGCGCGTCGACGGTGATCGACGGATGCAGGGAATTCGGCGGCTGCCAGGCGCGGTAGCGGACTCCGGCGACCTGGACATCGGTCTTGTCGGTGGCGAGCAGCGGAACCGGCATGCCGTTGCAGGTCAGCACATACCGCTCCCGGTCCGCGCCGACCACCCTGACCTGGATCCGCTCCACCGAGGAGTCGACGTAGCGGGCGGTGCCGGTGGCGGCGGACTGCTCGCCCAGGGTGTGCCAGGGTTCGATGGCCCCGCGCAGTTCGATCTCGATATCCCCGATGACCACCGTGCCGATACGCGGGAACCGGAATTCGGTGAACGGATCGAGCCAGCTCGCGTCGAACTCGATGCCGTGCGCGCGCAGATCCGCGGTGACCTCGGCGATATCGGTCATCAGGAAATGCGGGAGCAGGTAGCGGCCGTGCAGATTGGCGCCGTGCCTGACCAGCCGCGCGCGCAACGGCTCCCGCCAGAAGCGCGCGACCAGGCCGCGGACCAGCAGTGATTGCACCATCGCCATCTGGAAATGCGGCGGCATCTCGAATCCACGCAATTCGACCAGGCCGAGTCTGCCCCTGGCCGAATCGGGGCTGTAGAGCTTGTCGATGCAGAATTCGGCGCGGTGGGTATTGCCGGTGAGGTCGGTGAGCAGATGCCGCAGCGCGCGGTCGATATGCCACGGCGCGACAGGCTGGTCACCGCCCGCCGTATTCGCGGTCAGCCGAGCGATTTCGGAGAACGCGATCTCGAGTTCGTAGAGCGCGCCCTCGCGGCCCTCGTCGGCCCGTGGCGCCTGCGAGGTCGGGCCGATGAAACGACCGGAGAACAGGTACGACAACGCCGGATGACGCTGCCAGTAGGTGAGCATCGACACCAGCAGATCCGGCCTGCGCAACATCGGTGACCGCGCGGGCGTCACGCCGCCGAGGGTGATGTGATTGCCACCGCCGGTACCGCTGGAGCTGCCGTCGACATCGAAGGATTCGGTGCTCAGCCGGGCCAGTCTGGCCTGGTCGTAGAGGGTGGACAGCAGTTCGGCCTGTTCGGCGAACGACGCGGTCGGCTGCACGTTCACCTCGATGACGCCCGGATCGGGGGTCACCGACAGGCTCTGCAACCGCGCGTCGACCGGAGGGCCGTAGCCCTCCAGCACCACCGGATGTCCCGGTAGTCCGGTGACCGAACCCGCCGGGTTGAGCGCGGCGGCGGCGTCCTCGACCCGGGCGATCAGGTCGATGAAATCGGACAGCTGATCCACCGGGGGTAGGAATATGTGCAGTCGGCCGTTGCGCACCTCTGCCACCACGGCGGTCGTCGGTTCCCAGTGACCCGGTTCCACGACCGCGGGCGGATCCTCGCGCACGGGGCGCAGCGGGCCCATGAACAGCGGGTCGTTGTCCGGGCGCGGGCGCGGGGTGCGCCAGGAGATGGCGTCGAGCGGTAGTCGCAGACCGGCGGGAGAATCGCCGTCGGCGAGGACGATTCGACCGCCGGGGGAATCCTCCGAACGGCCGCGTCGCAATTGCCAGTCGGCGCTGGCCCACCCGCGCCCGTCGCTCCTGCGGTACAGCGGGAGCACGTAGGCGACGGGTTCGGTGACCGGTTCGTCGAGACGTTCGAGCAGTTCCTTCCTCTTCTGCGGTGAATCGTCCTCCGGGTCGATATCGGTGGGGACGGGCGGATCGCCCGCCGGGGTGCGCAGTGTTCCGGCCAGGCGAGCCAGCGGATCTTCGTAGGCGGGGCGGACCTGTGTCTGCGGCAGTCCGAGCCCTTCCGCCAGATGCGCGATAAGACCCTCGGCGGTCCGGAAATCGGCGGCGGGGATCCGGCGCGGGCCGGGCAGGACCGCGGTGGCGCCCGCGTCGGTATTGCCCTCCACCCGGACGATGCGCAGATCCTCGTCGTCGGATGCGTGGTCGGTGACAACAGACCGATCGGTACTGTTCAACTTCGAGAAGCCGTTGCCCTCAGCACCGTTCGCGCCCGTCTCGGCGGCCTCCTCCGCGCCGGGGAGTCCGGACGGTGACGAGCCACCGTTCGACGAGGTTGTCGCAGCCTCGCTATCGGGCCTCGAATCATCCTGTCGGGCAACCGCGTCTACCCGCGCGGACACGGTGTCGATCGGCGTCCACGGATCGATGAGCAGATCCGGGCGGGTCCACAGCGGTTCGTTGTCGGTGCGCCAGACGATGGCGATCTCCCAGCGCGGCAACGGCTCACCGGGGTACCACTTGCCCTGCCGGTACTGCACGAGTCCGGTGGGGGCGTAGATGCGGCGCAGGCGGTCGGCCAGGTCGACGGCGCGTTCGCGTTTGTGCGCGCCGTCGGCGTCGGTGGTCCACTGCGGACTCATCTGGTCGTCGACGGAGACGAAGGTGGGTTCGCCGCCCATGGTGAGTTCGATGCGGTCGGCCGCCATCCTCGCGTCGAGTTCGATACCCGCCGCTCGGATCCGTTCCCACTGGGAGTCCGTATAGGGCAGGGTGACCCGGGGATCCTCGTGGATTCGCCGGACGGTATTGGAGAATTCCAGGGTGGATTCGGTGCGGCCGGTCGCACCGGAGATCGCCGCCGAGGTGCTGGGGTGCGGGGTCGCGGATAGCGGAATATGGCCCTCGCCAGCGAAAAGACCGGAAGTCGGGTCCATCCCGATCCAGCCCGCGCCGGGCACGTAAACCTCGGTCCAGGCATGCAGGTCGGTGAAATCCGCCGGAGGACCGGACGGCCCATCAAGCGATGGCACGTCCTGGGCGAGCTGCACCAGGTAACCGGAGACGAAACGTGCGGCAAGACCGAATTCGCGCAGGATCGATACGAGCAGCCAGGCGGAATCCCGGCAGGATCCGATCGCGGTGCGCAAGGTGTGATCCGGTGTCTGCACACCGGGTTCCATGCGGATCGTATATCCGACATCTTCTCGCAACACGCGGTTCACTTCGACGAGGAAGTCGATGGTTCGCGGGGCGCTTTCCGGTCGGTGCGCACGCACCCACTCCCGCACCAATTCTCCCGCACCGGAACCCGGTGTCGATTCGTCCACGCGCCGCAGATACGGCTCGAGATCCGCTGTCAGTTCCGAACTGTAGGTGAACGGAAAGTATTCGGCGGAATCCTCGATGAAGAAATCGAAGGGATTGACGACCTCGAGATCGGCGATCAGGCCGATCGTTATCGACAATTCCCTGGTCGGCTCGGGGAATACGAGCCTGGCAAGGAAGTTGCCGAAGGCGTCCTGCTGCCAGTTGACCCAGTGTTCGGCCGGTGTCACGCGCATCGAATAAGCCTCGATGCGCGTGCGCGAGTGCGGGGCCGGACGCAGGCGCACCACGTGAGGATGCACCTCCACCAGCCGGTCGAAGGTGTAGGTGGTCCGGTGCTCGAGTGACACCTTGATGCCCATGAAGCAAGTTCACCACACCGCGCCGATGCGTGCGGTGCCATGCAGCAGGCGTTTTCCGGACAGCAACATTGCGTCATATGCCGACACGCGGCCGACTTCCCACATCCTGTGCACGCCCGGTGATAAGACCGCATTACCAATAGATCTCATCGGGAGGTCAAAAATATATGCCTGCTCCGATATGCCGATCTTGCGAAACCGCGATCGATCACTGCCACGGCACGCTCATTATCCACGTGGGCCGCATGCCCGAATGCACCGATCTCGACTGCATCGATTTCGATCACAGCCGTCACACATTCCTCATCGACTGCACCGATATCGCGGGCGGATGCCCCTGTGTCAACCGGTACCGCAGCGCCCGATAAGCCCTCGGTCCATCCCGTCGTCGAGTTCCTGCCAGGTCAACCGCACATCGAACGGCACCGGGCATTCGATAGCCGGAGACGAAGCGTCACCTCGGCTGCGATGGCCGGACGTGACGTAGTTCCCAGCGGAATCGAGGGTCAACATTTCGATGGAGATCGCCGGCCCGTCCTCATCGACCATCCGGACGATCCAGTAGTGCTGTATGCCGAACCGGGCGTACTCGGCACGCTTGTCGACGAGATCAGCGGTGATCGTCGTCGGCGAGACGACCTCTACCACCAGCACCGTTTCGGCTACCGTCGGTTTCAGCTTCCATTTCGGCCGGGGCTGATCGATGCGGCGATAGACGATGACATCGGGGATCCGCGCCTCGCGTACCCGTCATAGGTCTTCGGTGAAGACCAGTCGAACGCTTCCGACACGGTAACCGTCCTCGGCTGGTAGTCGCCGGTAATCGTAGGTCAGCGAAGCGGGGAAGGGCAGCGAGCCCGCGGCAGTGCCGGGTCGTAGGCTGGGCGGGTGAATTACGACCACGTGCTGTTGCCGTCCGGGGTTGCGTCGACGCCGGACGAGGCCGACGAGTATCTGGCGGGGCAGCAGGGGCTCGCGGAGACCGAGGTGGTCGCGGAGCTGGCGGCGGTGCTGAATCGCCGCAACGGCGAATTGCCCGAGGCGGATACTTTTCTGGGAACGGAGTCGGTGGGCGGCGCCGCGACCGGGGCGGTGCTCCAGGTGTCGTGCCCGTACGACGCGATCGGGTTCGTCCGGAATCTGCTGTTCGAGATCGCGACGCCGCGCGAGTACGCGGTGTACGACCCGCAGTTGGCCTGGCTGATCGATCCGGCCGGACGGGTCGACATCACCGTGACGCACGGCGGCGCGGGCGAATTCCCGTACGTCACAAAAGCACTGTTGGACCTGTGGATTCCCGCCCTGGTCGACCCCAACCCCTACCTCATCGCCGAACGCGCCGATCAGGTCTACATCCAGACATATCGGGACCCGGTCGGGGTGTACACGATCGAATACCGCGACGGCTCGCCCGACAGGCATTTCGGTACGACGGCCGAGGACCCCTCCGAGGTGGTCGCGTTGATCTGGGCGTGGGCCACCGGCGCAAAACTTGCCGACACCGATTGGAAACGGATCGAATTCGAGCCCGAACAGCGCCGGTGATTCCGGAGGGTCGACCGCGACGGACGGCCGGTGACGTGCGTCAGCAAACCTTGGTGCACGTCACCGGATCAGGGGCTGAACGCAGGTCGAGCCCAGTCGGATTGCGGTGAACGGAGATCCGACGGAATTCGATCCCGCGCCAGCTGATCACAGTGCGACACAGCGGGGACCGCTGTTCAGAGTGCGCGGCGCCCCGACAGCGCTCGGCCGAGCGTCAATTCGTCGGCGAATTCCAGGTCGCCGCCCATCGGCAGGCCCGACGCCAGCCGGGTCACGCTGAGGCCGGGGAAATCTCGCAGCATCCGAACCAGGTAGGTCGCTGTCGCCTCGCCCTCGGTATTCGGATCGGTCGCGATGATGACCTCGCTGACGTCGATCCCGTCCTGTTGATTGCCGATGCGCGCCAGCAGTTCCCTGATCCGCAACTGGTCCGGGCCGATACCGCTGAGCGGATCGAGCGCGCCGCCGAGAACGTGGTAGCGGCCGCGGAATTCCCGGGTGCGCTCGATGGCCTGCACATCCTTCGGCTCCTCGACCACGCAGATCATGGTGCGATCGCGGCGCGGATCGGCGCAGATGCGGCACAACTCGTTGTCGGCGACGGTGCCGCACATCACGCAGAACTGCACGCCGTCGCGCACCTTCTGCAACGCGGACTGCAACCGGTCGATCTCGGGAGGTTCCACCTGGAGCAGGTGGAAGGCGATGCGCTGTGCGCTCTTCGGCCCGACGCCGGGGAGTTTGCCCAGTTCGTCGATCAGATCCTGGACCGGACCCTCGTACAACTGCGGAAACCCTAGAAATCCGGCAGACCGGGCAGCGCACCGCCGCCGAGTCCACCGGAAAGGGGCCCGAGACGCTCGACGGCGATCTGCTGCGCGTTCGCCATGGCGTCGTTGACCGCGCCGATCACCAGATCCTGTAGACCTTCGACATCCTCCGGGTCGACCACCTTCGGATCGATCGTCAGCGCGATGACCTCACCACTGGCCTTGATGGTGACCTTGACCAGCCCGCCGCCGGCCTGACCTTCGACCTCGGAGGCCGCGATCTCGGCTTGGGCTTCCATCACCGCCTGCTGCATCTGCTGCGCCTGGGCGAGTAACTGCTGCATGTCGAACTGACCACCGGGCTGCACGGCATGTCCTCTCTGCGGAAAGTGTCGTGGTCCAGCGTAGTGGACGGGCGCGGGGCGATTCCGCCCGCGCCCGAGCCCGAGAGCCCGGTCACCGAGGCCGTCTACGCGTGCCGCCGCGCCGCGCTGATCGGTAACGGAATCATTGCCGAAGATCGGCAAGGCCGCGACCCGGCCTACCATCGAGAACGGGTCGGACAGGAGTCTGGAGACGACATGGGCACGAACCGAGCACGCTTCCTCTCCGCCCTGACAGCGGTGTTTGCCATGTTCATCGCGGTCGGAGCACCATCGGCCACCGCCGATTCCGGGGTGAATCCACCGATGGACTACGGCGGCGGATGTGTCATCGATCCCGCGAACAGATCGGTAACCATCTATTCGCTTCGCTCCCGTTGCGCGCTCCAACAACAGAACTCGATCTTCGGCAACGCGGCGCGCGGCGCGGTGCCGACAGGGGTGAAGAACGGCTGGGTGACCAGCCCCGCGACCACGCGGGCGATCGCCCCGGCGTTCTGGATCGGCAAGACCTTCTACACCGGCCAGGACGGCGGTTACGTGCTGAACCGGCTGACCGGTGCGGGGCTCGAGGGTCTGCGGGCGAACGTCTACTCCGGACCCGCGATCACCGATGGCGCACCGACCTGGGCATTGGACTACCTGCCACCGGTCGCGCAGATCTACGACGAGATCCGGGAGATCACCCCCGGTGTCTGGTTCGGCTATTCCTGGCAGCGCGACACCGCCCCGCCCACGCTGATGCTGACCTTCGCGCTGGCGTGAGCTTGACCCTCCCGTCACGGGAGGGTGTGCTCTGTAGGCATGACAGCGACGGTGTCGATCGGAGAATTCTCCAGGCTGACCTATCTGAGCGTAAAGACGCTGCGCCACTATCACGATGTCGGCCTGCTCGCGCCGGTCGATATCGACGCGCATTCCGGTTACCGCCGCTATTCGACCGACCAGGTGACCCGCGCCCATCTGATCCGCAGGTTACGCGGCCTCGACATGCCCATTCCCGAGATCAGGGCGGTATTGGAGGCGCCGGATACCGGCACCCGCGACGCCGCGCTGCGCGCGCATCTCGAGCGGATGGAGGCGCAATTGCAGCGCACCCGCGACGCGGTGGCCTCGCTGCGCGCGCTGCTCACCCCGGCTGCGCCGCTCACGGTGGAATACCGCACCGTGGCCGCCTTTCCCGCGCTCGCGATCCGCGACGTGGTCGGTCGCGATGCCATCGGCGACTGGTGCGGATCCTCGTTCGCGCTGCTGTACGAGACCCTCGCCGCGGCGGACGGTGTACCCGCCGGACCGGGCGGCGCCACCTACTCGATGGATTTCTTCGCGGAGGAGTCGGGCGAAGTACTCGCCTTCGTTCCGGTCGCGCCCGGTACCCGGTTCGCCACACCGGCAGGCGTCGCGCTGGTGGAAATGCCCGCGCGCCGATTCGCGATCACCGCGCACCGAGGATCGTTCGAGAATTTCGACCGCACCTACGGCGCGCTGGGTAGTCACGTCGCCGAACACGACACCGTGTCGACCGAGCCGGTGCGCGAGATCTACCTGATCTCGCCCGACGAGACCGACGACCCGGCCGAATACCTCACCGAACTGTGCTGGCCCGTCGACCGCCCCTGAACGATCCGAACAACCCGACAAGGAGAGGTATGGCCCTGACCCTCGAGAACATCACCTTCGACTGTGCCGACGCCGCGGCGCTGGCGGACTTCTGGGCGCGACTGCTCGAACGTCCCGTCGACCCGGAGGCGAGTACCGGTTTCGCCACGGTCGGACGCACGGCGGGCACGTCCCCGATACTCATGTTCATCCAGGTGCCCGACAAGAATCCCGGCAAGAACGTGGTGCATCTCGACCTGCACGCCACCGCGTTGCGCGAGCAGATCGAGCGCGCGGTCGCGCTCGGCGCGAAACATGTCGCCGACTTCGAGGAATACGGCGGCCGATGGGCGACCCTGGCCGACCCCGAAGGCAATCTGTTCGATATCGCCGAGGGCTGAATACACGTGTGGCGGCCCGGCACGATGATGTGCCGGGCCGCCGCCGTACGTGTGCTCGCTAGCCGAGTTCGTTCTTCAGATTCCCCAGCACCTCGGCCTGGATCTTCTTCAGCCCGAGCGGCGCGAAGATGCCCTCGAAGATGCCGGACACACCGCCCGCGCCCTGCCACGAGGTGCGCAGGGTCACCTGCGAACCCGTACCGTCCGGCGTCACGGTCCAGGTGTTGACCATGGTGGAGTTCGAATCCCGCTCGGTCACCATGGAATCGGACACCGAGACGACCGCGCGCACATTGCGCGAGCGCTTCTCGGTGGCCTGCAACGTCCACTCGGCGACGGTGCCCGCGCCGGTTCCGCCTTCGACGACCTTGTAGTCGCGGTAGTGCGGCGAGAGGATGCGCGGACGCACCGACCGGTAATCCGCGATGGCCTCGAGTGCGCGCTGCGGATCCGCCGCCACGGCGATCGAACTGCTGGCGCTGACCTGTCCCACGATGAACTCCTTGTCCGGGTACGTTGCTCGGCCTTCGGGATTCACCATAGGCGCTGCGCGCCCGGCGAGTGTCGGCGCGCCCCGGTAGGCTCGGACCGCGATACGGCGCTATTCCGATCGAACAAATCCAGTTGCGCTACCGTCATCAACGATCAATATTCCCGTTGCAACATATGCGTGACATTTCTCCTCCGGCGGTCACCTCGCGGTGGCTGTCGGCCATGGTGCGTACTAGCGTCGAGGGGTGGCAGTGAGTCTGTTGGGTAAAGCCGGTTTCGCGTCGGCCGAACGTGAATCCGGGTTCGCCGCGCACCGGGCGGGCGTGGATCGCCTGTTGGCGAGTTACCGCGCCATTCCCGCCGGTGCGAGCGTGCGGTTGGCGAAGAAGACTTCCAACCTGTTCCGGGCCAGGGCGAAGAACACCGGTCCCGGACTCGATGTGTCCGGATTGACCCGGGTGATTTCGGTCGACCCGGTGGCCAAGACCGCCGATGTCGCCGGAATGACGACCTACGAGGATCTGGTCGCCGCGACGCTGCCC
This sequence comes from Nocardia aurea, assembly GCF_003123685.1. Lineage (GTDB taxonomy): Bacteria > Actinomycetota > Actinomycetes > Mycobacteriales > Mycobacteriaceae > Nocardia > Nocardia aurea. The sequence goes on from NZ_QCYJ01000005.1 coordinate 77,039, forward strand.
TACGGGCTCGCGCCGACGGTGGTCCCGCAGCTCAAGACCATCACCCTGGGTGGCGCGGTCACCGGCCTCGGCATCGAGTCCACCTCGTTCCGTACCGGGTTGCCGCACGAGGCGGTACTGGAGATGGATGTGCTGACCGGGGCGGGCGAGATCATCACCGCGACCCCCGACGGCGAATACTCCGATCTGTTCCGCGGCTTCCCGAATTCCTACGGCACGCTCGGCTACACCGTCCGGTTGAAGATCGAGCTGGAGACGGTCCTGCCCTATGTCGCGCTGCGGCACGTGCGCTTCCACGACCTGCGCGAACTCGAGACGACGCTGGCGAAGGTCGTGGACGAGAAGTCCTACGACGGCGAGCGGGTCGACTATCTCGACGGGGTGGTGTTCACCGCCGAGGAGAGCTACCTGACCCTCGGCAGGCAGACCGACGAACCGGGCCCGGTCAGCGATTACACCGGGATGGACATCTTCTACCGTTCGATCCAGCACGACAGCCGCACGCCCAAACGTGACCGGCTGACCATCCACGACTACCTGTGGCGCTGGGACACCGACTGGTTCTGGTGCTCGCGTGCCTTCGGGGCCCAGAACCCCACGGTCCGGCGGTTCTGGCCGAAACGCTACCGGCGCAGCAGTTTCTACTGGAAGCTGATCGCCCTCGATCACAAGTACCACGTCGGCGACAAGCTGGAGGCCCGCAAGGGCAATCCGCCCAGGGAGCGGGTGGTGCAGGACATCGAGGTTCCGGTCGAGCGCACCGCCGATTTCGTGGAATGGTTCCTGCGCGAGATCCCGATCGAGCCGATCTGGTTGTGCCCGTTGCGGTTACGCTACGACGCCGCGACCGCGGGCTCCACCGAGCGCGCTTGGCCGCTCTACCCCCTCGAACCCGATCGAACCTACGTGAACGTGGGTTTCTGGTCGGCGGTGCCGACCACCCCCGGCGCGCAGGAGGGCGCGGCCAATCGAGCGATCGAGAAGACCGTGACCGACTTCGACGGCCATAAGTCCCTGTACTCCGACGCGTATTACGACAAAGATGAATTCGCGGCGCTGTACGGCGGCAGTATCTACACAGAATTGAAGAAACGCTACGACCCGGACCAGCGCTTGCTGGATTTGTATTCGAAGGCGGTGCAACGCAAATGACGACATTCAAGGACCGGTCCGATGTCTTCGCGGATCTCGGAACCAAGCTCAGCATTGCCGAAATCTTCGAGACGCTGATAGACGGCGACATGCCGATCCGGTTGACCGCCTACGACGGTAGCGCCACCGGTCCCGAGGATTCGGAATTCGTGCTGGATGTGAAAACTCCGCGCGGTATCAACTACCTGGCGACCGCGCCCGGCGATCTCGGGATGGCGCGCGCCTACATCTCCGGCGACATGTCGGCCGACGGCGTCCACCCCGGCGATCCGTACGACATCCTGAAAGCGATGGACAGCCTCAAGTTCCGGCGTCCTTCCGCGCTGGCGCTGGTGACCATCGCGCGCTCGCTGGGCTGGGAACGGCTGCGCCCGGTCGCGCCGCCGCCGCAGGAGACGCTGCCGCGCTGGCGTCGCATCGCCTTCGAGGGCCTACGCCACTCCAAGACCCGCGACGCCGAGGCCATCCACCACCACTACGACGTCTCGAACACCTTCTACGAGTACGTCCTCGGACCGTCGATGACCTACACCTGCGCGGTCTACGAGGACGAGAACTGGACTCTGGAACAGGCCCAGGAGAACAAGTACCGCCTGGTCTTCGAGAAGCTCCGGTTGAAGGAAGGCGATCGCCTGCTCGATATCGGCTGTGGCTGGGGCGGAATGGTCCGCTACGCGGCCAAGCGCGGGGTCAAGGTCATCGGCGCGACGCTGTCGGCCGAACAGGCCGAGTGGGCGCAGCAGCGTATCGCCGAGGAAGGTCTGTCGGATCTGGCCGAGGTCAGGCATTCCGATTACCGCGATATCGCCGAGGGCGGTTTCGACGCCGTCTCCTCGATCGGGCTCACCGAACACATCGGCGTGCACAACTACCCGTTCTACTTCGAGTTCATCAAGAGCAAGCTGCGCGACGGCGGCGTGTTCCTGAACCACTGCATCACCCGCCCGGACAACCTGCGCACCACCAAGGCCGGTGATTTCATCGACCGGTACGTGTTCCCCGACGGGGAGCTGATCGGGTCGGGACGCATCATCAGCGAGATCCAGAACATCGGTCTCGAGGTGGTGCACGAGGAGAATCTGCGTGAGCACTACGCGCTCACGCTGCACGAATGGTGCAAGAACCTGGTCGCCAACTGGGATGCCTGCGTCGCCGACGTCGGCGAGGGCACGGCCAAGGTGTGGGGGCTCTACATGGCGGGCTGTCGGCTCGGATTCCAGCGCAACGTGGTCCAACTGCACCAGGTGCTCGGCGTCAAACTGGGCCCGGACGGCGCCTCGGGTCTGCCGCTTCGCCCCTGGTGGCAGGCGTAACCGCGCTCCCCGTGACCCCGTCCGCCTTCCGGCGGGCGGGGTTTTTCTCAATCCAGCAGTTCCGCGAGGAACAGGGCTGGAAGCGTCACTTCCTCGGCTCCCTCGGGCGCGGTGTGCATATCGCTGCGCAGCACCCGCAGGATGGCGAGCACCCCCGGACCCGCGTCCAACAGCGGCCTGGTCCAGCCGAGTTCGGCGCAGGTCGCGGCGGCGGGTAGCAGCAGGCCGGTGGCCTCGCCCACCCAGCCCGACGCGGCGAGACATTCCGCCAGGAGCAACGCGGTGTCCAGTTCCGCGCGCGGACGAACCTGCTCGCGGGTCCTGACGTACAGGGCTCGGGCGCGGCGGACCGCGCGATCGTCGGAGCCGAGGCGCGCTTCGGCGAGCAGTGCCCTGATATCGGCGATCTCCTGCGCTTCCGAGGCCAGCGCCGCGGCACCGGTCAGCCGGTGCGAGCGGTGGACGCCGTCGCTGTCCGTCACCTGTTCGGAGTCAGCGGCGCTCTCCTGGAGTCCGAGCCGCAGCCGTTCGGCGCGCACATGGGCGGCCAGGCGCGGCAATTCGTTATCCGCCGCGATACGCGCGCCTTCGTCGAGACGGGCCGACGCGGTGTACAGATCGCCGAGCACCGCCTTGACCCGCGCGCCGATCACGAAGGTGGCGATCAGGAAATCGACCGGGCCGATCCTGGTCACCAACTGGTGGCTCTCGTCGAACAACCGATCGGCGGCGTCGAGGTCGCCGCGGCGGTAACTCAATTCGCCCAGCAGCGCCGAGGCCACCCGGACCGCGTGCGAACGCGGACCGGATCGGGTGTGCGCGGTGTCCCAGGCCAGGTGGAAACAGCTGTCCGCGGTCTCGATATCGAGCTGTTCGTAGGCCGCGGCGCCCTGCCCGCACAGACCGAAGACCGCGCCGAGCGGATTCTTGGCGCGCGCGTGGTATTCGGCGGCCCAGTCCTGGATCTCGCGGGCGCCGTCGAAGTCGAAGGTGCACAGCCGCACGAACGAGATCAGGTTCGCCGCGGTCGAGACCGTCCAGGCGGGTAGTTCGTCGGGCCGTTCCAGGCAGTCGGCGACCCGTTCGAGCACCCCCTCGGTGTGGTCACGCGAGATGTCGTCGGAGGCGGCCAGCACCGCGGCCTCGCACCGCTGCGTGATGACGTCGGCGTCGGTCGAGGAACTCCGCGCGAGGATATTCGACAGTCGCCCCAGCGCGTTGCGCGCCGCACCGGACTGTTGCAGATTGACATTGGCTCGCGCCACCGCCATCAGCAGTTTCGAGCGCGAGGCCACCTGTTGCATCGGCAGTTTCGACACCGTGCCGAGCAATGTCGCCAGGCGGGAACCGTCGATGAGATCCATGCCGCCGTTCTCGATCAGATCCATCGCGAATTTCAGATCCGTCGCGGCCAGCGCGTGATCGACCGATTTGCGCAGCAGCTGATGTTCGGCATACCAGCGGGAAGCCTTGCGGTGCAGGGATTTCAGCTCGCCCGGCGTGGTGCGCTCCAGCCTGGCCCGCAGATGTTCGGCGAACAGCGGCTGCATCCGGAACCACTCCGGATCGTGTTCTATGCGCTGGAGGAACAGCTCACGCTGCTCGGCTTGGACGAGGAGCATCTCGGCCTCGCTGTCGCCCGAGAGCGCGGAAGCCAGCGACGCGTTGACCCGCTCGGTCACCGAGATCGCGGTCAGGAAATCGAGCATGCGGGGTTCGAGGGTGTCGAGGACGTTCTCGGCGAGGTATTCGCGAATGCCGTGGCTGCCCTCGGAGAGGTTCTCGATCAACGGGGCCGGATCCGGATTGCCGCGCAGCGACAGGCTGACCAGCTGAATCGCGGCGGGCCAGCCGTCGGTGACCTCGTAGATCTGCTGGACCTGCGCGTCGGTGAGATCGAAACCGTTGCGCTCGACGAGGATCCGGGCCGTCTCCTCGACGGTCAGACGCAGATCCGACGATCCGATCTCGACCAGTTCGTCGTGAACTCGCATCCGACTGGTCGGCAAACCGGCCTGGTCCCGGCTCGTCACCACGAAACGCAGGTGGTGGCATCCGTTGTCGAGCAGCGCCGCCATCGCCCGGTGCGCGCCCCTATCGGCCACCCGATGCCAGTCGTCGACCACGACGACCACGGTTTTCCCGCTGGCGTGGATCTCGTCGATGAGCGTCGAGATGACGTAGGCGACGGCGTCGGCGGGTCGTTCCTCCAGCACCTGATCCAGACCGGTCCCCAGCTCGGGCCGAACCCGCCGGATCGCCTCGATGAGATGGGCGAGGAACCAGATCTCGTTGTCGTCGCCGTTGTCGACCCCGATCCACGCGACGGCGACCCCGCGTTCGGCAAGTTCCGCCCGCCACTGCGCGACGAGCGTGCTCTTGCCGAATCCCGCGGGCGCGTGGACGGCTGCCAGCTTGCGGCGTCCGCCCGCGCGCAGGATTTCCAGCAGCCGTGGGCGCGCGACCGGTTCCCTGGCGGGCGTCGGCGGCCGGAATTTCGTCGCGGCGGTCGGCGGCATGGTGGTCGTGTAGCCGGATCCGGATCCGGTCGGGTGCCGCGATACCGCGGGTCGCATCGTCAGCGGCCAGCTGCGGCGGGCGGTCACGGCGGGCCGTGACGCGGTGGACTCGCCCGCACCGAGTGCGCCGTCCACCTGCCCGGCGAGCGCCGGATCGGGTAATGCCATCTCGTCGGGCACCTGACCGTGCGCGACCTGGACCGCGCGGAGCATTTCACCGAATTCGAAGGCCGACCGGGGCCGATCACCCTGCTCGGGCGACATCGCCTTCTCGATCGCGGCCGCGACATCGGGCGGTATGTCCTGATCGCGCAGATTCGGCACGGGTTGGGTGGTGATCCGCAGGAATTGCGCGACCACCTTCTCCCCCGCCTGTCTCTCGAAGGCCGCGTGCCCGGTGAGCAGGGCGAACAACGTGGCGCCCAGTCCGTAGATATCGGAGCGCACCGTCGGCTCGTCGCCGCGCAGCACCTCGGGCGCGGTGAAGGCGGGCGAACCGGTGATGAGACTGCTCGAGGTGCGGAACCCACCGGGAATCCGGGCGATGCCGAAATCGGTGAGTTGCGGTTCGCCGTAGCTGTTGAGCAGGACGTTGGCCGGTTTCACATCCCGATGCAGGATCCCGGCGCGGTGTGCGCTCTCGATCGCACCCGACAGTTTCACCCCGGCGCGCAGGGCGTCCTGCCAGGTCAACGGCCCCTGATCGCGGATCAGCTGTTCCAGCGACCCGCGCGTGCAGTAGGGCATCACGATGAAGGGCAGCCCGGTGGCCGTGACATCGACCTGGAGGATGTCGACGATATTGGGATGCCCGGAGAGCCTGCCCATGGCCTGCTCCTCGCGCAGGAAGCGCTCACGGCTCTCGCGGTCGATCTCCGAGGACAGCACCTTGACGGCGACCACGCGTTCCAGGGCCGATTGCAGACAGCGGTAGACCACGCCGAAGCCGCCGCGACCGATCTCGACGGCGCCGGACAGACCCATCGCCTCCAATTCGTCGGCGATCCCTATCGGCTCGTCACGCTCGGTATTCGCCCCCTGCTGCCGAACTTCCCCCCGCGATGACGACGAATCGGCCGACGTTTCCCCGCGACTCCCCCGGCCCGAGCGAATCTGTGGATTCATGTGACCACCTCGAACTCACATCGAATCGACGTCACCGGCGATCCTGCGTGCGCCGACAACAGACAACGCGGAGCGAACCAACGCTGTCCGTCATGCCTGCGCATACTCCAACGTAGCGCGCTCCCGGGCCGGGTGGGTGGAGATTCGATTCAGTGGTGTCGCACCGGAGACGGGCAGTGGTCGACGCTCGCGCTCACCGGATCGCGGCGACGGTCTCAGACCTCGGCGGGCACCGGAGCACGGGCGGGTTCGGGGGCGATCTCGTCGGCGTCTTCCTGGACGTCCCTGTCCTTGAGCACCTCGATGCCGAGTTCGGCGCGGGTCGCGTAGATGACCGAGGTCTCCTGCTCCACGGTCTTGGCCATCGCCTTGTGCCACAGCGTCAGCACGTCGAGCACTTCCTTGCTACTCGGATCGTCGTCGAGTTCGGTTTTCAGCCGTTGCAGGGTGATGGCCTGTGCCGCGGTCAGCGTGCGCAGCAGATCCTCGCAGCGATTGGGGATCTTGCGATTCGACAGCACCCGCAACCGGCTCACCGTCCCGTGGCAGCCCTCGATGATCCGGGCGACCTCGTCACCGACGGCGTCGATCTCGTCGGCGTCGGTGGCATTCCAGTGGGCGCAACCCTCCAGCTGATCGCGCACCTCCTCCGACACGGCGAGCACGGTGGAGACCGCGGCCAGAATCGAATCGCGACGCCACTTGTCGCGTTCGCGGCGTTCGGCCGCGGAATTGGTGAGTTCGGTACTGCGCTGGGCGGTTTCGATGGTGACTCTGTTGCGTTCGTCGGCCGCCGTTATCGCGTCGCGGTTGGTGCGATTGTTGACGAGGACGCCCACGAGCGCCACGCCGGCAATGATGAGCGAGCTGAGAAGCGGAAGCCACTGGGTCACCACGGAATCATCGCATCGCGGCCGGGCCCCGCGCCCCGCAACCGTCGCCGGACCGGGGGAAATCCGGCGCCGAAGGCGTTCGTCGCTGGTCAGCGAACCGCGAGTGTTTCGGACGACGAAGCCCGCCACCGCGAAAGGCGGTGACGGGCTTCGGCGTAACTATCGGATTACTTGCGCAGCGAGGCCGGAACCTCGAAACGCTCGCCGTAGGTCTTGGCGAGTTCGTCCGCGCGGGCCACGAAGGCTTCCTGTCCGCCCGGGTAACCGACGATGAACTGGTGCACGCCACCGGTCCAGGCCGGGTAGCCGATGCCCAGGATCGAGCCGATGTTGGCGTCGGCCGAGGTCTCGAGCACACCCTCGTCGAAGCACTTCTGGGTCTCGATCGCCTCGATGAAGAGCATGCGGTCGATCAGATCCTGCAACGGGACGGTGAAATCCGCCGTGGTCTTGAAGTGATCGCGCAGGCCCTGCCACAGACCGAGACGCTTGCCGTTCTCGTCGTAGTCGTAGAAACCGGCCTTGCCGAGACGACCCGGACGACCCTCGGAAACCAGGTAGTCGATGACGTCCTGGGCCGGGTGCCGCTTGTTGCCCATGGTGGTGTCGCCCTGCTTGAAGGCCTCTTCGGTCTCCTTGGCGATCTTCTGCATGAGCGTCAGGTTCAGCTCGTCCGACAGCTGCAACGGCGCGGCCGGGTAGCCCGCCTGCATACCGGCCTGCTCGATGGTGGCGGGCTCGATGCCCTCACCCAGCATGGCGATCGCCTCGTTGACGAAGGTGCCGATGACCCGCGAGGTGAAGAAGCCGCGGCTGTCGTTGACGACGATCGGGGTCTTCTTGATCGCGAGGGTGTAGTCGAACACCCGGGCCAGCGCCTCGGGAGAGGTCTTCTCGCCCTTGATGATCTCGACCAGCGGCATCTTGTCGACCGGGGAGAAGAAGTGGATGCCGATGAAATCGCTCTCGCGCTTCACGCCGGTCGCCAGACCGGTGATCGGCAGGGTCGAGGTGTTCGAGCCCAGCAGCGCGTCGGGATCGACGATGTCCTCGATCTCCTGGAACACCTTGTGCTTGAGCTCGGTGTTCTCGAAGACGGCCTCGATGACGAAGTCGACGCCCGCGAAATCGGCGGCGTCGGCGGACGGGGTGATCCGGTCCAGCAGCGCCTTGGACTTCTCCTCGGTGGTCTTGCCACGCGAAAGGGCCTTGGCCTCGATCTTCTCGGAGTAGTTCTTGCCGCGCTCGGCCGCCTCGATGGTGACGTCCTTGAGCACGACCTCGAAGCCTGCCTTGGCCGAGACATAGGCGATGCCCGCGCCCATCATGCCCGCGCCGAGCACGCCGACCTTCTTGATCTCACGCTTGGGCACGTCCTTGGGACGCGAACCACCGTTGTTGATCGACTGCAGGTCGAAGAAGAACGCCTGGATCATGTTCTTCGCGACCGGGCCGGTCAGCAGGTGCACGAAGTAGCGCGACTCGATCAGCGACGCGTTGTCGATATCGACCTGCGAGCCCTCGACCGCGGCCGAGAGGATCGCGCGCGGCGCGGGCATGTTGGTGCCCTTGAGCTGCTTGCGCAGGTTGGCCGGGAACGCGGGCAGGTTCGCCGCGAGACCGGGGGAAGCGGGGGTGCCGCCCGGGATCTTGTAGCCCTTCTTGTCCCAGGGCTGCACGAAGGCTTCGGGATTGGCCTTGATCCACGCCTTGGCGGCGGGCACCAATTCCTCGACCGAGCCGACGACCTCGTTGATCAGGCCGATCTCCTTGGCCTGAGCCGGACGGAACTTGTTGCCCTGCAACAGCACCGACAGCAGCGCGGTCTGCAGACCCAGCATGCGCACGGTGCGGATGATGCCACCGCCTGCGGGCAGCAGGCCCAGGCTCACCTCGGGCAGGCCCAGCTGCACACCCGGCACGTCGGCCGCGATGCGGTAGTGGGTGGCCAGGGTGATCTCCAGGCCGCCGCCGAGCGCGGCGCCGTTGATCGCGGAGACGACCGGCTTGCCGAGGGTCTCGAGCCGACGCAGCGCACCCTTGATGGTGGCCAGCTCGTCCATGAGGGCCTGGCCGTCGCCGGGGCCGACATTCATCATGTTCTTCAGGTCGCCGCCGGCGAAGAAGGTCTTCTTCGACGAGGTCAGCACCACACCGGTGATGCTGTCCTTCTCGGCCTCCAGCCGGTCGACGGTCGCCGTCATCGACGCCTTGTACAGCTCGTTCATCGTGTTGGCGCCCTGGTTCGGGTCGTTCATCGTCAGTACGACGATGCCGTCCGAATCCTGCTCCCAACCGATCATGTTGGTTTCGCTCACAGCTCTGTGTCTCCTTGTGAAGAAAAGTCGGTGGGGATCAGACGCGTTCGATGATGGTCGCGACGCCCATGCCGCCGCCGATGCACAGCGTGATGAGCGCGTAGCGGCCGTTGCGGCGCTCGAGCTCGTCGATCATGGTGCCGGTGATCATCGCGCCGGTGGCGCCCAGCGGGTGGCCCATCGCGATGGCGCCACCGTTGACGTTCAGCTTCTCGTCCGGGATGTTCAGATCCTTCTGGAACTTCAGCACCACGGAGGCGAACGCCTCGTTGATCTCGACCAGGTCGATGTCGTCGAGGGTCAGACCCGCCTTGGCCAGCGCCTTCTTGGCGGCCGGGGTGGGACCGGTCAGCATGATGGTGGAGTCGGCGCCACTGGTGGCGGTCGCGACGACGCGGGCGCGCGCGGTCAGGCCCGAGGCCTTGCCCGCCTCTTCGGTGCCGACGAGCACCAGCGCGGCGCCGTCGACGATGCCCGAGCTGTTGCCACCGTGGTGGACGTGGTCGATCTTCTCCACGAAGTGGAACTTCTGCAGCGCGACGGCGTCGAAGCCGCCGACTTCACCGACACCGGCGAAGGACGGGGTCAGCTTGCCCAGATCCGCGGCGGTGGTGCCGGGACGCATGTGCTCGTCGTTGTCGAGCACGATCAGACCGTTCTGGTCCTTGACCGGAACGATCGACTTGGCGAAGTAGCCGCCGGTGGTGGCCGCGGCCGCCAGTTCCTGCGAGCGCACCGCGTAGGCGTCGACGTCATCGCGGGTGAAACCCTCGATGGTGGCGATCAGGTCGGCGGAAACACCCTGCGGCACGAAGTAGGTGTCGTAGTTGGTGGCCGGATCGAGCAGCCAGGCGCCGCCGTCGGAGCCCATGGGCACGCGCGACATGGATTCGACGCCACCGGCCAGCACCAGATCATCGAAGCCCGAGCGCACCTTCTGGGCGGCCAGGTTGACGGCCTCGAGGCCGGAAGCGCAGAAGCGGTTCAACTGGAAGCCGCCGACGGTGTCGGGCAGGCCCGCCGCGGTCACCGCGGTGCGGGCGATATCGGCGCCCTGGTCACCCACCGGCATCACGACGCCGAGGATGAGATCGGAGATCCGGTCCTCGTCGAGGTTCGGGAAACGACCGCGCAGCTCCTGGATCAGACCAACGGTCAGGTCGATCGGCTTGACCGAGTGCAGCGAACCGTTCTTCTTGCCGCGTCCGCGCGGGGTGCGGATGGCCTCGTAAATGTAGGCCTCTGTGGTCATGTGGAGTGTTTCCTTCCTTAGGGTGCGGCGGCCGGGCTCTCGCCCGCCCGAGCGCTCTTTGCACCGCGCACCGCGCATGGCACGCGGACACGGCTGACCTCGCCGACCGGCCCCGGGACCGACCGTTCTAACGCTGTACAAAACACGGCACGCAACGACCGGCACACGTTCCCGGTACCCGCGTACACGGGCATCACATCGAACCTCGCCGGACCGGAGCTCGCGCCCACACGCCCCATACTACCGTGGTGTGCGAACTCCGGTTAACTTAACGTCCTCGAGGCGGTGGTTGTCAACCATCCAGGCGTGTGGCACCGAGCTCACTGCGGAGCAACTCCAGAGCGACCTCGTCCGGGTCACGCCGGTCTTCCGGCGCGACGGGTACCGCGGCGGCGTCGAGCATCTCCTGCTCCTCCTCCGGCGTCGGCGGCCGCGACACGGCCGAGCCCGCTCCACCGGAGGTTTCGTAGGCCGCCCCCGGATCCGGGGGCGGGTAATCACCCGGTCCGGGATCGTCGGGCAGATCGGGGAAGTCCGGCGGCGGGATATCGTCCTCGCCCACGAACGATCGCGACTCCGACCCGGTCCGAGGCCCACCACCGGACGGTTCGGGCGCCTTGTTGGCCTGACTCGGCCGCGAGAACCGCGGCGCGGCGGGCGCGGCGGCCTTCCTGCCGTTCGGGTCCGCACCGCCGCCGTTCGGCGCGTCGACACCGCGACCGTTCGGCGGCGCTTGGCCACGGCTCGCCGGAACCCGCTGCTGCGGCGCCGCGGCACCGCGCCCCCTGCCACCGGCCTGCGCCGCCGCCGGACGCGCCGACGCGCTCCCCACTTCCCAGCGCACCGCGTGATCGCGACCGAGCACCGCGCGCACCGCGGACTGCACCGCCGCCAGATTCTGCGCGCCGGAAAGCCGCTCGGCCAGCGGCGCGTGCTGATGCGCGAAGACGATGACATCACCCTCGATTCGCGACACCGAGGCACCCGACAGCAGCGCGTGCACCGCAGCCCCGAACTCGCGCACCTTCGCGCGGATATCGCCCCACGCCTCTTCGACCGCCCGCAACAGCTCCGCTTCCGACCCGGCTCCCGCCGCCGGCGACGGTGCGGCAACCGATGCCGCGTCCGACCCGGAGGCCGCACCGGCCGCCACCGTGCGCCGCTCGGGTTCGCCCGGCTGCCCGCTCACTTGCGGCCGCGTCCGCCCCGCCTCGGAAACAGCTGTCGCCGTGGGGACTCCGGACGAGTCGGCGGTAGCGCCCTCCGGCCCGCTGAGATCGGAAACATCCTGACCACCACGTCGATCGACGGCCGGTCCGCTCACACCGCGTCGCTCGCTGCCCTCGCCGTCCGCCGCTCCGGCGGTCCGCTCGTCGGCCGGGGGGGAATTCGGCACGCCGCCGCTCGCACCTTCGTCCGCTCGGGCCGAACGCTCCTCGGCGGCGCCATCGGGACCACCCCGCGCGTCCCCTACCGCGCGACCACCGGTCCCAACGTCCACAAGATCGGAGGCCGTCCCGTCGTCGGATCGCCGCCCCCGCGAATCCTCCGCACCCGGCGACACCCGCGAGACTTCCGCCCCGGCGCGCCCCTGAGAATCGTCGACCGGTCGCCGCACCACGCTTACCTCGGCACCCGCTGATCCCCGCCCCGCCGCCTCGTCGCCCTCGACGGCGACAGGAACATCGGAACCACTCCCGCTCGGCGACCCGCTCGGCGACCCGCTCGGCGACCCGCTCGGCGACCCGCTCGGCGACCCGCTCGGCGACCCGCTCGGCGACCCGCTCGGCGACCCGCTCGGCGACCCGCTCGGCGACCCGCTCGGCGACCCGCTCGGCGAACCGCTCGGCGACCCGCTCGGCGACCCGCTCGGCGAACCGCTCGGCGACCCGCTCGGCGACCCGCTCGGCGCGATCGCGCCCTCGCTGGGCTCGCGACTCGAAGTATCGACGGTTCCGGAACCCGCGTCCCGCGACGGCGCCTCGTCGCGACTCCGGTCCCCTTCCCCGGCGGCCGAGGTGCCCGCCCCACCCCTTGTCTTGCCTTCCCGCACCGCCGCGAGGACTTCCGCCCCACGGCGGCGGCCGGGCTCGGCGGGCGCCGGGCGCGCGGCGGGCGCCGCGGGGGAATCCGCGGCGGGAGCGGAGGCGGCGGCGGGGGCGATCGCACCGGTGGCGACACCACGCTCGAGGCGCTCCAGGCGTTGGAGGGTGGCGGATTCGGTGTCGGCGACCGAGGGCAGCAGCATGCGGGCGCACACGATCTCGAGGAGCAGGCGCGGGGCGGTGGCTCCGCGCATCTCGCCGAGACCCTCGTGCAGCAATTCCGCGTAGCGGGTCAGGGTGGCGGGGCCGATGCGTTCGGCCTGTTCGTTCATCCGCGCGAGTACGTCACCGGGGCCGGAGACCAGACCGCGGTCGGTGGCGTCCGGGACCGCGCGCATCAGGATCAGATCCCGGAAGCGTTCCAGCAGATCGACCGCGAATCGACGCGGATCGTGCCCGGCCTCCATCACCCGGTCCACGGTGCCGAACAGGGCGGCGCCGTCCTCGGAGGCCAGCGCGTGCACCGCGTCATCGATCAGCGCGACATCGGTGACGCCGAGCAGCGATACCGCCCGCGTATAGGTGACGCCCTCCGGACCCGCGCCCGCCAGCAGTTGGTCGAGCACGCTGAGACTGTCACGCGGTGATCCGCCGCCCGCGCGAATCACCAATGGGTACACCGCGTTTTCGACCGGTACGTTCTCCTGTTCGCAGATGCGGGCGAGCAGTCCGTGCATCGTCGTCGGCGGCAGCAGCCGGAACGGATAGTGGTGGGTGCGCGAACGAATCGTCGGCAGCACCTTGTCCGGTTCGGTGGTGGCGAAGATGAAGATCAGATGCGCCGGCGGCTCCTCGACGATCTTGAGCAGCGCGTTGAACCCCGCGGTGCTGACCATGTGCGCCTCATCGACGATGAACACGCGGTACCGGGATTCCGCCGGCGCGTAGAACGCGCGATCACGCAGTTCGCGGGTGTCGTCGACACCGCCGTGGCTGGCGGCGTCGAGTTCGATCACATCGAGGTTGCCCGGACCGCCGGGACCGAGCGCGACGCAGGACGGGCAGACGCCGCACGGTGTCGACGTCGGGCCCTCCACGCAGTTGAGGGAGCGCGCGAGGATGCGCGCGGAGGAGGTCTTACCGCAGCCGCGCGGTCCCGAGAAGAGATAGGCATGACTGATCCGCCCGGTGTCGAGCGCGGTACTCAAAGGGTCGGTGACGTGCTCCTGACCCACTACCTCAGCGAACGTTGCCGGTCGGTACTTCCGGTACAGAGCCACGGCCAGAGGTTACCGGCGTGGGCCGACAAAGAACATTCCGCCGACGGCCACGGTGCGACACGACCGAGCCGGGCCGGATAAGTGATATAGATCACATAATTCACGTTGCCTTCTTCGCCGCACTCGAACCACATTCGCGATGGCTACCCACTGGCAATCACAAAAGAAGAGGCGACCAGATTCCGACGCAAGCACTCTCAACGACGGATAAACAGAGCTAGCCATACTTGCTCCCCGTTTTCGAGCGTCGAAATGGATGTAACGAATCCATCACCATCAGTGACATCCATGCAAGCTGCTGGCTACCGTGGTTATCGGCAACTTCGGTAGCCAAACCTTCATCAGGTTGGTGGCCCCGGTCGGTCCCTCATCCCGACCGGGGCACAACCTGGAATCCCATGATCCTCGGGCGTCATCGCCGAACTCCCACCGACTTCCGGAGGAATGTTCCACGTGCCGTCTTGTGACGACATCGCCACCGCACTGCTCTCCAGCACCGACTTCGCGGGTGACCCGATCGCGGTCGACCTGCTGAGCCGGGCCATCAGTCCGCGAGATTTCGCGCTGAAACGCGATTCACTGCCGGTGGCCGCGGCCGCCGACCCGGCGACCGCCTCGGCGATTCTGGAACTACTCGAACGCGGCCAGGTACCGACCATGGCCGCCATCCGCACCCTGACCGCGCAGAACGAGATGCGCCACGAGGCCGAGCGGATCGAACGCCTCGGCCGCCGCGCCCAGCGCAGCATCGACGATTTCGGTCGCACTCTCGCCCGCCTGGCGCACGAGCACTGGACCGAACACGGCACCGGCCCGATCCGGCGCGACATCCTCAACTCCGAACCGGTCATGGCGCTGATCCAGGAACGAATCGGCGACGTCGCGCCGAGCGCGGTCAAACACCTGTGGTTGATCGAACGCGCCCAGCGCGCGGGATGGATCGCCTCCAACGCCAATCCGCAGTCGCTGTGCGCGGGGCGGCGATTCCATGCCGCGAAGTACGGCAATCGGGTCTCACTGCGACCGGTGAACTCCATCGGCACGCTGGTCGCGGGGTTCCTCGCCGAATACCGCGAGGGCCACGGACGCTCGCCGCGCTGGTCGGCGGTCGCGCACGAACTGCGCGACGACCGGGCCCGCCGCGTGTTCTTCGATACCGCCGACGCGACGACCCAGCAGTTGTGGCTCCGCACTGCCGAATGGGTCGACATCGTCGACGGAATGCCCGTTCCCGGCCGACGCGGCCAGCGCGCACTGGCCAAACAGGCGCGCCGCTGACCCGATCGAGCTCTCGACTTTCATAGGTTAACAGCGTTACTCTAACGTCGTTAACCTACGGAGGGGACCTCGGATGCTGACCAGAATCGCCCAACTCGCCACCGGAAGACCGCGTACCGTACTCGCCGCGGCCCTGGCCTTCGCGCTGTTCTGCGGCATCTTCGGCGCCACCGCGGCCGGTCATCTCAAATCCGGCGGATTCACCTCCGACGACGCCGAATCCTCCCGGGTCACCCGGTTGCTCGCCGACGATTTCGACGGCGCCGCCCCCAATTTCGTCCTGCTGATCGAATCCGAGGCGGGCGCCGACGACCCCGTCACCCGCGCGGCGGGGCTGTCCCTGGTCGACACCCTGCGGTCGCGATCGGACGTGCGCGGCACCCGGTCGTACTGGACCGCGCCGCCCACGCTGGCCTCGGCGCTGCGCGGCACCGACGGCAAGAGCGCCCTGATCGTGGCCTACCTGGTCGGCGACGAAACCGAAATCCAGCGGGTCGCGGGTGATCTCGCCGACGAGCTCACCGGAACCACCGACGGCGTCACGGTCAGGCAGGGCGGAATCGCCGCGATCTACCACGACGTCAACGCCCAGACCACGCGCGATCTCGCGGTGGCCGAATCCGTCGCGATACCGCTGTCGATGATCGTGCTCGTCCTGGTCTTCGGCAGTCTCGTCGCGGCCTCCCTGCCGCTGATCATCGGCCTGTTCGCCATCGCGGTGACGCTGGCGATCCTGCGCCTGTTCACGGTCTTCACCGATGTCTCGATCTACGCGCTGAACCTGACCACCGCGATGGGCCTGGCACTGGCCATCGATTACGCCCTGTTCATCGTCAGCAGATATCGCGAGGAACTGGGCAACGGCCTCGAACCCGTCGCCGCCACCATCCGGGCCGTGCAGACCGCCGGACGCACGGTGCTGTTCTCGGCGCTGACCGTCGCGCTGTCGATGGCGGTGCTGAGCGTGTTCAACCTCTACTTCCTCAAATCCTTCGCCTACACCGGCGTCGCGGTCGTCGCCGCTGCCGCCGCCGCGTCGATCCTGGTGCTGCCCGCCGCGCTCGTACTGCTCGGACACCGGGTCAACGCCGTCGATCTGCGCGTTCCGCTGCGTCGCTTGTTCGGCCGCGATCCGCACCCCGGCCCGATCACTCCCGAGCAGAGCGGCTGGTACCGCCTGGTCCATTGGGTCATGCGCCACGCCGTGCCGGTCTCGGTCGTCATCATCGCGATCCTGCTCGCCCTCGGATCACCGTTCCTCTCGGTGAAATTCGGCTATCCCGACGACCGGGTGCTGCCGACGAGCGCGCCCGCACACCAGGTCGGCGACACCCTGCGCGAGGAATTCCCGCAGGCCGATCCGGGAGCCGTCACCACCGTCGTCCTCGACGACTACCGGGGTGACACCGCCGCGATCGGCGCCTACGCCGCCCGGCTGTCGACCATCGACGACGTGCCCGCGGTGCTCTCCGCGGCCGGTGTGTACGTCAACGGCCAGCGCGTCGCCCCGGCCCCGCCCGGCATGTCCAACGACACCGGCACCTACCTCAGCGTCTCCACCCGCCTGGATCCCTACTCCCCCGGCGGACAGGACCAACTCGCGGAGATCCGCGCCGTCGACGCGCCCGCGCCCGCGCTCTACGGCGGCGCGGCCGCGGTCAACGCCGACTCGCTCGCCGCGCTCGGCGCGCGAATGCCGTTGGCGCTGGCGCTGATCGCGCTGACGACATTCGTGGTGCTGTTCCTGTTCACCGGCAGCGTGGTGCTGCCGATCAAGGCGCTGCTGCTCAACACCCTGTCGCTGGCCGCGGCCTTCGGCGCGATGGTGTGGATCTTCCAGGACGGACATCTGTCGGGTCTGCTCGGCTTCACACCGGTCGGGCACATGGTGCCGACCATGCCGATCCTGATGTTCTGCCTCGCGTTCGGCCTTTCGATGGACTACGAGGTCTTCCTGTTGTCGCGCATCCGCGAGGAATGGCTGCTCACCCACGACAACACCCGTGCGGTCGCCATCGGCGTCGCGAGGACCGGACGCATTTTCACCGCCGCCGCCGTGCTGATGGCTATCGTCATGGGCGCGATGATTACTTCCAAAGTGGCGTTCATGCAGTTGATGGGGCTGGGTCTGACCCTGACTATCCTGGCCGACGCGACCATCATCCGAGGGCTGCTCGCCCCCGCCCTGATGCGACTGCTCGGCCCGCTCAACTGGTGGGCACCGAAACCGCTGGTGCGTCTGCACACTCGCATCGGCCTGTCGGAGGAGGTAGAGCCCGACCGCGAACCGGTCGCCGCCGCACGCCTATGACCGCATCACCTCGTCCACGTTCACCGCGCGGTTCCGGAGCTCGACTCCGTGCCGAAATCCTCGATGCCACGGCTGAATTGCTCGCCAGCGCCGGGCATTCCGATGCGGTGTCGATCCGGGATGTCGGCAGAATGGTCGGCATCAGCGCGCCGTCGATCTACCGGCATTTCGCCGACAAGGACGAATTGATCGAGGCGGTGGTCGCCCGCGCCTTCGAAGATTTGTCCGGCGCGATGCACGCCGCGAGCGATCCCGCGCTGTCCGCGATGAGCAGACTACGAGCCCAGGGCATGGCCTACGTTCGCTACGCGCTGGAACATCCGGCGCAGTACCGGGTCGCCACCGCGCCCACGGCCGAGAGCGGCGCGGTGGACCGGGTACTGAGCAGCGGCGCGTTCCGGCTGTTCGCGACGACGGTGTGCGAATGCATGGACGAGGGCGTCATGACCCCGGGCGACCCGACGCCCATCGTCCTCGAACTCTGGGCCGCCGCGCATGGTATCGCCTCCCTGTTGATCGCCAAACCGTTCCTGCCGTGGGGTGAGGTGGAGGCGAGCGCGGACCGCGTGCTGTCGGCGGCCTGTGTCGGACACGCGGTCCTCGACATGATCGGGGACGCACCGGGGCCGGACGAGATCACCGACTGGCTGGACCGGCTCAGGCGCGATCCGCCCTGAGTCCCGCTCGCTGCCGACCTGTCCGGCTCGGCGGTCGTGCGGATTCGGTAACTTCCTTGCAACGCCCCGAGGTGTCAGAAGGAGTCTCCATGCCACCGACCATCGATCCCGCGGCCACCGCCTGGTTGCTCGTGAGCACGGCACTGGTGCTGCTGATGACTCCCGCGCTGGCCATCTTCTACGGCGGCATGGTGCGCTCCACCGGTGTGCTGAACATGCTGATGATGAGTTTCATCTCGATTCCGCTGGTCACCGTCGTCTGGCTGCTGCTCGGTTACAGCCTCGCCTTCGGCGACGACGCGGGCGGCGGCCTCATCGGCGATCTCTCGCACGCGGGCATGACGGGTATCGATCCGAACACCGTGCACGAGACCGCGCACGGCGGGGTGCCGGAGCTGCTGTTCGCGACCTTCCAGCTGACCTTCGCCGTGCTGACGGTCGCGCTGGTCAGCGGCGCTATCGCGGACCGGGCGAAATTCGCCGGGTGGATGGTGTTCGTCCCGCTCTGGACGCTGGTGGTCTACGTGCCGATCGCGCACTGGGTGTGGGGGCCCGACGGCTGGCTGATGTCGTTCGGCGCACTCGATTACGCGGGCGGTCTGGTCGTCGAGGTCGCGTCGGGCTCCTCCGCGCTCGCGCTGGCCCTGGTGCTCGGCCCGCGCGTCGGCTTCAAGATCGACGCGATGCGTCCGCACAATCTGCCCTTCGTCCTGCTCGGCGCGGGCCTGCTGTGGTTCGGCTGGTTCGGATTCAACGCCGGATCGGCGCTGGCCGCCGACGGTATCGCCGCGGCCGTCTTCCTGAACACCCTGGTCGCGGGCTGTCTCGGCATGCTCGGCTGGCTCGCGGTCGAACAGGTCCGCGACGGACGCCCGACCACCTTCGGCGCGGCCTCGGGCGTGGTGGCGGGTCTGGTCGCGATCACCCCGTCCTGCGGTTCGGTCAACACCCTCGGCGCCGTCGTCGTCGGCACCGCGGCGGGGGTGGTGTGCTCGTTCGCGGTCGGCTGGAAACACAAGGCGGGCTACGACGATTCGCTCGACGTGGTCGGCGTGCACTTCATGGGCGGCGTGGTCGGCACCGTGCTGATCGGCCTGTTGGCCGCCGAGGTGATGACCGGCGGCGTCGAAGGACTCTTCTTCGGCGGCGGCCCCGCCCAGCTGGGCAAACAGATCGTCGCCGTACTCGCGGTCGCGGCCTACGCGTTCGGGGTCACCTACGCGCTCGGCACCGGGGTCGCCAAGGTCGTCGGCTTCCGCGTCAGCCGGGAGGACGAGACCTCCGGCATCGATTTCGCGCTGCACGCCGAAACCGCGTATGCCGAAGGCGTGCACGGACACTCGCCCCGCCGCTTGGACGAGAGCTAGCCCGCCGCCCGCGCCTCGACACAGGCGACGGCGGCGTCGAGCGCCGCTTCCAAGGGTTCGGGCGCGCGCTGCGCCCTGGAGACGAGCATGCCACCCTCGTAGGCGGTGACCACGACCAGGGCCAAGCGATCGATGTCGGTGTCGGACAGCAGTTCTCCCGCGTCGCGCATCGCGGTCAGGCCCGCGGCGACGGCGGCGGTCAGGCGACGCAATCCGGCGGCCACCAGTTCGAGGAGTTCCGGATCGGAATCCGGGATGTCCTCGGCGAACGATGCCAGCGGGCAACCGACGCGGCATCCGGTCGCGCGCGCCGCGTCGACCACCGCGTCCCGCCAGGCGCGCAGATCCCGCAGCGAACGCATCTCGAGCAGCCAGGTGTTGGCGAGCACGATCTCGGTACTCGCCTGGATGACCGCCGCCAGCAGATCCCGTTTGTTGTCGAAGTAGTGGTAGAGCTGCGAGGCACTGACCTCGGACTCGTGCTGGATCGCCTCCATCGTCGTGCCGTGCGCGCCGTTCGCGAGGATCAGGCGGGTGGCGGTATCGACGATTCTGGTCCGGGTACGCAGTCCTTTGGCGGTCAGCGCGTCGACGGATGCTGGCATCGGCTTCTCCGTACTCGATTTTTGGTATTGGCATTCCATTCTGGGCTCCCACAATGAGAGCAATGGACACAACGAACCGATCGACGGTCCCACCGGCCTCGACCGCCTTGGTGACTGGAGCGACCGGCGGTATCGGATTCTCGGTCGCCTCTTCCCTGGCAGGCCTCGGGTGGACCGTCCTGGTGCACGGGCGTAGCGCGGAGCGTGCGCGGGAAGCCACCGCGCGGATGGGCGACGTGCCGGGTCGTCTCGTTCCACTCGACGCCGACCTCGACACGCGGGCCGGGGTTGCTCGCCTGGTCGAACAGGTGCGCGGCGCCGCCCCGGATGGTCTCGACGTCCTGGTGAACAACGCCGGCGCCGCCTTCGACCGGCGACGGCTCACCCCGGACGGTGTCGAACGGACGGTAGCCGTCAACCATCTGGCGGTCGCCGAACTCACCCGGGATCTCGGACCACTGCTGGAATCGGCTCGCGGACGGTCGGATTCCCCCGCGCGCGTGATCATGATGACCTCGTACCTGGAAGCCCGGGCCCGCCCGGCGCAGGACTGGGCGTATCCGAGCGACTGGACGCAGCTGCGCGCGTACGCCGCGAGCAAACTCCTCAACCTCGCCTACACCTACGCGCTGGCCGAGCGATGGGGCGAACGAGCGCTGGTGTACGCGGTGGATCCCGGTGCCGTGCGGACCGGATTCCAGCGCAGCGCGGGCGGATCACTGCGGGTGATCGGCCTCTTCGGCGCGCCCTTGATGACATCCCCGCACCGTTGCGCGCGCACGGTGGTCGCGGTCGCCACGCGACCGGTCGCGCACCCCGGCGGCAGCTATATCCGCGCGGTCCGCGCCGTGGACACCGGACGGGTGACGTTGTCGTCGGCCCGTTCCCGCGACCGCGCCTATCAGCGCGATGTGTACGACGCGACCCACCGCTACCTCGACACCGGGACCGTACCTCCGGTCACCGCCACGGGATCATCGCCAGAGGTCCGGAGCGCCGACGTGGATCAGCCCGCGCGCTCGGACACCCGGAACCGCGAGTAGTCGATCTGACGCCGGGCGTTCGACAACGTGCTCACCACGCAGGTTCCGAGCTGGCCCGCGCGATCGTAGAGGGTCGCGGTGCCGATCGAGATCCCGTCGGCGGCAATGATGTTGTCGGCGCGCAGCCCCAGTTCGAAACCGGTCGGCAGCCGCGCGAGGGTCAGGGTCATATCGGCGTTGATATAGCCCGCGCCCTCCGAACCCCAGTGACAGATGTGATTGGTGGTGTCGCCCACCATCGCCGCGTGCTGGAACGGTGTCAGCGGCTCGTCCTCGACGAGTGCGGGCATGGCGTGCCAGGAGATCTTGCGGTCGGCGTTCTGGTTCACGGTGAAATCGCCGCTCCAGTCCCGATCGCCGCTCTTGAACAGCGGCGGCGCCCCGTTCGGGGACACGCACCCGGGCGGCGGCATGGGCAGATCCGGCGTCGGACTCCACACCCGGCCCGGCGGCTCGGTCCCGGTGGCGAGGAATACCGCCGTCGCGCGGACCCGCGTCTTGCCGCCCTGGGCGATGGACGCGTCCGCGACGGCGATCCTTCTGCCCCTGCGCACGATGTCGCTGTCGACCTCGAGCGGCACATTGCTCACCGGACTGAACAGGTCGACGGTCAACCGGGCCGGGACGAATCCGTCCGGACAGTGCGTCTCCAGTCGCCGTGCCAGCACACCGCACACGCCGGGACCGCTCAGCTGATCAGCGGACCAATGGCTGATCGCGAGTTCCCGCGCGACCAGTTGGTCCCCGTCCCGCGCGAAGAAACAGACCATCGCAACGCCTCACACTCGAATCGACCGAAGTGCAACACGTTACAGGTCAGCGGCGGGCGGGGCTCATTCGACCGAATCCGCCGACGCGGTGAAGGTATTGCACCGCGAGGTCAGATTCTTCTCCAATCCGAGTTCGAACCAGTCGCCGCTGTTCTCCGGAGTGCCGTGATCGCGGGAGTCGGAAGGCGCGTCACCTCGGCCGTTGGCGTCGCGTTTGGCGATGGTGATCTGCGAGTTGGTCAGCGAGCCCGCATCGGCAGACGAGCCGACGTACATGCCGTTGAAGCACTGGGCCTGCAATTCGACGCGGCGCGAGAGTTCGAGACCTCGGTCGCTGCGGGTACCGGCGTCGACCCGTTCGGCATTGGCCTTGCGCAGGATGCCCGACATGGCCTGCACGTGATGTCCGTACTCGTGCGCGAACACCGACAGGTAGACGACCCAGTTGTCCTTGAACAGATCCGTCTGCAACTGACTGATCGGCATGTAGATGGTCTTGTTCGCCGGGCAGTAGAAAGCGGCGAAATTCGTGGTGGAACCGGTGCACGGGGTAGTGATACCGGTGGTGTTCGCGCTGACGTTCACCGTCGGCGGCTCGAACGGCAGATCCGCTTCGGCGAGCACCGGTTTCCACGCGGACTCCAGGCAGTCGGCGGCGCTGTCGAAGAATTTGCGTGCCGTCTCGACCTGGGTGCCCCACGGCGAGTAGCTGCAACGGGCCGGAACCAGGGTCGCGTCGGTATCGGTGAGCAGCGGATTGTTCGCGGTTTCCGCCGATGCCGAGGTGCCGTCGGACGGGAAGGTCAGACTCGGATCGGGACCCGCGGACGGATCGTCGACGACGCTGCGCGCGGCGTTGAGCACCAAACCGCCTGCCACCAGCACGATCACCACGACCAGCAGTGCCAACAGGCCGCCGCCACCGCGTTTACGCGGACGCTGCGGTGGACGACCGGGCGGACCGTAGGGCATGGGCGCAGGCATCCCCTGGCGGTATCCGGACGGCGGATACCCCTGCGGCGAACCGTAACCCGGCGGCGGACCGTATCCGGGCCGGTTGCCGGGCTGCCCGTATCCGGGCTGCTGACCGTATCCCGGCTGCGATCGGTACCCGGGCTGCTGACCGTATCCCGGCTGCGATCGGTACCCGGGCTGCTGACCGTATCCGGGCGGTGTGCCGTATCCCGGTGGCGGCCCCGGCCGCCCGCCGGGTGGAACCGGTCCGGATCCGTACGGTGGTTGCGTCACTCCCCCGTACCCCCTCGTCTCGATTGGTCACCGACAGTGTTGGTATCAGCAGCGCGCGTCAGGCCCCCGTGTGGTGACGCTGCGCTGCTGCCGCCGGGCCCGTCGCTCGCGCCGTGCCGCTGACGAAGGATAGCAACTTGTCTAGAGTAGGCAGCCATGCTGACATTTCGGGGGGCCGCCGCGAGCGCGCTTGTTCTCGCAGGCCTTGGAATGGCGGCGGCCGTGCCCGCGTACGCCCAGCCCGCCCCTTCGGGCGTCACGATCACCGCGGATCTGACCCTGAACCGCGAGGGCGTCCTCGACGTGGTGGAGACCGTGAATGTGCCCGAGGGCGGCCACTTCACGATGGCGCTGCCGCTGCGCCTACAGGTGAGCGACGATGTCGAGCGGGTCTTCCAGGTCACCGATGTCGACACCACCGGCGCGGGCACCGCGACCGTCGCCGGTGACCGGTTCACCATCGACGCCAACCCCGGCGAATCGACCTTCACCTACTCCCTGCACAACACCGTCAGGAACGCGCCGGGCACCCAGGTCTTCCACTGGATCGGGGTGATGAGCACCGATATCGCCTCGATCAGCGCCTCGGTGATCGCCCCGAGTTTCGAGATGGGCATCGTCGACTGCAAACTCGGCCCGCCGGGCAATATCCGGCCGTGCGCCGATGTTCGCGTCGAGGCGACCGGCGCGCTGTATCTCGAACAGACGGACCTGCGCAAGGGCGACACCATCGACCTCACGCTGCAACTGCCGCCGGGGACCGTACCAGCCAACGCCGATATCCGCGTGGACGAACCGGGCCCCTTCGCCCTGACCGGTCCGGTGTGGCTCGCCTTCGGCGTCCTGCTGGCCGTGCTCGCCGGACTGGCCGCGGTGGTGCTGCGCGCCCGGCGCGAGAACGCCTCGGCCGGGGCCGGATCCGATATCGCCGACCCGCTGGAACGCGACGGTGACCAGGTGCGATTCATCTCGCCCGACGCCATCCTGCCCGGCGAGGCGGGTCTGCTGCTCGACGAGCACGCCGATCCGATCGATATCGCCGCCACCGTGGTGGATCTCGCGGTACGCCGCTACATCTGGGTCACCCCGATCAGCGCGGCCACCGGCACCCCCGGGGGTAACGACTGGCGGATCACCAGGGTCAATGCCGTCGACGATCAACTGCGCGACTACGAGAAGGCCGTCTACGGCGCGCTGCTGCCCGATGGCGTCGACGCGGTCACCGTCAGTGAACTACGCGCGCCGGACCGGGTTTCGGTCGACGCGATCCGCGCGGCGATGATCGCGGACGCCGTCGAGCGCGGGGCCTTCGCCGATCGGTCCGGTCCGGGCCTGGCGCGCCTGATCGGCGGCGGGCTGATCGTGGCGGGTATCGCCGCGACCCTCGGCCTCGCCTTCTCCGCCGGGCACGCCCTGGTCGGCGTGGCCATCGCCATCGGCGGTGTCGCGGTCTTCCTGCTGCCCACCTATCTGCCCGTGCGCACCGGCTACGGCCGCGAACTCACCGGCCGGGTGCGGGCCTTGCAGCGCGGACTCGAGGCGACTCGGCGCGAACAGATTCCGGACAGCGATCAGGAGACCGTGTTCTCCCGCGCGCTGCCGTTCACGGTCGTCAACGGTCGCGCCGACAATTGGATCCGCGTCTTCCGCGACCTCAATCCGGCGGCCGACTCCCAGCCCGGCCTGTACTGGTTCGGCGGTTTCGAGCGCGACGCGAATCTGCAACGCTTCGCCGGACATTTCCCGTACTTCATCACCGCGATGGAAGGTCTCTTCGGTCACGACTGAGACGGAACGGCAACGGCCGGGTCCGATCGGACCCGGCCGTTGCCGTCTGCGGAGGCGGTATCAGTCGTTGAGCGACAGCCGGCGCATCGCGGCCAGCGGATCGGCGTAGATCGCGCTCACCGAGGTGACGACGGCGGCGAATTCCTGCACCTTGCCGCCGAATCCGCTGATCCGGATATCGGTCGGCGGCAGCGTCGAACCCTGCCGGAACGCACTCGCCACGTGGGCGACCGCGGGCCGGTAGCCGGTGAACGCCTGTCCGCCGAGGATGACCCGATCCGGGTTGAGCATGTCCCTGACCATCGCGACCGTGTGCCCGAGCATCGTCGCCCGCTCCGCGAGCAACTCACGCGCGGGTTCGGAACCGGCCTCGGCCGCCCGGTACAGATCGGAGATGGTCGACCCGGCGGTTCCGTTGTACGCGGGGATGATTCCGCGACCGACGGCCCGCGCGTGCAGCGCCCGGTCACCGACGGTGACCTCCAAGCAGCCGCGACGGCCGCAGGTGCAATCGACATTCGAGCCGGTCGGCAGATGCGCGATGGAACCGGGACCGTTACTCGGCGTATGCACCCGACCGTCCAGAGTCACCGCGATTCCGGCGGTTTCACGAACGTAGAAGTACAGGCTGCTACCGCGTTCCTGACCTTCGCGCGGTTCCGGCGTCGGCAGCAGCAGTTCGGACGCGGCCATCGCCTCGACGTGCGGGGCCACCGAAACCGGCAGTTCCAGCACCTCGCCGAGGACGGCGCCGACGGGCGCGCCGTGCCATTCCAGTTTGGGGTGATCGACCACGCCGGTCAGCGGATCGACCCGGCCGCCGATGGCGACACCGGCCCACAGCGGTTTGCGCCGATGCCAACGCTGCAGGAAGGCCTTGGCGCTGCGGGCGACGGTGGTGGTCGCGAATTCCTGGCCGGTCTGCGGGGTGGCGATGGCGAGTCCGCCGAGGATCCGGCCGCGCAGATCGGCCGCGACGATCTTGGTGACGGCGGCGCCGATGTGGATTCCGAGGGTCAGGTACGCCTCGTGATCGATCTCGAAGGGCACCCGGGGACGCCCCACCGCTCCGGAAGCGGTCAGGTCCGGTCGCTCGCGCAGCAGTCCGGCGGCCAACAGCGCGGAAACTTGACGATTGACGGTGGCGATACTCAAACCCGTTGTACGCGCGGCATTGTCGCGGGAGACCGGGCCACCGGTCGCTGCCCGCAGCACGGCCGCGGCGGGGTTGTCGGCGATACGGAGTTCGGGGGCGATGACTGGACGCTGGACACGGACACGACCGGTGGCGGCCCGCGAGGCGGGACGCTCCAGGATGGGGAGGGCCATATGAAGATTCCTTGCTGAAGTCCCGAAATCGAAACGGGACGTGCCTACACCTACGGCGACGAGGCAGCCGGGAGCTGAAAGGGGGTGCTCAGCTCAGCTGCAGCGGAAGGAACAACACAGTTCGCGAGTCAACGGCAACCGCAGGCCCAGCGCGGCGGTCACGTAGGTGACCCGCGGGGCGGTGGGGCGGTTGCTGGACATAAAAAAACGGTAACACCCGGTTGGTCGGTATACCAACACAATGGCAGATTTCGGTGTGGAAGCCCACATGATCTCCGCAGGTCACGGCAATATCCCACGGCGTGTCACGGAAGCGACACGGCGGGCGTCCACCGGTTAGCGACCGGATAGGCCGGGTCGTGCGGCGATTCCCACGAATCCGACGTGACCGTCACCCGACCGCGCCCGACGCCACCGGAGCGCAGGCCGGGTTCCCCTCCGGTCGTGCCGATGCGGAGCGTCATGTGCGCAAACAAAAGCGGACGTCACCCGCTGTCTTGGACAGCGGGTGACGTCCGTTTGTTCCGAACCAGGAAGAGTCCTCCCGGTCAGATCACTTCGCCGGAGCCGGGAACGGCGTGTTGACCGTGGTGAAGTACTGGATCGCGGCGGCGATCGCGACCGGTGCCGTCACGAAGATCTGGCCGAGCAGCGTGCCGAGGAACCCGACCGTGCTGGCGCCGATGAGGCAGCCGACTGCGGCGGCCGGGATGAACGGACCGAACAGGCCCGCGATGGTCGCCGCGGCGACGGTGCCCGCGGTGAGCGCGCCGACAACGCAGCCGATGCCGCCGCCCGCGATACCGCCGACGAGCGTGCCGATGGTCGCGCCCGCGGCGATCGTGCTGGTCAGACGGGTCCAGGCCGCGACCTCACGGTCGTACTCGTTCTTCCAGGGCGCCTTGTCCTCGTAGGGCAGCGCGACCGGCTTGTACACGGCCTGGGCGACGTCGAGCTGCGGGGTCAGGGTCGCGGAATTACCCGCGATCTGGGCGGCGATCGGGAATTCGAACTCGTCGACCCGGAACTTCAGCTCGGTGCCCGCGACGACGGTGCCGTCGGCGGCCTTGATCTTCAGGGTGTCGTTCTCCACGACGATGGAGCCCGCGTCGGTGGTGATGATCGACTGGGTGTCGGTGGCTCGCGCCGTGAAATTGATGGAGGCGGGTTCGGCCGCCTCGGGTGCCGCTCCCGCAGTCCCCGCGGCGACACCGGTCGCCACCGTAAGCAATGCGGCCACAACGGCCAGTTTCCTCATCCGCATGATCGTGCAATCCCTCATCTCGGTCCAGCTTTCGAGGGAAAGCATCACCGAGAATTCCCGGGCAGACGAGGAAAAAACGCAGCGCGATTCGAACCCCGCAAACGCGCGGGAAACCCTATTTTCCTGCCGTTTCCTTCGCGGCCGCCTTCATCTGCTTTTTGAAAGCGCGAACCTCGAGCAACGACTCACCGTCGACGATGTCAGCGGCCGAACGACGTGAGCCCTTCTCCGAATACGCGCCCGCCGCCTTCTCCCACCCGGCGGGCCGCACCCCGAGCTGTTTTCCCAACAGGGCCAAGAAGATTCGTGCCTTCTGGTCGCCGTAACCCGGCAGCGCCTTGAGCCGGCGCAGCACCTCTTTGCCGTCCGGATCGCCCTCGGTCCAGATCGCCTCGGTCCTGCCGCCGTAATTCTCGACGACATACCGGGCAAGTTCCTGAGTCCGGCGCGCCATGGAACGGCCGTAACGATGGATGGCGGGCGGTGTCGCACACAACTCTTCGAAAACCTCGGGGTCGGCCTCGGCGATCTTATCGATCGCGAAACCGTCCATCCGGTCGGCGATTTTCTTGGGGCCGCGGAATGCGTGTTCGAGCGGGAATTGCTGATCCAGCAGCATTCCGGTCAGTAGCGCGAAGGGGTCCGTGGAGAGCAGTTCGTCCGCTTCCGGTTCCTGCGCGAGACACAGTTCGACGGTCACCGTGGATCCTTTCGCCGTTGCCACTCGGACTACATCCGATCATCGCACCGCGGCCGCGCGAGCGGACAACCCACCTCACACCACCCGCCTCCGGAACGTGACACAGCTCACACCCCTGCCGTGCGGGCCGTTGTGCCCCCCGGTAGGCTACCGGCCATGCCCCAGACGACGGCGATAACCAGGGACGGACGCGGGCCCATGGACACTTACTCCCCCCGACCGGATCGCTTCGACAGCGCGGGCCAGGACCAATTGGTCGACGTCCGCGACCTGCAGGCCGCCCTGCCCGCCATCCGGCGCTTGCGCACCTGGGCCCACGAGGCGCTCGCCCTGCGACTCGGTGAATCCGCCGTCGATATCGGCTCCGGTACCGGCTCCGAAG
Source organism: Nocardia aurea (assembly GCF_003123685.1). GTDB lineage: Bacteria > Actinomycetota > Actinomycetes > Mycobacteriales > Mycobacteriaceae > Nocardia > Nocardia aurea. The sequence continues at coordinate 105,698 of NZ_QCYJ01000005.1, forward strand.
TTCTCGCGTTCGCCGAAGCCGTCGGGCCGACCGGCACCGCCATCGGCGTCGAACCCGATCCCAATCTGCTGGCCTCCGCCGAGCGGCGGGCCGAACAGGCGGGTTCGTCGGCGAAATTCCATTCCGGCGACGCCTACGGCATACCGTTCGGCGCCGAAACCTTCGACGCCGCGCTCTGCGAGCGCGTGTTCCAGCATCTGACCGCGCCGGGGCGCGCGGCGAACGAGATCGCCCGCGTGCTGCGTCCGGGCGGTCGCACCGTCGTGGTCGACGTCGACTGGGGCACCGCGATCGTGCACCCGGGCGAACTGTCCGTCGTGCGACAGGTCATCGATACCCTGGCCGCCGCCACCACCAACCCGCGCTCGGGCCGCAGACTGCCGGGCCTGCTCACCAGGGCGGGCCTGGTCATCGACGATATCGGCTCGCACGCACTGGTCCAGGAGCGCACCGTCGGCGCGGGCTCACTGGTCACCAGGATTTCCGCGATGGCGGTGGCGCGCGGCGCGATCACCGAGGCCCAGCGCGATCAGTTGCTCGCCGACCTGCGCCGCGGGGCCGAGACCGGCGATATCCACCTCTCGGTCACCATGTTCGCGGTACTGGCCCACAAACCACGCTGATCCCGGTCGAAAACGGCGGGCCCCACCGAGTTCCGGTGGGGCCCGCCGTTTCTTCCGCTATTGCGCCAGTGCCTTCTCGGTCGCGGCGAGCAGCACGCAGGTCGCGAGGCCGTCCATGGCCTTCTCCAGTTCGGGCAGCTTCGGGAAACTCGGCGCGATCCGAATATTCTTGTCTTCGGTGTCGTTCCGATACGGGAAGGCCGAACCGGCGGCGGTGAGCGCGATTCCGGCGTCCTTCGCCAGCGCGATCACGCGAGCCGCGGTGCCCTCCAGCACGTCGAGGCTGATGAAATAGCCGCCCTTCGGCTCGGTCCAGGACGCCACCTTCGACGCGCCGAGCCGGTCCTCCAGAATCCTGCGCACCAGCGCGAACTTGGGTTCGAGGATCTCGCGATGCTTCTGCATATGCGCCCGCACCCCCTCGGCGTCGCCGAAGAAGCGCAGGTGCCGCAGCTGATTGATCTTGTCCGGACCGATACTGCTCTTGGCCGCGTGCCCCAGGTACCAGTCCAGATTCGCGGTCGACGCACCGAGGAAGCTGACGCCCGAGCCCGCGAAGGTGATCTTGGAGGTGGAGGCGAAAACGATGGGGCGGTTGGGGTTTCCGGCCGCCGCCGCGAGTCCGAGAACGTCGATGACGGGCTCGGCGGTATCGGTCAGCGGATGCACCGCGTACGCGTTGTCCCAGAACAAGCGGAAGTCCGGCGCCGCGGCGCGCATCGAAACCAGTTCACGGACAACGGATTCGGAGTAGACGGTGCCGGTCGGATTGGCGTAGTTCGGCACCGCCCACAGGCCTTTGATCTGCGGGTCGGCGGCGACCAGCTCGGCGATGGCGTGGGTGTCGGGCCCGTCGTTGCGCATCGGAATCGGGATCATCTCGAAACCGAGCGCCTCGGTGATGGCGAAATGCCGGTCGTATCCCGGACTCGGGCACAGCCACTTGATCTTCGGTTCCTCGACCCAGCGCCGCTCGGAATCACCGGTGCCGTACAGCATCGCGTAGGTGATGACGTCGTGCATCAGTTGCAGGCTCGCGTTGTTGCCCGCGATCAGGTTCTCCACCGGAATGTTCAGCAGTTCGCCGAAGATCGCGCGCAACTCCGGGAGACCGTGCTGCCCACCGTAATTACGGCAGTCGACCCCGCTGCCGTCGCGGTAGTCGCCCGGACCCGGTAGCGATAACAGCCCCGCCGACAGATCCAGTTGTTCGGGCGAGGGTTTCCCCCTCGTCAGGTCCAGCGTGAGCTTTTCGGCCTGGAGCGTCACGTAATTCGCGGTCTGGGTCTCGTGTTCGGACACGAGCTCCTCGTGGCTCATCACACCGATTTGCGTTTGCCGGGGCATCCTGAAAGGCCTTTCGAAGCAGCGTAAGGGGGTGTTTCGACGTCCTGGCCGAAGCCTGTGGCGACCGTCGGCGGACCGCTGTTCACGTTACCCGGCCCTCGCTCCGAAGTGGGGGGTATATGCGGGCCGACTCCGATGCCCTCGCGACCCGAACCTCGCTACCTGAACCTCACTGCCCGAACTTCACGGGAGGGAATCGGCCGAGTGCCGGAAATTTGAGGGGACCCCGCGCACCCGGCAGAGCCCGTTGACCCTTGCTGCCTTCCGGCCCTGGGGGAGTTCACAGGATGCGCGCCGCGCGGGATCCGTCGGCAAGTGTAGCCGGTTGTCGATCCCCCGTACGAATCCGGGGCATACCGAACGTGTCCGCACTGGTCAGAGCGACGTGGTTGCGAGCCCGACCCCCGGTTTGGCATGTCGAGGGGTGGAGCCGCTATGCTGCTCCACGGAGGATTCGCCTAGTGGCCTATGGCGCTCGCCTGGAACGCGGGTTGGGTTAACGCCCTCAGGGGTTCAAATCCCCTATCCTCCGCCACGAGAACGGCCGGGGTGGATACGCACATACGTATCCACCCCGGCCGTTCCGCTTCGACAGGGCAGTTCACCGGAGAGAAACCCGGTCGCCCTCGACTCCCGCGCCGAACGTCAGGCCGTGACCACCACCGGTTCGACGAGCAGGGCCATGAGCTGTTTCGTATGACCGGGTAGTTCCACTTCCGTCAGGCCGGTGATGATGTCGCGCAGCGGAACGGGGCGGTCGAGCAGCAGCGTGGTACCCGACAGCAGTCGGGTCGATACGGGGATGTCGAGTTCGGTCTCGCTCAGCGACGAGCCGACCAGTGCGCACATGGCGTCCGCTTGGCCGCTGATCCGGGCGCGGAGCCCGGCGGAGCCACCGGCGAGGGTGATGGCGCGGTCGATGGTCCAGGGGTCGAGCGTGAGGCGGGTGTCGTAGACGGTGTGGGATCCGGCGGTGACCGCGGCGACCACGCCGATGGTCGTGGCGTCCACGAGGGTGACGTGCGCCAGGATCTGGTCGGCGTTCCATTCGCCCGGCGGTGGCGCGGTGGCGGTGTCCGCGACGGTGACGGCGGCGTCGAGCAGCGCGTCGTAGGCCGCGCGCAGTGCGGTGGTGTCGAACATGTCGGCTTCCTTCGGTGATCGTCAGGCGTGCGAGTCGGTCATCTCCCACGGCGCCTGCGGCAGGACGTGTCCGGTCTCCAGCAGCGATTTGAGGTTGGCGAGTACGGCGGGCCAGCCCTGCGAGATACCGTCGCGCATATCGGCGTTCGGGAACTTCTCGTGGGTCACGGTCAACCGGACGATGTCGCGGTGCGGTTCGACGAGGAAGGTGACCACCGACGGTTCCCGCGTCTTGTCCGCGTCCGGGACATCATCGAAGGTGACGACGAGACGGGTGGGCGGTTCGGCTTCGAGCACCGTGCCGAAGACGTCGACCTTGTCCGATCCGTCGATGCGGCGGTGCTCCCAGTCCGAGCCCGGCTGCCAGTCCGACACGTTCGCGTGCCCCCAGTATCGCGCCGTCAGATCGGCGTCGGTCAGGGCCTGCCACACCTGTTCCGCACTGGCCTTTATATAGGTGACGTAGACATAGCTCGGTATGGATGCACTGGTCATGGCGTACTCCTCTGCCTGATTCTTGATGGCGTTGATCATCTGTAAGCGGGGCCGGTCGAATATCGCGATCCAGCGCTGTTCGATGTCGTGGATCGGCACCGGATTGAGGTAGTGCAGCCGTTCGCGCCCGCGCCGCACGACGGTGACGAGACCGGCTCGCACGAGGATGTCGAGATGCTGCGTCACCGACTGCCGCGCCATATCCACGCTCTCGCACAATTCGCGCAGGGTCTGCCCGTTGTGTTCGCGCAGCCGATCGAGCAGTCGCCGCCGAGTCGAATCGGCCAGCGCCTTGAAAACCGAGTCCATCTCTGTCGCCTCGCCACTCACCCCGCAATTATGCAGGTATTTACCTGCCTATTGCAACAGCCGCGTCCCACCGGCTCGGACGGTCATCGGGACCCGGCACGAGAAAGGGCCCCGACCGGAATTCCGATCGGGGCCCTCTACCAGGCTGAAACAGGCCGTGTCAGAGGCACTCACCATTGGCGACGGTGCCGCGGACCCACACGCCGAAGCCCGCGTCCCTGGTGCACTCGGTGCCGTCGGGGAGGTTGACCTGCACGTAGCGACCATCGGGCATCAGGCACCCCGCCTTGCCGGCGAACTGGCCGGGAACATTGAAGTAGTTCTGCGGGTAGGTACCGCCGATGGCCGCGCAGGCTGCTTCCACCTGTGCGCGCAACTGCGCCTCGTTCTGCTCGGCCGCGGCTACACCTCCCGCGAAGACCGTCATCGCAGTAGCCGCCAACGCCGCGAAACCAGCGGCCAGAACTCGAACACCCATACCGGAAACTCCTTGTTGTCCAACGCCGTTGTGATCGAAATTCACAGTAGATGGCTCGGTTGTGATTAGCCAAGTACGTGATCTTGTCGTTGATCGGAAAAGGAGGGACGCAATGTCCTTTCGCAGGTCACGGCGGAGAAAACGGTACGCCGTCAATTCAACGGAACACCGTGGCACAAATCCCTTCGCGCGAATGATCACGCGATGGCATGCTGACAGGGTTCGGGGTGGTGAGGCGCGATGAGATGGGGGCGACATGCTGGTCGAGTTGGCGGTCGGTGACGCGTACGGTGCCGGTTTCGAGTACGCGGAACCGGCTTTCGTCGCCGAGCACAACACCCTCGCCGGATACGTCCAGCACCCGACCCATCTCGGCATCCGGCCGGGCGCCTACACCGACGACACCCAGATGACATTGGCCGTAGCGGAGTTGCTCGTGTCGGGAAAGCCCTGGGACCGGGCGCATGTGGCCGAATACTTCGTGCGCGCCTACCGCAGGGATCCGCGCGACGGTTATGCCGGGCGGTTCCAGCGATTCCTCGACACCGTCCACACCGGCGCGGATTTCCTCGCCCGCATCGAACCGGCCAGCGACAAGAGCGGCGCGGCGATGCGCGCGGGCCCGATCGGTCTACTGCCGACCGTCGAGGACGTCCTGCACTACGCACGGGAACAGGCGCGCGTCACCCACGACACCCCGGACGGGATCGCCGCCGCACAGGCCGCGGCCCTCGCGGTGCACTACTGCCACCACGGGATCGGCCCGGTCGCCGAATTGCCCGGCTGGATCGGGTCGCGACTCGGCACGTCATGGGCACGACCGTGGCGGGGGAAAGTCGGGTCGAAGGGCTGGATGAGCGTGCGCGCGGCGCTCACCACACTCTCGACCAGCACGAGTCTGCGTGAGGCGTTGCGCGGCGCGGTGGCCTGGACCGGTGACGTCGACACGGTCGCGACGATCGCGCTGGCCGCCGGATCTCGCACTCCCGAAATCGCCCACGACCTGCCGGAGATCCTCACCGACGAACTGGAGAACGGCGAGTTCGGACGAGACTATCTGCGCGACTTGAACTCTCGCCTGCTCGCGGCGTACTCCTGACGGCGAGGCCGCATCCGAGCGGATCGCACGCCGACCGAGCGCGGGAATCCTGTGCTGTCGTAGACCGCGCCGCGCAATCTCCGGAGCGCTCGTCAACGCGGTTCGATGGCCGAAACCCGGTTGAGCGCGACCCGCAGGAGCTCGGCGTAGACGTCGATATCGGGAAGAACCGCGAGGTCGGCGTGCACCGAGATCGTCACCGTATCGCCGAGGCCGTGAATCCCGTGGGTCAGGTGCATCACCGAACCGATCGCGGGAAATCCGCCGGTGAACCGCACGGGACCGCCGAAGTGGAGATCGGCCGCGCCCCGGTGCACGCTGGAGACGACGGTATGCCCCGCGATGGATTCGGGAGTGTCGAGCGGATAGCTCTCGGTGTCGCGTCGCAGCACCCGCGCCGGTGTCACCGCCGTCACTCGCTCCTGCGCTCCCAACAGTGGATGACCCGCGCGAATCCGGCGTTCGGCCAATTCGTCGGCGATACGGTCGGCACGGCGGGACAGGTCCGGTTCGTCCGCGTGCAGATCGACGCCGAGGCCGCGATAGTTGTTTCGCACGTGTGCGCCCCCGGGCACCGCCATGGGAACCTGCGCGCCGAGCCGATCCACCGATTCGCCACGCAGGGCGAGGTATTCGGTGAGTGCGACCGATACCGCGGTCAAGGCCAGTACCGTCACGGTACGTCCCGCGAGCCGCATGTCGTCACCGTCGGTCATGATCACGCGCACCGCGTGCCGCGAAATGCCCTCGGCCGCAGATCGGTTCAGTGAGGTAGGCGTGAACCCCGATGGAGGTGCGGGCACCGCGCCCGCGGCGGTCGATCGGGCCAATTCCCGCTGGGCCCGGTAGGCGCGCACACCGCGCGTGACGGTTCGCACCACCTGTACGGGCGTGGCGACCAATCCGACCACGGCGTCGACGGGTTCGCTGCTCCCGACTCCGCGTAGAAAGCCCGCCGCGCGGATCGCGAGAGCGCGCGACCGCCCGAACACCGAATCCCGGGACGAATCGGTATCCGGGTCCGATTCCGCCGCTTCCGTGCCGATCCCGGGCGACGCGAACAGCGCACGCGCGACCGCGGAAGCGCGTCGCCCGTCCACCAGGGCATGCGACATCTGTAACAGCACGACCGTCGCCTGTTCGGACTCGCCTCCCGGCGCGGGTGCGCCTTCCACCGCGCGAAATACGTGCACGCGCCACGGCCGGACCGCGGCATCCACCGAGGTGTCGAGTAGTTCCCCGACGGCGTCCAGCAGATGCGGCCAGTCCGGGCGGCGCAGCGGATGTTCGATGAATTGATCGTCGCGGAAATCGCACGGCACCCACGCCGGGTAGTCGAGATCGCCGCGAACCGCACGCAGCCGTACGCGCAGGTCGGCGATCTCGGCGCTGCGGGTTTCGACGAGAGCGCGCAGCACCCCGGTCGGTACGCCCTCGTCGGCGAATCTGTAGAGCAGGAACAGGTCGTTGCGGGTACGCGCGGACAGCCAGAACATCGTCGCGTCCTGCGCGGCGACCCTGTTCACCCGCATATCGCGCCGCCCGACAGGTCGCCGCGCGTCGCGGATCCGATGCCCCCGGCGGGTCTGCTCACCGCTTCGATACCACCGTTGTCCGACCGCTCACTCACGGATCCGACCATATCGACCGAATGCCGCGACGGTGCGTAGGTGACGGCCTTCGAGGCCGAACCCGGGGTGGTTGGGGGTCCAGAGAAGAGGAGAGTCCGCGCGTCGATGCGCGGACGTCACGAGCGGGGGCGGCCGATGCCCCGCGATTTCGCCGCAGGCGATGAAAAGTGAGGTGGAACAGTAGGTTTCGCAGACGCGACGACCCCGAGTTTGTGCCTACCCGGGGCCATGCTTACCGTTCCGACGCCCGAGGACTCAGGAACGCCCGAACGCTCCGACCGAAACCCCCGTTAGGAATGCGTCCCATCCGCCCGGAGCGAAAGCCAGCACCGGGCCGTTGCCATTATCCTTGGTGTCACGAACTGCTACTTTGCCGTTGCCGAGAACCGCGACTTCCACGCAGTTCCCATCGGGGCCGCTGTATGTGCTCTTGTGCCACACAGCACCCGTCAAATCAACCTCCACGGCACTAGCTCCTTTGCTGCGTCGAGAACGAGAATTCATTGGACATCGTTCTAACTAGCACCGGAATCCAGCGAGGAAGCGCCGAATCCCCGTGGTGCGCCTAGCGTTAGCGCGCTACTTTCACGGTGCGTCGTATCGCACTGTCGTTCGAGGTGGAATACACCCCCGGGGTCGTCCCCGCGCGGTAAACACTAGCAGCTCCGCTCATAGTTTGCCGACCTCCCGATAATTCGATCGCCATTTTTGCCAATCTTGCGAAGATATGATGTTGCGGGAACATTGCCAGCATCGAACCGGGAAAGAAGTGGACCTCGGATGACTAACTTCCAAATGGGCGTGATTGGTCCGTGATGCGCCAATTGGTCCACCCCTGATCCACATCCGCGACACGGACGACACGAAGCGTGGATCATGGAGACATGCTGGAACGCCCTCGCGACGAGGCAGGTCGCGCCCGTAACCCCCGTCCTCGTGATCGATTCGGACGCCCACTACCGCACGGTAGTGTCGGAATTCCCCGAATTCCGGACGACCTGAATCTGCCACCCCAGCAAACTCTTACCTTCGCCCAGCAACTGCTGGACGACGGTTTGGCATTCAACGCACACGAGGTATTAGAGGCCGCATGGAAGAACCAACCGTTCGCCGAAAGGATGCTGTGGCAAGGGTTGGCCCAATACGCGGTCGCTCTGACACACATCCAACGGGGCAATCCGAAGGGCGCGCGTACCCTGCTCGGCCGTGCGATGACCCGTCTGGAGAGCTACGAGCCAGGTGATAGCCGGGAACCCACCGACGACGCGGGCTGCTACGGGGTCGATCGGCGAGGGCTGATCGCGCACGCGAACGCACTGTTGCGAGCACTGGACGCGGGGACCCCGATCACGCCGGACGAGTTGAAGCCTCGACTGTGCGGCCCATGATCCGCACTACCATGGCGATCGTGGCCGCCAGCTCCGAGACAGATCCGACCCGTGGCTGAGCGGGCCGCGGGCAGATACGCCCCGAGCCCCTCCGGTGACCTGCACCTGGGCAATCTCCGCACCGCCCTGCTGGCCTGGCTGTTCGCGCGATCGACCGGAAGACGTTTCCTGATGCGCGTCGAGGATCTCGATCGCGTGCGCCCCGGCGCCGAACAGCGCCAGCTCGCCGATCTCGCCGCGCTCGGATTGGACTGGGACGGACCGGTGGTACGACAGAGCGAACGTCTCGACCTGTACGGCCACGCCATCGACAGACTCCGCGCACAGGGCCGCACCTACGAATGTTTCTGCACCCGCAAGGAAATACAGCAGGCCGCGACCGCCCCGCACGGGCCGATGGGCTCCTACCCCGGCACCTGCCGCACCCTGACGACCGCCGACCGCGCCCGGCTGCGCGCCGAAGGCAGGCCCGCCGCGCTCCGATTGCGCGCCGATATCACCGAATACGAGATCGTCGACGAATTGCACGGCGTCTATCGCGGCTTGGTCGACGATGTGGTGCTCCGTCGCGGTGACGGTCTGCCCGCCTACAACCTGGCGGTCGTCGTCGACGACGCCGACCAGCACATCGACCAGGTGGTTCGCGGTGACGACCTGTTGCCGTCGACCCCGCGGCAGGCGTATCTGGCCGCTCTGCTCGGGCTGCCCGTACCGCGCTACGCGCACGTCCCGCTCGTACTCAACACGGCCGGGCAGAGATTGGCCAAAAGGGACGGTTCGGTCACGCTCGCGGACCGAACAGCCCTCGGCGACACCGTCGAAGACGTGGTCAGCGCGTTATCATGCTCGCTGGGCTATAGCGCTCGTACACCGGCGCACCTGCTCCGACAATTCGATCCCGCCGTGCTGCCACGCCGGCCGTCGACCTTCGACGAGAATGGGTTGTTGCAACCCGACGGATGTCCGTAACGTACCCAGTCGACCGATCTATTGATCTACTGATCACAACGAGGACGAAACACTATGACAAGCGGTGGCTACGACCCCAACCAGAATCCGCAGGGCGGCCAGCCGTACGGCGAACCGTATCCGCAAGGTGGACAGCAGTACCCGCAACAGGGCTACGGGCAGCAGCCCCCGCAGTACGGCCAGCAGCCCCCGCAGTACGGGCAGCAGCCGCAGCAGTACGGCCAGCAGCCTTACGGCCAGCAGCAGCCGCAGTACGGGCAGGACCCGTACGGGCAGCCGCAGCAGCAGTACGGGCAGGACCCCTACCAGCAGCAGGGCTACGGCCCGCAGGGCGGAGGATCCGGTGTCGGGGCCGATATCGGCGTCCGCATCGGCGCGCGCGTCATCGATCATCTGATCGTGGCCATCCCCGTCGTGATCATCGTCTCCGTCCTCTTCGGTCTCGGTACCGGAGGACAGATCATCAACGGCGTGCTGTCGACCGTCGCGCTGCTCGCGTACTTCGTCGGCATGGAGACCAGCCAGGGCACCACCCTCGGCAAGAAGATTCTCGGCCTGAAGGTCGTCGCCCCCGGCGGCGCGCCGAAGCTCACCCCCGAGGTCTCGCTCAAGCGCAACCTCTACGTCGCGGCGCAGATCATTCCGTGCGTCGGCGGGCTGATCTCGCTCGGTCTGGCGATCTACATCATCATCACCACCTCGCAGGATCCGAACAAGCAGGGCTGGCACGACAAGTTCGCCGGCGGCACCCAGGTCGTCAAGGCCTGATATCGCGCACCGAACCGAACAGGGGCGCCCCCACGAAGGGAGCGCCCCTGTTTCATGTCCGGAGACCGGCTAGGTCGAATTGTTGGCCAGCAGAACGACGAAGTAGATCGCCACCGAGACGATGCCACCGACACCGACCCAGATACCGGCCAGCGCCATACCGCGACCGTCCTGCGGACGCTCCTTCAGCTGATTCAGCGCGAGGACACCGAGAATGATGCCGACTATCGACCCGACGGCGCAGGTGCAGAACCCGAGCAGCGAAGCGACGAGCGCGCCGATCGCCAAACCGTTGGTGCCCTGTACGACCGGACCGCCGTAGGGCTGATACCCGGACGGATAGCCGTAATTCGGTTGCTGCGGATACGGCTGCGAGGGCGACTGCTGGTAGGGCTGCTGCTGGTATTGCGGCTGCGAGGGCTGCTGATACGGCGGCGGTTGCTGCTGAGGGTATTGCGGAGCCGAGGGATACCCGGACGGTTCGGAGGTCGGGTACTGCGGGACCGAACTCTGGGCGCCGGACTCCGGCGACACACCTTCGCCGCCGTACTGTTTCCACCACTCGTCGGAATCGCCGGGATTGGTCATGGCTACAGACTAATGGGCGAGGACAACGCGTAGCACGGTCGAAGCCGACCTTCGACCGGACACGGCGGGCTCAGAACCTGGTTTGATGAGACCCGTGAGTGACTCGATCAAGACCGAAGAACACGAGGGGTCTGGACACCCCGCCGACCATGCGGCATTCGCCCAGGTCGCGCGGGGGTACTACACACCCATCGTCGTACTGTTCACCGCTACCCTCATCATCTCCAATATCTGCGCCACCAAAGGCGTGGAGTTCCTGGGCGACAAATCGGTGTCGCTCGGTCCGCTCCAGATCCTGCCGATCGCGACCGACGGGGCGTTCTTCCTCTTCCCCCTCGCCTACATCCTCGGCGACGTCCTCAGCGAGGTCTACGGCTTCCGCGCCACCCGCCGCGCCGTCTACTACGGTTTCGCCGCCCTGCTGCTGACCGTGGCTTGTTTCGCCATCGCCATCCGCCTGCCCGCCGCCGGCTTCTACGAGAACCAGGAAGCGTTCCGCACCGTCATCGGCACCACGCCGCGGCTCGTCGTCGCGGGCCTCGCCGGATATTTCGTCGGCCAGCTGCTGAATTCCGCCACCCTGGTACTGATCAAGGAACGGACGAAGGAAAAGTACCTGTGGGCCAGGCTGATCGGCTCCACCGTCATCGGCGAATTCGCCGACACCCTCATCTTCTGCTCTATCGCCGCCGCCGCCATCGGCATCGACAGCTGGGAGCAGTTCGTCAACTACGTGATCATCGGGTTCCTGTGGAAGACGCTGTGCGAGATCGTCGTCATGCCGATCACGTACCGGGTGATCGGCTTCCTGAAGAGGCACGAACCCAGCTACAGCTGAAATTTGGCGGCCCGGGGGCCGCGGGTTCGCGGCCCTTCTTGTCTCGCGTCCGAGCGGTCGAGACTCGCGACTTCGTCGCATTGTCTCGACCGCTCGGACGCGAGACGGCCGCGAACGGGGCGCTCGTAAGACTCGCGCCGTTGTGGGTGGGGTTGGTGAATGTTGCTTGTGAGGCTCGCCTGTAGGAACTGGGGCGGGCGTGAGCCGTCGCCTTCGGGGTGCACCGTGCAGGGGCGGATCTGGTATGGACGGGTGCGCTCTCGAAACCGCACCGATCCGGGGGCACGTGAATGAGGCAGTTGCTACTTCTTGGCGCTGTTCCAGAGAGCCAATGTTTCCGCCTTGAAATCGTCGAAGTAGCCGCCGTCGATGCTGGCGCGGATCTGGTCGACCAGGCGAATCGTGAAGCGCTCGTTGTGGATCGTGCACAGGGTCGCGGCCAGGATCTCCTTGGCTTTGAACAGGTGGTGCAGGTAGGCGCGGGTGTAGTTGGCGCAGGTGTAGCAGTCGCAGGTGTCGTCGATGGGGGTGAAATCGCGACGGAAGCGGGCGGTATTGATATTGAATCGGCCGCGCGCCACGTAGATGGCGGCGTTGCGCGCGACGCGGGAGGGGTTGACGCAGTCGAAGGTGTCGGCGCCGTTCTCCACGGCGACGAAGATGTCCTCGGGCTCGCTGATGCCGAGCATATGCCTCGGCTTCTCCTCGGGCAGTTCGTCGCAGCACCAGCCGACGATGGTGCCGAGGTTGTGTTTCTCCAGCGCGCCGCCGATGCCGAAACCGTCGAAGGATGTTCCCGCTTCGCCGCGGATCGCGTCCAACTCCCGGCACGCCTTGCGGCGCAGATCCTCGTACTGCGCGCCCTGGATCACGGCGAACAGCGCCTGGTACGGGTGCTCGGCGCGCGCGGTGGTCAGCCGTTCGTGCTCGTCGATGCACCGCTGCGCCCACTCGTGCGTGCGTTGCAGTGATTTCTCCTGGTAGCCACGGGTATTGAGCAACGTGGTGAGTTCATCGAAGGCGAACATGATGTCGGCGCCGAGCTGATGCTGGATCCCCATCGAGACTTCGGGGGTGAAACGGTGTCTCGACCCGTCCAGGTGAGAGCGGAAGGTGACGCCGTCGTCGTCGACGGTCGCGAGGCGTTCCTTGCCTTTGGCGATCACGTCGTCGCTGCGGACGTCGACGGCCTCCATCGCGAGCACCTTCTTGAATCCGACCCCGAGCGACATCACCTGGAATCCGCCGCTGTCGGTGAAGGTCGGCCCCGGCCAGTTCATGAATTTCCCGAGCCCGCCCGCCTCGTCCACGATGTCGGAACCAGGTTGCAGATAGAGGTGGTAGGCGTTCGCGAGCAGGGCCTGCGCGCCGATCTCCTTCATGGTCTCCGGCAGCACCGACTTGACCGTCGCCTTGGTGCCGACGGGGATGAACGCGGGCGTCGCGATGGAGCCGTGCGGCGTTTCGATCACGCCGGTTCGCCCGTGCCGCCCGTCGAGCCGGGTACCGACGGTGAAGGAGAACGATTCGGGTGCAGACACGACGACCATCCTCCCAGCGCCCTGCCGCGCACCGCGCCGCAGGGCCGGTGGCACCTGCGGCGATCGGCGTGTTCGGCCGCTCAGGCGGCTCTAGGCATCCGAGGCCGCGGCCGCGAACTGGGAGTTGTACAGGCGGTAGTACGCGCCACGTTCCGCGAGCAGACGCTCGTGGTTGCCGTGTTCGACGATGCGCCCGGATTCCATGACGACGATCAGATCGGCGTCGCGGATGGTCGAGAGCCGGTGCGCGATGACGAAACTGGTGCGGTCGCGGCGCAGCGCCGCGGTAGCGTGCTGCACCAGCAGTTCGGTGCGGGTGTCGACCGAACTCGTCGCCTCGTCCAGGATCAGGATGGACGGTTTGGCGAGGAACGCGCGGGCGATCGTGATCAGCTGCTTCTCACCGGCGCTGACCCCGGACCCCTCCTCGTCGATGACGGTGTCGTAACCGTCGGGCAGCGCGTGCACGAACCGGTCGACGTACGCGGCGCGGGCGGCGGCGAGGATGTCCTCTTCGCTCGCGTCCGGATCGCCGTAGGCGATGTTCTCCCGGATGGTGCCCTTGAACAGCCAGGTGTCCTGCAACACCATGCCGATCCTGGAACGCAGGTGGTCGCGGGTCATCTCGGTGATGTCGACATCGTCGATGGTGATGGTGCCCGCGTCGAGTTCGTAGAACCGCATCAGCAGGTTGACCAGCGTGGTCTTACCCGCACCTGTCGGTCCGACGATGGCGACGACGTGACCGGGTTCGGCCACCAACGACAGCCGCTCGATCACCGGCTTCTCCGGTTCGTAGCGGAACGACACCGCCTCGAATTCGACGCGGCCCCGATCGACCGGGCGCGCGTTCTCGACCGCCGGATCGGGTGACTGCTCTTGCGCGTCGAGGATTTCGAAGATCCGCTCGGCCGAGGCGACGCCGGATTGCAGCAGGTTGGCCATCGCGCCGATCTGGGTCAGCGGCTGACTGAACTGCCTGGAGTACTGGATGAAGGCCTGCACCTCGCCGAGCGAGATATGCCCTGTCGCCACCCGCAGCCCGCCGACCAGCGCTACCAGCACGAAATTGATGTTCCCGAGGAACATGATGGCGGGCATGATCAGCCCGGAGATGAACTGCGCCTTGAAACTCGCGTCGTAGAGATCCTGGTTCCGCTTGTCGAATTCCTCGCCGACCTCGCGGTTGCGGCCGAACGCGGTGACCACCTCGTGCCCGGTGTAGGCCTCCTCGACCTGGGCGTTCACCATGCCGGTGTATTTCCACTGATTCACGAAATGCGGTTTGGAGCGTTTGGCGATCTGGGCGGTGACCACCACCGCCGCGGGCACCGTGAGCAGGGCGATCACGGCGAGCAGCGGCGAGATCCAGAACATCATGATCAGGATGCCGATCACCGAGAACAGCGACGTCAGCAACTGGCTCATGGTCTGCTGCAAGGTCTGCGAGACATTGTCGACGTCGTTGGTGACCCGGCTCAGCACGTCACCGCGCGGCGAGGAATCGAAGTAGCGCAACGGAAGCCGGTGGATCTTGTCCTCGACCTCGCCGCGCAGCCGCTTGACGGTGGTGTTGATGACGATATTGAGCAGATATCCCTGCAACCAGCTGAAGACGGCCGCGCCGATGTAGAGCGCGAGCACCAGCATCAGCACCCGGCCGACGGCGGAGAAGTCCACTCCGACACCGGGTACGACATCCATGGCGCCGAGCATGTCGGCCAGGGTGCCCTCGCCGCGCGCACGCAGCGTTTCGACGACTTCGTCCTTGCTCATCCCGGTGTACGGGGTGAGTTGTTTGCCGACCAGGCCGTCGAAGACGATATTGGTCGCCTTGCCGAGGATGTAGGGACCGAGGGTGTTGAGTACCACCGAGGCGATCACCAGTGTGACGATCAGCCCGACGTAGAACTTCTCTGGCGCGAGTCTGCGCAGTAGTCGTTTCAGCGAGGGGCCGAAGGATTTCGGCTTGGCCTCGGGCGCACCCGGCCCGGCACCGGGCCTCATCGGACCTCCTCCGCGCTCAGCTGGGATTCGACGATCTCCCGGTATTCGGGACAGTCACGGAGTAATTGATCGTGCGTGCCGATGCCCGCCATCTCACCGTCCTCGAGAACCACGATCTGGTCGGCATCGCGGATGGTCGAAATTCGTTGCGCCACGATGATCACCGAGGCGTCTTCGGTTTCCGGCCGCAACGCCTCGCGCAGCCTGGCATCGGTCGCCACGTCGAGCGCGGAGAACGAGTCGTCGAACAGGTAGATCCGCGGCCTGCGCACCAGCGCCCGCGCGATGGCCAGACGCTGACGCTGTCCACCCGAGACGGTGGTGCCACCCTGGGCGACAGGCGTGTCGAGGCCCTGCGGCATCTCGCGGACGAAATCGGCGGCCTGCGCGATCTCGAGCGCGCGCCACAGTTCGTCGTCGGTGGCGTCGGGTTTGCCGTAGCGCAGATTGGTCGCCACCGTGCCCGAGAACAGATAGGCCTTCTGTGGGACGAGGCCGATCTGGTTGCGCAGCAGTTCGAGATCGGCCTGCCGCACGTCGGTGCCGCCGATGATCACCGCGCCGTCGGTGACGTCGACCAGCCGCGGAATCAGATTGAGCAGCGTGGTCTTGCCCGCACCCGTCGATCCGACGATCGCGGTGGTCTTACCCGGCTCCACGCGGAACGAGATACCCGTCAGCACCGGTTTCTCCGCGCCGGGGAAACTGAATTCGGCGGCGGCGAATTCGATCGAGCCGGGATCGCCCGTGAGGGGTTGCGGCTTCGACGGCGGCACCACCGAGGTCTCCGTCTCCAGCACCTCGCCGAGCCGATCGGCCGAGACCGCAGCGCGCGGGGCCATCATGGCCAGGAACGAGGCCATCATGACGGCCATCAGGATCTGCATGATGTAGGACAGCATCGCGGTGAGCGAACCGATCTGCATGGTGCCGTCGTCGATCAGGTGACCGCCGAACCAGATCACCCCGACCGCCGTCACATTGCTGATCAGCATGACCGTCGGGAACATCAGCGCCATCAAGCGGCCGACCCGCAGCGATGTCTCGGTGAGATCGCTGTTGGCCACCCCGAAGCGCCAGGTCTCCTGCCGTTCCCTGACGAAGGCGCGAACCACCCTGATGCCGGTGATCTGCTCGCGCAGCACCCGGTTCACCTCGTCGATGCGGAACTGCATCTCGCGGAAGCCCGGCACCATCTTGGCGACGATGAAACCCATCGAGAGCCCGAGTGCGGGAACGGCGATCAGCAGCAGCCACGACAGATCGAAATCCTCGCGAAGCGCCATGAAGATACCGCCGACGCACATGATCGGCGCCATCACCAGAATCGTGGCCGACATGACGATCAGCAGCTGAACCTGCTGAATATCGTTGGTATTGCGGGTGATCAGCGACGGTGCGCCGAACATTCCGACCTCGCGGGCGGAGAAGGTGCCGACTCGGTGCAGCAGGGCGCCGCGCAGGTCTCGGCCCGCGCCCATCGCCGCCTGCGCGCCCAGGTACACCGAGAACGCCGACGCCACGATCTGCACCGCGCTGACCGCGAGCATCCAGAGGCCGGTCGTCCAGATGTAGCCGATATCACCTTTGGTGACGCCGCCGTCGATGAGATCGGCGTTGAGGCTCGGCAGGAAAAGCATCGCGATCACCGAGATCAGCTGAAGGACGACGACCCCGGCCAGCTGAGCGCGATAGGGATTCAGATATGTACGAAGCACGCTGATCAACATGATGAAGGCAGGCTACCGGGTGCGGGTGAAATACGTCTCGAACTTTCCTGACCAGCGTTGATGTCCGATTTCGGAGGATTCACATACCGCTCACCGTCGTGCCCAGGCACCCGAGTCCTCGGTGAGCGCCTCGACGAACGCGGGCAGTTCGTCGAGTGCGATCTCGGCGATCGAGACATTCTCCAGCACCGAGCGGATATTGACGCGCAGCGCGATCCACACCCGCTGCAACGGCCGCGCCGCTCCCCCGTATTCGACATCCTCGGGCCGCTGCCCGCGCACCGAGGCCAGCGGACCTTCGATCGCACGGATGACATCGGCGATCGAGATCTGCGCGGCGGGCCTGGCCAGCCAGTAGCCGCCGTCCGGACCGCGCCTGCTGATCACCAGTTCGGCCCTGCGCAATTCGCCGAGAATCGTTTCGAGCACCTTGGGCGGGATCCGCTGCGCCGACGCGATGGCATCGGCCTTGAGCGCCACGTTGCCGCTGTGCTGTGCCGCACGGGCGATTTCGAGCAGGGTTCGCACCGCGTAGTCGATCTTCGCGGTGATGTGCACGGGATTACTCCTGGACGCTGAGCGGTCGTCGAAAACGGTCCGGCCGGACGATCCGCTCGAATCTACGCCGAACCGTCCCGGTGGCGGGCATGCGGACGCTACCCCGATCCGATGCCGGTCAACACCGAGGTCGCCGCGTCGAGCAGGGTGGTGGCGACGGTGGCGTCGTCCGCGGCGGGAACGAATTCCTTCGACGTCAGCGCCACCCCGAGCACCTCGAGCGCGGCACAGGCGCGCAATTGCATTTCGGGAGTCGCGGACGGTCCGGCGAGCCAGGTGCGCAGTACCCGGTTGGCGTTCATCAGATCCGGATACCGGTCGGCCATCGCGTTGAGGATCGCCACGGTGTCGCGAATACACAGCGCCCCGGCGTCGCGGTTGCGGATCATCCCGCGCAGGTAGGTGCGCAGGACCGCGCGAATCCCCTCCGCGTCGTGGGGTACCGCGTCTATGTCCTCCACCACATCCCGCATGTGGTCGACGATCGGATCGATGATCGCGAGAAGCAGGTCAAGTTTCGACGGGTAGTGGTAGTAGAGCGAAGCCTTTGTGATTCCTACCGCATCTGCGACCTCGCGAAGGCTGGTCTGCTCGAAACCTTTGCTGCCGAAAAGCTTCACCGCGGCATCGCGAATCGCCACTTTGGTACTTCTACCAGCGACGACGCTTTCCGATACTGCACGGACGACCATCCGATGATCCTCTCACCACTACTGCGGGCAGCCAACGGCCCCACTGAAATCGAGGTTGTATCTCCGCTTAGCCGATGGGTAGTCTACCTACCGCACGGTAGGCAGGAGCGTCACATTGGAGGCGGGGACGATCAGGGCCCCGCGAGTGCTGTCTACGCGCCACGATCCAGCACGTCCCAGTCACCGCTAGGAGTTCACTCGTGTCCGTATACCTCTATAGATGGGGAAAGCTCGCTTTCCGCCGGAAATGGATAGTGCTACCGGTCTGGCTTGTGCTGTTCGTTCTGATCGGCGGCTTGGGCTCCCAGCTCAGCAAGCCGATGACGAACGACTTCAGTATGCCCGCCCTTCCATCGGAGCGCGCCAACGAGATCCTCGACAAACACTTCCCCGGCGCCTCGGAAGCGTTCAAATTCGATGCCGTCACCGGCACGTATGTGATCGCCGCGCCCGAGGGCCAGAAACTGACCGACCCGGCGAACCGTGCGGCGCTCGATGCGTTCATCGCCAAACTCGGTCAGCTCGATATCGTGGATCACGCCAAACCGCTGACCAATCCGGTCGAGACCGCCGACAAGATGGGCTGTCTGACCAACCCGGATCCGTCGCAGTGCAGTGGCGCACCGCTCAACGTGCTCAACAAGACCGAACCGGCGTCCGTGGCCTTCATGAGCGTGCCGTTCACCATCCCCACCTTCACCGATATCACCGACGAGCAGCGTGAGGCCGCCTACGACGTCGCCGCCGACGCGCGCAACGCCGGACTCACCGTCGAGATGAGCGGCTCGATCGCCCAGACCAACGAGGGTCCGACCGGCAAGGCCGAGATGATCGGCATGGGCGTCGCGCTGATCGTCATGATCATCGCCTTCGGAGCGATCGTGGCCGCGTTCATCCCGATCGTCACCGCGATCGTCGGTCTCGGCGCCGCCATGTCGCTGATCATGCTCGGTACCTCCATCACCGACGTGCCCAGTTTCACCACGTTCCTGGCCTCGATGATCGGTATCGCGCTCTCGATCGACTACGCGCTGTTCATCGTCTCGCGCTACAAACACGAACTCGCCGTGCAGGATTCACCGGAGGAAGCGGCCGGTATCGCACTCGGCACCGCCGGTTCGGCGGTGGTGTTCGCCGGTCTGACCGTCATCATCGCGCTCGCCGGACTCGGCATCATCGGCGTGCGGTTCATGACGTTCATGGGGCTCGGTGGCGCACTCGCCGCCGCGCTCGCGGTGCTCGCGGCCATCACCCTGATGCCCGCGCTGCTCGGCGCGTTCGGCCGGTTCCTGTTCACGCCGAAGCTGCCGCTGGTCGCCCAGCACGATCCCGAGGACGACACGCAGGTCACCAACGGTATGCGCCTGGGTCGCCTGATCGGCAAGGCCCCGTGGGCCGCGCTGATCCTGAGCGTCGCGGTACTCGGCGCGCTCGCCGCACCCGCCGCGGGTCTGAACCTGGGTCTGCCCGGTGAGGACAGCCAGCCGAAGACGACCACCATCCGCAAGGCCTACGAACTTCGCACCGAGGGGTTCGGCGAGGGCAGCAACGGTGTGCTCAATATCGCCGCCGACCTCAGCGGCGTCCCCGCGGACAAGCGCGAAGAGGCGGTCGAGGCGCTGCGGAGCAAACTGGCCTCGTATCCGAATATGGATTACGTGACCGCGCCGCAGTGGAGCGAGGACAAGCAGGGCGCACTGCTCGACGGCGTGCCCGAATTCGGTCCGAACAACCAGGACACCAAGGATCTGGTGTCCGACGCCAGGGACGCGGAGGCCGAATTCGAGGCCGCCTACGGCATGGCGTACGGCGTCACCGGCAGCACCGCCATCGCGGCCGATATCGACCACGTACTGCTCAGCAAGATCGCGCCCTACCTGGCGATCGTCGCGGGCGCGGCGTTCGTGCTGCTGATCCTGGTATTCCGCTCGATTCTGGTACCGCTGACAGCGGCGCTGGGCTTCCTGCTGTCCATGGCGGCCACCTTCGGCGCGACCGTGCTCATCTTCCAGGAGGGCGCGCTCGGACTCATCGATGATCCACGTCCGCTGATCAGCTTCCTCCCGATCATGTTGATCGGTCTGGTCTTCGGCCTCGCGATGGATTACCAGGTCTTCCTGGTCACCCGCATGCGCGAGGAATACGTGCACGGCAAGTCCGCGAAGGACGCGATGGTCTCCGGCTACCACCACGGCGCCAGGGTCGTCACGTCGGCGGCGATCATCATGATCTCGGTCTTCGCGTCCTTCCTGCTGGAATCGGACGCGATCGCCAAGCAGATGGGCTTCGCGCTCGCCGTCGGCGTGCTGCTGGACGCCTTCCTCGTCCGCATGGTGCTGATCCCCGCGCTCTTGACCATCATGGGCAAGTGGTCGTGGTGGATGCCGAAGTGGCTGGATCGGATCGTGCCCGAGATCGACGTCGAGGGCTCGAAACTGGTCGAACTACAGAAGAAGACGGTGGACATCACCAAGGAACCCGTCCGTGTGAGCTGATCACGCGCTCGGTCGACGATCCTTCGGCCCCGTACCCCTACCCGGGGTACGGGGCCGAAGCCGTATCGGCATGTGATCTTGAACTCGGGCTCGGCGCGCAGCAGACTCGGGGGTAGTTCGACTCTTCAGCTCGGTGCTTCGCCGATGCACGGCGGTCGGTGGAGAAATTCGTGATCCGGATCGACCCCGACCATCGCGAGGAGAACGCTGTGTCCGTCTACCTGTATCGGTGGGGAAGGTTCGCCTTCCGGCACAAATGGATCGTGCTGCCGATCTGGGCGGTGCTCTTCGTCGTCCTCGGCGTGCTCGGCACCCAGCTGAAACAACCGATGACCGATGACCGATGACTTCAGCCTGCCGAACCTGCCCTCCGAACGGGCGACCGAAATCCTCGACGAACATTTCCCCGGCATGTCCGAGGCATTCGAATTCGACGCGGTCACCGGCACTTACGTCGTCGGCGCGCCCAAGGGCGAGAAACTCACCGACCCGGCCAACCGGGACACGGTGGCCGCGCTGATCGGGCAGATCGAGCAGCTCGGAATCGTCGATCACAGCACGCCGATCGTCGACCCGATCACCGCGACCGAGGAAATGGGCTGCCTGGTCCCGAATCCCGATCCGAGCACATGCAGCGGCGCGCCCATGAACGTGCTCAACAAGACCGAACCGCAGACCGTCGCCTACTTCAGCGTGCCGTTCACGATCGCGAACTTCAGCGATATCACGGCCGAGGATCGTCACGCCGCCTACGACGTCGCCGCTCCCGCCCGCGACGCCGGACTCACCGTGGAGATGAGCGGCACCATCGCGATGGATCAGGAGGGGCCGAGCGGACAGTCGGAGATGATCGGCATGGCGGTCGCGTTGGTCGTGATGATCGTGGCGTTCGGCGCGATCGTCGCCGCGTTCGTCCCGATCGTCACCGCGCTCGTCGGCCTGAGCGCGGCGACCTCGCTGATCTTCCTCGGCACCTCGTTCCTCTCGATCCCGAGTTTCACCACCTTCCTCGCCACCATGATCGGCATCGCGCTCTCGATCGACTACGCGCTGTTCATCGTCTCGCGCTACAAACACGAACTCGCGGTGCGGGAACTCCCCGAGGAGGCGGCGGGCACCGCGCTCGGCACGGCGGGCTCCGCCGTGGTGTTCGCGGGCCTGACCGTCATCATCGCGCTGGTCGGACTGGCCGTGGTCGGCGTGCGATTCCTGACGTTCATGGGTTTGGGCGGCGCGGTCGCCGCCGCGTTCGCCGTACTCACCGCGATCACCCTGATGCCCGCGCTGCTCGGCGCGTTCGGCAGGTTCCTGTTCACACCGAAACTGCCGATCGTCGCCCAGCACGATCCCGAGGACGACGACCAGGTCACCAACGGTATGCGGGTCGGCCGGTTCATCGGCCGGTTCCCGGTGCTGACCCTCGTGCTGAGCATCGTGGTTCTCGGCCTGCTCGCCGCGCCCGCGGTGAATCTCACCCTCGGTCTGCCGGGCGAGGACAGCATGCCCGAGACCTCCACGGTGCGTAGGGCATACGAATTACGCACCGAGGGTTTCGGCGAGGGCAGCAACGGCGTCCTCCAGGTCGCGGTGGACCTGAGCGATGTCGCGCCGGAAGCCAGACCGGAAGCGCTTGCGGCACTGCGCGATACCCTCGCGTCCTATTCGGGCATGGAGTATGTGACGCGACCGACGATGAGCCGGGACGGGCGGGGCGCACTACTCGACGGAGTGCCCGAGGCCGGGCCCAACAACCAGGAGACCAAGGATCTGGTGCGCGATGCCCGCGACGCCGAGAACCCACTGCGTGAGCGATACGGCATGACCTACGGCATCACCGGCACCACGGCCATCTACGCCGACATCGACCACGTGCTGCTCAGCAAGATCGTCCCCTACCTGGCGATCGTCGCGGGCGCGGCGTTCATCCTGCTGATCCTGGTGTTTCGTTCCATCCTGGTGCCGCTGACGGCGGCGCTGGGCTTCCTACTGTCCATGGCGGCCACCTTCGGCGCGACCGTGCTCATCTTCCAGGACGGCGCGCTCGGACTCATCGAGGACGAACACGCGATCGTCAGCTTCCTGCCGATCATGTTGATCGGCTTGGTATTCGGACTCGCCATGGACTACCAGGTCTTCCTGGTCACCCGCATGCGCGAGGAATACGTGCACGGCAAACCGCCGAAGCAGGCCATGATCTCCGGTTACCACCACGGGGCGCGGGTCGTCACCTCGGCCGCGATCATCATGATCTCGGTCTTCGGTTCCTTCATCCTCGAAACCGACGCCACCGCCAAGCAGATGGGTTTCGCCCTGGCCGCCGGCGTGCTGCTGGACGCCTTCCTCGTCCGGATGGTGTTGATCCCCTCGCTGCTCGCGCTGATGGGCACGTGGTCGTGGTGGATGCCGGGATGGCTGGACCGGATCGTTCCCGACATCGACGTGGAAGGCGCGAAACTGCACGCCCTGCGGACCGATTCGACAGTCACCGAATCCACGTCGGCCTGATCGCGGCCGGACGACGGGCGCGAGCCCCTATTCGCTGGGTTGCGGCAGATCGCCGCATTCGGAGAGTTTCGGATTCAGGCCCACGTAGTTGAGCGGACCCGCGACGGCCGTGAGCGCGATGGTGCCGAAACCCGCGCAGTTGATCGGCCCGATGACGAAGTAGTTCCGCTGGCCTGCGGCGATCATGCCGATGGCCAACCAGATCAGGACCAGGAGGCTCCCGACTCGCATGCCGAACTCGTGGGACGGTCGGCCGTAGGTCGCACGCTCGCGCATAGTCATCGCATCCTTCCGCACTCGCGTAAGGGCCGGAAACTCGTACAACCCTCCGCTACCTGCTTTCATGCCCCACGAAGCGTCCCTGCACCGCTACAGCAATTTTTTCAGCGGGATCTGGTAATTTCGCGGCATCTTTTTCTCACTCGGGGGCATATTCAATGTTTCTTGTGAAACATCGCTCTACGCTGCGCGGTAACTCAAATTCTCCGGCCCGAATCGACTCCCGGCACTTTTCGGAGCGCGATCGGTATACAAGATCATCCGGTTCGCAAACACATCGCGATCTGACCGCAACCTATCGCCCGACCGAATGTGCATCCACCCGGCAAACCCAGTTCGCCTCCGCGGCAACGACACCCGTGCCATCCCCGCCGACGCGTATCCCCCGGACACGAAAACGGGCCGGATGCTCGCGCACCCGGCCCGTTCTCCGAACCACTACGGACTCGGCTGCGGCACGTTGCAGTCATCGATCTTCGGATTCACCCCCATGTAGTTCAGGGGCCCCGCGATGGTGGTCACCACGATGGTGCCGAAACCTGCGCAGTTCACCGGCCCGCTGTCGAAGTAATCGCGCTGCGCCGCGGCGATGACGCCGATGAGCAACCAGACAAGGACAATCAGTCCACCGATTCTCGAATAACTGTCACGCATTGTTCCAACGCGGCTCCGTCGGTGACGCCTCGAACGTCACACCTGTCCGCGCTCCTTACTTCCGCACATACCCCGTTCCGGACAAAACATCCGCGGGAACATCGCATTAGTTCCGTTCGTTCAGCGGGGGTGACAGGACTGCTGGCGTGGATGATCCCCGGCTGGGTGCTGCTGCTGGTCGCGGTGGCCGTCTTCGAAACCCTCACGCGCAAGCGACGCCGACGCCGCACCCCCATCGCCGCCACCTTCACCGACGAATTCACCGCGCTGTTCTACCCCACCAAACGCATGGAACTCGACCACCGCGAATCCATTTCGATGCTCCGCGACGATCACACCCGGGCGGCCCCACCCCCGGTCACGGTGGATCTCACCCGCCGCATCGTCACCCTCGAGCCGACCTCGGCCGCGATACCGTCCGGTGAAACCGCACCCGCGAATGTGCCCGTTCCGCCACGGATCCGAGCGCTTGCGTCGCAAGACGGGCGTTGAACGCGCCCGTCCAGTGACCATCTAGACCGCGACGAGGTTCAGCAGCGGTTCGAGCCCCTTGAAGTCGTCAGGGTTACGGGTGTACAGCGGCAAGCTGAACTGGACCGCCGTAGCGGCTATCTGTAGGTCGGCCACGCGACCCCGCGGCTTGCGTCCGATCTGCTCCAGGAGAAACGCCAACGACCCGTAGACGTTGGCCGTCTCGGCGTCGAACGCGAGCGGGTTGAAAGATCTTGCCACCCACTGAAACTGGAGCTGGCGTCGGGCCTGTTTCATCGGGTCCGCGGTGGAGTGCAATCCCGCCGCGAGTTCGGCGAGACTCACCGCGCTGATGGCCGC
Source organism: Nocardia aurea (assembly GCF_003123685.1). GTDB lineage: Bacteria > Actinomycetota > Actinomycetes > Mycobacteriales > Mycobacteriaceae > Nocardia > Nocardia aurea. Next base: position 130,666 of record NZ_QCYJ01000005.1, read on the forward strand.
TTCCGCTTCTTCGGGTAGCGATGAATACACCTCGGAGTAATCGATGAGGACCGACGTGTCGAGCAGCACGTGCCGAGGAACAGCGGGCTCATTCACGGCCAGGCATCTCCTGGTCGATCATCGCGTCCATGTCGGCACGCCACTCGCTGTAGTCGACATGCGGTAAATGGGCACTTGTACGGGTGAGCTCGGCGATCGGCACAAAGGTTCGCCGTGCCAGCGGTCTGAGTTCGGCAACAGCTTTGCCATTGCGGGTGATAGTGAAGCTCTCCCCGGCTTCGACCGCGGCGAGAACTTTGCCACTGTCATTGCGGAGGTCGCGCTGCTGGATAGTCCTCATAGCTTCCAAGCTACCCATGGTGCTACACGGTGTACAGAGTGCTACAGCAAAACGGCACTTGTTTCATCGAACGCTTGCCGGGTGAAGCGTGTTCTTATGGTATGAAAAAGCCCCTGACCTGCACTTGCAGGTCAGGGGCTCTGGCGGTGGCGGAGGGATTTGAACCCTCGGAGGGGGGTTACCCCTCACACGCTTTCGAGGCGTGCTCCTTAGGCCGCTCGGACACGCCACCGCCGAGAACAATACCGGAAGGGCGCTGGATCGCTAAATCGCCTGGAACCGGGCGGTCAGCGACGCTGCTGGAAGAAGGTGTCGAGGAGGGCGGCGCATTCGGGTTCGAGGATTCCGCCCCTGACGTCGGGGCGGTGATTGAGGCGACGGTCCCGCACGACGTCCCACAGCGAGCCGACCGCGCCGGTCTTGGGCTCCCAGGCGCCGAAGACGACCCGGCCGACGCGGGCGAGGACCAGGGCGCCCGCGCACATCGTGCACGGTTCGAGGGTGACGGCCAGGGTCGCGCCCTCCAGCCGCCAACTGTCGCCGAAGACGGCGGCCGCACGGCGCAGCGCCAAGACCTCGGCGTGGGCGGTGGGGTCACCGAGGGCCTCGCGCGCGTTCGCGGCGCGCGCGAGTTCGCGGCCTTGCGCGTCGAAGACGACCGCGCCGACCGGGACATCGCGGGGGTCGGCCTCGGCAGCCGCCGCGATGGCGGCACGGACCATCGCGGTATCCGAAATGATCGGGTTCTGCGGCAGATTCACGTCACCGAGGCAGTTTGTCCAGCACCGCGGATAGTTCGTTGGCGAAACCGAGTCGCTGGGCGATCATGCCGAGCTGTTCGTCCGGGTACAGGTCGGTCTCGGCGAGGATGACGCTCAGCACGGGCTCGGGCAGGCCGAGATCGGCGAGCACACCGAGATCGCCTTCTTCCCAGGGTTCGATATCGTCGAGTTCGTCGGGTTCGATATCGGGAATCTCGACATTGAGCGCTTCGAGGACGTCGGCGGCGATGTCGTATTCGATCGCCGCGGTGGCATCCGATACCAGCAGCCTGGTTCCGCTCGGCGCCGGACGCAAGACGACGAAGAATTCGTCATCGATGTCGAGCAGGCCGAACACCGCGCCCGAGCTGCGCAATGCTTTGAGTTCGTCCTCCGCCACGGACAAATTGGTGAGCGCTTCCGAGCTCAGCGGACTACACCGCCATTTGCCGTCTTCGCGGACAACCGCCACTGCGAACCCTTCCACGTCGTCGTAATCTTCCGACGTCGCCCTGTTAGTGCCCGAGCGCTGTGCTGCCATGGCCGCAACGGTAGTCTGCCTGACCCGAAATGTTGAAGTCGTATGCCAATCTGTTCCGGTGACTTCCGACCAGAAAGCGCCGGTTTGCGTCCTCGGAGCCGGTTTGATCGGCGGTTCCCTGTTGCGGGCCGCCGCCGACGCCGGATATCGAGCCTGGGGATACAACCGATCCGAGGCCGGGGTCACGGCCGCGGTCGCCGACGGTTTCGACGTCTCCGCTGATCTGCCCGCCACCTTGACCCGCGCCGCCGAGGCGGACGCGCTGATCGTCATCGCGGTCCCGATGCCCGCGGTGGACCACCTGCTCGGTGCCATCACCACCTTCGCCCCGGACTGCGCGCTCACCGATGTCGTCAGCGTGAAGGGTCCGGTGGCCGACGCGGTGCGCGCGCACGGTCTCTCCCGCCGCTACGTCGGCGGGCACCCCATGGCGGGCACTTCCGAATCCGGCTGGGCCGCGACGAATTCCGACCTGTTCGAGTCCGCCGTATGGGCGGTCGGGGTCGATCCGGGCACGCACGCGCTGACGTGGACCCGGGTGACCCGGCTGGCGCTGGACTGCGGCGCGGTGGTGGTGCCGGTGACATCGGAGGACCACGACCGCGCGGTCGCCAGGATCTCGCACCTGCCGCACGTCCTGGCCGAGGCGCTCGCGGTCGCGGGCGCGAGCGGCGGACCGCTCGCGCTCGGCTTGGCCGCCGGATCCTTCCGCGACGGCACGCGGGTCGCGGCCACCGCGCCCGACCTGGTCCGGGCGATCTGCGAGCCGAATCGCGACGCCCTGTTGAGCGTGCTCGACGACACGCTCACGGTGCTCGGCGCGGCCCGCGACAGTCTGCGCGCCGACGGCTCGCTGGCCGATCTGATCGCGGCCGGACACGACGGCCGCACGGCCTACGAGGACAGCGAACGCTGGGAGATCACCGATATCCGCCCCGGCGACCACGACTGGCTGGAACGGATGCGCGAGGCGGGCAGGCGCGGCGGGGTGTACACCGCGCGGGCGTGAACCGGCTCAGATGCGTTCGGCGAGGCCGGGATAGTCGAGCAGGAATCCTTCCGCGTCCACGGTGACGGTCGCGCTCGACACCGGCGACAGCACGCTGATGCCGTCGACTCCACTGCTGTAGGTGAGACTCGCCTCCTGCACGAGCAGGTCCGGCAGCCGCACGTAGACGACGGGAACCTGCACGTCGTCGGCCCGGTGTTGCAGGCCGAACCGGCGAATCGGAAGGGTATTGAAGAACGGGCTGAGCACGACGTCGACGTCGAGCGCACCGGCGAAGGTCGAGCGCACGTGGCTGCCGCCCGCGTCGACGAGCCAGTAGCTCTCCTCGTCCCTGGCGATCGACGCGTGCCGTTCCCCCGCCGCGGTGGTGGTCCGCAGGGATAGTCGCTTGGTGGCGCCGTTCTCGTCGGTGACCAGATCGTAGGACGCACTGAACGCGGGATGATCCGCGCAATCGCCACCGATCATGCGGCCGGCGGCGCGGATGCGATTGCCGTTCATGGTCACGCGCACCGACTCCATCCGCGTGGCATTGTGGGACCGCCACGTGAGAATCGCCGGCCACCGGGATGCGCTCTCGGAGCCAGGGGCTGGATTGGTCACCTATCTACCGTAAGCGACAAACCCCCGGCAACCGCATCGCACCGGCGTCTGCCCTCGTCACACCGCGAATCTCGTCCTCTTTTCTGCCGGGTGGATCACAGGTCGACGCGTCACACCAGCGACTCCCGCCACGCCGCGTGCAGCCCGGCGAACCGGCCCGCGCCCGCGATGAGCTGGGCCGGTGCGCCGTCCTCGACGATCCTGCCCTGTTCGAGGACGAGCACCCGGTCGGCGATGGCGACGGTCGAGAGCCGGTGGGCGATGATCACGGCGGTCCGTTCGCGCAGCACCGTCTCCAACGCCTGCTGCACCTGACGCTCGCCCGGGATATCCAGGCTGGAGGTGGCCTCGTCGAGCACGATCACGGCGGGGTCGGCCAGGAAGACCCTGGCGAAGGCAACGAGTTGGCGCTGCCCCGCGGACAGCCTGCCACCGCGCTTGCGCACATCGGTGTCGAAACCGTCGGGCAGGGCCGCGACGAAATCGTGCAACCCGACCGCGCGGGCCGCCGCGTACACCTGCTCGTCGGTCGCGTCCGGCCTGCCGAGCCGGATGTTGTCGGCCACCGATCCGGCGAACAGATAGGCCTCCTGCGTCACCATCACCACGTGCCGTCGCAGATCCACGTCGGAGAGTGCGCGCAGGTCGACACCGTCGAGGGTGACCGTGCCGCCCGACGGGTCGTAGAACCGCGTCAGCAGTTTCGCCAGCGTCGATTTACCCGCGCCGGTCGCGCCGACCAGGGCGATCACCTGGCCCGCCGGAATATCGAGGGAGAATTCCGGGAGCACCGCGCGCACCCGCCCGCCGCCGTCGCGGTCCGGTTCCGCGCCGGGCAGCGTCCCGTAGCCGAACCAGACGTGATCCATCCGCACCGCGCCCGCCGCCTGCGCCAGCGGTGTCGGATCGGCGGGTTCTGGCACCGAAGGACGCTCCTCCAGCACCCCGGAGATCTTCTCCAGCGCGGCGGCGGCGGACTGGTAGGAGTTGAAGACCTGCGCGAGCTCGTCCAGCGGGCCGTAGAACTCGTTGAGGTAGAGCAGGTAGGCCGCGAGGACGCCGACCGCGAGATTGCCCTCGATGACCTGCCAGGCGCCCACCACGATGACGATCACCGTCGTCAGATTGCCGAGCAGCCTGGTGAGTCCGGCGTAATCGCCCATGCCGCGCATGGCGACGATGGTCGACGACGCGAATTCCCCGTCCTCGACGGCGAGAACCGATTCGTTGCGCTGTTCACGGCGGAACGTCTGCACCGCGCGTATGCCGCCCATCGATTCGACGAACTGCACGACGACCCTGGCGATGGCGACACGCGTGCGTCGGTATCCGGCCCGCTGCCTGCGCTGCGCCCAGCGGGTGACCAGCGCGAGCGGTACGAAGCCGACGAGCACGATCGCGGCGAGCAACTGGTCCAGGTAGATCAGGATGGCGGCGATCGTGATGACCGAGAGGATCGCGCTCAACGCCTGGTCGAGTGCGCCTTTCAACAATTCCTGGAGGGTTTCGATATCGCCGGTCAAGCGGGTGACCACCTTGCCCGAGGTGTACTTCTCGTGGAAGGACACGCTCAACCGCTGGGTGTGCGCGAACAGCCGCACCCGCAGATCGAAAAGCACGCTCTGACTGAGCCGCCCCGAGACGCGGAGGAAGAAATACGTGGTGAGCACGCCGATGCCGACCGTGGTCAGATAGCCGGTCACCGTCCACGCCAGCGGAGCCCAGTCGCCCTCGGCTCCCCGGGCGATTCCGGTGTCGAGACCGTGCGCGATGAACAGCGGCGCCGAGACCATGGCCGCGTTGTCGATGACGATGAGCGCCAAGGCGAGCACCGCGAGGGAACGGTAGGGGCGGGCCAGACTCATCAGCAGTCGCCGGGATCGTCCGGCCAGCACCACGTTTCCGGCCTCGGTCATCTCGCGGTCCTCGCCCGCGATCCCCCGCCAGTCGGCGGTGTCGTCCCCGGCCGGATCGCGAGGGGTCTTCTCGTTCGGTCGCGCGGTCTCGCTCGTGCTCACGCGTCCGCCTCCGATCGGGTACTCGACTGCGCGCCGACCGCCGCGTCCACGGGATCGGATGTGCCGCCCATCAATTCCCGGTAGTGGGCGCTGGTGCGCAACAACTGTTCGTGGGTGCCCTCGGCGGTGATGCGACCGTCGGCCAGCACCGCCACCCGGTCGGCGAGCGACGCGGTCGACGGACGGTGCGCGACCAGCAAGGTCGTCGCTCCGGCGAGCACGGTGCGCAGCCGTTCCTGCACCCGCTCCTCGGTTTCCACGTCCAATGCCGACAGCGGGTCGTCGAGCACCATGATTCTCGTTCGCTGACCGGCGCTCTCGCTGGTCAGGACCGCGCGGGCCAGGGCGAGACGCTGACGCTGTCCGCCGGACAGGCTCAGGCCCTGCTCGCCGATCCTGGTGTCGAGCCCCCACGGCAGGTCGTTCACGAAATCGGTGGCCTGCGCGACGTCGAGCGCGCGAAGCACATCGGCGTCGGTGGCCTCGGGATCGCCGAGCGCGACATTCTCGCGCACGCTCGCCGAGAACAGCACCGGATCCTCGAACGCGACCGTCACCAGCGAACGCAGATCCGCCAACCGCATCGACGCGACATCGATACCGTCGATGGTGACGGCGCCGCTCGACACGTCGTACAAACGCGGAATCAGGTTGAGCAGCGCCGTCTTCCCGCTTCCCGTCGCCCCGACCAGCGCCACCGTCTCACCGGGGCGCACCCGGAGCGTGACATCGCGCAGCACCCGGTCCTGCGGCTCGCGAGCGCTGTCACCGGTGCGCGGAAAAGCGAAACCCACCTTTTCCAAACGCAATTCACCGGCGACCCGCGCGGGCAGCCGGACCGGATCGACCGGATCGGCGATATCCACCGGCGTATCGATGATTTCCCAGTAGCGGTCGGCCGCGGTACGCGCGTCGTTCAGTTCGGCGAGCAGGAACCCCATCCAGATGAACGGCCACTGGAGGAAGGTCGCGAGGGTGATGCCCGCGACCAGGGTGCCCAGCGTCATGGTGCCGTGCGCCACCGCGTACCCGCCGTATCCGAGCGCGAACGCGATGGCCAACTGCGGCAGACTGCGCATCGCCGACCACAGCGTGGCGTCCAGGCGGACCTTGAGCAGTTCGGTCTTCCTCAGCTCCCGTGACTGCACGGTGAACCGGGTGCCGAAGTACGCGCCGCGCCCGAACGCCTTGAGCACCCGCACCCCCTGCGCGGATTCCTGCGCCGTCGTCGCCAGGTCACCGGATTGGTCCTGCGAGCGACGCGAAGCCACCTCGTAGCGGCGGACGAACCGAAAACAGATGGCGGTCACCGGGATCGAGATCAGCGTGAAGATCAGGCCGACCTGCCAGCTCAGCGCGATCAGCGTCAACAGACCCACCGGGATGACGACGATATGGATACACATGAACGGCCCGGCGAACGCGACGAAGCGGCGCATCGTGGCCAGATCGTCGACGGCGCGGGAGAGCAATTGCCCGGATTCCCAGGCGTCATGCCTGCCGATCGCCAAGGACTGCAACTTGCGATAGATCTTGGCGCGCATGGTGATCTCGAATTCGGTGGCGGGCACGGCGATCAGCCATCGCCTGCCCCAGATCCCCACGGCTTCGAGCACACCGAGTACGCCGACCAGCGCGACCGGTCCCGCGATGGCGGGGAAATCTCGATGCGCGATCGGACCGTCGATGATCCGGGCGATCATCAGGGGGATCACGATGGCTGTCAGCGTCGACAGCACCGCGAGCACGGTCGCCCACACCAGAACCGTGCGATGCGGACGCAGATACGGCCAGAAACGCCGCAGTGAGTGCAGGCGGCCCGACGCCGGTACGGCGGGCCGCTCGGGTAAATCGGTGTCCGGTTCAGTGGACTGCGACCGCGTTGCGACAGACAATGATCCCCCTGCTGATTCCTGGTTCGTCACATGGAAGAACGAGGCGCCCAGCGAAACTCGCACAGGAGCCCGACTTTCCAGGATGGCATCAGCGGCCACACCGACCAAGCGGTTTTCAGTGCATCGGTAGCCCCGGCGAACAGGCAATACACTGCGAAGGTGCTCATCGTCGCCGGACATCTGAAGGTCATCGACCGTGATCGATATCTCGCGCAATGCCGCGAGGTGGTCGAGCTCGCCCGCGCGGCGCCCGGCTGTCTCGACTTCGGGATCGGCCCCGATCTGGTCGACCCGGACCGCGTGAACGTCTTCGAACGCTGGGTCGGCCGGGCCGAGGTCGAGGCTTTCCGCGGCGCGGGCACGTCGGGTGAACTGAACGGACAGATCGTCGGCGCGGATGTCAGGGAGTTCACCTACGACAGCGAAACCCGGCTGTAGTGAGTGGATGCGCACCCGTGCGTCGTCCGGCCACCGGGTGATCTCGTGGCGCCCCCGCGGCTGCGCGGTGGTCGACAATTCGGGGAACGTCGGTGGGCGGGCGAACGATACGCCCGCCCACCGACGCCGACGTGATCCCGGCACCGTGGAACCTCGCGCGGAGCAACCGGCATCACGGCCGACGAGCGGTGGTTCCGCGATACGTCGCTCACAGCGGAATCACCGCACCCCGGCGCGCTCCACCTCCACCGTGTCGGGGAACGCCTGCTGCTGGTAGCCACCGCGCAAGGTGCCTTCGAGATAGGCGGCCCGGCAGGCGCGACGCGCGATCTTTCCGCTCGATGTACGCGGAATCGACCCGGCGGGGACGAGAAGTAGATCGCGCACCGTGACACCGTGACGCTGGGCGATGGCGGCGCGCACGATATCGGCGACCGGTTCGGGATCGATCTTGCCCGCGCCGGTGCCGCGTTCGGCGACCACCACCAGTTGTTCGGAACTGTCCTCGGCGTCGAAGCGCAGACCCGAATGCGAGCCCTGGGCGAAGACTTCGGCGGGCAACTGGTTGGCCGGCACCGAGAAGGCGGCGACGAACCCCGGCCGCAGTGCCGAATTCGCCTCCTGCGCCGAGAATTCCAGATCCTGCGGATAGTGGTTGCGCCCGTCGACGATCACCAGATCCTTCACCCGGCCGGTGATGTAGAGCTCGCCGTCGAGGTAGGCGCCGTAATCGCCGGTACGCATCCATTTGGCCCCGGGGTCGGTGCCCTCGGCGTGGCTGTTCTCGGGCAGTCGGCAGATCAGCGTGTTGTGGAAGGTTTCCGCGCTCTCCTCGGCGCGCCCCCAGTACCCGATGCCCATATTGTCGCCGTGCAGCCAGATCTCCCCGACCGTGCCGTCCGGCTGTTCGGCGCCGTGCTCGGTATCGACGATGACCGCCCACTGCGAGTGCGCCACATATCCGCAGGACACCTGGGCGATGGCGTTCTCGACGCCCGGGTCGACCTCGACCATGCGGCCCGCGTTCAATTCCGCGCGATCCACGTGGACGACGCGCGCCTCGTCAGAACTCTTCGTCGCGGAGACGAACAGCGTCGCCTCGGCCATGCCATAGCAGGGTTTGATCGCGCTCTTCGGCAGCCCGTAGGGGGCGAAGGCATCGTTGAATTTGTTGATCGACGACATCGACACCGGCTCGCTGCCGTTGATCAACCCGATCACATTCGACAGATCGAGTTCGTCGCCGTTCTTCGGGAGTCCACGCGCCGCGGCGTGTTCGAAAGCGAAATTGGGTGCGGCGGCGAATGTTCCGGCTCCGTCGGATACCGCGGCCAGTTCCTTGATCCACCGGTAGGGACGCCGGACGAAGGCGCTCGGCGACATGATGGTGATGTAGCCGCCGCCGATGGTCGGCAGGATCACGCACAGCAGTCCCATATCGTGGAACAACGGCAACCAGGTGACCCCGCGCGAATTCTCGGTGACACCGATGGCATCGATCATCTGGAGCAGATTGGTGCCGACCGCCCGGTGGGTGATCTCCACACCCGCCGGTGACCGCGTCGATCCCGATGTGTATTGCAGGTAGGCCACGTCGTCGATCTTGATATCCGGACGGAACCACTGCGCTCCGACGCTGTCGGGAATCGCGTCGACGGCGATGATGCGCGGGCGCTGCGACGCCGGCAGGTGCCGGAAGAACTCGCGAACGCCCGCCGCCGCCGTGGAAACAGTGAGGATCGCCGCCGGGGAACAATCGTCGAGAACGGTGCGCAGTCGATCGGTATGTCCCTGTTCGTCCGGATCGAACAGCGGGACCGCGATATTGCCCGCGTAGACCGCGGCGAAGATCGAGATGACGTAGTCGAGGCCCTGCGGGGCCAGGATCGCCACCCGGTCCCCCGGACTCGTCACCTGTTGCAGTCGAGCCGCCACCGCGCGCAGCCGGATTCCGAACTCTCGCCAGGTCAGATCCTGGTATTCACCGTCGACTTCCCGGGAGTAGTCGATGTAGCGGTACGCGAGACCCTCCCCGTTCTGCGTACTGTGCTTGTCCACGAAATCGATCAGGGTCTGGTCACCCGGAATCTTGATCTTGCCTTTTTCGTCCACGTAATCGTCAAAGGTCTCGCCGATCATTCGCCATATCCTTTATCCAACGCACGCGCGAAGCGTGCAGTGACACCGAACACAGAACGACACTGGAGCGCCGGGAAGATTAGCAGGTCCGAGACCGGACCTCATACCCTCCCGGCATCACTCAGTACCTGCCGAAGGCCAACGCGACGTTGTGACCGCCGAAGCCGAAGGAGTTGTTCACCGCGTAATCGATCTGCCCCGGCCGCGCCTGACCTCGCACGATATCGAGATCGATCTCGGGATCCTGGTTGTCGAGATTCAAGGTGGGCGGGACCACGCCGTCGCGGATGCTCAGCACGGTGAGCACCGATTCCAGCGCGCCGACCGCGCCGATCGAATGGCCGAGCGCCGACTTGGGCGCGTAGACCGACGCGTGATTGCCGATGGCCTTGGCGATCGCCCTGGCCTCGGCGGTGTCGCCGATCGGGGTGGCGGTGGCGTGCGCGTTGATATGACCGATATCGTGCCTGGTCAACCCGGCGGTCTCGATGGCCCGCGTCATGGCGCGCGCGGCCCCGGTCCCTTCCGGATCGGGGGCGACCAGGTGGAAGCCGTCGGAGGTGACGCCCGCGCCCATCAGCCTGGCGTGGATCGTCGCGCCGCGCGCCTTGGCGTGTTCCTCGGTCTCGATCACCATCATCGCGCCCGCCTCGCCGAAGACGAAACCGTCGCGATCGACGTCGAACGGGCGGGACGCGGATTTCGGGTCGTCGTTGCGCATGCTCATCGCGCGCATCATGGTGAACGCCGCGATGGCGATCGCCTGGATCGACCCCTCGACCCCGCCGGTGACGACCATGTCGGCATCACCCATCACGATCATCTTCCACGCGTTGGCGATGGCCTCCGAACCCGACGAACAGGCCGAAACCGGTGTCGCCACCCCGCCTTTCGCGCCGAGGTCGACCGAAACGCACGCGGCGGCGCCATTGGGCATGATCGCCTGCACGGTCAGCGGCGACACCTTGCGGTATCCGCCGTTGGCCAGTTTGTCCCGCGCGTCGATGATGGCCTCCGCGCCACCGAGTCCGGTGCCGATCGAGACGCCGAGCCGTTCGGTGTCCACCTCGGGACTGCCCGCGTTGCGCCACACCTCACGGCCGAGCACCGTCGCCATCTGCTCCACGTAGGCCAGCCTGCGGGTTTCCGCGGGGGTCAGGCTCGCGGCGGGCGGCACCTTCAGATGCCCGCCGATGCGCACCGGCAGCTCGAACTGGTCGATGAAGGAGTCCTCCAGGATGTCGATGCCGCTTTCGCCGTTGAGCAGTCCCTTCCAGGTCGAGTCGACATCGCCCGCGATGGACGTCGTCGCCGCAAGGCTCGTGACGACCACGCTGGGGAAATCCCCGCGGGTGGTGGACGGAATCTGCATTCGATGGCTCGCTTTCCTGGCTTCGCTTGGATGGATCCGGGAACTGCGCGTCGACGCGAGGAGCGCGTCGGGAGACAAATCTCTGGAGACAACCGGCTGGAGACAAACCGTCTGGAGACAAAACACAGAGCAAGGCGAGAGGAACCGCCCCTACCGTCGAGAAGCCGCATTCGAAATACGGCCGATTGGCATTATCGGGGAGGCAGAGCTGATCCGCAGCATGACACGCGAACTCGGTTCGCGCCACCCCAGGGCGGTATTCACGACCGCCGTGACTCGAGTAGTCTCGGCTCCCATCGTGGGTTCGCGAGACGCAGAAGGGGTTGACGGTGACGGGGCGGATGGTCGGGTTGTTCGCCGGGATCGGCGGACTCGAACTCGGCCTGGCACACCACGGCTGGCACACCGAACTGCTCTGCGAGATCGATCCGGGCGCCCGCGCGGTGCTCACCCACCACTTTCCCGACGTCGAACTGCATACCGATGTCACCAGGCTGCGCGCGATCCCGGCCCGAACCGAGCTGGTCGCGGCGGGTTTTCCGTGTCAGGACCTGTCGCAGGCCGGACGCACCGCCGGTATCACCGGGCCTCGGTCCGGACTGGTCGACGAGGTGTTCCGCCTGGTGCGCCGCAAACGCGGACCACGCTGGCTGCTGATCGAGAACGTCCCCTTCATGCTGCAACTCGGCCGGGGCGCGGCGATGCGGCACATCACGATCGCGCTGGAGGAGCTCGGTTACACCTGGGCCTACCGGGTGGTGGACGCGAGGGCGTTCGGGCTGCCACAGCGCAGGCAGCGGGTCCTGATGCTGGCCTCACGCACCGAGGACCCACGGCCGGTGCTGTTCGGCGCGGACGCCGGGGCGCTGGAAATCGGTGACCAGGAACAGGATCCGTGCGGCTTCTACTGGACCGAGGGGGTCCGCGGGCTCGGCTGGGCGGTCAACGCGGTGCCGACGCTCAAGGGCGGTTCCGCGCTCGGCATCGCGAGTCCGCCCGCGGTGCGGCTGCCGTCAGGCGAACTGGTCACCCCCGGCATCGCCGACGCCGAACGACTCCAGGGTTTCGCCCCCGGCTGGACCGCGCCCGCGGTCACCGCGGCCGGTGTGCGCCAAGGCCACCGCTGGAAGCTGGTCGGTAACGCGGTGAGTGTCAGGATGGCCGACTGGGTCGGCGCGCGCCTGGCCGCACCGGACGGAACGACGCCGGAATATCTGCCGCTCGCCCCGGGAGCCCCGTGGCCGGTGGCGGCGTGGGGGCACAACGGCGTCACCCAGCGGGCCCCGGTCTCGACCTGGCCGGTACACGAACCGTACGAGGACCTGAAGAATTTCCTGACCGATTCCCGGCTGCTCTCGGCCCGGGCGACGGCGGGATTCCTGCGGCGAACCGGAATGGGCAGACTGCGATTCCCGCCCGGATTCCTCGACGACGTGGAAAGCCATCTCGATCGGATGGGCGGCTGGGCGGCATGACCGAACGTCCGCCCACCGATGCCGCCACCAGCGCGCGGATGTCGCGGCAGCGGCGGACGGGCACCAAGCCCGAACTGGCATTACGTCGCGAACTACACCGGCGCGGACTGCGCTATTTCGTGGACCGCGCGCCGCTGGCCGGTCAACGCCGCCGGGCCGACGTGGTCTTCCCGAGGCTGCGGGTCGCGGTCTACGTCGACGGTTGTTTCTGGCACCGCTGCCCCGAACACGCCACCGATCCGAAGAACAACGCGCAGTGGTGGGCGGCGAAATTGGCCGGAAACGTCACCCGAGATCGAGCGACCGACGCGGAATTGACGGCGGCGGGCTGGCATGTGGTGCGCGTGTGGGAACACGAGGACGCCGCGGCGGCCGCGGACCGGGTACAGGCCGCGCTGGAGAATTGAACGTCACCGGTGGCGTACGCGAACGAGATCACGTGGCGCGTGTGCCGCCAGATAGCCGGACGCCGCTATCGCCGCCATCATGGCGAAGCCGGTGACGGCTGTCGCGAATCCGATCATGAGACCTCCTCGGTTGCGTACTCTCCACCCTCGGTGGCCAACCTGATAGGACGCTGTGTTTCCGATGGTAATGCCGTACGAACCGATAACTCGGCAAGGAATCGCGGTCGGGTGGTCGGCCATCGCGAACGTGCCGCGGCGGACAATGTGCGAGTGACCGACAACCCGGGGATCGCGGAACGACGAGCACGTGCGGGGTCGTGGTTCATCGCGGCGGCGATCGCTGTCGCCGGACTCTGTTATTCCTCGTGGGTGCTCGAATTCGCGTTACCCATCGATGTGGACTCGGTGAATACCTTCCTCAGTGAACTCGACGCCGAAGGAAAGCCGTATCGGGAAATATTCTCGACCGCCGATAAAATAGTCGGCGCGTTACTCATTCCCGCCGCGATCGGCGGACTGCTGCTCTTCCCGCGCCGCGCACTGACCACCGTCGGCTGGATCGCGCTGCTGTGCTTCGGCGCGTCGACCATCGCCGACGTGCTGATGCCGCTGCACGACTGCGCCCCCGGCGAGGACTGCGGCGGCGGCCTGTTCCCCCAGCTGCATCAGCCCCACGCGTTGACCAGCACGCTCGCCGTCACCTCGATCGCGGTCGCGGTCTTCGCGTTCACCCTGGCCGCCTACCGCTACCACCGCTGGCGGATCCTGCGGGAGGCGGGCGTGGTGATCCTGGTGGTCGGTGCGTCGGCGACCGTGTGGATGCTGGTCGCCGACAACCTGACCGGCGATTACGCCCTCGGAATCGCCCAGCGCATCCAGGTCGGATCCATGTCGCTGTGGCTGATCACGCTGGCGGCGGCGGTCGTGCTGGAAGCACGGGAGTGGACCGAACCGGTCGTGCCATGCTCGGATCATGGTTGAACGCCTGAAGATCTCGTCCGAATCCGAGTTCGAGGACATCGTCGGTTATTCGCGAGCGGTACGCGTCGGCGATTTCGTCGCGGTCAGCGGAACCACCGCCGCCGCGCCCGGCGGCACCGCCGTCGGCGGGGACGATATCGCCGAACAGACCCGTGAAGCCCTGCGCCGCATCGCCGGTGCCCTCACCGAAGCCGGGGCGAAACTCGACGACGTCGTCCGCACCCGCATCTTCGTCACCGATATCGCCCGCTGGCCGGAGGTCGCGCGAGCTCATCGCGAGGTCTTCGGCACGATCCGGCCCGCGGCGTCGATGTATCAGGTCAGCGCGTTCATCACACCGGCCCTGCTGGTCGAGATCGAAGCGGACGCGATCGTCGGCGAATAACCGCCGAGCGGTTCGCGCGCGCCGACTAGGGTCGCAGGGGTGACCACGCCCGAACCCGCCGCTCCGCTCGCGCTGATCGATCAGGTCGCCGAGGCCACCGCTCGCCTGGTCGACAGTGTGAAGTCCATGGGCAACGACGCGGTGGTCGAACCGTCGCTGCTGCCCGGATGGACCAGGGGCCACGTGCTCGCCCATTTCGCCCGCAATGCCGACAGCCTCGTCAACCTGCTGCTGTGGGCGCAGACCGGCGTCGAGATCCCCCAGTACGCCAGCCAGTTCATCCGCGATTTCGATATCGAGGCCGGTGCGCCACGCCCGCTCACCGAACAACTCATCGACATCGAAGCGTCCGCGACCCGATTGGCGGCGCTGGCGTGCACGCTGCCCGACACCGCGTGGGCGGCCACCGTGCGTATTCGCGGCGGCCGTGAGATCCGCGCCACCGACATCCCGTGGATGCGGCTACAGGAGGTGGAGATCCACCACGTCGACCTCGGCGTCGCCTACCGCCCCGAGGACTGGCCCGAGGAATTCCTCACCCGCCTGCTGCCCGCGGTCACCGCCGACCTGTCCGCCGCCGCGCCCCCCGGCCGCGCGACCTTCACCGTCGAGGCCACCGATATCGGTTTCGAAGCCACCATCGGCGCGGACGCTCCGACCCACACCGTCACCGGTCCGGCCCACGCGTTGGCCGCGTGGATCATCGGCCGCTACCCCGGCGATTCCCTACGCGGCTCCCTCCCCGAACTCCCCGCCTGGCGCTGACTCCCGTTCACATCCGGGATCAGCGCGGGCAGTTCACCGTGTAGTCCCAGTCGGTGTTGTTCGGCCCGGTCACCCGAACCACCACCGACGTCGCCGTTCCCGGCGGGACGTTGACCAGCGCCGACCCGGTTCCCTGGTTCAGGTTGTCACCGACGTACCCCGTGTTGTGGATCAGCGCCCCCTGGTAGAACACCTCGATCTTGTCCGGGATCGCGTAGGTCTCATAGCTCAGCACGAACGACGTGGGCCCGGTCCGACCGATCTGGTGATTGGTGGACGTGACTCCCGCACCGCCGGATTTCGTCGATTGATTGCACTGCTGCGTCTGCGGCGCCGACGACCCCGTTCCGTCACCGAAGCTGCCACCGCCGCCACTGCCGGTCCCGCTACCACCATCGCTACCTCCCGCACTCCCCGTCCCCGGAGCCGCCGCCGCACCCGCGCACGCCGCGATCGTCACCGCCGCGACCGCTGCCGTCTCCCGAATTCTTGACTTACCCAACGCATTTCCTCACGGCTAGTCGGTGGAACATCCGTCGAGACGACGGTTCCAGCGCGAGCCGCCGCCGAATATCCTGCGATCGGACGACAGGCGCGCCCACCCCGTCGCGTCACTCTTGCATGACGCATCATCAACACCCATAATCGAATATATGTTCGATAATCGACACCGGGACGTCTGGCGGCCCTACTCCCCGCCCATACCGATCTACGTCGACATCGACATCGTCCTGCCCTCCGACTCACCCCGCCGCGACGTCTCGCCACGCATCGCGAAGTACGGCCTCGACCTGTCCGGGCGCATGCCCGCCCGACAACGCGCCTGGCACCGACTGGCCGACGGACGCTGGATCGCCAGCATCGAAGTCCCCATCGAAACCGGCGGGCAGTGGGTCTTCCTGGACTTCATCGCGTCATCCGAGGCCGTCGCACCCCGCGAAGACGGCGAAGCGTTGCCGGACCGGCCGAGCAATCGCTGGGGACAGCCGAAACGCTTCTGAATCCCCGCCAGCTCCCGCGACGCGTGATAATCGGTCGAGCCCGCGACGAACTCTCGCGCTACGACCCGCCGTGGAAAAGTGGGGCCATGGGAGCAGATGTCGACGGCGCGGCCCGAATCGCCCGCATCGCAGCAGAATTCGCGTGGACCTGGACCGAGGCCGACGTACCGCGCTTCGCCATAGCCGCGAACATCGGATTCATCCACGAAGACGCGATCGGCGGCGTCTGACGACTGTCGTCGGACGTGTCGTCGAACCGGCACCGTAGAGAGGCCATGGAGGCCGGAATCGAACCGGCGACCTCCGACTTGCAGGGGCGGCGCTCTACCAACTGAGCTACACCATGACCACATCGGACCGTATCAACCGAGCCGGACTCCGGGACAATCATTTTCGCGTGTGATGACAACTCACCGAGTCCAGGCGGCTGCCACGCACCTTCGACCAGTTCGCGAAGGGAAGGTAGTCACTCGTTTGCAGTCGGAAAGTAACCGATCTGACGGAAGCCCTCGCAAAAGAGATCCGCCCTTCACCGAGGAAGTCCTGGTTACGGGCGGATCATTGTGCGCCCGAAGGGATTCGAACCCCTAACCTCTTGATCCGTAGTCAAGTGCTCTATCCGTTGAGCTACGGGCGCATGTGTTATTCAGTTGTTACCCGGCGAACCGGGTGTGGCGGAGGCGAGAGGATTTGAACCTCCGGTCCCCGTGAAGGGACAACTCATTAGCAGTGAGTCCCATTCGGCCGCTCTGGCACGCCTCCTGGAGCCTTCTCTTCGAGGGCACCGGTCCTTTCGAACCGCCGAGCATGAAGGTTACAGGAGGTGGATGGAAAGTAACAAAACGCCAGGTCAATCAGCGTAAATTGCTGTCGAACCAGTCGAAGATCCTGGTTTGGGAATCGAGGGTGATGTGGTCGTCGTCGGGGTCGCGGCCGGGGGTGTCGGCGCGGTGGCGCAGACCCGGGTAACTGATGACGAGACTGGCGACCGAGGCGCGCGCTGTGGCGTCGCGGAGTTGGTCGATGTGCGCGGGCGGGGTGGCGGGGTCGTCGGTGCCGTAGAGACCGAGCCAGGGCGCTTTCAGTTCGGGTGCGACGCGGATGAGAGCGTCGGCTTCGGAGGTCAGTGGTTCGACGATGCCGGGGGCGGCGACGCTGACGGCGGCGCCGACGGGGCGGTTGGTGGCGACCAGGAAGGCGGCGGTGCCCGCGTGGTCGAATCCGAGGACGCCGATGCAGTCGGGGAACACCCCGTGCTGGGTCAGCCAGTCGAAGCAGGCGTCGAAATCGGCGAACAGTTCGTCGCCGAACACCTCGTGGGCGGGGTCGCCGTTACCCCGGTGGAACAGGTCGGGCGCGAGGACGGTCCAGCCCTCGCCCGCCAGTGCCTTCATGAGTTCGAGCAATGATCCCGTGAACTCCCGGGATTCGTGGAGTACCACGATCCCGCCGCGCGCGTTTCCCTCCGGTTCGACCACGGTGATGGGCACCTTGGCGTCGGCGGCAGAGCGCTCTGTCATGTCGTCGCCACCACGTAGCGCGGCGGTATCGTCATAAATGCCCGACATGAAACCAGAGTAGGGCGCTGGCCCGATCTTCGCGAGAAATTGCACATCGGCGGTCGTTATTCAGGGGTTTTTCCGGCTGAATCCCGCTTACATCCCCAATCCACCGGTTGACGCGGAGGCAGCCGAAAGGTGCGCGACCGGGCGACGGGAGGCGGAGAAGGGTCGCCTAGTGTGGAGGGGTGACACCGCATATCCGGCCGGATCTCGCCTCCATTCCGGCGTACGTACCGGGCCGCAGCAACCCCGGCGCGGTCAAGCTCGCCAGCAACGAGACGACGCTGCCACCGCTGCCCGCCGCCGCGAAGGCGATCGGCGCGGCCGCCGAACTCGCGCACCGGTACCCGGACAACCAGTCCGGCGAACTGCGGGCCGCGCTGGCGGAGTTTCTGGGCGTCACCGTGGCCAATGTGGCGGTCGGGTGCGGCAGTGTCGCGATTTTGCAGGAACTGGTGCAGATCACCTGTGACGCGCCCACCGACGAGGTGGTATTCGCTTGGCGCTCGTTCGAGGCCTATCCGATCGTCACCCAGGTCGGCAACGCGAAGGCCGTGCGGGTTCCGCTCGACGGTGACGCGGTGCACGATCTGGACGCCCTCGCCGCGGCGGTCACCGATGACACCAGGATGATCTTCGTCTGCAATCCGAACAACCCGACGGGCACGGCGGTTGGCAAGGCGGCGCTGGAGCGTTTCCTGGACGCGGTGCCGTCGCGTGTGCTGATCGTGCTGGACGAGGCCTACTACGAATATCTGCGGTTGACCCCGCAGGATCGGCCCGACGGCGTCGAGCTCGGCCGGGACAGGCCGAATGTCGTTGTGCTGCGCACATTCTCGAAGGCGTATGGACTCGCGGGGTTGCGTGTGGGATACGCGGTGGGTGATCCGGAGGTGATCACCGCCCTGATGAAGGTGCATATCCCGTTCAGCGTCAACCGGGTCGCGCAGGCCGCGGCCATCGCGTCGCTGGAGGCGCGGCACGAGTTGCTCGACCGCACCCACGCCCTGGTTCTCGAGCGCGAGCGGGTGCGCTCGGCACTGCTGGCAGCCGGGTATCGCATCCCGCCCAGCGAGACGAATTTCTTCTGGTTGCCGCTCGGTGAACGCAGCGCCGAATTCGGTGAGGCGAGCGCGGCGGCCGGTGTGCTCGTGCGTCCGTACGGCGTCGACGGCGTCCGGGTGACGATCGGCGATCCGCACGAGAACGATCTGTTCATCGCGTTCGCGACCGAGGCGCAGGTCGCGGCCCGGTTCGCCTAGGCGGCGCCGATCGCGTCGGCGATCGTCGGCCAGGACAGCGCGAGTTCATCGGTCCAGTAGGGCCACGAATGCGTGCCGGTGGCACGGAAATTCACGGTGGCGGGTATGCCGAGCTCGGCGAGTCGGTCGGCGAGTCGGTGCGTGCAGATATTGGCGCCCGCTTCCAGCGGAGCACCGAAGGTAATGGCGCCGACGACATCCGGATTGCCCGGCACGTCGTACGCGCCGGGCACGCCGCTGCCGACCGATACGTAGATGGCCTTGCCGCGCAGTGTCTCCGCGTGCGCGGTGACGTCGTGGGCGAGCCAGTCCGGATCGTCGTACCGGCCGAACATATTGTCCGGCTGGCCGAGATAGGTGGCGACGATCGCCCTCGCCTGCGCCTGTCCCAATTCCGAACCGATCGAGTAGCAGCCACTGTGCGCCGCGACCGCCGAATAGAGCCCGGGCAGCCGCACCATCAGCATCATCGCGGCCTCGGCGCCCATCGACACACCCATGACGGCGTTGTGGCCGTTGCCGAGGAATTCGGCGTCGATCAGCGGCGGCAGTTCCGCCGCCAGGAAGGTTTCCCACCGGTTGGTGCCGAGTACCGGATCCGGGCGCTGCCAGTCGGTGTAATAGCTGGCCGGTCCGCCGATCGTCAGCACGACGTTGACGTCCTTGTCCGCGTAGAAGCGGTCGACGTGGGCCTCTTCGAGCCAGTTGTTGGTGTTCGAACTCGCGCTGCGCCCGTCCAGCATGTACACGGTGGGGCGGGGGCGGGACCGGTCCTCCGGAAGCAGGACCTGCACTTGGACGGTGCGGCCCATGGCGGGCGACTGCACGAACACACGCAGTCTGCGGTCGTTGATCGGCTCGATCCGCTCGATCACGGGCCGGGTCGGCGGTACGGCGATCGGATCGGCGCCCTGCGATCCGGTGCCGGGCAGGTCCGGCTCGGCGACGACGCGCGGAGCGCCTACGCCCGCCGCACCGGCGAGCAGTGCGGCGGTCAGGATGACGCTGGATATCCAATGCCGTGCTTCTCGCCGAGACAGCATCTTCGCGATACTGCCAGAGCGCGCACGGCATTCAGGTCCGCCATACCGAGGTGACAAACTTGTGACTTGCCTCACTTTTTTCGCATTCGATATGCGTGCGCACGACCCGCATCGCTGGGGCGCGACACGCTACGCCACACCGTGTCGATTACCGAGCGAACTGGGATTACCTCGAAACCGGGCACACGACCAGCACACCCCGCCTAATCTCCGTTTCGGACCTCTCGGGGGTCGATAGGGAAAACGCATACCGCACGCAGCGCCGCCACGCATCGAGGTCACGGTGTCACGCGATGCCGTCCGCGTGTGCCGTGATCCCGTCGTTCGTCCGGGGGTTGCTGTGACCGTCGTGCGCGGGCTATTCGACCGCATCGCGCGCGACATCGTGCTCGTGGATGTCCCGGCATGACAGGGGGGTGCACCACGCGCGAGTTCTCTGCTCGAAAGATGTTCTGTCTGTTAGGCCCGATGCCCGACCGGAGAAAATCGTGAACAATGTGTCGCCAGTTCGATCAGTCGAGACCACCGCAACCCCGGCAACCTCGTTGCCCGACCGCACGGATCTACACCGCCGTCTGCGCGAATGCGACGAATTCTTCCGCCGACCCGAACTAGCGCATCTGTCCTCCCACCGCCGCCGCACCGCCTCGGAACAACTCGAGCAGAACGGGTGCTATGTCCAGACGGCCGAGGAAATCCTGATCGGCGCCAAACTCGCGTGGCGCAATCACTCCCGATGCGTCGGCCGAAAGCACTGGCGCTCTTTGAAATTGGTCGATGCCAGGCAGGTGCGGACGGCTCGCGAACTGGCCGAGGTCTGCTGGCAGCACCTGCACATGGCGACCAACGGCGGCGCGGTCCAGTCGATGATCACGGTCGGACCGCCGCGCCAAGCCGACGGACGCGAATTCCGTATCGTCAGTCCACAACTGATCCGCTACGCCGGATATCGCAACGGCGACGGCACCGTCACCGGCGACGCCGCCCACGTCGGAATCACCGAATTCGCGGCGAAATTGGGCTGGCGCGGTGCGGGCACGCCCTTCGACGTACTGCCGCTGCTGATCAGCACGCCGGATGAGCCGATCCGCTGGTTCGACGTGCCGCCGGAGTTGGTCCGCGAGGTCGAACTCGAACATCCCGATTTCGACTGGTTCGCCGGACTCGGGCTGAAATGGCATGCGGTACCGGCGGTCTCCAATATGAATCTGGAAATCGGCGGCGTCACCTACCCGTTCGCGCCGTTCAACGGCTGGTACGTGGGCACCGAGATCGGGGCGCGCAATCTCAGCGACACCAACCGCTACAACATGCTGCCGCTCATCGCGGACATGATGGAACTCGACACCTCACACGCCCGCACCCTCTGGCGCGATCAGGCGCTGATCGAGGTGAATCGCGCGGTACTGCACAGCTACCGCAAGGCGGGCGTCCACATCGTCGACCATCACACCGTGGCCAAACAGTTCTGCGACCACGTCGAC
This sequence comes from Nocardia aurea, assembly GCF_003123685.1. GTDB lineage: Bacteria > Actinomycetota > Actinomycetes > Mycobacteriales > Mycobacteriaceae > Nocardia > Nocardia aurea. The sequence goes on from NZ_QCYJ01000005.1 coordinate 152,147, forward strand.
AAGGAGGCGTCGGCGGGCCGCACCTGCCCCACCGATTGGTCCTGGATCAACCCGCCGATCTCCTCCGGCCTGACACCGACCTTCCACCGCTATTTCGACGCGGCCGACGACGACATACGCCCCAATTTCGTGCACCGCCCACCGGAGGACTGACCGGCCGCTACACCGATGCCGCCCCGACGCCGACCTCGAGGACCCGCTCGAGGTCGAGCTCGCCGTCGCGTGTCTGCGCGCCCGCGGCGAGGGCGGCCGCGGTGCGTTCGATCGCCGTGGCGCCGGTGAAGACGGGCCACAACAGTTCGGCCTCCACCTTCGATCCCTCCTCTATCGGCAGACTCGCGGCGTCGACCGCCCGGCGCGCCGCGGCCACGGCCTCGGCCGGGTAGGAGGCGATGCGGGTGGCCAGCCGATCGACGTAGTGGTCGAGTTCGGCGGCGGGCAGCGCGCGGTTGATCCAGCCGTAGCGCTCGGCGGTATCGGCGTCGAACAGGTCCGCGCCGAGGACGGCCTCGAGCGCCCGGGCCCGACCACCCAGTCGGGGTAGGTACTGGGTGCCGCCGCCGCCGGGGAAGATGCCGAGACTCACCTCGGGATATCCGAACCAGGCGGCGTCGCGCGCGGCGAAACGCATATCGAGGGCGAACAGGAATTCGTTCCCGCCGCCGCGCACCCGGCCGGTGATCTTGGCGATGGTCACCTGGGGAAGGGCACGGAAGCGGCCGTGCAGGCCCGCGCCAGGACCTTCGACGAATCGCGCGAGGGCATCCGGATCGACGATCAGTCGCATATCGCCGTGGGCGATGAAGAACTCCGCATCCGCGCTGTCGAGCACGATCACCCGGATCGCGTCGTCGGCGGCGACCTCGGTGGCGAATCGATCGAGATCGGCGACCAACGCGGTGTCCAAGAGGTTGATCGGCGGGTTGTCGATAGATACGAAGGCAACGCCGTGCGCTACCCGAACGCGCAGCGTGTCGTAGGTGTGGTCCACAAACTCTCCTAACTACTGAATCAGAAGTCAGACTAGCTGAATACTATTTCAGAATCCACAATCGGTATCCTGGACACGTGGAGTGGACATCGGTCGATCTAGACAACTGCCCGATCGTGCGGGCGCTCGACGTCCTCGGCAATCGATGGACCCTGATCGTGTTGCGCGAATCGCTCAACGGCGTGCGTCGCTTCGAGGATTTCCTGCACCACCTCGGCGTATCCCCCTCGGTGCTCAGCAAGCGGCTCAAGGAAATGGTCGATCAGGGACTGCTCGTCCGCGAGCCCTACCGTGAGCCGGGCGGGCGCGAACGGCACGAATACCACCCGACACAGAAGGCATGGGAGCTGTACCCGGTGCTGGTCGGACTCATGCAATGGGGCGATCGCCACCTGGGCGACCCCACCGGGCCGCCGGTGCGACTCGTCGACAGCGTCAGCGGGCAGCCGGTGATGGCGGCCGTCGTCCCGAGCGACGCCGCCGTGTGCTCACCCGCCGACATTCGCGTCGAGCCGGGGGAATCCCTCAAGCTCCGCGAGGCGGATCGACCCGATTAAGCCTGGTCGGTCCGTTATTGATCGACGCGACCGATCGCCTCGTCGCGCGCCATCGCACCAACTTCGCCATCCGACAGTCCGATACCCCCTTGACAGTTAGCGACCAAACGGTTTCTATCTATGAGTGAGCTACGACACAATCATCAAGAACGGGCGGTGGTTCGACGGAACCGGCGGGGCGTCGGCGATTCGGAACCTCGGGCTTCGGGGTGGGCGGGTCGTGGCGGTCACCTCGGAGTCGTTGGACGAGGACGGGTGCGGGGATGTGGTCGACGCCAGCGGGCAGTGGGTGCTGCCGGGGATGGTCGATATCCACACGCATTACGACATCGAGGTGCTGCGGGGGCCCGCGCTGGCGGAATCGGTGCGCCACGGGGTGACCACGGTGCTGCTGGGGTCGTGTTCGCTGTCGACCGTGCACGTCGACGCGACGACGGCGGGCGATATCTTCGGGCGGGTCGAGGCGATTCCGCGGCGGCACGTGATCGAGGCGATCAGCGAGAAGAAGACGTGGAATACGGCACGCGAGTATGTCGCGGCGCTGGAGGAACTTCCGCTGGGACCCAATGTCGCGGCGTTCATCGGCCACTCCGATATCCGTGGCGCGGAAATGGGCCTCGACCGAGCCACCCGCGGCGATATTCGCCCGACCGCCGCCGAAATGACTTCGATGGAGGCCACGCTCACCGAGGCGCTCGACGCGGGATTCGTCGGAATGTCGGCTCAGCAATTGCGATTCGACAAACTCGACGGTGATCTCTGCCGGTCGCGCACGCTGCCGTCCACCTATGCCAAGGCACGGGAACGACGGCGGCTCAACGCGATTCTGCGGCGTCGGCGTCGTGTGTTGCAGGCCGGTCCGGATATCACCTCGCCGCGCAGCATCATCGCGATGACCTCCAGCACGCTCGGGATCGGACGGCGGCGACTCAAGACGAGCCTGCTCTCGGCCGCCGACCTGAAGGCCAATCCGTTCCTGGTCTATCTCATGGGTGCGATATCGCGTGTCCTCAACGGGCTCGGCGGGGATTTTCGATGGCAGCATCTGCCGGTGCCGTTCGAGGTATACGCCGACGGTATCGACCTGGTGATCTTCGAGGAGTTCGGTTCCGGCGCGGCGGCGCTGCACCTGTCGGATCAGGTCGAGCGCAATGCCCTGATGCGGAACGAGAAGTACCGGCGGGAGTTCAGGAAGCAGTACGACTCGAAATTCGGCATGCGGGTGTGGCATCGCGATTTCTTCGATGCCGAGATCGTGGACTGCCCGGACGATACCGTCATCGGCAAGACCTTCGGCCAGGTCGGACAGGATCGCGGCGGAGTCCATCCGGTCGACGCCTTCCTCGACCTCGTCGTCGAATACGGGACGAAACTGCGCTGGCGGACAACGATTTCCAATCATCGCCCGGAATTCCTGGCCAAGCTCGGCGCCGATCCCGGTGTGCAACTCGGCTTCTCCGACGCGGGTGCGCACCTGCGCAACATGGCGTTCTACAACTTCGGGTTGCGTTTCCTGCGTCGCGTGCACGACGCGGAGCGGGCCGGATGCCCGTTCATGACCATCGAACAGGCCGTGCACCGTCTCACGGGCGAACTCGGCGACTGGTACGACATCGACGCGGGCCGTCTGCGCGAGGGCGATCGCGCCGATATCGTCATCATCGATCCCGCCCACCTGGACGAATCACTGGACTCCTACGCGGAGTGCCCGGTCCCCCAGTTCGATAATCTGCCCCGCATGGTCAATCGCAACGACGACACCGTGACCGCCGTATTCATCGGCGGCCAACGGGTATTCGGCGACGGAGAACCGACGGCGGCCCTCGGCAACACGAAAACCGGGCGGTTCCTGCGGGCCGGCGCGAAGTGACGGCGCCGCGCCGGACACAAGCCGAACGCAAAGGCGCGACCATCGCGAAACTGGTCGACGCGACCATCGAGGCGATCGAGGAGGTCGGCTATCACCGGGCTTCGATCGGCGAGATCTGCACGCGGGCGGGAGTGTCCAAAGGCGGGCTGTTCCGGCATTTCGATTCCCGGCTCGATGTGGTCGTGGCCGCGGCGCAGGAGGTCGGGCGACGGCATATGGCCAACTTTCGTGACCTGACCACCACCGAGGACCGGCTGCCGCCGATCGACCTCGTCCGCTACGCGCGCGCGGCGATACGGCACGAGACGAATGTCGTCTGGTTCGAATTACTCGTCGCGGCACGGACCGAACCCGAACTCCGCGAGCGGCTGCATCCGGTGGCGCGAGCGCTGATCGACGACGTCGAACAGGCCGCGATCGACGCGCTCGACCCGGACGTGCCCCCGGATCTCACCCGCCTCGTCGCGACCTCGCTGATCCACATGTTCGACGGCGAGTCGATCTTCCGGCACACCTACCCGCGTCCGGATCTCGAGGAGGAGAGGCTGGAGAACGCGGCGCGGCTGGTCGAAATGCTCAGCCGACAGGCGGTGACCTGAGAAGACCGATGAGTATGCGGAGACGGAGGGATTTGAACCCCCGGTCGCTCTCGCGACGCTCGCTTTCAAGGCGAGTGCATTCGGCCGCTCTGCCACGTCTCCCTGCGGGTCGGCGCGTTGGACGACCCGTGCGGCGACTCTACCTTGCGGGGTGGGGGCACGCCCAATGAGATATGGGCGGTGGTGTCACTCGCCGCGGCGGGCGATGGCGGCGTCGATGCGGGAGAAGACGTCGGCGATGACCTCGAGTTGATCGGGGGTGAGCAGGTCGATGAAATCGCGACGGACGGCTTCGACGTGGCGGGGGGCGGCGGCTTCGAGGCAGCGCATGCCCTCTTCGGTGAGTTCGGCGATGACGCCGCGGCCGTCGTCCTCGCAGGTGTTGCGGCGGACCAGGTGCTGGTCCTCCATTCTGCGGATCTGGTGGGTCAGCCTGCTGCGGGAGGACAGGACGCCATCCGCGAGTTCGCTCATCCGGAGGCGGTGGTCGGGGGCCTCCGACAGCAGCACCAGGATGCGGTACTCGGGGAGGCTGAGGTCGCTATCGGTCTGCAACTGCCGGTTCAACGCCGCGTTCATCCGCTGGTTACCGTCGATGTAGGCCCGCCATGCCCGTTGCTGCGCCGGGTCGAGCCACCGGGGCTCGGCAGGTGCGCGACGGTTCGGTTCGAGATCCACGCATTCATTCTAATGCCGTTGAACAGCACAAACACTTTTCGATTCAGCGGGAGGTGACGATCATGGAGCGGCTCAGTTCGGCGGGGGTCGCGCAGCCGGACAGCCCGAGCGCGGAATCGAAATCGGCGAGCAGCATCCGCAGCGCGTGCCGTACGCCGTCGCGGCCCGCCAGGCCGAGACCGTACACCCACGGTCGGCCGTACAGCACCGCTTTGGCACCCAGTGCCAGGGCGATCAACATCTCCGAACCGGTGCGCACGCCGGAGTCGAACAGGACGTCCGCGCGATCGCCTACGGTGGCGATCACGGCGGGCAGGGCATCCAGTGCCGCGACCGCACCGTCGACCTGGCGGCCGCCGTGATTGCTGACGACGATCGCGTCCGCTCCCGCGTCGACCAGCTGCCTGGCGTCGTCCGGGTGCATGACACCTTTCACCGCGATCGGCAGATCGGTCCATTCCCGCAGGTGAGCGAGGTCGGAGGGGCGCAGATCGTGATTGCCGAACACCCCGCGCCAGGCGAGGACGGCGGCCCGCATCGCCTCGGGGCTCTCGTGCGGGGGCGCGGCGAGCCGATCGAGGAATACCGGGTCGGACAGGTAGTTGGCGATCCCCTTACCGTGCAGGAAGGGCAGGTGCGCGACCTCGAGATCGCGGGGCCGCCAGCCGAGGGTCGGGGTGTCGACGGTCACCACGATCGCGGCGGCCCCGGCGCGCTCGGCGCGCTCGACGAAGGATCGCGCCAATTCGTCGTCGGAGGGCCAGTACAGCTGATACCACCAGGCGCCCGCGGCCGCGCCGACCTCCTCGATCGGCGTGGACGCCGCGGTGGAGAGGACGGTGCCGATGCCGAGTTCTCGCGTCACGTCCGCCACGATCACCTCGCCGCTGTCGTGCATCAATTCGAGCACCCCGATCGGCGCGGTGAGCACCGGCGCGGCCAGTCGCGTGCCGAGTACTTCCACCGACAGATCACGCGCGTCGGGTCCGGTCGTGCCGCGCAACATTCGCGGCAGGATGCGATAGCGGTCGAATGCCGCGCGATTGGCCGCGGCGGTCCGCTCGGACGAGGCGCCGCCCGCGACATAGGCGAAAGCGGACCGCTCCAGTTCACGCTCCGCACGTTCCTCCAAACCCGCTGCCGTCATCGGCAATTCGGGCACGTCACCTACCGATCCGCCCTGGTAGATCTCGTTTTGGAAGTCGACGAAATTACTCACGCCGGGAACGGTAGCGCCTCCGGCTCATCCGCGCGGCCCGGCGGGCAAATCGAAATCCAGGGATTACATACCGGGCTCGGCTCTGTGCGAATTCGGCAATATTCGCACCGGCAACGCGGACGGGTTCGCGTGCGGCGGACGGGTACCCTTTTGCACGCAAGAATCGATGTCGCCGGTGACCGGGTGACTCGCCCCGGAATCGGCCGGCGGCGGCCCGGCGGGACACGGCCGAGACACTCACGTGCGACACGAGTCGCGGAGAGGCGGAGCAGTGCGCGCTATCAAGCTGAACGGTTTCGGCGGCCCCGAGGTCATGACGTGGGGCGAGACGCCGGATCCGAAGCCGGGGCACGCGGAGGTGCTCATCGACGTCGTGGCGGCGGGCGTCAACCGGGCCGACCTCCTGCAACGGCAGGGCTACTACTCGCCGCCGCCCGGATCCAGCGAGATCATGGGCCTGGAATGTTCGGGCGTCATCGCGGAAGTCGGCGAGGGCGTACGGGATTGGCAGGTCGGTGACCGGGTCTGCGCGCTGATGTCCGGTGGCGGTTACGCCGAACGCGTCGTGGTGCCTGCCGCCCAGTTGCTGCCGGTGCCGCAGGATTTCGATCTCGGCGCGGCGGCCGGACTACCCGAGGTGGCCGCGACGGTCTGGTCGAATCTGGTGATGACGGCGGGTCTGCGGGCCGGTCAGCTGGTGCTGATCCACGGCGGCGGCAGTGGCATCGGCACCCACGCGATCCAGGTGGCGGTCCAGCGGGGCGCGCGGGTGGCGGTCACGGCCGGTTCGCCCGAGAAATTGCAGCGCTGCAAGGAACTCGGCGCGACGGTGCTGATCAACTACCGCGACGACGATTTCGTCGCCGCCGTACGCCGCGAGACCTCGGGCGCGGGCGGCCCCGGCGCGGACATCATCCTCGACAACATGGGCGCGGCCTATCTGGCGCGCAATGTCGACGCGCTGGCCGCGCACGGGCATCTGGTGATCATCGGTATGCAGGGCGGTGTCACCGCGGAACTCAATCTCGGTGCGTTGCTGGCGAAATGGGGTACGGTGCACGCGACGAACGTGCGCGGCAGGCCCGCGTCGGGTCCGCACAGCAAGGCCGAGATCATCGCCGAGGTACGCGCGCAGCTGTGGCCGCTGGTCACCGACGGCGCCATCGTGCCGGTCATCCACGCGGAACTGCCGATCGCCGAAGCGGCGGACGCGCACCGGTTACTCGAATCGTCGGAGGCATTCGGCAAGGTCACGCTGCGCGTGCGGGACTGAGGATCGCCGCGGGCACCGTCCGAGAGGCAGTGTCTATTCGAGGGCAGCCCCGAGGGCGGTGCCTACTCGAGGGCGGCGAGCGCCCGGCCGAGCTGGTCGATCTCGAATTTGGTCGTGTACGGGGCCAGGCCGACGGTCACCGCGCCGCCTTCATCGTTGACGCCGAGCGCGTCGAGCAGGCGGCTGCCGCCGTGCACGCCGCTGAGGGTGCCGATGCGGGCGTCGGCGAGTTTGGCCGCGACCTTCTCGGCCTGCATGCCCGACAGGGTGAAACTGACCGTCGGGATGCGGGTGGACGCGCGGCCGATCACCGTCAGATTCGGGATCTTGTCCAGGGTGTCCATCAGGTGCTCGAACAGCTGATCGTGATAGTCCTGCAGCGAGGTGATGGAGATCTCGAGCCGCTCGCGACGGGTACCCGAGGCACGCTCGTCCAGGCCCGCCAGGAATTCGATGGACGTCGTCAGCCCGGCGAGCAGGGCGTACTGGTGCCCGCCGACCTCGAGCCGTTCGGCGCCTTTCGCGTAGGGATTCAACGACATCGACGGGATGCGGTCGAGGAAGGCCGGATCGCGGAAGACCAGCGCGCCGATCTGCGGGCCGCCCCACGCCGGTGCGCTCAGCGCGACCACGTCGGCGTTGAGTTCATCGATATCTATCAGCGCGTACGGCGCCGCGCCGAACGCGTCGGCGACCAGCAGGCCGCCCACCTCGTGCACGCGGTCCGCCGCCACCCGCACGGCGGGGGCCGATCCGACGATCGGGGACGCGGCGGTGAGGGCGACCAGCCGCGCCGTCGGCCCGATCAGCTCCTCGAACTGCCACGACGGCATCTCGCAGGTCTCGATCTCGACCTCGGCCCAGCGCACGTGGGCGCCGTAGCGGTTGGCTATCCGCAACCACGGCGCGACATTCGCCTCGTCGTCCAAACGGGACAGCACGATGCCCGTGCCGAGCCCGAGCCGGGAGCTCAGCGACTCCGCGAGCCAGGCCAGCAACACCGCCCGATCGGGACCGAGCACCACGCCCGCCGGATCACCGCCGACCAGATCGGCGACGGCCTCGCGGGCCGCGTCCAGGATCGCGGCACTGCGCACGGCGGCGCCGTTGCGCCCGATATGAGAGAACGACGACGTACGGAAACCCGTTGACACGGCACGGGATACCGAATCCGGAACCAGCATGCCTGCCTGCGGATCCAGATGGATCCAGCCGTCGCCCAGGGACGGTATCAGGCCCCGAACCCTCGCGACGTCGTAAGTCATGCTGGCCACTCTAAGGGCAGTGGGCAAGCCCATGTAACAGTGTTCCCCCCGAGGTTCCCCCCGACCGGCGCGGACGAGCGCGATCGCCCCCGGTTACGCGGCGGCGTGACCGGGCGCGGCGAACTGGGACTCAGCATGGCAACCGACTTTCGACAAATCCGAACCATACGACGACCCGAACAGTTTAGGACGCTACCGGCCGGCGCAGACACCGACCGGCGAACAGCTCGGTCGGCCCGGTGTGCCCGACTCCCGCCTTAGCGCGATCGACCCGGATTCGACATGATGGAGATCATGACGCACTCGGATGAGTCACCCGATTCCATCGTCGTGGTCGGTCCCGACGGACAGCACCTCGTCATCCCCGCCGACGCGGGCACACCGCTGACCGGTCAGGTGGTGTCCGGAACCGGGAAGAAATCCGACGACCAGGGCGATCGCGACGACGCGGGCGAATCACTCGCCGACATGGTGGAGCAGCCCGCGAAGGTGATGCGCATCGGCACCATGATCAAGCAGTTGCTGGAGGAGGTGCGCGCGGCTCCCCTCGACGACGCCAGCCGCACCCGCCTGCGCGAGATCCACCGCTCGTCGGTCCGCGAGCTGGAACAGGGCCTCGCCCCCGAACTGCGCGACGAACTCGAGCGGCTGACCCTGCCCTTCACCGACGAGGCGATTCCCTCCGACGCCGAACTGCGGATCGCCCAGGCCCAGCTGGTCGGCTGGCTCGAGGGCCTGTTCCACGGCATCCAGACGGCGCTGTTCGCCCAGCAGATGGCGGCGCGGGCGCAACTGGAACAGATGCGCCAGGGCGCGCTGCCGCCGGGGTTGCAGACGGCGGATACGCGCGGCGGCCGACCGGACCATGTCACCGGCGGCTCCGGTCAGTACTTGTAGTGCTCGCACGGCCCGGGGGGTCGCGAAATCCGGCGCGATCGTATATGCACCAGCGGGTCCGCACGGGATTCGGGACAGGTAGTGTCGTGCACCGTGCCCGCCGCTGCCGCTCGACCCGACTCCGATGTGAGTACGGTGCGTCCTGAAGAGAGCCAAGTGCGTTCAGATGACAGCTCGGTGGAATCTGCTGGAGCAGAGGACACCCGTGGATCGGAAGAAGAGAATTCGGTGACCACCGAGGACTCGACTACCGCCGACGATGCCGGCGCTCCGGTGATCGGCGTCCCGACCGAGCCGCTGGTCTCGGACTCGCAGACCTTCCGGCGCGCCTTCAAGGATTTCCGCGACGGCCTCACCCAGCGCGAGCTATGGCTGTCGCTCGGCTGGCAGGACATCAAGCAGCGCTACCGCCGCTCGGTGCTCGGCCCGTTCTGGATCACCATCGCGACGGGCCTGCAGGCTGCGGCCATGGGTGTGCTGTACGCGACACTGCTCGACCAGCCGCTGCGCGAATACCTGCCCTACGTGACCGTCGGTCTCATCGTCTGGAACGTGATCTCGGCCAGCATTCTCGAGGGTTCGGAAGTCTTCATCGCCAACGAGGGCCTGATCAAACAGCTTCCGTCGGCGCTGAGCGTGCACGTCTACCGACTGGTGTGGCGGCAGGTCCTGTTCTTCGCCCACAATATGGTCATCTACCTGGTGCTTCTGGTCGCGTTCAGCGTGTGGAAGAACCTGGGCTGGTCGAGTCTGCTCGCGCTGCCCGCGATGGTGCTGCTGTTCCTCAACGCGATGTGGGTGTCGATCGTCTTCGGCATCTTCAGCACCAGGTACCGCGATATCGCGCCGATCCTGAGCAGCACCACGCTGATGCTGTTCGTGCTGACGCCGGTGATGTGGACGACCAAATCGCTGCAATCGCAGATGGGCGCGGGTGACCGGGCCCGGCTGGTCGAGATCATCCCGACCTTCCACTATCTCGAGATCGTCCGGGCGCCCCTGCTGGGTGAGCCGCAGGCGCTGCGGCACTGGGTGATCGTCGGCACGATCACCGTGGTCGGCTGGATCATCGCGGTGCTGGCGATGAAACAGTTCCGTTCGCGCGTTCCCTACTGGGTTTGAGGAGGCTCCCCGGTGACCTCTCAGGTGAGTATCGAAACCCATCAGGCATGGGTCGAATTCCCGATCTTCGACGCGAAATCGCGGTCGTTGAAGAAGGCCTTCCTCGGTAAGGCGGGCGGCGCGATCGGACGCAACCAGTCCGATGTGGTCGTCGTCGAGGCGCTGCGCGATATCAATCTCGCGCTCAAGGAAGGCGACCGGGTCGGGTTGGTCGGCCACAACGGCGCGGGTAAATCGACGCTGCTGCGACTGCTCTCGGGGATCTACGAGCCCTCGCGCGGCAGTGCCCGCATCCGAGGACGGGTCGCGCCGGTCTTCGACCTCGGCGTCGGCATGGACCCGGAGATCTCCGGCTACGAGAACATCATCATCCGCGGGCTTTTCCTCGGTCAGACCCGCAAGCAGATGCTGTCCAAGATCGAGGAGATCGCCGACTTCACCGAACTCGGCGAATACCTGTCGATGCCGCTGCGGACCTATTCCACCGGTATGCGGGTGCGGCTGGCGATGGGTGTGGTCACCTCGATCGATCCGGAGATCCTGCTGCTGGACGAGGGCATCGGCGCGGTCGACGCGGAATTCATGAAGAAGGCGCGGCTGCGATTGCAGGAACTGGTCGCGCGTTCCGGCATCCTGGTGTTCGCCAGCCATTCCAACGAATTCCTCGCGCAACTCTGCGATTCCGCGCTGTGGATCGACCACGGGCAGATCCGGCTGCGCGGCGGTATCGAAGAGGTGGTGCGCGCCTACGAAGGACCGGAAGCGGGCAATCACGTCGCCACGGTGCTGCGGGAATTGGGTGCCGAGCGCACGCGGGAATTGGCGGCGCACGGCGAGAAATCGGACGAACGAGAACTGGAGCGCAACCCGACATGAACGAGCCGACCGGGAGCGATGTCCCGATCGATGCAGGGGTGTCGAACCCGGTCGACTCCGACGACGACTATCCACCGCTGTTGGACGTCTCGCTGGTGCAGCCCGAGGCGGGAACCGGCCCCGACGCGCGGATCATCGCCGTCGTCGTCACGCACAAGCGGCGCGAACTGCTCGCCGAATCGCTGAAAGTACTCGCCGCGCAGTCCCGGCCGGTGAATCACCTGATCGTGATCGACAACGGTAACGAGCCCGAGGTCGCGGAGTTGGTGCGCGAGCAGCCCATCGAATCCACCTATCTCGGTTCGGCCCACAACCTCGGCGGCGCGGGCGGTTTCGCGCTCGGCATCCTGCACGCGCTCACCCAGGGCGCGGATTGGGTGTGGCTGGCCGACGACGACGGCAGGCCCGAGGGGGCCGAGGTGCTGTCGATCCTGCTGGATTGCGCGGCGAAATACGGCTTGGCCGAGGTCTCGCCGGTCGTCTGCGATATCGACGAGCCGGATCGGCTGGCCTTCCCGCTGCGCCGCGGTGTGGTGTGGCGGCGGCTGCGGTCGGAACTGGGCGAGGAGGATTTCCTACCCGGTATCGCCTCGCTGTTCAACGGCGCGCTGATCTCCGCGAAGGCGGTCGATCTGATCGGCGTTCCCGATCTGCGGCTGTTCGTGCGCGGCGACGAGGTGGAAGTGCACCGCAGGCTGGTCCGTTCCGGTCTGCCGTTCGGCACCTGCTTGCAGACCGCCTATCTGCACCCCAACGGCGCGGAGGAATTCAAGCCGATCCTCGGCGGCCGGATGCACACGCAGTACCCGGACGACCCGGTGAAGCGCTATTTCACCTACCGCAATCGCGGTTACCTGATGGCGCAGCCCGGCATGCGGAAGCTGTTGCCGCAGGAATGGATTCGCTTCTCCTGGTTCTTCCTGGTGACCCGGCGCGATCCGGCGGGTCTGCGCGAATGGTTCCATCTGCGCTCGCTCGGACGGCACGAGCAGTTCGGCAAGCCCGACAAACAGCCGCCCGATCCGCAGTCCCCCGAGAAGTAGGTCGAACCGAACGCGCGCGGCGCGGAATCGTCGCAGGTAGAAAATGCGTTGCGTGGGTTTCGGGGTCGTGCGAGAGTGTGTGCACCAGCGAGAGAGACGAGGAGGTGGAGTCATGAAGGTCAACGCTCGGATTGTCGTGTCCGGTCGAGCCGCGCACACGCGCGCCGCCACATGGAATTCCACCTCGAAACTTTCTCGCTGAGTCCTGCCGGGCTCGGCGCCCGCAGAAGGACTACACCTACCCATGGTCGAGAACGACCTCATTCCCTACGGCTTGAACGAAGCCCTCTCCGACGAATACGAACGAATCCTCACCGACGGATGCGTGCCGGCGCGCGTGATCCGCATGGACCGCGGCGAATGCGATGTCGCGACCTTCACCGGAATCGTCAGGGCGCGGTGTCCGCGTTCGGATTCCGAGCTCAGCGGACTGTGCACCGGCGACTGGGTCGGCATCGACCAGCAGTCGAATGTGCGCCAGTTGCTGCCGCGACGTTCGGCCATCGTCCGTTCCTCGGTGTCCGGGAGATCCGAAGGACATGTCCTCGCCGCCAATGTCGATACGGTGCTGATCTGTACCGCTGCGGACGGCGATGTGGATCTCAACCGGATCGAGCGGATGCTCGCCCTGGCCTGGGAGAGCAACGCGCAGCCGATCGTGGTGCTCACCAAAGCCGATGCGGCGGAAAATGTTCCGCTCGACGAGGTACGGGCGGTCGCACCGGGCGCCGTCACGCTGGCGGTGAGCGCGACGACCGGGGTCGGCCTCGACGTGCTCACCGCGACGCTGGAGGGCACCGTCGCGTTGATCGGACCGTCGGGCGCGGGTAAATCCACGCTCGCGAACGCGCTGCTCGGCGCGGAGGTGTTCGCGACCAACGCGGTGCGCGCGGGCGACAAGAAGGGCAGGCACACCACGGTGCATCGCGAACTGCGCCCGCTGCCCGGCGGCGGCACGCTCATCGATACCCCCGGACTGCGCGGCATCGGGCTCTGGGATGCCTCCGAAGGCATCGAACGAACCTTCAGCGATATCGAATCCTTCGCGGGGCGCTGCCGATTCGGTGACTGCGCGCACCGGAGCGAGCCGGGATGCGCTGTTCGCGCGGCCATCGACAGCGGTGAACTGACCGAGCGGCGGCTGGAGAGTTACCGCAAGCTCGCCAAGGAGAACGAGTGGATGCGCGCGCGTACCGACAAGCGTTTGCAGGCCGAGCGGGAACGGGTGTGGAAGGACATCACCAAACAGCAGCGCCGCAACTACCGGGACCGGAGCTCGCGCCGCTGATCGTGGGGAACCACGGTAGATTCGGCACGCACACACGCGATCCTGGGAGAGATGGATGAGTTACCCCGGCGGAAATCCGCCTCAGGGCCAGCCGCAGCCCGGACAGTGGCCGGGGGCACCCGGTCAGCAGGCGGGTCAGCCGAACAACGCGCCGCAGCCGTACGGGCAGTCGTCGCCGCAGCACCAGCAGGTGCCGCCGCAGCCCTACGGGCAGTCGGCTCCGCACCAGCAGGCACCGCAGCCCTACGGACAATCCGCGCCGCACCAGCAGGTTCCCCAGCCGTACGGACAATCGGCTCCGCACCAGCAGGTTCCCCAGCCGTACGGGCAGTCGGCTCCGCATCAGCAGGCGCCGCAGCCCTACGGGCAGTCCGCGCCGCACCAGCAGGTGCAGCAGCCGTACGGGCAGCCCTTCGGCGGGCAGCCGCAGCAGTTCGGGCAGCAGCCCGCGCCGCAATTCGGCGGTCCGCCGGGGCAATTCGGGCAACAGCAGGGGCAGCAGCAGGGTCCGCCCCCGCCGCCGGGCATCACGGTGAACACGTCCTACGTGTGGACGGCGTTCCTGCTCGGGCTGCTGGTCAAGCCGAAGATCAAGATCAACGGTCAGCAGGTGCCGAACACCAGGTGGGGCGACAACCATATTCCGGTCGGTCCCGGTACCTACCACGTCTGGATCGCCACCCCGTGGCTGTTCGACATGGGCCCGGGTGAGATGCCGGTCCAGGTCGGCCCCGGGCCGGGCACACGGGTCTACTACAAGCCCCCGGCCGTGTTCTTCCTCAAGGGCGCGATCGGGTTCGGGCCGCAGAAGACACCGGGCATTCTCCTGGTCTGGCTTCCGCTCGCGATCGTCGCGCTGTTCACGGTGCTGATGTTCGTGCTCGCGCTGGCGGCCTCGGTCTGATTCGGACGGGCGTCTGATTCGGACGGGCGTCGGGCCTCGCGGGTCCGACGCCCGTTCTCCGGTCTTCGCGCCGCGTGGCGGGCAGCCCGCAAACCCTATGCAACTAGTTGCATAGGGTCGTGGTCTACGCTTAGTGTGCAAAGCGCGGAAGGCCGCGGGCATCTGTCGACCTGCGGCACATACGACAGGAGCAGGTAATGACGGAACCGGCATCGAAGCCGCTCGCGGGCAAGACGCTGATCATGTCGGGCGGTAGCCGCGGCATCGGTCTCGAGATCGCCAAGCGCGCGGCGGCGGACGGCGCGAACATCACCCTGATCGCCAAGACCGATCAGCCGCATCCCAAGCTCCCCGGCACCATCCACACCGCGGCGGCGGAAGTGGAAGCGGCAGGCGGCCAGGTGCTGGCGTTCGTCGGCGATGTGCGTATCGACGAGTCCGTGGCCGAGGCCGTGCGTCAGACCGTCGAGCGCTTCGGCGGGATCGACCTCGTGGTCAACAATGCCTCCGCCATCGATCTATCGCCCACCGACGCGATCTCGATGAAGAAGTACGACCTGATGCAGGACATCAACTGCCGGGGCAGCTTCCTACTCTCGAAACTCAGCATCCCGCATCTGCGGGCCTCGGCGAAGGCGGGGAACAATCCCCACATCCTCACCCTCTCGCCGCCGCTGAACCTGGACCCGAAATGGGCGGGTTCCTCGCTGGGTTACACCATCGCCAAATACGGCATGTCGCTCACCACGCTCGGCCTGGCCGAGGAGCTCAAGAACGACGGCATCGGCGTGAACTCGCTGTGGCCGCGCACCACCATCGCCACCGCGGCGGTCGAATTCCTGCTCGGCGGCAAGGAGATGATCGCGACATCGCGCACCCCCGATATCTATGCCGACGCGGCCTACCTGGTGCTGACCTCGCCCGCGGAGAAGACGACGGGCAATTTCTTCATCGATGACGATGTGCTCGCCGCCCACGGCATCACCGACCTGGACAAGTACCGCGTCACCCCCGGCGACGGGCCGCTGACCACCGACCTGTTCCTCTGAGAGTCCCGGTAGCCGCGCCCCTCGGCACGGCCACCGGTTCCCGCTCGATCAGTCCGCCTCGAGCCCGTACAGCCGTTCCCAGTTCGAACGGCTGGTGAGTTCGGGCATGGCGGTGCGGTACTGCTCCTGGAGCGCGGGAAGTTCGTCACGCAGGCGACGCAGTACGCGGATGGTGCGCAGCAGCAGGGCGCGGGCACGCGCCTTGTCGCGGCGGCGGATCCGGACGCCCGATTGCGAGGCGTCGGTGACGACGACGTGGTCGAACAGCGAGACATGCCACCAGTAGGCATCCTCGCGGGTCACCCCGATCAGACCGTGCTGGGTGCGACCGAACCACTGGTTGACGGCCCGCTTGACGAGTACGAGCATGGTCCGGCTCGGTTCACCGCCCGCGCGACGGATCTGGATGTCCGCGGAGGGCACCGGCGGTGTCGCGGCCGGATGCTTGATCGTCTCGGCGTAGTCGGCACGGCTGGTGCGCGCCTCGGCCAGCGCGGCGATACCGCCGTCACGCAGGATCTTCGGTCCCTCGAGGAAATCCTCGATGCCCTGAAGGGTGGTGTGCACGAGGCCGTACTGCATGGCGACCAACTGTTCAGCCAGATCGCGGAACAGTTTGCGGGTGATCGCCTTGCCGTCCAGATCCGTGTGCAGTGAACCGACGATGAGCGAGTTGCGGGTGCTGAAGTAGCGCGCCCAGTCGTCGTAGTCCTTCCAGTAGAAGTCGGCGTGCCACACGGCCGCGTTCGGCAGGGTGACGGTCGGAAAACCGTGCTTCCTGGCGCGGACGCCGTATTCGACGTCGTCCCACTGGAAGAAGATCGGGACCGGCAGGCCGATCTCGGCGACGACTTCGGCCGGGATCAAGCAGGTCCACCAGGCGTTGTAGCCCGCGTCGACGCGCCGCTCCTGATTCTTCTTGAGCATGCTGGTGTTGCGCAGCGCCTTGGACACCTTCTGCCCGTGCTTGAGCTCGTGCAGGTGCACCTCTTCGGCGCCGACGTTCAGGTAGTCCGGGTTGAGCAGGAACAGCATCTGCGCGCCGACCAGCATCGGTTCCACGGTGGAGTTGGCGAAGGCGTTGAGCCGCAGCACCGTCTCCGGTTCGCACAGGATGTCGTCGTCCATCAGGATGACGTCGGCGTGCTCGTTGGCGGAGGACACTTCGTAGAGCCCGCGGGTGAAACCGCCCGCGCCGCCGAGGTTCGGCTGACGGATGTAGCGGAGTTTGTCGCCGAAGATCGGGCGGGTCTCCTGGAACCGCGGCCGGTCCTGCACCAGGTCGGTGCCCTGGTCGACCACGTAGACCGCGTCGATGGCGGCGAGCACGGTCGCGTCGGAGGCCAGCGCGGCCACCGTCTCGGCGCAGTCGGCGGCCCGGTTGAAGGTGCAGATCGCGATGGCGACCGGGCGGACCCGCTCGGGCGCGACCGAGGTCCAGGTCAGCTCGGTGATGCCGAGGTCGCCGCCGAGCGCGTCGAATTCGAGCCACAGCGCGCCGCCGTCGACGTACTGGTCCAACGGCGCGCTCAGCGTCACCGGACCGCTCGCGGTGACCTTGGTGGTCTGGATGATCCGGCGGTGCCCGGCGATGTCGGAGGCGACCAGCCGGACGTTCGCCTTGCCGACCACATCGAGCACCATGGTGGTGCGCACTTCGGTGACGGTGGTCCAGCGTTGCCAGTAGGCCGCGGCGAAGCGGCCGAAGTAGGTGTTGGTGTGCGCCGTCGCGCCCTTCTCCAGGCGCAGGGCCAAACGTTCGCGGTGTCCGCGACCTTTGACCACGGCGTACAGCTCGTCGCTGACCTTGGCCGAAGGTCCGGTGAAGATTCCACGCTGCAAAACCAGCCGATCGGGCGCGCGGTGGTCGCCGCGCAGCGAGGCCGGCGCTGATTCGGCGCGGTCGTTCGTTTCGGTAACGGCCTGGGTAGCCGACTGCTCCATGAAGTTCCTCGAAATCCTTACTGTGCCGACGGGGCAGACACGCCCCTTGACGCCGATCGCGGCGGGGCCGAGGATATCAATCCGCGCCTTGGCCTGCCCGCCCAGCGACCGGATGATCCGGTCGGATCGGTCATGCGACGACCAACTCCGTACCCGTACACCGCGTTCACCCTATGCCTGATTCCGGCTCTCCGGGGCGCGCAATGCCTCGGCCTCGTCCGATTTCTCGGA
Source organism: Nocardia aurea (assembly GCF_003123685.1). Taxonomy (GTDB): domain Bacteria; phylum Actinomycetota; class Actinomycetes; order Mycobacteriales; family Mycobacteriaceae; genus Nocardia; species Nocardia aurea. Next base: position 169,953 of record NZ_QCYJ01000005.1, read on the forward strand.
TTTTCCGGTGAACACGAATTTGTCATAGGCCCAATACCGGAAGACGACGGCGACGATCTGGCCGATCAGAGTTCCGGAGATGTTGTCCGACAGCGGTGAAGAAAGATCGAGAACATAGCGGGAAAAACCCAGGCAGCCCAACTGGAGGCCGATCGCGGCCACGTTGGATACCGCGTAGAGCAGGTATTCCCGGCCCGGATTCTCGGTCTGCTTGTGGGAGAAGGTCCACCACTTGTTGCCGAAATAGGTGACGACGGTCGCGACCGCGATCGCGATGATCTTGGCCTGCAACGGAGCGTGATGCAGAACACCCTCGCCGCCCCAGAAGACCAGCAGGTTGTAGGTGCCCGCGTCGACCAGGAATCCGATCGCTCCGACGACGAGGAACGCCGCGCCCTGACGCAGACCCGCGATCAACCGCGACGCGGGAGCTCCCGCCTCCGGCGTCGGCGGCGGTTGCGACGCGGACCCCGACCGTCGCGGAACCGACACGGGCTGTTCGGGGTAGGACACCGGGCGACGGTACCCCATCGGGCTCGACACACGCGGCCCGTGGCCGAGCCGACCGGATGCGCGCCGTACCCCGTTGCCCTGTACCCTCCCGGTGTTCCCATTCACCGCCGACATCGAGGATTGACCCGGGTGGATTCCACCGAGCTTCGCATTGCCGCCGTGGTCCCGTGCCACAACGAAGAGGCTTCGGTCGCCAAGGTCGTCGCCGACCTGCAGGCCGCCGTGCCGGGAATCGTCGTTTACGTCTACGACAATCTCAGCACCGACAACACCGCCGAGCGGGCCCGGGAAGCCGGTGCGATCGTGCGACACGAGCACACCAAAGGCAAAGGCAATGTGGTCCGCCGCGCCTTCGCCGATATCGAGGCCGATATCTATCTGATGATCGACGGCGACGACACCTACGAGGCGTCGGCCGCGCCGCTGATGATCAAGACCCTGCTGGACGGTCCCTTCGATCACGTACTCGGCGTGCGCAAACAGGACGAGACCGGAACCGCGTATCGCACCGGCCACGAAACCGGTAACCGGGTGCTCAACGGAGTGGTCGGCAAGGTATTCGGCGAGAATGTCGAAGATATGCTCAGCGGTTTCCGGGTGTTCTCCCGTCGATTCGTGAAGAGCTTTCCTGCGGTATCGCGTGAATTCGAGATCGAAACAGAACTCACGGTGCATTCACTACACCTGCGGGTGCCGCACACCGCGGTACCCGTCGGCTTCCGCGATCGCCCCGCGGGCAGTGAGTCGAAACTGCGCACCTATCACGACGGTTTCAAGATTCTGGCGCTGATCATCGGATTGGCCAGGCACGAGCGGCCGGTCGCGTTCTACGGCCTCGCCGGAACGCTGAGCTGGCTCATCTCGATCGTGCTGACCATTCCGATCGTGATCGAGTTCTACAACACCCACGAAGTGCCCCGATTCCCCACACTCTTCCTCGGTTTCACACTGTTGCTGCTCGGCAGCCTGGCGTGGACGGCGGGCCTGATCCTCGACGGCATCCGCCGCTCGCGGCACGAGGCCGCCCGATTGGTCTACCTGCGCTATTCCGCGGTCGGCTCGGACGACGTGCGGGCGATCCGGCCTGGTGGTGACGAACCCACCGGCGGAGTCACGCGGTGACCACCTCCGCAGATCCCGCGCCGAACACCGAATCGGGCGATTCCGTGTCGGAAACGTCGCACGCGGACTCGAACGGCAACGGCGCGAAGAGATCCGATACGGCGAAGGCCGAGTCGACACGACCCGACACGGTGAAAGCCGAGCCGAAACCCCGGATCGGCTCGGGTGTCCGCCGATCCGCGCAACGCTACGGCGCACCGCTGGTCGCCCGCTTCGGCGCGGCGACCCTGGCGTTCACCCTGATCGCCGCAATCTTCGGCGCGCTGTTCGCCGTGGTGACCCCGCCCTTCTGGGGACATGACGAGATCACCCAGTTCGGCCGCGCCTACCAGGTCGCGCACGGCGGCGTACTCCCCCAGCGCATCGATGACACCCGCGGTGTCGCCTACGGCGGCGACGTTCCCGTCAGCGTGACGGAACTGATGGGTTACGCGCTGCGTGACTACACCAGCAACCCCCAAGAGCCCGATCCGATGATCGAGGACCCTGCCGTCTACGACCGGTTGAAGGACGCCGCGGTCGGCGACGCGGTCGAACCCGTCTGGTTCACCAATACCGCCGCCTACTCGCCGGTGCCGTATCTGCCCGCGGCCCTCGGGATCCGGATCGCGGAGGTGACCGGTCTCGATGTCGGCGGCCTGGTGTCGCTGACCAGGCTGGCTGGCCTGCTCGCCTATCTCGCGGTGGTCGGATTCGCGCTGTGGACTCTGCGGGCACACCGGGTGCAGTGGCTGGCGTTCGCCGTCGCGGTACTGCCCATCGCGGTGTTCCAGGCGGGCACCGTCACCGCCGACACGCTGACCAACGCGCTCGCGATCCTGGTTTCGGTGCTGCTGGTGAAGGGCCTGTTCCTCGGCGAGCGGCTGCGCGGCGTAGAGACCACCGCCCTGCTCGCCGCGACGGTGCTGCTTCCGGTCAGCAAGCCGACCTACGTCCTGCTGGCGATGCTGGTCGTCGTCGTGCCCGCCGACCGGTTCGGTTTCACCGGCGCGCGCCGGTGGATCCCGTGGGCTTTCGCGGCCACGGGCGCGCTGGCGTTCGCGGTCTGGATGAAGATCGCGGCGCCGACCGGCGACGGTATGGGCCTGATGCGTCCGGAGCACCAGTGGAAATCGGTGCGCCCGGGTGATCAGCTGAGCGAAATCCTCGGCGATCTCCCGCAATTCGTCTCGACCTTCGGCGACAGCATCGTCTACCGGGATCAGCGCTGGTTCACGCAGTTCTTCGGTGAACTCGGTTTCGCCTATATCGACGTGCCCGCCATCTCGGTGTTGGCCTGCCTGCTCGCCTTCGCGGTGAGCGTCGGCGTCGCCGAGCGCATGAATACCGCGACGGCGACCACGCGCCGCACCGTGATCGTCGCGCTGACGGTGGCCGCCAGCGTCGCGATGATCTACGTGACGCTGTACATGTCGTTCACACCGGTCGGGTACTACATCATCGACGGTGTGCAGGGGCGCTATTTCGTGCCGCTGGCCATCCTTGGCGTCGCCGTGCTGCTGCGGTGGATATCGTTGCGGCTCACCGATTCCGAGGGCAGGACGCCCACCTGGGGACCCGCCGTCACGGTGATCGCGGCGTCGACGGTCGGGCTGATCGCCGCGCTGGCGAAGTACCACGCCATCGTCTGGGGCTGAGCCGCCCCCGCCCCCGGCCTCGCGCTCAGGCCGGGGGCGGGGGACTACTCGGTCCCGAGGGTCCGCTCGCCCGCCTGGGCGTAGGCGCGTTCGGTGCCCGCCTTGTCGGGACGCCACCATGATTCGTTGTCGCGGTACCAGGCGATGGTCGCGTCGAGTCCGGCGCGGAAGTCGCCGTATCGCGGTGTCCAGCCGAGTTCGGTGCGCAGCAGACTCGCGTCGATCGCGTAGCGCTGATCGTGGCCGGGTCGATCGGTGACGTGGTCGAAATCGTCGGGATCACGACCGAAAGCCTCGAGCAGCATGCGCACGACCGATTTGTTGTCGAGTTCGCCGTCGGCGCCGATCAGATATGTCCGACCGATTTGTCCATTTTCCAGAATGGCCCACACCGCGCGATTGTGATCGTCGACGTGAATCCAGTCGCGTATTTGATGGCCCGCGCCGTAGAGCCGCGGACGAACGCCGTCGATCAGATTGGTGATCTGGCGTGGAATGAACTTCTCCACGTGCTGGTACGGACCGTAGTTGTTACTGCAGTTGGACAGCGTGGCACGCACGCCGAAGGAGCGCGTCCAGGCACGAACCAGCAGGTCACTGGATGCTTTGGTAGCCGAATACGGACTCGACGGATTGTAGGGGGTCGCTTCGGTGAAGGCCGGATCGTCCGCGTCGAGATCGCCGTAGACCTCGTCGGTGGAGATGTGGTGATATCTGACGTCATGCCTGCGCACGGCCTGTAGCAGCGAATACGTTCCGACGATATTGGTCTGGACGAAGGGCCACGGTTCCGACAGCGAATTGTCGTTGTGCGATTCGGCGGCGAAGTGCACGACCGCGTCCACACCGCTGACGAGTTCGTCGACCAGATCCAGATCGGCGATATCGCCGTGCACGAAATCGATCCGGTCCGCCACCGAATCCAGCGACGCCTTGTTGCCCGCATAGGTCAACGCGTCGAGGACGGTCACCGTCACGTCGGACCGTTCGAGGACTGTCTGCTGGACGAAATTCGCGCCGATGAACCCGGCACCGCCTGTTACGAGCAATCGCACACCCATGACCTTACGTGGGCCACAGCGGGTTACGTCGCCGGATGGCCGCGACCTGGATCGAAGAAATCAATCATTCCAGAGGTGTGACCTTCATCACACTACCTGGAGGCAAGGCGACGAGCACGGGCCCACTCGGGTCGGGAAAACCCTGTTCACAGTGCATATTTCAACGAACCCACCAAACCGCAAGTCTTTATGGTGAACAAGATTTGAATTGTCGGTCACGGTCGGTTCACCACGCGTTAGCTGGTCTCGATTTCTATCAGCAGGTCCCCTCCGAACGCTTTACATCGAGGTTGAGAACCACATGCTGATGAGGAAATTCGCCGTCACCTCGGCGCTGCTGATCGCCGCTATCGGCGTCACCGCCGGTGCTGTCAACGCGGCCCCGGCTGCGCCGTCCACCGATGGTTCCGTCAATTTCACCGCGCACGCCACCGACACCCAGTCGATCATCACCACCGACTCCGGTTCCATCGTCGTGGAAAATGACACCCTGAAGGTCAAGGCCGCCGACGGCACCGTCGTCGCCGGCACCGAGCTGAAGTTCCGGGTCGACGAGTTCGAATTCCCGATCGCCGCGGAGATCGCCGGTAACACCGCGACCCTGACCCCGCAGGTCGACCTGGACAAGGCCGTCTACAAGCCGGTCGCCCTCCCCTACGAGGAGAAGGCGCCCTGGAAGAACGAGTACGACCGTGAGCTCGCGGCGTTCAACCGTCTGAAGGACACCATCAGCGTCGGCGCCACCATCGGCACCCTGGTCGGCGGCCTCAGCGGCGGCGCGATCGGCTGTGTCGTCGGTGCGGTCACGGCGGGCACCGTCGCCTCGGCCACCATCGTCGGCCTGTTCGGCCCGTTCATCCCGGCCGCCGCTGTCGGCTGCCTCATCGGCGCCAGCGCCGTCGGCTTCCTCGGCACCATCGTCGGCCAGATCTTCGTGACCGCCCCGGTCGCGATCGCCGCCGCGCTCCAGTACTTCGCCACCACCACCGCGCCGTTCGTCGCGCCGCCTGCGGCCAAGTAGATCGCTGGGCTCAGGCCTGACGCGCCGTAGAGATCGCTCGCGGCACAACTGAATTCAGACGGAGAACCCCGCCCCGAATCTTCGGGGCGGGGTTCGACTCGTCCGGCCGACCGTGGTCAGGCCGTCCGAGCTCGGTGCGAGGTCTCGATGACGGTGCGGACGAATCGCGCCGCCCGCCCCAGCGCGGCCCTGCCCTCGGGCAGGTTCGGCGCGATACTCGTGAAGGCGTGGACCTGACCGCGCCACAGTTCGAGGGTGTTCGGGACACCCGCCGCGGTGAGCCTGCGCGCCATCAGTTCGCAGTCGTAGCGCAGCATTTCGTCCTCGGCGGCGATCAGCAGCACCGGCGGCAGATCCGCGAGCGCGCCGTTCACCGGCGACAGCATCGGATCGAGCGCACCGTCCACCTCGGCGCCGAGCATGGCCACCGTGCGCAATGCCGCCAGCGGCAGGTAGGGATCGCGGATGACGTTCATGTAGTCCCGCTTGGCGATGTAGTCCAGATCGAGCAGCGGACTGAAACCGATCAGTCCGGCCGGACCGGGCAGACCCGATTCGATCGCGGCGAGCGCGCAGGCGAAGGCGAGATATCCGCCCGCCGAATCACCCGCGAAGACGACGCGGGCCGGATCGGCGCCGTGCCGCAGCAGCCAGCGGTAGGCGGTCATGCAGTCCTGGACCGACTGGGTGATGCTTCGACCGGGCAGCTGACGGTAGGCGACATTGACCACGGGCAGTCCGGTGCGCCTGGCCAGACTGGCGGCGACCGGGCGATGGGTCTCCAGACCGCAGATCGCGAACCCGCCGCCGTGCATGTAGAGCACGGCGCCGTGCCGCAGCGCGCGGGCCGCGCCGGACGGGCGGATGATCTCCATGCGGAAACCGCCGAAACTCACCTGCTCGCGATCGATACCGCGCGGTCGCGGCCGCAGTCTCGCGAGATTGTCGATGGCGAACGCGCCGATCGGAATGGTCGTACGGGTGATCGGGGCGACCCGCAGGATCGGCCGCACCACACCGCGACAAGCGGCGAGCAGCACCCGCGCCGACGCACTGGGACCAGCCGGATTGATGACGACACCGGTTTCGCCTGCCATCGGACACCTACTTCGACTCGGCGCGCCGATGCGGCCCGGCCGGTTGCTCCGGGACGATGTCGACGCTGACATCAAACACGGTGTTTCGAATGAAGCGTTCATTCAGAACACGGCCATTACAGAACACCATGTCATCGTGACCTATGCAACAGAATCGCCCCGACACACCTCATCGCGAAACCTTCGTGATGAATTCGTAGGCCAGTCGGAACCTCCCCGACTCCGAAACGGGCGCGGCTGGCAGACTCCTGGGCATGCGCGGAATCATCTTGGCGGGCGGCACCGGATCGCGGTTGCACCCGATCACGCGCGGGGTCAGCAAACAACTGGTCCCGGTCTACGACAAACCCATGGTCTACTACCCGCTGTCCACCCTGATGCTCGCCGGTATCAGGGATGTCCTCGTCATCACCACGCCCGAGGACGCCGATGCCTTCGGCCGCCTGCTCGGCGACGGTAGTCGGTACGGCATCTCGATCAGCTACGTCGTGCAGCCCGCACCGGACGGCCTGGCCCGCGCGTTCGTTCTCGGCGCCGACCACATCGGCAGCGAATGCGCGGCACTGGTACTCGGCGACAATATCTTCCACGGTCCCGGCCTCGGCACCAGCCTGAACAGGTTCGCCGGGCTGAGCGGCGGCGCGGTATTCGCCTACTGGGTCTCGGATCCGACCGCCTACGGCGTGGTCGAATTCGCCGACGGGCGTGCGGTATCGATCGAGGAGAAACCCAAGACGCCGCGCTCCAACTACGCCATCCCCGGGCTGTACTTCTACGACAACGACGTGGTGGAGATCGCGCGCGGGCTGCGGCCCTCGGCGCGCGGGGAATACGAGATCACCGATATCAACCGCGCCTACCTCGAACAGGACCGGCTGCGCGTCGACGTCCTCGCCCGCGGTACGGCCTGGCTCGACACCGGCACCTTCGACTCGCTGCTCGACGCCGCGAACTATGTGCGCACCATCGAAGAGCGCCAGGGCCTCAAGATCGGCGTTCCCGAGGAGGTCGCCTGGCGAATGGGGTATATCGACGACGACGAGTTGCGCACCCGCGCCGAGCCGTTGGTCCGGTCCGGTTACGGCGGGTATCTGCTCGATCTGCTCGAACGCGGACGGGATTGGTGAGCATGGACATCCGGGAACTCGCGGTGCCGGGCGCGTGGGTGGTCACCCCGCGCCAGTTCCGTGACGAGCGCGGCGCTTTCGTCGAATCGTTCAAGGCGTCGGAGTTCGAGAAGGCCACCGGCCGCCCGTTCGAACTGTGCCAGGTGAACTGCTCGGTCTCCGCCGCGGGCGTGCTGCGCGGCATCCACTACACCGAGGACCCGCCGGGGCAGGCCAAATACGTCACCTGCGTGCGGGGGGCGTTCCTCGACGTGGTGGTCGATCTGCGGCCCGGCTCGCCCACCTACGGGCGCTGGGACAGCGTGCTGCTCGACGACGTCGACCGCCGTTCGGTCTTCCTCTCCGAGGGCCTCGGGCACGCCATCCTGTCGCTGGAGGACCAGTCGACGGTCACCTATCTGTGTTCGCTCGAGTACACCCCCGAATTCGACAGGGACGTCGACGCTTTCGACGCCACGCTGGCCATCGACTGGCCGACCGTCGGCCGCGACGGCGCGCCTCTCACCTACGTCCGCTCCCCCAAGGACACCGTCGCACCGCCGTTCGCTGCCGTGACATGACCGAACGCCGTACCCGGGTAACGGGTACGGCGTTCGGTTCTCCACAGCGACCGGGGATCAGCCCGCGAGCGCGATCTCCGGTTCGCGCGCTTCGGTCGCGCGCCCGCGGAATTTCGGCACGAAGGCCAGCAGGGCGACCAGCGCGCCGACCGCCGCCACCACACCGGCGAAGACCAGGCCGGGACGGTAGGCGTCGAGCATGCCCGAGGGCGAGGTGTCGGTATGGGCGCCCGAGGTGACGATCGCCGTGGTCACCGCGAGCACGATGGCCGCGCCGACCTGCATCGACGTCTGGAGAACACCGGCCGCAAGGCCCTGTTCCTCGTCCTCGATGCCGTTGGTGGCCTGGATGTTGATGGCGGGGAAGCCGACCCATCCGATGCCGATCAGCAGAACCGCGGGCAGCAGCATCGTCAGGTAGGACGGATTGTCGTCGAGCCGCAGGAACAACACGTAGCCGACAGCCATCACGACCAGGGTGACCGCGATGATGGGTCCGGTGCCGAAGCGGTCGACCAGTTTGTCGGAGAAGAACGCCGAACCGACCACCATCAGACCGACCGGCAGCAACGCCATGGCGAGTTTCAGCGGCGACCAACCGAGTGATTCCTGCATGTACAGCGTCACGATGAACTGCCAGCTGAAGTAGGAACCCGCCACGGCGACGATCGCGATACTCGCCCGCACCAGCGACGCCTTGCGCAGGATGCCGAGGCGGATCAACGGATACCTGACCCGCTTCTCCACCGCGACGAAGGCGACGAACAGGGCGACGGCCACCACGAACGAACCGATGCTGCGCGCCGAGAGCCAGCCGACCTCGGGCGCGGTGACCACCGTGTACACCAGCAGCAGCATGGCCCCGGTCGACAGCAGCGCACCGAGGATGTCGTGGCCGCCTTCTTCGGCCGCCCCGTCCTTGGGCACCAGGAAGTAGCCCGCGACCAGCGCCGCGACGGCGATCGGCACCGGGAGCAGGAAGGTCCAGCGCCAGCCGACGCCGGTCATGAGCCCACCGAACAGCAGACCCATGGAGTATCCGCCCGCGCCGAAGACGGTGTAGATGGACAGCGCCTTGTTGCGTGCCGGGCCCTCGGCGAAATTCGTCGTGATGATCGACAGACCGGTCGGCGCGGTGAACGCGGCGGCCAGGCCCTTGACAAATCGGGTGAGGATCAGCAGCGGACCGGAGCTCACCAGGCCGCCGAGCAGGGAGGCGACCGCGAAGACGGCCAGGGCGATCAGGAAGACCTTGCGGCGGCCGAGCAGGTCGGCGGTGCGTCCGCCGAGCAGCAGCAGGCCGCCGTATCCCAGGATGTAGCCGCTCACCAGCCACTGCAGGGTCGAGGTCGACAGGTCGAGTTCGGAACCGATGGAGGGGAGGGCGACTCCGATCATGGAGACATCGAGTCCGTCGAGGAAGAGCACGATGCACAGGGTGATCAGCATGCCCCAGAGCCGGGCGGACCAAGCGGTCGGATCGGTCGCCGTTCGGGCGGCCGAGAGCGTTGCTGGTGAAGTCATGCGGTGGACATTACATGCGCACGCATTAAATGCCAACACATCTAATGCGGTTGCATACGTTGCTATCGGGGCCTAGAATGAGGCCATGTCGAACCCGTCGACGTCCGAAACAGCCCGGCGCGGCGAAGCGCCGACCGGGCTGGTCGACGAGTGGCGTCGACTGCTCGATCGGCACGCGGCGGTGAGCTGCGCCCTGGAGAAGGCGTTGCAGGGGCAGCACAACATCGGCCTCAGCGAATTCGAGACGCTGGACCGTCTGATCGACGCGAATTGCGGCGACTACCGGATGGCCGACCTCGCGGGTGACATCTACCTGAGTCAGAGCGCGCTCTCCCGGACCGTGGCCCGGCTCGAACGCGACGGCCTGGTGCGGCGCAGCATGTGCGCCGAGGACCGCCGCGCGATCTTCGTCTGCCTCACCGAACGCGGCCGCGAGGTCTACGAGCAGGCGGCGCCGACGCACCGCGAGGTGCTCACGCGCAACTGGGAATAGCGCGTCCGGTCAGCGCCAGCTGGGAATAAAGCGTCCGGTCAGCGCCAGCTGGGGAATGGATCCCGGTCAGCGCAGGTCGTCGATCACCGTGCGCACATCGACCGCGGCCGCCTCGATACCGGCGAATGCCTTGCGGTACCGCTCGACCTCGGGTTCCTTGTCCAGGTACACCGGACCGGTGAACGCCTCGATGTAGGCGACCGGCGGCTCCGGCGGCTCGCCCATCCGGCCGTCCGGGAATTCGAGTATGACGAAGGGCCCGGTCTCCATGCCGTCGTGGTAGCCGGACTCGGTGGGCACCACCCTGACCCGCACGGTCGGCAGCTCGCACAAACGGAGCAGGTGCTCCAGCTGTTCGGCGCGTACGCCCGCGTCACCGACCCGGTGCGTGAGAGCGGCCTCGGTGATCACCGCGTCCAGCCGCAACGGCGCCTCGGCGCGGACGACGAGTTGTTGACGGGCCGCGCGCAACTGCACGCGCCGGTCGATCTCGGTGGCCGGTGCGGACGGACGCGCCGCGGCCAGCATCGCCCTCGTATAGCCTTCGGTCTGCAACAGGCCGGGAATCAGGGCGTGCTCGTAGGAGCGCAGCGCCCACGCCGCCTCTTCCAGCCCGATGTAGACGTCGTACCCCTCGGCGATCACATCGCCGTACCCGGTCCACCAGCCCCTGGCCTTGGTTTCCCGGGCCAGCGCGGTCAGCGGGGCCACGATATCGCCCGGCGCGCCGTAGACCTTGCACATCGCCTCGACATCGAGACTGCGCAGCGACGTCTGCCCGGTCTCGATCCGCCAGATCTTGGCCTCCGACCATTCCAGCTGCTGCGCGGCGGTGCGCGTGGTCATCCTGGCGCGATTGCGCAGTTCCCTGAGATGACGGCCGAGCTGCCGTCGCGGCATGGTCGACCCGGTCGTACCGTGCGGTAAAGCCATTACTTCCCCCTCGCGCCCATGCGCCGCATCGACCCTGCGTGATCTCCAGAGCCCCCGATACGACGATTGCCAGCGGACGCCTTCACTCCTCAGTCGGTCATCCGGTCAGCATTGTTTCACAGCGAATCTGACATAGGGCACACTTTGGTGCACAGGCAGGCCACTGTCACAACCGCGCCAAAGAGGTTAGTGGGCAACCGGATCCGGCAATCTCGATCAGTTGCCCCTACTTTCGGGGGGTGCGACCCCGAAACCGCCAGAACTGCACCGCCCGAACATCCTCGGACAGCTGGTTGACCGGTTCGGCCACATCGGACAGCGCCTGGAAGAGATCGTCGGCCAACTCGCTGATGTGTTCCACCCGCGTCGCCAGCCGCGAGGCGTTGACCAGGAATTCCAGCAGCAGACGCACGACGGCCGCGATGGTCAGGCCGAGCGGAACGGCGATCAGCGCGGCCAGCACCCCGAGCACCGCCGAGCGCTGCCACATCAGGATGGTCAACGCGATCGGTATTCCGAGAGCGAATGCGAGTCCGAGAATGTAGGCGAGTGGCAGCAGGGTCGTGGTCGCGGGCCTGCGAAATTGCACGTCGAGAAGTCCGCGCGCGGCCCGTGCGCTCCACTCACCGAATGCGCGCGGACTCTCGAAGGGTTCGGCCCGCGGCTCCTCCTCCTCGGAAGCTCGCGTAAAACGCCTGGCAGTAGAGGTTTTCCAGGCGATCCACCTGGACTCGGTCGCGCGCTCGGCCGAATCCGCTGCCGGAATTCCGTCGCTCTCATCGGTCATCACGCGATACTCCCCCGTCCGCGCCCGAAGGGCCAAGCGGAACTCTTCGGATTCATAGCGAAAAGACACTGGATGAGACGAAGGCGACAGTCCGGAAAAATATTTCGAAAGAGCCGTAACGCCGGGGCTACCGGTTGTCGATACGCCCCATGAACGCAGACCCAGATCTATCGGGGAATGGAGAAAACAGTGCGCACCACGTTTCCGACTTCCGTCTCGGCGGCCGAGATGACCGCTGCAGCGCAGGACTACACCCAGCGCGGATGGACGGTCGCCGAAACGGCCAACGGGATCTGCCTGATCACCGATGAGGACGTGTCCGGCATCGAGGTCAGCGGCGAACTCGCCGGCGACGTGCGTCGCTACCTGCGCGCCAACAACCTCTCCGGCCCGGTGATCGAGATCCCCGGCACGGAGCGTCGCGAGATCCACCTGGTCACCGGCCTGCGTAAGGCCGCGATGGCCATCGAGGGGCTGCGCGAGGCGGGCGCCACCGTCTACACCGACGGCGCGGGCATCGCCCTACCGCCGACCCAGATCTCCGCCGCGGGCACCGCCCAGTGGCGGGTCGCCCCGCACGAGGCCCGCTGGCTGCCGCCGGTCGTCGCCATCGCCGCGGCCGTCCGCTCCTCGATGGCGCGTCGCCGCGCAGGCGACAGTGGCAGCCGCGCGGGCGAGACCGTCACCCGGACCGGCGAAAGCCTCACCAGCGTCGCCTGCTGACCCTCCGGATTCGTGCGAACGGGTCCGCGTTCAGTACCCGCGACGAATTCCCGATCCGCCCGGCGGATGACTCCCCCTGCAGGGGTCGGCCGGAATTCCACCGGCTCACGCGACCGGTATCCGTCACGCGGATACCGGTCGTTTCCCTCAGCACCCTGTCGCGAGAAGTACCTCGCGCGCGATGATGGGGTATGGCCCAGCTCACCGACGCCCGGAATCTCCTACGCACCTGCCCGCTCTGCGAGGCCGTCTGCGGACTCGAGATCACCCTCGATCCGGACGACCACGTCACCGCCGTGCGCGGCGATAAAGAAGATCCGTTCAGCCGCGGATTCATCTGTCCCAAAGGCGCGAGCCTCGGACACCTCGACGAGGATCCCGACCGGGTCACCGAGCCACTGATCAGGGACAGGGCCACCGACACCTGGCGCACCGCGTCGTGGGACGAGGCCTTCGATTACATCGCGCGGCGCTTCCCCGCCGTCGTCGCCGAGCACGGCGCGCAGTCCGCGGCGCTCTATCTCGGAAATCCCAACGCGCACACCATCGCCGGGGCGCTGTACGTGCCCGTGCTGATCCGCGCGCTCGGCACCAAGAACCTCTATTCGGCCAGCACCGTCGACCAGATGCCGAAACAGATCGCCAGCGGACTGATGTTCGGCGACCCGCTGACGGTGCCCGTCCCCGATCTCGATCGCACCGATTACCTGCTGATGCTCGGCGCGAACCCGCTGGAATCCAACGGGTCGCTGTGCACGGCCCCCGATTTCCCCGGCAGACTCAAGGCGTTGCAGGAGCGCGGCGGACGATTCGTCGTGGTCGACCCCAGGGTGACCCGCACCGCGAAACTCGCCGACGAACACCTGTTCATCCGGCCCGGCAGTGACGCCTACCTGTTGTTCGGCATCGTGCACACGCTGTTCGCCGAAGAGTTGACCGATATCGGGATCGAGGTCGCCGGACTCGACGACGTGCGGGCCGCGGCCGCCGATTTCACCCCCGAGGTGGTCGCCGCGCGCACCGGGGTACCCGCCGACACCGTCGTCAGGATCGCCCGCGAACTCGCCGCGGCGCCGACCGCGGCCGTCTACGCCCGCATCGGCACCTGCACGGCCGAATTCGGCACGGTCACGCAGTGGCTGGTCGACGTCGTCAATGTCCTCACCGGCAATCTGGACTCCCCCGGCGGTGCGATGTTCGCCGACGCCGCGGGCGGCGGGATCAATCGCACCAAGCCGTTCCGGACCGGTCGGTGGACCAGCCGGGTACGCGGACTGCCCGAAACGATGGGCGAACTGCCGGTGGCGACGCTGGCCGACGAAATCCTCACCCCGGGAGACGGGCAGATCAGGGCCATGATCACCGTCGCGGGTAATCCGGTGCTGTCCGCGCCCGGCGGCACCAGGATGGCCGAGGCGTTCGCCGAGCTGGAATTCATGGTCAGCGTCGACAGGTATGTCAACGAGACGACCCGCAACGCAGATGTGATCCTGCCGCCGCCGCGTCCGCTGCAATCCCCGCATTTCGATTTCGCGCTCCTCAAATTCGCGGTGCGCAACTACGTCAGGTATTCGCGGCCGCTGGTGCCGCTGGGTGATCGGCCGTCCGAGGCGGGCGTACTCGCCAGGCTCGGCGCCGCGGTGAGCGGGCAGCCGCACACCGGCGACGTGCTCGGCGCGGTGGACGAGATGCTCATCGCGGGCACCCTGGAGAAGGCGGGCCTGGCCGATCGCCGCCACGAGTTGTACGGCGAGACCACCACCGAGCAGCGCATCGACATGATGGTGCGGCTCGGTCCCTACGGTGAGTGGAACGAGCGGAGCGCCGATTCCGACGCGCCGCGCCACGATCTGAATCTGCGGAAACTGCTGGACAATCCGCACGGCATCGACCTCGGTGCGTTGCGCCCGCGACTGCCCGGTGCGCTGCGCACCGCGTCGCGACGGGTGGAACTCGCGCCCGCGCAGCTGCTGGCCGACGTGGACCGGATGCGAGCCGGGCTCGCCGACGTCGCGCCGGAGTTCGTCCTCATCGGACGCCGTCAGCTGCGCTCCAACAACAGTTGGATGCACAATGTCGTGCGACTGGTCAACGGATCGAATCGCTGTACGTTGCAGGTCAATCCGGCCGACGTGGAGCGGCTCGGGCTGGGCCAGGAGGCCGTGGTGAAATCGGCGGCGGGGACGCTCACGGTGCCCGTCGAGCCGACCGAGACGATCATGCCGGGCGTGGTCAGCCTGCCGCACGGCTGGGGCCACGCCGAGAGTCCGCAGTCGGTGGCCAGTGCCAACGCGGGCGTCAACGCCAATGTGCTGACCGATGATTCGGTGATCGATGTGCCGTCGGGCAATGCCGTTTTCAACGGCGTTCCGGTGACGCTGATCCCGGCCTGAGATTTCTCGCATCGAGGTATGTCATTTCGACCGGCCGAAAATATTCCGGCCGGTCGGAATGGGCAAATCCCCGGAAAACCCTGTAGCAAACCGGCATTCGGCCCATCCCCGGCGCTGATTCCGCTCATGCCGCCCCTCTCATTCCCCTAAAATGGACGAGATTTCGGCCTTATTCCGGGTTCAGCGCAGAACCCCGATCATCCGGATTCCGGCTACCAAAGGGGGCGCACATGCCCGATCCACGTTGGGGCAGCGACGGCGAGCACGAACTACAGGACAGGTACGGTACGCAGGCACGAGCCGAACGTTTCTACACCGATCAAGTGCTCGACCGACTCAATCCGACGATGGTCGAATTCATCGCCAGGATGGACATGGCGTTCATCGCCACCAGCGATAAACACGGCGAATGCGATACCAGCTTCCGCGCCGGTTCCCCCGGATTTCTGCACGTCATCGATGAACGCACGGTCGCCTATCCCGAGTACCGCGGCAACGGCGTGATGGCCAGTATGGGCAATATTCTGGAGAATCCCCACGTCGGCATACTTCTCATCGATTTCGTCCGTGACCTCATCGGACTCCACGTGAACGGAACGGCCCGCATCGTCGAGGACGTCACGCTGCGGCGAAGTACCGAGTTGCCGCCGCAGACGAAAGGCCGCGCCGCCGAACTGTGGGTGGTAGTCGGCGTCGAAGAGGCCTATATCCACTGCCGCAAACACATTCCGCACCTGATCCCCGCGCAGCGCGAACAGCGTGCCTGGGGTACCGACAATGTCCGGGCCAAGGGCGGGGACTACTTCGGGGCCAAGGCGCAACAGCCTCGGGAACCCGAAGAGCTGGTGGTGGGCTGACCGATCGGGATCAGCGCAGTTTGAAGATCACCAGCCGCTGCACGACGAAGTTGATGACGGTGGCGGTGCCCTGCGCGACGACGAACGCCGCCGTCAGCTGCACCCCGCCCTCACCGAGCACGTTCACCAGCAACTGATTGATACCGACCTGGACCGCGAAGGTCGTCGCGTAGAGCGCGACCACCGCGAGGAACCGGGCCCGGCTCGGCGGCGCCTGGAAGGTCCAGCGCCGGTTGAGCAGATAGGCCGTCGTGGTGCCCGCGACGAAGCTGATCGACTTCGCGGCGCTCGTCGGCAGCCCGACCACCTTCAACAGGAACAGGTACAGACCGAAGTCGACGATCGCGGACAGCCCGCCGGTCACGGCGAACCGGAAGACCTGGGTCACGAGACCGCCACCGGGCGCGGCGCCACTGTCCGGAGCATCCTCGGCATGCTGTCCATCTTCGCCGCCACCTTCACGCGACGCGTCGACGACGCCCGCGGGCTCGTCGACCAGCGGTGGTTCGGTCATGAGCGGACGGTGGGGTTCGGCGTGCACGGCGGTCAGCTTAATGCGCGCGGGCCCCCGCCGTACCCCGCCATACCCCGGTGTACGGCGACCCGGGCGCGACCTGCGCCCATACCTGTAGCCTCTATGCCGATGTCCACGAAAGCTTCGACCCCCACCATGACAACCGGTGACGCCGAGCCCGCGTACGACCTACCTACGCGGACCAGATCGTTGACCGGGTGGGGTCGCACCGCAGCAACCTCCGCCGAAGTTCTCGCGACCGGTGATCCGGAAGTGATCGCCAAGGCCGTGGCCCTGGTCGCCGAGGACAACGACGGCAAGCCCGCCCACCTGCGCCGCGGCGTGATCGCGCGCGGGCTCGGCCGCTCCTACGGCGACAACGCCCAGAACGCGGGCGGGCTCGTCATCGACATGACGGCGCTGAACAAGATCCACCGGATCGACCGCGACACCAGGATCGTCGACGTCGACGCCGGCGTGAACCTGGATCAGCTCATGAAGGCCGCGCTGCCGTTCGGCCTCTGGGTTCCCGTACTGCCCGGCACCCGCCAGGTCACCGTCGGCGGGGCCATCGGCTCCGATATCCACGGTAAGAACCATCACAGCGCGGGCAGTTTCGGTAACCACGTGCGCTCGATGGATCTGCTCACCGCCGACGGCACGGTGCAGCACATCACGCCGCGCAAGAACGCCAAACTGTTCTGGGCGACCATCGGCGGGTGCGGTCTGACCGGCATCGTGCTGCGCGCGACCATCGAGATGACGCCGACCGAGACCGCGTACTTCATCGCCGACGGCGACGTCACCGCGACGCTGGACGAGACCATCGCCTTCCACAGCGACGGCTCCGAGGACCGCTACGAGTACAGCTCGGCCTGGTTCGACGCGATCAGCCCCGAACCGAAACTCGGCCGGGCCGCGATCTCGCGCGGAAACCTCGCCAAACTGGATCAGCTGCCCAAGAAATTGCAGAAGGATCCGCTGCGATTCAACGGCAAGACCTTCCTGTCGCTGCCCGATGTCTTCCCGAACGGGCTGGCGAACAAATACACCTTCACCCCCATCGGTGAACTCTGGTACCGCAAGTCGGGCACCTACCGCGACAAGCCGCAGAGCTTGACGGCCTTCTACCACCCGCTCGACATGATCGGCGAGTGGAACAGGGGCTACGGATCCAACGGGTTCCTCCAGTACCAGTTCGTGGTGCCGCCGGAGTCGGTGGACGAGTTCAAGCGGATCATCGTCGACATCCAGCGGTCCGGGTTCTACTCGTTCCTCAACGTGTTCAAACTCTTCGGGCCCGGCAACCAGGCGCCGTTGAGTTTCCCGATGCCGGGCTGGAACATCTGCGTCGACTTCCCGATCTCGGCCGGACTCAACGAATTCGTCTCCGAACTCGACCGCCGGGTGCTCGAATTCGGCGGACGGCTCTACACCGGCAAGGATTCGCGCACCGACGCGGAAACCTTCCACAAGATGTATCCCCGCATCGACGAGTGGATCAAGATCCGCAGGACCGTCGATCCCACAGGCGTTTTCATGTCCGACATGGCGAGAAGGCTGGAGCTTCAGTGATCAATGCCGTAGGTAACCCGCAGACCATCCTGCTGCTGGGCGGAACCTCGGAGATCGGTCTGGCGATATGCGCGGAGTACCTGAAGAAGGGCCCGATCCGCATCATCCTCGCGGCACTGCCCAACGATCCGCTGCGTGACGACGCCGTCGCGCAGTTGCAGGCCGCGGGCGCGAGCACGGTCGATCTCATCGATTTCGACGCGCTCGACAACGGCAGCCACCCCAAGGTGATCGACGCGGCGTGGGCCTCCGGCGACGTCGACGTCGCCATCGTCGCCTTCGGACTGCTCGGCGACGCCGAGGAACTGTGGCAGGACCAGCGCAAGGCGGTGCAGATCGCCGAGATCAACTACACGGCCGCGGTATCGGTCGGCGTGCTGGTCGGCGAGAAGATGAAGGCGCAGGGCTTCGGGCGGATCATCGCCATGTCCTCGGCGGCGGGCGAACGGGTCCGGCGCTCCAACTTCGTCTACGGCTCGACCAAGGCCGGGCTCGACGGGTTCTACCTCGGTCTGGGTGAGGCGCTGCGCCCGTTCGGGCCGCGCGTGCTCGTCATCCGGCCGGGCCAGGTCCGCACCAGGATGTCGGCGGGCGTGAAGGAAGCGCCGCTGACCGTCAACAAGGAAGACGTCGCGGCGCTCGCGGTGTCGGCCTCCCAGAAGGGCAAGGAACTGGTCTGGGCGCCCGGCACGTTCCGGTACGTGATGATGATCCTGCGCCACATCCCGCGCCCGATCTTCCGCAAACTCCCCATCTGAGCCGTTCCCCGAGCCGCACCACGATCCGCCGCGTCACGCGGCCGGAACCGGGTGCGGCTCGGTCGTATCCGGGCTCGCCGTACGGGTGGCTACCATCGTTGCGGCTGCGCTCACGCGGTCACGTCCGGCGCTGCCGGGCGGATCGCCGAGCACCATGTCACGGAGCCGATCAGTGAACCGGAGGCGTAATGCGAGAAGTCCGACGAATCCTCACCGGTCACCCGCCGTGCCGGGTTCCCGCCGAGATGGATTTCGCGCGCCGGTCCGAAGCGGTGGGTCGATGAGCGCCACCGTGACTT
This sequence comes from Nocardia aurea, assembly GCF_003123685.1. GTDB lineage: Bacteria > Actinomycetota > Actinomycetes > Mycobacteriales > Mycobacteriaceae > Nocardia > Nocardia aurea. The sequence goes on from NZ_QCYJ01000005.1 coordinate 188,947, forward strand.
CCCCCGGTACCACCGCCCCCTCGACCGGACCGGGCCGGTCCTCGGTACTGCTGCGGCGTCTCGGCGCGGGACTGGGCGAGGCGCTGCTCGCGACGGTGGTCGCGGTCGTGGTCGCCGGTGTCGGACTCGTCGCCTTCTCGCTGGTGGACTGGCCCGCGTTCAACTCCTCACACGTGACCAGGGCGCTCACCACCGTCGGCCAGGTGGTCTCGGTGGCCGTACTGATCGCGGCGATGGTGCTGCTGCGCCTGCATAAGTGGCCGTGGCTTGCGAAAGTACTGTCCTGGGCCGGTATCTCGGCGTTCGTGACCGTGACGCTCGGGATGCCGCTCGCCGCGACCAAGTTGTACCTGTTCGGCGTCTCGGTCGACCAGGAATTCCGCACCGAATACCTCACGCGGCTCACCGACAGCGCGGCACTGCGGGATATGACCTACGCGGATGTGCCGCCGTTCTATCCGGCCGGATGGTTCTGGATGGGTGGACGCGTCGCGAACGTCCTCGGCATGGACGGCTGGGAAGCGTTCAAGCCATACGCGATCGGCTCGCTCGCGGTGGCGGCTGTGCTCGCGCTGGTGCTGTGGTCGGAGCTGATCCGCGCGGACTGGGCCGTCGCGGTGACGGCCGCGACGACCGCCGCGGCGATCACCTTCGCCGCGCCCGAGGCGTACAGCGCGGTGATCGTCCTGCTGCTCGCGCCGTCGCTGGTGCTCGCGTGGGGTGCTGTTCACCGGCCCGCCGAGGACACAGCACCGGCGGGCACCGCAGGAATGGGCACCGCAGGCGGGTGGGGGGCGGTGATCGGCGCCGGGCTGTTCCTCGGGCTCGCCGCGACCTTCTACACCCTCTATTTCCTGGTCGCCGCCTTCGCGGTGGGACTGATGGGGCTGATCTCCGCCAGACTGGCCGTGCGGGCGCGACGGGTCGAGGCGCGGGCGCGACGCGTGCGACCGGAGGATCTGGGTCCGGCATGGCGGGCGGCGGCGCCCCCCTTGCTGCGCCTGGTGGTGATCGGGGTGATCGCCGGGGTGATCGCGGCGCTCGTGTGGCTGCCCTACCTGCTGAAACACCTCACGTCGACGACACCGAGTTCCGGGACGGCGCTGCACTACCTGCCGGAGTCGGGCGCCGAACTGCCGTTGCCGATGGCGGATTTCACGCTGTTCGGCGGGCTGTGCCTGATCGGCACCGTCTGGCTGATCGTGCGCGCGGGTTCCTCGCGACGCGCGCAGGCGCTCGGCATCGGCGTGGTGGCGATCTATCTGTGGACGCTGCTGTCGATGCTGGCGACGGCCGCGGGCACCACCCTGCTCTCGTTCCGCCTGGAAGCCCCCCTGCGGGTGCTGCTCGCGGCGGCGGGCGCGTTCGGCTTCGTCGAGGGCGCACGCGCGCTCTACCGGGCCTTCGACGAACCCGCCCGGTTCCGGCCCGCCGCGGCCCTGCTCGCGACACTCGGCGCGCTCGCGTTCGTCCAGGACATCCCGCACGTGCTGACCCCCGAGATCACCACCGCCTACACCGATACCGACGGCGACGGTGAGCGCGCCGACAAGCGTCCGCCCTCCGCGGTGTCCTACTACCGCGAGATCGATGCCGCGCTGTCGGCGCAGACGGGACGACCGCGCGACGAGAACGTCGTCCTCACGGCGGACACCACCTTCCTCGCGTTCTACCCGTACTGGGGATTCCAGGCGCTCACCTCGCACTACGCCAACCCGCTCGCCGATTTCGCGGGCCGGGCCGCGACCATCAAGGCGTGGAGCACCCTGGATTCGTCCGCCGAACTGCGCGACGCGCTGAAGGCCTCCCCGTGGCGCGCGCCCGACGCCTTCCTGTTCCGTCGCAGCGGTGACACGTACACGCTGCGCCTGGCCGAGGACGTGTATCCCAACGATCCGAACGTCAAGCGGTACACGGTCGCGTTCCCGGCGGACCTGTTCAGCGATCCGGCGTTCACGACCACCGATATCGGACCGTTCACGCTGGTCACCGTCCGGCGGTAGGAACGCTCGCTAGCCGACGCGGTACACCGAACCCACAGCGACGTGTCGCGGCGGCGGGCGCGTCCGGACGGCTCGGTCCCACGGCCCGGACGTGATTCGCGCCGCATCGGGGTTATCGGGGATATTCGTGGTCAACCCTGGGGGAAGTTGCCTGCGCTCCGGGCGCTCGATCGCCGTTCGGACAGCGGGGCCGCACCCGGGGCGGGGCTGGTTCCGAGCGTCGAGTTTTGTGGGGATTTGTCGGTGAGAGCAAGCAACGTCGATCGGGCCGCGCGACGGGAATCGACCGAGGGGGCGACCGTACCGGCGGGGGCTGTCGACACCGACACACTATTGCGGGACCGGCCCGAACCCGCTCGGACGCGGGTGGGCGAGCGGGTCACGCGGGCGGATCTGTGCGCCGGGGCGGCCTACCTCGGGCTCGCGGTGCTGGTGCTGTCGGGACAGTGGCGCGACACCGGCGGGGCCTATCTGATCAAGAGCGGTCAGGACCAGACCATGTGGGAATGGTTCTTCGCGGTCACCGCGCATTCGGTGGCGCATCTGGAGAATCCGCTCGGCACCACGTTGCAGAACTTCCCGGCCGGCGTGAACCTCATGGCGAATACCGCGATGTTCGGGGTCGGGGTTCCGCTCACCCCCGTCACGCTGCTGTTCGGACCCACCGTCACCTTCGTCCTCGTACTGACCCTGGGCTTGGCCCTCACCGCCTTCGCCTGGTACCGACTCTTCGCCCGTGAACTGGTCGAATCCCGGTTCGCGGCGGCGCTCGGCGGGCTGTTCTGCGGTTTCGCGCCCGCGATGATCTCGCACGCCAACGCCCACCCGAATTTCGTCGCCCTCGGCCTGCTGCCCGTCATCGCCGGTCTGGTGATCCGGATGAGCCGTCATAGTGCGGACGGGGTGCGGTCGAGTAAGTCCGGGGGCACGGTGGGACCGGGCAGCCCCGGCCCGGAATCCCGCGCCGTTCGCGGCCGCGACGCCGGCGCCGTCACCACCGGATCGCGCACCGCGTCTCACCCTGCCGGATCCGATAGCGCTGGATCACCCGGCGCGGCGGCCCGGGTCGGCAAGCGCGCCCGGGGCGTACGTCTGCGGGACACGCTGCTGCTCGCTCTCCTGGTCACGACGCAGATCGCGCTCGGCGAGGAGCCGTTGTTGATCTTCGCGATGTCGTTCGCACTGTTCGCGGTGGTCTATTACCTGCACGCGCCGCGCGCAGGTCTGCGAGCCCTGCGCACGGTCGCCCCGACCGTGGCGGTGGCGGGACTCATCACCCTCGCGCTGACCGCGATACCGCTGTGGTGGCAGTTCTTCGGTTCGCAGAGTTACCGGTCCATCGACCACGGGCCGATGGGCAACGATCTGAAGGCGATCACGCAGTTCCCGTCGGAATCGCTGGGCGGGCTGTTCGCGCCCGGACAGCCCGTCGCGATCAACGAGACCGAGCAGAACGCCTATTTCGGCTGGCCGCTGCTGATATTGCTCGCGGTGGCGATCTTGTGGCTCTGGCGCGATCGGGTGGTGCGGGCCGCGACGGCGGTGATCCTGGTCTTCGGCGTGCTCTCCCTCGGCGCGACGGCGATGATCGGCAAACGGTCCACCGGCGTCGCCCTGCCGTGGCGGTGGGCCGAGCAGGTTCCGCTGGTGAATTCGGTGCTGGAGACGCGACTGACGATGGCGGCGATTCCGGCCATCGCCGCGATTCTCGCCCTGGCCGCGCAGCAGGCGGTGTCGATGTGGCGGGAGTCGGCGGTGGACTGGCGGCCGCTCGCCTGGTTCACCGCGACAGCGCTGGCACTGTTGCCGCTGACGCCGACCCCGCTTCCGGTCGTCGACCGCGCGGGCACGCCCGAATTCTTCGCGCACGGCACGGTGCGCGACTACGTCGGCGACGGGTCGGTCGTCCTCGTCCCCACTCCGCGCCCGGACGACGCCGAGCCGCTGCGGTGGCAGACCGAGGACGATTTCTCGTTCCCGCTCGCGGGCGGCTACTTCGTCGGCCCGACCGGCGGCGACAAGAAGGGGATCTACGGACCCGAATTCCGGCCGACCACCGCCCTGCTCGTCGGAACACGCGAGACCGGGGTGGTGCCGAGAATCGGACCGGACGAACGCGCGAACGCCATCGCCGACCTGAATTTCTGGCGCGCCGACGTCATGGTGCTGCCTCCGACGCGCAATGCCGACGCGCTGCGCTCGGCCGTCACCGAACTACTCGGCTTCGCGCCCGCCCGAATCGAGGATGTCTGGCTGTGGGATGTGCGCGCGCTGCGCTGAATTCGCCCCGCCGACCCTCTCGCAGCCCGGACGGCGGGCGACGGTGGCTAGCATGAACCCCCGTGCGACCGGACCGATCGACTTCAGCGTTTGACCGCTACCGCCTGATAGCCCTGGTATCCGGGCTTCTCGGATTCATCCTGGCGTTGCTGACCCCGCTGCTGCCGGTCGAACAGGATCGGGCGACGCTGGATTGGCCCCAGGCGGGCAACAGCACCGATGTCGAAGCGCCGCTGGTGTCCTACGAGCCGCAGCGGCTCACGGCCACCCTGCCGTGTTCGATCCTGCCGAGCGCGACCGACTCTTCCGAATCCGGTGCGCCTGGCCGGCAGGGTGAGCCGACCCCGACCGGCGACACGCAGCAGACCCCGACCGTCGGCAACGGCACCCCGAGACAGGCCGACGACTCCACCCCGCCGGATACCGCCGCACCGCAGGCGAAGCCGTCGCGCACCATCCTGTCGACCATCCCGGTCGCCTCGGGCCAGGCCGCGACCAAGGGACTCGTCGTCGCGGTGTCCGACGGCACGCTGACCGTCGTCCAACGCGATATCCCGCTGCTCTCGGCTCCGGTCGCCGAAATCGGCGGATGCACCGCGATCACCATCGATTCCACCGCCGCCGCCACCACCGTCGAATTCACCGGTGTGCGGCGCGAAGACGGAAATCCGTTCGTGAACACGCTGCCGCGCGATATCCGTCCGCAGGTCGTCGGTCTCTTCACCGATCTCGACGCCGCGCAGGTCGCCGCCGCCCGCGTGCATCTCGATATCGATTCGCGCTTCTCCTCGACGCCGACACCGCTCAAACTGCTTGTCCAGATCGCCGCGGTGATCTGCACCGTCATCGCGCTGATCGCGCTGCATCTGCTCGACACCTCCGACGGGCGCAGGGCCCGGCGTTTCCTGCCCGCGCACTGGTGGCGTTTCTCGATCGTCGACGGCGCGATACTCGGCGTGCTCGCGCTGTGGCACATCATCGGCGCGAACACCTCCGACGACGGCTACATCCTGAATATGGCCAGGGCGTCGGAACATTCGGGCTACATGGCCAACTACTACCGCTGGTTCGCGGTGCCGGAGGCCCCGTTCGGCTGGTCCTACGAGGTACTGGCCTGGATGACCAAGATCTCCGATGCCAGCCCGTGGATGCGGCTGCCGACGTTGCTCGCGGGCGTGGTGTGCTGGCTGGTCATCAGCCGCGAGGTGCTGCCGCGCCTCGGTGCCCGGGTCCGACGCGACCGGGTCGCGCTGTGGACGGCGGGCCTGGTGTTCCTCGCGTTCTGGCTGCCCTACGACAACGGCCTGCGCCCCGAACCGCTCATCGCGGCGGGCGCGCTGCTGACCTGGTGCTCGATCGAACGCGCCATCGCCACCGGACGTCTGCTGCCCGCCGCGATCGGCGTGCTCATCGCGGCGTTCTCGCTCGCCGCGGGCCCCACCGGGCTGATCTGCATCGCGGCGCTGATCGCGGGATCGCGGCCGGTGCTCCAGATCATCGTCAAGCGCGCGCAGGGAGCGTTGCCGCGCCGGATCGAGGCGGACGCGCACGCGCCGGACGCCACCGATGACGACGGGCGACGCGTACCGACGCCGACACTGTCGCGCGCCTCGCTCTTCTTCCGGTACGCGGCGCTGATCGCGCCGGGACTCGCGGCGGGCACCCTGGTGCTGATCGTCGTGTTCGCGGACCAGACCTTGGCCACCGTCATGGAGGCCACCCGGGTGCGTACCGTCGTCGGCCCCAATGTGGCGTGGTTCGACGAGCGCACCCGCTGGGATTCGCTGCTGATGCTCTCGCCCGACGGTTCGCTCGCGCGGCGGTTCGGCGTCCTGGTGATGCTGCTGTGCCTGCTCGTCTGTGTCCTCCAGGTCCTGCGCAAGGGCCGTATCCCCGGCACCTCGCGCGGTCCTTCGGTGCGGATTCTCGGCATCGTGTTCGCCTCGCTGCTGCTCATGATGTTCACGCCGACCAAGTGGACCCACCATTTCGGCGTGTACGCGGGACTCGCGGGTTCGCTCGCGGCGCTGGCCGCGGTCGCGGTCGGCACCAGTGGTATTCGGGCGCCGCGCAATCGGGCGCTGTTCGCCGCGGCGGTGCTGTTCCTGCTCGCGATCACCTTCACCGGTTCCAACGGCTGGTGGTACGTCTCCAGTTACGGGGTGCCGTGGTGGGACAAGGCGCCGCTGATCGCGGGTAAGGGGCTCTCGACGCTCTTCCTGGGCCTGAGCGGACTCGCGCTGCTGTGGGCGGTGTGGGCGCACTACCGCGAGCCGTACCGCGAACCGGCGGCTCCCCGCCGTTTCGAGCGTTTCGCCTCGGCGCCGCTGACCATCGCGGCGGCGCTGCTCGTCCTCTTCGAACTGGCCTCGCTGACCAAGGCTGCGCTCACCCAGTACCCGGCGTATTCGATCGCGAAATCGAATGTGGAAGCTCTCGGCGGCGATTCGTGCGGTCTCGCCGACGGGGTACTGGTCGAGACCGATACCGCGGATTCGCTGCTGCAACCCTTCGACGGCTCCCCCGCCGACGGCCTGTCGGCGAAGTCGAAGGGTTTCACCCCCAACGGCGTCGCGAGCGATCTCACCGCCGACGCGGAGGAAACCGTCTCCGGCGGAGCGAATTCCATCGATAAGGATTCGGCCAACAAGACGACCAACACCACCGGCGCGGGCACCGGCGGCGGTACCAGTGAGCGCACCGGGATCAACGGCAGCACCGTGGCGCTGCCGTTCGGGCTCGACCCGGCCCGCACCCCGGTGCTGGGCAGCTACCAGGAGGGCGAGCAGCAGCAGGCCACGCTCGAATCACAGTGGTATCACCTGAATCTGGTCGACAGCATGCGCCACGATCCCGCCTACCGGGTGCTGGTCGTCACCGCGGCGGGCCGTATCCGCTCCGTCGACACCGACGGCGTGCTCACCTACGGCCAGGAACTGCACATGGAGTACGGCGTGCGGGGCGCGGACGGCCGGGTGCGCGTACTGGGTTCGGTCGATCCGCTCGATATCGGACCCGCGCCGTCCTGGCGCAATCTGCGGGTGCCGCTGGACGGTCTGCCCAGCGAGGTGAACGCCGTGCGCCTCGTCGCGGTCGACAACGACATCACGCCGAAGCAGTGGCTCGCCGTCACCCCGCCCAGGCTGCCGAGCCTGAAAACCCTGAATTCGGTGGTGGGATCGCGGGATCCGGTCCTGCTCGACTGGCATGTCGGTCTCGCGTTCCCGTGCCAGCGGCCGTTCGGCCACCACGACGGCGTCGCGGAAGTGCCGCAGTGGCGCATTCTGCCGGACCGGGTCGGCTCCGACGCCTCCAATGCGTGGCAGGACGATATCGGCGGCGGTCCGCTCGGCTGGACCGGTCTGCTGCTGTCCTCCGAATCGGTGCCGACCTATCTCGAGGACGACTGGGGACGGGACTGGGGTTCGCTCGAACGGTTCACCCCCTACGATCCGGATGCGGATCCAGCTGTGATCGATATCACCACCGTGAAACAGGGCGGGATCTCCCGACAGGATCCGATTCGGATCAGATAGTCGACCCGAAAGCGTCCGATCCGGGTGCGGCACAGACCGTTCGGTCTGTGCCGCACCCGTTCACGTTACGTGGGCATTTCGCCAAAACTCCTGATAGGGCGTCGGTTTCGTCCGGGTGACGCCTCAGTAACCGATGAGCGGATTGCCAGGCATAGCACAGTTTGAGAACGTACTGTTGTGGGTATGACAGGAGCCTTCGATGACATGGATCTGCGCGATCTCGTCGATCTGCTCACAGATGACGAAAAGCGCGAATTACGGCCGGCGGTCTTACGAGTACTCGAACGGCTGCCTTCCCAGGAGGTGTTGCGCCGCGAACTCGGCAGGCGCATGAAGGTCTGAGCGCTCACGTCACGGCACCGTGACGCAGCGCACTCGCGTCCCTACGATTCCCCCCGCCACGCCATCGATCCCGGGCAACTCCCGGAAAAAATTGGGCCGTAGCGTCTATGACGCTACGGCCCTTCGACCTTTCGGCCCCTCTACCAGCGACCCGCTAGAACACCCGCAGCTGCCCCGGGGACCACAGTCCCCAGCGATTCGCGGTGCCGGTCTCCAGTTTCGCCGGGGTCGCGTCGCGGTCGTACTGCTCGTAGCGCTCGAGCGAGCCCCAGTCGCGGGCCCAGTCGTCACGCATGTAGGTCGGCACCGTGACCGAACGCGCCAGCATCTGGGTGAAGCCGAGCGGGCCGCCGAATTCCTCGGCCTGCCAGGTGTTCGTCGAGCTGATCGCCAGCGGACGGTCCGGCAGGATGCGGTAACCCGGCACCTCGGCGACGCCGTTGCGGTGATCGAAGGGACGCTGGCACGGGAACTGGAGTCCGACAGCCCAGTCCAGCAGTACCGGCTGATCGCCGCCGATGAAATCGTTCAGCGGTGTCAGTTTCGGCATACGCGGCGGGGTGAACGCCAGCCACTGGTCGCCGATCAGGATCGGATCGTTGGCGACGATGCGCACCGCGTCGGCCTCGGGTGCGATCTCGTCCAGCGGAATCCGGAGATTGCGCCAGGACGGGAACGGGCCGATATCGCGCGGCAGGTAGTTGCCGAGCGGTTCGACGGTGCCGTCGGGCAGCCGCTTGCCGTAGTCGACGGTCAGCGACTGGCCGTATTTCAACGCTCCGGCGTTGTCGAAGGACAGGATGCGCCCGGCCGCCGAGATGACGACAAGGGGCTTGTCCTCCGAACGCGGCGCCAGCTGGTACCAGCTCGACGTCAGCAGCGCGGGCTGCTGCACGCCCTCCTGGTAGCTGCCCATCACCGGGGTGCTCGCCGGATCGAGTCCGAAGGGCAGGGCCGCGGTGCTGCCGTTGACGCCCTGCGCCCCCTGACCGCCGCCGGTGCCCGCGCTCTCGCCCTCGGCGAAGGCCGCGCCGACCGACTGGGTGGAGGTGTTGCCGGTGCCCGGTTTCACCTCGACGGTGTCGGCGGACAGGTCGTCCGGCACGCCGTTGGCGTCGAAACCGACCGGATCCACCCCGCCGAGCGGGTCACCGTTGGTCGGCGGCTCGGCCGGATCGATGATCGGCTGCAACCGGCCGCCGTTCGGATCCGGTTCGACCAGGATGTCGTTGGCCAGACCACAGCTGTCACCGGCGAGCGCGTCGAAATTCGATCGGGCCAGCGAATACGCCGGGTACTGCTCGGCGGCGCCCTTCACCAGCGACATCACCTCGATCACCACCATCAGGGCGGCGACGACGGTCAGCGGTATCGCGGCGAATTTGCGAATCCGTTTGCCGCGCGCCGATTTCGGCGACGCCGCGGGCGGAATGTACTGCTCGCGCAGGGTGAGCCAGGTGACCAGGGCCAGCGCGGCCGCGAACAGCACGAGCATGACCGTGTTGGACTGGAAACCACCGAGCGAGATGCGCCTGTCGAACCACGGCACCCCGAAACTGGAGACGTACCAGTACCCGTTGATACCCGAGAACGAGATCGCCAGCACGAACAACAATCCGGCCAGGAAGATGGCCCTGTTCTTGCGGGCCCGCAACGCCGAGGCCGACACCGCGACCGCCGTGACCGCCGCAAGCGAACCCGCGATACCCGCGTACGCGCCGAAATGGTGGGTCCACTTGGTCGGGTTGAACATCATGAAGAAGACGGTGCCGAGCACCACGCCCATGAGCCGCCAGGTCGGACCGCTCGCGATACCCGGCACCTGCCTGCGCCGCAGCAGCACCAGCATCGTGGTGAAAAGGCACAGCAGCATCGTCAGGAAGGCGAAACGGCGCGAGAGCGAACCATCGACCGTCTCCACGAACAGGTAGTAGTAGCGCAGGTAGTCCTCGTACCAGGCCAGGTTCGGCCCGGTGACCTGGCGGACGCGGTTCGCCTCCTGGATACCCGCGAAGGTCTGATCGCTGTAGACCACCGTCAACACCAGCAGACCCGCCGCCGCGATCGGCGCGAGCAGCGGCAATGTGCCGTGCACTCGATGTCGGCGGACGACGATCTTGACCAGCGGTCTGATACCCGCGAGCAGCGCCGCCACACACATCAGACCGGTCGGGGCCGCGGCCAGCGTGAACGCGGCGATCAGCACCGCGGCGGCGGCGGGCAGCAGGCGGCCGGTGGCGATGGCTCGCTCGATCGAGACCCAGGTCAGCAGCGCGCCGAGCGCGACGACGGGTTCGGAGCGCAGGCCGTTGTCGAAGGGCAGCCAGAACGCGAGGAAAACCAGTCCGCCGGTCCACAGCGCCACCCGGCTGTTGCGCACGCCGCGACCCAGGCGCGGCACCACCTCGCGGCTGATGACCATCCAGCACAGGATCGCGCAGGCCAGCGCGGGCAATCGCACCCAGGGACTCGCGGTGGAGATCTCCGAGAAGACCTGGATCACGTAGTAGTACCAGCCGAACGGCGCCTCGGGGACGCCGTACCAGCGGAAGTAGTTGGCCATGTAGCCCGCGTGCGGCGCGACCCTGACCATGCTCAGGATGTAACCGTCGTCGGAGGTGTTGGCGCCGACGAAATGCCAGACCAGCAGGGTGCCGACCACCGCGCCGTCGGCCCAGGTCGGCTTCAGCCAGTTGGCGGGCAGGAAACGCCGGTGACCGCGACCGTCGCTGCCGTCGAGACGGGCCAGCGCGCCCAGCGCGATCAGCGTGCACAGCACCGCGACGATCATCGCGATCAACTTGATCAGGGTCGGGGTGGAGCTGAACCGCGTATCGATGTTCATCGTGAAGGACAGCCCCGACGGCACGGACCCCTCCAGATCGGAGAACACGCCGACGACCTGAGGTCGCAGATCACCGATCAACTGCCCCTCGACCGGAACCTGCACCGTCTCCTTCACGCCGGGAGCCCCGCCCTGGACCGGCCGCTCGACGGTTTTGGTCAACCCGGTGAACGCGGCCGTCGTGCGCTCGTTGTCCGAGGTGATGACGATGCTGGAACACTGCCCCATCGCGGCCCGGTCGGCCGTGGTGACCACGGCGTTTCGATCGACGACGTCCACCGAGGTCTCCGAGACGCGCACGAACAGCGCCTCCAGCGCCGCACCGTCGCCCTGCGGCGGCGCGGTGGCCAGCAACATGCCGCCCTGCGGCGGCAACGCCTCGACCGCGCTACACGGAATGGTGGCCCGCAATTCGATCGGCACCTGCGACATCAGCGGCGCCTGCACATTGCCGAGCGTGCCGCCCTGCGGCCAGTTCAGTACCGCCGTCGTCTGGGTGACCGGAAGAAACGGTGTCGCCAGCGCCAGCAACGCGCCTATCAGGCCTGCGACGAGCGCGATGATTCGCGCGGTCCGGAAATCGCGTGATCCGACCGCCGGGGCGGGGGTCGGTTTCGTGAGAACAGCAGTTGCGGCGTCGGGCACGGTTGGCAATGCTAGCGGCAGCCGTAGTCCGCGTCGTGGTCTGTAGGCACGAACCGCGAAGCCCGCGCGCCGACATCGGCCGTAGCGCCCACGCCGGGCCCCGGCTCCGACACGCCGGTGTCACCGCGCCGTGCGCGAGACGCCGTCGAATCGATCACCACCGGCGAAAAGTCGCGTGGAGGCGGGGAGATTGCTGACCCGTATCCGATGCCATGAAAAGGTAGAGATATGACCAAGGTGAATCTCGTAACGAATTACGGTCCGATCGTCCTGGAGCTGGACGACGACAAAGCGCCGAACTCGGTGCAGAACTTCGTGAACTACGTGAAAGCCGGCCACTACAACGGAACCATCTTCCACCGTGTGATCCCGGGCTTCATGGTGCAGGGCGGCGGTTTCGAGCCCGGCATGAAGCAGAAGGGCACCGAGGCCCCGATCCAGAACGAAGCCGACAACGGCCTGAAGAACAACAAGTACACCGTCGCCATGGCGCGGACCAACGATCCGCACTCGGCGACCGCGCAGTTCTTCATCAACGTCTCCGACAACGATTTCCTCAACCACTCCGCACCGACCCCGTCCGGCTGGGGCTACGCCGTCTTCGGCAAGGTCACCGACGGCACCGAGGTGGTCGACAAGATCACGGCGGTGAGCACCGGATCGGCCGGTATGCACCAGGATGTCCCGCGCGACGACGTCGTCATCGAATCGGCCACCATCGTCTGACACCGGTTACCGGACGCGAATCGGGCCGTCACCACCTGGTCACGGCCCGATTCCCGGACTGCGGCCGCCTACAGCGGCAGCAGGTGATGTTTCCGTGGATTGCGGGTCAACTTCTTGTCTCGCAACAGATGCAGTGCCTTGCGTAGCTCCAGGCGCGTCGTCGACGGCTCGATGACGGCGTCGATATATCCGCGTTCGGCCGCCACCCACGGTGTCGCCATGGTGGCGTTGTAGAAGTCGACCATCTGCTGACGGACCGCGGCGCGCTCTTCCTCCGGCGCGGCGGCGATCTGCCTGCCGCCGATCAGGCTGACGGCGCTCTCGGCCCCCATCACCGCGATACGGGCGGTCGGCCAGGCCAGATTCACGTCCGCGCCCAGCTGTTTGGACCCCATGACCGCGTATCCGCCGCCGTAGGACTTGCGGATCACCACGGTCACTTTCGGTACCGAGGCCTCCACGAAGGAGAACAGGAACCGGCCGCCGCGTTTGATGACGCCGATCTTCTCCTGCTCCACCCCGGGTAGGAAGCCCGGCGTGTCGACCACGAAGACCAGCGGCACCTCGAAGGCGTCGCACAGCCGGACGAAATGCGCGGCCTTGTCCGAGGCGCGCGCGTCCAGCGCGCCCGCGTAGACCATCGGCTGATTCGCCACCACACCGACACTGCACCCGTCGACCCTGGCGAAACCGGTGAGGATATTGCGTCCCGCCGTCGCGCCGATCTCGTGGAAGTCGCCGTCGTCGAAGATCCGCAGCAGGATGTCGTGCATGTCGTAGCCCGAGTTATCCGAATCGGGGACGATCGAATTCAGCTCGAGATCGGATTCGGTCAGCTCCGGTTCCAGCCCCGGGTTGACGATCGGCGGCAGTTCCTGGCAGCTCGTCGGCAGGAAGCCGAGATAGTTACGGACCCACTCGAAGGCAGCGACCTCGTCCTTGGCGACGTGGTGGATATTGCCGTACTCCGCCTGACTCTGCGCGCCGCCCAGTTCCTCCAGGCTGACGTCCTCGCCGGTGACCTCGCGGATCACCTTGGGACCGGTGACGAACATGTACGCCTCTTCGGTCGCCACCACCACATCGGTATTGATCGGCGCGTACACCGCGCCGCCCGCGCATTTGCCGAGAATCATCGAGATCTGCGGCACCAGACCGGACAGCGGTTCCTGCCGCCTGCCGAGTTCGGCGTACCAGGCCAGGGAGGTCACCGCCTCCTGCACCCGCGCGCCGCCGGAATCGTTGATGCCGACGACCGGGCAGCCGACCTTGGCCGCGTACTCCATGATGTAGGCGACCTTGCGGCCGAACATCTCGCCGACCGTCCCCCCGTAGACGGTCTGGTCGTGGGAGAAGACCGCCACCGGGCGGCCTTCCACCAGTCCGTGCCCGGTGACAACACCGTCGCCGTAGAGCGCGGCCGGATCTCCCGGCTTGCGCACCAGCGCACCGAGTTCCACGAAGGTGCCCGGATCGAGCAGCATTGTGATCCGGTCGCGTGCGCTGGGAATTCCCTTCCTCGCCCGCTTCGACACCCCCGCTTCGCCCGCCGGTTCCTGCGCCAGTTCGAGGCGTTTACGCAGATCGGCGAGTTTCTCGGCAGTAGTTGTCACTTGGCCCCTTTCGCCTCGATCGCCACGAGCTTCGCGGTCAGGTCGGCGCCGATCTTTCCGATGCGCGGCTCATCGACGATCTGTAGGTGGTCGCCCGCGATGTGAACGACCTCGAGATTCGGCAGGTACTCGTCCCAGCCGCCGTTCTCCTTGCGATCGGCGAAGCGGGGTTCGAGTTCGATCATGCCGTCGTGATAGCGATCCGCGAGGTAGAGCACCACATTGCCGTCGTAGCGCGAAGGCGTGGTCCGGGCGAGATGCCTGCTCTCGATCCACGAGGTGCGCTGGTGTTCGAGCACTCCGCCGGGGATCTTGGTACCGCTCATCTTGATCAGATCGCTGATCATCTTGAACTGGTTCTCATCCGAGGCCGCGGCCAACTCCTCGAGCTGTTCGCGATCGAGTTCACCCTCGACGCCGTAGGTCTTCTTCGCGAAGACCTGGTAGCGCTCGATCCGACGCACCCGCTCCTCGGGGCTGTTGTCCTCGCCCTCGGTCGGGATCGCGAGGTCGATGAGCCCGACGACGCTCACCTCGGCGCCCTCGGCCCGCAGCAATTGCGCGACCTGCAAGGCGAAGACCGCCCCGAGCGACCAGCCGTACAGCACGTACGGACCGTTGCCCTGGATCTTGCGCAACTCGGGCAGGTACTGACGCGCCCGCTCCTCGATATCGCCCTCGACGCGTTCGAAGCCGTACATCGGGGTGTCGTTCGGCAGCCTGCGCAGCAGCGGCTCGTAGACCAGTGTGTTGCCACCGGACGGATGGAACACGAAGACCGGCACCGCGTTCGACCCGTCGACGCGCGCCCGCAGCGGGCGTACGAAACCGTCGATCTCGGCGGCGCTGTCCTGGAGATCGCGCACGATATCGGCCAGCTGCTCGATGGTCTCGCAATCGAGGACGTCGTCGACGGTGACCTCGGCCTTGACCCGCTCCGACAGCCGCTGCGCGAGCTTCTCCGCGATCTCCTCCTCGAGGATCGGGAGGGTGTTGAAGATGCCGCCCGCCGACTTGCCGGTGATATTGGCCCAGGTGCCGAACGTCAACCGCTCGGCGGCGTCACGTGGCGGCACATCGTCTTCCTCGCCCGCGCCGCCGAATACCGTCGACGGCGTCGAATCGGCCTCGGCGACAATCGCTTCGGCGGCGCCGACGGCGGTCGTGTCCTGGACCTCGAGTGCCCGTTCCCTCGCCGCGTCCTTCGCAGCGGCCGCGGCGATCTGCTCCTCCGACACGGGAGCCGGTGCGGCCGTTCCCGCGTCGGCGCGACGATGACCCGCCTCGGCCTCGGCCACGATCGCCTCGGCCTCGGCATGCACCGAGGTGTCGACGATCTCCGCGGAACCCTGGGCAGCCAGCGGCGAACCCGATTCGGCGGCAACGGATTTCGCGGCGGCGGCCGGATCCTCACCGGCCGCGAGCGCGGCGCGGGCAGCGGCGACGAAACCGCCGTCGACGTCGATATCCTCGCCCGCCGCCTGCTTCTCAGCGATCTCGGCCACTTCGTCGCGGTGCTCGATGGCGTAGCGCAGCACCTTGCCGACCTCGCTGAGGTTGGCGTCGCGCACGGCCTGCATCTGCAACTGCGGGATGTCGAATTCGTATTCGACGCGGTTCTTGATACGCATCGCCATCAGCGAATCGAGTCCGAGTTCCATCAGCGGGATCTCCATCGGGAGATCCTCGACCGCGTAACCCATCGATTCGGCGACGATCAGCGCCAGCCGTTCCTCGATCGTCTGGGAACCCTGGGGATCCCAGCGGTCGCCGTGAGTCTCGACCGCGGCAGCGGTCTCGGAGACTTCGGCGACCTGTGTCTCGACACTCTCGGTGACCACCGGCTGTGCCACCGCGATCTGCGGCAGCGGCGCACCGGAGACGACGGTGCCGTCGAACAGCAGCCGGAAGGCCGAACCGTCCTTGGCGTGCACCTGAACCGCGCCGCCGCCCGGATACGGGGTCAGCGTGACGGTCAGGGTTCCGGTCGCGGGAACGGCGGCGTGTGGCACCGAGATTCCGGGTGACACGTCGCTGAGCACCTGTGCCGCAGCAACTTCGGTCAGTTGCGCCAGGTCGGTGACCGATCCCGCCTGCACCTCCCACACGTGGCGGCCGTCGGGCAGCGACACGTGCGCGCCGGGGACCCTGGCACTGCCGCCGCCGGAGTTCAGCCTGACCTTGGGCCAGTACTGCTTGCGCAGGAACACCGTGCGCGGCACATCCGCGTAGTCACCGTCGGGCAGCAGCGAGACCAGGTCGACCTTGTGCCCGTGCACGTACAGCTGGGCCAGCGCGCCGATCACACCGGCGGACTCGTCTTCCTTGCGCTTGAGCGTCGGAATGAGCTGGGCGTCGTGCACGCCCGCGGCGAAGGTGGTGCCGAGCACCTGCATGAGCGCGACGGAATTCGGCGCGAGTTCCAGGAATGTGGTGTGGCCCGCGTCCACGGCGAGTTTCACCGCGTTGGTGAAGTACACCGCGTGGCGCATGTTCTTGACCCAGTAGTCCTCGTCGTGGATCGGGTCGTTGCCGGGCCGGTAGAACTCTTCCTTGTGCACCGTCGAGTACAGACCCGCCGTGAGTTTCGTCGGCTCGATTCCGGCCAGTTCGGCGGCCAATTCACCGAGCAGGGGATCCATCTGGGAGGTATGGCCCGCGCCTCGGGTCTGTAGCACCCTGGCGAATTTGCCCGCCGCCTCGACCTGCGCGACGATCGCCGCGACCTGATCCTGCGGGCCGCCGATCACCGTATTGGTCGGCGCCGCGAACACGGCCATCTCGACGTCGGGGTAGTCGCCGAGCAGTTTCTCGACGTCGGCGACACCGAGTTCGACCAGCGCCATATTGCGCACGTCGGCGTCGGAGATCATCGCCTCGCCCTCGCCCATCAGGCGCGAACGCGCGCAGATGACGCGCACCGCGTCCTCTAGCGTCAGACCACCGGCGATATACGCACCGGCCACCTCACCCATCGAATGGCCGACCACCGCGTCGGGTTGCGCGCCGTGCGCGCGCAGCACCGCGGCCAGACCGACCTGGATGGTGAAGATGCCGACCTGCGAGGTGCCGACGTTGTAGTCCTGCTCGTCGTCCAGGATCATCTCGCGGATCGAATAACCCGCCTCGTCCTGCACCAATTCGTCGACCTCGTCGACGGCCGTGCGGAAGATCGAATTCTCCCGGTAGAGCTGCTTGCCCATCTTGCGATGCTGCGCGCCGAAACCAGCGAGCACCCAGATGGGGGCCTTGACAGCTGGCGCGTCGGCGGTGAACACGCCGGTGCCGGGTTTACCGGCCGCGATGGCGCGCAGACCGGTGACGGCCTCCTCGTGCGTCTGCGCGAGAACCACACCGCGCGAACGCCAATGGCTGCGTTTGGCCAGCGACCGGGCGACGTCGGCCAACGGTACGTCGCGACCGGCGTCGGACTCCAACCAATCGGCGAGTTCGGCGGCGGCACGGCGGCGACGGGAGGGGAGGTATCCGGATACCGCGAGGATCACCGGCAAGGGCTCTGCCCGGTCGGCACTCCACTCGGGTTCGGGAGTGGTGGTCGCGGTACCCGCCGCACCCCCGGCGCCCGCGGAATTCTCGGCGTCCTCGCCACTCTCGGCCGTGATTCCGACCGCCTCGGCGATGACGTCGGCGCTCTCGTCGGAGAGTCCCTCGTTGCGCGGTGCGGCGGTGTCGACGGACCCCGGCACGTACTCCTGGAGCACGAGGTGGGCGTTGGTGCCGCCGAAACCGAAGCCGGAGATGCCGACGGTCGCGGTGCCGCTGTAGCGCGGGAATTCGGTCGGCGCGTCGACCACTTTCAGATGCGCCTGCTCGAACGGGATGTACGGGTTGGGGCCCGCGTAGTTGATATTCGGCGGCAGTACGTTGTGCTGGAACGACATGACGACCTTGGCCAGGCCCGCCGCGCCCGCACCGGATTCCAGGTGACCGAAATTGGTTTTCGCCGAACCGAGCAGCGCGGGCTTGTCGTCGTCGCGACCGCGACCGACCACGCGGCCGAGCGCGTCCGCCTCGATCGGATCGCCGATCAGGGTTCCGGTGCCGTGCGCCTCGATGTAGTCGACCGAGGACGGCGCTATACCGGCGTCGCGGTAGGCGCGGCGCAGGACGTCGGCCTGAGCGTCGGGGTTCGGGGCGAGCAGGCCGTTGGAGCGACCGTCGTTGTTGACCGCCGAACCCTTGATGACCGCGAGGATCCGGTCACCGTCGCGTTCGGCGTCGGTCAGGCGCTTGAGAACGACCAGACCACCGCCCTCGGAGCGGATCATGCCGTCGGCGTCGGAGGAGAACGCCTTGATACGGCCGTCCTTGGCAAGGCCACCGTTCTTGTCGAAACCGAGCGTCGCCAGCGGGGCCAAGAGCATGTTCACGCCGCCCGCCAACGCCAGATCGGCGTCGCCTTCACGCAGCGCGCGTACAGCCTGGTGCACCGCGACCAGGGTCGATGAGCAGGCCGTGTCGACCGAGACGGAGGGCCCGCGGAAATCGTAGAAGTAGGACACCCGGTTCGGGATGATGCTGGAGACGCTGCCCATGATCGCGTACGCCTCGGCGGAGGCGGGCACGTTCGGATCGTTCTCGCCGAGACCGAGGGCCGCGAGCAACTGGAAATCGTTACTGGTGGAGCCGATGAAGACGCCGACCGCTTCGCCGCGCAACTCGCTCGCGGGAATCCTGGCGTGCTCCAACGCTTCCCAGGTCAGTTCCATCATCAGCCGCTGCTGCGGATCGACCCGCTCGACCTCGATCGGCGACATGGCGAAGAATTCCGCGTCGAAACCCTTGACCACGTCCTGGTCGAGGTAACCACCTGCGGTATTGCCCTCGGCGACCGCCGCGGCCACCTCGGGATCGCTGGTGAATTCCTCCCAGCGCCCTTCGGGCAGATCGCGGATGCCGTCTCCGCCGCCGATCAGGAATTCCCACGTCGACTCGGGGGTATCGCCCGCGCCGGGCAGCCTGGTCGACAGGCCGACGATCGCGATGTCGTGCGCCTCGCCGGGTGTGTAGGAGGCGTAGAAGGCGTCGTCACCGGATTCCTCGGGCGCGTCCGGCTCGCCGTTGATGATCCGCTCGGCCAGCGACGCGATGGTCGGATGCTGGTAGACCACCGTCGCCGTGAGGATGACCCCGGTCAATTCCTCGATGTCACCACCGAGGGCGAGGGCATCGCGCGAAGCGAGCCCGAATTCCTCCATCGGCCGGTCGACGGTGATCTTCTCGATCTCCTGACCGGTCGCGTCGGCGACCCAGCGCCGCAACCACTCTCGCAGTTCCGCCACCGACATCTCGATGGCCGCCGCGGGTTCGGACACCGCGCCTTTCGACGCGGTGTCGGAGGCCACGACCTCGGAAGACACGGCAGCGTCTCCCGGGTCGGTGCTGGCGCTCTCGGTCGTCGGTTCGGGCTTACCCTCGTTGTCAGCCATCAATTCCTCAAGCTACCTGTCTGCGTACCGGGCGCGCCGCCAAATGACGCTCGGGTGCGTGGTCGAGCGATATGGAGCAATCGCGAGTCGGCTACTCTTCCGGTGCATCGGGGAAAGCCTGCTGGGTGTAACCACCCCGCAGCGTTCCCTCCAGATACGCGGTCTTGCACGCGCGCCGCGCGATCTTGCCGCTGGAGGTACGCGGGATCGAACCCGCGGGCACCAGCAGCACATCGCGCACCGTCACACCGTGCCGCAGCGATACCGCCGCGCGGACCGCGTCGGCGATCGGAAGCGGATCGGCCTTACCCGCGCCAGGTCCGCGCTCACCCACGATGACCAACTGCTCGGAAGCGTCGTCGGCGTCGAATTTCAGGCCGGAATGGCTGCCCTGTTCGAAAACCTCGACCGGCAGCTGATTCGCCGGCACCGAGAACGCCGCGACGAAACCGGGCCGAAGCGCGCTGTTCGCCTCCTGCGCGGAAAATTCCAGATCCTGCGGGTAGTGGTTGCGGCCGTCGACGATCACCAGATCCTTCACCCGGCCGGTGATGTAGAGCTCGCCCTCGAAATACACGCCGTAGTCGCCGGTGCGCATCCAGTTGGCGTCGGGTTCGGTGCCCTCGGCGTGGCTGCCCTCGGCGACCCGCTGGCTGACCTTGTTACGGAAGGTCTTGGTGGTCTCTTCCTCACGACCCCAGTACCCGATGCCCATGTTGTTGCCGTGCAGCCAGATCTCACCGACCCGGCCGTCGGGCAGTTCGTGCCCGCCGTCGGCTTCCACCGTCTCCGGATCCACGATCACGGCCCACTGCGACAGCGCGACGTAACCGCAGGACACCTGCGCGATCGAATTCTCGGCAGCCTGGTCGACCTTCACCATCCGACCGGCGTTGAGTTCCTTGCGATCGACGTAGACGACCTTGGCCTCGTCCTCGGCCTTGGTCGCGGAGACGAACAGTGTCGCCTCGGCCATGCCGTAGCAGGGTTTGATCGCGGTCTTGGGCAGACCGAAGGGCGCGAACGCCTCGTTGAATTTCTTCATCGAGGAGGTGGTGACCGGTTCGCTGCCGTTGATCAGGCCGATGACGTTGGACAGATCCAGCGTCTCGCCGTTCTTGGGCAGACCGCGTGCCGCGGCGTGCTCGAAGGCGAAGTTCGGCGCCGCGGCGAAGGTGCCCGCGCCGTCGGAGACCGCGGCGAGTTCCTTGATCCAGCGGTAGGGCCGCCGGACGAAGGCGCTCGGCGACATGATGGTGATGTACTTGCCGCCCACCGCGGGCAGGATCACCGTGAGCAGACCCATGTCGTGGAACAGGGGCAGCCAGGTCACACCGCGCGAACTCCAGTCGAGGTTGAGCGCCTCGACCATCTGCAGCAGGTTGGTGCCGACCGCGCGGTGGGTGATCTCCACGCCCGCGGGCACCCGGGTCGAACCCGAGGTGTACTGCAGGTAGGCGATGTCGTCCATCTTGATGGCCGGGCGGGCCCAGGTCTCGGCGACACTGTCCGGGATGGCGTCCACGGCGATGATGCGCGGACGCTGTGCGGCGGGCAGGGCGCGGAAGAACTGGCGAACACCCGCCGCCGACGTGCTCGCGGTGAGGATCGCCGACGGCGTGCAGTCACCGAGGACGGCGTGCAGCCGATCGGTGTGCCCCGGCTCGTCCGGATCGAAGAGCGGCACCGAGATGCAGCCCGCGTAGATCGCGGCGAAGAAGGAGATCACGTAGTCCAAGCCCTGCGGGGCCAGGATCGCGACCCGGTCGCCTCGCTTGGTCACCTGCTGGAGACGACCGGCCACCGCGCGCAACCGAACACCGAACTCCTGCCACGTCAGCTCCAGCACCTCACCGTCGCGTTCCCGCGAATAGTCGATGTAGCGATACGCCAGCGTGTTCGCGTCGTTCCTGGTGTGCTTCTCGACGTGATCAACCAGGGTGTGATCC
The DNA here is from genome assembly GCF_003123685.1 of Nocardia aurea. GTDB lineage: Bacteria > Actinomycetota > Actinomycetes > Mycobacteriales > Mycobacteriaceae > Nocardia > Nocardia aurea. The sequence continues at coordinate 210,336 of NZ_QCYJ01000005.1, forward strand.
TCGGGAATAACGATGTTCCCGGTTTCGTCCAGGTAGTCGTCGAAAGTCTCGTCCATTCCTTCTTCTCCTCCGAGGCACACGCAGCAATACGGCGTGATCGCCGCTGTCACCTGTGAGGCCCCGACTCGCTTTCGCCCGCGGGTGCTCTAAATGTAGGGAGAGCCAACCTGCAGATTTTCGTGCGGTCTGCGCGGTGACCGCTATCGGCTAGATGTACTCAAACCAGAGTTATGTTACAGAGAACAGCGGCTCACTCATCTCGCAGCATGGGGATAACCGGCGCGAACGCGTCCATCTGGGTGGGGAACACCCCGACATACGACATCGAGGTGAGTTGACGCACACGTCGGAGCTGCTCGGCGATCTCCTCGAACGACCCGATCGCCACATACGGCGACGACAGGATCTCCTCGACGGAGAGTTTCACGTCGACCTCGAGATCGGGGTGCAGACCGCGTTCGAGCGCCGACAGCGCCATCTCGGCGGTCTTCTCGCGATCGTCGGTGACGACGATGGCGGTGATCGCCCAGTTCAGTTCGATATCGGCGAAACGATCCCCCGCCGCTTCCTTGATCAGCTCGATCTTCTCGATCGTCTTCTCCAGGGTGATGCCGGAGAGCAGGCCTTTGCCGTTCTTGGTGGTGACGGGAACGACCGAGATGATGTCGGCGTGCTTGGCCGCGAGTCGCAGCATCTTCGGACCACCGCCGCCGGTGCAGATCGGCGGGCGGGGACCCTGACGCGGTCGCGGCGTGCCCTTGATTCCGTGCACTTGGTAGTACTTGCCGTCGAAATTGCATTCCTGGCCGCGCAGCAGCACATCGAGGATGGTCAGCGCCTCGTCCAGTTTCGCCAGCCGGATGCCGGGCGAATCGTAGGTCAGTCCGGCGGCCTGGTACTCGTCCTGCTTCCAGCCCGCGCCGAGACCCACCTCGAGGCGTCCCTTGGACAGCACGTCGATGGTGGCCAGATCCTTCGCGAGCACCACCGGATGGCGGAAGCCGTTGGCGAGCACCGACGTGCCGAGGCGGATGCGCTCGGTGGCCTGGGTCAGCGCGCCGAGCGCGGCGATCGGGCCGATCTGGTCACCGAGGTGATCGGGGACGACGAAGGTGTCGAACCCGTACTCCTCGGCCTGCTGCGCGGTCTGGATGAACTTGCGGGCCCCACCCTCCTGCTTATTCCCCTCGCCCGCGGCCGCGAAGCGGAAAGGACGCAGCGGAACCCCCTGCGCGGTCGACCCGGCGACGGCCGAGTCGACCGGTGCGGCGGCTTGTGTCATGAACTCGTGCTCCTGGCTGTCGGTGTGCGTTCCTCGATCACCGAGGGGGTGATCGCCGCTGAACCACCACGACGCCCGGTGCGCCGCGGGTGAAAACGGCTACCGGCATCGCGATCATCAGCGCACTTTACAACGTGCAGACGAACCACAGTACGGTTGTCGAGGCAGCCGATGGGTTCCCACCGACGGCCGGTGTCGGGCTTGTGCAACGTCACGAATGCGCCGGATGCGGCGCCTTCTCGATCAGGTCGGCGGCCCAGACAGTCGTCCACTCGGTGGCGGTCGTGCCCTTCTCGTCGACGACGAAGCCCTTGTAGAGCGCGTGCACCGGATTACCCGCGGCACGCACCAACGTGAGCACACTGCTGACGAAATTGATCGGATTCAACGCTTGTCGTGGCGAGTCACAGATCAGGTCGGTCGGCGCGCAGATGGTGTAGGTGCGATCGGCGACCTTGCCGAAACCACCCTCGCGCGGGCCCGTCATGGTGATGCCGGGCACCCGGACGCCGGTCAGGGCGATCTCCGCGCCGACGCCCGGCGGCGGGGTGCCGATCTGGGTGGCCTCGCCGGATCCGGTGTCCCCGGTGCGCCTGCCGTCGGCGATCAGCGTGACACCGAGGACCAGATCGGCCGAAACCGGACCCTTGCCCGCGCCGATCAGGTTGGCGACATCGCCCGCGATGACCGCGCCCTGGGAGAACCCCGCGAGCACATAGGTGGTCAGCGGGCACTGCTCGGTGCGCTGGGCCATGAAATCGACCATCCGCTGCGCGCCCTCGGCCCTGCTGTTGTTGTAGGACTGCTGCCCGTCCGGCGGTATGGCGACCGGATTCGAGAACTGCGCGACATACGGCACGGTGTAGACGTCGACCCGCTCGGACGGGAACTGCTGCCGAATCGGGTTGGAGACGTTGAGCATCAGCGACGCCGGATTGGCCGTCGGATTGTAGGGATCATCGCCGCTGCTGGACTCCCAGGTGCCGGGCACCGAGATCATCTGCACGTCGGGACACCACGCGGGCTGCGAGGTCGGCGGCTCCGGCGGTTTCGGCGGTTTCGGCGCGCGACCGCAGCCCGCCAGCATGTACCAGGCCAGCACCGCGATCGCGATGATCAGCGCGACGCCGCCGAGGAACGTCAGACAACCCGCAGGCCGGAACCTGCGGGTGGCGGGGCCGCGACGCGCGTTCACTGGCAGTACGTCTGCTCAGCGGTGTCGATGTAGATCTTGCCCGCCGTCTCGACCGGCATCTTCGAGGGATCGAACGACGGATCGGATCCGGCCATCGCCGTGACGAAGGTCGACAGATCGGCTTCGGAGGCGCCCGCGGCGACGCCCTGGCAGACGTAGGTGGCGATGCTCAGCGCGATATCGGGGCTGGCCGGGGCGATGCCCTGGGACTTCAGGGAGTCGAGGAATTTGCGATCCTTGTCGCTGAGACCCGACGTGTCCTGGGGCACCTCGTTGGTCGGCACCGGTTGCGGACGCTCGGGAGCCGCGGTCGCGGTCTCCGGCGCGGGGGCCGCGGTTTCGGGCGCGGGCGCTGGGGTCTGCGGCTGGGCGCTCTCCCCCGGAGCCGAGGATGTCGCGGCGCTCGACGCGGCGGCCGAGGTGCTGGACGCCGTCAGCGTCGGCGTGCTGGACGCGGTCGAGTCGTTATCGCCACACGCGGCGAGCAGGCCGGTGGCGGCGATCGCGAGGGCGACGCCGACTACCTTTCCACGGGTCCGATGCATGAATTCGTATCCTCGATCTGTTCACAGGGGGACGCGGTCGCCCCCAGGGTAGCGTTGTCCGATTCGCGGCGCCCTCGGCGCTACGTCTGCGATGTGAACAGAGCGGCGCGAACTACAGGCCGTTGACTTCCGGCCTGCCGTCGCGCACGGTGACGAATCCGGCCTGGAAGTTCTGCTGGATGCCACCGGGGATCTGGAACTCATCACTGATGGGATAACCCAATTTCCCGTTCTCGTAACCGGCGGCTTTCCACGCCTCCATCACCGGACCCGATCGCACCGGCCAGGCGCCCGACAGCGGGCTCCAGTAGATATTGCCGCCTTCGAATCGAGCGTAGACACCGAAATCCTTCAGCGGCGCTTCCTCTGCCACCGGGAAACCGAGCGCGCTGTTCTCGTAGCCGAGTTCGGCGTACTTGCCGAGGATCAGGCCCTGAACGCGGTGCACTCCGGTGCGAGGGCTGTAGTAGAAGGGCCCGCCCTCGAACGCCTGGACGACGCCGTCCTTGCGCGGCGTCGGCACCTCCGGGGCGGAGGGATAGCCCGCGGGGCCGCGTTCGAACCCCTGCCTGCCCCACTCCGACAGAATCGCGCCGCGCACCACCTGGGCGCCGGTCTGCGGTGTCCAGTACAGCGAGCCGTACTGGAACGGCTGGAATCGACCGCGGCCGTCGGGGAGTCCGGATTCGCCGCCGGTCGGCAGACCGAGCGCGCCCTCGGGGCCCTGTGCCGCCTGGTAGCCGCCGCCGATCAGGCCGCCCACCGGATACGCGCCGGTCGCCGGGGCGTAGAAGACGCGACCGTGCAGGAAGTCCTGCGCGAGACCGCCTTCGACCGGGTACTCGCCGGTGAGACACTCACCGAGCCACCCGTTGTCCACCAGCGTCGCGGCGATCGCGCCGCCCGCGGCGCAGGTCGGTTTACCCGGCTCGACGCCCAATGCCGCCGCGGCGGTCGGCCAGGACTGGCGCATCTCGAAATCCCAGTACGGCCACGTGTGGGTGCCGGACTGCCGGTAGTTGATCTGGGCCGGAATGGACAGTTTCGCCAGTTTCGTGACGAAGTTCTGCGAGGTCAGCCTGGACAGGATCTCCAGACCCATCCCGGCGTAGTTCGTGCTGACCCCGGGGATATCCGCCGCTTGGTCGTAGGTGCCGACCGTGCCGCTGCCGCTCGAGATGTAGAGGCTGATGCCCTTCAGTTTGTCGGCCAGCGCGTACGGATCGTGGCCTTCCCATTCCGGGCTGGTCGGCGGACCCCACATGGAGGCCGAATCGAATCCGCCCGCGTCGCGCATGGCGAACTGGATGGCCTGCGGCATGCCGAGGGTGGTCGTGGTGAGGAAACCGGAGTAGGAGGCGGCGTAGCGGACGAATTCGGGGTTGCGGCCCGCGAGGAACATCGCGGCGGTCCCACCCATCGACAGGCCCTCCATACCCCGCACCTCGGTGGCCCGCCATTGACTCTCGAGCAGCGGCGGGAGTTCCTTGGTCAGGAAGGTCTCCCACATGTAGTTCTTGCCGTTGTTCGGCTGCAACCAGTCGGAATAGAAACTGGACTGGCCGCCGACCGGCAGCACCACGGTGACGTTCTTGTCGGCGTAGAAATCCTGCGCGCCCGCCTCTTTGGTCCAACCGCTCTCGTCGTCGGTGGCGCGCAGACCGTCGAGCATGAACAGGACCGGGAACCTGGCATCGGGGCGGCTGTTCCAATCCCTGGCGAGCAGCAACTGCACCTGGACCGGGGTCGCCATCGACGGCGAGTACACCCACAGCGCCACCCGGCGGTCACCCAGCCACACCACCTTCTGCACCGACGCCTCGGCCGGCGCGGTCGCCGGTTGCGCGAGGGCGGGCGCGGTGTGGGTGACCGACGCCGCGAACGGGAGCACCAGCGCGGTGGCGACAAGCGCCAGCCCACGACGGGCGGCGCGTCCGCCGCGTCGACGCCCTGTCCCTGCGCTGCCACACCTCTTCCCGGCCATCAGTGCTTTGTACCCCGGTGGGCGGCGGGTTCCGGTGACGACGCGCGGATGTCGAGCTAATCCTGTTCCAGCCGTTATGCAGCGTCTTCACGTGCTGTAACACCCGATTTGCCGGATAGGAGCGAATCGATTCCCGACATACAGCATCTATTCCGCTATCCGGACGGTCACGGCGACGATCGTCGTCGTGACATCTCGCCCCGGGCCTCGAACGCGAAACGGCGCCACCATCCTCGTGAACGAGGAGGTGACGCCGTTTCGGTGTCGCGTATGGTCACCAGCCGCCGGTGGCGTCCAGGATTCCCTTGCGAGCGTTGAAGAGCTGGCCTTCCCAGTACTTCCACGAGTGCGTACCCGAGGCCGGGAAGTCGAAGAACGCCGGGATACCGAGCGAGCTCAGGCGAACCTGGAACGCGCGGGTATTGACCAGCGAGAGGGCTTCCAGCGCCATCGCGTTACCGGTATTGAACGCACCGACCGCCGAGGCCGGACGATCGAACTGCCCCGGCAGACCGCTGGCCGCCGAGATGTACATCGGCAGCCCCTTCAGCTGCGGCGCGAAGACGAACGGGTCCATGCGCAGCCACGCGGGGCTCCACGGCGCCGCCATCGAGTCGACGTTGAAGCGACCCGCGTCGAGCATCGCGATGCGGATGGCCTCGCGCATACCCGGCGCCGAGATGTTCAGGTAGCCCGAGAACGACGAGGCGTGCTTGAACTGATCGCGGTGGTACGCGGCCAGCGCCAGCGCGGCACTGCCGCCCATGGACAGACCGGCGACGGCGTTGTTGGTCTTCGAGACGCCGTAATTCGCCAGGAAGTTGGGGAGCTCCCGGGTGAGGAAGGTCTCCCACTTGTAGGTGGTCTTCTGACCGTTGGTGTTGCTCGGGGAGACCCAGTCGGTGTAGAAGCTCGACTGGCCACCGACCGGCATCACCAGGGTGATGTTGTCGTTGCCGAACTGCTGCTGCGCGTTCGTCTCGAACGACCAGGCGTTCTTGTCGTCGCGAGCACGCAGGCCGTCGAGCAGGTACAGCGCGGCGCTACCACCGCGAGCTGCCCACTGGACCTGGACCTTGACCGGCCCCATGGCCGAGGGGACCATGAGTTCTTCTTGGCCACCCGCCGGCGCGCGCAGCACCGGTGCGGCGATGGGAGCGGCATTCGCGGCGGTCGGGGCCGCCACTCCCGCGGCGATCGGTAGCGCCAACGCAGCGGCACCGACAGCCAGAATTCGATTACGCCAACCGCGAGGTTCGCCTCGCCTGCCCGGCTCGACTATCTTCGGCGCGGCGGCCCTGCCGAAACGCATGAATGCTGCTCTCTTTCTGCTGTTGTGGCATCGCCCAGCACCCGCGAGGGCGCGGGCAACACCTCGTGCTGCCAACGGACACACGCCATATCGGAGCCGGACCCCGACAGCCGGCACCTATGGCAGCGCTACAACGATCTGGTCACACTTGCGCTCGCAGGAGGATATTCGACGCCAGATTCCTAGGCAAGGCCGAGGCCCGCCGAGGAGTCTGGATTGGCCGAAATCCGCCCGAACACAATCTGTGATGGTCCGGTGACACTACCGCGTTCATCCAGTGATGTCGTCCCGGATGACGTGATTCGTTACTCGGCCCAGGTGGGCAGTAGAAAACAGCGGCCGAGTGGACGGAAAACATCAACCCAGGTGCGCGCTCAAATCGGGAAGCATCTTGTAAACCTGGTCTTCCCAGTAGCGCCAGCCGTGTACGCCGACCGGCGTGTAGTCGAATACCGCGTTCAGGCCGCCGATACTGTCGACCCTGGCCTGGAAGGCGCGCGTGTTGGCGAGCGCGACCGTCTCCAGCGCCATCGAATTACCCAGGTGGAAGACGTCCATCGGGGCCTTGATCACATCGCGCGGACCGTTGACGCCGTTGCCGGTCGCGATCCACAGACGAGTTCCGTTCTGCCGCAACAGTGGCGCGAACATGAACGGATCGTTGCGCAGCCAGCGCGGATCCCAGGGCGGACCCCACATCGCGTCGATATTGAACCCGCCCGCGTCGAGCAGCGCCAGCCGCAGTCCCTCGCGCATACCGGGGGCGGAGATATTCAGATATCCCGAATACGAACCCGCGTACCGGAATTGCTCGGGGTGATAGGCGGCCAGCGCGAGTGCGGCGCTACCGCCCATCGACAGCCCGAATACGCCGTTGCCATTGGGGTTGAGCCCGAGCCGGTCGCGCAGTGCCCAGCGCAAGTCCTGTGTCAGGAACGTTTCCCAGGCATATGTGGTCCGTTGACCATTGGTATTACTCGGCGCAACCCAGTCGGAATAGAAGCTGGATTGCCCGCCGACCGGCATGACGACATTGATGTTCCAATCGGTCAGCACCCGCGAAACCTCGGTGTCGATCTCCCAGCCGCTGAGGTCATTTCGGGCGCGCAGGCCGTCGAGCGCGTAGACCACGCGCCTGGTGTTGCCGTCGGCGGCCCGGAAGACGCGCGACTTGATCGGTCCCATACTCGAATCGACCCAGAAATCCATACCGGCGGGATTCATCCGCGCTCCCGCTGTCGCTTCGAGACCGACCGCGGCGACGCCGAACGGTAGTGCGAGAGCGAGGACGAGCCCCGCGGCCGCACGTCTGAGGGCAACTCTTCCGCACATCATGCGAGAACGCATCGATTCGGACCTTTCGCCGCGCGGTCACCGTTGACCGCAACCATCCTGCACAGGCAATGCCGATAGTGACGCCGGTCATCGCGATCGGCGTCACTGCACTTCTATAGGCAGATATTCGGAGCAGAGCCGGGAAAACGCCCCGCGATGCGGGATCGTGATCGAAACCAGGAATTTGCCATGGCTACACCCAACGGCCGCAGCGGAATATCGGTCGCACAGGGACGGGGCTGCCCGGCGACTTCTGGGACAACCACGTCGCGGCGGGTGCTATCCGATATTGGCCGAGAGGTCCGGGATCATCCGATAGGCCTCGGCTTGCCAGTTGGTCCAGTTGTGGATGCCGAACGCCGGATAGTCGTATATGGCATTGCCGCCACCCAATGTCGCCATCCTGAGCTCGAACGAGCGGGTGTTCGCGAGGGCGAGGGCTTCCAGCCCCATGCCGTTGAGCGTGTCGAAACTCGGCCCGTCCGTCGCGGTGGGCAGTCCGCTCGCGGCGGCCACCCACAATCGGGTGCCGTTGCGCACCAGGTTGGGCGCGAAGACGAACGGATCCATCCGCAGCCACTGCGGACCCCACGGCGGCGCCATCGAATCCACGTTGTAACCGCCCGCGTCGAGCATCGCGATACGGATGGCCTCGCGCATACCGGGCGCCGAGATATTCAGGTAGCCGGAGTAGGAACCGGCGAAACTGAATTGCTGGGGGTAGTAGGCCGCCAATGTCAGCGCGGCGCTTCCGCCCATCGAGAGGCCGAATACCCCGTTGCGAATCGAGCTGAAGCCGAGCCGGTCGCGCAGTGCCTCGCGCAGGTCGCCGGTGAGGAAGGATTCCCACTGGTACCGGTAGCTCTTGCCCGGACCCGCCGCGAACGCGTTGAGCGCGCCGGAACCGGAGACCGAGGAACCCGATCCGGGCGGGACGCCGAAGAAGGAACTCGGCGCGTTCCAGTCGGCGTAGAAACTGGACATCCCGCCGACGGGCATGACGACATTGATATTCCAGCTCGCCAGAACCGCGGGAACGTTGGTCTCGATCTCCCACCCGTTCAGTGTTTCCGGCGCGCGCTGGCCGTCCAGCACGTAGACCACCCGGTTGGTGTTGCCGTCCGCGGCGCGCAGGATCCTGGATTTGATCGGCCCCATCGCCGAATCGACCCAGAAGTCGAAAGCCGCGGGATCGAAGGCCGCGGACGCGGGCGGGCCGTCGCCGACCGCGGTGACGCCGAGCGGAATCAGCACGGCCAGCGCCACTCCCGACGCCATGCGCCCGAACCATGCCCTCGAGATTCCGGGCGTACGTTTCCAGCGGACATTTCGCATCGACTCGACCTTTCATCCGGACGGCCGACAGCGAACGGAAAGCTATTCCGCCGGCCCCTCATCGGGCACCGAATCCGGCCATCCGCAGCGAAACGGACGAATCCGACCTCGGTGCATCACTTTCCCTGTCTCGATCAGCGAACGATCGCCTTCATGTTGCTGGAAAGTAATTCAAGTCACAAGTAGCGAAGCCTCGCCGCAGCGCATTCGTTGTCGATCGATGTCGCAGACATGCCACCGACGCGAAGAGGCCACCCGACGCGGTGCGTCGGGTGGCCCCTTTCGATCGGATCGGATCAGCCGATATTGGCGGACAGGTCCGGAATCATCCGGTAGACCTCGGACGCCCAGTTGTTCCAGTTGTGGATACCGACCGGCGGGAAGCTGTAGGTCACGTTGTTCGCGCCCAGGCTCGCCATGCGGATCTGGAACGCCCGGGTATTGGCCATGGCGAGCACCTCGAGCGGGGTGCCCTGCACGATGCCGAGCGGATCGGTCGCGTCACCACCGGCCGGAATACCGCTGCCCGCGGCTACCCACAAACGAGTGTTGTTGGCCTTGAGCTGCGGGGCGAAGACGAACGGATCCATCCGCAGCCACTGCGGACCCCACGGCGGCGCCATCGCGTCGATGTTGTAGCCGCCCGCGCTGATCATCGCGACGCGCAGCGCCTCGCGCATACCGGGCGCGGAGATGTTCAGGTAGCCGGAGTAGGAACCGGCGAAGGTGAACTGGTCCGGGTGGTAGGCCGCCAGTGTCAGCGCCGCGCTTCCGCCCATCGACAGTCCGAACACGCCGTTGCGCACCGAACTGAAGCCGAGCCGATCACGCAACGCGTTGCGCAGATTCTGAGTGAGGAAGGTCTCCCACTTGTAGGTGTTCGTCTTGCCGAGGGTTTCCTGCCAGCCCGACGATCCGGTCAGCGCGGATCCCGAGGACGAACCCGACGGGCCCGACCCGGTCGGGATGCCGAAGAAATTGCTCGGCGCGTTCCAGTCCGCGTAGAAGCTGGACGGTCCGCCGACCGGCATGACGACGTTGATATTCCATTTGGTCAGTTCACGGGCGACCTCGGTGTCGTTCTCCCACCCGTTCAGATCGCCTCGGGCACGCATACCGTCCAGCGCGTACACCACGCGTCCGGTATTGCCGTCGGCCGCGCGGAAGATCCGCGACTTGATCGGCCCCATGCTCGAATCCACCCAGAAGTCGAAGGCATCGGGGTTGAACGCCGCCGAAGCGGTTCCAACCCCACCTGCCACCGACGCCCCGAGCGGCAGCACGATCGCCATCGACAACAGCATCGTCCGCTTGAGCCAGCCCGCACTTCGAGCCTTCAGACGACCATCCTGCGCCCTACGCCCGATAACGCCTCGCATCTAGTTCGCTCCTTCATTCGGCCGGATTTCGGCCGCGTTCGACGGTGACTCCGCCGGATGTTTGCTCAGAAATTACCGACGCCCCGGCGGGCATACCCCGACCGAGACTAACCTGCCATCGATGCAGGCGCGTTATCAAACCGAGATGAAGCGGCGTACGCCACTTTTGTGGAGCATAGCCAACGAGGCCACTGGGCTCATAGTGCTCGCTGAGCATTTGTGATGCCTGTGTGAATCGTCGGCCCGACACTGGGATCAGCGCGGGGGGTCGGGAACGGGATTCACGAGATCACAGCGTTGGATCTCGTACTTCGGCACCCGATCGATTCGGTACTGCGCGAAATGCAGCGCGTTCTTGAGGTTATGGCGGAACCGCTCGAAGGTCAGCGGATCACGGTAGGAGATCATCAGCGCCTGGGTGTCCGGGCAGGTGAGCGCGGTTCTGGCCTGGATGACCCAGTCCTCGTCGAGATACCAGGGCATCCACGGCTTCCTGTCGACCATGCCCGTCTCGACGACGACCCAGTCCGGGTACAGGTTCTTGTCGTGCCCGATCCGGCCGTCCTCCAGCCGCTCGGTATGCGCGGCGAGCGGATAGGCCAGGCCCATCTGATCGATGACCCGCACGTGCAGCGGGACATTCATGCTGGTCATGCCCAGATTCAGGAAGTAGACGGTATGCCCGGCGCCGCCCTCGGGGATCGGCTGCGGCGGCGGCGCGATGTACCAGAAGGTGTAGGCGGGCGAATTCAGCAGCAGACCGCCGTCGGGGGTGGCGGCGATATTGTCGACCATCGCGCGGATGCGCGGGTAGTCGAGGTAGTCCTCGGCCCGGATCGGATGGTCGTGCCCGGTGTTGAGCACGTAGTAGACGCGCTCGTCGACGATGCCGGAGGCGCTGATCTTGGTGCCGGTCTTGATCGCGGTGGTGTTCGCCGCGAAAAGCGCCCAGCCGACGGTCGCCAGCCAGCCGATCGCGAGCACGGCGAAGGTCACATCGACGCGGCGCGGACCGCGTTCGGGCATCCGCAGCGGCAGGACGGCGACCGGGAGCAGGAAGAGGAACAGCTGCGGCAGCAGCATCCGGCCGTGCATGAAATCGCCGCCGACGCGCAGGGCGTAGATCGTCAGGATCACGGCACTCGCCAGCACCAGCGTGACGACGGCGCCCGGCGAACGCAGCCATCGGCGCGCCCACTGGATCGAACGGCGCGGCGCGGTGTCCGCGGTGTTCTCGGACGTCGCGCGCGAGCGAGCGGCGGCGATTCCGGCCACCAGCAGCACGAGCAGCGGCACGAGCAGGTAGTAGGGACCGACCAGATCCCACAGGTAGGTCAGCCCCTGACCCCATTTGGCCCCGCCCGCGTCCTTGGCGACGGCGGTGTTCGGGTAGGGCAGGCCGTAGTAGCCCATCCGCCAGATCTGGTATCCCAGCGGCACCAGACCGGCGGCAGCGACGATGAGCGCGCGCAACACGGTCGGGCCGTACCGGAATTCCGGCATCGGGGCGAGGAAGATCATCAGCAGGGCGAACGCGCCGACCAGGGTCATCTCCGGCCGGATCAGCGGTGCCAGACCGGCCAGGAACACCAGGCCGAACATGCCGCCGACGCGGACTCGATCGGCTTGGGCCCAGCGCATCAGCTGCCACCACAGCAGGCCGAGCCAGCAGATGACCAGACCGCTCTCCAGCCCCGAGGTGACGTAGTCCCGCGCGGGCGGCACGGCGATGTAGGCGAACGCGCCCGCGGGCAGCAGCAGTGCCGACCCGGTGCCGCCCCACAGGCGCGCCGAGCCGAGCATGGCGAAGACGACGGCGGCGAGCGACAACGTCAACGCGATGGCGAGCACCACGTATTCGAGCCTGAGCTCGGTCAGCCAGCTGAAGAACCAGACGATGTAGGTCCACGCCGTGCTGGTGTTGGTCTCGACCCGCTCGCCCTCGTTGAAGACCGGGCCGTTGCCCGCCATCAGATTGCGGACGGTGCGCAGCACGATCAGGCCGTCGTCGGCGATCCAGCGCCGCTGCCAGCCGCCGATCGCGAAGAGCGCGACGGTGAGCACGATCCCACCGACGAAGGTGGCGCGGGATAGCAGGGCGAAACGCGACGCCTGCGACGGACCAGCCGCCTGCTCGATGGCAGGCGGCTGCTCCGCGTCGTCGTTCGTTCGCTCCACTCCCTCTACCAGCGTTTCGTCAGGTGAGATAGACAGCGACACCTACCGCTCCGATCCAGGCGATTGCGAGGAACTGGAGGACGCGATCCCCCAGCGCGATCTCTTCGGGTTCACCGGCCTCGCCGCCATCGACGTCGACCGCGTAACGCAGGATTGCGATGGTAAACGGAATCATCGAGATTGCGTACCAGTTCGTGTCGTTCGCCTCGCCCTGTTCGAACGCCCACAGGCCGTAGAACACCACGACGGCCGTCGCCGCGAGGATCCACACGAAACGCAGGTAACTGGGTGTGTAGTACTCGAGCGACTTGCGGATCTTGGCGCCGGTGCCGATGGCGATCTGGAGTTCGGCGAAACGTTTGCCCGCCGCCATGAACAGCGAGCCGAACGCCATGATGAGCAGGAACCACTGCGACAGGTCGATACCCGCCGCCGCGCCGCCGGCCACCGCGCGCAGCAGGAAGCCCGACGACACGATGCAGATGTCGAGGACCGGCTGGTGCTTGAGTCCGAAGCAGTACGCCAGCTGGATGCCGATGTAGACCGCCATCACCACGGCCAGCTGCCAGGACGCGACGAACGACAGCGCGAGCGAGGCGACGAGCACCGCGATCGACAGCGCGTACGCCAGGTTGATCGGCACCACGCCCGCGGCGATGGGACGGAAACGCTTGGTCGGGTGAGCCCGGTCGGCCTCCACGTCCAGCGCGTCGTTGACCAGGTAGATACCCGAAGCCGCCATGCAGAACACCACGAACGCGATCGCGACGTTCCACAGCACCGACGCGTCGCTGAGCACATCGGGACCGGCCGCGAGGGGTGCGGCCAGTACCAGGACGTTCTTGACCCACTGACGGGGCCGAACGGCCTTGATCAGCCCGCCCGCCAACGTCTTGGGCGGGCCCTTCACCACGGACTCGGCCAGGTCGGCGCCGGTCGGCTCTTCACTCATGTCAACCAAGGCCTTATCTTGTGCGGTCACTATCTAGTCTTCTTTCGGCGGCTAGCACGACAGCGGCGGACGCGGCACCCAACGCGGATCCGGCGAGCACGTCGGAGGGATAGTGCACGCCGAGCACGACCCGCGAAAGCAACATCGGTGGTACGAGCACCGCAGGCAAGGGTAGCCCGGTCAGCTTTCCGAGCAACACCGCCGCTGCCGTGGTGGAGGTGGCGTGGGAGGACGGGAAGCTCAGTTTGCTCGGCGTCGAGACGTTGACCTGCACCGACGGATCGTTGGGACGGGGACGACGGACGACTCGTTTGATCACGATCGAGGCGGCGTGCGCGCCGACAGCGCCCACGGCGACCCCGGCCCACTGTCTGCGCCGCGGCTTGTCGACGAGCCAGCCCACCGCGGCGATGCCGATCCAGCCGAGCGCGTGCTCACCGAAATGCGACATACCGCGCGCGGCGCGCACCACCTCCGGCTTGGCGCCGAGCGTGGCCTGCACCGCGTTGATGATCTTCACCTCGGGCGGCTGTTTCTTCGCGTTCGCGGGCTCGGCGACGTGCGGTCCGTGCCCGTTGGTGCTGTATCGCGGCTGATCCACCGCCGCGGCGTCGTCCGCGGAGGCGTTGGGTCCGAGACTCACCGCTGCTCGCTCCCCGCGCCGTCGATGCCGAACGCCCGCTCCCAGGCCGCCGTGCTGGTCAGCTCGGGATGGGCCGCGCGGTAGCGCTGCTGCATCTCGGGGAACCGCGCGGCGAGTTCCTTGCGCAACCGCATGGCCTCCTTGAACAGGCCGACGGCCTGGCGCGGGTCACGCTTGCGGTAGACGACACCGCGGCCGTCCGCGGTGGTAACGGTCACGCCGTCGACCTGGGAGAGCAGGTACCAGCGCGCGTCGAGCGTCGGGACGTTCAGCTGCGGCGTCTGGTGGTGCCGTTCGTTCGCGGGTTTGGCGTTGTGCAGCACGCCCTTGAGCAGTCGCACCACCTTGGCGACCGGATTCACCGGTTCGCCGACGGCGCCGACCTCGAGGTGGCTGGCCAACGGCAGTTCGGTCGACGACGGCAGCACCACCGCGTCCGGGAACTGCTTGCGCATCTCGTGCACCGCGCCGAGAGCGCTCGGCAGCAGCTGGAACAGGCGTTCGGGTCCGGCGAGGAAATCCTTGATCGCCAGATTCTGGATGGCGACCGTCGAATACTCGAGGCAGAGCAGATGTTTGAGCGTCGCCTTGATGGTGTTCACCACCAGACCGCGGCCGTTGCCCGGCATGTGCAGCGAGCCGACGACGAGGCGGTTGCGCAGGTGGAAATACGCCTGCCAGTCGATGGCGTCGTCCTTGTCGCTCCACGCCATGTGCCAGACCGCGGCACCGGGCAGCGTCACCGTCGAATATCCGTGGTCGCGAGCCCGCAGACCGTATTCGACGTCGTCCCATTTGAGGAACAGCGGCAGCGGCTGACCGATCTCCTCGGCCACCTGACGCGGGATCACACAGGTCCACCAGCCGTTGAAATCGACGTCGATGCGCCGATGCAGCAGTTTGGAGTTGTCGCGATCCTTGAGCGGGTACTTCGAGAAATCGTGGTCGTACTCGACGTTGGGCGCCGAGGTCCACATGAAGATGCCGCGGTCGACGACCTCGCCCATGGAATGCAGATGCGAGCGTTCCTGGAGGTTGAGCATCTGCCCGCCGACCAGTATCGGCGATTTCGCGAACCGGGCGAAGGCGAGCGCGCGCAGGATCGAATCGGGTTCGATCTCGATATCGTCGTCCATGTAGACGATGTACTGGGCGTCGGTGGTTTTCAGCGCCTCGTACATGACCCGGCTGTAGCCGCCCGATCCGCCGAGGTTGGGCTGATTCCTGATCGCGAGGCGGTCGCCGAGCACCGCGGCGGCCTCGGTGAAGCCCGGCTCGTCGACGACCTTGCGATTGCCCTGGTCGGCGACGATGACGGCGGCGATCTTCTCCAGCACCAGCGGATCGGAGCCGAGCGCCGCGAGGGTTTTCACCAGGTCGGTCGGCCGGTTGAACGTCGGCATGCCGACCGCGATGGTGCCCTCGCCGGGCGCCTCGACCGGGGAGTACCAGCCGCCGTGCAGCAACGTGACCGCCGTGTCGGTGGTGATGTCGAACCAGATCCAGCCGCCGTCCTCGAACGGGCCGAGATCGGTCTCGAATTCGACGGTCACCGAATCCGAACCCGAGCTGACCGCGAATTCCCGGCCTTGCACGTGGATTCGCGAACCGTCGGTCTTGGAGCGGTACACGTCGACCCGGCCGTGTCCGGCCAGTTCCAGCCGCAGCACCACCGAATTCAGGATGCTCCAGCGCCGCCAGTAGCTGGCGGGCAACGCGTTGAAATAGGTGCTGAACGAGACTTCGGACTCCGCGCCGATGGACAACTCGGTCCTGGTGCCCGCGTGCGCGCGCCGGGCGTTGGTCGACGACTCCTCCAGGTAGAGGGTCCGCACGTCCAGCGGTTCACCCGGCCGAGGCAGGATGATCCGCTGGAGCAGCGACTTGGCACGGGTCTCGATGGTCGTCTCTTCCACTATGGATGGGGAGGTCATTCGTTGCTTTCGTCATCTGTGCGGGTGACCCGCACTCGGTCGGCTGCGAGGAGCCGGGCGGTGTCTAGGTTTCCTGGTCGACCAGGGGCGCGTCGGATTCCAGATGCGGTCGCAGCACATTGTCGAACATGCTCAACGCGGAACCGATGGCCATATGCATATCGAGATACTGGTAGGTGCCGAGCCTGCCGCCGAAAAGCACCTTGGCCGAAGCGGTTTCCTGCTTCGCGCGCTCCCGGTAGGCGAGCAGTTTGGCGCGGTCCTCCGGCGTGTTGATCGGGTAGTACGGTTCGTCCCCGGTCTGCGCGAAACGGGAGAATTCGCGCATGATCACCGTTTTGTCCTGCGGGTAGTCCCGCTCGGGATGGAAATGGCGCGGTTCGATGATGCGGGTGTAGGGCACGTCGGCATCGTTGTAATTCATCACCGAAGTGCCCTGGAAATCACCGGTTTCGAGTACTTCGGTCTCGAAATCGATGGTGCGCCAGCCCAGCTCGCCCTCGGCGTAGTCGAAATAGCGATCCAGCGGGCCGGTGTAGACGACGGGGGCGTCCGGGCTTTCGGCGCGCACCTGTTCGCGCACGTCGAACCAGTCGACATTCAGCCTGACCTCGATGAGTTCGGAGGCCGCCATGTTCTCCAGCCACTTCGTGTACCCCTGCGTGGGCAGACCCTCGTAGGTGTCGTTGAAGTAGCGGTTGTCGAAGGTGTACCGGACCGGAAGCCGGGTGATATTGCCCGCGGGCAGTTCCTTGGGATCGGTCTGCCACTGCTTGGCGGTGTAATCGCGGACGAACGCCTCGTAGAGGGGGCGGCCGATCAGCGAGATCGCCTTCTCCTCGAGATTCTGCGCGTCCTTGGTGTCGATTTCGGCGGATTGTTCGGCGATCAGCGCGCGCGCCTCGTCCGGGGTGAAATAGCGGCCGAAGAACTGCGAGACCAGGCCGAGGCCCATCGGGAACTGATACGACTGGCCCTTGTGCATGGCGAAAACGCGATGCTGGTAGCCGGTGAACTCGGTGAACTGCGTGACGTAGTCCCAGACCCGCTTGTTCGAGGTGTGGAACAGATGGGCACCGTATTTGTGCACTTCGATTCCGGTCCGGGGTTCCGGCTCCGAATAGGCGTTGCCGCCGAGGTGGTAGCGGCGGTCCAGCACGAGCACGCGTTTGCCGAGTAGGTTGGCGGCGCGTTCGGCGATGGTGAGCCCGAAGAAGCCCGAGCCGACGATGATCAGATCGAACGGTGCGGTGGAGTCGAGGGAGGTACCCGGAGACGATGCGGCGGTCACGGTGGCCCAGCGTATCGGAAGACCGCGCCGCACCCGGGGGGAGTTCCGTACCCGGCGACGCGGTAGCTCCCTTATCCGAAACCGCCCGGCCGGGAGCGAGCCCGCCGACCGGGTGTGGAAGCGGGCGCGGCCACCGGCCGATATCCGCGGTCCACCTCGATTTCGCCGAGAATTCGCGCGGGGTGGGATGGATCAGTTCGTGAAGCCGACGTCGAGTTCCACATTGTCGCGTTCGGTATACAGCCGCCAGTAGTGATCACCCAATTCGTCGTTGCCGATGCGGGTGATCTCGAGACCGGGCGGGATGAGTTCCGGATGCGCGTCGACGGCGACCTGGGCCAGGCTGCCCTGGATCAGCGCGCCGATATTGAGCAGACCCGCGTAGACGCCGGTGCCGCGCAGTTCGGCGTCGAGCTGGCGGACATATTGGCGCTGCGCGGCCAGGATCACGCCGACATTCGCGAGATAGGGCTGAAGATGGCTTTCCGAGAGCCCGGAGGAGAACAGCAGCGCGCCCTCCCCGCGTTCGATCATGGCCGGGGCGAGCGCCCTGGTCATCCAGATCGGCGAGTAGAGCTTGAGTTCGAGCGGCGCTCGCAGCGCCTCGGCGTCGACGATCAGGGTCGAGGCCGACCGGATCGACATATCCGCCGCCGCACCGTGCAGGGCGACGTCGATCTGCCCGAATCGGGCGGTGACCTCCTCGACCGCCCGGCCGAGTTCGGTCTCCACGCTCAGATCCGCGGTGAACGCGTCGGCGCCGATCCCTTCCCGCTCCAGGGTCGCCACGTGGGCGCGCGCGCGATCCGCGTCCCGTCCGATCACCGCGACGCGGAAACCCTCGCGGCCGAATCTGCGTGCGGTTCCGAGTCCCAGTCCCGGGCCGAAACCGAAGATCGCGATCGTCTTCGACATTTCTCTACCTCACTAAGTTGAGCCATAGTTCAAGTTAACTCCGACGGTAACCCAACTTGAACCCATGCTCAAGTTATTTGGGCGTTTGTAGGATCGGTGGATGTCCGAGGAGAAACCGCTGCGCGTCGACGCCCGCCGCAATCGCGACGCGCTGGTGGCGGCGGCGCGCGAAGTCTTCCTCGAACGCGGTCTCGACGCACCACTCAAGGAGATCGCCGCGCGCGCGGGCGTCGCCATCGGCACGCTGTACAACCGGTTCCCCACCCGCGACGAACTCATCGCCGCCGCCGTCGAGGACCGCATCGAAGCGGGCGGGCGCGTCGCCGAAGCGGCACTCGCGATCGCCGACCCCTGGGATTCGTTCGTCTACCTGGTGGAGAACGTCTGCGAACTCCAGGCACGCGACCGGCTCATCGGCGAACTCGCCCTTCGCGCCGCGCCCAGCCAGGCCATCGCCCGCGCCCAGGAATACGGGCACGGCCTGATGCGCGAGATCGTCGACCGCGCGCAACGGGCGGGCGTGCTGCGCCCCGACTGGGTACTCGAGGACATCGCCTTCATCTCCTGGGCGCATATCCGCATCGTGGAGGCCACCGCCGATATCGCACCCGAGGTCTGGCGCCGCCACCTCGCCCTGGTCCTCGACGGCCTGCGCGCACCCGCCGCGCACCCACTGCCCGTCGCACCGCTCACCGAGGACGAGCTGATGCGGGCACTACGCGGCTGAACGCGACGCGGCCCTGTCGGACGGGTACCTCGGCGTCGCCGCGAGCGCGGTGAGCACCGGCGGGGCGAGCGCGGCCAGGGCGGCGATCGGCTCGGCGTCGAGTAGTGCCGTGACCGCGCCGACGATGCCGGTGAGCGCGAACAGGGATTCGGCGACAGGGCCGGTTCCGGCGAACCACTCGACGCCGTATTCGAACGAGTAGTCCACCAGCGCGAGGGCGAGGCCGACGACGCCGATGGCCGCCCACACCCAGCAGGTGACGATCACCGTGAAACGGCCGGTCTCGTCGTGACGGAAGATCAGGATCGCGCCGTAGGTCAGCATCGCCGCGGTCAGCAGGCCCCCGAGCAGGGTGATGTAGGCGAGCGAATTGTCGAAATCGCCCGGGTCGTGCAGGAAATCGAGTCCGAGCCGCCCGACCCCGATCAGATTCAGCACCGCGCCGAGCAGCGCGAGCGTCCCCGCCAGGGTCGCGATCGCACCGATGGACCTGGCCGCGTGCGCCGCCCCCGGGTTCTCGTACAACATCGCGAAACCTCCACCTACGCGGGCACACCCGCACCCGCCCCACTGAGAAGGTATGCGTCCGCGCGAAAGCCCGCATGTCGGAGGACATGCGGGCTCGCGATGACCAGGTACTACAGGTTGGTCTCGGCGTAGATCGTCATCGCGTCGCGGACGAATTCGACGGTGCCCGCGCCGTGCACGTCGTAGTTCCGGCCGAAACGCGGATCGGCGACATACATCTCGCCGAGTCCGATGAACGCCTGCTTCTCCACCGCTCGGCCCTGCCAGCCGACCCCGATCCACTCCCGGTGGCGGGCGACGATGGCCTGCACCTCGGCGCTGTCGGGGTCGAGACCGGCCGCGTGGGCCCGGCCGTAGTCGGCGGCGATATCCAGGTGGGTCTGCTGGAACCGCTGTTTGTCGGCATCGGTCATCGAACGCCACCAGCGGTCACCGCTGTCGTAGGCGTCCTTGCCCCACCGCTCGATCACCTCGTCCTTGTACCGCGTGTGGTCGAATCCGTCGAAAACTTCGGCAGCCACGAGTCGTTCACCTCTTTCCGTCTTGTGCAACGTGGTTCGCACCGACTCGATCCGCCGCCGGATCCGATCCTGTTCCTGCTCGAGCAGTCCCAGGTGCGCACGCAACGCGGTCGCCGTATCTCGTTGTCCCGCGAGAACTTCGGCGATGGCCGGGAGGCCGAGACCGAGTTCGCGCAACAGCAGGATGCGTTGCAACCGCACGAGGGAGTCCTGGTCGTAGTAGCGATACCCGTTGACGCCGATCCGGCTCGGCGTCAACAATCCGAGCTGCCCGTAGTGGCGTAGCGCGCGACTGGTTGTGCCCGCCGCCTTCGCCAGATCCTGAATGGACCATTCACCGGGACGGGTGCCCGCTGCCATGACCTGCTCCTCGCTATCTCGTCGGTACGACCAGTCTGCGAGTTGACGCTACGTCAAGGTCAACACCGATGAGCAGAGATTTTCGCCGCGACCGGGCGACCGGACAGGCGGGCAGGCGGACGGACGGACAGCAGACAGACGGACAGCGGACGGACGGCATCGGACAGGCAGCATCGGGCTCCAGCTCCAGCTCCAGCTCCAGCTCGGGCTCCAGCTCCAGCTCCAGCTCGGGCTCCAGCTCGGGCTCCGGCGGCTCCGGGCTCCGGCTCCCTCAGGCTCACGCTCGGGCTCCCAGCTCCAGCTCCAGCTCCGGCTCCGGCTCCGGGCTCCGGCTCCCTCAAGCTCACGCTCACGCTCACGCTCACGCTCACGCTCGGGCTCCCAGCTCCGGCTCAGGCTCAGGCTCAGGCTTCGGCTCGGCTCGGCTCGGCTCGGGCTCGGGCTCGGGCTCGGGCTCGGGCTCGGGCTCCGACATCGTCGTGAACGACCGCGGGTACCCCACAGCGGTGTCGTGACGCCAGGGCTTCTCTTCCGATCCGGACTACTCGCCCGGCGCCGAATCATCCAGCGGCACTGAATCTCCCGCCGGATCGTCCGCGACGGCCGGGTCCGGCGCCTGCTCCGGCGGCGCGACCGGCTCATCGGACATCGGCGCCTCGGTGTCCGCCTGCGGTGTGTCCTGCGTCGACTCCGACGGCGGCACGGCCGGGTCCGGCACCAACCGCATCAGCGTGGTGAAGTCGACGATCTGCGCGCCGAGCGTCGGCGTCGCGATGATGACGCCGTTGGTGAACAGGCGGTAGGTGCCGCCGTTCTGCGGCAGGCGCATCTCCGGTCCGAGCGGGGCGCCGATCGCACTGGATTCGCCGCCGATGCGGGCATATTCGTTCTCGATGGCCGACGCGGGAACGGCGGCGTCGACTCGCGGGTCGGTGGGCGGTTTGCCGACGGCGAGTTCGGCGGGTTCCGGGCCGACCTCGAAGGTGGTGATATCGGTGGGCGCACCGGCGTCGGGAGCGGCGGAGTATTCCGCGCGCAGGATTCGTCCGTCACGCAGCAGGACGGTGCCCGCCGTGGTGGCGATCGCCGTACTCGCGCGCTGATCCTCCTTCGCGGTGCCCGGATAGACCTGGCAGTCGGCGGTGTCGCAGGTCTGGGCGTACGGGTAACGCTGTTCGGCCAGCGCGTAGGACCGCGCCGCGATGGCCTGGGCTCGCAGGGCCTCGTTGGCGCCCTTGTCCGCCCAGTTGGCCTGCACCTCGGCGGGTACGACGCCGAGCAGGTAGTCCTCGATGTCGACCCGGTTGACCGTGCGGGCCGCGCCGTCCTCGCCGGCGACTCCGAGCGCGCCGCGATAGGAAGGTCCGCCGCACAGCGTGAGGTGTTCGGCCGCGGGGCGGCCCGGCTTGGGGTCCATCGGATAGATCCACGGGTCCTTGGTCGCCGTCTGCCAGAGCACCTCGCCGTCGCAGCCGACGGTCACCGCGACATTCGCGCCGCCGTCGGGCAGCGCGGTCATATGCGCGACCTGGCCCGATTCCAGTTCCCGGCCCGCGACCCTGAGCCCGGCGGCGGCGTAGACGTCGAGTCCGGCGTCGTCTCGGTCCATCAGCCGCACGGCCACCGTGGTCGTCGGCACCGTGCCGAGGGTGGCGCCCGGGTAGTAGTGCGCGAGTATGCGTTCGGCCACCGAGCCCTGCCGCGCGCTGTCGAAGGCGCCGAGTTGGCTCATCCCCCGCCCGTGACCCGACTCGATGAGTTCGATATTCGGCGTGTCGCCGGGCGTGTCCCAACCCGCGAGCGCCGTTCCGGCGAGGAGGGCGGCACCGCCCGCGACCACTATCCGCCGGAGTGTAAATACCGTTCGCCGACCGTTGATCCGGTTCCCGAAATGTATTCTGCGCTGCACTTTCGGCTCCCTCTCGCTCCTCGATCCCGGCGCGGGACGACTAATCCACGCACCGCCCGCACGGGTTTCCGTATTCGGATCGACCGGACGCCTTTTCGGCATGTCGCGCGGTCCATCCACATCCCGAGAGCTACATTCGAGCTATTCGCAAAATCCTAAACAAGAGGTTTAGACATGTGAGATTTGTGAACCAGTGTGGTCGTTGATACATCAAGAATCAAGTAGGAAATTGTGCGCATGTTCACTGGTCGATCCGATTGGAGACGCTCGTGCCGAACCGCAAACCGAAACGTTCCTACGTGCTCCCGGTTCTCACCACCCTTGCGGTCACGGCTCCGCTGGCGGCACTGACACTCAGCGATTCGGTCGGTTACCGACCGGCGAACAACAGCGACCTGGCGGCGGTACCCGCGCGGATGGCCGAGGTGATGATGAACTCGGCGCCCGACATCACGCTTCCGGTGCGCGAACTCACCGGACTCGACCTACCCGACCTGCACCTGTCCGATCTGCGGATGCTGCCGTTACCGCCTTCGGTCACCGTCCCCGACGGGCTGCCGCTGCCGTCGGGCGTGGAATTACCCGACGAGATCCCGCTGCCGCAACTGAACGACACCGGCCCATCGGTTCCCGCCAGAGCCCCGGGGCAGACGGGCGGGAGCATCCGATTCGTCGCCGATCCCACCCAGCTCGAACCCGGAACCACCCCCGACACACCGGCATTGGCACCGGGCGCGATCCCCGCCGACCTGGTCGACCAGGTCGGGGCCCAGGTCAAGGAACTCTCGCGCGACACCCCGTTCAGCGTCGTCGCGCTCACCGCGCAGGATCTGGTGAACACCAAGGCCATGGTGCGGGCGCGCCAGCCGAACGGCACCTGGGGGCCGTGGTACGAGACCGAACCCGTCGACACCAGGCGCACCGACCGCAGCACCGCCGACCGGACCGCGGGCACCGAACCGATCTATGTCGGCAACACCACCGCCGTGCAGATCCTGGTGACCCGCAAGGACGCCGCCGCCGCGCCGAAGGCCCCGCCGCCGCCTTCGCTGCCGCTGGCCGATCCGGTCCAGCCGGTGCCCGCCGCCGCGCCACGGTCCGATATCTCGGCCCTCGCCCCCGGATTGACGGCGGTGCTGATCGATCCGGGTCGCGGCGCGATCGACGGCGCGCTGCACGACATCGCCTCGGCGTTGCCGGGCGGCGGGCCGAACGTCATCAGCCGCGCGCAGTGGGGCGCGGACGAATCCATCCGATGCGACGAACCCACCTACGACGACCAGCTCGGCGGCGTCACCGTGCATCACACCGCGGGCCGCAACGACTACAGCAAATCCGAATCGGCGGGCATCGTCCGGGCGATCTACACCTATCACGCGCGCACGCTGGGCTGGTGTGACATCGGGTACAACGCGATGGTCGACAAATACGGTCAGATCTTCGAGGGCCGCGCGGGCGGATTGGACCGGCCGGTGCAGGGCGCGCACGCGGGCGGGTTCAACGAGAACACCGCGGGCATCGCGCTGATGGGCAACCACGAATCCGAGACGCCGTCGAATATCGCGCTGGAGGCGGTGGGGAACTTCATCGGTTGGCGGACCAGGGTGGCGGGCCTGGACCCGAAGGGTTCCACCACCATGTGGTCCGAGGGCACCGAGTTCACCCCGTACGCGCAGGGCGAATCCGTGCGGCTGCCCGTGGTTTTCGCGCACCGCGATGTCGGGAACACCAGCTGCCCGGGCGACGCCGCCTACGACGTGATGGATCGCATCCGCGATATCGCCGCGGGCGGCGACACCCGTCAGCAGGACAGTGCGACGTCGCGGCGCAGCGCCGCCGAACTCGCCGAACTCGCCGCGCTGACCGCCCGACTGCTCACCATGGTCGATGACAATGTCATCGCCAGGCACTGGTCCGAGCGTGGCGGTCCGGACGGTCCCCTCGGTGACGCCGAATCCGAGCCGATGCCCGCCGCCAACGGCGGCCAGTACGCCCGGTTTACCAACGGCTACGTCTACACGAACGCCGAGGGCGGGGTGTTCGAAGTGCTCGGCGCGATCCTCGACCGCTTCCTGCAACTCGGCGGGGACGGGGGCGCACTCGGACTCCCCCTGACCGACAGCTATCCGGTGCCGGACGGGTTGCGCTCGGATTTCCAGAACGGATCGCTGATCCTCAACGAACTCACCGGGATCGTGACCACGGTGCTGAAGACCTACAACGACACCTACGAGCAGGAGATGCGTCGGGATCCGGCCGAGGAGTCCGGGGCGTCGGAGCCAGGCCCGTAGCGCCGAACACGAACCGAACAGCAGCGGCGGGTGTGCCCTCGAAAGGGCGCACCCGCCGCTTCGTTCACCGCTTCAGACCCACCAGCGTTCGAGAATCTGGGCGACCCCGTCCTCGGAATTCGCCGCGGCGACCTCGTCCGCCGCGGCGATGGCCTCCTCGTGCGCGTTCGCCATGGCGACGCCGTGCCCCGCCATCCGCAACATCGGCACGTCGTTGGGCATATCGCCGAAGGCGATGATCGCGGAAGGTTCCACGCCGAGGCGCTGGGCGACCGAGGACAGTCCCGACGCCTTGGTGACGCCGGGCGCGGACAGTTCGATCAATCCGTGGTCGGTGGAATAGGTGATGTCGGCGCGTGCGCCGACCAGCGGTTCCAGGGTCGCGAGCATGGTCCCGCTGCGGGCCCCCGGCAACCGGATGAGCATCTTGATCGCGGGCGCGTCGATGACCTCGTGCCGCGCGACCGCAGTGTCGTCCGGGTTCAGCCAGGCGTGTTCGTATTCCGGTGAGCTGACGAACTGGGGTGTCACCGCGTCGTGCGCGGTGGCCCCGACTCGTTCGGCGGCCAGTCCGCAGCCGGGCAGCGCCCGCTCGGCGAGATCGGCGATCCACGACAGTGTCGGGACGTCGAGGGTGCGGCTCGCCAGCACTTTGTCGGTGGCGCTGTCGTAGATCACCGCGCCGTTGCCGCAGACGCACAGCGGCGCGTAGCCGAGGCCGTCGACCACCGGATCGATCCAGCGTGGCGGCCTGCCGGTGGCGAGAACGAACGGCACACCGTCGGCGATCAGGGCCGCCACCGCGGCCTTCGTGCGCGCGGTGACCCGCTCGTCGTGGTCGATGAGGGTGCCGTCCACATCGGTGGCCACCATCTTGGGCTTGGGCAGGTGCAGATGGGTCACCTATTCCATCCTGCCGGAAATTCGTCGAAGCGCGATCGCAACGCTCACCATCCGCCCTGTGGTTTCCACGTTTCGTCCTGGGATTTGGTCAGCGGGACGGGCGGCGGCGGGTAGGCGGAGTCGGGTCGCGGCAGCGGAGGCGGCGCGGAATACGCCGGGTCGCCGAGCGGCACGCCCGGTGCGGGAATGCCGTGGTCCTGCTGCGGGTAGCCGGTCTGCGGCACCGAGGGCGGCGCGGAGTAGGCGGGATCGCCCAGCGGCGCACCCGTTCCGGGAATGCCGGGGGCCTGCTGCGGATAACCGGGCTGCTGGTACCCCGGCCGCGAGCCGCCGTACTGCTGGTCGCGGGCGTCCGGATATCCGGGTTGGGGGTAACCCTGTTGCGGGGAGCCGTAACCTGGCGGGACCTCCGTCGGCCGGTGGGCCAGCCACCGCGATGTCGCCGGCACCAGGGCCAGGACGAGGGTCGCGACCGGGAAGACGATGCTGAAGATTCCGCTCAGACCGCCGCTGACCGGGGAGACGTCGGTCGAGGACAGCAGGCCGAGCACGACGACCACCCCGACGAGCTGCGACAGGATGCAGACCGCGCACGCCGCCGCCACGAGTGTGCGGCCGAGCGCTTTGCGGTTGAACAGCATGATCGCACCGACGCCGAGCACCACCGCCGTGATGATCGAGACGATCCCGGTCACCAGAGCGAATGTGCTGTAGCTCTCGTTGCCGAGTAATCCGGTCGAATCGAATTCCGACAGGTCCGAGCCGAAGTCCGCGGCGCTGAACGCGACGTTGAATCCCCCGCCCACCAGATTGGAGAGCGCGCCGAGACACGCCAGCACACCGGCGATGATCGCGGTCGCGCCGTTCGGCGCCGCGGCGGGCATCGAATAACCGCCGGGATACGGGTTGTAGCCCCCCGGATACTGCGGATACGCCACTGGTCTTCCCCCTCCCACGCCGGATAGCCCGACGTCATGGTCCGCTCAGGATAAAGCAGTTCACCGACACCCGGCGGACCTGCTGTTGCGCGCGCGGCATGCGAGACCGGTGTGCGCGTCCCTATGATCGGGGCCTAATACTCGGACGCTGGCCCGACCAGCCGTAGGACCAGAGGACTGATGACCGGCTTCCTGCTACGACGCGCGCTGAACTATGTCGTGCTGTTGCTGCTGGCCTCCTTCCTGACGTTCAGCCTGGCGTCGCTGACGTTCCGGCCGCTGGACAGTCTCGAACAGCGCAACCCACGCCCACCGCAGTCGGTGATCGACGCCAAGGCCGAGGAGTTGCATCTCGACGACCCGATCCCGCAGCGGTATATCACCTGGCTGAAAGGCATTCCGCACGGCGATTTCGGCACCACGCTGGCCGGGCAGCCGGTGAGCGAGGAGTTGCCGAGGCGGGTGGCCGTGAGCTTGCGTCTGCTGATCGTCGGCTCGCTGATCGGCACGGCGCTCGGTGTGCTGATCGGCGCGGCGGGGGCGATAAGGCAGTACAAGTTCAGCGACTATTTCACGACGATCGTGTCGTTGCTGATCTTGAGCACGCCCATCTTCCTCCTCGCGACGCTCCTGAAATACGGTGCGCTCGAGATCAATTCGCTGACCGGGTCGCAGATATTCCTCTATACCGGTGAGACGTCGGCGAACAAGATCGAGGGTTTCGGGCCGCAACTGCTCGACCGGGTGCAGCATCTGGTGCTGCCGACGGCGGCGCTGGCCCTCGGCGGAATGGCCGGATACAGCCGCTACCAGCGCAATGCGATGCTCGACGTACTCCAGAGCGATTTCATTCGCACCGCGCGCGCCAAGGGACTGACCCGCAACAAGGCGTTGTACAAGCACGGTCTGCGCACCGCGTTGATCCCGATGGCGACACTGTTCGCCTACAGCCTCGGCGCCCTGATCACCGGCGCGACCTTCACCGAGAAGATCTTCGGCTGGCACGGGGTCGGCGAATGGCTCGTCGATTCGATCAACGCCCAGGACCTGTACGTCGTGGTGACGGTGACGGCCTTCGCGGGCCTGGTCGTACTGGTCTCCGGCCTGCTCTCCGATATCGTCTACGCGCTGCTCGATCCCAGGGTGCGTGTGGGATGAGCGTCGGACAGAGGCAGACCGGCGC
The DNA here is from genome assembly GCF_003123685.1 of Nocardia aurea. Taxonomy (GTDB): domain Bacteria; phylum Actinomycetota; class Actinomycetes; order Mycobacteriales; family Mycobacteriaceae; genus Nocardia; species Nocardia aurea. Next base: position 237,976 of record NZ_QCYJ01000005.1, read on the forward strand.
GCACGGGGGCCGGGTGGATCGCACAGGGGAGGCGCGGGCATGACCGAAGCCGAGATCATCGTCCAGGGCGCGCCGGAGATCGCGGCGGCGGGACGCCGCAAACTCGTGATACGGCGCTTCCTGCGCAACAAACCGGCCGTGGCGGGCGCGGTGGTGCTGGTCCTGATGTTCATCCTCAGTTTCGCGCTGCCGCCGCTGCTGCCCTACGACTACCAGCAGATGGACTACACGGCGCTGCTGAAACCGCCGAGCGCCGACCATCCGTTCGGTACCACCCAGATCGGTCAGGACGTACTGGCGCAGACCCTGCGCGGTCTACAGAAATCGCTGGTCATCGGCCTGCTGGTGGCGCTCATCTCGACGACCATCGCGGCCACGGCCGGCGCGCTGGCCGGATTGCTCGGCGGCTGGACCGACCGGGCCATCATGTGGTTGGTCGACCTGCTGCTCGTCGTCCCGAGTTTCATCATCATCGCGATCTTCGCGCCGCGCACCAAGGGCAGCGGATCCTTCTGGCTGCTGATCGTGCTGTTGGCGGTCTTCGGCTGGATGATCAGTGCCCGCATCGTGCGCGGACTGACGCTGAGCCTGCGTGATCGCGAATTCGTCAAGGCCGCGCGATACATGGGCGCGCCGACCCGCACCGTGATCGTCAGCCATATCGTGCCGAATATCGCGTCCATCCTGATCATCGACACCACGCTCACCGTGGGTGCGGCGATCATGGCCGAAACCGGTTTGAGCTTCCTCGGATTCGGTGTGCAGCCGCCCGATGTGTCGCTCGGTTCGCTGATCGCGGCGGGCACCCGATCGGCGCTGACCTACCCGTGGCTGTTCATGTTCGCGGGCGGCCTGCTGATCCTGACGGTGTTGTGCGCGAATCTGGTCGGCGACGGCCTGCGCGACGCGTTCGATCCGAGCGCCGCGCGCGCGAGGTCCAAGAAGAAGTCGGCCCCGGATAAATCAGCTAAGTCAGCTAAATCAGCTAAATCAGCCTCAGCGGCATCGGAAGAGAAGGCCAAGCCATGACCGGCGCACATTCGACAGCGCCCCTGCTGGAGGTTTCCGATCTGCGGGTCTCCTTCCCCAGTGAAGAGGGTCGTATCGACGCCGTGCGCGGGGTGAACTACACCGTGGCCGACGGTGAGGTGCTCGCGATCGTCGGCGAATCCGGGTCCGGCAAATCGGTGTCGTCGCTGGCGATCATCGGTCTGCTGCCCGAGCAGGCGCGTATCAACGGATCGATCCGGTTGCGCGGGCGCGAACTGCTCGGACTGGGCGACCGTCAGATGTCCGCGCTGCGCGGCAGTTCGATCAGCATGGTCTTCCAGGACCCGCTCTCCGCGCTCACACCGGTGTACCGGGTGGGCGAGCAGATCGCGGAGGCGCTGCTCGCGCACGGCTCGATGGGCCGCAAGGAGGCGGCGGCGAAAGCGGTCGACCTGCTGAAACTCGTCGGCATCGAGGACGCCGAGGTGCGGGCCAAGGCCTTCCCGCACGAATTCTCCGGCGGTATGCGCCAGCGCGTGGTGATCGCGATGGCGATCGCCAACGATCCCGCGCTGATCATCTGCGACGAGCCGACCACGGCACTCGACGTCACGGTGCAGAAGCAGATCTTGAATCTGCTGCGCAAGGCACGCGATATCACCGGCGCGGGCGTCATCATGATCACCCACGACATGGGCATCGCCGCGACCTTGGCCGACCGGATCGCGGTGATGTACGCGGGCAAGGTCGTCGAAACGGCAACCGCGGCCGAACTCTTCAACGAGCCGAGGATGCCGTACACGGTGGGTCTGCTCGGCTCGATCCCGAGGATGGACGGGCCTGCCCGCTCGCCGCTGATCCCGATCGTCGGCGCGCCGCCCGCCATGCACGCCCTGCCGCCCGGCTGCTCGTTCGCGCCGCGCTGCCCGATCTCGATCGACGAATGCCTGGTCGCGGAACCGCCGTTGGAGAACACCGCGCCCGGACACGCCGTGGCGTGTATCCGCACCCAAGAGGTCGGCACGGCCGAACTGTTCACCGCCTACCGCACCGAGATCACCGAACCCGCGACCCGTGACGACGCCGATTCCGGTGTGGTGCTGCGAGTCTCGGAATTGCGGAAAACCTTCCCGATCACCTCGGGGGTGATCTTCCAGCGCCGCAAGGGCGAGGTCCGCGCGGTCGACGGCATCAGCTTCGAGGTGCGCAAGGGACGGACGCTGGCCCTGGTCGGCGAATCCGGTTCCGGCAAATCGACGACGCTCACCCAGATCCTCGACCTGGCGAAACCGGAATCGGGCACCATCGAGATCATGGGCCGCGATGTCGCGACGCTGACCAGGTCCCAGAAACGCGAGATCCGCCGCACGATGCAGATCGTGTTCCAGGATCCGACGGCCTCACTCGATCCGCGGCTGCCGATCTTCGACGCGCTGGCCGAACCGCTGCGCATCGACGGCAGGCCAAGGGCCGAGATCGCCGAACGGGTACCGCAACTGCTCAGGCAGGTCGGCCTGCGTCCCGAACACGCCGACCGCTATCCGGCGGATTTCTCCGGCGGCCAGAAGCAGCGCATCAGCATCGCGCGCGCCCTCGCCCTGGATCCGGAACTGCTCGTGCTGGACGAACCGGTGTCGTCACTGGACGTGTCCATCCAGGCCGGTGTGCTGAATCTGCTGCGCGATCTACAGACCGAGCGGGGACTGTCGTATCTGTTCGTCTCCCACGACCTGTCGGTGGTGCGCAATCTCGCGCACGATATCGCGGTGATGTATCGCGGCAAGATCGTCGAAGCCGGTCCGGCCGAGCAGATCTTCGACGATCCTCGACACGAGTACACCCGGGCGTTGATCGAGGCGGTGCCGGTTCCGGTCGTCAGCGGGTAGGCAGGAGAGCGCTGTGGAAGTTCGTTCGAGGCTGGACCGGTCGGTGCGCACACGGTCCGGGCGCACACGGTCCGGGCGGTTTCGCTGTGCCACGGCGATCGTCGTGGTCGGACTCGTCGCGGCGGGCTGCGGCTCGAGCGACGATCATTCCGCCCACGGGCTGTCCGACGCGATCGGCACCACCAGCGATATCAATCCGAGAAGCCGCGACGAGCTCCGCGACGGCGGCAATCTGAGGTTGGCGGTGACCTCGTTCCCCGCGAACTGGAACACGCTGTCCAACGACGGCAACGAGGGCGAGATCGCCGATATCGAGAAGCCCATGATGCCGCGCGCCTTCCAGGTGAACGCGGCGGGCGAACTCGCCGTCGACACGAACTACTTCACCGATATCGCGCTGACTGGAACGAATCCGCAGCAGATCACCTACACGATCAATCCGAAAGCCACGTGGTCCGACGGGAATCCGATCACCTGGGAGGATCTCGCGTCCCAGGCGAACGCCCTCAGCGGACGGGACAAGGCGTTCCTGATCGCGATAACCAACGGTTTCGAATTCGTGGAGAAGGTGGAACGCGGCGTCGACGACCGGCAGGCGGTGCTCACCTTCAGGCAGCCGTACGCCGAATGGCGCGGGCAGTTCGCGGGCAATGCCGCGCTGTTCCCGAAATCGGTGACGGCGACGCCGGATTCGTTCAACAAGAGTCTGACCGACGCGATGGGGCCGACCGCGGGCCCGTTCCGGATCCGGTCGACCGATCGCGGCCAGGGCCGGATCGTGCTCGAACGCGATCCCGGGTGGTGGGGCGATCAACCGAAACTCGACACCATCACCTTCAGCGTGCTCGACCACGCCGCCTGGATCGGCGCGCTACAGAACGACGAACTCGACCTGGCGCTGCTCAGCTCGGTCGACGAGGTGAAGACAGCGCGTGACACCTCCGGCCTCGAGGTGCGCCGCGCCCCCGGCAATCGCTGGCGTCACATCACCTTCAACGGCGCTCCGGGTTCGATCCTGGCCGATCAGGGTGTGCGCGTGGCGATCTCGAAGGCCATCGACCGGCAGGGCATCGCGACCGCCATTCAGAACGGACTGGTCGAGAATCCGAAACCGCTGAACAACCACGTCTACCTGCAGGGGCAGGACGGTTACCGGGACAACAGCCTCGGCTACGACCCGGCCGCCGCGGCGCGCGAACTCGACACGCTCGGCTGGAAACTCAACGGCGAATTCCGCGAGAAGGACGGGCGCAAGCTGGTCATCCGCGATGTCATGTACAACGACCCCGTCTGGGTGCAGGTCGCGCAGATCATCCAGCAAAATCTCGCGGGCATCGGCGTCGGGCTCACCATCGACACCAAACCGGGCGCGGGATTCTTCACCGATGTCATCCAGCCGGGTGATTTCGACGCCGCGCAATTCAGTTTCCAGGGTGACGCTTTCCCGCTCGGGAGCATCCGGCAGATCTACTATTACGACCCCACCGACCTCCAGGGCAACTACGGCCGGATCGGCTCACCGGAGCTCAACGCCCTCATCGAGCGAACCCTCGCCGAACTCGAACCGGACAAGGCCGTCGAACTGGCGAACGAGGTCGACCGCAAGGTTTTCGACGAGGGACACTCGCTGCCCCTGACCCAGTCCGACGGTAGTTACGGCGTCCGGGCGAATCTGGCCAATATCGGATCTCCCGGTCTGGCGACCTACGACTACACCACGATCGGATTCCTGCGATGAGAACCCAGCGGACCACCGCACGCCGTCGCGGACTCGCCGTGCCGTTCGTCGCCCTCACCCTGGTGCTCGCCGGCTGCGGCGACGCCGAGGAGAGCGCGCCGGCCGGTGCGGCCGCCCAACTCGGCACCACCAGCGATATCAATCCGCGCGATGTCTCCGAATTGCGCGACGGCGGCAACCTGCGGCTGGCCCTGACGTCGCTGCCGGAGAACTGGAACGTGCTGCACACCGACGCCAGCGGTGAGGTCGGCGCGCTGGCGAGGCCGATGATGCCGCGTGCCTTCCGCACCAGCGCCAGCGGTGAACTGTCCGTCGACACCAATTTCTTCACCGATGTCCGGCTGACGAGCACCGAACCGCAGCAGGTCACCTACACGATCGACCCGAAGGCCGTCTGGTCCGACGGCAGCCCGATCACCTGGGAGGACATCGCCTCCCAGGCAAACGCCCTCAGCGGGCGGGACACCTCGTACCTGATCAAACTGACCACCGGTTTCGACCGGGTGGCCAAGGTCGAACGCGGGGCCGACGACCGCGAGGCGGTGCTCACCTTCGCCCAGCCCTATTCCGAATGGCGCGGCCAGTTCGCGGGCAACTCGTTCCTCTATCCGAAATCGGTCACCGCGTCGGCCGAGGCGTTCAACAACAGTCTGCGCGACGGCATCACCCTGACCGCAGGGCCCTTCCTGGTCCGGTCGGTGGACCGCGCGCAGGGTCGCGTGGTGCTCGCCCACAATCCCCGGTGGTGGGGCGCCACACCGAAACTCGACACCATCACCTTCTCGGTGCTCTCCAGCGAGGCGCTGATCCCGGCCTTGCAGAACAACGAGATCGACGCGGTGGGAATCTCCTCGATCGATGAGATGAAGACGGCGCGAAACACCCCCGGCGTCGCCATCCGCCGCGCACCGGGCAACAGCTGGTCGCATCTGACCTTCAACGGCTCCCCCGGCTCGATTCTGGCCGACCCGGCGCTGCGCGTCGCGGTGTCGAAGGCCATCGATCGCCAGGGCATCGCGACGGCGGTGCAGAACGGGCTGGTGGAGAATCCGAAACCGCTGGGCAACCATGTCTTCGTCGAGGGGCAGATCGGCTACCGCGACAACAGCCTGCCCTACGATCCCGCGGCCGCCGCGGCCGAACTCGACGCGCTCGGCTGGAAACTCAACGGCGAATTCCGCGAGAAGGACGGCCGCAGGCTGAAATTCCGCGATGTCATGTACAACGCGCAGTCGTGGGTGCAGATCGCGCAGGTCATCCAGCAGAATCTCGCGCGGGTCGGCATCGAGATGGAGATCGTGACCAAACCCGGCGCGGGTTACTTCACCGACGTGATCAAACCGGGTGATTTCGATGTGGCGCACTGGGTCTGGTCCGGCGACGCCTTCCCGTTGAGCAGCCTGCCGCAGGTCTACGCCTACAACCCCGGCGGAGAACTCCAGGGCAATTACGGTCGTATCGGCTCGCCGGAGATCAACGCGCTGATCGAGCGGTCGCTGGTCGAACTCGACCCGGAGAAGGCCAACGAACTGGCCAACGAGGTCGACCGCGAACTGTTCGAGATCGGCTTCTCGCTGCCGCTGGTGCAGTCGACCGGCAATGTCGCGGTGCGGGCCGATCTCGCCAATTACGGCGCGCCGGGTCTGGCATCCTACGACTACACCACGATCGGATTCGTGCGGTGAACATTCGTGCGGTGAGGATTCGAGTACGACAGCCGGGTCACGCACTTCGTCGTCAGGAAGGTTATTCCATGGGATATCGGTCTCTCGGCTCACGGTCGGCCGTCACGGTCCTCGCGTGCGCGCTGGTGCTGACGGGGTGCGGTTCCGGCGACGACACCGCCCCGGAGGGGGCCGTCGCCGAACTCGGGACGACCAGCGATATCAATCCCAAGGATGTCTCCGAACTGCGTGACGGCGGCAATCTGCGGCTGTCGGTCTCCGCCTACCCGGCCAACTGGAACACGTTGTCCAACGACGGCAACGACGCGACGATCACCTCGATCGAGCGTCCGATGATGCCGCGCGCGTTCCGCACCGACGCCTCGGGCCGACTGTCGATCGACACCGACTACTTCACCGACATCCAGCTGACGAACACCGAACCGCAGCAGGTCACCTACACCATCAACCCGAAGGCCGTCTGGTCCGACGGCAGCCCGATCACCTGGGAGGACATCGCCTCCCAGGCCAACGCCCTCAGCGGGCGGGACAAGGCGTTCCTGATCGGCAACAACAACGGGTTCGACAAGGTCGCGAAGGTTGAACGCGGCGCCGACGACCGGCAGGCCGTCGTCACCTTCACCCAGCACTACGCCGAATGGCGCGGCCAGTTCGCGGGCAATTCCTTCCTGTACCCGAAATCGGTGACGGCGACGCCGGAGAGTTTCAACAAGAGCCTCGTCGACGCGATCGCGCTGACGGCGGGCCCGTTCACGGTGCAGTCGACCGACCGGGCCCAGGGCCGCATCGTGCTCGGCCACAGCCCGACCTGGTGGGGCGACAAGCCCAAACTCGACACCATCACCTACTCCGTGCTCTCCAGCGAGGCCACGCTGCCCGCACTGCAGAACAACGAGATCGACGCCACCGGGCTCGGTTCCAGGGACGACCTGAAGACCGCGCAGAACACCCCCGGCGTCGTGGTCAGGCGCGCACCCGGTAACGGCTGGAGCCACCTGACCTTCAACGGCGCGCCCGGTTCGATCCTCGCCGATCCGGCGGTGCGCGTGGCCATCTCCAAGGCCATCGACCGCCAGGGCATCGCGACCGCCATTCAGACCGGACTGGTCCAGGATCCGAAACCGCTGAACAACCACATCTACCTGCGGGGCCAGGAGGGGTACCGGGACAACAGCCTCGGCTTCGATCCGGCGGCGGCCGCCGCCGAACTCGACGCCGCGGGCTGGAAACTCAACGGGGAGTTCCGCGAGAAGGACGGGCGCAGGCTGGAGATCCGCGACGTCATGTACAACGACGTCACCTGGGTGCAGATGGCGCAGATCATCCAGCAGAACCTGGCCGCGATCGGGGTGAAGGTCGATATCGAGACCAAACCCGGCAAGGGCTACTTCACCGACGTGATCCAGCCGGGCAATTTCGATGTGGGGCAGTGGAGCTGGGTGGGTGACCCGTTCCCGCTGAGCAGTCTCAATCAGATCTACGGCTACAACCCGGACGATCTGCAGGGCAATTACGGCCGCATCGGCTCTCCTGAACTCAACGCGCTGATCGACCGGACGATGTCCGAACTCGATCCGCAGAAGGCGATCGAACTGGCCAATCAGGTCGACCGCAAGGTTTTCGAGGAGGGCCATTCGGTGCCGCTGCTCCAATCCCCCGGCAACGTGGCGGTACGCGCCGACCTCGCCAATTTCGGCGCGGCGGGACTCGCCTCGCTCGACTACACGAAAATCGGTTTCGTGAAATGACTTTCGCCGGACGCGGCGGACGGTTCGGCCATCTGGAAGGAACACCGTGAGGATTCGGTCGCTCGGGCTACGCCTGATCATCCGCGCCACCGCCGTCGGACTCGTCGTCGCCGGATGTTCGGCTGACAGCAATGGTGTGACGGCGGGCAGCGGCGCCATCGGCACCACCGTCGACATCAATCCGCACGACGTGAGCGAATTGCGCCAGGGCGGCAATCTGCGGTTGCAGATCACCGGCTTCCCGGAGACGTTCAACAGCCTGCACGTCGATGCCGACGGCGATGCCTCCGAGGTGGTCGGGTGGACACTGCCAGGCACGATCAACTCGACCGCGTCGGGTGAGTTGCCGATCGACCGCAACTACTACACCGACATACAGCTCACCGGTACCGAACCGCAGCAGATCACCTACACGATCAACCCGAAAGCGGTGTGGACGGACGGCACCCCCATCACGTGGGAGGATCTCGCGAGCCAGGCCAACGCGCTCAGCGGCCGCGACAACGCCTTCCTGGTCGGGGCGACCCAGGGCTACAGCCGTGTCGCGAAGGTCGAGCGCGGAGTAGACGACCGGCAGGCGATCGTCACGATGGCCAAGCATTACGCCGAGTGGCAGGGCATGTTCAATCCGCTCTACCCCAAGGCGAGCACCGCGACGCCGCAGGCCTTCAACGATCTCGATCGCAACGGATTGCACGCCTCGGCGGGACCGTTCGTGATCACCTCGATCGACCGGGCGCAGCAGCGAATCGTGCTCGGCCGCAACCCCAAGTGGTGGGGTGATACGCCGGTCCTCGACACCGTCACCTACAGCGTGCTCGACAGTTCGGCGCGTCTGAGCGCGCTGCAGAACAACGAACTCGATTCGGCGTCCATCAGCGGTATCGATGAGGTGACGACGGCGTCGGGTTCGCCCGGATTGGTGGTACGGCGCGCACCGTCGCTGAATTTCACGCATATGACCTTCAACGGCGCTCCCGGCTCGATTCTCGAGGATCCGCGGTTGCGTGTCGCCGTCTCCAAGGGCATCGACCGGCAGGGTATCGCGACGGCGCTCCTGAACGGAGTGGTGCAGGATCCGAAGCCGCTCGACAACCATCTCTACCTCAACGGTCAGAAGGGCTATCAGAACAACGCCCAGTCGGTTGCCTACGACCCGGATCAAGCGGCCAAAGAACTCGACGAACTCGGCTGGAAACTCAACGGCGACGTCCGCGAGAAGGACGGACGCAAACTCGTCATCCGCAATGTCATGTTCCAGGCCGAAACCTGGAATCAGGTCGCGCAGATCGCCCAGCAGAACCTCGCCGCGATCGGCGTGAAACTCGACATCCAGACCTATCCCGGCAACGGCCTGTTCACCCAGGTCATCGATCCCGGCAATTTCGATATCGCCAATTTCGTCTGGAGCAAGAGCATCTTCCCGCTCGGCGCGCTGCCGCAGATCTACTACTACGACCCGAACAACCTTCAGGGCAACAAGGGACGTATCGGGTCACCGGAATTGAACGCGTTGATCGAGGAGATCATCTCCGAACTCGACCCGGACAAAGCGATCGAGATGGCCAACGAGGCCGACAAGATGATCTTCGCGGAGGGTTTCTCGCTGCCGCTCTACCAGTCGGCCGGGACCATCGCCCAGCGCGCGGATCTCGCGAACTGGGGCGCGTTCGGTCTGCAATCGGCCGATTTCACGAAAGTCGGCTTCCTGAAGTGAGATCCGGACCGGGTCATCCGCTCGGCTACCCGGTCGGAACGACCATCGGCGTCATCGCGGTATGTGCCGCGATGACGCCGTTCGCCGATGTGGACCAGCTCGCGGGCCTTGCCGTGGTGGTGGTCGTCGTCCTCGGCTACACCGCGTTCCGGCTCGCCACCGCGTTCGGCCACCTGCCCAACGGGCTCGATTCGCCGGGCACGGTCAGGATCAGGCGGGTCAGGAATCAGCACCGGCTGGTCAGCCGATCATGGTTGGAGATCACCGCGAACGCCGCGACGGATTCGCGCACGGGCGTCGAATCCCGTTGGCTACCGGTTTATTTCGATCCCGCTCTGCTGGCGCTCACCGAAACCACCGCCGAGGTCACCGGGCGAACGCTGCACACGGGCACCGTACGCCTGTATCCGTCCGGCCGTATTCGCACCGGCGAACCCCCCGGCCGCCTCATCGACAACGCGTCCCTGCCCGATCCGGAGGCCGCCGAGAAGGCGGCGACGGTCACCACAGCGACCCGCCGCCTGCTCCTGGACGCCCAGTCCGCCGTCGCCGCCCCGTTCGCGGCCCTGCTCTGGGTCTACGTCATGGGCGGCGGTCTGCCCGCCTTCGTCGGGGCCACGCTGGTCGGCGCGGCCGTCACCGTCTGGCTCGCCGCGGTGCGCGGCTCCGATCCCAGCTAGGTCAGCAGGCCGAGCGCCTCCGCGTGGTCGAGGGTGCGCCGCACATGCCAGACCAGCGGCACATGGGTGGCCTCGGCGTAGGACATCCACTCGAATTCGCAATGTTCGGGCGTGAGGCTGACATCGCGGTCGAGCCTGTTCTCGAAACAGCCGAAGGTGACGGTGTGGATGCCGACGGTCACGGCCTCGTTGATCTGGAGCGGGTTGGTCTGGGTGTTGATCGTCTCGGTATCCGCGGTCTGCAGGTCGACCTCGTCGTCTCCGGTGTCCGGGTTGACGAAATGGGTCAGTTCGTCGGCGATCAGGACGTCCAGGCCCGTTTCCGCGCTGACCTCGCGTCGTGCGGCCTGTGCCGGTGTCTCGCCGGGGCCGACCGAGCCCCCGGGGATATCCCACAGATCGCCGTGCCTACCCCCCGGATTGCGATGCAGGAGCAGCACTCTCCCGGTCCGGATCGGCAGCGCGTGCGCTATCCACCGTTGCCCGCCGTGATGTCGCGTCATGACCTCTCCCTCCTCCCATGTTCGAGTCTGCCACGACCGGACGGGCTACGACGGACCGAGAAATTGGTATGACCACTTGACCAGCTGACCACTGCGGGGCAAGGTGGGGGCATGGCATTGCAACCGGTGGTCAAGCGTTCGGTATCGGCTGACGTCTTCGAACAGATAGCCGCGGATGTGCTCAGCGGCGAACTCGCACCGGGTTCGACGCTGCCCAGTGAGCGACAGCTCGCCGAGGCGCTCGGCGTCTCGCGCCCCGCGGTCCGCGAGGCGCTGCAACGACTCGGCGCGGCCGGACTCGTCGCGGTGCGCCAGGGCGACGCGACGACGGTGCTCGACTATCGGCGCGGCGCCGGACTGGAGGTACTGCCACGGCTGCTCGTCCGAGCGGGTGTGCTGGAACCCGCTGTCGCGCGCAGCATCCTGGAGGCGCGGCTGCACAACGGCCCCAAGGTCGCCGAACTGGCCGCGGCGCGAATCGGCGACGCCGACGCCGAGGCGTTGCGCGCCGAACTCGCGCGACTGCTCGACGCACTCGGCGCCGAATCCGATCCGATCGCCCTGCAACGGCTCGCGCTGCAATTCTGGGATCACATCATCGACGCGGCGGACTCGATCGTCTTCCGGTTGATGTTCAACATGCTCGGCGCCGCGTACGAACCCGCGCTCGTCGCGCTCGCCCCCCTCATGTCCGCCGAGGTGGGCAATACCGACGGCTACCGCCGACTCGCCGACGCCGTGCTCGCGGGCGAGCCCGAACAGGCCGCGGACGCGGCAACGGCACTTCTGGAACCGGCGACCACGGCCCTGATCGCCGCCCTCGGCGGGCAGTGACCGCCCTGGACCGTCTCAGCACAAGGAAAACCGTCATGACACATACCGATAGCCCCACCGCCACACCCGGCCGCGCGCTGCGACGCGGACTCGATCTCCCCGACGCCTTCCGGGAATTCCTGCGCCATCCGTCGCCGTGGATGATCGCCACGGTGCTCGCCGGGGCCTTGATCGCCCGCGTCGTCGTCGGCGACTGGCGGTGGAGCGACGCCGCGGTGCCCGCCGCGGTGCTCGCCGTCTTCCCCGCCTTCGAATGGGTGGTGCACGTGCTGGTGCTGCACTGGCGACCGAAACGGCTCGGCCCTGTCACCCTCGACAGCGAACTGGCGCGCAAACACCGCGAACACCACGTGAATCCGCGCGACATCCCGCTGATCTTCATCCCGACCAGGTCACTCGCGGTGGTCGTCGCGGCCCTGCTCGCGATCACCGTATTCGCCTTCCCGCGAACGGGTCTCGGCCTCACATTCCTGCTCACCGTCACGGTGCTCGGCCTCTGCTACGAGTGGACCCACTACCTCATCCACACCGACTACAAACCGAAACACGGCCTCTACCGGGCGGTATGGAAGAACCACAGGCACCACCACTACAAGAACGAACATTTCTGGTTCACCGTGACCACCTCCGGCACCGCCGACCGCCTCTTCGGAACCCACCCCGATCCGGCCACCACCGCCACCTCACCGACCGCGCGGAATCTGCACGCGGCCGCCTAGCGACTCGGTCCGTCGGGCGGATGGCCCGAGCGTTCCACGGTCGACTCGTTCACCGCCGTCACGATCGCCCCGGGTCGGTACCGCCGGAAACGTTCCGGCGGTACCGACCCGGGGCGATCTCGGTTTTCGGGGACGGCATGGCTGGGTAGGGCGAAGGCAGCCCCGTGACCGGTGCGATTGCCGCTCATGGGCGACCGCAGCCGGTTGACAAGTTACCCTAGGGGGGTATGGTAACCACTAGGACGACGGTGAGCCGCACGCGTTCGTACCGCACGGACCAGCCCGAATCCGTGACGAAACCATCCGGAACGGAGCCCCCGATGAACACACCAGCGAAGTTCGCAGGCTTCGCCGTCGGCCTCGCGGCGATCTTCGGGATCGCCGTCGCGGCAGGCGCGACGATCGGCCCGGAACCCGGCGGGGCCGCCGCACACGATTCGAATTCCCACACCGACGAGCGGACGGCTCCGGTCGACGAGATGCCAGGGGGACTCATGTCCACCGAGAACGGGTACACCCTTCGCCTCGAGAATCCGGTCGCCTCGGCGGGGCCGAACGTCGCGGTGCGGTTCCGCGTCGTCGATGTCGAGGGCCGCGCCGTCACCCGCTACACGCGCAGTCACGACAAGGATCTGCACCTGATCGTCGTGCGGCGCGATATGGCCGGTTACCAGCACGTGCACCCGGTCCTCGACGGCAACGGCGACTGGAACGCCACGCTCGACCTGCGCCGCGCGGGCGACTACCGGGTCTTCGCCGACTTCACCCCCGACGGCGGCGTGAACACCACCCTCGGCGCCGACCTGCGAGTTCCCGGACAGTACGACGTGCAACCGCTGCCCGCCCCCGCCACGACCGCGACGGTCGGCGAGTACACCGTCACCCTCGACGGGACGGTCGCACCGGGTCGGGCGTCGCGGGTCACCCTGTCGGTGGCACGCGCCGGTCGCGCGGTGACCGACATCCAGCCCTACCTGGGCGCCTACGGCCACCTGGTCGCGCTGCGCACCGCCGACCTGGCCTACCTGCACGTCCACCCGGAAGGCCATCCCGGCGACGGTGTCACTCCCGCGGGGCCCGGCATCACCTTCTCGATGACCGCACCGAGCGCGGGCGACTACCGACTCTTCCTCGACTTCCAGCACGACGGCGTGGTCCGCACCGCCGAGTTCACCGTGCGAGTCGCCCCGGCGTCCTCGGCGCCGACCATGGAACCGCACGGCGGCCACGGGGCCACTCCCGCCCCCTCCCATCCACACTGACGCCCCGACCAGCGACAATGCACCAGTTGACCCTGAGAACGGAGCCCACGATGATCGCCCCGACACAACCGAGCGCCCCCGATCGGGTCGAATTGGTGATCGGCGGTATGACCTGCGCGTCGTGCGCTGCCCGTATCGAGAAGAAGCTGAACCGGCTCGACGGCGTGACCGCGAGCGTGAACTACGCGACCGAGAAGGCCCGCGTCGACGTCACCGGTGACATCTCCCCGGAACAGCTGATCGCGACCGTCGAGCAGGCCGGATACACCGCCGCGCTACCCGCGCCGAAGGTCGAGGCCCCGACCGAGGACACCGACGCGGACGACCCGAGCGCGGCACTGCGCACCAGACTGCTGATCTCGATCGTGCTGACCGTCCCCGTGATCGCCATGGCGATGATCCCGGCACTGCAATTCGACAACTGGCAGTGGCTGTCGCTGACGCTGGCCGCGCCGGTCGTGATCTGGGGCGCGCTGCCGTTCCACCGGGCCGCGTGGACCAATCTGCGCCACGGCGCGGCCACCATGGACACCCTGGTGTCGATGGGGACGCTCGCCGCGTTCGGCTGGTCGCTCTACGCGCTGTTCTTCGGCACCGCGGGAACACCCGGTATGAAGCATCCGTTCGAATTCACCATCGCGCGGATGGACGGCACCGGCAGCATCTACCTGGAAGCCGCCGCCGGGGTCACCACCTTCATCCTGGCCGGGCGGTATTTCGAGGCCAGGTCCAAGCGCAGGGCGGGCGCGGCACTGCGGGCACTGCTCGAACTCGGGGCCAAGGAGGTCTCGGTCCTCCGTCGCGCAGGCGACTTTCACAGCGTAGGCGGCACCCACCACACGGGCCACCCCTCGAACGGTGCTGTCGAACAGCGTATTCCGATCGAAGAACTGGCCGTCGGCGACGAATTCGTCGTCCGCCCCGGCGAGAAGATCGCGGCCGACGGCACCGTCGTCGAGGGTTCGTCGGCGATCGACGCGTCCATGCTGACCGGCGAGTCGGTGCCCGTCGAGGTCGGTCCCGACGACGCCGTGGTCGGCGCGACCGTCAATGTCGGCGGCCGGATCGTGGTGCGCGCCACCCGTATCGGCTCCGACACCCAGCTCGCCCAGATGGCCCGCCTGGTCGAGGAGGCCCAGACCGGCAAGGCCCAGGCCCAGCGTCTGGCCGACCGGATCTCCGGGATCTTCGTCCCCGTGGTGATCGCGCTCGCGGTCGCGACACTCGGATTCTGGCTCGGTACCGGCGGTTCGGTGGCGGCGGCCTTCACCGCGGCGGTCGCCGTGCTGATCATCGCCTGCCCGTGTGCCCTCGGGCTGGCCACGCCGACCGCGCTGATGGTCGGCACCGGACGCGGCGCGCAGCTCGGCATCCTGATCAAGGGGCCCGAGGTGCTCGAGTCGACGCGGCGCGTCGATACCGTCGTCCTCGACAAGACCGGAACCGTCACCACCGGCCGGATGACCCTGCTCGACGTGGTCGCCGCCGAAGGCGAGGACGTCACCGAGGTACTCGCCCTCGCGGGCGCACTGGAGGATTCCTCCGAACATCCGATCGCGCGCGCCATCGCCGCGGGCGCGCGGGAGAAGACGGGCACGCTGCGCGCGGTCGAGGATTTCTCGAATATCGAGGGACTCGGGGTGCAGGGCGTCATCGACGGGCACGCGGTGCTCGTCGGCAGGCCTCGACTGCTCGCCGACTGGTCGCTGGAACTCGGGCCCGCGCTGGAACACGCTCTGAACACGGCACAATCGGAGGGGAAGACCGCGGTGGCGGTCGGCTGGGACGGTCGCGCGCGCGGCGTGCTCGTCGTCGCGGACGCGGTGAAACCGACCTCGGCCGAAGCCGTCGCGCAGTTGAAGGCGCTCGGTCTCACCCCGATCATGCTCACCGGCGACAACGCCGCGGCGGCCCGCGCCATCGCGGATCAGGTCGGCATCGACGAGGTGATCGCGGAGGTGCTGCCCGAGGACAAACTGGCCGTGATCACCCGGCTGAAGAGTGAAGGCAAGGTCGTCGCCATGGTCGGTGACGGCGTCAACGACGCGGCGGCGCTGGCGGGCGCGGATCTGGGTCTGGCGATGGGCACCGGCACCGATGTCGCCATCGAAGCCGGTGACCTCACCCTGGTGCGCGGCGACCTGCGGTCGGCCGCGGACGCCATCCGGCTGTCGCGCCGCACGCTGGCCACCATCAAGGGAAACCTGTTCTGGGCCTTCGCCTACAACGTGGGCGCCATCCCGCTGGCGATGGCGGGTCTGCTGAACCCCATGCTCGCCGGTGCGGCGATGGCGTTCTCCTCGGTGTTCGTGGTCAGCAACAGTTTGCGACTGCGCGGTTTCCGCTCCACCGCGAGCTGACGAACCGGACAGGTGCGAGGGCTGGAGGAAGCCCGCGCACCTGTCGTCCGACGATCAGGGCTGGAAGACGACGCGCCCGACCGTGCGCCCCTCGGCGAGCCTGGTCAGACCGTCCGGGACGTCGGCCAGGGCGAGTTTCGCCCCGATCAACGGCGCGAGCGCACCCGATTCCGCCAGCGCGGTCAGCTCGAGATGGCAGTCCCAGACCGACGCCGGATCCTTCTGCTTGTACAGACCCCAGTGCAGGCCGACGATCGAATAGTTCTTCACCAGCGCGTGATTCAGCGCGGGTGCCGGAATCCGGCCCGCGGCGAATCCGACGACGAGAATCCTGCCCTCGAAGGCGACGCATTTGGTGGACCGGTCGTAGCTGTCCCCACCGACCGGGTCGTAGATGACATCCGCGCCGCGACCGCCGGTGGCCTCGCGCACCACCTCGACGAAATCCTCCTGGCTGCGGTCGACCACGATATCCGCGCCGAGTCCGCGCGCGACCTCGACCTTGCCCGGTCCGCCGACGACCGCGATCACCCGCGCACCGGCCGCCTTGCCGAGCTGGACCGCCGCGCTGCCGACCCCGCCCGCCGCGGCGTGCACCAGCAGCGTCTCGTCGCGGCGCAGCGCCGCCCGGCGATGCAGTCCGAACCAACCCGTCTGGTAGGCGATATGGAATGCGGCGGCCGCGGCGTCGTCGAGAGCAGGCGGGGCGGGCTGGGCGTCGGCGGCGTCCATCACGGCCATCTCGGCGAAACCGCCGTGCGGCAGGGACGCGGTGCCGATGACGCGATCGCCGACCGCGAATCCGGTGACGCCGGAGCCGACGGCGACGATCTCGCCGCACAATTCGACACCGGGCGTGAACGGCAGTTCCGGCCGGATCTGGTAATGGCCCCGGCACATCAGCACATCGGGGAAATTCGCGGCCGCGGCGAGTACCCGGACGACGAGCCGACCGGGTTCCGGCTGCGGATCCGGCAGATCGGCGAGTTCGAGCACGTCACCGGGTTCCCCCAGGCGCGCAATCTGCCAGGCTTTCACATCAATCTCCGTTCGATGGGGTTCGGGACAGTCGATCCGGCGGCGACTGACTAAGCGCTTGCTTAGACCTCTAGAGGGTGGCTCAAACCCGATCGGGCGTCAAGGGGCGGCGGTCGCGACAGCCGGACCGGCACCGATACGACTCGCCGGGTTCAGGAGACCCGTGAACCGACGATTCGCAATGCCAGCGAGCGGTAGTAGGTCCCGATCCGTTCCGGGGTCCAGGTGCCGTCGTCGCGATACCACCGGGAGACATCGACCCCGAGGGAAAGCAATGCCATGGTCGTCATCGCGATATCGGGAGTGTCGAAGATCCCGGCGGCGACACCACGCTCGACGACGGCCCTGACCTCGGCCTCGATCGCGCGACGGATCGCGGTGATCTCGTCGAGGTGATCCGGCGACAATGCCGACAGCTCGTAATTGACGATGCGCGCCGTCTCGTGATGGGTGGCGTGGTGTTCGGCGAAACGATCGGCGATCGTCGCCAACTGCACGGCCGGATCGGGCGACACCGCGACGGCACCACGCACCAACCGCAACGTCTGCCGGTGACCGTCACGGGAGATGATGTAGAGCAGATCCTCTTTCGAGGGGTGATGCACGTACAGCGCGGCCGGGCTCATACGCGCGGCGGTCGCGATATCGCGGGTGGTGGTGGCGTGAAACCCCTTTCGCGCGAAGAACTCGACGGCCGCGGCGACCAACCTGGCACGCGCGTCTCCGGAATCCGCGTCGGTATTCGCGCGGCCCCTGGTCGCTCCGGGCATGACCGTCTCCTTCCACGCACCACGAGTCGCCGACGAAATCCCACGAGACGGACCCGACGGCTCACTCTAACGAGACGGTAACCGCCGCCGCTGATCGCCGAGGCACGGGCAGGGCTGACCCTCTGAGCGCCGATTCGCGCAACCACCCTCGGCTACGGCAGCCGACCGAGCACGGCGCGCCCACACGACATCGGCGGATCGGACGGTGCGTCGAACCCGTCTAACGGGCGACGCGGCGGAATTCGGTGGTGGCCGCCCCCGGCCCCTCGCTGGCGATGATGCGCAGGCAGGCGTCGTGTTCGGACTCACCGGGGCGGCATTCGTTTCGTAGGCGCAGGACGGCTTTGGGCAGATCGATGCCCAGCACGTTCGACAGCCGCATCGCGTCGACCTTGGCCACGGAAACCCTCCTACGTCTCGAGAGAACGATGAATTCGAGACCGATTCGCTGACGAGGTACCCGGCCGACCGGTTGCTGAACCCTCGAATTCGGTCCGGTCCCGCACAGTAGTCGGGTTGCCGGAAGTTTCGCGGCTTCTCCAGCGAACACAGCCGGAATCCATGCTGATGAGCGATGGCATCGGCGCGCCGTCGTGCCGGGTTGTGGAGAAAGAGAGCGGATGACGAGATTCGAACTCGCGACCCTCACCTTGGCAAGGTGATGCGCTACCAGCTGCGCTACATCCGCACGCACTCGACGAGTATCCGGTAACCGGAACCGCGTCATCGTGCGAACGTGAACTTTAGTCGACCGTCGACGCAAACCGGAAATCCGCAGGTGAGAGCTCCCCTTCCGGGATGCGACCACCGGCTGCGGCGAAGGCGTGCGGCACCTGCGACACCCGTACGGACCGATCGGCCAGGAGTTTGCCCGACGCCGATATCGGGCATACCCGACCGTGCCGACGCGACCGGAACGGGCGCACGGCGGCACGGCGGGCGGCCCGCGCGCACCCGCCGTGCCCACGAACGGTCATG
The DNA here is from genome assembly GCF_003123685.1 of Nocardia aurea. Taxonomy (GTDB): domain Bacteria; phylum Actinomycetota; class Actinomycetes; order Mycobacteriales; family Mycobacteriaceae; genus Nocardia; species Nocardia aurea. The sequence goes on from NZ_QCYJ01000005.1 coordinate 256,884, forward strand.
CGTAACGACGGCCCCTGTGACAGAACTCTCCGGTCAAGGCACCTTTCGTATGACGACCCCGGTTATCGGGGCACGGGCCGCGCCGCACCGGAGAAAACGTGCGCGTGATCGGTCGCCCACCGCGCGTATCGCCGCGGCGGCCGACCGAGCACCTGTCGCACATCCTCGGTGAGTACCGCGTTACCCCCGGCGCGGACGTAGGCCTGTCCCGCGAGCGCCCCCTCCACGTATTCCGGCGTCATCCCCGCCGCGACCATATGCGCGCGTGCGTCCGACTCCTCGATATCGATGACCTCGATCGGGTGACCGAGAACCTCGGCCAGCGCGGCCGCCTGGTCGGCGGTACCGAGCAGTTCCGGCCCGGTCAACGTGTAGATCCGCCCGGTATGGTCCGGCGACCGCAGCGCCTCGATGGCGACAGCCGCGATATCGCGCGGGTCGATGACGCCCTGGGTGCCGACACCCGTCAGGTTGGGGACCGGCTGACCGGCGCGGATCGGGTCGACCCAGCTCAGGGTGTTGGAGGCGAACGACGACGGGCGCAGCACGGTCCATTCGAGCCCGCTCTCGCGCGCCGCGTTCTCGCCGGGCAGGTGCCAGGTGCTGAAATCACCGAGGCCGGGTTCGCCGGTACCGATGGCCGACAGCTTGACCACGCGGCCGACTCCCGCCTCGCGGGCGGTGTGAACGAGGTCCCTGTCCACCTGCGCGTCGTCCGGACCGAGTACCCCGACCAGGAACACCGCGTCCGCGCCGGTCATGGCCGCCGCCATCGAGGCCCGATCGTGGTAGTCGCCCCGGACGACCTCCACCCCGGCCGGGACGTTCGCGCGCCCGGGGTCGCGTGTCACCGCGCGCACCCGAATCTCCCGGGCCGAGGCCTGCCGGACGATCTCACTGCCGATGGTGCCCGTGGCACCGGTAACCAGAATCATGGTCACGAGCCTGGTCCCGGATTCCGGGGGTCTCTAGGAAATTTCGGCACGGACACCGAGGTCACGGCGTGCCTACAGTGTTCGGGTGACCACCTACGCGCCGCCGACCCCGGTACTCGCCGACGATCTCGTCGAACAGGCGATCGCCGCGCCGGAATCGCTGCGACCGTGGTTCACCGAACTGGCCCGCATCCCCTCCGGCACCGACCTCTCCGGCTCGTTCACCCACATACCGCAGGCCGCGACCACGATCGTGCTGCGCGCGGAGACCGGCGGTCGTCGCGAGGCGCTCGTCATCGGTCCACGGACCCGCGCGAGCTATTCGGTCGCCGACCGGCCCGCGAGTTGCACGCGGGTGCGCATCGCGCCGGGCGCGGTCGGACAGTTGCTCGGGGTGCCCGCGATCGAGCTGACCGACCGGATATTGCGCCTCGGCGAACTGCCGGGAGTCGCGGCAGAACTCGCCGACGACCTCGCCGGACTGGCCGCCGACGAGATCTTCGCCTTCCTCGCGGCCGAACTGCCCGAGCGGATCTCCGAGGACCGTGCCGTCGCCGCCAAACGCGGTCTGCTGCGCGCGGCGACCGCGGCGCTGTCCGGTTCGACCCCGGTCCACGCGTCGGCCGCCGAGTTGTCGGTCAGCGAACGTCAACTGCGCAATCTGTTCACCGCCGAGATCGGGGTCTCCCCCAAACTCTTCGCCCGCATCGGACGTGTCCGCCACGTCATCACCCGGGTCGCGGGCACTCCACTGGCGCAGATCGCCGCCGACAGCGGCTATTACGACCAATCCCATATGGCGGCGGATTTCAAGGCGTTGATGGGGGTGGCGCCGACTGGATTCTTCCGTGGCGAGCTGCCGGCGCCGACGACGTGCGCGAACACCCCGCGACCGGGCGGCGCCTACTCCCGATCCTCGCGGGCGGCCTTCGCCGCTGCCCGTTCCGCGGCCTCGGCGGCGTCCATGGCGTCGGCCTCTTCCAGCGTCGGCGCGCTACCGCCGAGGCGAGCGGGCACCCAGTAGGCGCCCGGCTCGTGCGTGTAGTCCTTCTGGAGGTCGGCGAGCAGCCCCTGCATGGTGACGCGCAATCGCGCGGTGAGCTCGGCGGCGGGTTCGTCCGGCGGAATCGGCGCGCCCACCGCGATGGAGATCGGAGTATTGGTGCGGCCCAGTCGCTTCGGGAAGCCCTTGGTCCACACCCGCTGCGCACCCCAGATCACGATCGGGATGATGGGCACGTCGGCCTCGATCGCCATGCGGGCCGCACCCGACTTGAATTCCTTGATCTCGAAACTGCGGCTGATCGTCGCCTCCGGGTACACCCCGACCAACTCGCCGCGTCGCAGGTAATCCACCGCGGCCTTGTAGGAATCGGCGCCCGCGCCACGGTCGACCGGAATATGCTTGAGCGCCCGCATGATCGGGCCGGAGACGGAGTTGTCGAACACCTCCTTCTTGGCCATGAAACGGATATAGCGCTTGGGGGTGCGGACCGGCAGACCGGCGTAGGTGAAGTCCATGTACCCGGTGTGGTTGACCGCGAGCACGGCACCACCCGAGGCGGGGATATGTTCATCACCCACAACGGTGAACTTCAGGCCTTCGGCGAAGAAGACGGTCCGGGCCAGCCCGATGATCGTGCGGTATACGGGTTCCACAATTCCGCTAGCGTAGTCGCAGACCGTCCCCCTCCGGCAGAGGCGTCGCCGCGGACCGGAAACGGGAATGTCTTCGACCCCGGTATTCAACGAAAGAGGATCGTCGAAGTGGAACGCGCCCGACCGCTATCGCGTGAGCACGACCGAACCGCGCGATGTGGCCCCGGCGGATTATCCGTCCTCGCACGGATGACGGTGATCGGCGGCGTCGCGGTGACCGCGCTCGTGCTGACCGCGTGTGATTCGGTCTCCGGTATCCCCGTCGACGATCCGGCCCCGGTGCGCACCGAGGCGATCAGCACGCCGTCGGCCGCGGTTCCGACGACGCAGGCCCCGACCACCGTCGCGCTGCCGCCGCCGCCCGAGGACGCCCCGCCGGTCGGCGCGGTGCCCGGCCTGCCCGACGCCGCGGTCGCCGTACGCCGCTGGGCGGCCGACCTCCAGACCGCCACGAGCACCGAACTCCAGGCCAAATGCTGGAATATGGCTCCGGCCAACGTCACCGGGATGTACCAGAGCAAACAGACGATCCTGACCGCACTCGCCCAGCCGGGCACCGTCAGCGCGGACACCATCACCTGGAAGAGCCGCGCCACCACCGTCACCGTCGAACGCGATCTCATCCACACCGGATACGCCTGCCCCCGGGTGTTTCCGGCGGGCACCGAAATCGGCTACAACGACGCCGATGCCAGACATACGGTGCGCCGCTATCTCGCGCGATTCGTGGGCGAGCCGCTCGACGCGGCCGACAAAGAGGGCGACTACCCGCTGGTCTGCAAGGCCGCCGCCGCGACATGGGATCCGCAGGACACCGGGTCGCCGACCCGCGCGCCGCTGGCGAACAACCCGGGTAGGCTCACCGGGGTCACCGAATTCGACGGTCAGGAAATCAGCTCCGACCAACTCGGTGCCGAGTACATCACCGTCGACGTGCCGGTCACCGATTCGACCGGAACAACCAAGACCCGAACGTTCACCTTGGCCCAGGGTCCGGACGGCTACTGCATCGGAGATATCTCGCCGTAGCCCGCCCGGAGGCGGCGGCCTGCGTTTCCACGCGGGGCACTACCCTTGATGGCTGGTAACGGTCAGGAGGAAAACAGCTCGTGCAGATCACCAGCGTCGGACACGCAGGCTTCCACATCCGCACCGCGGCCGGGTCGATCCTCTGCGATCCCTGGGTCAATCCCGCGTACTTCGGGTCGTGGTTCCCCTTCCCCGACAACACCCAGCTCGACTGGGACGAGCTGGGCGATTGCGATTTCCTCTATGTCTCCCACCTACATCGCGACCATTTCGACGCGAAACATCTCGTCGATCACGTCAACAAGGACGCGACGGTCCTGCTGCCGGACTATCCCGTGCCGGACCTGCGGCGGGAATTGGAGAAGCTCGGCTTCCACCGGTTCTTCGAGACCGATAACTCGGTCAAACACACCGTCAGCGGCCCCGGCGGCGATATCGATATCATGATCATCGCGCTGCGCGCGCCCGCCGACGGTCCGATCGGTGACTCCGGAATCGTCGTGTCCGACGGCGAGACCACCTGTTTCAACATGAACGACGCGCGCCCGGTGGATATGGACGGCCTGCACGACGCGTTCGGCCATATCGACATCCACCTGCTGCAGTACTCCGGCGCCATCTGGTATCCGATGGTCTACGACATCCCTGCCAGGACGAAATCCAATTTCGGCAAGCAGAAGCGTCAGCGCGGAATGGACCGGGCCCGCAGTTATATCGAGCAGGTCGGGGCTACCTGGGTGGTGCCGTCGGCCGGTCCCCCGGTCTTCCTCGATGACGAATTGCGCTACCTCAACGACGATCGCGGCGACGAGGGCAACATCTTCCCCGACCAGGCGGTATTCCTGGAGCAGATGCGCATTCACGGCAACGAGGGCGGAATCATGATGATTCCGGGTTCGGTCGCCGACGTCCGTGGCGCGGAACTCGAACTCACCCACCCGTTCGACCCCGGCCTGATCTACGACAACAAGGCCGAGTACATCGAGAAGATGGCGCACCGTCTGGCACCGGTCCTCGAAGCGGAGAAGGCGGCGTGGATCACCGGCGACGGCTCGCTGCTCGAACCGCTGCGCGATCTGTTCGAGCCGATCATGGCGCAGTCCGATCTCATCTGCGACGGCATCGGCTACCCGGTCGGCCTGGTCATCGGCGCGGAGACCGTCGTCCTCGACTTCCCCGCGCGGGTGGTGCGCGCGCCGATCGAGGGTGAGGGCAAGTACCGCTACGGTTTCCGGATCGCGCCCGAACTGGTGCGCACCGTTCTGCACAACAACGAGCCCGACTGGGTGAATACCGTATTCCTGTCGACCCGCTTCCAGGCGTGGCGTGTCGGCGGCTACAACGAATTCCTCTACACCTTCTTCAAATGTCTGACCGACGAGCGGATCGCCTACGCCGACGGCTGGTTCTCCGAGGCGCACGACGATTCCGCGTCGACCGAATTGGCGGGCTGGGAGATCCAGCGGCGGTGCCCGCACCTGAAGGCGGACCTATCCAAGTTCGGTGTGGTCGAGGGAAATACGCTCACCTGCAATCTGCACGGCTGGCAGTGGGATCTGGAATCGGGTCGCTGCAAATCCTCCAAGGGCAACGAACTCCGCTCGCGCAAACTCGTGCCGTAGGTCCGCCCTCCTTCGGCCGGGCCCTGGCCGAAGGAGTTCTCGATGTGCGGATCATGCGGTGTTCTCGCGAATCATGCGGTGTTCTCGCGAATCAGGCGGTGATCTCCCTGGTCAGGCGCGAGGACCACGGACACCAGAAGCATCCGGGCAGGAACGCGCCACAGGCCTCGTCGAGGTGGTCTTCGACGTAGGTGATGCTCGAGTCGCAGACTTCGATCGCCATGGTGAAGAAGGTGATCGTGTCCGGGTCGAGGTGGAAATTCCAGCCCGGGTTGTAGTCCACCATCTGCTTGCGCAGACGGCCCATGACGTGGACCGACATGGTTTCCTCGCCGGACAGGATGCGACGCGCTTCGGCGATACGTTGCTCGTTGTTCAGCCGGATGATGAATTCTTTGCCCGAGTAGTCGGTGAATGCGAAGTCCGCCATGAATTCCCCTTCGAAGATTCGGTGGGTAGATCATTCGGTGTCGATCATTCGGTGGTCATGGAACGAGCATCGATGCCCGATGAGCATAAGGGCAGCCGAGGTATACATCGATGATTTCCGCATGGAAATCGCTGCCCTACAAGATAATTGGAAAAATGGTTGGTTTCGACCCGCACAACCGGCGATACGAAGGCCGATCAGCCGAGAGTGCGCGTGCGGCTTCCGCTGTGCTCGACAATTCGCGACCGTCGTGACGGTTTGACCGACGAGATCAATTCACGTACCGCGATAGCACCGCGTGCAACGGGCGCGGCGACCCTTCCCTCGCCGTCGATCAGGACGCCTGACGGTGTACCGCGGACCCGGTACCGGAGCGCGACCTCGTTTCCCTGCTGAACCAGCGCCGGTATCTCACCGAGACCCTGTTCCACACCCCAGGCCGCCTGCTCGGCAGCATCGCCGTTGCCAAGCACCACGATCGACAGCGCGTCACGCGCGCGCGCCTGCCAGCGCGGCAGTTCGCGCGCCAGGGCCGCGCACATCTCGCAGCCCGGATGCACGAAGACGAGCAGGATATGCGCGCGCCGCGCCAGCAGCGATTCCAGGCTCGTCCGCTCCCCCGCCGGATCGAGCAGTTCGAATTCCGGGGCGACGGCGCCGACGGGAAGACCTTCCGCCCCGAGCGTCGACAGCGCCTGCTGATCCAGGCGCCTGCGCAGGCCCGCGACCGCGCCGACCAGCCACGTCAGCACCGCGGCGAGCACCGCGAGGATCGCGAGTCCGACCACGTCCTGGGCGGGCAGTCCGGCGGGCACCCCTGGCCGCGCGATCGAACCGACCAGGACCAGCAGCACCAGCGCCAGCAGAACCCCGTTGCGCACCAGCGTCATCCGGCCGATCGGAGTCGGACTCAACGCCCCGAAACACGAACAGGACGGATGCTCGCCGGCGCGCAGCAGCCGTGCCACCGCACCCGTGAACACCACGAGCAGCAGTAGCGCCGTCACCGACGCGGCGACCGCCGTCCACGGTGGCAGCACCGCGACGGCGACGGTCGCCTCCACGAGGGGCAGTGCCGTCGCCACCGCGGGCGCCCACCGCATCGGCACCCCGAAATCGGTGACGGCCGTGCGTGTTCCGACCCGATCCACCGCCTTTCCCCATGCCGAGAGTCCGAAGACCACACCGACCAACAGCCGCGAAACCCACACCCCGTATTCGATCAGCATGAGCCGCACCCTTACATACCGAAGGCCGCCTGAACTGCTATTCCGGGAGAACGGGAGTCCCCGGCGCGCGTCGCTCAGGCAGCGGCGGGCACCCGGCGGCTGCCCGCGATCACGACCGCGACGAGGGTCAGGGCGCAACCGAGCGCCGTCGGCACCGAGATGCCCGCCGAGGTCGGAGTGAGCAGGTCGAGCACGAGCGCGGCGGCGAGTTGTCCGGCGACCGAGGTGAGGCCGAGCAGCAGCACCCCGATCCAGCGCACCACCAACGCCGCGAGGGCGATGAAGGCGACGCCGATCAGACCACCGAGGTAGAGCCACGGTTCGGTCGGCGGATCGAAACCGCGACCCGAGGTCGTCAGCAGCACTGACTCCAGTGCGAGGAGGGCAACGATCCCGACGGCGAAATTGGTGAGTGTCGCGGCGAACGGACCGCCGACCTCGCCGACACGGCCGTTGACCGCCTGCTGCCAGGCCAGGCCGACACCCGCGAGCGCGGGCAGCGCGATCAGCAGCCCGACGGGCAGTCCGCGAAGGGAGTCCGGCAGGGCGAGTGCACCCGAGGTCTCGTGCGAACGTCCCGCGCCCGCGATCAGTACCGCGCCTATCGCCACGGCCGCGCCGACCAGGCGGGGCGCGGTGACGGGCGTTCGTCCACTCGGGCCGATTCCGAGCCGATCCACCACCAGACTGCTCAGCAGCTGTCCCGCGACAGCGGCGACGGTGAACGCAGTGACGCCGATCGCTGCGACCGTGAGTCCCTGACAGGCGACGAACAGCGCGCCGCACAGTCCACCGAGCACCTGCCACGGACGCAGCGTCCCCGCGGCGAGCGCGCCGCGCACCCGGCCCATCGCCGCCCGCAACCGTCCACTCAGCGCGAAGGCGACGAGCAGAACCAGCAGTCCCGACCCGAAACTGATGGTGGCGGCGGCGATTCCATCGTGCAGGCGAGCCCCGAGCGCACCGTTGATCCGTCCCTGCACCGCGACACCGGCGCCGATGCAGAAACCGCAGACCAAACCCGATATGCGCCGCGCATCCACCAACGCACGGTACCGGGCCGCCGAGATCCCGGCTCGGGACGTGCGGAAGGTGCGGCGCGACCCACACCCACCGTCGTCCGAACCGCACGCAGGATACGAGTAGTGCCGTCGCGGCGGCGCGACGCACCGACCATCGTCCGAACCGCACGCCGGACACGAGTAGTGCCGTCGCGGCGGCGCGACGCACCGACCATCGTCCGAACCGCACGCCGAGTACGAGGTGGTGCCATCAGGTCGGCGCAACCCGGCGTCATCGGGTGGACCACCCGCATTCGAATGACCGCGACCGCGGCTCCGGTGCTGACTCCGGCGGCCTATACCCGCCCGCCGCGACGCGGGAGCCAGGCCGGCGTCACCAGCGCGGTGAACAGCATCACGACGCCGAGCAGGGCGACCGTCGTCGACAGGGACAGCCACAGCGTGGCCAGCGCGACGAATCCGAAGACGGCCAGGGCCACCACCTCCGAGAGCAAACCGGATACGGAGGTGACGGTGGCTCGGGCCGGACCTTCGATGGCATCCTGCAATCGGGCCTCGGCGACCACTTCGGCGTTGAAGACGATTCCGTAGGCGATGCCGATGGCGACGAAACCCGCGCCCGCCAGCGGATAGACCGCCGAGGGGTGCCGCGCCGCGACTCCGGCGGCCAGCGCGCCGCCGATGAACAACACACCGCCGATCACCAGCGCGACCGCCATGGTCCGGCCCGGCATCGACTCCGTCCGCCCTGCCAGCAGTGAACCGGTGAGCGAACCGGCCACCGTGACGCCGACGAACAACGGCACGATCGCGGTCGACACGCCCGCCGTCTGCGCGAGCAGGGCGAAATACTCGTCGTAGGCGGTCACACCGTAGATCAGCGCGCCGAGCAGGACGCCGTTGCGGACGTGGCGCACCCGCATCGATTCGCCGATTCCGGCGCGCAACATCGACCGATACCGCGTGAAGACACGGGGCTCGCGACCACCGATTCCGGGTGCGCCCGCCGCCACGACCCCGCCGGGCAGCGAAGGAACGGGCGGCGCGTCGTCATCGAGTGCTTCGATATCGGCCGCCGACACCGCCTTGGGCGCGCTCGGCAGGGTCAGGGCGGTCAGGCAGTGCAGCCCGGCCACCGCGACGCTTGCCCAGCCGACCAGCGGATACCCGCCCCAGGCGTACAGCGGGGCCGCGGCGAGGATGGCGAGCACCACCGCCGATTCCTGAGCGGCCCTGGTGTATCCCATGATCCGGGGGTAGGCGGACGACGCGCCCGCGGCGGTCAACTCGTCGTAGACCAGCGCCTCGAAGGTGCCGGACTCCAGCGCGCCCGCGATACCCCAGACCACGAAACCCACCGCGAAACCGAGGAAACCCGGTGCGACGGTCCACACCGTGAATCCGGTGCACATCAACAACGCGGCGAGTATCAGCATGGCGCGGCGCGACACCGTGTCGGCCCACGCGCCCGACGGCACCTCCAGGACGAACGCCGTCAGCGACCACATCGCCAGCAGCAGCGAGATCTGCGCGGTGCTCAGCCCGTGGTCGGCGAACAGCAGCGCGTAGAGCGCGTAGAGCGGTATGAGATCACGCGAACCCCGGAATAGGATCGCGCGCACGGTGAGGCCACGTACGCCGTGGCTTCGACCCTTCAGCAGGGCCGTCAAGGCATCGGCGGATCAACAGCCGTAGAAGAGCAGACGCATGTACCGAGCTTGGGCCGCCGCGCGGACAACGTCAAGCGATTATCCGAGAGTCAGATCGAGCTGGGCGAACGTGTCCTGTAGTCGCGCGGCGTCGGCGCAGGCGCGGCGCAGCACGAGTTCGTCCAGATCCGAGATCAGGTCGTATTCCTCGGCGACGCGGATGAGCCCCTCCGTGGTGACATCCGGCTGCGCGCTCGATGACCACCGCAGCAGCGCCTCGACGCCGACGGCCTTGCCGCCGCCTTCGGTCAGGCTGACGATCGGCTGGTAGTGCACGTCGAGCGCGCCGGTGTCGATGGCCTCGCGCAGTTCCACCGCGAGCGGCAGCTGCCGGGAGGATTCGAGCACGGTGCGATTGCGTCCGGCCTGCTTGGCCCGGTAGAGCCCGACATCGGCACGGCTCACCAGCAGCGAACCGGACTCACCCGGCTGCCAGGAAGTGACTCCGGCGGAACAACCGGTGGTGACCGCGGCGCGCAGCTGCTCGGTGAGCAGGATCGCGGCCTGTTCGGTGGTGTTGGGCAGCAGCAGCGCGAACGCGTCACCGCCGTAGCGGGCGAGTCGCTGATCGGGGGTGAGCAGTTTCGCCCAGGTGTCGGCGACCCGTTGCAACACCGCGTCACCCGCGCGATGTCCGAGGTGGTCGTTGATCTTCTGGAAGCGATCGAGGTCGACCAGGACCAGCGCGAGGCCCTGCCCGGAGCGGGTGGCGAGTTCGATCGCGGAATTGAGCGCCCGGTCGAACCCGCGCCGGTTCAGCAGGCCGGTGAGCACGTCGATATCGGCTTCCGACGCCATCCTGGTCAGAATGCCGACCACGACGCCGACGCCGAAGGTGACACCGGCCGGAATCAGCCCCGACCACCACGGCAGATCGCGGGTCGGCAGGACGAGCAGACAGAGCAGCATCGCGAACGCCAGATGCGCGGCCGCCTGCGACCAGCGGAAGAACAGCGCGGCATCACAGGCCACGAAGACGTAGAAGGCGGCGAGACTGATCGCGCCGGTGGTGTTCGGGAACGAATGGATCGCCACGGTGATGAGTACCGTCGCGATGGCGACGTAGGCGTGATGGATACCGTGTGGCATCCGCGGACCCCATACGAGCAGCGTCGATCCCAGCACCAGCGCTACGGCTGCCGCTATCGCCACCAGCGGTCGATTACCCTCGTCTCCGGGGGCTACGGCCGTGATAAGCAGGCCGAGCACACCACCCATGACGTAGAACGCCCCGGTGGTCCGAGCCATGACCATTGCCGTCGCCAACGCCGATGCCGCCCGCACCCGGGTTCGGGTATCGCCGCGCGCCCCGATTCCTCGCACGGGGAACAGCCTAAACACAACGCATCTCGTCGGTTGCCACATCCCCGTAATCCGACGCGGCGAACCGACAGCTATTTACCTCCCGGTCACCTGGGAGGCGTCAGCACCTCGGTACCGACGAAGGGCACCAGCGCGGCGGGCACCCGCACCGAACCGTCGGCCTGCTGATGGTTCTCCAGGATCGCGACGATCCAGCGCGTGGTCGCCAACGTACCGTTCAAAGTGGCTGCGATCTGTGGTTTTCCGTTCTCGTCCCGGTATCGGACCGCCAGGCGACGGGCCTGGAAGGTCGTGCAGTTCGAGGTGGAGGTGAGCTCACGGTAGGTCCGCTGGGTGGGAACCCAACCCTCGCAGTCGAACTTGCGGGCCGCCGAACTGCCGAGATCGCCCGCCGCGACGTCGATGATGCGATAAGGCACCTCGACGGCCGCGAGCATCTCGCGCTCCCAGCCGAGCAGTCGCTGATGTTCGGCGTCGGCCTGGTCGGGTGTGGTGTAGACGAACATCTCGACCTTGTCGAACTGGTGCACCCGGATGATGCCCCTGGTGTCCTTGCCGTAGCTGCCCGCCTCGCGCCGGAAACACGACGACCAGCCCGCGTACCTCTTGGGGCCGCCGCTCAGATCGAGGATCTCGCCCGAGTGGTAGCCCGCCAACGGCACCTCCGAGGTGCCGACGAGGTAGAGATCGTCGTCGGCGAGGTGGTAGACCTCGGCCGAATGCTGTCCGAGGAATCCGGTGCCCGCCATGATCTCCGGCCGCACGAGAACCGGCGGGATCATCATCGTGAAACCGTTGGCGACCGCGCGCTGCGCTGCCAGTTGCAGCAGACCGAGCTGGAGCAGCGCGCCGTATCCGGTGAGGAAGTAGAACCGCGAGCCCGACACCTTCGCGCCGCGTTCCATATCGATGACACCCAGCGACTCGCCGAGTTCCAGATGGTCTTTGGGTTCGAAATCGAAATCCCTTGGCGTACCGAAGGTTTCCAGGACGATGTAATCGTCTTCGCCGCCCGCGGGCGCGCCGTCCTGCACCACGTTGGAGATGGCGCGGTGCGCGGCGTCCAGGTCGGCGTCCGCCGTGCTCTGTGCGACCTCGGCTTCCTTGACCTTGACCGACATCTCCTGCGCTTGCGCGAGCAGGGCCGGACGTTCCTCCTTGGACGCCTTGCCGACCAGCTTGCCCATGGACTTGTGCTCGGCACGCAGATTGTCCGCCGCGGCCACGGCCGCACGGCGCGACGCGTCGGCCTCGAGCAGGGCATCGACGAGGGCCGGGTCTTCACCGCGGGCGCGCTGCGAGGCGCGGACCGCTTCGGGGTCTTCCCGCAGGAGTCGGAGGTCGATCATGGGTGATCAGCCTAGTGGGCGCGGCATCGCGGTTTCACGCCGATATCGGTGGTACCGGGGTCGCCGACCTCGCGGAGCGCGCATAGTGGGCCTGTGGGCACGACTTTCGACGAAACCACCATCGACGACGCCGTGGCGGATCTCGCGGCGCGCGAGAAAGCGTGGGCGCAGACCTCGCTCGGCAAGCGCGGCGAACTGCTCGACCTGATCCATCGGCGGACTGCCCGTTTCGCCGAGGACTGGGTGCGCGCGGCCAGGACCATCAAGGGTCTGGACGCGGGATCACCCCTGGTCGGCGAGGAGTGGATGTCGGGTCCGCTCGCGTTGTTGCAGGCCACCGCCGCCCTCTCCGCGACCGTGTCCGCGCTCGACAAGGGTCGAAGTCCGATCGACGGCATATCCCTCGGCAGCGCGCCGGGCGACCGGGTCGCCGTGCCGATCCTGCCGCTCGACTTCTACGACCGGTTACTGCTCAGCGGCTTCCGCGGCGAGGTCTGGCTGCGTCCGGGCGTCGACGCCGACACCGCTCGCCGCAGAGCCGGGCTCGCCCAGCTCGATCCCACCGCGACCGGCGGTGTCGGCGCGGTACTCGGCGCGGGCAACATCACCTCGATTCCGCCGCTGGACGCGCTGTACGAGCTGTTCGCGCACAACCGGGTGGTCGCGCTCAAACTGAATCCGGTCACCGATCCGCTGTTCACGGTGTTCGAGATGATCTTCGCGCCGCTGCTCGAACTCGGCGTGCTGCGTATCCTGCTCGGCGGCGCGGAAGCCGGCGGCTACCTGGTCGGACACCCCGGTATCGCGCACGTCCACATGACCGGCAGCGCGCAGACCCACGACGCGATCGTGTGGGGTCGCGGCGCCGACGGCGAGAAGCGCAGGAAGAGCGGCGAGCCGCTGCTGCGCACACCCATCACGAGCGAACTCGGCGGCGTCTCCCCGACCATCGTGCTACCCGGCGACTGGTCCGAGGCCGATCTGCGCTTCCAGGCCGAACACGTCGCCACCCAGCGCCTGCACAACAACGGCTACAACTGCGTCGCGACACAGGCCGTCGTGATCGCGCGGGACTGGCCGCAGAAGCGCAGATTCCTCGACGAACTGCGCACCGCGCTCGAACTGGCGCCCCAGCGCGCCGCCTACTATCCGGGCAGCGACGGCCGGGTCGCCGACGCGCTCGCCGCGTATCCGGACGCCGAACGGCTCGGGCAGGGCCGGGTGCTGGTCGCGGATCTGCCGCGCACGCGAACCCCACTGCTGCGCACCGAGTACTTCTCCCCCGTACTCGGTGTCGTCGAACTCCCGTATTCGGGCGGCGATTTCCTCGCCCGCGCGGTCGACTTCGCGAATACCGAGCTGACCGGCACGCTCGGGGCGAACATCATCGCCGACCCCACCACGATCGCCAGACTCGGCATCGCCTTCGACCGAGCGCTCGAGCGGCTGCGCTACGGCACCATCGCGGTGAACGCGTGGACCGGACTGGCCTTCCTGACCCCTCGCGCGGCGTGGGGCGCTTTCCCCGGCCACACCATCGATGACGTGCAGAGCGGAATCGGTGTCGTGCACAACGCCTTCCTGCTCGACGACGTGGAACGCACCGTGGTGCGCGGTCCGTTCCGGCCCGCTCCGCGCTCCCTGTTCGCGGGAGAGCTCGCGCTCTCGCCCAAACCGCCGTGGTTCGTCACCAACACCACCGCCGCGCGGACCGGACGCAAGCTGACCGAGTTCTACGCGGGATCCGAACCCGTCCGACTGCCCGGCCTGTTCCTGTCCGCGTTCCGTGGGTGACGGGGCATACCGGGCGACGGGCCGGATCACACCAGGTCGTGGCACCGGGGCACAGACACTGCCATGATGGACCGCGATGTCCTCCGACGATGAGCCCCAGGATCCGCAGATGCCCGTGCCGTCTTCGGGCGACTCGCCGCGTGGCGAGTCGTTCCCGCAGTCACTGATCATCGACCGCCAGTCGGTCAGACACCTGTCGGCGTCGAAGCTGCGCTGGGTGCTGCTCGCCGTCGCCGTCGGCGCGGTGCTCGCGTCCCTGGTCGGGCTCTTCGTCACCGGATTCGACAACGAGAAGGGGCTGGAGGCGCACAATCCCGGTGCGCCCGTCCAGTCGGTCCTCGACAAGGAATTCGGCACGGCGGCCCGCGGCGACTGCCTGAGCTGGTCCAAGCCGGATCGTTCCGATCTGGTGAAGGTCGCCTGCTCGAACAAGCACCTGTTCGAGGTGGCCGCCGATATCGATATGAGCAAGTACCCGGGTGTGGAATTCGGCCCCGGCTCCCGGTTCCCGGATTCGCTGCGACTGACCGAGTTGAAAGAGGAGCACTGCGTCCCCTCGGTCCAGCAGTACATGGGCGGGCGTTTCGACCCGCGCGGGAAATACGTCGTCGGCCTGATGTATCCGAGCCCGGACGGCTGGAAGCACGGGGACCGCACGCTGCGCTGCGGTGTGCAGTACTCGGGCAGCTCCGGCACCCCGCTCGCCGCGTCGGGCAGTGCGACCGACCACGATCAGTCCAAGGTGTTCGAGCCGGGCACCTGCCTGGGCATCAACCAGAATCTGCCGACCGATCCGGTCGATTGCGCCCAGGCGCACGCGGTGGAGATCATCTCCACCGTCGACCTGGCGGCCCGCTTCCCCGGCGGCCCGCCCGCCAAGGAGGAACAGGATCGTTTCGTCGAAGAGGAGTGCACGCGGGCGGTGACCGACTATCTCGGTTCGCCGGACGCGGTCCGCAACAAGACGTTGACGCTGTTCTTCGATTATCTGGACGCGCGCAGTTGGCTGGCGGGCAGCCGCAAACTCGACTGCATGATCGGCAAGGGCACCGACCGCGAGGGTTTCGCGCCGATCATCGGTTCGGCAAGGGGCGAGATCCTGATCAACGGTCAGGCGCCGGTGCCGCCCCCGAATTCCGGACGCTCCACACCCACGCCGCTGCCGGGGGCCGCGCCGTTGCCGCCACAACCGCAACCCAGGTAGACATGCCGGTTTCCATGTCCGAGAAGCGGTTCGAGGAACTGGTCGGCGACGCGCTCGACCTGATCCCGCCGGAGTTCACCAGGGCCATCGACAACGTGGTCGTCCTGGTGGAACCGCGTGACCCGGACGACCCGCATCTGCTCGGGCTGTACCACGGGATCGCGCTGACCGAACGCGACAGTCATTACGGCGGAGCGCTTCCCGACACGGTGACCATCTACCGCGACGCGATCCTGGAGATCTGCGACGACGATCATCAGGTGGTCGAAGAGGTCGCGATCACCGTGATCCACGAGATCGCACACTATTTCGGCATTCCCGAGGAGCGTCTGCACCAGCTGGGGTGGGGCTGATCCGCGATCGGTCGTGAGCGGATTTCCTGAGCCGTGCCCGGCGCGGCGGCACCCGTCGACCGCGGTCGACGCGTGGCCGGTCTTGCGAGTTCGCCCGCGGCTGGGCAAGATCGCAAGGAAATAAGGGGATTCGATGGAACCGATCGCGTAGCTGTCGCGTCCTATCACTCGAAGGGGGAATTCTCGTGGTTCCGCCCCATAGCCGCCACTAGAAGGAGTCGAGTCATGGTTGGCCTGGTAAACATCTCACCCGAAGTCGTTCTCGCCGCCGCCGCCGAGCTCGATCTGCTGGCCGAGCGGCTGGGGGTCGCCGCCGCGCTCACCGCACCGGCGACACATGTCATCCCCTCCGGTTCCGAGGAGGTGTCGTGGCTCGCCGCGAACCACCTCAACAGGGCCGCGGGCACCCACGACACGGCCATCGCGGCCGCCCAGCTGGAACTGCACCACGCGGCCGCGACCCTGCGGATGCAGTTGGCCACGCACGTCGCCGACGACACCCTCAAGTCGGGTGTCATGAACGGGATCGCCGGAACGATCGGCGCGTAGGTCGGTGTAGGTCGCCATCTCACGGCGACCACAACGACCACGACCGCCGAGCACAAACACAAGGGGAGACAAGTACATGACCGCAGGAATCACCGGGGTTTTCTGGTTGCCCCGCATGGCCGAATGGAATTCCACGGCCCTGAACACGGGAGCGCACGCGATCCCGATCTCGGCCGCCGCGACCGCGTGGGGCGGGCTCACCGCGGCATGGGTCGACGCGACCGCGACGACGACCCGCGTCATGGCCGAACTCGGCATCGGCATGCAGGGTGTCAACGGTATCGCCGCGCTGTCGCGGCTCGTCGGCTTCACCGGATGGTCCGAGCAGCAGGGCGTGATGGCCGCGGCCATGGGGGCGAAGGCCGCGGCCAACGCCACCGCGTACACCGTCGCCTCGATCGCCATGCCGAGTCTTCCGGAGATCGTCGCGACCAACGGCGCCGTCGTCGCGTCCGCGAATCCGGCCGGCGCGGTGTCGGGCACGTTCGAAGCGGCCGAAATAGCCAAGAACGCGATGGATTTCCGCGCCGCGATGGTGATGGAGGTCTACGAGGCCCAGACCAGCGCGATGGTCGCGACGCCCGGCGAATTCTCCACACCGCCGCCGATCGCCAACGGCGCGGGCACCGCCGACGCGGCGCAATCGCCCGACTCCGCCTTCGGCAACGATCCGGTCCAGGCCGCCGTCGGCGCGGCGCTGTCCGCCGTCAACAACCCGGCTCTCGCCAACGCGGCCACCCAGGTCGCCAATGTCGCGGGCTCGGTCGCCAGCGGTGGCGTCGGCACCGTGGGAAATCTCGGCGCGAACGCGATCGCCGCGGTCGGCAACGCCGTGTCCCCCGGCGCCCCGGCCCCGTCGGCGCCGCTGGTCGGCGGACTCGGTTCCTTCGGCTCGCCGTCCGGCGAGGCGTCGACCCGGTCCGCGTCCGCGGGATCGGGGGTTTCGGTCAACCTGCACAGCGGCTCGCTCAAACTGCCCGAGGGCTGGGGTTCGGGCGGCTCGATCGGCTCGACGCCCGCGTCGGCCCCGATCGGCGAGACGACTGTCACCCGCGTCGACGCGACGCCGGTGCGTACGGCCACGTCGTCGGGTAGCCCGCTGCTCGGCAACGCCAGGAGCGAGCGCGACGAGGAGAACGAACACAAGTCCGCCGATTACCTCAACGACGACCTGTTCAACGACGGCCGCTCCGTGGCGGACGGCGTGATCGGCGCCTCCGGGACGGCTCAGTGACGATTCTGGGTGAGGGCCGCGGCCCATCGATGCTCGGTGGCGTCATGTTGTCGCTCGACGAGATGCAGTTCCTCATGGAGGAATTGCAGACCGACGAGATGCCCGTCGTGCTCCAGGCGGTGGGTCGATACGACAATCGGAACGACCACGACGTAGCGATGAAAGCGGCCGCCCAGTCGCTCGTCGATCGGGAATTACTGATCGACGGTGCGGTACATCAGGAACTCGAAGACCGCCTGCGGACGCTCAACCGCCCGCACTGGGTGCTGGCGCTGCGGCTCGTCGTCGAGGGACAGGTGAGTCGGATGTGTCTCGCGAAGGGCGACGACCTGGTTATCGTCGCCCTCCGCGGGCCCGATTCGTATGCCATCGACGAGGTCCAGGAAGATCTGCCCGGTCCGATGATCGCGGCCCTCGGTGCCGCCGAACCACTCGAACTGACCGGGATGAACGCTCGAACCGATATGCTCGCACCGATTTTCGAGGACACCGGGGACAGCGCGGCCACCGCGAACCGGCTCGCGAAGGTCGGCAACCCCGCGCGTGACGCACAGGTTCTCGCCTCGGCACTGGTCGAGATCCGTTCGCACGTGCAGATCTCCGGCGTGGTGTACGGCGACGGCACCCGCGATATCGCCGACAATCACATCGCCGTCTTCAACACCAGGGGCGGACGGTTCATCATCACCGCCAGCGTCGCCGACGACGGCACCAAATGGTCGTCGATCAGCAGCGGCACGAACGCCCGTCTGCGCCAAGCCCTGCTCGACCTGATCGACTCCCTGCCCGAGCGAGCGGATTTCCCGACCGACAAGGCGAAATCCGTCTGAACGTCAGCCCATCGGGTCGTCGGGGGTGGGTGCCACCTCGAAGGTGAACGGCGGGACGAATCGGCCCCACCGCAGGCATTCCCAGCCACCGTCGACCCGTGGGGACAATTCGATGGTCTCGGTGTTGTCCAGATGGTTGTTCGTGGTGAACGGCGGGGTGACACCCGCGACACTGCGGGCAACCAATCGCATTGCCGCGCCGTGGGTGACGAGCACGACGTCACCCACGTCCGCACCGGCGAGGTACTCCGCGCGCACGTTCTCGATCACGGGCAGGAACCGCGCGAGCACCTCGTGACCGGACTCGCCGCCGGGAGCGCGCTGCGCCAGGTCGCCGTCGTGCCAGGACCGGTAGATCCGCTGGAAGATCTCGTGCGCCTCCACGTCGCCGCGGCCCTCCATATCGCCGACCTGCACTTCGTACACGCCGTCGAGGACCGACGCCGCCACGCCGGTGGTGGCTTCGATATAGCCCGCGGTTTGTCTGGCGCGCAGCGCCGCCGAGGAGAACAGGGCAACCGGCGGCGCGAGCAGCGACGAACCGAAGGTCTTCGCCTGTGCCGCACCACGTTCGGTCAACGGGAGCCCCGGCACCCTGGTGTCGAGAATCTTGGCGACATTTCCCTCGGTTTCGCCGTGCCGGACCAGAATCAACTTGCCACTCACAGATCCGCCACCCCCTTTCGCAATTGGATCAGCCATTCCGCGCCCGCTTCGTCCGACGGCGGCGGTGTACCGGTGGCCGAGGTCGCCGGCCAGGAACCGAGGTATCGGATCCTGCCCGCTGTTCGGTGCAGCGCCTTGAGCGCCTCGGCCACCGCGGTGTCGTCGATATGTCCCACACAGTCCAGGTAGAAGCGATAGGTTCCCATCCCCGTGCGGGTCGGACGGGATTCGATTCTGGTCAGGTCGATCCCCCTGGTCGCGAATTCGGCGAACGCGCGCATGAGCGAACCCGGCTCGTTGGTGAGCTCGAGCACGATCGAGGTCCGGTCGGCGCCGGTCGCCGGGGGCGCCACCCTCGGGCGGGTGACCAGGACGAAACGCGTGATCGCCTGGTCGTGATCGGCGACACCGGAGGCCAGGGCCGTGAGACCGAGCCGTTCACCCGCGAGGGCGGTCGACACGGCCGCGTCGGCGCGTTCGGCGACCACATCTTCGGCCGCGGCCGCGTTGGACGCCGAGGTGAACATCTGCGCATCCGGCAGGTGCCGGGAAACCCAGTCGCGAACCTGCGCGCCCGCGACCGGATACGCGGCCAGCAGCCGCACATCGGCGAGCGTGGTGCCGGTCCCGGCCAGGATGGTGAAACTGACCTCGAGTTCTGTCTCGGCGACGATCTGCAATCGCGGCCCGATCGCCAGCGAGTCCAGCGTGGCCGAGATGGAACCCTCGACCGAACTCTCGATCGGGACCACCGCGCCCTCGACGGTTCCGGATCGGATCAGGTCGAGCGCGCCGCCCTGACTCGGCGCGGCCACCCGTTCCACGGGCGCGTCGAAGACACCCGCCGATTCGAACTGGGCGAGCGCCATCTCGGTGAACGTTCCTGACGGTCCGAAGTACGCGATTCGGGGCACAACTACGAGATTACTGGCGCGACCGGTGGGCGCGTGGCGAGTGGATGCCCGGAAATCGCGGTCAACCGACGTCCAGCACGGTCAGCGCCCCGATCACCGCCTCGGCGGCCTCGGTCTCGATGGCGAGCAGCACCCCGCGCAGCGCCTCGACCGCGGGTGGTTTCAACGCGGTCAGGAACGCGATATCGGGACGGGCCAGGGCGAGGCGGATGTCCTCGCCGCACAGCGCGGCCACGGTCGCCGCGATGATGGCCAGGGCACGTTCTCCGGAATCGGTGCGTGCCACGAACCCCGTGTCGGTATGGACGATGCCCGCGAGGAAATCCGCGATCTCGGCGTCGGGACGATCCGCCGACAGGCGCGGAACTCCGGTCTGCGCACCGGAACCCGTGTCGCACACCAGACCCCGTACCAGACTGCGCCGCGCGGGCGCGGTCAGCGAGATGAGCACGGGTTCGGCCTCGGAACCATGACCCGTTTGCGCGCCGTTCACCACGGGGTCAACGGTAGCGTGCCGCGCACGGCGCGGCGGCACCTCCATCGTCCTTCCGTGCCCGCACCGGGGGATCCTCCGAAATCCGTTCGGTGCGAACGCTTGCGGAACCTCACCCGGTGACTTAGCTTAGGTTTACCTAATTCTTCTTCGCCGTTCTCGAACGTCCATCATTCGGAGGTCCGCATGCCGAACCAGACCGTCACACCGACCACTGCCGAGCGAGTGCGCAACGCGTGCGCCCACGCCGAGCAGGCGGTGCTGGCACTACCCGGCATCGACCCCACACCGACCTCCGTGCACTACCTGCGCCAGTGCGGCGACGTCGTGATCGCCGTCCCGTCCGGATCCACCGCGGCGGTACTGATCGGCAACTCCAGCCCCGGCGGCGCGGCCGCCGTCCTCGAACTCACCGACCACGCCCCACTGCCACTGCGCGAACCCGTACGCGCGCTGGTCTGGCTACGCGGCGTGGTCCGCGCCGTACCCGTCCCCGCACAACGCGCGCTGGCCTCCGAAGTCGCCAAGGACCACCCCGACCCGGCACTGCTCGACGTCGGACACACAGCGACACTGCTACGACTGGTGATCGGCTCCGCCGTCATGGCCGACGCCACCGGCGCCGAATCGGTCTGCGTCGACCAACTGCGGCTGGCCCAACCCGACCCGTTCTGCACGGTCGAATCGGCATGGCTGCAACACATGGAATCCGACCACGGCGACCTCGTCACCCAACTCGCCCGCCACCTGCCGCCGAAACTCCAGACCGGAGCCGTCTACCCGCTCGCCATCGACCGCTACGGCATCACACTGCGCGTCGAAGGCCACGACGGCGACCACGATTTCCGCCTCACCTTCAGCGCCCCCGCCGACGATATCGAGGCCTTGAGCCGCGCCGTCCGCACACTGGCGGGCTGCCCCTTCCTCAACGGGCTGCGGCGACTCTAGCGGCCGGGGCCGCGGGGTTCGCGGCCCCTTTGTCTCGCGTCCGAGCGGTCGAGACTCGCGACTGCGTCGCATGCGCTTCGACCGCTCGGACGCGAGACGGCCGCGAACCGGGGCGCTCGTAAGGCTCGCGCCGGGCGGGGTTGGGTGGGTGGGGAATCGTCTGATGGGGTACTTGGTGTGGCTCGGTTGTGGTGGGGCTGGTTCGGAGGGTCGCGATTACGGCAGATCTTCGAGGAAGTCGGAGTGGGACCGCGCACGAAAAACGCGCCTGCCGTTGCCGCGCTGGTCGTTGTCCGAGACTCCGCGCTCGGCGGTCGACGTGGGGCGTCATGAACGAGTCCGACGGGTCGAGGGAGTCCGCTGAGACGGGGGCAGCTGGGGCTCGGACGTCTTATCGGGTGCGGCGCACGGTCTATGGGTGGTGTGGGCAATAGATTCGGTCGGGTGAGCGCTGAGTCGAAGGGCGAATGGGCCGAATCCGTGTCGGGGGATCGGGAACGGTTCGCGATCAAGGTCGAGGTCGCGATTGTGTTGTCCATCACCTTCGGGCTGAGTGGGCTGAACGCGGCGCTGTCGCTGATCGACAGTGCGCTGTCGCCGGAAGGGGTCGGGGGGCGGACGGTCGCGCTCAATGCGTCGCGTTCCACGGCGTCGTTGCTCGACCTGCTGTTCCAACTGCTCGGGGTGTTGCGGCTGACCGGCTGGGCGGCACTCGGGTTGTATCTGCTGTGGCGCAGTGGGATCGGGCCGCGCCTGATCGGGTTGGCCAGGATCGGGGTGCGGCGGGATGTGCTGCCGGGACTGGCGCTCGCGGCGGTGATCGGGGTTCCGGGGCTCGCGCTGTATCTGATAGCGCACAGCATGGGGGTGAGTGTGACGATCGTCCCCAGCTCGCTCGGCGACCACTGGTGGCGACTACCGGCGCTGATCCTTTCCGCCTGCGCGAATTCGGTGGCCGAGGAAGTTCTCGTGGTGGCGTACCTGATCACCCGGCTACGAAGGCTCGGCTGGTCGGAGAACTCCTCGCTGTTCGCCTCGGCGCTGCTCCGCGGCAGCTACCACCTCTACCAGGGCGTCGGCGGTGGGCTCGGAAATCTGGTGATGGGCTTGATCTTCGGGAGATTCTGGCAGCGCACCAACCGACTGTGGCCGCTCGTACTCGCGCATGCGACCATCGATGCGGTGGCCTACATCGGCTATACGTTGCTACGAGGTCACGTTTCCTGGTTGCCGTAACGACAGCGGTCGAATCCGGGATTATCGAGAGAACGTGTGTACCGAATCCGGCCGCCGACGAGTGCTCGGAGGCGGATGAAGCGCCGCTCACGACACCACCACCCAGCGATCCACGATCAGTAGAGTCGGAACGATGAACGGCGACGACCCCCAGTTCAAGGACCGCAGACGCGGGGTTCCGCCGCCACCACCGGCACGCGGCGGCGACCCGGCGCAGCGCCCGCAGCCCCCGCGACAGCGTCCCCCGCAGCAGCCGCACCGGCCACCGCCCCCGCAACAGGGTCGCGGACCGGTGCCGTCGCATATCGAGCCGACCAAACGGCTGCACCGCGACGCCGTGGAACAGCCGCTTGCCTACTCCCAGCCGCCCGCCGAACCGATCATCCGGCGCACCGCGCCTCCCCCGCGCCCGAACCGGCGGACCCACGCGCCGACCCAGCGGCCGGAGCCGTTCAACGAACCCGCGCCGCGCGGCCGGAACGCGCCGCCGCCCCAGCGACCGCAGTCCCGGCGCAACGACCAGCCGCCACCGTCCGGACCGCCGCCGAGCGCGCACGGCCGGGCACCCCAGCCGCCGCGTCGACGCCGCAAACGTCATCCGTTCCGGTGGTTCCTGGTATTCCTGCTGGTGCTGGTGCTCGCCGCGATCGGCGGGATCTTCCATCTCGACGGCAAACTCGTTCGCATCGACGCGCTCGCGGGCTACACGGATCGGGTCGGCGACACGCCCGGAACCAACTGGCTGCTCGTCGGTTCGGACGGACGCGGCGGGCTCTCCTCGGAACAGGAACAGGAACTCGCCACCGGCGGCGAGGTCGGGCCCGAGCGCACCGACACGATCATGCTGGTGCACATCCCGAAATCCGGTGACACCACGCTCATCAGCCTGCCGCGTGACTCCTACGTCTCCATTCCGGGCCACGGCAAGGACAAACTGAACGCCGCCTTCGCATTCGGCGGTCCGCAACTGCTCGTGCAGACCGTCGAGATCGCGACCGGCCTGCGGGTCGATCACTACGCGCAGATCGGATTCGCCGGATTCGCCGGGATCGTCGACTCGCTCGGCGGAATCGACGTCTGCGTGCCGATGGCGATCGACGATCCGCTCGCGGGTATCGACCTGCAACCCGGATGCCAGAAACTCGACGGCCCCACCGCTCTCGGATTCGTGCGCAGCCGCGCTACCGCGCTCGCCGATATCGACCGCATGAACAATCAGCGGTTGTTCATGGCGGCCCTGTTGAAGAAGGCCACTTCGGGTGCCACCCTGGCGAATCCGTTCAAACTGTGGCCATTGGCGACCGATACGGTCGGCTCACTGAAGGTGGACGAGGGCGATCACCTGTGGGATCTCGGGAAGCTCGGCTGGTCGCTGCGCGGTGATACCGTCGCGACCACGGTGCCGATCGGCGGGTTCGAGGACACCGACAGCGGCAATGTCGTGGTGTGGGACAAGTCGAAGGCGAGTCAGTTCTTCGACGCGCTCGCCACCGATCAACCGGTCCCGGAGGCGTTGCTGACGCGGTAGCGTCGAGATATGGCCGACACCGATGTGTCCTTCGACGTCCTGTTGCGCGACCGGATACGGCAGGGTCTCACCGTGGCCCAGCAGTATCTGGCCGCCGCGGTCTACTTCGATTCCCAACGGCTGCCCCGATTGGGCGCGCAATGCTATGACCTGTCCCACGAACATCGCGGACACGCGCTGCGCATGATCCAGTACCTGCTCGACCGCGATGTGACCGTCCGGGTCGGCAGCATCGGCGCGGTGCGGGAGGATTTCGACTCGCCGCGCGCCGCGGTCGCGTTCCTGCTCGAGGTGGAGCGAACGTCGACGGGCGATATCACCGACCTCACCCGCGCGGCCCGTGAATCCGGCGACTACCTGGGCGAAGGGTTCACCCAATGGTTCCTGAAAGAGCAATTGGAGAATGTCGCCGGTATGACCCGGCTGCTGGCCGTGATCGATCGCGCCGACGGCGACCTGTTCGACGTGGAGGACTTCCTCCGTCGTGAGCCATTCCGCAACCGGAACGACGGAGCGGCTCCGAAAATGGCGGGAGCGGCCCAAAAATAATTAGGCAACACTAGCCTCAATAAGGGTGTACTTGGATGACACGCGCGCTGACCAGCGATAATCTCTGTGTCATGTCCAGCCATCCGGAATCACCACAGAGCAAATTCCATGGTCTGCTGCACGACCAGATCCGGCACGAATTCAATGCCGAACATCAATACATCGCCATGGCGGTGTGGTTCGACAATGCGGATCTGCCGGTGCTGGCCAAGCGCTTCTACAAGCAGGCCGTGGAAGAACGTAATCACGCCCTGATGATCGTGCAGTACTTCCTCGACCGGGACATCAGCGTCGAGCTGTCCGGTGTCGACTCCGCGAAGTCGCAGTTCGAGAATGTCCGCGAAGCGATCGCCTTGGCGCTGGCCCAGGAGAAGAACGTCACCGATCAGATCGTCCGGCTCGCGAGCACGGCCCGCGAAGAGGGCGACTACCTCGGCGAACAGTTCATGCAGTGGTTCTTGAAGGAGCAGGTCGAGGAGGTCGCGAATATGACCACCCTGCTCAACGTCACCGATCGTGCCGGGTCGAACCTGTTCGATCTCGAGGACTTCATCCGCCGCGAAATGAGTGGACCAGCCGATGCGTCAGGTGCCCCGTCTACTGCCGGCGGCAGTATCTGATCTCCTTTACCACGAAAAAAGGTAGCCGCGGCTCGCGCCACGGCTACCTTTTGTTTCGCCTACGTCCGATTACAAGCTGCGCAGGGTGTCGATCAGACCGGTGAGCAGCACGACGATCGCTTCCATGATTTCCCTACTTCCTCATGTGTTCGGTTAGGTTTCCCTATTAACCGGGTGGACATCGGAAATAACTTTTCTTCAGAAAATCGCTCGAGCGAGTGGCGTCGAATCAGCGCAGTGTGACCTGACGCGACCGCAACCCATCGCGCGACCTGCGCTCTTCGGCCGAGAGCGGAGCGTCGACAGCCACCGCGGCTGCCAGTCGTGCGCCGAATTCCTTTGCCGCGCCGATCCATTCGTTCGCGTACCGCTCCGGATCCAGATCGAATACCGGAACGAGCAGACCGTGCGTGCGGAACGAACCCGCGAACCGGGAACCCTCACCCATGTGCAGCCCGCCCGAGGCGTGCAATCGGGCCAGCGCCAGCATCAGGTCGTCCTCGTTCTCGGGACGCACCCAGCGCACATGCGCCTTCTCGCCCGCGTCGACCCACCACGGCGCTCCGATCGCGTCCGCGCCGAGATCCAGACGCGCGGACGGCATGATCGCCTGTTTCGCCTGTTCGATGGTCGCGGCGACCTGCGGATCGGGCTGCACCCCTTCGGGCACCCACCAGTCGAAGTCCTGGTGGACGGTCAGTTCGAGGTCGGCGCCGGGATCGATGACGTCGGCAAGTCGCGGTCCGCCCGCGACGCTCTGCGCCGCCTGCAACGAGTCACCGGCTTCGGCCGACTGGGTCCACAGGATCGCGGCGGCGATATCGGCCGCCGGGTCGTCGCCCTGGTACTGGACCTGGGCGCCCACGTAGCCGCTCGGCTCGTCACCGGCACGGACCAGCGCGGCCACCGCGCCGGGCAGCACCGTCGCCAGCACCACCGGACGCTCGGCGGCCACCTCGGGCGCCAACTTCAGCGTCGCGGTCGCCGACGGCACGAACTCGCGTAGCGCGACCAGATCGCATTCCGCGGCCAAGCCCTCGAACGGACGTGTGACCGACTGCGTCGCCTGCTCCAGCGCGGCCTTGCGCTCGGCGAGACGCTGGGCCCGGTTCCCTCCGGGCTTAGGACTGTTGCGCTTGCTCTTTCCCACGGATGGTCAAACTACTCCCCTCGCGCCCGTACACCCCCATACGCCACGTCTCAGCTCGACAGCATCGCTTTCGTGCGGCCCGGGTGGTTGGTGGCGATCCAGTTGACGCCGAGGTCGGAGCACAGGGCGACGTCGGCGGGATCGTCGACGGTCCAGCAGTAGGTGGCGCGTCCGGCCGCGGCGGCCTTGTCGACGAGATCCGGGTGATCGCGCAACGTCTTCACCGAGGGGCCGACGGCCGTCGCGCCGACCGTGGTCGCGGCGCCACCGCCCAGATAGCGCGAGGATTCGCCCAGCAGCACGGTGGGCAGCAGCGGCGCGGCCCTGCGGATGCGCCACACCGCCAAAGCGGCGAACGACATCACCACGGCACGCGAATGATCGGCAGACGCCGGGGTCGCGATGCCGAAACGCTGGAGTTCGGCGAGCAGTTTGTTCTCGACCAGTCCGCCGTAGCGCACCGGATGTTTGGTCTCGATGAACAGTTTGGTCGGCCTGCTGCGCCAGTCCAGCACCAGTTCGATCAGCTCGCTCAGCGTCAGCACCGGCACCGGTTCGCCGTCGCCGCCGAAATCGAGCGCGCGCAATTCCTCCAGCGTCATCTCGCTGACCAACCCGGTGCCCGAGGACGTCCGGTCGACGGTGCGGTCGTGCACGCAGACCAGATGCCCGTCCCTGGTGAGCCGCACATCGCATTCCACGCCGTCCGCGCCCTCTTCGAGCGCGAGCTCGTACGCGGCGAGTGTGTGCTCGGGGAGCGCCGCCGAGGCTCCACGGTGCGCGACGACGAATGGTGCGCGATTACCCTGGCTCACTTGGCCGAAACCTCCTGCCGTTCACGCTCAACAGCGTTGTCGGTATCCCGATCTTCGGACATGTCGTCCCCGGCCGCATCCCGGACGGGCCCGGCCTCGGCGTCCGCGACAACCCCCGCGCCGGGGTGCACGGGTTCGATGACCTGGACGACCGGATCGGCGCCGACCACCCAGCGGCGGGCGGTCCGCGCCCGGCCGAGCAGATCCCGGCCGTCGAGCGAGCGCACGACCCACAACGTCAGCAGGGCGATTGCGGCGGCGAAGGCGTCGGTGAACGCGGTGAAGACGACGCCGTCCGCCTTGACCTGCAACGAATCCGCGGTCCGCCAGATCAGCGCGGCGACGGTGAGCGCACCGCCGAACACCCAGGCCGACCACCAGATCCTGATCGCGCGCAGCGCGCGCGGGTCGTCGCGGCGTTGCGCGAGTTCGGTGAGGAACACCCCGGGCCAGAGCAGATTGACCACCGGGACCAGGCAGCCGAGTGCCAGCGCGCGCGGACGGCGCGGATCGCGCAGTCCGGCCTTCGCGAACACCGCGGCGCGCGCGTCGACCAGCCACATCACCAGTCCGATCGCCGAGGCGAGTCCGAAGACCAGTGCCAATGCGGCGGAACCTTTGACCAGCGAGTCCGAGATCCACAGGACGGTGGGATCGATCAGCCGGGTGCGATTGCGCAGCAGGATCGCGTAGCGACCCGCCTCGGCCAATGCCGATACCGCGAACAGGAGGGCGGTGACCAGCAACAACGAGCTGACCCTCGCACCGAACCAGGCGAAGCGGCGGCGGGGAACGGTGACCGGCTTCGGCGGCGGATCGATCAGCCCCCAGCGCGGTATCTCGGTATATCTCGGTGTCGGCGTCGGGGCGGAGGCGTTCGCGGCGGTGTCGACGCGACCGTTGCGGTGTTCGGGGCGCCTGGCCACCCAGCGGTAGTTACGGCGTGCCGCGGGGGCGTCGATCGGCGCGGGCGAGAGCAATACGCCGCGGCAGCGCGGGCACCAGTGCATCGGCGCGCCGCGCACCGCCCAGCGCGCGCCGCACCGGGCACACGGCTGAACCACCGTACTCATGGCTGCCTCCGTCGATAGAACCTCGTCAGTAGATCTTCGCCTGCCGGTCACCCTCGGCGACCAGCGGGCGTCCGGCCTGCTGCCAGGCCACCATGCCACCGCTGACGTTGACCGCCTCCACACCGATATGCGCCAGATATCTGGCGACCTCGAGCGAACGGCCGCCCTGCCTGCAGATGACGTACAGATCGCTGTCGAAGTCCAGTTCGTCCACTCGCGACGGCACATCCGACATCGGGATGTGTATCGCTCCCGGCGCGTGGCCGAGTTCCCACTCGTCGTCCTCGCGGACGTCGAGCAGGGTCGCCCGCACCCCTTCGGGACGGTCGGTCTGGTCGAATTCGCCGGGCAGGGACTGCACCGGCACCGACGGAATTTCGGCGCTTGTCACGCTTCGATCCTGCCACGGCCGCGACCGTGCGGGGGAGTAGGTGCTCGGACCGAGACACTCATCGGGCACGCCGGAGAAACCCGCAGATCCAATCTTCGAGTTTGTTTCCGACCGGAACTCCTGCCGAGCACCCCGATTCGGCCGCAACTGCCCCTATCAGCCACGAAGTTATCCACATAATCCACAACCTGATCCACAGGTCGTGGGTTGCGAACGACCGTTCCGGAACTCCCCTCCTGACATCCCGGAGCGGTCATTCGCCGCCTCTCGAGATCATGACCCGAGCATGATGGCCGTGCTGATCCCGACAACTACTTGGACGGGGCGCGCGGCGATTCGGTTCCACAAAAAAACGAGAACACTAGCGAAAATCTGAAATACACAGTGGACACGGACACGGTCGGTAACCTGGGCGTATGAACGTGAGCAGGGGGCTACTCGACGGATTGGATACGACCGGACTCAACGCGGCACTGTCCGAGGCGACCTGCCTCGGGTTGCAGGTCGACTCGACGGCGCGGACGCTGCGACTCGATCTCGAAGTGTTGACGCTGCCGGTCGACGCGTCGGCGATCCATGACTACAAGGTTTCGTTGACTTTTCTCGGTGTCGGCCGCGTGGCCGCGTCGCTACGCGAACAACGCTGGGACGATCTGGAGCCGCGGGTACTTCCGCTCCAACTCGACGGCCTGAGCGAGGCCATTCGCAGTTTCGGCGGCGGCAGGCTGCACGGCTGGGAATTCATCGATCTGGACGACAGCGGGTGGACGCTGTGGAGTGAGCTCCTGAGTTTCGACACCAGGATCGACAACCACGTCTGCGCGCACGTCCTGGAATTCTCCCAGGAAGAAGGTATCGATCCGCGCGAACTCGATGTGCGAGTGTGGTTCGACAACATGGCCATTCACGACGCCGACGGTCGCGAGATCCCGCTGACCGACTTCATCGCGGGCGGCGTGCGCTGGTGGGAAGCCCACGACGCGGGCGACCCGCAGACCATCCGTCCCGGGATCGCGCCGCCGCTCTGAACACCGATGGCAGCGCCCGTCGATGTCGCGCTACCGCATCCGGTCATCGGGTGCGGTAGTCCCGTATTTCCGATTTCGCTCCACCGTAGTCCACCTCGCGCAGCGCCGTCAGGGCAAGCGGCACAACCGGAATGCCCCGGTGGCTCGCCACACCCCGACATGGTTCGATCGTAGGCGCGGGGGTCCGACGGACACCGATTTTCTCCGCACGACGGCACCGGGCCCGCCACCGAATCCGTGGCTGCCGGAATAGCGGGGGGTTCGGACCGGGTTGGACCCACCGGGTGTACGAATGATGGTTGGGTGTGCTCGAGAATCCGGGTGCACGCAGCCCGACATTAGGAAGGGACATCGTGGCTGAGTACACGCTGCCAGATCTGGACTACGACTACAGCGCCCTGGAGCCCCACATCTCCGGGCAGATCAACGAGATTCATCATTCCAAGCACCACGCCGCTTACGTCGCGGGCGTGAACACCGCCCTCGAGAAGCTGGAAGCGGCGCGCGAGGCCGGCGATCACGGCGCCATCTTCCTCAACGAGAAGAACCTCGCCTTCCACCTGGGTGGCCACGTCAACCACTCGATCTGGTGGAAGAACCTCTCCCCCAACGGTGGTGACAAGCCGGTCGGCGAACTGGCCGCGGCCATCGACGATCAGTTCGGTTCGTTCGACAAGTTCCGCGCGCAGTTCGCCGCGGCCGCCAACGGCCTGCAGGGCTCCGGCTGGGCCGTGCTCGGCTACGACTCGCTGGCCCAGAAGCTGCTGACCTTCCAGCTCTACGATCAGCAGGCCAACGTGCCGCTCGGCATCATTCCGCTGCTGCAGGTCGACATGTGGGAGCACGCCTTCTACCTCCAGTACAAGAACGTCAAGGCCGACTACGTGACCGCGTTCTGGAACGTCGTCAACTGGGAGGACGTGCAGGAGCGTTTCGCTCGCGCCGTCAGCCAGGGCAAGGGCCTCATCTTCGGGTAAGACTCCGCCGAACAGTCACGGGCCCCTGCCGTCGCACCAGTGCGACGGCAGGGGCCCGTTGTCGTTCACATGCCGCCGACCGGCCCCACCTCGGATGTGTCGTGCACCACGCGAGGGCCTCCGCGGGGCGGGTCGGCGTCCGATTGGCACTCTTTGGTACTTGTGTGCCAGGTGATACGTGCCTCATTGTCAGGTTCCATAGTTACGAGGACGGGCAAAGCCGCCCCCGGTTCCACGACGGGAGGCACCATGCGTATCAACGAACCGATCGGCATCACGCCGTTCCACTCACGCGGGTCGTTGCGAGGTTTCGTCATCTCCGGCCGGTGGCCGGACACCACCAAGGAATGGGCCCAGGTGCTCGTACTCGCGGTGCGTGTCGCCACCATGCCCGGCCTGCTCACCACGACCACCGTATTCGGCGTCCGTGAGGAACTGCCCGACGAGCCGATGCCGGGCACGGTCGGGATGGTGCTGGCCGAGGGCACCGTCCTCGGCGAGGAGGCGATCGCGCCCGGCCGCTTCGCCGACCACGTGCCCGCCGCGCTGCTGATGTTGCATCCACCCTCGGAAACCCGGCCTTCGCTGCCCGAATGCGCGGGCGCCGCGTCGGGCTGCGTTCTACTGCCCGGTGTGCCCCACCTCGGGCTCGAACACCGTGCCGCGTGGGTCGAGGCCGAATCGGACGGAACCATAACGTCGCTGGTCAGCCGGGTAGGGCTCGATCCGATCAGTGATCCCGACACCGCGGTTCTGGCTATGCTGCTCGCCGCGTAAGGGTACCCGAAGTTACGTACGTGGATCTCCAAACTTATTGTGCCAGCGATGATTTGGAGAGCCACGGGCTTGGCAGAAGGCGTGCGCCCGGGTACAGTCGTGCACAGCGAAGGGGAGTAGCCCCCAATCACGCAGTCGACATACTGACTCGCGAACCCGTCAGGGATCGCGGTCCGGTTGCGTGAACCGGTGAATTCCGGTGGGCGAGACCTTCGGCCTGACAAACCACAGTTTCGTTTGTCGGCCGGAGGCGTACCCAGATCTCCGGCGGACAGGCCGAAGATTCGGGAGCTACACATGACCGCCACGATTCTGCTCAGCATCGGAATCGTCTTCCTGGCCGAACTAGGCGACAAATCCCAGCTCATGGCGTTGACGTTCGCGTTGCGCTACCGCTGGTGGGTCGTGCTCGGCGCAATCGCGACGGCCACCGCCTCGGTGCACGTCATCTCGGTCGGTGTCGGATATTTCCTCGGTGTCGCGCTGCCGACCAGGGCCATCGCCTTCGCGGCGGCGCTGACCTTCCTCGCCGTCGGCATCTGGACCCTGCGCGAACATTTCGCCCCGGAGGATCCCGACGACGAACCGAAGCCGCCGCGTTCCACCAGGGCGCCGTTCTTCATCGTCGTCTCCGCCGTACTACTGGCCGAACTGGGCGACCGGACCATGTTCGCGACCGCGGCGCTGGCCACCGACAACAACTGGTTCGGTGTGTGGATCGGGTCGACGATTGGCATGGTCGCCGCCGACGCGCTCGCCATCGGCGTCGGCATCCTGGTCGGCAAACATCTGCCGGAACGCCTGATCGGCATCGGCGCCGGGCTGCTCTTCCTCTACTTCGGCGCGGCCACTCTGCTGTCGGCGGCGCTGCCCGATCTCGCGTTCGCGGCCAGTGCGGCGATTGCCGCCGCGGCGCCCGCCCTCGCGGGCGCGCTGCTGCTCGCTCGCCGACGCGGCGGCGTGCGGCGCGCCCACGAGGGTGTCACGGAACCCACCGACGCCCGTCACCGGTGAGCGACGGTCAGTCGGCGACCATGGCTTCGCCGTAGAGATCGCCACTGCGGGCGATCAACTCGAGCAGCGGCTCCTTCAGCGCGGGCAGGCCCTCCACGTCACCGACCGCGATCCGGCCGGTGACCATCGCGCCGACCGCCGCGGCGAACGTCTGGCAGGCGAAGCGTTGCGCGGCGGTGCGGGCGTCGAGGGCCTCGGCGATCAGGCCGACGAACAGTTCCAGCAGGCGCGCGCGACCCGCGATCGCCTTGGAACCGACGGCGTAGACCTCGACGAGGAAGAGTCTCGCGTGCGCGGGTTCGACCACGAGACCCTCGAAGTAGGCGTCGAGAATGCGCCGCATCCGGTCGGTCTTGTTCGCCTCCAGTTTGGGCACGGCCTCCGCTTCGGCGCCGACCGCGGCGTCGATGCGCGCGAGCATGCCCGCGACGGCGTGCTCGTAGGCGGCCTCGAAACAGTCCTCTTTCGACCGGAACTGCTCGTAGAAGGTTTCGCGTGACACTCCGGCCCGTTTGAGGATCATCGCGACCGAGGTGTTCACGTACCCGTTCTCGGCCATCGCCTCGGCCAGCGCCTCCAGGATCCGTTCTCGCTGCGACGCGACGACCTGTTCCCGCGGCAGGCCGTGACGGCCTCGCGGTAGTTGTCTGGCGTTGCCTGCGACTTCGGTCATGCGGTGACTCCGGGTTCGGATCGGGCTAAGCGGGCCGCTCCATTCTGCGTGGTCGTGCCGGTTGGTCGGTGGTGAAGGGTGCGTCCTCGGTGCGCGCGATCTCCAATGCCACCGCGACTCCCCTGCGCAACGCGATATCGATGACGTACTGCGCGATGGGCCGGAACGGCAGCACGATCGACACCCACCAGGGTGAGACGGTCTGGCGTTTACGGCGCGCGATCGCGCGTTCGATGCCGTCGATCGCCGGACCGAGCGGGGCGACCCCGGACACGGTCGAGCGGCCGAGGATCTCGCGCGCCGCGGCGGTACCGAAACCGCGGGTGGTCATATCGGTGTCGAGTTCGGCGAAGTAGGCGATGCCGACCTTGGCGCCGGTATGCCTGATCTCGTTGCGCAGCGTGTGACCCAGCGCCTCCGCGGCGGCCTTGGACGCGCTGTAGGCCCCGGCCAGCGGCAGATTGACCGCGGCGGCCAGCGAGGAAACGATCAGCACGTAGCCGCCGGGATGGCAGATGTACGGGCCCGCCGCGCGCAGGGTGTAGTAGACGCCGAGCACATTGACCGTGAGCGTTTCCTCGAGAATCGAGGGGTCACCGCCGATGAGCGCCAACTGTTTGGCGATCCCCGCGTTGGCGACGACCACGTCGAGTCCGCCGAGTTCCGCGACGAGCGTGGCGACAACCCGCTCCACCTGCGCGAAATCCCCCACATCGCAGTAGCGCCACGGGGCATCACCGCATTCGGCGGCCACCTCGGCGAGCTGTTCCGGTTCGACCCCGAGTAGTGCGACCGAGGCGCCCTTCGCGTGCAGTTGCCGGGCCAGTACCGCGCCGATACCGCGCGCGGCCCCGGTGATCAATACCTTCCGACCGGCGATCCCGCCGTCGGCGAACAGCTTCATAGCTCGACGATACCACCAATGAACAGGTCTGTTCGTGAATAATCCACGGTAGCGGGCCGATTGGCGGGGAGCCGTGATCCGGTTCTCGACGGCCACCCGTTAGGGTGCAATTGACGAAAGGCCAACTGGCTGTCACGAACGAGAGGACCATCGTGGAGATTTCGGGTACCGCCGCCATTGTCACCGGAGGCGCGTCCGGCCTCGGAGCCGCGACCGCCAAGCGCTTCGCCGATCTCGGCGCCACCGTCTTCGGACTCGACGTGCCCCAATCCATCGAGCGCGCAGGCGATAACGTGCCCGCGGGCGTCACCCTGATCCCCGCCGACGTCACCAGCCACGAAGAGGTCGCGGCCGCGGTCGCCACGGTCGTCGAATCCGGCTCGCCGCTGCGCATCGTCGTCAACTGCGCCGGTGTCGGCTGGGCCGGGCGCATCCTGTCCAAGAACGGCCCGCACGACCTGGAACTGTTCCGCACCGTCATCACCGTGAACCTACTCGGCACCTTCAACGTCATGCGCCTGGCCGCGGACGCGATCGCCAAGACCGACGCCGTCGACCAGTACGGCCAGCGCGGCGTCGTGATCAACACCGCGTCGGTCGCCGCGTTCGAGGGCCAGATCGGCCAGATCGCGTACTCGGCCTCCAAGGGTGGCGTACACGGCATGACCGTCCCGGCCGCGCGTGACCTCGCGCAGTTCGGCATTCGCGTCAACACCATCGCCCCCGGCATCATCGACACCCCGATGCTCGCCGGCGTGACCGAGGAATACCGCCAGGGCCTCGAGGCCGGCGTGCCGTTCCCGTCGCGCCTGGGCCGTCCCGACGAGTACGCGCAGCTGTCGCAGTACATCGTCGAGCACGACTACCTCAACGGCGAGACCATCCGCATGGACGGCGCGCTGCGCATGACCCCGAGGTAGGTCTTCCCGCGACACCCGCCGCGCCCCTGCCGTCCGGTTCCCGCCGCGACGACAGGGGCGCGGCGCGTTATCCGGGGTACGCGAGCGGTTTGTGCGCGATGCCGAGAAAGGCCGTCGTCGACAGCGCGGTATCGGGGCGATAGTTCGCCGCGAGGTACTCGAGCATCGCTTCCGAGCGCTCGCGCCACACCCGTTCGCCGTCGGCACGCCGGACCAGCTGCATCGCGGCGCTGCTGCGCACCATGGTGTCCCGCAGGTGCTCCGCGCTCTCGAATACCGCGGAAGCGGTGTGGCGCTGGATCGTCACACCGCGCAAACCGCTTGCCGCCATCTCCGAGGCGAACACCTCGGGATTCTCCAGCCCGAGGAAATCCGGCTGCGGTTCCTGGAGTTCCGGATCGGCGGCGGCACAGGCCGCGAAGATCTTCATCATGAGCGGGGAATCGATGATCGGAGCCCAACTGGAGACCACCGTGACGCCGCCGGGACGCAGCACCCGGTACAACTCCGCGAAACCCTTGGCCCGGTCCTGGAAGAACATCAACCCGAACATGGAGAAGGCCGCGTCGAAACTCTCGTCGTCGAAGGGCAGCGCCTGACCGTCGGCCACGGTCGTCGAGATATTGGCGAATCCGGCGGCGGCCGCCGCTTCGCGCAGCCGGGTGAGCATCTCCTCGGAGAAATCGACGGCGTGCACCGAGGCCACCTGCGCCGCGGCGGACAGACTCAGCGCCCCCGGACCCGCCGCGACGTCGATGATCCGCGAATCCGATGCCAGTCCCGCCAATTCCAGTGCGCGGGCGGCGAAGGGTCGCACGATCATCGGCGCGAATTCGGCGTAGTCACCCGCGACCAGGTCCCAGGACTCGGCCGTGGCGAGCAGATTTGCTGACATGTTCGTGCACGATCCTTTCGACCGTCCCAGGCTACGCGCGAGTACGTTCCGCGAACCAGAGACCGAGTCGAATATCGCTGCGCCCGAATATCTTCGACAACCGAAATCGACCGGCCGGTCTTTTTGGCTACGCCTGACCCGAGACCGCCGCACGCAACGGACCGACACCGCGACGACCGCGGACCGGTGGCCTCCACGAACGGGAGGCCACCGGTCCCGATCGGGCTACAGCGTGCGCGTCAGCCGGTCGGTGAGGATCTGAGCGAAACGCGCCGGATCCTTCAACTCCCCGCCCTCGGCCAGCACCGCCGTGCCGTAGAGCAGTTCCGCGGTCTCCGACAGCTCGGGCACCTTGTCCGCGTCGGCGTCGTCCTTGCGGGTGAAGTAGGCGTCGCGCAGACCGGTGACCAGCGGGTGCGACGGATTGAGCTCGAGAATCCGCTTGCTCTCCGGTACCGCCTGACCCGAGGCCCGGTACATCCGCTCCAGCATGGGGGTGAAGTCGTAGACATCACCGACCAGGCAGGCCGGGGAGGTGGTGAGCCGGTTGGTGAGCCGCACCTCCTTGACGCTCTCGTCCAGGGTTTTGCCGAGCCAGCTCAGCACATCGGCGAAATCCTTGTCCTGCTGTTCGCGCAGCGCCTCGGAGGCCTTCTTCTCCTCCTCGGTCTCCAGGTCGATCTCGCCCTTGGCGATGGACTGGAACGGTTTGCCGTCGAATTCGGTGACCGAACCGACCCACATCTCGTCGACCGGATCGGTCAGGATCAGCACCTCGCGGCCCTTGGCCTTGAATGCCTCGATATGGGGCGAGGATTCGATCTGCTGACGGCTCTCGCCGGTCATGAAGTAGATCGAGTCCTGGCCTTCGGCCATCCGCTCGACGTACTGCGCGAGGGTGGTCACCTCGGAATCCGAATGCGTCGACGCGAACGAGGAGACCTGCAACAGTGTCTCGCGATTGTCGAAATCCGAGAGCAGACCCTCCTTGAGGACGCGACCGAACTCCTTCCAGAAGGTCTGGTAGTTCGTCTGGTCCTCGGCGCCCTGGATGTCCTTGACCGTCGAGAGCACCTTCTTCACCAGGCGCTTGCGGATCATCTGGATCTGGCGGTCCTGTTGCAGGATCTCGCGCGAGACGTTGAGCGAGAGGTCCTGCGCGTCCACCACGCCCTTGACGAAACGCAGATACTCCGGCATCAGCTCCTCGCAGTTGTCCATGATGAACACCCGCTTGACGTAGAGCTGCACGCCGCGCTTGTGATCGCGGGTGAACAGGTCGAACGGCGCGTGCGACGGGATGAATAGCAGCGCCTGGTACTCGAAGGTGCCCTCGGCCTTCATCGGGATGATCTCGAGCGGATCGTCCCAGCCGTGGCTGACGTGCTTGTAGAACTCCTTGTACTCCTCGTCGCCGACCTCGCTCCTGGGGCGGGTCCACAGCGCCTTCATCGAGTTGAGGGTCTGATCCTCGACGATCACACGCTCGGTCTTCTCTTCGCCCTCCTCCCCGGAGTCCTCGGTGACCGTGCGCTCCACCTTCATGCGCACCGGCCAGGCGATGAAATCGGAGTACTTCTTCACGATTTCGCGGAGCTTCCACTCCTGGGTGTAATCGAAGAGGTGGTCGTCCTCGTCGGCGGGCTTGAGGTGCAGCGTGACCGTGGTGCCCTGGGGAGCTTCGTCCAGCGTCTCGATGGTGTAGGTCGACTGGCCCTCCGACTCCCAGCGGGTGCCTTCGGTCTCGCCCGCCTTGCGGGTGGTCAGGGCGACCTTGTCGGCGACCATGAACGTCGAGTAGAAGCCGATGCCGAACTGGCCGATGAGCTCCTCGGCCGCGGCGTCGGATTTGGCATCGTTGAGCTTCTTGCGCAGTTCCGCGGTGCCCGACTTGGCGAGTGTGCCGATCAGGTCAACCACCTCGGCGCGGGACATGCCGATGCCGTTGTCCCGGACGGTGAGGATCCGCGCGTCCTTGTCGACCTCCAGTTCGACGTGTAGGTCGGAGGTGTCGACGTGCAGGTCCTTGTCCTTGTAGGACTCCAGCCGCAGCTTGTCCAAGGCGTCGGAAGCGTTCGAGATCAGCTCCCGCAGGAACGTGTCTTTGTTGGAGTAGACCGAGTGGATCATCAGCTCGAGAAGCTGATGGGTTTCGGCCTGGAACTCGAGTTGTTCGACATGCTCTGTCACGGTCGCGATGGTACCGCCGTCGCTCCGGCGACCGGATCGCGACCGCTGGTCAGACGCCTGCGCGGAAATCCGTGAGGCCGGGAACCTCGAGATCGGCGCAGTGCGCGACCCGCTCACGCGGATTCATCCACTCGCGCAGCACCATGGTCGCGCGCACGTCGTCCTCGTTGTACTCGAGCAGGCGGGTGCGCTGGGAAAGGTCGGGTTCGGCGTCGTAGCCGACCGCGCGGCGGTACCAGCCCATCGACGCCTCGCCGCCCGCCTCCGGATCACGCCAGGAGAAACCGGCCACCGGCGCGATCTTCTTCAGGCCCTTGCCGTTCGGGCAGATGAACTGCTCGGAGACGGCCTGGAACATGTCGACCCATTCGGGGCCGTCGACGAACGCGCGCACCTGTTCGACCGTCGGCACGCCCGGCCTGCCCGCGAACCTGCGCGCCGACTCGTAGAGCCACTTGTCCTCGGCGGTACGCGAATAGCAGTAGGCGGCAAAGGTTTTCCCGCTGGTGGCGGCCTCGGCGCGCACCGTCATCAACCAGGTCCAGAATTCGCCGAAGGAACGGCCCTCGTCCTCGGTCGGCAGCGGGTCCCAGGTGAGGAACGGCCGGTAGACCCCGTCGAGCAGCGTGCCCCACAGGTAGGCGCCGTACTCCTGGTAGCTCTCCAGATCGACGTCGACCTCGACATCGGCGCGGCGCACGTACACCCGGTCCAACCTGCGCACCAGCGGCGCGCCCGCGAGCCAGGCCCGCGCGGTGACGACAGCCTCGTCGAACGGGCCGTGCTGCCAGTCCTCGGGGTCGGGGCCGACCCAGGCGGCGAGATCGTCGATGGTCCGCACCCCGTGCCCGCGCAGGACCTCGGCGCGCGAACCGGGCGCGACCAGGCTGACGTCGTGGTGTTCGGCGAGCCAGCCCTCGCAGCCGCGCCCGCCGTCGACACCGCGGTTCCACCACGGGCACTGACGGCATTCGGGCACCTTCGACGGCACGGTCGGCAGTTCGTTGCGCACCACGGCGATGCGGTCGGCGTAGCGGTGGTCGTAGTCGGCGAGCACCGGGCCGAGATCGTGGACCAGGATCCGGTCCGGGTCGTAGCGGCGGGCGCCTCCTGGCCCGCGCCCGGCGTTCTCACCGCCGACCTGTCCCTCGTTGCGACCGAACTGGTAGCCGATCACCCCGCCGACCAGCGCCGGACTGGCGAGCCCGTGGCGTTGCAGCATCCGGTACAGGTGTGCGAGACGTTGCTGATCGCGGGGCTGCTGGCGCAGTTTCCGGTACGGATCGGGCCGGGGGTCCCAGCGATAGGGGTCCGAGGTGGTCGGATGGAAATCGGCCGGTTCGGGTCTGCGCGGATCGGTCACCTTGTGATTGACGACGATCACCGGGATGTAGCCGCCCCGATCGTGGTCGCGCAGCAGGATTTCCGCGCCACCGCGCCTGCCGGTATCCGGTTCCTGGGGCAGCAGCCCGCCCCAGATGTGTTTGCCGCCCGCCGCGCACGCCCGCATGGTCGCCTCGGCGCGCTCCGTGGCGCGCAGACTCGGATCGATCACGACCCAACCGTCGGGATCGGCGCCGACCAGCGCCTCGCGCACCCGATTGCGGTGTTCGGCCGCGGCTTCGCGCCGCTGGCGCACGCCGGGATCCTCCACGACACCGGTCAGCAGATGGGGGTGGGCGGAGTTCAGATGCAGCCGATGCCGGCACCCGATCAGTGCCCGCGCGTCGATGAAAGCCACCGGGCCGCCGACCGCCTGCCGATTGCCGGCCATGCCGTCGTCTACGCGACCCTCGCGGTCACCGATGCCCGAATTCACGTATGCAGTATGGTCCCTGCCCCCGACAACTCCGCGCACCGCATGACCGGCCACCCCGGCGCTGACATGCACCGCTCACCCCCTCGCGATGGGGGACGGCAACCCGATAGGGTTACGGCAAACCGTGTGACATGGGCGGAAGGGCGTTCCCCGACGTCCTACTGCCATGGCAAACCAGCATGACGGAGGGCCTTCGATGGGGTTGTTCACCAAGCGCAAGCGGCGTCCGAGCCGGCGGGCCGAGGCGAAAGCTCTCAAGCACAAGGCCGCGATGGAGGCCAAGCTGGGCGCGAGGAACGACCGCAAGGCCCAGCGCGCGCAGGCGCGCATCGACCGCAAGGTCGCCAAGGCGCGGATCTCCACGTTGCAGGCCGAGGAGAAGGCCGCGCTGAAACTGGCGGCCAAGGCCGAGCGCGATCCGTTCAGCGCGAGCCAGGTTCGCAAATACCTCGGTGTGGCCCGGGTTCTCGTGCCGGTGCTGGCTCCGCTCGCCTACCGGGGCGCGACCTTCGTGCGCGGACAGATCGATACCCGTCGCGCTCAGCAGCTCGGGATCGGCATCGACCAGCTCGGGGATTTCGCGGGTCACGGCGGCAAACTCCAGGCGCGGATCGCCAATGTGGAATCGGCGCTGGGCAAGATCGAGGGTGAGGCCGACAACAAGAAGTTCGTCACCACCACCGAGGATCGCCTGGCCAGCCTGTCCGCGGCGGTGCGCACCGCCGAACAGATGCCCGCGCCGCGCCGCAGGGCCGTGCACCAGTCGATCTCCGACGAACTCTCCGGTGTCGAGGCGGATGTGCTCGCCCGCCTCGGTGTGAACTGACCACTGCCGAGATGCGGGACCCGGCACGACCTCACCGAGCGCGGCTCTCGCCGTGCCCGGTGACCGTCGTCCGGCCCACCGGTGCTCCGAAGTGACGGCGCGGTACGGGAATACGGCCCGTGGCGGCATTGTCGGCGCGATGGTCGCGGCCCTCGCCATCGCCGCGCACGGATGCGCGGGCGGCGGTTTCCCCGACTCCGCCGACGGCGCCGCGCTGATCCTGCTCTCGATCGTCGCCGGAACCGTCGCCGCGCGCCTGCCGCTCGGTGTCTTCGGGGTCCTCGGCACACTAGCGGCGGGTCAGTTCGCCGGACATGTCGTACTGAGCGGGATGGTCGGCCACGGTCATGCCGCGATCGCGCAGCCTCCGGTCCCGCTGCCCGGCGCAGGGATGCTGTTCACGCACGGTCTGGCCGCGGCTGTCGGCGGCGCGCTGATCCTGCTGGCACAGCGCCTCTACGATTTCGCCTGCGCCACCGTGCTCGCGGTGATCACCCGGCCCGTCGCCGGGCCCCTCCCCCGCTTGCTCGGATCGGCGGCGACCGGCCCCGGACCGTCCCCTGCTTCTCCGAACGGCGCGATCGGACCTCGCGCGCCGCCGGTGCCCGCTCGCTAGCTCGCACCATCTTCCCCTCGGAGAGAAAGCATTTCACCATGCGTAGTTCAGTTCTGCGTGCCTGCGGCGGCTCGGTGGCCGTCCTCGGACTCGTCCTGCTCGGCGGCGGCACCGCCGCTGCCCACGTGACCGCCGACGCCCCCGGTGCGGCACAGGGCGGGTACTCGGTCGTCACCTTCCGCGTCCCCACCGAATCGGAGACCGCGGCGACGACCGCGCTCACCGTCACCCTGCCCAACGTGAAAAGCGCGCGCACCGAAGCCCTTCCCGGCTGGAGCGCCAAGGTCGACCGCAACGACAAGTCCGAGGCGGTCGCCGTGACGTGGACCGCCGATCCCGGTTCGCCCGGCGTCGCGCCCGGCCAGTTCCAGCGCTTCGTCGTCTCGCTGGGCCCGCTGCCGAAGCAGGACACCGTCAGCTTCCCCGCGAAGCAGACATACAGCGACGGCAAGGTCGTCAGCTGGGATCAACCGGCCGGACCCGACGGCGCCGAACCCGAACATCCGGCACCGGCGCTCACCCTTGCGGCGAGCGCGGGCGACGGCGACGATCACCACGCCGCGAGCGCCGAACCGACGACCGAGGACACCGACGACACCGCGCGGTGGATCGGCGGCATCGGACTCGCCCTCGGATTGCTCGGCGTCGCGCTCGGCATCGGCAACGTCCTGCGCGGACGTCGATCGTGAAGCGCGGCACGAGGTTCCGGGCCGGTCGGGTGATGGCCGCGCTGGTCGTCACCGGACTCGCGTTACTCGGCGGCGGACTGGCGGCCGGACCCGCGGCGGCGCATTCGGCGCCGGTCGCCAGCGTGCCCGATGACGGCGCGACGGTCGACACCGCGCCCGCGCGCGCCAGTGTCACCTTCAACGAGGCCCTGCAATCGAATTTCCCGACGATGACGGTGGTCGGCCCCGACGGCAACCTGTGGTCCAAGGGTGAGCCCGTGGTCGACGGGAAGACCATCTCGGTCGAGGTCGGCGAACTCGGGCCCGCGGGTAAATACACCGTCGCGTTCCGGGTGACCTCCGCCGACGGCCATCCGGTCAGCGGTTTCAGGACGTTCACGCTGAGCACCGCCGGTCACGGCACGCCCGGTGCCGCCGCCGATGCCGCGGGCACATCCGACAGCGACGACGGCGGCGTCCCGCTGTGGGTCTTCATCGTCGGCGCCGTCGTGCTGTTCGGCGGCGGTCTCGCCTTCGCGCTGTTCGGCGGACGCGGACGCGAGAAGCGATAGGAACGCGACAGCGGTGAAGAGTGGGACGACCGGCGGCAGGGACGCGGTATCACTGTTGCTGATCGTCCCCGCCGGACTGCTCGGCGTCGGCCTGGCGTGGGTTCTCACCGCCGGTGACCTGCCCGCCCAGGCCGTCATCCGGGTGCTCGCGGACTGCGTCGGCGCCACGGTGCTCGGGCTGGCCGCGCTGCCCCGGTTGCACGCGCGACTCCAGCCACCGTGGCGGCTGCTGGCCGTCCTGGCCGGAATCTGGTGCGGTACCGAATTCGCGATCCTGCTGTTCGAGGCCGCCGACGTCGTCGGCGTGCCGCTGCGACGACTCGGCGCGGGGCAGTTCGGCACCTTCCTGACCGAGATCAGCGCCGGGCAGGTCGGTATCGCGATCCTGCTCGGCACCGGCGCGACCGCGGGCTATTCGGCGCTGATCTACCGGCGCAGCGAGGCCGCGTCGACCGATCTCGTGCTGGTGTTCGCCGCCGTCGCGCTGATATTGCGCCCGATCACCGGGCATATGTCGCAGCAGTCCTTCGGTTCGGTGCTCGCGGCCGTGCACGCCCTCGCCGCGGCGGCCTGGTTCGGCCTGCTCGTCGCCTTGGCCTCGGTGGTGCGTTCGCGCGGTCAGTGGGCGACGGTGCTGCCCCGGTACTCCGCCGTCGCGCTGCCGTTGATCGGCGCGGTGGCGCTGACCGGAATCGTGAACGGACTCGTGCGCCTCGGCGGACTCGGACCGCTGCTGTCGACCGGTTACGGCCGGATCCTGCTCGCCAAGACGGTCGTACTCCTCGCACTGCTGGCGCTGGGCTGGTGGTGGCGACGCTCCTGGGTCGGGCGCGCCGCCGACCATCGCATGACCGCCGACGCGTCGCTGCGCCGAGCCGTGACCGAGGTGGCGGTGATGGCGGTCGCATTCGGTCTCGCGTCGGCGCTCGCCGTCACCGCCTGAGGGTCGGACGGCGTCATCGGACCGTGGGGCGACCTGCGGTAACCCGTTACAGTGGCCGATATGACCGAAGTGAAAATCGTCGCGGATTGCGCGGCGTCGGCCGAATCCGCGTTCCAGTACGTCAACGACTACCGGAATCTGCCGCACTTCCTGCACGGCATCGAATCGTTCACCCCGGTCGGCGATCAGATCGAAGGGCTCGGCGCGAGTTTCGACGGGCACATCAAACTCGGCCCGGCCTCATTGCGTTCCCGCGTCGAAGTGAACCGGTGGGAGAAGGATTTCGCCATCG
This sequence comes from Nocardia aurea, assembly GCF_003123685.1. Lineage (GTDB taxonomy): Bacteria > Actinomycetota > Actinomycetes > Mycobacteriales > Mycobacteriaceae > Nocardia > Nocardia aurea. Next base: position 300,652 of record NZ_QCYJ01000005.1, read on the forward strand.
GCATCCGGTCGATCAAGGGGTTCGAGATCGATTCGACCTTCCTGTTCCATCCGAAAGGCGACGATCTGTGCACGATCGACGCCATCGTCGACTACCGGGTGCCCGGCGGTCTGGCCGGACGCGCGCTCGGCAAGACCATCGAACCGTTCGTGAAGATCACCGTGAAACACACGACGGATAACCTGATCCGGCAGATCGCCGAATTCCATCGCGGTCGCGACCGGAATTCGCGCTGACGATGACCGAGTCACCCACCCCCACATTCGCGCAGCGGGTCGGATACATCTGCGGGAAGAACCTTCCCGCGTCGAAATCGGAGTGGGTGCTGGCCGATCTGACCGGCCCCGGCGCCACCCGCCGCTACCTGACCCGCATTCTCCTGCCGATCATCCCGGTACTGTGCCTGTTCCTGCTGCTGCCCGGACCGCTGTGGATGGGGCTGGCGATGATGGCGCTGCTCTACATCCCGCTGATCTATTTCACGGTGGCGCTGATGTACGTGTACCGGCGGCACCGGCTGATCGGCCACGGCCTCGATCCCGCCCTCGCCGATATCGACGCGCGTCGTCGCAGCGAGGCCGACCGGCTCGATTACGAGCGCCGTCACGGCCGCGCCTGACCCGCGTGCACCGGATCTCCCGCGCGTTTGCGGACACCCGAGGCGGGTGGCAGCATGCACCGCGATGAAGATCACCGCGGCACGGGCCGACGAATTACTGGGCAGCTCCTGGTTCACCGGCTACACCGCCGAGGTCGATCTGCACGAGGAGCCGGTCGTCCACGACGAATTCGATGTCGAAGCCCGCTGCGAAGCTCTCGGCGACACCGAATGCGTCCTGTTCGGAGCTGGCCTCATGGTTCACGGCACCCTCGATCTCGCCGGTGACGTCCACTCCATCTACGCGGTACGCGGCACGCTCCGCGCGCGACGCCTGATCCTCGGCGACGCGGTCCTCGTCGTCGACGGCACCGTCGAGGTCGAGGAGTGGCTGTTCGGCGGGGATACCCGTGGTGTCTTCGAGGTCGGCGGCCTCCAGGTCGAGTCCGACGAGGGCCACGACGCCCTGTTCGCCAAGGTCGCGACACCGACAGCGGTGCTCTTGGACCGCGCCCGCGGCGAGCTGGTGCTCCGCCGGAACGGGGAGCCGAGGCAGACCGGACAACTCGTCGCACCGGCGCTGGCTGATCTCGATCCCGACTATCGGCCCGAACTGCTCATCGGTGCCCGCCTGCGCGAACTACTGGTCGCCGGGCAACCGATCTTCGCCTGACAACGGCACCGACGGCACCGTCGACACTGGCGGTGACCTGCACCACAGGCATAGCCTGAGGATATGAGAACTCCCACGATAGGGCAGCGGATCGCCTACGATCTGGGCCGCGAGCTTCCCCGGGAGCTGCACGAGTGGGTAGTCCACGACCTCGTCGGCCACGGGGCCATGGAACGCTACCTCGTCCGGTTCCTGGTTCCGATCATTCCGTTCTTCGCGCTGGTGCTGCTGTTTCCCGGCCCCATGCCACTCAAGATCGGCATGATCGTGATGATGATCATCCCGCTGGTCGTGTTCACGGTGTCGCTCAGTTACGTGTGGCGCCGCTTCCGACTCGCACAGCACGGTCTCGATCCGAATCTGCTCGACCACAACAAGATCTCCGAACACGACCGTGACATGTACGAACTGCATTACGGGCACCGATAGCGACCGAACTCACTTCGGCGGCCCGCCTGCCGAAACCGCGATTCGCGCCCCCTTAAGCTGGCAGCGTGAGTGAATCCAATGCCAGCGAATCGACCGTGAACGGCACCGGCACCGCCACCGCGGATCTCGCCGACGAGATCGGCCCGGACATCCGCAGCTGCGATACCCAGTTCATCCAGTTCGGCGGCCGAGCGGTGTTCTCCGGACGGATCACCACCATCCGCTGCTTCCAGGACAACCTGCTGGTGAAGCAGACGTTGAGCGAACCCGGCAACGGCGCGGTACTTGTCGTCGACGGTGGGGCGAGTGTGCATACCGCGCTGGTCGGCGACATCATCGCCGGACGCGGTGTCGACAACGGCTGGGCGGGGGTCATCGTCAACGGCGCGGTGCGCGATTCGGCCATCCTGCGGACCCTCGACATCGGTATCAAGGCCCTCGGCACCAATCCGCGCAAGAGCACGCAGACCGGAAGCGGCGAACGTGACGTCACCGTCGAATTCGGCGGTATCACCTTCGTTCCGGGTGAAATCCTCTACAGCGACCACGACGGCGTCGTGGTGCGCGCAGAGGGCTGATCCTCACCGACCCGGCGCCACCCGGACCCGGTGCCCGGCCAGGACGACGATATCGCCCGCCTGTAACTGCCGACCGCGGCGCAGTTCCACCTCGTCGTTGACTCGCACGAGGCCCGAGGCGATCACGGTCTTGGCCTCGGCGCCGGAGTCGATCAGGTTGGCCAGTTTCAGGAACTGTCCGAGCCGAATAACGTCGTCATCGATCGGTACATCGACTGCATCTGACATGGATATATCCTTACCCGCCCGGTATTCACGGGGTGAGCCAACCCCCGTGGACGGCGCGACGGACTCGGAATAATCCGACATAGCGGACACCGCCTCGGCATACCGATCCAGCACGCGACGCGACATCACGGGTGCCTTGGAGCACTGAGGGCACGGCACCGTACACACTGGTTCGGTGACTTCCACGCAAGCCGGTCATCGTACGGACACCGAACCCGAGCGGGCCAGGCCGACGCCACCGGTCCCGCACCGGGGCCACGGCAGGCTCTCCGAGGTCCCGCACATCGCGGGACTGGTGCTCGGGGTGTTCGCGATCGTGTGCCTGCTGTGGAGTCTGTCGCCCGGATTGCGCTACCTGACCCAGGTACCGCGGCGCTATATCGACGACTACTACTTCGACGCGCCCGATACGAACCTGATGTGGGCACTGCTCGTCGGCCTGCTCGCGGGCGCGCTGGCCAGCCGCAAACGGATCGCCTGGTGGCTGCTCGTCGGCTACCTCGCCGTGTACGTGCTGGCCAACGCGCTGCTGTTCGCGGGTGAAGGCAATATCGACGCGCTGGTCGCGATGCTGGTCCAACTCGCGGTGATCGGGGTGCTGATCGCGGCGTGGCCCGAGTTCTACACCAAGGTCAGACGCGGGGCGGGCTGGAAAGCGCTCGGCGTCCTGATCGGCGGGCTCGCCATCGGCTGCCTGCTCGGCTGGGGTCTGGTCGAACTGTTCCCCGGCACGCTGCCCAGCGGCTGGCAGCGGCCCGGGTGGGCGGTCTACCGGGTGACCGCCGCGATCCTGGCCGAGAACGAACATTTCGACGGTCATCCCCGGCCCTTCGTCAACTTCCTGCTCGGCCTGCTCGGCGCGATCGCCCTGATCGCCGCGGTCGTGGTGCTGCTGCGCTCCCAGCGGGCCGAGAACGCGATGACGGGCATCGACGAATCCGCCATTCGCGGGCTGCTCGAGCGTTCCGATGTCGAGGATTCCCTCGGCTACTTCGCGACCCGCCGCGACAAAGCGGTGATCTTCGCGCCCAACGGCAAGGCCGCCATCACCTACCGCGTCGAATTAGGCGTCTGCCTCGCCAGCGGCGACCCCATCGGCCTGCGCGAGGTGTGGCCGCAGGCGATCGACGCCTGGCTGCGGCTGGCCGACCGCTTCGGATGGGCGCCCGCGGTGATGGGCGCGAGCGAATTCGGCGCGCAGGCCTACCGCAGGGCAGGACTGTCCGCGCTGCGCCTGGGCGACGAGGCCATCCTCGACACCAGGCATTTCTCGCTGGCCGGGCCGGAGATGAAACAAGTGCGCCAGGCGGCCAACCGACTACGCAAACACGGCATCACCGTGCGGATCAGACGGCATCGCGATATCACCGCCGAGCAGTTCACCCACATCATGGCCAGAGCGGACGCGTGGCGTGACACCGAGACCGAACGTGGTTTCTCGATGGCCCTCGGCAGGCTCGGTGACCCGCTCGACGGCGACTGTCTGCTGGTGGAGGCGATCAACGGTCAGGACCGGCCGTTGGCCGTGCTGTCGCTGGTGCCGTGGGGCCGGACCGGAGCGTCGCTGGAATTGATGCGGCGTGATCGGCAGAGCCCGAACGGCGTGATGGAGCTGATGATCTCGCAGCTCGCGCTGAACTCCGAACAGTTCGGCATCACCAAGGTCTCGCTGAATTTCGCGGTGTTCCGCTCGGTCTTCGAAGAAGGCGGGCGCATCGGCGCCGGGCCGGTCCTGCGAATGTGGCGGGGCGTGCTGCTGTTCTTCTCGCGCTGGTGGCAGCTGGAAGCGCTGTACCGGTCCAATGTGAAATACCAGCCGAACTGGGTGCCGCGCTTCTTCCTGTTCGAAGAACGCAGGCAGTTGCCGCGCGTCGCGATGGCCTGCGGGCTCGCCGAGGGGTTCCTACCGCGCCTCGGCAAGGATCCCGAGACGACGGTGCACACCGGAGTGCGTCGCGCGGTACCCGACACCGTCACCGGACTGCACGCCGACGGCACCCCGCCGGACCTACCGGAAACCGAACTCGCCGAACAGCTCCCGCGCCGCCCCGAACAGGTGCGGGTGCGCATGGACAAACTCGACAGGATGACCGAGGCGGGCGTCGATCCCTACCCGGTCGCCTACCCCCCGACCCATACCGTCGCGGCGGCGCGGCAGTCACCGCGCGGCACCACCGTCCGCGTCTGCGGCAGGCTGCTCCGCATCCGCGACTACGGCGGCGTCATCTTCGCGGTGGTGCGCGACTGGACCGACGATATCCAGCTGGTCATCGACCGGGACCGGGTCGGTGCCGAACGCAGCGCGGAATTCGGCGAGTATTTCGACCTCGGCGATCTCATCGAGGTCAGCGGACAGATCGGGCTCAGCCGCAACGGCGAACTGTCGCTGCTCGCGGCGGACTGGCGGATGAACGGCAAATGCCTGCATCCGCTGCCCGACAAGTGGAAGGGCCTGGCCGACCCCGAGGCCAAGGTCCGCCAGCGCTATGTCGACATGGCGATCAACCCGGAGGCACGGGTGGTGCTCGCCAAACGCAGCGCGGTGGTGCGCTCGCTGCGGGATTCGCTCAACACCTGGGGTTACCTGGAGGTCGAGACGCCGATCCTGCAACAGGTGCACGGCGGCGCCAACGCGACTCCCTTCATCACCCATATCAACGCCTACGACCTCGACCTGTATCTGCGCATCGCCCCCGAGCTGTATCTCAAACGGCTCTGCGTCGGCGGGATGGAGAAGGTGTTCGAACTCGGCCGGACCTTCCGCAACGAGGGCGTCGACTTCAGCCACAACCCCGAATTCACCATCCTCGAGGCCTACGAGGCGCACAGCGACTACGAGCGGATGATGCACACCTGCCGCACGCTCATCCAGAACGCGGCGCTGGCCGCCAACGGCGCCGTGGTGGCCCTGCGCCCCAACGACGACGGCGACTTCGACGAGATCGACATCTCCGGTGAGTGGGCGGTGAAGACCGTGCACGGCGCGGTCTCCGAAGCCATCGGCACCGAGATCACCCCGCGCACCGAACTCCCCGAGCTGCGCGCCCTGTGCGACCAGGCCGAGGTCACCTACCAGCACGGGTGGGACGCCGGGCAGGTGGTGCTGGAGATGTACGAGCACCTGGTCGAAGCGCGTACCGAGGCGCCGACCTTCTACATCGACTTCCCCACCTCGGTCTCACCGCTCACCCGCGCGCACCGCAGCGTCCCCGGTGTCGCCGAACGCTGGGATCTGGTCGCGTGGGGCGTCGAATTGGGCACCGCCTACAGCGAACTCACCGATCCGGTCGAACAGCGGCGCAGACTCACCGAACAGTCGATGCTCGCCGCCAACGGCGACCCGGAGGCCATGGAACTCGACGAGGATTTCCTCCAGGCGCTCGAACACGCGATGCCGCCCACCGGCGGACTCGGCATGGGCGTCGACCGGATAGTCATGCTGATCACCGGTCGCAGCATCCGCGAGACACTGCCGTTCCCACTCGTGAAACCGCGCTGAACAAGGTTCTCGAGATGAGGGATTCATGGCCGAACGGTTAACGCGGAACGTCACAGCCCGATAACCTTGGTGATTCGGTACCGGGAGGAAGCCGACACTTCGGAATGGGGAATACATGTATCTCGATCTGCTGACCAACGCGAGCCTGCTGGATCACTCGGTATGGGCGAGCCCGGACATCTGGGCGTCGGACACCTTCAACACCGCGCTCGACCTCGCCGCCAAGAAGAAGAAAAAGAGCAGCAAGGGCGGCCTGATCGGCGTCATCTGCTGCGTGCTCGTCGTCGTCGCGATCATCGTCGGCATCGTCTACTTCACCAAGCGCAACAAGAACTGACCGACGCGCACACCCGATTCGACGGCCCCGACGCCTCGGCGAACCCGGCCGTCGATTCGACCACCCGCGCACCTCCGGAAAATAGTGTGCCGCCGGTGCCGGGTTGACGATGCCTGCTGTGGCGGTCGGTCGGGGATGCGGCAGAGTGTCGGGGGTGCAGTTGATTCTCGTTCGCCATGCCCAGCCGCTTCGGACCACGAGCGCCGACGGCCCCGCCGATCCCGAATTGTCGGAGATCGGGTGGGAGCAGGCACGGCGGGTGCCCGCCGCGTTGAGCAGGCATCGGGTCGCGCGGGTGCTGAGCAGTCCGCAGCGGCGGGCGCGCGAGACGGCCGAACCGACGGCGGCGAAATTGGGGCTCGACGTCGAAATCGTCCGTGATCTGGCCGAATACGATCGGGATCTGCCCTCGTACGTCCCGATCGAGGACGCCAAACTGGAATTCCAGGCGGTATACGAGCGGATCAAGGCCGGATTCCTGCCCGAACAGATCGACGGACCCGCCTTCATCTCGCGGGTGCGCGACGCGGTCACCGAGATCGCCGCGGCCACCGATCCCGCCGACACCGTGGTGGCCTTCGCGCACGGGGGTGTGATCAATGTCCTGCTCCAGGACGTTCTCGGGCTGGCGCGACCGCTGACCTTCCCGATCGATTACGGGTCGATCACCCGGATCCTGTTCTCGCGCACCGGTCGACGCACGGCCGCGACCGTCAACGAGAACGGGCACGTCTGGGATCTGCTGCCGCGCAACATCGACGCCCGACAACGCGGCTGATCCGGGGATCACTCGCCGATACACAGGTGATTGCCAGGTGCATCGCACCGCGATCCCAGCGACGGAACCTTCGATGGAATCCGTGAGCCGCCGCACCGCGACTCACGTTCCGTAGGAAAGGAATTTCGTTGCTCTCCACGACATCGTCAACATTCCGGCGCCGTTTCGCCCAGGTCGCCGTGGCAGGCGCGCTGGCCGCCGTACCGATCGGAGCCCTCGCCGCCACCGCCTCCGCCGAGGCTTTGGAGTCCACCGCCGACGTCACGGTCGCGCCCGCCGACGCGGTCGGTGGCGAGATCGCCGACCGTCCGCATCGCGGTGACCACGACGGCCCCCGCGTGCGGTTCCACCATCCCGGTGATCACCCCGGCGACCACCGCGGTCCCGACGGCCCGCCCAACTTCTTCCTGCCGCCGAGCCTGCCGACGGGTTCGGCCGGCTGACAACGAGTTCCCGGACGACAGAAGGGCCCACCTCCGACAAGGAGGTGGGCCCTTCCGCTGGTGCGGGGTGCCGGTGCTCAGGCCATTCCGGCGATCCAGTTGCGCATCCAACTGGTGGCGGTCTGGCCGCCGCCGACGTTGTAGCTGCCGTAGACCGTGTGGGCCTGCGACCGGTAGAAACGCTCGAGATCCTTGGCCCGCTGCTCATTCGCGGCGTCGGTGAGCTGCGAACCGAGGGCGGGCATCCCGCCGTGCGACATCAGATCGTTGATGATGGCCCCGGCCTCGAGCTGGTAGCGCCAGATATTGGCGGGGTTGGCATCCGAACTCTGGGCCAGGAATCCGGCGAACCTGGTGACGAAATCCTCGGTGGCGGTGGCGCAGTAGAGGTCGTCGACCGCGCAGATGGTCCGGGTGCGGTCGCTGACGAAGCCGAAGCCGCCGACCCGCGCACCGCCCGCGCCCGCACCCGGTGCGGGCGGGCCGATCTGGATGTCGGTCGGCGAACGGCGCGGATCGGAGATCAGGCCGACGCCGGAGATGCGTTCCGGGCGAACGGTGCCGACGCCGGTGCCGATCTCCGCGGCGAGATCACCGGCGGCATCGGCGCCCTGGCTGTATCCGACCAGGGCGATCTGGGTGGCGCCGCAGCGCTGCGCCATGGCCGTGACCAGCCCGCGCGCGCCGTCGGTCGCTTCCTTCTTGGAAGCGCCGTAGACATCGCCCTCCCACGGGAAGGCGGTGGCCGCGTAGGTGACGTAGTCGACGTCGACCGAGGACGGCAGCCCCCTGGTGACACCGGCCAACATGCCCGGCTGCGGCGTCTTGTCGTGGCCGGTCTCCCAGGTACCGGGAATGGCGACCACATAGAGACTGGGGCAACTGTCCGCGACGGCGGAACCACTGCCCATTACCAGGCCGGACGCAATCGATACCGACGCACCGACGGCCGCGACAACCCTCTTCAAGCGCATTCTGCTCCAGTTCGAACTTCGCCCCTTCGGGCAACCCCGACAAGTGTGTTTGCGCTAACCATGCTGATCTCGACGAATGTCATTTCAGTGCACACCGGGTTAACTGAAGTGTCCGCCCATATGAGATGCACGCCCGAACTACATCCCACCAGCCACGTAGCGCATCGCTGATCACAATAGAGGCACGGCGACGACGACGCCATTCGAACTCGCCGACGTGTCCGATTCCCGTCGAAAACCGTCCGACCGGTCCCGTCGGGGACGAGCGATGCTGTGCCAGATCGACTTCCGCGTTCACGGCACCCGACGAGACGCCGTCGGTAGACGGGTCCATCGGTGAATCGAGGCCCCGCGAAATGTCCGTTATAGCGAGCGATTCCGATCACATTCGGGTATCCGTGACGCGAAGTCACGATCTTGATCTGCTATTTCGGTAAAACGACAGCTATCGATTTCGGTAGTGCAACAGCCCCCTCGGACGCGAACGGCGCCCGCGGACCAGGTCCACGGGCGCCGTCGAAGTGGCGAGGGTCAGCGCTGGGCGACCATCGTCGGGGTGATCGGCGAGGGCAGCGCGGTCTCCCCCTCCAGGTAGTTGTCCACCGCGGCCGCGGCGGCGCGGCCTTCGGCGATGGCCCACACGATCAGCGACTGGCCGCGACCCATGTCACCGGCGACGAAGACGCCGGGCACATTGGTCGACCAGTTCTTGTCACGCTGGACATTGCCGCGCTGGTCGTAGCCGACACCGAGATCCTCGAGCAGACCCCGCTTCTCGGGTCCGACGAAGCCCATGGCCAACAGCACCAGATCCGCCTCCAGGGTGAATTCGGTGCCGTCGACCTTCTCGAAACGGCCGTTGACCATCTTGACCTCGTGCGCTTCCAGGCCGGTGACCTTGCCGTCCGCGCCGACGAAACGTTCGGTGTTCACCGAGAACAGTCGTTCGCCGCCCTCCTCGTGCGCCGAGGCGACCCGGTACATGAGCGGGTAGGTCGGCCACGGGGTCGAGGAGGCACGCTCCTCCGGCGGACGGGGCATGATCTCGAACTGGTGGATCGACGCCGCGCCCTGCCGGTGCGAGGTGCCGAGGCAGTCCGCGCCGGTGTCGCCGCCACCGATGATGATGACCTTCTTGCCGTTGGCATGTACCGGCGGCAGGCCGTCGGCGTCGGTGACCTCGTCGCCGAGCTGCACCCGGTTGGCCCACGGCAGGAATTCCATCGCCTGGTGGATGCCGTCGAGTTCACGGCCGGGGATCGGCAGATCACGGGCCAGGGTGGCGCCACCGGAGAGCACGACCGCGTCGAACCGCTCACGCAGTTGTTCGGCGGTGATGTCGACGCCGACGTTCACGCCGGTCTTGAAGATCGTGCCCTCGGCCTCCATCTGCGCCATCCGGCGGTCGATGAAACGCTTCTCCATCTTGAATTCCGGAATGCCGTAGCGCAGCAGACCGCCGATGCGATCGGCACGCTCGAAAACCGTCACGGTATGGCCCGCGCGGGTGAGCTGCTGCGCGGCGGCCAGTCCGGCGGGACCGGAACCGACGACGGCGACCTTCTTGCCGGTGATGCGGGTCGGATACACCGGGGAGACCCAGCCCTCGTCGAAGGCGTTCTCGATGAGTTCGACCTCGACCTGCTTGATGGTCACCGGATCCTGGTTGATCCCGAGCACGCAGGACGCCTCGCACGGCGCGGGGCACAGCCTGCCGGTGAATTCCGGAAAGTTGTTCGTCGCGTGCAGACGGTCGATGCCGTCACGCCACTGTCCCCGGTAGACCAGGTCGTTCCACTCCGGGATGAGGTTGCCCAGCGGACAACCGTTGTGACAGAACGGGATACCGCAGTCCATGCAGCGGCTGGCCTGACGCTGGAGGGTCTTGTGTTCGAAACCCTCCTCGTAGACCTCTTTCCAGTCCATCAGACGCAGCGGAACCGGACGTCGTGTCGGCAGTTCCCGCGATGTGTGCTTCAGAAATCCCTGCGGGTCAGCCACGAGCGGCCTCCGTCTTCTCGCCTCGCAACATCGAACAAATCTCTCGGACGCGCCGCACGTCAGCCACGAGCGGCCTCCATGATCGCCTCGTCCACGTCTTTCCCGGCCTTCTCCGCTTCGGAGATGGCGAGCAGCACCTTCTTGTACTCGCGCGGCATGACCTTCACGAAGTGATTGACCTGCTGCGACCAGTCGCTCAGGATGCGTTCGGCCACGGCCGAACCCGTCTCGTCGCGATGCTGGGTGATGATGTCGCGCAACCAGGTGAAATCGTCACCGGCGAGTTGTTCGACCGCGTCGCTCTGCTCCGGATTGACCCGGTCGACGAAGGTGCCGTTCGGGTCGTACACGAACGCCAGACCGCCGGACATGCCCGCGCCGAAGTTGCGCCCGGTCTCACCGAGGATGACGACGCGGCCACCGGTCATGTACTCGCAGCCGTGATCGCCGACGCCCTCGACCACCGCGACGGCGCCCGAGTTGCGTACCGCGAAACGCTCACCGACGATGCCGCTGATGAACGCGCGGCCGTTGGTCGCGCCGAACAGGATCACGTTGCCCGCGATGATGTTCTCGTCGGCCGCGAACTCCGCCGGTGCGTTCAGCGACGGCCGGACCACCAGGTGACCGCCCGAAAGACCCTTGCCGACATAGTCGTTCGCGTCACCGTTGACCCGCAGCGTGATGCCCGCCGGCACGAAGGCGCCGAAACTGTTACCCGCCGAACCGGTGAAGGTGATGTCGATGGTGTCGTCGGGCAGGCCCGCGCCACCGTAGAGCTTGGTCACCTCGTGGCCGAGCATGGTGCCGACGGTGCGGTTCACGTTCGTGATCTTGGTCTCGAACTTGACGGCAGCGCCACGCTCCAGAGCGTCGCGGCTCTGTGCGATCAGCTGCTGATCCAGCGCCTTGTCCAGACCGTGGTCCTGGGTCTTGGTGCAGCGACGGTCCTGGTACATGAACGCCGTCTCGACGTTGTCCAGGATCGGCGACAGGTTCAGCTTGCTGGCCTTCCAATGCTCCTTGGCCTTGGCGGTGTCGAGCAGGTCGACCCGGCCGATGGCCTCGTCCAGCGTGCGGAAGCCCAGCTGCGCCAGCAGTTCCCTGACCTCTTCGGCGATGAACATCATGAAGTTCTCGACGAATTCCGGCTTGCCGGTGAAACGTTCGCGCAACACCGGATTCTGCGTCGCGACACCGACGGGGCAGGTGTCGAGGTGGCAGACCCGCATCATGATGCAGCCCGAGACCACCAGCGGCGCGGTGGCGAAACCGTATTCCTCGGCGCCGAGCAGCGCGGCGATCATCACGTCGCGACCGGTCTTCATCTGACCGTCCACCTGGACGACGATGCGGTCGCGAAGTCCGTTGAGCAGCAGCGTCTGCTGGGTCTCGGCGAGGCCGAGTTCCCAGGGACCGCCCGCGTGCTTGAGGGAGGTCAGCGGCGAGGCGCCGGTGCCGCCGTCGTGACCCGAGATCAGCACCACGTCGGCGTGCGCCTTGGAGACGCCCGCCGCGACGGTGCCGACACCGGGCTCGGCGACGAGTTTCACGTGAATCCGCGCCTGCGGGTTCGCGTTCTTCAGATCGTGGATCAGCTGCGCCAGATCCTCGATCGAGTAGATGTCGTGGTGCGGCGGCGGCGAGATCAGGCCGACACCCGGCGTCGAGTGCCGTACCTCGGCCACCCACGGGTACACCTTGTGCGCGGGCAGCTGTCCGCCCTCGCCCGGCTTGGCGCCCTGGGCCATCTTGATCTGGATATCGGTGCAGTTGGTCAGGTAGTGCGCGGTCACGCCGAAGCGGCCCGAGGCCACCTGCTTGATCGCGGAACGACGCCAGTCGCCGTTCTCCTCGACCTCGAAGCGGGCCGGATGTTCGCCGCCCTCACCGGAGTTCGAACGTCCGCCGAGGCGGTTCATCGCGATGGCCAGGGTCTCGTGCGCTTCCGCCGAGATGGAGCCGTAGCTCATCGCGCCGGTGGAGAAACGTTTCACGATGGCCTCGGCGGGCTCGACCTCGTCGATCGAGATCGACGCGCGCTCACCGGATTTGAACTTGAACAGACCGCGCAACGAGGCCAGCCGCTCGGACTGGTCGTCGACCATCTTGGTGTACTCCTTGAAGATCGAGTACTGGCCGGTGCGGGTCGCGTGCTGCAACTTGAAGACGGTGTCGGGGTTGAACAGGTGGTACTCGCCCTCGCGACGCCACTGGTATTCGCCGCCGACCTCGAGTTCGCGGTGCGCGCGCTCGTTGCGGTTCTCCAGGAAGGCGATCCGATGTCGCGCGGCGACATCGGCGGCGATCTCGTCGAGGCCGATTCCGTCCAGATGCGAGCGCAGGCCGGTGAAGTATTCGTCCACCAGATCCTGCGACAGGCCGATCACCTGGTAGAGCTGCGCGCCGGTGTAGGAGGCGATGGTGGAGATGCCCATCTTGGACATCACCTTCAGCACGCCCTTGCTCGCGGCCTTGTTGTAGTTGTAGACCGCGGTGCGGAAGTCGGCGGCCCGATCACCGGTGCTGCCCGGCATATCGAGGGCGCCGCGCTCGATCATGTCCTCGATGGTCTCGAAGGCCATGTACGGGTTGATCGCGGCCGCGCCGAAGCCGACGAGCATGGCCATGTGGTGCACCTCGCGGGCGTCACCGGCCTCCACGACCAGGCCGACCATGGTGCGGGTCCGCTCGCGCACCAGGTGGTGGTGCACCGACGAGGTCAGCAGCAGCGACGGGATCGGCGCCAGCTTCTCGTTGGACTCGCGGTCGGACAGCACGATGATCCGCGCGCCGCCGTCGATGGCGGCCGAGATCTGGATGTTGATGGCCTCCAGGGCCTTGCGTAGCCCCTTGCCGCCCTTCTTCACCGGGTACAGACCGCGCACGACCACCGAGCGCAGGCCCGGATGCGAGCCGTCGTCGTTGATGTGGACGAGTTTGGCCAGTTCGTCGTTGTCCAGGATCGGCTGCGGGATGGTGATCTGCTTGCAGGAATCCGCGCTCGGATGCAACAGGTCCGATTCCGGCCCGAGCGCGCGGCGCAGGCTGGTGACCACTTCCTCGCGGATCGCGTCCAACGGCGGATTGGTGACCTGCGCGAAGAGCTGGGAGAAGTAGTCGAACAGCAGACGCGGCCGCGACGAGAGCACGGCGATCGGGGTGTCGGTGCCCATCGAGCCGAGCGCCTCGCCGCCGGTCTTGGCCATCGGCGAGATCAGCAGGCCGAGTTCCTCGTTGGTGTACCCGAAGATCTGCTGGCGGATCAGCACGCGATCGTGCGACATGTGCTCGTGCGGGCGATCGGGCAGATCGGCCAGTTTGGTGACACCGGCGTCGAGCCACTCCTGGTAGGGGTGCTCGGCGGCCAGTTGCGACTTGAGTTCCTCGTCACCGACGATGCGGCCCTGCGAGGTGTCGACCAGGAACATGCGGCCCGGCTGCAACCGGACCTTCTTGACCACCTTGGCCGGGTCGATGTCGAGGACGCCGACCTCCGACGCCATGACGACGAGGCCGTCATCGGTGACCCAGATGCGGCTGGGGCGCAGACCGTTGCGGTCGAGCACCGCGCCGACGACATTGCCGTCGGAGAAGCACACCGACGCCGGGCCGTCCCACGGCTCCATCACCATCGAGTGGTAGCGGTAGAACGCACGGCGCTGCGCGTCCATGGTCTCGTTGCGTTCCCATGCCTCGGGAATCATCATCAGGACCGAGTGGGGCAAGCTGCGGCCGCCGAGGTGCAGCAGTTCCAGCACCTCGTCGAAGCGCGCGGTATCGCTCGCCCCGGGCGTACAGACGGGGAAGATCTTCTGGAGGCGGTTGTTGCCCGCCTCGTCGATGCCGAAGACATCCGAGCGCAGCAGCGCCTCGCGGGCCCGCATCCAGTTCTCGTTACCGGTGACGGTGTTGATCTCACCGTTGTGCGCCACCCGGCGGAACGGGTGCGCCAGCGGCCAGGAGGGGAAGGTGTTGGTGGAGAAGCGCGAGTGCACGATGCCGAGGGCGGATTCGACCCGGCCGTCCTGTAGGTCCAGGTAGAACGCGCGCAGCTGGGGCGTGGTGAACATGCCCTTGTAGACGAAGGTCTGGCCGGAGAGGCTGGGGAAGTACACCGACTCCTTGCCGACCGTGCCCTCGCCGGGGCCCGCCTTGCCGAGTTCGTGCTCGACGCGCTTGCGGACGACGTAGGCGCGACGCTCCAGGTCCATGCCGGAGAGTTGCTCGGAACCGCCGCGGGGCGAGGCGACGAAGATCTGCCGGAAGGTCGGCATGGCGTCACGGGCGAGTGCGCCCAGCGACGATTCATCGATCGGCACCTCGCGCCAACCGAGAACTTCGAGGCCCTCTTCCTTGACGATCTTCTCGACGCCGTACGCGGCACGGGCGGCCTCGCGGCGGGCCTGCGGCAGGAAGGCGATACCCGACGCGTAGGACCCCTCGGGGGGCAACTCGAAATCCACGATCGCGCGGAAGAAGCGGTCGGGAATCTGGAGCAGGATGCCGGCACCGTCACCGGAATTCGGTTCGGCGCCCGCGGCACCGCGGTGCTCCAGGTTCAACAGAGCCGTAATAGCCTTGTCGACGATGTCACGGCTGCGGCGACCGTGCATGTCGACGACGAAAGCGACGCCGCAGGCGTCGTGTTCGTTCGCCGGGTCGTAGAGCCCGATGGGTCCAGGTGACCTGTGGCCAGGAAGTTGCGTCATGCCTCTGCCTTCAAGAAAGTCGGCCTTCGAAGAAAAAACGGCCTTTCGTTCGAACGCCTACGTAAAGACTGCGCCCGTACGTCCCGGAAACCAGCCGCGCTGATGGTCTCGTATCGGATCTGCGGTGCTCCCAGGCTCTGCGTGGTTGCGCAAGCTCCCCTTTCGAGCCTGTTCGTTCGCACCGCCGGGTGCAGTCGCGTCTCCAGTTGTTCACCCGCTGGGTGTTACATGGTGGGTGCTCGGAGGTAACGGAACCCTTACGTGTTCCTTACTTCCATGCGGGTGTTCGCCCGCTACTCTGGGCACCTGCTTGGTGAGCCCTGAGCGGGCGATGGTGCCGACCATTTTTGTGTTCGGCGTAAGAGCAAACGATAAGTCAGGTCCGGGGCCCAACCAACTTAGGTCGTACTAATAACCCGGTCTATCAGGGCCAATTCTTTCCGTCCTCCACTTGTGCGCGTTGTCCAGTGTAAAGCAGTGAATGCACTGGGATCGATCCCCTGACACCGAGTGCCAGGCGATCAGTATCCTCGCGGAGATCGTCTTCGACCGGCGCGCAGTACCCGGCGAGAAGTGCTCCTCACCTGCGTCGAACTGGATTTCCCCCGGTCGCGGGAAGGCAAACCCCCCGGTCGCGGCTAACTCACCGGTAGGTAGGTGAGATATCGCCGACAGCGGGCATGACAAGCACACGACTTGATCCGACCGTCCGGGTTCTTTCGCCGTTTGTGGTTTTTAGCACACTTTCAGCTAACAAATTTGGTGTCATTCGACACACGATCCGCGCCACCGCGCGCCGTGCCACGGGCGAGGGCGCCGAAGAGCGCGCGTGGGTCCTCGACGCCGCCCCCGTCGGAGCCCTCAGACCCCGCCGGACCAGGCACGCGGGGACGTGCGCGAGCCCGATCCACCCGCCGAAGTGCGGATTCGCGCGATGATCTGTGAACCTGGCCACATCCGGCGACACCTGCTCGGTGTGTCGGGCCGACGCCTGTCACGCTGTGACAACGAATCCGTGACAGTTTCGCCAAGCACACCGCCCTGCCTGGACATAGAGGATGTGAGATCCCCATGACCGTCACCGGTATCTTCACCCGGCTCGGCGGGGGTCGGCCCGAGGACATCACCGAAGGCCACGAGCGGGCGAGTTATGCCGTCACCGGTACCGCCGTCATCCTGTTCGCCACCGTCACCGGGCTGGTCACCGCGCTCGCGCTGACCGAGGCGAGCGGTCGGCCCGTCTTCGGGACCGTCGCGCTCGCCGTGGTCGCCGCACTGCTCGCAGGCACCGTGGGGCGCGCACTGGCCACCCGTCGGCCCGCGAGCGCCGCCGACCGGCCCGGCCTCCTCGCCCGCATCGCCGTCGCCGCCGTCTCCGGCGCGCTGATCGCCGAACTCGCCTGCACCGTGCTGTTCGGCGGCACCGTCGACCGACTGCTCGACGAACGCGCGCAACGCGGGGTCGACTCGGCTCCCGCCGTGGTCGCCGCACGTGCCGAATCCGATTCCGCGCGCGCCGACCGCGCCGCGCTCGACCGGGCGGTCACCACCGCGCAGGCCGATATCGACCAGGCACTCGTCATCGCGCGGTGCGAATTCAATCCGAGCGCGCAATGCCCGCAGACCCGCATCACCGGCGTCCCCGGTCGCGGTCCCGAGGCCGCGACCGCCAACGCCATGCTGGAGGACGCGCGAACCCGGCTCGCCGCGGCACAGGGCCGGGTCGACGCGGCCGACGTGCGCGTGACCGCGGCGGACAGGGCCGTCACGGCGGCCGGATCCACCGCCTTCGCCGAGGCCGATCGCGGCCTCGGCGCCCGCTGGCAGGCCATGAACGACCACACCTCCGCCTCGGCGGGCGCGCTCGCGCTGCGGATACTCACCCTCGCGGCCTTCGTCCTGCTCGCCCTGCTGCCGCTGATCCTGCGTTGGTGGCGTGGTGAGACCTCGCTCGATCGGCGAGCCGCCTACCGCACCGTCAAGGAACAGGCGGAATTCGACGCCGACGCCGCCATCGCGCTGGAACGGGCGCGCATGCGGGCCGAGGCCGAAACGCTGCGGGCCGAGCAGGAGCTCACCGCGACGAGGCTGGCGGTCGAGGCCGATACCGCCATCGACCGCGAACGCCAGCGCACCAGGATCATCGCCGCCATCGGCGGTCTGGAACTCGGTATCGCCGAACCCGGACGCCTCGGTGAACGAGCGCGCCGGACCGAACTTCCCGCGGGCCACGACCGCGCCGCGACCCAGGAGGACATCGTGACACCGAATCTGCCCACCCCCGCGACCGCGAGCACGCTCGCGCGGGCGGCCGCGCCCGTCCCCGAGGTCAGGGCGCCCAAGGGCGGTCTCGAACTCCCGATCATCGGTCAGGTGCCGTTCACCGATACCGCCGCGCGCTGGATCCGCCCGCTGGTGCCCGCGTTCGTCGCCGACGCGATCGACACCGCGACCCATCCGCTGCGCACCGTGCGGCAGGTGTTCGAGGAGGCCGAGGAGATCACCTTCACGCTGCGCCGCACCCGCAAGGTCACCGTCGACACCCAGGAGTACGGGCCGGACGGCTACGCACTCGGCTCGCCAGGCACCGGGCACGCGGGGCAGGTCGCCGCGACGGTGGTCGACGCGGACTACTCGACGCCGCGCGATCCGCGCTACTCCGCGCTGTCCTCGGCGTCGACCGAGGGATACGACCTGCCGCCGGGCGGGCGCGAACACGAACTCGCCGCCGGTCGCCAGTCCGAACTCACCGGCGGGCGCGGCCCGCGAGAGCTCCCGCCGGGGCGTTGAACCGGCGCACTCGCGTGATCCGCGCGACAGCGCGGGCCGGGAGCCCCGGTGGTCGCGCCGAAAATGCGCGGACCGTCGGATGATCGCCCTACTCTGCACCCATGCCAGCCACCGAGCCGAAGCTCTCCCCCAGCGGACCCGCGCCCTGGGGTTCGCGACTGCTCGGCTCGGAGGCGGAATCGTCCGGGGTGCGGCGGCTGCGGATCCAACTGCTGCTGACCGTCCCGCTCCTCACCGCGAACGCCACCGGCATGTTCGTCTCGATCGCGCTGATCGGTTTCGTCCTGCCCGGCCCGACGATCTTCACCGGTGACCTGCTACTGGTGAACGCCCTCACCGCACCGCTGTATTCGGCCGTGGCCATCGTGATCGGGGCGTGGTGGGGCACCGCGGCCGGATTGCGGGCGCTGCGTTGGGCCACGGATCAGGACCGGGTGCCCACCGAGGCGGAGCGGGCCGAGGCGATCGCGGTCCCGCGCAAACTCACGATGATCCAGACCGTCCTGTGGCTCGGCGGTTTCGCGGTGCTCATCACGGTGTACGGCCTCGCCGATCCGAAACTCATCCCCAAGATCGCCTTCGGCATCAGTTTCAGCGCGATCGTGGTGTGCGCCAGCAGCTACCTGGTCATCGAATTCGCGCTGCGGCCGGTGACCGCGCGGGTGCTAGAGGCCGAACAATCGCGGCGACGGCGCGGCATCGGCGTGTTCGCGCGCTTGCTGCTGGTGTGGTTCGTGGGTTCCGCCGTTCCGGTCGCGGGCACGATGGTGCTCGCGATCCTGGCGTTGACCACCGACGAGGTGTCCACCGCCCGACTGGCGATCTGCGTGCTCGCACTCGGCGGGGCCACCCTGGTCTTCGGACTGCTGTTGATGACCCAGACCCTGTCGGCGACGATCGCGCCGATCCGCGGGGTGCGCACCGCGCTGCGACGGGTGGAGAACGGCGATCTCGACAGCGAGGTCACCGTCTTCGACGGCACCGAACTGGGCGAACTCCAGAGCGGTTTCAACCGGATGGTGACCGGTCTGCGCGAACGCGAGCAGATCAGAGATCTGTTCGGCAAACACGTCGGGCAGGACGTCGCCGACGCCGCGCTCGCCGCCGAACCGGTGCTCGGCGGCGTGGAGACCGAGGCCGCCGCACTGTTCATCGACATCATCGGTTCGACCCGGATGGCCGCCACCCGCCCGGCCACCGAGATCGTCGAGATGCTGAATCATTTCTTCGGCATCGTGGTCGAGGAGGTGGAACGGCACGGCGGGCTGGTCAACAAATTCGAGGGCGACGCCGCGCTGTGCCTGTTCGGAACGCCCGCGCCGCTGCCGGACGGGCCCGGGTCGGCCCTCGCCTGCGCGCGCGCTATCGCGGCCAGACTCGCCGAGACCTCCGATTTCACCGCCGCTATCGGCATCAGTTCCGGGCGGGTGGTCGCGGGCAATGTCGGCGCGCACCAGCGCTACGAGTTCACCGTCATCGGTGATCCGGTCAACGAGGCCGCGCGGCTGTGCGAACTCGCCAAACAGGAGGACGGCCTGGTCCTTGCCGCCGCGGACTCCGTCGCCGCCGCCGATCCCGTCGAATCGCGAAAGTGGCGACTCGGCGAATTCGTCACCCTGCGCGGACGGGTCACCGCGACCCGGCTGGCCCGCCCCCGCTGACACCAGCGTTCGCACCGGCGCAGGTAGCGCGGCCGGTGCGCCGGATCGCGCCGCGCTCACGGGACCGGGCCGCGCGAATGGGATAGTCCACCAATCGGCCGGACACGCTCTAGACTCGGCCGCGTGTCACCTGCCACCGAGGCGGGTGCCGTCGGGGCGGGAACAGATCCGGTACCAGGGTCGCCTGGAACGACGGTGCCCATACGCCCGTTCCTGTTCCGCGAACTGCTCGATATGCCGTTCGCGCTCATCCAGGCGAATATCACGACGCTGGGTGGGCTCGGCCTGGCCGGGTTGCTCGTGGCCGAAATCGTCGTCGTCACGCTGACCGCGAGTTTCTCCGATCTCACCGACGGCTCCGACGCCGCCACCTGGTGGTCGGCGGTCCTGTCCACCGCGGTCTGCGCGTGGCTGCTGCGCTATTTCCTGCGCGGGGTCACCACCGCGGTCGGCTGGTCGGCCCTGTCGGGGGTGCGGATCGGGGCGCGCGAAGCGGTGCGGCGGTTCCGGATCCGAGCGCTGCCGCTGCTGGTGTTCCAATTACTGTTCACCCTGGTCGGGATTTCGGTGATCGTGGTCTGCTCGCTGCTGATCGTCACCGCGCCGATCGCGTTGCCGTGGCTGGGCCGACTGCGTGGCAAACGTTTCGTCGCGGTGCCGGAGATACTGGCCGGTGCCGGTCACGCGGATGCCGTGCGGCACGCGAAAGTGCTGTCCGCTGGATCG
This sequence comes from Nocardia aurea, assembly GCF_003123685.1. Lineage (GTDB taxonomy): Bacteria > Actinomycetota > Actinomycetes > Mycobacteriales > Mycobacteriaceae > Nocardia > Nocardia aurea. Next base: position 321,079 of record NZ_QCYJ01000005.1, read on the forward strand.
GAATGGTCGCTGGCAGGTCTGTGGATGACGCAGCGGGCGCTGTTCGCCCTCGTCGCCATTCCCCTGCTCGGAATCCCGTTGTTCCTCACCGAGTTCACCGGAACCCATCGCTGGCCGGTCATCGTCCTGCTCACCTCGGCGGTGCTACTGCTGGTGGCCTTCGGCGAGATCGTCGAGGCGAGTTCGCGCATGCTCTGCTACATCGATCTGCGCTGCCGCAGGGAGGGTCTCGACATCCGGATACCGAGGCAGCGATGAGTGACCGGCCCGATCTGCTGCGCAAGGAACAGGGTCCGGCGGACGACCCGGCGACGCGGCAGGCTCCACGGACACCGCGACTCGGCGCGGCGGCCGAGCACCGGGCCGCCGCGGACCACGCCGCCGCGCACCGGGACTACGACCGCGCGCTGCGCGAGCGTTTCCGTGCCATGCTGCGCGGCCTGGAACAGGGCGGCGTACTCGAGGTCCGGCGTTCGAGGACCGCCGACGAAACGGTGGACGATGTCTCCACCGCCCTGCCGCAGGATCTGACCGCCGAACTCCAGCCGACCGCGCGCAGTTTCGACGAAGTCGTCTACGGAGGCCGCCGCGCGACCGAGGACGAATACCGCAGGCTCGAATACGCCGACAGGTTCTCCGAATCCGCGCCGCCGCCCGTCGCCGAACCGGTCGACAAGGTCGTCACCGACACCGTCGAACGCACCAAACGATCGCTGCCACCGCTGCCCGCGCTGCTGCGCAACCCCAAGTTCTGGGCCGCCGTCATCGGTGCGATCGTGCTGATCCTGCTGGGGTGGGCGCTGATCCAGGCGTTGAGCGCGCCGGTCGCGCCGAAACCGCCGCAGACACCGGATTTCCCGCCGCCGCCACCGCCCGACACCGATTACGACCGGCCCGATTTCGGGTCCGGCCGTGACTCGATCTTCGACCGCTTACCCGCGCCGATCGCTTTCGGCGGCCTGCAATTGCTGATCGCGGCGGGAGTTCTGGTGGCGTGGCGCGCACGCAGGCGCGGCGCGCTGGTCGGTGAACCGCGCCCGGTCGAGGTCGCGGCCAACGAACTGCTGGCGGGCCAGGCAGCGCTGTACCGGAAGTCGAAGGATGTCGAATTCGTCGCGGCGAAACTGCGCGCGGCCACCCTGCGGCGGATCCGACCTTCCCTCGGTATCGGCACCGATGCCGCGCCCGACGAGGTGATCGCCGCCATCGCCGCGCGCACCGGCGTCGACCCGACCCTGATCGGCACCGCGCTCTACGGCCCGGTGGCCGACGCGAGCGCCATGCGACTGGTTGCCGCGCAACTGGAATGGATCGAGGCCCAGGGATGAGCACACCGATGAACACGCACGCCCCGTACGGGACATACAGGAGGGCCGAATGACCCAGACCGACATCACCCGCACCCCGACCGCGGAAGAGGCGGGCGCGGCCTTCGGCGCGTTACGCGTCGAGATCGGCAAAGCGGTGGTCGGCAACGACAGCGCGGTCATGTACCTGGTGCTGGCACTGCTGTGCCGAGGCCACGTCCTGCTCGAGGGTGTGCCCGGCGTCGCGAAGACGCTGTTGGTGCGCGCGTTGGCGGCGGCACTGGATCTGGAACACGCGCGCGTGCAGTTCACCCCCGACCTGATGCCGGGCGACGTGACGGGTTCGCAGATCTACGACCCGCATTCGGCCGAATTCACCTTCAGGAAGGGCCCGGTCTTCACCAATCTGCTGCTGGCGGACGAAATCAACCGCACCCCACCGAAAACCCAGTCCGCGCTGCTGGAATCGATGGAGGAGCGCCAGGTCTCGGTCGACGGACAGCCGCGCGCGCTGCCCGATCCGTTCGTGGTGATCGCCACGCAGAACCCGATCGAACAGGAAGGCACCTATCCGCTTCCGGAAGCCCAGCTGGACCGCTTCCTGTTCAAGGTCGACATCCGACTGCCCGACCGCGACGACGAATTCCGCATCCTGCAACGCCATGCCGCCGGATTCGATCCGCGCGATCTCGCGGCGGCGGGTCTACGCGCGGTCGCCACGCCCGCTCACATCACCGCGGGCAGGGCCGCGGTCGCGCAGGTGGCGATCAGCCCGGAAGTTCTCGCCTACACCGTCGACATCTGCCGGGCCACCCGCAGCTCCCCGGCCGTCCAGCACGGCGCTTCGACCCGGGGCGCGACCGCCCTGATGGCCGCATCGCGTGCCCTGGCCTGGTTGAACGGGCGTGGATTCGTCACCCCCGACGACGTGAAATTCGTGGCGACGACGGTGCTGCGGCACCGCCTGCACCTGAAGCCGGAGGCCGAGCTGGACGGGGTGACCACCGAAGGTGTCATGTCGTCGCTGCTGCTCGCGGTCCCGGTTCCGGTATAGCCGTGGTTGTGACGGGGCGGCTGGCCGCCGCGGCGGCGGTCGGTGTGGTCGTGGTCGCTGCCGCGTGGCACAGCTGGGCCGGGGTCGTCATCGTGACCGGTCTGCTCGTCGCGGCGGTGCTCTTCGATCTGGGCTCGGTCGCGCGGGCGAGCGATCTCACCGTGTCCAGGGATCCGCTCACGGTGGTCAGACTCGGTCGGACCGCCGAGGTCGAGTTGACGGTGGTGAACACCGGTCGCAGGACCGCGCGCGGATACCTGTGGGACGACTGGCCCGGCAGCGCCCGCGCCGGACATCGTGAGCACCGGCTGGATTCGGGCCCGGACACCAGGGTTCGGCTGCGCACCACCGTGACGCCGACCTATCGCGGTGACCGCGTCGCGGGCCCGGTCACGCTGCGACTGCTCGGTCCGCTCGGCCTCGCGGGCAGGCAGTCCCGCCGCACGGTGCCCGCCAGGGTGCGCGCGCTGCCGCCGTTCCGCAGCGAAAGACTGATGCGGTCGAAGGTGAAACGTCTGCAACATCTGGAAGGCCGCAATATCGCGACCATGCGCGGCCAGGGCAGCGAGTTCGACTCGTTCCGCGAATACGTCGCGGGCGACGATGTGCGAGCGATCGACTGGCGCGCGACCGCCCGCGCGACCGATGTGCTCGTACGCACCTGGCGTCCCGAGCGCAATCGGAACATGCTCATGCTGCTCGACACCGGCCGTATCAGCGCGGGCCGGGTCGGTGACGGCACCCGGCTCGACGCCGGTATCGAGGCCGCGTTGCTGCTCGGCGGGCTCGCCGCGGCCGGGGGCGATTCGGTGGATCTGCTGGCCTACGACCGCGAGGTCCGCGCCGAAGTCCGCGGCGTCGGCGGAAACCGGTTGCAGCTCAAGTTGATGCACGCGCTGGCGTCGGTGACGCCAGCGCTCGTCGACACCGACAGTGCGGGACTGGTGCGCGCCGCACTGCAACGCGCGCGCAGGCGCAGCCTGGTGGTCTGGTTCACCACCTTGGACGGCGCGGCGGTCGAGGAGAATCTGCTTCCGGTACTTCCCGTGCTCGCCCAGCGACACCGCGTGCTGATCGTCTCGGTCACCGATCCGGAGATCGCCGACGCGGCCTCGCGTCGCGACACCCTCGACGACCTCTACAGCGCGGCCGCCGCCGAATCGGTGCTGGCCGAACGCGCGCTCGTGCAGGAATCGTTGCGGCGCAGGGGTATCGCGGTGGTCGCCGCCTCCCCCGAACGTCTGCCCGAGGCGCTGGCCGACGAATATCTGGAATTGAAGCAGTCCGGCACGATGTGAGTATCCGTATCGCCGTCGCGCCGGCGTCAGCCCGTGCGGACCAGTCCGTACGAGGGCGGTGTGAGTGCCCGTCGCTGCCGTTCGGCCACGATCGCGCCCAGGATCTGCACCGGCGGATATCCCGCGGGCGCGGCCACCTGCAACCGCGCGAAGACCGCCGCGACCAGTGCGCCGCCGAGCGTGGCCTCGGCTTCCGGGGTGAGAGTGCGGACCCGGGTCAGATACTGCCGCACGGCCAGCGCCAGATCCTCGGGAATCCCGGACAGATCCAGTCTCGTCACCCAGCCCGCGAGCCAGGGCGGCGGCGTGACCAGCGCGGGGAACGGCAGCGTGGCCTGGGAGTGCACGACCACCGTTCCCGCGAGCACATCGCCGACGCGGCGGGCGTCGCGCGAGCACATCGACGTGACGACCGCGACCGCGCCGAAGAGGCCGAGCAACCAGAAATCGACGATCACTCCGGCCAGTCCCCTGGTGAGCGCGTGCCGGAAATCGGTGGGTCCGCCGTCGGCGCGCACCACGCGCAGCCCGAGTACGAGTTTGCCGAGACTGCGTCCCCTGCTCAGGGTCTCGCAGGCCACCGGATAGCCGACGAGCACGCCGATCACGATCAGCAGCGTGATCGCCTCGATCCACGCCTCGTCGGGATCGAGCGGAATCACCACCAGTGCCATCAGCGTGAACAGCAGCAGGTACAACGCCAGTTGTATCAACACGTCGATGATGAACGCGGTGGCACGCGTCGGAATCCGGGCGATCGGCAGTTCGAGAGCGACCGCTTCGCCGGTAGTGAATTCAGCCATGTCGATAACATTCTTTCGACCGGCGGTCAGGGAGGCAACCGAATGGACGTGGACGCGTACAGCTTGGCACACCGGCGGTCCTGGGAGCGGCTGGATCATCTGGCCAAACAGCGCAAGCTGAGCGGGCAGGAAGCCGACGAATTGATCGTGCTCTACCGGCGCACCTCCCAGCAGTTGGCGCGGTTGCAGTCGCACAGCCCCGATCCGCAACTCATCGCCGGGCTCAGTGCCGTACTCACCCGCGCGCGCGGCCGGGTTCTCGGCACCGGAACCGGGGTGTGGGCGGAGATCGGGCATTTCCTCACCCACAGCTTCCCGGTCGCCCTGTACCGATCCTGGCGCTGGTGGGCCGCGACGGCGGCGTTGTTCGTCGCGGTGTCGACCTGGCTCGCGATCTGGATCCAGGGTTCGGGCAACGCGCGCGAGCTTTTCGGCATCCCGACCGACAACGACGATCTCACCGCCCCCGGCGGCCAATTCGAGACCTATTACACCGAACATCCGAACGACGCCTTCGCCGCGCAGGTGTGGACCAACAACGCGTGGGTCGCCGCGATCGCCCTCTTCACCGGCGTACTGATTCTGCCCGTGCTGTACCTGCTGTTCATGAACGCGCTCAATGTCGGGATCACGGCCGCGCTGATGGCCGAGGCGGGTCGGCTCGATTCGTTCTTCGGATTCATCCTGCCGCACGGAACCCTGGAGCTGACCGCGGTTTTCGTCGCGGGCGGCGCGGGCATCAAACTCGGCTGGACGCTCATCGATCCGGGCCGCCTGAGCAGGTTGGAGGCCGTCGCCAGACAGGGCAGGGCCACGGCCACGATCGCGCTCGGGCTGGTCGGGGTGCTGTTCGTCTCGGGCCTGCTGGAGGGTTTCGTGACGCCGAGCGGTCTGCCGGTCGCGGTGCGCATCGCGATCGGTTTCACGGCCGAGGCGCTTTTCCTCTACTACGTGTTCGGGGTCGGCGGAGCCGCCGCGCGCGAGGAGGACGGCGACCTCGCCGACCTGGCGAGTTTCGACAGCGAGGCCCTGTACGTCAATGCGATCGACAGCGGTACATCCCACGTCAGGCACGGGAAAAGCGGGGAAACAGCGGCGGTCGCATCGCAGACAACACCGAGCACACGATAGGCTGAGCGGGTTCGGATAATCGACAGCAATGCCGGGTTACAAAGCGGTGTCGAGATCCCCCATTTGAGTTCCGCTGACCGCAGCGAGTCGAGCTCAGCTGCGGTCAGCGTTACCGTCAACTCTACACAATCGTTATGGCGGCGCAACCCTGTTCGTAGGGGTTCGGCGTATAAAGCAGCACGCCAGCAACCCTGTTCGAACACGATATATTTCACATATCCAGCTACCTCGCAGCTGATATTTCCGTGCCATTTCGGGACCATTTCCGCGCCGAGGCGCGACCTTTTCCGACCGCGGCGCCGAAGGCGTTTTCGAGAGTCCCGAGCGCATCCGGAGCGATTTGCCATGGGCTCCGGAGATACTCGGTATGCAATCCTCGCAGCATGCCTACCAGGCACTTTGGTGACACCGGACCGGGTAGCTGGACATTGGGTGAACAGAAAGCGACTTCAGGTTTGTTTACTCGGTAATTAACCAGATACACGTCCTGTCACGCCGGTAATCAGCGAACTCACATTGGGTCAAGATCGGAAATAACCAGAGCCGGAAGTGTCACCCCGCGCGGGCTCGACGGGAGCCCGATCAGCACCGTAATGGCAACTACGGCAGGTCGTGTGATCTTCGCCTCACCGGTGCATACATCGCGGCCGACGGGACATATCCGCGCCCCGAAACGCCTGTTCGCGACCGCGAAGAGGCGCTCGCAGGCGGGTTCGGAAAACCACGCCGGGGCGAGCGCCTCGCACGGATCGAATCAGGCTTCGGCGAGGCCCAGACGCGAGTGCACAACCCGCAACGGCTGCGGCGCGAACCATGCCGCCCGGCCGAGCAGCCGCATCGTCACCGGGACCAGCACGCCGCGAACCAGCGTCGCGTCGATCAGAATGGCCAGCCCCGCACCGAGCCCGAAGAACTGAATGAACCGGACATCACTGATGACGAAGGCGAGGAAGCTGATCGAGATCAGCGCGGCGGCCGTGGTGACGAGCCGACCGGTGCGGGCCAACCCCTCGGTCACCGCTTCCACCGTCGATGCGCCGCGATCGTGCATTTCCTTGATCCGGCTGATCACGAACACCTCGTAATCCATGGAGAGCCCGAAGGTGATGCAGAACAACAGCAGCAGCATCGAGACATCCAGCGGAGCCGGAGTGAATCCGAGCAGTCCGGACAGGTGCCCGTCCTGGAAGACGAAAACCATCAGGCCCAGCGTGGCGGCCAGGCTCAGCGCGTTCGACAGCAGCGCGCGCAGCGGCTGCACGACGCTGCCGGTGAACAGGAACAGAAGGACGAAGGTCGTCAGCAGGATCCAGCCGAGCACGATCGGCAGCCGTTCACCGATCGAGGACAGGCTGTCGCGCAATCCCGCGACCTCGCCGCCGACCAGCGTGCGCGTCCCGTCCGGCGCGGGCACCGCCCGGACCCGGTCGACCAGATCCCTCGCTTCGGTGGAATTGCGATCGAGATCCGTCAGCACCGTCAGCCGCTGGGCATCGGGCCGGGCGAATCTGGCGTCGGCGGGCGAGGTGCCGCGCTGTTCCCCCGCGACGAAAGTGCCCGCGCTGGAATCGACCTGGGTGACATGCTCGACACGCGACAGCGCGCGGGCGTATTCGGACACCGGTCCCGCCGCGACGCCGGAGGTGGTCACCACCGACAGCGCGTTCGCGTCGCCGCCGCCGAATTCCGTGCGCATCGCGTCACCGACCTGCCGGACCTCGAGACCGGTCGGCAGCACCCGATCGTCGGGGGTGCCGAACTGGACCCCGAGCAGCGGGGCCGCGGCCAGCAGCAGAACCGCGACCACGGGAATCCCGGCGAGCGCAGGCCTGCGCATCGCGAAACCGGCCACATTCGCCCAGAACGGCGTCGCCTCACCGCGGATGCCCCGGACGCCGGGCACCTTCCACGCCTCGGCGCGCACACCGAGTACCGAGATCAGCGCCGGCAGGGTGATCACCGCGGCCGTCGCGGCGATGGCGACGACCCCGATACCCGCGTAGGCGAACGAGCGCAGGAAATACTGCGGGAAGATCACCAGCGACGACAGCGCCGCCATGACCGTCGCCGCGCTGAACGCGATGGTCCGGCCCGCGGTGGCCACCGCACCGGCGATCGAATCCTGCGGTGTCTCCCCCGCCGCGCGCCGTTCCCTGAACCGGCTGACCATGAGCAGGCCGTAGTCGACCGCGAGGCCGAGTCCGAGCGCGGTCGTCAGGTTGACCGCATAGATCGACACATCGGTGACGGATCCGAGAATCGCCAGTTCGGTGAATGTCCCCAGAATCGCGATACCGCCGACGACCAGGGTGAGCAGGGCGGCGACCACATTGCCGAAGGCCAGCACCAGCAGCACCATGATCAACGGCACCGCGATGCCCTCGGCGAGGCCGAGATCCTTGCCGATCTGCGCGCCGACCGCGCTGAACGTCGCGGAGAGACCGCCGATCCGCACCGTCGCGGCGGGCCCGTCGGCGCCGTACTCGTCGATGATCGCCTCGGCGATCTTGTCCTGCTTGCCCGGATCAGTCTCGACATTGCCCGCGAGCACCACCGCGGCGGTGCCGTCGGTGGAACGCATGGCGGGCGATCCGGTGTCCCAGTACGAGACGACGTTGGTGAGCCGGTCGTCACCCGCCAGCCGCCGTGCCAGATCGCGGCCGAAGTCGGCGGCCGCGCCGGAGTCGACCGACCCCTGCTCGACGCGGATCAGGAACACGTAGTCGGTATCGGCGCCGAACTCGTCGGTCAGACGGTCGGCGGCGAGACTGGATTCGGCGTTGGGGTCGTCCTGTCCCGCCGACTGCATCTTGCCGAACGCGGTGGCGCCGACCACGCCGCCCGCGATGAGCGCTAGCACGCTGACGATCAGTATCAAGCGTGCTCGGCGGACTACGAATCTGCCGAGTTGTTCGAACATGTCTGGCCTCCCCGATCGGGATGTGATCGCCTGTAAACTTTGTGGGTGTTAACTTGCCACCTGATGTGCATGGGTGTCAACATCGAAGTGATGACACCTACCGGAGCCGCCTCGAAGAAAGACACGCAGACCAGCGCAAAGCCCGCCCGTGACGGTCGCTACCACCACGGCGACCTCCGCAACGCGCTGGTGCTGGCCGCCGCCGAACTCGCGGAGAACGGTGGACCGGAGGCCGTGACCGTGCGAGCGGCGGCGCGGCGGGTCGGCGTGACCCCGACCGCCGCCTACCGGCATTTCACCAATCACGATCAACTGCTGCACGCGGCACACGAACAGGCCCAGCAGAGCCTGTTCACGGCGATGACCGAAACCGTGGCCGCGATCGACCCCGCATCGGACGCGGTCGGCAGGCTGATCGCGATCGGCCGCGGCTACATCACCTTCGCGTTGCGCGAACCGGGTCTGTTCCGAACGGCCTTCTGCGGCAGCGATACTGCCGACCCCGGCGAGTGGAATTCACCCGCCTTCGACATGCTCTCCGCGTTGCTCGACGAACTGGTCGCCATCGGCTACACCGACCCGGCGCATCGCCCCGATGCCGAGGTCGCCGCGTGGGCCGCCGTGCACGGAATGGCCTCGCTGATCATCGAAGGCGCAATGGGCGATCTCGATGCCAGAGCGCGCGAAGCCGTGATCGACCGAACCCTCTCGATGGTGCGTATCGGACTGGCGACCGGGCCACGGGCAGGCGAGTACTGAGATTTTGCCGCGCGGGCGCGGGGGGGTTCGCGGCCCCGGTTGTCTCGCGTGCGAGCGGTCGAGACTCGCGACTGCGTCGCATGCGCTTCGACCGCTCGCACGCGAGACGGCCGCGAACCGGAGGGGGCTGGTCGGGGTGGGTTCAGGAGCTATACATAGGACCCTGTGCATAACCCTATAGGCGAGGATGAGGGTCACGGGGAGGTCACTCGCGGGGCATGATCCGGGTTTCCGCGGTGCGGGCCGGGGCGATGTTCGAGGCTCGTCGCGAGGTCGAGAAACTGGCTCTACCTGGGGATTTGTGCAACTTCACATATTTCGACGCCGCGAATTGTGCACTGCACCTCGGCCGCAGTGACTTTCCTCGAGGGGGTGTCGAGTTATCCACAGCTGACCACAGGCTCGCCCGGGCGTTCATAGTTATCCACAGAAATGCCCCGGATATCCACAGGGGCGAGGGAGGTCAGGCGATACGCAGGATGCCGGTGATCGTGCCCTGGAAAACCCGGCCGCCGGTAGCGATCAGCGCCGATGTCTGTAGCGGATCGTCGACGATCGTGCCCGGCAGCGGACTCCCCGAACGCACCGCGCCGGTCTCGGGATCGATGACGGTGAAGGTGTATCCGTCCAGCGGGGTCGTCGCTTGCGGTCCGACCCGCGTCACGGTGTAGAGCCGACCGTCCGCGACCGACAGGTGCGGTACGGCGGCGCTGCGCACCGAGTTCTCCCAGACCGTGTGGCAGCCGCTCTCGTCGACGTCGACCCGTGTCATGCCACCGGCGAACGGGGCGACAGCGGGTACCGCGGGCCCGGCGCCCTCCGGCACCGCCGGATACGGGTAACCGTATGTGCTCGCGACGAATACCGAACGCCCGATGCCGATCGGCGAATTCTCGCTGCCCGCACCGCCTTCGGTGAGCACCGGCCGCGAACACACCGATTCCCCTGTCCCCGAACGGAATATCAGCACCTTCACCCGGCCGTCGGCGTTGTCGACGATGGTGAGGTACTCCGCGCCGGTATCGGGTCCGAAGTAGGTCGGCGTCGACCCGGTCCCCCAACTCAACTGTCCCGGTTTACGCGCCGCGCCACGGTCGTAGGCCGCGCGCCACAGCTGTTCGGGTCGTCCGGCGGCATCGGCGCGGAACTCGTAGATGGCGTGGGTGGTCGCGACCGCGACACGTCCGCTCGGCGCCGAGGAAATGCTGTTCGCGACCTCCTCCCCGGCGGGCAGGGTGAGCGTCTCGGTCGCGCCGGCGGGCGTCACCAGGCCGACTACGCCCTTGCCGGTGGCGAACCACACGTTGCCCGATCGATCGGGCACGAGTCCGGTCACGTTGTCGCCCGGGGGAATCGCCGCGCGCAGATCGACGGTGTCATCGATGGTCAGCGTCCAGCGGCCGTCGGTGTCCCTGGTATGCGCCACGCGCACGAGGGCGCGATCGCCGTCCACCGCCACCAACCGGTCGGCGTCGTCGAGATAGGCGTAGACGCCGCCGAGCAGGCTGCCCTTGGCCAATTCCCGTGCGGCGAGCGAATATCCGATCGGTCCCCGCACCTCCGGATCGAGCAGGTGCACCGTCGGGCGCTGCCCGGCGATCGAGGTGCACAGTGCCACCACCAGACCGTCGGTCCCCTGCAACAGCGTGGGACAGGCCGAGGCCAGCGGATAGGCCGATACCGCGCGTGGTCCGAGCCCCGGACCGGCCAGCGGCGTCGCGTCCGAGGAACCCGCGTCACCGTGCATGGTCGACGTGCCGACCGGACCGAGATGAGGATTCGGTGGCGCGAGCGGTCCCCACGGTGTCGCCTGCGCAGAACCGGCGGCCGACAGCGTTAGGACGCCCGCGGCGAGCAGTATCAACGGTGATCGCATCGCACTCCGCTTTCGTCGGTGACACCCGCGCTTCGAGGTGCGCGGCAACAATATTCGAGACGTGATCCGGCGCGGGAGACCACGACGAACCGGTCCCGCTCGGCACCGGACCGCGTGTGCCGCTGTCTAGGCTGGCATTCATGAGCGGACTCCGTGATCGCATCCTGTCCACCGTGGCGGGCCAACTGGGCAAACCGCACGGCGTCCTCGGCAAGGGCGTCGCCGGATTTCTCAACCGGGGTAATCGAAAGGCCATCGAGGGCGCGGTCGAGGCCACCGCCGTGACGCCGGGAGCGACCGTCGCCGATATCGGCTTCGGCGGTGGTCTCGGACTCGAACTGCTGCTGGCCCGGCTCGGCGGCGCCGGAACCGTGCACGGCCTGGAGATCTCCGCCGATATGCTCGCCAGGGCCCGATCCGGTTTCGCTCGCGAGATCGCCGCCGGGCATCTGCTGCTCGACAACGGTTCGCTCACCGCACTGCCGCTGGCCGACGACAGCCTGGACGCGGCCATCACGGTCAACACCGTGTACTTCCTCACCGACCTGGACGCGGCATGTGCCGAACTCGTCCGCGTCGTACGTCCCGGCGGGCGCGTCGTGATCGGCATCGGTGATCCGGACGCGATGGCGAAGATGCCGTTCACCGCGTACGGATTCACGCTGCGGCCGGTGGCCGAGGTGAGCGCGGCACTCGAGCGGGCGGGTTGTTCGGTGGAGCACAGGCCGCTGGAGAACCGGCCGATCCCACATCACCTGCTCGTCGCGCGACCGCGCTGATCACATCAGCGCGCCGCCGTCGACGCGGATCTCGGTGCCGGTGATGTAGCGGCCGTCCTCCGAGGCGACCATCGCCACGACACCGGCGATGTCCTCCGGACTGCCGAGCGCGCCACCGTTGAGCCAGCCGGTCAGTCGAGCGAACAGGCTGTAGTCGACGCCCTCCGGCTGATCGAGGATCGACGTGGTGGTGATCCCGCTCGTGATTCCCGCTGGCACGATATTCACCGCGCGCAACCCCTGCTTGGCGTATTCGAGGGCGATCGCGTGCGTGAACGAGTTCACCCCGCCCTTGGACGCCGCGTACGCCGCGAGATACGGCGCGGCCTGGAACGCCGCCGTCGACGACAGGTTCACCACGACGCCGTGCCCCGAGTCGATCAGCGCGGGCAACGCGCTCTGGGTGACGAGGAAGGTACCGGTCAGATTGACCGTAATGACCTGGTTCCACACCTCGAGCGGCATCTCGTGGGTCCGCGCGGGCCGCAGGATGCCCGCCGCGTTCACGAGTACATCGAGCCCACCGAGGAATTCCAGCGCGTCTCCCGTCGCCGCCTGCACCGACACCGGATCAGCGATGTTCACCTCCACCGTCCGCAACCGATCACCGACATCACCGGCCTTGTCCGCCGTCGCCGCCAGCCCGGCCGCATCGATATCGGCGGCGACCAGTTGCGCCCCCTCGTCGAGCAGCCGCAAGGCGATCCCCTGCCCGATACCCGACCCGGCTCCAGTGACGAGAACTCGGCGACCCTCATATCTGCGCATGCCCAAAATTAGAACAGGTTCTCATCTGGAAGCAACGATTTTCGCCCACCGTTTTCCCGACGACCGACAACACCCACCCGCCACGACACAACGCGCCTCAGCCGCCACCACCGAGCCGGGGCGAAGCCCTCGGCAGCGGGGTCCGGGGGCGCAGCCCGCCGGGCGGGGCGTGGGGGCCGCGCCTCCACAACGATGCCGAAACGAGAAAAGGCCCACGCTCTACGTGAGCATGGGCCTTCTATCGAGTGAAGTGGGCGAAGGGGGACTTGAACCCCCACGTCCCGAAGGACACTGGCACCTGAAGCCAGCGCGTCTGCCATTCCGCCACTCGCCCGAGCGACTGGAAGAACTTATCACGGGGCGATACGGTTTACGAAATCGCCCCCTGACCAGCGGTGCGGCGGGGCTGGTGACGTCCACCGACGACACGGGGAACCTACTGGGGTTTCCGGGAGTTACAGGTGTGGACGATCGTGGATATCATGCAATGAACGTGGTCGACACACGACACGCCATACGCGCGTGTCGTTGTTATGAATTGAGTAGAGACTCGGGTAGACGGACAGCGAAGGGAGGCCGGGATGGGCATCGTTTCACGGTTCGAGCGTCGCCTGAGGGGTACCGTCGACGACGTATTCGCCCGCGCCTTCGGCGGCAGCGTGGTTCCCCGGGAAGTCGAGGCAGCGCTGCAGCGTGAGGCCACCGATCACATCCAGGACGTGGGCGGCGGGCATCTGCTCGCGCCCAACAGTTATGTGATCACGATCAACTCTTCCGATCATGCGCAACTCGATGCCGATCACGACCTCACCACCCGCGCGTTCGCCAAACATCTCCAGGACTACATCCGCGATCAAGGGTGGCAGACCTATGGCGAAGTACACGTAGCGTTCGAGGCATCACCTACGCTGCACACCGGACAGTTCAGGGCCAGCGGCCGCGTCGATCCCGACGCCGGTCGCGGCGCCGGCAAGGCCGACAGCCCCGAACCCCCGCCACAACGACCTGCACACCCGCAACCAGGAGCTGGCCCCATGACGCAGAACTCTGGCTACGACCCGAGTCGTGAGCCCGCGGAGTCCGATCCACGCAGCCGCGGGTACGCGCCGCCGCCGGCGGGGCGGCCCGGTCCGCAGAACGGTGCGTATCACGAGGACTACGGCCGAGGCGCCGCACCGTACGGCGGCGCGGACTACCAGGCTCCGGATTCGCAGCAGGGATACGGCGACTACCAGAACGGCTACGACTACCAGCAGGGTGGCCAGGCCGGTCAGGCGGGCTACGGCCAGCAGGCTTACCAGGAACCCGGCTACGGCCAGCAGCCCGGCTACGGAGATCGTGCCGCCGAGCGCGGCGGTCAGCAGCCCGGCTACGGCCAGCAAGGGTACGGCGAACCGGGTTACGGTCAGCAGCCCGGCTACCAGGATCCCGGGTACGGTCAGCAGCCCGGCTACGGCGACCCGGGTTACGGACAGAGCGGCTACGGCCAGCAGCAGGGCTACGCCGACCAGGGGTACGGCGATCCCGGCTACGGTCAGCCCGGCTACGCGCAGCAGAGCTACGGCCAGCAGGGCTACGCCGAACCGGCCTACGGCGACCAGACCTATTCCGAGCAGGCGGGCTACGGCCAGGAGGAACAGGCGGGCTACGGCCAGGCCTACTCGCAACAGCCCGGCTACGGCGCGCAGCCCGGTTACGCCGCGCCCCCCGCGTACGGCGCAGGCGCACAGGCCGGTTCGGGCTATTCGGCGACACTGCAACTGGATGACGGCTCCGGCCGTACCTACCAGTTGCGCGAGGGCAGCAACATCATCGGCCGCGGTCAGGACGCGCATTTCCGCCTGCCCGACACCGGCGTCTCGCGTCGCCACATCGAGGTCAGGTGGGATGGTCAGACGGCCATGCTGTCGGATCTCGGCTCGACCAACGGCACCCTCGTGAACGGTTCCCCGGTCCAGGATTGGCAACTAGCCGACGGCGATGTGATCCGCGCCGGGCATTCCGAGATCCTGATCCGTATCGTGTGATCCCGTAAGCTCGCCGGTGCAGTCACGCTATGCCGCGCTCCTGAATGGTAATCGGGGGTTCTGCGGTCGTATCGTGATCGGAATCGACTGACGGCCCTATGATGCTGCCAACACGCACGGCGCCACTTCGGGGCCGGGCAAGACCAGCAGGCTTGTGGGGGTGGGTCGAACCGCACCTACAGCACCGACGTACACACGGTCGAACAGGAGGTGGAACGCCGTGCAGGGACTGATCCTGCAATTGACCCGTGCGGGGTTCCTGCTGTTGTTGTGGCTGTTCGTATGGGCGGTCATGCGAACTTTGCGCAGCGACATCTACGCGGCATCCGGTGTTCGGATACAGCCAAGGGCCGCACGCGGTTCCGCAGTGCTGCCTTCCTTCAGCCGAGGCCAGAAGGGCGCCAAATATCTTGTGGTGACTCAAGGTTCACTCGCCGGCACCCGCATCACCCTCGGCACCCAACCGGTGCTGATCGGTCGTGCGGACGACTCAACGCTGGTGCTCACCGATGATTACGCCTCCACCAGGCATGCGCGACTCTCCCCGCGTGGTGACGATTGGTACGTCGAAGATCTCGGCTCGACGAACGGCACGTACCTCGACCGCGCGAAGGTGACCACCGCAGTCCGTGTTCCCCTCGGCACACCAGTTCGTGTCGGCAAAACAGTGATCGAGCTGCGACCGTGACACTTGTTCTCCGCTACGCAGCGCGTAGCGACCGCGGTCTCGTCCGAGGTAACAACGAGGATTCCGTCTACGCGGGCGCACGGCTGCTCGCACTCGCCGACGGCATGGGCGGCCACGCCGCGGGCGAGGTGGCATCCCAGCTGATGATCGCCGCGCTCGCCCATCTCGACGACGACGAACCCGGCGACGATCTGCTCGGCAAACTCGACGCCGCCACCCACGAGGGCAACGCCGCGATCGCCGACCAGGTCGAGGAAGAACCCGAACTCGACGGCATGGGCACCACGCTCACGGCCATCCTGTTCGCGGGTCGCAAACTCGGCCTCGTGCATATCGGCGACTCGCGCGCCTATCTGCTACGCGGCGGTGAACTCACCCAGATCACCCGGGATGACACGTTCGTGCAGTCCCTGGTCGATGAGGGAAGGATCACACCCGAGCAGGCGCACACCCATCCGCAGCGTTCGCTGATCATGCGGGCGCTGACCGGTAACGAGATCGAGCCTACGCTCATCATGCGCGAGGCGTGGCCGGGCGATCGTTATCTGCTGTGCTCCGACGGCCTTTCCGACGTGGTCAGCGACGAGACGATCGCCAACACCATGCGCGAGGGCAGTACCGACGAATGCGCGGATCGGCTCATCGAGCTGGCGCTGCGCAGCGGTGGCCCGGACAACGTCACCGTGGTCGTGGCCGACGTCATCGATCTGGACTACGGCCAGAGCCATCCCATCGTCGCGGGCGCCGCCTCCGGCCAGGACGACGACTCACCGCCGCCGAACACCTCGGCGGGCCGTGCCGCGGCGATGCGCCCGCCGAGGGCGACGCCGCCGCGCCGCGCCGCCGCGACACCGGAACCACCCGCGCCGGGTAAATCCCACCGGCTGCGCTGGATCATGCTCGCGGTGGCACTGGTACTGGCGGTCGGCATCGGACTCGTCGTCGGCTACAAGATGATTCGCGGCAACTACTACGTCGGCGCGGACAACGGCCAGGTCGTGATCATGCGCGGGCTACCCGGTTCGATTCTCGGGTACTCGATCCACGAGGTCGACACCGTCGGCTGCGTCAACAAATCCGGTGACCTCACCATGCTCCAGACCGGAACCGACCTGCCCGCGTCGTGTAAGACGTTGCGGGTCAACGACCTCAAGCAGACCGGGCGCGATCAGGTGGTGAAGGGTCTGCCGCCGGGTTCGCTCGGCAAGGCCGAGGATCAGATGCGGCTGCTCGCCCAGCAGGAACTGCTGCCGCCGTGCCCGCCGAAGGAACAGCCCAAGCCCGCTCAGCCGACCACCCCGCCCGCCCAGCCAGGCGTGGTGCCCAACGATCCCGCTCAGCCGCCAGCGCCCGAAACACCGCCCGCGCCGACCGACACACCGCCCGCGGCCAACCCGGCGGATACGCCGACCGCGCCCGACGCCGGTGACAACAGGGGAACCGACGTCAAGACACCGACGAAGGTGGAAACCACCGCGCCGACGTCGACCGCGTCGCCGACCCCCCAGATCGCGGGGGAGAACTGCCGGGTGACGGACTGATGTCCGCACCCGCACCGCCGTCCGCTGGGGCCTTTCCCAGTCCGCCCGGCGGATTCGCTCCCGCGCCACCACCGTCGACGCGACGCAATGCCGAGCTGCTGCTGCTGGCATTCGCCGCGTTGCTGACCACCGTCTCCCTGTTCCTGGTCGAAGCAAGTCAGGAACAGTCGGTCACCTGGGATATCGCCAAGTACGGACTGGCGTTCCTCGGACTGTTCGCGGTGGCGCATCTCGCGGTCCGGCGTTTCGCGCCGTTCGCCGATCCGCTGTTGCTCCCGGTCGTCGCCGTTCTCAACGGACTCGGCCTCGTGCTGATCCACCGGCTCGATCTCGGAGCGGCGCAGAACGCCGAATACAACTCGGTGTCGATCCCCTCCCCCGACGCCAATCAGCAGATCATGTGGACCGGCCTCGGCATGGTGGTCTTCGTCGTGGTGCTCATCGTGCTGCGCGACTACCGGACCCTCGCCCGCTACAGCTACACCCTCGGGCTGATCGGCCTTGTCGCCCTGATGATTCCGGCCCTGCTGCCCGACCGCTTCTCCCAGACCAACGGCTCCAAGATCTGGATCAGGTTGCCCGGTTTCAGCGTGCAGCCGGGTGAGTTCGCCAAGATCCTGCTCATCATCTTCTTCGCCTCGGTGCTCGTGGCCAAGCGCGATCTGTTCACCACGGCGGGCAGACATATGCTCGGCATGGATTTTCCGCGCGGTCGTGACCTGGGCCCCATCCTCGCGGTGTGGCTCGTGTGCATCGCGGTGCTGGTCTTCGAGAAAGATCTCGGCACCTCGCTGCTGATCTTCAGCACCGTGCTCGTGATGCTCTACATCGCGACCGAGCGGGTGGGCTGGCTGATCATCGGCGGCGGACTACTCGCCATCGGATTCGTCTTCGCCTACAAATCCTTCTCCCACGTCAGGGTGCGGACCGATACCTGGCTCGATCCGTTCGCGGATTACCACAACACCGGTTATCAGCTCTCCCAGTCGTTGTTCGGGCTCGCGACCGGCGGTCTCGCCGGAACCGGACTCGGCAGCGGGCGGCCGAATCAGGTCCCCTTCGCCAACACCGACTTCATCATCACCACCATCGGCGAGGAACTCGGGCTGATCGGGCTGACCGCCGTGCTGATCCTGTTCCTGGTCCTCATCCTGCGCGGCCTGCGCACCGCCATCGCGGTACGCGACAGCTTCGGCAAACTGCTCGCCGCCGGACTCTCGTTCACCATCGCGATCCAGCTGTTCGTGGTCGTCGGCGGTGTGACCAAACTGATTCCACTGACCGGCCTGACCACGCCCTTCATGTCCTACGGTGGGTCGTCGCTGCTGGCCAACTACGCACTTCTCGCCTTGTTGATCAAGGTGTCCGACGCCGCCCGCGCGCCCGCACCGGCCCGAAAGAAGGACCCGGTCGCCCCCATCGCCGAAGCCACGACAGAGCTCTTGCGTCGCTCGGAGACGAGGCCACAGGAATGAACACCCCGCTACGACGTGTCGCGGTCGCGGTCATGGTGATGATCGTCGCGCTGCTGGTCAACGCCACGATCATCCAGGTCGTCCAAGCCGACCACTACCGCAACGACCCGCGCAATTCGCGCATCCTGCTCGACGAGTACGCGCGCCAACGCGGACAGATCTCGGCGCGCGGCACCGTGCTCGCCAGTTCGGTCGCGACCGACGACCGCTACAAGTACCTGCGCACCTACCCGACCGATCCCTCCGCCTACGCCCCCGCCACCGGCTTCTACTCGATCCAGAACGGCAGCACCGGCTTGGAGAAAACCGAGGATTCGGTGCTCAACGGGTCGGACAGTCAACTGTTCGGCCAGCGCCTGATCGATATGGTCTCCGGACGCGATCCGCGCGGCGGCAATGTGCTGACCACGCTCGACCCGGTCATGCAGAAAGTGGCCTACGACCAGCTGACCGCGAAGGGTTTCACCGGCTCGGTCGTGGCGATCGAGCCGAGCACGGGCAAGATCCTCACCATGGTCTCCACGCCGAGCTACGACCCCAACGAGCTGGCGGGCCACGACGGCGCGGCCACGACGGAAGCCTGGGACCGGCTGTCCAGCGATCCGGACCAGCCGATGCTCAACCGCGCCATCTCACGCACCTACCCACCCGGCTCCACATTCAAGGTGGTGGTCACGGCCGCCGCGCTCGCCAACCGCGTCGCCACCCCGGACGACCAGTTCACCGCCGCGCCGACGATCACCCTGCCCGACACCACGACCACGCTGGAGAACTACAACGGTTCCAGCTGTGGCGGCGGACCCACCGCGTCGCTCACCGAGGCGTTCCGGCTGTCCTGCAACACCGCCTTCGTCGAACTCGGATTGCGCGTCGGCGCCGCCAACCTCGAGGACGAGGCCGCGGCATTCGGCATCGGACCCCACGGGGGTATTCCCATCCCGGTGGCCGAGAGTACGGTCGGCAGCATCTCCGACAACGCCGCGCTCGGGCAGAGCAGCATCGGCCAGCGCGATGTGGCACTCACCCCGCTGGACAACGCGGTCATCGCGGCGACGGTCGCCAACGGTGGCGTGCGGATGCAGCCCTATCTCGTCGACCAGTTGCAGGGACCCGATCTGAGCGAGTTGTCCAAGACCAAACCCGTCTCGGTGGGGCAGGCGGTGAGCGCGCAGGTCGCCTCCCAGCTGACCACCATGATGGTGGCGTCGGAGAAGAACACCGTGGGCGGCGGTCGCTCCGCCTATACCATCGCGTCCAAGACGGGTACCGCCGAACACGGCGAGAACCCGCGCTCCACCCCGCCGCACGCCTGGTACATCGCGTTCGCTCCCGCCCAGAACCCGAAGATCGCCATCGCGGTCATCGTGGAGGACGGTGGCGACCGGGCTCTGGCCGCCACCGGTGGGTCGGTGGCGGCGCCCATCGCCCGTGCCGTGCTCGACGCCGGTCTCCAGGGGGGCTGAACGATATGAACGTACGAGAGGTACGGGGGCCCCGATGCTGAACAACGGTGCGATGGTCGCGGACCGCTACCGACTGCAACGACTCATCGCCACGGGCGGTATGGGCCAGGTGTGGGAGGCACTCGACACCCGGCTCGACCGCAGGGTGGCGGTCAAGGTGCTCAAGGCCGAGTTCTCCGCCGACCCGACCTTCCGGCAACGATTCCGCACCGAGGCCAAGACCACGGCTCAGCTGAATCACCCCGGTATCGCCGGGATCTACGACTACGGCGAGACCTACGATCCGTCGGCGGGCGAAACCGCCTATCTGGTCATGGAATTGGTCCAGGGCGAACCGCTGAACACGGTACTCAACCGACTCGGCAGGCTCTCCGTGGTCCAGGGCCTCGACCTGCTCGAACAGACCGGACGCGCACTCGAGGTGGCGCACGCCGCCGGCGTGGTGCATCGCGACGTGAAACCGGGCAACATCCTGGTGACGCCGACCGGTCAGGTGAAGATCACCGATTTCGGCATCGCCAAGGCGGTCGACGCCTCCCCCGTCACCAAGACCGGCATGGTCATGGGCACCGCGCAGTACATCGCCCCGGAGCAGGCGGTCGGCGAGGACGCCACCTCGGCCAGTGACGTCTACTCCCTCGGCGTCGTCGGTTACGAGGTGCTGGCGGGCATGCGTCCGTTCAGCGGCGACGGCGCGATCACCGTCGCGATGAAACACGTTCGCGACGCACCACCGCCCATGCCGGACGATCTTCCCCCCAACGTGCGTGAACTCATCGAGATCACCATGGGCAAGGACCCCGATCGGCGCTACGCCAGCGGCGGCGAATTCGCCGATGCCGTCGCGGCGGTGCGTGCGGGTCACCGTCCACCGCCACCGCACGGCGCGGCCGGTGGGCCCGTGACCGAGGGCGCGACCCGGGTTCTGCCGCCAGGTCCGACCGTTGTCATGTCCGCGGGCCAGCACGACGGTTCGAACCGTTACGGCCCGCAGACCGGCGCGGTCGGTGCCGCGGGTGTCGCGCCGACGGCGATGAATCCCGGCACCCCCGGTGGTCGTCCGCCCGTGGGCAACCAGGGGTGGACCGGAACGCAGAAATGGCTGGCCGTGCTCGGCGCGGCGGCGGTGGTGCTCTGCGGTGCCGCGCTCTGGCTGCTGTTCGGTGGTGACACCAACCCGAATCCGACACGAACGCCGGTCACGACGAGTGTCGCGCCGCCCACCAAACCGCCGACCACCAGCGCGGCCGAACCGACGACGACAAGGGCGCAGCCGCCCGTGCCGCCGCCGACCACGGAAACGCCGGAACCGACCACCACCGAACCTCCGACGACAACGCCGGAACAGACGACCGTGCCGCCGACCAGTACGGCGCCGACTACGACCAAGACGAGCAAGTCGGCAGGCCCGACGACGACGCGTACCTGGTTCCCGACGCTCCCCTTACCATTCTCCGAAGCCCCCAGTGGTGCCCGAGGCCCCTCCGGTACCCGCAGTGCGCCGCCCACTTCCTCGCAAGGACAACCATGACGACCCCGAAGAATCTCGGTTCCCGCTATGAGCTGGGCGAGATCATCGGCTTCGGTGGCATGTCGGAGGTGCACAAGGCGCGAGATCTGCGGCTGAGCCGCGATGTCGCGATCAAGGTGCTGCGCGCCGACCTCGCTCGCGATCCCACCTTCTACCTGCGCTTCAAACGCGAGGCACAGAACGCCGCCGCGCTCAACCATCCGGCCATCGTCGCCGTGTACGACACCGGCGAAGCCGAGATCGACGGCGGTCCGCTCCCCTACATCGTCATGGAGTACGTGGACGGCGACACGCTGCGCGATATCGTGCGCGGTAAGGGTCCGCTGCCGCCGCGCCGCGCCATGGAGGTCGTCGCCGACGTCTGCGCCGCACTCGATTTCAGCCACAAGGCCGGAATCGTGCATCGCGATATGAAGCCGGCGAACATCATGATCAACCGCGCGGGCGCGGTGAAGGTAATGGATTTCGGTATCGCGAGAGCGCTGGCCGACACCTCCAATCCGATGACCCAGACCGCGGCCGTGATCGGCACCGCCCAGTACCTTTCGCCGGAACAGGCCCGCGGCGAGACGGTCGACGCCCGTTCCGACGTGTACTCGGTCGGCTGCGTCCTGTTCGAAATTCTCACCGGGGAACCGCCTTTCACCGGCGACTCACCGGTCGCGGTGGCATACCAGCACGTACGCGAGGATCCCCGCCTGCCCTCGCACGTCTACAACGGCGTGCCGCGCGAGTTGGATTCGGTCGTGCTCAAGGCGATGAGCAAGAATCCGGCCAACCGGTACCAGACCGCCGCCGAGATGCGCGCGGATCTGATCCGGGTGCTCGGCGGACAGCGGCCCAGCGCGCCGATGGTGATGACCGACGAGGATCGCACCACCGTCTTCGGCTCCAACGAACCCCCGCCGCGGAGTTTCCGCACCGTCGAGCGCAGGGACGACACCGCCGAACAGGAACCCGCCGAACAGAACGCGCCGCGGCGCACCGCCTACCTGGCCCTCGGCGCAGCCGCCGGACTCGCGGTGATCTTCGGCCTCTTCTGGGTGCTGATCGGGCCTGGAAGTAAACCGGATCAGGTCGCCGTGCCCGATCTGTCGAACAAATCGCAGCAGCAGGCGCAGGACTCCCTGTCCCGACTCGGCTTCACGGTGGCTATCCAGCAGAAACCGGACGGCAAAGTCGCGACCGGCAACGTCATCTCGACCCAGCCACTGGGTGGATCGCGAATCGACGAGGGCAGCACGGTGACCGTCCAGGTGTCGTCGGGTCCGGCGCAGGTGCCGGTTCCACGGCTGGACGGGCTGACCCAGCAGCAGGCCGAACAGGAATTGAATTCCAAGGGCCTGCGGATGGATCCGACCGTGCAGCGCCGCGAATCCAGCGAGCAGGACACCGACAAGGTGGTCGGCACCGATCCGTCCGCGGGTACCAGGGTGGATGTCGACCAGGCGGTCATCGTCTACATCGGCAAGGGACCCGAGCAGATCAAGGTGCCGAGCGTCGTCGGCCAGGACATCAGCATCGCCCAGCCGAATCTGGTCGAGAGCGCGGGCTTCGCGGTGACCATCCAGGAAGTGGCGTCCTCCAAGCCCAAGGGCGAGGTGATCTCGACGAATCCGGCGGGCGGCACCATGGCCGACAAGGGTTCCCCGGTGATCGTCCAGGTCTCGAGCGGCGACCAGATCACCATGCCGACCCTCGTCGGACTGACCCCCACCCAGGCGCTGGATCGACTGCGCCAGGCGGGTTGGACCGGCAGCGTGAGCCAGATCAACCAGAACACCCAGGGCACCTTCGATACGGGCAGTATCGGCCGCATCCTCAGTCAGCAGCCGACGACGGGCTCCTCGGTATCGAAGACCGGCACCATCACCATCACGACCGGTGTGCTCGGTCCGCCGTAGCACCGCGATTGTTCGGAGGCCCGGTCGCGCAGTATTGCGTCGCCGGGCCTTGTTCGTTCACGGGCGCTCTCCTACCGCAATGAAAGTCTTGCGCCGAGCCGCCTCCGGTCCGCCGCATCCCTCGACGAGATCACCACCGCGACCTGCGCCGTGATTCGACTACAGCTCGAGGTGCCGATTCATCGACATCGCTGCCTCGGCCAGGTCGGGCAATTCGACCACCGTCACACCGTGCTCGCGCAACTTCTCGACCCCGACGCAATTCGTGACGAAGGTCGACGGTTCGCGCCAGGCGATGACGACCCGGGGAATTCCGGCCGCGAGAATCCGGTCGGTGCAGGGTGACCTGGTGACCGTGCCGCGCTGAGAACAGGGTTCGAGCGTGCTGTAGATCGTCGCGGCGGCCAATCGCGGATCGTCGGGATCCAGTTTGTTCAGCGCGGCTTCCTCCGCGTGCACCTTCGCGTCGGTCTCGCGCGAGTATCCGGTGGACAGCACCGCACCGTCGGCGACGATCACCGCGCCCACCGAGAACGCCGTCTCGCTCGGCGGGCACCGGCGCGCCCACTCGATCGCCTCGAGCATGTGACGACGGTCGGCGGCGGATTGCTCCGCGCTCTCCGGGCTCGCCGCGCTCTCCGAATCCGCGGGCCGACGATTCGACCGCTCGGCCGACGGGCCGACCGAACCGCGGGCAAGGCGTGCCGGATCGTAGAAGGTCATCCGGTCACCGAGGCTCGCGGCGCGTAGCGCAGCAGCGCGATATCGCCGACCCGCGCGACGTCGACCAGATCCAGCCTGCGTCCGGCCCCGCCGGGGAATTCGGCGGGGTGGAGGAATCGCGGCGCCCCGGCGTCCCCGACCAGGATCGGCGCGACGGCGACATGCAGTTCGTCGGCGAGATCCGCGGCGAGGAAAGCCGTGTGGATACCCGTGCCGCCCTCGACCATCAGCCTGTCGACGCCGCGCGCGCCGAGGTCGTCGAGCAGCGCGGCGAGATCGATATCCGGACCGAGGGCCACCACCTCGGCGAGTCCGGCCAGACGATCACCGAGAGTCGCCGCACCGGCATCGGTGGTGTAGACGAGTTTGGCGCCGCCGTCGTGCCAGAACCGCAACTCGGCGTCCAGATCGCCGGTCGCCGTGACCGTCACCTTCAGCGGATATTCCGGTTTGCCCGCGGTGCGGCGCACCGCCCTGCGCTCGGCACTCTTCACCAGCAGTCGCGGGTTGTCGCGACGCAGGGTCTGCGCACCCACCAGGATCGCGTCCGATTCCGCCCTGACCTCGTCGACTCGATCGAAATCCGCGTCGCCGGACAGTCGCAGCCGTTCGTCGCTCGCGTCGTCGATATAGCCGTCCAGGCTGACGGCCACCGACAGCAGTACATGGGGACGTGTCGCCGCACTCATTGCAGCACCAGCGCCGCGACTTCCGCCTCGAGCGTTTCGACCAGTTTCTCGGCCGGGCGCGCGCCGCAGACCTCCAGCCAGTTGGCCAGCATGCGATGCCCTCCCTGGGTGAGGACCGATTCGGGATGGAATTGCACGCCGTGGATCGGCAGCGTGCGATGTCGCACGGCCATCACGATGCCGGATTCGGTATGTCCGATGACCTCGATCTCCTCCGGAAGCGTGTCCTCGAGCACGGTGAGCGAGTGATACCTGGTCGCGGTGAACGGATCGGGCAACCCGGCCAACACGCCCGAGCCGACATGGAAGACCGAGCTGGTCTTGCCGTGCAGCAGTTCCGGCGCCCTGGTGACGGTGGCGCCGAATGCCTCGCCGATCGCCTGATGCCCCAGGCAGACACCCAGCAGCGGCGTCGCCAGTCGGGCGCAGGCGTGTACCAGCGCGATGCTGGCGCCCGCCCGATCCGGCGAGCCCGGCCCCGGGCTGATCAGGATGCCGTCGAATTCGGCCGCGACCGCGTCGGGATCGTCCAATTCCGGGGCGTCGTTGCGCCGGACCACGGCGTCGACTCCCAGCTGGCCGAGGTACTGGACCAGGTTGAATACGAAGCTGTCGTAATTGTCGACGACCAGTACGCGCATGGTATGAGGTTACGTGGCCACCCCTCGGGGCGTCGCACGCATTACCACTCGAGATAGCCTGGAACCACACCGGTGGGCGCCCGAGCCCCGTCCCGGGCCGCATCCGGCTGCCGCCGGATCGGTCACCGCGGCGAGCGCGTTCGATGCATAATTCGATCCGAATCCGCCCCGCCGGTACCGACCCGCACGCCGATAACGAGGACGTCATGCCTAAGTCGAAGGTCCGCAAGAAGGCCGACTATACGATCAACCCCGCGAGCCGGATTCCGGTGAAGGTCAAGGCCGGGCCGTCTCCGGTCTGGTATGTCGCGGTCATGCTCGGTTTCATGGTGGCCGGACTGGTCTGGCTGCTGGTGTACTACCTGGCGGGCGACCAGATCAGCTGGATGAGCGATCTGGAAGCCTGGAACTTCCTCATCGGCTTCGGTCTGATGGTGATCGGCCTGATCATGACCATGCGGTGGCGCTGATCCGCCCCTGATTCGACCACCTGATTACAGACGTGTCATTCATTCACACCTGTGGATGACCCTGTGGACAACTCGAGGAACGATTGGGGAAATCGCCGCGTGACACCTGAATCCCCGCAACAGCGCCTCGCATGGGCCACGCCCACCTCCGCGCTGTACGCGGTGTCGGTCGGCGCGGTGATACTCGCGGGCGCGGCGGTCCTCAGCAACGACAACGCCGGTCGTTTCCTCATCGCGTTGGCCGCGCTCGGTCTTGCCGGACTCGCGGTCCTCGGCTTTCGGCAGCGTCCTCGGCTGGCCATCGTGCCGGGACCGAGTCCCCGGCTCGTGATCCGGAACCTGGCCGGCCCGACCGAGTACACGCCGAACCAGCTGGTGCGGGTGCGTATGGTCGGCTATCGACGTCTCGGACGCAAAATGCCGATGCTCGAGATCGACGTCCGCGATCAGGACGGCGCCGAACGCCTGTTGATATTCGGTCGCTGGGACCTGGGCACCCATCCCGAGGATGTCTTCGACGCCCTACTCGCCCACGGATTGGCCACCCTGCCCTCCCCGTAGTCAGGGCGACCGACCCCCCGGCACGCGATTGCTTCACGTGAAACGTCGACTTCGGTCAGGCGAGTGCCGCGGCGGCGAGTCCGATCGCGATCAGATCGACCAGGCCGACCACCGCGATCGAGGCCCATCCGATACTGCGCATCGCTTCCTGGGAGGTCGCGCGCAACCACTCCGGGACGAAGAGCACACCGAGAGCGGCGAGGGTGCCCGCCAACAGGCCGCCGAGATGCCCCGACAGCGAGATTCCCGGGACCGAGAAGCTGATGAAGACGTTGATACCGATGAGAATCAGCATCTGATTCGGATTCTGTCGCACCCGGATCAGAAATACCGTGATCGCTCCGAACAGACCGAAGACCGCGCCCGACGCTCCCGCCGCGGCGGCGTTGGAGTCCTGGAAGATCATGCTCGCCGCCGAACCACCGAGCAGACCCACGAGGTAGACCGCGAGATAACGCGTTCGCCCCAGCGCCGGTTCGAGAATTCGGCCGACCACCCACAACGCGAACATGTTCATCGCCAGGTGCAGCGGCCCCCAGTGCAGGAAGCCCGCCCCCAGCACGCGAATCCACTGGCCGTGGGCCACCAGATCGGGCACCAGCATCCAGTGCGCGAACAGCGGTGACCCGTAATAGTTGTCGACCAGACTCCTCGACTGAACCACGGTGATCGCGAAAACCACGATATTGGCCGCGACGAGCGCGTAGGTCACGTACGGAATCGCCGAGCGGGCCACCGCCGCGCCCGCGACGG
Source organism: Nocardia aurea (assembly GCF_003123685.1). Classification (GTDB taxonomy): domain Bacteria; phylum Actinomycetota; class Actinomycetes; order Mycobacteriales; family Mycobacteriaceae; genus Nocardia; species Nocardia aurea. The sequence goes on from NZ_QCYJ01000005.1 coordinate 348,240, forward strand.
TGCGCATCCGCGGCGCGGCGCGCTGATCCTGACCGAGACAGTCGACGCAGTGCTGGCCGACGGCGGCCGGGCGCAGACATTCCGGGCAGGAGGGGCGCCCGCATCGGGTACACGCCAATCCGGTGGCGCGATCAGGGTGGCGGATACATGTCGGTGCGGGCGGCTGAGGATTCATCGGACCATCTATTCGATCGTGACCTGGGAAATTATCACCGGCTCCTTGGGCCGGTCGTCGCGATCCGTCGATACGGCCGCGATGGTGTCGACGACCTTGCGTGAGCCGGGATCGACGACCTCGCCGAAAATGGAGTGCTTGCGGTTCAGATGCGGCTGCGGGCCGAGTGTGATGAAGAACTGCGAACCGTTGGTCTTCGGCCGCGAGGAATTGGCCATGGCGAGCAGGTACGCGCGGTCGAAACGGAGTTCCGGATGGAATTCGTCGGCGAATTCGTAACCCGGCCCGCCGCGCCCGGTTCCGGTCGGATCACCGCCCTGGACCATGAAACCCGCCATCACCCGGTGGAAGGTGCTGCCGTCGTAGAACGGCCCGGTGCTGCCCCCGCTCGCGTTCTCGGTGGTGTAGGCGGCCGAGCCGTCGGCGAGGCCGAGGAAGTTCCGCACCGTCTTCGGGGCATGGTTGCCGAAGAGCGCGAGTTCGATGTCGCCGTAGTTGGTGTGCAGCGTCGCACCGGCGGTAGGAATCGGTGAGGTCACCCCGCCAATGCTAATCACGAACCGGCGGCGGACCCGCGCACCCGGCGATGGCGACGCCGAGTGTGGAGTTCCCGGGTATTCGTGCGGCGCCGTCGCCCCGGAGACCTGCGGCTGAAGCGCGGTTCACCCGGTTGTGCCAAAGTGGTCGAATGACCTCGAGGCGTTTGCAGGTACCCACACGTTCTCTGATTGCCGCGGTCGTCGTCGCGTTGGCCGGTGGCGTGGCCTGGCTGGTCCGCAGCAAGCGGCCGCAGACCCCCGAGCCCGCCGCGGCACCGCCCCGGATCGGCTACTCCCGCAACGGGTCGGCGCCGACCCCCGTGGCGGGGGCCGGCACCGACAGCGGTCGCTGACCTATCAGCGACTGACGGTCCGTTTGTACTGACGCAGCGACAGCGGGACGAACACCACCAGGATGATCACCACCCACGCCAGGGTGGCGATCTCCGGATGCTGCATGGGCCACGCGTCGGAGACCGGCACGGCCGAACTGGTGTTGCCGAACAGCTCACGGGTCGCCTGGGTGACCGCGGAGACCGGATTCCACTCGGCGAAAACCTTCAGGACGGTCGGCAGATTCTCCAGCGGCACGAAGGTGTTGGCCAGGAAGGTGAGCGGGAAGATCACCATGAAGCTGGCGTTGTTGAAAACCTCCGGCGCACGAACCAGCAGGCCGACGACGGCCATGATCCAGGACACCGCGTAGGCGAACAGCAGCAGCAATACGTAGGCGAACACCGCGTCCAGGAACGAACCTCTGATACGCCATCCCACCAGCAGACCCGTCAGCGACATGACGACGAGACTGACCACGTTGATGACGACGTCACTGACCGTACGGCCGACCAGTACCGCCGAGGGCGCCATCGGCAGCGATCGGAATCGATCGATGATGCCCTTCTGCATATCCTCGGCCAGTCCGGCTCCGGTGAAGGTGGCGCCGAACACCACGGTCTGGGCGAAGATGCCCGCGATCAGGAATTCCCGATAGCCGCCTTCCATTCCCGGCACCTGGATGGCCGTGCCGAAGACATAGGCGAACAGCAGCACGAACATGATCGGCGACATCGTCGAGAAGATCAGCACGTCGGGTACGCGTTTGATCTTGATGACATTGCGTTTGGCGATCGTCACGCTGTCGCTGACGACGATCGCGAGCCGTTCTCCCAGGCCGGGCCGTGAGAGCTCCTCGGTCGCGGTGGCCGTGGTCATCTGACCTTTCCTTCCGTCTTGTCGAGCAGTTCGGCGGTGTCGGCGCGACCGGAACGATTTTCGGCGGCGCCGCTCAGGCTCTCCTCGGCTTCGTGTCCGGTGAGGGTGAGGAAGACATCGTCGAGCGAGGGACGGCGCAGTCCGACATCGTGCAGTTTGATGTTGTCCTTGGCCAGCAGACCGATCGCGTCGACCAGTGCCTGCGAGCCGTTGCTCACCGGCACCGTGATCCGGCGCAGACCCGGCTCGACCTGGATCTCGCCGTCCGCCAGACCGCTCAGCGCCTGCTGGGCGATACCGAGCTTGTCGGCGTGGTCGACAGTGAGTTCGATCCGGTCGCCGCCGACCAGGGTTTTCAGTTCGTCCGCGGTGCCGCGGGCGATCACCTTGCCGTGATCGATGACGGCGATGGCGTCGGCCAGACGATCGGCCTCGTCCATGTACTGCGTGGTGAGCAACAGTGTCGTTCCGCCCGCGACCAGTTCCTCGATGACATCCCAGAGATCGAGCCTGGCCCTCGGGTCGAGTCCGGTCGTCGGCTCGTCGAGGAAGAGGACCGGCGGATTGGCCACGAGCGCGCCTGCGAGATCGAGCCTGCGGCGCATACCGCCGGAGTAACCCTTCACCGGCCGATCGGCGGCATCGCTGAGCCGGAATCGTTCCAGCAGTTCGCGCGCGCGTTCCTTACTGCGCTGCACACCCATGTGATACAGCCGCCCCACCATTTCGAGGTTCTCGAATCCGGTGAGGTATTCATCGACGGCGGCGTACTGACCCGAGGCGCCGATCCGGGAACGCAGAGCCTGTGGATTGCCGAGCACGTCGATTCCCGCGACGGTCGCGCGGCCCTCGTCCGGGACGAGCAGGGTGGTGAACACCCGGACGGTCGTGGTCTTGCCCGCGCCGTTGGGGCCGAGAAGCGCGGTGACGGTGCCTTCCGGCACCGCGAGGTCGAGTCCGTCGAGGGCGACGAGTTGACCGTAGCGTTTGACGAGACCCTCGGCGACTATTGCGTCGGGCATGATTCTCCTGACGTTCGGGTGTTCTCGATGACAATGGTCGGACAATGTCCGACACAGAAGCGTCGAAGCGGTGGCACAGGATCGGACATCCAACCGATACCGGAGTCAGTATTGTCCGCGAATCGGACAATTTCATCCGATTTGTTCGTGCCGGAAGCCGTCCTTGTGAGCACGCGCACATGATGGCACCGGGGTACGACAGGTTCGCCGGATCGCGTCCGGGCACGGCATGCCCGGCACTTCCGCGACACGCAGAAGGCTCCCGAAATTCTGTCGGATCTCGAGCCGCATCCGGTCCGACGACACGCGTCCAGCGACTGGTCGGCACGCTCCGAATGTTTGGGACATCGCCCGGTCGTAGGCACATTTACCAACGTAAATCAGTGCAACACAACGTCTTTGGCAAACGTTTAGCCGCTTCCGAATGGAGGTTTCGGACCGGGTGCCGAACCTGTGGCGATACCCGCTGGAATGACCGGAACAACAGCGCCCGAAAAACTTCCGGAGTGGTCATCGCCACGCACACACAAACGTGGATCATCGCGTAGGATCGTTCACGTCGGCCCCTCCCCCCCGGGCCGACCTTACGCGGGCCTCGGCTAACTCCCCCCCTTCGCCGAGGCCCGCTCCCCATTTCCGGGGCAGGTCACTTCTCCGAATATTCGGGCCGATCGCGCACCGAGCGCCACGCCGTCTCCAACCGCTGCGCCCTGACCCGTCCGGCCGTCGTCAGCAACGGACGGTCTCGCTCCCACCGCTCCCGGACCACCGGATCGACCAGTGCCCACTGCGCTTCCAGTTCTGCCGACAGCCGATCCACCTCCTCGAACAGCCCACCCAGGGCGATATGCAGACCGGGTGCGGTCGGATCGGACAGCTCGAGTCCGCGCAATCCGGCCAGCGAGGCCAGGAGCCGCTGCTGGGTCGAATGCGCCCATCCCGCCCGCCGTCCGACCCGCACCAACCAGCCCAGCGCCGCGGCCAGCACGTGCGCGTCCTCGATCGTGCGGAACGGTTTCAGGAAATCCGCGTACCCGTCCCCCGGCAGCGGTTCGGCCGCGGCGTCATCGAATGTCACAGTGGCATGGCCGATCTCGGGTGCGAACGAGATCGGCGGCCGATCGGTGACCGTGACGCCCGCCTGGTCGACGGTCACCAACGCCGCGCGCAGACGGCGACGCCCACTCGCGTCGACACCGGTACCCGCGATCACCACCAGTCGTCGCGCCAGCGCGGCGAGAGTCGTGAAGGTCTTGGTGCCACGCACCTTCCACCCGTCACCGGTTTCGACCAGGACCGTTTCGATCGCGGACGGATGCGCGCCGCCCGCCTCGGTCGCGGAGACCGCGACCATCTCCGCGGCCGCGAGTCCGGGGACCAGCGCCCGGATCGCCTCCTGGTACCCCGAGAGGAAGGCGTAACCGAGTCGGTCCGCGCCGAACCCGCCGACGATCGCCGCGTCCAGCGGACTGTCGAATTCCCGTGCGCTGATCAGATGTCTCGACCAGGCCTCCGCCGCGCTCCCCAGCGGCGTCTCGTCGATGGGCGCGGTCAGCACGTGGTCGAAAACAGATTGCACGGTTCACGGTAACCCGTGCGCGCGGACGCTGAAGCGACCGTGCGCGTTCCTCCACTGCGGGGTACGACCCGTGGCAAATACCGGGACATCCCCCGGCGTTCCCTCGGCGAATATTCGAGCCGAGGCGGTTGACTGGATCCGTCAACCGTCCCGGAAGGAGTCTGCACTGTGAAGCAGCCGGACGAGGTCCGCAGAAAAGCGCTCTTCGACAGTGACGCTCGGCTGTCGTGGGTCCTCGCCGCACTCGCCGGACTCATCGGCGCGGCCGCGTTCATGCACACCGCCGGATATTTCGTCACGTTCATGACGGGCAACACCGAGCGGGCCGTCCTCGGCTACTTCCACGACGAGACCGACGTCGCCGTCGCCGCCGCGCTGCTGCTCGGCTCATTCCTGTCCGGCGTCGTGGTCTCCTCGCTGTGCCGCAGACATTTCTGGTCGGGACATCCGCACGGCCCCACCCTGCTCACCACCGCCTGCCTGGCCGCGGCCTCGATCATCGACATCGTGATGTACGAGATCACCTCGTCGACCCGGATCGAATTCGTCCCGATCCTGTTCGTGGCCTTCGGCGTCGGCGCGCTCAACACCTCGTTCGTCAAGAACGGCGAAGTCTCCATCCCCTTGAGCTACGTCACCGGCACCCTGGTCAAAATGGGTCAGGGCATCGAACGCCATATCAGCGGCGGCACCTACGCCGACTGGCTCGACTACTTCCTGCTGTACGCCGCGTTCGCCCTCGGCGCCTTCGTCGGCGGTCTGCTCAGCCTCATGGTCGCGGGCTGGGCGATGCTCATCACCGCTACCGTCGTCTGCCTCATCGTGACCGGGTACACCTATCTGCACCTGGATATCCACGGACCGCTGACAGATGAATAACCCATCCGGAATGCCGCACGCCGACAACGCGCGGCCTCACATCCCGTGATCGCAGACCAGCGTCGCGCTGGTCGAAAGTGGAGCCTAGGGGAATCGAACCCCTAACCCCTGCCTTGCAAAGGCAGTGCTCTGCCAATTGAGCTAAGGCCCCGAGTACCCAGAAAAGGGTCGTTCAGCGAGTGGTGACCTCGTGCCACAGATCCGCGTCTTCACGCTTCCGCAGCTTGGTGATTCCCACGAGAACCAGGACCGCGACACCGATCGTGAGAAGAATTTTCATAATCCCACCCTACTGTGATGATCGGTCACCGGCCCGCGAGTATCCGAGATTCGCGTCATTTCACGACACAAACTAACGCTTTGCTGCTATAGACGTCAACACAGCAGGTCAGCGGCCTTCCCCTGCCCCGACGCGCCGCGCCCTCGGGCTGATCCCGCGCCGACTTCGTGTGAGGCACGACAAGTCTGTCGCGTGATCAGCCGTGTCCTACGGACGCCCCTCGCCGACCAGGCGACCGTTGGACACTGTCACGCGACAGGCCGCCGACACTCGATCTTCTCGTTCAGCTCGAACGCCTCCGCCGCGCGCCGACGAAATACGGGTGTCGTGCGCCGGTGTCTACCGCGTTCCACGCATCGGCTCCCACGCGAGGTAACCGATGCGCGCTCTCCAACTCGCGGTACCCGACCCGCGGATCTGTCCACACCATGAACGTGGAGCGCTGTCTATTCGCGTGGGAATCCCCTTCGCCCCCAACGACAGGGAGCAGCGGGCACCGGTTTCAGCGAAGCCATCGCGGCGGCTTTCTCCGGTCGGCCGTTGCGATCGGCGACATCCGAGCACCGAAATCCGCAGACCGGGGCATTCATCGATCACAATTCGGATTCGGTCTTCTCCGCATACTTGTGTTCGTCCTCGGCATGCTCCTAGGTGGCCGGCCGGACACAGGAAATGGCAGCATCGAAGCCGCTCCCCGGTGTTCCGCGCCAGCCGATTCACGCACCTCTTCGACGCCATGGTCCGCGTACAGAGAAGGGCGATTAGCTGCGCGTATGCGGAAAATTCAGAACTGACGACGGCCCCGTCACTACCCGGCTCGGTCGAGCGTTTCGCCACGATAGCCGGAAGCCGACCGAACAATACCCAAAGGTAACCCGATCACCGTGTCGCCGAACACGACTCCGCCGTATGCAGTGATCGAAATCAGGAGTTGATTCGCCGACCGAGATCGGATAGAACTTGATCGTTGCAATTCGCAACACGGATACATTGCGCACGCTTGAAGAGTCAGCGTGTCGCGGGGGTCGGGAGGCTAGGAAAATCATGCGTAGGACTATCGGAAAAATCGGTCGTAAGGCACTCGTCGCCGCTTTGCCGCTGGCGGTCGCGGTAACTTTCGTGGGCGTGGGAACGGCTTCCGCCGAAGCCCCGGCCGCCGCGCCTCTGGCAGCGGCAACAGTACAGCTGGACGCGGTTCCGGAGGCGGCTCCCGACTTCGTGCAGGCCGCCGCCTCGGATGCCGTTCAGCCGGTCGCGGCTTCGGATCTGCAGGATATCGCCACGGATCCCAATGCGGCCAACCATGATCCGCTGGCCAACGGCGCCGCCGCGGGCGCGGTCGTCGGCGGCGCGTTGGGTGCCGTCGTCTGCGCCGTCTCCCTCGTCGGCATTCTGCTCATTCCGCTCTGCGCCCTCGGCCCCGCCCTCCAAGGCGCCGTGGTCGGCCTGATCGTCGGCGCGATCGCCCCGAATATCATTCCGCAGGTCCTGCCCTGATCCCTTCGGGATCTACGATCTCTGTTCTCCGGTAATCCAATCGCGTCCGATTACCGGGAAGACGGAATATCGATGTGCGCGGAAGACTGATCGCGACGGGGTTGATCGCCCGTTGCGTATACGTCTTTCGCGCTGGTCTCGGTTCGTGGTCGACGTCGACGTGGTTCACCGAACACCCGGTCGATACGTCGACTCGGCCGACAACCGAACACGAATGACAAAAGCTCCATCCGACCGTGGTACACCGCCGCGGACAGGTGGAGCGTTCTGGTTTTTCGATTTCTGTTCAGCAAGGTTGGTCGACCCACCGAGAACGCGAGTAACAGCCCAGACCGTCTGCGGCGAAACGCTACTCGTCGGTAAATTAATTCAGCGCCGAATCAGCCGGACGTATATCTGCGAGCCGGGGCAACACTCTCGATCCTCGAGTCCATACGGAATGGAATTCCCACGGACCCCGGATCGCTTACCGCGCCGAATCAAGGGGCTGGTTTACTCGGATTCGTCTACCAGCATGGAGAACCGTCCGGATTTCAGGAGACCGGCGACGGCTTTCATCTTCGCGCCGGGGGAAGCGTAGTCCGGATGGACGCTGATCACTGCCGCGGCGTCGTGCAACGCGATCATCTGCGACTCGGCTGCCTCGGCGTTGCGGCCTCCGCCGGTGACCGGATGGGTAGCCAACTCCGGCCGCCGCCGATCTACCCGGCCGGTCGACACCGCGTCCTCGATTCGTCTCGAACACCGGCACCGCGCCTGTTCGGTCGCATGACCGCAATTCGAGTTCAAGAATGCGCGCAGACGCTTCCTCGTCCGCTCCAGACGCTTTCGGTACGCGGCGGGTGTCAGTTCCAGAATCCATGCGGCGTCGGCGGATCCGACGTCGAACACGTCGTCCAGCACGAACGCGATCCTTTCCTCACGGGTCAAGCACTGCAGCATCGCCTGGCTGCACTGCAGCCTTACCTCGGTGGCGAGCAGATCCGCGTCGGGTCCGCGATAGTCGGCTGCCAAACCATCAGCGAGCTTCTCACCGAAGGCGTCGAGACTGAGCTGCACGGCCTCCTGCGGCGACCGCCTGCGCTGATTGAGCAGGTGGTTGACACCGATGCGGTACGCCCATGTGAGCAGTTTCGCCTCGGCGCGCCACGTGGACAGCCTAGTGAACACGCGCAGGAGGATTTCCTGGGTGGCGTCCTCGGCGTCGGCGGGGCGGCCGGTCATCCGAAGCGCGAGCCGATAGATCGGATCCTGTAGTCCGCGCAATACCTCGGCGACCGCGGCCGGGTCACCTTCGATCGCTCTGGCCACGAGCGCGACCTCGCCCGGGTCGGGTGAGCCGGGTTCGGTCGGTGCGTCCTCGATCATCGGTTCATCGTCGACCAACAGATGGTGCGTGGGCACAGGATGTCAGCGTTTCCGTGTCTCGATGAGGGCATGGCGCTGGAGCCATGCAGCGATCGCGGCGCCGATCTCATCGGGGCGATCCTCAGCGGCATGATGTCCGGCTCGGCCACAGGCGACGATATCCACTGTCGCGATGTGGTGTTCGCACCAGTCGGCCATCGCGGCGTCGATGAGCAGCGTGGGGGAACCTTCGAAGGTCATCAACAGCTTGGGCGTGCCGACGCTGGTAGCCAGCCACCGGTCATAGGCTTCGATGCGCGCGACTAGTTCGACAGGCTCTCCACCGAGCGGTATTTGGCGCGCCCACGCCAGGACGGGTCGACGACTGTCCCTGGTCGGGAAAGGCGCGAGGTAGGACCGCAGATCCTCCGCGCTCACGGGATCGAGCACGCCTCCGGTGAACGCTTGGCGAATGAACAGGTCTTGGTCGAGCACCATCTCCTCGCCGACGCTGGGGGTTCGGATGGATTCGGACCGTTCGCGCGCTTGCGGAGACAACTCCTCCCATCTCATCGGTTTGATGATGCTTTCGAAGAAGGCGAGACCGAGTACCCGATCAGGGTGTCGCGCGGCCCAGTCGCAGGCCAGCGCGCCGCCCCAGTCGTGACCGACGAGAATGACGCGGTTCAGGCCGACGGCGTCGAACCAGGCGTCGAGATAGCGGGCGTGATCGGCGAAGTCGTATCCGATATTCGGTTTGCCGGATGCGCCCATGCCGATGAGGTCCGGCGTCAGCAGGCGTCCGTGGGTCATATGGGGCAAAATTTCGCGCCACATGTGCGACGAACTCGGGTTGCCGTGCAGGAATACGATCGCGGCGCCGTCGCCGGTATCGGCATAGGACATATGCGAGTCGAGAACTGTTGCGGTAGCCACTGTCTGGCCTTTCTGGTCGGTCGATCTGCATCCGGAGGAAGCGAACGCGACCCATGCGGCGACACCCTGGAGCAGTGCGCGTCGAGATACCGGTCGGCCGTGGTGCGATGTGTCCACGCTGCGCTGCTCGCCCATCTCGGTCCCTCCTCGGCCTTGCGCGGTGCGCAGGGGTCGATGACTGTTACACCTCTTTCGACACGGGAAACCGACGACCGTGACCGGACCGGCTGGTGATCTGCGTCTCAGTCGCGTCGATGGCCGATTCGGTCCGCGAGATATCAGCCGAGAAGTCGGCAACTCCAGAACATCCAGGATCCAGGCCGACTCGGGTTCAGATCGTCACGCGACGGAATCGGTGGCGTAGGCGCGGTGGACATACGAGCAGTTCCGGGCCCTGACGGTCAGCGGGTCGAAACGACCGCGATACAGGTGGCTCTTCGGCCACGCGCGGGTGTCGATACGGGGTCTGTCCGCTTATGCACAGGAACTCACAGGCTGAATTTCCACAGTATCCACAGCCCCGTTCATGCACAGGCGCTGACCGGCGGATCTTCGAAGTTGTCCTTGTGGATTCCTCGAGGAATCCTCGAGGAATCCCTGGGGAGTCTTGATGGTCCTGAGGTTTTCGAAGATCCTTCGTGCCGACGATCGACGGATACTCCACTCATCGACGCCACGGGCACCGACGCGTTGGATCTCGGGGACTTGTGCGCGTTGCGAAAGTTCCGCACAGTCGAGTGTTGCCGCATCCGCTCGGGCGTCGAGGCGCTCGTCGAAGGTTTCACATACTCGCGGCGGATGTTCCAGACGTCACGTCACCAGGTCTGGATCTGCCCACCCGACATGCTGTGACGCCACGGGGCGGCAGATGTGGTGGTGAGCATCCCGAAGGGATGAAGACGAATCATGCCATCGGCGTTGACGTCCGCACCGATTGGTCGAGCAGGTCTCCATCGGCAAGTTAGCCGAGAGCCTGGCAAAAAGGTGTGGGCCTAGGAGGACTTGAACCTCCGACCTCTTCGTTATCAGCGAAGCGCTCTAACCGCCTGAGCTATAGGCCCGTATCTCATCGCCGATTCACACAATGAACTCTCGTGGACCGACCGGACATACAATACCCAACCCTTCTCCACTAACCAAAACGGCAGGTAGAGGCGTTGTCCGGATTGCGTCGCGACAGGGAGACGCCGCACCGAGCGGGCGGTCTAGATCAGTATGTATCAGTGCACGTCGATCCATATCGGTAGAGGTCGGTCTCCCTACACTCATCGCATGCACCCCGACCGTGCCGGAATGTCCGCCTACGAACGAGTCGCCGAACAGATCAAGCAGGACATTCGGATCGGCAGCCTGGCCCCGGGTGCGAAACTGCTCGGAAACCGCCGTCTCGCGGACTATTTCGAGGTCGCGCTCGGCACCGTACAGAAGGCCGTTCATCTGCTTCAGGATCAGGGGTGGGTGGTGGCGACTCCGGCGGTCGGCGTGTTCGTCGCGGACAGACAGCCGGAGGAAGCACCGGGTACGACGATCGAGGAAATCCGCGAGGAACTCCGGCTACTCCAGGCCAGGACGGCTGATCTGTCGGTACGGCTGGAACGGCTCGAAGTCGATCGGTCCCATTGACGGCCGAAAACGACGAAGGCCGGCACCCGCCTCGTGGGCGAGTACCGGCCGTACGTTCGCTTCCGGACTAGTCCGGATCGGCGAGGGTCACCTGGATGCCCCCGACGAGATCACAGCACTGGTTGTAGATGAAGGTGCCGACGGTGCCGAGCGCGGTGAACAGCACCACGTTGATCAGGCCGACGACGCCCGCGTAACCGAAGACGGTACCCGCGTCGATCAGGCCCGCCGATCCGCTGTCCTGGGAGACCATGTCGGTGAAGGTGTTGTTCAGCCGCTCCCACACGCCCATACCCTCGAGCACGATGTAGAGCAGGCCGACCGCGAGCATCCACACGAAGAACAGCGCCACGCTGATCACCAGCGAGATCTTCAGCGTCGACCAGGGATCGATACGCCGGATCTGCACGGTGGCCCGCAGCGGTTCGCCCGCGGCTGCCGCGGCGACCGCGACCGGTGCCGCGGGCGAATACATCGGCGGCTGGTACATCGGCGGCTGTCCGCCGCTCTCACCGGGCGGCAGGGGATGCCGGATCTCGGACAGATCCGGCATGTCCTTGATGAGTTCCGGCCGCGCGATACTGCGGGTCGGACCGTCGATGCCGACGGATTTCACCATCGCGGCCTCTTTGCGAGCCGCCTTGGCGGCGAGGTCAGCGGTGGTGCGAGCGTTGGTGGCTCCGCCGTTGAGACCACCACCGTTGAGGCCACCGCCCCCGCCCGCGCCGCTCGGCCGACCGGTGACCGGAGCCTGACCGGGCCGGTACAGGTTGGACTGCGGCTCCCGCTGCGGCAGCTGCGACCAGCCGTCCTGGAACGGTGACTGACCGCCCTGGCCGCTGCCCTGCTGCTGCGGAGGCTCCCCACCGCCTTCCGACGGTTTCGGAGGCTGCCCGCCGCCCTGATTGTTCATTCGGACCGTTGCCTGGTCGAACCCGTCCTTACCGGACTGGTTCGACGACGGCTCCTGGCCCTTCGGCGGTGCGAAATCGCCCTGTTTACCGGTGTTTTCGTGCGGCTGGCCACCCTGGGGTGCGGCGTTGTTCGGCGCCTGTCCGGGTTGCCCCGCACCCTGCTGCCCGTTCTCGGCCGAGGAGACCGGCCGAGTGTTCGGCCGCGGCGGAATCGGGGACGGTGTGATCCGTTCGGTCACACCGTTCGTGTGCTGCCGCTCGTCATTCGGCTGATTCGGAGTGGTCAATGGGAATCCTTAGATCCGTTCTTTGCCGCCGCTGTGGATTTACTGGTCTGGAGATCCGGTGCTGTCGTCACCGGCGAGGTCGGGTTCATCGGCGTTGCGCGCGATTGCAAGCAAGGTATCGCCATCTGCGAGGTTCATCAATCGCACGCCCTTGGTTTGGCGTCCGGCTTTACGAACCTGCCTTGCCGCTGTACGGATGACGCCACCGACCGAAGTGATCGCGTAGAGCTCATCGTCATCGTCGACGATGAGCGCACCGACCAGGGTGCCACGCTTGGCGTCGAACTGGATAGTCAGCACGCCTTTACCGCCGCGTCCCTGTGCGGTGTACTCCTCGATCGCGGTCCGCTTGGAGTAACCACCGGAGGTGGCGACCAGCAGATACGTATCGGGGCGAACGACATTGAGCGACAACAGCTCGTCGTCGGCGTTGAACCGCATACCCTGCACACCCGAGGTTGCGCGTCCCATCGGACGCAACGCCTCGTCGGTGGCCGAGAAACGGATCGACTGCCCCTGAGCGGAGACCAGGAGCAGGTCGTCCTCGGCCGAACAGAGCACGGCTCCGACCAGTTCGTCCTCGTCGCGCAGGTTGACCGCCACGATGCCGCCGCTGCGATTGGAGTCGAAATCCGACAGTTTGGATTTCTTCACGAGGCCATTCTTGGTGGCGAGCACGAGATACGGGGCATCTTCGTAAGACTTGATGCGAATGATCTGCGCGATCCGCTCGTCGGGCTGGAAAGCGAGCAGGTTCGCCACGTGCTGACCGCGCGCCGTGCGGTTGGCTTCGGGCAGCTCGTAGGCCTTGGCCCGATAGACGCGGCCCTTGTTGGTGAAGAAGAGCAGCCAGTCGTGTGTCGAGCTGATGAAGAAATGCTTGACGATGTCGTCCTGCTTGAGACCCGCGCCCTGCACGCCCTTGCCGCCGCGTTTCTGCGAACGGTAGAGGTCGGTCTTGGTGCGTTTGGCGTAACCGGTCTCGGTGATCGTGACGACCACGTCCTCGCGAGCGATCAGATCCTCGTCGGCGACGTCACCGTCGGCGGCGATGATGCGGGTCCGCCGTTCGTCGCCGTACTTCTCCACGATTTCGGAGAGTTCGTCGCGGACGATGGCGCGCTGACGCTCCGGCTTCTCCAGAATGTCCTTCAGATCGGCGATCTCGGCCTCGATCTTGGCCAATTCCTCGATGATCTTCTGCCGCTCCAACGCCGAGAGGCGGCGCAGCTGCATATCGAGGATGGCCGTGGCCTGGATCTCGTCGATCTCGAGCATCTGCATCAGGCCGGTGCGCGCGGTGTCGGTGTTGGCCGAACGCCGGATGAGCGCGATGACCTCGTCGAGCGCGTCGAGTGCCTTGACCAGGCCGCGCAGGATATGGGCCCGTTCCTCGGCCTTGCGCAGCAGGTAGCGGGTGCGCCGGATGATGACGTCCAACTGGTGGTCGACGTAGTACCGGATCATCTGGTCCAGGCGCAGCGTGCGCGGCACCCCGTCGACGATCGAGAGCATGTTCGCGCCGAAGCTGGTCTGCAGCTGGGTGTGCTTGTAGAGGTTGTTCAGCACCACCTTGGCCACGGCGTCACGTTTGACGGTGACCACGATCCGCATCCCGGCGCGGTCGGAGGACTCGTCGTGGATATCGGAGATACCCGCGATCTTGCCGTCCTTGACCTGCTCGGCGATCGAGTTGATGAAGTTGTCGGTGTTGACCTGGTAGGGCAGTTCCGTGATGACGATGGTGGTGCGGTTGCGAGCGTCCTCTTCGATCTCGACGACACCGCGCATACGGATCGACCCGCGACCGGTGGTGTAGGCGTCGTGGATGCCCTGACCGCCGACGATCAGGCCGTAGGTCGGGAAGTCCGGACCCTTGACCCGCTCCATGCACGCGGCGAGGGTGGCTTCCTCGTCGGCGTCGTAGTTCTCCAGCGCCCAGTAGATCGCCTCGGCGAGTTCGTTCAGGTTGTGCGGCGGGATATTGGTCGCCATACCGACCGCGATGCCGTTGGAACCGTTCATCAACAGGTTCGGCACCCGGCTGGGGAGAACCGTCGGTTCCTGGGAACGACCGTCGTAGTTGGGGATGAAATCGACCGTCTCGTGGTCGATCTCGCGCAGCAGCTCCATCGCGAGCGGGGTCAGCCTGCACTCGGTGTAGCGCATGGCGGCGGCGCCGTCGTTACCGCGCGAACCGAAGTTGCCCTGACCGTCGACCAGCGGGTAGCGCAGCGACCACGGCTGGGCCATGCGGACCAGGGTGTCGTAGATCGACGCGTCGCCGTGCGGGTGGTAGTTACCCATGGTCTCGGCGACCGGACGGGCGGATTTCACGTAACCGCGGTCGGGCCGGTAGCCGTTGTCGTACATCGCGTAGAGCACGCGGCGATGCACCGGCTTGAGGCCGTCGCGGACGTTGGGCAGCGCGCGCCCGACGATCACGCTCATCGCGTAATCGATGTAGCTGTTCTGCATTTCGTTCTGGATGTCGACCGGCTCGATCCGGTCGCCTGCACCGCCGCTCGGGGGCAGCGTGGTCTCAGTCATGCGGACTCCTTAGATGGCCTGGCGTGAAAGGTTGATCGCAGCGGAATTCACACCGGCTAAACGTCGAGGAAGCGAACATCCTTGGCATTGCGGGTGATGAAGCTGCGACGTGCCTCCACGTCCTCGCCCATCAGAATGGAGAACAGTTCGTCGGCCGCGGCCGCGTCGTCCAACGTCACCTGACGAAGTACCCGCACCGCCGGATCCATGGTGGTCTCCCACAGTTCCTTGGCGTTCATCTCACCGAGGCCCTTGTAGCGCTGGACGCCGTCGTCCTTGTTGATCCGCTTGCCCGCGGCCTGGCCAGCTTCGAGCAGACCGTCGCGCTCACGGTCGGAGTAGGCGAACTCCGGCTCGGAGCGCTGCCACTTGAGCTTGTACAGCGGCGGTTGCGCCAGGTAGACGTGCCCGTGCTCGACCAGCGGCCGCATGAAACGGAACAGCAGTGTCAGCAACAGGGTCGAGATGTGCTGGCCGTCCACGTCGGCGTCGGCCATCAGCACGATCTTGTGATAGCGCAGTTTGGCGATATCGAACTCGTCGTGGATACCGGTGCCGAACGCGGTGATGATCGACTGGACCTCGTTGTTCTTGAGGACCCGGTCGATACGCGCCTTCTCGACGTTGATGATCTTGCCGCGCAGCGGGAGGATCGCCTGGTACATCGAATCGCGCCCGGATTTGGCCGAGCCGCCGGCGGAGTCGCCCTCGACGATGTAGATCTCGGATTTGCTCGGGTCCTTGGACCGGCAGTCGGCGAGCTTGCCCGGCAGACCGCCGAGATCGGTGGCGGATTTGCGGCGCACCAGCTCGCGAGCCTTACGGGCCGCCATCCGCGCCTGCGCCGAGGACACCGCCTTGTTCACGATGGTCTTCGCGTCGGCCGGATTGGCCTCGAACCAGTGGGTGAGATGTTCGTTGCAGGTCTTCTGCACGAACGACTTCACCTCGGTGTTGCCCAGTTTGGTCTTGGTCTGGCCCTCGAACTGCGGCTCGCCGACCTTGACGCTCACGATGGCGGCCAGACCCTCGCGGATATCGTCGCCGGTGAGGTTGCCGTCTTTGTCCTTGAGCAGCTTCTTGTCCTTGGCGTACTTGTTGACCACCGTGGTGAGCGCCGCGCGGAACCCCTCTTCGTGGGTACCGCCCTCGTGGGTGTTGATGGTGTTGGCGAAGGTGTGCACCGACTCCGAATAGCCGGAGTTCCACTGCATCGCGACCTCGAGCTCGTGCCCGGTGCCCTTACCGGTGAAACCGACGACCGAGTTGTGGATCGCCTGCTTGGTCCGGTTGATGTGGCGCACGAAATCCTCTAGCCCACCCGGGTAGTGATAGGTGCGGGTCTTGACCTTGTGCACGACGACATCGGCGGCCGCGACTTCCTCGGCATGCGATTTGGGCGCGTCCGCGGTCTCGCTGACGACCTCTTCGGTGATGTCGGTGTCGGTGACCCGCTCGTCGGTGAAGGTGATGGTGAGGCCCTTGTTCAGGAACGCCATCTCCTGCAAACGCCGCGACACGGTTTCGAAGTTGTAGGTCGTGGTCTCGAAGATGTCCGGATCCGCCCAGAACCTGGTGGTGTTACCGGTTCTCGTGGTCGGCTCGCCCTTGACCAGCTTCCCGGGTTTGGCGCCCTTGTAGCTCTGACTCCAGTGAAACCCGTCGCGGTCGATCTCGAGGTCGACTTGGCTGGACAGCGCGTTGACGACCGAGATACCCACACCGTGCAGACCGCCCGACACCGCGTACGAGTCGGAGTCGAATTTGCCGCCCGCGTGGAGTTGGGTCATGACGACCTCGACGGTCGGGATACCGGACGCGTGCATCTCCACCGGGATGCCACGACCGTCGTCACGTACTTCGACTCCGCCGTCGGCGAGCAGGGTGACATTCACCTGACTCGCGTATCCGGCCATCGCCTCATCGACCGAGTTGTCGACGACTTCCCAGATCAGATGGTGCAGGCCGCGCTCGCCGGTGGAGCCGATGTACATACCGGGGCGCTTACGAACCGCCTCGAGCCCTTCCAGGACCGTGATGGAGGAGGCGCCGTAATCCTGCTTAGCCGATGTCGCTTTGGTCGAGCCCGATTCGTTGGAGTCCATGGCAGCCACTGGTCGGTAGCTCTCCTTACTTGCTGATCCCCGGCGCGGCGATCGTCACAGCACAGGTATGGCCAGGAAATACGGGTGCCACACGTGCGCTGAGCGGAACGCGCCGAAATTCGCCGCTAGTTACTCCACCATCCTACTGGTAAGCCCGCGCCACAACGCACCTACGACACCCCTGACGGCTCCGTGGCTGCGAGAAATCGACCGGCGACGAGTCCGGTCAGCCGAATCGAGGTTTGATCAACGTCTCCGACCGTTCAGGCCGCACTAGTCCGAGGCCGCGACGATCTCGCGCTATCGGACCTCGTGCACGGCGTCGCTGCCGGCCTCGCGCCGGGCGATCTCGGCGATGAAATCGGCGGTGAGCTGCGCCAACTCGACCGAATGCGAGATCGGCGACCAATGGCCCGCCGCGATTTCGGTGCGGGTGAGGTCGGCGACCCAGTGCGGCGCCTCGTCGTTGACCACCGGACGCACAGCGCGATCACCGGTCGAGACGATCAGTCGCACCGGCAATTCGACACGTCGCGGCCGCGGACGGCGTAGACGAGCGCCGATATTCGCGCGATACAGCGCCAAACCGTTGAGCATGTCCTCGCGCAACGTCGGCGCGGTGTGCACCAGCGCGGGGTCGAGTCCATCGAAGAGGGCGAGGAAGCGCGGCCACCGGGTCGACAGCGCACGCAGCACCGGATCCGCGAGACGGGGAACGCGGAAGGCCGCGGTGTAGGACGAGGCGAGGCCCTGGGTCACCGCGCCGCGCAGACGCGCGAAGGAGAACGGGCCGCGCAGGTAGGCGCCGAGAAGATCCAGATTGGGTCCGGAAACCGAGGTGAAGGACGCGATCCGGCGCGCGACTGCGGGGGTGGCGACGAGTTCCCAGCCGACGACCGACCCCCAATCGTGGCCGAGGACGTGGACCGGCCTGTCCGGCGACAATGCCTCGACCACGGCGAGAATGTCGGCCGCGAGTTCCTCTACGCGATAGGACTCGACCGCGGCCGGCACCGTGCTCGCACCCGCGCCGCGATTGTCGAAGGCGATGACGCGATGCCTCGTACCGAGATGTTCGGCGACGCGGTTCCAGAGCAGATGGGTGTCGGGCCAGCCGTGCACGAGCAGGACCGGGGTACCCGCCGGATCTCCGGTCTCGAAGACGGCGAGGTCGATATCGCCGCGGCGGACGATCGTCGTCGGAGCCGCCGGGAACGGGCCGGTATGCGTGGTGGTCACGGTTCACCTTCCGGGTACTCGCTCGACGCCGGGCACGATGTCGAGAACGAGGAGCCGGGACCGCGACGTCGGAATCGGAGCGTTCCACGTGAAACTCGCACGCGGTCGCGCCGAGCCTGTGGATATCCACATAAACGTAACATCAAGTACCAGATAGATGTCGCGGCTTCGACGACCCATCCGGAGGACCTACCCGTAGGTGTCGCGCGGACCGCGTCCCCTGATGTGCCGCTCCCCTTTGCGCCAACTCGGCGCGACGGGTCCGGAAATCTTGACCGAGGTCACCACGCCGTGGCCGACGGCGGCATTGATCTTCGCGAGGATCTGGGACTGCAACATTCGCAGCTGTGTGGCCCACGCGGTGGATTCCGCCGCGATGCTCAACACGCCGTCCTTGAGCGTGACCGGGGTGGCGTGCGAGGCGATGTCCTCACCGACCACGGCGGACCAACGCCCGAAAACCATCCCCTCGGCGACCTTGGCCGACCACCCCCGGTTCTTCGCGATCGACCCGGCCAGTTTGAACAGTGGCTGGGGATCACGCTCGTCCGGGCGCGCACCCGACCACCCCGTACGTCGTCGCGCCCCGGTCCGCAGTCGTTTGGGCGAAGCCCGGCCCTGTCCGACGGATTTACCGCTGGCGCGCGCGGCGGCACGAGCCTCTTCCAAGGCGCGACGGGCCAGATCGATCCCACGCAATTCGGGCTCTCCGCCGGGCTGCTCAGCCCCCGAGCTCGGCTCCGACTGGTCGGTCATCGGCACGCTCCGTCCGCCCTCGCACCGGGTTTGTCCCCAGTTCCGCCTACTTTGTCCCCAGCCTCCGCACGGCCCGCATCGACCCGAAACAGGTGGTCGAAGCACCGCCGAGCAGCCCCGTCGAACATACGTTCGCCCCCGTCACCACGTATTTCCATCTGATTGCGGTCCGAACGGGGGCAATTTCCGCAGGTGCGGAAGATCCACAGCCATGCCCAGTTATCCACAGACCCTGTGGATAACTGGGCATGGCTGAGCAGGACCGAATCTCGGGGCAACTCTACGGGAGCTCACGCCGTGACCGACAGCGCGCGGCACGCCACTTTTCAACGATCGATGTTCGATAGTGCCGGGGTGATTCTCGGACCACCAGATGATGGGGTCGCCGCCGATTTCATCCCCAGATGTGGATAAACAACGGCATTTCTGTGTATAGATTCGACGTAGATCACATTTTGTCCGCGGGCCGAACAGCGCTGCCGTTCGGTCCGGCCCCCCTCCCGGACTGACCGATCGCTCGCGGGATTACTCAGCGCGGGCTTCCGTTGTCGGCGACTTCGAGGGAATCAGCGACGGAACGATCGTCCTCACCGCCGACGAACCGAGAAGTACCGGGTTCGGCGGTGTCGACCGTATCTGCGAGTTCGGCTGTGTCAGCGGGTTCGGCTGTGTCAGCGGGTTCGGCTGTGCCAATGGGTTCGGCTGTGCCAACGGTGTCTGCCGCGTCATCGAGCTCGGCTGTGCCAACGGGTTCAGCCTCGGCGGCGGTAGTGGCCTCGCCGGCGGTGACATCGGTTGTGGTGGTAGCGGCTGCTCCAGGCTGGGCCGCGCCTGCGGTGGCAGCCGTGCTGGTGGTGCCCTCCCCATGCGTTCCCCGCGCGATCCGCGATATCCGCCGCGCGGTGTCTCCGCTCGTCTCGACCCGCAGCGGCGTCGCGGCCAACTCCCCCGGCACGTCCTCGGCGACGGCGGCGGTGATCAACACCTGTTCGGCGCCTGCCGCTACCTGAGCCAGCGCCGTTCGCCTACGCCGATCCAGTTCGGCGAACACATCGTCGAGCAGCAGCACCGGTTCCGCGCCGGTACTGCGCAGCAGTTCGAAGGCGCCCAGGCGCAGAGCGAGGGCGAAGGACCACGACTCGCCGTGACTGGCGAACCCCTTCGCCGGCGCCTCCCCGAGCATCAGGTCGAGATCGTCGCGGTGCGGCCCGACCAGGCATACGCCTCGATCGAGTTCCTTGGTCCGGGCGACGCCGAGTTCGCGCAACACGATGGCCTCCAAGGCCACGGCGTCGTCCTGCTGTGGTTCACGCGCGGGATCGAGCCATTCGGGTGGCAGATAAGAGCTGCGATAACCGATTGCGGCCGAGCGGGATTCGGGCGCGATGGACCGATACGACTGCGCCAGATGGGGATACAGGTCGTGCACGAGACGCAGTCGCTGCGCGAGCAGCACCGCGGCGTGTTCGGCCAGGTGCCCGTCCCACACATCGAGGGTGCTCAGGTCCGATTTCGACCGTGCTTGTCGCCCAGCGGTTTTCAACAGGGCGGAGCGCTGCCGGAGGACCCGCTCGTAATCGGCGCGGACACCGGCGAGTCTGGGCAGCCGGGCTGTGCACAACTCGTCGAGGAACCGGCGGCGCTCCCCCGGATCGCCGCGCACCAGCGCCAGATCCTCCGGGGCGAACAACACCGTGTGCAGGATCCCCAGGATTTCCCTCGGCCTGCGGACCGGTGACCGGTTGATCTGGCCGCGATTGGCCGCGCCCTGGTTCAGGTCCAGGTCGATGCGCAGTTCCCGACCGCTGTTGACCACCGTCGCGCCGATCCGAGCGCGGTCGGCACCCATACGGATGAGGGGTGCGTCGGCCGCGACTCGATGCGAGCCCAAGGTCGCCAGGTAGCCGATCGCTTCGAGCAGGTTGGTCTTGCCGTTACCGTTCGATCCCAAGAAAACCGTTCGGCCTGGGGATAACTCGATTTCGGCATGTTCCCAGGAACGAAAATCACGCAGCGACAGCGCTCGGATGAACATGCGCTATACCGTCGCGCCCGAAACCCGGCCCGGCCCCGATGGAACCCGTTTGTGCACAGGCGCTCAGCCCGGAAGCCGAACCGGCATCAACAGGTAGATGTACGGGCTGGCCAGCGCCGCGAAGGCGCCGGAATCGAGTACTTCGGGTTCTTCCTCCCCCGCGGGCAGCAGCACCGCGGGACGACTGGGAGTGGTGAATCCGAACGTGACGCGATCGGCGTGCAGCGCGGACAGTCCGTCGACCAGATAGCCGGGATTGAAGGCGATGGTGAGGGATTCGCCGCGGAAGTCGGCCTCGATCCACTCCTCGGCGCGCCCCGCGTCGTCCCCGCCCGCCGACAGCAGCAGACCCTCTGTGGAGAACTCCAGACGCACCTGGGCGCCGCGCTCGGCGACGAGTGCGACGCGCTTGATGGCCTCGGTCAGCGCGGACACGGCGAGCGTGGCGATGGAGGTGTGCTCCTTGGGGAGCAATTGGCGGAACTTGGGGAAT
Source organism: Nocardia aurea (assembly GCF_003123685.1). Classification (GTDB taxonomy): domain Bacteria; phylum Actinomycetota; class Actinomycetes; order Mycobacteriales; family Mycobacteriaceae; genus Nocardia; species Nocardia aurea. The sequence goes on from NZ_QCYJ01000005.1 coordinate 369,708, forward strand.
TCCGCGTCGAGCAGTCGCGTGGTGGTGCGGCGGCCGCCGTTCACGATGCCGAGCAGGCCCTCTGAGCCGGAACCGGAGCCGAGCGACAACTGCACGGGAGCATCGGACGGACCGAGCGTCTTGGCGGCCTCGGACAGCGTGCGCGCCGGAATCAGCACCGATGTCTCGATATCGCTGTTGTTCGGCTTCCATTCGATGTGGCGCACCGCGAGCCGGAACCGGTCGGTGGCCGCGAGGACGACACGTGAGCCCTCGATCTCGACCCGGATGCCGGTGAGCATCGGCAGCGTGTCGTCGCGCCCCGCGGCGACGGCGACCTGGGAAACCGCCCCGGAGAACACATCCACAGCCAGTTCGCCGGTCTGCTGCGGCACCTCGGGCAGTTGTGGATAGTCCTCGACGGGCATGGTGGGCAGCGAGAATTTCGCGCTGCCACAGGAGATCAACACCCGCGTCCCGTCCACCGAGACGTCGACGGGTTTGTTGGACAACGCCTTGGTGATGTCGGCGAGCAGACGCCCGGAGACCAGAACCTCGCCGGGGCCCGCTACCTCGGCCGCCACCCGCATCTGGGCGGAGACCTCGTAGTCGAAGCCGGAAACGGTCAGCCCGTCCTCGTCGGCGACCAGCAGCACGCCGCCGAGTACGGGAACGGGCGGCCGGGACGGCAGGCTGCGCGCCACCCAGGCGACGGATTCGGCGAAATCCTCCCGGGCGACCCGAAACTTCATGCTTGCAAGCTCCATCGCCCGAATTTCCTCTCCCAGTTCCGTGATCCGTGTCGGCTCGTCAGCTGTGGTTCTCGTGAGGGGTGCTGGATCGTCCGCCCCCGCAGTGTGGCACAGGCGACCGACACCAAACCGTACCCGCGTCCGTCGCGAGTACATAGTCCGACCCGCTGTCGACGCTTCGTGGGCGTTTCGCCGAATGGGCCGAGGCGACGCGGAGGAGGCCGAGCGGTTCCTCGATCGAGCATCGCCTCGGTCCCTTCCTCCTTGCTTCTCGAAACCGAGTGCCTCACGAGCTGACACGTCCCGACCGAGTTTCCACACAGCCTGTTTTCAAGAGAGATTCTTAATGAGAAGAAATGAAGTAGTAGTAGGCGCTGTGGAATCTGTGGACTGAGGCCGTATCCGCAGGTCACAGGGTGTGGTGCCGTGGGGATGGCCGTGGGGTGACTCGAGGATGAACACGAGGCGTCTGTGGAGACCCGGAACTTGTCCCATGTTCATCCTCGAGTGCTCCTCGAGTTGTTCCACCATATTCACCCGGTTGTGCACACATGTGCACCGAACCGTGGACAACTCGAGGATTCCTCGAGGAGTCCACAGGGACTCCTCGAGGAATCCACAAGCGCAACTTCCCAGATCGCCTGGTCAGTGCCTGTGTGTGGATTCGGCTGTGGAAGTTGGGGACTACTGCCTGTGAGTCCTGTGAACGACGCCGACGCCCCCACCTGTGGACGAAACGGTGCACAACCGGTGGATTCCTCGAGGAATCCACAGGAATTCCTCGAGGAATCCACAACCCACAAAAAAGCACCGCCCCTGGTCAGGGGCGGTGCTGGGGGTGTTAGTGGAAAATCAGCGCGAGCGTTGCTTGATTCGGGCTGTGAGTTCTTGAACTTGGTCGTAGACCCGGCGCCGTTCGGTCATCTCCTTGCGGACCTTCTTCTCCGCGTACATCACCGTGGTGTGGTCGCGGCCGAACGCCTGGCCGATCTTCGGCAGTGACAGGTCCGTGAGCTCGCGGCACAGGTACATCGCGATCTGACGCGCCTGGGCCAGCGGACGGGCCTTACCCGGGCCGGTGAGTTCCTCGAGCGTGGTGTTGAAGTACTCCGCGGTCACGGCCATGATCGTGGCCGCGTTGATCTCGAGCGCCGCCGTCTCCGGCATCAGATCGCGTAACACCACCTCGGCCAGCGGCAGATCCAGCGGTTGGCCGTTGAGCGAGGCGAACGCGGTCACCCGGATGAGCGCGCCCTCGAGTTCGCGGATATTGCGCTCGACCCGGCTCGCGATCAGTTCCATGACGTCGTGCGGCACATCGAGCCGGTCCATCCGCGCCTTCTTGCGCAGAATCGCGATGCGGGTCTCCAACTCCGGCGGCTGCACATCGGTGATCAGGCCCCATTCGAACCTGGTCCGCAGTCGTTCCTCCAGCGTCGCCAGTTGTTTCGGCGGACGGTCCGAGGAGACGACGATCTGTTTGTTGGCGTTGTGCAGGGTGTTGAAGGTGTGGAAGAACTCCTCCTGGATACCTTCCTTGCCCTCGATGAACTGGATGTCGTCGACCAGCAGGATGTCGGTTTCGCGATACCTGCGCTTGAACGCGACCTTGCGGTCGTCACGCAGGCTGTTGATGAAGTCGTTGGTGAATTCCTCGGTGGAGACGTATTTCACCCGCATACCGGGGAAAAGTCGCTGCGCGTAGTGCCCCGCCGCGTGCAGGAGATGGGTTTTGCCGAGGCCGGAGGCGCCCCAGACGAACAGCGGGTTGTACGCGCGCGCCGGTGCTTCGGCGATGGCGACCGCCGCCGCGTGCGCGAACCGGTTGGATGCGCCGATGACGAAGGTCTCGAACGTGTACTTGGCGTTCAGGCTGGTCGAGGAGGAGGGCTGCGGGGATTCCTGGCTCTTGTTGAAATAGGTCGGCCAGGAATTGCGGACGCTGACCACCGGTTCTTCGTCGCCGCGCGGAGACGGTTCCGGTTCGCGGACCGAGTCGTGCGCGGCCGTGACGGCCTGGTCGTCGTCGTGTTCGCGTACCGGCGAGCGCCCGGCCATCCGCATCGGTCCGGTTTCGGGCGAGAACAGCGATTCCTGGCCGGCCGGGCCGGGGCGGGATGGCTGTGCGCCGTCGCGACGCTGCGGCGGATGCCCTTCCGAGCCGCCCGTTCCCGGGTAGTCGAGTTGGGGCGGAACCTGGTAGGTGTTCGTCGGGTAGTCGTCCACCGGGTATTCCGGCGCGGGCGCGTATTCCTGGGCGGGCGAGTATTCGGTCGCCTGCGCGTATTCGCGGGTGCCCGGATACTCCGGCGTCGGGACGTAATCGGCGGGCGCGGCGTAGCGCGGCGTTCCGTAATCGCCGCGACCAGGGAATTCGCCCCCCTGGGCGCGGGGTGTCTCGCGTGCCCGCTCGGGCCTGCTCGTCATCCGCGCGTGCCGGGGGTTGGCGCCGGGCCGGTCGGGCGTCGGGGTCGCCGGTGCGGCGATGCGCACCCCGAGACCTTCTACCTGGGGGCCGAGTCGCCTGCCCAGCGAGCGCAGGATCGGTTCGCGCAGATCGCGTTCGATGGCCTCCTGGGCCAGCGACGAGGGGACCGAAAGCAGCGCGAAACCCTGGGCGACAGTGATCGGCTTGACCAGTTTCAGCCAGGCCTGCTGCGCGCGTGTCACCGCGGGGATCGTCCCGTCGGCAGAACCGGTGGTGAGTTCGGCGATCACCTCGGGCCACACCGTGGCCAACACGTTCTGCTCGTCGTCCATGCAGTTTCCTCCCCGGAAGTAGGTCGATAGGAGCAGACGGCCGGGGTGCGCGGACATCTACCGTCGATGGTCGATATGGTGATCCCGCGTACAACCGAAACCGGGTCGGTCTCTGCTCTGTTCCCCCGGTTGCGGGCGGCGGCGTGGGCGCCGTCGGCCCTACGAATATGCCACTCCAGGGGTCTTTCCACACAATTATCCACAGATGTGGACAACCCTGGGGAAATCCGGATCTGTCGTGGATTCGGCCTGTGAAAGGCCTGTACCAGGGGTTCTTCGGCAAACTTTCGGCAACGCCGAGTGGCGCTTGCGGTAGCGTACGCACAGGGGTGTGGACGAACTCACCATCGCGGGTGGGTGTCGCTCCCTTCTCGACGGGAACCGCGCAGGTCGGACCGCGAACCCGACAGGTGGGCCGAGTTTGACCCTCCGGGGGACGGTCAGTACCCTCGTACAGTCACCCCTTGGTGCGGTGGCGGTTCTGTGCTGGCTCTGTCCTAGCGACGGATCGCCGGTGTGGTTCGAGAACTGTTGGTTCGACGACCGACTGTGCGCCAGGACCGACGCGCGCCGAGGATGACCTACCAAGCGATTCGTCGCGCATATCAATGACAAAGCTTCGGGCACCGTAGGTGCCCAACAACTCGAGGAGTGTTGACCGTGGCCAAGGGCAAGCGGACGTTCCAGCCGAACAACCGTCGTCGGGCGCGGGTTCACGGCTTCCGCCTCAGGATGCGGACCCGTGCGGGTCGCGCCATCGTTTCGGCGCGCCGCCGTAAGGGCCGCTCCGAACTCACTGCCTGATCCTCGCTTTCGGACGCTCGGGTGTTGCCTGAGCCGTATCGGTTGCATCATCGTGCCGACTTCTCCCGGACGGTGCGCCGCGGCCAGCGAGTCGGGAGACGAGATCTGGTCGTACACGCGCTTGTGCACGGGTACGACGGATTCGTCGGCGCGAGTGGACGAAACAGCGATCCGGTAGTCGCCGGATCGATGGTGCGCATCGGCGGACCGAGGTTCGGATTGATTGTCAGCAAGGCGGTGGGCCCCGCGGTGATACGACACCGGGTGGCCCGCCGCCTGCGTCATATGTGCGCCCAGGTGATTCCGGAACTCACCGCCGAGGCCGACGTCGTCATCAGGGCACTGCCCGGTGCGGCGGACGCCGATTCGGCCGAGTTGCTCCGCCAGATCCGGGGCGCGCTGCGCAAACTCGACGTGTCGCCGCTCCCCTCGGAGTACCCCGGGGGCACACTCGATACGACCCGTGGGTCGGGTGATCGGTCGTGAGCCCCCTCGCGACGCTGGGTCGGCTACCGGCGCGGGCGCTGATCTTCCTCATCGAGCTGTACCGGACCTACGTCTCCCCCACGCGGATGCCGGTCTGTCGCTTCACCCCGAGTTGCAGTGAATACGCGGTCACCGCGCTACGCACCCGTGGGCTGGTCGTCGGCCTCGGATTGACGGTCGTGCGACTGGCCAAATGTGCGCCCTGGCACCCTGGTGGGTGGGACCCCGTCCCGGAGCGTCGCGGACGCGACCGGAACGAGGCGGTCGCCGACCCTGTGGGCTCGGCACCACACGCTTGTAAAGGATCACCGCGCGCGGTGGTCGGCGACACGAACGACGGGAGTGCATAGAGCCGTGCTCGACTTCATTTATTACCCGGTGTCCTGGATCTTGTGGTTCTGGCACCGAGTCTTCGCGGCCATCCCCGGCCTCGGTCCGGATAACGGACTCACCTGGTCACTCGCCGTGGTGTTCCTGGTATTCACGCTGCGCGTGCTGCTGTACAAGCCGTTCGTGAAGCAGGTCCGCACCACCAAACAGATGCAGGAATTGCAGCCCCAGATCAAGGAGTTGCAGAAGAAATACAAGAACGACCGCCAGAAGATGGCGCTGGAGATGCAGAAGCTCCAGAAGGACAACGGCTTCAACCCGCTCATGGGCTGCCTGCCGGTCCTGGCCCAGGTGCCGGTCTTCATCGGTCTGTTCCACGTCCTGCGCTCGTTCAACCGGACCGGCCATGGATTCGGTCAACTCGGAATGTCGCCCGAGGAGAACGCCAATACCGCGAACTACGTCTTCAGCGCGGCCGATGTCCAGTCCTTCCTCGGCGCCCGTATCTTCGGCGCCCCCATCTCCGCCTTCATCACCACCCCCACCGCGGAACTCCAGGCCTTCGCCGACTACGGCGGTATCCCGTCCAAGCTGAGCATCGCGCTGGTCGCGATTCCGCTGATGGTGATCGCCGGTCTGGCGACCCACTTCAACGCCCGCGCATCCGTCGCCCGTCAGACTCCCGAGGCCGCCGCGAACCCGCAGGCCGCGATGATGAACAAGCTCGCGCTGTGGGTCTTCCCGCTCGGTGTGCTCGTCGGTGGTCCGTTCCTGCCCATCGCGATCCTGCTCTACTGGGTGTCGAACAATATTTGGACTTACGGGCAGCAGCATCTCGTCTTCGGTCGGATGGCCAAGGAAGAAGAAGAGAAGAAGCAGGCCAAGCTCGAATTGCGAGCGCAGAACGCACCGAAACCGGGTGTGAAACCGGTCAGCACCAAGAAGAAATCCGACACGGCGGTCACCGATGATGTCCCCGTCGACGATGTGCCCGCGCAGGCGGAGCCCTCGACGAACGGCACCGCGAAGAACGGTAGCCGCGGGTCCGGACAGCGCAGGCCCGGTGGCCAGAAGCGTCCGGGCAACCGGGGCCGCGCCAACCAGAAGCGGCGGCGCTGAACGTTGATCGGCCCGGCCCGCGAGGCCCGCTGATTCCCTGAGCAACCCCTTGATCGCGTACCACCGGGCGGCGGTCGCCAGGCGTGCGTGACGAGCAGATGAAGGAAATCAAATGACTGTTGAGACCGACGGAGGGGACGCCACAGTGGCGACGACGATGGTGAACGCCGGGACGGAGCCCGACGACGTCGCGAACGACGCCGAGGAAGCCCTGATCGAAGAGGGCGAGATCGCCGGCGATTACCTCGAGCAGTTACTCGACGTTTTGGATTTCGATGGTGATATCGATCTCGACGTCGAGGGCGATCGTGCCATCGTGAGCATCGACGGCGGCCGCGATCTGTCGAAGCTGGTCGGCCACAACGGTGAGGTGCTGGACGCGCTCCAAGAGCTCACCCGCCTCGCCGTTCAGCAGACGACCGGCGTCCGCAGTCGGCTGATGTTGGATGTGGCGGGGTGGCGGGCCAAGCGTCGCGAGGAGCTGAGCGCCCTCGGTACCGCCGCGGCCCAGCGGGTGCTGGAATCCGGCGCGGCGGAACCGCTCGCCGCGATGACCCCCTTCGAACGCAAGATCGTGCACGATGCGGTCGCGGCCGTCGAGGGTGTCAGCAGCGAGAGCGAAGGCGTGGAGCCGAACCGTCACGTGGTCGTTGTTCCAGCCTGATTTCGTATGACTCTCAGTGTGGACGAATTTCGTCACCCTGACGAAATTGAGTGGATGGGCCTCCGATCTTCGGATCGGAGGCCCTCTCCATATCTGATATCGGCCCGCTCCCCCGGCTGCGGAAATCCGTCATCGGAGGTATGCCTGTGATCGACTCGAGCTGGGAAGGGATGTTTCACGTGGAACGAGATCTCGATGGAAGCGCCGCAATGTCTGCCGAGTCGGAGCCGCCCGCCGAGGCTGCCGTCATCTTCGGCGACCGGTTGGAGATCGCCCGCCGGTACTATCTCGCGTTGGCCAGCGCCGGGGTGGAGCGCGGACTGATCGGCCCCCGGGAGGTTCCGCGACTCTGGGATCGTCACATCCTCAACTGCGCTGTCATCGGTGAATTGATTCCCGAAGGCGCGACCGTCGTCGATATCGGCAGCGGCGCCGGACTGCCCGGCATCCCGCTCGCCATCACCCGACCGGATCTTCGGATCACCCTGGTCGAGCCACTCCTCCGCCGGACCATCTTCCTCAGCGAATTCATCGAGTCCGCCGGGCTGGACGTAACCGTCGTCCGCGGCCGCGCCGAACAATCCGGGGTGATGAAAGAAGCGGGCGGCGCGGATGTTGTCACCTCCCGGGCCGTAGCCCCCCTCGCCAAGCTCGCTCAGTGGTCCCTACCCCTCCTGCGGGACCACGGACGCATGCTTGCCCTGAAAGGTGCCAGTGCCGCAGAGGAATTGGAGCGCGACGGCGAGGCATTGGCTCGCGCCGGTGCCGGCAATGCCGAAGTCCTCCAATGTGGCGCCGGTATCGCGTCGACACCGACGGTCGTGATCAGTGCGATCCGGCTCCCTCGCTCGGAGCGGGGGTCGCACCGTCATGGGAAAGGGGGATCGGGTCGTCGGGGGAAGGACGCCAAGGGGCGGGGCGAGGGGGCGAGTTGATGGGGCGAGTTCGCGGGATCGCGTGGGCGATCTGATGGAGGGGGCTTGCGGGTTGTCCGCGCGTCCGTCTCCGGGTCTGTCTCCGGCTGTCCTGTGTTTCCCGTGAAACAGTGCGCGGTGGGTCCGCGTAAGGGTAGGCCGGTTGCGGCAGTCCGAGTTGTAGTCCGTGGGCGGCACGGCTGTGGCGGATCGTGCGCTTCGTGTGCGGACTGAGCGGGATCTCAGGTAGGCGTAGTTCGATCAACGCGCGTGTGGGTTGCTGACTCGCCGGTGTTGGTTCGTGAGCGCAATGGGCCAGACGTGGCGGTGGCTCCCCCGGTGTTCGTGAGTTGCTCGTCGCCGACGAGCAACGCGGTCTCCGACTGGTGCTGGCCGACAGGGGTCAGCACCAGTCGGGTCAACAGCGTCACGTCGAGGGTGCTGCCAGATCACGGTGCTGCCATTCCTCTGGGTCCTTCTGACGCGTCTGCGGAGGAATCTCCTGACGCCCGGAACGAATCCGTATACGCGTCCGCTCGATGCGAGGATTTCGAACGTGACGACACTTCTCTCGACCTTTTGTACGAACTCCGTCACTGATCGAGGAAGGGCCGGTGTCTGGAGTGTGTGGTCGCGTGTGCGGCGAACCGGGGCGTACAGCTGCGCGGTGTGATCGAAAGCCTCGTAGGCCGCCCGCAGTCAGGGCGGCACTCCCCCACGTAGGGACGCCGCCGCTTTTCCCTCAGCGGCCTCGACGTGAGCACTGGTAGGTCCCCCGGTCGAGACCAATGTCGCGAGATCCCTGCGGCAGCCCGACGCGAGATCCCCGCGGCAGCCCGATGAGCCGAAAGCGCCGCCGCACATGTCATCGATGGCGATAGCGGCCCACCCCAGGAGTGGTAACGACGATCGTCTGATTTGTAGTGCCACTTGGACACGCTTGAAGCCGCTGATCGACTTCGGTCCTCGCTCTGACTTCCGTTGTGGCGCGACCTCCGTTGTGGCGCGATTCAGAACAGGTGTCGTGTGATGAAAAATCGAGCCTCTCGACGCGCATCGTGTTGACCGGAGCGTCATACAGCGCAGAGGGGAGACGTGTCGAGCCACAAGGTTTGCCGCGACGTCGTGGGTGGTCGGCACCTGCCAGTGCGCGCGTTTCAAGTCCCGTTCGCCCCAAGCCGTGCTGCCCCCTCCGTTGCAAGCAGGTCGTTGCTCCACCTATTTGAGTGGTGAGGGCGGTCAGCGGCGCTCCGTCTGCCAATGTCACCTGGATCGTCACCTGGATCGCGATCGACAAGTAATGCTGTCGGCTCGGAGATGTATCCGCGGAGACTGCGCGCACACAATCGTCCGGGACAAACTGCCGACCGGCGCAGCCGGAGGCTGCCGCCATCCGCCATCCGCCATCCGCCATCCGCCATCCGCCATCCGCCATCCGCCATCCGCCATCCGCCATCCGCCATCCGCCATCCGCCATCCGCCATCCGCCATCCGCCATCCGCCATCCGCCATCACTGGCATTTGCTCCATGCTCGTGCAGTCTCTGAACGGGGATGGCGGCCGTTGTCGGCTGGTACACCTCGGCACGTTGGTCGGTGGCGGACTGTTCGACACTGTGCCGCAGGGGTGGGTTCGCACCCATTGGAGTAGTTCTCGGATTTCGGGGACCGCGCCGCCAGTTGGACTCGCATGGCTGGATTGCCGTTGGCCGATGTGAAGGTGGTCGGCCAGAAGGCCATCGGGCTGACCGGGTATCGGGCTGACGGGTACGCCGGTCTAGTTGGGTGCGCTGGGTGGTGGTGACTGACAGAGCAGGGCAGGCGGAGCGGCACTGCCGAACCCGGGGTGGGCTGGTGCCCCTGAGATTTTCGGCGCCAGGGATACGCGCGCTTGGCGCTCGCTTCAGCTGGTTGGGTGTGAGCTGCTCGCTGGGAGCGTGACGGTCGGAGTGTTGGACGACTGAGGTGGGCGACTGATCGTGATCGGGTAAGGACACGACCCGAGGATGCCGCTCAGCTCCATGATGGATTGAGCCTTTGGTTCGATGGCAGTGTGCAGTGTGGGGAGCGATTCCCGGTCTGGGAAGAAGGCGTGGCGGATACCAATACGTTCGGCGGACGGTGACTGAAAAGAAGATTCACGGTGTGGCCACTCCCCTGGAGTCCCGCTGCCGCGCTGCGGTCAGTCGTGGTTTCCCGTGAAACATGCGTCCGTGGGTGGTCATGGAACGTGGTCATCGAGAGGGGGCTGCCGAGGTGCCGTTGCCGCCGAGGCTTCGGGATGCCGCTGCCGAGCGTGCGGACGAAGACCGCGAGCGACGGCGATGCGGCCACACGGCGTGGTAACGGAGAAGCGGTGTAGACCGTAGCGATTCGAGGGTGGGCGCGTGTCGTCGCCGATTCCCACGCGTTGAGGTCGCCTCCGAAAGTGACCGGTGCGGACGCTCACCGCCATGGCGGGTGGCACGTATTTGCGGGTGGGCATCACGATCATCAAAAACCTGTCGTCGGTAACAGGTCACCCATTGCGGTCAGGTGGCGTGCCGACGACCTACATCTGGGCGGCACGCAACGGCCGGGGCCAGGTTGCGGAGAAGTCATTGCGGAGGTGTGCGCACGAGAATTCTTGGCACCGGAACCGCCGGGGTTCGAGCGCCTTGGTCGTCTGATGCGCTCGACGAACGGCTGCGCAGGAGAACCGGGCTGAGGTCTGGCGGCCGGTCTGCCGCCGTGGACCGCGATCATCCGACCGTTCATGGATGGGTATCGACGGCACTTCATCATGCGGATACGACTCCCGTTGCGCATCACTCCCCTGCGTTCGGCTTCCGAACGACTCCGGACATCTGATCGGTGAATGATCCACGTGAAACCGTGTACCTGTCGAGGGCTGGGAGATGCGCTCGGCTGACCCGCGAGCCCGTCGCGGTAGTCGGTGTTCAGGTGAATGGGTGGGAGTGGACCGTCTGCGTGGATACGTTGACATCTCGCACCGCGTCGTCGAGCGAATCCACGCGGTCCTCGTTGGCGGTCCCGTCGATCGGGCGGACGTCGACGGTTTCGTCGGAACGGATGACAGAGGTTCTGATTTCATTGGTACGCAGAGTCGTCGCGACACGTGTGGACGACGACTGATCGGGCCGGAGTAATTAGGGGTGGCGAGACGGTCAACCGCCTTCGGATCGATGATCTCTCGTATCGAGGGTGACCCCACGCCTCGCCTTGTCTGTTGGATGGCTCCCGCTGGCTTCGGTGTTCGGTTGGAGGCGATCGTGCGGCGAGGGTGCGCAGCCCTGACAGTGGAGCGCCAGACGGCAACCGTTGGATGTTTTCGCGGCACAAGAGCCAGTGATGTGGAAAGAGCGACAAGACCACGAATGGTTGATCAGCGGTCTGTGCGAACAGAAGACGGTGGCGTGGTAGCGGCCTGCTTCCGACGCACCGCTATGAGGGGAATAGTCGGCGTATCGCGACGATGCCGAGGAAAGCGGGTCGATCCCGGGTCGTTGACGGCCTGGCCCGCAGGATGGCGGCGGCCCAACCGCTCGCCTTCGGAGAGCTCAGCGGCGGGTGTTCGTCGGCGAGGTCCGGACCACGCGCGGGAATCGCGGACCGGGCGCAGGATTATCTGCACTCGACACGAGAAGGTCCATCACCTGACTTCGGCTCCCGTCGGAGCTCTGCCGACTCGGAGCGAATTCTCCCGATTGGCCCATCCGCTGTCGACTTGTACCGAGTTCACACTCGCCGATGGTTTCGGGGTGCCCGCTGCCAGACTTGGCCGACCTCGCTCGAGATGGACGTGGACTATGCGACGCGTCCACACCGATTCGGGCCACCGCTGCGAGCGGACGCCACCAATCGAACTCCGCGTAGGAACTGTGGGTTGGACGCTGCGACAACCTCCGAAGTAGTACGCGTACATCGGATGCCGACGGCCGACTCGATGGCACTGCGGGGAGCCGCCTCAACTGAAGACTGATCGTGATTGGGTAGTCAGGCCCTGGGGACGCCGCTCAGTTCGATGATGGATTGGGCCTTTGGTTCGATGGCAGTGTGCAATGTGGGGCGGAATTGCTTCGCGGCGAACCTGCGCTGCCTTGTCCTCCACCCACGCTCCGGCTATCGACGTCCGGGGTAGAGGCGCAGGACCTCCAGGACGGTCGCATCACCTGGGGTGTACCCCTTGGCTCCCGGTGCAGCATCAGATCGCGCACCCGCCTTGCTGGCTGCCGCCTACCCGCCCCGAACTGATCCGTAGCAGCGCAACGGTGAGCAACTCCGCCGTGCGCGGAGAGGACTCGCGAACCAGTCACCGCTCTGAATATCCGTGGCTCGAAGCCAGCTCCAGAACGCGGCGGTGACGAGCTCGAATCTGAGCCACAGCGTTCTCTCGACCAGCCGTCTCAGGATCGGCGCGATTCACGTGAAACTCGGTACCTCGCGACGCATGGCTTCCACGAAGCGATATGGGGAGTCTCATGGTGTACGGACGATATTGGCGAGCCCGAATCGGCGGCTGCAAAAGAAGATCGTCGTCTTGAGCGGTGGGGCGGCCCCACCACAGCCAAGCTGCGCCCGCTGACCGTGTCTGCAACTTCTGTCCACTGTGGACCGGTGAACAGCGCAGAAAACGCGTCACCGACCGCGCGGGCTTTGTGGCAACGTCGGCAGCTGCCGGTTCGACCGATGCCCGGTTCGACCGATGCCCGGTTCGACCGATGCCCGGTCCGACCGATGCCCGGTCCGACCGACGCCCGGTCCGACCGATGCCCGGTCCGACCGACGCCCGGTCCGACCGACGCCCGGTCCGACCGACGCCCGGTCCGACCGACGCCCGGTCCGACCGACGCCCGGTCCGACCGACGCCCGGTCCGACCGACGCCCGGTCCGACCGATGCCCGGTCCGACCGATGCCCGGTCCGACCGAGTGCTGATGATCGATAGGCCGCCGAGCCTTCGAGTACTTCGCGAGATTGGTTCTACGGCTTGATCATCGTCACGGCTCCCACCATTCGCGCGACTCCGTGTGATGGCAGGATGCGCGCGACTCAGGCGACGGCAAGTCGGACGTTCGGTAAGTGGGGCCGAGAACGTACGACATCGAGTAGAACCGGGCGAAACGTAAGTGGGTGGGAGTTCGGGAACGACGGCGGCATTGCGACGCAGACAGGAATTCCGCTCTGGCACCGACCGGTCGGCCGAGGCTGATCGTCTCCGCCACTCATGCGAAGGGCGAGTCGGTTCAGACCCGGGGCGGTGGCTCCTCTGACGCGCTAGGCAATCCGATGCGTGATATGAACGGCTGTGCAGGAGAGCCGCGCTGGCGTGGTTCACGTGAAACTCGATGCCGCGCGACGCGCGACTTCACGCAGCGATGCACTCACGGTGCACGAACGATATTCGCCAGGTCTGCAACCGCGGCTGCGGAAAGTGGATTGGCGTGCGGGACAGGCAAGACGCATATCCGAACCCCGGTGACTGTTATCACCCCTGCCGCGCAAGCGACTTCAACCGGGAACGCACCATCCGCACTTTCTCTGCGGTAGGAACATTGCGTCACAGTGATGAAAATATCGGAAGGTCCAGGTACCCACCTGACTGTTGCATCTCAACACCCATCCCCCACCTATCAGCCGGATGCCCTCCACGCCTGTGCCCGAACCGAGCCTCGCGATCGATGTTTCATGTGAAACATGGCGACTCGCACGAATTTCGGCGCGAGTTTCGCGTGTCGTTTGTGTCGCACCGCGATTCAGCTTTCCTATCGCGCTGAGTGCTGGCAAGCTAGTGAGCGTCGGGCGTCAGCGTAGGTGCCACGGAGGATGTGGGTGTCACAGCGGCGCGGGCTCCGTCCGCTCGGTCGGACTCCTCGGTCCCAGGTCGAGCATCGTGTTTGGATCCGGCACAGCTGTTGAAGACACAGCGACGGCCTCTGTCGGTCGCACGTGGTCTGAGTTCTCGGGTTAGGAGCTGTCTATGTCGAGCGGTCCGGCGAATGTTTCACGGGAAACGACGTCGCGCGTGCCGGGGATGCTGGACTCCAGCAATCTCGACGCGGAAGCATTCGGAAGCACACCGTTCGGGCACATCTCCCCCAGTGAGACCCCGATCGCGGCCGAAGCTCAGCGCGCCAGTCAGATATTGCATCCAGGAAAGGTGACTGTGCCGAAACCGCACGAGCAACGGATCATCACCATTGCCAATCAAAAGGGTGGGGTCGGAAAGACAACGACGGCCGTCAATCTAGCTGCCGCCCTGGCATACCAGGGGATGACGGTGCTCGTGATCGACCTCGATCCGCAGGGCAATGCGAGCACGGCGCTCGGTATCGAGCACCACTCGGGTGTTCCCTCGAGCTACGAACTGCTCATCGGCGAGGTATCGGTCAAGGAGGCTATTCAGACCAGTCCGCACAGTGAACGCCTGCTGTGCATTCCGGCGACGATCGATCTCGCCGGCGCCGAGATCGAACTGGTGTCGATGGTGGCGAGGGAGGGGCGGCTCAAGGCCGCTATCCAGGAGGCGAATATCGCAGGCTTCGACATCGACTACGTCATGATCGACTGCCCGCCTTCGCTCGGTCTGCTGACCGTCAACGCGATGGTGGCGGCGAAAGAGGTGTTGATCCCCATCCAGTGCGAGTACTACGCCCTGGAGGGTGTCGGTCAGTTGCTCCGCAATATCGGGCTGGTCCAGGCACACCTCAACCCGGATCTCCACGTTTCGACCGTGATCCTCACGATGTACGACGGCCGCACCAAATTGGCGGACCAGGTCGCGGAGGAGGTTCGCGGACACTTCGGCGATATCGTGCTGCGGTCGGTGATTCCTCGCAGTGTGAAGGTCAGCGAGGCGCCGGGTTACGGGATGACGGTCCTCGATTATGATCCAGGCTCCCGGGGTGCGATGAGCTACCTGGATGCCGGTCGGGAAATGACTCAGCGGGCCACCCTGGCCGCGCAGGTCGCGGATGGCGCGTAATCCCAACGGGGTGGCGGTTTTCTGGTGGCGAAAAGAGAAGGGATCGGAAAGCCGATGACTCAGGCGAAAAAAGGCGGGCTGGGGCGCGGGCTGGCGGCATTGATCCCGACCGGGCCGACGACCACGCAGGGCCTCGGCAGTGCGCCCGGGCTCGGCAGCGCGGCGGCGAACGTCGTGATCGGGCTCGACCCCATCGGCCCGCAGCCTGCGTCGGCGTACCTGCATCGCGTTCCGGATCCCTCGGAGGTGGCCGAGGACGACGGTGAGCTTTCGACGAGCGGTGCCATCTACCGCGAGATCGCCCCCGACCAGATCGAACCCAATCCCAAGCAGCCCCGCCAGGTCTTCGAGGAAGAGGCGCTGGCGGAGCTGGTGCACTCGATCCGTGAATTCGGTCTGATGCAGCCGATCGTGGTTCGTCGGGTCGAGCCGGGTGTCGATCGCTATCAGCTCGTCATGGGTGAGCGGCGGTGGCGCGCCTGCCAGGAAGCCGGGTTGGAGGCCATCCCGGCGATCGTCCGGGAAACCGCCGACGGGTCGATGCTGCGTGACGCGCTGCTGGAGAATATCCACCGCGTGCAGCTGAATCCGTTGGAAGAGGCGGCGGCCTATCAGCAATTGCTGGAAGAGTTCGACGTCACGCACGAGGAATTGGCGACCAGGATCGGACGGTCGCGTCCGGTAGTGACCAATATGATCCGGCTGTTGAAACTGCCCATCCCGGTGCAGCGACGAGTGGCGGCCGGTGTGCTGTCGGCCGGACATGCCAGGGCGCTGCTCGGTTTGGAGGCGGGCGCCGACGCGCAGGAAGTGCTCGCCGCGCGGATCGTCGCCGAGGGGCTCTCGGTGCGAGCGACCGAGGAAGCCGTCACCCTCGCCAATCGCGATCCGGATGCGGCCGCTCCCCCGACGCCGCGTCGCAAGCCGATTCATATGCCCGGCCTCCAGGATGTGGCCGAGCGGCTGTCGGAATCCTTCGATACCCGGGTCACCGTGAGTCTGGGTAAGCGGAAGGGAAAGATCGTCGTCGAGTTCGGTTCGGTGGAAGATCTCGAGCGGATTGTCTCCCTGATGGAGCAGCAGCAGCTCGGTATGTGAAGTAGATGAAAATCGCCCGTGTGGGCCCGGTATACGGGAGCAGGGTGTTAAAACGTCACTGTGACAGCGCCTTGGAAAAGCGCTCCGGTGGCGCGGGCGAGGGTTCCTGACCAACAGCACAGCGGCATGGGAGTGAGGCAGGTTTCTGTTGATCGCTTATTCTTGCTGGCGAGAAAATAGTGATGCGGCGTGATCGAAGAATCGGATAGCTGGAGGCTGAGCAGAGCGGTGTCGACCAGCGTCACAGCACTTACCCTCGGCGGAGTGGATCAGCTCCCGGCACATGCCAGGCGCTGTGTCTTCTGGGAGATGGACCCGGCCGTCGCCGAGGACTCCCGCGAATTCAGTGATCCTGTCTTCGAGAAAGAGGCATGGCTGTCGACGGTCATGCTCGAATGGGGTTCGTGCGGTCAGCTGGCCAATATCGACGGCAATGTCGCGGGATGCGCGTTGTACTCACCGCCGAGCGTGGTGCCGCGCGCCGCGCTGTTCCCCACCTCCCCCGTGAGCCCGGACGCGGTCCTGCTGACCACGCTCCGCTCCGAACATCCCTACCGGGATGGCGATGTGGCTCAGCGACTCATCCAGGCCGTGGTGGCCGATCTGGTGCGTCGTGGTGTGCGTGCGCTGGAGGCATTCGGCATCCGTGGTGAGCCGCCGGCCAAGGCGATGTCGGATCGCACCGTCGGGTCGATGCGGCTGATGGAGCGTATCGGCGCACCGGCCCGGGAATCACGGTCCGCGGGATGTTCGCCGGAGACGTGCATGATCGAAGCCGATTTCCTCGAGGATGTCGGTTTCGAGGTGGTCGCCGCCCACCATCGGTTCCCGAGGCTGCGTCTGGAGCTGAATTCCGACCACGGCTGGAAGGAAGACGTCGAGCGTGCCCTCGACCAGCTGCTTGCCGCCGCTTCGCTGAACGAGGCGACCCGCGTCGGCGCGCCCTGACCTTCGGCTGCCCCGGATAGACCAATACGCCCCTGTCGATACGTGATCGGCAGGGGCGCACTGTATTCGGGAAGTCGTGTCGACCCTAGACCCGGTCGGCCGCGGCGAGTTCTTCGGCCAGTAGTTCCGCGAAGGTGTAGGTGCCGGTCGGCTGATCGTCCTGACCGAGCAGATACAGCCGCTTGACCGAGATCAGGATCGCCTCGGCGATGACATCGCGCATCCTCGGATTGGTGAGGACCGAGGCGTCGTAGCTGTTGGTGAGGTAGCCGATATCGACCTGGACGGTGGGCATCTTGGTGAGACGCAGCAGATCCCAGGTCCGAGAATGGGTCCGGCAATCCTGCAACGAGGTCCGTGCGACCACCTCGCGCTGGATGAAGCCGGCCAGCACCTGACCGATCATCGACACCGAACCGTGCGAATTGCCGAAGTGGAATCCGGCGACACCGTTGGCCATCGGACTCGGATTGTTCGCGCACCGCAGCGAGATCATCAGGTCGGCGTCGAAGGCGTTGGAGGTCTCGGCCCGCTCGGCATCGGTGGGATTGGCCCCCCAGGGCCGCGACAGGAACGTCTCCATACCGGTGGCCGCCATGCGACCCTCCAGCCTGCTCGCCAGATCCCACAGGATCTCCGACTCGTAGACGTCACCGAATTCGCTCGGCACCGCGTAACCCTTGTCGGGGCCGCCGAGGCCGGGATCGATGACGATCCGCTTACCCGTCAGCTGCGGTCCCGCGCGATGGACGACCTCTTCTTCGGCGATCCGATGCGGATTGCCGCCGGTGACCCTGGCGCCGAGCAGTTCGAGCGACCGCAACGTATCCGGTCCGCAGATGCCGTCCGCGGAGAGCCCGATCTCACGTTGGAACGCGGTGAGCCCTTCGTGGGTGTGCGGGCCGAAATACCCGTCGACGCGGTGCACGTAGAAACCGAGGTCCTGCAACCTGCGCTGCAGGGTGGCGACATCGTCACCGTACAGCGGTGCGGACAACTGGTAGATCAGCGTGCGCGCGCCGAGCCGGTAGGACGCTTCCTTGAGGGACCGATAGGTCGCGGGCCCGACGACACCGTCGACGAGAAGACCGCGATGCTGCTGGAACGCGCGCACCGCGGAATCGAGATGGTGGTCGAACGAGGCTTCGGTATCTTTCCAATACTCTTGCGCACCCGGCCGGTCGTCGCCGACCGCGTGCGCGTGGAGGAACCCGAGACTTGCCAGGGTGCTCCGAACCTCTGCAACGGCTGGACCGGAATCGCCGTGACGAAGTCGGTGCATGCGTGAGAGCCCTTCCCTTCCGTCAAACCCGGGTACCCACTCATGCGTTGGGATACACCTTCACACGACCATCGCCATGTCGATCGGCGCCTTTTCGCGGCCATGCGCACGTTGTGCACGCTACCGCGTCCGGGCATGTCGTCCACGGCGTGTGGTCGATTGTCTCAGACCTGACCCGGAATCCGACAATCAACCGGGGTCCAGGCATCCTACGGCGCGTCGTCGCACGGCGGTGTTCTTTGGAGAATCGATACCGCAGCGGCACAGTGCCGCTGTGTCAGAGGACGTCCTCGAGTTCACGTAAGAGGGCGGCTTTGCCCTTCGCTCCGACGATCTGCTTCACCGGTTTTCCACCGGAGAACAGCATCATAGTGGGCAGCGACAGGATCTGATAGTCGCGTGCGGTACCGGGATTGGCGTCCACGTCGAGCTTGGCCACGGTGAGTTTGTCCGCGTGGGTTCCCGCGATCTCCTCCAGGACGGGGGCGACCATCTTGCACGGCCCGCACCAATCGGCCCAGAAGTCGACGAGGACCGGCTTCTCGCTGAGCAGGACGTCGTCGGCGAAGGACGCGTCGGTCACGGTGACCGTCTTGGCGCTGTCGGCCATGGGATATCTCCTTGCGGTGGTAGAGCGTTGTGACGAGAACGAGCGGCGGCTGGTCCGCACCGACCGTGGCGGATCACACGCCGGCGACGGGCCGTCCGGCGTGGTCGAGAGTGTTGGAGGTGATGTCACCCTGATCGGCCAGCCAGCGCTCCGCGTCGATGGCGGCGCGGCAGCCGGTACCCGCGGCGGTGATCGCCTGCCGGTAGGTGTGATCGACCAGGTCGCCCGCGGCGAAGACACCGGGGACCTTGGTCGCGGTCGACGGGTGCTCGACCTGCACGTAGCCCTCGTCGTCCAATTCGACCTGATCGCGGACCAATTCGCTGCGCGGGTCGTGCCCGATCGCGACGAACAGGCCGGTCGCGGCGAGTTCGGACTCCTCGCCGGTGCGGGTGTCGCGCAGGGTCAGGCTGGTCACGGCCGAATCGCCGTTGACCTTCGCGATTTCCGAGTTCAGCACGAAGCGGATCTTCTCGTTGGCCTTCGCGCGTTCCAGCATGATGCGTGAGGCACGGAACTCCTCGCGGCGGTGCACGATGGTGACGCTCGACGCGAATTTGGTGAGGAAGGTCGCTTCCTCCATCGCCGAATCGCCGCCGCCGACCACGACGATGTCCTGGCCCTTGAAGAAGAAGCCGTCACAGGTGGCGCAGGCGCTGACGCCGCGGCCGAGCAGTTCCTGCTCCCCCGGTACGCCGAGGTAGCGGGCGGCCGAACCCATCGCGAGCACGATCGCGTACGCCCGGTAGGTCTCGCTGCCGACGGTCACGGTCTTGATCGGACCGCTCAGATCGATCGCGTCCACGTCCTCGGTGCGGATCTCGGCGCCGAATCGCTTGGCCTGCTCGCGCATCTCGTCCATCAGGTCCGGGCCCATGATGCCTTCGCGGAAGCCGGGGAAGTTCTCCACCTCGGTGGTCGTCATCAGTGCGCCGCCGAACTGGGTGCCCTCGAACAGCAACGGCTGGAGTTCGGCGCGTGCGGCGTAGACCGCGGCCGTATAGCCTGCGGGTCCGGAGCCGACGATGATGAGGTCGCGAACTGGCGTGCTCATGGGGCCCTTCCGAAAAGAAAGCTAGGGAACGTGCGATTCAACAACAGCCTAAACGGCCTTGTTCCCGCGGCGTCAGCACTGTGGCCCGACCCATTATGCCGACAGACCAGGGCGGCGAGCTGATCGCGGCCCGCGGGCTCAGCCGATATCGGTGATGTTCTTCACCTGGGGATCGCCGACGCCGCAGCCGGGACCGACGACGAGCGCGGTGATCTTCGGCGGATACGGGCCGCTGAGCAGGATCAGCACCGCCGCGCCGCCGCGATAGTTCATATCGGTCGAGCCGAGGATCGCGCGGTCGAGTCCGGCCGCACGCACGCAGTCCGCCAGGGCGCCGCGGCTGCCGAGCTGTCCGCTGACGTCGTTGCGGCCGAGGGCGGCGAGCGCGAGCGTGGACGTCAGCTCGCCGCCGGTGTCGGTGGTCGCAGGCCCCGCGGTGGGAGGGGATTCGTCGGCGCGCAGGAACTGGGTCGCCACGCCCGCACCCGCGATCACGGCGACGACGGCCGCCGCGGCGGCGAGCCAGCGCAGCGCGACGACGTGGCGGCGGCGCGGAGACAGCGGTGTCGCGAAGTGCGGCGGTGAATCCTCGGCGCCGGTCGGTATCGAGGAGGTTCTGGGTCCGTTCGGCAGCGGGCGCAGGGTCGCGACCCGCTCGGTGGGTTCCTCGATCGAATCGAGTTCCTCGAGGAATCGCTCCATCCTCGCCGCCACGTCGGGGGGCATGGGGTGCAGTATCCGGTCGTCGACGGCCAGGGCGCGGAGCCCGGCGTTGACGTCGTCGAGCGCCTTCAGATACGCGGCCGCATCCGAATCGTCGCGGGCGGCTGCCCATAGCTGTGCGCCGAGTTCGGGGTCGATATTCCCCGCGTGCAGATCTGCCAGCAACTCCGCGGAGAACGGAGGCTGCGGTACGGACCGGATCGCCATCGCACCTCCATCGCTCTGATCCGACATCGTTCTCTTCCGACATCACAACTGTTCGGGGCTGTCATCGATTCGCCCTCGAGGGCGACACCGCGCAGGCGCCGCATCGCTACGGGCACAGCATTGATATCGCTTCGTGGTTCGTCACTATTAATGACGCAGCGGGTCTACTTCCGGTTCCCCGGATCGCGCAGAAATTCCAAACGTTCTTTCAACCGTTGCCTGGCACGCGCGCACCGACTTTTGATCGTCCCCTCGGGTACCCCGAGCTTCGCGGCCGCATCGGCCACGCTATACCCCGCCATTTCGATCGCGACGAGCGCGGTGCGTTGTTCCGGCGGGAGCGTGAACAGCGCGTGGCCGACGACGAGCGACATTTCCAACTCGGCGAATTCGTCCCGCTCCTCGGCGGGTTCGGGCATGTTCTCCGGCGACAGCGACACCGCGCGTCTGGTCTTGTTGCGACGAATCCGATCCAGGCAGGCGTTGACGACGATCGCGTGCAGCCAACTGCGCACTTCGGCCTCCCCCCGGAAGGATCCGGCGGTGCGGTGGGCCGACAGCAGGGCGTCCTGTAGCGAATCGGCGGCATCCTCGCGGTTGTAGGAGGTGCGCAACGCCGTCTGCCAGAGGTGATCGTTATGTCTGCGCAGGATTTCGGCGAAGGCGTGACGTTGTCCGGCGACGTGGGCGCGCAGCAACTCGACATCGCTCATGTCGTCGGGCACGAACGAGCGTGCACGGTACGTGACCGGCCGCGATTTCCCCCCACGGGAATCCTCGTTCAATTCGGACGACAAACCCATACCCCTCGGACAGCGCTCACGTGGGCGACAGATCTGCCGATCGCCACCTATAAATTTCGCAGCATCCAGGATCGAGGCACCAGATCCCGGGAAGCTCCCCCTGCTGTGAGAGCGCGAAGGCATCATACCGGGCGGCATGAATCCGCAGCAACCGTGCGGAGGGCCACGGCACGGGAGACGACACGTGCGGGCGGAAGAGAAGGAGGGGTGCGCTGCGCTCGTCTTACGGCGCGGCGTCGAAACGCAGATCCGAGATGGCCGACTGGAACTGGTTGCCGGAGTTACCGAGTCCGGTGATCCATACCAGGACATAGCGCGCGGAAGCGTCGGCGCGGACCGGGATCTCGGTCGCGCCGACGGAGAGTTTGGCCGAGCCGATCAGTTGGGTCTGGTCGATCGTCGGAGTATCCGTCGGGGAGGTGCGGATCTCCACGGTGGTGCCAGCGCTCGGCGAGTTGATCGAGACATTCGTCAACTTCGCCGGGCTCGGCAGCGTGGCCAGCAGCCCGACCCCCTTCTTGAGGGCCGGGAACTGCTGGAAGTACTGATCGGTGCGCCACATGGTGCCCGGGTCCTGATCGATCACCGCCCTGGCGTTGGACCCGTTGTCGGGAGTGCCTTCCGGGGAGAACACCGACACGGCGGTCACCGGGACCGGGACGCCACCCGGCGTCCCGTCGTTCGGTATCGCGCCGGGAGCGGGCGCGGCGGTGCTGTTGGTGGTGAGGCCGATATTGCGCTGTTCGTTGAGCGGGGCATCCGACGCGCCCGGCGCGAACATGCTGACCATCCACCAGATGACGATGCCGACCACGAGCGCGGCCAAAATCCCGAGCCCGACCATGATCCACATCATCCGCTGGGAGCGTTCCCGTTCCGCGGCAAGCAGTTCGGGATCGGCCAGCGAGTCGTCGACGGCGTTGGCCTGCGCGGCCTGCCGCTGCCCCAGACGCAGCACCGGGATGAAATCGGTCTTCTGATCGACGACCGATGCCTGCTCGAGCACATGCTGCACGGTGGCGGCGGTGCGCACGCCCTTGTTCGACTCCAGCGAACGCACGGCCACGGCGGAGATCTCGAACGGGACCTCCGGGCGGATCTGGCGTGGCTCGATGGGGGTTCCGTCGGTGCCGAAATCGGCCAAGCGCAGCCCGCCGACCGTGGCCGCGGTTCCGGTGACCCCGCCTGAACGAATCGGCCAGCGCGCCGTGACCAGCGCGTACAGCATGGCGCCGAGTCCGCGGACATCGGACTGGGCATCCGAATCCGACAGCGTGCCGGGGAAGGCGAGGACCGCGTCGCCGGAAGCGCTGATCCTGATCCGGTCCGGATGGTCGATGGACAGCGAACCGCCACCGCGGTGGGCCAATTCGGCCGCGGACGCGAGCGCGCGGATGGCCCGAGCCGCGCCGATCGGCGACGGCACGGTGTCGGCCATCTCGCGCAAGGATCTACCCGGTGTCCACTCCGCGACGACGATGCCGCCCGAACTGCCTCGGACCACGTCGAGGACGCGCGCCAAGCCCGGTGAGTTGATCCGGCCGAGCCGCAGCGTGCGCGACAGAATCGCCTGCGGTCCATCGTGACCGGAGTTCTCCCCGGACTTCTGGTCGGCGTCGACGAAGGTCAGCGCGACCTCGCGATCGAGTTTGATATCGAGCGCCTGCCAGAATTTGAGTCCCCGCGCGCCGCCGTGACCGGCCAGCAGCCGGTAACGCCCACCGGCCACCGACGCGCCCGGCATCAGCTTGGGACCGCGTGGCACGGCCCGGCGCGCCGCCGGATCCGCGGGGGGCGGGGCCAGTTGCGGAATCGGGATCATGCCGGTGTCGTACATCGGATCGCGCGGTGCGGGCCCCGAACTGTCCGGCCTGTCCCGCGCGTTCTGATCCGATCCCGTAGGTCCGGAGTTGCCCGCGGCACCTACGCCGTCCGGGTATCCCGGATTCGACGGGTGTCCTGCGGAGAGCGGAACATCGGTCGAAAGGCCGCCTGCCGCGGCCGCAGAAGAATCGGCGGCTGGGACGCCGCCCACCGCCGCGTCGTCGCTCACCCTGGGTCCTCCTTCGCCCTGATATGTCGAGGTTCCGGCGAATTCGCCACTTGTGCTTCTATGCCGAACAGGGTACGGGAACTCGCCCTTGCCGGTGCTGTCAACGGCGTCGGGTCTGATTACGGGCAACACCATGGTCTGCGTGTCCATATACGGGTCGAATGACGGATACCCATACAGGTCCGGCCTACGCAGCACCTGCGTGGCGTACACATCCTCGACCGGGCTGTCCAGATCGAGATCCGGTGCGGGCGGGGTGAACCCGAGACGGCGCGACACGGCCACCGTGATCGCGACGATTTCCGGGATCCCCGCCAGGCGCATCAGGCCGAACGCGACCGAGAACATGACGATCGCCGAGATCACCACCCGGATCAGTGAGCCGAAGCCACCCGAGACCTGGTCGAGGCCCACGATCGCGTTGAGGATCAGCATGACGGCGCCGCCCGCGGCCGAGGCGAGCACGACGCGGGTCACGGTGCGTCCGACGTTGACCATGCGCAGATCGCCGAGACTGCGGTGCAGCAGGTAGCCGCCGATGACGGCGCCCGCGGTGAAACCGAGTCCCGTCGCGACACCGAGGATGATGACGACCTGGTCGCTGTTGTTCGCCAGCGCGGGGGCGAGCGCCGAGAGCAGTACCTTGATCGTGGTGATGCCGAGGATGATCCAGGTCGGGGTCCACGCCTGCTCCCTGGCGTAGAACACGCGCAGATGGATGAGCACGAGGGAATAGGGAATCAACGCGAAGGCCGACCAGGCGACCGCGGTGCCGAGCCGTTCGGCGTCGCCGGCGAACCGCGCGTAACCGAACAGCGCCTGGCCGACCTGCGGACCGGCCAGGGTCAGGAAGGTGACGACGGGGACGAGCGCGATCATCGTCAATCGGGTGGCGACGGACAGATCGTCGACCACGGCGGGCGTATCGTCGGCGGCGGCGTTGCGGCTGAGCCGGGGCATGATCGCCGTGAGCAGGGTGACCCCGAGAACGCCGTACGGCAATTGCAGCAGCAGCCAGGCGTTCTGGTAGATCGCCGGGCCGGCCTCGTCGGCGGTGGAGGAGATGTGGTTGGCGAAGATCGCGCCCATCTGGCTGATGAGCACGTACAGCATGATGGCCGCGCCCATCTTGCCGAACTGCCTGAGCCTGGCGTCGATTCCCCACAGCGGTCGCAGATCGATGCCGTAGCGGCGGATCGCGGGCAGCAGACTCATCGCTTGGGTGATGACGCCTGCGGTGATACCGCCGCCGAGCAGCAGCAGTTTCGGATCGCTCATCTTCACCGGATCGAGGGTGATCTCGCCGGGGGTGAACGCGTACAGCGCCAGCACGACCAGGACGACGACGTTGTTGAGCACCGGTGCCCACGCGCCGGGTTTGAACGCCTGTCTGGTGTTGAGAATCGCCGTCAGCAACGCGGACATGCCGTAGAAGATGATCGCGGGCAACAGCAGATACGTCAGCGCTGTCGTCAGCGAGGTGTCGACCTTGCCGTCGGAGGAGACGAAGACATGCGTCGCGAGGATCGGCGCCGAGACCATGGCCAGCAGCGTCGACACGGCGAGGACGACGAATGCCGCGGTCACGAGTCTTCGGACGAAGGCCGCGCCGCCGTCGTCGTCCTCCTGTTCGGCGCGGACCAGGGTCGGCACCACGATCGCGGTCAGCACCGCGCCGAGGACGAGTTCGGCGATCATGTTCGGGATCAGGCTGGCCGAGGTGTAGGCACTGGCGATGGCAGGGCCGAGCGCGGTCAGCAGCAGCAGTTGCTTACCGAATCCGGTGATGCGGCTGATCAGCGTCGCGAACGCGATCGACCCCGAATCCCGTAGCAGTCGCGCGTTGGAACTCTCGGCGGACTCGCGCTCCTTCGGCTCCGGCTCGGCTTTGGTGGCGACCGGCCAGTCGTGGGTACGCGGACGGCTCGCCGCCGACGCTTCGATCCGTTCGGCGGGCGCGGGCCGCCTGCGCTGCGGTGTCGGCGTCGGTTGCGGCTGCGGGTAGTTCGGTGGCGGCGCAAAACGCTGCGCCGGATTCTGGTGCGCCGGATTCTGGTTGGCCGGATTCGGCGGCGCGGGACCGCGTCGCACGGGTTGCCCGCGATCGGGGTCGGCGGACTGGCCGGGTGGCGCCTGCTGCGGTCGGCCCTGTCCCGACGACGGAACGGCCGGATACTGCCGTTGCCCGGGATGTCCCGGTTGCTGTGGCGGTCCGGGTCTGCGCGGCGCGGCTCCTGGCTGCGCGGGCATGGGGCCCGACGGCGGTGCGGGCTGACGCGGCATCGCGCCCGATTGGCCCGGCATCGGTCCCTGCGGTCCGGGTCTGCGCGGCGCACCCGGCGGTGCGGGCGGCCTCGGCCCCGCTCCCGGCTGCCCGGGCTGATGCGGCGCCTTGCCCGGCTGCGCGGGCTGCTGGGGCGCCTTGCCCGGCTGCGCGGGCTGCTGGGGCGCCTTGCCCGGCTGCGCGGGCATCGGACCGGACGGTGGCGGTGGTGGCACCCGACGTCCGGGTGGCGGCATCTGACGTCCGGGCGGAGGCGGAGGTACCGGCCTGCTGACACGGGGGACGCGCGGCGGTTGACCGCCGTACGGATCGCGGTGCGTCACGCCGGGATCCTCCCCGGCTTCGGCAGCGGGGACCGGACGTTCCCACGGCGCGGCGGGCGCCCGACGGGGCGGTGGCCCGTCGGGGCGTTCCTCGGGTCGGGACCGATGAGCGGACAAGTCATCGTCGCTCATCATGCCTCCTGTACCGCGCAGGACCTCTGCTTCGGACTCGCTCGAGGTCCGGCGTTTCGCCTAGTTCCCACCCGTCGAGCTCCCCCCATTGTGATGCCATCGGGCCCGTGTGACACAAACACAGTTTCCGTACAACTGTCCCGAATCGTACCGATGTGCGGTTAGGGGTTCGAGTTCACTCATCGTCACGCTCCCGCATGACCTTCTTGCGTGCCCGCCGGTACCTACCGACCCGCCGTACCGTACCGGGATCGAAGCCTTCGTCGGCCGGGTCGGGCCTGCCTCGGAACCTGCGCCACAGCCTGCGTCCGGCGAGGAGGAACAGCAGGAGACCGGCACACGCGGTGATGATCGCGAGTGCCTGACCATAGGCGTTGGAACGTACAGAGACCGAGGTGGCGTTGCCGAGGGGTATGCCTTCCGGGGTTGTCAGCGAGATCGGGATCACCAGGTTGCGGCTGTCGCTGACCTCGCTGGGGATCTGGAAGGACCGGGTGCCTTTCGGCGGCAGTTGCTGCTCGCCGATATCGGTGATGCGGGTCTGGGCGGGCGCTTCGATCCGGAAACGGACTCGGATGGCGACCGGCAGATCGTTGCGCGCGACGAGCAGCAGCGGACTCTGCTCGGAGGCGAGGGTGTACACGCCGCCGGGGGGAAGGACCGTCACCGCGCGATAGGACTCGTCGAGCGCCTTGGTGGTCTGATCGAGTCTGCGCTGGGCGAAGGTGTCGGGCGCGGCGCTGTTGCCGGTACGGCGATCCGAGAGCGAGAGCACCCGGATCAGATCGTCGCCGAGTGGCGCGAGGTAGCCGCGCGGCGTCGGCTCCGATTCGGGGATCTCGACCAGCGCGTGCATCAATTCGGTGATCCTGGTCGCCTGTTCGCGGACCGGGAGCACGAAACGGCCGGGCACCGCGTCCTCGGCGGCCTGGGGCAGGTAGTCCAATTGGTACGGCTGCGCGTCGGGCGCTTCGGCGAGCAGCTCGGTGAAGGGACGCGCCGTGGCGAGGTTGGATTTCAACAGGAGTTCGACCTGTCGCAGCAGGGCGGCGGCCTCGTCCCGGTTGGCGCCCCACTGCTGCGGCGGCATCAGCAGTTGTGATCTCGGCCCGCCGTTCTGCGGATTGAGCGCCGTCCACGAGATCGCGCCGAGCGCGTCCTGCATACGCGCCGTGCGGGAGTCGTTGGTGACGTCGTAGCGCACCCGTTTCGGCGTGAACGACGGAGTCGGCGGATTCGAGCCGACCGCGGCGAGCGCGGTGGCCGACCAGATGTCGAAGGTGGCCGCCCGCAACGCCGGATCGGGCGCGACGGGTGATGTGGGCGCCGAGGGGGCCGCGCCGGATTCGGGCGCGGGTGAGGCGCCCGCCTGCGGCACCGTGATCTCGGGAACGCGGACGACGGCCGGGGCCGCGGGTTTCGAGTCCGTGCGAGCGCCGGTCGTCGGCATTCCGAGACTGCCCGACGTGGCCTCGGCCGGATCGTCGACGCGAGGTTCGCCGACCGGGTGGACGGCGGTGTCGGCGAGTACCGCGGTGGTGAATCCGTGGGTGCGCAAGAGCGTTCCGGCTCCGGCGTCGATACTGCCGGAATCGGGCAGCGCGACACCGCGCACCGATCGTGTCGCCAGGATCGCGTCGACGATATCGGCCGGAGCGTTCACGGCACGCGCCGACAGCGCCGGATCGCTCACCGCCGCCAGCGCCGTGACATCGACCTGCGCGAAGGGAAGCGCCACCGTGCACACCGACCTCGCCGCGGCACGCAGGCGGTCCAGCCACGCCTGCGCCGCCTCCGCGCCCGATCCCTGTCTGGTCGCGCCGTCCGGGTCGGACGGACTGGCGAGCACGCGGTAGCCGTTGGTCATCGCGTCGACGGTGACCAGCAGATCCGGGTCGACCGCGACGCAGACCGCCGAGTCGAGATCGCGCTCCTTCGCCCCGCCGGTACCGAGCACGGCCTCGAGCGCGCCGAGCAACTGCTCGAGCCTGCCGCCCTTGCCGAGCGAGGCCGCGAGATCGTCGTCGGTGAGTTCGACCTTCCCGTTGACCGATCCCGGCACACCCGCCACCAGGCGGGGGCGATCGGCCAGCGGCCAGATGAGCGTCGTCGCCACGGGCGCGTCACTCGGCGCGGGCGCGGGCGATCCGCCCTCGGTTCCCGCGGGCAGACCCAGAACGGGCAGCAGGAACCGCGCGTCGTCGAGTCTGGCCTGATCGCCGTAGGCGGGTTCGCCGTTCACATTGAGCAGCAGCGGGTACACCCCGGGCGCGGAGAGGTCGAGCGAGGGCCCGTCCCCGGTCGGGCGCAGCGCAATACTCAGCGTGAACTGTTTGCGCTGGCCGGGGGTGAGCCGTTCGGCGATGTCCTCGAACGACCCGGCGACGTCGTAGGCGACCTGATCGAGGCGCAGCGCGGAGCGCAGATCGCTCGGCGTGGTGACCGCGGCGGCGCGCTGCACCCGCACGCTCACGTCGTCGACGACCCGATCGCCGATATTGGTGACCGTCCCCGCGACGGTCAGCAGTGGGTCGCTGGTGGTGGTGACCGCCGACGGCGACACCGAATCCAGCGACAACTTGAGGAATTTCGGCGTCGCCGGGCTGCTCGATCCGTTCGGCTGGGCCCCGGCTGTGCCGCTGGAAAAGAAGCCGCCGGAGAAGACGCCATCGGACAACATGGGCACAGACGTCACCGAACCGAGCAGGATCAGGACCGCCACGGTGATCCGGACCAGTCCACGCGTCATCGCTTGCCGGTCTCCATCCGGTCGATCAACCGATTCGCGACTTCGGCCAGGCGCCGTTCGTCGGCGTAGGCCAGCCGGGAATCGAGTTCGCTCAACGGAACCCAGGCGACCTGGGTGACCTCGACATCGGCGTCGGACAACTCACCACCGACCGAACGCATGAGGTAATGATGCACGGTCTTGTGTACCCGACGGCCCTCGGTCACGAACCAGTAATCGATACTTCCCAATTCGGCGACGACGATCCCGTTGATACCCGTCTCTTCGGAGACTTCGCGAATCGCGGTCTGCTCGGGGGTCTCGCCCTCTTCGATATGCCCCTTGGGCAACGACCACAGCAACCTGCCGCGCCGATCGGTCCTACCGATCAGGGCCGCACTGCGCTGTTCGCCCGGACCGTCGAGGCCGTCGACGACCAGACCGCCCGCCGAGGTTTCCCGGACCGTACGCATGCGAGGTTTCGCCGCGTTGGCCGCCGAACCGCGGCGCCGGGGCTGGCGGCGTCGATTGTTCGCTCGATCGGCCGGGGACACCTGGCAATCCTACTGTGCGTGATCGGCGCGCCAACGGCGCGGCGTGCTCGCGGGGCACTCATGTCGCGGCGACGGCCCGGCGTGTCGGTTCTCACCCGGGACCGGCCCCGGGAGGTCGCGGCGGCGGACCGGCCGAAGGCGCTGGGTAAGCTGCCTGTTCGTGGTTTCGCCCAAGTCCCTCGATGACTCCCCCGACGACGCAGCGCTGGACAGACGTACCCGATTGCTGGCCGCCGCCGCGGTCACCTTGGGAGGGTTGTCCGATGTATTGACGCCGTTGGGCGCGCTGTTCGCGGCACGCGGTCATCAGTTGTATCTCGTCGGCGGCAGCGTGCGGGACGCGGTGCTCGGGCGGCTCGGCACCGATCTGGATTTCACCACCGACGCCAGGCCCGAGGTGGTCCAAGAGATGATGCGCGGCTGGGCCGATCATCTCTGGGACACCGGCGGACTGGCCTTCGGGACGGTGAGCGCGGCCAAGGACGATCAGCAGCTCGAGATCACCACCTTCCGCAGCGACGACTACGACCGGGTGTCGCGCAATCCCGAGGTGACCTTCGGCGACACGCTGGAGGGTGATCTGGTGCGCCGGGATTTCACCGTCAACGCGATGGCGGTGCGGATCGGCGCGGCGGGCGAACTGGAGTTCGTCGACCCGCTCGACGGTATCGCCGCGCTGCTCGCGGGCGTCCTCGATACACCCGCGGCGCCGCAGGACTCGTTCCACGACGATCCGCTCCGGATGTTGCGCGCGGCCAGGTTCGTCTCCCAGCTGGGTTTCGAACTCGCGCCGCGGGTCGAGACCGCGATGACGGAGATGGCCGAGCAGATCGATCGGATCACCGCCGAGCGGGTGCGCACCGAACTCGACAAACTCATCGGCGGCGAGAATCCGATCGACGGCATCAACGTGATGTGCGAGACCGGTCTGGCCGCGCGGGTGCTGCCCGAGGTGCCCGCCATGAAACTCGAGATCGACGAGCACCACCAGCACAAGGACGTCTACTGGCATTCGCTGACCGTGCTGAAACAGGCCATCGATCTGGAGGACGGCGATCCGGATCTGGTGCTGCGCTGGGCGGCGCTGCTGCACGACATCGGCAAACCCGACACCAAGCGCAACGAGCCCGCGGGCGGGGTCAGCTTCCATCACCACGAGGTGGTCGGCGCGAAGATGGTGCGCAAACGGATGCGCGCGCTGAAATACCCCAAGCAGTTCACCGAGGACGTGGCGCGGCTGGTCTTCCTGCACCTGCGTTTCCACGGGTACGGCAAGGGACAGTGGACCGATTCCGCGGTCCGTCGCTATGTCACCGACGCCGACGAACTGCTGCCCCGGTTGCACAAACTGGTCAGGGCCGACTGCACCACCCGCAACAAGCGCAGGGCCGCGGCGCTGCGAGCCACCTACGACGAGTTGGAGGAGCGCATCGCCCGCCTGCGCGAGCAGGAGGATCTGGCGAAGGTGCGCCCCGATCTGGACGGCAACGCGATCATGGAATTGCTCGGTCTCCCGCCAGGCCCCGAGGTCGGGAAGGCGTGGAGTTTCCTCAGGGAGTTGCGCCTGGACCGCGGGCCGCTGAGCCGGGAAGAGGCCGAATCCGCCCTGCTGGAGTGGTGGAAGTCGAAGTCCTGATCAGAAGATGATCAGCGTGGTTCCGGCCACGATGGCCGACCGCATCTGCGCCAGATCGAAGGATCCGGTCATCTCCGGTAATTCGACGCGGAACCGGATCAGGTCCTCGTCGCGGGCGGCGAAGGCGACGCGCGCGCGGTGCGGCAGATCCGTCAGTCGCACGCCGGGCGCGCGGACGAGGGTGCGCGGCACCCGGAAACCGAGCCAGTTCGCCCGGTGGACCTCGATCGTCAGCAGATCGTCGGTGATGGCGGCGTCGATGAGCGCCGTCAGCCTGCGGGTCCGGTGCGAAGCCCTGATCAGGCCGTTCTGCTCGACCCGTAGCGACCAGTCGAGCGGCTGTTCGTTGAGCCAGCCGACCAGCGCCTCGACGGTGAGCGTGCCCTCGACGTCGATGTGGGAGGCGCGGACCTTGGTCGGGACGCCGGGGATCATCCTGACCCCGTGCGCGATCACGGTGACCGCTTCGACCGGGTGGGCGTCCCAGTGCACCCGGGACAGCACGGTCTTGGTCTGGAAATGCGCGCCTCGGCGTCGCACCTTGAGTACCTGGAGGGTGGCCCGCACGTCGTGGCCGAGCAGCGTCGCGGTGAGTTCCTGGCCACCGAAACGGCTCAGGATGCCTTCGCTGAGCACGGTCATCAACACATCGGGCATCAGCGCGGTGACGGTGCCCATGCCGAGGTCGGCTACCGGATCCACCCAGGAGGTGGTGACGGTGACCCACTGCTCCAGCCAGGACTGGTCGAACAGGCGTTTACCGAGATCCACAGCCCGGGACGGCGACCATGACTTCGGATCGAAATACGTGGCCATGACCGGTCCGAGAGTACTCGGCGGCCGATGGTGGCACAGTGGGTATGTGGTCCGAGTCACCTGGGACCCAGGTGTCCCGGGGTCCGGCAGATCGACATTCGGAGGACGGGTATGCCGCTGGATCTGAACAGTGATCTCGGCGAAGGTTTCGGCGCGTGGACGATGGGCGACGACGCGGCCATGCTCGACATCGTCACCAGCGCGAATATCGCGTGCGGGTTCCACGCGGGCGATCCGGTGATCATGCGCCGGATGTGCGCGCTCGCCGTCGAGAAGGGCGTGCGGATCGGCGCGCACGTCGGCTATCGCGATCGGGCGGGATTCGGGCGACGGGCGATCGTGATGGATCCGTCCGAACTACGCGACGAGACCCTCTATCAGATCGGTGCCCTCGATGCCTTCGCGCGCGCGGCCGGTGATCGGGTGCGCTACGTCAAACCGCATGGCGCGCTCTATCATTCGGCGGGCCGGGATCGCCGGTACGCCGACGCCGTGATCGCGGCGCTGGCCGAATACGATCCGCGGCTGGCGTTGCTCGGTCCGGCGGGCAGTCGGTTGGAGGACGCCGCGGTGGCGCGCGGTGTGCGTTTCGTCGGCGAGGGATTCGCCGATCGCGGGTACACCCCGGCGGGCGCGCTCGCCCCGCGCGGGACCCCCGGCGCGGTGCTGCACGCGAACGAGGCCGTGGCGCAGGCGGTATCGATCGCGCTGACCGGTGGAGTGCGCGCCGTCGAGGGCGGCGAGGTGAAGGTGATGGCGCAGAGTATCTGTGTGCACGGCGACACCCCGTCCGCCGTGGAGATGGCACGGCGGATCCGCGTCTCGCTGGTCGACGCCGGGGTCCCGATCGAATCGTTCGCGTGAGCGGCCGCCACGGCGGATCGCGTCTGATCTTCGGCGCCGCCGATTCCCGGTCGATCCGTGGCGAACGTTCCGACGGCAGCCGGGACGGCGACGGTGTCCCGGGTTCGCACGTGCCTGGCCGTCGCGTGCGAGGCCGAACGATACCGAGGGGGTAGCGCGATGGCGGGCGAGAACACGTCGACCGAGCCGGGCCGGCTCATCAGGGCGGCGGGCGATCGCGCATTCCTGGTGACCGCGTCGCCTGTCGCTGTCGCCGCCGAAATGCGCGCTGTCGCGGGGGTGCGGGATGTGCTGCCCGCGGCGGAAACCGTGCTGGTGACCCTCGAATCGGTCGGCGACGCGCACCGGGTCCGCACCCGACTGGAGCAGATCCTGCGCGAGCATTCCCCCGGAAACTCCCCGTCCGCAGTGCCTTTCGAGTCCGACGCCGAACCCGTGCGCATCGAGGTCGAGTACGACGGCGCTGACCTGACCGAGGTCGCCCGCTTACTGGACATGAGCGTGTCCGAAGTGGTCGCCGCGCATACCGGGACGCTGTGGTACTGCGGATTCATCGGTTTCGCACCGGGTTTCGGCTATCTGCGCGCGCCGGACGGGCGTCTGGACGTCCCGCGCCTGGCCCAGGCCCGCACCGCGATTCCGGCGGGTGCGGTGGCACTGGCAGGCGGGTATTCGGCCGTGTATCCGCGTGCGACACCGGGAGGTTGGCGACTCATCGGTCGCACCGCGACGCCGATGTGGGATATCGATCGCGATCCGCCCGCGCTGATCCGCGCGGGCACGACGGTGCGTTTCGTGGAGGCGGGGCGATGATCGTCGTCGAACAGGTCGGACCGCTGGCCACCATCCAGGATCTCGGCAGGCCGGGCTGGTTCGGCTCCGGTGTCGGACCGTCGGGCGCGGCCGACCGCGCCTCCTCCGCACTCGCCAATCGCCTGGTCGGCAACCCCGAATCCGCCGCGCTACTCGAGGTTCTGGTCGGCGGCGTGGTGCTGCGCGCCGATCGCCACCACACCCTCGCGGTGACCGGCGCGCCCGCGCCCGCCACGGTCGACGGCACCCCGGTCGGACCCGCCAGTGTCGTCGAACTCGAAGCGGGACAGACCCTTCGGCTCGGCATGGCGCAGCGGGGACTGCGCAGTTATATCGCCGTGCGCGGCGGTATAGATATCGCGCCGGTGCTCGGCTCGCGCAGTCTCGACACGATGTCGGGTATCGGCCCGCCGCCGGTGCGGGCCGGTGACCTGCTGCCCGTCGGCCCCGCGCCACGCACCTATCCGATCGTCGACCTCGCCCCGGTGGTGCAACCGGAAGCGGGCACCCTCACCGTGCACGCCATGCTCGGCCCCCGCGACGACTGGTTCATCGAACCGAACGCGCTGTTCGAGGGCGAATGGTCGGTCTCGCCCGACGCCGACCGCGTCGGCGTCCGGCTCGAACGCCGTGCCGGGCCGCCGCTGCGTCGCCGCAGTGACGACGAATTGCGCACGGAGGGTGTGGCACTGGGCTCGATCCAGGTGCCGCCGAGCGGGAATCCGGTGATCTTCCTCGCCGATCATCCGATCACCGGCGGCTATCCGGTGATCGCGGTGGTGCTCGACGCCGAGGTCGATCTGGTGGCCCAGGCCCGTCCCGGGCAGGCGCTGCGTCTGCGTCCGCCCCCTCGCTAGGGTCCGATCGCTACTCCGTCATCGAGGCGAATCCAGTTTCGCCCGCATGAGATACACGTTGTAGCTGTCCCACGCAGACACCGTGAAATACAGATCGGTATCGGTCGACCACGGATGGATGAAGCCGCCGTAGGCCTTCGGGTAGTCCAGGGTGGAGGCCACCGGGACCGAATCGCTCCACACGCCCTGCGGTGTCGCGGCCTGCCGCAGCACGATCGAGGCCTTCAACGGATCGAGGTACATCATCTGCCAGCGGTCGGCCATCGCGTCGTACCGCACGGACAGTTCGCTGGCGATACCGCGGAACAGCGGCGTCGCCTGGTTCTCGGCCGCGGGCGCCCAGCTGCCGTCGACCCAGTACTGGTAGGCGGATTTGTTGAGCACTTCGTCCTTGTCCACCCTGGCCAGCCCGGTGACGCCGAGCCTGCCGTTGGGTGTGCCGAACATGTACACGTACTCCCCGTGCGGGACCATCGCGGCCACCTGGAAACGACCGAATCCGAAGATGTTGTCCCACCTGGCGTGCTGATCCTTGATCCAGGTGCTGCCGCCGTCGTCGGAGTAGGCGATGCCGCCGAAGTTGGTCGACCACATGCCGGGGGTCCGGCTCCAGTGGTTGATCGACATATAGCTCAGGTATTGCCGTTTCCCGATGGCGAATCCCGAGGTCGGGATGACGGTGGTCTCCCAGTTCTTGATCTTGCGGCTGGACAGGAATTCCGCGGCGTGACAACGGCTGTCCTGGACCATGGTGTCGATGACGAGACCGTCGGACAGATCGCGGTCGGTGCTGAATCCGAGCACATTGCTGCGCCAGTCCGGTCCGCCGAAACGGCCGTACTCCCAGCCCTCGCCGAAGGTGTCGCCGAAGGCCATCGCGATCTTGCCCGGTTCGCTCTCCCACATCAGCCCGAGATCGGTGCCGTCGACCTGCCAGCGCATATCGGTGCGGTTGATCGATCCGTGCCCGGTCACCTGGCCGATCATGTCGACCGCGCCGAGCCGGGGTGTGCCGAGGGGCTGGGCGACCGGACCCGGTTCCACCGGATGCACGACGTGCGGCGGCGCGGGTTGCGGTGTGTCGCCCTCGCCGCCCGGCACCGGAATCGGAATGGGTTCGATCTCGGGCCGCAGCTCGATCCTCGGCAGTTCCAGTGCGGCCGATCCGGATCCGGATCCCGACGCGGAACCGGAATTCGAGCCCGACCCCGAGCCGGTGTCGGGCGCGGTGGAGCCCGACTCCGGCGACTCCTCGACCGGTTTCGGCGTGTCCCGCACATCCGGGCACGGGTTGCGGCAGGGATCGGCGGGCAGCGGTTCGGCGACGATCCGGGTGTTGTCCTGGGGCGGATCGGGCACCGTGACCGGAGTGATCTCGGGTACCGGAACCCAGATGTCGATCACCGGCGGGATATCGATCACCGGCGGGGGCGGCAGGCTCGGATCCGGTTGGCGCGCCAGCGGGTCGAAGCCGACCTCGCCGCAGACATTCGTCGGCGGCGGCAGCCACGGCGCGGGCGCGGCGGACGCGGAGGGCACGAAGGGGACCGGCAGTGAGAGTGCCCCGAGTAGCGCGACACCGAACAGCGCGGGCGCCTCCAGCTTCCCCGGCAGCAGGCCCATATGTATCGACTCCCCGTTGGTTCGGATCGAAGCAAGATCAACCTACCGGATCGGACCTCCTCGGGCGGGGCGCCGGACCCATGTGCCGACCGCCGATCGCACGGAACCGGATGCGGCCCACTCGCGTCCAATCAGATATGAACGAGATCGAGTACGTGTTCGGCACGGGCGACGGCACGGTCCACGTCTGGGCTTCCCAGGCCGACCTGGAGCTGGCGCAGACCGGCACCACCGACGCGGTCCAACTGGATTTCGACGGTGACGGTCTCGCCGACGACGCCCTCTGGGATTCCGCGGGTACCGGGTCCGCCGATATCGCGGCGCTGGACCTGGACGACGACGGCGTGCTCGACCACTTCTACACCGACCCGACCGGACTGGGCATCTGGGATCACCGGATCACCGGTTCCGCGGAGGACGCCGAGCAGGAGCCTCTGGACTGGATCCTGCGCACGGGTCCGTTTCCGGACACGAGTCCCGAATCGAACAATGTGGTCGCCGAGGGCCTTTCCGCGGCACTCGCGGAATACCCCGTCGCACCGTTCGAAACCACGGTGCGGGATATCGATGTCGTCCCCGATGGTGTCCCCGACCTGCTCGAGCACACCGTCGCGGTGTGCTCGGATCGGCGGGGCCGCATTGTCGAGGGACCTACCGAACCCGGTGTCGGCACCATCGACGGTGCCGATCCGTCCCCGTCCGACTCTCCCTAGTCGACCGCCGCGGGCGGCCGCCGATCCGCGGCACGACCTCGCCGCAGCACGAGCAGGACGGCCACGATCCCGCAGCAGTAGACGACCGCGCCCGCGATGACGAGGGGCAGCGAACGCCCGTCGGGCGGGATGACGAGCGCGGCCGTCGCGAGGGCGAGCACGAAGGCGATATTGAAAACCGTGTCCTGGAGTGCGAATACCTGGCCGCGTCGGGCGTCGTCGATATCGATCTGCATGGTGGCGTCACCGGTCAGCTTGATCGTCTGCCCGGCCAAGCCGAACAGGAACGCGCCGAGCAGGAGCATCTGGTGCGCTCGATCGGCCGCGACGCCCGTCTCGGCCACCGCGATCGGGGTCACCAGCGTCACCTGAACGAGCGCCGCGACGCACAGACCGACGATCACCGTGCGCGGGCGTCCCCAGCGTGGAATCAGCAGCGGCGCGATCCCGGCCGCGACCACCATGCCCGCGGCGGTCGCGGCGATGGCGACGCCGAATCCGATCAGGCCGGAACCGAGTTCCGAGCCCTGGTCGGTGGGCTGGCGCAGCACGAGCACCATGAGCAGGGTGTTGACGCCGAACACGATCCGATGGGTGCCGATGCCGAGCATCGCGGTGCTCACCTGCGCGGATTGCCACACGGCTCGTGCCCCGGTGCGCAGTCCGGTGGCGATCGCGTGGATCGCGCTCGCCGCACCCGCCGCGCCCGGTTCCGGCCCGAGTGCGCGCGGCCGGAATCGCGCCGCGATCACGGCGCTGACGATCGATCCGGTCCCGCTGGCCGCCACCGCGACCGCGGCACCGGCGTCGCCGGGCCCGATCAGTCCGATGATCGCCACCGCCGCCGCGGCGCCGATCCCGGCGCACGCGGAAGCCGCCGTAGCGAGTACCGAATTCATCGGGACCAGCCATTCCTGCGCGAGCACCCTCGGCAGTGCCGCGGAGACCCCCGCCATCACGAACCGGCTCACCCCTACCACCGCGAGCGCGAGCAGGAGCAGCGGCGTCTCCCCGGCTCCCGCGAGCAGCGCGCCCGCGGCGACAGCGATGAGCCCGGCGCGCAACACCGCGGCCACGAGCAATACGGCACGCCGGTCCCAGCGGTCGAGCAGGGCGCCCGCGTACGGTCCGATCAGGGAATACGGCAGCAGCAGGACGGCGAAACCCGCCGCGATGGCGAGCGGGTCGGTTTCGCGTTCCGGGTTGAACAGGATCGCGCCCGACAGCGCGGCCTGGAACATTCCGTCACCGAACTGCCCGGAGAAACGGATGATCGCCAGTCGCGCGACGGCCGGATTGTTCCGCAGCGCCGTGCGCCAGGCCGTCCAGCGCGGTGGCGACGGCTCGCCGGCCGGTAGCGGGCTTTCGGGGCGAGCGGTCGGCACCCTGCCGATTGTGCCTTCCCGCTCACCCCACCCGGTCACGCGGGATGCGAGGAATCGAGTGTCTGCACCAGGGCGCTGATGGTTTGCCGCATATCGGGTGCCATCGGCAGCCTGTCCAGCGCGGATGCGTCGATCCACGCGAAGGCGTCGTGTTCGCCGGGCGCCACCGAGACCTTCCCCGGGTAGGCTTCCACGACGAAGTTGAACTTGCGCACCCTGGCCTTGGTGCGGGTGGCGTAGTCGATGGCGCCGAGGAATTCGGTGATGTCGCGTACGCGCAGCCCGGTCTCCTCGAACAGCTCGCGGGCGACGCATTCGGCGAAGGTCTCCCCCGATTCGACGCCACCGCCGGGCAGTTCGTACATCCCGCCGTGGTAGTCGTTGGGCACCCGGCGTACTACCAGGAGTTTGCCGTCACGGAAGACCGCCACACCGACGACGAAATCGCCGATGTCGTCAGCGCGCGCGGCCGCGCGGAGTTCGTGCTCGATGCCGTTGAGTTGCTCGAATCGCATCTGCCTGTCACCTCCGGTTTGCGTTGTGCCGCATCACCTTACGTATCCGGCTTCGTCCTGTTCGCCAGTCTTGTTCGCGGTACCCTACTCGGCCGCGCGGCGGGTCCGCCTACCGGCAGTTGGTGCTCGCCATCCGTTCACCCGCTGGTCGCTCGCGTAAAATGCCGAGTGCACGACAATTTACTAGGAATTCGGAGTACCGCGTCGGATGTACTCCTACCCTGAAAGGCGATCGGTGCACGGTCCCGAGAGGAGGGCCTCGATGTCCACACTCACGACACCACACATCGATGTCCATCGCGGCGGAGACCGCATGAAGACACGAGTTTCCTGGCTGGATTCGAAGCATTCGTTCTCCTTCGGGGAACACTACGACCCGGACAACACCCACCACGGCCTGCTGCTGGTGAACAACGAGGACGTCGTGCTGCCCGGTGAGGGCTTCGACACCCACCCGCACCGGGATATGGAGATCGTGACCTGGGTGCTCGGCGGCAGCCTCGTGCACCAGGATTCGCTCGGCCACAACGGTGTCATCTATCCCGGCCTCGCCCAGCGGATGAGCGCGGGCACCGGGATTCTGCATTCGGAGAAGAACGACTCGTGGCGCCTCGACGGCACGGCCGAACACGACGAGCCGGTGCATTTCGTCCAGATGTGGGTGGTTCCGGACGAACCCGGCATCGAACCCGGATATCAGCAGCTGGAGATCGACGGCGAGCTGTCCTCCGGCGCGCTGGTGACGGTCGCCTCGGGCCTGCCGCGGTATCGCGATCGCACCGCCATCGCCATCGCGAGCAGCCACTCCGCGTTGCATGTGGCGCGGATGTCCGGTGATCCGGAACGGGCCGTCGACCTGCCCGACGCGCCGTACGCGCATGTCTACGTCGCCCGCGGCGAGGTGGAGATGGAAGGCGTGGGAACCCTCTACGAGGGTGACGCGGTGCGTCTGACGCGGACCGGCGGACAGCGGGTGACGGCGAACGGCCCAGCCGAGATCCTGGTGTGGGAGATGCACGCGCGACTCGGCGGCGCCTGATCGGCGGGGCTCGCCACGCCGACGGTGTCGCGCGGCACGGCGCGGTGCACTGTTCGTCCCATTAACATCCTGACCCAGGGGGCACGATCAGTAGGCAGTGAGCCGCGTGAGCGCGCCCGACCGGACCGTGCCTCCGCCGAGGTGGGGCCGAGCAACCGCTGACAGCCGCCGCGCCGACCGAGAGGAAGTCCATGTCGCAATACCCACCTCCGGGCCAGTACCCACCCGGTCAATATCCCCCGCCCCCGCCCGGCCAGTATCCGCCGCCGGGCGGTCAGTACTGGCAGGAATCCCCGAAGGGCAAGGGGATGGCGGTGACCGCCCTGGTCCTGGGCATTCTCGCGATCATCGGCCTGCTCGTCGTGGTCGGCGGATTCCTCTTCGGCGTCTTCGCGGTGATCTTCGGCATCATCGCCCTGGTCAAGGTGCGCCGAGGCACCGGTGGCGGCACCGGTTTCGCGGTGGCGGGCCTGGTGCTCGGCGTACTCGCGCTCATCGCGTCGACGGTCATCACGATCGTCGGCTGGAGTCTGTTCGTCGATTCCGGTGGCAAGGACTTCCTCGACTGCGTCAACAACGCGGGCAACGATCAGTCCAAGATCGACGACTGTGAGCGCGAGTGGCAGCAGAACGTCGAGGACAGGTTCAGCATCACGCTCACTCCGCAGCCGACACCCTAGTGGCGCGAGCCCCGCAGGCCCGGGTCGCGGAAACCACTTCGGCGAGCCCGGGCCGATAGTCGTACTGCGGCGCGGAGATCCAGCACCGATATCCCCCGCGTT
This sequence comes from Nocardia aurea, assembly GCF_003123685.1. Lineage (GTDB taxonomy): Bacteria > Actinomycetota > Actinomycetes > Mycobacteriales > Mycobacteriaceae > Nocardia > Nocardia aurea. The sequence goes on from NZ_QCYJ01000005.1 coordinate 410,341, forward strand.
CGTCGGCCGGTGAGGGCAGCACGATCGTGCTGCCCGGGTGCGCGACCGAGGCGCAGACCCGGAACAGGTCCGAGAACAGGGCCATGTCCAGGTAGGAGTTGTCGGTCGGGCCGGTGAGGAAGGTCCACCGGTCCGAACGCGGGTGCGAGATGATCGGGCCGACCGGATCGCCGCCGGAGGCCATCGAGTCGCGGACGTGCGCGCCGAGCGCGGCGGGCATGACGACCGCGCCGACCGCGCCCACCTCGAGCATGATGCGACCGAGCGACGCGTCGACCACGGCGTAAAGCCGGTGCTCCTTGCGATATAGGCGACAGCGCGCGAACGCGTCCTGGATCGTGGTGTATTCCTCGACCGCCGCACGCGGCGGTCGGACAGGCGTGACCGTGCGGGAAAGACGATCACTGCTCTCGATCATTGGCAAACCTCGTCTCGAATCGAACGTGACGGGTGAATCGGCCGCTAACTCCAGACAGTAGCTGTGCGCAACTGGATTGACAATAGTCACACGCGAGCGAATCGACAGCGCGTAGCATCACTGGTCATGGCACCCGTCTCGCCTACCGTCGCGCGCTGGGAGTTGGTACTGCGGCTACGTGAGCTGCGAGAACAGCGCGGATTCGACTCGGCGACCTTCGCGAAGCAGATCGGATTCACCGCGGCCAACTGGTCCCACGTGGAGAAGGGCCGACGCGTCCTCACCACCAACACGATCGGTCCGGTGCTCGAAATACTCGAAGTCGACGCCGAGGAACGCGAAGAATTGCTGGCTTTGCTGGCCTCCAGCAAACAGCGCGGGTGGTGGGCGAAGTCGTCGGCGCTGATCGGTCCCGAACTCCAGCGGCTCTACGGCATGGAGTACGGGGCGCAGAGCATCCGCAGCTACGACAGCCTCATCGTGCCTGGCCTGCTACAGACCGAGGACTACGCGCGGGCGCTCATCAGCGCCGACGTGATGATCCGGCCGGTGCAGGTGGAACAGCTGGTGACGATCAGAATGCGCAGGCAGGCGCGACTACGCGGTCCGGAGCGCGTGGAGTTGACGGCGGTCGTCGGCGAGGGCACCCTGCTACAGCAGACCGGCGGTCCGAAGGTGCTGCGGGCCCAGCTCGAACACCTGGTCGCGCTCAGCGAGGACTCCGACAGTATCGAGATCAGGGTCATTCCCTTCACCGCCACCGCGGGCGCCATTCTCGGCGGTTCGAGTTTTCATTTGCTCGACTTTGCCGGAGAACAGCTACCCACCTTCGGATGGGCGGAGAGCGCGGTGTTCGGCGGCGCGGTCGATGATCCGGATCTGGTGCGTGACCTGGCATTCGCCTATGTTCGCGCGCGGGAACAGTCGTTGAGTCGTGAGGATTCACTGGCGGTCATCAGGTCGTACTCGCGAGTGTAAAATCTGCCGCATGGCAACCACCGCTACGTTCCGGTCGGTTTGTATATCCGACTGGTTCACGTCGAGCAGGTCTAACAACGGCAACCAATGTGTCGAGGTTCGATTCGTCGGTGACGTGGTGTTGGTCCGTGACAGTAAGTACCGCCGAGACCCGGCCGCACTCCTATGCGACGAGCCGATCATCACCGTCACCGCGACCGAATGGACCTCGTTCCTCACCGTGCTCGCGAGCGGTGGCTCGGTCGAAGGGCCGACCGCCCCGATCACTCCGACGGCTCTGACCGCTCTCACCACGTCGGACGGCACCACGTCGTTGCGTCACGGAGATATCACCCTCACCTACACACCCGAGGAATGGGACGCCTTCATCGCCGGCGTCCGTGACGGGGAATTCGACCGCGTCGTACTTCCCGCCTGACCTGTCCGTCTCCCCCGGCCGCGACCGCGGCCGGGGCACATCACCGAGCTCGGCACTGCCGCGCGAAGCCGCGTTCTGGGCATACTGGTTGGCGTGACTTCCGAGCTGAGCAGTCCCTCCGGTATCGATCTGTCCTACCTCGACGACGCAGTCCGGGTGCAGGACGATCTGTTCGCGCATGTCAACGGCAAATGGCTGGACGACTACACGATCCCCGCCGATCGCGCCGTGGACGGGGCCTTCCGCACGCTCTACGACCAGGCGGAACTGGACGTGCAGCGAATCATCCAGAACGCCGCCGCCGAGCAGGCCGCCCCCGGCACCGACGCGCGCAAGATCGGTGACCTGTATTCCAGCTTCATGGATACCGAGGCCGTCGCGGCAGCGGGCTTCGGGCCGATCTCGTCCGAACTCGCCGCGGTGCGCGAGGTCGTCGATCGCGGTGGTTTCGCGGCGCTGCTCGGCCGTTTGCAACGGACCGGAATCGGCGGCGCGCTCGGCTTCTACGTCGACACCGACGACAAGAACTCCCAGCGCTACCTGCTGCACGCCACCCAGTCCGGCATCGGACTGCCCGACGAGTCCTACTACCGTCAGGACGAGTTCGCCGAGATCCGGGACAAGTACATCGCGCATATCGGGCGCATGTTCGCCCTGGCCGCGGCCGACCCGAGGATCGCGGCCCTGTTGCCCCCCGATCTGGATACCGTGGGGCAGCGGATCTTCGAACTCGAGAAGAAGTTGGCCGCCGGGCACTGGGATGTCGTGCGCCGTCGCGATGCCGAACGCAGTTACAACCTGATGACCTTCGCCGCGCTGACCGCCGAACATCCCGAATTCGACTGGACCGCGTGGACCGAGGCGCTGGCGGAGAGCGTCGACCGCTCGGGCCCCGATCTCTTCGCCGAACTGGTTGTCCGCCAACCCGATTATGTGAGCGCGTTCGTGCGGGCGTGGTCGTCGGAATCGCTGGCGGATTGGCAGGCATGGGCCGCGTGGCGTGTACTGCGTTCACGCGCACCGTATCTCACCGACGCGGTGGTCGAGGAGAATTTCGACTTCTACGGTCGCACCCTGACCGGCGCGCAGGAGAACCGCGAGCGGTGGAAGCGCGGCGTCTCGCTGGTGCAGGATCTGCTCGGCGAATCCGTCGGCAAACTGTATGTGGCGCAGCATTTCCCGCCCGAGGCGAAGGCCAGGATGGTCGAGTTGGTCGCCAATCTCCAGGAGGCGTACCGGCGTAATATCGCCGATCTGGAATGGATGGGCCCCGACACCCGCAAGGCCGCGCTGGCCAAACTCGAGAAGTTCACCCCCAAGATCGGCTATCCCGAGCGCTGGCGAGACTACTCGGCCGTCACCGTCGATCCGGCCGATCTCGTCGGCAACTACCGCAGCGGATATATCGCCGAACACGACCGTGACCTGAACAAACTGGGCGGGCCGGTCGACCGTGACGAATGGTTCATGACCCCGCAGACGGTCAACGCCTACTACAACCCCGGCATGAACGAGATCGTCTTCCCCGCCGCGATCCTGCAACCGCCGTTCTTCGACATGAACGCCGACGACGCGGCCAACTACGGCGGTATCGGCGCCGTCATCGGACACGAGATCGGTCACGGATTCGACGACCAGGGCGCGAAATACGACGGCGACGGCAACATGGTCGACTGGTGGACCGACGACGATCGGGCCGAATTCGGTAAGCGCACCAAGGCTTTGATCGAACAGTACGACGTGCTGTCCCCCAAGGAACTGCCCGACGAGCACACCGTCAACGGCGAATTCACCATCGGCGAGAACATCGGCGATCTCGGTGGACTCTCCATCGCGCTGGAGGCGTACCGGATCTCGCTGAACGGAACCGAAGCACCCACGATCGACGGACTCACCGGATTGCAGCGGGTGTTCTACGGCTGGGCTCAGGTCTGGCGCACCAAGGCGCGCAGCGAGGAGGCCATCCGGCGGCTCGCCGTCGATCCGCATTCGCCGCCGGAATTCCGGTGCAACGCCGTGGTCCGCAATATCGACAGCTTCCACGAGGCCTTCGAGGTGCGCCCGGGTGACACGCTGTACCTGGAACCGGAGCAGCGCGTGAAGATCTGGTAGTTCCGCGGTTCCGGCGGGAACCCGAACCGCGAGCACCTACCATCGGCACGTGCGTGTGCTGGTGACGGGCGGAACGGGTTTCCTCGGCGCGTGGACGGCGAAGGCCGTCGCCGACGCCGGACATCGGGTGCGGTTCCTGGTCAGGGATCCGTCGCGGCTCACCGCACCCGCCGCGCTCGGCGTCGATACCGCCGACCGCGTGGTCGGCGATATCACCGACGCCGATTCGGTGCGCCTGGCCCTGCTCGGATGCGACGCGGTCGTGCACTGCGCGGCCGTGGTGGCGACCGACCGCCGCCGCGCGCGCGAGATGCTCACCACGAACACGGTAGGCGCGACGCATGTGCTCGGGATCGCGGCCGAACTCGGTCTCGACCCGATCGTGCACGTCTCGAGTTTCACCGTCCTGTTCCATCCGGGCGCGACGACGGTGTCGGCCGAGCTACCCGTCGTCGGCGGTTCCGATGCCTACGGGCGTTCGAAGGCCCGGGTGGAGCTGTACGCGCGGGGGTTACAGGACGCGGGCGCGCCGGTGGTCGTCAGCTATCCGGGTATGGTGCTGGGCCCGGCTGCCGGTCCTCGGTTCGGCGAGGGCGCCGACGGTGTCGAGGTCGCCGTGCGGCTGCGACTGCTCCCGGGCAGGCACGCGGGATGGACCATCGTCGACGTCCGCGATGTCGCGGCGCTGCACGCGGCGGCCCTGGTCCCAGGGCTGGGGCCGCGCCGCTACCTGTGCGGTGGTCATCGCGTCGGTGTGACCGAACTCGCCGCGCTCTTCTCCGAGGTCACCGGCCGGACCACGCGCGCCGTCCCGGTGCCGGACGCCGCCCTTCGCCTGCTCGGCCGCACCTCCGACGCGCTCTCGCGCCTGGTCCCCTTCACCAGCCCGCTCACCGAAGCCGCGATGCAGTACTACACCCGGATGCCGGAATCCGACGACAGCGCGAGCGAACGCGACCTGGGCCTGCGCTATCGCGATCCGGGAGAGGTCATCGCCGACACCATCTCGGGTCTGCGCGCCGCGGGCCGGTTACCGCGCCTGCCCGGGCGGGACGAGTCGTAGGCCGGAAACGCGAAACCCGCGGCCGATCACGTCGGCCGCGGGTTTCGGTGGAACGGGTGGGGACCGTCAGTTCCAGTCGCCCATATTGTCCCCGGCGCTGAGGGTGCCGCCGGAGGTGTTGACGACGATCACCGGATCGCCATCCTGTCCGGTCTCGGCTTCGAGGTGATCGCCTCGACCGGTAAGACCGACGCGGCCGACAAACTCGCCGATATCGGCGCCAACGAGGTCATCGGTCGGCTGCCGGAGGATCCCGACGCGAAACCGCGCCCGCTGTCGAAGACGCGATGGGCCGGTGCGGTGGACAGTGTCGGCGGCGCGTCGCTGGCCTACATCCTCAGTTCCATCGGCTACGGCGGCACCGTCGCGGCGAGCGGCCTGACCGGCGGCCACGTGCTGCCGACCACGGTGATGCCGTTCATCCTGCGCGGTGTCGCCCTCATCGGCATCGATTCCGTCGCGCTGCCGATCGAGCCCCGCCGCGAACTGTGGACGCGTCTCGGCCAGGACATGCGTCCGCGTCACCTCTCGGATATCGAGAATGTCGCACCGATCACCGAGGCGGAGAAAGTGCTGCATTCCATCAAGAACGGGACCCATTCCGGCCGAACGATCTTCGGTGTCGCGGGCGAATTCTGATCGCATGGAGCCGATGGTCGTGCTGATCGTGATCGGGGTGGTGCTCGGCCCGATCGTGGTCGGCTCGGCCATGATCGTCGCGATCGGCGCGACCCTCGGCCGCAGGGCCCGCGCCGGACGTAAGGCGGGGCGCTACACCTCGCGACCGGGAAACTCCGGCGACACGAGTTCATCGTCGGCGTTTCCCGGCTGATTCCGGTTCGAACGCGCTCAGGCGGCGGTCGGCACCGGATCGTCCGCGAACTGGGTGCGGTACAGCTCGGCGTAGCGGCCGTCGGCGGCGAGCAATTGGGTGTGGGTGCCGCGTTCCACCACGCGGCCCTCCTCCAGCACGAGGATCTGGTCGGCGGCCCGGATGGTGGACAGCCGGTGTGCGATCACCAGGGCGGTCCGGCCGACCAGCGCTTCCGAAAGAGCCTCCTGCACCGCGGCTTCCGACGTCGAATCCAGTGACGCGGTGGCCTCGTCCAGAATGACGACTCTCGGCTGTTTGAGCAGCAATCGGGCGATGGTCAGCCGTTGACGCTCCCCGCCTGACAGCCGGTAGCCACGTTCGCCGACGACGGTGTCCAATCCGTCCTGCAACGAATCGACCAGCTCACGCAGCCGCGCCCGTTCCAGCGCGTCCCACAATTCGGTCTCGCTCGCCTCCGGCCGCGCCAGCGACAGATTGGCCCGGATGGTGTCGTGGAACAGATGACCGTCCTGGGTCACCAGGCCGACGGTCGCGCGCAACGAGGCGGTGTCGAGTTGACGCACGTCCGCGCCGTTGAGTCGGACCGCCCCGGAATCGACGTCGTAGAGCCGGGAAACCAATTGCGCCACCGTCGATTTGCCCGCACCGGACGAACCGACCAGCGCGATCAGCTGGCCCGGCTCGGCCCGCAGCGAGACCCGGTGCAGCACTTCCACCCCGCCGCGCGTGTCCAGGGTCGATACATCCTCCAGCGAGGCCAGCGACACCTTGTCGGCGGACGGGTAGCCGAAACTCACCTCGTCGAGTTCCACCGTCACCGGGCCTTCCGGTACGGCCACCGCGTCGGGGGCGTCCTCGATCAGCGGTTTCAGGTCGAGCACCTCGAAGACACGCTCGAAACTCACCAGCGCGGACATTATCTCCATCCGAGCGCTGGCCAGTGCGGTCAACGGGGCATACAGCCTGGTCAGCAGCAGTGACAGCGCGACAACCGCACCCGCGTCCAACTGCCCGCGCAGCGCGTACCAGCCGCCGAGGCCGTACACCAACGCCACGGCCAGCGCCGAGACCAGGGTCAGCGAGGTGACGAAAACCGTCTGCAACATCGCTGTGCGCACACCGATATCGCGCACCCGGCGCGCCCGCACCGCGAATTCGTCCGATTCCTGCGCGGGCCTGCCGAACAGTTTGACCAGCGTCGCGCCCGGCGCGGAGAACCGTTCGGTCATCTGGGTGCTCATCGACGCGTTCAATCCGGCGGCTTCGCGCTGGATCGAGGCGAGCCGATGTCCCATCCGCCGTGCCGGGAGGACGAACACCGGAAGCAACAGCAGCGCCAACAGGGTTATCTGCCAGGAGATGCCGATCATCACCGCGAGCGTGAGCACCAGCGTGACCAGGTTCGCGACCACCCCCGACAGGGTGTCGCTGAAGGCCCGCTGCGCCCCGATCACGTCGTTGTTCAATCTGCTCACCAGCGCGCCGGTGCGGGTCCTGGTGAAGAAGGCGACCGGCATCTTCTGCACGTGATCGAAGACCGCGGTGCGCAGATCGAGGATGAGTCCCTCGCCGATCCGGGAGGACAGCCACCGGATGACCAGTCCGAGCATCGCGTCGACCACGGCCAGCGCGCCGATGAGGGCGGCGAGCAGCACGACAACGCGCGGCGCGGCGCCGCCGACGATATTGTTCACGATCCGGCCCGCCAGCAGGGGAGTCGCGACGGCCAGCAGTGCCGAGAGCACGCTGAACAGCAGGAACACCCCGATCCTGCGCCGGTGCGGCCGGGCGAATCGCAGGATGCGCTCGGCGGTGACCCGACGGAAGGGCCGCTCGTCCTGCGGTGCGTTCGCCTGCCGGTACATCTGGCTCCACGCCACTGACTCGATACTCACGTCCCGGTCCTCTCGCTTCCCGCCCATTCAACGCTCGACCTCCGACATTAAGACCTCAACATAGGTTGAGAGCAAGCCGATTTCCCCGTTCGGAGCGGATTTCCGCCGACGGCGGAATCCACGCGGGCTGAACAGCGCGTTTAGGCTGGCAGGGTGATCGACGACGGGATGGTGCGGGCATTGCGCGGTCGTGTCGACGGCGAGGTGGATCTGTCCGCGCGCCGTCGCGCCGAATACTCGACCGACGCGTCGAACTACCGCGTGCTGCCCACGGCCGTCGTCTTCCCGCGCGCCGACGACGATGTCGCGGCCACCCTCGAATTCGCCCGCGACAACGGGCTCACCGTCACCGCGCGCGGCGGCGGAACCTCGGTGGCGGGCAATGCGATCGGCCCCGGCCTCGTCCTGGATTTCAGCAGATATATGCGCCGTATCCTCGAGGTCGATCCCCAGCGGCGGCTGGCGCGGGTCCAGCCGGGGGTGGTGCTGTCGGACCTGCAACGGCTGGCCCGCCCGCACGGTCTGCGATTCGGTCCCGATCCCTCCACCCAGAACCGCTGCACACTCGGCGGCATGATCGGCAACAACGCCTGCGGGCCGCACGCCGTCGCCTGGGGTCGCACCTCCGACAATGTCGCCGAACTGCGGATACTCGACGGCACCGGCGCGGCGAGAACCCTCGGGTGCGATCCGTCGGCGGTTCCCGGTCTCCCGGAATTCACCCGTGCCAACCTGGCGGTCCTGCGCACCGATCTCGGTCGCTTCGACCGGCAGGCGTCGGGCTACGGACTGGAACATCTACTGCCCGAACGCGGTTCGGCGGTCGCGAAATCCTTCGTCGGGACCGAGGGCACCTGCGGACTGCTGCTGGAGGCGACCGTCGAACTGGCGCCGGTACCCGCCGCCACGGTGCTGACGGTGCTCGGCTATCCCGGAATCGCCGCTGCCGCCGACGATGTCGCGGCGGTGATGGCGTGCGCCCCGATCGCGGTCGAAGGGATCGACGCGCGACTCGTCGACGTGGTGCGCGCCCGCCACGGCAGCGTGCCGGAACTCCCGCGCGGCGGCGGCTGGCTCTTCGTCGAGACGTCGGGTGATTCGCAGGCGCAGGCGCTGGCGGCGGCCCGCGCGCTGGTCCGCGCGGCCGACGCGCTGGACTCGCGCATCGTCACCGATCCCGTCGAGGCCGCGGCACTCTGGCGGATCAGGGCCGACGGCGCCGGGTTGGCCGGCCGCACACCCGACGGGCGTCCGGCCTGGCCGGGGTGGGAGGACGCGGCCGTTCCCCCCGAACGGCTCGGTGACTACCTGCGGGATTTCGCCGACCTCACCGCGGCGCACGACGTCGACGGGTTGCTGTACGGCCATATCGGCGACGGCTGCATCCATGTCCGTCTCGACCTGCCGATCGTCGGCGCGCCGGAACGGTTCCGCGCCTTCCTCTTCGACGCCGCCGAACTGGTCGTCCGCTACGGAGGCTCGCTGTCGGGCGAACACGGTGACGGGCGGGCGCGTTCGGAACTGCTGGAGGTCATGTACTCCCGCGAGGTGCTCGACGTATTCGCCGGTTACAAGGCACTTTTCGATCCGGGGAATTTGTTGAACCCGGGCGTCCTCGTCGAACCGCGCCCGGTCGACGCCGATCTGCGTGCGGCGGGACTGCCTCGAATTCCGCTCGCGGGCTTCGCCTTCCCCGAGGACGACGGCGATTTCGGCACGGCCGTGCACCGCTGCGTCGGCGTCGGGAAATGCCGGGCCGAGGGCGGATTCATGTGTCCGTCGTATCAGGCGACCGCCGACGAGAAGGACAGCACGAGAGGTCGGGCGCGGGTGCTCCAGGAGGTGGCGCGCGGCGCGCTCGACTGGACGTCGGAGGCGGTCGCCGAATCGCTGGATCTGTGCCTGTCCTGCAAGGCGTGCGGGACCGACTGTCCGGCGGGCGTCGACGTCGCGACCTATAAATCGGAAGCGCTGTACCGCCGCTACCGGCGACGTCCGCGGCCCGTCGATCACTACACGTTGGGGTGGCTGCCCCGGTGGTTACGAGTCGCGACCCGGGTACCCCGCCTGGCGAACGCGCTCGCGCGGTCCGACCGCCTGCGTCGCACCGGTTTGCGGGCGGCGGGGATGGACCCGCGACGGCCGATACCGGTTCTCGCCGAACGCAGTTTTCGCCGGATATGGCGAGCACGGCGACCCACCGAGTCCGGGAACGGTCCCGAGGTCATGCTCTGGATCGATACCTTCACCGATGCCTTCGATCCGCAGATCGCGCTGGCCGCCGTGCGGCTGGTGGAATGGCTCGGCTACCGGGTCGTGGTGCCGCGCGCACGGGTGTGTTGCGGACTGACCTGGATCAGCACCGGACAGTTGGACGGGGCGCGCGCTCGGCTGCGCGCGACCCTCGACGCCGTCGATGAGCATGTCCGCGCGGGAGGACTCGTGGTCGGGCTGGAACCCTCGTGCACCGCGGTGCTGCGCGCGGATCTGCCGCAACTGCTGCCCGAGGATCCGCGTGCGCGGGCTACAGCCGCCGCCGTGCGCACGATGGCCGAATTCCTCGGCGAGCATCCCGACTGGCGACCCCCGGTGCGTTCGGACCTGTCGGTCGTGGTGCAACCGCATTGCCATCAGCACGCCGTATTGGGCTTCGAATCCGATCGCCAGATATTAGCCGCAATGCGGGTAGATGTGCGCGAGATCACCGGATGTTGTGGTCTTGCCGGAAATTTCGGGATGCAGTCCGGCCATTACGACATCTCTGTCGCGGTGGCCGAGAATGGTCTGCTGCCCGCTGTGCGAAGTGCGGGATCGGAATCGATACTCCTCGCGGACGGATTCTCCTGCCGCACCCAAGCGGCGCAACTCGCCGCCCGCGAAAGCCGTCACCTGGTCGAGTTACTCATGGAAGAACGATGATTCGGGTCCGGGCGGCGGATTCCCGCACCGCCGCGGTGAGATGCGAGCGCGGGCGTGTATCGCCTCAGCTGCCGGACGGGAACATGCCTGGCGGAATCTGGTAACCGGAGCTACCGGCGAAAACGCCACCCCAGGCGGCGAGAAGCGCATTGATAAGATTCGTGATCATGTCGCCCTTCCATCACGGCTATTGCTGCATGTTCGCTGATTCTAAGGAATCATCGAAAGAATTATCGCCTGCTGAAATTGGCGTGTTACAGAGGGCGTAGATCGGTGATTATGTCGAATACCTATCGCGACATATCCGGTGAATCCGGCGGGATCGATGCCGGTGCCCGCGACCTCCCGCGCGACGGAGGATCCGGTGACCCGAAGTCCTCGGAGAACGCCGGGTCGACACCGATCGCGGCGGCGGGGCGAGCACAATGGTGCGGTGCGCGAATCGACGGCAATCCCGGACACGAGCCACCCCGGCCCGTCCCGGACGGTGATCGCGGACCGGCCGATCGATCTCGATCCGACGCTCGCCCCCCTGCGTCGCGGCACCGGCGACCCGTGCCACCGCGTGACCGCCGACGGCGCGCACTGGCACGCCTCGCGCATGCCGACCGGCCCCGTGACCTACCGATTGGCCCAAGCCGGTCCGTGCGGTGTGGACGCCAGGGCCTGGGGACCGGGCGCCGCCGAATTTCTCGACGGGTTGGAGCACATGCTCTGCCTGGACGAAGATCTCTCCGGATTCGCCCCCGAACATCCGAAACTCGCCGACGCGCACCGCCGCTTCCCCGGTCTGCGCATGTTGCGGACGAAACTGGTTTTCGAAGCCCTGGTACCCGCGGTGCTCGAACAGAAGGTGCACACGATCTCGGCGCGCGCCTCGTGGCGGACCCTCGTGCGGAAATTCGGCACCCCCGCTCCCGGTCCCGCCCCGGCTGGACTCCTGCTCCCGCCCGACGCGCAGACCTGGCGCCGGATCCCGTCGTGGACATTCCACAAGGCAAATGTCGGCCCGGAACGTGCCAGGACCATCGTCGCCGCCGCCCGCGTCGCGGATTCGCTCGAGCGCACCGCCGTCCGGAGTCCGGACGAGGCCGCGCGCATGCTGCGGACCGTGCCCGGTATCGGGGTCTGGACGGCGGCCGAGACGGCCCAGCGCGCCTACGGCGACGCGGACGCTCTCTCGGTCGGTGACTACCACCTGGCCGCCATCGTCGGATGGACCTTGATCGGGCGTCCCATCGACGACGCCACAATGATCGAATACCTCGAACCCCTTCGCCCCCACCGCTACCGCGCCATTCGGCTGCTGGAGATCAGCGGCTACGCGCACAAACCCAAATTCGCCCCCCGCACCCCACTGACCGATCACACCTGGCACTGACCTGCGCGTAGGGGCCGCGGTGGTGCGGCCCCGCGCAGCTGGTCAGAGCGGAAGCGCCCTTTCGTCGAGGACGCATTTGCCGGATTCGACGAGAGTGGTGCGGGCGCGACGTCGGACCATGCAGCGGTCGACCGTGCAATCCAGGTGCAATTGCATTGCCGCGTGGGCCTGTTCGTCGGTCATCACCCCGGGATCGCGCCCGCAGGTGAGGAACGAGGTGACGGGCATGTTGAAGTTCGGCAGTTGCATCACGCCACCTCCGCCGGGATGTAGGCCGAATACGACGTCAGGTCGGTACCCCGCGGGTGCGGCAGTTCGTCCCACGGCGCCTGGTGGATGGCCATGCCCACGGCTTCCAACGCGGTGAGGCCGACCTGATCGGCCAGCTCGCCGACCGAGTCGAGTAGGTCCGGCACAACCTCGGCAACCTTCAGGGCGGACACGGCCTGTGCGCACGTCAGTGTGCGCCCGGGTAGGTAGGAGACCACCCAGCGCTCGTGCCCGACGCTGCGAGCTCGGTGCGGGGTCGAATCGCTGGTCATCAACGACGACGCAATGACATGTACAGCCATGACTCCTCGTTCCTGCGTGTGAGTCCCGCGGCGCTCGTGACGCGCCCGGAGACGTCGACCCCGCGTGATCGAGCGGATCGCGCGGGGCCTCCGTCATCGAATTCGGTGCGTGCCCGGAGGTTTCACAGGGGGGAGGGGACCGTCTGATCGGCTCCGGGCACACATCCAGCACACCACCGTGAGCACCCTCGGATCGGGTGTCTGCCGATATCCGAAAATTTTCGAGCGAAACCCCAGCACGAAAACCGGTGGGGAGGGCAGGATTCTCCATGGTGGATGAAGTTGCTCCCGGCCGAGGTTGCTGACGCGGATATCGCCGAAGCGGAGGCGGCCGACCAGCCGGGCGGTGACTTTCGAGAGTCCGATCGTCCTCGAAATGCCGTAACTCTCGAGAGCCCGATCATCTTCAAAAAATCTATTGCCCAGGCGAAGTGACGACGAAACCGAGCTCGTGGGACCGTGGTGCCGTCGTTTCGCGCGAGTCCGAGCACAGAACGGAGCGTGCTGTGTCAGCGAGTTCGGCAGAAACTTCGGCACATTCGGAACGAGTCACCGGAGGCGGGCATCGCTCGCATACCGGCGCCGACAACGCCGCCTCCACCCTACCGCGCCGCCAGCTGGGCAGATACCTGCGCGATTGGCGGACCCAGGCCGGACTGACGATCGCCGAGGCGTCGCGCCTGATGGAATGGGGTGCGAGCACGTTGCAGCGGCTGGAAAAAGGCCAGGCCGACCGTATTCGGACCATCGATATCCAGGAGCTGTGTCGGATCTACGGGATGCCCGACGAACTCGTCGACGGTCTCAAGGGACTGGCCCAGCAAGCGGCGGTGAAGAGCTGGTGGCACGCGTACGGCGACCTGATCCCCGAAAACTTCGATGTATACGTGGGTCTGGAAGCTTCCGCGCAGAAATTGACGTCCTATCAGTCCGAATTGGTGCTGGGTTTACTACAGACCGCTGAGTATGCTCGGGCCCTGAATCATCTTGGCTACCCGGACGATACGGAAGACGAGATCGAACGCAGGGTCGCGCTGCGCATGCAGCGCCAAGCGCTCATCACCCGCAGGGTCGCGCCCGCCACCGTCGACGTGGTCCTGCACGAGTCGGTGTTGCACCGGGTGGTCGGTGGCGCGAAAGTGATGGCGGCGCAGCTACGACACCTTGCCGATTTCAGCACACGGGACAATGTCGGCCTGCGTATCCTGCCGTTCGCGGCCGGTGTCCCGCTCGGAGTCTCCACCGGACCGTTCACGGTTCTGGAATTCGGAACCGACGGCAAGGGACACCCGGTGGAGCCGCCTGTGGTGTACGCGGAGGGTTTCACCGGGGATCTCTATCTCGAAAGACACGCCGATGTGCGGCGGTACGACCGGGCACACGAGTGTCTTCGACGTCATGCGCTCGATATTCAACCCAGTAGACACCTGCTACGGCAGGTCGCGAAGGAGTATGTGGCATGAATTTCGATCTGGTCGGCGCGCGGTGGTTCAAGAGCACCCGCAGCGGTGCGGGCAAGGATTGCGTCGAGGTGGCATTCCTCGACGCGGACCACGTCGGCGTGCGCGACAGCAAGAATCCGGGCGGCGGGGCCCTGGTCTTCACCCCGCGCGAATGGGACGCGTTCACCGCCCGGGTGACCGGTGGCGTCTTCGATCGTTCGTGAATCCGGTTTCACGGTACGGAAGGAATTGGGCAGATGAGCGTCAACGGCCGCACGAACGTCGATCTCGACGGCGCCACCTGGCTGAAGGCGGGTGACAGCCCCGGTAGCGACAGCGTGGAGGTGGCGTTGCTAGCCGACGGGCACGTGGGACTGCGCAACGGCAACGACCCCGACGGTCACGTCCTGGTGTTCACCCCTGGTGAGTGGGCCGCCTTCACGGCCGGAGTGCAGGACGGCGAGTTCGACCGCCCCTGATTCGACGGCCCCCGGACGGCGTAGGGAGTCGCCGTCCCGGGGGCCGGAAGATCACGAAACAGCGCAGATTCGACAACGAACGGGCGTTTATCGAGGCCGTGGTCGGGTAGCCCAATCATGTGGACCGAGGGTTAAAGAATGCCCCGCCCCGGTACAAGAAACTTCGGCCTGGCGATTGGGTGGAATGGCTGATCGTCGCGCTGCTGTTCGCGGTGTCATCGATCGGCGTCTACGTGCTCACCAGCTCGTTGTTGCCGGCGTTGTTCGTCGGGGTGCTGGTGTGGGTGGTCGCCATCGGTGTAGTGGCGATGTTGTGAATGGGTGCGCCGACCGGCCGGGCTGTGAAAACCCGGCCGGTTGTCGTACATCGTCGTAGATCTCAGCGGCGGAAGAGTTTGTTGCCGAGCCAGACCAGGGGGTCGTACTTCCGGTCGGCGACGCGTTCCTTGAGCGGGATCAGCGCGTTATCGGTGATCGCGATATGTTCCGGACATACCTCGGTGCAGCATTTGGTAATATTGCAGAAACCGAGCCCCTGCTCGTCCTGGGCCAGGTCGCGCCGGTCGGCGACATCGAGGGGATGCATTTCCAGTTCCGCGATGCGCATGAGGAAACGCGGCCCGGCGAATGCTTCCTTGTTCTCGTCGTGATCGCGCACCACGTGACAGGTGTTCTGGCACAGGAAGCATTCGATGCATTTGCGGAATTCCTGTGAGCGCTCCACATCGACCTGTTTCATCCGGTAGTCGCCCGGTTTCAGATCGTCGGGGGGCGTGAAAGACGGTATCTCCCTTGCCTTCTGGTAGTTGAAGGAGACATCGGTGACGAGATCCCTGATCACCGGGAAGGTGCGCATCGGCGTGACGGTGACCAGTTCGTCCGGCTGGAAGGTGGACATGCGCGTCATGCACAGCAGCCGCGGTCGCCCGTTCACCTCCGCCGAACAGGAACCGCATTTGCCCGCCTTACAGTTCCATCGCACGGCGAGATCCGGTGTCTGGGTGGCCTGTAGCCGGTGGATGATGTCGAGGACCACTTCGCCCTCGTTCACCTCGACGGTGAAATCCTCCAGTTCGCCACCGTTTTCGTCACCGCGCCACACGCGGAATTTGGCGTCGTAACCCATCGTTACGCCTCACCTTCCGTGGCAGAGACCGAACCGGACGGGTGTGTCGCGAGTTCGGCGGGGTTGTAGTACTTCTCCAGTTCGGACAGATCGAACAGCGCGAGCAGATCCTCGCGCATCGGAGTCTGATCCTCCGGGGTGACCCGCACCGACGGCACCGCCTGGGCGGCTTCGGCCGGGTCGATGGAACAGACGAGCAACTTGTTGCGCCAGACCGGATCCATGCCGGGGAAATCGTCGCGGGTGTGTCCGCCCCGGCTCTCGGTGCGCAGCAGCGCGGCCTGGGCGACGCAATCGCTGACGAGCAGCATGTTCCGCAGGTCCAGGGCGAGATGCCAGCCCGGATTGAACTGCCGATGTCCCTCGACCTGCACGCCCGCGAAACGTTGCCGCAGTTCGGCGAGCCGCTCGATGGCCTGGTGCAGTTCGTGGTCCTTGCGGATGATGCCGACCAGGTCGTTCATCGCCTGTTGCAGATCGGTGTGCAGGGTGTACGGATTCTCGCCCGCGCCGTCGGCGGGCGGATCGAACGGTGCGACCGCGTCGCGCGCGGCCCGGTCGACATCGGCGTCGGAGACCGCGGGCCGGGCGGGCAGGCCCGCGACGTAGGTGGCGGCGCCGAGTCCGGCCCGCCTGCCGAACACCAGCAGGTCCGACAGCGAATTGCCGCCGAGACGATTGGAACCGTGCATACCGCCGGAACATTCGCCCGCCGCGAAGAGGCCGGGCACGGTGGCCGCCCCGGTATCCGGCGCGACCTCGATACCGCCCATCACGTAGTGGCAGGTCGGGCCGACTTCCATCGGCTCCTTCGTGATGTCGACATCGGCCAGTTCCTTGAACTGGTGGTACATCGACGGCAGTCGCCTGCGGATCTCCTCGGCGGGCAACCGCGAGGCGATATCGAGGTAGACGCCGCCGTGTTCGGTGCCGCGCCCCTCCTTCACCTCGGAGTTGATGGCGCGAGCCACTTCGTCACGTGGCAGTAGATCGGGGGTGCGCCGAGCCGAGTCGTTATCCTTCAGCCACTGGTCGGCCTCGGTCTCGGTCTCCGCGTACTGTCCCTTGAACACCGTGGGGATGTACTCGAACATGAACCGCTTGCCCTCGGTGTTCTTGAGCACCCCACCGTCACCGCGTACGCCCTCGGTGACCAGGATGCCCTTCACACTGGGTGGCCAGACCATGCCGGTCGGATGGAATTGCAGGAATTCCATATTGATCAGCGTCGCGCCCGCCCGCAGCGCGAGGGCGTGACCGTCGCCGGTGTACTCCCAGGAATTGGAGGTCACCTTGTAGGACTTGCCGATACCGCCGGTCGCCAGCACCACCGCCGGGGTTTCGAACAGGATGAATTTGCCCGATTCCCGCCAGTAGCCGAACGCGCCGGAGATCCGGTCACCGTCCTTGAGCAGTTCGGTGATGGTGCATTCGGCGAAAACCTTGATACGCGACTCGTAGTCACCGGATTCCGCGAAATCCTCCTGTTGCAGCGAGACGATCTTCTGCTGCATGGTGCGGATGATCTCGAGTCCGGTCCGGTCGCCGACGTGCGCGAGGCGCGGGTAGGTGTGGCCGCCGAAATTGCGCTGGCTGATGCGGCCGTCCGCGGTCCGGTCGAACAGTGCGCCGTAGGTCTCCAGTTCCCAGACCCGATCCGGCGCCTCCTGCGCGTGCAGTTCGGCCATGCGCCAGTTGTTGAGGAATTTGCCACCGCGCATGGTGTCCTTGAAATGGGTTTGCCAACTGTCCTTCTCGTTGGCGTTTCCCATCGACGCGGCGCAGCCGCCCTCGGCCATCACGGTGTGCGCCTTGCCGAACAGGGATTTGCACACCACCGCGACCGAAAGGCCGTGTTCTCTCGCTTCGATCACCGCGCGCAGTCCGGCGCCTCCGGCACCGATGACGACGACGTCGTATTTGTGCCGTTCCACTTCTGGCATTGCCGCGAACTCTCCTCTGACTTCTTGGTTACTGGCGGGCGCGGGTCAGTTGATGAACCGCAGGTCCGAAATCGTGTCGCTGGCAACCAACATCAC
This sequence comes from Nocardia aurea, assembly GCF_003123685.1. Taxonomy (GTDB): domain Bacteria; phylum Actinomycetota; class Actinomycetes; order Mycobacteriales; family Mycobacteriaceae; genus Nocardia; species Nocardia aurea. The sequence continues at coordinate 428,018 of NZ_QCYJ01000005.1, forward strand.
GTAGAAGTCGGTGAGCACGAGCGTGCCGAGCGTGGTCCACGCCAGCGCCATATGGCGGGTGTTGAGTTTGGAGACCTGGGTCCAGAACCAGTACCGCACCGGATGCGCGGAGAAATGCTTGAGTTTGCCGCCCATGATGTGCCTGCACGAATGGCAGGACACGGTGTAGGCCCAGAGCAGGATGACGTTGACGAGCAGGACGATATTGCCGAGGCCGAATCCGAATCCGCCGGTCTTGCCGTGGAACGCGGAGATAGCGTCGTAGGTGTTGATCAGCGAGACCACGACCGCCACGTAGAAGAAGTAGCGATGCGCGTTCTGGATGATCAGCGGCAGTTTGGTCTCGCCGGTGTAGCGCGCGTGCGGTTCGGCGACGGCGCACGCGGGCGGGGAGAACCAGACCGCGCGGTAGTAGGCCTTGCGGTAGTAGTAGCAGGTGAGCCGGAATCCGAGCAGGAACGGCAGCACCACGAAGCCGAGCGGCAGGATGACGGGGAGATCGCCGAACGGGGTGCCGAAATGCGAGGACCCCGGTTCGCACGAGGTGCTCAGGCACGGTGAGTAGAACGGCGTCAGGTAGTGGTACTCGGCCACCCAATACGCCGTCCGCACATACGATCTGATCGTCGCGTAGATGACGAAGGCGCCGAGCCCGATGGCGGTGACCAGGGGCGGGATCCACCATCGGTCGGTGCGCAGGGTGCGCTCGGAGATGCGGGCGCGGGTCTTTCCGAAGACGCCCGTTCCCGGCTGTGGGGCTTCGGGAGTGGCGGGGGTGGCTGTCGGTGCGGCACTCACAGGTGGATGCCTCGCTGATCTGCTGTGCGGGTGGTCATCATTCCCTCCGCGATCGAATGTGATGCTGAGCACCATACGACACGTGCGCTATCGATTGAGCGGGGTCTTGCGAATCCTGGCGGGCCGTGGCAGCTATGATTTACGCCACATCGACCGATCCGCGAATACCCGCCCGTTGCGTGGCGGACGAACGCGACATTTCGAACTCGACTAAAACAGAACATGTTTCGAGCGACCTCGGTGAAAACGGAACCGAGAGTCCGATTTTCCGGTTGCGGAGCGTCACACGACCGCAACAATTTCGTGGTCCCATTTCCTTGAGTTTTACCTTTGACGTGCACCGATGCCCGTCACGCCGCGGCGTGGACGAGGGTGGGCACGCCCGATGCCCGCGTTTGCCGGGAGCCGCGGAAGCGCCGCAGTTCGGACCCTGCCTTCGGCCGGGGAAGGAGTCACCATGATGAGAAGAGCCGCGATCGTGGCACCGGTTCGGACACCGAGTGGCGTCGAAGGTGGAGCGCTGACCGGGATGCCGCCCGATTGGCTGGCCACGACGGTGCTTTCCGCGGTGATCGAACGTTCGGGAATCGATCCGTGGCGTATCGAAGATGTGGCGATGGCCTGTGTCGACGGCGGCGTGGTCGGTGCGCCCGAGCTGAGCAGGCTCGCCGCGCGCGGCGCGGGACTGCCCTTCGCGGTGCCGGGATTTCTCACCGATCGACGCAGCGGCAGCGGACTCCAAGCGGTGATCACCGCGGCCATGATGGTGCAGACCGGGGCCGCCGACGTCGTGGTCGCGGGCGGCGTCGAATGCGCCGCCGATCCGTTCGCCGTCGATTCGGTGCGCACGGTGGAATTGGCCAATGCCGAGGAGATCGCGCGCCACTACGGCATCCGGCGTTCGGAGGCCGACGAATTCGCCGTCGCGAGCCACCGCAAGGCCGCCCGCGCGTGGCGCCAGGGCTTGTTCGCGTCGGAGGTGATCCCGGTCGGTGTGACCGCCCAGCCCCCCGGGTGGAGCGAACCGGGATTCGACACCGCGGGTCATCGGATCCTGCGGGACGAGGGTGTGCGCGACGATATGTCGACCCATACCCTCGGTGCGCTGCGCCCGCTGCTCTCCGACGGTGTCGTCACCGTGGGCAATATGAGTTCGCACCGGCACGGCGCGTCCGGCTGCCTGGTTGTCGCGGAGGATCGGCTCGAAGAACTCGGCCTGACGCCGATGGCGTTCCTCGTCGGCTGGGCTGCGGCCGGATGCGACGCCGACTCCGCGACCCTCGGCGCCGCGCCCGCGGTCGCGAAACTGCTCGGCCACACCGGATTCACCCTCGACGAGATAGACCTGATCGAGGTCAACGAGGGTTTCGCGGTGGAGGTACTCGCCCTGGCGATGGAATGGGATCTCGATCCGCGTGATCGCCTGAACGTGAACGGCTCGTCCATCGCGCTCGGTCACCCCGTCGGGGCGACCGGCCTACGGATCATGACGACGATGCTGCACGAATTGTCCCGTATCGAGGGACGTTACGGTCTGGAGGCCATCGCGCTCGGCCGTGACCACGGCATCGCCGCGCTGTTCGAATCGGCCGAGGTGAGCCCGGTCGTCGAGACGCCGCGCGGCGCGCGGTTCCATGGCATCCGGCCGTCGCGCAGGCCCGGTAGGCACCGGGCCTGAGTCCGTGACGACGTGCGCCGTGACGACGGGCGCACGTCACGCCGCTACTTGGTGCGGGGTCTGGAGTGGAATCCCAGACCTTCGTCCTGGGCGCCCATCCAGGCGGCTTCGTCGGATTTGCTGTCGGGCACATAAATCGTGTCCTGGGGCCTATGCGAAACCTCCGGCGGCGGGGACTGCTCGAACTCGTCGGCATCGATGGCGAGGCGCTCGAGGTCGTTCTCCAGCCTGCGCACGGTCTTCGCGTCCCCGTAGTGGGAGCGCAGTGCGCCGATCGATTGCCGGAGCTGGCCGACCGCGTAGCGTAGTTCCGCAATATCGCTGCGTGTCATCATTACCTCCTGTGTTCCTTGGCGGATATGCGATCCCGGCCATATCCGCCCGGATCAGGGATCTGCCCTGGGGCGCACTACACCGAGTCGTGTGACCCACCACACAACGTGATCTACAACACAGTACAGAAAGAATCGGGTTCAGGCTCGTGTCCGGCACAACCCGATATTTGCTCGGATGTTGCCTCCTTCGTCGGGGGCCTTGTCGACCAGCCTGCGCCCGCCCTGCGCGTCTCGCAACCGGGCGACCCGCTGGGCCGGGGTCGTACCGGCCGAAACCGCTCAGCCCGCCGCCGCGTATTCGGGTCCGGGATCGGTCATCGCGGTGGACACCCTCGCGACGAGTGCGACGATCGAGAGCGCGACCTCCTCCGCCCTTTCCAGGATGACACTGTGGCCGGCGCCATCGAGCCGGACCAGTTCGGACCTGGCCAATTGCGAAGCGAGGACCACCGAGTGCGCGTAGGGCACGACGATATCGGCCGAACCGGCGAGCACCAGTGCGGGAATCTCGCCGAGACGGTGCAATGTCGCGGTCTCGTCGAAGGTCATCAGCGAGGTCAGGAAAGTCGCCATCGTGAGCAAGGGTGTCTCGTTCAGCATGGCCGTGGCGACCGCGGCCATACGGGGGTTCACCTTCTTGGTGCCGAACTGGGCCTCACGAACGATCGGTTCGAAGAGTCGGCGGGTCATCCGCTTGGACACCTGCATCACCCGTGGCGCGCGGACCACCGCGATCTGGAGCGTGCTCACCGCGTAGCGGTGCAGGAAACGTCCGAGTCCCACCTCGGTGACGCCGTTGGCCGCGCCCGCGATCAACGCGATCCCGACGACCCTGGTGCCGATCGCCTCGGGGAACAGGCGCGCGTAGGCGAGTGTCACCATCGCGCCCATCGAATGTCCGACCAGGATCACCGGTCCGGCCGGCGCGATCGCGCGCAGGACGGCGTCCAGGTCGTGACCGAGCTGGTCGATGGTGTACGTCGACGGGTCAGCCAGGCCGGAGTCGCCGTGACCGCGGTGGTCGTAGAACACCATCCTGGTGTCTCGGCCCCACTGCTTCAACAGGTGATCACGCAGGTAGGACCAGGATTCGGCGCGCAGGCAGTGTCCGTGCACGAAGACGACGGTGGCTGTCGCGTCGTCGTCGCCGAAGAGGCGAACGGAGATCGGGACGCCGTCGTCGGCGGTGACGGTGACGCGATGGCCATCGGGACCGGCGGCCCGGCGGGCGATAGTCGTGGACATGATGTCTCCTGTCGCGATGAACCCTTGGACGGAGCGTTCTTGCCCGGTTGTCGGTGTGGATTTCCGCTGCGTTAGCTGCCTATACCAGGCGTTATGCACACGTTGCGCAACCGACGCACGCGGTCGATCCCGGCGTGGCGGCGCCCCACTTCTCGTACTGTCTACGAATCGGTAGTCAGGACACTAGATTTCTCTAGATTCTCCGATAGCGGAACGGGCAGGCGACCGTAACGGACCCGGAGCTGTCCGTTGCCGTCTATCGGAGAATCGAGCAGATCCACTAGAAATAGCTAGATTGTGGAATCGGCGTCCGGAGAGCCGGTATGCGCCAGGAAGGGGCGCAGCAGATTCGGTTCCGTCGACGGTCCGGTCTGCCATTCCGCGATCCACGGGCCCGTCCCCTCGCTCGGATCGAAGATGCCGTCCTCCAGCCAGGTGTACCGACCGTCGAGGACCCCGTGCGCGACGGCGCGGTCATCGTCGTCGGTGTTGTCCCACAGCGCGTCGAACAGGGCGCGGACCCGAAGGCGGGATTGGCGGCAGAACGCGTCGGCCAGTTCGGCGGCGGCGGTCGCGTCGGGGGAGCCCGCCGAGCGCTGGGATTCGGCGCGCACGCACACCGCCGACATCGCGAACAGTTCGGCGGCGATATCGACGATGCGGCCGAGGAAATTCTGTCGATATTCCAAACCGGCCTGCCAGCGCGCCATGGCGTACATCAGGGCACGCGCCTGTTTGCGGGAACTGCGTTCGACGAACCGCAGATGCCGTGCGAGCGGCCCGAATTCACCGTATCCGGCTGGTACGGTACCCGCGCCCACCGCCAGTTGCGGGAACCATTTGGCGTAGAAACCGCCCGCGCCGACCGCGGCTTTGGCCTTGTCCTTGAACTGGGCGTCGCGCTCGACGAGCGCACCGGCCGCCGCCATGTGCGCGTCGGCCATCTCGCGGGCGACGAGCAGTCGCATGATCTCGCTCGACCCCTCGAATATGCGATTGATGCGCAGATCGCGCACCATCTGCTCGGCGGCGACGGCGCGTTCGCCACGCGCCGCGAGCGAGGCCGCGGTCTCATAGCCGCGTCCGCCGCGGATCTGGACGAGTTCGTCGGCGATACGACAGCTCATCTCGCTCGCCCACAGTTTGGCCAGCGCCGCTTCGATGCGAATGTCGTTGCGTCCTTCGTCGCACATGGTCGCGGACAGATCGAGCACCGCTTCCAGGGCGTAGGTGGTCGCGGCGATATAGGAGATCTTCTCGGCGACCGCGGCGTGCTCGCCGACCGGCCTGCCCCATTGCACCCGTGCCGCGCTCCACTGCCTGGCGATCGTGAGCGACCATTTCGCCGCCGCGGTGCACATCGCCGGTATGGCGAGTCGGCCCGCGTTCAACGTGGTGAGCGCGATCTTGAGACCGTCGCCCTCGCGTCCGATCAGATTGGCCTTCGGCACCCGGACCCGGTGCATCCTGGTGACGCCGTTCTCGATGCCGCGCAGACCCATGAACGCGTTGCGCCGTTCGACCGTGATGCCCGGACTGCTCGCCTCGACCACGAAGGCGGAGATGCCGCCTCGATGCCCTTCGCTCTTGGGCACGCGGGCCATCACGACCAGCAGTTCCGCGACGACGCCGTTGGTGGTCCACAGCTTCACGCCGTCGAGTTCGTAGGCTTGCCCGTCCTCGGTCGGTGTCGCGGTACTGGCCATCCTGGCCGGGTCGGAGCCGACGTCGGGTTCGGTGAGCAGGAACGCGCTCACCGCGCCCGCCGCGCAGCGGGGCAGGAATTCGGCCTTCTGTTCGTCGGTGCCCGCCAGTTTCAGCGGTTCCGGCACACCGATCGACTGGTGGGCGGAGAGCAGCACGCCGAGGCTGGGGTGAGCGCAGCCGACCAGCATCAGCGCGCGGTTGTAACCGACCTGGGAGAGTCCCTGTCCGCCATACGATTCGGGGATCTTCAACCCGAAGCATCCGAGTTCGGCCAGACCTCGGACGTACTCGTCGGGGATACGTCCCTGTTCCTCGATCACCGCGCCGTCGATGGATTCGCAGAACGGGCGCAGCCGCGCCAGGTAGGCGGCGGTTTTCGCGGCGTCCGCCGCGTCGGGGTGCGGGTAGGGGTGGATCAGGTCGAGTCGGAAGCGTCCGAGGAACATCTCCTTGGCGAAGGAGGGTTTCGCCCAGCTCGTTTCGCGAGACTCCTCGACAAGTGCGCGTGCCTGTTCTTCGGTGGCGTCGACCTTCGCCGCTGTCGTCATGATCTCCTCCTCGAACGTGACGGGAATCACATTCGAGTGTAGGGAGAAAAGTTACCGACTGGTAGGTGTTCGAGCGAATGTATCTCTACAGAAATCTATTGATCTTGATAGATCGGCGAATATTCAGCGATCGTCGGCCGGATCTCACACGCTGCGCAGGTAACGACCGAAATGCGGCACGGTGAAACCGATGGTTCCTCGCTCGGCCGAATAGATGAGCCCCTTCTTGATCAGGCCGTCGCGCGCGGGCGACAGCGACGCCGGTTTGCGGCCGAGTTCGGTCGCCACGGCGGCGGTCGCCACCGGTCCCTCGTCGCCGGACAGATCGGCCATGGCACGCATGTACTCCCGTTCCGCGGGGGTCGCCCGTTCATAGCGGGATCCGAAGAAGCCGACGGCCAACTCCTCTTCCGCGGAGGGCGAGGCCAATTCGACGTCCTCGGCGGTGATCGGACTCTCCGGTGCCTGATCCCAGGCCGCTTTCCCGTACGCCTGCACGAAATACGGGTAGCCATCGGCCTTTTCGTAGAGCACATCGAGCGCACCCTCGGTGAACTTCACCTCTTCGCGCTGGGCGGGGGCGATGAGCGCCTGATTCGCCGACTCTCGGTCGAGTCGATCGATACGGTGATAGCTGAAAAGACGCTCGGAATAACTCTTCGACGCGGAAAGTACGGCGGGCAGATGTGGTAGGCCCGCGCCGACGACGATCAGCGGCGCGGCGTCCTGGCTCAGTTCGTGGCACGCGCCGCAGATCGCGGAGATGTCGGCGGGGCCGAGATCCTGCATCTCGTCGATGAATATCGCGATGCCGACACCGACGTCGCCCGCCAGTCCGGCGGCCTCCTTGAGCAGCTCGACCAGGTCGATCTCGATATCGCCGGAATCGGCGCGACCGGAGACGGCGGGTACGTCGATACCGGGTTGCCAGCGTTCCCGCATGCCTTTGTCGGCGGTGGCACGCAACGCGAATGCCTTGAGGATGCCGAGGAAATCGTCGACGCGTTCGGGGTTGCGGTGCGTCATCGCGATCGCGCGCGCGGCCATGTGCAGCGCGGAGGACAGCGGCCTGCGCAATTCCTGATCCGGACGGGCCTCGATCTTTCCCGTGCCCCAGTTGCGCGAGACGGCGGCCGAACGAAGTTGGTTGAGCAGCACCGTCTTTCCTACGCCGCGCAATCCGGTGAGCATGACGCTGCGTTCGGGCCTGCCTCGGGCGACACGTTCGAGCACGATGTCGAAGGCGGTGAGTTGTTTGTCGCGCCCGGCGAGTTCGGGCGGGCGCTGTCCGGCTCCGGGAGCATACGGATTCCGCACGGGGTCCATACCCCGACACCGTAGCGCTTCCGGTCGCCGAAATCTCAATTAATCTGGGGCATTCTAGGGCGTTCCATAGAAAGCGGTATTTCGCGCTTTGTCATTGCGGGGGAACTCTCTACGCTTATCGCGTTCGGAGGCAGGGTCGGCGGCTGGGACGAAAGGGGCGTCATGTCCGAGGATGGTCACGTGCTCGCCGAGGTCGTCGCCTCGTGGCCGGTGCCGCCGGACGCGGAGGAGGCGGGCCGGATCCGGTCGAACATTCTCGTCGCGATCGAGCAGGGGTTCGACGATCCGCAGTTGGTCGCCGATCTCGCGGTCGGGCCGCTGGTGGTTGCGCTCGGCGAACTGGAGGTCGGGCTGGCCGACGCGCGCCGCAGAATAGCCGAACTCGAGCGCGCGCTGGCCGAACGGGACCGCTGATCTCACATCCCGATAACCCTGGCTCGCAGTCGATATCGAATCGTGACCTGCCCTGAGCTGCACGGGAGCCGCAGCGTGTCCAGTGATTTCTCACCGACCCCCGAAAACCCTGGTCTGTGCGCTGGACAACATCGCGTCCGCGTCGTAATCTTCTCGTGACTTAGTGGAGTCTGTCGCTTCGCAAGAGAAACGGCGCCACTGGGTTACCGCCTAATCGGCTGTCGGGGCCTCGCAACTTCGGCTGCCGTGCCGGGAACCACAGGTTAGTCACTGGGGTGTATCCGCAACGGTCCTGGGGATCGGCGCGGTAGGGCCGATCCGCTCGGCACGAACCCGCAGTCGACCCGGTCGGCGGGAAAGTAGGAAAGATCGGAGACTCAGGTCGGTGGGTAAACACAGTTTGCAGCGGGAATCTCGGATGCCGAATTCCGTCAAGGGTGCGCTCGTTCTAGGCGCAGTGGCCGCGACAGGTGCGATGCCCGCTATCCCCGCGATGGCAGCCACCATCAACGTCCCCGGCCTGGGCGACTTCGATGTTCCCGTCCCGCAGGAGTACGAGAGCTCGGTCCAGCAGCTCAACCAGCAGCTGTCGCAGGCCCTCTCCAACCAGCCCGCGATCCCGCAGGGCGCCTTCGGCACACTGCCCGCGGTTCCGCAGGGCGGACTCCAGTTCCCGAACCTCATGGAAGACCACTCCCCGGCCCAGAAGGCGCTCGACGCCGCTCGGTCGAAGGTCGGCGCCCAGTACTCCTGGGGCGCCGCGGGCCCGGTCAGCTTCGACTGCTCCGGTCTCGTGCAGTGGGCGTTCCGTCAGGCCGGTGTCGAACTGCCGCGCACCAGCTTCGAGCAGTCGCATGTCGGCGCTCCCGTCGCCTTCCAGAACTTGCAGCCCGGTGACATCGTGATCACCAACGGCGGCGGCCACGTCGGCATCTACGCGGGCGACGGCAAGCTGCTCAATGCCGTCCAGTCGGGTACCCCGGTGTCCTACACCCACCTCGACGCCGACGATGTAGTCACCGCCCGCCGCGTCGTATAACGGGTTGCCCCCCGCCGAGCAGGCTGCCCCGTCCCAGGCCCGCGTCGATTCGTGGACCTGGTCGGTGCGCCTGTTCAAGACGAGATCCGCTGCGGCCGAGGCATGCCGGGGCGGTCACGTTCGCGTCAACGGTGCCACGGCGAAACCCGCCCAACCGGTTCGCCTCGGTGACGAGGTCCGGATCCGGGCGGGTGGTGTCGAGCGCATCGTGATCGTGGAGCGCGTCGTCACCAAACGAGTCAGCGCGCCCATCGCCGCGCAATGCCTGATCGACCGCAGTCCGCCACCACCTCCGCGAGAGATTCTCGCGACCATGCCGCGTCGTGATCGCGGCAGCGGCAGACCTACGAAGCGCGAACGTCGCGAAACCGACCGTCTCCTCGGCCGCGACGATCCACCGCAGGACTAGGTTTCGGCTGTATCGCCCATGCGAGAGGCGATACGGCTCGCCGCGATTGCCGCGACCCCCACGGTCACCAGTGCGCCGAGCATGATGGCCGACGATTCCCCCGGCGCCAACACGTGTAGTTGTCCGCCGACGGTCACCGCCGCGACCGGCACCCCGATCTGTGCCGCCGACAAGGCCGCGAACCGGGCCGGTTGTCCGGTGAATCGATTCACCAGGTGCACCGCGACAGCTCCCGCGCCCAATACGAATCCGAGCCCGATGAGCGATGGCCGTTCCGCGAATTCGCGCAGATTCAGCCGCGCGCCGAGCCAGACGAAGAACACGGGCGCGAGGAAACCGTCGTTGATGGCGAAGAGTTGCCGTGCGACCCGGCGGGGCTCGCCGATGCCCGCCACCGCGAGTCCGGCCGCGAAACCGGCCAGCATGATCGAGACGTGCGTCTGCGTCGCCACCGCGCACAGCGCGAACAACAGCACCAGGCTGACCCGCAGTTCGATCGCGAACCCTCTGTCCTCCGACAATCGGTGTACCCGCCGCCGTGTGCCCGACGACTCGAGTCGGCGCAGGACCAGGAACATCACGAACGCGCAGGCCGCCACCGCGCCGGCCCCGACGGCGGCCCGCCCCGCGTTGCCGGGGTCGATAACCAGCGGCAGCGCGACCACGCACGCGGTATCGGCGATCGCCACCTGCGCGGTCAGTGCCAGCACCGCCGATCCCGTCGCGCCCGCGGCGTCGATGATCGGCAGGACCAGCGCGGCCGATGACGAGGCGAGCAACACCGCGTAGATCGCCCCGTTTCCGGTGTCGAAGAGCTCGGCGATCCCGAAACCCGCGGCGGCGGAGAGTAATCCGACGATCACGGCCCGCGTCGCGCCGATGCCGATGGCCGATCGGACCCGTGGATCACGTACCGGTACGTGGGTGCCCGCGACGAACATCACGACCGCGAAACCCATGTCGGCCAGAAAGGAGAAGATCGGATCCGAACTGTCGAGAACCCCGAATCCGGTAGCGCCGAACGTGATTCCAGCCGCCAACTCGCCCAGGATCACCGGTACGTGCCACGCGGTGCGCACCGCGAACAGCGGGCCGATCAGCCCGAGCGCGATGACGAGGGCGAGGGTGGAGAAGGTCACGGCATCGAGGCGATCTTGAGCGGAATGGCGATGTTCTCGTCGGCCCAGTGGATCGCGCACACGCGGTGGTAGCCGTCGGCGATCACCATCGCGACACCGCGTCGGAAATCGCCGCGCACGACCAGGATCGGGGACAGCGCGGCGCCATTGTTGATCTTGATGAGATCGCGCCGGACATGCGGGTTGTCCGCCGAGAGCAGTTCGAGTCCGGCGGCCCGCAAAATGTCCTTGGCCTTCTTGCGGATGACGGGCGCCTCGCGCAGTCGGTCGACGACGGTCCGCACCACATCCGGTTCGCCGAGCAGTTCCAGATAGTCGGCCGCGGCGGGATAGTCGTGTTCCTCGGGCTTGCTCTTCCACTTCACGTCGACGATTTCGGTGGTCATAGCTCATCATCGCCCCCGCGCCGACCCATCCCGGGGAAATCCGGCGGCGGCGCGTCAGTGCGGTGGCTGCCTGCCGACGACGGCCAGACTCGGCAGCCGACCCGAGCCGAACAGTGCGCGACAGTCCCCGCGACGGATCTTGCCGCTGGAGGTCTTCGGTATCCGGCCCGGTTCGACCAGCAGCACCGTGCCCGCCATCACCTCGTGCACGGCGGCGACCGCGGTACGGATGCGGCGCGCGACGGCCACGGGGTCCGTCGACGGCGGCAGCGCGCCGGTATTCAATTCGGCGACGATCACGAGGTCCTCGCGGTCGCCGTCATCGTGGCCGAAGGCGGTGATATGGCCCGCGCGCACCTCCGGTGCGGCGGCGCAGGCTGTCACCTCGATATCGGACGGGTAGTGGTTGCGCCCGTCGACGACGATCAGATCCTTGAGTCTGCCCGCGATATAGAGCTGGCCGTCGTGGCGGAATCCGAGGTCGCCGGTACGCAACCAGCGCTCGGTCGCACCGACGAGCGTGGCCTCGAAAACGTTGGCGGTCGCCTCGGGTTTCCCGTGGTAGCCCGCGCCGACATTGGCCCCCGACACCCAGATCTCGCCGATTTCGCCGTCGCCCCGCTCGACTCGCGACAGCGGATCGACGATCGTCACCCGCTGTCCGGCGGGAGCGCCGCAGCCGACCAATGTGAGCCCCGACTCCGGCGGCGCGTCCCCGGCCTGTGGTTCGGCTCGGCCGTCGGCCAGCGCGGCCCGGTCGAAACGCGGCGTCACGGGTTCGTGGTTCTGGCCGACGATGGATACCGACAGGGTTGCCTCGGCCAACCCGTAGCCGGGGGCGTGGGCGCGGTGCCGGAATCCGTACTCGGCGAAGGTCCGGGTGAACTCCGAAAGTACCTCGGCGCGTACCGGTTCGGCCCCGTTGATCAGAACGTCCAGCGCGGACAGATCGAGTCCGGCGCGTTCGGACTCGGAGGTGCCCGATACCGCAAGGGACAGGCCGAAATTGGGGCTGCCCGTGGTACCCGCGCGGTACTCGTGGCAGGCGCGCAGCCAGCGGATCGGCCTTTTGACGAAATCGAGCGGTGCCAGCGTGACGCCGTGCACCCCCGAATACAGCGGCAGTGCCAGCGCCAGCACCAGACCCATATCGTGGAAGAAGGGCAGCCAGGAGACGATCGGTCTGTGGCGGGTGGCTGGCACGGCGTCGCGCAACTGCTCCATGGCTGTGGACAGATTGGCGTGGGTGATCCGCACGCCAGCGGGGGTTTTCGTCGAACCGGAGGTGTATTGCAGGTAGGCGATGTCGGCGGGCGGGTCGATGGTCGCGTCGGACAGTGCGGCGGATGTCGCGGTATCGGACGGTACGCGCACCAGCCGCCCGGCCGCCGAACCGAGGGCGGGACCGGTCACCGTGTCGGTCGCCGAGACCAGGCCGATGATGGGTTTCGCGTCGGCGAGTACGTCGTCCAGGCGTGCGGTGTTGCGGCTGCCCGCCACCGGGAACAGCGGAACCGCGATCCGTCCGCTGTAGAGGCAGGCCAGGAAGGCCACCACGTAGTCGAGTCCGTGACCGCACAGGATCGCCACCCGATCGCCGGGCGCGCTCTCGCGTCGCAGCAGCTGTGCCGAGCGGCCCGCCGCGCCGTGTAACCGGGCGTAGGACACGGTGACGGGCGTGCACTCGGTTCCGCGATAGCGCAATTCGGTGAACGCCGGGTCGTCCGGCCGCGTTCGCGCCCATCGCGCGACCCGGGCGGCGAGAGTGTCGGCGGTCGTCATGACGCCTCTTCGGAATCGACCGCGGCGACCCGGTCGGACAGCGCGGCGCCGAGTGCGGCGACGGTCGGATGCATGAACAGTTCCGCGGTCGAGATGGCGATGCTCAGTCGGGTTTCCAGGGCCCTGCGCAATTCGATCGCGAGCAGCGAACTGAGACCGAGATCGTTGAAATCGGCGGTCGGCGGGATGGATTCGGCCGGAATGCCGACGGTGGCGGCCACGATCCGGCGGATGGTCGCTGTCAGAGGTTCCGGTGTGGCGGTGCCGGGCGGGGTCGGCTCCGGGTCGACGGGGTGGGGGCGCGCCGGAGAATTCCGCAGGTCACGTCCCGGCGCGAGCAGCGTGCGCAGCCGGTTGGCCACCGGGGACCGGTCGGGGGTCGGCGCGTAGTCGACGGCGAGCAGATAGGGTCCGGTGTGCCGCAGCGCGCGACCGAGCATTTCCGCGCCGCGCGCCGGATCGAGTGCCGCGATCCCGGCGCGGCGCAGATGGGTCGCGCCGCCCGCCGCCTCGGCCAGCCCCGATGCCCACGTACCCCAGCCGATACTGATGACCCGACGCCGCGGTACCGACGCGGCCAGCGCGTCCATACCCGCGTTGGCCGCCGCGTAGGCGGCCTGGCCCGGCGCGCCGAGCGCACCGGTCGCCGAGGAGAACAGCAGGACGAAATCGATCGGATCGCCCGCGGTCAGCTCGAGGAGATCGCCTGCGGCGCCGATCTTCGGCGCTGCCATCCGTGCCAGCTGGTCCGCGCCGATATCGTCGAAAACCGCGTCTTCGAGGGTGCCCGCGGCATGCACGACACCGCGGATGGTCGAACCGCATTCCCGGATATCGCTCAGGGCGTTGGACAGATCGCCGCGGTCGGTCGCGTCGCAGCGGACCACGACGATCCGCTCCTCGAAACCGTCCAGCGCCGTGGGCACCGGCCGGGGTGATCTGGTCAGCACCACCACGTCGTGCGCGCCCGCGTCGAGCAGCCAGCGCACCGCCAGCGCGCCGAGACCGCCGAGACCGCCGGTCACCACGTAGGTCCCGTGCGGGTCGATCGTGGGCGGCGCGGTGTCGGCGGTCGCGACGGTGAAGCGTCGGATGGCGGCGTCGCCGCCGGTCAGCCGGATCTCCTCGGGCAGTCCGGCTTCCGGTTCGGCGGTGACGAGTCCGGCCAGCACCGCCGTGTTCTCGGGATCGTGGTCGGTCCACACCAGCCGGATCGTGCGCCCGGATTCGAGTTGCAGCGATCGGATCAGCCCGGCCGTCGCGTGCGCGGCGGGGGAGCACCCGAGCGGAAGTACCACCGTCAGCGACGCGGTGGCGTCGTGGGATTGCAGGTGCTGGAGCAGACCCAGTACCCGTCCGACGGTGGTGATCGAATCCCGCCGTGTTCCCGGCTCGTCCGGCCATACCAGTACCACCGCCGTGCGTTCGGCGCTCCCGCGACGCAGCAGCGCCGAGGCGACCACCGCCGCGGCGGCGTCGGGTTCGCGGGCCGCGCGTTCGGTCGGCACGATCGTCTCCAGTGTGCGTGCCAGCCGGGTCGCGAGCGCGGATTCGCCGACGACCAGGGCACGCCGCGCGTGAGGTGGTCGTGCGTCGGCGTCCGGGCGTCCGATCGCCTCGGGATGCAGCGGATGCCAGGTCTCCTGGCGGAACGCGACGGCGGGACCGAGCGCGGACTGCTCGGCGGCGGGCACGCGGGACAGGTGATCCGCGAACCGGATGCGCACGCCGCACAGCGCCAGTACGGGCGCTCCGTGCTGATCGGTGGCGACGACATCGCCGACCAGACCGCTCTCGGAATATTCCGTGATCAGCGCGTGTCCCTCGACCACCACGCGATCGGATTCGGTGGAGACCCAGGCCGATTCGATGCCGATCGGGAGGGGGATCGCCTCGTCGGGCAGGTCGTCGTAACAGGCGGCGGCCAACAGGTGCAGGCAACCGTCCAGGGTGGCGGTGCTGTGCGGTTCGGCGTCCTCGAAGGTGCCGAGGGCCCGGCCGCTACCGGTCGCGATCCGGCGCAACGGGCGGAATCGCGGACCGTATTCCAGTGCTCTGCCGCGCAATTGGGCATAGAAGTAGCCCGCTTCCAGGCCGTGCATCTGGTGACGCACCGCGCGATTGGCGTCGGCCAGACGCATCCAGGCGACGATATCCGCGGGCGAGGGATGCCCGTCCGGTCGTGCGGACGCCACCGGAACCGCGCTGTCGGGTGTGACGCGCAGCGTGCCCGTCGAATCGTCGGCGTGGTAGGCGATCCGGGGCAGCGCGCTCAGCTCGGTCAATTCGTCGACGACGAAATCAGCCAGCATGGTGGCGGATTCGGGTCCGGCCAGGTGCGACAGCCTGCGCAGCCAGTACACCGCGGGGACGGTCGCCGCACCGAGTACCACGTGGTCGTCCAGCAGGTCGGGGACGAACTCGGGTTTCGCGGCGGGCCGATCGGTCCGAGCCGTCGGCGCGAATCGTCGCCGCTGCCAACGGCGTCGATACTCCGGACCGGTGAAAGGGCCGAGTGCCGACCAGTTCACCGCGCGTCCCTCGATATACAGCCGCGCGACGGTCTCGAGGAAGGCCTCGGCCTCGTCCTCGCGCGCCGCTCCCGGATAGGCCGAATCGCGGAACGCCCGGTATTCGCGCACCGACGAGACCAGGACCGGATGCGGCGAGATCTCCACCACGCTCGTGAACCCGTCGGCCGCCGCCAGGTCCAGTGCCGCGCCGAGTTCGACTGTCCCGGAGACATTGTCGGCCCAGTAGTCCGCGGTCAGCGTCGCGGAGTCGACCACGGTGGCGCGCCGCGCCGTCGAATAGAGCCTGGTGTGCGGCGTGTGCGGCGTGAGTCCGCTCAGCGCCTCGACGAAATCGGGCAGTACCGGCGCGACCTGGGGACTGTGCGCGGCGAAATCGACGGCGATGCGCTGGGCGAACATATCGCGACGTCTGGCCCGGCGCACCACGGTGTCGATGTAGCGCGGCACCCCGGAGATCACCACCGAACGTGGTCCGTTGATCGCGGCGATACCCACCGACGCCCGCACGGGCTCAACCAATTGCGCCGCCTCCTCCGGCGCGGCTTCGAGCAGGGCCATCGCGCCCTGACCGTCGAGCGCGCCGAGCGCCCTGCTGCGCCGCACCGCGATATGCGCGCCGTCCGCCAGCGATAACGCGCCCACCCTCACCGCACCGGCGATCTCACCGAGACTGTGCCCGACCACCCCGTCCGGCCGGACACCCCAGGAGGCGAACAGTTCCGCCGACGCGACCTGGTAGGCGAAAAGCGCGGGCTGAACGAATTCCGTCGCCTCGTCACCGAGCGCGAATCCGTGCCTCGGGGTCCACACCCGAGGCCCGCCCGCCGCCACAACGGCATCGGTCGCCGCCGTCACCGCCCGCGCGAAAACCGGCCACCGCGCCGCCAGCGATCTACCCATCCTCGGATGTTGCCCACCCTGACCCGAGAACAGGAACAGCACACCACCGCGCCGCCGCGCCGAACTCGGCCCGATGACACCGGGACTCGAATCGCCCGAGGCCAACGCGCGCAGCCGCTCCCGCGCCTGATCGATGTCATGTGCCGTGACCACGGCCCGGCTGGTCTCGGGTAGTGCCCGCGCCGCGGACACGGCGACCCTGTGCAGAGTCGACCACGTGCCGGTGTCGGCGGCGGGGCCACCATCGGAACGGCCCGCACCCCCACCGATACTGCCCGTGCTGCCTGTCGGGCCGGCACCGCCTGCCTCGCTCGAACGGCCCGCGCCCTCGGAGCCGACCCCGGGACCTGAGCTGCCTACACGGTCGGCACCGCCTGTTCCGCCGGTGCCGGTAGATGGACCGGCACCGGCGGAGGCACCGGCACCGATATGGGCACCCGCCGCGGCGGAGGAAGCAGCGACGTTGTTCGCGGCGTCCGTGTCGGCGGCTGCGGCATACACGGTGGACTTCGCGGATCGAACCGGATGCGCGACGTCAGCACCGTCGACGGTCGTCGGCACGCCCCGACCCACCTCCAGACGAGTGATCAGATCCTCGGCCCGCGTGCGAATTTCGGCGATATCGCGTCCGGTCACCGGAATGACCAACGGCCCGGCGCTGTCCCGGCGGCCAGGAGTCCGCGCGACCCCGCGCAGGACCACGTGCGCGTTGGTCCCGCCGAATCCGAACGAGCTCACGCCCGCGTGACGTTCGGCGCGTGGCGTCGTGCTCCAGTCGACCGGCTCGGTCGGCACCTCCAGCCCGCGTTCGCCCAGTTTCAACAGCGCGTTCTCGGTGGTGAAGTGGATGGTCGGCGCGATCGTCGCGTGGTGGATGGACAGCGCGGTCTTGATCAGGCCGGTCACCCCGGCGGCGGCCTCCAGATGGCCGAGGTTGGATTTCAGCGAACCGATGCGGATCGGTGCCCGGTCGGGCTCGTCGGTGGCGAGTACCGCGGCGAGCGCCCCGACCTCCACCGCGTCGCCGAGGGCGGTGCCGGTGCCGTGGCATTCGATGTAGCCCGCGGAGCGCGGATCGAGTCCGGCCCGCGACCACGCGGTGCGGATGGTGTCCTGCTGCGCTCGGCCGTTGGGTGCGTACAGACCGTTGGAGCGACCGTCGGAACCGACGGCGGCACCGGCGATCTCGGCGTAGATCCGATCGCCCGCGCGACGCGCGTCGGCGGTGCGCCGCAGCACGATCACCCCGCAGCCGTCGCTGCGGGTGTAGCCGTCGGCCGTCGCGTCGAATGGTTTGCACCGCCCGTCCTCGGCCAGGAATCCGCTCTCGGCGAGGTAGTCCGAGGTGTAGGGCAGCAGTGTCAGGTTGACCCCGCCGACGATCGCGAACGGCACCGTCTCGTCGGCGAGCAGTCGCAGCGCGATATCCACCGCGGCCAGCGAGGACGAACAGGCGCTGTCCACAACCAGGCTGGGACCGCGCAGGTCGAGCACGTAGGACAGCCGGTTGGCGATGATGCTGAGCGCCGAACCGGTGACCGCGTACGGCGCGTCGTGTCCGCCGGAGCCGAGCACCGTGACGCCGTGGTCGAACCCGCACGCGCCGAACACCACCGCGGCACCGCGACCACGGGTGCGATAGCCGATGCCCGCGTCGTCGATCGCCTCGATCGCGACTTCGAGCGCCAGCCGCTGCTGCGGATCCATCGACGCGGCTTCCCTGGCCGATATCGCGAACCAGTCGTTGTCGAACCGGTCGATATCGCCGAGATAGCCGGCGTGCCGGGTGACCGATCGGCCCCCGGGTGGTTCGCCGGTGGCGTCGCGTCCGGTGCGCAGCAGTTCCCAGAACTCGTCGAGGCCGTCCGCGCCGGGCACTCGGCATCCCATCCCGACTATGGAGACCGGAGGGTGCGGCGGCGGGAGGGGAGTGTCGGCGGCCGTCATGGCATCGTGAGATGCTCGACAAGCTGCTCGATGTCGGGGTGGTCGTAGAGGGCGGTCAGCGACACCTCGACACCCATGGCATCCTCCAGCGCGGCCGTCAGCCGGGCGAGCTGAGTGGAACTCAGCCCGAGGTCGCTGAACGGCACACCGGTGGCGACCGCCTCGGGAGCGACCCCGAGTAGGTCGGCCACGGCGGCGACGGCGGCCGATAGCAGAGTCGTGCGCCGACCCTGCTCCCGACCGCTCCCACCATCGCGCCCATCCGGCAGACCGGACCCCATCGTGTCCTCCCTCTCCGCCTCGCTCGGGCCGAGAAGCCCGGGAGCGGTACCCCCGCGATTATGCCGTAATCGCGGGGTGGAAGAGGAATGCGTTTCCGGCTGTCCGCCTGCCCCTTTCGCGGCGGCGCGGGCGGTTCACTCGTATTCGGTGCCCCCGTCGCGCAGCAGGTAGCCGTCGGAGACGATCTTGCCGATGGCGCGACCGCCGAGGACGTCCGAGCGTCGTTCGGTCACCGGGCGCACCACCAATCCCTCGCGGATACCGGTTTCCGATCCGGAGACCGTCTCCCTGCCCTCCGCCAGTTCCATCAGCCGCGCGGCGTCGTAGGGGCCTTCGTACAGCACCGGCACCCGTGGCACCGACAGACCGAGATCGGTCCAGACCGCGCCGATTTCGGCGTGGCCGAGCCAGCGCACCGGTTCCGGCTCCGGATCGACCGCGACGTCGAACAGCGCGTAGCCGAGGGTCTCGTCGCGGTCGGCGGCCGCGCCGTAGTGCAGGTCCTGAACGCCCGCGCCGTACACCTCACCGAAGAATCCGACCCGGGCCAGGCCGAACTCGTCGGCGATCGCGCGCGCCGCCTCGACGAGTCCGTAGCGGTGGACCGCGCGCCAGTACAGGTTGCCCTCGGCAGGTATCAGCGCCAACGACTGCCCGCCGACACCCTTGGACGACACGTAGGTCCGCTCGCCGTCACGCACGTAGGTGAACAGGCAGGCGGTGCCGTGGATCTTCTCGGTCGCGACGACGGGTTCGCCCGCCTCGAAGATATCCGGGTACCGCTTGATGTTCTCGACATCGATCCACCGCAGGAGATCCGGCGCGGCTTCGACCTGCCCCGACATCGAGACCGGCACCGTCGGAACCCATTTGGTGATGCCGAGTGTCTCGGCGAAATCGGTCCCGGCCAGCGCCGCGGTCGCGAGGTCGACGTCGCCCAGGGCCGCGGGAACGCAGACGATGCCCTGCGAGACCTCCCCGCGCAGACGCACGGTCTTGACCCGGTTACGTTGCGCGCCCGCCAGTTTCCCGCTCAACCCGATCTCCTCGATCAACGGGTCGGGCAGCACCGCCTGTTCGGGGATGTAGAGCGCGTGGTCGCCGGAGACGAACGCTCCCTTGGCGACGACGGCGCGGTACAGACCGACCTGCGCCAACTCGAGTCGGTCCGCGTTCGGATGCGGATGGACGACCAATTCTTCGACGGTGACTCGTAATGTCGACATGTTGACGACCCCCTCCTGCTGAATCCGGTCAGCGTAGAAGGGCGGACCCGTGCCGGTCGACCGAATTTCGGTCTACTTGACGGCCAGCAACATCGCGGTGGACGAGCCCACCGTGGTGAAATCGACGGTACGAAAACCCGCGCCCCGCAGATCTTCTCGGTACCGGCGTATGTCGATGGCGGCCACCGGATCTTCGGCGTGGTCGTGGGCGCGCGCGGCGGCGAAGCGGGACATGATCGCGACCGCGGCCTTCAGGCGTCCGCCCGGATAGGTATCGGCCAGCAGCAGTCGCCCGCCGGGGCGCAGCACTCGATACATGTGGGCGATGGCGGCCCGGCGATGCTGTTCGGGTATGTGGTGCATGACGAATGTGCAGGTCACCAGGTCGTAGGAGGCGTCGGGCGCGGTGATGTCCTGCGCCGCGCAGACCTCGAATCGACAACCGGCCGAGGACCGCGCCGTCGCGTATTCGATCATCCTGGGTGACGGGTCGACCCCGGTCACCGATCCGTCCGGTCCGACTCGCTCGCCCATCGCGCGGACGAGATCACCGGGACCGCAACCGATATCGAGGACGTCCGCGCCGGGGCCCGCGCCGCTCTCCCGGATCAGCGCGGTGTTCAGGGCCCCTACGCGCCCGAGCAGGTACAGGGATTTGACGAGGCGATATCCACGCGGTTTGGTGATCAGCAGGCCGATTTCGTTCTCTGTCCGCGAAGTCACGCTGTCGAACTGTTGTCTGTTTCCGGTCATGTGTTCATGATCGAGGGTGTATCAGCGGCTCGACCAGGAGCAAAGTGGCGGAAACCGTGCCGTTCGGGACGGTTTCGCACGCTTTATCCGGAGGACTCATGTACTCGGAATCAGCGCGATGAACAAAGGCAACGACCGCCGTGTCCGGCGGACCAGAAACGCTCTGCACCAAGCCCTGATCGAACTCATGATCGAGCGCGGCTACGAGCGGATCTCGGTCAGCGACATCCTGGACCGCGCCGATGTCGGCCGCTCCACCTTCTACGCCCACTTCCGCGACAAGGACGATCTGCTGCTGGTCAGCAGTACCGAATATCTGCGCGCGACCATCATGGCGGCGCGCCCCGACCCGGATGACCCTTTCGCGCCACCGCTTTCGGCCCCGCTCGCCCCCGTCTACACGCTGTTCCAGTTGGCCGCCGAGAACCCCGAGGTGTACCGGGCCCTGCTCGGCCGCAAGGCCAACGCGGTGCTGCTGCGCGCCACTCGCGGTATGGTCGCCAAGATTCTGGTCGAGCGTCTGACCGACACCTTCGATGTCGAGGAGGAGGCGCTGTCCGCGTCGGTCAACTTCCTGTCCTGGGGCATCGTCGGGCTGCTCGGGATGATCGCCGACTCGGACCCGCCGCTGGCGGCCCCAGACGCCTATCGCCAGGTGGAAGCTCTCGTCGCGCCCGGTCTGGAGGATCTGGTCCGCGGGGGCGCCACGGCCGGGGCCGATCGCTCGACCGGCTGATCACGACGGCGCGGACGCCTCGGTCCACCTTCCGGTGATACCGACGCGTCCGCGCCATCCGCGTGCCCGATTCCGTGTCCCAGTCACGGAATCGGGCGTGTGGTCAGGACGAATAGTCCTTGCGCAGTTGTACTTTCACGACCTTGCCGCTGGCATTGCGGGGCAGTTCGGCGACCACGACGAGTTCCTTCGGGTGCTTGTAGCGCGCCAGGTTCTCGTTGAGGAACGGTTCGAGGTCGGCGATGGTCAGTTCGGCGTCCGGATCGACGAGCGCGACGACCGCGACCGGCACCTCGCCCCACTTCTCGTGCGCCCGACCGACCACGGCGGCCTCGCGGATCAGCGGATGGGCGAAGAGCACGTTCTCCACCTCGGCGCAGTAGATGTTCTCGCCGCCGGAGATGATCATGTCCTTCTTGCGGTCGACGACGTAGATGAACCCTTCCTCGTCCTGGCGCACCAGATCGCCGGAATGGAACCAGCCGCCCGCGAACGCCTCCGCCGTGGCTTCCGGCTTGTTCCAGTAGCCCTGCATGAGAGTCGGTCCGCGGTAGACGATCTCGCCGATCTCGCCGGGGGCGACATCGTTCATCTCGTCGTCGACGATGCGGGCCTGGATGGTCGGGATGGGTTTGCCGACCGAGCCGAGTTTGCGGATCGCGTCCTTGCCCTCGAGGACACAGGTGATCGGCGACATCTCGGTCTGGCCGAAGACCGCGACATTGAACGCGGTCGGGAAGGCTTCGGCCATGGCGCGCAGCACCGTGTCGGAGGCGGGCGCGGCGCCCCAGCTCAGCGCCTCCAGGGCCAGCTTGCGGTCCTTGACGGTCGGATCGGCGCAGATCAGCTGCCATTGCGCGGGCACGCAGAACGCCGTCGTCGCCTGCTCGGCCTCCAACGCGTCCAGGAATTCGGTGGCGTCGAACGCGCCGAGCGGATGCAGGACGGTCTTCGCGCCGAGCATGAAATACGGTGCGAGACTGCCGAGTCCGGCGATGTGGAACAGCGGGGAGGTGCAGAAGCCCACCGATTCCGGTTCGATGGCGAGTGCGCGGATACAGGTGAGCGCCTGGGCGTTCATATTCGCGTACGAGAGCACCGCGCCCTTGGGGCTGCCCGTGGTGCCCGAGGTGTACATGATCAGGCTCGGGGTGTCCTCGGGGATGTCGAGCGGCGTATGCGGCGCGCCCTCCTCGGCCAGCGCGTCGTCGAATCCGATGACGCCGTCACCGGAGGCGCCACCGATGACCACGCAGGTCTCCAGCGCGGGGGACTGCGCCTTGACGGCGGCGGCCAGTGGCGCCAACACCGTATCGGTGACGATCGCCTTCGCGCCGCTGTCGCTGACGATGTAGGCCACCTCGGGCGGGGTGAGCCGGAAGTTGACCGGTACCGCGATGGCGCCGAGCGCGTTGATGCCGAAGACCGTTTCCAGGTATTCCGGGTAGTTCAGCGCCAGGATCAGCACCCGGTCGCCGAAGCCGACACCGCGCCGGGCGAGGGCGTCGGCGAATTTCAGCGAGCGTTCGTGCAGTTGCTTCCAGGTGGTGTCCACACCACGGAACCGCACGGCGACCTCTTCGGGACGCATCTGCGCGTGCGCCGCGAGCTGGTTGTTCCAGTGGTTGCGCCGCGAACGGATCGGTTCGTCGAGTGCTTGTGCACCAGTGGTCATGCCGCGAACTCCTTGGCTGTGCGGTGTCGCGAACTGCGGGCAGTCGCGGAGGGGACCGTGACCCGCGTCGGTGGGACCGACGGCATCGACGGGCTGAACTGAGACGAGAATAACAACTAACTTACAGCAGCGGCAAGCGCGCGAGAGAAGAATGATCGTTAATCGTCTCGCGATGCCATTGAGGTCGACAAATATGCCTCGATCTGCCGGTTTGCGGATCTCCGAACCCGATCTACGCGGAGGGGAACCCTACGCCAGGAGATCATGTATGCGAATCCCGGCTCACTTGTGGGTTGTCTGCCGGTCGACCCCCGTGTCACCATCGACCCGGCAGGGCGGGAACGACGCCCACCCGGAATAGAGGAGTAGCGCGATGCTGCGGACCAGGTTCACCGAGACCTTCGGGGTGGAGCACCCCATCGTGCAGGGCGGCATGATGTGGGTCGGCCGGGCCGAACTCGTCGCGGCCGTCGCGAACGCGGGCGGACTCGGCTTCATCACCGCTCTGACCCAGCCCACCCCCGACGAACTGCGCAACGAGATCGCCAGGACCAGGGAACTGACCGACAAGCCGTTCGGCGTCAACGTCACCATCCTGCCGTCGATCAACCCGCCGCCGTACGCCGAATACGTTCAGGCGATCATCGACAGCGGCGTGAAGATCGTGGAGACCGCCGGTTCCAACCCCGAGCCGTACCTGCCGTACTACCACGACGCCGGTATCAAGGTGCTGCACAAATGCACCAGCGTGCGGCACGCGCTCAAGGCCCAGCACGTCGGCGTCGACGGTGTCAGCATCGACGGATTCGAATGCGCGGGTCACCCGGGCGAGGACGATATCCCCGGCCTGATCCTCATCCCGGCCGCCGCGCGCGTCCTCGACATCCCGATGATCGCCTCGGGCGGTATCGCCGACGCCCGCGGACTGGTCGCGGCGCTCGCGCTCGGCGCGGACGGCGTCAATATGGGCACCCGTTTCCTGTGCACCCGCGAATCGGCCATCGACCAGAAGGTCAAGGAACAGATCGTCGCCAACAGCGAACTCGACACCCAGCTGATCTTCCGCACCATGCGCAATACCGCCCGCGTCGCGGATAACGAGGTCAGCCGCAAGGTCGTCGAAATCGAGAAGGCCGGAGGGAAATTCGAGGACGTCCGCGAACTCGTCGCCGGTGCGCGCGGCCGCCGGGTCTTCGAGGAAGGCGATCTCGACGCGGGAATCTGGTCGGCGGGCCTGGCCCAGGGCCTGATCCACGACATCCCCAGCTGCGCCGAACTCATCGGGCGCATGGTGTCGGAGGCCGAGGAGTTGATCACCGCCCGGCTCGCCGACGTCGTCGTCACCGCCTGATCGAATTCGAGACGACCCCGGAACGCGTCGCCGTCCGGGGTCGTTCGCATATCCGGCTCAGATCATGTTCCTCGCGGTCATCCACCGCATGGTGAACCACCCGCAGAACACCGGGAGCCAGCAGGTCAGCACCCGGTAGAGCAGCACCGAGGGGACCGCGATCGTCGCGGGCACCCCGAAGGCGGCCAGGCCGCCGATGAGCGCGGCCTCCACCGCGCCGACACCGCCCGGCGTCGGCGCGGCCGAGGCCAGCGTGCCGCCGATCATGGTGACGATGGTGACCGTCACGAAATTCGTGCCGCCGCCGAAGGCTTCGATACTGGCCCACAGCGCGCCCGCCTGACCGAGGGTGATCGCGGCGCAGCCGAGCACGATGATGGAGAAGCGCTTGGGATCCCGGGCCAGCTGACCGAGTTCGCCGAGTACCTCCTGCAATTGCGGCCGTACCGAATTGTTGAGCCAGTGCCGCAGTTTCGGCACGAACATGAAGGTGCCGATGATGCCGACCGCGACACCCGCCGCCAGGTAGATCACCATCACGTCCGGCACGAAATGCGACAGGTTCGCCGAGGTGCCCGCCACGACGCTGAACAGCACGAGCAGGCTCAGGTGGGTGATGATCTGCACCGCCTGCTGCAACGCCACCGCGGCCGTCGCCCGCACCGCCCCGAGGCCGCCCTTCTGGAGGAAACGCACGCTCAGCGCGAGTCCGCCCACCCTGGCCGGTGTGGTGGTCGCGGCGAAGGTGTTGGCGATCTGCATGATCACCAGATTCGTGAATTTGACCAGTCCGGAGGCGCAGGCCCACAGCGCCGCCGCCGCGCCGATATAGGTCAGCGCGGACACACCGAGTCCGAGCAGCGCCCACCACCAGTTCGCGGTCTTGAGCTGGGTGAAGAAGGTCGGCACCGCGCTGATGAACGGGTAGGCGACATAGACCAGGCCGATCAACAGCACCAACTGGATGATCTGGTTGCGGGAGAACCGGGTGATCTGATCGGCCTCGATCTTGTCCTGCCCGGTCTGCTTGCGGACCTCCTCGCGGGCCTTGGCGACCACCGAGCCGCCGCCGGAGACCGATTTGCGGATACCCGACGGCATGGCGTTCTTGGTCAGCCGACGCGAGGCCAGCAGGATGGTCTGTTCGCCGAGCGCCTCGATCGCGGCCCGCACGGCCGGTTCCTTACCGTAGATCGCCGTCGTCGAGACCAGCAGTTGCGCGATATCGGACTGCATCTGGGTGTCGGAGGCGCCGAATTCGGCACTGCCGAATCCGCCGAACAGGGTGGCGCCGTCATCGATCCTGACCTCGGCCGGACGCAGATCGCCGTGCGAGATCTGGCCCTTGTGCAGCAGATCCAGCGCCGTCCACACCCCGGGCAGCACCGATTCGGGCAGTTCGGCGATGGTCGTGCCGCGCGGGGTCGTGTGCGCGTACAGCATCCAGCCGCGGTCGAGCGCGGCCACGCCGACGGCGGTCTGACTCGACAGGCCGAGGTCGTCGGCGGCGATCGTCATCAGGGCGCGGTGTTCGACCGCCCGGTGCATCGACCCGTGCAGCGCCGCGGTCTCGCTGCTGCGGAACGTCAGCCAGCGCCACAGCATGCGCAGCGCGCTCCAGCTGCGCTGGTTCTTGCCGTACAACTCGATCATCAGTTCCCGCTCGGGCCCCGTCACCGCGGCGGCCAGCGTCAACGGGCCCGGGCCCGCCGGGCGCACCACGGTGAAACCGTTCACCGTGTGCCCGCGCCGGGCCAGCACCCGCACGGCCGCGTCGAGCGGAACCTCCAGCGCGGGCGTGCCGACCACCCAGACGATGAGCGCGCCGACCAGCCAGCCGACCGAGAGCCCGAGCATCGCGCGCGCCGGAACCACGGTGCTGACCACCAGGTGCATCGGCGCGAACGCCAGCAGCAGGAACCACAGCCAGCGTCGCGGTTTGGTCGGCAGCCAGGGGCTGGAGACGGTGAGGACCGCGGCGAGCATCGCGATCCAGCGCGGATCGTCGAGGAATTGGGAGAGGAAGGTGTCGAGCCGGTCCGGCACCTGGAGATGCCATTTCGGCGCGGACAGACCGGTTCCGGTGATGGAGAGCAGCAGGCCCGCGGTCAATCCGGCCGCCGCGTATCCGGCGAGGAGTTTCCACTGCCTGCCGATGACGAGTTCGATCAGGATCGCGAAGGGCAGGATCAGGATCAGGACGCCGTAGACCAGGTAGACGAGGTTGGACTGGTCGGGGGTGAGGAAGCCGACGATATCGGAGACCGAGCGCTCCAGTGCCAGCCATTCCGGCCGGGTGATGACGGACGCGGCGATGACGACGGCCAGCCACAGCGCCGCGATGACGACACGGACGATGTCAGTGGTCCGCCGGATCAGCGGTTGTAGCAGGCTGCCCGTGACCGGGATGTCCCGCCCGTCGACTCGCATGTCGTATCGGCACTTTCGGATCGAGTTGGAGCTTCACCGGCCACCCGCGTCGCGCGTTCGGTGAGTATGCAGCAGGTCACCGTGCCCGATCGGCCCAACACGCCGCCGTGGTGCGACGCCGCGAGTGCCGTTTCGGGCGGTGATCAGCCTGCCAGAGACAGCGGCGACGGGGCAGGGCGGGCCGGTCGGCAACTATCCGGCGACCCACGGCCTTGCCGAAATCGTCGACGCCGATAACGATCTATGGCGGACCGGACGATCGAGGGAGACCATGGCGGAGCACGAGCGGGATCTGGCAGGCAGCACCATCGTGGTGACCGGAGCGAGTTCCGGTATCGGCGCCGAGGCCGCCGCGAAACTGGCGGTGCGCGGTGCGACGGTCGCGGTGGTCGGGCGCTCGCCCGAACGCACTCGGGAGGTGGCCGCGGCGGTGGGCGCGCACGCCTTTCTCGCCGATTTCGGCCGACTCGACGACGTGCGCTCCCTCGCCGAGCAGTTGCTGAGCCGATACCCGCGCATCGACGTCCTCGCCAACAACGCGGGCGGCTCGTGGCCGAAACGCACCGCGACCGCCGACGGCAACGAACTGACCTTCCAGGTCAACCATCTCGCCCCGTTCCTGCTGACCGGTCTGCTGTTCGAGCGCTTGTCACAGGCGCCGCAACCGCGGGTGATCAACACCTCGAGCATGACCTACCGCTCGGCGAAACTGGATCCGGAAACCGCCAACGCCACGACCGGATCGTTCGGCATGCTCGGCGCCTACAGCGCGTCCAAACTCGCGAACATCCTGTTCACCCGCGAATTGGCGCGTCGCACGGAGGGCACCGGGCTGGTCACCGCCGCGTTCCACCCCGGCGTCGTCGCCACCAATGTCTACGACAACATCCCGTTCGGTGTCGGCGCGTTCGTGCGTTCGCCGCTGGCGCGCCCGTTCTTCATCCGCCCGGAGAAAGGCGCGGGCCCGCTGGTGCGCCTGGTCACCACGACGGACACCGACGCCGTCCACGGCCGCTATTTCCACCGTTTCGAGGAGGAGACGCCGCGCAACGCGCAGGCCGTCGACGCCGATCTCGCGCAACGTCTCTGGGCTATGTCGGAGCGGCTCACCGGCGTCTCGATACCGGGCTGAACCGCGACCGGCCGAACACGGGGTACGTCTCCGCGATATCGCTCGCGCCGACGCCGAACACCCCGCCGGTCATCGGTGCCGGTCGACGCGCTCCGCTCCCCGTCGCCGCTGCGCCTCGTGTCGCGGTCGGTGCAACCACATCACCACGCTGCCGCGATCGGCCGTGTTACCGCCAGCGAAGTTGTGCCATGAGCGCGGCGTGCATTCGAAGACCACCATCGAATTGTCCAGTGGCGGAATCGTGAGGGTGGGTCTGGTGGAATCGCCGCGATCGGCCCGGAGCCCGATCTCGCCTCCGTCACCGGTGCGCCAGTCCGGATTGCCCAGGTGGAACAGCACCGCCACCGCCCGCACGGTCTCCCGTGTGCCCGCGCCCGCGTCGGGCAGGCGCACCTCGCCGGGTCCCGGCACGGGTTCGGCGAACAGCGCGGAAGCCAGTCCGTTGTCCGGTGTCCCGGCCGGACTGCCCGGCGCGTGGTGCCGTACCGAACCGTCGATATCGCCGGTCGCCGTCACCCCGGTCACCCCGGCGATCAGGTCGTGCCATTCCCTCGTGGCGAACAGGGCGAGCGGGCCGTCCCGCAATTCGGATAATCCGAGCGCGGTGGGGTCACCCTGGCCGGTCACCGGTCGGAATCGGTCGCTTCGCTCGGCGCGCACGCGCGCGTAATCGTCGACGAGCCGCTGGTAGAAGTCGGCGACGAAGATATCGCGGGCGTAGATGTGCGGAAAAGGCCCGGTTCGGCGGATCCAACGCCGGTGCGCGAACAATTCCGTGAACCACGCGGGCTGGGCCTGCACCCGGCTCGTCATTACCCCAGTCACAATTACCCCAGTCACAGCGAACTCCCTCCCGGACGAACATCGTGATCCTATTGAATTCGGTTGTCCGGTATCGACCCCGCCGACTGTTCGTCGCCGGCGCGGACTGACAGGATCGCGGTGTGCTCGGTGATCTTCGTATCTGCTGTGTCGGCGACTCCTTCGTCGCCGGGGTGGGTGACCCCCGCTGCCTCGGTTGGGTGGGCCGCCTCGGCGCCTCGGCCCATGCCGACGGCTTCGCGCCGACGCTCTACAACCTCGGCGTGCGCCGCCAGACCTCCGTCGATATCGCCGAACGCTGGCTGGGGGAGTGCGAACAGCGTCTGCCGTCGGGAACCGACGCCGCGGTCGTGCTGTCGTTCGGTGTCAACGACACCTCGTGGGAAGACGGCGGTCCGCGCGTCGATCCCGCGAGGTCGGCGGAGTCGTTGGCGCGGATGCTGCGCGAGGCCGCGGCACGCGGTTGGCGGGTACTCGCGGTCGCGCCGCCGCCGGTCGCCGACCCGGACCACAACGCGCGTAGCGCCGCACTCGACGAGAGTTTCGCCGAGATCTGCGCGTCGACCGCCGTGCCCTACGTGCGGATTCATCACGCTCTGCGTGCGAGTCCGGTGTGGATGCGCGAGGTGCGGGCGGGAGATGGCGCGCATCCGGGCGCGGGCGGATACGACATCCTCGCCGAACTGATCGAGCCACGGTGGCGCGAGTGGCTGTCCGGCTGGAATTCGCTCGAATCTGTCTCAGACGTTTAGCTCGCCGTGATCCGTCGCGCCCGTCGTTCGCGGGCGGCGGCGAGATCGACGGGCCGGGGATCCTGCTGGTCCAGCCGGTCGAAGACCTCGGCCAGCACCGGAAGCGACCGCACGATCTCTTCGCGGTAGGCGCCTTCGGTGCCGAGTTGCGCCAGCGCGCCGATGATCGTCAGCGAAGATCGCGCGAACGGGGTGAAAGGCACCGGGATCGTGCACTGCCTGGCCACATTCGACAGTTTGGGCCGGGTCGCGCGCACCACCTGCCTGCGCAGCCACGGCGAGGTCAGCTGAAAGGTCTTGTGCCGCAGTGGTTCACTGCACGGAAGAACCGCCGCGAACAGCGCGTCCACATCGAAACTGCGATCGCCGGTGACGAATCCGTGCCGCCTGCTCGCCGCTTCCAGATCCGTCGGCCCGCCTTCGAACACGGCCCGGCAGTAGTCGAGGGCGAGGCCGTCGAAACCGGCGGGTGGCCATCGGCAGCACGCGCCGAAATCCACGACGCCGAGTCTGCCGTCGGGCAGCACCCGGAAATTGCCGGGGTGCGGGTCGCAGTAGAGCAGATCGGTGCGTGTGCAACCGTCGAGCACGAAACGCACCATCGCCATGCCGACTCGATCGCGTTCGGCCTGCGAACCCGAGGCGATGATGTGCGGCACCGGGGTGCCGTCGAGCCATTCGGAGACGACGACGTCGCCCTGCTGGGCCACCACGTCCGGGACCCGGAATTCCGGGTCGTCGCGGTAGGCGTCCGCGAACGCGCGCTGGCTGGCGGCTTCGGCGGCGTAGTCGAGTTCGCGGAGAATGCCCGCGCGCACCGAATCGGTCAGCGCCGCGACATCGGCGCCGGGCACGAACACCCCGAGCAGGGCCGACATGCGGCGTAATTGGTCGAGATCGCCGAGCACCGATTCGCGGGCGCCGGGATACATGATCTTGACCGCGACTTCCCTGCCGTCGTGCCACACGGCCCGGTGCACCTGACCGATGGACGCGGCGGCGGCCCGGCGGTCATCGAACTCGAGGAAATTCGTTCGCCAGTCCCGGCCCAACTGTTCGGCAAGCACCGCGTGCACCGTCGACGGCAGCATCGCCGGGGCGGAATCCTGGAGCCTGCCCAGCGCGATCCGGTACGGCTCGGCCAGCTCCGACGGCAGCGCGAGTTCGTAGATGGCGAGGAGCTGGCCGAATTTCGTCGCGCAGCCCTTGAGTTCGCCGAGAACTTCGAAAATATGCTGCGCGGTCCGTGACCTGATGTCGCGATTCACTTCCGCGGCCGAACGACCGAGCGCGCGCTTTCCGTAGCCGATCGCCCTTCTACCTGCGAAGGCCACCGGAATCGATGCGATTCTCGCATTGCGGACCACCCGGCCGACCGGGAGTGCGGCGGCCGTTTCGGTCGTGGAAATGTGGGTGTCGGAACCGGTCGATATCTCGTCCGGTCGATCTATTCCCCGTCCAATGGTCATGAATCACCTCACATCGTGCGCGGATCAGTGTTACATAGATGCGGTCCGACCTCGTGCGTCCTAGACTGTCTGGGACGTGCAGCCAGAGCCGAGAGGTGGCATTGATGGGTTCCCGAACGGTAGTCGCCGACGTTGCCGATGAATTGGCACGCCGGGTCACCGCGGGGGAATACCAGCCCGGTGAACTGATGCCGTCGGTCCGTCAGGTGGCCGAGGAATTCGATATGAACCGGGCCACCGCGCAACTGACGCTCGGCAGGCTGGAATCGTACGGTTTCGTCGAAGCCCGCCGTGGCAAGGGTTTCACCATTCGCGACGTCCGCGAGGCGGGCGGAATCGACGTGTATCGGCATCTGTTCCGTTTCTCGGTCCCGATGCCCGATGTCGCCATCGATATGTTCCGCGACATCGTCGAGGTCGAGCGCGGCATCGTGATGGACGTCCTGCTCGCCTACACCGCGAGCGCGCAGGACATCGATCCGGCCGAGTTGAAATCCGCCATCGATCAGCTGGAATCGCTGGCCCGGCGCGAGGTCCCCGACTACCAGCAGATCCTGGCCATCGAGGTGGTGCTGGTCCGCAAATTGCTGACCGCGCTCGGCATGAGCATGCAACGGGCCATCCTCAACTCCATCGGCGAGATGGTGCTCGAGGTGCCGGAGGCGGTGCAGGCGTTCTTCGCGGGCGCCGCCGATCTGCACGTGCTGGTCTGGCGTGCGCTGGTCGCCGTGTGGGAATCCGGTTCGGGTCCGTCGGACGCGCAGTTGGCGCTGTTCGAAGATCTGTTCGGGATGTACCACGAGAAGGTCGTCGCGAAATTCGAGGAACTGCTCGTGGCCGAACCGGTCGAGCAAACGCACGCGGCGACGGCCTGAGCCCCCTTCGCGACCACGGTCCGAGCCCCGTATTCCACGTTCGCTACACATACGGCTAACTTCTGGCACACCTGCTCGGTCGAACGTACCGTTGCGGTATGACCGACTCCGTCGAGTTGCTGCCCGCCCTGCCCTACGAGTCGTGGCGCCCCGCCAAGGAGACGCTGCACCGGTTCACGCAGATCGTCGGCAAGGTCGCGCTCGCGACGGGGATCCGCCGCAACCACTGGTGGCATATCACCTACCGGCTGACCGCGCGCGGATTGAGCACCGTCCCCCTCGGTGACGCCCGCGGCGGTCCCGTGTTCACCTGCGCGTTCGATTTCTTCGATCACGTGCTTCGGATCGCCGACGCCAGGGGTACCGAGGTGGAGATCGAGCTCTCCGACCGGTCCGTCGCGAGTTTCTACACCGCCGTCATGGACGGCCTCGCCGAACTGGGCGTGGAAGTGGTTCTGCCCCATCCGCATCCATTCGACCTCCCCGATGTCGGGCGCCCCTTCGCCGAGGACACCGAGCACGCCCACTACGACCCCGACCAGGTGCGGCGCGCGCACACGGTCCTGGTCCGGGTCGGGCGGATACTGGAGGAGTTCAGCGCCACCTACTCCGGCAAGATCAGCCCGGTCCAATTCTTCTGGCACAGTTTCGATCTCGCGGTCCAGCGGTTCTCGGACCGGCATATCGACCTGCCCGAGACCCTGGATTCGGTGACCCGCGAAGCCTATTCGCGCGAGGAGATCAGCGCGGGATTCTGGTTCGGCGACGCGAAAGTGCCCGCCCCGACGCTGTATTCGTATGTCGCGCCGGAACCCGACGGACTGGCCGATCGTCCGCTGCCGCCCGGGGCGCGCTGGGTCGCCGCCGGGTCGAGCCACTCGGCCTACTTCGACTACGACGACCTCCGCCGCGCCGACGATCCGGTCGGCGCGGCGCTGGAATTCCTCCAGTCGGTCTACGTGTCGGGTTCGGAGTTGGCGGGCTGGGATACCGCGCGACTTGCCTGCTGGGGCGGTATCACCGATCCGATCCTCGAACGCGAGCACCCGAGGTGGCCGGAATGGCCGCTCAAGCCCCGTTGAGCTTGTTGAGACGTTCGCAGGATTCGACGTATTCGTTGATCAGCCGCGCGACGACGTCGGCGGAACGTTCGACCTTGTTCAGCATGCCGACCACCTGACCGACCGGATTGAAGTTCACATCCTTGGCGGCCTCGGGGTAGCGGTGTCCGCGCTTGACGCCGTCGAGGGCGACCATCATCTGCAACGGCATCGGCAGCGGGCTCGGATTCTCCGGCTGTTCCCAGGCCTCGGTCCAGTCGTTCTTGAGCATGCGGGCCGGTTTGCCGGTCCACGCGCGCGAGCGCACGGTGTCGTTGCTGGTGGCGTCGATGTAGCTCTGCATCTGCGCGGGCGGCACATTGGCCTCCTCGACGGTCAGCCACACCGAGCCGGTCCACGCGCCCGCCGCGCCCATCGCCAGGGCCGCGGCGATCTGGCGGCCGTTGCCGATACCGCCTGCCGCGAGCACCGGCAGGTCGCCGACGGCGTCGATCACCTGGGGCCAGAGCACCAGCGAGGAGACCTCACCGGTGTGTCCGCCACCCTCGGTGCCCTGGCAGACGACGAAATCCAAGCCCGCGTTCTTGTGGTTGAGCGCGTGTTTCACCGATCCGCACAGCGCGCCGATGAGTCGGCCCGAGTCCTGGATCTGCGAGATCACCTCGGCCGGCGGGGTGCCGAGCGCGTTGGCGACCAGTTTGGCCTTCGGGTGGCGCAGGATCACCTCGATCTGCGGGGCGACCGTGGTGGCGGTCCAGCCGAGCAGTTGGTTGTGGTGTTCTTCGGCGGGCAGTTTCGGCACACCGTGGTCGGCGAGAATCTTCTCGGCGAAATCGCGGTGGCCCTGCGGAACCAGTTCGGCCAGTTTGGCTTCCAGTTCCTCGGGGTTGAGCCCGTCGATGCCCTTGCCCTCGTACTTCGACGGGATGACCAGGTCGACGCCGTAGACGCCGTGCACGTGCTCGTCGAGCCAGCTCAGCTCGACTTCGAGTTGCTCGGCGGTGAATCCGACCGCGCCGAGTACGCCGATTCCGCCGGCATTGCTGACCGCGGCCGCGACGTCGCGGCAGTGGGTGAAGGCGAAGATGGGGAACTCGATCCCCAGCCGGTCGCAGATTTCGGTACGCATGGGTGCTGGTCTCCCTTACTGGCTCCGCAGCCGCTGGCCGCGGACCGAGGACGCTATAGAACGAGTTACATAGATGCCCCGCCGTGTTCCGGCGCGACGACACGCGTGGTCGACCGGCGCAGTCGAATGGCCCGCGTACCGCGGGTATCGCCATGGCGCGGCAGCGGTCCATTTGACTGGGTGGTGCACCATAATTTGACAGTAACACGTTCTAGTTTTGCCGGAAAAGAACTTCTTCCCCACGGGGCGAGTCGGCTCGTTCCGGTAGCGTCCGCGTGTCGTCGCGGCTAGTGCGACTCCTCCAGCTCGGTCAGCGCGTTGTCCAGGTGGATCAGAATCCGGTCCAGATGCGGCACACTGCGACGGCAACCGACGATGCCGAAGTCCAGATTCGCGCCGTTGGTGGTGAGCGTGATGTTGGCGGCCTGTCCGTCCAGCGGAATCGACATCGGGTAGCCCGCGTCGAGCCGGGCGCCGTTCCAATAGAGGGGTTCGCGCGCGCCGGACACATTCGAGATGACGATATTGAACGCGGGGTTGGCCACCGAGTTGAGCGCGGGCAGCAGCGACATCGCGAACGGACTCAACGTCAACGCCGACAGGGCCATCGCCTGGGTGTTCGACAAGGCCCGATACACCTCCTTGTTGCGGTGCATCGAATCCTTGATCGCCTCCAGCCGGGCGAACGGATCGGCGAGATCGGTGGCGAGATTGCACAGAATGGCGCAGATCTTGTTACCGCCGGGCTCGTTGTCGTCCTCGTCGCGCAGCGATACCGGAACCATCGCGATCATCGGCTTGTCCGGCAACGCCTCCCGTTCCCTGAGGAATCCGCGCAGCGCGCCCGCCGACATCGCGAGCACCACATCGTTGACGGTCGAGCCGGTGGATTTGGCCACCTGCTTGACCCGTTCCAGCGGCCAAGACCTGACCACGACCCGCCGCGCTCCGCCGATGGGGACGTTGAACATGGTGCGCGGCGCGGAGAACGGCATGGTCAGCTGTTGGCGCAGCAGCGCGTCGCGCGCGGTGCGGGCCAGGGCCGGGACCGATCCCGCGGCGGACAGGAGATTGCGCGCGGCCGAGCCGAACGTCGAACCGGAAGGCTCGTCGGTGTTCCTCGGATGGGTGCGCGGCAGATTCCAGGGGACCAGGAGGTCACGGGCGGTCGCGTCCTCGGTCATGGTGCGCCGCATCAGACGCTGCCCGGAGACGCCGTCGATCAGGGCGTGATGCATCTTCGTGTAGAGGGCGAAACGGCCGTCGCCGAAACCCTCGATCACATGCATCTCCCAGAGCGGGCGATGACGGTCGAGCAGCGTGCTGTGCAACCGTGACGCCAGGTCGAGCAACTGTTGTTGCCCACCCGGCCGGGGTAGCGCGGCGCGGCGCACGTGATAGCCCAGCTCGATATCGGATTCCTGTGTCCATCCGATCTGGGGCGCGCCGAGCCAGGTGGCGGGGCGTTTGCGGAAGGTCGGATGGAACGAGGTCTCCCGCAGGATCCGCTCGTGGGTTCGCCGGACGTAATCGGGTCCGGCGTCCTCCGGTGGCTCGAACAGCATGAGACCACCCACGTGCATGGGGTGCTCGCGAGATTCGGCGAGGAGGAACAATGCATCGATCGGCGAAACGAACTCCATATGTGGTCGCCCCCTGACGACAGCGGTGAGCTTCGAATGATGGATCGACCACATTGTCGGGTGGGTACGCACAACCCCGAATCGGTGTGACAGACCAAACGTACCCGCACTTTGTTGCGGGTGCCGGTCGAATCAGTGATCCCTCGTGACCAGCAGGTATGCCTGCGCGCCACGTTCGTCCGGTTCCGGTTGTCGCACCATTCGGCACACCTCGGTGAATCCGATGTCGCGCAACACCTCGGCAAGTCGCGGAGGCGACCAGCGATAGGAGAGCGCCACCCGGTGGTCGAAGGCCTCCACCGCGACCGAGGTCTCGATCGCCTGGAAGGCCAGCAGCGCGTGCCCTTTCGGACGGAGTACCCGATAGAACTCCGATAACACGTCGGGAACTCGATCCGGCGGCAGGTGGATGATCGAATACCAGGCGACCAGACCCGCGAGCGTCCCATCGCCGAAGTCGAGCCGCTCCATGGAACCCTCGTCGAATCGCAGATTCGGGTAGCGGCCTCTGGCGTAGGCGATCATCCGGGCGGACACGTCGATTCCGCTGATGTCCAGCCCGCGCCCCGACAGATAGTCGGTGATCCGTCCCGGCCCGCAACCGACTTCGAGCACGGGTCCGGATTCGTTGGCGCGCAACAACTCCGAGAAGGTATCGAGCATCGCCCGATCGAGCGGTTGCGCCGCGAGCTGACCTTCGACCAGTTCGATGTACAGGTCGGCGATGTCGTCGTAGGCGGCGCCGATCTCGACGCTGTGACTCATGGGCACTCCGTTACGCGCTCGGTGGTTCCGCGGTCGTTGTCGCCGTCGAATTCTATGCGTGGCAACGGTATCGGGACCCCGCCGACATGCGGATGCCCCGGATACCTCTGGCGGGAGGTAGCCGGGGCATCCGGTCGAACTCGCTACCGCGAACCCGTGGTGGTCGGGGTCGTGGATTCGGTTGTCGTGCCGGTCGTGCTGGTGCCGGTCGCGGACGGCTCCGTCGCGGCGGGCGCGGTGTGCGCGGGCGCCGGTGCGGGAGTCTCGACCGGAGCCATCGCCGCGGGCGGTGCCGCGACGGAATTCCTGGCCTGCGGTGCGGCCTCCTGCTGGGTCGTCGTGGACGTCTCCGCCGGCGCGGCGGGCGGGTCGGTGGTCGTCGGCGGATTCGTGGTCGTCGTGGTCGTCGGCGCGGCGGTCGTGGTCGACGGCGTCGTGGTCGGAGGTGTCGTGGTCGGAGGTGTCGTCGTGCCGGGTGACGTGGTTGTCGTCGACGTGGTGGTCTTCGACTCACCGCCGGTCTTCGACTTCGCCGCCTCGGCGCCCGTCGTCTTCGTGGTGGTCGTCGGCTTGGACGTGGTGGTCGTCGGCTTCGCCTTCGTCTCCTCCACCGCCTTGTACACCGCGGCCACATCGGCTTCCTGCGGCTTGGCCTTCGTGTCGACCGGCTCGCCCGCCTGCGCCTGCTTGGCCAGATGCGTCAGCCAGGCCGCCGCGTACTCCGCCGAGGTCAGCGGCTTGCCCGCGGCGGCGTCGGCGTCATCCCAGTAGTCGAAGTGATGACCGGTGTGATTCGGTCCGAGCGTCAGCTGGTACGGGTCGCTCATGATGACCGGAATGGTGTTCTGGTTCGTCACGATGAGACCGATGATCTCGTTGAGCACCTTCTGCGGCAGATAGGCCAGCGGCGACATCTGATCGGAGGCGATCGCGTCCGCCTTCGCCGGTGTCTTGGGAGCCGTACCCGGTTTGTACTCCGGATCCGACACCCGCAGCAGGACGTCGAGGAAGGTCTCGTCGCTCTGCATCCAGTTCTTCTGCGACTGGATATCGGCGAACGCCGCCAGGGCGATCTTGCCCAGCGTCACCGCGACATCCTGTCCGGTCGCCGGGGTCAGCCCCTCGCGCTCGAGTGCGTCGACATTGATCTGGCGGCCCACATTGACCACCAATTGCAGCAGCGAGATGTTCTCCGGCGCGGCGCAGGTGAGGTCGCCTTCGGAGCAGAAAGACGCGATCTTGCCGTTCAGCGCACCGAAGTCACCGCTCGTCCCCGGCAGCGCCCCCTTTCCGGGAGCCGTGTTCTTGCCGCTCTGGTACTTCTGATCGAAACCGTCGGGGTTGGCGTACGGGTCCTCCGCGCCGGGGAACGGTCCGTCTCCGGCCGAACGACCCGCGTCGGCCAGGATGACGACACCGACCACATCGGCCGGATCGACGATGCCGTACTCACCGTCCGCACCGGGCTCCTGATGCCCGATCTCCATCGCCACCCGACGCACGACATCGGCGCCCTCGCTGTAGCCGACGATGGAGAACCGCGTGTCGGGGCAGGCCTGCGCGATTTCCCGCATGACCTGCTGGGTATTGGCGACGCCGGTGTTCACGGCGTCCTCGTAGCTGTCCATATTCGCCGGATACGCGATGTACACGGCGGCGTAGGCGTCGGGATCGACGTCGTCGGCGGGCGCGTTGACCACCGGATCGACCCACTCGCTGTTGTGGTCACCGGCCATCGCGGCGGGCAGCGCGTTCCCGTTCGCGTCGACCAGCATCCGCGTCGTCCCCTCGACGGGAGTGTCGTTGCGTCCGGCCACCGAGATGGTCACCATGTCGCGACATTCGGTGACCGATGTGGTGAGCCGGGTATCCGCCGTCCGCGGCGGTGACGTCAGTGCCAACGACCCCGCGACGAGCGCCGCGATGCCGAGAACTGCGGGCGCGGCTACCGCCGAAGCGATCCGGTGCCGCGCGAAGAATTCACGAAGAGACATGCCCTCATCCCCATTCCACGATGATCGACAGGTGAACGGACAGGCCCCCCCGAAGGGCCATGTGTCACCAGGGACGTCGTGGTAGGAGCCGCGAGCGTTACTGAAGTGGAATCCGGGTCACAGGAAAATGTCACCGACCGGCGCCCACCGGTTCCCGGAGTGCCACTCCGTAACCTCGCCCCGTCCCGCCCGCGACCAGCTAACTCCTGGTGACATATGGCTCGATCCGCCTCCCGCTCGGCCGATCGGATGAATGGTCCGGACGCTGCCGATACGCGGGGGAAGGTTCACGTCGAATGACCAGTGCCGTAGACAGTTCCGGTGAGGACGAGAGCGTCGCTCCCGACATCGCGGTGATCGCCGACGAGTTCGGTGCGGTGGTGGTCGGCGACGAGGCATTGATCGCCGAGTTCGTCGACCAGTGGTCGAGCGACGACCCGGATACCGCCATCTCGATACCCGACACCCCGGTGTCGGATGTCGCGGGCAAGGTCGCCTCGTCCGTGATGAAGACCACAGCGCCCGCCACCCGTTATATCCAGGATCTGGGAGCACGCGTCGCGTCCGAAGCCGGGCACCGTGGTCACCTTCCACAGGACGACCAGGTCGGCGACGACGGGGAAAATCCTGTCGAATCCCCAGGTGGCGCTCGCTCCCGTCCCGGGAATAGGGCAGGCCGTGCTGGCGCATATGGCCGTGACGGCGGCGTTCGAACAACTGGCGGACCGGATCGACGCGCACCTGGACCGAATCGAGGACAAGGTCGACGACGTGCTGCGCCTGGCCTCGGCCCAGCGCCTCGGCGATGTATGCGGGCACCGACGGATTCTGCGGCGGCGCGTGGCCGAGATCAGCGCGGGCGCGGTCCTCACCGAGACCGATTGGTCCAGTGTCGCCGCACTCGGGGCCGACCTGGAAGTCGGCGTGGAACGACTCCGTCAGCACGCGGCCGACCTCATCGCCCAGTTGCGCCCCGACGACTCCGCCGACAAACGAGCCGAACAACTCAGGTCCGCGGTCGACAAGGGCATGCTCGGTGAAACGCTGAACCTGCTGCTGGTCGCGCAGCAGTCGCTGTATCTGTGGCAGCGCCTGCGATTGGAGCGCACCCGGCGGGAGGAACCCGACCACCTGGAGCAGACGGTCGGCAGCGCCAAGGCGACCCTGCGCGAGCACATCGAGGCCGACGCGGAATTGGCGAGTCACTTGCGAACGGTGCTCGACCGGCACGCCGCGCTGCGCGTCTCCGAAGTGCACCGGCCGCTGGCGGGCCGAACGCTGACCAGATACCGCGTCCCCTTGGCACGCACCGTCGACGCGTTCATCGATGCCCGCGCGTTGCAGGTCGAATCGTGGAACGGGGTCGAGAACGCCTCGATCCGCGATGCCCTCTCGGTCGCACGCGGTCGGACGATCGACGCGGCCAACAGTGGTCGACGGCAGATATCCGCGGGCGCGAGCGCGGTCGCGCGGTGGGTGGAACCGAAGGCCGACGGCTCCGAGTCCGGCGAGACCGTGCGGGCGGATACGCCCCTGTCCTAGGGATGCGACGCGGTCATAGCCGTACCCGAATCGGCCGTGACAATTGTCCGGGAAATCGGCCGTATACCCGAATATCGGAATACTGTCCTGTAGTTCGTCGAGATAGTGCCCTATGCGGCCGCTCCTCGGAACGGCTCGGGTGATTTGTCCTGTCCGAAATTCCGTCGTGTCGATGCCGAATTTTTATCTGAAGTGCCGCATATTCGGATTGTGATTACGGTCTGTCGTCTATTTCAGCGGGTTGAAGGGCTGAAACCCCGGTCGACCATCATTCGAACGATAAGGCCACGACGTGTGGACCTCGTCGCGTGATCGTATCGATCGTGCACGTCGACGGCGAGTCTCCGGAATCGAGTGTCCGGATCGATGATATGTACCAATTACCTTCTGTCCAAACATGACTCGGGTCGATTCGCCCGATCGAACTCTCGTCCGATCACCCACCGAATACGCGAATTTCGCGTTGTGATCCACGGGTTACATGGGACGTGTGGCATTGATTCGCAGCGGTGAAACAGCCCTTGACGCTACCGACTCGGAGTGTAAGCGTAGGGACGTGGACATGCCCGAAAAAGGGCGTCCCAGCTGGGCGACAGTAACCTCGGAGTCGGTCGGGATTTCACCGATCGACGACAGAGGGGTCGTCGTATTCTCGGGTTCTCATACCCACGAACTATGTCAACTTTTCATCGAAGCACGAGGAGGAAGCCATGAGTGCAATTATCGGACTCGGCTCCGCGGCCGCGGGCGCTGCAGTCAGTCTGGTGTGGGCGCTGCTGGGCCTGATCATCATCTGAGTACGGCCGCCGGATCTCGATCGAAAGGATTCACCGAGATCACGGCGGCAGTTCAGCTTTCGCCCGTAGGGCGACTCACGGAGTGAACACGCGGCCGATGTCACCGGCGGCCCGGCTGTCTCGTCTCATGGTTCGAAATTCGCGAGACACGAGGCAGCGACGGAGCCGTCATCGATGGGCAGGCTGTGTATCGAGAGTTCGCCCTGGTCACCGGGCGAACAGGGGATCAGTCGATGAACGGCGAGGCGCGAGAAAGCGGCGATACGCAGGCCGCAGGACCGGACATGCGCTGCCCCCGGACATCATCGACCCGGCGACCCTGCCCGCAGCCGCCGTGCAGGCCGAGGAGCGTTCCGGCCACCTCGTCATCCTGATCGACAACGCGGGCATCACCGGTTCCGGACAGGTCTCGCCTGCCTACCCTCATAATCAGGTGCTGAGCACTGTCGATGTGAATACGGCCAGGCGGGGTATACGAGATCAGTGTCTTCGGGGGTGACCGCGAGGACCAATGACCACGCTGGCGCTGCTGTGAAGCTCACCGGCGGCGCGCATCGTCAACGTGCGCGGTCATGCGCCTCGCTGACCCTCACCAGCGACCCGGACGCCCCTTCAGCGCGTTGCTGCTCTCAAACCTGTACCCACCGTCCAAGTCCGCGCTGAGCCCGGTACGCCAACGAGTTACGCGGGACGGCAGACTCGTCGACGCCGTCGCCCCGGTCTCGTCGTCATCGGCAGGCCGCTCGGGACGGCACGGTGATCAACACCGGTCCCTCGACGGCCGCACACCAACGACCCGCTCGGTGAAACCCAACAATTCGGGGTACCAGGGCTGGGTCCGGTAGCCGACGCGTGGGCATCCCTACGCGAAGGCAACAGCCCCATCCGCTCTGCCGGACGATGGCAGTTGTCGTCTCCGGCGTTGGAGCAGCATAGAACGATGCCCGTAATTCACGGGGCAGGACGAGGCGTAACGGACCTACCGCCGCACCCGGTGCACAGGGTGACAACCATCCGTCGTCCGCGAGGAATCACCATGGTCAATTTCATCGCTATACCGAGCAACCCGATCGAGGCGGTGCTGCGCCTGCTGGCCCAGGTGTCGTGCGGCCTCTCCTCGACGCAGGGCTGCGCCGTCATCCAGTAGGGCGCCGACTCAGCCGCTCGGGCTCGGCAGGAAGTTCTGCGGACCGAATCCACCGTTCGGCGGGAACTGATTGTCCAGATTGTTCGGGTTGGCCGGATTCTCCGGATTATTGAGATTTTCCGGACTGTTCGGATTCTCCGGGTTGTTCGGGTTCTCCGGACTGTTCGGGTTGTTCGGGTTCGCCGGATTATTGGGGTTTTCCGGGTTCGCCGGATTTTCCGGATTCAGTGGGTTCTCGGGATTCTCCGGGTTCTCCGGACTCAGCGGGTTTCCCGGATTCATCGGGCTGAGCGGCTGCTGCGGGATCTCGGGTTCCACGATCGGCGGCGGTGCGCCGGGCACCGCAATCGGTGCCGGTTCGGCCACACCGGGCTGGGATGAAGCCGGGGTGCCGATGTCGGCATTCGCCGAGGCGATTGCCGTGGGCGCGACGGCGAGTGCTCCGGAGAACACGGTCGCGGCGATCAGACGACGGGTTCCGGATGAGGTGGCTCTCGACACGGCGGTCCTCCTGCAACATAGGGCCACCGCCCTCGGGCACGAAGGCGTCGAGATGCGGGACTCGGCATGAAAAGCGTTGTGGGTCAACGCCCGCTGCACCTGTCACTCGACGCGGATCCGGCCCTGCCGCCGCCCACCGGCAAATGCCGAGGGCCGGATTTCCGGTCGAGATCCCAGCACGGGATCCCGACGGCGGTGGGGTGAAGTGACCACAATCGGTAGCTGCGAGTTTACTCCGGGGCTATGACGCATCACGCTGAATCCCGAAATCGCGGCCGACCGGCAGATCACGCATGCGCACGGCAACCGCCAACCGGCTCAGCGTCCCGGCCAAGCGCGGGACCACGGGGCATCCGCCGCTGTCCGCGAGGAGTCCGAAGTCCGGTCATCCGAAGTTTCGCCGACGGCTGGCGTGGCCTCGGGTTGGCGCCGGTTCACGATCCGTCGTTCGTCTCCAGCTTTCCGGAGAAGGGGCGGTTCCCTGTCGCGCGCTCGAACTTCCACAACTGTGCTTCGAACGCCGGATGGCCTGGATCGGCGGCAGCTCGCACACCGGCTACGGCCGAGTTATCGCCGCCGAGATAGGTGAGGACGTCAGCGGGCGGCCCGTCGAGGTCGAGAACGCGGATCCGATAGACGCCCTCGCCGAATCCGTCGACCGCGACGACTTCCCACTCCGCGAGGAGTTCGGTCCAGCCGGTGCGGCCGTCGCGGTGGTAGCCGAGGTATTCGTCGGTGCGCTGGTTGAGCAGGTTGTACATGTTGCGCACCGGACGGACCCGGATCGTCTGTTCCGGATCGTCGTCGTCGCCCTCGCAGACCGCCGCTTTCGATATCGGGTCCGCGGTCAGGACCTGATCGAGGTGGGCGAGCGGGCGGATCGTGAAGAGACCGGGTCCGGGACCGGGGGGAGCGGGCTGGGCCTTGGTCGGCGCGGACAGCCCGACACCGATCAGCAACGCCGCGGCAAGTACCGAGATCCACGGCCCGCCCCGCCGAGCGACCCGCGCCGTCCCCGGACAGCGCGCGACCCGATCCGGTTTCGCTGGTCCAAGCGGGTGAACTCGCAGCGCGCCAGCTCGCACGACCATGCCTCTCTCGAGTCGAAGGGGACATCGAGTCTTCGGCGTCGGGGGCTTCGCGGATGGGTACGGACTCGCGACA
Source organism: Nocardia aurea (assembly GCF_003123685.1). Classification (GTDB taxonomy): domain Bacteria; phylum Actinomycetota; class Actinomycetes; order Mycobacteriales; family Mycobacteriaceae; genus Nocardia; species Nocardia aurea. Next base: position 471,451 of record NZ_QCYJ01000005.1, read on the forward strand.
GCCCGATCGACGTCGATCCGACATCGCCGACGCGGTGCGACGCGCCGGAAAAACTCGGCTACCAGGCGTTTTGGTTTCCCGAGATGGTGACCGTTCGGCTATATTCCTGCGCGCCGCCCGATGCGGTGAGATCTCGCCGAACCCCACCACTACGAGAGGGTGACGATGAACTCCGCTGTTCTGGATATTCTGACGACAATCGCTTGGTCACTGTTGACCGGCCAATGTGTCGGCATGCCGTTCCCCGGCCCCTTCAGCTGATCTCGCCCGCCGACCGGTCCGTACTCGCAACGATGCCGACGGCTTCCAGTGTCGATCGGCTTGGAAAGAAGAGGAACAACGCCTACCCGCGCGCCATGTCGACGAAGCGCGACAAATGCAATTGGTGGGCGACGGTGATCGTGGCGGTCGGGCCGTTACGGTGTTTGCCGACAATGAGATCCGCCTCGCCGCCGCGCGGGTCGTCGCGTTCGAACGCGTCCGGCCGGTGCAGCAGGATGACCATATCGGCATCCTGTTCCAGCGAATTGTGGACCGCGATGCCCTGCGCGATGAAGTTGTGCGTTCCCGGAACCGTTCCGTCGTAGACGTCCTGCTCGCCCAGACCGGTGATCTCAACGATCTGATCCCAGAAAACGTCGTTGGTGGCCAACATCTCGATATCGGCGTCATCGAGGACCGCCGCGACCCGCGCCAGCCGGGCGCGGCTGGGAGAGTGCTTCCACATGGTGGAGCCGCAGAAGCGCGAGCCCATAGCGGCCGAGAATTGGCGATGCGTCATATTCTTGTCGGCGAGCAAACTGCGAACACTCGACCAGACCTCTTTGGGGACGGTGTCGACATTGGTGTTGGACGCCATCGTTTCCAACTCGGCGAGTGCGACCGCGGCCGACTTGCCTCGCGCGCCGCTCACTCCGATATCGCGGAGGAAGACGGTCTGATTCTCGGCGCCGTCGATGGTGAGATGCCAGCAATCACGGTAACCCGCCTTCGGAACCCGCTTGATACGGCTGTGCACACCGAGTCGTAAGAGCAATTGGGCGACATCATCGATGAGTCGGCGGCTGGTCGACGCGTAGTAGATCCGGGCCTGATTACCCTTCGTGTCCCATCGGACAGAACCATCGGTCGCCCAGAGATGTTGCAGGAACAACGCGACCTGATCGTTCGGAAGTGCGAAAACCGCCTGCGGAACGAACTTGTCGTAACTGCGGAGCCCGAACAGCCCGAGCCCGTCGAGCCATTCGGCAATGGGGTTGCGTCTACCGCGAGCGAGTCGATACGGCGCGGGCAACCGCAATGTGGTGACACGCGCGGCCGCGTACTCGTCACGTATCGCCGTGATACCGAAATGCTGTGCCGCCGTGGTCACCACCGCGAGATTCTCTTCATCGATGCTGGCGTAGCGGACCGGTTGGCGCGCGACACACGAACCGTCGCCGATCATGTGCGCCAACACGATAATCTCCGCGGACGCCATGCGTTTCGTCTGTGACGGTTCCGGTATGTGACGAGGTATGGCGAGCCGGTCGTCGACAGCCAGTTTCGCCAGCGGAATCCAGCCGTCGACGGTCAGGAACGGATGGTTGCCGGTGGCTTCGATTACCCGACCCGAAGCCAGTCGCAGCCGAAACACTTCCTTACGGCCACTGGGGAAAACTTTCACCATCGGCCGCGCGACCATCCGCATGCGTTCGTCCAGCGACCACACGAGTGGTTGCTCGCCGCTGCTCATCAGTTCGCCGAGCGTCGTCTCACCGCCGGTATCGGCGCGCAGAATCCGCGTCGACGCCGGAAGGCAACCCGACTCACGCAGGTCGGAGACCATAGGGCGTTTGTCGGTGCGCTGTTCGGGACCACGATTCAGCTGACTGATCGCGATAACGGGAACCTCGAGTTCCTTGGCGAGCAGTTTCAGATTTCGCGAGAAATCGGAGACTTCCTGCTGCCGTGATTCGACTTTCTTGCCCGAGGTCATCAGCTGGAGGTAGTCCACCACAACGAGTTTCAGGTCGTGGCGCTGTTTGAGCCGCCGCGCCTTGGCGCGAATCTCCATCATGGTGAGGTTCGGTGAATCGTCGACGAACAGCGGCGCCTCGCTGATCTCACTCATTCGCCGCGCCAGCTTCGTCCAGTCGTCGTCGCTCATCCGCCCCGAACGCATATCGCCGAGTTTGATCTTCGCCTCCGCCGACAGCAGCCGCATGACGATTTCGGTGCGACTCATCTCCAGCGAGAAGATGACACTCGGCAAACCGTGTTTGATCGAGCAACTCCGCATGAAATCCATTCCCAGCGTGGATTTCCCGACGCCGGGACGGGCGGCGACGATGATCATCTGGCCGGGGTGCAGGCCGTTGGTGAGTTCGTCGAGTTCGGTGAAGCCGGTGGGGACGCCGAGGGAGATGCCGCCGCGGGAGGCGATGGAATCGATTTCGTCCATCGTCGGCTGGAGGAGATCCTCCAGTGGCATGAAATCTTCGGTGGTGCGGCGTTCGGTGACCTCGTAGACCTCGGCCTGGGCGCGGTCGACGACTTCGGCGATGTCCTGGCCGTCGGCTCCCGCGTAGCCGTACTGGACGATGCGGGTGCCCGCTTCGACGAGGCGGCGCAGGATGGCCTTCTCAGCGACGATCTCGGCGTAGTAGCCGGCGTTGGCGGCGGTGGGGACGGTCTGGGTCAGGGTGACCAGGTAGGACGGGCCACCGATGCGTTTGAGCTCGCCTTTGCGGTCCAGGCCGGCGGAGACGGTGACGGGATCGGCGGGTTCGCCGCGTCCGTACAGATCGAGGATCGTGTCGTAGACGGCCTGGTGCGCGGGGCGGTAGAAATCGCCGGGGCGCAGCACTTCGATGACGTCGGCGATCGCGTCCTTGCTGAGCAGCATTCCGCCGAGTACCGACTGTTCGGCGGCCATGTCGTGAGGTGGCTGCCGTCCGAAATCCTCGCCGGGAGGTTCGGGCGGGTAATTCGTGTGCCCTCGATCGTCGGTGGCTGTCACGAGACTCGACCGTCCTCTCTGCCCCACGATCGGGTGCCACGCTATCGGTACTCGTTCTACTCCCGGGTACCGACAAGTTCGTCGTCGGGGGGTCGCCGTATCGGTGCCGACAGCGGTTCTACCTGCGGTCCAGCAAACTGATCCGATGGTGGCCTCGCGGCGATTCGTTCACGACGATGCGATGAACCTAGGCCACGCGCGAGCGGCTGCCAAGCCGGGTTGTGTACACATCTGTGGATAACTTGGGGACTGTTCACCCAGCGTTGTGCACCTCCTGTGGACAACTTGGGGAAAACCCAGGTCACCCGACCTAAAGGTGCTGATAGGTATTGGTTTCGCGGTTCATCCGGGTGTGGATCAATGATGCTGCGGCGTGTCGGTGAAGTTGAACAGCCGGGCGTGTTGAGTTAACGGCTCGTGTACAAGTTATGAGCTGTATCACATTACGATCGGTTGGTTTCTCCAGTAATCCACAGGCTGAATAACCGGTGGTAGAGCCGGTGCCAACATCGAGTCCATGTGGTCCAGCGCACAGCGGGTCAACAATGGCAAATATTCCGCTAATAACATGGTGCGCATACCGAAGACCACCCCCGTGCGAACACGGGAGTGGCCTTTCACCGAATATGGTGCGAATCACCCGAAGGTGACACCGGAGATCAGTTGGCCGCGACCTCGAGGTCGAACTTGGCCGCGACATCGGGATGCAGGTGCACCACGATGCCGTGCTTGCCGGTGCTCTTGATATGCGACTTCGGCAGCTCGATGCTGCGCTTGTCGATAACCGGACCACCGGCGGACTTGATGGCCGCGGCCACATCGGCCTGGGTCACCGAGCCGAACAGCTTGCCGGTGCCCGCGGTCTTCACGCTCAGCGAGACCGACTCCAGGCCCTCGATGGCCTGCTTCAGCTCGTTGGCGTGATCCAGGTCGCGCACCTTGCGCGCGTCCTGGGCACGGCGGATGCCCTCGACCTGCTTCTGGGCACCACGGCTGGCGACGATGGCCAGGCCGCGGGGCAGCAGGTAGTTACGGCCGTAGCCGTCCTTCACCTCGACGCTGTCGCCGGGCGCGCCGAGGTTGTCGACATCAGCAGTCAGAATCAGCTTCATTTTGCGTGTCTCCCTTCTCAGCGAGCCGTCGACACGTAAGGCAGCAGGGCCACCTCACGGGAGTTCTTCACGGCAACGGCGATATCGCGCTGGTGCTGAACGCAATTGCCGGTGACACGGCGGGCGCGGATCTTGCCCCGGTCGCTGACGTACTTGCGCAGCAGCGTCGTGTCCTTGTAATCGATCGAAACGGTACCGGACTTGGCTTCCTTGCAGAAAGCGCAGGCCTTCTTCTTCAGTACCTTTTCGCGCGCGGGCGCTTTAGGCATGGTCTATTACTCCGTAATCATTGATGGTCCGTCTCGGTCGCGCGTACCTTCGCAGGTCGTCGCGGCCGAGCCGGTCCGATGAGAGCCGTTGTCAGAACGGCGGTTCGTCGTCTACGCGGCCGCCCCCGAAGGAGGAGCCTGCTGTGGGCGCGTTGCTCCACGGGTCGTCCTCGGCACCGCCGGAACGACCGCCACCACCGCCGGAGGAGGAGGCGTTGAAATTACCGCCGCCACCGCCGCCGCTGCCGGAACCGAATCCACCGCCGCCGCCACCGCCACCGCGATTGGCCTTGTTGACCTTCGCGGTCGCGTAGCGCAGCGAGGGACCGACCTCGTCGACCTCGAGTTCCACGACCGTGCGCTTCTCACCCTCGCGGGTTTCGTAGGAGCGCTGCTTGAGCCGTCCGCTCACGATGACGCGAGCGCCTCGGGTCAAGCTCTCGGCGACATTTTCCGCAGCTTCGCGCCAGATGTTGCAGCGCAAGAAGAGCGCTTCGCCGTCTTTCCATTCATTCGAATTACGGTCGAACACACGGGGAGTCGATGCGACGGTGAAATTCGCCACCGCCGCGCCCGCGGGCGTGAATCGAAGCTCGGGGTCAGCCGTCAGATTTCCGATGACGGTGATGACCGTGTCGCCTGCCATGTGGTTCCTCCTGCTCGGTGTGCAGTTCGCCCTACACTCGCTTGTCGCGCTAGAGCCTAGAGATAGGCACCGACGCTGACGAGTGCTGGAGAACTACTTGTCGTGGCGCAGGACCTTGGTACGCAGCACCGACTCGTTCAGACCCAGCTGGCGGTCGAGTTCGTTCACCGTGGCGGGGGTCGCTGTCAGATCGACCACCGCGTAGATGCCCTCGGCCTGCTTGCGGATCTCGTAGGCGAGCCGGCGGCGGCCCCAGATGTCGACCTTGTCGACTTTGCCGCCTTCGGTCTTGACGACGCTCAGCATGTTGTCCAGCGACGGACCAACAGTGCGCTCGTCCAGGCTCGGGTCGAGGATAACCATCACTTCGTAATGACGCACGGACCAATCACCTCCTGTGGACTAGGAAACGGCCACGGACGGTCCGTGGCAGGAGGGTCGTTGCGTCAGCAACCCGACAAGGCTACATGACCAGGCCCTGACCTCTGAAATTCGCCCTCATCTAGGGTGGATTCATGTCGACCGGACCCGCCGCCAGCGATCTGTTCGCCGGCCGGGTGGCACGCCGCACCGCATTGGCGATCGCGGTCCTGCTGCTGTGCGGGCTCACGCTGGCGCTGGGTTACGCGAACAAGGCGCGCTGCGCCACGGGGCCGATCGACGAATCCGGGCGCAGCACGATCTTCGACACGATCAAGGATTCGGATGTCTGCTATTCCGATATCCAGTTGCTGTGGCTCGGTCGCGATATCGACCTGCATGTCTTCCCGTATATCGACGGCGGGATCACCGACGACGGCACTCTGGTCGGCGGCGCGGTCGAATATCCGGTGCTCAGCGGCACGATGATGTGGCTCGGCGCGCTCGGGGCCGATGACGACGCGGAATTCCTGCGGTACACGGCGCTGATCCTGGTGCCGTTCGCCCTGCTCACCGCGTGGCTGCTCTTCCGGCTGGCGGGCCGGGCCGCGCTGTTGTGGGCGGCCGGTCCGCCGCTGGTGCTCTATGCCTTCCACAACTGGGAACTGCCCGTCGTGTGCACCGCGGTGGGCGCGGTCTACGTGATGATCTGTTGGCAGCGGATATCGCTGCGGACCAGGGCGGTGCTGGCCGCGGTGCTGCTCGGGCTCGGTTTCTGTCTCAAGTTGTATCCGGGCATCTTCGTGCTGCCGCTGATGGCCTACGTCATGACCCACGGTGACGAGCGGGACGAGGGACGCGGTCTCGACGTGCGCGGAGCGCTGCTGACCGCGGCCGCGGCCGTCGGCACCGTGGTCGTGGTCAATCTGCCGTTCGCGCTGGCGGGATACGAGGGCTGGCGCGCCTCGATCACCTTCCAGCAGATGCGTCAGGCCGATATCACCACCAACTCGCTCTGGTACTGGGGTCTGCGCCGGTTGTACGGCGACAACGCCGACAGCGAATCCTCGTTCCAGCACACGGTGTCGATCGCCTCGCCCGCCCTGGTGATCGGATCCTTCGCGCTGGCCATGTGGCTCGGCAAGCGGCGGTACGCGGCCATCGGAGTCTTCCCCTGGGTGGGGGTCAGCGGCGCGATGCTGTGCGGATTCCTGCTCTTCCACAAGGTGCACTCGCCGCAGTACACGTTGTGGCTGATCCCGTTCCTGGTACTGCTCGAAGTGCCGTGGTCGCTGATCGGCTGCTACCTGGTCGCCGACGCGGCGATCGGCGTCGGCGTGTTCCGGTACTTCTACGCGATCACCTCGGGCGGTTCGGTCGAGATGACCGAGAACGTCGTGCAGTTCGGCGTGTGGGGTCGCGCGATCCTGCTGGTGCCGTTGTATTTCCTGTTCGTCCGGGCGGGTATGCGCGGTATCCGGCCCGCGCCGAGCGCGTTGCCGCGCAGCGCGTCCGGTGCACTGGTGCCCGCCGGTTAGTCGAACCCCACGCCGCGCGTCGGCGTGGGATCGATTGCGGCGGAGGCGATCCGGGGCCTGGCTACTTGGTCGTGCTGTGCCAGCGCATACCCCAGCCGTACGCCTCGTCGATATGACGCTGGGTCCCGTTGATGTAGTTCACTTCCCGATTCACGACGATTCCCGATCCCCGGTTCTCCAGCAGCGCGACGGCGCAGCAGCGCGCTCCCCTCGAGGGCGAATCGAGTGCCATCTCCACCCGCGGTCCCTCGGTCGGGAACAGCGTCACCACCGCGTCGGCGGCGGCCCAGTTCGGCACGCCGTCGTAGATGAACGCGAAGATCAGGATGCGCCGGAACAATTCGGGCCGGGTGAGATCGATGTGCAGGGTCTCGCCGCCGCCATCGCCACCGCCGCCATCGTCGCCATTGACGCCGCCGCCGGTGCGATCGTCGCCGTCGAGCCGGATGTACGGTGCGTCGTCGATGGATCCGAAGTTGTTCCCGACGGCCTGCACGACACCCTTGTCACCGTCGGACAACTCGTAGAGGCACCCGAGGTCGAGATCGACCGGCTTGGCTCGGCGTAACAATCCGCGCGGACGACTGGACCATCTCAGGTGCGCTCGCATCACGCCTTGTCGCGCACCGGGTTCGGTGAGATTGACACTCGGTGTCGCCTTGGACAGTGTCACAGTCGCCATGTCGACGTCGCCGGGATGGGTCATCGGCGGGTGTGCCCCCTCGTGAATGCGGCAGAAAGAAAGGTGGCAGCGGATCCGTCCTGAGACGGGGCCGCTGCCACCGGAATTCGTCGGCTGCTTGCCGGGGGTCAGCCTACCGGCGTGACCGAACGTTCTTTCTCGACTTCGTCCGGATCGCCTTCGCGACGGTTGCGGATGATGCTGGTGATGAACGCCGCGCCGATGAACGCGACACCGACCAGGCCGGTGATGATCTCGTCGATGTGCACGCCGATCGAGACCAGCAGGATCACCGCGAGCGCGCCGATCGCCCAGTGCGCGCCGTGCTCGAGATAGACGTACTCCGAGAGCGTGCCCTTGCGCACCAGGTAGACCGTGATCGATCGGACGAACATCGCACCGATCAGACCCAGGCCCAGGGCGATGATGATCGGGTCGGAGGTGATGGCGAAGGCGCCGATCACGCCGTCGAAGGAGAACGACGCGTCGAGGACTTCCAGGTAGAGGAACAGGAAGAAGCCCGCTTTACCGGTGGCCTTGACCAACTCCGAAGGCCCGCCGCTCGGGTTCTCCAGATCCTCGGTGTGGAACATCGAACCCAGGCCGTCCACCGCGATGTAGGTGATCATGCCGAGCAGGCCCGACAGCAGGACGGTGGCTCGGTCCTCGTCGTGGGCGACGAGCTCCGCGATCAGCACCAGGCCGATGCCCGAGACGACAACGGAGGCCATATCCAGTTTGCCCGCCTTGGCCAGTGGCTTCTCGAGCCAGCTCAGCCAGGTGATGTCGCGCTCCTCGAAGATGAAGTTGAGGAACAGCAGGGCCAGGAACATGCCGCCGAACGCCGCGATCTGCGGATGCGCGTCGGTCAGCAGGGTTTCGTAGCTGGGGCTGCCGTCGGGGAAGGTGGCAGCGTCATCGGGCGGCGGGTTGAGTGCCAGGTCGAAGGCCTCGACCGGGTTGAGTCCGGCGGTGATCCACACGATCGCCAGCGGAAACACCAGGCGCATACCGAAAACGGCGATGACGACGCCGATGGTGAGGAAGATCTTCTGCCAGAATTCGCTCATCCGTTCCAGGACGGTGGCGTTGATGACAGCGTTGTCGAACGACAGCGACACTTCGAGGATGCCGAGGATCGCACAGAGCACCAGGGCCTCTGGGCCGCCGTACAGCAGCGCCACGACGAGCGACACCACCGTGACGACGCCGGAGAGGCCGAAAATACGCAGGACCACGCGGGGACCTTTCATTGCTTCGGGAACAGATTCGGCGAGATTGATACCAGCGTGGCCGTTGAACCGCCGTATGTCCAACGATGCGTCCAGGCAGTTCACGGGGGTCTGGACGCGCACGGAGGGGGCTCGTCACCGAGCCCCCTCCGCACAGAGATGCGTGTTACTTAGACGTTGACGCCGTAATCCTTGGCGATACCCGACAGGCCGGAGGCGTAGCCCTGGCCGATGGCGCGGAATTTCCACTCGGCGCCGTTGCGGTACAGCTCACCGAAGACCATGGCGGTTTCGGTGGAGGCGTCCTCGGACAGGTCGTAGCGGGCGAGTTCGGTGCCGTTGGAGCGATCGACCACGCGAATGTAGGCGTTGCGCACCTGGCCGAACGACTGCTGCCTGGTCTCCGCGTCGTAGATCGAGACGGGGAAGAAGATGCTCTCGATCGTGGGCGGGGTGCCCGCGAGGTTGACGTTGATCACCTCGTCGTCGCCCTCGCCCTCGCCGGTGGTGTTGTCACCCGCGTGCTCGATGGCGCCCTCGGGCGACTTCAGGTTGTTGAAGAACACGAAGTGCTGATCCGACACCACCTTCTTGTCCGCTCCGGTCGCGATGGCGCTGGCGTCCAGATCGAAGTCGGTTCCGGTGGTGGTCCGAACGTCCCACCCCAGCCCGACGGCAACAGCAGTAAGGTTAGGCGCCGCCTTGGTCAGCGAGACATTGCCGCCCTTGGACAAACTGACACCCATGCGGGATTCCCTTTCAATAGTCCGTCTGTGGTTCCCAGCATGTCCGAATCGCCGGGTACGAGTTACGACAGTAGTAGGTTTCGGCGAACTTGCGTAGGAACTGGGGGAACCCTCGGCGAACAGGACCATCTCCTATGGTGCTGCGCCGGACATCGGCGCGACATTGTCCGCTCGGTAGTCACCTTCAGCACCTACCATCGGGGCGTGGCAGGCCGTAGGCGTGGCTGGTTCCGGTCATCCGGTAACAGCGAATGGATTCAGCAGGCCCGGTCGCGGCTCGCGGACGCGTTCCTCGACATGGACCGGCGACAGAGTGCGGCCGATACGGCGGTACTCGCCTCCGACGAGGTGTTCCCGGAACGTCGATTCGGCGCGGCGTGGGAACCCGTGCGCAGCCGTTGCTACGACGCCTCCGGCGCGTACTTGGCGCTGGCGGACGAACTGGAAACCGCGGAGCGGGACAACTCCCCGCTACCGCAGGGGCAGGAGCGCACGGCGACCGTCACGCGGCTTCTCGGCGATGCCGCGCGCGCGGTGGACGAGTTCTATCGGGCCAACCAGTCGCGACTGGAAGAGGCGGTCGCGATACTGCGCACGGTGCCGCAACTGGCCCACCAGGTGAAGGTGACGGCAGCGGGAGTGCGGGCGCAGGCGGCGAATTCCGAGTACGCCGACTATCCGTCGGTGCGCGCGTGGTCCCGCGCGGTCGATGAGGCTCTCGTCACATTGGAGGCAGCGGGTGGTCCCGGCGCCGCGGGCGCGGTGCGCGAGGCCGCGAACCGCTTGGAGTACGCGACCAGGGAACTGGCTGATGCGCTGGCGCAAGCGCCATCTCGCAACGCCGCAGCGAATACCGCGATATCCTCGGTGAATACCAGGTTGGCCGCGGTTCGCAACCGCTCGGCGGGGTTGGCGCCCGCCTATTCGGCACTGCTGCGTGAGTTCAACGCTGCGAGTTCGGCCGATCTGGCGAACAATGAGCGAGAAAGTCAGCGAGCCATCGATGCCGCCGCCGAAGCCCTCGACGGGGCCCGGGCGGCATCGGCGCAGAACAATCCGGAGTCCGCACTTGAATTGACCACTACCGCGCGCGGGAATCTCGCCGAGGCCGAACGACAGGTCGACGCCGTCACCAAACGGCTCGCTCTGCTGCGTGAGGTCCGGGCAAATCCGCGAGAACGGGCCGAGGCCGTACGATTCCGGCTGCGGGATGCGCAGATGCTCGCGGTGAGCCGCGGGCTCGTCGGCGAATGGGGATCTGTGCTCGACGCACAGATCGACCGCATCGATCGAATTTCCGAACCACTGTCGGGGCGTCACCCCGACTACTTGGCCTATGTGACGGAACTGGATGCCGTCACCGAGTTCATAGCCGGGGTAGTGGATCGCATGAGGAAACACACAGGACCACGACGAGAATGAGGATGGGCCCTCGATGACCGCAGGCATCGCCGTCCAGCAGGAGATTTCCCTGCGGAAGCGACTGCCGCTGCGCCATTTTCGGCAGCTGCAAGGGCCGGATATCCGGCATCTGTTTCATCGGCAACCGGAACCGTTCGGCGATCACGCCGACCGGGAGCTACTGGCGTACGCGCTCGGCGCCACGCTCTACGCGCCCGCGACAAGGGCGGATCTGGCCGAGACGATTCGCCGACGCGCCGCGCACGGCGTGTGCTCGATGGTGATCGATCTGGAGGACGCCGTCGCCGACCACGAGGTCGAGATGGCCAAACTCCAGGCCGTGGAAACACTCGACCTGTTGGCGACCAGTCACGATCCCAATCCGCTGCTGTTCATCAGGGTGCGCGACGCGGACACGATCGGCGAGATCGTCGAGCGGCTCGGGCCGGGTGCGGCCGCGCTCACGGGGTTCGTGTTCCCCAAATTCGACTGCGCCACCGGGCAGAAGTATCTGGACGCGCTCGATTACGCGGCGACCAGGATGCAGCGGCCCGTCTACGGGATGCCCGTGCTGGAATCGGCGTCGCTGGTGCATCGCCAGACCCGTGACCAGGAGTTGAGCGGGATCGCGGCGATGCTGGCCGAACATCGGGAGCGGGTGCTCGCGGTGCGGATCGGGGCGACGGATATGTGCTCGACCTTCGGTATCCGCCGTGACCGCGATCTCACCATCTACGACGTGCGGGTGGTCGCCGATGTGATCGCCGACATCGTGAACTATCTCGGGCGGATGGACGGGACCGGTTACGTCATCACCGGGCCGGTGTGGGAGTACTTCGCCGACCACGAACGTATGTTCCGGCCGCTGCTGCGCACCGCGCCGTTCGAGGAATCCGACGCGGTGCCGTTCCGCAGGTATCTGGTGTCGAGGGATCTGGATGGGCTGCTGCGCGAGATCAGCCTGGATCGGGCCAACGGCATCCAGGGCAAGACGGTGATCCATCCCTCGCACGTGGCCGCCGTGCACGCGCTGTCGGTGGTCACCCACGAGGAGTACTCCGACGCCCTCGACATCCTGCAGGTCGACGTCGGCGGGGTCGCGGCCTCGGAATACCGGAACAAGATGAACGAGATGCGACCTCACCGCAGTTGGGCCAGGCAGACACTGCTGCGGTCGCGGGTGTTCGGGGTCGCCAACAAGGGAGTGTCCTTCGTGGATCTGCTGTCGGCGTTGGTGCAGGTCCGGTGAGCGAGCGCGGTAACAGCGGTACGCACGTCGAGATCATCGGCGAAGGTGGTCATCCTTCGGTCGAATTGCCTTGGGCTACAAGAGAATTAGGTATCGAGTTACGTCATCACGCGTCCCATGGCGCCGGTGACGGCAGTACTCTGCCCGGCGAATTGCGGATCGGCGAGCTGGTCCGGCCGGGGTTGCGGCGTAATCCGCGGCGGGCGCATCTGCTGGTCTCGACCGTGCTCGGCAAGCATCTGCCGACCGATCCCCGCATCGTGCTCGACGCGGGAAACCGGCTCGGCGATCTGGTGACTGCCGCGCTGGCCGCGCGTCATGGGGTCGACCGGATTCCCGTCGCGTCGTCGGGCGTCGCCGCAGTCGTGCTCGGGTTCGCCGAAACCGCGACCGGGCTCGGCCATACGGTCGCCGCCCGCATCGGTGCGCGGTGCTATCTGCATTCCACCCGTCGCGATGTCCCCGAGGCGCACACCCTCACCGGATTCGAGGAGGGGCATTCGCACGCCACCTCGCATCTGCTGCAACCCGCTCCGGCGGAGATCTTCGTCAACGATCTGCCTTTGGTACTGGTCGACGACGAGATCTCGACCGGCGCCACGGCCATCGACGCCGTGCGCGCGCTGCACGCGTTCGCGCCGAGGTCGCATTACGTGCTCGCCTCCCTCGTCGATATGCGCACCGGCGAGGATCGCGCCCGCTTCGATGACGCCGCCGCCGAACTCGGGGCGGTCATCGACACGGTGTGCCTGGCCTCGGGGCACACCGTGCTGCCGGAAGGGCTGGTCGACGCGGTGACCGCGCTGCCGGAAGCCGAACTCAATCCGACGGCCTCGCATCGCGGCACCTGCACCCGGGTGCGTCTGCCGTGGCCGGATCACGTGCCGGAGGGCGGCAGGCACGGAATTCTCCAGGCCGATGCCGACGCGTTCGAGGTCGCACTCGCCGAGGCGACCGCGGTGCTGCGGGCGAATCTGGATCCCGCACGTCCGGCCATCGTGATCGGGCACGAAGAACTCATGTACCTGCCGCTGCGATTGGCGGCCGAACTCGCCGAATCCGGTGTGCCGACCCGGTTCCAGACGACCACCCGCTCACCCGCGTACGTACTCGACGCGCCGGGATATCCCCTGCGACGCGGATTCCGTTTCGCCGCACCCGAATCGGACGTGGACGCGCCGCGCTACCTGTACAACGCGCAGTGGGAAGACGATGTCGACGCCGTGTGGGCGCATCTCACCGGCACGAGCGGCGCACCCGCCGCCCCGGTGCTGGTCGTGGTGATCGACGCGCCCGCCGACACCGCCGAACTCGTCGCCGAGGGCGGACTGCTCGACGTGCTCACCGCATCGGGCAGCGACGTCGTCGTCGCGGTGCTGCCGGGTGCCGACCCGCGCAAATTACACGCCGAGCGCAGCGAAACGCCGCACGGCACCGTACTGGATCCCGTCGGCGTCGCCGGGCCCCCGACCTCGAAGATCCCGGTGGAGTCCACGTGAACGCAGCATCGAACACTTCGCCGGGTTCGGCGCTCGACCTACCCGATCCGCTCTACGGCCCGGAATTCGGATCGTATGCGGCGCACGAGGTGTCCTGGCTGTTGAAAGACCTCTCCGACGCCGACCTCGAAGCCGATGTGGCCGAACGGGAGCGCCGCATCCAGGCCGGTGACGCCCACTACGCGGAATCGCTTCCCATCGAATTCCAGCCCGACGCCGCCTATCGCGAACTGTTCGACCGGGTGCTGACCGAGAGCGCGCACCGGCTGGCGCTCGCGGTCGCGACGGTGTCGGAACTGGTCGTCGCCGAGCGCGGAGAGAACATCGTGCTGGTGTCGCTGGCCAGGGCGGGCACCCCGGTCGGCATTCTGATGAAGCGCTGGCTGGGCACGGATCGCGGCGCGGGCAAGGCCGCCCTGGACGTGCCGCATTACGCGGTCTCCATCGTGCGTGATCGCGGTATCGACACCGTCGCACTGGATTATATTGCGCGCCATCATGATCCGGCCTCGGTGGTTTTCGTCGACGGGTGGACCGGCAAGGGCGCGATCACCAGGGAACTCACCGAAGCGCTGGACATCTACCACGCGGCGGGCGGCGCGCGATTCGACGGTGAACTCGCCGTTCTCGCCGATCCTGGCCACTGCGTGCGCACCTACGGCACCCGCGACGACTTCCTGATCGCCTCGGCTTGCCTGAATTCGACTGTCTCGGGCCTGATCTCGCGCACGGTCCTCAACGACACGCTCATCGGCCCCGGTGAATTCCACGGCGCCAAGTTCTATCGCGATCTCGCCGAGGCCGATGTGTCCGGCAGACTCCTCGACACCGTCAGCGCAGCGTTCGACTCCGTTCGCGACCGCGTGCCCGCCGAACTCGCCGCCGTCCTGGCGAGTGACAGGACTCCGACGTGGTCAGGCTGGGCCTCGGTCGAGAAGGTGCGCGAGGAATACGGCATCGCGAGCGTGAATTTCGTGAAACCCGGTGTCGGCGAGACGACCAGGGTGCTGTTGCGCCGGGTGCCGTGGCGAGTGCTGGTCCGCGAGGCGGACGCACCGGAGCACGCGCACCTGCGGCTGCTCGCGGCGGCGCGCGGAGTTCCGGTGGAAGTCGTTCCCGACCTTGCCTATTCGTGCATGGGATTGATCAAGGAAGTGCAGTAGCGAATGCTCCTACGTAATACGCGAAGACAGGCCCTGATCGCGACGGACCTGGACCGGACGATGATCTACTCGCGCAACGCCTTCAGCACGACCTCGGAAGTGCCGATGGTCTGCGTGGAACATCTGGAAGGCGCGCCGCTGTCGTTCATGACGACCGCCGCGGCGTTACGGATGCAGTCGCTCACCGAACCCGCCGCGGTCATCCCGACCACCACCCGCACCATCAAGCAGTTCAACAGGATCAAGCTGCCGGGCGCGCCCTGGCGCTACGCCATCACGAGCAACGGCGGAAATATCCTGGTCGACGGCGTACCGGATATGCGCTGGCGCATCGACATCGATGACCAGGTGCGCGCGGGCGGCACGACGCTGTCGGAGGTCAGCGCAGAACTGCGCTCCCGTATCGACGATTCGTGGGTTTCCAAATTCCGCATCGCCGACCACCTGTTCTGCTACCTGGTGGTCAAACCCAAGGAAGTTCCCGAAGGTTTTCTCGCCGAATGGGATTCGTGGTGCGGTGCGCGCGGGTGGTCCGCCTCGCAACAGGGTCGCAAGATCTACACGATGCCGAACGCGGTATGCAAGAGTCTCGCCGTCGCCGAGGTGCGCAGGCGACTACTCGAGTCGGGTGAACTCGCCTCCGCGGCGAAGACTTTCGCGGCGGGCGACGGTGCACTCGACGCAGAGATGTTGCGCGCCGCCGATTCGGCCATCCGCCCCCGGCACGGAGAACTCGAACAACTCAACTGGACCAGCCCGAACCTGACGATCACCGAGGCGACCGGGATCATGGCGGGCGAAGAGATCGTGAACTGGTTCATCGACGCGGCCCCTGCCGCGTAGGGCGCAGCGGCCCCTGCCGCGTAGGGCGCAGCGGCCCCTGCCGCGTAGGGCACAGCCGCCCACCCCGTAGGCCGCCGACGTGCGACGGCCTACGGTCGATCCGACTACGGTGTGCTGAACAGGCCTTCGGCCAGCACCGGCCACGACGACTTCAGATCGTCCTGCCAGTAGCCCCACGAATGGGTGCCGCTGTCGCGGTAGACGAATTTGGCCGGAATGCCCAGCTGGTTCAACCGGGTGTTCATGTTGTGGTTCGACCAGTTGACGCCACCTTCGATGACCGAACCGATCGCCACCACCTGCGGGGTCTCCGCGGGGGATTCCATCCGGAACTTGCCGCCCGCCTGGTCGAATTCACCGGGAATGCCGTTCCCGGTGGAGAAGAACAGGTTGGTGCCGCGCAGCTTCTCGGCGTTCACCATCGGGTCGTTGGCCCGCCACAGCGGGCTGTCGGTCGGACCCCACATGTTGCGGGTGTCACCGCCGCCCCACGTCTCCACGGTCAGCTTGACCATCTGCTGTCCGATCGGGTCGCTGACCTGGGCGATACCGCTGTAGGTCGCGACACTGCGGAACAGGCCCGGCTTCGCGATCGCGAAGTTGAGCACCGAGGTGCCCGTCATCGAGAGCGCGGCCACGGCATTGACGCCGTTGGTGCCGAGCGCCGCGTCGACCAGCGGCGGCAATTCCTCGGTGGTGAAGGTCTGCCATTTGTTCACACCGAGCACCGGATCGGGATTGATCCAGTCGGTGTAGAAACTCCACGCGCCGCCGACGACCTGCACCACATTGATGTTCTTGGTGCCGAGGAATTCCAGCGCGTCGGTATTGCGCTTCCACGACGCGTCGTCGAGACCGCCGCCGGCGCCGTTGAACAGGTACAGCGAAGGCCGAGCTTCGGAGGTGTCACTCGGACGCAGCACATCGACGGCGACCGTATTGTTCATGGCCGCGGAGTACACGTGCAGCCGCACATTGCGACTGTCCTTGACCTCGATCTTCTGGATATACGAACCATCCGAGGATTTCACCGATGTCTCGACGACACCGGGACTGTTCACCGGCTCGGCAGTCGCGGGAGACACTCCGATCCCGAGCGCGACCGCGCTCGCGACCGCCGCGAGCGCGACCCGTCTCCTGGTGCGGTGGTGCGACATCCGCTTCCCCTCTGTCTTCTTCTCGTGCGATCGACACACTTGTCCACGAGGCTGATCGGAATTCCCTCCGCCCGTGTTACTCGCCGATATTTCGGACCGACAGTCGAGAGACCGGTCGCCACGTGTCGGCATCACCCGAGACCGGTACCGCCTACCGCTCGCGCGTGTCGCCCCCACATTCGCGGGCAGGCCATTCGGGGGCGTGTCCTCGACCGCGCCGCTCCGTACGTTCGTCCGTACAAACGAGGAAAGATGAGGGTATTCATGTCGACATTGGTGCGTGGAGCGTTCGTGGCGGTGGCGGCCGCGGGATTCATGATGGGGGCCTCGACGATCGCCGCCGCCGATACCGGTTCGGCTTCGTCCGGCTCAGCCGGTTACTTCGGCAACCCGACCTGCATGATCAACACGCTCCTCACCTATGGCACCCTCAGCGCGGGCGATGCCGCATTCCACCTGCCGGGGTGCAGGCCCTTCTGATTTCAGGCCTTCGATTCCTGCGGGATCCGCGTAGTCCGAGTTCAGCGTCCGTCGCGCAGCGAGATCAGTCCGCCGAGGGTGCCGACATACGCGGTGCCGTCGGGGCCGAGCGCGATACCCGCGTAGTTGTTGTTGAAGCCGAAACCCACCCCCGACAACCGTTTCCACACGACTTCGCCGGTGCGGTAGTCCAGGGCGGTCCAGTACCAGGGATCGGTGGGCTGGGTGCCTTTGGTGTAGGTGTAGATCAGGCCGGTGGCGAGGGAGAGTTTCGGGACCACGCTCGGGGCGGCCTCGGTGTCGTTGGTCCAGGCCAGGGTGCAGCCGTTGCCGTCCGGGTCGATGTCGACGCGGGCGAAGCCCGGGGTCGTCGTGGCGCCGAGCATGGTCGAGCGCGGATTGGCGTAGCCGTAATTGTTCTCGACGATGAGGGTGCGGCCCGCGCCGATGAGGGAGTTCTCGGTGGCGCTCGCGCCGGGGGCGAAAACCGGGACGGCGCAGACCTCGCGATCGGCGGCGGTGGGGGCGGTGCGGTAGACGACGACGTTCATCGGGTCGGCGTTGTCGGTGATGGCGACGTAGCCGTCGGGCAGCACGGTCGGCGTGGTGCCGGTGCCGTCGTCGACCTGGCCGGGTTTGCGCTGGCCGCTGTTGGCGTAGGTGACGCGCCAGGTGATCAGGGGGGAGCCGTCGGGGGACGCGTCGAATCGCAGCAGTTCGCGATTGGTCGCGATGTAGACCTCGCCCGAATCGCCGACCGCGAAAGAGTTCTCGATCTGGCCGTCTTCGCCGGAACCGAGTCGGATCGCCCGCACCGCGCCGGTGTCCGGGTCGACGGTGCCGACGACGCCGTTGGTCTTCGCGACGAACCAGATGAGTCCGTTCGAATCGGGCAGCGCCGAGTTGAGGGTTTCCCCCGGTCGCAGCACGCCGGTCAGGTCGTAATCGCGGACCAGCGCGAAGCCGTCGGCGGCCGGAGTCTGCTGGAATACCTGGAGGTGGCCGGTTCCGGTGCCGATGACGGCACGGTCCTCGTTGTCCAGGTAGAAGTAGCCGCCGCCACCGAAGTTGTTGAAAGCGCCCGGTTTCAACAGATCGAGCGGGCTGCGTCCGGGCAGTGGATGTTTGCCGAGCACCGCGAGGGTGTTCGGATCGATGAGGTAGAGGCCCGGGGCGATGCCGAGACAGGTGGTGACGATCCGACCGGCCCGATCGAAGGCGACCGAGCCGCATTCGCTGGCCAGCAGCATCGAATTCACCCGGGTGTCGTGGCCGAGCGGGCCGGGGCGGGTGTAGCTGTCGCTCATCCAGCCGTCGTTGTGGATACCGGAATCACCGTTGGGCGCGAGATAGGGGTGTCGTGGGACGGGTGGAATCCCGGAGATCGGCGCGGCGACGGCGGGCGCACCGAGGAATTCGGGGATATCGGGGCCGGCTGGCACCGACGGTATGGGGGCGGCGCCCAGCGATCCCGCACCGCCGATCAAGGCGGCGGTGCAGGTGAGGGCGGTGATCCACATCAACCGTGCGGCTCTGGAGCCGAGCATGCGCGACACGGTGCACACGGTAGCCGAGTGCACCGTGTCGCCGTGCTCGGTGCGGTCAGTACTGCTGTTGGCCCGCGAGCTGCTGGGCGATCACGGACTGGATCCGTTGGAGGCCGCCGACGGTCATCCCGCTCTGCAACTGGCCCTCGATGGTGCGGACCAGCACGGAATCGCTCATCACCTTCTCGCTGGACTGGATGAGCACCGTGCCCGCGCCGGTGAAATCGAATTGCCGTTCCTCACCGGAGTTCACGCCCATGCGCGCCGCGCCCGCCGCGAGGAAATCGGTGACCCAGCGCTGGTCGTAGTGGTGACTCGGGGACGGGCAGTCGGCCCAGCCGACCAGCGATTCCGGGTCGACCCGCAGCGGCGGTTCGGCGAACATCACCGGGCCGTTGGAGGAGGCGAGGAATTTGCCGGTGCCGATCAGCGTGAGGAAGCCGGGCACGATCGACTGGTTGAGCGACAGACCCGGTTCGAACGCCAGCAGATTGGCCGCGCGAATCGTGAGGTTGCCCTCTTCGAGATCATAGGAATTGATGTTGTAGCCGCGGTCGCCGATGATCAGCTTCCCGTGACCCTCGGCCACGACGTAGTCACCGGTGAACAGCGGCGCGGAGAACTGCTGCGACACCATCTGTAGCAGTCCGCCGTGCAGGCCGTGGGTGAGCATCTGGAAATTGATCTGCCCGTAGTAGGCGATCATCGCGCCCTTGCGCATGAACCACGGCCGGGTCAGGTCGATGCAGTAGGCGTAGTCGTTGCCAGGGACGTTGTCGCTCTCACCGAGATTCGCCGGGCTGAAAACCTGTGCCATCACCGCACCTCGCCGATTCGCCGGATCCTGATTCGCTCAGACATATCTCACAACTTCTCTTCGGAGGCCTGCACGTAGACGACGCCCTGTCCGACGCAATGCAGTTGCATCGCCTCGCCGGAGCCCTTGCCGACCGCGTCGCGCCAGCTGAGTGCCGATTTCAGTTCGGTCTGCACATTGCCGTAGGCGGCGACGAACGCCTGCGGATCGACCACGATCGGATGTGGCCCGCCCACCTGCAATTCCAGGAACCCGCCGTGCGCGAGCAGGACCGCGGACCCCTGGCCCGCGAGCTGGGTGGTGAACATGCCCTGACCGGTCAGGGTGCCCGCCGCGGCGCCGCGCAGCGCGCCCATGATGCCGCCGCCACCTCCGCCACCGCCGCCGGAACTCATCACCGAGACGACCGAACTCTGCAATTGCGCGCTGTTGGCGAGCAGTCGCGACGCCTCGACCCGCAGGGTCGCGCCGGGCTGCATCTGCACCACGTGCACTTCGAGTCCGGCCAGGCCGTAATGCACTTCGCCGTTGCCTTGGGCGAGCATGGTGCGCTCGTGCTCACCGGCCATCATCCGGCCCGCCATCCCCATGATGCCGCCGCCGCCCATCCCCTGCGCGCCGGGAATCTGGTGCGGTGAGAAGGAGATGTCGCCGGTGTAGAACAGCATCGCGCCGTTGCGCGCGACGACGCCGCCCGCCATGCCGACGTTGACCTTGACGACTTTTCCGTTGACTTTCTCGAACATGGACCTGCCCCTACCGTTCCGCCGGCTGGATCAACACGACGCCCTGGCCATCCCAGCGCAGCGAGAACGCCTCGCCCGCGTCCTGGCCGACCACTGTCCGCCACGACACATCGGTGACGAAGGACTGCTGCAGGTTGCCCTGCGCCGCCACGAACGCGTCCGGGTCGACGATCAGCGGGTACTGCGGTGACACTTCGAGGTGGATCAGCGGGCCGCCCGCCGACAGCAGCGCGACCTGGCCCTGACCCGACACCGTCGTGGTGAACAGGCCCGCTCCGGTCGACGCGCCGCGCACACCGGCGAAACGCACGTCGGTGCGCAGGTTTCCGGCGAACGCGAGCAACTGCTGCGATTCGACCTGCAGGGTGTCGCCGTTGATGTTGATCACGGTGACGTCCTGGCCGTTGACGGCGAAGAAGACCCGGCCGTTCCCGCCGCATTCCATCAGCGACAGCTTCTCGCCGGTCGCGCGCCGCTTCATGCCCGCGAGTACACCGTCGCCGCCGCCGAATCCGGCGCTCTTGAACTGGACGTTTCCTTCATAGGCGATCATCGAGCCGGAGATCGCGCGGATACTTGTTCCGGCGAGGTGCGCCTCGATCACCTTTTTCGACTGTTCGAACAGTTGCGCCATGGGGGAGTCTGCCTGCTGTCTTGTCCGGGAATGTGGGAGTTCTCGCCACTTCCAACTGTTTTCCGCGGGAGTTCCCGCACCCCGTAGATCGCGCGGGACCGCGCAAATGTGTCCCATCGATCTCTCGTGTGCCGACACACTAACCGATGTCGGCCCGGGAGTCGGGTCGTGTACGGCGCTTACCCGGGTCGCACCGAGTCCGTTTCTCGTAGAGTGGCTACCGAACGCACCGACAAGCGAAGGGTCGACCTTGTCCGCAACACTCGCCAAGGGCCAGAACGGGCCGCTGGCCTCCAATGATGTGGTGATCTCCATCCAGCTGACGGCTCCGGCGGATCTGTCCGCGCTCCTGGTGACCGAGCGGGGCAAGGTCAGAACCGACGCGGATTTCGTGTTCTTCAACCAGCCGAGTGGACCGGGCGTGAACCTGCAACCCGCACCCGCCGGGCAGCCCGCGTCGCTGGCGGTGTCGCTCGACACCGTGCCGCAGGATATCGACCAGATCCGCGCCGTGATCACCCTCGACGACCCGTCGAGCAATTTCGGACAGTTCGCCCCGCCCACCGCCATCGTCTCCGACGCGGCGGGCAACCGGCTCTACGAGTACCAGATCGGCGGGCTCGCGACCGAGTCGATCGTCATCGCGCTCGAGCTGTACCGCCGCCAGGGCACCTGGAAGGTGCGCGCGGTCGGGCAGGGTTACGCGGGGGGATTCGCGGCGCTGGTCACCGATCACGGTGTGAGCGTCGAGGACTCGTCCCAGCCCGCGCAACAGCCCGCCGCCCAGCAGCCGGTCGCGCCGCCGCCGGTCCCGCCGCAGCCCATGGCACCGCCGACCCAGCAGGCCCCGCAGTACGCGGCGACCGGCGCGTATCCGCCTCCCACCCAGGGATACCCGCCGCCACCGACCCAGGGTTACCCGCCGCCGCCCACTCAGGGGTACCCGCCCCCGCAGCAGGCGGCGCCGCAGCCGACCGGCGAGGTGAGCCTGAGCAAGGACCGGCCGGTCAGTCTGCAGAAGGGGCAGAAGGTCACCCTCCGCAAGGAGGGCGGCACCGCGCTCACCTTCGTCAAGATGGGTCTCGGCTGGGATCCGGTGCAGACCCGCGGCATGTTCGGCAATCGCACCGTCGACATCGATCTCGACGCCTCGGTCATCATGTTCGCCGATATGAACCCCGCCGATTACGCCTACTACGGTCAACTCTCGTCCAAGGACGGGTCGGTCCGGCACCAGGGCGACAATCTCACCGGTGAGGGCGAGGGCGACGACGAGGTGATCCTGGTCGACCTCACCAGGATCCCGGCTCACATCACCACCCTGATCTTCATCGTCACCTCCTACAAGGGACATACCTTCGAACAGGTGCAGAACGCGTTCTGCCGCTTGGTCGACGGCGCCAACAACGCCGAGCTGGCGCGATACACCCTCGCGGGCGGTATGCGGTTCACCGCGATGGCGATGGCGAAGGTCTACCGGTCCGGGGGCGATTGGAAGATGCAGGCGCTGGGTGAGGGGTTCCAGGCCAAACATCCCGGCGAGGCGATTCCGCAATTGGGCCGGTTCCTTTCGGCCAACTGAGGCGTGCACGGCAGGGTAGAACACGTGATGCAGCTCAAAGCGGGCCAGAATTTCGCGCTGTCCGGCGACACCGTTCGATTCAGCGCGGAAGCCGAGGTGGCCCTCGATATCTCGGCGCTGGTGGTGGCGGAGAACCTGCGGGTCATCGAGCCCGAGGATTTCGTCTTCTACAACCAGCCGGGCACTTCGGGCGTGAGTCTGTCCGAGGGCGGGGTGACGATAAGCCTCGCCCAGGTGCGTCCCGAGGCCAAGGCGGTGCTGCTCGTCGTCAGTGCCGACCCGGTCGCGCCCGCCGCGTCCGGGCTCGGTTCCGTGGTCGCCACACTGGCCGAGAACAGCACGGTGACGGCGGAATTCGCCATCACGCCCACGGCGGGGGAGACCGCGCTGATCTGCCTGGAGGTGTATCGGCGCGGCGCGGACTGGAAGGCGCGCGCGGTCGGACAGGGCTACGCGGGCGGGCTGGAGGTCCTGCTCCCCGCGCACGGCGTCGACGTGGACACCCCCGCCGACGCCACGCCGACGCCCGCCCGCGACACGCTCTCCGCTCCGCAGGCGGGCGCGCATCCCACCGGGCCCGCCCCGGTCGAAGTGGCGCACGGTCTGGAACGGCTGTGGATGATCTTCGAGGACGCCGCCCGCTCGGCCGCCGCCCTGATCTCGGCCCGCGATTACGCCGCCACCAGGCTCGATACCGAATTGTCCGCCGCGGTGGCCGATCCCGCGACGCGCAACGGACCGGATGCGGTCACCGCCCGTCGGGAGGCGCAGCGCCGCGCCGACGAACTGATCGCGACGGCCGAGAGCAACCATCGGCGCGACGCCGAACACCTCATACGCGAACTGGCCGAGGCCGACCGCAAACTGCCGCCCGCACTCGCCTCGTGGACCTCGCCCGCCTGGGACGGGCCGCCCGCCCCGAGTGACGGAATCCGCCTCGGCGAGCTGTACGCGATCGAACGCGGACCGTTGCGGGTGCCCTACTGCGTTCCGGTGCCGCTCACCCGGCCGCTGTGGATCGATACCGAGAGTTCGGCGGCGGTGGTTCCCGTCGTCGGCGCACTGCTGGCCCGGCTGCTCGTCGCCGATCCCGGCAGGCGAACCAGTATGGATGTCATCGATCTGACCGGCGCTTTCGCGGGACTGCTCACCCCGCTGTCCTCGGTGCTCAACGGACCGGTTGTCACCGACCACGCCGACATCTCACCGCGCCTACAGGCCCTCGCCGATGCCGCCGAACTCGCCGAGATGGCGTATACCAGCGGCAATTTCGTGCCGCCACAGGTGCATCGGGTACTGCTCGCCGCCGACTTCCCGCACGGTTACCAGGCCTCCGACGCGGTCCGTATCGCTTCCCTGATCACCAGGGGCGATCTGATCGGGCTGTCCATCGTGATCGTCGGCAGCGACGAATCCGAGTCGGGCGAGAGCGCGGTCTCCCTTCTGTCACAATCCTGTCGGCACCTGCCGACGATCGACGACACGCCCCTGTTCGATCCGTGGACGTCGAGCGCCTGGCAGCTCGAACTCGACCTGCTGCCACGCGATCCCGCGCACCGGGCCCGCCTGCTGCGCGCCGACTGACCGGAGCGAGTTCAGCGGCGGACGCGCGAATCCCGGTATCGGTCACCGATCCCGCTCGGCCGCAGCGGTGCCGGAAGCCACGGGCGCGGCGGATCGGGCAGCCGATCCAGGATTCCGCCGACCGGGTCGTCGACACCGTCGCGGCGGACCAGATCTTCGTCGGGCCGGTAGATCTGGCGGACGATGACCGCGCACAGGGCGATGACGGCCAGGTCGCGCAGGATCACCGTGCCGGTGAACCACTGCTCCGGCACACCTTTCCGGTCGAGGCCCAGGTAGTAGAACATGCGCGGAACCCAGACCAGCGCGTCGATCGTCATCCAGGCCAGCAGGACGCGCCGGTGCGGTAGGGCGAGCACGGCCACCGGGACCAGCCACAGCGAATACTGCGGGCTCCAGACCTTGTTCGTCAGCAGGAACGCGGCGATCACCAGGAAGCACAGTTGGGCCAGGCGGGGACGCCGCGGCGCGGTGAGCGCGATATAGCCGATGATCAGGCAGGCCACCACGAACAGCAGCAGTGAGACCAGATTGAGGATCGTCGGCGCGACACCGTGGGGCAGATACCCGTCGAAACCCTGCCATCCCGTGAACGAGGTGATGACGTTGTAGATCGAATCCGGATCGGCGTGCCTGGTGGTGTTGAGCCGGAAGAATTCGCGCCAGCCGTCCGGGAAGAGCACGGCGATGGGCAGATTCACCGCGATCCAGGTGCCCGCCGCGGCCGCGATCGTCGTCGCCGCCGCGCCGAGCGGACGCAGGGCGAGCAGGTCGATTCGCGTCGGGATCCCGCGTATCCAGTCCATCAGGGCCGTGGGGCTGTCGATATCGCGGATCCGCGGCAGACCCGAACCGTAGCCGGGCACCCGGTACATCGGGTCCGTGCGCAGGGACAGCACGAGGATCGGGCCGAGCAGCAGCAGCGGATAGAGTTTCGCCGCGCCGCCGAGTCCGAGCAGCACCCCGGCCAGCACCGGCCGTCTGCGCGCCCAGGCCAGCAGGCCGGTCGCGGCCAGCGCCGTCGCGATCGCGTCGAAATTGGTGAAGGCGTGCACGAGGACCAGCGGTGAACAGGCGATGAGCGCGGCGTCCCAGATCCGGCGTCCGGCGAGAATGGCCGAGGCCCACACCGTGACCAGCCACGCCAGTGCCAGCCCGACGGCGATCACGTTGAAGTAGATGACCACTTGGAGCGCGCCAGGCAGCGGCGCGCTGTCCCACGCCTTGGCGATCTGCATGCCGACGTACTGGTAGAGACCCGAGAGCACCGGATACTCCATATATCTGGTCTCGGTGCCGCCGTCTGGAGTGTCCTCGGTCCACTGTTTCTTGTACGGGAAGGCGCCCTCGTCCAGTCGCTCCGCGCCGTAGAGCGGGACGGTGTCGGAGTAGCACATGGCGACGTACTGCCTGCCGTTGTGCCAGTCCAGGGTGGGTTTACCGTCGGGCCCGTCGGTCTGCTGGATGCAGCCGGCCTTACTCGCCCAGCCGAGCGCGAGGAAGATCAGCGTGAACACGAACAGCACCCGCAACGGCGTCCAGATCCTGACCCGGCCGATGAGCGCGTGGTCGCCGACCGGACCGCCGACCACCGTCGACAGTTGCGAGACGAGCGAATCGTTGCGGCTCGGTTTGTCCCTCTCGTCCGCCGAGCGCAGGTCCGGCGCGAGCGGACCGGGTGAGAGATATCGCGCGCCACCCATCGGTTCCCCGCTGGGGTGCGGCGCGATGGCCTCCGCCCGCTCGTCCACCAGTCGCTGATCGGTCACGGTACTCGAGGCTACCGTTCCCGTGAGCCCGCACGCGGACCACGTCGAACGGCCACGATCCGGCAATCCGCTTGCCCGGCCGCGGATCGGCACGGATTACGGGCGGTGCGTGAACCTGGATGCACCCGACCGAAATTCGGTGGGCGACGGGTCGCAACGCTGATAGTTTGAGGTAGACCGCTGGGGAAGCTGGTCGTTTCGACGAAAACGGGGGTAATCATGGTCGGGAAATTGCTGCTGGCGTTCGCTGTCGCCGGGACGGCGCTGATCGGTTCCGCGGGTAACGCCTCGGCCGGATACGGGTCCCTCTCCGAGTGCCTGACTTGGGCCGGGGTTCGCGACAGGTGCGTCACGATCTCGGATGGCACCTACGTGGTGCTGAAGGGGTACGGGTCGTACTCGGAATGCCTGACGTGGGCCGGTGTGCACGACCGGTGCTACCAGGATCCCAATAGGTTCTGGTACATCACGCCCGTCTGATCTGGCGGCACCACCGCTGAGAAAGGGCCGAAGCCGACTCGTTCGTCGGCTCCGGCCCTTTCACGATTCGGAGGCTAGCGGCTCCTGGTCGGCACGGGTTTCGGGGATTCGTCCTCGGTGTCGCTGTTACCGGGTCTGGATCCCGTGGTGGGTTGGGCGCCACTGCTCGGTGCGACCGGCTGGCCAGGCAGCGGGCCGGGATCGTCCTGTTTCGGCTGTTGCTGTTGGCTCTGTGGGTTCGGCTGGACGCCCGGTACCGGAATCGTGATGCCGGGCAGGATCTCGACCTGGGTCGGCGCGACCACGACCGGCGGCACGAAGGAGGGCACCGTCGTCGAGGGTGGCGTGTAGGCCGCACTCCACTCCGGCACACCGGACTGGCCCTTGATCGGAGCGGGTTTGGGGAAGGACTCGTTCGAGGTGCCGGAGAGCGCCCCGTCCATGGTGGCCTTCCAGATATCCGACGGAAGACTGGAACCATAGATCATCGCGCCGCCGTAGTTGCGCAGCGGCGTGTTGTCTACGCTGCCGACCCAGACGGCGGTGGACAGCGACGGGGTGTACCCGACCATCCAGGCGTCCTTGTTCTCACCGGTATCGAGCAACTGCGCGGTACCGGTCTTAGAGGCCGACTCGCGTCCGCCCGCAAGCCCGTGATTGCGTGAATAGCCCGCAATGGGCTTCATCGCGGCGGTCGCGTTGTCCGCGACGGCCGCGGCGACCCGCTGCTCACCGGCCACGTCGCCGCGGTCGAAGAGAACCTGGCCGTCGGCGGTCACCACCTTCTGCACGAAATGGGGTGCGTGGTACATACCGGAGGCCGCCAGAGTGGCGTACGCCGAAGCCATGTCGAGCGGCCTGGCCTGGTACTGGCCGAGCACGATGCCGTTGTTCGGTCCGGAACCGTCGGGTTCGGTGAGGGTCTTGCCGACGCCGGGAAGAGTCTCCGGGATACCGAGCTTGTGCCCCATGTCGGCGATCTTCTGCGGACCGTTGCCCATATCGAGCTGCATCCGGTAGAAGCTGGTGTTCAGCGACCGCTTCAGCGCTTCGGCGATGGTGCAGGTACCGCACTGCTCGCCTTCGACATTGGTGATCTTGATGCCGTTGACCGTGACCGGCGAACTGTCGTACATCTGCGACAGCGGAACGCCCTGCTCCAGATTCGCCGCGAGACCGATCACCTTGAACGACGATCCGGTCTGCAGCGCGGCATTGGCGAAGTCGTAGCCCTGGCCGTCGTTGCCGCCGTAGTAGGCGCGCACGGCGCCCGTCTTCGGATCGATCGACACCACCGCGGTCCGCAACTGCTCCGGCTCGCCCTCCATGGTCGAGGTCGCCGCGTCGACGGCGGCCTGCTGGGCCTTGGGGTCGATGGTGGTGGTGATCTGCAGGCCTTCGGTATTGAGCGCCTTCTCGCTGATACCGGCCGCGGTGAGTTCGTCGAGCACCTGGTTCTTGATCAGGCCCTCGGGGCCGGAGTCCAGGGTTTTGTCCTGGGTGGCGGCGACCGGAAGCACAGCCGGGTACTGCATGCTCTGCCGCTCGGCGGCCGCCAGATTGCCGCCGTCGACCATGCCGTCGAGCACATAGCTCCAGCGGGTCTTGGCGCCTTCCGGGTTCTTCTCCGGATCCAGCAGCGACGGCAGCTGAATGGTCGCGGCGAGGACGGCGCCCTCGGCCGGGTTCAATTCCTGCACCGGCTTACCGAAGTAGGCCTTGGCCGCCGCGTCGATACCGTAGGCGCCGCGACCGAAGTAGATGGTATTGAGATAGGCCGTGAGGATCTCGTCCTTGCTCCACTGCCTGGCCATCTTCGCCGAGACGACCAGCTCGTGCAGTTTTCGGCTGAGCGAGCGCTCATCGCCGACCAGAGCGTTCTTCACGTACTGCTGGGTGATGGTCGAACCACCGCCCGCGCTCTCCTTGCCGAGCAGGTTGTCGCGCGCGGCGCGGGCGAAGCCCGTGGCCGAGAAGCCGGGGTTGGTGTAGAAATCACGGTCCTCGGCGGCGATCACCGCGTTGCGCACATGCGGCGGGATCTGCTCGATGGTGACGTCGGTGCGGTTGCCCTGCGGCGGCACCACCTTGCTGAGCACCGTCGAGCCGTCGCTGGCGTAGATCAGCGCGACCTGGTTGGTCTTCAGATCGCCGGGTTTCGGTACCGAGACCGTGGTGTAGGCCACGATCGCGACCGTGCTCACCGACAGGATGACGACCGCCATCAGCGCGTAGATGGTGCGGCGAATCGTCTTCCACGGGATCTTGCGTTTCTGTCCGGGACCACGGCCGTCGGTGCCGTCACCGCCGCCGCCGCGCCGAGGCGGCGGACCCGAAGGCGGTCCGCCCGCGGTCGCGCGCCGTTCTCCGGTGGTGCCCGCCGTGCCGTTGGGCCGCCTCGCGCCGGGACGGCCGTCGACGGCGGGCCTGGATCCGGTGGCGGGACGAGCGCCGGGGCCGGGACGTTCGGCCGAGGTCGGCCGGGGACCGGTGACCGGTCCGCCACGCCGCTCGCGTTCGGCGACCGCTTCGCTCAGCGACGCGGGCCGAGGACCACCCTGGCGGGGGCTCGCGGGGTCGCCGGGGTGTTGGGCGCGTCCCGGCGCGGGCTGACCGGGCCGGACGATCTTCTGGGTCGCCTGCGGATTGCCCTGGCCGGGTTGCGGCCGAGGCTGGGGCCGCTGGTTCGGCGGGGGAACCGGCCGCTGCGGGGGCTGCTGGCCACGGGGTGGCGGCGCGCCGTGCGGCGGCGGTGCTCCCCGGGACGGGGGCGGCGGCGCGCCGTTGGGGCCGCCGCGGGGAGTACCGCCGGGTCGCGGACCGCCGGGAGGCGGCGGGCGGTACCCGGGTGGCGGCGTCGCGCGCTGCGGGTCGGGACGCTGCGGGTCGGGGGATCCGGGATGTGAACTTCGCTGAGCACGGCCGCCGTGCGGTTCATCGCCGTAGGGGGAAGTCTCGTAGGGCGAATTCACTGACAAGATCTCCATAACTCGTATCGGACTGCGGGACGGGGCGCGGTCGTTGACATCGCGGGGACGGAGACACGGGGGCTCCGCATGTCATCCAGGTGGCAGATGACCATGCACACTATTCGGCGCACACTATTCGGCGACAGTACGCCGGTTGGTCCGGGTACCGGTACGCCGCCGTGTCGGCGTCGGGGCTGTTCCGAGTACGTAGGACTGCACGAGATGATTCCAACTGCAGCTCCGGCACACCTCGACGACGTGCACGGAGAACTCCTCGCGGCTCTCGGCCAGGCGAACCAGTTCCTCGGGCGTACGGGCCGAGCCCGCCATCTGACCGAGGCCGTCGCCGTAGACCCAGGAAACCAGCGTGAGCTGTTCTTTCCTGCAGATTGGGCACGTGACCTCGCTCCCCCGACCGTGGAATTTCGCCGCGCGCAACAGGTAGGGATTCGCATCACATACCTCGGCGACGTCGACCCGGCCCGCATAGACGTCAGCCAGCAGCGACCGACGCCGAAGCGCGTAGTCGACGACCTGCCGCTGAATTCGCACGAGAACCAGAGTAGCCGTGTCTGATTGGCGGCGCTGGCGCGCGGCGGTTCCCGAGCGCCGTGCGCGAGGGCCGTCGGTGATACCGCACCGCGGGCGATGTCCGACCAGAACATACTCATCGCCGCGCTGACCGGGCCACCGCCGTTTACGATGCACCCGTGTCCACCACCGCTTCAGGGCGCATGCGAGCGCGTGACCTCGACCGCTCCACGGTGTCCAGCGTGCTGGACGCCGCCTACGCGGAGGGGCAACTCGGCGCGGGCGAATATCACGACCGCACGGCGCGCGCCGCGTCGGCCAAGACACTCGGTGAACTCGACGCCCTGGTCGCCGACCTGCAATCGCCAACGGCGGTAACCGATCTCACGTCGCGGCGGGCGGGTGCGTCGCGTGACACCCGAACGACGAGTTGGCGCAACGCGCTGATCGGCCGACGTACCTCCGGTGGTTATCCCGGCCACACCCGGGCCCGTGAGATCGATCGCGCCGCGACGGTGCGCGCCCTGGACGACGCGCGCGCCGAAGGGCAGCTCACCGCGGACGAACACGCGGCGCTCACCGAACTCGCCGCCGAGGCGAGAACACTCGGTGACCTGGCCGAACTGGTGGACGATCTCCAGCGCCGCGCCGACGCCCCGCTCCCGCCGAGTCCGCCGCGCTCATATCGGAGCACCGTGTTGAACGCCACCCTCGGGGTGCTGGCGGTGCTGGCCGCGATAGCCGGTTTCGCGGTCACCGGCCGCGAGGATCCACCGCCCGTCGCGCAGGCGAGTGTGCCTGTCGACCTGTCGGCGGTGGAACCGCTGGTCATAGCCACGCCCAAACTCACGACCGCCGCGGGGATGACGCTGTTCCGTGAGCGCTATCGCGCCAAGTTCGGCGACACGATCGTCGACGAGGTGTGGTTCCACGAGGATTACGCCTCGGTGAAGCGCGTGGCTCCCGACGGCGCGCAGTGGACGGTCGGCTACGACTATCGCGGCGGATTCCAACCGGCGCCCGGGCCCGTCCTGTCCACCCGCGAACGCGACCGGGTGCCCGTCGATCTGGCCACCGTCGATTTCGAGGCCATCGACAAGGTGGCCGCCGCCGCACCGGTGACGACGAAAGTCCCGCAGGGGGTTGTCTCGGCCGTTTCCATCGATGTCCCCAACTCGGGTTCGTTCGGCGGCAGGCCGGTCGCGGAGATCAACGTGCGCAACGAGCGCTCGCAATACGGCGACGTGCAGGTTTCGATTACCGGTGAAGTGCTGAAGGTGCGTGAGGTCCGATGAAATCGCCGGTGACGAACGAAGCGGTGCGGTGATGGCGTCGACGACCTCCCGGGTACGGGCGCGCGACGACGACCGCGCCGATGTCTGCGGCCTGATCGACGCCGCCCTGGCCGACGGCCAGTTGAGTTCGGACGAACACGCCGCGCGCACCGCGGCCGCGATGAAGGCCGAATATTTCGGTGAACTCGACAAACTCACCTGGGATCTCCAGATTCCCGGTGCGTTCGCCGATACGCCGGTGGTGCGCGGCGGTGTGCGCAGGCGTACGCGCTGGTGGATTCCGGTCGGGGTCCTGCTCGTCGCCGCCCTGCTCGGTATGGGCGCGGGCTGTGTCGGCTCCGCGGCCGACAAGATCTCCGGGCCGCCGCTGCCGGATCTGACGACCGGTGCGGGCCAGGCCTATTTCATCGATCGATATCGGGCGGAATTCGGCGATACGGTCGCCGACGATCTCACCATCTACCCCGGCTACGCGCTGTTCCACAGAAGTACCGACAACCCCCTGAAATCGCAGTACTACCATTTCGACGGCGATTTCGACGAGTTCGGTTCCGAATCCGCCCGCAAGCCGACCACCCCGACCGTCGACTTCGGCACCGTGAACCTGCCTGTTCTGGCTCGGCTGCTTGCAGGCGCCGTCGACTCGGTGAAGGTCCCGAACGGGCGCATCAGTCATATGAGTCTCGCGCTGCCGTCCGGTTCGGAACCGGACGCGGCGCCCCTGGTGTCGATCTACGTCCGGAACGAGGCGCAGGACTCCGGCTCCATGGAGATCGCCTTCGACGGCGAAGTGCTCGAAGTCAGCCCGCTCCGCAAATAGTCGGCCGTAACCAGCGGAAACGCTACTTATATCGGACACGACTGTGCATAGATGTATCGGCGCGATATAGTTTGTCATCGCATCCATCAGTCAGGTCTGGACACACGTCAGGGGGTGAAGCCCGATGCTCGAGTTGGCAATCCTCGGGCTGCTCCTCGAATCGCCCATGCACGGATACGAGCTGCGCAAGCGGCTGACCGGTCTGCTCGGGGCATTTCGGGCCTTCTCGTACGGTTCGCTCTATCCCACCCTGCGTCGCATGCAGGCGGACGGGCTCATCGCCGAGGAACTTCCCGCGGGCGCGGTCACCCGCCGCGCCAGGCGGGTGTACGACCTGACCCCGGTAGGCCGGGAGCGGTTCCAGGAACTGCTCGCCGATACCGGACCACAGAACTACACCGACGACGGCTTCGGCGTTCATCTCGCCTTCTTCGGCCGCACCCCCGCCGAGGCGCGGATGCGGATTCTCGAAGGCAGACGCAGGCAGGTCGAGGAACGCCGAGAGGGATTGCGTGAGGCGATCAAGCGGGCCAGCGGCTCGCTCGACCGCTACACACGCCAGCTCCACCAGCTCGGTCTGGAATCAAGCGAGCGCGAAGTGCGCTGGCTCAACGAGTTGATTGCGGCGGAGCAGTCAACGAAGGCGGCACCACAGAAAGAGGGAAACATCGGCCATGACTGACACCAATACGGCTGGTAACGCCACCGAAGTACGCGTGGCCATCGTAGGCGTTGGCAACTGCGCCTCCTCCCTGGTCCAGGGCGTGCAGTACTACCACGACGCGGACGAGACCGCGGCCGTGCCCGGTCTGATGCACGTGAAATTCGGCCGGTACCACGTCCGCGACGTCAAATTCGTCGCCGCGTTCGACGTGGATGCCAAGAAGGTCGGCTTCGACCTCGCCGAAGCGATCTTCGCGAGCGAGAACAACACCATCAAGATCTCCGACGTGCCGCCCACCGACGTCGTCGTGCAGCGCGGTCCGACCCTCGACGGCATCGGCAAGTACTACGCCGAGACCATCGAACTGTCCGAGGCCGAGCCGGTCGACGTCGTCAAGATCCTGAAGGACGCGAAGGTCGACGTCCTGGTCTCCTACCTGCCGGTGGGTTCGGAAGAAGCCGACAAGTTCTACGCGCAGTGCGCCATCGACGCGGGCGTCGCCTTCGTCAACGCGCTGCCCGTCTTCATCGCCTCCGACCCGGTCTGGGCGCAGAAATTCGTCGACGCGGGCATCCCGATCGTCGGCGACGACATCAAGAGCCAGGTCGGCGCCACCATCACCCACCGCGTGATGGCCAAACTGTTCGAAGACCGCGGCGTGCAGCTCGACCGCACCATGCAGCTCAACGTCGGCGGCAACATGGACTTCAAGAACATGCTCGAGCGTGAGCGCCTGGAGTCGAAGAAGATCTCCAAGACCCAGGCCGTCACCAGCAACCTGAAGAAGGAACTGGGCGCCAACGACGTGCACATCGGCCCGTCCGACCACGTCGGCTGGCTCGACGACCGCAAGTGGGCCTACGTGCGCCTGGAAGGCCGCGCCTTCGGCGACGTGCCGCTGAACCTGGAGTACAAGCTCGAGGTGTGGGACTCGCCGAACTCGGCGGGCATCATCATCGACGCGGTGCGCGCGGCGAAGATCGCCCTCGACCGCGGCATCGGCGGACCGGTCATCCCGGCATCGGCGTACCTGATGAAGTCCCCGCCGAAGCAGCTGGCCGACGACGTGGCCCGCGAGCAGCTGGAAGCCTTCATCATCGGCGCGTGATATTCGGCGCCTGACGGATACGAAACCGGCCGGAGGACACGTCCTCCGGCCGGTTTCGTATTTTCTTGTGTCGTAGGGTTTTTCAGTCCAGGGAGACGTATACCTCTACCGACGTGGGGCCGGTGTAGCGCTCCAGCTCGGCGGTGTGGGAGCGGGTGATGATGCCCGCGCTCTCGGCTTTCGCGACCTGGGCCCAGGCGGTGCGGAGCAGGTCGTAGGGCTTGTCGGAGACAACGAATTTCGCGTAGCGGCCGTGGGGGATGCGGGTCATGACGTCGCCGGCGTCCATCTCGTCGATATCGGCGATCTCGTAGCCGAGTACGGCGACGGCGTGATCGTTCTGGGCGATGTAGGCGGCCACCCGCGAGACGTCCTTCTCCCTGGCCAGGTAGCGATCCCAGGTGAAATTCACCAGGTCCAGATCGCGCGCGGCCACCTCGCGGCCGGACAGCGGAATGGTGAGTCCGGCGACCAGGCTCTCGTCCAACGTGACGATCTCGAAATCCACAGTCCGTTCCTACCCGTCACTCGGTTCGACTGCCACCGCGACGAAAACCTCCGCGGTGCGGGCATCGGGATAATGTTCCCAATCGCCGGTATAGGTGCGCACTATGCGGCCCGCGGCTTCCGCGTCCCACACCGCCCGCCAGATGCTGACGATGGTATCGCCGAGATTGTCGCCACTGGCGACGAAACGGGCGAAACGTCCCGCGGGCACCCGCGCGAGAACGTCACCGGGCAGCAGGTCGGCCACGCTGTGACAGCGGTAGCCGACGATATGCGTCAGATACGAATTGATCTCCGGCGCATGGTCGACGTACGCGCTGGTCGGTGGTCCCGGTAGGCGGCGCGCCAGAACGCGCTTCCATGCTTCCTCGACCTTCGCGCGGCGCGGGCCTTCGACCGCGAGCGCCGGGCTGCGCAGCACCACGCCCGCCACCAGCGTCTCGGGTTGGTCAACGACATTGAAATCCACCGGCGTAGCCCCTATTTCTAGTCTGTCTTCACTATGCGGCGCTGCCGGGCCCATCGTGGCCGCGCAGGCAGATCGCCTACGGCCCGTCGCTCGCGCCTGATATTCAATTCGCGGCAGTCGGCGGGCCGAATCGCGTTCGCCGCGTTGTCGTCGCTCGAGCGCATATCTTCCCGCATCGGTCTCTCGGTCTCGCCATCGGGCCGAATTCCGGTCGGCGCCGATACGCCCACTCTGACAAACGATGCTGCCATGTCCCGCGTTCCCGGTGGGCGTCGTAGGTCACAAGATCGACACTAGATGGCACGGCCGAGTGATTATCGCCCCGGGGCGGCGCATGTTTATCGCCCTCCGGGCACGTTCAGCCCGGGGAAGATCTCCGTTGGGCGGGGTTGCTCGGCGCCGGGCGGGATGATCACCGGCGGTGCGGGCTTGGTGGTCTGCGGCGGATTCAGGATGTCGTACGGGCCGCCCGAGGGTTTGCCGGGATCGATGAGTCCCGGCGTCGCACCGCCGGGGACATCCAGTGTCGGAAATTGTTCTATCGGTGTTCCCTCCAATGCCGCGTCCATCATCTGTTTCCAGATATCCGCGGGTAATCCGGAACCGTAGATATCTCCGCCACGGGCCGTGCGAATTGCTTGTGATTGTTCCGAACCGACCCAGACGGCGGTGGACAACGACGGCGTGAAACCGATCATCCACGCGTCCTTGTTCGAATCGGATTCACCGAGTTGTGTGGTGCCGGTCTTGGCGCCGGACGGGCGTCCTCCGGACAGTCCGTGGCCGTTGGAGTAGGTGGCGATCGGGAGCATGGCCTGCGCGGTGTTTTCGGCGACGGCGCGGGGGATGCGCTGTTCACCCGGCGGCATCTGCTCGCCCACCCTGGTCTCCTCGGCGCCGCGATCGAGCAGGACGCGACCGTCCCCGGTGACGACGCGCTGGACGAAATAGGGCCGGTGATAGATGCCCGACGCCGCGATGGTGGCGTAGGCCGATGCCATGTCGATCGGACGGACCAGGTACTGCCCCAGCACTATTCCGTTGAGTGGGCGACCACCGTCCTCGGTGAGGGTCTTACCGGCGACACCGGGGATCTCCTCGGGGATGCCGGCCTGGTGCGCGGCGTCGGCGATCGCCTTCGGCCCGTCGAACATCATCATGGTCAGCCGGTAGAAACTGGTGTTGAGCGACCGTTTCAGTGCCTCCGCCATGGTGCATTTACCGCAGTACTCACCGTCGACGTTGGTGATCTGGGTGCCGCGGTCGGTGACCGGCGCGCTGTCGAGGACCCGACTCAGCGGGATGCTCTGCTGCTGAGCCGCGATCGCCGCGAAAACCTTGAAGGCCGAACCGGTTTGCAGCGGAGCCTGCGCGAAGTCGTAGCCGAACCCGTCCGGCCCGCCGTAGTACGCGCGCACCGCGCCCGAACGCGGATCGATCGAGACCACCGCCCCGCGCAGGTGCGGCGGCTGGTTGTCGAGCCGGTCGCTGATCGCGCCGAGCGCGGCCTGCTGGGCTTTGGGGTCGATGGTGGTGGTGATCTGGAGCGCGCCGGTGTTCAGTTCGCGCTCGCTGATCCCGGACTCACGCAATTCGCGCACGACCTGGGTGCGGATCAGGCCCTCCGGTCCGCGCGACTCGGTGTCGTTCGGCAGATCGGCGATCGGCACGATATCCGGGAAGACCGTCGCGTCGCGGTCACCCGGCGCGAGCACCCCCATCTCCACCATGCCGTCGACGACGTAGTGCCACCGCGTCTTCAGTTCCGGCAGATGGGTTTCCGGATCGAGTATCGACGGTGTCCGCAGCACCGCGGCGAGCACGGCGCCCTCGGCCAGCGTCAGTTCCGCGGGCGGCTTGGCGAAATACGCCTGCGACGCGGCGGCGATCCCGTAGGAGCCGCGACCGTAATAGACGGTGTTGAGGTACGCGGCGAGGATGTCGTCCTTACTCCATTGCCGCGCCATCTTGGCCGCGATGATCAGTTCCCGCATCTTGCGGGTGAGTGTGCGTTCCGACCCGAGGAACGCGTTCTTCACGTACTGCTGGGTGATGGTCGAACCACCGCCCGCGTTGTCGTGCCCCGCGATGTTGTCCCGCACCGCCCGCAGGAACCCCGAGGTCGAGTATCCGGGATTGGTATAGAAGTCCCTGTCCTCGGCCGACAGCACCGCGTCCCGCACCGGCTGCGGTACCTGCGCCAGCGGCACCGGCGTCCGATTCCCTTCCGGTGGAACGACCTTCGCGATCACCGTGGTTCCGTCCGCCGCGAGCACGGTGGCGATCTGATTACTCTGCACCGCTTCCGGATCGGGAATCTCCGCACTCCAGTACACGAGGACGAACAGCAACGACGGCGCCGCGACGAAGAGAATGAACAACGCCAGGCATAGTCGCCGAAACCGCTCCCCTCGCGTACGCCTCTTCGGCGGAACATCTTCGGGGTTGGTCGTATCGGCCGTCATCGCCTCCCGCCGCGACTCCGCCACGCCCCCAGCGCTTTCCGCCCGCCTCTCCCGAGTCCCCTTGAACCCCGCTATCGAGGTATAGGGAACCTCTCCGGGCTCCTCCGCATCACCACGTCCGCGCCTCTTCCCGAACGAGCCCACGATCCTCTCCTCCCGGAGCGCAGCAGAACCCACCTGCGGTCGATACGGACACCTCGATCGTCCACACAGAGCCTGCCCCGGACTCTACCCGCGCCGCCTCCCTCCACGAAGAACACGCCCCCACCGGTGTTCCCCCTCTTCGTGCCCCCCGGCCGTCCACGTAACAGCGAAGTCCTACTTGCCCCAGCCGCATAAGCCTGAGTCAGTGCCCACACACACACACACCCGAGCCGCATGCGCCCGAACGCCACTCCCACCGGCCCGGCCTCCCCCACAGTCTTCCTCCACGGTGAAGGCCCACCTACCCGAATTCGTTCGTGCTGACGCCACCCGCGACCGTCCCAAGGCCAGCGTGGGCGCCGCAAGGTCAGCGTGGCCGCCATGGTCCCGCACATGCTCGACCCATCAACGACAAAGTCGTTCGATGTGCCGACCGGCGCCCCGCACGGCACCGCTCAGCCGAACGGCACCTTCGCCAGGTACACCTCACACCTGACCCGCACGCTCCCGAGGCACCATCCCCACATGCTCTGGTCGGCATCAGGCGCGACCATCGCGGCGATCAGATTTCCCAACACGATGTTGTCGATGACCGCGCCGACCGCGCCTATTCAGCCGACCCACCCAGCAGCCCCAAAAGCGGGTTTCCCACTCAACTTCCCCCGCACGGCGCGAGCCCGACGAGCGCCCGTTCGCGGCCGTCTCGCGTCCGAGCGGTCGAGACAATGCGCCGAAGGCGCGAGTATCGACCGCTCGGACGCGAGACAAAAAGGGCCGCGAACCCGCGGCCCCGGCCGCCAATATTTCAGCTCTTGACGCCGCCCGCCGTCAGGCCGGAGATGATGCGGCGTTGGAAGATGAGGACCATGACGACCAGTGGGATGGTGACGATGGTGCCCGCGGCCATGATGGCGGCGTAGGGCTGGACCAGCGGGTTGTTTCCGGAGAATCGCGCGATGGCGACGGTGACCGGTTCGGTGCTGCCGCTGGAGAGGAGCCTGGCCAGCAGGTATTCGTTGACGGCGGCGATGAAGGCGAGGATCGCGGTGGTGAAGACGGCGGGGGCGGCCAGCGGCAGCATGACCAGGCGGAAGGCCTGTGCTTTGGTCGCGCCGTCGATGCGGGCGGCTTCTTCGAGTTCCCAGGGCAGTTCGGCGAAGAAGGAGGCGAGGATGTAGACCGTCATCGGCAGGACGAACGAGATGTTCGGGATGATCATGGCCTGGTACTGCCCGATCCAGCCGAGGTTGGTGAACAGCTGGAACAGGGGGGTGACCAGGACGACGACGGGGAACATCGAGGCGCTGAGGATCAGGCCGGAGACGACGTAGCGGCCTTTGAAGGTGAGTCGTGCCAGCGCGTAGGCGGCGAAGATGCCGATCACCAGCGCGATGGCGGTGGTGATGGAGCCGATGATCAGGCTGTTGATCAGGGCGCTGCCGAAGTCGTTGCCGCGGCTGGTGTCGAAGGCGTTGCGGAAGTTCTCCAGCGTGACGTGGGTCGGCCACGGTGTGTTGTCGAAGGTGTAGTCGGGGTCGCGGAACGCGGTGACGGCCATCCAGTAGAAGGGGGCGAGGCCCCACACCAGCACGATCAGCACGCCGAGGTACAGGCGGACGGTGCCGAGTTTCTTGGTGAACGGCACCGGTCGCGTCGCGGGATTCTTGGTGGTCATCAGTGCGCCTCCGGAGATCTGCGGGGCACCCGCACCCGGTCGGGCCGAATGGCCGCTGCGCGATTGTGGCTCATCCTGCCCTGCTGTGGTCTGCGGGGCACCCGCACCCGGTCGGGCCGAATGGCCGCTGCGCGATTGTCGCTCATCCTGCCCTCCGTTGGTCTTCCTGTGTGCGGACGGCGTTCGCGCCGAGCACTTTCACGAGCACGAACGCGATCGCGAAGATGAGCAGGAAGGTGAGCGTCGACAGGGCGGCGGCGCTGTTGGGTCCTTGGCGCACCTGGTCGACGACCAGGATCGATACCGTGCGGGTGGAGGGGTTGCCCAGCGTCATGATCGCGGGCAGGTCGTACATGCGCAGCGCGTCCATGGTGCGGAACAGCACCGCGACCAGCAGCGCGGGTTTGAGCAGCGGCAGCGTGATCTGGGTGAACCGCTGCCACGCGGTGGCGCCGTCGACCTTGGCGGCTTCGTAGACGTCGGCGGGGATCACCTGGAGCCCCGCGAGCAGCAGCAGCGCCATGAACGGCGTCGTCTTCCACACGTCGGCGGCGATGACCGCGAATCGCGACGGCCATTCGTCGGAGGTCCACAGGATGTGGGTGCCGAACACGCGGTTGACCACGCCGTCGTACTGGAACATGAATTCCCACAGTCGCGCCGTGACGGCGGTCGGAATGGCCCACGGGATGAGCACGGCCGCGCGCAGCAGCGCTCGCCCGCGGAAGGTCTTGCCCATCACCATGGCCATGCTCAGCCCGATGCCCGCTTCCAGCGCGACGGTGATCACGGTGAAGAACAGGGTGACCCCGATGGCCATCCAGAACTGCGAGCCGAGGTTGCCGGTCGGGCACGAGACCGTCTCGCCACCGGCTTGGCACTGCTGCAACAGCCAGTGCGTGTAGTTCGAGAAGCCGGCGTTGCCGCCTTCGACGAACATGCCGGTGGACGGGTCGAGGCCCTGGTCCTTCTGGAAGGACATCCACAGCGCTCTGGCCACCGGATATCCGATGACGACGACGAGCGCGATCAGTACCGGGGTCACCAAGAGCCAGGCTCTACCGGATTTGCGTAATTCCAGCGCCATGCTCTCGCCGAATCCGCGTTTACGCGGCAGGAATTCGTCGTTCGGCACGCGCGTGGCCGTTCCCGAAGGATCCGACACCGTTATCTCACTCCTACGGGCTGGTCGGGTCCGCTGCTCCGCGCACCGTTTACGATCCGGCCGTCTCGATACCCTGTTGCATTCCGGTGATCGCCTCGTCGACCGACTTGGATCCCTTCAGCGCAGCATAGGCGTTGTCCTGGATGGCCTTCGACACCGCGGGATAGAACGGCGTCACCGGGCGCGGCACCGCGCTGGCGATGGAATCCTTGAGCGCGGGCAGGTACGGCATCTTCGCGATCAGCGCCGGGTCGTCGTACATGGAGGCACGCACCGAAGGCAGTGCGCCCGAGGCGATGATGTGCTGGGCGTCCTCGCTGATCAGGAAGCGCAGGAAGTCGAGCGCGGTGGCCTTGTTCTTGGAGAACGCGCTGATGGCGGCGTTGTAGCCACCGAGAGTCGAGGCGCCGACGCCGTTCTCGCCCGGCAGCGGCGCGACCCCGAATTTGTCCTTCACGTCGGAGGATTCCGCGCCGACGTCGCCGAAGGTGGACGGCCACGAGCGCAGGAACATCAGTTTGCCGGTCGCGAAGGCGTTGCTGGATTCGGGTTCCTTGAAGGTGATCGCCTCGGGCGGGATGTCGCCGTTCTTGAAGGCGTTCACCAGCGTGCTCAGACCGGCCTTGGCCTGCGGGGTGTTCACCGTCGCGGTCTTGCCGTCGGGGCCGACGAAGGTGCCGCCGAAGGCGTTGATGACCTCGGAGGTGTTCACGGTCAGGCCCTCGTATGGCGCGAACTGGCCCGCGTAGCAGCCGATGTTGTTGTCGCGCGCGATCTGGCACTGGCCGAGCATTTCCGCCCAGGTCTTCGGCGGGTTCGGGACCAGATCCTTGCGGTAGAACAGCAGTCCGCCGTTGGTGTTGCGCGGCGCGGCGTAGAGGGTGTTGTTGTAGGTGGCGCTGGCGACCGGGGGCGACAGCAGCGTCGAGGTGTCGATCGCGAAGGAGTCCTTCAGCGGCTGGATCCAGCCCTTGGCCGCGAATTCGGCGGTCCACGGCACGTCGAGCGCGACCACGTCGTAGCCGGACTGCTTGGAACGCATGTGTTCGACGAGGTCGTCGTACTGCTGCGAGGCGTCGTTCGATTGTTCCTTGAACGTCACCTGCTCGTCGGGATGCGAGGCGTTCCAGCGCTCGATGAGCTGCTTGACCACGCCGGTCTCGGTGGTGTCCTTACCTTCGACGTAGGTGATCGGGCCGCGTCCGGTGAGGTTCTGGCCGGTGTTGCTGCCGCCGCTGTCGCTGGAGCATGAACTGGTGAACGTCGCCGTCAGCAGCGCCACCGACACGGCCGCGAGCGCGGCCCTCGGAACGAGCGACGAACGTAGGGACGACACCTTCTTCAAAGCCATCTAGGACACACTCCATTGTCTACGACGTGAGCAGCGGCACACCGTCCGGTGCACAACGCAAGATACATCGTGTTCATCTCGGCTGCCCGACTCTCCTTCGTTTCTGTGGTGAGACATACCCGCACCCGGCCGGGGTTGTGGGCCGTCGCGACGATGACGCCGTGACAATTACCCTGGGGGGCGATGACTTCGCCTGATACGGGTACCGACCGGATGCTCACGCGGATCGGCGGCCTGCTGCGCAAGGCCGAATCGACCGATAACGAACACGAGGCCGAGGCTTTCCTGGCCGCGGCGCAACGGCTGGCCACCCGTTCCTCCATCGATCTGACGGTGGCCCGCGCGCACGTGGCGGGTCGCGAGCGCAGGTCGACGCCCACCCAGCGGGTGATTCCGATCGGCGCGCCGGGCAAGAAGGGGCTGCGCACCTACGTGCAGTTGTTCGTGGCCATCGCGTCGGCCAATGATGTGCGCTGCGATGTCGCGCGCACCTCGACCCAGGTCTACGCCTTCGGGTTCGATTCCGATATCGACACCTGCGAGGCGCTGTACACGAGTCTGCTGGTGCAGATGGTGCGCGCGTCGGATCACTACATCAAATCCGGGCAGTACCGCACCGCGACGGTGGACAAGATCGTCGTGGAGAAGAAGTGGGGGCGGCAGGTCCAGCGGCGCGTGCAGGCCCCTGTCGCACCGGTGACAGCGCGCCTGAATTTCCAGATGGCCTTCGCCGCGCGGATCGGACGCCGATTGGCGCAGGTGCGATCGGAGGTCGAATCCGAGGCCGTCGCGCCGTCGGCGACGGCTGCGGAGTCGGCTGAGGGGACCG
The DNA here is from genome assembly GCF_003123685.1 of Nocardia aurea. Lineage (GTDB taxonomy): Bacteria > Actinomycetota > Actinomycetes > Mycobacteriales > Mycobacteriaceae > Nocardia > Nocardia aurea. The sequence goes on from NZ_QCYJ01000005.1 coordinate 513,980, forward strand.
CGCTCGCGCTACGCGACAAGGAACTGGAACTCACCGATTTCTACGCTCGCTCCTCCGAGGCGCGCGGAACCTGGCGCGGGCCGCAGGCCTCGGCCGGACATTCGGTGGCGGCGCGCCAAGCCGGGGATCGAGCGGGACGGGCCGCGCGGATCGGCACCGCCCCCGAATTGGGTGCCGCCCGTGGACAATTGACCGAGGGCCAGGGATGATCGCACCGGTTGACGGCGCGGGCCGATCCGCCGGACGCGGTCGTTGAGCGTGCGAGACACCCAGCGCGCCAAGGTCTACGACGCCGAGCGGTTGGTGCGCGGGATGTTCGACCGCGCCGACGAGTCGGGCAGTCGCACCGTGGAGATCCACGGCTCCGGGATCACGCTTCCGATCGAGCGCCGTTTCGCTTCGGTGGAATCGGTTCAGGTCTATGCTGACAAAGTGCTCGCGCTCAATTGGGTACGGGCGCAATGGGATAGAGCCTCGGTTCCCATCCGGGTGCGGTCGCGTGCCGGAGCGGCCGCCGCCCATTACGAGGTTGCCGGCGCGGTCCTGGCGGTGCCCCTGCACACCGGCGGGACCGCGTGGGCGTTGCGCGAACTGGTCGTGCTGCACGAACTCGCCCATCACCTGGAACCCGCCGCCGTCGCCCTCGCCTCGCACGGTCCCGAATTCTGTACGCGCTACCTGGAGTTGGTCGACGGTGTGATCGGTCCGGAAGCCGCGCTCGTGCTGCGGACCGCGTTGCTCGGCTGTGGAGTCCGCTTCGGGTGACTGTTTCGACTCGGATCAGGCGGTGCCGAGCAGTGCGTTGACCCGGTCGAACCTGTCGTGCCACCAGGCGACCCGCTCCGGGTCGGGATGCCGGAACCGCAGCAGCAGTTCGGGATCGGGTACGGCGGGTGTTCTCGGCACGGCCAGGAATCCGTCGACCGGCCGCAGCGATTCGGTGACGACATCGCCCTCGAACAGCGAGGTCGTGCCGAGCCCGCACGCGTAGTCGAGTTCGGGCAGCGCACCGGCCAGTGCCAATTGGGCGCCGAGCCCGACGCTGGTCTCCAACGCCGAGGAGACCACGCAGGGCAGCCCGGCCGCCTCGGCGACCCGCAGCGCGCGTCGCACCCCGCCGAGCGGAGTGCATTTGAGCACCGCGATATCGGCGGCGCCCGCCACCGCGACCCGCAGCGGGTCCTCCGCGCGGCGGATCGATTCGTCGGCGGCGATACGCACGTCGACCTTGCGGCGCACCTCGGCCAACTCCTCGATGGTCCGGCACGGCTGCTCGACATATTCCAGACCGCCCGCCGCCCGGTCGATCCGGGTGATGTGCGCGATCGCCGTCGCGACATCCCAGACCGCGTTGGCGTCGACGCGTACCGCGCCACCGGGGCCGAGCGCGTCCCTGACCGCTTCCACCCTGGCCAGATCCTCCGGCAGGGAATCCGGATGGTCGGCGATCTTCACCTTGGCGGTGCGGCAGCCGGAGTTCGTGACGATCTCGTGGGCCCGCGTCGCGTCGACGGCGGGCACCGTGCAGTTGATCGCGATCCGCTCCCGGACCGGCTCCGGCCAGCCGGTTCCCGACTGCTCGAGCGCCGTCGCCAGCCAGCCCGTCGCCTCGTTGTCGTCGTATTCGGTGAAGGGACAGAATTCGCCCCAGCCGAGCGGGCCGGGGATCAGCATCCCCTCCCGGACGGTGATGCCACGGAATCGGGTGCGCATCGGTATCGCGTACACGACGGGTTCGGTATCGCTCATCGTGGTCAGCCTACGTCGGCCGGAATATCCGGATCGGTGGTGCCGGAGCGCCCCGGCTTGTCATCCTTGGGTATGCGGTCGGATCGTCGGGGTGGACTGAGCGATATCGCCAGGGTGGCAGCGGCTTCGGTACTCGTGTTCGTCGTCGGGGGACTCGTGCTGGTCGCCGTCTCGGTATACGAGGTGGTCGAGCGCGAGACCGGCGGCGGCGCACGCTATCTACCGCTGGCCTATGTCGTCGCGTGGGCGGGCATCGTGTTCTCGGCGGTGGTGGCCGTCGAGCGGGTGGTGGCCAGGATCAGGGCGCGCAGGCCGATCGGGTGGGCGCCGATCGTCGCGGTGCCGCTGCTGGTCGAATCCTGGCTGGCCGGATTGCTGGTCGCGATGGTCGCGGTCTCGATATGACGGTGGCACCCGCCACGGGGGACGGGTGCCACCGGGTGCTCACAAACGCTCGATGATGGTGGCGTTGGCGAGACCGCCTGCCTCACACATGGTTTGCAGGCCGTAGCGCGCGCCGCGTTCCTGCATGGCGTGGACCAGGGTCGTCATCAGTCGTGCGCCGGACGCGCCGAGCGGGTGGCCGATGGCGATCGCGCCGCCGTTCACATTGACCCGCGAGAGGTCGGCCCCGGTGTCCTGCGCCCAGGACAGCACGACCGGTGAGAACGCCTCGTTGATCTCGACCAGGTCGATATCGGAGATCTGGAGTCCGGCGCGCTGCAACACCTTCCTGGTCGCCGGGATGACGGCGGTCAGCATCAGCAGCGGGTCGTCGCCCGCGACCGCGAAGCTGTGCAGTCGGGCCAGCGGCTTCAGGCCGAGTTCACGGGCGCGTTCGCTCGTCATGATCAGCAGGGCGGCGCTGCCGTCGCTCACCTGGCTCGCGCTGGCCGCGGTGATCGCCCAGCCGATTTCGGGGAAGCGGGCGGCCATGGCCTCGTCGTAGTAGGCGGGGCGAAGCTTGCCGAGCGTTTCCAGGGTGCTGCCGACCCGGATCCCCTCGTCGGTCTCCAGGCCGGCGATCGGCGCGAGTTCGCGGGCGAAGGATCCGTTCTTCGTCGCGAGCGCGGCCTTCTCGTGGCTGCCGAGGGCGAATTCGTCGAGTTGCGTGCGGGTCAGACCCCAACGGGCCGCGATCAATTCGGCGCTGATGCCCTGTGAAACCAGTCCTTCCGGGTAGCGTTCGGCGAAACCGACGCCGGAGAAGTCACCGCCGCCGATCATGCTCGCGCCCATGGGAATACGGCCCATCGACTCCACGCCCGCCGCGACCACGATGTCGTAGGCGCCGGAGATGACGCCCTGCGCCGCGAAGTGGATGGCCTGCTGGGAACTGCCGCACTGTCGGTCGACCGTGGTGGCGGGCACCGACTCGGGATAGCCCGCGGCCAACGCCGCGCGTCGGGTCATATTGGCGCCCTGTTCGCCGACCTGGGTGACGATGCCGCCGATCACGTCGTCGATGAGCGCGGGATCGATGCCGCTGCGGTCGACCACTTCGCGCAGGCTGTGCGCGAGCAGGTCGACGGCGTGCACATCGTGCAGCGCGCCGTTGGGCTTACCCCGTCCGATCGGGGTGCGTACCGCCTCGACGATTACCGCGTCTCTCATGGTGCTTCCTTTCGGAGCGGGAGTCCGGCCGGTTTACCTGACTCTACTGTCCTATAGTTAAGTTAACACCTGGATATACTCGACTCAAGTCAGATTTCGCTATGATGTGCGTCATGGCAGCCGTGATGGAAGGGCCGTTGGCCGATTTGAGTTCGTGGAAACCCGATGGGTGCTCCATCGCGAAGGCGATGGATCTGATCGGCACCCGCTCCGCGATCCTGATCCTGCGCGAGGCCTATTACGGCACGCGCCGCTTCGAGGGTTTCGCGTCCCGCGTCGGGATCACCGATGCCGCGGCGGCCGCGCAACTGCGCAAACTTACCGACGCCGGACTGTTCGTCAAACGGCCGTATCGGGAAGAGGGCAAGCGCACCAGGCACGAATACGTGCTCACCCACATGGGCCGCGACCTGCTACCCGCGCTGCTCGCGCTGATGCAATGGGGCGACGCCTACCTGCAACCGGGTCCGGCGCCGCTGCTGCTGGTGGAGGAGGCGACCGGCGCGCCGGTGCGGGTGGAGGTGCGCAGCTCGACGGGCAAGGAGGTCGAGCTGGAGAAGTTGGGGGTGCGCCTCAACGAGGATTACGCGCGTGCGCTGCGGAATGCCCGCGACCAGGCGTAAGCGCCCGGAACCGGGGGAAGGCGGCATGCGGCCTCCCCCCGGCGACGCGCCTCAGTTCAGGCGGCTGCCGTCGGTGGCGGAGAAGAAATAGATGTGCTCGGGAGTCGTCGACAGGTGTATCCGCGCGCCCTTCGTCGGCGGGTTACGCCAATCCGCCCGCGCCACGATGGTTTCCCCCGCGCCGTTGATCTGCCCGGAGGTCGAGGTCCGGCCGTAGACGTAGGCGTCGGAGCCGAGTTCCTCGACCACGTCGACCTCCATCTCGATGCCTTCGGCGTTCGCGCCGCCGAATTCGAAATGTTCCGGCCTGATCCCGGCGACCACCGAACCCTCGCAGATATCGGCCACCGAGCGTGGCACCGGCAGCGCGTATCCGCCCAGTGTCACCGTGCCGTCCTCGACGGCGAGGGTGAACATGTTCATGGCGGGCGACCCCATGAATCCGGCGACGAAGGCGTTGGCCGGATCGCGGTAGAGGTCACGGGGGCTCGCGCACTGCTGCAACAGCCCGTCCTTGAGCACCGCGACGCGATCACCCATGGTCATCGCCTCGACCTGGTCGTGGGTGACGTAGACGGTGGTCGTCCCGAGCCGACGCTGCAACTGCGCGATCTGGGTGCGGGTCTGCACGCGCAGTTTGGCGTCCAGATTCGACAGCGGCTCGTCCATGAGGAACACCTGCGGCGAGCGCACGATCGCCCGGCCCATCGCCACCCGCTGACGCTGTCCGCCGGACAACGCCTTGGGTTTGCGATCCAGATACGGTTCCAGATCCAGCAGTTTCGCCGCCTCCAGCACCCGCTGCTGCTTCTCCGCCTTGGCGACCTTGGCGAGCTTGAGTGCGAAACCCATATTCTCGGCGACCGTCATATGCGGGTAGAGCGCGTAGTTCTGGAACACCATCGCGATATCGCGATCCTTGGGTTCGGCGTCGGTCACGTCGTTCGCGCCGATCAGAATGCGTCCGCCGTTGACCTCCTCCAATCCCGCGAGCATCCGCAGCGAGGTCGACTTGCCGCATCCCGAAGGCCCGACGAGTACGAGGAATTCACCGTCGTTGATCTCCAGATCCAACTGGTCGACGGCCGGTGTGGTCGCACCGGGGTAGAGCCGGGTCGCCTTGTCGAAGGTCACCGTTGCCATGAAAAATTCACATCCCATCACCGGCAGGAACGTGCCGGACGATCCGAGTACAGGGCTCGCGAATGGTAACGGATGCGCGCCTGATCCGACCGCCGCACTTCGCGGATCGGACAACCTCGGCGCCCGCGCGGCCCTCGCGCCGGGTCGGGCGTCATCGGAGCAGGTCGTCGACCATGGTGTTCGCGAGTCCGAAGGCGGTGGTCATGCCGATGCCGGAGGTCACCGAGACCACCCGCAGGCCGGGCGCGGGCTCGGCGACGAGGAATTCGGCGCGCGGAGACGTCGCGTAGATCCCGCGCCAACGCCACAGCACCCGCAGGGGTCGTCCGAACAGGCGCGCGCCCTCGCGCAGCAGGAGTTCGGCGTCGTGTTCGTCATCGAACGGCGGGGGCGTCCGGGCGTAGTGGTGGGTGTCGCCGAGAACCAGTGCGCCGTCGGGGCGCTGGGTCGACATGAGATTCATGACGACGTCGAGCAGTTCCGGAGATTCGCGCGCGATGCGCTCGCGCACGCGCGCGGCCGACGGCATGGCCGACAGTCCGCCGTAGCGCAGCATCGATGTCCCGGTGAGCAGCGCGGATTCCAGGCGCAGGTCACCGGCGTCGACTTCGAGCATCTGGAGTCGGCAGCGGTGGACCGACCATTCCTCGGCCAGATCGGGGAACAACCGGTCGACATCGTGTCCGACGGCGTGCACGGCGCGGCGTCCGCGCAGATCGCCGCGCGAGGTGCGCACGACCACCGCGCCCTCGGTCGATTCGATCCGGCCGACATGGGTGCCTCGATGGAATCGCACGCCGCGGTCCGAGAGCCAGGCGGCCAGCGCCGGTACGGCTTCGCGGGGGTCGACGCGCAGATCGAGCGGTAGCAGCGCGGCCCCGGTGACGGTCCCGGCGGCCACGGGGAGGGCGGCGATCGCCTCATCGCCGAGCAGTGTCACCTGGTCGCCGCCGCGTTCGTCGCGGAACTCCTCGAGCAAGGCGCGTTCGTCGTCACCGCGCGCGAGAACAAAACTCGAAGTGCGGCCGCGAGCGCGCACCGGCGGCCAGGGCGGAACGGTCCGCGTACGCCCGATTACCCGGTGAACAGGCGTTCGGAGGCGGCCAGCGGCGGGCATATCGCGGAGATCTGGGCCACCAGATGCCACGGTCGGGCGGTGTCGGTGGTGGCCTTACCGCTGGTGAGGACGGCGCCCGCGAGACCGCGTGCCGGGTCGGCCCAGCCGTACTGGGTGGTCAGGCCGCTGCGGCCGAAGTGCGTCGCGGTGTCGCGGCCGAATTTCGATCTGCGGCCGCCCAATTCGAATCCGGCGCGACTGACCCGGCCCGCGAGGCCGGGTAGCCACGGCGCCGGGGCGACGGCGGCGCGCAGGGTGTCCGGCTCGAGAACTCGGACACCGTCGAGTTCGCCTCCGCGCGTGAGGATTTCGTAGAAGCGGGACAGTTCGTAGGCGGTGGTCACGAGATTTCCCGACGGGAGTTCGGCGGTCAGGAAGGACGCGGTCGCGGCGTCGGATCGGGAGGGTCCGCCCATGCCGCCGCCGAGTGCCTTGCGCGCCACGAACCGGGACAGTCGGGTCGGGTCGGGTCCGGTCTTGACGCTGGGCACCACGCGGTCGACATCGACGGGATCGACGCCGAAGTTGTTCCAGCGGAAGCCCAGCGGGGTGAGCACGCGTTCGTCGAGGTGTTCGCGCATTCGCTTGCCGGTGGCGCGTTGGACCAGCAGTCGCTGGATCAGTCCGCTGGTCAGCGCGTGGTAGACGCGGAACCGACCCGGCGGCCAGCTGGGAACCAGATCCGTGAGACCCCGTACCGCCAACTCCTCGTCGACGATCAGCTGGAAACCCCGGTAGGGCTTGGTGACGAACGGCACGCCCGCCGAATGCGCGAGCACGTGACCGATGGTGATCGCCGATTTACCGTTGGCCGCGAATTCCGGAATGTATTCGGCCACCCGATCTTCCAGGCCGAATACGCCCTGTTCGACGAGCATGGACATCACCGTCGCCGCGACGCCCTTGGCGGTGGAGAAACCGCAGAAGGGGGTTTCCGTGGTCGCGAGCACCTTGTCCGCGTCGGGGGCGTCGCGTGGGCCGTTGCCCCAGCCGTGCCCGATCGCGCGATTCAGGATGATCTGTCCACGGTGACGCAGGCAGATCTGGATGGCGGGGGTGGTGCCGAGCCGGTACCACGACTGCACCGAGGACCACAGCGCTTCGATATCGGCGCGGGTCGGTCCCCCGTCGGTCGGGGCGTCTTCGTGACCGACGGTCGTCACCGAGTCCAGGTCGGTGGTCACGGTCACCAGGGTGTCGGGAGCTGGCTTCACCTCGGCGAGCCTATCGACCGGACCTGATCGGCGGCTGAGTGCCGCGCTAGCCGGGATGGACGACCATGACGGGGCACTTCGCTCGCTGGACCAGCGTCGCGCTGGTCGAACCGAGCATGAACCGGGCGAATCGCCCGTGTCCCCGGCTGCCGACCACGAGCAGCCGCGCCGTCTGCGACCAGGACAGCAGTTGATCGCGCGGCGTCCCGCGTTCGACGCGGCGCTGTAGGTCGACGGACGGGTAGCGCTCCCGCCAGCCCGCCAACCGCTCGGCGAGCAACGCCCGATCGGGCGCCGACACGTCGACGGGTTCGTCGGACGCCGCGAGCAGGCGGGAGAACCGGCCCGCGTACGGGTCGGCCCAGCTGTGCACCGCGATCAGCGGGGCGGAGGCCACGGCGGCTTCCCGGAAGGCCACACCGGTCGCGGCGTCACTGACCGGGCTGCCGTCGATCCCGACCACCACCGGCGCGGAGGGTGCCGCCTGGGATTCCCCGGCGCGGACGACGACCACCGCGCCGCGTGCGCGACTGACGACCGACAGCAGGATCGATCCGAGGCGGCCGATCCCGAGGCTGTCGGTGGGGCCGCCGAGGACGACGAGGTGCGCGGATTCCGAACAGTCGACCAGTAGTTGGCCGGGGTCACCCGATTCGAGTCGCGGGGTGATCGCCGGGGCGGCCGAATCGGTCTGCTCGGCGAGCCGGGTCGCCTCGGTGACGATCGACTCGCCGATCGCGGTCGTCTGCTCGCGGGATCGCACCGCGAACCCGTCGGTGTCGAGATCCATGCCGTGGACGATCACCAGTTCGCGTTGCCGTCGCGCCGCCGCCGTGGCCGCCCAGCGCACCGCCGCGTCGGATGCCTCTGTGCCGTCGACACCGACCACGACCGGCGCCGATGCCAGCGAATGCGGGTCGACGGAATCGGAGCGGGTCACGGGCGGACCCGGAGGGGGAGATCGGTCACCGCGGCCTCCGTTCGGATGTGCTTCGATACGGCGAGTCCGGGCGCGGCCCACCTCGCGAGCGTCACCGACGGACCCCGTCGCGGCGCTCCGAAACGCCCGAAGGTGATGTTGCCACGATATTGCCGATGGTGGGTCGTGTCGACCGTATCGGTCTCGGGAACGATCACCGGGCCGGATGACGATCACGGCGGTAGCCTCGATCGGGGAACCCACCCGAGTGACGAGGAGCGCCCGATGAGCCGTCCTGTTCGTATCGGAGTTCAGCTGCAACCACAGCACGCGCCCACCTACGGACTGATCCGCGACGCGGTGTTGCGCAGCGAGGACGCCGGTGTCGACATCGTGTTCAACTGGGACCATTTCTTTCCGCTGACCGGCGACCCGGCCGGTGCGCATTTCGAATGCTGGACCATGCTCGGCGCGTTCGCCGAACAGACCGAACGGGTGGAGATCGGCGCGCTGGTCACCGGCGGCGGCTACCGCAACCCCGATCTGCTCGCCGATATGGCTCGCACCGTCGACCACATCAGCGGCGGGCGGCTGATCCTCGGCCTCGGCGCGGGCTGGTTCGAACGTGACTACGACGAATACGGCTACGACTTCGGCACGCCGGGCACTCGCCTGGCCCTGCTGAAGGAGAGCTTGGAACGCCTCACCGCCCGGCTGGCGAAGCTGAATCCGGCACCGACGCGCGAGATTCCGATCCTCATCGGCGGTGGCGGGGAGAAGAAGACCCTGCGACTGGTCGCCCAGTACGCGCATATGTGGCACACCTTCGCCGATCTGGACGTCCTCGCGCACAAGAACAAGGTGCTCGCCGAGCATTGCGACGCCGTCGGCACCGATCAGTCGCGTATCGAGCGTTCGGTGCAGTGGCCGGGGGGCGAGCGGGCGGCCGAATTCGTCGCCGCGGGTGTCACGACGTTCACGGTCGGCGTCAGTGGACCGTCCTATGACCTGAGCGAAGTGATCGGCGCTATCCGTTGGCGCGACGAGGTGAACCCGGAGCCGGTCACCGGGATCGCCTGAGCGCGACCCGGCCCGCGTCGAGCCGCCGGGCCGACCGTATGCCGGGTGCCTTCCGCTCACCGTGAGCGAAACAGGATCGGCAGGAAACGGGCGCGACCGTGGTGGATTGCCACAGGGTAACCGGGACCCTGAGGCTAGGGTTTTTCACATGGCTGGTCTGCCCGCTGTGCGGTCTCGTGCGTTGATCGCCGTGCTGTTGCTCGCTGTCGCGTTCCTGGCGGCGGGCTGCGGTTCCGGCGACGATTCGACGACGGGACGTGATCTGTGTTCGCCGCCGGGTCTGAGCGCGGCCTCCGCCGCGCCCACGAATCTGGCGTCCTCGGCGTCGGCGGGACCGGACCGGTTCACCACCGCGAGTTCGGTGCCGCCGCAGTCCATCGATATCGGCAAACTCGGCCTCATCACGCCGGGCACGCTCAGTGTCGGCACGCTGTCGGACGCCCCGCCGAGTATCTGCGTGAACGCGCAGGGGGCGTTCACCGGTTTCGACAACCAACTGCTCGAGGCGGTAGCCGCGAAAATCGGTCTGCGGGTGGAGTTCTCCGGCACCGAGTTCGCCGGATTGCTGGCGCAGGTGGCGGGTAGGCGTTTCGACGTCGGCTCCTCCAACATCACCACCACCGACGCGCGCCGTCAGCTGGTCGGATTCACCAACGGTTACGACTTCGGCTATTTCGCGCTCGTCGTCCCCGCGGGCAGTCCGGTGAAGGGATTCGCCGACCTGAATTCCGGCAGCAGGATCGCGGTGGTGCAGGGCACGGTGCAGGACGATTACGTCGTCAACACCCTGAAGCTGGATCCGGTGAAATTCCCGGATTACAACACCGCTTACGCGAATTTGAAATCAGGTCAGGTCGACGCCTGGGTCGCGCCGTCGGCGCAGGCGGAGGGGGCGATCAAGCCGGGTGACGGCACGGCGGTCGTCCAGAATGCCTTCAGTCTGGACAATTTCGCGGCCTGGGCGGTCGGCAAAGGTAATCAGCCCCTCATCGACGCGCTCAACAGCGGACTCGACGCGGTGATCGCCGACGGCACCTACGCGCGCCTCTATGCCGACTGGGTGCCCCGCCAACTTCCGCCGGGCTGGAAACCCGGCTCGAAGGCCGCCCCGGTGCCGCAGCTGCCGGATTTCGCGGCCGTCGCCGCCGAACAGCAATCCGACGACACCGCGCCGAACGCCCCGAAATCGACATTCCAGCAGTTGCGCGAGACCTTCTTCGACTGGTCGCTCTACCGCGAGGCCTTTCCGGATCTGTTGCGGACCGGCCTGCCCAATACCCTGATTCTCGCGGTGGTTTCGGGATTCCTCGGCACCGTCATCGGCATGCTCCTCGCGGTGGCCGGTATTTCGAGAACTCGCTGGTTGCGCTGGCCCGCACGGGTGTACACCGATACCTTCCGCGGCCTGCCCGCCGTGGTGATCATCCTGTTGATCGGCCTCGGCGTCGGGCCGGTGGTCAAGAATCTCACCGGCAACAATCCGTACTGGCTCGGCGCCGTCGCCCTCGCGCTGCTGGCTTCCGCCTATATCGGGGAGATATTCCGTTCCGGCATCCAGTCCGTCGAGCCGGGGCAATTGGAAGCGGCCCGCGCCATCGGATTCGGGTACACCCAGTCCATGGTGCTGGTGGTGATTCCGCAGGGCGTGCGGCGAGTGCTGCCCGCGTTGATGAATCAATTCATCGCGCTCATCAAGGATTCCTCGCTGATCTACTTCCTCGGCCTGCTCGCCAGTCAGCGCGAATTGTTCGCGGTCGGACGTGATCTCAACGCGCAGACCGGAAATCTGTCGCCGTTGGTCGCCGCCGGTCTGGTGTATCTCGCGCTGACCATTCCGCTGACGCACCTGGTCAACTACATCGATCGGCGCATGCGCACCGGAAGGCCCGACCGGCCCATCGATGAACTCGAACAGGCAACCATCACGGAAGGACGCTGACCGATGAGCGAGACGACCACCGGCGCCGCCCTGACCGGGACCGACCTGCATCTGACCCTCGGCAACAATCACGTACTGCGCGGTATCGACATCCATGTCGACGCGGGCCGCACGGCCACCGTCATCGGTCCGTCGGGTTCGGGTAAGTCCACATTGCTGCGGGTGCTGAACCGCCTGTACGAACCCGATCGCGGCGATGTGCTGCTGGACGGGAAATCGGTGCTCACCGAAGATCCCGACCGGCTGCGTCAGCGCATCGGCATGGTTTTCCAGCAGTTCAATCTCTTCCCGCATATGACCGTCGTGCAGAACGTGGCACTAGGGCCGCGCAAATTACGCGGATTGTCCAAGGAGGCCGCGCGGGCCGCGGCGATCGAGCAGCTCGAGATCGTCGGGCTGGCCGAGAAGGCGAACGCGCGGCCGGCGAATCTGTCCGGTGGTCAGCAGCAGCGGGTGGCCATCGCGCGTGCGCTGGCCATGCGCCCGCAGATCATGTTCTTCGACGAGGCCACCTCGGCGCTGGACCCGGAATTGGTCAAGGGTGTGCTCGCGCTCATGGCCGAGCTCGCCTCCGGCGGTATGTCCATGGTCGTGGTGACCCACGAGATGGGTTTCGCGCGCAGCGTCTCCGACAGCGTCGTCTTCATGGACGCGGGACAGGTCGTCGAGACGGGTACGCCCGACGCGCTCTTCGAGGACGCGCAGACCGACCGGCTGCGCAGATTCCTGTCTCAGGTGCTCTGATCACGATCCGGCATACTGTCGGTTACCTGCAATGATGCGCACCTGATAATGTGTTCACGTTCACAGATTCACCTGTCCGTCGGTATGGAGGAGGCATTCTGATGACTACAGCACATGTCGAGCACACCGAACACGCGCACGTCCACGGGCCCGACTGCGGGCACGTCGCGGTACCGCACGGCGACCACGTCGACTACGTCCACGACGGACATCTGCACCGCGCCCACGACGGACATTTCGACGAGTGCGAGCCTGTGGGTCATACCGAACACGCGACCCACGACCACGTGCACGGCGAGGGCTGCGGGCATGTCGCGGTGCCGCACGGTGATCACGTCGATTACGTCCACGACGGACATCGCCACGCCCCGCACAACGGGCACTACGACGAGCACTGACGGAGAAGCCCACACGCCGATCAGGTAGACCGACACCGGAGGACAGGGAAGACTCCGGTTGGGCGCCTACCTGGTCGCCACTTCGAGGAGCATGATCGCGGTCGGTCCCGCTCGGGCGGGGGTGATTGCCGCCGGGCCGATCGCGTCGGTGGATAGGACTAGAGTCGGCGCCGTGATCGAGGCGATCAAGATTCCGACCGAGGCAGGTACCTTCGACGCGCTGGCCTGCGGTGCGTCCGGCGGCAGGGAAGTGATGCTGCTGCACGGGTTTCCGGAGGCGGCGATCGAATGGGAATTCCAGCTCGGCGCGCTCGGCAACGGCGGATGTCAGGTCGTCGCCCCCGATCTGCGCGGCTACTCCCCCGGGGTCCGCCCGGAGCGGGTCGACGCCTATCGCGTGGAGGAATTCGTCGGCGATGTGATCGCGATCGCCGACGAACTCGGTTGGCAGCGTTTCGATCTCGTCGGCCACGACTCCGGCGGCTACATCGGTTGGTCGGCCGCCGCGGCGTATCCGCAGCGCGTCCGTACCCTCGCCGCCATCTCCACGCCGCATCCGGCGGCCTTCCTGCGCGCACTCACCGAGGACGAGGACCAGGCCCAGCGTTCCCAGTACTTCGAACTGCTACGCAGGCCGCGCGTCGCCGAACGGATCCTGCTCGCCGACGGCGCGACCGCACTGCGCAAGATCTTCGACTGGAAGATCCCCGAGGAGCGCGTCGAGGACTACATCCACCGGCTGACCCAGCCCGAGGCGCTCACCGCGGCACTGAACTGGTACCGCGCGCTGCACCTCGCGGGCCCCACGCCACCCGTCGACGTCCCCACCCTCTACGTCTGGAGCACCGAGGACACCGCCATCGGCTCCTTCGCCGCCCAGACCACCGCCGACCACGTCACCGGCCCCTACCGCTTCGAAATGCTCGAAGACATCTCCCATTGGATCCCCGAACAGGCCCCGGAAGCCCTCACCATGCTCCTGATGGAACACCTTCTGGCCCACCGGGGTTGACGGTATCGGCAGCCACATCGCGGTGGATTCCGCGTTCTTCGAGCATCCCGCGGCAGTGAGGTGGCTGTCATCATCTCGATGGCGGATTACGAGCGATTGCACGAACACGCCGACCTTCTCGATGCGTTGCGATTGCGGCGGATGCGCGAAGACGGCTACGAGGTCATGTCGATGTCGGAGATGCTCGATGCGCTGGGTGTCGATCCCGCCTCGGTCCTGGCTTCGTGAAAGCTCGATTTCACTCCGATGTCCTGAAGCAACTCCAGAACCTGCCTCGAGAGGTGTTCGAGAGCGCGCTGCACGCGATCGTCGATGATGAGCAGTTGGCCACGATCATGACCGTGGCCAAGAGATCGGACGCCTATCGCTGACTACGGGGTCGGGTCGGTGCTGACGGTGGCGAAGGCGGACCACAGGATGGGGGAGTACTCGATCGCGCCCTTGTCGCGCCAGTGCGCGGATCGGGCGCGTTGCCAGTCGGCGAGGGCGGCGATCGGGGTGGGGAGTTCGTGGGCGGCGTCGATCGCGCAGATGGTGTCCTGGAGGGGGCGGGCATCGGGGGGCGCGCCCGCGATGCGCTGAAAGGCGAGATCTGTCGGCAGCGGCCAGCGGCTCGCGGTGACGAGTTCGGCGCCGCCGTTGATCATGGCCGCGGTGAGGCCGAGTGCCTCGGAGAACCGGAGATCGCCGCCGCTCTCGCAGGCGATGAGCGCGACCCGGCTGGGCATCGGCCAGAGTTCGCTGCCCGCGCGCGGTGGCACGTCGAGGGTGTGGGTGCCCAACAGCAGGTCCTTGGCCGACAGCGGCCGGTGGGTTCGGGTGGGTTCGGCGAAACCGACGGAGTCGGCGGTGCACGCCAGGTGGAGTTCGGCGTTCTCGCTGCGCCCGGATTCGGGGGCGGCGGCGGTGACGTGGCCGACGTAGATCAGCCGGGCGGCCCCTCGGCGCAGGGTTTCGCCGAGCCAGTCGCGGTCCACATCGGTGCGGCGGAAGATCTCCGAGGGCGCGGTGACCGGCGGGACGATCCTGCCGCGTGCGGCGTACTCGGCGACGCGCTCGGTCAGCGGGGTCGATTCGCTCATGCGACCGAGTACCGAACCCAACGCGGAATCGGCGCGGAAACCAGGAATGCGCGGATCGAGCACTGCCACGACGGGCAGATCGCGGTCGTTTGCCCACGACCGGGCGATACGACCGGGCGCGTGCACGATGCCCGCGGGCGCGAGCAGGCTGATATCGGCGATATCGATCAGCCGCAAGGTCGGAGCGGGGGCGATGATCTCCCACGGCACCTGGGCCACCCGGGGCGACGGCTGCAATCGGATATGCGGACGCACCCCGTCGTGGTGCAGCGCCGCGAGCTGTTCGGCGAGCCCCGACGGCAGCAGTGCGCGGGAAAGCCGCTGGGCCAGGCTGTATTCGGCGTCCGGTGTGGCGAACGCGCCCCGCGTGAGGGCGTATTCGAGTCCGCTCGGATCGTTCGGATTCGGCAGTGCGGCGGCGAGCAGCCGCACTGCCTCGTCGATCGGCGCGGCGGGCAGCATGCTCGCGCCGCGCGGCGCGATACCGTCGACCCACCGCCACGACATGTACAGATCGCCCGCATCGGCCATCCGCACCAGAACGGTCGGCTGTTCGGCGTTCACGCGGTGACCACCCGGTCGTCGCGGACGCTGAGGCCGTACCGCTGCTCGGCCGCCGCGACATACGCCGCGAGCGCGATATGCCCGTCCGGCCCGACGGAAACACGCGGGGGCGGTGCGACCGGAAGCCCCGCGCTCGCGGCGACTTCGGCCAGTGCGGCCCCGAGCTGAAGCGCGCTCGCCCCGGCCCGGCGATCGGCGGTGAACGGTGTGGTACCGGCCATCAAGGTAGGCGTCTCGGTGCCGTCGAGCGCCGATTCCGCGCCGGGGTCGGTCACACCGTTGTCCTCAGCGAGCCGATCGGCGGCATCACGTCGATCATCGAGTGTGCTTGCCCGAGTCGGGCCGACGTCCCGGCTCGATGGTGTCGAGTCGTTTCCCGCCTCACCGGTTCCGGTGCCGTCGGTGTGCGCGCCGAGGAGATCGGTCGGCGGATCGAACAGTGCGAAGGGGAGCTGTGCCGGCTCCCGCACCTCCGACGGCGCGATATTCAGTGCCGTACCGGCACACTGGGTTTCGATCAGATCGGTGAGCAGCGGTCCGTCGCCGGACAGGTAGGCGAAGCGGAAGGCCATGCGCATGGCCGGGTCGGCGATCTGACGATTCCACTGTTCGCGCTGGTTACCGTTGCCGAAGGTATGGCGGACGGCGTCGATGGCGACGGCCGAGGTGACCGCGAGATTCGCGGCCGCGGTGAGGATTTCGGGTGCCGGGTGATCCATGGTGTCGAGAACGGCTTCGAGCAGCGTCGCGTGCCAGTAGTCGATCTGGGCGCAATGCAGGCCGAGGCCGCGTTCGGCGTAGGCGTGGAAGGCGGCGGCGATCAGTTGCTGCCCTTCGTGCATGTGCCCGGTCTGGAAGGCGACGGTCGCCAGCCGCACCTGGACGTCGGCGGCGTCGAGTACCGCGCCCGATGCCTGGAAATATTCGTAACCGCGCAGGTAGCGATCGTGGGCGCGGTCGAGATCGCCGCGGTTCTCGGCGAGGAATCCCATCGTCTTCAGCCCGATCCCGGCGCGGTGGCCGAGTCCGGCGCGTTCGAAATACTCCTGGCTCGCGTGCAGTAGCGGCTCGGCTTCATCGAGCCGATTCAGTCGCAGCATCATGGTCGCGGTGTTCTGCTGGGTCTCGGCGACGCCGTTGCGGTCCTGCGCGGATTCGAACGCGGCGAGCGCCTGCGCGGCGAAATCGACGGCGAGTTCCCGGTGGCCGGTCTCGAAATACGCGCCGGCCAGGTTCATCAGCGGATGTCCCGCCAATTGCGGAGCGAAACGTACTGCGGCGTCGAGTGATTCGGTGGCGATCTCGATGGTGTCGTGCCACCTCCCGCGATGGAAGGCCACCGCGCACAGTGACAGCAGACAGGCCACACGCAAGGTGCCGAACTCGTCGTTGTCGGCCAGGAGGGCACGCGCCTGTTCCAACGCGGACTGGGCCCGATCCAATTCACCGACGTGCTGAAGCGCTTGGGAATAGTTGACCAGCGCCGACGCGCGTTTCTCGATCGCGTCCGCCGGAATCTCCGACAGCGCTTCGTGATACCAGCCGATCGCGGTCGCGTGATCGCCGAGTTCGTCGGCCATGCTCGCGGCGTTGATCAGCGCGCTCGCCCGCAGCCCGCCCGTCGTGGTGCGCGCGGCCCGTTCGAAGATCCGCAATGCCTCGGCGACCTCGCCGCGCTGATAGGCGGCCGCGCCCTCGAGGAGCACTTCGCGACCGTCGTCGTGGGGTGAATCGCGGGTCATCAGAAATCGGAATCGTTTGCCGCTGCCGCGATCTCGGCCAGCAGTGGTGCGTCGAAGGCGGTGTCGTCCGCGTCTGCCGCTCGGGCGAGTCTGGCGGTCGCCAGATCCCGCACCCGTCGCCGGATCTCGGTGTCGTCGGGCGCGGCGAATCCGGGCGGGCCGAAACCCGCGACGGATATGCCGACGTCGGTGACCTGTCCCGCCACGGTCGGAGACGGGTCCACCGGACCTCGACCGATCCAGGTGTCGCCCACCAGCGACAATTCGATCTCGGCGAGCACCGCGTCGGCGCCGCCCGCCGCGCCGACGAGCGCCCGTGGCCGCAGATGGTCCGGTACGCCGGGAACGAGGTCGGGTGCGGCGACCGCGCGCACCAGCACCCGCGTCGCCCCCGAATCCCGTGTCACCTCCCAGGACACCGCGCGTTCGGAGGCGTCGACCAGGCCGGGCGGGCAGCCCCGCCAGTCCCAGCCGCCGACACCGCGCGTCAGTGTGAGGCCGCCCTCGTCGCCCTCGCCACCGGCGGCAAGTGCGTAATCGTCTTGGCGCGCAAGGGCATCGGCGGTCCGTGGGGCGAAGTCGGGCACCTCGGCATCCGCGCCGTCGACGAGTGCGTCACAGGCCTCGGTCAGGGTCGCGATCTCTTCCTCCAGCAGCCGCCGGTCCAGTGCGGCGATGCCGTCGATGGTCGACGCGGGCCACCAGCGGATCACCCAGTGCGCGTACGCGAGCCGCCACGCCTTCGCCACCAGATCCGGCCGGGCGGGCGGTGCGGGCAGTTCCACCGCGTGCCGATCGGCGGGCCGTAGTTCGGCGGCGGCCAGCGCGACCTCCTCACCGTAGACGGCCCACAGCCATTCCTGCGCGTCGTCGGGATGGTCGACCACCGCCGCCGGTGTCGCCTGTCCGGCCAGCAGACTCCAGGTGAGGTGCCCGCCCACGACTTCGAGAACGAGGGTGTCGGGATCCGGGGTTCCGTCGAGCACGGTCGGCGCGTCGGCGGGCGCGACGACCAGGAGTCCGTCACCGGTGCGGCGGATGCTCACGTCCGTCATCAGCTCGCCCTCGATTCGGTCTCGTCGGGATCCATGGCCAGGGTGAGGGCGCTGAGCGCGTTCTTCACCCTGGTCCGATGATCGAGGATCACCGATCGGGCCACGCCGTCGAGCAGATCCCACAGTTCGTCCGGCTCGAACACGCCCGTCTCGCGGACATCGCGACCGTGCAGCCGGACCCACAGTCTGCGCAGGTACGGACGCCACGGCGTGCGCAGTTCGGCCGCGATCACGGCGAGGGGGTTGTCCGGGGCGAGCGTCGAGGTGGTGTCGAGCATGAGCCTGCGTGCCTGGAGGACATACGCCTCGCGTTGCCAGCGGCTGTTGATGGCGCGCTGCGCGGCGGTCTCGTCATCCGTCTGCGTCACATCCGTCGCGACCGCTTCGGTGCGCGACCGACGCGCTATCCGCCCCGAGGGATGGTCGGCGATATCGGAGACCACCGCCACCCGTCGCGGTCCCAGTGGGCGGCTGTCGATCGGCGCGAGTCCTGTCGCCAGTACCGCCCCGGCGGCGGCTGTCACCCGAAGCGATTCGTCCAGCAGTGCCCACGGTGCGCAGCTGCGGGCGATCTCGTTGGTGACCAGTTCGGGAATGGGTGGTAGTTCGGCTCTTTCGCTTGATGCCTGGAGCACGGTGAAGACCCGCTCGTAGACGGTCCGATCGAAGGGCAGGGCGAGCTTCGAGGTCGACGCGGACGCGCCGAGCGCGGGCCGAGGTGGCAGCGGATGTTCGGTGAGACCGAGTTCGCGCGCGCTCGATCCGGATTCGCGCTGCCACAGGGACAACCCGGAATGGGTGCCCGCGTGCGCGTCGATCAGCCGGTCGAGCGCCCGCTGTCCCGCGTCGCCGTCGCCCTCCCAGCGCGCCTGGGCCGCGGCGTCGAGCAATTCGGTGAGTTCGGCGTCGTGATCGGCCGGTGACGCGGTCGCCGGTCGACGACGCCACGCGAGTTCGATGAGTCCCACCAGCTCACGGGCTTTCGATTCCTCGGTGACGTGCTGTTTCAGCGCCTGGGTTGTCCGCCCCGCCGAGAATTCGTGGATATCGCGCAGCGTCTCCTCGGCGGCGGCGCGATCCTCGGCGGGATCCGGCATCCCCTTCGTCGTCGCGAGTTCGAAACAGCGTTGGAAGTACAGATCCTGGGGATGGCCCTCGGTGATGCGCAGGGTCCGGCGCACCTGTTTGAGCAGTGTGAACCAGGCCGCTGTCGCCCGCAGGACATCCGCGCTCGCGTGAATCCTGGTGGCGAGCAGCGTCGCACCGTCCTCGCTGAGGATCGGCCCGGCGCACTCGGGATTCTGCACGGGCCGGATCACGAGTGGATCCAGCACGAGTTTCACCGTGCGGCGCAAAGGCCCGCCGGAGGGACCGCTGAGCGGTTCGACGCCGTCGAGCCTGCGCCATACCTCGTCGAGCACCATGGCGCGCGGTCGTCGCATTCGACCAGGTTAACGGAGTTTCGGCGAATGCGGACCGCCCAAACCTGGGATCGGTAGGGCGCGCGGCCTTCATACCTTTTTGTCAACGGCGCCACCGAGGAGCCGAAGAAACAGACAGAGAAGGACAAAGAAATGAACACCAAGACCCGCTTCGCCGCCACCGCGATCGCCGCCTCCGCCACCCTGGCCCTCTTCGTCACCGGATGCAGCGACGACGCCTCCACCTCCACCCCGACCTCGAAGGCCCAGACCGCCACCTCGGCGGCCCCGGTCGCACCGGCGGGCGGCAAGTCGGCCGCGACGGTCGACGGCAAGGCGCTCGAGGCCAAGTTCGACACCACCTGCGCCAAGCAGGGCAGCACCCTGGCGCTGGCCCTCACCGATACCAACAGCTCGACCTACGGTCAGCTCAGCGTCAGTGCCAGCATCGAGGGTGACACGGTGCAGGCGGTCGGTATCGCGGGCAGCAAGGGCGGCTCCAACGGCCTGCCCTACGCAGTCGGCTACGGCAACGGCCAGCCGGGCGGTTCGGCCAAGCTGGTCAAGGACGGCAACACCTACAAGGTCACCGGCGAGGGCGTCGGCGTCCCGGACCTCACCAACCCGCTGGCCGGTCCCACCACCTCGAAATTCGAGATCACCTTCGCGTGCACGACCATCGTCGGCGCCTGATCCCCACCACGCCTCGAACTCCGCGCTCCCGCAGTGCATCGCGGGAGCGCGGATTCGAGTGCGATCCCCACCCCTCCGAAATCCGACGCAGTAAAGGAAAACCCATGAAGAACAAGGCCCGCGCTCTGGCTCTCGCCCTCGGCGTTCTCGCGATCGGCTACTACTTCTGGCACGGACTCACCTTCGACAGCGGCGATCCCTACGTACTCGCCTGGGTGGGTTGGCAGATGTCGCTGCCGATCATCGCCCTGACGATCGTCCCGATAGTCTTCGCCTTCACCGCCGACGGCATCCTGCCCGCGCTGACCGGCCTGAACAGCTCCGAATTCCAGGGCGGACAGATGGGCCTGGGCACCGTGCGGTCGTTCCGCCACACCGGCGTGACCCTCAACGACCAGCCGCAGGTGCGCATCGAGTTCAGCGTCGAGGGCGCGGACGGCAAGGTCTTCCCGTCCACCGCGCGGATGATCGTGCCGCTGACCGAACTCGCGCTGCTTCGCCCCGGCGTGGTGCTGCCGGTGCGATACCTGCCCGGCCGCACCGACAAGGTCGAGGTCGACATGTCGGGTAACGGCGCCGAGGCGCAGCGCGCGATGAACGCCTCGATGATGCGGAAGGGTTTCACGACCGAGGCCAAACTCGATATCGCCGAACGCGGTATCCGGGCGCAGGCCGTGGTGCAGTCGCTCTCGGTGCCGGGCGAGATCCGCGACGGACATTCCAAGATCGAGCTCGCGCTGCGCGTCACCCGGCCCGACGGTTCCACCTTCGGCACCCGCGTGGAGAAATTCCTGCCGCCGACCGCCGTCGGATACGTCCAGGTCGGGCGGATCGTGCAGGTGTCCTACCTGCCCGAGAACGAGCTGGAGGTCGTGCTGACGCTGCCGGTCAATGCCTGATCCCCACCGCCCCGGGTCCGACGTCCACCACGACAGATCTCCGCCGATCCCGGCGTTCGCGACACACGCGGGCGCCGGGATTTTCGCGTCGGCACCCTCTCGGCTAACTGAGGGTTACCTAATTGGTCAGGCGTTCACCTTTCGGTTTCCTCCGGATAGTCTGAGGCGTTTAGCGTGCGGCGCGTCGGATCAATCCAGGGAGTCATCGTGATCTCGAAACCCCTCGCCCTCTTCGTGAAGCATGACGGCCA
Organism: Nocardia aurea; assembly: GCF_003123685.1. Lineage (GTDB taxonomy): Bacteria > Actinomycetota > Actinomycetes > Mycobacteriales > Mycobacteriaceae > Nocardia > Nocardia aurea. Next base: position 535,239 of record NZ_QCYJ01000005.1, read on the forward strand.
GTCCGCCCGTGCGTCCGTGACGTGCGAATACAAATGCGCCAACGCCTGTTTCCACGAGGCGCCCAACACCTCGGCGGGGGCGTACTTCGGCGATATCGTCAGCTCCTTGAACCGGCGCGGCCTGATCAAGGGCGGTGCCGCTGCGGTCCTCGCGGTCGGGGCGGGCAGCGCGCTCGCCGCCTGTGGCGACGACGACGCCTCGGCGAATTCGGTCACCCCCACCTACACTCCCGCGGGATCCGCCGGTACCGGCACGAGTTTCACCGCCGTCGCGCCCAACAAGGAAGACGCGCTGGTGATCCCCGACGGCTATCAGCAGTCCGTCGTCATCCGCTGGGGTGATCCCCTCTTCGCCGACGCGCCCGCTTTCGATTTCGACAAGCAGACCCCGGCGGCGCAGGCCAGGCAGTTCGGCTACAACAACGATTTCGCGGCACTGCTGCCCATCGAGGGCCAGCCGAATTCCTATCTGCTGGTGGTCAATCACGAATACACCACCGGCCCGCAAATGTTCCGGGGCTACAACAAGGATGCCCCGACCGACGAGCAGATCGCGATCACCAAAGCCGCGCACGGGCTCACCGTCGTCGAGGTGAAGGGCGAATCCGCTACCGGCAAACTGACGCCGGTCTTCGGCAAATACAACCGTCGGATCACCGCCGACACCGAATTCACGCTGACCGGCCCCGCCGCGGGCACCATCTTCACCAAGACCTCCGCCGACCCGAGCGGCACCAAGGTGCTCGGCACCTTCGCCAACTGCGCGGGCGGGGTCACCCCGTGGGGCACGGTGCTTTCCGGCGAGGAGAATTTCCACGGATACTTCGCCAACGGCGACAAGATCAGCGATCCGCTCGACAAGCCGCGCGCCAAGCGGTACGGATATCCCAAGGGCGCGACCACGCCGAACCAGTGGGAGCGCACCGACAAGCGTTTCGACCTCGCGCAGGAACCCAACGAAGGCAACCGATTCGGATATGTCATCGAGGTCGACCCGTGGGATCCCGCCTCGACGCCGGTGAAACACTCGGCGATGGGCAGGCTCAAGCACGAGGGCGCCAATATCTACGTGACCAAGGCGGGCGACGTCGTCTCCTACACCGGTGACGACGAACGCTTCGACTACATGTACAAATTCGTGTCCTCCCGCAAGATCCAGTCGGGCAGCGGAGCGGCCAGCACGCGGCACAATATGACGATTCTCGACGCGGGCACCCTCTATGTCGCCAAGCTGAGCGGCGATCATCCGGACAAGGTCGACGGCTCGGGCACGGTGCCGTCCGACAAGGGTTTCACCGGCAAGGGCCAGTGGATTCCGCTGCTGGAGACCGGATCCGACGGTAAGGGCAAATCGCTGGTCGAGGGCATGTCCGCCGCCGAGGTCGCCGTGTTCACCAGGCTCGCCGCCGACAAGGTCGGCGCGACCAAGATGGACCGGCCCGAGGATTTCGAGGCCAATCCCTACACCGGCAAGGTGTACGTCGCCCTGACCAACAACGACAATCGCGGCAAGGACAGCACCGTCGCAGGCCCCGACGAGGCCAACCCCCGCAAACTGAACAAGAACGGTCAGGTCCTCGAAATCGACGACGACCACACCGGAACCGAATTCACCTGGTCGTTGCTGCTGGTCTGCGGCGACCCGGCCGCCGCCGACACCTATTTCGCGGGATTCGACAAGACGAAGGTCAGCCCGATCTCTTGCCCGGACAATCTGGCCTTCGACGCCTACGGCAATCTGTGGATCTCCACCGACGGCAACGCCCTCAAAACCAACGACGGCCTGTTCTCGGTGGTCCTGGACGGACCCAATCGCGGTGAGACCAAACAGTTCCTGACGGTGCCGAAGGGCGCGGAGACCTGCGGCCCGATCGTCACCGAATCCCGCGTGATCGTCTGCGTGCAGCACCCGGGCGAAGCCGACGACGCCACCCCGGAGAACCCGCTCTCGCACTGGCCCGACGGCGGTACCGCCCAGCCGCGTCCCTCGGTCGCGGTGGTGTGGAAGAACAACGGCCGCATCGGCGTCTAGCTGTCAGCGAGGCCGCCGCCCGGACGCATTCGGGTAGCGGCCCTTGCGGGATCAGCCGCTGCCGGTCAGGCCGCCCATATGCGCGAAGCGGGCGAAATCGCCCTGGGCGCCGCTGTATACGTTGACGTCGGTGCGGCCCGAGATGCCGGGGATGCTGCCGCTGTCGGTGGTCTGCCAGAACGTCCAGGTGGGCCAGCCGCCGGGGACCTCGGGCTGGTCGTTGCCCCGGTAGTCGGCGATCCAGAGCGGATAGGCGGTGAACGCGTTCGTATTCGCCATCGCCGACTTCCAGAAATTCGGATACGTGTAGATGATCGGCATGCGGCCGGTCAGCGTGCGCACCGTGTTCAGGTAGCGGTGGGTCCAGTCGATGAGACCGGCCGGGTCGAGGCCGCCGGAATGTTCCATGTCGAGGACGGGCGGCAGGTCGAGTGGGCCGTTCTGGCCGAGCACCACCGCCGCGTACAGCGCCGCCTGCGGTTCGGGCGGCAGGCCGGGCTGGGCGTAGTGGTAGGTCCCGCGAGCGACGCCTGCGGCGCGCATCAGCAGGCTGTCGGGCACGAAATAGGGGTTCACGTAGCTGAGCCCCTCGGTCGCCTTCACCATGGCGAACTGATGTCCGGACCGTCGCACGGCGAACCAGTCGATCATCCTGCCGTCGATGTGCTGCCACGACGACACATCGGGGCCGGTCGGCGTCGCCTGCGCGGTCTGTGTGGTCGCTGTGAGGATGCTGCCCAGTGCGATGCCGGACAATGCGATCACGCGTATCGATCTCCAACGAGTTCTGTGCATGATGTTTGACGATAGCCAATAGCTTTGACCGTCACCAGTGGGGCTGGTGATGTATTCGCCAGCAGTTCGCCAGGGAGAATTATCCGAGCCAGTCCAGCACCGAAGCGGCGGTCCACGACTGCTGCATGCTGCCGAGCGGTTCGCCGGTGAACGGTTCGTAGTACTCGGCGAAACTACCGTCGCTGGCCTGGCGCAAACCCTCGGCGCGCAACGTGTAGGAGCGCTCGGCCCAGCCGCGGCGGGCGAAAACCCACGAGAACAGCCAGCTCATGACCGGCCAGACCGGACCGCGCCAGTACTCGCGGGACCGGAAGTCCTTGGACACCGGGGAAGTCGACGGCGGCAGGTGGTAGCGCAGATCGGGATGACCGCAGTAGCGCGGCCCCTCGAACAGGCGCAGCAGGCTGCGTTCGGTATCGCGTGGCAGGCCGCCGCACAGCAGCGGGGCGAAGACGGACAGGGTTTCGGTGTTGATCCACCGTTGCAGCCGGACATCGAAATCGCGTGCCGCGCCGGTCCTGGCGTCGGCGGTGGCGACGACGCCCGCGCGGAAGCGATCGGCCCAGGCGTAGAGGTCGCGCACATCGGCGTTGGGCTGTTTGTACTCCTCGCCGATATTGGCGAGCACCTCGCAGGCCAGCGCGAAGATCGCGGTGACGAAAACGTCCTCCACGGCGAAACTCATACTAGAGGCGAGCAGATAGTCGTCGTATCCGGCGCGGCGCATCTGCTCGACCAGCCACAGGTAGCGGTCGTACTCGCGGTCACTCGGGCGCTGCGTCGGATCGGAGACGATCACGGTGTCCTCGCGCCGGTACGGCGGCAGCGCGCCGGGGACCACATTCTCGTAGGCCCGGTCCCAGCGCGGTGAGTTGTCCATGCCGGATTCCCAGCCGTGGTACAGCGTGATGCGCCCGTTCTCCTTCGGATCGCGGGCGTGCGCGAGCCAACGGTGCCAGCGCACCAGATCCGGCCACCGGCGATTGAGGAATTCCTCCGCGACCGCCCTGGTGCTGCGGCCGTGCCTGCGCGAATGGTCCAGGATGCGTTGCACCGCGATGGCGTGCACGGGCGGCTGGGTGATACCGGACGTGTCGGGGCCGTCCGGGGCATTGGCGGCGAGTTTCCTGCACTCCCAGCGCGCGGGGCCGGGGAAGTATCCGTCGACGCCGTTGGCGAACACGATGTGCGGGATCATTCCGTTCTTCCATTGCGCGGACAGCAGCGTGTCCAGTTCCACCACCGCGCGTTCGACGCTCAGCGGTGCCAGCCCGACCGACACGAATGCCGCGTCCCAGCTCCACATGTGCGGATAGAGCCGGGGCGCGGCACTGGTCATGGTGCCCAGATCATTTCCCCGCAGCAGATAGGCGGCGCGGGCCGCGAGCTGTGTTGGGGTGAACCCCGGATGTGCCATCCACCTATTCTCCGACGACACCCGGGAATATGCCTGCTCAGTGGTGTGTTTCCGGACACCGCGTCGTCGCCGGCCGATTCACTCCCGTCCATCCTGCCGTCGACCGGCAGATGTACGGCGACACGCGGCGGCGGCCTTCGCGCGCTGCCACTACGGTGGGGCGCATGACCGCCGTGACCAGCCTGCCGAAGCCGACCGCCTTGATCACCGGTGCCAGCCGGGGATTGGGCGCCGCCATCGCCCGTGAACTGGCGCCGACGCACGAATTGCTGCTCGGCGCCCGATCCGGTGATTCGCTGCGCGGAATACTCGAGGATCTGCCGGAGGCGACCGGCTGGCCGGTCTCGCTCACCGATTACGACGCCGTCGCCGAGGCCGTCGCCCCGATCACGCGGCTGGACGTGCTCGTGCACAACGCGGGTATCGCCGATCTCGGCACCATCGCCGAATCCTCGGTCGAGCAGTGGCGTAATACGTTGGAGGCCAACCTCATCGCTGTCGTCGAGTTGACGCGGCTGCTGTTGCCCGCTCTGCGCGTCGCGAGCGGTCACGTGGTGCTGGTCAATTCGGGCGCGGGCCTGCGTGCCCATCCGGGCTGGGCGCCCTACGCCGCGAGCAAATTCGGATTGCGCGCCTTCGGTGACGCGCTGCGTCAGGAGGAACCGCAGCTGCGGGTCACCTCGATCCATCCGGGGCGTATCGATACCGATATGCAGCGCGCGATCGTCGCGGGTGAGGGGCGCGAGTACCGGCCGGAGGAATTCCTCACCCCGGAGACCGTCGCGAGCGCGATCCGCAATGCCGTCGAGACGCCGCGCGACGGCCATCCCACCGAGATCGTGCTGCGTCCGTACTGATCGGGGCCTGCGTGACATACCTCCCGACCGCTTGGACTCTTTAGTCCTAATTGTCTCGGTTTGCTTACAGGTGCGTGGTGTTCACCCGGTGGACAGATCGGGTGGATACAGTCCGGGCTGTTCGCCCCGGCCATGGTCCGCCGACGGGTGGCGTGCACCAGTCCGAGCAGACCCGAAGGTATGGATCATGGAACGTCGTCGTTTGTTGTCGATGCTCGCCGCCGGTACGGCCATGGCGTTGACCGGTTGTGCCGTGGCCGAAGGCGACCCGATCAAAAGTGGATCCGCCGACGGCGTTCCCGTCCTGCCGCCCGCGACACCGGCGCCGCGCCCGCAACTGCCGCCCCCGCCCGGTGGACCCAAGACGCCAATCGCCGCGCAGACCATCACCGCGCTGCCCGGCCGTGGCTCCAGCATGGCGCTGACCGTCGACGACGGCGCGAGCCCCGAGGTGGTCGGCGCCTACATCCGCTTCGCCAAGGACACCGGCGCCCGCTTCACCTTCTTCGTCACCGCGTACTACGACTCGTGGACGATCCACCGCGACGAACTGCGCCCCCTGGTGGATTCGGGCCAGATCCAGCTGGCCAACCACACCTGGGACCACGCCGACCTCACCGCCATCTCCGCGAGCGCCGTCTCCTCACAGCTCTCGCGCGCGAAAACCTACTTGCACAACACCTTCGGCGTTGACGGCACCCCGTACTACCGGCCGCCCTTCGGCAGGCACAACGCCACCGTCGACCGGGTCGCCGCCGACCTCGGCTACACCGTCCCGGTGATGTGGTACGGCTCCCTCTCCGACTCCGGCGTGATCACCGAGGAATACCTCATCGAATGCGCCCACAAGTACTTCAACCCACAGACCATCGTCATCGGCCACGCCAACGCCCCCGCCGTCACCCACTGCTACGGCCAACTCGTCGACATCATCCGGGAACGCAACCTGTCCATGGTCACCCTCGACGACGTCCTCCTCCCCCCGACCTGAGGATCTCTTTACCTTAGGTGGTTGTAAATGTCAAACAACTGAAATCTGATTCAACGGTATAGAGTTGTAGGACATTCGTCGCCCACCTGCGGAGCGGTCATGGACGTGCGCCAGCACATAGTGAGGTTGTTGCGGCGCGCCGGTGTCCGTGTTTCCGGGGGCGACAACGAAGAGTTGGTGATCGCCGGACCGCGGGGATCGGTGACGCTGCAAGTGAAAGTGTCGCAGCGGCGACTGACCGTCAGCAGGCTGGGAATTTCCGAACCCGCCGCGCCACGGACCTTGTACGTGGCACCGAGTGCCGCGGCAGGTGTCGAGAAGGCCGCTCGCGCGGGCGTTGTCGACCTGCTCACCAGCGATCCGCCGCTGGTGATCCTCGACGGCGAGGTGCTGCTCGGGCCCGCGGCTGCCGGACGAAATCTCGGGCGGACCGCGTGGGGTCGATGGGCGGTACAGCGGATATTGGCGGTCGCGCGAGAGCCGATGACCCAGACGGAATTGGCGACGATTGTCGGCGTCAGCCAGCAGGCCGTGTCGAAAGCCCTGAGGCGCATTCCGGAGGCGGTACACGGTGGCGACGGGTGGTCGGCCCCGACCGACCTGCTGGATACGTGGTTGCGCGCGTATCCGGGTCCGGGCGGCGCTGTCGCCGCGTGGTACGGGCTCGACGACCCGGCGAGTCAGGCCGATGCCGCCCTGGGGTTGCTGTCGGAACTCGCTCTGCCATCGGCGCTTTCGGGAGATCTTGCCGCCGATATGCTGTCACCCTGGCGAATCCCGTCTACGGTGCGGTTGTACGTCCCGGAGCATGTCGACTTCACGCCGATCGGTATGAGTCCCGCCGAGGCGTCGGACGCCACGATGGTCATCGTGGTTCCCGAGGATCCGACGGTATTCCACGTCGCATCACGTCGTGGTCCGCGTGCGGGAAAACTCCTTGCCGATCCGGCGATCGTGCTGTGGGATCTGCTCAACACCAGCACCGGGCCTGCCGTGGAGGAGGCCGCGGCGACATTGCGTTCGGCAATAGGCGAGGGGGCGGTGCATGTCTGAGACGAAAAGGTTCGCGGTACAGATACTTTCGACATCGAACGCGTCCTACCTGGGATTTCGGGCTCTCGCGGATCTCGCGCGCGCGGCAGAGGGAATCGATGCCGATAGCGAGGACGGTGGATACCGCGTCATCGGTGGACACATGGTGCAGCTGCTGATCCACGCGTATCCGACGCCGACGCTCCAGATCCGGGGTACCGCCGATGCCGACGCGGGCGTGAGCCTTCCGATAGCGGCGGGCAAGTATCTCCACTACCGGCTGGAAACCCTCGGATACGAGACGGTGAAAGGGAACCGTTACGGCAAAGACAGCGACTTCGGCCGGTTGGCAGTCGATCTATTGGTCCCGTTCGGACGTGTCGGGGTGCCCAACGACGTCGGCGGTCGCGGATTCGACAGCGCGCCCGGGCTCAGTATGGCGATCAGCGCGAAACCTGTCGCGATAGATGCGCAGGTGACACTTCGCGACGGGAACCGGATCGAATTCACCGTGCTGACACCCGATGTCGAGGCCGCCGTCGTGCTGAAAGCTCTCGCGTGGAGTTATCGCCACGCGGACAAGGACATCGCCGACCTGAATTCGCTGTTCGAGATCGTGAATCACCATCGCACCGCGATCGGAGTCTGGAAACTCGACCAGGAGGGGCTCACTGCCACGCGCCGTGATGCGGTGGCGGCGCTCGACAGGCTGGTATCGGCGATCGAGCGACGTCGAGTCGATCAGGGGCTGTTCGGTTCGAGCGCGGCGCGTTTCACCGCGCTGGTTCGCCGCCACACCCGTTCGATGGACCGGGTGTAGCGGCTTTCGAGCTGATTCCGCCGCAGGTGTGCGAGTGATTGCCCGGCGGCGGGGGATCAGGCGACGATGTTGATCAGGCGGCCGGGGACGACGATCAGTTTGCGGGGTGTGGCGCCGTTCAGGATGGCGGCGATCTTCTCTTCCGCCAGGGCGGCGGCTTCGATGGTGGGGGTGTCGGCGTCGGCGGGGACGCGGATTCGGCCGCGCACCTTGCCGTTGACCTGGATCGGGTATTCCACCGATTCGTCCACCAGCAGGGCCGGGTCGGCGACCGGGAAGGGGCCGTGGGCCAGGGATTCGGGGTGGCCGAGGCGCTCCCACAGTTCCTCGGCGATATGCGGTGAGAGCGGGGCGAGCATCAGGACCAGGGATTCCACGACCAGGCGCGGTGCGCCGCCGGGGTAGGTCTTGGTGAGGTGGTTGGTGAGTTCGATGAGTTTCGCGCCCGCGGTGTTGTCGCGCAGCGCGGCCAAATCCTCGTCCACGCCCGCGATGGTCTTGTGCAGCAGACGCTGGGTCTCGTCGGAGGCGACGTCTTCGGTGACGCGCACCGCGCCGGTCTCCTCGTCGACGACCAGGCGCCAGATGCGCTGGAGGAAGCGGTGCGCGCCGACGACATCCTTGGTCGCCCACGGCCGCGAGGTGTCGAGCGGACCCATCGACATCTCGTAGAAGCGGAAGGTGTCGGCGCCGTAGAGGTCGCACATCTCGTCGGGCGAGATGGCGTTCTTGAGCGATTTGCCGATCTTGCCGTACTCCTGGAATACCCGGATCTCGGTTCCGGTCGCGTCGGTCCAGTAGAACGTGCCGTCGCGTTCGACGACCTCGGCGGCGGGTACGTACGCGCCGCGCTCGTCGGTGTAGGCGTGGGCCTGGATGTAGCCCTGGTTGAACAGTCGCCGGTAAGGTTCACACCCGCTGACCTCGCCCAGGTCGAACAGCACCTTCTGCCAGAACCGCGCGTACAGCAGATGCAGCACCGCGTGCTCGACGCCGCCGACGTACAGGTCGACGCCGCCGGGATCGGTGGGACCGTGTTCGGCCGTGCGCGGGCCGAGCCAGTACGTCTCGTTCTCCTTCGCGCAGAACTCGTCGGTATTGGTCGGGTCCGCGTAACGCAGCTGGTACCAGGAACTTCCGGCCCAGTTCGGCATGACGTTGGTGTCGCGCTGGTACTTCTTCGGCCCGTCGCCCAGGTCGAGTTCGACATTGACCCAGTCGGTGGCCTTGGCCAGCGGCGGCGAGGGTTCGGAATCCGCGTCGTTCGGGTCGAAGGTCACCGGCGCGAAATCGTCCAACTCCGGAAGCAGTACCGGCAGCATGGATTCCGGCAGGGCGTGCGGTGCGCCGTCCTCGTCGTAGACGATCGGGAAGGGTTCACCCCAGTAGCGCTGACGGGCGAACAGCCAGTCGCGCAGTTTGTACTGGATGGTGCCCTTGCCGTGGCCGTCCTGTTCGAGCCTGGCGGTGATCGTCGCCTTGGCTTCCTCGACCGAGAGTCCGTCCAGGTAGTCGGAATTGATCAGCGCGCCGTCGCCGCTGTACGCGGCTTCGGTGACGTCGCCGCCGGAGATGACCTGCCGGATGGGCAATCCCAGCGCGGTGGCGAAATCCCAGTCGCGCTGATCGTGGCCGGGCACGGCCATGATCGCGCCGGTGCCGTAACCGCTGAGCACGTAGTCGGCGATGAATACCGGCACCGCGGCGCCGCTTGCCGGGTTGACGGCGTGAACACCGAGGAAGACGCCGGTCTTCTCCTTGTTCTCCTGGCGCTCCAGATCGGTTTTGGCCGCGATCGACGCCCGGTAGGCGGCGACGGCTTCGGCGGGGGTGGCCGCGCCGTCGTTGGTCCAGCGCGGATCGGTGCCTTCCGGCCATGCCGACGCCGTCAGTTCGTCGACCAGATCGTGTTCGGGCGCGAGCACCACGTAGGTCGCGCCGAACAGGGTGTCGGGGCGGGTGGTGAACACCTCGATCCGCGCACCGTCGACGTCGAATTTCACCTGTGCGCCGCGCGAACGCCCGATCCAGTTGCGCTGCATGGACTTCACGTTGTCCGGCCAGTCCAGCAGTTCGAGATCGTCGACCAGGCGGTCGGAGTAGGCGGTGATGCGCATCATCCACTGCCACAGCCGCTTACGGAAGACGGGGAAGTTGCCGCGTTCGCTGCGACCGTCGGCGGTGACCTCTTCGTTCGACAGCACGGTGCCGAGACCCGGACACCAGTTGACCACCGAATCGGTTTGGTACACCAGACGATAGGAGTCGATCACGGCCCGGCGCTCGGACGGCTGCATCGTCGCCCAGTCGCGGCCCTCGGGCGCGGGCCTCGCGCCGGAGGCGAACTGATCCTCCAGTTCCGCGATCGGACGGGCCCGTCCCAGTTCCAGGTCGTACCACGCGTTGTAGATGCGCAGGAAGATCCACTGCGTCCAGCGGTAGTACTCCGGATCGGTCGTCGCGAAGGAGCGACGGCGGTCGTGGCCGAGCCCGAGCCGGTCCAGCTGCCGCTGCATGGTGGCGATATTGGCTTCGGTGGTGTCACGCGGATGCGCGCCGGTCTGCACCGCGTACTGCTCGGCGGGCAGGCCGAAGGCGTCGTAGCCGAGCGCGTGCAGCACATTGCGGCCGTTCATCCGGTGGTACCGGGCGAAGACGTCGGTGGCGATATATCCGAGCGGATGTCCTACGTGCAGGCCCGCGCCGGACGGGTACGGGAACATGTCCTGCACGAACAGCTTGTCCGGCGGGGTGTCACCGGCCAGTGGACCGGTCGGGTTGGGCGCGTGGAAGGTGCCGCGCTCCTCCCATAGCCGCTGCCACCGGCTCTCGAGGCGGCCCGCGAGGTCGGCGTTGTACCTGTGCTCGGGTACATCGCTTTCGGTTGCACGAGTGTCCTGCACGGTCCTGCCTTCTTGTTCTCGCGAATTTCCGGACAAAGTATCCGGGACATTTTTCCTGGGACGAACTACGTGATACAGGGTAGAACGTCCGGGTCGTCGGACCGAAAACCGGAGCGCCCCGCGATCCGCGCGCGTCGGTGCGATACCCTGCCTGGGTGTTCGTCGTCGCTCTCGCCCTGTTCGTACTGGCCTTGGTCGCCATCGCGACCGGCGTGCTCGGACTGACCGGCAAACTTCCGCGCAACAGGTTCGTCGGTGTCCACACCGAGGACGCGCTGTCCACCGAGGAGACCTTCCGCATCGCGAACCACGTCGCGGCGCCGACTTCGGTCGCGGCGGGCCTGCTGCTCTTCGCGGGCGGCCTGATCGCCTCCGCCGCGAACTGGGGCATCGCCCTCGGTGTCGCCGCCGTCACCATGGTCGTCGCGCTGTTCACCCTCGGCGCGGGCGTCAACGCGGCGGGCCGCGCCATCGCCGGGCTCGTGCCCGTGCGCGAGGAGGGCGGCTGCGGCCAGTCCTGCGGTGCGTGCTCGCTGCGCGACACCTGCGCTCCCGCGAACTGAATCGCTCCCACGCACCGAATCCACTCCCGGTCCCGACCGGAGATCTCCGAACGATCGTGTCGCCCGTCCCGTAATTGTGCTGGCGGCCGGTCGGCGATCGGACGTACCCTTGTGACACGGCTTCTCGGGGGAGGGCTGTCGGGGGGAGATTCTCATGGGGATACGTGTCGTATCCGTGTCGTTGTTCGTCTTCGGTCTTCTGGTGCTCTGGCCGAATCTCTGGCTGGGCCTCGGCCTGATCGCGGTGTCGGTGATGCTCGGCTACATGGTCGTCGTGGACCGTCGGGGATGGGATTCGCGCCGTAGACGCGATCGCTGGGCCGCCGCGAGCGATCGGCCGGTCAACCGGTATCGCGGCTACGGTGGCGCTTCCGGCTGCGGAGGTGGGAGCGGAGGCGGTGGCGGATATTACAGCGGTGGTGACAGCGGCGGCAGCAGCAGCAGCAGTTGCGGCGGTGGCTGCGGCGGTGGTGGCGGAGGCGGCTGCGGTGGTGGCGGAGGCGGATGCGGCGGCGGGGGTGGCTGAACCGGCCGATCCTCGGACCGACGCGACGATCCCGTTGCATCGTGCACCCCGGACGCGATATCCGGGGTGCGGCGGCTCTAGCGGTCGCTCGGGCGATGTCGCGGCCGCGGCCGAACACCACTCGGTGACGAAATCCGCGCGGACCGAGATCCGCGTGAGCGAACGGGGAGGAACCGATGATCGCATTCGGAGTGGCGGCGATACTGTTCGTCGGCCTGCTGGTGGTCTGGTCGAACACCTGGCTCGGTATCGGGCTGATCGTCCTGGCGATCGGTATCGGTTACGTGGCCTCGGTCCGCGAGAACCGCAATCCACGGCGCAATCGCCGGCGCTGGGCCGCCGCGAGCGGTGGCGCCGAGGCCGGGAGCTGGGACAGCGGCAGCAGCTGTGGAGGCGGCAGTAGCTGTAGCGGCGGGAGCGGCAGCGGGAGCAGTTGTAGTGGCGGTAGCAGTTGCGGCGGCGGCAGTAGCTGCGGCGGTGGCGGCGGTGGATGTGGCGGCGGCAGCTGACCGAGAACCACCGCCGCACCCGCTCACCTCAGCGTCGCCAACGCGGCGAGTACCGCCAGATCCGCCGTCGGATCACCGACGGCGATCCGCGCACTGCCGTCCGGATAGCATTTCGCGCTGATCCCGGCCCGGCGCAGCGCGGTGGCCACGCCGGGGCCCGGCAGATACAGGAAATTCGCGTGGCTGCGCGGCACGTCGATACCGCAGGACCGCAACGAGTTCCGTAGGTTCTCGCGCGCGGTGGTGATCCGATGGATACGCAGCCGTAGCTCCGGTGCTGCCGCGTAGGAGGCGCCGACGGCGGCGGTCGCGCACGCGCTCATCCCGAACGGCAGTTGCAGCCTGCGTACCCGCCCGATCAGCTCGCGTCCGCCGTACACGTACCCGATCCGCAGGCCCGCCAGCCCGTAGGCCTTCGAGAAGGTGCGCAGGATCAACAGATTCGGATGTCTGCGCAACAGCGCCGCGTTGTCGAGCCGGTCGGCCTCGGCGAGGAATTCGACATAGGCCTCGTCCAAGACCACGGGCACCCGGCTCGGCACCGAGGCGAGGAAGGTTTTCAGCTCCCCCGCCGGGATCACCGTGCCGGTCGGATTGTGCGGCCGACAGACGACGATCAGCGAGGTCCGCTTCTCGATCGCCCGCCGCATCGCCCGCAGATCCTGTTCGCCGGTCCGGTCCAGCGGGACCGGGACCAGATTCAGCCCGGCCATATCGGCCATGATCGGATATCCGTCGAAGGTCGGCGAACCGACGACGAGTTCCGATCCCGGTGTGGTCAGCGTTTGGATGATCTGTAGGGCCACCCCGGTGGCGCCCGACCCGACCACCACCTGATCCGGATCGACGCCGAGATGACGCGCGATCAGTGCCGGTAGCCGCTGCGGATAGAACTCCGGATACCGATTCGATCGCGCCAGCTCGCTATGCAACGCGTGCAGCACCGATGGCAGCGGCGGGAACGGATTCTCGCTCAGGCTCAGGTCGAATTCCGCGGCCGCGCGCTTCGCCGGGTGCCGCCGTGACGAGGGGGCCTCATCGATCAGGCGCATGCTCATCGCCGTACCTCATCCATTGGCCGCACCCCAACGCACAGCCGCCGCCGCCGCGAAATCGCCCGCGTGCGCGAAGGCCGACAACAGCACCACCGATCCGTTGCGCAGTCCGCCCGCCCTGTTCGTGACATCGAGGGTGACGGGAATGCCTGCGGCGAAAAGGTTTCCGCAGGTGTCGAAGGTGTCGGGATGACGTTCGGCGGGCAGTTCGAGCGCGTCGTGCCAGTTGCGCAGGAACAGCCGGTTGGGCTGGTTGGTGACGAAGGTATCGATATCGCGGCCCTTCACCCCGATCCGATCGCACACCGCGAGCGCTACTTCCGGGACCAGTCGGTTACCGCGCGCGAACACCTTGGTGACCTTGGATTCGGTGAAGCTGACGCAGCCCTGCCCCTCGCCCGGCTCCCAGTATTTGCGGTCGCTGTTGGTCGAGAAATCCATATCGCCCGCGAATTCGGGATAGGTGCGGGATTCGATATCGAGAATCGGCGCGCTGTCGTCCTTGACGAGCAGTCCGACCCCGCACCCGTCGCCCGGCACGGGGGCCTGGGCGAGTTTGCGTATGTCGCTCTGCGTGAACACCGGTCCGGCGCAGTTCTGGGTCGCCACGATCAGCGCGGTGCGCGCGTCGGTGGTCTGCAACACCATGCGCGCGATCGACATCATGTGCACGAAGGCCGCGCACCCGCCGTTGTGCACGTCGTAGACGAAACTCGGGCGGGCACCGAGCCGCCGGGCGATCTCGGGCCCGGCGCCGAGTACCGGATTGTCCGGCAGTTGGGTGTGGGTGATCAGCACATCGATATTCGACGCGAAATCGGACCCGTGCCGGTCGATCAGCGGGGCGACGGCGCGTTCGGCCATATCCACCGCGGTCTCGTCGCGCGCCACGTGGTGGCGTCCCGACGGCGAGCGGAACATGACGTTCTTCGCCATCCGGTCCGAACGCGAGAACTGGGTGAAGTATTCGGTGCCGACCGGTTCGCCGGGCAGATAGCTCGACACGTCGACGAGACTGACGGTGGGCAGCCCGAAGGTGTCGGGGTTGCGGGGATCCATGGTCACTTCATCCATTCGGGTGTGAGCGGCAGGCCGTGGGCGGCGCGGTACTCGCAGATCGCCTTGAGGTTGTCCATTTCGAGTTGGTGTCCGGCGGAGAACATGTCCCAGAAGTCGCCGACCCAGACCGGCCGTTTCGGCGGGGCGGTTTCCGGATAGGGGTTCTCGTCGTAGAAGGGGTGCTTGCAGTTGTTCCAGAGCACCACCGACCCGGGCTTGTTGAACACCACCTGAGCGTCGATGACGCGCATAAGGTAGATCATCCAGAGGTGTTTGCCCTGGTCCCAGGCGCAGTGGTAGTCCACGGTCATGGCGTCGGGATTGGCGACGGTCCTGGTGTAGATCTCGGTGGCGTCGCCGAGCCGGTCGTAGGCCAGCCAGAGACCGGGTTCGTCGGTTTCGACGAATCCGCGCAGGCTGTAGGTCCATTCCTCGAGCGACCTGGTGTCGGAGAGATATTCGTAGACCTCACGCGGCGGCGCCGCGATATACGCCTGGACCGGGCAGTACTCACCGAAGACCTGGTCGTGCGGATACACCGACCGGAGCATGTCCACGATGATCGGCGTGGTCGCGTCCTTGTCGGAGTTCTCGATACGTAGCACCCCGGGCACCACGTCTTCGGGGATATCGCTGAGGGCGGGCAGCGCGCTGATGGTCACGGGTTCCTCCTGAGGGATTCGAGGGATGTCAGGAACGGGACGAAAGGCGGGATCTCGTCGGGATCGCATTCGATCGAGAGGAACGAGGGTCCCTCGGTGTCGAGGCAACGGCCGAGCGCTTCGGTGAGTTCGGCGGAATCGCGGACGGAGAAGGCGGGCAGTTCCGGGAACATCGCGCCGACCCCTTCGCCCAACTGCGACGGGCGGAAACGGTTGAAGCTGTAGCGATCCCGGTAGAAGAGCTGTTCTCGGGTGAGACACATGGCGTGCGCGTTGTTGTTGAGCACGACGAAGGTGACGGGCAGTTGGTGCTCGACGGCGGTGTGCACTTCCATGCCGTGCATGAAGAACGCGCCGTCGCCCGCGATGACCACGGTGCGGCGCGGGCCGTTCGGGCCGCGTCCGCGCGCGAACGCCGACCCGATCCCCGCGCCGAAGGCGTAACCCATCCCGCCCATACCGAGCGCGACCACGAACCGGCCGCCGCGTGGCACCCGCAGGTGGTGCACGACGGCCGAACCGGTATTGCCCGCGTCGGCGAAGACATCGGTGCCCGCGGGCAGCGCGGCGTCGATGGCTTCGACCACTTCCCGATAGCGCAGTCCAGGCCCCTGTGCGGCGGGCACGTCCAGAACTGTCAGCGGGGCGGCTGGTCGATCGTCGACAGGTGTTGCCGCACCGGCGAATTCGGTGGCGATGGCCTCGAGTGTGGCGGCCAGGTCGGTGCTGTAGGCGTGGGTCGCGGGCAGGTGCGGAGGCTGAATCCCGATGCTGGCGACCGGGGTGTCGGCGAGCAGACCGGCCAGGCCCGCACCCGCCATCACCGGCATAGGTGTGCCGACGAGCAGGCACAGCGCCGCCGAGCGCAGCGCCGCGGCCAGTTCGGGATGTCCCATACTGCCCGCGACGCCGCAGAAACCGGGATCGGTGTTGTCGTAGGCGTCCTTGGCGTCCGGAGTCACACCGACAGGAGCGTCCAATACCGCTGCCAGCGTTGCTAATTCGGCGCGCGCGTCATCGCGGGCCACCTGATCGCCCGCGATGATGACGATTTTGCCGGTGCGTCTGGCTTCGGCGAGTGCCGCACGCACCCGGGCCGACCCGGGTCGGTCCTCGCGGTGGGTGCGCGGCGGCATCCGGAACGGTGGGCTCGCGATCTCGGACTGCTGCACGTCTTTGGGCAGCAGGAGCACGGCGGGTCCACCGCGCTCGGCCGCGTCGACCGCCTTGGTCAACAGGTCGGGCAGTTCGGTGGCGTGCTCGACGCGAGCACAGAACCGGCTGATCTCGCCGAAGAGCCGGGTGGCGTCGATGGTGCCCGCGAGTCCGCTGGAGTCCTGGAAGGCTCCTTTGCCTTCCAGCGTGGTCGGCGGCTGTCCGATCAGGGCCAGTACCGGTACTCGCGAGGCATACGATTCGGCAAGTCCGGCAACGAGATTCATCGCACCGCCGCCCGATGTCGCGGCCACGACGCCGAGTCGTGCTGTGCTGCGGGCATATCCGTCGGCCATGGTGGCCGCCGAGAACTCGTGTTTGGCGATCACCCCGGTGACGGCGTCGGGCGCGTCGAAGACCGCGTCGTACAGATCCTCGATATTGGCTCCGTCGACACCGAAGATATGACGCGCTCCCGCGGTCGATACCGCCTGAACCAGGTAATCCACGACTCTGCTCGGCATGGGCGCTCCTTCCAGCAGCGACACTCCTGACGGCGTTGCGCGCTCGTCGGACCAATTGCCTTGTACACGAGGGATACGGTGCAGCTCGGCGAGTGGTTCAACGTTGTCGAAAACTTTCGTAGACGACTTCTCGGTGGGTCGCCGACGGCCGGAAAAGTCCCTCTTGCAATGTACGTATACATCTACGTATAGTGGGTTCATGCCGAACAAGACGATCTACGTTTCCGACGACGATCTCCCCCTGTTCCAGCGGGCGCAGGAGCTGGTCGGCGGTAACCTCTCCGGCGCGGTGACCACGGCGCTGCGCCGTCTCATCGAAGTGGAGGAGGGCCGGCAGGAGGGTTTCGAGGAGACCATTCTCCGGGTCGGGCACAACGGGGTCAGGCAGGTGCGGTTCTCCGGTGCGCTGCTCGGCGAGTGGAGCGACCAGAACGAGACCCGGATGGAACATGTCCGGGTGTACCGCACCCGCAAGGGCAAGATCGCGATGCACGCCCAGTACTCGAACTGGGTGGACTACCCGACCGATGCCAAGAACTGGCTCAGCGACCTCAAGAACTGGCGTCGCATGCTCGGTGTGGGTGAACAGGACTGGGGCGACTTCCTTTTCGAGGTGGTCGACACGGTGGCGGATCTGAAAGGCAAGATCCCGGACAAGCTCTACGAACGGGTCGTGAGCATCGCCGACCGGCCTCCGGTGGAGGATCTCGACATCTGACCCGTCGGGCCGAAAGGCCTTCTCGGACAACGTAACAACACATATCCGACCTCACCGCGACGTCCCCCAGGGGGCGTTGTCGATCAAACATGCTCTTATACGCATCAATGTATGTATTGGAAGGAAGATCATGGTCAACGGGCATCAAGCACCCGCGATCTCGGCGCTCGGCCTGCGCAAGGCCTACGGCGACCACACGGTGCTCGACGGCATCGATCTCACGGTTCCCCGGGGCAGCATCTTCTCGCTGCTCGGCCCCAACGGCGCGGGCAAGACCACCACCGTGCAGATCCTGTCCACCCTGATCAGGGCGGACGGCGGCGAAATCCGCGTCGGTGGACACGATCTCGCCTCCGATCCGCGTTCGGTACGCGGTGTCATCGGGGTGACGGGGCAGTTCGCGGCGGTCGACGAACTGCTTACCGGACGGGAGAACCTGCTCCTGATGGGCGATCTGCACCACCTGCCGCGCCGCGAGAGCAAGCGACTGGCCGCCGATCTGCTGGCCCGCTTCGATCTGGTCGAAGCCGCTGACAAGGTGGCGAGCACCTACTCCGGCGGTATGACCAGGCGGCTCGACCTGGCGATGACCCTGGTCGGCGATCCGCGGATCATCTTCCTCGACGAGCCGACCACCGGACTCGATCCGCGCAGCAGGCGCACCATGTGGGAGATCATCCGAGGCCTGGTCGACGACTACGGCGTCACCGTCTTCCTCACCACCCAGTACCTCGAGGAAGCCGACCAACTCGCCGACCGGATCGCGGTGCTCGACAACGGCCGCCTGGTCGCCGAGGGCACGGCCGCCGAGCTGAAACGGCTGGTTCCCGGCGGTCATATCCGCCTGCGATTCGCCGACCGCGCCGGACTGGAGGCCGCCGCGCGCTCCCTGGGCGACGGCGCCCGCGAGGACGGGAGCGAGGAGTTCACCCTGGCTGTCCCGAGCGACGGCGGTGTCGCGGCCCTGCGCGCCGTACTCGACCGTCTCGACGCCGATCAGGTCGCCGTCGAAGGCCTGGCCGTGCACACCCCGAATCTCGACGACGTATTCCTCACCCTCACCGGACATTCCACGACCGACAAGGAGACCGCGGCATGAGCGCCTCGACCCGTGTACTGACCGACTCGGCGACCATGCTGCGGCGGAATCTGCTGCACGCCAAGCGTTATCCGAGTATGACCTTCAGCGTCGTGCTGATGCCGGTCGTCCTGCTGCTGATCTTCAACTACGTCTTCGGCGGCGCGTTGGAGAAATCCTCCGGCGGCAACTACATCGACTATCTCGCCCCCGGCATGCTGCTGATGATTCCGGCGTACCTGACGGTGTCGGTGGCGGTCTCGATCGCCACCGACAGCAGCAAGGGCATCGTCAACAGGTTCCGGACCATGGATATCGCGCCGTCGTCCATGCTGACCGGACATGTCATCGGCACCCTGATCCAGGGCATCATCGGCAGCGTGATCATGCTGCTCGTCGCACTGGCGATCGGGTTCAGGCCGGACGCGAACCCGATGGAATGGGTCGCCGTGCTCGGACTGATCGCACTGGTCGTGCTGTCGTTCAGCTGGTTGTCGGTGGCCCTCGGCCTGCTGTCGCCGAATCCCGAGGGCGCGAGCAATATGTTGTTCCCCGTCGTCCTGCTGCCCTTCCTCGGCAGCGGACTCGTCGCCACCGAGACCATGCCGGTCGGCCTGCGCCAGTTCGCCGAATACCAGCCGTTCACCCCGTTCACCGAGACGATTCGGGGACTGCTGATGGGAACCGAGATCGGCAACAACGGCTACCTGTCGATCGGGTGGGGCGTCGTGATCGGAGTCGGCGGTTACCTGTGGGCGAAATCCGTCTTCGCCGAGCAGACCTCACGCTGATCACGTGACGAAACGATCCCCGGCGAGTGAATCGCCGGGGATCGTTGTCGTGCACCGGGATCAGACCGACGCGGAGAGAACGACTCGGCCCGAACTCAGCGACTTGATCTGCACACTGCTGATCTGGTCCGGTGGCAGGTCGATCGTGCTGTCCACGGTCAGGACGGTGTCCGGTCCGGCGGGCCACTGGCTCACGTCGAACGCCCGACCGTCCTTGCTGTTGACGATCAGCCCGAAATTCCAGCTGTAGTTGTAGCCACCCGGCGCGTAAGTGCAGGTCATCACGACGCGGGTACGCCCGGCGTCGGTCACGATCTTCACATCCGCCGATACCGGGGTCGGTTCGAGCGGTTCCATCGCGCGTTCGGCGAACACCACCTGATCGGTGGTCGCGGGCTCGTCGGTCGACACCAGCGAGGTGGCGATGGGAATGCTGATGACCGCCGCCGCGGCAGCCGCGAGCAGCGCACCCCCCGCCGCCGTCCACCGGCCGCGTCTACGCCTGCGTTCGGCCGCGTCGGCCAGACGCGGCAGCAATTCGGGAACCGGCGGGATATCCGATTCGGCCGACGGCTGTTCGGGCGAATCCAGCATCGCCATCGCCGTCTCGGTGTCGACGAGGGAGAGCATGCCCGGCAAGCCCGCCAATTCGGCCACGGCCGCCTGGCATTCGGGGCAGTGCGCGAGGTGCTCCTCGTATTCCTGGCGCTCGGTTCGGCTGAGGGAGCCGAGCACGTACGGCGCATCCCACGTGGCGTAGCCGTCGGTCTTCGATCCCGACATACTCCCGCCTGCGATCTCCGTCATTTGTTCGTCACCCCCATCTCCTGTAGAGCCAGTCGTAGCGCCCGCATGCCGTAGTGCATTCGGGATTTCACCGTGCCCGGTGGAATATCGAGTTCCTCGGCGATCTGATGCGTGGAAAGTCCTCGGTAGTAGGCCCGCACGATCACCTCGCGGTGATCGGCGCTGAGTTTGCCGAGCGCGTCCGCGACGAGCCAGCCGTCGAGGGCACGGTCGGACTGGTCGGGCGTGGCCTGCTCGGGCGGGCTGTCGGTGCGGAATTCGCGCCTGCTGCGGGCGCTGCGATGCTCATCCACGGCGAGATTGCGCGCCACCGTGAACAGCCATGCCCTGGCCGATGTCGTCGACTGGTCGAGTACGTTCGGCCGTTGCCAGGCGCGCAGCAGTGTCTCCTGCACGATGTCCTCGGCCCGTCCCGGATCTCGTACCAGCCCGACCGTGTACCGCCAGAGCACCGCCGCGTGTTCGCGATACAGCGCCTGCATCAGCTCGGAATTGTCGTCCGGGCGCGGCGTGCGCTGTCCGCGTTGTGTCAGTGCCCGCAGGCGTCCGGTCCGCGCCGGTGGTTCCGCGCCGGGCCGGCCGTCCAGCGGTCCCGATCTGTTCCCCATCGAACCGCCTGATCAGTCGTCGCGTTTCATACTGTGTCTCCTTGTTCGTGGAGTACACGAGGCCGGGCCCGGGCCGGTTCAACGCGGATGTCAATTGCGTTCGAGTTCGATCGGGTGGGTGGCGAGCAGCGAGAGCGGCAGCGGCTGCCTGCGCAGCACATCGGCCCACAGATCCGCGCGATCGGCGCTGATCGGGTCCGAAGGCAGCGCGGACACCACGATCCAGTCGTTGTTCTGCAATTCGCCTTCCAGCTGCCCGAACGTCCAGCCCGCGTAGCCCGCGAAAACACGAAGCCCCTCCAGCAGCGGGGCGATCCGCTCGGGATCGGCGTCGAGATCGACCAGCACCACCCGGCCGTCGATCCGGCGCAGACCGGGCACGCCCTGGATCGACACGCCGACGCGCAGCGTGCCGAGGCACAGTGCCGCCTCGCGTTTGACCGGACCGCCCACGAACAGCGTGGCGGGCGTCGCGGCGAGCTCGGACCAGCGGGGCAGCACATCCTCGACGGTCGCCTCGCTGGGGCGGTTCAGCACCACCCCGAGGCTTCCGCCCTCGTTGTGCTCGATGATGTACACGACGGTCCGCCGGAACGTGGCTTCGACCAGTTCGGTCGAGGAGACCAGCAGAGATCCCGCACGGACAACCTGTTCGCCCTGCCTGGCGTCTCGGCGGCGACGATCACCGTGCCCGCCGTGAGTTTGCCGTTCATCCGGTTCATCTCCGCGTGCCACTCCGACATCATCGCAGCTGGATCGGCTTTCCGCACCGGTGGCCGTCCCGATCGTCCCGATAGCGCGGGCATCGTAGGCTCGGCGTTATGCAACCCCCCGAGGTGATCCTCGACAACGCCGACGCCGTGTACGACTTCTACCTGGACCATCGGCAGAACCGGTGGAAGGCCCTCGCGGCGTATGCCCTGCTCGGCCGTCGTTACCGTCCTCGGGTCAGCTACGCCGACGGTGCGCGCGAGCAACTCCGGGCCCTGGTGCGATCCGGTCGGCCGACGATCTACTCGATCAACCACCTGTCCCAGAGCGATCCCTACACCGTCGCCGCGACGGCCTGGCGCAGCCCGCTGCGCTCGATCATCGGCAGGGTGCGCGTGCTCGCCAAGGACGAACTGTTCATCGAAGCGGGTCAGCGGCGCAGCGTCGACATGATGGGCGGCATTCCGGTCTTCCGCGGCAAGGACCACGGCATCAGAGCGGTGAACGCGGCCGGTCAGCGCATGATGGACATCTGCGCGCAGCGGCTCGCGCGCGGCGACCACCTGGCGATATTCCCGGAGGGCACCTGCAACGAGGTCGATCCGACGCAGGTGCAGGCGGTGGGCAGCGGAATCGGGCATATCGCGTTCCGCGCGATGAAACTCGGCGTGAGTCCGGCACTGGTGAGCATCGGGCTCAGTTACGGGCCGAGGGCCGATCCGGCGATCGCGCCGACCAAGGAGGAGGCGAAATCCGCCAGTTTCTATTTCCGCCCGCCGATCGCCGAACTCCCCGCCAAACCCGGCGACATCGCCCGCTCGGCCCGCGACGATCTGCAATCGGCGTTGGACGGCGCGATCGCGAACTACTGAGGAAGGCCGAGTCGTTCGCGCGCCCAGTGCGGCACCGACGCCACGTACTCACCGTGGGTTTCCACAAAATGCTTGACCATCGGGCACAGGGGCAGGATGCCGTACCCCTCGGCACGGGAGCTGTCGAGCGCGGACCGCACGAGGTCGCGGCCGATGCCCTGGCCCTCGTACATCGAATAGACCTCGGTGTGCACGAAACCCCGCTCGGAGGCGGTGTCCTGATACTCGGCGTAGCCGGCGATGTCACCGTCGACGTAGATCTCGAAGCGTTCAAGCGCGGTGTTGTTACGGACCTCGGTCGACATGGCTCGACGCTACTCCGCCGGGTGGGTTCGTCGCGCAGCGCAACGCAGCCCCGATTGTGAATTCATTGATTCGACTTGTCCCACGGTGCGCGCCCCACGCAGAATGCTCTTGGTCGCGTCGCATGCCGCACGGTATCGGCCCGGCGGAGGTGCGAGCATGATGAGGACATTCGGACGCGGGTCGCCGCGCCTGTCGCGCACGATCGGCGCGTTGGCGGTCACCGGCGCGCTCGGCGCCTCGCTGATCACGGGATCGGCCGCCGCGGAACCTTCCGAGGTGGCGTTCGGCGCCTGTCCGGAAGGTGCGGTGAGCGCGGACCGCGACGTGCGATGCGCCGTCGTCAGCGTGCCGATGGACTACACGCGACCCGACGGCCCCCGCATCGACCTCACCGTCAGCCGGATCGCCGCCACCGGCGAGCGCCGCGGCGCGATCTTCGCGAATCCGGGCGGACCGGGCGCCGACGCGCTCGACTACTGGGCCCGCCGCACCGATGCGCTGCCCGCCGAACTCGGCGCCGAATTCGACAGGATCGCGGTGCAGCCGCGCGGATTGCGTTGGGCCACACCGCTGAGCTGCGCCACCGGCGCCGAAGGCGACGAGGTCTCGCTCGGCGGCGGGGATCGCGACGCGATCAAGAAAGCGTGCGACGCCGCCCAACCCGGTTACCTCGACACCATCACCACCGAGAACACCGCCCGCGATATGGACGCCGTCCGCGCGGCGCTCGGCCTGGAACGCATCGACTTCCTCGGCACCTCCTACGGCACCTACCTGGGGGCGGTGTACGCGTCGCTGTTCCCGGAGCGGGTGGACCGGATGGTGCTCGATTCCAATGTGCATCCGGGCTGGGTGTGGAACGAGGAATTCGCCCAGCAGCAGGTCGCGGGGAAACGTCGTCTCGACGATCTGTTCGCCTGGATCGCCGACCACAACACCGAATACCACCTCGGCGACACCGCCTTGCAGGTGTATCGCAACTGGGTGCGACTGGTTTCCGATCAGGGCGGCGGCTGGTACGCCAACCTGACACCGCCGCCCGCGAAAGTCTCCGACCTGCCGGGGCAACTGCCGGAACCGCTCGCCGAGATAGCGCGCGACGGCGTCAACGGGACCGTGGAACAGGCGGGCAAGGTCCAGAATCTGGTCCGCACACTGCTGTCGGGCGGCGGGTCGGCCCGGGTGCCGCTGGTCGGCGCGACCGCCGTCGCCACCTACACCCGCTCGTACTGGCCGACCTTCGCCAAGGCGATGGCCGAGGCCAACACCGACCCGGCCAACGTCGCGCGGCTGCTCGCCATCGAAGGCGCGACCGCGGGCGACCCCACCGGCCGTTTCGTCTTCTCGGCCATCACCTGCAACGAGAACGCGGTGCAGCCGCGCCCGGAACTGCTCGCCTCCGCCGTCGCCACCATCGCCTCCGGCGGCAATGCCATGGACGCCCGCGCCGACCTGGTCCGCTCCGGAATGAGTTGCGGATCCTGGCGTCCGGTCACCGAGCCGGTCCCGATCTCGGGCGCGGGTCTGCGCACCCGACCGCTCCTACTCCAGAGCCGCTACGACGCCCTGACCGAATACGAGGGCGGCCCCGCCCTGGCGCAGGCCGTCAACGGCTCCCTGATCACCGTCGACGGCGGTGATCACGGCACCTTCGGCCGCGCCAACCCCGCCGTCGACAACGCCGTCCTCACCTATTTGCGTACCGGCGAGGTCACCATCGATCGCGCGGATCAGGCCCCTCTCGGTTGAGTTCGCGTCGGTGGCAACCCGTCGATCGTCCGCACCGACTGCGTACTGGCGAGGTCACCTCGACCGGGCCAACAGACCATCGGTGAGGTCGCGCCTCGGGGCAATCGGTGTCGAATCGAGGAGAACCGCGTCGGCGTCCCCCGAGGGGTGCGGTCGAGTCGAGGATGCTCGGCTCCTGGGCGCGCCAGCGGTGGCGGCGGTGGGGGTGGCGGCACAGAATGTCGAGATGAACTCCGTGCGCCGGGTGGTGCTCGCTCCCGACAAATTCAAGGGGTCGTCGAGTGCGCCCGAGGTGGCCGGGGCTCTCGCCACGGGAATCGCGCGGGTTCGCCCCGATACGGAGTTGGTGCTGATGCCGGTCGCCGACGGCGGCGACGGGACGGTGGACGCGTTCGTCGCGGCGGGGTGGCGGCGGATCGAGGTGGACGCGCCGGGGCCGACCGGAGTGGTGGGTGTGGCGACCTACGCGCTGCGCGGAGGGACGGCCGTCGTCGAGTTGGCGGCGGCGGTGGGGTTGGTGAAACTGCCTCGAGGTGTGCCCGATCCGCTCGGCGCGAGCACCTTCGGACTGGGGGTGGTGATCGCGGACGCGCTCGACAAGGGAGCCGTCGAGATCGTGATCGGCCTGGGCGGGAGCGCGTCAAGCGACGGCGGGGCCGGAATGCTGCGGGCGCTCGGCGTGCGCGTACTGGACCGGCGGGGCGATGAAGTGCCGCGCGGGGGCGCGGCGCTGGCCGATGCGGTCGCGCTGGATCGCTCGGGAATCCATCCCGGGGTCGCCGCGACGCGGTTCGTCCTCGCCTGCGATGTGGACAACCCGCTGCTCGGGCCGCGCGGTGCGGTCGCGGTCTACGCTCCGCAGAAGGGCGCCGATGCCGCGCAGCTGGCGATATTGGAAGCGGCACTGACGAATTGGGCCACCGTCGCGGGTGTCGAGTTCGCCGAGCGGCCGGGCGCGGGTGCGGCGGGCGGCACCGGATTCGGCGCGATGGCGCTGCTCGGCGCCGAGGTGCGCAGCGGTATCGCGGTGATACTCGAACTGCTCGATTTCGCCGCCCTCCTCGACGGCGCAGACCTCGTCGTCACGGGCGAGGGTTCCCTCGATGAACAGAGCCTGCACGGCAAGGCTCCGATCGGTGTGTGCGAGGCGGCGCGCAAGGCGGGCGTGCCCGTTATCGCCGCCGTCGGCCGTAATCTCCTGACTCCGGTACGAATTCGCTCGGCGGGCTTCACCACCTGCTATGCCCTCACGGACCTGGAATCCGATCCTCGACGGTGCATGGCGCACGCGCGGTCGCTGCTGGAGGACGTCGGCGCGACGATCGCCCGCGAGCACCTGGGGGCCTGAACGTCCGCTTCACGGCGGAGAGGCGACACCACGGTCTTGCGCCGTCCCACCGCCCCCGCGCCGCGCGGAAACGTCGCGCTCAGCCCGCCGAGGCCAGATTGTCGAGCAATCGACGGCGGTGCCTGTCACCCCATTGCTCGAGGGGACGCAGCGCGAGGCGCAATTCCTCGCCGAGCGGGGTGAGCGAATACTCGACCCGCGGCGGTATCTCCGCGAACACCTCGCGGTGCACGACACCGCCCGCCTCCAACTGCCGCAGATTTTCCGCGAGCACCTTCTCGCTCACGCCGGTCAGTAGTTTGCGCAACCTCCCGAAACGTTGCGGCCCGGCTTCGAGCGCCCACATCAGGTGCAGCTTCCATTTCCCTCCGACGACGTCGATCGCCACCGACATACCGCAGACCTCGTGATCTGTCTCACTACTCATGCGGGGCGCACCCTTTCCGACGGTATTTCGAACCTCACGGTAAGCAACCCGACCCTGACGTGCGGTCTTCCCACCTCCGGCCGCGCGGACGACGATGAATTCGGCGCCGATCAGTGTACGAATCGAGAACCGAAGGGACACAACATGTCCGAGCAGAGTATCCGCCGATCCGTCTCCGTGCTCGGCCTCGGCCCGATGGGGCAGGCCATGGTGCGGGCCTTCCTCGCCGCCGGTGTCGAGGTGACGGTGTGGAATCGCAGCGGTGCCAAAGCCGACGCGATGGCCGAACTCGGCGCCGAGCGGGCGGACACCGTCGCCGACGCGCTCGCGGCCAACGAGGTGATCGTCGTGAGCCTGACCCACTACGCCGCGATGTACGACGTCCTCGGCCCGGGGGTCGAGCGGTTGCCGGGCAAGGTGATCGTCAACCTCTCCTCCGATTCACCGCGTCGGGCCCGCGCGGGCGCGGCCTGGGTGCGTGAGCGCGGAGCGCAATTCCTTTCCGGCGGAGTGATGTCGGCGGGTGACGATATCGCGCACCCGGCCTCCTACATCTTCTACAGCGGACCGAGGGAGGTCTTCGACGCGCATTCGGCACTGCTGCGGCCACTGAGCCCCCAGGAATACCTCGGCGCCGACGACGGGCTCGCGCAGATCTTCTACCAGGGACTGCTCACCATTTTCCATCCGTGGCTGCTCGCCTTCGACCAGGCGACCGCGATGATCGAGCGTTCCGGTCACGACATCGCCCGGTTCCTGCCCTTCGCCATCCGGTCCAGCGCGGCCTTCCCGCATTTCATGACCGAGTTCTCGGCGGCGAACGCGGCGGGCGGATGGGCCGATATCGCCGGGCTGCGAATGATGGACGCGGGCGCGGAGCACATCATCGACGCGAGTGCGGACGTCGGCGTGGACGCGACGTTCTCCCGGATCGCGCAGACCTTCTGGCAGGCAGCGATCGTCGCGAGCGAAGGGGCTGGCCGCGCGGTGTCGACCTACGAACTCATGCGCGGTGCGGCGGAACCGGTTTCGTGACCGGCGGGCCTACCGCGCGCGAATTCCGACGAAATGAGAGCACTGCTCTTGACAGTGGCGGGCGAAACGTGGAACATTGTTCTCAACAGAGAGCAGTGCTCACAACAAGGAGTCGAGATGAACGCCAGCACCCGCTATATCGCCCCCGCCGGATTCGAGTCCGTGATGAATCGCTTCTTCAACCTGCTGCCCGGACTCGGCATCAGCGTGATGGGGTCGCGGCTGCTCGCGGTGAAGGGGCGCAAGAGCGGGGAATGGCGCACGACGATGGTCAATCTGATGATCGACGAGGACGGTGCCCGCTACCTGGTCGCCCCGCGCGGCCAGACCCAGTGGGTGCGCAATCTGCGGGTGGCGGGCGGCGGCGAACTGCGCCTGGGCCGCAAGGCCGAGGCCTTCACGGCCACCGAGGTCGCCGATGCCGACAAGGTTCCGCTGCTGCGCCTCTACCTGCGCAAATGGGGGTGGGAAGTCGGCAAATTCTTCGAAGGGGTCACCAAGGACGCCACCGACGACCAGTTGGCCGAGATCGCACCGGGATTCCCGGTCTTCCGGATCGCGTGAGACGTCACGACGTGCGCGTCGCCAGGAATTCCACGGCCGCCGCGTACCCCGCGACGCCCATCCCGGCGATCACCGCCGTCGCGATCCCGGAGATATAGGAGTGGTGCCGGAATTCCTCCCTGGCGTGCACGTTGCTGATGTGCACCTCCACGATCGGCACCTCGGGGATGACCAGCGCGTCACGCAGCGCCACCGACGTATGGGTCAACCCGCCGGGATTGATGACGATCCCCGATTCCGCCCCGCGTGCTAGATGAATGCGATCGATCAGCGCGCCTTCGGAATTCGATTGGAACGCGACGATCTCCCGGTCGAACCGCGCCGCGGTCACTCGACACAGTTCGACCACGTCGTCGAGGGTTTCCGAACCGTAGACCTCCGGCTGGCGGACGCCGAGCGTGTTCAGGTTCGGGCCATTGAGGATCAGGATCGGGGCGGCCATGGGAGAGACTTTAATGGCGTCCCGGCCTGATCGGACAAACTCTCACCGGTGATCGAGGATCCCGCGCGCGGAGCCCGGGATCGTCCGTTCGGGCCGGATCGTCTAGAGCCCCTTCGGCCCTTCCGACCGCAGATCGTCCACCTTGGTCATGGCGGCGCGCAGTTCCTCCAGCCACGCCTCCGCGTGCTTACCCGCGAGTTTGACCGTCCAGGCCAACGCGTCGGAGCGGGAGCGCGCGACCCCGGAATCGACCAGGGTGTCGAGAACCTTGCGTTCGGGTTGACGCAACCGGGTCATGACGGGCACCGCCTGGTGCGTGAACATGATTCGCTCGCCGTCGACCGTCACGCCCCAGGCGACGCTGCGCCCGTACCGGTGCTGGGCCTCGCCCGCGATCTGCATGCGCGCCGGGCGGGTGGATTCGCGGAAACGCGAGATCACCCCTTCTTTGGTGGCGCGGGGGATTTCGGCGGTGGGGGCTTCCGCGTCGCCGTCGGTGGGGCCGGCCGGTCGCTCGGGTTTCGGTAGCGGGAGTTCGCCGATGACGAAGATTTCGTCGCGGTCGATCTCGATCAGCGGCGCGCCGACGAACCAGTCACTCGGCAATCTTCCGGCGAACCAGTCGGGTACATCGGCGGGGTCGGGTAGATCCGCCTGCTGCCAGCCGCCCGGCCTGCCGAAATTCCGTCCCCGGTGGTCATGTCTCATGGGGAGTCACCTTCTTCTCTGATCCGCGCTTCGTGCAGTGTTTGCGCTGACGGCGGAGTGTTGATTACAAGATTACGTCGCAAAACCCCGGGGTGGTTCCGCTCTGCGTGAAACCGGTCTCGTTGGGGTAATCCACTATGGAAGGCGCCGATGACGGCGGTGGATGCGTGTCGGGGGAGTTCCGAAATGGCGACGTTCACGGTAATTCCCCAAACGTGCGTTCCGCCCGGTACGGTAGCGGCGCCGGTTATCGCCTTGTGACTGGACAGCGCTCAGGATCCGCCTTCTCGGTGACGGGATTTCGGGCACAATCGATACCGCTGAGCATGGGTAACGGCCCGGCTACAGGGCGCCAACGAGCAGGTAATTTCAGGTACGGTGGTCTTGTTACTGGAGTGACAAGAGTGAAGAGTGGGCGATATGGATGGTCGGGGATCCCGCCGCTTCAGCGTCCGGGGCGCATTGGCACTCGCGGGGGCAGCGGCTGTAGCGATCGCACTGGGTTCGTGTGGATTCCAGGCGGAACCCAATGAGGCGGAAGGCATCGTCGAGCGGTTCACCGAACTGCTCGACAAACAGGATTACAAAGAGGCCGCGGAGCTGACTTCCTACCCCAACGGGGCTCAGGCAACCCTCAAGCAAATGTTCGAGGGCTTGCAGCCGGGGAAGGTCGACTACCAGAAGACCCAATTCATCGGCTTGGACTCGCAGTCGGCGATCTTCAGCATGGATGTCGACTGGAATTTCGGCGAGAACAAGACCTGGGACTACAGCATCCAGGGCACGGTCCGCAAACTCGCGATCGGCTGGCGGATCTCCTGGGAGCCGGGCATCGTCATGCCGCAGCTGTCGAATAACCGCACGGCCAAACTGGTCCGCACCCTGCCCGCGCCCGCGCCCAGGGTCGTCGACATCACCGGCGCGCCGCTCATGCACGAGCAGGTCATCAATGTCATCAAGATCGATCCGACCAAGACGTCGGATCCGGTCGCCTCCACCGACGCGCTCGCCAAAGCCATCGAGCCGGTCGCGCCGCTGATCACCGGCCCGTCGCTGATGCAGCAGCTGGCGACATCGCAGGGTAAACCGGTGATCGCGGTCAACCTGCGCGAAGGCGATTTCGAGATCCTCGAGCCCGCGATGGCGCCCATCCCCGGTGTGGTGATGGAAAAGCAGCCGCGCCTGATCTCCTCGGATCGCCGGGTCTGGTCCCCGCAGCTGGACGCGTTGCGCAAGGTCTGGCAGGACAGCCAGGAGCAGCATTCCGGTTGGGGTGTGCAGATCTACGAGGCCGACGGCAAATTCGTCGGACAGGTAGCCGGATACCAGGGCCCGCCGGGACCCGATATCGCCGGGGCGATGGATCAACGGCTGCAACGCGCGGCCGAGGACGCGGTGGTCAGCGTCGGCACCCCGGCTTCGATCGTCGCGATCCAGCCGTCCAGCGGCGCGGTCGTCGCCGTCGCCCAGAACAGCCAGGCCAGCGCGCACGGTTCGGTGGCCTTCACCGGGCTGTACCCGGTCGGGCGTAATATCGAACTGTTCCGCAATCTCGCCGCCGTCACCGAACATAAACAGCCGCAGGACATCTCGGTACAGGAAGCGGCCGAGGCCGCGAGCCGACTCGGTGTCGGCGTCGATTTCCGGGTGCCCGGCCTCGACGAGGTCACCGGACGCCTCGCGATCGCCGGACGCAGCGCAGAACAGGTCCGTCAGGGCGGCGGTTCCGACGCGGTGCTGGCCAGCCCCTTCGGTATGGCCATCGCGGCGGCCGCGATCGCGCGCGGCGAGATTCCGGCCCCGGCGATCGAGGTCGGTCGCCCCGGCAGCACCGACGCGAAACTCGAACCGCTGCCGGGCGATGTCGCCGACCGCCTGCGCGCCATGCTGCGAGACGGCGCGGGGAGCCCGGAATTCGCCGGTTTGCGCTCCTACCGCGACGTCACCGGTTTCGCCGCGACGGCGGGCGCGGACGGCTGGCTGCTCGCCACCATGGGCGACCTCGCCTTCGCCATCCACATCAACGACATCGACAGCGGCGACGCCGCCACCCGGATGGCCGCCCGCATGCTCCAATCGCTGGCCAGCCCCGAACCCTGATCCGGGAGTGTCACGTCACCACGTCACGTCGGGCAATTCGATATCGATCGGGAACGGGCGGTCGACCTTCACTCGATTGCGGAAGATCCCGGTCGGCGCGTAGCCGCCCTCGGGGAGTAGCTCGAAGGTGTAGACGACGATGGCATCGGCTTCGTTCTCCACTCGCCAGAAACACTTGATCCCTGCTTCCGCGTACTGGGCGGGGCGGAGCACGCGATCCCTGGTCTTGGTCCTGGGCGACATCACTTCGATGACCAGGTGGACGACTTCCGGTGGGAAGGACAGGGATTCGGCGCTCACCGCGGTGCGCGTCACCGCGAGAACATCCGGTTCGGGAACCGTCGGACCGAGGTCGACTCCTTGCTCGGTGGCGATCACCGCCGCTGCTGTCTCCAGATTCGGATCAGTGGCCGAGGAGTTTGCGCCAGTGGGCGCGTAGCGGGTGTTTGGCGGTGACCGAGCCGAATCGGATGCTGCCCTGGACGACGAGGTGGAGGGGTCCGAGTGGGGGGCCGGTGCGGACTTTGTTGTTGACGCTGGAACCGATGAGGTCGACGCCGTCGAGGTCGACGGTGGCCTCGGCGGGGACGATGAGATTGAGCGAACTGCAGTAGTCGTCGACGTGCAGTTCGACCACCTGGGTCGACATGATCGCCTCGGTGAAATCCAGGGTGACGCCGGAGAGCCAGCTGTTCAGCACCAGCGTCGGCGGTACCTGCCACGGGCCACGGCGGTTGACACCGGACATGCGCGTTCGGATGACATTGCCCGGCACGGCGACCGGTGGGCGTCGGTAGGGCGGCATCGGGCGCGGCCGCTGGAACGAGGGCGCGGCGTTGACGAAATGCGTCTGCGGTGCGGCGGGCCTGCCGACGAGTTGCACGCCGGGCAGGTCTATCAGCACCGAGTTGAGTTCACCTCGGGTCTTGGCGGCCAGGGCGGTGTCCATCCGCTCGGTGAACTCGCCGAGCGAGAGCATCCCCAGGCCGACCGCGCGTTGCAACAACTGACCGACATGCTCGCGCTCGGCGTCGGATACGCGCAGTTCACGATCGCCCACAGCGCCGCCGCCATTCGATACCGATTCGGGGCCGCCCATGGAATCGAGGTTACCGACGATCGTGGGTGCGCGGCATCAGGGCAATCCCGGATTCTCGGAATTCGGGGCGGGGAGTGTCGATCGGCATTCCACGACCGTCGCAACCCGCGTCTTCGACCGATCGAAGAGCTGTTTCTCGTCCTCGAGAATTTCGGGTAGCGGCTGATTCCGCGCGACGCCCGCGGCGATGGCCTCGGCGGTCGCCCGGTCGGCGACCCACAGTTCGGTGATGACGTCGAACGGCAGTTCCTCGTCGCCGACCGGGTCGAGATAGTTGCGGACGTACCCGAGTAGTCCGCGCGAGTACTTCTCGCCGAATTTGGAGTGAATGTTCTCGTAGTAGTCGCGGAAGTCCGCCACCGACATGCCCGGTCGACGTTTGAGGAAGAGCAGAACCTTGTGGACCCGCGGCGCTGCCGCGTCGCGGGCGTGCGAATCGGTCATCGAGAGCTCCCGGCGGTGTCGGCTATCGGGCCGCGGCGGCGAAAGCCGTCAGTTCCCTGGCGACGTCGGGGCCGCTCGGGGTGTAGATGACTTCCCGCACACCGCGTTCGGCCAGCCTGGTCAGTTCGGCGCGGATCGCGTCGGGTTCGCCGATCATCGAGGGGAATCCGCCGTCGAATCCGGTCAGCGGCAGATCGCGTTCGGTCAGGTGGGTGACATGGCCCTGGTGGGTGAGCAGATGACGCTCTCCTTCGGGGGCGAGTTGTTCCACTTCGGCCCGCCACCGCGCTCCGCCCGGCATCGCGTCGACGGCCCTGGGTCCGGCGATGGCGTAGGCCTCGTGATACGCCACGGCCCGCCACGGGCCGACGGCCTCGCGGACCCGCCTGCTCTCGCGGTGTTCACCCGGTTCGAGGACGGTGCCGGCCCGCATGGTCGCCGTGGGCAGGGTGGGGTGCGGGTGCTGTCCGATGATGCCGTCGGCGACGCGCCCCGCCAGTTCGATCGCGCGCGGACCGAAGGCGCTCAACCAGATCTGCGCGTCGACCGGACGCGGCGCGGCCAACCCTTCGGCGTGCAGCATCCTGACCGGACTGTCGTCGATCGTCACGGTCTGCCCTTCGAGCAGGCCGCGAACCGCCGACAGGTATTCGCCGACCATCTTCAGCGACAGCGGCGCCCGGCCCATGGTGCGGCGCGCGGTGGCTCCGGTGCCGAAGCAGACACGGAACCGGCCGCCGGAGATTCGAGCGACGGTCGCGATGGATGACGCCATGGCCATCTCCGATCGCTCGCTCGGAATCGAGACCGCGGTGCCGAAACCGATGCGGGAGGTGCGGCTCGCGGCGAGCGCGAGGTGCGCGAACGGGTCCTCCCACAGCGGAGCCGATCCGAAGATCCACACCCGCGCGTAGCCGCACTCCTCGGCCAACGCGGCCAGATCGCTGAATTCGGGGCCGGGTGGCAGCCCGCACGACAGCTCTACGGGCGTGTTCTCCGGATTCGGCATGGGGTCATATAATCATACGATCGCGTCTAGTTGGAAGAGGTGGTGCGATCACTACGGGACAGCGACGGCCGGGACGACCGACCAGGACCGAGACGCGACAACTCGTCGAACGGCTGCGCGAAGCGGCGGTCGAGACCTTCCTCGCGTGCGGCTACGACGGCACGACCATGGAGGCGATCGCGCGGGCGGCGGGCATCACCAAACAGACGCTGTACGCCCGCTATCCGGACAAGCGTGCGGTTTTCGCCGAGGTGATCCCCTGGGCGATGTCGCGACGTGACTCGCGGGCGGTGTCCGCGCCGCCCGAGGGTGCCGACCTGCGCGCATCACTCACGGCGATCGGCCGTGAAGCCCTGGCCAGGGTCGCCGATCCGCGCCTGGTGAAACTGCAACGGATCGCCATGAGCGAATCGGCCAGATTCCCCGAATTCGCCCTCAGCGCCGAAACCATGGCGTGGTCGCCGCGGTTGCGCGCGGTGATGGACATCCTGCGACGGCACCGCGACGCCGGTGAACTCGATATCGCGGACGACGAACTCGATATCGCCGCCGAACATTTCCTCGTCCTCGTGGAGGCCCAGCCCTGGCGCTTGGCCGAATTCGGTGTCTATCGCAGCGATGAACAGACCGAAAGACATCTGCGCTACGCGATCACGCTGTTCCTGCGCGGCGTCGAGCCGCGATCCGGCGGGTCCGGGTGAGCTATTCGAGCCCCTGCTCGATCGCGTACCTGGTCAGCTCGACCCGGTTGGCGAGCTGGAGTTTTCGCAGCGTGGCCTGGACGTGGTTCTCCACGGTCCGATGACTCAGTCCGAGCCGCGTGGCGATCTGTTTCGCGGACAGACCCTTCGCCACCATCCGCAGTACCTCGGTCTCCCGGTCGGTCAGGGCGGGGCGGTGCGGCTCGTCCGGTTCGGCGGGTGCGGTCGCCATGCGCCGGTATTCGCCGAGGACCAGTCCCGCGAGTCCCGGCGTGAAAACCGGCTGCCCCGCCGCGGTCGCCCGGACGGCGTCGATCAATTCGGTGGCCGAAGCGCTCTTGACCAGATAACCCGACGCGCCTGCCTTGATCGCGTCGAGCACATCGTCGCGTTCGGCGGAGGCCGACAGGACCAGCACTCGGCTCTGCGGCGAGACCCGCAGGACCTCGGCGGTCGCCTGCGCGCCGTTGCCGTCGGGCAGTTGCATATCCATCAGCACGACCGCGGGTCGCACCGCCGCCGCCCGCCTGGTCGCCGCGCCGACCCCGTCCGCGGTGGCGGCCACCGTGAATCCGGCCTCGGTGAGGTCGCGGGACACGCCGTCACGCCACATCGGGTGATCGTCGACGACCATCACCGAAATGGCGCCTCCGGTGGCGTCGTCGGTCATCGCGTACCTCCCGTGTCGGTTCCGACCTGATCGCTCGGCTGTGTCGCCGAGCCGATTCCGGTCAATCGTGCCAGATCGGGTGGTACCGGGCGGAGACTCGAGCGGGCAGCGTCGGGCAGATGGGCGAGGCCGAACGACCGCGGGGGGAGCGACCACCTCATCCACGCGGAACGCGGAACTCCCATTCGACGCCCTCACCCGAACCCTCGGTGAGTAATTCCGCCGTCCCGCCGAGACTCGCGATACGCCCGACGATAGAACGCGACACCCCCATCCGGCCTTCGGCCTCGGCCTGTTCCAGACGCCCCGACTCGATGCCGACACCGTCGTCGCGCACGCTGACGATGAGCTCGTCGCCGGTGTCCTCCAGCAGCACATAGGTTTTCGCGTCGGGTCCGGCGTGCAGTCCGACATTGGACAGCGCTGTCGCCACCGCGGCCACGATCTCCGTCGCGGCCCAACGGCCGATCCGCACGGGTTCGCCCGGTGTCGAGACCGAAACGTTCGGCGTCGCGTGCGCGGTCAGCAGCGGGCGCAGATCCACCTCGGTGCCGCCCTCGTCGGCGCGTACGCCCTGTTCGGAGATCAGGACCCGGAGCGCGATCTCCTGCTCACCGGCCCGCTGCGCCAATTCCTCGGTGGGCCCGCCGATTTCGCCGCCACGGCGTTTGATGTAGCTGAGCACCTGCAGCACTCCGTCGTGTACCTCGCGTGCCAGACGTTCGCGTTCCTCGGCGGCGGCGGTGAGGCGGACGGCGCGCTGGAGTTGTTCCTGCGCTCTGCGCGCGGTGTTCGCGGCAAGGCCGAGCGCCAGCCCGACCGATACCAGCACCGGCATGGTGGCATCGGCCCACACGTCCTGGCCCCACTGGTCGCGAACGGTGATGATGACGGTGGAGATCAGTACGCCCGAGGCGATTCCGAGGATCGGCCCGCGCAAAATCGCGGCCGAGATCACCGCGTTCGCGGCCCACATGGTGGTCGGCAGGGTCTGGTGTCCGTGGTACCAGTCGTAATCGGCCACCAGCCGGGTGGCGCAGATCAGGCCGATCACCACGAGGTGGTCACCGATCACCACCCACGTCCGGACCCGCGCCACATTCGTCACGTGCCAATGCGAGAGCAGCAGCGCCGACGCACCGGACCACACCGCCATCAGGGCGATGAAAACCCAGCTCAGACGCTGATTCTGGTAGTACTGCACCGAAGCGACCTGCTGACCGATCGCGTACAGCAGGGTGACCAGCCGGAATGCCTGTACCGCCCGCCACAGCGGCGCGGTAGCGGCATCGGAGGGGTCGAGTTCTGTCGTCAGGCGCTCGCCGGTCCAGCGATCACCTGTCCGCATCGCCGCGCCCGTCCCCGTCGTCGGGTTTCCGCAGCAGGACGGTCTCGTGACGCAATGTCGCGGCCACGTCGAACCGGTCGGGGTCGGGATCCCGATCCGGTTCGGCCGAGAACATTCGGCCCGATTCCCCGGTCTGTAGATCCTCGAACGCCTCTTCCGGACTGTCGGCGAACAGCGACCGGATCGCCGTGTTCATCACCGCCACGAACGGCACCGCGAGCAGACCGCCCGCGATACCGCCGAGCACCACGCCCGCGGTGATCGCGAGCACCACCGCCAGCGGGTGGATGCTCACCGCCCGGCCGAGCAGCAGGGGTTGCAGCACATGACTTTCCAGCTGCATCACCGCGATGATGATGCCGAGCACGATCAACGCCGTGACCGGCCCCTTGGTCACCAGGGCGATGAAGACCGCGATGAAACCGGCCAGGAACGCGCCGATGATCGGGATGAACGCGCTGATGAAGACCAGCGAGGCCAGCGGCAGCGCCAGCGGGACACCGAGTATCGCCAGGCCCGCGCCGATGCCGATGGCGTCGACCGCCGCCACCGCGACCGTCGCGCGCACGAATCCGACCAGCGTTCCGAAGCCGAGTTGTCCGGCAAGGCGCACGCGCTCGCGATGGGGTGTCGGCACGATCCGGGTGACGAACTCCCAGATCTGATCGCCGCCGTAGAGGAAGAAGATCAGGATGAACAGGGTCAGGAAGGTGCCGGTGAGTATGTGGCCGATCGCCGTCGCGGTGGTCAGCGCGCCGCTGGTCACGCTGTCCTGATTGGACTGGATCATCTTGACGATCGTGTCGCCGATATTGCGGATCTGCTCGTTGCTCATATGCGGCGGACCGTTGATCAGCCAGTCCTGGATCTTGTGGATGCTGTGGGTGATCTCGTCCGACAGTTGCGGGACACCGGCGACGAACTGTTCCACGACGAAGGTCATGATGCCCGCGACGATGCCGAGCGATCCGACCAGCGCGACGAAAACCCCCACCCAGCGCGGCACGCCGAGACGTTGCATCCAATCCACAAGCGGCGCCAGCAGTCCGGCGGCGAGCAGCGCGATGGCGAGCGGGATCACCACCGTCGCGAGTCGCTGCACCACCATGGCGAGTACGTACACCGCCGCGAAGATGACCAGCAGCCGCCACGACCACTCCGCCGACTGCCGGACCAGCGGGTGCACCGCGTCCGCTGCCCCGGCTCTGCGTGCGGGACTCTGCTTCTGGTCGCTCACCTCCGCGAGCCTAACCGGCGCGCGTGGGTGAGGTCGGTCCCCCGTGATCGGCGGGCGGGTGGCCGAGCCGTCGACGGGTCCGGCGCGCAACCACCACGATATGCCCGGATGATCGAAACGCTAGATTGGTGCACGTGTCGGCGCCCTTGGAAGCGGTCAAACAGACCATGCGAACGCGCTGGCCGCTGTACCTGACGTCGATGCTGTTGGCCAACGCCTTCGGCGCGGTGCTGGTGTGGGCGTTCATCCAATATGGACTCCCGGTTCCGGAAGGGGAGGCGGCCGGCGCGCGGCGCGTCGGGCTCCTCGTTCCCGCCCTGGTATTCATCACCGGGGGGCTGTTGAGTCTGGCGGCGTCGGCGTTGATGCTGCGCCCGGTGATGCGCTGGCAGATGCGCGGCGGGCCGCCG
The DNA here is from genome assembly GCF_003123685.1 of Nocardia aurea. GTDB lineage: Bacteria > Actinomycetota > Actinomycetes > Mycobacteriales > Mycobacteriaceae > Nocardia > Nocardia aurea. The sequence continues at coordinate 573,321 of NZ_QCYJ01000005.1, forward strand.
AGCCGCCAGGAGCAGATGGCCGCCCTGCACGCACCGCTGCGCCAGGCGTTCGTGCACCTGGTGCTGTGGCTGGTCGGCGGCGCGGTGCTGGCCGCGCTGATCATCTCCGCCACGCCCGAACTCGCCGGGGCCGTCATCGTCACCGAATGCATGGCGGCGACCATCGTGTTCGGCTTCACCTACATGCTCGGCGAACGCATTCTGCGTCCGGTCGCCGCCGAGGCGCTGACCGCGGGCACCTTCGACCACACGCTGACCCCCGGCGTCGGCACGCGCATGGGCATGACCTGGGGGATGGGCACCTTCGCCCCGACCATCGCGATCGTGCTGCTGTGCGTCACCCAGATCACCTCGGACGTGAAATTCTCCGCGCAGTCGCTGGCGATCTCGATCCTGCTGCTCTCCGGCGTGGTGATCATGCAGGCGCTCGCGCTGTCGATGCTCACCGGATCCAGCATCTCCGATCCGGTCCGCCAGCTCAGCCAGGCCATCGACCGGGTGCAGGAGGGAGCGCGCGACGTCCAGGTCGAGGTCTTCGACGGCAGCGAGATCGGTCTGCTCCAGGTCGGCTTCAACCGGATGATGGAGGAGGCGGCCAAACGTCGTCAGCTCCAGGAACTCTTCGGTCAGCACGTCGGCGAGGAGGTCGCCCAGCGAGCCCTCGACTACGGCACCGAACTCGGCGGCGAGACCAGGTTCGTCGCGGTGCTGTTCGTCGACATGGTCGGGTCGACCGCGGCCGCCGCCGAACGTCCGCCGACCGAGGTCGTCGGTCTGCTCAACGAATTCTTCCGGATCGTCGTCGACGTCATCGACCGCCACCACGGATTCGTCAACAAATTCGTCGGCGACGCCGCGCTCGCGATCTTCGGCGCGCCGCTGGACCGGCCGGACGCGCCGACCGCCGCGCTGGCCGCCGGTCGCGACCTGCGCGAGGCATTGCGCGAGGTACCCGGACTCGATATCGGAATCGGCGTTTCCGCCGGCCTGGCCGTCGCGGGGAATATCGGTGCGGCGAACCGATTCGAGTACACGGTCATCGGCGACCCGGTCAACGAAGCCTCCCGTCTGACCGAACTGGCCAAGGACCAGCCGGGCCGGGTGCTGGCTTCCGGTAGCGCGCTGTATTTCGCCGACGAGAGCGAGCAGCGGTTGTGGATATCCGGCGAAGAGGTGCAGTTGCGCGGACGGCGACGCAAGACCCGACTCGCGTGGCCGAAGGACAACGGTGGGCCGACCGTGGATGCAGACAGCGAAACGACGGGTAGTTAGGCTGACCGCGTGAGCGCCAACGGGGAGACAGTGGGTAGGCCCCCGTCCCAGCCCCCGCCCCAACCGGCGACACGGCGTCGCGGCAGATTCCGCTGGGTCAAGTGGGTTCTCGGTGTCGCGCTCGCCGCACTGCTGATCGCCGAGGGCTTCTACCTCTGGCCGCGCCTGCACGAATCCTGGCAGAGTCTCACCGAGATCCACTGGGGTTGGCTCGCGGCGGGCGTCTGGTTCCAGGCGCTGTCCATGAGCGGATTCGGACGGGTGCAGAAACAGCTGCTGCGGGCGGGCGGCGTCGACGTCGGTCAGCGGAAATCGGTCGCGGTGGTCTACGGCGCGACCGCGATGTCGGTGACCCTGCCCGCCGGGCAGGTGTTCTCCACCGCGTTCACCTACCGCCAGACCCGCCGCTGGGGCGCGAGTCCGATCGTCGCCTCCTGGCAGTTGGTGATCTCCGGGGTGATCGCCACCGTCGGGCTCGCGCTGCTCGGGGTCGGCGGCGCGCTGCTCGTCGGCAATCGAGTGGGCCCGCTCAAACTCATCCTGTCGCTGGCCGGTGTCATCGCGCTGGTGTGGGTCGGCAATTACGTCTCGACCAATCCCGGTTCGCTGGAATCGGTGCTGCGGCGCGTTCTCGCCGGGGTCAATCGCCTGCGTAAGCGCGAGGCCGACCACGGCATGGACAAGGTCGAGGAAATCCTCGGTCAGCTCGAATCGGTCGACCTGGGCACCCGCGACGGCGTGCTCGTCGGATTCTGGGCCATCGTGCACCGCTTCGCCGATGTCGCCTGTCTGGGCGCCGCGTGTTACGCGGTCGGCGCCGACCCGAAACTCTCCGGACTGCTGCTCGCCTTCGCCGCGGGTAAAGCCGTCGGATCCATCCCCTTCGCGCCGGGCGGCATCGTCTACGTCGACGCGACCCTGATCTACGGACTCACCGTGGCCGCGGGCCTGCCCGCCGCGCAGGCCGTCGCGGGCGCTTTCGTCTACCGGCTGATCAGTTTCATCCTCGTCGCGATCATCGGCTGGATCGTCTTCGCCTTCGTGTTCCGCACTCCGCAGGCCGACGACGCCGAATTCGAGAAGGAATTCGAACAGCGCAGGACCGTGTAGATCCACGCCGGCCCGATTCATGACTCGACAGTGCGAAGTGTCCGGTCCGGTGGCCGTTCACCCTGGAACTACGCTGGCGGCCGTGAAAAAAGTTGCGCCGTGGCTGGTCGATGTGTTGCTGGTGATCCTGTTCTGCGTCATCGGGCGGCGCAGCCACGACGAGGCGATTCTCACCGGTCTGCTGAAGACCTTGTGGCCGTTCGCGATCGGCCTCGCCCTCGGCTGGATCGCGGTGCGCGTGCTCGCGAGCCGCGGGGCGGGCGACCGTCCGATCGACGGGATCGCGCTCTGGCCGACCGGCGTGCTCGTCTGGCTCGGCACGCTGTGCGGCGGCATGGTGCTGCGCGCGATCAGCGGCCAGGGCACCGCCGCGAGTTTCATCGCGGTGGCGGCGACGGTGCTCGCGCTGTTCCTGCTCGGCTGGCGCGCGGCGGTGACCGCCCTGCGGTGAGCTCCGGGATCGGGCCCGTCGGTCAGTCGTTGACGCCGATGCGGCGGGCGAACGCGCGCAGCGGGACTCGACGGTCGTGGTCGAGCAGTTCGGACACGATATGGCGGGGCAGGGTCTGGTATTTCATCCAGTCGACACCGCCGACGCGTTCGGCGTTGAGCAGTGCGTCCAGGGCGCGCTGGTATTGGCCGGTCCGGGTCCACGCCACGGCGGTGTCGGCGATGTGGCGAGCCCGTGAGGCCTGGGGGAGACCGCCGTTGCTGGGCATCGCCTTGGCGGCGGCCAATGCCTCGGCGTAACGCTCGCAGGAGACGTTCACGTCGACGGTCTGCATGACCACCTGGGAGGGGCCGAAATAGGTTTCGTAGTCCTGCCGGTCGCCGCCGATACGCAGCGCGACTTCGCCCGCGGCCTCCACCAGCGACAATGCCTCGTGGATGTCCTGGCCCCGGCCCGCGGCCGTCGCGCCTTGCAGGACGAGCGATCCGTACGCGGACAGGTGCGCCGGGCATTCGTCGCCGTTGGGTTCGAGTTCGGACGCGGCGCGTAAGGCGACCTTGCGCGATTCCTCGTAGCGGCCCTGCACGAGCAGCTGCCACGCGATCGAACCGCGAATCGTGGCGAGCAACAGGGGATCACCCCCGTGTTCGGCCGCGCCGAGCGCCTGCCGGACGGCGAGAAAGGCCGGATCGGTCTGGCCGAGGTGGACCAGGGTGCAGCCGGTGACCCAGTACATCCGCGCCAGCAGTTCGTTCGCGGGCGCGACCGTGCCGTTGCGCGCGGCGTGCACGGTGGCGCGCAGCTGGGTGAGCCCGGAGGGCAGCAACGTGGTGAGCAGTTCGTAGCGACCGGCCCAGTAGGCGCCCCACGCGTAATCGACCGAACGGCTGCCCTCTTCGAGGCTGACGGCCTGTTCGTCGGGAAATTCTCCGAGAAGATCGTCAACGGGGGTTAACGCTCGGCGGATCGCCACGATGCCCGCGTCGGGGTTGCTGGAAGGTATCCCGTGCCGCTTGCCGACGAGATCGGAGATGTCGACATCCAGTGCGCGCGCGAGCTTTTGCAGGCTCGCGATGGACGCGGTCTGCCGTCCGCCCTGCTCGAGCTTGCGCACGAGATCGACACTCACCCCGGCTTGATCGGCAAGTTGACGTTGCGTCAGCGCTTTGCCGCGAAAGCGCCTGATCCGCACGCCGATCGACGAATCGTCCATGTACCCATGTCCTTTGTTACATCCGGGTTTCAGAGTACGACGCTAAGCGATCGCGGTCGAGCACAGTGGGACATTACGTACGACTCGTCGCCGCCCGGTTGGAATACCGTTGCCTTTCTGCAACTTTGAGAACGCAAAGGGCGGCGGCAATGATCACGATGCCGAACACCACAGTGCGGGCTCCTCGCGCCGATCGCGCGACCGAGCCGGGTGCACATTCAGATCGAACGGCGCGCGACACCCAGCGCACCATCAGACTGCGCGATTTGCTCCTACCGACGCAGAACTCGTTACTCGTACTGTCCGGCGATCGCGGTGAGGGGTAAACGTCATGTTCGAACGCTGTCAGACACCACACGATATCGCGCGCCTGCTGCGACATCGCTATGGACTTCCGGTGCAACTGCTCGCCGGTCGTCCGATGATCGTCACCGGATCCGTACTCGGCGCGGTGGTCATGCCGCCGGAACTGGGCCGCTCGGTGCTCGCCACGCTGGACCGGAATTTCACCGCGCCGGTGGTGGCCGATCCCGGCGAACGCACCTGGACCTTCCTGGTCGCGCCGCCGAGCCCGGCGCCGCCGCTGGACGTCGCGATCCGGCGGTTCCTGTCCGGACATCAGGTCGTGGTGGTTCCCGGCGGACGTCAAGTCCTGCTGCCGACCACCGATTCGGCACTGGGCTGGCACTGGGCGGGCGAACCGGCTCCCGGTGTGCTGCGCATGCCACCGCGCTCGGCCGTGCTGAACGCCGTGCACCAGGTGACGGGCACGCGGGCGCCGACCCCGTAGGCCAACCGGCGTCCCCGGCCTCCATCCGATCTCGGTCGGGTGGAGGCCGGTCGGGTACTTATCGGCCCCCGTTCGGGTGTTTCTACTCATCCCGGTAACCCGTACGGGACCGACCATGAGTACATGACGACCTCTATCGACCCGGCGCTGATCACACGGCTCTCGGGTGAGTTCACCGCGCTCGGCACGCAGATGGGCGTACTCGGCCGCGATCTCGACCTCCTGCACGCCCAACTCATGGGCGAAACCCACCGCGCCGCCCCCGGCATCTCGCCGGTGCCCGCGCCGCTCGCCGGTCCCGGTGCTCGGCCGGGGCCCGCGGGTGGTCCCGGCGCACCTGTTGCCCCCGGAACGCAGGATGTCCGTGGCGGATCCGCCGGACAGGTTGCGCCCGGCGGACCTTCTGCCCCCGGGGTGCGCCATGTCGATGGTCCTGCCAACGCCGACGTGCCCAATTCGGCAGACGGGTCGGCTGATTCCGGCACGTCGGCGGGCGGTACATCCGGCGCACCTGCCGAAAGTGGTGCTTCCACGGGAATCGGCGTGACCGGGGCAGCGGCATCGGGCACGCTGACCGGCCACGGCGCAACCAGCGCGGCCGGAGCGTCAAGTGACACCGGGGCGACGGGGCTCGGGCACGATTCGACCACCACACCGGCCTCTCCCGTTGTGCCCGGAACCCCCGATATTCCTGGAGCTGTTAGTTCGGCCACTGTGCCACCGGAGAATTCACCCCTGAGCGGAAACGTCGCAGGCGGTGCATCCGTGGCGGCGTCCTCGCAGATTCCACCGGCGCCGGGACCGTGGCCGGGTCAGGGTGCCCGGGTGCAGGGTTACGGCACGGTGCCTCCCGGTGCCGCGATCCCCGGCGCGCACGGTGGAATGGTGATGCCCCCCTACGGTCCCGGTCAGGCACCGCGTTGGGGTGCGCCGGTCGGGCCGCCGCCGGGGTGGCGTCCGCCGGTGCCTCCGGTGCGGAAGGCGCCCGTCGCGCGGACTCCGTGGTGGCAGCGGGAAGGGGTGATCAGTCGGGTGCTCGCGGTCGCGGGTGTCGGCGTGACCCTGATCGGTGTGGTGATGCTGCTGGTGCTCGCCGCGCAGGCGGGATACTTCGGACCGGTGCTCAGAGTCGGTGCCGGAGCGGTGTTCTCGGCTGTGCTGGTCGGGGCGGGTATGCGGGTTTTCGGGCGCGCGGGCGGCCGCGTCGGCGGAATCGCGTTGGCGGCCACCGGTATCGCGGGCGCCTATCTCGACGTCGTCGCGGTGACGGCGATCTACGACTGGCTGCATCCGGTACTCGGACTCGCGGTGGCGCTGGCCGTCGCGGCGGGCGGCGTGGCACTGGCGATGGAATGGAAATCGCAGCCGCTGGCGGTGCTCGTCGTCGCGGGCGCGGCGGCGCTGTCACCGGTGGTGACCTCGGAACTGATGTTGCTCGGATTCTTGATCGTGCTCCAATTGGCCTGCGCACCTGTGCAACTGGTTCGCAACTGGCCGGTCCTGCACGTGGTGCGCACACTGCCCGCCGTCCTCGCGACGCTGGGTTGTATCACGATCGCGACCTTCGACGAGCCCGCACCCGATCGCGTGAACTGGTTGCTCGCCGCCGCGATCGCGATCGCGGCGATCGGGCTGGTCACCACGGTTCTCGGCGTGCGCGGACGGCCCTCCGACGTGATCGCGTCACTGGCCTTCGCGATGGCGACGACACCGCTGCTCGCGATGCCGGTCCTGTTCGAACGTCGCGCGGCGGTCGTCGTCGCCGCGATCTACGCGGCGGTGCTGCTCGCCGTCGCGGCCGCGTATCTGTCCCCGAAACTGCGTGCGGTGCTGCGCGTTCCGGGCCACACCGCGACGGTGGCGGCGATCGCGGGTGCCTTCGCGCTACTCGAGGTGTGCTTCCGGGTGACCGACGGGCGGACAGCGCCGATCGCGCTGTTGCTGGTGGCCATCGGCTTCCTCGGTGTCGCGGGACAGGTGCGCTCGCGGGTGGCCGCGGCCATCGGTGGCGCGTTCGCGGCGCTCGGAGCGTTCGGACTCCTGGTCGTGGCCTCGCCGAATATCCTCGCGACGCAACGACTCGCGCAGGAGAACCTGGATATCTCGACGGTGCTCGCCGCCGTTCTTGCGGTGGCCGTGGTCGCGGTCGCGGTGTGGGGGATCAGGAAACTGCCGACGATGTCCTCGGGCGACACCGAGGAATCGATGCTGTGGATCGTGGCCGCCGCCGTCGCCCTCTACGCGGTGACGGTCGCGACGGTGTCGATCGGGGTGGCGTCGGGGGTCGCCGACGGATTCGTCATCGGACACTGTGCCGCCACCATCCTGTGGATGGTCGGCGCGACGGCGGCGCTGCTGTACGGCCTGCGCAATCTGTCACGCTCGGCGGCGGTGGCCAAGGTGGCTCTCGGCTCGGGACTGCTCGTCACCGCCGCCGCCCTCGTCAAACTGTTCCTGTTCGATCTGGCGACGCTCGACGGACTGGTCCGCGTCGCCGCGTTCCTGGTGGTCGGTGTGCTCCTGCTGGTCGTCGGCACCCGGTATGCCCGTGCCTTCGCGGAGGCGGGGGCTACTCGGGATCGCGACGGCGAAGAAGTTCGTTGACACTGACCGTGCGGCCGTCACTCCCGTGGTGGCGGCCCTCGTCGGCGTTGCTCGCGACGCGACGACGGGACGACCGGAGTTCGGCCATCCAGTTCTCGATACTGCTGCGGTTCTCCTCGGGAGTCTCAGCGGTATCGGCATTCTCGGCAGACTCCGAATCGGGTCCGTGCGATTCGTGATGCGGACGGCCCGTCGCCTCCGCCTCGCCGACCGGTCGCGGCGCCGACACTTCGGGTACCCGCGGTGTCGACACCTCGGGCAGATCGCCGCCCGATCGGACGCCCCGGACCATATCCGAGGAGATGGCGCTGCGCGCCGAATCACCGGTTCGGAAAACGGCGGGCGCGGGTTCGGTGGGCGGCAGATCCGGCTCCGAGGACGGAGTCCTCGCGGAGTCGACAGAGGACGGAGTCCTCGCGGAGTCGACAGAGGACGGAGTCCTCGCGGAGTCGACAGAGGACGGAGTCCTCGCGGGCTCCACGGGAGTTCTCGCGGATTCGGCCGCGGACTGCGTTCTCGTGGACTCGATCGGTGACGGCGGCCGTACCCCCTCGGCCGAGGGGGCGGTCCAGGTGGGCTCACCCACCGGTCGCGCGGGTTCCCCGCCGTGTCGACCCGGCTCCGGCGCGGTGACCGCGGGCGGGACCGCACGCGGACGTGTGGGATCGGCCTGCGCGGGTGCGGAGCGGGGCCTGCTCGGATCGGGACCTGTCGAACGGGTCGGTGTGGGGTCGCCCGGCTTGCGGACCTGCGCGCGCGGACCGGCGGCCCTCGGCACCGCCCCGATACGCGCGGTCGGCGCTTCGGCTTCGATCTCGGCGACGGTGCGCGGCCTGCGCGGCGAGCGGCGCAGTTTGCCACCCTCCACCGCGGGGATCTGCATGGTGACCGGATCGGTGATCGGGGTGGTCTTGACCAGGTCGACCACCTCGCCGCCCCCGGGACGCTCGTCGTCGAGGATGGGTTCGCCGAGCCCGATCTTCTCCTGGATGCGTTTCATCCAGGCGGGGGCCCACCAGCAGTCGTCGCCGAGCAGTTTCATGGTGGCGGGCACGAGCAGCATGCGCAGAATGGTGGCGTCGATGAACAGCGCCGCGATCAGGCCGTAGGCGATGTACTGCATCATCACCAGGTCGGAGAACGCGAACGCGCCGACGACCACGAGCAGGATCAGTGCCGCCGCGGTGATGATCCGGCCGGTCTGCGCGGTGCCGATCCGCACCGCCTCGGTGGTCGACGCGCCCTGGGAGCGCGCTTCGACCATGCGTGAGAGCAGGAAGACCTCGTAGTCGGTCGACAATCCGTAGATCACCGCGATGATCAGCACGAGCACCGGCGACATGATCGGCTGCGGGGTGAAATTCAGCAGACCGGCCCCGTGCCCGTCGACGAAGATCCAGGTCAGGATGCCCAGGGTGGAACCGAGTCCCAACGCGCTCATGAGCGCGGCCTTGATGGGCAGCACCAGCGAACCGAAGGTCAGGAACATCAGCAGCGTGGTCACGAACAGCACCAGCGCGATCATCAGCGGCATGCGATCGAGCAGCGCGTCGATACTGTCCTTCTGGATCGTCGGCTGGCCGCCGACGTACATGGTGACGTCGTCGGGCAGTTCCAGCGAGCGCAGATAGTCGATCGTCGGGTCGGCGTTCTCCGAATCCTGGAGTGTGGCGCTGGTCCGGTAGACGTCGGTCTGGGTGGTCGACCGCTGCGGCACCTCGAAATTGCCGGTGAGGCCGGGCGCCTGGTTGGCTTCCTTCCAGACCTTGCCGACATCGGTGCTGTTGTCGGACACGAAGACCAACTGGATCGGGTCGGTCTTCTTCAGCGGGAAGATCTGATAGAACTCCTGCAGCGCCACACGGGTCGGGTTGTCCGGCGGCAGATACCGTTCGTTGATACCGCCGAAGGCCAGATTCTTGACCGGAATGATCAACAGCAGCAGCAGGACGCAGATCGGCACCGCGATCTTGAGCGGATGCTTCATCACCCACTGGGTGGTCCTGCCCCAGAAGCCGTTCTCGATATCGTCGGCGGTCTTGGTCTTGCGGAAACGTTTGAGGCCGAGCGAGTCGACGCGCGGGCCCAGGATGCCGAGCATGGCGGGCAGGATGGTGATCGCCGAGAGCGCGGCCAGCGACACCGTGGCGATCGTGCCGTAGGCCACCGATTTCAGGAAGCCCTGCGGGAACAGCAGCATGCCGCCGAGACTCGCGATGATCATGGTCGCGGAGAACACGACGGTGCGACCGGCGGTCATCACGGTGCGGCGCACGGCCGCCCGTGTGTCGTACCCCTCGGCGAGTTCTTCGCGGAATCGACTGACCATGAACAGGCCGTAGTCGATCGCCAGGCCGAGACCGATCATCGAGACGACGCCGGAGACGAACGAGTTGACCTCGGTGAACCGCGTCAGGAACATGATGATGCCGTTGGCGCCGATGACGGTGAGGCCGCCGACGATCAAGGGCAGACCGGCGGCTATCAGGCCGCCGAAGATGAAGAACAGCAGGATCGCCACGGCCGGGATAGCCAGCATCTCCATGCGCAGCTGGTCGGCGGCCATGGTGTCGTTCAACGTGCCCGCGACCGCTTGCAGGCCGGTGACCTGCACGTCGACGCCCGGAATGTAGAAGACGTCCTTCACTTTCCGGTAATTGCGCACCATATCGGTGTCGTTGTCACCGACGATGGCGACCGAGGCGAAGGTGTACTTCTTGTCCTTGGACCCGAAGGTCAGCGGAACGCCGGGCCCGGTTTCGGTCTGCCAGTACGCGCCGTTGATCTTGGCGATCTCGTTCGGGTAGGTCTTGGGCAGCGAATTCAGGTTGTCGACGACCTGCTGACGGAACTGCGGGTCGTCGATCGTCTTGCCCTCGGGCGCGGTGTACAGCACGATCACGTCGCTGGTGTGATCACGCCCGAACGCCCCGTCCGCGACCCGTGCCGCCTGCGCGGATTCCGAGGTGGGATCGTCCCAGCCGCTGGAACTGAGATGGTCTTCGAGGCCGAAGCCGTAGCCGCCCAGACCGAGTAGGGCGGCCACCACCACGCCGATGACGGCGTAGCGCAGCCGGTAGACCAGATCGCCCCAGCGTGTGAACACTAAGCGACTCCTTGAGCAGGGCGAGAGGTGAGCAGTGCCGTCAGCGGCCGGAACGGCTGCAGCCAGGCACCCTCGTCGGGCAGCGAGTCGAGGCTCACCCGGGGCAGTGGTTCACGGAACACACCCGGGATGTCCTCGAGGTCGATGAACTCGAGGGTATCGGATGTGACGGCCCAACTCGCATGCTCGCGGAAGCCCAATACCTGAACGGGGATTCCGTGCGCGGCGAGTTCTTCGAGAGGTTCGCGAAACGCCTGGCCGTCGGCCGAGGCCACCATGATTCCGGCCAGACCCGCGCCGCGCCTGCGTAGCTCGATATGTCCGAGCATGTCGGCGTCGACGTCGGAATCCTCGTCGATCTTCGGTTTGGCGAAGACGGCGTAGCCGACATTGCGCAGCGCCTCGACCCACGGCCGGACCACGTCCGCGGTGCCGGGGGCGATATTGGTGAAAACGGTGGCTTCCGGTTCGACGCGGCCCGCGCTGCCGACCGACAGTTCCGCGGTCTTGGCGAGCAGCCAGCGGCCCAGTGCGTCGAAACGCGGGCGATAGGCGGCGGTCGGTCGGCCCCCGAGGATGGCGCCCAGACCCATGTCGAGGTTCGGCGCGTCCCAGACCAGGAGCACCCTTCGCACGTCGGGACCCGCCGCCGGACCCGCGACCTCCCCCTCGACGTCATCGGCCCCGGTGGCCGTCTCGTGGGCAATCTGACCGACGCTCATAACTCCGCCTCGGCGGCGCTCGACACCCTCATGACGGTCATGACGGCTGAGCTAATTGATCGCTCGCTGCGCTCGCACATCATTCGATCTTGCCCCATATGAACTCGGTGACCGTGCTTCCGGCGCGTTGCGCCTTGCCCTCGAATTTCGTGACGGGGCGATCGAAGCCGATCGGGGCGGTGTCGCGCGGGTTGGCTCCGGCCCCACCGGTGGTCTCGTTCAGGCCGGTGAACAGGGGTTCGGCGGCGCCCACTTCGGCGATGTGTTCGGCGTAACCCGCGTGGTCGGTCGCGACATGCAACACACCGCCGGTGCGCAGCCGCGAGGCGATCAGCGACAGCGTGGCGGGTTGCAGCAGCCTGCGCTTGTGGTGGCGGGCTTTGGGCCACGGATCGGGGAAGAAGACACGGACACCGGTCAGCGACTTCTCGGCAATCATGTGTTCCAGTACGTCGACGGCGTCGCCGCGCAGCAGGCGGACGTTCTCGATCCGCTCCCGCTCGACGCGCTGCACCAGCTGGGCGAGGCCGGGCTGGTACACCTCGATGCCGATCAGGTTCACCTCGGGTTCGGCCTGGGCCATCACCGCCGTCGCGGTACCGGTGCCACAGCCGATCTCGATGACGAGCGGAGCGTCGCGCCCGAACCAGGCCGCCGCGTCGAGCTGTTCGTCGCCCACGTCGCGGCCGATAGCGGGCCACATGCGGTCCCAGGAGGCCTGCTGATTCGGGGTCAGCGCGGCCCGCCGGGACCGGAAACTGGTGACCCGGGGGTACAGGCGGGAGCCGGTGGTCGAGCGTCGTCCGGCTTCGAGGGGCGCCGAGGCTGTGGACGGCGGGCCCTGAACCGACTCGGCAGTGTGGTTGGCGGCGTCGTTCACGACGTCCATTGTCCAGTATCGATTTCTCGGCCCGGCAATCGAACCCCGCGAGGGCGATCCGCGCATGGTCAGCGGAACCAAATATCTGTGTCTGACGGTGACATCAAGCCGCGCGTTCCTCGGCCATCCGCGGCGTCGACGCGCTCTCCTGGCGCAACGGTCGCCCGAGCACCACCTTGGCCGTGGTCGTCGCCATCTCCAGCAGGCCGCGCAGGCCGGTCGCCGACGCGAGCACCGACCACACGGTGGTGTCGCGATCGGGGGTCACCGGCGCGCCCGCGAGGCGGTCGCCGAGCCAGTCCAGGCTGATCGGGGTCGCCATCACCAGCATCGAGAAATGCTCGGAGAGCCGGTCGCGGACATAGGTGACGTGCGCACCGCCCTCGCGGTAGCGCCGCACCTGACCGTCGACGCCGTCCATGTGGATGACCTGGTCGTGGATCGGCTGCACCACCAGCAGCGGGCAGGCCGGGGTGGAATTGCCCAGACGCAGGTCGTCGAACATCGCGGTGAATTCCGGAGCGGCCAGAATCTCTTCCAGCCTGCGTCCGGTCGTGTAATCGCCCATCTTCTGGTTGGCGAGCGACAGGATCGCCCACAGCGGGGTCGCGCGTTCGGCCCTGGCGACGAACCGGTGCCCGTCCATGGTGAGTTCGTCGCGGACCACCGCGCCCAGTACCGGGTACAACTTGCGCAGCGCGGCGATGACGATGGCGGGCAGACCGGCGAACGGCGTGCCGTTCAGGCGGGTGAACACCTCGCCGGGATCGCCGACCGGCGAACCGAGTACCGCGCCGACGATGCGGAGTTCGGGCGCGTAGGTCGGCGCCATCTCGACCACCCAAGAACTGGCCATACCGCCGCCCGAGTAGCCCCAGACGCCCACCGGGGTCTCCGCGTGCAGGTCGAGCGGGGTGAAGGCGAGGGCGGCGCGAATACCGTCGAGCACCCGGTATCCCGGTTCGCGCGGCGCCCCGAAGTTGCCGTGCGGTCCTTCGTGATCGGCGATGGAGACCGCCCAGCCGCGCCGCAGCGCGTTCGCCACCAGCAGCCATTCGAACTGGGTGACCGCGCCGATGGCCTTGGCGCCGCGTTGCAGCGCGTAGGAGGGCGAACACTTCTCGGCGACGGCGTCCATCGCGCTCTGGAACGCGAGCAACGGCCGGTCGACATCGGGATCGGCGCCCGCGGGCAGCAGCACGGTGGTGACCGCCGCCTCCGGCGTGCCGTGCATGTCGGAACTGCGGTAGAGCAGTTGCCACGCCGATACCCGCTGCGGCACCAGGCCGAACAGGGCGAGTTCGATCGCACGGCTGCGCAGGATGGTGCCGGGGGATTTGGCCGCGAACCCGCGCGGGGGCCGGTAGAACGGGTCGGCGCTCGGCAGTGGCGGAATTCCCCGGTGTCCCGATGCGGGCACGTCGCGGACAACACCGATGGCGTCGATGCTCATCGCAACCTCCTCATCGAGGACCGGGCCGTGAACTCGCACGGCCTGGCTCGTCTCCGCCCGGCCGGCTCACACGCGAAAAGCGAAGCTGCGTACCGACGCTCGCCGCGATGACGCCGGAGCGAGCGAAGGCGGATCTGTCTGTTAACCCCGGTTATAGGGCTAGACCTCCACATTAGACTCCCGAGCATGAATTCACCGACGGTGTTCATCACCGGCGCGGCAGCAGGAATCGGCCGCGCTACGGCAATGCTCTTCGCCGAGCGGGGGTATCACGTCGGTGCCTATGACGTCGATGAGCTGGGGCTGAGCAGACTGGCCGCCGATATCACGGCCGCGGGCGGCACATTGCGAACAGGTATCCTCGATGTGACCAACAACACCCAGTGGGCGGAAAGTCTGGCAGATTTCCATACCGCGACCGGGCGATTGGACATCCTCGTCAACAACGCCGGAATCCTGCGGGCCGGTCCGTTCGAGGAACTCGAACTGGACGCTCAGCGCGCGATCATCGACGTCAATCTGACCGGGGTCGTCACCGGGACGCACGCGGCGTTCCGGTACCTGCGCGACACACCGGGAGCCCAGGTGGTGAACCTGTGCTCGGCCTCCGCGATCTACGGCCAGCCCGAACTCGCGACCTACGGCGCCACCAAATCGGCGGTGAAGAGTCTGACCGAGGCGCTGGACCTGGAATGGGAACGCCACGACATCCGCGTCATCGCGATCTGGCCGCTTTTCGTCGCCACCGCGATGGTGGCCGGCGTCGAGACGGCGTCGACCAGATCGCTCGGTGTGCGTCTCACCGCCGAGGACGTCGCCGCCGGGATCTGGGACGCGACCCGCAAACGCGCGCGACTGCCGAAGGTGCACTACGAGATCGGTGTCCAGGCCAAGGCGCTCGCGGTGGCGGCCAAGTACGCGCCGGGCTGGGCGGTGCGCACCGCCAACAAATTCTTCAGCGGCCCGGCGAACTGAGCCGCCGTCGTCGATGCGCCCGACCGGTCGTCGCGGACGGCGCGTACGCCGGGGATGTCTGACAGAATCGCACAGCGACAAGGGGGGTGAGCCATGCCGACGGCTACCGAGAACACCGGTCGGATGCGGGAACGCGGGGTGCCGACACGGGAACAGGACCAGCTCGACCGGCTGCTGGCCGATCTGCGCGGGGCGGCGGCCGCCGACACACAGATCGGCTATCACGCCAGCGTGGCGGTCAACGCGTGGCGCAGGCCGCCGCGCATTCTGGTCACCGGGCGCGCGCACGTCGGCCGGACGACGGTGCTGCACGCGTTGGCGCTGATGTCGGCCGCGGAAACGGGGCCGGTGGACGAACCGGACGCGCTCGATCCCGAACTCGACGCCGATATCGTCGTCTACGTGCTGTCCGGCGCGCCGCTGCCCGCCGACCGCAGGGTGCTCGCGAACCTTCCGCCCGAACGCACGGTTGTCGTACTCAACAAGGCCGACGCGATCGGCTCGCGCTGGGCCGACGCCGTGGCCGCCGCCGATCAGTACACCAGGGAACTCGGTGTGCTCACGCTGCCCGTCGTCGCCTCGCTCGCCCAGCGCACCCGCGCGGGCGCGCTGACCGACGACGATATGGGGACCCTGCGCCGACTGGCCGCCATCGCCGACCCGGCGCTGACCCTCTCACCCGATCTGTTCGTCTCCCCGGCGGCGGGCCCGGACGTCGCCGAACGCGAGGCTGTGCTGCACCGCTGGGACCTCTACGGGGTGTCCTGCGCGTTGAGCGCCTTGCGCGCCGATCCCGATCTCGCGCCGCACGCCGTGCTCCAGCTGCTGCACGCCGCGAGCGGTATCGATCCGCTGCACGGACTGCTGCACCGCCGCTACGAGCAGGTCTCGGCGCTGCGCGGCGGCGCCCTGCTCGATGATCTGGCCCGGCTCGCGGCACGGTCGCTGCCCGGCGTCGCGGGTCACGCGCGCGACGTCATCGAGGACTACCTCTACGGCGACGACGCCATGTGGCTCGGACTGTGCGCCGGACTCGCCGACCCCTCGGTCGCGCACCTGGCCGCGGGCTACCGGTCCCCCGCGCCCGCCGACGCCGACGACGCGCTCCAGCGCGCCGCGCGGTGGCGGGCCGTCGTATCCGGCGATATGCCACCCACCGCCCGTCGTGCCGCCCTGCGCGTGCACAACGGCTATATCCGACTGTGGGAGCGAATGAGCAGTGCCGGACTCTGATCCACCCGCACGTGATCCCGCCGCGCCCGGTACGGCAGCCGGGCCGCCGAGCCCCCCTGCTCCCGCCGATTCGGCGACTCCGGCATCCTCGCCGGACCCGGAAACCCCGGCCGGGGCGGCAATGCCTGTGCCCCCGCCGGTTCCGGCCACCCCGGGAACCCCGGCCGCGCAGGTCGGCGCGGTGACTCGGGCGGACCCGGCGACCGGCGCGGTGGCCTCGGCAGACCCGGAAACTTCCGTCGCGCCGACCGGGGCGGATTCGGAACTGCCCCGCGACGTGCTTGCGGTCGTCGCCCGGTGGAATCCGCAGGGTGCGGCTCTGCTGAGGGCGGCGCGCGGTGCGGGTGCGGGGTCGGCGGTGGCGCTGATCGGCCCGGACGACGCGAACACCACCCTGTTGCGCACCGAACTCGCGCGTTTCGAGCCGAGGATCGATCTCACCGAGCCGATGGGCGAGGTGGGGTCCTCGGTCGAGTCGACACTGCCCGGCGCGACACCGGCGGCGGTCGCGTTGGTCCTGCTCGACGCGGGCAGTGTCGTCGGCGCCGACAGTCTCGGCCTGATCCGGCGGTTGCGCGCCGAGGACACCAGAATCCTGCTCGCGATGAACGGCATCCACGCCTACGGGGACTGGCGGTCGGTCCGCGACCGCGATCTCGAACTGCTGGCGGCACAGGACCTCGCGGATCTCGACATCATCCCGGTGTCGGCGCGACTCGCCGCGGCGGCGCGGGCGGGCGGTGACGCGGCATTGATGGACCGGTCGGGACTCGGCGCCCTGCACACGGAACTGACCGAAGCGTCAGCGAGCGCGTCCGCGCCCGGCGACGGCAGACTGGCCGCGCTCGACGCGCGGGTGCTCGCGGAGACCAGGACGCGAGTGCAGGCCCAGCTGGAAACCCTGCGTTCCGGGGCCGAACCCACCCGGTGGCGGGCCGAACGGGCGACGCTGATCGCGAGCCGCGACAGCGGGCGCGCCACCGCGATGTCGACATTGCGCGGGCAGTTGCACCTGGCCCGCGTCGATCTGATGACGGAGGTCGGCGGCCAGGTCAGGGCACTGCACGTGGCCGCGCGTGCCGAACTCGACCGCCAGCGCCAGGCCGATCTCGCGCACTACCCCGACCGGTTGCAGCAGGTGGTCACCGAGTTGACCGGTGTTATCGACATCGGCATCGATCGCAGGCTCGCCGAACTCGCCGCCAAGGTGGACGCTGACGGCGTGTCGACCGGGGACACGCCGTCGGGGAATGTGGCGCCGCCACACCGCAGACGCGACGCCGCGCCCCGGGTGGGACCCGACCCCGAGCCGAGACATCGGGGTGTCGAAGATCACCTCATGATCGCTCTCGGCGCGTCCGCCGGTGTCGGTCTCGGCAGGCTGCTCGTCTCGCCGCTGGCTCTGGTTTCCGCGCTGGACGTCGCCAGCATCCCGGTGACGTTGGCGCTGGGAGCGCTCGTTGCCTGGTGGGTGGTGCGGACTCGCAGGCAGGTCGCCGATCGGGCGCATGTGCGTCAGTGGGTCGCCGACGCGCTCGTGAACGTCAAGGCTGCGCTGGAACAGCGGGTGGCGACGGCTCTTGTCGAGGCCGAGACCGAGCTGGCCGACCGGGTGGTGCGCGCGAGCGCGGCCCGCATCATCGACACCGATCGGCGTGTCGCGGAATTGGAGACGCGGATCCGGCGAGCAGCGGCCGAGCAACCCGCCCAGCTAGCGGCCTGCGAACGTGATATCGCGACCCTGGATCGGCGGAACCGACTGTTGGATTGGTAACTAATCGGGTATTTCACCTGTACCCGATTCCGTACCGGTCGTCATATCGCGTTAACCTTTAAGGCAGGAACCTGGGCGTCCGCTTCGTCCTTGTACGCCGTCCAGCCGGGGCGAGCTTTCGACTGGTCGTAGCGGGTGCCTTCCCGCCAACGGTGGCGCTTGGTGTGTTCGCGCTGGTCATGGGCCTTGGGCCAGGCGGCGAAGCATCGTAGAGCCCGCCCATCTCAGGAGAGTTTTCATGACCTCAGCGACCATTCCTGGTCTTCGTGGATCCGACGGCACAGCGCCGACCGAGCACAGCGAACTACTCGCCTGGGTACAGGAAGTCGCAGAACTCACTCAGCCTGAGCGAGTCGTGTGGGCGGACGGTTCCGACGCGGAATGGGAGCGGCTTACAGACCAGTTGGTCGAGGCGGGCACCTTCAAGCGCCTCGATCCGAAGAAGAAGCCGAACTCCTTCCTAGCCTTATCCGATCCGTCGGACGTGGCGCGCGTCGAGTCGCGCACCTACATCTGTTCCAAGTCCGAGGCGGACGCGGGCCCGACCAACAACTGGGTCGACCCGGCCGAGATGCGCGCCACCATGACCGAGCTGTACCGCGGCTCGATGAAGGGCCGCACCCTCTACGTGGTGCCCTTCTGCATGGGCCCGCTCGGCGCCGAGGACCCGAAACTGGGCGTCGAGATCACCGACTCGGAATACGTCGTGGTGTCGATGCGCGTGATGACCCGCATGGGCACCGCCGCGCTGGAGAAGCTGGGCACCGACCGCCCCTTCGTGAAGGCGCTGCAT
Source organism: Nocardia aurea (assembly GCF_003123685.1). Lineage (GTDB taxonomy): Bacteria > Actinomycetota > Actinomycetes > Mycobacteriales > Mycobacteriaceae > Nocardia > Nocardia aurea. The sequence continues at coordinate 591,697 of NZ_QCYJ01000005.1, forward strand.
TCGGTCGGCGCGCCGCTGGCCGAGGGCGAGGCCGACGTGCCGTGGCCCTGCAACGACTCCAAGTACATCACCCACTTCCCCGAGGACCGCGAGATCTGGTCCTACGGTTCGGGCTACGGCGGTAACGCGCTGCTCGGCAAGAAGTGCTACTCGCTGCGTATCGCCTCGGCGATGGCCCACGACGAGGGCTGGCTGGCCGAGCACATGCTGATCCTCAAACTGATCTCCCCCGAGAACAAGGCCTACTACATCGCCGCCGCGTTCCCGAGCGCCTGCGGTAAGACCAACCTCGCGATGATCCAGCCGACCGTTCCCGGCTGGCGCGCCGAAACCCTCGGCGACGACATCGCCTGGATGCGTTTCGGCAAGGACGGCCAGCTGTACGCGGTGAACCCGGAATACGGTTTCTTCGGCGTCGCGCCCGGCACCAACAACAGCTCCAACCCGAACGCAATGGCGACCATGAACGCGGGCAACACCGTCTACACCAACGTCGCGCTGACCGACAACAACGACGTGTGGTGGGAGGGCCTGGAAGGCGAGCCCGATCACCTGACCGACTGGAAGGGCAACGACTGGTACCTGCGGGAGACCGAGACGCTGGCCGCCCACCCGAACTCGCGCTACTGCACCCCGATGTCGCAGTGCCCGATCCTGGCCCCCGAGTGGGACGACCCGCAGGGTGTGCCGATCTCGGCGATCCTGTTCGGCGGTCGCCGCAAGACCACCGTCCCGCTGGTGACCGAATCCTTCGATTGGCAGCACGGCGTGTTCATGGGCGCGACGCTGTCCTCGGAGCAGACCGCCGCCGCCGAGGGCAAGGTCGGCACCGTGCGTCGCGACCCGATGGCGATGATCCCGTTCATGGGCTACCACGTCGGTGACTACCTGAACCACTGGATCAATATCGGCAAGAACGCCGACGCGAACAAGTTGCCGAAGATCTTCTACGTCAACTGGTTCCGTCGCGGCGACGACGGCCGTTTCCTGTGGCCCGGATTCGGCGAGAACTCCCGCGTGCTGGAGTGGATCGTCGGCCGGATCGAGGGCAAGGCCGAGGCTGTGTCGACAGCGATCGGTCACGTGCCCACCGCGTCGCAGATGGATCTCGACGGCCTCGACGTCGACGCGAACGATGTCGACGAGGCGCTCGAGGTCGATGTCGAAGAGTGGCGCAAGGAGATTCCGCTCATCGAGGAGTGGTTCGAATTCGTCGGCGACAAACTGCCTTCGGGCGTTCGCGACGAATTCGAGGCGCTCAAGCAGCGGCTCGCCTGATCCACGGCTCACCCGACCGCCCCGCACCGTATTTCGGTGCGGGGCGGTCGGCGTCTCATTCGCCGAAGGGCGCGACCCGGACCATCTGGTTGAACCCGGCCGTGACGAGCAGTTTCGTCCGGCCTTGCGGCACGGCTTTCGCCTCGGCGTCGAACGCGGCGACCAGGTGGCGTTTGAGTTCGCGGCGCGGGTGACGGGTCAGCAGGTCCGCGATCCACTCGCGGTCGAATTCACCGACGCGGGCGCCGATCACGTCCACCGACGCGCCCGCGGAGACGAAACCGCCGGGGTCGCCCAGGTCGGCGGCGACGCCGGGGGTGATGTGGGAGGCGATGGCCGCACCGATCGCCTCGGCCCGGTCCGGTGCGGTTCCTTCGCGCAGCGCGAATTCGACCGCGGCCTCCGCGCCGGTCACCGCGAAACAGCGCCCAGGCGTCGGCTGTTCCAAGCGCAGATCGTGCAGCAGGCACGCGACGTAGACCAGTTCGTCGTCGAAACGCGCGCCGTCGAGATCGGCGAGTACCCGGCCGAAGAAATAGGTCCGGTACGAATGTTCGAGCATGTGCGTCGAGAGCGATTCGCGCGCTCGCCGTTCGGCGGCCACGGCCAGCCCGGAATCCGGCACCCGCAAACCTTCGAATTCCAGCCGTCCTTTGCCGCGCCCGCCCAGCGCGCTCGCCGCCTTGGCCGCGAGTAGTCCCGGCACGGCGCGGGCCAGCGCGGCGGCCAGTCGCCTGCGTTGCGCGCCCGACAGCGCGCCCCCGGTCCGAGTCGCCCATTCCCAATCGAGGTCCGCTGGGGCTCCCACGCTGTTCTCCTCTGTTCGGCGTACCGATTCGAGTGAAACCCGCGCGCTCGCCCGGGACGAGTGGCGTGAACGCCAGTAATGCTCGGATTCTCGCCAGGGTGGTGCGCGATGCCCCGCGAACCTACCCCGGACGCGAACGAGCCCGATCCGAGAACCGGATCGGGGCTCGTTCGGCATCGCCGAATATCAGTCGATGGTGCAGCCGGCGATGGGCTTGTCGGCCAGGCGATCGAGCAGGTAGGTGACCGCGTTGTCCGGGCCGAAGCCGTCGATCAACTCGGGTCCGAAATGGCCGGGCAGGGTGGTGCCGGGCAGGATGGGCGGCAGGTCGTTGGTGCGGAAGGTGACCGTCGCGCCCTGCGCGCACCAGTCCTGGGCCAGCTGCCGGGCCTGGCCGTAGGGGACGGTGTCGTCGTTGAGGCCGCTGGTGATCAGCACCGGTGTGGTCGGGGCCGAATTACCGAGGCGCATCTCGGCGAGGGCGGGAATCGCCTCGGGGATCTCGGCCAGATGCTCGGTGAGCGGACGGCCGTCGATGGTCAGCGAACTGGTCCGCAGGAAGGGCTGATTGAAGATGACGTCACCTACGCATTCGTTGCTCAGCGTTTCCAGCATCGCGCGGCCCGCGGGTGTGGTCACCCGGTCGACGGCCTTGTTCAGTTCCGGGTAGCGCGCCAGCAGACCGTTGATCGCGAATCCGATGGCGCCGCCGATCAGCGCCCCGTCGATGCGCTGCAGGATCGCGGCCAGATCGGCGGTCGGCCCGCCCGCCCAGGTGCCCTTCAGGTTCAGTTCCGGCGCGTAGTCCGGCTGCATCTCCGCTGCCGCGCCGGTCGCGCCGCCGCCCTGGGAGTAACCCCAGAAGACCACGGGGGTCTCGGGGCCGACGCCGGCGAAGTTGTTGGCCGCGCGGGCGCCGTCGAGGATGGCGTGCGCGCCTTCGATCCGGTTGACGAAGGTGTGGATGCCCGGCGTGCCGAGACCGACGTAATCGGTGACGAGAACGCGGGCGCCGAGGGCGCTCCACACCGCCGAGGACGGCAGCTCCTGATTCGCCGAGACCGAGAACGCGGGCGAGAGATTGAACGACAGTGCGGTCGAGAACGCCACAGACATGGCGCACTGGTCGCCCTGTCCGGCGGTGCCGGGGCCGATCACCACGGTCGGACGTTCGCCCGCACCCTGCCACGGACCGGTCGCCTCGATGTAGGTGCCGGTCACCGCGACGGGGGAGCCGTCCTGCAACTGCGTGGTGTACATGATGTGCTGCGCGGCGCCCGGCCACCCTTTGACGGTGGGCGGTGTCACGAACAGCGACATGGGCTGGGTTCTGATGACCGAGCCGGGCTCGGTCGGAATCTGCGCGGGTGGAATGTAGAAGGAGCTCACCGGCGGCGCGGCCTGTGCCGCGCCGGTATCGATCCCCGCTCCCGCGACCGCCGTGGCACAGGCCACGGCCGCCGCTGCGAGTATCCGTCCGGTCCGGGGTGAACCCGACCGTGTGCGCCGCCCAAATCTCTTCTGCATCGATATCTCTCCATATGCACCACCCGGGCACCGTCGCCCGAATGTCTCCCGAACCACATATAGCCGTATGACATGACGCTCGTCACACCTGCGATCTACCAGAGAGTAACATAGTTCGCCGAATCTGCGGTCAGGTGCCGTCACAATGGATCGGAAGACGAAAATTGTTGTGCGCGAAGAAAATTCGGCGCAAGAAATGCTGAGGATGCGATCGCCCGGGCCCGCTCGCGGCATTCGCGATCGCGGGCTGGATTCGTACGCTGGGGCGGGGGGAACCCTCGCCTAGTAACGATGTTACTCGATTCGGCGGCAAAAGGGCGAAAAAGACGGTAACCGCATTATCGGGCCGCCGATCCGGCGCGAATCCGGGCAACCGATGGATTCGTGCCACACTCGTTCCGTGAAACGGGTAGTGGCAATGGCGCTGGACGGCGTCATGACCTACGACCTGGCCTGTGTGGTCCAGGCGTTTCGGCACGGACCGGGGAGAACCGGCGAGCCGATGGGTTTCGACATGGTCACCTGCGGGATTCGGCCCGGGCCCGTGTGGACGCCGAACGGTTTCGATCTGCGAGTCGAGCACGGGCTGGAGGCGCTGGAATCGGCCGATATCATCGTCGTGCCCGGGATCGGGCTGCCGACGCTGCCGACCCCGCCGGAGGTACTCGACGCGCTACGGGCGGCCTCCGGGCGCGAGGCGACGGTGATGAGCGTCTGCGTCGGCGCTTTCGTGCTGGCCGGGGCCGGATTGCTCGACGGTCGACCGGCGACCACGCACTGGGCCTACTGCGACGAATTCGCCGCACTCTTCCCCGCGGTGAAACTGGATCCGGGCGCGCTGTACATCGATGACGGGGATGTGCTCACCTCGGCGGGACTGTCGGCGGCGTTCGATCTGTGCCTGCACGTGGTGCGGCGCGAACTGGGCGTCGGCGCCGCGGCGGATCTCGCCCGATGGAATGTCACCTCGCCGCATCGCGAGGGTGGTCAGGCGCAGTACATTCCGGATGCGCTGGGCGACAACAATTTTCCCGGAGCGCTCGCCGCCGCGCTGGCTCGGGCGGCGGCGGATCCCGCCGCGGTGAGCGATGTTTCGGCGCTGGCCGGTATGGCATTGATGAGCGAACGCACGCTGATCCGTCGTTTCAAGGCCGAGATGGGCACCACGCCGCGGCGCTGGCTGGAGGCGCAGCGGACCGCGCGGGCGCGAGAGTTGTTGGAAACCACCGAACTTCCGGTCGAGGTGGTCGCGGCGCGGGCGGGTTTCGGCAGCGTCACGGCTTTACGATCGCATCTGCGCGCCGCGACCGGAACGACGCCCGCCGGATATCGGCGTTCGCTGCGCCGTTAGTTCCGCCTCTCCCGATCGGTGTCCGGCGCTATCCGCGGTACCGCCTCGCGCGGGTTTCGGCCGAAGCCGCGCGGAGACGGACAGAGCGGTCCACTAGGCTGGTGCCGCGTTCAACGCTTCACGATCGTCCAGGCATGTTGCACCGGCTGAACTGCTCTGCTCTCCCTATTCGCACAGCGGCGGATCGACACGTGAGAGGTGGTTGAGGCATGACCGATCTGGGATTCGGCACCGTGGGGGCACCGCTACTGACCGGGCCGGAGTCGACGGCGAGTACGCCGCTCGCCCGGGCCGCGGGTCGGTTGCAGGCGGTGTTGCCCCCGGGCTGGCGAGTCGAGATCGCGGTCGCGCCCGACGAGCCCGGTGGACGTCCACGTCCGCTGCTGCGGGTGCTCATGCCGCAGGATTGACCGAGGTCGGGGCGAGGACCGGCGGTGGTACCCGACGACCCTCACCCCCATCCGGTGCTATCCGGTCCAGCCGAGCGGCATCAACAGCGATTTCTGCTCGCAGTACGCGTCGAGACCTTCCGGGCCGTTCTCGCGTCCGAGCCCGGAGTTCTTGTAGCCGCCGAAGGGCGCCGTCGGGTCGAAGGCGTACCAGTTGATCGCGTAGGTGCCGGTACGCACCCGGGACGCGATCTCGGCCCCGTGTTCGATATCGGTCGTCCAGACCGAGCCCGCGAGTCCGTAGACCGAATCGTTGGCGATGGCGACGGCCTCGTCCTCGGTCTCGTACGGGATCACCGACAGCACCGGGCCGAAGATCTCCTCCTGCGCGATGGTCGACTTGTTGTCGACGTCGGCGAAGATCGTCGGTTCGACGAACCAGCCGCGGTCGAGCCCCTCGGGCCGCCCGCCGCCGAGAACCAGCCGCGCGCCCTCGGCCTTGCCGGTGGCGATATAGCCCTCGACGCGTTCGCGCTGACGTTCGGAGATCAGCGGGCCGAGTTGGACGGACGGATCGTCCGGAAGTCCGACCTTCATCGTCTTCACATGTTCGACCAGCGCGTCGAGGATCTCGTCGTAGCGACCGCGAGGGGCGAGGATGCGGGTCTGCGCGACGCAGCCCTGCCCGCTGTTCATCAGACCGGAGAACGCGAGAACGGGAATGCTCGCCGCCAGATCCATATCCGGCAGCAGGATCGCCGCCGATTTGCCGCCCAGTTCCAGCGAGACGCTCTTGAGCTGTTCGGTGGCGATCGCGCCGATCCGCCGTCCGACCGCCGTGCTCCCGGTGAAGGTCACCTTGTCGACGCCCGGATGCGAGATCAGGTATTCGGAGGCCTCGGCCTCGGCGGGCAGGACCGACAGCACGCCCTCCGGCAGGCCCGCCTCGGTGAAGATGTCGGCGACGATATTCGCGGTGATCGGGGTCAGCGGAGCGGGTTTGAGCACCACGGTGCAGCCCGCGAGCAGGGCGGGGGCGAGTTTGTTGCAGGCCAGGAACAGCGGCACATTCCACGCCGTCACCGCCGCCACGACGCCGCGCGGTTCACGGGTGACCCGCGAGGTGCCGAAGGAGCCGGTGCGGGTCTCCTGCCACGGGAAGGTTTTCGCGAGTTCGGCGAACGCGTCGATGGTGGCCGTGGCCGGGATCTGATTCAGCGTCATGGCGAACATCTGCGGCGCGCCCACTTCCGCGGTGAGCGCGGCGAGCAGTTCGGCCGAACGCTGCTCGAGCAACCGGGCGGCGCGGCTGAGCACGGCCGCGCGCTCCAGCGGCGGGGTCGACGGCCACGGCCCGTTGTCGAAGGCGTGACGCGCGGCGGCGACCGCGGCGTCGACATCGGCGCGCACGACCACCGGAACGCTGCCGACCGGCTCGACCGTGGCGGGGGAGATGACCTGGAGGCGCTCGGACGAGGCAGGTTCGGTCCATCGGCCGCCGATGAACAAGCTGTCGTAATGCATGAGAACACGTTACAGTTTTGCGGTCTGGTTGTCTGTAACCTGTTCCAGTTCCATTCGTCGCCGGTGTCCTGACCTGGCCGAATTCCAACCTGTCGGTTCGCTTTTCCGCAAACGCACTATTGCGTTCCGGAGGTTGACAGTGGATGCTGTAGCTACCGATCAGCTGCTTGACCGAAGTACGACAGTTCCGGAGCTCGACCAGTTCGAATCCGGCCGTCGTCACGTTCGTTTGCCGCGAAGTTCGGTTGTTCGATCCGTTCTGCATTGATCTGATACCGCAGGGGTGAACGAGTCATGGCGGTGCAAGTGATCGGTCGGTCGTTGATGACCAGTGATCAGACCGAGCATCAGGCGAAGAGTGTCGGCAGCGGCGGGTGGGTCGTGTCGTTCCTACCGGGGCGAACGCTGACGATCGAGCAGGCGACAGCCGCGATGCAGGCCGCGGAAGCCGTCGCGGTGGTGGGTGTCCTCGCCGATCAGGTCGGGTTGACCACGTTGGAGACCGTCGGGCTGGCCATGCAGGAATCTCCCTGGTACGAACCGGTTTCCGGTGCGTGCGGGCCGCGCGGCTGGCGTCGGGGCTGGCTGGAGAAATAGCGGGCCGGAGAACTCCGAGCCGCTATTTGGTCGCGACCACGACCAGATTGCTGACCAGCAGTTCCCTGATCGCGGGCACGCGCACCAGCCACCAGGCCCATTTCGGGTGGTAGCGCGGGAAGATCGTCCGCACATTCGCGGGAGTCGTTGCCGCCCAACGCAGTCCGTCGGCGGCGCGCACCGCGAACAGTGACTGCCCGAAGCGGTTCTTGGGTTCCCTGCCGTTCTTGCGCCGGTAGCGCCGCGCCGCGTATTCGCCGCCGAGGTAATGCCACGGACCGGTCTCGTGCCCGCCGAACGGGCCGTGCCACACCGTGTACGAGAGCACCACCAGACCGCCGGGCCTGGTCACCCGCACCATCTCGTCGGCCATGAGCCACGGGTCCGAGACATGTTCGGCGACATTGGAAGAGAAACAGATGTCGACGGCGTCGTCGCGGAACGGCAGCGCCATCCCGGATCCTCGGACCGCGCCCGCGGCGGGCAGACCCGCCGCGTGCAATTCCGAGGGGTCTGGCTCGACGGGGATGTATCGCGCGCCGACGCGGGCGAACTCGTCGGCGAAGTAGCCGGGGCCGCCGCCGACGTCGAGCACGGTCGCGCCGTCGAGGTCGCGGCCGGTGAGATCGAGGTAGAAATCGCCGAGCATGGCCGCGCTGTCGGCGGCGATACCGCCGTAGAAGGTAGCGGGATCGGTCTGCTCGAATCGGAAGCTGCCGAGTAGTCGCAAGGACCGGCGCAGGGTCGCCCGGTGTGCGAACCGGGATTCCGCGCGATGCACCCTGGGCGCGAGCGGGCGGTCGGCCGTCTCGGTGGTGGGCGGCAATGTCTTGGCACTTGGCACGGCGGAGAGTTTTCCACAGGCGGCCCGTGGTGGTACCGCCCGCGTCGGGCTAACCGACCGGACTCCGGACCGGCCCGGCTCCGTACCCGCCGGGCCGGTGGGAGTCCGGCGCGCTAGCCGATGCCGCTGCTCGCGCCGCTGCCGGTGGACAGCGACGAGGTGATCAGCGCCAGAAGTACGGCGAGCGCGCCGCCCAGGTCGCCGGTCGCGCCGCCGCCGGTGCCGCCGCCGGTCCGAGTCCTCGGTGTGGCCTTCATGTATTTCTCCTCATCGTTCTGGTTGATCGAGTGGCGGCAGGCTATCCAAAGTGGACTGTGAAATGTGGGCGTTTCAACATTTTCGTCAGATCGTTGCCGGTGAAGCGCTTGCCACGGGGACGCGCGCGCTATGGTGTACCCCGGTATCCACGTCCCCGGCCGGGGCCCGACGAGGCGAGAGAGCTCCACTGTGCGCGAAGTCCTGCTGCTCTGCTGGCGTGACACCGGGCACCCGCAGGGCGGCGGCAGCGAACGCTACCTGGAGCGGGTCGGCGCGCAGCTGGCCGCACGCGGGGTCAAGGTCACGTTGCGAACCGCCCGCTACCGCGGCGCGGCGCGGCGGGAACACGTCGACGGCATCTACATCAGCCGCGGCGGCGGACGCTACACCGTGTACCCGCGCGCCCTGGCCGCCATCGCGCTCGGCAGGCTCGGGTTCGGATCGCTGCGCGGCGTGCGTCCCGACGCCGTCATCGACACCCAGAACGGCATCCCCTTCTTCGCGGGCGTCGCCTGTGACGCGCCGTCGGTGGTGCTGGTGCACCACGGGCACCGCGAACAGTGGCCGGTCGCGGGCAAGCTGGTCGGCCGCATCGGCTGGTGGATCGAATCGGTGCTCTCACCGCGGGTGCACCGCGACAATCAGTACCTGACCGTCTCGCTGCCCTCGGCCGAAGAACTCGCGACCCTCGGCGTCGACCGTTCCCGCATCGCCGTGGTGCGCAACGGCGCGGAACCGGTCCCCGCCGACATTCCGGCCGGGGCCGCGCAGACCCGCACCGACGAACCGCGGATCGTCGTGCTCTCCCGGCTGGTGCCGCACAAGCAGATCGAGGACGCGCTCGCCGCGGTCGCCCGGCTGCGCGCGCGGATTCCCGGTCTGCGACTCGACGTCATCGGCGGCGGCTGGTGGGCCGACAACCTGCGCGAATACGCCGGGAACCTCGACATCGCCGACGCGGTCACCTTCCACGGCCACGTCGACGAACACCGCAAACACGAATTGCTCTCGCGCGCCTGGGTGCACGTGCTGCCCTCCCGCAAAGAGGGGTGGGGCCTCGCGGTCATCGAGGCGGCCCAGCACGGTGTGCCGACCATCGGATACCGCAGCTCTCGCGGCCTCACCGATTCCATCGTCGACGGCGTCACCGGCATGCTGGTCGACGACGTCGACCACCTCACCGAATCCGTCGGCGAACTGCTCGACGACCACGCCGCCCGCTCGGTCATGGGGGAGAAGGCCCGCGCCCGCGCTCGCGAATTCTCCTGGGAGCAGACCGGAAACGGCGTGTACGAGGTACTCGCCGCCATCGCGCGCGGTGCGCACACGAGCGGGCTGGTAGCCGCGCCCGACGTCAACGCCTGATCGGCGCTCCGCGGCCTCCGGGAAGCGGATGTGCGTTCGTCTGTCGGAAGGTCGGCGTTGGATAGGCATTTCGTGCCGGACCCGTCCGCCGCGTTCGCGGGCTAGCGCCGGATCGGGCGGTAGATCGCCGCGACGAGTAGTCCACCGATCAGTAGTGTCGCCCACAGTAGGTGTGCCGTGATCGCGATGATCCGGTGCGCGCGGAGTGTTTCGGTGGCTCGGGTCGGTTCGCCGGGAACCCGGTAGAGCGCGAAATTCTCGTCTTCGTAGCGCTTTTCGAGCTGGGGCATGGTTTTCACGGAATCGCCGAGTGGGCCGGGTGTCGACCGCTCCACGAGGACCCAGCCGACTCCGAGATCGGCCAGTCGTCGTGCCGAATCACCGTGCAGTAGTGCGTTTTCCGCATCGACCGCGCGGGTCCCCTCGCCCGAGACGGTCAGGCCGCGCACCGGAAGTCTGCCGGTCTGGAGGACATCGTTGGGCAGCATGCGCGGTGCGGGATCGAGAACGGCGACCTTTCCGCTGTAGGGGAACCGTCGAAACATTCCGCCGGGCAGTACGGCGACATCGCCCGGGGCATCGATCTTCTCGGCGACGCGCTGCCACCCGAGCGGGTAGTGCACCGGACGTACCGAACCACCGACGCCGAAGGCGAGGTCGAGCAGCGGGGCGACGAGCAGGACGGCGAACAAGACCGCGACCGGTATCGCCGCCGAACCTCCCCCCGAAAACTCTTGGTTCTCAGTGGGTTTCGTAGTGCGCGCGGCTATTCGCGCGGCGAGTGCCCGGCATCCGGCAGCCGCGCACAGGGCGAAGGCGGGTACGGCGAGCGCGACGTATTTCTGAGTGTCGCGAAGCAGACCGGCGCCGGGGATCTCGACGACGAGCCACCGCATGACCTCCATCCCCCACCCGGTGCTCGCCAGCGCGGGAACGACGACGACGGCGACGGCGAGGGCGAACAGTGTGCGGCGCACGTGAAGGCCCGCGCGATCTTCGGGAACGGCTGTGAGCACGGATCGAATTCCGCTCGCCACCACCGCCAGTAGCAGAATCGTCGCGACCAGGGCGATCGGCGTGGTGCGCGAGTCCGGAACCGCGTCGGCGTTCCAGATGCCGCCGAGGCCCGCGAGGCTGCCCAGCGTGCCGAGCCCGGGTTCGGCACGTGCGGCGAACGCGGCGACACCCGTGGAGTCGGAGGGTTCGGCCCCCGCCCCCGACAACGCCGTCGCCGCCAGCCATGGGGCGGACGCGGCCACCAGCAGGACCAGCGTGCCCGGCAGATTGCGCCGCCCGACCGTCAACAGCGCGACGCACCCCGCGAGCAGCGAGCCGGTCGGGGTGAGTCCCGCCGCCGCGAGACATCCGGCGAGCGCGCCCCACGCGGCGACCGCGGAGTACCGCCGACCCGGCGAGATCGCGGACCGGAGGCGATAGGCCGCGAGTGCGGTCCACGGAAGTGCGGCGTATCCGGCGAGCAGGCTCCAATGTCCTTGCAGCAGTCGTTCGGCGACGAAGGGGTTCCAGAGGGTGAGCGTCGTCGCCACCAACTGCGGGCCGAGCGACACCGCGAGCAGTTCGCGGGCCAGCACGGCGGCGCCGTATCCGGCGGCCCACAGCGCGACGATCAGAATCGCCTTCACCAGCAACCCGCCGTCCACGATCGGTGACAGCGCGGCCAGCAGCGCGTCCTGCGGGACGGCTCGGGGAGCGGCATCGCCGAGTCCGAGCGCGGAATCGGTGAGATAGGACCGGGGTGTGCTCACCGCGTCGCGTAGCAGCAGGTAGCCGGAACCGAGCAGCGGTCCCGTGATCAGCGTCGTCAGCACGGCGCTGTAGCCGGCCGGAATCAGTCCGGCCCACCGTGTACTCCGCCCGCTCTCGCCCACGCCCCAGAACCCTACGGACCGTCGCCTCCGTTGCGCACCGCCCACCCGGTGGCGCCGAGCACGCGCGCCCGCAGTTCCGCCGTCCACTCGACGTATTCGATCTCGTTCCCGTCGTGGTGGCGGGCGTAGAGGAATCGGCCGGTCGCGGACGTCAGCGGCCCGCCGATCACCGTGCAGCCGGTCGCGGCGAGGAAATCCCGCACCGCGTCGAGATCGTCGACGACCACGGGGCCGAGGGTCGTGCGGTAGCGGTCGGTGGCCTCGGGCGGACCGGCGATGAGCAGGAAGTCGCCGACCGCGGCGAGTTCGGCCTCCTCGAAGGCGAATCGTAGGTCGGCGGGCGCGCCGACGAGTTTCTCGTAGGTCGGCAGGGTCGTATCGAGGTCGCGGACGAACAATCTCGCGTAGGTCTTGAGAATCTGCACCGCCCGGACGCTACGGCGCGGGCCTAACCTCGGTAAGTACGCACTTTCAGGTGAGAGGTGGGTCCATGACCGACGGCGCGGCCGAACGGGAACTGGCGAGCGCCGTGGCCCGCCGGGTCTTCGCGACCCTGTCGACCAAATGGGCGCTGCCGGTCATCGAGGCCATAGGGTCCGGACAGCCGCGTTTCGCCGCGATCCACCGCGCGATCGACGGGATCAGCTACAAGATGCTGACCGCCACTCTGCGCGCACTCGAAGCCGACGGCATCGTCGCCCGACACGACTACCGCACCCCGGGTCCGCGCGTCGAATACGCCCTGACCGCCGCCGGAGCGGATCTCCTGCGCACCGTCCACGGATTGTGCGCGTGGTCGCGCGCGCATCTGGACGAACTGGTCGAGCAGGCGGAGACGGCACCGCCGTCCCGACGCTGAGCGGCGGTCGCCGCCGAAATCCGCGGAACCGACCATCGCTGCGGTAGGTGAATCCCCATGAAGCCGGGCACCGCGCACACCACGGGGTTGTACGGGTCCGACCGGCACCCGGGCAGCGATGTCGCGTCGAACCCCGGCGGCACGCCGATGTGGGTCTGTGCGGGGCCGGATCGGGGAGGTGGGACGATGGGGTGTGCTCGCGGTCCGTCGTCTCCCTGTGGTCGCGGATTTGACGTTGGTGACCGCCGGCGCGATGACCGCGAATGTGGCCGGTTACCTGCTGCAACTGCTGGCCGGGCGCTGGCTCGGGGTGACCGGATACAGCGAATTCGCCAGCCTGCTCGCGGTGCAGTTGCTGTGCGCGGTGCCCGCGCTCGCGTTGCAGAACGTCGTCGCGCGGGAGTCCGTGCGCGGGGCGGGGATCGCGCGGTTGCGCGCACTCCAGTGGCGGTGCGCGGTGATCGTCGCCGTCGTCGCCGCGGCGTTGATTCCCGCGGTGACGTTCGCACTCGACGTCGGGATCGCGGCCTGTGCGGCGGCGCTCGGCGCGGCGCCCGCGCTGGTGTTGCTGTCGGGTGAACAGGGGATTCTGCAAGGGGCCAACCGTTTCCGCGGGCTGGCCGTCGTGCTCGGCGTCGCCGGGATCGCCAGGGTGACGCCCGCGCTGGTGGTCCTCGCGCTCGGCGGCGGTGCGGCGGCGGCCCTGTGCGCGGCGGCGGGAGGACTGGTCGCCGCGGCGATCTTCGCCCGCTACGTCGCCGGTTCGGCGCGGACCACCGAGGCCGGAACCGGCGAGCACATCGTCGGCGTGCTTCCGGTATTGCGGGCCGCGCAGGTGCAGGCCGCGTTGATGGCGCTGTCCTCGGCGGATCTGATCGTGGTGCGCATCGTGCTGGACGAGGTCGACGCGAGCCGCTACGCCCTCGGCACCATCGCGACGAAGATCGCGTTCTGGCTGCCGCAGGCGGTCGGGGTGGTGCTGTACCCGCGGATGGCCGCGCCGACGCATTCGGCCCGCGCGATCCGGGACGCGCTGGGCGTGCTGTCCGCGATCGGCGTGGTCGCGGTCGCCTGCGCCGCGCTCGCGGCTCCGGTGGCGCCCCTGTTCGCGGGCGAGGACTACGCGCCGATCCAGGGCCTGCTGTGGTTGTTCGCGCTGCACGGCGCGATCCTCGCGGTGTTGCAGGGCGCGGTCCTGTCGGCGATCGCGGTCGACCGAACGGCCCTTGCCGCGGTGACCTGGATCGGTCTGGCCGTCGAGGTCACCCTGATGGTGTCGTTCGCCCGCACGGTGCCCGCGCTGATCGCCACGGCGGTTTCGGTCGCGGCGGTCACCACGGCGGTCGTCGCGGTGATCGTGTTGCGTACCGCGGAGCGCCCGGTAGCCGCCGCGGCGCAACGGATCTGAGGCGTTCGAGTCCGTCGGTGCGTGCCGAATTCGGCGGCGCGGAATTTCAAGATCATCGAGCAGGCGACAATGGGGCATACCGCCGAAGCGAACGCCGCGCTCGACACCGTATACCGGTGCGCGAGCCTCGGCCGTACCCCGAGTCCCGGTGCGCTGTCGATGAATTGAATGTTTTGGATATCCGGGGTTTGCCCCTCGCGTGAATTTCGGGACCGGGGCGGGTCCTTCGGTGGCACTCCGTCTCGGCCGGACAATTCCCGCGCCGCTATTCCGCCCGGTGCGCGAACGAATTCGGCCCCCCGGCGAGGAGGCCGGGGGGCCGAATTCGAAGGTTGCTCGGAGTGAGCGGGTGGATCAGAGATTCTTGCGGATATCGATCTGCTCGGTCGGAGCGTCATCGCCGCCGCGCGGACGACCCGTGGTCGGCGCGGGGCCGGTCGCCGCGGGTCCGCTCGGCCGTCCGTACGGGGCGTTGGAGCGCCCGGCCGGAGCCGAGGTGGAACCGCCGGTGAGGCCGAGGACGACGCCGCCGATGATCGCGAGCACGCCGAGGATGCCGAAGATGATCGGCATGGTGCGGCCGAACAGCGACAGCTTGTCGATGTTCTCCTCGGCCACCGAGATCTGCGATTCGATGGTGTTCTCGTCGAAGATCAGGTTCGACTTCAGCGCGGTGACATCCGGCTTGTTGGCGTTCTGGGCGTAGTACAGGTGGATCTGCTCGCCGCCCTTGATCACGGTGCCGGTGTCCGGCTCCACCCACACGTCGCGGACGTTGGTGTAGTACCGGGTCATGGTGACGGGGGCGTCGCCCTCGAGGCCCCACTTCGCGGCGGGCAGCGTCAGCTTGTTGGTCGGGGTCTGCACGACATCCCACATGCTGGTGGCGGGGATGGTCTGCTGGAAGTGGTAGACCTTCATGCTGTTGATCTCGGTCTCCTCGACGAAGTTGATGTCGAAGGTCGCGCGGGCGTTGAGATCGAAGTACGGGTAGGTCTTCTTCTCGGTGCCGATCGGGAAGCGGTACTGCAGACCGGTGTGCTGGACCGGGTCGGCGATGCTCTCGCCTTCCTTGTTGGTCGTGACCGCGATGGAGCCGTTGGGCTCCTTGTCGACCGGCATGCCGTCGACGCGGTCGATGGTGACCCGGTCGACGGTCGCGGTGAGCAGGCCGGTGTCGCCCTGCTTGTCGATGCGGCGCAGGGTCTGGCCGGCCTGGATGGTCATCTCGTCGGCGTCGGACGGATCCTCGACCGTGAGGAAGCGCTGCGAGACGATCGGCACGTTGGTGTCGACCTTCGCCGCGCCTTCGGGAGCGGTGAGCGACTTCGAGTCGAGCACCAGACTGTCTTGACCCGGCTGGTTGACCGCGACCGTGGTGATCTCGAGGTCGAGAGGAGTCTTCGACAGTTTGCCGACGGTATAGGTCGGGATCAGCAACGCCATCACGACGAGCAACGCGCCCAGGCCCACGAGTAGGCAGGCCACCGTCCTTCTGGTACCGGCACTCAGTGCCATGCAAACTCTCCTCGTCTAGAACACAGGCGGATCCGGCAAAGTGCCGCGTGGCCCGCAGGTGTTATACCTCTGCTGGCGCACCACAGCACTCGTGAGCCCCGACACTAACAGTCCGATGTCGTACTATGCGGTGCCGAGGCCGAATCCGCCAAGAAATCGTCCGAGTTTAGCGTGAAATGTGAAACGTATTGTTCTCAACCCGGAAAACCGGTGAGGGAAGACCGGAGGACGATGACCGCGACCATCCCCGTGCCGTCGGCGACCACCGACGCGGCGCCGCCGCGCTCGCGCGGTTTCGTGCCCGCGCTGGAAGGTATGCGGGCGATGGCCGCGCTGGGCGTGATGGTCACCCACGTCGCCTTCCAGACCGGTGCGTCCTCGGTGTCGTTCGGCCGGATCCTGGAACGTTTCGACATGGCGGTCGCGGTGTTCTTCGCGCTGTCCGGATTCCTGCTGTGGCGACCGCACGCGAGTGCCGCGCGTGGGTTCGGTCCGAAACCGTCCACCCTCCGCTATCTGCTGCACCGTGGCGCGCGCATCCTGCCCGCGTACTGGGCGGTGGTCGTCGCGGTCCTGATCCTGCTGCCCAACGCGGCCGACACGGCGGGGATACGCGTGTGGCTGTCCAATCTCGCGCTGCTCCAGGTCTTCGTGCCGCTTACCCTGACCGACGGGCTCACCCAGATGTGGAGTCTCTCGGTGGAGGTGGCGTTCTACCTCGTTCTGCCGCTGCTCGCCTTCGCCCTTGTCCGCTTGCGCGGTGACGCGGCGCGCTACCGGGTGCCGGTCATCGCGGGTTTCGGGTTGATCTGCCTCGGCTGGAATTTCCTGCCCATCCCCACCCAGGACGCGATCCACGCCGACAACTGGCTGCCCGCCTACCTGCCGTGGTTCGCGGTGGGCATGCTGCTCGCCGAACTCGTCGACGATCCGGGGGCGCTGTCGAAGTGGCGTCGTTACCTGGGAAACCAGCGGCTCATGTGGTCCATCGCGTTGGTCGCGCTGATCTTCTCCGCGACCGATCTCGGCGGGCCCGCCGGACTCACCCACGCCGCACCCTGGCAGTACGTGGCGAAGATGGCACTGGGCACCGTCATCGGATTCGGGCTGATCGCCCCGCTGGTTCTCGGCGACGGCAGACATCGCTGGCTGCGATCGAGTACGGCGGCGACCCTGGGCCGATGGTCCTACGGAATCTTCCTCTGGCACTTGGCCGTGCTGTCGATCATCTTCCCGGTCTTCGGCATCCTGCCGTTCCAGCGCAACTTCGTCTTCGTCCTGCTGCTGACCGTCGCCCTCACCCTCCCGCTGGCCGCCGCCAGCTTCGCCCTCGTCGAGGATCCGGCCCGCCGCCTGGCGCACCGGTTCGACGAGGCGAAACTGGCCCGGGAGAAGAACCCGACGTAGCGGCGCGACCTACAGTTGACGTCTGATGTCTCCGAGGTGGTGCCGTAACTCGTGCAGGGTGTGCACGGCGACCCAGCGCAATGTCCGCTCGGCGCGTTCGGGATAGCCGTAGACGAGTCGTCGTTCCCAATCCTCGTCGGACAACCGGTCGAGCGCGTGGGCGAACAGCGACGCCGCGTCCCACAGTTGACGGCTGACATCTTCGGGCTGTTCGTCGGCGTATCCGGCGTGCTCGACCCGTTCGTCGCGGCCCATGGGCTCGGCGATCGGAATCTCGACTCGTCGCGCGGTGAGCACGCGCTCCCGCTGGACGAGCAGGACGTCGCGGACGTGGCAGGAGTATTCGAGCGGTGACCACACCGTGGGCGCGGTCCGGCGCCGCAGTCGCGCCGGGTCGGATATCAGGATTCGGGCGTAGTCGTCCGCGTAGCCACGCGCCAGCGCCGACACCTCGGTCGCGACGGTGAGGTCGTAGGCGAAATCGCATTCCACGCAGGTCCGCACGCGGACAACGCTAGCCGTCTCGTGAGTCGCTGTCGTCGGGTCCGGCCCGCTCCGGTCGGGTGCGGGCGCGCGGGAGTGCGGCGATACCGACCGCGATCACCGCGATGAGCGCGGGCACCTGGACCCAGACCGAGCCGCCCACGTATCCGCCCGGTGAGCGCCACGGCCCGGTGGACAGCGCCGCCAGCGACAGCGCGGTTCCCACCCCGGCGACGATCGCGAGGTGGTTCGCGGTGACGCGGGCGTAGAAGCGGGCCGCCGCCACCCCGGCGACGGTGAGCGCGGCGCCGACCGGACCGGCGATGATCGTCGCCGCGGCCGTCACCCCGACGATGCCGACGGTGCGTGTTCCCCAGGTTCGCGGCACCGCGATGGTCTCGACGACCGGGGAACGCCGACGCGGTATCGCCAGCGCGATCAGGGGGATCAAGAGCAGGAGGCCGCCGAAGATGCCGAGCCGATACCAGCGGTCGGCGGGAAAGGAGACGGTGATCGGTTCGTCGCGCGCCGACCAGTTGTCCGGCAGCCGCCAGCCCTGCTGCCAGCCGTCGATCACCACCGGCGCGAGTTCGGTGCCGTCGGCGGCGCGGGCCTGCCAGCCGACATTGGTGCTGAGCGGCAGGACGAGCACTCGCTGCCCGTTCGAGGCGGGGGCCGGTCGGTTGTCGGTGCGCGTCAGCCGCAGCCGATCGATGAAGAACAGTTCGGTCGGCCCGACACTGACGTCGACGGGTCCCGATCCGACCACGAGCGTCGGCGGGGTATCCGCGGTCGCGGATTCGTCGCCGTCGCAGGCCCGAGCGGAAACCGGTGCGCTGGAACGCAACTCGTCGGCGGTCGCGGTGACGCTGGTCCGCACGGCGATTCCGTCGACGCTCACCGTCGGGCCGAGTGAGCACGGGATGGTCAGCGGTCGATCGGCGGGGGCGGGCGGCGGGTAGTCCGGGCCGAGGACCGAGATCTCGGCCAGGCCGGGCGGCTGTTCGGCGGCGAAGCCGAGCGCGGTCCGGTCCAACACCGGCGTCCAGCTCTGGATACTGAGTTCGATCCGGTCGGTGACGGTCGGGAACAGCGATATCCGCGCGGGTTCCCCGGCTTCCCGGTCCTTGTCGAGTTCACGGACTTGCGGACCGTTGCCGAGATTCACCGAGACCGAGGTGGGTGCGGCGGGCAGCCCGCCCAGCGAGGTGGTGAGATCGAGGCCCGTGACCAGCGCCGGTTCCGGTAGTTCGATCGTCAGCGTCGGTTTGGCGCCGGTCTTGGATCGCACCGAATCCTCGGGTGCGGTCCAGCTGGTGCGCGGGTCGCCGTCGGTCGCGGCGAAGGCGGCGCCGCGCAGGTCGCCGACATCGGCTTTGCCGCGTGCCACCGGACGGTCGGGGTCGGTGAGCATGGCCTCCAGCGCGGGCCCCTGCCTGGTGCGCAGGGTCAGTCGCGGGGTGACCGGCATCGGTTCCGGCGAGGTGAGGGTGCGCTGGAAGGTGCCGGGTTCTTCCGGCGCCAGGGCGAGCCCTTTACTGCATCTGATGCGTTCGGGGGTGTCGAAACACGCACTGCGCCCGGGGAATTCCTGTCCAAGATCCCAGGATTCGATCCGCGCGCCCGCCGGTGTCGGCGGCAGTACGGTGCGATGCCTGATATCGACGCGCACCGGTGCGTCGCGCACGGAATAATCGTCGAGGGTCAGTTCGCTGATGCCGAATTGTCCACCGCGACGGCCGCCTTCGGTGCGGATCGCGGTGATGCTCACCCAGTCTGTCGAGCCGACCGGCAGTGGGATCGACACCGGCGTACCGGGTTCGGTGATCCGCGCGGACACACTGCCGTTGACGGTGCGCACCTCGACCCATTTCACCGGATCGCCGATCGCGGCCGGGCTGGTGGTCAGGCGCAGCAACCCGGAGCGCAGTGGACGGTCGAGATCGAGCCGCAGCCACTGTCCGACCGAACTTTCCAGTCCGCTGCTGATCCAGGAGGTGGCCGGGTCGCCGTCGATCACGGCGGTCGTCGAGCTGCCGGGGGCCGAACCGCCGATCTGGGTGGCGTCGGAGGCCGAACTCGACGCGGTGATCGTCGCGCCCGACCATTGCCCACGCACCGGCTCCGTGCCCGCCACCGGATAGTCGGGCACCAGATTGTGGGTCCGCCGCGGATCGTCCGGGGCGCGCAGGGCCGAATTGTGGTTGTCGACGCGGCCGAAATCCGATTCCCGGTCCATCGGCGTATCGGTGACGGTCAGCGGTCCGATCGGAAGTCCGGCGGCGGCCGCGTCGCCCGCGAGCAGGACCGGCGCGTCGGGGTGCTCCGGATCGCGGCGCAGTCGCTCGAGTACTTCGGGACCGCCCTGCACGACCGGCACCGAAGCCAGCGGCACGGTGTACGCGCCGGGGAACGAATCCGGCGCGCCGACTCCCGGGGTGACCGCGACCGGAGTTCCGGGGGCACGCGCGTCGACGCGATAGATCTCGACCGCCGGGTAGGCCGGACGCAGATCGCCGTCGGCCACCAGGTTGTCGGCGATGACGACCGGTTCGATCGGATTGCCGAATTCGGCGACCCTGGTCAGCCCCGGCGATCCCTCGATCGCCCGGTGCGCGAGCAGCGGTCGAGTAGAGCGCGAGGTCTCCGGATCGAGGTCGTTGCGCAGCACCAGATAGCCGATGCCCTGGTCGGCCAGGGTCGCCGCGAGTCCTTCGGAGGGGCGGCCGTCGGCGATCAGGCGCTGCACCGAATCCATCGCGCGGATGGTGCCGGGCGGGTTGAGCGGGACGGCGTCGCGGATCGCCCACGGGGTGTCGGCCAGCGCCTGGAGTGGCTCGTCCCTGGTCAGGCCCCATACCTGACTGCCGAAGGGCGCGCCGGGTACCACGAGCGCGCGGGTGTCGGAGGCATTGTCGGACAGCCACCGCGCGGTCTGTTCCCAGTAGGCGGGGACCTCGTCGTAGGCCCCGCGCGGGGCCAGCTTCCCGGTCCAGGCCAGCGACGTGGACAGTGTCAGCGCGGCGAGCACGAGGGCCGCGATCGCGACCATGCGGTCACGTTCGGGGTGCGCGAAGGCGCTGCGCCACACCGGCAGCGGTGAGGAGACCGGTAACGGCACCCGCGAGAGCAGATGCGCGAGGCCGATGACGAGCGGCAGCCGGATCAGCGGTTCGAGTTTGTGGACATTGCGCAGCGGCGCACCGCCGGAATCGAGGAAGACGCGCACCGATTCGGCGAAGGGACCGCTGAGTTCGCCGACGTAACCGGCGCAGATCCCGACCAGACCGACCAGCAGGATGAGCGCGAACCGCCCGCGGAACGGCATGGTCCGCATGGCCAGTCCCGCGAGTCCCGCCGCCGCGAGCAGGCCGGTCGCCAGTACCGCCGCGGGCTGGGTGACGAGCACCGCGCCCGCGATACGTTCCGGGGAGACGAACGGCGTCCAGCTGTCGGTGCCGCGCAGCACCTCGGCCAGTGAGGCCCACTGGGTGGTGACGCCGGAGGATTCGATGTAGTCCAGGAACGGCGGGCTGACCTTGCCGAGCAGCAGCAGCGGCACCGCCCACCACAGCGTGGCGAGTACCAGCAGCGGAATCCACGACCTGGTGAAACGCCACCAGTCCCGATTGGGACGGTACGAGGCCCACCACAGCAGGGCGGGCAGGAAGGCCGCGACGGTGGCGACCGCGTTGACCGAACCCATCAGCGCGAGGGCGAGCGCGCTGCCCGCGGGCGATACCGCGCCGCCGCGCGCCCGTCGGCGATAGGCGGTGCCGAGCGCGGCGGGAGCGAGCAGCACCCATGGCGCGAGCATCATCGGCAGCGTCTCCGAGGAGATCGAGCCGAGTGTGGTCAGCACCCGGGGGGAGAGGGCGAACGCGATGGCCGCGATGATCCTGGACCCGCGACTGCCGATGCCGAGTACTTCGCAGAGCCGGACGATGCCCCAGAACCCGGCGAGCAGGAGCAGCGCCCACCAGATCCGCTGGGTCACCCAGGCGGGCAGGCCGAGGATGTGCCCGGCCGAGAAGAACGCCCCGTGCGGGAAGAAATAGCCGTAGGCCTGGTTCTGCACCTGGCCCATCGGGGCCTGGCTGCTCCACAGGTGGGCGGCGCGATCGAGGAATCCGAGCGGATTCTGCGCCAGATCGTATTTCGTATCGGCGACCGTGAGACCGGGCGCCTGGAGGAAGGTGAGCAGGAATGCCGCGACCACGGTCCCGGCAAACCAGCGTCTACCCAGCGGTGCGACTTCCGGTCGAGCCTGAGCGTGTGCCCCTTCTCGAACCTCTGCCGCGCCGGAGCCGAGCGAGTCGGCGGATGAAGCGGAGGTCAGAGGCTCAGCGTGCGCCGTATTCAACGTTGTTGAGCAACGAGGAATCCGGGTCTCCCCGGTCGAGGTCGGGGCGCGAGTTCTGCTGCACGGCGGCTGTGATCACGAATACCGCGACCGCGCCGAGGACGGCACCGGCGACCGCACTCGCAATGCCAGGGACAGCAAACTTCATCGCGGGACTCCAATACATCGACGCAGGCACATTCCGGGTCAACCTAGCAGGCCGATCGGTCTGCCGGTGCCAACAGTCCGTGTTTTCGCGCGCCGAATCCGGAAACTGCTGGTCGGTTGTCCGATTCTGCGTGGACTCAGTGTGCGGGCACGACGCAATCCAGTCCGCGCAACAGTGTGCGAAGTTTGGCCGTGGTCTCGTCGAGTTCGACCTCGGGATTCGAGGCGGCGACGATGCCGCCGCCCGCGCTCGCCCGCACCGCGCGGCCGTCGGCCGACAGTTCGGCGCACCGGATCGCGACGACCCATTCGCCGTCACCGGCCGCGTCGCACCAGCCGACCGCGCCGCCGTAGAAACCGCGGTCCGGCTCGCCCGCCGTGATGATCTCCAGGGCGAGCGGGGTCGGGGTGCCGCAGACCGCGGGGGTCGGGTGCAACATGATCGCCAGATCGAGCGCGGTCGTCGCCCGGTCACGCAGAACGCCGGTGATCGGGGTGGCCAGATGCCAGACTTCCGGCGTGCTGACCAGTTCCGGACCGTCGGGAATGGACAGTTCGGAGCAGACGGGCGCGAGGATCTCGCGGATCCAGTCGATGACGAACGCGTGCTCGTCGCGATTCTTCGTACTGGACAACAGTTCCGCGGCCTGCGCGGCATCGGCGGCCGGATCCGACGGCCGCGGCATCGTGCCCGCGAGCGGTCGCAGGGTCACGGTGTCGCCGTGGCGGGCGACGAGGACTTCGGGTGTCGCGCCGATCAGGGTCGCGCCGTCGCGGCCGGAGGGTGTGAGGTCGACGGCGAAGACATTCGCGTGTGGATGCCTGGTCAGCAGGTGCGCGGCGACGAGTTCGGCGTCGAGCGCGCTGTCCGCCTCGGCCAGTACGGATCTGGCCGCGACGATCTTGCGCAGTGGCTGGCCGGGATCGTTGAGCAGTTCGACCAGCGCCCGCACCCGCTGCACATGTGCCGCGGGAGAGGGGATCTCGTCGACCACTCGGACCGGGGGCAGCGGGGGGAGCGCGGCGGGTCGCCACGGCCCCGCCGTGTGCAGTACCTCGCGTGGCGCGTTCAACGCGGCGGGCCCGCTCGGATCGAAGGGCAGCGCGCCGACGATCAGGTCCGCCGTCCCGTCCCGCAGCGCGCGCCCCGCCGCCGCCGGTTCGGCGAAGACGCGATGACTACCGTGCGCGCGCAGCACGCTGCCGGGTTGGGCGAGCAGGAATTCGTTCATGATCCTTCGACACTAACGCCGCTCGCCGCCGAGTCCGGATGCTGCGAGGGATGTCTCAGGCAGGGGTGTCTCAGCGAGGGAGGTCTCAGCGTGGCGGTTCGCGGCCGGGCGGAACCATGAGCACCGGGCGATGGCAGTGTTTCAACACCGCGTCCGCGACACTGCTGTGCAGCAGCGCGCGGATCCCGGTGGCGCCGCGGGTGCCCGCGACGATGATGTCGACGTCGAGTTCGTCGGCGCAGTCGACGATGGCGTTCCATATGGTCGACGAGCATTCGGCGGTCCGCGCCTCGGCGTTGAGCCCGGCCAGTTTCGCCAGGCGCACACCCTCGATATTGACGTTCTTGGCGTCGACGTAGGCGATGTCCTCGATCTCCTCGTCGGGCACCCATTCCGGCTGCATCACCCCGGAGAGCCCCGACAGTCTGGCCGCTTGGCGCACCATGGGCTCCCAGGCGGTGAGCACGACGGCCCGGTTCGCGGACAGGAACCGTCCGGCGTATTCGACAGCGCGCTTGGCATTCTCGGAACCGTCGTAGGCGATGAGCATCAAGTCGCAGGGCACGATGACCTCCCGGTGAGGGCGCACGGCCATTTTACCGGATCGGGCCGTGCCGTTCCGGGGGCGACGGCGGCCGACCGCGCGTCGCCGCCGACGCGCCGAAGCGCCCCGGGGACGGACCCGGGCCTGTCGCGCAGTAGCGTGGATGTCCATGCGGAAGACGCCTCTCGTTCTGCTCGCGATCATCACCGCGGTCGCCACCGCCTGCTCCGGCGGTGACAGCGACACCGAAACCGCCGCGACTTCGACCACGCCACCGGCGACCGGGCCCGCCACCACCACTGGCGAATCATCGATCACCCCGGCCCAGCGCGACTGCGGAGCGGCCTACCTGGCGCAGTTCACGCCGCGTCAGAAATTGGCCCAGCTGCTGACCGTCGGCATCACCGGCGGCGCGGACGCGATGGAGACGGTGACATCCGAGCAGGTCGGCGGTGTTTTCGTGGGTGGGTGGACGGATAAGGCGCTGCTGACCAACGGCCAGTTGCCGCAGATCCAGCAGACCGCGATCGTGCCGCTCATGGTCACCATCGACGAGGAGGGCGGCCGGGTCTCGCGCGTCGCGGATCTGATCGGCGCGGCGCCCTCGGCCCGGGTGACCGCCCAGACCATGACCCCCGAGGAGTTCTACCAGGCGAGCCTGGTCCGCGGCCGGGCGCTGAAGAATCTGGGTGTGACGGTCGATTTCGCCCCCGATGTCGACGTCAGCAGTCAGCCCGACGATTCCGTCATCGGCGACCGCTCGTTCTCCGATGATCCCGATGTGGTCACCCGCTACGCCGACGCCTATATCCGCGCCATGAACGAGGTCGGCGTCGGGTCGGTGATGAAGCATTTCCCCGGTCACGGTTCCGGTTCGGGCGATTCGCATACCGGCGCGGTGCGGACACCGCCGCTGGATCAGTTGCAGACCAGTGATCTGGTGCCCTTCCGCAACCTCATCGGTTCCGGAGCCGCCGTCATGGTCGGCCATCTCGATGTGCCGGGACTGACCGCGCCGAATGTTCCCGCCAGTATCAGTCCGGCGGCGATGTCGTTGTTGCGCAACGGTTCCGGTTACGGCGCCGCGCCGTTCGACGGCCCCATCTTCACCGATGATCTGAGCGGTATGGCCGCCATCACCAGCAGGCTGGGGATCGAGGCGGCGGTGGAGGCCGCGCTGGTGGCCGGTGCGGACAATGCCCTGTGGATCAGTACCGACGCGGTGTCGAGTGTGCTCGACCAGTTGGAGAACGCGGTGGCGAGCGGCAGGCTGCCCGCCGCGCAGGTCGACGCCTCGGTGCTGCGCAACGGCAAATACAAGGGCGCGGCTCGCTGCTGATCCCGTCTCCGATCACACCCCTCGGCCCGCGCCCGCTGTGCGCGGGCCGTCGCGTCACCCCGTCCTGCCGGTCGCGCAAGGTCTGGTCGTAACGTAGGCGGGCCGACCCGCCGCCGGATCGCACGTCTAGCCTCATCGAGTCCGGTCGGTGGTGACCGCGCACAGTCCGGGATGACGGCGACTGGTGAGCAAATCCAACCCGCCGAACTTACCTTGGAGTAATATAGGGACTTCACCCTGTGGTAGGAGAGTGGATGGCGGGCGGAACGAAGCGACTTCCTCGGGCGGTTCGTGAGCAGCAGATGCTCGATGCCGCCGTCGAGGTTTTCTCGCGCAACGGGTTCCACGACACATCGATGGACGCGATCGCCGCCGAGGCGAAGATCTCCAAACCGATGCTGTACCTGTACTACGGTTCGAAGGACGAACTGTTTCGCGCGTGCATCCAGCGTGAGGGCCTGCGTTTCATCGAATCCGTGACACCGGCGGGCAACCCGCTGCTGACCCCGCACGAACAGGTGCGTACCGCGCTGGAGGGTTTTCTCGGCTTCGTCGACCGCAACCGCAGGTCATGGCAGGTGCTCTACCGGCAGGCCATCGGTCAGCAGGCCTTCGCGTCGGAAATCGAGAACGCCCGGGAGCGCGTCATCGAATTGACCGCCAAACTACTCGAGTCCAGCGCCAAACATCCCGAACCCGGCACCAACTTCGACGTGGTGGCGGTGGCCGTCATCGGTGCGGGCGAGGCCATCGCCGATCGGGTCGCCAGCGGTCGCATCGAAGTCTCCGAGGCGGTCGACCTGCTCGACGACCTGGCCTGGCGCGGTCTGGCCGGGCGCAAGAAGGCCGAGTAGCCCCAACCTCCTCTCGCCTTGCCGTACGCGGTGCGGGGTGTCAGAGTTTCCTATCCCGCGGCGAATCGATCCGCGGTGAACGAATCCGGATCGAAAGAATCGGGGCCGCATGTTCGGGCTGCTCACCCCCTGTGCGCACGGCGCGCACAAATACGGCATCGACCCGTCGCAGTGGCGCGCGCACATGTGCGGGCTGTGCGTCGGTCTGCGTGACGGACACGGTCAGCTAGCGCGCACCGCGACCAATACCGACGCGATGGTGCTCAGCATGCTCACCGAGACCCAGCTCGGCGGTCCGGTCGCTCGCACCGAGGCCGGGCCGTGCGCGTTGCGCGGGATGCGTCGCGCGAGTGTCGCCGCCGCCGACTCGCCCGGTGTCCGCTTGGCCTCGACCGCGTCATTGCTGTTGGGTGCGGCCAAGATTCGTGATCACGTCGACGATCGTGACGGTTCCCCACTGCTGCGCCGTCCGATGGCGAAGGTGTCGGGGCGGTGGGCCGACGGAGCGCGGGCCCAGGCCGCGCTGATCTACCTCGACGTGGAACCGCTTGTCGCCGCGATCAATTCCCAGGGCGCGCTGGAAGCACGCGCGGGAGCGACGGATTCGCGGCCGATATCCCTCGACGAGTTGACCGCCCCGACCCAACTGTGCGCGGCCGAATTCTTCGCCCACACCGCCGTACTCGCCGACCGCGCCGCGAATGTCGAGCCGTTGCGCGAGGCAGGCCGCAATTTCGGGCGCATCGCCCACCTCGCGGATGCCGTCGAGGATCTGGAAGACGATCTCGCCCACGAGCGCTTCAACCCGCTCGCCGCGACGGCGACCGGCGTCGACGACGCCTACGACCTGCTGCGCCGATCCGATACGGCCCTGCGGGAAGCCGTTACCGAAGTCGGACTCGATCGCGAGCCGACGGTGCGGTGGATGCTGCTCGATCCGCTGTCGAGCCTGCTCACCGGAATGGGCCGCGACCTCGGAATCCTCGCTCCCTCCGCGCACTATCCGCAGTACCCGGACCAGTACCCGCCGCAGAATCCCAACGATCCGAATCGGCGCAGGCGCAGGCCGAATCTGCTCGAGGGCATCGGCAAATTCCTCGTGCAGTATCCGACCGGCTACGCCTGCGTCGCCGACCACGACCGGCCGTGCAGCGGGCGCAGGAAGAAAGCCTGGATCAAGCGCATGGACTGCTGCGACTGCGGCGACTGTTGCTGCGACTGCTGAGTCGCCGCGGCCCACGCGCGGGAACCATCCGGTTCGCCTCGCGGGCGAACGGCTGCCAGGATGCTGTGGATCGACAGGAAGGATCGGCCGTCGCGTGTCGGCCGGGGGAGGAATGGGGCGGAGTGTTCGGAATGCTGCGACCGTGTTCGCACGGTGCGGAGAAATACGGTATCGACGCGTCGCAGTGGCGCGCGCACATGTGCGGGCTGTGCCTGGGGCTGCGTGACGGGCACGGTCAACTGGCGCGTACCGCGACCAATACCGACGCGATAGTGCTGAGCGTGCTGACCGAGGCACAGCTCGCGGGTCCGATGGCGCGCACCACCGCGGGCCCCTGCGCGCTGCGCGGCATGCGACGCGCGGAGGTGGCGCCCGCCGACGCGCCGGGCGTGCTGCTGGCCGCCACCGCCTCGCTGCTGTTGGGTTCGGCCAAGATCCGCGATCACGTCGATGATCGTGACGGTTCGGTGCTCACCCGTCGTCCGATGGCGAAGGTGTCGCACCGCTGGGCCGATCGCGCGCGCGGTCAGGCCGAGCGGATCGGGCTCGATATCGAACCGCTCGTCGGCGCGATCGCGGGGCAGGCCGATCTCGAACATCGGGCGGCCGGTACGCACCGCACTGTCGAGACGAGCCTGTCCGAGGCCGGGCGCGGACCGTCGATCTCGCTCGACGAACTCACCGGCCCGACTCAACTGTGCGCGGCCGAATTCTTCGCTCACACCGCCGTTCTCGCGGGTCGCACGGAGAATGTCGACCCATTGCGCGAGGCGGGCAGGCATTTCGGGCGCATCGCCCACCTCGCCGACGCCGTCGAGGATTTCGACGACGACCGGGCGCGCGGCCGGTTCAACCC
Source organism: Nocardia aurea (assembly GCF_003123685.1). Classification (GTDB taxonomy): domain Bacteria; phylum Actinomycetota; class Actinomycetes; order Mycobacteriales; family Mycobacteriaceae; genus Nocardia; species Nocardia aurea. The sequence continues at coordinate 619,762 of NZ_QCYJ01000005.1, forward strand.
GCTTGCCGTTACCGGTACGACGATGCCGCAGGCCTACGACCTGCTGCGGGAATCGGAATCGGCGCTGCGCGCGGCCGTCGCCGAGGCACAATTGGCGGATACGCCGACGGTGCGCTGGATCCTGCTCGATCCATTGCATTCGCTGCTGCGCCGACTGCGCCGCGGTATCGGGGAGCCGATCGCGCACGCGTGCACTACTTCCGCACAGCATGTGGCACGCCGTGCGGACGCGCCGCACGCGCATCGTGGCGGGACCGGTCATCGTCCCCCGACGCGGCGTCCCGATCTCGGCACCGGCATCGCCATCGTCCTCGGTGTCTACTGCACCGGCTGGGCCTGCTGCGCCGAGCACACCAGCCCTTGCACCGGCGAGCGCAAAGATGCCTGGGCCAGCAATTGCGATTGCGGTGAATGCTGTGATTGCAGCAGCTGTTGTGACTGCGGCGATTGCTGTGATTGCGACGGTTGTGGTTGCTGCTGCGACTGCTGACCTGGTCGGCGCGGTGCTCGAAGCATCCGGCTCGCCCGGTCGTCGTCGGAGCGCCGAATCGGTGCGCGTATCGATTGCCCGTGAAGACGAGAAGCCCTCGAACCGTTCAGGATTCGAGGGCTTCTCGGATGCGGGAGATCAGCGCAGGGTCGCCGTCAGATGCGGGTACCCCTTCTTCGGATGTTTCAGTGCGAGATCCCAGCCGCCCGCGACCTGGTCCGCGTACATGTTCACCGTCGACGGCAGCAGGATCGGCTTCCCGAATTTCACCGTGTAGGTGGACTTCTCGGGGATCCGGCCCTCGATCGAGCCGAGTATCGCGGCGGCCGACCACATTCCGTGCGCGATCGGCTTCGGGAACCCGAAAGCCTTGGCGCCCAACGCCGAGGTGTGGATCGGATTGTGATCACCGGAGGCCGCGGCGTACCGGTTGATCATCTTCTGATCCACCCGCAGCGCGCGCAGCGGTGGCGGTGGCACCTCGTCCGGCTTCGGTTCGGGTTTGGGTCCGCCCGACAGCGAGGTCTTCTGCTGGTGCAGGAACGTGGTCACTTGACGCCACACCTGTTCCCGGCCGACCTTCACCTCGGTGATCGCGTCGACCAGCAGGCCCTTGGGGTGTTCGCGCAGATTCTCGATATGGGTTTCGAAATCCAGCGGTTCGGCCACCGAGATCTCGCGTGCGCGCTCGATCGTGTTCTCCGCGTGCACCGCGCCCACCGCGACGAACGGGAAATCGCGAGCGACAACCAGTTGCATCGCCAGCGGGAAGCTCAGCACGAACGGGTAGGTCAGCGGAAGCGAATCGCCGAAACGCAGCCCGGTGGCCCGGCAGTACGCGGCCAGATGGTCCGGGTCGACCCGGAAACCCTCCAGTCGCACCACGCGATCCGGTAGCGACGCGCGGCGCTGGGACAGCAGCGGCACCGCGCCGAGTGCGGCCTTGACGAAGAGTTTGCTGTTCTTCGGCGGCTCGGTGAGCGAGATCCTCTGCGTCATCATGCCCCGATCAGGCTCTGCCCGCAGACCCGAACGACATTGCCGCTCACCGCGTTCGACGCCGGTCCGGCGAAGTAGGCGATGGTCTCGGCGACGTCGACGGTCTGGCCGCCCTGCAACAGCGAGCTCATCAGCCGACCCGCCTCGCGGGTGGCGAGCGGGATGGCGGCGGTCATCGCGGTCTCGATGAAACCGGGAGCGACGGCGTTGATGGTGATGCCCTTCTCCGCCAGCTTCGGCGCTTCGGCGTCGACCATGCCGATGACGCCCGCCTTGGACGCGCCGTAGTTGGTCTGGCCGCGATTGCCCGCGATACCCGCGATGGAGGACACGTCGATCACGCGCCCGCCTTCCTTGAGCACGCCGCGGGCGACCAGGCCTTCGGTGATGCGGTGCGGCGCGGCCAGATTCACGTTGATGACCGAATTCCAGCGGGCCTCGTCCATATTGGCCAACAGTTTGTCGCGGGTGATGCCCGCGTTGTGCACGATGATGTCGATGCCGCCGAACCGCTCGGTGGCGAAATCGGCCAGTTTCTCGGCGGCGTCGGGGGCGGTGACGTCGAGCGCGAGCGCGGTGCCGCCGACCTTGTTCGCCGTCTGCGACAGCGCCTCGCCCGCGGCCGGGATATCGGCGACGATGACGGTGGCGCCGTCACGGGCGAAAACCTCCGCGATGGTCGCGCCGATACCGCGCGCCGCGCCGGTGACGACGGCGACCTTGCCCGCCAGCGGCTTGTCCCAGTCGGCGGGGGCGGTGGAATCGGCCGAGCCGACCCGGATCACCTGTCCGTCGACGAACGCCGATTTGGCCGAGAGCAGGAAGCGCAGTGTGGATTCCAGGCCGCTGGCGTTCGGCGCGGCCTCCGGCGAGAGGTAGACCAGTTGCGCGGTGGAGCCGCGCAGCAGCTCCTTGCCGAGTGAACGGGTGAAACCCTCGAGCGCGCGCTGGGCGATCTGCTCGTCGACGCTGCCGGTCAGTTCCGGCGTGGTGCCGATGACGAGGACGCGGCCCGACGCGGTCAGGCTGCGCAGAGCGGGCTGGAAGAATTCGAAGAGCTGCGAGAGTTCTTCGATCGAGCCGATTCCGGTGGCGTCGAAGACGAGCGCGCCGTGCTTGGCGCCCTGCTCGAGCGAATCGGCGAAGGTGTAGTCGGACAGGAGCGCGCGCACCGGTTCGGCCACGCGGCCCTTGCCGCCGATCAGTACCGGGCCGGGCAGCGGCGCTTCACCTTTGGCGTAGCGGCGCAGGTTCTCCGGCTTCGGCAAGCCCAGCTTGCTCGCCAGGAACTGGCCGGGGGCGGAGTGTACGAACGATCCGTAGAGGTTGGGAGCACCCTTACTCTTGCTGGCTGCCACTGTTCCTACCTTTTCTGTGTCGTGGTGGTCTCGTGCACTGCATGCCCCAGGCGAACGTGCTGACACGTGCGGGGTACGGTGTCGACAATTAACTTACTCCAGAGTAAGTTTAAAGTAAACCGATACCGCCGCCTGTCGGGTACGCGCGAGGAATTTCCGCGTCCCGCCCCCGGTGACGGTGTGCAGGCAGCTGTTCCCAGTGCATATGCCCACCCCACGAGACCTGGAGACTCGAGTGACAAGCAAAGCCCGTTCGGCCAAGACCCCGCGGCAGCCGCGCCCGATCGCGATCGTGGGCGGTAACCGGATTCCGTTCGCCCGTTCCGACAAGGCCTACGCGCACGCCTCCAACCAGGACATGTTCACCGCCGCGCTGGACGGCCTCGTCAGCCGGTTCAACCTGCAGGGTGAGCGCCTCGGAATGGTCGTCGGCGGCGCGGTGCTCAAGCGGGTGGGCGAGCACAGCCTGATCCGCGAGAGCGTTCTCGGCTCCACGCTGAGCCCCTACACCCCGGCCCACGATCTACAGCTGGCCTGCGGCACCGGCCTGCAGTCCATCGTCACCGTGGGCGACGCCATAGGGGCTGGTCGGATTGATGCCGGAATCGGCGGCGGTACCGACACCACCTCCGACGCGCCGATCGGCGTCAGCGAGGGCATGCGCGAGTGGATGCTCGACGCCAACCGCGCCAAGTCCAACAAGGACCGGCTCAAGCTCGTCGGCCAGTTGCGGCCCGGCATGCTCGGTATCGAGATCCCACGCAACGCCGAACCGCGCACCGGCCTGTCGATGGGCGAGCACGCGGCCATCACCGCCAAGGAATTCGGCATCGCCCGCGAGGCCCAGGACGAACTGGCCTACCTGTCGCACAAGAATATGGCCGCCGCCTACGACCGCGGTTTCTTCGACGACCAGATCACCCCGTTCCTCGGCCTGACCCGCGACGACAACCTGCGTCCCGGATCGACCGTCGAGAAGTTGTCCACGCTCAAGCCGGTCTTCGGCGTCAAGGCGGGCGGCGCGACCATGACCGCGGGCAACTCCACCCCGCTGACCGACGGCGCTTCCGCGGTACTGCTGTCCAGCGACGAATGGGCCGCCGAGCGCAAACTGCCGACCCTGGCCTACCTGGTCGATTCCGAGGTCGCCGCGGTCGACTACATCCACGGCCCCGACGGCCTGCTGATGGCTCCGACCTACGCGGTGCCGCGCATGCTCGCCCGCAACGGCCTGACCCTGCAGGATTTCGACTACTACGAGATCCACGAGGCCTTCGCCTCCGTCGTCCTGGCCACCCTGCAGGCCTGGGAATCCGACCAGTACTGCAAGGAACGCCTCGGCCTCGACGGTGCCCTCGGCGCGATCGACCGCAGTAAACTCAACGTCAACGGCTCCTCCCTGGCCGCGGGCCACCCCTTCGCCGCGACCGGCGGCCGCATCGTCGCCTCCACCGCGAAACTGCTCGCCGAAAAGGGTTCGGGCCGCGCCCTCATCTCCATCTGCGCCGCGGGCGGCCAGGGCGTCGTCGCCATCCTGGAGCGCTGAGACAGGACATGGGCGGCATCCGGTCCTTCCCCGGGATCGGATGCCGCCCATCGCTGGATCCGGTCCGGCCGGATCGGTCGACCGCGGCGGAAGCCTTGGTCGGCGCCGAAGCGGACCGGAGCGGGGCCAGCCGGTGAAAAACGTACTTCAGTCGGGCTTCCGTGGTGACCGGAACGCGCGGTTTGTTCCGATGAACGCGGCGGACAGGTACGGGCGTTCCGACCGGGGTGGGCTGTCGCCCAGCGCGCAGGGGATTCGGTCCGGGGGGCGTTTCGGGTGTGGTCCTTACTATTTCGGCAGTTCGTGGTGTCCGCCGAACGCTGCGCGCATGGCGGAGAGCATCTTGTCCGCGTAGAGCGAATCGCCGCGCGAGGAGAAACGCTGGAACAGCGCGGCCGCGAGGATCGGCGCGGGGACGCCGACGTCGATCGCGGCGTCCAGGGTCCAGCGTCCCTCGCCGGAATCGGAGACCCGTCCGTCGAACGAGTCCAGGTTCGGGTCGGCGTAGAGCGCGCCCGCGGTGAGGTCGAGCAACCACGAGGCCACCACCGAGCCGCGTCGCCACACTTCGGTCACCTCGGGGATGTCGAGGTCGTAGCGGTAGAACTCCGGATGCTCCAGCGGGGTCTCCTCGGCGGAGAACTCCCCGGCGTGCTCCGCCCCGTAATTCGCCTTGTGCAGGATGTTGAGACCTTCGGCATAGGCCGCCATGGCCCCGTACTCGATGCCGTTGTGCACCATCTTGACGAAATGTCCGGCCCCGGCGGGACCGCAGTGCAGATAGCCCTGTTCGGCGGTCGACGGCTCCCCGTCGCGGCCCGGCGTCCGCTCGGCGGTCCCCACGCCCGGCGCGATGGATTTCAACAGCGGATCGAGGTGTTCGACGGGTCCGCTCTCGCCGCCGATCATCAGGCAGAAGCCGCGTTCCAGCCCGAAAACGCCACCCGAGGTCCCGATATCCACGTAGTGGATGCCCTTCGGGGAAAGTCGCTCCGCCCGGTGTATGTCCTCGTGATAGCGGCTGTTGCCGCCGTCGATGACGATATCGCCCGATTCGAGTAGTTCGCCCAGTTGGTCGATCACCGCGCCGGTGGCTCCCGCCGGGATCATCACCCACACCACCCGGGGAGTTTCCAGCCTCCCGACGAAATCGGCCAGATCCGCGGTGCCGTCGAAACTGTCGCCGAGTTCGGAGGTCAACTCGTCGATATTCTCGGTTCTGCGGTCGCAGCCGACGGCCGTATGCCCGTCCCGGACGATCCTGCGCACGATATTGGCGCCCATTCGGCCGAGGCCGACCATTCCCAGCTGCATATCCGACCATCTTCCTGGTGTGTGCCGAGCGGATGTGGCGAGAGTCATGCTCATTGTCTCGCTCCGATCGCCTCGCCGTCGGCCACGGTGTGTAACGCACTGTGCGCTGCGCCGATAAACAGATCGGCTCCGCGTAGTTGCCAGACCCCCGACCCGGCAACTGCGCGGGGCTTCTCCACGTTCCCAGGCTGTTGTTTGCTAGAGATTAGCTGAGGGTTCGTGCCGTGCGGACGACCACGATAGGGCTCTATCGTTGGGGAGACCCGCACGGTGCGGGTTCCTGTTTACCTTCAGCGGGGAGGACGGTTCGTGACGAGCGAGTCGAGCACCGGAAGCCACGACCGAGGCCGACGCGACGGCGGCGAAGTCGGGCTACGCCAGCTCCTCGAATCGCATCGGACGGCGGGTGAGCAGGCCCCGGAGTGGACCTCCGCGCCGACCCAGCCTCTACGTACCCAGCGGCCCGCGCCGCGAAACCATCCCCGCGACGCTCCGCGAGACCCCGTGAGATCCGGCCCTCCCGGCCCGCCGCCGCGGCGGCCGGGTTCCGGCGACAGACCCGCGGCGAGCCCGTGGTGGCAATCGCCGACGACCAAACGGGTCGGTATCGCGATCGGCGCCGTCCTCGGGCTCGCCGTCCTCGGCTATATCGCGGACCTGGTGACGACCTCGGGTGAGGTTCCCCGTGGCGTCGTTGTCGCCGGTGTCGACATCGCGGGCATGGATCCCGCCGCGGCCGACGCCAAACTCCGTGCCGCACTGGGCAACCGGTCCAACGAGGAACTGCCGCTGCGCATCGGTGACGCGGAGTCGAGGATCGTCCCCGCCGCGGCGGGCCTGCAAGTCGACTGGGATACGACCTGGGATCGCATCGGCGGCCAGCCGTACAACCCGTTCACCCGCCTCGGCTCGATGTTCGGCACCCGCAACGTGCCCGTCGCCAGCGCCGTGGACGACGCCGCGTTGACCGCGCAGCTCACGTCGTTGCACGAACACGATCGCGCCACGGTCGAGGGCACCATCCGATTCGAGAACGCCAAACCCGTCGCGATCCCGCCCGTGCCCGGACAGGTGCTCGACACCACCGCGGCACGCACCCTGATCATCGACAAGTGGATCCTCGGCGCCGCGATCGACCTGCCGGAGGTGCCCGCGCCGCTGACGGTGCGCCCCGAGGCCGTCGACCAGGCGCTGCGCGATATCGCCGAACCCGCCGTGCGCGCCGAGGTGAGCTTCGCGGGTAAGGCCGGCGCGGCGAAACTCGATCCGGCGCAGATCGCGAGCGTGATCTCCTTCGCGCCGGACGGACAGGGCGGTCTCGCGCTCAACGTCGACCAGAACGCCGCGACAGGTTTGCTCGCACCGCAGCTGGCGGCCACCGAAGTGGAACCCAAGGACGCGAGTTTCGCGGTGGCAGGCGGTTCGGCCAGGGTGGTGCCCGCCGTGACCGGTGACAAGATCAACTGGGCCAAGACCCTCGAGCAGTTGCCCGCCCTCCTGGTGTCGCGGGAGCGCACCGCGCAGGCCGTCTACGAGAAGGTCGACCCCGCGCTGACCACCGCCGCCGCGGAAGCGCTCGGCATCGTCGAACCCATGGGCGTCTTCACAACCGGCGGCTTCAGCGGCCCGTCCGGCGTCAATATCCGCACCGTCGCGCAGAAGGTCAACGGGGCGGTCATCAAACCGGGAGACACGTTCTCCCTCAACGACTTCACCGGTCCGCGCGGTGTCGCCGAGGGGTATGTCGAATCCGGCATCATCGATCACGGCCGCCCCAGCACCGCCGTCGGCGGCGGTATCAGTCAGTTCGCCACCACCCTCTACAACGCCGCCTATTTCGCGGGTATGGAGGACGCTGGGCACACCGAACACAGCTATTACATCTCGCGCTACCCCGCCGCCCGCGAAGCGACTGTCTTCGACGGCGCCATCGACCTCAAATTCCGCAACAACTCCCAGTCGGGCGTTTTTATCGAGACGACCACGACGGCCTCGGAGATCACCGTCCGCCTGTGGGGGACCAAGACGGTCAACGTCGAATCCGTCACCGGCGACAAATCCAAACCCACGGAGCCGAATACCGTCACCCTGCCGAAGGGTAAGGACTGCATCGCCTCCGAAGGCGCTCCCGGATTCACCATCTCCGACACCCGCATCATCACCGACCGCAAAACCGGTCGCGAGGTTTCCCGCCATACCCGGACGGTGAAGTACGACCCGATTCCGGTGGTGAAGTGCGAGGAGAAGTGAGCTCGAGGCTGTTCTGAGGGAGCGGCGCGCCTTCGGGTCGAAGCGTGACCGCTGGCGCGTCATTCGGCGCGTAGTGCGTCCCTACCCCTTGATCGACGTCTGTTCCAGCCTCTCCCGCAGCCTCGTACCGGGCTGGAGAGCCGCGGCGTGAGATTCGGGTATCCGAGTGCCGTGATCGGCTGCTGGCGAGCCGGTGGCCGCACGGATGCCCGAGGCCGCCGGGGGCGTTGCAACGACGCCACCAGAACGTAGCGACACCACCCCCCGAATCATGCGAAGGACTGGGCAAGAAGTCATACCGGGCCTGGCGACCGTGGTCCCTGGTTCAAGGACCACGAAAAGGTAACGGGCGGTGGCGATCGGTGCCTCCCTCGCAGTCCTGCACACCGACCCGGCTCGGCCGGGGATCCGGCCGCCGCGGAGTTCGCGCGTCGGTCGCGCGAATACTCCGTTCCGAACCCGACATATCTTGTGCGCCGATGAAATGGGCGTGAGCTGCTGTCCGATACTCGCGGTATCGTGAATATATTCCCTCGATTCGGCGCGAATCGGAATGCTTGCGGCCGTGTTACAGATAGTTTCCGGTGAGGTTTGTCTCATATTTGCTACTGAATTGCCAACCTTTGTTTCGGTGACCATAGAATTATGGGCACGGCCACGCCATCTCTTGTCTCTGCGGTAAGAAAAATGAGCCCCGCAACCCGATAGTTCTGGGGTGATGCCCAGAGAATTATGGGCATGTTCGAACGGTGTCGAGTCGTTCGATTTACATGAAATCCCTGGTAGTGCGGGTGAATACCGTGCTTGCGCGGGAACGACGACGCGCGGTCGCATTCCTGAATCCTCGACCTCGCCGACCGCATTCCGAAATATTCGTTAATCATCGGCAATATGGATACGGGGGCGGCGGGTGCGGAAACTCTCTGAGGTCGCCGACATCGTGATAGGACTGGATCCGGCCATCAGCCGATCCGCTGATGGCGTCAGAATTACTCGACAGGAATGAATCAAGCAATGAAGAAGCTTTCGATGTTCGTGCTCACCGGTGCCGCGGCTGCGGGAATCGTGCTGTCCGGCGCGGGTATGGCCGCCGCCGACGAGGGAACGACCCCGCCGCCCGCCGCGGGCACCGGCTCCTCGGAGCAGCTGGCCAAGATTCTGCAGGGCCTCTCGTCGGGTTCGTCGAAGCCGGGTCAGACCCCCGCCCCGACCGAGTAACAACGATGCGCCCCACCGCGGCAGGCGCCGTCGCGGTGGGGTCATCGGTTTCGCATTCGAATCATCGAAGAAGTTCCGCTCGCCGGCACAGTTGTCGTCGGCACCGCGCTGACATCGTGACGAAATGGAAACGGCCCGGAGCGATCCGGGCCGTTTCGTCGTATCCGGTACTACCCCAACGGCGTTCGCATGAGGATGACGTTGTACTGGGTGTGCACGGTGAGTAGGAAGTACAGGTCGCGCCCGGTCTGATACGGGAAGATCATCGGGGCGTAGGCGGTAGGCAGTGACGGCGCGTCGATGAGAACGCGCGGCGGGCCCCACGGGCCTTCGGGCGCGGACGCGGTGCGCATGACCACCGAATTCGCGGGATCGGTTGTCAGCATGACGTATTGGCCGAGGTATTCGTTCCACATCACCGACAGTTCGGCGACATCACCGACGATGGGCGCGGCGACCTTGACGTCCGGTTTCCATTCCTTGCCGTCCCAATACTCGTAGGTGTCGAGATTGGCGATATCGGCTTCCTTCGTGCGGGAGACGAATCCGGGATTCGCGCGCCCGGCGGGTGTGCCGTACCGGTAGATGTAGCCGCCGGACTTCAGGAACGCGCTCTGCTGGAAACTCTGCCAGCCGTCGACGTTCGCGCGACGGGTGTTGGGCAATTGCGCCCACGTCTGGCCGCCGTCACCGGAGACGGCCAGGGTGGAGAAGTTGGTGATCCATTTGCCGTGATCACCCCAGCCCTGCACCGACATCATGCTCATGTACTGCACGCCGCCGACCGAGATACCCGCGGTGGGAATGAAACTGATCTCGATGCCGGGAATCTTGGGGCTCGGCAGCGGATTCGTCACGGCGCTGTCGAAGTAGATGCCGTTCGACGGATCCTTGGTGCTACTGCGGAACAGCACATTCGACGACCAGGCCCACACACTGCCCGCGAGCAGATTCGGGACGCCGAGTCCGGCGCTGTCGCCGAAGGCGGTGAGCATATTGCCGCGGCCGTCGTCCCACATGATGCCGAGGTCGGTGCCGAGCATATTGACGTTCTGGGTCCGGTTCGGACTGTCCATCCCGGTGACCTGGAAGACCGCCTGGGTCGGCCCGGGCAGCTGCGGTAGTCCGCGCCAGCCGTTCAGACCGGGAATCGGGTTCACGTTGTTCGGGTCGGCGGCGGCGGGGCCCGCGACCCCGACAACGAGTACCACGCCGATGGCACAGGCCCTGGCGAGTGCCGACAGCGATCGTTTCATTCGGACGAATCCCTCCTGTGGCGCGGTTGCCCGCAATATTGTGCCCGTTGATCGTCGATCGGTGTGGTGTACGGCACTGTGGGGCGGGACACGTTCACCGGATCGAGTCCTTCGAGGAATCAGCAAGATCGTTCCTGGGTACTGCCTATAGTGGGCTGGAGCACAGAAGCGCGCGTCGGGCACGGGTCCGCCGGTCCTGGACTGCTCCGATGACCAGGTGAGATCCGGCACCCGTGATCTCATGCTCGGCGACGATCGGCGCGCACGGTGACGATCACGGGTGAGCGGATGGATGACGACAAGACACTACGTGCCTGGTGGCACGATCCGGTCGACTACTACTGGCTGATCCGCACCCTCTCGGCGCGTTCGGCGCTGCTCCCGCTGAAGTGGGCGATCGGTTTACCGGGGATCAGCCTGGTCGTCTTGTCCGTGGTGATCGCCGGTACCCCGTTCGGCCCCACCGGCGATCCGAGTCCGGCGACCGTCGTCGGCGTGGTCAGCGGGGCTTTGTGGACCCTGCGATGGGTGTTGTTCCCCTGGCCGGGCAAAACCGAGTCGCTACTGCTGATGGCCTTCGTCGATGTGCTGTTCACGGTCGAGTTCTTGCAGGTGACGGACCGTTTGTTCGGGGCGATGGGCGCGATTCTGTTCGTGGTGTCCGGTAGCTATCTGGCCTTCTTCCACAGCGCCAAGGTGTTGGCGGTGCACGCGGTGTGGGCGTTGTTCTCGGTGATCCTGCTGTCGACGCTGGTCGCGACCGACGGCGGCGACGTCCGATTGGCCGTGGCGACGGCCCTGCTCATGGTGGGCGCGGTCGCGGGCGCGCTGCCCGCGCTCCAGTTCATGTACTGGATTCTGCGCACCGAATCGCTGTCGGATCCGCTGACCGAACTGCTCAACAGGCGCGGCCTGGAGAATCGGCTGCCGCGTTTGATCGACGGGCACAGTTCGGTCTGCGTCATGACCTTCGATCTCGACCGGTTCAAGAGCGTCAACGACAACTTCGGGCACCGGGTCGGCGATACCGTCCTGATCCGGACGGCCAAGCGGTTGTACGCCGCCGCGGAAGCGGGTTCGGTGGTGGCGCGCACCGGCGGCGAGGAATTCGTCGTCGCCGCGCCGATCGCGACGGCCGATGTCAGGGCCGAGGCGGAGCGACTACGTCGCGCCGTCGCCGCGACCGCCGAATCGGAGGTCGAGGTGACGGCGAGCGTCGGCGTCGCGGTATTCGACGCGGGCGCCCACGCGGACAGTCCACGGCCCGCGCCGGAGATGCTGCTGCACCGCGCGGACGCCGCGATGTACCGGGCCAAGGAATCCGGGGGGAATCTGGTCGTGATCGACGAATTGACGCCGCCGCTCGGTGACGAGTACCTGCCGCCGCTGTTCCCCGACGCGCGCTAGAAGTCGGTCGACCCCGCGCAGGCACCCACACAGCCCGCACCCACATGTGAAAAGACCCGGAGGCAGCTGCCTCCGGGCCGTTTCGTTCGTACTCAGCGATTCATCAGAACGCGGCTTCGTCGAGCTCCATGATGTCGTTGTCCAGGTTCGACAGGATGGCGCGGGTCGCGGTCAGCTCCGGCAGGATGTTGCGGGCGAAGAACTGCGCCACGCCGACCTTGCCGGTGTAGAACGCCACGTCCGAACCGGTCGCGCCGTTGTCGAGCGCCTTGATCGCGACGTCGGCCTGACGCAGCAGCTGCCAGCCGATGAACAGGTCACCGACGGCCATCAGGAAGCGCACCGAACCGAGTCCGACCTTGTACAGCTCGGACTGATCCTGCTGGGCGCCCATCAGGTGCCCGGTCAGGGTCGCGGTCATGGCCTGGACATCCTCGAGCGCGGTCGCGAGCAGTTTGCGCTCGGCCTTGAGGCGGCCGTTGCCCGCCTCGGACTCGATGAACTTCTGGATCTGCCCGGCCACGTGGGCCAGGGCCACACCGCGGTCGCGACCGATCTTGCGGAAGAAGAAGTCCTGGGCCTGGATGGCGGTGGTGCCCTCGTAGAGGGAGTCGATCTTGGCGTCGCGGATGTACTGCTCGATCGGGTAGTCCTGCAGGAAGCCCGAGCCGCCGAAGGTCTGCAACGATTCGGTCAGGTACTGGTAGGCCCGCTCGGAACCGACACCCTTGACGATCGGCAGCAGCAGATCGTTGACGCGGAAGGCGACATCCTCGTCGGCGCCGGATACCAGCTGCGCCACGTCGGCGTCCTGGTGGGCGGCGGTGTAGAGGTAGATGGCGCGCAGGCCCTCGGCGTAGGCCTTCTGGGTGGCCAGCGAACGACGCACGTCCGGGTGGTGGGTGATGGTGACGCGCGGCGCGGTCTTGTCGGTCATCTGGGTCAGGTCGGCGCCCTGCACGCGGAGCTTGGCGTACTCCAGCGCGTTCAGGTAACCGGTCGACAGAGTCGCGATGGCCTTGGTGCCGACCATCATGCGCGCGTTCTCGATGACGTCGAACATCTGCGCGATGCCGTTGTGCACCTCGCCGACCAGCCAGCCCTTGGCGGGCACGCCGTGGCCGCCGAAGGTGACCTCACAGGTGGCCGAGACCTTGATGCCCATCTTGTGCTCGACATTGGTGACGAAGACGCCGTTGCGGTCGCCCTTGGTGTTGGTCTCGAAGTCGTAGTGCCACTTCGGTACGTAGAACAGCGACAGGCCCTTGGTGCCCGGTCCCGCGCCCTCGGGGCGAGCCAGCACCAGGTGCATGATGTTCTCGAACAGGTCGTCGGAATCGCCCGAGGTGATGAAGCGCTTGACGCCCTCGATATGCCAGGAGCCGTCTTCCTGCTTGATCGCCTTGGTGCGGCCCGCGCCGACGTCGGAGCCGGCGTCCGGCTCGGTCAGCACCATGGTGGCGCCCCAGTTTCGGTCGGCGATGACCTCGGCCCACTTCTTCTGCTCGTCGGTGCCGTTGTTGTAGAAGACCTGGGCGAAGCCCGCGCCCGCCGCGTACATCTGGGCGGGCGGGTTGGCGCCGAGGATCATCTCGCCGAGCGCCCAGCCGATGACGCTGGGGGCGCCGAGGCCGCCGAGCTCCTCGCGGACGGGAACCTTGGACCAGCCGCCGTCCTCGAGGGCGCGGTAGGACTTCTTGAAGGATTCCGGCAGAGTGACCGTGTGGGTCTCGGGGTCGAAGGTCGGCGGGTTGCGGTCGCCGTCGGCGAACGAGTCGGCCAGCGGGCCCTCGGCCAGCCGCCGGACCTCGCTGAGCATCTCCTTCACCGTGTCGGTGTCCAGGTCGCCGTAGGCGCCCGCGTCCAGCAGCGATCCCAGGCCCAGAACCTCGAAGAGGTTGAACTCGAGGTCGCGGACGTTGCTCTTGTAGTGACCCATTTCGGTACTCACTCTCCGTTGAGTTGGTGCGGTCGGTTGTCTGCCGTTCCCGCCCGTTCTTCGCTCCACCGGGTAGCCGGTTTTCCGCATGCTACTCGCGGGTAACTTACCGATCATATTACCGGCCGGTAATCGACTCGGCAAAGGCTGGAGCGGGGAATGTGACGTGGAAAACACCGCCACGCCGTTGCCGCGCCGAGTCTCACCTAGTAGGCCGAAGCCGTGTGAGCGCCCGGTGAGGCCCCGACACCGGGATTGTGGCCGGTCACAAGACCCCGTTGGCGATACGGTGACGTATGCAGATCGAGACGAGTGCCGGGCCCGCCGAGATCGAACTCGTCAAGCCCCGTGGCGCGCGCTTCCTGTTATTGCTGACCCACGGATCCGGCGGCGGGGTCGACGCCGCGGACCTGCGCGCGGTCCGCGATACCGCGCTGGAACTGGGCGGCGCCGTGGCGCTCGTCGTGCAGCCCTACCGGGTGGCGGGCCGTCGCGCGCCCGGCTCCGCGATCGTGCAGGACGCGGCCTGGCTGGAGATCGTCGCCGCCCTGCGGAAGAAGGTGCGCAAACCGCTGATCCAGGGCGGTCGCAGCAACGGCGCGCGTGTCGCCTGCCGCACCGCCGTCGCCGCGAAGGCGCGCGGTGTGCTCGCGCTGTCGTTCCCGCTGCATCCACCGGGTAAGCCGGAGAAGACCCGGCGCGAGGAATTGCTCGCGGTCGGCGGTATCGAAGTCGTCGTGGTGAACGGGGCAAACGACCCCTTCGGCGTACCCGATCCCGCCGACGCCGCCGAAGTTCGCGTCGTACCCGGTCAGCCGCATTCCTTCCGAAGCGGATTCGATGTCATCACCGCGACGGTGCGCCCGTGGTTGGAGCGCTGGTCGCAGTAGCCCGCGCTCGATCATGGAGCGGTCGCGCGGTGTTCGGCCCGGTCGTGGTGTTCGACTGTCCCGCTGGAATGGGCCGCCGCCCTATTCGATCGACGCGGCGGGTGTCTGGGGACGGGTGGCGATCACCAGGGCGTCGATCGCGTCGCGGTGTTCGGTGGGTCGGTGGATCCGCTCGGCGACGCGGATGTCGAGGTGGGCCGGGACGAGGTCGGTGACGACGTCGTCGGGGGTGAAGTGGATGGCGGGGTCCCGCGGGCCGCCGTAGCCCTCGGTGAGGTTGAGGGTGTCGTGGCCGAGGACCAGGAGGGTGCCGCCGAGGGAGAGGCGGTCGGCCGCCGCGCGCAACACGGTGCGGCGCTGGTCGGCGGGCAGGTGCAGGAACACCATCAGGATCAGTTCGAAGGGACCGCTGATCTCGGCAGCGTTCAGGTCGGTGACGTCGGCACACTGCCAGATGATGCGGCCGCGCACCGAACGCGACAGCCGGGTCGCGACGGTCCTGCCCTTGTCGACCCCGACCTGGGAGTAGTCGACCGCGTGCACCTGCCAGCCGTGGGTCGCCAGCCAGAGGGAGTTGCGCCCTTCGCCGCACGCGAGATCCAGGGCGCGCGGCAACTCGGGGGGAGTGCCGCCGGGGGTGTCGGGCAGCAGCGGGGTCGCGCGTTCCAGTCCGTACACGTGCTCGACCACCGTGGCGTTCGCGGGCGCACCCCACACCAAATCGCCCTGCGCGTACCTGGCGTCCCAATCAGCGGCCTCCATGCTCGGAAGTCTATTGAGCGCCGGGCGTGAGCCGATGCGCGGTGCGCCGCCGCTCGGACCGTTCACGGGCAGGCCGCCGAACCGGCGGCCACGGTCATGTCCACCGGATAGGCGAACTCATTCGGGCAACCACTCGACCGGTGAGGTCTCTCGTATGTGAACGAGCACGTCGAAGGCGTCGAGCAGCGCGTCCACCGTCATATTGGCCTCGGAATCCTTCGACTCGTCGTAGATCCCGCTGATGACACGCATGGCGGCCGGTTCACGCCATCGACGGGCCACCGCGTCCGGCGCTTCGGCGTGCGGGTCGACGAAATACGCGTCGAGGTCCACGTGCCCGAGTTCGGCGTCGAGCAGGTCGGGCGCGGGGTCGGGAGCCCGCCCGGTCCCGAGATCGCCGTGATGGAAGCCCAGTGCGACCGCGACGTATCCGGTGTCGAGCCGAGCGCGCAGATGGCTGCCGGTGCTGACGAAGGCGTCCGGATCGGTGCGGCCGACGCCGACCGGGATCGCCGAGATATGCGCGATTCCGTCCCAGTAGACGATCCGGGACGCGGCGGCCCGCTCCAGAATCCTTCGTGCCGAACGGAGTTCGTCTCCGGCGAATCCGCCGCGGCCCGCCACGCTGTTCTCGTGGAATTCCACGATCACCCGCGCGTGGTCGAGCGCCGCGTCCCGGGCCGGTGACGCGGGCAATCCGTCGAGCACCGCGTACGCGTCACGGGCGTGTTCGGCGAACGGCCGTCCCGGATGGACGCCCCGGTGCCGCTGGACGTGTTCGTCCATCCGGTGGGCGGTGCGGATCGGCGTGAGATGGGCTTCGACGGCGGGTACCAGTTCGGGCGCCGCGACGCGCAGATGGTCGAGAACCGCGTCGTAGTCGGCGGATTCCGCGTCCGGTGGTCGCACGCCGAAGATCGTGACCGGATCGTGCGGATGCTCGATGTTGTACGCGCGCAGCCACGCCATCGTCGCGATCGTCTCCGCGGTGCGCAGCGGACGCCAGGCCTGGGCGAGCACATCCTCCGGCGCACCGGTCCCGCCGCGCACATAGGCGTCGAACCGGTCGCCCGAACGCGCGCTGTCCTGGATCGCGAGCGCGCGGAATCCGTGCCGGAGCACCAGTGCTCGCAGGATCCGCTCGCGCACCCCGTAGGTCTGACGGGAGAAGCGGGTGGATTCGCCGAGGCCGACGACGGTGGCGGAGGCGAGCCGGTCGATCAGCGGGTCGAGATCGGGGCCGGTGTGATCGGCCTCGGTCGCGATGATCGCGGATGCGTTGGCGCGCAACCAGTGACGAACGGCCGCGGTGGTCTCGGGGGCGGACAGGGCGGTCACGGATACCTCCTGGGGTCGACGAGTGGGTCTGCGAACCCAGTCGAATACATCAACCAACCTCGAGGTCAAGCCGTACGGGGAAAACAAAGGACCGGTGCTCGCCCGTGGCGAACACCGGTCCGGTCTCTCGTCGTCTCAGAGCGTGCTGCGCATGAGCACCACGTTGTACTGGCTGTGCACGGTGGTCAGGAAGTACAGGTCGCGTCCGGTCTGGTACGGGAAGATCGACGGCGCGTACGCGGTCGGGAGCTCGCGGGTGTCGATGAGCACCTCGGGCGGGCTCCACGGGCCGACCGGGGAGGAAGCGCGACGCATCACGACCGAATTGAACGCGTCGGTGGTGAGCGAGATGAACTGTCCGAGATAGGCGTTGTACATCACCGAGAGTTCGCCGACGCCGCCCATGATGGGCGCCGCGGCATTCACGTCACCCTTGCGCGACCATTTCTCGCCGTCCCAGTACTCGTATTCGCCCAGGTTCTGGATATCGTTCTCCGCGACCCTCCCGACGAACGCCGCGTTGTTCCGGCCGGAAGGGGTTCCGTATTCGTAGACGTATCCGCCGTCCTTCAGGAAAGCGTTCATCTGGAAGTTGGCGTTGCCGCCTTCGTTCGGGCGGCGGGTGTTGCCGAGATCGGCCCACGTCTCACCGTTGTCCGCCGACGCGGCGAGCCCGGAGAAGTTGGTGGTCCACTCGCCGACGTTGTCCCATGTCTTCACCGACATCAGGCTCATGTACTGGACGCCGTTCACCGCGATGCCCGCGGTCGGTATCCGGCTGATCTCGATGAACGGGATCTTCGGGCTGGGGACGAGATCGCGTGCCTGACCGACGATGTCGCGGACGACGCTGTCGAAGTAGATGCCGCCGGAGGGGTCCTGGGTATGGCTGCGGACCAGGATATTGCTGCGCCACGCCCAGGTACTGCCCGCGAGCAGGTTCGGGACTCCGACACCCGCGGTGTCGCCGAAGGCGGTCAGCATCTCGCCCTGGCCGTTGTCCCACATGATGCCGAGATCGGTGCCGAGGACGTTGTAGGACTGGGTGTTGTTCGGGCTCGCCATGCCGGTCACCTGGAATACGGCCTTCGTCCGGCCGCCGAGGTTCGGCAGGCCGGTCGTGCCGTTCAGCACCGGGATGGGGTTGATCGCGTTGGGGTTTGCCGCGGCAGGGGTAGTCGCCGTGAGGAGCAAAACCGTGGCACCCGCCAGAGTCGATAGCAGGATGGATGCGGTCTTGTTCAAGGTGTGCGGCCCTCCGGGGGTCTCGCCGAAGTTGGCACGATCCACAACCCCCGTTATGTGTTTCGAGCCACATTTCAGCTGGCTGGCAAATCGAGCAAATGCTAGCAGTAGAACCGACCGAATTGGTGACATGTATCCCGAATCAAACCAAAATGGCGGCTAATTCATCATCGATCGCCGCGTCGACCGGCAAGCCTCACAATCAACGGCAGTTGCGTGGCGCGCTCTATCGCGAGCGTACGGCGAGTCGATGCCTGCCAGGACCGCTCGAACAGCCGTTTGGCGCCCGCGACGGCGTGCGGTGAGCGGGTGGCGATGCGGTCGGCGAGTGCTTCCGCCGTCGCGATCGGATCGTCGCTCACCTCGGTGACGAGACCGATGCGCGCGGCGTAGGCGGCGTCGACGGTATCGGCGGTCATCGTCAGCAGTAGCGCCTTGTCCATGCCGACGAGCCGGGAAAGCGTGGCGGCGCCGGTCATATCGGGCACGAGTCCGTGCCTGGCCTCCATCACCGAGAATTCGGCATCGGGGGTGGCGAAACGGATGTCGGCGGCGAGGGCGATCTGGAGACCGCCGCCGAAGCAGCGGCCGTGCACCGCCGCGATCACCGGTACCGGAAGTCGACGCCAGGCCCAGCAGGCTTCCTGGAAGGTGTTGGTGCCGCGCCAGGGCAGCGGGATGAAATTCCGCGCCATCGCGAGCGGATCGCCGGTGGCCTTCGCGACGTCGAGACCGCTGCTGAAACTCGGGCCGTTGCCGGAGAGGATGACCGCGCGCACGCCGTCGCGGCGTCCGACGGTGCGCGCCGCGTCGACGAGACCTTCGAGCATGCCGATCGTCAGGCCGTTGTGTTTGTCCGGCCGATCGAGGGTGACGTAGGCGCGGTCGTCGTCGAATCGCACGGCGATATGGGAATCCATTCCCGGATATTACCCGTGAGTCAGTTTTATCGACCGTGACTATTGCCTGTTCCCGCCCCGCTCTGCTGTACTCGAACCCGAGTTACCGTCAATATTGACGGTAACTGAGCGAAGCGGAGGAATGATGCTGCCAGCCGGAATGGATCCGCGGACGCCGGTACTCGTCGGCGTCGGCCAGGTGGTGCACCGAAGCGGCGACCCCGGCCTGCCGGGACCGGTCGAACTCGCGGCCGAATCGCTGCGCCGCGCGGGCGCGGACAGCGGCGCGGGCGCGCGCCTGCTGCGTGACGCGGATCTGATCGCCGCCGTCGCCCCGGTGAGCAGGCCCTACTCGGATCTGGGCGCGCTGGTCGCGGCCGAAGTCGGCGCGAATCCGAAACGCACACTGCAATCGGTGCGTTTCGGCGGTGACGCGCCCCAGCGGCTGCTGAACCTTGTCGCGCGATCCATCGCCGAGGGGCGCTCGGAGATCGCGCTGATCACCGGCGCGGAGGCCGTCGCGTCGTGGAACGCGGCGAGTCGGGGCGGTATCGCCGTCGACTGGCCGGAGCAGCCGGAGATGGTGCTGCCGACCGAGATCATCGGTTCCGACCGCGGCCCCAATTCGGAGATGGAGACCGCGGCCGGGCTGTGGGGACCGGTGTACTTCTACGCGCTGATGGAAACCGCGCTGCGCGCCCGGCTCGGACTGAGCGAGGCTGAACACCTGGACCGTATCGGCGGGTTGTGGTCGCGTCTGTCGGAGCTGGCGGTCGGCAATCCCTATGCCTGGATGCCGACGCCGCGCTCGGCCGCGGATCTGGTGACGCCGACGCCCGCCAACCGCGCGGTGTCGAGCCCCTACACCAAACTCCTCGTCGCCAATCTCACGGTGGACCAGGGCGCGGGGCTGATCGTGTGCAGTGCCGCCGCCGCCGACGCGGCCGGGGTGCCGAAGGACCGCTGGATCTTCCCGCACGGTGGGGCCACCGCTACCGACGAATGGTTCGTCACCGAACGGGCCGACATGGGCGCCTCACCGGCCATCGCAGCGGCCGGAAGCGCCGCGCTCGCCGAAGCCGGTATCGGCATCGATGACGTCGCGCATCTCGATCTCTACTCCTGCTTCCCGATCGCGGTGCAGGTGGCGGCGGAGGCGTTCGGCCTGCCGATCGACGATCCGGGCAGGCCGCTGTCGGTCACGGGCGGACTCACCTTCGCCGGTGGACCGGGCAACAACTACGCCCTGCATTCGATCGCGACGATGGTGGGACTGTTGCGTGCCGAACCCGAGACCTACGGTCTCACCACGGCTCTCGGCTGGTACATCACCAAACACGGTGTCGGGGTCTTCGGGGCCCGCCCGCCGCGCTCGCTGTTCCGCGCGGTCGAGGCCGAACCCGTCGCCGCCCGCCGCGAGATCGCCCCCGGTTACACCGGTCCGGCGACCGTCGAGGCGTACACCGTCCCCTATCGCAAGGCCCGCGACGGCGGCGACGAACCGGAGGCGGTGGTGATCAGCGCACTGAACGCCGACGGCGCCCGCATACTGGTCAGGGCCTCGGACGCCGACACGATCGCGGCGTTCACCGGCGGTGACCCACTCGGCGCGCCCGTCGAGATCGCCGCTGCCGATAAGCTCACTCTGCTCTGAGGAGAGGACACCGATGACCGACCTGATTCTGGTCGAACGGCGCGATGCCATCACCGTGCTGACCGTGAACCGTCCCGAGGCGCGTAACGCCATCAATCTGGCGACCGCCCAGGCCATCGAGGCCGCGGTGGACGATTTCGAGGCCGACGATTCCGCGCGCGTGCTCGTGCTCACCGGCGCGGGCGGAACCTTCAGTGCCGGAATGGATCTCGTCGCCGCGTCGAAGGGTGAAATGCCCATCACGCAGCGACGGGGGCCGCTCGGCATCAGCGCGCGTCCGCCGGTCAAACCGATGATCTCGGCGGTGGAGGGGTTCGCGCTCGCGGGCGGTTTCGAACTCGCGCTGTCCGGTGACCTGATCGTCGCGGCGGACAACGCCCAGTTCGGCATCCCCGAGGCGAAACGCGGACTCGTCGCCGCGGGCGGTGGTGTGCTGCGTCTGACCCAGCGGCTGCCGCGTCCGATCGTCGCGGAACTGGCGTTGACCGGCGGACGTATCAGCGCCGCGCGACTCTACGACCTCGGTCTGATCAACCGGGTCACCGAACCCGGCGGCGCGCTCGCCGTCGCACTGGAACTCGCGGCGGAAATCGTTGCCGCGGCACCGCTTTCGGTCGCGGCCAGTAAGCGGATCATCGACGAGTCCCCGGATTGGTCGGTGGAGGAGGGTTTCGCGAAACAGGGCGAGATCGCGCTGCCGGTGCTGTTCTCCAAGGATGCCACCGAGGGTGCGCTGGCCTTCGCGCAGAAACGCGAACCCCGTTGGCAGGGGCAGTGATTCGATGACCGAACGCGTCCGGGAGACGCAGGAGCTGCGCCGGGCGCGCATGCGGACGCGGCTCCTGGACGCGGCGGTGCGATCGCTGGTGGAGGACGGTTACGCGGGCACCACCACCTTGGCCGTGCAGAAGCGGGCCGGGGTGGCGCGCGGCACATTGCAACATCATTTCCCGACCAGGGCCGCGCTGCTCGCCGGTGCGGTCGAATATGTCGCCGCGCAGCGATTCGACCAGCTCGGCCGGGAATTCGAGGCTATTCCCGACGGCACGGACCGCTTGGAATACGCCGTCGAACTGACCATGCGGATGCTCGACGGTCCGTCGTTCCTGGCGGCGCTGGAGATGTGGGTGGGCGCGCGGACCGATCCCGAACTGCTCGCGGCCTTCGTGCCGCTGGAACATCGGCTGTTCGATCTGATGCACACCAGTATTCGCGATCTCTTCCGCGCGGAGTTCCCGGATGATCCACGCGTGCCGACCATTACGGAATTCACCCTGGAGATCATGACCGGCCGTGCCCTGCGCGTGCTGCTGACCGGTGACACGGACAGCAACCGGATCATCCAGCAGCGCTGGGGCAATGCCGTGCGCATCCTGCTCGGCACCGCGGATCCGGCGACGCTGACCGATCGCGGCTGAATCGCCCTGTTCGCCTTGCCCGCCGGTCGGCGCGTCCGTCGGTAGGGTGGGCCGAATCGCTCAGGCGGCGCCCGCGGTGTCGAGGAGAACCTTCGCGCACGCGTCCGGATCGTCGTAGAACGGCGTGTGCCCGCTGCCGCGCAGGGTGACGTGTTCCGCGTCGGGTAGCGCCGACTCGGCACGGCGACTCTGGGTGGCGTAGGTGAGCAGGACGTCGCGGCTGCCCCATGCCACGGTGACCGGTATGTCGGCCAGCGCGCCGATATCGCGCAGGCGCGCGGTGTCGAACGAGGCGAGTGCCTGGGCGAACCCGGGTGCGTCACCGGCTCCGTTGGCGGTGTCGACGGCGACCGCCGTATCCACCGACCAGGGCTTTCCGAAGACCAGGTAGAGGAACGCGGTGCGGCCCGCGGCCGTGCCGAGGAGTTTCGGCAGCACCGACCGCAACGGCCGGACCAAACCCCTTGCTGCGCCCAGTGATCGCTGGCACCAGATGCGACCAGCCCGGTCCCAGAACCCGATCGGGGAGTAGGCGGTGACCGAACGGGCGAGTCCGCGCGCGCCGAGTTGCAGACAGATGAGCCCGCCCATCGAATTGCCCGCGAGGTGCGGGCGTTCGATCCCCTGCGCGCGGAGGAATTCCGCGAGTGCGTCGGCGAGGGCGGCGACGGTGGTGTGTTCCAGCGGCGCGGACCCGCCGAAGCCGGGGAGGTCGACCGCGATCACGTCGAAGTGCGCGGCGAGGGCGTCGATGATCGGTTCCCAGACCTGCCAGCGACTGCCGATGCCGTGTACCAGGACCAGCGGTTCACCGCTGCCCACCCGGTGATGGTTCAACGTCGTCATACTCATCCGATCGTTCTTTCATTGGCGCTGCGCCAACAGTAGCAGCGCGCCCCGCGTCGAAGGGCTGGACCATTGCATAGCAACAAAGAGTGATTTATTGTCGCTTTATTCACCGAGTGAACGAGAGTGTGATGACGACGATGTCGATCAACGATGACGCCGCCCGTGAAGACACAGCCAGTGAGGACACCGCCTGTGAGGACGCGGCCGAGGACGTGAGGACGCTCGGCCCGGATTCCCTGCTGTGGAAATACTTCGGCGACTGGCGGGTCATGCTGATGGCGCCCGCCGCGGGCATCATGCAACTCATGCTGCCCGCGCTCGGTGCGGGCGTCACCCAGCATTCGGATTTCTTCAACGAGCCGTGGGAGCGCATCTTCCGGTCGATTCCGCAGATCGCCGGAACCGTCTACGACGGACCGGAAGCCGTGGCCACCGCTGCGGCGGTCCGCGACTACCACCGCGGAATCAAGGGTTTCGACGCCGACGGAGTGCGCTATCACGCGCTCGATCCGGAAACCTATTTCTGGGCGCACGCCACCTTCGTCTGGTCGGCGATCATGATGGCCGACATCTTCGATCACCGGCTCACCGACGCCGAGAAACAGCGTCTCTACCGCGAGAGCATCCAGTGGTACCGGCTCTACGGCATCAGTGAGCGGCCGATGCCGCAGGACTGGTACGCGTTCCGCGCCTATTACGACCGCATGTGCGCCGAGCGACTGGTCGTCACCGAATCGGCCGCCTGGGTGGTGCGCCAACTGGATCGTCCCGACGAGATGCGCCTGCCATATGTGCCGGACGCGGTGTGGCGGCTGTTCGGTACCGCGTTCATGCATCAATACCGACTCGTCGCGGCGGGCACCATGCCCGCGGTACTGCGTGACCGTCTCGGACTGGCGTGGGGGCCGTGGCAGCGCAGGCAATTCCGGCTCCGCGTCGCGCTGATCCGCCGGGTCTGGCCGCTGCTGCCCGAACAGTTGCGCTACCAGCCGCGAGCGCTCGCGGGTATCGCGCGCGAGCGTGCCGCACGCGAACATGTCACTGCCGCATGACGTCCCGGCCCGCGTCGGCGGCGGCATGGCAGCATGAACCCATGGCCGATGCCGAATTCCCTTCGCTCGCCACGCTGCTCGATATGCCCGCGGGCGAACCGGATCCGATCACCGAGCGAATCCTGGACGCGGCACTGGCCGAATTCACCGAATTCGGGTTGCGGCGCGCCTCCGTCGACGACATCCGGCGCCGGGCCGGCGTCAACCGCGCGACCGTCTACCGTCGATTCGCCACCAAGAACGACCTGGTAGCGGCCACTTTTCAGCGATGGATACTCGGTCTGCTCGCCGAGACGGCCGCCGCGGTCTCCGATCGGGCGACCGTGCGCGAACGGCTGGTCGAGGGTTTCGTGCGCTCGGTGCTCATCGTGCGCACCGACGCCCTGGTTGCGCGATTGCTGACCAGCGAACCGGAGATGTTCGTGCCGTATCTGACCACCGACGGCGGTCCGGTGCTGCGGGCCTGCCGTGAATTCCTTGCCGCGCAATGCCGGGAGTTGCTCGCCGACGGCCAGACTATGACGGTCGACGCCGACGCGGCGGCGGAGATCGCGCTGCGTCTCGCCCAATCGGTGGTGCTCACCCCCGAGGGATATTTCGACCTGCACGACGAGACCGCCCTGCGCGCGTTCGCCGACCGGTTCGTCGGACCGCTGGCCGGATGATTCGTCCGCACTCGCTCGCCCCCGACCTACCCGGTGCGGCATTATCGGGGTCACCGAAGCGAGAAAGAGGACTGAGGTGCGGATCTTCCTGGTCACCGCGGCCGTCGTCGCGCTGCCGATCCTGTCGGCGTGCGGCTCGGACAGCGCGACCGAACCCCCGGCGTTGACAGCGGCCGACCTGTCACGGTCATTGCAGGACAAAGGCCTGCGCGACAAGGATCTCGCCGACTGCGCCGCCGCACTCTACGTGTCCGAGGGCATTTCCCAGCAGGGGCTGCGCACCATGATCGGCGACGAATACGACAACAAGACGGCCGATCCGGCCACGCTCGGTATGAGCAAGGAGGACGGGGATCGCGCCCGCGCCGCCAACGCGAAGATCGCCACCGAATGCCTCGGTAAATAGGGGTCGGCACGCATTCCGATCCCGCTGCGCGCAACCCGTGAACGCGCGCCGACGCGGGTCCATCGTGGGGTGATGACATCGATCGAGGCGACAACCACCGCGGACTCCGATCTGGATGAGATCTTCCGGCCGATCTTCGACCGGATCGCCGAAGGCGCGGTCGAGCGCGAGGTGGACAGACGGCTGGCCCACGAGGAAATCGGCTGGTTGCGCGCCGCCCGCTTCGGCGCCCTGCGGGTTCCCGTCGAATTCGGCGGATACGGCGCGACGGTCCGTCAACTGTTCCGCCTGCTCATCGACCTGGCCGCCGCCGAATCCAACCTGCCGCAGGCATTGCGCGTGCACTACTCCTTCGTGGAAGATCAGCTGCTCGCCGAGCCCGGCCCCGCGCGCGAACACTGGCTGCGCGCGGTGAGCGAGGGCACGCTGGTCGGCAACGCCATCACCGAACCCGGCGTCGGCGCGGTCGACCGCTACCGCACCCGGCTGACCCGCGACGGCGCGAGCTGGCTGCTGAACGGCACCAAGTACTACAGCACCGGATCGCTGTACGCCGACCACATCCTCGCCGCCGCCGACCTGGACGGCGAGCGGGTCGGGGTGCTGGTCGCCGCCGATGCCGACGGGGTGCGTCAGCACGACGACTGGGACGGCTTCGGGCAGCGCATCACCGCGAGCGGCACCACCGAATTCAGCGACGTCACCGTCACCTCGGAACAGATCCTCGGACCGGGATACGGCGTGCCCGGTCCCACCTACGCCACCGGCTACCTGCAACTGGTGCAACTCGCGGTGCTCGCCGGTATCGCCGCGCGCGCCGAAATCGACGCCAGGATCTGGGTCGGCGCGCGCACCCGCGGCTACACCCATTCCGCCGCCGACCTCCCGCGCGAGGATCCGCTGGTGCAGCAGGTGATCGGGCGGCTGTCCGCCGCCGCGTTCACCGCGCGGGCCGCGGTGCTCGCCGTCGCGGATCTGCTCGACGAGGTACTCGCGAACGGTGCCAAGGACGAAAGCGCGCTGGTCGCGGTCGAACTCGCGGCGGCACAGGCGCAACTCGGGGTGATCGACACCGTGCTCCCCGCGACCAGCCTGCTGTTCGAAGTGGGCGGCGCGTCCATCGTCGCGGAGAAGTTGCGGCTGGACCGGCACTGGCGCAACGCCAGAACCATCTCGGTGCACAATCCCGCGATCCAGAAGGCCAGGGCCATCGGCGATCATCTGCTCAACGGCGCCGAACTGCCCTTCGGTTGGAGTGCGGGCGAAAGGTCGGCGAGCGCAGCGCGATCGTGACGAATCGACGGTCGTCGCGGTAGGCCCTGTCGACTCTCCCGGAACGGAATCGCCGGGAGAGTCGACAGACCGCGTTCTACAGCGCTTCGAGGAATACTCGCGCCACAGCCTCCAGTCCGAGCCGATCGGTGTCGTCGAATCGGCCGGGATCGGGGCTGTCGAGATCGAGCACGCCGATCAGTTCGTCTCCGAGTACCAGCGGCACCACGATTTCCGATCGGGAATCCGCGTCGCAGGCGATATGGCCCGGAAACGCGTGCACATCCGGGATGACCTGGGTTCGTCGCGTCCGCGCCGCGGTACCGCAGACACCGCGTCCGATGGCGATCCGCACACACGCCGGTTTCCCCTGGAAAGGCCCGACGACGAGTTCGTGCCCGTCGAAGAAATAGAAACCCGCCCAATTCAGCCGGGGCAGTGCGTGGAAGATCAGCGCGGATAGATTCGCGGCATTGGCGACGCGGTCGGATTCCCCGGCGATCAGGGCCGTGGCCTGCGCATTCAACTCACGGTACTGCTCGGTGCGGTCCCCGGACAATGCGGCAACGGTGAACGACATGCGTGCATCGTAGGCCCGCGAGCCATCACGGACGGGCATCTGTTCCCACTGATCGCAACCCTCCACGAGAAGTTCTCGCGGACGCACCATGCAAATATGACATCGCAGAATTCCGTTTCACGTTCCACGCGTTCGGCCGCGATCGTCGGCGCCGGCCAGACCGGCGTCACCGCGGCCATCGGACTGCTCGACGCCGGCTTCACCGTCACCCTCTACAGCGAGCGCGATCAACGCGCGTTACGCGACGAGGTACCCGCCACCGGCACCGCGCTCGAATTCGGTGTGACCCAGCAGGCCGAACTCGCCCTCGGACTCGATACCTACACCGCGAGAGCGCCGCGGCATACCGGCCTCAGCGTCCGCATCGCGGGCCCGGACAACGCCGAATTGATCGCCTTCGACGGTGAATTCGACGGATATGTCGGCGTCGCCGTCGACACCAGGCTCAAAGCCGACGAACGGCTGACCGCGTTCCGGGAACGCGGCGGACGGTTCGTCGTCGAACCGGTGAGCCTCGACCGGCTCGACACCATCGCCGCCGAGAACGACCTCACGCTGGTCGCGACCGGCCGCGGCGGGCTGTCCGAACTGTTCCCCGTCGACGACACCCGCACCGTCTACGACGCGCCGCAGCGGTCGCTGCTCACCGTCACGGTCACCGGACTCGGTCACGACCGCGAGGTCTTCGCCCATCGCGGCCCCGCGGGCGGCGGGCACAGCGGATTCTCCATCCTCGCCGAACAGGGCGAGGCCTGGTGGGGTCCCTATCTGCACAAGGACGCGGGCCCGAGCTGGGCATTCCTCGGCTGGGCGCGCCCGGGCAGCGAGTGGGAGAAGCGTTTCGCCGCCGCCGATTCGGCCGAATCCGCGCACCGGATCGTCACCGAGCTGTACCGCGACTACATCGACTGGGATCTGCCCGAGGTACTCGCCACGAAGGTGATCTCCGACGACCCGCATTCCTGGCTGAAAGGTGCGGTGCGTCCCGTCGTGCGCGCCGGGGTCGGCCGCACCGCGAGCGGTCACGTCGTCGGCTCGCTCGGCGACACTTCGGTCGCCTACGACCCGATCGCGGGGCAGGGCGCGCAGAGCGGATTGATCCAGGCTCAGCGCCTGGTCGTCGCGGCCGCCGTGCACGAGGGCGCGTTCGACGAACAGTGGCTCGCCGCCCGCTACGCCGAATTCCTCGCCGCCCGCAGCGACGCCGCGGCCAAGGTCACCCGGCTGTTCCTCAGCGATCCCGAACTGGGCGATATCGCCAACCAGTTCTTCGCCGCCGCCGCGGTCGAACCGCGTTTCGCGAGCGCGTTGGTCGGATTGCTGCACCACCCCCAGCCGTTCCTCGGCATCGAGACCCCCGAGGACGCGAGCGCCTATATCGAGCAGGTCACCGGGCAGCCCGCCACCGATATCCTCGCTCGATTCCAGCCCGCCGGGCGCTTCGCCCGATCCGAATACGCGGGCGGATTCGCTCGCACCTGATCGGGACACGCCGGTGATCGGATCGCGGGGATTCAAACCCTCCTGTCGATCCGGTCCCGGTGTTGAAGTGGACAGACCGGCAGATATTTCCGGACCTTTGGAGTAACTATGACCACCGAGCAGATCGCAGACCAGATCCGGTTCGCCTACTGGGTGCCCAATGTCAGCGGTGGACTGGTCACCAGCGAGATCGAACAGCGCACCGGCTGGGATTTCGAATACAACAAGAAACTCGCGCAGACCGCCGAGCGCAACGGCTTCGACTACGCGCTGTCGCAGGTGCGCTACACCGCCTCCTACGGTGCCGAATTCCAGCACGAGTCGACCTCGTTCAGCCTCGCGCTGCTCGGTGCCACCGAGCGGCTCAAAGTCATCGCCGCGGTGCATCCCGGCCTGTGGCATCCGGCCGTGCTGGCCAAATTCGGCGCGACCGCCGATCACCTGTCCAACGGTCGTTTCGCCATCAACGTCGTCTCCGGATGGTTCGCGGGCGAATTCCAGGCGCTGGGCGAACCGTGGCTCGAACACGACGAGCGCTACCGGCGCAGCGCCGAATTCCTCGAGGTGATCCGCAAGATCTGGACCGAGGACAATGTGAACTACGGCGGCGATTTCTATCGCATCCGCGATTTCACCCTCAAACCCAAACCGCTCAACACCCCCGAACGGCCGAATCCCGAACTCTTCCAGGGCGGTAACTCGACCGCCGCCCGGCGCAACGGCGGCCGCCACGCCGACTGGTACTTCTCCAACGGCAAGGATTTCGACGGCGTCACCGAACAGTTGGACGACCTGCGCGCCATCGCCCGCGCCAACGATCGCGAAGTGAAATTCGGTCTCAACGGCTTCATCATCGCCCGCGACACCGAGCGCGAGGCCCGCGATACGCTGCGCGAGATCATCGAGAAGGCGAACAAACCCGCCGTCGAAGGGTTCAGGGACGCCGTGCAGCAGGCCGGTGCTTCGACCGGTGATCGCAAGGGGATGTGGGCGGATTCCACCTTCGAGGATCTCGTCCAATACAACGACGGTTTCCGCACCCAGCTGATCGGCACCCCCGAACAGGTGGCCGAACGTATCGTCGCCTACAAGAAATTGGGCGTCGATCTGATTCTCGGCGGCTTCCTGCACTTCCAGGAGGAAATCGAGTACTTCGGCGAGAAGGTACTCCCGCTGGTGCGTGAACTGGAGGCTGCCGAGCAGCCCGTCGCGGCGGTCCGCTGATGACCGCGGTCATCGCCGACCGCATCGAATCGGCAGCTCGGGCGATCGGTGTCGCGCGAAATCTCGCGGCGGAATTCGCGCTGGGAGCCGCCGCGCGGGACCGCGACAGGGAGCTGCCGTACGCGCAGGTGGACCGCTTGGCCGCGAGCGGTCTGCTGGCGATCACCGTGCCCGCCGCGTTCGGTGGGGCGGACCTCCCGCCCACCGTGGTCGCGGAGGTCGTCCGGATCATCGCGGCCGCCGATCCGAATATCGCCCAGATTCCGCACAGCCATTTCGTCTACCTGAATCTGCTGCGATTGGCCGGTGACCCGGCCCAGCAAGCCCGATATTTCGGCGCGGTTCTCGACGGTGCCCGCATCGCCAACGCGCAATCCGAGCGCGGCGGCGCGACGGTCGCCGACATCGCCACCACCGTGCGGCCCGAAGGCGAGCGTCTCCGTATCGATGGCGCCAAGTACTACTGCACCGGTTCGCTTTTCGCGGATCTGCTCGCCGTGCTCACCCGGCTCGACGACCCGAATGCCGAAAGCGGTCTCGCGCCAGGCGAATACGTCGTCTACCTACCCGCCGACACTCCCGGCGTGCGGATCGTCGACGACTGGAACGGCATCGGCCAGCGCACCACCGGCAGCGGAACGATCATCTTCGACGGTGTGCTCGTCGAACCGGATCAGTTGGTCGCCCGAAACGCCGCGGTGCGCGCGCCGACCGGGTACGGCGCGTACGCGCAACTCCTGCACGCCGCGATCGACGCGGGTATCGCGCGCGGTGCGCTCACCGCCGCAACGGATTTCGTTCGGCAGTACAGCCGTCCGTGGTTCGAAGCGGGTGTGGAGCGAGCGGTCGACGATCCGTTGCTTATTCAGCGGTTCGGTGAATTGGCCGTCACCGTGACCGCTGCCGAGGCGACGTTGAGCGCGGCGGGACGCGTCGTCGATGCCGCTGTCGAAGGTGATGGTACGCGGTCGGCGGTCGCACTGCCGGGCGATGTGACCACCGATCGGTCCGACGCCGTCGCTCACGCGTCACTGACGGTCGCCACCGCGAAGATCCTCGCCGACCGGGCCGCCAACGAGGTTTCGGCCGCACTGTTCGAGGTGGCCGGAACCCGCAGCGCGGCAGCGGATCTGAACCTGCACCACTTCTGGCGCAACGCCCGCACCCACACCCTGCACGACCCGGTCCGCTGGAAGTACCAGCACATCGGCCGCGCCCTGTTGCACGACGCCCCGCCGCCGCAGCATGGTGTCTTCTGAGCCGTGAGCGAGAGAAGGATACGAATATGTCAGTGACGGTCGTCGTCGGAAACCCCAAACCCGCCTCGCGCACCCTGACCGCGGCGACACTGGTCGCGCAAGCGCTGCGGCCCGATTCGGCGCCCGCTGTCATCGATCTGGTCACGCTCGGCCCCGGCCTGCTGTCCTGGGGCGATCCGGCCGTCGGCGAGGCCGCTCGCACGGTCGCCGAATCCGAACTCGTCGTCTTCGCCAGCCCCACCTTCAAGGCCACCTACACCGGCCTGCTGAAACTGTTCCTCGAACAGTTCGACGGCGGTACCGGCCTCGCCGGAGTCGTGGCCGTCCCGCTCATGCTCGGCGCGGGCCCCGCCCACGCCCTCGCACCGGATCTGCTGCTCAAGCCGGTCCTCGTCGAGATCGGCGCGACCGCCGCACTGCCCGGCCTCTACCTCACCGACCGCACCTTCCACGAGGACGGCGCGATCGCCGCCTACGCCGAGCGCTGGCGGCCGGTAGTCGACGCATTGACCACGAAATCCCTACAGTCGAACACCGAGAAGGCGACGAATCATGCATGACCTCTTCGAATTCCCCGCCGACGGTGACGGCCTGCGCCGCGCCTTCTCCAACTTCCCCAGCGGCGTCGTCGCCGTCTGCGCCGAAGTGGACGGCGTCCCCCACGGACTCGCCGTCAGCACCTTCGTCCCCGTCTCCCTCGACCCACCCCTCGTCTCGTTCTGCGTCCAGAACTCCTCCGCCACCTGGCCACTCCTCGAACGCGCCGACCACCTCGGCCTGAGCCTGCTCGGCACCGACCAGCAAGCCGCCGCCAAAGCCCTCGGCGCCCGCAACGGCGACCGCTTCCGCGACTCCGAACTGCACCGAGGCACCGGCGACGCCGTCTTCATCGACGGCGCCTCGGCCTGGATCGAAGGCGTCCCCGAAGCCCAGGTCCCCGCGGGCGACCACACCGTCGTCATCCTCCGCATCCACCGCCTGGCCACCCGTTCGGATATCGAGCCCCTGGTCTTCCACGGCAGCAAGTTCCGCCGCCTGCTCGCAAGCTGAGGGGGATCGCGGGCTAATCCGCAGAGCCTGGGTACCCAACTCGGGGCGGTGCCGCCCGACCAGGTCAGCGGAGGATTCAGCCCAAGCTCGGCGGAACCCGAGTTCTGCCTGGGCAGCGGGGACGAACCCGACGGTTTCGGCGGGTTCGGCCTGTCTCACCGTCCCGAGGGGGAGCCCGGTCCTCGCCTGGGCACTACCGGGCGCCGTCGACAGGGCGATCGTCGCTATCACGGCAGCGGTCGCTGTACTTCGCATGCTTTTGCTCACGCGCTGGCGTCTGCCGTTCGGCACGATCGAACTCGAGCCGGGCATTCGCGGCGTCGCGCCCGCTGATCTGCGCCGTAATGGAGTCCTGCCGCTGGAGCGGCTGGCAATGCCCGACCATCCGCCGGAGTCGTGAGCGATCCTCCGGCTAGGTGGGAGTACGGGCGCTTCGTCCGATTCGACCGGTGTTCCTTGGCAAGTTCATAGGGTGCAGTTTTGGGTATAGTCCCCGTACTTGCTGTGTGCGATTGCGGGAAATCCCTTGTCTACCAAGGGATTCAAAGGAGCCGATGACGGGAATCGAACCCGCGCTGTCTGCTTGGGAAGCAGAAGTTCTACCATTGAACTACATCGGCATGCGTCGTGACGCGACCGTCAGCGTAGCAGACCAGGCACTATGCGACGCAAGTCCACAGGTGTGGAGCCTGGGATCAACCCCTGAACGGGCTTGGTCCCTATTTCCTCCTTGCCCGTACCATCACTCTTGCAGCCGCTGACCCAAGTTCGCCGCCGAACTACGCCGCGCGAAGTATGTGGCTGGTCTCGAGATCGACAAAGCCTCCGGAGCGAGCACCCCGAACCAAGCCCTAAGTCGTCAGCCTGCCCTATCCACGTAGGGGTGAGCTCGGCGGCTGACATTGCGGATCCGGTATCACGATCCGTAGCATCTGCGGGGTGAGCGATACGGGGGACGCTTCGAGCTCGGGGCAGGATCTTGCGGTTGTACCGGAGCGGGTTCGTGAGGTCGGGCGGTATGTCTACGAGTTGTCCGAGGCGCTTCGTTCCGCGTTGAGTTCCGCGGCGCGAGATGTGGATGGTGTGGTCAGCGATACCTGGACAGGTGCTTTGGCGACGGAGTTCACCGCGGGGTGGACCGATGTCCGTGAGGGTGGGGATCAGATCATCACGGCCTTGGCCGGGATGGCGGAGAAGCTCGGCGTCACCGCGCAGAGCTATCAGGTTCGTGATGAGAACAACGCTTCCGCGCTCGGGAGTTCCAGTCTGGATCTGCCGTGAGCGAGTTCTCGGTCAATATCGATGACCTCGACCAGCTCGTGGCCCGCTTGTCGGGTCTGGCCGGGTTCATCGAGGACCATCTCGACGAGATCGATGACAAGGTCGCCACTCTGACCGGTACCGGTTGGGAAGGCGTTGCCGCTCAGGCATATTCCGACGCTCACCGGCAGTGGGTGACCGGAGCGCGCGAGTTCACCGACGGTGTCCGGGCAATGAGCGACGCGGCGATTCGAGCGCACACTCGCTACAGCACCGCCGCTGACATCAATAAGCAGATGCTCCAAAGCGGCTAGAGGGTGGGGGACACCTGGATCATCGACTCCGGCATGTACCTCGACGCGTCGAAGAAATGCCAGCAGTTGGCCACCGATATCTCCCTGGCGTTGGGGCCTTTGCAGCGCGCGCTCGTCAACGACTGCGCAGGGATGGCCGGTGATCACGAAAAGTCCCGACCGTGGACGACCGGCTATGACCAGCATGCCCGCGACATCGTCACCTTGGCCGCGGCACTGTGCAATGCGTTGCAACGTTTCGGCGATGTCTTGGCGGCTACCGGCTACAACTGGTGGCATTCGGACCGCACCCACGCCAGCGGTCCGGAACCTGCCCGTCCCAGCGTCTCCGAGCCTCTCTACGACTCGGGTATGGCGTTGCCTGCCAGTGCCAGCGGCAACAACGGTGAGGGAATAGACACATCGATCACCGGCCTCATGGAGCAGGTGGGAAAGATCCCGAACGGCGATGTGACCAAACTCGGGATAGCGAAGGACGCGTGGAAGGCCTTCGCCGACAACGCCACCATCACCGCCGCCGCCGACCGCATCAAAGGGGTCAACGCCAAGTTCACCGGCAGCACCGACCCCAATATCGCCGACATCGAACAGAAACTGACCACGCTGCAGAATGCCGCGCAGTTGTTGTCCCAGGCGGCGTCAGGGCTGGCGGGACCGGTCAAGGACCATCACGACGCGCTCGAATCGATGCGCAACGATGTCGAAGCCGCTGTGGCAAGCGCCGCGAAGGAAATCGCCGGCGCGATCGTGGTGACCGTCCTGGTCGTCGGGGTCCTGGCGGTCGTTACCGCGGGCACAGCCGCCGTGCCCGCCGCTGCCGGTGGTGGATTGGTCACCGCCGAGATCGTCACCACGACAGCCACGCTGATCCGCACCACCGTCACCGCGAGTCGTGTCCTTGCGCTGTTCGGCGCTGTCGTTGTCGCCGGAAGCGCCGGTGGTGTCTTCACCGCCATCCCCGACCTCACCCAGAACGGTATCAACGCCGCACTCGCGGGTATCGCGGCCATGACGGTCAAAATCGTTGGTGACGAGGACGCACCGTCCGGTTCTTCCAACCCTGGCAACACGCCAGGGACAACCGAGTACCAGAAACGTGTGGAGGAGTTGGCTCAGGATCCCGCGAAGAACGGGAAGGTGAGCCCGCAGTCGACGAGAGAGGCCGAGGTCGGACTCGCCAACGAGAACGCCGGACTCGTCGGACCACTCGAACGGGCTCCCCTCGGTCCCAATGGCGAGGATCAGGGAGAATTCATCGACAAGAACAGCAACACGCGATGGGATGTCAAGAGCTCACCCGATGTCATCCCCGACTATCGGCCTGCCGAGGTCGCAGGCAAACCGATAGCCAACCCGCAGACCGATGAGCAATTCATCGAAATGATCGAGGACTCCCTTGCCGACGGCGAGGGCGTGATGATCGACGAAAGTGGCATGACACCCGCTCGCAAGGCGCACCTGCAGGAGTTGGTGCAGAACAATCCGCAATGGCAAGGAAAGGTGCTCTGGTAAACAGTGACCACCGCACACGGTCGTCCACTCAGCGACGTTCGTCGCTGGCCCGAAGACCCGAAAGCGCGCCAGGCGCTGGCCGACTACCTCAAAGCCCTCCCCGCCGACCCGGACGCCGATCGGACCAGCGCGTCACAGCTCAACGGCCACGGGCTCGATTTCACCGGTGCGGACCTCTCGGGGCTGGACCTGCTGGGCGCCGAGCTCTCCGAATCCACCCTGACCGGAGTGCTGTTCGTCGGAGCCGACTTGTACACGGCATGGCTGATCGAGGCGCGACTGTCGGAAGCCGATCTCAGTGGCGCCGATCTTCGAAAGGTCCAGGGGCGCGGATGCCAGGCCCGAGCCGCGAAGATACGCGGCGCCGATCTACAACGGGCCGATCTCAGCCAGTCGGATCTACGGGGCGCGGACCTCAGTGGTGCCCGATTACAACGCGTGTCGTTCTCCGACTCGGATCTGCGGCAAGCCAGCCTGCGCGACTGCAGTTTCGGACGCACGCGGTTGTCTCGCGCACGACTGGCGGGCTGTGATGTCACCGGTTCCAGCGGCCTGGCCATAGGACCTGTCGATGTCGGCATCGATTCGCCGCACCTGCTGGACGGGCCAGAACTTCATGATTGGTTCGTCTCGAACGGCGCGACTGATGTCGAGGTACACCAAGCCGCGTAGATCCATGAACCTGGTCAGGCGTCCCGCGCCAGTTGAGCGGTCGTTGGGTGAAGACCGCTCCAGTTTCGCCGCTGACACATATCCCCACCGGTGCACGTTCTGGCAGAGGTGTCGCGGCAATGCTCCGATCGCGGCTATGCGTCGCTGACGTGTATCGTCAGCCGGTTCACCACATCGTGAACCAACCTGATGCTGTTCCGGTGCGGTCGGGTTCGCTTCCCGCACCGGGGGATTGTGCAATTGCATGCCGACGCGAGCCCTTTGCGTCAGAAAGAGACCTCACACACATGCACCTCATGAAGTTCGCGGTGGCCACCGTCATGACTGCCGCAGTCACGGTGACCGCCAGTGGATTCGCCCACGCCGACGTGCCCGCGGCACCGCAGGAGCGACCGTTCGCTCTTCGGGGCACCGACCACGGTGTCGCCTTCACCATTTCTCAGTCCTCCGATCTGAAGGAGGTCACGGTCAACCTGGACAGCGGACGATTCACCGCCACCGATACCGGGTACACCGTCTCCGACGCCACCGGTGCACGTATCGGCGAAATCCCCTTCCGGGCAGATACTTCCGACGGCACTGTCGAACTCTCCGCCACCGTCGACCGAACCGGCACCCACCTGACCGCCAAGCCCATCGGCGAATGGCTCTCCCAGCGTCAGGTCAACACCGAGATCGGGGCGGGCATCGGCGGTACCATCGGATTCGTTCTGGGGAGCTTCCTGGGCCTGTTCGGCCTGATCGGCATGGGCGTGCTCGCCATCATCACGATTCCGGTGGGAATGATCGCGGGCGGTCTCATCGGCGCCGGGATCGGCGGGGCGATCGGCAATTCCCTGCCCGCGTCCGACGAGCCCAACATCTACAAGTACTACTGCGGCGGCCTGTACGAGCCTCCCTGCTGACCGAACAACCGACACGGCACCGCCTGGGCAAAGCCCCACGGTGTCGAGCTCGGATCACCCTGGATGCCCCGCGTCGGTCCATCTCTGAACTTCGTTGACTACGACCGGCGCGAAACGCCCGATTCTGTGCTGTGATCTCGCTCGAAAGACGCTCTTGCACAAGTGGTTTGTGGACAGCTAGCGTCGGTTCCGCGCCAGTAGTGTGCCTCACCCCCTTGCCATTGCTGGCGGTGCCGAGAGACCCCCGGATTGTCCAAGGACGCCGGGGGTTTCGTCGTATCTACCGCCTTCCGCTACTCCGATCCTGGAGGTCGATCATGAGTTACGGTGCCACCTGCCCATCTGGCTCGAAGTTCTGACCTCCGTGGTCGAGGTGGTCAATTCGATCCTCGGAGGTGCACCCTTGTGACCGTGCCCGGCATCCGCAGTCGCACTGGCAGGGCACTCGCTCGCGGTGTGTATCCAGCTCTGTGTCCTGTAGGTGCCGGTGCACTCGTCATGGCGCTCGAGCAAGCACGACATGCTGACATCGGCCCCGGTGCTGCTCGGCGACGATGTCGATGGCGATACCGCCGATATCGACACCTTGTCGAGGAAGTGCGACATTCGCCAGCCGTCGCGCAGGACTTGTGCGACTGCTTCCCGTCGGCAGTATTCGCGCGAGGGCGCAGTCGGCGAATGTGGCAGTCAATTGCGCTGTGAGACTGCTGAATTCATATTCGGCCAGCGATGGTTCGCCCGGTGTCACCCGCCGTAAGGACTCGTCCCCTGCTGGCATCGGAAGAACTTCGTCACCAGGTCGTCGGTGGGCGACATGCCCGGCATCGGAGCGGTCAACGCGACACTCATACCGACGAGACCTCCGATGATGGCCACGACGAGCAGCCCTGGCATCAGCAGCGGGAACCCGACGATCGCTCCGATGGCCACTCCGATCGCCGTGCCCAGCGTGGCGTTCCAGCAGTACGCGCGCTGATCGGGGGTCAACGGTTCCTGGGCGATGTCGGCGTTCGTTTCGGTCGGAGCGGTGGAGGCTATCGTGACGGCGCGATTCGAATCGGCCGTCCGCGCCGTGAACGACACGACCCGATCGGCGACACGGAACGTCAACGGGACCTGCCCGATCAGTTCGCCGGACTGGTTGCTGATGTCCAGATGGCTGCCGTTGAGGGTGAAGGTCCCGCCGTTCAGCGCGACGTGGATCGCGGGTTCCCCCTCGGTCGAGGTCGACACGGTGTAGTCGACTCCGGAATCGACTCCGTGTGTCGGTTCCGTGGCCGCCGCACTGTATTCACTACCCGGCCGCAGATCGGCCGGAGTGCCGTTGGCGGTAGCTGTCACGATCGACGTGCTCGCCGCCGCGATGATCGCCGCAATGGCAAAACGCTTGAATCTCACTGCAATATCCCTTGTTGTGTTCGGAGAGAACGAGAACGAACCGGCCATGCCGTGAGGCTGAGTGGCCGGTGCTGTGGGTAGTGAAGACCATGTCCCGCATGGCATATGAGAAGACCGTCGACAGAATGGGCGAACCGCTGAGACTGTCGGATGTGCTCTGATTTTCCTCCCCGGTGCGGCAGTCCCCGCTGCCCGCGCAGAACGGTATCACGCCGAAACACGCATTTGCCCGGTCTTCGCTCACCGCGTGACTTCGCGTTCATGTGGACAGGCTCGCCGACTTTTCAGGTTCGCGTCGCCGTCGGTCTCGACCCGAAAATCACCGACCCCCGGTACGTCGATGGTCAGCGCATCTCGGAACACGCTCACCCGCAACAGGTCGCACGGAGGAGAAACGACATGCGCGATCGGGTTCGATCCGCGCGGGGTCGGTCGTCGGTCACTGCATGCCGGTGACCTGTGATCTGACGGCGGCGCAGCAGACGAACAGTTCCCGCCCTACGCGCGCGGGCCGATCGATGTGGCACGATTCCGCGTGGCCGAGATCGGAAGTTGACTACCGAGGCAACGTGTCGGTCGGTCGGATCCCCGATGTTCGGCGCGGCCGGAGCCGATATCTGGCCGTGCGCGTTCTGGCCCTCCGAACCGACAGAGCCCGCGTGCGGACCGATGGCAGGGGCCGTCGAACGTGCTGAGAGCGCAGAATCTCCGCGATCCGGCGACACCCTCTGTCGGGTGCCCGACGACTGCGGCAGGCGTTCGGTGACCGCGCCCGGATGGTGACGGCGGATAAGGGCGGGCACCTGGCTTATCTGTTCAAGGCGAACACCTGCTTGAACGGCACGGTCACCACGTTCCCGGCAACGGGGCAGCGGCCCGAAAACGACGTGGTCTGTGCCGCGGAGTCGGCCTCGTCGGGGCGGTGATCATGGTCCCGGGGAGTGGTTGCGGCGGGTACTCGGGAGTATCCGAGTGACGGTCGTGACGAAAAGACTATTCACGCTGGGGCTCTAGCTGGGAGAATGGGGTGTATGGTTCGCCCTGGGGGCAGAGTGATCCACACTCGTGTCACTCGGTGGACGTACCATGCGAAGGAAGCATCGGCCTTGGGCATATCCCGGCCGGTCAGGTGCGGACGCCACGTTCGGCTATTCGCCGCAGATCAAAGGAGGCTCGAGTATGAGTCAAGAAGATGGGCATGTGCCCGGACTGTTCAGTCACGAGAACGTCGCCGAAGAGGTGTACACCCCGGCGGACACCGTTATGCACTACCCCGTGTTCAGCGGGGCCGAGGATGGGTCTTTCCGGGCGCAGGCCGCTGACGGCGACGCCTAGGCAATCTCGAGCTCGACGGCGGGCGGTGGAACACCGCGGTCGCCGTCGGAGATCGGGTATCAGGAGGATTCGGCATCGCGCGCACTCGGTTCGCGCGGTCCCGCATTGGTGAGCGCCCCATCGCGAGGCGCTGGAGTACTCATCGCACTGGTTTTCCATCGGTAATTCGGGTACGTGTACGCGCCGAGGCAGATGATCACCCAGAGCGCGCCGATCGCCCATCCCGCGAGGACGTCGGTCGGCCAGTGCACGCCGAGGTACA
The DNA here is from genome assembly GCF_003123685.1 of Nocardia aurea. Classification (GTDB taxonomy): domain Bacteria; phylum Actinomycetota; class Actinomycetes; order Mycobacteriales; family Mycobacteriaceae; genus Nocardia; species Nocardia aurea. The sequence continues at coordinate 659,242 of NZ_QCYJ01000005.1, forward strand.
CCCGGGAACTCCCCACCGCGACAATGAGAATCACGGCGGCGGCGATCGCCGCCACGCGTGTCACGGTGCGGTGCAACCGGGGAATGAGCGCCACGGCGATGATCGAGATCACGGCCATCGAGCCGAGGCTGTGCCCGGACGGGTAGGACAGACTCGACTCGAAGGCGAGTCGATCGGCGGTCGGCGGACGTGATCTGCCGACCAGTCGTTTGCCCGCGAAGGTGAGCACCGCCGCGCCGATTCCGGTCCCGGCGACCAGCGTGGCCTTGCGACGATGTCCGCGCCAGATCAGCGTCGCGCACACCAGCACGGTGATGATGGTCAGGGTGAGGGTGTCGCCGAGCGTGGTCACCACGCGGGCGAGGGCGGTCAGGGTATCGGTGCGATGCTCGACGACCCAGCCCGAGATCTCGGGATCGATGGCGGCCAGGCCGTCCCCGCGCAGGATATTGCCGGTCAGCACGGTGATGAACGCCGTGAGCAGTACCGCCACGGCCGCGAGCGCCGGGAACGCGCGCCCGGACCTGTCATTGTTCGGAATCGACGACATCTGTTCCAGCGTCCCTCCCGATGCTGAGAAATTGCTGTGGAGTGGGTGGGCTGGTGCGTCGGTATCGCCGGTCTCCATGGTCAGGGCGTACCCGGTGATCGACGATGTAAATCGGCGATGCTGCGAAGACGCGGGCGGAGGCTCGGAGAGCGGGCGGCGCTGATGTGCGGTTCGATCCGGTCGGCGCGGCTGCCTATTCGTGGCCGAGTGGCGGTCCTCGGGTGTGTCGAATCGTATTCCACCCGGGGTGGGATCTCGGGGGCGATGAGGGGGTGCTCCCGGCGTCTGCGTGCGTCGACGGGGCGAAGTCGCGAGTTTGCACGTGTGGTCGAACGGTCGAGCCGAGCGACCGCTACTCTCGTCGCGTGCTGCTTTCCGATCGTGACATCCGTGCGGAGATCGCCGCTGGGCGTCTCGGCGTCGAACCGCTGCTGGAGAATCTGATCCAGCCGTCGAGTATCGATGTGCGCCTCGATCGGCTTTTCCGGGTCTTCGACAATTCCCGGTACACCCATATCGATCCGGCGCAGCGCCAGGACGAGCTGACCAGTCTGGTCGAACCCTCAGAGGGTGAGCCGTTCGTGCTGCATCCGGGCGAGTTCGTGCTCGGCTCGACCCTGGAGATCTGTTCGCTGCCCGACGATCTGGCCGGACGGCTGGAGGGCAAGTCGAGTCTGGGCAGGCTCGGCCTGCTGACGCATTCCACCGCGGGCTTCATCGATCCCGGGTTCAGCGGTCACATCACGCTGGAATTGTCGAATGTGGCGAATCTGCCGATCACGCTGTGGCCGGGGATGAAGATCGGCCAGCTCTGCCTGATCCGGTTGACCAGTCCGGCCGAGCATCCCTACGGCAGCGCGGCTGCGGGCTCGAAGTATCAGGGGCAGCGCGGGCCCACGCCGTCGCGGTCCTACATGAACTTTCCGCTGTCCGACGAGGTCGTGCAGACGGTCGAATCGCGCTGAGGGTCGCGCTCGTCACCCCGTGTGATCGAGAGTCGTGTCCGAGATGATCGCCTGCCCGCGAGTCCGCTTGCCGCGCAGGATCACCCGACCGATCGCGCCCCGTCGACCCGGAGAGGCGCAATCGGCCGTGTGACGTGCCGGACATTGCGGGGACCGATGACGCGTCAGTCCCCGCTGCCCGCTCCCACCGCCATCGCCGCCGTGAGGACGGCGGAGAGCGGCGGGAGCGTGCCGCCGCGGCCGGGCGGACTGACCCAGGAGCACCCTTCCCGGGTCAGCCGGCCGAGGCCGGTCGGCAACATCACGGCACTGCCTATGGCGGGTATGCCGATATCCAGCCGGTCCAGTACCTCCAATACCTGCGCACCCGGACGCGAATCCGGGTGCGCCAGGAAGCTCCATCGGATCTGCCTGGCCAGCACAGGGCCCCTCGTCCCCTGCTGTTCCAGTGCCGCCCTGACCTTTTCGGCTCGTGCGGTCGGTAGATGAACGGCGCAGACTCGGCCGCTGACGGGTAGCATCACGAAACCTCCACGTTCGGTCACCGGTAGCCCGAATTCGTCTCGGTAGAAGGCCACCCAATCGTCGACTGTCATGAGTCTGTCCATGTTCACGGCCAACTCCTTGCCTCCTGCCTCACAAGGGTCGCGCGTGAGAGCGTGACACGGTGTCGCCCGCACGCCCGCTTTCTGCTGCCATTCCACTGCCTCTCGCGCGAGCCGGTGCGACGCCGCGCGCACTGCACAGGCCAGTGCATATAGCAACACCGAATTATCTGTGGCCGTAACCACAATCGGCTCGTACCCTGGGATGAGGAGATCGTCGGAAGGGGTGACACGTGGTCCGGCAATGGTCAGGAAGAGAGACCCGTGCCCTTCGCGATGCCAAGCGGATGAGTATCAGGGAGTTCGCGGCGCACCTGGGGGTTCACGAACGTCTGGTGTCGAAATGGGAGGCGGGTGGCGTCCGGGTGCACCCGCGCCCGATCAACCAGGCCGCGTTGGACACCTCCCTGGCCAGGTCCGACGATGTTGTGCGTGCACGTTTCGCGGCGCTGATCGAACAGCAGTCGACCGATCGGACGGCCGCCCCCGGAGCCGATACGCGTCCCGCTTCCGGGACGCACGCCAATTATTCGAGCGAAGCGGATCTCTTGGCTCTCATCGACGCCGGTGCGATGAGAGGCGATGCGTTAGCCGCGATTTCGGAGAGGGATCTGATCATGGCCGCTGCCCACGAGGCAAGCGATCACGCCGGGCGGGCCGAGAGCACCAACGTGGGTGCCACCACATTGGACCAACTCGACGCCGACGTCATGCGCATCGCGAACGATTACGTGAGCATTCCCCCCGTTCCGATGATGGTGGAGATGCTGCGGGTGCGCCGCCGGGTGTACCGGCTGCTGGAAGGGCATCAGCGCCCCGCCGACACCAGTCATCTGTATCTGCTCGCGGGCACGCTGTCCGGGTTGCTCGCCAACGCGAGTACCGACCTCGGCTATTACGACGCCGCGGGGGAGCAGGCGCGCGCCGCCTGGGCGTATGCCGAACTCTGCGGTCACAACGGGCTGCGCGCGTGGACCAGGGGAATGCACGCGCTCATCGAGTACTGGTCCGAGCGGCCGCGGCGCGCGGTGCTGCTCGCGCAGAGCGGGCAGGAGTTCGCCGAATCGGCGACCGCGAAGGTCCGGCTGCACAATATCGAGGCCAGGATCTGGTCCAAGATCGGCAGCGCGAGCGATACCGAGCGCTGTGTCAGGGCCGCCGACGACGCGCGCGAGATCGGCGAGGTCGACGACTTGCACGACGCGATCGGCGGGGTCTTCGGTTTCAACGACGCGAAGGCCCAGTACTACGCGGGCGCGACCTATATCCATCTCGGCTTGGCCGAACCCGCGCTGGCCGCGACCGGTCGCGCCATCGATCTCTACGCCAACGGGCCGTCCGAGCAGCGCTCCTACGGCGCGGAATCGCTGGCCCGGGTCGACTGCGCCGCCGCCCACCTGATCAACGGCAGTCTCGACGGAGCTTCGGCGGCGTTGCATCCGGTGCTCGGTCTCGACGAGGACAAACGCATCGCCCAGCTGGAGGAACGGCTCATCGGCGTGCGCCGCCGGATCGCGGCCCCCGCTTTCCGCGATGCGAGCGAAGCGCGTTTCCTCGACGAGCGCATCGAGGAATTCTGCGGGTCGACCGCCGCCAAGGGCATCCCACCGGGTAATTCCCCGGCGTGAACCCGCCGCACCCCCGTGCGCGTGCGAAAACACAGTTGCGGGGGATGGCACCATGGGACGGGTGAGCCCGAGTCATCAACCGCAGCGTCCGCGTGTTCTGGAGCAGTCCACGAAGCTCCAGAACGTCGTCTACGAGATCCGTGGACCGGTACACGCGCACGCGGCACGGCTCGAGGCCGAGGGACATCGCATCCTGAAGCTGAATATCGGCAACCCCGCCCCGTTCGGCTTCGACGCCCCCGACGTGATCATGCGCGACATCATCGCCGCGCTCCCGGTCGCCCAGGGGTATTCCGAATCCAAGGGCATCCTGTCCGCGCGGCGCGCGATCGTCACCCGCTACGAGCTGGTGCCAGGCTTCCCCGTGCTCGACGTGGACAGCGTGTACCTGGGCAACGGCGTGTCCGAGTTGATCACCATCACCATGCAGGCCCTGCTCGACAACGGTGACGAGGTGCTCATCCCGGCGCCGGACTACCCGCTGTGGACGGCGATGACCAGTCTGGCAGGCGGCACGGCGGTGCACTACCTGTGCGACGAGTCCAGTGGCTGGCAGCCCGATATCGCCGATATCGAATCGAAGATCACCGACAAGACCAAGGCCCTGCTGGTCATCAATCCGAACAATCCCACCGGCGCGGTCTACTCCGCCGAGATCCTGCAACAGCTCGCCGACGTCGCGCGCAGACATCAGCTGTTGCTGCTCGCCGACGAGATCTACGACAAGATCCTCTACGACGACGCGAAACATATCTCGCTGGCGACCATGGCCCCGGACCTGCTGTGCCTGACCTTCAACGGCCTGTCCAAGGCCTACCGGGTGGCGGGGTACCGGTCGGGATGGTTGGCGATCACCGGTCCGAAGGAGCACGCGGCCGGATTCCTGGAGGGCATCGACCTGCTCGCCTCCTCCCGCCTCTGTCCGAATGTGCCCGCGCAGCACGCGATTCAGGTCGCCCTCGGTGGACATCAGAGCATCGAGGATCTGATCCTGCCCGGTGGCCGTCTGCTCGAGCAGCGCGACGTGGCGTGGGAGCGGCTGAACATGATCCCGGGCGTCTCGTGTGTGAAGCCCAAGGGCGCGCTCTACGCGTTCCCCAGGCTGGATCCGAATGTGTATGAGATCCACGACGATTCGAAGCTGATCCTGGATCTGCTGTTGCAGGAGAAGATCCTGATGGTGCAGGGCACCGGGTTCAACTGGCCCGACCACGATCATCTGCGCATCGTCACGTTGCCGTGGGCGCGGGATCTCGCGGTCGCCATCGAGCGTTTCGGCAACTTCCTCGCCAGCTACCGGCAGTAGTCGCTAGCGCCTTCCTGACAGGTAAATCGCCCTGCTTCCAGGGCTGAAACAGACCTAATGTTGGGATAGTGGCGAGTTTTGAAGATGGACTAGCGCAAAACTTCAGCTTTTGTGTACAGTAGCTCTTGGCACTTAGGTGCCCGGCCAAGTTGTCTACCCCCCCTGGACAACCTGGCCTCGGGTTCGGCCGCCTACCCCCCTGGGCCGCCGGCCTGCGGGCGGCGGAGACATCCCCCTGCTCTCCGCCGCCCCCTCCCGAATCATCCGGTCACCGTACCGATTCTCGCCGCACCGATCAGTGTGCTCTCCTCGTCGTAGCGCGATCTTGAAAATGAAATCCTTTAAGCTCGGCACCGGGCGGATGCGCCCAGGGCATACGACGGACAGCTAGGAGCCCGGTGACCGACCATCATCACCACCATCATCACGACAATTCCGAACCACTCGCGATCGGCGCCACCGCCGCGCGGGTAGTGATCGGTCTGCTGACCGTGATCGGGATCGCCGTCGTCATCGGCGCGATCGCGCTGTGGCCGAGCGCCCAGCACGTCGACATCCCGCTGCCGATGCAGAGCGCGGGCGGCGGAGCGGTGGAGACCGAAGCGGGCACGGTCGTGGTGCAGGATGTCGGCGCGTGCGGCAGCTCCTCGATCGGCAAGGTGTTCGCCGACAAGCCCGAGCCGCCGCGCAACAACGCCTACACCTGCCAGCGCAGCCTCATCACCATCGACTCCGGTCCGCACGCGGGTAACAAGACGCTGTTCGAAATCGCGCCCGGCCCAGGACAACCCGATCTGCGGGCGGGCGATCACATCCGGTTGGTGCGCCAGACCGATCCCGCCGGAACCCCGCTGTACTCCTTCGAGGACTACTCGCGCGGATTGCCGCTGACCCTCATCGTGGTCGCGTTCATCGTGGTGGTCATCGCGGTGGCCCGCTGGCGCGGTCTGCGCGCGCTGCTCGGCCTGGTCTTCGCCTTCGCGGTGCTCGTGGTCTTCCTGCTGCCCGCGCTGCTGGACGGGAAACCGGCGATACCGGTGGCGCTGGTCTCGGGCGCGGTGATCCTCTACGTGGTGCTGTATCTGGCGCACGGGGTGAACCTGCGGACCAGCTCGGCACTGCTCGGGACGCTCACCTCGATGCTGCTCGCGGCCGTACTGTCCTGGCTGGCAATCGAAGTCACGCACCTCACCGGCCTGTCCGAGGAACAGAACACCAACGTCGCGACCTATATCCAGCACGTCAGCATCACCGGGCTGCTGCTGGCGGGGTTCATCATCGGCACCCTCGGCGTCCTCAACGACGTCACCATCACGCAGGCGTCGGCCGCGTTCGAGCTTGCCGCCGTCGACGAATCGACGTCGCGGCGTGAGGTTTTCACCGCGGCCATGCGCGTCGGACGCGACCATATCGCCAGTACGGTCTACACCCTCGTACTCGCCTACGCCGGTGGCGCGCTGCCGCTGCTGCTGCTGTTCAGCGTCGCCGGACGGTCCATCCGCGACGTGCTCACCGGTGACGCCGTCGCCATCGAGATCACCAGATCCGCCGTCGGCGGTATCGCCCTCGCGCTCTCGGTGCCGTTGACCACGGGGATCGCGGTCATGCTCGCGCGACCGTTCGGAGCCAAGCCCGTGCGCAAGGCCCCGCCGCCGCGTCGGCAGCCGCCGTCGCGCCATGCCAGGCACGCCAGGAACTGAGTCGAGTCCCGGGTCCGGCCGGTGCCGGTCGGATCAGGGGACCTTCGGGAACATCTCGGGGGGAATGGTCGGGACCACGATCGGCGGAAGGCCGGGAACCACAAAGGTGTTCGGTCCCTGCGTCGGCGGCTCGGGGGCGGCAGAGGTCTGTGGACGCGTCGGCGCGGCGACGGTCGCCTCGGTCTCGGTGGTCGTGGCGGGCGCGACCGCGATCTGCGGTTCGAGGGTGGTGGTGCGCGGTACGCCCGATGTCGACACCGAGGTGGAACCCTCGCTGCCCTGCGAACCCCGCTCGAGCACCTGGGGGCCGTAGCCGAGGCCGAGTCCGATCGCCGCGACCACCGCGAGCGCGCTGACCGTCAACACCGCACCGCTGACCTCGCGCTTGCCGCGCATGGGGCGCACGGCCGACCAACCGGACGGCAGATCGGCGCGGCCGCGCTGGGCTCGCGGCCAGTCCTGCGACTGATTCGGGTTGCCCCAATCGTCCGCGGCGAGGTCGTCCTCGACGACGTTCTTGCTCTTCTTGCCCTTCTTCGGCGGCGCGGAAAGCCAGGCGGGGGAAAGCGCGTCGGCGTTCATCGCCGTCGTCGCGGGAGCCGCCACGTCGACCGGCCGCGCCAACAGGGCGGCACCGCGCGCGGTGACCGTCTCCGGACTCGCCGGGACGATCACCGGAACGCCCATCCAGCGCTCCAGCACCTTGGCGATCAACGGGATCCTCGCGCAACCGCCGATGGCGAGCACACCGTGGACGGGGCGATCCGAGCGCACGATCACATCACGCGCCATCCGCGCCGACGATTCGATCGCGAGCATGATCAGCGCTTCGAAGTTCTCCTGCGCCAGCAGAACCAGGCCCTGCTCACTCGGCAGTGCCACGGCGGTATTGCTGGACAGCTGCTCCTTGGCCTCGCGGCACAGCGCGTCGAGCGCGGCGAGACCGGCCTGATCCGGCGGATGCGCGATGCGGCCGGAGGCGATCTGCTGTTCGCGGATCAGCGAATCGAGGTAGTCGCCGCTGATATCGCTGGTGCGCTCGGTGTGACGCACCTCACGTGTCTGGGTGTCGACGACGCTCACCGAGAGACCCGAGCTGCCCAGGTCGTAGACGACCAGCGAGGAGATGCCGCGAATATCGCCGGTGGACTGGGCGAATTCGAGCGCGGCGAAGATCTCGGGAATGAGTTCGTAATTGGTGATCTGCTGGTTCGCCATGGCGGCGCGGACCGCTCTGGCCTGCTGCTCGCTGCGGTAGGCGACCGCCGTCGCGGTGATGTCGCGCGAGGATTCCAGCGTGACGCCGACGGCTTCGGCAACCAGTTCCTCGGCCCGGTTGTCGACCACCGGCACGGTCTGTAGATCGAAGGCATGCGGCTCGACGTGCCCATGGGGCAACCCGGTGTGCGGTCGCGCCATACGGATGGCGCCGGCCCCCACCGAAATCCCCAGTACCGAACTCATCAGTTGCCCATCCCGTTTCACGCTTCACGACAAGCGAACCGCCGCCACACAGGGCGGATGGCCCATATCGGACAATACCCGGTCCGCCGCGCCACCCCCGCTTCGCTGTGCCCGTTCACAATGTATCCGGGGCCCGACTGGGTGGACGTCGACGGTCTCGGAAAAGGTCGCTCTCGTCGCCCGCAACTCTACGGCGTACCGAGTCCCGCGTACACCCATCCGGCATCTCGCCAGGTGGCACGATCGAGACAGTTGCGGCCGTCGATGATGGACCGCGCGCGGACAACTCGCTCGAGGTCCCCGGGCCGCAACGCCGTGAACTCGTCCCATTCGGTGAGCACGAGCACCACATCGGCCCGCTCGCACGCTTCGGCGACCGATGTCGCGTAGTTGAGCGTCGGGAACACGCGGCGCGAATTCTCCAGTGCCTTGGGGTCGTACACCGTGACGACCGCGCCGTGCAGCTGGATCATGCCCGCCACATTCAGCGCGGGGGAATCGCGGACGTCGTCGGATTCCGGTTTGAAGGCCGCGCCGAGTACCGCGACATTCGCGCCGAGCAGCGACCCGCCGCACGCCCTGGTCGCCATGTCGACCACCTTGGTGCGCCGGCGCATATTGATGTTGTCGACCTCGCGCAGGAACGCGACGGCATGGTTCGCGCCGAGTTCGCCGGACCTGGCCATGAACGCGCGGATGTCCTTGGGCAGGCAGCCGCCGCCGAAACCGAGGCCCGCGTTGAGGAAGCGGCGACCGATGCGTGCGTCGTAACCGAGTGCGTCGGCGAGCATGGTGACGTCGGCTCCGGTCGCTTCGCAGACCTCCGACACCGCGTTGATGAAGGAGATCTTGGTCGCCAGAAAGGCGTTCGCCGATACCTTGACCAATTCCGCGGTCGCCAGATCGGTCAGCAGGAACGGCACCTCGGCGGCGATCAGTTCCGCGTAGATCTCGCGCACGAGTTCCTCGACGCGATCCGCGCCCGCGCGCGCCCTGTCCACCCCGAGCACCAAGCGATCCGGGTGCAGCGTGTCCTTGACCGCGAAACCCTCGCGCAGGAATTCCGGATTCCACGCGACTTCGACATCGGTCGACGTCAGCGCGCGCGCCCTGGCGCCGAGGGCGGTGGCCGTGCCGACCGGCACGGTGGATTTGCCGATGATCACCGAAGGACGTTCCAGCAGCGGGGCGAGTGTATCCACCACGGCGTGCACGTATTTGAGATCGGCGGCGTATTCGCCCTTCTTCTGCGGGGTGCCGACGCCGAGGAAATGCACATCGGCGTGTGCGGCGGCCTCGGCGTAGGAGGTGGTGAAGCGCAGGCGGCCCGCGTCCAGGTTGCGCCGCAGCACGCTCTCCAGGCCCGGTTCGTAGAACGGCACCACGCCGTCGGACAGTTTCGCCACTTTGCCGGGGTCGATATCCACCCCGATGACGTCGTGTCCGAGTTCGGCCATGCACGCAGCGTGCGTGGCCCCGAGGTACCCGGTCCCGAAGACTGTGCATCGCATGATTGATTGGTAGGCCCCGCCGGTGGCCGCGCCGCGTCAGCGAGGCAAGTGTCAACGCAACAGCAGGTGTACAGGTGGCGACGTGCCCACCGGAATCGCTGTGACCTGCGGTGATGGGTCGTCGCTAGCATCGAGGGCATGCGTGGGCGCAAATACGCGGTGACACTGCTCGGCGCCGTGGTGGCCGTGGTCGTCACCGTCGGGCTGTGGCCGGTGTACGTCCGTCCCCTCGTCGACCGGCCCGGACCGGCAGACGCCATCCTGGTTCTCGGCGGCGCCCACGACGGCCGCGAACAACTCGGCCTGCGCCTGGCCCGCGACGGCTACGCGCCGCGCGTGCTGTTCTCCGACCCCTACGAATACAGCGCGCGGATGAACCGGATCTGCCACGGCGGCTACAGCTTCGAGGTGATCTGTTTCGATCCGTCGCCGCGCACCACCCGCGGCGAGGGGCGGGAGCTGGCTCGGCGTGCCGAGGCGCAGAACTGGCGGCGCGTCGTCGTGGTCACCTTCACCCCGCATATCTCGCGTGCCCGCTACATCCTCGGAAAGTGCTGGTCGGGGGAGATTCTGTTCGTGGACGCCGCGCCCGGGTTGTCGGTTGGCCGCTGGGCCTACGACTTCGTGTACCAGTCCGCGGGTTACGCGAAGGCATTCGTCGAGGACTGTTAGTCGCTATGTGATTGCCAGATGAACAGAATCGGGCGAGAGCAATTCGTGAAAAAGTCTGGCTTTTCGGCTGATCTCCAGGCAGCATGTCGTTTCGATGCCACTTTTCATCGGGGAACAAGTGCGCGCCAATCATTAGCTCAGTCATAACATGTGGGGAGTTAGTGCATGAGACATCAACAGCGTCCGCGACAGTCGAACTACTACCGCCCGCCTCGCGGTGCAATGCAGCGCAGTGGTGTGCCCCGAGGCGGTGTGCCCCGAGGCGGTGGGTCAAGGGGCGGTGCGTCCAGGGGCGGCGTGCCGACTCCGCACCGGAAGCAGACGACGACACCCTCGTGGGCGTGGTTCGCCGCGGCGCTGGGCGCATTGCTGCTCGCGGTCTTCGTCGGGTCGGTGGTGGGGGGTGGAGACGACGCGGAGTCGTCCGCGGCGACCGTCGGCACCCCCGCGCCGGTGAGTTCCTTCAGCGGTGCGCCCATTGAGGTGGTCGAAGCCGGGAATCCGGTGACCCCGGCGACCACGGAGCTACCGGAGACGCCGGTGATCCCCAGAGCTCCGGCCACGTCGGTTGCCGCCGTTCCCGGGACGCGGATGTCGGCGGCCGAGGAGGTGGCCGAAGATGTCGCGGTGCCGAATGTCGTGTGCATGAATCTGCGGGACGCGCAGTACGAGATCCTGGCGGCGGGGGCGCGGTACTCGGGCTCGGTCGACGCGACCGGCCAGGGGCGGAGGCAGGTTCTCGAACGCAATTGGATCGTGGTTTCCCAGACGCCGGCGCCCGGCGCGATCGCCGGTGAGGAGGATGTGGTCCTGTCCGTGGTGCAGCTCGGCGAACTCAGCGTGTGCGGCTGAACGGGGCCGACGTGGCCACCGTCCCGCTCGGTCGACTCCCGGACCGTCGACCACCGAACTGCGGGCATGCGGCTTCAGTTTGATTTCGGTGCGCGCCGGACATAGATTGTGTCATGTTGGCAGGTAGTCAACAGTGGTGCGACGCGGCATATCCCCTCCGGGAGGGCAGATGGATTACGACTGGTCAGCGGCTGATCTTGCCTTTCGGGACGAGGTTCGGGCGTTTCTCGACGAGAAGCTGACACCGGAACTGCGTCGCGCCGGTCGGCTGGCGACGAGCGTCTACCCGGACCACGGCGCGAGTATGGAATGGCAGCGACTGCTGCACGAGCGTGGCTGGGCCGCGCCCGCGTGGCCGGTCGAGCACGGCGGCTGCGACTGGAGCCTGACCCAGCACTACATCTTCGGCAGGGAAACGACCCTCGCCGGTGCGCCGACACTGTCGCCCATGGGCATCAAAATGGTGGCCCCGGCCATCATCGCCTTCGGCACACCGGAACAGAAGAATTACTACCTGCCCCGAATCCTGACCGGCGAGATCTTCTTCTGCCAGGGATATTCCGAGCCCGAGGCCGGTTCCGACCTGGCCGCCCTCACCATGTCCGCGGTCGACGACGGCGACGATTTCGTCTGCACCGGCAGCAAGATCTGGACCACCCACGCCACCGAGGCGAATTGGATCTTCTGCCTGGTACGCACCTCGCGCACGGGTAAGAAACAACAGGGCATCACCTTCGTGCTCATCGATATGACCTCGCCCGGCATCGAGGTCAGACCACTGGTGATGACCTCCGGCGAGGAAGTGCAGAACCAGGTCTTCTTCGACAATGTGCGGGTGCCCAAGAGCAATGTGCTCGGAGAGATCGACCAGGGCTGGACGGTCGCGAAATATCTGCTCGTCCACGAGCGCGGCGGCGCGGTCGCGCCCATGCTCCAGGTGATGGCCCAGGCTCTGGCCACCGCGGCCGCCGAGCAGACCGGTCCCGACGGCAACCCGCTGATCGACGATCCCGCGTTCGCGGCGCGACTGGCCGAGGCCAGGATTCGCACCGAAGTGCTCGAAATCCTCGAATACCGCACCGTTTCCGCGATGGCGGCGGGTAAGGATCCCGGGCCCGCGTCCTCGATGCTCAAGATCATCTCGACCGAATCGAGTCAGCAACTCACCGAACTCGCCCTGATCGCGGCCGGACCGCGCGGACGGGTCTACCAGCCACACGCCACCGCGCCGGGCGGGCCCGTCACCGAATTCACCCCGCCCGCCGACGGATATCGCAGTGGCCGCGAATGGGAAGCGGTCGCGCCACTGCGCTACTTCAACGATCGCGCGGGTTCGATCTACGCGGGCAGCAACGAAATTCAGCGAAATATCCTCGCCAAGGCAGCATTGGGGCTCTGATGGACTTCACACTCACCAAGGAGCAGGAACTCCTGCGCGACGCGCTCGCGGGATTCCTCGGTGCGCGCTACGACCTGGAGAAGAGCCGCACCGCCGCGAAATCCGGCGAAGGCTGGCAGCCCGCGATCTGGCGCGGTTTCGCCGACGAACTGGGAATTCTCGGCGCGACATTGCCGGAGCGCGTCGACGGAATGGGCGGCGGCCCCGTCGAATTGATGGTCATCGCCGAGGAACTCGGCCGGGCGCTGGTCGTCGAGCCTTTCGTCGACACCGTCGTCGTCGGCGCGGGACTGCTCGACCGTTCCGGTGGCGAACGAGCCGAAGACGTACTGCGCGCGATCGTCGCCGGTGACGCGCGGACCGCCTTCGCCGTCCTCGAACCGACCTCGGGCCAGACCCTGCACGACCTCTCCACGACTGCGCGCCGCGACGGAGATTCGTGGGTGATCGACGGTGCGAAAGTCGTCGTGACCAGCGCGCCGCTGGCCACGCACTTGATCATCGCCGCCCGCACCGGCGGGCAGCGCCGGGACCACGATGGAATCTCGCTGTTCCTCACCGAATTCGACGCGGCGAACCCGCCCGCCGGAATCGAGGCGCACTCCTACCGCACCATCGACGACCGCGTCGGCTCCGACCTCACCTTCACCGGCCTGCGCCTGCCCGCCGACGCACTGCTCGGCGGCGAAGGCACGGCGTGGGAGACCATCGACGCGACGGTCGACCATGCCATCGCGGCCATCGCCGCCGAATCGGTCGGCTGTATGCGCAAGGTGCTCGCGGACACCATCGACTACGCCAAACAGCGTCAGCAGTTCGGTGTGCCGATCGGCAGTTTCCAGGTGCTCCAGCACCGGATGGTCGATATGTACATGGAACTCGAACAGTCCATCGCCGCTGTCTATCTCGCGATCCACTCGCTCGGCGCGGCGCGAGCCGAGCGGGCGAAGTCGATCTCGGCGGCGAAGGTCACCGTCGCCCGCGCGGCGCGGTTCATCGGCCAGAACGCCGTGCAACTCCACGGCGCGATGGGCATGACCGAGGAACTGGCGATCGGCCACTACTTCAAGCGGCTTACCGCCATCGAGAACGAATTCGGCTCCACCGATTACCATCTCGCCCGGTACGCGGCGTTGACCCGACCCTGATTCGGTCGAACGCCCGGCCGGTCGCCTCGGCGACGAGTCGGTGGTCTTCGCCGACCGTGCCGGGGGCGTGGGTTACTGGACTTTGACGAGTTTGATGGTCGGGGCCCCGTCCGGGCCCGCGATGTAATCGATGTGGACGCGGTCGCCCGCCTTGAGCGGAATATCGCTCTCCACCACGGCATCTCGCGCGATGATCTCCTCGCAGTCCTCGGTGATGAGGACGCCGAAACCCTCGTACTCACCGGCGTACCACTTGTCGACGACCGCCCACATATCAGCTCCCACCCTCTGCCCGCGCGATACGCCCGAACTCTAGACGCCGGTCGGCCGGTCACGCTGTCATGGGCGGTCAGCGTGTCCGGTGGATTCTCGATGGTCGCCGGCGCGGCGGGCGGTGACCAGCCAGGCGCGGGAGTCGAATCGGACACCGTCGTCGGTCAGGTGCGCGGAGAGTTCTCGGCGCAGGCGCTGCGTCGCGCGCGCGGCGGCGTCGGGGTCCAGTCGCCGCGATATCTCGCCGGTGCAGCTGAATCCGCGGACCCAGTCGAGGGCGGTGTCCACATCGGGACCGTAGTGGACCGGTTCGTCGACGTCGGCGAAGGTGATGTCGACGAATCCCGCGGCGTCCAGGACGCGCCGCACGGTCGAGGGATCGGCCAGTGCGAACGGGTCGGGTCCGGTGGTCGCGGTCAGCGCTCGATCGGATCCGGCGAGGGCCCGGCGGATTGCGACATCCCACTCGTTGCGCTCACCGGATTGCCAGACCACCATCACCAGGCGTCCGGCCGGGCGCAGTGCCCGGCCGATATTGGTGAACGCGACGATCGGGTCGTCGAAGAACATCGTGCCGAATCTGCTGATCGCCAGGTCGAAGTACCCCTGTGGGAAACGGTGGACCTGGGCGTCGGCGTGGTCGAAGGTGAGGTTTTCCAGGCTCGCGACGCGGGCGAGGTCGCGGGCACGGGCGATGGCTGGCGCCGAGATATCGACGCCGTACGCGCTGCCGGTCCGGGCCGCGCGTGCGGCCTCGCGGGTGGTCTGTCCGGCTCCGCAGCCGATGTCGACGACGTGATCGTCGGGCTGGATATCGCAGGCGCGCAGTAGTACGCGGGTGTGGTCGCGCAGTTCGGCGTCGTAGCCGCCGGGCGCGAGCGTGTCTTCGCTCTCGGAACGTCGGTTGTCAGCGCTCAACGAGCAATCCTTGTTCGCGGGCGTACGCCTCGAGACGGTCGGCGAGTTCGCGCGGACGGCTCAGCGCCGGGGTGTGCCCACCGTCGATCTCGTCGGGGACGATGCCGAGGCGTTCCATGGCGACGCGGCGAAGATAGCGGGGCGGAAACAATCGGTCGTCGCGACAGATCAGGACTCGCGTGGGGATTTCGGGCCAGGCCCGCAGCGGTGACGGTCCGCCGAGCCCGGCCTCGGACTGGTCGCGGCCGCGTCTCAGCGCTTCGGCGGCCAGTTCCGGTGGGACATCCTGGTAGAACAGGTCGACGGCATTGCCGTAGTGCCCCTTCTCCTCCTCGCCGTAGCCCGTATGGGCCCAGTAGTCGGCGGGAGTCTCCGACGGTGCGGGGATCATGGGCGCGACCAGGACGAGCAGTTTCGCGCGCACGCGATCGCAGACGAGCGGTGCGATGAAGCCACCGAGCGATTGCGCGACGACGACCGGATCGGACCTGTCGCCGACCGCCTCGACCACGGTGTCCGCGTATTCGGACAGACCTGCCGAATCGTCCTCGCACGGAAGGTCGGGGGCGACGGAGTCGTGACCGCGCGCCCGCAGTTCGGCGATGACCAGATGCCAGTACCAGCCGACGTCGCCCGCCCCGTGGATCAAGACGAATGTGGCCACGTGACCTCTCTCCCGTTGCTCGGATCGATTCGGACCGCCATCGGAACCGGTACGGACATGCCGTGGTTCGCGTTCCGGCGTGGCGTCGATCGACGACATCGACATTCTCGGCGGCGTCACCCGGTTCGTCCAGGGTGCCGGACGGTGGTCGTCATCGGTGGGTTCTCGTGCTGGTTCTGGTATTTCGCCCGCCTCTGTTCCGTCAGGGCGTCCAGGCTCGATGACACAGGGAGCACAGGGAATCGGTACGAGGGCGCAAACGCCGATCGGCTCGGATTCGCGGTGCGAACCCGAGCCGATCGGCGTGGCTGTACTACTTACTCAGTTCTTACGGCCCGGGGCTTTGGCTCCGGACTTGAAGCCGAGTCCGCCCGGTTTGGCGGTCGGCGGAGCGACGGGCGGGGTGCCGTTGCTCGAAGCGGGCTTCTCCTCGGCGGGTTCCGTTGCCGCCTCGGTGGTCGCCGGTTCGGGATCGGCGGGGGCAGCCGGTTCGGCGGGAGCCGCCGGTGTCGCCTCGGATTCGGTGGGAGCCGGTGCCGTCGCGGATTCGGCCGGTGCCGCTGCCGCCGCGCCCGGCGCCTTGGGACCGGGCCGCTTGAACCCGGACTTCATGGCGAGACCCTTGGCGGCGACCGTCGGCTTGATCTCCTCGGTCTCCGAGGCCGCCCGGGTCGCGGCCGATTCCTCAGCGACCGATTCGGGGGCCGGTTCCGGTGCCGTGGTTGCCGCGGGGGCGGCCGGAGCCTTCGCCCCGGGCGCCTTGGCCGCACCCTTCATACCCAGGCCGCCACCCGGCGCCTTGGCGCCGCCCTTCATACCCAGGCCCTTGACCGGCGGTGCCGCGGGAGCCTCGGCCGCCTGCGCGGCTTCGGCGGGCGCGGCTTCGGCCGCGGGAGCCTTGGCGCCCGGCGCCTTCGCCGCACCCTTCATGCCCAGCCCGCCACCGGGTGCTTTGGCCGCACCCTTCATGCCGAGCCCCTTCACGGGCGGCGCTGCCGGAGCTTCGGCGGCCTCCGGTGCGGCTTTCGCCCCGGGCGCTTTCGCCGCGCCTTTCATGCCGAGTCCGCCACCGGGCGCCTTCGCGGCGCCCTTCATGCCCAGACCCTTGGCAGGCGCCGGTGCTTCGGCGGGTGCTTCTTCGGCCTTCGCGCCCGGCGCTTTCGCCGCGCCCTTCATACCGAGTCCGCCGGGCGCCTTGCCGCCGCCCTTCATGCCGAGTCCGCCGCCGGGCGCCTTGCCGCCCTTCATCGCGAGACCGTTGGCCGCAGGCGCCGCCTTGGTCGCGGCGGGCGATGCGGTCTGCTCGGCGACGGGTTCGGGCTCCGCCTCCGGTTCGGGCTCGGGTTCGGCCTTGGGCTCCTGGATGACGACCAGGTTCTCGCTGAGCACCGACGCTTCGACGCGGTCGATCGAGTCGAGCATCAGCTGCGCGACGTCGACGACCTCGACGCCTTCGCCTTCGCCCTGCTCCTGGCGCGCGGTCACACCGTCGGTGAGCATCACGCGGCAGAACGGGCAGCCGGTGGCGATCTTCTTGGGCGAGGTGGACAGCGCCTCGTCGACGCGATCGATATTGATGCGCTTGCCGAGTTGCTCTTCCATCCACATGCGCGCACCACCGGCGCCACAGCACATGGAACGTTCGCCGTGGCGCGGCATCTCGATGAGGGTGGAGCCGGACGCCGCCATCAGCTCACGCGGCGCGTTGTAGACCTTGTTGTGACGGCCCAGGTAGCAGGGATCGTGGTAGGTCACGTTCTGCGAGACCGTGGCGACCGGGATCAGCTTCTTCTGCCGCACGAGGCGGTTGAGCAACTGGGTGTGGTGCACCACTTCGTAGTTGCCGCCGACCTGCGGGTACTCGTTGTTGAGCGCGTTGAAGCAGTGCGCGCAGGTGACGACGATCTTCTTCTTGCTCTGTTCGACGCCGTCGAAGACCGAATTCAGCACCTCGATGTTCTGCGCGGCGAGCTGCTGGAACAGGAATTCGTTGCCCGCGCGACGCGCGGAGTCACCGGTGCAGGTCTCCTCCGCCCCGAGCACCATGAATTTAGTGCCCGCGGTGGCGAGGAGTTCGGCGACGGCCTTCGTGGTCTTCTTGGCACGGTCCTCGTAGGCACCCGCGCAGCCGACCCAGAACAGGTATTCGTATCCGTCGAAGGAATCCGCATCCTTGCCGAAGACCGGGATCTGGAAATCCATCTCGTTGATCCAGTTGAGCCGATCCTTGGAGTTCTGACCCCAGGGATTGCCCTTGTTCTCGAGATTCTTGAACAGGCCCGCCAGTTCGGACGGGAATTCCGATTCGATCAGCACCTGGTAGCGGCGCATATCGATGATGTGGTCGACATGTTCGATATCGACCGGGCACTGCTCGACGCACGCGCCACAGGTGGTGCACGACCACAGGACCTCGGGGTCGATGATGCCGCCGATATCCTCGCCGCCGACCAAGGGCCGCTCGGCCTCGGCGCGCGCCGCCTCGGAGATCTTGGCCAGTTTGGCCTCGTCGGGTTTGCCTTCGGCGTCGACAAGGCCGATCTCGTCGCCGCCCATATCCTTGCGCCCGCCTGCCAGCAGGTACGGGGCCTTGGCGTAGCCGTGGTCGCGCAGCGACATGATCAGCAGTTTCGGCGACAGCGGCTTACCGGTGTTCCACGCGGGGCACTGCGACTGGCAACGACCGCATTCGGTGCAGGTGGTGAAGTCGAGAACGCCCTTCCAGGAGAAATCCTCGAACTTTCCGGCGCCGAGGGTGTCGGTGTCGGCGTCGACGTTCTCCATGTCGAGGGCCTTGCCGTTCGACATCATCGGCTTGACCGTGCCGAGCGCGACGCCGCCGTCGGCCTCGCGCTTGAAGTAGATGTTCGGGAACGCGGCGAACCGGTGCCAGGCCACACCCCACGTCAGGTTGCGGCCGACCAGCAGCAGGAACACGCTGCCCGACATCAGCTTGACGAACGCGAAGACCGAGATCAGCACCGCGCTCTCGGGCAGGATCTTGGCGACCTGCATCGTGAAGAAGTCGGTGGCGGCGTTGGAGTGGTGGTAGGTGGCGATCTTGCCCGCCTTCACCAGGATCATGCCGAGACCCTCGACCAGGACGATCGATTCGATCACGTACGCGGGGCCGAATTTGGAACCGCTGAAGCGCGAGAGCCGGTCGGGCACACGCGGGTGGTTCAACTGGCGGATGACGATCAGCGTCACGATGCCGACCACTGTGCCGATGCCGAGGACCTCGTCCATCAGGTGGTAGAGCGCCCAGTTTCCGAAGATCGGCCAGTGGAATTCGGGATCGAAAGTCTGGCCGTACGCCTCGAAGAACAGGATGAAGCCCGCGAG
This sequence comes from Nocardia aurea, assembly GCF_003123685.1. Lineage (GTDB taxonomy): Bacteria > Actinomycetota > Actinomycetes > Mycobacteriales > Mycobacteriaceae > Nocardia > Nocardia aurea. The sequence goes on from NZ_QCYJ01000005.1 coordinate 678,242, forward strand.
GAAGCCGATCATCACGAGCCAGTGCGCCCAGCCGACTGTCCGGAATTTGTTCATCCGGGTGTGGGCGAGGAATTCGATCAGCATCTGCTTGATGCGCGGGAAGAACGGCCGCCAGCGATCGGGAGCGGACTGGCCGACCATGATGGTCCGCGTGATTCCGCGGACGCCGCCGAAGAACGACGCCCAACACAGGAGGCTGAGCGCCGCCCCAATCGTGCCCAGCGTCAGTGTCAGGGCATTCATGTCGCGACCTTTCTCTAGAGGCAACACGAGTGGTCGAGGTCGGCTGTGCCGCCGACTCGGTTGGCTCGTATCGTAACCGCCGGTAAGTTACTCACCAGTAACTATATGCCCCATCGTACGATCGGGATTTGGTTGTTATCCCCGTACGCTGGGGCTTGACCCGGAATTTACCTGTGTGGAACATCACAGGAAGTCATTCGGAAGCCGTGAGTGCGCGGAGGTTTCTCACCGTAAAGTGCGAGGACATGTGTCCGAACGGTTAGGACAGGCTTACTCTCATTGGCGGGTAATGGATCTCGCATCTCGGGACCGATTCGACTAGGCTCAGCTCGTTCTGTTTGCTGTGCTCGTATTCACACTGCTCGGGGAGAATCCGGAAGGGCCGACCACCTCTCGGATTGAATGAGCTCTCGCGTGACGAAAACGAGCTGCCACAACTCTGATGATGGATTGGAAAACCGAATGAACCTCCGCAGGACCACCGCGGCGGCCACGCTGGTCATCGGCGCGATGACCGTGGGCATCGGCACCTCGCACGCCGATCCCGCACCGGCGCCCGCCGCTGAAGAAGGCATCAACTACTCCGTCAAGCTGGTCGACAAGGTCGTCGTCGCGACGCTTCGTGGGGGAACCTTCGCGCTGACGCAGAAGGACGGCGCGACGCCGGACGCTCCGAAGGTCGACGTCGTCGATGTCAAGGACGACAAGGGCAACGTCGTCATCAGCCTGCCGCTGGAATTCGATGCCGCAGGCACCGAGATCCCGGTCAAGCCCGAGGTCAAGAAGGACGGCACCGTCCTCGAGGTCACCCCGCAGAAGCCCGCGAACCTGCGCCTGGACGCGCCGGTCGCGCCCAAGGCGGTTTCCGCGCAGCCGATCGCCTCGGCCAACGAGAACCAGCGGGCCCAGAACGACTTCGCCAGCAAGTTCGGCATCGGCACCGCCATCGGCGGCTTCGTCGGTACCGCTGTCGGCGCGGTCATCGGCTGTGTCGTCACCCTGGTCGCCGGCTGCGTGCCGGGCCTGGTGACCGGCGCGGGCGTCGGCGGCATCCTGGGCACCATCGCCATCGGCGGACCGACCCTGGTCGCCGCGGGCGTCGAGCTCATCAACGTGATGCAGGCCGAGGCCGACACCACCCAGTGGTCGGACAAGAAGCCGGCCGAAGCCCCCAAGGCGGCCTCGGGGGAGGCCCCCAAGGTGGCCGACGCCCCGAAGTAATCTTTCGGACGCAATTCATCGCACCGATCGGCCCGTTCCCGCTGGGGACGGGCCGATCGGCGTTCTAGGCCGTCGCCCTCGCCCCGCCCATCGGCACGGTGCCGCGAAACGCCGCTTCGCCCTGCGGGTTGCCGAGTCTGCCGAACGAGCGCTCGGCCATGTCGAATGTCCCGTCCTCGCGTACGAGCAGGACCGTGCTCGCCCGCGTCCCGTGTACCGGGTGGGCGATGAATCTGGCCGAGAGCGCGCGTTCGTCGTCCAGCGGAACCCCGGTGTGCGGCAGCGCTTCGTCGGGCGCCTGGACCGGATCGGCCAGCACCTCGAAATAGTCGTCGAGGGAACCGGGTTCGGATTCGACGACCTTGCGCAGCCCGGCGAGGCCGTTGCGCACCTTCGGCCAGATCGGGCGCGCCGCCTCCGGTTCGGCCGACGGGCCGAGGGCCGCGGAGGTGACGAAGGTGCCGTTGGACAGGCCGTGGAAACCGGGAGTCAGCTCGCGGGGCGGTGCGGCGCTGCGGTTGGAATGCCACCACAGCCGCTCGAGATCGGAAACCACGACGTTGTATCCGTTGTAGTCGTCGGGAGCCGCGGCGACGTCTTCGAGGTACCGGCGTGGGTCGGGGAATTCGCCGTGCGCGCCGCGATCGGAGAGTCCGCGCAGAAAATCCATCAGCAGTGCGCCGCGGGAGCGGGCGTCGGCGCGCTGGTCGTCCGGATTGCGGACGTTGGTGACCGCGGTGAATCGGGCGTGCCGCTCGTTCAGCCCGAGCCAGGTGCCGGGCGGATCGGTGTCGGAGACGCCCTGCGCGCCGATGTCACGGCCGGCGAGTACCCCCGGCACCTCGGTCCAGCGCCGCATCGACTCGGTCGGCCGGGTGTAGTACTCGTCCCGATTGGCCGCGACGATCAGCCGATAGTCCGGGTGCGCGCGCCAACCGATCAACACCAAACACATACGGTCCAGAATGCCCCACCGGGGCGGTCGACGGCACCGGATCGCAGCGCGTTCAGGCTGCGTAAGGGCAGTGGAAACCTGCCGTGGAACAGCGAAAAGGCCGGTAGCGACGCGCGCTACCGGCCTTTGTCGTCTGTACTGATTACTCGGTCCGGACCCGCAGTCCCGGATTGTCCGAGAGGACGACGCTGACCGGCTGCGCGAACAGCTGCGGCACATCGCCGGTGAGGGCGCCGATCAGGTTGGGGATCGCGCAGATCGGGTAGTCGGCCACCGACGAGGCACTGGAGATGCCGAGCGCCAGCCGACCGGTCACGACCGCGCCGCCGCTGTCACCGGGCAGGGCGCAGATGTTGGCGGAGAAACTCTGGGTGAGTTCCCGGTCGCCCACCAGGACCGTCTGGTCCACGGCGTTGATCACACCGCAGCTGAAACCGGTGCGCGTACCCGACTTGCAGACCGGCGCGCCGACGACGGGTGTGCCGACGCCCTCGATCAGGATCGGAGCGGCACCGGGCACCCGGACGCCGTTATTGGTGAAACGGTCCTTGACCTGGTCGTTGATGCGCACGATCGAGTAGTCCTGCGACCCGAGCACCGACTTCTGGAACACGCCCAGTTGCGCGCCGATCCGCTCGCCGTTCACCAGTTCGTGCACGGCCGCGGCACGGTCGGTGCCCGCCGACGGCAGATCCGGGTTGCAGTGGCCCGCGGTGATGTTGACGACGTTGCCCGAGCGGTCGGTGCCGTTGAAGCCGAAGGAGCAGCGCAGCGAGCTGCGACCGGCCACCGAGGCGAAGCCGTCGCCGCCGATGAGCGAGCCGCGATCGGCCGCGCTCGCGATCTCGTCCGCGGCGGGAAGCGCCTCGCCCGCGATCGGCGGGGCCATCACGATGATCCGGGCGGGATCGATGAAACCGGGCAGCGGCAGTCCGGCCTGATCGACCCTGACCGCGATGCTGTTGTTGACGGTGTCGATCACGGCACCGCGCACCAGGTTCGAGATCGCCTCGGGCTGGCCGTCGAGCCAACGCTCGAACGCGGTCTTCTCACCGCGCAGCGTGGCCTCGCTCTTGGCGACGTTGCGGACCTCGAAACCGGCCGTCTGCGCCGACTTGCGGGCCTCGTCGGCCCCGGGGCCCTGGGCTACGGCGACGACAGCCTTGCCCGAGTCGTCCAGCCACGATCCCGCGAAGACCTGGGGGTACTGCCGCTGCGCGGTGGTCGCGAAGGCCGCGATCTGCTGTGCCAAGTCGGCGCGACGCAGGTATTCGTCGGGGGAGATCTTCAGATCGCGGGTGACCGCGGCGACCAGTTCGGCGGGCAGCCCCGGCGCCTCGGCGGGTTCCGCGTTCGCCACGGCGGCGGTGGGTCCGAACAGCAGGATCGCGACCGAGGCCGCGATCACTGACTTCTTGACTCTGGTCCGTCGCACAGCTGATCGGAACTGACCTCTACGTGGCAGCAAGAGCATGCCCAGACTATATGGGTTCGCGACCGGTATCACTACTCATCCCAAGGTGCGGTAATGCCGGACTCGGACTCGATCGGCCCGGGTCCGGCGATGGTCATAGGTTCTGTGTCACTGGTCGGCGGGCTTGGTGCGGACCGAGATGCCGCTCCCGACGCCGCCGCCGGAGTTGGCGTCGATATCGGCCAGGATCGCGCGGATCGGAATGCCGAGCGAGGCGGTGCCGCCGTAGGGGGCGAGCTGGGTGTTCGCCTCGGTGCAGTTGGGGGCGTCGGCGGCGTTGGAACCGCTGGTGATGCCGAGCGCGAGTGTTCCGGTGACGATCGAGCCACCGCTGTCGCCGCCGAGGGTGCAGGCCGAGCTGGCGAATCCGCGCACCGTCTTGCTCTCGCCGTCGGCCGTGTACAGCTGGGTCTCGACCCGGTCCGCCACCACGAAACCGCAGGTGAAGGTGGATGACTGCCCGGATTTGCAGACGGGAGCGCCGGTGACGGGTTCCGCGGTGCCGGTGATGTTGAGCGTCGTGCCGTTGGCGCCGCGCACCGACGGCTGATCCATGCCCGCTTCGACGGCGCGCGAGTTCAGGCGGATCACCGAGTAATCGAGTCCGGACTGTCCGCCCAGCTGCGCGGAGACGAAGGTGCCAACCTCGGGACTGTTGGTGATGTCCTTGATGTTGGGCAGGTAGACGCTGGCCTGCTGGTTGGCCTTACTCAGGTTCGGATCGCAGTGCCCCGCACTGATGTTCAGGGCGTTACCGGACGCGTCGACGCTGTTGAAGCCGAAGGAGCAGACGTCGACGCCCCGCAGCGAGGTGTCGTGCAGGGAGGTCGGCGCGCTGATGTAGGTGTCGCCGCCCATCGGACGCCGCTCGACCGGTCCGCCGCCGCCGGGCGACAGGATGACCTTCACGTTGGCGATCAGGGTCGGCAGATTCAGCACGTGGCCCGCCGGGGTGTTGGCGATGCTCAGCACGAGCTGGCTGTTGAGGATGTCGATGGCCACCGAGTTGATGGCCTCGGACAGGTCGCGCGGAAGTGTCGCGATCCACTGATTCACCTGGGTCAGCGAATGTTCCAGGTTGTTCGCCGACACCGCGGAGATCCGGGTCTGGTAGCCGTCGGCGCTGGCGATCCGCGCGGCGTCGGTGGAGGTGACCGCGACGACCGGTTTGCCGTCGGTGCCGATCCACGCCCCCGCGAAGGTGTCCGGGCGCTGGGAACGGAAATCGCGCGCGTAGCGCCCGAGCTCCTGGGCCTGGGCGGCCCGGTCGAGATATTCCGACGGGGTGAGGTTCAGGTCGCGCGAGATGGCCTGCACGAGTTCCGCCGGCAGGTTTTCGGCGGACAGTTGTTCGGGAACTTCCGCCGAGGCGGACCCGATGCCGAGCAAGGGTGCGAGGAGAACGGTCGTGGCCACTCCGATCGAGGCAGCCTTGACCGCGGCGCGACGCGCCACCAACTTGCGCATGAAGTCCCTTCGTCGGCACTGATGTGCCAGCTAAATCCATGGGCCAGGGCAGAATCCGTTGGCGCACAGTCATCGTCCAGCATCGCACCGGCGCCCGCGAACATTGCGTCGAACGTTGCGACAACACCGGTCAGCGCACCACTTTAGGGCACAAACCGTTGTCCGGCGTCACTAAATCATCGGATCGGCGGGACTTCCACGGTGAACGTGGGTGGCGTCCAATCGGAGTCCGTCGGCATCCACCCGGGCGGCGTCGGAAACCACGGGCGTGTCGTCGACCGGCGGGCGGTCGTCCGACTGGTGGTACTCGGCGCCGTCGTCGTGGGTTCGGCCGTGGTCGTGACCGGTTCGGGAGGCGGGGGTTCCGGCGCGGTGGTCGTCGGTTCGGGTTCGGTGGTGCCGGTGATGACGATCGTCGGCTCGGCGGTCGGCAGCTGCGCGATCGACAGCGGCGGGGGCGGCGCGGCGGGTGTCGACTGGTCGGATTGCGCGTCGCGCACCGGCGGTGGTTCGGGCGCGCTCTCCCCCCGCAACACGACAGCGACCCCCAGACCCCCCAGTGCCAGTCCGAAGAGCGCGGCCACCGCGATGAGCAGGGGGGTGCGTCGCTGATTCGCGGCGGCGACCGGGGCAGCCGGCGCGGCGGGCGGCACCGTGTCGGCCCGCGCGGTATCGCTGAGCACCTCGGTGGGCAGCGGCGCGGCGGCGGGCATGGCCTGGGAGTAGGCCTGCGGAAGTGCCGTGGCCGCGGCGACCGTCGGGATCACGTCCGTCTTGACCGTCGCGTTCTCGCTGTTGGCCGGATCGGGCGGCGTCGCACCCGCGGGGGTGGCCAGCACGGCGGCCAGCGCCGCGCGGGCCGCGTCGTAGGCGAAGGACCTTCCGGGTTGGGCGGTGTCGATGGCGGGGAGGTCGGCTTCGCTGACCAGGACCACCGAGCGCAGGCCGAGATAGTCCAGCGCCTCGCGTGAGGACTGCACCAGGGCGGGCGACCATTCACCGGGGTGGGTCGCGTAGAACTCGGCGGGGCCGCTGAGGAATTCGGTGGTCTGGTTGATCAGACAGAACAGCGCGGTGGCGAAGAGATCCTCGGCCCGATACGCCTCGCCGTCGTCGACGGACAGCCCGGCCGGATTACCCACCGCGCCGACGAAACCGGTGATCGAATGCGAACCGGGCGGCGCGTCACCACCGAGGACGGTGTCACCGTCCTCGGCCATGTGCAGGATCGAGTCGCGGACGAGGAAATCCAGCTGACCGGCGTCGGTGACGATCGCCGCCGTGCACTCGTCCTCGGCGATCCGCAGGCCCACCCCAGTGGCCATCCCAATTCCTCGCTTCGACATCGTCGGGCCCGTGCCGCGATCACACCAGCAGCGAGCCGTGTCCCATGGCGCGAAGCATCGACAATAGCTCCGAACGCGACCCGGCACCGATTCGGCGCCGTATGCGGGCGACGTGATGCTCCACCGTCTTCGCGGAAATGTACAGGCGAGCGCCGATCTCCCGATAGGTCAAACCGAGCAGGACCAGTTCGGCGACCTCCCGCTCCCGTTCGCTGAGGATGGGATTGCCGTCGGTGCTCCGCACGGCGGGATCGGGCGTCGCGCCGCGTCCGCGCGCGGGCTGCGCCGCGGTGGTCGGTGGCGGCGAGAATTCCTGCGGGCGGGAATCGGACCGGATCGCGCGTGCCAGTTTCAGCAGCGCGGTCGCCGTGGCCGAATCGTCGGCGGACAGCGCGGCCTCGCTGGCGAGACGAGCGGCGTCCCAGGTCAGCCCGATACCGCGCAGACCGGTGACGGCCTGCTCCACGTGCGCGGCCGAGACTTCGCCGCGCAGGACGAAAACCCAGGTGCGTCCGGCGTCGGCGAGCACGGCGGCATGCCGATCGCCCGATTCGGCGGCGGATTTGAGCAGATGGGCGTGCGGAAGCAGGTCGTCGGGACTCTTGTGCGCGATAGCGGCCTGGACGCCGTACCAGTGGAACGCGTTGGCCCAGGTCGGTGGCTGGTTCAAGGATCGGAGCAGCGACAGCGACGCCTCCACCAGGGGCGTGATCCGGCGTTCGTCGCGCAACCGGATACCGGCCAGCCAGAGTTCGCCGACCGGCAGCAGCGTCAGCAGGTCGGCGTCGACGTCGTCGAAGAGCGGGTAGGCCGCCTGCCAGGCCTTGGTGAGTGCCACGTGGTCGCCGCCGCGCCGGGCCAGACCCACCGCGACGCCGTGGGCGAGCAGCCGGTCACGGATGTCGAGCGCGTCCCAGTCCAGTGCGGCGACGGTGGCCGCCGCGCCCTGCTCGTCCCCGCCGAGCATCGCCACCCAGGCGGCCAGCACCCGCGGTTGTCCGCTGCGCGCCCCGCTATCGGTCGCGCGCAGCAGCGATTCGCCCGCCCGGCGGGGATCGCCGGTGCTCAGGCACAGCAGTGTCGCGATCGACACCGGCGTGCACGGCAGGAAGCGATCCGAATTCACGTCGATATGCGCGGCCTGGAGCAATGTCGACACCGCGACGGCGGACTCGCCACGGGTCAGGGACGCGCCGAGCGCCGTCGCGATCAGCCGGGCCTGGGTGTTCGCCTCGGTCGGCGGCCATTGCGCCGACGCGCCGGAGAGTTCCGCGGCGTCGCGGACATTGCCCGCCAGCGACAGCACTGTCGCGCCGACGGCCCAGTCGGGACCGATGCGATGCGCGCCGAGCCAGGTGTAGAGCTGCGCGGCCCGGCCGACGAGGCCGCGTCGGGTCAGCACTCCGGCGCAGATCCGCACGGCGTCGGCGAGTTCGGCGCCGGTCACCTCCGCGCGGGCGAGTACCGGCTCGGCCAGGCGCATGGCGGTCTCACCGTCGCCGGTGCGCGCCGCCGCCTCGGCCCAGCGCAGCGCGATCCGGTCCTGATCCGCGCCCGCGGCCGCGGCGGCGCTGTAGAAGCGGACGGCGGCGGGGCCCGCGTGTTCGGCCGCGGCGCAGAGGAAGTCGGCCAGGCGGTCGTCACGGACACCGGACTCGGCCAGTGCCAGCGCCGTCTGGTCGCGCAGCAGGCCCGCGTCCAATCTGGCGGCGAGAAGTCTGCGCTGGACGGCGAGATAGCGGCGATCGCCGAGGATGGTGCGTAGCGCGGGAACGGCGGGGGCGAGCAGCAGATCGGCGTCGGTGACCAGGGCGGTCGCCCGTGCCCGATCGATGAGACGTTGGGCCGCCGGGGGATCGACGCCGAGTACTTCGGTGAGTTCGGTCGAATCGAGTCCGGTGCCGGTGGTGGCGACGGCGAGCGTCTCGAGCAGATCCGGTTCCAGATTGTCCAGAAGTGAACGCGCCCAGTGCGAGACGGCGTCGTCGACCGCGCGCACCCCCGCGTCCAGGCGGGCGGAACAGGCCGCCGTGAGCGCCGCGACGACGCCACCGCGGATACCGCCGGTCTGCTGGTGGATGTGCTGAGCCACCGCGCGCGGCACCGCCATCCCCAACTCCCTGGCGAAAGGGGTGATATCCGAAACCCCGAGCGGGCGCAGGTCCACGACGCGGCCACGGCGCGCGACCGCGTCGGCCAGTGTGCGCAGGCGAGTGTCGTGCGGGCGCGGCTGGGCCGCGACGACGACCGTGTACTTACCGGATTCGATACTCGCGCAGAGTGATTCGAGATCGGTCGGACTCAGGGTGTGGGCATCGTCGATGATCAGCGCCGGACGCGGGCCCGATCCGCTGTGTCGACGCTCCGCGCTGTCGCCCGCGCCGATCGTGATGTGCTCGGGCATCGGCGCGTAGAGATTCTCGCGGATGGTCTCGCGCAGCGGCACGCCCCTGGCTCGCAAACGGGTGCGGACCGCCGCCAGCAGGGTCGATTTACCGGTGCCGGAACGGCCCCGGATCAGCACCGTGGAGGTTTCGGGGTCCGTCGAATCCAGTTCGCGGAAGATCTCTCTGACATAGGGCATGGTGTCGAACGCGATGTCAGCCACCGTTGCCTCCGAGGATCTCGCCCGGTGCGTCCAGGATGGTGCCTACCGCCCCGCCGACCCCTTCACCGACGCCGTCGATGGTGTTCTCCAGCACGCCCGTCGGCAGGCTCGGCACCTGCGGTTTGGGCACCGTGGGGGCGGGCAGGGGAATCTGCGTGGGCTGCGGCTGCGGCTGCGGCACGGGCTGCGGCTGGGGTTGTGGTTGCGGCGCCGGTTGTTGTTGCGGCGCGGGCTGGGGTGCTTGCGCCTGCTGCGGTGTTCCGTTCTCGGGGGTCGCCGCGGTCGCCGGGCCGCCCGCGGGGGCAGGTTCGCCGGTTCCGGCCTGAGCGGGAGTGCCCTGACCGTTCACGACGCCGACCGTGCTGCCGGGGGACGCGCCCGTGGGTGATCCCGCCCCGCCCGTCGGATTGCCCGCCTGCGGCGCACCGGGAGTGCCCGGACTCGCCGGCGCGGTTCCGTCGGTGCTCGAGGTCGTATTCGCTGAGGCCTGTTCACCGGGCGTCACCTGTTGCTGCTGGGTGGACGCGGGCTGATTCGGGCTTCCCGGGAGACCGGTGCCGATGGCGAGCGTGCCCGCGCCGATCAGGCCCATGACCAGCGCGGCGCCCGCGGCGATCGCGACACGTCGCCGGGTGGTCATCCCCGTGGCCGGTGGCGCGACGGGCAGTGCGTCGGCCTGGAGATCGGTGGCGGGCCGGGCGGCCGTGATCACGGCGGGCAGTGCGTCGGTGGGGGTGTCGGCGACGAAGCCGTGCGGGGTGGTCGCCACCTCGGCGGCGAGCAGGTCGGTCGCCAGCGCCGCCGCGCCGCGCGCGCTCGTCTGCGCGGGGTCGGGCGCGGCGACCACCGGAAGTCCGAACTCGGTGGAGATCAACTCGGCGACCAGGGGGATCGAGCTGCCGCCGCCGGTGAGCAGCACCCGGCCGATATCGCCGATTCCGAGTCCGGCGCGGTGGACCGCGTCGCGGATCAGATCGAGCGAGACCAGCAGCGGCGCCCGCAGTAGTTCCTCCAGTTCGTCGCGGACGAGACGGATCTGCTGGCCGCCGGGAACGGTGGGATCGAGTCCGACCGGAACAACGGTCGCGGTATTTATGGAAAGCGCTTCTTTCGCTTTTCGGCAGTCGGTGCGTAAACCCGACAATTCCCTTTCGATCACCGGGTCGAACGGGTCGAATTCATTTCCCTGCCGCGCATTAGCCAGAATGTAGCGCATCACCAGCAGGTCGAATTCGGCACCGGCGACATCGGTTGTTCGCAGGGGAGTAGCGAGCGGACCGGCGTGCGCTCCGGTGCGCATCACCGAGATCGTGAGCCCGGTCGCGCCGAGGTCGTAGACGACGACAGCGCCGTCGTCGAGCCGTCCGTGCGCGGCCTCCAGCCAACTCATCGCCGCGGTCGGCTCCGGGATCAGGGTCACCCCGGGCAGGTCGGCGGCGACGAGCGCGCCGCGCTGCACGTCCACCGTGTGACGCGACCACCAGGCGGGATGGCAGACGATCACCGCTTCCGGCGCTTGGCCTGTCGCCGTGGCTGTTTCGTCGACCAGGCAGCGCACGGCGGTGGCGACCAGTGCGGCCGCGGAATGGGTCGAACCGTCCTCGGCGAGCAGATCGACCGGATCGCCGACGCGATCGAGGAACCCTTCGAACACGATGTCGTTCGAATGTCGGCTGCTCGGACCGGCCGTCGTCCCGAAAACAGGCGCGGAATCGGCGCCGAGGCGCAGCACGCTGGGATGGGTCAGGACGGTGCCCCCGTAGGCGGGGCCGACGTCGACATCGTCGACGGTCCCCGATGTCGCCACGGCGACCGAATTCAACGCCCCGACAGTGATGCCGAGCGCCAGACGCTCTGTCATTCGTGAACCTCGCTCGAGAATTCAGTGGGTCCGATGGTCGCTGCTGTGTTGTCCCTGTACGAACGCCGAGTCTCGCGCCGACGCATCAGATCTGTCGGTTGCTGGTTGAGAACCGTTACCGACGGCCGGGGAAAGACGGGGAAATTCCCCTAATCCGGCGGCGGCCCCTAATGGGTTGCCGAGGTGAGCCATAGGGGTGAACCCCGTTTCCGGTAACGAGTTCGATCCCTAGCGTGAAATGTATTCCAACTGCCGCGGATGGAAGCGGTCCGCCGATCCCAGGAGACGATTCCAGATGACACCCAATGCGATTCTCGAGTTCATCCTCGGCCTTTTGCGCGATCGTGAAGCGGCGCTCGGCTACTGCGCCAACCCCGAGCAGGCCCTCGCCGCCGCCGGACTCGCCGCCGTGACACCGGAAGACATCGCCGCCGTCGCCCCGATGGTAGCCGAATCCGCGCTGGTCGCCGGCGGTTCCCAGCTGTCGGCGATCGTCGCGGCGGGCGGGAACGCCGCCGCTGCCGCCGCGGTCACGGCCGGTGCCGTCGCCGCGGCCGACGCCGGAATCGGACTCGGCGCCGACGCGCAGACCGGCGCCGACATCAGCCTGAACGGAGATACCGGTCTCGACCTCGATCTCGGGGTCGGCCTCGACTCGGCCCTCGACGCAGGCCTGCAAGTGGGCGCGGGAATCGGCGCCGGGATCGACGCGGGTCTGAACGCACTCGCGGACCTGACCACGACCATCGGCGGCGCATTCGGTCTCGGCGGATCGACCGGCGCCGATATCGATGTGGATCTCGATGCCGGACTGGGCGGTGCGCTGGACGGCGCGGCGGGTCTCGGTGCGGGTCTCGGCGGTGCGCTCGGCGCCGGTGCGGGTCTCGGAGGCGCACTCGACGGCACCGTCGGCGCGGTGGCCGACCTCGGCGCGGGTCTCGGCGGCGCGCTCGGCGGTGCCCTCGGTGCCGCCACCGGTCTCGGTGCGGGTCTGAACGGTGCCATCGATGGTGTGGCAGGTGCTGCGGCCGGTCTGGGTGTGGGTCTGAATGGTGCGCTCGGTGGTGTGGCTGACGCTGCCGCCGGGCTCGGCACGGGACTCGACGGAGCTCTGAACGGAGTCGTAGGCGCGACAGGCGATTTGGGTGCGGGCTTGAACGGGGCGCTCGGTGCGGGCGCGGGTCTGAACGGTGCTCTCGACAGCACCGTCGGCGCGGCAGCCGACCTGGGTGCCGGTCTCGGTGGTGCGGCAGGAGTTGTCGGCGATGTCGGTGCAGGCTTGGGCGGTGCCCTGGATGGCACGGTTGGCGCGGTCGGTGACGTGGGCGCCGGTCTCGGTGGTGCGCTGAGTGGTGCGGTAGACGCGGGTGCCGGTCTCGGTGGTGCGGCAGGAGTTGTCGGCGATGTCGGTGCGGGCCTGGGCGGTGCCCTGGATGGCACGGTTGGCGCGGTCGGTGACGTGGGCGCGGGTCTCGGTGGTGCGGTGGGTGCCGGAGGTGCGCTCGGTGGCGCGGCGGGCACCGTCGGTGACCTGGGTGCGGATCTGGGTGGTGCGCTCGGTGGCGCGGTGGGGGCCGGAGCCGATGCAGGTGCGGAATTGGGCGGTGCTCTCGACGGCGCGGCCGGTCTTGGTGCGGGGCTCGGTGGTGCGCTCGGCGCGGGTGCGGGGCTCGGTGGTGCGCTCGGCGCAGGTGCGGATCTCGGAGGCGCACTCGATAGCATCGGCGGCGCGGTGGCTGACTCGGCCGCTGGTCTCGGTGGTGCGGTGGACGGCGGGGCCGGTGTCGGTGCGGAATTGGGCGGCGCACTGGGCAGCACGGTCGGTGCGGTTACCGACCTGGACGCCGACATCGACGCAGCGTTGAACGGATCATTGGGAGCCGCTTCCGAGGTAGGAGCGGGCCTGAACGGCGCCCTCGGCGGCGCGGTCGAGGCAGGCGCCGGTCTCGAGGGCGCCCTCGGTGGCGTCGTCGGCGCGGCATCCGGTCTCGGCGGTGCCCTCGACGGAGCGTTGGACGCGACGGCAGGAGCGGGGATCGACCTCGACGGCGTATCGGACGTGGCAGCGGGCGCGGGTATCGGACTGGACGGCGCGCTCGGCGCCGGCCTGGAGACCGGTCTCGGCGGAGCAGTCGGTGCGGCCGCGGGTCTCGGTGGCGCGGCCGAAGCTGGGCTGAACGGCGCTGCTGGTGCCGCCACCGACGTGGGCGCGGGCCTGGAGACCGGTCTCGACGGTATCCCCGGTGTCGGTGCGGATCTGAATGCTGCGGTCGACGGTGCGCTGGGGACCGCTGCAGGAATCGGTGGTGCGGTCGATGGTGCCGCCGGTGTCGGTGCGGACCTGACGGGTGCCGTTGATGGTGCGCTGGGGACCGCTGCAGGAATCGGTGGTGCGGTCGATGGTGCCGCCGGTGTTGGTGCGGATCTGACGGGTGCCGTTGATGGTGCGCTGGGGACCGCTGCAGGAATCGGTGGTGCGGTCGATGGTGCCGCCGGTGTCGGTGCGGACCTGACGGGTGCGGTTGATGGTGCGCTGGATTCTGCCGCCGGTGCCGGTGCCAGTGCCGGGCTGGGTGGGGCCGTGGACGGCACGGTCGGTGCGGTCGCCGACCTGGGCGCGGGTCTCGGTGGCGCGGTAGACGCCGCGGTGGGCGGTGCCGCGGATCTCGGCGCAGGCCTGGACGGGGCCCTCGGTGTCGCGACGGGGGTCGGTGGCGAGGTAGGCGCCGGTGTCGGTGGGGCAGTCGGGGCGGGCGCCCAGGGGGTTTCCGGCTTGGAAGCGAGTGTCGCGACGGGCGTGGGGGCGGCGCTCGGGGCGGGGGCGGAAATCGGTGGCGGGCTGGAGACCGGGCTGTCCGGTGGACTCGACGCCGTCGGTGGCGGGGGTGCGTCGGTGACGGCCGTTCTCGGGAATTCTGTCGGTGCCGTCGGGCAGGTGGGTTCCGGGCTGGAGGCGGGACTCTCCGGGGCTCTCGGTGCGGCCGGGCAACTCGGCTCCGATGTGGACTCCGGGCTGTCGATCGGGCTCGGTGGAGCGGGGCAGGCGGGTGCGGGGATCGGTGCGGCCGTGGAGTCCGGCGTCGGACTCGGCGGAGGTCTCGCCGCTGGTCTGGGTGGTGCGCTCGGTGCCGCAGGTCAGGCCGGTGCGGGTGTCGACGGTGCGCTCGGAGCGGCGGGTCAGGTGGGCTCCGGGTTGGAGTCCGGACTGTCCGGCGCACTCGGTGGTGCCAGCTCGGTCGGCGCGGGTATCGGTGGCGCGCTCGGTGGCGCAGGCCAGGTCGGTTCCGGCCTGGAAACGGGATTGTCCGGCGGGCTCGGAGGTGCGAGTCAGGCGGGTGCCGGTATCGAAACAGGGTTGTCCGGGGCGCTGGGCGGTGCGGGCGAAGTAGGCGCCGGTGTGGAGTCCGGTGTGCTCGGTGGCGCGGGCCAGGTGGGGTCCGGTGTCGAAACGGGGCTGTCGGGCGCGCTGGGCGGTGCGGGACACGTGGGTTCCGGGTTGGAGACCGGATTGTCGGGAGCGCTCGGTAGCGCGGACCACGTCGACGCTGGTGGAGCCCTCGGCGGTGCGGGCCAGGTCGGTGCAGGTGGTGCGGGTCAGGTGGGGTCCGGGTTGGAGACCGGGCTCGGCACCGCGGCGGACCTCGGCGCGGGTGCGGCAGGCGGTTCGACGTCGGGTCTGGATTCGACCGGCCATATCGGCTCGGGTCTGGAGACCGGTCTGTCGACCGGCGGCGGCCTGACCGGCGGACTCGAATCGGGTCTCACGACCGGCGGTGCACTGGGCGGGAGCGCGGCCTCCGGGCTCGGCGGTGCCGTCGATCACGGTGTCGGCGTAGGTGGTTCGGCCGCCGGCGCGGGGTCGTTCGATACGGGCGCGCAGGGCGATGGCGGCCACGGTGTCGGTGCGACAGCGTCCAGCGCGCTGTCCTCGACCGCGAATACCTGGTCGTCGCTGGATGTTTCGAGCGCGTTCGGTTCGGGTCTGGACAGTTCGGTCACCGGCGATGCCGGGTTGTTCGGCGCGGCCGACTCCGCTGTCGACGCAGGCGCCGATCCGTCCGCCGACGCGTTCCTGCACTGAAAGAGGTCGACACCGCGATGGGGACTCCCACACCCACTCCGCCCGCCGCGCCCGCGGTGCCGCTGCTGGCGGTGCTCGCCGACACCATCGCGGCGGCGCGCGCGGCGGGGCGCGACGATCTGGTCGGTCGCCTGGAGGCGGCGGCGAGCCGGGTCCGCGATCCGCGCCGCCGCATCGTCGTCACCGGACAGTCGGACCAGGGTAAGAGCCGTTTCGTCAACGCTCTGCTCGATATCGACATCTGCCCGGTGGGTGACGACACCACGACGACGGCGCCCATGCTGCTCGCTCCCGGCCCGAAGGCGCGGGCCGTGCTGGTGCTCGCCGGTCCGCAGCAGGGAGCGCAGGAGACGCGCGTCGAGGTTCCGATCGAGGAACTCGGCTCGGTCACCGCGCGCTCACCGATCACACAGGGTCGACGAATCCTGCGCTGGGAGGTGGAGGTGCCGAATCCGCTGCTGGCCGACGGGATCGTCCTGGTCGACACCCCCGGGGTCGGCGGGCACGGAAGTTCCGGTGCGGCGGGGGTTCTCGGCATGGCGCAGGGGGCGGACGCGGTACTCGTGCTCTCCGACGCGTCCACCGAATTGACCGAACCGGAACTCGCGTTCCTGCGTCAGGTTCGCGAGTTGTGCCCGAACCTGGCGCTGTTGCTCACCAAGACCGATATGTATCCGCACTGGCGGCGGGTGCACGAGGCCGATCTGCGCCATATCGGCGCGGCGGGCCTCGAGGTGCCGATCATTCCGGTGTCGTCGCTGCTGCGATCGCACGCGCTGCGGTTGCAGGACGCCCAACTCGGTGTCGAATCGGGATTCGGTGTGCTGTATCAGTTCCTGCGCGACCAGGTCGTCGCCCGCGATCAGGCCGCGACCAGGGATCTGGTCGCCCGCGACATCCATTCGGCGGCAGAACATCTGGCGTTGGCGTTGGGCAGTGAGCTGGTCGCGCTGCGTGATCCGGGTCAGGGCGCCGCGGCGATCGGTGAATTGCAGTCCGCGCGCGCCTCGGCCGAACAGTTGCAGCGGCGTACCGCGGCGTGGCAGCAGACCCTCGCGGACGGCATCACCGATCTGGCGGGCGACGTCGATCACGATCTGCGAGATCGGCTGCGCGGCATCGCCCGTACCGGGGAGGAATGGATCGACGAGAACGATCCCGGCCGCAGCTGGGACAGCATCGCCGAATGGCTCACGGGCACGGTCGATACCGCGATCGGTGACAATCTGCTCTGGACCCATCGGCGCGCGGTCCTGCTGGCCGAACGGGTCGCCGAACATTTCACCGATGTGGGCGCGGTCGAACTGCCCGATGTGCGGACCGGTCACGACAGCGACGAATCCCGTGCCGGTGCGGGCACTCTCGGCGAGCTGGAGCCGGATATCGGCTTCGCGAGCAAACTGCTCGTCGGTATGCGAGGTTCGTACGGTGGCGTCCTGATGGTCGGACTCGCCACCACGTTCGCGGGGCTCGCCATGCTCAATCCGATATCCATCGGGGCGGGTGTCATCGTGGGCGGCAAGGCATTCCGCGACGACAAGCAGGCGCGGCTGGCGCGCAGGCGCAACGAGGCCAAGACGGCGGTGCGCCGTTTCGTCGACGATGTCGCCTTCCAGGCGGGCAAGGATTCCAAGGACCGCCTGCACCGGATCCACCGCGCGCTGCGCGATCACTACAGCGGCGTGGCCGAACGCAGTCTGCGCTCGATCGACGATTCGCTGCGGGCCGCGCAGGAGGCGGCGTCGATGGAGGCGGCGAGGCGCACCGAACGCTGCCAGGTACTCGAACAGCAACTGCGCGCCGTCGCGGAACTGCGCAGGCATGCCGACGCGGGGCAGCGGGCCATCGCCGCTACCGGCACCGCGACCCCCGTTGCCGCACCCGAGGAAAGGAGCGTCGGTACGGTAACCCCGTGAACAGCGAGACCGGGATCGCGCCCGGCATCGTGGCCGAGGCACATCGGCTGGTCGGTGCCGCACGGCAGGAATTCGCGCGCGAGCCGCGAGCGCGCGCGCTGCTGGCCGAATGCGCCCGACGCCTGGAGCAGCCGTTGCGGGTGGCGTTGGCGGGTTCGATCAAGGCCGGTAAGTCGACACTGCTGAACGCGCTGGTCGGCCAGGACATCGCGCCGACCGACGCCACCGAATGCACACGTGTCGTCACCTGGTACCGCCACGGTTCGACCCCGGGCGTCACGGCATACGCCCCGGACGGTTCCACCGCCAATGTGGTGGTGCGCCGGGGCGGCGGCACCCACGGGCTGACCTTCGATCTGGAGCGTCTGAACTGGAACGCGCCCGGGCCGCGCCCGGTGGATCACCTCGAAGTGGAGTGGCCGTCGGCGACACTCGCCGCCACCACCATCATCGATACGCCGGGTACCTCGTCGTTGTCGCGGGAAGTGTCGATGCGCACCGCGCGCCTGCTCACCCCGGAGGACGACCGGTCCGGTCGCGGGGCGGGACCGATCCTGCCCGGCGCCGACGCGGTCGTCTACCTGCTGCGCAGACTCGATGCCACCGACATCACCTTCCTCGAACGTATCGGCGCGCGCGCCGGTCGCGGCGGCCCGCTCGGTGTGGTCGGCGTGGTCTCTCGGGCCGACGAGATCGGCGCGGGTCGTATCGACGCCCTGCATTCCGCGCGTGAGGTCGCGGTCCGGTTCGCGGGAGAGTTGGAGCGAACGGGCCTGTGCCAGGCCGTTATTCCGGTCGCGGGTCTGCTGGCTTTCGCCGCGGCGACCCTGCGTCAGCAGGAGTTCACGGCTTTCGAGGCGCTGGCGGGTGTCCCGGTCGACGAACTCGGCGCCGCGATGCTGTCGGTGGACCGTTTCGCCCGCCCCGATATCGCGCTCCCGGTCGCGCCGGAGTTGCGCGCGCAGCTGTCCGAACGATTCGGCATGTTCGGAATCCGTATGGCGGTCACCCTGATTCGACTCGGCGTCCGCGATTCGGCCACTCTCGCCGCCGAATTGACCGACCGCAGCGGCGTCGACGAATTGCGTTCGGTCCTCGACGTGCAGTTCGGACAGCGCGCCGACCAGCTCAAAGCCCATTCGGCGCTGTCGGCCCTGGCGGGGGTGCTCGCCGCGTATCCCGGCACCGCGGCCGACCGCCTTCGTCCGCGGGTCGGCACTCTGCTCGCCGACGTGCACGGTTTCGCCGAACTCCGGCTGCTCGGTCGCCTGCGCACCGACGAATTGACCCTCCCCCCGGCCGACCTGGCCGAACTCCACCGTCTGATCGGCGGTTCGGGAATCGCCGCGCACCTGCGCCTGGGCATACCCCCCGATACATCCCCGGACCAGCAGCGCGCCGCCGCCGTCGCCGCCGTCCGCAAATGGCGCGACCGCGCACGTCATCCGCTGGCCGACCAGTTCACCCGCTCGGCCTGTCTCACCGCCGCCCGCAGCGCGGAAGGAACCCTCGGCCTTCTGCCCGGCTGAGTGATCACCGATGTTCCGGACATCCGTCGAGCATGGTCCCCGGCCGGATCGTGGCCGCGCGGCCGCTCGGCATATCCGGCATCCGCGCGCGTTCCCACCGCGCGGTGGTTTCCACGAAATCGTCGCCACCACCGAAAACCGGTGTGAACAGCGCGGCGCGGGGTAGGCGATCGGTATCCGAGCGTCTGGAGGTCGTGATGACTGAACGACAGATAGTCGAGGAACTTCTGGAACAGGCGGGGACCACCTTCGCGGAGGAGGCCGGAATCTCCCTCGCGGACAAACCCGCGCCGCTTTTCCAACTCTTGGTGCTGGCCGAACTGCTCAGCGCGCGAATTTCGGCCCGGCTCGCCGTCGCCACGGCGGAAGAACTCGTGAAGAGTGGCTATCGGACACCGCAGCGAGTCGCGGATGCGGGATGGCAGGAACTCGTCGACGTGCTCGGGCGAGCCCACTACCGCCGTTACGACGAGAGCACCGCGACCCGCCTCGGCGAGGTCGCCATCGACGTGATCGACCGCTTCGACGGTGACCTGCGCAAACTCGCCGAGCAGGCCGACGGTGATCCGCGGCGTGCCGCCCAACTCCTCGAAGAGTTCAAGGGGATAGGCCCGACCGGGAGCGCGATATTCCTGCGCGAAGTACAGCAGGTGTGGCCGTGGGTCCGGCCCTATTTCGATGATCGCGCCCTCCAGGGCGCGCGCCGCCTCGATCTCCCCGGCAAGCCCGGGGAACTGGCCGATCTGGCCCCGCGCCGGTCGGCGGCCCTAGCCGCGGCGCTGGTCCGCGTCACCCTCGACGACGACCTGGCCGAACGAGTCCACGCCACGGCGTCATGATCGCCGTCGATCCTGCCGCGTCCAAGACGGTGGGGGAACCTGCCGAGTGGTGCGCTGGCGCCGAGGATGGGCCGAGAGGCGGTGCTGCTCTGGTCCCAGGGACAGGCTGACCGGTCGCTGTGACAGCTCGACGGCGTGCCGACCCGGTCACCGAACAGCGACCGCCGACGCCCCGACCACCCTCACGGCGTGAGCGCCCGCCCCGTCGGATCGATCAGAATCTTCGCGTGCGCTCCCGGATCGGCGAGGGCGGCGAACGCGTTGCCGACGCCGTCGAGTCCGACGGTGCCGGTGATGAGCGGCGTGGGATTCACCTTGCCGTCGGCGATGAGGTGCAGCGTGTCGCGGAATTCGCCGGGGTCATAGCCGAAGGCGAAACGCAGGTCGATTTCCTTGTTGACGGCCATGGCGGGCTGGAACCGGTCGGTCTCCATGCAGACGCCGACGACGACGACCCTGGTGAGCGGCGGTGCGGCGGTGATGATCTGGTCGATGACGCCGGGTACCCCGACACATTCGAACACCACCGGCCCTTTCGGCCCCGCGTCCAGTTTCCCGGCCAGCCGGAACGCGTACCACCACGGCAGTTTCGGGATGCCGCGCAGTTTCTCCATGGTGTCGAAGCCGAGTCCGAGAATGTCGGTGACGCCGTTGATCCGGCGTTTCGGCGCGGCGTCCCAGGGGGATCCGTCCGCCGGGTCGACGACGATGTCGGCACCGCACACCGTCGCGAGTTCGCGGCGGCGCGGGGAGAAATCGCTGGCGATCACGGTGCGCGCGCCGACCGCTTTCAACATCGTGATCACCGCGAGCCCGATCGGACCGCATCCGATGACGAACGCGGTCTGCCCTTTGCCCACCTGCCCCCTGCGCACCGCGTGCCAGGCCACGGCCATGGGTTCGGTGAGGGCGGCGTGTTCGGCGGACAATCCGTTCGGTATCGGCATGGTCATCGATTCCTGCACGACCACCTGCTCGGCGTAGGCGCCGGGCGCGGCGGTGGACAGCCCGGTCAGATGCGGTTCGCCGTCGCGGCGCACGACCGGCAGGGCGACCACCGGTGTTCCGGTACGCCAGCGCCGGTGACAGTCCGGGCCGTATTCGACTATCGCGCCGCTGAATTCGTGTCCGAGGACGACGCGCTGCGATGTGCGCATGAAACGGTCGTAGCCGGTGGCCGTCGCAAGGTCCGCCATGGCGTCGGCGTGGGTGCGGGCGTGCAGGTCGGAGCCGCAGATTCCGCAGCGGGTGACGTCGATGAGGATCTGCCCGGGTCCGGGTACCGGGGTGGGCAGATCCTCGACCGTGAATTCGGTATTCGTGACGACCGCGGCCCGCATGACGATCTCCTCGTATCGATGATGTGCGACCCACGTTACTGCTGCCCACCGGCCCGGATCTCCCGGCGCGGCGCTGGCGGGTGGGAGTCGCGCACGGGCTCCCACCCGCCGCGCTAGTCCGGTTCGCGCAGGACCGGGACGCCGATGGCGGTATCCACCGTCGATCGGCCGCGCCCCACGACCAGTACGTCCATCACACGGGTGCTCCTTCCTGAACCTGGTCGTCCATGTCGTATTCGCGCGTTTCGAGTTTGGCCTCGCGCGGCAGGGCCAGGAATCCGAGGCAGACCAGAGCGAGCAGGCCGATTCCGAACCAGAGCGTGTAGCGGAAGGTGTGGGCGAAGTTCACCGCGTTGGCCTCGCTCCCGGCGTCGGTGAGTATCTGTCCGACGGTCCCGCCCTCCGGTCCGGCGGTGGAAACGCAGCTGTCCGGGATCGCGGTGGGATCGACCTGCGCGGACCGATCGCGCACGCAGGCGGCGAAATCGGCGAGTATCTGCCGCACACCGGGTTCCGGTACCCCCGCCGCGCTGAGTTCGGCGCGCACCTGCGGGACCACCGCTTCCACGCCGCGCGCGGAATCGTGATCGAGTTGGGTGAAGAAGACGACGCCCACCAACGCGACGCCGAGCGCGGTGCCCAATTGCTGGCCGGTGTTGAGCAGGCCCGACGCCGACCCGGCCTCGCGCGCGGGCACCTGCCCCAGCAGCAGATCGATGGTCGGCGCGACCACCATGCCGAAGCCCGCGCCGGTCAGCAGCAGCGGGAAAACCATCTGCGAGGAGTTCATGTCCGCGCCGTAGTGGGCGGCGAGCCAGCCGTAGAGGCCGAACCCGGCGGCGTTCGTCAGGCCGCCCGCGATCAGCACCCGCCTGCCGAAACGCGGCGCGAGCGCGCCGACCGACACCCCCGCCCCGACACCCGCGCCGACCGCGAAGAACACCGAGGTGAGCCCGGCCCGCATCGGTGACCAGCCCAGACCCGCCTGCATGAACAGCGTCCACACCAGGAAGAAGCCGCCGAGCCCGATCCAGAATGTCAGCCAGCTGCCGAGTCCGAGGGCGAAGGGGCGTGATCGGAACAGGTCGAGGTCGACCAGCGGCGAGCCCACGGTCCGCGCTCGTCGCCGCTCGTAGGCGATGAAGGCCGCGAAGGTGGCCGCCGCCGCCGCCATCATGACGAAAGTCCATGCGGGCCAATCGAGTCGGCGTCCTTCGGCGAGCGGGAAGACGAGCAGCAGTATCGCTGCGATCGCGAGCACCATGCCGACGACGTCGAGTCGCGGCGGGTTGGGTGAGCGGGAATCGTTCATGAACACGGCGGCCGCGACGAGCGCGACGATGCCCACCGGAATATTGACCAGGAAGATCGGCCGCCACGCCGATCCGAACAGATCCCACTCCACGAGCACCCCGCCCAGGGCCAGACCGACCGCCGAGGCGGATCCACCGACGCCGCTGTAGATCGCGATCGCCTTCGCCTGTTCTTTTCTCTGAAAAGTAGTACGGATAATCGCGAGGATCTGGGGAACCATCAGCGCCCCCATCGCGCCCTGGGCGAAACGTGAGGCGATGAGCGCGGCGGGATCGGCGCTCAGTCCGCAGGCCGCCGAGGCGAGGGTGAAACCGGCCATGCCGACGAGGAAGACGCGTTTGCGCCCGTAGATGTCGCCGAGCCGGCCGCCGGTGATGAGCACCGCGGCGAAGGACAGGACGTAGGCGGCGATGATCCATTCCAGCTGCGAGTACTCGGCTCCCAGATCGTTCTGGATGCTGGGGATCGCGACATTGACGATCGTGACGTCGAGCAGGTCCATGAAGCCCGCCGCCAGGACGACGGCGAAGGCGATCCAGCGTCGCGGATCCTGCGTGGGCGAGTCGGGCGGGTTTTCGAGGTCGGGTTCCACGGCGTTCTCTCTTCGATTCGATGGGATGTGCCGACTCCCAAACTATGCACCTCTAGTGACTATCAATCAAGATGGCAATCCTTAAGTGTGCATTAAGTGCGCTATGCTAGCGGGGTGACCGACGTCGACCCGTCCCCCGCGTCGCTGTTCGAGCGCCCGGCCTTCCTGCTCGGTCAGCTCGGTTCGTATACCGCGGGCCGCTTCTCCGACCTGCTCGAACCCGCGGGTATCGGCCCCCGCCATTTCGGCATGCTCCGGCTGTTGCGCGAGCACGACGGGCAATCGCAGCAGCAGCTGTGCGAGACCCTCGGCATCCATCGCAATGTCATGGTCGGACTGGTCGACGAGCTGGAGAAACGCGAACTGGTCGAGCGCCGCAAACATCCCACCGACCGGCGCGCCCACGCGGTCTATCTGCTGCCCTCGGCCCACGAGGTGCTGGCCCGCGCGTACGAAGCCGTCGACGCCCTGGAGGCGGAACTGTTCGCGAATTTCGGCGCGCGGGACAGGGCTACGCTGCTCGCGCTGCTGCAACGGCTGTCGGTGGACAACGGGTTGCGTCGCGGCATCCATCCCGGACTCACCGGCGACCGGAGCGCGCCACCGCCCTGTAGCTGAACGTTCGGCGACACCCCGCTCGGCGACACTCGGGATCGTCGGGTCACAACTGGCGCACATTGTCGCGGCGCGGTGGCGGGCGTGTGCCCGTCTGACGAGAATGGCGGCGCGGGCGGACTTTCTTCGGCGTCCGGGAATCTTTTCGGCCGACCGCCCGTTGAGCCTTTCGACAAGGTTGAGTGATATCGACTCAAGTTCAAGTTGACTCCCGGACGGAATCGGGTGCAGGATTGAGCCGACCACACTCAGCATTGCTGGGACCGTGCTCCGTGAGGTGTCTGGGGCGAGGTCTCGCGGCAGTGGTGTACCCGAGGGCGGAAACGCCCGACTCGGGCCCACCGCGTCGCAGGGCGGCCCCCCGCCCGGCACCCACACGACAAGTTTCGTCAACTAGGAGGAATCACCATGGCTCGTGCGGTCGGAATCGACCTCGGGACCACGAACTCGGTCGTCGCCGTTCTCGAAGGCGGCGAGCCCGTTGTGGTCGCCAACTCTGAAGGATCGCGCACCACCCCGTCCGTCGTCGCGTTCGCCAAGAACGGTGAGGTCCTCGTCGGCCAGCCGGCGAAGAACCAGGCGGTCACCAACGTCGACCGCACCATCCGCTCCGTGAAGCGCCACATCGGCACCGACTGGAACGTCGAGATCGACGGGAAGAGCTACACCCCGCAGGAGATCAGCGCGCGCACGCTGATGAAGCTCAAGCGCGACGCGGAGTCCTACCTGGGCGAGGAGATCACCGACGCGGTGATCACCGTCCCCGCCTACTTCGAGGACGCCCAGCGCCAGGCCACCAAGGAAGCCGGCCAGATCGCCGGTCTGAACGTGCTGCGCATCGTCAACGAGCCCACCGCCGCGGCCCTGGCCTACGGCCTGGACAAGGGTGACAAGGAACAGACCATCCTGGTCTTCGACCTCGGTGGCGGTACCTTCGACGTCTCGCTGCTGGAAATCGGTGAGGGCGTCGTCGAGGTCCGCGCGACCTCCGGTGACAACCACCTCGGTGGCGACGACTGGGACGAGCGCGTCGTCTCCTGGCTGGTCGACAAGTTCAAGGCCAGCGCCGGCATCGACCTGACCAAGGACAAGATGGCGCTGCAGCGGCTGCGCGAGGCCGCCGAGAAGGCCAAGATCGAGCTCAGCTCCTCGCAGAGCACCTCGATCAACCTGCCCTACATCACCGTCGACGCCGACAAGAACCCGTTGTTCCTCGACGAGCAGCTGACCCGCGCCGAATTCCAGAAGATCACCTCGGACCTGCTCGACCGCACCCGCGCGCCGTTCCAGTCCGTGATCAAGGACGCGGGCATCTCGGTCAAGGACATCGACCACGTCGTGCTCGTGGGTGGTTCCACCCGCATGCCTGCCGTCACCGAGCTCGTCAAGGAGCTCACCGGCGGTCAGGAGCCGAACAAGGGCGTGAACCCGGACGAGGTCGTCGCCGTCGGCGCGGCTCTCCAGGCCGGTGTGCTCAAGGGTGAGGTCAAGGACGTCCTGCTGCTCGATGTGACCCCGCTGTCGCTGGGCATCGAGACCAAGGGCGGGGTGATGACCAAGCTCATCGAGCGCAACACCACCATCCCGACCAAGCGCTCGGAGACCTTCACCACGGCCGACGACAACCAGCCGTCGGTGCAGATCCAGGTGTTCCAGGGTGAGCGCGAGATCGCCTCGCACAACAAGCTGCTCGGATCGTTCGAGCTGACCGGTATCCCGCCGGCCCCGCGCGGCGTGCCGCAGATCGAGGTCACCTTCGACATCGACGCCAACGGCATCGTCCACGTGACGGCCAAGGACAAGGGCACCGGCAAGGAGAACACGATCAAGATCCAGGACGGCTCCGGCCTGTCCAAGGAGGAGATCGACCGGATGGTCAAGGACGCCGAGGCGCATGCCGCCGAGGACAAGGCCCGCCGCGAGGAGGCCGAGACCCGCAACCAGGCCGAGTCGCTGGTGCACCAGACCGAGAAGTTCATCAAGGACAACGAGGACAAGGTGCCCGCGGACGTGAAGTCCAAGGTCGAGGCGGCTATCGCCGAGGCGAACGAGGCGCTGAAGGGCACCGATATCGCGGCCGTGAAGGCCGCGGTGGAGAAGCTCGCCACCGAATCGCAGGCGCTGGGACAGGCCATCTACGAGGCGTCGGCCGCTGAGCAGTCCGCCAACGGCAACGGCACGCCGAACCCCGCCGACGATGACCAGGTCGTGGATGCCGAGGTCGTCGACGAGCCGGTCGACACGGAGAAGAAGTGACTCAGGGCAACTCCGAGCAGGAGCCGATCACCGTCGTCGACAACAGGAAGATCGATCCGGAGACCGGTGAGATCAGGGAGCAGGCGGCCGAGAACGGTTCGGCCGCCGCTCCCGAGCCTGCCGACACCAGCGGTGAGCTCGCCGAGCGCACCGCCGACCTGCAACGGTTGACGGCCGAATACGCCAACTACCGCCGTCGCGTCGATCGCGATCGCAAGACCGCGGTCGACGCGGCGAAGGCCTCGGTGGTCACCGAACTGCTCGGAGTGCTCGACGATCTCGACCGGGCCAGGGCGCACGGCGATCTGGAGACCGGACCGCTGCGTTCGGTGGCCGACAAGCTCGCCGACGCGCTGCGCAAGCAGGGCCTCGAGGAGTTCGGGGCCGAGGGCGATCCCTTCGACCCGACCCTGCACGAGGCCGTGCAGCACGAGGGTTCCGGGCACGATCCGGTGATCGGCATCGTCATGCGCAAGGGTTATCGATTCGGCGACAGGGTGCTTCGGCACGCGCTCGTCGCAGTGACCGACGCGGTGGCCGACACGGCCGAACCGGTCGAGCCATCCGAGACAGAGGCTT
Organism: Nocardia aurea; assembly: GCF_003123685.1. Taxonomy (GTDB): domain Bacteria; phylum Actinomycetota; class Actinomycetes; order Mycobacteriales; family Mycobacteriaceae; genus Nocardia; species Nocardia aurea. Next base: position 704,478 of record NZ_QCYJ01000005.1, read on the forward strand.
CGGATGCTGATGCCGAAGCGAACAACCGGTAGACCCGCGGGAAGCCGCGAACGCCGAGTATCCGACACCGTGAGAGGAGGAGAGACCGGGTGAGTCAACGGGAGTGGATCGAAAAGGACTTCTACAAGGAACTGGGTGTCTCCTCCAGCGCCTCGCAGGACGAGATCAAGAAGGCGTATCGCAAGCTCGCCCGTGATCTGCATCCGGACGCCAATCCGGGTGACGCCAAGGCAGAAGAGCGGTTCAAGACCGTCAGCGAGGCGCACGCCGTGCTGTCGGATCCGGCCAAACGCAAGGAGTACGACGACACCCGCAAGTTGTTCGCGGGTGGCGGCTACGGTCGCGGCGGGTTCACCCCCGGTGCGGCGGGCGGATTCTCGCAGGATTTCAATATCGGCGACATCTTCGGCAACGCCAACGCGGGCGACGGTGGCCTCGGCGACCTGCTGGGTGGTCTGTTCAATCGGGGCGGCGCGCGGACGACGAACCGTCCGCGCCGCGGCGCCGATGTGGAGACCGAGACGACACTCGGGTTCCGCGAGGCCGCGCAGGGCGTCACCGTTCCACTGCGGATGACCAGTCCGTCGCCGTGCACCACCTGTCACGGCAGCGGCGCGAAGCCGGGGACAAGTCCCCGGGTCTGCCCGCATTGCAACGGCGCGGGCGTCATCAGCCGCAATCAGGGCGCGTTCGGCTTCAGCGAGCCGTGCGACGACTGCCGGGGCACCGGATCGATCATCGACGATCCCTGTGTCGACTGCCGTGGCACCGGCATCCAGAACCGGACCCGCACCATCACGGTGCGGATTCCGCCCGGAGTCGGTGACGGGCAGCGGATCCGGCTGGCCGGACAGGGTGAGGCGGGATTACGCGGCGCGCCCTCGGGCGATCTGTACGTGAGCGTGCACGTCAGCCAGGACAAGGTATTCGGCCGCAACGGCGACGACCTGACCCTGGTGCTGCCGGTCAGTTACAGTGAGTTGGTCCTGGGGACAACGGTTTCCGTGCCGACGCTGGAGGGTCGGGTCGGGGTCAAGGTGCCTCCGGGCACGGCCGACGGCCGGATTCTGCGGGTGCGCGGGCGCGGTGTGCCCAAGCGCGGCGGCGGCGCCGGTGACCTGCTGGTCACCGTCAAGGTCGCGGTGCCGCAGAAGCTCGACGACAGTGCCGCCGAAGCGCTGCGACGCTACGCGGAGGCGGAACAGACCAGCGGGTTCGATCCCCGCGCCGGATGGGCAGGTGCGTAATGTCCACTGATCCGAAGAAGGCCTCCGGTGGGGCCTCGCGTGCCGAGTTCTTCATGATCTCGGTGGCGGCCCAGTTGGCGGGCATGCACGCGCAGACTCTGCGCACCTATGACCGCCTCGGACTGGTGACGCCGCAACGCACTTCGGGCGGCGGGCGGCGTTATTCGGCCAGGGATGTGGAGCTGCTGCGCGAAGTGCAGCGACTGTCCCAGGACGAGGGCGTCAACCTGGCGGGTATCAAACGGATCATCGAATTGACCAACCAGGTGGAGGAGTTGCAGCAGACCGTCGCCGAGATGGCGGCCGAGCTGGAACGACTGCGTGCGGGGTACCGGCCGGATTTCGCGCCGCCGCAACGCAGTACCGCACTGGTGGTGTGGAAACCACGCCACCAGCGCTGAGTTCACGAAAACTTCGGGCCCCGGCCCGGCGCACTTCGCGTGTGCCGGAGTCCGGGGCCCGAAGTCGTTTCGCGGGAGGCCGCGCCCGTTTTCCACAGCTGTGCAAGCCCCCTGTTCACACCTGTGGACAAATACACGCCTCCCGATTCGGGATCGTGTCGTGATTGGCGGGCCGGCGTCGCGGTGGTGCGTGCCGATCGGGGGAAACCATTCGGCAAACTCCCGATAGGGGTCCCGATTTCCGGTCCGCGTCGGAAATGGCCGGACTCCCCGGGATTTCCCCTCCCGCCGAGCGGATTCGTTAGCCGACGGTAAGCGGGTCCGGATCCGAATCCGGTCGTTCGGATTCGGCATCGCGCCGCCGGATCGCAGGCCGCGCCGCAGCCCTCGCCCCGCTCGCGTAACGCCTCCGCTCGCCCCGTGTCGGCGGCGGGTGACGGCGCTCGAGTTGCCGAAAAGTCGCTCCGTGGACCGGATTCGGACGAAGCATGCAAAACGGATCGTGCGAATTCGGTAGATGGATGTCCGAATTGACCTGGTATTAACGGTCTTTCAGTCGGTTTCTCGCGTGTTTCTCATTATCCATCCTCGTTTCGTGGAAATTACACGCTTGATGTTTAACAGTGACGTTCCGTAGCTGGCAAACCTCGCCTACACTCCTTGGCATCGGCTGCTGACGAGTGTCCCGCGGCACCTCACTCGCTGGCACGTTATGTGTTCCGAGTGCGAAATGGGGTTGTGACGCAAATGGATTCGCGCACCGTCGCTTTGATCAGAACCACGTTCAAGGCGGTTGCTGCGGAGGAGGGGGGTCCGGAGAAACTGGCCAGTTCGTTCTATGCGACATTGTTCACGGACTACCCCCACGTCCGCGATTTCTTTCCCGCGGCGATGGACTCGCAGCGTGACCGGCTGGTCAAGGCCATCTCCTACACGCTCGATCGGCTCGAGGAGCCGAACAAGTTACTACCCTTCCTCGCCCAACTGGGGCGCGACCATCGCAAATACGGCGTCAAGCCGGAACATTACGTCGCGGTGGCCACCTCGCTGAAAACCGCGATGCGCCGCTTCGCCGGTACCGAGATGTGGACCGACGAGGTCGAACAGGCCTGGGACGACGGATTGACCGTCATCGCCGAGACCATGATCGGCGCGGCCGATCAGGAGAAGACGCCCGCGGTCTGGTCGGGCACCGTCGTCGAGTCCCGTTCGGTGCTGCGCAATCTCACCGTCGTGCGGCTGCAACTGGACAAACCGATGAGCTATGCCGCCGGGCAGTACATGAGTGTGCAGGTGCCGTCCCGGCCCCGGATGTGGCGTTACCTCTCACCCGCCGTGCCCGCGAACGCCAACTGCGAGATCGAATTCCACATTCGCAGCGTGCTCGGCGGCTGGGTCAGCCCGGCCATCGTCGGCCAGACCCAGCTGGGGGAGACCTGGCTGCTCGGTTCGCCGCTCGGCGGTCTCGGGGTGCCGCGCAACACCAAGCGCAAGATGCTGATGATCGGCTGCGGCACCGGAATCGCGCCACTGCGCGCGCAGATCATGTCGATGGCGCAGCGGCGGACCAATCCCAAGGTGCACCTGTTCGTCGGCGGTCACTATCCGTGCGACCTGTACGACCTCGAGACGCTGAGCCGACTGGCCGTGGCGAACAAATGGCTCACCGTCACCCCGGTAGCGGAGAACGACCAGAACCCGTGGTGGTACGTCGATTCCGGCGAGCCCACACCGGAATTCCCCGGTCTGGAACCACGGATGACGGGACAGATCGGCAAGATCGTCGCGGGTTTCGGGTCGTGGGCAGATCGCGATGTGCAGATCGTCGGTTCGCCATCGATGGTGCAGACCACCAAGTTCCGGCTGATGGCGGCCGGTACCGAGACGAAGAACATCCGGCACGATCCGCTGTTCTGACCGGATCCCGCCCGGCGGCGGCTCTTCGTCCGGGCGAAGGCCGGGATCCAGGCGGGTGACTACTATCCGCGAGTCTGCGAATGGATCCCGGCCTTCGCCTGGACGATGATCACCGCACCGGGTGGATCAGAGTCCTTCGACCTGGATGCGCTCTGCGGGGGTCCCGGTCTCGAGCAGACGATCCACCGTCGATCGCGTCATCCCGGGCGACCCGCAGACCAGCACCTGATGCGAGGTGAAAGCCCCGTGCGAGCCGACCACATCGGCGAGGCTGCCCTGGAGCAACTCGTCCTGTGAGAAGCCGATATCGACCTGGGAACGCCGGTGCCACTCATCGATCCAGGAGGGATCCTCGGTGTTGTCCACCACCGGAACCACGGTGAGCCAGGGGAGTTCTTCCGCGAGGAGAGTCAGCATATCGGCGGCGTACAGATCGCGCGGGTAGCGTCCGCCGACGAACAGATAGGTACGCGGCGGCTCGGGACGTCTGGCCAGTTCCAGGATCATCGCCCGCATCGGCGCGAGGCCGGTGCCGCCCGCGATCATCACCACGTCGTCGCCGTCCGGATCGACCCGGAAGGAACCCGCGGGAGCCGAGATCCGCCATTCGTCACCGGCTTCGGTATCGACGACCAGTTGGCCGCTGAGCCATCCGCCCGGCACCGTCCGCACGTGGAATTCCAGTTTTCCGTCGAGCGAGGGCGGGAGAGCGGGCGAGAGCCGACGCCGCACCTCCGGCTGCTGCGGCACCCTGACCTCCACCGACTGCCCCGCGGCGAAGGGTACGAATTCACCGATCAGCCGGATCACGGCGACATCGTGGCGCAACCGGTGGTGCCCGACGACCGTCGCGGTCCACTCGGGCGTCGCCTCGAACGGCGCGGCGCCGTTGCCGAGCATGCTCGGATCCGTCATCAGTTCTCCTGTGTCCAGCGGGTGTGCCCGCATGCCGTCGCCGTGGTCGGCATCCGGCGATCATGCCGCATCGGCGCGCACGTGTCCGTGGGGCCGGGTGGTCGCCATCGCGCGGGTGAGCGCCGTGCGGTTCGCGTCGATCGGTCGCCCGGAAGTGGATCGAGGCTCATACCGGATCGGCGCTGATGATGTGCTCCGGCGTGCCGACGGCGATCAAGGCCCTGCGGGTGTCCTCGATCATGCGCGCCGAACCGGCGATCTGGATCTGGCGATCGGCCCACGCGCCGAAGCTGGCGACCACCGCGCCCAGATTCCCGATCAGCCGCCGATGCATGCCGTACGGGGCATCGGACGGCGGATGCGGGTACCACCACGGGTTGGTCTTCTGCTCGCATACCGGCACGATGGTGAGCCACGGATTGCTCTGCGAGAGCTGCCACATGTTCTCCACGTCGTACAGGTCGCACGGATAGCGGCCGCCGATGAAGAAATGCACCCTCGGATTGATACCGCGCTGACCCATCTCGATGAGCTGAGCGCGCAGCGGCGCGATACCGGTGCCCGCGCCGATCAACAGCACGTCCCGGCCGCTCTCGCGGTCGATATGCAATCCGCCGAGCGGACCTGCCACCTGCCAGCGGTCGCCGACCTTGGTCTCGTTGACGATCGCCGGGCTGACCCAGCCGCCCCGGATCTTGCGGACGTGGAATTCGATCTCGCCGTACGGATTGGCCGGGATCGCGGGCGAGAAGTACCGCCACATCTTCGGCCGCTGCGGTATCGCGACCGGCACGTACTGGCCCGCTTGGAAGGGGATCACGCCGTCGGATTGCAGTCGGACGATCGCGAGATCCTCCAGCACCCGGCGATGGCCGACCACCGTCGCCTCCCAGAAGGGCTGCGATTTGTCGGAGTTGGCGCCGATGGCCATCGACGCCGAGATCAGGATCGTGATGTCGGTCCAGCCCTCTTCGAGGCCGCGATGCCAGCCCGCGCCGTTGAAAACCCGGAACGCGGTGAGCAGGGCGCGGCCCGCCGCGTCGTAGTGTGCGGCCGTCACCCCGTATTTGCGGTGGTCACGTGCCAATTGTTCCAGGAACTTCTGCGCCCGCGACCAATCCTCCAGATTGTCGAGGACGAACTGGATCGCGGTCACCAAACGTTTCGCCTGCATGTCCATCGCGGGCGGGAAGAGCTCGCGTAACTGCGGGTTATCCGCGAACAGGTGACCGTAGAACGCGCTGATCAACCGCTCGGACCCGTGCGGTGATTCGATCACCGCACGGAAATTGGCGCGGACCAGCGCTGCCGAACGCGCATCCACGACGTGGAGCTTCCTTTCCCTCGTGTAGCTCAGGGACGTATCCGTAACCGGCGGTCCGCCGTCAAGTATCCCTGAAAAATCCCGTGGTCGTGTGGGTATGGGGCCGGGTGGGCCCGCTCGACGGTGAACCGTGGGCAAACCCGGCCGGATAACCCCACGACAAACGGTCGAGGGGGCGTCGGATCCACCCGATGGGAATTATGAGGCCAAGCAGCGCGAATCAGCACGCTGGGGTCGGCGCACCCCGGTCATCGAGCCGCGGTCTCGGCACGAACGGCCGGGACCACCTGTTCAGCGTACCGGCGGATCTGATCGAGCGGTTCGCCCTCGATCGGCCAGAAGACGAATCCGTCGACGCGCTGGTCGCGGTGCAGAGCGACCAGGTCGTCGACCCAGCGCGCCACGGGCCCCTCGAGAAAACCGTGATCGGTTCGGTCGTCGGTGATGGTGCCGGAGACGTTGTAAACGCGGCGTACCTCGGCCGGGTCCCGTCCGGCGGTCGCGGCGGCCTCATCGATGCGTTTGTTGGCCTCGTCGAGGAATTCCGGCGGGGCCCAGCTCGAGGACGGGAGCCAGCCGTCGGCGGCGTATCCGGTCAGGGCCAGCATCCTCGGCCCCTTCGCGCCGAGCCAGATGCCGGGCCGGTGCCGGGGGGTCGGTCCGGGGTGCGCGCCGTCGAGGGTGTGGAAATTGCCGACCACCCGCACCGCGCGTTCGTCGCTCCACATGGCGCGCACCACCGCGATCGCCTCGCCGAGGGCCCGCACCGCGTCGCCGTCGCTGAGCCGGGGACCGCCCATGGCGGCGACGGCGTCCCTGAACGCCCCCGCGCCCAATCCGAGATGCACGCGGCCTTCGGTCATGATGTCCAGTGACGCGACGGATTTGGCGAGAACCGCCGGATTGCGCAACGGCAGGTTCGCGACATCGGGGAAGTAGCTGATGCGCGAGGTGCGCACGGCCAGCGCCGTGATCAGCGTCCAGGTATCGAGGAATCGGCGCTGGTACGGGTGATCCTGGATGCCGATCAGATCCAGACCCACGCCGTCGGCGTATTCGGCCACCGTGAGCAATTGCGCGTAGTCGTCGGCCTCGGGGATCAGGAAGAGGCCGAATTCGATATCCGCGTCGCGCTTTTCGTGCCGGAAGGGGAATCGCACCGACTCGCCGTTCAGATGGCCAGCACCGTCTTGCCGCGCGCGCCCGGCGCGCCGATCACCGACGCCGCCTCCGACAGCGGCACGGTGGCGGCGACGGGGATCACCACGTCGCCCTCGTCCACCCGGTGCAGCAGCCGCGCCAGCTCGGGCGCGGCGCCACGGGATTCGATATTGCCGCCCCGGATCTCGCGCTCGCGCAGACGCTGTTCGTCGGCGGATCCGATGGTCGAGTAGACCGCGCCGCCCGTGCGGACGAGTCGGGTCAGATCGGCCAGCGCGTCCGGCGCACTGACCAGGTCGAACAGCACGTCCACGCCGTCCGGATGGGTGAAGCGCACCGAATCCTCGACGGGGGCCCGGTGGTAGTCGACGGTTTCGGCCGCGCCGAGCCGCGCCATCTGGTCGGCGTCGGCGGGTCCGGCGGTGGCGATGACGTGCGCGCCCGCGATATTGGACAGCTGAACCAGGAAGGACCCGACACCGCCGGTCGCCCCGACGATCAACACCTTCTGCCCCGGCCGGATGGCGGCCGCGTCGACCATGTCCTGCGCGGTGACCCCGGCCGTCGGTAGCGCCGCGGCGGCCAGCGTGGTGATCTTCGCCGGGATATGGACCAGTGTGGCGTCCTCGGGTAGCACCGAGTATTCGGCGAAGCTGCCGTGGCCTGCCGGTGGCACCAGGAATTTGCCCACCACGCGGTCGCCGACCTCGAATCGAGTGACGCCGGCACCGACGGCAGACACCGTGCCCGCGCCGTCGACCCCGAGGATCATCGGGAAGTCGTGCGGCAGTGCGTTCTTCAGGTAGCCGGTGGCCATGCGCAGGTCGAAGGGGTTGACGCCCGCCGCGGTCAGTTGCACCTGGACCGCCCCCGCGCCCGGTTCGGGTACCGGCATCTCCGCGGTCTCCATCGGCTCTCCGAATTTCCGTACCACGATCGCGCGCATCGACTGGCTCCTTGTCCGGGATCAATACTGAGACGTCAACTAACGGCGGTTACCTCGTTGTCGGCGGCCGTGCCTGTCTCCGGCCGAGCGCGTGGGCCGCGGTGCCCGCGTTCACTAAGCAATCCCTACACCACGCGCGCCCGGATTCATCGCATTCGGAAGTGAGCGGCGTAGCGTTCAGCACCGGACGCGGCCGCGGACGACACCCGTTCGGAACCCGGCGAAAATTGTCGAACTTGAGCGGAACAGACTCAACCTTTTGGACGTTGGACGGTGTGAACGCGGCATCGGAAAGCGGGCCGGGCTCGACGCCCGATCCCGGGGCCGGGCCGTGTGAATGGACACCGTGAATCAATGACGTAGGAAGGTGCTCGTGGACTCGTTCAATCCCACCACCAAGACCCAGGCGGCTTTGACCGCCGCTTTGCAGGCGGCTTCGGCCGCGGGTAATCCGGAGATTCGTCCGGCGCATTTGCTGGTGGCGTTGCTGGATCAGACCGACGGCATCGCCGCCCC
>NZ_QCYJ01000016.1 GCF_003123685.1 Nocardia aurea
AGAACCCGCATCATCTGGTGGGCGGTGGCGATGGAGGCGGACAGCACCGGCTTGCCCAGCTCGTTCTCCACGATCTCGACCGATGCCAGCGACGGCATCTGCACGCATGCGGAGAGCACGACCGCGTCGGCGTCCGCGTGGTCGAGCCGCCGCGCGATCGACACGAGCCGCGCGGGGTCGTGGGCCGCGACCTCGAGGTTGTCCGGGATCTCCAGAGCCTCGAAGTCGGCGACCTCGATCCCCTCGTCGCGGATGTAGTCCACGACCATGCGGGTGAGCGGGCGCAGGTAGGGGGCGATGAGCGCGATCCGCCGGGCCTTGAGCACCCGCAGCCCACGCACCAGGGCTCCAGCGCTCGTCACCACCGGGGCCGGCGCCCCGTTCTCCGCGGCGGCGGCGCGCAGCTTCTTCTCCGACTCGCGGTGGTAGCCGGGTCCCATGCTCATGATCGCTACGAGGCACGCGTACCCGAGCACGTCCACGCGGGCGTCGGACAGCTCCGTGGCGCACCGTGTGGACTCCGCGTCCATCGCGGCGAGCTCCTCCTCGCGTACCTGCCTCATCCGCATCCGGCTGGAGTGGAACGTGAAGCGCTCCGGCTCCACGCGCTCGCGGGCCCGGAACAGCGCCGGGATCTCGGTCTCCATGGTGACGTTCGAACTCGGCACGATCTGGCCGATCCGGAAGGTCTGGGTCATCGTCGTGGGCTCCTGTCGGGGCGGGGAACTGCTCAGCGGGCGTCGACGACCGGGTTGCGCAGGGTGCCGATCGACTCGACGGTGGCCTCCACCACGTCGCCGGGCCGCAGGAACTGCGGCGGGGTCAGGCCGGCCCCCACCCCGGCGGGCGAGCCGGTGGCGATGACGTCGCCGGGCTCTAGCGTGATACCGGAGGTGATGTCGGCGATCAGCTGGGGGATCCTGAAGAGCATGTAGCGGCTGTTGGCCTTCTGCTTGACCTCGCCGTTGACGCGCAGCGAGAGGTCGAGGGCGTGCGGGTCGGGAACGTCGCCGACGGTGCGGACAGCCGGCCCGAACGGGGCGAATGAGTCCTGCCCCTTGGAGAAGAACCACTGGCCCGAGCGCCGCTGGTCGCGTGCGCTGATGTCGTTGACGATGCTGTAGCCGAAGACGTGGTCCAGCGCGTCGCGTTCGGCGACCTTCTTCGCGGTCCTGCCGATGACGACGGCCAGCTCGCACTCCCAGTCGAGCTGGGCGGTGAGGTCGCCGTTGTGCAGGATGGGCTCGCCGGGCCCGACGACCGCGGTGCCCGGCTTGCTGAAGAGCACCGGCCGCTGCGGGAGCGCCTTGTCGGTGTCCAGGGCCCTGGCCGACTCGGCGATGTGCTCGGTGTAGTTCAGCCCGACACCGATGATCTTGCCGGGGCGGAACGGCGCGCGCAGGGTGACCTCGTCGACCGGGAGCAGTTCCGAGTCCGGCGTGTCCGCGAGGAGGTCGGCGATCCGGGCGACGGCGGAGTCGCCGGCGCGGATGAGGCCGAGCAGCGTGCCCGGGATCTCGCCGCCCGCGCGGGCGGCGAGGGCGGCGATGCCGGCCACCCGGTCATCGCGGAGCACGCCGGCCTGGTCGGGTCCGCCGTCGCGGGAAAAGGTGATGAGCAGCACGGGGTTTCTCCTCCGGGTCAGGCGATCGGCTGGTGGCCGCCGTCGTCGGTGCTGGCCTCTTCGCGCCAGAACGTCAGCGACCGCATGACCGGGAAGTCGTTGAACGAGAACAGGCAGGCGTCCTCCGAGGCGCTGGCGTTGGCGTGCTCGTGCCATGCCCAGGAGGGCACGCAGAAGATGTCGCCCTCGCTCCAGTCGAACCGCCGGCCGGCGATGACGGAGTGACCGCTGCCCTTGGCGACGTTGTAGATCACCGAGCCGGTGTGCCGGTGGGCCTGCGTCGCCTCACCGGGGCGCAGGAGCTGCATGTGCGCGCTCATGGTCGGCATGACGGAGCCGCCGGTGAGCGGGTTGCCGTATTCCATGATGACGCCGTCGTACGGGGAGCCGTCGCTCGCCTTCGCCGCGTCGAGCAGGGCCTCGTAGGTCGGCTCCCACGGGTAGGCGAACAGCGGCGAGTAGGGCTTGCTCCACGCGCCGGCCGGCCCCACGGGCCGCATGCTCCCGGCGCCGTAGGTCAGCAGCGAGGAGTTGATCACCTTTCCGGGCTCCTGGTAGAGGTCCGGGTGCACTTCGTAGAAGCCCGCGTCGAGCGCGTTCACCAGGGGGATGTCGAGCCCGTCCTGCCAGATGCACGGGGTGTCGGCCGATTCGTTGCCGTGCTCGTGCCAGGCCCAGTTCGGCGTGATCGCGAAGTCGCGCGGCCCCACCTTGAGCTTCTGGCCGTCCACGATGGTCCAGGCGCCTTCGCCCTCGACGACGAAGCGCAGGGCGGCGGCCTGGTGGCGGTGGGCGGTCATCGACTCACCGGGCCCCATGATCTGCAGACCGGTGTAGAGCAGGCCGACCGCGGCGGCGACGTCCCTGCGCTCGGGGTTGGTGAGCATGACCACGCGCCTGCCGGCGTCGTCCGCCTTGACCAGGTCGAGGGACCGCATCACGAGCGGCCGCAGATCGGCGTAGCGCCACAGCACCGGCACCGAGGCGGGCTGCGGGAACCACGGCTCGATCTTGTTCGCGACCGTCCACAGCGCACCGGCCTCGTAGGCGGCCAGCTCCTCGTAGTAGTCCCTGAGTTCGTCGTTGTCGGTGACTCTGGCGCGACCGAGCACGTCGTCGCTGAGTGTCATGTCGCCCCCTCCGTCCGTCTATGTTGTTTTGTTGACGGTCGTCATGAAACCGCGCTACCGTGACCGCTGTCAAGAGAGCGGAGGACCCGAAATGGCGACCACCCCGGCAGGCGAGCTGTTCGAGCCGCCCGAGCCACCCGGCGAGCCTCCTGGGGTTCCCGAGCCTTCCGAGGCTTCCGAGCCTTCCGAGCTGTCCGGGCTGCCCGAGGTGACGATCGAGCGCGCCGTCGAGTGGCATGACACCGACGCGGCCGGGCACCAGCACCACTCCGCGATCCTGCGCTGGGTGGAGAGCGCCGAGGCCGAGCTGCTGCGCGGGCTGGGCCTTTCCTGGCTGTTCGGCCGGACGCCGCGGATCCGCCACGAGGTCGGCTACCACGCCCGTCTGTGGTTCGGGGAGACGGTGCGCATCCGCCTGCGCGTGCAGTCCGTGGGTCGCACGTCCCTGCGGTACGCCTTCGAGGTTCACGGCGGCGCGGGCGTCGCCGCCGACGGCGTTGTGATCATCGCTCACGCGGAGCCGCACGCGATGTCCGCGACCCCGTGGCCGTCCGAGGTGCGCGCCAGGCTGTCGGCCGCCGAGGGGCGGACAGCGTGAGACGGCCCGCGAACTCGCCAGTGTTGAGGAGGAGGAACGCCATGCGGATCGCGGTGATCGGCGGCGGCCCCGGAGGGATGTACTTCGCGGCCCTGGCCAAACAGCTCGATCCGAGCCGGGAGATCACGGTGTGGGAGCGCAACGCCGCCGACGACACGTTCGGGTTCGGCGTGGTGTTCTCCGACGAGACCCTCGGCGGGATCGCCCACGCGGACCCGACCGTGTTCGACGCGATGCGGGCGGAGTTCGCTCAGTGGACCGACATCGACATCCACTACCGCGGCAGCGTGCAGGTTTCGGGCGGCCACGGATTCGCCGCGATCTCGCGCAAGCGGCTGCTGCAGATTCTGCGCGAACGCTGCCTCTGCCTCGGCGTCGACGTGCGCCACCGGACCGAGGCCCCGCCCGCCGCGCGACTGGCCGCCGAGTACGACCTGGTGGTCGCCGCCGACGGGGTCAACTCGGCAACCCGCTCCGCCCACGCCGAGGTGTTCGGCCCCGACCTGGACGTGCGCGACTGCCGCTTCATGTGGCTGGCCACCGACAAGGTCTTCGAGGCGTTCACCTTCGTCGTCGCCGAGACCTCGCACGGCCCGGTGCACGTCCACGCCTATCCGTTCAGTGCCGACCGCAGCACGTTCATCATCGAGATGGCCGAGCGCACGTGGCTCGACGCGGGATTCGACGTGCCCGCCGCGCGGGAGTACCGGCCGGCCGAGAGCGACGAGGAGAGTGTGGCGATGTGCGAGCGGCTGCTCGGCGACACCCTCGCCGGGCACCGGCTCATCACCAACAACTCCAGGTGGCTCCGCTTCACGACCGTGCGCAATCGCACCTGGCGGCACGGCAACATCGTGCTGCTCGGCGACGCGGCGCACACCGCGCACTTCTCCATCGGCTCCGGGACGAAGCTGGCGATGGAGGACGCGGTCGCGCTGGCGAGCAGCCTGCAACAGCTCGGCCCCGCCATCGAACGCGACCTCGGGCGCGGCATCGAGGCGGCGCTCGAACGCTACGAGGCCGACCGCAGGCCCGTGGTCGAGTCGACCCAGCGAGCCGCGCAGGCCAGCCTGGAATGGTTCGAGACGGTCGAGCGATCTCTCGGCCAGGCGCCGGAGCAGTTCGCGTTCAACCTGCTGACCCGCAGCAGGCGGGTCACCTACGACAACCTGCGGCTGCGCGATCCCGACTACGTGGCCCGCCTCGACACCTGGTTCGACCGGCGCTCCGGCGGTCGCGGCGCCCCGCCTCCGCCACCGCTGTTCCAGCCGTACGCGATGGGCGGGCGGCACCTGGTCAACCGCGTCGTCGCGGCTCCGATCGCCACCTACACCGCCGTGGACGGCGTCCCCGGCGACGCCGAGCTCCTGCACCTCACCAGCAAGGCGCTCGGCGGCGCGGGCCTCGTGCTGACCGGGATGACCGCGGTCAGCGAGACCGGCCGCGCCACACCTGCCTGCCCGGGGATGTACGCCGACGAGCACGTGGCCGCCTGGCGCCGTATCACCGAGCTGGTCCACCGGCACTCCGGCGCGGCGATCGGGGTCCAGCTCACCCACGCGGGGCCGAAGGCGTCGACCCGCCCGCCGGAGCGGGGCGCGCTGGGCGAACCGCTGCCCGAGGGCGGGTGGCCGGTCGTGGGACCGTCGCCCATCCCGTACGGTCGCCACCCCGAGCCGAGGCCCCTCACCGAGGCCGAACTGGAGGAGATCGCCGCGCAGTTCGCCGCGGCGGCGCGCCGCGCGGACGAGGCCGGATTCGACGTAGTGGAGATCCAGGCCGGGCACGGATTCCTGCTCTCGGCGTTCCTGTCCCCGCTGACCAACCGGCGCACCGACCACTACGGCGGGACCCTGGAGAACCGGATGCGCTTCCCCCTCGCCGTGCTCGGCGCGGTACGCGCGCGGTGGCCGGCGGACAAGCCGGTCATCGTCCGGATATCGGCCGTGGACTGGGCCGAAGGGGGCACCTCGGCGGCGGACTCGGTGCGGATCGCCGCGGCGTTCGGCGCTCACGGCGCGAGCGCCGTCGACGTGTCGACCGGCGAGGTCGTGGCGCACGAGCGACCGCAGTACGAGCGCAGCTACCAGACGCCGTTCGCCGAGCGGATCCGCGCGGAGGCCGGCGTGCCCACCATCGCGGTCGGCGCCATCTCGACCTACGACGACGCCAACTCGCTGATCCTGGCCGGCCGCGCCGACCTGATCGCGGTCGGACGGGCGCACCTGCACGATCCGGCCTGGACGCTGCACGCCGCCGCGGAGATGGGCTACCGGGGGCCGGGCGCGCAGTGGC
>NZ_QCYJ01000055.1 GCF_003123685.1 Nocardia aurea
GCCCGGCCAGCGCCTGTCCGAGGAGTCCATCTCGGAGGCCCTCGGGGTGTCACGCAACACGCTGCGCGAGGCGTTCCGCCTGCTCGGCCACGAGCGGCTCCTCCACCACCGGCTGAACCGGGGGGTGTTCGTGCGGATGCTGTCGGCCGAGGACGTCGCGGACCTCTACCGGGTGCGCCGCGTCCTGGAGGGCGCGGCGGTGCGCCGCGTCCCCACGGCGCGGGCGCTGGAGCTGATCAAGGAGGCGGTCGCCGACGCCGAGCGGGCCGCCGGTCAGGACGACTGGCAGGGCGTCGGCACCGCCAACATCCGCTTCCACCAGGCGCTCGTGACCCTCAACCAGAGCCCCCGGCTGGACGAGGCGATGCGGCAGCTCCTCGCCGAGCTGCGGCTCGTCTTCCACGTCATGCGGAACCCGCGCGACTTCCACGAGCCGTTCGTCGAGCGCAACCGCCATCTCCTGGAGCTTCTCGAGGCGGGCCGCGCCGACGAGGCGGCGGCCTACCTCGACGCCTATCTCGACGAGGCCGAGGACCTGCTGATCCGCGCCTACGAGCCGCACAGCTAGCGGCCGTCGGAGATCCCGAGTTCGTCCGGGACCGTACGTCCCGAACCGCGGCCAGGCCGTGGCCGAGCTGTGATCAACCCGCCCTCCCGGGCGCCTGTCTAACGGGGTGAGCGAAAGGATCACAGCCATGAGGCACTCCTCGGCATCCGCCCCAATCCTGCTCGCGGCGGTCCTAGGCGGGCTGGGGACCGTCCCCGCCGCCCACGCGAGCACCGGCCCGCCCGCCGCCCGCGCGGCGTGGATCAAGTCGTGCACCGACAGGAAGACCGACACCGCCCGCCCCTGCGGGCACTGGCGGCTGGTCATGCGGGACGGCCGCACGCTCGCCGTCCGCGACGCCGCCGTCACCCGGGTAGGCGGTAACGGCGAGCGGACGCAGGAGGAGGGCAGGTTGGCCGTCAGCGGCGACGGCCGCGTCATCGCCTACGAGCGGGCCGGGGACCACCGCATCGTGGTCCGGAGGGCCGCCGGGGGTCCCGTCACGGTGCTGCCGGAGTCGCTGGTGCCGAAGGACGCGGGCACCGAGGGCATCGCCTTCCAGCTCTCGCCGTCCGGCGACCGGGTGATGGTCGACCGCCTCGACGACGCGGCCCTGATGCCGACCAAGGTCGTCACGGTCGCCACCGGCCGGACCGTCCAGTTCCCCGGCCGGGACGAGTATCCGTCGTTCAGCGCGGACGGCGACGAGATCCTGGCCCGCCGGCACCACCGGGACAACACGACCTCGATGGTCGCGCACCGGCTCGGCGGCGGCTCGACCAGGCGGACTCCGCCCCAGGTCGTCGCCAACGCCGCCAACGAGGCACTGGCGGCCGACGGCAGGACCGTCGCGGTATTCGTCGCGGGGAACGCCGACCGTGGCAAGGCGCCCAGGCTGCGGATCTACGACCTGGAGACCGGGGAGCTGTCCGCCGGGGTGGACCTGGCGCTGAACCCGGACGCCGAGCCGTCCCACATGAGCTGGACGGCCGGCGGCGCCCTCACGGCCACGTTCGTGCCACGCGACGAGCACAGCAGGTCGGCGGTGGTACGGGTGCTCACCGTCGACGTCGGCTCGGGCGCGGTCACACGGACCGACGCCTACTCCGCGAGCAGGACCGCGTACGCCTACCACGTCGCAGGGGAGTGACGGACATGAGGATCACCATCGCCGCGGGCACCGCGGCCATCACGGCGGCGCTGGCCGTCCTGCAGGCGTCCCCGGCTCCCGCGGCCTCGGGCGCGGCCTTCCCGGCTCCGGCGCACGCGCAAGGGCGGCACGCCGGACAGGGACAGCACGTCGGCCACGGCCAGGGGCGCGGCCAGGATCCGGGGGACGGCCACGCGCACGGTCGCGACAGCGTCCGGTACGTGTCCGTCAAAGGCTGCCCGAGGAAGGACGGCGGGCAGCGGCCGTGCGGAGACTGGCGGCTCCTCATGCACAGCGGCGAGATCCGGCGCCTGCCGGACGCCCAGACCGTCGCCCTCGACGCCAAGGGCAGACCCGCCCCCGACGCGACCGCGCCCATCGTGGTCAGCGGGAACGGCCGGAAGCTGGCCTACTTCACCAGGTCGGGCCGGCTCGCCGTCCGGACCCTCGGTGGCGGGGTCGAGCCGCTGGCCGGGAACGCGCTGCCCCGGGTGGCGCAGTACGACGTGACGCTCCAGCTCTCCGATGACGGCGCTCGGCTGGCCGCCGTCATCGGAGGGGATCGGCCGGCGCCCACGCGGATCTTCGACACCGCCACCGGCGCCCGGATCGGCACGGTGCCGGCCGGTGAGACGTTGCTCGGGTTCAGCGGCGACGGCGGCGAGGTGCTCACCGGGATCGACGCCGACGAGGCGGTGTCCGACCTGGCCGCCTACAGCGACACCGGCGAGCGGCTGGCACGCGCCACGCCGCCGCAGATCGTCTCGGCGAACGGCCCGCAGGCCCTGTCCGGCGACGGCCGCACCGTGGCCGCCCTCGTCCGGGCGGGCAGGCCGCGGCTCGTCCGCTACGACCTGGCCACCGACCAGGTCGTCGGCCGTACCCGGGTCGCGCTCCCCAAGGGCGACCTGCACATGATCGACTGGACCGGCCCGGCCGAGGTGACGCTGCACCTGCTGGACTACCGCGACGACCGGCCCGACAGGATGACGATCGTGCGGATCGACATCGACACCGGGAAGGTCACGGTCAGGGACCGCTACACGCTCCTGAAGGACACGTTCGTCTTCGCCGCTTGCGGCGGGTGACCGCCTCCTCGCGACATACGCTGCGTGTGTGGAGGTTCACTCGACCAAGGCGATGGCGGCCCGGGCCGTCGACCTGTGCGTGGCGTTGCTGTACGAGGAGGCGTGCACCGAGACGGTGGCCCGCGTGCTGCGCGACCACGGCGAAACGGGCACACCCCCCTCCGGCGGGGAGGGCGGGCCCGCCGCCGGTGGGGCGGGGATGCCGTTCCACGGCAGCATGGGCAGGGCATCCCCAGGCGGCGGGCCCGCCACCGGTGCTGACGACGCCGGTGGCCGGCCCGCCGCCGGTGGCGAGGGGGGCGCCGGTGGCGGGCCGCCGCCTGGCGAGGCCGGTGGGCCGTACCTCGACGAGGGGGACGTCGCGGCGATGCGGGAGGCGGCGGCACGCCTGGTCGAGGTCTTCGCGGCACCCGGCCCAGACGCCGCCGCCGCGGTGCTCAACCGGCTCCTCGCCGAGACCGGGCGGGGGCCCCGGCTCACCGACCACGGGGGCACGACGGCGTGGCACCTGCACGTGGACAGCCATGACGACGCGCCGTGGGCGGAGTGGTTCCTGGCGTCGTCGGCCATGGCCCTGGCCGTCCTGCTGGCCGACCACCAGCGGGTCCCGGGCGGGCTGTGCGCCTCGGCCGGGTGCCGCCGGCCGTACCTGGACCTCGGGGGAGGCAGCCCGCGCCGCTACTGCAGCACCCGCTGCGCCACCCGCGAACGCGTGGCCGCCCACAGGTCGCGCGCGCTGACGCGCGGTTGCCAGGACCCGCTGCCCGCGCCGGAACGCAGGCCGTAGCGGCTCTGAGGACCGCGACAGCAGGCCGTAGCGACCCTCAGGGCCGCGACAGCAGCCCGTACGCGACACCGGCCAGCGCCTGGAGCGCCGCCCCGGCCAGCAGGGCGACGCCCACGTCGTACGCGGCCAGCGGCCCGGCCAGGGCGGAGCCCACGGCGTACGAGGTGATCTTGAGACTGGCGCCGGTGGTGAAGATCTGGCCGCGCAGGTGGGGAGGGGCCTCGCGGTGCCGTACCGCGAGCAGCGCCGTGAGCTGCGGCCCCTCGGCCACGCCCGCCAGGACGGCGGCGAGTACGGCGAGACCGGGCAGGCCGGTGGCATACGCGGCCGCGGCGACCAGCATGGCCGCCCCCAGCACCAGAGTGGAGCCAACCAGGAGGGCGTCCGGGCTGGTCGTCCAGCCCCGGAGGCGGGTCAGAGCCGCGTTGGCGGCGAGCGCGCTGCCGGCTGTCACCGCGAGGAGCAGCGCTCCGTGCGATGCCTCACCCGTCAGGGCCGAGCCGAGCATCGGCGCGCCGACGACCAGCATGGCCACCCCGGAGAACGAGACCATGGAGGTGGCGGTCGCCCGCCTGAGGGGTGCGTTCCGGGCTATCGCCCCGAACCCGGCCGCGAGGTCCCGCCACAGGGCAGCCCTCCCGGCTCGTACGGAGGCGGTCGGGCGGGAGCGGGAAGGCAGCGTCCAGGCCACGGGCACGGCCGCGACCAGCAGGGCGACGGACACCGCCATCGCCGCCTGCCCGCTCGCCGCCGCGGCCACCAGGCCCACGGCCGCCGGACCGGCCAGGCCCGCCACGTTGTAGCTGATCGCGTCCAGGGCGTTGGCCCGCTCAAGCCGTTCCGGAGGTACGACGAGCGGCAGCTGGGCGGTCCAGCCGCCGGTGAGCGCCGGACCCAGCAGCCCGGCCACCGCCGCGACGGCGACCAGCGCGGCGTCGGGCACCCGTCCCAGGCCGAGCAGGACGGCCAGCAGGCCCGCGGTGTAGCCGAGCAGGCACCGTCCGACTATCCTGCCCGGCCGCTCGGCGCGGTCGAGCAGGGCCCCGAGTAACGGCCCGCCGACGGCCGCCGAGGCGGTCAGCCCGGCCATCAGCCACGACGCCACCACGGGGGAGCCGGTCATCGCCAGGCCCATGAGGAGGAGCGCGGGGCCGGACATCTCGTTGCCCGTGCGTGCGGCCACGGCTCCGACCATGTAACGGGATACCACTAGTGAGACGTTAGCGCATGTCAGTCGCCTAGGGTTCAGTCGAATGGGTGTTTGAAGGGTCACATACACTCGGCATTATGAGGCCAGTTTTCCAGGCGTCTCTGCTCGGTCTTGACGAGGATATGGGCGTGGGCCCGCTCGGGGGCGCGGTCCGCAGGACGATCCTCGACCACGGGGCGTGGATCGACGTCGTGCCGGGGTGGATGGCGGGGGCCGACGCGCTGTTCGACCGGCTGGTGGACGTCGTGCCGTGGCGGGAGGAGCGGCGGTGGATGTACGACAAGGTCGTCGACGTGCCGCGGCTGCAGAAGTTCTACGACGAGGAGGAGCCGCTGCCCGACCCGGTGCTCGACGACGCCATGCGGGCGCTCAACTCCCACTACCACGACGAGCTGGGTGAGCCGTTCCGCACGGTGGGCCTGTGCTTCTACCGCGACGGCCGCGACAGCGTCGCCTGGCACGGCGACACCATCGGCAGGGGCGGCACCGAGGACACCATGGTCGCGATCCTCTCGGTCGGCACCCCGCGCTCCCTGCTGCTGCGCCCGCGAGGCGGCGGCCACTCCATCCGCCACGACCTGGGCCACGGCGATCTGCTGGTGATGGGCGGCAGCTGCCAGCGCACGTGGGAGCACGCCATCCCCAAGTCCACCCGACCGACGGGGCCGCGCGTCAGCATCCAGTTCCGCCCACGCGGCGTCCGCTGAGCACCCAGCGGTAGGCCGACCGCCGCGGCCCTGTCTCCGGCGCCGCAGGGGCGGTTAAGGAAGCTGCGGGGTGAGAGGTGCTGGAGGAGGTTCAGGGGTGCTGGAGGAGGGTGAGCCGCGCGACCCTGCCCTGTTCACCGGCCG
>NZ_QCYJ01000086.1 GCF_003123685.1 Nocardia aurea
AGGACCTGGACGACGAGACGGCGGCGCTGCGCGCGGCGCTCAGGGGCGACCTGCACAGCCACTCGGACTGGTCGGACGGCGGCTCGCCGATCGAGGAGATGGCCGAGGCGGCCAAGGCGCTCGGCCACGAATACTGGGCGCTGACGGACCACTCGCCGCGACTGACCGTCGCCCGCGGCCTGCCGCCCGAACGGCTGCGCGACCAGCTCGACGAGGTGGCCAGGCTGAACGAGCGGTTGGCGCCGTTCAGGATCCTGACCGGCATCGAGGTGGACATCAACCTCGACGGCACGCTCGATCAGGAGCCGGAGCTGCTGGAGCGGCTCGACGTGGTCGTGGCGAGCGTCCACGCCGGCCTGCGCATGGACGGCGACGCGATGACCCGCAGAATGGTCACGGCGATCTCCGACCCGAACGTGGACGTGCTCGGCCACTGCACGGGCCGGATCGTGCGGGGCGGCGGCAGGAGGGGCGGCCGCAGGCCCGAGTCGGAGTTCGACGCCGAGCTGGTCTTCGAGGCGTGCCGCCGGTTCGGCGTGGCCGTCGAGATCAACTCCAGGCCCGACCGGCTGGACCCGCCCAAGCGGCTGATGAGACTGGCCTACGAGATGGGCTGCCGTTTCGCGATCGACTCCGACGCGCACGCGCCGGGCCAGCTCGACTGGCAGCGGTTCGGGTGCGAGCGGGCCGCCCGCTGCGGCGTCGAGGCCGCGCGCGTGATCAACACCTGGCCGCTCGGCGAGCTGCTGGCCTGGACGGGCCGCGGATGACCCCTTGCCGTGCTGTGCGCGCGACCACCTCGCCGCCGCGCGTTGCGCTCATGGCTGGCGTGCGCGTGAGACCGCGGTGGCCGGACGGTCAGGGGCGTGTGCCTGGCCCGCGCGATTGTCGGTGGCGCCGCGTAACGTCCCGGGTGTGAACCGCACCGACCGGCTCTACGCGCTCGTCGAGGACCTGCGCGCGATCTCCCCCCGCTGCCGCTCCGCGCGCGAGCTCGCCCGGCGGTTCGAGGTCAGCGTGCGCACCATCGAGCGCGACATCACCGCGCTCCAGGAGTCGGGGGTGCCGATCTACGCCGAGCCGGGGCGCAGGGGCGGCTACGCCATCGACAAGCAGCTGTCGCTGCCGCCGCTCAACTTCACGCCGGCCGAGGCGGTGGCCATCGCGGTCGCGCTCAGCAGAGCGGGCGACCAGCCGTTCGGCAGGCAGGCGCGCAGCGCGTTACGCAAGGTGGTGGCCGCGATGCCGGGCAGGGAGGGGGAGCTGGCGCGCGAGCTGGCCCGCCGGGTGCAGATGATCGACGAGCCGCGCAAGCCGGGCGCGGCGGTCCGGCCGCTCGGCGCCGAGGGGATCTCGCGCGCGATCGAGGAGGCGCTGCTGCGCCGCCGCGTGCTCAGGCTCGACTACGTCGACGCCAAGGGCGCGCTCACCTCGCGCGACGTGGAGCCGGGGGTGTTCCTGGGCGGGCGGGGCGGTTTCTGGTATCTCGTGGCCTGGTGCCGACTGCGCGACGACGTGCGCGTCTTCCGGCTCGACCGCATCGCCGGCGCCGGGGTCACCGGGGAGCGCTGCCCCGACCGGCCGCTCGAAGGGTTCGCCACCGACGTGCCCGAGATGATCGTCCGCGGCGCCGTGCTCGACTAGTCAGTCTTGTTCGATAAGTCAATCGGAAACACCGACATAGGGCTGTCGCTCAGCCGTTGGATCGTTGTCGTGTTCGAGAAAGAGAGGCAATGATGGACAACACGGTGACCTGGTTCGAGGTGGCGACGGCTGACCCGGAGAGCGCCGAGCGCTTCTACGGCGGGCTGTTCGGCTGGACGTTCGCCCGAGACGAGGGGCCGATCGACTATCGGCTGATCAGCCAGCCGGGCGGCGAGCGTCCGGGGGGCGGCCTGTTCAACACCAAGGGCGACTTCCCCGACCACGCGGTCTTCCACGTGCAGGTGGCCGACGTCGACGCGACGTGCCGCCAGACGGAGGAGCTGGGCGGCAAGGTGGTCACGAAGGTCATCGACGACGGCGCGGGCACCGACTTCGCCTACCTGCGCGACACGTCGGGCAGCCTCTTCGGGATCTTCCACCGCAGGGCCTGAGCGCGGGTGGGCCCCTCCGGCGCCTTCCCCGCCGGCCGGGCCCGTCCCCCACGGGTTCAGCCGATGAGCTCGTGCGCCGGACCGCTGCGCGGGCGGTCCCCTCCCTGGGCTCGCCGCCGACCGCCGAGCGGCGGCGCGTCCAGGGCCCGGCCCCCTGCCCCCGGGCGAGTGCCACCGGGTGGGCCGGTCGGGCCGGACGGTCGGGCCGTTCGTCAGAAGCGGGCCGGACGGTCGGGCCGGACGTCAGAAGCGGGCCGGACGTCAGAAGGCGGCCTTCTCCAGCCAGCGATCGAGCAGGGCACGGTCGCCGAAGACGGCCAGCGTGCCGGCGAAACGCCTGCCGTACACCATGAGGAGCAGGTCCTTGGCCGGTCCGCGCACCGCGACGTCGCCCTTGGCGTGCCCGTGCTCCCAGTCGATCCGGCCCTCGGGGCCCTGGGTGACGGTCCACTCGCCGTCGGCGTCGGTCGCGTGCAGATGGATCGTGGCGCCCTCGGCGTCCAGCTCGGCCAGGCGGCGGGTCACCCACCGGGCGTACGGCAGGTTCGCGAGAAACTCGTCGACTCCGTCGATCGCCGTCGCCGGGGCCACGACAGGTTCGAGGCCGAGCGCGAGCTCCGCGTCCACCCGGTGGATCAGCAGCTCGTACGCCATCCGCCGGGCCCAGAAGGCCGCCGACCGGCCGGCGCCCCACGACCACACCGGCGTGTCGGGGTCGGCCGAGCGGAGCGTCTCCAGCAGCCGGCGGGAGCCGTCCGCCAGCCAGGCCGGGTCGCCATCCTGGCCCTCGGCCAGGCCGTTGGGCACTTCCCGCGACCAGATCCGCTGCTGGACCCGGTTCTCGACGATGTGGATCACCCAGCGGTGCGTGGTGCCGACGTGGGTGATCAGGTCGGCGAGCGTCCAGCCGGGGCAGGTGGGCACAGGCGCGGCGGGGGCGGCGCCGGTGACCAGCTCGACGAGGCGGGCGGCCTCGCGCTCCACGTGCGCGCAGTAGTCGGTCACCTGTCCGAGCCTAGATCAGGGCCTAGTAGGAGGGGTTCAGGGTGGCGTAGGCGAAGTCGACGAGGTAGTCGTTGAGGCGCATGGAGGCGGTCACCGCCCCGGTTTCGTCGCCGCGGCAGATCGCGCCGAGGATGTCGCCGTGCAGTCGTGACGCCGTCCGCAGCTCGCTCTCCGGGTCCTTCAGGTGCGCGAACCAGAACCGGCGCGACAGTCCCTGGAGGGGGGCCATGGCTACGGACAGATACTCGTTGTGGGCTGCCTCCACGATCAGGGCGTGGGCGCGCTTGAGTATCGCGCCGAAGGAGCGCACGTCCAGTACGTCGTCGCTGAACTGCTCGATGACCTCCAGCATCTGACGCTTCTGCTCGGCCAGGGCGCGGTGGGTCGCGAGGCGGACCGCCAGCGCCTCCAGCGTGCGCCGCAGCTCCAGCAGCTTGAGCTGGGCCTCGATGGAGGCGGGCGGGACGAACACGCCCCGGTTCGGGTGGATCTCCACCATGCGCTCGCGGGCCAGCCGTTGCAGCGCCTCCCGTACGGGCGTGCGACCCAGGCCGGTGCGCTCCATCAGCATGGATTCGGAGACGAGCGATCCAGGCGCGAGCTCCTGAAAGGTGATCATGCTCTCGATCGCCTGGTAGGCGCGGTCGGTCTTGTTCGGCTCAGGCACCCGCCACCCCGTCGCGTCTCGAAGAGATTTCCGGACTGGACAATAGTACCTCAACGTGATGTACCGTCGATACATGACCGATATATCGCACTTGGACTGGCGGCTGCCCGCCGTCGTACCACCTGCTGCCGACTACCCTGTCCTGGCAGAAGTGGACGTCCTCGTGGTGGGAGCCGGGGCGGCCGGCGTGGCCGCGGCGACCGTGGCGGCAGAGGCCGGCAAGAGCGTGCTGCTCGTCGAGAAGTACGGCTTCGCGGGCGGGGCGGCCGTGGCGGGCATGTCCGGCACCGTTTGCGGCATGTATCTCGCGACCGACACCGGCTCCGGGCCCGAGCAGGTCGTGTGGGGATTCACCGAGCGCTTCCGGCACGGCCTGGCCGAGCGCCGCGGCCTGACCCCGCCGCAGCGGTACGGCAAGACCTGGACCAGCGCCCACGACCCGCTGGTGTGGCGGGAGACGGCCGACGCCTTGCTCGCCGCCGCGGGCGTACGGGTGCTGTTCCACACCTCGGTCGTCGGCGTGGTGATGGAGGGCGAGCGGTACCTCGGCGCGGTGCTCTCCTCCAACGCGGGCGTGTGCGTGGTGCGCGCCGCCCGCACCATCGACGCGTCCGGCGACGCAGCGCTGGTCGCCCGCGCCGGCGGGCGCTACGCCTTCGGCGACGGCGGGCGGATCCAGAACCCCACCATGTTCTTCCGCCTCGGCGGCGTGGACGTGGACGCCTTCCTGGCCGGCTACGGCGAGGACACCATCAGCCCGCCGTGGGTGACCGAGCGGATCCAGGCGGCCAGGTCGCTCGGCGCCGACCTCCCCCGGCAGAAGATCTGGATCTTCACGACCCCGCGCCCGGGTGAGCTCATGGTCAACGCGACCCGGTTGACCGGTGCCGACGGACGGATGCTGAACGTGATCGACCCCGCCGACTTCACCGAAGCCGAGATCGGCGGGCGGCGCCAGGTCCGTGAATACGCCGACTTCATCGTCCGGAGCATCCCCGGCTGCCAGGACGCCTACGTCGTGGACACCGGCGTGGAGGCCGGCGTCCGGCAGACCCGCACCATCGCCGGCACCGCCACCCTGACCAACGACGCCGTCGTGACCGGCCGCAAGGACCCCTCCGCCATCGCGCGCTGCCCGTGGCCGATCGAACTGCACGACGGCGAGCGGCCCAAGCTGCACTGGCTCATCGACGACTACTACGAGATCCCGTACCTCACCCTGGTGCCCGAGGCGGGCGAGAACGTCATCGTCGCGGGGCGCTGCCTGAGCGCCCAGCACGAGGCCCTCGCCTCGGCCAGGGTGACCGCCCAGTGCTTCGAGTACGGCCACGCCGCCGGGGTGGCCACGGTCCTGTCCCTTGACGAGGGCACCCCGTACCGCCACATCGAGGGCGCGCGGGTCCGATCCATCATGAAACTGAACGGAAGCGCACTGTGACCGAGAGCCCGAAGACCCCGTTGCGCAGCAACTTCACGCCCGGCACCTCGCGCTGGGCCGTGCGCCGGGCGCAGTGGAGCGCCATGGGCATCAGCCCCGAGGACCAGGAGAAGCCCAAGATCGCGATCGTGAACACGTCGTCGAAGCTGTCGGTGTGCTTCATCCACCTCGACGACGTGGCCAACCTGGTCGCCGACGCCGTACGCGCCGCGGGCGGGCTGCCGTTCGAGATCCGCACCACCGCCCCGAGCGACTTCATCACCACCGCGGGACGCAACGGCCGCTACATCATGCCCACCCGCGACCTGGTGGTGAACGACGTCGAGGCCGCGGTTGAGGGAGCCGTGCTGGACGGTGTGGTGTTCCTGTCCTCCTGCGACAAGACGACCCCGG
>NZ_QCYJ01000097.1 GCF_003123685.1 Nocardia aurea
ACCGCGGCGGACGCCTGTGGCGCCAGGCCGACCAGCCGCTTGGCGAAGTCGCCCAGCAGGATCGAGCGCTCACCGGTCTCGGGGTGCACGCGTACGACGGGATGCTCGGTCTCGAAGAGGGTCGAGGCGAAGATCTCGGCCTGCTCGCGCGCCAGCTCCGGGTTGTCGGAGGCCGTCACGCGGACGTAGTCGTACTGGTTGGTGTGCACGGCCCGCAGCCTGTCGAGCAGATCGCGCAGCTCGGCGGACAGGTACTCGTAGGCGGTCACGGTGTTGGCCCACAGCGTGTCGCCGCCGACCTCGGGCACGGTGACGGCCCGCAGCACGGAGGCCAGGGGCGGCCGGTCCACGAAGGTGACGTCGGTGTGCCAGCGGTCCACCTTCTGGCCACCCTTGTAGTCGAGGTCGAGGACGTGGGTGTTGCCGTTCAGGGCCGGCACGGTCGGGTGGGCCGTGGTCGGCTCGCCGAGCAGCCGGGCGAAGGCCACCTGGCCCTCCGTGTCGAGATGGTCCTGAGCGCGGAAGAAGAGCACCTTGCGCTGGAGCAGGGTGGAGCGGATCTCCGCGACGACGTCGGCGGGCAGGTCGCCGCCCAGGCGCACGCCGGAGATCTCGGAGCCTATCCGGGCCGAGACGTGGCGGGTCGAGAGGGTTGACATGGGTTTCGTCCTTCCGAGAGAGAGATGGTCGGCTAACGGAAGGAGGGACACAGAGCGCTGGCCACGCGGCAGAAGTCCACGTGACCTCGGATGGTCAGCACCGCGGTCGTCACGCCCCTAACGTAGGCAGGCTCCACGCTAAAGTCAACACAACCGGTAGGGAATTAGGGTTTACACTCCGACCAGGAAGTGGACAGTGAATGAGCTGTCGACTGACGAGTCGCCCTCCCCAGGATGTCCGCGAGACCACGGGGAGGAACGATCACACTATCCTGGGCACAGCAGAGCGTGGACCCGCCACGATCGTGGCGGTCCCGCCTGCGCGCCTTCCTCCCCGCCACCGCCGCCCCGCCGGCCGCGCCGGCCGGAGAACTGGCCCGCGACCTCGATCGGATCCTGGGGGATCCGCGTCTGTCCATGGCCAGGATCGGCGTCGTGGTCAAGAGCGCCGTGACCGGAGAGCCGCTGTACGAGCGGGACCCGGACCAGATCTTCACCCCCGCCTCGTTCGTCAAGCTGCTCACCTCGGCGGCGGCCCTGGACACTCTCGGTCCCGGGCACCGCTTCACCACCCGCGTGCTCGCCTCCGGGCGGCTGGCCGACGGCACGCTCCACGGCGACCTCCACCTCCAGGGGACCGGCGACCCGGCCCTGCTCCCCGGCGACCTCGACCGGCTCGCCGGGGAGGTGGCCGCTGCAGGGATCCACTCGGTCACGGGCCGTCTCGTCCCCGACGACACCTGGTTCGACGACGTACGGGTGCACGCCGACTGGGCGGTGGGCGACGAGCCGCGCCACTATGCCGCCCCCATCTCCGCCCTGGCCGCGGCGCCCGACGCCGACTGCAACACCGGCGCGCTCGTCGTCACGGTCGCCCCCGGGGCGGCGCCCGGCGCTCCGGCCGAGGTGACCACCACACCGCCGACCGGCCACGTCGCCATCGACAACCGCGCCACGACCGGCCTCGCGAACGACGTGTGGATCACCCGCCCGCGCGACACGAACGAGGTCGTCGTCACCGGCGCCGTGGCGGCCCCGCTCAGCTGGCGGGTCTCCGTGCCCGACGTCACGGGTTACGCGGCCGCGCTGCTGCGCGACGCCCTGGCCTCGCACGGCGTCGCGGTGGACGGCGAGACCCGCCGCGCGGCTCCGCCCACCACCGCGTGGACCGTCGCCAGGCACGAGTCCATGCCGCTGGCGCGGCTGATGACGCCGTTCCTGAAGTGGAGCAACAACATGCACGCCGAGATCCTGGTCAAGGCGATGGGCCGGGAGGTCTCCGGGCAGGGCACCTGGGCCGCGGGGCTGAGGGTGCTCACCGAGTACGCCGAGCGTCACGGCCTGCGTACGGCATGCTTCAGGGACGGCTCCGGCATGTCGCGGCTCGCCTCGCTGACGCCGGGCGAGCTGACGGACTTCCTGCTCCTCGCCCGCGCCAAGCCCTGGTTCGCCAGCTGGTACGACGCCCTCCCCGTCGCCGGCCAGGGCGATCGCATGACGCGCGGCACGCTGCGCGACCGCATGAAGGGCACACCGGCGGCGGGCAACGTGCACGCCAAGACGGCGGCGCTGACCGGGGTGTCCGGCCTGGCGGGATACGTGGACAGCGCCGACGGCGAGCCACTGGCCTTCTGCGTCATCTTCAACCACTTCCTGGATGCTCCGGTCAAGGACGTGGAGGAAGTGATCGCGGTCAGGCTCGCCCGCTTCAGCCGCCTCGCGGATCACAGTGGTCGGGAACCGAACGGCCACCTTGATCAGTAGCTTCCCCTCTCGGTTGGCAAGCGGCCCTGGTTGCCGCAGAACGTAGCCGCGCGGTGGCAGATCTTGCTGTGTGCGGCGTGTAGCCCCAGCTCAGCGCTGTGTCGGGGGTGCCATGGGTGGCGCAATCTGCCCGTTATCCCCTTTTCCCTACCGGATTGATAGGTTAACCGGGACCGGGAGGGAGGCATGGTGACCACGACTGACACCCGACGCCGCCGGGCGGATCGCGCGCGGCAGGTCGCCGACCTGCTGCGAAGGCAGATCGTGCAGGGCCAGTTCGCGCACGGCCAGCTCCCCCTGGAGGCGGCCCTGGCCCGCGAGTTCGACACCTCGCGCAACACCGTCCGTGAGGCGCTCGACCTGCTGCGCGAGGAAGGGCTGGTCGAGCGCTGCCCCGGCGTCGGCACGACCGTCGCCGCGGAGAAGTATCCCCACGGCCTGCACCGTCTGCTCGGCCTCGCCGAGACGCTGCACGAGCACGGCCAGGTGACCAACCAGGTCCGGACGATGAGCCTCATCGAGCCGCCGGCCGCGGTCAGCCACCGGCTCGGCCTCCCCGCCGGCGAGCCGGTCGTCTACCTGGAACGGCTGCGCAGCCTCAACGGCCTGCCCCTCTCCCTGGACCTGACCTATCTCGTCCGCGACGTCGGCGAGCCGCTGTTCGACGCGGACCTGGCGCACAACGACATCTTCGTGCTGCTCGAAGGGATCGCCGGGCAGCCGCTCGGCATGGCGGAGCTCACCGTCGAGGCGGTCAACGCCGACACCCACACCGCCGCCGCCCTCGGCGCGCCACGCGGCGCCGCGCTGCTCATGGTGGAGCGGCTCACCCACCTGTCCGACGGCAGGCCGGTCGACCTGGAATTCATCCGCTTCAGGGGCGACCGCCTGACCATGCGCGGGCACCTGCGCCGCGCCCCAGGCACCGGCACCGATCCCGAGATCCCAGGCGAGGAGCAGGCATGGCACTGACCAACCAGCGGGTCGAGGTCCCCGTGACCATCGACGAGGGGCTCTGCATCGACGGGTGCACATTGTGCGTCGAGGCCTGCCCGCTCGACTCGCTCGCGATCAACGACGAGACCGGCAAGGCGTACATGCACGTGGACGAGTGCTGGTACTGCGGCCCCTGCGCCGCGCGGTGCCCGGTGGACGCGGTCACCATCAACATCCCCTACCTCCTGCGATGAAGGGACTCGCCGCGATGAAGGGACTCACGGCACTGGCGGCCGCGCTCCTGGTGGCCGCCACCGGCTGCTCCGTCTCCGGTGCGGCCGGTGGCGACGGCAAGACGAAGGTCGTCATCGGCTACCAGTCGAAGACAATCAACACAGTGACCGCCGGCACCCTGCTGCGCTCGCTCGGCTATCTGGAGAAGCGGCTCGGCGACCGCTACACGGTCGAGTGGCAGGACTACGACACCGGCGCCCCCATCACCGCGAAGATGGTCGCCGGCAAGATCGACATCGGCTCGATGGGCGACTACCCGCTGCTGATCAACGCCTCCCGCACCCAGGGCATCGCCGCCGCCCGCACCGAGCTGGTCTCCATCACCGGCTACAACCTGCGCGGCGGCCTCAACATGGTGGTCGTGCCGCCCGCCTCCAAGGCCCGTACCCTGGCCGACCTGAAGGGCGCCAAGATCTCGGCGAGCATAGGCTCCGCCGGCCACGGCACGCTCGTCCAGGCGCTGGAGAAGGACGGGATCGACCCGGCCACCGGCGTCCAGATCGTCAACCACCAGCCCGCCGTCGGCGCCGCGCAGCTCGAGTCCGGCGGCGTCCAGGGCTACGCGCAGTTCGTGGCCTGGCCGGGCCTGATGGTCTTCCAGGACAAGGGCCGCCTGGTCTACGACGGCTCGGCCCTGAACGTGCCCACCTTCCACGGCGTGGTGCTGCGCCAGGCGTACGCCAAGGAGCATCCCGAGGTCGTCGAGGCGTTCCTCCAGGCGCAGATCGACACCACCCGCTACCTCCACGAGCAGCCCCTGCGGGCCGCCGAGTCGGTGGCCAAGGTGACCGGCCTGCCCCCGGAGGTCGTCTACCTCTACAACGGCCCCGGCGGCATCTCCACCTTCGACGTCATGCTGAAGCCGCCGCTCCAGGCCGCGCACGAGCACGACGTGCCCTACCTCAAGCGCATCAACGCCGAGTTCGCCGGCGTGGACGTGTCGAAGTTCGTCAACGACTCCTACCTGCGCAAGGTGTACGGCTCCTCCTACGACACCGACCGGGCCAGCACGACGAACCCCGCCAGGATCACCGGCACCGACCCCGTCTGCGGGGTGGCCGTGTCCGATCCCAAGACCGCCTCCGAGCTCTGGTCCACCGGCTCGGCCACGACTCAGCCCGCGGCGACCCCCACCTGCCTGCTGCGGCAGATCGCCAAGGCCACGGCGGGCGTGCGCGCAGCGTACGTTCCCGACACGACCACGGGCACCCGGTGGTTCGCCGGCGAGTCGATCTGGCTGCACGACCCGAGCGCCCCGAAGAACGAGCGCTTCCTGCCCTTCACCACCCAGGACGGGGCAGACGCCTATCGGAAGGACCACCCGAAGACCGAGCCCGTCCCCTATGAAGAGGCGCTCAAGGCGGCCGGGACCGGGGGTGACGCCTGATGGGGGCGGAGACCGAGGTGCGGCGGGCCCCGCTCGCCGTCCCCGCCGGCGCGCCCCGGCCCGCGCGCGCGGCCACCGGAGACGGCGGGGCGCCGCGCAAGGGCTGGGCGGGCTGGAACTGGGTGGTCAGGGCGGCCTCGCTCCTGGCCGCCGCGGGGCTGTGGCAGCTGCTCACGGTCACGGACGCGCGCATCTGGCTGAGGTTCGACCGGCTGCCCACGCTCGGCGAGATCGGCGCGGAGGCCGGGCGGCAGCTCACGACTCCCCTCTACTACCTCGACCTGCTGCAGAGCCTCGTGCGCATCCTCACCGGCTTCGGCCTGGCCGCCGTCGCCGGCATCACCGTGGGGATCGCCGTCGCCCGGTCCAGGCGCACCGGCTACGTGCTGCTGCCGCTGCTCGAAGCCGTCCGGCCGATCCCCGCCATCGCGCTGGTGCCCGTGGCGATCCTGCTGTTCCCGGCGGACGAGCAGGGCATCGTTTTCATCACGTTCGCCGCCGCCTTCTTCCCCATCATGGTGA
>NZ_QCYJ01000030.1 GCF_003123685.1 Nocardia aurea
CGTCGAACGAGGGCCTGCCCCCGTCGAGCAGCTCCCGCAGCACGACGGCCGACTCCCGCAGCCTGGTCACCGACCGGCTCCGGTCGCGCCCGTGCCACTGCGCCACCACCACGGGGCTGGAGGTGCCGATGGCGACGCCGACCCGACGTCCGGTCAGGTCGGCGACCGAGGCCACGCCGCGCGCGATGGTCATGGGGTCGCGCACGGCGACCGCTAGCGGCCCCACGGTCAGCCCGACGCGCCGGGTCTCGGTGCCGAGCACGGCGGCCAGGGCGAACGCGTCGTAGGTGGCCATCTCACCCACCCACAGCTCGTCGTAGCCGAGCCGGTCGGCGGCGCGCGCCGTCAGCAGGGCCTCGCCGGGCGGCCGGTCCTGCCAGAACCCCAGGGAGACGCTCAGCCGGGGCACGGGTGTCGTGGAACCGGCTGTCATCGCACGCGCTCCACGACCGTGGCGCTGCCGGTGCCGGCGGCGCCGCTGACCGCGACCACGCCGTAGCGCCCGCCGGTCCGTTCCAGCTCGTCCACGCAGGACGCGAGGAGGATCGGGCCGGTGGCGCCGAAGGCGTGGCCCATCGCGATCGTGCCGCCGTTGGGGTTGAGCTGCTCGTCGGAGATGCCCAGGTCGCGCTGGAGCTTCAGGCACGTCGCGGCGAACGCCTCGGCCACCTCGAACACGTCGACGTCGGCCGGGGTGAGCCCGGCGCGCTTCAGCGCCTTCTCGATCGCGGCCTGGCCCGCGGTGAGCATGATGACCGGGTCCACCGCGGCCGTGGCGGCGGAGAGCACCCGGGCGCGCGGGCGGAGCCCGGAGGCGCGCGCGGCGGCGGCGTCGCCGAGCAGGACGATGCCGGCCCCATCGGCGAGCGCGGGCGAGGTGCCCACGGTGTGCAGGTGGCGGATCTCGCCCACCTCGGGCCGCCTGCGCCGCACCAGGTCGTCCTCGCCCCTGGCGCCGAGCGCGGCGAAGGCCGGCTCAAGCGCGGCCAGGCTCCCGGCCGTGGTGCCCGGCCTGACGTTCTCGTCGCGGTCCAGGACAGTGTCGCGGCCGGTCCGGTCGCCGGGCTGTACGGGCAGCAGGGAGGGGGCGAACCTGCCGTGTTCCCAGGCCGCCGCGGCGCGGAGCTGGCTGCGCAGGGCGTAGGCGTCGAGCTGGGCCCGCTCGAAGCCCTCCAGGGTGGCGACGAGGTCGGCGGCGATGCCCATCTGCACCGCGCCCACCCGTTCGACCACCTCGCCGTCCCGCCAGACCGGGGCCTGGTCGGAGAACATCGGCACCCGGGACACCGACTCCACTCCCCCGGCGCCGACCAGCCCGGCCGAGCCGAAGGCGATGTGGGCGGCGGCGGTGTTGACGGCGTCCACGCCCGAGGCGCAGAACCTGTTGAGGGTCATCCCGGAGGTGGACTCGCCCCATCCGGCCAGCACTGCGGCGGTGCGGGCCAGGTCACCACCCTGCTCGCCGGTCTGGGTGGCCGATCCGATGATCAGGTCCTCGACCAGGTGCGGCTGGATCCCGGACCGGTCGCGTACCCCCTCCAGCAGCAGGGTCGCCAGCTCCAGCGGGGCGATCCCGGCGAGGCCGCCGCCCGGTCGGCCCTTCCCGCGCGGGGTGCGCAGGGTGGAGAGCACGTAGACGCCGGTCACCGGTGGCCTCCGGAGGTCCGGAGCTGGTCGGCGCGGACCCAGGTGGCGTGGAACCCCGTGGGGACGCGGCAGGGAAGCAGCACCCGGCCGATCGGCCCGGCCGATACGTCGGCGGCGTCGAAGACGGCGACCTCGGCACGCCCCTCCCGCTCGTCGTTGACGAAGCTGACGAGGTAGCCGTCGGTCTCGCCGGTGGAGCCGTCGCGCGGCGCGAAGGGCGCCTCCGAGCCCCAGCGGCCCGGCCCGAACAGGTGCTCCTGCTTCTTCCCGGTCGCCGAGTCGAACCGGACCAGCCCGTCGAAGAGCAGCGTCTCCTGGGTGGCGAGGTGCATGTTGTAGGAGTAGCGGTGCGGCCGGCCGATGATCCGCGCGTCGACGCTGGGGAACTCGATGTCGTCGTCGTCGAGGGGGCCCTCGGTGGTGCGGCCGGTGCGCAGGTCGAACCGGTAGCGGTAGATGTGCGCGTTCAGCCGCAGGTAGGCGAGCATCTGCGCGATCTTCGACGTGTACGTCGCCTGGTGCTGCGGGTTCTTCACCCGGCAGACGTCCATGACGATCTCGTCGCCCTCCTCCCAGGAGTTGACGACGTGGTAGATGTAGCACGGCTTCGCCTCGAACCACCGGACGGCGTCGCCGGCGCCGTGCCGCGGGATCACGCCGAACCTGGCGGGCAGCGACCGGTCGAAGAGGATCCGATACTTGCCGGCGGCGAGCGCCTCCTGGTCCTGGATGAGCGGCAGGTCCATGAGGACGGAGTGGTCGGGGGTGATGGCCATGTCGTGCGGCAGCCTGGGACCGGGCAGCTCGATGTCGGTCACGTGGGTGACCGCGCCGTGCGCCCCGACGACGCCGTACCTCATGTACGGCGGGCCGTCGGGCCCGTAGTCGAACCACATCAGCTCGCCGGTCTCCTCGTCGGCCTTGGGGTGGGCCATCATGTCGCCGTTCAGGGTGCCGAGGAAGGTCTCCGCGCCGAGGGTCTCCAGGGAGAGCGGGTCGATGGCGTACGGGGTGCCGCACAGGTACCAGGTCGCCAGGACCTTGCCCCCGTGGTAGATCACGTCGGTGTTGGCGGAGTCCTTGATGCCCAGGCCGTGCCCGTTGCCGAACGGGTTGCCCGAGGGGTTCTCCATCACGCCGGTCCACAGCGCCGCGCCCGCCTTCGACTCCTCGTGGAACGCGGCGGTGCGCACCCAGCGGTTGCGGTAGCGGGCCCGGCCGTTCTCGAAGTGCATCGCGTGGATCATGCCGTCGCCGTCGAACATGTGGTGACGGCCGGGGGTCTCGTACCGGCGGTTGGGCCCGTTGCGCAGGAAGACCCCGTTGAGGTCGGCCGGGATCTCGCCGACCACCTCCAGGTCGTCGGCGGTCAGCTCGTCCTGGACGGCGGCGAACACGCCCATCAGGTAAGGGTTGGGCTCGTCCTCGCCGGGGACCGGACGGGCCACCGCTGTCAGCTGCGGCTGCTGGGTCATCTGGACGCCCTTTCCTGGGAGGCCCACTTGCTTCTATAAGCGAAGTCAGCGTCAAAGTAGCATGACTCTCTGGCCTTGAGAAGCGACGGAAGGGCGGGCAGGTGACGCAAGAGAGGCGGCCCAGCGCGATCGGGCAGGCTCTGCTGGCGATAGGCGACCAGTGGACCCTCCTGATGCTGCAGCGGGCGTTCCTCCTGCACACCCGCCGCTTCGCCGACTGGCGCGACGAGCTGGGCATGTCGGAGTCGGTGCTGGCCGGACGGCTGAAGGAGCTGGTCGCCGGGGACCTCCTCCGCCCCTCCCCCTACCGCGAGGAGGGCCGCACCCGTACCGAATACCTGCTGACCGAGCGGGCGACGGAGCTGTGGTCGCTGCTGGTCGAGATCTGGTCCTGGGAGCGCGGGTGGGTGTCCAGGCGGACGGGGCTGCCGGAGCTCACGCACGACGGCTGCGGCGAGCAGACCGACGTCGAACTCGGCTGCGCGGCCTGCCTCCGCGCCCCGGTCACCGCCCGCGACACCGAGACCTTCCGTGGCTCGGCGACCTTCGCCCAGGTGGCGGTGGCGCGCCACCACCGCAGGACCGTCCGCGACGACGTGGCCAGGGACCCGCTGTCCTACTTCCCGGAGACCTTCGAGCTGCTCGGCGACCGCTGGAGCACGGTCGTGCTGGCGGCGGCCTTCCTGGGAGTGCGGCGCTTCGCCGACTTCCAGTCCGAGCTCGGCATGGCGCCGTCGGTGCTGTCCGACCGGCTGCGGAGGTTCACCGAGCTGGGGGTCTTCGCCGCCGGCGCGGGCGACGGCGGGCGGCCCCGCTACCTGCTGACCGACAAGGGGCTCGCCTTCTTCGGGGTGTTCGCCTTCGTCGTCGACTGGGGGCAGCGGTGGTACACGGGGCCGCCGGGCACCGACCTGCTCATCACCCACCGCGCCTGCGGCGAGCCGTTCCGGCCCTACCTGCGCTGCCTGACGTGCGGCGAGCCGCTGGCCCGGACGGAGGTGCGCTTCCTGCTGGGCGACCGGGCCCCGCACAGTGCCCCGCACAGTGCCCCGAACCGTGCCCCGAACCGTGCCCCGCACCAGGCGGCGATCCCACAGGCCATCGCGGAAGCCGGCTTGCCGCGATCACCCCTACCGTAGGGGCATGGATCCCCTCATCAGCCGCAGGGCACTCAACCGGGCCACGCTCGACAGGCAACTGCTGCTCCGCCGCACAGACCGGCCCGTGCTGGACGTCGTCGAGCACCTCGGCGGGCTGCAGGCGCAGACCCCGCACACCTGGTACGCCGGCCTGTGGAACCGGATCGAGGACTTCCGGGCGGCCGACGCCGCCGACCTGCTCGCCTCCCGGGAGATCGTGCGGATCGCGATGCAGCGCTCGACCATCCACCTGGTGAGCGCGCGCGACTGCCTGGCGATGCGGCCGCTGCTGCAGGTGGTGACGGAGCGGATGACGCGGACGACGTTCGGCGGGCGGCTGGCGGGCGTGGACCTCGACGAGCTGGCCGCGGTGGGCCGGTCGCTGCTGGAGGAGCGGCCGATGACGTTCGCCGAGCTGGGGCGGGCGCTCGCCGAACGGTGGCCGGAGAGCGACCCGCACGCGCTCGGGCAGGGGGTGCGGTGGCTGGTGCCGCTGGTGCAGGTGCCGCCGCGCGGCCTGTGGGGCCGCAGCGGGCCGGTCGCGCACGCGCCCGCGCAGGCGTGGCTGGCGGGCCGGAGCGCTCCCGCGATGACGGCCGCCGCGCTGGTACTGCGCTACCTGGCGGCCTTCGGGCCCGCCACGGTCAAGGACGTGCAGACCTGGTCGGGGCTGACGCGGCTGGCCGAGGTGGTGGAGGGGCTCGACCTGGTGCGGTTCCGGGACGAGGACGGGCGCCTCCTCTACGACCTGCCGGACGCGCCCCGGCCGGACGAGGACGTCCCGGCGCCGGTGAGGCTGATGTACGACTTCGACAACCTGTTCCTGTCACACGCGGACAGGTCGAGGGTGATCACCGAGACGGGGTTCGCGTCGATGCGCGGGTTCATGGGGACGAACGTGATGCCGCGCCTCATCCTCGTCGACGGCCTCAGCATGGGCGACTGGACGGTGACCCGGGCCAAGGGCGTCTCCACCCTCACCATCCACCAGTGGGAGCCGATGGCGTCCCTGGCCGAGGTCGAGGCGGAGGGGCTCCGGCTGCTGGAGTTCCTGGCCCCGCGCGACAAGCACGAGACATCAGTCCTTCACGGCCCCTCCCAGACCTGAGACCAGCCTGCGCTGGACCGCCACGAAGAAGATCAGCACCGGGATGGTCATCAGCGTCGAGGCCGCCATGATGCCGCCCCAGTCGTTCTCGTCGGGCTTGAAGAAGACGAGCAGCGCCGCGGGCAGGGTCTGGTTCTCCTTGGCCGAGATGATGAAGGTCCTGG
>NZ_QCYJ01000113.1 GCF_003123685.1 Nocardia aurea
AGTCCCCCAGACCCTTTCGGGGACGCCACATAGGCGTGAAAATCGGGGCGGGTTGCTCGCCGACGCCGGCGCTGCATGAGACTGCTGATCTCGCAAAAAAGTCTGGCGCTGGGGCTCGACCTGAAGGGTCACGCACTGTTGCCTTGAGCACGCCGGTCAGAATCTTCGGCTTCCCGACCGCGGCCCCGCGAGCACCCGTTTCCTGTCTGGTACGCGATCTCGTCGAGGAGCGTGATCGGTCGTGGTGATGGCGGAACCGGAAGAGATCCCCGAAGAGGGACACGAGCGCATTGTTGAGCGGGTGGCCGCGATCGACGTGGCCAAGGCGTTCGGCAAGGTGTGCACGCGGGTGCCGCACCCCAGTGATCCCTCCCGGCGGTTGACCAAGGTGTGGGAGGTGCAGGCCACTCTGGCCTCGGTGGAGGAACTGGGTGATTACCTGGTGGGCGAGCAGGTCCGGGCGGTCACGTTGGAGTCGACGGGGGACTACTGGCGGATCTGGTTCTATGTGCTGGAGGAGCGTGGACTGCGGGTGCAACTGGTCAACGCCCGCGACGTCAAGCACGCCCCGGGACGGCCCAAGACCGACCGGCTGGATGCGGTGTGGCTGGCCAAGCTGACGGAGAAGGGTCTGGTCCGGCCCTCTTTCGTGCCTCCGTATGAGGTGCGGGTGCTGCGGGACTACACCCGGACGCGGATCGACCTCATCCACGAGCGCACCCGCTACTGGCAGCGGCTGGAGAAGCTGCTGGAGGACGCGCTGATCAAAATCTCCTCGGTGTCCAGCACGCTGACCACCCTGTCGACGCGGGCGATGCTGGAGGCGTTGATCGCCGGAGAACGCGATCCCCGGACGCTGGCCGAGCTGGCCCGCGGCCGGATGCGGGTGAAGATTCCCGCGCTGATGGAAGCACTCAACGGACGTTTTGACGATCACCATGGCGAACTCGCCGCCGTGCTGCTGGCGCAGATTGACGGCCTGGACGCGCAGATCACCCGGCTCGGTGCCCGGATCGAAGAACTGATCGCGCGGATGCCCGACAGCTGCCCCGTCGAGCCGGGCCATGACGGCGCTCCGGACGAGGCTGCGTCATCGGCGCTGGATGCCGTGCTGCGCCTGGATGAGATCCCCGGGATCAGCCCGGAGGTCGCACAGATCATCATCGCCGAGATCGGGCTGGACATGAGGCGGTTTCCCACCGCCGAGCACCTGGCTTCCTGGGCCAAGCTGTCCCCCAAGACCATCCAGTCCGGGAGCCGCAGCCGCGGCGGCGCGGTCGGCAAGGGCAACCCCTACCTCAAGGGAGTGCTCGGCACGGCGGCGGTGGTGGCCGGACGCACCGACACCTTCCTCGGGGAGCGCTACCGCAGGATCGCCAAGCGCCGCGGCAAGCTGCGGGCCGTGGTCGCGGTCGCGCGCTCCATCACGGTCATCATCTGGCACCTGCTGGCTGATCCCACCGCCCGCTACCACGACCTCGGATCCGACTATTTCCTCACCAAGATCGACCGGGAGAAGAAGACCCGCACCCACATCCGCCAACTGCAAGCACTCGGCTTCACCGTCACCCTGACTCCGGCCGCCTGACCCATACCGCCTCGCTCTGGCCCTCGCTGACGATCACCGGCTGGGGTTCGCTGCCGCCTACCCGGCTGAGGTGGGTGATTTTCCGGTCAGCAGCCGCCTTCTTCGCGGCGGACAGTCGATGACGCTCGCCAAGTACGAGCTGATCGATGCGGAGAAGGCCCATCACGCGATCGTGAAGATGTGCGCCTGGCTGAAGGTGTCCCGCTCGGGCTACTACGAGTGGCGCGATCGGCCGGCCTCGGCCACCGCGCAACGCCGCGTACTGCTGTCCCGGCTGGTCGCCGAGGTCTTCGCCGGCTCTCACGAGACCTACGGCTACCGGCGGGTGCACGCCGCCCTGCTGCGTCGTGGCGAGCACTGCCCGGCCGAGTTGGTACGTGCCCTGATGCGCGAGCAGGGCCTCATCCCGGCCCAGGTACGGGCGATCCGGCCGGTCACCACCGTCCAGGGCGACTTCCGCGGCATCCCCGACCTGCTCGGTCGCGACTTCACCGCCGCCCGGCCGGGCACCAAGCTGGTCGGCGACATCACCTACATCCGCACCTGGGAAGGTTTCCTCTACCTGGCCACTGTGATCGACTGCCACAGCAAGGCGGTCCTCGGCTGGGCGATGGCCGACCACTACCGCACCGGCCTGATCAAGGATGCGATCCGGATGGCCGCCGGCACCGGCCTGCTCCAGCCCGGCGCTGTGTTCCACACCGACCGCGGCTCGAACTACACCTCTGATGAGTTCGGTCGCTTCCTGACCAGCCTGCAGATCCGCCGCTCGGTAGGCCGCACCGGGGTCTGCTATGACAACGCGATGGCTGAGTCGTTCTTCAGCGCGATCAAGAACGAATGGCTCCACCGCTTCGTCTTCACCACCCGCGCCAAGGCGAAACGGCAGGTCATCCGCTACATCGAGGGGTTCTACAACCGTCGGCGCCTGCACTCGGCGCTCGGCTACCGGCCACCTCTGGAAGTACTCAACGAGTCCCTTTCAATCCAAACAGCCGCATAGGCTACGCCCATAAGACGGCTGTCCGGAATCACCGTGGCCCCTCAGGCGGCTCCGCCCCACCCGGCCCGTTCAGTGGTCGATGCACCTATCCCGCCCGGTGGGCTGGATGCCCACGGCCTGGAGCTGCGACCGGCTGGTTCCCGTGTTCACTGTGATTCCCTCGACGAAGTAGGAGCCCGACTTTGTCCCTGCGGCCTCGCCATGAGTACGCCACAGACCTTCCTCATGGCCTCCCTGCCGGCAATGGCAAACCGGCCCAGGAGTTCCCCGCCAGCCCTCGGCCGGCGGGTGCGCACCGCGTCCTGCCCAGATCCACCAGGTTCGAGCAGGCGTCCAGTGGAGGGACTTAACGACGTCGGTTCCTCTCGTACTCCTCTCCATCCCGCTCACCGGACCCGCACCATCTGGCAGTACTGGCACGTCCCGGCTTTGTCAGGGCTGCTCCCGCCCTCCCCGGCATCACCCAGATCAAGCTGCCCTCAGCTCCACCGACCTGCTGCGACAGGCCGAAGGCGAAGGTCTCCCACCTCCGCTCAAATCACAGCGCCTCACGGCGCACGCCGCTAACTGGACACACCCCATCAAGGGCGGCTCGCCTGCGGCGATCCGCCGGGTGTCGGGCGGTCTGCCGGCCGTGCTGCGGCTCTTCGGCCGGTCGCGGCCAGCATCGCCCATGCGACCCGAACGCCAAGGTCAACTGCTGAATCGCCGTAGTTTTCCGCGTCATGAGTCGCGTCTGAGAACCTGTACTGCTGGTGGCGTTGGTGCCGAACAAGCCCAGATCGGGAAATCAAAGATTCCTCAAATGTGGGCCCGAATGGGCCATACGGGCTCTTGTGACTTCGGGCAAAGTTGTTGTAAATATAATCTCCGGGGATGCAGGCGAAGCGCCACGCGGCGCACCAGGTAGGTGATGTCACCCAGGTACTTACGGTCGGGCTCGGGTGTGATGAAGTCCCGCCGAAACGGATCCGCGAGGGCGCTTCGGGCTGTGGTGCGGACCCTGCTACGTAGCTGGATACCGGTGATGGCCGGACTGCGTATCACCCGTGCAACCTTCTTCTCTTTCCCTCCGGATTAAGCAAAGCCCCAGTAGCCAGGGTGTCCATCAAGCGACGAGGGAGGCCCGGCGAACTACCGAGGATCGCGCATAAGCAGCAGTAGAGCCACACATGAAGCGGAGCGTCACCTTCACGTCACTGCTCGGACGGCGGGCTGCGTCCTCCCTCAAGAGTCCCCCACTCAATCCACTCTCAAGATCGCCCGGATGGCCAACCTGAGTGAAGGAGGCTGGATTTCCACAGGGCACGTAACCCGAGTTCCATAGCTTGTGCGATCACCGTGCTGCGCTGACGTGCGCAGACGTAAACGATCAAGATATGTTCGGTGCACTCGTAGCCACTGTCACGCATACCGATGACGTCGCTACTGAATGATCGGGGAGTTGGGGAATTTCTGAGTCGTGTGTCTGTATTCCGCAGAACCCTGACGCAAATCCCGTGTTGCGAAGCTGTGAATCCAGCAGATTATTCGCTCGCGCTAGCCGGCAGTGTACGCGGACTGACGGTCAAAGAAGACTGAATATTTTACCTGCGGTTAATGCTTGCGAAGCTTTGCTCTATGAAAGTCGATGCGAATGGCAGCGAGTCGCGGTGGAAACGCCATGGCCATCGGATTTCAGGTGCATTGTCGCGCCTGGACGACTTCCATGCAGCCGGCGATCACCTGATCCAATCGGCGCAGCGCCTCCAAACGAATGTGCGCCGGCCGTCAGCGGCCAGCCTTCACGAGGGGAAAGCCAACGGTGCGAAACGGATCGATCAACCACGCCCAGAAACTTGCTCAGGCCAGCGCGCCTAGGGTCCAAGAGACCCGTGGGAACAGTGAATACGATGCGTTGCGATGCGCCCAGCTCTTTGCCGCGGGTCCGGTCTTCGCGAGAGTCGCGCTGACCGAGGCTTCGCAAGACGACCAGGTCGCGGAGAAGATCGTCGCCAGGCTGCTTGAAGATCCCATCTACCTCACTGGTGCGGAGGCGGTCGCCGTCCTGCTTGCACGAGCAGGCGTTCGGCACGTCTTCGCCTACGCCGGGACCTCGGAACTAGCCTTGTGCGACGCGGTAGACCGGACCGAGCTGATCAGCCTCAACAACGGCCGCGGCGACAAGGAGAGCGCCTTCCTCGCCGCGGGCGGCTCGTTGCTGCAGCCGAACCGGGCGGCCGCGATCCTGCACGGCGCCCGCGGCTTGACCAATGCCGCCGGTGGGCTGGCCGATGCTCGCCGCAACGAGGCCGGCACGGTCTACGTGGTGGGCCTGCCTTCCACCGGCTCCATGCGCTTCCTGCCGCCACATGGTGAGCCGCACCTCATCGAGGCCATGGGCAACTTTGCCCGCTGGGCGTGGGAGGCATCTGCCGTACCTGCGGAGAAAGAAAAGGCCGCAGAGGAATACATCGCCAAATTCCTGGAGGCGATCGCCACCGCTGCCCGGCAGCCCTACGGTCCTGTACTCTTTGGCGTTCCGCAGGACGTGGCCGAGGCGAGGTGGCTGTCGCTAGCTGTCTTCGCCCGCGCCTGCGCCGACTTCGGCGGCGAAGCCGAGCTTCCGGCTGTCGGCAGGGCGCTGGAGTTGCTGCAGGCAGCCCGCCGTCCACTATTTCTTGTCGATGACTACGCACTGCATTACGACGGCATACACGAAGAGCTCGATCGCGTTACACGGCTACTGGGCGCACCGGTGCTGCAACTGCGCTACCGGCGTGGCCCCATGCTCTTCGAACGGCTGCGGTCCGAGCGGGTGGGCCACTTCGTGGGCTGGCTCAACCAGTTCAGCGCGGCACACCGGGCTCTCCTCGACGACGCCGACCTGCTCATCACGGTAGAGGATCGCAACATCTATCGACGTGTGGTCGGTGACCT
>NZ_QCYJ01000052.1 GCF_003123685.1 Nocardia aurea
ACGACCGTCGTCGTTCCGGCGGAGATGACCGGCACCGTTGACCACCTCGGCAACCTGACCATCCGGACCCACTGAGGAGCCTGGAAATGACCATGCCCGTTCCCGGCTCTGAGATCTTCTCGAGCCGTCCCGTCGACCCCGAGCAGCTGCGCGCCGCCCTGCCGCCCAAGCTGCGCACCCATACCGTGACCCAGGAGCAGATCGACGCGGTCGACCCGCTGACCTACGAGGTGATCCGGCACCGGCTGTGGTCGGTCACCGACGAGATGGGCGAGGCGCTCAAGCGGATGTCCGGATCGCCGATTGTCACCGACGCCAACGACTTCGACTTCGCGATCAGCGACGAGCTGGGGCAGGAGGTCCAGGTCGGGCTGTACAACACCATGCTGGTCGGCGCGGTGGACCTGGCCATCTACTGGACCCTGCGCCACCGCGCGGCCAACCCCGGCATCGCCGAGGGCGACATGTTCCTGTGCAACGACCCGTGGGTCGGCGGCGGGCTGCACCAGAACGACGTCATCGTCTTTCAACCGATCTTCGTCGATGGCGCGCTGTTCGGCTGGACCAGCGCGTTGTGTCACGAGCCGGACCTGGGCGGCGTGGGCCTCGGCTCGTTCAGCCCGGCCGCGCAGGACGTCTTCTCCGAGGCACTGCCGACCCCGCCGGTGAAGGTGGTGCGCGATTTCGAACTGCAACACGACGTGGCCGACCTGTGGGTGCGGCGGTCCCGCGTTCCGATGCTGGTCGGCCTGGACCTCCGAGCCAAGATTGGCGCGAACAACGTCGGGCGGGAACGGCTGCTGGCGGTGATCGAGCAGTACGGCGCGGACACCGTCAAGGCCGTGATGAAGCGGATGATGAACGACGCCGAGAGCCGGCTGCGGGCCAAGCTCACCAGCCTGCCGGACGGCAGGTGGAGCGCCACCGGCTACCAGGACCAGTCGCACGAGGGCGACCGCGGCCTGCACAAGATCACCGTGGCGATGTCGAAGACCGGTGATCACCTCACCTTCGACTTCACCGGCACCGATCCGCAGGCCGGCGTCATCAACTGCACCTACGCTGGCATGCGCGGCGGCGTCATGCTCGCCCTGCTGCCGATCCTGGCCGGGGACATCCCATGGTCGGCAGGCGGGTTGATGCGCTGCTTCGACCTGGTGACCGAGGAAGGCACGCTCAACAACGCCACGTTCCCCGCGGCGGTGAGCCGTGGCCCGATCGGCCCGGCGTGGCTGACCGGCACGCTGGTCGCGGAATGCCTGTCGCGGATGCTGGACCGCTCGGTCGACCTCGGCAAGAACGTGCAGGCGGCGTGCTGCGGCACCTGGGACACCGCGGTGCTGGCCGGGCTGGACCAGCGCGGCCAGCAGCCGGTGCCGTTCCTCACGATCATGATGGAGCCGATGTCCGGCGGATACGGCGCGCGTCCGCACGCCGACGGCATGGACACCGGCGGGCTGTTCTGTATCCCGATGGGACGCATCCCCGACGTCGAGATGACCGAGTTCCTGTATCCGCTGCTGACCCTGTGGCGGCGCGAGGAGCCGGACTCCGGCGGCGCAGGGCGGCACCGCGGTGGGGTCAGCGCGTCGCTGGCGGTCAAGCCGCACGGCACGCACGTGCCGATGGGCCTGGTCCTGGCCGCGGCCGGCAAGGCGGTGGCGCAGAACGCCGGCCTGTCCGGCGGCTACCCGGGTAACACCGGCCACGAGGTGC
Organism: Nocardia aurea; assembly: GCF_003123685.1. GTDB lineage: Bacteria > Actinomycetota > Actinomycetes > Mycobacteriales > Mycobacteriaceae > Nocardia > Nocardia aurea. The sequence goes on from NZ_QCYJ01000052.1 coordinate 1,717, forward strand.
TGGCTCGCAACAGCACGGCCGACGAGCTGCTGAAGGCCGGGCGTGTGCCGGCGGGCCTGGACGAGCTCGGCGGTGAGCAGGAGCTGGGGCAGTGCTACGCGCAGAGTTATCTCGCCCCCACCGATGTGTTCTTCATGCACTGGCAGGGCGGCGGCGGATACGGCGACCCGGTGCTGCGGGATCCCGACTCGGTTGCCCACGACGTCCGCGAAGGAAAGGTCACCGTCGGCTCGGCCGAGCGGATCTACGGGGTGGCGCTCACCCCGGACGGCGAGGTCGACACCGAGCGCACGACGCAGCTGCGCGACGCGCTGCGCGCCGCCCGCCGGGCCCGGGCCGCACTCGACGACCAGCCGGCCGACGCCAAGCTGGATCTGTCGCGGGCACGCCGGCTGGACGACAACCTGGTCGAGGTCGCGACCGGCGGCCGGCCGGTGGTCGGGTGCGCGCACTGCGGGCAGCACCTGGGCGACTCGCACGCCGACGCCGTGCTGACCCTGGCCCGCTACAGCGGCCCGGCCGCCGACGCCGGCCCGATGCTGACCGCCGACCCGGGCACCTACGTCGATGAGGAGATCGTGTTCCGTCAGTACTACTGCCCGGGCTGCTCGACCGCGCTGTATACCGCGCTGGTTCCGGCCGGCCACCGCGATCACCTGCAGCCGCTCGGCGCGCTGGTTCCGGCCGCGGGTGGGTGAGATGGCCATCCGACGCATCGCGGTCCTCGGCGGCGGACCCGGCGGCCTGTACGCCGCACGCCTGCTCAAACTGGCCGACCCGCGCCGCGAGATCGACGTCTACGAGCAGGGCGAGCCCGGCAAGACGTTCGGATTCGGGGTCGGCCTGGCCTCGCGCACCCAGCGCAACCTGGCCGACGCCGACCCGGACACCATCGCCGAGATCGTCGCGGCCGCCCACGGTCACGGCGTGGAGATGCGGGTGGGATCCCGGACGGCGCGGATCAACCCGGCCAACCTGCTGGCGATCGCCCGCACCAGCCTGCTCGACGTGCTGCGCCGGCACGCCGAGGCGGCCGGGGTACGGGTGCACTTCGGCGGCCGCAAGACCGCGGCCGACCTGGACGCCGACCTACTGATCGCCGCGGACGGGGTGAGCAGCGCGACCCGGGAAGCCGCGGCCGCCGACTTCGGCGCGACGATCGAGGTCGGCGCCGGCCTGTACCTGTGGTGCGGCACCGACTTCGCGTTGCCGACCGCAATGTTCGCCCCGCTGACCACCGAGCACGGCACCTTTGTCACCCACGCCTACCCCTACGCGCCGGACCGCAGCACCTTCCTGATCGAGACCGACGAGAAGACCTGGCGCAACGCGGGTTTTGACGACTCCACCGAGCAAACCCCGTGGGACGCCTCCGACGAGGTGTCGATCGGCTACCTGCAGGAGGCGTTCGCCGAGTACCTGCGCGGGCATCACCTGATCGGCAACCGGACGCGGTGGCTGCGGTTCCGCACAGTGCGCTGCCGCAGCTGGCACCACGGCCGGACGGTCCTGCTCGGCGACGCCGCACACACCGCGCACTACTCCATCGGCTCGGGAACCAAGCTGGCGATGGAGGACTCGATCGCGCTCACCCAGGCGCTGAACCTCGACGGGGACCTTCCCGACCTGCTGGGGCACTACGAGCGGCAGCGTCGGCCCGGCGTGGCCCACCTGCAATCGATCGCGCACCGCAGCCAGCTGTGGTGGGAGTCGTTCCCCACCCGCACCGACCTGCCGGTCGAGCAGCTCACCGTCGCGTACATGACCCGCGCGGGGAAGGTGCCGGTCGACCGGTTCCGGCAGGCGTCGCCGCAGGTGGCGACGGCCGCGCTCGTCCAGTACGCGCAGGTTCCGGCGGCGGATGTCCCGGCGGGCGACGTCGACGACTGGGTGCTCAGCAGACCGCTCGCGCACGGCGGGCGGCGCTTCGGTTCCCGGGTGCTCGCCGCCGACGACCCGCTGCTCCCGCGGCTGGTGCGGCTTGAGTACAACCTTGCCGACGCGTGGGGAGCCGAGGCGGATGCCCTCGCCCAGCGGGCTGCCCGCGACCGGCACGACGGTGCGGCCGGGTTCCTGTTGACCGGGGCCGACGCCCGCGACAGCGTGCTGAACCGGCTGGAGTTCGCCGAACGGCTCCGCCTGCTCACCGGTGCCCTGGTCGTGGTCGAAGCCGCCACCGAGTACCGGGCCGACGTCGTCGCCGGCTTGGTCAGCGGCCGGGTCGACCTCGCTGCGGTGCCTTCGACGGCAGCGCCGAATATGTAACATTAGTGTCCATGAGCGAGAAGCCGGCCCGGGCGGCCGCGAGCGAGAACGGCCAAGGCAGCACCGCGCGGCGGGAACTGGTCGTCAACGAGATCTACGAGCAGGCGACCAGGTTGTTCGCCGAGCGGGGCTTCGCCGGGACGAGCCTGCAGGACATCGCCGACGCGGTGGGGCTCACCCGCCCGGCGCTGTACTACTACGTCAAGGGCAAGGACGAGCTGCTGGCCAAGCTGGTCGCCGAGATCACCGAGGAGTCGGCGGCCAGCATCGGCGCGATCGCCCGCCGCGCCGACCTCGACCCGGCGGCGAAGCTGCGCGCGATCGTGAAGGCGAGCGTGCAACGCCAGGCTGAACACGCCGCGCGGTTCCGGCTGCTACTACTGTCCGAGGCGGAGCTGCCCGCCGAGATCGCCGCGGCGCACGAGGCCGGCAGGCGGGCGGTGCTGAAGTCGATCGCGCGGGTGATCGACGGGGGCGTCGAGGAAGGCGTGTTCCGCCCGGTCGACGCCCGGATCGTCGCGCTCGGCGTGCTCGGCATGAACAACTGGGTCGCGTGGTGGTTCACACCCGACCGCGACCGCATCGAGACGGTCGCCGAGGAGCTGGCCGACCTGGCCGTCGCCTCGTTGCTGAACGCGCCGGACCGGGCCGTCGCCGAACCCGGACCGGCCGGCGTGCTCAAGCTCCTGCGCCACGACCTCGACCGGCTAGAGCGGATGCTCTGACGCTGGACATCCAGCCAGGCAGATCAGTTCAGCCAACTCGACATGGCTGCTCGTCTCATGATCCACGGTGCCTACGCCGATGCCGGGACTTCGCCCGCCATCGCTGGCCGCTGAGTATCGGCGAGACAGACCACCGTCGCCTCTACCGCGGCGGCGCCCGCGGCTCGACACGAACTTGCCGTGCGCTTGGCGATCCGCGGGGCTAGGTCTCGATCGCGCTCATGCCGGCGGTCCACAGGGTCGCGTCAGTCATCACGGTGTCCGCTCGAACACCGCGGCGATGCCCTGACCGCCTCCGATGCACAGCGAGACGACCGCGTAGCGGCCTCCGGTGCGGGCGAGTTCGTGCAGTGCCTTGACGGTGAGGATGGTGCCGGTGGCGCCGACTGGATGCCCGAGGCCGATGCCGCTGCCGTTTGGGTTGGCGCGGTCGGCGGGCAACCCGAGGTCGCGGCTGACCGCCAGGCTTGGGCGGCGAAGGCCTCGTTGACCTCGAACAGGTCGATGTCGTCGATCATGAGCCCGGCCTTGGCCAGGGCCGTGCGGATCGCCGGGACCGGTCCGATGCCCATGTGTCGGGGCTCGACTCCGACGTGGCTGTAGGCGACGAGCCGCCCGATCGGAGTGAGTCCGCGCCGGGCCGCCTCGTCGGAGCCGGTCAATACGACGGCCGCGGCGGCGTCGTTGACACCGGAGGCGTTGCCGGCGGTAACGCTGGCCCCTTCGGCGGTCGCAGTCGGGCGAGGTCGGAGAGGGTGACGTCGTCGCGGA
>NZ_QCYJ01000160.1 GCF_003123685.1 Nocardia aurea
AGATTCGACAAACTCGCCGTCCGCTACCTCGCCACGATCCACATCGCGGCCATCAACCAGTGGCTACGCTGACCGACTTTCAAAACACGACCTAGTGCTTGTCAACGGCGCCCGCCAAGGCGGGAAGAGCACCCTCGTCCGCCTTGTCGCCAAGGGCCGCGCGGCCGAGTGGCGCGATCTCGACTCCGCTCTGACCCGCCGATCCGCAGTCGGGGACCCCGACGGTTTCGTCGACCATCCGCAATTGATGGTCATCGACGAAATCCAACGAGTTCCCGACTTGCTGCTGTCGATCAAGTCGCAGGTCGATGCCGACCCTCGGCCAGGGCGCTATCTGTTGACGGGGTCCGCGCGGATTCTGGGTCTGCGGTCACTACCGGACACTCTCGTGGGGCGGATGGAAACGGTCGAACTGTGGCCGTTCTCCCAGGGAGAGATCGATTGCGCACCGGACAGATTCATCGACACGGGTCTTCGAGGTCGGCGAACAGTTCCGCCACAATTCCGGCGTCATCCGAGCCGACTATTCCGAACGCGTCGTTCGAGGCGGTTTTCCGGAGGCGGTAGCGCGCACCAACGACCGCCGCCGCCGGGCCTTCTTCAGTTCCTACGTCGGCGACCTGATCGCGCGAGACGTAGTCCAGCTCGCCGACATCGAGCGGACCGCCGAGATGCGTGCGCTGGTCCAGATGCTCGCCGCCCGGTCGGGCGGTCTGCTGAACTACTCCACACTGGGCAACGATCTCGGGCTGGGAGCATCGACGGCGCAGCGCTATGTGGCGCTGTTGGAGGAGGTCTTTCTGGTGAAACGGATACCGGCATGGTCCCGGAACATCAGCAACCGTGCCTCCCGCACCGCGAAACTGGCATTCGTCGATTCCGGTGTGGCCGCCCACCAAGTGGGCGCCGATGCCCGCAACCTGTTGCGTCCCACCGGACTCTTCGGACCACTGTTGGAGGGTTTCGTGCAGACGGAACTCGCCCGTCAGTTGACCTGGTCGGAGGAAGAAGTCGAGCTGTTCCACTACCGCACCGAGACCAGATCGAGGTGGATGCCGTATTGGAGAATCGCCGAGGCGAAGTCGTCGGTATCGAAGTCAAAGCGGCTTCGACCGTTCGTGCCGACGACTTCCGAGGGCTACGACACCTCGCGAACGTCTCGGCGACGATGTCCGAGTGGGTATCGTGCTGCATACCGGGCAGCAAACTCTCCCTTTCGGCCCGAAGATGATCGCAGTCCCGGTGAGCGCCCTGTGGGAAACCGGGAGTCGTGCGCAGCGCGGCTGAGGCCCCGTGGCAGCGGACTGTCACGCGCATTCGTCACAGATCGCGGTAGCGGGAAGTGCCAGGTAGTGAATCGGGCACAGGGGCGGGGGTTCGCCGCGCCGCACGCATTCGCGAACGACCTCCGCCAGCACCTTGCCGATCCAATTCCGCATCTGCATGCGAGTACGGATGCCAGTGACATCCTGAACGGTCTCGGCGAGTTCGCCGTAGGTGACGAAGTCGTTGTCATGCCCGCGCAGCGACGACCTCGGCGTCAACGTTTGCGGCCCGCGCCTGTCGAGTGAGCTTGGGGATCCGCTCGGGTCGGTGCTGACGTATTGAGCTCGGCCACCAGCTCATCGGGGCACGGCTCGTACAGATCACCCCACCAGAGGCGAGCCTTGTTGTCCCACAAGCGATATCCGCCGGGCGCGCCCCGCACTACATACCGCCGTCGAGCCATGCCGGAATCCTACGGTGTGCGCGGCCCCTGGGCGCGGTGCGCAACAGCAGGGCGACCCAACTGCGGTAGGGCTGCCACTGCTGCACGAGGTCGGCGGCTGTGCGCGCTCTGATCGTGGCGGCTGCGGACATCTGTTCCGGTTTCAGATGATGGTGGGCGAGGTCAGGCCAGAAGAACTGCTCACCGAACCGGCGATCGCTCGTCAGTGCGGTGACCAGAGCATCGACCGCAACCAGGCCGCCGCCTCGGCGGGGGCGGAGTCGGCACCCACACCGAGCACGCGGATCTCGCCGAGTGCTCGCCCCGGGCCGTTGATCCGGAGGATACGATGGGAATGTTCGTCCGGCCGTGGATAGACGATGGCAGCCACAGGCGCAGACGTCGGCGCGTGCCCGGCGATATAGGTCAGTATCTGGTGTACGTCCGCGGCCGAGACCGCTTTCAGCTGATATGCCTTGTATTTCGCGTCGATCGGCATGATGGCGCTGTCTGCCCCGCCCAGCCGGACGAGCACATCGGGCCGAAAGCGTGAGGCGGAAAAGAGATCGCCGTGAACGGTGATGGCTTCACTTCCACTCGGCGGCAGAACGATGCCCGATGGCGGACAAGCATGCTCACACAGTCGACGCACGGCCTTCTCCCACAGGCGAGGTAGATCGAGCAGTAGCGTGCCTGCCTCGAACCCGGTATCGGCGAGCAGATCCGAGACCCCGCCGCCGCGCAGCACCAACGCGGCCCATGTGTGAGCGGCCCGGTATCGCCGGTTTAGGTGCGTATATCGCGCTCGTTCGTGAGCACGAAGGGCCTTCGACGGTGGTCCGGAGAAAGGGAACTCCGCTGCCACGGACCGGATCGTGCGGGCCAACTGCGAGTCGGTGACTGTGGCGGCTGCCGCGCGCAGTGCGTGCCCACAGAGCTGGTTCTCCCAGATGTCGAGATCGCGGTCGAAAGTGCGCATGTGTAGCCGGTCGAGCTGTCCGAAGCGCTGTGTGGCCTGCGCCATGACGTCGAGCCGACCACGCAACACCGGCCCCACATGCTCAGTGCGCACATAGTCGCGGCGCAGACCGTCCCGCAGCAGTGCGCGGCATTCCGCGAGCAGTGCGGCAGCCACCAGATCCACGAATCCATCTGTGGCTGTAGTCCATTCACGGACCGTGGATTCGTGCGGCACGGGAGTGTGCAGGGCGTAGGACAACCACTGGATCAACGAACGACCGGTGAACGCGGTCTTCGGCGTGACGGTCACGCGGACGTGGTCGAGTGTGAGCACTCCGACGATAGCCTCGGGACGGAATCGCCACCCGGTACGGGTGGGCGAGAGCGTGCAATGCCGGTGATTCTGCAACAACGTGAGACGGCGGATGTCGCTGTCGGTCAGCTGGTCGTAATCCAGTGTCACCGAGTCGTATTCGGCGACGACCAGCCGTATCGTGTCAATCACCGCCGCCCGCAGTGTATTCGGCCGCCAATTGGGCGGGCAGGTCGGCAGCGGCGATGTGGGCCGGACGTCCGGTCTTGTGGTCGACGAGGGTGCCCAGGATCTGCCCGAGCAGGTCGGCACGGCCGACACAATAATCCACCAGCAGCGGCACGATGTCGTGATAAAAGGCCGACCAGAGCTCGTCCTCGGTGGCGACCGGCTCGTCCTCGCGCAGCAGGTAGGCGTGGCCGATGCGATGGTCGGAGTCCAGGACGCGGTCGATACGGTCGTTCATCGACGTCAGTAGCATAGCCAGGTCTAACGGTCCGATCTGCCCCGACACGGCTTCCGGATCGGGATCCACCGACAGGAATGCGAATCGGCGACGGATCGCAGCGTCGAGGTGGCTGACGCTGCGATCAGCGGTGTTCATCGTGCCGATGATCCGGATATTCGGTGGCACCGCGAAACGGCGGGCGCTGATCGGAAGGGTGAGTGGAAGTCCGCGTTTGTCTGCTTCGAGCAGGGTCACCAGTTCACCGAAGATTCGTGGCAGATCACCCCGATTGATCTCGTCGACGATCAGGAGGAACGTGGAGTCCGGTGCCTGGCCGGCCGCCGCGCACAGCGAGTGGAACACGCCGTCGGTCAGTTCCAGCCGCAGCCCCTGGCCACCGGCGTCCTGGGCGGGCTTGAACCCCTCGACGAAATCCTCATATCCGTAGGACGGGTGGAAGGTGACCAGCCGTACCCGTCCCGAATCGATCAGTTCCGCGATCGCCGCATTGCGAGGCAGGCCCTCGGTCACCGACCGCGAGTTCATCGCCAAAGCGATATCGAGGGCCAGTCGGGTCTTTCCGGTCCCAGGCGGACCGTGCAGGATCAGTTGCGGTTTGTGTTCGAGGACTGCGATCGCGAGGGCCACCTCTTCGGGCAGCGTCGGCTCCGGGCGGATCGCAGGTCCGGGCGTGCGATCGGCTGTCAGGGAGGCGAACAGCGTGCGGGGAACTTTGGCGAACGTACTGCGCCACGCTCCCTTGACCTCTGGCAGTTCCTGCGCGAAATCGGTGTTCCAATCGACGGAGACCAGATGCTTACCCTCGGGCCGGGCATCATCGAACCGGTAACCGTCGGTGACCGTGCCGATCGCCAGCACCTTGCGCATCCCTCGATTGGCGACGATCCGGTCGCCGGGTTCGAGGTCGCGGAACATTAGCAGCTTGCTCGCCTTGTCCCCGTTCATTCCGGGGCGCTCGGTGTAGATCTGATCCATCACCTCCTTGAGTTCGGCATCGCTGGTGAACTGGCCGAGATCTCCGACCTCGTCCCAGCCCACAGCGATATAGCCACCCGCCAAGCACTCCGGCCAGAATTTCGCATCCTCACCCGGAGCGATCTTCCAGATGGCATGGTCGCGTTCGCGGGGATCGTAATTCGCGTACAGGAACCGCATGACCTCGTGCGGATCCCAGGTCGACAACTCCGCATCGAGCGCGACCAGCTCACGCAGTTGACGGTTGGCACGCCAGGCTGCGACGTTCTTCTCCGGAGTGCCGCCCAACGCGGTGATGAAGGCACGAAGATGTGGTGAGGAGAAGATCGGCAAGAAGTGCTCGGGGAAGTAGGTGGCCAGTGACTTGGTCACCAGTGCTGGACCGGAACGCAGAACATCGAGGTCGTCCAGTTCGTCGAATGCTCCACGTTCGGCTGCGGCGAACGCGGCGATGAACTGGCCGCGCAACTTCCGCCAGGCTTCCTCGACGGGGAGATCCAATAGCGCCTGAGCACGTTTCCACTCACCCGACCGATGCCTGTAGAGCATGTGCTTATTTGCACTGCCACCGCTGATGCTGCCGAGCGGCCGTGTACCGAACTCCATGAGGCGGCAGTAGGTTCCCGTCGCGCCGAGGCCAAGGGCATAGCGTTCGACAGGTAGTGTCGGCCACTCGCTCAATGGGAACAGCTCGAGGACGCTTTTGCGCAGGTCGGATGCTTCGGATACTTCGGCGGTGAGGGCGGAACGGTCGAATGCGGCGATCGCATCATGGAGATCGATGGTCAAGGCGTCCTCGTGGGTGTCAGGGTTGATTGTCGTTGAGTGCTGAGGGTTTCACTGTGTCCGTCGCATGCGATCCAGGTCGTTGGTCAGCTTCCGGGTCATATTGTGCTGTTGCCCATGCCGTTCGGCGACCTCGTCGACTAATTCCCGAAGGGTGGCGATGGCGTCATCCACCTGGCCCATACCCTCCAGCAGCAGACAGATGCGATGGCGTAGCTCCAGAATGCGGCTGTCGAACGGGCCGAAGACTCGGGCTTGGTCGACGACGAGATCCTGGAGTTCGGCCAGTCCCAATTGCGCTTCGCCTGCGAATACCAAACAGTCCGCTTCCTTCTGGCGTAGGTCGAATACGGTTTCGGCGTCACGGCCGTCGCGAACTACTCAGCAAGCCGAGCAGTGCCGTGTCATTTGAGGGAAATACTACGATCTTTTCATTGAACACCGGTCCAGTCGGCACCATCACAGGCATCACGGTCTTGCTCACCCGCGTGATTGCGATGACCGGGTCCAGGTTGAGAGTAGCCTCCACCAGTTTGGGGCCCGTTCCGCGTATTGCCACCAACGGTCCCTCCGAACCTTGCGATTGTTGTTGTCCCGCTCTGGTTTTACCTCGTTCAGGACCTTGTCGATTGCTCAGAGCCTCGGTCGCCGTCGGGAACGACGATCTGTTCCTCGCGGGAGATACCCAGCAGCGCATCTACGACAATCGAGTCACACTGCGCGAACTCGGCATCATCGTCACCGGCCGCTCGACCCGGCTGATCGTGAACTATCGAACCACCGCCGAGATCCTGGCGTGGAGTCTGGGCTTACTGCGCGGAGAACCGATCGACGACATGGACGGCGGTCTGGACGCGATCGCCGATGCCGATCCGATGTTCACGGGCTGCCTCCGACGACCAAAGGATTCGGTACTCAGGACTCGGAGATACGGCACATTCGTGAGACCGTGACGGGCTGGATCGCGCGAGGAGTCGCCGCGCACGAAATCGGGATCGCCACCCGAGCGAAGGCACTCGGCGAGAAGATCCGCAACGACTTGGCGGCGGCTGGAGTGCCGGTGGTCGACCTCGCCTCGACGGCACACGACGAGGGCGTGAATGTGGGAACGATGCATCGTATGAAGGGACTCAAGTTCCGGTGTCTGATCGTCGCGGGCGTCGGAGAACACAGTGTGCCCGCACGCGCGGCGGTCACGCCGATCACCGATGACAAGCACGCGCATGCCCTGGATATGCAGCGCGAGCGGTGCCTGTTGTTCGTCGCATGCACTCGCGCGCGGGAGGAACTACTCGTCAGCTGGAATGGGATGGTCAGCCCGTTTGTGGAACCTATGGTCTGACATGATCGGCTCCAGAGAAAGGGCTGGAACAGCGCCGAGAGTCTCGAGTTCGGCGCTGCCAACGTTCACTTGCACCGATCGTTGGAGATTCGATTCACCAGTCGGTCTCGATACGGTTCGGGCTCGGATCTCACCCTGTAGATGTCATTTCGCCGACCGTTGACCCGGACTCCTCCGCCGCCATGCGGTGGAGGAGTCCCACGTTGTGGATCACGCTAATGGCACCCCGGTGACCATATGACGATGTACTGCAGGTAGATCGCGCACGAGTGCGAAGTCCGGAATCGCTACAGCTCGCTCGCCAGGGCGGGATGCCAGGCGGAGTGAATCTTCGGCACAGGCATGGTCGAGCAGAGCAGGGTATGCACCGGCAACAATCCTGAGGCTGTTGTTGGACACCGATAGGGGCCGAAATTTATCGACCTCGGGATCTACCGTGTATCCTTCCAATTCGAAATACCGCCGCAGTGGGGCGAGTAGTTCCTTCTGTTGGCCTATCGTAGGAAGCTCCGGAACTCTTCCTTCTATCGAATATTCGAATAGTGAGAGTGCGAGATGCCGGTCGAGACGGCCGTGCAAGAAGCGATTCCGATAGTGGCGAAGGCACCGGGTGCAGGATCGGGCGCAATCGGCGGGGCAGTCGGCGAGCACCGATCGGACCTGCTGAATCACTTTCCCGATTTCACGGCCCGCGTCGGCGGAATATCCGGCGCCTCCCGACGCGGTGTCGTAGAGGAATATCTCGGAAATTCGTGTCCCCGGTTCGGGAGAGGTTCGATGCGAGTAGCCTGCGCTGATCTCGTTCGGGTCGATGTTCAGATGGATGGTCGAGCCCAATGCAAAAGCTTCTGCGAGGGTGAGAAGTGCATCGTTCACCCACGGGTGCGTCGGTTCGAGTGAAATGGGCGGTTCGGCAGCCATCTCCAGCAGGAGGGTATCGGTGCGGAAGCGATGAGAAAGGAATACCTGCCTCCGTATATTCCCATTGCAGGTCCGGTTGAGACCTCGGTGTGCCGGGATCAAGAACGGAACCAGATGCTGTCCACCTGGTGGGATGGCCGAGTTGGGCCACGCTGCGCCGCAAACCTCGCAGACGCCGAATCCCTCGTTGTCATCGCCGCGATTCACGACAATCAGTTCGATATCGTGTTCGAAGCAGGTGCGCAGATGGTTGCCGAGGCCGACTTGCCATTGAAGTTTCGAGCGGTCCACGAACTCCGGCATCTGTGCACTGCCGGCATTCGTGTAGATCTGAGTCTCATTACTCTCGTCAACCGACGATGCATCCTCTGGGTAGAAACCATCAGGTGACAAGAGATCCCGGGGAATTAGATCTGCCCGGCAGACCGGGCAAGTGCCGGGCGAATCGGAACGGGGCCCTTTGTCATCGAGTCGAACATAGGGGCATCGAGTGCATCCGACATACTGCTCGAGGTGATCTGCGAAGTGCGGCACTGCCGGTCGCCAGCGGTACTTCTTATCCACTGGAGGGAAGTAGATACCGCCACTGCGGTATGTGCGCTTGTTTACGACGATCGTTCGTCCGGGGGCATATTCGCTCACGGCCTGGATCTTGGCCAATTGTGGACGTTCCTCGGTGATTATCTTACCCTTCTCGTCGCGAGCCTCTATGTAGAAGGAGCACACATCGGTTGGAAATGCATATTTTGGTAACAGGCCTGCATCGAACAGTACGTCGAGAAGATTTATTCGGGTACCACCCTCCTGTGGGATGATTCTCTCCGAATTCCCGACTTTCTCCAGCAATTTTAGAAACTCGTTTGCCGTATCCGTCGTGTACGCGGCAAGTCCGATCGCTCGAGCCGGTCCGAGTAGGTTTTCGGGAAGCCAATTGGTGAGCTGCACGACTGCTGGGGAATCCTGGACGCCGAAGGTATTTTCGGTCCAACTTCTGAATGCCTTGAATGAAAGTGTGGAGTCTTCACTCCTGAAGAAGTCGAGGGCCGAACCCAGAGCCGACATGACATCTCCGGATTTTATGCCCCCATCTTCGGGGTCGATGGTTTCGTGGAAGAACGTCTGCAGCAAGTAGGAGTGTATATGTCGGCGCGCGAGCTTCTGGTTGTCATCTTTGATTCGAAGTGCCGATATCGGGCCACTGATCATTGCGTGAGGATTCTCAAAATAGTAGCTATCGTGTGGCGCTCCGTCCGAGTAGGTGAGAACTGTCGAGACGGCGCTACCTCTTCGCCCGGCCCGGCCCGCGCGCTGCTGATAGTTCTCGCGCATCGGCGGCACCGTGCGCAATGCGACCGCGGTGAGCCCTCCAATGTCGATCCCGACTTCCATTGTCGTGGTGCAGCTCAGGACATCCACCACGGGTGTGCCGTCACCGAGATCGACGTTCTGGAATCGAAGCTCGAACTTCTCCGTCGTAGCGAACGCTACGGATTCGTCGCGTTGGGAAAGCTGGGCCGTGTGCTCTTCTGCGTTGATATGCATCGGAACTCGTCCGCTGAGCACTTCGAGCAAGGGTGCACGCAGGTGATCCTTGGACATCCATGCAGAGCGATGATCGGGATCGCACATCTCAAGCTTGACAGATTTACAGTCATGGTTGATGCACTTGCCGAGAAGGCTCGTCGGAGCAATATGTCCACATTCCGAGCAGCGAACCCAGGTCCTATCGAGTGCGAGATGGATTTGGTATCGGCTCGGGTGCAGCACATCTGTCGATGCGCTATCTGTCCCGGTTACTTGGGAGAGGACGGCGAAAAGCTGCTCACGCAGTACATCGATAGGCTGCTCGCATCGTGTGCCGATTTCATCGAAGAACCTTTTGAATGCATCTGATCTTTGCACTCCCTTGTAGAAAGGCAGCGTGTTTCGACGCAGTGTATTCGGCAATGCTGGATCGAAGGCGCCGTGCTCTATCATTTGTAATGTCCAGGCAGATGCGATCTCATCCACGGATGCCTCGGAAAGGTCAATTCCTTTCTCTGTGAGCTTCTTCAGCAGCAGTCGCCTGGGCTTCGATGACGGCGAAAGTTGCACGGCATGGGCTTCGATGAGGGACTTTGTCGGATGGCACAGCTGTCGAAACACTGCGCTTCGAAAATTGAGCGGAGAATTGGGTTGCCACTCGAACTCGAAAGCTGTCAAGAGGTCGGCGTCATAAGTGTTCGCGAATTCGACAACATCATTCTTCAGTCGGATCTGGTCATCTCCGTCGAAGAAGGAGAGATCGTGTTTGCAGCAGACAGCAACGAATCCGGCGTAGAGCTGGTCCAAGGTCGGTGACTTGCCACTCGCCTCTGCGAGTGCCTGGACAGCTAGCACGAGCGCCTCGCGCATGGTTGAATCCTCGACATCGCGTGGCATGTCTCGCGCAAGACGGGCGGCCTTCTGGCGACCGTCCGAGAACACCAAGATTTTTCGCCCGCCGTTGGGATTTTGTGGTTTCCGCGGCAGAGTGGCAGTTTGAGTCGTGAACTGATGACGGATCAGGCTGGCGAAGGCTGATTCACCTGTCGTGGCCAGACTGGCCAGCGTCGAATACTTCGAACGCTCTGCTGCTTTCAAGCATCGTACGCACCGAGCAAAATGGTCGGAGATACTCTTTTTGCTCGGTATTGACCGGAATAGCACACGTGTGCCCGCAGTTGGCGTACCTGCCACACGACCTGTCTGTACATCCAGGAAGACCGGAGCCACTCGATTGTAGATCGCGGGGTGCGGGTCGCCGAGGTACAATTTCACCTCTTTGAGGTGTTTTTCCCGGGAGATCCGCCCACCTGGCTCATGCCACAGAAAGGCGGACTCTTCGGTCGAGGCGTAGCCGCGAACATACACTGCACCGCATTCTTCGTGCGAGAGGATCTCGTATACGCGGCTACCGCAATAGCATTGGACTCGAGGACTTTCGTAGATCTGTCCGACGATCCGCTCGGCACGGGTGCCTTCAACAGCTGTGCAGTTCTGATCGATGCAGGCGAATATTGCTGGTGCGGCACGGTACATCATGTGGATTCGGGACGGAAGAACCGGTTGCTGATCGCGGCCCGCCTGTGGACGACGTGCAAATGATCCGAGCATCAGCAGACCGTCGATGGCCGACTCCTGGGCGGCATCGTCAGCGCAGTCGAAGATTGCAGCGGCGAGCTCCCGCAGCTCGATGGCGTGACCAGAGCACTTCTGGATGACCATGTTTGCCGGACCGAAACCGGCGAGCGCCGCGCCAACGGACTGTCTCGACATTTGGAGCGTCGCGTCCGCTGGGATCTGCACTACAGAACTGAACTCACCGAGAGCCGCTCTCACCTCCTCCGCTGATTCTGCAAGAGACAGCGATGCACCGTCGACTGTGGCCAGCATCGCCGCTTCGCGTGGCGTAGCTTTCGCACTTCCGGTGACTTTCTCGACGCTGCCGCGGATAACGGTGTACTCCCGCGTCGGTGCCTCAGCTGTCAGTGCACGTGCGAATTCGATCGCGCCGGCATCACCGTCATCCGCTTCGAGGCTTGCGCTTGTGAGAATGCAGCGAATTCGGTCGCGGTCGATGCCGAGACGTGCACCGAGGCGTCGAATCAAAAGACCTACTTCGGCTCCTGTCGCGCCTCTGTACATGTGAGCTTCATCGAGAACGAGGAGGAGCTGGTTCTTCTCGTCGGCCTGGAGCCATGCCCGGGTCTGGTCGAAGATCGGACGTTCGATCGGGCGAAGCAGCATGTACTCCAACATCGAGTAGTTAGTCACCAGAATATCCGGCGCGGTGAGCTGCATTTCGTGGCGGGTGAGCAGCTCCCGATCATCGAGACCCGTCGTGTACTGACCTATACCTGACTTCGCGAATCGGGTCAGGTCCTTCGCCGGCCAGCGGCCACGATCTCTGAGGTCGTTGACGAGTGAGCCCCCTCGACCGTCGAGATCTGTGTAGTACCGCACCAGATCTGCGAGTCGGCGTTTGTCGCGATCCGAGGTGCGTGTGTTCGGATAGGGAGTCCGCCCTGTGTACATGCCGAAGTACGGATGCCTGCCATTGCCACTACGTTCTCGAAAGTACCGCGCAACCCGCTCGTCGCCGAAAAGTCTACGTAGGCGCGATGTCTGGTCACTCACGAGTGCATTCAGGGGATAGAGAAGCAATGCCCGAACCGCGTGTTGCTGGAAGCTCGGTCGCTCGGCCTCACACGCGAGCATGCCGAGGATCGAGTAGAGAAAGGATTCCGTCTTTCCAGAACCGGTACCTGTCGCGACGATGAGATCAGAAGGTTTGTCTGGGTGGAAGAAATTTTCGAGTGCCTGGGTTTGGTGCAGGTACGGAGGGTGGATGCCAACGTTCGGAGTGAATTCGTGCAGTGTTGAGAGAACTTCGCGAACCGGAGTCGGGATGCCGAGTTCGTTGAACTGGGGTCCGTACATGTATGACGGAGTGATCTCGACGTGGGGGGTTTGGGCAATGACACCGGGACGCTCGAGAAACCTCCTACGGCGTTCTGCCAGGTCGGCGTCGTCGATCGGAGAGTCGGCCTCTATCGACCGGAGGAAGCTCTCGCGAATTTGACGCGCGACCTGCGTGGCACCGATATCTGATTCAATCATTGCTACTTCCTCACCATGTGGATACCTAAGTCATCGACGATCTGTCGCACCTGCTCTCGGTACGTCGTAGCCATGAATCTGTACTGGTACTTCTTTGCTGGGACTCGCTTCGTGAGTGCAGTCAATGCGCGGATCTCAGGTGCTGGAACAGGGTTGTGGAGTGTGAGCTCCACACCCGGGCGCCCATAATCGATCCACGTTCCCGTCGTGGGATTTCCGGCATCCATGTCGCATCCGTACATCAATCGGTGTGCATCCCGGCGGTCTATCTCACATGTTCCTCGAATATTTCCGGCTTCGAGCACCGCGAGTCCGTAGATTCGCCAATGATTCAACACAGTCTGCCGATATAGATATGTGCCGGTTGTTTCCCGGCTCGCGTGATGCCAGCGATCTGACTGGAAGCATCCGGGCTGTGCAGTCCGGGGCAGGTAGAACTCGATCGAACTAGTCACTATCCCCTCAGAAGCGGTGATGTTGGTCGAACGGATAAACTGCTGAGTCCAAGTTTGGAGGTCTGTATCGGGGCGGCGTGACCATAGATCGAGGTCTACGATTGGCAAGCCCAAGCGGTCGCTGATTTCGCCCCTAGGAATTTGGCGCGAAATACCCGAGTATGTAATTGCACTAGCTGTCTGCTGGTTCAGTAGTCGGCGAGGGATACCGCTGGCAAAAAGATAAGGGGAATCGTTATCGATCTCGACGAATACGCCAACGACACTCACCCAGTAGCCATTCCCCAGCTCGGCGAGGTCGCCGATGGAATTCAGATCTTTCAATTGCTCCCGAAGTATTTTGCGGCGATCGGTGTCGGAAAGATCTGAATTTACTTGGTTGATCGATCTGTCCATCGATACCGTGCGATCCAGGAGCGTCCGAATGTAGACAGGCTTTTCGGCTTGGGTCGAAGCCCACGCAACGGCGCGGAGAATTTCGTAGCGGCGCTCATCTAGGTCGAAGTCTGATTTCAGTGCCAGGCTTTTCGCCAACTCGTATTCTGCTCCAGCGCGATCGATGACTTCGAGTGTCAGGTGACGTCCAGTCATGCCAGGCGCATCCGGAAGCGCTTGGCGAGATGGTGAAACGCGACCGCTTCTTCCTCTGTCAGGGACATATTCTTGGCCATGCTGGCTACGAATATCTCGTACTCTGCGTCATCGAGAGAAGTTGCTCCGACCGGAAGAAGTATGCATTCGGCGAGCGATCGATGGATCTGCTCCTCGTCTTGGAGTGGACGGAGTGCACCTGCAAATCGTCGCGCAACAGTCTCTATGTCGTGCGAGAACGGCCAGGTCTGCCCGATGTTGTCCAACAGGTGATCCACAATCTCGAGGTCTGCCAGCCCGGTCGGCTTCACAAATCTAACGGACGAGAATTCTTGTCCAACAGGCCACGTGAGAACCCTCGGTACATCCACTGCGATTGCGTATCCCCACAGGTCGGGGCTTATGCGTGCCGAGGTGATGCCTGTCGCTATCGTGCCGGCAAGCCTGAGATTCGAGTGCGGCTGCAGTGCAGCGAACTCGGTATCGTCCCAGCGGTTTTGTAGCCACGGGACGAGATAGGATTCCGTAGGTGCTTGGTTCATACCTTCAAGGAGAACCATGACGTCACCGGCGGCGGCCTCCGTATTGGCGGCCTCGAGGATCCCATGGTGGTGTCGGAATGTCTCAGGTTTTGCCGAGTGCAGCCCCAGAAGGTCTACGGGGTGGAGAAAGTCGTGTGCGACTGGAATGCGGACGATCCGACCGCTGAACATCAGCGTAGCGATCGCTGACAGTGCAGCCGGACCGCCGTTGCCCAGGGTGATCGGTAAGAGTTGCGTACTGAGGGCCGCGAACAGACGTTCCGCGGCACGGGCAGGCATCCCCGAGGACTTCACGGCTGTGATCAGGTGCTTCTTGATCACGCGCTCTTCCGCGGGATGTGATTCGGCAGCCGGCCGGAGATCGACGGAAGTGGGTGCAGGTGAGCGGCGCGACTGACCTGGAGTCCTTTCCATGGTCAGGGCCTGCGCGATGATCGATGATGCGAGACGTTCGCGTGTGCCGCTCACCAGCTCTTCCACGGCAATCGCGACATCGCCCCGCAGTTCCTCATTCCGGGCATTCACGGCTTCCTGTGCTGTGACGAGCTGGTGCTGTGCCCCAGCGATGCGGGCATTGAGCTGGTGAAGTTCAGATTGTGCGGCATGCACATCTTTCCGGAGGCGGGCCAGTACGTCGGCTTCGCGCGCGACCCTAATTTCGATCTCATCGAGCTCAGCGCGCTCAGCGCTGGCCCTCGCTTCCGCGATCGCTCGGTCCATCCGGGCCGCCACATCTGGTAGTCCCGTCAGGGTAGTTGCAATCTGCGATGCGAGGCGGACTTGAGTATCGGCATCGTCACAGGCTTGTAGCGCTCGCTCAAGGCGTTGAGTATCGAGCGAGCCGCCGTCCGTGTCGGGTCTGCCGCCAATCCAATCGCGCAAATTCGTGAGGGTTCGCCTCGCTATTTGAAGGTCCGACATATCCGAATCGAGGCTTGCAAGTGTTGACACCGCCAGGGTCGCGACATCATTCAAGACCTCCTCGACCGGGCGGCAGTCGACGTAGTCGATAACCGGCAGGTTGTC
The DNA here is from genome assembly GCF_003123685.1 of Nocardia aurea. Taxonomy (GTDB): domain Bacteria; phylum Actinomycetota; class Actinomycetes; order Mycobacteriales; family Mycobacteriaceae; genus Nocardia; species Nocardia aurea. The sequence continues at coordinate 14,730 of NZ_QCYJ01000160.1, forward strand.
GATGCGGTCGGCAACCAGGTAGCCGTCGAAATAGGTCATGACCAGGTCATTTGATCGGCGCACCTCCAGCTTTGCCATCGATCGGGCGCACAGCTTTCGCTTGGCAACCTGAAGTGGCCCCAGAAGTTGACTGCCTTCGCACAGGACAAAAATTTCGGTAGTACTACTTGCCCATTGGGGGAAGGAAATCTCATCGAGCGCGTTGGCAATACGGTGAGCCGGACCTGAGGTACTTCGATCGATCACCACATTGGCTTGCCGAACCGACTTGAGGTTGAATCTTTGTGGTTGATTTGCTGACACCGGGGGCGCTTCAACGAGTTCGGCAACTATAGGCGCATTTTGGGTTGCCTGAAAATTGACAGGAATTTTCAGTGGAAGGCTTGACTCGAATGCCTCGGGCTCAGTATGCTCCCATATATTTCCCGTGAGAAAGTGTTGCGGCTCCATGCGCTTGTTCGTGCGGTTTTTGACTGTAAGTTTGCCGAGGATATGTGTGCCGGTTGCGATATTCATCGCTGAATTCTCCAATTTTTGGTCGAGTTCCGCCTGTCGCCCAATTTCCAATGGTGTCTAAATCGTGTATCATCGCCTCGGAGGGCCATGTAGGCGAAACTCCATCTTGAGCGATACGGTTCATTGCCAAGAACTTCTCGGACGCGTGGTATTTCGGAATCTAGGGCTGCAATGCCTGTCCTTGGTGTTTTCTGGTCTCCTCGTACGTTCGGAGATAGTTGTCGAGCGTTTTTGATCCGTATGGCTCCGAAGCTGCCTGCATCAACTTCAAGAAAGCTTGCGCTCGAATCGATTTGGTGGAGCCAATCATTGAGAGCTTCCTCGGTTGCATTAGGTAGACGCTGAGTTGTCTTCGTGGGGTACTGAATGGTAGCCGTGAATCGAATTGATATTTCAGTATCAACCGACAGCCTTGGTGTCCCGATGCTTTCTACTTCGACAGCTGTGTAAGGCTTCAGCTTCCGTCCGTCGAGGGCGATGCCCCAAAGTTCTCGTGTACTGAACGGAAGGTGCGATGCTGTTGAATCTTCTCTGGTTATGTGCATTTGGTCACCCGAGCGGGTGCGCAGAATGGCATGCTGCCAACTTCCCGATAGGCGCACGAAGCTGGCGGGGGTGTCGAGTTTGAGTGGCCTGAATTCTAAGTCGGACTGCGCAACTATCGCCGCAGCTGAGAGGGAAGGCTCGATGATTGCACAATCGTCATTTCGGATGCGGTGTGTATGGTCGTCTCGGTAGTCGATCGGTGGAGTCAGGACTATCGATGGACCGCGATTTTCGGCAAGTGTGGTGCCATATTTCTTCAGCCATCGCTGGTATCTGGGATTGGTGGAGGGTGGGGCAAAGAAGTGCCAAGCGGCGTATCCGTCCTGACTGTTGAGTCTGTCGGCTATGACCCAGGTTGGTGGAGGCATGCGCTCCTGGGCAACCAGGATTGCGGATCTGCCGAGGTACAGCGGTCGGCTTTCGTCGCAGAGGACGTAGTCGCCGCCGCGGTCTTGGCCGAAGATTCCGCCCAGTTCCGGGATTTTCTGTACGCTGTTGTTCCAGCGAGAAACATCCCATCGCGGCCATTTTCCTTCTGTGAATGACCGGATAATTTGATCGGCGGGATTCACGGCGATGGTAGATTTTCCGGCACCGGGCCATAATTCTAGGCCATTGATCCGTTGAATAGGTCCATTGCTGGGCTGTAGTGCAATTGTGAGACTTCTCAGCTCCTTGGGATTAGTTGTAGCCATCTCCTTGGCTTGGAGCTCCGGTAATTTGAAATAGAGAGTCCATTTGTTATCGGCTAGGGTAAGGCGGAGCGTGAAACGCTGGTCTCGCGGGAAATGCGACTGAGATGAGATGCCGACACCGGGGTGATAGTCCGGGCATCTCAGTGATGTGTCCTTGTGTCGAAAATATGCTGCATTAATGTCGCCTTGTGCGAGTATTACTTCGGTCCAACAGGTCGGGCATTCGAACGGATGGTGCCTGACTGCATCATCCGCATCGACCAGCGATTCGCTGTGCCAGTCCATTGCGCGCTTCATCGGCCGCCCTTCCGTTCGATTTTGGACTATCAGTTCCAGTTGCTGACGGTGAATGCTCTTTGTAATATTCCGCTGGAAATCAGTGCCGGATATCTATCACTGCTGCGCTGCGCGGAGTGTGATCGCCGCTGTCTCGCCGTAGTTTTCGCGGTGCTGTGCGATCGACAAGCGGTGGTGGGGCTTCGCTTCAGTAGAGAATGGAAGGTCCGGTGCGTGGTGTCACCGCACCCTGGCCAGCTCCCATGATGTGACATCGTCGACTGGCGACGGCCTGGTCGGGCTGTCCGCTCCTCCTGTGGGATCGGGGGCGGGCAAATAAGTGGTTGGAGACAGTGAGCACCTAATCGCCGTCTTGCGAGGCAGGGCTTCTAGCCACAGATGGAAATCATGGTCTTCTGCGACCCTCTCGGCGAGGTTCGCCAGGCGCATCTCCTCGCGGGGCACGACCTCGGATCCGGGCGCGGCACTGAGATCGGCGCGAGGGTGAGCAAGGGTCATCTATGGTGCTCCTGGTTCAGGGAAGTCGAACGAATCAACTTAGTACCGCTGGCGGGCTTCATGTAACATTTTCGCCTGTTCGTCCGTCAGAGCCTCGTGCGAGGCGTCCTTCGCGGTGATGACTGCGCGCTCGTCTTCTTCCTCTATTTGCTGCCGTACCAGCTCTTGCAACTGCTCGGGTGTGGGCATCCGGATTGGCGGCGCCGGCCTTGCGTCCGAGTGCGTTGACTCCCGGCTGATTAGCCGAATCGGCGGCCGACCAGCTATCGAGTACGAAGCCCGAGTACTATCTCACCTGCTCCGAACAACTGGCCGGAGACAGATAGCCCGGTGCGCACGAGACCCGGGGAGATTCAATCACCGTTGTGCGCAAGCCTGTGGGCGCCGCGTCGGCGAGTTGGGCGACAGCGAGGCCATCGACCGGCTGTCCTGAGCGGGATGAATTTAGCTCGCCCCCGACGAGTCGGCGGTCAATCGCTTGAATGTCGACCCGCACCGGGGACACGCGGACCACCGGCGTCCTCACGGAAGGTGAAGCGCGGTGGCTTGTAGACGCGGGATACGTACGCGTAGCGCATATCTCGCCCACCCGGACGCGACACGATCCCGTACCTCGCCGGATCGCCGGCGAACCAGATCTCGCGGGTGGCGTGGTCGACCAGCTTTCCCCGGTCCCACGCCCACGTACTGAGCAGGAGCGTGCCCGCTGTCTCACCCTGCGGGCCGAGCAGGTCGACCCACTCGTAGCGGCCACCGGACAGATACCGGATACGCCACACCGTCCACGGATTTCGCAGGGCCTTGCGGCGGCGTCGATTGATCCAGACGAAACATCCGCCGAACATCGTCCCGAAGATGAAGTACTGCGATGCGACCAGAGCGGCGGCATCGGCGTAATTGTTGATCAATACGACGGTCAGTGGTCCGGTGGCCAGCGCGGTGAGCAGCAACGGCCACCGAATCCACCAGTTGCGGCGCAGCGCTTGTCTGGTCGGCGGGAACTGCCGGGCCGGTCCGGGCGGCGGTGCGATGTCCATCATGGGTGGCCGGTTCACAGTGTGAGACTCGAGGTCGTTGAAGAGGCAACGAATTCGAGGGTCGCCGCCAGTCCGAACAGCATGGGGGCGAATTCCGGCCCTCGGTCGACTTCGGCGGTGGTCACCTCGATCACCGCCACGGTGGTGCCGTCCGGCGAAGCGATCACCGCCTCCATCTGGTGGGTGCGCGCCGCGTCGTCGGATTTCGGCAGCGCGGGCAGGTCAGGAGCGGGGTAGTGGCCGATGCCCTCGCTGAACAGTAGGGGCCGCTCGCCGACATCGACACCTTCTACCCGCCAAGAGATCTCGTCGCGGGTTTTGCGCTGCGCGATGTCGGCCAGGGTGAGGCGAGGATTGCGGGGCGCGCCGGCATCGAGACACGAGATCGTCAGCCAGGACACCACCGGATGCCCGTCGGCGCTTCTGTGCGTGCCGATGCCGCAGTACACGGCATTGCGCTTGGCGAGTGCTTCCAGCATGAATTCGAGTGTGCCGAGGGTTTTCGGCACACTGGCGCGCAGCTCGCCCGCGGTGCGGCGCGACAGCAGTGGTTCGGCGGCCGAGATCGCGGTGGCGATATCGGTCAGCGGGAGTTCGTGATAGCCGGGCGGGATCTCCACTGCCACGGCGTAGCGCGGCGGACGCGCCGGATTGTCGGTCATCGCTCGGTATCCTCGATCATTCAGTCCCCGAAGATGCTTCCCAGAGCCAGACCGGCCACCGATCCGACCGCACCCTCGGTCCGCTTCAGTACCGTGAGCGCCACAGCGGGATCGGCCACGCTGTGCGCGCCCTCGACGCCGGTGAATTGCAGCAGCCGATTGACCCCGTTGGTGACACCGGTATTGGCCATGATGTCCGTCACGCCGCCGACGTTGTGGTCGGTCATGAACTTGTTGACCAGCCCGGGATTGTGGGCTGCCTCCGACCACGCGCGGGCCATGCCCTCGAAACGGCCGACATCGCCCGCCGCGTCGCCGAGCATCGCCACTTTGCCGACCTTGCCGAGTGCGCCGACGCCGGGAATCAGCCCGAGCGCGTCACCCGAGAGTTGCATTCCGGCGCTGAGCTTCTCACTCAGACTGCCGTGCAACAGATCGTCGCGCAGTTCGTCGTCGGTGAGGCTCAGTCCGAGTGCTCCGACCCCGGCCACCAGGGAGACGCCGAGGGCGATGGCGCTGATCGGGGGCGGGGTGATCACCGCCAGCAGACCCGCGATGGCCGCGGTGGTGGAGAGGATGTTGTGGAGGAGTTCGCGATGCTCGTCGATCCAGTCGCCGAGCGCGTTCACCGCGTCGACGATCTTGTCCCAGAGGCTCTCGTCGGGCTTGCTCGGCGCGTTCTCGGCGGCTTCCACGAGAGCGGCGGCGATCCGAGCGGCCAGGGCGTTGTGCACGGCCTCGAGATCGGTCGCGCGCCGGATGATCGCGTCCAGGGTGGTCTGGCAATTCGACACCGCCGTCACCGCCGCGTTCACCCGCGCGATCGCCGCGTCCAGACGGGACTGGGCCGCGCTCAACTCGGCGGCATCGGAGAACTGCGTATTGGCCAGGGCGAGGTCGGGATGCGCGCGCGCCTGTGTGAGTGTGGTGTTCGCGGTGGCGAGTTCGGCACGCGCCGCGGCCGCCTCCTGTTCGAGCCCCTTCGCGGTGCTCTGGAAATCGACCAGGTTCGTATGCCATTCGGTGACGAGATCGACGGCGGATTCCAGCGACTTCTGGGCCAACCGCAGGTCGGTGGACAGTGTGGCGTCGAAATTCGCCCGGAAGGCGTCGCCCGCATCGCCTTTCCACACGTCGCCGCTGTCGAGCAGGCGGTCGAGCAGTGTCTTGGTCTCCGTCACGCCTTGGCGTGCCGCGTCGATACGCAGGCGGAGGTTCGCTACCTCGGCCGTACTGCCGCGCACCGGGTTGAACCCCAGGTTGGGGTAGGGGTTGGCGCTCACCGCTGCACCCCCACGGCATTGTCGGCGGCGGTACCCTGCGCGTCGACCACCTGGGCGGCCTGATTCACCGCGTTCGCGAACGCGGAGTCTGCGGACACGTAGGCGTCATGGCATTTCGAGACGCCCTCGGCGGTGGTGGTCGCGGCGTCGATGATCCGTTCGATGCCGAATTTCCAGCTGCGCTGGAAACTTTCGGCGGCGTCGTTCAGGCCGGTGGTGCCGATATCGCCGTCGCCCGCGTTCTCCAGGGCCTTCATCGCATCGCCGAGTACCTGTTCGGAATTCTTCAGCGACCGCACCGTGCTCGCGAGCACGTCGATATCCACATGAAAGTATCCGGCCATGTCTCCCTCCCCGATCTCTCAGCACCATATAGCCGGTCCGGGAGTCCGGCAAACCTCCCGCTCGGCACCGTCCTTCGGGGCCGGTGCGAATTCCCGGCGCCTGTCACACGATGGTCGACAGCGCGGTCGAGTCGGTGTCGCGCTGCGGTACCAGGTCGGCGACACCGGATTCGGTCGCCACCACCGTTATCCGCTACCCGAGTAGTCAGGCACGTAGGAGCGTGACCTGTCGCCCGGTGGGGGAGGTGGCTTCGTCGAACCGGGTCCGTTCGGTGATCGGGGTGGCGGTGGTGCGGCGGTCGAAGATCACCAGTATCCCGGTGGTCAGGCCCATTCGATCGAGGTAACCGTCGAGTTGGGCCAGTCCTTCCTCCAGCGGGTCCTTGCGTCCGTCGCGCCAGACTTTCAGTTCCAACGATTCGCGCTGTTCGGCGCGGCGACCGTCGGAGTCGGTATACCGCTGCCGGACCAGCAGGTCGCCGTCGCGCCCGCTGCGAGGACCGCATCCGCGCAGCCAAAGGCACCGGCTGCGCAACCTCCCGTGCAAGTCTTTCGACGCTAACCGGATCTGGCGCGCGATCGTCGCGCTCGCCCTCGATCTGACCGCCTGGCGGCAAACGATCGGCATGCACGACCATCCAGCCAGCCGCTGGTAACCGAAAATGCCGCGTCTGCAACTGTTCTCGATCCCAGCCAGAATCGTCCGCCACGCCCGCCGCGTCCACCTACGTCTGTCACGAAATCACCGCCGCACCAGCCTTATGCTGACAGCACTGAACCGCCTACACCCGTGCGGTCGAACGTATCGTGTGTTCCGGTCGAACCTTAGGCATGGGATGTCGGCGGTTCGAATGAGCGAGAGGTACCCGATTCCTTTGTGGAAGAGACTTTCCGAAGCCCAGTACGACAGCGGTATCGCCGCGCAACCGACCCTGAGGGAGACCTACGCCGGCGAGGTGACCCGTTCGGACTTCGTGCGGGAGGGGCTGGCCGCCCATCGACTGTCCTCGGCCAATGATCAACGAGTGCGCCAGTGACTCCAGTCGTTGCTCGACGGGGTGTTATCGGTGTCGAGGATTACGCGATGGAACCTCCGCTGCCCCAGGCCGACAACCTCTCCGATGACCCGCTGAGAGCCGAGGTCGACCAGGCGCTGATCGCGCTCAGCGGTTGTAGTCGCCCGTGACGTCCGGAAGGGGACCTCTCATGACTATTCACCGTCCCGGTGTGCTGGAGGATCTGCCCGCGGCCGAGACACTCTGGGCACGTTGGGCATTGCTCGCGGCCGTCGACGCGCACGCGGCCGACGAGTCGAAGGCCGGTCACCGCACCGGTATCTGGCTCGACGCCGAGGGGCTGCATCTCGACGACTGCGGTTGCACGTGGTGGACCATGTCTCGGATGGGGGACGGCCGTTTCGTGCTCTACGGCGAGGACGAAGCGAGCGGCGTGAAGTTCCACCAGCCGAGGATCGATATGGTCGCGGGCGCGCCGGACTGGCTCCCGTTCGAGGAACTGCGTGACCGGTTGGAGGGGCACGAGCTGGGTTGCGTCTACTGGTACGACAGCGGCGTCTGGGCTCGCGCCTCCTATCCGGATGATCTCCGCGACGACGGTCTGGACTGCGGGATGAGCCGCTTCGTGGATCGGGCGAGCGTGCTCGGCGAGTTGCGTCTCTACCTGATCGAGGGCGACCACGCGCCGAGCGCACACCACGTGCTGTCCGATGCCGAGGCGTATCGGCTGGATGTCCGCGTACTGCTGGATTCCCTGCGCGCCGTCAGGCCGACGGACGAGCCGACGGATCCCGACGCTGTGGCCCGGGTACTCGCCGCGGCGGGCGTAGCCACCCCGACCACGTGAGAAGGCGGTGGCGGAATCGTGCGCGGCCCCGTCCTGCATGGTCGGACGGCCGTGGTCCCCGGAGCGGCGTGGCCGTTTGCCGGTGCCGTCGAACCGCACGGCGGCGACAACGCCCGGGGATGATCCGCTGCCTGCGGCGCGATGATTTCGGTGCGGCATACAGGCGTCCGTGAATTCGATCTGATGCCCGGTTCCGCACCGCGCGGTACAGTCGCCCGTTAACGCGGACGCAATTCCATACGCGGCCGTAGTTCTGAGCAAGTGGGGGAGGCCGTCGGTGCCAGAGGCCAACGATATCGGCAAACTGCTCGAATTCGTTCGAGCGCTCAATGTTCCGGATTCGCGCCCGCGGGTGTTTCGCACGCTGATCCGTCGCCGACGGCCGTTGCCGCGTCCTCTCGTCGGCCTGGTCGACGTGCCGCCGTCGAGCGCGCTGCTGGTCGAGATCTACCGCTGGCTCGGTGAATCCGGCGGGCGGCGGGCAAGTCCGCGTGCGCGAGTGGATCTTTCGGCGGCGGGGTTGCCGCCGGACGCGTTGGCTCCGGATCCCAACGCGACCGGACAGGAGATCGAGGGGCATTGCCTGCCGATCCTGCAGCGATTGGTCGAGGGGTTCTCCACCGACGACACCGCGATGGGGCCGATCAGGTTCCCGCGCTACCGCACGGCGGATTGGTTGACCCGACAGCGGGTGACCAGTGACGAGACCGAAGCGGCGGTGGAACTGCGTGCCCGGTTGCCGAGGTTGCTGCGCAGCGGTTCGCCCGCACGGTCGGCGGACGGCGCGAGTGAGGCGGCGGCGGGGGATGTGCTGTCGCGCACGGTGTTCGCGGTGCTGGCGCTGTGGCCGGTGCTGCGGCTGTGGTTGTGGATCAGTGGCGGCCGTATCCCCGGCATGTCGAAGGTGACCCGTTGGTTCATGCGCCAGCGCTATCTCGCACCCGAACTGTCGGACAGTTTCCTGGGTTTCGCGACCCGGCTCACGGCGTCGGGGCGTAGCGACGAGAACGACGAGCAGATCGCCAAACTGCTCGTGCACGCCTTCCTCGAGGATTTGCGCGACGCGTACCGTCGTCCGCTCTGGCGGCCGTCCGGCTGGCGGCGCACCGCCTATCCGGTGGCGCTGCTCGGGCCGGTCGCGCCCGACAGCGCGGGCGCGCGACTTCTCACGCGTATCAACGACATCCGCAACGAGACCGGCTTGTTCGATCCGCTGGTGGTGCTGGCCTGTCTGGAGTCGGCACCGGCCCGGCCGCAAGCCCGTGACCTCGGCCGGATCGGTGATCTGACGAATCTCGACACCCTGGAGAGCCTGGTCGACCGGCCGTCCTCGGATGTGCAACCGGATCCGCTCCAGCGCTGGCTGCGCAATATCGACCACATGCGCACCAATCGGCTGCCCCACGCCTGGTCGCTGCCGCTGCGGGTGCGACTACCCGACCCGCTGAACGGGACCGTGCGTGACCCGCGCTACGCCCACCTCGCGGTGCCGCCGTCGCCGCCACCCGCCGCGCGCCGCGGGGTCGTGACGATGTCGGTTCTGCTGCCGGTCCTTCTGCTGGTGGCCGCCACACTCGTGGTCGTGCCCGCCCTGCGCGGGGTGCCGTGCACGCATTGGCCGTGGACGTCGGGCGTCTCGGTGGAAATGCACGAGGGGGAATGCGTCGGCTACAGCGACAACGCCCGTCAGGTGTTCACCGACGACCCCTATCTGAAAGCGATTCAGCGGGAAGTCTTCCGGCTGAACGGCGAGGCCGAGAGCGCGCGCAGGACCAATCCGCGCAGGCCGCTGATGACGCTGGTCTATTTCGCCGGTCTCAGTTATTCCGACGCCAATGTGCGCTACCCGTCGGCGCAGGTCGAAGAATTGGCGGGGATCGCGGTGCAGCAGCGGCTGGCGCTGAAGAAACGTTCCGAATCCGAGCCGCTGATGCACGTGGTGATCGCCAACGGCGGTACGGAGATGCGGCACGCGCCCCGCGTGGTGGACAAACACCTGCGCGGGCTCTTCGCCCACGACGCGAGTGTGCTCGGCGTCGTCGGGATGGATCGCAGCAGTACCGCGACACGCACGGCCATTACCCGTCTCGGTGATCTCGGCGTGCCGGTGGTCGCGACGACGCTGACAGCGAACGACCTCGCCAATGCCTCGCCCCTCTATTTCCAGGCCACGCCGAGTAACGCCGAACACGCCGAACTCATCGTCGATTACGTCGAGGGCGCGCGATATCCGCGCTCGTCCGACAAGGCGGGGCAGCCCCGCTTCCGGAAAGTGATCCTGTACTACCCGCAGGTTCCCACCGACCTCTACGTGACCACCCTGGTCGACAGCCTGACCGACAAGCTCGCACGGCGAAATATCGAGATCGAACGGCGCACCTGGACCACACAGCACGAACTCAACCGATTCCCCGCGTTCTGCACACCCCAGTTCGATCGGGAGACCCTGCTGTTCTACGCGGGGCGCAACGACGACTTCCCGGCCTTCGCGGGCTCGGTCGCCAACGGCTGCCTCAGCGGTGAGAGTCCCGCGATCCTCGGCAACGACACCCTCACCCGGGTGATCGCCGATCCCGAGGTGAGCAAGGGTCTGCCGCCGGGTCTGACCGTGCGGTATGTCGCCAAGGCCGCACCGGCGATCCTCGGTGGTCGCGCCTGCCTCGAGGGCAGAGCCGAAGTGGGCACCGCGAAGGTGCCCGCCGTCTATGCGGCCCTGTGCGACACGGTGCCCGAACTCATCGCGGACCTGCGCGGATATTCCGACGTCCGGTGGACGGACAGGCCGTCCTGGGTCGGGGATCGCCTCGGACTCGGCTACGACGCCTCGGGTCTCTTCCTCAACACCGTGCGCGTCGCCGAGACCGGCGATCGTCTGCCCAGCCGTTCGGCGGTCGCCATGCAATTGCGGGACACCGCGGTTCAGGGTGTCACCGGGTACATCGACTTCACTTCCGGGCGTGTCGCGAAGACCTCGTCCCTGGCTGTGCTGGTCACCGAAGCGGGCGGCGAGGTTCCCCACCGATGCCTGGTGATGTTCCCGATCACGCCCGGTGAGAAGGGCGCCCCGGGCGGCGATGGGTGCCCGGCCGGAACCGGAAAGACCGCGGCCACCGACACCGGCGGCGCGAAATCGGGGGATGACAGCGATCTCGAGGACTGGGTGAAGCCGTCCAAATCGGTTGGCTGAATTCGAAGTCGGCGAGACATCGGCACGGTGTTCTGGAGTTTGCCCAGATCTCCGAGCGCGGTCAGTTTTGTCGAGTCGTCCATTCCACACAGGAGTCGATAACCGCGAAGGCATTGACCGAACGCGGTGTATTGACTCCGGTCGGACGGACGAGGGCATGCTATTCCGTCGCGGGGGAACACTTTCCGGACGCTGTGCTCGAGATCGCAGAACCTCCAGCGGCTTGGTCGATCCCTATCGTTCGTAGCGGGTGACCGTCAGCGGGGACGCGGTGACCGCTACTCGACGGCGTCCTTGTTGTGTAGGTTCCGGCTTGGGCGGACAAAGTCGACCGCGAGCGGCGGGCTTCTGTCTTTTCCGTCGAAGAATGTCCGTTCAGGCCGGTCCCGTCCGCCGCAGTACACCGTGACCGAGGGGCGTCAGGTCAGGGGCAGTCAGTAGTGACCCGGCGGATACTCGGAGAAGAACTGCTGGAGCAGGGGTGTCGCCAGGTCGAGGCCGAATTTGGTGACGCCGAGGCCGAAGTTGCCGAGGCCGATGACGACGAAACCGAGAAGGTCGCGATTCTGTTCGGCCAGATCCCGGAGGGGTTCGATGATGGTGCTGAACATAGGTCGGTCCTTTCGCATCCGAGCGGATGGATAGGTCCAGACTTCCACAGCGTGGGGGCGCGGCCAAGGCTGGTTTCGGACACAATATGTGCAGGCAGGCAGAGTGGCCACCCCCGGTTATGAATGAGCTTGCATCATCGTGCATAATCATTTGCATGACGGCGCGGGCCGGTCGAAGAGGTCCCGATGTGCCGGGTCCGGGTCGCGCTCACCGCTCGCAGGCGCGGGCCTCATACTGCTGAGACACGAAGAGAACCGAGGAGCACACAGACATGTCCGATCGCGTCGTACTCGCCTACTCCGGTGGGCTTGACACCTCCGTCGCCATCAGCTGGATCGGCAAGGAGACCGGCGCCGAGGTCGTGGCCGTCGCCATCGATCTCGGTCAGGGCGGCGAGGACATGAACGTGGTGCGCCAGCGCGCCATCGACTGCGGTGCGGTCGAGGCCGTCGTGGTCGACGCCCGTGACGAGTTCGCCGAAGAGTACTGCCTGCCCACCATCCAGGCCAACGCCATGTACATGGGCGAATACCCGCTGGTCTCGGCGATCAGCCGGCCGCTGATCGTGAAGCATCTGGTGGAAGCGGCCAAGTTCCACGGCGCCACCACCGTCGCGCACGGCTGCACCGGCAAGGGCAACGACCAGGTCCGCTTCGAGGTCGGCATCGGCGCGCTCGCGCCCGATCTGAACGTCATCGCGCCGGTCCGCGACTACGCGTGGACCAGGGAGAAGGCCATCGCCTTCGCCGAGGAGAACAAACTCCCGATCAACGTCACCAAGAAGTCGCCGTTCTCCATCGACCAGAACGTGTGGGGCCGCGCGGTCGAGACCGGATTCCTCGAGGATCTGTGGAACGCGCCGACCAAGGATGTCTACGACTACACCGCCGACCCGACCGTCAACTTCGAAGCGCCCGACGAACTCATCGTCAGCTTCGACAAGGGCGTGCCGGTCGCCATCGACGGACGCCAGGTCAGCGTGCTCGAAGCCATCGTCGAACTGAACCACCGCGCGGGCCGCCAGGGCGTCGGCCGCCTGGACATGGTCGAGGACCGGCTCGTCGGCATCAAGAGCCGCGAGATCTACGAGGCGCCGGGCGCGATCGCGCTGATCACCGCGCACCAAGCCCTGGAGCACGTCACCATCGAGCGTGAACTGGGCCGCTACAAGCGTCAGGTCGAGCAGCGCTGGAGCGAGCTGGCCTACGACGGCCTGTGGTTCTCCCCGCTCAAGCGCGCGCTGGACGCCTTCGTCCAGGACACCCAGCAGCACGTCTCCGGCGATATCCGGATGGTGCTGCACGGCGGTTCCGTCGTGGTCAACGGGCGTCGCTCGGATCAGTCGCTCTACGACTTCAACCTGGCCACCTACGACGAGGGTGACACTTTCGACCAGTCGCTGGCCAAGGGGTTCGTGCAGATCCACGGTCTGTCCTCCAAGGTCGCCGCGCGCCGGGATCTGAACCAGAAGTAGTCGCATGGGTGCGGCGTCGGTGGAATGAATCCGCCGATGTCCGCGGCGCGCTTCGCCCGGCGGCACCGGGCGGCGCGATTCGCGGTACCGCTGACGGTCTACCAGATGACGTCGGCGGGTCCTTCGGGCGAGAGCGCGGTGACGATCGGCGTACCGCCGGACCGCCGCCTGGACGCTCATCGGTCACGGGAGCGTCGGGCGACCCGATCGAGTGGAGATCCACCGGTTTCGGGTCGACTCGTCGCAGGAGATCGGTTGATCACCGACAGTTCGACTAGCACGGACAGCTCGGCAGGCAACGGACAGTTCGACCAGCGTCGACAGGTCGGTCCGTGTCGACAGATGGCCCAGCACGGACAGTGCGGTCGGCACGGACAGTGTGATCGGCACCGATAAGTCGGCGGGCGCTGACAGTTCGGTCTGTGTCGACGGATCGGCCAGCACCGATAGGTCGGGTTTGCAGCGACGCTCCGGTCGGTGTCGATAGTTCGGCTGGTCACGGACCTTCGGTCAGCACCGACGGATCGGCGGGCACCGACGGACCGGCGGATCTCGGTCGGATCGGCCGGAACGGACGGTCAGGTCGTCAGTCCGGAGGTGCTCGGTCCGGCGGTAACCGTCTGATGAGCTCGACCCGGTCGAGATTCGCGACATGCTCGATCCGGATCCGGAGGTACTTCTCATCGACCGACCGCTGACCACCTGTGCCACCGGTCCTGTCCGACGGCAACTCGAATCGGCACCTGTCAGTCGCCGCCCTTGCAAGGCACAGCGCGGCAGTCGCATGCCCGGACACGGCCTGGCGCTGCTGCGACAGCCGGTGCGCGCTGGACCAAGGGCTTCGCTGTCTACGCGAAACAGCGGCCCGCCTATGCCGGAGCGCGCATCGCGGCTGCTCATCGCTCCGGTCGCCCACGTTCGCACCCACGAGCGACATGAGCGCAACTCGCGTCGTGCGCTGGACCTGCCTCGGGTCGGGGACTGCCCCCTGAGCCCCGCTGGCTTCCGGCAGCGACAGCGCGCCCGTTCGCGAACACTTCGACGCACACCCCAATCCACCCCCGGAGGACACGGCACGCGGACCCTGCGTGCCGGTGACGTTCAGGTCTGCTGGTTCGATGGTCACGACCGCGTGGCCACCGACCAGCCACCCGACAACCGACTTCCCCATCCGACCGAAGGAGAGCCAACGATGACATCGAGCGAGCACTCGTCACACAGCGGCACGAACGAGGGTGCGCTCTGGGGTGGCCGCTTCGCGTCGGGCCCCGCCGCCGCCATGGCCGCGCTGAGCAAGTCGACGCATTTCGACTGGGTGCTCGCCCCCTACGATGTCCGCGCGTCCAAAGCGCACGCGCGTGTGCTGCACAAGGCGGGCCTGCTGTCCGACAGCGACTTGTCCGGGATGCTCGCCGGACTGGATCGCCTTGCGGCGGATGTGGATTCGGGTGCGTTCGGTCCGCTGGAATCCGACGAGGACGTGCACGGCGCGTTGGAACGCGGACTCATCGACCGGGTCGGCACCGAACTCGGCGGCCGGTTGCGGGCGGGACGTTCCCGCAACGACCAGGTCGCCACGCTGTTCCGGATGTGGTTGCGCGACGCGGTCCGTCGCGTCGCCTTCGGACTGCTCGAAGTGGTCGACGCGCTCGTCGCGCAGGCGGCCGCGCATCCCGACGCGGTGATGCCGGGTAAGACGCATCTGCAAGCGGCGCAACCGGTTCTGCTCGCCCACCACCTGCTCGCGCACGCGCATCCGCTGCTGCGCGATATCGACCGGCTGCGCGATTTCGACAAACGCGCCGCCGTCTCGCCCTACGGCTCGGGTGCGCTGGCGGGGTCCTCGCTCGGCCTGGATCCGGAACAGATCGCGGCGGAACTGGATTTCACCGCCGCCGCGGCCAATTCGATCGATGCCACGTCCTCTCGCGATTTCGCGGCGGAGGCGGCCTTCGTGCTGGCCATGATCGGTGTCGATCTGAGCCGGATGGCCGAGGAGGTCGTCATCTGGAGCACACCGGAATTCGGCTACATCACTCTCGCGGACGCGTGGTCCACCGGCTCGTCGATCATGCCGCAGAAGAAGAATCCCGACGTCTCCGAACTCACCAGGGGCAAGGCGGGACGGCTCATCGGCAACCTCGCCGGCCTGCTCGCCACCCTCAAGGCGCAGCCGCTCGCCTACAACCGTGACCTGCAGGAAGACAAGGAACCGCTGTTCGATTCGGTCGCCCAGCTGGAACTGCTGCTGCCCGCCATCGCGGGCCTGGTCGCCACCCTCACCTTCCACACCGACCGCATGGCCGAGCTCGCCCCCGCGGGCTTCACCCTCGCCACCGATATCGCCGAATGGCTGGTGCGCCAGGGTGTTCCGTTCCGTGTCGCGCACGAGGCGGCGGGCGGGTGCGTCCGGGCGGCCGAAGCGCGCGGCGTCGGACTCGACGAACTCACCGACGAGGAATTCACCGCCGTCGACCCCGCCCTCACCCCGCAGGTGCGCGAGGTGCTGACGGTGCAGGGCTCCATCGCCTCGCGCAACGCCCGCGGCGGCACGGCCGGTGTGCAGGTCGTGGCTCAGCTCGACGAGGTGCGGGCGCAGGCGTCGGCATTGCGTGACTGGCTGCGCTGAGATCGGCGACCGCACCGGGATGCCGCACCGTTCAGGTCGACCACGCGTCCGTTCGGCCCAGCAGATTCGCGACCCGTAGCAGCGGGGTGATGTGCTCGGGTATCGCACGGACGCGGTTCAGGTGCCCCACCGAGTAGGTCATCAGATCGTTGCCCGCGACGCTCCACAGGGGCACGGCGCCCGCGATGTGGGCGTCGATCAGGTCCGGCCCGACGAGGTGGCGGACATAGCCCGGGTCGCGGCTCGCGATCCAGAAGCGGTTGTCGAACCAGATATTGCCGGTCGCGGTCGGTTTGTCGCCGAATATCGAGCGGTGCAGGATTCCGAGCGTGCCGCGTTCCACGACCGCGATCGGCGGATGCGGACGGTCCAGATGCACGATCGTCACGACGAAATGGTGCCTCCGGGTGGTCGTGCGTGTCGTCCCGTCGGTCGACCGCTCGTTCGTCGTCGTCCGATAGTGGTAGTCCGCGACCGTGACCCGCCTGCCGTCGAGCACGCGGGTGAGGGCGACGCCGACGCCGCGCGCGTTCGCGCCGGGCATTCGCGCTGTCCACGGCGCGTGGAGTCCCTCGGCGTACTGCCATCCGTTGTTCGCCGCCCACTGCCGCAGTGCGTGACGCCTTCGGTGCTCGGCGTGTACGCCGACGGCGCCGACGACCGCGGGCAGGAAGACGAGCAGCGGCGTGGCGCACAGCGTGCCCATCGCCACGTGCATGGGCAGGTTCACGGACGATCCCCCGAGTTCTCGATCCCGGGGACGACCCGGCCCCCGCGCATCCGATCGTATCCTCGCTAGGGTGCCGTCATGACCTTTCTGTTCCTGGCGCTCGCGATCGTTTCCGAGATCTCCGCGACCATCTCGTTGAAACTGTCCGAGGGGTTCAGCAAGGTGATTCCCTCGATCATCGTGGTGATCGGATACTGTGCCGCGTTCTTCTTCCTCGCCCAGGCGCTCAAACGCGGTATGGCGATCGGCGTCGCCTACGGCATCTGGTCCGCGATCGGTGTGGCGGCGGTCGCTACGATCGGCGCGCTGTTCCTGGACGAGAAGTTGACCCCGGTGCAGGTCGGTGGCGTCGCGCTGGTGATCCTGGGTGTGCTGGCATTGGAACTCGGTGGGGCGCACTGAGTTACGCGCCGCTGCTCCAGCACGCGGTGGTGAAGCGGCGGATCTCCTCGGCGCGGTCGTCGTCCTCCGGTGCCCGGCCGAGGAATCCGCCGTGCCCGGCCGCTTCCCAGACGTGCAGTTCGGCCCGCACGCCCGCCGAACGCATCGCGCGGTGCAGGCGGACGGTGTCCGAGAGCAGCATGTCGCGGGTTCCGGAAAGCAGCAGGGCGGGTGGGAATCCCGCGTGGAATTCGCCGAAAAGCGGTGAGACGTAGGGGTCGCGCAGATCGGCGGCGCCCGCGTAGAGCAGTGTCGACGGCGTGGGGCCGGTGAGGATGTTGTCGAGTCCGCGGTTGGTCTGCCAGGTGTCACCGGATTCGGTGAGATCGGCCGCCGGGGTCGCCAGTACGACACCCGCCGGTAGGGGGAGCCCCTCGTCGCGCGCCCGCAGGATCATCGCCGCGGCCAGATTCGCGCCCGCCGACACGCCACCGACCACGATCTCGCCGGGGTCGCGTTGTTCGAGCAGCGCGCGATAGGCGGCGAGGCAGTCGTCGAGGGGTACCGGGTAGGGGTGGTCCGGCGGCATCCGGTAGTCGACCGACCACGACCGCACGCCCACACGCAGCGCGTTGTCGATCCCGCGCAGACGGCAGATCTCGCCGCCGCCCTGGGTGAACGCGCCGCCGTGGAATTCGAGGTAGACGCGACGGTCGTCGGGGTCGAACGCGTGCGGGGTGATGACGTAGACCCGGGCCCCTCCGGCGGAGATCTCCTCGACCGCGACCTCGCGTGCGGCGTCGGAGGCGGGGGCCATCGCGAGGGCGGTCCGATCCATTTCGGCGATCAGCGTCCGCCAGCCGTCGGCGTCGTCGCGCGCGGGCCATTCCGGTGTGGGCGCGAGCGGGCCGAGCGCGAGGATCGCTCGTGCCTGTTCGCTCACCGAGGAGGGCACCGGGATATCGCGCTCCCGCAATCGCAGGTGTGGCAGTGACCGGCCGATCGTCACGACCGCCTCCTTCGAGAATGAAATTCTGAATCGCGAGAATAGCAATCTTGCCGAGGTGGCGGCAACGGTCGGGCGCTACTCCGCGTCGGGGGCGGGCAGTCGACTGGCGACTCCGTCCAGGAACATCGCGACCCCGTGCGCGAACACGTCGTCCGTGGGTGCGGCGACATACGCGGCGCCCGCGGTGCGCAGGGCGATGTAGCGCTCGGCGGGCAGGCTCGCGAGCAGACGGGCGAAACCGTCGGAGCGGGAGGCCCCGAGTGGGCCGCGCCCCGCGACACTGCGCTGGATATCGACCGCTCCCGCGACGAATTGGATCATCGTGGTGGTGTTGAACGCGGCCTGCTCGGGGGTGCTGCCCGCTTCGAGGAACAATTCCAGCACGGCGTCGACCAGGCGCAGGGTGTTGGGTCCGTACCCGGCGGTGCCGCGACCCACGGCCGGGGGCAGTGGCTGCGACAGGATGACGCGCCGCGTCTCGTGCATCAGCGCCTCGGCGTCGGCGCGCCAGCCGCGGCCGGTGCGCACCAGGCGGATGTCGCCCATGACGTGGTCGGCGATCAACGCGATCAGTTCGTCACGGCCCGCGATGTGGCGATAGAGCGACGCGCTGCTGGTATCGAGACGTTCGGCGACCCGGCGCACGGTCAGCGCGTCGACACCGTCCTCGCGCAGCAGATCCACCGCGGCCGTGACGATCTTGGTGGTCGACAGGCCGCCGTCGCGCGGCCTGCGCCGGTTCTCCGTCGCGGCGCGTTCGAGCCACCACTGCGCCGATCCGGGCTCGGGCGCGTCGGGATCCGGGCAGTCGGGGCGGGTCATGGCGCCGTCGACGGCGCGAGGTCGGGTCGGTAACAGCGCATTCGCCTCTATCCGCTCGTGGGGCAGCACCCCTTGACAGTATGCGATCGGCGCTCGCATACTACCGAATCGGAAATGGGAGCGGTGATCGCATTGCGGTGGCGTCGTCACCCCGGCCGCTTCGCACGACACCGCCCAGCGCGGCACAGGAGAACACAATGACGTTGTTCGACGCCTTCCGATTCGATGGCAAACGGGTGCTCGTGGTCGGCGGCGCGACCGGAATGGGCGCGGCCACAGCCGAACTCGCGCTCGCCGCGGGCGCCGAGGTCATCGTCGCCGACTGTGCGCCCATCACGATGGCCGGAGTGCGGACGATCGCGCTCGACCTGGCCGACGCCGCCACCATCGATGCCGCGCTCGAACAGATCGGCGGGCCGGTGCACGCGCTGGTGGCCGCCGCCGGGGTGGCCGACGGCACCCCCGGAATCGAGCGGATCAACTTCCTCGGCCACCGCTACCTGATCGACCGGTTGCTCGCCGCCGATCTGCTGCCGTCCGGCGCGGCGATCGGATTCATCTCCTCCTCGGCGGGTCTGGGGTGGGAGTCGAATCTGACGCTGTTGCAGGAGTATCTGTCGATCACCGACTTCCACGACGCGGCGCGGTGGGCGGTGGAGCACGGCAAAGCGGACTACATGTTCAGCAAGCAGGCGGTCTGCGCCTACATCGCGACGCAGGCGCTGCCCTTGCGCAGCAGGGGAATCCGGATCAACGCCATCTGCCCCGGCCCGACCGACACCCCGCTGGCCCGCGCCAACGCCGCCAGCTGGCTCGGCTTCGGCGCCGACTTCCGCGCGGTAGCGGGAACCGAACCGGCGCGACCGATCGAGCAGGCCCGCCCGCTGCTGTTCCTGTGCAGCGACGCCGCCTCCGCCGTCAACGGCATCACCCTGACCTCCGACTCCGGATATTTCAGTTCCGGGATGGCCGGATCGTTCCCCGCCGCGACGCCCGTGGTCAACTTCATGCTCGGGCGCTGAGCGCCGCCCACACGGCAACCGAAAGAGGTCGTATTCGATGAAAGAACAACGGCGAGGACGCAAGATCGCCATGACCCCGGCCGAGGTCGACGCCTTCCTCGCCGAGGAACGGACCTGTCGCGTGGCCACGACCGGCGCGGACGGGCCGCACCTGACGCCCCTGTGGTTCGTGTGGGACGGAACGGCGCTATGGCTCAACTCGGTGGTGAAGAGTCAACGCTGGACCGATGTCGTGCGCGATCCCAAGGTCGCCGTGCTCATCGACGCGGGCCGTGAATTCAACGAGTTGCGCGGGGTGGAGATTCGCGGGGTGCTGACCCCGGTCGGCGAGGCGCCTCGGACCGGCGCCCCCGACCCGGATCTGGCGACTCCCGAGCTGTTGTTCGCCCGCAAATACGCGGGTCGCGACGAGATGCACTACGACGGTCGCCATGCCTGGCTGCGCCTGGAACCCACCAAATTCACCAGTTGGGATTTCCGGAAGATGTAGTGCCCCGGCGGCTACCCCTTCTTGGCCAGATTGTGGGCGACCGTGCCCAGCCGTGCCAGCCGCGCGTCGCCGAGCGGGGTCAGTCTGCCGCCGAGCCGATTGGTGACGAATCCGAGCGACATGCCCGTGCTCGGATCGGCGAACGCGCCCGAGCCGCCGAGCCCGAAATGGCCGAACGCCGAAATCGGTTCCGCCTTGGACGGTTTCATCGGCACGCCGTGATATCCGAGACCCCACGGAATGCGGAACGCCAGCACGTAGTCGGGGGTGAACACCTGACGGGTGCTGATCGCTTCGATGGTCTCGGGACGGAGCAGTCGATAGCCGTCGAGCGTGCCGCCGTCGGCGAGCGCGCCGTAGAGGCGGGCCAGCGCGCGGGCGGAGAACACGCCGTTGACGCCGGGCATGACCGAATCGTGCAGGCGCGGGTCGGCGACCAGATCGGCGAAACCCTGCGGGGTGGTCTCGGCGGCGGCAGAGGTGAAACGGCTGCGGCCGAGCAGGTTCGCGCTGGCGTCCCAGCTCATGCCCGCGATGGTGAGACGCGGGAAGTTGGGGGCGATGCGATGGCGCTCGGTTTCCGGCACCCGGAACCAGAGTTCCTCGGCGCCGAGCGGTTCGGCGATCTCGGTGCGCAGGAGTTCGGTGAAATCGGCGCCGCTCACCCGGCGCACGAGTTCGGCGACCAGATGCCCGAAGCTGATGCCGTGATATCCGCTGGTCACCGTATGCCGGGGATCGGGGGTCGCGGCGGCGAGCGCTTCGGTGACCGCGGCGTCGTCGAGGAAGGTCTGCGCCGGTCCCGGCAGCAGACCGCGCAGGCGATGCAGTCCGGCCCGGTGCGTGAGCAGTTCGCGGACGGTGATCCGTTCCTTGCCGGCCGCGGCGAATTCCGGCCAGTACTCGGCCACCGGTGCGTCGTAGTCGAGCAGGCCGCGTTCGGCGAGGCGGTGCAGCAGGGTGGACGCGACACCCTTGCCGGTCGAGTAGGCCATGGCCACGGTGTCGTGCTGCCACGGCTGGTCGGGGGCCGCGTAACCGGCCCAGACGTCGACGACGGGTTCGCCGTGTAGGTAGACCGCGAGGGCGCCGCCGCCGTCGGTGGGGCGGCGGAACAGCCGGTCGAATTCGGCGACGAGGGTCGCGTAGCGGCGGTCGACGAATTGCGTGGTCGGAATCGTGGTCATCGGTGGTGTCCTCCCTTCCGTCATCTCGTACAGCGTAAGACCTGTGGTCGAATCGTCATCTCGCCGCCCGCCGCGAGTGGTTGTGCATTTTCCTGAGCGTCACATCAGGAACCGAGATCGCAACACGTCTGTCCTACGGTGGGTCCATGCCTCCACGGAGACGTTCGGCCCTGCTCGCGAGGTTGGTTGTCGACGAGCCGGGTAGGCCACAGATCATTCTCGGCGAACTGCGCCGGGTGATCCTCGACGGGGCGGTGCCGCCGTGTACGGCGATACCGCTGCGCGAAGTGGCCGAATTATTCGGTGTCAGCCACATTCCCGTGCGCGAGGCGCTCAAAACGCTGATGGGGGAGGGGCTGGTCACCCACGAGCCGCACGGCGGCTACACCGTGGCCCAGCTGACCGCCGCCGAACTTCGCGAAATGTACATCGTGCGTGAGACTTTGGAGAACGCGTCGCTGGCCGCCGCGGTCGCCAACGCCAGCGACGCCGACCGCGAGGAACTACGGGAGATCAACGCGCTGCTGGAACAGGCGATCCGCGACGACGATCCGGCCGCCTACCACCGGCAGTCCCGGCATTTCCATGTGGCGCTGACCCGGCCCTCGCGCATGTTCCGGTTGCTACACATGCTGGAATCGGCGTGGAACGTGACCGAGCCGGTGCAGTCCATGGTGCATATCGGGCGCGCCGACCGGGTGCGCCTGCACACCGATCACGCGCTCATGCTCGATGCCTTCCTCGCCCGCGATATCGACCGGCTGCTGCTCATCGCCGAAGGTCACCACCGCAGGCTGGAGAAGGTGATCGCGACCCTGCCCACCGACACCGGGCTGCTGGCGCCCGCGCAAGATATATCTGTCGTGCAATAGTCGGGCAATAACGGCGCAATTGTCGGGCAATGCGGGATTCCTACCGTCGAACCATCACAGTTTCACCTTCGGATGGGAATCACCATGACCGAAACACTCGCCCCGGCCGGGTCCTCGGCCACCACACCGCGAGATGCTGGACCGGCGACGCAACCCGCAACGGCGACAAAGGATTACGACCCTCGGCTGACCAACGAGGATCTGGCCCCGCTGCGTGAGCAGAAGTGGGGCTCGTACAACATCTTCGCGTTCTGGATGTCGGACGTGCACAGCGTCGGCGGTTACGTCACCGCGGGCAGCCTGTTCGCGCTCGGACTCGCCAGCTGGCAGGTGCTCGTCTCGCTGCTGGTCGGCATCACCATCGTCTACTTCTTCTGCAACCTGGTGGCCAAGCCGAGTCAGGTGACCGGCGTTCCGTATCCGGTCATGTGCCGCAGCGCGTTCGGTGTGCTCGGCGCGAACGTCCCGGCCATCATCCGCGGTCTGATCGCGGTGGCGTGGTACGGCATCCAGACCTTCCTGGCGTCGGCGGCACTGGACGTGGTGCTGATCAAACTGTTTCCCGACCTCGCCCCGTACGCGGTGGTCGACGACTACGGCTTCCTCGGGCTGTCGCTGTTGGGCTGGGGCAGCTATCTGCTGCTGTGGGTGGTGCAGGCGTGTGTGTTCTGGCGCGGTATGGAAGCCATCAGGAAATTCATCGACTTCTGCGGTCCCGCGGTCTACGTGGTGATGTTCCTGCTCTGCGGATACCTGATCGCCAAGGCCGGTTGGAGCGCCATCGACCTCAACCTCGGCGAGGTGACCTACACCGGCTGGGACGCGCTGCCGGTGATGCTCGGCGCGATCGCGCTCGTGGTGTCCTACTTCTCCGGTCCGATGCTGAACTTCGGCGACTTCTCCCGGTACGGAAAGTCCTTCACCGCGGTCAAGCGCGGCAACCTGCTCGGACTCCCGGTCAACTTCCTGCTGTTCTCGCTGCTCGTGGTGATCACCGCGTCGCTGACGGTGCCCGTCTACGGTGAGCTGATCACCGATCCGGTCACCACGGTGGCGCGGATCGACAGCACCTTCGCGATCGTTCTCGGCGCGCTGACCTTCACCATCGCGACCATCGGCATCAATATCGTCGCCAACTTCATCTCGCCCGCCTTCGACTTCTCCAATGTCAGTCCGCAGCGGATCAGCTGGCGGGCGGGCGGCATGATCGCGGCGGCCGGGTCCGTGCTGATCACGCCCTGGAACCTGTACAACAACCCGGATGTCATCCACTACACGCTCGAGGTGCTCGGCGCGTTCATCGGCCCGCTGTTCGGCGTGCTGATCGCCGACTACTACCTGATCAAGAAGCAGCAGGTGCGGGTCGACGATCTGTTCACCATGTCGACCACCGGAAGCTACTGGTACAGCAAGGGTTACAACCCGAACGCGATCATCGCGACAGCCGTCGGCGCCGCCGTCGCGATGTTCCCGGTGCTGGCCAAGGGCGTGACCGGGATGCATACCGCCGCGCAGTACAGCTGGTTCATCGGGTGCGGGCTCGGATTCGTCGTCTACTACCTGCTGGCCGCGCGTACCGCGGCGGCGGGCAAGGTCGTTCCGGAGCCTGCCGCGGGGGAGGTTCCTGCCTGATGCGCATCCGTGTCGTCAACCCGAACACGACGCGGGCGATGACCGACACGATCGAGCAGTGTGCCGGGGCCGTCGTCGGCCCCGGCACACTGCTCGACGCGGTCACCAGCGCGATGGGACCCGCGTCGATCGAAAGCCACTACGACGAGGCCCTCAGCGTACCCGGCATCCTCGATGCCATCGCGCGCGGAGAACGTGACGGTGTCGACGGCTATGTGATCGCCTGCTTCGGCGATCCTGGCCTCGACGCCGCCCGTGAACTCGCGGCGGGACCGGTGATCGGGATCGCGGAGGCCGCCATGCGCGCGGCCTCGCACCTCGGGCGCGGTTTCAGCATCGTCACCACGCTGGATCGCACGATCGGACGGGCGGAGGATCTCGCCGAACACTATGGGATGCGCCGTTTCTGTCGCGGCATCCATGCCTGTGAGATCCCGGTGCTCGCGCTCGACACCGATCCGAACGCGCGCAAGATCGTCACCGAGGCCTGCCGGGAGGCGGTCGAGGCCGACGGCTCCGACGCGATCGTGCTGGGCTGCGCGGGCATGGCCGACCTGTGCGCGCATATACGTGCCGAGATCGGTGTCCCGGTGGTCGACGGGGTCGCCGCCGCCACCCTCACCGTGCAGTCGCTGGTCACCCTCGGTCTCAGGAAATCCGGGCGGGGGGAGTTCGCCGCGCCCCCGTCGAAAACGTATCGCGGCGTTCTCCGCCCCTTCGGTCGTCCCTGACTGTCAGGCGGCGACGGCCGAGGTCAGTTCCTCCAGGGCGAGGTCCGGATCGGCGACATCGACGACGATGCGGGTGAATTCGGTGCCTGCCAGATCGATGCGAATGGCCCGGCCGCCGAATCGGGTGTCCCAGAACTCTTTCCGGCGTCTACCCCGATAGGTGCCCGCCGCGATCACACCCGGGAAGAATGCGCCGGGCGCGCGCACCCACGGCGGGCGCAGATCGACTTCGGCGAGGGCGATCTCGGTGATGTCGGACAGGTCGACGGTCACCTGTTCGCGCAGCGAAAGGATCCGGTCCATCCCGAGTACGTTCACCGTCACCTTGTCCTGCGTGACTTCGACCTCGACCATGGTGCACCTCACTTGCCGCGGGAATTGCGTACCCCTCAACGATCCACCGCGCGCCTGGTGTGACCCTGTGGCAAACCTGTGATTTACCCAAGCTTCCGCGCGAATCGGCGCGACCGGGAACTTCCCGCCGATCCGAACCTGCGAACGGGAGGCGACACTCCGGAAGCAACTACATGTCAGTACGCTGATATGCGCATCAATGAATGTGTGATCGCATCGGGAAGTGGCAAACGCATGCGTGTCACCGAAAAACAAGGCTGGGGAGGCCGGTCAGTCGGGCGCGAGTCCGAGTGCCTTCGCGATGAATCCCGCCTTGGCGTTCGTATAGGCCTCGCGGTCATCTTCGTGTCGGTCGGCCAACCGCCGTTTGAGCTGCTCGTAGTCGTCGGCCAGCGTCCCGTCCCGTCTCAGGGCGTCGCGAAATGCGATCTGTTCGCCCCAGCGCCGGTGACCGGAGGCGACCAGGTGCAGGTGGGCGATTCGGTGCTGCCCGGTTTCGTCCGGTTTGACGAAGAAGCGACGCCACGGCCGACCGTCCAGTTCCGGCGGCACGAAGCACCAGCCGTCGACGGTGAAGCATTGCGCGGCTTCGACAACGACGACATCGAGATCGTTCACCGAGGCCATGAGATCGATGATCGGTTTGGCGGCCAACCCCGGAACCGCTGTCGACCCGACATGTTCGACACCGTCGACCAGCCACGGCGCCAGCAGTTCGATCAACCGCGCGCGCTCGACCCGCGCCCGATCGGCCCATCGAGGATCGAACGGACGCACGCTCACCCGCTCGTACGCCCACGCGGGAACGTCATCACTCATGACGCCACGATCCAGAGGATCGGGGCCGTGCGCCGAACCGGTCGAGAGTCCGCGAATCCACGGGCTCGTCTCGACCGGTTCGGCGTCGGATACGTCGGACTACCCTTCGGTCCGGTGGTACGCCTCGTCGGCGATCTCCAGCACACCCCCGAGCCAGGGGGAGTAGTTCGCGGGATCGTCACAGAGACGCATGCGCAGCGCGTCGGGCTGGACCCACGCGAAATCGGCGACCTCGGCCGGATCGGGACGCGGTCGCGCCGACCCGAGCCTTCCGATGAGGACGTGATCCCATTCGTGCTCGACCCGCCCGCTGTCGGCGTCCTCGGCCTGGTAGCGGAAGACGCCGACCTCGGTGAGGTCGGTGGTCAGGCCCAATTCCTCGGCGAGGCGGTTCGCGGCCGCGTCGGTCACCGATTCGCCCGGAGCCGGGTGGCCGCAGCAGGTATTGGCCCAGACCAGGGGGAATCGGGTCTTGACCGCGGCCCGTTGCTGCAACAGCACGCGGCCCGTGGTGTCGAAGAGCAGCACCGAGAACGCGCGGTGCAGCAGTCCCGGAGGTTGATGCGCCTGCGAGACCGGGCACGCGCCGATCGCGTGGCCCGCGTCATCGACGAGTTCGACGGGCAGGGCCTCGCGATCGGTCAGTGGTTCGGCCAGGGTCTCGGTCACCGCCCCACCTTATCGGCGACGATCAGCAGGTACTGGAAGCTACCTTCCCGGTACGCGGTGAGGAAGGGCTCCTCGATACCGGTCGCGAGCTCGGATTTCGTGCGCAGTTCCCAGTACGGAATCGTCGCCGGGGTGAGATCGACCACGGAGATCGGCGCGAGGCCGTTGCGGGCGAGCGCACGGAAGTATTCGCTGCGCGGATGGATCATGCAGCCGTAGTGCGCGTCGATCCGGCTGACCGAGGACGAACGCCCGCCGGCGACGTCGTTGGAGCAGCCGGTGATGCAGGCGTAGCGTCCCCCGCGTCTCAATAGCCGGGAGAATTCGGCGAACAGGTCGAAAAGATCCACGTACATGGTGGTTTCGTTGGTCCAGATCCCCTGCATCGCGCCGGACTCGAATCCGGTCTCGAGCATATTGCTGAAGTGGAAATTCACCTGGTCGGCGATACCGCGATGCCGCGCTTGCTCATTGGCGAAACCCACCTGGTACTCGGAGATGGTGACGCCGTCCACGCGGCAACCGAACCGCTGATGCGCCATGAAGCTGGTACCGCCGCGGCCGGAACCGCCGTCCATCAGGCGATCACCGGGCCGCACCTCCCCGAGGTGATCGAGCAGCAGGTCGGCCTGGGCCGTCTCGAGCCGATGCAGTTCCTCGACGATGCGTTCCTGCCTGGTGTCCTCGGGACCTTCCAGCACCGAGAGATCGGGGTCACCGATCCCGTAGTGATGGTGGTAGAGGCCGTCCACCTTGCCGAGTTCGGTGTTGACGCGGTCGTCGTTGGGATTGTTGTTCCAATAGTCGGCGACGGATTGCTGATAACTGGTATGCAGTACGGCAGTGGTGTCGGGGCCGAGCATGGTCATTCGCGATCATCCTCTCGTTGCGGTACTGGCTATTTCACATCCTGATAGCGCTTGCTGCCGGTATGCCACGCCCGGCTGCCGCCCATCCAGGCCCACAATCCGGCCAAAAATCTGTGCAATTCGGGCGAACCCGTCGCTGCGAGCGGGGTTGCCTCGCTCTCGAACCGGTGCATCAGTTCGTCGTGCGCGGCGGCGGTTCGCAGCACCGCCTCCCGCCGTGAGCAGTTCTCCTCGGCGGCGAGAACCGTCGGGAGATTGAATTCCCGGTGCTCCGATCGGTCCTCGCGCGCCATCGAATAGAGATCGTTCACCAGCTGACCGGCCAGCGCGGCGGTGGTGACCACCCGCCGCACCACGGGGTCGGTGTATTCCGCCGCCCCGAGTTCGTAGCCGCCGACCACATCGCACAGCGCCATACACGGAAGGAAGCTGTGCGGTTGCCGGTTGGCGAGGTACTCCCATACCGGCGGCATCCGCCCCGTCACCCGCCAGCCGGCCTCCGCGCCGAGTGCGATGAACCAGCCCGCGATCTCGGTGCGCAGCCGCGCCAGTTGGGCGGGCGAGGCGTAGCGCCCCAGATGGTCGAACGAGGTACGGAAGGCCCGCAGGACGGGGTCCGCGCGCATCGCCGCCTCCGATTCCGCGATGTAGCGCACGGGCAGGTGGACGGGATCCATGGCGGCGGCGACGAGTTCGAGCCGCGGGCCGAGTTCGGCGGCGGAGCCCTCCGCTCCTTCCTCACAGTAGTAGTCGTCGACCGACCATTCCGAGACCGCGCATTTGGCCGCCGCGAGCAACCGGTCCGGATCGTCGCAATCCGGATGGGCGAGCATGATCAGTCGGCCGAAATCCGCCTCGCGCAATTCCGCCGTCCGGCCTTCGTACAGACCGATTTCGCGGACCCAGGCGAGGAGTCCGTCGTTCACCAATTCGGCGAGTACCGGATCGTCACGTGTCGGCGGCGGGCAGTACAGCGGGGGGATGTCCCCGGCGGCGGTAGGTGCCACCCGCTGGCCGTGCCCGATCGGTTCCGATGCGCGAGGTACGCGAACGACCGTCGCGGGTGTGACGGGTCCACCGGGAGGCGGGAGGACCGACGGTGGATGAAAACCCGTCGGATCGACCCCCTGTGCCGATCCGACGGGAACTCGGGGGAATGTGCGCGGTATCGGGATAGCGGGATGATCGTCGGAATGTCCAATCGATGGTGAATCGGACCGCGCCGCCGCGGTTTCGGGCCGCCGGGGTGGGGCGGCAGCGGACGAGGCCGGCGACCGGTGGGTCGCCGTGTGACGCGGTGCGATCATCGGTGACGGGGTGGCCGAGGCGGGCAGTCGCAGTGCTGCGGTGCCCGGACCGGCGGGGCCGAGCAGTCCCGAAGCGCGTGACGGGACGGGACCGCCTTCGATGGTCTTCGAAACCGCTTCCGCCACTGCGGATATGGGCCGCGCGTCGCCGAATGGATCGGTGGGAGCGGCGGTATCGGCGAGGGACAGCAGGGCCGCGACGATCGATGCCAGATCGTTCGTTACCGGTGGCGCCGTCGCACGGGAGATGACCGACATGCTCGGCGCCCGGTCAGTCGGCCTGCCGGGCGATCTGGATGTTGTCGAGTATCCCGAGGGCGTCGGGGGTGAGCACCGCGGTCGAGTAGTAGCAGCTGACGAGGTAGGTGATGATCGACTGGTTGTCGATACCCGTGAAGCGGATGTTGAGACTGGGTTCGTACTCGTCGGGAATGCCGGTCTGGTGCAGTCCGATGACGCCCTGGTTCTTCTCGCCGGTACGCAGCGCCAGGATGCTGGTCGTGTTCGTCGGGCTGACGGGAATCTTGTTGCAGGGCAGCAGCGGAATGCCGCGCCAGGCGGGGACCTGGTGTCCGTCGACCACGGTGGGGGTGGGGTAGATGTGCGCCTTGGTGCATTCGCGGGCGAAGGCGGCGATGGCCTTGGGATGGGCCAGCAGCAGAGTGGTGTTGCGGCGCATGGAGATCAGTTCGTCGAGATCGTCGGGGGTGGGCGGTCCGGACTGGGTGTGGATGCGCTGTTTGAGGTCGCAGTTGTGCAACAGCCCGAATTCGGGATTGTTGACGAGATCGTGCTCGCGACGTTCGTAGAGCGCTTCGATGGTGAGGCGCAACTGCTGCTGGGTCTGGTTCATCGGGTCGTTGAACAGGTCGGCGACGCGGGTGTGGATGCGCAGCACCGACTGCGCCAGGCTGAGTTCGTATTCGCGCGGGTTGGTGTCGTAATCGACGTAGGTCGGTTGCAGCACCGGCTCCCCGCTGTGACCGGAGGTGATCTCGATATCGGCCTCGCCCTTGGTGTTCTGCGGCGGCTTCTCCCGGTGGTGTGCGAGGTGCTCGGCGAGCGCGGGGTGCCGGTCGAGCAAGCCGTCCAGGGCGCTGCGCGACAGCGTGAGCAGGGTGGTCTTGGTCAGGGTTTTGAGGGTGTGGGGCCAGATCGTGTCGGGATCGGTGAGGGTGGCATCGCCGTAGTAGTCGCCCGCTGCGAGAACGCGGTGTCGCGTGTGTTCGCCGTATTCGTCGGTGCCGATGGTGGCGATCTTCCCGTGCACGATGAGGATGAGCTGGTTCATCGGGTTGCCGAATTCGGTGACGACGGTGCCGGGCGGCAGATCGTGCTGTTCGAATCGGTCGGCGACCGCGGAGAGGGTGTCGACATCGGTGACGCCGTGCAGTGCGGGGATTTCCGTGAGTTCGAGCGGAATGACGCGGGCGCTCGGCCCGTCGATGACGAATTCCACCTCACCGTTGCCGACGGTGTGGGACAGCCGACGGTTGACGCGGTAGACGCCGCCGTTGACCTGCGTCCACGGCAGCATGCGGGTCAGCCAGCGTGAGCTGATGCCCTGCATCTGGGGTTCGGATTTGGTGGTGGTGGCGAGCTGGTGGGCGGCGGTGGTCGACAGCGACTGCCGCGCAGCGTTTTCCGTATTGACTGGCATTTCGATGGTCATGCGTGGTCCTCACCTCAGAGATGGCCGAAGAGACGTTCGCCGAGATTTTGCGAATCGATGGCTGTTCGGAATTGCGGAGGGGCACGAGCAGGTGGATACAGTCACTCGAACGAATTGACTTACACGACACTGCGTTCCAGACGAGACGATGCTAGGTCGCGGATAGTCGGCGGCGCAGTGGAATTCGCAGAATGGCCGATTCCCGATCATGCGCACGCGACACGCGGCCGATGACGCGGACACGCAGAAGATCGGGTCCTGAACCGAGATTCGCTGCCGGATGTCCACGAGATAGCTATCGTGGATTCCCATGTTCACCTGGATGTACGGGTTGCCCGTCTGGTTGGACTTCCTCATCGTCACCGCGACGGCGGTGCTGGTGGCGTGTACGGGTATCTGGTTGGCGCGCCCGCTCGTGCTCGGGCTCTTCGGCCCCGAGCCGGGGAAGAACGAGACCGTGACGATGGTGCTCACGGTCGGCGGTGTCTTCTACGGTCTGCTTCTCGGTCTCGTCGCGGCGGCCACCTACGAGAACGCGGACGTGGCACAGGGTCTCGTCGCCGACGAGGCCGCGGCGGTGGGCACACTGTATCGCGAGGTCAGCGCCTATCCGGAACCCGAACGCGCGGTGCTGCGCCAGGACCTGATCGACTACACCGACAATATGCTGCTCGTGTGCTTTCCCGCGCTGCGCCGCGGCGAGGAACCCGTGGGCGGGACGGCGTTGGTCACCCGGTTCCAGGAACATCTGCTGGCGTTCCAGCCCGAGACCGCCGCGGAGGGGATCGTGCACGCCGCGACCATCGACCAGTTCGCGCGGTTCGACCAGGAGCGGCGGCATCGGATCAACGCCGCCTCCGGTGGCATCCCCGACGTGCTGTGGGCGGTGATCCTGGTCGGCGGCGTGATCAACCTGGTGTTGCTGTGCCTGTTCAGTCTCGATCGCGGCGCGCACCTCGTCCTCGGTGGCCTGTTCGCGTTCTTCCTCGGCGCGATGATCTTCCTGATCGCGATCCTGGACTTCCCGTTCCGCAGTGAACTCAGCGTCGATCCGGAGCCGTTCGAGAGTATGTACATCAACGTGATGGGCGTGACGTGACCGATCATCCCATCGTGACGTGCATGGCGACCCTGCTGTCGGTGAACGACCGGGCGGCGTCGATCCGGTACTCGCCCGGTATCGCGGTCCAGGCGTTCGACGTCTCGTCCCAGATCTCGAAAGCCCTGGGGGGCAGCGGTATCGAGATGTCGACCGAGGTACCGGCCGCGGCCTCGACGGGTGCGAAACCCGCCAGCCAACGCCGGGGGCGCGGCACCGAATCGTCGCCGGGGGTCAGATAGATCTGCACGATCTCGCGCCCGTGGCGGTCCCCGGTGTTGCGCAGGCGGACGGTGACGGTGTTCGCGTCACCGGAGATCGAGTCGTATTCCCATGTCGTGTAACCCGTTCCGTGGCCGAACGGGTACGCGGGGGCGTTATCGCCGCGATCCCAGGCCCGGTATCCGATGAAAACCCCCTCGCTGTAGGGCAACACGCCCTCGACCGGCGTCACCTCGGTGACCGGCGCGTCGGCCAGGGTCGCCGGCCAGGTGGTCGGGAGGCGTCCGCCGGGCTCCTGGCGGCCGAGCAGCACATCGGCCAGCGCCGCTCCGGCCTCCTGCCCGGGAAACCAGCCGAGCAGGACGGCGGCGACATCGTCGCGCCACGGCATCGCGACCGGTGAACCGGCGTTGACCACGACGATCGTGCGCGGATTTACGGCGGCCACCCTGGCGACGAGTTCGTTCTGGCGACCGGGCAATTCGAGATCGGTACGGTCGAACCCCTCGGATTCGACGCGCTCGGTGGTGGCGACGACGACGATGGCCGCCTCCGCCTCGGCCGCCGCGGCGACGGCCTCGTCGATCATGTCGCCCGGATCGCGTTCCGGTTCGCTGTGCGCCAGGCCGAACACGACGACGGGCAGCGGGATCTCGGCGGATTTCACCGGCGTATAGGTGAGCGAGACCTCGACGGGTGTGCCCGCGGACAGGGCGACCCGGCCGCGCTCGACCGGCGGGGCGAAGAACCCTTCGAGTTGGTCGCCGCTGAACTCCTGGGGTCCCGCGAAGAGGACGGTGCCGTCGACGACCAGTTCGTGCTCGCCCAATCCTTTGGTGCCGAAGGCGTGTTCGCCACCCTCGCGCGGTGTGAACGTGCCCGCGATCTCGACGCTGTGCAGGGCGTCGTAGGTGACACCCTCCGGCACCTCGCCGAGCCAGGTGATGCTGCCGTTCGGCAGGGGATAGGTGCCGATGGTCTCGCCCGCCGCGTCACGGACGACCGCCCGCAGCGCGAATCCGGCCCCCGCCTCGCCCATCTCGTCGCTCGGGTCGGCGCCGACGGCGAAGGTGACGGTGGTATCGGGCAGCGCCGCAGTGAGGCCGTCCAGCGGTGAGACGACCTGTTCGGGATAGACGGTCGCCGAACCGCCGCCGAGGATGCGCGCGTCGATCGCCGCCCTCCCGAGAACCGCGACATGCCGCAAGCCTGCCGCGTCCAGTGGCAGCGCGGGACGGCCGTCGAGTTCGGTATTGCGCACCAGAACGACACCGCGGCAGGCGATCTCGCGGGCCAGCGCGCGTCCGTCGATCGGTGCGGGCAATCGGTCGGCGGGGACGGCGGGCGGCACCGCCGCCAACGCGCCGACCCGGGCGGCCAGTCGCAGGACTCTCCGGACCGCGTCGTCGACGTCGGCCTCGTCGACCCGGCCCGCCCGGACCGCGTCGGCCAGTGGGGCGCCGTAGACGGTGACCGGCCCCGGCATCGCGATATCGAGTCCGCCACGCAGCGCGCCCTCGGTGCTGCGCGCCGCGAGCCAGTCGGAGACGACGCAGCCGTCGAATCCCCACTCACCGCGCAGCACCCCGCCGACGAGTTCGCGGTGTTCGGTCATGGTGGTGCCGTTGACGCTGTTGTAGGCGGCCATGATCGCCCATGGCCGGGCGTCGCGGACGATGGCCTCGAACGGGGCCAGGTAGAGCTCGCGCAACGGGCGCGCCGCGACGGCGTTGTCCACGGTGAACCGGTCGGTCTCGGCGTCGTTGGCGACGAAATGTTTGACGGTCGCCGCGACGCCCCCTTCTTGTACGCCGCGCACAAAGCCGGTGCCGATGACGCCGGTCAGGTACGGGTCCTCGGAGTAGCACTCGAAATGGCGTCCGCCCAGCGGCGAGCGATGCAGGTTGACGGTGGGGGCGAGCAGTACGTCGACGCCTTTGCGCCGGGCTTCCTGGGCGAGCAGCCGCCCGGCCCGCTCGGCCAGGTCGGGGTCCCAGGTCGCGGCGAGCGCGGTCGGCGACGGCAGGGCGATCGACGGGTCGTCACCGGCCCAGCGCACGCCGCGCACGCCGACCGGGCCGTCCGACATGACGATCGATCGCAGACCTACCTGCGGTAACGCGGGCAGCGACCACACGTCGCGGCCCGCGAGGAGCGAGGTCTTGGCGTCGAGATCGAGCTGTTCGACGGCGGCATCGATGGCCGCGTCGTGATCGATATCCGACCTGATCATGCTGTCGGTCGCCTTTCGTCGTTCGTCCGGCCGAGGGGGACGGCTCGGGGGCACGGGCCACCGCGGAACGTGCGATCGCGGCGCGGCGTGGCCATGAGGAGCCTGCCACGCGTACCTAGTGATCGGTAGGTAAAGTTATCAGTTCGTTATCTCGAGTTCGGTTCGGCTCGCGGAAGCACGGTGCGTGTTTGTCCGCCGCGTACATTGACGCCCATCGGCCCGAGCCGCGATTCTCGTTGCGTCTGCCTATCACCAGGTCGGCGAAACCGCACCGCAGAGGATCATTCATGCGCTTCAGCCCTGCCCGTACTCGTCTGCGCCGAGCCGCGAGAGCCGCCCTCGTCGGCATCGCCGCGACCGCCTTCGTCGGCGCGGTGCTCACCCCGGCGACCGCCCGCCCCGGAACCGACGTCTACGTGGCGCTCGGCGATTCGTACGCGGCGGCTTCGGGGGTGCCCAACCAGACCGCGGGTCTGTGCACCCGCTCGGATCAGAACTACCCGAGCGTCGTCGCGGCCACCCTGCGGCCGACGACGGTGCGCGACGTGACCTGTGGCGCGGCGGTCATCAAGGACCTGACCGAGCCGCAGAAGAGTCTGATCACCGGCAGCGCGATCAACGCACCGCAACTCGACGCGCTCAGCGCGGACACCACCCTGGTCACGCTCACCATCGGCGGCAACGATCTCGGCTTCGTCGATATCGTCACCCGCTGCGCCGCCGTCTTCGCCAATGATCCGAAGGGCGCGCCCTGCGCCGCCGCCTTCGGATCGGAACTGACCGAGCGCACCGCGCGGATCGCCCCGCGCATCGGCGAAACCCTGCGTGCCGTCGCACAGCGGTCACCCAAGGCGAAGGTCCTGCTCGTCGGCTACCCGGCGACCCTGCCGGAGGAGGACACCGGCTGCGGCACCGATCAGCTCATCGCCGTCGGTGACATCGCCTTCGTCCGTTCGACGATGCGCGAATTCGCCGTCATGCTCGCCGCGCAGGCCGCGGCCAACGGCGCGACCTACGTCGACACCTATCCCACCACCATCGGCCACGACATGTGCAAGCCGCCCGCCGACCGCTGGGTGGAGGGGCTCATCCCGTTCCAGCCCGCCGTGCCGGTGCATCCGAACGCGCACGGCGAGCGGGCGATGGCGGGAGCCGTACTCGCCGCGCTCGGACTCTGAGCTAGCGACTCGCCTGCTCGGTCGTGCCGAGCAGGTCGAGGAACGCCCGGAAGGCGGCGGTCATGTCGACCGCCTCCGGGTCGAGCAACCACTGGATCTGCAAGCCGTCGAGCACGGCGATGAGCAGTGGCGCCGCCTGGTCCGGGGTGAGTCCGCCCGGCAGGCGCTCGCCGAATTCGGCGGCCAGAATCTCGGCGAACACCGCCCGCGCGTTGCTGTAGCGCTGCCGGAAGAACTCCTGCGCCGGATGGTCGGCCCCGGTGACGCTCTCCCCGACCAGCGCGGTGAAGGTCTGCACGAGACCGCGCCTGGACGCGTTGTAATCCACCAGTTGCTCGAGGTGGCGCAGCCGCCAGTCACCGCGCCGCTGCGTCGGAACGGCGGCGGTATCCCAACGATCGCGCGCCTCCAATACCGCGACCAGCAGTAACTCCTTGCTGGGGAAGTAGTGCAGCAGTCCGGGCTGGGTCAGCCCGACACGCTCGGCGACCGCGGCCAGCGACGCGCCCCGATACCCGCGCTCGGCGATCACGTCCATCGCCGCGCGCAGGATCGCTTCCCGACGTTCCTCGGCCTGAGCGGCCCGGCCGCCCCGCTGTCGCGCAGTCACAGCTGGAGCCTATCGGTGCACGGATCCGGTCACAGCCGACCCATAATGGACAGACGATGTGGAAAGCTCGTGTAATGGCTAGGCCAGGAGCGATCGTGAAGTTGAGTGCGAAGGATTTGGTGAGCTCGGTTCAGCGGCTGATGTCGACCGCGCAGAACGGGCTGGAGGTGATCCGCTTCGGCGGATTGACCACCGATGTGGAGTCGTCCCCCTTCGAGGTGGTCGAGCGCAGACGCATGTACCGGCTGCGCCACTATTTCCCCGACGACGCCACCCCAGGCCGTCCGGTCGCGCTGCTTGTGCCCCCGCTCATGGTCAACGCCGACATCTGGGATGTGAACGCCGAGGACGGCGCGGTCGGCATCCTGAATCGAGGCGGCATCGATTGCTGGGTCGTCGATTTCGGCTCGCCCGCGACCGAGGAGGGCGGCTGGAAACGCGATCTCGCCGATCACGTGCTCGCGGTGAACAGCGCCGTCGACACCGTCAGCGAGGCCACCGGCGCGCCGGTGCATCTGATGGGGTACTCCCAGGGCGGCATGTTCGCCTATCAGACCGCGGCGTACCGATACGGCAAGAGCGTGGCAAGCATCGTGACCTTCGGCAGTCCCGTCGACATCGTCGCGGGCATGCCGTTCGGACTGCCGTACGGGCTGGTCTCCGATGTCGCGGATTTCGTCGCCGATCACGTCGTGACCAGACTGCCCATCACCGATTCGATGGTCCGTTTCGGCTTCCAGATGCTGGATCCGGTCAAGACCGCGAAATCCCGGATCGATTTCCTGCGCCAGCTGCACGACCGGGAAGCGTTGCTGCCCAAGGAACGTCAGCGTCGATTCCTCAACAACGACGGCTGGGTCGGCTACGCGGGGCCCGCCGCCGCCGATCTGCTCAAGCAGTTCGTGGTGCACAACCGTCTGATGTCGGGCGGTTTCGTGATCCGTGACCACCCGGTGTCGCTGGCGGAGCTGAAATGCCCGATCCTGGCCTTCCTCGGCGAGGTGGACGATATCGGTCAGCCCGCGGCGGTGCGCGGCATCCTGCGCGCCGCGCCGAACGCCGAAGTGTACGAAGCCGGTTTGGTGGCAGGACATTTCGGTCTGGTGGCGGGTAGCACGGCGACCAACCGCACTTGGCCGCTGGTGCGGCAGTGGATCGACTGGATGGACAACGACACGCCGCTGCCGCCCGAGATCTCGCGCATGACCGAACATGTCGAGACCAACGCGCCGCGTTCGGCGGCGACGCGGGTGCTGCACAACGCCGCGGCGCTGGTCGAAGCCGGGGCGGGCATGGGCAAGGCGCTGGAGAATATCGCGGCCAGTACCGTGCGCGGTTCGGTCGAACTGGCGGGCGAGGCCGCGCGAGCGCTGCCCCGGCTGACGCGACTCGGCATGATCCAGCCGAACACCCGGATCTCGTTGGGCCGCTTGATCGCCGAGCAGGCCCGCCGTGCCCCGCTGCGCGAATGCTTCCTTTTCGACGATCGGGTGCACACCAACGCCGCCGTCGACGCCCGCATCGACAATGTGGTGCGCGGACTGATCTCGGTCGGCATCCGGCCCGCCGAACGCGTGGCCGTGGTGATGGAGACCAGGCCGAGCGCGCTGGCCACGGTGGCGGCGCTCTCGCGCCTCGGCGCGGTGGCCGTCCTGCTCGCGCCGGGCAGCGAACTGGTCGGCGCGATGGAGCGCACCGGTGTCAGGACGGTCGTCACCGACCCCGAGAACGTGTGCCAGTCCGTCGAGACCGGGCGGCGGGTGCTCGTACTCGGCGGCGGCAGCGCGCGCACCCTCGATATCCCGTCGTGCGCGAATGTCGTCGATCTCGAACAGATCGATCCGAGTGAGGTGCGGCTACCGGCCTGGTACAGCCCGGACCCCGGACTGGCCCGCGAATTGGCTTTCGTCCTCGTCACCGGAACCGGTGACCGGCTGGAGCTGAAGTACATCACCAACCACCGGTGGGCGCTGTCGGCCTTCGGTACCGCGACCTCCGCCGACCTGGATCGCAGCGATACCGTCTACTGCCTCGCGCCGTTGCACCATTCCTCGGGTCTGCTGGTCAGCCTCGGCGGCGCCATCGCGGGCGGCAGTCGGATCGCGCTGGCCCGCTCGCTGGTTCCGGAGCGTTTCGCCGAGGAGGTGCACCGCTACGGCGTCACCGTCGTCACCTACACCTGGACGATGCTGCGGGAAATCCTCGACGCCGAGGTGTTCCCCGCGGGTCACGCGCATCCGATCCGATTGTTCATCGGTTCTGGCATGCCCGCCGGACTGTGGCGGCGCACGACCGAGAAATTCGCCCCGGCGCGGGTGCTGGAGTTCTACGCCTCCATCGAGGGAGATGTGGTGCTGGCCAACGTGACCGGCGCCAAGGCCGGATGCAAGGGCAGGCCGGTACCGGGTACCGCCAGGGTCGAACTGGTCGCCTACGACCCGATCGCCGAACGTATTCTCACCGACGAATCCGGATTCGCCCGCCGCTGCGCCGACAACGAGGTGGGCCTGCTGCTCGGCAAGGCTTCGGAGGGGTTGGACATCTCCGACGGCGGCCTGCGCGGGGTTTTCGTCGCGGGTGATTCCTGGATGCCGACCGAGAACCTGTTCCGTCGTGACGGCGACGGCGACTACTGGCTGATCGACCGCACCGACACCGTGATCAAGACCGCGCGCGGTCCGGTCTACACCCAGCCGATCGTCGACGCGCTCAACGATGTCACCGCCGTCGATCTGGAGGTCGCCTACGGGCTGGCGTCCAGCGAGGGCACGATCGCGGTGGCGGCGCTGAGCGTGCGCGCGGGCCATCGGCTGTCGCCGGGCGACGTCACCGAGGCGGTTCGCGCGCTCGAACCCGGTCGGCGTCCCGATCTGGTCCACGTCGTCGAGGAGATCCCGCGCAGTTCCACCTACCGTCCGTCGACCCGTGCCGTACAGGCGGCGGGCCGCCCGCGAGCGGGACAGGACACCTGGCGGTACGACCGGTCGAGCGAGACCTACGAAATCCTCACCGAGGACGCGGCACGAACACTGTTCGGCGACTGACGTTATCGAAACGTGTTGTCGAACAAGGGGTTCACCTGGGCGTGAATTTTCCACCGTGTGCCGAACCGATTCAGCACGTAGCATCCGAGGGTGTGAGCTCGAGCGTCATCTACCGTAATCGGACAACCTACGAACTACTGATGCGGGGACTCTACGGTCGCCATTACGGAGCTCGGTACCGGGCCATCGCGGAACTCGTTCCGGACGGAGCGTCCGTGGTGGACGTCTGCTGTGGGCCCGCGACGCTGTACAGCCACTACCTGCGTGACAAGGGTGTCGACTACACCGGCCTGGATCTGAACGAGGGTTTCATCGCCCGGCTCAACGAGACGGGCGGCACCGGGCGGGTGTGGAATATGCATTCCGACGACGCACTGCCCGCGGCCGACTACGTGGTCATGCAGGCGAGCCTCTACCACTTCCTGCCCGATCCGGCCCCCGTCGTCGACCGTATGCTCGGCGCGGCGCGCAAACAGGTGATCGTCGCGGAGCCGGTCCGCAATATGGCCACCAGTGACAATCGGGTCCTCGCCGCGGCCGCGCGCCGCTTCACCGACGCGGGTGACGGCGCGCAGGAACACCGGTTCGTCGAGTCGAGCCTGGACGGATTCTTCCTGGCCTACGAGTCGCGCGTGGCGGAGCGGACGCT
This sequence comes from Nocardia aurea, assembly GCF_003123685.1. Lineage (GTDB taxonomy): Bacteria > Actinomycetota > Actinomycetes > Mycobacteriales > Mycobacteriaceae > Nocardia > Nocardia aurea. Next base: position 53,974 of record NZ_QCYJ01000160.1, read on the forward strand.
GATCGCAGGCGGTCGCGAGAAGCTCTACGTGCTGACGGCCTAGCGCTTTAGACCGTGAAGGCGGTGACCGCGTCGACCACGCGGTCCACCTGCTCGTCGCTCAGCGCGGGCCACAGCGGCAGCCGGACGACCGTGCCCGAGAATTCCGCGCTGTTCGCGCAGGGCACGGGTGTACGGCCGAGTTTCAGTCCCGCCGGACTCGAATCGAGCGGCACATAGTGGAACGGCGCCGAGATCCCGCGCGCGCCCAGATGCGCGATCAGGTCGTCACGACGCTGCTCGGTGGGTGTGCGCAGGTAGAACAGGTGCGCGGTGTGCTCGCGATCGGCCGGAACCCACATCAACCTGACGTCGTTGCGCGCGGCCCATTCCGGCAGCGCGGCCGCGTAGGCGTCCCACACCCGGTGCCGTCCGGCCTGGATGGTGTCGAATTCGTCGAGCTGGGCGTCCAGGACGGCGGCGTTCAGTTCGCTCGGCAGATAGCTCGAGCCGATGTCCTGCCAGGAGTACTTGTCCACCGCGCCGCGCAGGAAGCGGGCCCGGTCGGTGCCCTTCTCCCGGATGATCTCCGCGCGTGCCATCAGGATCTCGTCGGTGAGCAGCAGCGCGCCGCCCTCACCGCAGTGCACGTTCTTGGTGTCGTGGAAGCTCAGCGAGCCCATCGTGCCGATGGTGCCCAGTCGCCTGCCGCGCCACGCGCCGCCGAGTCCGTGCGCGTTGTCCTCGATGATCGCGAAACCGTGTGTGCTCGCCAGTTCGAGCAGCCCGGCCATATCGGCGCCCACACCGCCGTAGTGGATGACGACGACGGCCTTGGTCCGCTCGGTGATCACCGCGGCGACCGCTTCGGGGGAGAGGTTGCCGGTGGCGAGATCGATATCGGCGAAGACGCAGGTCGCCCCGCGCAGAGCCATGGAGGTCGCGGTGGAGGTGAACGCGAAACTCGGCACGATCACTTCGTCGTCGGGCCCGAGTTCGAGCAGCAGTCCGGCCATTTCCAGCGCGGACGTGCACGAGGTGGTCAGCAGCGCGTGCGGCGCCCCGGTGATGGTCTTGAGCTTGGCCGTGGCAGCGGCCGTGAACTGCCCGTCACCGTGACTGTGGTCGGAGGCGAGTACGGCCTCCAGATTCGCGAGTTCCCGGCGGGCCCGGAACGGTCGGCTGAAGATGACGCGATCAGTGCTCAACCCGGTCGGTCCCCCTGCTGGCGGCGGTGTTCGACAGTTCCCGCGCTCCCGCGGTGTCCGTGGATTCCGGCATGGATACGGAGGCTACCGGTTCGGTCGCGCGCACCGGTCGCGGCGTCGGCGTCTCGACGGTCAGGTAGAGCGGTTTGCCGACGAGGATATGCAGTGCGACCCCGAGATACTCGGCGATCAGACCGAGGGAGAACAGCACCGCGCCCGAACACAGCAGCAGCACGACGATGGTCGACGCCCAGCCTTCGGGAGCCCAGTCGTCGGCGGTCAGCGCTTCGAACACCACCACCCCGGCCATGACCACACCGCCGAGCGCCAGGGTCACCCCGAGCATGCTGACCAGGCGCAGGCCGCGGGTGCCGCTGCACAGCACCATCTTCCAGAACAGGGAGAACAGCCGTCGGTAGTTGTAGCCGGATTCCTCGCGGCCCTCGGCGCGCAGTGCCACCGGAACCTGCGCGACCCTGCCGACCACCCAGGTCAGCGCGACGTCGAGGTAGACGCCGTTGGAGGCGACCTCGGCCAGTTGACGGCCGATATCGCCGCGGATCAGGCGGTAACTCTCGAACCGGGTGGAATCGGGGAAGGCGAACACCGTGGCCAGCACCAGTTTGGCGCCGCGCGAGGTGAGGTTGCGCAGGAATCCGTGCGGCCGGGTATTGCTCGGCTTCGAGTACACCAGATCGGCGCGTTCGGACAGCGCCGCGTCCAGGAATGTGCCGATGAACGCCGGGTCGTGCTGGCCGTCCTCGTCCATGGTGACGATCCAGTCGCCCGCGGCGACCGTCATCCCGGCGATGGTGGCGGCGTCCTGGCCGAAATTGCGACTGAGCCAGACCGTGCGCACGAACTTGTGGCTCTGTTCCAGCTCCTGCAACACCACGTCGGAGCGGTCGGGGCCGTTGTCGTGTACCAGGATGATCTCGTCGACGACGAACGGCGTGCCCGCCGGTGTCAGGCCGGGTTCGGTCAGCCGATGCAGTTCGGCGACCAGTTGGCCGATCGTGTCCTCGCCGCGATAGACCGGGACGACGACCGAAACCGTATGCGGCCGGTCGGTGCCGGGACGACCGCTCGACGCCGGTTCGGCGGAGCGGTGCGGGCGTGTGGGGGGAATCGGCATCAGCTGGATCGACTTTCGATGACGGTGCGTGCCGGAATTCTCCGCGCAACAGCGGAGCCCGAGCCGCCGTGAACTCTAGCACGGCCGTTGCCGCGTGATCCGGGCCTGATCATCACACCATCATGGTGGCGTCCAGGGGCGATGCCAAGCTGTGCCGCCCCCTGTAGGGTTTGGAACTCGTGACCGATAGTGCAGTAACGAAGGCGGCGCACGAACGACCCGACCGGGTCGACGGGGATGCCGCCTCCGGCCCCGATCCGATTGTCGTGGAACGTGATTCGCGCCGCGACGTGCTGCGGTGGGGCTTCGTCACCACCTTCGGCGTGATCGCGGGATATCTCGCGGTGCTCCTGGCCAACGCCAGGCATTACTTCACCGACGACACCGAATCCCAGTACACGTCGCTGTGGGTCGGGCTCGGCCGTTCGCTGCGCGACGGGAACTTCCCACTCATGGTGCCCGAGCAGTGGATGGCCGGTAACAACACCATGGACGACGCCGGGTTGTTCAACCCGCCGCAGCTGCTGATCGATCTGATCGCGCCGTCGGTGGACAACGTGGCGCTGTACGCGACCGTGGTCAAACTGATCTTCGCGATCATCGCCGCGCTCGGCGTCTACCGGATCGGACTCGCCTACGGCGGCAGACCGGCCTGGTCCGCGGTCGCGGGTATCGCGTTTCCGCTGTCGGGTTTCTTCCTGTTCTTCGACCAGGCCAGCTGGATGACCGCGCTGACCGGCACCGCGTGGCTCGTCCACGCGTGGGCCTCGGCGGTGCGCTACACCCGCGGCACCTCCGGCCCGATCCCGGTCTTCGTCTTCCTCTACCTGACGATTTCGACGCAGTACATCTTCCCCGCCGTCGAGGCCGCGCTGATGCTGCTCGCCGTCGCCGTCGGCGAACTGATCTACCAGCGCAGATGGCAGCCGGTGCTGCGCCTGACACTCGCCTCGGGCTGTGCCGGACTCGCGGGCCTGCTCACCTTCCTGCCCAGCATGCTCTCGGCGAAGGTGACCTGGCGCGGCACCGCGCAGATCATCAACGACCAGTTCCTGACCGTGCCGTGGTCGGAATCGCTCAACGCGAGCCTGCCCAGTTCACTGCCCGCCTTCACCTCGTGGTGGGGCTACGTGCAGCCGATGCCGGTCACCTATATCGCGTGGTTCCTGATCCCGGCCCTCGCCTTCGTCGACTGGGAACGGGCGCGCGGGGCGTGGCGCGAGCTGAGCGCGGTCGGGCTGTTCGCCATCATGATGCTGATGTGGACCGCGGGCCCGGGATCGGTGGGTCCGCTGCGCTGGCCGGTTCGCGTGCTGCCGATGCTCGCCATCGGTCTGCTGGTACTGGTCTGCGTGCTGCTCGGACGTTTCGGGACCTTCGGTCGGTCGAAGAACCGGGCGGTCGCCGCCGCGGTGCTCATCGGTCTGCTGTGGGTGCGGACGTTCTCGGCGGATCCGCACGATTGGCTGTGGCATCTGCTCGCCGCCGCGGTGGTCGCCGCCCTCGGCGTAGGGGTCGTCCTGCTCGGCAGGACCAGAGGTGTCGCCGCGGCCTGCGCGCTGACCATCGTCGCGATGTTCCCGATCGCCTACGTCCAGGTGCACGCCGCCCAGCCGACGCCGATGGCGTGGAACCTGCCGGTGAAACGCTCCGACGCGAAGGCGGCGTTCCCGGATTTCACGGGCAACACCATCCAGTTGGCCGATCGCGGTCTGATCGGACCGGCCGACAAGAGTGTGGAGGGCGCCTACGGCTCCCTGGTCTTCGGCAATTACGCCAAGGGTCTGGAGTTGAGTTATGTCAACGGCTACACCCCGACCGGACATTTCTATTTCGGTGAACTGCTGTGCATGCGCTGGGACGGCAGCGTCTGCCCCGACGCCTACCGCCGGATGTTCGCCCCCGAGGCGAGCACCGGGAAACCGCTGGTCGACCTGATGAAACTGGATCGGGTCGTGGTGCAGCGCGCGCTGTTCCCCGACGCCGCGGCCCAGCCGGCGCCGGAGGGCTGGAAGTGGGTGGACTATCCCGGCCACGAGAAGTACATCGCGGTCCTCGAACGTCAGGACGGCCCGATCTCGACGGTGAACGGTCGCGTATCGGATGCCGACAAGGTCACCGCGACTTCCCTCTCGGAAACCGACGCCACCAGCCGGGTGCGGGTGTCCTCCCCCGAGGGCGGCAGGGTGGTCTTCGCGCGCCTGGGCTGGCCGGGTTACCGGGCGACCCTCAACGGTTCCCCGATCGGATTCACCACGGTCGCCAAGTCGTTCGTCGCCGTGAACATTCCCGCCGGAACCCAGAACGCCGAACTGGAACTCACCTGGCGTCCGCCCGGCTGGAAGATCGGCATCGCGACGATGGTCGCTGGCCTGGCCGGTATCGGTCTGCTCCAGTGGCTGTACGTACGTTCGCGTCGTCGTGACACGCCCGCCGCCTCGGATCCGTCACCGCGCGAGCCGGAACGCGAACTGGCCGACGCGGTCTCCTGATCCGGGCGTCCCGGATCGAGAAACCGGGCGGACTCGGTGGACCCGCCCGGTACCGCCGGACTCGTTCACCGAGTCCGGAATGAGGACCGGACCCGGCACTGTATGGTCTGGGACTCGTGGTGGAAAGCAACGCCCCCGCACGGCGGGACGCATACACGTGGGGTCTGGTGACCGCGCTCGGTGTGATCGCGGGATACGTTGCCGTCCTTTTCGCCAACTCCCGGCATTTCTATACCGATGACACCGAATCGCAGTACGCGCCACTGTGGGTGATGCTCGGCCGGAGTCTGCGCGACGGGCATTTCCCCACGATGGTTCCCGAGCACTGGATGGCGGGCAACTACACCATCGAGGAAGCGGGACTGCTGAATCCACCGCAGCTGCTGATCGACCTGATCGCGCCGTCGGTGGACAACGTCGCGCTCTACGCCACGGTCGTCAAATTGGTCTTCGCGATCATCCTCGGACTCGGCGTCTACCGGGTGTGCAAGGAATACGGGGCGGCGCTGCCGTGGGCCGCGGTCGCCGGTGTGGCGATGCCGTTCACCGGCTGGCTGTTGTTCTTCGACGAAGCCAGTTGGTACACCGCGCTCACCGGCACCGCGTGGCTCGTGCAGGCGTGGGCGTCGGCGGTGCGCTACGCGCGCGGCCGCACCGGTCCGATACCGGTTTTCGTGTTCCTGTACCTCGCCATCTCGGTGCAATACATCTTCCCCGCGGTCGAAGCGGGCCTGATGATTCTCGCCGTCGTCGTCGGGGAGTTCGTCTACCAACGCGCGTGGCGGCCGTCGCTGCGGGTGCTCGCGGTCTCGGCGTGCGCGGCCATGGCCGGACTCGCGACCTACCTGCCGAGCATGCTCTCGGCGAAGGTGACCTGGCGCGGCACCGCCCAGATCAACAACGACCAGTTCCTCACCGTGCCCTGGTCGGAATCGCTCAACGCGAGCCTGCCGAGCACCCTGCCCGCCTACAACTCCTGGTGGGGCTATGTGCAGCCGATGCCGGTCACCTATATCGCGTGGTTCCTGATCCCCGCTCTGGCCTTCGTCGACTGGCGAAAGGCGCGGGAGAACTGGCGCGAGTTCGGCGCGATCGGACTCTTCGCGCTGATGGCGTTGATGTGGACCGCGGGGCCGGGCGCGATCGGTCCGCTGCGCTGGCCCGCGCGGGTGCTGCCGATGGTGGCGCTCGGACTGCTGCTGCTGGTCTGCGTCCTGCTCGGGCGCTACGCGACGGTCCGCGATCCGCGTCAGCGGGTGATCGCGGCAGCGGTCCTGATCGGAGTGCTCTGGGTGCGGACGTTCTCGGCCGCCCCGGACGAGGTCGTATGGCATGTGCTGTCGGTGCTCGGCATCGCCGCGCTCGGCGCGGTGGTGGTATGGCTCGGCCGGACCAGGGGCATCGCCACGGCCTGTGCGCTGATCATCGTCTCGATCTTCCCCGTCGCCTATCTCCAGGTCCGCGCCGCGCAGCCGACGCCGATGGGGTGGAATCTGCCCGAGAAGCGTTCGGAGATGAAAGCGGCCTTCCCCGACTTCCCCGGCACTACGCTGCAATTGGCCGACCGTGCCCTGATTCCGCCCGCGGAACGGACACTGGGCGGTGCGTACGGATCGCTGGTCTTCGGCAATTACGCCAAGGACCTGGAGTTGACCTATGTGAGCGGCTATACCCCCAATGGGCACTACTGGTTCGGCGAGACACTGTGCATGCGCTGGGACACCAGCGTCTGTCCGGACGCGTATCGCAGGGCGTTCGCGATCGAGCCGACCACCGGTAGGAGCATCGTCGACCTGATGAAGGTGGATCGCGTGGTACTGCAGAAAGCGCTCTTCCCCGAGGCACGCAACCAACCCGCGCCGACCGGCTGGAGGTGGGTCGACCACCCCGGTCACGACGGATACGTCGCGGTCCTCGAACGACAGGACGGTCCGCTCTCGACCCGCGACGGACGTATCGCCGCCGCCGACGGCGTGACCGCGGTGTCGGAGTCCGAATCCGACCGGACCAGCCGCGTGCGGGTGAACTCCGATCTCGGCGGTCGGGTGGTCTTCGCCAGACTGGGCTGGCCCGGTTACCGGGCGACCCTCGACGGGAACGAGATCCCGGTGCGATTGGTCGGGAAGACCTTCGCCGCCGTGGACATCCCCGCGGGCACCCGCGACGGCGAACTCGAACTGTCCTGGCAGCCGCCCGGCTGGAAACTCGGTGCGGTCGCCGCACTGCTCGGAGTGCTCGGTATCGGTGCGCTGCAATGGCTCTCGCTGCGAGAACGCCGTCGTCGGTCCGAGGGCGTCCCCGCCGACGCGCCAGCCGCCGAATCCATCGATCTCGCGGGCGCGCCGCGATGAGCGCGGATCCGATCGGCAGCGAGACGGCGGCCCATGCGGCGGGAGTCACCGGAACCGAGGAACCGGGGCCGCTGCTGCGTCTGTTCCGCAGGCAGGAACTGGCATTCGCGGCGGTCGGCGGATTCAACACCGCGCTCGGCATCGGGCTGACGGTCCTGTGGCTGCATGTGCTCGGAGATCACGTCCAGCCCTTCGTCGCGGTCGCGCTCGCCTACGCCGTGGGCATGGTGGTGGCCTTCGGGCTGCACCGCACGCTGGTCTTCCGGGTGCACGGACACGTGATCGGCGACTTCCTGCGATTCTGCGCGGTGAACTCCGGCGGTCTGGTGTTGAACGCGGCGCTGATCCAACTCGCGGTCACGGTCATGCACTTCCCCGAAACGCCGTCGGCGGTGATCGTCATGGGTCTGGTCGCGGTCGCCAGCTTCTTCGGCCACCGCTACATCTCGTTCCACCGTCCGGCGGACGGTGGCGGACCGGATCCGGCGGCCGGGTAGGTTATCGGTCATGCCGGAAGACACCGCCTTGGACGCCACACTGTTGAGCCTGCTCGCCTGTCCTCAGGACAAGGGCCCGCTACTGCTGGTGCGCGGTGACAACGGCGGCAGCCTGCTCTACAACCCGCGTCTGCGCCGCGTCTACCACATCGACAACGGCATCCCGGTGTTGCTCATCGATGACGCTCGCGACGCGACCGAGGCCGAACACGAGGCCTTCACCGCCCAGCACGCCGACGCTTAGCGATCGGGCGCGGTCCGTTCGCTCTCCACGTCTTCGCCGACCTGCTCCAGCGGACCGGTGAGGTAGCGCTGCAAGGTCGGCCCGACCGCGGCGACCAGCGCGGGCAGCGGCATGGAGGCGAGCGGTTCGACCCCGACGAGTTTGCGCGCCACCAGCACACCCATCATCTGCGAGGCGACGAGCGCGACCCTGGCGCGACCGTTGTCCTCGGGGGTGGCGATCCGCAGACGCACGCGTTCGAGCACCACTTCCAACACGAAGGTGCGCGCCAGCGACAGATCACCGCTGGCGAGCATGCTGCGGAACGACGCGATGACACCCGGTCCCGCCGGTGAATCCCAGATGCCGACGACCTCGCGCAGAATCGTTGTCCCGAGTTCGTCCTTCGGGACGCCCAGGATCGTCCGCAGTGTGGCCTCCGGGTCGAACGGCAATTGGATCGCCGCGGTGAACAGCTGCTGTTTGGTGCCGAAGTAGTGATGGACGAGCGCGGGATCCACGCCCGCGTCGGTGGCGACGGCACGGATCGAGGTCTTGTCGAAACCGTTTTCGGCGAACCGGGCGCGGGCGGCGGCGAGAATCGTCTGCTTCGCGCCCGAGCGTCCCGGTCTGCGTCCGGAACGTCCGGGCCGTTCGTCCTCGGCGGGGTCGGCGACTCCACTGTCTGCCGGATCCGGTCGGCCTGTCCGCGTTACCCGCCCCGAGTGGGCCGCGTTCGCCCTCGGACTTCGGCGCGCGCCGTCCCCGGATCCGGTCGTCATGCGGTGCGTCGCCGTAGTGTCGCCGCGCCGAGCGCGAGTGCCACGATCGCGAATGCCGCGACCACCCCGAGGTCACCCAACATCTCGCCGGTCACCTCCGGATTCTGTGAAACCTGTTGCAGCGCGTCGACCGCGTAACTCAGTGGCATCAGATCGCTGATCGGTTGCAGCCAGCCGGGGAGCTGATCGCGCGGAACGAGTAGGCCGCACAGGAAGATCTGCGGCGCGACGACCACCGGCATGAACTGTACGGCTTGGAATTCGGTGCGGGCGAAAGCGCTGGCCAGCAGGCCGAGCGCGACACCGCAGATCGCGTCGACCACCGCGATCAGCACCACCCAGGCCGGATTGCCCGCCGCGTCCAGATCCAGCAGTCCGAACGACACCAGGCAGGCCACCACGGCCTGGGCGGCGGCGGCGAGGGAGAAGGCGGTGCCGTATCCGCCGAGCAGGTCGACTTTCGACAGCGGTGTCGTCAGCAACCGTTCCAAGGTGCCCGACGTGTGTTCGCGTTGCATGGCGATCGCGGTGATCAGGAACATGACGATGAACGGAAGGATGCCGAGCATGCTGATGCCGACCCGGTCGAACAGCGTCGGACCGTGCGGCGGATGCGGTGCGTCCTGGTAGATGAAGAACAGCAGTGTCATCAGCAGCGCTGGCACTACGAGGATCATGCCGACCGTGCGGTGGTCGTTGCGCAGTTGGCGCAGGATGCGGCCGGTGGTCGAGAGGTAGGGCCGCAGCGGCGAGCGGGCGGGCACCACGGTGGCGGTCATGCTGTCGTTCCCGTCGTGATGAGGGTGAGGAAGGCCTGTTCGAGGTTCTGTTCGCCGGTGCGCTCACGCAGTTCGTCGGGACTGGATTCGGCGAGCAGCGCACCGTCGCGCATGAGCAGCAGCCGATCGCAATGCTCGGCCTCGTCCATGACGTGGCTGGACACGAGCAGTGTCGTCCCGTTGGCGGCGAGGTCGTGGAACTGCTTCCACAACTCCACCCGCAGAACCGGATCGAGTCCGACCGTCGGTTCGTCGAGTACCAGCATGTCCGGCCGGGCGACCAGGGCGCAGGCCAGCGACACACGCGTCTTCTGGCCGCCGGACAATTCGTCGCCGCGTTGCTGCGCGTGCTCGCGCAGACCGACGGCCGTGAGGGCGTCGTCGATATCGTCGCGATCGCGTCCGTAGAGCGCCGCGTAGTACCCGACGTTGTCGCGCACGCTGATATCGCTGTAGATACTCGGCGCCTGCGTGACGTAGCCGATGTGCCTGCGCAATTCGGGGGAGCCCGCGGGCAGGCCGAGCGCGGTGATCTCGCCGGATGCCACGATCTGGGTGCCGACGATACTGCGCATCAGCGTGGTCTTGCCGCATCCGGACGGTCCGAGCAGTCCGGTGATCGAACCCTTCGGAATCGTCAGCGAAATATCGTGCAGGACTTGGCGTTTACCGCGTCGGACGGTCAGATTCCGAACTTCGACGGCCGCGGACGACGAGGGCTGCGACATGGTCGCCTCAATTCATCGAGTGTTGAATTCACTGTGTGATGAATTTAGCGCGAGACATCGAGGTGGGCAAGAGACTGGCGGGAGATCCGAGGAATTCAGTGACCGTGGCGCGGCACGACACCCGCGCTTCCGCCGGGCTCGACCACCACGAATTGACCCATCATCGCCTGGTCCTCGTGCCACAACAGGTGGCAGTGATACATGTACGGCGTGTTCGGGTCGGCCGGTCCGTCGAAACGCAGGGCCAGTCGCAGGGTGCTTCTCGGCGGCACGAAAACGGTGTCCTTCGGGCCGGTGAGTTCCGGCGGCGGTGGCGCGCCGTCGACCGTCAGCACTCGGAACCGCACGTCGTGGACATGGAAGTTGTGCGGCATGCCGTCGCTGTTGCGCACGGTCCACGTCTCCGCGGTGCCGCGGGTGACGGCGAAATCGATGCGGTTCATATCCATCGGTTGCCCGTTGATACCCGCGAATTCGAGGTCGAACGTCCGCTCGTGGACGGAGTCGGTCCCGTCGGGAGTGGACGAGGCGACCAGGGCCGCCGGGAGACCGGGGGAGGGGCGCAGGGTGGCGGCCGCGCGCAATTCGAGGATGTCGAAACTGTCGTCGCCGCCGGAGAACCGCTGATTCCAGAAATCGAGACCGGCGTCGAGTGTGCCCGCGCGCAGTACCGTTCGCTCACCCGATCGCATGCGCACGACGATCTCCGCGCGCTCGCCCGGCGACAACCGCACCCGGTCGACGGTGATCGGAGCCTCCAGCAGCCCGCCGTCGGTGCCGATCTGCGCGAAGGTCCGGTCATCGGCGAAGCCGAAATCGTAGACGCGCGCGGTGGAGGCGTTGAGCAGTCGCAACCGGACGAGTTCGTCGCCGACCTCCCGATACGGGCCGAGGGTTCCGTTGACCAGGATCTGATCGCCGAGGAAACCCGCGTTGCGGAACATGCGATGGGAGCCGTCCAGTTCGTCACCGGCGAAGCGCACGTCCTGGACGATGACCGGCAGATCGTCGACACCGTAGGCACTCGGCAGCGGCAAGGATTCCGCCGCCGCGTCGTCGAGGATGAACATCCCCGCGAGCCCGCGCCGGACATGGGATTCGGTGGTGCCGTGCGGATGCGGGTGGTACCAGAGCGACGCCGCGGGCTGGGCCACCGTCCACTCCGGTGACCACCTGCCGCCCGCCGGGATCGGCTGGTGCGGTCCGCCGTCCATGGCGGCGGGCAGACGCATGCCGTGCCAGTGCACCGTCGACGCCTCCGGCAGCGAATTGGTGATGTCGACACGGACCCGATCCCCGCGCCGGGCGCGCAGCGTCGGTCCGAGATGGTCGCCGTTGAACCCCCAGGTATCGGTCGGCTTTCCCGGTCGGAACTCGGTGCGCCCCCGGCGCATATCGAGTGTGAACACCCGGGTGCCGTCGGGTTCGGTCACACCGGTGGCCAGCGGCGGGATCGCGAGCTCACGGGTGAAATCCACCTTCCCGACGGTGGATACGTCCGCGCGGGTGTACGTCACGGCGACGCACCCGCCCACCGTCGCCGCCACGGCGGTCACCAGTGCGAGGACGCCGAACAACAAGCGCCGCAACGTATGCGGACGACGATCGGGTGAAGGCATGGACTCACGATAGGAATCGGCGCCACCGCCGCACATCCGTGAGCGTCCCCATTTCGCCCCCGGTCCACCCTGATTCTCGGCTCGGCATCATATGTGACCCACATCACCGCGAAGAAGTGTCACGGTGGGAGGGGGCCGACAGTCACCTGGTCGTCAACATTCCGAATCGCGACCACCGGGAGCGAACGCCATGAACACCACGAACACCCCGTATCGCCTCGTCGTCCTCGGCGCGGGTTACACCGGCATGCTGGCCGCGGTCCGGCTGGCCGGGCGGACCCGCGGCGGGAATGTGCGGATCACCCTGGTCGATCCGTCGGCCCGCTTCACCGAGCGGCTGCGCATGCATCAGATCGCCACCGGTCAGCGGCTCCCCGAACATCGGATCGCCGACATCGTCGCCGGCACCGGCATCGAAGTCGTCCGGGGCCGGGCCACCGCCATCGATACCGTCGCGGCGCAGGTCACCGTCGACGACACCGTCACCATCGGCTACGACGAACTGATCTACGCCCTCGGCAGCGGCACGGATACCTCGGTGATCCCCGGCGCGGCCGATCACGGCTGGACCCTGAACGACCCGCGCACCGCGCACCGCTTCGCCGACCGACTCGCACTGGTCGAATCCCGTCACGGCGCCGTCGTGGTCGGCGGCGCGGGCCTGACCGGTATCGAGGCGGCGACCGAGATCGCCGAACGCTTTCCCGCACTGCGAGTCACCCTCGTCGGCACCGACGAACCGGGGTCGATGATGGGCGAGAAGGCCCGCGCGTACCTCGGCCGCGCGCTCGACCGCCTCGGTATCACCCGGGTCGTCGGGCACCACATCACCAAAGTGCTGCCGGACGCCGTGGAACTCGCCGACTCGACCCTGATTCCGGCCGACCTGACCCTGATCACCACCGGGATGCGGGTGCCGCCGCTGGCCGCCGAATCCGGGATCGACACCGACCCGCGCGGCCGGATAATCGTCGACGCCACACTGCGCTCGGTCGCGCATCCGAACATCCACGCCATCGGTGACGCCGCGGCGGTCCGCCAGGCCTGGGGCGAGATCCACGGAACCTGTCAGTCCGGGATGCCGACCGCCGCCTACGTCGCCGACGAGATCACGCGCAGGCTCCGGGGCAAGAAGATCGCACCGTTCCGATTCGGCTACTTCCACCAGCCGATCAGCCTGGGCCGCGCGGACGCGGTCGTCCAGTTCACGAAGGCCGACGACACCCCGGGCCGTTTCCACCTGACCGGCAAGGCCGCCGTGCTGTACAAGGAAACCGTCAGCCGGAGCCCGATCCCGATCTTCGGGCTGAGCCGCAGATTCGCCGTCCCGGTCCAACTGAGCAAGGGCGGCGCGGCCACCGCGCGGCGCGCCTAGAGCCGGGAACACAGCGAGGAGCAGCAGCCGATGGACGACGAGCGCGATCTCTTCCTCGAATACCGGCGGCTGCTCTTCGCCACCGCCTACCGGATGCTCGGCACCGTCACCGATACCGAGGACGTCCTGCAGGACGCCTGGCTCAAATGGCACGACGTCGATCACACCCGGGTCGAATATCCCAAGTCCTACCTGGTGCGCACGGTGACCAATCTCGCCCTCACCCGTCTCACCTCGGCTCGCGCGACCCGCGAGACCTACGTCGGTCCCTGGTTGCCCGAACCCCTGCTCACCACACCGAATATCGCCGAGGAGACCGAATTGGCCGATACCGTCTCCACCGCGATGCTCGTGGTGCTGGAAACCCTCGCCCCGCTGGAGCGCGCGGTATTCCTGCTGCACGAGGTCTTCGGCTACAGCCATGCCGAAATCGCCGAAACCCTGGACAAATCGGAGGTCAACGTCCGGCAGATCGCGCACCGGGCCCGCGCGCACGTGCGGGCGCGCCGCCCCCGATACGACACCGACCGGGTCGAAAGGGAACAGGTCACCGCGCGATTCATGGCGGCGTGCGGGGGCGGCGACCTGAACGCCCTGATGGATCTGCTCGCCCCCGACGCGACCCTGTGGTCCGACGGCGGTGGCGTCGTCACCGCCGCTCGCCGCCCGCTGTACGGCAGGGACCACATCGCTCGCTGGACCCTCGGCGTTCTCGCCAAACCGAGCTCGGCGGGCATCACCTTCCGCTCCGCCACCATCAACGGTGAACTCGGCGCGCTGGCCGTCGTTGGCGACAACCCGGTCGCGGCCTTCACCTACGATCTCGTCGAAGGACAGATCCGCAACCTGCGTTTGCAGGTCAACCCGTACAAACTGGCCGGACTGTACCGGGGGACCGACACGCTCGGCTGAGTACCGGAGATCTGCTCCCGATCCGGTGTCGCCGATATGCGCTGTGCCGCAGCGTTATCGAGGCACACCGCGCTCGGTTCGTCGGACCCACCGTGCACACTGTGGGCGTATCGACCGCCCGAACCCGGAGTGCCTGTATGCCCGAACCTGTCCGCTCGCCGTGGGAGGAATCCCTCGCCGCCGCTTTCTCGCTCGTCCTGGGACGCCCGGTTCTCGAGGACACCGGTGACTACGCCGCGTGGTACTGCTGCCCGGATCTGTCCTACGAACTCTTCGAATCCGGGTTCCCTCGCGAACCGCTCGCTGCGGGGGAGATCGTCGCCGCTCCCTTCGCCTCGATCCCAGTCTTGGGGGAACTCTTCGACGGGTGGGATCTGTTCGCTCCGCACTGGTCGATCGACCTCGGCACGTCGCTGTTCTTCGGCGAGGACGACGAACTCCTGCCCGGCCGCGCGGTGGAAACCCCGATCTCGGGCCGTGAACTGGGAAGTGAACTCATAGCCCGCAAGGTGAAAACGAAAAAACTCGCACGGGCGTACCCGACGGTGCTGTTCCGGGTCCACACCGACGGGTCGCTCTTCGGCGCGCTGCAAGCCGTGACCGGCGCGCATCGCGGGCGCGATCATCTCCTGCCGCTCGACCCGGAATCAGGCGTCAGGAAACGCTGGAACAAGCGATTCGCCCAACTCGACGACTCCGCGTTGGCCGACCACCTCCGCAACCTGTTCCGCACCGAGGACTCCGCCCGCGCCTACGGCGCTTACCACCTCGGTACCGACGACCCGTCCCATGGCTACCTCCCGCACCCGGTCACCACCGCGTGGCGCTTCGGCGAGGCGCAGGCATGGTCCGCTGTCACGATCGCCTCCTGAATCGACCGGTAGGCGCGTGGTTCCGTGCTTCGAGCGGTCGACCGTCACCGCCGCACGATCGTCGTCGCACGCATTCTCGATCCGCCGGGCAAGTCGGTTGCTCGTCGTCGGTGCGCCGCAGTGCACCGGCAGCATCGTGTCGCCGGTGCGCGCGCTGCTGTCGAACGCGCTGAGCCTGGCCGCCACCGCTGGGGCCGATCGTTGTCGTCTTCCAGAACGGGCATCTCTCCGGACTGCTCGCGGCGTCGATGACCGCTGTTCGACGACCGCGGGAAGCCATCCAGCAGAATGACCCGCTGTGTCCGCTGATCAACTCGCCGTGCCACCCGCCGACGCCGCCCGTCGCCTGCTCGGCTCGGTGGTGTGGTCGGGGCCGGTGGGGGTACGGATCGTCGAGGTGGAGGCCTACGGCGGCGATCCTGCCGGACCGTGGCCGGATCCCGCCTCGCATTCCGGTCGCGGCCCGACCAGGCGCAATGCGGTCATGTTCGGCCCGGCGGGTGTGCTGTACGTGTACCTCAGCTACGGCACCCATTTCTGTGTGAACGTGACCAGCGGCCCGGACGGTGTGGCGAGCGCGGTCCTGCTGCGTTCCGGCGAAGTCGTGGCAGGCCTCGACACCGCACGCGCGCGCCGCCCGACCGCTCGTCGCGATCACGATTTGGCAAGGGGCCCTGGCAATTTTGGAAGCACCATGGGTATCACGCTGGCGGACTACGGAACCGAGCTCTTCGATCGGTCCGCCCACGTCCACCTGGCGCTGCACGAGCCGATCGCCCCGGAGCGGATCGCGTCGGGCCCGAGAGTCGGAGTGAGCTTCGCGGCCGACGTGGCGTGGCGATTCTGGCTGCCGGAATCGCCCGCCGTCTCGGTCTACCGGCGCAGTCCGCGCGCGCCGCGACCGACCACCTGATCCCTGGAAAAAGAAATGCGCGCCATGCGATGAGTTCTCGCGGAGTCTCCCGTCCTACCTGTTGAACGCGCTACCGACTCGGCGCGACCGACCCGAAGGACGACATCATGACCGCCATCACCGCCGCCCCGATCGCTTCCGCCACCAGTCCCGGAAAGGGGCTCGACCGCACCCTGTGGACCCTGCAGATCGTGCTCGGACTGTTCTTCATCCTCGCCTCGGGCGCTCCGAAACTCGTCGGCCAGGCCGACGCCGTGCAGAGCTTCGCCGAGATCGGCTTCGGCACCTGGTTCATGTACTTCACCGGCGTGGTCGAGGTGGCGGGCGGTGTCGGCCTGATGGTCCGCAGGCTGAGCGGCCTCGCCGCGGCGGGTCTGTCGATCACCACGGTCCTGGCCGCGGCCACGCAGGCATTCCTGCTCGACGCGCCCGGCCTCTCGATCTTCCCGCTGGTGCTGGCCGTGCTCTTCGGCTGGATCGCCTATCAGCGTCGCGACACCATCGCGGCCCTGTCGGCGCGAGCGCGGCGCTGATCGTTCCCACGATCGACCGGCAACCGGCGGGATGACCCGCCGGTTGCCGCATTGCGCGTTGTGCGACGGTCGCCTGTCGGGTCGGCGGCGGTCGTCGCGCAGCGCGCTCCCGGTTCGGGTGCCGCCACCTGCGAATCGGCGCAGGACAGCGGTGCGGAAAGATGGGACAGCGTGAGCGGCGACATCATCGACGAACTGACCTGGCGCGGGCTGATCGCGCAGTCCACCGACCTCGACGCCCTGCGCAAGGCGCTGGCCGACGGGCCGCTGACGCTCTACGCGGGCTTCGATCCGACCGCCGCCAGTCTGCACGCGGGCCACCTGGTGCCGCTGCTGGCGTTGAAACGTTTCCAGCGCGCGGGCAATCGACCGATCGTGCTGGCGGGCGGCGCCACCGGGCTCATCGGTGACCCGCGCGACGTCGGCGAGCGGACCATGAACTCGACCGACACCGTGGCCGACTGGGCGCAGCGCATCCGCTCCCAGCTCGAACGTTTCGTCGATATCGACGATTCGCCGACGGGGGCGATCATCGCCGACAACATGGACTGGACCGGTCCGCTCTCGACCGTCCAGTTCCTGCGCGATATCGGCAAACACTTCTCGGTGAACGTCATGTTGGCGCGCGACACGGTCAAACGTCGTCTCGACGGCGACGGCATGTCCTACACCGAGTTCAGCTACATGCTCTTGCAGGCCAACGACTACCTCCAGTTGCGCCGCGCGCACGGGTGCCGCCTGCAGGTCGGCGGCTCGGACCAGTGGGGCAACATCATCGCCGGCGTGGAACTGAACCGTCGTGTCGACGGCGAATCGGTCCACGCGCTCACCGTGCCGTTGGTGACCTCGGCCGACGGCAAGAAATTCGGCAAGTCCACCGGTGGCGGCAGCCTGTGGCTCGATCCGGAGATGACCAGTCCGTACGCCTGGTACCAGTACTTCGTGAACACCGCCGACGCCGACGTCGTCCGCTACCTGCGGTGGTTCACCTTCCTCTCCCGCGAGGAACTGGACGAACTCGAGCGGGCGACGCTGGAACGTCCACACGCCAGGGAAGCGCAGCGCACGCTCGCCGCCGAGATGACCACCCTGGTGCATGGCGAGGAGAACACCCGCGCGGTGCAGCTGGCGAGCCAGGCCCTGTTCGGCCGTGGTGAACTGCGCGAACTCGACGAGAAGACGCTCGGCGCCGCGCTGAGCGAGGCCGCCGTCGACGGAGCCGTCGCCGAGATCGCGGGTGACCAGCCGGCGACCATCGTGGATCTGCTCGTGGCGAGCGGACTGTCCGAAAGCCGCGGCGCGGCCAGGCGCGCGGTCAACGAGGGCGGCGCGTACGTGAACAACGAGAAGATCTCCGACCTCGAATGGACCCCCGCCGAGGGCGACTACCTGCACGGACGCTGGTTGGCGCTGCGACGGGGCAAACGCAATATCGCGGGCGTCCGACGCGCCGTCGGCTGAGGTTTTCGTGGCTTGGGTCACAGTTTCGTGGCCCGAGCGCCGAAATCGCTCTCGTCCAAGCCTCTGACCTGCGGAATCACATCGGTGTAGTGCGGATTTGACGCCGCGTTCTCCGCCGCGTAACTTAGTCCAGGTCAGAGCGACACGGACACCGACCCGGAGCCCAAACGCCCAGCTCAGAAGCTGGAAATAGGGACCGGGAAACGAGGTAGGACGATGAGCGCCTGGCCAACCTATAGAACACCGGCAAGGACACGAACGACCGAGCGGCTTGACTCCGCGAGGGAGGTCGGTTAGGCTGGAAAAGTTGCCTCACGGAAGTAGTCGGATATAAACCGGCGCGGATGTGTGTGCGTGTGTTCTTTGAGAACTCAATAGTGTGTCGATGAATGTCAGTGCCAAATGTTTATTTGGTTCCGATGCTTTCATACCCCCGTGTG
>NZ_QCYJ01000162.1 GCF_003123685.1 Nocardia aurea
TTCGGTCCTCCCTGGCTCGGATAGAGCCAGGGTCACCGACCAGATGGTCCGTTTTGAGTTGCCACGCGGTGGTCATTTTTCACGTTCCGCCGACATTGCTGGGAATACTTCACAACACGCTCGCCATCGTCGTGTGAACCTGAGGCGGAGCCAGGTCGGTGATGCCTGACGTGATTGGCCCTCGGCAGTGGCGCAGGCGGTGGAACACCGATGATGTAGTCCGCCGGTGGGTACCACGTACCGGGACGGTGAGCGTGATAGGTCTGGCGGATGACCTCGGCATCGACATGGTGCCCACCGAGTCTTACGCGGTGTGCCACTGCGGCGATGCACGCCTCGAGTGGAGCGTGGACGTCGACGATCACGCATTCGGTTCCGCGGCTGTGGGCCAGGTGCTGCCAGCGCTGCACATGTCGCGGTCGAAGGTTGGTAGCGTCGATGATCACACGATCGCCCCTGTCGAGAAGGGCGATGCACTCAGCCATCTCCCGTTCGCTGACCGCAGCCTCCTCTTCTTCGCTGAGTAGGCCTTGGCGGTGAAAGTACTTCTCGCGGATCAGGTCGCGCGACACGATAGAGGTGGTGAGGTCGAGCGCGGCGAGTTGGGCAGCGAGCCTGGACTTGCCGGCTCCCATGAGTCCCCGCAGGACAATGATCATCGGCGCTTTCGATGACCTCGGCGCAGTACTCATCGCAGAGACCCCATTCTCTTCAAGTGGTAGTGCCCAGGCAGTGGGCCTCGGACACAATCAGCGTGGTCGGCGCGCGGTAACCGAAGAAGGGCTCCGCTCGATCTCTCGCCAGTGAATCCCGCTCGATAGCAACCGATTCCGCATTCGCTGGATCTGGCTACCGCGCGATGGTTCTTGCCCGCACGCCAGCGCCTCGGGTGTCCGGCACCCGCAGCCATCTGCCGTTGGTAGGTGCGCCGGATGTCGTGGATGCCGCCGAAAGGCTGGGCCGACCGACTGCAGGAGCTGGACGCCGACAAACTGACACGACGGAGCCGAAATCGTTCGAATGGCGATTCCTCCGACGTCCACCTTGGCGGGCGGTACGGTCAGGGTTTGGTGTTGTCGCCGGATATGTCGGTGGGCAGGTTGGATCGCAGGGTCTCCAGCTCTTGGGCGGTGAGCTCGTCGAGATGACCGATCTGGCGGCCCAGTTGTTCTGTGGCCCAGACGAGTACACCTGCCGCGTCGCGGCGAAGGGCGGCGGCCGCATCGACGACGAATGCCTCTATCGCGTCGTGATCGGCGGCGGCTGGGGTACGTCTGCGAGTGGCGGTGGGGCGTGGTGGCCGCCTCGCTGAGGTGGTGGCCTGGGCGGATTTCGCTTCCGGGGCGGGAACTCCCGACGCGCCGGGCTCGGAGATGACCGGCTGTTCGTTGCGTGCGGTGTCGGCCGGTTCCGCGGTGGTGTCGGTGGGCACCGCCCTGTCGGTGGGCGTGCTCGGCTTTCCGAGCAGGTGGGTGACGCTGCGGGACGGGGCTTGCTGTGCGGCAGGTGCGGAGTCGCTGGGGTTGGTGCTGGTGTGCTCGTTGGTGATGTCGGCGCTGTCGGCGAGGCTCAGCCATCCGAGTTCGTCGGGGAACAACCGTCGCCAAGCGTCGGCTTCGGCGCATTTGGCCAGCATGTGGCGCGGCATCCTGGCCCAGCCTCGGGTGGGAGCACCGCTCTGGGTGAATTTGGCGAACTCGTCGAAGTGGACGATCCCGTCGACGGTTTCGCGGCGATTGTCCGGGTGGATGGCGGTGATCGTGTAGTGCGCGGCGACCGGATCCGTGGCGTGGGGCCAGGCGGCGTCCCAGGTTCGGGATCGGTCGTCGTAGAACAGCGGTGGGGACGTCTCCAGGATCACACCGCGCTTCTGTGCGGCGCGGGCACCCAGGATCCGGAATCCGTGGATGGAGGTCTCCACAGACCATCGTTCTTCGAACTCGGTGCCCCTGGCGTTGACGACTGGTTCGCGGCGTAGCAGCAATCGGATCTGTTCGCGGAACGGATCGAGGTTGCAGGTGACCGCGCTGTGGAAGAACAGGTTCAGCGCGGCGGTGGGCGGGGTGGTTGTCCAGCGTGAGATCAGCGCGAGCGCGGAGATCTGTGTATCGGTGAACCGTTCCTGCTCGGGGGCGATGGCCAGCGGAGAGAGCGGCGGGGGGCTCTGGGGTGCGGACATGCGTTGTCGGCTCCTTTTCTGGGAGACAGGTTCGAGTCCTGTTCAGCGACTCCGGCGTTGGGTGCCGCCGGGATCCGCTGTGGGCGGGTCAGTGGCGGTATCGCCGATTCGAGGTGCGGGGGAGGTGAATGCGGTGGACGCCGTCGCCGTGGGCGGGCCAGTCGTTGGATCGCAGGCAGCGGTCGTAGAGATCGATCGCGCGCCGGTTCTCCCGGGCGGCGTCGATGAAGTCGTCCACGTCGCCGGGATGCAGTTCGGAGACGCTGACCACGTGCGGTGGGTGTTTGTCGACGGCGGCGAACAGGAACCGGCGTACCCGTAGCCCCAACGCGGTCATGACGCGGGTGTACCAGTCCCTTTGCAGGTGGTAGCCGTAGCGCAGGACCGACCACGCGAATTCGCCGGGGTCGGCGTTGTCGGTGGTTTTCAGGTCCACGACATCGACTTCTTCGTCGTCGTCGGTGGGGTGCAGCCAGTCCGGGCGGGTCCGCAGCATCAGGCCGGTGGCCGGGTCGGGTGAGTAGAACGACGCCTCAGCCCAGCCGCGGGCCAGCAGCGGCACCAGCGCCGGATGCGCGCGGACCTCGGCGGCCATGGCTTTGGCTTTGGCGAAACTGCCGGGCAACAACGGGATCCGGCCGGCGAGGCGGTGTTCGAGCCGTTTCTGTTTGGCCAGGTTTGTCATCCAGTTCTGGAACTTGAGTTCCACCACCAGCGGTCCCGATCCCAGGCCGATGCTGTGTACGGCACGTCCGAATTCGAGGGCGTCGGTGTCGGGGGACCCGTACAGCTGTTCGTGGCGGAACTGGCGGGGGGTGATCCCTGACCAGGACAGTCGCCGCGCCAACGAGCTCGACAGACAAAAGTCGTCGTGGCGGTGATAGACGTGATCGGGCAGGTATAGGTGGATTCCTTGGGTCGGGGTAGCGGTATGCAGGACGGGAATCACGACCTCCGTGGTGTGGCTGCGGGCGAGCACGGTCGGTGGACGCCGGGTGTGAGCCCGATGAAGCGATCGGTAGCCGCGAATTCGTCGTCGCAGCAGAGAGTTTCGGAGACACCCTTGGCGTCACGGCCCTGGCTCAACTCGCGATGCAGGTCAGGGCCGGGTGGATGCCGCCGCGTCGGTTCCGTCGAGGCAGGTGGTGGCGCTGTCGAGGTGCCATTGACGGTGGAACTCGCGGGCGAACGTGTCCAGCGCGGTGGGTTCGTGGGTCTGTAGCGCGTCGAAGCGGGTATGGAACGCTGCGATCACGGCCTCGGAAAATGGCTGGCAGCGCGCCAGTTCGCGTTGGGTGCGGTCGTACAGTTCGGTGCGATGTCCAGGGAGCAAGTCTTCGCGTCGTCCGACGCAGTACTCGCACTGTGCGGCAGCCCCGCGCAGTGGAGTCGGCCAGGTTGTCGGTGGTACGCCGAGATTGCCGCTGGCCAAGGGCCGCTCGCTGTGACCGTGCACAGCGACGGCCAGGTTTGTCAGCCGGTCGCCGAGCCGTTGTCGTACCCGACGGGGCAGGGTCCGGATCACCAAACTCAAGACCGGCCCCAGGTGGGCGGCGGCCGCGCCTATCTGGTCGGCGACGAGGTCCCTGGCCCCGAAGTCGATCATGTAGGTCCGACCGTCCGGAGCGGTGACGTGGAAAATTTTGGCCCTCGAGTCGTGCGCCTCGAACATGTCGAGGGCTCTCAACGCCGCGTCGACGGGGTCTGCGCCATCGGCCTGAATGACCCAGCGGATGTCGTACTCTTCCACGGTTGACGCCTCCTCAGCGGGATAGTGGGTTCTCGACCCGAGCGGTCGAGTAGTGGATGCCGCCCAGTGGCAGTGACCGGTGGTGACCACCGAGGGGCTGCGCGGGTCGATGGCGCAGTGGCCAGAGCGCACGCGTCAGCGGCACAACCCCTGGTCGAGGCGCGAATCACAGCGGATCTGGTGAAATACCTTGCACGCTGAACCGTTCGAGACGGTGATGGTCGTGATCGCGCGACCAGCGTGTTCGCTGCGTTGGTGGAAGCGGCTGATCGCCCGAGCACCAAAGTCTCGGAGAGTTCTAGCAGGCCGAGAGGATGTGGCGGCCCTCGAGCAGCGGGGGACCGGCATGATCGTGAGGATGTCGCGCGGTTCAAAACCCATCATGGACAGAAGTCGGCGAGGGCCATACCGGCCCAGGTCGGGTCGGCGTCCGAACGCCGGTGTCGTCCTGTCCTGGTGCGGCGGCACGATCCGCGGTGGTTCGGCCCCGACGGATCCCGATCACCCACCACGCAGTCTGATCTGGCGGTTCTGTTCGCTGCCGAAATCGAGTCCGCGCGTAATGGTGCGGACAGCCTCGTCCTCGGTGAAGTCACCGTTGCCGATGTGGGTGCTGGCGGCTTCGTAGAGCACGTCATAGGCGGTTCGGTAGTCGAGGATCGGGTGACCGAGTGGGAGTCCGTGCTGGTCGAGGATGTCGGCGCCGACGAGAATTCCGAGCGAGGCGGCGGCTGACACCAGGGTGTCGTTGCGTTGGCCGCGTGGTGCGTGACGGACACGATCGCCCTGAATCCGCAGTGCGACTTTGACGTAATTGTGGGTCCGGTCGATATCCACGTGCGCAGGCGGACGGGGCGTAGAGGGCGGTGGCGTGAGGGCGGTGACGAGCCAGGTAGGCAGAGGTTGAGGTGTGCGCGGATCTTGGACGGTGTAGCCGCCGTTGTCGAGTATCGATCCGGCGGCGACGATGTAGCCGCCGGTCCCGCGGGTGTCGATGCGCCACCCGAGCGTGCCGGAGGTATTGGGCAACTGAATCGCCGGTGGGGCCTGGAAATACAGATGCAATCCAGTCGACGGGGTTGCCACAGTGTAAGTATCGCCAGGGTAGGGGTGCCCGGCCTGTTCGGCGACCGCGGCGAGGACCTCGCGGCCGTGAGACAGGCCGGTCCAGGGCTCGGGGGCGGGTTCGTCGTGGTCGGGATCGAGGTCGATGACATAGAGCCCGCTGGGCGCGCAGGCGATCCCGATGTTGAACGGATGTTGACGCCACATCCAACGGATCCGGCGTGGGTCGGCGGTGGCATGGCTGTGCCAATCACCTTTGTATGCAGGCGTTTTCGCGAGTGGCCGCAGCGGGAAAACGTGATGTCCGCGTTCGGCGGCGGTCAGAGCGGCCTGCATCAGTGCGGTGCTGGGGCGGCCGCGTCGCGAGGCGCCCATCTCGCCAGGGTAGCGCGAGTTCGGGCGTGCCTGGGATCGGTTGGATGCGGGGCCGGTGCCCGCGCGGCGCGTGGACGGGGACCTCGAGGAGGAAGGTGTGCACATGGGTGGCGGGTCGTCGAATCGAGAAGGCGATCGCGGGCGGGGTGTGGTGGGGCACTGATCGCAAACGGGTGTCGGAGGTTGCCAGGCGGAGGCGCAGCCTCGCTTCGGATGTGCTGCGAGGCTGGTGCGGTGGCGTGGGCGCGGTGAGTCGTGCCAGGGGTGCAACTGCGATGTCGGCCCCGCGTTTCGATGAAATCCGTGGTGTGGCACGGTCACGAAATTGCCGGGCGGGGAATGCAGTGGACGTGATTTGGCAGTTCCATCCGGCCCGGAGGGTCATTGCGATTTCAGCAGGGCGTCGAGCTGGGTGTGGACCAGATCGAACGAGGAGCTGGTCTCGTCGAGGCTGTTCTGCAACCTCCTGGAGTAGCTGGCGGTCTGGGCCTTGAGGCTGAGGAAGCGGTCGAGGAGCGCTTTGGTCTTGTTGGCGCTGGCTCCGTTTCGGCGTGCGGTGGCGATATCGAGCGACAGTTTCTGCAAGGCGTCACGGGAGGCGTCGATGAACGCACGAATGATCAACTGCCGCATCTCGGCTTGGTCGGGCAGAGGGATGCGGGCGAACATGCTCTGGCCGCCGACACCGGCGACGAACCGGTGCAAGCCCTCGAGTGTGTGTGCGTGGTCGGCGGTGACGAAATAGACACCGCCGGTGGGGCGCACGGGGACCGCTTCGAGACGGCGCATGTAGTCCAGCAGCATCGATCTGATCCGGTCGGCGCCGAGGTAGGTGCACTGCCACCGATACCGCTGCTGCACGGTGTCGACCAAGGCGTACACGCGCCGTTTCTCAGCGTCGGACAGTGCGGCGACCGCGGGGTCGTCGAGGCGGATCACCAGTTGGCCGGAACCGTGTTCGCCGGTGCTGCGTTCGAAGGTGACGTCGCCGAGGTGTTCGTCGTAGCTCAGTGTGGTGGCCTTTTCGTCGCGTTCCTCGCGCACAATGTGGCGGACGATGCGGTCGGAGCCTCGGCGGACCGGACGGATCATCAGCCTCGCCGACCGCACGGGCCCGCCCGGTGTCTGCGTCGACGGGCCGGACGCGGTGTCGGTGTCGAGGTGGTCGAGGTTGTAGGTGTCGCGGACGCCGTCGCTGCCGGTGACGCGCAGGAACGCGTCATCGGCGCGGAGCGGGCCGGGCAGTATGGTGGTGTCGAGCCGTAGCTGCTGGAACTGTCGGGTGGCCTCGTCGAGGGTGATCTCGCCGCCGTAGACGCTGTAGACGATGACGTAGCCCAGCACGGGACCCTCGCCGGTCTTGTCGGCGTAGGTGGACAGCAGTTCGCGGGCGGCGGTTTCGGTCGCGGGGGAGTCCGGCGCGAGAGTGGTCATGGGGAGTCCTTGAGGGTCAGACGAGGGTGAATAGGTCCTCGGCGGCGGTAGGTGCGAGGTCGTCGACGTGGGTGAGGTGGTCGGCCAGACTGGTCAGCGCCGCGGTCGCAGCGGCGGCGATGGCGATGACGAACACCCGGAATCCCAGGCGGGCCTTACGGTCTCGCCATCCAGACAGCCAGTCGCCGTCGAGGTAGTCGTCGCCATCGGTGATCAGCACGATGTCGCCGCGGGCGGTGCCGTCCCGGTTGTACTGCTCAGCGAGGATGTCGGTGGCCTGGTCGAGCGGGGCCTGGAAGTCGGTGCCGCCGTCGGCGAAACTGTCCGCGAACGCCAACACCTGCTCCAGCGGGGGATCTTCGGCGGCGGGGAACCGGAAGATTTCGATCTCGTCGGCGGCGGCGAACAGGACCGCCACGAAGTCGCGGCGCTGGCGGCGGGCCTGGTCGAGCAGCGCCAGACCGCACGCCTTGGCCCAGGCCTCCCGGGTCACCGAAACACCACCGGGACCGGAGTGTGTGTCGGTCATCGAGTGGGAGCAGTCGATGAGCGCGATGATCGCGCCGCGGCCTTCGGGCTGCTCACCGACGGTCTGGTAGATCATGAGTTCCCGCTCGATGAACCTGGCGGCGAACAACGCACGCAGGGCGGGCACCGCCAGCGCGGCCAGTTCGGAGGGAACCAGTCGCGAGATGTCGTCGCCGAGTGTCACACCGATGACTTCGTCGTGGCCGTGGGTGCTTCGGCGGGCGTACTTCCCGGCGGCCATGAGCCGGAATCGGCCGATCAGGTCGGCGAATCCGCCGAGCCGTCCATCGCGCAGCCGTTTCGCGAGCGCGGTGCGTTCGGTGAAGGACATGCCGCGCAACTGTTCGGGCGTGATGTTCCACGCCGCCATGAGCGCCCGCTCGGCACCGACGTCGTCGGCAGCCGTGGCCGTGGTGGCGCGTAGACGCGGCCGCAGCGCGGAGGCGGCGTCGTCGGCCGCCTTGTGCGCGGCCGCTGTCGCGTCCGCTGCCGCGGTGTCGGCCGCCGCGGCGTCATCGAGCATCTGGTCGAGGGCGCTGACCTGGTCGCCATCGACGAGATCGCTCGGATCGCGGCCACCGACCGCAGCGTGCAAGGCCGCCGCCACCGCGTCGGCGGCGGTCTGCGCGTTCTGAGTGGACTGGTCCGCATCGTCGGCGGCCTGCTGGGCGGTGTCGTTGTGCTCGAACCATTCCCGCAGAGTGCTCGCCTGCGCCATCACCGCCATCACCGCGGCATAGCGGTCACCGACAGTGTGGCGGCGTAGGTTTCGGAACTCCGGTGTGTCGGCGAGGGCGGACACGACCGCGCGATTGGGCAGCCGCGAGACCGCGACGTCGGTGACGTCGCGGATGCGGGGCTGGGCCTTGAAGGCCAGCAGGAACAGATCGTGCAGCAGATCGCCCGCGTGGGCGTGAACGTGGGCGATTTCTTCCTTGAGCGCGGTCAGGGCCGTGGCTTCGTCCCGGGTCTGGGCCCAGGTGTCCTCGTCGAGGCGATCACCGGCAACGACATGTCGATGCTGAGGCGCGGGTTCGCCGAGGCCGAGCCACCGTGGCGCGCGCGCACTCAACTGTGCGACCGTGGTCGGCGCCTGGGATGCGGTCACGGCTGCCCCCCACCCGAGGAAGTGCCCGCGTTGAGCAGATCGCTGGTCATCCGGCCGTGCAACTCGTCACGGACGGAGGCGACTCGGTCGATCGTGGCGGTCGATCGCCCGGCGGCGATCGCGCGGGCACGCACGTCGGCCAACGTGTCCTTGAGGGTGTTGAGTTTCTGGTTGCCTTCCTTGATCACCCACAGATACAGCTGATCCGGAGGAAGTGACTGCTTCTGCTGATCGTAATCGCGGGCGATCGCGGCGATCGCCTCCTCCGCGGTGAGCGCCGCACGTTCGTCGGGATTGACCAGTTTCAATACCTGGTCGGCGACTTTCGGTCGTTCGGTCAGGGTCGACCACAGCACGTGCGCGAGGATCGCCAGATCGGTGTCGTCGACGTCGGCGCGTCCGGCCAGCCACGCCGAGGCTCGCAGCAAGGCGACGCTCTGCTTCCAGCGTCGATCCGACACCACCACGCCCTCGGCGCGCAGCGTGGCGCGCAAGGTCGCGATCGTGGAGAGAATGCCGTCGGGGATCCGCACGGCGGGAACCTCGCTGGCGACCGCGTGCTGCAACGCGCCCAGCTCCACGGTGGTCGCGGGGGTGTTCACGGAGGTGTCGGTCTTGAGCAGGTCGAGGAAGTTGGACTCTTCTGCCAGGTAGCCGAGTTCGATCCGGACGCTGAGCCGGTCCCAGATCGCGGCGGTTTCTTCCCCGTCGGGCAGTTCGTTGGAGGCGGTGACCGCGCTGATCAGCGGGCACGTGATCGGGTCGCCGCCGGCTTCGGGGTAGTAGCGGCGTTCGTTGAGCCAGGCCAGGGTCTCGTTGAGCGCTCCGACACCGCATTTGAAGATCTCGTCGACGAAGGCGATGTGGGCGGTGGTGGCGCGACCGTCGAAGACCTGCCGGTACTGGCCCTGGGTGAGGGCGGCGACGTCGACGGGTCCGAACATTTTGGTCGGGGAGGTGAACTTCGACAGCTGGATCTCCCAGCGGCGGGCACCGGTGATCCGTTCGGTCAACGCACGGCACAGCTGGGACTTGCCGGTGCCGGGCGGCCCGAGCAGGAACGAATGCTGACCGGCGAGCATGGCCACGACGATCGCGCGGATCGCCTCTCCGCGTTCGAAGAAGTCCTTCGACAGCTCGGACACGATGGCGCGCATCGCGACATCGGTGCTGGCGGGGACCGGGGATCCGGTCGATGGCGGTGGTGAAACAGCAACAGTCATGACGACTCCGGGATGTTGTGACGGGATACGGGGAACAAGAGATCGCCGCGGTGGGCGTGGTGTGCGTGGTGCGGTCGGTGAGATCGTGTGCGGCGGCTACCGGCGGCAGTGGCGGCATGCACCGATGTAGCGAAATGGCCTGTGACGTAGGGGAGTTCACAGATTCAGGGCGAGCTGGATGCCCTGGGGGTGGTGTCGGTGAGCGTGGTAGGCGGCGATCACCTGCGCGCGCCAGCGCAGCGCGTAGGTCGCGCAGTTTCCGCAGTGGCGGTGGTGACAGCCGGGCAGCGGTGGCGCGTGTACCGCTGCCTTGGACCAGGCCATCGAATCGCTCGAGCGGATCAGGGAGCCGTAGCTTGCGATACCGGCCAGCTTGACCCCGAAGGCATGAATTTTCAGGGCGGGTGCCGCGTCGACGATCTCGGCGAAGATCCGCGCGGCCTCCGCCGACGCCTGCCGACGACAGATCGACCCGACCCCGACCAGAGGTTCGGCGGCCAGGTCGAATCCTGCTGCTGTGTAGAGGTCGATGCAGCGTAGGTAGTCATCGACGGTCCAGCCCTGCAATACCGGCATGAACGGTAACTCGGGCGCCAGCTCACGCAGGCGCGCGAAGTTGTCGACGGTGCGGTGTTGATGCCCGCGCACTGTCAGCCCGGTACCGGCGAAAACGACGCGGCCGATGCGCCCGCCCGCCAGTGCTTGGGGCTCACAGCACCAGTCTTGCGGGGAAATTGCTGAAAGAAGACCGATTTCGTCGCTGTAGCGGCGGGCGTGGTCGGCGTATTCGGCGGGTGTGGGCGCGTGGTTCCAGTTGCCGTGGCGTTGGATCTGGGTGAACGCGCCGTTCCCCAGAATTTGAAGTCTCACGAGACATCTCAAGCAGGGGATGTACTACGGTGGGCTCCGACCATAAGAAACGAACAACAGTTACCGGCCACATGGATCGTTGGGTTTCCTTACCCTGCAGGCGTTTCGTGAGCGATGGTCACCGACCGAGTTCGAGCAACAGCTACAACTCGCATAGCCGGTTGACCTGTCACCGGGGCCCAGTCATTACCTCCTGATGCAACTGCAGAGCCCGCAACGGATCCGATCTCCTAGCCACGTTGGCGATCTCGTCGAGCAAGGTCATCACAGCTCGGTACCGACGTTCTAGACGTCGACACCGGGGTTGGTGTCGACGTCGTCCACCGCGTCCCACTCGTCGGTCAGGGCATCGATTCGAGCAGCCAAATCGTCTGCGTCGGAGCCTAGTTCAGGGCGGCAAGCCCGCTCGTGGTGGCGGCGTGGCCGAAGCAGATGCGCGGCATGAGCTGGTGGGCGCTGTTGGGCAGCAGCTTGGGCTCCAGCGCAGCCTCCGGTCCGCTCACGGGGCCGAGTACGAAACTGTCAGCGAATGAGGCTGCCTGCCAACGGTTCTGAGTGTCGCTGGCCCGTACGGCCCACAGCTTGCCGTCCTCGCGCCGCACCGGTGTTGCGCCTCTAACCAGCGCGCCCCACGGCCCGGGCCTGGATGCCAGAGGGTTTGCAGCCACGGGTGTGCTCGCTTTTGTAGATCCGGATTCGCCGGTTGAATGTCTGCTGTACCCACGCGGCGGCGGCATCGACGTAGGACTGGAAGCCGTCGGCCACCCCGTCGATCCACTGTTTCTTCCATGCCTGGTTGAAGTCCTGCGCGTCGTCGAGGCCGCCTTCGAGGCGCGACGCCCACCAGAGCGGTGCCTCGTAACGCGAGTCGGGGAGGTGGGCGTTCATCAGTGTGTGCAGGCGTGGCACGCTGGTGCTGAAGCCACTGACCACGACACGGCCGACTGTCGGTGCGGGCCGGTGCATTGTGGCCTCGGCACCGCGTGGAATGTCCCGGGGAATCCACAGGCAGAGCTCTCTGAGCAGGCGCATCAGCGTCGCCGGAGCCTCGAATGGCTCGAAATGGCTCGACGGGGCGACTGGGATTGCGTGTGAGCCGATTCCTCTGGCGGACATCAATGGTGAAGGCTTGGCGCGACTGCAAGCACGTACATGATCCCGTGCCGCAGACCACCAGGGGAGGCAGAGGCTACATGTGGATACGGCTCTTACACAATGTTCAACCCCAGGACACGATGATGGAGGAGGCGGCGTCCTCGTCGCGAAAGCCAGCAAAGATGTTGGCGCCCAACAGGAGAACCGGCCGTGCAGCGGCACGACTGTACCGAATGTGGCGTCGACGAAGGCGAAATTATGGATTTGCGACAGCGCCGATTAATGGCTCGTCCAACTCTAGGACGTCCCCGAATAACTTGTGGATCGGAGTCGGTGGCGGCTTTGTTCCTTCGCGATTCGAAAGCATCTTACTCGTGAGCCGAATCTTGCCGACTTCTGCGGCGGTTCTGCTGGATGTCAAGAAGGTGATCATTAGCTGCAAAATCGCCTCAATAGGTACCTTCTTTACGAACTTCAGGTAGAGGTAAAGTCCCTGCAAACCCCCATCAACATGACCTCCTGCGAGCAAGTGCGTCAACACTCCCGGATCCAGCAGATCAAAAAAGAAGTGCCTTCCTTCACGTCGCTCTTCCCATCCATGTTCGAAAATGTAGAACAGCTTTCCGTCGACTCTCACCAGGGGTTTCCAGAAAGACTCGGTGGTCAAATCATCCACTCCTCGCACCAGCTTTTTGCCAACCATTTCACTAACAAGTGTGGCGAGATTTTCAAATTTAGATGACTTTGCGAACTTGATTAGAAGGTTTTCGCCGTGAATTTCGACTACTTTCTTGCCGGTAGGTCCGGCCAGCACTTTCAGTGCATCGAAGTTCAGGAGCCTGTCTTTTCGTACAGCAAGCTCATAATACCCGCCTAATGGCTCGGTCGAGAATTCGAGTGGTATGAAGAGCTTGGAGAGTCCGGAAAGTTTCGTCTTGAGATAGATGCCGCGGGTGCTCTCCGTCAGGTTGAACACAGGCCGCCTGTTTTCATCGAAAGCTTCGATCGGTGCGTTTACGAACTCGATGCCGATCGATCTCGGATTCGTCGATTCACCGTGCGGCACATTTGTGGCGATATCTACGAATTGTATTATGCTACCTTTGCCATCGGTGCTCAAGTT
Organism: Nocardia aurea; assembly: GCF_003123685.1. Lineage (GTDB taxonomy): Bacteria > Actinomycetota > Actinomycetes > Mycobacteriales > Mycobacteriaceae > Nocardia > Nocardia aurea. Next base: position 12,751 of record NZ_QCYJ01000162.1, read on the forward strand.
ATTCACGCAGAAATGTGGAATGGGAAAGAACGATCCGCCTGTACTTGTACGTTCTTCCCGTACATTCGGAATTGACATGTCGGAGAACGCCGCCGTCTCATGAAGCAGGATCTGCGTGGGCATCCCCCCACTCCTAATTCCAATGCTAGCATTATACTTGCCCATTCCCGGCTCGTCTTTCCAATTGCTAAAGTTGAGCGATGGTGATGCGATATTGTATTCCTCGGTGAAGGCAACCAGTCTATCTTTTTTTACTGGGTCATAGTCATGAAGCCTCGCTGCTACTGTTGCCTGTGCAGGATCATAGGGCTTATAAAACTTTCGAATCACTCGATTCGTCGCCGACTCCCAGCGAAGTGTGTACTGACTAAAATACGATATGGAATCGGCCGTGCTCGCTTGATATTGCCGTGTGTCCGCGATAGGAAAGTCTTGCACTCCTGACTGTGCACGTACCATGGAAATAAATTCTCTAGCGATCGCGCCATGTACCTCAAACGTGTCCTTCGTCTGTTTGTTGTGAAAAAAGACGACGTAATGAACGTCGCTTGAGTTCCCCTGGTTTGGGTATGTCTGGACCTTGAAATTCCCAAAAGGCGACAGAACGCTAATCACAGTGTCGTCGTCATGCGCCGCGCCACCGAAGAACGAGGATTCCTTACTGGAGAAGGCACCCGCGACGGATGAGTCGTAGGTGTCCATCGCGCGTGGCTGGGGAACCGTCGGCACGCTCGGTGGAGCTGGCGGAGCGATTGTTGGCTGCCGAGAAGTACTATCTGCCACGTCTACCCCTCATTCAGAAACGCGCGTGGGCGGGGAATGCTGTGATCGGTGCGCCATCTGTCACGAGAGTTGGCCAGTCTTTGGGTCGTATGTTACCTCGACGGCCACAACCTGGTCCGTGGGTAACACTTCAATCCACTGATCAAAAACTTGGTATGGCGCCGCTGGGCGGAAGCCACCGTCGAGCGGGTCGAAGCCGTTTTCGAAAACCTTGTCGGCGGCGAGGGTGTTATTGAGCTCGGTGTTCTCTTTCTTCAGCTTCTCGGCAAGCTCGTCCAAGACCTGGCCGTACGTCCACGGTGTGTTGCCATCAGAATGCTTTCCTGCCCATCGTTGCGGATCACCGGGCTCAAGTTTGTAGCTCTGTTCCAGCCCCACCTTGCCTTCGTTTTCGTCACGTTTCAGTAGTGCCAACGCCTCAACCTCTTGCCCTGGACGAATAGGCAGGACCGCTTTTACCCACGCCGCGTTGAGGAATTGATTGCGTCGTGCGTCGCCGTCGATCTGAATCAGCCAGCCGAGTGAGCTGCCGAGAGGAGCGGGGTGGCTATCCTCGGTGATCGGGTAGTTCAGTCGCCATTCGTCTCCTACCGTCATGTCGCCGGCCGCCGTTGCGGCTTTCGCAAGGAATCTGTTCTTAGAAGGGTGCGTGTAGCTGCTGGTGACCGCACCGTCAGTCAGCGGTTCCCCCTTGATCTCTTGATCACTGGGTGGGTGTGTGGCCGGGACCGGATATCGACCCTGATAGTCGTTCTTAGTAGGGTCGTCTGGGCCGATCGGCGGGATTTTTCCGGGGCGCCAATAGTCGGGGGCCACGAAGTAGAGCATCTCGTCCACGTCGAAGATCTCTCGTAGGTATTCCGCTTTCAGCTGCGCCGAATTTGTAAAGTCGCCATGGAGTTTATTGATGAGGTGGCCGTAAACGAGATGGCGTTCTTCGGCTCGCAGATCAGCTGCTGGTCGTTGCGGAACGCTGCGCACGAGCTTCGAACGTTCACGTACCGCAGTCAGGTACGCTTTGCGGTTAAGTGCGTCAACCTGCTCCAGGTAGTCGTCGTAGGCAGCTTTGTTGGCCGCATTGCGATCATCGATCTCCTTCTTCTTTTCCGCAGTAGGTTGGAACCAAACCGCACCCGTCAAGACGAAGGTCACTACCTTGTCCCATTCTATTGCGCTATCGGTAACAACACCTAATTGGATTTTCTGTTTATCGGCGGTCCACCGCCATCCAAACGCCCAATGGCCGGTGAAATCCGTTCCTTGGGCAGAGACTTGGGAAAGCGGGAATACTTTTGCTGGATCATCCCATATTGGCTCAAACCCTGGTGGGCTGGGAGGTGGATCAGTCGTTCCAATGAGAATAAAGGGTCCAGGCTGAGGATCCTCGCCGTAATTCCACGACCCAGTTGGCTGAAATGAAACTGGCTGGTTATCTGGATATAGGATCGTGCCAGAGTTATCGGGCTTTTTAAGCGCGGACAAGTCAGGTGCCTCGACGATGTGGATTAGTTGCCCCAGCCCGAGGGCTTTGCCGGGATCCTCCATGAAGTCCTGCCAGACCATCGCTGTGCGCAGGTGCTGCAGTTGTACGCCGACCTTGCGCATCTTGCGGCGCAGATCGTAGTTGACCAGCCGGTTTGACGTGTTCTGGACGACGTAGCGGCGGCTGGTGGTGTCTGTGGTTTCGGTGACGGTCCGGAACGTCGTTTTGAAGTTCCGGCGGATCTGGCTGGTGACCTTGGCGCTTTGCGTGCGGGCATGTTTGTGGGTCACCTCGGAACTTTTCTTGCGTGAGGTATCGGAGCTGAAACTCGCGCTTGCTTCGGCATGGGCGATACCGACGAACTCAGCGCCGCCGGAGGCGCTGGCACCTAATTTGGTGTCGCTGCTGTTCTCTTCTTTAACGGCGTCAGCGATTTCGTCCTGCTCTGTCAGCGACTCCTCGGATGTCCGCGTGGACTCCTCGAATGTTTCTAGCGTCTTCTCGATGAGCGTCTTTCGGGTGCTGGACTCAATGACTTCAACCGTTCCGCCGGGACTAATCCACAGGTGACCAACTGGTGCACCGAGGAACGAGTCGAACTCGAAGAAGTACTGCCGGAACAGATCAACGAGCCCAACAGGCGACAGGACGGCCGCGACCGCAGTGCTTAAAGCGCGAAGGGGCAGGATCTCATCCGTTACGTCGCTCAGATCTGCGGATGGGTAATCATCAGCTTGAGCTCCGCCGAGCACCACCGGAGTCAGAAGGGCGATGTTGGATTTTCCAGCCCAGCCCCTTGCGAGTGGCTTGTAGACGCCGAACACTTCACTTGCATAGGGCAGTGTGCCGGTGAAGTACTTCAGCGGCCGCCCGTGAATTGGCGGTGGAGGATTGTCCTGCCACCACGCCCCCTGTACGGACTTGTCTTTCCCAGGCCACCACACCTCCATGTGGGTGGAATAGCGAGTTAGTGCCGCGATCCCGCCGTTCGGTGCGGCCGCCTGCGCAATCTGGTAGTGGTCTTGCCAGCCGGCTTCCTCGGTCCACGAGGCGTCCTGCACTCTCTCGTCGACATGCCACCACACCTCGATGTGGCTGGGATTGCGCGACAGAGCGGCAATGCTGCTCGATGTCGAGGCTTGGCCGGCTGGGGCCACTTCATAGGGCTTGCGCCAGCCGCCGGACTCTGTCCAGTGGGCGGCCTGCACCGTGCCGCCTTTCCCGATCCAGAGCACTTCCATGTTGGAGGCGCCACGGGATACCGCGGCAATGCTGCCCGTCTTTGAGGCAGTGTCCGTTGCCAAGGGGTTAGCGGCAACTGTCCAAGCATCCGTTTCCTCGGTCCAGTAGGCACCCTGTACGGAGTGATCGTTCTTGATCCACCACACCTCCATATGGGAGGCGTTAAGTGACAGCGCGGCGATCCCGCCCTGCTCTGAAACGTTGGCGGCTACCACGGTCTCTGGGTTCTCCCAGCCGCCCGCTCGGGTCCACCGGGCGGCCCGTACCGAACCGCTCTTCCCGACCCACAACACCTCCATATCGGTGGAGCTACGCGACACCGAGGCGATGCCACCCGAGGCGTTGTTTGTCCCCGCCACGGGAGCGGCGGGTCGCTGCCAGTCCTTTTCGGCCTCGGTCCACCAAGCCCCCTGCACCGAGCCGTCCTCGCCTATCCACCACACCTCCATGTGGTCGGAGCTCCGCGAGAGCGCGGTGATGCCACCCGTCTTCGAGGCCTTTTCCGACCCGGGTATCTGATACTGTTTCTGCCAATCTGACGCCTCGGTCCACCGGCGGCCATGTACCCACCCGTCGTCGCCGATCCACACCACCTCCATGTGGTCGGAGCTCCGCGATACAGCCGCGACAGCGCTGTTCGGCCCGGCGGCGGTGGGCGGAGACAGCTGACGCTGATGCCACGTCCGTGGTTCGTTACCTTCGCTTGCGCGCATTATCCTGGTTGCGATTTCGGCACCAGCATTTTTCGGCGGATTGATTGAGGACAGCAAACGCTTGACATCCTTCAGTAACCGGGCACTGCGCTGTTGAAACGTAGCCATCTCAAGCTCCCTCGGTCTCTGGTGTGACCAACACGGGAAGGCGCGGCCGGATCCGCGTCTGATCCAATGTCATGGCACATAGGACGCTTCCATGGTCGGGCTGGCTTGTATCGAGTATTCGGGTACTTGTTTTCAGCTACCATCTACGTTGGACTCCGATGACGGCGGATGGCCGTCATCGAGTCGCTCGGCACGGCCCGGTTGGACCTTACCGTTGCTTTTCGGCAATTACAGTCCGGAACCCCTGAAAGTTATAAACAGACACGACCATCCGGTCGCCTGCAACACCACTGTGGTGGTCCTGCCGCTGACCGCACCGGACCCTCAGCTTCGGGCGTGGACATGATTCGCCATCAACAGGGGTGCGACGATGATTACCCACCTCTGCTCGCCGACTCGGCTGCTGTTGGCTGATCTGCACCCCGCCGACAACCGTTTGCCTGGCGTATGTTGCCACTCGGGCGTGGTCCACCTTTGGTCGGCAGGCGATCGTTGGCCTCTCCCACGACGCCCTGTTCGGCGAGGTGCTCGACCCTGAGCTGGCCTTCGTGATCGACGCCTATGCGCGACGGATACTGGGCGGGCGCACGTCCATCGCGTTCAGTGAACGCCTCGCAGAGGTCGGGATCCAGCCCGCGTCGGCGCTGTGGGATCGAGCTACGACAACGCCCTCACTGAGACGATCAACGGCCCCTACCAGACCAAGCTGATCAAATCCCGCGGCCCGTGGCGCAAGGTCGATCACGTCGAATTCGCCACCGCGGAATGGGTCGACTGGTTCAAGCACCGCCGCCTCTATCGCTACTGCGGCGATATCCCACCTGCGGAGATGAAGGCTGCCCACTACGCTCAACACCCAGCCCAGCAAGCGACCGCGTTGTCACACCGATAGGTCTAGGGACCGACCGAGGCGGTTCAGACCGTAGTGTTGGTGTGATCAGGAAGTCGGTGCGGGGTGTCGACGAGTTTGGTGAGCGCGGCTTCGGGGAGGGACGACACGCCCGCGTTGGGGACGGAGTTTGCGCCGATCCAGCGGGCGGGGATGAGTTCGAGGTTGCCGGAGGCTGTATCGCTGTCTGCCCATTTACCGTTCTTGTGCAGGGTGCGGGCTTCATCGGCGATGATCTGGCAGGTCCAGTCTGTACCGTCTACAAGGGCCCAGGGCCTCATACACCTGGAGCCGCCATCCGTGTCATCGTGTCATCGTGTGAGAGCAGCGGCTACGCTCACGACCAGATCGGGCAAGCACACCGGTCACACGGAGCGAGGTGCATCAAACCCGGGGACGATTCAGGCGGGCCTGACAGCACTGTTGTCGGGTCGCTATTGGGACCTTATCGACGCAAGGAAGTTCTATTTCCTCCGGGCATGAAAGCCCTTGCGAAGAATCTGGTGGAAGTCCAATTCAGCCAAGGACGGTGGAACCGATGGCATCGAAAGCTCAGGTGGAACCAACCGCGAGGTGCGATCAAACCGGCATCAAGCGAACGGACTACCTGCTCGAATTTGAAGTACCAAACAATCTCATGCCTGACAACCAGTTCGCCGGAAAGAAGGCTCACCTACGGGTACATCGGGTTGGGCCCACCTATGCCGACGGAGACTGCAAGGCATCCAAGGCGATGGTGCTGATCCACGGAAGGACTGTCGGCGGATCCGTGAGCTTCGACCTCCAGCACCAGACCCCGGGATTCGCCGCGCTCAGCCTGCAGGAAGCACTCGCCTACGCCGGCATCGACACCTTCGCGCCCGACCTCCTCGGCTACGGACTCTCGACGCGGTTCAGCCTCGATGATCCAGCCAACGCGAGCCTGCCCGGCTTCACATCTGAGCCGGATGGATTGACCTGCTCGAATCCGGTTGGCTGCGACAGAACCCGGGGAATCTTCCCGCTCGGCCAGCAGACAACCCAACTCGCCACCAACCCGCTGGGAGGCTCCCTGAAGAAGCACACGAGCTCGACCCATTTCGCCAACACCAACGTCTGGGCTCGCGATATCAAACAGGTCATCGATGACGCCAAGGCGAAAACCGGATTGAACAAGGTCGCACTTCTCGGCTATTCGTTCGGGGGTCCGAGAGTCGGCCGGGTCTGGCACGAACTCGGAAACGACGCGAGCGCGGTGATCAGTCACCTAATTTTTCTCTCGACCGGATTCAACGCCCTATGGGCCGCCAACGGGGTCGTGGAGAACGAGGCGAACACAGAAGAGTCCGAGGCCGAGAAGACTGCAACGACCTTCCCGCTGACCCTCGCCCAACGATCAGGGTGGGACAAGTTGAAGGGCACCACCGACTGCCCCGGTCGTGAACCGCCTGGCGCCGCAAAGGCCTTTTTCGAACAGGCAATCGCACTCGACCCGATCGGCGCGAAGTGGGGAGGAACTGTTTCAAATGAGCCGACCGGCTTGCTTCGTGCACCGACGTTCACGAACACCGGATGGAACTCCGAGATAGCCAAGGCGATCAAGGTCCCGACGCTCATACTGCATGGCCAGGGTGACGCCACCCTCCCTGCCCTGAACGCGAAGAATCTCTACGACACGCTGACTGTCCAGCGAAAGGTCGCGGTCACGATCGAGTGTGCGGGTCATCTGATGCAATACGACACAGCCGCGACGTGGGAAGGACCTCATCAGGCCGTTGCCGATGCCATCATCGAATGGGTCGACAAGAAGCGATTCAACGGACAATCCGCAGGACGCTTCACGATCGATCGAAACGGGGTCACCAAGACGGAGCCGTGATCAATGCTGGATTAGGCCTCCCTGAAGTGGGACGCCGTCTCCGGCGCTTCACCGAACACTGCAGATTGGGCGTACCTCCTGGGCCAACTGGGCACGCAGAGCGTTGTTCTCGTGGTGAACGGCGGCAATCACGGCGGCGTCGAGCTGGCGCCGCAGGCGAGAGTTCTCAGTCCGTTCGGTGGCGAGTTCGGTACGCAGTGCGGATTCCTCGGTGTCGCGCTCGACCTCTTCTCGGCTGGGCTTGCTGGCTTGGGTTACCGCTGCATCCCATTCGCGCAGAATAGTTTTGGCCCGATGGAGGGTGGCGTGACTGATCTGGGCTTCGCGGACGAGGTCGGCTTTGGTGAGGCGGCCGTCGGAGCGTTCGGATCGCCCCGTGAGCAGGCGGTGCATCGCCGCACGCAGTGCAGTGGCCGTGCGTGCGGACACTTCGGTATCCGGGGCGGTCACTGCTCGGCCCGGCGCAGTGCGGTCAGGACATCGTCGAGTTCACGCTGCAGCTGTGCCCGTCGCGGGGGCGGCAGTTTCGGTGTGTCGAGCAAGGCGAGTAGGGTGTGTTCCTCGCTGCGCCAGATCGGTAGGTGTTCGGGGCCGATGATGCTGTTGGCGCAGCGTTCCGGTTGGCGTCGGTCCGCCAATGGCCCGCGGTGTCCCCGCGGGACGACGGCGTTCGCGAGGCATTTCGCGTCAGCGGGATTGGTCTCGTCGAGGACGCAGTGGTTGCGGGTGCCGAACCGGATGAGGGATCCGGGTTCGTCTGATCAGGTCGTATTCGACGCGTGCGTCACCATGCTGGGCAGCAGCGCGGGCAATGGCATCGAAGCTGGATCGGAGCTGGTCGGCGCCGGGCCCGTAACCGACGGTGTCACCGCGTCGGTGAGCTTGGTACAGCTCGCGCAGCCGGTCGAATCGGGCGTCGGCGAGAGCGTCGTCGAAGTAGCCCGCCCAGACAGGGTCTTTGGCGGCGTAGCCCTGGGGCGATCGGTTCGCCAGGGCGCGGGTGGCGGCGTGCTTGAGCTGGATCCCGAGTGCGATTTCCGAGCCGGCGTAGTCGCGGGTCAGCATGGCCATGGTGCGGCGGAACATGTGGGCGGTGACGTGATCGGCGGGGATCTCGTCCAGGCTGGTGTGGTGGCGGTGAGCGTTCACCCGCTTGGTGAATGCCTTGATCGCGTGGTGCTGTCGAAGGGCCGTTGGTGTCGGTGGCGCTGCGGACTCGACCGAATGTGAGGTCGGGATTCTCCGACAGTTCCGAGGCGACGAACAGCGCGCGTGCGACCGGCTCGATGATCCACCAGTGTCGCGTGGGGTTGCCGGGATCGCGTTTGCGTTTGGTGGATTTCACTGCTGGGGCACCGTAGTGGTCGACGACGCTGTTGTGGGTGATGGCGCGAATCTCGTTGTCGCGCATCATCGACATCGCGGCGACGAAGATGTAGCAGGCGTTGCGAAGGGACACGCATTCCAGCCACCTCTGCATTGGTTGCAGGTCCGGGTGCCAGGGTTCGGTGGGCCCATCGGTCCGCTGGACGTGGGCCAGGTCGGTGATGATGCCAGACTGTGTGGCACGCCCGTTGACGAGTTCGGCTTCGACGATTGTCCGGCGGGCTCGGCTGGCGGGGCGCTTGAGGTGGAAGATGCTGTCGTTTGCCCCGAGCATTGCGCTCAGCAGTGACCAGTGGACCTTGCCGGCCTTGTCCGCGCCGGTGCGGCCGGTATGGACGGGAACACGGTGATGGGGGTCCAAGAGCCAGCGAGCGAGCACCGCGTCAGCGTCGGCGGCCTGCAGTGGCCGACCGTTCTGCCGCAACCCGACCCAGATCGCGCGCGCCCGGAGGATATCGAGGCCGAAGACGTTGATGTAGGTCCAGGGCGCTTTGACCAGCGGGAACCACATTCGTGGTCGGATCACCGGAGTGGCGAGTTCGCCCGTGTCGCGCAGGCCGAGGACGTGGGAGGCGGGTCGATCCGGCCATGGGTCGGCGGCCAGCCCGCCGCAGGTGAGCACAGCCCGGAACCGGTGCAGTGCCTTGATGACCACGATGTGTTCGTTGACGCTGCCGAGCTTGAGCCTATCGGTCTGGTGATGGATGTAGCGGGGAAGTCCTCACGATCCCACCGGTGCAGGTCCTCGGGCAGTCCCTGGTCTCTGGCCCATGCTGCCAGTGCACGCAGGGTTCCGGCGCGCAGCGCGACGGTGCGTGGCTCACTGGGATCGGGTTTGAGGTGAATCCCGGCCTCCATCACGGCGGGATGGCGGGGGTTGAGCCAGATCATCGCCATTTCCCGCGCTCGCAGGTTCCATGCCGGTGACAGGCCGACGAAACTCACCCGGTAGTTGGCGGCCTTCTGGTTCACGGGCCGTTCGACCACACCATCGAGATCCCACACGACGGCCTGCCTGAATCGCGGGGGTCGCGCATCGGGGAGCAGCGGGTGGGACTGGATGACCTCTTCTTCACCGCCGAATCGTGCCGAGTCCGCGGGATTTCGAAACGGATGCACGGTCATCGGTCGAACTCCGTGTTCGAGGACAGTGGCAGGTGCAAGCCGGCCTCGCCGAGCGCGATCTGCTTGCGCGCCACCGCGATCTCCGCCTCACTGCGTTCGGCCAAGACCGCGGCGAGGTTGGCGGCGCTCTGACCCCAGAGTGCGTGGAAGTGCTGCGGGCCCAGGCGATTCCGAAGCCGGTGCAGGTGTCGGACAGCAGCAATAGCTGCGTCAGGTTCGACGGCAGGATCAGGGCATGACGGCATTCGAGGCAGCGCAGCGGCGCGACCGGGCACACCTGTCCGGACCGCCCGAACGGGGACTCGAACGGGTCTCGGCAGCTGCTGACGCCCATATCCATTGCGCCCGAGCGTAATTCGTTGATCTGGTCTGTGGTCAGCCCCAGGACCGCTGGGGCGTCCGGATGTTCCAATGTGGGTTCGGCGTCGGTTGTGAGCACATCGGCCCGGTGATCGCCTCGGAGAACCAGCGCTGACGAACAGATCCGCTCGCCGATTGATCAGCGTCCGTTGAGCCGCGGCCACCACGTGGGCGCGTTCCATCCGCATGTACGTCAGCACCATCTCGACAGCCGACCGCGGGACATAAACATCTCGCGGTCGCTGGTATTTCGCACACGCCACCAGCCGGAAAACGCCACCCTTCGGGTCGACCGCCCGGTTCGCTACCGGTCCAATCGGAGCTCGGGCAGAAGGACCGTGGACCACTCGCCGAGCCGCATACCCGTCAGCAGAGCCGGCTCGACACCAGCCCGGCTGCGGTGCGGCGATCGGCCTCGAAACGACGGATCCACCGTCGCATCCGGCCGCATGCCGGCCAACCCGACCTCACGGAAGTAGAGAACTGTTCCAGCGTCATGTGCCGGATCCGCATGGCACGGGGGGATGCTGTTGCGGAAGGTATCCCGGCCAACCAGCTGCCGCCACGGAGACCGCGGGATGCGCGACGGGCCGGTGAAGAACAACTCCACATGACCTCCGATATCCGGATCAATCGCCAGCTCACCGAGACCTGCGGTGTGCCAGTCGAACCGGCGAAGAATCTAGCCCAGCCTAGTCTACTGAGGCATGTTTGAACCAGCTGGAGAAGCGCCCGAGTCCAGCATCCACGGCGACAACGCGGCGCGCAGGCTTCGATGCGTGTGTAGATGATGGTCGGAGATACACTGTGGCACAGCGTGATTCCAGAGCCAGTGCGGCCTGTGGCTGCCCATGAGGAAGGTCCAGTCGCTCTGGTCGGTGGATTCTGTTTCGGCTGCGGCGTAACGGGATTCGGGTGGGTTGGGCGGTGCGGGCGTTGCGTCGCGGCTGCCGTGACGCAACGCCCGCGATCCTGGCTCAGGCAGCGGCCTGTTCGGGTATGTCGGTGACCGTGGCGGGGTCCTCGGAGCCGAGTTCGCCCTCGCCGCCCTCGCCGCTCTCGACGTCGGGCTCGTCGGACTCCTGGACGGATTCGATTTCGGACTCGTCTTCGGTCTCGTCCGTGTCATCGGCGTCGGCCACGGGTTCGGTGACGCCGTCGTAGACCTGATCGGCGGTCAGTTCGCCGGTCAGGATGCGCTCGAACGGACTTACCGGGTAACCGTGGCTGGCGAGCAAATCGATGTAGGGCTTCCACAACGGGTTGCGGGGCTGGCGCCACCCCCGCGCTTTGGCGTCGCTGACGTCGGGGTTGGACAGGATGTCGATCTCGAGGGCGGCGACCACCCGCAGCGCGGTGTAGAGCAGTCCGGCGTTGTCGCGCGCCGTCACGCCGGCGTCCGCGGGCACGATGTGGTTGCCGAGATCGTCGGCAAGATACCGGGCGTGGTAGCGGTCGATGAGTTCGGCGTGTTCCATGGTGAGCCCGATCAACGCGCCCATACCGGCGACGATGACCTTCTTGTTGGTGAACCAGTGATTGGAAACCCAGTCACGCCGGACCTTCGCCGCGGCCACAGACTTGGTGTTCAGTACCCGGGTCCGGTCGTGGTGGCGCTTGCGCTCGGCCTCCTGCCTCTCCTTACGTTCCATACGCTGCGCGATCGACTCCGTCCGCCCGGTGCTGCGGTCGGCATCGCTGCCGTTGTCGGACTCGGTGTCGTCGGGCAGTTCGGCCGGGTCGATGAAGAGTCCGGCGGTGTCGAGGTCGATGCAGTAGTAGGTCGGGTCGAATTCCTCGGACTCCTGCACATCGCGGATGTGCACTTTGCCGACGACGGCGAATTCGATGTCGGGGTAGTCGCGGGTGTAGGGATCGATGCTGTCGGGGTCGACGGCTTCGCCGGTCTCGACGTGCACGATCCGCTGGGTGAGCACGACCGCGAAGGCTTGCGGGTGCGCCGTCAGTTCGGCTTCGCCCGGCCGGTCAGCGGTCGCGGTCAGCAGGTAGTCCAGCGGCAACCAATTGTCGGTGTCGTCGGGCAGTTCGGCGTAGACGGCGAATCCGCGTTCGGTGTAGGAGTTCGCGGTGGCCTCGTAGGCAGCGGCGACCCGTACACGGGTGGCCTCGGCTTCCTCGGCGGCCAGGCGGTCGGCTTCGGCGGCCTCGTCTTCCGCGATCATCTGGGCGTAGACGTGGTCGAACAGGCCGTCGAGTTCGGCCTGGGCCAACAGTGCGGTGCGGTGCGGGTCGTCGGCGAAGCGGTCGGCGGCGGCCGCGTGGAAGATGTCGAACTGGTGGGCGTTGACCGCTGCGGTCGCGGTCTCGGAGGTCGCGACCTTGCGGTACGCGGTGGCTTCCTTGGCGGTCAGTCCGAGGGTCTGTCGGACGTCCTTGACCGTCGCTTTGACGGCGAACAGGGCGGCGGCCGCGGCGAGGCGGTCGGCGTCGTTCTGGGTGAAGCGGTACTTGCCGGTGGCGAACTGCATGCGCACCCTGTCGATTACGCGCTGCTTCTCGCTGAGTTCGGCGTCGGGGGGCAGGACGATGATCCACGCCTTGCGGACCTCGGCGTCGGGGTCCTGGTCGCGGGCGATCGCTGCGGCTCGTTGCAGCGCGCGGGTGCGGTGCCAGCCGTCCTCGACGACCAAGCCCTTGTCGTCGACGGTGGCGATGATCGGCACGTAGTTGCCGTGCGCGGCCAGATCGGCGTCGAAGTCGGCGTCGTCGGGCTTCTCGGGCCGGTTCGGGCCCCGGATGAGCAGGTCCGGATCGGCGAAGTAGGTCGGGTAGGACACTTCGAGCTCGGCGAGCACGTCGCGCGCCGACCGCGGTTCACCCTCGTGGGAGCCGGGTTCCGCGTCCTGCTCGGCGATCTCGTCGACGGTGGTGGCGGTGTCGAACGGAGAGTCGGCGGGGGGCTCGGAGGACCGTTCGCCGAGGTCGTCGGTGTCGATGACCGGGTCGCACGGCGGTTCCGTCCCCGAGGCAGTGTCTTCGATGAAGGTGGTCATAGTTCCTCATTTCCTTCTATTCGGAATCATTTGGGCGGGATGCGGGACAGTGGACGGCATCCGACGGCGTTGTCGGGAAGATCCGCGCTCAGGCGCTGTCGGATGCACGGCGCGTCTCGACCGCTTGGACATGCGAGTGGCAGAACGCGAGGTGTCAGGTCGGTCGCGTGGACGGTCGATGCGGGGGTGTGCGCCGATGACGCGGTTTGCGGGTGGTCGCGACCGGATCAGATGGCGCGGGTTCCGGCCGTGGCAGTGGCGGGCAGGCCGAGACCGGCGATGAGATCACCGATGAGATGGGTCCGTTCGAGGCCGTCGTCGGGGCATCGAGGCGAGTACACGCAGCCGCTCTGACGACGACCTCGGTGGCGATCTGCTCAGGGCTGTCTGGGGTGCGGGCCCGGCGAGCTGTTCGCGGTCGGCACACCGTTGCCATTGCGTCCCTTTGGCCTGAGGCGTTTCGCCGATCCAGGTCGGCTCGTGCGTGGACCCAACCGGCGCGCGGAGCCCGACAGACCCCGAATTCGACGACGGACACGCGCGAGCACTTTCAACGTGCTGGGTTGCTGCTCGTCCCCGACGGGGATCTCGTGGCGCTGGACCTGCGGGAAGCGCATCAGTTCAACGGTGGTGTCGAGAGATTCGCTCTTGTCTGTAGGCGTCGTCGTAGGAATAGATGCCTGTGCGCCGTGCACGTCGGTCGCGAGCCATCGATGCAGGGCAGGCGATTCGCCGAAAGGGTCTCTGGCGGAGATTTTTTCAGAGTTCGATCGTGGCTTCGCGGACCGCTTCGACCGGAGTCGCCTCGTCGTCGTAGAGGTCACGCCAAGCGATGTCGGGCAGGTCGAAGATCGACACGCCATAGTTGAGTCCGCAGTGCTGCTCGCAGGCCAGCAACCAGCATCCGAAATCCGGGTCGGCTCCGGCGTGGTCCCGGACATAGGAGGCTTGCGGGCTGGCAAGAGCTCGCCGCAATTCCTCGGCGGCTGAGTCGGTTTGGGAAGCAATCCAGGACATCGCTACAGCACTCCTGTCATGGCGGATAGAGATGGATGAGTCGGCGGCTCGCACAAGGGTGCGTGTGGAGTAGTCCTGTGGATGCTTAGGAATGCGGCCGACTGGTTCAGGGAGTCGACTTCGGTGGCGCCATGGCTGGCTGTCGCACCGCGTTATGTCAGTCACAGGCTTCGACGGTCTGGGTTGCGCCGTTCACAGTGACGACGGAGGACACCGATTTCCAAGTGCAGGGTGGCGTATTCGGACTTACCTCGCCGTCTGCGAAGCATCGGTCCGAGGTTGCCTGGAACCGACCACGCAGATCGTGTGGTTGAGCGTGTCAGGCGCGGGCGGTGTGGACTTCGGTGGCGCTGTCGTTGACGGTGACTAGCGCGGTCATCGATCTGGCGGCGTCGACGACGATCTCGATGTCGGCGGTGTTCTCCTCGATGCAGATCTCGCTGGCGCCGCCGCCGCTGTCGTGGACGGTGACGACGATCTTGGTGCTGTTCTCGACGTTGATGGTGATCATTCGCCGCGGCCTCTCCGGAAGGGCGTGTGCTGTCGAATCACGGGCGTAGTTCGAGGTCGAGGTGGTCGTTGCCCCCTTCGAGGTTCACGACCTCGAGGAAGTGCAGATGTCTGCGGCGGGTGTCGGAGACCAGTACGCCGTCGCTGTGGAGCAACAGCCGGGTTCCGTTGCTGAACACGAATTCGGTGTCGTATTCGCTGCCTCCCCCCGGCGTGACGGACTCGACCCGGACCGCGGGGCATCCCGCGTCCCGCCAGGCGCTGTTGATCTTGTCGACCTCGGGAAGGAAGCTGTCGCGTTCACATGTGAGCGCGTGCTCGCGCGCCGCGATGAGCTCCTCCGCGCTGGGCCGCGGGGTGGCGGTCCACAATCTCGATGCTGAGGTGTCCTGCCAGGCTTGGCCACCGCTGAACGCAGCTTCTCTGCGTATCTGGGCGGCGATGTCTCCGACGGTGGGTACACGGTCGGCATGCAGCGGCTGCGGCACTGGAGTGGTGCCCGCGGTCCTGCGTTGGTGGTCGCTCAACGCACGTGTGAACCGCATGGCCTGGGCGAGGGCGGCGTCGAGTCGGACGGTGACGGCTTCGAGCAGAGCCAATACCCGTTCCGGGCCATCCATGGTGGCGGTGAAGTCGACCAGGTCGTGAAGGTCTTCGACGCCGAGGTCGGCGACTTCGAAACTGCCGTCGATCATCATCGACAGGGTCAGGTCGCCGTTGTAGACCGAAGTGTTGGCGTTGTCGCAGCTGAAGTGCGCCAGGACTTCGATCGCGACAGCGTCGAGATCGACACGCCAAGGACTGGATCGGCCGCCGGAGACGCTCTCGATCAGGTCGTAGAGCAGCGCGAGCCCGCTGATGTCGCCGTCGGGTTGCCATTGCTGCAGGGCCGCGGCGATCTGGGTGGTTTTGCCGTCCTCGCGCAGTTCGGCGCGTACGTGCTCGTGGTCAAAGTGAAGAAACGGCATCAAATAGCTCCTCGGGACGACATAACCGGACCTGGGCCTGGGGGCGATGGGTGAGCAGCATGGCGCTTCGCCCTGGTCGCTGTGCAGGGCCTGGTCAGGGGCCGCAGTGATGGTGGATGTATGCGCTGTGCGCGGCCTTGCTCGCCGATACAAGTGGTCGGCGGCTTGTACGTCGCGTTCGCGCAATGTGTCGGACGCGTGTGCGACCCAATGGTTTTCGAACGTGTCGCGCTGTTTGTCGGCCACATTTGCGGGCGCGGCGACGAAGAAGCATTCGACTTGGGGATAGGTCTTCGAATCAGGTGGGCGTTGGGCCAGCCACAAGCGGGTGTGCGCTCGGGTATCGGTCACGGGCGTGACGTTGACCTTGCGGGCCAGCCAACGTAGGACTCGTCCGGTTTCGTCGGGTGTGCCGCGATGGACGGTGTGAACCGAACGCCACGCTACGGCGGGTCCGAAGTAGACCCTCCGTACCCGATACAGCGCCCACGGGCTGTGGAGGATCGTGTGAGTTGCCAGATCCAGGATCGCCCGTGCGCCCGCGGCCCGCAGGCGCTCATCGAGTGTTTCGTCGGGACCGAAAAGCCCGGACTTCGAATTGAGGGCAACTGCACAGTATTCGTCCACGAGATGCCGAGCGGCCTGTTCGGGCGCGGCCAACATCCGCGAAAGATGTTCGGACCATTCGCGTTTGGACACGTAACAGCATTCCGCACACAGAGACTTGGGCCACCAGACGCCGAAGATGTCATAGAGATACTCGCGGCAGTCCTGTCGCGTCCAGCCCGCCTCGTGGACCGGATAGGTCATCGTCCGGTGACCGCCCAATGCGAGAACGGGCTCGTTCTCGATTCTTTTCGATTCGTCGGCGTTGTATCCGATGACGTGGAAATATGGCCGGGTGCCGAGTTCGCGGTTACGCCATGTATCCATCGGCCAGCCTTTGAATTTCAAGGTGCATTTTCGTGTTCCGCTGCGTTGCGGCATTGTTCCGGTGACGCGGTTTTCCTTGCTGAGTGCGTAGAAGCCGTGTTCGTCGGCGTCGCAATGCATGCGGTAGGGCTGACGGGTGTCTTGTAGGACGACGATTCCGTCTTCGTTCTCCGGGCCCGCGCGAGCTACTTCGACAAGTCGGATATTGTGTGCGCGCAGCAACGGAAGTACGTGGCATTCGACCAGTTCGATCAAGGATTCGAATTCGTCGCCGGTTTGGGCGGTAACGAGAATGAGGTTCGAGAGATCGGGCAACAGTGCGGGGTGTCGAGATGCTGGATCGAGGATCGTTCGCACGACCCATGCTGTGGAATCAGCGCCCATTCCGTAGGACGCCACCACTGGCACCGTCCCGTCGAGGGAAGGCGTGGTGGGGTCGACGGGAAGGGTGATTTCGAACAGTCCGTCGAAGTCGGTCATTGCTCATCCCGGATGTATCGGTAATTTCTTAGGGCGCAACCCTTTCGGGTGCGGCGCGGGGCTGCTGATATGCGGTGGGTCGACGGGCGTGGAGGAACACGCTGTCGACCTGTGTGCCGGAGGTAGCGAATGCGTTGGACGGCAGTTCCTCGTAATCGCCGTGTGCGGTGATGAGTTCACGCATCGCGCGGTATTTGCGGTCGGTTCGGAAGGTGTAGTTTCCGGGGGCGATGGCCAGGAGCTGTCCGCCGTCGATCAGCAGGTCCCATGCGGCGTCCAGGTGATCCATCCACGCTGTCGGCCGTCCTGGAAGCGCGAAGGGAGGGTTCATCACCACGACCGCGAACTGCCGAGATGCGGTTGCGGCGAACTGTTCGAAACTCGACACCACGACCGTTACCCGAGGGTCGCGCCCGATCGCGGCGGCGCGTTCGTGATCAGGTTCCACGGCTGTGACGTGCACGTCAGGGTTTGCTTCGAGGATCGCCCGTACGAGCGCACCATCGCCTGCGGAGGGCTCGAGGACATGCGCGCCTGCGTCGAGACCGGCGATGTCGGAGTGCCCGCCTGAGGTGACGTGCCTGGCCAGTCCCTCGGGCGTGGCGAAGAATGCCTCCAGAACTTTTCTGTCGGTGTTGGGTATCTTGCCGCTCGCCCGAGCGGCTGCGATGATCTCGGCGGGGTCGTCGTCGGGGAAAACATGGGCCCGTTCTCGGCGGCTCCAACGTCCGCCCATGGCCTCGATGATCCTGTTGACTTTCTTGTAATCTCCTGTGCTCAACTGCTCCGGGAGAAACAGTCTGTTTTCCACGATTCGTGACTCGGCCAGGATGTTGAGCGCGAACTCGGGCACTGTCACGGATGTTCTGACAGCCATGGGGGATCGCCTTTCGAGCGGATTTGACAGCGACAAGGAGGAGGTTCTCTAGCGGGTCGCTTCTGAAGTTGTTGGGCAGTTATGGGTTCTGGTTGAATCTCTCGGGTGCGTGCTGCTGCTCTGGAGTTGCGTGAAGGTGATCGGAAGATCCTCGAGGGTTGGATCCGGTCGCAGTCGATGAAGGCCGGGCTGGTGTTGAGGGCTCGGATCATCGTGCTGGCCGCCGACGGTGTCGCGCATGCCGAGATCGCGCGCCGGTTCGACATCTCACGGCAGACGGTGATCAACTGGCGGGCTCGTTACCAGGTCGCCGGTGTCGATGGGTTACGAGACGAGGAACGTTCGGGGCGGCCCCGAACGTTGGACCGCGACAAGTTGATCACCACGACCTTGACCCCACCACCGAAGAAATACGGTGTGACACATTGGAGTTCGCGTCTGCTTGCCGGTCATCTCGGGATCGCGCACGGCACGGTGTCGAAGGTGTGGCGCGAATACGGACTACAGCCGTGGCGGGCTGAGTCCTTCAAGTTCTCCACCGATCCGGAACTGGCCGGCAAGGTCACCGACATCGTCGGGCTCTACCTGAACCCACCCGAGAACGCGATCGTGCTCTGCGTCGACGAGAAATCCCAGATCCAAGCACTCGACCGGACCGCGCCCACGTTGCCGATGCAGATCGGGATCCCCGAACGACAGACCCACGACTACATCCGCCACGGCACCACCACCCTGTTCGCCGCCCTCGAAATCGCCACCGGCAAAGTCACCGGCCTGTGCAAGCCGCGTCACCGCCACCAGGAATTCCTCGCCTTCCTCAAACACCTCGCCCGCGCCTACCCCGGCCGCGAACTCCATCTGGTGATGGACAACTACGCCGCCCACAAGAAAGCCGAAGTCCGCGACTGGCTCACCGAGAACCCACGTATCCGTGTGCATTACACCCCGACCTCGGCCTCATGGATGAACCTGGTCGAGGTCTGGTTCGGCATCATCGAACGCCAAGCCATCCACCGCGGCACCTTCCGCAACGTCCGCGAACTCACCACCGCCATCCGCGCGTTCATCAACGGCTGGAACCCCCGAGCACACCCCTTCGTCTGGACCAAGACCGCCGAGGAGATCCTCACCAAGGCCCAACGTCCAAAGACTTCAAATACGGACCACTAGATCGCGTACAGGGCGTATGAGATTCGGGTTGGACCAAGTCCGAATGGCGGCGATCAGGATCCGGTTTCGATGATGATTTCCAGGTCTGCGACGGGTATCGCGATCTCGGTGTCGCCGCCGCCGTGCTTGTGATGCACGTCGACGTAGCAGGCCCGGCACACGATGCCGGACAGTGAATCGATGCTGCCTTTGCCGCTGGCGTGGCAGCAGGGCGTCAGGACCATGCTGCTGTCGGTGCCGAACTTTGGGCATCGAGGCCGAGGATTTCATCGACGCTATCGAAGGTCGCGGGCAGTTTCAGTTTCGTCTTCTTTCGCACCTTCAATTTCTTTCTGGGAGTCTGAGATTGAGCCCGGGACGAATGGGCAGGGGGCCTTGGTCGGCCGGGTGGGGAGTGAGGCGATCGCGTTGGTGTAGGCGATGTCGAAACGGCGGTCTACGTGGTTGGTGACGACGTGGTCGGTGCCGAGTTCGTAGACCCCGACCGCCCAGTTGCCGTCGATCTGTTCGGTGTGGCTGCCGTTCAGGCAGCCATGGCCGTTGGTGGCGTGGATTTCGTGTTTGTCGTCGAGGGGCGCCACCAGTCGGGCGCTGTGACCGTCGTCGGTCCAGGAGATGTGTGGTGTGTGCCCGTGGGCGCGCAGGAACTCGAGTTCGCGGGTGTACAGCTGGCCCAGTTCGCGTAGGTAGTCCACGCGGGTGGGACGATTCAGCGCGCGGGTCTGGAAGTAGCCGAGCAACGCGTGCAGGGCGTTTCGGGCGTCGTCGTGGTATCGGTGCGGGTCAGCCTGCGCGCGGATGATGCTCGCCGCGTCGAGCAGCCACTGGGTGTCTTGGACCAGCCGAACGGAATCGGCGACGTCGACCCCGCCGCCCCAGTTCTCGAGCGGTGTGCCGATTTGCGCGAACGCCGCAGCGAGGACACGGGATTCGGATTCGGTGAGGGCGTGGTCTTCGTCTCGGCAGGCCGCGAGAATGCGGGCGAACGCGGTATCGAAAGCTTCGAGATCGTCGAGAGAATCAGGCATCGTCAGGGGCCTCTGCAGTGTCGGTGGCCGGGATGGATCGGTGCGGACGGCGACACACCCCGGGAGGCGGCGCCTGGCGCGTGTGTGATCGAACGCGTCGGTCAAAACGACAGGGACTTGACGACTTCCAGGCGGTAGCCGATGGCGGTCATCTGGATGTGCAGCGCAGCCCTTTGTTCGGCTGTGGCGGGTGGCTGTTGTTCGATCCACAGGCGATGCACGGCACGCTCGCGTCCGCTGGCGGTGCGGATTTTGTAGCCGGGCTTGGCGTCGGTGCCGTCGGGCAGGACTGCGCCGACTTCGTTGTGGGCGGAGTCCCACACGAAGTACGCGGGAGTCGAGGGTGGAGGTGGTTGGTTGGGGGCGACGATGGAGTACGGCATCTGCGCGCGGCCGCGGTCTTCGGAGGCGTTGTTCCAGCCCTGCCCGTAGAAGGCGACGAGCTTGTGTACGTCGTCGGGGTCGGCGGCGAGGATGCGCTGTGCCACATCGGGGTTGGACAGCGGCGAGGGGTGCAGGACACCGGAGTCGAATGCTGCCCGGCCCAGTGCCTCCCATTCCTGTTCCTCGGCTGCGGGGTCTGCTGCGGCAGGTTCGGCCGCGGGCGGGCTTGGCGGGTCTGATGGGCGGTTGGTGGCGAGCAGTTCGGCGAATTCGGCGGCCTGCGCGGCGGGAACGGCGAACTGGAAGGGGTCGCGGCGGACGTCGACGAGGACGGTGATGCTGGCCAGTTGGGCCGTGATCGTTTGGTCGCCGGGGGTGTAGGGCGCGTCGAGTAGTGCTGCTACGGCGGCGGCGTGCCCGGCGGAGCCAGCGGTGGATCGGTGGCGTGATGTCGGTGGATCGATGGGTTCCATACGGCGTTCCTGACCGCGGTCGTTCGGAGGATCGCCGAGGACTCGCGTGTGTTCGAGGGACAGGGGAAGTGCGCAAGGGCGCAACGAGGCAGCGCGGCGGCATTCACCGACGAGCGCGCGGCTGGGCGCACACGCCTGCTGACTCTCGGTGGGCGCGGAAAGACCGACGGCACGCGGGCCCCGCCGTTTCGCGGGGCAGCGGTCAGGCGTCGAGGCGGTGTGGGTTGTGAGGGCTCTCGCGGTCGCCCAGGTCGAAGACCGACCCGGACACAGGTTCGAACCGGCTCGGGCGTCGGTAGACGGGCACTCGGGCGGTTGCGGTGCACTGCCCGGCGATCGGCGTCGGTGACCGTCATCTAGTCGAATCTTCGAAATCCCCTATGAACGAGAGATGCTCGGGAATTGCGTCGGCAGACAACCGGATCGACGCACAGCCGTCTCGTGTCGTGTGGGCTCAGTCGCCGATCTCGGGTACGTGTTCGGTTCGGGCGGCGGTTTCGGTGGCAGCGGGGGTGTGGTCGAGCAGGGGGGCAGGTGACGGCGATGTGAGCCCGGCGGCGTCGATCGCCTCGCCGATCTGCTGGCCTACCGTGTTCTCGCGGCTGCTTTCGATAGTGACGGCGATGTCGCCGCCTCCGAGGTGGTTCATCTCGATGCCGATACCGGCGCGTTGGACGGTCATCGCGGCGATGACGGACGCCAGCGGGCTGTAGTCCACCGGCAGCACATCGGGTTGCGGGTGTGCGTCGTAGTGGGCCAGACGCCACGCGGTGGGGTTGACGAGGTTGTAGTCGAGTTCGAATCGGGTCTGCGAGATCAATCGATCCAGGAACAGCCTGGTAGCGCGGCCATTGCCCTCGCGGAACGGGTGCGCCCAGTTCAGTGCCATCGATGTCTTCGCGACGTTGTCGACGAATTCGGACTCGTCGAGCTGTGCCCAGTCGATCGACCGAGCACTCGAGGTGATTCCGTCGACGAATTCGGCCAAATGTTCCGGCATGAGGAAGTTTTGGCCGTGGCGGCTCATGTCCACGTCCCGCAGCTGGCCCGCCCACGGATAGACCTTGGCGAACAGGTGAGCGTGGATCGCCTGCAACTCGGTGCGATCGCCGGTGTGTGCGATGTCGACCAGTCCGCAGGCGATTTCGAGCGAACGTCGCGCGGTCTCGTGGTATTCGCGTCGTCGGAGTTCTGCGGGGTCGCGGGTGCGGTAGATGTTGGCCAGGATCGGTGTGCCGTCGACCGATTTCCACAGCAGCGAGTCCCAGCGTTCGTCGGCGCTCATCCGTGTACGGTCGAGCACGTCCTCGGGCGGGGAAGCGTGCGGGCCTACGACCCGGATGCTCTGTTCTGGCTCGTCGACCATGTGGACCCGAATCTGTTGTGGCCGGGCATAACCCATCGAGTCTGCCCAAACATCGGCAGCGCGGCCACCACCGGCTGAGCGCGGGAGGGTCTGGACGGTTTCACCGCTGACGGCGGGTTCGGGCTCGTCCGCCTTCTTGTGTTGATTAGTAGCCACCCGATGCACGATTTTTTGCTACTAATCGGTGCTCGAGTTTGTCGGTCAGTGCTGTCATGCTGGGGGAGACGAACAGCATGGAGGTGGCTGGGCGATGGCGGATGCCGAGGTGGTGTTCTCGCTGGACAGGTCGGGATTGGCCGCGGGTGAGGACGGGTGGGTGCAGCAGCGGCAGTGGTTCGCGCGCTGGCTCGAGGGCAGGCTGTTCGCGCGCCGGTCGGTGGAGAGCTATGTGGAGCGCGCCGGCGCGTTCGCTCGATGGCTGTGGGCCAATCCCGACCACGGGCGGGAGTTGGACACCGCGCTCGGTCGTGACGCGGCGGTCGCGGCGTTCGTGTCGCAACTGCGCGCGACCTCGACGGTGAATGTCTCGTTGGCCGCGTTGAACCTGTACTTCACCTGGCAGGGCTTGGATGAGCCCACGGTGGATTCGGTGAGCGTGGTACGGCGTGTCCTGGAGCCGTTGACCCCGTTGCAGCGCAGCCGTTGTCTGGATGTGGCGGCGCTAAGGCGTTCGCGTGACTACGCGTTGTTCGTGATGGCGTTGTCGACCGGGCTTCGGGAATCGGAGCTGGCCGGTTTGGAGCTGGAGAAGGTGGAGTTGACCGCGCACGAGGGAACGGTGCGTGCGCCGGGTCCTGGTGGGGTGGAGCGGGTGTTGCCGTTGGACGAGAGCGCGCGGCGGGTGCAGTTGTGTTGGCTGGCCGAGCGGGGTCGGCTGCTGGGCACCAGGCAGCGTCGTGGGTATTTCCTTCGCGCCGGGCTCGGTGGGACGATCTCGCCGCGGCGGGTGGATGGGATCGTGCGCTCGATCGGCGCGGAGGCGGGTGTGGCGGATCTGTCGCCGGGCAGAGTGCGGAATAGTTTCGAGCAGGAGCTGCTCGATCAGGGCCGCGACGAGGGGGAGATCGACGATCTGATGGGACGTCTTCGCACGGACTCGGTGCGAGCCCGCGCGCTACACGCCACCGCAGCGCCCGACGCGGCCGCCAAGAGACCTCCATCGCCGCAGCGCGGACGTGGCCCTCGGGTGCCCGTAGTCGTCGGAGATCAGCTGTCGATCGAGTTTTGAACGCCCACAACTGAATTGACTGGCAGGCGATTTTGAGCTTTTCAGCCGGTGGTCGAGGATCTGTGGGCGCGCGCGGCGGCGCGTTCGTTATAGGTCGCTTCGTCGATCTTTCCGGTGATCCAGTCGACGAGGTCGGAGACCAGGTCGCGGTCGGGTTCCATGCCGTCGAGGGCGTGGCTGCCCAGGGTTTGGTCCAATGCCTGTTGTTGGGCGGGGGTGAGTTCGGCATAGAGGTCGGGATACGTCTGTTGCCATTTGGTCGAGCGTTGGTCGGGCATGCGGCTCCGGTGCGGGCGGGTACCTCGAGGGGTGCCGGGTGGATGGGTCACCCTCGAGTCTGCCGTGTGCGGGGCGTGGTGGACCAGCATGGGGAGGGCTCGCTGCGTCGGAAGGTTCGCCATGGCGGTGTCGCGGTCGGTGTCGGGTCGAGTGCGTGTGGTGTTCACAGCGGGGTCCGGGCGTGATGGCGGGAGGGATCGAGAGGGTTTCGTCGAGCTCCGTTCCAGGCCAATGACAGACAGGCGTCGGCGAGCAGGTCGAGGCTGTCGGGTACGTGTCGGAAGCTGGGGAAGTCGTTGATGTCGACGATGGTCGGGCCCTCTGGACCCGTGACGATGTCGATGCGGTACAGGTCCAGACCGTAGATGTCGCCGACGCGGAGTGCGAGGTCGCTGATCTCGGCGTTCAGTGGTACCGGGCGGTCGACGGTGATATCGGTGGCCAGCGGGGGACTGCGTTCGGTACCGAACAGGCGTCCGTTGATGGCGTAGACCTTCAGGTCCACGCCGCGGTTGCGGATGTAGGGCTGGCCCAGGAGCAGATTTTCGCTGGTGTGGTGGGTGCGAAGGTTGTCGGGGTCTTCGGGTCCGTTGACCATCTGTACGAACTGTCCGTCGCTGCCGTCGGCGGGTTTGACGACGAGCGGGAAGTGGTGTGCGGGGACAGTGGCGAAGGTCGCGGCGTCGGTGGCGGCCCAGGTGGGCGGGACGGGCAGCTGGTGGTGTCGGGCGAGTAGGTGGGCGCGGGCCTTGTCCCGGACGCCGCGGATGGCGCGCGCGTCGTTGATGGTGGTCAGTCCGGCGTGCGCGGCGGCTTCCAGGAGCCCGAGTCCGGGGCCGCCCGCGACTGTTTTCAGGATCCAGGCGTCGTGGTTGCCGCTGGTGATGAGGTCGGCGAGATCGAGCAGTTGTGTGCCCGGAGCGACGATGTCGACGTGGTGTCCTCTGTGGCGTAGGCGGTGTGCCAGCGCCATCGGCAGGCTGTGGTGCCGGTAGCGTTGCTCGAGCAGCAGGCACAGTCGCATGGTCACGGCGGCGGACTCCTCAGAGTGTGGATGGTGGCGAGCCGGACCCGGGTGGTGTCCGGCGGTGGGTGGGCGAGTTGGGCGTTGTGCAGGCGTTGTGGGGTGTGCCAGTCGGTGAGGATCAGCTCGTATAGCGCGTGCAGCGCCGCGGTGGCCGTGGTGGGCAACGCAGTGATCGTGTGCGCCCAGGGGTCGGTGACAAGAGGTTGTGGTGTCGTCTGGGATGGCTTGGTCCCGTTGCGGGGCGGGCGGCGCCCGGGAGTCAGCCACAGGTAGGCGGGTCCGGCGTAGATACGGGTGTCGGGCAGGCTCAGCACGGTGGCGTGGGCGGTGTCGGTGGTGGCGGTGTCGGGGATGGTCGGGGCGAGACGTACATGTAGGAACCACACCGGGTTTCGTGTAGCAGGTGGGTGCAGGTAGTCGTAGCCGAGGCTGATCGATCCGGTGACTGGTCCTCGGGCACGGAGGACGGGGTCACCGCGGATGTCGAACAGGGTTGTGGTGGACAGGGTTTGCGGTTCGGAGGGGGACATGGGTCTGAGGGGAGGAATCGGTGCGCACAGGGCACCCGTCGGTCGGTGAGATGTCGGAGACACTCAGCCGGAGGCTGCGGGGCCGATGGTGTAGTCGATGTCGATGCGGAAGGGGTCGTCGCGCTGGCGGATGGCCTGGGGCGCGGCGGGGTCGTCGATGAGAAAGTCGAGTCTGGTGCGGGTCGAGCCGGGAAGGATCGCTTGCAGGGCTCGGGGGGCCAAGGCTGGTGAGACCGTCCAGTGGTGGGGCTCCTCGACGTCGACGGCTCGACCGTGCTCCTGTGTCTGCGCCTGATAGCGGGCGGTCACGGTGACTGCGGGCAAGGCCGGGGCGGGCTCGGTGTATTGCCAGTGTCCTCCGGTGATGGCGGCGACGAATTGGTGTCGGCGTGCGCAGCGGGGCCAGATCACATCGGAGGTGTCCGTGGCCCACAGCAGTGCGACCGCGGCCGACCATGCCTGAGTCTGGGTGAGTTTTCCGGATTCGGCGTCGGTGAGGGTCGCGTCGAGTTGCCACCAGAGCGGGTAGTTGGGTTCGTTGCTGCCCGGGGCCATGTGGCGGACGCTGGGGATCTGGGTGGCCATCTGGTCGAGCAGGGTCCGCAGTTCCCGTAGCGCGGGAGCGGCCTCGAAGGTTTCGGTGTTGCGCAGTGATTCGAGGATGGTCGCGTTCAGAGCGACCAGGAACGATCTGTCCGCGACGGACTCGGTCACGGCGATATCGACGGTGCGGGTCAGTGACAGGGAGATGGCATACCAGCTGTGCTGCTGCTCGCGCCACCGTAACGCTATCGGCACGATGACCGCGATAGCGGCGTCGATCAGCGTGAGGTACCCGGTGAGGACGCCGGCGCCGACCGTGGCGGTGACGAGGTCGTGGGCGGCCCGGCGGGCGAGGTCGCGACGCACCTGTGTCAGGCAGGTCAGGCAGGTGAGGTCGGTGCGGGAGGAGGCGTAGGTCGGTCGGGCCTCGATGACAGGTAGTTCGCACAAGGTGCGCTGCCCGGAGTAGGTGGCGTGACAGTCGGTGCTGCTGGTCTCGGACCAGCACAGTTGCATGGGGTCGTCCTTTGATCGGGTTTCCTGGGGGCATCGCCGAGTCCGCTCCCCGGGTCGCGGCGGTAGATAGACGGCGCGCGCCGATGTCGGGGTTGTTGTCGCGGTGATCAGTCGGTGTCGTGCAGGGCGATCCTGCGCGTGAACGGACCCGGCGTCGGATCGTCGAGCGGCAGGCGAAGTACGAGCGCGGCGGGGCTGTCGGCGCGGGTTCGCGCGACGCGTTCGGCCCACCGGGTCAGCCAGTGCGCGGCGCGGCACGCTGTGGACGCTGTGGCCAGCGCGTGGGCGATGGCCCGCGGGGGCAGGAATTCGTGGACACCCGCGGTGGTGAGTACGACGTGCGTGGGCCGTCGCCAGGGGTGTGCGGCGCGGCACCAGTGCCGGTTCTCGGGTGCGTCGTTTCCGGACAGCGACGGTGACCCGGTTTCGGTGAGGTGGTGATCGGTGGTGTGCTGGAGCAGTTCGCCGGTGTCGAAATACAGCCAGGCGCGGGAATTTCCGAGCCAGCCGAGGTGGACGTCACCGCTTGGCGTGACGAGCGCGACGACGAGGGCGGTGTCGGGGCGACGGTGGACGCATTCACGGTCTTGGAAGGCTGACAGCGCGTGTTGTTGTGTCCCGGTGGCGAATTCGGTGTGCAGGGGCAAGGCGACTCTTGCCAGTTCGAACAGATACGCGGGGTCGTCGCGGTGGTCGAACGCGGCCCTGTACGCGGTGACCGCGCGCACGCCGGCCTGGGCGATGACCTCGGATCCCTTGGTCGAGTTCGACGCGGCCGCCACGGCCGCGACCACGTACGCGTCGCCGGGGCCGTAGCGGTGTCCGGTGGCGCCGCGCTGCGCGGGGTGGGGGGCGGGCAGGGGAGCGGCACCGACATCGAATTCTGTACGGGAGCCGCGATAGCTTTGGCGGACCGAAGACATGAGTGTGCTCCTCCCATAACGGGATCGATGACATGCGGGTGACTCGTTGGCAGCGTGGGCGGGTGGGCCCGGGCGGCGTGGTGAGTCGCGGATCGTTGTGCGG
Organism: Nocardia aurea; assembly: GCF_003123685.1. Classification (GTDB taxonomy): domain Bacteria; phylum Actinomycetota; class Actinomycetes; order Mycobacteriales; family Mycobacteriaceae; genus Nocardia; species Nocardia aurea. The sequence goes on from NZ_QCYJ01000162.1 coordinate 40,067, forward strand.
CAGTGCTGTTCTGGTCCGGTGGTGATCGGGTGCGATCTAGTCGATGTGGGCTCCGGCGTCGGCGAGGCAGGCGCGCATGAGCCACGCGGTCTCGGTGCCGAGGGCGATCTCGAGCAGGTGGCACAGGATCGCGGTGAAGGCCGCGCCGTGGCCCGGTTCGCCCGCGAAAGGTTGCAGGTGATGGGCTAGTTCGTGCAGGATCACCAGCTCCCGCAACAGTGCGCGGTTGTGCAAGGGAATGGCGATGGTCGCGGTGGCGGGTTCGTAGTGCGCGCGGGTCGGACCGCGGCGGTCGCGGACGGTGACCGCGACCGCGGCACGGTCGTATCGGGTGCGGACCGCGGGCAGGGCCAGGACGGTGTCGGCGTAGGTCTTGATCGACTCGAGCGACACCACCCGCCGCTCCTCGGGCAGGGTGAGGCGGGATCCGAAGATCTCGACTTGGCGGCCGGGTGTCCGGGCGGCCAGGTCGAAAATGGACCGCACCATCTGCTCGGCGGCGTGGACCCGGCTGCGTTGCGTGTCGCGGGTGGCGTGGCGGGTCATGAACGCAGCCGCGGGTGTGGTGCGGGAAGGGCAGGTTGGTCGGTGAGGCGGGCACGCTGCCCGGCTTGGCGCCCGGCAATGATCGCCTTGGGTGCGGGGCGACGCCGCCGCTTGCCGGGATTCCGGCGGCCGCGTGCGCGACTGTTCACGCGGTAGAAGTCAGAGACTTCGAGTTGTTTGTCGCGCAGTACCAGCGCTGTGGAGGGCCCGGATGCGCTCGCGTCGGTGGTCGCGATCAATGTGTGCGCGGGCGGCGTCGCGGGCCGCGGTGAGGCGTTCGCCGATCTTGGCGGCGAACGCGTTCTGGAACGCGATCCGCGCGGTGGTCCCGTGGACCGGTGTCCCGATCTTGGGTTTGGTGCGGTGTAGGCGCGAGCGCAGGTAGGCGCGTGAGGCGCGCACCATCTGCGTGAGCAGCCGCGTATAGAGCAGTTCGACCGCGGCGATGTCGGTTTCCATGCCGAACGCCATCACCCAGGTCGAATCACGGGCGATGTCCACACGCACGTCGTTGGCACCGGAGATCGCGAGGAACAACCCCACGTAGGTGGCCAGGCCCCGGGTGCCGCGTTCACCGATGGTGATCTGACGCGCGATCGGTGTACTGCGGGTGGCGCCGGGGTCGGTGGCTCGTGCCAGGGCGAGGTCGATCGAGTGGCGCGTGGCGAGTTCCTGCGCGTGGACGAGGAACACGTGTGCTTCGTGGGGATTGTCGGTGCCCTCGCACTGGCGCAGCAGCGCGGCGATGCGCTGCAGGTAGCGGTCGGAGGTAGTCACGGTCGATCACCGCCGAACATCGCCGAGGTCATGAGGAGCAGTTGCAGCGGGTCGGTGCCGCTGGCGGGGTCCGCGGACGCGCGGATCTGGCGGACTCGATGCAGCAGTGAGGGTGTGTGCACGTCGATGCCGGTGATCTCGGGGTTGGTGTCGGTCGCGGCGATGGTGAGGACGCGGTATTCGGTCAGCGGCAACTGGATGGCGTACCAGGCCTCGATCGGTCGCGGTGGCCGCGGTTCACTCGGTGGTGTCCGTGACCAGAGTCGGCAGTCGCATCGGGGATCGTCGCATTCGGTGCTGCGTGACTCCGGATGCGGGTTGTATCGGTGGATCCGTCCGGCCAGCACCGGGCAGGCCTGTGTGCTGTATTCGGCGCAGGCGGGATGGAGGCCGGGCTCGGAAGCGACTCCGAGGGCATAGTCGTCGGGGCGCAGGAAGACCACGACCTGGTCGGTGAGCGGGGTACCGCAGACCTGGCACAGTCGACGATTGAGGATTTCGCGCAGACGTCGCGCGTCGATGCGACCCCATACCGGCCGATAGGAGCGATCGCGGTGGGCCAAGGTGATGTAGGGCACGGCCATCCCGTGCGACTGGGGTGCGTCGGTGAGAGCAGCAGGAACAGCGGAACGGCTTTCGCTCGCGGGTGGCGGGGTGCGGTCGGTCAACGAGACTCCATGGGCGGCGGCGGTGAGCAGGTCACCGGAATCGATCTCGATTCCCGCCGTATGGACGGGCGGGAAACGACTGGGAGGAGAGCAGTCGTCTGCTCGATGTTGTGGCGTGCTGCGGCGGATGGTCACGCCGCCTGATGGCTTCGGTCCCTGTGGTCGACCGCAGGCGATGGCTGCCGATGTCGATCCGATGGGTCGTGTGCGTGGGGTGGCTATGGTGGTGGCGTGAGCTCTGGAACGGGTGAATTGCCGCGAGTGTCAGCGGGATCGAGGTCGCAGGTTGCCGCCGAGGTGCTGGGGGCGATATCGGATCACGAGCTCGTGGATGGGTCTGTGACTTCGCCGCGGTGCCACGCCCGAGCGGGCTGGTGGCGCGGGATCTGTTGAGTCAATGGCAGTTTCGGTTGGATCGGGTCCCGTTCGGGGCTCTGGCCACGGTGGCGGATCTGTGGGATGTGGCCGCGCAGACGCACGGGGCGGCAGAGGCCGACCCGCCTATTTCCGATGCGGTGGTCGCGGCGTTGTTCGATATCAGCGGGCCGATCACACGTTTGGGACCGGATCGCACCCGCGACGCGGTTCAGCAGTTGGGTGTGGCTCGTGCGACGGTCGAGTTGGCGTGGCGGATGGCTTCTGCCGAGAGCGCATTGTGCCTGGACGGTGATACCCGACCGTGGCTCGGCATCGAAGAGATGATCGCGGTCCTGACCGACCATCCGGCTCAGCAATGGGGCCCGCGCGAGATGATGGTGATGACAGCCGCGCTGCACATGCATCTGGCACTGATCGGTGATGCTCTGCTGCGCATCAGCGAATGGCCCGCCCCGGCACTGTCGTGGCACCAGCAGCCGGACATGCTGGTCGCCACGCAAGAACTGCTGACCTCACCGGATCCGCTGCAGGCGTCGGTCCGGGCCGTCGACGACCCGGACCGCGAACTGGTTGTCGCGTTGTTTCCCACCGAAGTGCCGCGGCCGCGGCAGTGGTGGGACTGGGAGGTAGGCCAGAGGACCAGCACCGGTTTCGAGTCGGCCGCGACCGGACGGAAGCCATCGCTGCTCGCTGCACGATTCGCCGCGCAGGGCTGGATCGCCGAGATATCCGGCCGGGCGGACGCGTTCTAGCCAGTGGCCTGCGGCGAGGGCTGTCCGTCGGTGAACAGTTCCTTGTATTTGAGGTCGAGCACAGCCCCGCCCGCAGTTTCTCCGTAGGTCATGAACTCCGTCGTGAGAATTTTCCTGGCCAAGGTCTCGACCTGCCTGATCGCGGCGTCGGCATCACTGCCGTGGAGAACGCGGATATGAGGGATCAGATGAGTTATCCACACCGCGAGCGGAGCCGGTTCCTCGAGGGTGATGGTGATATTTGTGGGACCGAGGGTGTAGGAGAGCATCGGAGCTTCCTGGTGGCTGGTTGGGAGGGCGCCGCGTTCGGGGTCGGACGCGGTTGTAGAAGCAGAACTCTCGACATGCTCGACGGGTGCCGTCGTTCGATGACGCTGCTGCGGGTCGCGGGAGTCGGGCTGCAGGAAGGACCGGGCACGGTTCGGGTCGGTGTCTGCAATTCGCTGCGGAGTCGGGATCATTCGAGGTGGGTTCGGGCGCGTTCGACAGCATCGCGCAGCGCCTGATCGCGCAAGGGGTGCCGGTCGGCGAGTTCGGCGGCGGTGGTAGCGAACGAGACGACGTCCCACGCATCCAATGCCGACAGAGTCTCTGGTAAGGCGTCGGCGAATTCGGCCAGCCTGTGCAGGGTTTCGACCTGCGAACTGCTCAGGATGTCATCGACGTCGCCATATTCGCGGTACAGCTCGACTGCGGCGGTGATGAGCAAGCCCAAGTCGGCGACGATCGCCGCGACGGCGTCGTCGGGTGCGGAGTTGGCGGCGTGCCAGCCGTCGGTGAACAGGCTCATGATCTGTACTGCTCCGCCGCCGACGGGCAGTCCCCGCAGCGCCTCGCGCACTCGGGCATCGGTGGCCGGGATCAGGGGTTGTCCGGCCGCGTGTGCCTCGCGGCCGATCCGGCGCCAGTCGACAGGGTCGCCGTGGGGCGTCCATGGCGGGGCCGGGTGGTGGGTGCACGGGCAGCCGAATGTGCCGCAACGGACCGGGTCGGCACCGATAGCGCGTTCTGCGGGATGCCCGCACGCGCACAGCGGAGTCGGTGAATGATCGTGCGGGATAGGGGTGTCGGCGCGGAGGTGGTTGTCGGCGTCGGACCACTGCCGTGGCAGCATCTTGCCGGTCAACCACGCGGGTTGTGCCGCGGTGATCGGGACGCCGCAGGTGGCGCACAGGGGCGGGGGCTGGTGTGGGTTCGCCATGATGGGGTGTCCCTCGGTGAGGTTGGTCAGCGTGCCGATCGGCGCACTCGCCACCAGCTCGGGCCCAACGCGGTAGCGAGTTCGGCGAGGTGGTCGATGAATGCGTCGGCGGCGGGGCCCTCGACGGTGATCGTGGTGTAGTCGCCTCCGCCGCCGATGGAGCGTGTGTGGGCGCCGTCGGCGCCGCGCCATGCCACGGTCCGCAACTGTTCGAGGCGGGCGGTTTCGTCGTCGGTTTCGGGATAGCCGTGTTCGATGGTGAGGTGGCGTTCGCCGCGCATGACGGCCTCGGCTTCACCGAGCAGCGCCGCGGCGGCTTGCCGGCGCAGCAGCTCCTCGATCGGGGTGCGGGGTTGTTCGCTTTCAGGGCAGGTCATAGACGGTCACCGCGATCCCGCGCCGACACAAATGGGTGTCGATGAGTGGTGCGATCTGTTCCCAGCGGCCTCCGGCGAGACCGGCGCCGATACGGGGCGTATGGACCGAGGCACCCGCCGCGATCGCGTGGTCGGCGAGCTTGGTCAGACACCGGGCGACGGCGTCGTAACGGATCGGCGGTGTCGATGTTCGGTTGTCGGCGATACCGTGCTGGCCGATCATGTTCACCACCGACACGTTCTCCTCGACCGGGACGAGTTGGATCTCGCCGAGCTCGAACGGTTGCTCACGGGATCTGTGCCACTGCCGGTAGGCGTGTTCGGGTCCTGGCCAGCGGTCGCTGACCGCGCGAACGAAACCGCGACCCCACCGACCGGCGTTATTGCACATGTGAACCACCAGGAGTGGTCCTTCGCCTTCGGGGGCGGTCGCGTCACCGGTCGTGTATCGGATCTCGGTGCCGGGCATGTGTTTCTCCTCGATCGATCGGATGCGGCCCGACGTAGATAACTCCTCAGGTGCCGTCGGTGCCGCAATCACTGCACAGTAGGAGGTTGCCGTCGAGGTACCAGTCCCCGCGCACGCAGACGCAGTCCTTCGGTTCGCGGGGCCACTGACGGCCCGCGAAAATCGCGCGCCCGACCTGAAGATGACCGCCGGTAGCGCAGTCTCGGGCCGGTGCGAGCGTCCAGTGGCCGCCGATGCCGGAAATGTCGGGGAGTTCGGTGACCGGATAACTCATGGCCGGAACCTTTCTGAGGGAAGCGCAGGTCAGGACCGACCCGATCGCAGGGACGAAGACCGAGATCGCCGGTGTTGACCGCGTGCGTCGGGGTGACGGTGAGTGGGTATTCCTTTCGCGAATCAGTCAGTGCTGCAACAGTTGTCGAACGACGACCGTGCGTCAGGTCGAGTCTGGGCCCGCGGATCGGAGTGCTGAGGGGCAGGCGCGGTGGTGAGCGCGCAACGGCGATTTTGACGGCGGCCCGAGAGCAGCGGGTGGACACGCTCCGGTCTCAGCGGGCCGCGTGATCGGTGCCAGGTACCGGATTGAGCACCGAGGTCGGTGTCGGCGCGTTCGGTGTCGGTGTCGGCGCCGATGTGGCGCTGAAATGGACGACCAGCCACCACACCACTGACACGACCGCCACGATCGTGACGACGGCCAGCACCTGCTGCAGATGATGCCGCCGGGGACGCTTGCGGTAGCGCAGGCGAGAGGGTGTCCATCGAGGCGTGCGGCGCGACCGGTGGGAGAAGTCGCGGTGCGGACCCGAACGGACTTCGCGGACACCCGCTGCGGGACGGGATCGGTGGGCGCCGAAGGTAGACCTGCGCGGGGGCGGCCACGGCACTGTTCGGGGGCGCGGCGGGGTGGGCTGTGACGGGCCGGAAGGGAACCCTTCGGCGATCAGTTGGCTGATGGTCACTGATCGGCCCAGATTCAGGCTGTTGATCAGGGAGAAGGCCTGTTCGGCGGTCCAGGGGACGCCTTTGCTGGCGTGGGCGGAAAGGGCCGCGCGCAGGGCGGATTCGCCGAGAACAACCTCGAAGCCGTCGGGCATCACACCAGCCCGCAACGTCACGGCGGACCACTGCGGAGCGACCAGAGCGACGACTGCCTCGACGAAGGGGCGGCCCGGATTGTGTTCAAGGGCAGCGTGTTTCGTTTTCAATGCCGCGGAGAGGGTTTGGTTGACGGGATTGGCGGCGGAGGCGAGGGTGTGGACCGGGTCGAGGTCGGATTGATCGTGGCTCCAGGGGCCGTTGCTCTCGGCGATGATCGTGCCGGTCCTGATGTCGGGGTGGAGTCCTTTCACCTCGACCGCGATGATCGCTCGGGGCATGAGGACCAGGACGTCGACCTGCTGGCTTCGCCCGGTGCTCGGGTCGGCGATGTGGCAGCCAGCGATCGCCACTCCCGCCACGTACTCGTCGGCTGTCGAGCTGCTCAGCCACCCGCGGACTCGGGTTTCGCTGTAGGAGCCTGCGGGTGTGGCTTCGATGACGAGCATGATCGCTCCTGGAAAATCGTGGGGGGAGAACGTCCCCGCGTCATGGAAAAGAGGCCGCAGGATCTATGCGCGGGCGGTCTACGGCGGCTGTTGGGTTGCAGTCGTCGCTGCCCGTGGACCGGCCGCCGGCCGGGTCGGTCAGATTTCGGTGCAGTCTGCGGGGCCGTGAGATTCAGGTCCTGTGTGCCAGCGCGTCGGCTCTTTGCGCGCGCAGCGCTCGGGCTGCGGCGGCTGGTGAGCGCAGCGCCTCGCGGAAGTGGCTGACCTCGGTTCGCCACATGTCCAGACAGTCATCGCAGGCCATCTCCCGGCGAGTGCCGAAGTCGCGGTATCTGCGGCGGCCTGCGCACACATCGCAATGCGCGCGCCAGAATCGGCACAGGGGACAGGCAGCGTAGAGGCCCTCGCTGGCGCAGTGCGCGCACAGGCAGCGATCCCCGCGTTCGTAGACCGCCGATGGTGGCGGGGTATCGGGCAGCGGCTGATAGTGCGGGGATCGGCGGTCGAAAAGTGTGTGGAACTGGTAGCCGCCGAAGTTCACGGCACGATCGGCCCAGTCACCGGGTAGTTCGTCCCAGGCAGTAGTCATTGTGGCTCCGTGGGGGCTGCAGGTGGGAAAGTCGAAGAGGCCGGGGTTGAGGAACATCCAGGAGGAAGGTCACGCTAAGCAGATAGGGGGAATCCTGTTGCTGGGCTGGGTGATTTCATGTCGGCGTGATTTATGAGGGCTCGCTCAGCAGTACCCGGTGATCGAGACCGACGCCGCGCGGCTCTCGCCGTTCATCCGCACCCACATCGGCATCGACGGCCACTACAGCTTCCACCTGCCCGACTTCGATGGAACACATCGGCCGCTGCGCGATCCGGACACTCCCGAAGACGACTGACCGAGCGATATTGCCCGGCGGCCCGCGAATTACGCTGAGTAGCCTACGGTTTCGGCTGATCATCATCGTCCGGTACCCAGAGAAGCGAGCATCGCGTGGACATCGAACCCGAAATCCGCACCGTGACCGGGGTTGTGCGCGGCAGATGGGAAGGCCCTGTCGCGGTGTTCCGGGGCATCCGCTACGCCGAACCGCCGGTCGGCGCAAGACGGTTCGCCGCCCCTGTTCCTGCGCAGCGGTGGGATGGCATCCGAGACGCACGCCGGTTCGGACCACCGGTTCCCCAACCCGGCAACACCGGTTCGGTGATGTCGTCGGTGTCCGGGCGCACCGAGGACGGATCCGAGGACTGCTTGACCCTCAATGTCTGGTCACCCGGCCTCGGTGCCGCGAGACTGCCGGTGATGGTGTGGATCCAGGGCGGCACCTATCTGGAGAACAACACCGCCAACCCGCACCTGGACGCCGTGACACTCGCCGGGGCGGGCGTGGTGGTGGTCAGCATGAACTATCGCGTCGGTGTCGACGGTTTCGCCCGCATCACCGGCGCTCCCGACAACCGCGGCATCCTCGACCAGATCGCCGCATTGGGCTGGGTCCAGGACAACATCGCCGCATTCGGCGGCGAGCCCTCCAACGTCACCGTGTTCGGCCAATCCGCCGGCGGGGCATCCATCGCCGCCCTGCTCGTCATGCCGAGCGCGGCTGGGCTGTTTCGACGCGCGATCAGCCAGTCCATGCCCGGCACCTACTTCACCCCACGGCTCGCCGCCGCGATCTCGGCCATGATCGCCGCCGGGCTCGGCGTCCAAGCCACGATCGCCGACTTCAGCCGGCTGCCACCGCGTGCCCTGACGGACGCGACCACTGCGGTGATCGCGAAGATGCCCGAGTTCGTCGATATCTGGGGTCCGATGACGTTCACGCCCACCCCGTTCTCGCCCATCGTCGATGGCGAGGTCCTGCCGAGCGCGCCGTGGAGTGCGGTCGCCGACGGCGCCGCGCGTGGGGTCGACCTGCTCATCGGCCACACCCGAGACGAGTTCCGGCTCTACACATCCCGGCCCGGCAGCGAACCGACCCCAGCGCACATGACCGCGGCATTCCACCACCTCGCACCGAACGCGGACGGTGACAGGCTCTACCGCACCGCCTACCCGGACGCCACCCCCAGCCAGCGATTCGAAGTACTCGCCACCGACTGGCTGTTCCGGATGCCGAGCCTGCACCTGGCCGACGCCGCCCACGCCGGCGGTGGACCCGTGTGGCTTTACGATCTGGCCTGGAGCTTCAATTCCGAACAGGGCGCCTCGCACAGCCTGGACGTGCTGCTGCTGTTCGGCACCCTCAGCCCCGCCGAGGTCCGCGCCCACCGGGCTGCCCATCCGAACGCCGCGAGCGAAATCGACCAGGTCGGCCAGTACATGCGTGCCGACTGGGTGAACTTCGCTACCACCGGTAACCCAGGCTGGGCACCCTACGATCCGCGGGCACGAACCACGCGCGTCTACGACGCTGAACCGATCACCCAGCCCTACCCCGAAGAAGCTTCGCGGCGTATCTGGTCAGCCCACCGATTCGACACCCTGGACCTTATGCACCGCAGATAGTTTCCCGAGTCGCCGCCGCGGGGACGCCATCGCGCCCGGACGACTCAACAGTTACCGCACATAGTGCGTCACTATCTGCGGTAACTCCTTAGCGTGACTTTTCTCGCAGAGTCCGGACCCCAGAGGCGGACAGGGTCTGGGCGGGGTTGGTGGCGCGCCCACACCAGTGGAGTTCGGGACGGTCTCCAACGACCGAACCAGGGACTGGGTCTGCGGTGATCTACGCGCGGGCCGTCTACGGCGGCCGCCGGGTTGCAGTCGTCGCTGCCCGTGGATCGTCACCGGCCTCGTTCCACACCCGCTCCAATCCGCGTCTCGGTGCCGCAATGGGCTGTCGACGCGTGTGTTCGGGCCGGGTTCCGACGTGCTGTCAGGGGTGGCGGGCGGGGATGGTCCACGGTTGGTAGGTCTGGTCGATGAAATGTTCGAGGTGTACGGATCCGGGATCGCGCTGATGCGGTGCCAGGGTGATTCCGTAGACCTTCTCGGCGTAGGCGGCGACGGCCTCGGTGGCGCGGCGCAGCAGGCCGGGCAGCGTCTCGACAATGTGGGCGAAGACGGCGGTGGCGCTGTCGATGTAGAAGTGTCCGGAGTCCGACAGCCGTGGATAGTTCAACGGGTCGATCAAGGATCGGTGCAGTCGGGCGATGGCGATCACGATCTGGTCGCCACCAGCGGGGGTGCACTCGGGCAGCATTTTCTCCACGCGGTCTCGGTGAGCGCGGCATTGCGGTTTGCCGGTGCGGAGATCCGCGATGGTGTATCCCCACGGATGTTGGGGTGTGAGGGTGGGCAAGCCCAGAGCGGAATGTAGTTTCGCGGCGATCACGGCGAGGATGTCACTGTAGCGTTCCACCGAGCGTGCGCGCTCGCTGATCTCGTTGGCCGCGCGGACTTCTGCCGGGTTGTCGGCGGTCATGACCTCGGCGATACGGTGCAGCGCGAACGCGGTTAACCCCAACGCCTGGTCGATACTGTCGAAATCGGGTGTCACGGCAGGTGCGGCGGTCAGGCGTAGCGCCGCCTCGCGCGCGGCGGTGTCCAGCAGATCGGCTCCGTCTTCGAGCAGCAGGACCGCGCAGGCGTGGTCATCGGCCGGTGCCAGCCGCCATCCGCGCGGCATCGTGTCGTCGGCGCGGGCGTGCCACATCTCCCAGAGACGGCCCTGCGGATCTCGGCACTGGTAGTAGGTGGTCCTGGCTTGGCTGCGCACCTGCCAGTCCGGCAGCAGCGGACCGGCGTTCGGGAGTCGGGGAGCGGGTTTGGCAGGCATGACTTTCGCTTGTCGTAGACCGCGAGGAGCGACGCCGAGCGCGCCGGACACCGCGATGATGTGGGTGTGGTGATCACCGAGCACGTCCCGGTAGGGCATTGACGGCGGTGGTGCACGGCTGGTTGTGCAGGCACGGCCCGCGGCCGGATTCGGGCTGTGTCAGCGGTTGCTGATGTCGGCGTATCCGAGCGCGAGGTTCAGTGCTTGCAGGCTTGTGTTCAGGTCGGCGGCGATACCGCGCCACAGCCCTGTGGTGGTGTACTCGCCGCGACCCTGTTCGCGGCCGTCGGCGTGCAGGAAACGCGGCCCGCGAGCACCATCGGGACTGGCGTGGTAGCGGGCGCTGGCCAGGCACAGCGGTGTGGACCGTCCTTCGAGGATGACCACGACACCGTCGAGGCGTCCTTCGCTGGCCGTGTCCTCACGAACGAGTCGTACCTCGGGATCGTGGCCGGGGAACCCGGACACCGCCACGGTGGCAGCCAGTGCCTCGATGAGAGGTCCGGTGATCTCGCGCCATGCAACACCCCAAGGCTGGTTCGTCCCGGGAATGGGATACTGTTTCTCGAAATCGGTGATGCAGGAGTTGGTTTCAGGCTCGTCGAGGAAGAGTTCGAGCATCGGGATGCTTTCTGTCGGAGGGTCGGCTATCGCCTTGCCCGGACGGGATCCGTGGACACCTGGTCGAGTGCCGCGCATGTAATTGCGCGGCAATGCCTGACCGTTGTCGGCGTGGGCGAGGTTGTCGCCGGTCGGACTCGATCGGCGACAACGGTCAGGCGATCGGTCCTCAGGTGGTGGGACCGGTGTCGGAAAAAGAGGTTTCGAAACGGTCGGCGAAGACGGTGAAGACCATCCACCCGTCCCGCGCGGCGTAGTCACGGATCAGCGCGATGATCGTGGTCCCGTCCAGGGTGGGTTCGGTGAGCGAGAGGGCCTCGACGAAGTCGTCGCCCAGAAGGGTGCCGCCGTACCAGTGGGTGCCGGGCTCGTGGCCGTGAGCGTAGACGACGCGGGCTTGACCTGGAGCTCCCCCCGACTCCGGAGGCTGGCGGGGCTTGCCGTTGCTCAAGACATAGACACCCCGATCCTTGACCCAGAAAAGTGCCGGCCCGGTCGGCCCAGGAGCAGCGAACGGGGTCGGCGCGTGCTCGGGCGCGGTCATCGCGTGCTCTGCGAGCGGGGCCACGTCTGCGAGTCGGAACCACAGATCGACAAGACTCACCAGGGTCTCCTGATTCGTTGAACGGCTGATGCGGGTGCCGGGCACCGAGGTGGTGGTGACCGTCGGGCACGGACGAACGCGAGCGGGACAGGTCGGCGATGGTTCATCGGATCCGGCTGGATCGGGCGGGTAGGTTTCGGGTGGCGGCAGGTGTAGGTGGCCCACTGCGGACGTCGACCACGAATTCGGCGATCGAGAGGTCAGGCCGGAACAGGTGACCGGTCTCGCGCTCGATGGCGGCGATCTCGTCTGCGGCGGCAGGGTTCGCGCGTACCGCGATCTCCAGGTCACCTCTATTGGCAAATATGCAGAAAGTGCATGAAAGGCTTAACTGGATCAAGCCAGGGGCGACGAGTCGAGTCGAAGTTGTGTGCGGTCGGTGACGTGGTTGACCGCCACATTTGCACAGCTGAGGTGGCGGTTCTCTGATTTGCGCACGGGACTTCGGAAAGTCGCGTGTACCGAACCGTCGAATGAGTCTTGTCACCGTACAATTGGCCGCGAGCACCGGTTGACGTGCGAGGGGAGTTCCGCGCTATGGGGGATCAGAACTGGGCGTTCGCGCGACGGATAGGTCGCCGCTGGCGCTACGCTATTTTCGTCATCGGCCTCGCTCTGGGCGTGTCGGCTGTCACGGGAGTTGGTCAGGCTGTAGCGGACGAGCCTGGTTTGAAATTGTCGATAACCAGCGACAGCGAGTTCATCTCCGGCCAGTCGGTTTCGATGGTCGCTACCGTCCTGAACAGCACGGGCTCGGCATGCCGGCTGGCATCGGTCGCTGAAGGCACCGTCACGCTCGAGCTCGAGCGTGACGGCCGTCCTGTTCTGCCGGAGTTGGCCACCGCCACCTACCCTGAGGGCTACGACGCGGTCCTGGACACAGCGTCCGGAGACGTCGCGCCCGGGTCCACGATCAGCTTCCCGCTCGTTGTGGGCCCCGGCTCGCACGATGCGATGTTGCGCTCGGTGACTCCGCTGTCCGGTGGAAGCTCGGTCGCCGAACTGTGGCCTGTGACCGAGCCCGGTCACTATGTGCTGCGGGTGTCCTACCAGATGCCGCGCGGCGCACAGGGCCTGTGTGGGTCGGATACGGGTATCGTCGAGGTCCCTTTCGCCGTGGGTCCGGCTCGTGGCGCCGGGGATGGTGCAGGGTCCACGCGCTGGGTCGTCGTGGCCTTGGCGGCAGCCGTTATCGCTGCGGCGCTGCTGATCTCGATCGTCGTCTATCGACGCCGTCTGGCACGCGTCACCGGCCGGGCGCTGACACTGCTCGTCGTCGTGGTGATTGCCGTCGGCGCGTTCGGGGGCCAGGGGCCGCCGCAGGCCCGGGCCACCATCGATGCCTTCGACTTCGACGACACACGCTATCTGGGCTTCAAGGAAGCAGTGCAGGACTGTCTGAACAAGATCGAGATCATTTTCTCGGCGGATGCTCTGGGCGTGCTCGGACCGCTTCGTAAACCAGGATTCTCGGTCGAAATATTTCCAAACCGCCAAGGCGTCTCAGAAGCAACGCACTACACCAACAAGACGCGGATCGTCTGGGATTGGAAGGACACCAAACCATTCAAATCCGACCCCACTGTAGCCAATAATCCGTGCGCCACTCTCTACCACGAGCTTGTTCACGCCTACGACAACGCCCTCGGTACGCTTGATGTCCGGCAGTGCGTGTTCGGCGGTGGAACTGTGGGTCGGATCCGCTTGGGACCAGAGATCGCGGAAGTTCATGCTGTGCGGGCCGAAAACCAGTTTCGCGTGAGTGTCGGTCTTCCTGAGCGGCACAACTACGGCGGCTACCCACTACCTCCCGGCCGCCATCCAGACATCGCCGCGGTTCTTGAGGCGTGCCAAGTGCAGAGCGGACCACCGAAACCCCCCCACCCCACGACATCGGGCAGCGAAGAAAACCCCAGTGTGGGCACCTCCGACGGTGATCCTCACCTGGTCACCTTCGACGGGCACCATTTCGACTTCCAGGCAGTCGGTGAATTCGTCCTGGCTCGCTCACCCGACTTCGAAGTCCAAGTCCGCCAATCACCGGTTCACGGATCCCGCGTCGTATCGATCAACACCGATGCCGCAATTCGCGCCGGCCGAGACCACCTGACATTCACCGTCGACGGCGGCCGACTGAAGTACCGCACCGAGGAAGGATCCAACCTTCACACCGGGACGACGACCCTGCCACACGGCACGGTGATCACCGCGAACGAAACGGGTTCCTACACGGTGCGATCCGCCGATGGAAACCGCGTTGACATCCTGCCCACCACCAGCCGGGCGCTGCGGGTGCTGATCTATCCCGATAAACGCTACCGGGGTCAATTCAGCGGGCTGCTGGGCAACTTCGACGGCGACTCGCGCGACGATCTGCCCTCTGAACAAACCTACGCCGACATCTACGGCCCCGCGGTGGCCGACAAATGGCGCGTCACACGAGCGACGTCACTGCTGTACTACCCGCAAGGCACAAGCACAGAAACCTTCACCGACCGGACGTTCCCCGACAAGGCCGTCACCATCGACGACCTTGACCCCCAACGCGCGGAAACCACCCGCAGAATCTGCGCAGCGCTGGGCATCACCGACGATCAGACACTGAAGAACTGCATCCTCGACGTGACCCTGACCGGGCAAATCGCCTACGGCACTTCATCGGCCGACACCGCAGCGACACGAGCGGCCGCCATTACCCCCAACTCCTCCTCCACCGTGCCCCCGACGCCCACTTCGAAGCCCGGCGACGCGCTGCGCGACGGCTCGATCGTCTCGGGATTCATCACCGATCCCAGCCACAGCGCCACCTACCGCCTCGATCTCGGCGCCGCCGAGACCTTTCATGTCGCCGACTGGCGGGGCCCGACCGACCAATGCGACCAAACCTTCACCATCAATCTGATCGACCACTCCACGTCCAACTTCCCCTGCCCCGGCCAGGAAGTCACCTTGGCCAACCCTGGACCAGCTGGCGGGCTTGAAATCGCCAGCCGCGGAGGCACGGGCCCTTATTCGTTCACCATCGTCACCGACAAGATCAGAAACTTCCACCTCACACTAGGGATCCCGGTAACAGGCTCCCTCGATGTCCGCGGACGCATAGACCGCTACGAACTACCCGCCGGCACCATCCGAATCTCCTCGGCGGGCGCCCCCCGATGCGACGACCCGATGTTTTTCGCGAACCTCTACGACCTCACCGCCGATGATCCCCTGGAGCTCAGCAACTTCCTCTGTCTCGCTTCAACGCAGCCGTATGTCCTGCCTGATCCCACCCACCGGTACGCCATCGCCGTCTCTTCAGGCGAACTGAAAACCGGACCCTACACACTCACCATCAATTGATGAGGTTCGAGGACGTCGCGATCATCCGATGGCGCGGTCGACACCGGATCCCGTTCACGAGTGCTCACTTTCCCTGAAGACGGGAATACCGAGGCCGGTCGTTGCTGCTCCGGCAGACCGTTGCTGCATGCGGTCCAGGCCGGCGAGTTTGGCGCCCGCGGCGTGGAGGCTCACTTTCAGACCTTCGACCTCGCCTGTCCATCCGTTGGCGCGGGCTTCATCGATGCGGTCTCGCAAGTTCGCCGCGATCTCGGCCAAACGATCTCGCGCGCGGGGGTCGACTTGAAGGCTCGGGCATCTTATGCACGCTTCTCTGAACTAACTGACCATGCCCATTCTCGGTGTCGCCCGAACGCACGCTCATGCCGAATACAGGATGGTTTTGAAACCCGCCAGTATCGAGAATCGAACGATTTCGCGGGCACCATCAGGTGGATGTAGAGCGGCCCGAGATGCTCTACGACTTCACCGGCTGTACCAGCAAGCGCATCGGGCCTACAGGTGGTGTGGTCGGGAGGTGACTATTTCGGCTTGTACTACCGGCGGTGGGCGATAGGTCCGACGAGCAGGGGCTGGTCCAGCATGTCTACGGTGAACGACACTCCAGTGACCTTCGCCGCCAGGGCGAAGGCTCTCGGCACGCCGGTGCTGACGCTGATGTCCCAGGCGTCCGAATTGCTCTCGGGTTCATCTTCATCGGCGTCATAAATATAGTCATCTTCGGTCATATCCAGCTCCATGCCCAGCTCGCGCATGTAGTCGTTGAGCCGGTCGGGGTCGGCACCCCAACGAATATGTGGATACCACAGGCGATGCCCGGTCACGATCGTCCCGTCGATCGCGTACTCGAGGCTGTGCACGGCGTAGTCGTGTCGAGTGATCGCCAGGACCTCACAGTCTCGCGATAGTTCCGCCAGCATCTTGTGGTCGGTCATCCACCACCCGTACGGTTCGATGGCCACGCTCCATGCACCGGCCCGAAACACGCCCACGTGACCGGCGCCGTCTCCGCCGCCAGTCTTGCCGAGGAACTCTTCGAAGTCCGACTCCTGGCCGGAGTCGTCGCCATTGCTGAAGCGGCGCACTACCCCCGACGGGTCCAGGTCTCGGAAAAAGGCGATACTGAAGATCACGCCAAGCGGGCCCGCTTGGCTCTCGGATGCGTTGAGCCACTGAAATGGAGCCAGGGGATCGGTTGTCGCCATATCGGTCATGGTGGCAGACCTCACCGACAACCATTCAATCGTCCGGAATGCCTGATCGACCCGCTGGCCTCAGCGCGGGAGGGGTGACCCTCGGCACCGAGCACATCGGACCGACAGCCGGCACCGCCCGGAAGCACACTGAAATGCCGCATATCGCGCGGTTCGAACGGCCACAGTCTCTTTCGAGGCCCGTCGAGGTGTACCGAGCCAGGCAGAGTTCCACTCGGCAATGGTCGGGATGTCACAAGGTGGAGGCTCGTCCGGAGATGGACCTGAACGTAGGGATGCCGAGTTCGGTTCCTGTCGCCGTTTGCCTGGGCGTGGCGTCTATCTGGGCGAGCTTGTCCTTGACGCCGGCATAGCTGACTTGGAGGCCCTCGACTTCGCCGAGCCAGCCTTCGCGTTTGGCCTCGATGATGCGGGCTTCGAGGTTGTCGTGGATCTCTTCGAGCCGGGCTCGTCGGGTCGGGTCCGGTCTGAGGAGCGAACATGTCGGGTTGTGATGGGCGTTCGCCCGCTGCCTGCCGCCGCGCAGCGGCATCGGGTTGATCAGGGGTCCCTGCCCGATCTCGATCCAGAATTCGTAGAACGCGCGCACGACCGCATTGGAGTGCCGGATCGTGCGCGCCGCGTAGTGGTCGTCGAGATTGCGTTTACCGGTGATCGGATTGACCGTCCCGGCCGTCGTCCGCGATGCCGTCCGCGCTGAATTACGTGGTTTCAGATGAATACCCAGCCACAACACCAGATCCCGGCCCTCGGCCGGAGTTGCCCTGTCCCACTGCACATCTACCGCATTCAGCCACCGCCACCACCGCAGCAGCGAATACGCGTAACTACGCACCGATCGCGCACTGTTGTCCTGCGCCACGAAGTCGGTCAAGTACCGACGGACCGGGACCACCGCATCACCATCGGGGTCAACGACCAGCCAGCCGACAGCGTCATCGACTTCGATGACCCGCCCCCATCGCGGAATTCGAATGGCTCGCACGTCACGGTCTATTGCGTCGAACACCCCGCATCACCCTTCTCGGAATCGGATCAGAGAGATGTACCGGTCAACGACCGCGCTCTGCACCATCTACGGCGGCGTGTTGGCCGTTAGTCCGGTCAACAGTTCGGGTCATGCCAAGGGAATAAGCTCTGTGTACTCGGGTCCCCGCTGTTTCGATGCGTTTCCACACGTCCTCGACTCGCCAGTGGTGGATCGGGAGCCAGGTGTCGGTGTGGCGGCGCGAGTTCGATTGGCTGCCACGGGGCGGGTCAGCGCTCGTGCGGGCCGCGGTGCACGAGCCACACTGGCAGGTCCGGCCCGGCTCATGGACGAACGGGGCGAGTTTGCTGCGGTCGCGGCCCTCTTGGGCGCGGTGCCCCATCACTCTCAACACTCGGACGGGGCGGTCGTTCACCCCGGCGGCGCGTACCGTGTTCACCAGCTCGATTTCGAACTTGCGAATCGGGCCGCGCTTCAAATCGCTTGTGCACCAACGGTATTTGAATCCCGGGAACATTCCCCGTTCGAGTACTCGAGCATAGAGGTCACCTCCCGCTAGCGCCACCGTGCGGTGGCGAGGCCCGAGCCCGTAGCTGTGGGCGTGCTCGGCGGCCAGGGCGGTGGTCCCTTCCCACTGGGCGCGGCCCATATCGGCGTGCACGGTCCACACCCGATCGAGTACGCCCGCCGCGGTCGCGACCTCGACGATGACGTCGAGGCTCGCCTGGCTGTCCTTCCCGCCGCTTCTTCCGCCAGTTCGATTGGGGCCGAGGGCTTACTTGTTCGTGGAATTATTGCAGGTCCACCTCGGCAGTGCCGGAGCAGGGCGGCAACAGATCTGTTGCACCAGTATTGCTTCGAGCGGGTGTGGTTAGGGTGATGCGAGTGTCTAGGTGGAGACTTCTGATCGTCTCGTGCTGGCGGTGTTCGGGAACAAGCTCTACTGCGCTTTGCCGCGAGCGCACCTTACTGGGGTAGGCGAGAGAATCGCATCAGCCGAGTTTCGGGCTTCTTAGCGGTATATCGTTGGTAGGGAGGGGTTTTCAAGTTCGTGTGCTGAGGCGCTCAAGGAGTGCGGGGGCGTCGTGGCGCATGATCCCTGCTCGGTCCGGCGGGTACTCGGACGTTGCGGGTGCGCGACGGCTTGTTCCGAGGCGGTGCTGCGCGGTCGGATCAGCCGCGCGGTGGTGCGGTCGTCTGGATGGTCGGCGGCAGCGGTTCGGGTCCAGGACCACACGCAACGTGGACAGGGCCTCCAGTCGGCCGCGGTGGAAGGTGTTCATCCCGCGCTGTTCAGAAGCGACGATTCTGGTCGCTGTAAGGACCCCGGCGCGGCCGATCGATATCCTGCCATCGAGGACGACCCGGGTGATGCGCTGATCACCCGGGAGGCGTTCGCGGAGAACACCTTCGGTAGTACCGTGCACGTGGTGCGGAATGGTGAGCAGACCCTGGACTTCGTGTTCCCTCGCGGCGAATACCGCGATGCGCCGCGTCCGGACCTGGTCCTGCTCGATCTGAACCTGCCCAATACGACGGCCGCCAGATCCTGGCCTGCATCCGAGCCGACGCCGATCTGGCGGATCTGGCGGTGATCATCCTGATCGCAGAGTGCCGACTCGTCCGGCCCAGCTCGATTACCGCCATTCGATTGAGCGGCGTGCGTGGCGGTAGGCGGGCGATCCAAATGCCCGGCATCATGACCGATGCGAGTTCCCGTGCCGGTCGCGGTGGCGTCGAGTACCTAACGTCAGACCCTGCTCACCGACTGTCTTGCAGCGGTCGGTAGCACCCGGTAGCACCCGGCGGGTTGACCGGATGCTGCCTCCGCTTTATGCTGTGGAGGTATCCGGAGGCAGAGTCCGTTTTATCGTGGGCCCTGGAGCAGTCGGGAGGACGTATGGGTGTCGAGCAGTCGGGTCGTCGGCCGCGTGTGGATGTTGCGCGCAACCGAGTCGCTCTGCTGGAGGCGGCTCAGCGTCATTTCCTGAGGTTCGGGGTCGGTACTTCGCTGGAGGCGGTCGCCAAGGAGGCCGGCGTCGGGCCGGGCACGTTGTATCGGCACTTCCCCAACCGCGAGGCACTGCTCGCGGCGGTGTTGCAATCCCGTTCCGAAGAACTGGAGGCACGTCGAGCCGATATCTCGCAGCTCGACGACGCGTCGGAAAGACTGCGGCGATGGCTGCGCGCGATGGAGGAATACTTCAGCGCGTTCAGCGGGTTGCCAGAACCGCTCATGGCCGCGGCGAGAGCGCTGGATCCGGACAACCCGCTGACGGTGCCCTGCGAGAACATCATCGCGACCACCGACGAGTATGTGCTCGCCGCGCAGCTCACGGGACAGGTGCGGGCCTCGGTGACCGGGCGTGACTTGTTCCTGCTGGCCGTCTCGGTGGCATGGACCATGGGCGCCGCCGAGGCCGACCACGAGGTGCTCGACCGTCTGCTGACACTGATCGAGAACGGCTACCGCGAACAAGACGACAAGCGTTAGAGCGGATCGTCCTCCACACCGGGTAGCTCGGGATCCGAGGTGGAACTGTCGCGTTCGTGTTCGGCAACGCCCGCGACGGAGTCCGGTGTCCATCGGTGCGCGAATTCATGGAACCCGGTGTTGTGGTTGGCCGCGCGTTCGGCCCGGGATCTGTAGGGCCGAAGACTCGGCAGAGGCTGTACCGAGGCTCGGCCGTTGGGGCCGCAGCGAAGTGTCCGCACAGTCTCGTCTGATGAATGAAAAGGAAAAGCAAACCAAGGAGTTACTGGATGAAGATAGGCATTCTCGGGGTCGGACATATCGGTAAGACGCTCAGTCGGGAGTTGAGCGGGGCCGGACATGATGTGAAGGTCGCCAACTCGCGCGGGCCCGACACGATCGACGCCACGGCCCTGGCCACGGGAGCACGTGCGGTACCCGCCGCCGAGGCCGTGAAAGACGTGGACGTCGTCATCCTGTCCATACCGCTGAACCGCGTTCCCGAGATCGTGGCGTTGCTGGGCGGTGTTCCCGCCGAGACGGTCGTCATCGACACCTCGAACTACTACCCGGGGCGTGATTCCGAGATCGCGGCCATCGAAGCAGGCCAGGTCGAAAGTCTCTGGGTCGCGCAACAGCTCGGCCGCTCGATCGTCAAGGCATGGAATTCCATCGGCTCGGACTCCTTCGCCCTGAAAGGTACGCCTGTAGGGACTCCGGGACGTGTGGCGCTCCCGGTCGCGGCCGACGACGACAGCGAACGCGCGGTCGCCATAGCGCTGGTCGAGGACACCGGATTCGACGGATTCGACGCCGGAGCGCTGGCGCAATCGTGGCGCCAACAGCCCGGAGCGCCGAGTTACTGCACCGATCTCACCCGCGAGGAACTGCGCGCCGCCCTGGCCGGCGCCGAAGCCGCGAGACTGCCGAAGCGCCGCGACCTGGCAGGCGCCGCCATCGCCGAAAGGTTCGGCGAAAGGACCAACCCCGACTCCGAGTACGGCGTGCGCCTCAACCGCGCGTTGTTCATGTAGCCATTCGGACACGATGAAAAGGAAGGAACACGATATGAGGATTTCCGTTATCGGCGCCGGAGCCATCGGCGGCAACATCGCCCGGCGACTCGCCGAGGCCGGACACGAGGTACTGGTCGCGGATGCCCGCGGACCGCAGGCAGTCGCCGCCGACGTCCGACAGTCAGGCGCTCGCGCAGTCGAGGTGGACGCCGCGACCCACGACAGGCAGGTCATCGTCGTGTCGATCCCGTTCGGCAAGCAGCCCGAACTCGCCGACCTCCTCGCCGGGGTTTCCGACGACACGGTGATCGTCGACACCTCGAACTACTACCCCGCCATGAACGGCCATGTCGAGGCGGTCGACAACGGACAGGTCGAAAGTGTGTGGAGCGCGCAGCAACTCGGCACACCGATCGTGAAGGCATGGAACGCCGCACTCGCGGGAACACAGCAGACCAAAGGACTACCCCCAGGGACTCCGGGTCGCATCGCCATCCCCGTCGCCGCCGATTCCGAACGAGCACGCCGAACCGTCATGCAACTCGTTGACGACACGGGCTTCGACCCCTTCGACGCCGGGGTGCTGGCCCAATCGTGGCGGCAACAACCGGGCACGCCCGCCTACTGCACCGAACTGAACCTCGAGGAACTGGGACAGGCCCTGGCGGCGGCCGACAAGGACGAAGCGTCCCGCACTCGTGACCGGCTCTGGGAGCATTTCGCGAGCCTCACCGAGGCGCCCTCACTGGATGAGACCGTCGCGATCAACCGCGCCGCACACCACCGCCCCAGCTAACTGCCGACAACCTCTCTCCGGGTAGGAGAGACGCCGTGGTCGGCCCGTGGCGATGTTGCTATCTCATGCGGTCATCTTTACGCCGACCAACAGCAAGCCGAGCACTGGTTCCTCGCTATTTTGACCACTAGCTGGGTGCGGGGTGCGAATTCGGCTGACGGCGAATCTGCCGCGGCCCCGACCGTTCTCACCAGAAACGGGTGGGAGTCGCCCACACATACAGATCCCCCGTCGGCAATAGGTGGTGCGCCGAGACGATCACGCTCGTGCGGGTATGAGTACTCATCCATCATCAGCAAGGAGAGCAACGTGAAGCGCATTGGAATCATCGGCAGCGGATCGATCGGAGCAGCGGTCGCTCGGCTGGCTGTCGCGGCCGATTACGAAGTGTTGATCGCCAATTCGCGAGGACCTGAGTCGCTCACGGACTTGATCGACGAGCTCGGCCCCCGGGCACAGGCCGGGGAGGTCCGTGCGGCAGCGGAGTTCGGCGACATCCCGGTCCTGGCCGTACCGCTGGCCGCGTACCCGAACCTGCCCATAGACGCCTTCGCGGGAAAGTCGATCCTGTCCACGGGTAACTACTACCCTCACCGGGACGGTCGCATCGAGGAACTGGACACACTCGAGAGCACCACCGCCGAGTACGAGCAAACACTGCTCCCGGACACGCTCATCGTCAAAGCCTTCAACAACATCCTCTTCCACCACATCCCGAACCTCGCCAACTCCCTCCCGCGCACAGCACTGCCGGTCGCCGGAGACGACACCGCGGCCAAGAACCGCGTCTGCGACATCGTGAACGCGCTCGGATTCGACACGGTCGACGCCGGGACGCTCGCGGAGTCGTGGCGCTTCGAACCGGAGTCCGGTGCCTACACGCCGATCTACGCCGCCAGCGCAGACGGATTCGAAACGATTACCTCGCCGACCCCGGGGCTCCCGTTTCGGCAGGCCGTCTGCGCACGCTGCTTACTGCCTCGCATCGCCCTGATGTCGGGGCGCGACAGTTCTGACGCATAAGAAGACCGACCTCCAGGAGGGGATGGGCCGCGAACGTGCGGTATAGGCCGTCATCCGATGAGACAACACGAATGGAACGATGAAATGCCACGTCTGAACAGCAAGATCGCCCTCATCACCGGCGCTGCCAGCGGCATCGGACTCGCCACGGCGCAAATCTTTGCTGCCGAGGGAGCCAAAGTCGTCGTCACCGACGTATCGCAGGACGCGCTCGCCCGCGCCCTCGAAGACATTTCCGCCTCGGGAGCAGAGGTGATCGCGCACGTGCTCGACGTCAGTTCACCCGAGGACTGGAAACGGGTCATCGCCGACGTCACCGCATCATGGGGAACTATCGACATTCTGGTCAACAACGCCGGGATCGCCCTCCCCAAGGGCCTTGTCGATACTGAACTCGACGAGTGGAACAAGGTTCTTGCGATCAATGCGACAGGCACCTGGCTCGGTATGAAAAACGTCATTCCCGTCATGCAGGCCGCAGGGCGTGGCGCGATCGTGAACGTCTCGTCGCTCGCGGCCATCATCTCCGGGCCGGCCGACGGCGGCGGCGCTGCCTATTCCGCCTCGAAGGGCGCAGTCCGGTCCCTGACCAAGCACGCAGCGAACTATTTCGCTGCCGACAGCATCCGTGTGAACTCGGTTCACCCCGGCCCGATCTACACAAGCCTCATCAAGAACTACGGCATCACCGAGGAGGAGGCCGCGGACCCCGTGAACTCGGTTCTGCCGCCGCACATCGGCGAATCCGCCGACATTGCCTACGGCATCCTGTATCTCGCATCTGACGAGGCGAAATTCGTCACCGGCGAAGAACTGATCATTGACGGCGGCTACGTCGTCCATTGAGACGAGGCCAACCCGTGCCTCCCTTCGGGTAGTCCACCGCCACGCATGGCCGAGCGGCCACCCGAACTCTGGATTCGAGCGGAGATATCTCCGTATATCGCGCAACCGACAGACGAACAGCTCGGAGCTGCACACGGAAAAGAGGACGTGATGACCAGACAAATGATTATCGGCATGCATCTGGGCAACGGGTACGGCAACCTGCCCGGTGCCTGGCGCGCCCCGGCGGTCGACCCCACGAGCTATACGAGTTTCGACGCGAAGGTCCGGCATGCCCAGGCGGCCGAGCGTGGAAAGCTCCAGTTCCTGTTCCTGCCGGACGGTCCCAGTCACGTCGGCGACATCGAGAATGAGCCACCCAACTTCAATCTCGACGTCATGGTCACGTTGGCAGCTGTTGCCCGCGAAACGAGCCGGATCGGCCTCGTCGCCACCGGCTCGACCACCTTCAACGAGCCGTTCAACCTCGCGCGACAGTTCAAGGCGCTGGATGTCATGAGTCATGGACGGACCGGTTGGAACGCCGTCACATCGAGCGGCGAGGACGTCGCGGCGAATTATGGCGCACGACTGCCGTCCAGCTCCGAACGCTACGGGAGGGCGCATGAGACGGTCCAGCTGGTACAGGCTCTTTGGGGCAGCTGGGGAAAGGCTGCGTGGGTGCACGACAAGGCGACCGGCCACTTCGCGAACGCCGAGCAGGTCGCTCCCATCAATATGGGCGGCAATTTCGTCGCCTCGCGCGGGCCGCTGTACATTCCTCCTTCCGAGCAGGGGCAACCCGTCATCTTCCACGCCGGAGGCAGTCCGAACGCCCTCGATCTCGCCGGCCGCTACGCCAGTGGCGTCATCGGCGCGGCTTTCACGATCGACGATGCGCGTGCGCAGCGCACCGCGTTTCGGGAAGCAACCGAACGCGCCGGGCGGGACCCGGACGAGCTCAAATTCTTTGCCGGCCTGATGACGACGATCACGAGCGATAGGCGAGAAGGTCTCGATCGCCGAATCACCCTGAGCGGACGAACATTTCCTCAGCGCGCGTCCTATCTCGGACGGATGCTCGGCCTACGCCTCGATCCTGCGCGGCTCGACGAGCCACTATCGCCGGAACAGTTGTCCAAGGCACGGCCGTCACCGGCCGACCCCCGCTCGGTCCATGCACTCGAGATCGCGCGTGAAGGCTGGACGCTCCGCGACGTGCTCGCGCACGGTGTGATCGATTACCACCCGGTCATCGTCGGACCGGCCGCCGACGCCGCTGACCACATGCAGGATTGGTTCGAGGCAGACGCGGTCGACGGCTTCTGGGTATCGCCGGACATATACGAGGACGGGGTTGACGCCTTCGTCGATGGCGTGGTGCCGATCCTCCAGGATCGCGGGCTGTTCCACCGGGAATATGACGGCGCTACCCTCCGAGAACACCTCGGCGCACCGGCCCAATATGGAGTCGATCCGCGCGTCACGCGGTGACTTCGATCGAACCATCCGCAAAGCCGTGCGCGCCCGCGGGCACTTCCTCAACGAGACCGCCGCGCGGAAATGTGTCTACACGGCTTTTATGAGCCTCGACTTCACCCGCGCAGGACGTGCACGGTGGACATGAGAGGGAAAGCGCGCCCCTGAACGCCTTCCGGATCGCCTTCGAGAGCCGCCCGATCCCCACCAGCCACTGCAAGAGTTCGACAACCAAGATCAGCCGTCGACTGGACAGACCCCAGTTGTTGGCAGAACGGATCGGCTCCGCTGTCGCGGTGGCCGAGACCGCACCGAGTACCAGGGTCGAGCAGGCAGCGTGACCAAGTGTCGAGCTTCATCAGGGATTATCCTGCTTGTGGACCACGTCCCGGCTCGTCAGCGTGGTTCTACCGATACCGGATCGCCGCAACTGTCGGGTAGCGCGATCAGTGAGCACGGTGCGGGTCGGCGCGTGGGCCGGTAGGTGGCGGGCACTCCGTGGTGTTCGGTGATCTCGCGGTATGCCGTCACCGCGACGGTCGGTCGGCGGGTCAGGGCCGGGTCGTGGACGGCGTCGACGCTGTAGAGACCGAATCGGGGACCGTATTCACCCCACTCGTAGTTGTCGGTGAGGCTCCAGTAGTTGTAGGAGACTATGTTGATGCCGTCTCGGCGTGCGCGCTGAATCCAGTAGACGGTGTCGCGGAGGTGGTCGTCGCGGCGGTACCCGTCGGCACGGTTCTGATCGGCGTCGGTAGCCAATCCGTTCTCGATGACCCGCAGCGGCTTGTTCGGGTATTCGGCGGCGAAGTAGCGCAGCACGTAGTACATGCTTTCCGGTGATTGCGGCAGATTCCAGAACGAGCCGCCGGAGGTGACGAACGACGACAGTTCCGAGGGCGCGATCGAGTAGTACTGGTCGACGCCGATGAAGTCGAAGGAATCGACCATGCGGTCGGAGAACACGGCTTCGAGCGCCGGTTCCACACCGGGCAGTGGGATGTAGGCGATGTTCGAGGAGACCTGGCCCCCGGGCTGCACGGCATGGATGTGGGTCGTGATCGCCCGGTGAGCCGCGATGATCCCATCGACCATGAGTCCGGTGTTCGCCGGCGCCAGACCGCCGTAGGTCAGTTCCCGCCGGACGTATTCGCTGGGCTCGTTGAAGGTGATCCAGATCGGCTCGGCCCAGGTGTAGCGATCGACGACACGTCGCCCGAAAGTGGTCAGGGCTGCGGCCATCTCCGGGTTGTTCCACCCCCCACGATCGACCGCCCATCCGGGATGGACCCAGTGATTCAACGTGATCATGGGGCGCATGCCCGAGGTCACGATGCGGCCGATCACCGCGTCGTAGAACGCCCAGCCGGCCGCGTCGTCGACACCGGGCTGCGGTTCGACGCGCGACCACTCCACCGACAAGCGATAGTTGTCCACACCGATCGAGGCCGCCCTGGCAATATCGCCCTCGTACTGGTGGAAGAAGTCCACGGCGTTTCCCACCGGCTCGGGCAACTTCCCTTCGTCGCCGTAACGCAGATAGTTCGAGTCCTGGTTGAAACCTTCGGACTGGAAACCGGATTGAGCGACCCCGAACTCGAAGTCCGCCGGTAACGCGGGAAGGTCCTCGGCCGCTGAGGGCGCCGCAAGGGCGGTCAGAGCCAGCACCGAGACCACTGCGGACAGCATCGCGGTGACAGTTGCCGATTGACGCATAACTTCCTTCGTTCGGAACTCACGAACTGTGCCGTATCCAGCCGGGTCGGGCAGTCGTCCGAGGTGAACAGTCATCAGGCCGCGAGTGCGGCTCGACACGTCATTCGGATACGTTGACGTATCCAGATACACTGATGTCTTCGGGTATTGTTGTGCCCGGGCTGAGCAGTGTCAAGGAGGCACCCATCAGAGAAGGTCGAACATGCCCCGGTTGACCCGCGCCGAGAGCGTCCAGCGCACCCGAAGCCTGCTGCTCACCGCCGCCGAGGAGGTTTTCGCGGAAAAGGGCTTCACGCAAGCTTCCCTCGAAGACATCGCGGACAGGGCCGGATACAGCCGAGGCGCGGTCTATGCGAACTTCACCAACAAGGAAGATCTGTTCCTCGCGCTTCTCGGAGACTGGCTCGATCGCGACATCGAAGAGAGCGAGGAAATCCTCGCTCCGGGCGGTGACGCGATGCAGACAGTCGACGCCCTGCGAGGCAGAGGCGGCAATCGCTTCGCCGACCGCGAACGTTTCGCGCTGATGCTCGAATTCCGGCTCTACGCGATACGAAATCCTCTGGCTGCACAGGCATTACGCGACTACGACAGAAAGTCCCGAGACTGGTACGCGCGTTCGATCCGGCGCGTGATCCAAGGAATGGGACTGCCCCTGCCCGCACCCGCCGAGCAAGTGGCGCTGGTAGCACTCGCTCTCGAGCACGGTATAGCTCTGCTCGCCCACACCGATCCCGAGGCGATTTCTCAGGACTCCTATCTGGACGCGGCGACGCTGCTGGGCACGGCACTGATCAGCGCTGCCGAGAGAGAACGCAGCGCGCGGTAGTCGGCTCGACCCAGGCACCATCGCGCACCCAGTACAGCCTGCCGGGCTCAGCCCGCCGCCGTCGGCGAGCACTCCGGCGCCCAAAGACTGCGCATGCGTTCGGATAATTGACCGATGGGTCCGCTGTCCGGTGCACTCGGCGCGGTGGCGATCTCGGGTGCCGCCGGCCGTCGTGCCGCTACCCTCACCGCAGTTGCGGCCGCTCGCTGCGCAATCAGATACAGCGTCGGTCTCTGCGAGTCGAATCGGCCGGCAGGCACGCCGCGATCCACCCGCGTTCGACAACGGCGCACACGAAGACGACGGGCGAGGTATCGACGTCCGCCGCCTCGGCAAGGCGGATGAGCGGACTTTCGTCCACCGGCTCAACGCGGCAGTCCACACCAGCGCCATGGTCCAGGCGGTCGAGGGTCGACTTGCAAGCCCGCCGGAAACGGCGGCCGGGCGGTCACCCCTGGCCGGCCTCGGCCGCAGCGGACACCTCGGCCCACTCCTGCCAACCCTTGATCCGGTCGGCGTAGAGCTGAGGGACGATCTGGAGGGGGAAGGTACCGAAGAAGACCCGCGACGGTGGGGTCTCGCTGTCGACGACCTTCAGCAGCGCGGCGCCGACACCCGCCGGGTCGGGATTGGGGATGGTGGCGAAGCCGGCGTGGACCGTCTCCCGGAAGCTGTCGTAGGCCGACAGCGGTGCGGAATGAGCCGAGGACGCGTTGAACTCGGTGCCGAAAGGCCCGGGCTCGACAACGGTGACCTTGATGCCGAAGCCGACGACCTCCTGGGCCAAAGAGTCCGAGAGTCCCTCGACCGCCGCCTTGGAGGCGGTGTAGCCGCCCGTGGTGGGGTAGGCGGCAAGGGCGATCAGGCTGGTCACGTTGATGATGTGGCCGCTGCCCTGAGCACGGAGGTAGGGCAGCGCCGCCTGAACGACCCAGAGGGTGCCGAACACATTCGTCTCGAACTGGGCGCGGACATCGTCTTCGCTCAGCTCTTCGACCATGCCGAACAGGCCGTAGCCGGCGTTGTTGACGACGACGTCGAGGCGGCCGAAGTGTTCGTGGGCCCGCCGGACCGAGTCGGTCACGGCAGCCTTATCCGTGACGTCCAGGGGTAGCGGCAAGATCGCGTCGCCGTGGATGGCGACCAGATCGGCCAGCGCGTCGGTGTCGCGGGCGGTCGCGGCGACCTTGTCGCCGCGCGAGAGCGCGGCCTCGGTGAACCGGCGGCCCAAGCCGCGGGATGAACCGGTGATGAACCAGATCTTGCTCATGAGAAGCACTCCTCGATAGGGATACTGAAACAACAAAAGAGACTCTATACCAATACGGGACTTAGTACCACTTGGGTTCTGTGTACTACACTCACGAGATGGCCGAGACATCCAGGACCGCGCGCTCCACGCTGCGGGAGCGGACACGAGCCGTGATGCGCGAAGAGGTCATCGAGATCGCGTTCCGGCTCTTCTCCGAACAGGGCTTCGACAAGACAACGGTCGAACAGATCGCCGCCGAGGCAGGCTTGTCGCGCACCACCTTCTTCCGGTACTTCGGGACCAAGGAGGAACTCGTCCTCGGCAGAATGAGCGAGTTCGGTCCCCGGATCGCCGCTGCGCTGGCCGCCCGCCCCGCCGACGAGGGGCCCTGGGAAGCGCTACGCCGCTGCTTCGACGTGATCACCGAGCCGACGGCCGAGGAGCCCCAAACCTTCCTGAACCTGATGCGGCTGCTCGACGACGCCTGCGCCCTGATGACCCGCCAGTGGGAGAAGACACAGGGCTGGCACAGCCTGCTGGTGCCACAGATCCGCCACCGACTCGGCGGCGATCCGGAATCCACGCACGACCTGCGCGCCCACGCCCTCGTAGGCTCAGCGATCTCCTGCCTGGACGCCGCAACCGACGCCTGGACCGCGGCCGGCGGAACCACACCGTTGTCCGAACTCCTCGACCAAGCCATGGGCGTACTGGTCGAGCCACCCGCATAACCCCGAGAACGAGCAGCGTGCCCTGGCCGTAGCACCATCGGGCTGGGGCGACTTGCCGCCCCGGTCACTGCTCGGCCTCGCCAGCAGTTCCGGCGCCGAACCCACCCGATCCGGAACGAACTCCAACCACGGCAACGTGCACACCGCCACCCCCAACCGACCCCTAGGCCCCCGGATCACGCCCCGGATCCACGCGGTTCGTCACCGTGACCGCGCTGATAGTCGGTGTCGTCGGCGGGATCTACGGCATCGTCGGCGGTTCGCTGCTCAGCCCGATCCTGGTCGGACGTGCAGTGCCGCTGGGCGAGGTCGCGCCCGACGCGCTCACCTCGACCCTGCTCACCTCCATCCCCTGCGCCGCTACCTACGCGGTGCTCGCGGTGAGTACCGGCGGCACCGACATCGCCCCCGACTGGATCATCGGGATCAGCTGCGGCGTAGGCGGACTGATCGGCGGATACCTCGGCGCACACCAGCAACCGGCGCTATCCGAACAAGGACTGCGCTACGCCCTGGGCGCCACCGCCATCATCACCACCGCCGCGCTCTACGTCCTGCAAGCACTCTGAGCTCACCCCGTGTCGTGGTGTTCACCGCGACGACAGCGAATCAGGACAGGAGTGTCGCAGACCCCAACCGCGCACAACCATCAAAGTGACTGGAGTGTCAGGGATTTAGTTGGCGTCTTCGCGGCAGCGCTCTGACTTTGGCGGCGTCGGCGTCGCGGTCGGCTAGGCCGGCGTTCTGCAACGCGAGTTGGTTGAGGGCGACCGCGTAAATCTCCAAGCGCCTTTCCAGGTCACGGCAGTGGCGATTCAGTTCGGCGTGTTTACGTTTGAGGTCTTCGTAGTCGTCGGCGGATCGGATGATCGCTGCCTGTTGGGTTTCCGCGTGCGCGATCTCGGCCTGGAACCGGTCTTTGAGGTCGGTGTGTTGATGGGTGAGGCGCCATCGTTTGACGTTGGCCTCGACGGCGAGTTGGGAGATGTTCAGTCGCCCTCGCGACCGTCGCGGAGTACCGGCCAGCAGTCGGTTGATGGCGGCGATGATGTCACGGCGAACCGGATCGGTCTCCCCGGCGAGGGACAGGACGCTCACTGCGGGGCTCCGGATCGGTGGTTGTCGATGATGGTGAGGAGTCGGTCGAGTTCGTGGCGTTCGCGGGCGTGACGGATGGGTGGGGTCAGCCGATCGTTGACGATCTCGGCCAGTTCGTCGGCCGCTTCCTGGACGCGGGCGATGTCGCGGTCGGTGCGGGCGATGTTGCGG
This sequence comes from Nocardia aurea, assembly GCF_003123685.1. Taxonomy (GTDB): domain Bacteria; phylum Actinomycetota; class Actinomycetes; order Mycobacteriales; family Mycobacteriaceae; genus Nocardia; species Nocardia aurea. The sequence continues at coordinate 70,733 of NZ_QCYJ01000162.1, forward strand.
CAGCGGGGTCGACAGTCGTCGGTGTCCGGGGTGACCATGGGGTCATCCGCGGTGCCTCGGAGCTGGCAGGCCGCTGCGGCTGGGTCGAAGACGCAGGTGATCGCCTCGCCGTGATGGATCTGAAGGACAGGGTTGCCGAGCAGGTCGCGGACGTGGCGTTCGCTGTGCAGGACGCGGCCCGCGAACTCGCGGGCGGCGGCGTGGACGCGGTAGCGGTAGGCGTCGGCGGCTGGTCCGCTGACGTGTTCACCGGCGAGGAGGCGCTGTTCGTCCTCGGCGATGCCTTCGATACGGAACAGCCAGTCCTCGAAGGCGTAGTCGTCGAGGAATCCGGCCTCGTAGGAGCCAGCGTAGCCTTGCAGCATTCGGGTGTGGGTGTGTCCGTACTGGATCGAGGCAGCGATCAGTCCCCGGGGCTATTCCGCCGTTGTCCCGGAACAGGACTCGATACCCGGATTCGGCATCACGGATCTGGATGAGTGCACCTCGACGCAGTCGCTGACAGCGAGGGGCCCGGGGACGCCCTCTACGGGATCATCGAGGAACTGACCGCGGTGGCCCCGGATCGACCGACCCACCGCGGTGCGGCCGAAACCTGCGCGGGTTGGGACGATTTCGCCGAACGGTTGGATTGGGCGATCAGCACATTGCCCCACGGAGCAGTCCTGAGCCTGTTCGCGCCCAGCGAGGATCCCGACTACACCATCGTCGAGTTCACCAACGTGTTCAGCATCTACAGCGGATGCTTGGTCGGACCTGCCACATCCCGCGACCGCGCGCAATTGTGGGAGAACATGAGCCGACTGGGATGGGAATGGGACCCACTGGACGGCGACAGCATCGAATACCCGATCTGGAGAGCCGCACCGGCACGCACTCCGCAAGAACTCGTTCCGCGTACGGTCACAACATTTCACGAGGTCTTCGCCGTACCCGACCCCAGCGCTCTGACCTTCACCGCGACCACTCGTGGCGATGACGCTGCCTTGACTTACCTCGATGCCGATCTAGGCCTGACACGCCGACCACAGTGAACCCGTGCGTTCGGATCGGTACACGGTGACAGACCGGTTCCTTGTCGGAATCGTCTTGATCACAGCCCGCTGTGTTCAGCTTCGCACATGCCGCCTACCGCGCGACCGGGCCTCTCCGACACTTGGTAATGCCGCGCGCTGCCTCGACCGGCCGACCGGGTCGGTGGCGCAGGGAAAGT
>NZ_QCYJ01000017.1 GCF_003123685.1 Nocardia aurea
GGGTGTCTGCTGCAGTGTCTGTGTGTTGTTTCAGATACCGCACAGTGGACGCGTAGCTTCTTTGTTGGTAAGTCCTCGGCCTATTAGTACCAGTCACCTACACCCGTTACCGAGCTTCCAGTTCTGGCCTATCAACCCCATGGTCTGTAGGGGGCCTTAACCACTCGAAGGTGGTGAGAAACCTCATCTTGGAACAGGCTTCCCGCTTAGATGCTTTCAGCGGTTATCCCTTCCGAACGTAGCTAACCAGCAGTGCCCTTGGCAGGACAACTGGCACACCAGAGGTTCGTCCGTCCCGGTCCTCTCGTACTAGGGACAGCCTTCCTCAAGTTTCTGACGCGCGCGGCGGATAGAGACCGAACTGTCTCACGACGTTCTAAACCCAGCTCGCGTGCCGCTTTAATGGGCGAACAGCCCAACCCTTGGGACCTACTCCAGCCCCAGGATGCGACGAGCCGACATCGAGGTGCCAAACCATCCCGTCGATATGGACTCTTGGGGAAGATCAGCCTGTTATCCCCGGGGTACCTTTTATCCGTTGAGCGACACCGCTTCCACTTGCCGGTGCCGGATCACTAGTCCCGACTTTCGTCCCTGCTCGAGCTGTCGCTCTCACAGTCAAGCTCCCTTGTGCACTTGCACTCGACACCTGATTGCCAACCAGGCTGAGGGAACCTTTGGGCGCCTCCGTTACATTTTAGGAGGCAACCGCCCCAGTTAAACTACCCACCAGGCACTGTCCCTGAACCAGATCATGGTCCGAGGTTAGAAGTCCAATACGATCAGAGTGGTATTTCAACGATGACTCCACGAATACTGGCGTACCCGCTTCACAGTCTCCCACCTATCCTACACAAACCGTACCGAACACCAATACCAAGCTATAGTGAAGGTCCCGGGGTCTTTTCGTCCTGCCGCGCGTAACGAGCATCTTTACTCGTAATGCAATTTCGCCGAGTCTGTGGTTGAGACAGCTGAGAAGTCGTTACGCCATTCGTGCAGGTCGGAACTTACCCGACAAGGAATTTCGCTACCTTAGGATGGTTATAGTTACCACCGCCGTTTACCGGGGCTTAAATTCTCAGCTTCGCCATTACTGGCTAACCGGTCCTCTTAACCTTCCGGCACCGGGCAGGCGTCAGTCCGTATACATCGTCTTACGACTTCGCACGGACCTGTGTTTTTAGTAAACAGTCGCTTCTCACTGGTCTCTGCGACCACCACCAGCTCAGGAAGCAAGTTCCGTCACCAGCGTTGGTCCCCCTTCTCCCGAAGTTACGGGGGCATTTTGCCGAGTTCCTTAACCACAGTTCTCTCGATCGCCTTAGTATTCTCTACCTGACCACCTGTGTCGGTTTGGGGTACGGGCCGTGTACCAACTCACTAGAGGCTTTTCTCGGCAGCATAGGATCACTGAATTCGCCTCAATCGGCTACGCATCACCTCTCAGGCTATATGAGACACGGATTTGCCTATGTCTCGCCCTACAGGCTTACACCAGTACAACCACTGACTGGCCCAGCTACCTTCCTGCGTCACCCCATCGCTTGACTACTACAGCCAGGGTCGTATGCAGCCACATCCGGCCTCCCGAAGGAGGTCCATCCGCTTTTGGATACTTAGCACAACTGATTCACCATTTGGCGCGGATACACGGGTACGGGAATATCAACCCGTTGTCCATCGACTACGCCTGTCGGCCTCGCCTTAGGTCCCGACTCACCCTGGGCGGATTAACCTGGCCCAGGAACCCTTGGTCATTCGGCGGACGAGTTTCTCACTCGTCTTTCGCTACTCATGCCTGCATTCTCACTCCTGTAGCCTCCACGGCTGGATCACTCCGCCGCTTCCATGGCCACAGGACGCTCCCCTACCCACCCCAACCACTGGAAGAAAACCCGCAGGTCGTCCTCGGTGTATTGTCGGAGTGCCGCGGCTTCGGCGGTGTACTTGAGCCCCGCTACATTGTCGGCGCAGGATCACTTGACCAGTGAGCTATTACGCACTCTTTCAAGGGTGGCTGCTTCTAAGCCAACCTCCTGGTTGTCTTCGCGACCCCACATCCTTTTCCACTTAGTACACGCTTAGGGGCCTTAGCCGGCGATCTGGGCTGTTTCCCTCTCGACTACGAAGCTTATCCCCCGCAGTCTCACTGCCACGCTCTCACACACCGGCATTCGGAGTTTGGCTGATTTCGGTAAGCTTGTAGGCCCCCTAGACCATCCAGTAGCTCTACCTCCGGTGTGAAACACGTGACGCTGCACCTAAATGCATTTCGGGGAGAACCAGCTATCACGGAGTTTGATTGGCCTTTCACCCCTACCCACAACTCATCCCCTCAGTTTTCAACCTAAGTGGGTTCGGGCCTCCACGACGTCTTACCGTCGCTTCACCCTGGCCATGGGTAGATCACTCCGCTTCGGGTCTAGAACATGCGACTGAAACGCCCTATTCGGACTCGCTTTCGCTACGGCTACCCCACACGGGTTAACCTCGCCACATGCCACTAACTCGCAGGCTCATTCTTCAAAAGGCACGCCATCACCCACCACCCACTAAAGGATGCACAGGCTCTGACGGATTGTAAGCGCACGGTTTCAGGTACTATTTCACTCCCCTCCCGGGGTACTTTTCACCTTTCCCTCACGGTACTAGTCCGCTATCGGTCACCAGGGAGTATTCAGGCTTACCGGGTGGTCCCGGCAGATTCACAGCAGATTTCACGGGCCCGCTGCTACTCGGGCATCATCCACAACAGCCGCTCGGTTTTCGTCTACGGGACTCTCACCCTCTACGACAGGCCGTTCCAGACCACTTCGACTAACCCAACGGTTTCTGACTGTTGCTCGACTCGGCAGAATCGAGAAGAATGACCCCACTACCCCACACGGACAACCCCTGCCGGGTATCACATCCGCATGGTTTAGCCTCATCCGCTTTCGCTCGCCACTACTCACGGAATCACTGTTGTTTTCTCTTCCTGTGGGTACTGAGATGTTTCACTTCCCCACGTTCCCTCCACACACCCTATATATTCAGATGCGGGTAACACGACATCACTCGTGCTGGGTTTCCCCATTCGGAAATCCTCGGATCTCAGCTCGGTTGACAGCTCCCCGAGGCTTATCGCAGCCTCCTACGTCCTTCATCGGCTCCTGGTGCCAAGGCATCCACCGTACGCTCTTAAACACTTACTAACAAAGATGCTCGCGTCCACTGTGCAGTTCTCAAACAACACACCCACCCGAATCCGAACCCCGCACCAGCAGAAGACTTTCCAGCCTCCCCGGTATGAACAAGAAATCCGAGCAGATCGTTATCGTTTCCCATGAAAGAAACACTCGCGTGTTCTCTCAGGACCCAACAGTGTGCCGATATAACCACCGCGACGAAAGACTCAGCTCCCGCCATACGCGATGATGATTGTCAGTGTTCCACCCATGAGCGTCCGCCGGAAAACGAATGTTTCCGAAACGGTCTCTGACGCAACCACACTCACCTGTGTGAGGCATTACGTAGAAATGCTCCTTAGAAAGGAGGTGATCCAGCCGCACCTTCCGGTACGGCTACCTTGTTACGACTTCGTCCCAATCGCCAATCCCACCTTCGACGGCTCCCTCCCACAAGGGGTTAGGCCACCGGCTTCGGGTGTTACCGACTTTCATGACGTGACGGGCGGTGTGTACAAGGCCCGGGAACGTATTCACCGCAGCGTTGCTGATCTGCGATTACTAGCGACTCCAACTTCACGGGGTCGAGTTGCAGACCCCGATCCGAACTGAGACCGGCTTTAAGGGATTCGCTCCACCTCACGGTATCGCAGCCCTCTGTACCGGCCATTGTAGCATGTGTGAAGCCCTGGACATAAGGGGCATGATGACTTGACGTCGTCCCCACCTTCCTCCGAGTTGACCCCGGCAGTCTCCTGCGAGTCCCCAACTTTACTTGCTGGCAACACAGGACAAGGGTTGCGCTCGTTGCGGGACTTAACCCAACATCTCACGACACGAGCTGACGACAGCCATGCACCACCTGTACACCGACCACAAGGGGGCCTACATCTCTGCAGGTTTCCGGTGTATGTCAAACCCAGGTAAGGTTCTTCGCGTTGCATCGAATTAATCCACATGCTCCGCCGCTTGTGCGGGCCCCCGTCAATTCCTTTGAGTTTTAGCCTTGCGGCCGTACTCCCCAGGCGGGGTACTTAATGCGTTAGCTACGGCACGGATCCCGTGGAAGGAAACCCACACCTAGTACCCACCGTTTACGGCGTGGACTACCAGGGTATCTAATCCTGTTCGCTACCCACGCTTTCGCTTCTCAGCGTCAGTTACTTCCCAGAGACCCGCCTTCGCCACCGGTGTTCCTCCTGATATCTGCGCATTTCACCGCTACACCAGGAATTCCAGTCTCCCCTGAAGTACTCTAGTCTGCCCGTATCCCCTGCAAGCTTAAGGTTGAGCCCCAAGTTTTCACAGAAGACGCGACAAACCGCCTACAAGCTCTTTACGCCCAGTAATTCCGGACAACGCTCGCACCCTACGTATTACCGCGGCTGCTGGCACGTAGTTGGCCGGTGCTTCTTCTACAGGTACCGTCACTTGCGCTTCGTCCCTGTCGAAAGAGGTTTACAACCCGAAGGCCGTCATCCCTCACGCGGCGTCGCTGCATCAGGCTTCCGCCCATTGTGCAATATTCCCCACTGCTGCCTCCCGTAGGAGTCTGGGCCGTGTCTCAGTCCCAGTGTGGCCGGTCACCCTCTCAGGTCGGCTACCCGTCGTCGCCTTGGTAGGCCATTACCCCACCAACAAGCTGATAGGCCGCGGGCCCATCTCGCACCGATAAATCTTTCCACCACAAACCATGCGATCCGTGGTCATATCCGGTATTAGACCCAGTTTCCCAGGCTTATCCCGAAGTGCGAGGCAGATCACCCACGTGTTACTCACCCGTTCGCCGCTCGTGTACCCCGAAGGGCCTTACCGCTCGACTTGCATGTGTTAAGCACGCCGCCAGCGTTCGTCCTGAGCCAGGATCAAACTCTCCGTTGAAGACTCACGAAACACCCCAAAAGAGGCGAATCAGAAATATCTAACTAGAGTCCGAAAACCTAGCAAAACAAAACGCCAACAAAAAACTTTTGCTGACTAAACGTCCGACACCCTCACACGGGGGTATGAAAGCATCGGAACCAAATAAAATATTTGGCACTGACATTCATCGACACACTATTGAGTTCTCAAAGAACACACGCACACAC
>NZ_QCYJ01000054.1 GCF_003123685.1 Nocardia aurea
AGATGATGCGGGTTCTCGGCCTGCGCGCCATCGCCCCCGGAGCGGGAGCCCTGCTGTCCGAAGAATACGCCGAAGCCTGACCGGCGATCCCAGCAAGGAGAAAGCCCATGACCACCCCCCAAGCCACCATGCGTGGCGAGACCAAGACCACCAGCCGGTATCTCGTCGTCGCACTGTGCAGCGTCGCGATCATCATCGACGGGTACGACCTGATCGTCTACGGCACCGTCGTGCCGACCTTCCTCGGCGGCACCGCCGAATGGACGCTGACGAAACCGCAGGCGGGCGCCATCGGCGCGTATGCCCTGGTCGGGATGCTGATCGGCGCCATCGCCATCGGCACGATCACCGACCTGGCCGGGCGCAGGCGCATCATGATCGCCTGCATCGGGTGGTTCTCCACCGCGATGGTCTGCTCCGCTCTGGCGCCCGACCCGACGGTCTTCGGCCTGACCCGGTTCCTCGCCGGTCTCGGTCTCGGCGGCCTGGTGCCCACGGCGATCGCGCTCACCATCGAGTACGCCCACCCGCGCCACCGGAGCACGACGAACGCCCTGATGTTCTCCGGGTACTCCATCGGCGGCATCATCGTCTCGCTCACCGCGATCGAGGTCATCCCCGCCCTGGGCTGGCGCGCGATGTTCTGGATCGGTGCGGGGCTGGGCGTCGTGCTGCTGCCGTTGGTGGTCCGCTACCTGCCCGAGTCGGCGGGCTACCTGCTCGCGCGGGGCAGGCACGCCGAGGCCGAGGAACTGGCCCACCGCTTCGGGGTGACGCTGGGCCGGCCGGCGCGCGGCGAAGAGGGGTCTTCGGCGCTGTCGGGGCTGCGGTCGTTGTTCGCGCCGAAGCTGGTCGCGGGGACCGTGCTGTTCTGGCTCGGCACCGGGATCGGGCTGCTGCTGGTGTACGGCCTGAACACCTGGCTCGCGCAGATCATGCGCGAGGCCGGCTACGAGCTGGGTTCGGCGATCGCGTTCATCCTGGCGCTGAACCTCGGCGCCATCATCGGCACCCCGCTGCTCGGCGCCCTCGCCGACCGCGTCGGCTCCAAGCGGGTCATCGCGACGATGTTCCTGACGGCCGCACTGTCGATCTTCGGTCTCAGCTTCGCGCTGCCCACCCCGCTGCTGTACGTCCTCGTCACCGTCGCGGGCGCGTGCACCATCGGTACCACCATCCTGGTCAACGCCTACACCGCCACCTACTATCCGGCCCGGATGCGCGCCACCGGACTCGGCTGGGCCCTGGGCGTCGGACGGCTCGGCGCCATCCTCGGCCCGATCTACGGCAGCTACATCCTCGCCTCCGGCTGGGGCCTCGACGCGAACTTCTACGCGTTCGCGGTGCCCGCCGTGGTGGGCATGCTGTGCATCCTGCTCATTCCGGCCCCGCGCCCCGCCTCATAGCGCGGCCGGCTCACGCAGTACAGCCTGTTCAGGTCACCAAGCGTGCGCTAGCTTGGTGACGTGGATCTCGATTACACCAGGGCCGAGCAGGACTTCCGCGCCGAGGTTCGCGACTGGCTGGCCGGCCACGTGCCCGGACCCCTGCCGTCCATGGACACCCCCGAGGGCTTCGAGGCGCACCGCGCATGGGAGGCGCTGCTGGCCTCCGCACGGCTCTCCGCCGTCTCCTGGCCAAGCGAGTACGGCGGGCGGGGCGCCTCCCTCGTCGAATGGCTGATCTTCGAGGAGGAGTACTGGGCGGCGGGCGCGCCCGCCAGGGTCACCCAGAACGGCGTCTTCCTGCTCGCCCCGACGCTCATGGCCTTCGGCACCGACGAGCAGCGGCACGCGTGGCTGCCCCGGATGGCGCGCGCCGACGACGTGTGGGCGCAGGCCTGGTCGGAGCCGGAGGCGGGCAGCGACCTGGCCGCGCTGACCTCCCGCGCCGTGCGGGCCGACGGCGGCTGGCGGCTGTACGGGCACAAGACGTGGAGCTCGCGCGCCGCGTACGCCTCGCACGGGTTCGGGCTGTTCCGCACGTCCGGCGCCAGGCACAAGGGGCTGACGTACTTCCTGTTCCCCCTGGACGAGGTGACCGTCCGGCCGATCGCGCAGCTCGACGGGCTGCCGGGGTTCGCCGAGCTGTTCCTCGACGGGGTGTTCGTGCCCGACTCGATGGTCGTCGGCGAGGAGGGCGACGGCTGGCGCATCGCCATGGCCACCACCTCCTCCGAACGCGGCCTGACCCTGCGCAGCCCCGGCCGCTTCCTGGCCACCGCCGACCGGCTCGTCACGCTGGCCAGGCACGCCGACCCGGTGCTCGCCGACCAGGCCGCCAGGTGCTGGACCGACGCCGAGGCCTACCGCCTGCACACCTTCCAGACCGCCCGCCGCCTCATGGCCGGGGAGGAGATCGGGCCGGCCGCCAGCATGGGCAAGGTCTTCTGGTCCGAGCTGGACCTGCGCATGCACACCCTCGCCATGGAACTGCTCGGGGAGCGGGCCGGGGAGACGCCCTGGCTCGACGGCTTCCTCTTCTCGCTGGCCGGGCCGATCTACGCGGGCACCAACGAGATCCAGCGCACCATCATCGCCGAGCGAATCCTGGGGCTGCCCCGATGACCCACGAGCCTGCCGCCGCCCTCCGGCCCGTCCGGAAGGCGCGCCGATGAACTTCGCCTTCACCCCCGACCAGCTCGCCCTGGCCGCGACCGTGCGCGACGTGCTGGCGGAGCACTGCCCGCCGCGGGCGCTGCGCACCGAACGCCTCCCCGCCTGGGAACGGCTCGCCGGCGTCGGGTTCTTCGGGCTGCTCGTCCCGCCCGAGGCAGACGGGCTCGGCCTCGGGCTGGTGGACGCGGTGCCCGCCCTGGAGGAGACCGGGCGGGCCTGCCTGCCGGGGCCCGTCGTGGAGACCGCCATCGTGGCGCCGTACCTGCTGCCGGGCGTCCCCAAACTCGCCTCCGGCGCGGTCCGCGTGAGCGTCGTGCCTCCCGGTGGCGCGTGCGCGCCGGACGCGGACCTCGCCGACCTCCTCGTGGTCGCGCGGCCGGACGGGCCGCGCCTGGTGTCCAAGGACGCGGTACGGCTCACGCCCCGCCCCGGCGCCGACCCGTGCCGCCCGCTGTTCGAGGTGGCGTACGCCGACTCGGCGTCCCTGGAGCGGCCCCTGGCGCCGGCCCTGCTCCGGGCCACCGTGGCGACCGCCGCGCAGCTCATCGGCGTCGCCCGGCGCCTGCTGGACGAGTCCGTGGCCTACGCGCGCACCCGCACCCAGTTCGGGGCGCCCATCGGCTCGTTCCAGGCGGTCAAGCACCGGCTCGCCGACGTGGCCATCGCCGTGTCGTTCGCCGCGCCGCTCGTCCACCGGGCGGCCGTCTCCGTGGACGCGGGCGCGGCCACCGCGGACCGCGACGCGAGCGCCGCCAAGGCCGCCGCAGGGGAGGCCGCCTCGCTGGCGGCGCGGGCCGCCCTGCAGACTCACGGCGCCATCGGCTACACCGAGGAGCTGGACCTGCGGTTCTGGCTGGCCCGCGCGTGGTCGCTGTCGGCCGCCTACGGGAGCGGCTCGGCCCACCGCGCCGCGATCCGGGACGCCGTGCTCGGCGGTGACACGAGGCGGTACCCGTGAAGTACGGGGTGCCGCTCGGGCTCCTGCACCCGGCCGCGTGGAAGGACGTCGCGGTGGCGGCCGACGAGCTGGGCTTCGAGTCGGTGTGGCTTCCCGAGCACCTCGTCTTCGCCACCGACCTGTCGACGGCCGCCTACCCGGGGACGTCCGAGCCCGGCATCAAGCCCGGGACGCCGCTGTTCGACGCGCCCGCCTACCTGTGCTGGCTGGCCGCCTGCACCTCCCGGGTGCGGCTCGGCACGGCCGTGCACCTGCTCGCCCTGCGCCACCCGTTCGTCTCCGCCCGCGCCTTCGCCACGCTCGACCTGGTGTCCTCCGGGCGGGCCGTCTGCGGGGTCGGGGCGGGCTGGTACCGGGGGGAGTGGGACGCCGTGGGGCTCGGCTTCGCCGACCGGGGCGCGCGGCTGGACGAGGTCATCGAGGTGACCAGGCGGCTGTGGAGCGAGCCCGCCGTGGCGCACTCGGGGCGGTTCTACAGCTTCGCCGAGGTCGCCTTCGAGCCCAAGCCCGTGCAGCACCGGCTGCCGATCCTGTGCGGGGGAGAGTCGCGCGCCGCGCTGCGGCGGGCGGCGCGGCTGTGCGACGGGTGGATCAGCATGCCGCACACCCTGGAGTCCATCCGGCCGCAGCTCGACCGGCTGGCCGCGCTCGGCGGGACCGGGTCGGTGACGGCGCACGCGTACGAGCTGGGGGCGCCGGAGGAGGTGGCGTCGTGGGCGGCGCTCGGCGTGGACCGGCTCATCGTCCGGCCGTGGAGCCGCGGCAGGGACGCGGTGGCGCGGCTTGAGTCCTTCGCGGACGCCTACGGCCTGGAGCGCCCGGCGCGGCTGTGAGAGCCGCTTTCCTGGGGTGCAGGGCTTTTTCTGGGGGCTGTTTTGCGGGGGTACCGGGCTTCTGGGGCGCCGGGCTTCTGGGGTGTCAGGCGCGGTGGCGGCCCCTGCGTGGGCCGGTGCGGGACTCCCTGGCGGGGGCCCCGGTGGTGAGGGGGCCGGCCGCGGGGGAGCGGTGGCGGCGGCCCCGGATCGGGGCGTCCTGGACGAACGCGCCGTCGAGGTGCGCCTCCGCGACGTGGGCGTGGCGGCGTTCGCGCACCGCCTGGTCCCGACCGGTCCAGGGGGGATCGATCCGGTGGCGGCCGGGTCCGTGCGGGTCCGTGCGCTGCTGGTCGGGGCAGTACGGGGCGGACACGCGGTGCCGCCTGCCGCGCGGCGGGGCGTCGGAGGCGAACGCCGCGGGCTCCTCGATCGGGTGCCCGCCACGGCGCCGCCGGCCACGGTATCCGGCGCCCTCCAGGCGGGGCGGGCGCGCCTGGCCCGCGTACCCCGCGTCCCGGGAGCGCGACGGGCGGGCCGGGCGCGCGAAGGCGTCGAACCGGCTCGTCGCCTCCGGGATGGTGATGGGCTCGAACACCGGCCCCCGACCGGCGGGGACGAGCTGGGACGGCAGCTGACGCTCGCCGGCGGCCGGCTCGAACGGGCGGAAGCGCGGCGTGGAGGCGGGGGCGGGGGCCAGAGGACGGGGGATGACCACCGGTTCGAGGGTGACCGGGATCTCGGTCAGAAGCGGGGTCTTGGTCAGGAGCGGGATCTC
>NZ_QCYJ01000088.1 GCF_003123685.1 Nocardia aurea
CGCCGAGCATGATGAGGATGATGCTTCCGGCGATGGTCATGATTACCTCCTTGACAGGAGGAACCTCTATCCACATGGCAAAAAACAAACCAGTAGTGATGGTCGGGCTTATGGGATCGGGCAAGACGAGCGCCGGGCGCCTGATCAGCGAGGCGCTCGGCGTACCGCTGAGGGACAGCGATCCCTTCCTGCGGGCCACGTACGGCGGCAGCGCGGCGGAGATCGCCGCCAGGGACGGCGTGGACGTGCTGCACGCCCGGGAGGCCGAGCACGTGCTGGCCGAGCTGGGGGACGGCCAGCCCAAGGTGATCACCGCGGCGTCCAGCTCCGTCGAGGACCCGCGGGTCCGCGCGGCGCTGGACGCGGCGTTCGTGGTGTGGCTCGACGCCCCGGACGAGGTGCTGGCCGAGCGGATGCGCTCCGGTGACCACCGGCCCGCCTTCGGCCCGGCGGCCATGCGGGCGCGGCGCGAGCCGTACTTCCGCGAGGTCGCCGACCTGAGGTGCGACGTGAGCGCGATGCGTCCCGACGCGGTGGCGGCGGCGGTACTGCGCGGAATCCGGTCACCCGCGCCGGATCAGGACCGGCCGGCTCCGCGGGACTGACATAATGATCATGACGCACGGGTCCTCCGAGGCGCGCGGGGGGCCTGTGGCGTCTTCTCGCCGGGCCCCTGCAAACCAATCCCGTTTTCTCCGCATCTAAGCAGCAGTGACGATGCGCCTGGTTCCTGGTGACCCGCGAAGCCTCGGCGGCTACTGGCTGGCGGGACGGTTAGGCGCCGGCGGGCGCGGGGTCGTCTACGAGGCCTACGACGACGAGGGGCGCAGGTTCGCGGTCAAGGTGCCGCGGGGCGAGGTCACCCAGCAGCTCACCGACGCGGTCTGGCGGGTACGGCCGTGCCACCTGGCGCCGGTGGTCGACGTGGGGGTCGAGGGGGCGGTGCCGTACATCGTGAGCGAGTTCGTCGAGGGCCCCGACCTGCGGCGCGCGGTGGCCGAGCATGGCCCGTACTCGGGTGAGGGGCTGTGCGTGCTGGCCGTCGCGATCGCGACGGCGCTGCGATCCCTGCACCTCGTCAACATCGCCCACCGCGACCTGCGGCCGGAGAGCGTGCTGCTGTCCCCGGACGGGCCCACCCTGATCGATCTGGGCGTGGCGGCCCCCGGGGCGGTCGGCTCGCACACGTACGTGGCGCCCGAGGTGTTCACCGGGGAGCGGCCGGGGCCGGCGGCTGACGTGTTCGCCTGGGGCGGGGTGCTGCTGTTCGCGGCCACCGGCCGTGACCCGTTCGGCGGTGACAGCCTGGGCGGGATCATGCACCGCCTGCTCGCCGTCGATCCCGACCTGAACGCCCTCCCCGACGGCCTGCGCCCCCTGGTGGGCCTCGCCCTGTCCAAGAGCCCCGACGACCGCCCGGCCACGGACGACCTCCTGTCCGGCCTGTCCGACCTGTCCGGCCTATCGGACCTGCCCGACCTGCCCGGCCTGCCCTCTGTCGTGGCGCCGCGGCTGTCGAGCGGACCGGCGAGCGCCTCCACCCGCATGACCGGCGCCTCCACCCGAACAGCGAGCGCCTCGACCCGCACGGCCGACGCCTCGACGCGTACGGTCGGCGCCTCGGCCCGTACGGTCGGCGCCTCGGCCCGCACGGTGGTGGTCGAGCCGCCGGGCGAGAGCGTGAGCTCGGGGCTCCGGCTCGCGCCGCCGGAGGGCCTGTCGGGGCCGCCCTCGCTCGGCGAGCTGGCCGAGGAGGTCTACGCGTCGCTGACGCCGCACCAGCAGGAGCGGCTACCCGGCCTGCTGCTGCGCCTTCTCGACACCGACGCGGTCCGCGAGGACGACGACCGCCGGCGCGGCGACCACGACCGGCGCGGCGACGACAGTGGCGACGACAGTGGCGATGTGGCCGATGCCGACGGGGACGAGATCGAGGTGGTCGCCCGGCTGACCGAGGCGGGCCTGCTCGTACGGCGGAGCGTGCCCGTCACCCCCACCCGCACCGAGGTGGGCACGCTGGTGGCCGTGAGCGGCGACCGGATCGCACCCGCCAGCGCCGCACTGGTCCGGGCCTGGCCGCGGCTGCGCGAATGGACCGCTCAGCACGCGAGCGGTCAGAAGAAGGCCCGGCGGCTGAGCGTTGTCCCGGGAGACGGGCTGCAAGCCGGTGACCGGATACCGGAAAGCGCCCCGGAACATGCCGTCCCCGTGACGACCGCACGGGTCCAGGCGGTCGCCCCCCGCCGCGACGGCGAGGGCGAACCCGACCTGACCTCCCTGTACGTCATCCACCGCGCCATCCTGGCCGACCTGCGCCGGCTGACCGGTCTCCTGTCGAGCCCCGGCCCGCTCACCGCGAGGCGGGCCGCCGCCGTACGCGCCTACACGTCGTCCCTGCTGACCGCGATCCACCACCACCACGTCAACGAGAACGACCTCCTCTGGCCGCTCATCGAGCGCACGGCCGGCCACGCCGTGGACCTCACCCCGTACAGCGACGACCACCACGCGCTCGTCCCCTTGCTCGACCGCTGCCGCGCGGCGCTGGTGGGCGAGCCGTCCCGGCTACGCCGCGAGCTGGAGCTCCTCCTCGAACTCCTCGACGAGCACATCGCCGGGGAGGAGTCGGAGCTGTTCCCGATCATCTTCAGGTTCGTGCCGTACGCGGCCTACGCCTGGGTGGAGAAGCAGGTGGCGAAGCGGGCGACGTTCGGGGAGCTGGCGTTCACGATGCCGTGGCTGGACCGCCACGCCACCGGGGAGGAGATGCGGCGGCTGCTCGCCGGGGCGGGCTGGTCGTTCAAGGCGCTGCTGGCGGCCACCAGGCCCGGCTACCGGCACCGCGAGAAGCTCGTCTTCGGCTGACCGGTCCCGCGGCGGACGTGAGGGTTGACCCCTGACTTCGGTAATCGTAGTGTCGGGCATCACATCGTCACTTTCTGGCCAAGGGGAGACCCCATGACCCCTCGCGGGCTGCACCGTCAGAGCCGGATCGATCACTACACGCAGGCGGGGCTGTGGACCGGCGACACCGTCGACGGGCTGCTGCGGGCCAGGGTGGCGGCGCGTCCCGGCGCGCTCGCCGTCGTCGACCCCGCGAACAAGGCGCAGCTGACCGGCGGGCTCCCGCGCCGGCTCACCTGGGGTGAGCTCGACGCCGAGGTGGACCGGGTGGCGGCGGTGCTGGTCGAGCGGGGGTTCGGCCACGGCGACGTGCTGGCCCTCCAGTTGCCCAACACGGCCGAGCTGTGCGTCACGTTCTTGGCGGCGTTCCGGATCGGCGCCGTGGTCACGCCGTTCCCGGTCCAGTACCGCGAGTACGAGCTGGCCCAGCTGGTACGGCTGGCGGGCGCCCGCGGATTCGTGACCTGCGCCCGCCTCGGCGACCGGCCCATGGCCGACACCGCGCGCGACCTGGCGGCGGCCGTCGACGGGCTGGACACGGTGGCGATCTGGGGCGGCGAGCTCGCCACCGACGAGTTCGCCGCCGACGGGGGCGCCGGCGGCCTGGTCGGGCTCGACACCGCGCAGGGCGACCCCGGCAGGTTGACGGCCCACCTCGCCGGGCTGACGATCGACCCGGGCGAATGCCTGACGATCTGCTGGACCTCCGGCACGGAGGCCACCCCGAAGGGGGTGCCGCGCTGCCATCACGACTGGCTGGCCACGGCCCGGGTCTGCACCGCCGCGCCGAACCTGACCGGTGACGACGTGGTGCTCAACCCGTTCCCGATGGTGAACATGGCGGGCATCGCCGGGGTCTTCCTGCCCTGGCTGATCTCCGGATGCGCGCTGGTGCAGCACCAGCCGTTCGACCTGCCGGTCTTCCTGGGCCAGATCGCCGCGGAGCGGGTCACGTACACGCTGGTGCCGCCCGCGCTGCTCACCATGCTGCTGCAGCGCGAGGAGGTGCTGGCGGCCACCGACATCTCGTCGCTGACCCGGGTCGGCTCGGGCTCCGCGCCGCTGCCGCCGTCGATGGTGCGAGGGTGGCAGGAGCGGCACGGCATCGCCGTCATCAACTTCTTCGGCTCCAACGAGGGCGTCGCCCTGCTGTCGGACCCGGTCTCGATGCCGGACCCGGTGGACCGGGCGAGCTTCTTTCCCCGCCCCGGGCTGCCCGGCGTGGACTACCCGAGCCGGGTGCTGGCGGCCACCGAATCCCGGCTGGTGGACGTCGCCACCGGCGAGGACGTCACCGAACCCGGCCAACCCGGGGAGCTGCTGGTGCGGGGCCCGACGGTGTTCGCCGGCTACCTGCCCGGCACGGCCACCCGGGAGTCGGTCGACGGCGACGGGTGGCTGCACACGGGCGACGTGTTCGAGATCGCCGGGGACGCGGGGCAGTACCTGCGCTACCTGGACCGGGCCAAGGACGTGATCATCCGTGGCGGCATGAACATCGCCCCGGCCGAGATCGAGTCCCTGCTGTCCGGGCACCCGAAGGTGGCGGACGTGGCCTGCGTCGGCTACCCCGACGAGGTGCTCGGCGAGAGGGTCTGCGTGTTCGCCGTCGCCCGGCCCGGTGAGCAGATCACGCTGGACGAGCTGGTGGGCCATCTCAGGGAACGCCGCGTCGCCTCGTACAAGCTGCCGGAACGGCTGGAGATCGCCGAGGCGCTCCCCCGCAACCCCGTCGGCAAGATCCTCAAGCGCGAGCTGCGCTCGTCCCTGGAAATGACCCCATGAGCGTCCACGTGCTCGGCGGCCACCAGACCGACTTCGCCCGCAACTGGACGAAGGAGGGCCTGGGCGTCTACGACCTGCTGCGGGAGAGCGCGCTCGGCGCGCTGGAGGCGACGCGGATCGACCCGGCCGAGGTCGAGGTGGCGCACGTCGGCAACCTGGCCGCCGAGCTCTTCTGCGGCCAGGCGCAGCTCGGCGGCATGGTCGCCGCCGTCGACCCGGCGTGGGCCATGCTGCCCACGTCGCGGCACGAGGCAGCCTGCGCCTCCGGCAGCGTCGCCGCGCTGGCGGCGATGGCCGACATCGAGGCGGGACGGTACGACCTCGCGCTGGTGACCGGGGTGGAGCTGATGCGCGGCGTGGGCGCCCAGGAGGCGGCCCAGCACCTCGGCT
>NZ_QCYJ01000127.1 GCF_003123685.1 Nocardia aurea
GCGTCCGCGCCCGCGGTCTTGGCCGCACCGATGATCGCCTCGATCGAGAGATAGGTACGGACCGGATGGCCCTTCTCACCGATCTGGTAGGACTCCGCCGCCTTCAACCGGTGGACCGAATTGCGGTCCTCGTACGGGAAGACGGCGACGGTCCCGATGCCGAGTTCGTAGGCCGCGCGGAAAGCGCGGATGGCGATCTCGCCGCGATTGGCAACCAAGACTTTCGAGAACATTGGCTTAAGGTACCCGCCCCGGAGGCGGCTGCCGACAGGGAAGTGCCCTTCGCAGAAATCTTCACAACAGAACTAGCACGGTTGCGAAGTTGTGTTCACCGTACGGTCACATGCTGCGACGATGAACCGCGGACCCGGCGCTGCGAATTAGCTCACACGAATCGCTCCATGGTAGCTGGAGGGTATCGCACCACCACGGCGCGCGACCGGCCGTTCTGCGTATGCTGACGGGTGCAGCTGGTTCGCCGAGCGCAGACGAGATGGAGCCCCTACGTCGCGCCTCGGCGTCGAACCCGTCCGCCGCGATATCGGTGGACAGGTGAGAGGGAACCCGGTGGGAATCCGGGACTGTCCCGCAGCGGTATGCAGGAACGACCGCCGTCATGAGCACTGGGCGCACGCCCGGGAAGCGACGGCCAGTAGGTGAGCCCCGTACGGGGTCGGCCAGAAGGCCCGTGCCCGCGAGTCCGAAGACCTGCCGCTGTGCCGGATACGCCGTATCCGGCGGCCACCGCCTCGTGGACCGGGCGCGCGGACCACCAGTGTCGATTTCTCGGGCTCCGATCGCGGCTTCCGAGACATCCGCTGGTTCGCGCTGCCCGCATGGCGATGGCTCACGACCACAGCACTGGAGTATCGACGTGACTGTTTCTCCGCACACTCCGTTCACCGCAACGGTTCTCGGGCTGCCACGGGTCGGCCCGAATCGAGAGTTGAAGCGCGCCACCGAGTCCTATTGGGCCGGGCGCATCGACGCCGAACGATTGCACGGCATCGCCCGGGATCTGCGCCGCGCCCAATTCGCCGAATTGCTCGCGGCCGGAATGGATTCGGTGCCGGTGGGCACCTTCTCCTACTACGACCAGGTCCTCGACACCGCCGTTCTCCTCGGCGCGCTGCCAGCACGTGTGGCGGGTATCACCGATCCGCTCGACCGATATTTCGCCGCCGCGCGCGGCACCGACACCGTCGAACCGCTGGAGATGACCAAATGGTTCGACACCAACTACCACTACCTGGTGCCCGAGATCACGGCGGAGACCACCTTCGCCCTGCATCCCGAACAATTGCTGGAGCAGGTGGACGAGGCGCTCGCGCTCGGCGTGCCCGCCCGGCCGGTGGTGATCGGCCCCGTCACCTTCCTGAAATCGGCCAAGGACGCCTCGGGCGCGCCGCTGCGGCGGTTGCCCGAGTTGGTTCCGCTCTACCGCGACCTGCTCTCCCGGCTCGCGGCGAAGGGCATTGCCTGGGTCCAGATCGATGAGCCGGTGCTGGTGACCGATCTCACCGAATCCGAGATCGACGCGGTCCGCGAGGTCTACACCGACCTGTCGGCCGCGACCGAACGCCCCGCGCTGCTCGTCGCCACCTACTTCGGCAGGCCGGGCGCGGCGCTGCCCGCGCTGGCGGGCACCGCGATCGACGGCATCGCGCTCGATATCAGCGACGCCGACGATCTGTCCGAGGTGGCGGGCGTACCCGCGCTGGCGCGGAAACTGCTCGTGGCCGGTGTCGTCGACGGCCGCAATGTCTGGCGCGCCGACCTGGACCGCGCCCTGGCCGCCCTCGGCACACTGCTGGGTTGCGCCGGGGCGCTGGCGGTGTCGACTTCCTGCTCGCTGCTGCATGTTCCGTACACCCTCGACGCCGAGAAGGAGCTGGACGCCGAGCTGCGCTCCTGGTTGGCGTTCGGGTCGGAGAAGGCGCACGAGGTGCGCCTGCTCGCGACCGCGCTGGCCGCGGGCCCCGACGCGATCGCCGACGAACTCGCCGCCGTGCGCGCGGCGGCGACCGCGCGCCGGACCGATCCCCGGCTGTCCGATCGGCGGGTCCGCGCTCGCCTGTCCGCGCTCGACGCGGACGCCGTGCGGCGCGCACCGGCCGACGAACGGCGCGTACTGCAATCGGAGCGATTGCGGCTGCCCGCGCTGCCCACCACCACGATCGGGTCCTATCCGCAGACCTCGGCGATCCGGCTGGCACGCGCGGCGTCGCGCAAGGGCGAGATCGACGAGGCCGAATACCTGCGCCGGATGCGCGCCGAGATCGCGGAGGTGATCGCGTTGCAGGAACGGCTCGGCCTGGACGTACTCGTGCACGGCGAGCCGGAACGCAACGACATGGTGCAGTACTTCGCCGAACAGCTCGACGGCTTCGCCGCCACCGAGGCCGGGTGGGTGCAGTCCTACGGCACCCGGTGCGTGCGGCCGCCGATCCTGTACGGCGACGTGGCGCGCCGGGCCCCGATGACGGTGGACTGGATCGGCTACGCGCAATCGCTCACCGATAAACCGGTCAAGGGCATGCTCACCGGACCCGTGACCATCCTGGCGTGGTCGTTCGTCCGCGACGATCAACCGCTGTCGGATTCGGCCGACCAGGTGGCGCTCGCGATCCGCGACGAGACCGTGGACCTGCAATCCGCCGGGATCGGGATCATCCAGGTGGACGAGCCGGCGCTGCGGGAACTGCTGCCGCTGCGCACCGCCGACCAGCCCGCCTATCTCGCGTGGTCGGTGCGCGCCTTCCGGCTCGCCACCTCCGGCGTCTCCGACGCCACACAGATCCACACGCATCTGTGCTATTCGGAATTCGGTGAGGTCATCGACGCCATCGCGGGTCTGGACGCGGATGTGACCTCGATCGAGGCGGCCCGCTCGCATATGGAGGTACTCGACGACCTGAACGCGGCGGGCTTCGCGCTCGGCGTGGGGCCGGGCGTGTACGACATCCACTCGCCGCGGGTGCCGAGCACCGAGGAGATCACCGCCTCGTTGCGCGCCGCGCTGAAGGCCGTTCCGGCCGAACGGCTCTGGGTGAATCCGGACTGCGGACTCAAGACCAGGGGTCCGGTCGAGGTGGAGCAGTCGCTGCGCAATATGGTCGCGGCCGCCGACGCCGTGCGCTGATCGGGTTCGGCTCCGCGCGCATCGTTTCGCGCGGAGCCGTTCGCCCGGCCACGACGAGGTCATTCCGTCCGCGGCTTCGGCCTGCGCCGCGAGGTGTAGGCCTCGCAGGCTTCGCCCGCGCGCTCGACGGCGCGTAACCGCGCTCTGGGATCGTTTCCGCGAGTACCGCTTTCGCGGGCACCGTCGTCACGGGGCCCGATGCCCCTGCCGTCGATCCCGCGCCGCCACGACATGTGGCTCGAACAACGATCCATTCGTCACGCCTCCTCGCACGTCGACCTCGTCCGTCACCCCTCTTCAACGCGCGATCCCGCGTTCCGGTTCCCGCGATCTCCAGCGGGTTTTCCGAGGGTGCGGAATCCGGGCCCGACCTCACGGGTCCGCGGATGATCCGAGGTGACGGCCGCATGGTCGACACCGACGCGGCGCGGCGGACCGGGCATCAGAAGATCCCCTCACGAACCTCCGGTGCCCGGTCCGGTACCACGGGCGCCACGACGAACGGCGGCTGATCGAGTGCGTCCGCACCGACTCCGGTCCTACTCGCCGTGTCGAGAAACGGTCGTACCCCGCAGGTTTACTACCCCGGCCGCGAGAATCCGAAACGTCTCGAAGTCGGACTCGCGAACGGGTCGGGACGACGGTGCGAATCCCCGCACCGCGCCGGTGACGGCGACCCGGCCCCCGCGCGCCACCCCCGAGCGATCCGTTCCGCCGGAGATTCCGAACTCGGAAACGCCGCGCGAACGGGGCGAACGCGTAATATGTGGTTCTTCACGCCTCCCAGGTCGGCTCTCGGCCCCCCGCTGCCCCTTCGCATGCTACGCAAGGTTGACCTGTCACTGAAACCCCTCGCAAGAGTGGATTTTTGTGCGCGAGAACTCCGTTTTGTGCAATGTTTGCGAAGGCCGCCGGTTACTATTCGGCCGTGCGCAAGATGTACGCGGGCGCCCGGCTACGGCGACTGCGCGAGGAAAGACGGATGACCCAGGCCGCGCTGGCGAAATCCCTCGACCTATCGCCCAGCTACCTCAACCAACTCGAGCGCGATCAGCGGCCGCTCACCATCCCGGTCCTGCTGAAACTCAATTCCACCTTCGACCTCGACGTCCAG
Source organism: Nocardia aurea (assembly GCF_003123685.1). Lineage (GTDB taxonomy): Bacteria > Actinomycetota > Actinomycetes > Mycobacteriales > Mycobacteriaceae > Nocardia > Nocardia aurea. The sequence goes on from NZ_QCYJ01000127.1 coordinate 4,257, forward strand.
TTCTTCGCGGCCGATTCGGACGCGAGGCTGGTCTCGGATCTGCACGAGGTGCTCGTCGACGCGGCGGGCGGTGACAGCGCGCCGCTGACCGAGGTGGAAGAACTCGCGACCAGGCAGCCCGAAGTGGCGCGCATCCTCGTCGCCATGCACCGCAGGCTACGGGCGGCCACCGATCAACTCGACCTGTTCTCCTCACGGGTTTCCGCCCCGTCCGGGGTCCCCGGCGCCCCCATGCCGTACGAGGACGTGCGCGATTTCTTCTACGACCACCACAATCACATCCCGCACCTGGATCTGGCGGCCGAGCACCTGTTCGACGAATGTGGGCTCACCATCGGGTCATTGGATCGTCAGCTGGCGCGGATCGCCGAGGAACGCGCCGGGGTCACGGTGCTGGTGCGCGGCGACGGCGCCGATCCGTCTATTCCGAAACGCCACTACGACGCCGACAGCCGCACCCTGACCCTGGCGCGCCGATTGCGCCCCGGCCAGCGCGCGTTCCAGATCGCGACCACACTCGGATTCCTGCTCTACGGCAACGATCTCGACATCGTGCTCGACGAGACCCCCTCACTCGTCGGCGAATCGCGCACCCTGGCCCGCATCGGTCTGGCCAACTACTTCGCCGGCGCGCTGGTACTTCCCTACGGCCGTTTCCTGCGCTCGGCCGAGGAACTGCGCTACGACATCGACCTGCTCAGTCTGCGTTTCGAGGTCGGCTTCGAGACGATTTGCCACCGGCTGAGCACGTTGCAACGCCAGGGGCAGCGCGGCGTTCCGTTCTTCCTGGTCCGCACCGACCGCGCGGGCAATATCTCCAAACGCCAGTCGGCGACCGCGTTCCACTTCTCCCGGGTCGGCGGCAGCTGCCCGCTGTGGGTGGTGCACGAGGCCTTCGCCCACCCCGGCCGCATACTCACCCAGGTCGCGTCCATGCCGGACGGGCGGCGCTACCTGTGGGTCGCGCGCACCGCGACGACCGCGCCGCAGGGCTTCGGCACCGCGACGAAGAATTTCGCGATCGGAGTCGGCTGCGATATCGAATACGCCGACCGCCTGGTGTATTCGACCGGATTGCAACTCGGCGATCCGGCGGCCGCGGTGCCGATCGGGGCGGGGTGCAAGGTGTGCGAGCGGCCGAGCTGCGCGCAACGCGCCTTTCCGCAGATCGGCAGCCCACTGGCCGTCTCCGAGCACATCAGCACCGATTTGCCGTATCCGCGCGCCCTACGCTGAATTCGGCGCGCCGCCACCGGGTCAGGACTTCGCCAGATACTCCAGACGTTCGGCGTCGACGGCGGCGCGCATCATGCTCGCCAGGCCGGGATGCTTGTCCAGACCCGGATCCTCGCGCACCACTTCGCGGGCGAAATCCTGTGCGGCGGTGATCGTTTCCAGATCATCGAGCAGCGAGAGCAGTCGTAGCGAACGCGCCGTGCCGGACTGGGCCGAACCGAGGACGTCACCCTCGCGACGCTGGCGCAGATCGAGCACCGAGAGTTCGAAACCGTCGGTGGTCCCCGCGACGGCGGTCAGACGCGCCATGGCCGAACCGCCCGGAGCGGCATCGGTGATCAGCAGGCACAGACCCGGATGCGCGCCCCGTCCGATGCGACCGCGCAACTGGTGCAGCTGACTCACCCCGAAACGATCGGCGTCGAGGATCACCATGACCGTCGCGTTGGGCACGTCGACGCCGACTTCGACCACGGTGGTGCAGACCAGCACATCGATATCGCCGTCGTTGAACGCGCGCATGGCCTGGTCCTTCTCGTCCGAGTGCAACCTGCCGTGCAGCAGTCCGACGCGCACGTCCGCCAGCGGACCGGCCCGCAACATGTCGAAGACCTCGACGGCGGCCTGTGTGGTCGGGGGTTCCTTCTCCTGGGCCGCCTTGGCCTTGCCTTTCGCACCGCCTTTCCCCGTGCCGCCTTTCCCCGTGCCCGCGCCGCCGTCCTCCTCGTCCTCGCCGATGCGCGAACAGACCACGTACGCCTGCCTGCCCGCGCCGACCTCTTCGAGGATGCGTTCCCACGCGCGGTCGACCCAGTTCGGATGCTGTTTGCGCGGAACCACTTTGGAGGTGATCGGCGAACGGCCCCGCGGAAGCTGGGTGAGCGTCGAGGTCTCCAGATCGCCGAGGGTCGTCATCGCGATGGTGCGCGGGATCGGTGTCGCGGTCATGACCAGAAGATGCGGGCTGGTTCCGGATTTCGCCTTGGCGCGCAACGCGTCCCGTTGCTCGACGCCGAACCGATGCTGTTCGTCGACGATCACCATGCCCAGATCGAAGAATTCCACCGCGTCCTGGATGAGCGCGTGGGTGCCGATCACGATCCCCGCTTCGCCGGTCACCGCGTCCAAGAGCGCGGCCTTCTTGGTGGCGGTGGACATCGACCCGGTCACCAGCACCACCTTGGTCGCCTGATCCGCCGCGCCGAGTTCACCCGCGGTCGCCAGTTCGCCGAGCATCGCGCGCAGCGACCGATAGTGCTGGGCGGCCAGCACTTCCGTCGGCGCGAGCAGCGCGCATTGCTGACCGGCGTCGACGACCTGCAACATCGCGTGCAGGGCGACGATGGTCTTGCCGGAACCCACCTCGCCCTGGAGCAGCCGGTGCATGGGCTGCACGCGGGAGAGATCCGAGGCGATCTCCCCGATCACCTCCTGCTGCCCCGCGGTGAGTTCGAACGGGAGTTTCTTCTCGAAGGCCGCCGCGATGCCGTCGGTACGCGGCGGGCACGGCCGCGCTGTCCGGCCCGCCACCTCGTGCCGACGCTCGGCCAGCACCAATTGCAAGGCCAACGCCTCGTCGAAACGCAGCCGTTCCTTGGCCTGGTCGATATCGGCTCTGCTCTCGGGCAGGTGGATCGAGCGCAGGGCGTCGGAGATCTTCATCAACGCGCGTTCCTCGCGCGTGCGCTCGGGCAGCGGGTCGTCGATCGGGTCGAGTTGTTCGAGCACCTGGCGCACACAGGCGAGCAGATCCCAGCTCTGCACCTTCGCCGTGGCCGGATAGACCGGGATGAACTCCCGCTCCATGAACGAGACGTCCACGCCACCGGCGCCTTTCGCGCTCTCCGCGAGTCCCCGCAGATCACCGCCGCCGCGCACCCTGGTGAAGGTGCCGACCGAATCGTCCTCGGTCTCGGGCAGAATCAGGTAGCCGGGATGCGAGAGATTCCAACTGCCGGGCCGCCAGTAGCTGACCGTGCCCGACATCATCGCCCGCAAACCTTCCTTGACGACGTATTTCACCTTGTCGCCGTTGAAGAAGGTCACATCGACCGGGCGTCCGGCGCCGGTATCGAGCATCACCTTGAGCAGGGAGCCGCGCCGATTGCGCATCGGCTTGAGTTCGGTCTTGGCGATCCGGCCGATGACGGTGATGTGCGAACCGTCCTCGGGTTCCTCCTCGGTCAGCGGCTGCCCCTGGGTCGCGTAGCGCAGCGGGTAGTGCCGCAGCAGATCCTCCACGGTGCCCATGTCGAAGGCCTCGGCCAGCGAATCGGCCGCCTTCGCCCCGAGGATGTGATCGAGCCGATCACCGAGTGTCGCCATGCCTCATTCCTTCGTCCGCGCGCGGGGTCATTCCACCCCGATCTGCACCAGATCCTCCTGCTGCCCACCGGAATACACGGTGACCTCGACTCCGGGGAAGCCGCGCGCGATATGCGCGGACAGTGCCCCGGCGAGTTCCTCCGGTGTACCGGCGCCCATCAGCAGGGTGACCAATTCTCCACCGAGACCGAGCATCCGATCCAACAGCGTCCGCCCCGCCGACAGTACGTCGCGCTCGATCAGCACCACGTCGTTGCCGACGAGTCCGAGCCCGTCGCCGGATTCGCAGGTGCCGACCATCGTCAGCGCGCGATGCGCGGCCGCGCGCAGCGAACCCCAGCGCGTCGCCGCGGCCGCCTCCGACATGGCGAAGGCGTCATCCACCGCGATCCGGCCCCGATCGTGGACGGCGAGCGCGGCCAGCCCCTGCACCATCGAGCCACTCGGCAGCATCAGCACATCGCGGCGCGCGTCACGCGCCGCGACACCGACCGCGACCAGTTCGTGCGCGGGCAACGCGCCGTTGGGCAGCACGAGTACTTCCCGATTCGGCATCCGCCGGATGGCGGTGAGCAGCGCGTCGGCGGTGATCGGCTCGTGCCCGCCGAGTACGACCGCGCCCGCGGCCTCGAACAGCACCGCCGCGCCCTCGCCCTCGGCGACGGCGAGAACCGCGCGATCCACCGGCATGTCGGTCGCGTCCGAATGCCCGCCCTCCCGTGTATTGCGCGGATCGGCGGCGCAGTCGTCGTCGACGCGCGAAGCGGTGACGACGAAACTCTCGATACGGATCGCGGCGAGTGTCCCCGCCGCTATCCCCGCCTCGACGGCGGCGCCCGCGTCGGCGCAGTGCACGTGCGCCGACCACGATCCGTTGCCGTCGCCGACCACGCCGACCGAATCACCCAGTGCGGCGAGCCGATCACGCAGTGTCGCGACCCTGGTCTCGTCGGTGTCGGCGAGCAGGTACATCACCTCGAAACACGCCTCGGGCGAATCCGGCCCGGAATTCGCGTGTTCGGGATGCTCCCGGCCCGACACGACCTCGATATCGCCGGGCAGATAATCCGGCCGTGCGGGCGCTTCGCCCCTGATCACCGAGACCAGTCCGTCCAGCAGGACCACAAGTCCCCTGGCGCCCGCGTCCACCACACCGGCCTCGCGCAGTACGCCCAGCTGGGAGGGGGTGTCGCCGAGCGCTTTGGCCGCGCCGTCCGCCGCCGAGAGCGCGACCTCGGCGAGCGAGGTCCCCGACCGCGAGGCCGCGCTGGCCGCCGCGCATTCGAGCACCGTGAGGATCGTTCCCTCCACCGGTGAACTGAGCGCTCGGCGCACCAGCGACGACGCACGCTCGAGCGCGTCGGGCAGGGTGTCGGCGGTGAGGTCGCCGTCCCTGGTCGCCTCGGCGATCCCGCGCAGTACCTGCGTCAGGATGATGCCGGAGTTGCCGCGCGCACCCAGGGTGGCTCCCCGTGCCATCGCCGCCGCGACCTCGTAGGTGGACTGCGGATCAACGCGCGCCTGCGCCGCCTGCACGGCCGCGCGCATGGTGGCCAGCATGTTGGTGCCGGTGTCGGCGTCGGCGATCGGGAAGACGTTCAGCGCGTTGATCTCCTCGCGCCGCTGCTCCAGACCCGCGAGACAGGTCCACCCCCAGCGCAGCAGTGCCGTGCCGTCGATCGCGTCCCGCTCTGCCCGCACCGTCACCTCACTCCCATAGCCGTACCGCCGCACCCGTTCCCCGCCAGGTTAGCGGGATATCCCGGCTCCGGATCGACGACACCGACCGAGTACTGTTGCCGTGTGCCGGGTCGCCCCGGCCCGTACGCCCGATCACCGGTTTGGAGGATCGGGGGGCCGTTGGCTACCCTTGCAGGGTTGCCTCGCGCGGCCCGCCCCGGTTTGCGCTGGCCGACAGCTGTCGGCAGGGCACATCACGACATTGTTTCCGGACATGCTGCCGCGTTGCAGCGGTCCCCACTTGACATGAAGGAGTTCGCGACTATGGCTGCCGTCTGCGACGTCTGCGCCAAGGGCCCCGGCTTCGGGAAGTCGGTCTCGCACTCGCACCGGCGTACCAACCGTCGCTGGAACCCGAATATCCAGACCGTCCGTGCCCAGGTTGCCCCCGGCAACACCCGCCGGATGAACGTGTGCACCTCGTGCCTGAAGGCCGGCAAGGTCGTCCGCGGCTGATTCGCCACGGACGATTCCGCACCGTTTCGGCGGTACGGCACTCGACCCGGATCCGTGAACCATTCGGATACCCGTATGGTTCCGCGTCCGGTCGAGCGATGATCGAACGAAGCCCCGATACTCGCTTCGAGTGCCGGGGCTTATTCGTGTTCGAGGACGGGCGACGATGAGCGGCTGGCGCGTCGAACCGCTGACCGCCGAACACACCTTCGGCCTGGCCGAATGCCACATCTCCTGCTGGCGCGAGGCCTACGACGATCTGGTGCCGAGACATGTGCTCGACGCCTTCGACGTCGATCGCAGGGCCGCGCAGTGGGAACGCATGCGCGTCAAGTATCCGCACGGCACCCATATCGCGCTGTCCGGCGACACCGTCATCGGATTCGCGAGCGTGGGTGCGCCGAAGGACACACCGGCCGCGTCGGAGCTCGAACTCACCGCGCTCTACGTCCGCGCGTCCTGGTACGGCACCGGCGTGGCCGACGATCTCATCGGCATCGCGCTGCCCGACGACCTGCGCTGTTCGCTGTGGGTCTTCGACGAGAACCCGCGCGCGCAGGCCTTCTACCGCAGGCACGGCTTCGTCTTCGACGGCGCGCGCAAGATCGAGGATTTCACCCCCGCGCTGATGGTCCGCATGGTGCGCGCCCCGGGACGGGACGACCTGCGCTGACCCCGATTTCGGTGGGCGGGGCGTTGGCCCGCACCGAGCCGGAGGATAGTGTGCGAAATATGACCTCCACCGAGCAGACCGATTACGTCACCGACGTCGACGGCGTTCTCCAGATCACCATTGCCACCGCCGCGAACGGCACCTCGATGGATTTCGCGGGTATCAACGCGGGTAACGCCGCACTGCGCGCACCCGGATTCGACGCGGGCGCGATCCTGCTCACCGGTTCGGGCGCCAATTTCTGCGCGGGCGGCGACGTTCGCGGTTTCGCCGCCGCGCAGGACCGTTCCGTCCATATCCACGGTCTCGCGACCGATCTGCACGAATTCGTGCGCGCGCTCGACGCCGCCAGGGTCCCCGTGATCGCCGCCGTGCACGGCTGGGCGGCGGGCGCGGGTATGAGCCTGGTGCTCGCGGCCGATATCGCCATCGGCGGCTCCTCGACCAAGATGCGCCCCGCCTACCCCGGCATCGGACTGAGCCCCGATGGCGGCATGTCCTGGCTACTGCCGCGCATCGTCGGCACCGGCCGCGCGAGCGAGATCCTGCTCACCGACGCCATCCTCGATGCCGAGGAGGCGCGGCGCCTGGGCATCCTGAGCCGGATCGTCGAGGACGAGCAGGTCCTCGCCGAGGCGCGCGCACTCGCCACCACCCTGGCCAACGGCCCTCGATCCACCCACGCCAGCATCAAGAAGCTGCTCGTGCAATCCAAGACCGCGTCGTTGAGCGAACAGCTCGACAGCGAACGGGAAGCCATCGCGACCGCCGCCGCCAGCCCCGCGGGCCGCGAGGGCGTCGACGCGTTCGCCCAGAAGCGCAAGCCGAACTACGCCGGCCAGGCCTGATCCGAAACCGGTTCGCACCCGCCGATACCCGGTGGGTGCGATCTCAGCTCGGCGTGCTCAGCACGAAATCGATGACGGCTTCGGTGAACGCGTCGTTGTCGTCACCGGCCGCCGTGTGCGCGGCTCCGCCGATCTCGGCGATCCGCACGTGCGGCACGAGTTCCTGGAACGCGGCGGCGCCCTCGGCACTGACCACGTCGGACCGCATGCCGCGCACCAGCATCACCGGGATCGTGAGTTTCGCGGCGGCGGCTTCCATGTCCTCGGTCATCAGGGTGGCGTCCTCGACCCGGTCCGACAGCATGCCCGGATCCCAGTGCCAGTACCAGCGGCCGTCGCGTTCGCGCAGATTCCGCAGCAGACCGTCGGTATTCTTCGGACGCGGCCGGTGCGGCATGTACTCCGCGACCGCGTCGGCGGCCTGGTCGACGGTGTCGAACCCGTCGCGATGTTTGCTCAAGAAATCGAGCACGCGGGCGACACCCTCGTTTTCCGGGCGCGTGACGATATCGACGAGCACCAGCGCGCCGATCGCCGCACCGCCCGGCACCTCGGTGGCGAGCAGACCGGTGATACCGCCCATACTCGCGCCGACGACCACCGCGGGGTTCTCCGGGGTCGCGCCGAGCTGATCCAGTACCGCGACCAGGTCGTCGACCATGGTCGTTCTCCGGTAGTCGCGGTCCTTCGCCCATTCGCTGTCGCCGTGGCCGCGCGCGTCCAGGGTGACGACGCGCATTCCGGCGAGCCCGAGTGTGGCACCGGTCAGCTTCCAGGAATGCCGGGTCTGACCGCCGCCGTGCAGGAAGACGACGAGCCTGCCGTCGACCGGCCCGAAGTGGTCACCGGCCAGCTCGATCCCACCCGAACCACGCAGCCGCAGCCGAACCGGTTCGAGGAGATTGTTCGCTTTACTCACGATCTGAGGATCGCACAGTGCCGAATCCGGTCACGCGCGAGCCTCGTGGATCGGATTTCAGCAGTTCAGCTTGGTACCGCTGAAGGTGTTCTGGAACAGGCAGGTGACCTTGGCGTTGACGCCCGAGGAGATGGTCGAGGAACCGGTGGAGGTGAATTCCTCGCCGACCGGTGCGGCGGCGGTATCGGTGGCGGGTTCGAGCGCGAGCCCGGACGCGCCTGCGACGGAGGTGCCGCCCGCCAGTGCGGCGCACAGGGCGAGAGTGGCTGTGGTGCCGCGCAGCGCGCCGCGAACGGTTCGGTTGTGCATGGAGATGCTCCTCGGTTGGATCCGGTACTGCGGGTCGTGCTTCCCGGCGAAGGCCGGAAGGTGGATGGTCAGGGCAGGCGCCAGTCGACAGGTTCGGCACCCAGTTCGTCGAGCAGTTCGTTCACCCGGGAGAACGGCCGGGAGCCGAAGAACCCGCGCGAGGCCGACAGCGGCGAGGGATGCGCGGATTCGATGAAGGGGACTTCGGCGGCGGCGAGCGTCGGCTTGAGCGTCGACGCGTCACGGCCCCACAGGATGGCGACCAGCGGCTCGTCCCTGGCGACCAGGGCGCGGATCGCCTGTTCGGTCACCGCCTCCCAGCCTTTGCCGCGATGCGAGGCCGCCTTGCCCGGCTGCACCGTGAGCACGCGATTGAGCAGCAGCACACCCTGATCCGCCCACGGGCTCAGATCGCCGCAGCTCGGGGTGGGGTGGCCGAGATCCTTGGCGAGTTCGGCGAAGATATTGACGAGGCTGCGCGGCACCGGCGAAACATCGGGTGCGACAGAGAAACTCAGGCCGACGGCGTGGCCGGGAGTCGGGTACGGATCCTGACCGACGACGAGCACGCGGACCTGGTCGAACGGGCGCTGGAAAGCGCGTAGCACGTTGTCGCCCGCGGGCAGGTAACCCCGGCCCTCGGCGTTCTCCGTGCGCAGGAACTCTCCCATGGTCGCGATCTGCTCGGCGACCGGTTCCAGTGCGCGCGCCCAGCCCGCATCCATGATTTCCGACAATGGTTTACCGCCCATGACCGCACAACCTATCGTGGCTCGGCCGCCGCCGCAGAGTCCGCCCCACCGAACGATTCCCAGCCGCCACTGCCCGGCCGCACCACACCGTCGACGGTAACGCCGTGACCTGCGAGCACGCGTCCGACGGCGTGCCAGCCGGGCGGCGGCGAGACCTCGGCGGGCCAGGCCGCGGCGAACGCGTGCTCCTCACCGCCCGCCAGAATCCATTGCGCCGCATCGGCATCCAGCGCTCGCGCGATCGACTCCAGGACCGGATCGCGCAACGTTGACGAGTCCAGGTCGATCCGCACGCCCGAGGCCGAGGCGATATGCCCGAGATCGGCCAGCAGACCGTCGGAGATATCGGTGAGCGCGTGCGGCGCGCTCGGCCCCGAACCCGGGCCGGACGCCGGATCGCCGTGCAGGAACTCCAGCACCGAGGCATAGGGCGGCTGTGGAACACGATGGGCGGCAACGACTTCGGTGAACCGTTCGATATCGGCTCCGGCGGCGAGTACCGCGAGTCCCGCGGCCGACCAGCCGAGTCTGCCCGCCACCGCGATGGTGTCACCGGCGCGGGCGCCGGATCTGGTGACGGGAGCGCGGCCGCGCAGATCGCCGAACGCGGTGATCGACAGGACCAGTTCCTGGCTGCGCACGAGGTCGCCGCCCGCGATGGATCCGCCCGCCCTGCCCGCTTCCTCCCACAGTCCGTCGGCCAGACCGTCGATCAGCTCCAGCGGCGTGTCCGCCGGGCAGCCCAGCGCCACCACGAACGCCGTCGGCACCGCGCCCATCGCGACGACATCGGCCGCGTTCTGCGCGATGGCCTTGCGGCCGATATCGCGTGGACTCGACCAGTCGAGCCGGAAATGCCGTCCCTGCACCAGCATGTCGGTGGTCACCACGAAACGCCCGTCCGGCGCGGCCACCAGGGCGGCGTCGTCGCCCGGCCCGAGCAGCACGCCCGCGGCCTGCACCCGGCCCGCGTTCATCCGGTCGATGAGCGCGAACTCGCCCAGCTCGCCGACCGTCCGTGGCGTCGCGCTCTCGCTGATGACCGAATCCTTCCCGAGGTGGATCGCCCGGCCCGGGCACCGTGCCGGGCGAAAACGGGTCGACGGTACCCTGTCCAGGGCAATCGAGACCACCGGACCGGTGCGCGGCGCCTGGCACGACCGCGGGAGACCGGTACGGCGACGCGCTCGGCGAATCGGAAAGAAGGTCGGTAGGGATGGCGGCGGACTCGTCGGACAAGGACTCGACGGCGACACCGTCACCGGCGGACGACCCCGCCGTCGGCCCGAACGAGTCCGCGAACGAGATGGCCGACAGTTCCTCGGAGCCTTTCGTGCCCTCGGAGCCCTCTGCGACCTCCGTGCCCTCCGCACCCTCCAAGCCTTCCGCGACCTCCGAGACCTCCGTGCGTTCCGCGACCTCCGCGACCGAAGCGGACGACACCGAGGCATCCGAAGCCGACACCGGCCAGACCGACACCGCCGCCTACCCACCCGCGCTGATCGCCACCGCCGTCGCCCTGCCGGTCGTGCTCGTGGTCGCGGTTCTGATCGCGGCGGTCATGGCCAGGAATATGCCGACCGAACACGAACCGCTGGTGCTGGGCCCGGTGCCCGCGCCCGCCGCGGACGGACCGGCCTGCACGAGCCTGCTGCCCGCGCTGCCCGCCGCGCTCGACGACTACACCAAGGCCCAGTTGGTGGAACCCGCGCCGCCCGCCACCCGCGCGTGGCAGCGCGAGGACGGCGCGACGATCGTGCTGCGCTGCGGCCTGGACCGCCCGCTGGAATTCAACCGCGCCTCCCCCCTGCAACTGGTGAACAACGTGCAATGGTTCGAGGTGCGCGACCCGGCCGGGTCGGCGAGCACGTGGTTCGTCGTCGACCGGGAGACCTACATCGCGCTGACCGTCCCCGACGGTTCCGGACCGACGCCGTTGCAGGAAGTCTCCGACGCCATCACCGCGAATCTGCCGGAACGCGCCCTCGATCCGGGTCCGCTCCCCAACTGAGGCACGCCGCCGGACCGAGACCGCGCCGGATCGGCCCGAGCGACCGCCGTCGACGGCGCGCACGTGCTCAGCGCAGGCCGGTCCCCCGCGCCATCGCCGTCTCGATCAACGTGGAGACGAGTTTCGCGTAGTCCAGTCCACTGGCTTCCCACATCCGCGGGTAGAGCGAGATCGCGGTGAAGCCGGGCATCGTGTTGATCTCGTTGAGCACCGGGCCGTTCTCGGTGACGAAGAAATCGACGCGAGCCAGGCCCTGGCAGTCGAGTGCGCGGAAGGCGCGCACCGCGAGGTCGCGGATCAGCTCGGAGGTGTCGTCGTCGAGATCGGCGGGGACATCGAGTTCGCAGATATCGTCGACGTATTTGGTCTCGTAGTCGTAGAACCCGGCGTCCGCCGAACCGGCGACGTCGGCCGTCGGCATCCGGATCTCGGCGACCACGCTGGCCTCGATCCGGCCGTCCGGGAATTCCAATACGCCGCATTCGACTTCGCGCCCGACGATGCCCGCCTCGACGATGACCTTCGGATCGTGCGCCCGCGCCGTGGCGATCGCGCCGTCGAGCGCGGCCCAGTCGGTCACCTTGGTGATGCCGATCGAGGAACCAGCGCGCGCGGGTTTGACGAACACGGGCAGTCCGAGTTGCGCGCGCTGCTTCTCGGTCAGCGTCTCGACGCCGGGACGCAGCACCACCTGACTGCCGATCGGCAGTCCCTCGGCGGCGAACAGTTTCTTGGTGAATTCCTTGTCCATACCGGCCGCGCTGGCCAGCACTCCCGGACCGACGTACGGGATGCCCGCGAGTTCGAGCATGCCCTGCAGGGTGCCGTCCTCGCCGAAGGGACCGTGCAGGATCGGGAACACCACGTCGACCGAGCCGAGCGCGACACCCGGTGCGTCGAGGGCCACGAGCGCGCCGGACCGTTTCGGGTCGGCGGCGAGGGTGAGGGCGGTACCGGAGCTGTCGACCGCGGGCAATTCCTTGTCGCGCAACCCGAGCGACGCGATGTCGGCGCCGCCGAGCACCCAGCTGCCCTCGGTGGTGATGCCGATGGGGACGGCCTCGTACTTGTCCGGGTCCAGGTTGCGTAGCACGCTGCCCGCCGATACGCACGACACGGCGTGCTCATTGCTCCGCCCGCCGAACACGACAGCCACCTTGATCCGGTTCGTCATGGTGGGAACCGTACCCGTTTCGGGCGCGCGATACCGGTCCCGGCCCTATCATGCCGGGCTGTTGTCGCCCCGGAAGATCATTCGGGCTTCATCCGCCTGCCCAGCAGGTTGCCGACCGCCTCGGCCACCGAAACGCCCTCGTGACACACCTGATGGACCGCGTTCGTCAGCGGCATCTCCACGTCGTGCGCCGCCGCGAGGGCCCGCACCGATGTGCAGGACTTCACACCCTCGGCCACCTGACCGTGGGTCGCCTGCTGCGCCGCCTCCATGGACCCGCCCGCCCCGAGCACATTGCCGAAGGAGCGGTTGCGCGACAGCGGCGAAGTGCAGGTGGCGACGAGATCACCCACTCCGGCGAGACCGGCCAACGTCACCGGTTCGGCGCCCAGCGCCACCCCGAGCCGGATGATCTCGGCGAGGCCGCGGGTGATCAGACTCGCGATGGAGTTGTCCCCCAAGCCCATTCCCGCCGCGATGCCGCACGCCAGCGCGATGACGTTCTTGCACGCGCCACCGATCTCGCAACCGATCACATCGGTGTTGGTGTAAGGCCGGAAGTAGGCGTTGGCGCTCGCCTGCTGCAACGCGATCCCCCGCGCCTCGTCGGTGCACGCGATGACGGTGGCGGCGGGCTGTTCGGCGGCGATCTCCTTGGCCAGGTTCGGGCCGGACAGCACCGCGATGCGGTCCTGGTCCGCACCGGTCACCTCGCCGATCACCTGACTCATCCGCAGCAGGGTGCCGGTCTCGATACCCTTCGCCAGGCTCAGCAGGGTGGCGTCGTGGTGGGTCAGCGCGTCGCCGAGCGCGTCCTTCCAGGTCTCCAGATTCGCGCGCAGCGACTGCGACGGCACCGCGAGGACGACGATCTCCGCTCCGCGCAACGCTTCGACGTGATCGTCGGTGGCATCGACGGCGGGTAGCTGCACATCGGGCAGATAGGACGGGTTGCGATGTTTCGTGGCGAGCGCCTCGGCGACCTCCGGCCTGCGCGCCCAGATCGTGACGTCGGTACCGGCGTCCGCCAACACCTTTGCGAACGCTGTGCCCCACGACCCCGCACCAAGTACCGCCGCCCTCGTCATCCGCCCAATATGCCATTCGGAACCGCCGCGGCTGCCCGATACCCCCGAAAGAGTCGCGTGGCGGGGCGCGTGGGCCGTCATGGAAGTATTGGTCCATGCGCCCGCACGACGTGCATGCCGTGATCGCGGTCAAGAACCTCGATCTCGCCAAGAGCCGACTGGCCGAACGATTGCGCCCGGAACTCCGGGCGCGGCTGGTGCTCGCGATGCTCACCGATACCGTGACGGCCGCGCTGACGGTGCCCCGCATCGCATCGGTCACCGTGGTCACGCCCGATCCCGTGGTCGCCGCCCTGTCCGCCGAACTCGGCGCGGCGGTGCATCCCGAGCCGCGGATCTCCGATCTGAACGCCGCGCTCGACGACGCCGCGGCGGCGCTGCGCCGGGCCAACGGTCCGGTCGAGCTGCTCGCGCTACAGGCGGATCTGCCCGCGGTCCGTCCCGAGGAACTGTGCGCGATGCTCGCGGCGGCACCGAGGGGCAGACGGTCGATCGTCGTCGATCACGCGGGCACCGGCACGGCGGCGCTCTACGCCGCGGGTCCCGCTGTCGCGCTGGACCCGCGCTTCGGTCCCGGCTCGGCGCGCGCGCATATCGCGGCGGGCGCGACGGATCTGGACGGCGACTGGCCCGGACTGCGGAGAGATGTCGACACGGCGGTCGATCTGGAGCGCGCGGTCGAACTCGGCGCGGGTGACGCGACGCGCGCCCTCCTACGCGACATCGGCTGGTCCGGCCATGTTCACGAGGCTGTTCGACGGGTGTGCTAGTCGATCGCCACGAGAGAACGAACCCGGGTGTAATCGCGGAGTCGACGTGCAATCGGACCCGTGAGTAGGGGATGATCGATTGCGTGAGCGATACGGAAATTGTCAAGCAGCAGCAGTTGCTTCCCACACCGCCGCCCGCTGTGACGCCGGTCTCGGCGGATTCGGCCGAGCAGCAGTTGCCACGTGATCGCTACCTCAACCGAGAACTCAGTTGGCTCGACTTCAATTCCCGCGTTCTGGCCCTCGCGGAGGACTCCTCGCTACCTTTGCTGGAGCGCGCGAAATTCCTGGCTATCTTCGCCTCGAATCTCGACGAGTTCTACATGGTCCGGGTGGCCGGCCTCAAACGCCGCGCCGAAACCGGCCTCCTGGTGCGCTCGGCCGACGGCCGCTCCCCCGGCGAGCAACTGGAGCTGATCGCGGCGCGTGCCCAGGAGATCGCCGATCGCCACGCCAGGGTCTTCCTCGATTCGGTGCTGCCCGCGCTGACCGCCGAGGGTATCGCGATCATCGACTGGTCCGACCTCGAGGAAGGGGAACGCACCCGACTATCGGGCCATTTCCAGGACCAGGTCTTCCCCGTCCTCACACCGCTCGCGGTCGATCCGGCCCACCCGTTCCCGTATATCAGCGGACTGAGTCTCAATCTCGCCGTGACGGTGAAGGACGGGGCGACCGGCGGCGAGCATTTCGCCAGGGTCAAGGTGCCCGACAACGTGGATCGCTTCGTGCGCGTACGCCGTGGCGAATCCGGTTCACCCATCGCCGCGTTCCTTCCGATGGAAGCGCTCATCGCCGCGCACCTCGATCTGCTGTTCCCCGGTATGGAAGTGGTCGAACACCACTCCTTCCGCATCACGCGCAACGCCGATTTCGAAGTCGACGAGGACCGCGACGAGGATCTGCTCCAGGCACTCGAACGCGAACTCGCCCGTCGCCGCTTCGGATCCCCGGTGCGCCTCGAGGTCTCCGACGACATGACCGAGCACATGCTCGATCTACTGTTGCGCGAACTCGACGTCTACGAGGGCGACGTGATCCAGGTGCCCGGCCTGCTCGACCTGTCCTGCCTGTGGCAGGTGTACGGGGTCGACCGGCCGAATCTCAAGGACACGCCGTACGTCCCCGCGACACCGCCCGCGTTCGGCGAACGCGAGACCCCGCGCAACGTCTTCCAGGCGCTGCGCGAGGGCGATGTGCTGGTGCACCACCCCTACGACTCGTTCTCCACCAGCGTGCAGCGCTTCATCGAACAGGCCGCCGCCGACCCGCAGGTGCTGGCGATCAAGCAGACCCTGTACCGCACCTCGGGCGATTCCCCGATCGTCAACGCGCTCATCGACGCCGCCGAGGCCGGTAAGCAGGTCGTCGCACTGGTCGAGATCAAGGCCCGTTTCGACGAACAGGCCAACATCAAATGGGCACGCGCGCTGGAACAGGCGGGCGTCCACGTGGTCTACGGCCTGATCGGCCTCAAGACGCACTGCAAGACCTGCCTGGTGGTGCGCCGCGAGGGCTCGACCATTCGACGCTACTGCCACATCGGCACCGGCAACTACAACCCGAAGACGGCGCGACTGTACGAGGATGTCGGATTACTCACCGCCGCACCCGAAATCGGCGCTGACCTGACCGACCTGTTCAACTCGCTGACCGGCTATTCGCGAAAAGCCAACTACCGCAATCTCCTTGTCGCGCCGCAGGGTGTGCGCGCGGGCATCATCGAGCGGATCCAGCGCGAGACCGAACTGGCCCGCGAGGGCGCCGCGGCCCGAATCCGCTTGAAGGCCAACGCGATCGTCGATGAGCAGATCATCGACGCGCTCTATCGCGCCTCGCAGGCCGGAGTGCCGGTGGAGATCGTGGTGCGAGGTATCTGCGGCCTTCGGCCCGGCGTCCCCGGCGTGAGCGACAACATCGAAGTGCGTTCCATACTCGGCCGCTTCCTGGAACATTCACGGGTACTGCACTTCCGGGCGCAGAACGAGTACTGGATCGGCAGCGCCGACCTGATGCACCGCAATCTGGACCGGCGTGTGGAAGTCATGGCGCAAGTGAAGGATCCGCGATTGAGCGAGCAGCTCGACGCGGTATTCGAATCGGCGCTCAATCCCGCCACGCGCAGTTGGAAACTGAGCGCCAACGGAAGTTGGCACGCCTGGCCCCAACAGGCGGGCGCCGACGACGTCGAGGTCAGAGATCATCAGGAGTACCTCATGCGGCTGCGGAGACCGGAACAGCAGTGAACGACGCGACGGGATACGAGGCAGCAGGTCCGTTCTGGGATCCCCGAGTCAGAGCCAACATTCACGCCGCGGGCGCGGTGGTGTGGCGGCGGTCCCCGGGGAAGTCGCGCGCCATCGAGATCGCCGTGGTGCACCGGCCGAAGTACCGGGACTGGTCGCTGCCGAAAGGCAAACTCGACCCGGGCGAGACACCGATCATCGCCGCGGTGCGTGAAGTCCACGAGGAGACCGGCCTCGAGTGCAGACTCGGCCGATATCTCGGGCACGTGACCTATCCGATACCGGGCCACCGCAGACTCAAGCGGGTCGACTACTGGGCGGCCGAGGTCACCGGCGGTGAATTCAGCGCCAACTCCGAAGTCGACGTCCTGCACTGGCATCCGCTGGAGCGGGTGATGGACGAACTCTCCTATCCGATGGACAGACAGGTGGTGCGAACCTTCGCCCGCCTGCCCGCGCACACCTCGACACTGCTGTTGGTGCGGCACGCGAAGGCGGGCCGCCGCGACGCCTTCGACGGCCCGGACGAACAGCGCCCGCTGGAGCGGGCGGGTTCGGCCCAGGCGCAGGCGCTGATCCCGAACCTGCTCGCCTTCGGCGCCGAGGAGATCTACTCGGCCGATCCGGTGCGCTGTGTGGACACGGTACGGCCGTTGGCCGAGAAGTTGGGTACCGACATCACGTTGGAGCCGTTGCTGTCCGAAATCCGTTATGCGACCGATACCGACGCGGCGCGTGAGCGGGCCGTGTCGCTGGTCTCCGACCGCGCGGTGCGCGTGGTGTGCAGCCAGGGCAAGGTCATTCCGGATCTGATGGCCTGGTGGGCGAAGAAGGACGGCCTGACCTTGCAACCCGCCCGAAATCGCAAGGGCAGCGTCTGGGTGTTGTCGTTCGTCGACGGCACGCTGGTCGCCGCCGACCACCTCGACCGTTCCATCTCCACCGAGGTCGTGAAGGATTCGCGGCCGTCCTGACCGGTATGACCGAGAGACGGCCCCGGAGGTTATCCGGGGCCGTCTCTCTGCGGTATGGCGGGTGATTCGGCTGCGTTGGGGCGAATCTCCCGGCGGCGCTGGACCGCCGATGCTCGGGTCAGCGAGCGCGACGAGCCGGGGCCTTCTTGGCCGGGGCCTTCTTGGCGGGCGCCTTCTTGGCCGCGGTGGTCTTCTTGGCCGCCGCGGTGGTCTTCTTGGCCGCCGCTGCCGTGGTCTTCTTGGCCGGTGCGGCCTTCTTCACCGTGGCCTTGGCCGCCGTCGTCTTCTTGGCGGGCGCCTTCTTGGCGACCGTCTTGGTGGCAGTGGCCTTGCGAGCGGCGGTCTTTGCCGGAGCCTTGGCCGCGGCCCGCTTG
Organism: Nocardia aurea; assembly: GCF_003123685.1. Classification (GTDB taxonomy): domain Bacteria; phylum Actinomycetota; class Actinomycetes; order Mycobacteriales; family Mycobacteriaceae; genus Nocardia; species Nocardia aurea. Next base: position 22,152 of record NZ_QCYJ01000127.1, read on the forward strand.
GCCGTCGTCTTGGCGGGCGCCTTGGTGGCGGTCGCCTTCTTGGCGGCGGTCTTCTTGGCCGCTGCCGTCTTCTTGGCGGCGGTCTTCTTGGCCGCCACAGGGGCATTCACACCCCGCTTGACCGCAGGGCCGCTGGCGGCAAGTTTCTGCTTGCCCGCGATAACAGCCTTGAATTGGGCACCGGGACGGAACGCGGGCACCGAAGTCGGCTTCACCTTGACGGTTTCACCGGTGCGCGGGTTCCTGGCCACACGGGCGGCACGCTTTCGCTGTTCGAACACACCGAAACCGGTGATCGTGACGCTCTGGCCTTTGTGCACCGCGCGCACGATGGTGTCGACAACATGCTCGACTGCCGCGGTAGCCGTGCGCCTGTCCGTACCCAACTTTTCGGTCAGAACGTCGATCAGTTCCGCCTTGTTCATTGAATCCTCCGCAGACTAATGGCCCGTCGTCGGACCGACTAGGTACCACGGTAAACCCAGTTTGAGCAAGAGTCTATGTGCCACGCCAAAATTCATCGTGGTTTAGCACACGTCTAGCTACCGCCTCCCACGATGACCAGCTATCGGAACCCAGTGATTACGCCTGTGAAATGCGCGCGGGCAGGGTAGTGGGCTTCCAACTCGGCCTTACCTTTTCGAACTCGGTGATGACGTCGCTACGCCGCAGCGTAAGACCGATGTCGTCCAAACCTTCCAGCAGACGCCAGCGCGTGTAGTCATCAATTTCGAACGGCAACACGACGGTTCCAACCGTCACCGTTCGCGCTTCGAGGTCTACTACCAATTCGATGCCGGGTTGTTCCTCGATCATCTTCCAGAGCAATTCGACATCGTTCTGTGACATCTGCGCGGCCAACAACCCGCCCTTACCCGCATTGCCGCGGAAGATGTCGGCGAAGCGCGACGAGATGACCACCCGAAAGCCGTAGTCCGACAGCGCCCATACGGCGTGCTCCCGAGAGGATCCCGTTCCGAAATCCGGACCGGCCACGAGAACGCTGCCGCGGTTGTACGGCTCGACGTTGAGAATGAAGTCCGGATCGTTACGCCACGCGGCGAAGAGTCCGTCCTCGAATCCGGTTCGGGTCACCCGCTTCAGGTACACGGCCGGGATGATCTGGTCGGTATCGACATTGGACCGGCGCAACGGCACCCCGGTCCCCTTGTGAACGGTGAAAGCTTCCATCAGATTCTCCTGGGTCGGTTGAGGTATTCATGGGCGACGCGAGCCCGTCGGTGGCCGTTCATCGGCCCGAGACGGCCGCGTACGGCCCGGAAACGGCGGAATTCAGTCCAGATCCGCAGGCGAGGACAGAGTTCCGCGGACCGCCGTCGCGGCGGCCACCAGCGGGGAAACAAGGTGCGTACGACCGCCCTTGCCCTGCCTGCCCTCGAAGTTCCTGTTCGAGGTGGAAGCACAGCGCTGACCCGGCGAAAGCTGATCCGGGTTCATTCCGAGGCACATCGAACATCCGGCCTGACGCCATTCGGCGCCCGCCGCGTCGAAAATCTCGCCCAATCCCTCTTTTTCCGCCTGGGCGCGCACGCGCATCGAACCCGGTACGACCAGCATTCGAACCCCGTCCGCGACGCGACGGCCCTTCAGAACGCTCGCGACGGCGCGCAAATCCTCGATACGGCCGTTGGTGCAGGAACCGACGAACACGGTGTCGACCGAGACATCCCGCAGCGGGGTTCCCGGGATCAGATCCATGTACCGCAGCGCCTTCTCCGCGGACTGGCGCGTGCCCTCGTCGGCGATCCGGGCCGGATCCGGCACCGTATCGCTGAGCGGCGCACCCTGACCGGGGTTGGTGCCCCAGGTGACGAACGGGGACAGCGTGCTCGCGTCGATGTGGACCTCGGCGTCGAAAACCGCGCCCTCGTCGGTCTTCAGTGCGTCCCAGGCGGCCACCGCGGCATCCCAGTCGGCTCCCTGCGGCGCGTGGGGGCGGCCTTCGAGGAATTCGTAGGTGATCTCGTCCGGGGCCACCATGCCCGCCCTGGCGCCCGCTTCGATGGACATGTTGCACATGGTCATCCGGGCCTCCATGGACATGGCCCGCACGGCCTCGCCCCGGTACTCGAGGACATAGCCCTGACCACCGCCGGTGCCGATCTGGGCGATCACCGCCAGGATGACGTCCTTGCTGGTGACTCCCTCGGGCAGGGTGCCGTCGATATTGATCGCCATGGTCTTGAACGGCCGCAGCGACAATGTCTGGGTGGCGAGCACGTGTTCGACCTCGGACGTGCCGATTCCCATGGCCAGCGCGCCGAAGGCGCCGTGCGTCGAGGTGTGACTGTCACCGCAGACGACGGTGGTGCCGGGCTGGGTCAGTCCGAGCTGCGGACCGACGACGTGCACGATGCCCTGGTCCAGATCCCCCATCGGGTGCAGGCGGATACCGAATTCCTCGCAGTTGCGCCGCAGCGTCTCGACCTGGGTGCGGGAAACGGGGTCGGCGATCGGCTTGTCGATGTCGACCGTGGGGACGTTGTGGTCCTCGGTCGCGATGGTCAGATCGGGACGGCGTACCGGACGGCCCGCGGCGCGCAGGCCGTCGAAGGCCTGCGGACTGGTCACCTCGTGGACGAGGTGCAGGTCGATGTAGATCAGATCGGGTTCGCGCGAGACACCGTCGCCCGCTCCGCGGGCGACGACATGTTCTTCCCACACCTTCTCTGCCAGGGTGCGTGGGCGGTCGGCCATTTCTCGATCACCTTTCGGACGGCGACCGGATCACGCGTTCTGGGCTGAGACGCGCTGCCGGCCGCACAGATTTGTTGACAGCGATGTCCCGGACATCGGACCGAACTTCGCACCGAGTGAAATCCCGTTGGACTTCTCGGTTGAGATTCTCAGTGTCCATTCTCAGTATCCGAGACGCTAGTATCGTTCTATGAGACAGCATAGCGGTATCGGCGTCCTCGACAAAGCAGTGGCGGTGCTCTACGCGGTCGCCGAGCACCCGTGCGGCCTCAACGAACTGTGCACCCGCACGGGCTTGCCCCGAGCCACCGCGCACCGCCTCGCGGTCGGCCTGGAAGTGCACCGCCTGCTGGCCCGGGACAACAACGGGCTCTGGCGGCCGGGCCCGGCGCTGGCCGAACTCGCCGCGGGCGCCTCCGATCCGCTCCAGGAGGCGGCGGGCGCCATTCTGCCGCGCCTACGCGAGATCACCGGCGAGAGCGTGCAGATCTACTGCCGTGACGGAAATGCGCGGGTCTGCATCGCGGCCCTGGAACCGCCGGTCGGATTGCGCGACACCGTCCCGATCGGAGCGCGACTGCCGCTCACCGCGGGTTCGGCCGCCAAGGTGCTGTTGGCCTGGGCCGATCCGGAGTTGCAGCGCACCATCCTGGCCGACGCGGTGTTCGGCGACCGAGCCCTGGCCGAAGTGCGCAAACGCGGCTGGGCGCAGAGCGCGGCCGAACGCGCGGCAGGGGTGGCCAGCGTCTCCGCCCCGGTCCGCGACGCGGCGGGCGCCGTGGTGGCGGCCGTCTCGGTCTCCGGCCCGATCGATCGGATGGGCCGCCGTCCCGGCGCCCGCTGGGCGGCCGATCTGGTCGCCGCGGCCGAGGCGCTGCACAAACGCCTGTAACGCGTTCCAGATCGAGCGTTCTACAGTGGGCCCATGGGAGTCAACCAGCGGGCACAGATCGTGATGTCCGATACCGAGATCGCCGAATTCCTGGAGCGCAGCCGCGTCGCGACGATGGCGACCATCGGTCCGACGGGAGCGCCGCACCTGATCGCCATGTGGTACGCCCTGATCGACGGCGAGGTGTGGTTCGAGACGAAGGCCAAATCGCAGAAAGCCGTCAACCTGCGCCGGGACCCCCGCATCACCTGCATGATCGAATCGGGCGACACCTACGACCAGCTGCGCGGCGTCTCGCTGGAGGGCACCGCCGAGATCATCGACGACCCGGAGCGGTTGTTCGCGGTCGGCGTGAGCGTGTGGGAGCGCTACACGGGGCCCTACAGCGAGGAGATGCGGCCCGCGGTGGAGGCCATGCTGCACAAGCGTGTCGCGATCCGGGTGCGGCCGGAGCGGGTGCGCAGCTGGGACCACCGCAAACTCGGGATGCCCGCCATCCCCCTCGGCGGTACCACCGCCCCCTCGGCCTGAGGCGGCACACCGGATAATGCAGCTGACAGCCGTCGCGTCGCGCGTTAGCGTTTCCGGCGGTTGGACACGAATCGGCCCCGCACGGCGTCCGTGGACGCGGTGCGTGGTCGCGATGACGAGGAGCAGGCGATGACGGATTCGGGTAGTTCCAACGGCGGTGCCGACGAAGTGAAGCGCAAGTTCAAGGAGGCGCTCGACCGCAAGAATTCCCAGAACGCCAAGGCGAACGACCATCTCGACGGCCGTTCCAAGGCCGCCGCGCCGCAAGGCAACGCCAGCCACAAGCGGGAGTTCCGCCGCAAGAGCGGGTAGCCCCGGCTTCCGCCGCAGCTCACAGGCGCCGGATACAAAGAGAAGCCCTACTGGTCGACCGACCAGTAGGGCTTTTTCACGTGACGAGGCTCTCACCACCCGCGACACACCGCGGAGGCATCACTCGATACCTAGCCGAGCAAACTCCGGCAACTCCGGTAAACACCCCGGCACAATCACGGAACAAGATCACAGAAAAGCCCGAACCCACCCGCGGCGCCGCCCCCGAAAATAATGGCAACAAAGCCAATCCACTTAGAACGCAAGATATTTCGGAAACCGAACCACGGGAGCAAGGGCGAAGCCCAACAGCGGGACCGGGGGGCGAAGCCCCGCCCGGGCCGGGGTGTGTGGGCCGCGCCCCCCACAAGACAATGCGAAACAAGAAAGGCCCACGCTCTGTGTGAGCATGGGCCTTCCACTTGTGTAGCCCCGACGGGATTCGAACCCGCGCTACCGCCTTGAGAGGGCGGCGTCCTAGGCCGCTAGACGACGGGGCCAGGACTTGATCTCCCGCGTTTCCGCGGTGATCAACCTTGTGGATCTTGCGATCCGAGGAAGCTCGGCTAGCTTAACCGACCGAAGCTCGGCGACCAAATCGCCGGATGCTGAACCACTTTCGGTCGCGAACCGAGAGATGTACAACATTTCCGCTGGGGTACCAGGACTCGAACCTAGAATGGCTGAACCAGAATCAGCTGTGTTGCCAATTACACCATACCCCAATGACCAGGACGTCAGCCCCGGAGTCGGACCAGTCTGACTGGCCGGCCGCGGGGCCGTGTTCCGGCCGAGAAGAAGAGTACCAAACCTCGGCCGGTAAACTACAAATCGCCTGGTCAAAGCCCTATTTTTGGCTGTTTCGCCGGATCAGGCGGTGGCGGTCCATGCCCGAGCGGAGCGCAGCCTGTCCAGCGACAGCTCGCGTCCGAGCAACTCCAGCGACTCGTACAGCGGCGGGCTGATATGCGATCCGGTCACCGCGACGCGTACCGGCGCGAAAGCCTTGCGGGGTTTGAGGCCCAGATCGTCGATCAGCGCGGTTTTGAGCGCCTCCTCGATACCCCCGGTAGCCCATGCGGGAAGGGACTCCAGCGCGGCGATCGCGGCGTCGAGAACCGGCACGGCCTCCGCGCCGAGATTCTTCGCTCCGGCCGCCGGATCGATAGCGAACTCCTCGGCGGGCGCGAACAGGAATCGCAGCAGTTCCCACGCGTCGGAAAGGACGACGATCCGGGTTTGCACCAAGTCCGCAGCGGCGGCGAACAACTTGTCGTCGACTTCCGCGCCGATATGTCCATGCCCCGTCAGGAACTCACGCAGCCGATGCGCGAAATCGCCGGGATCCAGCATTCTGATGTGCTCGGCGTTGAGCGCGTCGGCCTTCTTCTGGTCGAATCGGGCCGGATTCGAATTCACTTTCGATATATCGAATGCCTCGACCATGTCCGACATCGAGAACACATCGTGATCATCCGAGATACCCCACCCGAGCAACGCCAGGTAATTCAGCAAACCCTCGGGAATGAATCCGCGATCCCGATGGGCGAACAGATTGGATTCCGGATCGCGCTTGGACAGCTTCTTGTTGCCGTGACCCATTACGAACGGCAGGTGACCGAACTCCGGGGTGAACTCGGCGACGCCGATTCGTTCCAATGCGGCATACAGCGCGAGCTGACGCGGAGTGGACGAGAGCAAATCCTCCCCGCGCAATACATGGGTGATACGCATCAGCGCGTCGTCGACCGGATTAACCAGGGTGTAGAGCGGATCACCGTTACCCCTGGTCAACGCGAAGTCGGGAACCGTACCCGCCTTGAATACCGTCTCACCGCGGACCAGATCGCGCCAGCCGAGATCAAAATCGGGCATCCGCAACCTGATCACCGCCGGACGTCCGGAGGCCCGATGGGCCTCGATCGCCTCGGGCGTGAGATCGCGATCGAAATTGTCGTAGCCGAGTTTCGGATCCCGGCCCGCGGCCCGGTGTCGCGCTTCGACCTCCTCGGGAGTCGAGAAGGATTCGTACGCCTCGCCCGCCTCGAGCAGTTTGCCGACCACGTCCAGATGCAGCGCGCGACGCTGCGACTGCCGGTACGGCTCGTACGGTCCGCCGACCTCCGGGCCCTCGTCCCAGGTGAGTCCGAGCCAGCGCAGCGCGTCCAGGATGGCCGCGTAGGATTCCTCGGAATCGCGTGCGGCGTCGGTGTCTTCGATACGGAAGACGAACGTGCCACCGGTGTGACGGGCGTAGGCCCAGTTGAACAGCGCCGTGCGGATCAGGCCGACGTGCGGTGTTCCGGTCGGTGACGGGCAGAAGCGGACCCGTACTTCAGTCATGGCTCTCTTTCGGACTCGTTCGAACGGTCGCTAGCGGTGTTTGGTCGCAACGGAATTGGTCAGGGTGCCGATACCTTCGACGGTCACCGACACCTGCTGCCCCGACTGCATCGGACCGACTCCCTCCGGTGTTCCGGTGAGGATCACGTCGCCGGGCAGCAGCGTCATCACCCTGGTCACCCATTCCACGAGCTTCGGAATATCGTGCAGCAGAAGCGATGTACGGCTACGCTGCTTCACCTCGCCGTCGAGTTCGGTGACGATCTCCAGATCCGATGGGTCGACGGCGGTTTCGATCCACGGGCCGAGCGGGCAGAACGTGTCGTAACCTTTCGCGCGGGTCCACTGCCCGTCCTTGCTCTGCTGATCCCGTGCGGTGACATCGTTGGCGACGGTGTACCCGAGGATCACATCCAACGCGCGGGCAGCGGGCACATCCTTGCACGGACGGCCGATGACGACCGCCAGTTCGCCCTCGTAATCCACCCGGGATGAACTGGGCGGCAGGATGATCGAGGCGTTGGGACCGACGATCGATGTGCTCGGCTTCATGAAGATTACCGGCTCTTCGGGTGCGCTACCACCCATTTCGGCGGCGTGTGCGGCGTAATTCTTGCCGACGCAGACGACCTTGCTGGCGAGGATCGGCGCGAGCATCCGCACATCGGCCAGGGGCCAGCTCCGTCCGGTGAACGTCGGAGTGCCGAACGGATGCTCGGCGATCTCTCTGGCCGTCAGCGACGCCGCGTCGGCGCCGCCCTCTCCTTCGATGCTGACGAACGCGACCCCATCGGGACTGGCAACTCGACCTAGACGCATGCCCGGCAGTCTATCGACCGGTCGCCACCTGCCCGAACGCACCCGACCGAGTGGTCCGGAACGTGTTATCGCCACTTCCGCGTGGCGCGAGTACCGCCGCGGCGGCCGGACGGCGCGGCGCGCGGCGAGGTCGGAGCAAACGCGCAGGCGAAGCCGTCGACGCGGGTGCCCGAATACCGCCAGATGTGACAAGTTCGACATCGCTTCGCCGAAATCGACTTGCCCGCACGGTGTAGCGTAGCGCCAGAAGTTCATTCAATGGGATTTCCATTCCACATATTGGGATGCCAGCGAGATGCGCGGAGACGCGAGATACCGGGGTGAGGCCGATGGCTACCGTGACACAGGTGCGCGACGTTCGACGGTGGTCCATGCTCGGCCTCGGTGTCTTCGCCCAGGCGTCGAGCGCGGTCTTCGTCCACGGGGCGCCCTTCCTGCTCCCCGCGCTCACCGACCGAGGCATGTCGCTACCGACGGCGGGCGTGCTCGTCGCCATGCCGACCGTCGGCCTGGTGTGCACACTGATCGCCTGGGGATACGTGGTCGACCGGATCGGCGAGCACAAGGTGCTGGTCGGCGGTCCGCTGGTCATGTTGGCCGCGGGCTGCGCGGCCGCGGCCACCACGAACGACATCGCACTGGGCGCGCTGCTGTTCGTCGGCGGCGTCGGCGCGGCGAGCACCAACGGCGCGAGCGGGCGGGTCATCGTCGGATGGTTCCCGCCGCGGCGTCGGGGACTGGCGATGGGCATCCGCCAGACGGCACAGCCGCTCGGCGTCGGCATCGCGGCGCTGGCCATTCCGGCCGTCGCCGCGGCGCACGGTATCTCGGCCGCCGTCCTCGTTCCGGCGCTGATGGCCGGATTCGCCGCCGTCGGCTGCTATTTCGGCATCATCGATCCGCCGCGGCCCGACGCGAAATCCGTCGACCGGGTCAACCCGTACCGCGGCGACTCCACGCTGTGGCGCATCCACGCGGTCTCGGTACTGCTGTGCGTGCCCCAGGGCGTGGTGTGGACTTTCGCCCTGCTGTGGCTGCACCGCGATATCGGCTGGTCCCTGCCCGCGGCGGGGGCCCTGGTCACCGTCACGCAGTTGCTCGGCGCCGGCGGGCGGATCGGCGCGGGCGCGTGGTCGGATCACGTGGGCAGCAGGCTCGGCCCGTTGCGCACGGTCGCGGTGGCCGCGGTGATCTGCATGGCCGCGCTCGGACTGGCGGCGTGGTCGAGCTGGTGGTGGGCGGCGATCCCGCTGCTGATCGCGGCATCGGTGATCACGGTGTCCGACAACGGCCTTGCCTTCACCGCCGTCGCCGAGATCGCGGGTCCGTACTGGAGCGGACGCGGCCTCGGCGTCCAGAACACCGGTCAGAATCTCGCGATGGCCGCCATTCCACCGGCTTTCGGCGCGTTGATCACGGTCGGCGGATTCCCCGCCGCCTACCTGGCCGCCGCAGCGCTGGCGACGGCGGCGATCCCGTTGGTGCCGTCGGATCGGACGAAGACACCGCGCGAGTAGAGGTTTCGCGAGTCGATTATCACCGCGCGCGGCGGCCCGAACCTGACAAGATCGGATCATGGTGGAGTATGTGGAGATCGTCGACCGCGTGCGCGGCACACTGCTGGGCGGGGCCATCGGGGACGCGCTGGGTTGGCCGATCGAATTCCGAAGTCTGGCCCAGATCAGGGAACAGCACGGCGACGCGGGCGTGACCGGGTTCGTCCCCGATTACGGCCCGCCGCAACAGGTTACCGACGATACCCAGATGACCCTGTTCACCGCGGAGGGTCTGTTGCGCTGCCCGCCCGGCGCCGACATCGCACCCGTGATGCGCCGGGCCCTCCTACGGTGGCGGCACACCCAGAATGCCCAGGCACCCGGTACCGCACCCGACGGCTGGTTGTCGAATCACCGGTTCCTCTACGCGGTCCGGGCCCCGGGCGACACCTGCCTGAGCGGAATCTCGCGACAGTCGCAGGGCTACGTGGCCCCCGCCCCGATGGGGCATCCCGGCCCGGTCAACGCCCATTCGAAGGGGTGCGGAACGGTAATGCGCTCCGCGCCCTTCGGATTGGTGGGATCCGGCCCGGACGCCGCGTTCGAGACGGCCGCGCGCTGCGCGCAACTCACCCACGGCCACCCCACCGGATATCTGGCCGCCGGGGCCTTCGGCGCGCTGGTCGATCGCGTGATGAGCGGATTCGACCTTCGGAAAGCGCTGCGGGAAACCATCATTCAGGTCGCATCGATGCCGCGCGGCACGCAGACGGCCACCGCCCTGGAACGCGCGCTCACCCTGGCCGACACCGAACCGCCCACCTCGGAGGTCGTGCAACAGGTGGGTGCGGGGTGGATCGCCGAGGAGTGCCTCGCCATCGCCGTGCACTGCGCGTTGCGGGCCGAGACCGAGGGGGTGCGCGCGGCGCTGCTGCTCTCGGTCAACCATTCCGGCGATTCCGATTCCACGGGCGCGGTCGCGGGCAACCTGCTCGGCGCACTGCACGGACTGTCCGGCCTGCCGCACGAATGGGCCGCCGCGGTCGAAGGTCGCGACGTGCTGATCCAGATCGCCGACGACCTCGTCGTGAACTTCGTCCTGCGCGATTACGGGCGGGTGGCCGAACGCCATCCCCTCGAATACGTGACATAGGCCCCCACACGAGGATGTAAACCCAGCCTTGACACACAGATCGCGTCAAGGCAGCCTTTACATATGACCGAAGAACCTCGTACCGACGTCCGCGACGAGCGGGCGACGCTCGCGACACTGCTCTCCGCGAATGCCGAACTCGTCGTCGGCGTGCTGCGTCCCGGGGAAGGCACACCGGCGGTTCCGGTGCTCGCCGCGCTCAGCGCGACGCGCAATCTCGGCAATCTCGTCGACGACATCCTGCACACGCTGGCCAGGCAGGCTCGCGAGGAAGGCCACACCTGGGCCGAACTCGGCGACCTGCTCGGCACCTCGCGCCAAGCCGCCTACCAGCGGTTCAGTGGACCGATGCCGCCGACCGGCCCCTTCCCGCCACCGCCGCACCTCCCACCGGGACCGCACGCTCATCCTGGCGACGGGCCACGGTCACAGGTACCGCCCACTCGACCGGGGCCTGCCGACTTCCCCGGTTCGGACCGACCGGATCACCCTCCGATGCCTCGACCTCCCGTACCGCCCGGCGCACCGGGATATCCCATCCCTCCCCACCCGACTCCGCCCGGCGGCTCGTCGGAACACCCTGCCCCGCCGCGGTTTCCGGCACCGCCGACTCCCCCGCGCTGACTGCGGATCGGTGATTCCGGCGGGATCGCCCTCGTCCGTGAACGACGCACTCGTGCGCCGGGCGATACGCGCGGCGGTCTCGCCACCGCTCCGCCCGAACGCCGGTACTCACTCCGACCAGCGCACCGGATCGACCACATCGGCAGGAACTCACCGCACTGCCAGGGCATCGCCTAGGACCAACACCGCTGCGAGCGTGACGGTGCCACGGAAAAGTAAGCCCCGCACTCCATTCGAGTGCGGGGCTTACTTCTCGGTTGTGCTGTTCGCGCTAGACCGCGGCCGCGATGCGGTCACCGATAGCGACGGTGGACGCCGCCTCGGTGCGCGAGGTGAGATCCTTGGCGACCGCCGCCTCGATACGGGCGGCGGCCTCGGTGTCACCGAGGTGCTCGAGCAACAGCGAGACCGACAGGATCGCCGCGGTCGGATCGGCCTTGGACTGCCCCGCGATATCGGGGGCGCTGCCGTGCACCGGCTCGAACATGCTCGGGTTGACCCCGGACGCATCGATATTGCCGCTGGCCGCCAGACCGATTCCACCGCTGACGGCGGCGGCGAGGTCGGTGATGATGTCGCCGAACAGATTGTCGGTGACGATCACGTCGAAGCGGCCCGGGTCGTTGACCATGTGGATGGTCGCGGCGTCGATGTGCTGATAGGCGGTCCGCACCTCGGGGAATTCGGCGGCGACCTCGTCCACGGTCCGCTGCCACAGCGATCCGGCGAAGGTGAGCACGTTGTTCTTGTGCACCAGCGTCAGATGCTTGCGCCGGGCCTGCGCCTTGGCGAAGGCGTAGCGCACCACGCGCTCGATGCCGAAACGGGTGTTGGTGCTGACCTCGGTCGCCACCTCGTGCGGGGTGTCGACGCGGATCGCGCCACCGGTGCCGGTGTACGGGCCCTCGGTCCCCTCACGCACCACGACGAAGTCGATGTCGGGATCACCGGAGAGCGGGCTGGTGACACCCGGGTACAGCTTCGACGGCCGCAGGTTGACGTGGTGATCCAACGCGAATCGGGTGCGCAGCAGCAGGCCGCGCTCCAGCACGCCGCTGGGCACCGACGGGTCGCCGATCGCCCCGAGCAGGATGGCGTCGTGCTGCTTCAACTCGGGCAATACCGAGTCGGGCAGGATCTCGCCGGTCGCGTGGTAACGCTTGGCGCCCAGATCGTATTCGGTCTTCTCGACGCCCGGCACCACGACGTCGAGCACCTTGAGCGCCTCGGCGATGACCTCGGGACCGATTCCGTCACCCGGGATGACAGCAAGCTTCATGACAACAATGCTCCGTTCAGTTCTGACCGTGAGGTGTAGCGGCGATCAGAACAGATCGACGAGGACGACCTTGGCCGCGCCGACGGCTTCGGCGATCGAGGCCTGGACCTCGGCCGGAACCTCGCGGTTGACGCGCAGGATGACGGTGGCGCCTTCCTTGTCCACGTCCTGGCTCAGCTGCGCGGCCAGGATATCGACCTCCGCCTCGCCCAGCTTGGTGCCGATCTTGCCGAGCGCGCCCGGCCTGTCGTCGTAGTTCAGCACGGCCAGGTTCAGGCCCTCGGCGCGCATGTCGTAGTTACGGCCGTTGATGTTGACGATCTTCTGCACCTGCTGCGGCTCGGTGAGCGTGCCCGCCACATTCAGGGTGCGTCCGTCACCGAAGACGGCGCGCAGATCGACGACGCTGCGGTGGCTCGGGCTCTCCGGCGCGGTGGTGACCTGCGCGGCGATACCGCGTTCCTTGGCCAGCGTCGGCGCGTTGACGAAGGTGACCTGATCCTCGACCAGCGCCGAGAAGACACCGCGCAGCGCGGACAGTTCCAGCACTGCGACATCCTGGGCGGCCAGTTCGCCGCGCACCTGCACCTCGACCGATACCGGCAGTTCGTCCGACAGCGCGCCGAGCAGGGCGCCCTGCTTGCGCACGATGTCGAGCCACGGCGCGACCTCGTCGCCGACCGTGCCGCCGGTGACATTCACCGCGCCGGGGACGAATTCGCCCGCGAGCGCCAGCAGCACGGACTTGGCGACATCGGTGCCCGCGCGATCCTGGGCCTCGGAGGTGGAGGCGCCGAGGTGCGGGGTCACCACGACCTGCGGAAGGTCGAACAGCGGGCTGTCGGTGCACGGTTCGGTCTCGAACACGTCCAGACCGGCGGCGCGCACGTGGCCGGACTTGATGGCGTCGGCGAGCGCGGCCTCGTCGACCAGGCCGCCGCGCGCGGCGTTGACGATGATCACGCCGGGCTTGGTCCTGGCGATCGCTTCCTTGCCGATGATGCCCTTGGTCTCCGGGGTCTTCGGCAGGTGGATAGAGATCAGGTCGGCGCGCTCGAGCAGTTCGTCCAGGCTCAGCAGTTCGATGCCGAGCTGGGCCGCGCGGGCCGGGGAGACGTAGGGGTCGTAGGCGACGATCTTGGTTTCGAAGGCGGCCAGCCGCGCGGCGAAGAGCTGGCCGATTCGGCCGAGGCCGACGACGCCGACGGTCTTGTCGAAGATCTCGACACCGTTGAACTTGCTGCGCGCCCAGGTGCGCTCGCGCAGGGTGGCGTCGGCGGCGGGAACCTGGCGCGCGGCGGCGAGCATCAGCGTGACCGCGTGCTCGGCGGCGGTGTGGATATTGGAGGTCGGCGCGTTCACGACCATGACGCCGCGTTCGGTGGCGGCGGGCACGTCGACGTTGTCGAGGCCGACACCCGCGCGGGCGACGATCTTCAGATTCTTGCCCGCTTCGAGAACCTCGGCGTCCACCGTGGTCGCGGAGCGGACGAGCAGCGCGTCGGCCTCGGGGACCGCGGCGAGCAGCGCCGGGCGGACGGGGCCGTCGACCCAGCGAACCTCGACACCGTCACCGAGCGCGTCGACGGTCGACTGGGCGAGCTTGTCGGCGATCAGAACAACAGGACGGCCTGCTTGGCTCACGGTGGGATACTCCTGGGAAGAGGGTCGGCAATTACCGACGTCAAGCTTAGTCGGCGCGTTTTCGGGTGCCCTTGCCCCCCGGCAGGCGCGGCGTCGCCGTCGGCCAATCGCGGTGTCACGACGGCGGAAGGCCCCGCACCGCCGGGTGCGAGGCCTTCCCACAGTGGTCGCGCCGAGCATGCGGCGCGCAACCGGGTCGATGACCGACCGACAGCGTGATCAGCCGCCGAAGGAACCCGTCCACAGGGTGTTGAAGAGACCGGTGAGCGCCGCGCCCGCGGTGCTGAAGATGCCGTTGAGGGCAGCGGAACCGGTGTCGATGATAACGGGGATCATTTGTTTTCCTCTTCGTCGAAATATATCCAGTCGCAACTGGCTGACATTGGACACATCGGAGGTACCACGAATCCGGTTACGTAATCGAGATATTTAGTGACGCAGAACACATCACGCCAGAAAGAATGGCTCAGGCCACGAAAACTCAGGGCTTGCGCCTCCAAAAAATGACTCTGACCTGCACATATACATGATCAAGTTGATGGACAAGCGACCAACTTCGCTCTTCGATAAGATCTTGTCGAAATCATTGAGATCGGATGAAAATTCGAGGTGAGCGCGATGATCGTCCCCCGAAAATTCCTCCATACAAGGCACACGCGCCATTAACTCCGGTGCCCATGAAAATAGGGTCACACCGCACCGTGATTCTTTGGTGATAGATGTTCGCACCCGTCCGGAACCTCCTGGCAGTCCCCGACCGCGCTCCCGCCAGCCGCCGAAAACCAGCTGCGTCGATCGATCGTCGACCCCTACCATCGGCCCATGGCACTGCGCGCGATCCCCGATTCCATGGACCCGACCGTGGTCGGGGACATCGACGCCCAATTGGACCGGGTCGAGCTCGACCATCGGGTATCGGTGCGCTTGGCCATCGAAAGCGGGAGCCGCGCATGGGGGTTCCCCTCCCCCGATTCCGATTACGACTGCCGCTTCGTCTACATCGCGAGCCTCGACGACTACCTGACACCGTGGCGCGGTCGGGACGTGATCGAAACGCCGCTGGTCGGCCTGCTCGACGTCAACGGGTGGGATCTCGCCAAGGCGCTGCGACTGCTGGTGAGCGGTAACGCCGTACTCATCGAGTGGCTGATGTCACCCATCGTGTACCGGGGCGACGACCGTTTCCGGGACGACCTGCGCGCACTGGCCGAGCGGGTCGCCGACCGGAACAAGGTGGCGCGGCACTACCTGCACCTGGGCCGCAAACAGTGGGAGTTGGCCGAACACCATCGCTCGCTCAAGAAGGTGTTCTACTCACTGCGTCCGGCCATGGCGCTGCGCTGGCTGCGCGAACACCCCGGCGCCGCAGTCGCGCCCATGCACCTGCCGACACTGCTCGAACAGTGCACGCTCGCCGATGATTTCGTCGCGGCGGTGACGGAGCTGACCGAACTCAAGTCGCGCACCAGGGAAATGGGCAGCGGCGCGGTGCCGACCCCGATCGCGACCTTCATCATGGACGAATTCGACCGTGCCGCAGACGTTTTTCCCCGGACACCCGACCCGGACACCGACCGGGCCAGAGCTCTGACCGCGGAATTCTTCCGCGCCGAGGCGCTGGCCGTCGGCGCGCGACGATAGTTCAGCCCACGACCCGCACGGCGACGGCTTCCGGCCCCGCCTTCACCAGACGCACCTCGAACTGCACCCGCTGCCCGGCGGTCAGCACGCGGAATCCCGAGCCCTGTAGCTCGAGATAGTCGACGAAGACATCCGGACCGTCGCCGTCCTGGTCGATGAAACCGAACCCCTTTTCGGTGTCGAACCATTTCACCGTGCCGTGAACCATGGTGCGCGTTCCTCCATACCCGGCGCCGACCGCCCACTGCGGACGTGCCCGATGGATCCATGGTGTCACGTGCGCCAACGCTCGGCGCGCCCGGTTGCCCTAGCGGGCTCCGTCAGCGTTCACAACGTGGTGCGCCGTGATCGCCTGTGGCGCAGACGCACCGATCCCGATCGGCTTCGGACACGCCGCGCTCGTCCTCGCTTCGCGGGTGCGGGTTCGAGCGGCCGCGCACGGACGCGGCCCGGCGCCTACCTCTCGGTGACCGCCGCGTACGCCCGCGCCATCCGGTCGGTTGCGGTGGGGCGGTCGGGATCGGGGCGCGGAATACCCAGGTGCGCTTCCCTCAGTTCGTCCATGAACTCGGACCACAATTCGGGACCACCCCGCTCGAGCAGTTCGGCGCGCACCCGCAACCGCTCGGTGGTCGGGCGATGCCGCAAGCCCCACGCGCCGAGTTGCGCCATGACCGGGACGAGTTGGATGGCGGGTTCGGTGAGCCGGTATTCGGCCTTCTGTCCGCGTCCGGTGTCCTCGCGAGTGAGCAGCCCGGCGGCGACGAGGCGTTTGAGCCGGTCGGCCAGGATATTGGTGGCGATACCCTCCTCGGAGCCCGATTGGATCTCCCGGAAGTACCTGCGGTTACCGAACATCACGTCCCGCAGCACCAGCAGGGTCCACCGATCGCCGATGACCTCGATGGTCGCGTTGATCGGGCAACCCGAGCGTCCTTCGTCGCGCATGATGCTCCTCCGTCGGTTCTGCCGCTTGCAATATACAACCGGAACGGTCTAGCCTTGCCCCAACCAATTGCATAATGCAAGCACACAGGACGGGCGACCATGGCGAAGCTGCGCGCGCACAACATCTCCCTCTCCCTGGACGGCTGTGTCGCCGGACCGAACCAGGGACGCGACAATCCGCTGGGCGAGGGCGGCGAGGCGTTGCACGAGTGGCTCTTCGCGACCCGATACGCCGACGACAAGGGCGGTCCCGGCGACGGCGAGACCGGAATCGACAACGACTACGCGATCGCCGGGGATGTCGGCATCGGCGCGACGATCATGGGCCGCAATATGTTCGGCCCGATTCGCGGACCGTGGCGGGGCGAGAGCTGGACAGGCTGGTGGGGCGACAACCCTCCCTACCACCACGACACTTTCGTGATGACGCACCACCCCCGCGCCTCGGTGCCGATGGAAGGGGGAACGACCTTCCATTTCGTCGACGGCGCCCTCGACTCGATCCTGGGCGTGGCATTCGAAGCCGCGCGGGGCAAGGATGTGCGTCTGGGCGGCGGGGCGGAAACGATCAGGCAGTTCCTGCGCGCCGGACTGTTGGACGAGATCCACCTCGCGGTCGTACCGATCCTGCTCGGGTCCGGCGAGCGTCTCTACGACGGTCTCGGCCTGTGGCCGGGTTACGAGGTCACCCGCGTCGATCGTTCGCCGCGCGTCACCCACGTCACGTTCGGCAGGACGGCCTGACCCCGGACGTGGCGACGGCCCCCGCACCGGAGGGTACGGGGGCCGTCGAAGCCTGGTCGCGATCAGAGAGCGCGGCCGCTGCGATCAGAGAACGCGCACGTCCTGGGCCTGCGGGCCCTTCTGGCCCTGGCCGATCTCGAACTCCACGCGCTGACCCTCATCGAGGGAACGGAAGCCCGAACCGCTGACAGCCGAGTAATGCACGAAGACGTCGGGGCCTCCGCCGTCCTGCGCGATGAAGCCGAAGCCCTTCTCGCTGTTGAACCACTTCACAATGCCTTGAGCCATTTCATACTTTCTGTTGACGAGCCAGATTCTGGCAAAACGGAATGCCCTGGTCTCGTACATCAACGATGCCACGATCCGTGGAATTCCTCCACCTGCGCCGCCGCCCACTGTGAGCTATCCCTCGCCGGAGACACGAATATGCGTGCGATCTCCCAAAAGGGGCACACATCACCGAATACGGGGCGGATTCATCGACCGCGCAGGTAGCGCAGCTGATCCCGCTTCCCGGCCCGGTACTCGGCGGCCCCGGAAAGATGGTGTGGCACACCGACTTCCCACCAGGCCCCGGATTCGGTCCAGACGCGCGGATCGGTGCGGACCACCACGACCGAGGGCCGCGACACCGCGGCGGCGCGGGCCCGCGCGTACGCGTCCCGGAATTCGTCCGGCGCGGACGCGGTGAAAACCGTGCAGCCGAGCGCCCGCGCGTGCGCGGCGAAATCGACCCTCGGCGGGGCCGTGCGCTCGGTGCGGCAGTCGGCGAAGAAATTGTTGAACGCCGTGCCGCCCTGGCCCTCCTGTAGCCGGGCGATCACCGCGTATCCGTCGTTGTCGCAGACCACGGCCACGAATGGATGCCCGGCGAAAGCGGCGGAGAAGAGTTCGGAATTCGCCATCAGATACGAGCCGTCGCCGAGCAGGGTCGTCACCAGACCGTCCGCGCGCGCCATCGCGGCGCCCCACGCACCGGCGAGTTCGTAACCCATGCACGAGAAGCCGTACTCGACGTCCATGGACGACGAGCCGCCCGTCGCCCGCCAGCCCCCGACGAGTTCGCCGGGTAGGCCGCCCGCGGCGGTCATGACGTAGTCACCGGCCTCGCTGAGTTCGTTGACGACTCCCACCACCTGGGCGTACGTCGGCATCCCGGTGACCGGAGCGCGCAGCGCGTCGATCCGCGCGTCCCAGGCGACGCGCAGTCGCGCCGCGCGAGATGTCCAGTCCGGGTCGGCGGCCCACCCCGGCGGGGACAGTTCGGGCAGGGTCGCTGCGGCGTCACCCACCACGGCGAGGGCGCCGTGTTTGACCGCGTCGAAACGGGCGGTGTTGACGGTGATCAGCCGGACGCCCTCGGCGAAGACGGACCAGGACGCGGTGGTGAAATCCTGGAGACGGGTGCCGACGGCCAGCACCACGTCCGCCTCTGCCGCGAGGGTATTCGCCGATTCCGACCCCGTGACACCGAGCGGCCCGGCGTAGAGCGGGTGATCGTGCGCGACCAGGGTGCGTCCCGCTGTGGTCTCCGCGAGGGGTATGCCGTGCCGTCGCGCGAGTTCGGTCGCGGCCGTCGCCGCCCCCGAGTACCGCACGCCCCCACCCAGCACCAGCAGCGGCCGCCGTGACGTTCGCAGCAGCGCCGACGCAGCGTCGAGTTCGCGAATATCGGCGCGGGGACGTGGAATTCGGTGCACGATCGGCTCGAAGAGCGTCTCGGGGAAATCGAATGTCTCGGCCTGCACATCCTGCGGCAGGGCAAGGGTGACCGGTCCGGTCTCCGACGGGTCGGTGAGCACGCGGAGCACCTGGGGAAGAGTCGCGAGCAACTGTTCGGGGCGGGTGATCCGGTCGAAGTATCGGCTCACCGGGCGGAAGGCGTCGTTCACGGTGGCGGTCGCGTCGCCGAAATGCTCGACCTGTTGCAGGACCGGATCGGAGGCCCGGCCGACGAAGGTGTCGCCTGGCAGCAGGAGCAGCGGAAGACGGTTCGCGTGGGCGACGGCCGCGGCGGTCACCATGTTCAACGCCCCCGGACCGATGGAGGAGGTCACCACCCCCACCTGCCTGCGGTCGGTGGCCTTCGCGTAGCCCACGGCGGCCAGCGCCATACCCTGCTCGGTCTGACCGCGCCAGACCGGGATCTCGGCGACGCGCTCCTGGAGAGCGGTGCCGAGGCCGAGCACGTTTCCGTGCCCGAAGATGGCGAAAACCGCGGGGAACAGCGGGACTTCGCGTCCATCGATACCTTCCGAACGCTGGGCGATCAGCCATGCCACCAGTGCCCGAGCCGTGGTCAGTTCCATACGGGCCGTCCTTCGGAGAACACGTTCACGGACGCCTGCCCCGATGGTCGGTGACCGGGCAGCGCGGATCGGCGGGCTCGTCGCGCCAGCGCTCGCGGATCCAGGTGTGCGCGGGGTCGTCGCAGAACGCCATCGAACGCTGCGGAGCGGGGCCCGCGAGCACGTTGAGGTAGTACATCGGATATCCGGGCGAGGCGACGCAGGGGCCGTGGTATCCGCGCGGGATCAGGAAGACGTCGCCGTCGCGGACCGCGACGTTCTCGTCCAGCGCACCGTCGGCGGTGTAGGTGCGGTGCAGGCCGAAACCCGCACGCGACGGCATGATTCCGTCGCGACCGGCGATGCGGAAGTAGTAGATCTCCTCGTTGACGACCTCGCAGTCGCTCACCTCGTCGTGTTTGTGCGGCGGGTAGGAGGACCAGTTACCGTCCGGGGTGATCAGTTCGCAGGCGTTGAGTCTGTCGGCGTGGTCCCAGACTCCGGGGACGCCGAAATTGGTGACCTGGCGCGTCGCCTGTCCGGCACCGCGCACCTCGACGGGAACGGCTTCGGCCGGACCGTATTTCGGCGTCAGCCTGCGCTCGCATCGGGCCATGGGTAGCGCGGCTTCGAGGCCGTGCGCGCTCGACAGCCGGACTTCCGCGTCGCGCGGGATGTAGGCGAAATCGGTGACCCGCGTGAACACCGAATCGCGGCCGCGCAATTCGAGGGTCAGGCCGTCGACGTGGACGGTGCCCGATCCGGCCAGTGGCACGACGAAGGCCTCGGAATCTCCGGTGTACAGGATGCGCGTCGTCCCGGCGGGTATCAGGACCACGCGGAGGCCGGTGTAGGACCACCCGGCGTCGTCCGGTGTGAGCGATACCGGGTCGTTGCCGTCTGCGAGCGTGCCCGAAGGGCGGTGCAGTCTCATCGAATCCACGTCCTGTCAAGGGGTTTCATCGGACCTCGTCCTCGGTGCGCATCCACGGCCGACCTGACGCGAGTCGTCGGCGACCAGCATGTGGATTCGAGCGGTCGGCGTTCCCGCGGCCCAGCGGCAAGAGCTCCCCCACGACACCTGACGGTAAAGTAACCGCACCTCGACCAATTGCGCTCGGCGACATCGCCGTACGACGTCGAGTTCCGACCGGGTACGACCGGCTCATCGACACAGCAACTCCTCGATCTCCGCCACGGTGGGCATCGCGTCGGCACAGGCCAGGCGTGACGCCACCAGCGCGCCCGCGGCATTGGCGTAGGTGGCGATGAGGTGCGGGTCCCAGTCCGACAGCAGTCCGTGGACGAGCGCGCCACCGAATCCGTCACCCGCGCCGAGCCCGCACACCACCTGCACCGGACAGGGCGGCACCGTCCAGCGTTCCCGGTCGGTGGCGATCAGCACCCCGTCCGCCCCGAGTTTGACCACGGCCATCCGCACGCCGCGCGCCAGTAGCCGGTCGGCGGCTTCGTCCGGGTCAGCGGTGCCGACCGCGACCCGAGTCTCGGCGCGGTTGCCGACGACGACCGTCACGTGACCGATCATGGCACCTATCTCGCGCGCCGCCGTTTCCTCGTCGGGCCAGAACATCGGCCGGTAATCCAGGTCGAGCACCGTGTGCGTGCGGCGGGCGCGGCGTTCGAGGATCGCGTGCTGGGTGCCGCGAGCCGGTTCGGCGCTCACGCCGGTGCCGGTCACCCAGAGCAGCGGCACCGAGTCCACGACGTCCCACGGCACCTCGGCCGGGGTCAGTGTGAGATCCGGTGCGATCGGCGCGCGATAGAACAGCAGCGGCGGGTCGGCGGGCGGGGTGAGTTCACAGAAGACCACGGGTGTCAGCAGATCCGTGGCGGTGCCGACGTAGCGCGCGGTGACACCGAAACCCTCGAGGGCGGTGCGGACGTAACCGCCGAAGCCGTCCGGGCCGACCTTGGTGAGCACCCCGCTACGCCTGCCCAGACGCGCGGCGGCCACCGCGACATTGGTGGCGGTGCCACCGAGGGATTTCGCGAAGGTCTCGACCTCGGCGAGCGGGACACCGCTCTGCTGCGGATACAGGTCGACGCCCACCCTGCCGACGGTCAGCACTTCGAGATCGGTCATCCGCTCGTATTCCCTGTTCGAGCCGTGGAGCGGTCCTGCCGCACAACGCGAAGCGGCCTGCGCGTCGCCGGCGATCCGACGCTTCGATTCCTCACCACGCCACCCTTCGCGCCGATTGATATCGCCGCACACGCGCGAAGCGCCGGATCGGCGCGAGGCATCGTCGTCACCGGTAGACCGGCGCCGAATCCGCCGCGAACCCCACGGCGGACAGATAGTCGAGGCTGACCCGCATATCCCCGCTGGGTGTTTCCGCTGACGCACCGGTATCGAGGACGGTGTCCTGTTCGATGACGTACCAGCCGCGATAACCGGCCGACCGCATCACCCGCACCAGCGCCGCGATATCGACATCCCCCGCCCCGAGCGGCGCATACAGTCCACGTCGGACGGCATCGCTGTATTCGATACGTCCCGAACGGATTTCGTCGAGGACCGCCAGGCGGACATCTTTGAGGTGGATGTGGCCGATCCGGGCGGAGTACCCGCGCGCCAACAGAACCGGGTCGGTGCCGCCGACGAGCAGATGCCCGGTGTCGAGGCAGAGATCGAGATCGGAGTCAGCGAGGAACCGTTCGACCTCGGGTTCGGTTTCCACGTGGGTGCCGATGTGGGGGTGCAGCACCGTGCGCACGCCGTCGGCGGCGGCGATATCGCGAATGGCGGCGGCGGTCGTCACCAGCGTCCGCCATTCGGGACCGGTGAGTCGGGGGCGCGTGTCGTAGCCGGTGAGGCCGGTGGCCGCCGCGAGGACCAGGACGTCGGCGCCGCACCCGGCGAATATCGCCACGGTGTCGCGTGCCAGCGCGAGCGCGCGTTCGGGTTCGCGGTGCAGCACCGTCGCGAGGAATCCGCCGACCGCCTCGATACCGAATCCGTCCAGCAGCCCGCGCGACACTCCCGGTTCCGTGGGCAGATATCCGGGCGGGCCGAGTTCGGTGGCGGTGATGCCGAGCGCGGCCATCTCGGCGAGCACCGTGCGCGCGTCGAGCAGGTGCCCCCAGCCCGGGACTTCGCACACACCCCAGGAAATCGGTGCGGCCGCGATACGCGGCGGGTCGAGAGATTCGGTCATCGGACTCTCCGGCCTTCGACGTGCGAGTGGACTCCGACTGTTGGAGCGCTCCAACTATGTAACGCACACCACAGCATGTCAAGGGGCGCGCCGCCGAGGCATTTATAGCGATCTACCTGCGTATTCGCCCATCTCGGCCGTCACTCGCCCGAGAGCTCACGCCATTGGAGCGCTCTATTGCCGGGGCGGCGCCGTGCTTGTAACCTCCGTCACGGCAGGTCGAACCGAACCGACGGCGGAGGCGAGATGGGACGTCCGACCATGGACGACGTCGCCGCCCGCGCCGGCGTCTCCCGAGCGCTGGTGTCCCTCGTCATGCGGGACTCACCGAAGGTCAGCGCGCATCGTCGGCGGGCCGTGCTGGCCGCCGCGAAGGATCTCGGCTACCAACCGCACCTCATGGCCCGCTCCCTGGCGGGCGGGACCTCCGATATCGTCGGGGTCATGGTCTCCGACCTGCGCAACACCTTCTTCGCCGACGTGATCGACGGCATGGACGCGGCGGCGCGGCAGGCAGGCCTCGAACTCATCCTCAACACCGGTCGCCGCAGCCCGACACGAGAACGCTCCGCGCTCGAAAGCCTGCTTGCCTTCCGCCCCGGCGGCATCGTCCTGCTCTCCCCCGTTCTCCCCGCCGCCGCCATTCGCGAAGCGGCACAGCGGAGTCCGGTGGTGCTGGTCTCCCGAAGTTCCACCGCCCCCGATATAGACACCGTCAACGACGACGGCGAAACCGGATCGGCCCTCGCCGTCGACCACCTGGTCCGCCTCGGCCACCGCCGCATCGTGCACCTCGACGGCGGCGGCGCCTCCACCTCCGCCGCCCGCCGTCGCGGCTATCGCGACGCGATGCGACGACACGGCCTCGAACCGATGGTGCTGCCGAGTGAACATACCGACTCCGCGGGCATGGCGGCCGTCCACAAACTCCTGAACCTGTTCTCCCACGGCGATTTCCCCACCGCACTGGTCTGCGGCAACGATTTCAACGCGATCGGCGCGATGTCCGCCCTCGAAGAAGCCGGACTGCGGGTTCCTCGGGACGTCTCCGTCGTCGGCTACGACAACACCTCACTCGCCGCCCTGCGCCACCTCTCCCTCACCACCGTCGACCAGCCGCGCGTCACGATGGGCAGGCTCGCCGTCGAAGCGCTCGCCGAACGTCTGCGCCAAGGCCGCACCGCCCCCGTGCGCCACCGCGTCGAACCCACCCTGGTCGTGCGCGCGACCACCGCACCGATCCCCGTGACAGACAACGACATACCACCGCATCGGTAGGAGGAGAGTCGATGACATCCCGAGGCATCGTCACCATCGGACTGGCAGGCACCGGCCGAATCGGGAAGGCCCACGCCGAAACCCTCAGGGTTCTCCCACAGGTCGACCGCGTACTGGTCACCGATATCGACACCGCCCGCGCCGACGCCACCGCCGACGCGCTCGGCGTCGAAGCCGTCCCCGACATCGAAACCCTCCTCGCCGCCGACCTCGCCGGCCTGGTCATCGCCACCGCCACCGACTCCCACCCCGACCTCATCATCCGCGCCGTCGACCTCGGCATCCCCGTCTTCTGCGAAAAGCCGATCGCCGCCGACCTCGCCGGAACCCTGGAAGTCCTGCGCCACCTCGAAAACACCAGCGTCCCCGTACAAATCGGCTTCCAACGCCGCTTCGACCCCGGCTACCACGCCGCCCGCGCCACCGTCAGATCCGGCGAACTCGGCCGACTCCACACCCTGCGCGCCACCACCCTCGATCCAGCACCGCCGACCGCCGCCTACATCCCCCACTCCGGAGGAATCTTCCGCGACTGCGGCATCCACGACTTCGACATCATCCGGTGGGTGACCGGGCGGGAAGTGGTCGAGGTGTACGCGCGGGGGGCGAACCGCGGAGATCGGATGTTCACCGAAGCGGGTGACGTCGACACCGCCGCCGTCATCCTGACGCTCGACGACGACACCCTCGCCACCGTCTCCCTCTCCCGCTACAACGGCGCCGGGTACGACGTGCGACTGGAAGTGCTCGGCTCACGAGCCAACGCCGTCGTCGGACTCGACAACCGCGCACCACTGCGGTCGGTAGAACCCGGCCACCCCACCTTCGCCCCACCCGCGTATCCCAGCTTCATGGATCGCTTCCGGCGGGCTTATACCGAGGAGTTGACCGCGTTCATCGGGGTGGCGACCGATGGACACGAAAATCCCTGCGCGCCTTCGGAAGCGCTTGAGGCTTTCTATGTCGCCGAGGCGTGCGAGTTGTCCCGGGCGGAGCGTCGCCCGGTCGCCGTCGCGGAGGTTCGGGACCGAACAGCTGTCGGCCGGCACCTCTGAGGCAGGGTCCCATCGCAGCGTCTCCTCCACCGCCACATCCCAATCGACATCACCGGAGCTGACCTGCGCCAACTGCTCCGGATTGGTCAGCAGCGCGCGAACCGCGCAGAGGATGAGACCGATCGTGGTCTCGTGGCGCCACGCCCACCGCTACACCAGACAGGCGTCATCTTGCTACGTCACGACTCCGATCGGCCGACGTCCGATCGGCCGGTCGCGGATCGGTGCCGCACAGTCGCGGCGGTGAGGGTGCCGTCCGGATGGCCGGGAGCCATCCGGCCTACACGGACAATCCCCAACCGAATCGACAGCATTCCGCCACCCTGAACCAACAATGTCCGCCCAGACCGACTTGTCCACAGCCCCACCCCTATCCCCAGCCTCACCGTTTCCCCAGGTCGCCGCCCACCCGCCGCATTCGAGCCCATGCATGCTGCGCTCATGACCTACGGAATCGCCACCCGTGCAGAATTGCTGGCGCAAGGGTTGGCGGCAACGACCATCGATGATCGGTGCCGTCGCGGCGTCTATACCCGGATGCTGCCTCGCACCTACTGCCTGGGCGTTCCGAGTGGACTGGCCCGCTGCGCCGCCGTCGTCGCCTGGATTCCCAGCGCCCGGATGAGCCACCGTACAGCGGCCTGGCTGCACATGATGCTGCCGGAACCCACGGTGTTCGAGGCAACCATCCCTCGAGCTGTGCATCGGGCTACGCCGAAGTGGCTGAAACTCTATCGACGTGACCTGCCTCCGACTGCAATCGACGAGATCATGGGCATCCCGACGACGACCGATGCCCGGACACTGCTGGACTGCACAGCGGTGATGCCGGACGCCGACGCCGGAGCGATGGTCGACAGCCAACTCCACCGTGCAGTCTCCGGAACCGAAGCGCTGATGCTGGCCCACTCCGGCGAGGTCGGTGCACCGGCCCTGCGTCGACAACTTCGCATCGCCGCATTACATTCCGCGTCCGAACCGGAGCGGCTGTTCGCCCGAGCACTGGCCGAACGCCACCTGCGACTGCTGCCCAACCATCCGGTCGGGCAATACATCTGCGATTTCGTCGATGAACGTTCGCGCACGATCATCGAGATCGACGGTCGTGCATTCCACAGCGAACCCGCCACTTTCCGCAACGACCGCCGTCGCCAGAATCATCTGACGCTGGCCGGGTGGATGGTGCTCCGCTACGCCGCGGCCGATGTGTACACCACGCTGGATGCCTGCGCTGACGAAGTGGCGGCAGTGGTTCGACGTCGCCGCCGGTCGAGGCCGGTCTGAGCGGACACTCTGGCCAACATTCGCCAGGTATCTGTCGGTATCTGCGGAGAATGACCGGTTAGGCCGGAGCCACTCACCGCTCCAAAAGCTCGCGCAACTCCGCCGGTTCCAGCCACTTCTTGCGGTAGTGGATCATGCTGTGGCAGTTGGAACACAGCAGGATCAAGTCCGCCAGTTGTGTTGTCGTTTCGCCCGAGGCGTGGAGTGGAACTACGTGGTGGCACTCGATGAATCCGTGGCCGTGGCTGCCGTAGACTTCTTCGAAATCGAAGGCACAGAGCTGGCAGCGGACACGGTCGTGGGAATCGAGGAAATCTGCGATCTTCCGGGAGCGAAGCTTTCTGTCTCTTTCTCTCCTGAGGTGTCGCGTAGCGAGTAGACCGCCCTCCTTTGCGCCCACGTCGCCGACGAAAGCGATGTCCCAGGCTTCTCTGCTCAGCTCCGATGTCAATTCGCCGGTGGCAACGCCTTCCTGGATCGCTATGGCAGCCATATGCATTTCGAGTGGCGTCGTCAGGAAGTCTGCCAGCACCTCACGGTCCAGTTTCGAACCGCGTGTCGGATCACGGGAGTAGTCCGGATGAATGGTGACGAGATCAGCGGTCTTGCGGGACACACTGCCGAGGCTTCTGAAACGCGGGCCTCTCTTCTCCGCAGGATGGATGCGCAGGCTGCGCAGTAGGTCCGACAAGGTCTTTGCCCGGGGATCGTGCTCACGGATCTGACGCCAGCCGTTTTCGACCACGAGATCGCACGCGAGAATCAGTTCGTCCCGTGTCCATTTCGGTTCCGACACCATTGAATCACCCTACGGCGGCGCGGACCGCCTCTCGAATCACAGCGGGACTGTGGATTCATCGGTGTTTCCGGCCTGATTCGCTGAGTGATGCTCAGCGGGAAGGTGCCGTGATGGCGACACTTGATGCCGTGACGAGGAAGAAGAAGCCGACCGAGGCTTCGGCGGAGGAGTTGGCCGCTCAGGAGTTGGTTCGGGTGGCCAAGGAACAGGGTCTGTCGTTGACGGGGCCGAACGGACTGCTCAAGCAGTTCACCAAGACCGTCCTGGAGACGGCGTTGAACGAGGAGATGACCGAGCACCTCGGCTTCGACAAGGGCCAGGCCACGCCCGAGCGGGAAACGAACAATGTCCGTAACGGGACTCGTTCGAAGACGGTGCTGACCGAGGCGACCGGTCATGTCCCGATCGAGGTGCCCCGCGACAGGGACGGCACATTCGAACCGCAGATCGTCAAGAAGCGCCAACGACGCCTGACCGGTGTGGACGAGATCGTGTTGTCGTTGTATGCGAAAGGCTTGACCACCGGCGAGATTTCGGCGCATTTCGCCGAGATCTACGGGGCCTCGGTATCGAAGGAAACAGTCTCACGGATCACCGACAAGGTGATCGCCGAGATGCAGGAATGGTCGGCTCGGCCGCTGGACGAGGTCTATGTGGCAGTGTTCATCGACGCCATCGTCGTGAAGGTCCGTGATGGTCAGGTCGCCAACCGACCGATCTACGCCGCGATCGGCGTCACGGTCAACGGCGAGAAGGACATCCTGGGATTGTGGGCCGGCACCGGCGGTGAAGGCGCCAAATTCTGGCTCAGTGTGCTCACCGACATCCGCAACCGCGGGGTCAAGGACGTGTTCTTCCTGGTCTGCGACGAATTGAAAGGCCTTCCCGACGCGGTCGGCAATGTGTGGCCGCTGGCCACGGTCCAGACCTGCATCATTCATTTGATCCGTAACACGTTCCGGTTGGCGGGCCGTCAGGACTGGGACGCGTTGCGTCGGGATGTGAAACCGATCTACACCGCCGTCAACGCCGCAGCAGCCCGGACGGCGCTGGACGAACTCACCGAGCGGTGGGGAACCAAATATGCTGCGATCACACGTCTTTGGGAGAATTCGTGGGAGGAATTCATTCCATTCCTCGACTACGACATCGAGATACGCCGGGTGATCTGCTCGACGAACGCGATCGAGTCCCTCAACGCGCGATATCGGCGGGCGATCAAGGCGCGTGGTCATTTCCCCACCGAGCAAGCCGCCCTGAAATGCTTGTATCTGGTCACCCGATCACTGGACCCGGCCGGGGCGGGTCGGGCACGATGGACCATGCGCTGGAAACCCGCCGTCAACGCCTTCGCGATCATCTTCGCCGACCGCTGGCCCGACGCCCAAACCTACTGACGCAAACCGCCGGAAACACCCTTGGCGAAACAGTCCCATCACAGCTGCTCACACCGGAAGCAGGCGGCCGATGACGGTGGTGAGTTGTTCGACGTTGCGGCATTCGTGCATGGTGACGTGCTCGGCGTAGACGGCGGCGGCGGAGTCTCCGGTGGACCAGGAGCGGGCGGGTTCGGGGTTGAGCCAGTACACGTTTTTGGCTCGGTCGAGCATCAGGTGGAGGGCGTCGAGGTTCGGGTCGGTGCGGTTGGTGCGGGCGTCGCCGAGGATGAGCAGGG
This sequence comes from Nocardia aurea, assembly GCF_003123685.1. Classification (GTDB taxonomy): domain Bacteria; phylum Actinomycetota; class Actinomycetes; order Mycobacteriales; family Mycobacteriaceae; genus Nocardia; species Nocardia aurea. The sequence goes on from NZ_QCYJ01000127.1 coordinate 50,854, forward strand.
AGGTGCGGGGGCCGAGGGCTTCGAGGTGGGTGGTGGTGAAGGCGCGGAAGGCTTCGCCGTAGTTGCTGCTGCCGAAGCGGGATACGTGGGTTTCGCGGATGATTCGGGTGGCGATGCCGGGGGCGGGTGGGGTGCCAGGGGTGAAGTAGGGGGTGATCTCGTCGCAGGTGTCGACGAAGCCGAAGCTGCGGACCCGGGAGAACTGGTCTTGCAGGGCTTGGGTCAGGTGGAGGGTGAATTCGGCGAAGCCGGTGACGGAGCCGGAGAGGTCGGCGAGGATCACCAGGTCGGGGCGTCCGTGTTTGCGGGCGCGCAGGACGGGGTCGATGGGGACGCCGCCGGTGGCCATGGAACGGCGCAGGGTGCGGCGCATGTCGATGTGGCCGCGGACGGATTTCTTGCGACGGGCGGCGAGGCGGGTGGCGAGTTTGCGGGCCAACGGGGTGACCAGACGGCGCATTTCGGCGAGGTCCTGTTCGCGGGCGCCGAGGAAGTCGACGTGGTCGGTGGCGGATTCGACACCGCGGCGCGCGATGTAGTCGGTGCCGCGCAGTTGTGCCGAACGCAGCATGGCCTCGGTGCGGACGGTGGCGCGGAAGGCGTCGACGCGTCGTTCGGCTTCGATGGTGTGGACGGCGGTGGCGAGTTCGTCGGTGCCGCCCATGGTTTCGGCGATGCGGTCGATCAGTTCTTCGGGGCGCAGGGCTTTCATGGTCTGGTAGGAGGACCAGCCCATGCCGGAGCCGGTGCCGACGGGGTTCGGGGTCGGGCCTGCTCCCGCGCCGCCGTAGCCGCCGAGTCTGGTGAGTGTTTCGCGGGCCAATTCCGTTGTGGTGGTGCGCTCGTCGTCGGCCAGGACCGAGACGACGCGGTCGCGTATGGCCTCGAGCGATTCCGGCTGCTCGGGTGGGTGCGGGTCGATGGTGTCGATGCCGAGGAAGTAGAGGTCGAAGAGTTGGTCGAAGACGGCGCGTTGGCCGTTGCGGCGCAGCAGGGTCGCGGCCAGGCCGGAGCGGAGACGGTGCGTGTCGGTCAGGCCGAGGGCGAGGATCGCTTCGGCGGCGTCGACGGTTTCGCTGGGACCGGCGGTGATGCCGTAGTCGCGCAGGACGCCGACGAAATCGACGAGGCGGTCGGTCATCGGTGCGTGGTCGACGCCGCCCGTCCGGCGCGGTGCCGGGGTCACCACGGCTCGCGATGACATGCGGCGGGCGCTGCCGTGAACCGTGCGGTCGATCGGGAAGCGGAAGTGGTGCGGCGGATACTCCGGCGTCGACCGTCGAGCCGAGCGGACCCGCCGATCGTCACATTCCTCATCGCGAATCATCCCGATCCGGGACGTCGAGCGACAGGCGCTCGACGGCGATGCGGTGGTCCGACTGATATTTGAGCAGCACTCCCAGCGTCGATCGCACCACACCGGTGGTGAGACCCCGTGTCCCCAGCGTCACCAGGGTCCGCGCCCAATCCACGGTTTCGGCGATGGACGGCGCTTTCCGCAGTGGCAGTCGACGCAGGGCGCCCACGACCTCGACGGCGGACGCCGCCGTAGCGGAATCCAGCTGCGGAACTCTCAGACGCACGATCGCGCGTTCCAATTCGGATGTCGGATAGTCGATATGCAGGTACAGGCAGCGACGTTTCAATGCCTCGGAGAGATCGCGGTCGGCGTTGGACGTCAGAATGACGACGGGTTTCCGGACCGCGGTGATGGTGCCCAGTTCGGGAATGCTCACCTGGAAGTCGCCGAGCACCTCGAGCAGCAGGCCCTCGAGTTCGACATCGGCCTTGTCGAGTTCGTCGATGAGCAGCACGGTGGGGTTCGGGTTGCGGATGGCGGCGAGGAGGGGTCGTTGGAGGAGGAACTCCTCGGTGAAGACATGGTCGCGGGCGCTGTTCCAGCCTTCGTCGTCCGTGGCGGTGATGCGTAGCAGTTGTTTGGCGTGGTTCCACTCGTAGAGGGCACGCGCTTCATCGATGCCCTCGTAGCACTGCAGTCGCACCATCTCCGCGTTCGCGGCGCTCGCCACGGCCCTGGCGAGTTCGGTTTTGCCGACACCCGCCGGACCCTCGATCAGCAAGGGTTTGCCGAGACGGTCGGCGAGGAAGACGGCGGTGGCGATATCGGTGGACGGTAGATAGTCCGCGGCGGTGAGCCGCTGGATCACCTCGTCTACCGAATCGAAGAACTTACTCATCGGTAGCCAGTGTAGTTCGGGGGCTCAGCGGCAGAACGGCCCGCCTTGTCGCGCGGTTCAGAATTCCGCAGCCGCCTCCACTCGCCCCGACTCGACCGCCGCGACCAATCCCCGATGATCTTCCACCGTCTGATCCGCGTAGCCCATCGCGAAGTCGGCCATGGCCCGGTCGAAGGCGTCGCCGCCGCCCAGATACGCCGCGATCGCGATCCGGTCGCCGGACCGGGCGTGGGCCCGGGCGAGGGTGTGACCGCACAGCATCGCGTATTTGGCCAGCGCGCCGGGCGACAGGTTCTCCAGTACCGCCGAACCCTTCATATCGCGTAGTTGCCGCCAGTAGAAGTAGCGGCCGTTGGGGCCGGTGGCCCAGCCGAGGAAGATATCGCTCGCGGCCTGCGTGAGGCGCTGACCGTGCACGACGCGGTGGCCCTGGTGTTTGAATTTGCTCGCGGTCAGATGCGGTGCGAGGACCGAGGTTTCGGCCTCTTTCACCTGGAGGAACAGGGGGCTTCCGGTGTCGCGGTCGGCCATCAGGCCGACGAAGCATCGGGTGCCGACGCTGCCGACGCCGACCACTTTGAGCGCGAGGTCGACGAGTTCGTGACGGTCGAGCAGGATCCGGCGTTCCTCGGGGAGTGTTTTGCGGTAGGCCGCGAAGACGGCGTTGATATCGAGGGCTTCCGGTTCGTCGATTCGCACCAGAAGTGGCGGATTCTCCTTGATTCGGGGAACACCGTTCTCGTCCGGCGCGGTGAGTTTGGCGAAGGCTTGCAGGCTGGTCCTCGAACGGGCCTTGCTCAGCGCTCTCTCGACTCCTTCCCGCCGCTTGGGCTTGCGCACCAGTTCGGCGACGGCGTCGGCGTTGACCTGGAGGTACCACACCGCCATGCCGTCCATCTCGGCCAGCCGGAGCATGTGTTCGCGGTATCCGCGCGCGGCTTCCATCGCGGCGTGCTCGGCCTTGGCGTCGCCGTATCCGTTACCCCTCGCGGCGACGGCGACACTGGCGACGAGCCGTTTGACATCCCATTCGAACGGGCCGGGCAGGGTTTCGTCGAAATCGTTGAGGTCGAAGACGAGGGCGCGTTCGGGTGAGGCGAACAGGCCGAAGTTGGACAGGTGCGCGTCGCCGCACAACTGGACGTTCAGTCCGGTGTTCTCGGTGGTGGCCAGATCGGCCGCCATGATCGCGGGGCCGCCGCGCAGGAACGGAAAGGGCTCGGCGACCATCCGCGCGTATCGGATCGGAACCAGTTCGGGAAGCCGGGTGCGGGCCTGGCGTTCCAGGATGGTGATCGGGTCGGTGCGGTTCTTCGGTGGCTGCCAGCCCCCGAGGGCCGAACGTGGTACGCGTTTGCGGGCCGCGCGCCCCTTCTCGACCCCGGAACCAGCGTTCAGCACACCGACCGAATCTGTCATCCGCTCAGTCTTGCCCGGTGGATGCGACATCGCAAGAGTGTGGATCGAATGGGCGTGTTAGGCCAGGTGGGATGAGATTCACGCAGTTCGCCGATGATTAGCCGGATGGGTCGATGTGCCGGCCTACCGTGCTCGGTCACGAATGGCACGGGTTTCGCGTCCGCGGCAGCCACTCTCAGGGCTTCGCCCCATCCCGGCGCGTCCGGTCTCATACCGAAGGATGAATTTTCTTCGGAATCGAGTGACGACCGGTGACCTTTCGATCCGGGTGCGGCACAGTGTGTTCGTGCGGTGGCCGCCGCGTCGGTGAATCGGTCGAGGTTTCCCTCCCTCGGTTCCCGGCCACGCCGCCCGCTGGCCACGACGCCGCGAAGGCAGGCGACGTGCCGAATTTCGAGAAGTTGGAAGGTATTACGTTGTTCACGACGAGAAAAACCCCCACCTCCCGCCGTCTACTGGCGGGATTCGCCATCGCGGGCGCGCTCGCCGCGGTTCCGGTCACCGTCGCGGCCGGGCCCGCGTCCGCCGACCAGGGTCCCGAGGTCACCGAGGTCAAGCACGACAGGCGGGAATGCCGCCACGGCGACCTGTTCGACAATCCCTGGTCGGACCTGTGGGACGACCGGCGGCACGGACCGCGCGACCACTGCGATCCCTGGGACCGGCACGACCCGTTCGACAACCCGTTCCGCCCGCACCGCCCGCACGGCCTGTTCGGCAGCAGCTAGGAAACGCCGATGGCCCGCTCCGATCGGGAGCGGGCCATCGCGCTGTGACGCCGTGACTCAGGCGGTTTCGGTGATCGGGCGATCGACCCAGCTCATCAGGTTGCGCAGCTTGGCGCCGGTGACCTCGATCGGGTGCTCGGCGTTGGCCTTGCGCAGACCCTCGAGCTCCTTGTTGCCGCCCTCGACGTTGGCGACGAGGCGCTTGACGAAGGTGCCGTCCTGGATGTCCTTGAGGATGTCCTGCATCCGCTTCTTCGTGTCGGCGTCGATGACACGCGGACCCGAGACGTAGCCGCCGAATTCGGCGGTGTCGGAGACCGAGTAGTTCATGCGCGCGATGCCGCCCTCGTACATGAGGTCGACGATCAGCTTCAGCTCGTGCAGCACCTCGAAGTAGGCCATCTCCGGCGCGTAACCGGCCTCGACCATGACCTCGAAACCGGTCTTGACCAGTTCCTCGGTGCCACCGCAGAGCACGGCCTGCTCACCGAACAGGTCGGTCTCGGTCTCTTCCTTGAAGGTGGTCTTGATGACGCCGGCGCGGGTGCCGCCGATGCCCTTGGCGTAGGACAGCGCGAGCGCCTGGCCCTCGCCCTTGGGGTCCTGGTCGATGGCGATCAGGGCGGGAACGCCCTTGCCGTCGACGAACTGGCGGCGCACCAGGTGGCCGGGGCCCTTGGGCGCGACCATGCCGATGGTGACCTCGGCCGGGGGCTTGATCAGACCGAAGTGGATGTTGAGGCCGTGGCCGAAGAACAGCGCGTCGCCGTCCTTCAGGTTCGGCTCGATGTCGTTGGTGAAGATGGCGGCCTGCGCGGTATCGGGCGCGAGCACCATGATCACGTCGGCCCAGGCCGAGACCTCGGCGGGGGTGCCGACGGTGAGACCGGCCTCTTCGGCCTTCGGACGCGACTTCGAACCCTCGGCCAGACCGACACGGACCTCGACGCCCGAGTCGCGCAGGCTCAGCGAATGCGCGTGGCCCTGGCTGCCGTAGCCGATGACAGCGACCTTGCGGCCCTGGATGATCGACAGATCGGCATCGTCGTCGTAGAACATCTCGACTGCCACTGTGGTTCCTTCCGGGATGATCCCCGCCCGAGGCGGGGCGCACCGCGCTGCTTGCGCCGTGCATTGGTTGTCAATACGTACATATCGAAATCAGATCCCCGCGGCGGCGGGGAAGGCGCGCTGCGCCGACCGTCGATCGCAGCCAAGACTAGCCGCTGGCCGCGATCGACCGATCAGGCCCCAGCGCGTCGTGGTGCGGACGCCCCAGCGCGTCGCGGTGATCGACGCCCTAGCGTGTCGCGGTGATGGACTTCGGCCCACGACCGACGGCCACCACGCCGGACTGCACGATCTCGCGAATGCCATACGGTTCGAGCATCCGCAGCAGTGCGTCGAGTTTGGACCGGGTTCCGGTCGCCTCGACGGTGAGCGCGTCGGGGGACACGTCGATGACCTTGGCGCGGAACAGCGTCACGGCCTCGATCACCTGGGTCCGCACACTGGCGTCGGCACGCACCTTCACCAGGATCAGTTCGCGGGCCACCGAGGCGTCGGCGTCCTGCTCCACGATCTTGATGACGTTCACCAGCTTGTTGAGCTGTTTGGTGACCTGCTCGAGCGGCAGGTCGTCGACGGTCACGACAATCGTCATGCGGGAGATCTCGGGGAGTTCGGTCCCGCCGACCGCCAGTGACTCGATATTGAACCCGCGTCGCGAGAACAGGCTCGCGACCCTCGCCAGCACGCCCGGCTTGTCCTCGACGAGAACGCTCAGGGTGTGGGTCGTACTCATTCGCTCACCTGGTTCTTCTCTTGCGCGGCCTGCCCCTGGGCCAGGGCCTCGTGGATGACCGCGGGCTCGGCGGCCTGCTCGTCCTCGTCGAAGAGCGGACGGATGCCACGCGCGGCCATGATCTCGTCGTTGCCGGTGCCCGCGGCGACCATCGGCCACACCTGGGCGTCCTTGCCGACGATGAAATCGATCACCACCGGGCGGTCGTTGATGGACTGCGCCTCGCGGATCGCGGCCTCCACGTCCTCTTCCTTCTCCACCCGGATGCCGACGCAGCCGAGCGCTTCGGCGAGTTTCACGAAATCGGGGATGCGCAGGGTGTGCGTTCCGAGATCGGTGTTGGAGTAACGCTCCTGATAGAACAGGGTCTGCCACTGCCGGACCATGCCCAGGTTGCCGTTGTTGATCAGCGCGACCTTGATCGGCACGCCCTCCACGGCGCAGGTGGCCAACTCCTGGTTGGTCATCTGGAAGCAGCCGTCACCGTCGACCGCCCACACTTCTTTGTCCGGCGCGCCCATCTTGGCGCCCATGGCGGCCGGGACGGCGTAGCCCATGGTGCCGAGACCACCGGAATTGAGCCAGGTGCGCGGCTTCTCGTACTTGATGAACTGCGCGGCCCACATCTGGTGCTGGCCGACGCCCGCGCAGTAGATGGCGTCGGGTCCGGCGAGCCTGCCCAGCGCGTCGATGACGTACTCCGGTGACAGCGAACCGTCGCTCGGGGTGCTCCAGCCCAGCGGGTAGCTCTTGCGGACGCCGTCCAGGTACGTCCACCAGGCGGCCAGATCCAGCTTCGGCGGACCGGCGGGATCGGATTTGAGCGTTTCGATCAATTCGGCGATCACCTCGCGGCAGTCACCGACGATCGGCACGTCGGCGTGCCGGTTCTTGCCGATCTCGGCGGGGTCGATATCGGCGTGGATGACCTTGGCGCCCGGCGCGAAGGAGTCGAGCTGACCGGTGACGCGATCGTCGAAACGCGCGCCGAGGGTGATCAGCAGATCCGACTTCTGCAACGCGGCGACCGCGCCGACGGTGCCGTGCATACCCGGCATGCCCATGTTCAGGTCGTGGCTGTCCGGGAACGCGCCGCGGGCCATCAGCGTGGTGACCACCGGGATTCCGGTCAGTTCGGCCAGTTCGAGCAGCTGGGGCGAGGCGTCGGCCTTGATGACGCCGCCGCCGACGTAGAGCACCGGCTGCTTGGCCTCGAGGATCATCCTCGCGGCCTCGCGCACCTGCTTGCCGTGCGGTTTGGTGACCGGACGGTAGCCGGGCAGCCTCATCTCCGGCGGCCAGCTGAAGGTGGTCTGGGCCTGCAACACATCCTTGGGAATGTCGACGAGCACCGCGCCGGGGCGGCCGGTCGACGACAGGTAGAACGCCTCCGCCATGATGCGCGGGATGTCGATGCCCTCGGTGATGAGGAAGTTGTGCTTGGTCACCGGCATGGTGATGCCGGAGATATCGGCTTCCTGGAACGCGTCGGTGCCGATCAGGCTGCGCCCGACCTGGCCGGTGATGGCCACGATCGGGACCGAGTCCATCTGGGCGTCCGCGATCGGGGTCACCAGGTTGGTCGCGCCGGGGCCGGAAGTGGCCATACACACACCGACCTTGCCGGTGGCCTGGGCGTAACCGGTGGCCGCGTGGCCCGCGCCCTGCTCGTGGCGCACCAGCACGTGGCGCACCTTGGTCGAGTCGAAGAGCGGGTCGTACACCGGAAGGATCGCGCCGCCGGGTATGCCGAATACGGTGTCGACGCCGAGCTCCTCGAGCGCACGGACGACGGACTGCGCGCCGGTGACCCGCTCGGGCGGGACCTGGCGGCGGTTCGCCGCGGTGGTGGCCGCTGCCGCGGCTTGCTGACTCGAGGGCGCAGGCCTGCGGGCCGATGGCCCGGGCCGTGCGGTTGGTGCACTCACCGTCTTCGTTCCTAACTGTTCTCGTACTCGACCCCGGACAAATGCTGATCAATTCGACATGACCGACAAACACGGTCGGACTTTCGCCCGAACACAAAAAAGCCCCCGTCAGCACAGGGCTGAACGAGGGTGGCGCGTCGTAACGCGAGCTGACGTATTCGACTCAGGCAGTCAGGCTCAACGCTGGACGCGCCGGCCGAGTACGAGCAACTGGTTTCGATTCACGCGCACGACGTTAAGCGGGCGTGAACCGATGAGTCAAACAGATGACCCAGTGCGTCCCATTATGTGGGACAGTGCGGTTGCTTGTGTCCGTTCACCAGGATGCGAGGATGGTGGTGTGTCATCACCGCATCAGTCCGTGCCACCTTCTGAATCGTCCCACACCGTGCCCGAGGGATCGGATACGGGTAGTTCGACCGAGCACGACCGACCCGCACCCGCCGCGAAGGTCATCAGGACCCCGCGCCTGGCGTTTCTCGGCGTGGTCGTGCTGCTGCTCGGCACTTTCTTCTTCTTCGTCGGCGCGCCCGCCTTCCTCTGGTGGCTGATGTTGCTGCCGGTAGCCGTGGGTGTCTGGGTGCTGCGCACACAGACCACCGTGTCGGAGTCCGGGCTCGATCCGCGCACCGTGTTCGGGTCGCGGCATCTGGACTGGGCACAGGTCGAAGGGCTGCGGATTCCCAAGCGCGGCTTCGTCCGGGCGCGCCTGACCGACGGTTCGGAGGTGACGTTGCCCGCGGTGAGCTACGACCGACTCCGGGACCTGATCGTCGCCTCCGACGGACGGATTCCCGACCTGTTCACCGCGGCGGAGGAAGCCGAGGAACGGGCCTGGGCCGAGCGCGCGGCCGCCGAGAAAGCGGAGGAGGAAGCCGCCGGGAAAGCGGCTCGGGAGACCGAGTCCGAGGCGCCCGAAAAAGTCGCGGACGAGCGAGACTGACGGCGACACGCACGCTTTCGTGTGACGGATGACACGAGTGGCGAGAGCCACATCCTCGCCGCGATAGACTGGTGACGCTGCGCACATCGGCGCGCATTCCGGTGACACACTCCGAATCGCGCGCCGCCGAGACGGTTTCGGGACCGACACCTCCCCGATGACACCGCCCGCGCCGACGACAACCCTCGCGGCGACACCGAAAGCCCGACGACAGCACGGTAGGCCGGGCATACCGAACGGCGGTGACCACCGCGAAACCACTCCCACGCGACACTCGTGACCGCCCGTCTCCCCCGGCTCCCGCCGACGGTGAGCGGGCCCGCCGGGAGTACCGTGGGGTGGCCGGCGAGCCGGCGCCGCGCTGTCGCACATCAGCCCCCCGCGACCCATCGAGGACCTTCCATGCCACCGCTTCGTTCACGCACAACCACCATCGGCCGCAACGCCGCCGGAGCCCGCGCCCTGTGGCGGGCCACCGGTATGACCGACTCCGATTTCGGTAAGCCGATCGTCGCCATCGCGAACTCCTACACCCAGTTCGTCCCCGGCCACGTGCACCTGAAGGATGTCGGTGAGATCGTCGCCGCCGCGGTGCGTGCCGCCGGCGGCGTTCCGCGCGAATTCCACACCATCGCGGTCGACGACGGCATCGCCATGGGTCACGGCGGCATGCTGTACTCGCTGCCCTCACGCGAGATCATCGCCGACTCGGTCGAATACATGGCCAACGCCCATACCGCCGACGCGCTGGTGTGCATCTCCAACTGCGACAAGATCACCCCCGGCATGCTCAACGCCGCGATGCGGCTCAACATCCCGGCCGTGTTCGTCTCCGGCGGTCCGATGGAAGCCGGTAAGGCGGTCGTCGTCGGCGGTGTCGCGCAGGCGCCGACCGACCTCATCACCGCGATCTCGGCCAGCGCCAATCCGGACGTCTCCGAGGACGGGCTGTCCGAGGTCGAGCGCAGCGCGTGCCCGACCTGTGGTTCCTGCTCGGGCATGTTCACCGCCAACTCCATGAACTGCCTCACCGAGGCGCTCGGACTCGCGTTGCCCGGCAACGGTTCCACGCTGGCCACCCACGCCGCGCGCCGCGCGCTGTTCGAGCGGGCGGGCACGGTCGTCGTCGATATCGCCACCCGCTGGTACCGCGACGACGACGCGTCGGTGCTGCCGCGCAATGTCGCCAACGCCAAGGCCTTCCGCAACGCGATGGCGCTGGACGTGGCGATGGGCGGATCGACCAACACTGTGCTGCACACCCTGGCCGCCGCTCAGGAGGGCGAGGTCGACTTCGATCTCGAGACCATCGACGAGATCAGCCGTCGCGTGCCGTGCCTGTCCAAGGTGTCGCCGAATTCGGACTACCACATGGAGGACGTGCACCGCGCCGGTGGCATCCCCGCGATCCTGGGCGAACTGCGCCGGGCCGGGCTGCTGGAGACCGACGTGAGCACGGTGCACACACCGAGCTTCGACGAATGGCTCGATACCTGGGATATCCGCTCCGGCAAGGCCTCCGAGGAAGCGATCGAACTGTTCCACGCCGCACCGGGCGGGGTGCGGACCGTGGAACCGTTCTCGACCGAGAACCGCTGGTCCTCACTGGACACCGACGCCGCGGGCGGCTGCATCCGCGACAAGGAGCACGCCTACACCGTGGAGGGCGGCCTGGTCGTGTTGCGCGGCAACATCGCTCCCGACGGCGCGATCCTCAAGACCGCGGGCATCGACGAGGATCTGTTCTCCTTCCAGGGCCCGGCCGTGGTGGTCGAGTCGCAGGAGGAGGCGGTCTCGGCGATCCTGGGCAAGAAGATCAAGCCGGGCGATGTGATCGTCGTGCGCTACGAGGGCCCTTCCGGCGGTCCCGGTATGCAGGAGATGTTGCACCCCACCGCGTTCCTGAAGGGCGCGGGTCTCGGCAAGGTGTGCGCGCTGATCACCGACGGACGTTTCTCCGGCGGCACCTCCGGGTTGTCGATCGGGCACATCTCGCCGGAGGCGGCGAGCGGCGGTGTGATCGGTCTGGTCAACAGCGGCGATCAGATCCGCATCGATGTCGCCAGCCGCACCCTCGAGGTGCTCGTGGACGACGCCGTACTGGCCGAGCGTCGCGCGAAAATGGAAGCGTCCGAACGGCCCTGGCAGCCGTTGGACCGCGAGCGCACCGTGACCACGGCGCTACGCGCCTACGCCGCGCTCGCCACCTCGGCGGACAAGGGCGCGGTGCGGCGCGTTCCGTAAAGCCCGCGATACCCGAAAACGACGGCGCCCCTCGATCCTTCGCGGATTCGAGGGGCGCCGCTGTCCGCGCGGACTCTTCCGAGGTCACCGGCGATCCGGAGTTGTTCCCGCGCGATGTCGGCCTGTGGAACCAGTGGGCCCGAATCATCCCGAGGACCGGCCGCCGCGGCCCACGATCAGTCGAAGGGGCCGATACCCGTGAACGGGTTGCCGCCGTGCAGGTACCAGTAGGTGCCGACAGCGGCGACCACCGCGAGGACGAGGACCACGAACGACCCGTACCGGGGGCGGATGGCCCAGCCGCGGTTGCGATCCAGCGACCAGCGTCCCGGCCCGGTCAGGAGGATGACCACGGCGGTGCCCGCGAGCACGCTCTCCAGTTCGACCCCGGACGGCACGCTGCCGCGGTACTGGAAGCCGGGGATCATGCCCTGTTTCCACGCCCACGCGTCGAGGATCACCGCGAGCACCGCGCCCGCGGCGAGCGGTGTCACCAGACCGAGGACCAGCAGTGCGCCACCACCGAGTTCGCCGACCGTCACCAGGACCGCGCACAGCGTCGCGTGATCCCAGCCGCCGGCGGCCATCATGTCGCGGGTGCCGTCGAGGCCGGGACCGTTGAACCAGCCCGTGAGCTTCTGGAGGCCGTGATAGATGAAGGTGCCACCGACCACGAGACGCAGGACGCACAGTCCGAAATCGAGCGTGCCACGGCGATTGTCGACCGGTCGACGGCGCAACGACCGACTCGGCTCGCCCGGGGTGTTCGCGGCCGGGGGGATACTCGCGTACGAATAGGCGGCCGTCGCGCCCGCCGAGCCCGCACCGGCACCGGCCGCCGTCGCGCCCGCGGTGGTCGGCGGCGCCGCCGTCGCCCCGGTGCCGGAGGTGTCGGTGGGTTGCGACACCGTCGTGTCGGTGGGTCGCGACAGCGTCGGCACGTCCGGCCCCGGATCGAGACCGAGTTCGTCGTCGGTGCGCGCCACGCTGTCCGCGGTGACCGTGGTGCTCGGCGCGGGTTCCTTGGTCATCCCGACCCTGGGCAACTGCCCGGTCGGGGAATCGTAGGGGCTGCCGACACCCTTCCCCGTGGACACCGCTTTCTGCGCACCGGCCTGCGGCTCGGTCTGCTCGAATGTGTCCTTCGGCTTATCGGCCACGGCCGTGCCTTTCTGTCGCTCGGTTCCACCGGGCCGGATGGGCGTCAATGGTTCGCTCGCTCCGCTCACAGGAGTCGATGGTTCGCTCGCTCCGCTCACTCACGGGGCATACCCTATGCCGCGCGGTGCGGTCCGACCGCCCGAACGCGACGGCGTGTCAACCACCCCGCGACACCGCGGGACCCACGACACCCACCCGGGAGGGGCGCGCCCGGCACTATTTCCGTAACGTCTGAGCTATGAGTGTGGTTGTCGTGGGTCGCGTCGCGATGTGTCTGGCGCTCGGTGCCGTCCTGGTGGCCGGATGCGCCCGGTTCGACGATTCGGCGTCGAGCCCGTTCACCCCGGAACCGACGTTCAATCCGGCCGATCCGAAACCCCCGTCGAACACACCGCCGTCGACGACACGGCCGAGCGGCCCGTGCATCGATCCCGACCCCGCCGTCGTCGCCACCTGCCTCGACACCACCGGCGGCATCATCGGGATCAGTGAGGGCGCGCTGGTGGCCGAACGCCGCACCGGGCGCATCCTCAAGGTGGTCGACCCGGATACGCCGCCGGTCGAGGTCGCCAAGGTCGATGTCGACGGCTCGACCGACGGCGGGCTCAGCGATATCGCGCTCTCGCCCACCTATCGCGAAGACGGACTGATGTACGCCTACATCACCACCGGCAGCGACAACCGGGTGGTCCGCATCGGCGAGGGCGGCTCGCAGAAGGACATCCTGACCGGAATTCCCAAGGGGCAGACCGGTAATCACGGCGCGCTGGAGTGGGCGACGCCGGATCAGCTGCTCGTCCTGACCGGTGACGCGGGCAATCCGGGGCTGGCGTCGACCCCCTCTTCGCTGGCGGGCAAGGTGCTGCGCGTCGACTCGCCCGCACCCGGCGCGTCGTCCTCGATCGTGCTGTCGGGTATCGGCGTCGCCGGTGACCTGTGCCGCGACGGCAAGGACAGCGTCTGGATCACCGACCGCACGCCCGGAGAGGACCGGCTGCAACGCCTCGGCCCGGACGGCCAGGTCACCGTCGGGTGGACCTGGCCGGACCGACCGGGCGTCGCGGGCTGCGCGGCGGCGGTCGACGGCGTCGCCGTCGCGATGACCTCGGCGAAGGCGCTCGCGCTCGCCACGGTCGACGAGAACACCCACGCGATCACCACCGCGCCGAGCCTGCTGTCCCAGGACAAATACGGTCAGCTCGGCGGCGCGACCATCGGACCCGACGGCAGTTTCTGGGTCGGCACCGTGAACAAGACCGATGGACAGCCCGGTCCCAACGACGACCGCGTCGTGCGCATACCGCTGCCGCAGTCCGGCGGAGGCGGTGGACCCGACTAGGTACCCGGCCACGAAGAAAGGCGCTCGCACCACGTGAGCGCCTTTCTTCGTGCGCGGGCCGTACGGCGAGGACCGAACTCGGTCCTCCGGGAAACGCCGCCCCTCACTCGCAGGCGGCGATGACCAGTTCGCGGACGCGGGCCGCGTCGGCCTGACCGCGCGTCGCCTTCATGACGTCGCCGACGATCTTGCCCGCGGCGGCGACCTTGCCGGAGCGGATCTTGTCGGCGATATCCGGGTTGGCGGCCAGTGCCTTCTCGACCTCGGCGCGCAGCGCGCTGTCGTCACTGACCATGCCGAGGCCCTTGGCCTCCACGATCTTCGCCGGATCGCCCTCGCCCGCCAGCACGAAATCGACGACCTGCTTGGCGACCTTGTTGTTCACCGTCTTGGCCTCGACCAGCCCGATGACCTCGGCCACCTGCGCGGGCGTGATCGGCAGATCCTCCAGCGCGACCTCGCGCTCCTTGGCCTTCTCGGTGAGGTAGGCGACCCACCAGGAACGCGCCTCGTTGGCGGGCGCACCCGCGTCGACGGTGGCGATGATCAGATCGAGCGCGCCCGCGTTCACCAGGTCGCGCATGACCTCGTCGGACAGATCCCAATCGGACTGGATGCGGGCGCGCCGCAGCCACGGGTACTCCGGAATGGTCGCGCGTAATTCCTCGACCCGATCCGCCGCGGGCGCAACGGGTTCCAGATCCGGCTCGGGGAAGTAGCGGTAGTCCTCGGCGGTCTCCTTGATGCGACCGGGTGAGGTCGTGCCGTCGGACTCGTGGAAGTGGCGGGTCTCCTGCACGATGGTGCCGCCGCCCGCGAGCACCGCGCCCTGGCGGCGCATCTCGAAACGCACCGCGACCTCGACGCTCTTGAGCGAGTTCACGTTCTTGGTCTCGGTCCGGGTGCCGAATTCCTTCGCGCCCACCGGCATCAGCGAGACGTTGGCGTCGCAGCGCAGCGAACCCTGCTCCATCTTCACGTCGGAGACGTCGAGCGATTTCAGTACCTCGCGCAGGGCGGTCACGTAGGCGCGGGCCACCTCGGGCGCGCGCTCACCCGCCCCGGTGATCGGCTTGGTGACGATCTCGATCAGCGGCACACCCGCGCGGTTGTAGTCGAGCAGGGAGTGGCTCGCGCCGTGGATACGACCGGTCGCGCCGCCGACGTGCAGCGATTTACCGGTGTCCTCTTCCATGTGGGCGCGCTCGATGTCGACGCGGAAGATGCTGCCGTCGTCGAGCACCACGTCCAGGTAGCCGTTGGTCGCGATCGGCTCGTCGTACTGGCTGATCTGGTAGTTCTTCGGCTGATCCGGGTAGAAGTAGTTCTTGCGGGCGAAACGGCCCCACGGGGTGATCGAGCAGTTCAGCGCGAGACCGATCCGGATCGCCGATTCCACGGCTTTCTCGTTCACCACCGGCAGCGAACCGGGCAGACCGAGGCAGACCGGGCACACCTGGGTATTCGGCTCGGCGCCGAATTCGGTCGGGCAACCGCAGAACATCTTCGTCGCGGTGGACAGTTCGACGTGGACTTCCATGCCGAGCACCGGCTCGTACCGGGAGATGACCTCGGCGTAATCCATCAACTCGGCGGTAAGTGCGCTCATAACCGACAGTCTATGTAAGCCCCGCCATCGCACCGCGCCGACCTCCGGCCGTCGGCGCGCGGCACTACTTCGGCGGGAAACGCTGGGTCAGCCAGCCGGTGATGTAGGTGAGCACTTCCGGGGAGACGGTGGTTTCGATGGTGCCGTAGTCGCCGGGAGCGCCGGTCGCACTGGGCTGCATCAGATGATTGAGGCCGGGGAAGGTGTGGACGGTCGCTGCCGGGTCACCGGCGAGCAGGTCGCGCATGGGCTGCTCGTTCTGCGCGGGGATCACCTGGAGATCCGTGCCGCCGAAGAACGCCAGGACCGGGATGCGCAGCGCGGAGAGCGCGGGGGCCGGATCGTATTGGATGAGCGCGGCGAAATACGGGGTGACCTGTGCGCCGACCTGGTCGTCGGGGAGGCGCTTGTCCTGCGGCAACGCGTCGTTGGACCGCTTCAGGAATGCCTTGGCGCCTTCGAGGTCGCCTGCCTTCAACAAGGCGGCCAACTCGGCGCTCTCGCTCACCTGTTTGTCGACATCGGCTGCGGGAGCGCCGTTGGCCGCCATGATGACCCGGGTCTGTTCGACCAGCACCTGATCGCCCGGCACCGAGGGGCCCGCCATCAGAATCGCGAAGGCCACGCCGCTGTCGGGTCGCGTGGCGACCAGGGGTGCGAGATAGCCGCCCTCGCTGTGGCCGAACAAACCGACGCGCGCCGGATCGATATCCTTTCGGCCGCGTAGGAAGTCGACCCCGGCCGCCGCGTCGCCGGACAGGTCGGTGTAATTCGCGTCCTCGAGTTTCCCTCCGGTGCCGCCGATGCCCCTGTCGTCGGTGCGCAGCACCGCGTAGCCCGCGCGGGTCATGGCGTCGGCGATCAGCAGGAAGGGTTTGTGGCCCAGCATCTCCTCGTCACGATTGTGCGCACCGCTCCCGGTGATCATCACGACCGCGGGAAACGGCCCGCTGCCGCGCGGGGTGGTGAGTGTGCCCGCGATGGTGATATCGCCGTTGCGGTAGGTGACGTCCTCGGATTCGTACGGGAACGGCGGTTTCGGCTCCTGCGGTCGCGCCACACCCGCGACCTTCCCCCGTTCCAGCGTCAGCGGCAGACTCTGGCCGCTCTGCGTGAAATCGCCGGTGATGCGGTCGGATTCGTAACGTCCGCGGAAGACCGGATCACCGGGAATGTCCGGGATCGCGAATTCCACACCGCCACGGTCGGATCGCACGTCCTTCAGTGCCACGGCGCGCAGGCCCTGCGAGGGGATATCGATGGTCGCGGCGCCGTCGCCGGTGAAACTCACCCCGATCTCGATCGGCTGTCCCGGCACCTGGATCGCGCCGTGCCAGTCGCCGGTCGTCGGCTCGGGCGGGTTGGAATCCGACGAGCACGCCGCCACCACCACGGCGGCGACGATGGTCAGTGTCAACGCGATCAGTCGCCGGGTACGCATACCAGCCACGGTACCTACGCCGGGCGGAGGAACAGGCGGATCCACGCGTCGACCAACCAGTCGCGGAAGCGCTCGACGGTCCAATCGCGTTCGCCGACGAGCAGCACCCAGTACTCGGTGGCGTTCATGCTCCAGATGACGTCGGCCACCTCGTCATCGGACAGGTCCTCGCGCAATTGCCCGGTGCCGCGCAGGTCGGCCGCGAACTCACGCATGTTGGCGGCACGCCGCTCACCGATCTCGGACCAGATCCGGGCGCACGACGAATCCGTGCTCGCGGCCTCGCGCAGGGCGAGGAAGATCGGCGCGAGCCGTTGCTGGATGGCGACCAGCGCGTCGACGTAGATCGCGATCTTGTCCTCGGCGCCGGCCGCCTCGCGGATCGCGCGGACATACTCGCGTTCCCGAGCCGGAACGGCCTGATCCGTGCCGGAGAGGGCGGTTTCGACGAGTTCTCGGAGCAGGATCGGTTTACGACCGATGGACGCGTACACCGTGTCGACGGAAACACCCGCGTCCGCGGCGATCTCGGCCACCGTCGTCGCGGCGTATCCACGGACCACGAACAGATGTCGTGCGGCGCCGAGGATCGCGTGACGTCGCTCGGCCGCCTGTGCCGCGCGTAGCGGTGCGTTGTATCGCCGCTTGCCTGCCTTGACGTTGTCGTTCATCGACGCCTATTCTACCGATATTCGTCCGATACTGATTCGGATGAATTCAGAAGGGATTCCGGCCATGGTGTACGCCTACATTCAAGATGTCCCGATCGGCGAGGAGCTCTACACGCGGATCATCGAAGAGCTCGGTCCTGAGCCACTGGCCGGTTCGCTGTTGCACCTGTGCGTGCGCCGCGACGTCGGCGGGCTGCGCTACATCGATGTGTGGGAGTCCGAGGCACACTGCGCCCGCGCGTTCCAGGAACGGATCCACCCGGCCGTCGACGCCGCCTTCGCCGGAGCACGGCCGGGCGAACCGACGGTCGAGCATCTGGATGTCGTGCACGCGACAGGCTCGCTCCTCACCGCGCAGAGCACATGAGCAGCGCCGCCGCCGCATGGCGATATGCGCTCGCGTGCGCGGCCATCGGCGTGACGGCTTCGTGCGCGAACGCATCGGAGGCCTCCGATGCGGCGAGCACATCACAGGTGTCCGGCTCGACGGACCGCCCCAGCTCCGAGGTGTGCGGCGACATCGACCGAATCGAGAAGGCCGTCTCGGAATTCGGCGTCGCCGATATCTCGATCATCGGCCAATGCACGACCGTCGCCATCGGGACCACACTGGCCGACGACGCGTCCGGCGCCGAGACAGCGCGCCGAATCTGCACCGCGGCAGCGACCGTCGCCTATGTCGGTGACATCACCGGTATCTCCGTCGCGGCGGCCGACGGGTCGGAGCTCGCGGTCGGCATCGACGGAGCGCCCTGTATCGGCGACTGAGCCGCTACAGGCCGCGCGCGTAGCGGATCGAGGCGGCGATCTCGTTCATATCCATATCCAGGCTCGGATCCGCGCGCATCGCTTCCTCGAATTCCCCCATCGCGTCGTCGACGGTCGATCGACGCGCCATCGCGATCAGCTGCCCGCGCACGTACTCGCCGACCGGCATGCCGGTGGCGGACGCGCGGCGCGCGAACCGGTCCAGCACATCGAACGGCATGTCGTAGGAGTGGATCACGGCGACGGCGTCGGTATCGATGACCGGACCGGGCAGGCAGCCCTGCTGTTCGACGAAATCGACGACCGCGTCATCGGGCACCCGCGTGCGCGCGCGAGAGATCAGTTCCCGCCGAACGTATTCGGCGGGGCCGAGTCCCGCGCCCCGCGCGCGACGGCGCAGCACGTCGGCCGTCGCGGTGGGCAGGTCGTCGAAATCGATGAGTGCCATGGGGACGAGCGTAAACCCGGCCGGATCCCCCGACCAGAGCGGTCCGCGTGTCAGCCGAAGAAAGCTTCCGCTTCGGCGTAGCGGCTCTCGGGAACGCGTTTGAGCTGCTTGGTCGCCTCCGAGAGCGGGACCAGCTCGATGCTGGTGCCGCGCAACGCGACCATCTGACCGAACCTGTTCGCGTGCACGGCCTCCGCGGCGTGCAGGCCGAACCGGGTGGCGAGGACCCGGTCGTAGGGTGTCGGGCTGCCGCCGCGCTGCACGTGGCCGAGCACGGTGGTGCGCACTTCCTTGCCGATGCGGCGTTCGATCTCCGACCCCAATTGCTGGGCGACGCCGGTGAATCGCTCGTGGCCGAATTCGTCGATACCGCCCTCGCGCAACGCGAAATCGGATTCCGGCGCGGGATGGGAACCTTCGGCGACCACGCAGATGAAATGTTTGTCGCCGCGCTGGAAGCGGCGTTTGATCAGGGTGCAGACCTCGTCCACGTCGAAGGGCACCTCGGGCACCAGCGTGAGGTGCGCGCCCGCGGCCATACCGGCGTTGATGGCGATCCAGCCCGCGTGCCGTCCCATCACTTCGACCAGCATGACGCGCTGATGGGATTCCGCGGTGGTGTGCAGGCGGTCGATCGCCTCGCTGGCGATGCTCAACGCGGTGTCGTGTCCGAAAGTGACGTCGGTGCAGTCGATGTCGTTATCGATGGTCTTGGGCACGCCGACCACCGGCACGCCCTCGTCGGACAGCCAGCTGGCCGCGGTGAGCGTGCCCTCGCCGCCGATCGGGATGAGTGCGTCGATGCCGTTGTCGTCGAGTGTCTGCTTGATGCGGGGCAGGCCCTCGCGCAGCACGTCGGGATTGGTGCGCGCGGTGCCGAGTATGGTCCCGCCCTTGGTGAGCAACCGGTCGGTGCGGTCGTCGTTGAGGATCTGGATCTTGCGATCCTCCAATAGGCCGCGCCAACCGTCCTCGAAGCCGACTATCGCGTCTCCGTATCGCCCGTTCGCGGTACGAACGACGGCGCGGATGACCGCGTTCAGTCCTGGACAGTCTCCGCCTCCGGTCAAGACTCCGATGCGCATGGCGGATATCTTGCCCCGCCCCGCGTATCCGGGGGCCTGCGGCCCCGTGAACCTTGGGTAACCAGCTGCACTCACCGTGGATCTCCGGATTCGTTCGGTAGAAATGTCGACAGGTTCTGGTCGTGCGCTCCTTCCAGTCTCGATGTCCCGGCGCGTTTCGCAAACCGGACAGACCGGGTCGGCGGAATTCGGCGTGGACGAATGCGGGAACCCGCGGTGGTCGTCCGGTCGACATTTTCTCGTTCCGCGCGCGAATCCGCCGCCGTCGCGTCGGCGGCGACCGCGCTTCCATGGGGCGCGCGCGGGCCGGGCAGTATCATCGTATACGGCCGTCGCGGTAGTTACCGCCGGGTGATCGAACAGCATAGTCGCACGTCAGCGCGTTATCGGAGCTCGATCGGCCGCGATGTCGCGCCGGAACGCACGGCGGTCCGTACGGCGTTCCGTGCTGAACCACCGGGGGCGAATCGCGCCGGGCCGGGCGAGGCGCCCTCTTCGAGAATTCGATCAGGAGGTATCGCGATGAAGGCCCTTCAGTATCGAGAAATCGGCGCGCCGCCGGAATTGGTCACCGTGCCCGATCCGGAGCCGGGACCGGGACAGGTGCTGCTGAAAGTTTCGGCGGCGGGCGTCTGCCACTCCGATATCGCCGTCATGTCCTGGCCGGAAAGCGAATTTCCGTACCGGCTGCCCCTCACATTGGGCCACGAGGGCGCGGGCACGATCGTCGCGCTCGGCGACGGCGTCACCGGCGTCGCGATCGGCGATTCCGTCGCCGTCTACGGCCCGTGGGGCTGCGGACGGTGCGCGCCGTGCGCGGCGGGCAAGGAGAACTACTGCGTGCGCGCGACCGAACTGGGCATCTTCCCGCCCGGACTCGGCGCGTCGGGCGCCATCGCCGAATACCTGATCGTGGACGACTCCCGCCACCTCGAGCCGCTCGACGGACTCGACCCGGTGCGTGCCGTACCGCTCACCGACGCCGGGCTCACGCCCTACCACGCCATCAAGCGCTCGCTGCCGAAACTCGGGCCGGGCTCGACGGCCGTCGTCATCGGGGCGGGCGGGCTCGGGCATGTCGCGATCCAGCTGTTGCGCGCGGTGAGTCCGGCGCGCGTCGTCGCGATGGATATCAGCGACGACAAACTCCAGCTGGCGCGCGCAGTGGGCGCGCACGAGACGGTGACCTCCGACGCGAAGGCCGCCGACCGGGTGCGCGAACTGACCGGCGGACGCGGGGCGACGGCCGTCTTCGATTTCGTCGGGGCCGAACCGACCGTCGCCACGGCGGGCGCCTGCGTCGCCATGGAAGGCGATGTGACGATCGTCGGCATCGGGGGCGGCACGCTGCCCGTCGGCTTCGGCGTCATGCCCTTCGAGGTCACCGTGACGGCGCCGTACTGGGGCAGTCGCGGCGAATTGCGAGAGGTACTCGACCTCGCGCGGGCGGGGGCGGTCGATGTCCACGTCGAGACATTCGGGATGGACGAGGCTCCGCTCGCGTACGAGCGACTGCACGCCGGGAAGATCGACGGTCGCGCGGTGATCCTGCCCAACGGGTGATCGCCACGGGGCGCGCGATGGCCCCGCGGCGGAGTCAGTAGAGGTAGACGATCGCGTTGTCGCCGCCCGTACAGGTCACGAAGTCGATACCCGCGGTGCAGTCCATCGTGTACTCGCGCTGGCTGACCGGGCTCGTGGCCGTCACGCTGCGTTCGTCGCCCGCTTCGGCGTCACCCGCCGCCCACCCGTACGCCTCGCGCACCGCTTCCGCGAACGGGCAGCTGGTCACCCGGCTACCCGTCGCCGAGGCCGAGTAGCGACCGACCTTCGGCTTGGACTGCGCGCAGGCCTGCGCGTCCTCCGGCAGTCGGACCGTACTCGTCGACAGATCCCGCGCCGGTGCGTCGCCGTCGCCGCCACGCGCGTGCCAGCCGATCACGCCCGCGACGGCGGCGGCGATCGCGAGCACCGCGGCGAACAGCAACAGCAGCCGAGGGGTGCGGCTGCGCGCGGGTGGTGCGGGCTGGGCCGACCGCGTGAGGTTGGCGTCGC
This sequence comes from Nocardia aurea, assembly GCF_003123685.1. Taxonomy (GTDB): domain Bacteria; phylum Actinomycetota; class Actinomycetes; order Mycobacteriales; family Mycobacteriaceae; genus Nocardia; species Nocardia aurea. The sequence goes on from NZ_QCYJ01000127.1 coordinate 72,695, forward strand.
CGACCCGGCCGAAATGCGTTGTCGGCGGGGCCGATTGCGCGGAAGGCTGCTGCGGGCGCCCGGCCGCTATCGGGCCGGAGTTCCGTGTCTGCGCGGATCGGACGGGCGGGCGAGGTGGACCGACCGCGCCGGGCCGGGATTCGCGACCGGGGACGGACGAGGCCGATCGCCCGGGAAGCCGGTTCGCCGTCGCGCTCAGATCGACGGTCGACGGGTCGCCGCCGGGCGCCTGCGGTCCCGTCGGGCCCCTGCTACCCGGTGGGCGGTTCCGCGCCAGCGCGGTGAAGTCGACGGTAGCCGCCGCGTGCGGCCCGCCTCCCTGCCCGGTGTTCGGCGTCTGCGCCCCCTCTCTCGGACCCGTTCCGGGTGAGCGCTTCTCCGACGCGACGTTCGGGGCCTGCGCTCCCTCCCGTGAACCGGCACCGGGAGAACGAGTCTCCGAGACCCTCGGGGTTCTGACGGTCGCCGCGGCCGGAGCGGCGGTGGTCGATTTCGCGGTCACCGCGTCGAGATCGACCGTCGGCGCGGACGTACCCCCGCCCTCGCCTTCGCCCGCCGCGATCGGTTCGCCCGCGTTCGGCGCGCCGGACCCCGCGGCCGCTCCCTCCCGGGACGCCGGTCCTCGCGCACCCGGATCGCCGCCACCGCTCCGTTCACGCGTCTGCCGCGCGCCGGGGCGACCCGGCGGGATCGACGGGTTCGGCCCGGACGGGGGCCGAGCGTCGCGGATCCGCCGGGTGGTCACGTCGGAGGCGCGGGGATCGCCGTGTCCGCCGCCGGGTTCCACGGCGGGGAAGACGACCGTGGTCGGGGCGGGCAGGCCCGGTTCGCGGCGCAGGCGCTGCGACTCCGGTCCGGGTGCGGTCAGCGCGGCGCGCGCCGCCGAGGCCAGCGCGCTCGCGCTGGGATAGCGGTCGGCGGGATCCTTGGCCATACCGCGGACGACGACCTCGTCCAGGACCGGGGGCAGGCCCGACTGTTTGGCGCTCGGGCGCGGCGGCGGCGCGGTCAGGTGCGAGCGGATCAGGACGTTCATGCCCTCGGCCGGGAACGGCTGTGTACCGGTGAGGCATTCGTAGAGCACGCAGGCCAGCGAATAGACGTCGGCGGCGCCGGAGACCGGGGCGGTGTCGAACCGTTCCGGCGCGATGTAGTTGTAGGAGCCGACGGCGGTGCCGGTGTCGGTGACACTCGGGTCGCCCGCCGATCGTGCGATGCCGAAATCGGCGAGGTAGGCGAAATCCGACGGCGTCACCAGGATGTTCGCGGGCTTGACGTCGCGATGCACCAATCCCTCGGTGTGCGCGGCGTCGAGCGCGGCGGCGATCTGCTCGATGATCCCGACCGTGCGGACCGGGCTCAGCGGACCTTTCTCCTCCAGTACCGACCGCAGGTCGCTGCCGCGAACCAGCCGCATATCGATATAGAGGACGCCGTCGATCTCACCCCAGTCGTGGATCGGGATGACGTGCGGTTCGGCCAGCCTGGCCGCCGCCTTCGACTCGCGGCGGAACCGTTGCTGGAACACCGGATCTCTCGCCAGTTCGGTCGGGAGCAGTTTCACCGCGACGACCCGGCCCTTCACGGTGTCGTAGGCCTCGTAGACCTCTCCCATTCCGCCTCGGCCGAGCAGTGAGCGAAACTCGTACGGACCGAATCGGGAACCGATCCGCGAATCCGCGTCATCCACCCCGTTACCTCCACCTCGCGGGCGCGGCCGTCCGGAGCGCACGCACGCGTCCACGACCTCACCTACATTGTTCGCTCCCCTGGCGTTTCACGTTTCTCAAGACGAGCATTTGCCCGAGGCCAGTTCACCGAGGTGCTCGGAGATCAGCGCCGCCATCTTGTCCATCGCCGCCATACCGTCGGAGAACGTACCGGAATCCGGTTGGGCCGCAAGCGCGACGGCGATCTGTCCGCGCGCCGTGGAGATCAGACCGAACTGGCGGACGAGATATTTGCCCGACGTGTCCGGACCCCAGCCGCCCTTGAATTCGGCGCCGTTGAACGCGCCGAGACCCCAGCGATGACTCGGGACGATCTGTTCCATGAGTTTGACCACGGTGGAGACCCGGTTCAGGCAGGGCAGTCGCGAAGCGAACCGGACCTGGTCGTTCAGCGTCCATTCCGCCTGTCCGAACGACGAGTAGTCGGTGCGGGTACGGGTGGCCGGGATGACGGTCTTGGCGTCGCCGCCTTCGCGCAGCACCGCCTCGACCGCGGAGGCCGCCTCCTGGCCGGAGCCGAGGGCCGCCCACAGCACATCGGCCGCGGCGTTGTCGGATTCGGTGATCGCGGCGGTCGCGGCGAATCCGCCGTTCGCGGAACTGTCACGGATCGCGGCGATCGTCAACGGCACCTTCATCGTCGACCACGCCGGACCGGTCGTCCAGTCTCCGAACGTGACGACGTCGTCGCCGCCGACCGCGACCACGGCCATGCCGTAGTGCCCCTTCATCGAAGCCTGGAACTGCTGGAAACCCGCCGCGAGGGTGCCCGGCAGGGTCATCTCGATCTTCGGTTCGGAAACCGCCGCGGCCTGGGTGATCGTCGAGGACTCGATCTCCTCGACACTTCCGTTCTGGGCCGCGCACGAGGTGGTGAGCATCAACGCGAGCGCGCAGGCACCGAGGGCTTTTCGAATACGACTATCGGACATAACTTGACGCATTACTTTCGAGAGCTCCCCACGATACCTGCGTACGTACGGTAACGGGTAACCGTACTCGGGCCGCCGACGGCGCGCGTACCACGCGCCCGCCCGACACCCGACGTCCATCTGTGAGCGGGTACCGCCCGGGGCGTCCCGTCTCGCCCACGCTCCTGGGAGCCCCGCTTCGACACGCACCGAGCCTAACCCGCATTCCGGCGTGTCGGGGTGGGCATTCCGTTCGGAAATATCTCCGCCCCGACACCCGCGGCCCGGACACCGGACCGCGCGACGCGCTCAGTAGATGTAGACCACCGCGTTCTCGCCACCCGTGCAGGTGACGAGCTGTCCCGACGCGACGCAGTTCATCGTGTAACTGCGCCCGGTCACCGGGCTCACCGCGACGATCGATCGGGGCGCGCGCGAGGACGTGGCCGCGGCGGATTCGGCGTAGGCCTGCCGAACCGCCTCGGCGAACGGGCAACTCGTCACCTCGCTGCCCGTCGCCGTCTGGGCGAAGGAGCCGGGAACCGCTCGACCCGTCGAACAGGATTTCGCGCCCGCGGGCAGGGCGGTCGACGTGGCGGCGGCCGAGGTGGTCGACGACGCGCTCGGCGCCGCGGCCGCACCGGGGGTGGTGCCGCGGGAGACGGCCGAGGTGGTGATCGACCCCGCCTGGTCGACGATGTCCGCGCTCTTGTCCTTCGACGCGAACATCGTCCAGCCGATGACACCGCCGACGGCCAGCACCACGATGACGACTCCCGCGACCAGCATGGGCAGCACGATCGAACGTCGCCGCTCGGGCTCGTGGTCACCGTTCCCGTAGTAGTCGTCGTATTCGCCGGGCGCGCCGTAGCCGTCGTTGCCGTGGGCATATCCCTGTGCCGCGCCGCCCTGTGCGCCGTAGGCGGATTCGTCCTGACCGGCGTAGCCGTACGCCGCCTGCGGATCGGCCACGTCCCGCGCGTAGAAGCCGCCGGTTCCGTGCGGGTACCCGGGTGAGTCGGGCTGGTAGTCCGAATACGCCTGCGCCGCCGGGTAGGCGTCGGGTTCGGGATACCGGGGATCGTTCGGCGCCTGCTGCCGCGCGCCGTCGTAGTGCTGGGTGGCGGCGACGTGCGGATCGGGATCGTATGCCGCGCCGTACGCCTCGGCCGGGTCGGCGAAGGCATCGTGCGCGGCCGACTGCGCGTAGGCCTGCGGCGCGTCGATTCCGTATTGCCTGGTCTCCTCGGCGGCCTGCGAGAGCACGCCCGGATCGCGGAACTGCTGCGTCGGCGGCGAGTACGGGTCTTCGCCGAAACCGTCGTAGTGCTGGGTCTCCGGTGCGAAAGACCCCTGCCGTGCGGCACTCTCGCCGTACGGCGGGGCACCATGACGGTACTGCTCCGGGTTCCCGCCGTCGTAGCGCCGGGTCTCGGCGGCGAAGCCGCCCGACGACGGAGCCTGATCGCCGTAGGACCGCGCGTCCGAGCCGTATGCCTGGGCCGCGCCGTCGTAACGCTGGGTCTCGGGCGCGGCGAACGAACCGGAACCCGGCGCGGAATCGCCATACGACCGAACCTCGGGACCGTACCCGTCGGATCCCGCGCCGTCGTAACGCTGAGTTTCGGGAGCCGCGAACGAATTCGAACCGGGCGCGGGAACGTCGGGATCGTAGGCGTCGGGAACCGCCCCGTCGTAACGGCGCGTCTCGGGAGCCGCGAACGATCCCGAACTCGGTGCGGATTCGCCGAATGCCGGAGCGGCGGGACCGTACGCGTCGGGAACCGCGCGGTCGTAGCGCTGCGTCTCGGGAGCCGCGAACGAACCCGAAGCCGGCGCGGAACCCCCGTACGCCCGAGTCGCGGGACTGTATTCCTCGGCAGATCCGGGCCCGGCGGGGAACGCTCCGGAAGCGGGGGCGTACGCAGCCGGGGTGGGCACGGCACGCTCGTACTGTTCGGTGGGCGGCGCGAAACCGTCGTCCGGGCTCGGGAATTCCGGCAGACGCTGCTGCGGCATCGCGACGGCGGGTTCGGAGACCGACGGCACCGGCCCGTATCGCTGGGTCTGCGGCGCCGGGTACTGCGCGGGCTCGGGGGTGTACCCCTGCTGACCCTGCTCGTACAGATGCGCGTCCGGGAACGGACGGATCGGCACCGGGGGTTCGTTGGCCTGTGCGGCGACCGGCGGTGCCGTGTTCTTCGGTTGACGCGACGGCAGCGGTTCGAATTGGAGTTCGGTGGGCACCGCGGTCGCGGCGGTCGGGATGATCGAGAATTCGCCGGTGGGCTCCGGCGGCACCAGCGAACTCAGCGGGGCGGGTTCGGACTGCTGCCCGAAACGGGCCGGGTCGGGGGTGCGGACCACGAAGGTCGGCGCGACCGGAATGGGTCCCGTCAGCGCCGCGCGCGCGGCCTGCGCCAGCGCGACCGCCGTCGGATACCGCTCGCCCGGATCCTTGGCCATACCGCGCGCGATCACCGCGTCCAGCGCGGGTGGCAGTCCGGCGCGCACGGTGCTCGGACGCGGCGGCGGTTCGGTCATATGCGCCCTGATCAGCACATTCATACTCGCCGACGCGAACGGGGATGCCCCGGTGAGGCATTCGTGCAGCACGCAGGTGAGCGAATAGATATCGGCGCTGCCGCTCACGTTGCCGACGTCGAAACGTTCCGGCGCCATGTAGATGTAGGAGCCGACGGCCATGCCGACCTGGGTGACCGAGCTGTCGCCCTCGCTGTGCGCGAGGCCGAAATCGGCGAGATAGGCGAAATCCGATTCGCCGACGAGGATATTGGCGGGTTTGACATCGCGGTGCACGAGCCCGGCGGCATGCGCGGCGTCCAGCGCCGACGCGATCTGATCGATGATGCCGAGTGCGCGTTCGGGACTCATCGGGCCCTGGCCGCGCAGGATTTCGCGCAGGTCGACGCCGGAGACCAGTCGCATATCGATGAACAGGACTCCGTCGATCACGCCCCAGTCGTGGATCGGGATGATGTGCGGTTCGTCCAGCCGTGCCGCCGCCTGTGATTCACGGCGGAAACGCACCTGATAGACGGGGTCCTTGGCGTATTCTTCGGGCAGTAGTTTGACCGCTACCACTCGATCCTTCACGGTGTCGTAGGCCTCGTAGACCTCGCCCATTCCGCCTCGGCCGAGCAGCGAGCGCAACTCGTACGGCCCGAACCTGCTGCCGTCCCTCCACCCAGGTCCGTCCACCCCGTGAAACCTCCGCTTCCCGGGCGACGCCGGGTACCCGGTCGTCCTGCCCGTCAAAGACTGGATTCTCCTGGTGCGACCACCCCGTGGTCAAACGCAAAGACGATCGCCGCGGCCCTGTCCCGCAGGTCGAGTTTGCCGAATATGTGTCCTACGTGGCTTTTCACGGTGACTTCGGAGATGCCGAGACCTTTGGCGATCTCCGAATTGCTGCGCCCGCGCCCGATCAGTTCGAGCACTTCGTATTCGCGGGCGGTCAGTTCACCGAGCCGGTCGCCGTCGCGCGCGGAGACCGGGCGCACCGTCCGATAGGCCGAGAGCACTCGCCCGGTGACCGACGGGTCGAGCCAGGCGCCGCCCGCCGCGACCGTGCGGACCGCGCGGATCAGATCCTCGGCGGGTGAATCCTTGAGGATGAATCCGGCGGCGCCCGCGCGCAGCGCACCCGAGAGCAACTGGTCGTCGTCGAAGGTGGTGAGCACGAGTACCGGCGGCGCGTCCTGACCGGTGCGCAGCGTCCTGGTGGCGTCGATGCCGCCGACCCGCTTCATCCGCAGATCCATCAGCACCACGTCGGGGCGCGCGCTCGCTACCGCGCCTGGTACCTGATCGCCGTCACTGCATTCGGTGACCAGGAATCCGTCTCTGCGGCGCAGGATGCGGCGCAGACCACCGCGAACCAATTCCTGATCGTCGACGACGAGCACGGCGACGGTGTCCACACCGTTGGTCGAGGACACAGTCGTCACTTGTTCGCCCTCTCCAGGATCACAGTCATCTGTTCTCCTCCGTCATGGTCCCCGATCACATGTTCTCCCCCGGCGCGGCCACGGCCGCGTTGTTCGTCGTATCCCGATCCGACAGCGGGCACGAGAGCCAGCCACGCGACGCGGTGAGCGGGAATTCGGCGCGCACCGACCAGCCGCCGCCCTCCGGTCCCGCGACGATCCGCCCGCCGAGCAGTTCCGCGCGCTGACGCATACCGGACAAACCCATCCCGCCGCCGGCGTCGCGCGGTGCACCGGACGGCACGGAATTGTCGACGACGAGTCGCACCGAGGTGGAATCCACCGTCAGCCGGACTCGTGCGCTGCCGCCGGGCGCGTGTTTCACCACGTTGGCCAGCGATTCCTGTCCGATGCGATAGAGCGCGAGGCCGACGGCGGCGGAAACCGCTTCGAGGTCGCCTTCCTCGGTCCTGCGCACATCGAGCCCGGCGCGCACGAAATCACCGACGAGATCCTCGATATCGCCTATGCCCGGTTCGGGCGCCGATCGGGACGGGCCCGCGTCGAGCAGCCCGATGGTGCGGCGGATATCGGCCATCGCCTGCCTGCCGAGACGTTCGGCGTCGATCAGCGCATCGACGGCGTCGTCGACATCGCGGTCGGTCTGCAACGCGTGCCTGGCCGCGGTCAGATGCAGCAGGGTGATGCTCAGCGAATGCGCGATCACGTCGTGCACCTCGCGCGCGATCCGCCTGCGTTCCTCGCCCGCCGCCTGCGCCGCGCGGATCGCCTGCCCCTCACGCTCCTGGTACAGGAATTTGCGCTGGTACTGCAACATCACGCCGACCAGCCAGCCCAGCGCGATGCCGACGGTGTACATGGGCAGGCCGTGCAATCGCTCGCCGTCGACACTCCACAGCAGATCCCCCGCCGCGTCGAAGGCGGCCAGTTCCAGCGCCCCGACGACGGCGAACAGGGCGCTCCACCGTTTGGGTGCGATCGCCGCGACCTCACCGACCACGACGACGAGGACGAAGGGCGCGAAATCGACCGACACCGGCTGCGCCAGGAATACCGCGGTCGAGCCGAGCCCGGTCACGGCGAGCATGACCGGGGTCGGGGCGATGCCGAAGAAGCAGAACAGCGGCACCGTGGCGAACGCGAGCATCATCGCGACCAGTGGCAATACCGTGGGGAAATACTCGTGGCGCTGGATCGTCGCCGCCACGCCGACCACGGCGAGCGCGGCGTCGGCGCTGATCATCAGCGACGGCGGGTAGTCGAACGGCAGTTGTTCCAGATTGGCGCGCAGGGTCGCGACCGGATTACGCGAGAAGGCCACGAATCGGTCGCGCACACTCCCACGCTGCCCGGCGGGTACCGCCGCACGGGCGCCCGCGGTGGCGGGAATGGCGTGGGTCACATCCATACGCCCAGGTTAGTCGTAGCGTCCGGGCGCACGCATCGTCCCGCGAGTGGGCCCCGCCTCCTACCCGGGTAGGAGGCGGATTCGGGTCCCTGGCACGACGACCCGGCCCCGGTCCGGCCGTAGCGTTGAGACATCCCCACCAGGCCCCGAGAAACGACCGGGGCACCGCGGACGTCACACGGAAGGTCCGACGCCATGTCCTGGGAAGATCACCACCGCCGTTCCGACATCGTGCACACCGTCCTCGAGCGCGCCACGCTCGACCCGCACGACCCCGACCTGTTCTCCGGCATCCCGGATCTGGATCGCCTGTTCGGCGGACCCAGCGGTTTGCTGCTCACCCTGCGGCACCGCTGGAACAATCACCTGGCGGCGAAACTGGATCAGGCGCTCGCGCAGGGACAGTCAGATGCCGAGGCCTATCTCGAACTCCGCGGTGAACAACCGGCACTGCACGCGCTGCTCGACGCCCAGTATGGTCACCGCGACTCGACCGCCGCGGCGATGGCCCGCTGACCAACGAAAGAGAAACGGGGGACCGACGATGCCGGAACCGGCCATGCTGGAACTGTCCGATATCACCAAGCGTTACCGGGTCGGCGGGCAGACGGTCGTCGCGCTCGACGGAATCGGCCTACGGATCGAATCCGGTGAATTCACCTCGATCATCGGACCTTCGGGTTCCGGGAAGAGCACGCTGCTGCACCTGCTCGGCGCGCTCGACAGTCCGGACGCGGGGTCGATCCGCTTCCGGGGCGAGGAGATCGGCGCGCTCGATGAGGAGCGCCAGTCCGAATTCCGCAGGCATCGCGTCGGTTTCGTCTTCCAGTTCTTCAATCTGCTGCCGACGCTGTCGGCCTGGGAGAACGTCGCGGTGCCGAAACTGCTGGACGGCACCGGATTACGCAAGGCCAAACCGCGCGCACTGGAACTGCTGGACCGGGTCGGGCTCGGCGACCGGGCCGAACACCGACCGGCCGAACTGTCCGGCGGACAGATGCAGCGGGTCGCGGTGGCGCGCGCGCTGATCATGGATCCGCCGCTGATCCTCGCCGACGAACCCACCGGCAACCTCGACTCCACCACCGGCGCTTCGATTCTCCGACTGCTCGGCGAGATCGCCGCCAACGGCAATTCGGTGGTCATGGTGACCCACGACATGGGCGCGGTGGAGTACTGCGATCGCGTGATCACCCTGCGCGACGGCAAGATCGGGTCCAACGACAAGGTCGACCGGACAGCCGGATCGGGTGCCGACGCGGTGCGCGCATGATCGGGGCCGCATGGGACCGACTGCGGCTGTTCAATATTCGTGAACTGTTCGCGCACCGCGGACGTTCGGCCATGTCGCTGGCCGTCATGGGTATCTCGGCCGCGCTGCTCGTCGCGGTGCTCAGCATCTCCGGTTCGGTCACCGGATCGGTGGACCGGCTCACCAAGGCGCTGGGCGGTAAGGCCGAACTGGAGATCACCGGCATCACCGACGCGGGTTTCGACCAGTCGCTACTGCCTGCCGTCGCGGCCACCCCCGGCGTCGACAAGGCGGTGCCCATGTTGCGCGCGCAACTCGGCAGCGGCGCCGACCGGGCGCTGCTGATCGGCGCGGACGCGAATATGGGCGCGCTCGGCACCGAACTCGCCGGTCCGATGTCCGCGCAGATCGGCAAGTTGTTCGCGGTGCCGAACGGGGTGCTGGTGGGCGCGGCGATGGGAAGGGCCGAAGGCGAGAGTTTCCCGCTCGGTTCCGGAACCGTCACGGCGGCGGGCGTTCTCGACGAGGACACCTCGGCCGAACTCAACGGCGGTCATATCGTCGCCGCCCCGCTCGGGCTGGCGCAGAAGCTCACCGACCGGGTCGGCCGCCTCGATTCGGTACAGATCGTCGCCGTCGACGGCACCGATATCGGTGCGCTGCGCGCCCGACTGACCGAGGTGGTCGGTGGCCGCGCGGTGGTGGCGGATCCGAGTCTGCGCACCGTCCAAGCGGGCGGCGCGATCCAGATCGTGCGGTATTCGACGCTGATGTCGTCGGCCGCGGCGTTGATCGTCTCGGCGTTCCTGATCTACAACGCCATGAGTATGGCGATCGCCCAGCGCAGACCGATGCTGTCGCTGCTGCGCGCCATCGGAGGTAAACGCGCGCCGATGGTGCGCGATCTGCTCGTCGAGGCGGCGCTGCTCGGGCTCCTCGGCGGTGCGATCGGCGCGCTGATCGGCGTTTTCATGGGCCGAGTCGCGATCGGACGACTGCCCGCCGCCATCATGCAATCGGTCGAGGCGCGCACCGAGTACCTGGTGCCCGGCTACGCGATTCCGGTCGCGGTGGCCGCCTGCGTGGTAGCAAGTGTGTCCGCCGCCGGCATCGCCGCCAGGCAGGTCTACAAGGTCGAGCCGATCGAGGCGCTGGTGCCGGTCGGTGTCGGCACTTCCGACGTGACGCGGCCGGTGCTTCGTCGGATCGCGATCGTCGTCGGCATCGCGGCGACCGTCGCGGCTGTCGCCATCGCCGAAACCGATCTGGGCCGGGTGTCGCTGGCCTCGATCTCCCTGTCGTTCAGCGCGGCGGTGGTGCTCTGCTTCGCGGCCACCGGGCCGATCGTGCGGGCCGCCGCCGCCATATCCCGCCTGTTCGGCGCACCGGGCGCGCTCGGCGCGACCACCTTGGAGCGGGCCCCGCGGCGCGTGTGGGCGACGGCCATGACCGTCATGATCGGGGTCGCCGCCACCGTCGCCATGGGCGGGGCGTCACGCAATATGGTCGATTCGGCCACCGTCACGTTCGAGGAACTGGCGAAAACCGATATCTTCGTCAGTCCGAGTGCCATGGAACAGTTCCCGACCGGGCCTCTGCTGCCGACCGGGCTCGATGCGAAGATCGCGGCGCTGCCCGGGATCGCCGAGGTGAGTCCGGCGCAGATGGCCTTCGCCACCCTGGGCAGCGGACGGGTCATGTTGCAGGGCCTGCCCGCCGAAAGCGGTGATATCCGGGTCGCCGCGGTCGACCGTTCGCTACTTCCGCGCATGGCGGCGGGCGAGGGGGTGGTCGTGTCGCGGGATGTGGCGCGGTCGCTGGATCTGGAACCGGGGTCGGCGGTGACGCTGCCGACGCCGACCGGAGCGCACACCGTCGAAGTGCTCCAGGTGATTCCGTACTTCAGCGCGGTCGCGGGTGTGGTCATCATGGATCTGGACCAGCTGCGGCAGTGGTACCAGCGGCCCGGGGAGACGATCCTGTCCATCGACCTCGAACCGGGGGCGGATCCCGACGCCGTGATCGCCGATATCCGGTCGATCGCCCCGCCGCAGATGCACGTCGACACCGGTCGGGACGCCGTCACCGCCATCTCCTCCAGCGTGCGCCAGGGCTCGGCGATGAGCACGGCCATCCTGTGGATCGTGGTGCTCGTCGCGACCGTCGCCCTGCTGAACACGCTCATGCTCTCGGTGCTGGAGCGCCGCCGCGAACTGGGGGTGCTGCGCGCCATGGGCACCGGGCGTAAATTCCTGCTGCGGTCGGTGCTGGCGGAGGCCGCCGGTATCGGAATCGTCGGCGCGGCACTGGGTCTGGCCGTCGGGGCGGCGGTTCAATACCTGGCGACCGTCGCGATCGGGCACGCCATGACCATCGATATCGTCTACGCCCCTGGACCGCTGATCCTGATCTACGGGCTGGCTGCGCTCGGCCTCGCCCTGCTCGGATCCATCCCGCCCGCGTTGCGCGCCGCCCGCATGCCGATCGTGGAGGCGTTGGCGGCGGACTGAACGGCGTTCGCCTCCGCACATCCACCAGCACTCGGTGCGTCGCACCGGACGTGGTGGCCGCCGAGGCGGAGGTGAGTACGTGGCGGCGTGAGGAAGAAGGGGGCCGCCGTTCGCTGTGGGCCGCTCCGCGGAATACACCGGCGATCTGCTGGACATCGCTGCGTTCACAAAGGGGCGGCGGACCACCATTCGGCGATATCCACGTCGGCGGAGGGTTGCAGGGATTGCGGACTCTTCGAGGTGCCCCTGTGGCTGATGTAGAGCAGGTACTCGGCGCGGGCCGGATCGTCCTCGAAGCTGATCACCATCTTCGCGGTGTAGAAGTACGGCTGCAACGGGCCGGGTGGGTCGGACACGATCCACCCGTGACGGGTGTGGCGCGAGCCGTTCTTCAGACCGGGGGTTTCGGTGTGCGACGGCAGGGCCGCGACCGTCGCGCGCGCCGCCGCCGGGGACCGATAGCCGAGAATCGTGTAGCTCATATAGCTCTGGTCGTCGATCACGCGGTCGCACTGCCACGCGATGGTCCACGAACTCGACCGCATCGGCTCGTCTCTCGGCACGAACCCGTCGTCGGGCTCGTAGGCCGTGCATTCGGCGTCCTGGTACCCCTCCCCCGCATCGACGCCACCCGGGGGCAGCAGCCGGGGGAATGCCCGCGTACTTGCCGTCAGCGGATCCGCCGCCCCCGAAGGCGTCACCGCACGCGGACCCGATGTCGCGGGCGACGCCGCGGTATCGGACGACTCCTCACCACCCATCACCACCGCGATCAACGCCACCGCCGCGATCACGACAGCCACGACGGCCACCGCGAGCACCCCGATCAGCGCACCCGTCACCCGCGATCTCCCCTGAACCCCACCATCGTGCGCGGGCGGATACCCGACGGGCGGGCCCCCCTGATATCCCGGCCCGCGCGCACCACCCCGCGTCCCCGCGAACACCCCGCCCGCCCTGAACCTCGAACCCCCCTGTCCCCCTCTGGGATCCGAGCCGGGGCCGGTCGATTCGGGATTCGACGGACCGACACCGGGCCCCGTCGATTCCGGGTTCGGGGAACCACCAGGAGCCGCCGCCCAGGAACGCGGCGAACCCACGCCGCGACCCGTCGATTCGGGATTCGACGGCCCCACACCGGGACCCGACACCTCCGGATCCGAAGAACCACCGAAGGGAGCAACCGCCCCGGAAACCGAGGGACTCGCGCCCGAACCGGTCGACTCGGGTTTCGATGGAGCGGCAGCGGAACTCGTCTGCTCGGGGTTCGAACGACCGGCATCGGAGCCGGGACCATCCTCGACGCCCGGATGCCCCGCCCGCGTGCCCCGATTCGATTCTCCGGCCGACGCCGCACCATCCTCGGCGAGATCGACATCGGTTCGATCGGGTTCGGGAGACCGGGCATCATCGACTCGCCGCGTCGACCGATCATCGCCGGAGCCGGTCTCTCCGGATTCGAGCGCGGAAGACGGTGCATCGACAGACTCTCCCGACACCGGATCGAGTGCCCCACCCGAATTGCCTGGTCCCGGAACCCCCACGGGCTGTCCCGATATCGGATCCGAAGGGCCACCGGGACGGGCAGAACCTGCCGCCCTCACGGGGGGTCCGGCTCCTGGATCCAGTGGTTCACCGGGATGGCCGGGATCCCCGGCCCGCACCGGATGTCCTGACGGATCCACAGATCCACCCGGATAGCCGGACCCCGGAACCCCCACGGGCTGTCCCGATGCCGGATCGACGGACCCACCCGAATGGCCCGAACCCGGCACACCGGCGGGTTGCCCCTGCGGCGCGGCGGGTGCCGGATTATTTTGTGCGACAGGGTAATCGGGTGCCACGTTCTGCGGCGGGACCGGATACGCCGAGGCGGGGACTTGCGGTGGCGCCTGATATGGGGGAGCCGGATTCTGCGGGGCCACGGGTTGCGGCGCCACGGGCGGCGACGCGGGATGCGGAGCACCCGCGTACGGCCCCCCGGGCTGCGAGGAAACCGGGTACCCAGGGCCAACAGCTGGCGGAAACTGTTGCGCGGGTGCGGGATACGCACCGGGATGCGATGGCGGCACCACCGGATTCCCGCGCACGACAGCGCCGGGTGGCGGGGTCGGCAGCCGGGGCCCGGACGTGGTGGTGAGGGCGTGTTTGGCGGCGGCGGCGAATTCGGCGCAGGTGTTGTACCGATATTCGGGGCGCTTGGCCATGCCCGCGGCGAGGACCGCGTCCAGTGCGGGGTTCAGGCCGCGGCGGCGCACGGCCAGTGGGGGGAGGGCGAGTTGGAGGTGTCCGTGGATGATGTCGGCGGGGTTGTCGGCGTCGAAGGGGCCGACGCCGGCGAGCAGCCAGTACAGCGCGCAGGCCAGCGCGTACTGGTCGGTGCGCGGGTCGAGGTGGCCACCGGTCATCTGTTCGGGCGAGGCGTAGGCGAGCGTGGCGGTGAACATGCCGGTCTGGGTGAGGTGGGTCGAATCCTCACGCAGCCGGGCGATACCGAAATCGGTCAGGAAGACCCGTTCCCCCTGTCCCGCGCTGGAGCGGGCCAGCATGATGTTGGCCGGTTTCACGTCGCGGTGCAGCACCCCCATGCCGTGCGCGTAGTCCAGCGCGTCGGCGACGCCCTCGATGATCTGCACGGCGCGTTCCGGCGGCAGGGTCATCGGATTCACCGTCGCCGCGTCGACGCCGTCGATGTACTGCATGGCGATCCACAGTTGACCGTTCTCCGAACCACGGTCGTACACGGTGACGATGCTGGGATGCTCCAGTTGCGCCGCCAGGTCGGCTTCGCGTTCGAACCTGGCGCGCACCTCGTTATCGGTGTAGAGGTTCGGATTCAGCAGTTTCAGCGCGGTCTGGCGGGAGAACCGCGGATGGCGTGCCAGGTACACCGATCCCATGCCGCCCTGCCCGAGCAGTCGCTCGACGGTGTATCCGGCGAACACTTCACCGCTGTCGATCAACGCCGCCCCCTTCCGTGAACCAGCACAGAGAAGCGTAGCGAGTGCGCGACCGCTCTTCGCCGCGTACGAGATCCGGAGCCGAGCCCACCTTCCGAGCCTACCCGTCGGCCGCGTGGCCTCGGGATTTCGAAATCTTCGCGATTATCGGGAAAACTAGGAGAGGGACGTCGTCGACGCGTTCGCGATTCGCGATTCGCACGAGGATGTTCCCGCCGTCCGGCATTCTTGCGGGTCGGCGAGATGAGGAGTGTTTCACCGCCGATGGCTCCGCGATGCGCTGGTGGTGGGGAGGACGCGGTGGTGAAGACGGCTCGAAACTTTCATGTCCCTCGATCGGTACTGCGCGGTACCGCTGTATTGGTGATGCTCACGCTGGCGTCCTGCGCGCTGTTCCCACAGCACAACGACGCCTCCGGCGCACCGGCGGTGACCCTGAGTTCCGGTGGGACATGGCGTTCGGGTTGGTCGGTCGCCAGGCCGGGATCGCTCGCCGCCGATTTCACCCAGTTGCAGCCGATGCTGGCCGGGCAGGTCGGCGTGGCGATCATGCCGGTCGGCGGTGGCCGGATGACGGTCTTCGGCGACTGGACGACCGGAATCGCCTGGTCGACGATCAAGGTCCCGCTCGCCATCGCCGCGTTACGCCACGATCCCGAGGGCGCGCGCGGCGACGCGGAGGCGGCGATCACCTATTCCGACAACGGCGCGGCCGAGGCGCTGTGGCAGTCACTCGGCGACGGCTTGGAAGCGGCGCAGGCGGTGCAGGACGTGCTCGACGAAGCGGGCGATCGCACCACCGGACTGGCCGGTCCGCGCACCACCCTGGACTACACCTCGTTCGGTTCGACCGAATGGACGCTGACCGAGCAGGCGCGTTTCGCCTCCAAACTGCCGTGCCTGTCGCAGACCGGCGAGGTGACCAGACTGATGGGCGAGATCACACCCGAACAGGGCTGGGGGCTCGGCACCATCGACGGCGCCGAATTCAAGGGCGGCTGGGGTCCCGACGACGAGACCGGGGTGTACACCGTCCGCCAGTTCGGCCTGATTCCCACTCCTTCCGGGCAGGTCGCCGTCGCCGTCGCCGCGCAGGCCGAATCGGGCACCTACGACGACGCCACCCAACTGCTGGACCGGCTGGCCCATCTGCTCGACCGGCATCGCGAGGAATTGCGCGGCGGCGACTGTTCGCGCTGAGCGCCGATCAGCCGGGGGTCACCAGCCCCGATTCATAGGCCAACACGACGGCCTGGGCTCGGTCGCGCAGACCGAGTTTCGAGAAGACCTTGGACACATGGGTTTTCACGGTCTGTTCGGCGACGAAGAGACTTTCCGCGATCTCGATGTTGGACATGCCACGCGCGATCAGTTCCAGTACTTCGCGTTCGCGCGGGGTCAGCGAGGCGAGCGCGGGCGTCGGTTTGGCCCGGGTCGCGGTGCGGCGACGGGTGACGTCGGCGATCAGCCTGCGGGTGACGGTCGGCGCGAGCAGCGCCTGCCCGTCGGCGACGACCCGGACCGCGCGCACCAATTCCTCGGCGGGCGCGTCCTTCAGCAGGAATCCGCTGGCGCCGATGCTCAGCGCCTCGTACACGTAGTCGTCGATGTCGAAAGTCGTGAGCATGAGGACGCGCACCGGCGGATCGAAGCCGGCGGCCAGGATGGCTCGGGCGGCGTCGAGGCCGTTCATCTCCGGCATCCTGACATCCATCAGCACCACGTCGGGGCGTAGCCGCTTGGCCTCGGCCACCGCGATCTTCCCGTCCGCCGCGTCGCCCACCACGCTGATATCCGATTGGGCGGCGAGCAGGGCGCCGAATCCCTGGCGCACCATCGCCTGGTCGTCGGCGATCAAAACCGTAATAGCCACGCGCCCAGCGTAAGGCCCGCTGTACGACACCGCGTTCCGCCGTCGCCGTGACCGTCCCCGACCTCCTAGGCGGACCGGACGGCGGGCATTTCGTCCGCGGCGCGCACCGGGCCGAGGGTGCCGGGACCGAGCGGCAGCCGGGCCTCGACCACGAAACCGCCGTCCGTGTTCGGGCCCGCGATCACCTCGCCGCCGACGGCGAGGGCGCGGGCCCGCATGCCCGCGATCCCGTGACCTCCGTTGCCGACCGGACGCGCCGAGTCGGTGCCCGCGGCATTGGTGACCCGCAACGTCAGGTCGAGATCGCGGACGATCAGCACCCGGACCGGCGCGCCGAGCGCGTGGCGCGAGGCGTTCGACAGCGATTCCTGCACGATCCGATACAGCGCGAGACCGGTCGTCTCGCCGATCGTCTCCAGGTCGCCGTTCACGGTCCACTCGATCGAGACGCCCGCGCGCCGCGCGCCCTCGAACAGGCCGACCACATCGGCGGCCTTGGGCTGCGGCGCGGTTTCCGGCAGCTGACCATCGCTGCGCAGCACGCCGAGCATGCCCCTGATCTCGTTCAACGCCTCGCGGGCCGTCGCGCCGATGGAGTCGAATTCCGCGCGCGCGGCCGGGGTGACGCCTTCGACACGGTAGGGCGCCGTCTGCGCTTGCACCACGACCAGCGACATGTGGTGGGCGATCACATCGTGCAGGTCACGGGCGATCCGGGCCTTCTCCTCCAGAATCGCGCGACGGGCGCGTTCGAGTTCGGTCTCCTCCTCCTGGCGCAGCAACTGCACGCGAGAGGAGACCAGCCAGCGGACCAGCAGCGCGAACAGCACCACCGCCGACAGGGCGATCGGCCAACCCCACGCCGCGCTCACCCCCTCGCCGGAGGTGGTGGTCGCGAACAGCAGCGAGGTGGCGAACCAGGCGATCGCGACGATCTGCATGGACGCGCGCAGACCCACCGCGAACAGCAACGCGATCAGCGACAGGATCTGCACCACCTGGAACGGCAGGTCGCTGCCTGGCTGATGCGGTATCGCCAACGCGATCACCAGCGCGGATCCGGCCGAGATGGCCCAGCCCAGTGCCGGGTTGACCCGCACGAGCAGGATCGGGAACACCGCCAACGCGGCGATGAACGGCTGCACCGCCACCGGAACCACGTGGGTGACGTGCAGTGTCGGCCACGCGACCGAATACAGCACGAGTGCCGTGACCACGGTGCACACATCGATCCACATCCGTGCGCTCATCACCCTGAACCAGGCACGGCTTCGCTGTTCCATGACTACGACAGTAGAAACCCGGCCCGATCGCGCGCCTCATACCCGTGGGTGAATTCACTCCCCGTACCCCGGGGTGAGACGACAGGGCCGCTCCCCCGGTGGCGGGCGCGACGAACCGGACCGCGGCGGGACGCCCGCGGGTGCGCGCGATTCCTAGCGTCGACGACCATGAGCACCTCGAGCACCGCACGACGGGTGAACCCCGGATCCGACCGGGTCCACACCCGCGCTGCCGCCACCCCCAGCGCCGTCGTGCGGCGCTGCGCGGCGGTGACGGCCGTCGCGCTGACGGCGATCACCGCGACGGTCACCCTGGCCCCGGTGACCGGAGCCGTCACCGTCGACCGGCCGCCCGCCGTCGAGAACACCTCGGCCACACGGGCCGTGGCCGCGATCACCGGCTCCGGAACCGGCGCGTTCGCCCTGCCCGACGATTTCACCTCGGTATTCGGGTACCGGCCGAGCACGATCGACGGTCTGTTGGTGAATCCCGGCGGCGACTGCTCCTCACCGGTCCCGCTGCCCGCCGAATTCGATATCGCCTGCAAGGCGCACGATCTCGGCTACGACCTGCTGCGCTACGCGGACCTGCGCGGCGAACCGCTCGGCCCGTGGGCTCGCCAGGCGATCGACGCCACGCTCGACCTGCGGATGCGGCAGGCGTGCGCCGACCGCACCGGCACGGTCGGACGGGCGCGGTGCCGCACCATGGCCGATATCGCCGACGTCGCGGTGGACCTGAACTCACGCCGTCAGCACTACGGCGCACCGGTGGTCGAATCGCTGTTCGCGGGTTCGGGGGTGAGCGGGTGGCTGGTCGGGATCGTCGGGCTGGGAGTCACGGGTACGGCGGTTCTGCTGCGGTTCCTGCTCGACGCGATGCGTCACCGGATCGCCACCGGCGCGCCGACGCGGTTCGGTGCGGTGGGAGCGTCGGCATGAATCGAGCGACGAAATCCGCTGCCGACGAGGGGATCGCACGCCGGTCGGATCGAGCGGGAGCACCCGCTACCGTTTCGACGTCGAACGGTGGCTCCCGCGTCGACGCGCACCGCGCGCACGCCGACGTGCGGCACAGGCGGTCGCGGGCGCGGATCGGACGCGGCGGTCGGCTCCCGCGACCACGAGTCGGCACCACGCTCGCGGCCGGTGCGGGCGTACTCGCGTCGCTGTCCCCCGGGCTGCTCCCCCGCACGTCCGGCGCGCAGGCGATTCTCACCGGACTACTCGTCGCCATGGCGCTCGGCGTGACGGGAGTCGTCCGCTTCGTGTTGCGCCGCAAGGGTTTCGACACCGATGTCCAGTTCGCCGCCTACCGGGGACCGCTGCTCGTGCTCACCGTCGTGCTGATCGTCGCCGCGGTCGCACAGGCGGGCCACTGGCAGAACGGTCTGCGGGCCGCGATGGGTACCCCGCCCATCGGCCCCGGGTACTGGGTGCGCTGCGGCGTGGGCGCCGCGCTGATCGCCGGGCTCGGCCTCGGACTCGCACGAAGTGTCGGTCGAGTACTGCGTCGACTCGGTGCGGCGCGCGGCGTCGCGGTCACGGTCGCGGCGGCGGTCCTCGGCGGTGCGATCGTCGCGCCGACGGTGGCCGAATGGCGCTACGGCGTCTACGCGGCGGCCAATGCCACGGTCGATCCCACGGTGACGCCGCCGGTGGCGTCCGGCAGATCGGGCACCGCCGCGTCCGCCGTGAGTTGGACCTCGCTGGGCAGCCAGGGGCGCAGATTCGTCGCGGACGGACCCGACGGACCGATCCGCGTCTACGTGGGACTCGAGTCGGCGCCGGATCTCGACGCCAGGGTGGCGCTCGCGCTCGCGGAACTGGAACGATCCGGCGGTTTCCGCCGCGGCAATATCGTGGTCACCGTCCCCACGGGCTCGGGATGGATCGACGCCGACGCGGCAGCCGGATTCACCGAACGTTTCGGTGACGACGTCGCACTGGTCGGCTTGCAGTACTCGTTCGCGCCGAGCTGGGCGACGTTCGTCTTCGGCCGAGAGGAGGCCATCGCCTCGGCCCGCGCGCTGTTCACCGCGATCGAGCGGCGTCTCGCGGGCAGCGCCCGCCCGCCGCGACTGTTCGTCTACGGGCAGAGTCTCGGGGCGCTGGGCGGCAGTGCGCTGTTCACCGACGACGCCGATCAGGACCGTCGGACCTGCGCCGCGTTGTGGGCCGGTCCGCCCGCGGGCGATGTGCACCACGGCCGGGCGACGATCCTGGCCAACAGTTCGGACCCGGTGGTGCACTGGTCGCCCTCGCTGCTCTGGCGCGCCCCCGACCTCGACGACGTCCGGGTCGACGCACCGATTCCGGCCTGGCTGCCGGTGCTGAGTTTCGTCCAGACCACCGCCGACCTGCTGTCGGCTCTCGACGCGCCCACCGGCCACGGCCACCGCTACGGCACCGACCAGGGCACGAGTATGGGCGACTGCTGAGGAGCGACTGCTGAGGAGCAACAACTGTGGAGATATAACTGCTATCGAACCTTGCCCCCGAGTAGAACTTGTTCTAATTTTCTCCCATGGGCTTTGTCATCGACGCCGCGGTCTACATCGACGCTCCCGCCGACCTGGTGTGGCAGGTGATCACCGATCTCCCGCGCTACGGCGAGTGGAATCCGTTCGTGAAACGGTGCGAGAGCACTCTCGAACCGGGAGCGCCGATCGATATGCTCGTCACCGTCATCGGCTCGTCGCCGCGTAAGCAGCGCGAATGGATCCGCACCAATATCCCCGGTCGCGAACTGAGCTACTCGATGAAACCGGTACCGCCGGGCGCCCTGCGCAGCCTGCGCTCGCACACCGTCACCCCGGCCGGAGAGCACCGCACCCGCTACGAATCGCATTTCGAACTCGACGGCTGGCTGCATCCCGTCGTCGCCGCGGTCCTCGGCCGGAATCTGCGCAACGGTTTCGAGGGGATGACGGCCGGGATCCAACTCAGGGCCGAATCCCTGCGCACCGGCTGAGACCCCCACGGAGCCGACCCATCGGACCCGGTGCCGTTTGACACCGACCCGACCGGGCACACGCACGAATGTGGGAGCGACGCATTCGAGGAAAACGACCCTGCCCGCCGTCTTCGCGTTCGCCGTCGCGGCAGCGGCACTCGGCGCAGGCCCGGCGGCGGCGCGGGACGAACCCCCGGCCGTCGGCGGCGGCTCCGGCATAGTCATCGACCAGCGGGCCACCTGCACGCTGACGACCGTGGGCTACGACGCCGCGGGCCGGTTGGTCGGGCTGACCGCCGGGCATTGCGGTGAACCGGGGGCCTCGGTGTCGGCGGAGGCGGCTCCGGATCAGGGCGTGGTCGGCAGATTCGTCCGGACGAATCACGAATTGGACTATGCCGTCATCGCGTTCGATCCGGATCGGATCAGTCCGGTGAACCGGGTCGGCACGCTGTCCATCGCCGATATCGGCGCACCGGCGCAATTCCCGAACGTGGTGTGCAAAAAAGGCAGGACCACCGGCAGCACCTGCGGGGTCACCTGGGGTGATCTCGCCGGACCGGAGAGCAGGACCTGGACTCAGCTCTGCGTCCTCGAAGGGGATTCGGGTGCGCCGATCGTCGTCGGCCGCACCCTCGTCGGAATGGTCAACGCCTATTACGGCGTGGGCTGTTTCGGGCCGGAAATGGGCACCGACATTCATGCCGTCGTCGCCGATCTGAATGCCGGATCCGAGGTCGGAGCCGGATTTCGACCGATCTGACCGCAGGTCGGCGACCGGTGCGAAAGGGACGTGGAGCACACGATTCGATGACATGTGACGGGGTAATCAACCGACAAGATATCGACCGATTCTTCCAGAGGTTCCAGGCCGGGCAGTCGCCCGATATTCGGGGCCGTCGGGTAATAGGTGGTGAAGTACACATGCAATCGGCTTCGGAAACTCTGTCCGACACGACCACCGTCCGAATCCAGGTACCGGCACGGCGTGAACAACTCGCTTTGATGCGGGCGCTCGCGGACGCGGTGACCGTCGACGCCGAATTCCGCCCCGAGGACATCGCCGATATCCGGCTCGTCCTCAACGAGGTGGCGACGGCACTCGTCGTCGACGCGGTGCCCGGATCGATGATCGACTGCCGCTTCACCTACGACAAGAACCGCATGTCGGTCGAGGTCGACTCCGCGGCCTGGGCGAACAGCGGAGTGACACAGCGCGATTTCGCGTGGCGCATCGTCCGCACACTCACCCATGACGCCACCGCCAGCCAGGAGCCGTTCGACATCACCGTCTCCGGATATCCGACCCACGTGGAATTCGATTGGCGGCGAGGCGCACCGACGACGAACGAGAGCAACGACAGTGGTGATCAGGACTGAGGCCGAGCGCGGGTTCGCGCACCGTCGCGGCGGTGCGACGCCCACATCGGCGAGATGGGAGGATACGGTGACAGAGGCAACACTGGCACGATACCCACGTAACGGACACCCCATGACCGTCACCGAAACCGACGCGACCCGCGAATTCTCGCACCCGGCTCTGTTCTACGACGGCGACGACGAATACCTGGCGGTCCTGGTTCCCTTCATTCGCGAAGGCCTCGCCCTCGGTGAGCCGGTCGCCGTCGCGGTACCCGACGCCAACCTCCGGCTGTTGCGCGCGGCGCTGGGAGATTCGGCGGCAGAGGTGACGTGGATCGATATGGAACAGGCGGGTCGCAACCCCGGCCGGATCATCGCCACGGTGCTGCGTGTGTTCGCCGACGAACACCCCGACACACACGTCCGCATCATCGGCGAGCCCATCTGGGCGGGACGGACCGAACTCGAGTATCCCGCCTGCGCCCAGCACGAGGCCCTGATCAATCCCGCGTTCGCCGGACGTGACGTGACGATCGTCTGTCCCTACGATCTCGCCGCGCTCGGCGCCGAGGTCATCGCCGACGCCCATGCCACCCACCCCACGCTGTGGCAGGGCGATCGCCGCACCGCGAGCCCGGATTACGACCCGGACACCGTGATCGAGCGCCACAACCGGCCGATCCCGACACCCGAGGGCGCGGCGGAACTCACCGTCGCGGAATTCTCCGATATGGGCACCGCGCGCCGGTGGGCCGCCGAACACGGCAAACGCCTCGGATTCGACGACGCGCGACTGGGCGATCTGGAATTGATCGTCACCGAGTTGGCCACCAACAGCCTGTGCCACGGTAAAGGGCCGTCGACGGTCCGGCTCTGGACCGACGGCGACCACCTCGTCTGTGAAGTGCACGACTTCGGACGTTTCGACGACGCGCTCGCCGGGCGCAGACCCCCGCGCGCCGGGGTGATCGGCGGCCGGGGTCTGCTGCTCGTGCACCGGCTCTGCGAGCTGGTGCGCACCCACGCGGCCCCGGACGGCACCACCCAGTACGCGATGATGGCGCTCACCCCGGCCCAGCGGTCAGTCGCGCATCGCCTGCTCGCGCAGTGAACTCAGGGTCTTGGTGAGAATCCGCGAGACCTGCATCTGCGAACAACCCAGTCGCTCGGCGATCTCGATCTGCGTCAGCGAATCGAAGAAGCGCCAGACCAGCACCTGCCGCTGCCGTTCGGGAAGCGCTGCGATGAGCGGGCGGACGGCCAGATAGTCTTCGACCGAATCGTAGTTCGTGTCGTCGGCCCCCAGCGTGTCGAGCACCGAGGCGGGGGTGTTGTCGGAATCGCCGCCCTCGGGGGTGGGGTCGATCGGTGTGCTCTGGTAGGCGTTCCTGGCGATCAGCGCCTGGGTGACCTCGGTCAGCTCCGCGCCGATCTCCTCGGCGATCTCCCGCGCCCGTGGCATCCGACCCAGTTCGTGGGTCAGTTTCTCGGTCGCCGGTCCGATGGTCTGCTGGATCTCCTTGAGTCTGCGCGGTACCCGCACGGCCCAGGTGTGATCGCGGAAATGCCGCCTGACCTCGCCCATGATGGTCGGCACGGCGAAGGAGAGGAACGAGGCACCGTAGGAAGGATCGAATCGGTCGACCGCCTGGACCATACCGACGCGGGCGATCTGCAAGAGGTCGTCGTAATTCTCGCCGCGGCCGGAGAACCGGCGGGCGATATTGGCCGCCAGCGGAAGACAGCGCTCGATGATGTCCTGACGCGACGCGGCACGGGCCGGATCGTCGGGATCGAACTCCGCGAGCCGGGCGAACATCGGTTCCAGGTTGTCGTAACTCTCGGTACCCGAATGACTCCGACGCTGCTCCGGTCTCGAACGCGGTTCGGCGCTATCGGCCATCGGTGCCGCCGCGCGCCCACTCGAAATCCACGGTCACGGGGTAGCCGCTGCGGGCCGCGTCGAACTCGGTCTGCGTCGCGTTCACCGAACGGGTCAGCGTGCGCACGATATGCCAGCCGAAACTGTCCTGACTGGGCGGAGTCTGCGATGCCGAGACCGAATGCACCCGTACCCGCATGGCCGCGGCGTCGTGGTAGGTGAACCGACAGTCGATGGTCGAATCGGGTACCGCGTCGAGAATGAGTCCGGTGGCGATCTCGTCCAGCGCCAACCGGATGTCGGTGACCTCGTCCACGGCGAAATCCGCCATGAAGGCCACGGTTTCGACGAGTGCCCGCAGCATGGCCAGTTGTTCGAGCTGCGCGGGCACTCGGACCTCGATCGTGGTCGAGCTGTCCGTGGTCCACTCTGCCATTGCTACCGCCTCATCGAGATGTAGAGCCTCCGGGGCGGCCAGAATAACTCTGTCTCGCCGGGGAACAGAACCAGGGGCATACGGTGGCCCGGAGTCGGGTAAGTTGACCACGAAGGCTCATCCTCTGCGCCGCATTCGGATTCGGCAGAGGTTCGATCGGCAGCGGAGGTAGTGCAGTGAACGCGACCGTGGGCGCACCGGACGTGCGCATTGGTTCCGGCACGCGCGACGCGCGGGTGACGGCCCGATGAGCGCCGAGGGTAAACACCTGCTCCTGGAGGTGGAACGCACCTCCGTCGGCTCGACGGCGGTGCTCACGGTGAGCGGTGAAGTCGACGTGGCCTCCGCGCCGCAGTTGCAGTCGGCCATCGACGAAGCGCTGCGCGAGCAGCCTCCGGTGCTGGTCGTCGACCTGTCCGGGGTCGGATTCTTCGGATCCGCCGGACTGAGCGTGCTGCTGGTCGCCACCGAGGCCGCGCCCTCGGGCGGGCTCAGGGTGGTGGCATCGGATCAGGTGCGCAGGCCGATCGAAGTGACCGGTCTGGACAAACTGCTCGCCGTCTTCGACACCCTGGATCGCGCCGTCGAGGCGAACTGAGCGCGGCTCCGGCCGCCGCGCGCCGATCACTTTCGCTGCGGCAGCCGGACCACTTGGACGAAGAAGTCATCGATCTGCTTGATGGCCGCGATGAACTGATCCAGATCGACCGGTTTGGTCACGTAGGCGTTGGCGTGCAGTTTGTAGCTGCGCAGGATGTCCTCCTCGGCCGAGGACGTCGTCAGCACCACGACCGGGATATGCGCGAGATCCGGGTCTGATTTGACCTTCTCCAGTACCTGCCTGCCATCGTATTTCGGCAGGTTGAGATCGAGCAGGATCAGATCGGGACGCGGCGCTTCCGCGTGCGGGCCCTGGCGGTAGAGGAATTCGAGCGCCTCCTCGCCGTCGTGCGCGACATGCAGGGTGTTGCCGATCCGGTTGTCCTCGAACGCCTCCCTCGTCATCAATTCGTCGCCCGGATCGTCTTCGACGAGCAGGATGTCGATGGGTCTGGCTTCGATGGTCACGTAGTGAACTCCTTCTCGGGTGACGGTGTCGGCTCGGCGAGGGTGAAAACGAATCGGGTGCCGCCGGAATAGTCGGTGTCGAGCCTGATACGTCCGCCGTGATACTCGACGATCTTCTTGCTCAGTGCCAATCCGATTCCCGTCCCACTGTATTCGTCGCGACTGTGCAGGCGCTGAAAGATGACGAACACCTTGTCGGCGAACTCCGGTGAGATACCTATCCCGTTGTCGGCCACCGTGAACTGACGCACACCGTCGGGGTCGGTCTCGTGCTCGATACGTACGACCGGCGCGCGGTCGGGACTGCGGAATTTGATCGCGTTGCCGACCAGGTTCTGCCAGAGCATGACCAGCAGCGTCGGATCGCCGGTGATCTCGGGCAGGGTCTCGGGCCGGACGATGGTGGCCTCGGTGTCCTCGATCGCCGCGGCGAGATTGTCGACGGCCTTGCCGAGCGCGTGGTCGAGCGCGACGGGTTCGGTGCGGTCGTTGATCCGGCCGACGCGGGAGAACGTGAGCAGGTCGTTGATCAGCACCTGCATCCGTTTGGCGCCGTCGACCGCGTAGTCGATGTACTGTCTGGCCCGGTCGTCGAGTTGATCGCCGTAGCGTTTCTCCAGCAACTGGCAGAACGAGGCCACCTTGCGCAGCGGCTCCTGGAGGTCGTGGGAGGCCACGTACGCGAACTGTTCGAGTTCGGCGTTGGACCGGCGCAGTTCGACCGTCTGCGAGTCCAGATCGGCCGCCTGCCGCTCCAACTGCGCCTCTTGGACCCGCGACGAGGCCAGTTCCGCGACGATCCGACGACGCATACTCTCGACCGCCTCGGCGACCGTCGCGAGATCCGACGGCCCGCGCGCGGTGATGCGGTGGTCGAAATCACCACCGGCGACAAGCAGCGAGGCCTTCTCCAGTTCGGAGAGGGGCCGGGCCACCAATCGTCGGATCAGCACGGTCAGCACGACGCTGGTCAGCAGGAAGGCCACGATCATGCCGGTGAGCACGACGTCGCGGACCGCGCGCGCGTGCCGGAGTTCGTCGCGATCACGGTCCGCGACGGCGGCCAGGCCCTCGTTCTGCGCGGTGAACCGCAGCCGTAGTTCGTCGAACAAGGTCTTACCGCGCGCCACGACCGCCGTCTGGACCGTCGGGCGCGAGCCGGACGGTGTGACACCGGCGGCGAGCGGTTCGGCATAGGTGTCGCGCCACAGTGCGGCGGCGCTTTCCACCGCGTCGAGATCGGCGAGCAGCGCGGGACGGCCCGCCAGCAGTTCGCGCAGACGCGCCGTCGACCGCGCCTGCTGCGCTCGGCCTTCCAGATACGGCGTGAAGAACTGGGGGTCGGCGGTGATGGCGTAACCGCGAATTCCGGTTTCCTGGTTGACCAGGGCCGTCTGGAGACGGTAGGCCTCGGTCGCGGCGGGCTGGACGTAGTCGAGCAGGCGGTCGGCGACCCGATTGGTCTGCGCGATGAGCGCGGCGCCCGCGACGGTGGACACGAGTACCAGCAGTGCCATCAGTCCGAGAACCAGCTGGAACCAGGTCTGTACCGTCAGCCTGCCCGCGAGCCCGCGTCTCGGCGAACTCGCGATCATCGACCGCCGCTCCCGGTTCCCTGCTCGGCACTCCACCGTAGGTACAGAACGGCCACGTCGTCGGCGAGTCCACCGTGTCCGGCGGCGAGCGCTTCGGCCTGTTCGATCAGCGCGTCGACGAAATCCTCCGGCGCCGGGCCGCTCAGGCCGCGCGCCAGGTTCAGCAGTCCCTCCTCGCCGAGACGTGCGGAACCGGGGCCGATATGCCCTTCGAACAGACCGTCGGTGAACAGCATCAGCCCGGCCTCGACCGGAACCAGCAATTCCTGTTCCGGCCAGTTCGCCTGTCCGGGAAGGAATCCGAGTGCGGGCCCGCCCGGCACCTCGATCATGTCGACCTCGGCGCCCCGGCACAGGAACATGCCGTGATGGCCCGCGCGCAACACCCGCGCGGTGCGCGCGCCCGGATCGAGTACGAGTGTCGTCACGGTGGCGAAGGTGCGCCGCCCGGTGCGTTCGGCGAGCAGCACCTCTTCGAGCAGACCCAGCTGCCTCGGACCGGTGATCCCGCTCAGAACCAGTGTGCGCCATGCCAATCGGAGCGCGACACCGATCGCCGCCTCGTCGGGTCCGTGCCCGGCGATATCGCCGATCAACGCGTGCACGGTGCCGTCGGCGAGCTGGACCACGTCGTAGAAATCACCGCCGAGCAGGGCCTTGACCCGGCCCGGGCGGTAGCGGGCCACCACGTCGATCACCCGCTCACCGCGTAACAGCGGTTTCGGGAGCAGCCCGCGCTCGAGTCGCGCGTTCTCCTCGGCCCGCAGCTGACTCAGGCGCAGTGCGGCGGCGGCGAGTTCGGTCTGCTTACGCTGGATCGCGTAACGGATTGCGCGTCCGAACAATTCGGGTTCGACCCTGCCCTTGACCAGATAGTCCTGCGCACCGGCGGCGACGGCGGCCAGACCGGTCTGCTCCTGATCCAGACCGGTCAGCACGACCACGGGAACCTGGTCGGTGTAGTCGTGGATGCTCGCGAGCGCGTCGAGACCGTGGGCGTCGGGCAGGTTCAGATCGAGCAGGACGCAGTCGGGCAGGCCTTCGGCGAGCCGTTCGCCGGCTTGGGCGATCGAATTCGCCCACACCAGCCGGACCCCGGGAGCGCCGTCGGCGATCAGTTCCTCGACCAGGAGCGCGTCGGCGGCGTCGTCCTCGACCAGGAGCACCAGCGGCTCGGGCTTGTGCCACACTCCGGCACCGATGGGGTCCAGTGTGGTCTCCGATCCGGAGAGGTCGACCGTGACACGGCCCATTCCCTCTTTACGCCCGGAAAGCATCGCACGATCTCCTTCTCGTCCAGCGATGGATACTCACCGTCGTGGCACGCGGCAGAGCTCGCGATGCCGTATGGCCGCCGTCAGCGGGCGGACTCGGGCACCAGGGCAACCCTAGACGACGGCCGACGGGAGGTGTTCGTTCACGCACGCAGACGTGGCTCGGTAGCGGTCTGGGAGCGGAACAGATCCGAGGTCCTGCTGACCTCGTAGCCGAGGTGGCGTTCGGCCTCCTCGATTCCGCCCTGCAGGTCACCGACCGCGTTCATCTTCGATAGGTCCAGCCCGATGGTCACCAGGGTGAGCGCGATCTCCGAGGACAGCCCCGTGATGATCACACTCGCGCCCATCAGACCGGAGGCCTCGACCGTCTGCACGAGATGGTTGGCGACGGTGGAATCGATCGTCGGCACGCCGGTGATGTCGATCACCACCACCTTGGCGCGGTTGGCGCGGATCGCGCCGAGCAGCTGTTCGGTCAACTGGCGGGCGCGCTGGCCGTCGAGCACGCCGATGATCGGCAGGATCAGCAACTGCTCGCGCACCTGGAGCACCGGGGTGGACAGTTCCCGGATGGCTTCCTGCTGCTGGCGGATGATGCGTTCGCGTTCTTCGACGAAACTCACGCCGACGGTGTTGGCGATCCGGTTGGCGGCGGGCTCGTAGGCGTCGAGCACGTTGTTGAGCAGTTCGAAATCGGACTGGTACTTCTCGAACAGCGAGCGGGCGAGCACATCGCGGAGCAGCAGGACGATGCCGACGACCTCGTCGGTCTCCACGCCG
The DNA here is from genome assembly GCF_003123685.1 of Nocardia aurea. GTDB lineage: Bacteria > Actinomycetota > Actinomycetes > Mycobacteriales > Mycobacteriaceae > Nocardia > Nocardia aurea. The sequence goes on from NZ_QCYJ01000127.1 coordinate 101,949, forward strand.
CGCGGAACGATGCGCTCGGACAGGTCGCGCGCGTAGTCACGGAGGGCCTCCACGCTGCCGGTCTCCAGGACCGCGACGTAGTTGTCGTAGACCGAGGTGGCCTCGGAGAACATCTCCTCCGGCGACATGGCCGTCAGCAATTCGGCCTCGGTGATTCGACGCGCCCACTCCTCGCGCAACACCGTACGGTTCTGTCGCAGGTGTTCCACCAGCTCGGACAACAAGCCCGCGCCGGCCACCTCCGAAACCGTCTCCATGGTTCCGCCTACCAACACCTGGATTACCCGGCCTTTCCGGATCAGCGATACCCCTCGGAGCGCAGCTCCCATGAAGGGCTGACGTAGCGTAGCCGTCGCCACGAGCGCGTGCACGACGAACCCCGTGTGTTTCGAACTCGCGTTCGTACGCGGACCGATGAGCAGCCATTTCCACGTTCGGGGCATACTCGATTGGTGACCGATATGACGGAATCCGCCGAAGGCATCACCGAGGACGTCGACCGCGTGCTCGGGGGCGGCCTGCGGCTGACCGCGGGCCGGTTCGGATTCCGCTTCGCCGACCAGCGGTGGGACTGGTCCCACGAAGTGGCCGCCATGCACGGCTACGCCCTCGACGAGGCCTTGCCGACGACCGAGCTGCTGCTCTCGCACAAACATCCCGAGGACCGCGATCTGGTGGCCGCGGTGATCGCCGACGCGGTCGCGAAGGGGCAGGCGTTCTGTAGCCGCCATCGCATCGTCGATACCGCGGGCACGGCGCACGAGGTGATCGTGCTCGCCGATCAATTGGTGGAGGACGGCACGGTGGTCGGGACCGCCGGGTACTACATCGACCTCACCGACACCCGCGACGAGGAACAGCGGCGGGCCGTCGAGCAGCCGGACGCCGGGCCGCCGGAAGCCCGCGCGGCCATCGAGCAGGCCAAAGGCATCCTGCGCTACGTCTACCGGATCACCGACGACCAGGCATTCGACGTTCTGCGCTGGCGTTCCCAGGAGACCAACACCAAACTCCGCGACCTGGCCTCCCAATTGCTGATCGACCTGGACACGTTGCCGGGTCCGGCCGCGCACGTCCAGACCCGATTCGATCACGTGCTGCTCACGGTGCACGAAAGAATCGGCGCGAGAGGGGAATAGAAGTTCGGTCCCCTCCGCGCCGCGACCGGAGCGAAGGGGACCGCGCTCGGTCAGACGATGGGTCCGCGCGCCGCTTCGTAGGCGGCGCCGACCCGGTAGAGGCGATCGTCGGCCAGTGCGGGCGCCATGATCTGGAATCCCACCGGCATGCCGTCGTCGGCACTGAGTCCCGAAGGCACCGACATGGCGGGATGACCGGCCAGGTTGGTGGGCAGGGTGCACAGGTCCGAGAGGTACATGGCCAGCGGATCGTCGACCTTCTCGCCCAGTTTCCACGGGGTGAACGGACTCGTCGGCGAGACGAGCACGTCGACCTGTTCGTAGGCCCTGTCGAAATCGCGGGTGATCAGCGTGCGCACCTTGAGCGCCTGGCCGTAGTACTCGTCGTAGTAGCCCGCCGACAGCGCGTAGGTGCCGATCATGATGCGGCGCTTGACTTCCGGGCCGAATCCGGCGGCGCGGGTGGCCGCCATGACCTGTTCGGCGCTGTGCTTGCCGTCGTCGTCGACGCGCAGGCCGTAGCGCATGGCGTCGAAACGCGCCAGGTTCGACGACACCTCGCTCGGCATGACCAGGTAGTACGCCGAGAGGGCGTATTCGAAATTCGGGCAGGAGACCTCGATGACCTCCGCGCCCAGTTCCTTCAGCACCGCGACCGCCGCGTCGAAGGAGCCGATCACACCCGATTGGTAACTGTCGGAATGCAATTCCTTGACGACGCCGACCTTCACACCGCGCAGGTCACCGGCCGCGCCCGCGCGCGCGGCGGCGACCACCGGCGGCACCGGCACATCGCGGGAGGTGGAATCGCGCGGGTCGTACCCCGCGATCACCTCGTGCAGCAGCGCGGTGTCGAGCACGGTGCGTCCGCAGGGGCCGCCCTGGTCCAGCGAGGACGCGCAGGCCACCAGGCCGTAGCGCGAGACCGTGCCGTAGGTCGGTTTGGTGCCCACCGTCGCGGTCACCGCGGCGGGTTGACGGATGGAACCGCCGGTGTCGGTGCCGATGGCCAGCGGCGCCTGGTTCGACGCCAGGGCGGCCGCCGAACCGCCGCCGGAACCGCCGGGGATGCGCGTGGTGTCCCACGGATTCTTGGTCGGGCCGTAGGCCGAGTTCTCGGTGGAGGAGCCCATGGCGAACTCGTCCATATTGGTCTTGCCGAGAATCGGGATGCCCGCGGCGCGCAGCCGGGTGGTCAGGGTCGCGTCGTAGGGCGAGACCCAGCCCTCCAGAATCTTGGAGGCGCAGGTGGTCGGCGCGTCGGTGGTGGTGAAAACGTCCTTGAGCGCCAACGGAACTCCGGCCAGCGGCGAGGCCGGGGCCTTGCCATCGGCCAGCGCGGCGTCGACTTCGGCCGCCGCGGTGAGCGCCTGCTCGCCCGAGACGTGCAGGAAGGCGTGGATGGCGCCGTCGGCCTCGGCGATGCGGTCCAGATACGCCTGGGTGACCTCGACCGAGGTGATCTCGCGCGCGTGGATCCGCGCGGCGAGTTCGGCCGCCGTCGAGGTGATCACGCCGCTGCCGCCCGGTGCCGCGCTCATTCGCCCTCCGCTCATTCGCCCTCTCCCAAGATCTGCGGAACCATGAACCGCTGCTCCTCCTGCGCCGGAGCGCCCGAGAGCGCCTGTTCCGGGGTCAGGCAGGGAACCACCTCGTCGCGGCGGGTGATGTTGGTGGCCGGATTCGGCGAGGAAGTGGGCGGGACATCCGCGGCGGCGACCTCGGAGATGGTCCGCACGTGACTCAGAATCGAATCCAGCTGACCGGCGAACTGATCCAGTTCGGTATCGGACAGCGCGAGCCGGGACAGCCGGGCGAGGTGTGCGACCTCGTCGCGGGAGATGGCGGGCACCGCGGGACCCCTTTCGGCATCGTCGAGCATGGAGAATCGGCCTGGAGAATTCGGCCATCGAACAGCCTAGCGGGCGCTGCGCGACCCCCTGCGTTCGCGCCTGCCGTGCGGCGACACACCCTTTCAACTAGAGTGACACGCCGACGACCCACGATTTTTCTGCGTGGCGTACCTCACTGGCCGTACTTCGGGTCGATAACCGAAGCCCGGGGGTGTAAAGATTGCCAGACCGGGTATCCAGCGACCACGCTCGGCCGGCAAGAGGAAAGGAACGCGCGTGTCATATCTGCTCCGCGTGCAACTTCCGGATCGCCCGGGAAGCCTCGGCGCACTCGCACTCGCACTCGGTTCCGTCGGCGCGGATATCCTCTCGCTGGACGTCGTCGAGCGCGGTGCGGGTTTCGCCGTCGACGATCTCGTCGTCGAGGTGCCACCCAACGCCCTCCCGGACACCCTGATCACCGCCGCCGAATCCATCGGCGACGTCCACGTGGATTCCATCCGCCCGTATTCCGGTGTGCTCGACACCCATCGTGAACTCGAATTGATCGACCAGGTCGCCAGCGCCCGCGACGATCGGATGCAGGTACTGGTCGACGGCGTTCCCCGGGTGCTCCGGGTCGGCTGGAGCACGATCATCGATATGGGCCCACAGGGCGCGTACCGCGTGGTCGGTAGTCAGAGCGCGCCGGAGACCCAGGCGGGTTCGGCGCCGTGGATGCCACTGGACAAGCCCACGGTGCTCGATCCCGAATCCGAATGGGTTCCGCAGATCTGGCGCGATATGGACACCAAACTCGCCGCGGCGCCGCTCGGCAACACCGGGAAGGTGCTGATGCTCGGCAGGCCCGGCGGACCGGATTTCCGACCCTCGGAGGTCGCGCGGCTCGGCTATCTCGCCGGAATAGTGGCCACGGTACTGGGCTGAGCGCCTCGAACCCCCTTACGCGGCAGGTAGTTCCAGCCGCAGCACGGTGAGGTCCTCGCCGGTGTCGGTCGTCCAGTCCCGCTCGGGAACGGGGACGAAACCGTAGCGGTCGTAGATGCGCCTGGCTTCGGCCATGGCGGGCATCGTGGTGAGGACGACCGCGTGGAAGCCCTCGGCCGCCGCCGTCTCGATCACGGTGCGTACCAACGCGGTTCCCGCCCCGAGCCCGCGCGCCGCCTTCGAGACGGCGAGCATGCGGAACTCGAGTTCACCCGCACGCGCGATCTCCGCGTAGTCGGTGCCGGGACGAGCCACCGTCAGCGATCCGACGATGCGCCCCGCGTGCACCGCGACGAGGATCTGCGCCGCCGCGCCCCGATGGCGGGCATCGGCCAGTTGCGCCGCGTACGGGGTGTCCGCGCGGACATAACCCTCGCCCACGTAGACCTCGACCGTCAGCTCTCCGACCGCGTCGTATTCGGCGACGCTCGCCGTCCGGACAGCGACGTCGGCGTCGTTCTCACCCATATCCGCATCCTGCCACCACGCGCCGAACCGAGCCCTACCCGCATCCCGCGCGGATCCCGGACCCGCGAGGACAGCCGGGGTGGCGCGCCCTACCGCGCGATCTGCCAGCGGTCCGGCTTGCCCGCCGGGTAGACCACCGGAATCTCCTCGCCGATATGGGGCCAGCTGTTCACGTCCCAGACGAACCGCCCGTAGACGACCCGGTCCGGCACCGACGGACCGGCGAGATTGCCGGTGATCGTCACGAACTGCTCGCCCTCGGCGTCCGGGCGCGGACTCACCCCGGTGACGTGCAGCGACCCACGCTCCGGCGTCGCCGGGTACTTCGGCTCACCCCTGCCGCGCCGATACAGCACGATGATCGCCACCAGCAGCGTGGCCATGATCACCAACATCGCGATCTCCACCATGCCGACCACTCTATGGGGCGGGCGCGCCCCCGCTACCGCGCGACGAGTTCGCTGACGCCCCGCTCGGTGCGCCGCACCTGCCAGACAGCGCTGCGGGTGCGCTGCGATCGACCGTTACCGCGATCGATCAGCGCGCGATCGTCGGTGGTGAAAATCAATTGGGCGCCGGAGGAATTGGTTTCCGGACTCTGGAACAGCCGGATCAGGCGGTCGGTCTGCTCGGCGGGCAGGCGCGCGCCGATATCGTCCACGGCGAGGACGAGACCTTCGTCGAGCGCGTCCAACATCGGCGGCAGCAGCCGCAGCAGCGAGACGGTGGCGGCGGATTCGTCGGTGATCTCGAAAGGCGCGTCGACGCCCGCGTGCACCAGGTGCAGGCCGACACCTCGCCGCGCCACCATGCGCGCGTAGAGGGCCTCGCGGGCGGCACGCAGATTGCCGAGTTCGCGTTGGAGCATGACCGCCGTGACACCGTTGGTCTGCAACAGCGCGTCGGCGTGACCGGGCGAGCTCGCGCACAGTTCGACCTGTTTGGCGGTCTCCGCGATATCGCCGTCCAATTCGCGCAGGTAATCGGCGTAGAGCGGGTCGTTGTCGGCGATCAGCACGTCGCTGATACCGAGTCCGGCGGCGTGCAGCAGCGGCAACAGCCGTGCGGCGTTCTCCGGTGCGCGCGACAGGTGTGAGCCGAGCCGATGGGCCACCTCGGCGGTATCGCGCGCGCCGTGCTCGACCTGGAGCACCGCGGCGAACCACCGGTAGGCGGGTACCAGCGCCTCGGCGTACATCTGCCCGGCCAGACTCAGCAGCAGCGCGTTCGGGCGCACCAGCGGGACCAGCGCGGCGATACCGTAGCGCGCGGCCTCGAACATGGGCCCGATCTTGATCTGCTCACCCGCGCGCTCGAACACGATCCGTTTACGCGAACGCGGTTGGGTGTGCAGCCATTCCGCGATCACCCCGGCGTTGTCCAACTGGAAGCCGTAGGTGTACGGCACGCCCTCGGCCACGAATCCGGCGACGAATTCCGTCGGCCGGTCCGGGAATCCGAGGTGCGGCGCGCGCACCGGTCCGGCGTAGGGATCCCATCCGGTCACCGAATGCAGTACCGCGTCACGCATCTGGGCGAGCGCGTCGATCACACTCGTCTTCCCCGCGGCGGCCCCGCCGTGGATCGCGGTCACCGGCACCGCGACGGGTCCGCTCCCCCGGTACAACCGCAGTTCCTGCCGTTGCGCCAGCGATCGGTGGTTGGTCACCTGAAAACTCCGCAGCATGACGCCATACTTCCGGTCGGGTGATCCGGTTCCGACATCACCCCGGTCACCCGGGAGCGTCGTCGTCTCGTGACTCCGACGTCGGACCTCGATCGCGCCGCTCGGCGCGACTCTCCGAGCACGGCGTCCGGTCCGCGGGCGCGGCGCGCACACGCACGGACAAGTGCCGGTGGGAGCGCTAGCATGCAGGACGCGGCGTATGCGCCGCGTGATCTGACGGTTCGAGCGGATGAGGGTTAGCGATGGAAATTTCGGTTCGTCGTCTGGTGGTCCGAGGCTCCATCGCGACCGCGCTGGGTATCGGGTCGATGGTCGTACTCGGCCCGAACGCCGTCGCCGACGCCCCGTGCCCCGACGGCACCGTGCGCGTCTTCCTCAGCAACTCCACCAACACCTGCCAGGGCGCGGGCGCCGCGACCTACTCCGCGCCGTGGGCCACCAAGATCTGCACGACCAGCGGCACCGTCGCGGTCATCGACACGACGGGTAAGCGCCGCGTCAACCGCCAGCACATCGAACTGGATCCGGGCGGCCACTGCGCCCGCCTCGAACTCGACGGTCAGCAGAGCGCGACGGTCGTCGTCGGCCCGGCCTGATTCGGACCGCGCTCGGCGACCGAAGTCCGGGTCGATCTCGACCCGGTCGATGGACGCGGCCCGGGAAGTTGCCGCGGGCGGGCGAGTACTCAGTGCCCGCAGGGTGCCGCTGAACCGTGTGCGACGACATGGCCGCGCCCGATCAGACCGGGCGCATCAGCAGTGCGCTGTCGCCGAACTCGTGCCACAGGTAGCCATTTTCCAGGGCGGCCGCGTAGGACTCACCGACGATCTCCGGACCGGCGACAGCGACCAGGAGATCCAGGTGCGACGCGCCGGGGGCGTGCCAGCCGGTGATGAGGCCGTCGACCACGCGGGCCGGGCGGTCGGCGCCGAGCACCAGATCGGTCCAGCCGGACCGGGCGTGCGTGGATCCCTGCCGGTCGGTCGCCGATTCGAGAGCCCGGGTGACGGTGGTGCCGACCGCGATCACGCGACCACCCGCCGCCTTCGTCGCGTCGACCTGGCGTGCGGTGGCGGCCGGGACGACGAATCGTTCCGGGCTCGGCGGCTCGCCGGTCTCCGGGGAGGAGACACCCGTGTGCAGCGTCACCGGCGCGACCGCGATTCCCGAGGTGAGCAGATCGAGCACCAATCGGTCGGTGAACGGCCTTGCGGCACTCGGCATTTCCGCACTGCCGGGCAGGCGTCCGAAAACCGTCGTGTAATAGTCGGCCGACCAGCGTTGCGGCACATACGCGTAGGTGATCGGGCGGCCGTGCGACGCCATCGAGACCCGCGGGTCGTCGGCGGTGCGTGCCACCCACAGCCTGCGCGCGGGCGGCAGCCACGGCCGCACCAGGACGACAGGTGATCCGTCGGCCAGCAGTAGTTCGGTCCCGGCGTCGAGACCGTCGTCGGGAAAGGGGGTGCGTTCGGCGGAACGGATTTCGACGACCCACCCGCCGTCGTCGAGCCAGGTCGAGAAATGCACCGTCACCGGCTGCTCACCGAGCCTGGCGTCGACCGCCGCCGTCATGACGGCGGAGTTGTTGACCACCAAGAGATCACCCGCGCGCAGGTGCCCGGGCAATTCCCGGAACCGGGCGTGCACGATGTCGTCCTGTGCCACCAGCAGGCGCACCTCGTCGCGCGCCAGACCGCGCGCTTCGGGCGGCGCGGTCGCGTGACGTTGCGGCGGCAGCGGGAAGGACCGGTCGAGGACCGAAATCCCGGTGCTCATCGCACCGCGTCCAGGTCGGCGAAATCGCCCGCGGCGTAGCGAGCGTTCGGTGGACGCCGCGCGATGAGGCGCAGCAGTGCGGGGACGACCGTCTCGGGTTCGGGGCGATCGGAGATGTCCTCGCCGGGGAACGCGGCCTGGTGCATGGCGGTGCGCATATCGCCGGGATCGAAGGCGTAGACCGCGATCTCCGGATGTTCGGCGCCGAGCACGGCGGTGAGTTGATCGAGCGCGGCCTTCGACGACCCGTATCCGCCCCACGTCGGATACGGTTCGCGTCCCGCGTCCGAGCTGATGTTCACCACCACCCCGGCATCGCCCAACAACGGCAGAGCGAATTGCAGAACCGCCAGCGGGGCAACGATATTGGTGCGGTAGAGCCGTTCCAGCTCGTCGAGCGGAAAGTCCAACAGCGGGGGCAGCGGGCTGGGGCCGAGACTGCTCGCGTTGTTGACGAGCAGATCCAGCGGCCCGGCCGCGCGTACCGTCGCGGCGAGGTCGGCGCGGTGCCGCGGATCGGTGATGTCGCCGGGTACGGCCAGGAACGCCGGGCCCAGTTCCCTGCGCGCCGATTCCAGCCGGTCGGCGTGGCGCGCGGTGCCGATCACCCGTCCGCCGCGCGCGACCAGCGCGCGAGCCAGGGCGAGACCGAATCCGGCGGAAGCACCGGTGATCAACGCGGTGTGTTCGTACGTCATTGCGATCTCCTGAGGGTCGCCAGAGGTGCGGCCGACACCCTCGTCGATCGGACCGAGCGGCGGGTGCGACCACCTACCACTCCGATCGTGTTACCTGAAGTGAGGTTCAGGTCAAGCGACGTTCGCCACCGGCGATATTCGCGACCGTGAATTCACGGCGCGACCTCGCCGTTCCCAGCGGGATTCACGGTGTCGCCGGGCTTCCGGATCGTCGGGCAGTGGCTCCCGTTGTCATCGGGAACCGGCACACCGAGACCCGGTCCGCGTCGGATATCCGGGCGACGCCCCCTCGGCCTACTCCTCGGGTGACTCGGGCAGCACCGCGGCCGGCCCGGCTTCGAGGAGCAGCCGGAACCCGTCCTCGTCGAGAATCGGGACGCCGAGCTCTTCCGCTTTGACCGCTTTGGTGCCGGGCGACTCACCGATCACGACGAACGCGGTCTTCTTCGACACCGAGCCGGAGGCCTTTCCGCCGCGGACCAGGATCGCCTCCTTGGCCCCGTCGCGGGTGAAACCCGTCAGCGAACCGGTGACCACGATCGACAAACCTTCGAGGTTGCGTTCGATCGATTCGTCGCGCTCGTCGCGCATCCGCACCCCGGCGGCACGCCATTTGTCCACGATGGCGCGGTGCCAGTCCACGGTGAACCATTCCGCCGCGGCGGCGGCGATGGTCGGGCCGACACCGTCCGCGCCGCCCAACTCCTCGGCGGTGGCCGACCGGATCCGATCCATACTGCCGAATTCCGCGGCGAGCGCGCGGGCGGCGGTCGGGCCGACGTGGCGGATGGACAACGCGACGAGCACCCGCCACAGCGGACGTTCCTTCACGGTGTGCAGATTGTCCAGCAGGCGTTTGCCGTTCGCCGACAGCGTGCCGTCCTTGTTGGAATACAGCGAGGTGGTGAGCAACCGCGCCTCGTCGAGATCGAACAGATCGCCCTCGTCGGTGATCGCGCCCGATTCGAGCAGATCTTCGGCGCCCTCGTATCCGAGCGCCTCGATATCGAACGCGCCCCGCCCCGCCATGTGATAGACGCGTTCGCGCAATTGCGCCCGGCAGAACCGCTGATTGGGGCAGCGGATATCGGCGTCGCCCTCCTTCTCCGGGGCGAGTTCGGTACCGCAGACCGGGCAGCGCGTCGGCATCACGAACTCGTATTCGTCGCCGGTGCGCGCGTCCACCACCGGGCCGAGCACTTCGGGTATGACGTCACCCGCCTTGCGAATGGTGACGGTGTCGCCGATCAGCACGCCTTTGCGCTTGACCTCCGAGGCGTTGTGCAGGGTCGCCATCGAAACCGTCGACCCCGCGATCGATACCGGCTCCATCACCGCGAACGGGGTGACACGGCCGGTGCGGCCCACGTTCACCTCGATATTCAGCAGTGTGGTCGTCGCCTCTTCCGGCGGGTACTTGTAGGCGATGGCCCAGCGCGGCGCGCGGGAGGTCGAGCCGAGGCGGCGCTGCAACGAGATCTCGTCGATCTTGATGACCTGGCCGTCGATCTCGTGCTCGATGTCGTGGCGGTGTTCACCCCAGTAGGCCACCCGCTCGATCACCGCGTCGATCCCCCGCACCCGGCGGGTGTGCTCGGACACGGGAAGGCCCCACGCGGCCAGCGCCCGGTATGCGTCGTGCTGTGAGGTGGGCGCGTACCCCTCGATCCGGCCGAAACCGTGACAGATCATCCGCAGATGACGTCGCGCGGTGATCGCCGGATCCTTCTGCCGCAGCGATCCGGCGGCGGTATTGCGCGGATTCGCGTACGGCGGTTTACCTTCCGCGACGATCTGCGCGTTGAGCGTCTCGAAATCCTCGAGCCGGAAGTAGACCTCGCCGCGCACCTCGAGCAGGGTGGGCACCGGGAATTCGTCGGTCGGCGTCAGCTCGCCGGGGATGTCGTCGATGGTGCGCGCGTTCAGGGTGACGTCCTCGCCGGTGCGTCCGTCGCCTCGGGTCGCGCCGCGCACCAGTCTGCCGTTCTCGTAGACCAGGTTCAGCGCGACACCGTCGATCTTCACCTCGCACAGATAGTGCGGATGCGATCCGGTCTCGGCCTCCACCCGGCTCGCCCAGGTGCGTAGCTCGTCGACGTCGAACACATTGTCCAGCGACAGCATGCGCTCGAGGTGATCGACCGCGGTGAAATCGGTCGCGAATCCGCCGCCGACCAATTGCGTCGGCGAATCCGGGGTGAGCAGATCCGGGTGGCGCTCCTCCAGGTCCTGGAGCTGCCGCAGCAACCCGTCGAACTCCCCGTCGGTGATGATCGGCGAGTCACGCACGTAGTAGCGGAACTGATGTTCACGCACCTCGTCCGCGAGTTCCTGCCACCGCACCCGCTGCTCTGCCGTCGCCGGAACCGCCGCGTTCTCGCTGTCACTCACACCGTGGATTCTATCGGAGCCCACCGACACATCCGTGGACATACTCGCACGTCACCGCCGTATTCCCGCCCGGTCGACACCCGCGTGGCAGCGTCGGTCCGCCCGGAATCAGGCGTCGAAATCCAGCGATTCGGGTTCTTCGGCGAAGGCACGCGCCACCTCCGCCGCCAAGCCGATCGCGGTGCGCGCCCACGGCAGCGGCGCCGCGCCAAGGCCGCACGCGGGACTCACGATGACCGAGTTCGCGAGTGCCGAACGGTGGAAACCGAGACGGTCGATCAGCCGCACCCCCGGTTCGGCGATCTCGCGCCAGGTGACCGGGGCAGGCGGCGCGGTGGTCGGGACCAGACCGAGGGCGACGAACTTCCCCGCGTCGACGATCTCGCCGATCGCGTCGAGATTCTTCGTCCCGATGGTCGCGAGGTCGAAACCGACGGCGGCGGCCGCGCTTCGGCGCAGGAAATCCAGCGGCGGCGGTTCGGCGCAACTGTGCACCAGCACGGGCGCGGATTGGGCGGTGATGACCGCGTCGAGAACGGCGAGCGCTTCGGGATCGGGCAGCGCGCGCACCGTGTCCAGAACGCTCACCCCGCGCAGCGAACCGTTCAACACGTCATCGATCGACGGTTCGTCCAGCTGCACGACCACCTCGGCGCCCAGCCGTTTGCGGATTTCGGCCACGTGCCGGTCGAGACCTTCGGCCAGCGACTCCGAGACATCACGGACCGCGCCGCGATCGGTCAGAATCCGGTGCCCACCCGGCAGTTCCACCTGCGCCGCGAGCGTCAGCGGCCCGCAGACCTGCACCTTCACGACCCGCCCCGTACCGGTGGAACCGGAAACCTCCCAGGCTTCCTCCAGTGCGTCCAGATCGGCGCGCAGCAGATCCCGTGCCCGGCGTGACAGCGACCCCGGACGCGGCGAGAGCCGATAACCCCTGGTGGTGGTGTCGAAGCGCAGGTCGATCAGCAGCGCGGACATGCGCCCGACCATGTCGGCTCCTGGCCCGCGCGCGGGAAGTTCGACCAGATGGGTCAGATCGGGGAGTTCACCGAGGATCGTGGTCGCGGCCTCGCGCGGATCGACACCGGGCCACGAACCGATGCCCGTCGCCGTGCCGCCGCGCAGCAACGCCGTCGATTCGGCTGCCGCGTCGCCGGTCCGGATTTCGCTCACCACGTGATTCCCCTGTCGGTTCGTCGCCGATACCCGGCCGGGCGACCATATCCGGTCCGCCCCGCCGTGATCGCCCCGCCCGGGTCGTTCCCACGAAGGCGACGTGGCCGACCGAGTCGGCGGGACCGCCGCCCGGCACCGCGAGCCCCCTTCGTCACCGGGGCAGCGTGGACGCTATTCCCCCACACCCGCGCCGGCATCGGCACCGACCGCGGTGTCGGCGCCCGCGGTATCGCTGATGGTTCCACTGCCGATGACCTCGTCGCCCGCCTCGTCGGGCCGGTACAGCACCACGGCCTGACCGCGCGCGACACCGGTCAGCGGCTCGCTCAAGCGCACGACGAGTCCGTCACCGACGGCTTCGGCCACGGCGGGCGCGATACCGCCGTGCGCGCGCACCTGGGCGACGCATTCGATCGGGCCGCTCGGGGCGACACCGCTGGTCCAGATCGCCCGCTGCGCGCTGACGGTCCACACGTGCAGATCCTCCGCCGAACCGACCCGCACCGTGCCCGATTCCGGGTCGATCGCGGTCACGTAGCGCGGCTTGCCGTCGGCGGCGGGACCCGGCAGACCGAGCCCTTTGCGCTGGCCGACGGTGAACCCGTGCACACCCTCGTGCTCGCCGAGCACCCGGCCGTCGGCGTCGACGACCGCGCCCGGCCTGATGCCGATCTTCGCGCCGAGGAACGCGCGCGTGTCACCGGAGGGGATGAAGCAGATGTCGTGACTGTCGGGCTTGTTCGCCACCGCGAGCCCGCGTTCGGCGGCCTCCGCGCGGATCTGCGGCTTCGGGGTGTCGCCGACCGGGAACATCGCGCGCGAGAGTTGCCCGGCGTTCAGCACCGCCAGCACGTAGGACTGGTCCTTGTCGGCGTCGACGGCGCGGCGCAGCACACCGTCCTCGAGCCTGGCGTAGTGCCCGGTCACGACCGCGTCGAAGCCGAGCGCGACGGCCCGATCCGACAGCGCGGAGAATTTGATCTTCTCGTTGCACCGCAGGCAGGGGTTGGGCGTCTCACCGGCGGCGTAGGAGGCGACGAAATCATCGATCACGTCCTCCTTGAACCGGTCGGCGAAATCCCAGACGTAGAAGGGGATCCCGAGGACGTCGGCGGCGCGCCTGGCGTCGCCCGCGTCCTCCTTGGAGCAGCAGCCGCGCGAACCGGTGCGCAACGTGCCGGGAGCGGCCGACAGCGCGAGATGGACGCCGACCACGTCATGTCCGGCATCGACGGCGCGCGCCGCCGCCACGGCGGAATCCACACCACCGCTCATCGCCGCGAGTACTCGCATCACACACCACCTTTCGCTCCGGCAAGGCCCGCGGCCCTGGCCCGCTCCACCACGTTCGGGAGGACAGTCAGCAGGGCATCGACGTCGGCGCGAGTCGACGTGTGCCCGAGAGAGAAGCGCAGCGAACCCCGCGCCTGCCACGGCTCGACACCCATGGCGATGAGGACATGACTCGGCGAGGCCACCCCCGCGTTGCAGGCCGAGCCGGTCGAACATTCGATACCGGCCGCGTCGAGCAACATCAGCAGCGAATCGCCCTCGCAACCGGCGAAGGTGAAATGCGCGTTGCCCGGCAGCCGTCGCGCACCGACGGGTCCGTTGAGTTTCGCGTCGGGAATCGCCTCGATCACGCGCGCGATCAATTCGTCCCGCAGCGCACTCGATTCGCCACCGGATACCGGCAAGTCGACAACGGTCTGGTGCAGCGCGGCCGCGAGTCCGACCGCGCCCGCCGTATCGGAGGTACCCGAGCGCAGATCGCGCTCGTGCCCGCCACCGTGCAGCAGCGGCACACACGGCACCTGCCTGCCCAGCAACAGGACCCCGACCCCGTGCGGACCACCGAGTTTGTGCGCCGCGAAACTGGCCGCCGACAACCCGCTCGCGCCGAAATCGATCGGCAGCTGAGCCGCCGCCTGGATGGCGTCGCTGTGCATCGGCACATCGAATTCCCGTGCGACCGCGGCCAACTCGGCGATCGGCTGGATGGTGCCGACCTCGTTGTTGGCCCACATGACGCTGACCAGCGCCACCTCGTCGGGATGGTCGGCCAGCACCGCCCGCAGGGTCCGCGGCGACACCGTGCCGTCGGCGTCCACCGGCAGCCAGCTCACCTGCGCGCCCTCGTGCTTCTCCAGCCACTCGACCGCGTCGATCACCGCGTGGTGTTCCACCGAACTCGCGACGATCCGCACCCGGCGCGGATCGGCGTCGCGCCGCGCCCAGAAAATGCCCTTGATCGCCAGATTGTCGCTCTCGGTCCCGCCGGAGGTGAAAATGACCTCCGAGGGCCGCGCGCCCAGATCCGCCGCGATGGACTCACGCGCCTCTTCCAACGACCGCCGCGCCGCCCGCCCCGACCCGTGCAGCGACGACGCGTTACCCGGCCTGGCGAAGACAGCCGTCATCGCCTCGACGGCGGCAGGCAACATCGGTGTGGTGGCCGCGTGATCGAGGTAGACCGTCTTGGGCGCACCACTGGTGACCTGACCCGAAAAAGCCGACTTCATGACCAATAAAGTCTAGCCGCCGCCCGCCGCCGAATATTCCCGCCCGTCGCGCCCGCCCTGACGTGCGGATTCCTTCCACATGGCGGTGGTGGGCATCACTCACCCGTTGGTGATCACATCGCTGTGATCAGCGATGCGAACGCGTCGGATCCGCGGGGCCTGCGCCGGGCCGCCGGAGACGCCGACCCGGACTCCCGATCAAGGGCGTTCGCTGCTCACCCGAACCGGCGACACCGTCCGGTCGGCAACGGGCGTCGGATCCGTCGGCATCAGTTCCCGATCCTGAACGGTCCGGGGTGCTCGGGGTCGCGCCGA
The DNA here is from genome assembly GCF_003123685.1 of Nocardia aurea. GTDB lineage: Bacteria > Actinomycetota > Actinomycetes > Mycobacteriales > Mycobacteriaceae > Nocardia > Nocardia aurea. Next base: position 116,967 of record NZ_QCYJ01000127.1, read on the forward strand.
CACCACGGGTGCATGCCGGAGGCACGGCATGCGGCCACACCGCACTCGGCGGAGACCCACCAGCGAGCCGCGTCACCAACCTCTCAGGTCAGTACAGCTAGGGCGTGGAATGATCCGCGTAACAGGTGATGTCGGTATCCGGCATGGTTCCCACGCTGAAGTGTGTATTGATCGCGTCACTCACGCAGCTGCTCAGTTCGGGCCGGAATGTCATGTGGATGCGGACATCCTGCAACGTCACCATCCGCGACCCGGTCATGTCCTGGTGCAATCGGACGCCGTGGGCGTAGGGGGTTCGGGGATCTCCGGTCGCCTGCACGATGAGCGCGGGCACCGCGTTCCGGACGACGGTCGGCGGCTCGACCGGACGAAGCCAGAAGGCGCACGGCTGGATGTTGTTCGCCAGTGCGCCGAACACCGGCTGCGTGACGCGGGTCTCTTCGATATTGCGCCAGTACCAGGTCGGATCGATCGGCACCCCGGCATCCCCGCAGGCTATTTCCGCGAGCACCGAATTCTCCTCGTCGCGCAGTGCCGCCACGATGGCACCGAGACGCGGTGTTCGCGATGTGGTGGGCGGACCGCCCGCGGCATCGGCGATCTCCCGCACGGTGGCGGCGAGCGCTTCGTCGAGCCGGAAGTTCATCAGCAGACTGTGCAGGATGTACGGAAGCCAGTGATCGTCGATGGCGAATCCGTCGATGACGATCGGTTGACGCGCGGCGAGACGAACGAGGTCCTCGATATTCGTCCGCACCTGCTGCGGCGTCGCACCGAGCCGGTACTCGTCATCCCGGCCGGAAACCCAGCCTGCCCAGTCGTCCAGCGCGATCTCGTCCGCCGGACCCCAGTCCTGGACCAAACCCTCCCAGTACCGGTCCGGGTCGATCGCGCTGTCGAGCACGACGCGGTCGGTCCGCTCGGGGAACATCTGCGTGAACACGGCACCGAGATAGGTGCCGTAGGACACACCGTAGAAGTTGACCTTCTCCTCGCCCAGGGCGGCTCGCACGATATCCATGTCACGCGCGGTGTTGCGAGTGGTGAACTGCCTCAGCCTGTTCGGATCGTGGATCAGGCAGCTCGCGGCCATTCCCGCGGACTGCACCGTGTCGTGCGCGAAACCCAGCGGATCCAGTCCCGCCGACCGGATCATCTCCCCTACCGGCCACCCGCACCGCGGACTCCGACCGGATTCGCCGACCCCGCGCGGATCCATGCCGATCAGGTCGTAACTCGCCAGGACCTGCGGCGAGAGCACATCACCGAGCAGGTCCAGACTGTCCAGCCCCACCGAACCGGGTCCGCCGGGATTGGACAGCAGAATTCCCCGCCGCTGCGCCGGATCTCCGGCCCGCACCCGCGAAATCGCCACGGTCATCGTGCGATCGGCGGGATTGCCGTAGTCGAGCGGCACCAGGACGTCCGCGCATTCGCCCCCGGCCTTGTCGACATTCTCGACGCCGCAGGGCTTCCACTCGAGCCGCTGGTGATAGAACCGATCCAAACCGACCGGGTGCGAGTCGTCCACCGGGTCCGCCCTGCCGTACGACGGCACAGCCATCAACAGGGACACCGCCACGACGGACATCGAACGCCAGAACAGGTTCACCGACAACGGACTTCGCCTCTCGACATGAGGAATCGCGCAGGTTGGTGCGTCGTAGACCGTAGCCGATGCGGGGGTTCTGTCGCGGTAACCCACACCGACGGCCCCGCATCGTGGGATGCGGGGCCGTCGGTGGGAACGGGCTACGTCGCGTCGTCGCCGGGAGCGAGTTGAGCCGACTACTTCCTCTGTTCGAATCGGCTGTCGACGAAATCGGCGAAGCTGATCTTGCCCGGGATCGCACCCGCCTTGGTGAACGCGTCGGCGATCTGCTGTTCGGAGGCGATCACGGTGTCGTCGAGGGCGATCGGCACCTTGATCGAGCGGGTCCAGGTGATGCGGGAGGCGTCGACCGGGATCGAGGTGAGTTCCGCGTACTTGGTCGACCACAGGTCGAGGTTGTCCGAGGACCACTTGGTGGCCGCGGCGTAGCGGGTGAAGAAATCGCTGATGGCGGCCGACTTTCCGGCGTCGCCGACGGCCTTGTTCGACGCGACCCAGAAGTTGTAGCCGTTGGCGGCCTGGTCGGCGGTGGCGATGGTCCTGGCGCCGACCTCGTTCTCCGCGATCGCGGTGTAGGGATCCCACACCGCCCAGGCCGCGACATCACCCCGGGTCAGGGCTGCGTAGCCGTCGGCGGGGGCGAGATAGACCGGTTCGACGTCGCTCAGACCGAGCCCGGCCTTCTGCAATTGCAGCAGCAGGTTCGCGTTGGCCGAACTTCCCTTGGTGACCGCGACCTTCTTGCCTTTCAGATCCGCGACCGCGCGGGCGGGGGAATCCTTACCGACCAGAATCGCGTCGCCCTTGCCGGTGGCCGCGAGCGCCCCGACGATCTTGATATCGGCGTTCGCCGCCGCGCCGAAGATCACCGGCGTGTTGCCGACCTGCGCCAGATCGATGCCGCCCGCGCCCGCCGCCTCGACCAACGGCGGACCGGCGGTGAAGGTGGAGAATTCGATCTTGTACGGCAGATTCTCCAGCTGACCCGATGCCCGCAGCAGCACCTCGATCGAAATCGCCTTCTGATCACCGACTTTCAGCGTGACCGTGCTGAGGTCCACCGGGCCGTCGGCGGCGGGCTCGGTGTCGCCGCCGCACGCCGCGGTGGCGAACACGGCCACGGCGAGCGCTGCGGCGCCTGCGAGTCGGGATATCGAGAGACGTTTCACGAGAACTGCTTTCCTGCGTTGTGGGACATGAAGAAGCCGAGCACCTCGGTATCGGGCACAGCGGTATCGGGCACGGTGAAGTCGGGGACGGTGAACTCAGGCACGGACGCCGAGCAGCGCGAGCAGGCGGGTGATGTATCCGGCCCCCTCGGGGGCCGAATGCGACCGCGGGCGCGGCAGGTCGATCGCGACCTCGTCGGCGATCCGGCCGTCGTCGAGAACGAGCACCCGATCGGCGAGGGTGACCGCCTCGGTCACGTCGTGGGTCACCAACAGCACACCGAATCCGTGCTCGGCGTGCAGGCCGAGCAGTAGTTCGTGCATCGACAGGCGGGTGAGCGCGTCGAGCGCGCCGAAGGGTTCGTCGAGCAGCAGGAGCCGAGGGTTGGCGACCAGGGCTCTGGCGAGAGCCACCCGCTGCGCCTCGCCGCCGGACAGGGTCAGCGGCCAGGCGTCGGCTCGCTCGCGCAGGCCGACCTGTTCGAGCACCGTTCTGGCGAATTCCTGGTCCCTGCGCCGATTGCGCGGGCGCGGACGTCCGAGGGCCACGTTGCGCACCACCGGCAACCACGGGATCAGCCGGGCCTCCTGGAAGGCGAAGGTGGGCTGGGCGTCGACGGTGACCGAGCCGCGATCGGCGGTCTCCAGTCCACCGATGACGCGCAACAGCGTCGACTTGCCGGAACCGCTGCGCCCGACCAGCGCGACGATCTCGCCCGCCGCTATATCGAGGTCGATGCCGTCGAGGACGACGTTGGGCCCGAAGCTCTTGCCCAGTCCGGTGATTCGGGCCGCCTGGGCGGCGGCCGCGACCGGCTCGGCGGCGACCTTCTCGGTGATCGTCATCGACTGTTCCTTCGATCGGCGGAGGTGCGCCAGCGCAGGGCGCGGACTTCGAGGGCGCGCACGATCGCGTCGGTGGCCAGACCGAGCAGGCTGTAGATCAGCAGACCGAAGATGACGATGTCGGTCCGCAGGAATTCGCGGGCGTTGTTGACCACGAATCCGAGACCGGCGCTGGCGTTGATCTGTTCGGCGACGACCAGCGACAACCAGGCGATGCCGAGGCTCTGGCGCACGCCGACGAGGATCTGGGGCAGCGCGCCGGGCACGATGAGCAGCCCGAGTCGCTCGATCAGGGTCAGTTGCAGAGTGCGGCCCAGTTCCAGCAGTTTGGGGTCGAGCTGGCGAATTCCGGAGTAGGTGTTCAGGTAGAGCGGGAAGAACACACCGAGCGCGATCAGATAGATCTTGGGTTCCTCGCCGATACCGAACCAGATGATGAACAGCGGGATCAGGCCGAACAGCGGGATGGTGCGGATCATCTGCAACGGCGGGTCGAGCGTGTACTCACCGACCTTGCCGAGCGCGGCGACGGTGGCGAGTACCAGTGCCAGCCCCGCGCCGAGCAGGAAGCCCAACAGCGCCCGTTGGCCCGAGACGAGCAGCGCGTCACCGAGTTGGCCGGAACGGTAGATCTCCAGTCCGGCATCGAGCACCACCGACGGCGCGGGAAGTTTCTTGCGCGAGACCCATCCGTTGCTGCTGACGATCTGCCAGAGCACCAGCAGGGCGATCGGGGCGAGAGCGCGCAGCAACCCCGGGCGACGATACAGCGGGGTTCGCCGCTCGTTGGTTGCCGTGTCCCTCACTTCGAGCATCCGTGCAGGATGCAGAAATTCCGGTCAGCGCACCAGGTTTGCACTCAGCGTGAATCGATATCGACGCCGGTAACAGTGATGTGCCGCCGCGCCGAGGCATCCCTGCCGCGGCCGCGGAACAGCGCCGCCGCTCGACGTCGCACGCCCGCGCGCGGACGAATCCCGGCGGCCGTGTTCCTCGACTCGGCGGCGTCGGTGATCGGCGCCGGGTCCTGCACGCGGGTCGTCGTGGCCTCGATCCATTCCGTGCCCGCGACACCGTGGCGCGATCGTTCGTCGCCGCGCACCGCGATCTCACACCGTCGCGCGAGATCGCGGCGGTCCAGGCCGGGATGTTCCAGCGGTTCGAGCACGATCTCGGCGACCATGCCGCGTGAGCGCAGCACCCGGGCGGCCGAGCCGACGAAGGTGTCCTCGCCGACGAACGCGGGCACCGCGCATTGCGCGCCGTGGGTGTCGAGGTAGCGCAACCGGACCGGCTGGACGTAGGTGCCGGTGTCCACGGCGGACTGGAACAGGGCGGGGCGCATACCGCCGTAGGCGCGGCCGCACCAGGTCGTGCCCTCCGGGAAGACCGCCATCCGATCCCCCGCCGCGAGCCGAGCCGACAGCGCGGCCACCACATCGGGCAGTGTCCGTAGTCGTTCACGCTCGATCGGGACGACCCGCATCAGTTTCGCCAGGTTCCCGAGCAGCGGCCACTCGACCATATCGGCGCGCGCCACGAATCCCAGCGGCTGCACCGCGGCCAACGCGACCACGTCGGTCCAGCCGATATGACCGGTGACCACGAGAACTCCGGTGGCGGGCGGGGCGTAACCGGTTCTGGCAGGGCGGATCTCGACACCGCGATCATCACGCCGCAGCGCGGTGCCGATCCGGGCGACCAGGTCGGTGCGCACGGATTCCTCGGTAACGCTGCGCGCGGCGACACGATTGTCGACGACCCGCAACCGCATTCCGAGGCAGCCGAGCAGGGCGTGGGCGTAGCGCCGTTGCAACTGCTCGCGCCTGCGCTGCGGCGTCGCGATATTCAGCAGCGGGAAGCTGACCAACAGCCCCGCCACTCCGAGCAGCCGGGCGGCGACCCGCGCGCCGCCGACCGTGTCGATCGACTCGAGGCAGCCCGGTCCGCAGGGGCTGGACGGCATCCACGAATGCGTGACTGTCGCGAGGGGGGCGTCCGAAACCATCGTGCTCACCGTCCACCGTCGAAGGTCGCCGCCGCGTCCTGTAATCGGTTCAGGTAGCGGGTGTTGATGGTGCTGAGTCCGAGCAGCGCGACGAAATCGGCGACCGCGAAGTCGGGGTCGTGGGCCGGTTCGCCGCAGATCTCCGCGCCCAGGCGCAGGTACCCGCGCATCAGCGGCGGCAGTTTCGGGCGCGACGGCGGGGTGAGCTCGTCGAGTGCGCGGCCGTCGACGACGACCGGGTTGTACGGGCGCACACGACGTTCCGGATCGGAGCCGTGCCGGGCCAGCAGCATGTCCCGCACGCCGCGCACGTTCACTCCCGGCTCGTCGGCCTCGGTGTCGCTCATCGGCACCGAGACGCAACCCATCACCCATTCGTAGCCGGTGAGCTGGATGTAGTGCAGGATGCCCGCCCACATCAGGGTCAGCACCGAACCGTTGCGGTGATCGGGCACCACGCACGCGCGGCCCATCTCGACGATCCGCCGCCCGGCCGGATCCAACCGGCTCAGATCGAATTCGGTGGCGGTGTAATAGCCGCCCGCGGCGGCGACCCGGTCCGGCGGCAGCATCCGGTAGCAGCCGACGAACTCGTCGGTGGCATCGTCACGAACCAGCAGGTGGTCGCAGTGTTCGTCGAATCTGTCGGCGTCCAGACCGGTTCCGTGGTCGGGGATGTGGAAGCCGGGCTCGTTGGCGAAGACGCCGTAGCGCAGGCGCTGCGCGGCCTCACGATGTGCGGCGTCGGACGAGACGACCAGCGAATACCGAGACCGTTCCACCCCCGAGTCCGTCTGCCGACTCGGGGCTGTCAACACGGACGAAATAGTCATATCCGTGATGAAGCCAGTCCGAGACAGCGATGGAGCGACCTCGAAGTGTCGCCGCGATGCAGGTTCGGTTAACGAGACGATCGTCACACCCGGCGTTCACCGAATCGTCGGTCCGCGTTAGCGACAGCCCCGCGGTCACGCGACCGCGCTGCCCCGATCGCCGAAGCAGCGCGATATCCGAACCGTCACTCAGGCCGCCATTCGCTGCGGCGGCGACACCTCGCCGACCGGCTCGCGCTCCACTTCCGCGAAACCGGGCCTGCCGCTGCCGATGAACGCCACCAGCCACGAGGCCACCGCCGCGAAGCGGTTGCGGAACCCGACCAGATAGAACAGGTGCACGGCGAGCCAGACGAACCAGGCGGTCACGCCGCGGAAGGTGATCCGGTCGTTGAGTTTGGTCACCGCGCTGAACCGGCTGATCACCGCCATGCTGCCCTTGTCCCAGTAGAGGAACGGGGTGCCGGGGCGCTTCTTGCGACGGACGATGTCGGCGGCGTGCCTGCCCTCCTGCATCGCCACCGGCGACTGGCCGGGGTAGCCGTTGAGCGAGGTCATATCGCCGATGGCGTAGATATCGGCGTATCCGCCGACGGTCAGGTCCGGGTTGATCAGCAGCCTTCCGGCCCGGTCGGTCTCGCATCCGGTGGCCTCGGCCAGGATTTCGGCGAAGCCGCCCGCCTTCACACCGGCCGACCAGACCACGGTCTCGGCCGCGATCCGGCGCTCGACGCCCGACTTGTCCTTGACCGTCACCTTGCCCGGTTCGATATCGGTGACGAAGGTGTCGACGAGTACCTCGACGCCGCCCTTCTCCAGCGACCTCTTCGCGTATTCCGACAGTCCACCGCCGAACGGCGGAAGCACCTCGGCCGCGCCTTCGACCAGGCTGACCGAAACCTCCTGGTGGAAGTACCGTTTCGACAGTTCCTTCAACTGGCCCGCGACCTCGACACCGGTGGCGCCCGCGCCGACCACGACGAAGCTGAGCAGCCTGTTCCTGCTCTCCTCGTCGGCGACCGCGGCCTCGGCGAAGACACGCTGGATCTGCGCGCGCAGGATCCTCGCGTCATCGATGGTCTTGAGCGCGAAAGTCTTCTCCGCGAAATCGTCGCGGCCGAAATACGATTGCGACGCGCCGGTGGCCGCGATCAGCGCGCCGTAGCCGATCTCGGTGCGCTCCCCCTCGTGTTCGTAGGTCAGCACCGTGGCGTCGGGATCGATGGCGACCACCTTGCCGAGCCGTACATCGGCCTCGGGGTGACGCCGCAGGATCGACCTGATCGGGGGCGCGATCTCCTCCGATGCCAGCACACCTGTCGCGACCTGGTAGAGCAACGGCTGGAAAAGGTGTTCCGGCGTGCTCGAGATCAGCACATACTTGATTCCCGACTTCGCCAGTTGCTTGGCCGCGGCCAACCCTCCGAACCCCGATCCGACGACGACCACATCTGCGTGTTCCATGACAGCCTCCTTCTCTCATTACCAACCGTTATTCGGAACGCAGATATTTCAGGTGTTCAGGCGCATAATGGAGATGACTCTTATCTGGATCATTCATGAATGAGGAGTTGTCGTGGAGCTTCGCCAGCTGGCATACTTCATCGCGGTCTGCGAGGAACTGAGCTTCAGCAAGGCCGCCACCCGCTGCTTCATCTCGCAGTCGGCGATCAGTCACCAGATCGCCCGACTCGAGCGCGACCTGGGCGTGCCGCTGTTCGAGCGCTCTACCAGGGCCGTCGTCCCCACCGACGCGACCATGCGGCTACTACCCTTGGCTAAACAGATGCTGAGCCTGGAATCCGCGATCCGCGCCACAGTTCGCACCACCGGGCATCGAATCCGCCTGGCCGCCAACATGTCCTTCGCGACCCGATCGCTCTCGGCCATCGCCGCGGCCCGCGCCGCCCACCCCGACGCGGAAATCGAATTCGTCATCAAGCCGTTCCGCCAACGCATCACGGCGGTCGCCGACGGCGACTGCGATCTGGCACTGATCCGCGGCAGCGTCGAACAGCCCGGACTCACGGTGGAGAAACTCTGGGTCGAGGACCTGGTGATCGCGACCACACGCGGCCATCCACTCGCCACCCGCGAGAGCGTCACCCTCGCCGAACTGAGCCCCTACCCCTTATTACTGCCCCCCGAACAGGAACAGGTATTGCTGCACACCGTCATCCGGACTGCCTTCGCCGACCTGCCCACCGGCCCGACCTTCGGTCCACCCATCCCGCCCGACCACACCGCGACGATGGAACTCATCAACCGCCCCGACTCCTGGACCCTCCTCTACGCCGACAGCCCGACCGAAGGCCTCGTCGTCCTCCCCCTCGCCGAACACCGCCTGCGCATCCCGGTCTCCGCCATCGTCCGCACCGACGCCCGCCCCTCCCCCATCCTCACCACCCTGCTCGACAACCTCCACCGCAGCCGCTGACCGAAATCGGCCCCACGCTCTCGCGCGGGGCCGACGGTCGACCAGGGAGCATTCATTCTCGGTCCGTGTCGGTCTCCCGATCGATGAAGCTCGGGTCGACAGCGATGGCGCCGGTCAACCACCACGCGCCGCGTTCGAAGATCAGATCACCGGAGACGACGATCGGCTGCCGGCTCCGGTGCGCGCGGATGGCCCATTCGTATTCCTGCCCTGCCAGTGGCACATGCACTTTTCGTGGGCGTCCATCGACATGAGTCGACAACACGATGCTCGTGGTTTCCGAATCCCCGTCCCCGAGGTCGTCACGGTTGAGAGTGCGTACCGTTCCCAGCAGCGCCTGATGCGCGGAAGGCTCCTCGCGGCGCACCAGCCTTTCGCGCACGCGCGGTAGGCCCGCCATCGCATTGCGGTCTACGACTATTCGCGAGATGCCCACCTCGGGTGGGGGCGCGGACGCCGCCCAGTCGAAAGACAGATCCAGCGTGCGCAATGCTTGCGGCTGGGTCAGATCCTGCAACGACTCCACCAGAGCCGCGCTGAGCCCTAGCTGCCCGGCATGATCGAGCGCGGCCTCGTCCCAGGTCAGCGCCAGTTGCCGAGTCGACCGCAACCCGGTGGCAAGTGTGGTCATCACTCGGCGCGGGAACGGTGTGGCGACGTTCGCTTCGTTTTCGAGCGGAGGGTCTCCGAGCCGTGTGACCACGGTGAACACGAAACTTCCGCGTTGGGTGTGTCCGAGTCGGATGTCCTCTTCGAGGAAGTTCGTCACGATCGCCGACCTGCGACCGCGATGCGAGTGCGTCGGGTCATCGGCTGTCGTGGCGGCGGCCCTCATCATCGTGAACAACGCTTGCAGCGTCTTCTCCGCTTGGCGGAAGGGGATCGTCGCATCGACCATTTCCTGGTCGAGACGAACGAAGAGCAGATCCGCCCGTGCGGCGGCGATTCGTTCGGCCAACACGGCCGGATCCCAATTGTAGATCGTGGCGAGCGCTTGGAGCGTCTCACCGAAACGTCGCGGGAAATCCACGAAGTCTGTTGCCAACGGCAACATGATCCGGCCTCGAACGCCGCCGTCTCCGGGAAGTTTCCAGATTTCCTTGACGTCCCGATCTCGAGTTTCCAACTCCCATTCGTGGGTCGCCAGGTACTGCGAGACCGCGGGCGGCGACAGCGTGGAAGCGATCTCACGGAGCGTGTCGAGCGGTGTGCCGTTCACCATTGCTCTCCTTCGCCGATCGTCCGCATAATGGCCTGTAGCCCCTCTACGTCGAACAGATTCCTTCTCGGTAGATGGACCGTCTTGCTGGCCTTATCATCATCTATCCCACCGAGATTTGCGGCGTACTCCCAGTACATCCGACTCGCGCTGGTCAATCCCGCCTCCGACAGATCGAGCAGTTCGTCGGCGTTCTCGGGGATCAACAGCACAGCCAGCAGTGCCGGTATGAATCGCTTCGGATTCACCAGCTTGATGAAGCGCTCGCGCTCGAGAGACCACGTCAGATGTTCTGCGCCGAGGCGCCGATGCTGTGTCGTGCACTTCAGTCCGCCGCTGCCACGAGGCGAATGAATGCGAGACTGAACTGTTCCTGTCTCGCGCTGATCGGTAACGCGTCTTCTGGAATCCGTACTTCCGCCGGCTCTTGCCTGCGACTCCCCACGTCGACCTCGGTCACATATCCCCCTGCTCGAGTCCCCGGCACAAGCGCTCGGCAACTCTAGACCAATATGGTTGGCTGTGAGGCCTTTTCGTTCCCGAATCAGTGGCGAAACGCCGAACGGCCCCGGACTGGTGTCCGGGGCCGTTCGACGAATCGGTGGAGCGAGGGCTCAGCCCTTGTGCGCCTTGACCGCTTCGGTCAGCTGCGGGGCGACGTTGAACAGGTCGCCGACGATGCCGTAGTCCGCGATCTCGAAGATCGGGGCCTCTTCGTCCTTGTTGACCGCGACGATGGTCTTCGAGGTCTGCATGCCCGCGCGGTGCTGGATGGCGCCGGAGATGCCGAGGGCGACGTACAGCTGCGGGGAGACCGTCTTACCGGTCTGACCCACCTGGAACTGGCCCGGGTAGTAGCCCGAGTCGACCGCGGCGCGGGACGCGCCGACAGCGGCACCCAGCGAATCGGCCAGCGCTTCGACGACCGAGAACTTGTCGGCGGAACCGACACCGCGGCCACCGGAGACGACGATGCCCGCCTCGGTGAGTTCGGGGCGATCGCCACCGGTGACGGTCTCGCGCGAGGTCACCTTGACGACGCCGTCTTCCTGCGCCGGAACCTCGACGGTGACCTTCTCGCCCGCGCCCGCCTGCGCCGAGGCCTCGACCGCGCCGGGACGCACCGAGATGACCGGCACGTCGCCGGTGGCCTTGGCCTCGACGGTGAAGGCGCCACCGAAGATGGAATGCACGGCGGTGCCGTCGGCCTTGACGTCGATGACGTCGACCAGCAGGCCGGAGCCGATGCGGGCGGCGAGGCGGCCCGACACCTCCTTGCCCTCGGCGGTGGCGGCGACGATCACGGCGGCGGGCGAGATCGACTCGACCAGACCGGCCAGCACGTCGACCTTCGGGGTCACCAGGTAGTTCTCGACATCGTCGGATTCGGCGATGTAGATCTTCTCCGCACCGGCGGCGGCCAGCGCGTCGGCCAGCTTCTCGCCGGTGCCCGCGGCACCGAGTACCACGGCGGCGGGCTCACCGAGGGCGCGGCCCGCGGTGAGGAGTTCGGTGCTGACCTTCTTGATCGCACCGTCGGCGTGCTCGACGAGCACAAGTACTTCTGCCATTGTGTTCTCTCCTAAGCAGTCTCAGTCCCGGAGAGCGCGACGTTCACGTGACGACTCGTCCGGGTGCGGTTGTCCCGCAACGACGTGGCGACGATCAGATGATCTTCTGGCCGACGAGGTACTGGGCGATCTTGGTGCCGCCGTCGCCTTCGTCCGCGATCTTCTCGCCCGCGGTGCGCGGCGGCTTCGGGGTCGAGGCGGTGACGGTGGTGCCCGCGTTGGCGACACCGACGGTCGACGGATCGACGCCCAGGTCGGCCAGCGTCAGGGTCTGCACTTCCTTCTTCTTCGCGGCCATGATGCCCTTGAAGGAGGGGAAGCGCGGCTCGTTGATCTTCTCGGTGACCGAGACGATCGCGGGAAGGCTGGCCTCGAGCTTGAAGACGCCTTCGTCGGTCTCGCGCTCACCGGTGATCTTCTCGCCGTCGACGACGAGTTTGCGCAGGTGCGTCAGCTGCGGCAGGCCGAGGTACTCGGCGATGATCGCCGGAACCGCGCCCGCGCGACCGTCGGTGGCCTCGTTACCGGCGATGACCAGTTCGACACCCTCGACCTGGCCGAGAGCGGAGGCGAGCACCCACGCGGTCTGCACGGCGTCGGAGCCGTGGATCGCGGGGTCGTTGATGTGGATGGCCTTGTCGGCGCCCATGGACAGCGCCTTGCGGATGGCCTCGGTGGCGCGGTCCGGACCGGCGGCCAGCACGGTGACCTCGCCGCCCTGGGCCTCCTTGATCAGCAGCGCCTCTTCGACGGCGCGTTCGTTGATCTCGTCGAGGACGGCGTCGGCGGCCTCGCGATCGAGGGTGTAGTCACCATCGGTCAGCTTGCGCTCGGACCAGGTGTCAGGAACCTGCTTGATGAGTACGACGATGTTCGGCATCGGTCTTCGTCGACCTCCTGTTCTGGGGGCGTGTATCCGGCGGTCGCACGAGGTTGGCCGTACGTCCGTGTGAGTAGCTCGGGCGTGACACTACCCTACGTTAAGTTACCCGTGGGTAACTTACGGGCGCAGCCCCCACAACAGCGGTCCGGGCTATATCGTGCGCGGGCCCTACCAGTAACGTCGGACCGATGAGCGAGGCTGTGATCCCTGCCGCACCGATCGACCCGACGGTCATGACTACCCCCGGAACGGTCGCCGACACCGACCACCGAGACGGCGAAACGCTTCCGCTGACCGGCGAGCGCACCGTCCCCGGCATCGCCGAAGAGAACTACTGGTTCCGCAGGCACGAGGTCGCCTATGCCCGGCTGCTCGATCGTTGCGCGGGAAAGACCGTGCTGGAGGCCGGCTCCGGCGAGGGCTACGGCGCCGACATGATCGCGGGCGTCGCGTCGAAGGTGACCGGACTCGACTACGACGCGGGCGCGGTCGCCCATGTGCGCGAACGCTATCCGCGCGTGGAGATGATCCAGGGCAATCTCGCCGATCTCCCCCTCGACGACGATTCGGTCGATGTCGTGGTGAATTTCCAAGTGATCGAACACCTGTGGGATCAGGGACAGTTCCTGCGGGAATGCCTGCGGGTGCTGCGCCCCGGCGGCGAACTGCTCATCAGCACGCCGAACAGGATCACCTTCTCCCCGGGTCGCGACACCCCGCTCAACCCGTTCCACACCCGCGAACTCGACGCGGCCGAACTCGCGGAACTGCTGGTGGAGGCCGGATTCGAGGTATCGCGAATGATCGGTGTGCACCACGGTCCGAACCTGCGCGCGCTCGACGCCAAACACGGCGGATCCTTCATCGACGCCCAGATCGAGCGCGCACTGGCCGGACAGCCGTGGCCCGCCGATCTCACCGCCGACGTCGCCGCGGTCACCATCGATGATTTCGCCCTGCTCGCCGAGGATATCGACGCGAGCCTGGACCTGGTCGCCATCGCGGTGAAGCCTTGAGCGAGGTACCGGGCCAGTTCACCCTCGTCCTGCACTCCCACCTCCCGTGGCTGGCCCATCACGGCCGCTGGCCGGTGGGCGAGGAATGGCTCTACCAGTCGTGGGCCGCGTCCTATCTGCCCCTCGTCGACGTACTGAGAACCCTCGCGGCAGAAGGACGTTCACACCTGCTGACGTTGGGGATCACGCCGGTTCTCGCGGCGCAGCTCGATGATCCGCACTGCCTCGCCGGCATGCACCACTGGCTGGGCAATTGGCAGTTGCGCGCCGACGAGGCGGCGCTGGCGGGCAATGTCGCGCTCGGACGTCACGAACACCGTTTGGCGGCAAAGGCTCTCGCGGATTTCGAGACCAACTGGCGTCACGGCGCCGCGCCGGTGTGGCGACAGCTGATCGACGCGGAGACCATCGAACTGCTCGGCGGCCCGCTGGCGCATCCGTTCCAGCCGCTGCTCGACCCACGACTTCGGGCATTCCAGCTGGCAGAGGGCCTGGCTGACGCGCATCAGCGCTGGGGTCACACGCCGCGCGGCATCTGGGCTCCCGAATGCGGTTACACCCCGGGCATGGAGGTCGGTTACGCCGACGCCGGTGTGACACATTTCATGGTCGACGGCCCCGCGCTGCGCGGCGACAGCTCACTCGGCCGCCCGGTGCGCGAGTCCGACGTGATCGCGTTCGGACGCGATCTGCACGTGAGTTACCGGGTCTGGTCACCCAAATCGGGCTATCCGGGACAGTCCGCCTACCGTGATTTTCATCACTACGATCACGCCACCGGACTCAAACCGTCGCGGGTCACCGGCAAGTCGGTCGAGGGTCCGGACAAGGCGCCCTACGATCCCGAACTCGCCGCGGCCGCCGTCGGGCGCGACGTCGACGATTTCGTGCGGACCGTGGTGGAGCGACTGCGCTCGGAATCCGCGCGCATCGGCCGTCCCGCGCTGGTCGTGGCCGCATTCGACACCGAACTCTTCGGTCACTGGTGGCACGAGGGGCCACAATGGCTGGCCCAGGTGCTGCGCGCGCTGCCGGAGGCGGGCGTCACCGTCGGCACCCTGGCCGACGCGCGCGATCGCGGCTTCGTCGGTGCTCCGGTGCCGCTGGCGGACTCCTCGTGGGGTTCGGGCAAGGACTGGCGCGTCTGGGCCGGGGATCAGGTCCGTGACCTGGTCGAACTCAACGACGAGATCGTCAGGCTGACCCTGGACACGGTCGACAAGATGCGCGAATCGCACGGCGACGCTCCGTCGCTGCGCGACCCGGTCGCCGACCAATTGCTGCGCGAGGCCGTGCTGACCGTCTCCAGCGACTGGGCCTTCATGGTCAGCAAGGACTCCGCCGCCGGATACGCCAGGGAACGCGCGCACCAGCACGCGCACGCGGTGCGGGAGATCGCCGCGGCCGTCGGCGCGGGCCAGGTCGCCAAAGCGGGGCAGTTGGCGGCAGGATGGGGGGCGGCAGACGGACTCTTCCCCGCACTGGACGCGCGACGACTGGGGGTTGGGCACCGGGCCACCGCGCCGGAGCAGGCTACCGCTGTCGGTTCGGACGACAGCACCGCCGAGTCGGGCGCCGCCGCGCCGGTCTCGGATGCGGAACGAGCATCCGCCTCAGTACCGGTTGGAGAAAAGCGCATATGAAGATTCTGATGGTGTCGTGGGAGTACCCGCCGGTCGTCGTCGGTGGGCTCGGCAGGCATGTGCACCACCTCGCCACCGAACTGGCCGTCGCGGGCCACGAGGTGGTCGTGCTGGCGCGACGCCCATCGGGAACCGATTCCTCGACCCATCCCACCCACTCCTTCATCGCCGAGGGGGTGCTCGTGGTCGCCGTCGCCGAGGATCCGCCGTGTTTCGATTTCGGCGAGGACATGCTGGCCTGGACACTGGCCATGGGCCACGCCATGGTGCGCGCCGGTATCGCGCTGGGTAAACCGGGTATCGGCGACGGATGGATCCCGGATGTGGTGCACGCGCACGACTGGCTCGTCGCCCATCCCTCCATCGCGCTGGCCGAATACTACGACGTGCCACTGGTTTCCACGATCCACGCCACCGAGGCCGGACGGCACAGTGGCTGGGTCGCGGGCCGGGTCAACAAACAGGTCCATTCGGTCGAATGGTGGCTCGCCAACGAATCCGACGCGCTCATCACCTGTTCGACGTCAATGCGCAACGAGGTGGAACGCCTCTACGGTCCCGAGCGCATCCCGATGACGGTGATCCGCAACGGAATCGACGTGGGCGCGTGGACATTCCGGCCGCGCGCGCCGCGATCGGGTCCGCCGCGACTGCTCTACGTCGGACGGCTGGAATACGAGAAGGGTGTCCAGGACGCGATCGCCGCGCTGCCCCGCATCCGCCGCGCCCACCCCGGAACGACACTGACCATCGCGGGTATCGGCACCCAGTTCGAATGGCTGCGCGAACGCGCCAGGGTGCATCGCGTCGCCCGCGCGGTCACCTTCGCCGGACAGCTCGACCACGAGGGACTGCTCGGCTGGCTGCACGGCGCGGACGCGATCCTGCTGCCGAGCCGGTACGAACCCTTCGGCATCGTCGCGCTCGAAGCCGCCGCGGCCGGCACCCCGCTGATCACCTCCACCGCGGGCGGCCTCGGCGAGGCGGTCATCGACGGGGTGACCGGCGCTTCCTTCGAACCCGCCGATGTGGACGGCCTCGTCGAGGCGGTACGTGCCACCCTCGACGACCCCGCCGCCACCCAGGACCGTGCCTACGCGGCGCGGGAGCGACTCACCGCCGACTTCGCCTGGGATGTGGTCGCCACCGAGACCGCGCTGGTCTACTCGTCGGCCAAACGCCGGGTGCGCAATCCCCTCGGACGCCCGAGAATCGTGGAACGCCCACTGCCGGAACGCGATCCGAACCAGCCGAGCTGACCATTCGTGCCCGCTACTTCTCGGGCACGAAGGTGAAAACCTCACCGAGGCGGGTGGCGAGGACGACCTCACCGTCCGCCGAGATCGACGTCCCCGTCGTCGTGCCCTCGGCCTCGGGCAGCACATCGGAGTCGATCGTGTCGCCGGACTGCGTGTCGAAGGTGATCAGATTCAGGCCGGCGCCGATCGCCGCGACGGTGTAACCGGTATCGCCCGCGGTCTGGACCGGGGTTCCACGCAGCGCGAGATCCTTACGCTCCCAAGCGATCTCGGACGCATCACCCTTGTCGCGCAGCGCGAGGAGATAGCCGTCGTCACCGGCGGGAATCACCAGGCCGTCCGAGGAGACCGAGATCCCGCCGCGCGGAGCGAACCCGAGCGAACGCACCCACCTGGTGCGACCGTCGGCGGCGTCCACCGCGATCAGCCGACCCGAATTGTCGCCGACATAGATGGTGGCGCCATCCGGCGAAACCGCCGGACTCGTCCCGCTTCCGCCGGACAACACATTCGCCCGCCACTCCTGGACCACCTTGCCGTCGCGGTAGCGCAGCGCCACCAACGCGGCCACGGGTTCACCAGGCTGCCACAGCGTCAGGAAGAAACGGCCGGAATCGGCGTCGACAGCGGAGATATTCGCCACCGAACACTGCGGTCCACCGGTCGGACAGTCATCGAGGCCCTGGCCGGAGACCGGACGGGCCAGATCCGGATGCGCGAGGAAATCCGGCTCGCCCAGCAGCTGCACGGTCGTCACCTCACGATGACCGGTCTGCCTGCTCAACACATCGACCTGACCGGACTGCGTCACCGTCAGCAGATTCCCGTCACCGGTGAACTGCACCGAAACCGGGACCCCGGCAACGGGAGTGCGCCAGCGCGGCTGCCCGAGATTGTTGAACGAATTCACCCCGCCGTCGTCGCCGACATAGACATTGCTGACCCCGTCGACCACCGAAGGCGAGAACACCGCGCTCGGACCCAACTGACTACAGAAACGTTTACGCCCCGTCGGCATCTGGAACGACAACATCGCGCAACCGTTGGCGGTGCGGGTGGTGAGGAACAACTGCCCCTCCGAGCCGATCGTCACGGGACGCGCGATCGGACCACCCGACGGACGCGACCAGCTCAGCGCCATCCTCTTGGCGCCCGTCACCGAGGTGGCGCCACCGTTACGGCCGTCGTGATACGCGGCGGGCCAGCCGAGACCCGCGCCGACGGTGATGTCATCGACATCGGTGCCGCAGCCGGTGACCACGAGCGCGCCGAGAGCGGATAGGACGAACGCGCGCACGGTGAGACGCGGCTTACCGGATCCAGCCCGCACGCTGCCGATTCGCACCTGCTGTTCTCCCCTCGGGTCGTTGGCCTCGACAGTGTATTCGGCGGCCCGGGGGCCGCGGGTTCGCGGCCCTTGTTGTCTCGCGTCCGAGCGGTCGAGACTCGCGACTGCGTCGCATTGTCTCGACCGCTCGGACGCGAGACGGCCGCGAACGGGCGCTCGTCGGGCTCGCGCCGACGGGGTGGGGTGGCGGGGGGGATGTCGCTTATGGGGGGTACGGGTGGAAGGGGCTTCTGGGGGGGCCGAGGGTGCCGAACATTTGTTCAGCATGCCCGCGACCTCGCACGGCGTGGGGCGAAAGTACTCTGTGAAGCCACAGACACACCCGGACGCCTGCCGGGGAGGATACGACGGGAGACGGATCGTGACGAGCATGTGGGGCGCGCCGTTGCGCTCGCGGTGGCGGGGGTCGCGTCGCCGGGATCCGCAGCAGGCGCGATTTCTGACGGCGGCATCGCTGCGGTGGGTGCTCGCGAATCGCGCCTACACGCCGTGGTATCTGGTCCGCTATTACCGGCTGTTCAAGTTCAAGGCGGCCAATCCGCATATCGTGCTGCGCGGGATGGTGTTCCTCGGTAAGAACGTCGAGGTCCACGCGACGCCGGAACTGAGCCGGCTGGAGATCGGGCGGTGGGTCCACATCGGGGACGGCAATGCCATCCGCTGTCACGAGGGGTCGCTGCGCATCGGCGACAAGGTGGTCTTCGGCAAGGACAACGTGGTCAACACCTACCTCGATATCGAGATCGGGGAATCGACCCTGGTCGCCGACTGGTGCTACATCTGCGATTTCGACCATCGGATGGACGATATCGGCACCCCCATCAAGGACCAGGGCATCGTGAAGGGGCCGGTGCGTATCGGACCCGACACCTGGATCGCCGCCAAGGTGACCGTGCTGCGCGATACCCGAGTCGGGCGCGGGTGCGTGCTCGGCGCGCACGCGGTGGTCAAGGGCGAGATCCCCGACTTCGGCATCGCGGTGGGCGCACCGGCCAAGGTGGTCAAGAACCGCAAGGCCGCCTGGGAGGCCGGGGCCGATGAACGCGCGAAATACGTTGCCGCGCTGGAGGATATCGAGCGCAAGAAGAACGGCGTCGCCCAGCAGGCCTGAGCGGCGCGCGCGGGGCTGACACGGCCGTGGCCGATCACGCCGGATTGTCGGCGGCATCGGCTACGGTCGGCGATATGAACAGGTACGCGGCCCTGCTGCGCGGGATCATGCCGAGTAACCCGAACATGCGCAACGACAAACTACGCGGGGTGTTCGAAGGGCTCGGATTCGACAAGGTGGCGACACTGCTGTCCAGCGGCAATGTGGTCTTCCACTGCGAGGAGACCGACGAGCCCGCCCTGGAGGACCGCATCCAGGAGGCGCTGAATCGGGAACTCGGCATCCCCGGCGGCACCATCGTGCGCAACTACGAGGATCTGCGCGAACTGGTCGACCGCGATCCATTCACGGGGCTGAAGCACGAACGCGGGTCGTACCTCACGGTGACGTTCTTCAAGGCTCAGCGTCCCGAGGTCACACCGCCCGCCTCGGTCGACGAACTCACCCGCGTCATCGGCTACGACGAATCCGCCCGCGCCTTCCTGACCGTGATCGACAACAGCACCCCCAAGACCACCGATTTCATGGCGTGGCTCGACCGGACCTACGGCAAGGACATCACCACCCGCACATTTCTCACCGTGCAGAAGATCGTCAAGAAGCTCGACGCCTGATCGCGCGCCCGCGACCCCACGGCCGACGCCGACAGACCGGCCGCCACCGGGTACACCAGATGTCGCGGATCAGTGCCCGTCGCGGTGGGCGGTGCACAGGAAGACACTGGCGGCGCGCCCTATTCGCGTGATCACCAAGGTATACGGCTGGGCCCCACGGAGTTTGAGACGCTGACGCAGCGCGTCCGGATCGACGTCCACGCCGCGCACCAGGATCTCCAGCGCGCCGCAGTCGCGCCGCACGAGTTCCTTGCGCAAGGTCTTCTCGCGCAACTCCATACGATCGATGACGCGGAAGCCGCGCATACCAGCCGGGACGCTGTCGCCGGTGAGATAGGCAATACGCGGATCCAATTGCCACAGACCGTATCTCGCGGCATAGTGGCGAACCAGTCCGGCACGGACGACGGCCCCGTCCGGGTCGATGATCCACTCCCCCGGTGGCCGCTCCGGGATCTCGTCGGCGTCGGCGTCGGTCAGCTCGAATACCGCGCCCGAGGAGGACAGCACGCTCGCGCGCCGGGTGACGCCGATGTCGGTCAGTCCGGGTGACCACAGGCAGGCCTCGCGCACGGCGCCGTCGAGGGAGACGACCTCGATCTCCCCCGCCCAGTCCAGACGGTCGAAATCCAATCCCGGCGCGCATTTCACCGCCAGATCGCGGCCCGCGTAGGCGGACAGCAGATCGGGCAGCGGCGGTTGCAGGGCGGCGGGATCGTTGGTGCGCCTGCCCTCGGTCCTGCGGGCGGGGTCGGCGACGACGACGGTGCCGACGGTGACCGGGCGCAGCGCGTCGGCCCGCAGGAGAAGGACCGCGCGACCGGCCGTGGTCGGCGTCGCGGAAAGATTGTTGGCGGCCATCGCCAAGCGGACGTCGTCCAGATCGCTCCCGATGACGCTCGGGCAGGTGCGGGCGAGTTCGACGAGTTCGGCTCCGATGGAGCAGGTGACATCGTGGACCGCGCGACCGGCCAGGCGGCGCGCGCGCTGCCTGGCCACGAGGGTCGGGGTCGCCTGCTGCATCGCGTCGTCGGTGAACAGCCACTGCCGGGCGTCGAGCAGTTTGCGGGCGGCCCGGCGACGCAGCCGCACGGTGTCGACGAGGGCGGCGGCGGACGCGTCGTATCGGCGACGCACCTGTTCGAGATCGCGAAGGTGCGTCGCCGGCGTCAGCTCCAGCCCGTCCACCTCGGCGAGCGCGGCGCGACCCGCCGCGCCGCCGAGGAAGTCGACGTCCTCCCGGCTGAAGCCGTAGCCCACTACTTGCCCGAAGCGCCCGGCTTCACGCCGGTGATCATGGCGTTGTAGAACAGCTGCCTCGGCACCACCCGCCTCATGATCTTCTCGTCCAGCCAGCTCAGACCCAACCACGCGCGGTACATCGCCAGTCGGTAGCCCATGCTGAGCTTCTCGGCGGGCACCGCGGCCTCGAAGGTGCGCACCGGCCAGCCCCACAGCGCGGCGGCGAATTCCTCGGTGGTGGCCTTGACCTCGATCGCACCGGCCGAACGCGCCATCGTCTCGAGGTGACTCGGATCGAAGGTGTGCAGGTCGACGACGGCTTCCAGCGCCGCGGCGCGCGAGGACTCGTCGAGTTCCTCCTGCGGCCGACGCCATCCGGCGAGCGCGGGCAGTTTGGTGACGGTCGTGGTGATCTTCCAGGTGATGCGGCCGAGCCAGCGGGCGTAGAAATTGCCGACGGTCGTCGGCTCGCCCGCGAAGACGAACCGCCCGCCCGGCTTGAGCACGCGCAGGCATTCCTTCATCGCCAGCTCCACATCGGGGATGTGGTGCAGCACGGCGTGGCCGACGACCAGGTCGAAGGTGTCGTCGTCGTACGGGATGGTCTCGGCGTCGGCCACCCGGCCGTCGACATCGAGACCGAGATGTTCGGCGTTGCGCAGCGCCACCTTGACCATGCCCGGCGACAGATCGGTGACCGACCCGGACTTGGAGATGCCGCCCTGCATCAGGTTCAGCAGGAAGAAGCCGGTGCCACATCCGAGTTCGAGAGCCCGCTCGTACGGCAGCGGAGCGGGGCCGACAGCGGCGTCGAAACGTCCGCGCGCGTAGGCGATACAACGCTCGTCATAGGAGATGGACCATTTGTCGTCATAGGTCTCCGCCTCCCAATCGTGGTAGAGAACCTGAGCGAGTTTCGTATCCTTGCGCGCTGCTTCGACCTCGGCCTCGGTGGCGTGCGGGTTCGGCGCGGGGTCGTCGGGGTGGACCGTCATGGATGCGTAGCCTATCCTCTCTGATGCCTTCGTGGTTCAGCGGACCGGTCGGCGGACGGGCATCGGAGCAGACCCGTCCGGCGGTACCGAACATGGTCCCGTTCGTTCACTCCTCAGCACTGGTCCGGATCGACGCAACCCTGCGGTTACGCGCCGTACGCAGGGGTTCCCGCACGGTGCCGAGCCGAATCCGAGCCGAATGCCCAGGTGAAACGCGTTTCAGTTACTCGTCGGTACTGTCGTGCCGAGTACTCCGCCGTACGCGCTCGACCGAGAGTACAGAGCGCGCGACGTGCTGTCACGGTGCTCAGCATCGGCGCCACCCGACCGCGTACGGTCAGCGGCCGACGAAGGACGCGGACCCCGGACCGTCGGCGAGATACGACTCGGTGCCGATGCGACGGTCCTCGGTGCCGAACAGATCCGCCCATTCCGTACGCGCCCGATCCAGACCGTGCGGACCCGCTTCGAACACCGCCTTCGCGGCGGCCAGCGCACGGGCCGGACCGCCGACGAAACGGCGTGCCCAGCGCAGCGCGGCGGCGTAGACGTCATCGGGCGGGACGACCTCGTCGACGAGTCCGAGCGCCGCGGCCTCCTCGTGTTCGACGAACCTGCCCGTGTACACGAGATCCTTGGCCGCGCCCGGGCCGACGAGCAGTGCCAGCCTGCGAATGCCCGCGAGCGGGATGAGACCGGAATTGATCTGCGGGAAACCGAGTTTGACGTTGTCGCCGATGATTCGACGATCCGCGCCGAGAGCCAGCTCCAGACCGCCGCCGAGCGCGTAACCGCTGATCGCGGCGACGGTGGGCTGCGGAATCCGGCCGAGACATCCGAGGGCGTCCTGCACATCGGCGGCCATCGCCTCGGCCTGGCCCTGGCTCATCGCCGCGAGTTCGGCGAGATCGTCACCGGCGGAGAAGACCCGTTCGTCGCCGTAGACGACGACGGCGGCGATCGCGCTGTCCGCCGCCACGGCCGCGGCGGCCGCGGCGACCTCGCGCACCACCTGCACGGTGAACAGGTTCATCGGCGGGCGGGCGATCCTGAGCACCGCCACGCCGCGCTCGGCATCGCCCTCGAGCAGATCCAGGGTCACGAATTCGGCCATGGCAGCACGCTACCGCCCGCCTACGCGCAACCCGTCATCCCGGACGCCACTCGGGTGGCCGTCACGAGGGACGCGAGGAGCCCCGCAACCGGGTGCGGTCGGGCAGATCGGCCAGATAGCGGTGGTTGTCGGGGAAATCGAGGGCGTCCAGACCGTCGATCTGGGTGAACACGGGCATGATCGGCGTGATCACCGGATCCGCGGCGAAGATCTCGGCGGTCGAGGCGAAACGGGTCAACAGGTCCAATTGCGTCCAGGTCGGCGGCAGCAGCACGTCCGCGCCCGCACGCCACCGATCCAACGCGGCGGCGGGAGTGTGCCAACGCACTTCGTCTGCCTCGGAGGTCGCACCGTCGGCGCGCTGCCCACTCGGCAGGACCGCGACGAAGAAGTAGGTGTCGTAGCGACGCGGCTCGATGATCGGGGTGACCCAGTTCGCCCACGGCCTGAGCAGATCCGCGCGCAGGACGAGATCCTCCTCGGCGAGGAAGGTCGCCAGCGACAATTCGCGGCGTTCCAGTTTGCCCCTGGCCTCCCGGTACCGCGCGCTGTCGGAGACGACGGTGTCGGCGGTCGGACCGGCGAGCAGCACCCCGCATTCCTCGAATGTCTCGCGCACGGCCGCGCAGACCAGCGCCTTCGCGCGGGATTCGGAGATCGCGAACTTCTCGGCCCACCACGCGGGTGCCGGACCGGCCCACGCGATCTCCGCGGTGCCGTCCGACGGGTCGACGCCGCCGCCGGGGAAAACCGTCATCCCCGCGGCGAATTCCATCGCCACGGCCCGGCGTTGCAGGAATATCTCGGGGCCCGCGTCGCCGTCACGCACCACCATCACCGTCGAGGCGTCCTTGAGCGGCGGGACCTGAGAGTCATCCTGCGTATCTGTCTCACTCACTCCAGCACCATAACGCCCGTCGACGCGTCGGGATCGGCTGCCGGGACCGAACGGCCCGCGCCGGGTGTGGTAGTCGTCGAAGCGCGAACCGTCGACGGGCGAACTCCGGGCAATCTAAGGCGATTTGATTGCCCGGCTCCCGTCATCGCGAGCGGTGTTTGCCCGCCCGGCGACTCCTGCGGGCGAAGTACCGTCCGTCGACCCGGTCGAGGGTGATCGACTGACGGAAGGCGTCGCTGAGGTTCTCGGAGGTCAGAACATCGGTCAGCAAACCCTGGGAGACGACCTCGCCCTCGTTGAGCAGCAGGCCGTGGGTGAAACCCGGCGGGATCTCCTCGACGTGATGGGTGACGAGCACCATGGCGGGGGCGTCGGCATCGGCGGCGAGATCGCCGAGCCGCTCCACCAATTCCTCACGGCCACCGAGATCCAGGCCAGCGGCGGGTTCGTCGAGCAGAAGCAGTTCCGGGTCGGTCATGAGGGCACGCGCGATCAGCACCCGTTTGCGCTCGCCTTCCGACAGCGTGCCGTAGGTGCGATCGGAAAGATGTTCGGCGCCGAGGCTTTCCAGCATGTCGATGGCGCGGTCGGTGTCGACGTCGTCGTAGCGCTCACGCCAGCGGCCGAGCACCGCGTATCCCGCCGACACCACGAGATCTCTGACTTTCTCGTCGCGCGGCACGCGGCTCGCCACCGCGGCGGAGGACAGTCCGATACGCGGGCGCAATTCGCCGACATCGGTTTTGCCGAGCACTTCGCCGAGCAGATGCGCTGTTCCCGAGGTCGGGTGCACCTCGGCGGCCGCCATGCGGAGCAGGGAGGTCTTACCCGCGCCGTTGGGTCCTAGGACGACCCAGCGTTCGTCGAGCTCGACCTGCCAGGTGACCGGACCGACGAGGGTGTGACCCGAACGTCGGATTGTCACTTCGGAGAAGTCAATGAGCAGATCGGGATCCGGTTGTGGCACGCGCTCCATCTTGGCTCACATGGGCCGTGGATGCCCGCCCGACCCACGCCGGACGTTCGGATCGTGGCATTCGCGCACGGGATCGGCGGCGGCGAGGCCCTTCGGCCGGGCGAGCGATCCGCTCGCGACCGACCGGAGGGCCACCGTGGGACCGGAACATCCTGGCGACGAGTAGCGCCAGTGGAAACGAGAGCACCAACCAAGCAACGAGAACGAGCATCAGAGTGGACATACGTCGACCTCCTCCGGAGCGGTCTCCATGGACGGGTACCCGAATTCCCCGGGACCGAACCCGGAGTCCGGGATCACGGACTGATCGCCTAGCACGCGCCTTTCGTTAATCGGGTGACGTCACCGTCACCAGGTCTCGGCAGGCAGCGTAATCACCGTCAGCGAACCCGGAGCGATTTCGGTGAAACCCGCGTCGCGCACCGCCACCGCCGACCCCTCCGACACCCGTTGCCCCAGCGACCGCCAATGGACCGGATCGGCCTCGCGCACCGAACAACGGTAGCCGCTGGAGGCCCAGCGCCAGGCGAGTTCGGGTGAAAGTGCGCCCGCCAGCAACATACTGGCATGGCCGACCTGGGCGGCGGCCTTGCCCACCGTCATCCCCAACTTCGAATTGATCCACAGCACCGGAAGATCCGGGTCCGGCGCTCCCGGTTCGTCGTGGTCCATATCGGTGCCGCCGATCTGCAACCGCCGGATCCGCGGGTCGACGGCGCTGACCGCACCGGGGACCAGGGCCCGCGCAGCGACGCCGTCGACCTCGACGGTGACACCGTCCACCCCGTCGGCCGCCGCCCACTGCGCGCCCCGGGCACGCCTGGCCACCTTGCGGATGCGCGAGTTCTTCCAGGCCAGATATCGGTCCTCCCACGGCCCTCCCGGGCCGACCCGCTCGTCCAGGCACAGCGCGACCACCGACGAGGCGGCGGCGGCCAGCAGCGCACTGCGCGGGGGCGGGTCGGCCTTGGGCAGATGCAGCACCATCTGCATGGCCTGCACCTGATCCGGGTCGTCGGGATCACCCGCACCCCCGTACCCCCGCGCCAATTCCGCGTGCCGCACGCGGAACGCCTCGAATCCGGCCGAAGGATCGTAGGGATCGCATTCCGTTCCGAAGGGTGCGTCGTATTCGGTCACCGATATCGTGCCGCCCCGGGTCCCGGTAGCGCTGTCCGGATCACTCATTCACTCCACCTTGCGTCGACGTGAACTTCCGCGCGGGCTCCACACCGTGGTCCCACGGCCGCGCGTACTCCAACACAAGCGGGCGATCCCCCGCCGCATTCCCGGCGATGGGCCGATTCGACGTCGAACTGCCCCGACTCGATCCGCCTCGCCGTCTCGACATCCGGCGGGCGGCGGCAGCGCGACAACACGAGGATTCCCGCAACCCACCCTCCGCATCACCGAATGGCCGACCACCCGAGCCTACCGATTCGGGTCTGGAAAAAATCATGAACCGAAACGGCTCGCGCCGTGGGGATTTCGAGCAAGGCCGGACGGCTGCTCGCGTTCAGCCGACGATCGGCACCCGGCGCACCCCGCCGTCCCTGGCATCCGCCGCTTCGACCTCGTCGCGGGTCACACCCAGGATGAACAGCACCGCGTCCAGGTAGGGGTGCGACAGCGCCGCGTCGGCCACTTCGCGCAGCGCGGGTTTGGCGTTGAACGCGACGCCGAGACCGGCCGCGTTGAGCATGTCGATATCGTTCGCACCGTCACCGACCGCGACGGTCTGTTCCATCGGGACACCGGCCTCGGCCGCGAACGCGCGCAGGGCCGTCGCCTTGAAGGCCCGGTCGACGATCTCGCCGACGACCCGGCCCGTCAGCTTGCCGTCGACGATCTCCAGGGTGTTCGCCTTCACGAAATCCAGTTCCAGCTCGTGCGCGAGCGGTTCGATCACCTGGCGGAAGCCGCCGGACACCACACCGCACCGGAAACCGATACGCCGCAGGGTGCGGATGGTCGTGCGGGCGCCCGGCGTGAGCTCGATGCGGTCGGCCACCTCTTCGATGACCGATTCGTCCAGGCCCGCCAGGGTGGCCACCCGCTGACGCAGCGATTCGGCGAAATCCATCTCGCCGCGCATCGCCGCTTCGGTGACCTCCCTGACCTGTTCCTCGACGCCCGCGTGCGCGGCGAGCATCTCGATGACCTCGCCCTGGATGAGGGTCGAGTCGACGTCGAAAACGATCAGCCGCTTGCTCCGGCGCGCCAGCCCGGCCCGTTCCACCGCGACGTCGATCTGCTCGGTCACCGCGACCTCGGCCAGCGCCGTGCGCAGCCGCGAATCCGTGTCGGCGCCGGTGTCGGTCGCGGTGACCATCAGTTCCATACCGGTCACCGGATAGTCGGCGATACCGCGAATGGTGTCGATATTCGCGCCGAGTACCGCGAGTTGTCGCGACACGGCGCTGAAGGCGTGCGCGGTGACCGGGCTGCCGAGGACGACCACCGCGTGTGTCGACATGGGCTGTCTGCCGATACGCGCGTCCACGTCGACGTCGACGTGCATGCCGACGGTGCTCATCGCTTCCTCGACCTGGTCCTGCAACGATTCGGGATCGCCGGGGCAGGTGACGAGAACGCCGAGGGTCAGATGTCCGCGGATGACGACTTGTTCCACGTCCAACAGGCTGACGTGATGTTTCGACATCGCCGTGAGCAGTACCGACGTCACGCCGGGTCGGTCCGGTCCGGTCACGGTGACGAGAACGATGGTGTCAGCCAAGTCGATGTGCTCCAAGTCCTGTACGCCCTCTCCCTGTGCCGCGTCACCGTTGTCGCTACCATTCGGGGCTTCTACCTCACCAAACGAGTGTGCACCCGCTGGATGACCAGCGGGTGCACACTCGTCGTACGAATCCTAGTGCGCGGCACGACCGCGTGGGTCCGTGACCCCGAGCCGCGACCGGATGAGCCCGGGCCCTACTTGGTGGCTACCGCGCCCTCGTGGACGTCGGTCGCGTGTTTGCCCGAACCCCAACCGACGTGGGCCTCGGCCCGCATGCGATCGACCATGTGCGGGTAGTGCAGTTCGAACGCGGGACGCTCGGACCGGATGCGCGGCAGCTCGTAGAAGTTGTGCCGCGGCGGCGGGCAGGTGGTCGCCCATTCCAGCGAGTTGCCGTAACCCCACGGATCGTCCACCGTGACGACCTCGCCGTAACGGAAGCTCTTGAAGACGTTCCAGACGAACGGGAGCATCGAGCCGCCGAGGATGAACGCGCCGATGGTGGAGATGGTGTTCAGCGTGGTGAAACCGTCCGAGGGCAGGTAGTCGGCGTAGCGGCGCGGCATACCCTCCGCGCCCAGCCAGTGCTGCACCAGGAAGGTGGTGTGGAAGCCGATGAAGGTCGTCCAGAAGTGCCACTTCGCCAAGCGCTCGTCCATCATGCGGCCGGTCATCTTCGGAAACCAGAAGTAGATACCCGCGAAGGTGGCGAACACGATGGTGCCGAAGAGCACGTAGTGGAAGTGCGCGACGACGAAGTACGAGTCGGTGACGTGGAAGTCCAGCGGCGGCGAGGCCAGGATGACACCCGACAGACCACCGAAGAGGAAGGTCACCAGGAAGCCGAGCGACCACAGCATCGGCGATTCGAACGTCAACTGACCGCGCCACATGGTGCCGATCCAGTTGAAGAACTTCACGCCGGTGGGCACCGCGATCAGGAAGGTCATGAACGAGAAGTACGGGAGCAGCACCGCGCCGGTCGCGTACATGTGGTGCGCCCACACCGCGATCGACAGCGCGGCGATACCGAGCGTGGCGTAGACCAGCGTGGTGTAACCGAAGATCGGCTTACGCGAGAAGACCGGGAAGATCTCCGAGACGATGCCGAAGAACGGCAGCGCGATGATGTACACCTCGGGATGGCCGAAGAACCAGAACAGGTGCTGGTACAGCAGAATGCCGCCGGTGGCCGGGTCGTAGATGTGCCCGCCGAGGTGACGGTCGTAGGCGAGGCCGAACAGCGCGGCGGTGAGCAGCGGGAATGCGAGCAGCACGAGCACGCTGGTGACGGCGATGTTCCAGGTGAAGATCGGCATGCGGAACATGGTCATGCCGGGAGCGCGCAGGCAGACCACGGTGGTGAGCATGTTGACGCCGCCGAGGATGGTGCCGAGACCGGAGACCGCCAAGCCGAGGATCCACAGGTCGGTGCCGACACCGGGCGAGTGCAGGATGTCGGTCAGCGGCACGTACGCCGTCCAGCCGAAGTCCGCCGCGCCGCCGGGGGTGATGAAACCCGCGGTCGCCATGCTCGCGCCGAACAGGTACAGCCAGTAGCTGAAGGCGTTCAGTCGCGGGAAGGCGACGTCGGGCGCGCCGATCTGCAGCGGTAGCACGATATTGGCGAAACCGAAGACGATCGCGGTCGCGTAGAACAGCAGCATGATCGTGCCGTGCATGGTGAACAGCTGGTTGAACTGCTCGGTCGAGAGGAACTGCAGGCCCGGGCGCGCCAACTCGGCACGCATGAGCAGCGCCATCAGACCACCGATGAGGAAGAAGCTCGTCGCGGTCACCAGGTACATGACGCCGAGGACCTTCGGGTCGGTCGTCGTGACCATCTTGTACAGGAAAGAACCCTTCGGCCCGGTCCGAGCCGGATACGGTCGAGTCGCTTCCAACTGAGGGACTGGTCTGGGCTCTACCGCAGTCACTGATCCTCCTGAAGATGCCTGTAGGTCGCTTTGCAGGCTCCGCTGCTTGGATCCATTCCGTGACCGGAACAGACGACAGTTCGCTTGCGCTCATGTGATCGTAAACCGTGCAGCCCCGTCGGTCCGCGCGGGTCCTACTCTCTGTCGTATTTCGTGAGAAGCAACGAAAGTACCTGCCGCCACGGAACCCGACCTGGCGTGCACCGATGAGTTCCGCCCCTCGATGACGTCTCCACCCCTACCAGTGTTCGACAACCTGCAAGGAGAGACCGACCATGACGCACCCCAAAGCAGGCGACCCGGTCTGGGTCGACATCTACACCGCCGATCCCGACCGCAGCATCGCCTTCTACGGCGAACTCTTCGGCTGGACCGCCGAACGTGGCGGACCGGAATTCGGCGGCTACATCACCTTCCGCAAGAACGGCAAGGCCGTCGCGGGCGGCATGGGCAAGATGCCCGACAGCCCGCAGGGCCCGGATCAGTGGACGGTCTATCTGGCCTCGCCCGACGCGCGCGCCACCGCGGACAAGGCCGCCGCGCACGGCGGCACGATCGTCGTCCCGCCGATGGAAGTGGGCGATCTCGGGGTGATGGCGGTGCTCGGCGATCCTGGTGAGGCGGGTGTCGGCATCTGGCAGGCGGGCACCTTCCCCGGGATCGAGACCGCCGCCATCGTCAACGACGGGAAATGGCGCGATCACGACGGCGCGCCGTCCTGGTTCGAACTGCATTCGCGCCGCTACGAGACCGCGCTCGATTTCTATCGCGATGTCTTCGGCTGGGACGACACCCTCGCCATGCCCGAACAGCCCGGATTCCGCTACACCACCATCCATTCGACGAGCCCGATGCTCGGCGGTGTCATGGACGCGTCGGTCCTGCCCGAAGACGCCCCCACGGGCTGGACCGTGTACTTCGGCGCCGACGATGTCGACAAGGCCGTGGCGAAAGTGGTCGAACTCGGCGGCACGATTCTCGCCCCGGCCGAGGACACACCGTACGGCCGCATGGCCTCGGTCGCCGATGCCACCGGAGCGCGTTTCCACCTGGGCGGCGACGTGGTGTGATCGGCTCGTCGGTACCGGCTCCCGGAACGCCTCGCACGCCGGGAGCCGGGCCCCGGTGCCCGCCCCGCCGACTCGGAGCGGCGCGATCGGGCAATGTACCCTCGCTCGCATGCCGGTGAGCGCACTCGTAACCATCCGAAATCGCACAACCGCCACCCGATACGGCGCGGCCGCCGTGGCAGCGGCCTGTGCCGCGCTATCGCTCGCAGGCTGTGCCGGGCAGACCGACGACCCGAGTTCGATCATCCGCACCACGACCAATATCGCGGGCGCGGGCGTGGTCGGACTCGACCGCGACACCTCCAAGGCCTGCCCGCTGCCGAGTGCGCCCGATCAGGCGGGCGGCACCGTCTCGGTGACCCATGCCTCCGGTGTCACCGAGGTACCCGCCGATCCGCAGCGCATCGTCGTACTGAGTACCTCGGCGCTGGACGCCGCGTGCGCGCTCGGCCTGTGGGAACGCGTCGTCGGCGCGGCGACCCTGGACGGACCGCGCCCCCAGCCCGCTTATCTCGGGTACGGCGTCACCGAGATTCCCGGGGTCGGCGCGACCGGACAGCCCGACCTCGCGAAGATCGCCGAACTGAAGCCCGATCTCATTCTCGGCGAAACCCCTTCCCCGACTGCGGGTTTCGATGGGTTGCAGCGTATCGCTCCCACCGTTCTCGTCGGCGATTCCACCAGCTGGCAGGCCGAGTTCACCGCGCTGGCCGCGGGCATGAACCGGCGCGGCGCCGCAGGCCGGGCCCTGGAGGACTACCGCATCGAAGCGCGCGAAATCGGTAATTCCATCGCCGCCAACCAGAGTCAGGCCTCGGTGCTGCGTTTCACCCCCGGCACCGTTCGGATCCAGGGCAACGACAGTTTCGCCGGACAGGTTCTCGCAGACGCCGGTGTGCAGCGGCCCACCGCGCAACGCGGCGCCTCCGCCGACATCACCTCCGACGAATTCGCGACCGGGGCCGAAGGCGACATCATCTACGTCGACTTCGCGGGCGAGGACGGACGCGAGTACGGCGCGAAGGTCCTGCGCACCGACGAGTGGAAGGATCTCGGCGCCGCCACCGACCACCGCGTCTTCGCCGTCGAGGATTCGGTGTGGAACGGCGACGGGCTCACCGCCGCGCGCGCCCTGCTGTTCGATCTGCGGGGCACGCTCAACGGCTACGTCACCGACTGAGACGTCACCCGACCGAACCCGAGGCTCAGTCGATCAGGCTGGCCTCGGGTTCGGCCTTCGCCTCCGCGCGCGGGCGTGACAGCGCGCTCGGCCACCAGATCCGGTCGCCGATATCCAGCGTCAGCGCGGTGACCAGGATCGACCGCACGATGATGGTGTCGAGCAGGACGCCGAGGGCGATGAGAATGCCCATCTGGGCGAAACTCACCACGGACAGCGTCGCGAACACCGCGAAGGTGCCCGCGAGCACGAGTCCGGCCGAGGTGATCACACCTCCGGTCGCCGCGAGTCCGATCAACGCGCCCGCCTTGGTGCGGTGTTTGGCCGCCTCCTCGTGCACCCGCGACATCAGGAAGATGTTGTAGTCGATGCCGAGTGCCACCAGGAAGACGAAGGCCAGCAGCGGGAGCCCCGGATCGGTGCCCTCGAATCCGAGCAGGTCGAAGATCCAGCGGCTCAATCCGAGCGCGGCGAAATAGGACAGCACCACCGTGCCCGTCAGCAGGACCGGGGCCAGTACCGAACGCAGCAACAGCATCAGGATCACCATGACGATGGCGAGCACCAGCGGCACGATGACCTTGTTGTCGTGCGACACCGCGCGTTTGATGTCGAGCATCACCGCCGTCTGCCCGCCGACCTTGGCATCGGGGTCGGCCACGTGCACGGCGGCGCGCACCCGATCGACGGTGGCGTCGGCGGCCGGGCTGTCCGGCGGATCCGCCATCGTGCCCTCGACGTAGACCAGTCCGTCCTTGACCACCGGTTGGGCGGTGGCGGTGATGCCCTCGGTCGACCGCAGCGCCGAGATGACGGCGTCGGCGCGCGCGGCCTGACCGATGACGATGACGGGGTTACCCGTGCCCGCGTCGAAATGTCGTTCCAGGACTTCGGTTCCGTCGACCGCCTCGGAACTCCCGACGAAGGCGTCCTTGTTCGCGATGCCGTTGGACTCCAGGCCGATGGTTCCCAGCGCCAGCGCGCCGAGCGCGAGCGCGGTGCCGATCCACACGGTGCGCGGCCTGCGGTTGACGGCGAATCCGACCCTGGCCCAGATTCCGGATTCGGTGTGATTGACGCTGCCGAAACTGGGGTGGCGCGGCCAGAAGATCCACCGGCCGACGATGACGAGCAGCGCGGGCAGCAGCGTGAGCATGGCCAGCAACGCGACGGCGACGCCGATCGCGCAGACCGGGCCGATGCCCTTGGTCGAGTTCAATTCCGCCACCAGCAGCGCCAGCATGCCGATGATGACGGTGACACCGCTGGCGAGCACGGCAGGTCCGGCCCGATGCAGCGCGACGGCCATGGCTTCGTGTCTGTCCTCGTGACGACACAATTCCTCGCGATATCGAGCCACGAGCAGCAGCGCGTAGTCGGTGCCCGCGCCGAAGACGAGAACGGCCAGGATCGCCTGGCTCTGCGCGTTCATCGTGAGACCGACTTCGGTAGCCCCGAAGACGGCGCCCTGGGCGATGATCAGCGCGAAACCCGCGGCCAGCAGCGGCAGGACCCACAGCATGGGGCCGTAGGTGAGCAGCAGGATCACGATGACCACGGCCGCGGCCGCGTACAGCAGCAGACCGTCGATCTGCGCGAAGGCCTCACCGAATTCGGCGCCGAATCCCGCCGGACCGGTGGCGTGCAGGGAGAGCCCGTCGGGCCGTTCACCCGCCGCGTCCTTGATCTCCTCGACGACGACAGCCAGCCGACTCCAGCCCTCGGCGCCCATCTCGATCGGGACGAGGACTTCCACCGCCTGACCGTCATCGGACTGGATCGGACCGAAGATCTTGTCCGCGACCACGTGCTCGACCTGGGCGGCCCGGCGCGCGTCGGCGGCGATCGCCGTCCGGTCGGCTTCGGTGATGCCGCCGGTGCGCTCGTAGACCAGTACCAGCGGGATCTGCTCGCTGTTGCCGAACGATTCCGCCAGTCGATACGCCTGGGTCGATTCGGCGCTGTCGGGCAGCCAGTTCACGCTGTCGTTCTGCTGCGCGTCGGTGAGTTTGCCCGCCAGCGGGAACAGGGCGAACAACGCGATGATCCACACGCCGAGCACGACCCATTTGCTCCGGCGCCCGCTCGGAATCCGTGCGAGTGTGCCGAGCAGGTCGTTCATATCCGGATCGGTTGGTGCGGACATCGCCGGGCCCCCTCGTGCAGCAGCAGTACGGCCGTATCGTACGTACGCATCCCGACAATACGTTTGTGTGATCTTCATTGCCGGACAGGGTTCGCCGGTCGTCTCCGCTCGGCGGGCGGAGGTGCGCAGAATCGCCGCGCGCCACGGGTCCGGGCGGCGGCTGACCACTCGTTATCGGCCGCGCTACCCGGGTCCTTATCGGTCCGAATTCCGCTATCGGACACTTCGTTCGGATTCGACGGACGCGCGTCGCGCATGTATAGATGCCTATACATGCCCGGGAGGATTTCCGACGCCCCGGCAAACAGACACCGTAGCCGTGACCACTTTTCACGGTGGTGCAGCAAGTTCTCAGCGATCGATTCGGCCGTCAGGGCATACCCCCGCGTGCGCCGACGCGGACGTGCCGCACAATGAGGTGCCGCAGGCGATGTCGCCCGACGTTCCTCCTCTCCGACGCACTCCACCAGGACACAAGGTGTTGTGCTGCATGGACATGTCACCCACTAGGAGTAGTGTTCGGAGCGACGAATCCGTGACGGTAGCGTGCTCAGCGGAAAGGTGTGGAGGCAGGATGAAACTGATCGATCGGGTGTCGGCCATCAACTGGAATCGGGTGCCCGACGAGAAGGATGCCGAAGTCTGGGACCGGTTGACCGGCAACTTCTGGCTGCCGGAGAAGGTTCCGGTGTCCAACGACATCCCCTCGTGGAACACCCTCACCGCCGACGAGAAGCAGCTGACGATGCGGGTGTTCACCGGCCTCACGCTGCTCGACACCATCCAGGGCACCGTGGGCGCGGTCAGCCTGATTCCCGACGCGTTGACCCCGCACGAGGAGGCGGTGCTCACCAATATCGCGTTCATGGAATCCGTGCACGCCAAGAGCTACAGCTCCATCTTCTCGACGCTGTGCTCGACGCGCGAGATCGATGACGCGTTCCGGTGGTCGGAGGAGAACCGGAATCTGCAGCGCAAGGCCGAGATCGTGCTGCACTACTACAACGGCGACGACCCGCTCAAACGCAAGGTCGCCTCCACGCTGCTCGAGAGTTTCCTGTTCTACTCCGGCTTCTACCTGCCGATGCACTGGTCCTCGCGCGCCAAGCTCACCAATACCGCCGACGTGATCCGCCTGATCATCCGCGACGAGGCCGTGCACGGCTACTACATCGGCTACAAGTACCAGAAGGGCTTGGAGCTGGTCTCCGAGGCCGAACGCGAATCGCTCAAGGACTACACCTTCGAGCTGCTGTTCGAGCTCTACGACAACGAGGTCGAGTACACCCAGGATCTCTACGACGAAGTCGGCCTCACCGAGGACGTCAAGAAATTCCTGCGCTACAACGCCAACAAGGCGCTGATGAATCTCGGCTACGAGGGACTGTTCCCCAAGGACGAGACGGACGTGAATCCGGCCATCCTCTCGGCCCTGTCCCCCAACGCCGACGAGAACCACGACTTCTTCTCCGGGTCGGGCTCCAGCTACGTCATCGGTAAAGCCGTCAACACCGAAGACGAGGACTGGGAGTTCTGAGTCCGTCTCCGCACACGAAGGCCCCGCTCCCGGCGGGGCCTTCGTCGTACGTCTACGCGCCCGAACAACTTTGGAGAATGACCAAGATCTGAGCCATACCGATTTTCAGGTCCGCGACGTCCGACTTCAACGTGCCTACGTCGGACTTCAGCGTGCCCACGTCGGATTGCAACATGCCCAGGTGGCGTTCCATCGCATCTTGGCGCACCGTAAGAGCACCGATGTCGACGCCGATCGACACGAGGCGCGAGGCGATCGTGCGACCATCCAGATCGCCGATACTCCTCCGGATATCTTCGAGTTGCTCCTGTACTCGCGTCACTGTCACGGTGTCGCGGCTGATCTGGTGATCCCGCCACAGCTCCAGCGCACGCACACGTTGTTCCAGAGACTTCACGCCACTCATCAGGTCGAGCCCTCCCCTCGTGGAAACAACTTCGAAAGCGCGTTCGACCATAGCCGCAGACTCTTACCGGCGCCAGGTTTTCAGAGAAAACCAGTAGTGAATTTCACCTCGGCGACGGGCGCTCGCCTGCTCCCGGGGTGCCACCGGGCATCCCCTCGGGGCGTGGTCCGCCCGCGCCGGGCGGACGTCCGGAACCGGCATCGGAGGGCGTGTTCTGCGATTTCGCCGCGACGCCCACGGTGAGCGAAACGGTGAGGCCGGTCGCCGGAGTTCCGGAGATCTTCGCCAGTTCCGCGTCCCAGCCGTCGCCGAAGACGTTGTCGGAGGCGAGTGTGACGCCCGACATATTCCGGGTGCTGGCGGAGTAGCCGGGATCGTAGGCGTAGACGGATTCGCAGACATCCTGCGGCAGGGCGATCTGGGAAGTCAGCCGGGCATTCGCACCGGCCACCGCGGATTCGAGGCTGTCGTAGACCTCGAAGTGGATGTGGGGCCAGCGGCCGTCGTAGCAGGCGGGGAAGATCGAGGTGAAGGTGACCGAGCCCGACGCGTCGGCCACCTGGACGCCACGCAGATAGTTCTGGTCGGTGACACCCTCGCTGTAGAGCGAGTACTCGCCCGCCCTGTCGCAGTGCCAGAGGTAGACGGCCATGCCCTCGCCCGCCGCGGCGCCGCGAGTCAGATCCTGCAATGTCAGTCGGATCTCGGTCGGAACTCCCTGCGCGACTCCGGAATACGACCCGAAACTGGTTCTGATATCCGAACGCGCCACACCGGATTCGATGAGGACGTTCGGCCCGTTCGAGCCGTCGCCCGGATAGGGTCCCGCGGTCTCCTGCGGAGTCGCCGCCACCGCGGCGGACGTCCCCGATGACGCGCTCGTCGACGTCGCTGTCGAACCCGCCGTGTCGGAGGAGGAACAACCCGCCGCCACCGTCGCCGCACCCGCCGCACCGAGGAAGTACAGGGCGCGCCTGCGGGACACCATCACCTTCAGATCGTGGGCCAGCCCCAGATCGTGCTCGTGCGCTCCCTCATCCCTGCCCCTGCGGCGTGCTGCGCCCATGTCCTGCCCTCTCCACTCGTCGTCTCGGTGCGACCGACGCTATGCGCCATCACTCGGCGCACCCTGGGACGTAGCCGCGAGTTCGCTGTGAACAGAGAGGACCGACCCATCCCCGCGGGCCGGGCGCGGACGGCCGATTCAGATGCCGAGGACGATTTTGGCGGTGGTGAAGTAGATGATCAGGCCGGTGGCGTCCACGAGCGTGGTCACCATCGGGGCGGAGACCACGGCGGGATCGATACGGAACTTCTTCGCCAGCAACGGCATCGTGCCGCCGATCGTGGCCGCCCAGCCGCAGATCAAGATCAGGGTGATGCCGACGACGATGGCGATCTTGGTCCCGACGAAGATCGCGCCGATCACCACGCCCGCGCCGGCGAGCATCGCGCCGAGTACCAGGCCGACGCGACATTCCCGCCAGATCACCTTGAACAGATCCGAGCCGCGCACCTCGCCGACCGCGACCGCGCGCACACACGACGTCGCGGCCTGCGCGCCCGCGTTGCCCCCGGCTCCGATGAGCAGCGGGATGAAAAGCGCCAGGTGAGCGGCCTGTTCCAGGGTGCCCTGGAAGAAATCGGTGACGCTCACCGTCAGCGTCGCCGCGAGCAGCAACAGCAGCAGCCACAGCGCCCGGTAGCGGGCGAGCTGGAACACACCGGCGGCCATGTAGTGCCCGGCCCACGGCGCGGACCCGGCCTGCTTGGCCACGTCTTCGCTGTCGGCGGCCTCGATGACCTCGACCGCGTCGTCGAAGGTGAGCAGCCCGACCAGGCGGTCCTCGCTGTCGACGACCGGCAGGTTGAGATCGTTGGTTTCGCGCATCAGTCGCGCGGCGCGTTCGGCCGAATCGGTCGCCCGCACGAAGGCGGGTTCGGTCACCACGAGTTCGGACACCATGGTGTCGGGTTCGCTCAGCACCAGTTCGCGCAGTTCCACGATCCCGATGAGCCTGCGGCCCGCGTCCACGACCGGGAGCGTGTAGACGGTCTCGGCGTTGGTGCCCTTGGCGCGAACGGTGCGCAGGGCGTCGGCGACGGTCAGATCACGCGGCAGCGCAACGACTTCCGGCGTCATGAACAGTCCGACGGACCCCTCCGGGTAACCGAGCAGCGCGGCCGTCATGCGACGCTCGCGCGGACTCAGACCTGCCAGCACCTTCTTGGCGACCTTCGCGGGCGCCTCGTGCAGCATCCGCGCGCGATCGTCGGGGGCCATGCCCTCGACCAGTTCGCGAAAACTCTGATCGCGCAGGCCCTGGAGGATCTGCTGCTGGTCGACCGGTTCGAGTTCCTCGAAGACGGCGAGGGCGAGATCCTTGCCGAGCAGGCGGAAGGCGACGCCCGCCTGTACGGCGTCCATGCGGGCCAACTGGTCCGCGATGACGTGCGGCGGATGGTTGCCGAGCCAGTCGAGCGCGGCGTCGACACGGTGACTTTCGACGATGTCGTTGAGAGATTCGGACAGCGTCGGGCGTACTTCGATGAGATCGGTCTGCGACATGGGTGGTCCTCAGCACAGCGACGAGTGACGGGTGAATCGATGACACGAAGTCACACCGCGAGGCGACCGCTCACGACCGGATCACAGCGAAGGCTGTTCGAGAAAAGCTCGGTCAGTACGAAAGAGCGGCGCCGCGCGGCTTTCGACTCGGAGGTTCGCTGCGCATGGCAACCCCACCTCCTCCATATCGCTGCGGGGAGATCACCACCGCAGACTCCGAATGCGCCGCCGAGAAAGGCCGGGCACAAAGCTTCCTCGCAAAGGATACATGCGTCAGGCCCCCGATCCACCCACTCGAACGCGTTCACCGCCCCGCCCGCCCGATATTCACCGCCGCGACGTCGTCCGTGCACCGGCGCGCCCGCGCGAATTCGCGTAACCCGACCGCTCAGGCGGCGAAGCTCGCCTCGACGGCGTTTTCGACATCCGACCAGGTCACGGTGTGGCTGACCCAGTCCGGCGCCAGTTCGGTCTGCACACCGAACAGGTACAGGTTCGGCACCAGACCGCGCAACGCGACGTGCACATCGATCCGGTCGTCGATCATGTGTGTGATCGACAACTCGGCGCAATGCCGCGCCTTCTCCGCGCGTGCGCGACAGAAACGGACGTTGTCGCGCGACAGCCCGGTCCGTTCGTAGAACTCGTGATGGTCGAGCCACTGCCGCGTCCGATCCTGCACGCGCGGACCACATTTGGAGATGATCCAGGTGCGCCCGCCGAATCGTCGGACGAGCCGGGGCAGCACCTCGAACGCGCCGGGACTGGGCGGGGTTCGCATGGCCTCCTCGAATCCCCCGGACAGGAATACCGTGTCCGCCACGCCCGGGGCCAGTGCGGCCCCTTGGATGACGCGGCCGAAATCGACGCCGAGTCTCGGTTGTTCTCTCGTGTTCGGTTGTTCTTTCGTATTCATAGCCCTCTCAGCGTGACCGGTCGCCCGCGCGGTCGCTACCGCTTTTCCACGCGGACACCCGGATTAGACGCATCCAGCGTCGAACGGTTGTCCGCGCGCCGACGACGCGGAACAGTTCTCGCCGAGTCCGGAGCAGCCCGGACCGGGATACGAGGACGACGTCATGGCCGACACCGACAAGCCGCGTTCGGGATCTCAGGCCGTCGAGCGGGCCATCCACCTGCTCAATTGCTTCGAGGGCGACGATCCCGAACTCTCCATCAGCCAGTTGGCGCATCTGGCCGGAGTTCCGGTCAGCACCGCGCACCGCCTGGCCCAGGCGCTGGTGCGGGGACGGTTGCTGGAACAGGATCCGCTGACCGACCGCTACCGGGTCGGCCACGGCCTGGCCACCCTGGCCCGGCCCGCCCTGACCCGGCTCGGCATCGATTCCGCGGCGCCGCACATGTACGCGCTCGCTGCCGGGATCAAGATCACCGCCAGTCTCAGCGTCGCCGATTCCAGCGACGCCGTCACCGTCTTCCAGGCCAGACCGCCGGTACTGTTCTGCCGCCATCAGCTGCCGCGCCTGCGTCAGCCGTTGCGTTCCAGCGCCACCGGACGGGCCCTGCTCGCCTACTCGCAGGCGGACTGCGGTCTGCGCACCGACCTGGATCCGGTGCGGCGCAAAGGTTTCGCACTCGAGGAGTTCGAAACCGACGAATTCGAGGACGCCGATCCGATCCGCTCGATCGCCGTCCCCGTCTTCAGCCCGGACCGACAGGTCTGGGGCGCGCTGAGTGTGCAAGCACGGGCGGTGCGCCTCAACGACGCCCTGATCCGCGAGATCCTGCCCGCGATGCAGCAGATCGCCGTCCGCATCGGAACGGTCGTCCAGAATTCCACCCACCCGCAGTAAGCGGTCCACACGGGATCGGTCACAACCACTTCATCATCGAATTCGGCACCCGACCGACGGCTCGAGGATCTCCCGCCCCTTCGCCATCAACGAATCCGTTGCGCCGGTATAGCGCGATAGCGTGTTCGTTGTCGGGCGAGACCGTCAGCCGCAGGACCCTCGCATGCCCCCGGACCGCCCACTGTTCGACTGCCTGAACCAGGCGATCGCCGACACCCTGCCCGCGCGCTGTCGGTGTGATCCACAACGTTCCCAGCTCGACGACGCCGTCCGCCGCGCCGGGGAAGCCACTCACCATTCCGATCGGCCGCCCGTTCGACTCGGCGAGCAGATTGCACGACCCCGGAATACTCAAGCGAGTACGCCAGCGCTGCTCGTGGTCACCGTCACCTTGCCAATCCTCGAGCCGCGACGCGAAGGCATACGGGGCATCCGAGAGGGCTTCGAGCCGTAGTTCTCGCCAAGCCCGCCAATCGTCCGAACTGGCTGGACGCGTATCGATCATGACGCGAGAGTGCCTATCGCAATGTCGGACTGCAAATGCCGTCGGCTGCGACAGCGCTCAGCCGTGTTGAACGACGAGACACCATGACAGCTCGGAACGCTGGACGGCTCGAAGGCGGTCCACGGGGTGAATCCCGCTGATTACAACCCTTCTGCCCGGCCATCCGCCCCTGTTAGCTGGGCACATGTCGCGGACAGACGATGACCAGGTAGGGGTAATTGAAATCACCCCGATTTTCACAATGTGGAATGCCTGTTGTCTCGCCGCCACCGCGACCCACACCATGGGACGACGCCTGTCACCCATCCAGCTCATGAAGGTTTCGACGTGTTGATACGCACCGCGCTGATCCGCCGCCGCGCGATCGACCTGATGCGCGTTCCGCACGGGATCTGTCGCCGCTGAGGCGGTAGCGCGCCCGGGCGAACCGCGCGGGCGCACCGCTTCCGAATTCTGAACACACAGTCCCACCGGGAATATCCCATTTCTCGGCGTCGCCGCCGCATGCCCTTTTCGGGTGGCACGGCTCGCCTTCTCGAAGGAATACCTATGGCCTCCACCGCATCACCGCGGCGCGTCTACCGAGTTTTCGCCGCCGCACTCACCGTTCTGGCGAGCGCATCCGTACTCAGCGCGTGCGGCTCCTCCGAAACCACCACGACCGCCGACGGCAAGACGGTCCTGCGCTACCAGGGACAGACCGGCCAGGTCACTCCGTTCGAATTGGCCGATGATCTCGGCTACTTCAGCAAGATCTCGCTGAAGTGGGAAGGCGACACCACCAGCGGACCGGCCAATATCCAGGCGGCCGCGACGAATCAGGTCGAATTCGGCAGCGCTTTCAACGGGGCGGTGGTGAAACTGATCTCGGGCGGCGCGAAGGTCACCTCGGTGCTGAGTTCCTACGGTGCCGACGAGAAGTCCTTCAGCGGCTATTACGTGCAGGAGAATTCCCCGATCACCTCGGCCCGCGATCTGATCGGGAAGAAGGTCGCGGTCAACACCCTGGGCGCGCACCACGAATTCATCACCAGGGAGTGGCTGCATCAGCAGGGGCTGTCGGAGGCCGAGATCAAGCAGGTGCAACTGCTGGTCGTGCCGCCCGCGAACACCGAGGACGCGTTGCGCAAGGGCCAGGTCGAGGTCGGCACCCTCGGCAGTGTCTTCCGTGAGACCGCCCTGGAACGCGGCGGCATCCGCCCGCTCTACACCGACAAAGCGATCTTCGGCGAATTCGACTACGGCACTTATGTTTTCCGCGATGACTTCATCGCCAAGAACAGCGACGCGGTACAGGATTTCGTCCAGGGCACCGCTCGGGCGACCCGCTGGTTGCAGGTCACTCCGCGTGACGAGGTCGTCGCGCGGTTCAAGACGATCATCGAGAAGCGCGGACGCAACGAGAACACCGAACTACTGAAGTACTGGCGCAGTTCCGGCCTTCCCGTGCCCGGCGCGGTGATCGCGGAGAAGGAACTCCAGATCTGGATCGACTGGTTGGTGCGCAACGGCGAGCTCAAAGAGGGCCAGCTGAAGGTGACCGATCTGTTCACCAACAAGTTCAACCCGTACGCCAACGGGACGTATCAGCCCACCAGCGGGCCGACCGGGGAAGCGATTGCCAAATGAGCACCACGACAGCAAAACTCGCACTCAACGGAGTAGGCAAACAATTCTCGATTCGCGGTTCCGACGAGAAGTTCACCGCGTTGGACGACATCACGCTGGAACTGCGCGAGGGTGAGTTCCTGGTGCTGGTCGGGCCGAGTGGCTCCGGTAAGTCGACCCTGCTGGATCTGCTCGGCGGGCTGAGCAAGCCGTCGTCGGGGCAGATCCTGCTCGACGGCGCGCCGATCACCGGTCCCGGACTCGACCGCGGCATCGTCTTCCAGCAGTACGCGCTGCTGCCCTGGCGCACCGCGCGCACGAATATCGAATTCGGGCTGGAGGC
Organism: Nocardia aurea; assembly: GCF_003123685.1. Taxonomy (GTDB): domain Bacteria; phylum Actinomycetota; class Actinomycetes; order Mycobacteriales; family Mycobacteriaceae; genus Nocardia; species Nocardia aurea. The sequence continues at coordinate 159,616 of NZ_QCYJ01000127.1, forward strand.
GAAGGGCTTGCGGCGCAAGGCGCGTCGTGAACTCGCGAACGAGTATCTCGAGTTGGTCGGTCTCACCGGATTCGGTGACCGGTACCCGCACGAACTGTCCGGCGGTATGAAGCAGCGCGTCGCCATCGCCCGCAGCCTGGCCTTCGATCCCGAGGTGCTGCTGATGGACGAGCCGTTCGCCGCGCTGGACGCGCAGACCCGAGAGTCGTTGCAGGACGAGCTGTTACGCATCTGGCGCGCCACCGGAAAGACCATTCTGTTCATCACCCACGGCATCGACGAGGCCGTGTACCTCGGTCAGCGAGTCGCGGTACTGACCTCGCGGCCCGGGCGGGTCAAGGCCGTGATCGATGTCGATATCGAGCGCGACACCGGCGAAGACATCCGTTCCACCGAGGCGTTCCGTTCCTACCGGCACGAGATCTGGTCGCTGTTGCAGAGCGAAGTGCAGCGCGCGCAGGGCCAGGAACGCGAATCGCTCACCGAAAGCACCGCAGCCGAATCCCGTACCGAAAGGCCGATCCATGTCTAGCGCAGTGGAACTCCTCGCGAAGCCGGTCCGCGCGATCGCACCGGTCACGCCTCGACCGGTGGCCGAGACCGTCGAACGCGGACCGTCGGTGGCGCGGCGGATCGGCGCGCTGATCGCCAGGACGGCGTGGCGGATCGCCAAACCGCTGGTCGCGATCGGGGCCTTCCTGCTGCTGTGGCAGTTCGCGCCCCAGGTCGGCTTGGTCGACCAGGTCTTCCTGCCTCCGTTCACCACGGTCGCGCAGGCCTTCATCGACCTGGTGCAGAGCGGTGAGATGTGGACCCATGTCTCGGCCAGCCTCAATCGTTCGCTGAGCGGTTTCGCCCTCGCGCTGGTGATCGCCGTTCCGCTCGGTATCGCCATCGCCTGGTACAAGCCGGTCGCGGACCTGCTCAACCCGATTCTCGAACTGTTCCGCAATACCGCCGCGCTCGCGCTGCTTCCGGTCTTCGTCCTGATCCTCGGCATCGGCGAGACCTCCAAGGTCGCGCTCGTGGTCTACGCGAGTGTGTTCCCGATCCTGCTCAACACCATCACCGGTGTGCGCACGGTGGACCCGCTGCTGATCAAATCGGCCGTATCACTGGGGCTGACGCCGATCCGGCTGTTCCAGAAGGTGATCCTGCCCGCCGCGATCCCTTCCATCTTCACCGGTCTGCGGATGGCCGCGGCGAGTTCCATCCTGGTGCTGCTGGCCGCCGAGATGGTCGGCGCCCGTGCCGGTCTCGGCTACCTGATCACTGCGGCGCAGCAGAATTTCCAGATCCCGAACATGTACGCGGGCATTCTCGCGATCTCGCTGCTCGGTCTGTCGTTCAATGGTCTGCTGGTCACTCTCGAACGCCGGTTCTCGCGCTGGCGTGTCGAATCCAACCACTGACAATCCGTTCCACCCGGTTAGGAAACAGATCCACCCATGTCCCCGAAGCAATTCCACATCAACGCCTTCCTCATGGGAGTCGGGCATCACGAGGCCGCGTGGCGTCATCCTCGGACCGAGGAGCAGCGCGTACTCGATGTCGCTCATTTCCAGGAACTCGGGCGGATCGCCGAACGCGGCAAACTCGATTCGGTGTTCTTCGCCGACGGACTCGCGGTGGGGCCGCGTATCGAACGCAACACCCTCGCCGTATTCGAGCCGGTGACCCTGCTGGCCGCTATCGCCTCGGTCACCTCGAAGGTGGGGCTCATCGCGACCGCGTCGACCACCTACAACGAGCCGTTCAACCTCGCCCGCAAATTCGCCTCGCTCGATCACATCAGTCACGGGCGGGCCGGGTGGAACATCGTCACCTCCGCCGGTGAGGACGAGGCGCTGAACTTCGGCTACGACGAGATTCCCGAGCACGCGCGGCGCTACGAGCGGGCCCAGGAATTCGTCGATGTCGCCGTTCGACTCTGGGACAGCTGGGAATCGTCGGCGATCGTGCTCGACCCGAGGGAAGGCGTTTTCGCCGATCCGTCGAAGGTGCACACCATCGACTACGACGGTCCGCGCTTCCGGGTGCGCGGACCGTTGAATTCCCCGCGCAGCCCGCAGGGCCGTCCGCTGCTGGTCCAGGCGGGGTCCTCGGAGAGCGGTAAGGATTTCGCGGCGCGGTACGCCGAGGCGGTGTTCACCGCGCAGCGCACCCTCGCCGAGGGGCAGGCCTTCTACCGCGACCTGAAGTCGCGGCTGGCCAAATACGGGCGTTCGGCCGACGACCTGAAAGTGCTGCCGGGTCTCGTGCCCTATATCGCCGATACCGAGGAGGAGGCGAAGGCGCTGGAACAGGAATTCACCGATCTGATCTCCCCCGACTACGCGCTCGGTCAGCTCTCACGACTGGTCGGCGTCGACCTCACCCAGCACGCCCTGGACGCACCGCTGCCGCCGCTGCCGGAGGTCACCGATTTCGAAGGCAACAAGAGCCGGTTCAGCCTGGTCAAGGAATTGGCCGAGAACGAGAACCTCACGGTGCGTCAACTCATCGGCAAACTCGGCGGTGGACGCGGGCACCGGTCCTTCGCGGGCACTCCCACCCAGATCGCCGACGAATTGCAGAGCTGGTTCGAGAACGGCGCGGCGGACGGATTCAACATCATGCCGCCGTATCTGCCGGGTGGACTGGAGGATTTCGTCGACAAGGTCGTCCCGATCCTGCAGGAGCGCGGACTGTTCCGGACCGACTACGAATCCGACACGCTGCGTGGGCATTACGGGCTCGACGCGGTGGAAAGCCAGTTCGCCGACGTTCGCACCGAAGCGAGCGCATGACCTCGTGTTCGGAGTCCGCACCGCTCACGCCGATGGATTCATTGCGCCCGTTGGTGTTCACGGTCTACGTGCCCACACTGGCGCGGGGTATCGGAATGGGCGCCGCCGCGCCGGTGATGACACTCACCGCGCTCGATCTCGGTGCGTCGGTGGCGGTCGCGGGCTTATCGGTGGCCCTTGTCGGCCTCGGCCAGGTACTCGGCGATATTCCGGCCGGGCAATTGGTGGCGCGGGTCGGCGAACGAGCCTCGACCATCGGTGGCACGACGGTCGGTTTGATCGGAGTGCTGCTGTGTCTACTCGCGCCGAATGTGTTGGTGCTGTGCGCGGCACTGCTGATCGTCGGGCTGTCCAATGCGGTGTGGGGGCTGGCGCAGATGACGTATATGGCCGAGGCCATCGTCTTCGAGCGGCGGGCCCGAGCGATGTCACTGTTCGGCGGGGCGATGCGACTCGGGTTCTTCGTCGGCCCCTTCCTGGGCGCGCTGGCGATTCTCGGGATGGGCACCAGGGGCGGTTTCGCGGTGCAGTTCGTCGCCTTCCTGCTCGCAGGCTGGATGATGGCGCGCACACCGTTGCCGGGCGTCGGTGGACCGACACCGGTAGCGGCGGCGCCGCTGTCGCTGATCGGCGTCGGGCGGTTGCATCACCGGGTGCTTCTCACCCTCGGCGCGGGATCGCTGCTGATGGGCGCGGCGCGGGCCTCACGCGAAGTGATCCTGCCGCTGTGGGCCAACCACATCGGCATCGGCGCGGCCACCGCCAGTCTGCTCTTCGGGATAGGGGCGGCACTGGAACTGGTTTTCGCCTATCCGGCCGGACATCTGATGGATCGGTTCGGGCGCGGTCCCGTCGCGGTGCCGTCACTGGCCATCCTGGCGGTCGCGTATCTGACGGTGCCGCTGACCTATTCGACGATCACACTCGGCGCGGTGGCGATCGCGATGGGAATCGGCAACGGCATCGGCAACGGGGTGATCATGGTGCTCGGCGCGGATGTGGCCCCGGCCGCGATCCGCTCGGAATTCCTGGCGGCGTGGCGTCTCACCCACGACGGCGGCGCGTTCGGCGGACCACTGCTGATCGGCACGCTCGCGACCGCCGCGCCACTGGCGGTGGCGGCCTTGACCATCGGCGGGGTCGCGGCACTCGGCGCGACGGTGATGGCGCGCTATATCCCGGTGTATGTCCCCTGGCCACCCGCCGGGCAACGATCGGAACCCTCCAACCAAAGGTGACACCATGACCGAAATCGATGTTCTCGTCCTCGGCGGCGGCCCGGCGGGCACCTGGGCCGCGTTGAAGGCGGCCGCGACCGGGGCCTCGGTCACACTGGCGGACAAGGGATTCTGCGGTAGCAGCGGCGCGACGGCCGCGGCGGGCACCGGCATCTGGTACGTGCGGCCCGAAGCCGAACTGCGCGAGAAGGCGATGGCGAGCCGCGAAGCGCTCGGCGGCTACCTCGCCGATCGGGAGTGGATGACGCGGGTTCTGGACGAAACCTTCGACCGCGTCAACGAACTCGCCGAGGCCGGTCGCTACCCGTTCCCGGTGAGCCCGGACGGCACCTCGCTGCGCACCGGCGTACAGGGACCGGAATACATGAAACGCCAACGGCTTCGGGTGCAGCGCGCGGGCGTGACGATTCTCGATCACAGTCCGGCGTTGGAACTGCTCAGGACCGCCGACGGCGCGGTCGCGGGCGCGCGCCTGCACCGGTTCGCGGACGGAACGCGGGTCGATATCGCCGCCCGCGCGGTGGTACTCGCCACCGGCGGCTGCGCGTTCCTGTCGAAAACGCTCGGCTGCAACGTCAATACCGGCGACGGCGCGTTGATGGCGGTGGAGGCGGGCGCCGAACTGTCCGGCATGGAATTCTCCAACGCCTACGCCATCGCCCCGGAGTTCACCTCGGTCACCAAGACCGCGTACTACGGGTTCGCCACCTTCTACCTCGGCAACGGCGAGGTCTTGCGGGGCGCGTCGAGCAAGGGCGGACGTTCCGTCATCGCGCGGACCCTGCTGTCCGAGCCGGTGTTCTGCACGCTCGATCAGGCCGACGAGGCCCAGCGTCGGGCCATGCGCGTGGGTCAGCCCAATTTCTTCCTCACCTTCGACCGGCTCGGCATCGACCCGTTCACCGACCGTTTCCCGATCACCCTGCTGCTGGAGGGCACGGTGCGCGGCACCGGCGGGGTGCGGGTGGCGGGGGCGGACTGCTCGACCGGCGTACCCGGCCTCTACGTCGCCGGTGATGTCGCCACCCGCGAACTGATCTGCGGCGGGTTCACCGGCGGCGGCAGCCACAATGCCGCGTGGGCCATGTCCTCGGGCAGCTGGGCCGGTGCGGGCGCGGCGCGATACGCACTGCGCCAAGGCAATTCGGCCGGTGACCGCAAGCGCTACGGCGCCGGTGAGATCGGTCTGCGACCCACCGGACGGATCGACGCGGGGCTCTCCCACGGTGAGATCGTGGCCGCGGTGCAACGCGAGGTGCTGCCCTACGAGAAGAACTACCTACGCCACGGCGACCGCCTGCGTCCCGCGCTGGCCGCACTGGACGACGTGTGGTTCGCCGCACGCGAGGGACTCGCTCACGCGGGCGCCGATCCGTCGAAGGTCCGCTCGGCCGCCGCGATGACGGCGCACGCCCGGTGGATGTACACCGCCGCGCTGGCCAGGACCGAATCGCGTGGAATGGCGCGACGCGAGGAATTCCCCGATCAGGATCCCGCGCAGCACCACCGGCTGCTGACCGGCGGACTCGACGAGATCTGGACCGCGCCGGAACCGGTATTCCTCGCGGGCACGGAGTTGGTGTCGGCATGATCGAAGTCGTCTCGGCCGAACGCTGCATCGAATGCGACAAATGCATCGAGGTCTGCCCCACCCACGTCTTCGATCGCGGCGCGGACGGCATCCCGGTGCTCACCAGGCAATCCGATTGCCAGACCTGCTTCATGTGCGAGGCGTACTGCCCGGTCGACGCCCTGTTCGTCGCGCCACGCACCGAACCGCTGCCCGCGGACGACCCGCAACTCGACGAGGCCTACCTGATCGAGCGCGAACTGCTCGGCAGTTACCGCAGGAAACTCGGTTGGGGCGGCGGACAACTCGGCGCGCGCGTCGCCATCGGCCCCGAACTGCCATGATCCCGCTGACCAAACGGCGCGAGGTCGACTTCATGCGCGTGTACCGCAGTGCCTGTTGCCCCGCGATCGGCCCCGAGACCAGCCCGCCCGACTCTTCCGAATGAGTTTGCCATGACCGCTGTACACGAGAACCCGACCATCCTCGCCACCGAAGCCGCCGAGACCGTGCGCGTCGAACCGGTCGCCGGTCATATCGGCGCCGACATCTCCGGCGTCGATCTGCGCGAGACGCTGACCGACGCGCAGGTCGAGGCCATCACCTCCGCGCTGCACACCTACAAGGTGCTGTTCTTCCGCGACCAGCACATCGGCCACGCCGAGCAGATCGCCTTCTCCCGGCGTTTCGGCGCGGTCACGCCGTCGCATCCCTACGACACCGACGCGCCGACCGAGTTCCCGGAGATCCTCGCCGTCGACAGCCGCCTGTACGAGAAGCGGTTCGGGGTGCGCAAGGTCAGCTACACCAACCACTGGCACACCGATGTCTCGCCGCTGATCAACCCGCCCGCCGCATCGATCCTGCGGGCCGAGATCGCCCCCGTGCGCGGAGGTGACACCCGGTGGACCAACCTGGCCGCCGCCTACGAGAACCTGCCGGAATCGCTGCGCGGTTTCCTCGACGGATTGCGGGCCGAACATCGATTCGGTGGCCGCAAACCCGCCTGGAGCGACGACAGCGACTACGCCAAGAAGGTCGCCACCGCCCCGTTGGTCACCGAACATCCGGTGGTCCGTGTGCATCCGGTGACCGGCGAACGCGCGCTGTTCGTGAATCCGGGTTTCACCACCCATATCGTCGGGCTCAGCCCCAGCCAGAGCGACGCGCTGCTGGCGCTGCTGTTCGACGAGATATCGAACCCGGCGTACACGGTGAGTTTCCGCTGGCGGGCGGGCAGCATCGCGTTCTGGGACAACCGGGCTACCGCGCACCTGGCGCCGAGCGATGTCGATCACCTCGACGTCACCCGCGTGCTGTACCGCACCACCCTCGAGGGTGATATCCCGGTCGGCGTCGACGGGCGGCCGTCGACCTCCATCTCCGGGAAACAGTTCACCGGCGCCTAGACCGGACAGATGGGTCCGGTCGAGCGTCGTTCGGCCGGACCCGTCCGCGCGGGTCGCCTAGGCTCGGGGTTGCGCGCAGGCAGCGCCGAACCCTTGACCCGCGTTCGACCACCCGCGACAGTGTTCGGCGGCCCACGCCGTCACCGCGGCGCGTCATCGCGCGGGGTCACCGCGACGAGGTTCGAGCAACGACAGAGGAGATTTCAGTGCGTTTCGGTATCTTCATCCCACAGGGTTGGCGACTCGACCTGGTCGGAATCGATCCCGCGTCACAGTGGACCGTCATGCGCGACCTCGCCCAGCGCGCCGACGCGAGCGACATCTGGGAATCGCTGTGGGTCTACGACCACTTCCACACCGTGCCCGTGCCGACCGAGGAAGCCACCCACGAGGCGTGGACGCTGATGTCGGCGTTCGCCGCGACCACCTCGCGGATCCGGCTCGGCCAGATGTGTACGGCGATGAGTTATCGCAATCCCGCCTACCTCGCGAAGGTCGCCGCCACCGTCGACCTGATCTCCGGCGGCCGCGTCGAAATGGGTATCGGCGGCGGCTGGTACGAACACGAATGGCGTGCCTACGGTTACGGATTCCCGTCCGCGGGCGATCGACTGCGCCGCCTCGACGAGGGCGTGCAGATCTTCCAGCAGGCCTGGACCAAGGGCGAGGCGACCCTGGACGGCAAGCACTACCAGGTCGACGGTGCCATCGTCCGCCCGCTTCCGTTGCAGGAAGGCGGAATTCCGCTCTGGATCGCCGGTGGCGGCGAGAAGGTGACCCTGAAGATCGCGGCCAAATACGCGCAGTACACCAACTTCAGCGGCATCCCCGAGGAATTCACGCACAAATCCGAACTGCTGCGCGCGCACTGCGCCGACGTCGGCACCGATTTCGACGCGATCGTGCGTTCGTCCAATTTCAACGCCGCCATCGGCGCGACCGAGGCCGAGGTCGAGGAGCGGTTGCGCACGCTACAGGATCGGCTCGCACCGTTCGTCGGGGCCGAAGCCGCGGCGGCGCAGATCGACAATGTGTACCGCACCAGCGCGGCGGTCGGCACGCCCGAGCAGGTGATCGAGAAGCTCACCGCCGTCAAGGCACTCGGACTCGAGTACGCGATCCTGAACTTCCCGGAGACGGCCTACGACACCTCGGGTGTGGAGTTGTTCGAACGCGAGGTCGCGCCGGCGTTGGCGTGATCGTCACGGAGTATCGAGGCGGGGCGGTTCGCGGTGGTGCTGTCCGCGAACCGCCCCGACGACTACCGCCAAGCGGGCGTCTTGCGCCATCGATCCACCGACTCGTCGGTGATCCGTTCGTGGGAACGCACCATCATCCGTTCCAGCACCGCCATGCGCTGCCGCTGCACCAGCACCTGTCGCAGCGCCGCGTGAACCGTGTCCTCCGGCGTGGTGGTGCCCAGCAGCGCGCCGACCACCGCCAGCACCGCGTCGTCCACATCGATCGTCACCTCGGACATACCCGCACCTCCCGCTCACCCGCCCCCACCGAATCGTAGGACGACAACGGGTTTCGCAGTACCCCCGACCCGCGTCGTCGCGCGAGCGGGTTCGGTTCGTTGCCGGGTCTTGCCCGCGGCGCGACGAATTCGTGGCGTGGTCAGTGTTCGCGCTCGTCGTATTCCGCACGGCGCGCCGCGATATCGGGATCGTGCTCGATCGCCCAATCCGCCGGCGCCGCCGCGTGCGGGATCAATGTGACGCCTCTGATCGCGCAGACGTCGGACATGATCACCTCGCTGACGGCCGGGCACACGGATGTAACTTTTGTAAGCCCTCCGATGCTGGTCGACAATGACGCTGTTGACAAGTGGTAGTCGAGAGGAGTGCGCGGACATGACCGTGGCCTATTGGATCGTCGCCGGTTTGCTGGCGCTGTTCTACCTGTACTCCGGCGGCATCAAGGTGGTGCAGTCGGCGGATCGGCTGCGGCCGATGATGGGCTGGATCGACGCGGTGCCGCTCGCCTTCGTGCGCGTCATCGGCGTGTTGGAGGTTCTCGGCGCGCTGGGACTGATCCTGCCGCCGCTGACGGGAATCGCACCGGTGCTCGCCCTGGTCGCGGCGATCGGGCTCGTGCTGGTCCAGATCGGCGGGATCGCGGTGCACCTGAGCCGAGGCGAGGTGAAGGTGATCGGGTTGAATATCGCCCTGCTCGTCCTCGCCTGCGTGGCCGCCTGGCTCGCGACCACGTGGCTGTGAACCCACCGCGGATCTATCCGCGCGAGGTGAGACGCCGGACCAGCGCCGGAATTCTCGACGCCGACATCAGCGCCCGGAATTGCCAGCTGTCATCACGGGGCAGAACGCCGCCGCGCTGGGTCGCGTCGAGGAAGTCGTAGAGGGTTTCGCCTTCTTCCATGAGGCCGTTGTCGTCGAAGTGATAGCGGTCGACCGCGGTGCACTGGATGAACCGCCCGCTGCCGTGAATGGCGGGGGCGGTGTCGTCGTACGGGTACAGGCGGAGCGGACCGTCCCAGTGGCCGCTGCCGACATAGCGAATCACGATGCGCACCCGGCCTTCCGGCGTGATATCCAGATAGACCTGTCCCGGCAGCGGGTCGTAACGCCAATCGGGAATCGCCTCGAAGAAGGCGAAGTTGTACCGCACGAATTCATCGATGCCGACGATGGTGCGCCCGAAAGTCGTGACATCGGTGTAGCGCACATCCCTGGCATAGAGTTCGTCGTTCACACTCATATCCCTGACCAGGAAACTCCACCAATACTTCTTGGCCCAGTCCATGACCCAGCTCAGATCGACCCCGAGCTTCTCGTAGAACGCGAGTTTCGCGCCGAACTGGACGAACCATTCCTCGGTATTCGCCTGGAGTTCCGGCTCGGTGATCACCCGTATCGGCACGGCCCGATTGGACTGTAGGAAATCCGGAGCGGGGCGCGACAATCGCGGACGCCGCAATGCCTGCTGGAACTGTTCCTCATCGAACACGGCGCATCCTCCTGATCGTCTTCAGGTCCGGATACGCGGTCGCCCTCCAGAACCGAGACAACTGGAATCAAATGATTCATGTCGAATCAGGTGATGTCAATCGTCCGGCGAACCCGAGCCCGCGCTATCGCTGCGAGAATGCCGACAACATCGAATCGCCGCATCGTTCTGACACCGCCGAATACGCGACGAAGGTGACGCCTGTCGAGACGTCGCCGCGAAGACGAATGCGCGGCACCGCCTTTGGGCGACACCGCGCATTCGACGACTCACAGCATGCAGCTGACGCAGCCCTCTACTTCGGTTCCTTCCAGGGCCATCTGGCGCAGGCGGATGTAGTAGAGGGTTTTGATGCCCTTGCGCCAGGCGTAGATCTGGGCCTTGTTCAGGTCACGGGTGGAGGCGGTGTCCTTGAAGAAGAGGGTCAGCGACAGGCCCTGGTCCACGTGTTGGGTGGCGGCGGCGTAGGTGTCGATGATCTTCTCGTAGCCGATTTCGTAGGCGTCGTCGTAGTACTCGAGGTTGTCGTTGTCGAGGTAGGGGGCCGGGTAGTAGACGCGGCCGATCTTGCCTTCCTTGCGGATCTCGATTTTCGACGCCACCGGGTGGATCGAGCTGGTGGAGTGGTTGATGTAGGAGATGGAGCCGGTCGGCGGGACCGCCTGCAGGTTCTGGTTGTAGATGCCGTGTTCCATGACCGAGGCTTTCAGCTCGCGCCAATCGTCCTGGGTCGGGATGCGCACGCCCGCGTCGGCGAAGAGCCGGGCGACGCGTTCGGTCGCGGGCGCCCACACCTGATCGGTGTACTTGTCGAAGTATTCGCCGGTGGCGTACTTCGATTCCGGGAAACCGCCGAAGTAGCTGCCGCGCTCGATCGCGATCCGATTCGAGGCCCGAATCGCGTGGTAGACAACGGTGTAGAAGTAGATGTTGGTGAAGTCGATACCTTCTTCGGACCCGTAGTACACCCGTTCACGGGCCAGGTATCCGTGCAGGTTCATCTGGCCGAGGCCGATCGCGTGCGACTGATTGTTGCCCTGTTCGATCGAGGGCACCGAGTAGATGTGGGTCTGATCCGACACGGCGGTCAGCGCGCGGATCGACACCTCGATGGTCTGCGCGAAATCGGGCGAATCCATCGTCTTGGCGATGTTCAGCGAACCCAGGTTGCAGGAGATGTCCTTGCCGACCTTGGAATAGGACAGGTCGTCGTTGAACTCCGACGGCGTGGAGACCTGGAGGATCTCCGAGCACAGGTTCGAGTGGGTGATCTTGCCCGCGATCGGGTTGGCCCGGTTCACCGTGTCCTCGAACATGATGTACGGGTAACCCGACTCGAACTGCAACTCGGCGATGGTCTGGAAGAATTCGCGCGCCTTGATCTTCGACTTGCGGATCCGCTTGTCGTCGACCATCTCGTAGTACTTCTCGGTGACGTCGATATCGGCGAACGGCTTGCCGTAGATGCGTTCCACATCGTAGGGCGAGAAGAGGTACATGTCCTCGTTCTTGCGCGCCAGTTCGAAGGTGATGTCGGGGATGACGACGCCGAGCGAGAGCGTCTTGATGCGGATCTTCTCGTCCGCGTTCTCGCGCTTGGTGTCGAGGAACCGGTAGATATCGGGGTGGTGGGCGTGCAGGTACACCGCGCCCGCGCCCTGACGCGCACCGAGCTGGTTGGCGTAGGAGAAGGAGTCCTCGAGCAGTTTCATGATCGGGATGACACCCGAGCTCTGGTTCTCGATCTTCTTGATCGGCGCGCCGTGCTCGCGAATATTGCTGAGCAGCAACGCGACTCCGCCACCGCGCTTGGACAGCTGCAACGCGGAGTTGATGGAGCGCCCGATGGACTCCATATTGTCCTCGATGCGGAGCAGGAAGCAGCTCACCGGCTCGCCGCGCTGCTTCTTGCCCGAGTTGAGGAAGGTCGGGGTCGCGGGCTGGAAACGGCCGTCGATGATCTCTTCGACCAGCTTGCTCGCGAGCACCTCGTCACCGGCGGCCAGCGTCAGCGCGACCATCACGACGCGGTCCTCGAATCGCTCGAGGTAGCGCTTGCCGTCGAAGGTCTTGAGCGTGTACGAGGTGTAGTACTTGAACGCGCCGAGGAAGGTCGGGAACCGGAACTTCTTCGCGTAGGCCTGCTTGAACAGCTTCTTGATGAACGGGCGGCCGTACTGCTCGAGAACCTCTGCCTCGTAGTAGTTCTCGTCGACCAGGTAGTCCAGTTTCTCCTCCAGATTGTGGAAGAAGACGGTGTTCTGGTTGACGTGCTGAAGGAAGTACTGGTGCGCGGCCTCCCGATCCTTGTCGAACTGGATCTCGCCGTTCGGGCCGTACAGGTTCAGCATCGCGTTGAGGGCGTGGTAGTCGAGTACCTCGCTGGCCTCCGCGTTGCGGACCGGAGCCTGCTCTAGACGAGCTGCTTTACCGGTCGGTGCGGTGGTTGCTGTTGCCAAAACAATCCCAATCCCTCTCGGACGCGTTCCACGTCCTCAGCGGTTCCCATGAGTTCGAAGCGATACAGGTACGGCACCCCGCATTTGCGCGAGATCACCTCTCCCGCATAACAGAAGGTATCGCCGAAGTTCGTGTTGCCCGCCGCGACGACCCCGCGCAGCAGGGCGCGATTGTGCGGATCGTTGAGGAACTTGGCGACCTGCCGCGGGACGAAATCCTTGTCGGATCGGTCACCCCCCAGCACGTGCCGACCGCCCCCGTAGGTGGGAACGATCAGCACGTACGGTTCGTCGACGCGCAGCGAATCGGCGGTGTGCAGTGGTATTCGAGTCGCCGGGATTCCCAGCTTCTCGACGAAGCGGTGCGTGTTCTCCGATGCGCTGGAGAAGTACACCAGCGCGGGGGGAGCGGAGCCTGCGGAGCGACCCGAATACTCCGAAGCGGAGCCTGCGGAGCGACCCGAATACTCCGGAGTGGAAACTTCGGTCATGCCGACTACCTCCCCTCCCCTGTCGGAACGAACGGGACGGGTCAGGCCGCCACGGTCGCGAGAGATTTGATGCGGTCGGGCCGGAACCCGGACCAGTGGTCCTCACCGGCGACGACGACCGGCGCCTGCAGGTACCCCAGTGCCATGACGTAGTCACGGGCCTCGTCGTTCACGGAGATGTCGACGACTTCGTATTCCACCCCGACCTTGTCGAGCGCCTTGTAGGTGGCATTGCACTGGACGCAAGCGGGCTTGGTATACACGGTGACGGTCATATATCCCTCTCTCCTATGCCTAGTCCACAGCCGGTGATCCGTATGCCGATCGATGGAGCGACCGATGAACGGCCGCTGGCGATGCATGCTCCGATGTACGCTGCGCAAACTCCTGGATCCGACTCGGAATCCCCTTCGACCCCTGCTCAGGCCCTTCGGGCCGAGATGGTTCACGCGGTGGATTCCTGCCGTCTTCCAGTGAGCAAGACACTACACCTAGTGGCCGACAGATTCATACAACACGACATGTTGCGAGTCGCACGGATGTAATTCCCACGCGGTAAGTCCCAGGACAGTCGATTCACCACCCGACACGAGGGTGGCATACATCACAATTTCATACCGGAGCTTATTCTCAGCAAACACACCTGGCACCCGTGTCACACCGGCCACGACCGTATCGCCCGCCCCTGCCGCAGCACCCGGGAACACCGGGCACACGAGATCGCCTCCGTCCCGGATCGGACACGGAGGCGATGGTCGCAAACGCGGGTCGAGCCCCGCTAACCGGGGCGGCCGACGGCGAGCAGTCGCAGCCAGGCGCGCGAATACGCGGGTTCCAGCGTGGCGGAATCGAGCGGACGCGGCGGATCCGCCGCCGGGCAGCCCGCTCGGACGGGGGCGCGGTGGAACACCTCCCGCAGACCGGCGGTCAGGTCGAGTGTTTCGGCGAGGGCGGTGACGAGCGCGCGGTCGTGTCGGGCCAGCGCTTCGACCACCTCATCTGTTGTCTGCTCGGTCATCTCGATCCCTCTCGTCGCCGGCCATGATCGCCAGTGCGCGGCGTGCCTTCTTCAGGCTGCCACGCACCGCTTCGGGGCTGATCTTCAGCTCCTCCGCGATCTCTTTGGGGGTGAATCCGAACATGATCCACGCCATGATCTGGCGTTGCCGCCCCGGCAGCCGCGCCAGTACGCGCTGCGCGGTGTCGTTGCCGAGGAACTCCACCTCCGGCGGGGTCAGAGCGGAGCGCTGCTCGACGAGGAGTTCGCGCGGATGTTCGTACCGCGACGTCCTCGCCCGCAGGAATTTGCGGTGCGCGACATGGAAGCACCACGCGGACGGGGAGGTGATCCTCGGCCAGGAGCGATAGGCCTCGATCATGGTCTCCTGCGCGATATCGGCCGCGTCGGCGGGCTGTGCGCCGTGGCGGATCACGAAGGCCACCAGCCGCGGCATGAAATCCCGATAGAAGGCGGCGAACTCCTCGCGGTCGACGCCCGCGCGGTGCGCCGCCGCGCGCACCCTGGCCCGCTCGGCGGCGTCCTCGGCGAGCACGAGTTGCTCGACCAGTCGCGGCGAGACGTCGGCCAGCCGGTCGAGCATGCGCCGCGCCAGCGCGAGTGCCGCCTGTTCGCCCGTGCAGCCGAGCCGTTCGGCGTGTTCGGTGACTATCCGGAAGATCTCCACGTCGTCGACCAGTTCCGGATCGCTGAGCAATTCGTCGATGGTCATGCCGAGCATCGCGTCGCGTCGGCTCAGCTCGACCTCCGGCAGCCAGCTCAGCCGCCACCCCCCACCGACCGACCACGCCGACTCCGGCGTGCGGTCGCTGGTCATCGACCGGTCAGTGACGTAGATCGTCATCACGGGCCCCCGTTCGAGCCTGCCTGCGCGCGGCTGTCCCACCAGCATGGGCGCGATATCCCGGATCGGCGAACTCTTCGGAGGGAGGCACGCACTGCCACGTCGGCACCAGCCCCCGATCCCGGCGCAGCGTACTGCGCAACTGCATACCCGCGATCCCGGCCTGCACCACCTGTATGGCGAGACCCGCGATCACCACGACCGCACCGACCACGTCCCCGTTCATCGAGTTGCCTTTCCAGACGTACCGCTTTGCCCATGTAGTGGCGTGCGGCGGCCCGAACGTGAACTCGTGCGAGGACGAAGGCGATACCGAAATGATCACGGGCGAACCGAGACCGTCCGCCACACGGACGAGACCGCCTCCGGCCCGGAGATCGGGACGGAGGCGGTCCGAGGAAACGGCGTTCGGCCGAGGCGTCGTCGGTGGGTCAGGCGGAGACCAGGGTGCCGCGCGCGGCCTCGACCAGCGCGGCGACCGCGCCCGCGAGTTCGGTCAGCGCCTGCGCGTCCTCACGCGGGTGCGCGTCGGCGAAACGCTCGCCGAAACCGGCGAAGTGCAGGTGCGCTTCCTCGACGACCCGTCCACCGGCGATGCCGACCGATTTGACGGTGTCGCCGTGCGCCCACTTGGCGGCGTTCGGGCTGATCGAACCGCTCAGCACGGCGACCGGGCGATCCTTGAGCGCGCCCGCGCCGTACGGGCGGGAGGCCCAGTCGATGGCGTTCTTGAGTACCGCGGAGGTGGTCCCGTTGTATTCGGGGGTCAACAGCAGCAGGCCGTCGGCGGCGGCGACAGCGTCGCGCAGCGCCTGGGCGGCGGCGGGCACCGAACCGGGGACGTCGATGTCCTCGTTGTAGAACGGGATATCCCCGAGCCCTTCGTAGATGGTGACCTCGACACCCTCCGGCGCGGTCTGGACGGCGGCCTCGGCGAGTTTGCGGTTGATCGACGCGGCGCGAAGGCTGCCGACAAGTGCGAGAATGCGGGGCTGGCTCATGACGACTCCTGGTCTACTGAATGCGGTGTCCGAACTTTCACTCTCACTAACCGGACTATGGTCCGATTCCATTCCCCAGAAAGCCCGACAGGCCCGTGACCTACAGCACACCCCTGCCCGACGAGGCCGAGCCCGGTGAACCCACACCGGCGCCCCGTCTGCTCGGCATCGGCGCTCCATTACTCGGCGCGCCGGAGCCCACTGAACGCGCCGACGCGGCGCGCAACCGGCGATTGCTGCTGGACACGGCCCAACAGCTGGTGCGCGAGCACGGCGTCGACGCGCTGACGATGGACGAACTCGCCAAACGCGCCGGCGTCGGCAAGGGCACGGTCTTTCGCCGCTTCGGCAGCCGATCGGGTCTGATGCGCGCCCTGCTCGACCATTCCGAACGCAAGTACCAGGACGCGTTCATGTTCGGACCGCCGCCGCTGGGGCCCGGCGCGCCACCGGTGCGGCGTCTGGTCGCGTTCGGCCGGGCGCGACTGCTCGATATCGAGGTCGAGGGCGAACTGCACCGCGCGGCCGAGATCAGCGAGGCGGGCGAACGCTACACGGGCGGCCCCTACAACCTGCTGAAGACCCACGTGTCGATATTGCTGCGCGAGGCGGGCGCGGCCGGGGAGATCCCGCTGCTGGCCGATACCGTGCTCGCGGTGCTGGACGCCCCGCTCGTGATGTACCAGATGCGGGTCCTCGGGTACGACCGCGTACAGATCGGCGACAACTGGGAAGCCTTCATAGAGCGGATCGTCGGGCCGCGTCCGCCAGTAGAGTGAGCTGCCATGGGCAGTGTGCGTGAACAGATAATCTCCGAGTTGGGCGTCCAGCCGACTATCGAGCCGAAGGTCGAAGTCCGACGTCGCGTCGATTTCCTCGCGGAGTTTCTGCGCAGCACGCCGGCTCGGGGTTTCGCGCTCGGCATCAGCGGCGGTCAGGACAGCGCGCTCACCGGGCGGCTGTGCCAGCTGGCAGTCGAGCAGTTGCGCGCGGACGGCATGGCCGACGCCACCTTCGTCGCGGTCCGGCTGCCCTACGGCGTCCAGTCCGACGAGGTCGACGCCAGGATCGCCATGCGGTTCATCCAGCCCGACCGCTCGGTGGTCGTCAATATCCGGCCGGGCGCCAACGCCGTCGCGGGCGAGGTGGCCTCGGCCCTGTCGGTGGACAAACTCCGGGATTTCGTGCGCGGCAACGTGAAGGCCCGCGAACGCATGGTCGTCCAGTACGCCATCGCGGGCCAGGAGAATCTGCTCGTCGTCGGCACCGATCACGCGGCCGAGGCGGTCACCGGCTTCTTCACCAAATACGGTGACGGCGGCGTCGACCTCACACCGCTCACCGGGCTCACCAAACGCCAAGGCGCGGCGCTGCTCCAGGAACTCGGGGCGCCGAGCAGTATCTGGTCGAAGGTTCCCACCGCCGATCTGGAGGACGACCGACCCGCGCTGCCGGACGAGGAAGCCCTCGGCCTGCGCTACAGCGAGATCGACGACTACCTCGAAGGTAAGGACGTCACCGCCGAGGTCGCCGAGAAGCTGGAGACCATCTACCGCAATACCAGGCACAAGCGCACCGTTCCGGTGACCCCGCTCGACACCTGGTGGCGCTGACCGCTATTCAGCTCGAGGCCCGGCGATGAGGTCCGCTCGGTCGACCTCCACTCGATCGATACCCTCGACTCGGTCGACGCCCTCCGTTCGGTCGACAGCCTCCGCTCACCCGCTGATCTCCGCGATCCGCCGGGTGAGGAATCGGCGGACCTGGTCGTTGGCGGCCAGATCCACCGCCTGTCGGTAGTACTCGACGGCCTCGGCCTCGCGGCCCGCGCGCGACAACATATCCGCGCGGGTGGCCGCGACCAGGTGGGTACCGGCCAGGCGCGGGTGATCGGCGACGGCGTCCAGCGCGGTCAAACCCGCCGGGAAGCCGTCGCGGAAGCCGACCGCGACGGCCCGGTTCACCTCGGCGACCGGCGAGCGGGTGTATCGGAGTAGTTCGTCGTACCCGCCGACCACGGCGCGCCAATCGGTCCGATCCCAGGTCGTGGCGACGGCGTGCGCGCCGGCGATCCGCGCCTGCGCCAGGTACGGTCCGCTGCCGCCGGTTTCGGCGGCCGAGATCAGGCAGCGCAGGCCCGCGTCGATCTCGGCGCGGTTCCACCGGCTCCGGTCCTGGTCCTCCAAGGCCACCAGTTCGCCGTCGGCGGAACGGCGTGCGGCGCGACGACTGTCGTTGAGCAGCATGAGCGCGAGCAGCGCGCGGACCTCGGGCTCCCCCGGCAACAGGGCGCACAGCAGCTTGCCGAGCCGAACGGCCTCGTCGCACAGTTCGTCCCGGATCGCCGAAAGTCCGGCGGTCGCGAAGTAGCCCTCGCTGAAAACCAGGTAGACGCAGGCCAATACGGCCGGGGTACGTTCGGGCAGCAGATGCGCGGCCGGCACCCGCAGCGGGATGCCGGCGGCGCGGATCTTCGCCTTGGCGCGGGTGAGTCGTTGCGCGACAGTGTGTTCGGGTTGCAGGAAGGCCCGCGCGATCTCGGCGGTCCGCAACCCGCACACCAGCCGCAGCGTCAGCGCCACCCGGGATTCGGCGGACAGAGCGGGGTGACAGCAGGTGAAGATCATCCGCAGCTGGTCGTCGACGACCGGCGACATCTCGATCTCCTCCGATTCGACGGCGAGCGCGCCGATCCGGCTGCCGTCGAGCCGGAAGGCATGGTGTTCCTTGGTGGTTCGGGCGGACTCGCGCCGGAGCCCGTCCAGCGCGCGGTGGCGTGCCGCGGTGGTGATCCAGGCTCCGGGATTCGCGGGCATCCCGGCGGTGGGCCAGGTGCGCAGCGCGTCGGCGAAAGCCTCCTGCACCGCGTCCTCTGCGGTCGCGATATCGCCGACCATACGGGCGACCGTGGCCAGCGCCCGGCCGAATTCGGCACGGTAGACACCGTCGATCGATTCGGCCGGGCCCGGCACCGTCAGCCCGCGAGGTCGACGATGCGGCGCACTTCGGTGTGACCGCGCTCGGCCAGCGGGATCGCGGCCGCGATCTCGGACGCCGCGGCCCGGTCCGGTGCCGCGAACAGGTAGATCCCGTCGACCACGTCGCTGAATTCGGGGCTCGGTCCGTCGCTGATGCGCAGTTCCCCGTCGCGCACCCGCACCGTGGTCGCCGTCGACGGCGGTGTCAGGGCGCCGCCGCCGCGGATCGCCGCGGCGAATTTCTCCCCGAAACGCTGGTGCTCGGTCATCGCCGTCTCCCATTCCGGGGTCTCCGGCACGACGACCGTGTCCGGCGCCGACCACAGCAGCGCCAGCCACCAGTCCGGTCCCGGCGTCTCGTGCGGGGAGTACATGATCATCGGCCGCAATTCCACGGTGCCGTCCTCGGCCGCCGGAATCCGGCGGGCACATTCGATGGCCTCGTCCAGGTCGGCGCAGTCCAGGACGTAGAAACCGCCGATCACCTCCGCCTGCTCGGGGTAGGGACCGTCGGTGACCAGCGCCGCGCCCGCACCGGGCCGCACCGTCACCGCCGTCGCCGACGGATAGAGGGCGGCGCCGCCCGCGATCGCGGCTCCCGCCCGTTCCTCGAAGGCGCCGTAGCGCGCCACCATCGCCTCGAATTCCGGTGTACCCGGCTGGGCGTCGGGTCCGTCCTCACGTCCGGTCAATGTCGCCAGGTAGTGCATGTCGCCGTCCTTCCCAGTGCCGAGGGGATCCGGTACCCCTCTCTACCAGGACGACGAACGCCGGATCGGGATCTCTACATCGATCGGCGAATATTTTTCGGCCGGGCCGGACGCGCGGGTCAGCCGCCCGCGAACGGGGGCAGCACATCGACGCGGCGGGTGAGCGCGGCCGACGGATCGCGGGTGAGTTCGTCACCGATCAGGTACGCGCAGACCCCGAGCATGGTGTCGAGTCCGGGACCGTAGGTGGCGGCGAGGGTCAGGCGCAGATCGGCGATGGTGGCGTCGGCGGGCAACTCCAGCACCTCGCTGTCCTTGCCGACGGCATCGGCGATCGCGGCGAAATAGCGGACCTCAACCACCGATGGCTCCCATCGTGCGTTCCGGCGGAACGAAATTCTCGGCGTCGATACCGTGACCCGCCCATTTGTTCCACATCGCACCGCGCCAGATGGCGGCGATATCGTCGTCGTCGGCCCCACCGCGCAGGGCCTGGCGCAGGTCGAACTCCTGATCGCTGAACAGGCACGAGCGCAGCATGCCGTCGGCGGTGAGCCGGGTCCGATCGCAGGTGTCACAGAATTTGCGGGTGACGGTGGCGATGATGCCGACGGTCGCGGGACCGCCGTCGACGTGCCATTTCTCCGCGGGCGCGGACGGATCGCCGCGCCCCGCCTCGGTGAGCGTGAATCGAGCGCCGAGTACGTCGAGCAGTTCGGCGGCGGTCACCATCTCCGCGCGCGCCCACTCGTGATCGGCGTCGAGTGGCATCTCCTCGATGAAGCGAAGTTCACAGCCCTCGTCCAGACACCAGCGCAGTAGATCCGGCGCGCCGGACAGGGTGTCACGCATCAGCACGGCGTTCACCTTCACCGGCGCCAGACCCGCGTCGCGGGCCGCCCTGATACCGGCGAAAACCGAATCGAGACGGTCACGCCTGGTCAGCCGGGCGAATCCGAGCCGATCGACGGTATCGAGCGAGACATTGACCCGGCCGAGTCCGGCCGCCGCGAGACCGCGCGCGCGGTGCCGGAGACCGACGCCGTTGGTCGTCATCGCCAGCGGTGTCTCCGGCACCCGCTCGTGACAGCCTTCGATGATCTTCTCCAGATCACGGCGCAGCAGCGGCTCGCCGCCGGTGAACCGGACCTCGCGCACGCCGAGTTCGGTCACGGCGAGCGCGACCAGCCGGACGATTTCGTCGACGGTCAGCAGTTCGTCCACCGGGATCGGCGGCAGCCCCTCTTCGGGCATGCAGTAGGTGCAGCGCAGTGAACACTTCTCGGTGATCGAGACGCGGAGATCTCGCGCGACCCGCCCGAATCGGTCTACCAGGTACGGCGTTTCCGGTCGTCCGTCGAGCGAGGGGCGGCCGGACCGAACCGCGGGAATGCCCATCTCGACCAACGTCACACTCCCATTATGACCACGCCGACCCCGGAGGACCGTGGGGAGGCGAAACATCACGGGGTCGCCACGACCTCACGAACGGGCATGTCACGCGGTGAGTCGCGATCAGGCGACGACCTCGCGGCCCGACCGGGGGCGAACGATAGGCTGATTCGCATGAGCTCTCGGCCCGTCCGCATCCCGGCCAGGTCCGTCGACGAGTACCGCGACACCATCGAACGGTTGCTGCGCCCGTTGGCGGCGCGCGCGATCGAATCCGTTCCGGTGCCGCAGGCTCTCGGCAGGCAATTGTCCGAGGATGTGCGCTCGCCGGTCGAGTTGCCGGTCTTCCGCAATTCAGCCATGGACGGGTACGCGGTCCGCGCCGACTCGATCGCGGTGACGCCGGTGACGCTGCCGATGGCCGGTGTGGTGGCCGCGGGCGACGCGGGCCGGGATCCACTGCCGCCCGGCGCGGCCGTCAAGGTGATGACCGGCGCGCCGATCCCGCCGGGCGCCGACTGTGTGGTTCCGGTGGAGGACACGCGGTCCGAAGGCGCGGAGGTCGTCATCGACCGCGGCCGGTCGGCGGGCGAGTTCATCCGCGAACCGGGCACCGATGTGCGGGTGGGCGATCTGCTCGTCCCCGCCGCGACGGCGTTGACCCCGCGACATATCGCCGCGCTTGCCGCGGTCGGACTCGCCGAGGTGCCGGCATTCGCTCCGCTGCGCGCCGCGGTGATCACGACCGGCGACGAACTCGTCCCCGCCGGACAACCGTTGCGTCCCGGCCAGATCTACAACTCCAACGGCATCGCGCTCGCCGCCGCGTTGCGCGCCAACGGCGTCACCGTCGTCTCGGTCGAGCACAGTACCGACGATCCCGACGTCTTCCGCCGATTGATCACCGCGGCAACGGGTTCGGCCGATCTGGTGTTCACCTCGGGCGGGGTGTCCAAGGGTGATTTCGAGGTGGTCAAGGATGTGCTGGCACCGATGGGCGGCGAATTCGGCTCGGTCGCGGTGCAGCCGGGCGGGCCGCAGGGCCTGACGGTCGTCGACGGCGTTCCTGTACTGAGTTTCCCCGGAAATCCGGTGAGCACCATGGTCTCGTTCGAGGTTTTCGCGCGACCGATATTGCGCCTGCTGGCCGGTCTGGAGCCGGTCCGCACGCGCGAATTGCCGTTGACCGAGCCGGTGCGCTCGCCCCAGGGACGTCGCCAGTTCCTGCGCGGGCGCGTCACCGACGCCGGGGTGGAGTCGGTGTCGGGTCAGGGTTCGCATCTGGTGGCGGCGATGGCGTGGGCCGATGTCCTCATCGATATCGCGGCCGAGACCACCGAACTCCCCGCGGGCGCCACCGTCCGCGTGCTCTCGCTGTGACCTCGTCCCCGAGAGGTGTACGCGGGCGTCTCGCGTCGCGACCCGCGATTGTGCCAGGGTGGGTTGTATGAGTGAGTTGTCGCATGTCGACCGCGAGGGCAGGGCCCGCATGGTGGATGTCAGCGCGAAATCCGACAGCACCAGGGTCGCCGTCGCGGCGGGTGAACTGCGGACCACCGCCGAGGTGATCGCGCTGGTGCGCGCCGACGACATGCCGAAAGCGGATGTGCTCTCGACCGCGCGTATCGCCGGTATCTCCGGCGCGAAGAAGACCTCCGAACTCATCCCGCTGTGCCATCAGCTCGCCCTGTCGTCGGTGACGGTGGAATTCGGATTCACCGAAACCTCCATCACCATCGAGGCGAGCGCGAAGACCAAGGGGCCGACCGGTGTGGAGATGGAAGCGCTCACCGCGGTCGCCGTCGCCGGACTCACGCTGCACGACATGGTGAAGGCCGTCGATCCGGCCGCCACCATCGACGGTGTCCGGCTGCTCACCAAAGACGGTGGTAAGCACGGACATTGGGAGCGGCCCGAGGCCGAGGACGGCCCGGTGGCACCCGCACCCGCGCACGTCCACCCGGCGGATCCGGACGCGGAGATCAGGACCGCCGCCGTCGTGGTCGCCTCGACCGGTGTCGCGGCGGGCACCCGCGCCGATACCACCGGTCCCGTGCTCGTCGAATGGCTTGCCGGACTGGGCTATTCGGTGCGCGGCCCGCTCGTCTACGCCGACGCCGACATCACCGTCGGATTGGCCGACGCCCTGCACCTGACCCCGTCGCTGGTCGTCACCACCGGCGGCACCGGAGCGTCGCCCACCGACGCGACCCCCGAGGCGACACTGTCGGTCATCGACCGGGAACTGCCCGGCGTCGCCGAGGCGATCCGGCAGCGCGGCACCGCGAAATTCCCGCTCGCGGCGCTGAGCCGCGGGGTGGCCGGACTGGCGGGATCGTCGGTCGTGGTCAATCTGCCGGGATCCCCCGGCGGGGTCAAGGACGGTATGGCCGTACTCGAACCCCTTCTCGATCACCTGCTAGCGCAAGTAGCCGGAGGCGGCAGTCATGACAACCCGTGAAGACGCACTCGTCCGCGTCGCCCGCATCAGCGACGAGGATCTCGATCCCGCCGAAGTGGAAGCCGCGGTCAGCGGGCCCGAACACGGCGCGGTCGTCGTCTTCACCGGAAAGGTCCGCGATCACGACGAGGGTCAGGCGGTGTCCGCGCTCGAGTATTCGTCCCATCCCGAAGCGGCCCGCTTCCTGCGCGCATGTTGCGCCGAACTGGCCGCTTCCTCCGGGCTACCGGTCGCGGCGGTCCATCGCGTCGGTCCGCTGACGATCGGGGATCTCGCCATCGTGGTCGCCGTCGCGGCCCCGCACCGTGCCGAGGCGTTCCGGACCTGCGCGGAACTGGTCGATCGCATCAAACACGACGTACCGATCTGGAAGCGCCAGTTGTTCGCCGACGGTCTGTCCGAATGGGTCAATGCCTGTGGTCATTAACCATTCCGTGACACGAATCCGGTGACGAATCAATAGCGCCACGATAGCGTCGGCCCCGAAGCGTGTTCGTCCGATCGTGCGGCAGGAGGGCGTGTGGGTACCGATCAAGTATTGCTGCATCGTTTCGTCATCTCCCAGCTCAGCGCGGCCGGGCTCGACCGGGACAAACTCATCCGGGAATCCGGCTTGCCGGAGTGGACGATGGCGGGCGACGACGTCCACCTGCCGTCGCAGACCTTCTCCCGGCTGTGGGAATTGGGCGAGCACGGGCTGAGCAATCCGAATGTCGCGCTCGAGGTCGCGCGGCGTTACGAACTACCCGCGCTCGGCCTCTACGACTACCTGTTCTCCACCGCCCCCACGCTGGGGGCCGGGCTGGCGACCTGTGGGCCCTACGTCTGCTCGGTGACGACCAATCACCGGTTCGACCTCGTCGCGGACAACGAACACGAGACCAGCCTCTATCTCGAGATGATCGAGGGCGAGGGTCGCGCCCGTGACCTCACCCAACTCTGGGGCCTGACCGCGGTGCTGAGCCGGGCACGCCGCATCCTCGCGGGTCCGCTCGTGCCGGTGCGGGTGTCCCTGCGCCAGCGCGCACCTTCGGACACCCGCACCTTCGTCGACGTGTTCGGCACGAACGCGATCGAGTTCGAGGCGGCGGTCGACGCGATGACCTTCCGCACCTCCGATATGGATCGCCCCCTCATCACCAGCGATCCGACTCTCGCCGCCATTCTGCGCCCGCTCGCCGACGCCCTGCCCCCGCCCCCGCCGCTGGCCTCCGCCTGGCCGCACCGTGTCTCCGACGCGCTGGCCGACGCCCTCGCCGAAGGCGACGCCTCGCTCGAACGGGTGGCGCGCAGGCTGGCGACCAGTCCGAGAACGCTGCAACGGCGGCTGATGGAGGCGGGCACCACCTGGCGCAAGGAACTGGATCGGGCCCGCGACGCCATCCTGCGCCAGGCCGGCGCGAGCGGTCCGCTCAGTCGTGCCAGGCAGGCGCAGTTGGTCGGCTATTCCGACGCCGCGTCGATGCGGCGGGCGGCACGCCGTTGGACCGCCGCCGACACCGGGAATCGCACCGGTCGTTTCGACTGAGCGACTCGCCGCCACCCCTACACCCGCAGGAAGGTGGCCGCTATCCGCCAGAAGGTCGATGTCTCGATCGAGCCGAAATCCCAGCTGTCCGCGATATCGCGGGTGGCGGCCACGATCGCAGGCACATCGAAGTCCTCGCGCGTGGCGGTTCCCTTGGCCTCCAGCGCGGCGATCACGTACGCCGTGGCGCTTTCGCAGGTCTCGGTCACGGAACTCTCCAATCGGTCGCGGAACTGAACGGCGATCACGGTTCTACGGGCATCGACCCCGCTCGACGGCAGTCCGGGCGCTCCGGGTGCTGGGTGCCGGGACGACGGCGTGGCGGGCCTCGCTCCAGTCTCGTAGCCGACACGCCCCGCGAAAAGCACGAAACGCGCCAGTTTCGCCCGGAACGCGCCAATCCTCGGCATCAGTGCGGCGTGTAGCGCCAGACCCCGAGCATGGCCTGCGAATCCAGCGGATCGTCGCCGTCGTGCACGGTGTCGCGAAGCCGCTTCGACACCGTCTCCGAATCGAGTCCGGTGCCGATCAGAACCATCGCGCTGGCGCGTGACTCACCGCGGCCCCAACCGCGCGGCTCGAAGACGAGATGACGTCCGACCATGTGGAACACGAACTTTCGCCGTTCCTCGGCGACCCCGAACGCGGCGACCCCCTTCGCGCGGAACAGTCCGGCCGGCGGATCCTCCAGGAACGCGACCAGCCTGCGCGGATCCAATTCCCTGTCGCTGTCGAACGACACGCTCGTGTACTCGTCGTGCATGTGACGATGGCCGTCATCGGCGTGGTGGTCGGCGTGGTGATCGTCGGCGAGCAGCGCGTCGAAACTCAACTGCTCGGCGGCCGAGGACTTCTCGCGCAGCGGTTCGTCGAAGAGCAGACCGGGATCGATACGGCCGAAGGTGGTGGCGTACACCGGAACCGGGCCCGCGATGCCCGCGATCTCGGCACGCAGCCGCTCGAGGTCGTCCTCGGGAACCCTGTCGGCTTTGTTGACCACGACCAGGTCGGCGAGTTTCAGGTGCGTCGCCAGTTCCGGATGACGTTCGCGGCTCGCCGGGAACTGCTCGGCGTCGACCACCTCCACCAGACCGCCGTACCGGATGCGCGGATTGTCGCTGCCGATCACCATTCTGATGAGATTGCGCGGTTCGGCCAGTCCGCTCGCTTCGACGACGATGACGTCGATGTCGGATTTCGGATGCGCCAACCGGGTGAACAATTCGTCGAGTTCGCTGACGTCGACCGCGCAGCAGACACACCCGTTGCTCAACGACACCGTCGCGTCCACCTGTCCGGCGACCAGCATGGCGTCGATGTTCACCGCACCGAAATCGTTGACGACGGCGCCGATCCTGGTGCCGCGATTGTCGCGCAGCAGGTGGTTGAGCAGGGTCGTCTTCCCCGATCCGAGAAAACCGGCCACGATCAGGACAGGTATCCGCTCAGCCACCCGGACCACCCTAGTCGGTGCGGCCGGGGTGATTTCCGCGCGGCGATCGGCGGCCGAGGCACCGCGCGCCCTGTCCGGATACGACGCGGAGCCGGACCTCGTGACGAGGTCCGACTCCGTGATCTTCGGGTCTCCGCCGCGTGCGGTCACGTCGGAGACGAGCGTTTCGTCCTCGACTAGTCGGTGGGACCGAACAGGGTGGCGGCGAGCGTGTACGCCAGGTTGATCAGTTCGCCGCTGATCGCGGATTCGTCCATGCCGAGTGCCTTCGCCAGCGGCTGGAGCAACTTCGTGATGGTGCCGATGATGTCGTCACTGCCCGGTGTCGCGCCGGTGCCGGGGGTCGCACCGGTCCCCGGCGTGGTGCCGGTACCGGGCGTGGACTGCGCGCCGGGAACGGTGGTACCGGGCGCCGTCTTGTACTGCGGAGCCGCCGCTCCCGGCGCGACCTGCCCGGGTACGGGGTTCGCCGGAGCGGTAGCCGGGCGATCGCCCGCAGAACCGCTGGCTCCCGGCGCGGCGGCCGGGGTGGCAGACAGCAGGTAGCTGACGACACCGGTGGTGATCGCGAGGGCGTGGCGCAATTGCCCGTCCGGGGATTCCAGGGCCGCCGCGTCCTCGGCGTTCGCGCCGTTGCCCATCTCGAGGAAGACATTGGGCACCGTGGTCAGCGCGGGCCCCGCGATATCGGCCCTGGTCTGCAAGCCTTCACGCACCCCGGCGTAATCGGCGGGCTGGAAACCGGCCTGGACGTAGGCGTCGCGCACCGCCTTGGACGCCGCGAGTCCCTGCGTGGATTGCACCTGGTCGGCCTTGGCATTAGGAATCGGCAGCTGCGGGACGATCAGGTGGAACCCCTTGGACTGCGCGGGGGCGCTGTCGGCGTGGATGCTGACGGCGACCGCGGCGCCGGATTCGTTCGCCGCACGGGCCCGGTCGTCGACGCAACCGCCCCAGCCCGCGTCGTCCTGGCGGCTCAGCACCACGCGCGCGCCGATGCTCTCCAGCGAGGTCTTCACCAGCTGGGCGACATTCCAGTTGATGGTGTGCTCGGGTATTCCGTTGAGCGAGGTCATGCCGGTGGTCTGGCAATCCTTGGTGCCACCGCGACCGTTGTCGACCTGTCGCGCCAGGTTCTCGTTGTGATCCGAGCCCGCGTGGCCCGGATCGAGGAATATCGTCCGGCCCACGAGCACGGTCGCGGCGTCCGGGGAGACCGGAGCGGCGGCGGCGGTCGGAACCATCCCGGAGACGGTCACCACTACCGCGGCCGTCACGGCGGTGCAGATACCGGTCTTGATGATGCTTGGCTTCATGTGCGGTCTCGGTGCCCCGGAACGGAGCACCCCTCCCTTCCCACTAGTAACACCAAACCCAGTAATTCACTCTTGCAACGTCTTCATCTCCAAGCAAGGACTGTTACGGAAACGTAACGTACCGCGATTATGCCTGTTCAGGGGGCACCCGACGGGTCGAATCGCCGAGGGGTCACCGGATCGGCGCCGATTTCCTCGGCGCGCTCACGATCGGGGATCAAGCCCCGAGCGGCAGTCTGCGCAGGGACCGCAGGGCGTAGTGCACCCGGGTCTTCACCGTGCCGACCGGCACGCCGAAATCGTCGGCGACCTCCTGATAGGCGCGGTCACGCAGAATCACCTCGACCACGGCCTCGCGCTGGGCGGCGGGCAGCCGCGCGAGCAGATCGGCGACCAGCAACCCGTCGGTGACGTTGTCGGTGAAATCCGGACTGGCGTAGCACCCGTCGCCGGTATCGCCGAGTTCGTCCCATCGGACGTCGCCGGGCCGGATCGCGCGCGAACGCGCGAGGTCGATCATGACGTTGCGCTGGATGGCCAGCAGCCAGGTCCGGACCGACCCCTTGTCCGGGTCGAAGCGCGCGCACGAGCGCCAGGCCCGCAGCAGCGTCTCCTGCAACACCTGTTCGGCCTGCCCGGTATCGCCGCCCAGTCCGCGCATCGCGCGCCAGTGCAGTAGCGCGCGGTCGGCGGCCAGAACCGCGGCGATCCCCGCATCCGTACACAATCCAGCGCAGCGGATGCCACACATCCGCCGCGGTCCCGCGGCGACCGACCGAATTCCACTCACACCATCGATATCGCGGGCAGGCCTGGGAATGACAACCGCGCCGCGACCGAATCTTTCGAAGATCCGATGCCCATCACCTCAGCGTATGTGAGGCAAATCCCGCTATCGACTACGAGCGGATAACCATCTCCGACGGATTCGGCACGCCGCTATCGTCTGCCGCATGACGAGAAGCAGGATTCTGATCACCGGGGCGAGCGCAGGCCTCGGCGCGGGCATGGCACGGGATTTCGCGCGCAAGGGCCGCGATCTGGCACTGTGCGCGCGACGGCTCGACGCCCTGGAGAGTCTGCGCGCCGAACTCAGCGCGGCGCATCCGGGAATCACGGTCGCGGTGCGAGCGCTCGACGTCGACGATCACGCGGCAGTCCCCCGGGTCTTCGGCGAATTACGCGACGATCTGGGCGGCCTCGACCGGGTGATCGTCAACGCGGGCCTCGGCAAGGGCGCGCGGATCGGCACCGGACGCGCCGACGCCAATATCGCCACCGCGACCACCAACTTCGTCAGCGCACTCGCCCAGATAGAGGCCGCGATGGCGATCTTCCGCGCCCAGAAGTCCGGTCACCTCGTTCTCGTCTCCTCGATGAGCGCGGTGCGCGGACTTCCCGGTACCAAGGCCGCGTATTCGGCGAGCAAGGCGGGACTGGCCGCGCTGGGCGAGGCACTGACGGTCGAACTGGCCCCGACCCCCATCGCGGTCACCACTCTGCTCCCCGGTTTCATCGCGACCGATATGGCCGCCAAGGCCGGTGACGCGAAGATGGTCGCGCCACTGGACAAAGGCGTGGCCGCGATGGTTCGCGCGATCGAGAAGGAACAGATCCGCGCCTGCGTGCCCGGATGGCCGTGGCGCTTCATCGACAAGGCCCTGCCGTTGCTCCCGCGCGCGGTCGTCGCGAAGTTCGGTTGAGCGAAACCGGAACACAGACACCTCTCGGCAACCTCGGATCACATTTCCATCTCCGATGTTGTGCGTTACGCCACATCTGACGTCGCTGAAAGTTTGCCATATGTCCGAATTAACAATTTCCTAACGCAGTTCACTCCGAATTGACGCTTCACTTGCGGGTTTCGTTACCTCCCCGTAATCAGCGAAGACAAACCTACTGGAAGGTTTGCTTCTGCGAGCCGCGCCGGCTCGAGCCCCGAGGGGCCGAAGGTGCTCCTGCTGAGGAAAGTGTTCCAAATTCATGAAGCTCAAGAAGTTCGCTGCGACATCTGCCCTGGTTATCGCCGCTGTTGGCGTCACAAGCGCGACCGCCTACGCCGCTCCGGCTCCGGCACCCGCGCCCGGTTCGACGATCCAGACCGATGTGCTTCCCGGAATCCACTACACCGCGAATATCGTGGACAACTCCGTCGTACTGAAGACCGACGCCGGATCGCTGACGACCCAGGGCTCGCAGTTCCAGGTGCTCGACGGCCAGGGCAACCTGGTTGCCGGAATGCCGCTGACCTATCTCAAAGACGGCATGGAATGGCCGATCGCCGCCCAGGTCGACGGAAATACCGCGACTTTCACACCGAGCACCGACGTGGCTGACGCCCGTCCGGCGACCATGCTGCAGCCGGTCGCCGCCCAGGACATCGGCGGCGCCGACTTCAACACCTCGTTGAGCGTCGCCGCCACCCAGTTCGGACTCGCGACCGGTATCGGCACCCTCGTCGGCTCCCTGGTCGGCGGCGTTCTCGGCTGTGTCGCGGGCGCGGTCATCGGCGCTCCGCTGGTCGTTCCCACCTTCTTCGCCGGTCCGCTCGGCCTCTGTGTCGCCGGTGCGGGCGTCGGCATCGCGCTCGGCGCGGCAGCGGGCATGATCGTGCTCGGCGTCCCCGTCGGTATCGCCAGCGCCATCCAGTTCTACAACGCGGTCTACGGGGCCTGATCCCACCACGCGTCACCGATCGCCCGGCCGCCACCTCGACGTGGCGCGCCGGGCTTCCGTGTTTCACCGGTCGCGCGCTACTTGGACAACGTGAACTGCATGACGTCCAGGTGCCCGCTGCGGAAATGCGCCGCGCAGCCGGTGAGGTATTTCAGATAGCGGGCGTACACCTGTTCGGACGTGAGGCGCACCGCCTCGTCACGGTGGGCGACCAGGGCGCGCGCCCAGTGATCGAGGGTGCGGGCGTAGTGCGCTTGCAGCGGCTGAATCCGCTCCGTACCGAACCCGGCCATGCCCGCCGATCTGGTCACCACCGCGGGCTGGGGCAACTGCCCGCCGGGGAAGATCTCCCGCTTGATGAAGATGTGGAACAGCGCCGTCTCGCGGGTCACCGGAATATTCATCCGGCGCAGGTCGTTGAGAGTGTGACCGACTATGGTGTGCAGCAGCATCCGCCCGTCCGCGGGCAGGATTCGATAGCAGCGCTGGAAGAAGTCCGGGTACCGTTCGCGCCGGAAATGCTCGAACGCGCCGATACTGACGATCCGATCGACGGATTCGCCGAATTCCTCCCAGCCCTGTAGCCGCACCCGCACGTCGGACAGGCCGCGCCGTTCGATCTCCGACGCCACATGATCGTGTTGGTTGCGGCTGAGCGTCAGGCCGACGACCCGCACGCCGTACTTCTCGGCCGCACGGAACATCGTTGCGCCCCAACCGCATCCGATGTCGAGCAGGAGCATGCCGGGTTCGAGTCCGAGTTTGCCGAGCGCGAGGTCGATCTTGGCGGTCTGGGCCTGTTCCAGCGTCATCGCGTCGTCTTCGAAGTAGGCGCAGCTGTAGGTCATCGACGGGTCGAGGAATATTCGATAGAACTCGTCGGACAGGTCGTAGTGCGCTTGGACATCCTCGTAGAACGGCTTCAACGCTCCCATGGCGTACCTCCCTCGTTGTGGACGACTACGGGGAATACGTCGGGACCGCCGTCGAGGTTCACCATTGCGCAGGAAGCGCGGTACCGGGTACTGTCGCGATGGACATCTCCTTGTGGATGTAGACAAATGTCCCGGCCGATTCATCCGGCCGCATCTCCCGCAGGCGAGTTCGAACTTCTTCCCCGTACGGCTGTATGCCGTCACGACGGGACCACTGCGGCACCGCTGAACAGCCACTCGCGGCTCCCCCTCTTCGTTTCCGGCTCGTCCGAACCTTCGACGATCTTCCGGATCACCCACTCTCACCCGAGGAAAAACCATGAAAGACAACACTTCTCCCAAGAACACACCCGAAAACGCAAGTTCCACAGACTATTCCGTCAGCGGTGTCCTCGATATCGTCGGCAACAACGCCTCACTACGGGTAGAGGGCTATCTGCCCGACCCGCGCGACGTCCATGTCGCACCCCGGCTGATTCACGACAACGGTTTGCGGCGAGGCGATTTCGTCACCGGCACCGCACGCGCGGCGTCGAGGAACGACCGGCACGACGCGCTCACCCGGGTCGAGACCGTCAATGGCCTCGACCCGGCCCGGGCGAAACTCCGGCCGAACTTCGCCGACCTCACGCCGATCTACCCGAATCAACGCCTGCGGCTGGAAACCGAGCAGCACGAGATGACCACGAGGGTCGCCGACCTGGTCATGCCGATCGGCAAGGGCCAGCGGGCCCTGATCGTCGCACCGCCGAAAGCGGGGAAAACCTCTGTCCTCCAGGCGATCGCGCACGGTATCGCCAAGAACAACCCCGAATGCGAACTCATGCTGGTCCTGGTCGGCGAACGTCCGGAAGAGGTCACCGATCTGGCCAGGTCGGTGCCCGCCGATATCGCCGCGGCCACCTTCGACCATTCGCCGAAAGAACATGTCGCACTGGCCGAACTGGCGATCGAGCGGGCCAAACGTCTGGTCGAGATGGGCCGCGACGTGGTGGTCCTCCTCGATTCGCTGACCCGACTTGCCCGCGCCTACAACCTCGCCGCGCCCGCGTCGGGGCGGATCCTCTCCGGCGGCGTCGACGCGGCGGCCCTCGCCCCGCCCAAGCGCTTCCTGGGCGCGGCTCGAAATATCGAGCACGGCGGCTCGCTCACCATCATCGCCAGCACCCTGGTCGAAACCGGTTCGCAGGCCGACACGGTGATCTTCGAGGAATACAAGAGCACCGGCAACGCCGAACTCAAACTGGACCGCGCCGCCGCGAGCAAGCGCGTCTTCCCCGCGGTCGATATCGCCCAGTCCAGCACCCGCAAGGACGAATTACTGCTGGCTCCGGCGGAATTGGCCGCGACCCACGCGCTGCGCCGCACCCTCGCCGCCGTCGACGGCGGCCAATCCCTCGAACTACTTCTCGAGGGACTGCGCCGCACCCAGACCAACGCCGAATTCCTCACTCAACTCTCCACCCCGGGGCGATGACGGCTTTAAGGGCTCTTTAAGCCGCTGTCAAGGCACCCCAGGCATATTTATTTCAGCCCCGGTGGGGGCCTGCTCCAGGAGGGGGGAGCAGGGCCCGCCGGGGCCCTTTCGTCGGTTCGACACGGCTATCCGAATATCACCAGGGCCGTCGCGCCGAGGAAGACGAGTTGGACCAGACCGCGTAGCGGCAGGGGCATGGTCTTTACGCCGACCTCGGCGCGAGCGGCGTACACGTTCGCCGGGAACATCGCGATCAACAGCAGGCCCAGCCCGGCCGCGGCGAGTGCCGAGGTGGGCGGGATCAGCAGGCCGAGCGCGCCCACCAACTCGAGAACTCCGGTGACGGTGACCAGGGTGGCCGGATTCGGCAGTCGGGGCGGCACCATCGCGATGAGGGCGTCGCGGCGCGGCTGTTGGAAGTGGGCGATGCCGGTGAGCAGGAACATCGCGGCCAATCCGAGCGCGGCGGCGCGAGCCCAGGAATCGAGCGGACCGATATCGCCGAGCCCTCCGATCAGGCGCACGAGCGCGGTGACGACGACGAGTACGAGCAGGGGTGCCATCGGGGGCCTCCGGGGATCTCACGGCCAATCTTGACAGTGGCAAGATTAACCACGCCGAGGGAAACTTGTCAATGACAAGATTGGGCGGCACCATGGGGGCATGACGAAGAGCGGCTACCACCACGGCGATCTGCGCGCGACCATCCTGGCCGCGGCCGCCGAACAGATCGCCACCGACGGCGTCGACGCGGTGTCGCTGCGCGGACTGGCCCGCAGGGCGGGCGTCTCGCACGCGGCGCCCGCCCACCATTTCGGCGACCGCGCGGGACTGCTCACCGCGCTCGCGATCGAGGGTTTCGACCTGCTCGCCGCCGAACTGGCGGGGGCCGGATCGGATTTCCGCGAGGTCGCGGTGGCCTATATCCGCTTCGCGCTGCGGCACCGGGGCCATTTCGACGTGATGTACCGCGGCGATCTGCTGCGCACCGACGATCCGGAACTCGCGCGGGCCCGCACCGACTCCGGGGTGGCCTTGCGCGCCGGAGTCGCCGAACTCCCCACACGCCGTTCACCCGAACGTGACCGGGCCACCCAACTCGCGGCCTGGTCGCTCGTGCACGGCTTCGCCACGCTGTGGCGCGAAGGGGCCTTGGCGAATTCGGCGCTGACGACCTCCGATGATCCGGAGACGCTGGCCAGGGCTATGATCGATACCGTTCAGTTCGACTGAACCGCAATTGTTCCCGGCCTCGATTTCCGGGAACACTGGGCCGTGCCCATTGCCTCGGTGATAGGCAGGGACCAGTGAAAGGGGCACCATGGAAGTCCACGCCTATCCCACCGAGTCGACCGTCCCGGTGGATCCGGCCGAAGCGCGACGCATCGCCGATCTGTACCTGCGCGACCCGGACGACGCCGCCGACGATATCGGTTCGGTGGTGACGGAATTCGACGCCGGGTTCACCGTGGTCGCCGTTCGCGGAACCGCGGAAGCGGGCAGACTACCCGCGCCCGCGATCGGCGGATCGGTCTGCGTCATTGACAAATCGATCGGCGCGATCTCCTTCTGGCCGACCTATCCGACCGCGCTGATCGCCGAACAGTACGCCGCGATGCGCGACACCGGACGCCTGGTGGTCGAGGACAGTTGGCCCGACCCCGAGGATTTCGACCTCGTCACCTCCGCCACCGGCGAGGATGTCGACGACGCTGTCCTGACCATCGACTACGAGTCGAGCTGACCGGCGACCCGCGCCCGATCCGCCTCGGTCACAGGAAGTTGCACCACGAGCAGCAGATCCGGATTCTCCACCAGCCGTAGCTGATACAGCGCCAACTCGATCGGACCGGCCTCGGGATGTTCGATGACGATGGTGGCCGGACGGAAGTCGCGCACCGGATACTCCGACCACCAGGTGCGGAATTCGGTGCTCGCCCCGGACACTCCGGCCACGATCGCGGCCAGGCGCGCGTCGTCGGGGCGACGCCCGACCACCGCGCGGAACTGACTCAGCACCGCACGCGCGGCCCGCTCCCACTCGCGCATGGCCGCGCGATTGCGCTCGTCGGTGAACATCCACCACAGCAGATTGCGGCGATCGGGCGCGAGTTCGGCGGGGTCGGTGCGGATCCGGCGGAACGCCTCGTTCCAGACCACGAAATCGAAGCACGAGTCGTGCACGACCACCAGGCTCGGCGACATCGAGTCCACCAATCGTTGCATCCGTGAAATCGCTTCTTTCACATCATGTTCCACCCTCGGAGCGGACAGACCCGCCAGAGTGCGCAGGTGCCGGTGCTCGACCGCATCGAGCCGTAGCGCCCGGGCCAGCGCGTCCACCACCTGCGAACTGGCCACGATCTTGCGACCCTGTTCGAGCCACGTGTACCAGGTATGACTGACCCCGGCGATCTCGGCGACCTCCTCCCTGCGCAATCCGGGGGTGCGACGCCTGCCCGGTTCCAGATCCGGCGGCAGACCGACATCGGCCGGTCCGAGCTTGGCGCGGTGCGCACGCAGGAAGGCGGCGAGTTCGGCCCGCTGGTTGTCACTCATCGAGTTCCCTTTATGGGTAGCAGTATTGGTGCCAGGACCACCGCGACGCTCGTCCCTAACGTCATATCCCACGGGTGATCGACACCGAATCGCCCACCACCCGGGAGCATGACATGACGAACGACAACGGACCGATTCTGGTCATCGGCGCGACCGGTCAGCAAGGCCGCGCCACCACATACCGACTGCTCGAGAGCGGCAGGCGGGTCAAAGCCTTCGTTCGCGATCCGCAGGCGCCGGCGGCCCTCGCGCTGCGGGACGCGGGGGCGGACCTGGTCGTCGGCGACCTCGACGACAGCGCGTCGGTGCGGGCGGCGATGGACGGCTCGTACGGCGTGTTCCTGATGCTGACCATGATGACCGGCCCGCACATCACCGCCGAGGGCATCGCGAACGAGGAGCGCCGGGGTAGGGCGGTCGCCGATATCGCGGCCGAATCCGACGTCGAACACCTGGTGTACAGCTCGCTGCGCGGCGCGGGCGAGAACTCCGGCGTCGAGTACTACGCCGCGAAGGAGAATATCGAGGCGCATATCGAGAAGCTCGGCCTGCCCGCGACGATTCTGCGGCCGGTCTTCTTCATGGACAATTTCGGCGCCTACAACCGGCCGGTGGTGGACGGCAACAGCGAGCTGATCGTGAATCTCGCTGTTCGAGAGGATATTCCGATGTCACTGATCTCGGTGCACGATATCGGCGCTTTCGCCGCCATCGCGTTCGAGCGACCGGAAGACTATCGCGGCCGGATCGTGCCACTGGCGGGCGACAGGCTGACCCCGCCCCAGATCGCCGAAACCTTCGGGCGAGCAGCCGATCTGCCCGCCCGCAGTCTTCGGATTCCGGTGGAGCAGGTCGCGGCCTTCGACGCGCAGGTCGGAAAGATGTTCGCCTACTTCAACGAGCGTCCCGACGAGGCGATCGACACGGCCGCGCTGCGCGCACACCACCCCGGCCTGATGGATCTGGCGACGTGGCTGCGGGCCACCGACTGGAAGCCGTGACCACCCGGTCGAGTCGACGACGGCCGGGCGGGCCGAGCACGGCTCGCCCGGTCGCCGGAGCTCATTCGACGGGCAGGTGGCGGATGGATTCGCCGCCCTTGGCCTGGTGCAGCCGTCCGAAACGGCTGTCGAGCAGTTTGGCCATATTGTCGGCGGCGCCGGTATAGGCGGCCTCGACCGTGTCAGCGCGATTGGTCACCGCGACCGG
Organism: Nocardia aurea; assembly: GCF_003123685.1. GTDB lineage: Bacteria > Actinomycetota > Actinomycetes > Mycobacteriales > Mycobacteriaceae > Nocardia > Nocardia aurea. The sequence continues at coordinate 196,099 of NZ_QCYJ01000127.1, forward strand.
CTGCTGGCCGGTGGGGCGCGCTTCGAGCACGCACTGTTTGTCCTCCGGGCCGCCCTTGTCGCCGTTCTGGTCGCTCAGGTGGGCTTCGATCCGGGTCAGATGTGGTTCGAATCGCTCGAGTATCGAGGAGATCCTTTCCTCTGCCTGCCGAATCAGGTCTTCCCCGCCGTGAATATTGCTGTCGGTGTTGATCTGAATCTGCACGCGCATCTCCATTTCGTTCGGTGTTTCACTCGCGAAGGCAACGCCGCCTCCGCGAGAGTGGTTACCCGTCCGCGATCCCGACACTACCCGCCGGGATCGACTCAGGTCGCGGCCTGCACGGCCAACTCCGACGTCGGGTTCTCGGCGTCGGGTACCTCGGTACCGCGCAGGGATGTGCCCGCGGTCTCGCGCAGGAAGTTCCAGGCGACCAGGCCGATCAGGGAGGCGCCGACCATGTAGAGCGCGGGGAACAGCGCCCAGTCTGTCGCCTCGATGACGGCTTCGTTCACCAGCGGCGCGGTACCGCCGAAGATCGCGGTCGACACGTTGTACGCCAGCGCGAACCCGGCGTAGCGCACGTGGGTCGGGAAGATCGCGGGGAAGGTCGAACTGATGGTGGACAACTGCGGGACGTAGAGCAGGCCGAGCACGATGAACCCGGCGATCGCCCACCCGGTTCCCTGTCCCATCAGCCAGTACATCGGCACCGCGAGCACGGCCAGACCGATCAGGGAGACCAACCACATCGGACGCCTGCCGACCCGATCGGACAGACCGCCGAAGAAGGGCAGCACCAGCATCATCACCACCTGCCCGGTGAGCATCATCGCGGTGGTGGCGGACTCCCCCATCCCGATGGTCTTCTCCAGGTAGGTGGGCTGGTAGGTGAGCAGGGTGTAGTTGACCACGTTCAGCGCGACGACCAGCCCGGCCAGCGTCAGGGTCTCCCTGCGGTAGGTGGTCAGCACCTCGCGCAGACCACCGGGCGGCTTCGGCCGCTCGGCTACCTCCTCGAAGACCGGGGACTCGTCCAGGCGTGCACGCAGGTACCAGCCGATCAGGCCCAGCGGAACCGCGAGCAGGAACGGGATACGCCAACCCCAGTCGTGCATCGCGTCCGAGCCGAGCGCGAGCTGGCAGACCAGTACCACCGCCGAACCGCCGACGAATCCGCCCAGGGTCCCGAATTCGAGGAAACTCCCGAGGAAGCCGCGTTTGCGGTCGGTACTGCATTCGGCCAGATAGGTTGCCGCGCCGCCGTATTCGCCGCCCGTGGAGAAGCCCTGCACCACTCGGAGCAGGATCAGCAGGATCGGAGCGGCCACACCGATGGTCGCGTGGGTCGGGATCAGGCCGATCGCGCCGGTCGCGGCGGCCATGAGCAGGATCGTGGTGGCCAGCACCACTTTTCGGCCGACTCGATCACCGAGCGGGCCCCAGACCGCACCGCCGAGCGGACGCAGCACGAACGACACCGCGAAACCGAGCATGGTGCCGAGGGTGCCGAGGTCGCCGGGGAAGAAGGCGTCGGTGAGGTAGGTCGCGGTAGCCGCGTAGACGCCGTAGTCGAACCATTCCGTGGCATTGCCCATGGCCGACGCGGCGACAGAGCGGCGCAGCTGTCTCGGCTGCTTCTCGAGCTCCGTGGAGTTGTCGGGCATCGCGCGTCTCCTCTTCCGGCCCGTCCCCGCAGACCTCGATCGGTACGTCCGGTTTCCGGGAAATTTCCCCGGAAACCGGCACGACAAGGACCGATACCCGTGTTCGCCGCGCAGCAAACAACGGCGGCGTTCCGCGCGGTTTCGCACACCTCGGGCTACCTGCGCCGATATCGGCAATTGTGATCCGAGTCACATATCGCCGCGAAGGCCGCCTACAGCGGTGTGACGTAGGCCCCCGAGATACCCCCGTCGACCAGGAACTGGGAGGCGGTGATGAACGAGGAATCATCGCTCGCCAGGAAGGCCACGGCGGCCGCGATCTCCTCCGGTTCGGCGAAACGGCCGGTGGGGATGTGGACCAGGCGGCGGGCCGCGCGCTCGGGATCCTTCGCGAACAATTCCCGCAACAGCGGTGTGTTCACCGGCCCCGGGCACAGCGCGTTGACCCTGATTCCCTGACGGGCGAATTGGACGCCGAGTTCGCGGCTCATCGCGAGCACGCCGCCCTTGGACGCGGTGTAGGAGATCTGCGATGTCGCCGCGCCCATCACCGCAACGAACGAGGCGGTGTTGATGATCGATCCGCGACCGCGTTCGAGCATGTGCTCGATCGCGTATTTGCTGCACAGGTACACCGAGGTCAGATTGACCTGCTGCACCCGCTGCCACGCCTCCAGCCCGGTGGTGAGGATCGAATCGTCCTCGGGCGGTGAGATTCCCGCGTTGTTGAAGGCGATGTCGAGACCGCCGTAGGTATCGACGGCGGTGCGGAACATGGCGCGCACCTGTTCCTCGTCGGTGACGTCGACCCGGACGAAGGTGCCCTCCACCGCCGCCGCGGCGGCCGCGCCGGACTCGGCGTCGATATCGGCGACAACGACCCTTGCGCCCTCGGCCGCGAACCTGCGCACCGTGGCGAGCCCGATCCCGCTACCGCCCCCGGTGACGACGGCGACTCGATCCTGTAAGCGCTGCAACACATCTCCTTCTCGACGGGTCGATACCGCTAGGTCGCGATGAAGACATTCTTGGTCTCGGTGAACGACAGTGCCGCGTCGGGACCGAGTTCACGGCCCAGACCGGACTGCTTGTATCCGCCGAACGGCGTCCAGTACCGCACCGAGGAATGCGAGTTCACCGACAGATTCCCGGCCTCCACACCCCGCGCGACCCGCAGCGCCCGCCCGACGTCGCCGGTCCAGATGGACCCGGACAGACCGTATTCGGTGTCGTTGGCGATCCGCAGCGCGTCGGCCTCGTCCTCGAACGGCAGTACCGCGACCACCGGCCCGAAGACCTCCTCGGTCAGGATCCGATCGTCGGGGCCGTCGGGCAGCACCACCGTCGGCGGATACCAGAATCCGGGGCCGTCACGGTGGGTCCCGGTGTAGGCGATCTTCGTCGACGGCGAGACGAATCCGGCCACCCGCTCCCGGTGCGCCGCCGAGATCAACGGGCCCATCTCGGTCGCCTCCTCGCTCGGGTCACCGACCCGCACCCCGGCGACGGCCGGTTCCATCAGTTCGAGAAAACGATCGAAAACGCCGCGCTGCACGAGAATCCGGGACCGGGCGCAACAGTCCTGGCCCGCGTTGTCGAAGACGCCGTACGGCGCGGTCGCCGCCGCCTTCTCCAGATCCGCGTCGGCGAAGACGATATTGGCGCTCTTGCCGCCGAGTTCGAGCGTCACCCGCTTCACCCGGTCGGCGCATCCGGCCATGATCTGTTTGCCGACGTCGGTGGACCCGGTGAAGACGACCTTGCGCACGGCCGGATGGGTGACGAAACGCTGCCCGACCACGGTGCCCTTACCCGGCAACACCTGGAAAACGCCTTCGGGCAACCCGGCCCGCAACGCGAGTTCACCGAGCCGGATCGCCGTCAGCGGGGTCAATTCGGCGGGTTTGAGCACGACGGTATTGCCCGCGGCCAGCGCGGGACCGAATCCCCACGCCGCGATCGGCATCGGGAAGTTCCACGGCACGATCACCCCGACCACGCCGAGGGGTTCGTGGAAGGTGATGTTCACCCCGTCCGCGACCGGAATCTGTTGGCCGAGCAGTCGTTCCGGGATCCCGGCCGCGTAGTGCAGCACATCGCGCACATTGCCTGCCTCCCAGCGCGCGTTGCCGATGGTGTGACCGGCGTTGGCCACCTCGAGCCGGGCCAGATGTTCCAGATCGTCGTCCACGGCGTCGGCGAAGCGGCGCAGCAGCCGCGCGCGATCACCGGGTGCGACGGCGCGCCACGCCGGGGCGGCCGCGGCGGCCCGCTCGATGGCGGCGTCGGTGGCCGCCTCGTCGGCGAGTTCGATCGTGGCGACCACTTCCTCGGTCGCCGGGTTGATCACCTGTGCGGTCCTCACGCCGCGCGCTCCTCTCGCCGGGCCGCCGCCGTCACCACGGCCCGCATCAGGCGGTCGTCGGCCGAATCGGCCTCGGGATGCCACTGCACGCCGATCAGGAACGGCCCGCTCGTCGTCTCCACCGCCTCGATGGTGCCGTCCGCCGCGTGCGCGGTGGCCGTCAGCCCGGGCGCGAGCCGGTCGATGGCCTGGTGGTGGTGACAGTGCGCTGTCACCTTCGCCCCGGCCACCGCCGCGACCCGGCTGCCCGCGACGGTCGTCACCGCGACCGGGGTGAACGAGCCGGGACCACCGGAGTGTCCCTCGTGGCCGACCACGTCGGGCAGATGACCGACCAGCGTTCCGCCGAGGGCCACATTGACCAGCTGCAATCCTCGGCATACCGCGAGGACCGGCAGCCGCGCCGCGCGGGCCAGCCGGAACAGCTCGAATTCGGACTCGTCACGATCCGCCCTGGTGTAACCGTGGGGTACGGCGGGCCCGCCGTACCGGGCGGGATCGATATCCGCGCCGCCGGTCAGCACCAGGCCGTCGAGCCGCGCGACGAGTTCCGGGCGCGCGACGCCGGTCGGCGGCAGCAGCACCGGAATCCCACCGGCTCGGGCCACCATGTCGACATAGCTGTGGTGCAGGATCGCGCAGCGGGTGTCCCACGCGCCGAAAACGGCACGCTCGGCGTAGGTGGGCAGGCCGATGACCGGACGGGGACCGTCAGAGTCGTTCGAAACCACGGATTCGCTCCCAATCGGTGACCGCGGCGTCGAAGGCGTCGAGCTCGACCTGCGCCGCGTTGCGGTAGTGCTCCACCACATCATCACCGAAGGCCGCCCGCGCGACCGGGGACTCCCCGAACAGTCGGGCGGCCTCGCGCAGCGTCCCCGGCACCCGGGGCCGATCCGACCGGTAGGCGTTGCCGCGGAACTCCGGCTCCAGCGGTAGCGCGTGGTCGATGCCGTGCAGTCCGGCCGCGATCGTCGCCGCCACCGCGAGGTAGGGGTTCACGTCACCGCCGGGGACACGGTTCTCCATCCGCAGCGACTCACCGCCGCCGACGACACGCAGCGCGCACGTCCGATTGTCCACACCCCAGGTCAGGGCGGTCGGGGCGAAACTTCCCGGCGCGAAACGTTTGTAGGAGTTGATATTCGGGGCGAGCAGATAGGTCAGCTCACGCATGCAGTCGAGCTGGCCCGCCACGAAATGCCGCATCAGGGCCGAAGTGCCCGCCGGTCCGTCGCCCGCGAAGACCGGCGCGCCGTCCTCGGCGCGCAGGCTGATGTGGATATGGCACGAATTACCTTCGCGCTCATCATATTTCGCCATGAAGGTAAGACTTCGACCGGCCTGAGCGGCGATCTCCTTGGCACCGGTCTTGTAGATGCTGTGGTTGTCGCAGGTCACCAGTGCCTCGTCGTAGCGGAAGGCGATCTCGTGCTGGCCGGGGTTGCACTCTCCCTTGGCCGACTCGACGAACATACCCGCGCCCGACATGTCGTTGCGGATACGGCGCAGCAGCGGTTCGACGCGGGCGGTGCCGAGCACCGAGTAGTCGACGTTGTACTGGTTGGCGGCGGTCAGGCCCCGGTATCCGCCCGCCCAGGCCGATTCGTAGGTGTCGTCGAACACCAGGAACTCCAGTTCGGTGCCGACGTAGGCGCGCAGGCCGCGCTCGGCGAGCCGATCCAGTTGCGCCCGCAGGATCTGGCGCGGCGAGACCCGTACCGGTTCGCCTTCCGGACGCACCCGCTCGACGTCGCACAGCACGAGAGCGGTGCCCGGCTGCCACGGCACCAGCCGCAGCGTCGCCGGATCGGGTCGCAGCACGAAATCGCCGTAGCCGGTATCCCAGGAGGAGTCACGGAAGCCGTCGACGGTGTTCATCTCGACGTCGACCGCGAGCAGATAGTCACAGGCCTCGGTGGCATGGTCGACCACCTCGTCCAGGAAATACCGGGCCGAACAGCGTTTTCCCTGCAATCTGCCCTGCATATCGGTCATCACGACCAGAACGGTGTCGAGTTCGCCGGACTCGACTCGTTCCCGCAATTGCACAGGCCCCAGCATCCCCGATCGCATCCCAGCCCCTCTCGGCGTCACGACCGTGCCAACGCTAGAGGAGTGACCGGGCGGTACGGGCCGAGACACGGAAACCCGTCGCGACGACCACCGGCCGCCGCGGACCTACCGGGGCGACGCGGTCAGATCACATGCCACGCCTGGAGCAGGTAGGTGACGTTCCCGGCGATGGATGTCACCACATTCGCCAGATTCAGGGCGGCCGAGCCGAGATCGATGATCGAGTTCACCGGAGTCCTCCGTAGGTGGGATGTGTCTGTGGGATGTCGGTCCGTAAGGTCCCGAGCTGGCGACGGCCGAGGTCACGGGCCGAGCCACGGGCGAGGTCACGGGCCGGGCGACCGCCGATCCGGCCGCTCGGGAGGGCCGGGCTCGGGTGATACCCGGGGGTGCTCACAGGAGCGCGTACCGACTTGTGATATCGCGTCGTCGCGGGATCTTCGATATATGCACCACGACGCACGATTATTGATTCAATAGTCGAACTATCAATGTGGTGCGTATTACGGAGAAATAGCTCGACGCCCACCGAATATTCACGGTGGGCGTCGAGAATGCTATGACTACGTCAGTAGCGGGGTGCGGATCAGAGGTAGGCGCCACACACCGGCCACGCGCCCGGTCCCTGACCGGCGAGGACGTTCTCCGCGACGCGGATCTGCTCTTCGCGGCTGGCGTTCTCGGGCGAGCCGGAGCCACCGTAGGCGGCCCAGGTGCTCGGGGTGAACTGCAGACCGCCGCCGAAACCGTTGCCGGTGTTGGTGTTCCAGTTACCGCTGCTCTCGCACTGCGCGACAGCGTCCCAGTTGTGGCCGCTGTCGGCCGAAGCGGTGGCCGTGGAGAGGCCAAGCGGGATGGCAACGAGGGCGCCCACGATCGAGGCGAATCCGAGGACACGGGTGCTGATCTTGTTATGCGACATTCGAAGTTTCCTGCCTGCGCCCGTCCGACCCGGCGCTACTTCAGCCGGGACCCTGCCCCCAGGAAAATGTCGGGGATTCTCGAACCGTGGGACAGGATTACGGTGTTCGGCGATTCGAGTTACTAGCCCATCTCGGTGATCCGGGCTCGATTACGACAGTAGCCAAGAGTTCGCGATAGATCACGTGCCGATAACGCTGCCCCGTTTTTGACCGCATGGTCAGATTTCCGGCATCGACCCAGTTCGAGACCGGAAAGTCATAAATGACATACCTGTCGTTATACCGCCGTTATGTGGCGGGGATCACTCCGAAATAGTGACCCCGGTCGCGTACACACCCCCGAAACCCGCGCCGAAACGACGCCTCTTGCGCGCCGAGCCGTCCCCTGGTGCCATTGCGCAGACCCGCCACGCACCCCCGGAGGCACCCGTGTTGTCGCTACAAGAGATCTCCGACCGCCTGGAGATCCAGGACCTGCTCGTTCGCTATGCCCACGCCGTCGACACCGAACAGTGGGATCTGCTCGACGAGGTGTTCACCCCCGACGCCCACGTCGACTATTCGGCCATGGGCGGATCGGCGGGCGACCTCACCGAGACCAAGAAGTTCCTGGCGCAGGTCATGCCCAATTTCCCCGCCTTCCAGCACCTGGTCGCGAACTCGTCGGTCACCGTCGACGGCGACACCGCCACCGCGCGCACCATCTGTCACAACCCGATGCTGGTCCCCGGCCAGGACGGCGCGAAGACCCTGATGCTGTGCGGCCTGTGGTACCTGGACACCCTGGTCAGAGTGGACGGCGCCTGGCGGATCGCACAGCGCGTGGAGGAGAAGAGCTACATGTTCCTCGTCGAGGGCACCTCTGCCTGAACAAACCGCCCGAGGCGGCGCGATCACCCGCGCCTGCGCAGGGTGATCGGCACACCGTCCTTGGGGAAGGGCAGCGCGCTCATCTGCCACGGCATCTCGTAGTCCTCGGGGAAGTCCCACTCGTAGTCGCACACCATGGTGTGCAGCATGACCTTGACCTCGTGCATGGCGAAGTACATGCCGATGCATTTGTGCACACCCGCGCCGAAGGGCATCCAGGCGTAGCGGTGGGCCTTGTCCTCGCGGCGTTCCGGGCCGAAGCGGTCCGGGTCGAATTTCCACGGATCGGTCCAGTACTCGGGCAGGAAATGGTTGGCGATCGCGCCGAGCACCACATTCGAGCCCGCCGGGACGAAGTGTCCGTCGATCTCGGTGTCCTTCACGGCCTTGCGCATGATGAAGGGCACCGGCGCGATGATGCGCATGGATTCCTTGATGACCAGGTCGAGCGAGGTGAGGGAGTTCATGGCGTCGACGTCGAGCGGGCCGTCGCCGAGCGCGAGAGATTCCGCGCGCACGCGGCGCTGCCACTCCGGATGCTTGCCGAGGAAGTACGCCGCGACGGTCGTGGTGATGGTCGCGGTGTCGTGCGCGGCCAACAGCAGGAAGATCATGTGGTCGATGACCTTGCGGTCGCTGAAGCGCTCGCCGTCCTCTGTCTCTATATGACACAGCGCCGTGAAGAAATCCGACCCGGTGCCGGTCCGCTTGGCGGGCACCATCTCGGCGAAGTACCTTTCCAGCTCCCTGCGCCCGCGCAGCCCGGAACGCCAGCGACCGCCGGGTACCGGAAATCGGACGGGTGACTCACAGGCGAGCAGCATCGCCTCGAAGGCGGAGGCGAGGCGGTCGGCTTCCGGTCCGAGTCGCACCCCCATGAAGACATCGGCCGCGATATTCATCGACAGCTTCTTCACCGACGGGTACAGCTTCATCGGCGTCCCGACCTGCCACTGCCCGACGCGTTCACCGACCAGTTCGGAAACCTTGGTGAAGTAGGCGCGCAGCCGGTCGGGCATGAACGCCTGCTGCATGATGCGCCGATCGAGGCGGTGCTCCTCGAAATCGAGCAGCAGCAGACCGCCGTGGAAGAACGGGTCGATCAGGTCCTTCTGCCCGGTGACGAAGGCCCGGTCGCGATTGCTCAGCACCGAGTCGATCGCCTCGCCACCGGCGGCGAGCACCATGTTCCGGCCGAATCCTCTCGACCACACCAGTTTTCCGAAGCGCTCGACCATGGCGAGGGTGTAGGCGGACCCGTAGTGCAGCGATTGCAGCGAATCGCCGAGCCACGGTAGCCCGGCATGGCCCGGGATCGGCCGTAGACCACTGCCGGCCGGGGGTTCGGCGAGGATGCCGCGCCGTTCCGGTATCCGGCGGATCGCCCGGTCCAACAGTCCGTTCGGCATTTCGACGAACAGTCCGTTCTCCGGGACGCGGCTCTTGCGGGATCGGAGTGCCACCATGGCAGTCCTCCTCTATCGGTCGATCGCCACGCTCCCCGTCGAGTGCGGCGACATACTACGAAGGTCTAGCGCGCGGGGCCGCCGATCATCGTCGCGCCCCCGCCCGGTCCGCGCCGCTCGGATGGCCGAGCAGCAGGGGGTTGAGGTGGCGGCGCGCGAAGGCGCGGGCGTCGGCCGGGTCATCGATGGCGATCCCGCGCGAGGGCGTGAGCAGGAACGACAGCATGATGCGCACCGCGAGTTCGGCGACGACCCGCAGTTCCTCGCCCGACCGATCCTCCAGCGCGTCGCGCGCGAGCTGAACGGCCAGGAACGCGGCCCCGGTCTCGACCAGAGCGCCGCCGTCGACGGTGAGGTAGGGCAGCAGCGAATCAGGTTCGATTTCCAGCAGCCGGTTCAGCAGCACATTCGCGCGCAGGAAGGCCACCGAGAAGACGAACCCCTCGGTCAGTTTGTCCTCGGTCGAGGAGAAACCCGCCATCTCGGCCTCGAGCGCCTTGAGGAACCTGCCCATCTCGCGCAGGATGACGGCCTCGACGATGTCGTCCTTACCCGGGAAATGCCGGTAGAGCGTGACCCGCGCCAACCGTGCGCGCCGGGTGATGTCCTCGACCGTGGTGCGTTTGATGCCGACGGTCTCGAATTGCGTGAGCGCGGCGTCGAGGATGCGCTCGGCGGTGCCGGCCGGTGCGTCCGCGCCCGCCGATATGACCGCCCTCGCGAGGATTCCGCGCCGCATTTCGCCTCCAACACCCACTGACCACACACCCGTCGATCTACCAGGGGAATGAGACAAACATACTCTGTCTGTAACTTCATTCTCAAGGGTTTGCGCGACTTTTCTGTGACCCGGCCCACATCAATTTACATTGTGCACAATCTAATTGCTGGCTACCGTATGCGCTGTAACCGAAATCCGCAGACCCGAGGAGTCCGACATGAATGTTCTGTACACCGCGGAAGCCCTGGCGACCGGCGACGGACGCAACGGACACGCCCGCACCAGCGACGGCAAGGTCGACGTGAACCTGGCCATGCCGAAGGAACTCGGTGGTAGCGGTGAAGGCACCAATCCCGAGCAGCTGTTCGCGGCGGGCTACGCGGCCTGCTTCCATTCGGCACTGCGACTCGTCGCCAAATCCGCGAACGCCGATATCGCCGACTCCGCCGTCGGCGCGAAGGTCGGGCTCGGCGCGAACGACCAGGGCGGATTCGCGCTCACCGTCACCCTCGAGGTGTCGCTGCCGCACCTGTCGCGCGAGGAGGCACAGGCCCTCGCGGACAAGGCCCACGAGGTATGCCCCTACTCCAACGCGACGCGCGGCAATATCGACGTCACCGTCACCGTCACCGTCGCGGAGGACTGACCGCGCAGGACCGACCGCGCAAGCCGGCATCATCGCGGCCCGTCGTGCTTCGACGGGCCGCCGGATGTGCCGGCGGCGGTCACACGATGCGCCGTGATCGCACGGGTAGGCGCGGACCCGGACCGCTCAGCTCGGAGCCGGGTAGTCCGCGCGCAACAGCGGCCGACCGGACCGCGCGAACTCCAGTGCCGTGGCCGCGTCCACCCAGTTCTCGTCGTCGTAGAGGGATGCGTCCAGGGCGGCGGGAACCTCCGTCCGAGTGAGCGTGACCGTAGGCCACCCCCAGCCGGAGAAATCGAAGTCGGAATCCGAGGACGGGGCCTCGTACGGCGCGACCGGCCCCTCGGACCTGCGGGACAGGATATGACCCGCGGAAGTGACATTGAGGTCACCCTCGTCGTAGATCACCAGGGGGCAACGGGTTCGGCCCGCGATCGACAGTGTCCCGTCGGTGGTGGTGAATCTGACCAGCCGGGCGATATCGGCGCCGCCGAACACGAACAGCATGGTGGCGTTCACGTCGATGATCTGGGCGGTGAGGGTGCCGGTGACCAGTAGACCGAGGCATTCCAGCGTGCCCTCGTCCAGATCGAGCAGGCCGTCGACCGTCAGATCGCCGTCCACGACGAACATGACGAGTTCCCCCAGCTGTTCGTACTCCCCGACGCCGACGGCCGTCCGCAGATCACCGCCGGTCCAATCACGGTCGATACGCAGATCGCCCGAATGGACATAGGCCGCGTCGAAACCGGCGTCGAATTCCTCGAAGCGCGTCAGGCCGAGCGCTTCGTCGGCTTCGGAGAATGACATCTTCACCCACATGGGGAAGGATCATCGCGCATCGCGCCCGACAGCGCGCACCCGGACGGGAAGCTCAGTGCTGTTGTTCCACGGTCGATTTGAGGTTGTCGAGGGTTCGGCGGATGTTCTTGCGCTGGAAGTCGGCGAACGTGTGCCCTCGGGTGACCACTTTGTCGAAGACGTCGGCGACCGCATCCGGCCAGGAGCGACGATCATCGGTCCAGGTCTCGGTCACCCGGGTGCCGTCGGGGGTGGTCTCGAAGCGGTATTCCCAGCTGGCGATGGGCGCTTTCAGCACGGGCTTCCTGCGGCCGATCGCGTGGACACGGAAGGCGAAGCGCGCGCCCGGCTCGGCGGCGGTCACCGTGCAGCGGGTCGTCCATCGAATCGCGCCGCGTTTGTTGCGGCCGTCGAAGGTCATGCCGACATAGGCGGTGTCCGCGGGGGCGTGGACGGTCGCACCCAGGTTCTCGGGACTCCAGCCACCCATGAGGGTGGGATCGCTGATCTTGTCGTAGAGCGCCGAGGCATCGGCCGCGACGACGATGCTGTCCGAGACGGAGAGAGTACGGGCCACGCGCATATCCGATCTTCGAGCGAACACGATCTCGGACATTGTACGAATCCGTGGTGACCGAGCCGCGAGCCACCGACAGCGGTGCGGGTGACCGCACCGGCGCGCCCATTCGGCAAACAGCTGGCAACAGCCGATCATGGGTCCGGAGGGAAAGGAGTTCGGTGGTGGAGGTCATCGAGTCTTTACGCGGGCAGGTCGATCCGATCACCCATATCCACTCGCTTGTCGGGAAGCGGTATCGGATCGAGGACCGCTATCGGGTCGGGCGGGAGAAGATCAGGGAATTCGCGCGGGCGGTCCAGGACTTCCACCCGGCGCACTGGGACGAGGACACCGCCGCGACCTACGGCTATCGCGCCCTGCCCGCGTCGGCGACGTTCACCTGTCTGCTCATGGGCGCGGTGCAGAGGGCCATGAGCGAGGTGCTCGTCGGCATCGATATGACCAGCACCGTGCAGACCGACCAGGTCTTCCGGTTCCACGGGCCGGTGCTCGCCGGTGACGAGATCACCAGCAATGTGTCGTTGCATTCGTTCCGCCAGGCATTCGGCGGCGACATGATCGTCATCGAGAACGCGATCACCAGCCAACGCGAGGAATTGGTGATCACCGCCCACACCTCGGTGATCGCGCGGTCGGAGGCCACCGACGACGCGGAGCGCATCGCCGCCGGTCTGCTCGCCGTGGCTCGCCAGGATCTGACCCGCCCGCCCCGGCTCCTGCCCTGGCCGACCCCGCTGCGCGAGGCGTCGACGGCCGCGCCCGGACCGCACGGACGCGCCTTCGACACGGTGTCCGTGGGCGAGGAGCTGTCTCCGGACACGGTGCGACTATCCCTCGGCGACCTGGTCAACTACGCCGGTGTGTCCGGCGATCCGAATCCGATCCATTTCCATTCCGGCGCGGCCGAACTCGTCGGTCTCGACCGCGGCGTGGTCGCGCACGGCATGTTGACGATGGGGCTCGGCGCGGGGTTCGTCACGAAATGGGTCGATGATCCCGGCACGTTGCGCCGGTACTCCGTGCGTATGACGAGCCCGGTCTACGTGGGCGACGACGGCCGCAGCGATATCGAATTCCGGGGCAGGGTCAAATCCGTCGACCCCGAGACCCGCACGGCGACCATCGCTCTCACCGCCACGCACGACGGGAAGAAGATCTTCGGTCGCGCCACGGCGGAGGTCGGACTGCGCTGAGTATCACCGCACGGTGACGACCCGGTTGTGCCATCCGGTCGAACCGTCGGGGAACGGACGCGCGCGTGCGTCGGTCTGCACCGCACCGGCACGGTCGACGGCTCGCACCCGCAGCGTGTGGGTGCCGGGAGCGGCATCCCAGCACCAGGACCACTGCCGCCACGTGTCGACCGAGTATTCTGTGCCGAGTTCGGCCTGTTGCCAAGGGTTCTCGTCGATCTGTACCTCGACCCGGTCGATGCCGAGTCGCTGCGCCCAAGCGACGCCCGCGACGACCACCCGGCCGGCGGGCACCGTCGCGAAGGCCGCGGGCACGTCGATGCGGGACGCGGTCTTGATCGGTGCCAGCGCGGCCCACCCCCGGTCGGTCCAGTACGCACCGGCCCGATCGAAACGGGTGAGTTCCAGGTCGACGACCCATTTCGTGGCCGAGACGTAGCCGTAGAGACCCGGCACGACCAGCCTGGCCGGGTATCCGTGTTCGATCGGCAGCGGACTGCCGTTCATCCCCACGGCCAGTAGCGCGTCGCGTCCGTCGGTCACCGCGGAAACCGGTGTGCCCGCGGTGAATCCGTCGACGCTGCGGGACAGCAGCAGATCCGCGCCGGGACGGACACCCGCCTCGGCCAATAGATCGGCCAGCGGATACCCCGTCCAGATCGCGGTGCCCGCGAGATCACCGCCGACCTCGTTGGACACGCAGGTCAGCGTGATCATCCGCGCCACAGCCGTTCTCGCGCGCAGATCGTCGAAGTCCAGATCGAGTTCACGGTCGACCATGCCGTGGATCCGCAGCCGCCAGTCCGTGCTGCGCAAGGTCGGCACCCGCAGCGCGGTATCGACCCGGTAGAAGCGATCGTTGGGGGTGACGAATTCGGTGAGCCCGCGAACCGGCAGCTCGGACGCGGCGGCGACCGGCGCGGTCCGTGGCAGCGGGAATCGCGCCCGATCGGCGACGACATCGCGCAGTCGTCCGCCTATCCACTGGCCCGCGGCGGCCGTGCCGAGCGCGAACGCGCCGACACCGGCCGTGAGTGCGAGGAAACCACGCCGTGTCGGTCCGGAACCCGCCTGACCGGTCCCCGGGGCTGCACGACGGTGTGCCCCCGCACGCTCGGGCGGAGTGGATCGCACCACGCTCCGCGAAGGCGCCCGCCGTCGGAGCAGTCGCAGTGCCGCGACACCGGCGACGGCCCCGAGCGCGGTGGGTGCGGCGAACCAGAGGGTGGCGGTGGGGCGTTGGAGCGCGGCCACGACCACCAGCGCCGCGAAGACGACGAGCAGCGTGCTACCGAGGGGTCTACGTCGTTCGAGGATTCCGATCAGGGCCGCGCCGACCAGCATCACACCGGACATCGACAGGAAGAGGACGAGTTTGTCGTTACTGCCGAATCGGCGGATCGCCGAATCCTTCAACGTGTGCGGCGTGTGGTCGACCACCCAGCCGCCGAGCGCGAAGAAGGGGGCCGCCTCGGGGTCGATGACAGCCGCGATCGCCTGGCCCACGCCGAGTACGGTTGCGGCGGCGAGGATTCCGGCCACGACGGCGGCCGAGATCGACGGTGCGGATTCGGCGGGACGTTTCATCACAACTCGTTTCGTTCTTCGGATATCGGCGCACGACGGCTACATCGAGGGGCGGCCGCGACGGCAGAACCGGGCGGTCGTCGTGTCGCGGCCGGTTCGTACGGCACGACCAGCGCGTGGCCCTCGACCGGTGCCGACTTCGCCACCGGGTCCGCCGACCCGACCGCCTCGTCCGCGAGGCCACGGGCCGAAGCACCGCACGGACCGGCTCGGTCTGGACGACCCGCATGTACAGCGCCGGATCGGTACCGCACAGCCACGTCGTCAGGACCGAGCGGTCCGTGCGGTGCCGATCGGGATCAGGCGAGGGGGACGGCGGCGATCGGTTGGCTCGTGGGCTGTGGGGATCCGCCCGCGGGTTCGATCGTGAGGGCGAGGGTGTCCACGCTGTCGTAGCGCGTGACCACCGACGGGCCCCGATCCGGCACGTTCTCGACCACGCCCGCCGAGCGTGCCGTGCCGTCCCGCACGAGCCAGAGCTGATAGGCCCGGCCCGATTCGGGTTGCGCGACACCGTCGAACGACACGCTGGCGGCGGAGAGTCCGGCCGAGGTGTGCACGGTCAGCGAGCCGCCGGTCGCGACGGGCACCGTGCGGGTCAGCACATCCGGTTGTTCCAGGACCACCTGGGCGCTGAGCCCGGTCTCGGGTTCGGAGGACCGGTCTGCGACCACGGCGATACTCGCTCCGATCGCGACGATCACGGCCGCCGCGGCGGCCGCGATCCAGCGCTTGCGACCGAACCCCGATCGCCGTTGCGCCTGCGGCGGGACGGCGAGTTTGTCGTCCAGTGCGCGCAGCAGCGAATCCTCCAGCGCGGCGGGAGGTTCCAGTGCGTCGACCACCGTCATGGCGGCCAATGTCTCGCGTAGTTCGCGGACCGTGGTGGTGAATTGCCGTGCCGTGTCCTCATCCGTCTCGAGCAGACGCTTCTCGACCCGGCGGCGCTCCAGTTCGGCCATGGCGTCCAGGGCATAGGGATAGGCGAGTTCGGCGAGATCGCTGTCGTCGTCGCTCACGGGTTCACCTGCCCCGACAGGCAGTTCGCCAGGCGTTTGAGCCCGTCCCGGATCCGGCTCTTGACCGTCGGTAGCGGCACCGAGAGATGTTCGGCCACTTCGGGATAGGTGCGGCCGCTGTAGTAGGCGAGTGCTACCGACTCACGTTGCACGTCGGTGAGCACCTCCAGACAATCGAGCACCGACTGGGTGTCGAGCCGTTGATCGACGGCCTCGGCCACCACATCGTGATCGCGGCCGAGATGCCGGTGGCCGTAGGCGATATCGCGGGTCGCCGCGGACTCTTCCCTGCGAACCCGGTCGACCGCGCGCCGATGCGTCAACGTCATCAGCCACCCCATCGGACTCGACAGTCGCGGGTCGTAGCGTTCGGCCAGTGTCCACGCTTGGAGGTAGACCTCCTGCGTGATCTCCTCGGAGGCGGCGTGACTGCGCAGGATCCGCACCGAGAGTCCGAACACCCGATGACTGGTCGCCCGGTAGAACTCGGTGAAGGCATCGCGGTCGCCCTTCGCGACCGCGGCGAGCAGTTCGACGAGCCGCCGCGTGTGCTCCGGTCCGTCGCCAGGGGGGCGGACCGGACAGGACTCCCCCTCCGCCCCGTCCCGCGACAGTCGCACCGCGGCGTTGTCCGAGTCACGGGTCATGCGCACGCCCTCCCCCGGCCACGGGGTTCGTCGGGCACGAGGTGGATCGGCAACGGCAACACGTCGAACTCGACTCCTGACGAGGGAAGGGGTCTCGAGCATTGGATCAGTTGTGCGTCACGCGGCGGGCGGCACGAGCACGGTATCGATCAGATACACCGTGGCGTTCGCTGTCTTCACTCCACCACAGATCACCGAGGCATTGGCGACTTTGATGTCATCTCCCGAACGTGTCACCACGACATCGGCGCCTTCGACGGTCTTGTGGGTACCCGCGATCTTGTCGGGCGCGATCTGCCCCGGCACCACGTGGTAGGTGAGAATCTTGGTCAGCGTGGCCGAATCCGTCTTCAGCGTCTCGACGGTGGCCGGATCGACCTTCGCGAAGGCCGCGTCGGTCGGCGCGAAGACGGTGAACTGCCCGCCGTTGAGCGTGTCGACCAGGTTGACCTGCGGATTGAGCTGACCCGACACCGCCGCGGTGAGCGTGGTCAGCAGCGGATTGTTCGACGCCGCGACCGCGACGGGATCCTGGGCCATCCCGTTCACCGAGCCCGGGCCGGAGGGCACCTGCTCGGCGTAGGCGGCGCAGCCCGGGCCGACCAGGTTCGCCGCGGCGCCGCTCGCGGGCGCCATCGTGGTCGAGGCCGCCGAACTGCTCGAGCTCGCACTCGAATCGGACGAGCTGTCGTCCGAGCAGGCGGACGCGCCGAGCGCCGCCGTCACCATCATCGCCACGAGGACCGAACGCATCACTGTCATCGTCATCTACCGCTTCCGTCGAGGCGGCTGTCACCGCCGTGCTGTGTGGACAGAAGGAGTTCGCGTGGCTGTTGCCACCGGATGGGCGCGGATACCGAAGGATGTCGGCATGTGATGGAACTACTCAGGCGACCCGGCAGTCCTTGTCGCCGCCGAGCGCCTGCTCCCGCAGTTTCCTCAGCGTCCGGGTGAGGATGCGCGAGACCTGCATCTGCGACACGCCGAGGCGGTCGGCGATCTCGGCCTGGGTCTTGTTCTCGAAGAACCTCATCACCAGGATCCGCCGTTCCCGCTCGGGCAGCGCGGCGAGCAGCGGACGCACCGCGAGAGCGTCCTCCAGCAAGCGGTAG
Organism: Nocardia aurea; assembly: GCF_003123685.1. Lineage (GTDB taxonomy): Bacteria > Actinomycetota > Actinomycetes > Mycobacteriales > Mycobacteriaceae > Nocardia > Nocardia aurea. The sequence goes on from NZ_QCYJ01000127.1 coordinate 213,751, forward strand.
GAGGGTTCCTCCACTCCGAGCGTGTCGGCGATCGACGGACGTGACTGCTCCTCCGACGGACCGGCCACGGCGTCGAGCGAATTGGTCTGGTAGGCATTGGCGGCCATGATCGCCTGGGTCACCTCGACGATGTCGAGGTCGAGTTCGGCCGCGATCTCACGCGCGGTCGGCATCCGGCCGAGTCGTTGCGACAGCGACTCGATGGCGGGGCGGACGAGCGCCTGCACCTCCTTGGCGCGGCGCGGCACCCGCAGCGCCCAGGTGCCGTCGCGGAAATGCCTGCGGACCGAACCCATGACGGTCGGCACCGCGAAGGACAGGAAGGTCGCGCCGCGCGAGACGTCGAATCGGTCGACGGCCTGGACGAGGCCGAGTCGGGCGACCTGGAGCAGATCGTCGAACTCCTCGCCGCGCCCGGAGAACTTGCGGGCGATGTGCTCGGCGAGCGGTAGACAGCGCTCCACGATCTGTGTGCGCAGGGCCGAGCGGTGCGGGTCGTCGGCGTCGAGCGAGGCCAACTTCTCGAACCAGGGCTCGATATCGTCGTAGCTGTCACGCCCCGCCGCGCGGGACGATCCTTCGGCAGAATTCGACGTCCTACTCATCCGACATCCTCGTTCTCTCTCCAACTCGGCGACGCCCGGATACCCCGGCGGACGCGATCGACACCTCCCGATGCGAAAAATCTCGAAATCCTTCCGACCAGGTGTTTCGCTGGAAAATTGCCCCGTTGCCGATGCCGCGCACCCACCGTGATCCGAATGCACCGGATCTGTCACGCCCGCGCGGAAACGCTCCGCGCGCCGCTGCGCGCGGTGTGGAATGCAGGGATGAGCAGAGCGGCGATCACCTTCGGGGCCTGTGTTTTCGCGGCGATGTCGGTGGTGGCGGCACCGACGGCGCAGGCCGCGCCGACCTGCCAGGGCGCGGGACAGCCGACCCTGCCCGCCGCCTCGGTTCCCGGCGCGCTCGAGGGACTCACGGTCGACGAGCGCGGCCGCGCCTTCACCACCGACGTCCTGACCGGACGGGTGTTCCGGATCGACGCGCCCGGCGCACCCGCCGTACCCATCGGCACCGTCGGCAACGGCGGTGCGGGCGCACTGGCGTGGACGCCGGACGGCGGACTGCTCGTCGGCTACGGCGCCGACGCGCGTGTGCTGGTCGGCGACTCACTGCGTCACGCGGGGATCGTCCGGATGGATACCGACACCGGGGCGACGACGCCCGTGGCCTCCGGACTCGGCGCCGCGAACGGCATGGCGGTGGGCGCGGACGGAATCATCTACGCCACCAACGATTTCGGCAGCTCCATCGGTCGGGTGTATCCGAACGGTGTGGTGCAACCGGATTGGGCCCGGTTCCCCAGCGCCAACGGCGCGGTACTCGGCGACGGCGACCGCTTCCTCTATGTGGGGCGTACCTTCGTCGATCCCGGCGTCAGCCGTATTCCGGTGGACAACCCGGGCGCGCCGCAGTCCCTGCTCGATCTCGGCGGCGGCGACGCGCTCAGCGCGCCGGACGGGCTGACCCTGGATTCGGCCGATCGCCCGGTGGTTCCGTTCAACAGCACCGGGCAGGTCATCCGGATCGACGCGCCGCAGCGCTACTGCGTACTCGGCAGCGGCAATCCGTTCACCAGCGTCGTCACCTACGGGCGCGGTGACAGCGGTTTCTCGGCGGGCAGGTTGTTCGGGGCCACTTTCACCGGATCGATCTACGAGATCCCCGGCGGATTCGATCCGCGGGCGACGACCGCGACCCCCTGATTCCGGGGAGCCGCGGTCGACGTCTCACGACGGCGCCGCGATCCTGGTGATCGCCATACCGTTCGGCCCCGCCGCGACGGTGACGAACTGCCGATAGGTCCGGGCGACGGCGGCGGGGCGCAATTCGGTGATGACGACGTCGTAACGACCGTCGGCCAACGGTGTGATCAGCACGCAGTGCTGGGTTCCCGGCGGAATGGAGGCGATGCCCGCGCCGATGACCTCCGCCGTCGGCACCGCGGCGTCCTCGGTCGTCAGGGCGCGGGCCGCGGCGCCGGACCGGCTGACGTAGTACGCGTGCTGGAAAGCGAGGATGGTCTCGGGACCGTTGGCGAGCGAACCGACGCCATTTCCACGTACCAACTGTTCGGTCCGGGTCGGCTCGCACCCCGGCCCGCCGCCGAGGACCGGATCGGCGGCCGTCGCCGCCTGACGCGGAGTGGTCACCGTGCTGGAGTAGACCATCACCACCGCCACCGCCGAGAGCGACGCGCCCAGCGCCACCGACCCCACCAGCCACGATCGACCGCGACGGCGGCGCGGCGGCGGGCGGCGGACCTGTGCTCGGGAGGGCGCGAGCGTGCGCGGCGGCGGCAACGGCCGTGGGCGCGGTAGCTCGCCCGAATCCGGAATCATTCCCGGCCACAGCGGAACCGCGGCGGACCGCGCCCGGCCGGTGGCGGTCCGGGAACCGCCACCACGCGTGGGATCGGATGTGTTCGACGACCTCATGACTCCGCCGCACCCCCCTTTACCGGCGCCTTCACGGCGACCTCGGGTTACCGTCTCAATGCTGTTGAGCTCTAACAACATTGCATACCTCATCGGATTATGGCTGGCGAATGGCCGACGGGCCACCGCGCGGGCCCGAAAAACCGAACTGTCCGCGCGTCGCGTCGCGTGGCGGAGTCCGACGGCCGCGCGGTCGCGCGAATCACGCGGGATCTCGCGGACGCGGGGAACTGCCGTCGCGCGAAGTCATCTCGTCGCGGCGGACGCGGAGACGGCGCGCTCGTCCGGTCGCGGATCCGCGACCGGCCCGGAGATCGGGTCGTCGAAGACCATCACCTGTCCGCCGTCGACGTAGCGGGGCCAGCCCGGGTCGCCGGTGGTGGCGAACGCGATCCACGCCGCGTGGATCTCATCGGCGAGACGCTGGGGCGGATTCGGACCGGTCAGCCGGGGCCCGGCCGCGAGCGTATCGAAGACGAAAGGGACCTCCAGGGCGTGGATCGCGCCGAGTTCGGCTCGTCGCCAGGCGAATTCGTACAGGTAGGCCGGTGTGCCCGTCGTCGCCTGGGCCAGCACGATCTCCCTGGTCGGGCCACGGAACACCGCGTCGGTGACGATCGCGGCCAACAGATCGCCGCCGGTAGCGTCGGGTCGGTTCGCCGCGTAGGTTCCGATCACCGAGGCATCGATGCCGAATCGCGCGAGGGCGAACGGTAGTGAGTCCATGGTGATCGCGGCGGCCAGACCGGTCGGCACGGTGAACAGCCGGAATTCCTCGGCCGTGCACCCGGCGAGCAGCGTGACACCGCGCGCGGAACCGGCGGCGATGGCGACGGCGGGCTCCTCGGTGAGCAGTTCGCCGTCCAGTGTCGGGAAGAAGCTCATGATGCCCGAGCCGCGCGCGAGCACCGAAGCCCCCCAGCGCGCCGGATCGGGAACGCGACCGATCTCGGCGGCGATCGCCTCCTGCGCGGCCAGCAATGCCGAGGGTTCCACCGCCGCAAAGGCTTCCGCCGTCGCGGGCAGTCCCAGCTTGTCCGCCAGGGCTCTGCCGAGCAGTCGCGCGTCCTCGAGGGTGGCCACCACCCCGCCGTTCCCGCTCTGCATGATCGCCCGCGCGAAAAGTCCACGGGCAGCGGGGGAAGCGAGCAGCGACGCGACACTCATACCGCCCGCCGATTCGCCGAAGACCGTGACATTGTCCGGATCTCCCCCGAAAGCCCGGATGTTCTCCCGCACCCAGGCCAGGGCCGCCACCTGGTCCCACAGACCCCGATTCGGCGGCGCACCGTCGAGCACCGCGAACCCCGAAGCGCCGAGCCGGTAGTTCAGCGCGACCAGCACCACGCCGTCCCTGGCGAACGCCGCACCGTCGTATACGGGGACGGCATTGGATCCGTGGACGAACGCGCCACCGTGAATCCACACCATGACCGGCAGACCCGCGCCGCCCGGATCCGGAGTCCACACGTTCACGTTCAGATATTCCGCGCCGGGCACGGTGTAGGTGCCGAGGATCGCCTCGATCGCGGGCGGGTAGGGCGCCTGCACACATGTCGCTCCGAGTGCGCCGGCGTCGCGCGTGCCGTCCCACGGTTCGACGGGTTCGGGTCGCCTGAAACGCTTTTCGCCCACCGCGGCGGCCGCGTAGGGCACCCCGAGGAACGCGCTGATCCCGTCGACCTCCCTACCCCGAACCCTGCCCCCTGTCACCGTGACGATCGGTTCCACATTCCACTCCTGTTCCGCCGGTCGCTTCCCAGCGTCCACAGCTTCACCGGTTCGCGCGGCGAAATCGGCGGATCGCGACGATTCTCAGTCGGAACGTCGGGCTCGCGCGCGGCGCTTGCCCTCGTGCATGGCCTGGACCCGGGCGACCGGGATGGTGTGGCCTTCGGCGATCAGATCGGCGGGCAGCATCTGCGGCGCGGGCATCTCCTCGGCCCACGGATCGCGGTCACCGAGCTGTCCCGGCACGCCGCGCAGGGTGAAATCGGCCGGGGTCACGCTCTCGAGTTCGGCCCACGGCACCGGGAAGGAGACCGTCGCGTCCGGGCGGATCCGCGGACTGTACGCGGCGACCACGGTCGCGCCGCCTGCCCTGGTCGAATCGAGGAACACCTTGCCGCCGCGGTCTTCTCGGATGAACGCGGTGGTCGCCAGTTCCGGGTCGAGACGTTCGGCGCGGGCCGCGATCGCCCGGGTGGCGGCGCCGGCGTCCTCGATCGGGAGCCCCGCCGCCACCGGGACGAAGATGTGCACCCCTTTGGCCCCACTGGTTTTCACCGCACCGGCCAGTCCGTCGTCGGCCAGTGCCTGCCGGATCAACCCCGCGGCCAGTACCGCCTGCCGGAACGGGGCGTCCTCGGGCGGGTCGATATCGAGGACCAGGTGGGTCGGGCCCGCGGTGTGATCGGCGAGCAGGAGCGTGGTGTGGTACTCGACCGCCCGTTGGTTGCCGAACCACAGCAGTGTCCGCGTGTCGTCGCACAGCGCGTAGGACACCTCGCGTCGGGAACTGTCCGCCCAGATCGTCACCCGCCGCACCCAATCCGGGGTGTACTTGGGCAGGTTCTTCTGGACGAACGGTTCCTGGCCCGGCCGGATCCGCAGCACCGACAGCGGCCGGTCCCGCAGATTCCGCACCATGCGCTCACCGAGGAAGTCGAGATAGTCGACCAGATCCCGTTTGGTGGCCTGCGCGCCGTCGAACAGCGGCTGGTCCAGGTTGCTCAGTTCGACACCGGCGCGAACCTCGGCGTTACCCATGGACCCACCCTGCCCGGACCGAACGGGTGGGGTCAACCACCCGCGGATCGGCTAGTGGATTCCCGGCGTCTCCGGGTCGGTGCCGACACAGCCGAGGATGAAGCATCCGGGCGGCCAGTCGGCGATCGGCGGACCGAGCGGTTTGCCCAGACAGGTCACCGGGCCGCATCCCGGATAGGCGGAGGGACCGATGCCGAAGGCCGCGAGGGTGGCCGTCGGATTCGAGATCGACGGATCCATGACGCTGATGTCCTCACGCGGAACATACGGGCCGGGGTCGGCCAGGCGCGGCTCGAGGAAGGCCGCCGCCGTGGTGCGCAGGACGTCGTGCGGGAAGCTGACGGACCCGCCGGGCACGGTGACGCCCGTCCAGCTGATCACCAGGCCGAGACTCGGCACGATGAAGACGTCCTGGCGCAGCATGCCCGACATCTGCACCGCGTCGGCGGGCAGGCCGGGGAACAGCGGTTCACAGCCGGGTCCGTTGACCACGAAGAGGAATCCGTAGCACGGATTGGGCAGCGTCGGCGTCGTGGCCTGGGTGAGGTATTCGGCCGAGATGATCTGCCGATCGCCCCACGCGCCCTTGCCGAGCACCAGCAGTCCGAGTTTGACGAAATCGTCGGGTGGCAGGAGCAGGTGGGCGTAGCCGTAGGTGTTGCCGCTGCGGTCCCTTCCCCAGTGATAGTCGGCCTGCTCGATCCCCAGGGGCGAGAACAGGTTCCGCTGCGCGAAGGCCTGGAAATCCTCGCCGACCGCCTGCTGGACCACGTAGGCGAGCAGGTCGACGGCACGCTGGCTGTACTGCCAGACGGTGCCCTGCGGATGTTCGATCGGCATGGCCATGGCCTGGGCGACCACATTCGGATCGAGCTGCACCAGTCCGGTGACGCCCTCCGACGCGACCGCCACCTGCATTCCGGACGATTCGGTGAGCAGACTGCGCACCGTGATCTCCCGGTGCGCTCGGTCGCCGAGCCCGGCGGGCAGGTGGTTCCCGATCGGATCGTCGAGACCGAGCCTGCCCTGGTCGACCGCGATGCCGGCGACCATGGCGACCACGCTCTTGGTCACGCTCCACATGTTCCAGGGCTCACCACCGGTTTCGGCGTTGTGCGGTCCCGTCGCGATGAGACAGTTGTTGCGGAATACCTGCACATTCCTGCGCGTCGGATCCGAGGCGAAGGCCACGGCTGCCGTCAGTGCCGCCGAATCGATGCCGACCTCGTCGGGCGAGGCGGTCTCGGGAACCCGGCCCGAGCTGACCTCACAGTGCTTCAATCCGTCGGGGGCCCCCGTGGCGACACCCGCGACCCCGCCCAGTATCAGCAGGGCCGTGAAGAGCGGCACCGCCAGTCTCACCACATGATTCACAACGTCCTCCGCCGGTCGAACTGGTCAACTGCGACATCGAGCTGGAACAATCACCGGTTACGCGTTTCGAACCCCCCACTTACCTGGGCGAAGTTTCGGGGGTCTCCCCCGCTTCGACCGGGAAACGCGCCGCGTACGGGCAGAGTCGACCAATCGGGCCGACCTGCTCCCGCCGGGCATCGTGGACGGTGAGCGAAAGGTACACGATCCCGGAGCGGATCTCCGCATGCCGCATACACCGGTCCGCGACGACGGCGCGTACCGGGGAAATCTGCGGCGATTGCGGCAAAAGACAAGCGGGGGGCCGGTTTATCGCCCGAAGTCGCAATCGGGACGTATCCGGGGGCGTGGGAAGCGCTACGACGTCATCGACCGAATAATGAAACGTCTGTGATTCCACAGTCGTTCGGCCGTAGCGAAAAGAGAACAGATGCCGCCCCGTGTCCGCGCCCGCGAGGTCCGCGAAGCCGGGGAGTGGCGGGCACCCGAGCGACCGCACTGGCATCTACTGGCGATCGCCACGACCGCGCGGGCCCGGGGCAGAGGCCACGGCCGGGCGCTGCTCGATTACGGCATCGCCTGTAGCGATACCTGCCGACTGCCCACCCATGTGGAGACGACCAACCCAGCGAACCTCGGTTTCTACCGGGCCGCGGGCTACGAACTCGTGGCCGAGGTCGAACTGCCGGACACCGTGCCCCGCTCCCACGTGCTGTGCCGCGAAACCACCGCGCGACAACGCTGACGGCCGGATCGCGGCCGCGGACGGGCCCGGAGGAGTCGGGATCTCAGTCCCGATGAGCCATGTCGTACCACTGGTTCGGGATCGACCAATCCCACGCCTTGGCCTCGGCTTCTTCGCGTACCGACTCCTGGTAGCAGTACATCGAGCCGCCGACGCTCGCGCCGTACAGGAGCAGTCCGCGGCGGATGTGGCGCCACAGCGCGTGTACCGAGATGCGACGTTGCATCGGGAACCTCCTCGAACTCAGTGCGGCAACCATACCGGCATCACGCCCGTTTCGGGCGGGAATCGAGAATTCCACGTCGACAACTCGTTTCTTCGGAAAATCAACTGGGCGGACACTTTCAACCGATAAAATCCCACACACGATGCGCAACTAATTGTCCCGCCTTGGATACGCACCCGATCGTCGATTTTCCGAGACGATCCTCTGCACTCGGCGATGTAGTAGACGCATCGCCCTCGCAAAGCGACACAAGGTCAGCGGGAAAAGGGGTTGAAAATGAGCATCAAAAATCTACGTGCACGGGCCGCGAAATTCGTCGCGGTCGCCGGTATCGCGGCGGCCGGATTCACTCTCACCGCGACGGCGCAGGCCGAACCGCTGTGGCCGGGCGGCCCGGACATCCCGGGTGTGCCCGCGATCGTCCCACCGCCCCCACCGGCGCCGGTGTACGCGCCGTGTTCGGCCGACACACGGTTCTGCCTGCGGCTGTCCACCAACGAGGGCTGGCTGATGGAGGACGGGAAGGTGACCTACGGCCCGACCCCGATCTCCCACGGCAGGCCGGGTTTCGAGACACCTCCCGGCAGATTCGACGTGGATTTCAAGAAGGCCGACCACTGGAGCACGATGCACAATGCCCCGATGAAGTGGGCGGTCTTCTTCAACGGTGATATCGCGACCCACATCGGTCCGATCGAAGAACAGTCGCACGGGTGCATCAGAATGACGCCGGAAGGCGCCGAGAGAACCTACAACCACCTGTCCCCCGGCGATATCGTGGAAGTCGTCGAATGACGTCGATCCGGTAACGAAACGGCCGTGGCGTCTTGTGCCACGGCCTTTTCCGTGCGCCTCGATTTCGGTGACGGAGTTTATGAAATATCCCCCATAATTCGACCGAATATATTCCGTCGCGGATTTATCATGGGATTCCAGGATCGGAGCGCGCGCCAGGAGGCCGTCGTGCCACTACCTTTTCGCCGGGCCGGAGTTCGTTCGGTCTTCGGGTGCGCGCTGAGCGGAATCGCCGTGCTGGCCCTGATCACCGCGTGCGATTCCTCCGACGACACGCCGATCGCGCTTCCGCCCCCGGGGCCCGCGCCGAATCCCGCCGTCACCATCACCATCGACGATCTCACCTACAGCGATCTGCCCACGATCACTCCCGGCGCGGTCGTCACCGTGGTCAACCACGACCAGGTCAGGCATAGCGTCACCAGCAGACGCCCCGGACTCTTCGACAAACAGGTCGAAGCCGGACAGACCATCACATTCAAGGCGCCCGTCGAAATCGGCTCGCACCCGTTCTACTGCCGCTACCACGCCTTCATGGAGGGCTGGTTCAGCATCAGACAGCGGCAGTGAACCGCGCGGGCACGGGCCGCGACAAGGAGGTCGAATGCCATGAGCACACCTCGTTCCCGTCGGCGCACCGCCGGACGCGTACTCGCCGCGACCGTCGCGGCGGCCGGGCTGACGATGGCGATACCCGCGCAGGCCGACCCGCTGTGGCCGGGCGGTCCGAACGTCCCGGGTCTACCCGCGCTGATCCCCACCGTCGCGCCGTGCGGCACGAGCGCGCGCGCCTGCCTGCGACTGGCGACCAACGAAGCGTGGCTGATGGAGGAGGGCCGGGTCGTCTACGGACCGAGCCCGATCTCGCACGGAATGCCCGGATACGAGACGCCGCCCGGCGTCTTCCGCGTCGCGTTCAAACGGCTCTACCACTGGAGCACCATGCACCACGCGCCCATGCATTTCGCGGTGTTCTTCAACGGCGATATCGCCACCCATATCGGGCCTGTCGAACACAAGTCACACGGGTGCATACGGATGACGCCCGAAGGCGCCGAAGCGACCTACAACCATTTGTCCCCGGGCGACGTGGTCGAGGTGGTCCCGTGATTCCCGCCGTCCCCGTCTGATCGACCTGTTCCGGACACCTCGGTCCGGTCCTCGGATGTCCCCGGACCGGTGCGCCGCGCGCGCTATCGTGGCGTGGTGGGCGTTTTCGGAGAGATGTTGCCGGGCAAGAAGCTGACCGACGAGAGCAGCCAGTCCGGCGACGGTGAGCTGCACCGGCCCCGTGTCGAACTCGACCTCGACGCCGGGGTGATCCGGGTGTCGGGCACGGCGAACGCCGATCGCGACGACGACGCGACCGACTGATCCCTCGCGCGCCGCGGACACCCCGTCCCGCTCATCCGAGGTCGGCGAGTTTGCGCCGCAGGACCACCCGCTCACGCTCGTTCCCACACAACTCGATCCCGCGCTCGAATTCGAACGCGGCCTCGTCGACGCGGCCGAGCCGGGTGAGCAATTCCCCGCGGACACTGGGCAGCAGATGCGACTGCGACAGCGTCCCGCCCGCGACGAGTTCGTCCACGATCGACAGCGCCGCGCCCGGCCCACGCGCCATCGAGACCGCCACCGCGCGATTCAGATCGACCACCGGTGACGGCGCGAGCCGCCCCAGCGCCTCGTAGAGCAGCACGATCCGCTCCCAGTTCGTGTCGTCGACCGACTCTGCCACCGCGTGACATTCGGCGATCGCGGCTTGCAGACCGTACGCGCCCAATCCCCTGCCGACCTTCTCGGCGCGGACCAGCGCGGCCCTGCCCCTGGCGATGGCGGCCCGATCCCAGCGGCGGCGGTCCTGCTGTTCGAGCAGCACCGGGTCGCCGTCGGGGCCGGTGCGCGCGGGGAAGCGCGCCGCGGTCAGTTCCAGCAGCGCAGACAGCGCCTGCGCCTCGGGTTCGTTCGGCATCAACCGGGCCAGCACGCGGGCGAGGCGCTGCGCCTCGCCCGCCAGGTCGAACCTGATCAGCGCGCGGCCGGAACTGGCCGACGAGCCCTCGGTGAAGATCAGATAGACCACGCTGAGCACCGAACCGAGCCGGGTGGCGCGCTCCTCGGCATCGGGCACTTCGAACGGCACCCGCGCGGCCCCGAGCGTCTTCTTCGCCCTGGTGATCCTGGCCTGCACGGTCGCGGTGGGGACCAGGAACGCCTTGGCGATCTCGTCGCTGGTCAGGCCGCCGACCACGCGCAGGGTGAGCGCCACCCTCGCCTCGCGCGAGAGCACGGGATGGCAGGAGATGAACATCAGGGCGAGGACATCGTCATCGATCTGGTCCGGATCCCACAGCACCTCGTCGCCGGACCGGTCCGGCGGCACGGGGTCGCTGCCCGCGAGGACGCCGCCCTCGCCCAGGTCACGGGCGAGGGCGGCGTACCTGTCGTCGAGCGCGGAACGGCGACGGTAGGCGTCGATCGCCCGGCGACGGCCGACGGTGAGCAGCCAACCCGAGGGATTGCGCGGCGTCCCCTCGCGCGGCCAGGTGACCAGCGCCTCCGCCAGCGCCTCCTGCGCGAGATCCTCGGCCAACGCGAAATCGCCGGTGTAGCGGGCCAGCGCACCGACGATCCGGGCCGATTCGATCCGCCACACGGCGGCGACCGCCTCGCGGCCGGTCGGCTCACCCATCCCCGGCCCTCCGCTCAGAGTTGGCCGGTGGCCTCGCGCCAGGCCCGTTCTTTCTGGATCCAGATGTTGTCCTGCGGAAATTCATCGATCGACGGCACTCGTCGGATCTCGGTCTTGTAGCCGGCACCGGCGCCCGGAATACGCTTGGCCCATTCGACGGCCTCTTCCTTGGATGCCACCTCGAGGATGTAGAACCCGCCGAACAACTCCTTGGCCTCGCCGTACGGGCCGTCGGTCACCACCGGCGTCTCCGAGGAGTAGTCCACGACCACGCCCTCGGCGGCGTCGTCGAGCCCCTCGGCGGCGACCAGCACTCCGGCTCGGATCAGCTCGTCGTTGAACCGGCCCATCGTCTCGAGCATCTCGTTGAAGTCCGTATTCGCCATGCGAGCGTAGCCTTCGTCGGTCGCGCGCATCACCAGCATGAATTTCATCGTTTTCTCCCTGGTTGTCCGGGTCCCTTTCGGACCCTCTCATACCTGGGTCGAACGGGACACGCGCCGGATCGACACTCCTGGCGAAAATTTCTTGTGTTCGCCGTCACCCGGCCGGATCGCCCCACAGGGGGTTAGGTAGTGCTAACTTTGAAAGGTAGATTCTCAATAAGGAGAATGTCATTTCCACAGCATGCGGTCACACAGGTCGCCCCCGCGTGCGCGCCCGACCAAGAGGAGACACCGTGACGAGCGTGCCGAGCAGCCTGGACAGGCAACGCGGACAGATCATCCGCGAACTGGCTTTCGTGACCCGGCGGGTGGGCGACGAACTCCACGGCACCGCGGAGATCACCCCCGAGATGCATGCACCCGGCACCGACGTCCTGCGCACCTCGGTCCTGGCGACCTGGGCCGATACCGTCGCCGGTCTACTGGCCTCGCTGGTGATGGGCCCGCGCGTCCCGGTGACGCTCGAACTCGACGTCAACCTGTATCGCCCCGCCCCCAGCGCGGGCACGGTGCACGCCGTCGGCAAGGTCGTCAAGGTCGGACGCTCGGTTTTCGTCGCCGAATTCGAATTCACCGTCGACGGTGATCCGATCGCCGTCGGGGCCGCGTCCTTCATGGTCGCCCCGAACCCGGACATCCATCTGCCGCCGAAACTGAGCATCGAACTCCCCCCGACGCCGGACCGACTCCCCGTGCCGCTGGCCGAGCGGGCCCGCTGCGAACGCGTCAGCCCGGGAACGGTGCTGCTGCCGCATTCGATCGAGGCGTTGAACGCCTCCGACACGATCAACGGCGGACTCATCGCCCTGGCCGCCGAGGAAGCCGTGCTCTCCCTCGCCCCCGGCGACAGCCTCAGCTTCCTGGGGCTGCGCTATCTGCTCGGCGCCAGGGTCGGCCCGGTCATCGCCTCGGCCCGCCTGCACGAGGGCCTCGGCCGGGTGGAACTGCGCGACACCGGCAACGACAACCGCCTCACCACCCTGGCCACCGCCCGGACCTTCGGCCGCTGAGCCGTCGACGTCGATCACCTCCGCGGTAACCACCTCCGCTTGAAGTGGACCCTGAAGTCCACTTATTGTACGGTGCATAAGCGGACCCGAGGGTCCACTTCCATGTGTCTGCGAAATAGGTGGAGACCGATGAACAAGATCAAGCAGGCGTCGGGCGCCGCGAGCATGCCGGTCCTGGTGCTCGCGACCGCCGCGTTCTCGATCGCTCAGACCGCGGTCGTTCCCGGGATGGGCGCACTGGCCGAATCCCTGAACGCCTCGGTGACCGATGTGTCCTGGGTGATGAGCGGCTATCTGCTCGCGGCCGCGGTGCTGACGCCGGTCCTCGGCCGCCTCGGCGACATATACGGCAAACGCCGCATGCTGGTCATCGTGCTCGTGCTGTTCGCCCTCGGCAGCGTGGCCGCCGCGCTCGCACCCAACATCTGGATCCTGGTCGCCGCGCGAGCACTCCAAGGCGCCGGCGGCGGCATCATCCCGCTGTGCCTCGGACTCATCGGCGACTGGTTCGATCCCGACCGCCGACCGGTCGCCCTCGGCCTGGTCGCGGCCATCGCCGGTATCGGCGCGGGCGCGGGACTGCTGATGGGCGGCCTGCTGCTCGACCACGCCTCCTGGCATTGGATCTTCTGGATCGGGGCCGCGATGGCCCTCATCGCCGCGTTCGGCGCGCTCCGACTGCCCGCCGACACCGGCGGCGCGCCAGCACGACTGGACTTCGTCGGCGTCGGCCTGCTCGCCATCGGCCTCGTCGCCCCCCTGTTCGCACTGACCCGCACCTCGACCTGGGGTTGGGGTGACGAACGCACACTCGGCCTCATCGCCTTCGGACTGATCGTGCTGGCCGTCTTCGTATTCGTCGAGCGCCGCACCACCGATCCACTGGTGGACATGCGCGTCCTGGGCCGCCCCGCCGTCCTCGGCACCAACATCACCACCCTGCTGTTCGGCTTCGGCATGTTCGGCGCGTTCATGCTCATCCCACAACTCGCCCAGACCCCGGAGGCCGTCGGCTACGGCTTCGGCATGAACGCCACCGGCGCGGGCCTGCTCCTGCTGCCCGCCTGCCTGACGATGCTGGTCGCGGGCGGGCTGTCCGGACGTCTGACCACCTTCCTCGGCCCGAAGGTCCCGCTGACCGGTGGCGCGCTGATCGCGGCGGGCGGCCTCGCGGCGCTCGCCGTGGCACACGGCACCCAGACCTCGGTGCTGATCTGGTCGATGGTGGTGCTCGGCGGTATCGGCATGGGTATGGCCGCGGTGCCGAACCTCATCATGGAGGCCGTTCCGCAGGACATGCTCGGCCAGGGCAACGGTGTGAACAATCTGATCCGCTCGGTCGGCTCCTCACTGGGCTCGCAGATCGTCACCACGCTGCTCGCGGCCAGCATGACGGCGGGGCAGCGCGTCCCGACCGACCACGCCTACAGCCAGGCGTTCTGGATCGCGTCCGCGGGCGTCACCGTCGCCGCCGTGGCCGCGGTGCTGATCCCGCGCGCCCGGCGCGCCCCGGTCGCCGCCGACCCCGATGCCCCGTCCATCGACCGGAGTGTCGCGTCCTCGGCGGGCACGACACACTGAGCACATGCCTCCAGCGCACCCGCACGAACAGCAGGACTGGTCCGATCGAAGGGCCGATGCCCGCCGCAACCACGAGCAGGTCACCGCGGCCGCGCTCGCCGTGTTCGCCGAGCGGGGCCTGGAGGCCACGGTGCCCGAAGTCGCCGCCCGGGCCGGGGTCGGCAAGGCCACCGTCTACCGCAGCTACCCCACCAAGACCGATCTGATCGCCGCCGTCGCGAATCACCACCTCACCTGGATGAACGAACGCATCGAGCGGGCCGCCGCCACCGATGACGACGCGTTCACCGCGCTACGCGACCTCCTGCGCGACCTGTCCGACAAACTGGCCGCCGACCGTTCCTTCGCCGAAACGCTGCCCCACACCCAGCGACCGAGCGACCGCGACCAGGCCTCCCACCATTTCGCCAGGATGATCGCGGCCGCGCAGCGACAGGGCGCGCTACGTCCGGACGTCACCGTCCTGGACATCCACGTCCTGGTCGGCGGCTACGCCCGGGTACTGCTCGACCTCGACATCCGCGATCCGGCCCAGTGGCGACGCTATTCCGAACTGGTGCTCGACGCTCTGCGCGCCTGACGCCACTGGCGAATTGCTATAGAATTGCCGGGTATTTCGACGCTCCAGCCTGATCGAAGGCGAATCGCGGCACCTGTCGAAGGGCAGCCGCGCACCACGCGCCCGGCCGCATGTCAGCCCAGCGCGACACTTCGACATCGAGGGCGGCGCACCATGACAGACGTCGACTATTGCGTAGTCGGTGGGGGGTTCGCCGGATTGACGGCGGCCTTGCGGCTCGCGCAGGCGGGCCGATCCGTGACATTGCTCGAAGCCCGCGACCGGGTGGGCGGGCGCACGTTCACCGAAACGCGTCCCGACGGATCCTGGATCGACCGCGGCGGCGCATGGGTCGGGCCGGGACAGGACCGTATCCGGGCCCTGATGAGCGAATTCGGCGTACCGAGCTACAAGCAGTACACCGACGGCGAGGCCATGATGCTGGTCGACGGCAAACAGCACCGCTACCGGGGCACCGTTCCGTGGACGATGAGCACCTGGGCGGCGATGAACCTCGGCGCGGCATTGTTCGAGCTCGGCTACATGTGCAAATCGATTCCGCTCGAGACGCCGTGGACGGCGCACAGTGCCGAGGAATGGGATCGCGTCAGCCTCGCGCAGTGGCTCGACAGCAATATCGCCTCCGCACCCGCGCACGAACTACTCGACACGGCGATCGCGGGCTGCTACACCAGCGCCGCCTCCGAGGTCTCGCTGCTCTTCGTGCTGTATCAGATGGCGTCGGGCGGTGGCCCGAATTTCGTGCTCGGGGTCGAAGGAGGCGCCCAGGACTCCCGGCCCGTCGGCGGCATGGGCGCGATCTCCGGGCCGATGGCCGCCGAACTCGGCGCGTCGATCCGGCTCTCGCAACCCGTACGCCGGATCAGCCAGGACGACGACGGCGTGACGGTGCGCTCCGACGATTCGATCGTCCGCGCCCGACGGGTGATCGTGGCGGTCCCCTTGGCCATCGCGAGCCAGATCCACTACGACCCGATGCTCCCGGCCGACCGGTCCTTCCTACACCAGCGGATGCCGAGCGGCGCGATCATCAAGACCGCCGTGGTCTACGACGAACCGTTCTGGCGCGCCGCCGGGCTGTCGGGACAGTCGGCCGCGCCCGGCGCGCCCGCGACCATCACCATCGACGCCTGCACCGACACCGGGAACCCGGGGATCATGTGCGTCATCACCGAGGGGCCCGTCGCACGTCGACTCGGCCGTCTCGACGCGGACCAGCGCAGAACGGCGATACTCGACGGCCTCGTCGAACGGTTCGGCGAAAAGGCCCGGCTGCCAGTCGATTACGTCGAACAGGATTGGAGTGCCGAACGCTTCTCCGGCGGCGGGATGCTCAGTCACGCACCGACCGGGGTACTCACACAGTTCGGCCACGCGCTGCGTCCCCCGTGCGGGCGTATCCACTGGGCGGGCACCGAGAGTTCCGCCGTGATGTGCGGGTGGGTCGACGGTGCGGTCCGCTCGGGTGAACGCGCGGCGCGGGAGGTCGTGGAATACGAGTCGGTCGGCGCAGGACACCCATACCGGCATTGAGAATGCTTACGTGACAGCACTATTCGGATGCGTGCCAGTCGTAATACGAGGCGACGGCGGGCTGGCCCGTGTAGCCGGGGCCCGCGGTGTCGTCGGCACCGAGGTAGGCGGCGGGAAAGGACAAGGTTCGCGGCCCCCCGGCCGATACGCGATGGCGGCGACGGTCGTAATCCACTCCCGCACGACGGAATTCGGCCATCACCCGACGTGCCGCCGATGATCCGTCGCCGTGCCGGATCGACTGCGGGTCGAAATGCGCGGCGAACGACCCGGTCGGCGTCGTCCACCGCGCCATCGCCGACAGCAGGGCCAGTTTGTCGCCGATGTAGTGCAGCCCGTGCACGCAGGTGACCAGATCCGCGGGCCCGTCGGGTCGCCATTCGGCCACGGAGGCCGCGATCAGCCGCAGACGCGCGGTCCGCGCGGGCGCGTGGAAATGGTCGACGAGATCGATGCCGACCAGGGTGACATCGGCGTCGGGAAATTCTCGCTCGAAGCGGTCCTCGGCCTCGAGCATCGCCCGTCCCGAACCGCAACACAGATCGATCCAGGTGACAGCGGACCCGTCGTTCAGGCGATCGGCGAGATGCGCGTAGGGATCGAACCCGAGGTCGCGCTCGTAGCTGTTGACACCCGACAGTCCGCGGCGGCGGTTCATCGCGTTGTTCGCGACCACCGACGACAGTTCCAGCGTCGCGTCGTCGAGCAGTCGGGGAACAGAATTCGATGGCACCGAACCATTGTCACGGTTGCGCCCCGCTCTGCGAACCGTGTCGATTCCCGAGGTCCGCCACGGTTTCGCCGCCGCGCCCGCGACCGCGGACCGGAGTAGGTGTACGGATAGGATCGGTCACTCGGATGTGGCCCACGATATCGATGTCGACCACCCGGGCGCGAAGGCGAGGACCGATGAGGCGTGTGGGACTGCTGGTGATTCCGGCCGCGATGCTGACGTGTCTGCTGCCGACGGCACCCGCCTCGGCGCACACGACCGGGGGGAGCGCGCTTCCGTCGAACGACGGGCCGCACGCGTGGAAAGCGCACCCTTCCGACGAGCTGGCGTGCTCGATGCCGCTGAACATTCCCCAGGAGCCCGCCTTCAATCACGCGTGCAAACACCACGACGGCTGCTACGAGGGATTCCCTCGCGACGGCGTCCCGACCTACTGGGCGAGCAGGCTCCAGTGCGACGACTGGTTCCGAGCGGATATGACCGAGTCGTGCGTCGAGGCCTACCGGCTGCAACCCCTGTCCCAGTGCATGGCCGAGGTCACCGCGTACTACGCCGCGGTGCGGGTCGGTGGACGCAACGGCTTCCACGGGCCCGACAACAACTGAATTCCCGGCCCGGCCGACGATCTTGCCGCTGACAACCCCCACTGAGTATCATGTGATGCGCATCACATAGCTGATCGAGAGCGCGGTTCCCGACAGCACCGTCAGCGGCGAGCGGCCCGATCCCGCCGATCGACCGAGCTCGGAAGCCGACGGCACGAACAGCGACCGCATTCGGTCCACAACGACGCGGATCAGATCCGAAACGGGGGAAGGCACTCCCAGGAGAAGAATCATGTCTGCTTTGGTACGGAAGAATTTCGACGCACCCGAGGAAACCCGCACGTTCGAAGACGGCAAAGGCAAACTCGACCTCGTCAACCTCGAAGCGGGCGCGGTGGGCCGAGCGGTTTTCGAACCGGGCTGGCGGTGGTCGACGCACGTCAAGCCGATCGCACAGACCGACAGCTGCCAGTCCTCCCATATCGGCTACTGCGTCTCCGGACACATGGTCGTGGTAATGGACGACGGCGAGAAACAGGAATACGGCCCCGGCGATTTCATGATCGCCCCACCCGGCCACGACGCCTGGATCGTCGGCGACGAACCCTGCGTCATGATCGACTGGCAAGGTTTCGCCGACTACGCCAAGCGGTGAGATTCACACCTTCGTCCGAAACCTCCGAGGGGTTCCGTATCGACCCATAAGCCCGTGATCAGTTGTCCGGCAGCTGAATACCCTGCTGCTCGACCCGGGCGGCGACCTCGGCGGGGAAGACGTTGCGCAGCAGGTACAGGTCGTTGCCGAGCTGCCAGCCGGGGGCGAGCGCGATGGCGTATCGCTCGAAGTAGCCGAGCTGTTTGCCCATCAGGATGAGCTGTTCGGGGCCCGCGACTCCGCGCCGCTTACCGAAATCGAGCAGCGCGGAGGTGATCATCTTGAGGTCGAGGCGCGCGAGTTCACCGGACAGGATGGGGCCGAGCACGATGGCCAACTGTCTGCCGATCGCGGAATCGTCGGTGCTCTGCTCGGCGAACAGGTTCAGTTCGCGCAGTGCGGACGCGACGGGGGTGAAGTCGCCGTCGAAGGCACTGGCGTAGAACATCGCGCGCACCATTCCGCGCCACTGCGGGGTCATGGTCCCGACGATGCCGAAGTCGAGCATCGCCAGCCTGCCGTCGTCGAGCAGCCACAGATTTCCCGCGTGCACGTCGCCGTGGAACAGCCCGTGCACGGTGACGCCCTCCAACCAGACCTTCACCAGTCGCCGGATCAGCATCTCCGAATCGGCGTGCGCCGCGCCGACGACGTCGAAGCGATCCAGCGGCACACCGCGCAACCGCTGCATACAGATCGTCTTCGGACCGCAGAATTCCCAATAGACCTCGGGGACGACGACTTCGGTGTTGTCCCCGAACGCGCCGAGATTCTCCCGGATGCGACTCTGGTTCCGCGCTTCGACCAGGAAGTTCAACTCGGTGACCGTCACCTCGTAGAGGTCGCGCACCACGCCGACGGCATTGGCGATCCTGGCGGGTTCGAATCGCTTCTCCAGCAGTCGGGCCAGCACGAGCGCGGAACGCAGGTCGATCATCATCCGGCGAGCGATCCCGGGACGCTGCACCTTGACCACGGCGTCACGGCCGTCGGCGAGGACGCACGCGTGCACCTGCGCGACCGAGGCGGCCGACAGCGGGGTGTCGTCGAATTCGAGGAACACCTCGGTGATCGGGCGACCGAGATCCGCTTCGACGATGCGCCGCGCCCGGCTCGCGGGAAAGGGGCGCACGTCGTCGAGGCAGCGCAGACACGCGTCGGACAGTTCGCGCGGGAACGCCCCGGAGGACGACGCGATCAACTGTCCGAGTTTGACGAACATCGGGCCGAGCCGTTCGAACCCGTCGACGACCCCGTGGGCCAGTACTTCGCGCCGAGTCTGCCGCTCGACGCCGCGACGCAGACCCGATGCGAACCACCCGCACAGCCTGCGCGCGATCATCGCGCCGAGTACGAGACCGATGGTGACGACACGGATCGCCTCGCGGACGCCGAAGGTCTCCAACGGCGGCCGGTCGACCACGAAATCCGCGGCGGGCCGATCATGGTGGACCCGCTGCTCGCCCACGAGCCGGGTGGATTCGGCGTTCATCCCTGCCTCACCGTGACGTCGGCGAAGCGCGCCCGGATGCGGGTGCGCCAGAGTTCGTAGTCGGGCATATCCACCGGTTCCTCCGGTGGCTCGGCGGCGGCGTCGGCCAGCGCGGAGATCTCGGCGACCGTGCCCCCGCAGACGACACGCGCCGCGAGATCGGTGTTGTCCGGCACGTACCCGGCGTAGTCGCGGGCCTTGACCGCCATCACCGCGCCGACGGCGAGGTCGGGCGCGTACGCGCCTGCCGCCTGGATCAGCTTCTCCAGTTCGGCGTGCGACGGACCGCCCAGGTAGGCCGCCGCCGCCCCGACACCGCTCCACACATCGCCGCGCCGGTCGTCTTCGAAGGTGTTGGCGGTCGCGGCGATCGCCTCGAAATCGCCACCGTGATAGAACGACATCGCCCGGCCGACGCCCTGGTCGAAAGCACGGGGAAAGTATTCCGGCGCACCCTCCCACCGTCGACGTGGCGCGCGCCTGCGCTCGATGATCCAGGTCTGCGGATCGAAGAAGGCG
This sequence comes from Nocardia aurea, assembly GCF_003123685.1. Classification (GTDB taxonomy): domain Bacteria; phylum Actinomycetota; class Actinomycetes; order Mycobacteriales; family Mycobacteriaceae; genus Nocardia; species Nocardia aurea. The sequence continues at coordinate 233,947 of NZ_QCYJ01000127.1, forward strand.
CGGTCGAACGCGTACCCGTCGACCGCGAGCCAGCTCAGGTAGCCGACCAGCGGATTGGAGTCGAACCGCGGGAGGAACCGCTGCCAGGTGAATCGGGGCACCCTCGACATGACCAGGCCGAATCCGACGTAGGCCATCAGCGAATGCGGTTCGCCGTGTCCTCGAACGAAATTCTCGGCGTAGCGGGTCCGGCGCGGCGAGAGCAGATCCCGCAACGTCATGGCCGCGATCGCGCCTTCGTAGGCCAGGCTGCGGTAGAACGGGTCGACCCATTCCAGTCTGCGGGCGACCTCGTCCGGGTCGGCGATGTCGGCCCCGTATTCGAAACCTTCCAGCACGGCCCGCGACACACCTTCGTACCGCCTGCTCACCTCGTTCGCCGACACCGGGAAGCCACGGGTCACGAACTTCATGTCGTTCATCTTCGGCGCGGGGACCGAGCGCCGCGCGATGCTGAGTGCGGTGACCATCGAACTACCTCATCGGATCGTGGTGCGGGTCAATGGGATCGGCGACGCAGCGTGACCGCGCCGAGCGCGAGAAGCGTGAAACCGAACGCAAGCACGATGGCGAGATCGCGCCAGAGCAGATTCGTCGGCAGCGGGTAGGTGCCGACCTCACCGAGCGCCTCGGCCGCGTAGCGCAGTGGCACCACATTGCTCGCCGCCTGCAACACCCCGGCCATCTCCTCTCTCGGCCAGATCAGTCCGCACAGCAGCAGCTGCGGAATGATCACCGAGGGCGCGAATTGCAGCGCCTGGAATTCGGTGCGAGCGAACGCGCTGGTGAACAGTCCGGTCGAGGAACCGAGTACCGCCGTCGACACGACGATCAGCAGCACCACCGACATTCGCCCCTGGGTCTGCAATCCGAGCAACCGGTAGGCCACGGTGGCCGCGACGGTGGCCTGAACCATGGCGACCGCGGCGAACGCGATGCCGTAACCGAGCAGCAGGTCCAGCTTGTTCATCGGCATGCTCAGCAATCGCTCCAGCGTGCCGGTGGTTCGTTCGCGCAGCATCGCGACGCTGGTGATCAGGAACATCGACACGAACGGGAAGATCCCGAGCAGCAGCAGGCCGACCTGGTCGAAGATGTCGGGCCGGTCGTCGAAGACGAAACGCAGCAGTGTCAACAACACACTCGGCACCACCAGGATCAGCGCGATGGTGCGTCGATCGTGACGCAACTGATTGAGCACCCGCAACGCCGTCCAACCGGTGAGTCGCAGCGACATGGGTCAGGCCTCCTGTGCCGTGGGGTCCGTCGAGGTCGAGGCCAGCGCGGCGGCGTCGGGGTCCGTCGCGCGCTCGGTGGCGAGCACCAGTTCCAGGAACGCTTCTTCCAGGTTCGTGGTGCTGGTCGCCGCGCGCAGTTCGTCGGGGGTCTGATCGGCGAGCAATCTGCCCTCGCGCATCAGCAGCAGTCGATCGCACCGGTCGGCCTCGTCCATGACGTGGCTCGAGACCAGCAGTGTCGTGCCCGCCGCCGCCAGTGCGCGGAAATGCTCCCACAGATCGCGCCGAAGCACCGGGTCCAATCCGACGGTCGGCTCGTCGAGCACCAGCACCTCGGGCTCGGCGACCAGCGCGCACGCCAGCGACACCCTGGCCTGTTGCCCACCGGAGAGCTGATCAACCAATTGATGTGCGTGGGAGGACAATCCGACATTCGCGATGGTCTCGTCCACGGCCCGGCGCGGCACGCCGTACACGGCGCCGAAATAGCGCACGTTCTGCCTGACGGTGAGATCGCTGTACACCGAGGGCGATTGGGTCACGTAGCCGATCTCGGCGCGCAGCGCGGCGCTCCCGCTCGGCTGACCGAGCACCGTGACGGAACCGGCCTTGATGTGCTGCACACCTACCACGGACCTGATCAGCGTGGTCTTCCCGCAACCGCTCGGCCCGAGCAGCCCGGTCACCGTGCCCGCGGGCACGGTGAACGACAGGCCTTTCAGTACCGGTCTGCGACCGCGGTCGACGACGAGGTCCTCGACCACGACCGCGTCTGCCCTCACTGCTGTCACGATCGGTCAGCCCACCCGGTACATGTTGTACTGCAAACCGAATCCATCGATGAAGCGCCCCTCGCCGAGGAAGGCCGTGTGATTGACCCAGGACAGCGCCGAATCGCCGGTCTCCAATTGCGGGGTCACCCGGAAGTACTGATCGTCGAAATCCGTCCCGGTGCCCTCGGTGAACGCGCGCTGCACCTTGTCGTTCATCTCGATCAGACCGGGGAACGACGCGTAGATGGCGGCGCCGTCGGAAGTCTGGAACTGCACCCGGACGTCCAACCGCACATAGCCGTCGGCGCCGATCAGCGCCCAATCGCCGCCACCGGAGAGCACCTTGCCGGTGATGGCCTCGACGGCGGACACCCCGGGCGCGCCCTCGAGCACGCCGTCGAGGATCTCGACGAACATCCGCACACCGTAGGGGCCGGGCCCGATCATGATGGGCGGCTTGAGATTCGCGGTGACGGTGCCGATGAGAGTCAGGTCCATACTCAATCCTCGTCTCTAGCTGCCCGCCGGAAGGCAAGCGTGACGTTGTGACCACCGAAGGCAATGGAATTCGACAGTGCGACATCCACGCGCCCGGTGCGCGCGACATTGGGTACGTAGTCGAGATCGCAGGCAGGATCCGCCTCAGAATAGTTGATGGTCGGCGGGATCTGGCCCCGATCGATGGCCAACGCGCAGGTGGCCGCCTCCACCACACCGGTGGCACCGAGCATGTGCCCGGTCATCGATTTGGTGGAACTGATCGGCACGTTCGGCGCGTGCGCCCCGAACGCGAGGTGCACCGCCCTGGTCTCGGCGGGATCCGACAGCATCGTGCCGGTGCCGTGCGCGTTGATGTAGTCGACCTCGGTCGGGTCGATCCCGGCCTCGCGCATCGCCTTGTTCATCGCCTTGGCCGCGCACGCGCCGTCCTCGCGCGGCGCCGTCACATGATGGGTGTCGACGACCTGGCCGTAACCGCAGATCTCGGCGTACACGTGCGCCCCGCGGGCACGCGCTGATTCCAGTGGCTCCAGCAGCAGCATCCCCGCGCCCTCACCGAGCACGAAACCGTCGCGGTCCTTGGAGAACGGTCTCGCCGCGCCCTGCGGATCGTCGTTGCGCTTGGACAGCGCACGCATACTGGTGAACCCGGCGAGCACGACCGGATTCAACGCCGCCTCGGCGCCGCCGACCATGCACGCCGAGGCATACCCGTCGCGCACCATCCGATAGCCTTGGCCGATCGCGTCGGCCGAGGACGCGCACGCGCTCAGCGGCGCGTAACTGGGCCCGCCGAACTTGTGCCGGAACGCCACCGCGGACGCCGCGAAATTCGCCATCGCCATCGGAATGAACAGCGGCGAGACATTTCTGCCGGCGAGCCGGTCCTCGATCCCCGTTCTCGCGGTGTCGACACCGCCGAGCCCGCATCCGACGATGGTCGCCACTTCGTCACGGTCGACACCGTCGAGTCCCTGGTCGGCCAACGCCAGATCCGAGGCCGCCACCGCGAGGTGGCCGACCCGGTCGTAACGGCGGACGTCCTTGTACTCGAGCCACTGACCCGGATCGAAATCCGGGACCTCGGCGCCGATCCTGACCCGGTTGAACGACGCGTCGAAGGAAGTGATCGTCCTGGCCCCGCTGACCCCGGAAATCACTTGCTTCCAATAGATGTCGGTGCCGATGCCCAGTGGCGTCACCAGACCGATGCCGGTGATCGCGACGCGGCGGCGCTCGTCGCCGCTCATGACTTCGACTCCGGTTCGGCCAGACCGAAGAAGGTCTCCATCTTCATCGCCACCTGCACGTCCCCCTGGACCTTCAGTTCGCCGCGCATCAACAATTCCATCCCCTTGGCGAGCCCGGTCGCGATTCGAACGAAACCGACGCCGTCGAGGAAGACGCTCAGGTCCGGCGGTTCGGTCTGCTCGGCCGATTCGATCCGGCAGGACTCCGGCCCGAAGACCACGTCCTGCACCACGGGTTCGCCGGGCACCCTGGTCACCCGGTATCGCACGGTCACATCGCGTTCGAAACTGCCGGGCACGTAGTAACTCGGCATCAGCTCGAACGCGTTGAGCAACGCCTGCTCTCCGACATCGGTGCCCAGCGCCCACACGAGATCGGATTCGGGCAGTACTTCGACGACCGAACGCACGCGCGCCCGCTCGCCCGAGAGCAGGTCCTCGATCTGATCCCTGCTCGCCTTTCCGGTTTCGGCCGCGATCGTGATCGCCTCGGTCAGTGCTTCGGTTCTCATACCGACATCTCCGAATCCCTCGAACCTGCTGTCGTACTGTCGATCACGGCCGTGATGAGCTCGTTGTACGGATCGGCGCCCGCCAGTACCGCGGCGATATGTCCGTCCGGCCTGATCAGAACCGCCGCGCGGTCGGTGAGCCCGTAGGTCTCCGACATCCGGCCGGACCTGTCGACGAGCGTCCGCGTCCCGGAACCGGTGGTGGTGTCCGGGGTGACGGGGTGCACGGCCACCGCCGCCACCGGCACGGTGTTCATCAAGTGGACGTAGCCGACCGCGTCGGCCCATTTCTCGGCCGCGACGGGACCGGTGACAAGCGCGAAACCGTGACCGGGCAGATCCAGTGTCGATATCGGCGTGCCGTCCGCCTCACGGAGCCAGAAATGCGGTGCCCGACAACCCGGTTCGGCCAGCGGGTGGTAATCGACGACACTTTCGACCGGTTCGGTCACGCCGTAGCGGAAACCGAGTGATTGGCCGTAGAAGTCGAATTGTGGTCGTTGCTCTTCGATTCCGGCCGCGAGCGCCCTGTCGAAACCGGGGGCGTCCGCGGGGTCCGCCGCGGTGAGCACGTCGGCGAAGGCTTCCGCGAATTCGAACATCGCCAGCGCGTTGTGCTCGCTCTGCTCGCCGTTGAACCGCGCCACCGGCCTGCGTTCGACCTCGTAGCTGTCCAACAGATCCGGTGCGGCCCAGCCCTCCAGCGCGGCGGCCAACTTCCAGGCCAGATTGTGCGCGTCCTGGATGCCGGTGTTCATGCCGAACCCACCGGTGGGCGGGAAGGTGTGTGCGGCGTCGCCGATCACGAAGACCCGACCGCTCGCGTCCCGCCAGCGGTCCACCCCGGTCGAACGCATGGTCCAGGTGCGCGAGGAGATGATCCTGGCGTCGATATCGGCGCCGAGGGCCGCGCGCAGCAGCGAGGGCGCGCTGTCCTCCGAGATTTCCACCGCGCCGTCGAGTGGCACCTCGAGCATCCACTCGTCACCCGCGGGATCGATGGTGATCAGCACACCCCGGACCCGCTGGTTCATGATCCAGGACAACACGCTGCCCATATTGTGGAACTGTGGCCGCAGATCGGCCTCGAAATAGATGTCGAGCAGAACACCCAACGGCGAGTCCTCGACCTTGCCGATACCGACCGCCTTCCGCAGCGCTCCGTGCATACCCTCGGCCAGCACCAGATACTCGGCCTCGCGCCGGTCTTCGCCGCCATCGGATCCGATGTAGGTCACCTCGACCCCGCGCGGACCCGGTGTCGCGTCGGTCACCTGCGCACCCCGCACCAGTTCGACATTCGGAAGGGCGGCGAGTCCCTCGGTCAACACGGCCTGTAGGCGATTCTGCGGGCAGAGCACAGGCAGCGTCGGACTCTGCTCGGCCAGCCGCATGAGTTTGTCGGTGGATTCGACCAGTTCGAGCCGACCGAATTCCGGTTCGGCGACCGAACGCAGAAAGCGCACCCGGGGCGCCTTCTCCAACGTGGTGCTCACCGCGAGCACGTCGTCGAGGACGCCGAGTTCGCGCAGTATCTCGGTGGTCCTGGTGTTCACCAATGTCGCCTGCGGGTGCCGCGGCGGCTCGGTATGCCGTTCGAACAACACCACATCCACGCCCCGACGCCCCAGGCAGTACGCGGCGGCGAGTCCCGCCGGACCGCCGCCGACGATGGCGACCTGCGCCCTGCGGGCGGTCACGACGACGCTCCGACCGACATCGCCGACCGTCCGAGCACCCGGTCGAGCCGAGTTCCCACGACGCGGTCGAAACGCTCGCGGCCCAGCAACCGGGCGAGGGCCAGGGCCGGAAACCCTACCGCGATGGCGACACCGAGGGAACCGACGAATGCCGTGAGTGCCGCGACACGGGCGGCGACACCGTACTCCGACGCTCGCCTGATACCCGCGCCCCAACGACGGAATACGCTGCCCGCCAACAGATCCGCCGCCGCGAGCAGGGGCACCACCGGTGCGGCGTCCGCGTCGCGCAGGACCGTCGCGAGATCGTCGGAGGATTTCGTCGCGGAGATCTCCGCGCCCAGCGCGGCGAGACGGCTCAACTCGTCGGTTCCGACGCCCGCACGACCGAACAACGCACCCTCGCGCCTACCCAGCAACAACCAGCGCAACGTGGTCACCAGTGTGATCGCCTGTGGCCGAGTATCGATGGCCGCGACCGCGCCCACCGTGCGGGCGCCGACCGCGGTGAGGCGGCGGTGGACTTCTCCCGCCGCCGAGTACCACATATTGCGGCACGCGACCACGGTCACGACATCGCGTTCGGCGAAGATCTCGCGATGCCGCGTCAGCAATGTCCGCGCGGGCAACGAGGGAGCCAGATACCAGACCTGGTATGCGAAGAGAACCAATTCCCCCGGTTCCGAACGCAATTGCTCGGCCGGAGTGGACAGCGCCACCGTGCATTCCTCGTCGACACAGGCCGGGAACGCGCCGAAGAACCGGGTCACCGGCCAGGGAAAGGGAAAGGGCGAGGCGGGTTCGACACGAACCCGGCGCACCTGCCAGTTGGCGGCGACGAGCGGAGCGACGAGCGCGTCCACCGATTCGATCAGCTGCCCGGTCTGGCTGTACTCGAAAACCACTGCTGCACGGGTGGATTCAGCGTCGTTGCGGCGGTCGGATCGTCGGCTCGCCTCGGTCTCCGAGGCCCCCGTCACGACTCGACCTTCGCCTGCTGCGCGGTGCCCGCGACGGCCGTCAAATGCATGAAGGAAATAGCGAATCGGCCGGATTCCGGCACCATGCACAACAGGGTGTCGCCCGGCTGCACCAATTTTTCCTGAAGCATTTCATCGAGAATCACATAGATACTCGCGCTGCCGATGTTTCCGACCCGGGTGAGATTACTGAACCATGCCTCCGGTCGGCCCGCGGAAACGCCACGACGTTTGATTTCACCCGTGAGCATGGTTTTCATACGCTCACTGGAGTAATGCGCCGGAAACCACGTCACGGCATCCGGATCGAATTTACCGGCGTCGGCGAGCCGTTCGTATTCATCGATGCCGACCCGCACGAGATGGGGCAGCAGAGACAGTTTCTGGCGCGCCACGAGCGCACCGTCCATCGCGGCCGCCGAAGCGTTCGGATAATCGGCCCATGTCTTCTCGCAACCGTTCTTGTTGCTGCCGAAGTACATACAGGCCTTCTCGGTATTCGCGTACGACGTCAGCGAAATCCAGTCGATTCGAAGACTCACTCGATCGGGAGCCGGCGAATCGGAGACGATCGCCGCGCCCGCGCCGTCGGAGAGCATATATCGCAAAAAGGCGGTCTCCATCGGCAGCGACCCGTCTTCGGTGATCGCTTTCATTTCCTCGTAGCGGGTGTGTTTGAACCCGCGAGAGGCGAGTTCGCTCGCCACCGAGACCGCGGTCTTCTTCTCCCCCACCTTCACCTGTAGGTAGGCGTTCTTCAGGGCCATCATCCCCGAACTACAGATGCCGTGCGCGGTGACGATCTCCAACGGCGGATAGCCGAGTTCGCCGTGCACCATGCTGGCGTGACCGGGGCCCATCAGATCGGGCAGGGTGGTCGCCGCGGCGAGCAGTTCCACGTCGGCGGGCTCGAGACCAGCACGTTCGACCGCGTTGCGCACCGCGGACGCGGCCATCGCCGCGTTCGAGTACACCGTCTGCTGCTTCTTGTCGATGGCGTAGTACCGGGTCTTGATCCCACTGTTCTGGAGAATCTGATCCTTCAGATCGGACGAGGCCCGGCCCGCCTTGCCGATGTACTCCTCGATCTCGTCGTTCGGCACCGGCTCACCGGGTAGAAAACGTCCGGTCGCTGTGATGTATGCGTCCATGGACTCCACACTTTCGTCGGAAGAACTGTTCGATGGACCGTTCCGGGTCACCCAGCGGATTCGGCTATTTTCACGCGAATCAGGTCCATGAGATCCGAAAATGTCTTCACCGAAGCGATACGTTCGTCGTCGAGCGAGATATCGTATTTCGTCTCGATGAGGTCGGCGACGGAAAGAACACCGAGGGAATCCAGACCGAGATCTTCCAACGTCGCATCGGCGGGAACCGAATTCAGATCGACGTTGTAGTGATTCAGCAGGAAGTCGGCGATATCATCGCGAATAGACACATCAACTGACATAGCGGATCCTCTTCGAAATGGCGCATGACGCTCGGGGCACGCGACCAACCATTTGTGAACACAATGCTCGTCCCGCCCAGACGAGTCTGTTGGATTCTCTGTATCGACGACACTGCCGATTCGACTGCACTACACCTGTGCGATACCCAGGTTCCTTGGGCTACTGCGCCCCGTGGCCTCCTGCACCGAGACTAGATCGCGATCAACTCGGTCGTCAATTGTTCGACGCCACAAATCTTCTGACCAGCGGCTGGACGGAGCAGACTGGATGGACGGTTTATTTGCCGATCAGTCGCGGACAAACCACTTCTCCATATTTCGAGCGGTCATCATATTGCCTTTAATACGCAGATTTCCGGTCACCAAGAGTGCCATTCCGCCCATCTGACCTGCGATCATCCGCAGAAACGGGACCATCCCGAGCTCCAGCGTCACCGCGGGATCGAGCCCCGGATTCCCCTGGTGCACAGTGCACCTGGAGTTCGCGACGACGACCGTCCACATATCGGCCGGTTCACCGATACGCCAGCACACCACCGAGTCCACACCCTCGACACGGTCGCCGATCAGCCGTCGCGGCATCTCGTCGAAGACCGCGTGCAGGACGACGCTGCGACTCATCGGGTCCGCCATCGCGCTCGCCAGCGTCTCGTCATCGATACTCCTGACGATCTCGTTGAACTCCGATGATCTGGAAGTTGTTACGCCCGAAGGAATTCGGATGTTCTTGGACATGGTGGACACTCCGGCCTGGACATGGGAGGTGCGGGAACCGCGGAAGAGACGACGTCGCGGTGGGCACAGAATAGGTTCGGCTCCGAACCCGGTCAACGTCCCCGGCGGGCGGCGCCGCGCCGTGTTAGGCTCCGATGCGGCAGCCACTCCGGCCGTCCGCCCCGATCGGATCCAGCCCACTCCCCGATAGACGATCGCTCCACGCTCGAGTCGAGAACTGCACGTGGACAGTCATTTTCGCCATACGGAGGGTCATATGAACCCATCGGATACCGGCGCGCAGCTGCCGGCCGACGAACACGACGCACTCACCACGATCCTGCGGGCGCCACCTCCGCCCGGCATCGCCGCGCTGCCCTCCGAATCGCGCGACGACCTCGCCGCACTGGTCGAGGAAGTGACCCGCAAACGGATCGAGGAACTCACCGTCGCCGCCCTGGGCGCACTGGACAATGTGCCGGTGTTCCTTCGCGGCGCGGTGCGAAAGGCAGTCGGACTGTGAAGGATTCACCCGCCGCGCGCAGCTCGACCCTGGCCGGACTCGCACGCGTGCTCGATGTGCCGGTCGATCGGATCGCCTATCTGGCCGAAGTTCCCGCCGACGATATCGCGGGCTTGCGGCGGCAGATCGGCGATCTGCTCTTCGATTCCACCGCACCGGGTCTCGGCAAGATCGCCGCGGCGACCCGGGTCATCCCGCCCGCCATCGCCGCCAAGGTCATCACCCGTAACAAGAGCGCGTTGATGACCGCGCACATGGCCGCGGTGATGGACACCCCGCGCGCGATCGCCACCGCGAAGCGACTTCCCCCCGACTACCTGGCCGAGGTCGCCACCCACCTGGATCTGTCCCGCTCGTCGGCGTTGATCGGCGGGTTGCCGGACGATCTGGTCGTCACCGTGGCCAGGTCACTCGCCGATCGGCAGGACTGGATCACCTTGAGCGCGATGATCGAGATCGCCACCGACGCCCACCTGGCACGCTGCCTCGATGCCCTCGACGCGGGCGAGATCGTCGCCGCGGCGAGTCTGATCGCCGGATCGGACGCGTCCGCTCGGGTGATCGCGCTGGTGTCGGAGCCACTGGCGAGCCAGCTGCGCGATGTCGTGGACACACCCCCTCCCACCGTCGAGAGTTGACGCGATGCGTTTCCATCTCATCGACCGGATCGAGGCGTGGGAGCCGATGCGCCACATCGCCGCCAGGAAGGCGACCTCGGTCTACGAGGACTACTGGCAGGATTCTCCCGGGGGTCCCGTCGCACCGTTCGGCCTGGTACTCGAAGCCCTGTGCCAGGCGGGAGCGTGGCTGGTCCTGCTCAGCACCGAGCACCGCAAGCGCGCCGCGCTGCTCAATATCGGCGAGGTGACGGTGCTGCGAGACGCCGTGCCCGGCGATGTCCTGCGCATGTCGGCGCAGGTGAGATCGATCGGCACCAGGACAGCCGTCGTCGACGGGCGAGTGGATGTCGACGGAGTGCCGATCCTGACGGCGAACGGCATCATGTGCGGATTGATCGACGCCGACCGGCTCGACGATCCGGCCGATACGGCGCGCATGGCCGGGGTTCTGCTCGGCCGCGGACCGCTCGATTGACGACACTTTCTCCCGAAGGACACGCCATGACCACGTTCCACACCGCCCCGCCGACGGCGGCCACGATGGGTGCGCCCGCCTTCGATCGCGTCGTCGTCGTCGAGCCGGGAGTCCGCGCCGTCGCCCATCTCAACGTCACCGGCACGCTGCCACTGTTCGCCACCCACTTCCCCCGCTACCCGGTTCTGCCGGGGGTTCTGCTGATCGAGAGCGCTCTCGCGCTGGCCCGGCTGGCCGCGGGCGAACCAGGACTGCGATTACGGCACGCGACCCGACTTCGCTTCCGGCGCTTCGTCGTTCCCGGCGACCAAGTAGAGCTGACGGTCACCGCCCTGGCGGACGAGGACGGTCACGCGGCCCTGAATCGATGGCGGTTCGAGGCGCTGGTGGCCGGTGAACCCGCCGCGAGCATCGCGTCGCTCACCGTGGCCTGATCCACCTCGCGGGTCAGGCGACCGAGGGCACCCGCACCTTCTTGTTGAGATTCGACAGGGCGAAATCGATGGACGCCGGCTCCCCCGAGGAACCCGCCACCGTCAACCTGGTGCCGACGGGCAGATGCCGACCGGCGGTGGCGAACCAGATGGCCAATCGCGCGTCGCCCTGAATACTCGGCAGCCAGACCGCGGCGTCGGCGCGCGGCACGTCACCGGTGACGCGGAACGCCTGCACTCCGTCGAACTCCTCCCTGGCCTCGGTCCGCACATTGCTCAGATTCGCCAGCATCGCGGCCAGACCACGGTCCGGATCGAGCAGCGTCGACGGCTTCGGCAGCGCCCCGCCTCCCGAGAGTTGCTGCGCGGGAACGTATTTGCCGTCGGAAGATTTGGAGAACAGCCGCTCGTCCTGCTCGGCGAAATCGAATCGCATCCCGCCGACGTCCACCGTGCCGACCGAGGCGCCCGGTTCCGATCCCTTCCGTGCCCGCACATCCGCGCTCAACGCGCGCGCCGCGAGCCCGGGTATCGCGTCCGAAGTGGTCATCTCCACGTGCGCGCTGCTGACGCTGCCCGCCGCCGCGGTCGCGCCGCGCAACAGGAACTCCGGGTCGGGCAGCCCACCCGAGCCGTCGCCACACGCCGACACCCCGGCGAGTACCGCCACGATCGCAACGATTACCCGGACCGACCGCAAGGACGTCATGCAGCCATGCTATCCCGCCGATCGCCCCGCTCGGCGGATGAACGGACCGCGCCCGCGACAGCTACCTTCCGCGTTTCCCGTGGTGGCACGCATTCACCCAGGTGTGTGGTGTGCCGTCGAGAAGTGCTGCATCACAGAATATTTCGGCAATCTTTCGGTCGGTTCCCATCTGGAGACCTCGGTGGACGCATATGCCACCGGGCACACCCCGGTCGCGGCGGACACCCTCGCACCGGATCATCGAACCGGTCCGCGCCGGATGAACGAGCGAACAACAAGCCGCATCGGTCGCATCACACGCCCGCACGACGCGGGGAAATCAGCGATATATCAACTACCCTGCGAGATCATGTTGCGGATCATCTCGACAGCGAGTTTCACCGCCTCAGCGCTGGTCGTACTGCTTCTGCCGACCGCGCATGCCGATATCGTCAACCTGCCACCACACGAGAAGACCTTCGAGTCGGCGATGGGCAGTTTCACGGTCGGCACCCACGACGAAGCCATCAACCGCATCCCACCATTGAACGGCGTCCCCACCAGCCACGAAGCCCTGGTCTCCACCGTCGCCTACGGTCGGCTCGACGGGCAGGCCGAGGGCGTGCTCAGAACCGGATACTCCGTCGGCTGCGCGGCCAGGGTCGACGCCGTGATCCCCGGCGTCGACCCCACCACGGAATTCGGGCTGGAGGGACCGCAGCAGAACTACGCGACCGAACAGGTCCAGCGGAGTGCGACCGAGCAGGCGCAGTCGAGCACGGTCGAGCAATCGAGCACCGGCGAGTCGGCACAGTCACAGACGGAGGGGACCGTGCGATCGCAGGAGTTCGAATCCGGACAGATACAGGAATACAACGGCGTCATCCCCTCCATCGCGGTCGACCCGGGCCTGTTCCTGGAATTGGAACTCCAACCCGGTGACATCACCAACGTCGATATCGGCACCGGCAAGGCGCTCATCCCCGGCAGAACCGTGCAGATCATCACCCGCGACTTCCACATCAAAGTCGACAACTGCGCGGGCCCGGTCACCATCCGCCAGTACACCTACCTGGAAGCCAGAACGCCCGAAGTCGACGACAGCGGCGCGGTGTTCGGCGAGCCGACGAGGCTGTAGAAGGTCTCCGCCGCGGCTGCCCCGCCGCGTGGCGAGCGATATGCGCGCTGATCTGTCTCCGCGGGTGGATCTGCCGCCGCCGCGGGCTCGCAGGCAATGGCGGGTACCGAACCAGCACGGCAAGCGACCGACCGGATACCTGATTCACTCCAGGTGAGGGTTCATCTTTTTCTGAATACAGATTCTGATGTATCGTCACGTTATGGAGACCGCCCTGCACACCGATGCTCTCGCCCGGTTCGGGCACGCGCTGTCGGACCCGACCCGCACGCGGATCTTGCTGAGCCTGCGCCAGGCGCCGGGGTATCCCTCGGATCTGGCCGATCAGATCGGGGTGTCTCGCCAGATCCTGTCCAACCATCTGACGTGCCTGCGCGGTTGCGGTCTCGTGGTCGCGGTGCCGCAGGGGCGACGCAGTCGCTACGAGCTCGCGGATGCCCGTATCGGCGCCGCCCTCGGGGATCTGCTCGGGCTGGTGCTGGCGGTGGATCCGGCGTGCTGTCCGTCCGCCGATTCCGAGGGCTGCTGCTGATGGCGTCGCTCGGAATGCCTTGGACGCCCCCAGCGGTACCGATCGAGTCGAGTCCGGTACGGAAAGCATTGCTGGCGCGTCGAATTCGTTGGTTCGTAGCCGCGACCATCACCTACAACGTCATCGAGGCGGCCATTGCCCTGGGCGAGGGCGCTCGGGTGTCGTCGACGGCACTGGTCGGGTTCGGGTTGGACTCGGTGATCGAGGTGTCCTCGGCAGCGGCGGTGGCGTGGCAGTTCGCGGGGCGCGATCCGGAGGCACGGGAGAAAGTCGCACTGCGGATCATCGCGTACTCGTTCTTCGCGCTGGCCCTCTACGTCACGGTCGACTCGATTCGCGGTCTGCTCGGCGTCGGCGAGGCCGGGCACTCTCCGATCGGGATCATTCTCGCCGCGGTGAGTCTGGTCGTGATGCCGATGCTGTCGGCCGCGCAGCGTCGTGCCGGGCGTGAACTCGGATCGGCGTCGGCGGTCGCCGATTCCAAGCAAACCCTGCTGTGCACCTACCTGTCGGCGGTACTGCTCGTCGGGTTGCTGCTCAACAGCCTGTTCGGCTGGTCGTGGGCCGACCCGATCGCCGCCCTGGTCATCGCCGCGATCGCGGTCCGAGAAGGTGTCGATGCCTGGCGGGGCGACACCTGCTGCCCCACACCCTCGGCACTACTCGGCGCCGGCCGACGCGAGAACTGCGACTGCTGCGATCACCCCGCCGGAACGGCGCATTGATGCCTCGCCTGCCCGACCCAGCCCGCGCCCACTACCACCTGGAGATGACCGCCGCGAAGTCGGCGGCCGTCGACGCCGAGCGGTGGCCCCCTCTCGAACGCGCGCACATCCTGTCTCAGCCCGACCCGTGGCTGCACACCCGCAACCACATCGCCATGTTCGCCCTCGCCGTGCGCCGACGCGACTGCCGTGAAGCCCTGGGCCAGATCGTGCGGATCATCGTCGCCGCACCGGGATCGGTATCGGGCCGCTACCCCGAGGGCAATACCGGACGCGCCCGCGTCGGCCTCCTCGATCCGATGCCGACCCCACCGGATCTCGCCCCACTGCTGAGGCTGGTCGCTCCGTGAGCCAGCGGATCACGTTTCGATAGATCGGCCGTTCGAGGACGAGGAACCTGTTCGAACGCTTCGCCGGTTGCGACGCAAAGTTCACTCAGGGCGTCGCTGAACTGCATGTTCGCGCATGCCGCTGACCGAGCAGAGGGAATCAGCCAGGTGGCCCGAGCGGACGGGGCAGGTCCCGTCTTCGACCCGCTGGCGGCCACATAACCCCGCTACACAGGCGTGGGAATCTTCGTGGCTGTCGCCGGGATCGACCTCGAGGGTCATGCGTGGTCCTCAGGTTGCGGGGCGGCGTCGATCTCGGCCATGTGCTCCTCCGCCCACTCTCGTAGCGCGGCCAGCGGATTTTCCAGGGAGAGCCCGAGATCGGTAAGGCGATAGTGGACGCGCGGGGGAACGGTGGGTTCGACGCGGCGGGCGACCAACCCGTCGCGGGACAGGCTTCGCAGAGTCACCGACAGCATCTTCTGCGATACGCCGGGCATCCGACGCCGTAGTTCGGCGAAGCGCACCTCGCCGGGCGCGGCCTCGGCCAGCAGTTTCACCACCATGGACACCCATTTGGTGCCTAGTCGATCCAGAAGCCTACGGGTAGGGCAGTCCGGAGCGAACAGATCCCCGCGCTTGCCTGTGCTGGTTCGGGTAGTCACCTGGAGCTCACCACCTGTATCGAAAGTGCCGTCTTGGCAGGTTACCCCGGGTTACCTACGGTTACCTAGTAACCATTAGTAACCGGACTGCGGAGGATCGAATGTCTCACGAACTGCCAGATCTCACAGTGCGGATGGTGGCAACCAACGGGATCGAAGCGAACGTGGCAATCGCCGGCACCGGACCGGCAGTTCTGCTGCTGCACGGCTTTCCGCACACCTGGCAGCTGTGGCGCGAGGTGATGGGCCCACTCGCCCGACGACACCGGGTGATCGTGCCGGACCTGCGCGGCCTCGGCGCCAGCACGCGAGCGCAGGACGGCTACGACGCCGGCACGCTCGCCACCGACGCCGAGGGACTGCTCGACGCCCTGGGTGAAACCAGCTCCTCCGTCGTCGCGATCGATGCCGGCGCTCCCCCGGCGTTCCTACTGGCGATGCGGCGGCCCGAACGAGTCGACCGGCTGGTGCTCATGGAATCGCTGCTGGGCACGCTGCCCGGTACCGAAACCTTTCCGGGGCCGCCCTGGTGGTTCGGTTTTCACGCGGTGCCCGGTCTTGCCGAAAAAGTCCTTGCCGGAAACGAATCCGATTACCTCGACTGGTTTCTGACGAGCGGAACCCAAGGCCGCGGCATCCCCGCACAAACCCGCGATGCCTTCGTCGCCGCCTACACCGGCACCGATTCGCTACGGTGTGCCTTCTCCTACTATCGGGCGATGCCCACCAGCGCCGAGCAGATCCGACGGGCTGTCGACACCGCCCGGCTCACCGTGCCGACGATGGCCATCGGATCCCACCCCGTCGGAACCACACTCGAAAACCAACTCCGTCCGATCGCCGACACCCTGACCGGGCACGTGATCGAGGACTGTGGTCACATCATCCCCCTCGACCGTCCGGCGACGCTGGCACCGCTGCTCATCGACTTTCTCGATTCCTGATGGGCGGGAAACTTGATCTGGCCGTAAGCGAGAGCTGAGAGAGGTCGGACAATCGGGCCATGAGGAGGCAGAGGTTAGCAACCAATGCCCGGTTCGCTCGGCTCTCTCTGTTGGCGCGATCAGGGGAGGCTCTGAACGGGTCATCGGTCGAAACGGTTGAGGTTCACCTGCGAGGCGGCGACGGTGCAGCGCATCCTTCGTCACAGTGCGATCGGCGTCAGGACGGGCATCTACATGGAGGTGATCGAGTCGGTGCAGCGTGGCGCGTTGGATCCGCTGTTCGATTCCGACGATTCCGCGATGTGAATTGTCGTCAACGGTGTCGTCAGTGGCTCTGATCGAGACAGAGAAAGCCAGGTCCACAATGCTTAGACCTGGCTTTTTGTTGGGTGGAGCTAAGGGGACTCGAACCCCTGACCCCCACACTGCCAGTGTGGTGCGCTACCAGCTGCGCCATAGCCCCTGGTTATCGCGCTCGGTTTCCCTCGCGCTTGAAGAAAGTTACACCACTGCCGTGTCGGCTTCCAAATCGCCTGGGCATAGCGGTGGTGGGAGTGGGGCACAGGCGTTACGATCGAACGCATGTTCGAGTCTAATCGGAGCTTTTCCATGGACTTCGGGGCCATGAGCGATGAAGGGTTGATCGATGCCCTTCGGGCCGCGCACGGGGCGGCGGCACGGGCGCAGGCGGCGGAGGTCTTCGCCGTGCGTGAGTTGTATCGGCGGCATCGGGCCGAGAGCGTGGAGCCGGGGCCGGGTGGGGTGCGGGCCGGGGAGTTCGCGGCGAGTGAGGTGGCCGTGGCGGTGCACGCCGACGAGGCGACGGCGGGGGCGCTGATCGATATCGGGCTGGCACTCGAGGAGTCGTTGCCGCGCACGCGGCTGGCCTTCGAGGCGGGGCGGATCGATCTGGCGAAGGTGCGGGTGATCGTGGACAGCACGCGTGGGCTGTCGCGGGAGGTCGCGGGGGTGGTGGAGACGCGGTTGATCGAGGTCGCCGAGCGGACCGAGCCCGCGCGGCTGCGGCAGGCGGCGCGGCGGTGGGCGGCGCGGTTGGATCCCCTTGGGGCGCAACGTCGCCGGGAACGTCGGCAGGATCAGCGTGATGTGCGGATTCGGGCGGTGCAGGACAGCATGGCGGTATTCGACGGACTGCTGCCCGCGCCGGGAGCGCAGACAGTGGCCATGCGGCTGCGGGAGATGAGTTTGCAGGTGTGCGGGCAGGATCCGCGGACCATGCCGCAGCGACGCGCCGACGCGCTGGTGGCATTGGCGGACGGGTCGGGGCGGCTGCGGTGCACGTGCGGGCGGGGGCGGCGTTGTGCGAATTCGGTTGTGCCGCAGCAGACTCCGCGACGGCCGCTCGTCCAGATCGGTATTCCGGCCGAATCACTACTGGGAACGAGTGAGGCTCCGGCGTTCCTCGCGGGGTACGGGCCGATCGACGCGGCGCTGGCGCGAACGGTCGCCGAACACGCGCGGTTCGAAGTGATTTCGGAGCGGGAGGAATCCGAGGACGGGGGCGGGCGGGAGACGTCGGCGCGGTGGGTTCGGGCCGTCGACGGAATATGCCGGTTTCCCGGCTGTGTCGTGCCCGCCGCCGAATCCGAACCGGTCGACGGCCCCGCCGAGGAAGCGGGCCGAGCGGCCGGGGCAGGCTCCTACGTCCTGTGTGCCAGGCACCATCGTCTGAAAGTGTTGGCGGACAAGGGAAAAACGAGGTGGTGCGTCGCGCCGGCCGATCACGATCGTCTGCGGTGGACCGCACCGACCGGCGGCGTGCACATCACCGTGCGCGAGGGCGCGAGGTACCTGTTCCCGCATACCGATATCGACCGTCCGGTCGGCGTTCGAACCGGTGCGGAGCAATCCGAACCGGACTCACGGCCGCTCC
The DNA here is from genome assembly GCF_003123685.1 of Nocardia aurea. Lineage (GTDB taxonomy): Bacteria > Actinomycetota > Actinomycetes > Mycobacteriales > Mycobacteriaceae > Nocardia > Nocardia aurea. Next base: position 252,035 of record NZ_QCYJ01000127.1, read on the forward strand.
CCTCGGACCGTCCGACCGCCGTGGATCTGGTGTTTCCGGTCGCGGGTCATCTGCCGGTCCATCTCCAACTGACCCGGATAGCGCCCGAGGACGAGATACCCGTCACCGAGCGATCCGCCGACGCGTACTGATCGGGCCTAGGGACTCACGGGCCTCGACGTTTCCGGAAGGGCACAAGGCCCGTGATCCCGCACCGGCGACTACCGGACCTGCCGAGTGAGAACGAACGTGCGCGGCGTACCCGGAGGGAACTCGGACGACCCGGCTCAACGGGTCACGTCGACGACCCAGTTCTCGTTGTTCACATCGATCCTGGTAGCGCCGTCGTACACCGACGGGGTCGCGGCCTTCCCGTCGAGCAGCCCGTTGAGCTGGTCGAGGGCGGCTTTGGCATTGGCGGTCGCGGCGTCGACCTTCGCGCCGGAGGCGACGCACTGCACGACGTCCTCGCCCGCACCCGCCTCGCGGGCGAGGTCGGCCAACTGCTGGTTGGTCAGGTCGGACTTGTTCTCCTCGGGCTGATCGGTGACGAACAGCATCTCGTGGAATTTCGCGTAGACGGGGCCGGAACCCGAGTCGGCCACGCATTCGGTCGCGGCCACGGCGCGGGTCGAATAGTTCTTGCTCTTGGAGCGCGAATCGAGGAAGTTCACGAAGCGGTAGCGGACAGCGAGTGCGCCCTCGTCGATTTTCTGGGCGATCTCCTGGCCGTAGACGCTCTCCAGCACGCCGCAGGCCGGGCACAGCGGGTCCTCGTAGATGTCGACGGTGTTCGCCGCGTCGACCCGGCCGAGCTGCACCGAACCGTCCGGCGACAGCACCGAGACGACGGCGGGGTTGCGGACCGTGCCGTATCCGTCGTTGCGGACATCCGCCTCGTCGTTGCTCCAGCGCATCACCAGCAGGACGACCAGTGCGATGACGACGACCGCGACACCACCCAGGGCGTAGGTGGTGGTGTTCGACATCGGCCGCGGCGTGTACTTCGGGGATGGCTCACTCACGCCGACCACTCTGCCCGAAACCTGTGCGCGACACATCGCCGGGAGGTCCCGGCGGTGTGTCAACGGATACGACGGCGACCCGCGTCAGACGGCGCGTAGAACCACCGCGTCCGCGATCCTGCGCAGGGCCGCGCAGACCTCGGGCGGGAACGGCGCGTCGAGCAGTGCGCGTTTCGCCTGTTCCCAGCGCACGGTGATCATGTCCTCCACCTGCGGCAATGCCGTGGCGGTGAGGATATCGCGACAGATCTCGGCCTGGTCTTCGTCCAGTTCGGGATCACCAAGGAGAACACGCAACCGGGAGGCGTCGGCGGGTCGGGCGTTCTCGAGCGCCAGCGCCACCAGGGCGGTGTGTTTACCCTCGCGCAGATCCTCCAGATTGGATTTTCCGCTGCTCGCGGGATCGCCGTAGACGCCGATCTGGTCGTCGCGGAGCTGGAACGCCTCGCCGAGCGGGCGCGCGTACGCGGTCAGTGCGGCGAGGACACGCGGATCGGCGTCGGCCAGCACGGCCCCCAGGTGCAGCGGACGTTCGCAGGTATAGGACACGGTCTTGTAGCGCACGATCTCCATGGCCCGCTCCAGGTCCTCGGTCGGACACGCGGTGGCGAGCAGGTCCAGGTACTGGCCGTACATCACGTCGGCGCGCATCGAATCCAGGACCGCGAGCGCGCCACCGAGCCGGGAGGCGCTCAGCTGTGCGGTGTGCAGCAGTTCGGCGGCCCAGACCATGGTCAGATCGCCGAGCACGATGGCGGCGTTGACGCCGAAACGGTCCGGATCGCGGCGGTCGCGGTGCCGATCGGCCAGGCTGCGGTGCACCGTGGGGTGGTCACGGCGGGTATCGCTGTCGTCGATGATGTCGTCGTGGATCAGCACCGAGGCGTGGAAGAGTTCGAGCGAGGCAGCGGCGCGCACCACCGGCGGCGGAACCTCGGGGCTGCCGCCCGCCGCGAGCCAGCCGAGTACGCACAGCACCGGCCTGATCCGTTTTCCACCCGCGAAGAGGAATCCCTCCAGGGTGTCGACCACCTCCGTCGGAAGGCGCCGCGCCGCACCGCCGCCCGCCTTCTCGCGGACGAACGCCGCGAGTGCCTCGTCGACGCGCGCGCGGATCGCCACCGGATCGGGGATCGCCGAAATCGAGGCCGTGCCGGGAGCCGTCATCGGGGCACCACACTTTCGCTGCGTTCGGACGAGGTGAGGATCCCCTCGATACGGGCGGCGCTGGTCCCGAGTCCCGACGGGCGCAGCAGGGCGAGCAGCAGGGAATCGGAGACCTGGGCGGGACCGATCGCCGGGCGGTAGCGGGCGTCGAGTTCGGCGTCCACGTAGCGTCCGGTCTTCTCGTGCCAGTAGGCGATCCCGGCCATCCAGTCCTTGAGTTCCACGACACGCCGGTCCAGCAGGGCGCGCGCGGCCGCGTCGAGATCGGATTCCGCGTAGAGCAGGGGTAATTCGGTGGTGGCGATGCGATCGAACAGCCTGATCCTCGCGGTCATCAGATCGTTGACCATGCCGAGCGCCTCGTCCCTGCCGCATTCGAAGAAGCTGCGCAGCACCCGGACGCCGTTGTGGAGATCGCCCTCGTATTCGGTCTCCTTCCGATACGAGAACAGATCGTTGAGCAGCGCGGCGTAATCGGTGGCGGTGTTCTCCAGATCGCGCAGTGTCCGCACGCGGTAGACCTCGGGCGGCACCGGGTCGCCGTGCGAGAGCCGCGACATCGTCTTGGTCAGATCCGACCCGAAGGTGCGCCGGCGCATCTCGATGTAGTCGACCGGATCGGGGATGCGGTCGGCCGCGTCGTTGGCGACCTCCCATTCGCAGCCCTCCACCAGACTCATGACCGAGGTGTGCAATTCGAGACGCTGGGTCGCGTTGAGTTCGTTGGTAGTCCGCCGCCAGAGATCGGCGAGGCCGCGTTCCATCGCGTTGACCGGCAGCGGGCAGGCCGAATCGTCCAGCGGCATGAATCGCGGGAATCGCGCGGCCTGTGCCGCCGCGCCTGCCGGATCCCTGCGCCTGCCGAAGACCTGCGGGTAGTAGTCGTCCAGGTAGGTGCCCCACGCCAGCCAGGCGGCCGAGATGTCGAGTTCCTCGGTGGTGGCGTCGGGATCCATCCCCGCCGAGCACAGCGCGAAATCGAACTGGCGCAGATCGTTCGGGGTCCACAGCGCCACACCGCCCAGTTCGGGGACCGGATCGTGGAAGCCGACCCGCCGTCCCCATACCAGCAGGGTCGACCTCGCCGAATCCAGCAGCGGGCTCAACCGCACCTGGTACGGCATGGAGATCTCCGGGATCGGTGTCGGACCCACCGGCTCGACGCGGGCGTGCACCAGGCCGCGCGCGCGTACTCGCTCGGCGCGCGAGGTGCTCGCTCCCGGTAGCCGCGCCGCGGCGAGGCCGAAGCCGGTGGGCACCCCGGTCGGATCGACGGCCGCCGCACCGTCGTTCATGTACCGGCTCGATCGCAGATGCCATTCGTGGCCGCCGGATTGCCAGTCCTGCAAACCCTTCGCGTAGGCGAGGACGGCGAGTTGGTCGGTCAGGCCGACCGCGCGCTGCGCGAACAACGCCGGCAATTCGGTGAGCGCGGTGTGTTCGAACTGTTGCAGCCGTGAGGTCAGCAGGTCGTTGACCAGATCGGCGGCGCGCTGGGTGTCGCAGCCGAAGAAGCGCTCGACCACGAGGACCGCGTTGGCGTTCTCCCCTTCCGAGCGCACCTCGCGCTCGTAGGAGAACAGGTCGTTACGCAGGTGGACGGCGTCGGAGAAGGTGTCGCGCAACACTTCCAGCGGCCGGGTCCGCGCGAGTTCGGCGGGCACCTCGGCGGCCACCGCGTGTTCCACCAGGTTGGCCGACCACGGCGCGCCGCCGACCTTGCGGCGCATCTCGATGTACTCGATCGGGTCGGCTATCCGGCCCTCGGCGATATTGGCCAGCTCCCAGCGCGATTCCTCCAGCAGCGCGGCGGTGGTCTCGGCGAATCTGGCGCGCCAATCCATCGACATCGACGGGACGGTGCGCGCCCACAGATCGGCGAGGCCGCGTTCCACCGGATTGGTCGGCTCGGGCATCGGACCGCCGGACAGCGGCATGAAATCGCGCAGCCGGTCCAGGTATCGCTTGGCGCCCGCGCCGTCCCTGCTGCGTTTGAACAGTTCGAGGAAATGGTCGTCGAAGTAGAAGACCCAGACGTACCAGTCGGTGATCAGCTCGAGTTCGCGGCCGTCGCAGTCGGGATGGGTATAGGCGCAGAGCAATCCGTAGTCGTGCCGTTCCAGATCGGATTCATCCCAGATATGGGTTCCGGCCTGGTCTTCGAACAAGCCCATCGCGGTCGCCCACTGCCCGGTGTGCGCGCGCGCCCGATCCACGTGCGGATTGAGGCGGGCCGGATACGGCATGTAGAACTCGGGAAGGGCGAAGGGCTGCACGACATCTCCTGTCCTCGGCATTCGGCTCACCGGTCCCGGTGCGAGACGAGGTGGGCCAACGCCACCAGGTCCTCGGCGGTCGACGGATCGATCAGGGCGGCGATGGCCGCGTCGACCCGCTGCTGAGCGTCGCGCAGGGCCCGGTGGCGACCGCCCGCCGACTCGACCAGCGCGGCGGCGCGTTCGATATCCATCGAGATGTCCGGGGGTGGACCGTAGTACATGGCAGCCAGTTCGGAGGCCTCGATCGTTCCCGAGCCCAGTGCCGCGACGACCGGAAGCGACATACTGCGCCTGGCCAGGTCGTCGGCCGGTTTGCCGGTGACGGCCGGATCGCCCCAGATCCCCATCAGATCGTCGACGAACTGGAAGGCCATACCGAGCTCGCGGCCGAAGGTGTTCATCCGCGACACCGTCGCGGCGTCGGCGCCCGCGCAGATCGCGCCGAGCGAACACGCGCACCCCATCAGCGAACCGGTCTTCCCCATCGCCATCCGCGCGTATTCGCCCACGTCGGCTAGTCGGGCGGCGCCGAGTCCGCAGTCCTCGTGTTGGCCGCGGCACATCTCGATCACCGTCATCTCCAGTTCGGCGACCGCCGCGGAAGCCGCCACCGCCGGTAGCGCCGCCACCAGCAGTCGCACCGCGAGCGCGTGCATGGCGTCACCGAGCAGGATCGCGTCGGCGATGCCCCAGACCTTCCAGACCGCGGGCCTGCCGCGACGACTCTGATCGCCGTCCATGACGTCGTCGTGCAGCAGCGTGAAATTGTGGACGAGTTCCACGGCAGCCGCGGCGTGCACGGCCGCGGCGGTCGTGCCGCCGCACGCCACGGCGGTCCCCAGGGTCAACGCCGGGCGCAGGGCCTTTCCCGACCGGGCCGACCGCGGCGAGCCGTCCACATCGGACCACCCGAAGTGGTAGCCGCCCATCAGCCGCAACGGATCGGGTAGCCAGGCGATCGCCTCCCGTAGGACGGGTTCGCAGAGATTCCGCGCGTCGGTCAGTATCTCGTCGGCGCGGCGGCCGGGCGCCGGAGTCGTCTCGATCATCGGCCTACACCTTCCTGTCGGGACGCAGCCGAACCCCGGTCCGTCGGCGGGGGAGTTCGATTGCGGGGCAGCCGGGTCCGTCACACCGGGCCGATGATCGGACCGGAGGGGAACGGCTGCCGGATGACGCGGTATCGGAACGCTCGCTCAGGGCGCCGCGCGGAGGTTTCGGACGGCTGCGCGGACGACGGTCGACAACGACTGCCGCGCAGCCGTTTCCGTCTGCACCGGATGGTCGGTGGTGATGCGTGGGGTCATGCGTGGTCCTCACCTCGAGGTTGACACCGCGGCACGGGCGAACGCGGTGGTGCGGATCTCGATGAACGACTACTGCTCGGTACCGCGCGAGTTACGGGCAGTACCGGGGGGATGCTGATCACACAAAACGAATTGACCTAGGGGACAGCAGATTCCGAACGGCACCAATCCTAGGTCGGTTTGCCGCGAGATCGCTACGAAAACAGGAAGATGCCGAACGGTCCGCTACTCGGATGGTAACGAAACGCACACGATCGAGACGCTCACCCGCAACGTCGCGGAACGACGCCACCCGCGTCGACACTCGACGGGTCGCCGGACCCGTTGCCGTGGTTCGCCTTCCGGGGGTCGTGATCCCGGACGTCGTCCTCGCCGAATTCGACCGCCGCGGCCCGGTAGGTCATCGGGACCTCGGCGTCGGACTCGGCGGCGATCGACCGATACGTCGCGGGTACCTCGTCCGCGCTCGCGTCCGCCTCCGGCTCGCGGACGACCTCGAATACCGTCGCGTTCCGTTGCAGCGTCTCCGGCACGAGCAGCCACCACACTCCGGCGACCAGCAACAACGCGCCGGTGACGACGAGCGCGAGACCGTAGGAGGTCTGCTGCGCGAGCGCGCCGATCGCGACCGGACCGACGACGGTGCCCAGATCCGCCGACATCTGGAAGGCCGCGAGGACCGGTCCGCCCCTGGTCTTGGGACCGATGATATCGGCGAGGGCGGCCTGCTGGGTCGGGGTCAGCATCCCCGATCCCACCCCCGCCACCACGGAAGTCCCGAGCAGCCACGCGAGATTCGGCGAGTAACCGAGCCCGGCGGTGCCGACCGCGCAGATCAACGCGCCGGTGACGAGGAAGGGTTTGCGGCCCCAGCGATCCGAGAGTCCGCCCGACCAGAACAGCACCGCCACATTGCCCGCCGCGAACGCCGTCAGCGCGATGCCCGCCATGCCGATCGACTGATCGAGCACCTCGACCACGAGCAGCGGCACCAGCGCCATCCTGACGCCGAACACGGCCGCGCCGTTGGCGAAATTGGACCAGAGCACCGCGCGGTACTGCGGCAGCGCCAGGGCCGCGCGGAAACTCATCAGCTTCATCTCACCGGCCGCCTCCGGCACCGCGAGACTCGAATTCCGCAGACTCAGGTGGACGACAGCGCACGCGATGAGCAGCGCGACCGCGTAGATCACGAAGGGCGCGCGCAGGCCGAGTCCGGCCATCGCGGTGCCGACCAGCGGCCCGCTGATCGAGCCGACGAGGAAACTCGTCGACCACAGCCCCGACACCCGTCCGCGCGCCTCCGGCGGTGAGATACGGATCACCAGGGCCAGCGAGGACACGGTGAACATCGTCGAGCCGATACCGCCGATCGAACGCAGCACCAGCAGTTGCCAATAGCTCTGGGCGAGGGCGCTGGCCCCGGTGGACAGGGCGACGATGAGCAATCCGCCGATATAGACCCGGCGCTCCCCCAGCCGCTGCACCAGCCTGCCGCTCACCGGGGCGAACAGCAGCCGCATCGCCGCGAACGCGCTGACGATCCCCGACGCCGCCGCGACACCGACCCCGAAACTCCTGGCGAACTGCGGCAACACCGGTGCGACGAGACCGAATCCGATCGCGATGACGAACGCGGCGCCGACCAGCACCCAGATCTCGGCGGGCAGCGCGCGTGCGCCGCTCGCCGGGGCCGAGCGTCTACTCACCCGCCAGCGCCCGCCCGACCACTTCCTCCGCGGCCGCCTGCACCTGGAGCAGGTGTTCGGGACCGTGGAACGATTCGGCGTAGATCTTGTACTTGTCCTCGGTGCCGGAGGGACGGGCCGCGAACCAGGCGTTCTCGGTGGTGACCTTCACACCTCCGAGCGGCGCGCCGTTCCCCCTGGCCCTGGTGAGGACCTCGGTGATGGGCTCGCCCGCGATCTCCTTCGACGTGATCATGTCAGGAGTCAACTTCGCGAGCAGCTCTTTCTGTTCCACGGTCGCGGTGGCGTCGATGCGCGCGTAGGCGGGCGCGCCGTAGCGGCGTTCCAGTTCGACGTAGCGGGCCGACGGACTCTGCCCGGTGACGGCGGCGACCTCGGCGGCCAGCAGGGCCAGCAGGATGCCGTCCTTGTCGGTGGTCCACACGGTGCCGTCGTGCCGCAGGAACGAGGCGCCCGCGCTCTCCTCGCCGCCGAAGGCGAGACTGCCGCTGAACAGGCCGGGCACGAAGTACTTGAAGCCGACCGGCACCTCGTGCACGTCACGGCCGAGCACGCTGACCACCCGGTCGATCATCGAGGAGGTGACGACCGTCTTGCCGATCTTGGTCAACGCATCCCAACCCATCCGGTTCGCGACCAGGTACTCGATCGCGACCGCCAGGAAATGGTTCGGATTCATCAATCCGCCGTCGGGGGTGACGATGCCGTGCCGGTCGGCGTCGGCGTCGTTACCGGTGGAGATGTCGTAGTCGTCCTTGATCGCGACCAGCGCGGCCATCGCGTAGCGCGAGGACGGATCCATCCGGATCTTGCCGTCGCTGTCGAGCGTCATGAAACGCCACGTCGGATCGACGAACGGGTTGACCACCTCGAGTTCGAGGTCGTAGCGCTGGCCGATCTCCTCCCAGTAGTCGACGCTGGCGCCGCCCATCGGGTCGGCGCCCAGCCGGATGCCCGCCCCCCGGATCGCGTCCAGGTTCAGCACATTGGGCAGATCGCCGATGTAGTGGTCGAGATAGTCGTAGCGCTCGACGCTGGTCTGCAAGGCGTTGCTCACGGTGGTGCGCTTCACCTCGGACAACCCGTTGCGCAGCAGCTCGTTGGCCCGCGCGGCGATCGCGTCGGTGGCCTTGGCGTCGGCCGGGCCGCCGTGGGGCGGGTTGTATTTGAACCCGCCGTCGCGCGGCGGATTGTGCGACGGGGTGACCACGATGCCGTCGGCCTGATGTTTCGTGCCGTTGCGATTGTGCCGCAGCACAGCGTGACTCAGGGCCGGGGTCGGGGTGTAGCGGCCCCTGGCGTCGATGATGGCGGTGATCTCGTTGGCCGCGAGTACTTCCAGCGCGGTCGTCCACGCCGGTTCGGACAGCGCGTGGGTGTCGCGGGCCAGGTACACCGGGCCGGTGATGTCGCGGCTGGCACGGTATTCGACGATCGCCTGGGTGATGGCGAGTATGTGGGACTCGTTGAAGGCGGTGTCCAGGCTCGATCCGCGATGCCCCGACGTCCCGAAGGACACCAGTTGCGCGGGATCCGAGGGATCCGGGAGACGGCAGTAGTACGCCGTCACCAAATGCGCGATGTCTTCCAGGTCGGTGGGCCGCGCGGGACGCCCGGCTCGATCGTGGGCCATGCTCGGGTCTCCCTTCCGTGTCGGCTGTGCCCGGCTCGTCATCAGAATCATGTCCACAACCACTGGGTCGCGGACACGGCGGCGTACACCGCGGCCAGGCTGGCCGCCACGCTGATCACGACGTTGCCCACCGCCAGGTGGTAGGCACCGCCGGTGACCAACCGGATCGTCTCGTAACCGAATGTGCTGAACGTCGTCAGCGCACCGCAGAAGCCGATTTCGGCGAAGGCGGGTACGAGACCCGCCGCGCCTGCGCCGATGAGAGCGCCGAGCATCGCCGAACCGACAATGTTAACGGTCAATGTCCCCCACGGCATCGGGGATCGCAAACGCGCGGAGACGGCGCGATCGATCAGGTATCGGGCGGGGGCGCCGAGCATTCCGCCGAACACCACCAGAAGCGCGGTCATCGATTCCACCCCCGAGAGCGCCGACGGAGTGCACCGTGTGTGCCCGTGACCCGCATGCCAGACCCCTTCCGTGGGCGTTCACCGTTGTTCACCGCGCCGTCCCCGCCGCGCCGTCCCGAACACCAACCGCGTAGCGCCCATCCCGAGAGCCACCGCGGCGAGCGCCGCTACCACCGTTCCCCCGAGGTAGCCGAGCGCCTCGGCCGTCGCACCCGATTCGAGCAGTCTACGAATCTCGAGGCAGTAGGTCGAAAATGTGGTGAACCCACCGAGGATACCGACGCCGAAGAACGGACGTAGCAGTTTGTTGGCTACCCATACCTCGGTGATCAGAACCATCAGGATTCCCATCGCGAAACATCCGGTGACATTGATGACGAAGGTCGACCACGGCACCTGTCCCGGCCGCACCGGCCAGTGTCGCCCGACGGCGTAGCGCAGCAACGCCCCGAGGCCGCCGCCGAGCGAGATCACCAGCAGGACCGCGGGCTCGACGGCCGCGGTCCGGGACTGCCCGCTCATACGCTGACCTCCTGCCGCCCCGGATATCGCCGTCGCAACTCTATCGGTCCGCCGCCGGGCCAGTCCGCGCCGGGACGCGGCACGAACTATGAGCGGCGATGTTCCCGTTCCGGGGACTCCCGCGCGCACAAGCGAAGTCACAGCACGTTCCACCCGGTCTTCCCCACACCCTCACACACTCAGGTCTGGAGCGATATGGCGGTACGACGATCAGGTTCGACCACGGACCGGGACACGGTGCCACGGCACCGATCCGGGTCACAGCGAATTCGTGGCAGACATCGGGCACGCGGGTCCGTGCTGCGCGGGTGCGCGGTCACCCTCGCGTCGGTGGCCGCGGTGAGTCTCGGATCCACCTCGCCGGTGGCGGCGTCGCCGCTCTACCCGACGCCCGACGCCGACGCCTTCTATTCCGCGCCCGCCGATCTCGCGGGATATCGCCCCGGTGACATCGTGCGCAGCAGGCAGATGCCCGATGCCGCCTATCCCGGCGCCACCGCGTGGCAATTGCTGTTCCGTAGCACCGATTCCGGGGATGCGCCGATCGCCGCTGTCACCACGGTGCTCGTTCCGGCCGGCGGCGGGAACGACAGGCCGCTGCTCTCCTATCAGCCGTTCGTGAACGCGCTCGGCACGCGATGCGCGCCCTCGCACAGTCTGTTCGACGGCAGCATGCGGGAAGCGCCCGCACTGAATCTGCTGCTGGCCAAGGGCTGGGCCCTGGCTGTTCCCGACCATCTCGGTCCGACCAGCGCGTACGGGGCGGCGAAACTCGGCGGGCGGATCACTCTCGACGGGATCCGCGCGGCGAAACGATTCGAGCCCGCGGGCCTCGCGGACAGTCCGGTCGGCATGGCCGGATACTCCGGCGGCGGCATGGCCACCGGATTCGCCGCCGCGCTGGCCCCCGACTACGCGCCGGAACTGCCCATCGTCGGTGTGGCCCAAGGTGGAGTCCCGATGAATATCGGCAAATTGGCCCAGGATGTCGGCAACGAACCGAGCCCCCTGTTCGGTCTCGGCTTCGCCGCCGCGATGGGGTTGGAACGCGAGTATCCCGGTGAGCTGTCGATGGACCGGGTGCTCAATCCGGCCGGTGCCGCGCTACGGAGCGAGATCGCCAACGCCTGCACCGACGAGATCATCCGGGCGGGAGCGGATCGCAGTTTCGGCGACGTCTTCACCGTCGCGATGGACGCCGATCCGATCACCATCCGCGTGTTGCACGAGAACAGCCTCGAGTCCTACGCCGGTGCGCCGTCGGCTCCGGTGTACCAGTGGCACGGCGGGGCCGACCAGGTCGATCCCGCTCTGGTGCGCGAGGTTTCCGCACGGTACTGCGCGGCGGGCACCCCGATGCTGCTCGATGTGATCCCCGGGGCCGATCACGCCTCGGCGATGGCGCAGGGCATTCCGCGGGCCTTCGACTATCTGGCCGATCGGTTCGCCGGCATCCCCGCGCCGACCAACTGCTGAGACGGCGCGGCACGGGGTCCGATCTCCCGGTCCCCCGTGCCGAGAACATCGGTGCCCGCGTCGATTCGACGCGGGCACCGATATCGGGCGATCCGGTATCAGTGGGCCAGTACCGGTTCACCCTCCGCGGGTGCGGGCACCGTGTTCGGGATCAGCACCGCGGCCAGCACCGCGCCGATCGCGAAGATCGCTGTCGCCCACCAGAAGCTGGTGGTGTAGCTCTCGACCTGCGCCTGGGCGACGGCCAGCGCACCGGGCTGCCTGCCCGCCAGGTAGTCGGTGGCGGCCGAGGCGGCGATCGTGCTCAGCAGTGCCGTGCCGATCGATCCGCCGACCTGCTGGCTGGTGTTGATCATCGCCGAGGCCACACCGGCGTCCTCGTGCTCGACACCGGCGGTCGCGCCCTGGAACGCGGTGGCCATCGCGCCACCGAGACCCAGGCCCATCAGAATCAGCGCGGGCAGCACGTGGGTGGCGTAGCCGGTATTGAGCCCGATCTGGGTCAGCCAGCCCATGCCGACCGCGGCGATCACGAATCCGGCGGTCACGATGACCTTGGGACCGACCCGTTGCAGCAGCAGCGGCGGCACCGTGGTCGACGACAGCACGATCGCGGCGACCATCGGCAGGAACGCCAGACCGGTGGTGATCGGCGAGTAGCCCAGGCTCAACTGCATGTAGTAGGTGAGGAACAGGAAGATGGCGAACATTCCGATGCCCATGACGAACACGGTCATGTAGGAGCCGCCGCGGGTGCGGTCGAGCACGATGCGCAGCGGGAGCAGCGGATGCGCGACCCTGGCCTCGATCCACACGAAGACCGCGAGCAATGCCGCGCCGCCGATCAGGAAGAACAGGGTGACCGGATTGGTCCAGCTGGTGGATTCGGCGTGCGAGAAGCCGTACACGATGCCGAACAGTGCGGCTGTCACCGCGACCGTGCCCGGAATATCCAGTTTCGGCCGCTCGGTGGCGACGTGCTTGGCGAGCAGCATGACCGCGCCGACCAGCGCGACGGCGGCGAAGGCCAGGTTGACGAACATCACCCAGCGCCACGAGGCCCACTCGGTGAGCATGCCGCCGAGCAGCAGGCCGAGCGCGCCGCCGGTACCGGCGACCGCGCCGAAGATGCCGAAGGCCTTGGCGCGTTCGGCGGGTTCGGTGAAGGTCACCGTCAGCAGCGAGAGCGCGGCGGGAGCGAGCAGCGCGCCGAAGACGCCCTGGCCGACGCGGGCCGCGACCAGCATCTCGAAACTGGTGGCCGCGCCGCCGACCGCGGAGGCGACCGCGAAGCCGATCAGGCCGATGATGAAGGTGTTGCGTCTGCCGAACAGGTCGCTGAGACGTCCGCCGAGCAGCAGCAGACTGCCGAAGGCGAGCGCGTAGCCGGTGACGACCCACTGCCGGTCGCCGTCGCTGAAGCCGAGATCCATCTGCGCGGCGGGCAGCGCGATATTCACCACGGTCGCGTCGAGCACGACCATCAACTGTGCGACGCCGAGTACGGCGAGCACCCACCAACGCAGGGCGTGTGAGCCCCGCTTTCCGGTATCCGGTGCCGTGTGATCGGTGGGGGCCGTGGCCCCACGGTCGAACGTGGTAGTCATTTGTCCCCTAAGTCGGAATCGCCCAAGCGGAGGAAGTTCCTCCGGTTATCGTCCTACGCTAACAGAAGAACGGAGACATGGCCTCCGCTTAATCCCGCTCGTTGGTAACATGTCGGTGTGAATCCCGCCACGGCCCCAGCCCCGACCAGGCGCCTGCGTGCCGACGCCGCGCGCAATCAGCAACGCATCGTCGCTGCCGCACGCGCACTCTTCGCCGATCACGGACTGGAGATCACCCTCGACGACGTCGCCGAGCGCGCCGGCGTCGGCGTCGGCACGGTCTACCGCCGCTTCTCCAACAAGAAGGAACTGATCGCCGAGGTCTTCGAACAGAACGTCACGGAATTCGCGGTGGCCGCGGAAGCGGCGGCCGCGCATCCGGACCCCTGGCTCGGCCTGGTCCAGTTCTTCGAGTACGCCTGCACCCACCTGGCGACCAATCGCGGCTTCAGCGAGGTCATGCTGGAACTGGAAGAGGATCTCGAACGCTTCACCTCGGTCCGCGACCGCATCAAGCCCACCATCGCGGCCGTCATCGATCGTGCCGCCGAATCGGGCGCGCTCGCGCCGGGCGTCGAACCCTCCGATTTCTTCGCGCTGATCAATATGGTCGACGCCGTCGCTGCCTTCTCCAAGCCGGTGAACCCTTCCACCTGGAAGCGATATATGGCGATCGCCCTCAACGGCGTCCGTTCCGACGCCGTCCCGCGCCAGACCCTCGACGTGCCACCGCTCACCGACGACGAGGTCGAACGGGCGAAAACCTTCGTCTGCACCGGTCGCCGCAAGTAGCCTCCGATTCACCACGGGTAGCGCCGGTCACAGGCGATCACCTACAGTTGGACATATGACCAACTCGTGGGTGAACTGGGCAGGCGATCAACGGTGCGCACCGTCGGTTCTCGCCACGCCGCGCAATGCCGACGAGGTGGCCGAAATCCTGGTCGGGGCGGTCGCCGACGGCAGGAACGTGCGGGTGGCGGGCGCGGGACATTCCTTCACCGACACCGTCCTCACCGACGGCGTGCTGATGAATCTGTCCGCGATGAATCGGATCATCGATATCGACGGCGCGAACGGTCTGGTGCGCGTCGAGGGCGGCATCACCCTGAACGCCGCCAGTGCCGCGCTGCACGCCGCGGGCCTCGCTTTCCCCAATCTCGGCGATATCGACGTGCAGACCATCGCGGGCGCGACCGCCACCGGAACCCACGGCACCGGAGCCGCACTCCAGAACATCTCGGCCGCGATCCATTCCGCGGAGCTGGTGCTGCCCGACGGCAGCCGGGTGGAACTGAACGCCGAATCCGATCCCGACGGTTGGCGCGCGGCCCGCGTCGGCATCGGGGCGCTCGGCGTCGTCACCGCGCTCACCCTGCGGTTGGTGCCGTCGTTCGTGCTGGAGGGAATCGAACGACCGATCCCGGTCGAGGAGATCCTCGACGACCTCGACACCCACGTCGACGGCAACGAGCATTTCGAGTTCTACATGTTCGCGCACAGCCCGCTCGCGATGACCAAACGCAACAACACGGTCGATCTCCCCGAGCAGCCGAGGGCCAGAGCCGTCGACTGGTTCGCCGATATCCTGATGTCCAACTACGCTTTCGACGGACTCTGCCGACTCGGCAAATGGCAGCCGGGCCTGATCCCGCTGATCCATCGCGGCGCCGCCTACGCGGGCAGCTACCGTCGCCAGGTCGATCGTTCCTACCGGGTTTTCGCCTCCCCCAGGCTGATTCGCTTTACCGAGATGGAATACGCCGTCCCGCGCGCGCATTCGGCCGAGGCGATCCGCGAGATCAAGGAACTGGCGAAGCGATTCGACACCGCCATGCCCATCGAGGTGCGCTGGGTCGCGCCCGACGACGCGTTCCTGTCCCCCGCGAGCGGCCGCGACACCTGCTACATCGCGGTGCATCAGTACCGGGGGATGGAGTGGGAGCCGTATTTCCGTGCCTGCGAGGCGGTTTTCGACAAATACGAGGGTCGACCGCACTGGGGTAAGCGTCACTTCCAGGAGGCGCGAACCCTGCGCGAGCGCTACCCGGACTGGGATCGCTTCGCCGCCGTGCGCCGCCGCCTCGACCCGAAGGGCCTGTTCGTCAACCCCTACCTCGACCGCGTCCTCGGACCGATCTGACGGCCCGTCGGGTCACTGTTTCGCCGCGAGCAGTTCCCGGACCAGCCGGGGCACCGCCGTGCCGATCGGTTCGCGCACGACCTCGGTCGCGATCGCGTCGTAGGGTGTCGGCTCGGCGTTGACGATCACCAGATCCGCGCCGGCGTCGACGGCGATCGCGCACATCGAGGCGGCCGGTTCCACCTGGAGCGAGGTGCCGACGGCGAGGAAGATATCGCTGGTCTCCGCCGTCACGGCGGCCTTGGCCATACTGCGCCGGTCCATCTGCTGGCCGAACATGACCACCCCGGCCTTCAGCACTCCACCGCAATCCGGACACGGCGGATCGGCCTCGCCCGCCGCCACCCGCTCCAGGGTCGCGGCCATACTCGTCTCGAAGGCGCATTCGACACAGACGACGTCGAACATATTGCCGTGGATCTCGATGACGTGTTGCGGTGACGAACCCGCGCGCTGGTGCAGCCGGTCGATGTTCTGGGTGATGATCGACACCGGCCGAACGCGCGCCAGTTCGGCCAGCGCGATATGGGCGGTATTGGGCACAGCCTGCCAGGCCGGGTTGTCGCGGCGGGCCAGCCAGGATCGCCTGCGCAGGTCGGGATCGGCCAGATAGTTGTCGTAGGTCGACAACAGTTCGGCGATCGGATCTTTCGTCCACACCCCGCGTGGGCCGCGAAAGTCCGGAATTCCGGAATCGGTGGAGATACCCGCACCGGTCAGGACCCCGACCCGGCCCGGCCGCTCACGCCACTCACTCGTCATATCGAAAGCCTAGGTGGACACCGGATGACCGACCACCGGCGTTCCGGACACCTCGCAGAGACGATGAGACGTTGCTATGCTAAATCTCTCATCGTCGTGCACCTGGTCGATCAAAGGAGATCACAATGACCGCGTCCACCACCCTCGAATCCGCCGACGCGCGTGATCTTCCCCAGCGCCACCCGTTCGCACCGGGCACGCGCATGTGGGACGAGACCGGCCTGGTCACCTTCTCACTCACCGCCGGTTCCGCGTTCCTGCTCCAGACCATGGAACCGACCATCTCGGCGGTGGTCGACAAGCATTCGACCTTCCGCACCGACCCGATGGGCCGCGCCCTGCGCAGCCTCGCCTCGGTGATGATGTGGGTGTACGGCGGCGAGGAGGGGCTGGCCGAGGCCGAACGGCTGCGCGGCATGCACGCCACCCTCAACACCACCACCCCCGACGGCGTCCGGCACACGGCGCTGAGCAGCGGACCGTGGGCCTGGGTGTTGCACACCGGAACCTTCGCCTTCACCGAGAACGCGAAATACTTCGCCCGCCGCCCGCTGACCGACGCGGAGAAGGAGACCTACTACCGCGAAGCGGTGCAGTTGCTCCGCAATTTCTCGGTGCCGCCCAAGGAGATTCCGGAGAACTACGCCGCGTTCGAGAAGTATTTCACCGAGATGGTCGACAACCATCTGGTCGCGACCGGCACCGCCCACGACTATCTACGGGTGATCCGCTCGGTCGCGCCGCCGAAGCAGTTGCCGCGCGCGCTCGCCCCGGTCTGGAAGACCGCTGTCGCGCCGATCGGCAGGATGCAGTACTTCGTCACCGTCGGGACCACCCCGGAATCGGCCCGCCGTAAACTCGGGCTGGAGTGGAGTGCCGCCGACGAACGCACACTGCGCGTCCTCGGTCGCCTGATCGCCTATCTGCTGCCGCTGCTGCCCGAACGCCTGCGCTACTTCCCGATCGCCTACGAGGCACGCAAGCTGGAACGCGACCGCGACCGCCTGCGCCGGATCATCGCGCGACGTCCGCTCTGAGCGCGTCCGCGCCGCACTCCCGTCACCACGTCCGCACGAGCGCGCGGACGTGGTGACGCCGTTCTACGCAAACAGGACACGCGCGAACGCGCCGACGACCGCACCGCGCCTTCTCCGACGGCGCGAGAACCGGGTTCGACCTCCCGAACCGCCCCCACCAGCACGGCAATCCCACGGCAATTTCCGTTCGGTGCCGAGCGGTAACGCCAGGGGTGCCCGAGGTGATCGACACCATGGCCGTATCCCTTACGCTACGACAGCGTTTCGGCCCGAGCAGCCATTCGGACGACGCGTACCGAACGGCTGACCCGGCCTCACGGCACACCCTTGGTTTCGCTCTCCACCGAAAGGCGCTCGATGGCCCACACACCCAGTGTGCTGTTCGTCTGCGTGCACAACGCCGGACGCTCCCAAATGGCCGCCGGATTCCTCGCCGCGCTCGCCGGTGATCGCATCGAGGTTCGTTCCGCGGGCAGCGAGCCCGCCGCCACCGTGAACCCGGTCGCCGTCACGGCCATGGCCGAAGTCGGCATCGACATCGCCGGTGGGACACCGAAATTGCTGACCGACGAGGCCGTCGGCGTCTCCGACGTGGTGATCACCATGGGCTGCGGCGACGCCTGCTCGTATTTCCCCGGCATCAGCTACCGGGATTGGGTGGTGCCCGATCCGTCCGGCGAGGGGATCGAAGTGGTGCGCACCGTCCGCGACCGCATCCGCATCCTGGTGGAGAACCTCATCGCCGAATTGGTTCCCGCGCCCAAACATTGATCCGAGCGCGTCCGATTCGTTCAAGACCGCGGCCCGAACGGCCGCTTACGCTGCCGGTATGACACCACAACTCGACTTCATCGGCATCGTGGTCTCGGATATGGCCGCCTCCCTCGCCTTCTACCGTGGGCTCGGGCTGGAATTCCCGGCGGACGCCGAGAACGCGCCGCACACCGAGGCGACGATCATCGGAGGCCTGCGCCTGGCGCTCGACACCGAGGACACCGTTCGCTCCTTCCACCCGGACTGGCAACGCCCGACGAGCGGCGGCCGTATCGGTCTCGCGTTCCGCTGCGCCGATCCGGCCGAGGTCGACGCCGTCTACGCGGCGATCGTCGACGCCGGATATCACGGCGAACTGAAGCCGTGGGACGCGCTGTGGGGACAGCGTTACGCCACCGTCGCCGACCCGGACGGCAACGGCGTCGACCTCTACGCCCCGCTGGGCTGAGTGTCGCCGGAACGGTCCGCGAGCAACTGCCCCAACGACATTCCCGCCAGCTCCCGCACCTCGCGGGACAGGTGGGCCTGATCGGCGAAACCGGCGTCGGCCGCGGTGTCGGCGGCTGACATCCCGGTCCGCGCCATCGCGACCGCGCGCCGCAACCGCAGGATGCGGGCCAGCGTCTTCGGCCCGTATCCGAAGGCCGCCAGCGAACGGCGGTACAGCAGGCGGGTATTCACCCCGGTCCGCTCGGCGGTCGCCGCCACCGAGATCCCGGAATCCATGGCGGCCACGATCCGCGGCAGCAGCGGATCGGGCGGACCCGCCTCCGCCGCGCGCTCCAGCGCGATCGACTCGAGCGCTCCCGCCCGGTCGGCGGCGTCGTCGACCCGGCCGGTGAGCGCGCGCACCGTGCGCGACGGCCACAGCTCGTCCAGGCCGACCCGGCGGTCGCGCAGTTCGTCGGCGGGCACGCCGAGCAGCGCGGGACCGGAGCCGGGAAAGAACCTGATCCCCGCGTAGGTGGTGCCGATCGGCACGTCGGGGCGGAACGCGGTGGTGTCGGGACCGGCGACGACGAGGACGCCCGCACGCCATATCAGGTCGATACAGCCGTCGGGCAGCACGGGCGCGGCCCGATCGCGCCCGGTCACGGTACGCGTCCACAGCACCGCGCCCGCCAGCCGCGACGGGCGCTCACGGTAGGCGGGGGCTCGGTCCGGGTGACGGGTCGTCCGATCCACCCCACCGAGGCTACGCACCGACACCGACAGATCCCCGACTAATCTGAAGACACCCGCCCTCGGTTCGAGGGCGGGTTCAGACATCGGACGACGCGGTCCGCGGTATCCCCGTGGGCCCGGCCGTCCGGTG
The DNA here is from genome assembly GCF_003123685.1 of Nocardia aurea. Taxonomy (GTDB): domain Bacteria; phylum Actinomycetota; class Actinomycetes; order Mycobacteriales; family Mycobacteriaceae; genus Nocardia; species Nocardia aurea. The sequence goes on from NZ_QCYJ01000127.1 coordinate 271,180, forward strand.
ACATATCGGAAGGGACCACTGCCGGCATGACCCAGAGCAACACCGGGGACGCACCTCCCCTCGCCGACATCATCAACGGCGCAATGGAATTCACGATTCCCCCGGCCGGGAAGATGGGGGTTCGGGCGATCGAGGCGCGCCGGGGATACGCCTCGGCCAGTGTTCCCATCGAAGGGAACGGCAACCACTTCGGGGTCATCTACGCCGGAGTGCAGTTCACCGTCGCGGAAGTACTCGGCGGGATGATCGCCATCGCGACCTTCGACAATTCGGCGTACTACCCGCTGGTCAAGGGTTTCGAGATCGCGTTCGTCGGCATGGCGAAATCGGACCTGCGCGCCGAGGCCACCCTCGCCGAGGAGGAGATCGCCCGCATCGAGGCCGAGGCGGCCGAGCGCGGGAAATCGGATTTCACCCTGGAGGCCGTGGTCACCGATGCCGACGGCAAGAAGGTGGCGGTGACCAAAGGCCTGTACCAGCTGCGGGCCCACGGCAGATAGCCATCGCGCCGGATCGGCGGCCGGTCGGACGCCGGGCGCCGATCGTGGACCGCGCGTCAGTTCGGATTGGCCCCGCGCGGCGTCACGCGAATGTAGTGCGCCTCGTCGGCCGGGATCCTGTTGCCGGTATCCCGGCATCCGACGGTGACCTCGGTGGCGGGCTGCGAGGAAAAGGTCCAGAGCGTGATCCACTCACCGCCGGCGATTGTTTCGCGTTTCTTGACGTCCGAGGAACGCAGATCTTCGTTGCGTCCGGTGCTGTCGGTTACCGTGCAGCGCAATCCGGATGCGGCGTCTCCCCACTCGGCGGGCGCCTTGATATCCATGATGGCCTCGGCGGGCACGACCACCGGCCGCGCGGCCCCGATCGCGATACGCACCCCGGGGCCCTGCTCCTCGGCGGCCTGTTCCGTCGTGCGCTGCGGCGCACCGGATGTGGAGACAACCGTCGAGGTAGCGGCCGTTGTCGAAGTGTCGTCGCCGGAACATCCGGCCACCGTGGCGGCCAAGGCGACGGGCACCGCCATCCAGATCAGTCTCACAGGTCAACCTCTCTTCGCGCCCCCGCTCGCGCGGCGGGCCGGATCAGCGATCGAACACAGCGAAAAACGTCTCGCGGGAAATCACACTACAGGGCCGGAGAATTCGCAATTTATCGGCAAATGGTCGATGACGTGACAACTTTCGTGAAATCCGACAATTCGAGCGCGCGCCGTCGACGTCACTCCCGAATTGCCGGTCGGCCACCCGCACGACCCGGCGGCTAGGATCGCGCTGGTGATCACGACAGCGTGGTCGTGATCGCCTCGCATTCCGGCAACCATTCGTCTTGGAGAATCCCGATGACGTTATCCGTCGCATTCCACACGCTCGACATCACGACTCTCGACGGCGCAGCGGACGCCTATCTGGCCCAACCCGACGACGGCCGCGCGTATCCGGGCGTGCTCTTTCTCCCCGACGCCTTCGGACTGCGCCCGTGGATCTGGGAGATGGTCGAAACCATTGCCGCGCAAGGCTATGTCGTGCTCGCGCCGAATTTCTTCTACCGCGCGGGCAAGGCACCGGTGCTACCGCTGCCGGACTTCTCCGAGCCCGACGCCCGCGCGAATTTCTTCAGCGCGCTCGCGCCACTACGAGAACAGTTGACGCCGGAACTCGCCCTGCGCGACCTGGGCGCCTATCTCAACCGGCTGGCCGATGACGAACATGTCGTCCCCGGCGGTCTCGGCATCGTCGGGTACTGCATGGGCGGGCGGCTCGCGCTGCGGGCCGCGGGCGAGTACGGCCCGAGGGTCGCGGCGGCGGCGAGTTTTCACGGCGGCGGGCTCGCGGTCGACGACGCACCCGACAGCCCGCACCACGCCGCCGGTCGCATCGAAGCGGAACTGTTCATCGCGCACGCCGACGCGGACCCCTCCATCCCCGCCGAGCAGATCGCGGTACTCGACAAGGCGTTGGACGCGGCCGGGCTGCGCTACACCTCGGTGGTCTACCCCGGTGTCTCCCACGGTTTCACCATGCGCGATGTGCCCGTCTACGACGAGGACTCCTACCAACGGCATCTGAGCGACCTGCTCGATCTGCTGCGTCGGAACCTGCCCGGCGAAGCGGCCTGACCGGATGACGGGAGGCGATCCCGGCACGCCCGATCTCCTCGGCGGCGACGCGGTGCGGCGATACCGAGGACGCCGACCCGAGAACTTGGAGGATCGTGGATCTCACCTCGCACCGCGAACTGACCCTCGACGACATCGAAGCCGCCGCCTCGCGAATCGCCGGCGGCGTGCGCCCGGTGGTGGTCGCACCCGCCGACCTGCCCGGCGCGGGCGAATCGTGGCTCGCCCTGGAATTCATGCAGCACACCGGAACGTTCAAGGCCCGGGGCGCACTCAATTTCCTGCGTGCGTACCGGGATCTGGCGACCTTGCCCGAGGCCGGGGTAACCATCGCCTCCGGCGGCAACGCCGGGCTGGCCTGCGCGTGGGCGGCGCGAGCCCAGGGTGTCACGGCGACGGTCTTCCTGCCCGCTACCGCGCCCGCCGTGAAGGTGGCGCGGTTACGTGATTACGGCGCGCGCGTGCGACTGGTCGGCGACCAGTACGCCGACGCGCTCGCCGCCTGTCACGAATTCGCGGCGCGGAGCGGGGCACTGATGTCGCACGCCTACGACAACCCGCTCATCGCGGCGGGCGCGGGCACCCTCATGACCGAGATCCACCAGCGACTGCCCGATCTCGACACCGTCGTGGTCGCGGTCGGCGGCGGCGGACTCTTCGCGGGCATCGCCACCGCCGCGCATCGGTACGGCGTGCGCACGGTGGCGGTGGAACCGCGGCACTGCCGCGCGCTCGATGCCGCGTTGGCCGCGGGCCATCCGGTCGACGTCCCCGTCGATTCGGTCGCCGCCGACTCCCTCGGCGCGCGCCGGGCCACCGATCTCGCCGTGGCCGCCGCCCTGCGGACCGGCGCGCGTTCGGTCCTGGTCTCCGACGACGAGATCGTCGCCGCCCGCCGGATGCTGTGGGCCGAGCGACGACTCGCCGTCGAACACGGCGCCGCCACCGCGCTCGCGGGGGTGATCGGCGGCGTGTCCGGGCACGGCTACCGCCCGACCACCGGTGAACGGGTCTGCGTCGTGCTGTGCGGCGCCAATACCGACCCGTCGGACCTGGCCGGATGACCCGTGGAAGTCACTACCCGGCAACGGAATCGGTTCGCTACCGGGCAACCGGGTGTTCATCGGCAAGACTGTTGGCATGACGAGGGACGCGGTTACGGTCGCACACCGATTGGTACTGGAGAAGTTCCCGCGGGCACGCGCGGCCTGGCTCGGCGGCAGCGTGGTCACCGGCGGCGTCACCAGCGCCTCGGATCTCGATATCACGGTCCTACTCGAGGGCGAGCCCGCGCCCTACCGCGAATCACTGCATCGCGGCCGCTGGCCGGTGGAGATGTTCGTCCAGACCGAGTCGTCGCTGATGCGGTTCTGCACCGACGAGATCGCGGCCCGCAATCCCACCACGGTCCGCCTGGTCGGACAATCCGAGGTGCTCGTCGACGTCGACGGCAGCGGCCATCGCCTGCGCGCGCTGTTCCTGCGTCTGCTCGACGCCGGACCGGTCCCGCCCACCGGTGACGAAATCCGTTCCGCCCGTTACGGAATCACCGACCTCTTGGACGACCTCATCGCCTCGGACTGCGAGGACGAGCGGCTGATGATCGCCACCGCGCTCGCGACCGGGGCGGGCGAACTGCTGTTGACCGGATACGGACGCTGGATCGGGCGCGGGAAATGGCTGCGCCGCGAAATCCGTTCCCTCGACGAGCGATTCGGCTCGGACTGGGCGGTCCGGCTGCCCGCAGCGGTGCGCGCCGTCGCGGCCGACGATATCGGACCGATGGTGGCGGCCACCGACGAGATCCTGAGTCTGTTCGGCGGCAGACTCTTCGAGGGATACCGCACGCGCCCCGCCGACGCGCACACCGAGCATCAGGGCGCCCAGTAGCTCCGCCGGACGAGCGGCTCGGTCACACGGCGTGAACCGCTCACCAGGTGCGCGATCCGCGCGGCCCCGGCGCTAGCCGACGACGGCGTTCATGATGGTGCCCGCACTGGTCGCGACGACGCCGCCGATCATGGCTCCCGCCACCATCTTCGGTGATTGCAATCCACCACCGGACCATTTCTCCCAGGCGAAGCGACCACCGGCGTAGACGATCGCGAGGATGCCGGAGAGCAGGACGAACCAGGTGAGGTAGCGGACCAGCTGCATGATCTTGTCCGCCAGCGGCGGCGCCTCGGGTGACGGGTTGCCGATCTGCGCAAGTACCGCGCCGTACGTGTCGTGCGCGGTAGCGAGAATGATGCTCACAGTCGTACCCCTCTTCGAATGTCGACGAACGATTCGAGAACGCCCCCAACGAGAGTACTCGTTTCCCCTCGGAAACATTGCGGGGCAGGACATTTCAAGAAAGATGCCGACCGGTCGGATGGACCCTCGACAAATACATACGATCGACCGTATTCTTACCTTATGACAGTCACCAGGGAACATTTCACCGAAGAGACCGATCCGTACTGCCTGCCCGCGCTGGAGGCCGCCGCGCTCCTGTTCGACGCACCCTGGCGACGTTTCGGCGTCATCGGTGACAGCCTGTCCGCGGGCACCGGCGATCCGACCCCGGGCTACGCGTCGATCGGCTGGCCCGACCGGGTCGCGGACGTGCTCCGCCGCGTGCACCCCGACCTGGCATATCTCAATACCGCGGTGAACGGCGCGACCACCGACGAGGCGATCGGGACCCAACTCGATCGCGTGCTCGCCTTCGAGCCGGATCTGCTGCACCTGCCCAGCGGCGCCAACGACATCGTGCGCCGCTCCCCCGACTACGACCGAATCGAGCAGACCCTGCGCGGACTCTACGAACGCGCCGCGTCGACCGGAGCCCGGCTGATCACCTTCACCCTCGGAAAGGCCTACGACATACCGGTTTTCCCGGATTGGCCACAGCGCGTGCGGACCCTCAACGGCATCACACGCGGACTCGCGGCCGAATACCGGGCGGTGCTGGTCGAGATGTGGGACCACCCGATCAACGACCGGGCCGATCTGCTCAGCGCCGACCGCATCCACTTCGCCGCGTCGGGTCAGGCCGCGTTGGCCGCCGAAGTGGTGAAACAGCTGGCCCACCACCTCGAACGCGGGCGTCGCGCATGAGCGCGCCGGCACCGCGGCCACTCACCGACAAACGGCTGCTGCGCGGTGCGCGCACCAGATCGACGGTCCTGCGTCGCGCGGTCGATCTGGCCTCGCTCGACGGACTGGAGGGTTTGAGTTTCGGCCGGATCGCCGCCGACACCGGTCTGAGCAAGGCGGGCGTGCAGACCCTGTTCCGCACCAAGGAAATACTGCAACTGGCGGCCGTCGACCACGCGCGGGATCTGTTCATCGAGGCAGTCGTCGACCCCGCCCGCGCCGAAGCACGCGGTGGCGCGCGATTGCGGGCACTCGTGGAGAACTGGATCGTGTACGCCGAGACCCCGCTTTTCCTCGGCGGCTGCTTCCGAGCGGCGAATATGACCGAATTCGACAGCAAGCCCGGTCCGGTCCGCGACGCGCTGCTCCGCGACCAGCGGGACTGGCGCGCACTGCTCGCGAATCAGTTCCGCCACGCCGCCACCGCGGGCGAGAGTGCCCAGACGGACCCGCAACTGGCCGCGTTCCAACTCGACGCGGTACTGCTCGCAGCGAATACGGCCCTGCGACTCGATGATTCGACGGTGATCAGCAAGGTGCGGCGTGTCCTCGATCAGATGCTGCGCCCACCCGGGTAGCGGCGTCTACCAGAACGAACCGCGGGCGCCGACCGGCTCGGGGGCGAACCGCCACGAGCCGACGGATTCCGGCTCGGGATCTCGCACCCGCTCGAACGCGATCCAGGTCCGGTTGTTCGTCAGCACCAGACCGTCCTCCGACACGGCGAAGGTGGGACCGCGGGTCAGGAATTCGATGAGCCAGAGATCCTGGCCCTCCGATTCCGGCGAGCAGGCCATCAGGGTGGAACAGGGAGCGCGCGCGTCGAGGATGTCGCCGACGAGATCGGCGTCGAACATCGTCGTGTTGCAGCCCGCGTGCGCGGAAAGCCTGCGGGTCTCCGCGACGAACCAGAGCGTGATCCGGGTATTTCGAACGAGTGCGCGGGGCGTGCCGTCGTCGGTCACGGACACCGAGGCGTACCGCTGGCCCCACAGGGTCGGTCGATTCATCGGCGGGAACAGTTCCTCACTGACGGTGGTCGAATGTTCAACCATCTTCGGGCGGTCGATTCGCGACCGAAACCTGCCGGTCCGCTCATCGAACCGATCAGCGCAAATTCTTCTCGATCTCCCGTGCGGCATGCGCGACGAGTCGGGGCAAACCGGGCGGAAAGCGGTTCGCCAGCGACATACAGCCGATGGCGGCCACATCGGTGCCACCGTTCCAGCGAATGGTCGCGGCCACGCAGCAGACGCCGTTCGCGACATCGAAATGGTCGACGGCGACCGACCCGTTGTCCTCGATGGCGGTACGGATCCGCCGCCATTCGGTCCCCGTGTATCCCGGCGGCGGTGGCGCCGGATCCGCCCTGGCCGCCATCAGTACCTGCGCCAACGCGGTGCGGAACGCGAGATCACTGCCGGGGCCCGCGCTCAGGAAGACATCGGCGCCGTTGAATCCGGTGACCATGTGGACCGCGCCCTGATCCAGCACGCAGACCGCGACCATGGATTCGGTCAGCGCGGCGAGCACCCGGCCCGGTCGCTGAGCGGCTCGGCGCAGCATCGGCGCGACCTGCCATTGCCGTCCGAGCGCGGCCAGGCGCGACCCGACGAAATACCGCTGCTCGACCCGCTGGACCGCGCCGAGGCCGACCAACTGCTCGGCGAGCCGGTACGCGGTCGCCTTGGGGATCCCGGTCGAGCGGGAGAGCACCGACAGCCCACATCCGTCCGGACATTCCGAAATGGCCTGTAGTACTTGGAATCCCGCGTCCAACACACCGCGACCCGCACTCGATGACGTGCCGAGCGATTCCCGCGTGGAATCCGTGACCATCGCGTATCCCCCTCTCCGGCAACAACTCGCGGCTCGACGCGGGCTCTCGCCCCGAGCCACGCCGCCGCCGATGCGGGCAGCCTAGCGACTCACCGCGACCGCGCGCACCCGATGGCGGCGAATTCACCGACCGAAGTCAGTTCGGTCCTCGGGTAGTACGGTCCCATCGTCGCGGCCGGATCGTCCTGCGGAGCGTGTTGGATGGCCCCGGCGAAATCCGGGGCGGGCAGCATATTGCGCATCAGCAGCAGCGTCGCGCCGTTGGTGGTCGGCAACCACGCCACACCGCAGTCCGCGGTGGCGTTGGCGGGCCGGTCGGCGGGGTCGGAGACGACCACCGTGAACTCGCCCGCCGCGTCGGTGGTGATCCCGTCGTCGGCGACACACGCCGAGACCCGCGTACTCGACACTTCGTTCGTGCACAACGACCAGTAGCGCAACGGTGCGGACGCCATGACCGGCTGCCCCTGATAGGTCGCCGGTGTTCGCGGCAACTTCGCCCTGATCACCGCGACCTGTCCGGCACGCGGCGCGACACGGGAGGTCAGATAGGTGTTGTCCGGATTGGCGAAGACACCGTTGCCGCTGGTTTTCGACCACACCCGGTAATCCGGGCCGGGCAGCGCTGGAGGCAGGCCGATCCCGCCCGCCAACTGGACCGCCGTCGGGTCGCTCACCTGCGGCGGAGTCGCGCATTCGGGCATCGTGCGTGGACCATCGGCGCCGTTGAGAGTGAACTCGGGCAGACCGGCGCCGCCGAGCGGGTCGAGACCGGCGTCGGGCCGGTACACCCGGTAGAGCACCACGGCCAGACCGGCGTCGGCGTAGAGCGTGTTCGGCGCGGGCCGCTCCGGGCGCGGACCGGGCATGACGCGCACGGTGTAGGACCGCCGCGTGGCCGTGCGGTCCGCGCCGGGCAGGAACGGGTCGACGCTGCCCGGATCCGGTGCGATATTCAGGTCGTTGAGCCCGTCGAGGGTCTGCGAACCGCGGTAGCTGGTGAACGAGATGTAGCGACCGTGCGGAAACGTACCGCGCAGGGTGACGCCCTCGGCGGGCAGGTTCGGCACCGCCGTCATCCAGTAGTTCGCGAAGGTGTCCGGCAACGCGACGTTGAGGGTGTCGGCGCCGATCCGCCTGCTCCACCCGCAGTCGAACACCGGTTCCGCCCGCGCGGGCGCCTCACGTGTCATCGGCACGGCGACCGCGCCGACCAGCGCGGCTACCGCGACCAGGCCCCGCAGCAGATCCTTGATGGCATGCACGCGGCCAAGTATCACCCATTCCGACTCGGCGATCCGGTCGGGGACCGTTCGTCGGTCACGGTCGGCACAGCATGGTCTCCACCAGCGCGTGGGTGCCGATGACGAGCGCGATATTGCCCGCGACATCGGGCAATTCGTTCAGCGCGACGGTGACCGCGCGATCCTCGGCCGCGACGGTGACCGTGCTGAACCCGTGGATGGATCCGGTATGCCCCCAGGCCGTGCGCCCGCACGGGGCGGAGAACCGGAACAGCCCGAGCCCCGAGGCCTCGGAGAAGCCGATCAGTCCGGTCGGCACCGTGCGCTGCATCTCCTCGAGCAACGCGGGCGCGAGCAACTGTCCCGAGAGCAGCGCCAGGTAGAAGCGATTGAGATCGCGGCCGGTCGAGACCATCGCACCGTCGGGCAGGCCCCAGGAGGAATCGATATCGGTGATGTCGAGACGGATGTCGCCGAAGCGGTGGTAGGCGCGCGGATGCGGCCCGTGCAGGACGTCGTCGAACGGGAACACCGGCCAGTAGGTGTCCCTGAGCCCGAGCGGCACCAGGATTCGCCGGGTGACGGCCTCTCCGACGGGCAGACCCGTCACCTGTTCGATGAGTTCACCCGCGAGCAGGTAATTGGTATTGGAATAGCCGAAGGAGGTTCCCGGGACGGATTCCGACGGATTGTCGAGACCGAGCCGGATCAATTCCGCCGGAGTGCGCGGGGTCGTCAGGTCCTCGACCGATTCCTGTTCGAGCAGCGGCAGATAGTTCGGGATTCCGCTGGTGTGCCGCAACAGATCTCGCACCGTGATGTGCGCGCCGTCGCCGCCCGGCCCGTTGACCACTCCGGGCAGATACCACTCCAGCGGCCCGTCGAGTTCCACCTGCCCTTCGGCGACCAGCTGCAACATCACCGTGGCCACGAAGGTCTTGGTAATACTCGCGACGCGTAACGCGGCGTCGTCGGGGAACGGCGCTCCGCTGGTCAGATCCCCCGTCCCGCTGTCGTACTGATCGGCGCCACCGGGTCCCGTGTGGATCAGCTGCGCACCGGGGACACCCGCCGCCGCGACGAGTTCGTCCAGTTCGGCCTGCCACAGCGAGGACTGATCGAGGGGCACGGCAACGGCGTGCGGCGCGGCGGAAGCCGACGAAGCCGCCGCCAGAACCACCATCGCCCGGACTAAGTACTGCCGCATCGGCATCTCCCGGCTGTGAACGCATGAACCCCCACGGGGGATATCGCCGTGGGGGTCGTGAGCGTTTACCGCCGCGCTCCGCGAGTACCTACCCGCGGACGGGACTCGGGCTCTCCGCCGGTGCGGCACTGGGCTCCTCCGGCGGTGCCGTCGCCGCGACGGGTTCGGTCACCGCGACCGGCACGGCCGACGTCCGGCGCGTACCGAGCAGGAACAGCACCACGAGCAGCACGCTCAACCACACGTAGGTGTTACCGATGACATGCTGCCACGGCGTCCACAGCGATTCGCGCTGTTCGCCGTTGGGTAGCCAGTTCTGCGGCCCGTAGACGAAGACCGCCGCCGTGGCCGCCGTGACCAGATACCAGCCCAGCGCCCGGCGCAGCGGCTGCCTGGTGGCGTAACCGAACATGGCGAACAGCGCGGGCGCGATCCAGACCCAGTGATGCGACCACGAGATCGGCGAGACGAGCAGCGTGAACACCGCGTTGATCGCGAGCGCGAGCGCGGGCAGATCGGCGGCGCGGCGCATGGCGGCGACGACGAGGACCAGCAGCGCGGCGCCCAGCACCAGCCACACCACCGTGAACGCGGGTTCGGGGACGCGCAGCCGGGCCAGTACCGCCTGGATGGACTGGTTGGTGTGGAAGGCCGAACCACTCAGCCCGTCGACATTGCCGAGTCCGCCGAACCAGTACTTCACCGACGCGTCGGGCAGCACCGCGAAACTGATCGCGGTCGCCACGGCTCCGGTGATCGCGGCGGTGATCGCGGATTTGTAGTCCTTGCGCACCAGGAAGTAGAGGACGAACGCGGCGGGCGTCAGCTTCACCGCGGCCGCGATCCCGACCAGCATCCCGCGCCGCCACCTGGGCTTCTCGGTGAGACAGTCGGCGGCGACCAGGGCCATCAGCAGCAGATTGACCTGGCCGAAATCCAGCGTGGCCCGGGTCGGTTCGAGCAGCATGGCCAGCGGCGCGGCACAGGCCGTGGCGAACAGCGCGAGCCGCCTGGCCTGGTCCCCCGGCCAGATCCGGCGAGCGACCACGTACAGCGTCGACGCCAGCGCGGCGGTGGAGGTCACGAAGAAGGCGAACGCGGCGGAATCCCAGGGCAGCAGCGCGAAGGGGCCGAGGACCAGCGCCGCGAACGGCGGGTAGATGAAAGGAAGCCCGATCCCGATGGTGGTCTGCGGCAACTGGCCGTACATATCGCCGCCGTCGCGCAGGGTTTCCACCCCGAGGCGGTACACCTGTAGGTCGATGAACCCGCCGGTGATCTCCTTGCACGGCCAGATCGGCATGGTCAGACACAGGTAGGCGAAGATTACGAGTAGCACCGGGAGAAGCCACATCACGCGCCCGAAACGGCGGTTCGATGACTTCGACATGTCGACGGCGGCGGAACTACTCATCCGCGGCGACTATACCGGTGGACCTGTCCGCGATCGACGGGTGTCGACCGCCACGGCCGCCATGCCCGATTGCTCCGTATTCGCCCCGCCGGGCGCGGGCGGTGACGGACGGACCGCCGTGACGTGCGAACCCGTCGCTGACCGGCCCGCGGCGCGGTTCACGACACCTCGGTCCGCGGTGCCGGGTCCCACGAATCCCTCCCGCGACCGGTATCTTTCGTCCGATGTGCGCACCGGGAATCGTTCGATCCGCCCACGACAACGCCACGCGAACCAGTCGCCGCGCGCTGCTCGGCGCCCTCGGTCTGGCCGCGGCGGCCACGGTGTCGGCGCCGCTCGCCCGCGCGGTGCGCCCGAGCCGGGTCGTCGACCTCACCCACACGTTGACGCCGAGGCTTCCGGTCTGGCCGGGTAATCCGGCGCCGACCATGGTTCCCGTCGCCCGGTACGAGGCGGGCGGATTCGCTCAGCACGCGCTCGCGATGTGGGAACACACCGGCACCCACCTGGACGCGCCGGTGCATCGGGTACCGGGCGGGGCCACCACCGATCGCCTCGCGGTGGAGGATCTCGTCGCGCCGCTGGTCGTCATCGATATCAGCGCGCGAGCCGGCGACCCCGACGCGATGGTGACCCGCGCCGATATCGACACCTGGCAGTCCCAGCACGGCGCGATTCCCGATCGCGCCTTCGTCGCCATGTACTCCGGGTGGGAACAGCGCCTCGCCGATCCGGGCGCCTTCGTCAACCTGGACGCGAAAGGCACCCCGCACGCCCCCGCCTTCTCCCCCGAAGCCGCCGAATATCTGGTGACCCGGTGCGGTGTGGTCGGCGTCGGCGTCGACACCCTGAGTCTGGATTCGGCGACCAGCCCCGACTACGGCGCGCACACCGCGATCCTGGGCGCGGGCCGGTACGGCGTCGAGATGCTGGCCGGTCTGGCGACGGTGCCGCCCTCCGGCGCGACCGTCGTCGTCGGCGCTCCCAAACACGAGGGCGGTACCGGCGGACCGTGCCGGGTGCTCGCCCTGGTCTGAGCGAAATCCGCGCCGGGCACGGGAGCGACACGCCCGGAGTCGATACGGCTCGCGCCGCACGGTGAAACTTCATCGAGCCGAAACACGTGAGCTGTGGTGCAGAAACAGGATGTCCCGATGCTTCACGCGAACCCGTTCGACAAGGGGTACGAGTGTGAATTCGGGAGACACCGCGTGGGTGCTCGCCAGTACGGCGTTGGTCATGCTGATGACGCCGGGTCTGGCGTTCTTCTACGGCGGCATGGTCGGCGCCAAGAGCGTGCTGAACATGCTGATGATGAATTTCTGCACCATCGGCGTGGTCAGCACGCTGTGGCTGCTCTACGGCTACAGCGAGGCATTCGGTGACGACGCCTACGGAGGATTGATCGGCGACGTCTCGCACGTCTTCCTCCGCGATACCCAGACGACGCTGTCCGGCCCCGCGGGCCACCAGATCCCGACCATGGCGTTCGTGATGTTCCAGCTCATGTTCGCGGTCATCACCACCGCGCTGATCTGCGGCTCCATCGCCGAACGCGCGAAATTCTGGGCCTGGATACTCTTCGTCGTCGGCTGGTGCACCGTGGTGTATTTCCCGGTGGCGCACTGGGTTTTCAGTTTCAGCGGTTTCACCGAAACCGACGCCGCGGGAATATCGAGCAATATCGGCGGGTGGATCGCCAACGACCTGGGCGCCTTGGATTTCGCAGGCGGTACCGCGGTGCACATCAACGCGGGCGCGGCCGGACTGGCGATCGCCGTGGTGATCGGCAGGCGACGCGGCTGGCCCGAGAGCACACCGCGACCGCACAATGTCCCGTTCACCCTGCTCGGGGCCTCCCTGCTGTGGTTCGGCTGGTACGGCTTCAACGCCGGATCCGCCCTGGGCGCCAACGAACTCGCCGCGCTCGCGTTCACCAACACCACCGTCGCCACCGGCGCGGGGTCGCTCGCGTGGATCGTCGTCGAACAATTGCGTGACGGCAAACCCACGACGCTCGGCGCGGCCTCCGGCGCCATCGCGGGCCTGGTCGCGATCACCCCCGCCTGCGGATACGTCGACTCGCTCGCGGCGCTGGCCATCGGGGTGGCGGCGGGCATCATCTGCGCGCTGGCCGTCGCGCTGAAATTCACGTTCCGATACGACGATTCGCTCGACGTGGTCGGTGTGCACCTGTTCGGCGGCCTGGTCGGCACACTGCTCGTCGGCCTGTTCGCCGACGAGGCGGTCAATCCCGCGGGTAACAACGGACTTCTGCACGGCGGCGGCCTGACCCAGCTGTCGCGCCAGGCCATCGCGGCGGGCGCGGTGCTGGCCTACTCCTTCGTCGGCGCGCTGATCATCGCCTGGATCATCGACAAGATCGTCGGGTTCCGGATCAACGAGCACGAGGAGTTCGAGGGCATCGACGAATCCGAACACGCCGAGACCGCGTACGATTTCGGCTCCGCCGTGAAACCCGTCCCGGTCCGGGCGACGCCGGTGCGGCGGCCCATGGAGCGGGTCGACAGCGAACCGATCCCGAACCAGGATCCTCCGCGGCGGTACGAAGGCGAACCGGCACCGAACCAGTCCCAGGGCTATCCGCGACGGTACGACAGCGAACCGATCCCGAACCAGCCGCCCGCTCCCCCCGGGCGGGCGCCGATGCCCCGCCAGCCCGGTCCTCAGTGGCGGCCACCGGAACAACGCGACGACAGCGCGCCGATTCCCGGTGTTCTGCCCGCGCCGGGGCCGAACACGGTGCGACGGCCTCCCCCTCCGGATCGTGGCTACGAGCCGATCCCGCGCCCGGGACCCTATCGGCCGTCCTAGTCGCGGGTCATCGCAGAGGCATCCGGTATTCGTCGTCACCGCCGCGAGAATCGAGACCGGCCGACCCGACATCCGGGACCGGTGTATCCGTGGTACCCGCGTCCACACCGTCCGCCTCCCCGACGCGACCCGACCGCGTGATCGCGACACCGGCCAGGCACAGGAGTCCGCCGACGACGGCGAGGGGCGCGGGCACCTCGCCGAGCGCGATCCACGCCATCAGGACGACGAGGGCGGGCACCACGTAGGTCGTCACGCCCATATTCCCCGCGGTGGTGCGCGCGAGCGCGTACGCCCACGTGGTGAAGGCCACAGCCGTCGGGAAGACGCCCAGATACACCATGCCGAGCGTCGAGGTCGGCGGCGCCGAGGCGACCTCGTGCACGAGTTGCCCCGCGAACGGCAGGCACGCGACGGTGCCGACGACACAACCACCGGTCGTCACCTGGAGCGCCGAGGCGTGCGCCAGCGCGGGTTTCTGCACGACCACCGAGATCGCCCAGGTGGCCGCCGCGGTCGCGCACAGCGCGACACCGAGTACCGCGCCGCCGCCACCGCCGGAATTGGACAACCCGACGATCACGGCGCCGGTGAACGACACCGTGATCCCGGCCAGCAAGCGCCGGGGAAACCCTTCCCCGAGTACGAGGCCGCCGAGCAACGCGATCAGCACCGGCCCGATATTGACGACCATCGCGGCGGTTCCCGCGTCGACGTGGCGTTCTCCCCAGTTCAGGGCGACCATGTACACCCCGAACCACAGCACACCGGAGATCAGGATGCCCCGCCACGCACCGCGCGCGGGCAGCCCTTCCCCGGTCACGGCCAGGATGATCACCAGCGCGATGGAGGCGGTGGCCAACCTGCCGAGGGCCAGCGCCCCCGGCGAGAAATCCGCGCCCGCCGATCGGATGAACACGAACGCCGAGGCCCACAGCACCACCGTGACACCGGCGGCGGCCAGGGCACCTCGATCGTTCGACCGCGCAGCTCGCACCATTCCCGGCACGCTAGAACACCGCCGAGGGGAAAGCACGCGGATTTCCGACACGGTAGTACGTTCAGGTATCCCGACGCGTTTCGCTGACGGCTGAATACCGCTCGGACGGAATCGGATGTGGTCCAACGCGTTCCGGTGACCGACGGTCGACCCGACCGATAACGCCTGCTCAGCCCGGTCGATATGCTGCGGGATCGCACCCGCCGCAGCCGCGTCGGCCGAGCCGGATTCCGACGACGGGCCGAGATAGGCCCGCGCGAGCACCGGTATCGTCGGTAGCGCCAGCGCGCCGGGTGGAGGGGCCGTGCGCACCCGCGCTCACCGAGGAACCCTCTTGAAGTATGTGCCCCGCCTGATCATGTTCCTGGCGATTCCCGCCCTGCTGTTCGCCCTGCCGTGGTGGACCCTGGTCGCCGCCCCTACCAGCGGTGCGAGCACCCTGTTCTGGCTCGGCACCGCCGCCTTCCTGCTCGGCTACCTGACCCTGCCGCTGGCGATGACGGCCGGGCACGGCGCGCGCCAATCCGATCTCGCGTCGATCGTCGGCGACACCCTGCTCGGCATCATGTGGGTGTTCTTCAGCTGGTCGGTGCTCGGCACCGTCGCCGGGTGGGCACTCGCGCTCGCCGGAGTCGACGACCGGGCCCGGATCGTCGCGACCGGGGTGTTCGCGATCTCGACGGTGCTGGTCGTCTACGGCATCGTCGAAGCCAGGCGGGTGCCTCGGGTCCGCACGGTGCACGTCGACATCCCCGGCCTCGGCCCGAGTCTGGACGGCCTCCGTCTGGTCGTGGTCACCGACACCCACTACGCCGCGCTCGACCGGCTGCGCTGGTCGGAACGGGTCGTCGAACTCGTCAACGCGCAACAGCCGGATATCGCCTGTCACGCGGGCGATCTCGCCGACGGCTCGGTGGCGAAACGCCACTCGCAGGTCGATACGCTCGGCAAGGTCGAGGCGCCGTTCGGCCGTTTCTACATCACCGGCAATCACGAATACTTCGGCGACGGCCCCGGCTGGATCGACCACATGACCTCGATCGGCTGGCAACCGCTGCACAACCAACACGAGATCATCACCCGCGGCGGCGACAGCCTCGTCATCGCGGGTATCGACGACCCGACCGGCAAGGCCATCCCCGGCCACGGCCCCGATCTGGACGCCGCGCTCGCGAACGCGGACCCGTCACTGCCCGTGGTACTCCTCGCCCACCAGCCCAGACAGATCGCCGACACCGTCGCCGCTGGAATCGCGCTCCAGATCTCCGGCCACACCCATGGCGGCCAGATCTGGCCCTTCCACTACCTGGTCCGACTGGAACAGCCGGTGGTCGCCGGCCTGAGCAGGCACTCCGACCGCACCCAGCTCTACACCAGCCGCGGCACAGGATTCTGGGGACCGCAACTGCGCGTCTTCGCGCCCAGCGAGATCACCGTCCTGATCCTGCACCCCGAAACTCCCCGCCCCTGACCGGGCGTCCTAGGGCTGCGGCAGCGACGCCGATTCGGGGAAGACGACCGGCAGCGACGTCAACGCCCGATGGAACGGCCCCGGCCGCCAGCGCAATTCGTCCGGCGACACCGCCAGGCGCATCTCCGGCAGCGCGTCGAGTAATTGGTCGACGGCCTCCTGCGCGATCAGATAGGCGATCGAACTGGCCGGGCAGGCGTGCGGACCCGCGCCCCACGCGAGGTGGGATCGATTGCCCCCGTAGCGATCCGCCGCGATCGCCGGATCGTCGTTGCACGCGGCGATGCTGATCACGACGGGTTGGTGCGCGGGCAACCAGACGTCGTCGATCAGAATCGGCTGACGCGGGTAGCTGAGGCAGAAATTCGCCATCGGCGGATCGTTGAACAACACCTCGTCGATGGCTTCGCGGGTGGACAGGCTGCCGCCGAGCACATTCTCGCCGAACCGCTCGTCGGTCAGGATGAACAGCAGCGCGTTCACGATCAGGTTCTGCTGCGGCTCGATCCCCGCCCCGTACAGGGTGCTGAGCTGGTTGACGATATCCATATCCCCGAGCCCGGCCGGATGCGCGATCATGCGGGAGGTGATATCCGCACCCGGTTCGGCCCGTTTGAGCTGCGCCAATTCCAGCAGTGCCGCGATGAGTTCCTCGTTACCCCGTCCCGCGTCGATGCCCTCGAAAATCGCGGCCATCCCGTTGGCCGCCCTTTCGGCGATGGCGGTCGGCGAGCCGAGCAGGGTGTTCAGCACCGCGAAGGCGAGCGGAAACGCGTACTGGCGCACCAGATCGGCCGAACCTTCGACGCAGAACGAATTGATCAGCGGTACCGCGATTTTCGCGACGATTCCCTGAAGCCCGTACTGGTCGACCATCTCCAGGCCCGCGATATTGATCTGCCGGAATCTGGCATGTTCCTCTCCGGCACTGCGCAGCGCGTTCGGGCGCCATTTCATCATCGGCAGCACCGGGCAATCGGCGGGAACATCCTTCTCCCACGCGCGCGGATCGGCCGGGAAATGGCTCGGATCGTTGAAGATCCGCAGCGCCGTGTAATACCCGACGACCAGCGTCGCCGGAATACCGGGAGACAATTCCACCGGCACCAAAGATCCATAGCGCGTACGCATTTCGAGATAGGCTCGATAGGGGTCGGCCGCGAACTCCGCCGTGTACAACGGCACGCGGGGACCGTCGGTGTCGACGGGCGAGCTCTGGGCCGGGCGGCCGCGCGCGGCGGTCGGAGGCGTTGTCATCCGCGGGAACTCCCAATGATCGAGCGGCAGGCACCGTGAGCGTAAGCAGGAGATCGGCTCCGCGCATCGGAATCGGTTGCGGCGATTCTTCCGGACGGAGGTTATCGCGGGATTACCGATGGCGATGCCGTTCACGAATCGACGGAGGTATCGACCCGACATTTCAGACATTCGACACCGAGCTGTTCCGCGATTTCCTCGACCGGATATCGACCACTCGTATTCGTAATCCGGCCGATGTCGTCATCCGATGACCGCGTGATCCGGCCGAAGGTGACCACCCGGCGGCAACCCCACGAAAACCACGATCCCCACGCCACAAGGGGCGTACATTCGACAATCACTGCTCGGGGCGCCCCCCACCGGAAGGGTTCGCCGTGATGAGCATGCGCAACACCCGTCTCCTACTGTGCGCGACACTCGCGATCGTCCTGACGACGTCGACCCTCGCGTGCGAATCGACCGGCGGGACCACCGCGGGCCGAACCACCACCTCCCCCATATCGCCAGCCTCGGCGCCGGACAGTCCGCAAGCCACGGGCATCACCGATATCGTCCGCGCCGAGATGACCCGACTCGACCTCAGCGCCGCCGTCTACGGCGTATGGCGCGGTGACGAGCAGATCGCCCTCGGCGCACTCGGCGGTTCACCCCTGGGCGTCCCCGCGACCACCGCCATGCAACTGCGAGTGGGTCAGCCAATGGAACCGATGGTGTCGACCGTCCTGTGGCAACTCGACCGAACCGGCGAAGTCCCCCTCGACCGCCCCATCTCCGCCTGGGTCCCCGACTTCCCGCGTGCCGACGAGATCACCCCGCGCATGCTCGCCAACGCCACCTCCGGCATCGCCGACTACGTCACCGACCCCGCCTTCACGGAACGCTTCTACGCCAACCCCATGCACGCCTGGACCGCACCGGAGATCCTCGCACTCGCCGTCGCCCGCCCGCCCCTCTTTCCGCCGGGCACCGACTGGGCCTACGCGCACAGCGACCTCGTCCTCCTCGGCGTCGTCATGGAGAAGGCGACGAATCGCCCTCTCGGCGATCTGATCGACCAACACGTCCTGACCCCGCTGGACATGCACGACAGCACAGTCGCGCTCACCCCCCGGATGGCCGAACCGATCCTGCACGGCTACACCAACGAGCGAAAAGTATTCGAGGACTCCACCTTCTGGAACCCCACCGCCTTCCTGCACAGCGGGAACATGAACTCCACCGTCACCGACATCGCGACATGGGTCCGCGCGCTCGGCACCGGGAAACTCCTCACCGAGGACCGATTCACCGCGATGATGGCGCCGTCCACGGCCGGCCTAGGCCCCATGACCACCGACCGATACTTCGCCTTCGGCGTCGTCCATCTCGACCGCTGGCTCTTCATGAACCCCGCCTTCGGCGGCTACCACGGCGTCGCCCTCTACGACCCCGTCACCGAGACGACCATCGTCGTCTACGCCACCCTCGGCCCCACCTCCGACGCGAACACCGATAACGCGGTGCCGATCGGGGTGAAGATCGGCCAGTTGGTCGTGCCGGACCACCCTCCCCGCGTTCCCTGACACAGACCGCGAGGTCGCGCGTACCGAGTCGGCCACGCTCGGCGGCCGCACCGCGCACTGTTCGACCGACCGCCGGCCCGTCACCCGCTTTCAGCAGCGCGCCAGGCGGAACACCGCCCGTGTGTTACCCCACCGGGTTCCGACCGAATTGCCACAGGAGCGGCGACCGAACTGACACGCCGATCCGCGTCACTCGGAGGCGGCGGTCGCCGATGCCGTCACGGACACCCGTGTCGTTGTCGTCCAAGGAGCGAGGCAGAGCGGCGAGAGCACCCTCGTGCGCCTCGTCGCGAGAGGACGCGAGACCAAGTGGCGCAAAGCCGCTTCCACGGTGGGCCCCGACAACTTCCGCCACCTCCGTCACCTTGCCGAACGACTCGGCGACAAGTTCATTGTCGGCATCGTCCCGCACACCGGAGCGCAAACTCTTCTTTGCGGCCCCAAAATGCCGGCTGTCCCTGTCAGTGCCCGGTGGGAGGTCTCGAACGCGTGAAGGTGTTCGCGGGCAGCGGCTGAAGAGAGTCGAGGATCCCGACGGGCGAAGCAGCGGGTCACCGATGACTTCCATCGGTGCGCGACGTCTATACCAACAGCACGCACTCTGCGAATACGGTCAGGGAGGACCCCATGAGCACCGAAGCACTGCCGCCCGTCGTCGACGCCGATACCTGGCAGCGTGAACTCGACGCGCTGCGCATCAGGGAGAAGGCCGCGACCAGGGAATTCGACGCGATCGCCGCCCAGCGACGTCGCCTGCCGATGGTCGAGATGCCCGATTACACGCTCGAGGGCGAGAAGGGACCGGTCCGGCTGGCGGATCTCTTCGACGGCAGATCGCAACTGATCGTCTACAACCACATGTGGTTCCCCGGCGAAACCTGGCAGTGCGGGGGCTGCACCGGTTTCACCTCGCAATTCACCCGTTTGGAATTCCTCGACAACTACGACGCCCGCTTCGTCATCGTCACCCAGGGCCCGATCGACGAAGCCCTCGCCTACAAACGACGCGTCGGCAACAAAATGGACTGGTACTCCACCGCGAACAGCCCCTTCGGCACCGACGTCGGCGCACCCCCCGGCGAAGGATTCGCGGTCAATGTCTTCCTGCGCGACGGCGACACCGTCTACCGCACCTGGCACACCAACGGCCGTGGCACCGAACAACTCAGCCACTCCTTCGCCCTGATCGACCTCCTGCCCTACGGCAGGCAGGAAGAATGGCAGGACTCCCCCGAGGGCTGGCCCCAATCCCCCACCTACAGCCGATGGAGCGATTCCAAGGACATCGCCGCCGCCTACGGTGACCCGAATATGTGAGTCGACCCGAGAATACGAAGAGCCCGGCCATTCGGCCGGGCTCTTCGTGAGTGGAGCTGCCGGGAATCGAACCCGGGTCCTCCGCCGCGTCTTCAGGGCTTCTCCGTGTGCAGTTCGCTAGGTCTCTGCTCGGATCTCCGGGTCTCGCGAACAAGCTCGGATGACGATCCCAGTCACTGTTTGATGTCCCGTCCGGCCCCGCGACCGAGTCGAACGGTAATTCCCTCTAGCTGATGCCAGTACCCGGACCGAGGGACGAGCCCGGACTGACAGAGACGACCTGCTACTTAGGCAGCGAGGGCGTACTCGCGCTGATTGGAATCGGCGCTTAATTGGTTGCAGCGACGCTTACGGTGGTCTCTTGCCTGCACCGACACGCTTCCCCTGAATCAACGTACGCAGTCGAAACCGTTCAGCCCCGTACGTGCCCGCACCCTGCGGGCTAGTCATGTTAACACCATCGACCGCCCCGCTCATTCCCATTATTCGCGGGTGCGGCCCGGCTCACTCACCGCATGCCTTTGATACGCCGTCCGACCTCGCGTGTGACCTCGCGCTCGGCGGTCCGCCGGGCGAGATCCTGACGCTTGTCGTAGTCCTGCTTACCCTTGGCCAGCGCGAGTTCGACCTTGACCTTGCCGTCGAGGAAGTACATCGATAGCGGCACCAGGGTCTGGTTGCCCTCGCGGGACTTGCCGACCAACCGCTCGATCTCACGCTTGTGCAGCAGGAGTTTGCGGACCCGGCGCGGCGAGTGGTTGGTCCAGGTGCCGTGGCTGAACTCCGGGATGTGCAGCCCACGCAGCCACACCTCGCCGTGGTCCACCGTCGCGAAGGCGTCGACCAGTGACGCCTTGCCCTCGCGCAGGCTCTTCACCTCGGTGCCGACCAGCGCGATCCCGGCCTCGTAGGTATCCAGGATCGTGTAGTTGTGCCGCGCCCGGCGGTTGGTCGCGATGACCTTGCGCCCCGTCTCCTTCATAACGGACAACTATACAGAGCAGTATTTCGTCACTTCCCGGCGATTCCCACCTTCCATGGGCGGCAACGAATCCTGCCGTAATCGCTCACCAATTTGTTCGTGGCGATTCCGATAATCATCGACATTGGACGTCCGATAAATGTCGAGCGCGAAGGATTCGAATAAGGCCGCAATTAATTCATTTGACAAACGAGGCTCATCGAGGCGGCGCACATGGCGGTCGTCCGTGCGGCCACCACGCCGGATCCACGCCCACGAACCGAGGCACCCCACCGACCCACACCGCGACGAGGAGAGCGATCGGTCGTTCTCCCACTCGTCAGCCACCGGAGCGTGGCGTTCGACATCGCGAGCACCGATGTGGCAACGGGAATCAAACGCCCGTTATTCGATCGAGGTCCGGGGAATCCCTGTTCAGGTGAAGGTCTACGCCGATCGGGCCCCCGTCGCTCTCCGTCAATTCGTCACGGATCTGCTCGTGGCGGCGTGGGTGTATGCCTCGGTCCGGGCTGCGCTGTGGGTGCACGATCTGGTGCGCGAACTGGCCGTTCCCGGACAGAAGTTGGAGGACGCCGGGACCGGTCTGGCGGACAACCTCGCGAAGGTGAGCGACAAGGTGGACCGGGTTCCGGTGGTCGGCGACGATCTGACCTCGCCCTTCGAACGCGCCGCGTCGGCCGCGCGGACGATGGCCGACGCGGGCGCCGATCAGCAGGCACTCGTCGATGACCTCGCCCTCGTGCTCGCGATCGGATTCCTGATCGTCCCGATCGCGCTGGTGCTGTTCGTCTGGCTGCCGCGGCGCGTGCGATGGATGCGACGAGCCGGGGCGGCGGCGCGGCTTCGCACCGATTCCGCGGGGCAGGACCTGCTCGCCCTGCGCGCGCTCACGAACCAGCCGCTGCGGAAGTTGAAACGGATCGACTCCGACGATGTGGTCGATGCCTGGCGACGCGGAGACGACGACACCGTCAGACAGCTGGCGGCGCTGGAATTGCGCACTCTCGGTCTGCGCGGGAGTTGACCTCGGGCCGACGCGGCCCGCGGTCCTCCCGGTCGCTCAGGCGACGACCGATCGCTGCGCCACCCCGATGTATTCGCTCAGCGGACGAATGAGCGCGTTGGATTCGCCCTGTTCGATGATGTGGGCGGTCCAGCCGGTGATACGGCTCATCACGAAAATCGGGGTGAAGATATCGATATCGAAGCCGAGCAGGTAGTAGGCGGGGCCGGTGGGGAAGTCCAGATTGGGTTTTATGCCGGTGGCCTCGGTCATGGTGCGTTCGAGGATCTCGTAGATCCGCACCCACTTCCGGCCGTCGGTCACCGCGGCGATGTCGAGCAACGCCTTCTTCATGGTCGGTACCCGGGAGTCGCCGTGCTTGTAGACGCGGTGACCGAAACCCATCACCTTGTCCTTCGCGGCGAGTTTGTCGCGCAGCCACCGCTCGGCCAGGGCGGGGTCGCCGATCTCGAGCATGTCGCGCATGACCGCCTCGTTCGCCCCACCGTGCAGGCGACCTTTCAGCGCGCCGATGGCGGCGGTGACCGCGCTGTAGATATCGGACTGGGTAGAGGTCACCACGCGGGCGGCGAAGGTGGAGGCGTTGAAACTGTGCTCGGCGTAGAGGATCAGCGACACCTCGAACGCCCGCACCAATTCCGGTGCGGGCACCGAACCGAAGCACATATTCAGAAAGTTCTGCGCGTAACCCAGATGCGAATGCGGCGCGATCGGATCCAGGTCGTGACGACGACGATGGTCCGCCGCGACGATCGTCGGCAGGACCGCCAGCATTCGAAGGGCTTTGGCCCGGTTGGCGTTCGGCGAGTTGTCGTCCTCGGCCGGATCCTCGGCGCCGAGGTAGCTGATCGCGGTGCGCACCACATCCATCGGATGACAGTTCTCGGGCATCTTCGCCACCAACGACAGCAGCGACCGGTCCGCCCGGCGCGAGGCCCTCTCCTGCTGTTGGAACCGCTCCAGCTCCGAGTTCGAAGGCAACTCGCCGTGCCAGAGCAGGTAGGCGACCTGTTCGAAACCGCAGTGCGCGGCCAGGTCCTGTACCGCGTAGCCGCGGTAGGTCAGCGAGTTGGTTTCGGGCACCACCTTGGAGATCGCGGTGGTGTCGACGACGACGCCCGCCAGACCTTTGTAGATGGTCGGGATCGCTGTCTCGGCCATCACCGGTCTCCTTCCAGAGTGAAATCGAAGATCTCGGAGTCGAATTCGTCGTAGCCCTCGTACCGGAGCAGTTCGTAGAGCCGGGACCGGTGCTGCATCTTGTCGAGCAGCCCGGATTGTGTTCCCTCGGCGAAGATTTCGCGCAGACCGACCTCGGCGGCGAACATCGCCAGCCGCAATGTGGTGACCGGGTAGATGACCGCGTTGTAGCCGATCCTCTCCAGCGTGAGGGCG
Organism: Nocardia aurea; assembly: GCF_003123685.1. GTDB lineage: Bacteria > Actinomycetota > Actinomycetes > Mycobacteriales > Mycobacteriaceae > Nocardia > Nocardia aurea. Next base: position 294,990 of record NZ_QCYJ01000127.1, read on the forward strand.
GGGATCAGTTCGGATTTGCCGAACTCGGTCATATTGGCCAGCAGCGGAGCGGATATCGCCGCACGGAATTTCTCGAACTCGGCGACCGTGTGCAAGGCTTCGGTGAAGATCAGGTCCGCACCGGCCTCGGCATAGGCTTTCGCCCGTTCGATCGCGGCGTCGATACCCTCGATCCCGGCGGCGTCGGTGCGCGCGCAGATCACGAAATTCGGGTCACGCCGCGCGGTGACGGCCGCGCGCAGGCGGCGCACCATCTCCCCGGTCGGCACCACGGCCTTTCCGTCGAGATGCCCGCAGCGTTTCGGATCGACCTGGTCCTCCAGGTGCAGCCCCGCGATTCCGGCATCCTCGACAATGGTGACGGTGCGGGCCGCGTTCATCGGCTCACCGAATCCGGTGTCGGCATCGATGAGCACCGGGAGATCGGTCACCCGCGCGATCTGCTGCCCGCGCCCCGACACCTCGGTCAAGGTCGTCAGCCCGATATCCGGCAACGCCAGATCCGCCGAGACCACCGCGCCGGAGACGTAGACGCCTTCGAATCCGATCTCCTGGATCAGCTTCGCCACAAGGGGATTGAACGCGCCGGGGAGACGCTGGATCGTGCCCGACGCGAGTCCGGCTCGGAAGGCGATGCGCTTGTCGGCCGCGGAAGTAGCGGCTGCCAGTAGACCTGTCATCAGAAGATTCCCTTCGGGGACCGGGGCGCGCGGGCGAGCACCCGTGGCGAGACGGTGAACGTGAGCTCCGACAGTTCGTTCGCCGACAGCTCACCCGCGCGCTGAACCACTTCCAGGAAACGGTCCTGCTCGCCGGGGTCGATCACCCCCTCGGCGAGGGTGCGGAACTTGGCGATGTACTGCTCACGCGCGAACGGCCGCGCACCGAGTGGATGCGCGTCGGCGACCGCGAGTTCGTCGACGATCACTTCACCGGTCTTCAGGGTGACCTCGGCGCGGGCGCCGAACGCCTTCTCGCCGGGGTCGCTCGAGTGGTAGCGCCGGGTCCATTCCGGATCCTCGGCGGTGGAGATCTTGCGCCACAACTCCACGGTGTCCGGACGCCGCGCGCGTTCGGGGGCGTAGGAACGCTCGTGATGCCAAGTCCCGTCCTGCAACGCGACGGCGAAGATGTACATCACCGAGTGATCGAGAGTCTCGCGCGAGGCGGTCGGATCGAACTTCTGCGGATCACCCGAGCCGGTGCCGATCACCACGTGGGTGTGGTGGCTGGTGTGCAGCACGATCGACGCGATCTGGTCCAGATCGCCGATGCGGTCACGCAGCCTGCGCGCCAGATCGATCGGGGCCTGGCTCTGGTATTCGGCGGAATGTTCCTTGGTGTAGGTGTCCAGGATCGCGCGCTTGGGCTCACCCGGGCCGGGCAGCGGCACCGAGTATTCCCTGTCCGGGCCGCCGAGCAGCCAGGCGATCACCCCGTCCTCGCCCTCCCAGATCGGTGCGGGCGCACCCTCCCCGCGCATCGCGCGATCCACCGCCTCCACCGCCATCTTCCCGGCGAAGGCCGGTGCGTAGGCCTTCCAACTCGAGATCTCGCCCTTGCGGGACTGACGGGTCGCGGTGGTGGTGTGCAGCGCCTGACCGATGGCGTGGTAGATGGTCTCGGTATCGAGCCCGAGCAACGTGCCGATACCGGCGGCGGCCGAGGGGCCGAGGTGGGCGACATGGTCGATCTTGTGCTCGTGCAAGCAGATCGAGCGCACCAGATCGACCTGGATCTCGTACCCGGTGGCCAATCCACGGATCAGATCGCGACCGCAGCGACCGGCGTGCTGGGCGACCGCCAGGATCGAGGGGATGTTGTCACCGGGGTGGGAGTACTCCGCGGCCAGGAACGTGTCGTGGAAGTCGAGTTCACGCACCGCGACACCGTTGGCCCACGCCGCCCACTCGGGCGAGAACCGGCCCGCGACACCGAAAACCGTCGCTCCCGGCTGATACGGATGCGCCAGCGCCTGAGCCCGTGCGTTGGACACCGGACGGCGCGTCGACGACGCCGCCGCCACCGCCGCGTTGTCGATGATCCGGTTCACGATCATCTCCTCGGTCTCCGGAGCCACCGCGACCGGATCCGCGGCGACCTCCGCGACCCGCCACGCGAGGTGTTCTTCACGCGGGAAATGCTCGGCGGAACGGTGCGTGCGGACGAGATGATTCTTCACGGCGAGCGCCTCCAGATATCAATTTCCGGGTTTCCGAATCGCACGTTACACACGCCCCGAACAGGCAAATAGACCTCGCAACTGTCGATTTTTGGGGAGGATCATCTGCGAAGTCGCGTAGGTTGCGAAGATGCTCGGGGCCGCGTTCGGCCGTGCGGGATGACAGCCCGGGAACGATGGGTGGCGTCGGAGGCGGCCCGGCCGAATCCGCCGGATCAGCGCAGGGTCAGATACATCGCGAAGAGAGCCACGAACGCGACGATCAGCAGCAGCGTCGACAGACGCGGCCTGCCGAGCCGTTGCGGACGGGTGCGGCCGAGCCAGACGGACTCGACCGACGGGTCGAAGGCGTGCCTGCCCGGCGGTCCGCCGGGGGTGTCGGCGGGCGGGGGGCCGCCCGATACCCCGGAGTCGTCGGAGGAGTCATCACCGGATCCCATGGATGCACCGTAGCCTCAGTCGGTGTCGTCCCGCCCGGTTTGGCAGCCCGGATTCCGATGCTGTTGCGATTCGGTGATGTAGCCGAACGCGCTGGGAAGGATCATCCGAAACGACGGTGGAAAGCCTCGCTGTGCGCGCCGGACGCGAGATCGACGGTGACGACACGCAATTCGACCGCGCTCGCGCCGACGTCGAGCACCGTGAAACCCAGTTGGTGGTAATTCTCGAACAGCGCCGGGTGTGCGCCGGACGCGGTTCCCGGTTCGTTGCCAACGGTTTTGGCCGCCGCACCGCTGATGATCTGGCGGGTGCCCTTCGATTCCGGTGTCGGTTCGAGCACCTGGAGCGAATGGTCGTGGCCGGACAGGATGAAATGGCATCGGCCGGTGACGTATTCCTCGAAGAACCGTTTCGCGTGGATTCCGTTGAGCGGTTCGAAGGTGAACCCTTCGTAGCGCCCCGCGTCACCGTGCGGGCCGTTGCTCAGATACGGCTGGTGGGTGCAGGCGATCTTCCAGGTGGCGGGCGAATTCGTGATCGCGTCGTCGAGCCATGCGCGCTGGGCGTTCATGTATTCGCCGTCGACGGACCAGTACGGCGAAAACAGCGGCGGCACATAGGCGGCCAGCGGATTGACGTCGAGGACGAAGAATTCGACCACTGGATTCCGTTCCGGCAGCCGCACCGAGTAATAGCGGCTCGGCATCCACCACCTGGCCGAATTCGCGTGGTATTCCACCTCGTGGTTGCCGCGCAGCAGCCAACCGCCGTCGCCGGGCAGCACCGAACTCGTGTCGTGATTGCCGAGCGCCATCGCCCAGGGGAAATCCAGTCCGGCGTTGGGATCTTCGAATTTGCTCGCGAACTGCGGATCGTCCGCACTGTTCGGTCCGGTCTCGTAGATATTGTCGCCGAGACCCAGTGCCAGCGAAAACGGTGCGCGCCGGTGGTATTCGCGTGCCGCGTCGGCGACCGCCCACTGGGTGCGGGTTCCGGTGCCCGCGTCTCCGGTGACGAGGACGCGCACGCTGTCCGTGGTCGGGAAGGGGAATTTCCGCACCCCCTCCGCCACCGGGACGGCCTGTGCGGGCGACAGACCGACGAGCGTGACACCCGCTGCCGCGGCGGCCGCCCCGGCGAGCAGATCCCGCCGACCGATCCCGTGTGCCTCACCCATACCCGTCTCCTCCAGTCGACTCGTCCGAGGGCCGCGCGAACTCACCGGTCCATCGACCGGCACACACCGTATCCGGGATCTGTCGAGTGCGGAACCGGCCGGGCCGTCACGCCTGCGCCAGAATCTCGAGCACGCCCTCGCCGTACTTGGCGAGTTTGTTCTCGCCGACCCCGTTGACGGTGCCGAGTTCGGCGAGGCTGCCCGGTTTGCGGGCGGCGATTTCGCGCAGCGTCGCGTCGTTGAAGACGATGTAGGCGGGCATCGCCTGTTCCTTGGCGGTGGCCGAGCGCCATTCGCGCAACTTCTCGAACAGCGGCACGTCCCCCGGCGCCATGTCGACGACCGTCTTGGCCTGTTTGGCCGCGCGCGCCGATTTGGCCGGGACGCGCTCGGGTTCGCGGCGCAGCCACACCTGACGCCCCTGGAACAGCACTTCGTCGCTGGCCTCGGTCAGGGTGAGCACCCCGTAGTCGCCGTGCACCGCGAGCAGGCCCTGCGCGAGCAACTGCCGCGTCACCCCGCGCCATTCGACGTCGCGCAGATCGGTGCCGACCCCGAACACCTTCAATTCGTGGTGGGCGTGCTGCGACACCTTGGGGTTCGATTTGCCGAGCAGGATGTCGACGATGTGACCCGCGCCGAAACGCTGGCCGCGCTCGCGCTCGAGACGCAGCACGGCGGAGAGCATCTTCTGCGCGGCGACGGTGCCGTCCCACGATTCCGGAGGCGTCAGACAGGTGTCGCAATTACCGCACGACGTGCCGTCCGGCTGGCCGAAATAGGCGAGCAGCTGACCCCGGCGGCAGGACACCGTCTCGCACAACGCGAGCATCGCGTCCAGGTGCAACTGGAGTTGCCTGCGGTGGGCCGCGTCACCTTCGGAACTCTCGATCATCTTCCGCTGCTGCACCACGTCGTTGAGTCCGTAGACCATCCAGGCTGTCGACGGCAGTCCGTCGCGACCGGCGCGACCGGTCTCCTGGTAGTAGCCCTCGACCGATTTGGGCAGGTCAAGGTGGGCGACGAAACGGACGTCGGGTTTGTCGATACCCATGCCGAACGCGATCGTCGCGACCACGACCAGGCCGTCTTCGCGCAGGAAACGCGACTGGTTGGTGGCACGGGTCCTGTTGTCCAGTCCGGCGTGATACGGCACCGCCGTGACGCCGTTCTCGGTGAGGAACGCCGCGGTCTTCTCGACGGAGTTGCGGGACAGGCAGTAGACGATGCCCGCGTCCCCCGCGTGTTCGGCGCGGATGAAATCGAGCAGCTGACGGTCGGCCCGGTTCTTGGGTTCGATGCGGTACTGGATATTGGGCCGGTCGAAACTGGAGACGAAGCGACGCGCGCCGCCGAGATCGAGTCGGTGGATGATCTCGTCGCGGGTCTTCTCCGTCGCGGTGGCGGTGAGCGCGATGCGCGGCACGTCGGGCCAGCGTTCGTGCAGCACCGAAAGCGCCAGGTAGTCGGGGCGGAAATCATGACCCCACTGCGATACGCAGTGCGCCTCGTCGATGGCGAACAGCGAGACCTTGCCGCGTTCGAGCAACCGCACCGTCGCCTCGGAGCGCAGCCGTTCCGGCGCCAGGTACAGCAGGTCCAGCTCGCCCGCCACGAACTGGGCCTCGACCGTCCGGCGCTCGTCCGGAAACTGCGAGGAATTGAGGAAGCCCGCGCGCACGCCGAGCGCGCTGAGCGCGTCGACCTGATCCTGCATGAGCGCGATCAGCGGTGAGATCACCACACCGACACCGGGGCGCACCAGCGAAGGCACCTGGTAGCACAGCGATTTTCCGCCGCCGGTCGGCATCAGGACCAGCGCGTCCCCACCCGCGATCACATGCTCGACGATCTCGCGCTGATCACCGCGGAAATCGTCGTAACCGAACACTCGGCCCAGAACCTCTTGCGCCGCACCGGTTCCGGCGCCGATCGAGGATTCGTCGGTCACCACAGCCGCGGATGTGTCGGGGGGAGTCACCCGGCCCATCCTACGAGCGCCGCCGGGACCACGCGCCGTCAGCGTAGAGATGACCGGGGCGATCCGCCGAGTTCTCCACATGTGCACAACCGGAATTCCGTGAAACAGCGCACACCGGCCGCCGCCCGGCGACCGGTGCTCCGAGACGCTATTCCCGCACGTAGTAGCGCAATGTCGCGTAGGCGGTGATCGCCGCCACCACGATCCCGAGCGGCGCGATGGTCAGCGCGACGGTGGCGATATCGTCGCCGGTGATCCGCGGGAAGACGTTGCTGTCGAACAACGGTCCCAGCGCCCGGTCGATGACCAGCGGTTTGGCGATCAACAGCCCGACGATCGCCAGCACCGATCCGGCCAGCGCCGAGACCACCGCCTCCATCAGGAACGGCAACTGCGTATACCAGCGGGTGGCACCGACCAAACGCATGATGCTCACCTCGGTGCGACGGGTGAAGGCCGCGATCTGCATCATGTTCGCGATCAGCAGCAGCGCCGCCACCGCCATCACCACGGCCAGCCCGAATGCCGCGTTACGCAGGCCGTCGAAGAGTCGCAGCAGCCGGTCGACGAATTCACGATCGTTGGCGACGAGTTTCACGCCCGGACTGTCGTGGAAGGTGTTGTAGATGCGTTCGTACTGGTCGCCATCGGTCATCTTGACCCGCATCGAGGCGGGCAGCCGCGTCTCGGAGAGGTACTGCACCGTCTCGGGCTGATCCTCGAAGAGTTCCTTCACCTCGTCGAGCGCGGCCGCGCGATTGACGAATTGGACGCTGACCACGCCGGGGGCCTTCTTCATATCCGCGAGCAGCGTTCGGCACGGTTCGGCCGCGCAGTCGGGATCGGTCTCGGAGATCACATCGTCGAGGAAGAATCGCACCTCGAGCCTGCTGGTGAAGTACTGCTCGGTCTTGTCGGCCATACGCACCGACAGCAGGCCGCCGCCGAGCATCGCCAGCGATACCGCGGTGGTCAGGATCATCGCGACCGTCATCGTCACATTGCGACGCAGGCCGGTGAGAACCTCGCTGAACAGGAAATTCGCGCGCATTATCGGCCCACCCCGTAGACGCCTCTCGCGTCGTCGCGCACCAGTCGTCCCCGGTCGAGTTCGACCACCCGCCTGCGCATCGCGTCGACGATGTGATTGTCGTGGGTCGCCATGAGCACGGTGGTGCCGATCCGGTTGATCCGTTCGAGCAGCATCATGATGTCGCCGCTGGTATCGGGATCGAGGTTGCCGGTGGGTTCGTCGGCCAGCAGCACCAGCGGCCGGTTGACGAAGGCCCGGGCGATCGCGACACGCTGCTGCTCACCGCCGGAGAGTTCGCTGGGCAACCGGTCGCCCTTACCGCCGAGACCGACCATGTCCAGGACCTCGGGCACGGTGCGGTCGATGAACTGGCGTCGTTTGCCGATCACTTCCAGCGCGAACGCGACATTCTCCTGGACCGTTTTCTGCTGGAGCAGCCGGAAATCCTGGAATACGACGCCCATCCGCTGCCGCAATTTCGGTACCTTGCGCCCGGGTAGCCGGTCGACGCGGAAATCCGCGACCCGTATCTCGCCCGCCGTCGGTGCTTCCTCTTTGAGCAGCAGCCGCATGAAAGTCGACTTACCTGAACCGGACGGTCCGATGATGAAGACGAACTCGCCCTTGCCCACATCGACGGTGACATTGTCCAGCGCGGGTCGCGTCGATGTCTTGTACGACTTGGTGACGTTCCGCATGGTGATCACGGGGAGCCAGTGTAACCAGACCGGCCCCCCGATCCGCGGACTCGATCGGACTACTGTTTGGCGGGCTCGGAAATCGTCGCCGCCGGAGACGTGTTGATCAACACACCCGTGCCGATCGGCGGATGCTGATCGGGTTTGACGAACAGATAGAGAACGAACGTCGCGATCCAGGTTGCCATCAGGACCGCGGTCGACTTGCTCGGTTTCACCGTTTCTCTCAGGATCACTGTCGTTTTAAGTGGACTCACTGATTCCCTCCCGGCGTAGCGCCGCGGCGACTCGCACCCGCAGCTCTCGGCCGACTTCGAATTGCTTACCCGGCAGTGTGCGGGCAACCATTCGGATATTGATCTGATCCATTGCCAGGTCGTCGATACCCATCACGGTGGGTTCGTCCAGTAACAACGGCTTCAGTCTCGGGTCTTCGTACGCCCTTGTACCGACCTCGTGCAGTATCTCGTTCACCCTGGTGATGTCGACGGTCGCGGCCACCGGGACGTCGATCGCGGCACGGGCCCAATCCTTGGACAGGTTGGTCACTTTCACGATCTGCCCGTTCGGCACGATGATCACTTCGCCGTCGGAGTTGCGCAGCGTGGTGATCCGCAACGTGACATCTTCGACCGTACCCTCGGCGATCTCGGCCGAACCGGTCACCGCGATGCGAACCACGTCACCGAATCCGTATTGCCGCTCGGTGATCAGGAAGAATCCGGCGAGGATGTCCTGCACGATGCGCTGCGCGCCGAAACCGAGCGCCGCGCCGAGTACCGCCGCGGGCGCGACGAGTCCGCTGACCTGAAAGCCCAGACGCTGCAACACTTCCATGCCGACCAGCACGTAGACGATGGTCAGCACCACCCAGGTGAGCACCTGGGCCAGCGCGTGCCGATGCTTGGCCGCCTCGGATCGCACGAGCGCGTCGCTGCTGTGGAATCCGGAGTCGATCCTGGTGGTGATCCGGTCCCTGACGAAGGTCGCGAAGCGGCTGAAAAGCACCACACCCAGCATCAGCAGGACGATCTCCAGCCCACTGGATCGCAGCCAGGCCGTGGTGTCCGAAGAGGTTCCGAGCGCGATCACCGGATCGGCTCCGGCAATGTCTCGAGTTCGGCAACACACACGCCAGACAGGCTACAACGACACGGGGCCGAGCACGGCGCGTCACGCCGATACGGCCCCGTCGAGCTGTCGTGGCGAGGCCGAATTGCAGCCCGCCGCAAATTAATTCGCCTGCTCCCGCATTCTCCAGCGAATCCCCGATTCGATGAAACCGTCGATATCGCCGTCCAGCACCGCCGTCGGATTGTTCACCTCGTAGTTGGTGCGCAGATCCTTGACCATCTGGTAGGGGTGCAGCACGTACGAGCGCATCTGGTTACCCCACGACGCGCCCTCGTTGGTCTTGAGCGCGTCCATCTCGGCGCGCTCCTCGAGCCGTTTGCGCTCCAGCAGTTTGGCCTGGAGCACGCGCATGGCCGAGATCTTGTTCTGCAACTGGGACTTCTCGTTCTGGCAGGTCACCACGATGCCGGTGGGGATATGGGTCAGGCGCACCGCCGAGTCGGTGGTGTTGACGCTCTGACCACCGGGCCCGGACGAGCGGTACACGTCCACTCGGATCTCGCCTTCCGGAATCTCGATATGGTCGGTGGTCTCCACCACGGGCAGCACCTCGACCTCGGCGAACGAGGTCTGTCGGCGGCCCTGGTTGTCGAACGGGCTGATCCGCACCAGACGGTGGGTGCCCATCTCGATCGAGAGCGTGCCGTAGGCGTAGGGCGCCTTCACCGCGAAAGTCGCGCTCTTGATGCCCGCCTCTTCCGCGTAGGAGGTGTCGTACACCTCGACGGCGTAGTTGTGCCGGTCCGCCCAGCGGATATACATCCGCATCAGCTTCTCGGCCCAGTCCGCGGCGTCGACGCCACCGGCGCCGGAACGGATGTTGACCAGCGCCTCGCGCTTGTCGTACTCACCCGACAGCAGCGTGCGGACCTCCATGGCCTCCACGTCGCCGTGCAGCGCGACACGTTCGGCATCGGCTTCGGCCAGCGCCGTCGCCATGGCCTCGCCCTCTTCGCCCTCGGCCAATTCGTAGAGCACCGGTAGGTCGTCGAGTCGCTGCCGTAACTCCTCCACCCGGCGCAATTCGTTCTGTGCGTGGGAGAGTTCGCTGGTGACCTGCTGCGCGTGGTCCTGGTCGTTCCACAGGTCCGGATCCGCCGCCTGGTGTTCGAGCTCATCGATGCGGCGGCGTAATTCCTCGATATCGAGGACCGACTCGACCGTCTTCAGGGTCGCGTCGAGTTCGGCGAGGTCGGCGGAAACGTCAGGATGCACGATGTTCAAGCGTAGTCGCCCCGTCTGACCGGCGGCTCTTCAGGCCGGGTGAGTCGGTTTCCACGGTGGGAACGGCCGAACACCGGCCGACTCAGTCGTTGACCGCGCGCAACGCTCCCGGCCTGCGTCCGTCGAGGGTGTCGAGGGCGGTCGCGGTGGCCGCGTCGGCCGGTAGGTACACCAGCAATTGCTGATCGTCGTCGGCCGAGAGATCCAGTGTCTCGAAGGCGAGCCGCAGCGCACCGGCCTCGGGGTGCGCGAGCCGGGTGACGCCGGTCGCGGCGGCCAGGCTCGGAATAGTGTCGACGCGCCCGGTGAATTCGGCGCCCGCCACCACGGTCAGCTCGTCGACCAGCGCCGCGACCGCGGGGTCCGCCCGGAACGGCCCCTGTTTGAGCGCGGCGACCACTTCGTCGGCCATGTGATCCCAGTCCGGAAACACGACGCGGGCGCGGGCGTCGGCGAAGGTGAACACGGCGAGATTCGCCGAATCCGGGTCGTCGAGCAGTCCGGTCGGTTCCATCAGCCGCCGATACCCCTCGGTGTAGGCGAGCACCTCGCCGAGCCGATTGACCACCACGGCGGGCGCAGGCTCGAGCCGGTCGAGTACGGCACGGACGGTGGGCCGTACGGCCCGGTTCGGCGGTGCGCCACCGGTACAGCTGAAACCCGGATCGGCCGCCTTGGTCAAACGGTGCAGGTGGACGCGCTCGCTCGGCGTCAACCGCATGGCATCGGCGAGTGCCGACAGCACCGGCGGCGACGGGCGGCGGTCGCGGCCCTGTTCGAGCCGGATGAGGTATTCGACACTCACTCCGGCGAGAGTGGCGAGTTCGGCGCGGCGCAGACCGGGGGTGCGGCGGCGCGGTCCGGCGGGCAGGCCGACGGCGGCCGGTGTCACCGATTCGCGCCGGGTCCGCAGGAACAGTCCCAGCTCGTTATCGCTCACTCTTCGACGGTAACAAGCATAGGAGCGCCCAGGGTGTCCCCGCCACTACCACCCTCGCGGCGGTCTCCCCGGCTCGCGAAGCCGGTCGCACAGTTGATCTCGACGACCGATCCGGTCGTGAACAGAGCATGAGGAGACAACGGTGACAAACACGCCCTTGAAACTCGCGGTGATCATCGGCAGCGTCCGCGACGGCCGGTTCGGGCCGGTGGTCGCCAGGTGGTTCGTCGACCAGGCCGACCGGCACGGTGGATTCGAGGTGGATCTCATCGATCTCGCCGACGCCGAACTGCCGATCGGACTGCCCGCGGTCTCGCCGATGATCGAACCGAATCCGCCGCGCCCGGAGGGGATGCTCGATCTGACGGCGCGGCTGACGGCGGCCGACGCGTTCGTCATCGTGACGCCCGACTACAACCGCAGCTACCCGGCCGCGCTGAAATCGGCGATCGACTGGCATTTCACCCAGTGGGACGCCAAGGCCATCGGGTTCGTCGGCTACAGCGGGGCCAGCGGCGGCCTGCTCGCCATCGAACATCTGCGCCAGATCTTCAACGAACTCAATGCCCATACCGTGCGCGAATACGTCTCGTTCCCGCGTTACTACCTGCTCTTCGACGCCGAGGGTGAGCTGCGTGAACCCGAGGAGCCCGCCGCGGCGGCCGAGGCGATGCTCGACCGGCTGCACTGGTGGGCCCGTGCCCTGACCGCGGCGCGCTCGGTGCCCGCCTCGGCCTGATCGCGGCTGGTCGCGTGCCGCGCGGTACGGAATCGGTGCCGCCCGATAGGGTTCGGTTCGTGGCTGCTCACTCCTCTGATCTGGAACTCGCCCTGCGATTGGCCGACGAGGCCGATTCGATCACCAAGGCGCGGTTCGGCGCGCTCGATCTGAAAGTGGACGCCAAACCGGATCTCACACCGGTCTCCGACGCGGATCTCGCGGTGGAGAAGTCGCTCCGCGTACTGCTCGGCCACGCCCGCCCCGACGACGCGGTACTCGGCGAGGAATTCGGCGGCGCGGTGGAGTTGCGCGGACGGCAGTGGGTGATCGATCCGATCGACGGCACCAAGAATTTCGTTCGCGGCGTGCCGATCTGGGCGTCGCTGATCGCGTTGCTCGAGGACGGCGTCCCCGTGGTGGGCGTGGTGAGCGCGCCTGCCCTGGGCAGGCGGTGGTGGGCCGCGGCCGGTTCGGGGGCGTGGTCGGTCGTCCATCCCGGTGCGCCGCAGCCGATCTCGGTGTCGGCGGTCTCGGATCTGAGTGCGGCCAGTCTGTCCTTCTCCAGCCTGTCCGGTTGGCGGGAGCGCAGGCTGCGCGAGCGCTTCCTCGATCTCACCGACGACGTGTGGCGCATACGCGGCTACGGCGATTTCTTCAGCTACTGCCTGCTCGCGGAGGGCGCGGTCGATATCGCCACCGAACCGGAGGTGTCGCTGTGGGATCTGGCGGCGCTCGACATCCTGGTCCGCGAGGCGGGCGGTGCGTTCACCGCGCTCAGCGGCGAGCCGGGGCCGCACGGCGGTGACGCGGTCGCCACCAACGGGCTGTTGCAGGAGGAAGTGCTGGCTCGGCTGGGCGCGACGGCCTGAGCGGACGAACTCGCCTGTCGCCGCGCGATTCCCGCGCCCGGCGGCGCGGAATGTCGGTTCAGGCCGGGTCGAGCGACTTCTCGTACAGCATCACCCGATCGGTGCCGTGGAACTGCGGCGGCAACGTCGCCTCCCTGACCTCGGTGAAACCCTGTGCGGTGTAGTACTTCCTGAGCACCTCGTTGTTCGCGGCGGTGTCGAGGCGCTGCCGGACGATACCCTCGGCGAGCGTGCGCTCGGCACAGGATGCCAGGATGCGCCCACCCAGATCCCGGCCCCGATATTCGGGCGCGACCATGAGGCCGTGGATATAGCCCGCCTCGGCATCGTCGTCGCCCCAGAATTCCGGGTCGCGCCAGATCAGGCGGACCGCCGCGATCAGGGTGCCGGATTCACGCCACATGAACCATTCCCCGCGCTCGGTCTCGGCGCGCACCATCGCGGTGGGGTACTCGCCGGGTAGCCACTGGGCGATGCTGTTGTCGACCATCCATTGGGCCAGGCGGTCCCGCAATCGCGCGATGGCCGCCGCGTCGGCGGGGAAGGCGGCGGTCATGGGGGCTGCTTCGAACACGGGATCCGCTATCGGCGCGAGTCGGCCGGGGTCAGGTCGAAGCCCGGTGGGGGACGCAGGCGGCGCAGGGTTCCGTCCATGCTGGTGACGTAGAGCGACCAGGTCTCACCGTCGCGGACGATGCGCACCGACGTCGCGCCGTCGGGCGGGTTGCGGAGAAAGGGGGCGGGTTTGATCAATCCTGTGATGATCGTGCACGCCGCGCCGGTGACGGTGTCCACCTGGTAGACCGCGCCGAGCACGTGGTCGGCGACGAAGAGAGCGCCCGCGCGCGTGGCCTCCATATCGTCGGGCACCGAGAGCAGCCGTGGGATCCCGGTGACCACCGTTGGCTCGTTCGGCGCGTCCAGCGGTATCCGGTAGATGTTCATGGACAGGTTGCCGGTGAAGATCGAGATGCCGTCCGGGGCGAGAGCGAGACCGTTGGTCAACGGCAGCGACGACCAGGTGCGGGTGTATTCGCCGGTCGACGGCCGGTAGCGCGAGATGCCGCTCGGCGGACCGACGACCCCGATATTGCTGAACAGCAGATCCCCATCCGGCAGCAGGAGCAGTCCGTTCGGACCGTTCAGGCCGGTCAGCAGGGTGGTGACGGCGCGAGTGGGGATGTCGTAGCGGGCCAGGGTGCCCGGCAGTTCTCCCGCGCCGTCGCCGGTCAGGAAGTAGACCGAGTCCCCGGTCACGCGCACCCCGGCAGGGTGATCCAATCCGGTCACGACCTTCTCGAAGCGACCGGCGGCGTCCACGTGCGCCAGGTAACCGTCGAGGATTCCGGTGACGTAGAAGCCACCGTGCCCGTCACTGTCCAGATTCTCGAGATTGCCGACACCGTCGAGCACGGTCTCGGCCGTCCACCCCTGCGCGCACGAGGCGAGGATCGGTTCGGCGGATGCGCCCGGTATCGCGGCGAACGTGCCGATCGTCACCGCGCACGTGAGTATCGCGGTGCGAAGACGCCGACTCCCCTGCCCTGTCGTCATGCGGGACAACATAACAGCACCGTCGGGTGATGCGACCTCGATGCGCGACGACGCGAATAACCACGCGTCCGCACCCGCGCACACGATCTCGGCGAAGTGATCGCCGACGACCGCCGCGTCCTCGGACCGGCCGGACTGCCGCCGGGCGACCGGGCCGATGCACAGGTCGAGGACGTTCACATCGATGCGCGGCCACGGATCGAACAGTCCGTCCCGGACCTCTTTCGCGCCACGCGCGCACGTCCTCGACGAGCCGCACCGCTGCCATCCACGCCATCGTTCGACCTGCGCGTACATCCCTCGCACTGCCCCGACGCACCGGTGCTGCCACCGCGAGTTCGATCCGCGCGCGTCCGTCCTCACCCGAGGTGCCGGATACGAGGCCACAGCTCGGACCACGGCACGCGCGGACCGCGGCAGATATTCATCGACACGCCCTGCTCGTCGTTCTCGATGCCGAGACCGTTGTCGATCCGTCCCGCCGATTCGACCTCGGCGCAGTATCGATCGAGTTGTTCGCGGTCGATGCCGATGGTGAGCACCTCGGCCGCCGAATCGTCCGGCGGTCCCCACCACCAGTACGCGTTGTGGCCCGAATGCGGTGTCGGCAGATCGTAGGGTGCGCCGAAACGCTCGATCGCGCCCGCCTCTCCGTAGTTGTCGGTGAGAATCGCGATGTCGGGGCCGAGTCGTGCGCGCACCTCGCCGACGTTCCGGACGAACTCCGGCCAGCCGACAGTCTCGCCCGCGTCGTAGTTGATCGCCAGGACAGGCGAATCCGGTAGCGCCGACACCGGCAGCACGGGCAGGAACAGGATCGCCCCCGCGCAGGCGTTGACCGCGACGACCGAGCCCGCCGCCGCCCATCGAACGCGGTGTCCGCCCAGCCATCGCGCCACCGGGACCGCCGCCGCGGCGAGCAGGATCGGATACATCCCGCCCAGGTAGTACGCCTTTCCGCCCGTGACGAGAAACAGCGCGAACAGGACCGCGTAACTCACCGCGAAGGCCCGGTAGCGGCGATCCCGCCACAACCGCCACCAGCCGAATATCCACAGCGGCGCGAGCAGCGGTCCCATCAGGCCGAATTGCGAGAGGACGAACATGATCGGCGTATCCGAGGTCCCCGAGGAACCGCCCGCGATGGCTCGGCTCAGTTCCCATTGCGGCCAGCCGTTGCGCGCCTGCCACAGCAGGGACGGCAGCCAGATCAGAACCGCGAGGCCGACCGCCGCAGGCAGATATCCGGTGGCGAATATCGTGCGAGGTCCGACCACGAGAACACACGCGACGAGAACGACGACAGGCAAGATCAGCAGCATTTTGTTCTGCATGCCGAGACCCGCCACCGCACCGATCGCGAGCCACCACCGCGAATCGGCGCCGGACAGCGTGACCCGCGGACCGTCGGTGGTCACTTCGTCGTGCGTTTCCGAGGCTCGGCCGTCGGCGAGCGGGTCCCTGTCGGCTGACGCAGCCCTGCCCGCGACGGCGTGATCGGCTGGCGCGCCGCGCAGCAACCGCACCGTGAGCAGGCAGATCACCGACCATGCCGCCAGGTCGAACACCGCGGTGTTCAGCATGTGCCCGGCCCCGAGCGTCAGCGCCGCGCCGGCGACCGTGGCCGCCGCGAGAGCGCGCGCACCGCGTCCGCCCCCGAACGCGCCCGCCATCCATCCGGCGCACAGGACAACCAGCGTCGCCGCCGCCAGCGCCGGCAACCGGAGCAGGACCAGTGAATCCGGGTCGATCGCCGTCATCGCGCGTGCCAGCAGCGGCGTCAGCGGTGGCTGATCGGCGTATCCCCAATCCAGCCGTCGCCCCGCCGCCATGAAGTACAGCTCGTCGCGGTGGTAGCCGTACCGGTTCGCGAACGCCGCGATGACCGCGGCGAAAATCCCCGCCACCCAGTACATTCGGCCACTCTCCCATGCTCGGACACAGTGCCGCCACCGGAAATTTCCCACTAGTTCCGATTTACGCCCGTTCCATTGCCCGCCACCCCGTCATGCGGGAAACTCGCGGAGCGACCGACAATCGGACGGTTGTCCAGCTGTGTACCGGACATCACACCGGCACCCGGACAACAATCCGCACACATCGGCTCGACGCAGTTCTTACTCTGGAGTAAGATAGACTTACTCAGGAGTAAGATTGCTGGGAAAGATTCGCCCCGCCCCACCGGAGAAACAGGTGATGATGAGCACTCGAGACAGCGCGACGAAGCGACGTCCTGATACGTCCGCCGTCGGCCTCAGCCAGCCCAAGCGGGACTGGATGGGCGCCGCGATGCGGGTGATGACCACCCTGACCGGGTCCGAACTCGTCGAGAAGTACAACCTGCGCAAACCGATCGAACGGGCCACCTACGAAGGCACCAAGACCGGGTTCCGCACCCTCGGTGCGGCCACCCGCGCGTTCGGCAAGGTCGCGGGCGGGGGGCGTCCCAAGCGCCTGGCGAACAACGAATCGACGCGCAAAGACCTCTTCGACATCACCCCCTCCGACGAGCAGCAGATGATCGTGGAGACGGTGCGTGAATTCGCCGCCGAGATCCTGCGTCCCGCCGCTTTCGACGCCGACGCCGCGACCGCGGCCCCGCGCGACCTGCTCGAGCGCGCGGCCCAACTCGGCATCACCCTGATCAACGTGCCCGAGGAACTCGAAGGCGCGGCCTCCGAGCGCGGCGCGGTCACCAACTCGATGGTCGCCGAAGCGCTCGCGCACGGCGATATGGGACTGGCCCTGCCGATCCTGGCTCCCAGCGGCGTCACCGTCGCCCTCTCGCAGTGGGGCACCGACGCCCAGCAGCAGACCTACCTGCCCGCCTTCACCGGCGAGAACGTGCCGCAGGCCTCGGTCGTCATCTCCGAGCCGCGCGCCCTGTTCGACCCGTTCGCGCTCCAGACCAAGGCCACCCGCTCCCCCAGCGGCTACCGCCTCAACGGCGTGAAGAGCCTGGTCCCGGCCGCCGCCGACGCCGAGCTGTTCATCATCGCCGCCGAACTCGACGGCCGTCCCGCCCTGTTCATCGTCGAATCGGACGCACCCGGCCTGGTGGTGGAAGCCGACCCGAGCATGGGTCTGCGCGCCGCGGGACTCGGCCGACTGCTGCTCGACAATGTCGCGGTCGGCACCGACGCGATCCTCGGCGACGGCGACGCGGCGACCCGCGCCGAGGAATACGCGGACGCGGTCCGTCTGGCCCGCCTCGGCTGGGCCTCGCTCGCCGCGGGCACCGGCCAGGCCGTGCTCGACTACGTGATTCCGTACGTGAACGAGCGCGAGGCGTTCGGCGAACCCATCTCGAACCGTCAGGCGGTCGCGTTCATGGTCGCCAATATCGCGATCGAACTCGACGGACTGCGGCTGGTCACCCTGCGCGGCGCCTCGCGCGCCGAACAGGGCCTGTCCTTCGCCCGCGAGGCCGCGTTGGCCCGCAAACTCGCCACCGACAAGGGCATGCAGATCGGTCTCGACGGCGTTCAGCTGCTCGGCGGCCACGGCTTCACCAAGGAACACCCGGTCGAGCGCTGGTACCGCGATCTGCGGTCCATCGGCATCGCCGAAGGTGTCGTGCTCGTCTGACCCGGCCCGATCGCGTATTTCAGGAGACCTCACCCATGATCAACCTCGAACTCCCCAAGAAACTGCGGGCCAGCGCCAACCAGGCCCACCAGGTCGCCCAGGAGATCTTCCGCCCGATCTCGCGCAAGTACGACCTCGCCGAGCACGACTACCCCGTCGAACTCGACGCCATGGCCGCCATGGTGGAAGGTCTCGCGGATTCGGGCACCCAGAAGATCGGCGGTGCGGCGGGTGGCCGGTCCGACGACAGCGCCAAGGACCCGCATTCGACCGAACTGCTCGGCAACAGCAACGGCGGCAACATGTCCGCCCTGCTGAACGCGCTGGAAACCTCGTGGGGCGACGTCGGCCTCATGCTGTCGATCCCCTACCAGGGCCTGGGCAACGCGGCCATCGCCGCCGTCGCCACCGACGAGCAGCTGGAACGTTTCGGCAAGGTGTGGGCCGCCATGGCCATCACCGAACCGTCCTTCGGCTCGGACTCTGCCGCCGTCACCACCACCGCCGTGCGCGACGGTGACGAATGGGTCCTCAACGGCGAGAAGATCTTCGTCACCGCCGGTCAGCGCTCCACCCACATCGTGGTGTGGGCGACCGTCGACAAGAGCCTCGGCCGCGCGGCCATCAAATCCTTCGTCGTCCCGCGCGACGCCCCCGGCCTCTCGGTGGCCCGCCTCGAGCACAAACTCGGCATCAAGGCCTCCGACACCGCCGTACTCCTGTTGCAGGACTGCCGTATCCCCGCCGACAACATCCTCGGCAGCCCGGAAGTCAACGTGGAGAAGGGTTTCGCCGGGGTCATGCAGACCTTCGACAACACCCGTCCACTGGTCGCCGCGATGGCCGTCGGCGTCGCCCGCGCCGCCCTCGAAGAGCTGCGGACCATCCTCACAGACGCGGGCGTCGAGATCTCCTACGACATCCCCGCGAACAACCAGCACGCCGCCGCCGCCGAATTCCTGCGCATGGAAGCCGATTACGAAGCGGCGTACCTGCTTTCACTGCGGGCCGCGTGGATGGCCGACAACAAGAAGCCGAACTCCCTCGAAGCCTCCATGTCCAAGGCCAAAGCCGGCCGCACCGGCACCGACGTCACCCTCAAGGCCGTCGAACTCGCCGGAGCCATCGGCTACTCCCAGCGCACGCTGTTGGAGAAGTGGGGTCGCGACTCCAAGATCCTCGACATCTTCGAAGGCACCCAGCAGATCCAGCAGTTGATCGTGGCTCGCCGGATACTCGGGAAGACCAGTGCCGAGCTGAAATAAGCAGTCGGACAACAGAAACCCGGTGCAGGTCGGATCATCGACCGGCACCGGGTTTTTGTTCGTCACCGCCCATTTCACTCGCTCGCTCCGTCTGAGCCACCGCTGGGCCGTCATGAGCGAGCGAGACAACAGTTCTCGTTGCCCTGCATTCGATCTCGCGATATGCCATGATGGCAGGTTCGATCGAGAGCGAATCGGTCGAAGCTTATTTTCTGGGGGACCGAAGTGGAGTGCCACGAAGGCGTGCGTCGACCGACGCGCCGCGGCCGGAGTTCGATCGCACGACCTGGCCCGACAGTGTCGCCCACACGGATACGGGGGAGATATCCATGAACAGAACCATTGAGTCCCAGGGCATTCAGCGCTTGCGGGGGCACGCGCTGACTGCGTCGACCGCGGTGATCATCGCCCTGCTCGGCCCGGTGGCCATTGCCGCCGCCACCCTGACCTTCGGCTCCAGCCAAGACACCTCCGAAGCCGAACTCGGCATGGGTCTGGTCGCGATAGGTTTCCTGCTGACAGTCCTGGTATGGCCTGTTGCCGGAATACTGGTCATCCGATGGCTGGTACGCGCACGCGCGAACGCCGAACTACTGGCCCCGACGGCCACCGCCTGTCGCCGGGGTGGGCGATCGCCGGGTGGCTCGTTCCCCTCGTGAATCTCGTCGTTCCGGCCCTCGTGGTCACCGATATCGTGCGGGCGAGCAACCCTACCGGCCGCAACCTCGGTGTGGTCGGCGTGTGGTGGAGCGCCTGGCTCGCGGCGCCGGTTCTGAACATCGTCGGAATCATCTCGCTGAACCAACTCGGATTCCCCGCCGGAACAAATGTCCTCGCCCAATGCTTGCTGGCCGCGGCGGCGGCGTATATCACCGCGGCACTCTCGTTCCGGTCCCTGGCTCTCACCATCGCCCGCTGGCAAGACGAACGGGTGACATCGTCGGCAGGGTGGGGATAACGAACCGGACCTGCCGATTTCGGAGCACCACACTTCCTGACGCCTGCTGATATTTCCCAGCGCGTCGACGTCGCGCCGGGAAATATCAGAGCCGGGAATTCGCGGTTGACTCATGGCGCCGTGCATCGCGTCCATATCGCCTGCCACGATCGTGTCGGGGCCGAGTGGCACCGCTTGCGTTACCGGTTTCGGCTAGCGGATATCGATGTCGACTTCCGCGCCGGGCGGCAGCGTCGCCACCTGCTGGTGGATCTGGCCGGAGATGTTGAGGCTGACGGCGAAATCGAGGATGCGCAGATTCTCGATGGAGAGTTCGCCGCCGAGGATCGGGGGGTGATTGAAGTCGTAGACGGCGTCTTGGTCGGGGACGAGACCACTTTCGGCGGCGGCGACGGCCAACCCTGCCAGCAGATATTGCTCCATGCCGTCGGGGGTGTCGAGTTCGGCCTCGAGTTCGTCGGGGGTTTCCCACGGGCGGGTGAGTTCACCGTTGAGTGTGTCCAGCCACCACAGCCCGTCTTCGGCTTCGAAGAAGACATCGCCGAAAAGCGATGCGCACAGGGGTGTCTTGTCGTCGAGGCCTATCCATTTCCACGAACGGAGGCCTTCTTCGAACTGCTGCGCCGTGAACGGCTTGACTAGTTGCACACCGCGACCCTACTCACGTTCACCGCCGATTCCGCCCGATACACGCGCGGCGCGTTCGGATTCTCCGAGGTTCACGCCGACTCAATTCTCGGCTGTGCGGGCGGTCGCCGGGTGTACGGAGTCTGTGGCATCGCCAGCCGATTCCGGTGCCGGATGACCATCCCGGAACACCTCGACCGCGGGCAATCGGGTTCAGCAGGTGAAGTATTCGCCCGCGTTCACCTCGCGCGGCACCGATTCCTCCGAGAGACAACCGAAGGGAATCACGCCCGCGTCGCTGACTCGGAAACCGGTTCCGGCGTCGGCGTTCACGCACAGCAGGCCGCTCGAATCCATCCGGCACCGGTTGCCGTGCAGGCTGATCCGGGAGCCGTAGGGCAGTTGGCTGCCGTATCCGCGCAGGAACGGCCCGGGGTCGCCGTGCAATCCGCCCACCGTCAAGGTCTGTCCGGAGAATTCCACCCAGCCGCCGACCCAGTTTCCCTGACGATCCGACGGCTGCGCGGGCGGATTCTTCAGGTCGACCAGGCAGACCAGGCTGTGACGGCCCTCGTGACCGTCGCTCATGCATTTGATCTTGCCGGTCGGGCTGGTGAATGCCCGGTCACCGCTGTCGAGTTCGGTGCTCACACCGTCATCGGTGGTCGCCGTCGCGTATTTCGTGCCGCTGACCTCGGAACCCTCGTTCACCCACGACACCACTTCCTTGATCGGAGCGCCGCTGCCCGGCGCGGCTTTCGCCGCCACCGACGTGGACGGCGCGACGGTCGCCGCGGGCGTCGAGGTAAGTGTCTCGTGCGAGGAATGATCGGTCGACGACGAGCAGGCCGCCGCGAGAAGAACCAGAGCCGCCAAGGCCGCGATACGCATGCGTGCACCCTAGCTTCCCCGGCGCGACGCCACGACAGGTGGCGGCACATCCCGAATCGTTCACGAATAGGCAAGGGAGCGGGCGGAATTGACGACATCGGCGACGGACGCGGGAGGCCGATCCGTGCGACGGGCGTCTGCCGTTGCAGGCGAAGGCGACACTCCCTAGTCTCGGTCGCGTGGATCTGGAAGGACGCGTCGCGGAACTGGAGCGCAGGATCGCGGCGCTCGAAGGCGGGCGCACGACACCCGCGCAGGCCGATACCGCACCCGGGGACGAACTCTGGGCGGTGAACCGGTTGCGCGCCGAGTTCTCCGGTTCCGGCGTGACCAACGGCGGCGTGCTCGTGACCGGCTCGGGACGGTTGCCCGCCGGGGACGAGTACGGGTGGCAGATGGCGTTCACCACCGACGACCTGCTGCTCGACGACGCCGACGGCGCGGCCGAATGCCTTGCCGCACTGAGCAGTCCGGTGCGACTGCGGTTGCTACGAGCGATCCTGGCCGGACGTCGCACCGCCTCCGATCTCGCGGAACTCGACGGCGTCGGCACCTCGGCGCAGATCTACCATCACTTGCGGCAGTTGGCCGCAGTCGGCTGGTTGCAGACGGCGGGCCGTGGCCGATTCGAGGTGCCGAAAGGGCGCGTGGTTCCGCTGATGGTCGCGCTGGCCAGCGCCCGACGCTGAGCACGACTCGACGCACCGGATTTCGATCCGGCGGGGGGCGATGCGGCGCGTTCTTCTCCGACGGTTCCGGGTCGGCGGCAGCCCGACATCACACCGCCGGATCCGTCTCCGACGGAGCACGGACTGCGTGCCGACGGCCGATCGTCGGCCCCCTCCAAGGTCGAAGGCCCGGTCGGACATTCTTGTCGCCGACTGTAATCCTGCTCCGATAACCTCCGGATTCACCTTCCGGACTCACGATTCCGGACAATTCACAACGCTTCGATATCCCATATTGTCGCTTCTACTGTGACCCGAGACACACCTTGCTACCGTGAGCGAACATGCCGTTCGGTCTCGCACGGCAGATGGTTCGGTGAGTTTGCTGTGGAGGTTTCCGCCATGAAGGTTGCGCACGCGGTCGAGGCCGTCAAGGCCATAGGGCTACTTCGCACCCGGGGGGTCACCGACCCTCGTAAACCGCTGGAGACATTGCGCACCATCAAGGAGTCCCAGGTCTTCGGCCCGCAGGCGACCTCGGTCCGGCATTCGGCCAGGGTCACCCCGGACGCTCCCGCTCTCGTCGACGAACGCGGCGAGCTGACCTACCGCCAACTGGACGAACAGTCCACCGCGATCGCCCGCGGGTTGCGCGCGGCGGGCATCACCCAGGGCACCGTCATCGGCGTGCTGTGCCGCGACCATCGCGGCCTGATCCTGACGATGGTCGCCGCGGGAAAGCTCGGCGTGCGGGTCGCCCTGATGAACACCGGCTTCGCCAAACCGCAGTTCGCCGCGGTGTGCGAGCGCGAACATGTCGAGGCGATGCTGCACGACAGCGAATTCCTCGGCCTGCTCGACGCCCTACCGCCGGAGCTACCGCGCTATCTGACCTGGGTGGACGAAGGCACCGAGATCCCGGAGGGCGAGCAGTCCCTCGACGATCTGATCGCGGCCAATTCCACCGAACCGCTGCCCAACCCGTCCAAGCCGGGCGGTTTCATCATCCTGACCAGCGGCACCACCGGTCTGCCCAAGGGCGCGCCCCGCAGCAAGACCTCCCCGCTGGCGACCGCGCAACTGGTCGACCTGCTCCCCTTCCCGAAGGGCGGAACCCAGGTCATCGTGTCGCCGATCTTCCACAGCACCGGGCTGGCGACCTGGCTCGTCGGCGCGACGCTCGGCAACAAGGTGGTGCTGCGCCGCCGCTTCGACGCCGAGGCGACGCTGAAGATGATCGCCGACAACAAGGCCGAGATGCTGGTCGCGGTGCCGACGATGCTGCACCGGATGACCGAACTGCCCGCCGAGGTCCGCGCCGCCTACGACCTGTCTTCGCTGAAATCGATCGTCCTCGCCGGTTCGGCGCTGTCCCCCGAACTCAGCACCAAGGCCGCGGAGGTGTTCGGGCCGGTCGTCTACAACCTGTACGGGTCGACCGAATGCGCGGTCGCCACCGTCGCCTCGCCGCAGGATCTGGCGCTGGCGCCCGGGACGGTCGGGCGCGCGCCCATCACCTGCGAGGTGCGGCTCTACGACGACAACGGCAAGCGCGTCACCGACGTGGGCGTGACGGCGCGGATCTTCATTCGCAGCGGTGCCCCGTTCGAGGGCTACACCGACGGCCGCCACAAGCAGATCATCGACGGCTACATGTCCAGCGGCGATGTCGGCCATTTCGAGGAGCACGGCCTGCTCATGGTCGACGGCCGGGACGACGACATGATCGTCTCCGGCGGCGAGAACGTCTTCCCACAGGAGGTCGAGAACCTGCTGCTGGAACGACCCGATGTCTTCGACGCGGCCGTGGTCGGGGTCGACGACGCCGAATTCGGAAAACGCCTGCGCGCGTTCGTCGTCGCCGAACCGGGACACTCGCCCGACGCCGACGAGATCAAGGCCCACGTCAAGGAGAATCTGGCCCGCTACAAGGTTCCCCGCGAGGTCGTCTTCCTCGATGACCTGCCCCGCAACACGACCGGGAAGTTGCTGCGGCGCGTACTCGTCGAATACGACGTGAAGGCGTAGAAAACAACCCGGTGTCTGAGACGACGACCGCCGGGCTCCAGAGTCGCTTGCTATTGTCGGCATCACACTGGATCCCGAGGTTGCGGTTCACTTCACCCCCAGTCTTTCGTGGGTGGATCGCGGAAGGTTGTTGTCGATGGCGTCTCTTTCCTTCCCTGCCCTAGGTGGCACCGCGCGCAAAGCCGCCGATGCCGCCCTAGGTGTGAATGTCATGGTGAAACGGCGGCTGTTCAATCCGTTGCGCCCCGACCACGCCGCGCGGTCGGCGTTCAACGTGCTGAAATTCGGCCCCTTCGCGGGCGTGGTCATGCACGCCGCGCAGACCAGGCCGCACGCGGCGGCCATCGTGGACGAACGCGGTGAGCTGACGTTCGGCGAACTCAACGAACAGTCCAGCGCACTCGCGCGCGGACTCGAGGCGCGCGGAATCGAGCCCGGCGACGTGATCGCGCTCCTCGCTCGCGATCACCGGGGCATGGTGCTGAGTCTGCTCGCGGCAGGCAAACTCGGGGTGCGCGCGGTACTGATGAACACCGGGTTCGCCAAACCGCAATTCGCCGACGTCGCCACGCGCGAGAAGGTCAAGGCGGTGCTGCACGACAGCGAATTCCTCGACCTGATGAGCGCCATCCCCACCGATATCCCCCGAATTCTCACCTGGGTCGACGAGAAGGACGGCGCGGACCCGGCGATTCCGACCCTGGAATCGGTATCGGAGGGTCACTCGACCTCGCCGCTGCACGCCCCCGAGAAGCCGGGCGGGCTCGTCATTCTGACCAGCGGCACCACCGGTACCCCCAAGGGCGCCCCGCGCGACCGGGTCAGCCCGTTCGCCTCCGCGCAATTCGTCGACCGGGTGCCGCTGCCCAACAACGGGACCATGATCATGGCCGCCCCGATCTTCCACGGCACCGGGCTGTCGCAGTTCACCCTCGGCCTCGCCCTCGGCAATCGCGTGGTCTTCCAGCAGCGCCGCTTCGACCCGGAACTGACGCTGGCGAATATCGAACGGTACAAGGCGGATTCGCTCGTCGTGGTGCCGACGATGCTGCAACGCATTCTCGACCTGGGCCAGGACGTGCTCGCGAAATACGACCCGAGCGGCATCAAGGTGATCTTCGCCGCGGGGTCGGCCATCGCACCCGATGTCGTCACCAGGACCCTGGACTACTTCAACGACAGCCTCTACAACCTCTACGGCTCCACCGAATGCGCGGTCATGACCGTCGCGACACCCGAGGATCTGCGCAAGGCGCCGACCACGGCGGGTAAGGCCCCGGTCGGCATCAGGATCGTGCTGCTGGACGAGAACCGCAAGCGGATCACCGAGCCGAACGTCACCGGCACCATCTTCGTCGACAACGGTTTCGCCTTCACCGGTTACACCGACGGGCGTACCAAGGAAATGGTCGACGGCATGATGTCCAGCGGCGACGTCGGGCATTTCGACGCCGACGGCCTGCTCTACATCGACGGGCGCGACGACGACATGATCGTCTCGGGCGGCGAGAACGTCTTCCCCCTCGAGGTGGAGAACCTGATCGCGGGCCGCGACGATGTCTTCGAGGCCGCGGTCGTCGGCGTCGACGACCGTGAATTCGGCAAACGTCTGCGTGCCTTCGTCGTCCCGGGACCGGAGTCCGCGCGTGATCCGCAGGAGATCAAGGAATACGTCAAGGCGAATCTCGCAAGATACAAGGTGCCGCGCGAGGTGATCTTCCTCGACGAACTGCCGCGCAACGCGACCGGCAAACTGCTGCGCAAACCGCTGATCGAGATGGAGATCGACGGCTGAACCGCCGCACCGCGTTCGACGAATTCGGGCCCGCCCATTCGGGTCGGCCCGATTCGAATACGTCTCGGCCACCGACCAGGACGATCGCCGCGGCGGCCCGCTGAGGCCGGGAGAACACCGCATACGGCTCGGCTATCATCAGCGGGTGAGTATCGAGTTCGTCCGGCCCGCCGCGGGGTTCCGCGGCGCCGTCGCGCTGTTGCGCGGTGGCTCGGCCGGGGCGATCTCGGGAGCCCTCTCCCTGGCCGCGCACGGCTGGGTCTCCGACGGCATGGCGCCGGAGAGCGCCACACTCGTCCTGCTCGTCGCCGCGTCGGCCGTGGTCGGCGCGCTGGTCGCCGGGCTCGCGCCACTGCGCGACACCTCCCACGGACTGGTCGCCGCGTTGATCGGCGGCCAACTGCTCGGCCACCTCACCATGGGGCTCGATTCCGCGCGGACGCATCACGGTGACCTCGCGCCGACACCCCGGATGATCGCCGCGCATATCGTCGCCGCGTTCGTGGCCGCCGCGCTCATTCGTGGCGCGGAGGCCGCGTACCGGATCGGGACCACCGTCCTGGCCCGTGTTCTTCCGATTCGCCATCGCGCACCCGCCATCGCCGAACCCGCGCCGCTGCGCACCGCGCACCGTGACCGGGTCATCCTGCGGATCCTCGCGGCCGCGGCACTGCGCACGCGCGGGCCACCGCTCGCCGTTTCCTTCTGATCTCATCCCCTACCCGGTGCTCGAACCGCACGGTTCGCGCGTCGTCGTGAGCTGCCGCCGCGCTCTGTCGGAGCGCGGGATCCTAGCGCGAGGGCCGCTTTCGTGAACGCGTCGCGTCACGTTCGCCATCCGCGCTCGACAGTCACCCGCGCGCCCGCGTGGTGTCGACACGTCGGCCGACGGCCGTGCCCGGGTTCCGAACCTCAGAATCGAAACGATCGTGAGCACAACAGAATCCATCACCCCCGACGTCGTGGACGCCACGCCGTCACCGCAACCGCCGCCGCGGCGTAGATCCGACAGCGGTCTCCAGGCGCTCGCCATGCGCCTGCACTTCTACGCGGGCGTCTTCGTCGCCCCGTTCATCCTGATCGCGGCCGTCACCGGCGCGCTGTACGCGATCTCACCCACGCTGGAGCAGATCGTCTCCCACGATCTGCTGAAGGTCGAAGCAGGCGACACGCGGCGACCGCTGTCCGAACAGGTCGACGCCGCCGTGGCAACCCGGCCCGAACTGGCCCTGGTCGCCGTCGCACCGGCGCAGGAAGCCGACGACACCACCCGGGTGATCTTCGACGATCCCTCGTTGTCCGACGAGCGGCGCGCGGTCTTCGTCGACCCGTACACCGCGCGGCCGGTCGGTGAATCCGTGATCTACGGCAGCTCCGGCGCCCTGCCGACGCGCACCTGGATCGACCGGTTGCACCGCGACCTGCACCTCGGCGACACCGGTCGTCTCTACAGCGAACTCGCCGCGTCCTGGCTGTGGATCATCGGACTCGCCGGGCTGGTGCTGTGGGTGCGCCGGGTTCGTAGCCGTCGCGCCAGGAATTCCGCGGGCTGGCTGCTCGCGGCCGACCGATCCCGCCCGGGTCGTCTGCGGAACATGAACTGGCACGGCGCCATCGGCATCTGGGTCCTTCCGCTGCTGTTGCTGCTCTCGGTGACGGGGATGACCTGGTCCGCCTACGCGGGCGCGAATATCGCCGACCTGCGCACCCAACTCAGCTGGACCACGCCGTCGGTGAGCACCGCCCTGCCCGGTGCCGAGTCACTGGCGCCCGCGCCCGCCGGTGATCACCACGGCGGTCACACGGCCGAGACCAGGCCCGCCGATCCGACGACGCAGATCGCGTCACTCGATCGCGTCTACGACGCGGCCCGCGAGGCGGGTGTCACCCAGGCGGTGGAGATCACGGTTCCCGCCGACGCCGATCAGGCGTTCCTGGTGAAAGAACGGCGGATGCCCGGCACCTACACCGTGGACGCGGTCGCCGTCGACGGCGCGTCCGGTTCCGTCACCGCGCAACTGGACTACGCCGACTGGCCGCTCATGGCCAAGATGACGAACTGGGGCATCCAGTTCCACATGGGTCTGATGTTCGGTCTGCTCAACCAGTTGCTGCTGCTCGCGGCCATGATCGGACTGATCGTGGTGATCGTGCTCGGCTATCGCATGTGGTGGCAGCGGCGACCGGTCCGCGGAGGCTCGCGATTCGTTCCCGGCCGGGCACCGCGACGCGGCGCGCTCCGCAAGAGCTCCTGGCTGGTGGCGGTGCCGTTGCTGGCCGCCGCGCTGGTGGTCGGATGGTTCGCACCGCTGGTCGGGCTCAGCCTGCTCGCCTTCCTCGTGATCGACGTGGTCGTCGGATTGTTCCGAAAGACGGCCGACGTGGAGGACGCGCCGGTCGCCTGACCCCTTCGGCACCGTGTGGACCGCCGGTCCGAGCCGGGCGAACCCGACCTCGGCACTCGGTGTGCTCGCCTCGGGCGGACTTCGGCAACTCCGAATATTCGGCACGCCGGTCGCTAGCGCGGTCGGGCAACCGGCCGCACCCGGACGACACGCTGGGCAACCCGCACGGCCTGGACGACAGGCGTGGTCGGGCTGGTGAACCCGGCGCCGAGGAACCGATCCGCAAGCCGGTCGGCGACATAGCCGGGAGCCGGCTGAGTCTGGGCGACGGACGTTGTCGGGCATCCGGCCAAACCTGGATGACGGACGGTGTCGGACATCCGGCCAAATCTGGGCGACAGGTACGGCGGGCAACCGACAAACCTGGGCGACCAGCGTCGGGACACCACGCCTGCAAGTCGGTCAGCAATGTGGTCGGGCGATCGACAAAGCCCGAACGATGCGGACATCCGGCGAACCGGGCAACCGGCCTCGTTGAACAAGCCGATAAGCCGATCGGCAACGTGGTCACGCAACCGACAAAGCCTGGGCGGCGCGCATCCGGTGAACCTGGGCGACCGGCCTCGGCGAGCAAGCCGATAGGCCGGTCGGTAACTGGGTCGAGCAACCCGCACAGGCTGGCGACAAGCATTGCCGCAGTTGGCAAGCCCGGGCGACCGGCACCGGCGACCAAGCCGACAAGCCGGTCGGGTAACCGGGTCGAGCAACCCGCACAGCCTGGCGACAAGCATTGCCGCAGTTGGCAAGCCCGGGCGACCGGCACCGGTGACCAAGCCGACAAGCCGGTCTGCAAGCGTCGTCGGGCAACCGACACAGCTTGGGCGACGGGCAGGTTGTCGGCATCCGGATGCGCTGGGGAACCGGCATCGTCCGGCGAGCCGACGGGCCGGAATCAGTGCCGTCGCAGTCGGAGCGTTCGGCCGAACGGCACAGGCCCGGCATCGAGCGTGCCGCTCGGTTCGTGCAACTTCGGCGCGGGTCCGCCTCACGTCGGTTCCGGCTCGACCGCGAGCGCTGCCGACCACGACACCCGGTCGACCGTCCACGACCAGCCCGAGAACCCGCCGATAACGCTGTGCCGCAATGACATGACCAGCGGCACGGCTGTCGCACAGTCGCGCCCGTGATCGGTCGCGCGACTTCCAACAACCTCATCGATTCGAACGGATACCTCCCTCATGAAGATCACCACATTCGCCCTCACCGCCGCGTTCATGACCACGGCCGTTGCCGTCGCGGCGGGCGCGAGTCACGCGGCCGAGCCCGCAGCCGAGACCATCGGGTTCTCCGCGCACGCGACCGACACCCGATCGATCATCTCGATCGACTCCGGATCGCTCGTCGTGGCGGACGGTGCGCTGAAGATCGAATCCGCCGACGGTGTCGTGGTCGCGGGCACGCCGCTGACCCTGCGCATCGAGGATTTCGAATTCCCGATCGCCGCCGAGATCTCCGGCCGGGAGGCGACACTCACCCCGCAACTGTCCATGGACAGGGCCGTGTACAAACCCGTCGCCCTGCCCTACGAGGACAAGGCCCCCTGGAAATCCGAGTACGACCGCGAACAGGCGGCGTGGAGCCGGATGACCAGCACCATCGGCATGGGCGCCACCCTCGGCACCCTCGTCGGAGGCCTCGGCGGCGGCGCGCTGGGCTGCGTCCTCGGCGGCATCGCGGGCGCGACGGTCGCCTCGGCGACCATCGTCGGCCTGTTCGGCCCCTTCATCCCCGCCGCGCTCGTCGGATGTGTCGGCGGCATCGTCGCCGTGGGCGCACTGGGCACCCTGCTCGGCCAGATCCTCGTGACCGCCCCCGTCGCCATCGGCGCGGCCATCCAGTACGCCGTCACCACCAACCAGCCCTTCGTGCCCCCGACCAAGTAGTTCACCCCGCGGTCGGCGGCAGCTCCCTCACTCGGTGAGCGGATCTGTCGCCGACCGGCCTTCGGACCGCCCCTCAGCTGCTAAGAAGCCTTACTGTCCGAGTCACGATCCGCGTCCTCCCGGGGCGGTTTCGCATCCATGACCTTCCGCGCGTATTCGCGGCATACTTCGACCTGCTCGCTGGTCGTATCGATACGGACGGGATGGAGAACATCGTGTGACAGCGCACTCATTGGTCACCCTCCAATACGATCGCGCGGACACGCCACATACTACGCCGCTTGTCACGGACGACGTCGAGGATGAAATAGCTCGTCGCGTCCACCAGCAGTACCTCACGTTCTTCCGGAAACTCCGCCAGATCGCCCAGCATGAATGCGGGTGTTCCCCTCGGCACAATCAGATCGAGAATCAAAGGATCGACATACCGGGTCGAATGCGGCGGAGTCCGCGCGCCACTCGTCGATAGAAAACCGGCCTCCTTGAACCGCAGGTTTGCGAGTGCAAGAGCCGTGTTCTCATCCTCGACCCCATAGACCGCAGCCTCGGTCTCACGGGTGACTCGTATCGTCTGCGTCAATGGATATTTTCGTAGCCCCGACCGTATGTGATCGACTCGTCGTGCGAGTTCAGGCGACAGCGGTACGAGGCCCCGAAGCGCTTGGTTGATCCGCTCGTAGCCGCCGAGAGCGTAGGCTTCGATCGCCTCGCGCTCACATTTGCTCAGACGATCGGCCCCCTGCCATGTAAGAACATGTCCGGCGAGCGGGATCGTATCGAAGCCATTGTCATCCCCCACATTCGAACTATTCGAGGCGGCGCTGTCGGTGGATGAGTGAGATTCCGCTTCGTGCGAGCGACTATTCGGTAGGCGCGTCGCCGTCGACGACGGGTGTGTCGGCGGCGGGCGGCACTACCGGGCGCAGGCGGGCCCAGGCGAGGAACGCGATGCTCACGGCGACCATGCCGATTCCGGCCCAGAGGTTGACGTCGATCCCGCCGGTCTTGGCTTGTTCGGCGGCGGTGTCGTTGACCAGGCCGGTGATGACGAGGACGACGCCGTAGCAGCCGAGCAGGGCGCCGACAATGGTGCGGATGTCGAAAAGCATGGGGCGGCTTCCTTATCCGAAGACGATATTGAGGGCGATGACCATGACCAGGGCGATACCGGCGAGCAGGACCGGACGCTGGTACCAGGGCAGTCCGGCCTGTTCGGGATCGGTGCGCATTTCCTTGGGGGTCTCGGAGTAGACCAGGCCGACGAGTTCGGCGGCGGGTTTGGGCCGGGTCACCTGGGTCACCGCGACACTGACGACGATATCGACCACGAAAGCCGTACCGGCGGCGACGAAACTGGCGCCTTGGCCGGAGAGTTGGAAAACCTCGGTCTCGTGCAGGATGAAAACGAAGATGGCCGAGGCGGTTCCGCAGACCAGACCCAGCCACCCCGCGGTCGGGGTCATCCGCTTCCAGAACATGCCGAGAATGAACGTCGCGAACAGCGGCGCGTTGAAGAAACTGAACAGGGTTTGCAGGTAGTCCATGATGTTGCTGAAATTCCCGGCGATGAACGCGGTGAAAATCGCCGCCACGGTCGCACCGACGGTGGCCAGACGCCCGACCTTCAGGTAGTAGCCGTCACCACGATCCTTGACCGCGTACTGCTGCCACAGGTCATAGCTGAACACGGTGTTGAACGCCGAGATATTGGCCGCCATACCAGCCATGAACGCGGCGAGCAGACCGGCCAGACCGACCCCGAGCAGACCGTTGGGCAACACGTCCTTCATCAGATACAGCAGAGCCTGGTTGTAGGTGGTGTCGCCGGAATAATCCGGATCGGCGGTCACCGCCTGCTTGTACTCGATCATCTCCGGCACCAGGACCGCGCTGATCATGCCCGGGATCACCACGATCAACGGAATGAACATCTTCGGGTACGCGCCGATGATCGGGGTACGCCGGGCCGCGGAGATCGAATGGGTCGCCAACGCGCGCTGGACCTCGACGAAATTGGTGGTCCAGTAGCCGAACGACAGCACGAAGCCGAGACCGAACACGATCCCCAGCACCGACGCGAAGTTGTTGGTGAAACCGCTCAGGGCGTTACCCGGCCAGGACTCCAACTGCTCCGCACCGCCCGGTGACGCGGTCACCCTGTCACGGAAACCGTCCCAGCCGCCGACCTTGTGCAGACCGACCAGGGTGAGCGGCAGCAGCGCGGCGACGATGACGAAGAACTGCAACACCTCGTTGTAGATCGCGGCCGAGAGCCCGCCCAGGGTGATGTAGGACAGCACGATCACCGCGGCCACGATCACCGACACCCACAGCGGCCAGCCCAGCAGCACATTCAGGATCGAGCCGAGCAGATAGAGGTTCACCCCGGCGATCAACACCTGCGCCACCGCGAAACTCAACGCGTTGACCAGATGCGCGCCAGTACCGAAACGCCTGCGCATGAACTCCGGCACACTGCGCACCTTGGAGCCGTAGTAGAACGGCATCATCACCACACCGAGGAACAACATGGCCGGTACGGCGCCGATCCAGAAGTAGTGGAAGGTCGGGAATCCGTATTCGGCGCCGTTGGCCGACATTCCCATGATCTCGACCGCGCCGAGATTGGCCGAGATGAACGCCAAACCCGTCACCCACGCCGGTAGCGAACGCCCCGACAGGAAGAAATCGATACTCGACGACACCCGCTGCCGCGCCATGATCCCGATGCCGATCACGAACACGAAATACAGCGCGACCAGCGCGAAATCGACCGGCTCCGCGTCCAGGCGCAGGGTCGACGCCGCCTCGACGCGCACCTGCGCGAGCGGCAGCGTCGAGGTCAGAACGAGTGAATCGGCAAGCGGCACAGCGTCGTCCCTCCAGGCGGTGAAACCGGGCGTCGAGCGTGGTCGTGCGTGGCGGCGACCAACCATCGCCCACCTCTACTGTGCGTGATTGTGCCCCAACCTCGCGGCACAATCACGCATAAAACCTGGACAGTTGCTCAGTCCGACTCCGGTGCGACGCGCCACGGCGCGGCGAGGACCGCGCGCGTCGGCGCGAATGCCGAGCGTGCGCGCCGATCTCGCGCGGATCGGATGATCCGCCGGGGCGGACTCTCGTGGATCGGCGGCGTCGCGCTGCCGCCGAATCCGCTCGCGGCCACGCGCGCGCCGTGGCGGCGACGGACTCGTACGCCTCGACCGGGCCCCCCGGTGGACTCGCGCGTCGGGCGTCGACGGTGTCCGGTAGGACACCGGGCCACGCGGTCGTCGGGAGTCCGAGGAGAGTATTCGCCGAGGCGCGGGCGTGCACACCGTTCCCGATTCCCCGCCCTGTCGCAACTTTTCAGCAATTCTTTCCGGGTGTCGGCGAGACACGCCGACCGAACTCGGCATACGGGTGCCGGGCGTGCGCGATCGAAGATCCTGACGCACAGTCGAATTTGAGGCAAATACGACCTACAAATCGGGTCGGTGGTTTCGGGAGGGCATTATGATTCACAGCACCCCATACGGCGGCCTACTCGGGCTGCAGTGGATCGATCGACTTCGCCCGCCGCTGGGCCGACCGCGCGTCGCGAGTTCGAGACATGACGCCGGCGCACCATTGACGATCGAGATCGGCGCCGCTACCGGGGTGGGCCCGACCGCCGTTTCGGCTTTCGACGCGGCGCTGCGCGAACTGGGAGTGGGTGATGCCAACTTGATTCGCCTTTCTTCGGTGATCCCGCCGCGCGCCGTTCTGGAGCGCGGCGAACGGGTGCGCAAGCAGATTCCCTGGGGCGATCGGCTCTACTGCGTCTACGCGAAGGGCTGCGCGACCGATCCGGGCGATACCGCCGCGGCGGGCGTCGGCTGGGTCCTGCGCGACGATGATTCCGGCGCAGGACTTTTCGTCGAACACGACGGCGAGGACGCCGAGCACGTCGAACACCTCATCCGATCCAGCCTGACCGATATGACCCGGAATCGTCCCGCGGCGTTCGGCCCCGTGCATTCGATGGTGACCGCGACCGAATGCGAGGGCGACCCGACCTGCGCCCTCGTGCTCGCCGCGTTCCACACCACCCCGTGGGGGCGGTGCCCGTGACCGAGACATCGCGTGCGCGGCCGATATCCGCCGTGAACGGCGAACCCGAGGTCAGTGTGACCGTCGAGACCTCGATCCCCGATGCCGGGATCGAGGTCTTCCATCGACTCTACGAGGAGGCCTTCGGTCCGCTGCGCACGAAGGCGATCGCCCGACAGGTTCTGCACCGTGCGGAATTCCGCGAGGAGATGATCGATCCGCGCGTGTTGAAATACGTCGCGCGGACCCCGGACGGCGAACCGATCGGCGTGACCACGCTGACCAGGCACCTGGAAACGGTGCCGTGGATAAGTCCGCACTACTTCGCCGCGCGATATCCCGAGCACGCGGCCCGCAACGCCATCTACTATGCGGGATTCACCCTTGTTGCCCCAAGTGCGCGACAGGGGGCGGCCTTCCATGCCATGATCAAATCAGTTGTCCAGGTTTTGGTGGCCGAACGCGCTGCGGTCGGTTGGGACATCTGCTCGTACAACAACACTCAGCTCTCGTTCGCCGACAGTATCCGCGCGGTGCTCGATGAGCAGGCGAATGTCGAAGTCGCGGTGGAGGATTCACAGACGTACTACACCGCACAGTTCACCGAGGACGGAGCGACCAAGGGGGGCTGATGGCAGTCAGCGAAGAGCAGTCGACGCGACGGTGGTCCTGCACCGGAAATATCTGGTGCGTACTGCTTCTCACCGGGTGGGCGGTACTGATCTCCCTACCGCTGCTCATCCAGTCCCACTCACTCGCCCTCGGGGTCATGCTCGCGGTGGTCAGCGGCGCGCTGGTCATGATCGGCACCGGACTGCGCAGGCACCGGCCCGCCCAACCGCTGCCCTGGTATCTGCTCTCGGCCTCGGCGGTCTCGTTCGCCACCGGTACCGTGCTCCGCGATTTCACCCCGGCGCACACCTGTCCGTGGGACGACATCTTCACTGTCGCAGGATATTTGGCACTCGGACTGGCCGCGACACTGTGGCTGCGCCCGCGCCGCGTCGGCCGCGACCACGACCTCCTCCTCGATTCCGGGCTCATCGGGCTCGGCGCGCTGCTCGCCTCGTGGACCTTCCTCATCTCCCCGATCCTCCAGACCGGCGCCACCACCCCGAGGACGGTGCTCGCCGCGACCTACCCGGTGCTCGACGCCCTCCTGCTGACCCTGCTCGCGCATTCGGTGGCGACCTCGGCCCGTTCGGAGACCTCGCTGCGGCTGGTGCATCTCGGGCTGATCGCGGTACTGCTCGGCGATCTCGGCTACAGCCTGGAGAGCGCGGGCACCACCGCGATCGAGCACGAACTGCTGCTCACCCCGCTGCTCGTCGCCTACGCGACCGTCGGCATCGCCGCACTGCATCCGACGATGACGGCGCTGGGCACGCCGCGGCGCATCCACCCGCACCGATCCCGCCAGCGCGCGAGTTTCATCGCGGTGGCGCTGATCGTCGCGTCCCTGGTACCGGTAGTCGGATCGAGTCTGGACACCGTCGACCGCGTCGTGGTCTCGTCGCTGTTCGCGCTGTTGCTGATCGGGGTACTCGTGCGCGGCGAACGCGCGATCCAGCGCTCGGCGCGCAGTGAGCGGCGGGCGCAGTACCAGGCAGATCACGACATGCTCACCGGCCTGCTGAACCGCTCGGCGCTGCTGCGCGCGCCCGATCGCGACAGCGACCACTGGTCCGGAAAACCGCTGACGCTGCTCTTCATCGATCTCGACGGCTTCAAGATGGTCAACGACAGCTACGGCCACGCCGTCGGCGACGAACTCATCGCCAACGCCGCCGCCCGCATCCGGCGGATGGTGCGCCGCGACGACGCGGTCGCCCGCTACGGCGGCGACGAATTCGTCGTTCTCGCCCCGCTGGGCAGGCAGGAGGCGGCGACGCTGGCCGAACGACTGCTGAACGCGTTCGTGCGTCCGTTCGAACTGAGCGCGGGCGAAGTGCCCATCACGGCCAGCGTCGGCATCGCCTGCGTCGGTCCGCGCGACTGCGAGGCCAGCATCTACGACCTGATCCGCGACGCCGATTCGGCCATGTACAACGCCAAGGAGTACGCACTCGGCTACGCGTTCCACGACGAGTTGCGCCACGGGCCGCTGACCGGAACCCGTCCGGCGCCGAGCGCGCCCGAATGCCCCGCGTCCCGGCTTGGCCGCCGTCGCGAGACGGCCGTCTGAGCGGGATCGGGCGCGATCACCTCATTCGGGGCCGGGCAGCCCGAGTACCGCGTGCACGAACTCGATGATCCGCGGCGCGTGCGCGGGCAGCGCCGTGGCGCCCTCCTCGACGATCACCCGCCTGGCGCGCTCGACGATCGCGTCGGGAATCCAGGCGATCAACGCCTCCGACCGTTGCGGTAACCCCGGGTTCTCGCGTCCGGCCTGTTCGTAGAACTCGCGATACATCTCCCCCGAGAGATCGACCGCGTAGTCGCGGATGATCACGGCCGCCCGGTCCACGCACAGCGATTCCACGATCATCACCCGCGCGAAACCGGGCTCGGCGGCCACCACCTCGCAGAAGGTGGTGACCATCGTCGCGATTCTCGCCTGCGCGTTCGCCTCGCCGAGAGCCGCCAGCTCATCCACGACCCGACGGGCCAGCATGGCCTGTGCCACCCGCAGCGCTTCGAGGAAACACTGCTGTTTGGTGTCGAAATGCTCGTAGAACGTGCTGCGCGACACCCGCGCCCGGCCGACGATATCGGCCAGCGTCGTCGCCGCGTAACCCTTGTCCTCGACCGAGGCCACGATCGCCTCGAGCAGCCTGCCCCGCGACGAGCCGAGAACGGCATCGCGCGTCAACCTGTGTCTTTCGGCGAAATCGTTCCAGCGCACCAGGACACGTCCCTCGGCGGGCACCGCCGAATCCTCGACCACTACGCAGAGCCTCCCACTATTCGGACAGCTCCTCGAGCAGTTTGCGTGCCTCCTCGAGTTCGGCCTGCAACTGGGCGACCTTGGCCTGCTGCACACCGCGAGCGGCTTCGAGTATGCCCGCGACCACCTCGGCCACCTCGGGATGCAGCACCTTGGCCGCCTGCGCGACGGCCGCGCTGGTGACCGGCAGGCCGCGGATCGTGCGCTTCTTTCCGTTGACGACGTCGACCGCCCATTCGCCGTCGGGGGTGCCCGTGAGCGTCACGGTGACCTCCGGCGCGGTCCGCTTGCGCGCGGCGGGCGCCTTGGCGGGTTTGGGCGCCGCCGTCCCCGCCGTTCCCGCTGGGCCCGCCGGTTTCGCCGCGGCGGCCTTGGCGGCCGAATCGGCGCCGTCGGCCGCGGCGTTCGCGGTGACGACGCTCGGCGGGGTGGACGGTGTCGCAACGCTCGTCACGGTCGACGGCTGGGTCACGGGTGGATCCTTCCTGGTAGTCGTCTTCGGCGCGGCGACGCTCTTCTGAGCGGGGGGCGCCGGGCGCGGCGGCTTGGTCAGTGTCACTTCGGTCGGAGAGAAGGACAGTACATCCTTGGACCCGGTGGGCCGGACCTGCAGGAAATCGCCGTCGGCCGGGTCGCCGAGCGCGACCACCTTCCCGGACCGACCCTCCGCGACGCCGACAGCGGCGGCGGTGAACCACACCATCGGCGGGCGGCCACCCGCGATCTCGGTAGCTATCTGCTCGATCTCTGTGTCCGACAATGGTTTGGGTCTGCTTCTTGGCGACGGCATGGTGCACTCCGAGCGGTCTTCGTGGATGGCTGCGTGCACAGATGATGCCGCACCGCACCGACAGATTCACACCGCGTCACCGAATCGGGCCGCCCTCGCCCGATTCCGAGATTTCAGCGAATAACCAGCAACGCGCGGCCCGCCGTCACCGCGGCGCCCGCAGCGCGGGGTACCAGATCTCGGCGAGAACCTCCGCGGCCCGCTCCGCCGAGACGTCGATGGTGCGCTGCATCGCCCACCGGGTGAAGAAGCGTTCCAACTGGGCGACAAGCAGTTCCACGCGCAGCACCGCCTCGTCGCGCCGATCCTGCGGCCAGCGCGACAGATACGACGGCATGGCGTTGGGGAGCGCGAGTATGCCCTGTCTGGCGACCTCGCGGAACTCCGGCTCCAGCGCGGTGGCCTCGTCCCACGCCGACAGCAGATCCCGATACTGCTCGAACCACTCGATCGCGCGGGCCACCCAGCCGACGAACTCGGCGCGGGAACCGGTGTCGAGCACGCGATCGAGATCCTCGTAGAACCGCACCGCGGTCGGCTCGGTGCCCGCCGCCTCGGCGACCGCGCGCAGCACCTCCGATTTGGAGGCGAAATGCAGGTAGAACGTCGCGCGGCTGCACCCGACGGCGGCGGCGATATCGTCCACCCGCACCGAGGCGTAACCCCGGTCGCCGAACAACCGCCTCGCGCCGTCGACCAGCGCGGCGCGCGTGCGGCGCTTCTGCTCGTCGCGCAGGCTCCGCGCGCCGACGTGCGCCTCCGGCGGCACGCGGGACGACTCGGACGACATGTCGACGGCCACCTCCTCGAAAACCGTTCGCACGCGCGACTTCCCGTGGTCGAAACCACGAGGTCGCCGTGCCGATCCGCACTCGCTGGACATCATGTCATTCACTGGACACCTAGTCCAGCCAGTGTTAATTTGTTGTCCACGTCACAAGGAGACCCGGATCTGCTCGACAGCGTCCGTGCCCCGCACAGACGCCCGAGGAGACCGAACGATGAGAGCACTGCAACTGACCGGGCCGGAAACCCTCGAACTGCGCGAGGTCCCCGTCCCCGAGATCGGGCCGACCGACCTGCTGCTGAAGGTCGCGGCGGCAGGTATCTGCCACTCCGACCTGCATGTGCTGCACATACCGTTCAAGATGCGCGACGATCCGCTCACCCTGGGGCACGAGATCTCCGGCACCATCGAGGCGATGGGATCGGAGGTCGCCGGTCGCGTCACCGGCGAACGCGGCGTCGTCTACCTCTGCTGGTCCTGCGGGGTGTGCCGGGAATGCGTGAGCGGCAACGAGAACGTCTGTCTCGCGGCGGGCCGTACCGCCATGCCGCCCTGTCCCGGCCTCGGTCCCGACGGCGGCATGGCGGAGTACGTGCGCATCCCGGCGAGTTCGTTCGTGCCCATCGGTGACCTCGATTTCCTCGAGGCGGCACCGCTCGCCGACGCCGCGCTGTCGAGCTACCACGCCATCGAGGGCGCCCGGTCGCGGTTGCGACCGGGCTCGACCTCGGTGGTCATCGGGGTCGGCGGACTCGGTCACGTGGCGGTGCAGATCCTCGCCGCCACCACCGCGACGCGGATCATCGCGGTGGATGTCAGCGAGGAGAAGTTGGCGCTCGCCGCGCGCTGCGGCGCGGACACCGGACTGATCGGCGACGCCGACACCGCGCGCGCCATCCTCGACCGCACCGACGGTCGCGGCGCGGACGCCGTCTTCGATTTCGTCGGCATCGACACCACGGCCCGCCTGGCGGTCGAATCGGTGGCTCCCAACGGGGCCTACCGGATGATCGGACTCGGCGGCGGCGCACCGGAGATCACCGCGGCGCCCTCGGGCGGCCCGGGCTGGCCGTGGGGCGCCTCGGTGCGAAAGTCCTACGGCGGCACCAGATCCGATCTGATCAACTCGGTGGAGTTGGCCGCATCGGGTAAATTGCGCGTCGAAGTGGAACGCTTCGATCTCGCCGACGGGCGCGAGGCATTGGATCGCCTCGACCGCGGCCTGATCCAGGGCCGCGCGGTACTGGTGCCCTGAACGACAACCGTTCCATCCCGTCGGATCCGGCACCGAGGACACCACAGATGACGCAATCGGTCGACCCGCGCGCACGCGCCGCGGAAGTGGCGGGGCGGCTGACCGGGCCGGGCGGCCCGTTCGAGATGGTCGTCGAAGACGTGCTCGGCACGCCGATTCAGGTCATCCGCCATCGCGCCCGCGCGCTGAGCGAGATCCTCGCGAACTCGGTCGCGCTCGGCGAATGCGAGTACCTGGTCACCGCGGACCGACGGATCACCTACGCCGAGCACGCCGCGGCGGTCGGCGCGCTGGCGCGCGCGCTGCGGGATCGCCACGGCATCGGCAAGGGCGATCGGGTCGGCATTCTGGCGGCGAACACGCCGGAGTGGGTGATGACGTTCTGGGCGGCGCAATGCCTGGGAGCGATCGCCGTCGGCTACAACGCCTGGTGGGCGCCGAGGGAAATCGCCTTCGGCATCGCACACACCACCCCGTCGGTGCTGATCGCCGACGCCGAGCGGGCGGCGCGACTGGCCGAACTCGACCTCGACGTCCCGGTGCTGACGATGGAATCCGACCTGCCCGCCCTGATCGCGGAATTCGGCGGCGGTGAACTCCCTCGCACACCCGTCGACGAGGACGATCCGGCGATCATCCTCTACACCAGCGGGACCAGCGGCCGGCCGAAGGGCGCCGTGCACTCACAGCGAAACCTGCTGGCCGTCATCGACTATCACCGATTCAACGACGCGCTCGCCGCCTCCTTCCGCGGCGAGGACGACGACGGCGCGCCCAAGGGCAGGCGATTCCTGTTGACCTCCCCGCTGTTCCACATCGCGAGCCTGCACAACCTGGTGATTCCGCGCATGGTCACCGGCGACACCGCGATCATCCACCAGGGTGGTTTCGACGCCGACCGCGTCCTCTCGCTCATCGAGCGCGAGCGCGTCACCAACTGGGGCGCGATGCCGACGATGGCCTCGCGCCTGCTCGCGGCCGACCTGTCGCGCTACGACCTGTCCTGCCTCGCCGCGTTCTCTCTCAATTCCGCGCCGTCCTCCCACGCGCTGCAAGAGCGACTGCGACAGCGCCTTCCGGTCACCCGCACGGTGCTGGCGACCAGCTACGGCATGACCGAATGCGGTACCGCGGCCACTCTGGCCGCACCGGCCGAACTCGCCGCGTTCCCCGACACCGTCGGCAGGCCGGTGATCGGGGTCGCGCTGGAGATCCGCGACGAGGCGGGCGAACCGGTCGGCGACGGGGTGGAAGGCGAGATCTGGGTACGCAGCCCCTACGTCATGCTCGGCTACTGGCAGGACGAGGCCGCCACCGCGGCCGCCATCACCCCGGACCGCTGGCTGCGCACCGGTGACATCGGTGTCATGGAACAGGGCAGATTGCGACTGTCGGGCAGGCGTTCGGATCTCATCCTGCGCGGCGGCGAGAACGTCTACCCCACCGAGGTCGAGCAGTGCCTCGAAGAACATCCCGTCGTCCGCGAATGCGCCGTGGTCGGTATGCCCGACGCCGATCTCGGTCAGCGGGTGGCCGCGCTCGTCGTCGTCGACGACGCGGCGGCGGTCAGCGCCGAGGATCTCACCGAATTCGCCCGCGCGCGGCTGGCGTATTACAAGGTTCCCGTCCGGTGGCGGATCACCACCACCGCGTTGACCCGCAATGCCACCGGCAAGGTGGTGCGCACCGGGGTCGCCGACGCGCTGGCCACCGACGCGCCGACCGGATAGGCCGCCGCGCCGACTGACCGTCATCCGACTCGACCGATACGATTGCCCAGGTCATCGCTTCGGCGGTGCTCAGCTGATCTTGGTGTTTGACCATGAGGTTCCCGGGAATCCGACCCATAACCACCGAGAAAGGGTTGTCACCATGTTGCTGCGCCGGCTTGCCCGACCACTGCTCGCGACCGCGTTCATCGCCGACGGTGTCGATACGCTGATTCATCCACAGCCTCGCGCCAAGGCGGCCGCCGCGCTGGTCCAGCAGGGTGAACGATCCCTGCCGAACAATGTCGCCGCCAAACTGCCCGCCGATCCCGGCACCATCGTCCGGGTCAACGCGATCGCACAGGTCTCGGCCGGAACGCTGCTGGCGCTCGGCCGCGCACCGCGTCTCGCCTCGTTGGTGCTGGCCGCCACCGTCATCCCCGCGACGGTCACCGAACAGGATTTCTGGGCCGAATCGGATCCGGACCGCAAGATCGCCAAGCGCAACGCCTTCCTCAAGGACATCAGCCTGCTCGGCGGCCTGATGATCGCCAGTGCCGACACGGCGGGCAAGCCGTCGCTGGGCTGGCGCGGTCGGCGCGCGGCGCAGGGCGCTGCGGCCGCCGTCTCGGCCGCCCTGCCGATCGGGTCCTCGGATTCCTCGACCGCGTCCGCATTGCGCGGACAGGCCCACGACGCGGCGCTGCGTGCCCGTGAACTGGGCGGGGTAGCCGCGAGCAAGGGCGCCGAACTGGCCGGATCAGCGCAGACGCACGGCGCGGAATTGGTCGATCTGGCCAGGGAAAAGGCGCCCGAGGTGGCGACCAAGGTGCGCAAATCCCGTTTCACCAAGGCCGCCAAGGAGCACGGCGCCGAGATCGCGGAAGTCGCCAGAATTCGAGGCGCGGAACTGGCCGAGGCGGCGCGCGAGCGCGGGTCGGACGCCGCCGAGATCGCTCGTCATCGCGGTGCCGACGTCGCCGAGGTCGCCCGCGAGCGCGGTGCCGAACTGGCGGGTGTGGCTCGTGAACGCGGCGGCGACTTCGCCGAGGTGGCCCGTGAACGTGGCACCGACTTCGCCGAGGTCGCTCGCGGACGTGGCGCCGAACTGGCCGGTGCCGCACGGGTCCGCGCGGCCGAACTGGCCGAGGCCGCGCGCGAACGTGGCGCGGAGCTGGCAGAGGTCGCGCGCGAACGTGGCGCGGAACTCGCGGAGACGGCGCGCGAGCGCGGCACCGACTTCACAGAGACCGCCAAGCATCGCGCGCCGGAGATCGCGGCGACCGCGCGTGAGCGCCGGGCCCTGCTGGCCGAGGCGGCGCGCGAGCGCGGCGAGGCGTGGCGACGCTGATCGTCTCCGCCGCGCGCGGCGA
Organism: Nocardia aurea; assembly: GCF_003123685.1. Taxonomy (GTDB): domain Bacteria; phylum Actinomycetota; class Actinomycetes; order Mycobacteriales; family Mycobacteriaceae; genus Nocardia; species Nocardia aurea. The sequence continues at coordinate 337,927 of NZ_QCYJ01000127.1, forward strand.
ACACTGACGGACCGGGTCGACGGGTATGTGGCGGAAGTGGATTCCGACACATACCGGTCGGCCCGTTCGCTTTCGGACGGACGCGCCCCCGCCGGTTTCCGGACCAGCGGCCTCCCCGCTACCCCTGCGGATTTCCATAGCGGCTCGACACCACAGGACGGCGAATACGGGGTCTTGCGACAATTCGACGCTGTCTTCCGGTACAACAGACACGTAGCGCCGGAGTCCGACCCGTGATCGAATCGCCGCGCGACCCGCTCAGGCGGGCCGTGTGAGATATTCAGCGACATCGCAGCGAAGGAACCTGTGTGCGACGGTGGACCCGCGAAGGTCTGCCTCTTGCCTGTATGTCCAGGGCCCCGAGTTGTCAGATTGTGAGTACCGCAGTGGATCTCGATCTCGTCCGATACCGCGCCACCGACGATGTGCTGGCGTGCCAGATCTCCGGTAAACAGTTGCGCCGATTGGTGCGGACCACCGTCGGGCTGTCGGACGAGTCGATCGAATTGCTCACCCAGCTCAGCGAACGGCTGCGGACGGCCGAGGGCGCACTGCCGGACCCCGCCATGATCTAGTGTGCCGCACGGCCTTTCGTCGTCGGGCGGATGTTCTCGCGGATCGCCGCGATATCCCGGTAGCCGTTGACCGCCATCAGCAGGTCGGCCTCGGCCAGGATCATGCGCAGCAGGTGCACCAGGCCGGGCACGCCGCCGAGTGCCAGCCCGTAGACATAGGGGCGGCCGATGCCGACCATGGTCGCGCCGAGGCCGATGGCCTTGATCACATCCGAACCCGAGCGCACCCCCGAGTCGAACAGCACCGGCACCCGGTCGTCGACCGCGGCGACGATATCCGGCAGCGTCTCCAGGGCGCTGAGTCCGCCGTTGGCCTGGCGTCCGCCGTGATTGGAGCAGTAGATGCCGTCGACGCCGTGGTCGAGCGCGCGGCGCGCGTCCTCCGGATGGGAGATCCCCTTGAGCATGATCGGCAGATCGGTCAGCGAACGAAGCCATTCCAGGTCGTCCCAGGTCAGGGCGTTGCCGAAAGTGCCGATCCAGTGCAGCACGATCATCTTGGGGTCGTCGGTACCCGCCATCCGCTGGAAGACCGGATCGCTGGTGTAGTTCTTCAGCACATGTCCGCGCAGCTGCGGGAAGTTGCCGGTCGACAGGTCGCGCGGACGCCATCCGGGAATCCAGGTGTCGAGCGTGACCGCGATACCCCGATAACCCGCGCGTTCGGCCCGGCTCACCAGACTCGCGGCGAGATCACGATTCTTGGGCGTGTACAGCTGGAAGAAGCCCGGCGTGCTCCCGGCGTGCGGGATGACGTCCTCGAGCGGATCTTCCATCAGCGTGGAGAAGATCGCGGGGACGCCGGTGGCCGCCGAGGCCTGCGCGACCGCGATATCACCGTGTTTGTCGCCGGTGACCACTCCGATGACGCCGACCGGTGCCATGAACACCGGACTCGCGAAGTTCTGACCCCACGCGGTCACCGACAGATCGCGCTCGGTCGCGCCGACGAGCATGCGCGGTATCAGACCCCAGTCCTCGAATGCCTCGGCATTGCGCCGCTGGGTCAGTTCGTCGCCCGCGCCGCCCGCGATATAGGAATGCAGCGAGGTGGGCAGCGCCGCCGCGGCCTTGGCCTCCAGCGTGGCGTAGTCCATCGGGAACTCGGGCAGGTTGCCGCCGAGCGCGGCGAAGTAGATCTCGTTCTGGTAGTCGGCGAACGCCATCGTCCGGCCCTTTCGTCGGCGGCAGGTCACGGGGGCGCCCGGACGCTCCCTCCGGATCCTAGACAGCGCGGCGAGGCGGCGGACCCGGAACCCGATGCCGCTACGCGTCGGTGTCGAGGAACAGGACGATCCGCCGGACAGCGACGTCGCGCCGATCGAAGTCGATGATGGCCACGCCGCGTGCGTCGCCGAGGTCGACCGAGACGGTGACCGCGCGTCCGGCGGCGATCACCTTGTCCCAGCGCATATTTCGCGTGCGGTCGACGAAATCGGCCACCGACACCGAAGTGCCCGGTCGCAGTTCCAGTTCGGCGTGTCCTCCGAGCAGCTCACCCACCCCGGCGACGTCGCCGACAGCGGCGGCGGTGAACAGCGCGTCGACACGTCGCTTACCGGCGCGTCCGACGCTCGACAGCGCCCGCATCATGCCGATGGCGCCGCCGACGCCCTGGTTGCGGACCAACTGCGGCCCCAGTCGCACGGCCGCACCGATACCGCGCGGTCCGGTGCGCAGCAGTTGCCCGATCATCGGGGCCAGTTCCCAGTGCGCCGCCAGCCGTGCGATCTTCCACGCCGCGCCGACCTCGGCCAAGTCGTAGCGCAGGTGCATCGGCACGGTGACCGTCGCCCCGGTGGACATGGTGATGGAGATCGACAGATCGCGCACCACGGTCGGACCGGCGACGAGGTCACGCCGCACGTCGAAGGCGATGGTGTTGGGCCCGATGAAGGTGTCGTAGAAGCGCCCGATCGCGACCTTGCCGACGTGCGGACGGGAGCCGACCGGATCGTTGACCGCGGCGTCCTCGCCGAACAGATCGACCCACGCCGCCTTGTCGTGCGCCGCGACGGCGCGCGGCGACGCGAGTACGGCGGCGAGCAGAGCGTCCGCGGTCGAATCCAGCGGCATGACGGGTTCCTCCATGGTCACGGTCGAACGACGGTACGCCTATGTTAGAACATGTTCTAATTTTGGCGCAGGCCGTCGGCCGCGCACCCGCTCGACAAAGGACCTCGATGGATTGGTACACCGGCGATTCCGCCTATGACACCGTACTCGCTGTCGCCTTCGCGTTCGCCGCGTTCGTGCTGGTAGGAGGCCTGTTCACGCAGAGTCCCTACGGGCGGTTCGCGACGGCGAAACTCGGATTCAACCTCCCGCCGAAACTCGGCTGGTGGCTGATGGAGATCCCGGCGACGGTGGTGTTCGCGGTGTTCTACCTCGGTGGCCCGCAGCGATTCGAGCCCGTTCCACTGGCACTCGCGGCGATCTGGCTGCTGCACTACGGAAACCGCGGCTGGTTCTTCCCGCTGTCGATCCGGCAGGTGCCGGGCAAACGCGGCAGCTTCAATATCTCGGTCCTGGCGATGGGCATGTTCGTGACCGCGATGCACGGCTACCTGAACGGGGCGTTCTTCGGTCACGACTACCGCGATCAGTACGACACCGACTGGTTCACCGATCCGCGCTTCCTTGTCGGCGTGGTGATCTACCTGTGCGGGTTCACCCTGCTCGTTCGCTCGGAGTCCATCGTGCGCAACCTGCGCGACAAGACCGATCCGGGTTCCGCGCGATCGACGGAATACCGGATTCCGTACGGCTTCGGGTTCCGGTACGTCACCAGCCCCGCCTATCTCGGCGAACTGATCGCGTGGGCGGGTTTCGCACTGCTCAGCTGGTCACTGGCCGGAGTGGTGATCTTCCTGATCACCGCGGGCAATCTGGTGCCGCGCGCGTTCGCGACCCACCGGTGGTACCGCGAACGGTTCACCGATTACCCGACCGAGCGAAAAGCCTTGATTCCCTATGTGATCTGAACAAGCGCGGCGGTTCCCGACGGTGCGCCCCACACGGCGCGCGCACCGGACTCGCCCACCCGGAAGACCTGAACGGTGGCCGCGACCCCGGCCACGATCACGAGTACGGCCAGTGCCGCGACGAGGACCCGCGCGAGTGGCTTGCCACGCCGTTCGCGCAGGTGGACGACGAGCAGTGCCACCGTCAGCACCACGAGCGGAACGACGAACCAGGTCATCGTCGAGCCGAGATCGGCGTGGGTCCGCAATGTCTCGGAGGGGCCGAAGTTCCGGGCGAACGTCTCGCCCGCGTCCACGGTGATCGGGGTCAGCACCATCGTGACCGCGGCGAGCACGGTGGTCAGCCAGATCAGCGCCCGCCGCGCCGACGGCCACACGGCGGCGAGCACCGCCAGCGACGCGGTCAGCGGAACGAGTACCACCACGGCGTGGACCAGCAGGACGTGGGCGGGTAGACCGTTGATGGTCTGCACGGGAGCCTCCTCGGCATCGACCGCGTCGGCGGTCCACCGACAGTGTCGTCCCCGATCATATTTTCCGCGCGGCGACCACGCGGCCGAAGTCATCGACCGGCGTGCGAGGGAGGTAGGTGGGTGGGGCACCCTCGCACGCCGGTCGGGCGCAATAAAGATCAGGAATCGCTGTGCGCGACCGCGTATCGCAGTCGCAACTCTCGCTTGAGCACCTTGTGACTCGGACCGAGCGGCAGTTCGTTCAGGAATTCCACCCGGCGCGGGTACTTGTGCTTGGCCAGGTGTTCGCGGCCGTATTCGATGATGCCCGCGGCGGTGTCGGCGTCGGGGAGTGTGGATTCCGTCGGCACGACCACCGCGCAGATCTCCTCGCCGTAGGTCGGGTCGGGAACCCCGATCACCGCCACCTGCGCGATGCCGGGATGACGCAACAGCGCGGCTTCGACCTCGGTCGGATACACGTTGAAACCGCCGCGGATGATCAGATCCTTGGTGCGGTCGACGATCCGGACGAAACCGTCCTCGTCCTTGACGCCGAGATCACCGGTGCGGAACCAACCGTCGACGACGGCTTCCTCGGTCGCCGCCGAATTGCCGATGTACCCGTTGAACACGTTGTGTCCACGAACCACGACCTCGCCCAGTTCCCCGGTCGGCAGCAGCGAGATCGCGCGGCCCAGGTCCGGATCGGCGATCTCCACGTCGACACCCCACACCGGATGGCCGACGGTGCCCGCGCGCGAACCGAAATCGGGTTGGTTGACCGCGGCCGACGGCGAGGTCTCCGACAGGCCGTACCCCTCGAGGATCTGCGCGCCGAAGGTCGCCTCGAAGGCTTCGAGTACCGCGCCGGGCAAGGCCGCGCCACCGGAGACGCACAGGCGCAGGGCGGGTAGCCGCTCGGCCCGCGCCGCGGCCTCGATCAGGCCGATGTACATGGTCGGCACCCCGTGGAAGGTGTCGACATTCTCGGCGACCATCAACCGAATCGCTTCGGCCGCGTCGAATCTGGGCTGCAATACCAGCGCCGCGCCCGCGCGCCAGGTCGAATTCATCGACACCGTCTGGCCGAAGACGTGGAACAGCGGCAACGCGCCGAGGGTCACGTGTTCGGGACGGACGTCGTTCGCGTCGAAGGCGTTGACCGTCGCGTTCATGACCAGATTCAGGTGGCTCAACTCGGCCCCCTTCGGCGTTCCCGTGGTGCCACTGGTGTAGAAGATCACCGCGGGATCCTCCGGCGCCCGCGACACGAACGCCGGAATCGGTTCTCCCGATAGCGAATCCGGCGCGACGCACGGAATTTCGGCGATCGAGGCCGCCGCCTCGCCGACCGGGGCGAACAGCGGGTGGCACACCATCAGGGTGACTCCGCTGTCACGCAGGACGTGCGCGGCCTCGCGCGCGGTCAGCAGCAGGTGCACCGGCACCACCACCGCGCCCGCCGCGAGGATCGCGTAGTAGGCGCGCGGGAATTCGGCCGTGTTGGGGCACATGAGCGCGACCCGATCGCCGGGGCGGATTCCGAGCGCGATCAGCGCCGCGGCCTGACCGCGCGCCTGTTCCCACAGTTCGCCGAAGGTGATCCGGTGCTCGCCCTCGATCAGCGCGATCCGATCCGGCCGACGCTTGGCCTGCTCGGCGAGGACGCTGGCGAGCGACAGTGTCGCATTCATGGGAAGTACTCCTGTTCTATCGATGACCGCGCTGTCACGAGCGACACGTGCCGTCGCCCGGCCGCGATCTCCGGTCGGCTCGATCGGGTCCGCGGACGCGGTGCGCCCGCCGACGGGCTACCGGGTTCGTCGGAGGGGTCCGGCGCACCGGACGCCGCGGGGGTTCGCCACCGCACGCGACGGCGACACGGGGGACGTCATCGACGAGCTGGCCGAATGGTGCCGGTCACCGGATCCGTGACGTCGCGGATCGCGCGAACGACCGGCCGCTTCCCTTCCGGAGCGTGCGATATGCGCCGTCCGCGACTCGCAGCCCATGGGAACCTCCGAAACTAGCAGTGCAAGTTTCGACCAGGCTATGCCTGATACACAGGGCAACGCAAGTATCAAATTTGGCCGGATCGTCCGACCGGACCATCACGCTCCGACACGGCGGTCGGTCACTGCATCCACGGGAGAAATTCTCGGACAGCCCTTGTGCTCGCCGACAATTAATTCCGGGGTCCGGAATTGTTAGATTCGACGGACCGGTTCGACATTTTCCGAATCCGACGACCGGCTTCCCGCGCCCGCCACGGCGTGACGCGCCCGCGGCGCGATTCGAGAGGATGGACGGCAGTGAGCATGCCCGCCGAATCGGCGCCGGTCGCACCGAACGCGAGGCCGGTTGCGGGTTCCGCCGCCGCGCGACTTCCCGAGGACGACGAATTCTACTGTCCACCCGATGATTTCGCACTACTACCGGCCGGAACGATCCTGCGTGCCCGCAGCGTCGAACTCGCGCTGTTCGGCCGGATTCCACAGCGGGTGACGGCATGGCAGTTGCTCTACCGCACCAACGGCATCGACGGAGGCGCGGAGGCGGCGGTGACCACCGTCGCCCTGCCCCTCGACGTCGAGCCGGACGCCGACCGGCGACTCCTCGCGTTCCAATGCGCCATCGACGGTGTGAGCTCGCGCTGTTTCCCCTCCTACGCGCTGCGCAGGGGCGCTCGCGCGCTCGGCGCGATACCGCAGCTGGAACTGCCGGTGATCGCCGAGGCGCTCGCCCGCGGCTGGGCGGTGACCGTGCCCGATCACGGCGGCATGGGCGGCCATTTCGGAGTGGCGCGCGAACCCGGGTATCGTGCGCTCGACGCGATAAGGGCCGCAATGGATTTCGCGCCGCTCGGGCTACACCCTGGGACCTCGGTGGCGCTCTGGGGGTATTCGGGAGGCGGGCTCGCGACGGCGTGGGCGGCCGAGGTCGCCGGCGAGTACGCACCGGAACTCGATATCGTCGGCGCGGTGGCCGGATCGCCGGTCGGCGACCCCGCGGCGGCGTTCATCCGGCTGAACGGATCGCTGATGGCGGGGTTCTCGACGGTCTGCGTCGCGGCGTTGCGGCGGGCCTATCCGGCACTGGACCGGGCGTTGCGCGAATTCGGGACCGCGCAATTCCACACACTGCTCGCCGACGCGGAATCACGCACCACGCTGGCGCTGCTCGCCCGTTTCGCGGGCAAGAACATGGACGACTACAGCACCACCGGATTCACCGACATCCTGGCTCGACCGGCGGTGCGGCGCGTGCTCGACGACATCCGGCCGGGACAGCGCGCGCCCGCGATGCCCCTGCTCGTCATCCAGGGCGTGCACGACGAACTGATCGCCGTCGCCGATATCGACGGGCACGTGCGGCGCTATCGCGAAGCGGGCGCCCACGTGCGCTACCTGCGCGACCGTCTCAGCCTGCACCTGGCGCTGCTCTATCTGGGCGTTCCGGCCACGATGAACTGGGTGGCGGACCGATTCGACGGTCTCGATCTGCCACCCGCCCACACCGAGACGGTCTGGTCGATCGCCTGGACCACGCGCGAAGCCGTCGGCCATCTGCGCTTCGCGGCACTGGTCGCCCGCGTACTGACCGGACGTCCGATCACCGCGCGACGCGGCCGGGCCGGGATCGCGAGAACCCGGTCTCAGCCGAAATGGCAGACGTAGTGCAGGGTTTCGACGACCTCGATATCGAACGAACTGTCGCCGGGCACGCTGAACGACTCGCCGCCGCGGAAGGTGACGGCCTCGGCCGCGCCGGGGAGGGTGACCTTGCATTCACCCTCGATCAATTCCATGATCTCCGGCGCGCCGGTGCTGAAGGTGAGCGCCGAGGGCAGGATGACGCCGACCGACTTGGCCGTGCCGTCGGCCAGCACGATGTTGTGGCTGACGCATTTGCCGTCGAAGTAGACGTTGGCCTTCTTCGTCACGCTGACGTTCTCGAACTGCGACATGATCTCTTTCCCGAGCCGATGTGGAGCCGTCAGCTTACTGGGCTCGCCACCGCCGTCCTCACACCGTGCACAGCGGTGCGATCTGCGACAGACCGCCGGTCGTGGGCGAAGTCAGGTACACGCACCGGCTCTGCCCGACCACGTCGATCGCCGTCCCGATCTGCTGCCACTGCGCGGCGTCGAGCGCGGGCGTGCGCGACAGGACGAATCCGGACACCCTGGTCGGGTCGGTGACCAGCGCCCAGGAGTAGTCCGCGCCGAGGGCGGTGACGATGTAGTTGGTCGGCCCTTCCAGGCTTTCCTGAGTGGGCACGCCGGGGAAACTGACATGCAGTTGGGCGCCGGTCGCCCGGTCGTTCACGGTCGCGGTGCCGGTGATCTCGTTGAGGCCGTTGGACCAGGTGGTGCAGCGGTTGCGGACCGAGACATTGCCCTGTGGGTCGAGGGCGTAGGTGGCGGTGGTGTCGCGCGCGCAGACCAGATTGAAGAACTGCGGCACCGCGGCGAGCTGGTACCAGGTGCCGAGGTATCGGTCGAGTTCGAGCGACGGCACCGGGGCGGGTGCGGCGACCGGTCGCGGCGCGGCGGACGCGATGCCCGCGCTCAGCGGGGCGACGATGAGTGCGGCGGCGAGAACGGCCGCGCAACGGTGGACCATTCGATGGGGAAACACGGGGACTCCTCGGATCGACGACCCTTTCACCTTAACCCAGAACGATGCATAATTGATGCGTCGGCGCGGTTCGTGACCGGCACGGATCACGCAGGAGGTCGAATGCGGTACGACTGGCTCCCCCGCGCGGCCGGCATCGCGACCGCCGCCTACGGCATCGCGGTCGCCGCGCGCCCCGCGATCCTGCTCGGGCCGTGCGGCTGGTCCGGCGAGCCCCCGGCCGTGCGCGCGCTGACCAGGATGGTCGGTGTGCGCGACACCGCCTCCGGACTCGCCATGATCGCGGCGCCCGATGCCCGATCCATGCGCCTCGCCATCGCCGTCAGGGTGTGCTCGGACCTCGGCGACACGGCCGTACTCGGGCTCGCGCTGCGCGGCAGACCACAGCGCGCCAAGGCCGTCGCTGTCACGGCGGGCTGGGGTCTGCTGTGCGCCGCCACCGCGATGGCGACGACGCGAACATCGAGCCCATGAGGCCGCAGCCGGGTTTCGCGCAGCGCCACGGACACCGGGGCGCCGGGCCGTGACGACACGCCGAGACCGGAAGGGGCAGAATGAGGCGATGCCCGCCGGTTCAGCTCCAGTCTCCGACGCGGCCGGATACACGGTGCGCGCGGTCGCCGAGCGTCTCGGCATTCCGACCGCGACGCTGCGAAGCTGGAATCGCCGGTACGACATCGGGCCCCCGCAGGATCGCCCGGGCAAGCACCGCCTGTACTCGGAGCGGGATATCGCACTGCTCGGCCAGATGGTCGCGCTCATCCGCGACGGCGCGACACCCGCGGGCGCGGCCGCCTCGGTACGCGGACCGCTCCCGGTACGCGGCGACCGGATCACCCTGCTCGACGCCGCCTTCGCACTCGACGCCACGGCCGTGTCCGGCCTGCTAGCCGTTCACGTGCGCGACTACGGGGTGATCGCGACCTGGGACGAGCTGTGCCGTCCCGCCTTCGCCGACATCATCACCCGCCAAGACGACGGTGAGGGCTGCATCGACGTCGAGCACCTGCTGTCCTGGTGCATCACCTCGATCATGCACCGCACCAATCCCCCACCGGAGAAGAAGGCCGCGCCGAGTACGGCGGTGTCGGATAGGGCGGTGTCGCATACGGCGGTGTCGGATCCGGCGGTGTCGGATACGGCGGCGGCACCATCGGTCCTGTTGGCCTGCACCAGCGGTGAAACACACGCGCTGCCCCTCGAGGTGCTACGGGCCGCACTCGCCGAACGCGGCGTCGGCGCCAGGATGCTCGGCGCGGATGTGCCGACGACCGCACTGACCGACGCGATCGCCCGGCACGACGATCCGGCGTCGGTGGTGCTGTGGTCGCAACAGGAATCGACGGCGCTGACCTCGGCGGTCCGCGCCTGCGCGAACGCGGGTGCGCGGATATTCGTCGGCGGTCCCGGTTGGGAAGAGGTCATCCTGCCTGAAACGGTGCACCGGGTGCGCAGCCTGACCGACGCCGTGGACCTGCTGGCCTGAACCAGCCTCGTGTCCCGAGCGAAAGAGCAGTCGACACTCTCGCACTCGGCCGCCCGGCGTGCGCATTCCGTCCGGCACACTCGGCCGCCCGGCTTACGCGTCCCGCCAGGCATGCATGGTCCCGTCCGGGGCACTCGGCCGCCCGGCTGACCGCGTCCCATCCGGCGTGCGCGTCCCGAACTCGGCGGCGAGAACGTGCGACGGTCCATCCCGAGCCGTCCACTCCGGTTGCGATCGGATCGCCTCCCCCGAATCCTTTCGTGGACATATCAACCCCGGTCGGAACCCGATTCGACCGATCCGACGCGGCGCGCACGGCGAACCCCTCCCGACACGAGTGGCTCACTCATCTGAAACGATGCATAATTGATGCACAGTGTGTCCGAAGGAGAGTTATGGTCGACCGCACGCAGGACCGCACCGGGCGCGTCGCCGTCATCGGCGGCGGAGTATCCGGACTGACCGCGGCGTTGGCCCTGGCCCATTCGTCGGAGGTCACCCTGTACGAGGCGCAGGCCAGGCTCGGCGGACACGCCGACACCCACCGGATCACCGCGACGACGGGCGCCTCGATCGGCGTCGACACCGGTTTCATCGTCCACAACGACCGCACGTATCCGACGCTGCTGCGCCTGTTCGACGAACTCGGCGTCGCGACACAGGAATCCGATATGAGCATGTCGGTGCGATGCGACGGCTGCGGCCTCGAGTACGCGGGAGCCCGCGGTCTCGCCGGACTGTTCGCCACACCGCGATCGGTGACCCGCGGGCGTTACCTGCGGCTGCTCACCGAAGTACCGCGTTTCCACCGCCTCGCCCGCGCGGAACTCGACAACGCCGGGTCCGAGGGCCGGACGCTGGGCGAATTCGTCCGGGCGACGGCGTTTTCCGACTACTTCGTCACGCATTTCCTGACACCGCTGGTATCGGCGGTGTGGTCGTGTGATCCGACCACCGCGCTGCGCTACCCGGCCAGGTACCTGTTCGCCTTCCTGCACCATCACGGCATGCTGACGGTGTTCGGCTCGCCGACCTGGCGCACCGTAGTCGGCGGGTCGGCGAATTATGTCGCCGCGGTCGCCGAGCGATTGGACGCCGTGCGCGTGGCCACCCCCGTTCGCGCGGTGCACCGGACCGCCGACGGCGTCGCCGTGCGGGACGACGCCGACGCGGTCACGCACTTCGACGCCGTAGTGGTCGCGACCCACCCCGACCAGGCCCTTGCCCTGCTCGCCGAACCCACCGACGCCGAACGCTCGATCCTGTCCGCGATGCCGTATTCGGTGAACCACACCGTCCTGCACACCGACGAATCCGTACTCCCGAAGGCCACGCGGGCCCGCGCCTCGTGGAACTATCGACTGCCCGCGTGCGATACCCGCGCCGACCGGGTGCTCGTCAGTTACGACCTGACCCGATTGCAGCGCCTCGACCGCGCCGACGACCGCCGTTTCCTCGTCACTCTCGGCGACGGCGACCGGGTCGCGGCGGACCGGATTCTGGATCGGATGGTCTACGAGCATCCGATCTACACCCCGGAATCGGTCGCCGCGCAGCGCAGGCTCGGCGAGATCGGTGACGATCGCGTGGCATTCGCGGGCGCGTACCACGGCTGGGGTTTCCACGAGGACGGCGCGGCGTCGGGCCTACGCGCGGCGCGACGGCTGGGCTCTCGATGGGCGGACGAGCCACGGGTCGTGCACGCGTCATGAACGCGCGGATCGTCCGTACCCGTATCCATCACGCGCGCATGGCCCCGCTGCGGCACGAGTTCCGCTATCGCAGCTACAGCTGGCTGGTCGATCTCGACGATATGCCGAGGCTGCCCGGGTTGCTGCGTCCGTTCGCCGATTTCCGCGCCGCCGACCATCTCGGCGATCCCGACCTGTCGCTGCGCCGCAATGTCGACGATTACCTGGCCGAACACGGCATCGGCCTGCGCGGCGGCCGGGTGCTGATGCTCGCCAACGCCCGCGTCCTCGGGCATGTCTTCAACCCGCTCACCCTGTACTGGTGCCGCGACGAGACCGACACTCCGGTCTGCGTGATCGCCGAGGTGCACAACACCTACGGCGGCAGGCACCGCTACCTGCTCCGCCCCGACGAGGACGGCCGGGCTCGCACCGAGAAGCAGTTCTACGTGTCACCGTTCAACGAGGTCAGCGGTGAATACCGGATGCGCGTCCCCGAGCCGGACGACGAGCTGCGGGTATCCATCGTGCTCGAATACGGAGCGCCGATCTTCGCCGCTTCGATGACGGGTCGTTGCCGACCGGCCACCCTCCCGACGATTCTGCGCGCGATCATTGCCGTACCCCTCGCTCCACTCATGGTCTCGGCGCGTATCCGCTGGCAGGGCGCGCGCCTGTGGGCCCGCCGCCTGCCCGTCATCGCCCGAACCCCCGTTTCGCCCCAGGAGCCGCTGCGGTGAGTATCGAATTCCATGCCGAACCAGGCACCCGCCCGACCCCGAGCAGAGCGGTGTGGCCCGACGTCGACACCGTCCCCACCGGCATCCGAACCGCCGTCGCGGCGCCGGTGGCCGAATACCTGTTCCGACGCGCGATCCGCGACCTGCCGATACTGGTCGAACTGCCCGACGGCACGAGGTACGGCAACGGTGATCGCGACGATCCGCGAATGATCCTGCGCCGCCCGCGTGATTTCTTCGCCCGAATCGGGGCGGGCGGGCTGATCGGGTTCGGCGAGTCGTATATGGCCGGTGACTGGTCGGCGCCCGACCTCGCGGCGACCCTCGCGGTCTTCGCCGCCCGCATCGACACGCTGATCCCGGCGTCCCTGCAACGGTTGCGCCGACTGTATGTCGCCGCCCATCCGGCGGACGAACGCAACAGCCCGGACAACACCCGGGACAACATCGCCAGGCACTACGACCTGTCCAACGAGTTCTTCGCGCTCTTCCTCGACGACACGCTCACCTATTCCAGCGCGCTGTTCGAACAGCTCACCCCGCCCCCGCGCTGGGAGGATCTCGCGGCGGCCCAGCACGCCAAGATCGACCGGATGCTGGACGCCGCGCGCGTCGGGCCGGGTACCCGCGTTCTCGAAATCGGCACCGGCTGGGGCGAATTGGCCCTGCGCGCGGCCGCGAGGGGCGCGGTGGTGCGGTCGGTGACGCTGTCCACCGAACAGCGCGCGCTCGCCGTGGAACGGATCGCCGCGGCCGGGCTCGGCGACCGGGTGCGCGTCGATCTGCTCGACTACCGCAAGGTGGACGGCACCTACGACGCGGTGGTGTCGGTCGAGATGATCGAGGCCGTCGGCTACGAATATCTCGGCACGTTCTTCGCGACCATCGACGGCGTGCTGGCGCACGACGGGCGGGTGGTCGTGCAATCCATCACCATGCCGCACGAACGCATGCTCGCCACCCGCGACACCTACACCTGGGTGCACAAATACATCTTTCCCGGGGGCTTCCTGCCGTCGACCCGCTTGATCGAGGAAACCGTGCGCCGCGACAGCTCACTTGTCGTCCGCGACGACTTCTCGATGGGGCCGCACTACGCCCATACCCTGCGGTTGTGGCGGCAGCGCTTCGAGTCGCGGCTGGAGGAAGTGGCCGCGCTCGGGTTCGATCCGGTCTTCATCGAGATGTGGCGGCTGTATCTGGCCTATTCCGAGGCCGGATTCCGATGCGGTTACCTCGATGTGCGTCAGTTCCTGCTCACCAGAGCGGATCAGCCGGTCCGGCCGAGCAGATGACGCAGCGTCGATTCCAGCTCGGGTCGGCGAAACGTGTGCCCGGCGCGTAACAGTCGCGCCGGCGCGACACGCTGGCTCGCAGCGGCCAATTCCTTTGACCCCTGCGCACCGAGCAGCAGGCCGGGGCCGAATTCCGGAACGGGCAGCAACGCGGGTCGATTCAGCACCCCGGCCAATGTCTTGGTGTAATCGGTGTTCCGAACCGGTTGCGGGGCAACGGCGTTCACCGGACCGGCGATATCGCTGTCCCACAGCGCGCGATGGTACACGTCGACGAGATCGTCGATTCCGATCCAGGACAGCCATTGGCTGCCGTCACCGATCCGGCCGCCGAGTCCGGTCGTGAACAGCGGGCGCAACAGTTTCAGCGTGCCACCGCGCGGCGATTGCACGATACCGGTGCGAATCCGGGCCACCCGTACTCCGGCTTCGGCCGCGACGAGTGTGGCCGCCTCCCAGTCGGAGACGAGGTCGGCGAGGAAACCGTCACCGCGCGTCGCGTTCTCGTCCAGCACCTCGTCGCCGCGGTCGTATCCGTAGTAACCGATGGCCGAGGCGCAGACGAACGTGCCGATCCCGGCGGTGGCCGCGCGTTCGGCGAGCCTGCGGGTCGGACCGATCCTGCTCTCGGTCATCGCGCGCTTGTGGCCCGCGGTGAAACGCCCGGCGATCGACGCGCCCGCCAGATGGACGACGGCGTCGACGCCGTCGAGCAGATCCGGCGCGGGATCGTCGGGGTGCCACTGCCTTTCGTCCGCACCGACCGGCTGATGCCTGACCAGGCGCAACACCCGGTGTCCGCCGGTGGTCAGGAACGCGGTCAACGCCGAACCGATCAGGCCCGTACTTCCGGTGACGGCGATCGTCGACGGCGCGTAGCCGTGTGCGGCCGCCCGACCGTGCGCGGCCAGATCGTCGGCCAACTGCCGATAGCGGTAGTCGAACATCGGACGCAACGCGAAGGCGGGAACCGGGGAGTCCACCCGATCCACCACCCGGGTGCCCGCTTCGTCGACGACCTCGAATTCGTGTGTGTGCCGCCAGCGCAACAGCAATCCGGCGGGCATCGAGGCGAGCCCGTCGGCGACCAGATCGTCGACGAACCGGTGCGGCGGGTCGTATTCGGCCGGATCGTGGCGCGCCACCCACCGCAGTCCACCCGGCAGACCGAGGACCGCGCGGCCGTCACGCAACGAATCCGCCTCGGCGACCGGGGTCACCGGCTGCCACGGCGGCGCGAGCCTGGCGAACGCACCGGGGCGGGAATACCACGCGAACACCTCGGATCGGGGTGCGGCGACGACACTCGAACACTCGATGCCCATCCCCCGACTCTAACCACGATTCACTCTCGCGCAACGTTCATGCATCGTTCCATCGCGATTCGCGGGAATCTCTAGAAGAATGGGCCGATGACCGATGCACCCGGTGCCACGCCTCGACTGGACACCCTCCTCGACCGGACCATCGTTCCCGGCTTCACCCGTCTCGGCATCGCGCTACGCCGCGACCACTGGCCCGCCGATCCGGCGCCGCACGCGCTACGCGGCGCGACGGCACTGGTGACGGGGTCCAATTCCGGTATCGGCCTGGCGATCGCGAACGCGCTGGCCGCACTCGACGCGTCGGTGGTGCTGGCGGTACGCAACCGGGAACGCGGCGAAAGGGCACGCGACCGGATACTGGCGGCGCATCCGGGGGCCGACATCCTCGTCACCGAATGCGATATCGCCGATCCGGATTCGGTCACCGCCTGCGCCGACCGACTCGTCGACCAGCTGACCGGGCTGAACGTACTGATCCACAACGCGGGCGTGCTGCCACCGAAACGCACCGAGTCACCAGACGGACACGAGCTGAGTCTGGCCACCCACATCCTCGGGCCGCTGCGTCTGACCGACCGGCTCGCGCCACTGCTCGCCGCCACCGGTGCGGGCCGGGTGATCTTCGTGTCGTCGGGCGGGATGTACACCCAGCCGCTGGCCGTCGACGATCCCGAATACCTGCGCGGCGGCTATCGCGGCGCGACGGCGTACGCGCGGACCAAACGCATGCAGGTGGCCTTCACCCCGATCATCGCCGAACGATACGCGCCGCAGGGGATTTCGGCGCACTCCATGCATCCGGGCTGGGTCGACACCCCCGGCGTCACCGACGCGCTGCCCGGTTTCCACCGTCTCGTCGGGCCGCTCCTGCGGACTCCGGCCGAAGGGGCCGACACCGCCGTCTGGCTGGCCGCGACGCAACCACCGCCGCCGTCCGGACATTTCTGGCACGACCGACGGCAACGTCCCGAACACCGGCTGCGCCGCACCCGCTATTCCTCCGGGGAGGTCTGGCGGCTGTGGCTGGACTGCAACCGTGCGGCCGGGGTGACCCTGTACTGATCGGATCACCCACGGCCGCACAGTGGTTCGTGATTGTCAGCGCACCGGTTGCGGTGTGAGCGCGGCGTCGTCTGATCGCGGCGTCCACGGGTACGCCGACCGGTGCTCGGTCGTCGCGTCCACCGACCGGGGCTCAGTCGCGACGTCCACCGCGCGCGACCCATGCACGGTCATGGCATCCGCCGACCGGTTCGCGATCATGGTGTCCGCCGATCGGTTCGCGATCATGGTGTCCGCCGACCGGTGCGCGGTGACGGCGTCCACCAACCGGCGCGTGGCGACCGCGTCCGCCGACAGTGCGGCCGGGACACCGGGGACGGTCTCGGACGAATCCGGTGTCCGCTCGCTCCATCCGGGCGGACCGAAGACGTACCCGAACCTGCCCCGCCACGAATTCGCATGGCGCACATCGCGGATCATCGCCGCGAGTTCGTGGTAGTTCACCTTCAGCGGATTGTCTGTCTCGATGTTCTTGGTGAGTCCGTAGCGGATCGGCTCGGACTTCTCGGCGAAGCTGCCGAACAGGCGATCCCAGACGATGAAGATGCCGCCGTAGTTCTTGTCGATGTAGGGCTGGTTCGACGCGTGGTGGATCCGGTGGTGGGCGGGGGTGTTGAACAGGAATTCGATCGGGCGCGGCAGGGTGTCGACGCGCTGGGTGTGGATCGGGAACTGGTACAGCAGGCCGATGGCCTGGAGCAGGAAGATCATCCACGGCGGCAGGCCGATCATCGCGGCGGGCACCCACGCGAATCCGCGCATGGTCGAGGCGACCGGATGCACCCACGACAATCTCATCGCGGTGGAGAGGTTGAAGTACTGGCTGGAGTGGTGGACGCTGTGCGCGGTCCACATCAGCCGGATCCGGTGGTCGGCGCGATGGGCCCAGTAGTAGCAGAAGTCGGTGACGACGAATCCGAGCACCCACACCCACCAGTGCTGCGGCGACAGGTGCAGCGGTGTCAGCGCGGCGACGACGATCACCGCCGAGAACGGCACCAGATTCTGCGCCAGCGGCCGCAGCACGCGCCCGATGCCGTAGGTGGCGATATTGGACGCGGTGTCACGCCCGGACAGTCCGTTGGCGGAGCGGTCGGGATCGCGGCGGTAGGCGATCCACTCCACGAGCATGAGCACGGCGAACGCCGGTACGGCGTAGATGAACAGCTGGGAACTATTCACGGTGTCTCCCTCCAATGGGTTCGCGTCTCACCCTATGGCCGCTGACCAGGCAATACATCGCGCCGCCGGGGGATTGCCGATCCCCCGCGCGGGGGATGCGCCGACGCCACCCGGCGGACACAGTGGCATCGGCGGGTCCGCGGTGGCGCGTGCCGCGCTGGGTAGGCTCGGCGGCGGCCCGACGGTGTGAAAGGTGGTGGCGAACTGTTCGACGTGACCAGGTCGCTGGCCAGGCAATCGCTCGTGGTCGCGATCACCGCCGCGGTGGTCGACACCACGATGCTGGCGCTGTGCGGGGTGTTCGCGATCGCTCCGTGGCAGACCATGGCGGTGATGGCGGGCATCGTCGCGGCCGATCTGGCCCTCGCCGCTCCCCCGCGCACCGCCGCGGTCGTCGCCGTCGCGCAGGTCGCGGTCCGACTGGCGGAATCGGTGCTGATGATGCGGCACGGACTCACCGTGCGTTTCGCCGACGTCGGCTATCTGGTCGCCGGGTATCGCGCGGGTGCGTGGCTGACCGGCCTTCGCTCTTTTCTCACCGTCGCGATCCTGTGCGCGGGTTTCGTCACCGGGCATCTGCTGGTCGCGAGCGCCACCGCGGGCGATTGGCGGCTGCTGCTCGCCACTACGGTCAGCGTCGGCGTGGTTCCGTGGCTGGTCGGGCGCTACACGGCCGCCCGTGGCGCCTACATCGCCGATCTGGAACAGCAGGCGCGCCTGCGCGAGCAGGAACAGCGCACCGCGCTGACGCGGGCCGTCGCCGACGAACGCGCCGCCATCGCCCGCGACCTGCACGACGTCATCTCCCATCACGTCAGCGCCATCGGGATCCACGCGGGCGCGGCGCGACTCGCGCTGGCCGACGCGGGCGACACCGCCGCGACCCGCTCGCTGAGCGCGGTCGAATCGAGCAGTCGCGCGGCGATGGTCGATCTGCGCAGGCAGTTGGATATGCTGCACGGCCGCGAGGACGACAGCCAACGTCAGCCGGGCCTGTCCGATATCGACGGGCTGATCGATCATGTCGGGGCGGCGGGGCTGGACGTCGAGGTCGTCGTCGACGGCGCCCCTGTGGCACTGCCCGATTCCCTCGACCTGACCCTGTACCGCATCGTGCAGGAGATCCTCACCAATGCGCTGCGACACGGCGATCCCGGTCGAGCGCGGCTGGTCATCGGCTACCGACCGGACCGGGTGACCCTCGCAGCGTCGAATCCCGTTCCCGCCGTGACCGTCTCGTCGCCGGAGGTGCCGCGAGGTCTCGGCGGGATTCGCCGCCGGGCCGAATTGTTCGGCGGGACGGTGCGATACGGTCTCGATTCCACCGGACGCGAATGGCACGTCGATGTCGAGATACCGATCGGAGAGTCGTGACCACATCCCTGCGCGTCCTGATCGCGGACGACCACAGCATGTTCCGTTCCGGACTCCGGGCCGTGGTCGACAGCCAAGCGGATCTGGAATGCGTGGCCGAGGTCGGCGACGGACGCAGCGCCATCGCCGAAACAGCCCGCCTGCACCCGGATGTCGCGATCCTCGATGTGCGGATGCCGAAACTGGACGGCCTCGCCGCCACCGAGTCGATCGTTGCCGCGGGCGGCACTCGCGTATTGGTTCTCACCACCTACGACAGCGACGCCAACCTCTACCGCGCGCTGCGCGCCGGTGCCAGCGGATTCCTGCTGAAGAGTCTGCCACCGGAAGAACTGGTCGCCGCCATCCGTATCGCCGCCCGCGGCGACGCCCTCATCGACCCGTCGATGACCCGCCGTCTCATCGCGAATTTCGCGGGCACCCTGACACCCACGCGGACCCCGCCCGAAGTCGACCAACTGACCGCCCGCGAACGCCAGGTCCTCTTGCTGCTCGCCGACGCGCGCAGCAACGCCGAAATCGCGGCCGAATTATGCGTCGGTGAGGAAACGGTCAAAACGCACGTCTCCCGTGTGCTGGCGAAACTCGGTGTGCGCGACCGGATTCACGCCGTCGTGTACGCGCATACACACGGACTGGTGACGCCGGGAGGCTGACCGCCGGTCATGCGCCCGGCGATCCGCGCGTGACTCCCCGCGCCGATCCACGAATTGCGCGGCCGTCGATCGGATAAGTTGTATAGACGAAGAAATGGCTCAGGCCCGGGAGATCGTAATCTCTCGGGCCTGAGCCTTTGTAGCGGGGACAGGATTTGAACCTGCGACCTCTGGGTTATGAGCCCAGCGAGCTACCGAGCTGCTCCACCCCGCGTCGGTAAACACAACATTACACATGTCGGCGCACAGAAGGCAAATCACCGCCGCCGCATGTCATCACACCAGGTCAGCACCACCGAAAAGCCGCCGTGGGCGGCAGATCGGACCCGCCATGAGGCGTGTCGCATATCGAGGGCCCGTCATGACGGGGCGCACCCACACCCGACACATCTCGACGAGTCCCGGCGATGCGCACGATTCGACGGAATGATGTTTCAAATTCCCACCCACCGGGATTCCGGCATGCTTACACCGCGAGAGAGATACCGAAACGTGACGCGGAACACTATTTCATGGTAATCTCGGTCACATCACGACGTTATAACTGCTCGACGGAAACCGCTTCGCATGGCGTTTCCCACCTGCATGAATAGACATATACCCGCTATTCGCTTCAGACAATGCGTGAGTTATCAAGATGTGATCTGCCGAGTTTTCTTCGTTACCGTCGAACCAGGCCCGGAGGCAATCCGCGGATGGGCTCCAGCTCGCATCGTTGACCGCCGGAAACCCTGTCCCGTGGTGCGAGAACCCCGACTTCCTGGGGACAGGGACCGGCGAAATCCACGCCGAGTCGGTGCGTACAGGGAGGGAAATCATATGTCTGAGAACCGGAAGTTCAGCGCGCGCGCCCTCGGCTTCGCAGCCGTCACCGGCGCCCTTGTTGCCGTCCCGTTCGCACTCTCCACCGCGACCGCGTCGGCCGCGCCCGCCCATGACTGGGACGGCGTCGCGCAGTGCGAGAGCGGCGGCAACTGGGGGATCAACACCGGAAACGGCTACTACGGCGGCCTGCAGTTCTCGCCGAGCACGTGGTCGGCCAACGGTGGCCAGGGCTCGGCCCACGGCGCCAGCAAGGAAGAGCAGATCCGCGTCGCGGAGAACGTGCTCGCCACGCAGGGCGTCGGCGCCTGGCCGGTGTGCGGCCAGTACCTGCGCACCGCGGAGCCCACCCCGGAACCCGAGCCGGAGATCCTGTCCGAGCTGCCCGCCGAACTCCCGAACAGCGCGGTCTCCGCCGTCGACCAGGCCAAGAGCGCAGGCGCCGACCTGGCGAAGCAGTACGGCCTCGAATCGCAGTACCAGGCCGTCCTCGAGCAGAACAGCGCGCTCATCGACTCGCTGGGCCGCTGACGCCGACCCCGTCAGCGACACAGCGTCTACAGGAACGGCGCCGCTATCACTGGGAGATAGCGGCGCCGTTCTGTGTTCGCCTCCGGATCAGCGACCGGCCTCCTGGTAGGCCTTGACCGCGGCCTCCAGTTCGTCGAGCGCCTTACCGAAGTCCTGGAAGTTACCGGTGCGCATGGCGGTGCGCACCGCCTCCAGTTTCCTGTTCAACTCGGCGGCAGCCGCGTCCTTGGCCGGCGAGGAACCGGTCGGTGGAGTGACGGTGCCGGTCGTGGGCGGGGTACCGCCCGACTGCGGCGGCTGGGTGGGTTCGGTGACCTGTGGCACGGTCCCCGGTTTCGGCCTGGTCGCGGGATCGCCGCCGAACGGGGTCGCCAACGCCCCCGCACCGGGGAGCAACTGGTTCAGCGCCTCGGCGAGTGTCGCGGCATAGCCGACCTTCACACTGCCCGCCTCGTCGCGATAGCTGACGAGCACGCGAAGCAACTGCGGGAAGGTGGACGTGGTCGGGCCGGTATTGCGTTCGTTGTAGAACGGTTCCACGTAGAGGATGCCGCCGTCGGCGATCGGCAGGGTCAGCAGATTGCCGTATTTGATCTTGTTGGAATTGGACAGCAGGGTTTTCTCGCGAGATACCTGATCCGCGGTCGTCATACTGTTCTGCGTCTGCTGTGGACCCTGGGTCTGGGTGTCGGTCGGCAATTGCAGAATCGTGAACTTGCCGTACCCGTCGGGGTCGGACCGCACCGAGATGTACGCGGAGAGGAACTGCCGGTTGTAGCCGACCATCGCACTGGTCAGGTTGAACACCGGTTTGTTCGTCGCGGCGTCGCCGAGCAGCACGTAGTACGGCGGCTGGTTGAACGTGCCGCCGCCCTGGGCCTCGACGGTGGGATCGGCGGGCACCGACCAGAAGGCGTTGTTGGTGAAGAACTCGCGCGGGTTGTCCACGTGGTACTTCGTCAACATCTCGCGCTGGACCTTGAACAGATCCTCTGGATACCGGAAGTGCGCGCGCAACTCGGGCGAGATGTCACTTTCGGGCTTGACGGCTCCGGGGAACACTCCGCGCCACGCCTGCAACACCGGATCGGAGGAATCGGTCTCGTAGAGGGTCACCGTGCCGTCGTAGGCGTCGACGGTGGCCTTGACCGAGTTGCGGATGTAGCTGACCTCCTTGCGAGGCAGCAACCGTCCGGTCTTCTTGTCGATGCTGTCCTCGACCGCGCCGTCGAGCGAGGTGGTCTGCGCGTACGGGTAGTTGTCGAGCGTGGTGTAGGCGTCGACGATCCAGACGATCCGGCCGCCGACGACGGCGGGGTAGGTATTGCCGTCGGTGGTCAGCCACGGCGCCACCTTCTGCACGCGCTCCTTCGGGCTGCGATTGAAGATGATCTTGGAATCGTCGCCGATGGCCGAGGAGAACAGAATGTTGCGCTCGGCGTACTTGGCGGCGAAGGCGAGCCGGTTGAACCAGTTGCCGATCGAAACCCCGCCCGCGCCCTCGTAGGTGTAGGACGCCGTGTCGGAGTCGTACTCGCGCGGGTTCTGGCCGTCGACGGCGCCGACGATCGCGTAGTCGGGATTCGACTGCGAGATCAGCTCGCCGTAGTAGACGCGCGGCTGTTCGACCTTGATTCGCTGCCGGTCCGCCGCGGTCGACAGATCGCTGACCATGAAGATCGGGTAGCCGCTGTCACTGCTGCCGCCGGTCGCGTTCGGATCCTCCGACTGCGGCTTGTTGACGCGGTTGGCGGGCGCGGCGACGAAACCGTTGCCGTGGGTGTAGACGGTGTGCTTGTTGATCCAGTCGGTCTGGTTGCCGCTCAACGCCGCGGGATGCAGTTCGCGCGCCGCGACGATGAAATCCTGCACGTCGCCGTTGAGGGTGTAACGGTCGATGTCGAGCGACTCGGGGAAGCCGTAGAAGTTCTTCAGCTGCTGCAACTGGGTGAACGTCGGCGACAGGATATTCGGGTCGAGCAGCCTGGCGTTGCCGATGGTGGCCGCGTCGACCGGGATCTCCAGCGGGGATTTGCGGCTCTCGCCCCGGTAATCCTTGTATTCGATCTTGTCGTCGGTGATCCCGTACGCCTGCCTGGTAGCGGCGATATTGCGCTCGATGTATTCGCTTTCCTTGTCCGCGGCGTTCGGGCGCACCGAGAACTGTTCGACGATCAGCGGGTACACCGCGCCGACCAGGATCGAGGAGAGCACGAGCAGCGCCGCCGCCATGGCGGGCACCCGCAGATCACGCAGCACGATGCCCGCGAAGAACGCGATGGCGCAGATGACCGCGATGGACAGCAGGATCAGTTTGCCCGGCAGCACCGCGTTGATATCGGTGAACGAACCGCCGGTGAAGGTCGGTTCCTTGCGGCTGCTCATCAGCAGGTCGTAGCGGTCGAACCAGTAGGCGACCGCCTTGAGCAGCACGAAGGTTCCGGCGAGCACCGCGAGCTGGATGCGCGCGGGCCGGGTCAGCGTGCCCTCGCGGCCGCTCAGGCGCAGTCCGCCGAAGATGTAGTGGGTGACCAGATTCGCGAAGAACGCGATGACGATGGAGACGAACAGCCAGTTCAGGACCATGCGGTAGAACGGCAGGTCGAAGGCGTAGAAGCCGACGTCGAGGCCGAACTGCGGATCCTGCTGGCCGAAATCCCCGCCGTTGAGGAACAGTTGCAGCACGACCCAGTTCGACTGCGCGACCAGGCCGGACAGCACGCCGATGACCACCGGGATGCCGATGCCGAACAGGCGCAGCCTGCTCATCACGGTGGTCCGGTAGCGGGCGATCGGATCGTTCGGCCCGGCGACCGGGATGAAGACCGGCCGGGTCCGGTAGGCGAGCAGCAACGCCAGCCACACCACGAGGCCGACGAAGATCGCCACCGCCGCGAACAGGATGACGCGACTGCGCACGACCGTCAGATAGACATTTCGAAAGCCGACCTCGCCGAACCACAACCAATTGGTATAGGCGTCGGTCAGCCGCGGTCCCAGCAGCAGCAATGCCGCGATGACGACGGCTGCCACGAGCAGCACTCGGCTGCGGCGGGACAACGAAGGTAAGCCGGTGGGGGGCCGCATGCCCACGATGCCACTCTCCAAGGTCCGGCGGCGTCCGCTCCGTTGCCGGGCGATGCACCGCAGTCCGATTGATGCGGGTGATCCTGTGCGGACCATCTGGGGCCACTCTACGGAAACGGACATCGAATGGGCTCGGTGACCTTGTTCAGCATCGGAAATACGATTCCGCGGGCGTCATCGGGGCGGCGGGCGACCGAGTCGCCGAGTCCCGCCACGGCCGGTCCCGGGGTGATGCGAGGATGTTTGCGTGACCGCTGACCTGCACGCCGAACTCGTCCTCGCCCGCTCCGTCCGTGAGGTGGCGGAATTCGCCGACGCCGAAGGCTGGGGCAACCCCCCGCAGATGTTCGCGCTGGTACCGACGACCGATCTGGTCGCCGCCGAACCCGGACTGATCGATCAGCTCGATCAGGGAAACGAACTCACCCCGATCGCCCAGGAAGCGTTCCCGGAGGACATCACCGGTGGATCGATGGCGTTGGACGAATTCCTCGCGACCACGACATGGCCGCCCGCGGTCCAGGGGTGTGTGCTGGTCCAGGAGATCGTCGTGCTGCCGCCGGACGCCGAGAGCACCCTCGACGACGCGCTCGCCCCGCTGCTCGCCGATCACGACGCCGCCGACGCCGCGGCCCGCGCGGCGGCCGAATCACATCCCGAACGCAGGGAGGCTCGGCTGCTCGCGGCGGTACTGCGTGATGGCGCGTCGCTGTGCCTGCTGCAACTGCGCCCCGAGGACGACGAGGAATTCGCCGACCTCGATCTGCTCACCTATCCCAACCTCGCGCCCAACCTGGTCGAGGCGCTGCACAACACCTTCGACTGACGGCCCGGTTCCTCAGCCGCAGCTCACGGTCTCGCGGCCCGCGCTGATGTCATCGAGGGATTTCACCGCGCCGCCCAGATTCTCGACCTTGACCAGCCGCAATCCCTCCGGCGTTCGCTGCCTGGCCTCGTTGCAGTTCGCGGCGGGAACAAGGAATGTCTCGGCGCCGACCTCGCGCGCGGCCATCATCTTGTACTGGATGCCGCCGATCGGCCCGACCTTGCCGTCCTGATCGATGGTTCCGGTACCCGCCACGAATTTGCCGCCGTCGAGTTCCCCCGGGCTGAGTTTGTCGATCAGCGCGAGGCTGAACATGAGCCCGGCCGACGGACCGCCGATATCGGCGAGGTTGAAGGTGACCTCCATCGGCGGGCGCGCGCCCTCGCCGGGGGTGACGCCCAGGTAGCCCTTGGCCGGATCGTCCGGGCGCGCGGCGAGCACGATCTTGGCGGTCTGCTCCCCCGCGCCGCGGCGGAACGCCACGGTGAGTTCACTGCCGGGCGGCTGCGACGAGGCCGCCGTCACCACGTCCTTGGGCGCGGCGATCGGCGCGCCGTTGATGCTGATCAGTTCGTCACCCGGTTCGAGCACTCCCGCGGCCGGTCCGTCACCGACCTTGCGGATGAGCACCACCGTCGGCAGATTCAGGAAATGCAGGGCGGCGACCTCGGCGTTGCCCTCGGAATCCTTGAAATCCTGCTGGTTGGACTTGTCGATCTCCTCGCGCGGCACCCCGGGCGGATAGACCTCGGCGCGCGGCACCAGTCCGTGCTGGCCGCTGGCCCAGAACCCGAAGGCCTCGAACAGGTTCAGGCCGTCGCGCACCGAGACCGTCGTCATATTGAGGTGACCCGTCGTCGGATCGACGGCCGCGCCCTGCACATCGACAACCTGTTTGCCGTCGACCTCGCCGAGTGTGTTGAAGGTGGGTCCTGGACCGAGCGCGACATACGGCACGGTGACCACGGTGCCGATCACACCGAGTATCAGCACCGGGACGAGGGCGGCCACCAGGGTCATGATCCGACGATTCACCAGGCCCACCATAGTGATCGGCCGCGCGTACGGGCGGCGCAGGCAGATTTTCCGGCCTCCGCGCGTCCACCCGTTCGCCCCTCGCGAACATCGCGCTCGCACCGGCGCGAGCCACGCCACCATCCCTTGTTCGTGCCTGTCGCCCGCGTAACGTTAGCTGTATGACTGACCTCCCATTCGGATTCTCGAACCGCGATGACGACGACGCGCGCAAGCGTGGCGAGGAGCCGAGCGGTGCCGATCCGAACAACCCGTTCGGGTTCGCGACGGGTGGCGCGGGCGGGTTCGATCCGTCGCAGCTGGGACAGATGCTGACCCAGTTGGGACAGATGCTCAGCGGGATGGGCCAGCCGGGGTCGGCGCAGGCCGGTCCGGTCAATTACGACGTCGCCAAGAGATTGGCCCGCCAGCAGCTCGGTTCGTCGGTGACGCCCGTCTCGGAGAGCACGGCCAAGGCGATCGCGGATGCCGCACACCTGGCCGAACTGTGGCTCGACGGTGCGACCACCCTGCCCGCCGGCGCGGGTCGAACTGTCGCCTGGACGCCCAACGACTGGATCGAGGAGACGCTGCCGACATGGAAACGGCTGTGTGATCCGGTCGCCGAGCAGATCTCGGGTATGTGGACCTCGCAGTTGCCGGAGGAGGCACGTGAATTCGCCGCCCCGATGGTCGGGATGCTGGGCCAGATGGGCGGACTCGCGTTCGGCTCGCAACTCGGCCAGGCTCTCGGCCAACTCGCCAAAGAGGTGTTGACCTCGACCGATATCGGCCTGCCGCTCGGCCCTAGCAGCACCGCCGCGCTGCTGCCCGCCGCGATCTCCGAGTTCAGCGCGGGCCTGGAGCAGCCGGAGAGCGAGATCATGGTGTTCCTGGCCGCGCGCGAGGCCGCCCACCAGCGCTTGTTCCAGCATGTGCCGTGGCTGCGCCAGCAGGTGCTCGGCGCGGTCGAGGACTACGCGCGCGGTATCAAGATGGATTTCTCCGCACTGGAGGAAGCGGCCCAGGGCATCGACCCGATGACGCTCGGCGACCCGTCGAAACTCGAGGAACTGCTGTCCAAGGGCACCTTCGAGCCGCAGACCACACCCGAACAGAAGCAGGCGCTCGAACGTCTGGAGACCCTGCTTGCCTTGATCGAGGGCTGGGTGCAGGTGGTGGTCACCGAGGCCGTCGGCGAACGTCTGCCCGGCGCGGGCGCGCTCGCCGAAACCCTGCGCCGCCGCCGCGCCACCGGCGGCCCCGCCGAACAGACCTTCGCCACCCTCGTCGGTCTGGAACTGCGTCCGCGCAAATTGCGCGAGGCCGCCGCGCTGTGGCGGCGGCTGAGCACCGACGCCGGAATGGAAGCCCGCGACGGTGTGTGGGCGCATCCCGACCTGCTGCCCAACTCCGACGACCTCGATTCGCCCGCGGGTTTCATCGATTCGGTGATCGGCGGTGGCACAACCGCTTTCGACGATCCGATGGCGCAGTTGGCGGCGACCGAGGCGCGCGAGGCCGCCGAGCGGGCGGCGCGCGAGAAGAAGGACGACGACGGCGAGTGATCGCCGCGCCGCGCGAAGCGGCACGTGTGGGACGGCTCGTGTGCGTGGGCCGGAGCACGGCATGTGATGTGGCCGGACGACTGCCGAAGGCGGTCGAGTTCGGCGCGGGCGAACTCGACTCAGGGTGTCCGATCCCCGCGATCGGTGGTGAGTGCGTCACCGAGCACCGAGCACCGAGCACCGCACGGAATCCAGCTAACCGATAGATAACCACGTCACCCGAGGTCCGATCGATCCGCTTCGGGTCGAAGCATTCGTCACAAGTGCTGGTCAATGGTCCATTTCAAGTTGCCGAGCCTAAAGGTACCCATGAGTTGGTAACCGTGTTACCGTGAGTAGCGAACCAGCAAGAGCCAGCCAGCTACCAGACGATGTGGAGGCGTGATGCCAACGAACTTCTCGCTGACACGTTCAGCCACGGCGCTCGGAGACGACCGAGGCCCGACCGGCTCGGCGCGATGGACATATGACGGTCTGAGGTCGAAGTGATGGAACGCCACATAGCTGTCGAGACCGGTATCGAGGGGCTTCCCACGATGCACTATCGGGCCGAGGAATCCGCGGCGGCCGCTTTCGTCGCGGAGATGCGCAGACTGCTGCCCGCCCGCGCGGTGCGCGTCGACAATCGCGTGACCCGGGAAATGCGCCCCCTGCCATGCCAGCGGCTCTACCAGGCGTAGTCGCCGCGGTCGGATCGCCGCGGGATGGATCGCGGACACCGACCTGGACAATCACACGTCCGAGAATTGCCCTGTGAACAACGCGAATTCCTGTGGATAACCCCAGGATTCACCCCCTTCGCGATACCCGGGCACCCGCATACTTCCGGCATGACAACGAATCCTGCGCGGGGACCGATGCTGAATCCACGGGTGACGGTCCTCGTCCGCCCGTCGGGGGTGGTGCAATTGGGCTGGGATCCGGAAAAAGCTCTGCTGATCGACCCGCCCGGTCTCGACACCGCGACGGTGCTCGCCTTCATCCGACTACTGGACGGCTTGCAGACCCGACCGCAGATCATCTGGCAGGCCGGGGAGAACGGCATCGCCGCCGATCGCGCGGTGGCGCTGCTCACCGAAATCGATGAGGCCGGACTGCTCGTGCACCCGAGAACCCGCGAACGGCAGGTCAGATCGGTGCGGCTCCACGGACTCGGTCCACTCTCCGACGCCCTGACCACGGGTCTGCGCCGCCTGGCGATCCGTCCCGCGCGCTCACGCGGGCCGGTGCCGGACGCGGCGAGCGCCGCGTGGCGAGCGGATCTGGTCATCCTCGCCGACGACGTGGTCGCCGATCCCCAGCTGGTGAGCGAGCTGGTGCTGCATCGCATACCGCATCTGCAAGTACGGATTCGCGACGGCAAGGGCATCATCGGCCCGCTCGTACTGCCCGGGGAGACCAGTTGCCTGCGCTGCGCGGATCTGACCCGATCCGACCTCGACGCGGATTGGCCGCATCTGGCTGCCCAACTGCTCGGCCGGGTCGGGCACGCCGCACCCGCCGCGATCGCCGCCACCGCCGCGCTGGCGCTCAACGAGGTCGAGTCGATCGTGGCCTGTTCGCCGCTGCGCACCCCGGCGACCCTGGACACCACACTCGAACTGGATCTGGATTCCCATCTCATCCAGCAGCGCTACTGGGCACCGCACGGGGAATGCGGATGTCGCGCCGTTTCGGCGGGCGTACCGGCGTGAACGGGGTCGCGACCATGGATCGGACAGGGACCGAGATCACATTACGATGGCGATCCCCCCGGCCCTTCCGCCATGATGGGTACGTGTCCGAGATTGTGCGCCGCCGCTCGTCCCGCAATGCCAAGCTGGCCAAGATTCCGCTCGGCATCGCCGGACGCGCGGCAGTCGGCTTCGGCAAGCGGCTGGCGGGGGGCGACAGATCGGAGATCAGCGCGAACCTGAACCAGAAGGCCGCCGAGCAGTTGTTCACCGTGCTCGGCGAGCTCAAGGGCGGGGCGATGAAATTCGGCCAGGCGCTGAGCGTGATGGAGGCCGCGGTCCCGGAGGAATTCGGCGAGCACTACCGCGAGGCACTGACCAAGTTGCAGGCGGCCGCGCCGCCGATGCCCGCCGCGACGGTGCACCGGGTGCTCGACCAGCAGCTCGGCACCCAGTGGCGGCAGCGCTTCCAGACCTTCGACGACACCCCGGCGGCGTCGGCCAGTATCGGCCAGGTGCACAAGGCCGTGTGGTCGGACGGCCGGACCGTCGCGGTGAAGGTGCAGTACCCGGGGGCGGACGAGGCGTTGCGCGCCGATCTCAAGACGTTGTCGAGGATGACCGGCCTCATCTCCTCGGTGATTCCCGGCGCCGACGTGAAACCGATCCTGGCCGAGATCACCGAACGCACCGAGGAAGAACTCGACTACCGCAACGAGGGCGCCAACCAGCGCGCCTTCGCGAAGGCGTTCGACGGTCACCCGGAGATCGTGGTGCCCAAAGTGGTGGCCTCCGCGCCCAAGGTGATCGTCACCGAATGGCTGGACGGAACGGCGGTGTCGAAGATCATCGCCGACGGCGCGCGGGATCCGGAGGGCACCCGCGACCTGCGCAATCGGGTCGCGTTGCTGATGGGCCGGTTCCACTTCTCCTCGCCGGAGACGGTCGGCCTGCTGCATGCCGACCCGCACCCCGGCAATTTCATGATGCTCGCCGACGGCAAACTGGCCGTCATCGATTTCGGCGCCTGCGCACCGCTGCCCGACGGGTTCCCCGCCGTGCTCGGCCGGATGCTGTCGCTGGCCGTCGACGAACGGTTCGACGAGCTGACCGACCTGCTCCACGAGAACGGATGGGTCATTCCGGGCCGGGAGATCACCGACGAGGAGATCGCCGACTACCTGCGTCCGTTCACCGACCCGATCCGGACCGAGTCGTTCCACTTCACCCGCAAGTGGATGCAGCGGGTGGCGGGCAAGGCGTCGGACTTCTCCAGCCCGGAGATGAAAACCGCACGCGCCCTGCAACTTCCCGCCGAACACGTGATGATCTTCCGTGTACTCGGCGGCTCGGTGGGCATCCTGGCCCAGCTCGACGCCGAGATCCCGTTCATGCAATTGGCCAACACCTGGCTGCCCGGTCTCCGCGAGGAGCGCTCGGCCAGCTGACAGCGGCGGCACGGACGATACTTCGCGTCGAGGCGGCGCGCTTCTTCTCGGCACGGTGGATCATGCCGACAAGAAGCGGGCCGCCTCGGTGGCGAAAGACTTTGTCGCACAACGCAAACTAGCCACACACCGGATCTCGCGGTGTGCGGCTGGTCTGCTTTCTCGTTCCTGGGCGCCGTGGGGGTGCGGCAATGACGGGGCCTCAGCGACCGGAGGGAGGAAAGACCTCGGCTCCGGGCCCACGATCCACGCCATGGCGACGCACGGCGTGATCATGGGCCCGGTGAACCGTGTCCGGGTGTGTTCGCGGATCCCGCTCATGCGGAGATCGCGACCTTGCGCGGACGACCGCGCGGACGCTTGCGGGCGATCACGACACCCTGGTCGAAGATCTCACCGCCCCAAACACCCCAGGGCTCAGCACGATCCAGAGCCGCGTTCAGGCAGCCCTTACGGATCGGGCAGGACTCGCACAGTGCCTTGGCCTGCTCCAGTTGAGCGGGGCTCTCGGCGAACCAGAGGTCGGGATCCCCCGCCCGGCAGGGCAGGACTTTGCTGACCTCACGGGTGCGGGTCGACCGTGCCACGGTTCGGCATGTCACGTGAGTAGTGGCTTGTGGCCAGCTCTCGGCGGTGAACACGTCGTTCTCCTTCAGCTTGTTTGCAGCGGTTCGTTACTTTGTCCACGAAACCGGTGGCAAACGGCTGAAGAGCCGCTTAAAACAAATGGCCACGGGTTTCGCTTCGATGCGATCCGTGGCCAGGAGGTGCGGGGAGTCCCCTACCTAGATCGACATCTGTGTCGATTCCTGATCACGGTCGCCGGGTGTGCGGTGCGGAGGCGGGCTGCTTGCGTATCGGCCGCCGGGTTTTCCAGCAGTGCGGATGCCTGCTCGTATCCGGTGTCGAACGCGAAGCCACCGGGGACCTCGACGGCCTCCGGGTGCCAGCTACCGCTGGTCTTGTCCTGCATCGATGCGCAGATCGGCTGATGGGTGCGCGAGACTTTCGCCCCGCCGCCGAGAGCGCCTACGAAGGACAGACCGGTCCCCTGCAAAGCGAGGACCCCCCGGGAGGCTGATATGGGCATGCGCACGCCACCACCGAACATGTCGATAGCGCTGATATTCACGATGCCGTTCATCGGTCTGCCTCCCTCCTGTACTCGAAATCTGTCGGAACTGTGCGCGCCGAGATGACCTCCCGGTGCGTGATTCCCACCATATGCAATGTCGGCGAAACCGACAACATATTTTCTACCTGCGGTTTTGTGATGTGGATCGACGTCGCGACGCGACGATCGCTAGGACATCCGCGCCGTACTGGACGATCTTCTTCGCGCCGATCCCCGGAATCGCCTGGAGCGCGCCGTCATCGGAGGGCAGTTGTTCGGCGATCGCGGTGAGCGTGGTGTCGGTGAAGACGACGAATTCGCGCACCCGCAGCGCTTCGGCCTTCTCGCTGCGCCACTCCTTGAGCGTCTCCAGGAGCACGGCGTCGAGTTCGGCCGGACAGCGACGACAGCGGCCGAGCATGGTGGCGTAGGTACCGATGAGCGGTTTCGCGCAGATGCGGCAGGTCGGCCTGATTCCCTTGGCCTCGACCACCGGCGCGGCGATCCGCGACGCGGGCGATTCGTCGGGGACGACGCCGTTGAGGAACCGGGACCGGCGCCTGGTCCGACGCGCGCCCTCGGTGCGCGCCAATGCCCAGGACAGCCGCAGGTATTCGCGGGCCCGGGTGACGCCGACGTAGAGCAGTCGCCGTTCCTCCTCCAACGCCGCGAAATCGGCGACCGAACCGTCGTCGGCCATGACGTGGTTGATCGGAAGGGTGCCGTCGGCGAGGCCGACCAGGAAGACCGCGTCCCATTCCAGTCCCTTGGCCGCGTGCAGCGAGGCCAGCGTGACGCCCTGCACGGTCGGCGGATGCCTGGCCTCGGCGCGCGCGGCCAGTTCGCGCAGCAACCCGAGGAGATCGAGGCCCTCGTCCTGGCCGAGCAGTTCCTCGGTCAGCCGGACCAGCGCGACCAGCGACTCCCAGCGCTCCCTCGCCTGCGCGCCGGTCGGCTCGGTCGTGGTGAGCCCGACCGGGGCCAGCACCGCTCGGACCAGCGTGACCAGTGATTCACCGCTCGTCGACTGCTCCGGCAGATCCTCGCGCGAGGCGGCTTGGCGCAGCAGCGACACGGCCTGGCGCACCTCGGCGCGCTGGAAGAACCCCTCGCCGCCGCGCACCTGATAGGGAAGTCCCGCTTCGGTCAGCGACTGCTCGTAGGACTCGGATTGGGCGTTGATCCGGTACAGCACCGCGATCTCGGAGGCGGGTGTGCCCCCGTCGACGAGTCTGCGGATCTCGCTCGCGACCGCGGCGGCTTCGGCCGGGACGTCGGGGTGTTCGGCGAAGATCGGTTCCGGGCCGTCGGGCCGCTGGCCGATCAGTTGCAGCCTGGTGCCCGCGATCCGGCCGCGCGCCGCGCCGATGACCCGGTTCGCCAGCGAGACCACCTGCGGGGTCGACCGGTAGTCACGTTCCAGCCGCACCACGGTGGCCTCGGGGAAACGGCGGGAGAAATCGAGCAGGTAGCTCGGCGTGGCGCCGGTGAAGGAGTAGATGGTCTGGTTGGCGTCACCGACGACGGTCAGATCGTCGCGCTCACCGAGCCAGGCGCCGAGTACGCGTTGCTGTAGCGGGGTGACGTCCTGGTATTCGTCGACGACGAAACTGCGGTAACGCCCGCGGAATTCCTCGGCAACCGCCGGATAGTCCTCCAGCGCGGCCGCGGTGTGCAGCAGCAGATCGTCGAAATCGAGCAGTAGCCCGTCCGGTGTGGTCTTGAGCGATTCGTAGGCCGCGTAGACCTCGGCCACCCGCTGCGCGTCGCAGGGCGGTTCACGATGGCGCGCGGCGGCGGCCGCCGGGTAGTCCTCGGGCGCGATGAGCGAGGCCTTGGCCCATTCGATCTCGCTGAGCAGATCGCGCACACTGTCGGTGGCCGAGGAGAGTCCGGCGCGATTGGCCGCCTGCGCGACGATCGGGAATTTGCTGTCGATCAGACGCCACGGCACATCACCGACGACCTGCGGCCAGAAGTATTTCAGCTGACGCAGGGCCGCCGCGTGAAAGGTGCGCGCCTGCACCTGATTCGCCTCGCCACCCAGGCCGAGGCCGCGGAGCCTGCCGCGCAACTCGCCCGCCGCGCGCGCGGTGAAGGTGACGGCGAGCACCTGGTCGGCCTTCACGTGCCCGGCCGAGACGAGATGGGCGATCCGGTGGGTGATCGTCCTGGTCTTACCCGTTCCGGCGCCCGCGAGTACGCAGACCGGCCCGCGCGGCGCCCGGACGGCGGCCGCCTGCTCGGGATCGAGGGCGGCGAGATCGAGTGCGGGCACGGCGTCCATCATGGCAGCCCCCTCCGACAGCTCCGCCGCGAACGCTCGGCCGGGCTCGCCGATCGATAAGCACATCGCCGATTTTCGGCGACCCAGGAACAGGATCGGCACGCGAGGTGTTGAAGGTTGGGTGACTGACGCAACCCCCGCCCTGACCATGTACTCGACCACCTGGTGTGGTTACTGCCGGAGGCTGAAGAAGCAGCTCGAGGAATCGGGCATCAGCTACGTGGAGATCGATATCGAGCAGGATCCGGCCTCGGCCGAATTCGTCGGGAGCGTCAACAACGGCAATCACGTCGTGCCGACGGTGAAATTCGCCGACGGCTCCACCGCGACCAATCCGTCGCTCGCCGCCGTCAAAGAAGTACTCGCCACCCTCGCCTGAGAAACCCTCGCCCGAGAACGGTTCCAGCCCACCCGGCCCCGGCCGTATCCCCGACGGGCATACGGCCGCGGTCACGTTCAGTCCAGCGCGGCCCAGGATTCCACGATGGTCCTCGCGATCGAGATGGAACCGGGCAGCAGCAGTCGCGGACCCTCCCCACGCGCGGACCAGTCCCCGTCTGTCAGCGCCGTTCTGACCTCGTCCCTGGTGAACCACTGCGCCTCGGCGATCTCACCGTCCGAGAAGACCAGCGGCTGTTCGGGATCGGCGACCGCGGCGAAACCGAGCATCAGCGAGCGCGGGAACGGCCACGGCTGGCTGCCCAGGTAGTGGATATCGCGCACGTCGAGACCCACCTCTTCCTTCATCTCGCGTTCCACGCACCGTTCGAGCGATTCGCCCGCCTCCACGAAACCGGCGAGGATCGAATACCGCCGCGGCGGCCAGGCGTGCTGGCGGGCCAGCAGGGCGCGATCGCCGCCGTCGTGGATCAGGCAGATGACCGCCGGGTCCAGACGCGGGAACTCCTCGGCGCCGTTCTCGGTAACGCGGGACCAGCCGCCCTTGATCGGCTCGGTCACCACCCCGTCGGCGGCATGGAATCCGGCACTGTCGTGCCAGTTCAGCAGCGCGAGCGCGGAGGTGAGCACCCCCGCGGTGAAGTCGTCGATCCCGTCGGCGAGCATGCGCAGATCGGACAGTTCACCGGTGAGATCGGTATCGCGCACCGCCCACAGATGTCTTCCTTCGGCGATACCGAGGAAAACCGCGGTGGGGTTCGGTTCGGCCGACCACTCGACGGCGGACTCCAGCACCAGGGCGCCCTCGGCGAAGCGGAACTGGCCCTTGCGGTTCAGCCGGAGCAGCCGTGCTTCGCTCCAGCCTTCCTTGAGAGCCTGGTCATCGGCCCGGAGCGTATCGGCCCGGTCGACGGCGGAACGCGACAGCAGCGGCACGGCATTCAAGTCGAAAGACACGCTTCGACACTAGTCTCATTTGAGCACGCGACGAATATAGAGCAGCTTGTCGCCGCTCTCGATGGCGTCGACCTCGGGTTCGCCCACGCGGATGAGGTCACCGTTGCGCACCACACCGAGCACGATATCGCTGAGATGGCGCGGGGAGCCGCCGATCTCGGACGGCTCCACATCGCGTTCGGCGACCGCGAATCCCTGTTCGGGCGTGAGCAGATCCTCCATGATCTCGACCACGGTGGGGGTGGTGGTGGCGATGCCGAGCAACCGGCCCGCCGTCTCCGAGGAAACCACCACCGAATCGGCGCCGGACTGGCGCAGCAGATGGGTGTTCTCGGCCTCGCGGATGGCGACGACGATCTTGGCCGCCTTGTTGAGTTCCCGCGCGGTCAGCGTGACGAGCACCGCGGTGTCGTCGCGGTTGGTGGCCACGATCACCGACGCCGCGTTCTGCACGCTCGCCAATCGCAGCACG
Source organism: Nocardia aurea (assembly GCF_003123685.1). GTDB lineage: Bacteria > Actinomycetota > Actinomycetes > Mycobacteriales > Mycobacteriaceae > Nocardia > Nocardia aurea. Next base: position 373,590 of record NZ_QCYJ01000127.1, read on the forward strand.
TCGGACTGGGTGGCCGAACCGTGCACGGTCACCAGGCCCGCGTTGCCCGCGGCCTCCAGCGCGACGGTGTCGGTGTCGACGACCACGACATCAGCGGGTTGCACACCGTCGGCGATCATCGCGTGGATCGCGGTCCGTCCTTTCGTTCCGTATCCGACGACCACGGTGTGATTACGCACGCTGCGCCTCCAACGCTGAATCTTGAATGTCTGGCGGGAACGCTCGGTGAGCACACCGATGGTGGTACCGACGAGCACGATGAGGAACAGCAGCCGCAGCGGCGTGATGATGATGATGTTCGCGAGCCTGGCCTCGGGTGACACCGGGGCGATATCGCCGTAACCGGTGGTCGAGAGCGAGACCGTGGAGTAGTAGAACGCGTCGAGGAAGGAGATGTCCTCACCCGCGTTGTCGTGGTAGCCCTCGCGACCGAGGTAGACCACCATCGCCGCGGTGAACAGCAGTCCGATCGCGAACAGGACGCGCCGGACCAGCGAAGCCCACGGGCTGGTCTGGGTCTCGGGAATGCGAAGCAGGCCGACCAGCGCGAAATCCGGACGACTGGTCAATCCGAGTGCGCGCGACCTGTCGCCGAAGTCACCCAACACCGGTGCCACCACCCCTGCCGCTCATCGAACCGGCCAACTCCGGCTTTACCTGTACCTCCGGCACAGCACGGGAGCCTACTCCGTTACGGCGATACCGCCCGGCCTCGACGCGAACACCGATGGATGCCAGGGTGTCCGTATGGCTGAAAACACATCGGACGCGGGGCGGCGTCCCGCTCTCGCGCTGTCGCTGCTCCTGTTCGGCGCCGGGGTCATGCATTTCGTCACCCCGAAATTCTTCGACTCGATCGTGCCCCGATCGCTGCCGGGCAAGGCGCGCGATTACACCTACGCCTCCGGTGTGGCCGAGATCGGCGTCGCGGCGGCGCTCGCCGTGCCGCGCACCCGCGGTGTCGGCGGCCGCCTCGCCGCGCTGCTGTTCATCGCGGTACTCCCGGCGAACGTGCAGTTCACCGTCGACACGGTCAACAACAAGAAGGCGTCGCAGGCGATGAAGATCGGGTCGGTGGCGCGACTGCCGTTGCAGATCCCGCTGATCACCCAGGCGTTGAAGGTCGCCCGATCCTCGCGTCGCTGAGCGCCGGTTCATCACTCGGTCGGCTCGCGCGGTGGCGCCGATGTGCGGATGAGTTCGGCGAGTTCCTCCGGCCCCGGTAGTTCCACCGGGGCGACGGTGCGGCCCGACCGCACGTAATGGAAAGCCGCGCCGATCTTTTCGAGGACATCCGCTTCCGGCAGGCCGGTCCTGGCCGCCATCAGGCGCGCCCAGGCCAGACGATAGATCGCCAATTGCATGGCCACCGCGGGTTCGTCGGCGGGACCGGGTTCGGCGCCGGTCTTCCAGTCGACGACGACCCAGCCGCCGCCCGGTTCGGCGAACACCGCGTCCATCCTGCCCCTGATGACCGTGCCCGCGATCGACGTCTCGAACGGGATCTCCACCTCCAGCGGGCTTCGGTGTGCCCACGGCGACTCGAGGAACGCGTTCTGCATGCGGATCAGCTCGGCATCGACGCCGCCGTCGACGGTTTCCGGCCCGTCCGCGCCAGGCAGCTCGTCCAGGCCGATCAGCCGGGTGCCGCTGAACCAGCGCTGCACCCAGGCGTGGAAGGCCGTGCCGCGTCTGGCCAGTGGATTCGGCGGGAACGGCAGCGGACGCCGCAGCCGCCGCGCCAGTTTCGCCGGATCGGCGCGCATCTCCACCAGCGCGGTCGCCGGAATCTGTCCCGGCAGTTCCACTTCCCGCGTGGCGACGCGCTCGGCTTCGAATTCCGCGAGCAGGGCGTCGACGTCGGCGTTCCAGCCGTCGGGATCGTTCGGGTCGACGGAGAATTCGTCCGGCGGGAGGTAGTCGTCGGGCGGGGGTGCGAAATCGTCGGGGAACGGAGCGTACTCGTCGGTGAGGTAGTCCTCGGGTGGGACGAAATCGACCAGCGGGAAGTCGTGGTGCAGGTAGGGGTCGTCCACCGGCGCGAATTCGTCGGGTGGGTAGTCCTCGACCGGGTAGTCGTCGGGTGGCGGGTATCGGCCCGGCCGACCGACCGGCGGGTTCTCCGCCGACGGGTGATCAGCCGACGGGTAGCCGCCGGGACGGTGTTCATCGAGCGAAACGCGGAAATCCTCGTACGGATGGTCCGCGGGCGTGGAGAATTCCGCACCGAGCGATTCCGCGTCGTCACCGGACCGATGGCCGGCCGACATCGTGCGCGGGTCCGCCGACGGCACGCCACGCCGCGGGAGGGCAACGGCGGAGGCGGTTCCGGCTGTGGGCAGCGGATCGGATGCCGCAGTCCCGACGCGTCCCGCTTTCTTCGCCGGAGCGGGGGGCCGCGTGCGGAGTTCGTCCAGGGCGGCGCGCACCAGGGCGGCGCCGCGTTCGATGGGGAGTCGGCGCGGGCCGAGGGGGTCGCGCGGCCATTCGGCGCTGGCCGGGTTGTCGGTGAAGGGGTTGACGGCCTCGGCGTCGGGGGGGTCGTCCCAGCGGGCGATGTCGAGTGCGCCGTGGACGGGGCCGTCGGGGGTTTCGCCCGCGTTCTTCAGGTCGAGCAGGAAATCGGAGGGCCCCTTGGGGGTCGATCCGGTTTCGGCCCAGTGGTGCGCCGAAACCAGCAGTACGCGTTCGGTTCTGGTGAGCGCGACGTAGAAGAGTCGGCGTTCTTCGTCGATCCGTCGGCGTTCGAGGGCGTCCTTGTGCGCTTTGACGGCGCGTTCGAGATCCGAACGATCGTAGAGATCGGTCAGGTCGAGCACGGGGACGCCCTCGGCGGCGTCGTCCTGGATCCGGTCACCACGCAGGGTGGTCGGCAGTTCGGCGAGCGCGCCCAGCCAGGTACCGGAGGCGGTGCCGGAGGGGAACAGCCCGCGGACGACGTGCGGTACGGCGACGACCTCCCATTCGAGTCCTTTCGCGGCGTGCACCGTGAGCACCTGCACGCGGTCGCGCGCCACCTCGATCTCGCCCGGTTCCAAGCCGTTCTCCACCGATTCGGCGGCGGCGAGGAAGGCCAGCAGACCGCCGAGCGAGGCCCCGGAATCCGCCGCGTACCCGGCGACCACCTCCGCGAACGCGTCGAGATGCTCGCGCCCGGCCCCGGTTCCCGCCATCGCACGGCGCGCCTGGGTTTCCACACCGACCCCGATGGTGCGCTCCACATCCGCGACCAATTCGGCCAGCGGTTGGGCGCTGCGCTCGCGCAACGCCGACAGCTCGCGCCCCAGCGCCTCGATGCGCGCGAATCCGGTCTCCGAATACTGTTCGGGCGGACCGGGATCGGCGATGGCGTCAGCGAGCCCGGCCTGTTCGGCCGGTTCGGGCGCGACCTCGCGCAGGGCCTGCGCGAGGGTGGCGCTGTCGGTGATGTCCGTGGTCTCCCCGCCCGACAGTCTGCTGATCGACAGGTCACGGGCCCGGCGGGCCAGCGCGGCGATATCGGTGACGCCGATACGCCACCGCGCGCCGGTCAGGATACGAACGGCGGCGCTGCCCGCCGAGGGTTCGGCGACCAGTCGCAACGTCGCGACGATATCGGCGACCTCGGGTGTGGCGAGCAATCCGCCGAGTCCGACGATCTCCACCGGTAACCCCCGCTCGCGCAGGGCCTCCGCCAACGGTGACGCGTCGGCGTTGCGGCGCACCAGCACCGCGGAGGTCGGCGGCGGCTCGCCCGCGCCGCGCCGCGCCGACCATTCGGCGGCGATCCGCTCGGCGATCCAGTCACGCTCCTGCGCGACGGTTTCGGTCAGCGCGAGGGCCACGACACCCGGTTCCGCGTTCGGTTTGGCACGTAACGCGTCGACGGTCACCCCGCCCTTGTCCCTGGCGCCGATCCGCAGGGGTTCGGCGACCAGATTCGCCAGCGCCAGCGCCTCGGGGGGATTGCGCCAGCTGGTCAGCAGCGGCAGGGTCGGCGCGGGAACGCCGGGGGCGGTGGGGAAATCGGTCGCGAACCGCGGCAGATTCGCCGCCGAGGCCCCGCGCCACCCGTAGATCGACTGCATCGGATCGCCGACGGCGGTCACCGCCAGCCGTGGCCGCTCACCGCTTTCGGACGTGTCGGGCCGGGTGACGGTCGGCGGCTCCTCGGTGCTGACCGCCGACGGTTCGCTGTTCGCCCCGTGCTTGTCGGGCGTGCGCGCGGAGTGACGGCGGGCGGCGGGAAAGGTCGACGTGCCGCCGAAGAGGGCGGCGAGCAGGATGCGTTGGGCGTGGCCGGTGTCCTGGTATTCGTCGAGCAGCACCAGACGGAAGCGGTCGCGTTCGGCGGCGCCGACCTCGGGGTGGTCGGCGGCCAGGCGGGCGGCCAGCGACATCTGCGCGCCGAAATCGAGGGCGCCGCGACGGCGCAGGGCGGAGGCGAGCTGGTCGACCAGCGGGAGCATGGCGACGCGTTCACGCTGGACCTGCACCAATCCACGCAGGTACTGGCTCGGACCGCCGCGCTGGCGCGGGCCCGCGGGCAGGGTGTGCACCAGTTTCTCCAGTTCGGTGTGCGCCTCGGCCAACTGTTCCGGCTCGACCAGGTGTTCGGCCAGCTGACCCGACAGCGACAGCACCGCCTCGGTCACCGACACCGGGGTCCGCTCGGTGTCGAGGTCACCGTCCCAGGTCCGCACGACCTGGTGCGCGAGCTGCCAGAGCTGGGTCTGGGTGAGCAGGGTCGCCGACGGTTCCACCGGAAGCAGCAGGCCGTGCTGGGTCAGCAGCCGACCCGCGTAGGAGTGGTAGGTGCTGATCTCGGGTTCCGCGCCAGACAATCGCGTGCGCAACTCCCCCGTCGGATCGAGTTCGCGCAGCAGTGGCGCGCCCGCGAGCCGCGCGAGGCGGGTGCGGATACGGGAAGTCAACTGCTGCGCGGCTTTCCGGGTGAAGGTCAACCCCAGTACCTGCTCGGGCAGCACCTGCCGGTTGGCGACCAGCCACACCACCCGCGCGGCCATCGTCTCGGTCTTTCCCGCGCCCGCGCCCGCGACGACCAGGGTCGGACCCGCGGGCGCGGCGATCACCGCCGCCTGTTCGTCGGTCGGCGGCGGCAACCCCAACGCCGCTGCGAGTTGGTGTGGGGTGACCCGGCTCATCGCCTTCCCTCGGCGACCCCGGCACACACCGCGACGCGGCACCCCGTGACTCGGGGTGCCGCCGTGTACGCGTGATGATCGGGTTCGCCGGGGTGGGGCGGGGTCATTCGTCGGTGACCTGCCTGCCCGTGTCCTGGACGGGGCAGCTGCCGGAAACGGCGCAGTGGCGGCAACCGTCGTTGCGCATGGCCAGATAGCTGGGGCCACGGGTCGAGGTCGCGGCGTCGTGGATGGTGCCGCGCCACGAGTCGAGCGCCTCGGCGTCGAGGGGTTCCTGCATGCGCTGGGTCGCGCCCTCCTTGGCGTTGGGTTTGGCGACGTAGACCAGGCGCGCACCACCCGGTTCGCCCGGCTCGACGCCCTCGGGGGCGGGCCGGTCGCCGGACGGATCGGCGCCGTCGGATTCCGCGTCGCCGGAGTCCGTGTGCAGGTCGAGCGCGCCGAAGGCGGCGGCGACCTGGTAGGTGGCGAGTTGGGCGTGGTCGGCGGCGGCCTGTTTGGTGATGGGCGACTTCCCGGTTTTCACGTCGACGATGACGAAGCGGCCGAAGGCGTCGCGTTCGAGCCGGTCGACCCGGCCCTTGATACGGACCGCGGCCTCGTCCTCGGTGCGGCCGGGCAACTCGCAGTCGACACTCACCTCGACACCGGCCTGGGTGAGTTCACCCCTGGTGTTGCGCACCCAGGCCATGAACGTTTCCAGCATCGCCTCGGTGCGGCGCAGTTCCTGCCGCGAATGCCACGCGGTGCCGGGATCGACGGCCTGCCACGCCCGGTCGAGCGCGGCTCGCACTTGGGGCTCGGGGACCCGGCCCGCGAGCGCCTGCACCAGCGTGTGCACCAGATTGCCCTTGACCGCGTGCGGGTTGTCGCCGTCGGTGCCGCCGTGCCGTTCCAGCGCCCAGCGCAGCGGGCAGGTGCGCAGCATCTCCACCGTCGACGGCGACAAGGCGATAGAGGTCTCGTCCTCACCCCACAGCGGACGCGGCGAGCTGAGGTCGCCGGTGCCGTACCACTCCTCGGGGTGGGTGCCGGGCACACCCGCCTGCGCCAGCCGGGCCAGCTGGTGGGCCGCGCGCTGCCTGCGGTCGGGGTCGGCCTCGTCGTCGCAGACCACCCCGCGCAATTCGGCGACGAGCGCGTGCATCACCAGCGCGCGGCCGGGATCGGCGATCGGCACGGCGCCGGGTTCGCTGTCGTCGTCGTGACCGAGCAACTCACCGAGGAAGCGGGACGGCACCAGATCCCGGTCCCCCGTGACCGATTCGACCGCGGTCACCAACAGCGACCGGCGGGCCCGGCTACAGGCGACGAGCAGCAGTCGGCGTTCCTCGGCCAGGATCGGCGCGGCGCGACTCACCCGATCGCCGGACGGATCGATTCCGGCGGTGAGATCCACCAGATCCTCGGTGTGCAACAGGGTGCCGCGCGCACGCGGGTTGGGCCAGATACCTTCCTGCACGGCCGCCACCGCGACGACATCCCATTCCCGGCCCGCCGCGGCGTGCGCGCTCAGCAGCGCGACGGCCTCACCCGGCGCGGTCAGCGGTGCGGTGCCCTGCGGAATCTCCTGCTGGACAAGGTATTCGACGAAACCTTCGATACTCGCGCGCGGCAACCTGTCGACATAGGCCGCCGCGGCGTCGAAGAGTCCGACGGCGGCGTCGAGATCCCGGTCGGCCTGCATCCCCGTCGCACCGCCGCGTTCGGACTGGGTGACCCAGCGCCGTTCCAGCCGCGAGGCGATCCACAGCGCCCACAGCACGTCCTCCAGACCCGCGCCGTCGCTTCTGGCCTTACGGGCTTTGTCCAAGGCGTCGACGACGCGTCTCAGCGGCGCCGCTTCGACATCGGTCAGGCCCGACAGCAGGTCGCGCAGATCCGCTCCGACGAGAAGTTCACGCAGGACTTCCGCGGAGGGGCGATTGATCAGCGAGTTCCGATCGGCACTCTCGTCATCCCGTTCGGACGGGTCGGCCTCGCCCGCGTTCGCGGACGCGGTGACGAGATCGTCTCCGTCCACGACGAACGACGCATCATCCCGTTCGGATTCCGGATCACCCCGTTCGGACAGATGGTCGATCCATTCGGGCCGATCAGGCACGGTACGGGAGCGCCGTTCCCCCGAATCGGAGGGCGCCGCGGCTTCCAGACCCCAGTCGACATCGTCGTCGTACCGATCGAATTCGTCGGCCTGCCATCGCGGCTCGCCGCCTGCCGGTTCCCCGTCGTCCACCTGGACCGCGCCGTCGTATTCGGTCGCGGCGTCCGGTTCGGCGGCGTAATCGGCCTGATCCCAATCGGATTCGCTGATGTAGCGTTCGTCGTCCTCCGGCGGGGGCTCCACCGGGTCGTCGGCCGGAACGTCCACGCCGCGGGCCGCTTTCGCCTCCCGGCGTTCGGCATCGAGCACACTGCGCCGGATACCGCGCCGCAACCGCCGCAGGCTGATCTGGTCGGCGCCGCCGAGCGGGCCTCCGAGGAGTTCCAGCGCGTCCTCGGCGGAGAACAGTTCGGCCGAGGCGCGCGGCCCGCGTTCGGTGGCGAGCACCGCGCGCAATGCGAGCAGCATCCACGCCGCGCCGCGCCGCCGGGCCAACGGCACGTCGAGCGCGGGCTGTTGCACGGGGACACCGGCGGCGAGCAGCGCTCGCCGCAACGGTGCGAGCGAGAGCGGAACGGAACGAACGATCACCGCCATGTCCGACCACGGCACCCCGGCCGTGAGATGCGCCCGCCGCAGGTGGTCGGCGATCAGCGCCGCCTCCTTGGCCGGGGTGGCCAGGACGCGTACCCGCACGGCGGCGCCGCCGTCGAGGGTGCCCGTATCCCCGGCGGGCGGTGAGAACCGCTGCGGACCACTGCCCGGCAATTTCGCCGCGATCCGAGCGACAGCCAGTCGCACGGGCGCGCTCGCCCGATGACTCTCGCGCAGCACGATGCGCTGACCGGAGGGGGTGTCGAGATCGGTGAGGAAAGCCGAATCCGCGCCGCGGAAGGTGAAGATGCCCTGATCCGGATCTCCGGCCACGACCGAGGTGTGGGCGGCGTCGCCGATCACACGCACCAGCAGCGCGGCCTGCGGATCGAGATGCTGCGCGTCGTCGACCAGCAGATATCTGATCCGGGAGCGTTCGGCGGCGAGTAGTTCGCCGTCACCGGCCAGCGCGTCGAGGGCCGCGCCGACCAACTCCGCGGCGTCGAGCGCGGGCGCGGTGGCCTCCGGCGCCTCGACACCTACCGACCAGCGCAGCAGCATGGACTGCTCGTAACGCATGGCGAATCTGCCCGCGGCGACCCATTCCGGCCTGTCGTGCTCGCGGCCGAGGCGGACCACATCCTCGGGCCCCAGTCCGCGTTCGGTGGCCCGCAACATGAGGTCGCGCAACTGTTCGGCGAATCCGGCGAGCCCGAGCGCGGGGCGGAGTCGTTCCGGCCACAGCCCGGTCGCCCCGGCGGCCATATCGGTCAGGTCGCCGCGCAACATCTCCCGCAGGACCGCGTCCTGCTCGGCACCGGTCAGCAAACGCGGCGGCGGATTGCCGTGCGCGAGGGCATGTCTGCGCAGCACCGAGAAGGCATAGGAGTGCAAGGTGCGCACAAGCGGTTCCCTGGTGGCGCCCGGCACGCCGCCCTCGGCGCCGTCCGGACCGGCCAAGCGCCGGGTGACCGCGTCACGCACCACGCTCGCCGCCTGTTTCGAATGGGTCAGGACCAGCACCGATTCCGGATCAGCCCCGGCCGCGATCCGGTCGGCCGCCAGGTCGACAAGCAGCGCGGTCTTCCCGGTGCCCGGACCGCCGAGTACCTGCCACGGCCGCCAGCCGGGCCGGATCGGGCCGACGGCCGCGTTGGCTTCGAACAGCGCGCGCACCTCGGCGCCCCAGAGCCTGGCCCTGGGTGCCGCTGCGTTCCGGCGAACAAGTCGCACCGCGCTATCCGATCGCACCACGCGCGCTATTGCAACAGACGGCTACGACAGACCCGCCGCTCCCCCGCCTCTGTGAGCCGCCTCCGCGAGTTGCCGCCCGGCCCGCACGCGACAGAATGGTCTCGTGTCGATACTTCATGCGCACCGCTTCGGTCCCGCTTCCGGGCCGCTCGTTCTCGCCCTGCACGGGCTGACCGGCCACGGGCAGCGCTGGGCGGCGCTCGCACAGGAGTATCTGCCCGAGATCCGGGTCCTCGCCCCCGACCTGCGCGGTCACGGCCGCTCGACCTCGCTGCCGCCGTGGGATTTCGAACAGATCGTGGCGGATCTGGTCGCGCTGCTCGCGACCGAGACCGACGAGCCGGTCCTGGTCGTCGGGCATTCGTTCGGCGGCGCGACGGCACTGCACCTGGCGCGGCGTCATCCGGACCTGGTCCGTGGGCTGGTGTTGCTCGATCCGGCGATCGCCCTGGACCCGGTCCGGCTGGAGGACATCGCGCGCAGCACGCTGGCACACCCCGACTACGCGAACGTCGAGGACGCCAGGGGCGACAAACTGGCCAGCGCCTGGGCCGACGTCGCGCCGGGCCTGCTCGACGCCGAACTGGACGAACACCTGGTCCCCACCGACGGGGGCCGCGTGGGCTGGCGGATGAGCCTGCCCGCCGTCACCTCCTACTGGGGGCAGCTGGCCCGCGCTCACGTGCTGCCGCCCGCCGACCTGCCGACCGTCCTCGTGCAGGCGATGAAGGTGACACCGCCCTTCGTGACGCCGGAATTCCGCGCCGCGCTCAGCGCGCATCTCGGCGATCGGCTCGTCGTCCGCGAATTCGACTGCGATCACATGGTCGCGCAGTCCCTGCCCGCCGAGACGGCCGCACTCGTGCGCGCGGCCCTCGGCTGAACGATGCCGACCTCCGACGCCGAGATCGAACAGGTACGCGCCCTGGTCGGACGCATCCCGCGTGGTTCGGTGGCCACCTACGGCGATATCGCGGTGGCGGCGGGGCTGTCCACTCCCCGCACCGTCGGCTGGATCATGCGCACCGATTCCGCCGACCTGCCGTGGCACCGGGTGCTCAGCGCGAGCGGCAGGCCCGCCGCCCATCTGGCCCACCGGCAGCTGCGGCTGCTCGCCGAGGAGGGTGTGCCGATCCGGGACGGACGGGTAGATCTGGCGACAGCGCGTTTCAAGTTTCCCGAACTTCGGGATCGGTGGACATGACGCGGGTTACCGTGGAGGAATGTCCACCCGCCTGGCGCGTGTCGTATTCGATGCTGACCGGCCGCGGTCCGTCGCGGGTTTCTGGGCCGAACTACTGGGCTGGGCGGTGCCCCTCGATCGATCCGACGAGGTCGATGTGGCGGCACACGATCCGGACGGCCTGGAGATCGCGCTGACGTTCCTTCCCGCGGCGCACACCAAACAGGGCAAGAACCGTATCCATCTCGATCTGGCGAGCCGCTCACTGGACCACCAGCGGGTCCAGGTGGATCGCGCGCTGTCCCTCGGCGCACGTCATATAGATATCGGACAGGGCGCGGTGCCCTGGGTCGTCCTCGCCGATCCCGAGGGCAACGAATTCTGCGTTCTGGAACCTCGCGAGCAATACGTCGACACCGGAGCGGTCGCGGCCATCGTGGTCGATACCAGGGATCCGGTGCGGCTGGCCGAATTCTGGTCGACCGCCTCGGGCTGGCCGGTGACCTACGGCGGCGCCGAGATCGCCGGGTTGCGCTCGGCGACCGGTCTCGGCTGCTGGCTCGAGTTCGTGCACACCCCCGAACAGAAATACGGTCGCAATCGCCTGCACCTGGACCTCACGTCCTTCCCCGCCGACGACCCGGCCGAGGAAGTGGCCCGGCTCCGCGCGGCGGGCGCGACGCCGCTCGCCGCGGGCAGTCTCGGCGACGCACCCGGACTGCCGCTCGCCGATCCGGAAACCAACGAGTTCTGTCTCCTGCGCCCCGCGCCCGACTACACGGTCGCCTGATCGCGTGAGCACGGTGCGCCCCGCCGTCGACCAGGTCGCGCCGCGTCGTGCGGGAACGCCGACGAATTAGCATGGCGCACATGCGGTACCTATCCTCCGGGCGGCTCCGATGAGAGCCGCCGACGCCATCGTGCTCGCCGGCGGACGCGCCAGCCGCATGGGCGGAATCGACAAACCCGGCCTCGTCATCGGCGGACGCACGCTGCTCGACGCCGCGCTCGCGGCCGTGGCGGGCTGCGGGCGCACGGTGGTCGTCGGTCCGCGTCGACCGGACCTGGCCGCGCGATTCCTCCAGGTGCGCGAAGTGCCGCCGGGGTCGGGCCCGGTCGCGGCGGTGGACGCGGGACTGCGCGCGCTCGACGTCGATCCCGCTCCACTGGTGGTGGTACTCGCCGCCGATATGCCGTTCCTGACCGCCGCCGCGATCGCGACACTGCTCCGACAGGAGGCCGAGACCGGCGCGGACGCGGTCTTCGCCGCCGACGACGACGGCAGGCCGCAGTACCTGATCGGGCTGTGGCGGCGGGCCGCGCTGATCGCCGAACTCGGCAAACTGGATTCGCTGATCAACCAGCCGATGAAGGCCCTCATCCCCACCGAGACGGTCATCGTGCCGGTGCCCGGTGTCGCCGATGTCGACACCGACGACGAGTTGCAGCGCGCGCGTACCGAAGCCGCCGCCGCCACCGCGGCGACGGAAACCTCTGCCGGCGCCGAGGCCCGCGTCTCCGACGTCGTACCGCCCACCCCGTTGACCGTCGACGAGGCCAGGCGGGTCCTACGCACCGATCTGTCCCGGCTCACCGCCTACCGCACCCGGTTGCGCGCGGTCGGCGGGGCGGTGCTGGCCGCGCCGTTGACGGCCGAGGGGCCGCTGCCCCGCTTCGACGTGTCGGCCATGGACGGTTACGCGGTCTGTGGCGACGGGCCGTGGCAGTTGCGCCGTGACATCGGTTTCGCCGGCGGTCAGCGTCCGGTCGGACTCCTTGCGGGCGAAGCGGTGCGCATCGCCACCGGCGCGCACGTGCCGGACGGCACCACCGGCGTGCTGCGCGACGAATTCGCCGAGCTCGGGCCAGGGCACATCCTGCATCGACTACCGGACACCCCGGCGCGCGCGGACATCCGCCGACGTGGCGAGGATCGCGGTCCGGGCGACCTCGTCGCGGTCGCCCGCACCCGCGTCACGCCCGCGCTGATCTCCGCGGCGGCCAGCGTCGAGGTCACCGAGGCGTTCGTGCGCGGACCGGTGCGCGCGCGAATCGTGATGACGGGCGACGAGATTCGCAGCGACGGACCGTTGCGGATCGGACAGACACGCGATTCGATCGGTCCCGTGCTCCCGGATATCCTCGCCCACTACGGTATTCGCACCTCGGATCGGGTGCACCTGCGTGACACCGCTTCCGGCTTCGACGAAGTACTCACTGCCACAGAGGATATCGACCTGCTGGTGATCGTCGGGGCGACCGGGGGCGGCGCGGCCGACCAACTGCGCGGCGCGATCGCCCGCGCGCACGCCCGCGTGCTCGTGCACCGATTGCGGCTGCGTCCCGGCGGCTCCACCCTCGTCGCGGAACTGCGGTCGGGCACGACCGTGCTCGGCCTGCCCGGTAACCCGTTCGCCGCCGTCGCGACCCTGATGACGCTGGCCGCCGCCATCGTCGATGGCCGCACCGACGCCGAGCCGGGCCGCTTGCTCACCGGGCCGCTGCACAACGCCGCGTCCATCACCTCCACCGTCCCCCGCGTCGTCCCGGCACGCTTCGCCGTGTCCGGTGGCTGGCTGGGCGAGCCGCAGACCAGCACCTCGCACCTCGGCGATCTCGTCGACGCCGACGGTCTGGTCCTGGTCCCGGCGGGCGCCGCCGACGGAGTCGTCACCGAATTCCTGCCCCTACCGGCCTGAATACCGGAGCCCGAATAATATTCTCGATTCCTCTTCCGATAGCCATACCCACTCGCTATGGTGATCAGTGTTAGGCGAATAAAACATCACTTCGGACACATCACTTCGGAAAGGACCGAGTGGAGATGGCTGAAAAGTCGAAGAAGACGCCTAAGAAAATGCCCAAGCAGATGCCGAGGCAGCAGCAACAGCAGCGCCAGGAGCAGGGCATGGGCCGAGCGGGATCGCCCGAGGATCCGCAGATGGAGGGCCGTCAGCGGCCTCCGTCGCAGCGTGACGCGGAGCGCCGCCACGGCCAGAACTGATTGACGAACACACTGCGACCGCCGGTACCGGTACCGGCGGTCGCAGTGTGTTTCCGCGACCTTCCGAATAACCCGAAGAATGGATCGACCGAGCGCGCCGAATTGTAATGTTCCATACCGGCGCGCCGTAATTTCGTTGCGCTTCGCAATTCCCCGCCGACCACGGAAGCCGACGCGAACACGAACGCTTCCCGGCGCATACCGCGAGCGCCGTCACCCTATCGGCGACCCCGAATCCGAGCACCCGTTCCACGCATCCTGCGCCGAACCCTGGCGACCAGGCCGCGCGACTCCTTGACTGTCCGGATGGCTGTCCCCTCCCACGCGCGCGGGTACGCGTCGTTCGGCGGTGCCGTCGGACGCACCACCGCGGAATCCACCCCCGAGTGGACCTACCCGCCGACCGCGCCCGCCGACGCGCCGAACATCATCGTGGTCCTGGTCGACGACATGGGATACAGCGATATCGGCCCATTCGGCTCGGAGATCGACACCCCGACCCTGGACCGGCTCGCCGCCGCCGGGGTCCGGCTCACCAACTACCACACCACGCCGCTGTGCTCGCCGTCGCGGGCCGCGCTGCTGACCGGAATCAATTCCCACCGTGCGGGTTTCGGCTTCGTCGCCAACGCCGACCCCGGATATCCTGGACTGCGGCTGGAACTGGCCGACGATGTGCTCACCCTGCCGGAGATCCTGCGCGCGGGCGGCTACGCCACCTACGCCGTCGGCAAATGGCATCTGGTGCGCGATACCACGATGAATCCCGCGGCACACCGTGATTCGTGGCCGACCCAGCGCGGATTCGACCGCTACTACGGTTCGCTGGAGGGACTGAACTCCTTCTACTACCCGAACCAGCTCGTCTCGGATTCCTCGGTGGTCGACATCGAGGAATATCCGCCGGACTACTACCTCACCGACGACCTGACCGACAAGGCCATCGGCTACCTGAAGGATCTGCGCGCCCACGACGCGTCCAAACCCTTCTTCCTGTACTTCGCGCACGTCGCCATGCACGGCCCGTTGCAGGCCAAACCCGAGGATCTGGCGAAGTACCGCGGGCGCTACGCCGAAGGCTGGGACGCGCTGCGGCAGAGCCGTTTCGCCGCCCAGCTCGCGCAGGGACTCTTCCCGGAGGGCACCCGTCAGAAGGCCCGCAATACCGAGCCGGGATACGAAGCGGCCGAATGGGATTCGCTGAGCGAGAAGCAACAGCGACGATTCGCGCGGTACATGGAGGTGTACGCGGGCATGGTCGACAGCGTCGACCAGAGCCTCGGCCGCGTTCTGGACGTGGTCGAACAGTTCGGGGAACTCGACAACACCATCGTGGTGTTCACCTCCGACAACGGCGGCACCGCCGAGGGCGGACCGGAGGGAACCCGCAGCTATTTCGCCGAATTCGCCCATATCGACGATCCCGACTGGATCGGCGATGTCGCGCACGACGAAGAACTCATCGGCACCGCGCGACTGGGCGTGCACTATCCGCGCGGTTGGGGTCAGGCCTCCAATACGCCGTTCCGCTTCTACAAGGGCCAGACCTTCGCGGGCGGAGTGCGGGTTCCGCTGATCGTGTCCTGGCCGAAGGGTCTGCCGCGCGCCGAGGGCGACAACGGCATCCGGCACGAGTACGCCTACGTCACCGATCTCGCGCCCACGCTGCTGGACCTGGTCGGACTCTCGCACCCGGGCGTACGGAACGGCTTACCCGCCAAGACATTCGACGGCACCTCGGCGGCCGGGCTGTTACGCGACCCGCGCGCGAGGACCACGCACACCGAACAATATTCCGAGATGACCGGCCACCGGGGCTTCTACCGCGACGGCTGGAAACTGCTCTCGCTGCACGGCCCCGGCGCCGAACTGGACGCCCCGGCCTGGCAACTGTTCGACGTGCGCGCCGATCCGACCGAACTCCACGATCTGTCGGACCGATTCCCGGACAAGGTCGCCGAACTCGCGGCGGCCTGGGACGAATCGGCGTGGGCCAATACCGTGTTCCCCCTGCTCACCCGGCAGGATCTCGCGCGCCGACGGCCCGAGGAAGCCCGCCTCGGCGCACCGGTGCGCCTGCTCCCCGGCACGCCCACCCTGGAGCGCTACCGCTCCCAGCGCCTGATCGCCTACCACGACTTCACCGTCACCGCCGAACTCGGCGGATATCGCTCCGGAGACGAAGGCGTGCTCGTCGCCCACGGTGATCCGCTCGGCGGATATCTGGTCTACATCGAGGACGGGCGGGTCGTGGTCGGGGTGAACAGTTACGGGATCTACCGGTCGGTGACGACCGAACCGCTGCCCCCCGGCACGAATCGGATCACCGTCGAGGCGGTGATCCGGCCACGGCTGCGTCAGGATTTCCGGATCGTCGTCGACGGCCTCCCCGACGCCGAACTCACCGACCAGGTCCAATTGGTCGGCATGTCGCCGTGGACGGGCATCTCCGTCGGCGTCGACGCCCGCGGCCCGGTGTCATGGGATCTGCGCGCGCGACGCGGACCGTTCCGCTACACCGGTGATCTGCGTGCCGTCAGCTATGTCCCCGGCCCGATCCGCGTCCCGCGCGCGACCATCGACGCGGTGGAGCGCGAAGCGGAATACGCCGCCGAATGAGGACGCGACCGCGTGACCACACCGCCCGATTTTCGGGCGAAGGCGCCTTTCGGATACCGTTCACCAGGCACTATGCAGTTTCTTCTCCGCGGTAAAGGATGCACCTGATGGACGACAGTTCCCTGATCTGGGATGACGGTGCCTTGCTCACCATCGACCAGCGCGGACTGCCCGGTCGGGTGCGGGAACTGCGTCTGAGCACGGTCGAGCAGATCATCGACGCGATCTCGACGCTCGCCATCCGCGGGGCTCCCGCCATCGGTATCGCGGGCGCGTTCGGCGTGGTGATCGCCACCGCGGCCCATACCGTCGACGGGGTGGTCGACCTCGACCGAGTCCGGGCGGAAGCGGACAGGATCGCCCGCGCGCGGCCGACCGCGGTGAATCTGGCCTGGGCGGTACGCCGGGCGACAGCCGCGGTGCCCCGAGGCGCGGACGCCGTGCTCGCCACGGCGCTGGACATGCTGGCCGAGGACGGCAGGGTCAACCGCGCCGCCGCGACCAACACCGCCGATCTGGTGCGGGAACTGCTCGGTGACCGACCGCTGCGGGTGCTGACGCACTGCAATACCGGCCGCCTCGCCACCAGCGCCTTCGGTACCGCGATCGGCGCGATCCGGGTGCTGTTCGAACGCGACGCGATCGAGGAAGTGCTGGTCGACGAGACCAGGCCGCTGTTGCAGGGCGCGCGGCTGACCGCGTGGGAGCTGGCCGAGGCCGGTATCCCGCATCGGCTCACCATCGATTCGGCCGCGGCCTGGGCCATGGCGACCGGGCAGGTCGACTGCGTGCTGGTCGGCGCGGATCGCATCACGGCCAACGGCGACGTCGCCAACAAGATCGGCACCTACATGCTCGCGCTCGCCGCGCGCCACCACGGGATCCCGTTCATCGTGGTCGCGCCCGAATCGACCCGCGATCCGAATATGGCCACCGGCGCCGAGATCGTGGTGGAACAGCGCGCCGCCGCCGAGGTGACCGGTTTCGGTGGCGTCGTGACCGCTCCCGAGGGCACCGAGGTGTTCAACCCGGCCTTCGACGTGACCCCCGCCGCGCTGGTGAGCGCCGTGGTCACCGAAGCGGGCGTGGTCTATCGCGACGGCGTCGCGGACGGGTGCGGCGCGGACGCCACCACCACGGCCACGGCCGTCGCGGATCTGGCGCGCGGACTGTACCTGCGTGGCTGGATGCCCGGTACGGCGGGCAATATCTCGGTGCGGCAAAGGGATTCGGCCGTGGTCACCGGCAGCGGACTGTCCAAGGGCGAGCTCACCGCCGACGATATGGTCACCGTCGGTGTCGCCGATTCGGTTCCCGAACCCGGGCAGCGCCGCAGGCCGTCGGCCGAGACCACCATCCACACCGCGGTCTACCGGAGCACCGACGCCGCGGCCGTCGTGCACATCCACCCGCCGTACGCGACGACACTGTCCACCAGGACCGGGGCGCGCGAGGAGATCACCGTGCTGCGGATCACCGACTACGAACTCATCAAGGGTCTGGGCGGCGCGGAACCCGGCGTGATCGAGATTCCGATCTTCCCGAACTGGCGCGATGTCGCGCGCATCGGCGCCGACGTCGAGCGCTACCTGACCGAATCCCCCGGCGCACCACCGATTTTCGGAATCGCGGGCCACGGCATCACCGCGTGGGGGGACACTCTTGCCCAGGCTCGCGACCGCGCCGAGTGCCTGGAGGCGCTCTGCGAGCTGGTGACCCGTTCCGGACGGCGGCATGCCTTCGCCGCCGACACCGACACCGACCTGATGGAGATCGGACCGAGATGACACTCTTGCAGATCATGGCCGCCGACAATGCCGCCGAGGTCCGGGTGCGGACCACCGACGACGCGGTGATCACCGCCGAATTGGCCCGCCGCGGTATCGCTTTCGACCGCTGGCCGGTCGTGGCCGACGCCGCGTCGGTGGCGTCGGATGAACTACTCGCCCACTACGCCGACGAAGTCGCCGCCCTCAACGCGTCGGGCCGCTACCGTCATATCGATATCGCGCGCATCCACCCGGACGACGCCGATCCGGCCTGGCAGCAGACCGCGGCCGGTGCGCGGGCCAAATTCCTCGACGAGCACCGGCATGCCGAGGACGAGGTACGTTACTTCGCCGCCGGACGTGGCTGCTTCTACCTGCGCCTGGAGGACGAGGTGCTGGCCGTGGTGTGCGAGGGCGGGGATCTGCTGTCGGTGCCGGCGGGCACCCGGCACTGGTTCGATATGGGCACCCGCCCCGATTTCATCGCGATCCGGTTCTTCGAGGAAGCCGACGGCTGGGTCGGAGATTTCACCGGCGATCCCATCGGCGCGGGTTTCCCGACCCTCGACGAGTTGCTGACCGCGCCGTGACCGACGTGATCACCGCCGTCGTCCTCGATATCGAGGGAACGACGAGTCCGACCGATTCGGTGCGGGAGGATCTGTACGGCTACACCCGGGCCAGGCTCGGCGACTGGTTGCGCGAGAACAGGACCGGCGCGGCCGCGCCGGTCCTGGCGGGAACCAGGGATGCGGCGGGTCGCCCCGACGCCGACGTCGACGAAGTGGCCGAGATCCTGCGCGGCTGGCTCGGTTCGGATGTGAAGGCCGAACCGTTGAAGAACGCGCAGGGCCTCATCTGCGCCGAGGGTTTCCGCTCCGGCGCGCTGCACGGCGAATTCTTCGCCGACGCCGTGCCCGCGCTGTCCGCCTGGCACGCGGCCGGACTGCGGCTGTACGTGTACTCGTCGGGTTCGGTGCGCAATCAGCGTGATTGGTTCGCCTTCGCCCGCGGCGGCGACCTGGGTTCGCTGATCGAGGACTATTTCGATCTGACGACGGCCGGTCCGAAACGCGAGTCGGCGTCCTACGAGACGATCGCCGCCGCCATCGACACCCCCGCGTCGGGAATCCTGTTCCTGTCCGATCATCCCGACGAACTCGATGCCGCCGTGGCGGCGGGCTGGTCGGTGGTGGGCGTGCACCGTCCGGGCGAACCCCAGCGTCCGAGGCCGCCGCACCGCTGGGTGGACTCCTTCGAACAGATCCACCCGGTGGCGAGCGAGGGCCTTCGGGCCCCGTAGTTCCGGCCTTCAGGCCCCGTAGACCCGGACCGAGGGGCGGACCGAACCGATGCGCCCGTGCTGGACGGCGGCGAAGATGCGGCGCGCGTGCACCGCGACAGGACTCGTCGACCAGGGCGCGAGCGCCGTGGTGAACATCAGTTCGCACCAGGACAGGGTCGGCACCTCGCCCGCGGCGAGCGTCGCGATCAACGACATCTCGGTATCGTGACCGGTCCACGCCGCCACCAGCCAGGACGCGTCGAGGCGGCCGAGGAATTCCTCGGCGTCTTCGGGCGGGCCGTGGGGTGCGTCGACGGCCAGGTGCACGACGGCGGCGATCGAATGGCGCATTCTGGCGTCGATACCCATCGCGTCGTGCAGCAGTAACGCCTCCAAGGCGGCGCGCAACTCCACACCGGGGTCGACCTGCGGACCGAGCGAACCGGCCGGACCGGTACCAGCGTTGCGCGTCATAGGCATGCTCTCCTTCGGGTCGTCGTACATCACTACGGATCGGAGGTGGCGTCCTTGCCCGCGCTCCGCTGTCCTGGATTCGACCGTCTCGCCGACCAGATCGATCAGCGCTCCGGGATTCCAATCGAGCCTGCCGAAGACCTGGCACCAGTCCATCGCCGGGTTGTCCTCGGACACCTCGACGGCCAGCGCGAGACCGGACATCGACGCGGTGCACGCCAGGGTCACCCGGTCGAGATCGGATTCGGTGACGGTGAGATGCAGTGTCGCCTCCGGATATCCGGAATCCGCCCGCACCCGTCCTGCCAGCCACACCGCCCGTACCGCCGCGGCCATCGCACCGGCGAAACGATCACCGTGCGGATGGTCGTCGTCACTGTCCAGGAAGGGGCCGTACCACAGCGCTCTGCCCTCGTCCCCGCATACCGCGAACGTTCCGTTCCCACAGTCGGCCGCCGCCGCCAACGAGATGTGGGGTACCAATTCGACCTCATCGACCATGCGCAATCGCTCCCGCAATGTTTTCGCAATCCATGGACGTGCTGCTCATCGAATCACGGTTCCGTAAGTAATTGCCCACACCGTGATAAACGGATCAAATACGCTGACGCCATCGTTGTCCATACAATCTCCGACATCTCCCGCACCCTGTGAAGTACCTGCACCAGCCAGGGCACCTACCGCACCGGCGGGCCACGGGACCGGGTTCGGGCATATTCCCAGCAACGCCGCCGCGGCCTGTCGGTCGACCGGTACGGTCACCACATGTCCATCGTCGGATCGCCTTCCACGACAGTTCGTTCTCGTCCGGTCGCCGTCGCGTCGACGACGCGGCCGAACGTCGTGGGATATTCGCCCGCGCCGCATCCCGGCTACCGACAGTGATCCACGCCGGACACCGATGCCGCGCTCCCCGCGGGGTCCAGACACGGGGTACGGATTCCGAGAAAGAATTGGATTCTGCCCGGATGAATCCCGGAATCGACACGGAACATCTGGACGTCGAGGCTGAAGCAATCGCCGGAGTCCGGATCCCGCAGATGCATGTGCGGACTGTCGCGCCCGTATGTGGTCCCCCCGGCCGCCCACATCCGCCGGAATTCCGGATATTCGCCCAGTTCGGCCAGCAATTCCGCGGCCCACTCGGTGTCGCCGGATTGCCCGATGAGCCCGCGCAGCCAGTCCACGGTCATCGCGGCTTCGCGCTCCCACTCCACCATCACCCGGGTAGACAACTCGTTGCCGAAGAACCAGCGCAGCATGTTGCCGTCGTCGACCAGACCGGAGAACGCGCGCGCGTAGGAGTCGTTGCAGGACAGAATGTTCCATCTGGTATCGAGGTAGCATGCCGCGTTCGGCTCGTGCACGGCCAGCCCGTTGCGCATGTCGTCGCTGATCTGCGCGCGCAGTTCCTCGACGCCGGGGAACCGGTCTTCGGCCAGACCCGCGAGGTCGAACAGATGCCTGCGTTCGGCGTCGCCGAGCGGGCTGATCCGGTCCAGATATCGAATCAGCGCGTCGACCACCGCCCTGGTCGGATGATCACGATCGCCGCCCTCCAGATGCGTGATATAGCTGGAGCTGACGCCGGCGGCAAATGCTAGTTTCTCCCGAGATATGCGCCGTTCGTCCCTGAGTCGTCGCAGCAACCCCCCGAAGGTGGGCGGTCGCAATAGATTCCCTACGCCGACATCCGTCGTTTTGCGTGGCACAGCAATCCGCTCCTATGAAACTGTAGACGTATCAACGATTCGAGCACTTCACCATGAATAACAGGACGAGCCCTCCCCGACCTCATCGTTGCGGGAAAGACCGGGCGGCACCTGGCTCCAATCGTCAACTATGCGGGCACCTGCCCATAGCGACTGATATTAAACGATATTATTTCTTTATATTAGTAGGACTCGCGGTATGTTGGCTACATCACAGCAAAGATCTTGTTCGTGAATCGGATGATGCCACAGCGGCATTGGACCCCGGGCAGTTCCGGTCGAGCCCATAGCAACCCCGCGCCGGAATGTCGCGGCGGCGCGCCGCCGACACGCAGACGGATGACACGTCCACGACGGCACGGAAGCCGAGCGGGCGACACCGCCCGCGAGCCGCGCACACCCCCCGGCACACCGGACATCACGTCACGAACAGAAATTCGATCAATTCGATCCGCGGAAAACCAAGACAGTTACTGCTGTACGGAAATATCGTCGAATGAATAAACCGACCGACCAGCTAATCGATGGAAAAACGATTCACCGGGCCGCACGCCGCCCCGCGCGGCGGCCGAGCGACCACCCCGGATCGGGTCCCGAGGGCCTCCGGATGCCCCGCGGTCCGTGTTAACAAATATTAAGCGTCCGAGAAGCCCCGGTTTCCAAAGCATCACCGCCAAGCCCCCGATACAGCCACTCGGGACGGTATTTCTGCCGGTCAGGGCATATCCCCCCTGGTCGCGTCGACATGTGCGCCGAATCGGGCGCCGCGCGCAATGACCATGAGGTTGCGCCGATCTCACAACTCACCGAGGGCCCGAGCGCGCTGTGAGAGATTCGTTTGGCCGCGGGTGCCGACCTCCTTAAAGTCGGTGCAACAGCCCAACTCAACTGCTCGAAGGGGGCGTCGTGGTTAATTCACGCACTCGGAATTCCGGACCCTCCGGTGGGGCGGGTCTGCCTTCCTCGAACGCGGGTGACGCATTGCTCCGCTTGGGAAAGTATTTCCAGATCGGCGAGGTCTCGGCCGATCAGCGCAGCCTGCACAAGGTCGGCGGGCGCGGAGCCGACGAGTTCTACCGCGATCGCTGGGCGCACGACAAGGTGGTGCGCTCCACCCACGGCGTCAACTGCACCGGTTCGTGCTCGTGGAAGATCTACGTCAAGGACGGCGTGATCACCTGGGAGTCGCAGCAGACCGACTATCCCTCCGTCGGTTCGGACAAACCCGAATACGAGCCGCGCGGCTGCCCCCGCGGCGCGTCCTTCTCCTGGTACACCTACTCTCCGGCGCGGGTCCGCTACCCGTATGTGCGCGGTGTGCTGCTCGAGCTGTACCGGGAAGCCAAGGAGAAGGTCAAGGATCCGGTACTGGCCTGGGAGGCCGTCGTCGAGGATCCGGAGAAGGCGGCGCGCTACAAATCCGCGCGCGGCAAGGGCGGATTCGTGCGCGCCGAATGGTGGGAGGCCGCCGAGATCGCCGCGGCCGCGCACGTGCACACCATCAAGCGTTACGGACCCGATCGGGTCGCGGGCTTCTCGCCCATCCCGGCGATGTCGATGGTCAGCCATGCCGTCGGCGCCCGCTTCATCTCACTGCTCGGCGGCTCGATGCTGTCGTTCTACGACTGGTACGCCGACCTGCCCGTCGCCTCGCCCCAGGTGTTCGGCGACCAGACCGACGTGCCCGAATCGGCGGACTGGTTCGACGCGGGTTACCTGATCATGTGGGGTTCCAACGTCCCGGTGACCCGAACCCCGGACGCGCACTACATGACCGAGGCGCGGTACCGGGGGCAGAAGGTCGTCGTGGTCTCCCCCGACTACGCCGACAACACCAAGTTCGCCGACGAATGGGTGGCGGCGCGGCCGGGAACCGATGCGGCACTCGCCATGTCGATGGGCCACGTCATCCTCAAGGAATTCTTCGTCGACCGCCCGACCCCGCGCTTCCTCGACTACATCAAGCGCTACACCGACCTGCCGTATCTGGTCTGCCTCGATGATCCGCAGGGCTGGGACGCCGACGGCAACTATCACCACGACGGCGCGCTGGCCGGTAAATTCCTGACCGCCGCCGATCTGGGACACACCGACGAGGGCGCGGCGCACAAGCCGGTGCTGCTCGACCAGGCGGCGAACCCGGTGGTGCCCAACGGTTCCCTCGGCCACCGGTTCAACGAGGCGGACGCGGGCAAGTGGAATCTCGACCTCGAAGGCGTCGACCCGCTGCTGAGTCTCTACGACGCGCCCGAGCGCGGCTCGATGGCCGTGCGCCTGCCGCGTTTCGACACCGATACCGCAGGCGTGCTGGTGCGCGGTGTGCCGACCACGACGGTCGCCGGCAGGCGGGTCACCACGGTCTTCGATCTGCTGCTCGCGCAGTACGGCGTCGGGCGCGACGGACTGCCCGGCACCTGGCCGACCGGCTACGACGACGCCTCCGAGCCGTACACCCCGGCCTGGCAGGAGACCATCACCGGCGTTCCCGCCGTGCAGGCCGCGCGGGTCGCCCGTGAATTCGCCGACAACGCCGAACGTTCCGGCGGCCGCTCGATGATCCTGATGGGCGCGGGCACCAACCACTGGTTCCATTCCGACCAGATCTACCGCGCCTTCTTCACCCTGACGCTGCTCACCGGCTGCCAGGGCGTGAACGGCGGCGGCTGGGCGCACTACGTCGGACAGGAGAAATGCCGTCCGGTCACCGGGTGGTCCACCCTGGCCTTCGGTCTGGACTGGCAGCGTCCGCCCCGGCAGATGCAGGGCACCGTGTTCTGGTACCTGACCAACGATCAGTGGCGCTACGACCCGTTCACCTCGCAGTCGTTCGCCTCCCCGCTGGGCAAGGGCTCCTTCCGCGGCCGCACCGCCGCGGACAATATCGCGCTGGCGAGCAGGCTCGGCTGGATGCCGACCTACCCGACCTTCAACCGCAATCCGCTCGATCTCGCCGACGAGGCCGAGGCGGCGGGCAAATCGGCGGCCGACTACGTGGTCGACGGACTCAAATCCGAAGACCTGCGCTTCGCCTGCGAGGATCCCGACGCACCGGAGAACTTCCCACGCTGCCTCACCGTCTGGCGGGCGAACCTGCTCGGCTCGTCCGGCAAGGGCAACGAGTACTTCCACAAACACCTGCTCGGCGCGGATTCCAATGTGCAGACCACCGACGCCACCGGTGTGCGCCCGCAGGAACTGGTGTGGCGGGACAAGGCGGCCACCGGAAAGCTGGATCTGCTGCTGTCACTGGACTTCCGGATGACGAGCACGACGCTGTTCTCCGATATCGTGCTGCCCGCGGCCACCTGGTACGAGAAGCACGACCTGTCCTCCACCGATATGCACCCGTTCGTGCACGCGTTCTCCGCGGCGATCTCGCCGCCGTGGGAGGCGAAAACGGATTTCGACGCCTTCCATCGCATCGCCCGCGGCGTCGCGTGGATGTCGGAGAAACATCTCGGCAAGCGCAAGGACATCGTCGCGGTGCCGTTGCAGCACGATTCGCCCGACGCCCTGGCCCAGGCGGGCGGCAAGGTGCTGGACTGGAAAGCGGGCGAGTGCGAGCCGATTCCGGGCAAGACCATGCCGAAGATCGTGGTGGTCGAGCGTGACTACCCGAATATCGCGGAGAAGATGGCGGCTCTCGGGCCGCTCGTCGAGACACTCGGCCTGACCACCAAGGGTGTGACCACCTACCCCGAGGCCGAGGTCACCTACCTGGCCGGGATGAACGGCACCGTGGTGTCGGGGATCGCGCAGGGACGGCCGTCGCTGGCCAAGGACACCCACGCGGCCGAGGCCATCCTCGCGCTGTCGGGCACCACCAACGGCAGACTGGCGGTGGAGGGTTTCGAGGCGCTGGAACGGCGCAC
The DNA here is from genome assembly GCF_003123685.1 of Nocardia aurea. Lineage (GTDB taxonomy): Bacteria > Actinomycetota > Actinomycetes > Mycobacteriales > Mycobacteriaceae > Nocardia > Nocardia aurea. Next base: position 398,604 of record NZ_QCYJ01000127.1, read on the forward strand.
CGGCACCAAACTGGCCGATCTGGCGGCCGAACACGAGGGTAAGCGGATCACCTTCGCCGACACCCAGGCCAGGCCGGTTCCGGTGATCACCTCGCCGGAGTGGTCGGGCAGCGAGACCGGCGGACGGCGCTACTCACCGTTCACCATCAACACCGAACGGCTCAAGCCGTGGCATACGCTCACCGGCCGTCAGCATTTCTACCTCGACCACGACTGGATGGTCGAGCTCGGCGAACAGATGCCGATCTTCCGGCCACCGCTGGATATGACAGCCCTGTTCAGCGAACCCGGTGTCGGCGACGTCGGAGCCAACGGCGTCACGGTGCGGTACCTCACGCCGCATTCCAAGTGGTCCATCCATTCGGCCTACCAGGACAACCTGCACATGCTGACGCTCTCGCGCGGCGGTCAGTCGATCTGGATGTCGGATAAGGACGCGGCGAAAATCGGTGTGGCCGACAATGATTGGATCGAGGCGATCAACCGCAACGGTATCGTCGTCGCCCGCGCCATCGTGTCGCACCGGATGCCGGAGGGCACCGTCTTCATGTACCACGCCCAGGACCGCGCCGTCGACGTGCCGCGTATCGAGGGCACACCGGAGGTGGGCGCGGCGCGCGGCAAACGCGGCGGCATCCACAACGCGCTCACCAGGATCATGATCAAACCCTCACACCTCATCGGTGGGTACGCCCAGCAGTCGTTCGCGCTGAACTACCACGGGCCCACCGGAAATCAGCGCGACGAGGTCACCACGATTCGTCGCCGCAGCCAGGACGTGGAGTACTGATATGCGTGTTATGGCACAGCTGGCCATGGTGATGAACCTGGACAAATGCATCGGCTGCCACACCTGCAGCGTCACCTGCAAGCAGGCGTGGACCAACCGCGGCGGCACCGAGTACGTCTGGTTCAACAATGTGGAAACCCGTCCCGGACAGGGTTATCCCCGCCAGTACCAGGACCAGGAGAAATGGAAGGGCGGCTGGACGCTCACCAAGCGCGGAAAGCTGACCCTCAAGTCGGGCTCCCGGTTCAAGCGCATGCTGAACATCTTCGCCAATCCCGATATGCCGACGGTGTCGGACTACTACGAGCCGTGGAGTTACGACTACGACAATCTGCTGTCGTCGCCGCCGATGGACACGGTGCCGGTGGCACGGCCCAAATCGCTGATCACCGGCGAGGACACGCAGGTCACCTGGGGCGCGAACTGGGACGACGACCTGGGTTCGGGTCCGGAGCAGGTCGGCAAGGACCCGCTGCTGTCGCGGTTGTCGGACCAGGTGAAACTGGAGTTCGAACAGACCTTCATGTTCTACCTGCCGCGCATCTGCGAGCACTGCCTCAATCCGTCGTGCGCGGCCTCGTGCCCGTCCGGCGCGATCTACAAGCGGGCCGAAGACGGCATCGTGCTGGTCGATCAGGACAAGTGCCGTGGTTGGCGGCAATGCGTCACGGCGTGCCCCTACAAGAAGATCTACTTCAACCACAAGACGGGCAAAGCGGAGAAGTGCACCTTCTGCTACCCGCGCGTGGAAGTGGGAATTCCGACCGTCTGCTCGGAGACCTGCGTCGGACGGCTGCGCTACATCGGCGTGATGCTCTACGACGCCGACAAGGTGCAGGAAGCGGCCTCGGTCACCGAGGACGCGGACCTCTACCCGTCGCAGCTCGGCGTTTTCCTCAACCCGCACGACCCGCGTGTCGTCACCGAGGCCGAACGGGCCGGGATCTCCCCGGAATGGATTCAGGCCGCCCAGGATTCGCCGGTCTACAAGCTGATCGTCGACTACCAGATCGCGCTGCCGCTGCATCCGGAATACCGCACCATGCCGATGGTCTGGTACGTGCCGCCGCTCTCACCGGTGGTCGACGTGCTGTCCGAGACCGGACACGACGGCGAGAACGCGTCGAATCTGTTCGGCGCCATCGACGCACTGCGTATTCCGGTGGAATACCTCGCCGAATTGTTCACCGCCGGTGACGTCGGACCGGTCCGCGCGGCGCTGCAACGACTCGCCGGTATGCGGGCGTTCATGCGATCGGTGAACCTCGGCGAGGAACCCGATCCGAACATCGCGCCCTCGGTGCGGCTGGAACCGGAGGAGATCGAGGCGCTGTACCGGCTGCTGGCGATCGCCAAATACGAACACCGGTACGTGATCCCCAACGGCGCGGGTTCGCAGGCGCATCAGCTCGACGCCCTGGCCACCGGATGCAGCCTCGACACCGACGGCGGACCGGGAATGACCGCCTTCGATCAGATGGTGGAGAAATTCCAGCTCACCGATAACAACGGCGCCGCGCCGGAGGAGAAGTCGAACCGGATCAATCTGCTGAACTGGGACGGCAAATCCACCTCGGGCCTGCTGCCCACCGCCGAGTCGACAAACGGCAACGGCGCCAACGGCAACGGCAGCAACGGCGCTGCCGGGAACGGCTCGACGGACCATGCCGGCAACGGCGCCGCGCATGGTCCGTCGGCTGAAACCGTCGTCCCCGCCGCCGACGTGGTGCCACGATGACCCGCCGCGTCGGCGGCCTCCGGGCCCTCCGCCCCGTCGACGGCGACGGAGTGTCGCGATGAGCCTGCTGAAGATCCGCCGCCGTCCCGAACCGACGATTCCGATGTCGGACCGCGACCGTCGCCTGGTGTGGAGACTGGCCGCGCTGCTGCTGGACTACCCGTCCGCCGACCTGCTCGCCATGCTCGACGAATTGAGCGGCGTGACAGCGCAATTGCCCGAACACGTGCGCACACAGATCGACCGCCTGCTGACGCATCTGCGCGTGACGCCGCCGATCGAACTCGCGGCGAGCTATGTCGAGACCTTCGACATGCGCAGACGCGCGAGCATGCACCTGACGTTCTACGCCTTCGGCGACACCCGCAAACGCGGGATGGCGCTGCTGCGTTTCAAGCACGCCTACAAACACGCGGGCGTGGAACTGGGCGACGAGGAATTGCCCGACCACCTGCCGGTGCTGCTCGAATTCTCCGCGACCGTCGACCCGATCGGCGGGGAACGCCTGCTCGGCGAGCACCTGCCGGTGATCGAACTGCTCCGACTGTCGTTGGCGGACAGCGGTTCTCCCTACGCCGGCGTGCTCGGCGCGGTCACCGCGACGATGCCGCCGCTCACCACGGCCGACCGGCGGCGTATCGCCGAACTCGCGGCCGAGGGCCCGCCGGAGGAAGAGGTCGGACTCGATCCCTTCGCGATGGATCCCACGATGTTCGCCCAGTCGGAAGGCCGACGATGAATTACACCCCGCACCTACCGACCGAACTGTGGCTGATCCTGCCGTACGTGGCCTTCACCTCGTTCGTACTCGGTCACATCTGGCGCTATCGCAACGATCAATTCGGCTGGACCACACGGTCTTCGCAGATCTACGAGAGCAGGCTGCTGCGCCTGGGCAGTCCGCTGTTCCACTTCGGCATGCTCGGCGTCTTCGGCGGACATGTGCTCGGCGTGCTGATCCCGGAATCGTGGACCGCCGCCGTCGGCATCTCCGAACACGCCTATCACGTGATCGCCGTCGGCGCGGGGTCGATCGCCGGCCTGTCGGTGCTGGCGGGCGTCGGGATCCTGCTGTACCGCCGCCTGACCGTCACCGCGGTACGCAAGGCGACCACGACCAACGACAAATTCATGTACGTGCTGCTCACCGCCGCACTCGTCTCCGGCCTGCTCAATACCTGGGGCAGCAACCTGCTGTGGGGCACCTACAACTACCGCGAATCCGTATCCCCCTGGTTCCGTAGCCTTTTCAGCCTCAACCCGAGCCCGGAACTGATGGTCGACACCCCGTGGACCTTCCAGCTGCACGGACTGGTCGTGCTCACGCTGGTGGCGATGTGGCCCTACACCCGGCTGGTGCACATGTTCAGCGCGCCGATCGGCTATTTCACCAGGCCCTACATCGTGTACCGGCACAAGCAGTCCGACGCGCCCGACACCCGCCGCTACGCGCGGGCCTGGGATTCCCCGGTCACGCCCGAACGCTGGCGCTGACGAACCTACGACATGCCCGCCCACCACCTACGGTGAGCGGGCATTCGTCGTTCAGGCGTTGTCGTAGGCGTCGCGCAACACCTTGATATCCAGTTTCGACATCGTCCGCAGCGCGGCCCCCGCCGCGGCGCTCTTGACCGGATCGTCGCCCATCATCAGTTCCGGCAGTCCGGCCGGGACAACCTGCCAGGACAGTCCGAATCGGTCGGTGAGCCAGCCGCAATTGCCGGGCTCGCCGCCTTCGGTGAGCGCGTCCCACAGCCGGTCGACCTCCTCCTGGGTGTCCACGACCAGCTGGATCGAGACCGCGTCGGTCAGCGAATGACCGGGGCCGCCGTTCATCAGGGTGATCGCCTGACCGTCCAGATCGATGGTCACGATGAAGGCCGAACCGTCGGGGTGGCGCGCGATATCGACGATGCGGGAATTGGGCACCAGTTCCACGTAGCGGCGGGCGGCCTGCTCGGCTTCGGACTCGAACCAGAGGAAGGTGTTGACGGACATGATGTGCTCCTTCTGAGGTGGTGATGACCTGCTGTCACCCTTCGGTCGGAACCACCGCGCCCCGCTCGACATATCTCGGCAGAAATTTCCGAAGTTTTTTCTCGATACCGAAATTCCCTGGTCGGACCGGGTCCGGAACCATCGACTACCTCTTGGCGGGCAGCGATCTGGCATAGGCTACGCCGCGTTCGACCCATTCGCGCAGCGCCGCGTCCGCCTCGACCGCCTCGGCGCTCACGCGCAGCCAGCCGTCGATCTCACGTCCGCCCATGACCATCGACCGCACCCCTTCGCCGTCGAGCAGATCACCGGTCCGGCCGGGATCGACGCGCACCATCAAACCGCCCTCGCCACTGGCCGCGACCGCCATATTGCCGCCTACCAGGAATGCCAGGCCGCCGAACATCTTCTTCTCGGTGAACTCCGAAGCCGGACCGACGAGCTCCCGGACGCGCTCGGCGCGTTCTTCGTCATATGCCATGGTCACCAGTGTGGACCCGGGCACCGACACGTACTAGACGCCGAGCGCGGAGGCGAACATCGGCCAGGAACGGTGGACGTCGTCCTGCCAGTACGGCCAGGCGTGGGTGCCCGCGGCGCGCATGTCGACGGTGGCCGGTATGCCCAGTGCGGCGAGCCGGTCGGCGAGCGGTCGGGTGCACCTGCCGACCACCGTCTCCATGACCCCGCCGACCAGGACCCGATCCAGCAGCGCGCCGGGATTGCCGCCGATGCCGGGCGCGCCGAAGGTGTCATGCGGACCGGGCAGTCCGTTGCCCGCCGAGATGTAGAGCGCTTTGCCGCGCAGCCGGTCGGCGTGCAGCACGGGATCGTTCTCCGCCCAGGCCGGATTGTTCAGCGCACCCCACATATTCGCGGCATTGCCGCCGAACAGGGCGAGCTCGGATTGGATGAGCAGTTGCCCGGCCACGTCGCTGGTGCGCGCGCAACCGCTGTAGGCGCCGACGGCCTGATACAGCTCGGGCGCGGCGATGGCCAGGTTCAGCGCGGAGGTCGCCGACATCGACAGCCCCGCCACGGCGTTGCGCCCGGTCATCCCGAAACGCTCGTCGAGCAGCGGGGGCAGCTCCCTGGTCAGGAAGGTGGTCCACTTGTTGCGGCCGAGCACCGGATCGTCGGCGATCCAATCGGTGTAATAGCTCGCGCGCCCGCCCATCGGCACGATGACGTTCACCGGTTTGTCGGCGAAGAAATCCTCCACATCGGTCCGGCGCGGCCACGGCCCGCCGTTCTCGCCGCCGTCGACCGCGTTGAGCAGGTACAGCGCGGGCGCGCCCGCGCCGGGATGCGACATCCACAGGGTGATGGGCCGGTTCATGGCGGCCGAATACACCACCACCTCGAGTTGACGCCCGCCCAGCGGACGGACCTCGACGATGCCGGATCCCGGGTCGGCCGCCGCGACCGGCGGCCACACGAGCGCGGCGAAGGCGGCGATGACGGCGATCGAACAGCTCACGAGCCGATGCATGATTCGAGTGTCCCGCAATACCCGCCCGGCCGGTGTGTTCGTCGTGTTTCGCGTACTCACCGGGCGTGTTCGGCCGGAAGCGCACGTTTCGCCGTGAATTCCCCGCAACGGTGCATTCGACTCAAGGGGCCGGCACGACCGTCTTCAACACGTCGTCGAGGTCGGTCGCGCCGACGCCGAAGGTGTCGCGTAGCGCCGAATCGTCGACGAGGAATGTCCGGTGCGACATGTGATAGGTCTCGAACACCTCGATCCAGAACGGATCACCGAGTCCGAGCAGGGTCAGTTCGCGGTCGGTCATGACCTCGAGTGTCGGCGGCTCGACGCCCGCGAGAGCGGCCAGCCTGGTCGCCAGCTCGCGGACGGTCGAGGTGATGATCGGGGCGTGCCACGCGCGACCCCAGGCCCGGTCGTCACCGGCGACGGCGACGAGCGCGGCCGCCGCGTCGGTGATCGCGGTGTAGGAATGCGGAAGGTCCACCGCCTGCGGGACGAGCGCGAGCCGCCCGGACAATACATTGGACTGCACCATGAGCGAGAACACCGAAACCGCTCCCGCACCGAGGAATTGGCCTGCCCGCACCTCCGTCACCCGGACCCGGCCCGCGCGATGGGCGGCTTCGGCCTCGTGCCACATTCGTGCGCGAACGGCGCCCTTCGGCCCCTTCGCCGCGAGCGGCGCGTCCTCGGTCAGCGGTCCGTCGACCGGACCGTAGCCGTACAGGTTGCCCAGCATCACCAGATCCGCTCCCGCCCGCTCGGCTGCCGACAGGATCGCGCCGAACAGCGGCGGAACAGCCTCCGGCCAGGTGTGATAGGCGGGCATCGCGGTATTGAAAACGGTCGCGGCGCCCCGTGTCACCGCGGCGAGCGCGGTGGCGTCGGCGGCGTCCAGAGCCACTCGCTCGATATTCGGGTGGTCGGGTCCGGTGCCGCTGCGACTCACCACGCGCACCCGCTCTCCCCTGTCCGCGAGCAGTAGCGCGGTGGCCGACGCGGTGCCGCCACGACCGACGATGACATGCTCAGTCATGTTGATTCCCTTCTGGGACAATATGTTTCGTACATCGGCGCGGTCCGCCGATCCCGTGTCATCCACCCTGCCGCGTCGCCGACGGGTAGGCTAGTGGCCGCCTTGCCACCTATCCCAAGGATCCGGCCATGAAATCCGTCGCCGTCGTCGCCGTCCCGCCCGTGAAGACCTTCGACCTGTCCATGCCGCACACCCTGCTCGGCTCGGTGACCGTCGACGGCGAACCCGGCTATTCGGTGACGGTCTGCACCGCCGAACCGGGGGTGGTCAGCGCAGGCATCGGCGGCTTCGACGTGGTGGTGCCGCACGGCCTGGAGGCGCTTGACGCGGCCGACACCGTCATCGTGCCGAGCACCGGAGCGCGCGGCACCGCCGATCCCGCCACCGTCGCCGCGTTGCGCCGCGCCCTCGATCGCGGGGCACGCGTCACCTCGATCTGTAGCGGCGCTTTCGTTCTCGCCCAGGCCGGACTACTCGACGGACGCGCCGCGACCACGCACTGGGGTCTGGCCGACGAACTGAGCGCGCTGTATCCGGAACTGACCGTCCGCACCGACGCGCTGTTCATCGAGGACGGGCCCGTCACCACCGCCGCGGGAGCAGCGGCCGGAATCGACCTGTGCCTGCATCTGATTCGCACCGATTACGGATCGAGTATCGCCAATGCCGCCGCCCGCCTCGCCGTCGTGACACCGGTGCGCCCCGGCGGCCAGGCCCAATTCGTCGACACCGCGCTGCCACCGGAGAACGGACTGTCACTGGCGTCCACCAGGGAATGGGCCATGGGCAGGCTCGACACTCCCCTGTCGCTGGACGAACTCGCGCATCACGCGCGCACCAGCGTGCGCACCCTGACCCGCCGATTCCACGAGGAGACCGGGATGAGCCCGCAGAAATGGCTCACCCACCAGCGCGTCCACCGCGCCCGCGAACTCCTGGAATCCACCACCCTGCCCATGGACCAGGTGGCGCGATACTGCGGACTCGGCTCGGCGGAATCACTGCGCCAGCACATGATTCGCCACGTCGGACTGTCACCGAGCGCCTACCGGACCTCGTTCACCCGGTCGCCGCGCCACGCGGTGTAGCGCGTGGCGACCGGTACGTCAGAGAACCCGGATCCGCGTCAATTCAGCCGCGGCGGTGCGGTATCGGTCGGCGATCAGCCGGACGACGGCCGGGTGCACGCCGATGGGTTCGGCGACGCCGTCCGCGCCCGACTCGTGCAGACGCTGCTGGAACAGGCCGTGCGCCAACAGGTACGAGGCGATGAACACGCGGCGCGCGCCCGACGCCCTGAGATCGGCGACCACCTCGGGAACGCGAGGGGTTCCGGTCGCGACGTAGGCGATCCGCACCGGTGCGCCGAGGTGTTCGGCGAGCAGGGCCGCCGAGCGCCGGACATCCTTGCGCGCCCTGGCATCCGACGATCCGGCGGCGGCCAGGACGACCGCGTCACCGCGCTGCCACCCCGCGGCACGAAGCCGCATGGTCATGACGCGCGCCAACGCCGGGTCGGGGCCCATCGCCCTGGTGACCGCGACGGCGGGGTGTCCGCTCTCCGCGACTTCGCGCGGCACGTCCTGGTAGACGTGGTAGCCGGAGGCGAGGAACGCCGGAACCACCACGGCGGGAACCGATCCCGCCGTCGCTTCCAGATCGCGCAGCACTTCCGAAGGCGAGGGACCGAGCACGTCGACGAACGCCGTGCGGACCACGAGCGCCCGGGTCGTCGCCCACTCGCCGGCGGGCTCCGCTCGCGCGGTCAGTTCCCGTGACACCGCTTCGGCCAGCGCGGCGATCATCTCGACGCCCCTGGTGCTCCTGGTGCCGTGTGCCACCAGAACCAGGGCGGGCGCGGTCACGACTCCGGCCCGTCGACGCAATTCCGTCCCGCTCGTCGCGCCGTCATGCCGACCAGCTCCCCATCGACTGGACGTAGCGCGATGCCCGGGCGGGCGTGTTCATACCGGGCAGCGGGGGGCGCGCCCCGTCCAGCTGACGCGGGAAGTTGTCCGGGCATTCGACGGCGTCCAGCGCGAGCCGATAGCCGCGTTTGACCACGGTCTGGATGGCCTTGGGGGTGCCAAGGCCCGCACGCAACCGCGCGATGGCCGTCTCGACCGCGTGGGTGTCGTCGCCGCCACCGGGCAGCGCCGCGAGCAGATCCTCGCGGGACACGACCCGGCCGGGCTGGCGGGCGAGTGAACGCATCAGGGCCATCGGCGCGGGCGCGAGCTGGCGCACCACACCGTCGACGACGACGCAGCCGCCGCGCACGCTGATCTGATGACCGGCGGCCTGGATCCGGTTGGCGCGCCGCGGCAATTCCTCCGCGACGTGGCGGGCGAGCGCGCCGAGCCTGGCCCTGGCGGGCATCGACGTCGGCACGCCGAGTTCTTCGAGCGGAGCCGCGGTGATCGGTCCGACGCAGGCGGGCAGCACCCGGCCGCGCAGGGCGTGCAACACACCCTCCAGCAGTCCGGTCTCCTTGGCGCGCATCAGCATCGACGCCACGGCGGGCGCGCTGGTGAAGGTCACGCAATCCAGATTCGCGGTGACGATCGCCTCGATCATCTGGTCCATCGGACCTTGATCCACCGGCGGGATCCAGCGGTAGACCGGCACCGGCACCACATCGGCGCCCGCGCAGCGCAGCACCTCGCAGAAATCCGGAATCGGTTCCCATTCGGTGGTGGCGCCGTGCAGCTGGACCGCGATGCGCACCCCTTCCACGCCTTCGGCGAGCAGGTGGTCGAGCACCTCGGCGGAGGACTCCGAGGCGGGCGACCACTCCTCGCGCAGTTCGGCCGCGCGGATGGCGCCCTTGGCCTTGGGGCCGCGGGCGAGCATCCGGTTACCGGCGAGGGTGGTGCGCAGCTCTTCTGCCAGCCCCCAGCCCTCGGCGGCCTCCATCCACCCGCGGAACCCGATGCCGGTGGTCGCGACGGTGATCTTGGGCGGATCGGACACGAGCTGGCGGGTGACCCGCTCGAGCTCGGTGTCGTCGGCCAACGGAATGATGCGGATCGCGGGGGCCGAGACGACCGTCGCGCCCCGTCTGGTCAGCAGCGTGGCGAACTCATCGGCACGTCGCGCTGCCGTGATGCCGACCGTGAACCCGGCGAGACACGCGCCCGCGTCGATTGTCGTCATGGGTGTTCATCCGTCCGAGGATTCGAGCCCGGACGCCACCGGCTCATTGGATACCGAAACGATGCCGTCGTCCACACGCACCGCGTACACCGGCAGCGTTGCCGACTCGTCGTCGAGGCACCGGCCGTCGAGCAAGGAGAACGCCTGCTTCAGCAGTGGCGATGCGACGACGGGAATCCCGCCGCGATCACCGACGATCCCACGCGACATCACCGCGGCCCGGCCGATCGGATCGATATTACCAACGGCGCACACGGTACCGTCGGTCAGTAGGAACAGGGCGGCCTGCCGGCCACCTTTCAGCAACACCGCGACGCCGCGGCCGGGAATCAAGTAGTCGAGTCGGCACGCCTGTGTCCAACCCGTGGCCGTGGCCTGCGAAATGCTGGGTGTATCGATAACGGTCATCGGGTTCCTCCTCCGAACGCCTGGTTCATTGGTACCGGCGTCCTGTTTCCACGCGGTTAAGCGCTCATTTCCCGTGCGTGGCTGTGGTGGATCCCACACCCGCCGCGACCGGGATCTCCGGCAGGCCGAGCAGCACCGGCACCTTGCGTTCGCCGCTGTCGTCGAACGAGATGGTCGGGTCGCTCTCCTCGGGAGCGTTGACGAAGGACACGAAGCGCGACAGCTTCTCCTCGTCGTCGAGAACGGCGGCCCATTCGTCGCGGTAGCCGTGGACGTGGGCGGCCATCGCGGCCTCCAGATCGTCGGCGATTCCCAGACTGTCCTCGCACACGACCTGCTTGAGGTAGTCCATGCCGCCCTCGAGCGCCTCCTGCCACGGCGCTGTGCGCTGCAGGCGGTCGGCGGTGCGGATGTAGAACATCAGGTAGCGGTCGATGTACTTGATCAGGGTCTCGTCGTCCAGATCGCCCGCGAGCAGTACCGCGTGCTTGGGGGTGAGGCCGCCGTTGCCGCCGACATAGAGGTTCCAGCCGTGCTCGGTCGCGATGACGCCGACATCCTTGCCCCTGGCCTCGGCGCATTCGCGCGCGCAACCCGAAACGGCGAGCTTGAGCTTGTGCGGGGACCGCAGTCCACGGTAGCGCTTCTCCAGCAGGACGGCCATGCCGACCGAATCCTGCTGGCCGTAGCGGCACCAGGTGGAGCCGACGCAGCTCTTGACGGTGCGCAGCGATTTGCCGTACGCGTGGCCCGATTCCATGCCCGCGTCGACCAGGCGCTTCCAGATCAGCGGCAACTGTTCGACGCGCGCGCCGAACAGGTCGATGCGCTGGCCGCCGGTGACCTTGACGTAGAGGCCGAATTCCTTGGCGACCTCGCCGATGGTGATGAGCTGTTCGGCGGTGACCTCGCCGCCCGGCATCCGAGGCACCACCGAATAGGTGCCGTTCTTCTGCAGGTTGGCCAGGAAGTGGTCGTTGGTGTCCTGGAGCGCGGCCTGCTCGCCGTCGAGGATGTGATCGCTCGAGGTGGAGGCCAGGATGGAGGCGACGGTCGGCTTGCAGATATCGCAGCCGGATCCCTTGCCGTGCTTGGCGATCAGGCCGGAGAAGGTGCGGATTCCGGTGACCTGGACGATCTGGAACAGCTCGGCGCGCGACTGCGAGAAGTGCTCGCACAGCGCCTTGGACATCTCGACGCCGGACTGTTCGAGCAGCTTCTTGAGCATGGGAACGCAACCGCCGCAGGAGGTTCCGGCGGAGGTGCAGCTCTTGACGGCGGGCACGTCGCAGGCGCCTTCGGCGATCGCGCCGCAGATCGCGCCCTTGCTGACGTTGTTGCAGGAGCAGATCTGCGCGTCGTCGGGCAGCGAGTCCGCGCCCAGTTCCGCACCGGCCGGCGAGATCAGCGCGGCGGGTTCGGCGGGCAGCGGACGGCCGACCAGCGGACGCAGCGCCGAGTAGGCGGTGGCGTCGCCGACCAGGATGCCGCCGAGCAGGATCTTCGCGTCGTCGGAGACGACCAGCTTGGCGTAGGTGCCCTTGGCCGCGTCGTGCAGCACGACCGACAGCGCGCCCTCGGTGACGCCGTGCGCGTCGCCGAAACTCGCCACGTCGACACCGAGCAGCTTCAGCTTGGTGGACATGTCCGCGCCGGGGAATTCGCCCGCGCCGCCGAGCAGCCGGTCCGCGACGATTTCCGCCGTGGTGTAGCCGGGGGCGACCAGGCCGTAGCAGACGCCCTCGACCGCGGCGCATTCGCCGATCGCCCAGATGTGGGGATCGGAGGTCTGCAAACCGAGATCGGTGATGATGCCGCCGCGCGGGCCGACCTCGATACCGGATTCCCTGGCGATCTCGTCACGCGGACGGATGCCCGCCGAGAACACCACCAGCGAGGCGACGATCTGCGAGTCGTCGGACAGCGTCAGCTCGAGTTTGCCGTCGTCCAGTTTCTCGATCGAGGAGGTGCCGACACCGGTGTGGACCTCGAGTCCCAGATCGGTGACCAGCTTCTCCAGGATCGCGCCGCCGCCCGCGTCGATCTGGGCGGGCATCAGCCGCTCGTTGTATTCGACGACATGCGGGATCATCCCGAGCAGGCGCAGCGCGTTGGCCGCTTCCAGCCCGAGCAGACCGCCGCCGATGACGACGCCGTGCGCGCCCGGCCCGGCGGCCTCGGCGGCCGCCCTGATGCCGTCGAGATCGTCGAGGGTGCGGTAGACGAAACATTCCGGCAGGTCGTGCCCCGGCACCGGCGGCACGAAGGCGTAGGAGCCGGTCGCCAGGACCAGCGCGTCGTAGGCGATGGTGTCGCCCTCGGAGGTGGTGACCTTGCGAGCGTCGCGGTCGATGGAGATACCGCGCTGGCCGAGGCGCAGCTCGACCAGGTCGTCGCCGGCGTACTCATTGCCGGGCAGGGCCAGCGCGGCAGCGTCCCAGGTGCCGACGTAGGCCGAGAGGCCGACGCGGTCGTAGGCGGGAAGCTGCTCCTCGCTCAGGACGACCACCTGCCACTGGCCTGCGTCGTCGCGGGACCGGAGCGCTTCGACGAAGCGGTGACCGACCATGCCGTGGCCCACGACCACCGCGGTTTTGCGTTGCGTCGGATCGACGGTGGGGTTCATGAGTGTCTCCGTACTGGTGCGAATGTCAGGCGCGAGCCGACGAATTGGTGGACGGTGCGCTGTCGGCGTGTTCGGCCTGTAGGACCAGCGACTCGGCCTCGACCACGACATCGGAGTCGGTGGACCGGCTGCTCGATGTCGGCCTGCGCAGGAAGACCGCATAGGTCACCACGGCGCAGGCGACGTAGAAGGCCATGAAGACCCAGAACGCGGTGGTGGCGGAAGCGGTCGACGAGTAGGACGAGCGCAGCACCAGGTTGATGCCGACACCGCCGAGTGCGCCGATCGCTCCGACGAAGCCGATGAGCGCGCCGGAAGTGTTCTGCGACCAGGCCGCCTGTGCCGCCGCGGTGGCGTCCAGGCTCTTGCTCTTGGCGTCGAAGACCGACGGGATGATCTTGGTGACCGAGCCGTTGCCGATACCGGAGAGCACGAACAGCGCGATGAATCCGACGACCAGCATGGTCATCACACCGCCGGTCGGCACACCCTTGTTGCTGTCGCCCATGGTGCTCGCGACACCGACGACCACCGCGGCGGCCATCATCGCGCCGAAGACGTAGAAGGTGACGCGGCTGCCACCGATGCGGTCGGCGAGCTTGCCGCCGTAGGGCCTTGCGAGCGAACCGAGCAGCGGGCCGATGAAGGCGATCTGCGCGGCGTGCAACGCGGCCTGCGCGGCGGTGTCGCCACCGGCCTTGAAGCTGATCTGGAGCACCTGGCCGAAAGCGAAGCTGTAGCCGATGAACGAGCCGAAGGTGCCGATGTAGAGGAACGCGATCGCCCACGACTGCGGCACCTTGAGCGCCGTGATCATGTAGGACAGGTCGGCCTTCTGGTTCTTCAGGTTGTCCATGTAGAGCGCGGCGCCGACACCGGCCAGCGCGACCAGCACCAGGTAGATGGCGCAGATCAGCGAGGCGTACTGGTTGCCCAGGGTCGCGATGACCAGCAGACCGATCAACTGGATCACCGGAACGCCGATATTGCCGCCGCCCGCGTTCAGGCCGAGCGCCCAGCCCTTGAGCCGTTGCGGGTAGAAGGCGTTGATATTGGTCATCGACGAGGCGAAGTTGCCGCCGCCGAGGCCGGCGAACGCCGCCACGATCAGGAACGTCGTGTACGAGGTGCCGGGCTGGTTGATGAAGTACAGCGTCAGCAGCGTCGGGATCAGCAGCAGCGCGGCACTGAAGATCGTCCAGTTGCGTCCGCCGAAGCGCGCGGTGGCGACGGTGTACGGAATGCGCAGGATCGCGCCGACCAGCGTCGGCACCGCGACGAGGAAGAACTTGCCCGCCGGATCGATGCCGAATTTGTCGGTCGGCATGAACAGCACCATCACCGACCAGATCGACCAGACCGAGAACCCGACGTGCTCGGCGAAGACCGACCAGATCAGATTGCGCTTGGCGACATCTTTACCGCCCGCCTCCCAGGCGTCGACATCCTCGGCATCCCAGTGCTCGATGTTGCGGTTACGCGTCAGCGTGCTCAACAGGGCCTCCCAAAATCGGTTAGCCCAACGGTAGGAAACAGGTATTGCCGAAATGCTGCGCGAAATGACCGCTGAATCAACGGTTGCTCACGTTTACCCGAAACCCGAAGTGAGTTCCGGGTCTATGTTTCAACGATGTGACACAACGGTTTCCGTCGGTGACAAAGAGCCGATCTCGCAATAAAGCGACGGTGAGGTGTGACGCGCACGACCCTTTCGGAAAAGAATGGCCGCTTCCGCACGACCTCGCAACTCGAGTTGTGAGGTTCTTTTCTCGGTCAGGCCCAGCCGTCCTCGAGAACGCGCGGCCTGCACGCCTGCCACGCGCCGACGAGCAGCACCAGCACCGCGACGCTCAGCATCGCGAACGGCGCGAGCCAGCCGCCCGTCGCGGTGTGCAGAGCGCCGAACAGCAGCGGCCCCGCGCACGCCACGGCGTATCCGATGCCCTGGGTGAAGCCCGACAGGGCGGCCGAACCGCGCGCGGTGCGGGTGCGCACGTTGATCAGCGTCAGCGCCATCGGGAAGGTACTCGGACCGAGTCCGAGGATCACCACCCACAGCACCGTCGCGCTCATCGGGGCGATGAGCAGTCCGGCGAAGGCGATGAAGAAGAAGGCGGCGAAGAGCACGACGAACGGGAAAGGATTGCGGAACCGGGCGACGATGGTCGGCGCGGTGAACGCCGAGACCAGCCCGACCAGGGCGAACAGCCCGACCATGGTGCCGCCGAAACCGTCGCTCGCCCCCGCCTCGGCCAAGATCCGAGGCAGCCAGGCGAACATCGCGTAGGTGGTCAGCGAGGTCATGCCGAACATGGCGGCCATCCCCCAGGCCAGCGGCGAACGCCAGACCCGGCCTCGCACCTCGGGCTCGGCGCCCGGCAGTGCCGTCTCGTCCACCACGTCGCGCCCGCGCCGCACCCGCAGCACACCGATCCACGGGAGCGCGGCGGCGAAACCGAGCACGGCCCACAATCCCAGCGAGATCCGCCAGCCGTGCGCCTGCGCGACCGGCACCGCGATCAGCGCGGGCACGACGGTGCCCAGTTGCACCATGGTGATGTACAGCGAGCTGATCACCGCGAGACGGTCGGGGAAATAGCGTTTCACCAGCGGCGGGATCACCACGTTGCCGATACCCATCCCCGCGAGGGCGAGCCCGGAGAACAGCAGCAGTTCGCCGGTGCCGCCGACGAGGGCGCGGATCAGCATGCCGAGTCCGGCCAGCACCATGGCGGTCAGCGCGGTGCGCTCGAGGCCGATCCGGCCGACCAGGAACGGGGCGATCAGGCCGGAGAGCGCGAACATCGCGGTCGGCACCATGCCGAAGACGCCGATGATCGCGGTGGAATATCCGATGTCGTCGCCGATGCGCTCGGCAAGGGGACTGAACGCCGTGACGGCGACCCGGAGGGTGAGCGCCGACATCACGATCGCGGTGAGTACAAGGAGCCGACCCTCCGCGAGCGCGCGCCTGCGCGGCTCGACGGAGGTCTGATCCGGGCGCGCCGTGGTGTCGGTAAGGGTAGCTGTCACCGACAAATCATAGGATGACCCGATGATAGGAGGCAACGTATTTGTGATGGGCGGTACTCTGATGCGGTGCAACCAGTCCGGCGCACCAGCCTCATCGCCCAGGTAACCGAGCAACTGCGTGCCGAAATACGTTCGGGCCGTTGGTCTATCGGCTCCCGCATCCCCACCGAACCGGAGCTCACCGAGCTCACGGGCACGGGGCGGAACACCGTGCGCGAAGCCGTCCAGGCCCTCGTCCACGCGGGCATGCTGGAACGCCGTCAGGGTTCGGGCACCTATGTGATCGCGATATCCGAAGTCGGCGGCACCCTCGCCAAGTACTTCGCCGACGCGGAGGAACGCGACGTCCTCGAACTACGCGAGGCGCTCGACACCACCGCGGCGGCCCTGGCCGCCCGACGCCGCGACGACAACGACATCGCCACCCTCGAGCGCCTGCTCGAGGAACGCGGCCGTCACACCTGGGGCGAGGGCAACCCCGCCGCGATCGCCGCGGACGTCGCACTGCACCGGGCGATCGTGGTCGCCAGCCACAACGCGGTGTACCTCGAGTTCTACGACTCGCTGCTGCCGACCATCGAGCAGGTGATCCGCTCGCGCACCGCCAAATCCGACGACTCCTACAACGCGGAGCATCAGGAACTGGTGCAAGCTGTCATAGACGGCGACGCCGAGAAGGCCGCGCAGGCGACACGGTGCTTCCTCGGATCACTCATCGCCGAGTACCCCGAGCCGCGCTAGGACCGACCGGTCGCGCATCAAAAATCGACGTAACCAACAGGTCACCGAACGCAATTCGACCGTGTGAGTCGAATTTGCCGGGAACGCAACGGAAGGCCATCGGCGCGCAACAACCAACTTCTACGTTTGTCTCGACCGTAGCGAGGCAATCGAGAGGGAGCCGATGACTGCCACAGTAGCTACCACCGGACAACAGTCGGAAACGCAGGCGTTCGAGCATCAGACTCGCGGACGCTGGCTCGATAAATGGGAACCGGACAACACCGAATTCTGGGAATCGGGCGGTAAGAAGACCGCGCGAAAGAATTTGATCTTCTCGGTTTTCGCCGAGAACCTCGGATTCAGCATCTGGGTCATCTGGGGCACCGTCGTCACCAGCATGGGCCTGGCCGGATTCGACTTCCTGGCCGGTCTCGGCAAGGGCAACCCGACCGCGGTGAGCAACGCGCTGCTGCTGACCTCGACCCCGACCCTGGTCGGCGCCGCGCTGCGAATCCCGTACACCTTCGCCATCCCGAAATTCGGCGGACGAGCGTTCACCGCGTTCAGCGCGGCGATGCTGCTGATTCCGACAATCGGCTTGGCCTATTTCGTCAACCAGCCCGAAACCCCGATGTGGGTATTCATGGTGCTGGCGGCGCTGGCCGGTGTCGGCGGCGGCAACTTCTCGTCGTCGATGGCCAATATCTCCTTCTTCTTCCCCGAAGGTAAAAAGGGCGCGGCCCTCGGCATCAACGCCGCGGGCGGAAATCTCGGCGTCGCGCAGACCCAGCTGGTGCTGCCGCTGCTGATCACCCTCGGCACCCACATCATGGCCAAGGACGCCGCGGGCTACCGCTTCGGCATCACCCTGTCGGTCCTGGTCTGGATCCCGTTCATCCTCGTCGCCACCTTCGGCGCCCTGCGCTACATGGACAGCATCGGCACCGCCAAATCCGACGGCAAGTCCTACAAACTGGCGCTGACCAACCGCCACACCTGGATCATGTCGTTCCTCTACATCGGCACCTTCGGATCCTTCATCGGCTTCTCCTTCGCCTTCCCCACCCTGATCAAGGCCAACTTCCCCGACCTGGCCAAGATCGGCTGGATCACCACCCTGGGCAACCTGGCCTTCCTCGGCGCCCTCGTCGGCTCCTTCAGCCGTCCCTTCGGCGGCTGGGTCTCCGACAAGGTCGGTGGCGCCAAGATGACCGTCTTCGTCTTCGGCGGCATGTCGGTGGCGGTCGCGCTCATCATGGCGGCGCTGGAGATGAAGAGTTTCCCGCTCTACCTGGCCGCGTTCCTGGTGCTGTTCATCCTCACCGGCATCGGCAACGGCTCCACCTACCGCATGATCCCGTCCATCTTCAGCGCGGAAGCCAAGAAATACGCCTCCGAACACGGCATGGACATCTCCGAAGCCACCGCCTCGGCCCGCAGGCAGGCAGGCGCCGCCATCGGCGTCATCGGAGCGATCGGCGCCTCCGGCGGCTACGTCCTCCAGCAGGCACTTCGCCTGTCCAACATCAACTTCGGCAGCATGACCCCCGCCTTCTGGGCCTACGCCGGAGCCTTCCTGGTAATGGCCGGAGTCACCTGGTTCTTCTACCTCCGCTCCAGCTTCGCCACCGGCCGCATCTCTTCCCTGGCCTACGCGAACGTGTAATCCCCACCACCCCCCATCGCCGAACGCCGCCCGGAGATTCTCCGGGCGGCGTTCGGCGTCCACGGCAACCGATGCCCAACACGCGGATCCCACAACTCGCCGCTGTATCCCGGACTCGTGGCACGACGCCCCGGAAACCACCGGCGCCGAACCGGCGCGACAAGGGACCGCTCCCACAGCGAACCCCACGCACACCAGGTCGACGACGACCGACCTCACCCGAGTATTTGCCGCCCCTAGCCTGGATTACGACCATCCGGCAACCCATGGGCATCCGAAATACATTGCGACACAGGCAAGTAAACAGCTATCACGATCTTGCACGAATTCTGGACGGACCTTCTCCGCCAAGGCACACTTTGAGGGACACCAAGTTTCGGCGGGGACGGCCGAACCGGGGGCGAGGGGCAGACACACCATGAGAATTCGGCCGCGACGTCAGCTTCTCGACCTGTGGCGAGCCGTACTCGCCCACTCCTACCGAGACGGAGAATGGGTCTGGGGCGGACGCGATGGCAGTAACTCGATCAGCGACGCCGAACAGCTTCTGTGTCTGCTGTATCCCGCGACCGAGATCGAAGCCTTCAATCTCGATCAACCCGACAACATCGCCTCCGACACCCAGAAGTCCCTCGGATTGTTCGGCGAGGAGACCAGGATCGGCCGCAGACTCGTCGAACTCGTCGATGAATATCTCGACCGCTACACCGACCCCGACGGTCGACCCGTCTTCGCCGCGGACACCTACATGCATTCCGACATCGACGATGATCCACCGACGGACGCCCAGCGCGGTCTCGAGGTCGTCGACTCCTTTTCGATGTCGTTGAGTCTCTGCCTCGCATCCCTGCGCTTTCTGCGTGGCTTCCAGAGATTCGTCGACGGTGAGGTGCGTTTGGAGGCCAAACACCTCAGCGAGAAGATCCCCGTTGTCGCGGGAAAGGTCTCCACCCGGCTCACCGCGGCCATGGTCGGCTTGTTGCGCAGTTTCGTGATCCACACGCCGGCCGTGAAATCACCCGACGGTCGCGAGATCCTGCGAACGATCAACCAGAACAGGGACCGCGAAGCGATCGTGCTGGAGCAGTTGGCGGCAGTGCTGGATTCGCTGCGTGTGCGCACCGCGAGCGAGGTGCGCCTCGCCCAAGCCGCTCCCGAGGTCACCGGTACCGACATCTTCGATGACAAACTACTGTTCGAATGCGGATGGGCGTGGGGCATCGCCGACACCGCCGCGGCGATCGAGGTCGCCTCACCCTTCGTAGGCACCGCTCCCGGTTATGCCACGACGCGCCCCTATCTGTATTTCACCGCGGTCGCACTCGACGGCATCATCGACCTGTCCTCGCAGCGCATCCGCGAGTCGGATCTACTCACAGGGGAACAACGCAGGCTCGCCGACGCCTTGCAATTGCGCTCCGAACTGGCGCGCAGCTACTGGTCCACCGTCGCGCGTTTCGGCAGCGGCCGATGGCCCCTGGAAGACATCCCGTGGCGCACCTCCGACGGCGAGGAATCCGACTATTTCAGCCTGGTGGTCACCGCCATCGTGATCCAGGATCTGGTCTACCGCGACAGCACCGACGATCTCCCCCGCACCATCGCGGTGGCCGATCAACTCGCCAGGCGCGCCCGAATCACCAGCAGGGTGACCTCGTCCGACCCCGCCGCGTCACTGCACTATCCAGGCGTCCGACTACGCTTGGAAGGCAGCCAGGCCGTCGGCGGACCGCTGATGTATTGGCACGTACCGGATTTCGTCACCATGATGCTCAAACGGTGTCTGCAGGCCGCTCGCCTGCGCACCAGTGTCGAATTGCGCGACCAACTGATGATCTTGGCCGAAGCCGCCATGGACCACCTGGAACGGTGCCAGATCAAACAGGGCCAAGGCGTCGGATTGTGGGACGCCCCCGCGTGGATGTTCGGTGAAGAGGCCGGGGTATCGGTGCCACCCGGCCCGTCGTGGTTCGTGACCGAAAGAGTGATGGAATGCCTCGTGGTCGCGCACGGCACCTTCCGAAAGTCCTCGCTGGCACCGGATTCCATGATCACGCGTGCGGTCGACCTGTTGAGCGAGGCAGATCATCTGCTGAATCAGGAGGAACTCGAAGTCGAGGGCGGTGATCTCTCACCCCGCCAGGCCACCATCAATCGGATCCGCCATTCGCTCGATAGAGCCCGCACCATTCTGCGCGAACGGCCCGGCACCGCGTACAGTCTCGCGACCGTCGCGTTGACCCAACTCGACGAACTGGCCTACGCGCGTCATGACGCGGCCAGGTAGGCGGCTGCCGTGCTCGTATTCTCCACCTCCGACAAGGGCGGCACCGGGCGGTCGGTGACCAGTTCCAACATTGCCTACCGGCTCTGCGTGGACGGCCACGACGTCGCCTACGTCGATTTCGATTTCGGTTCTCCGACCTCCGGTTCGCTGTTCGAGATCACTTCCGTACAACGCGGTCTTCCGGTCAGCGACGAAGACAGCGAGGTCGGTGTACATCGATATCTGCTGGGCAGCAGCGCGCGGTGCGCCCGTTTCGATGTGGGAGCCACCACCGACAGGTCCGGGCTGAGGAATACCGGTTCGAGTACCGGTCGGCTGGTACTGCTGCCTGGTGACGAAGGCGGCGCGGAATTCCTGACCTGCAACAACACGACGGTGACCCGGTGCGCGCAGTTGCTGACCGAATTGGACCAAGAATTCTCCATCGTGGTGGTGGATTTGAGCGCCGGTCGTTCCGTGGCTCTCGAAATCGCCTTGAAAACAACGGCTCTGGAGCAGTTGCGCGACCACTCGACGCGTTGGCTCATCTTTCACCGATGGACTCGCCAACATATCCTCGCCGCGGCCGGCCTGGTCTACGGGCCGAACGGCCTGCTGAACACCGGCGTGAACTACGGTCACAAGAGGGAAGAATTGCTGGGGTCCGTGCGCTACGTACGCACGGCGGTTCCGGGATCCGGCGTCGGCTCGGGCGGCGAAGGAGCCCAGTCGACGTGGTTGCAGGAGCAGAACGCGGCGCTCAAAAGACTGGCGACCACCAGCAAATTGGGTATGACGGCGCTGCTTGGAGCCACCCCGATCGAACCCGTGCTGCAATGGCGGGAGCAGATCATCCTCGACAGCGACGTGGATGCGAACATCGCGGCCCCGGAGACCGTCGCCGCGTATCAGTTGCTCGCCCGTCGCCTGATGGACAACGCCGCCTGGGAGAGACTGTAGATGTCCGAACTACAGCGGTATACCGAAGAGCACGACGTGCGACGTGACGACCGACTGGAACTGTCGCATCTTTCCGTCGAGGTAGGACATTTCTACCTCAACGACATCTCCGGTGACACCGAACGCGTGAAGGCGGAATTTCGTCGGATCGTCCCGTTGGTCGAAGCGTTCAAAGTCGCGGCCCGAATTCAATTCGGGCCCGATGCAAGAATAAGCACCTGCTATCTGATCGACGACTACTTCCAGCCGGACACGGACCCGGCCCCCATTCTAGAGAAGTTGCTGTCCGCCGCCACCGAAAGCGGACTGGAAATCGACTACCTGGCCAGAGAATCCGGGTGCGCGACCATGCCGAAATTCGTCAACGGCGTTGTCACCGAGGACTTCTTCCCGGTGGCCGAAATGGTGGCCGCCAGAATCGTCGCCGCACCGGAACATCCCGCCACCGGCAGGCGG
Organism: Nocardia aurea; assembly: GCF_003123685.1. Taxonomy (GTDB): domain Bacteria; phylum Actinomycetota; class Actinomycetes; order Mycobacteriales; family Mycobacteriaceae; genus Nocardia; species Nocardia aurea. The sequence continues at coordinate 420,949 of NZ_QCYJ01000127.1, forward strand.
CCGCCCACGGTGGAATCCGGATGGCTCTGCAACGGCACACGATCGTCGGATTTCGTACCGGATCAAGCCATGCGTGAACGGCCGTACCAGCCTCCCGAAGAGTTCGGACGCCGCGAGCATTCCATTTTCCTCGATGTCGAGTTGTGGAGCAGGACTGCCGACGGCAACCGGAGATGGTCGTGTCCGTTCCTGGCGACGGTGTGGCAGCTCCTACGCCTGGGAATGCTGCGCTACGGCGGCGAACCCGTGGTGCAACCGTTGGACTGGGACGGTGAACCGTGGCCGGATCGCTGGAAGGACGTGGCACCGATCATCCGACTCAACCCGTCCGCGCATCCATTCCAGGCTTACCGCACCCTGTCCATGTTGCCCAAGCGCTACATCAGTATCGAACACGCGGTGCGGCTCGTCCTCGATCATCTCGATCAGGACGAGGACGTCACCGCCGACATCATCGAGCGCGCCGGACGGGACGACCCGCCGGTCGAGGTATCGGAGAGAATCAGCGATCGACTATCGCACCTGTTACTGGACGGCCCCTGAATGGCCGCGCCGCTGGTGGTACTCGGCGAGGTGCACACCGGCCTGCTGCCTTCGTCGACCCCGCTCGGCCGCGTTCAGACGTTCGACGTATTGGCCCTGATGCCCGGCCATTCCGTCACCTGGCGTGAACGACCGATCCGGCTGGCGACGTCGCCGGCCGTCGGCGTCGGCGTCGATTGCGAGGTGCGCATCGGCGCGGGCACCACCCATATCGTCGGCACCGTGGCCACCAGAGCCACACTGATGGGCGGTTGGACGTTGCAATCCTCGGCGTGCACCCGCCTACTTCGCCCCAACGATCGACGCAGGCAGACGTGGTCGCATTACATCAGTCGCAAAGGGACAACCGAGGTGATAGGCCCGCTCCCCGAAAGAAGTACCGCGGGAGCCGTTCTCGCCGATGGATACCTCACCGGACCGCCCGGCAAGGAGATTCTGGACATGGCCGCCATCAGCGACCACCTCCTGAATCGGATCCGCTTCGCTGTAGAACTCGACCGACGGCCACCGCTGCGAACACGCACGACGCGGCTGCGCTGGACGGCGGGTCTCGGGGGCAATTCGGGAACATCGGTCGCATTCCATCTCGGCGCAGGTGTCGACAGAACGCTGCGGATCACCGTCCGCACCGAGCAGGAACTTCTTGCGGTACAACAGTTCTGCGAGGACGTCGCCGCTCACGACTGGTTGATCACGGTCGTGACCGATGTCCTCGACGCTGTCGACCGGTATCCGACGCAGATCGATTCGCGACTGGACGAATTGACGACCGTACTCGATCATTTGACCGGCCTGTGGCTACCGGGATCATCACATCTCCCGCTAGAGGTGCGCGGACTGTGGAAAGGGCTACAGAACGATCCCGGATTCTCGCGCCAGTGGGCCCTGTTGACCGGTCGGGTCCGTGACAAGGTCATCGCGCACCGGAAGTGAACCGCACAGAACAGACTTCACAGTCGGAACCACTTACGCACCAGCAGCGCGAAGAAGACCGACATCGAGACTGCGCCCATCCACGATTCCAACGCGAACAACGGGTGCGCGCTACTACCCACCGCACGGGCGTCATCGGGACCGATCGGATCCAGAAACGCGGTGACCGTCAAATACACGGTTGTCGTCCACGCGATATCCCCCGCGAGTAGCAAGCCGACAGCAGTGAAAACCAAGACCTGACCAACCACCCAGCCGAGCAGATACGAGGGCCGATATCCGTAACCGCACAGAAGGAATGCGGCGTGCCCAGCCCACCTGCGCACCCGTGATTTCGTCGCGGCTGTATTGGCGCGCGCGAAGCGGATCCCACATCGCTCCTCGCCCCGGCGGTCTTCGCTCAACGCGTACAACCTCGTGGCGCGCCGGAACGCCAGGACGGACAGATCGGTCAGCCCGTGTGTCGACAGCGCATCACCCAGCGCCTCGAATATCTCGGCCAGCGCGAGGTTCTGACGCGCGTGCAAGGGGCTGCAGAAGTCCAACTCGGCCGCGATGAGCAGAGCGACCTCTCGTGCTCGTGGATCGTCGTAGTCGAACTGGCCGTGTAGCAATTCAGCTGATCGATGCCCGACGACACGGTTCCCCGCCAGCGCGATTTCGGCGCCGTACCTCTCGAGCATCTTCGTCATACACTCGTCGAACGATCTGGGATACGAGTCGTCGTCGGCGTTCTCGGGGTCGAGTCCGTCGACATAGGCGATAGCCAACCTTCTGGTCCGGTCCGAGACGGATTCATCGAGATCCTTCGAATCGGCCACACACACCAGTATATGGAGTTGGCTCTTCGCGCGATCGAACATCCGGTCCGAACCTCGTCGAGGGGTCGGACCGGAGAAGTCTCAGCTATACCGTGACTGAACCCTGGTGCGTGGATAGCGCCGAAGTGGCGGAAAGGAAATCGGAGTACCGGCGCTCGAGAGTACGTGGGGACACCTCTCGCGCTGCGAGCTCGCACTCCATCACGAGCCGCGCTTGGTCCGGCCCGAAGTAGTGGTCGTCCTTGTCGACGATGGTGAATCCCGCCTGATCGAACACCCGCCTTGCCCGCACGTTGTCCGGACGTACGGTCAGTTCGATTACGGAGACGTCGGCGTCGACACAGGCCTCCAACGCCTTCCCGAGGAGACGTCTGCCGATCCCCTTGTTCTGATAGTCCTCCGCAACCGCCAATGATGCCAACAGCGTCTTGTCGGCTCCGATCAGCACCAGCGCGTGACCGATCATCTTTCCGTTCAATTCGGCAACCAGCCAATGCTTTCCACTGACGGCGTACAGTTGCCTCAAGATCGTATATTGATATGTCGTGTCATCGAATAGACTCTGCTCCAACCACTCGATACCCCTGAGATCCTCGAGCTGAGCAGGCCGATATCCCTCGGGCCCATCCTCGGCGATATTCATGTTCTCCCTTCTACCGTCAGGACGTTTATCGTCAGGGCATGGGCCGCCATAACAAGTTGGATCGACTACCATATGACGTCCATATTCGCCGACCGCGCCAGTCTAGAGCTGCCGACGCTGGCGGGTGCGACTACTGACGGGACGCGCCGAAGCAACGCCGAGCACAGCCACGTCGACGGCCCGGAACCGGTTCAGAGTATCCGCTCCACCGTTCCAGTTCCATTCCTCGCCTGTTAATCTCGGCTTACGGTAAGCCGGATAGACATCCGGCATCCATCCCTCGCCGATCCTCACCGTGTCATACACCCTTTCATCGAACGACGCCGTGCCGCACCGACAGCTGCCGACTCGCCACAGAATCGGAATCCGTTCGAAATCCGACACGCGTTGTCGGCCGCATATCGCCCTCGGTACATGTGGATCGAGTACCCCCAGCGAAGTCGATGACGCACGTCCGCCGGATTGTCATCGACACCTCGGTGACAGACCGGATCGCCGCATCCCCGAAGCCGACGGCGAATTCCCACCTACCCGGTACCAGCCGCAGCTGCGGATCCCCCGGCCGGTCAGCGATAACCGCAATGGATATTCCAGTGTGGTCGCGTCAGATACGTGCGCTCGGGGACAGTTCGTTTCGCCCGCGGGGCCGTAACGCTCGTGTCATCTGCGCTTCCGGCGTGCCCCGGGTCAGGACTGCGGCTGTCCTCCATCCCGGCAAGTCGACTACGTGTTGTGACTCCTCTTACGACGGTTCACATCCACCACCGGTACGCACGAGAAGTCCAGCAAGGCAACGCCTGTCGATGTCCCTCGGAGTGCTTCGAAGAATCGCGGCCCTGCGCGATCAGCGCACCAGATATCGACTCCGGCGCGGCTGTACGCGTCCCAGCCACCGTCACAGCATCAAGCGGACCATATCCGCCGCCCGCGCCAGACCCGGAAAAGCGTCCGGCGTCGAACGCGGATGCAAAGCGTGCACCGCGAGCCGAAACATGACCGCGCGCAACAACATCTGCGGCCATTCCGGCAGGTCTGCCCAGCGGTCGAGCAACCCGTCGTCGGCGCCGCCCCACGCCAGCGCGTCGATGACGATGACGCCCGCGGCCCATTGGGGTGGACGCCAGTACGGTGTCAGGTCCGAGAGACCGGGGGTTCCCGGTCCGGAGAACAGGACGGTGCCGAAGAGGTCGCCGTGCACCAGTTGTGGGGGTGTTCTGACGGATTTGCGCAGTGTCGCCAACTGACCGATCAGCTCCATGCTGCGGATGCCGTCCGGGGTGGCGGGTGGGGGCATGCCGCCCGCGCGCAGGGTGCGCAGCGGGACGGCTTCCCACGCGGCGCGGTCGGCGGCGACGAAGACGTCGACGTCCATCCACGGCGCGACGGGCGGCTGTACGAGAAAGCGAGGACGTTCCAGTTCCGCGGTGGCCTGATGCAGGCGCAGCGATACCGAGACGACCTCGTCGTGGCGGGGTTCGGGGAAACCTTCCAGGTGGGTGTCGGCGCGCCAACCGGAGACGACGTAGCGGCCGTCGGTGGCGCGCACGGGGCGGGCCAGGCGCACCCCGTCGACCTCGAGGGTCTCGCGGATCTTCGCCGACCACGCGGCGCGTGCGTGGTCGGCCACGGGGCTGAGCACCACGTCACCGCAGCGCCAGCCACCGTCCCAGTCTCCCAGGGACACCGGGGTCACTTCGCGCAGACCGAACGTCGCGCGCACGTGCTCGGGGGGTTCCACAGAAGTCACGGCCGTACCGTACCGCCGGTCTCGGCGGCCCGGAACACTGCCACACCGCCGATCGGGGTCGCGGTCCGGTGTCGAATTCGTATACCGCGCACCGGGCATGGAACCCGATGCGCGGTGCGATCAGTAGACGGGAAGCGAGGTGTCGATCTGTTTCGCCCACGCGACGATGCCGCCCTGGACGTGGGTGGCGTCGGAGAAACCGGCCTTCTTCAAGGCGGCCAGGACCTCGGCCGAGCGGATACCGGTCTTGCAGTGCAGCACGATGGGGCGGTTCTGCGGCAACTCGGCCAGGACCTCGCCGGAGAGGATGCGGTCCTTGGGGATCAGTTTCGCGCCCTCGATGTGCACGATGTCCCATTCGACCGGCTCACGGACGTCGATGAGCTCGATATCCTTGCCCGCGTCGAGCAGTTCCTTGAGTTCGCGCGCGGTGATGGTCGACCCGGCCGCGGCGGCGACGCCCTCGTCGGAGACCACGCCGCAGAACGCCTCGTAGTCGATCAATTCGGTGATCGGTACACGTTCGGGATCGCGGCGCAGTTTGATGGTGCGGTAGCTCATGTCGAGTGCGTCGTAGACCATCAGTCGACCGAGCAGCGGGTCGCCGATTCCGGTGAGGAGTTTGATCGCCTCGGTGACCATGACCGAACCGATGGACGCGCACAGCACGCCGAGCACGCCGCCTTCGGCGCAGGACGGGACCATCCCCGGCGGCGGGGCCTCGGGGTAGAGGTCGCGGTAGTTGATGCCGCGATCGTCGGGGGCGTCTTCCCAGAAGACCGAGACCTGGCCCTCGAAGCGGTAGATGGAACCCCACACGTACGGCTTACCGGCCAGCACCGCCGCGTCGTTGACGAGATAGCGGGTGGCGAAGTTGTCGGTGCCGTCGACGATCAGGTCGTAGTCGCGGAACAACTCGATCGCGTTCTCGGGCTCGAGCCGGATCTTGTGCAGGTTGACGGTGATACCGGAGTTGATCTCGTGGATCGAGTCGCGGGCGCTGTCGGCCTTGGGGCGGCCGATGTCGGACTCGCCGTGGATGATCTGACGTTGCAGGTTGGAGGCATCGACCTCGTCGAATTCGACGATGCCGAGCGTGCCGACACCCGCCGCGGCGAGATACAGCAGGGCGGGCGAGCCGAGACCGCCTGCGCCGATCACCAGCACCTTGGCGTTCTTCAGGCGCTTCTGCCCGTCGACACCCAGGTCGGGGATGATCAGGTGGCGACTGTAGCGCGCGATCTCGTCGGTAGTCAGCTCCGCGGCCGGCTCGACGAGCGGCGGCAGGGACTTCGATGATGACACGTCCGGGACTCCTCGAATCGAATTGGCCGATCACGGCTTTTGACATCACGGCATTGACCACCCGTGCAACACCGGCGAGCGGGCCGTTCTTCCCGTTCCATGGTCGCGTACCCGCGCGCGGCGTGCCTACTCACCCCACGGCACGGCTAACCGCGGGGGTAGGGCCAGGGGTTGAAGCGGCACCGCTTGCCGTCCATGGGGACGACGCCGTCGGGGTCGAGGGCGGCGATGTCGTTGTTCTTGGTTCCGAAGGTCTGCTGCATCATCACCGGCGCGAGTCCGCCGTCGGTCTCACAGGGCTGATGCTGGTGGTAGCCGATGGCGTGGCCGACCTCGTGGTTGATCTGATACTGCCGGTAGGAGCCGATATCGCCCTCGAAGGCGAGCGCGCCGCGGACCCAGCGAACTTCCGAGAGCACCACGCGCCGCAGGTCGGCGTTGTAGCAGGAGGAGTCGATCGGGATATCGAATCCGCAGGCCTTGCGGGTGGACTCACGCGAGGTCAGGGAGATGCGAAAATCGGGTTCGCCCTGGTCGATCCGGCGGAAGGCGAATTTGCGATCGTGCGACCAACTCTTCGGGTTGGACAGGGTGCTGTCCACCATCCTCGCCACGGCGATATCACCGCCCAGCCCGGAGGTGTCGATACCGTCCTCGATCTCGACGGTGTAGCTGAGATGCAGTTCCGCGCCCGCCCCGAATTCGGCGGCCGCGCCTGGCACCACATGCCAGGTGCCCGCGCCGATCTCGGTGAACGGGCCGCCCTCGGGGAGCGCGCCGGTGGGTAGATCTCCGGGGAACTGGCCGTCACCCGGCGGTGCGCCGATGATGCCCGCCGAGGCGGCGCGCGGGCTGAGCCTGCCGAATCCGGGATTCCCGCCCGCGCCGATGGCCTCGGGACCGCCGTTCATCGCGTCGACGACGACCAGCACGGTGACGACGAAGAGTACGGGTAGGGCGTACGCGCGCCAGCCGTAGGTGGAGATGAAGCGCCCGAGCGCGCTCTGTTTCTTGACGCCGCGTTCCGGGCGCGGTGACCGGGCTCGCGCCTCGTCGGGCGCGGTCGGATCCCAGCGGGCCCGGAGCGGTTGGTGCGAGCGATCGGACGAGGCATGGAGTCCGAACGGGTCGCTGACCTCGACAGCGGTGCCGACGTCGCCGTCCTCCGCGTGGGTACGCTCCGGGGTCGGCCCGTCACCGTCGGCCGACGGATCCGAACGCGCCCGCCCCCTTGTCGAACCGGACTGCGGGTCGGACCTGGCCATGGATTCCGACATCACGGTTCCGTCGGCCCGACGGCCCACCGCGGCCGTCCGGCCGAAGCAGCGCCGGGTATCGCACCTGTCGCGGGGCGTGGATAGGGTATGGAAGACGAGTGCCCGGGGCGGTCGACACGATGGGTCACGCACACCAGACTCTCACAGTCGGCGGTAGCGCAACGCCACGAGTGCCGCGGAGCCGGAACGGCGAACATGACACACCACAGGGGTTCGCTGCGATATATCTCACCGTGGGGACTACATGCGTATCCCCGAACCGCATGTATGCCACAACCGGGTATCGTTCATGGGATACCCGGTGCACAATCCCTATTTGCCGGGGAATCGACTGGGAGAGCCGAAATGACTGACCTCGTGGACCGGCCGACGTCGCGTAAAACGTCGTCCGAGGCCATGGCGCCGACCAAGCGCGGCACTCGTCTGCCGCGTGACGAACGACGCCAACAGCTTCTCCATGCGGCCAGTGAGGTGTTCGTCCTACGCGGTTATCACGCCGCGGGTATGGACGAGATCTCCCAGTGCGCCGGTGTGAGCAAGCCCGTGCTGTATCAGCACTTCACCAGCAAACTCGAACTGTACCTGGCTGTCCTCCAGAACTACGTCGACATGCTGGTGTCGAGCGTACGCCAGGCATTGCGTTCGACCACCGATAACCGGCAGCGTGTCCGCGCGGCCGTCGCGGCCTATTTCGACTTCGTCGACAACGAGATGCAGGGCTTTCGCCTGGTCTTCGAGTCGGACCTGACCAGCGAGCCGCAGGTGCAGCGTCGGGTCGAGCAGGCGACCGAAGCCTGTGTCGACGCGGTATTCGATGTCGTCGCCCACGACTCCGGCCTGGATCCCTACCGCGCGCGTATCCTCGCCGTCGGCCTGGTCGGCGCGAGTCAGTTCACCGCCCGCTACTGGCTGGAGGCCGACCGGCCGATCCCCAAGGACGACGCGGTCGACACCACCGTCGCGCTCGCGTGGGGCGGTCTGTCGCATGTGCCGCTGCACCCGCTCGACGGCGGCGCGCCGCGCACCCTCGGCTCCTAGGAACAGACGAACAGAGCCCCTGTGCTCGACCGGTCGGTCGAGCACAGGGGCTCTGTTCGTTGCCGCACTCGGCGGCGGAGGCTAGACGGCGGCGAAGCCGACGCGGCCCGCGGCGGGCGTGCCGATCTCCACGTAGGCGACCTTGGAAGCCTGGATCAGGAACTTGCGACCCTTCTCGTCGATCAGCGACACCACGCCGCTGTCGCCGGTCAGCGCACCGGAGATCAGCGCTTCGACCTCGTCCGGGGTCTGCGAGCTGTTGATCACGAGCTCCCGCGGGCTATCCGATATACCGATCTTGACCTCCACGGCCAACCTCCGAACCTAGAGTCCTGTGCTGTCGAATCCAAGGCTAGTGCAGGGCGTGGACGCCGTGTCGGACGGCTGCCTGCGCTGTCAGCGAACAGCGCGGACGACATTACTTCGGCTCGACCAACTGGATCTCGAGTTCGACCTTCACGGCGTCGCTGAGCAGACCCGGCAGCGCGCCACCGACCCCGAAATCGGTGCGCTTGATGGTGCCGGTCGCCGAGAATCCGGCATGGCGGTCCCCGCTCGGGCCGAAGTCCTGGACACCGCCCCACTCGACGTCGAGGGTGAGCGGCCGGGTGATGTCGCCGAGCGTCGCCTCACCCTCCACGACGAAGGACTCCGCGACGCGCACCGGTCCGAGGGCGCGGAAGGTCAGGGTAGGACGATTGGCGACATCGAGGAAATCCGCGGTCCGGATGTGGTTGTCGCGGTCGGGATTGCCGGTGTCGAAGGAATCGAGGTGGATCGTCGCGCCGAGGGTGGCCGCGCCGGACTCATCGACCACGAATTCGGTTTCGAACCGGGTGAACCCGCCGCGGACCTTGGAGATGCCGAGATGACGGATGGTGAAGGCGACCGAGGAGTGGGCGGTGTCGAGGGCCCATGCACCGACGGCGAGGGACTGGGTGGCGGTGGTGGATTCCGAGGTACTGGTCATGCCATCGACGATCACTCGCCGATCATCGGATAACCAGACCGCCGTTATCCTGGCCCTCGCAGGGCGCGGCTCCGGATCCCAGGACAGGGCAGGATGGAGATATGGCCCGAAACGGATTCGCGGAATTCCTGGTCGCCCGGCGCGCCGAATTGCGACCCGCCGATATCGGTATGCCCGCGGGCGGGCGACGCAGGACACCGGGATTGCGCCGCGAGGAAGTGGCCGTGCGGGCGGGCGTCAGCGCCGACTATCTGGCCCGGCTCGAGCAGGGCCGCGATACCAATCCGTCGATGTCGGTGGTCGACGCCCTGGCCGACGCCCTGCTGCTCGCCGGTGCGCAGCGCGACCACTTCACCATGCTCGCACTCACCTCCGGCAACGAATACCGTTGTCCCGGTTCGGAATCGCCCGACGAACAGCTCGCCGACTCGATGCGGACGATTCTGCGGGCCCTGCAACCGACGCCCGCCCTCGTGGTCGGGCGACGTTTCGATGTGCTCGGCTGGAATCCGGCCTGGGCCGATTTCGCCGCACCGCTGGGCCTGTTCGACGAAGCCGACCGGCCGAATCTGGCCTGGTACATCTTCATGCATCCGGCGGCGCAGCGCGTGCTGCGCGACTGGGCGGGGGCCGCGGATCATTTCGTCGCCGCCCTGAATCGGGCCAAGGTCCGCTGGCCCGCCGACGACACCCTGCGCGAGATGATCACGGCGCTACAGCGCAGTCCGGAATTCGCGGAGCGTTGGAAGCCGCATCGACTCGGCGACGATCGTTCCGGAGTGCTCGCCTTCGATCATCCCGTCCACGGTCAGATCGACGTGCCCTTCGAGACGCTCGACTCCGACCGGGACCAGAGTGTGATGATCTGGCTGACGGACAAGACCGCGGCGCAGGCGCCTGGCCTGCGCCTGGTCGAACCGCGCGCCGTCAACGAATAGCGCGGGGGCACAGCGCCTTCCGCTGCCAGCGGAGACGCGAGTCAGAGGCCGAGTACCGCCATGCGCTGGGCGTGACTGGTCTGCATGCGCTCGAACAGTTCGGCGATGCCGTTGAGATCGCCCGTGGCGGTGAGGACCAGGTCGGTGAGTTCGTCGCGCTGGGCCATCACGTATTGCGCCTGGGTGATCGCCTCACCGAGTAGGCGGCGGCCCCACAGCGTGAGGCGGTCACGCTCGGAGCGACTGGTCTCCACCGCCCGGCGCACCTCCTCCACCACGAATTCGGAGTGGCTGGTCTCGGCCAGTACGTCACGGACGACGGCGGCCACCTCGGGGCTGAGCGCACCGGCGATCTCGGTGTAGAAATCGGCGGCGATACCGTCACCGACGTAGAACTTCACCATCGATTCCAGCCACGTCGACGGGTCGGTGGACGCGTGATAGGCGTCGAGCGCGTGCACGAACGGCGCCATCGCGTCGAAGATATCGGCGCCGACGGCGGCCAGCGCGGCTTCCAGCGAGGCGAAATGCTCCATTTCGGCGGCGGCCATCTTGGCGACCGCGACCTTGCCGCGCAGCGTCGGGGACAGTTTCGCTTCCTCCGCCAACCGATAGAAGGCGGAGATCTCGCCGTAGGCCAGTACCGCGAACAAATCGGTCACGCCGGGATGGTCCGCCGCGAGAATTTCGGAATCGATCGGCGAAACTCCCAGTCCGGCGGATATCTGTTGTCCCATGTATCCGAAGGGTAGTCCTGGATTCCGAACCCGGCCTTGCCAACCCGAACTTTGTCGTTTCGCGTCGCCGGACTACCGCAGTTCGGCGAGGAATTTGTCGATGGCGGCCCATGTCGTGTCGCGCGCCGTGTCGCCGGTGAGGATGCCGAGATGGCCGCCGGGTGCGGTCTCGTAGCGCACCGAGGCCGCGCCGGTCAGATTCGCCGCGCCCGCCTCGACGGCGGCGGCCGGGGTGATGACGTCGTCGGGTCCGCCGACCAACAGGACGTGGGCCGTCACCTCGGCGAGCGCGATCCGCCGCTCCCCCAGTCGCACGACACCGCGGCCGATGTCGTTGTTCAGGAACATCCGGCCCCACAACTGCCCGTAGAAGCGGCCGGGATAGCCGGGCATCGCGGCCATGAATCGGTCCACCGATTCCATTCTGGCCAGGGTTTCGGTTCTAGCGATATTGCGCGCGACGAACAACGGTCGGCGCAGTTCGCGATCCCAGGCGGTGGCCCGGTAGGCGATGCGGGTGAGCGGAGCGGGCACGCCGCCCGCGAGCCGGACCGCGGTCGACGCGACGAGGTCGCCCCGGGTGAGTTCGGCCACCGCGCGCAGCTGGGGCACCCCCGGCATCCTGTCGTAGTCCAGCGGCGAGCCGATGGCGGTGATCGAGCGGACGGGCAGGTGCGGGTGCGCGGCGGCGGTGAGCAGCGACAGCGTGCCGCCGAGGGACCAGCCGATCAGGTCGACGGGCGCTCCGCCGCGATCGGCCGATGTGCGCAGGATCGCCTCGGGCAGGATGTCGTCGATCCAGTGCTCGAAGCCCATCCGCCGGTCGGCGAAGGTGATCTCGCCGTAGTCGACGAGATACGGCGATCGACCGGTCTCCAGCAGGAACCGCGCGACGCTCTGGTCGGCGCGCAGGTCGAAGCAGAGCGCGGGCGCGGCTAGCGGCGGAACCAACAGCACGGCGGATGTCGCTGTGGCGGAATCGGATTCGGCGCCGTCGAAGCGACTCAGGCGCCGGTGCGGTTCATCCCACAGCACCGTCGACGGGGCGGGATCGTGGTCCCGCACGCCGGTGCCGAAGGTGAGCGCCCAGGCATTGCGGGCGGCGAGGGTGACGGTGTCTGCGAGACTCACACCAAGAATCTCTCACATCGCGGTACCGACGGTTACAGGCAAGTCCCGTCCCGGCGCGATTCTCGGGTTGTCCGGATTCGTCACCGGGACATGAATTGCCATGTCTCGCACCGGACATCGCGGACCCGATGCGGAGCAGGCGCCGATTTGTCCGAAAAATACCGCGGCGGCAATTCGAGCGGTGCACAATATCACGCTACAATCACTACGGACAACGAGAAAATTCGCTCGACCGGAGCTGCCGGATCAGTACCTTTACCGCGTCCAGCGGAAGGGTCGTGAAGGCCTTGGACCAGGTTCGGAGCCGGAATTTCTCGGTGTCAGGAAAATGTGCGCGCACCAGATCCGCATCACCGTTGCGCCGCGCCGATGTCCCGGGTCGCTGCCGTATCCACGGCACCCTGGTGACGTCCGGCAGTGGCCCGGGTGAGTATCACAGGCGGATACGTGGTTGTCGTGGACCGACCGGTCCGCCCCACGCCTCGTGCGCGCGTGACGCGATTACGAGGAAGGCACGAACCTGAGCAAGATCACTGTCGAACAGGAACCCGGTCTCACCGACACCCTGTTGACCGCCGAACTGGATGACACACACACTGCACCGAAATTCGCGGAATTGGGAGTTCGCGACGAAATCGTTCGCGCACTCGGCGAGATCGGTATCGAACGCACTTTCGCGATTCAAGAACTGACCCTGCCGCTGGCGTTGGCCGGCGAAGATCTCATCGGTCAGGCCCGCACCGGAATGGGTAAGACTTTCGGATTCGGCGTGCCGCTTTTGCACCGCATCGCGACCGCCGATACCGGAACCACTCCGCTGGACGGCACACCGCGCGCGCTCGTCATCGTCCCCACTCGCGAACTGTGCATTCAGGTCACCTCCGACCTGGAGAACGCGAGCAAATACCTCACCAATCACCAGGGGCCGCTGAAGGTGGCCTCGATCTACGGCGGACGTCCCTACGAGTCCCAGATCGCCGCGCTGCGCGCGGGCGTCGACGTCGTAGTCGGAACGCCGGGACGACTACTGGACCTCGCCAACCAGAATCACCTGATCCTGGGCAAGGTCGGCGTGCTCGTCCTCGACGAAGCCGACGAGATGCTGGATCTGGGCTTCCTGCCGGATATCGAGCGCATTCTCAGCATGGTCCCCGACAAGCGTCAGACCATGCTGTTCTCGGCCACGATGCCGGGCCCGATCATCACCCTGGCCCGCACGTTCCTGACCCGGCCGACGCATATCAGGGCCGAGGAACCGCACGACTCCGCCATTCACGACCGCACCACCCAGTTCGTCTACCGGGCGCACGCGCTCGACAAGCACGAATTGATCGCCAAGGTGCTCCAGGCCGAGGGCCGTGGCGCGACCATGATCTTCACCAGGACCAAGCGCACCGCGCAGAAGGTCGCCGACGAACTGGCCGACCGCGGGTTCGCGGTGGGCGCCGTACACGGCGACCTCGGTCAGATCGCCCGCGAGAAGGCGCTGAACAAATTCCGCAAGGGTGTGATCGACGTACTCGTCGCCACCGACGTGGCGGCGCGCGGCATCGATATCGACGATGTCACCCACGTCGTCAACTACCAGTGCCCCGAGGACGAGAAGACCTACGTCCACCGGATCGGGCGGACCGGCCGCGCCGGACGCACCGGTGTCGCGATCACCCTGATCGACTGGGACGAGCTGAACCGCTGGGCGGGCATCGACAAGGCGCTCGGCCTCGGCATCCCTGACCCGGTCGAAACGTATTCGCGTTCCCCCCACCTGCTCAGCGATCTCGGCATCCCCGAGGGCACGACCGGCCACGTCCGCAAGGCGAAGCCGGTGGTCCGCGAGGAGGAGGCCGAAGTCGTCGAGCGGCCCGCGCGCGCGCCGCGTAAACGCAATCGCAGGCGTACCCGCGCCGGTGAGCCGATCGACGGTGTGGAGAACAGCGGCACCACCGGTGGCGAGAACGGGGTCCCCGAGAACGGTGGAGCCGAAACCCGTGCCGACGCGAGTGTCGAAGGCACGGCCGAAGAAGGCGGGCAACCGCGTCGCAGGCGGCGTCGGCGTCGCTCGGGTGGGGACCAGGACGCCGCGGCGAACAATGCCACGGCCGAGGTGACCCCGACCGAGAGCGCCGAGGACAGCACCGGCGACGACACCACCGAGCAGCCCGCGCGACGGCGGCGGCGACGTCGCAGGCCTTCCGGTGACGATTCGAGGACCGTCGACGGCGGTACGTCGGGTCGCGGCGAGTCCGCTGCCGGTTCGTCGAGTTCGGTCCCGAACACCGACACCGATCCTTCGGTCACTTCCACGAACAACGGTGGTCCCACCGCGTCGGCTCCGACGGTGAGCGACTCGGTCGGCGATATCTCCACCGGTTCCGGAACGGTGACCGGCGCTCTCGACGCAGGCTCGGATGTCCCCGCGTCGGTGAACGGTAGTGCGTCCACCAACGGCGCGATCGTCGCCGACGTCACGGCGGCGTCCGTCGACGCCACGGCGTCCACCGACCGCACGGGCCTCGCGACGGCCGTCATCGACAGGCCGGAGACGGTCGTCGACGTCACCGCGGCGAGCACCGCGGTCGAGGCGACCACGGTAGTGGTGGCCGATGACTCGGTCGCCGAGAAGCCGGTCCGCAGGCGGACCAGGAAGGTCACGGCGGACGTCGCCGGAGCCGACCCCACCGCCGAACCGGTTCGTAGCCGCAGCCGCAAGGCCGCGACCACCACCGACAAGGCCGTGACCGCCGCCGCCGACAGCGCGGCGGAGACGGTCGTAGCGCCTACCCGCAGTCGCAGGAAGGCGACCGCACCCGCGGGCGAGGCCTCGGCCTCGAGCGCAGCGGCGGAGTCGACCACGGCAGCGGCCACGACGACAGGCGAGGCGGCTGCGGCAGCCGCCACGACGACGGGCGATGCGATCGGAGTCTCGACCGCGAAGACGGCCGAGGCAGCCGAGGCAAAGGCGGCCGAACCGGCGACGTCCGCGGTCGCGACAGCCGAGGCGGCACCCGCACGGACTCGCACTCGTAGGAAGACAGCGGTCACCGAAGCCGCGACCCCGGTCGCGGACGACGCCGCCGAACCCGTGGCGGCGAAGACCACGCGCAGCCGCAAGAAGGCGACCGTGGCGGAAGCGGAGGCGACCGAGGTCACTCCGACCGCAGAACCCGCGGCGAAACCGGTGCGGAGTCGCAAGAAGGCGGTCGAATCGGCCGAGGTCACGGTGGCGGGCGACGAATCTGTCGCTCCCGCGAAAACGGTGCGCAGCCGCAAGAAGGCAGTGGCGGCAGAGGTCGCCGAGGTTGCCGAAACCGGCGACGTCGCCGAACCTGCCGAGAAGACGGTGCGCCGTCGGACCCGCAAGGTAGCCGAAGCCGCCGACTCGACCGTCGCCGAATCGGTGACGACCGAGATCGAGGCGCCGGTGAAACGGCGTCGCACCCGGACGACGGCGGCGAGCCTCGACGCGGCGGCCAACGGTGCGACCACCACGGCTTCGACGGCGGGCGAGACACCGCGCAGGCGCAGCCGTAAAACCGACGGGCAGGATGTGGTCACGGCCTCGGCGGCGACCACTTCGGCTTAGTTCGGCGGATCCGCTACTCTCGCAATCGTGCTCGCACCCGAGCGGCGAACGCGCGCCGACATCATCTCCGCGGTCGCGATCGCCGTACTCGTACTGCTCGCGGCCGTGGCGGTGTGGGCGCGCGGCGACGCGACCGGCACCGACTCGGTGACGGCGTCGACCCCCGTGTCGGCGCCGCCCGCCGCGGACCGGTTGCCCACCACGCTGCGAGAGCTGTGGCACGCCTCCGACAGCGCGGATTCGAGAGCGCTGACCTCGGCGGGAGTGGCCGTCACCGGCGACGACGGCACCGTCACCGGGCGTGATCCGCTGACCGGCGCGCAGGTGTGGCGGTACCGGCGGGATATGCCGCTGTGCGGGGTCGAGTCGCAGTTCGCGATGGTGCTCGCGGTGTATCGCGATCAACGTGGATGCAGTCAGGCGACGCTGCTCGCCGGGGATACCGGCGAGCGGCGCACCTCGCGCAGCAGCTACATGGACGAGACGGTGCGGCTGTCGGTCGACGGCACCTACGCGCTCGCGCAGGGGCCGCGACGCCTGGAACTGTGGCGCTCGGATCTGGTGCGGACCATCGAATACGGCTACGTCGACGCGCCGGTGAACGTGAAGACCCAACCGCGTTCGGGCTGCGATCTGCTCTCGTCGGGTTCGAGTCCGTCCCGGCTGGCCGTGATCGAGCGTTGCCCGCAGGATCCCGCCCGGCGGCTGACGGTGCTCAATCCGGCGCCGAAGGACAATACGGTTCCCGAGGAGTACGGCTCACACGTCCTGTCCGGTGTCGGCGCCGACGCCCCGGAGACGCGGGTGCTGGCGGTATCGGACAGCCGTGTCCTGCTGTACATGCCGGGCGGATCGCCCACGGACGCGACCGAAGTCGCGCCGCCACGCCTGGCCGTCTACGACGGCAACGGCAATCCCCTCGTGGTGCAACAACTGTCGGCGCCACTGAGCGACAAGGCCACCGCCGTCAAACTCGGGTCGACCTTCTTCGTGTTCACCGGCAACAGCCTGATCGCGTTGAACGGCAGCACCTTCGATCCGCTGTGGGCCGCGCCCGACGTGGTCGGCACCCCGGCGATGATGACGGGCAAACTGCTGGTGCCGGTGACCGACGGTATCGCCGTGCTCGAACCGTTGTCCGGCGCGGAGATCTCCCGTATCCCGGTGCCGCGTCCGGGCGCGGACACTTCCCCGCTGTCCCTCGCGGTGCTCGGCACCACGGTCCTGGAGAAGCGCGGGACCGTTCTCTACGCCCTCGGTTGAGCACACGGCCCTGGTCACCACCGCCGACGAGGAGGCGGCCAGAATGGATGACATGTCCGCACGCTCCACACTCGACGCCGCCCGGGTGGTGTTGCTCCGACACGGGGAGACCTCCTGGTCGAAGCAGCGTCGCCACACCGGACGTTCCGACCTGCCGCTCACGCCCGACGGCGAGGCGCAGGCCGAGGCGGCGCGACCAATGATCGCCGACCTCGCGCTGCGGGATCCTCTGGTGCTGACCAGTCCGCGTCTGCGTGCGGTGCACACCGCGCAACTCGTCGGCCTGACCGACACGGTCGTCGACGACGATCTGGTCGAATGGGACTACGGCGAGTACGAGGGCCTGACCACCCCGCAGATCCGGGAGTCAGCGCCCGGCTGGACCATCTTCACCGGCGACGTTCCCGGTGGCGAGACGGCGGCACAGGTGGGCGCGCGGGCCGATCGCGTACTCGCCTCGGTCGACGCGGTGCTGCCCGAACGGGACGTGATCCTGGTCGGGCACGGCCATTTCTCGCGGGTGCTGATCGCCCGCTGGGCCGAGTTCGAGGTGCGCGAAGGCCGCCGCTTTCCCATGTCGACCGCGGCCGTCAGCATCCTGGGCTACCAGCATGATGTGCGAAGCATCCTGGCGCACAATCTGATTCCCGCAACGAACGGAGACGTGTCGTGACCCTGCCCGAAACCGCCGAGATCCGTCGGGCCACCGAGGCCGACATTCCGGCCCTCGTCGGTCTCGTCCACGATCTGGCCGAATACGAGAAGGCCGGCGACCAGTGCGCGCTCACCGTGGAACAGCTGCGCACGGCGCTGTTCGGCCCGACGCCCGCACTTTTCGCGCATGTCGTGGAGGACGAGTCGGAGATCGTCGGGTGCGCCATCTGGTTCCTGAACTTCTCCACCTGGAACGGTGTGCACGGCATCTTCCTCGAGGATCTGTACGTCTCGCCGTGGGCGCGGGGCAAGGGGTACGGCAGGGGGCTGCTGGCCGCACTCGCACAGGAGGCGGTGGACAAGGGGTACAGCCGCGTAGACTGGTCGGTACTCACCTGGAACACCCCGTCGATCACGTTCTATCGATCCATCGGCGCGCAGAGCCAGGACGCGTGGGTCGGCTACCGGCTCTCGGGGGAAGCGCTGGCCGCACTGGCCGCGCAGGCACGCTGAGGGATCGCGGGATCGCGGGATCGCGCGAGTTGTACGGTGGGACAGGAATATCGCGCCGCCGAGTGAGTCGAGGACACCGATGAAGGTCACCGTGCCCGACGGCTGGCCCGACGACGCGGACGCGGCGACAGCGGTGCAGGATCGGTTGCGGCCGTCGGTCGTCGCGACCGATCCGCGACCGCCGGATTTCCGCGTCGTCGCCGGAATCGACTCGGCCTACGACGATTCCGGCCTGGTCGCCGCCGCCGCGGTGGCGTTGGACGCCCGCACGTTGCAGACCGTCACCTCGGCCGTGGTACTCGGTACGGCGACTTTCCCGTACGTGCCGGGCCTGCTGGCCTTCCGCGAGGTGCCGACCGCGCTCGCCGCCCTCGAAAGGCTGGACGCGGCACCGGATCTGCTGATCTGCGACGGTCAGGGTCTCGCCCATCCCCGCCGCTTCGGACTCGCGTGCCACCTGGGGATCCTGGCGGGTGTTCCGACCATCGGCGTCGCCAAGAACGCCTGGGGTGACTGTCGCGATCCCGGGCCCGAACGCGGTGACGGCGCCGATATCCGGCTCGACGGCGAGGTGGTCGGCCGGGTGCTGCGGACCAGGACCGGGGTGAAACCGCTGTACGTCTCGGTGGGCCATCTCATCGATCTCGACACCGCGTGCGAGCAGGTGTTGTCGCTCACGCCGCACTATCGCCAGCCCGAGACCACCCGGCAGGCCGACCAACTGTGCCGCCGGGCGCTGCGCGAGGCGGTACTGCGCCGCGGCGAGATCGCGGGCTGACCGGCCTATTCGGGATCCGCGCCGTACTCCTGGGCCATCCACAGGTTGGACTTGGGCGCGAACAACAGCACGAGCGCGCAGATCGCGGCGACGCCGAGCAACGCCCCGAGGACCGGCTGATGGGAGTCGGTGAGCAGCGACCAGGCCACCGGGAGCAGCAGGAGCTGGGCGATGGTCGCGATGGCACGCCCCCATCGGTGACCGAGCAGCAGACCGACGCCCGCGGCCAGTACCGCACCGCCGAGGATGCCGAACCAGGCCGCCGTGCCGTATCCGCTCGTCTGCGTCTGATCGTGTCCGAGAAGCCCGCGCACCACGAGTACCACGGCGACGATCACCGCGACCGCGCCTTCGACGGCGACCAGCCCGCCCGCGCCTCGCACCGTCGTCGGCACCCGCGCCGAATCCGTATCTTCACCACTGTCGACCACGGGCCCAGCCTACGAGGAGGCCACCGCGGCGAGCAGCGAGACCACCGCGGCGATCCGGTGGGCGCCGCGCGGGCGAGGTGGACCGCGGCTTTTCGGACCCGCCGCGCGCGCCCATTAGGCTGCCAGCGTGCGGACGCTGCTGATCGTGAATCCGAATGCCACCTCGACGACGCCGGCGACCAGGGATCTGCTGGCGCACGCGTTGGAGAGCCGGACACAGCTCACGGTTGCGCACACCCAGCATCGCGGACACGCCGCGGAATTGGCCCAGTGGGCATCGACCAACGAAATGGATCTGATCGTCGTGCACGGGGGCGACGGGACGGTCAACGAGACGATCAACGGATTTCTGCCCCTGCCGGAATTGAACGACGGTCAGGCCTGGCTGCCGCGCCTGGGCGTGATTCCCGGCGGTTCGGCGAATGTCTTCGCGCGCGCACTCGGAATTTCGCCCGATCCGGTGACGGCCACCAATCAATTGATCGATCTGCTGACCCTCGAGCGCGACCGCAAGATCGGACTCGGTCTGGCCGACGATCGGTGGTTCACTTTCAGCGCGGGCGTCGGACTCGACGCGGATGTGTGTGAGGCGATCGACAACAGTCGCGCGAGCGGTCACGCCGCAACCCCGGCCCGATATATTCGAACAACTGTGCGACAATTCTTCCGGGCCCGACGCAAGGACCCGACCGTACGCATCGAAATCCCCGGATTCGAGCCGGTCGGCGAGGTCCATTACGCCTTCATAACGAACGCGAGCCCGTGGACGTACCTGAACTCGACGCCGGTGCACACCAACCCGGGCACGACATTCGAGACGGGGCTCGGCGTGTTCGCCGTGCGGTCCATGTCGGTCGCGCCAACTCTGTTGCTGGCCCGCCAACTCCTGGCGGCGAATGGAAATCCCAAGTCGCACAATTTATTTCGTGAAGACGATGTGCCGTCGGTGCGGGTCGAGACGGGCGAACCGATCGGCCTGCAAATCGATGGCGATTTCATCGGGAAACGGAACGTGGTGGATTTCACCTCGGTGCCCGATGTGCTGGATGTGATCGCGCCGCGGCCGAACAGGGCACGAATCACCCCCTGAAACATCGTGGTTGTGCTGCGAAAACCCGGTGGAGCGAGTACAAAGGACCGGGCAGGGCCCCTATGCGGGGACTTCGTGAGCGTGAGCTTCCCCACGGTGCGCCGTAGACCTATTGACATCTACGGTGTTCGTGAAAGCATTCACAAGCAACCGTGCGGAAACATTCGAGTCGCACAAGTGAACGAACCAGAAACCGTAGGCGCCAATTGTGGCGCCCAGCAAAGGAGCAGAGGAATGGACTGGCGCCACAAGGCCATCTGTCGCGATGAGGACCCCGAGCTGTTCTTCCCGGTGGGTAACAGTGGTCCTGCGCTCGCGCAGATTGCCGATGCCAAGCTGGTCTGCGCTCGCTGCCCCGTTACCGCCGACTGCCTTTCCTGGGCCCTGAAGTCCGGGCAGGATGCCGGCGTGTGGGGTGGTATGAGCGAGGACGAGCGCCGTGCGCTGAAGCGTCGCAATGCGCGCACTCGCACCCGTACTGTCGTCTGATTCGACGATAAGCGCAGGCGGACCATTCAGCCCGGTCCGCCAACGCATTTCGGCCCGGCACCCTTCGTAGGTGCCGGGCTTTCTTATACCGTGACGAGGTGATGATTCCGGAAAGGATTCTCGGGAACTCGACGGAGATCAGCGACCGGAACGACGTCCGAGCGGAACGCGCAGCACCGCATCGGTGCCGACGTCCGCGCCGGGGTGCAGACCGATGGAACCACCCAGTTCGGCGGTGACCAGCGTCCGCACGATCTGCAAGCCGAGCCGGTCGGAGGCCTCCAGGCTGAAACCGGGGGGCAGGCCGCGACCGTCGTCGCTGATGATGACATCGAGCCAGCGGGCCGACCGTTCCGAACGGATTGTCACCGTGCCGTTTTCACCCGAATCGAAGGCGTGCTCGATCGCGTTCTGCACCAGTTCCGTGAGAACCATCACCAAGGGGGTGGCCCGTTCGGCGGAGAAAACCCCGAGCGATCCCGCGCGGCGTACCTTGATGCGGGTGGTGTGCACGGTGGCGACATCGGCCATGATCGGCAGCAGCCGGTCGACGACTTCGTCGAGGTCGACTTCCTCGTCCACCGACATCGACAACATCTCGTGCACTGAGGCGATCGAGGTGACGCGGCGCACCGATTCGGTCAGCGCCACCTGCGCTTCCTCGTTCTCGGTGCGACGGGCCTGTAGACGCAGCAGTGCGGCCACGGTCTGGAGATTGTTCTTCACCCGGTGATGGATCTCACGGATGGTCGCGTCCTTGCTCAGCAGCGCGCGATCGCGGCGTTTGACCTCGGTGACATCGCGGACCAGTACGGCGGCGCCCGCCAGTTCGCCGTGTGGGCGCAGTACCAGGGTGCGCAACAGCACCGTCGCTCCGCGCGCCTCGACCTCCATCCGCCTGCCCGTCCGCCCGGCGAGCGCGGCCTGGATATCGCCGACCACTTCCTGGGCGTCGAACGGATCGGTGATCAGCGAACGCGTGGTGACGGCGAGATCCTGACCGGCGAGATCGGCCTGCAAACCCATCCGGTGATAGGCCGACAGCGCGTTCGGGCTCGCGTAGACCACGATGCCGTCGGTGTCGAGCCGGATGAAACCGTCACCGGCGCGCGGACTGGAATGGGTGGCCGCGCGATCCTCGGTGGTGGGGAAACTGCCATCGGCGATCATCTGGCACAGGTCGTCGGCGCAGGCCAGGTAGGCGATCTCCAGGGTGCTGCGCACCCGGGACCGCTGCATATCGGTGTCGCGGCTGAGCACCGCGATGACATCGTCGCCGCAGCGCACCGGAATGGCCTCGCGCACGGCGTGCACCGGATGCGGGTGGTAGACGCCCTCGGCCTCCACATCGCTGTCCGAGCGCACCACCGTGCCGGTCCGCAGCGCGTCGAAGACCTGGAAATGGTCGCCGTTCATCGCGGTGCTGCCGACCATGTCCTCGAGATGGACGGTGGCCGCCGTCGTCGGGCGGCACTGGGCGACACACACGATATCGGCGCCGTCGGTGATGGGTCCGGCGCCGACCCACAGCAGCAGATCGGCGAAGGAGAGGTCGGCGAGCAACTGCCAGTCGCCCACCACCCGTTGCAGGTGATCCACGGCGACGCCGGGCAGATCGGTATGTTCGGCGAGCAGTTCACTCAGGGTCGACACGTCGGGTCTACCGCGTCACTCAGGAGATCACGGCGATGAGGTCGCCCTGCTGGAGTACCTGGCCGGGCTCCACGGCGATCGAGGTGATCTCGCCCTCGGTCTCGGTGAGCACCGGGATCTCCATCTTCATCGATTCGAGCAGCACCAGGGTCTGGTCGATCGCGACCTTCTCGCCCACCGCGACTTCGACCGTCAGGACCGTCGACACCATCTCCGCGCGTACTTCCTCAGCCATGACACACCTCATTCGTTCGGTCGGGTCCGTATCCGCTGCAGCTACAGCCAACCACACGTGAAAGAATGGCCTTCAATCAGAAGGAGGTCTACTTATGGGTAAGCGCGGACGTAAGAAGCGCAGCCGCAAGGGAAACGCGGCCAACCACGGCAAGCGGCCCAACGCCTGAGCCGCGGCTGCGGCCGAGCGCGACCGAGCGGCCCGCTCCTCCTCACGGAAGAGCGGGCCGCTCAATTGTTTTCGAATATTTTACCGGGCTCAGGCCTCGGTGGTCTCGATCCGCGTCACGGTGACCGATTTGCGAATCTCGAGCGTCAACCGGTCCCGCAGCGAATCCGGCGCGCGGTCACCACCGCATTTGCGGCTGAGCAGACCCTTGATCTTCTCCTCGATGCCGTATGCCTCGATACAGGGCGAGCAGGTGTCCATGTGGTGCTGGAGCCGAGCTCTCGTCGACTCGTCGCATTCACCGTCGAGCATCAGCCAGACATCGGCGATCACCGCCGTGCAGTCGAGCTCCATATCGGGGTCCCGCTGATCGCTCACTGCTTGACCTCCTGGCGCTCGCCCCGATTGAATCCACGCTCGCGCGCCACGTCGGCGAGCAAACCCTTCAGCTGCTTGCGTCCGCGGTGCAGCCGGGACATCACCGTACCTATGGGAGTGCCCATGATGTCGGCGATTTCCTTGTACGGGAAGCCTTCGACGTCGGCGTAGTACACCGCCATCCGGAATTCCTCCGGCAATTCCTGTAGCGCCGCCTTGATCGCGTCGTCGGGTAGGGCGTCGAGCGCCTCGACCTCGGCCGAACGCAGACCGGTCGAGGTGTGCTCCGCGGTCGCGGCGAGCTGCCAGTCGGTGATCTCGTCGGTCGGATACTGCGCGGGCTGACGCTGCTTCTTGCGATAGGAGTTGATGTAGGTATTGGTCAGGATCCGGTAGAGCCAGGCACGCAGGTTGGTGCCTTCCTTGAACGATTTGAATCCCTGGAACGCTTTGACGTAGGTCTCCTGCACCAGATCCTCGGCGTCGGCCGGGTTCCTCGTCATCCGCAGGGCCGCGCCGTAGAGCTGATCGAGCAGCGGGAGCGCGTCGCGCTCGAACCGCTGCGCCAGCGCGGCCTCGTCGACCGGTGCGGTGGTTGCCGCATCGTCGCCGCGCGCGGCGCCGACCGTGCTCTCGGTCACCCCGTCGTCGTCGCTCGTCACACCTGTCCCTTCGATCGGCGTACCTGCCAAATCTACCGGCAAGTTCGGATCGAAGGACAATCGCGGGTCCGACGGCGGCGCCTCGGTGCGGACCGGACGTTCGTCGAGCAGTACGGGCACCGGCATCTCCCTTCCTGTGATACGGCCTGTTATCCGTAGCGGGCGCGGGCATCCGACCCGCCGCCTCGCCGGGCGCTCCTCCCGCCGTGGCGGATTCGGTGCGCTCTACATGGCTGTGCAACATGTACCGGCCCCGCTGTGTTCCCGGTAGAGCGCCGGTCACGGCGAAAACCGGTACGCACCGCGAGGCCGCCGCCGTTAAGGTGACCCGCATGGCAGGCGCAGCGACCCCCGCGATCCGCACCCTGTCCTCGGCCGGGGTCGAGCACCGGGTCCATGCGTACCGGCACGACCCACGCAGCGATTCCTACGGCACCGAAGCCGTCGACGCGCTCGGCGCGGAACTCGGCGTCGAGGCGGATCAGATCTTCAAGACGCTGGTGATCGAACTGTCCACCGGCACACTCGCGGTGGCCGTCCTCCCGGTGCCGAACACCCTCTCGCTCAAGGCGGCAGCGGCGGCGCTCGGCGCGCCGAAGGCCGTGATGGCGGACAAGACCAAGGCCGAACGCAGTACCGGGTACGTGCTCGGCGGCATCTCACCGCTGGGGCAGCGCAAACCGCTGCCGACCGTGGTCGACGCCTCGGCGCTGACCTGGGATCGCGTGCTGTGCAGCGCGGGCAAGCGCGGCCTGGAGATCGAGCTGGCGCCGACGGACCTGATCCGGATCGCAGGCGCGGTGAGCGCGTCCATCACGGCCTGACCCGACGCGTCGGCCCTCGTCCGGCGCGGTCACGAGCCACGGGGACGCGAATGTGCGTTACTGATCTGCGGTGTTACCGATTCGAAGCGTTACCCGTCTACGCAAGGTCCGATTGGTCCGACCCGAGGATGTGATGCGAAATGTTTCGACACCAACGTCTGCGCACCGTGGTCGTCGCCCTGTTCGGGGCGGCGGTACTCGGCCTCGGTACGCCGGTACTGACCCCGATCGCCGCCGCCGCGCCGCCCACGACACACGGCGATTCCCCCTTCGACGGCCTCGGCGCCGACGACGCACCGGGTAAACCCGGCACGCAGGAACAAGCGATGGCGGAGAAGGCCGAGAAATTCGGCGGCGGACTCGCCTCCGAGATCATCGACCTGATCTCCGGTGTCGCGAAATGCGGCCTGAACATCGCGACCGACGCCGTGGACTGCGGGCTCTGACGCACCGCGACCGACCGCTCACCCCCGCCGAAGGCCGGTCAGAGCAGACGCATCTGCCCGGCCTTCGGCGCGGAGCCGTCGACTTCGGCCAGTAATTCCGGACCGTTGTTCTTCACGCTGTTCACCAGCGGCGAGACCGGTCGAGCGACGATGCCCGCCACGGATTCGGGTTCGGGCGTCCGCAACAGTTCGTCGGGCGCGGGGTGGTCCGGGTCCAGCCAGGCGTCCCAGTGTTCGCGCGGCATCGCCAGCGGCATGCGGTCGTGGATCGCGGTCAGCTCGCCGACCGCGTCGGTGGTGAGGATCGTGCACGACAGCAGCGGCGAACTCTCCGGCAGTGAGCGATCACGCCAGACCGACCACAGTCCGGCCATGTAGAGGCGGGAGCCGTCGGCGTTCGCCATGAAGTACGGCTGTTTGGCGGCCTTGCCCTTGGCCCCATCGAGCGCGTCGGGTTCGACCAGCCATTCGTACCAGCCGTCCATCGGCACCAGGCAGCGCCGGTATTTCACGGCGTCGCGGAACGACGCGGTGGTCGCGGCCTTGTCCGCGCGGGCGTTGAACAGCGGTTTGCCCTTCACCGGGACACCGGGTTCGGCGACCTTGGTCCAGACCGGGACCAGGCCCCAGCGCATGCGCCGGATCCGCAGCGCCGGATCGTCGTCGGGATGTTCACGATCGTGACGTTCGACCACGGTGAGCACCTGGGTGGTCGGGGCGACGTTGTAGTTGGCGTATCCGCTGGTGCCGGCCCGGCCGTCACCGTCGGTCTCATCGATGGCGTCCAGCTCGACCGCCAGCCGGCCCGGGTCCGTGGTGGTGGCATATCGTCCGCACATATTTCGATCCTGCCATCCCGCCCCGACAAAGGTCGGAGCCGAAACGGGAGACAAAGCGGCATTGTGGTGACCTGGTGAGAGTTTTCGCTTAGCATTCTCTCAACGGAGGGGTCGGATCAGACCCTCCGCTCCGGCACGCGCACCGACCGGCCGCCCACAGGTAAGAGGAGAGTCCCACCGTGACAACCACCGAGACCACACCCACCGCCCCCGATACGGCGCTGCAGTCGGTCGACCCGGCCACGGGCGAGGTCATCGCGACCTACACGATCGCCGACGAGAACGCGGTGCGCGCGGCCGTCGACAAGGCCCGTACCGCCGCGTCCACCTGGGGTTCGCTCAGCTTCGACGACCGCAGGAAACATCTACTGCGCTGGTCGAGCCGTCTCGTCGCCGAGTCCGACGAGTTCTGCGCGCTCATCCACCGGGAGAACGGCAAGCCGCTCGACGACGCGTACCTCGAGTTGATGCTCGCCCTCGAACACATCGCCTGGGCCGCCAAGAACGCCAAGAAATACCTCGCGCCCAAGAAGATCGCCCCCGGCGCGCTGATGTCGAACTTCTCCGCGCGCCTGGAACAGCGCCCGCTCGGCGTGGTCGGCGTGATCGGGCCGTGGAACTACCCCGTCTACACCCCCAACGGCTCCATCGCCTACGCGCTCGCGGGCGGCAACACCGTCGTCTTCAAGCCGAGTGAGTACTCGACCGGTATCGGCAACTTCCTGTCGGAGGCCTTCAAGAAGGCCAATCCCGAACTGCCGGAAGGCATTTTCGAAACCATCAACGGCCTCGGCGCCACCGGCGCCGCGCTCGTCGCCTCCGGTGTCGACAAGATCGCCTTCACCGGTTCCACCGCGACGGGTAAGCGGATCATGGCCGCCGCCGCGCAGACGCTGACGCCGGTGCTGCTCGAATGCGGCGGCAAGGACGCGGTGATCGTCGCCGGTGACGCCGACGTCAAGGCCGCCGCCGACGCGGTCGCCTGGGGCGCCACCGCCAACAGCGGCCAGACCTGCGCCGGTGTCGAGCGGGTGTACGTGGATCGTTCGGTACGCGACGAATTCGTCGCCGAGGTCAAGCGGATCCTCCAGGATGTCAAGCCGGGTTCCGACAGCAAGGCCTCCTACGGCCCGATGACCATGCCGAGCCAGATCGATATCGTCCGCCGCCACATCGACGACGCGCTCAAGAACGGCGGCACCGCCGTGCTCGGCGGCCCGGAATCGATCAAGGGCCCGTTCATCGAACCCGTCGTACTGGTCGACGTCGACGAGGATTCCGAGGCCGTGGCCGAGGAGACCTTCGGACCCACCCTCACCATCCGCACCGTCGACGGCGTCGACGAGGCGGTACGGCTGGCCAACAACTCCAAATACGGCCTGTCCTCGGCGGTCTACTCCAAGAACAACGGGCTGGAGATCGCGCGCCGACTGCGCGTCGGCGCCACCTCGGTGAACTCGGTGCTCGCCTTCGCCGCCATCGCGGGACTGCCCTTCGGCGGTGTCGGCGATTCGGGTATCGGCCGGATCCACGGTGAGCCGGGCCTGCGCGAATTCTCGCGTCCGCATTCGATCGCGGTGCAGCGGTTCACTGTTCCCGGCATGGCTCTGCTGAGCTACTCGCGCACCGAATCCACCATGAAACTGCTGCGCAAGCTGGTGCCGTTCCTGCACGGACGTCACAAGTAGACCGTCGGAGCCGACAATGCCGAGCGGGGCGCGGGATCTCGATCCCGCGCCCCGCTCGTCTGCCCGCACCGCGCCCACGGTCGTCGCGAACGACGCGACGACCGAAATTACCGGCCAGTTCACGACCGCCCGCGTGTCCGGTCGGCGGATGGGCCAAGATGGTGATGTGACCTATTGGCCAGCGCCCCATGTCGATGTCCCAGTCCACGCGAACGTCACCCTGCCCGGATCGAAATCCATCACCAACCGCGCGCTGATCCTGGCCGCGCTGGCGGACGGGCCCTCGACCATCACCGGTGCGCTGCGCAGCAGGGACACCGACCTGATGATCGGCGCGCTGCGCGCGCTCGGCGCCGATATCACCGGCGAGGCCGAGACGCTCACCGTCGTCCCCTCGGCATTGGGCGCGGGTTCGGTCGACTGCGGTCTCGCTGGCACGGTGATGCGCTTCCTGCCGCCGGTCGCGGCGTTGGCGAACGGCGATGTCGCCTTCGACGGCGACGCGCAGGCGCGAGTGCGTCCGCTGCGGACCATCCTGGACGCGCTGCGCGGGCTCGGCGCGGATATCGACGGCGACGCGCTGCCCTTCGTCGTCCGTGGCAAGGGCGGGCTGCGCGGCGGCTCGGTCACCATCGACGCGTCGGGTTCGTCGCAGTTCATCTCGGGTCTGCTGCTCTCGGCCGCCCGCTTCGACGAGGGGCTGATCGTGCATCACGACGGCAAGGCACTGCCGTCGATGCCGCATATCGAGATGACGGTGGAGATGCTGCGCCGCGCCGACGTGGAGGTACAGACCCCCGCCGACAGCCGCGACGCGCAGACCTGGACGGTGCGCCCCGGCCCGATCAGGGCCGTGGACTGGGATATCGAACCGGATCTGTCCAACGCGACGCCGTTCCTGGCCGCCGCGGCCGTCACCGGCGGCGAGGTCAGCATTCCGCACTGGCCGCGGCTCACCACCCAGCCCGGTGACGTGATCCGGGAGATCCTGGTGCGGATGGGCGCGGAGGCGCGCATCTTCGACGGCGTGCTCACCGTGCGCGGGCCGGAGCGCCTCGCGGGCATCGATATCGACCTGCACGACGTCGGCGAGCTGACCCCGACCGTGGCCGCGCTCGCCGCCCTCGCCGATTCGCCGTCGTGGTTGCGCGGTATCTCGCATCTGCGCGGACACGAGACCGATCGGCTCGCGGCGCTGTCCACCGAGATCAACCGGCTCGGCGGCAAGGTGACCGAAACCGACGACGGGCTCGAGATCGAGCCCGCCGAATTGCACGGCGGCCGTTGGCATTCCTACGCCGACCACCGGATGGCGACCGCGGGCGCGATTCTCGGGCTCCGGGTGCCCGGTATCGAGATCGAGGACATCGGCACGACCGCGAAGACCCTGCCGAATTTCGTCTCGCTGTGGGAGCGGATGCTCGACACCGCGTTATCCGGGCCGGGAGTGGCGCGCTGAACGTCAGCGGGGCTCGGCCGTGAGCCGCAAAGTAGGCAGCTACGACGAAACCGATGTGCGGGTTCGTGCGGGTAAGAGTTCACGGCCGAGGACCAAGACCAGGCCGAGGCACAACGACGCCGAGGCCGCGATGGTCGTCGCGGTGGATCGCGGCCGGTGGGGATGTGTTCTCGACGGCGATCCGGACCGGCGCATCGTGGCGATGCGCGCCCGCGAACTCGGGCGGACCCCGATCGTGGTCGGTGATCAGGTCGACGTGGTCGGTGATCTGTCCGGAGCCACGGACACGCTGGCGCGCATCGTCCGGGTCTCCGATCGCACGACGGTATTGCGCCGCACCGCCGACGACACCGATCCGTTCGAACGCGTCGTCGTCGGCAACGCCGAACAATTGTTCATCGTGGTGGCCCTGGCCGATCCGCCGCCGCGCACCGGATTCGTCGAACGCGCCATGGTCGCGGCGTTCGCCGGTGGCCTGCGGCCGATCCTGTGCCTGACCAAACACGATCTGGACGCCGAATCCGAATTCGCCGCCGCCTTCGACGATCTCGACTTCACCATCATCTACGGCGGCGTCGACGACCCCATCGAGCCGGTTCTCGACTTGCTCGACGGAAAACTCACCGCCTTCATCGGGCATTCCGGCGTCGGCAAGTCGACGCTGGTGAATCGCCTTGTGCCGGAAGCCGAACGGGCGGTCGGCGAGGTGTCCGGTGTCGGCAAGGGTAAACACACGTCGACCCAATCCGTGGCACTGCCGCTGCCGAACGGCGGCTGGGTCATCGATACGCCCGGTATCCGCTCGTTCGGGCTCGCCCACATCACCCCCGACGACGTCATCGCCGCATTCGACGATCTGGCCGCCGCCATCGAGGACTGCCCGCGTGGTTGCACCCATCTCGGCCCGCCGACCGATCCCGAATGCGCGCTCGACCAGCTTCCGGGCAAGGAACGACGCGTCGCCGCGATCCGCCTGCTGCTCGAGGCTCTCAATACCAACGAGGCGTGGTAACCGGGTCGTCGCTCAGCCGGTGTGTTTGCGCACCGTCTCCTCCCAGATCGCCTGGGGCGCGGGGAATTGCCGTGACAGCACCCGGTGTTCGAGGTTGTGCGCGGCTCTGGTCGCGGCCAATGTGCTGACGTATCGGTAGAGCGCCAGCGCCGCGAGCAGCCCGCACAGCACCGTGGCCCATACCCGATCACGCCAGTACACCCCGGCGACGACCGCCGCGGCCAGTACGCCGAGCGCGACGACGGTGATCCCGATTCCGTGCAGGACGGACCGGCGGATCAGCAGTCGCCGCCGGTTCCGCAGGAAGGCCTCGTACCACCCGTTCGCCTCGTGTATCAGCGAACGGGCGGCCTCGGGGGCGTCTACCGACAGTCCGGACTCCAGTTCGTCGCGCCACTGCCAATACCCCTGTTCGGTGAATCGGGGAAAGTCGCGCGGAGATTCGTTGTCGCCCATACCGTGGACGGTACGGCCATGGCCTGCGCGCCGCCCGTCGCACCGTCCCGGCCACGGAAGGCCACTACAGGACCGCCCGGTATTTCGGGAACAGTGCGAACGCTTCCCCCTCGAATTCGGTAATTACAGACCGGAAACCACTCGGTTCCCCAATGTTTGCCGAAGAATCGCGAAACCCTCAGTCCGCTCGAGCTTTCCGATATGTTGTGCCCCGAACAGGGGGTTTCTTTTCGATACCGTCTGCCCGTCGCTCGGGACCGCGTCGGCCGGAGATAGCTCTGCTCACGAGAATTCGAGAGGACGAGGATGACCGCACCGCTCGACACGCGATACCTATCGAGAACAGTGCGCACGATTCTGGGCAGTACCCTCGCGTGCGCCGCGCTGTTCGCGGGCGGCGCGCAGGGCGCCCACGCGGCGCCCGCCGTGGATTCCACCAGCAGCGATGCCGATTCGGCGGCCAACGGCAATCCCGGTCCCGCGCGCAACGCCGCCGACCTGCTGTTCCTCAGGCGGACCGACTACGACGACGCCGACTATCCGACGCAGGACGCCGCGATCGAACTGGCCCAGGCCGAATGCAAATACCTCGACACCCACGGCAACACGGCACGCAATCGCATGCGCCTCGCCGAGCAGACCAGACCCGCCGTGAAATACCCGTATCTGTTCCTGGAAGCCGCCGTCGACGCGGTCTGTCCATGGAACCGGCTCTGACCCGGTGAAAGGAAAGCGCCCACGGATCGAGATCCGTGGGCGCTTTCGATATTCCCGACTCAGTGCTTGCGACGTGACTTGGGCGAACGGCCCGACTTGGCCTGCGCCCGAGCGGCCTCGCGACGCTCACGGCGGGTGGTGCCCGCACCATCGTCGTCGCCGTACTCCTGGACGTCGTCGTGGACCGCGGCGTGACCACCGTCGTCCGGGCCCGCCGGACCGGAGTAGCTGTAGCCGCGCGGGCTGGGATCGCCGATTCCCTTGGCGCGCAACGCCGCCGGTGCGCCGTTGGCGGCCGGAGCCTTCTCGGTCGACACCGGGGGACGCGGCGCGGTGGCACCGACCGGCGAACGCAGACCCGGATCGATGGCGACACCTTCGGGCTGCGGCTGCTGCACCTCGACCTGGAGGTTGAACAGGAAGCCGACCGACTCCTCCTTCAGTCCCTCCAACATCGCGGCGAACATGTCGAAACCTTCGCGCTGGTACTCGACGAGCGGATCGCGCTGCGCCATGGCGCGCAGGCCGATGCCCTCCTTGAGGTAGTCCATCTCGTAGAGGTGTTCGCGCCATTTCCGGTCGAGTACCGACAGCAGCACCTGACGTTCGAGGTTGCGCATGGAACCCTCGCCCGCGAGACCGTCGATCTCCTGCTCACGCTTGGCGTACGCCTCGTGGGCGTCATCGAGCAGCGCCTCGGCCAGTTCGTCCTTGGACAGGTCGCCCGCCTCGCCGACCTCGGTCTCGCCGGTCAACTCCTTGGCGTCGACGCTCACCGGGTACAGCGTCTTCAACGCCGTCCACAGTTTGTCCAGATCCCAGTCCTCGACGTAACCCTCGGCGGTCGCGCCGTCCACGTAGGCGGTGACCACATCGGTGATCATCTCTTGGACCTGGCCTTCCATATCCTCGCCGCGCAGGATCCGGTTGCGCTCGCCGTAGATGATGGTGCGCTGCTGGTTCATGACCTCGTCGTACTTGAGGACGTTCTTGCGGATCTCGAAGTTCTGCTGCTCGACCTGGGTCTGCGCGCTCTTGATGGCCTTGGACACCATCTTGGCCTCGATCGGCACATCGTCGGGCAGATTCAGGCGGGTCATGATCGATTCGAGCGCCGCGCCGTTGAAGCGCCGCATCAACTCGTCGCCCAGCGACAGGTAGAAGCGGGATTCACCCGGATCGCCCTGACGGCCGGAGCGTCCGCGCAGCTGGTTGTCGATACGCCGCGACTCGTGCCGTTCGGTGCCGAGCACGTAGAGCCCGCCCGCCTCGCGCACCGCGTCGGCGTCCTCCTCGGTCTGCGCCTTGACCTGCTCCAGCGCCGAATGCCACGCCGCCTCGTACTGTTCGGCGGTCTCGACCGGGTCCAGGCCCTGCTTGCGCAGCAGGATGTCGGCGATGATGTCCGGGTTGCCGCCGAGCACGATATCGGTACCACGACCGGCCATATTGGTCGCGACGGTCACCGCGCCGGGCCGACCGGCCTCGGCGATGATCTCGGCTTCCTTCTCGTGGAATTTCGCGTTGAGCACGTTGTGCGGGATACCGCGCTTGGTGAACTGCTTGGACAGGTACTCCGAGCGCTCGACGCTCGTGGTACCGATCAGCACCGGCTGACCCTTCTCGTGCCGCTCGGTGACATCGTCGACCACGGCCGCGAATTTGGCCTCTTCGGTCTTGTAGATCAGATCCGACTGATCGGCGCGCACCATCGCCCGGTTGGTCGGGATCGGGACGACGCCGAGGTTGTAGATCGAGTGCAGCTCGGCGGCCTCGGTCTCGGCGGTACCGGTCATACCCGAGAGCTTGTCGTAGAGGCGGAAGTAGTTCTGCAACGTGATCGTGGCCAGTGTCTGGTTCTCCGGCTGGATCTCGACGCCTTCCTTGGCCTCGATCGCCTGGTGCATACCCTCGTTGTAGCGACGTCCGACCAGGATGCGGCCGGTGAACTCGTCGACGATGATGACCTCGCCGTCGCGGACGATGTAATCCTTGTCGCGGTTGTACAGTTCCTTGGCCTTGATGGCGTTGTTCAGGTAGCTGACCAGCGGGGAGTTCGCCGCTTCGTAGAGATTGTCGATGCCGAGCTGATCCTCGACGTATTCCACGCCCGCCTCGTGCACGCCGATGGTGCGCTTCTTGATGTCGACCTCGTAGTGCAGGTCCTTCTTGAGCAGCGGGGCGATACGCGCGAATTCGGCGTACCACTTGGAGGAGGCGTCGGCCGGACCCGAGATGATCAGCGGGGTACGGGCCTCGTCGATGAGGATGGAGTCGACCTCGTCGACCACGGCGAAGTTGTGCCCGCGCTGCACCAGATCGTCCAGCGAGTGGGTCATGTTGTCGCGCAGGTAGTCGAAGCCGAACTCGTTGTTCGTGCCGTAGGTAATGTCGGCGGCGTAGGCCTGACGGCGCTGGGCCGGATTCATCCCGCCCAGGATCACGCCGACCTCGAGGCCGAGGAAGCGGTGCACGCGGCCCATCCACTCCGCGTCGCGCTTGGCCAGGTAGTCGTTGACCGTGACGACGTGCACACCCTCGCCGGACAGCGCGTTCAGGTAGGCCGGGAGCACACAGGTCAGGGTTTTGCCCTCACCGGTCTTCATCTCGGCGATATTGCCGAGATGAAGGGCGGCGCCACCCATGAGCTGGACCTTGTAGTGCTTCTGGTTCAGCACCCGCCACGACGCCTCACGGGCCACCGCGAAAGCCTCGAGGAGCAGGTCGTCGAGGGTCTCGCCCTCGGCGTAGCGCTCCTTGAACTCGTCGGTCTTGGCCTGGAGTTCGGCATCGGTGAGCAACTCGATCTCCGACCCGAGTTCGAGGACCTCGTCCGCGACGTGGGCCAGCCGCTTGACCGTGCGGCCCTCACCAATCCGTAGCAACCTCGTCAGTGTCAGCGCAGGCACGGGTCTCGTCAGTCCTCTGGTCGGTGTGTCATGTGTACGGCCCCCACCCGGGTCGGGCGGTGTGCGCGGCCGGTGCGCACGCACTCCGCCGGGAACGACGGAATCCGCAGCACGCTCCATGCTAATGCCGCACCCATGGTAGGCGCCGGTGACCTGCGTCGTGGCTGCTCGCCCGACTCCGTCACCGGGCCGTGGGACGTTCGTCTTCACCGTACTCGTCACGGGTGCGCGGGGCGGCGGGTGCGCCGTACGATGTAAGACGTCCGCAGCCGCTCGCCGCGCGTTCCCCCTCCCCCTGTGATCGAATCGGGAGGCCCGGAGACGTTCGGAGAGCGTCGGCCACGACGAGGGCACGGGTAAAGGAATGCGTCCATTTCGCTTGATATGCCACAAGAACGCCTACGGTTCGTTGTAGCGCACCACAATGAGGCGTTGTACCGGGGCACACCGCGCGGCGGAGTCGCGAAGACGCGATGGGCGAGCAAGCGGAACGCGGGCGCCGGGGTGCAGGGCAGCGGAAGGGAGTACCGGGCAGCGTGATCACGAGACTGACGCCGCAGGACGCGTCGTTCTATCGGCTCGAGTCGAGCAGCAATCCGATCCATATCGGCTCCCTCGCGATCGTCCGGAACACCGACGACGAATCATCGCTGGACTACGACAGCCTGGTGGATCTGGTCGAGAGCAGGCTCTCGCTGGTCCCCCGCTACCGGCGCAAGGTGCGCGAGATCCCGCTGGCCCTCGGCAGGCCGGTGTGGGTGGAGGACAGCCGTTTCGACATCACCTACCACGTGCGCCGCTCGGCGCTGCCGAGTCCCGGCACCGACGAGCAACTGCACGACCTGGTCGCCCGGCTGGCATCGCGACCGCTCGACCAGGGCCGACCGCTGTGGGAGATGAATCTGATCGAGGGGCTGTCCGACGGCCGCAGCGCGATCTTCACCAAAACCCATTCGGCGCTGGTCGACGGCGAGAGCGCGCTCGAGATCGGGCACGTGATCCTCGATACCAGCCCGTCGCCGCGCGGTCTCGCCGACGACGCCTGGGTCGCCCCGCGCGAGCCCAACGAGGTGGAACTGCTGGTCGGCGCGCTCGGCCATCTGGCGGCGCAGCCGCGCGAGGCGCTGGAGGTCGTCCGTGGAGCGAGCGCGGACGCCTTCGCCATGGTCGCCGCGGCGGGCCGCGCGGTGGATTCGGTCGTCACCGCGGTCAAGGCCGCGACGGCGGGCGCACCCGACAGTCCCCTGAACGCCAAGACCTCGCGCAGTCGCCGTTTCGATGTGGCCCGTACCGACCTCGAGGACTACCGCAAGATCCGCAAGCGCTTCGACTGCTCGATCAACGACGTGATCCTCGCCGTCGTGACCGGCGCGCTGCGGAACTGGCTGCTCTCACGCGACGAGGCGCTCACCGAACAGGCCACCCTGCGCGCGGTGGTGCCGATGTCGGTGTACCTGGAGGATCCGAACAGCGATCAGCTCAACCCCGCGGGTGAGGTCTCCTCGTTCCTCATCGATCTTCCGGTGGGCGAACCCAATCCGGTGATGCGCCTGTCGCACATCTCGCACGCGACCGACGCCAACAACCGGCATCGCCGCGGTGTGCGCGCCCGCACGCTGGTGCATCTGGCCGGGTTCGCTCCGGCGAGCCTGCACGCGGTCAGTGTCAGGGCGGCGAGTACGTTCGCAGAGCACACGTTCAACTTGGTGATCACCAACGCGCCGGGTCCGCAGACGCCGATGTATATCGGCGGCGCGCGGATGCTGGAGATGTATCCGGTGTCGCCGCTGCTGCGCAGGCAGGCTTCGAGTATCGGGATCACGTCCTACGACGGGCACGTCTTCTACGGACTCAACGCCGACCGCGACGCGATGGCCGATATCGGAGTGCTCGCCGCGGCGGTGCACGAGTCCATGGAGGAGATGCTCGGTGCCTGCGTCTGACAAATCCGATCGCCCCGCGATTCGGGTCTACATCCCGGCGACGGTGCCGATGCTGCGCGGGTTGGTCGCGGATCGGGAGATGTTCCCGATCGGCGGCACGGCGTTCGCGGTCACCCCCGCTCTCCGCGAGGCGTACGCCTCCGGCGACGACGACGAACTGGCCGAGGTCGCCATGGTCGAGGCGGCGCGCGCGTCGCTGCGACTGCTCGCGGCCGAACGCGACGATTTCGTCGGCGGCGGGGATTCCGGCGGCGATGCCGAGAGCGGCGATATCGATGACGCCGCGGGCGCCGCGTCGGCCGGCAGCCCGGTCTACCGGCGCGCGGTGATCGCCGCGGACGTGACGGGCACGAAACTGCGGCCCGACCTCGATGACGCCGTGGTCAAGCTCGCGGGGCCGATCACCTACAACCAGATCGCCTCGGTGCACGTCGATCTGGCCGAGGCCGAGCCCCAGGTGGCCAAGGCCGTCGACGTGGTCGACGCAGCGGACCTGGGCGATACCGACGCCGAATTCGTGCTCGGCGACGCCGAGGACCATCAGCTGGCCTGGTACGCCGCCCAGGAACTGCCGTTCCTGCTCGAATTGCTGTAAGCGGAACGGACCCGCGCGGACCGATCCGCCGTCGCCCGACCCCCACAACCTACGATGCCGTAACCTTGCTGACAGACGGCACCGAGGGTGGCCGCACGACAAGAGAGACGAACGGCACCGAATGGTCTTCAAGAATGTCCGCGAGTGGCTGGAGGCTCCGGCCGCGAGTGTCGCCGAGCGCGGTGGCAGGCTGAATGTGCTGCGCGGCGCGGTCGCGCGGGTCACCACACCGCTGCTGCCCGACGACTACCTGCACCTGGCCAATCCGCTGTGGTCGGCCCGGGAACTACGCGGCCGCATCGTGGAGGTGCGCAAGGAGACCGCCGATTCCGCGACGCTGGTCATCAAGCCGGGGTGGGGTTTCGACTTCAAATACCAGCCGGGTCAGTACGTCGGCATCGGCATCCTGGTCGAGGGCCGCTGGCACTGGCGCTCGTATTCGCTGACCTGTCCGCCGAACTGGACCGAGCCGGGCCGCGGCGGCGGCCGTCTGATCTCCATCGCCGTGAAGGCCATGCCGGAGGGTTTTCTCTCCAGCCATCTCGTCGGCGGCGTGTCCGAGGGCACCATCGTCCGATTGCAGGCGCCGCAGGGCGGATTCGTGCTGCCCGATCCGCCGCCGGAGAAGGTGCTGTTCCTCACCGCGGGCAGCGGCATCACTCCCGTCATGGCGATGCTGCGGGCCATGGACCGCAGGGACCGGGTCACCGATGTGGCCCACCTGCATTCGGCGCGCACCGCCGAGGATGTGATGTTCGGCGCGGAACTGCGCGACATGCACGACCGTCACCCGACTTTCACCTCACACCTGCATCTGACCGGCGAGAACGGCAAATTCGCACTCGCCGATCTGGACGAACGCTTCCCCGACTGGCGTGAGCGCGACACCTGGGCCTGCGGCCCGGCGGGCATGCTCGACGAGATCGAATCCCATTGGCGCGCAGCGGGTCTGTCCGACCAGCTGCACGTCGAGCGGTTCGAGATCGCGCGGTCGGCGGTGGGCGAGGGCGGCACGGTGACCTTCGGCAGGGCCGACCGCTCGGTCGAGGTCGACGGCGCGACCAGCCTGCTGGAGGCGGGCGAGTCGGTGGGCGTGCAGATGCCGTTCGGCTGTCGTATGGGCATCTGCCAAACCTGTGTCGTCACACTGAGTTCCGGTCACGCGCGGGATCTGCGCAACGGTGAGGAACGCCGCGAGGGCGACAAGGTTCAGACCTGCATCTCCGCCGCGGCCGGAAACTGCACACTCGACATCTGACATCGGCGCGACCGCGCAGCGCGCGGTCGCGTGCCGAGTAGCCGGACGCTACTCGGCACGGCGGGTACCCTCGGGGTACACGAGCCAGAGAAGGGACACCGGTGGCAATCACCGATATCAAGGCGTTCGCCCACCTCACGGCCTCCGACATCGAGACCCTCGGCGATGAGCTCGATACCATTCGGCGGTCGGTCGAGCTGTCACGCGGAGAGCGTGACGCGAGGTATATCCGCCGAACCATCGCAGCCCAGCGCGGGCTGGAAGTGGCGGCGCGCGCCGTTCTCTTCGGCAGCCGCAACCGCTGGGCCTGGCTCGCGGGCACCGCGATGCTCTCGGTGGCCAAGATCATCGAGAACATGGAACTCGGGCACAACATCAGCCACGGCCAGTGGGACTGGATGAACGACCCCGAGATCCATTCGGGCACCTGGGAATGGGATCAGACCGGCCCGTCCTCGCAGTGGCGGCGAGCGCACAACTACTCCCACCACACCTATACCAATGTGCTGGGCAAGGACGAGGATCTCGGCTTCGGCATCCTGCGGATGACCCGCGACGAGCAGTGGCGCCCGATCCACCTGGTGCAGCCCGCGGCGAATCTGGTGCTCGCGGCGAGTTTCGAATGGGGCATCGCCCTGCACGACTGGAGTATCGACAAAGAGCTGTCGGGCACACCGCCCAAACAGCTCATGTCGCAGCCGAACCGCGAGTTCGGACGCAAGATCGCCCGCCAGGTCAGCAAGGATTTCCTGCTGTACCCGCTGCTCACCGGTCCGGCGTGGAAGTCGACGCTCAAGGCGAACGCCACCGCGAACCTGGTCAGGAACCTGTGGGCCTACGCGGTCATCTTCTGCGGCCACTTCCCCGACGGCGCCGAGAAATTCACCGTCGAACAGCTGGAGGGTGAGACCAGCGGCGAGTGGTACCTGCGCCAGATGCTCGGCAGTGCCAATTTCAAGGCCGGGCCCGCGATGGCGTTCATGAGCGGCAACCTCTGCTACCAGATCGAGCACCACCTGTTCCCCGACCTGCCGAGCAACCGATACGCCGAAGTGGCGGTGCGGGTGCGCGAGTTGTGCGACAAGTACGACCTGCCCTACACCACCGGATCGCTCGGCAAGCAGTACCTGCTGGCGTTCCGGACCATCCACAAGCTCGCGCTGCCGGACCGCTTCCTCAAGCGCACCGCCGACGATGCCCCGGAAACCTCGTCCGAACGCAAATTCGCCGGCATCACCCTGCCGTCGCTGCCGACCGAACGCTGGACCGAGAGCCATTGGCTGCCGGAGAACCACCGCCTGATGATCGACCCGGAGACCGGGCGGCGACGCGGGCTGCGTTCGGCGCTGGCCGAGGCGAAGATCGTGCTGCGGGAGACGGCCGAGCACGAGAAGCAAGTGCTGCGCGAAGCCAAGCGGTCGCTGAAGGAGAAGGCGGAGCAGGAGAAGGAACTGCTGCGCGAGGCACGGGCGACATTGCAGGAGAAGGCGCGCAACGAGCAGGCGACCCTGCGTCGGAAGGCCGTGCGTAAGCGGATGTCACTGCGGCTGCGCCGCAACCGCTGACGCTCCGATTGGACCGATCGCCGGACGGCGTCTAGCATTCTCCCAGCGACTCCGCAATGCGGGATTTACCACAATCCCGCATTCGCCCCTCACAACCTACGGTCTCGTAACTTACGGTAGTGTAACCACCATGGCGATTTCGGATGTCAAGGAGTACGCGCACCTCACCGAAGCCGATGTGGAGGCACTCGGCGCGGAGTTCGACGCTATCCGCAGGGAGATCGAATCCTCCCGCGGCGTGAAGGACGCTCGCTACATCCGCAATGTCATCCGGCTTCAGCGCGCGCTCGAGATCAGCGGCCGCACCGTACTTTTCGCCAGTTTCCTGCCGCCCGCGTGGCTGGCGGGCGTGGCGTTGCTCGGGACGGCCAAGATCATCGAGAACATGGAGATCGGGCACAATGTCATGCACGGCCAGTGGGACTGGATGAACGATCCCGAGGTCCATTCCAGCTCGTGGGAGTGGGACAACACCGGGCCGTCCAAGCACTGGAAGCAGACCCACAACTACCTGCACCACAAGTACACCAACGTGCTCGGCATGGACGACGACATCGGCTACGGTCTGCTGCGCGTGACGCGCGACCAGCGCTGGAAGCCGTTCAATCTGGGCAACCCGGCCTACAACCTGCTGCTGCAACTGTTCTTCGAATACGGCGTCGCGATCCAGCACCTGGAATTGGGCAAACTCGCCGCGGGCCGCTACCCCGAGGGCTCCCCCGAGCGCGCCGAATTCGAACGCAAACGCGGTGAGGTGCTGGCCAAGATCGGCAAGCAGGTCGGCAAGGACTACCTGCTGTTCCCGCTGCTGACCGGTCCCGCGTTCCTCACCACCCTGACCGCGAATATCGCCGCCAATATGGTGCGCAACGTCTGGACCAATGCCGTGATCTTCTGCGGCCACTTCCCCGACGGCGCCGAGAAGTTCACCAAGGCCGATATCGAGGGCGAGACCAAGGGCGAGTGGTACCTGCGCCAGATGCTGGGCAGCGCCAACATCTCCGGCGGCCCGATCATCCATTTCATGAGCGGGAACCTGAGCCACCAGATCGAACACCATCTCTTCCCCGACCTGCCGAGCAATCGCTACGCCGATATCGCGGTGCGGGTGCGGGCGCTCGCCGAGAAATACGATCTGCCCTACACCACCGGATCGCTGCCGGTGCAGTACTTCAAGGCGTGGCGCACCATCGCCAAACTCGCGCTGCCCAACAAGTACCTGCGCCACACGGCGGACGACGCTCCCGAGACGGCGTCGGAACGTAAATTCGGCGGCGACACCACCCCGACATTCGATCCCGTCACGGGTAAGCGTCGCGGGCTGCGCACCGCGCTCGCCCAGGGGCGTCGCCGGATCGCCCGCGCCGTACCGATCGGCTGACCAACGGCGGGTCGGCTCACCGGCGCGGGACACCCGCCTGGTTGACTTGCCCCGTGTGTGCCGACCATATGAATATCTACGAGGCCATCCGGCTGCGCCGGGATGTGCGCGCCGAATTCACCGGTGAACTCGTCGACGACGAGACGCTGTGGCGAATCCTCGACGCCGCGCACCGGGCCCCGAGCGTCGGCAACTCGCAGCCGTGGGATTTCGTGGTGGTGCGCGACCGGTCGACGCTGCGGCGATTCGCCGATCACGTGGCCGATAAACGCGTCGAGTTCCGCGACGCGCTACCGCCGGAGCGGGCCGAGACCTTCGATCCGATCAAGATCGAGGGCATCACCGAGAGCGGCACCGGCATCGTCGTCACCCATGACGACGCACGCGGTGGCCCGGTGGTTCTCGGCCGCGCGACGGTTCCGGAGACCGGGGTCTACTCGACCGTGCTCGCCATCCAGAACCTGTGGCTTGCGGCCACCGCCGAAAGTGTCGGGGTCGGCTGGGTCTCGTTCTACGACGAGCCGTTCCTGTCCGATCTGATCGACCTGCCCGACCACATCCGACCTGTCGCCTGGCTCTGCGTCGGGCCCGTCGAGGAATTCCAGGCCGTCCCGGACCTGGAACGTTTCGGCTGGCGCTCCGGCAGACCGCTCGCTGACGCCGTACATAGGGAGACCTTCCGCGCGGGTTCGTGAACGCCCCGCCGCTACACGCTTTCGAGCACCGCCGACGCCCCGATACCGCCGGCCGCGCAGATTCCGAGCAGTGCGGTGGATTTGCCGGTGCGAGCCAATTCGTTGGCCATGGTGGTGACCATGCGGGCTCCGGTCGCGCCGAACGGGTGGCCGAGGGATACCGAACCCCCGTGCACATTGAGCGTCTCGATACCGATCTCGCCCACCGCGGTGTCACGACCGAGGCGCGTCTTGGCCCATTCGTCGCTGGCGAGAGCGCTCAGCACGGACAGCGTCTGGGCGGCGAACGCCTCGTGGATGTCGACGAGGTCGATATCGGCCAGTGCCATACCGGCCTTGTCGAGCGCTCTCGGCATGGAGATCGCGGGCCCGATCAGCACCTGATCGGCCGGATCGACGCTGACGTAACTCCACGAGCGGAAGGCCGCGAGCGGACGGTAGCCCATGGCCTTCGCCGCGTCCTCGCTCATCAACAGCACCGCCGACGCGCCGTCGGTCAACGGGCTGGCGTTACCGGCGGTGACGGTGCCGTCGGTCGCGAAGACCGGGGCGAGTTTCGCCAGCCGTTCGACGCTGGTGTCGGCCCGAACGAGTCCGTCACGGTCGATATCGACGCCGTCGGGAGTGCGCACCCGCAACACCTCGTCGTCGAAACGCCCGGACTCGATGGCGGCGGCGGCGCGACGGTGCGACCGCACGGCGAATTCGTCCTGTTCGTCGCGTCCGATGCCGTGGATGCGCGCCATCTTCTCGGCCGATTCACCCATCACCTCGCCGGTGGTGCGTTCGGCGATCTTCGGCCGGGCGGGCAGCAGATCGGTGAACGGGGCCAGTTGACGCAGGGCGGACAGGTAATCCATCGGCTTCGGCTTGCCCAGTGCCAGTGGCGCGCCCGCGTGCACGAGTTTCTGGGGCAGTTTCACCTCGGCGTTGCTGGTGGAATCACTGCCGCCGGCGATCATGATGTCGTATTCGCCGCGCTCGATCGCGGCCGCGGCCGCGGTCACCGCCTGCAATCCGGAGGCACAGGCCCTGGTGACCGTGTATCCCTCGCAGCCGGGATCGAGTTTCAGATCGAGTGCGATCTCGCGTGCGATATTGGGCGCGGCGCTGGGCAGGATCACCCCGCCCCACACGATCGCCTGCACCTGTGCACCGGGAAGCCCGGTGCGCTCCAGCAGTCCGCGCACGGCGGCGTCGGCCAGCGCGATCGAATCCATCCGCGTGTAATCGGTGAACGCGCGCACGAACGGTGTGCGCGCACCCGAGACGATCACGGCACGGCGAGCACCCTTGGCAGCCATGCGAGTTCCTTTCGACAGACCTGTTGCACCAAACTTACTTCAAAGTAAGTTTCAGGTCTACGGCGCGACCGGCCGAACGTCCGGCGCGACGCCGACGACGGACCCGGCGGCACCCCACGTGATGATCGCCGCCGGGTCGCCATGGGCCCGGCCCGTGCTCAGCGATCCCCTCCGAATCCGCTGAGCCTGCCGCGCGCCGTTGCACGGCAGGCCG
This sequence comes from Nocardia aurea, assembly GCF_003123685.1. Classification (GTDB taxonomy): domain Bacteria; phylum Actinomycetota; class Actinomycetes; order Mycobacteriales; family Mycobacteriaceae; genus Nocardia; species Nocardia aurea. Next base: position 464,234 of record NZ_QCYJ01000127.1, read on the forward strand.
GGAGCTCGGCCCCGGTGAACGCCCCTGCTCGTCCCCGGAACCCGCACGACCGGCGTCGGGACGCTCGGCGCGAAAACACAGTAACAATGTTTCGATAGATTTCTCAAACACTTTCTATCGGCTTGCTATCGAACCCAAAAACGGCCTACGCTGAAACCCACTATGCAAAGCACTTCGGAGCTGTCGCGACAGAAGCGCTTCGGCCGGATCATCAGGGAGCGCCGGGACGAACTCGGCCTCACCCAGATCCAGATCGGCGATCTCGGCGGCCCGTCCGCCCCGACGATCAGGAAGATCGAGGACGGCGACTCCTCGATCAGCACGCACACCCTCAACAAACTCGACGTGCCGCTACGCTGGCGACCCGGCAGCGCCGCGCGCACCTACGCGGGCGGCACACCGTCCGAAGCGCGGAGCACGGATTCGGCGGGCAACGAATCGATCGTGTCCGGACCGGATTCGATCCGCTTCGAACTCGGTGATCTGACGGCGCTGCTCGCCGCCTCGGGCCGTCTCAACGACGCGATAGAGAGCGGCCGCACCGTCGAGCCGCACGTGGTGGCCGCCGTCGCAGATCTCAACGGCGTCGTCTCCCGGCTGTCCGCGCGCTACGCCACCGTCATGCTCGAACGCAACGGCGGTCCGGGACGCCAGCTGCACCCGCTGGTCGAGATGGCCTTTCGACATCTGCTCGAGGTCCCCGCCGAGGTGAGCGATCCGGCCGAACTGGAAGAGCGCCGCTATCGTCGCTGGCTGGCCAACCGCGTCACCGATATCGACGCCGGTACCGAGGCCGGATTCCGCGATCGGTGGTCGGCCGCCAACGGTGCGGCGGAATTCCGGAACGGCGAGGAATGAATGGTGAAGATGTCCGAGAACACCTCCGCGCATGAGCGATTGACGCTCAGCCGCAAGATCAACCGACTATTCGAGACGATGCATCCGCGCGCGGCGCCGGAGCGCGCGTCGTCCTCGGTGGCCGAACAGGTGAGCACCACCCTGCACCGCACCGTCTCGGCACAGCACATCGACAGCATGCGCGACGGCGTCTTCGACGAGCGCGTCGTCGACGGCGAAGTGCTCGCGGCCATCGCGCACTGCTTCGGCGTCGAACCCGATTACCTGACAACCACAGGCGACACCGCGCGGTCGATCGATCGCGAACTCGAACTGCTCGCGACCATGCGCGATGCCAATGTCGCCAGCATCGCGCTGCGCGGTTCGGATGTCGACCTCGACCGCCTCTCCCGGCTGATCGAGAGCACCGACCGACTCGGACCCGGCACTCGGTAACATCGACACCTACACGGGGCGGGATCGTGAACTGTCGTAGGAGATCGCATCGTATGGCCGGTATGGACACCCGGTTCCGGGAACTCTCCCGGAACGTCGCGATTCCACGTCCGTGGAAACTGGGCTCCTATATCGACGCGGTCGCCGAGTTCCGCGGACGGCCCATCACCCTGCACCCGGTGGATACCGTCGACCTCGCGGGAGCCGGATGCGGCACCGGCAGCGGCCTGTGGATCGCCAAACAGGATTCCGACGTCATCGTCTACGGCGCCGACACCACCGAGTGGCACGCCGAACACATCGTCGCCCACGAACTCGGCCACATGCTGCTCGGCCACGGACCCGATCGCGCCGACGGCGGCGCGACCGGCCACACCCTGGCCGCGGTCACCGAACTGCTGCCTTCGATCAGCCCGGAATCCATCCGGCACGTGCTGGGCAGAACCGATTACGGCAGCAGCCGCGAACGCGACGCGGAGACCTTCGCCGACCTGGTGATGTTGCAGGCGCTGCGGCCGCGCCGCGATTCCCTGTTGCACACCACGTTCTTCCGCGATCGCCGACGGTAGGACAGCACTGCGCCCGGCCGGGCGTGGTGCTCCGGCCGGGCACTTCGACGCGCGCTAGGTGAGCCGGATCAGGCCGTAGTCGAAAGCGTGACGACGGTAGACCACCGAGGGTCGGTCGGTCTCCTTGTCGTGGAAGAGGAAGAAGTCGTGGCCGACGAGTTCCATCTGATAGAGGGCGTCATCGACCGACATCGGAGTCGCGGTGTGCACTTTGGTGCGCACGATATGGCCGGGTCCGGCCTCGTAATCCGTTGACTCCGTAGAAAACTCGGCATCCTCGCCGGGGTGGGCATGGGTGTCCAGATCACCGCTGGCGAGGGCGAACAGTTGATCGTCGACGAGTTCGGCGGTCGCCTCGGCGACGGAGACGGGAGTCTTCTCACCGTAGTGGACGCGCCTGCGGTCCTTGGTGCGGCGCAGGCGGCTCTCGAGTTTGGCCGTCGCTGATTCGAGGGCGGCGTAGAAACTGTCGGCGCACGCTTCGGCCCTGGCGACCGGACCCTTACCCCGCGCGGTGATCTCCACGCGCTGGCAACTCTTGCGCTGACGACGGTTGCGTTCGTGGAACAGCTCGACGTCGAAGATGAAGATCGACGGATCGAAGCGTTCGAGACGAGAGAGCTTCTCCGAGACGTAGATTCGGTAGTGGTCGGGCACCTCGACGTTGCGGCCCTTGACCACGACGTCGGCGCGAGGAGCCGGTGCTCGATCCTCGTCGGGTGACTCTGGTGAATACGCGGCACCGGGGTCCAGTACCGAGGAATTGGAATCTTTCACTGAAGGTCGTGAAGTCGTCACGCGTACCTCCCGGATCTGGCCGCACAGCCCGATATGACGTGCGGCGGGGTTGAGCCGTGCCGAGCAGTATTCGGTATCCGTCGCTTCGCGGAGCCCTTCGCGGTTACACGGTCTCGGGCCGGGGGCCCGGACCTCACGTCGGGGAATAGCACGGCACGTAGTTGTCCGAGGCGCCACCTCCAAACTCCCGGTTCGGGTGTGTGTTGGCGACGGTAGTACGCATAGCGGCGGTCCGCCAGTGTTCACGCAAATTTCCCGGAGTCAAGCAGCACACGTCACCAGCACGCCACGTACCGAATAACCGACACGTCCGAGCGCGCGGACCGATTCACCGGCGGTGGCGCCGGTCGTCAGCACATCATCGACCACGATTACCTCGGCAAATCCGGTGTAGGATGCCCGCGAACCGGGTATGGGTAGGGCGTGGACGCGACCCTCCAGATTGCGCCTGCGCTCGCCCGATGTCAGTCCGACGGAGTCACGCGCTCCCCACCACAGACGTAACGCCGGCACCACCCGGCAATCGTCCAGCGATTCCGCCGCGGCCCTGGCCGTCCGCAGCACCGGATCGCCGCCTCGACGCCGCGCCGCGACACGTCTGCTCGGCGCGGGGACCAGGATCAGTGGCCGCCCCGGAGCCCGCAGGCGGGTCAGCCCGGCGGCCAGCGCGCCGCCGAGGGGTCGCGCGAGATCGCGCCTGCCGTGTTCCTTCATCGCCAGTACCGCCCGACGGGCCGGACCGGCGTAGGGACCGAGCGCCCAGCACGGCACGCCGGGATCGGTCCGTGGACGGACCCGCACCGGCGGTCTCGTCAGCACCGAGGCGCACTCGGCGCACCATGCCGTCCCGGCCGTCCCGCACCCGCCGCACCGTGCGGGCAACATCAGATCGAGCAGCGTTCGCATCGGGCGAGTGTGCACCCGCCCACCGACAGAGCGCGGCTATCCGGGCAATACGGGAACGGCGTTGGCGCCCAGCCCGGGCACCTCGCGCCAATAGGGTTCGCCGCCGTCGGGATTGCTGGTCAATTCGAGGACAGCGCGCGAATCGGCGACGTACTGGTGTTCGGGTGAGACACTGACCGACCGCACCGGCGAGGTCAGATTGCGCCCGGTCAGCGGTAACAAGCCGGAGCCGTCGATCTGGACGGTGCGCACCGGGTCGACATTGCCCTGGAACGCGATGAAGATCGTGTCGCCGCCCAGCCAGTTCACCGACACCGCGGGCGTACTCACGTCGACAGCGACCGGCATCGGCGAGGTCACCGCGTACTTGCCGTCGGGCCTGCGGACCACGACCGCCACGTACACCTTGCCGTCCGCGATCAGCACCGCGCGGACCCCGCTGCGCGAGATCCTGATCTCGGTGATCGGGAATCGCAGCGCGGTCGAACCCGTTGTCAGGCCGGAGATGTCGACATCCTCGACCGATACGGTTCCGGTCGCCCGGTCGTTGACCACGCGGATGACGTGTTCACCGTCGATGACCGCCCACGCGGCGCTGCCGTCGAGGGCCCAGGACGGTCGGCTGATGGTTGTCCCCTCGGCGACCGGGAACTGGGTGCCGCCGTAACTGCCGACCATCAGCGTGCGCGGCGGCTCGGGCGCGGGCCTGCCCGCGTCGGCGACGGCGGCGACGAACTGACCGTCGGGGCTCAGCGCCGCGGACTGGAGATTGCTCACCGCACCGAAATAGCCGGGAGCCGGGTCGATCCCGCCGACCCCGACCTGCACGAGCGACCCCTCGCGCAGTGCGTGCAGCCCGATCCGGTTCTGGGCGTTGACCTCGGGACTGGACTGCTGGACGTCGGCGACCGACCACCCGTTCGCCGCGAACCGCTCGTCCAGGGGTTTACCGTCGGCCAGGAGCATGTACGGCCCGAGGACGTCGGCTCTGGCCAGGGTGAGCACCACCTGCGCCGCGAGCAGTTCGCGATCACGCTGGTTGAACCCGCTGACGCCGGAGAAATCGATGCGCACGCCGCCCAGGCCGACGCCGACCTCGTCGGGATCGCCGTTGGCCTTGGTGATCGGACCGCGTATCGCCACGGGCGGGGCCATCAGGTTGCGCACCACCGGGGCGAGCGCGGGCTCGCTGCCGTCCGCCAGCAACGCGAGCAGCCGCCCGGTCAGTTCGTTCTTCGGCGCCGAGATCCAGCGCAGATCGGGGACGACCGAATTACCCGTCGGCTCCGGGAAGTACAGAACGTATCGCCGGTAGGACTTGGCGAAGGCGGTGGTATCCATCACGACGCCGTCGGGCAGGTCGTCGATGCGCCATTCGCCGTCGACCTTGACCATCTCGATCTTGTATTCGAGCGGCGGGCCCTCGGTGGCCCGGTACGCGCCGTCGGGCGCGATCTCGGCGACCTTCTGGGCGCGGATCCGGTAGGTGGCGGATTCGGCCTCGCGGGATTCGAGCAGGGTGTCTGGTCGGTCGACGATCACCGTGCTCGTGGTGTCGTCCCACTGGGCCGACGCCGACTCGGTCATGTACTGCCGCGCCGCCGCGTGCCCGTTGGCCGGGTCCGCCGTCGCCTGGAGGTAGTCGCGCAGCAGCAGTCCCGGATCGCGACCGACCGTCGGTGGCAGCGGTCCTTCCGACGTCGGCTCCCTGTTGATGGTGCCGAGGGCCTGCGGTGCGGAGGACTCCGGCAGACTCGCGCACCCACCGAGCAGCGCGGTCACCAGCACGAGGGCGCCGAGCGCGGCCCAACGCAGCCGCGGGAACCTGGAATGCACGGTCATGACTGTACGTCTCCCGATTCGCGCGCTACCTCGCCGCTGTCGGCGTCCGAGGACGGCGGCTCCGGTGCGACGCCGTCGCCCTCCCTGTCGGCCGCGGTGGCCGGGGCCCGGTCGGCGCCCGGTTCGGGCTGCGGCAACGGGCTGGACGGCAACTCGACGGTCTCGGATTCGGTGGGGCGCGGCGGTTTGCGCGTGCCCGGTTCCAACGGCAGCGGGCTCACACCGAGTTTCTTGCCGCGAACCAGCGGCAACGTCAGCCGGAAACTCGCGCCGAGGCCGATCTCGCCCCACGCCTCCAGCCTGCCCTCGTGCAGATTCGCGTCCTCGACGCTGATGGACAGACCGAGTCCGGTACCGCCGGAGCGGCGCATCCTTGACGGGTCCGAACGCCAGAAGCGGTTGAACACCAACTTCTCCTCGCCCGGCCGCAGACCGACGCCCTGATCGCGTACCACCACCGCGACCGCGTTGGCGTCGGCATCGCCGCGCATCCGGATCAGCACCGGTTTGCCCTCGCTGTGGTCGATGGCGTTGGCGAGCAGATTACGTAGCACGCGCTCGACGCGACGCGGGTCGACCTCGGCGACCAGCGGTTCCTCGGGCATATCGATGACCACTTCGATGCCCGCGTCCTTGGCAAGATGCCGCACGGTGGAGATCGCGGCCCGCGCGCACATACGCACGTCGAGCGATTCGACCTGCAATTCGGCCACACCCGCGTCGTGCCTGCTGATTTCGAGCAGGTCGTTGAGCAGACCCTCGAAGCGGTCGAGTTCGGTGACGAGCAGTTCGGCGCTGCGGGCGAGAGCCGGGTCCAGATCGTCGCTGCTGCTGTGGATCAGGTCGGCCGCCATGCGGACGGTGGTGAGCGGGGTGCGTAGTTCGTGGCTGACGTCGGAGGTGAATCGGCGTTGTAGATTGCCGAATTCCTCCAGCTGCGTGATCTGGTTCGACAGACTCTCGGCCATCTCGTTGAACGCTTGCGCCAACCGCGCCATATCGTCCTCGCCGCGCACGAGCATGCGTTCCTTGAGTCTGCCGTCGGCGAAGCGGCTGGCGATCCGCGCGGCGGACCGGATCGGCAGCACGACCTGCCTGGTCACCAGCGCGGTGATCGCGGCGAGCAGCACGAGCAGCACCAGACCACCGATCATCATGGTGCCGCGCATGAGCGCCAGGCTGCGTTCCTCGTTGGCCAGCGGGAAGATCAGGTAGATCTCCAGCGTCGGGATCTCGGCGCTCGGACTGCCGATGACCAGCGCGCGGCCGTGATAGCCGTCCGGATCCGCCACCGTGGCGAACTGGTAGCTGACCTGGTTGCGCTGCACGAACCGGCGCAGTTCCTCGGGCACCTCGCTGATCGGGCCGACCGAGATCTGCTGCTGCGGCGTGCCGCCGACCATGCTCAGCGCGGAATCGAAACTGCCTGCCACGCCGCTGGATTGACCTGTGCCACCGCGATTGGACAGCGCGTCGCGCGCGTCACCGAGCCGCTGGGTGCCGATATCGTGCACACCCGCGAGCTGACTCTCCACCGTATTGCGCGCGCGGTCCATCTCCTCGACCGCGGCGTTGATCTTGGCGTCCAGCAGCCGATCGGTGATCTGGCTGGTCAGCACCACGCCGAGGATGGTGATGACGATCAGCGACAGGGTCAGTGTCGAGACGATGACGCGCAGTTGCAGCGACCGTCGCCAGACATGACCCAACGCGGTGCCGACGTCTCTGAACCACGTCGCCACCGGTGTGAGCGCTGTTCGAATACGATGACCCGTCCCGCGTGACGCACCGGCCGGGTCGTCGTGCCCGACCGCGCCCGCGGGACGCTCCTCGCTATCGATCACGGGGGTCCGGCCTTGTACCCGACCCCGCGGACGGTCAGCACGATTTCAGGATTCTCCGGGTCTTTCTCGACCTTCGCGCGTAGGCGCTGCACATGCACGTTGACCAGCCTGGTGTCGGCCGCGTGCCGGTAGCCCCATACCTGTTCGAGCAGCACCTCGCGCGTGAAGACCTGGCGCGGTTTGCGCGCCAGCGCCACCAGCAGATCGAATTCCAGCGGCGTCAGCGAGATCTGCACGCCGGAACGGCTGACCTTGTGCGCGGGCACGTCGATGACGATATCCGCGATGGAGAGCAGTTCGGCGGGCTCGTCCTCGGTGCGACGCAGGCGAGCGCGCACCCGGGCGACGAGTTCCTTGGGTTTGAACGGTTTGACGATGTAGTCGTCGGCACCGGACTCCAGACCGAGCACGACGTCGACCGTGTCGGTCTTGGCCGTGAGCATCACGATCGGCACCCCGGAATCGGCGCGCAGCACCCGGCATACGTCGATGCCGTTCATACCGGGCAGCATCAGGTCCAGCAACACGAGATCGGGGCGGATCTCACGTACCGCGGCCAGGGCCTGCGTGCCGTCGCCGACCACATGCGGGTCGAACCCTTCCCCGCGCAAGACGATCGTGAGCATCTCCGCGAGCGCCATATCGTCGTCGACGACCAGAATCTTCGGCTTCATAATTACTGTGTTGTCATCTCTCGCGCTCGTAGCGGGCCGCCACGCCAACACTGGTCGAATCCCGCCGCACATCCAACCTTATCGGGCAACGATTTCGGCCAATCGGGTGATCAACGTCGAGGCGTCGTCGTCGGTTCGGAACTTCCACCACGGCCCGAACCAATTCAGGTCGGCCAGCTCGCGGTATACCTCGTCGGTGCGCTGTTGCAGACCGCCGTCGCGTTCGTAGGCATCCAGAGCCCGGGACTCGTCGAGTTCGCCACGCCGGTGCGCACGCTCGGCCGCCACCGCCGTCGGCACGTCGAGCAGCACCTGTAGCGCGGGCACCGGAAGCGCGAATCGGCCGAATTCCAAATCGCCCACCCAGCGCACCGTTTCGCCGTCCGCCGATTCCTTCTGGCGGGCAGCGGAATACGCGGCGTTGGAGGCGACGTAGCGATCGAGCACGACAATATCGTTGTCGGCCACCATTTTCGACAGTTCGGGCAGCGCGGCCGCGCGGTCGAGCGCGAACATCAGCGCCATCGCGTACACCGAGTCGGCCAGATCGCCGTGTCCGCCGCGCAGCGCCTCGGCCGCCAGATCCGCGTGCACCGAACGGCCGTAGCGCGGGAAGGCCAGCGTGGCGACGCGCAGACCGCGCGCACGCAGGGCGGCGCCGACGCCGTCGATCAGCGTTCGTTTACCCGCTCCGTCGATCCCTTCGACCGATACCAGCGCACCCATGAGGAGCAGGCTACATGCGGGAGCGTGACGGACCGACGCCACCCGACCAACTCGGCAAATATGAAATATCAACACTTCAGATTGTCGTATATTGGCGGCGGCTCCACCCTCTATCAGGCAGGTCCACCACATGCCGAAATCACGCATTCTGCCCGCGATCGTCGCGGCGATCGCCATCTCCAGCGCCGTCATCTGCGGCAACGCAGCCGCGGATCCACTTCCACCCGCCGATCCCGTCGCGGCCGACACCGGCAGCGCCTCCGGATCGGCCGCCGATATCGCCACCGTCTTCCGACTGCTGTCGATGACGGGTTCGGCCGGGATCAACTGCGCGCTGCGGCTGTACTTCTACGGCGACTGCTACCGGCTTCGGCTGTAGCCCGCACGAGCGAACACGGCGACGCCCGCGCACGCGTGTGCCCCGTCGAGCGAGACTCGACGGGGCACACGTGATTCAGGAAGGATGCCTCGCGGGCGTCAGTACCGGTAGTGCTCCGGCTTGTACGGTCCCTCGACATCGACGTTGATGTACTCGGCCTGATCCTTGGTGAGCTTGGTCAGTTCACCGCCGAGCGCCTCGACGTGGATGCGGGCGACCTTCTCGTCCAGCGCCTTGGGCAGGCGGTAGACCTCGTTGTCGTATTCCTCCGGCTTGGTCCACAGCTCGATCTGAGCGATGACCTGGTTGGAGAAGCTGTTCGACATCACGAACGACGGGTGTCCGGTCGCGTTGCCGAGGTTGAGCAGACGCCCCTCCGACAGCACGATGATGGATTTGCCCGACTCGAAGGTCCACTGGTCGACCTGCGGCTTGATATTGAGCCGGTGCGCACCGGAACGCTCCAGCGCGGCCATGTCGATCTCGTTGTCGAAGTGGCCGATATTGCCGAGGATGGCCTGGTCCTTCATCGCCTTCATGTGATCGAGGGTGATGATGTCCTTGTTGCCGGTGGAGGTGATGACGATATCGGCGTTCGCGATCGCCTTCTCCACGGTGACCACGTCGTAGCCGTCCATCAGCGCCTGCAGCGCGTTGATCGGGTCGATCTCGGTGACCTGGACCCGGGCGCCCTGTCCCGCAAGCGATTCCGCGCAACCCTTGCCGACGTCGCCGTAACCGCAGATCAGGATCTTCTTGCCGCCGATGAGCACATCGGTGCCGCGGTTGATGCCGTCGATCAGCGAGTGGCGGGTGCCGTACTTGTTGTCGAACTTCGACTTGGTGACCGAGTCGTTGACATTGATGGCCGGGAACACCAGCTCACCCGCCGCCGCGAACTGGTACAGCCGCAGCACGCCGGTCGTGGTCTCCTCGGTGACGCCCTTGACCGATTCGGCGATGGCGCCCCACTTGCCGCGATCGGTCTCGAAACGCTCGCGCAGCAGGTTGAGGAACACCTTGTACTCGGCGGAGTGGTCGTCGTCCTCGGGCGGGATCACGCCCGCCTTCTCGAACTGCGCGCCGCGCAGCACGAGCATGGTGGCGTCGCCGCCGTCGTCGAGGATCATGTTGGCGGGTTCGCCCGGCCAGGTGAGCATCTGCTCGGCGGCCCACCAGTACTCCTCGAGGGTTTCACCCTTCCACGCGAAGACCGGCGTGCCCTCGGGCGCGTCGACGGTGCCGTGCGGACCGACCACGACCGCGGCGGCGGCGTGGTCCTGGGTCGAGAAGATGTTGCACGAGGCCCAGCGCACCTGCGCGCCCAGCGCGACGAGGGTCTCGATCAGCACCGCGGTCTGCACGGTCATGTGCAACGAACCGGAGATGCGGGCGCCCTGCAACGGCAGCACGTCCGCGTACTCGCGGCGCAGCGCCATCAGACCGGGCATCTCGTGCTCGGCCAGCCGGATCTCCTTGCGGCCGAATTCGGCCAGCGCGAGGTCCGCCACCTTGTAATCGACGCCGTTGCGGACATCGGCGGTCAGGGACGTGCGTGCGGGAAGTTCTGAGGTTGTCATGCGCCTGGATCAGCCTCTCGGTGAATGTCGGTTCGATCAGCAAGGCTAGTCCGTCGCTCCGCGCCGTGGCACAGCGCGACGGTCTTGCCGTATCGCGGTGGTACTAGCTGTAGGGGACGCCGTTCGGGAAGAGAGTCGACCTCGGGTCGATCGCGCCGTCGGGTTCGTCGACGAATTCACCATCGCACACTCCCGCGAGCGCGCCGCGCACCTGCGGCAGCACCGCGGGAAGCAGCGGTTCGAGCGCGTGGTCGACGCCGCCGTTGCCGAGGGTCGGGAACGGCGTGATCCGGCACTGTCCGCCGTCGAGGCGCCCGTCGGACCATTCCCGCTCGCTGCGGATCGAGTAGTAGGTGGTCGTCGGTCCCGGGGTGTCGTCGCCCGCGTTGAGGTCGGCCATGAAGCGGGTGTCCGGGCAGATCTCGGCGCCCACCGACTGCCCGCACGCGCCGGGCGATCCGTACTGCGGCGCGCCGATCGCGATATAGGTGGCGATCCGGTCCGCGCCGCCGAGATCGCGCAGGTAGTAGCGGCCGCTCAGCGCGCCGATACTGTGCGTGACCAGGGCGACCGGAACGCCGGGATATTCGGTGTGGGCCGCGTCCACCGCGACGGCGACCGAGGCAGCGTCGGCAGCCACGTCGAATCCCTTCAGATCGAGGACGAGGGAGGTGTATCCGTCCGCGCGCAATTCGGCGGCCATCGGCTGGTAGGGCAGCGAGCCCAGAGACTGGCCGGGCACGATGACGACGACACCGCGCGTGGTGGCCGGGGCCGTCGACGCGGCGGGAGCGGCGGCGGCGGGAGCGGCCGCGAGCGGAGTGAAGGCAGCCGAGGCGGCGGTTGCGAGGACGAGCAACCTATCGAACATTAGCTGAGCCTAACCTAATCCGCGCGTGCGCGTGATTCGAGATCAGGCGGCGGCCCGGCGCGAGGCCAGCAGTCTGACCCGTTTACGGGGCAGGACATTGGCCTTGTCGAGGTCGCCGTCGTAGTGGGCGAGCACGCGCTTGTCCATCACCGCTCGCCACAGCGGCGGGAGCGCGGCGAGCACGATCATGCTGGCGTAGCCCGCGGGCAACTGCGGCGCCAGCGCCGAGGTGCGCAACGTCTGGTAGCGGCGGCCGGGGTTGGCGTGATGGTCACTGTGCCGTTGCAGGTGGAACATGAAGATATTGGTGACCAGACGATCGCTGTTCCAGCTGTCGCGGGCCGAGCAACGGCGGTAGAGGCCGTTGGGCCTGCGTTCGCGTAACAGGCCGTAGTGCTCGACGTAGTTCACCGTCTCCAGCAGCGCGGCCCCGATCACGGCCTGGAGGAACAGCCACGGCACCGTCGCGATGCCGAAGACCCCGATCAGCGAGCCGAACAGCACCAGCGACATCGCCCAGGCCTGCAGGATGTGATTGTGCGGGCTCCACCAGCCGCGATCACGCCGGGCCAGTCGCTCGCGCTCCAGGCCGATCGCCGAACGGAATCCGCCGAGGACGCTGCGCGGCAGGAATTCCCACAGCGACTCCCCCAGCCTGGCGCTCGCCGGATCCTCCGGGGTGGCGACGCGGACGTGGTGACCACGGTTGTGCTCGACGAAGAAATGGCCGTAGCCGGACTGCGCCAGCGCGAGTTTCGCCAGCCAGCGCTCGAGGACCTCTACCCGATGACCCAGTTCGTGCGCCGCGTTGATGCCGATGCCGCTGACGAAGCCGAGGGTGGTCGCCAGGCCGAGTTTGTCCAGCAGGCTCAGATCGTCGCCTGCCCACATCGCGCTGGCGATCACCAGACCGATCAGCTGGATCGGTAGGAAGAGGTAGGTGCACCACCGGTAGAACCTGTCGTTGGACAGGCGCTCGTAGTCCTCGTCGCGCGGATTGGATCCGTCCTCGCCGACCACCCAGTCCAGCACCGGGATGACGATCAGGATCAGGACCGGCCCGATCCACCAGAAGACTTCGTAGCCGGTTCGCAGGACCAGTTGCGAAGGGAGCAGCGCGCAGGCGGGCGCGAGCAGACCGAACACCCAGAGATGGCGTTTGGGATCGAGCGACCCCTTCGGTTTGCCAACCGATTGCACGTTTGCCCCGCTTATCCGTACTTCCACTTCGTTGCAGGACAATACATACAGTGTTTCGGACTGTTACACAGCGCCTAGGCAATCAAACGTGGTGGTACTTACAACCCTGCTAGTCGGTTTTTGGTTGAAATCACAAGTGCCTCGACGCTCTATGCACCGACGGCTACCGCTGAGCTTCGGCCCGAACCGCTGCTACCGACGGTCCTTCGCGGACAGTATCGCCTCCACGTAAGGGGCCAGCAACTCACTCAGCTCGGCGGGGGCGTTATGCCCGGGACCGGGCGGGGTCGGGATGTAACTCAGCGCGATCCGCACCAACGCCTGGGCGAGGATCTCCGATTCCGCCCGGGTGGCATCCACCCAGCTGTTCTCGAAGGCTCCGGCGAGGCGATCGGTCGCGTGCGCGAGCAAGGGCCCCGCGTCGAGGGTGATGAGGCGAAGCAGATCCAATTTCGCCTCGCCCGAGAGCAGCGACTGCACGAGCGGATCGGTGGCCGCGTCCAGGAAGAATCCGGCCAGACCCTCCCGGAACGCGGCGCGCGCGTCTCCGACGTTGCCGTCGATCGCGGTATGGACGTGATCGACGAGATCGTCGGCCAGTCGCAGCGCGTACGCCTGCGCCAGGCCCGCGCGTGAACCGAACTCGTTGTAGAGGGTCTGCCTGCTGACACCCGCCCTGGTCGCGACATCGCCGAGGGTGATCTTGGCCCAGTCCCGTTCGACGAGCAGTTCGCGCATACCGTCGAGGACGGATGTGCGCAGCAGCAGCCGCGCCGCTTCCTGATAGGGAACCCTCGGTCCGGTACGCGGCATACCCGCGACACTGTCACGGGCATCTGCCGCAGTCAAAATCTCACGACCGTTCGATCTCGACCATGAAGAAATCGGCCTTGGCCGCGCCGCAATCCGGACAGGTCCAGTCATCGGGAATATCGTCCCACCTGGTACCGGGGGCGATTCCGTCGTCGGGCCAGCCCTGCGCCTCGTCGTATTCGAAACCGCACTGGACGCATTGGAACAGTTTGTAATCCGGCCGGCCCGCCTCCCGGCCGGTCGCCGCTTCGCTGGGTGACGCTGTACTCATCCGCTCACTCCTACCGGTTCGAAATCGATCTTCTCGCGTACGCCGCAATCGGGGCAGCACCAGTCGTCGGGCACCTCGGACCAGGCCGTCCCAGCCGGAAATCCTTCGTGTGGTTCACCTTTCGACTCGTCGTAGACGTAATCACAGACGGGGCAACGGAAAGAGCTCACGACTACACCTCCGTCGTGCTCGCGCCGTACCGGGCGAGGACACGATCCCGTTTACCCGGGTGGATATTGGCCCGGGTGATGTCACCGTCGTAATGGGCCAGCACCCGCTTGTCCATCACCCGACGCCACAGCGGCGGGAAGTAGGCGAGCAGGATCAAGCTGGCGTAGCCGCTGGGCAGATTGGGTGCGCCGTCCCAGCTGCGCAGCGTCTGATAGCGCCGCGTCGGGTAGGCGTGATGGTCACTGTGACGCTGTAGGTGGTACAGGAAGATATTGGTGACCAGGTGATCGCTGTTCCAGCTGTGCACCGGCGCGGGGCGCTCGTAGCGACCCGACGCGGTCCGCTCGCGCACCAGCCCGTAGTGCTCGAGGTAGTTGACCGCCTCGAGCAGGCTGAATCCGACCACCGCCTGCAACACCAGGTACGGAAGCAGTTCGATACCGAAGATCGCGACCAGCGCGGCGTACAGCACCACCGACATGAGCCAGGCGCTGAGCACCTCGTTGTGCAGACTGAACGGCTTCTTGCCGAGACGCTCGAGCCGAGTCGACTCCAGACGCCACGACGAGCTCAGACTCCCCCACACGGTGCGCGGCCAGAAGGCATAGAAGGATTCGCCGATCCGGGAGCTGGCGGGATCCTCCGGCGTCGCCACCCGCACGTGGTGGCCGCGATTGTGCTCGATGTAGAAATGGCCGTAGAAGGGCTGGGCCAGCGCGATCCGCGACAGCCAGCGTTCCAGGCGCACCTTCTTGTGGCCCAGTTCGTGCGCGGTATTGATACCGATGCCGCCGATCATGCCGACGGTGATGGCGAGCCCGATCTTGTCGACCAGGTGCAGCCCGCCGTCGATGCCGAGCCAGCTCACGTCGTCCGCGGTGATCAGGTAGCAGGCCATCACCAGTCCCGCGTACTGGAACGGCAGGTACAGGTAGGTCAGATAGCGGTAGTACCTGTCGTTCTCCAGGTACTCCATCACCTCGTCGGGTGGATTCTCACCGTCCGGGCCGAAGAAGACGTCGGCGATCGGGATCAGCACGTAGATCAGGATCGGACCGAGCCAGAACGGCACCTGCGCCAGCCGGTGCCAGCCGAGCTCGTTGAGCGCCCAGATCAGCGGAAGGCCGATGGTGAACAGCCCCGTCGGCGCGAAAAGCCCCCACAGCCACATGTATCGCTTGCGGTCGCGCCACGCCTGTGTCGGGCGCTCGGCCGCGTCGATATCCGTCGACATCGTTGTCTCCTCTTTCCAGCGGCGCGCCGAAAGTGTGACGCGCAATACATCTGTGTTTTACAATAGCCATCACAGTGTCGGATGTCTATACAAATTAGCCAATTTGTAAAGTTGATCTGTGCGGGAGGAGCCCCGGAAACGGCGAAGGGCCGCACCCCGGAGGATGCGGCCCTTCGATGACGGGTACTAGCGGTCAAGCAGAACATCCGCGTTGTCGGGCAGCGCGCCGACCGGCCACCACCGCAGGTCGGTCGACTCCGCGCTGCGCACCGGAACCGCGCCCGCCGGGGCGACGGCCAGGAACAACAGATCGAGGTGGCGCGTCGGCACACCGAGCGAACAGGTGATCGGGTGCGCCTGCGCCCCGTACAGTTCCGGTTCCAGGTAGATGCCTTCGATACCGGATTCCTCGGTCGCCTCGCGCAGCGCCGCGTCGGCGACCGTCTCGTCACCCTCCTCGCAATGCCCGCCGAGTTGGAGCCAACGCCCGACCCGTGGATGCAGGGTCAGCAGGACCTCGCTCCGGTCGTGCGAGAAGACGATGGTCGAGGCGGTGATGTGCCCCGGCGCGTGCCCGCGCAGGCAGCCACCGGGCGCCGACCCGAGGAAGGCCAGCATCGCCTCCCGTAGCGACTGATCGGGACGTGTTGCCGGGCACCATGATTCGAGTAGTTTGGTGGCCGAGGCGTGCAGCGATTCGGCGCTCATCGCGCGAATCCGCCGACGGCGGAACAGGTGGACGCGATCACGGTTCGGAGGGTCACGGTTCGGAGGGTCACGGTTCGGAGGGTCACGGTTCCCATCATCACAGTTCCACCAGCCCCGAGCCCGGACCGAATACCGCACGCGGCGCGGGCTCCTCGAGCGGATGACCGACGGCGATGGCGCCCAGCGGATTCCAGTCCTCGGCGAGGCCGAGCACCGAACGGGTGACCTCCGGGGCGAAAATCGTCGAGCCGATCCAGCAGCTGCCGATCCCGTCGGTGGCCAGCGCGACCAGCAGACCCTGTACCGCCGCACCGACCGCGACCGTGAACATGGTCCGCTCCGCGGCGCGCCTGCGCTCGTCGGGGTAATCGTGCGCGCCGTCGGGCACACAGAACGGAATGATCACCTCGGGTGCGTCGAAGAGGATGCGCCCGCGCGCGATCCGGCGCTCCACCCGTTCGGGATCGAGTCCGTCGGCGGTGAGGTCGGTGCGCCACTTGTCGGCCATCGCCTCCAGCAACGCCTCGCGTAACCCGCGTTCGCGCAGCCACACGAAACGCACCGGACGGGTGTGGTGTGGCGCGGGCGCCGTCAGCGCCGTCGCGACGGCGCCGCGAATGCGTTCGGGGTCGACGGGGGTGTCGGCGAACTGCCGGACCGAACGGCGCAGCAGCAGCGCCTCCTTGCGTCCGCGTTCGATCGCCTCGGCGGTGCCGAGCCAGAACAGATCCTCGGTGCCGCCGCGCAGCAGGTCGACCGCGCCCGAGCCGTCGTCGGTGATCGGCAGCCCACGCACCACGGCGACGGGTACGCCGCCGAGCTTGCCCTTCACCAGATCCGCGGCGGCGGCCAGTTCGTCCGCGATCGCGACCTGCGTGACGTGCAGTTCGTTACCCTGCCCGTCCACCGCGCCCGCGTAGTCGTGCAGAACCCGAAGACCGGACGCCCCGATGGCGGCATCGGTCTGTCCGTTGCGCCAGGCCCGCCCCATGGTGTCGGTGACGACCACCGCGACGGTGACGCCGAGACGTTCACCGAGCGCGGCGCGCAACGCCTTCGCGCTGCCGTCGGGGTTGTTCGGCAACAACACCAGCTCGCCCTGTTCGACATTGGACCCGTCGACCCCCGAGGCCGCCTGGACGATGCCGAGTTTGTTCTCGGTGATCAGGGTGCGGCCCTTGCGCGCCAGCACCCGCACCGCTTCCTGATCGACGAGTGCGCGGCGCGCGCTGTCGCGTTCCTCCGGATCCAGCGGCGCGGCGACGATCCGGCCTTCGACCTTGGCCACGATCTTGCTGGTGACCACGAGGATGTCACCGTCGGCCAGCCACGGCGCCGCCGCCGCGATGTGCTCGGCCAGATCATCGCCCGGCCGGAATTCCGGCAGGCCGGTGATCGGCAGGATGCGCAGTTCGTTCGCGGCGTGATCGGAATTCACGCCAGGGTTTACTGTCACCATTTCACTCCGGCGAGGTCGAGGGCCTCACGCACCATTTCCGCGGTGGTGGGCGGATCGGTCATCAGCAAGGGCACACTACGCACCTCGACGCCCGGCACCCGCGCCGAGTCGGTGCTGTGGATCAGCCAACCGTCCAGGATGCCGGTCGCCGAGCGGGCGCCGTAATGCCTGCCGATCGCCTCCGCGGTGGTCTCGACCCCGATCACGGACAGGCATTCGTCGGCCATGCCGCGCAGCGGTTTGCCGTCGATGACCCCCGATACCCCGATCACTTTGGCCCGCGTGGTGCGCAGCGCGCCGCGGATTCCCGGCACCGCGAGGATCGCGCCGATGCTGACGACGGGATTGGAGGGGGCCAACATAACAATGTCGGCCTGATCTATGATATCGATCACATTTGGGGCGGGAGTGGCGTCATCCGCCCCGATTGTCGCGAATCCATGGGTCTCGATGTTCGCTCGGTAACGAACCCACCACTCCTGGAAATGGATCGCGCGACGTTCGCCAGGGTTGCCAGGATCACTCACAACGACATGCGTTTCACAGCGATCGTCGGTTGCCGGGATCAGTTTCACGCCCGGTTGCCACCTCTTGCACAGCGCTTCGGTGACCGCGGAAAGCGGGTACCCGGCGCGCAACATTTCGGTTCGAATCAAGTGCGTCGCGATATCCCGATCGCCCAACCCGAACCAGTCCGGCTCGGCATGGTATTCGGCGAGTTCCTCCTTGGCGTGCCAAGTTTCTCCGACCCGCCCCCATCCCCGTTCGGTATCGATTCCGTTACCCAGCGTGTACATGCAGGTATCGAGGTCGGGGCAAATGCGGAGGCCGTGCATCCAGACGTCGTCACCTACATTGACGATCGCGGAAACGTCGGCTTCCGGCAGCAGTTCCCGAACACCCTGCAGGAACCGCGCGCCACCGACTCCACCGACGAGTACGGCGATCTTGGGCCCGTTCGCGGGCACGATGTCCGCTTGTTGTGCAGTCACATCGACACAGCCTATGCGGTACCGGAACCGGCGGTGTTCGTCGCATATTTGCTGGCCATTTGCTAGTGGGTACCACAAGATCAACACAGAAATCGGCGACGGATAGTAACGGAATAGCGTCGGCCGCTTGACCATCAACACATCCGGCGTGTCTAATCACAGACATGTCATTCCGGGCTCGCGCGAGAGTGCATGGCGCGAGCGGTTTTTCGAACAGATGTTCGCACTGGAATGACGAGCACGGGGATGTCCGCGGGACAACGTCGCGGGGTACGGCCGTCGGTGTGCGCGTTGGTCCGACGGAAAGAATCATTCTGCGCTAACACACAGTGAGGAGGCGGAGCGATGGCCGAAGACATGGTCTCGCCAACCGATTCCACAGCAGGCGCAGCACGTGGCGTCTGCACAGACATCGGCCGGATCGAACAGGAGGCGGGTGACGACATATCGACACCCCGGCTCAGCCTGGTCGTGACGGGCTTCGACGAGATGTTCGAATCCATCGAAGAGCAGTGGCAGGAACGTGCCCTATGCGCGCAGACCGATCCGGAGGCGTTCTTCCCCGAGAAGGGCGGCTCGACCCGCGAGGCCAAACGGATCTGCATGGGCTGCGAAGTACGCGACGAGTGCCTGGAATACGCACTCGCACACGATGAGCGTTTCGGGATCTGGGGCGGCCTCTCCGAACGGGAGCGCCGCCGCCTCAAGCGCGGAATCGGCTAGAACCTGATGCCGCACCGACCTCGATGCACGAGGTCGGTGCGTGTTCACCTAGATTTCTCTTATGTCTCGCTCTCGCAATCGACGACCACCCACCGCCCGGTCGGTGATCCGGCGTGGTCGCGGCGTGCGCGGACCCATGCTTCCTCCGACCGTCCCGGCGTGGCGTACGCGCGGCCAGCAATTCGACCGACTGGTGCTCGAGGCGTTCGCGCCACTGGACAGCCGCTGGCACGATCGGCTCACCAAACTCGATATCGCCGTCGACGATGTCCCCAAAATCCGTCCGCTGCACCCCGATTCGGTCACCTGGCCGGACGAGGTGGTGGCGGACGGCCCCGTACCCCTGTCCCGACTGGTGCCCGCGGGCGTCGACCGGCACGGGGCGGCGACCCGTGCGCGGGTCGTGCTGTTCCGCAAACCATTGGAACTGCGAGCGGGCGATCCCGACGACCTCATCGATCTGTTGCGCGAGGTTCTCGTGCAACAGATCGCCACCTACCTCGGAGTCGATCCCGACCTCATCGACCCCGAGGACTAGCGCGGCGACCGTGGCGATCCCGCTGTGAGCCTCACCCCTTTTACCGCGTGTCCGGCCACCTCGGAGGGCCGAGTGGGGTTACTCTCATCCGCGTGATCCCCATGCGTCGTTGTTGCCGACCCGGCTGCAAGAATCCGGCCGTCGCGACGCTCACGTATGTGTACTCGGACTCGACGGCCGTCGTCGGACCACTGGCCACCGTCGCCGAACCGCACTCATGGGATCTGTGCGAAACCCACGCCTCCCGCATCACCGCCCCCAAGGGCTGGGACATGGTCAGGCACGAAGGCGGATTCTCCTCCAGCACACCGGACGACGACGATCTCACCGCGTTGGCGGAGGCCGTGCGCGAGGCCGGGTTGCGTCGCCGTCCCCCCGAACCCGACCAGCGCGGCTACCGCGATTACGCACCGCCGCCGCCCCAGCAGCGCACCACCAGGACCGGGCGACGCGGGCATCTGCGCGTACTGCCCGACCCGCCGAGCTGACCCACCCCCGCGGCACGAGAACGGGACCCCGTCGATCCCGTCCGGCCGAGCCACTAGGGTAGTGGCTATGACAGCCACGCGCTCTGCCGAATTCGTGAACGCGGTGATCAAAGCCTATGACGTTCGCGGAGTGGTCGGTGAACAGCTCGACGCGCAATTCGTCAGCGACGTCGGGGCCTCGTTCGCGCGGTTGATGCGCTCCGAGGGCGCCTCTCGCGTTGTCATCGGACACGACATGCGCGACTCCTCACCGGAACTGGCCGCGGCCTTCGCCGAGGGCGTGACCGGGCAGGGCCTGAACGTGGTGCATATCGGCCTCGCCTCCACCGACCAGCTGTATTTCGCCTCCGGCAGCCTCGACTGCCCGGGTGCGATGTTCACCGCGAGCCACAATCCGGCGCGCTACAACGGCATCAAGTTGTGCAGGGCCAAGGCGCTGCCCGTGGGCCAGGACACCGGCCTCGGCATCATCAAGGACGAAGTCGTCTCGGGCGTGCCCGCTTTCGACGGACCGCGCGGCGCCGAGACCGAGGTCGACGTGCTCGCCGACTACGCGAGTTTCCTGCGCGGGCTGGTCGAACTCGACGACATCCGCCCCCTGGCCATCGCGGTGGACGCGGGCAACGGCATGGGCGGGCACACGGTGCCCGCGGTGCTCGGCACACTGGGCCAGGTGAAGATCGAGCCGCTGTATTTCGAACTGGACGGCTCCTTCCCCAACCACGAGGCCAATCCCCTCGATCCGGCGAATCTGGTGGATCTGCAGAAGCTGGTCCGCAGTACCGGCGCCGATATCGGGCTGGCCTTCGACGGTGACGCGGACCGGTGTTTCGTGGTGGACGAGAAGGGCGATCCGGTGTCGCCGTCGGCCATCACCGCCCTGGTGGCCGAGCGTGAGCTGGCCAAGGAGCCGGGCGCGGTCGTCATCCACAACCTGATCACCTCGCA
Source organism: Nocardia aurea (assembly GCF_003123685.1). Lineage (GTDB taxonomy): Bacteria > Actinomycetota > Actinomycetes > Mycobacteriales > Mycobacteriaceae > Nocardia > Nocardia aurea. Next base: position 485,261 of record NZ_QCYJ01000127.1, read on the forward strand.
CGCGGTGCCCGAACTGGTGCACGAACTCGGCGGCACCCCGGTGCGCACCCGGGTCGGCCACTCGTTCATCAAGCAGGAGATGGCAACCACCGGCGCGGTTTTCGGCGGTGAGCATTCCGCGCACTACTACTTCCGCGATTTCTGGGGCGCCGATTCCGGCATGCTCGCCGCCCTGCACGTACTCGCCGCGCTCGGCGAGAAGGACCGGCCGGTCTCGGAGCTGATGGCGGCCTACGACAAGTACGCCGCCTCCGGCGAGATCAATTCCACCGTCGCGGACGCGGCCGAGCGGACGCTCGCGGTGCTGGAGGCATTCGGGAACCGCGCGGTCGCCATCGACCGGCTGGACGGTGTGACCGTGCAACTCGCCGACGACGCGTGGTTCAATCTGCGCGCGTCCAATACCGAACCGTTGCTCAGGTTGAACGTCGAAGCCAGGACGTCGGCGGAAGTAGACGCACTCGTGACCGAGATCCTGAGCATCGTCCGCTCCTGACTGGAATAGTGGAATCACAGACAGTGGATTCGTCCGACCTGGGCTCGGTGTGTACGACCCGGGTGCGTTCGGACGAATCGAATACAGCGGATGAGGGGAGGTGGGACGCCCGATGATCGCTGGAACTCCGGTACTCGACCTCGATGACGCCGCATCGCTCGAGGCAGCCGACAGCAGCGGCGCCCTGCGTTCGGCCGCTTCGGGAGGCGCCCAGGTACGCGCGACCGCGGCAGCCGTCGACGAGAACGCGCTCGCGTCGCTCACCGACCTCCGACCTCGCAGCGTCGTCCTGGTGACCGGCGGTGGCCGGGCCGCACGCGCCGGCGCACTGCTCGTCGCGGCGCTCGGCGACCGCGCCGGGCTGCCCATCGTGCCCGCTCCCGCCCTCCCGGCCTGGGTCGGACCACTCGACGTGGTGCTGATCGCGGGCGACGACGCGGGCGATCCACGCCTGATCGATGCCGTCGACCGCGCACAGCGACGCGGTGCCGAGGTCGTGATCGCGGCGCCGATGGAGGGCCCGTTACGCACCGCGGCGGCCCGTCGCAGCGCGCTGCTCGAACCGCGCGTCACCGTCCTCGACCACAATCGGCTGCTGCGCTACCTGGCGGTCGGGATCGCGGTGCTGCGCACCGTCGACCCGTCGCGGTCGGGGGCCGTCGTCCCGGACCTCGCCGCGCTCGCCGACGTACTCGACGCCGAGGCCATGCGCGACGCTCCGCAGAACGAGGTCTTCCACAATCCGGCCAAGACGCTGGCGACACGGATGCAACAGCACGGGATCGTCTTCGCGGGCGACTCCCCCGCCGCCGTGGCACTGGCCGAGCACAGCGCCGAGGTGCTGTTGCAGTCGGCGGGCCGGGTGGCGGCCTCCGCCGACCTGCACGAAGCCGTCGCGGCCAACGCGCGCCTGGCCGACGCCGCGGGCGGGGTGGCACCCGATTTCGATCCGCTGTTCCACGACGAGGAACTCGACGGCCCGGCCCCGGTGGAACGCACCAGGATCTTCGTGCTCAGCACCGACCCCGACCAGTCCTCGGCCCGCCGCAGGCTCGCGGTATTCGGCGGTTCCGGCGTGGTCGACGCCGATCTGCTCAACGCCGACGTCGATCTGTTGCAGAACACGCTCGACGATCCGGCCGGTCCGACGCGGGCCCGGGTCGACGAGGCCGGGGTTCCGCTGCCGGGATCGGCCACACACAGCACCGAACTGGAGCAACTCGCCGTGCTCGCCGTCCGCATCGAAATGGCCGCGGCCTACCTGCGTTTGATCGGTGCGCGCGGCGGTGCCGCGGCCCCGGGTGATCAGTACGACGGGGGACGCTACTAGTGCACGAACTCGTTGGTGCGTTGCGCTCCTACGCTTGGGGTTCGCGCACCGCGCTCGCCGAACTGTGCGGCAGACCCGTTCCCTCCGCCCATCCCGAGGCCGAATTGTGGTTCGGCGCCCATCCCGCCGATCCCGCCCATGTGCGCACGCCGGAGGGCACCGTCTCACTGCTGAAGCTGGTCGAGGCCGATCCCGAGCGCGAACTCGGCGCGGCCGCATCGGAGTTCGGCGGCAAACTGCCGTTCCTGCTGAAGATCCTGGCCGCCGAGGAACCGCTGTCGCTACAGGCGCATCCGAGCGAGGTCCAGGCCCAGACGGGATTCGAACGGGAGAATCGCGCGCGGGTGCCGCTGGATTCACCGATGCGCAACTATCGCGACGAGAACCACAAGCCGGAACTGGTCGTCGCACTGGAGCGGTTCGAGGCGCTCGCGGGATTCCGCGCGCCGGAGCGCACGGTGGCGCTGTTGCGCGCGCTCGGTGTGCCCCAGCTCGAATCGTATGCGGAACTCCTTGCTGCGCAGCCGGATTCGGCCGGACTGCGCACGCTGTTCACGACCTGGATCACCCTGCCGCACAATGTGCTCGCCTCGCTGCTGCCCGCGGTGCTCGACGGCTGCGTGCGCTACCTGTCGGCCAGGGACGACCGGGTCTTCGTCGCCGAGGCCCGCACCACGCTCGAACTCGCCGAGGCCTATCCCGGTGACGCCGGGGTGCTCGCGGCGATGCTGCTCAATCGGGTGACCCTGGAACCCGGACAGGGATTGTTCCTGGACGCGGGCAACCTGCACGCCTACCTGCGCGGACTCGGCGTCGAGATCATGGCCAACTCCGACAACGTGCTGCGCGGCGGTCTCACCCCGAAACACGTCGACGTGCCCGAACTGCTGCGGGTCCTGGATTTCGAACCGATCGACCTGCCCGCCGTGCTGCCCGAACCCGCGGGCGACGGGTCGGTCCGATACCGCACGCCCGCACCGGAATTCGCCCTGCACCGCTTCGACCTCACCGCGGGCACGGGGCAGGTGCCGCTGCACGACGGCCCCGGTATCGTGCTGTGCACGGCGGGCACCCTGCGGCTGCTGCGCGGCGGACAGACCCTGCTGCTCGAGCGCGGCGCGGCCGCCTGGATCTCGGCCGCCGACAGCGATATTCGGGCGCAGGCGGTGGACGGCGCGGCTCAGTTCTTCTGCGCGTGCGTCGGCCACCCGAACTGATCTCATTCGGTGACCGGCTGCGGGGCACGCTAAGTTAGCCGAGATCGGCAAACGAGAGAGGACACCCGACATATGTCTGCTGGTGGTGGCAAGAAGGCGATTATCGCCGCGTTGACGGCGAATGCCGGAATCGCGGTCGCGAAGTTCGTCGGTGCGGCGATCACCGGTTCGGCGTCGATGCTGGCCGAGGCGGTGCACTCGGTGGCCGACACCTCCAATCAGGGCCTGCTGCTGTTCGGGCAGAAGCGTGCCGAAAAGGAAGCCGACCAGCTTCATCCGTTCGGCTACGGCCGCAACCGCTACTTCTACTCGTTCATCGTCGCCCTGGTGCTGTTCACGCTCGGCTCGATCTACGCGCTCTACGAAGGTATCCACAAGGTTCAACACCCCGAGGAACTCAAGTCGCCGATCGTCGCGATCGTGATCCTGCTGATCGCCATCGGACTGGAGACCTACAGTTTCATGACCGCGGTCAAGGAATCGCGGCCGCTGAAGGGCAAGAGCAGCTGGTGGCGGTTCATCAAGACCTCGCGCAGCCCCGAACTGCCGGTGGTGCTGCTCGAGGACACCGGCGCGCTGATCGGTCTGGTCTTCGCCTTCTTCGGTGTCGGACTGACCATGTTGACCGACGATCCGGTGTGGGACGCCATCGGCACCCTGGCGATCGGCGCGCTGCTCGGTGTCATCGCGGTCATCCTCATCATCGAGATGCAGAGCCTGCTGATCGGTGAGGGCGCGACGCCGGAGGAGGACGGCAAGATCCGGTCGAATCTGGTCGACGGTCACCGCATCGAGCGGGTCATCCACCTCAAGACGCAGTACCTCGGTCCCGAGGAGATCCTGGTCGCCGCCAAACTGGCGTTCACGCCCGGACTCGATATCGGCCAGATCGCCAACGCCATCGATGAGGCCGAATCGCGGGTGCGCGCGGCCGTGCCCGCCGCGCGGGTGATCTACCTCGAACCGGATCTGTATCGGGAAGCGAACTAGCCCGATTCCCGGGTGGGTCCGGTCGATCGACAATTCACCCGGGCTCGGCGGTTGGTGTGCCTGCCCCGTCACGACCGGGTCCGCGAGTAGCGTCGCCCGGTATGTCGAGCGGTGGTAGCAAGACGGCGGTGTACGCGGCGTTGGCGGCCGACGCGGGGATCGCCGTGGCGAAATTCGCGGGCGCCGCGATCACCGGATCGTCATCGATGCTGGCCGAGGCGATCCACTCGGTCGCCGACACGGCCAATCAGGGACTGCTGCTGATCGGCCAGAAACGCGCCGAGCAGCGTCCGGATCGGTTGCACCCCTTCGGCTACGGCCGCAATCGGTACTTCTACGCGTTCGCGGTCGCGCTGGTGCTGTTCTCGCTCGGCTCGCTCGCCGCGATCGACGAGGGGATCCACAAGATCCGCGAACCCGAACATCTCAGCGACCCGTTCGTCGCCATCGTGATCCTGCTGGTCGCGATGGTCCTGGAAGGGTTCAGCCTGGCCACGGCCACCCGCGAATCCCGCCCGTTCAAACAGCAGGCGAGCTGGTGGGCCTTCATCCGCAATTCCCGCAACCCCGAACTGCCGGTGGTACTGCTCGAGGACAGCGGTGCGCTGATCGGTCTGCTGCTCGCCTTCGCGGGCGTCGGGCTGACGATGGTCACCGGCAACCCGATCTGGGACGGGATCGGCACGCTCGGCATCGGCATCCTGCTCGGCGTCATCGCGACCGTCCTGATCGTGGAGATGAAGAGTCTGCTCATCGGTGAGGGTGCTACCCCGCGCCAGGACGCGGCCATCCGCGCGAATCTGGTGGACGGCGCGAGGATCGAACGCGTCATCCACCTGGAGACCCAATACCTCGGTCCGGAGGAATTACTGGTGGCCGCGAAGATCGCCGTCGCCCCGGGACTGGATATCGCCGACATCGCCGCGGCGATCGATGACGCCGAGGCCAGGGTCCGCGCGGCGGTGCCGATCGCGGAGCGGATCTACCTCGAACCGGACCTGTATCGCGAGCGGCTCGGCTGACCGTCGAAGGCGTGATCGACCACGGTCGGGCCAGTGGCGATCACGTCCGATCACAGCGCGAGAAGCGGGAACCGCTCCACGACCGCGAGACCGAATCGGTGATGGCCCGGCCGCTCATCCTCGGAGCAGGTCGAGCGGATCGGTGTGGATGCCGAAGCGGGAACGCAGAACGTGCCGGGCCGCGTGCAGGCCGTTCATACCGTGCACCCCGGGGCCGGGCGGGGTCGCCGACGAGCACAGGTAGACGCCGGGAACGGGAGTCGCGTAAGGATTCCAGCGCGGGACGGGACGGAAGAGGAACTGGCGCAACGACATCGCACCGGCGGATATGTCGCCGCCGATGTAATTGGCGTTGTGCTCGGGCATTTCGGCCGCGGTGATGACGTGTTTCGCCAGAATCAGATCGGTGAAGCCGGGGGCGAAACGTTCGACCTGGGCCACCACGGCGGCGCTCACGTCGCGCGGTGATCCGTTGGGGACGTGGGCGTAGGTGTAGAAGGTGTGGTTGCCCGCCGGGGCTCGGGTCGAATCGACGACGCCCGGTTGGATGGCGAGCACGTAGGGCTGGTCGGCGTGGCGGCCCGCTGCGACGGCGCGTTCGGCGGCCACGGCCTCGCTCCTGGTGCCGACCAGGTGCAGGGTGCCCGCGCGGGCGCAGTCCTCGGCCGTCCACGGCACCGGCCCGGACAGCGCGAAATCGACCTTGCAGGCCGCGCCTCCGTAGCGGAAATCTCGCAGCCGGTCGGCGTAGCGGTCCGGAAGGCGGTGACCGCCGATGCGGAGCAGTTCGGCGGGACTCAGATCGAGCAGTACCGGTTCGTCCGGGAATTCGTCGAGCGAGTCGATCCGGTGATCGGTGTGCACGCGGCCACCGAGACGTTCGAGTTCGGCGATCAGCGCGTCCGGAATCGCCTGGCTGCCGCCGCGCGGCAGCCCCCAACCGCCCGCGTGGGCCAGGGTGCCGAGCAGCATGCCCGCGCCCGCCGCGGGAATGGCGCGCGGCGGGGTGATCGCGTGCGTCGCGATGCCGGTCAGCATCGACGCCGCGGGCTCGTCGTCGAACCGCAGATTCCACAACGGCGTGCCCTGTTCGACGACGCGGAGTCCGAAGCGCGCGGCCGTCACCGGATCACGCGGCAACCTGCGTAGATCCGACATCGCGAGCTCGACGACGGCCTCCCAGTGCCGGACCATCGGCGCGAAGAGTCCGCGCCATGCCGCGCCGTCGCGTCCGAGGCCCTCGACCGTGCGGTCGAGATCGCGCCAGGCCACCCCCGCCCGGCCACCGTCGAGCGGATGGGCGTAGGAGACCTCCGGTGTCAGCAGCTCCACGCCGTGCGCGGGGAGATCGAACGCGCGGAAGAACGGCGAGGCCGAGGCCATGGGATGCGCGCCCGCGCACAGATCGTGACGGAATCCGGGCAGCGTCAACTCCACCGTGCGCGATCCGCCGCCCGCGCTCGGCTCGGCCTCGTAGACCTCCACCGCGAGCCCGGCCCGCGCCAGGATCACCGCGGCCGCGAGACCGTTCGGTCCCGATCCGACCACCACCGCATCCGCCATGACCACACGCTACCGCCGGATCCGATCGCGGCACCGGCCGTGGATCAGACGCGAACGGCGGCAAGCCATTCGGCGACGAGCATGGCCAGACGTTGCTCACGCAACTCCGGACGCAACCGGCCCGCGCGTTCGAGGGTGGCCAGGCCGTGCAGGGAACTCCACGCGACTTCCGCGCGCGCGCCGAGGTCGGCGTCGTCGACGAAGGGCCGGAACAGTCCCTCGAAAACGGCGAAGGCGTCGCGCAACGGCTGCGGTGCGTCCAGTCCGAAGACGAGATCGGTCGACAGCACGAACATCGCGTCGTAGAGGGCCGGATTCGCGGCGGCGAAATCGAGGTACGCGCGGGTCACGCGCTCCAGCGCCTCGGCGGGGGTCGTCGCGGTGGCCTCGGCGGCGCGCAACGCGGCGGTGAGATCGATGATGCCCTCGACGGCCACCGCCGTGACGATCGCGGCCTTACCCGTGAAATGGCTGTACAACACGGGTTGGCTGTATTCGATGCGCTCGGCCAGCTTGCGCACCGTCACCGCCTCCCAGCCCTGACTTTCCGCGAGTTCGCGAGCGACATCGATGATCCGCTGATGCCGATCGGCCCGTTCGCGCTCTTTTCGGGTGGTCATGCCGAAATTCTAGCATCGCTAGACATTCTAACGAGGCTCGGCCAGGACGAGGTGCGCGCGTCTCGCGTCCTCGCGTTCAGACGTCGGTGGAGAAGCGGATACCGCCGTCCGGGATTTCCACGCCGGGCCAGACGCGGGCGCCGCGCAGGAGTTCACAGCGGGCGCCGACCTGCGCGCCGTCACCGATGACGCCGTCGCGCACCAGCGCCCGTGGGCCGATGCGGGCGCCGAAACCGATGATGGAGCGTTCCACCGTGGCGCCCGCCTCGATGATCGCGCCGTCGAAGATGACAGCGCCGTCCAGTCGCGCGCCCGCGCCGATCTCCGCGCCGCGCCCGACCACGGTGCCGCCGATGAGCAGCGCGCCCGGAGCGACACCGGCACCGGGATGGACCAGGGATTCCCCGCGCTGCCCCGGCAGGGCGGGCGAGGGCGCGATACCGCGGACGAGGTCGGCCGAACCCCGGACGAAATCCTCCGGGGTGCCCATATCGCGCCAGTACGAGGTGTCCACGTGGCCCTGGACGCGGGCGCCCTCGGCGAGCAGCGCCGGGAACACCTCGCGTTCCACCGAGACCGGGCGACCGGCCGGGATCTTCTCGATGTACTCGCGGCGGAACACGTAGCAGCCCGCGTTGATCTGGTCGGTCGGCGGATCCTGGGTCTTCTCCAGGAACGCGGTGACCCGGCCGTCGGCGTCGGTCGGCACACAGCCGAAGGCCCTCGGATCGCTGACCCGGACCAGGTGCAGGGTGACGTCGGCGTTGGTCGACTCGTGGGTGTCGAGGATCGCGCCGAGTTCGGTGCCGCCGAGCACATCGCCGTTGAAGACCATCACGGTGTCACCGCGCAACTTGGGCAGCACGTTGCGGATGCCGCCACCGGTGCCCAGCGGCTCGCTCTCGGTGACGTACTCCAGGTCGAGTCCCAGGTCGGCGCCGTCGCCGAAATGCTCCTCGAAGACTTCCGCCTTGAACGAGGTGCCGAGGACGACGTGGGTGATCCCGGCTTCGGCGATCCGCGCGAGCAGGTGGGTCAGGAACGGCAGTCCCGCGGTCGGCAGCATCGGCTTGGGTGCCGACAGGGTCAGCGGACGCAGCCGCGTTCCCTGGCCGCCGACCAGAATCACGGCCTCGGTGCCTGCATGTCCTGACATCAACTTCCCCTGTTCACAGTGGATTGTTCCGCGCGGCGGCCCCGTCTCGGGTCAGCCTCGTGCCTGCTGTCGCAGCGCAGATCGAACCGCAATCCGGGAGCGAATGGCAAGTCCGGCCCGCAACGCCAGCCTCAGCGGCGCCTGCCACCAGTGCGGATGCCGGTCGGCCTGGAAGCGGTAGGCGCTCGCGTGGTGCGCGGGCAGCATCAGTTCCGGATGCCGGCTCGCCGCGTGTCCCTGGGCGTGGGTGACCTCGGCGGTCGGGACGAAGACATTGTGCCAGCCCGCCTTGCCGAGGCGGTCGCCGAAGTCGACGTCCTCCATGTACATGAAGTAGCGCGAGTCGAAGCCGTCGATCGAATCGAAGGCGCTGCGCCGGACCAGCAGGCAGGAGCCCGAAAGCCACCCGACGGTGCGTTCGGAGATCTGCTCGTTGTCCTGGCGATAGCGCCGCGTCCACGGGTTCGCGGGCCAGACGGTGCCGAGGATCGCGTGACCGGCGCCGTCGAGCAGACCGGGCACCGAGCGGGCGGACGGGTAGACGGTGCCGTCCGGATCGAGCACCATCGGTCCGAGCGCGCCCGCGCGCGGCCAGCGATCGGCGGCGGCCAGCAGTTCGTCGATGGAATCGGTGCCCCAGCGGATGTCGGGGTTGGAGATGACGATGAATTCGATATCGGGGTCGATCTCGGCGACGGCCCGATTGATCGCGCCGCCGTAGCCGAGATTTCCGCCGGTCCGCAGCAGTCGCACGTGCGAATTCGCCTCGGCGGCCAGTTCCGGGACACCGTCGACCGAGCCGTTGTCGGCCAGGATCACCTGCGTTTTCTCACCGGTGGCGTGCGCTAGCGTGGTGATGAAATGGTCCAGGTGCTCGCCCGGTGAATAGGTCACGGTCACGACCGCGATGCGGCCCGGGGACACGGATTCCGAGGACGGGTTGTCGGTTCGCTCGCTGCGCTCACTCACGACCGCCCAGCCTAGTCGGAACCGTTCCGGCGCGCGGCCCGCGGTGCGAATCCGGGCGGCATCGCCCGTGACGCCGCCCGCGGTCGAGCAGCCCAGCCCGGCGATGATCGAAATCGATACGGGCGGAGCGGGTCTCGTCGACGAATCGTCCGGCGCTCAGCGATCGGCCAGCGCGGCGCGCAGCGCGTCCCGCCACGGACGCAGCGGCGTGAGGCCGGCGTCCACCCACGACCGGTCCGACAGCACCGAATAGGCCGGGCGGCGCGCGGGTCTCGGGAACGCGGTGGAATCGCACGGACGCACCCGCTCCGGATCGGCGCCGATCTCCTCGAAGACGGCGCGCGCCAGCTCGAACCAGGTGGCGCGGCCCGTGTTGGTGGCGTGCAGCACGCGGGGCGGGGCGGGGGCGGAGGCGAGTTCGAGCAGGGCCGCGGCGAGGTCGACGGCGTAGGTGGGTGAGCCGAGTTGGTCGTCGACCACGTCGACGGTGTCGCGCTCGCGTTCCAGGCGGAGCATGGTAGCGACGAAATCGCCGTGACGTCCCCGGTACACCCAGGCCGTGCGCACCACCACCGCGTCGGGGGCGATATCGAGGACGGCGCGCTCCCCCGCCAGTTTCGACCGCCCGTACACCGTCGTCGGTCCGGTCGGGTCGGCGGTGTCGTAGGGCCGATCGTGGGTACCCGGGAACACGTAATCGGTGGACAGGTGGATCAATCGGGCTCCGGCCCGCGCGCATTCGGTCGCGAGCACGGCGGGCCCGGTCTCGTTGGCGGCGAAGGCGGCGGCCCGCTCGGATTCGGCGCGATCGACCGCGGTGAAGGCGGCGCAGTTGAGCACGACGTCATCGGGCCCGAGGACCGCGCGGACCGCGGCGGGATCGGTGATGTCCAGGTCGGTTCGGCCGTATCCGCGGGCGTCGGGCGCCAGCCGCAGCAGCTCCCGGCCCACCTGTCCACCGGCTCCGGTCACGACGAGACGGGCGGTCAACGGTGGGTTCGACACAGTCACGGGCGCAAGTCTGGCACGCCGTGACATCGCCGGTTGACCCGTACCGAGGTAGCCGTTGGTTAGCCTGGGGGCGTATGTTCCGGTGGACAGTTGCCACCGGAGCGGGCAGGGGGCAGCCGGAGGCGGGGCCGGTCGGGTGGATGACGCCGTCGGCGTTCCGACGGTACGTGCCGCGCCCGGATTCCATCGAGTTCGTCGAGAGGATGCGGGAGTTGAGTCGATGAGCGGGTCGGTTCCGTCACGATCGTCCGGAGCCGGCGGCCCGGGAACCGTCGGGCCCGTACAGGTCATCGTCGCGCTGCTCGCCGCGCTCGTCGTGGTGGTCACCGGCTTCGCCTGGCACAGCGTCGACGCGCTGATCTCCAATATCGAACGCATCGGCGACCTGGGACTGGGCGGAAGTCGTGACGGCGCGGTCGACATCCTGCTGGTCGGGGTGGACAGTCGCACCGACGCGCACGGCAACCCGCTGACGCAGGCGGAACGGGCCATGCTGCACGCGGGTGACGAGGTCGGCACCAATACCGACACCATCGTCCTGGTGCGCGTCCCCAACGACGGACGTTCCGCGACCGCCATCTCACTGCCCCGCGACTCCTACGTCGACATACCGGGATTCGGCAAGGGCAAGATCAACTCGGCCTACGGCGCGACCAAGGAGGCCGAGCGCGCCAAACTCATCGGCACGGGTCTGTCGGACTCCGAAGTCGACAAGCGGGCCACCCAGGCCGGTCGCAAGGCGCTGATCACCACCGTCGCGAATCTGACCGGTATCGGCGTCGACCACTACGCCGAGGTGAGCCTGCTCGGATTCGTGCTGCTGACCGAAGCCGTCGGTGGTGTCGACGTCTGCCTGAACCATGCGGTCGACGAATGGATGTCGGGTGCGGACTTCCCCGCCGGACAGCAGAAACTCGACGGTCCGCAGGCATTGAGTTTCGTGCGTCAGCGCCACGACCTCGAACGTGGCGATCTCGACCGCATCGTGCGCCAGCAGGTGTTCATGGCCCAGCTCGTCGGACAGGTGCTCAGCGCGAAGACCCTCGCGAATCCCTCGCGGCTGGGCCAGCTCAGCGAGGCGGTCGGGCGCACCGTCGTGCTGGACGAGGACTGGGACGTGCTGACCTTCCTCCAGCAGCTCAAGGATCTGTCCGGCGGGCAGGTGAAATTCGAGACCATTCCGGTGACCGATCTCAACGGCATGACCGGCGACGGCGAATCCGTGGTGCGGGTCGACCCGAAAGCCGTGAAATCCTATGTGGCATCGCTCGTCGGCGAGTCGAGTGGCGAAACCCCACAGCCACTGGTGAATCCGGACAGCGTGACGGTCGACGTCTACAACGCGGGCGGGGTCGCGGGGTTGGCGGGTAAGGTCTCGCAGGCGTTGAGCGCCAAGGGTTTCCGCGAAGGCACCGTCACGAACTATTCCGGACGCAGCGCGAGCAGCAGCCGGGTGCTCACCGCCGACACCTCCGATTCGCGAGCCAAGGCCGTCGCGCAGGCGCTCGGCGGGCTGACCGTGGTCGCCGACGAGTCGATGTCCCCGGGTTCGGTCGGGGTCGTGCTGGCGAGCGACTATTCTGGTCCGGGCTCGGCGGCGAGCTCCATGTTCGATCTCTCCGGAACCTCGACCTCCGCGACGCCGGTTCCCCCCGCCCCACCGATCGACGCAGGCCAGAACGGACCGAAATGCGTGAACTGACCCCCCTCCCCGCCGACGATCGTGACGTCGAGCATGCGTGACCTCGACCAGGCGCTCACCCTCACCGAGGCCGTCCTCGACCCGATCCTGGCCCGCGAACCGGCAGGTCCGCGCGTCACCTACTACGACGACGCGAACGGCGCGCGGATCGAACTGTCCGGGCTGACGCTGGCGAACTGGGCCGCCAAGACCGGCAACCTGATCCGCGACGAATTCGGGCTGAGCCCCGGCGCACGGGTCGCGGTCCTGCTGCCCGCGCACTGGCAGACCGCCGCGGTGCTGCTCGGCTGCTGGTGGGCCGGGACCGAGGTCGTGCTGCGCCCCGATCCCGACGCCGACCTGGCTCTGGTCACACCCGATCGCATCGATGACGCCGACGGTGTCGCCGAAGTGGCCGCGCTCTCGCTCGATCCCATGGGTATGCCGGTACGCGATCTGCCCATCGGGATCACCGACTTCGCCACCGCCGTCCGGGTGCACGGCGACCAGTTCCATCCGCGCGGCGCCGGTGTCGCGCTCGACGGCATGCCCGTGTCGGAAGTTCTCGCCGAAGCCAGGAAGTCGGCCCTGCGGCAGGGTTTCGCCGAGGGTGACCGGGTGCTGTCGAGCACGCCGTGGGAGACCCCGGCCGAACTGATCGACGGATTGATCTCGGTGCTCGCGGTCGGCGCGTCGCTGGTACAGGTCGTCAATCCGGACCCGGCCGCCAAGGAACGCAGGATCGCCTCGGAACGGGTCACCGCGCAGCGCGGGTAGCGGAAGTCCTACCCCGGTATAGGTCCGGCGTCCGACCAGAGGCCGTTTCACCGCGGTGGCCGAACCCGTAACGTGGGAGACATCACACAACGACGAGGTCGGTGGTACATGAAGCCGCAATATTGGTTCCGTTGGCTGTCTCAACAGGGCGCGCCGCGCTTCGTACTGCGCACGCAGGCGCGTCGCGGCGACCCGTTCGCCGTCCTCATGGGCGGACCCGGCGGCATCGATGATCCGTATCCGCTGATCGAAGAACTCCGCGGGCGGGACCGGCTGCTTCGCACCAGCTTGTCCTGGGCGGTGTTCGACCACGAACTGAGCCGAGCGATCCTGCGCGACAGCCGGTTCGGGGTGCGCACACCGGAGAGTTTCGACGTGCCGAAGCCGTTGCGGATGCTCGCGCAACGGTCGCCGCTGCCGCCCAATCCGGTCGAACCGCCGTCGATGCTCGTCATCGATCCACCCCAGCACACGGCCATGCGTAAGCCGGTCGCGTCCGCGTTCACCCCCAGGGCCGTCGCCAAACTCCGCGAACGGGTCGAGACGGTGACCGAGGAATTACTCGACGCGCTGCCGTCGGACGGTTCGGCCGACCTCGTCTCCGCCTTCGCCGCCCAGGTGCCGATCGCGATCATCTCCGAAATGCTCGGTTTCCCCGACGAGGATCGCGATCTCTTCCTCGGCTGGGGTGATCGGATGACGCCGCTGCTCGATGTCGGCATCTCCTGGCGCACACATCGCCGCGCCCTGGAATCCATGGAGGTGATGAACGAATACCTCGACGCCCATATCGCCCGGCTGCGCCGTAACCCCGGCGACGACATCATGAGCGCGCTGGTCAGCGCGGGCGAACTCGACGACTACGCGCTCAAGGCCACCGCGAGCCTGCTGATGGGCGCGGGTTTCGAGACCACCGTCAATCTCATCGGCAACGGCGTCGTCCAACTGCTCGCCAACCCCGACCAACTCGACCGATTGCGCGCCGAACCCGAACTGTGGCCCAACGCCGTGGAAGAGGTGCTCCGCATCGATTCACCGGTCCAGACCACCGCGCGGACCGCGCTCGAAGACCTCGAACTCGACGGCGAACGACTCCGGCGGGGTCACACCGTCGTGCTCTCGCTCGCCGGGGCCAATCGCGACCCGAAGGTGTTCGCCGATCCGGACCGTTTCGACGTCACGCGCGCGAACGCCAAGGAGCACCTGTCCTTCAGCAACGGCATCCACGTCTGCCTCGGCGCCAGTCTCGCCAGGATGGAAGGCGCGTACGCACTGCGCGCGCTGTTCGAGCGGTTCCCCGATCTGGCGCTGGAGGGCACACCGCGACGTCGTCGGCTGTTCACCCTGCACGGCTACGAGCACATGCCGGTCCGGCTGGGTCGCGCGGCGCACGCGAAACAGCCGTCCTCGGTCTGATCAGCTGAAACCGACGGCCTGCTCACCCCAGGCCATGTGCAGGTCGGCGTCCGGATTGCCGACGACGCGGTCCACCGCGTCGATCAACAGGGTGGCCCGGTCGGCCCGGCGATACGGCGGCCAGTGCTTGGAACCGTCGAGCGCGGCGGGCACACCGTGCGTCGCGAAGGCCAGCCAGCGCCGCATCATCCGGCCGGAGACCTCGGTGGCCGCCCTGCGTCCGCCGAGCCAGAACGTCGGATCGTGGTTGAGTGTGCCGAAATTGCCGAACACATAGGGCAATTCGGTCGCGTGGCCCGCACCGACACGGGCCGCGCGCAGCATCGGCGTCGCATGGTCGAAGCGGTAGGCCCAGGTCGGTGAATGCGCGGCGTGGCCGTCGGCCACCCAGTGCGCGGGCATGCGGAAAGCCGCGTCCGTCGACATGGCCAGCGCCCCTCTGGTCTTCGCCAGATCCGGGTAGGCGGAGGTGATCTCGGCGATCCGCTCGGCCGACCACTCGGGATGGCCCGCGGCCACATCCTCCAGCATCAGGTTCACCGCTTCCGGCGTCACCGGCATGATCGGCGAACGGAACACCCGGAACAGCGACGACTCGTCCTTGTTCGTGCCGATGATGAGCGGTACCCGGTGCGAACGCCCCGCCTGGAACCGGTCGATGGGATAGGTCGGCAGCAGATCACCGTCGACGACGGGCGCCGCCGCCAGCCTGCCCGGCTCCCGCAGCGGCACCTCGTCGAGCAGTACACCCGCCGCCCGCACGATTCGCTCGATCGGCATATCGCTCAGTTCGAGCGCGCGCGAGGAGGGCAGTTCCAGTATCTCCATGAACCGCCGTGCCACGCCCGCGGCCCGCTCCTGACCGAAAACCGTGGTGGCGGGCGGACTCTGGGCGATCGCCCGATGGAATAGCCCGGCCGCGCGCGGGGAGGTCAACAGCGCGGTCACGCAGCCGCCGCCGGAGGATTCGCCGAACAACGTCACATTGCCGGGATCACCGCCGAAGGCGGCGATATTGTCGCGTACCCACTCCAGCGCCGCGATCTGATCGTGCAGCCCGAGGTTGGGCACGAAACCGTGGAACAGCGAGGACAGATCGAGGAATCCGAGCGCGCCGATCCGATAGTTGACCCCGACCACCACGACGTCACCGATCTCGGCGAGTCTGCGCCCGTCGTAGACGGCCTGCGCGGCGGTACCGAGGCAGTAGGCGCCGCCGTGCAGCCAGACCATGACCGGTCGCGGTTCACCGTCCTCGGTCAGCAGACCGCGCGGGGCCCACACGTTCAGCCACAGGCAGTCCTCGCCCATCCGCAGATCCGAGTCGACCGGCACCATGGTGCCCATGGTTTGCGGGGCGATATCGCCGAAGGTCGAACATTCGCGGACGCCGTCCCAGCTCTGCGGCGGCGAGGGCGGACGAAACCGTCCGGTTCCGGTGACGGGCGCGCCGTAGGGGATGCTGCGCCAGACGGCGACCGGTCCGTCGAGAAAACCTCGAACGGCGCCGTGCTCGGTGCGCGCGACCAGCGCGTCGTTGTCGTCGTGCGTCACCGTCGGCGTTGCGGCTCGGCCAGGGCTCCGCTCACTGTGCTCGCTCATCTTCTCGCACCTCCTGCCCCAGCCCGCCGGTGCGCTGGACGATTGCTACCAGCGGGTCGGTACTACCTGATCTTTCAATCGAGAGTACGTCCCTGTTCGTGGATCGGCAGGAGGACGCGGTTTTCGACTCCGACGCGATACGCTGGCCGAATGCCGAGCTATGCCTTTCGGTGCCGTGGTTGCGGTGACACCTTCGAGGTGAACCGCCCCATGGCGCAATCGTCCGATCCCGCCGTCTGCCCGAACGGACACGACGACACCGTGAAACTGCTGACCACATTCGCCACGGTCAGCCGGGGTGGCGGCGGTATGCCCGCGGCCGCTCCCGCGCCGAGCCCGTCGGGTGGCGGATGCTGCGGCGGCGGTTGCTGCGCCTGAATCACGCGCGGAATCGAGCGCGTCCGCTTCTGTGACCCGGATCACTATTCGTGGGTCGCGGTGATCTCACCACATCGCCGTCGACGGTCGCCGTGCGGGTCGCGCCCATCGGTCGGCGCGGCCGGTCGCGCGGTCACGTCCCGGGCCGGACTCAGCCGGTGTGCTCGCTGTCGCGTCGATCGACGTGCCCCAGATCGCGATCGGGCGCGACACGGTCGCGTACGCGCTGCTTGAGCACCGAGATATCCGGGAATCCGCCGTCGGCTTTGCGCTCCCACACCTGTTCGTCGTCGACCGTGATCCGGAAGACCCCGCCGGTGCCGGGTATCAGCGCGACCTCGCCCAGATCGGTGCCGAAGGTGCTCAGCAGTTCCTGAGCCATCCAACTCGCCCGCAACAACCAGCGGCACTGGGTGCAGTACTCGATCGCGATACGCGCCATGCGACGACGGTACCGTTCACGGCTCGATCACGCCGTCGACGTACACCCACGCCCCGTCCTCCCGGGCGAACCTGCTGACCTCGTGCAACGACCCGCGCACCCCGTCCGCGCGATAGTGCGCCACGAATTCCACCACCCCGGTGTCGTCGAAGGGCCCACCGCGCTCGACCCGCACGATCTCCAGGAACATCCACCGCTGATCGTCATCGATCTCGACGACCGGGGGACGCCGCGAGGAATGCCACGACCGACGCAGATACTCCCCGTCCCCGACCGCGAACGCGGTATACCGCGACCGCATCAGCGCCTCCGCCGTCGGCGCACCCCGCTCCCCCGCGAGCACCGGCCCGCAGCATCGCTCGAAAGGCTCACCCCGGCGGCACGGACATGGCTGCGACTGCGTCATCCATCGATTCTCGTCCACTCCCCCAATCCGGTAGCGCATACGGGTCGGCGGGCATGGATCGGCCGAACCGAACCATTCATCCGATCACGTCCGACACCGCGACAGACACGATCGGCCCCACACGTACAACTTCCCGTACGAGGTAGTTGTACGATATAGCGTACAACTTGCGTAGGAGGTACAGGAGATGCCCGCTCTCCCGATTTCGAAAGTTCGCCAGAATCTCTTCGGTTTGGTGCAGCAGGTCAACGACGATCACGATCCTCTGACGGTTGTGACAAAAACCGGTGAGAACGCCGTACTGGTGGCGGAATCGGACTGGAACTCGCTCATGGAGACGCTGTATGTGCTCCAGACCCACGGCGGGGTGCAGCTGCTGAAATCCGCACAGGACGCGCGGGACGGTCGAACACAGGCGCACGCCCTCATAGATCCCGACGCGGACACGTCAGGAGACACGGTCCATCGCGGGAGCGAGACGACCGGCGGCGACCTATCCGTTTCGCCCGCGGAGGCTCCGCCACCCCGGAGGTCGAAGCACGGTGACTGACCGGAAGTTGACGTTCACCGCCACGGGATGGCGCAGTTACTCCGAATGGTTGGCCAAGGATCGCGCGGTGCTGAAGGCAGCGAACAAAGTGATCAACGCGACGCTCGTCGATCCGTTCGACGGAAGAGGCAAGCCGGAGGCGCTGCGACACCAGCTCACCGGCCACTGGTCGCGGCGGATCACCCAGGAACACCGGCTGATCTACTACATCACGGACACGGAGATAACTGTCGTCCAAGTGGGCAGCCACTACGGCAGTTGACGGCCCCGGGGCGGCGAATCGGCGGCGTCGGGGTCTCGACCATCGGCTTCGGCGGCGGAGAGGGCGGGTTCGAGGGGGGCGAGGGTGGTGCGGAGCAGGGCCGGAAGGGAGCCGGAGACCACGACGAAACCCGCGGTGGCGAGGGGGGACGGCGCGGGCTGGAGCCACAGCTCGATGGCTACGCGGATCGCGGCGGCCACGCTTGCCGCGAGAACCCTTGCCGTCGGTTCGGGGGCGGTGACACGGGTGGCGATCACGGCGGTCAGTGGAGGTTCGATCGCGGCGGTGGTGGAGAGGAACGCGGCGCGCAGGGCAGGACTCTTGGTGATCAGAAGCAGTGCGTCGCGGCTGTGTTCGGCCGTGTACTGCTCGATAATCGCTTCGGTGAGAGCCTCGGCCAGGGGTGTGGTCGAGGGTTGCGCGGCGAGGGCCGCCGCGATGCGGGTTTCGCGTTCGGCGGTGACGGCGGCGACGATCGCCTGCTCGCGGCTGGAGAAGTAGTTGTTGTAGGTCCTCGGCGATACCCCGGCCGCCTCGGCTATGTCCTCGACGCGCACGTTGTCCGGCCCGTTTTCCAGCGCGAGTCGAAGCGCCGCGTCACGTAAGGCCTCGCGGGTGGCCTGTTTCTTGCGGTCACGCAACCCTGTTCGTCTCGCCGTCACGGATCTCATCGTGCCACGAGAGTTGCGTGCAAGAAATATTGCGTGCACGCACTATTTGGCTCTAGGGTGACGACAGAGCCGGATCGAGAGCGAGGAGCGTGCCGATGCGCGGCAAGGGAATGACGTACGACACCGGTTTCGTGCGATCGGGCAGGGTGTCGCGAGTGGACTTCGCCCCGGATGTCGTCCGCCGGGAACTGACCATCATTCGAGATGACCTGCACTGCAACGCCGTTCACATCGTCGGCGGTGATCCCGACCGGCTGGAGCTGGCCGCCCGCTGCGCCGCCGAACTCGGGCTGGAGATCTGGTTCTCGCCGTACCCGCTGGAACTGACCGTCGATCAGATCATGCCGCTGTTCGCCGATTGCGCGCGGCGAGCCGAACGGCTGCGGAAGGCCGGCGCCGAGGTCGTCTTCGTCGCCGGTGTCGAACTGAGCATCATGAACAGGGGATTCCTGCCCGGCGACAGCGTGGAGGAACGACTCGACGCGCTGTTGCACGATCCCGACGGCCCGATGCGACGACTCGCCGAGGTGAGTGCGCGCCTCGATGAGTTCTTCGACGACGCCGTTTCCGTTATCCGCGAACTCTTCGGAGGCAGAATCACCTACGCCTGCGTACCGCTCGAGCGGATCGACTGGACACCCTTCGACATCGTCTCGATCGAACTCATCCGCTCCGCGGAGGTGGCCGATCAGTTCCGGGAGGGCGTGCGCGCCCTCGTCGCGCGGGAAAAGCCGGTCGCCGTCACCGGTTTCGGCACGGCCACCTGGCACGGCGCGGGTGATGTCGCACCGCGCAGTATGGAGATCGTCGAGAACGACGAGAACGGTGATCCGATTCGGCTGAACGGCGACTACATCCGTGACGAGGCAGGCCAGGCCGCCTATCTACGCGAACTTTTGGAGATCTTCGATTCCGAAGGCGTCGACAGCACTTTCGTATTCCTCTTCGCGCTGTACAGCCACCCGCATCGCCCCGACGGCGACCCGCGCGAGGATCTCGACATGGCCGGGCTCGGCATCGTCAAAGTCCTGGAAGGTCGAACCGGGCAGACCTACCCCGATATGAATTGGGAGCCGAAGGCGGCATTCGGCGCTGTCGCCGAGCACTACCGCGGCGACGGTGTCAGTGGCTTTCGACCTTCGACAGGACGAGCGCTATCGCCGCCGTCTGGTCGCGCCAGCGGCGTAGCTCCGTGACCCCGGGTGCGAGTTCGTAGTCGTGGTGGTGGGCGGCGCGGGAGAGCGCGGCCCAGACCGTCGCGACCTGGGCGGCGGTGTCGGGGCCCGCGTAGCTGCGCAGGGCGAGCAGTTGGGCGCGCATGGGGCAGCGCAGCAGGTCGGGGGCGAGTCGCGCCCACAGTTCGTCCACCGACTGTTCCAGAGCCAGGCGCAGGATCCAGGCGGTGGCGCGCGACCAGACGCCGCCCGCGTCGGTGACCTCGCCGTCGAGCAGCCGGTCGACGACCTCGAAACGCTCGACCACCGTCGGCCGGGGCGCGCGGGGCCGCTCGGTGCGATGCGGTGGTCGACGGCCGCGGCCCCGGGAGCGGCGCGGGGCGGTCACCGGATCGTCCGGCCGGATAGGACATCCGGGGCACCGCAGTCCGGCGAGCGCGCCACGCTCACCGCACCAGCCAGGCGAGGAAACGTTCGGTGTCGCTGATCAATTCGCGCATGCTGCGCCCGATCGGGACATGCGCGCCCGCCGTCACATCACGGAGGACGCTCACCAGCCATTTTTCGTCGCGGGCCAGGAATTTGTTGAGGTTGTCCACGTTGTAGCCGACACCCATGACGGCCAGCGCCACCATCGCGCGGGTGGTGAACGCCTCTTCGAGATGGCGTTCCACCTCGCGGTGGTGCATTCCGGTGGCGAGCAGGTCGCGGCGCGCGCGGGACTGACTGGCCGCCTCCACGGCAGACCGGCAGCAGGTGGCGACCAGTTCGTCGGCGATGGCGCGCGGCAATTGCGGGGTGCGCACGAGCGAGCGGGCGTCGGCGAGGTAGCGGCGGACCGGATCACTCGAGGTCCGCACCTCCACGACCGACCGTTCGCGGCGCTGCACTTCGAGAACGCAGGCGTCGAGTTGCATGCGCCGCACCGCCTCGGCCAGCCGCTCGTCGTGGGTGAACACGACGACCTGGCGGTGCCGGGCGACCGTCGCCAGCACCATGGCCAGACCGTCGACCTTGGCGGGGTCCATGGCCTGCACCGGGTCGTCGATCATCACGAAGCGGAACGGGCTGTCCTCGACCGTCGCGCGCGGCAGGAACAGCGACAGACCGAGCGCGTGCAACTCGCCCTGGCTCATCACGCCGAGGGCCGCGCCGTCCACCTCGTCCACGGTGACGTCGAGCAGTACCCGGCGCGCGGTTCCGGCATTGCCCTGGAGGCGGATCGCGCCGAGTTCGACATTGCTCTGCTGGCGCAGGGTCCGCCAGATCCAGCGCGCGGTCGTCTCCAGTGGAGCCATGCGCTCACCGCGCAGACCCGCGGTCGCGGATTTGAGCCAGTCCTCGGCGCGTTTGACCGTGCGCAGTTCGTTCGCGCGCAACGCGACCTCACGGGCGTTGTCGAGCCAGGTCGCCAGGCGCGGCACCAGTGGCGCCCAGACCTCGTCGAGACGATCGAGTTCCTTGCGGGTGCCCTGCTGGAGCAATTCGAGTTCGTCGACCAGGCGGGTGTGCGCGCCGCGCAACCGATCAGCCAGATCGGGGGTGTATTCCGCGCCGGTCAGCGCCGCCCAGTCCGCCCAGGCCCGCCGCACCGCGCCGGTGTCGACGGTCGGCGGATTGCTCGGGTCGAAATCCAGTTCCTGCGGGACGTGATCGGGAAGCCCACGGGCGGCGCGCACGGCGCGGTTCAACTGGTCACGAGCCCTGGTCAGCGCGTCCACGCGGGCGGTGAGCTGGGCGATCGAGGCATCGGCCGCCTCGGCCCATTCGCTGTCGAGCGTGCCGCGACCGCAGACCGGGCAGGCGCAATCGCCGACCACGCCCGCGTGTTCGCGGGCCCGGCGCAGCAGGTCGAGCACCCGCAGATCGGCCTCGGCGTCGGTGGTCGACCCGAGCGCGACCTCGGCGCCGCATTCCTCGATGCGGGCGGCCACCGCGTCGACCTGGGCGCTGGTCGGCAGGGTGAGCCGGACGATGGCGCGCAATCCGTCCGGGCCGATGGTGTCGTCGACCGTGCCGAAGATATGGCGGCTCACCGCGTTCAGATCGGGTTGCAGCGGACGCAGCAGTCGTGCCATCCGCACCGCGCGGTCGTCGGCGACCTGTTCCAAGGCGCCGAGCAGATCCAGCCGTTCCTGACGCGAATCACGGGCGGCGCGTTCCAATTCCAGGCGGCGGGTGCGAATCCGCTCCTGGGCCCTGGTCAATTCGTCCAGGCCGAGCAGTTGGTGCAGCGCGTCGAACAGGTCGCTGGGTTTGCCGTCGACCAGCGCGCCGAGTTCGCTGTAGGAGAGGAACGGGCGGTACAGGTCGAGCACGCTCGACCAGCGGGTGACATCGAATGGAGCCGAATCGTTCTCGGTGACGCCGGTACCGCGCTCGGTCCACACCGCCTGGGTCAGGTCCGCGTCCGGCGCCCACTCCTTGACGACGGTGAGTTCGGGGTCGTCGCCCTCGGTGAGCAGGTCGAGTTCGATGCGCGCCGACTCACCTTCGTGCAGGTTGCGCCATCCCTCGCGCCATGCCGCCGAGCGGCCGTCCCAGCGGCGGTTACCGCCGGTCAGCGCCAATTCGGCGGCTTCGGCGAAACTGGATTTGCCGCTGCCGTTGCGTCCGACGACCAGGGTGAGGCCGGGACCGGGCGGCACGTGCAAGGTGGTCTCGGGGCCGATCCCGCGGAATCCGCGAACCCGGATGGCGCGCAGGAAGACTCCCGCGGCGTCGAATTCCCCGGCAGGCCCGTGCGCGTCACGATGGCCGAGGGAACCGAGCGACCACAGCACCGTCTCCGCGACGTCCGAGGTGACGGTGGGATCTTCGGACAAGCGCCGGGCCACCACTTCGGGCAGGCGCGGCGATACCTCCGTGGCCGGATCGGCCGCGGGATTCACGCGCATACGTCAAACCCCTTCACCACCGAACCGCGGCCTGCCCACCCGCCTCGCACCCGGTGTCCTCTGTCGAAAGCTCAGCGAAACGCTACCCGATGCGCCAGGATTCGCCCACCGGGCGGTGCCGAATACAGTCCTGTCCCGGAATGGGCGATCCGAAGGATGGTCCGAATCTGCCCGCGGGGATGGATATGGCCATCGAAAGCGCACGGCCGCCCTCGATGTCCACCCCTCGCCAACCCCGACGGGCAGCTCGATGTGTGTCACCCGATCGGGTGGCTCGGACGGAGCCGAACAGAACAGAATGACAGTATCGAGACCGTAACGCAACCGCAGGAACGATTCGAGAAGGTGAGCGAATCCGATGCCGACACAGTGGGTTCCGCGCGGACGCGCGGGGGCGACGGCCGGTCTGTCGGTGGCCTGCGGTACAAATCCGGTCGACGCAACCTTGGGGGGAACACCGTGAACCGCCGCCGATCGAGAGCCGCCCGATGACAGCACCGTGGACCGAAGCGCAGGTCGGCGCACTGGCGCCGGACGCGAACGCGCTGTCGGCCGCGCGTGCGCTCGGCGCGCGCTGGCACGAGACGGGGCACCGCGACACGGCGCTGTGGGGTATGTGGCACGGCAGCGGGGCGCCGCCGTACCGGACCGTCGTCGATCTGAGCGGACCCGCGTATCGGTGCTCCTGCCCGAGCCGGAAATTTCCGTGCAAACACGCGCTGTCTCTGATGTTGCGCTGGTCCGCCGGTGCGGTGCCCGACGCGGACACCGTCGCCGATTTCGCGGCCGAGTGGATCGCGTCGAGAGCGAAACGAGCGCGAGAACCCGCCCGCGACACCGCGCTCCGCGTGCCGAATCCCGCCACCGCGAGGCAGCGGCGCGCGCGGGTCACCGCCGGACTGGACGACCTCGACATCTGGCTCGGCGACCAGGTCCGTACCGGCCTGGCCCAGACCGATCGCTCCTACCGCGCGTTCGAGGCCATCGCGGCCCGCATGGTCGACGCCCAGGCGCCCGCGGTGGCGGCCGTGCTGCGTCAACTCCCGACCACCGTCGCCACCCGCGCGGACTGGCCGCGGATCGTGCTGCGCGAATACGCGCGCCTGCACCTGCTGATCGCCGCGCACCGACGTCTCGACGAACTGCCCGACGCACTGGGCGCGAGTATCCGCACCCACATCGGCTATCCGACGTCCGCCGAATCGGTGCGCGCCGAACCGCCGTCGCGCGACCGGTGGATGGTGCTCGGCAGTCGGATCACCGAGGAGGAGCGGCTCTACACCCGCAGGACCTGGCTCTACGGCAGGAACACCCACCGCTGGGCGCTCCTGGTCGATCACTGCTTCGGATCGCCCGGTTTCCCGAACGACGTTCCCGCGCTCGGCGCCATGGCCGACGCGCACCTGCACTACTACCCCGCCGCCGCGCCGTTGCGCGCGCTCTGGGGCGAACGTCACGGCACCGACGAACCTTTCACCACCGTGCCCGGGACGAACGGCACGATCGCCGCCGCGCTGGAAGCGCACGCGCGGGCACTGGGCGCCGACCCCTGGGCGCGGTCGTGGCCGGTCCTGTTGCCCGAGGTGACGCCGATCGTGGACGACAGCGGTTGGCGGGTGGTCGATTCCGACGGCGCGGCCCTCGCGTTGGCGCCCTCGGAACAGCCCTGGCGGTTGCTCGGGATATCGGGAGGTCATCCCGTGACGCTGACCGCCGATTGGACGCAGGAAGGGCTCGTTCCGGTGTCGGCGCTGGTCGCGGGTGAGGTACTCGACGTCACGGGGGAACGCGCGGCGCCGCGCGGAACGAATTCCGGCGCGGCGGTGGCCGGGAGCGGGGCCGATCTGACCTCCGTCGCGCTGCTGGGCACCGCACGTCGCAGTCCCGACCCGGCCCGGCTCGCACCGCCGGTGGCCGCGGCGGCCGTGCGGCTGCGGACGGATCCGGCACTGCTGCTGCTGGAATCGGCGGCGCTGCGCGATGCCTACGAACGGGGTGGGGTGCCCGCCGAATCCGGCGATATCCCCGCACCCGCGCTCGACGATCCGAGGCGGCGACTGCCGCGGGCGGCGGCGTCGCGCGTGGCGGAGATGCTGCGCGGCAAATCGAATTTCCTGCCGGAATGGTTCGACGCCGCCGAACCGCACGACTACCGCGCACCGGACGCGCTGTGCGCGCTGCTGCTCGAACACGCCTGCGACAGTTCGCCGTGGCGGACCGCGCTGCTGCGGTTGGCGGGCCGTCGCGGACAGTGGCTCGCCGCGCGACATCCGCAGTGGCGCAAACTGTCGTGGCCCGATATCGATACCGAACTCGATGAGGACACCTGGCATTTCGGCGGTCCGCAGGCCCGCAGGAATTGGCTGGCGCGGTTGCGGGTCGAGGATCCGGCGGCGGCGCGCGACGCGCTGATCGAGGTGTGGCCGAAGGAATCGGGACCGCTGCGCGCCGAACTCCTCGCCACACTGGAACCGGGGATCTCCCCGGCCGACGAGGATCTGCTGGAATCGGCATTGGACGACCGCCGCGCCGATGTGCGCCGCACGGCCGCGGGCCTGCTGACCCTGCTTCCGGATTCCGCGTTCGCGCGGCGGATGACCGCGCGCGCGGCCGCGTGGTTGCGCCCGACGACATCCGAGACGCCCCGCCTGGTCGTCGACCTGCCCGAGGCCATCGACGCGGCCTCCCAGCGCGACGGCATCGTCGACCGCGGCGTCGAATTCACCTACCGCTGGAACGGCAGGCCCGACGTGATGGCGGGACGGTTGCGCCAGCTGGTCGCCGCCACACCGCTGCGATTCTGGCAGCGTGGAAACGTCGACGGGTGGCCCGACACCGCCGAACTCGGCCCCGAGCGATGGGCGGGGATCGGCGTGGACGACCGATTCCGGCAACCACTGTTCGACGGCTGGGTGGACGCGGCACTGGCGCAAGGCGACTCACGCTGGGCCAGGGCACTGTTCGAGGCGGGAGTGCCCTCCGACGCCGCGCTGCTGCGGCGGCGCGAGTTGTTCGCCCTGCTGCCGATCGAGGACAGGACCCGTCATCTGCTGCGGCTCGACGGTTCGTGGTTGTCCGAGATCGAGGCGCTGCTGCCCGCCATGGGGCACCCGTGGCCCGATGCCGTCGCCAACCACCTGATGCTGTTACTCGCCGATCGTGCCAGGATCGCGGCGCAGCACTCCGGCACGCACGGCGCGAGCCCGAGTGCGCACCGCTCGCTGCTCACCACGGCCTCGATCCATTTCCCGGTCACGGCCGCGCCCGCGGTCGGCGCCCTCGCGCGGCGCTGCGACGATCCCACCTGGGTGCGGGCCTTCGATCTACTCGCCGACGATCTCACCCACCGCTCGAAGATGCTCGAGGAGTTGCAGTGACGACCATCGACCCCGCCCCCGGCCTGCTGCGCCCGCACGCCGAACAGGCCTACGCCGAGGAACTACGCGCCCTCGCCGTCGGCGACGACCGGCCGCGTCCACCCTCGTGGCGACTCTCTCCGTGGGCGGTCGTCACCTATCTGCTCGGCGGCACCTCCGCCGACGGCACGGTGATCACGCCCAAATACGTCGGGCCGCGCCGATTGATCGAAGTGGCCGTCGCGACACTGGCGACCGACCGCGCGCTGCTGCTGCTCGGCGTACCCGGCACCGCCAAAACCTGGGTTTCCGAACATCTCTCGGCCGCGATCAGCGGCTCGTCGACGCTGCTCGTGCAGGGCACGTCGGGGACCGCCGAGGAGGCGATCCGCTACGGCTGGAACTACGCGAGACTGCTGGCGGAGGGGCCGAGCGACGCGGCGCTGGTCCCGTCACCGGTGATGACCGCCATGCGCACCGGCGCGATCGCCCGCATCGAGGAACTCACCCGGATTCCCTCGGATGTGCAGGACGCGTTGATCACCATCCTGTCCGAGAAGACCTTGCCGGTACCGGAACTCGGCACGCAGGTGCAGGCCGCGAAGGGTTTCAACGTCATCGCCACGGCCAACGACCGCGATCGTGGCGTCAACGAACTGTCCTCGGCGCTGCGCCGCCGGTTCAACACGGTGGTATTACCGCTGCCTGATGACGAGGACGACGAGGTCGCCATCGTGGTGCGCCGGGTCGAACAACTGGGCGTGGCACTGGAATTGCCGCGAATTCCCGCCGCGGCCGAGGAAGTGCGACGGGTGGTTCGGGTGTTCCGAGAACTGCGCTCGGGCATCACCGCCGACGGCCGCACCAAACTCAAATCCCCCTCGGGGACGCTGTCGACGGCCGAGGCCATCTCGGTGATCACCAACGGCATCGCGCTGTCGGCTCATTTCGGCGACGGCACCCTGCGGGCCGACGATATCGCCGGTGCCGTACTCGGTTCCGTCATCAAGGATCCGGTCGCCGACCGGGTGGTGTGGACCGAATATCTCGAGGCGGTGGTCCGCGAACGACCCGAGTGGTCCGATTTCTACCGGGCCTGCCGGGAGATCACCGGGTGAACGGGTCTCGCACGCACCAACTCCCGACGCGTTCGCACACCGGCCCCCGGTGAGTCTCGTGACCACCTCGGCCGACGCGGCGCAGGAGGCCGTCACCAGGGTTTTCGGCATCCGGCATCACGGCCCCGGTTCGGCGCGCTCGTTACGTCTGGCCCTGGAGGAGTTCGCCCCCGACACGATTCTGATCGAGGGGCCGGCCGACGCGGATCCGCTGGTCGGTTTCGTCGCGGCGGACGGGATGCGACCGCCGGTCGCCCTGCTCGCCTACGTGCCGGCGACTCCGGCGCGCGCGGCCTTCTGGCCCTACGCCTCGTTCTCCCCCGAATGGCAGGCACTGCGCTACGCCGCCGAATTCGCCGTGCCCGTTCGCTTCTGCGATCTGCCCGCCGCGAACGCGCTCGCCGCGTCCGACGACGGCGGCGAAAGCGGTGACCCGCTGGCCGAATTGGCGGCCGCCGCGGGCTACGACGACGCCGAACGCTGGTGGGACGCGGTCGTCGAATCCAGCGCCGACGCCACCGCTTTCGACGCCATCACCGAAGCCATGGCCGCGCTGCGCGATTCGCCGGTTTCGGCGGTGGTCGACGCGCACACCCTGCGCCGCGAGGCGTTCATGCGCCAGACCATGCGCAAGGCGCTCAAGGCAGGCGCTCGCCGGCTGGCCGTGGTCTGCGGAGCCTGGCACGCGCCCGCGCTGACGGGTCCGCTCGGCCCCGCCGCACCCGATATGCGCCTGCTCAAGGGGATGCCCAAGGTGAAGGCCACCGTGACGTGGGTGCCGTGGACGCATTCGCGACTGTCGACGGCGTCGGGCTACGGCGCGGGCGTCACCTCACCCGGCTGGTATCACCACCTGTTCTCCGAAACCGAACAGCCGGTCGCGCGCTGGCTGACGAAGGTCGCCGGGGTGCTGCGGGCCCACGATCTGCCGGTCTCCAGCGCGCACGTCATCGAGGCGGTGCGGCTCGCCGACACCCTCGCGACCCTGCGGACCCGGGCACTCGCCGGTTTGTCGGAGGTGACCGAGGCGGTCCGTTCGGTGCTGTGCGGGGGTGACGAGACCATGGTGCGGGTCGTGGTCGCCGAACTCGTGGTCG
The DNA here is from genome assembly GCF_003123685.1 of Nocardia aurea. Lineage (GTDB taxonomy): Bacteria > Actinomycetota > Actinomycetes > Mycobacteriales > Mycobacteriaceae > Nocardia > Nocardia aurea. The sequence goes on from NZ_QCYJ01000127.1 coordinate 513,463, forward strand.
GAGAAGCGCTCGGCGCGGTGCCGGAGGGTGTTCCGACGGTGCCGCTGGACGCCGACCTACGGGCCGCGATGCGGACGCTGCGCCTGAAACAGGAGCCGACGCCGAAGACGCTCGATCTGGATCTGCGCAAGGACAGGGAACTCGAACGTTCCCGGCTGCTGCATCGGCTGCGTCTGCTCGGCATCGACTGGGGCACACCGATCACCGGCGAAGTGCGCAATACCGGCACCTTCCGGGAGAGCTGGCGGTTGAAATGGCGGCCCGAATTCGCCGTGGCGGTCATCGAGGCCTCGCGCTGGGGTCCGACGCTGCGCATCGCCGCGCAGGCGAAGATCCTCGATACCGCGCAGAGCACGGGGGTCACGTTGGCCGATCTCACCGACGCGCTCGATCTGGCCCTGCTCGCCGATCTCGGTGACGCCACCGAAGGGCTCATCACCCGCCTGGAATCGGTCGCCGCACTCGATCACGACGTCACGCATCTGCTCGCGGCGCTGCCCGGCCTGACCAAGACCCTGCGCTACGGCGACGTGCGCGGCACCGACACCGAGGCGCTCGGCCATGTCGCCGACGGCCTGCTGGTGCGGATCTGCGCCGGATTACCCGGCGCTGTCACCGGACTCGACACCGACGCGGCCGAGCAGGTGCGCGCGCTGATCGACGCGGCGCACACCGCGGTCCACACTCGCGACGACGCGTGGTCCACGGCGCAGTGGCTGACCGCGCTGGAGAAACTCGCCGAACGCGCCGACGTGCACGGCGCGCTCGTCGGGCGTGCCGTGCGATTGCTGAGTGATGCCGGTGTCATCGACGAGGGGCAGGCGGCTCGGCGGCTGTCGGCGGCGCTGTCGATCGGCAACACCCCCGCGGCCAAGGCCGCCTGGATCGACGGTTTCCTCGGTGGACGCGGACTGCTGCTCGTCCACGACAGGGAGTTGTTGCACCTCGTCGACGGGTGGCTGGAGAGTCTGGCCGAAGACCAATTCGTCGAGACGCTTCCGCTGTTGCGCCGCACCTTCGGCGCCTTCGAATCCGGGGAGCGCCGCGCCATCGGCCGGGCCGTGCGCGACACCGGACCCGGCCCCGGTACCGCCGTCGCCGGCATCGACTCGGCGCGCGGTCTGCTCGCCATGCGCACCGTCGCGGAAATACTCGGAGTGAACCCATGACCGACGAAACACAGAACAGGCGTTGGCGATTGGTCCTCGGCGGCGCGGCCGAGCCGGAACTGGGCGGACTCGGTTCGGGCGACGACGCGGCCATGGATCGAGCGATGGGCGGGCTCTACGACTCGGGTGAGGACGCCGCGACGGGTAAACGCTCGGCGGGGCTCGGCGGCTCGGCGCCGAAGGTCGCGCGCTGGCTGGGCGATATCCGCACCTACTTCCCGTCCACGGTGGTCGAGGTGATGCAACGCGACGCCGTCGAGCGGCTGAATCTGACGCAATTGCTGCTGGAACCGGAGTTGCTGGAAGCGGTGGAACCCGATATCCATTTGGTCGGCACCCTGCTCAGCCTCAACAAGGTGATGCCGGAGACCACCAAGGCGACCGCCCGCGTCGTCGTCGAACGGGTGGTGCGGGAGATCGAGCAGCGCGTCGCCGCGCATACCAGGGCCGCGGTCTCGGGCGCGCTCAATCGCGCCGCCCGCGTCGCCAGGCCGCGCCCGCGCGATATCGACTGGGACCGCACCATTCGCAAGAATCTCGCGCACTATCTGCCCGAATATCGCACCGTGGTCCCGGAACGGCTGATCGGCTACGGGCGCAAGGCCCAGGCCGTGCACCGGGATGTGGTGCTGGCGATCGACCAATCCGGTTCGATGGCGGCCAGTGTCGTCTACGCCTCGGTCTTCGGCGCGGTCCTGGCCTCCATGCGGGCGCTGAAGACCTCGCTGGTGGTCTTCGACACCGAGGTCGTCGATCTGACCGAATCGCTGGCCGATCCGGTCGACGTGCTGTTCGGCACCCAACTCGGCGGCGGCACCGATATCAATCGCGCCATCGCCTACAGCCAAACGCTGATCACCCGGCCCGCCGACACTCTGTTCGTACTCGTCTCCGATCTCTACGAGGGCGGAATCCGCCACGAGATGATCCGCCGCGTCCACGCGATGAAGGAGGCGGGCGTCACGGTGGTGGTGCTGCTCGCGCTGTCCGACGACGGCGCTCCCGCCTACGATCACGAGAACGCCGCCGCGCTTGCGGGCCTGGACATCCCCGCGTTCGCGTGCACCCCCGACCGATTCCCCGATCTGCTCGCCACCGCGCTCGACCGCGGTGACATCCGATCCTGGGCCGAACGCGACACCCGGTAGCGCCGGGTCGGAGTACCGTGCCCCTGCCGGACCGACGGGTTCGATAGGCTGCCAAGGTCTTTGCTGGGATGGGGGCACGCATGCTGCGCCGTGGTGACGTATTCGCCGGGTATGTGATCGAACGCGAACTCGGGCGCGGCGGCATGGGCGCGGTCTACGCGGCGCGCCACCCGCGCCTGCCGAAGCTGACGGCGCTGAAACTGCTGCACCGGGGCATGTTCGAGGACGCGGACACCCGCGTGCGCTTCGCCCGCGAGGCCGAGACCGTGGCACGTCTGGACCACCCGAATATCGTCACCGTCTTCGACCGCGGCATCGAGGACGATCAGCTGTGGATTTCCATGCAGTACGTGGACGGTGTCGACAGCGCGTCGGTTCCGGCGACGGCCATGTCCGCGAATCGGGCCGTGCAGATCACCGTCCAGATCGCGGGCGCGCTCGACTACGCGCACAAATCGGGAGTGCTGCACCGGGATGTGAAACCCGCGAATATCCTGCTGTCGAAATCCGCAGGCGCGTCCACCGGCTTCGAGGAACGGGTGCTGCTCACCGATTTCGGCATCGCCAAACTGCTCGACGGTTCGGCCGGACTCACCCGCACCGGGACGCTCACCGCGACACTGGCCTACGCCTCGCCCGAACAGCTCACCCGGGGCGACCTCGACCACCGGTCGGATCAGTATTCGCTGGCCTGCACGCTGTTCCGACTGCTCACCGGTGCGGGCCCGTTCGACGCCCCCAATATCGCCGCCGTCGTGTTCGGCCACGTCCAATCCCCGCCGCCGTCGCTGTGCGCGGCACGGCCCGACCTGCCCGCCGAATTGGGCGAGGTGGTGGCCACGGCGATGGCCAAGGATTCGGCGGATCGGTTCCCGTCCTGTGCCGAATTCGCCGCGGCGGCGGCGCGCGCGTTGCGCACCCGGGCGACGATTCTCGCACCGGCCCGATCCGATCCGCCACGTCGTGGCCCCCGGGCCGCACCCGATCCGACGGTGCGTGCCGAGCCGGTGCGGCCGAGCCGCGAGGACATCGTGCGAGGCTGCCTGTTCGGCGGCGCGGTCGGCGACGCGCTCGGCGCGCCGGTGGAGAACATGATGCTGCGCCACATCCGCCAGCGCTACGGCCCGCGCGGAGTGACCGGAGATTCGGCCGTCCTGGAGATCTCGGACGAAACCCAGCTCACGCTGTTCACGGTGGAGGCGCTGATCAAGGGTTCGATCCGGGCCAGGGCGCACGGCAAGGGCGGAGCCACGCTGGGATTCATGCAGGCCGGGTTCCTGGAATGGCTTCGAGGACAGGGGCTTTCCACGACGGAATCGGCCGCGCACGCGGATCGTCCGTACAGCTCGCTCACCGGATACCCGGAGCTCATGAGCCATCGCGGCACCAGCAACGCCAGCGTCACCGCGTTGCGCACAGCGGCCGAGCGCGGGCAACCCGGTCTGCCGCTCGGCACCCGCGAGCGTCCGATCAACGATTCCAAGGGGTGCGCGGCGCTGGTCCGCGCGGCGCCGTGCGGCTTCGGGTACGCCGCCGACACCTCCGGCTCCTCACTCGAGTTCGTCTTCGAATTGGGTTGCGACGCCGCGGCGCTCACGCACGGCAATCCCGGTGGCTGGCTACCCGCCGGCGTGCTCGCGGCCATCGTGTACGCCCTGTGCCGGGGCGCGGAACTCGACAAGGCCGTCGGGCTGGCCCGCGCGGAACTCACCCGCTACAAGGGGCACGAGGAGACCGAGAAGGCGCTCGCCACCGCAGTTCGGCTCGCGGGCGAGGCGGGCGGACGGGTGCCGGGCGCCGATGAGGTCGAATCGCTCGGACGCGGCTGGATCGGTCCGGAGGCGCTGGCGATCGGCGTCTACACGGCGCTGACCGCCGCGGCGGCGGGCGGCTCACCCGAGCAGATCGTGCGCACCGGAATCCTGCTCGCCGTGAATCATTCCGGCGACAGCGATTCGACGGCGGCCGTGTGCGGAAATATCCTCGGCGCCCGCTACGGCGTCGCGGCGGTGCCCGCGAGATGGCGATCGACACTCGACGTGGCCGCCGTCGTCGACCGGCTCGCCGGTGACTACTGCGCCGAATTCGGCCCGAATCCCCCGCGCGACGACAACGGCGAACCCGCGTCGGAATGGCGGACCCGCTACTTCGGCTGAACCGCGCCCATCCGTCCCCAGGCGGTGGCGGACGCGGGCACCAGCACCGGGTGCAGCAGCGCGGCCAGGCCGAGCAGCGTGATCGCGACGACGGCGTCGAGCCAGTAGTGGTTACCGGTGCCGACCACCACCAGCAGGGTGAGCACCGGATGCGCCAAGAGCAGCCAACGCCATCGGCCGCGCGTCGCGGCCACCACGGCGAAGGCGAGCAGCAGCGCCCAGCCGACGTGCAGCGACGGCATGGCGGCGAACTGATTCGACATTCCGCCCGCGCCCACCGGCCCGTAGACCGATTGCCCGTGCACGGCGGCCAGGTCGACGAAACCGTATTCCGGCAGCATGCGCGGCGGCGCGAGCGGCATCAGGACGTGTACGACCAGCGCCGCGCCGGTCAGCACCACCATGAGATTGCGCGTCCACCGGTAGTGCTCGGGGCGGAAGACCCACAGCCACAGCAGCACGCCGACCGCGACGGTGAAATGCGCGGTGGCGTAGTAGAAATTCGCGGGCACGGCCAGCCAGTCGTGACCGACGAACAGCGACTGCACCGTGGTCTCCCCCGGCAGGCCGAGTCGACGTTCGACGCCGAGGACCTCGTGGGCATTGTCGAGCGCGTGCGCGCTGTCGTCGGCGGTGATCATCCGCCCCATCTTGTAGGCGAGATAGAGCACCGTGATCAGCGCCAATTGCCCGATCGCCTCGCCGCCGCGGCCACGCAACGCCGTCCGCATCCGTTCGACGACGACTTCGGGCACCATCCGCAGCCCCACACCAGGTCCACCGAGACCTACCGCCACCATTGCCGCGGCCTCCTTCCCATCACATCCGGAAGACCACCCCCCTTAACCGGAGTGACACCCTCCGTTTAATCTAGCAACACCGGATGGACACGATCCGCACACTGTGACCGAGGAGACAGCGAGGGAGTCCCGCGCTCCCGCGGCGGTGAGGCGCGCCCTCGGATGCACTGAATCTACTGCGGCACAGGGGAATACGCCCCCCGATCTGTTCGAGGACGAAATGAGTCCGGTGGGCCGGTGGGCCGGTGGGCCGGTGGGCCGGTGGGCCGAGCGTAGGCACCGTCCCGGATATGACAGAGCCCGGTGGATGACGCGGCGTGCGTCACCCACCGGGCTCGGATCGTGCGGTCCTACAGGTCCGCGATAGCCGCCAGCGGAGGCGTCCTCGCGGCGCGGATACCGGGCCAGACAGCGGCGAGCACACCCACCACCGCCGAGGCGATCAGGACGGCGACCAGCTGGTTCCACGGGATGGAGATCTGGTCGATGCCGAAATCGCGCAGGGTGCGCAGGAATCCGATGCCGAGACCGACGCCGAGCAGCACCCCGACAATGGCGCCGAAGACCGCGATCAACATCGATTCCAGGTAGATGCTGCGTCTGACCTGGGCTCGCGTGGTGCCGACCGCGCGCAGCATCCCGATCTCCCTGCGCCGTTCGACCACCGACAGCGCGAGGGTGTTGATGATGCCGAGAATGGCGATCACCACCGCCAGCGCGAGCAGGCCGTAGAGGATCGCGAGCAGGGTGTTGATCTGCCTGCCCTGCGCGCCCTTGAACTCTTCACGATCCTGCACCTGGACCACGGCGAACCGGTCGGTGGCCTTCGCCAGGTCGGTTCGCATAGCGGTCAGGTCGGTTCCGGGCTTCGCCTTCACCAGCACGAAGAAATTGTTCTGGAAGGCGACCGGGGTCACCTTCTGGAACACCCCGGGCGACAACACCATCGAACCGAGCAGCGGCGTCTTCTTGTAGACGCCCGCGATAGTCACCGGGACCTTCTGATTCTTGTCCAGCGTGGTCAGTTCGACGGTCTGTCCGACCTTCCAGTTCCGGTCGGCCGCCTCGGTGTCGTCGACGAGGATGTCGTTGTCACCGAGGGTTCCGGTGCCGCGCAGGATGTCGTAGTTCAGCACACCCTCCAGCGGTCCGTCCGGCGAGACGCCCGCCAGCTGGTCGTCACCGATCTGCACGGCCGCGCCCCGGAGACCGACTGCCTGCGCGACCTCGGGTACCGCCTGTTTCACCGCGTCCGGCACCCCCAGCGGGAGACCGAGCAGCTGGGATTGCTGCGGACCGGCGAGCACGTAATCGGCGGCGACGCCCTTGTCGACCAGCACCCCGACACTGGACTTCGCCGAGGCTCCGAGGATGCCGATCGCCGAGACCAGCATCAGCCCGAGGGTCAGCGCGAAGGCCGTGGCGGCGGTGCGGCGGGGATTGCGCACGGCGTTGTTGCGCGCCATCCGGCCGATAGGACCGAACGGACGTACCAGTACCCCGAGCGTGCCGACCACCGGCCGCGACAGCGCGGGCGATGCCAGCAGCACCGCGAATATCAGCGCGAGCGCGCCCACCCCGACGGTCGCCGCGGCATTGCCGCCGGTGGATTGCGCTCCGAGCGCGACCAGCACCACGCCGATGACGCCGAGCACCGCGCCGACCAGCGTCCGCACCCGCAGCGAATCGCCCGCCGACGCGAATTCCTCGCGCATGGCCTCGACCGGCGGGATCTTCGCGGCCCGGCGCGCGGGGGCGTAGGCACTGACCACCGTCACCAGCAGGCCGACGACGAGACCGACGACGATGGTGCGCGGCAACACCGTCATGGAACCGGTCGGCAGCCCGAGATCGAAGGCGTTCAACAGGGCCGAGAGTCCGAAGGCCAAACCGACACCGGCCGCCAAACCTATCGCGCTACCGATGAATCCGATCACCAGGGCCTCGGAGATCACGGTATTGCCGACCTGGCGTCTGCTCGCGCCGACCGCGCGCAACAGGGCGAGTTCGCGCAGACGCTGGGCCACGATCATCGAGAAGGTGTTGTAGATGATGAAGGTGCCGACGATCAACGCGATCGCGCCGAAGGCGAGCAGGAAGTAATTGATGAAATTGAGCGCTTCCGACACCTGGGATTTCAGGTCGGCCCGCACCTGTTCGCCGTTCTGCACCTTGAAACCGGGTAGCTGCTCGGCGATCCGGTCACGCAGATCGTCACCGGCGACACCGGACGACGCCGCGACGTCGACGTAGGCCACGTGATAGCCGTCGGTGAACAGCTGACGGGCCTGGGTGTCGTCGAAGATCAGACCGATGAATCCGCCGGTATCGGAGGCGACGGTGTAGATGCCGGAGATCGTGACATCGATGGTCGGACTCTGCTGGGTGCTGCGCGAGGGAATCAGCACCTTGGCCGTATCGCCGACCTTCAGGCCCGCGCGGTCGGCGCCGCCGCTGTTGATCGCGACCTGCCCCGTCGCCGTGGGCGGAGCGCCCTCGATGAATTTCTTCGGCTCGGCGACCGCGCGCTCCGGCGGCACGTAGGACTCGCCCCAGCTCGGAGCGCCGCCGGTCTGCACCGGCTTGTTCTCCAGGTTCAACAGGACCAGCGGTCCGTTGACGTTCGGCGCCACCGCGCGCACACCCTCGGTGCGGCTGATCTGATCGACCACGGCGATCGGCACACCGAAGGACTGCTGGTTCTCCGGACTCACCCGGACGTCGACGCCCTTGGCCTCGTCCTCGAAGATTCCGTCGAAGGTGCGTTGCAGGGTATCGGTGAAGACGAAAGAACCCGCGATGAACGCGGTACCGAGCACCACCGACAGCAGGGTCAGCGCCAACCGGACCTTGTGCGCCGCGAGATTGCGTAGAGCCACCTTGCGCATCGGGTTGCCGCGCGGCCGACCATTCTTGGTCGGCGCGCCGGGCGATGCCGCCATCAGGCCTGCTCCAGCGATTTCATCCGGTCCAGCACCGACTCGGCGGTGGGATCGCGCAATTCGGACACGATGCGGCCGTCGGCCAGGAATACCACCCGGTCGGCGAAGGAGGCGGCGTGCGGTTCGTGGGTGACGATCACGACCGTCTGACCGAACTCGTTCACCGCCGCACGCAGGATGGAGAGCACCTCCTCGGAGGCGCGGGAGTCCAAGTTGCCGGTCGGCTCGTCCCCGAAGATGATCTCGGGTTTGCCCGCGAGAGCGCGCGCGCACGCCACCCGCTGCTGCTGACCGCCGGACAGTTCACTGGGACGGTGGCCGAGCCGGTCGGTGAGCCCGAGCCTGCCGAGCACCGTGTCGAGCCATTCCTGATCGGCCTTGCGGCCCGCGATGTCGAGCGGAAGGGTGATGTTCTCGAGCGCGGTCAGGGTCGGGACGAGGTTGAAGGCCTGGAAGACGAATCCGATGCGGTCACGGCGCAGACGCGTCATCTGCTTGTCGGACAGGTTCGTCAACTCGGTGTCGCCGATGCGCACCGCGCCCGAGGTCGCGCTGTCAAGACCCGCCAGGCAGTGCATCAGCGTGGACTTACCGGAGCCGGACGGACCCATGATCGCGGTGAACTCTCCACGCGCGAAATCCGCAGACACCTGATCCAAGGCTGTGACCTGCGTATCTCCTGTTCCATAGATCTTGGTAACCGCAATGGCGCTGGCCGCGATATCTGTCGCGGTCGGTGGATCAGCGATATCTGTACCCGCTACGTGCGAAGTCATGCCACCAGTCTGTCTGGCGAGCCGTCCGCGCGCCATCAGGGTTTGCCCGGAATCCCGTGGCCATCGGCCCGCGGCGCTCGCCGAGCGGGGCACCGCGAAACCGGCGTCCGGTACGTTGATTCTCGGATCACGGGGATCCGGAATTGGCAGGTGGAGACAAGTGAGCATTCGAACGATTCCGCTGCGCACACTGTCCGGCGAGCAGGCCACCCTGGCCGAGCTGGTCGGCGACAAGGTGGTGCTGCTGGTCAATGTGGCCTCGAAATGCGGTCTGACCCCCCAGTATTCGGGGCTGGTCGAATTGCAGCAGACCTACGGCCCCAAGGGTTTCAGTGTGGTCGGCGTGCCGTGTAACCAGTTCATGGGCCAGGAACCCGGCAGCGCCGAGGAGATCCAGGAATTCTGTTCGACCACCTACGGCGTCGACTTCCCGCTCCTGGAGAAGACCGATGTCAACGGCGACGAACGCCACCCGCTGTACCAGGAACTGGTGCGGAGCCCCGATACCGAGGGCGAGACCGGCGATATCCAGTGGAACTTCGAGAAGTTCCTGATCGACCGCTCGGGCGCGGTGGCAGGCCGTTTCCGCCCCCGCACCACCCCCGAGGCGCCGGAACTGCGTTCGGCCCTGGAAAACCTGCTCTGACCTCCTCGCCGCCCCGACGGGCCGAGTACCCGGCGTCGACAGCGAAAAGGCCGACCGGACGCAACCCGTCCGGTCGGCCTCCGCGTATTCGGGGTCGGATCGTGCCCTGAATCAGTTCAGCGGGGCCGAACGCCACCAGCGCAGCACCTCGTCGATGGTGCCGACGATTCCGTCGGTGTACATCAGGATCTGGCTCCGGTCCTTGTCGCCGGTGAAAACGGTGACCATCTTCGGACCGCTGTTCTCGAATTTGTAGTTGGTGTAGGTCTTCCCACCGTTGGTGTCGGTGGATTTCACCTTGTCGCTCGGCAGGTTGTTCACCGCCGCCTGGGCGTCCGCGGCGGAATCGTAGATGTAGAAGGTGAAGAACGGATCGTCGTTGTCGCCGCCGCCGAAGCAATCCCACTGGTAGACCCAGTCACCGAAATCCGGGGTACCCGAGGTCGGCGTCGACGGCGAACTCGCACTGTAGGAACCGCAGGTCGCGCCGTTGTAGCCGGTGTCGCCCGATGTGGACGCGGGCACCATGCGCGGGAATTCCTTGCTGATCGACTCCGAGTCGGCGGTCACGGTGCCGCTGCTGCTCGGCGAGGTCGTCGATGACGACGACGGGCGCGCGACCGTCGTGGTGGTCGGCGTATCGGAACCGCCGCCCGCGACCACACCGACGATGCCGATGACGACGACGAGAAGGACCACCGCCGCCACACCGATTCCGATGATCAGGCCGGTATTGGATTTGCGCGGCGGCTGATGCGAACCGGGGAACCCTCCGCCGCCACCCATCGGCGGGCGCGGCGGCTGCTGCGAATAGCCGTAGGTCTGCTGATTGTTGTACGGCCCCGACGTATTCGGATGCTGCGCGTTCGGACCGCTCTGCTGCGGTGGCATGGCATTGGGCATCGAGGTGTACGGCGGCGCCGCCGTATTGGCCATCGTCGCGCCGGTCAGCGGCTGGTTGCCGCTGTTGACCGGGGACGGACCTTTGGTGAGCGGGTAGGGCGAGCCGGTCAGCGGATGCTGCGGGCCGGTGCCGGGTCGCGGGCCGGTCACCGGAATCGGGGGGCCGGTGACCGGCATTCCCGTGATCGGCAGGGCAGGCGCACTCTGATTGGACAGCGCGACGAGCGCGGCCGCCGCGAATTCCGAACAGGAGGCGAAGCGCTCCTCGGGACGTTTGGCCATCGCCCGCGCGAGCACGAGATCGACCGCGTAGGGCAGGCCGGGGCGCGTATTGCTCAGCGCAGGCGGTGGTGTCTGGAGGTGGCCCTGGATCACCTGGGCCGGATTGGTCGCGGCGAACGGGCCGCTGCCGGTGAACAGCCAGAACAGCGTGCACGCCAGCGAATACTGATCCGAACGGTGATCCAGCGACGCGCCGGTGAGCTGCTCGGGGGACGCGTAGGCCAGGGTGGCGGTGAACGTCCCGGTCTGCGTCAGATGACCGGTGTCGTCACGCAGGCGCGCGATACCGAAATCGGTCAGGTAGACGCGCTCGCCGCGGCCGCTGCCGGAGCGAGCGAGCAGGATATTGGCAGGCTTCACGTCACGGTGCAGCACACCCATCCCGTGCGCGTAGTCGAGCGCGTCGGCGGTCTCCTTGATGATCTGCACGGCCCGTTCGGGCGGCAGCGTCGCGGGATCGACCGACGCGGCGTCGATTCCGTCGACGTACTGCATCGAGATCCACAACTGCTCGTCGTCGAGGCCGCGGTCGTAGACCGTGACGATATTCGGGTGATCGAGCCGGGCGACCAGATCCGCCTCCCGTTCGAACCGCGCCCGCACCTCCTTGTCGAAGAACATCTCCCTGTTCAACAACTTGAGCGCAGTCATCCGCGGCAGGCGCGGATGCTTCGCCAGATACACCGAACCCATGCCACCGCGGCCCAATTGCCGGTCGATGACATAGCCGGCGAAAACGTCACCGCTGGCCAGCATTGTCTGCTCCACTTCCCGCCGTCATCGGGACCCACCGATGAACAGGCGTACAGCATAAGAACGCGCGCCCGAGCAACGCCCGACCACGGAAAACATCGAAACCATAGCAGCAGTCGCGTGCTCATCGGTTGCCCGAGGATTTCCGGATTGTCCGGCGCGACATGGACAGCGGACCACTACGGCGGAGGCCGCGGCTCCGACGGCCCCCCGGCGCCCGGGGTCGCGCCCGGCGGACGGACGCGCCGGCCCCTGGCATCGGGCAGCGCGATCGTGATGGGCCGAACCGGACGCTTCCGGTTCGGCGTCTCCCGCGCCCCGGAATCCGGTTGCCCGGCAGCCGAACCCGACCGATCCTCGGCCGCACCCTGCCCGCCGTCGACCCGCCCCGACGAGGATTCCGACCCGCCCGACGGAACATCCGGTCGCGGCGAACCGTGCGCGGTACCGCCGGAACGGCGCGCCCGCGGTGCTCCCTGGACGCCGGGCGACCCACCACCCGCCTGCGCTGAACCGTCAACGGGCGGGCCCGGAACGACACCGTGCGACGCCCCACTCACCTGCGGCGAACCGTGCGGAACGACACTGTGGGACGTTCCACTGGATTGCGGCGCGCTGTGCGCCCGGGAGGCCGGTTGAGGCGGAACAGGTCCCGATGTGCCCGAATAGGGCGGAACCACACCGTGCGAGGTTCCACTCGATTGCGGCGAACCATGCGGCGACGCGCTCGCGTGCGGCGGAACGGGTGCCGAAGTGCCCGGATACGGCGAAACCGCACCGTGCGAATTCCTACTCGCCTGTGGCGAACCATGCGGCGGAACGACTCCGTGCGAGGTTCCACTCGATTGCGGCGAACCGTGCGGCGGCGCGCCCGGGTTGGGCGGAACGGGCGCCGATGTGCCCGGATACGGCGGAACCACACCGTGTGAACTCCCGCTCGACTGCGGTGCTCCGTGCGGCGGCGCGACGCTGTGCGCGGTTCCGCTCGACTGCGGCGAACCGTGCGGCGGCGCGCCCGGATTGGGCGGAACCACGCTGTGCGACGTTCCGCTCGGTTGCCGCGGGTGGGGCGGGACGACGCTGTGCGACGTTCCGCTCGACCGATATCCGGGACCGTTCGGCCGGGCCTGGGGACCCGGTGGCGCGTGGGGTGGTTGCGGACCGTTCGGCGAAACCGGGGCGGGGCGAGCGGGGTTCGGGTACGGAGGGCGGGGCGGGGTCCCGACGCGGGTCGGGTCGACGTAGCCGGGGGGAAGTACTCCGGTGGGCGGTAGCGCGGCGGCGGGTGGCTGCGCCGGGTGCCGGGGGGCCGACGGGCGCGGGTGTGCGGGGCCCTGCGGGACGGGCGGCCGGACGGTGCCCGGATGCGCTTGACCGGCGCTGTTGTTCGGGTAGGGGGTTCCGGTGGCCTGGTAGCCGGTTCCGTTGGGCGCGTATCCCGTCGGGTACCCGGTGCGCGGTCCCTGGACCGGCGCCTGACCGGTACGGGCGGACGGATGCGGGGGCATTCCCACGGGGCCGGGCTGACCGACGGGGGTGACCGCCCGTCGCGCCGCCGCCGCGAAATCGGTGCAACTGGCGAATCTGTCGTCGGGTCGCTTGGCCATCGCGCGCGCGAGCACGGCGTCGAGGGCGGGGGGAATTCCCGGGCGCAACGGTCGCAGTGAGGGCACCTGACCGTAGAGGTGGCCGTTCATGACCGAGGCGGGGCTGGTCCCGTTGAACGGCGCGGTACCGGTCAGCATCCAGAACAGGGTGCAGGCCAGCGAATACTGGTCGGCGCGATGGTCGAGCGACTGTCCGCTCAACTGTTCGGGGGCGGCGTAGGCGAGGGTGGCGGTGATGGTGCCCGCGGATCCGAGGGTGGTGTCGCTGTCGCGCATACCGGCGATGCCGAAATCGGTGAGCAGCACCCGTTCCGGCTGCCCGATGGGCGCCTTGGCCAACAGGATGTTGGCCGGTTTCACATCGCGGTGCAGTACCCCGTTGGCGTGCGCGAAATCGAGTGCGGCACCGGTCTCGCCGATGATCTGCACGGCGCGCGCGGGCGCGAGCACGTTCACATCGACGCTGGCCGCGTCGGACCCGGCCACGAATTGCATGGAGATCCAGAGCTGGTCCTCTTCCGCGCCCCGGTCGTACACGGTGACGATATTCGGATGGTCCAGCTGCGCGACCAGATCGGCCTCGCGCTCGAATCTGCCACGCATCTCGGCGTCACCGTACAGATCGCGTTCGAGCAGTTTCAGGGCGGTCAGTCGCGGCAACCGCGGATGCTGAGCCAGATACACGGTGCCCATGCCACCCTGACCGAGCACACGCTTGATCACATATCCGGCGAAGGTCTCGCCAGTGCGCAACACGGTCTGATTCACCCCCCTCGTAGGGTCGAGCACGTGGATCCTAACGATGTATCTCTTCGGACCACGCGGGCGCAACATCCCATTATCCACCGGCACGGCCGCGAACATCGGCTGTCGGCGAGCTGTCGGTGCCAGTCATTAGGCTGAACCCATGCGCATTGGAGCACACGTACGGCTCGACAGCGACCCGATCGGCTTCGGTGAGAAACTCGGTGCCGAGGTCATCCAGTTGTTCGTCGTCGATCCGCAGAGCTGGGACAAGCCCACGCCGCATCCGCGAACCGAGGAGATCCTGGCCAGTCCCATCGATGTGGTGGTGCACTCGTCGTATCAGATCAACGTCGCCAGCCTGAACAACCGGCTGCGGATGCCCTCGCGCAACGCGGTCGCCCAGCAGGCGAAGGCCGCCGCCGAGCTCGGCGCCTTCGGCCTGGTGGTGCACGGCGGTCACGTCCGTTCCGACGCCGAGATCGAGGACGGGATCGTCAACTGGCGCAAGTTGTTCGAACGTCAGCAGGACAAGGGCGGTTTCGCCGTGCCGATCCTGATCGAGAACACCGCGGGCGGCAACCACGCGATGGCGCGGCATTTCGACTCGATCGGCAGGCTCTGGGACGCGGTCGGCGATTTCGGCGCCGGGTTCTGTCTGGATACCTGCCATGCCTGGGCGGGCGGGGAGGAATTGGTCGGCGTCGTCGAACGGATCAAGGCCATCACCGGCCGGATCGACCTGGTGCACCTGAACTCCTCGCGTGACGAATTCAACTCCGGCGCGGATCGGCACGCCAACTTCGCCGACGGCACCATCGACCCGGAACTACTGGCCGAGGTGTGCCGGACCGCCGACGCCCCGGTGATCCTGGAGACCCCCGCCGAAGGTGTCGCCGACGATCTGGCCTACCTGCGCGAACACCTGGGCTGAACGGTCCGCCCGGTCGGGGGCCGGGCGTCGCCGGTTGCGATCAGCGCGACGACAAACCTGGTCGGGACGCTGTCCCGGTGATGTGCTCGACGTCGTACCCACCCGACTTCGAGCAGCGAAGGTGATCACATGACGGTCGACTACGCCACCCCCCGCACCGCGACGGTGTCCAAACTCGGCTCCCGCATCGGCGCCAGGGTCGACGGCGTCCGGCTCGGCGCCGATCTGGACGCCACCACCGTCGGGGTGATCCGGGCCGCGCTGCTCGAGCACAAGGTGATCTTCTTCCGCGGCCAGGATCACCTGACCGAGGACGGCCAGTACGAATTCGCGCAGTTGCTCGGCACCCCGACCACCCCGCATCCCACGGTCACCTCCAAGGGCGTGAAAAGCCTGGCGATCGATTCCGAGAGCGGTCGTGCCAACAGCTGGCACACCGATGTCACCTTCGTCGACCGGATCCCGAAGGCGTCGATCCTGCGGGCGGTGCACCTACCGCCCTACGGCGGCTCGACCACCTGGGCCTCCACCGTCGCGGCCTACGAGTCGCTGCCCGAGCCGCTGAAGTTGCTCGCCGAGAATCTGCGCGCGGTGCACACCAACGTCTACGACTACGCCGCCTCGCACAACACGATCAGGGACAACCCGAATTCGACCGCCTACCGCGCCGAATTCGAGTCGACCTATTACGAGACCGAACACCCGGTGGTGCGGGTCCATCCGGAGACCGGTGAGAAGTCGCTGCTGGTCGGTCATTTCGTCAAGCATTTCGTCGGTCTGTCCTCGACGGAGTCGCAGGCGCTGTTCCGGCTGTTCCAGGATCGGGTGACCCGGCTGGAGAACACCACCCGCTGGGATTGGCAGCTGGGCGATGTCGCGATCTGGGACAACCGCGCCACCCAGCACTACGCGATCGACGACTACGACGACGCGCCGCGCCGCCTGACCCGCATCACGCTGGCGGGCGATGTCCCGGTCGGTGTCGACGGCAGGCGCAGCACCGTCGTCGCGGGCGATGCCGAGCACTACTCGATCGTCGAGGACGTCACCGAGGCCGCCTGACCGAGCGGGGCCCGGCCGGGCCCTCACCCCCGGCCGGGCCCCGCCCCGGCGATGAGGGACGGCACGGCGGTCGGACGCCGTGCCGTCGGACGAGGTGCGCGGCGCCGACCGGTGGTCGATAGTCCACACTGGTTGCCATGAGTATTCGGCCGTTGGACGGCGTTCGCGTCCTCGAGCTCGGCAATTACATCGCGGCGCCGACCGCCGGACGCATTCTCGGCGATTTCGGCGCCGAGGTGATCAAGGTCGAGCGGCCCGAGGTGGGTGACGAGTTACGCAACTGGCGGCTCTACGGCGGTGACACCTCGATGCTGTTCCGCACCGTGAACAGGAACAAGAAGTCGATCACGCTGGATCTGCGCACCGACCGGGGCCGCGAGATCGTGCTCGACCTCATCCGGCATTCGGATGTGCTGCTCGAGAATTTCCGTCCCGGCATGCTGGAGAAGTGGGGCCTGGGCCCCGAAGTCCTCGATGCCGTCAATCCCGATCTCGTCATCACCCGCATCTCCGCCTACGGGCAGACCGGTCCGCTGGCCGAACGCCCGGGATTCGCCGCGGTCGCCGAGGCGGTCGGCGGCCTGCGTGAACTCGTCGGCGATCCGGACCGTCCGCCGGTGCGCGTCGGAGTGTCCATCGGCGACTCGATCGCGGGCATCTACGCGGCATTCGGCACGGTCATGGCGCTGTTCCGGCGCGAGCGGGTCGGCGCGGGTTCGGTGGCGCTGTCCGAGCGCGTCATCGACGTCGCGCTGAACGAGGCCGTCCTGTCGGTGATGGAATCGCTGGTGCCGGACTATCTCGCCTACGGCATCAACCGGGAACGGGTCGGCGGCCGGATGGAGGGCATCGCCCCGAGCAACGCCTATCCGTGCGCGGACGGGGTCAGCATCATCATCGGCGGCAACGGCGACGCCATCTTCCAGCGCTACATGGCGGTGATCGATCGCCCGGATCTGGCCGCCGATCCCGAACTCCAGGACAACGCGGGCCGCTGGCGTCACCGGGAGCGGCTCGACGCGTCGATCGCCGAATGGACGATCCGCCACACCAGGGACGAGGCGTTGACGATTCTGGAAGGGGCCGCCATCCCCTGCGGTCCGATCTACACCGCCGCCGATATCGTCGCCGACGAGCAGTATCTGGCCCGCGACATGATCCAGCCGTTCGCGGTCGACGTCGGCGAACCCGAACCCAAGACCGTCGGATTCCCCGGCATCGTGCCCGTCATCGGCGGGAAATCGCTTCCCATCCGCAACGTCGGCCCCGATCTCGGCGAGCACACCCGCGAGGTGCTCACCGAACTCCTCGGCCGCAGCGCCGCCGAGGTCGACGCGATGGGGATCTCGTGAGCAGGCCGGGGCCCGAGCGTCGCCGTCCGATGGGCCGCGGTCGCTGGGAGACGCGCGCGCCCTCGCCGCGCAGGCCCACCGTGCATCCGAATCCGGCGGGAATCAACCGGAAGGCCTGGGCGGGCGTCATGTGCGTGCAGAACCGCAAGCGCGAGGAGAAGTGATGAAGGCGACCGAATCCGTGCTGCGCGATGTGACCCTGCGTGACGGTCTGCAACTCACCGGGAAGGTGCTGCCGGTCGAACACAAGGTGCGCGTCGTCCGGAAGCTGCTCGCACTCGGCGTGCCCGCGCTCGAGATCGGGTCCATGGCGCGGCCCGATCTGGTGCCGCCGATGGCCAACACCATGGATCTCATCGCCGAACTCACCCCCGAGGAATTGCGGCGGTGCTGGGTCTGGGTGGCGACGCCGCGCCATATCGAGAAGGCCGCGGCGGCGGGCGTGCGCAATTTCCAGTACTGCTTCTCCGCCTCGGATTCGCACAACAGGGCCAATATCGGACGCGGCACCGAGGACAGCGTCGCCGCGATGCCCGACGCGGTGCGTCTGGCCGAGGAGGCGGGCGGCGAGATCCAGCTCTGCCTGGCGACCAGTTTCACCTGCCCGTTCGAGGGGCCGGTCGATCCGGAGCGGGTACTCGCCATCGCCGCGGATCCCCGCACCGACGGTGCGGCCGACATCGTGATCGCCGACACCCTGGGCCAGGCCCATCCGGCTCAGGTGACGGAGCTGATCTCCGCGGTGGCGACGCGAACTCCGCCGCGCCGCATCGTCTTCCACGGCCACGACACCTGGGGTATGGGGGTGGCGAACACACTGGCCGCGCTCGCGGCGGGAGCCACCATGGTCGACGGTTCGCTCGGCGGTCTCGGCGGCTGCCCGTTCGCACCGGGGGCCAGCGGCAACACCTCGACCGAGGACATCCTCTTCGCCACCAGACCCGCCTGGTTCACCCCGTCCACGCTGGCCGGTCTGGTCGAGTTGACCGAGGAGCTGCTGGGCGATCTCGGCGAGCCCAATCGTTCACGAGCCGCGCAGGGGGCGCGTTCGGAGGCCGAGGCATTCGAGTGGGTGGCGCATCGGGCGTCGGCCTGATCCGCCGCACGGAAATCCTTCAGTCGCCGGGCTTGCCCTCGTCGGCGCGCAACTTGAGCAGGACCAGCCCGGACGTACAGGCCAGGATCAAACCCGCCACGGTGATCTCCACGTGCAGCCCGGCGATGCCGAGTACGGCCCCGACGAGGCCCGCGACGAAGAAAACCCATCCGAGGATCCGGAAAAGGATCCTGGGCACGGCGCGCACCGGCTGTGCCGAGTCACCGTGTGCCGGGTCGCCTTGTACCGAGTCGCCGTGCGCCGAGTCACTGTGTTCCGACTCGTCGTGCCGCTCCGATGCCGGGGCCTGCGCCTCGTCGACTTCGGGCGCGGAGCGCAACGGCGTTGTCGAGTATGCTCCCATCACCACTCCTCGATGACGCCGACAAGAGTATTGCCATCGCGCGGCTCGAGCGGCGCGTCTCTCATCTGATACAGGCGTCTCACGCGTAACTTCGATCACAACGCTACGACTCGCGCTGACGATTGTGGCGCGACACGTGTCCACGACACGCCGGTGAGACCAATTCGATATTTGAATCACCAATGTTTAAAACTGGTGGTCGCGGACCCGCCGACCGGTGTCCCACCTGGCTTGGGCGATCGACCTGGTTTATGGTGAGCCCACTCGAAAACACACGAGGAGAGACCCCGATGGTGAGCAGCAGGGCCAAGATCGCCGGTCCGGCGATCGCAGTCGGCGCCGTATCGCTCGGCCTGGTTCTCATCGGCGCGTGCGGTGTCGGACACCACGACATCTACGTGCCGCCGCCGCCGCTCGAACTCGGTCCGGCCGCCGCGGTGGCGACCATGCGCGACGGTTCGACCGTCACGGTGCCCAAGGTGATCATCCCGCCGTCCCCGACCTGGCAGATGGCGCCCGCGGGCCCGCCGCGCAGGCCCGCCGGATACACCCCGCCGTCGTCGACTTCGCCGGGCTCCGAACCGGACTCGGCGACCGAGTCGCCGGAATCCTCCACCCGGCCGGGACGGACGTCCCCCACGCGCACGACGACGCCGCCCGCCACCCACGGTTCGGATACCGAAGAGACCCCGACGACGACCCGAACCCGCACGCAGACGGCCGATCCGACCACCGTCGAGGAATCGGTGCCGACGACCCGCGCCCAGACGAGCACCGAGGAAGCCGCGGCCCTGGAGGAGACGCGCACCGAGGATTCGAGCGTCCCGCAACCCGGCGCCGGCGAACCGATCGTCATCGAACCGACGAACGCGGGCGCCACCACGGAATCGCCCATCGCGCCGATCCCGGAGTCACCCGTCGCGGAATCGACGACCACCACCGAGGACGCGACCACGGTCGTCCCGGGCCCGCTCGTCTCCGCCGACCCGACCGCGACGCCACGATGAACACCCATCGAGGGCTCCGAGCATCCGAATAACCCCGGACTCGAGCGCCACTCGATCCGCGCCGCCCCTCTGGCACACGAAAGGCCGGATGGTCGGCGCGAGTACCGAACCCGCACCGGCCATCCGGCCACCGTGGTAGCCGACCTACAGCTCCGGCAGTTCGTACTCCCCGACCCGCGCGGTCAGCACCGACAGGTGCTCGAGCGAGCCGCCGAGGGTGCGCTCGATCGCGGTCAGCCTGGCGACGTAGTGGCCCACCGGATATTCCGCGGTGACGCCGATGCCGCCGTGCATCTGGATCGCCTCCTGCCCGACATGCCGGGCCGAACGGCTGATCTGCAACCGGGCCCGCGAGCCGACGACCGGATCGACCGTGCCGTCCGCCAGCGACGCCGTGACGTACAGGCTCATACTGCGCGCCAGTTCCAGCGAGACGTACATGTTCGCCGCCCGCTGGGTCAGCGTCTGGAACTTCGACAGCGTGACACCGAACTGCTTGCGGGCCTTGAGGTAATCGGTCGTCAGCCGCAGCGCCTCCTCCATCGCGCCGATGGATTCGGCGCACAGCAGCGCCTGCGCGTGGGTCAGCGCCGACAGCACCGTCTCGGCGGCGTCCTGCGCGTCGCCCAGGAGTTCACCGGGCGCGTTGTCCAGTTCGATCTGGGCGCCGCGCGATCCGTCCACCGTGCTGTAGGACTTGCGGACCACGCCGGTCGCATCCGGCGCGACCAGGAACAGTCCGACACCGCCGCCCGGCAGCACCGCGCTGACGACGAGTTCGTCGGCGGCGTCACCGTGCGAGACCGGATTCTTCACACCGGTCAGCGTGTACGAATCGCCCTGCGCGGTGGCCGTGGTGGCCAGTTCGGACGACGGCCACCGTTTGCCCGGCTCGGCATGGGCGAAGGCGAGCAGTCTGGTGCCGCCCGCGATCTCGGGCAGGATGCGTCCGCGCTGCTCGGCGCTACCCGCGAGGGCGACGAGCGCACCCGGCACGTAGACCGCGTCCACGATCGGCTCGGGAGCCAGCCTGCGGCCGACCTCCTGCAACACGACCATGGTCTCGACCGGGCCCGCGCCGACGCCGCCGTCCTCCTCGGAGAAGGGAAGGCCGAGGACGCCGAGTTCGGCGAGCTGATTCCAGACGTCGCGACTCCAACCGAGGTCGGTATCGGTCACCTTGAGCCGGGTCTCCGGGTCGTAGGCGCGGGCGAGCAGGTCGCGGACGGTGTCACGCAGCATGACCTGTTCATCGGTGAGTTCGAAATCCATGATGGCCCCTCACAATCCGAGGATCGTGGAGGCGATGATGGTGCGCTGCACCTCGCTCGAACCTCCGTAGATGGTTGTCTTGCGGTAGTTCAGGTAGCCGGGACCGGTGCGCTGGGCCCAGGCCGGTGAGGCGATATCCTCCGCGCCGACCGGAATCGCGTCCGGTCCCGCGATGTCGAGCAGCAGTTCGGTGGCGGCCTGCTGCAATTCCGAACCGCGCATCTTCAGCACCGACGACACCGGATTCGGCTTGCCGTCCTCGGAGTTGGACACCACGCGCAGCTGGGTGAGTTCGAGCGCGAGCAGTTCGTTCTCCAGTTCGGCGACCCGCGCCGCGAACAGCGGGTCCTCCAGCAGGGTTCCCGCACCGGAGCTGGTCTGACGCGCGTATTCCTTCGCGACACCGAGTTTGACCTTGGTGCGTCCGACGCCCGTGATGCCGGTGCGCTCGTTGCCGAGCAGGAATTTGGCGTAGGTCCAGCCCATGTTCTCCTCGCCGACCAGCTGATCGGCGGGGACGCGGACATTCTCGAAGAAGACCTCGTTGACCTCGTATCCGCCGTCGATCAGCTTGATCGGGCGGATGGTGACGCCGGGACTCTTCACGTCGAACAGCAGGAAGGAGATGCCCGCCTGCTTCTTGGGCGCGTTCGGATCCGTGCGTACGAGACAGAAGATCCAATCCGCGTACTGGGCCAGGGTCGTCCAGATCTTCTGGCCGTTGACGATGTAGGAATCGCCGTCGCGGACCGCGGTGGTGCGCAGTGCGGCGAGGTCGGAACCCGCGTCGGGTTCGGAGAAGCCCTGGCACCACCAGATGTCCATGGCGGCGGTGGGCGGCAGGAACCGCTCCTTGATCTCCTGGGAACCGAAATGCGCGATGACCGGGCCGACCATCTGGGCGTTGAAGGTCAGCGGCTCGGGAACCGAGGCCAGCTGCATCTCGTCCTGCCAGATGTGGCGCTGGATCGGCGTCCAGTCCTTGCCGCCCCACTCCACCGGCCAGTTCGGCACGGCGAGCCCGTGGTCGTTGAGGATCTTGTGTGAGGTGACGACTTGCTCGCGGGACAGCTCCTTACCGTATTTCACACGCTCGCGGATCTCGGAGGGAATCTCGGAGCGATAGAACTGGCGCAGTTCGTCGCGGAAGGCGACCTCGTCGGGGGACAGGGATATTTTCATACATAGCTCCCATGGTGTCTCGTACGTCCGAGTGAAACCCTACCTCTCGGTAGTCTCCCGCTGACTCCGGGATCACACCAGGCAAACACGCAAACACGGGCAACCACCGGGCGACCCCGACGGCTACCCGGGCGCACTCCACGGCGAACTGGTAACTTGCTGCAGGTGGGGCCAGGGAAAACCCACGCGTTCGGCAGTCAAAGGGAGTTATGTAGTGAACGGCAGAACCTTCGCACGCGCGGCCACGGCAGTGACATCACTCGGCATCGGTGCGGTTCTGACCCTCGGCAGCGCGTCCGCCGAACCGGCGTCGCCGGTCGAGACCGCGCTCACCGACCTCACCGTGCGGGCGGGAGAGGACATCTCCGCACAGGCGGGCGTCGGAGCGCTGAAGGAGTACACCTCACTGCTCGACCTGCCCCAATTGCGTCACGTGGCGGCCAGTTTCATTCCCTTCGCCTACGCCGCCCCCACCTTCGGCTGCGGCAGCCACGGCCCGATCACCACCGTCATCGCGGCGGCGACCACCGAGGGCCCTCATCGCAACCAGGGCGTGAGCCCCGACCCCGGCACCCTGCGCTTCAGCGCCTCGCCCGCGCATACGGGCGCGCCGCTGAATTCGGGCCTCGTGGTGGCCTGGGTCAATATCAACAACGGCCGCAGCGGCCTGGACACACTCGACGACCGCACCGAGGTCGGACTGCCCACACTGTCCAAGACCATCGATTCCGGTCCAGGCACCGTGCTCGCCTCGATGTGGGGTGTCATCAACTATCCGTTCGCGAACTGCGTGATGACGCCGACCGTCGGCACCTTCGTCGTCCCCGATCTGCCCGCCGCCGCGCCTGCGGAAGCGGCCCCGGCCCCCGAATCCGCGGCCCCGACCACGCCGAGCCTCCCTCCGGTACCGCAGGCGGGGCCGGGCACCGGTTCACCGGCGCCCGCCGACGTTCCCACACCCGCCCCCGCGGCGCCCGCTCCGACTCCGGTGCCCGCGCCCGCCGCACCGCAGCCTCCCGCGGGCGCGGCGGTTCAGGGCGAAGTTCCTTCCGGCAGCTGAGTTCTCGTTCTCACCACCGTGCTGGACGCCGACGACGTGCGCCGGATCGCGCTCTCCTTTCCCGAGACCGCCGAGAAGGAGCGCTGGGACCATCCGACCTTCGACGTGGCGGGCAAGATGTTCGCCACCGTGCCCGATGATCAGACCTCGTTCGCGGTGCGCTGTCCGAAACCCGACCGGGACGAGTTGATCGCGGCCGAGCCGGACAAATTCTGGGTGCCCACCCACGAGGCATCCTCCTCGTGGGTGCGTGCGCGATTATCGGCGCTGGAGGACGCCGGGGAATTACGCGACATCCTCTTCGACTCCTGGCGGCAAGCGGCCCCGAGTCGTCTCCTCGACGACGCGTGAGCGCCTCTCGAGCGCGAGGCCGACTCATCGCGCGCCGACCATCGGCCGCCCACTCCCACAGGCGATCAGATGCGTGCCGGAGACAGGCCCCTCGTCAAGGCCGCGTGTCGGCCCACGCCTCCTCGGTGACGTAATGCCAGCGATATTCGGGTACCTCGACAACATCGGGCGTACAGGTCGCGCCGAAGTCGCCCGGGCCGCGCACTTCGGCCTCGCGCAGCGCCGACCCGACCGCGCAGCACACTTCCAGCGTGAAGCGGCGGCGACCCGAGGGGGATATCGCCGCGATGGTGCTGACGATCATCCGCAGCGTTCCCAGTGCCGATTCCCTTGCGGTGCGCCATTTTCGGCGTCTCGCGGTCACGGTTTCACCTCGATCGGCTCGACAGCGGGCTCGACGGCGAAATCGGCGGCGGGCTCGACCGTGCGTGCCGCCGGACGCAGGGCGAGCGCGACGACACCGGCCGCCAGGCCCGCGCCGATACCGAACAGGAAGGCGCGGTCCGAGGCCGCCAGCGCGTCCCCGAGGGTGGTCGAGGTGCCGATGACCGCGATCAGCACCGCGGTGCCGAGTACCGCGCCGAATTGCCGGAAGGCGGCGACGACGGCGCTTGCCGAGCCGTAGCGGGCGGCGGGAACATCGGTGACGGCCGCCGCGCCCAGAGCCGGGAAGGCCAGGCCGATTCCGATACCGACCAGACACTGTCCGGGCAGCCATGTGCCGAGGAAATCCGGTTCCGCACCCGCTCCGCGCAACCACAACAGGCCTGCCGCGTAGATCAGCGCGCCGGGGACGATCACCGCGCGATGTCCGAAACGGTCGGCGAGCCTGCCCGCGGGAACGGCGACGACGGTGGTGAGCAAGGGACCCGGCAGGACCGCGAGACCGGCCGTCAGCACGCTGTACTGCCAGACCCCGGTGAGAAAGAGAATATTGCCGAGGATCATCGAGAAGAAGGCCATCGCGAACAGCAGCGTGCCGAGATTGCCGAGAACGAAACTCGGGATGCGGGCGAGCGCCGGTTCCACGAGCGGTTGCGGATGGGTGGCGCAGCGACGGACCAGCCAGGCGACCAGAATCGCCGCGACGACGAAACAGGCGATGGTGCCGGGGCTGCCCCATCCCCAGTTGTGTCCCTCGATGATGGCGAGGGCGAGCAGTCCGAGTCCGATCGCGGCGAGCAGTGCCCCGAGCAGATCGGGAAGTCCGCTCTCGGTGCCGCGCGGGGTATCCCGCAGAGCCGCCCGGCCCGCCGCGAGGATGAGGAGTCCGACGGGGACGTTGACGAGGAAGATCCAGCGCCAGTCGCCGAATTCGATGAGCAGCCCGCCCAGCGGCGGACCGGCGCCCGCGGCGAGCGCGGCGGCCGCGCCCCAGATGCCGACGGCGGCGGCACGGCGCTCCAGCGGGAATTCGGGGAGCAGCAACGCCATCGACACCGGGGTGATGACGGCCGCCGCCACGCCCTGCATCGCGCGGGCTCCGACGAGGAACTCCCAGGTCGGCGCGAACGCGCAGGCGATCGAGGTGAGCACGAAAAGCGCTGTGCCCCAGAGCAGTAGCGGCTTGTGCCCGAAGCGGTCACCCAGTCCGCCCGCCGGGACGAGCAGTGCCGCCATGGCGATGAAGTATGCGTCGAGTACCCAGCTCAGTTCGGCGCGGTCGGCGTCGGGGAACGAGGCGGCGATATCGGGGAAGCTGACATTGACGATCGAAGTGTCGAGGAAGGCGAGGAACGCGCTGCCGCAGATAGCCAGAAGCGCCAGAGCACGTCGTTGCAACATGCAACTAGAAGCTAGGCGACGTAGTTGCGTTTTGCAACGGGGTATTCTGGCCTGGATGAAACACGATGATCTGCTGGGCAGTAACTGCGCCATCGAACGTTCGAGCGCGGTACTGGGTGAACGCTGGGTGATCGCGATCCTGCGCGCGGCCTATTTCCGCGCCCGCACCTTCGAGGACTATCAGCGCCGAACCGGCATCGCGCGCAATATCCTCACCGATCGACTCAACCGCCTGGTCGACTTCGGGATCATGGAACGGCGCGAATACGCCTCGGGTCCGCAGCGCAGCCTGCACGAATACCGACTGACTCCGGCGGGAATCGAGCTGTATCCGGTGATCGCCGCCATCCTCGCGTGGGGCGAGAAGCACACCGGACTCGTCAACGGGGCGCCGACACAATTGCGCCATCGTGGATGCGGAGAGATAACCCACGCCAAGGTCGTCTGCGAATGCTGCGGCGAAGAACTGCTGCCGAGCGATGTCGAGGTCGGTCCAGGACCGGGGGCGAACGCACCCGCCCCGCCCTGGCGTCCGCTATCCGAACGAACGGACCCGATCGAACCGGACCCGATCGGGCACTGACGCCGGATCGGGCGTTCCGCCGACCCGGATCAGCGAGCGAGCCGGACGTTCAGCACGGTGCCGACCTCGGTGCCGACGAACAGTTCGTCGCGCTGCCCAGGCACAGCGACCACCGACGTCATCGGCTGGCCGGTCAGCACCGTGCAGACCGCTCCCCCGCTGGGATCGACCCGGACGAGTTTGCCCGACAACGTGGTCACATACAGGATTCCGGCGTCGTCGATCAGCAGATCGTCGGCGAAATCGGGGATGCCCGCCACGCCGGTGGTGAGGTCGGCGAGCACGGCCCGGCGCTCGGGGGCGTCGATCGCGATGCCGACGACCTGCCCGAGCGCGCTGCCGTTCGCCGTCAGGTAGATCGTGCGGTCGCGGATCACGATGCCGTTGGCGCCCGAACCGCCGCCCGAGCCCGCCGCCCGAGCGGTCCATTCGGCGTCGATCGTGCCGTCCGCGCGGACCTTGATCACGCCCGCGTTCGTCGCGGCGATGTAGAGCGCCCCGTCCGGCCCGAATGCCGCGCCGTTGGGCATCGAGGCCAACCCGTCGACGAACACCTCGGGACGCGGTTGCACGACCCTGGGATCGAACCGGACCACACCGCCGGGACGTATCGCGCTGGTCGGCGCGTCCCCGTAGACGACGTACAGCAGTCCGTCGGGTCCGAGCCGAAGCGCGCCCGGGAATTCGACCGGCACCGTCGCCGTCAGCGCGCCGGTGCGGTCGTAGCGCTGGACGGCGTTGCGATACAGGCGTGCGACCCAGAGATTGCCGTCGGCGTCGAAGGTGACGTTCTCCGACCAGTCCAGAATCGGCACCTGAGCTGGGAGCACGGGGGTCGCCACGGCGGGCGCGCAACCGGCCACCGGGTCCGCCGAGGCCGTCGGCGCACCGGAAAGGCAGGTCACGGCGAGTGCGGCGAGGACGGGACGGGCCCAGCGAACGCGACTGCGATGCCGTTTCACGAACACGTCGATCCTCCTGGCTGCGGGGCGAATCCGCGCAGTCTAGTCGCATCCGCGGGATCTGTGTGAAGTACCCTGAGACGCAGAAGTTTTGGCACTATCTCCTAATGCTTTTCTTCGACGGCGCGCGTGGCCGGATGCACTATCGGCGGTGGCCGGTCGAAAACAACGTCGCGGTGGTGGTTCTCCTGCCGGGTCTGGGCCAGCACAGCGGCCATTATCACCGGCTCGCGAGGACCCTCAAGGCGATCGATGTCGAGATGTGGGCACTCGATACCGCAGGTCACGGACTGAGCGAGGGCGATCCAGAACATCCGGGCACCCTGGCCGAGCTGGTGGCGGACGCGACGAGGCTGGTCGAATTGACACGCGCGGAACTTCCACACACGCCGATGGTGCTGATGGGCCATTCGCTCGGCGCGGTCACCGCACTCGGCATGCTCGGCGCGGCCATCCCCGATATCGGCTCGGAGGCCGATCTGTCCGCCGTCGAGGCCAACGTGCCGGTGACGCCGAGTCTGCCCGTCGAGGACCTGACCGGTCTCGTGCTGTCCGGCGTGCCGAAGCGCGCGCTCGGCGGCGGTGTTCCCGGAGCGCTCGGCACCCCGATGCCCGCGCACCTTCCCGTGCTCGCCGTGCACGGAATGGAGGACCGCCGGGCGCCGATCGATGCGATGAGGGTATGGACTGCGCGCCACGAAACGGTAAATTTGCGTGAGTACGCCGACGCCGGACACGACCTGCTGCACGAGCCGGGGCACGCTCGGGTCGCCGGGGATATCGCGCAGTGGCTCCGAAACGCGGTGGTGGGGCTGGCTCGGCAACGCTGAGCCGGGGCGGCGAGCCGATCGGGCCGTCGCCACGGCACGACGAGGAAGGGGGATCGCGATGCGCTCGGATGTCACGGCTCTGAACAGGGCGGTCGACGAGGGACAGTTGTGGATCGACGGGGTGCTCGTCGCCGACGGCGCCCACGATCGCTGCGCCCGCAGGTACGAACAGCTGGCCGACGAGGTCGACGCTCAGATCCGACTGCTGAGCGAGGCGACCTCGCTGCCCGGATTCGGCGGTTTCGCCTCGGGTGCTGCCTTGCGCAGCGGTTTCGAGGGCAAGGCGGACGACGCGGTGGTACGGCTGCGCGAGTACGCCGACGCCGCGCGGGCCCTCGCGCAGACCTTCCGCGCCGCGGCCGCTGCCTACACCCGTTCCGATGACGAACTGGCGAGCGCGGTCGGCCGGATCGACCCGACGGGAGCGATCCGTGCGTGAACTACCGACGAACGCCGAACGCGGGGAGCACACCCGCCACGATCCCGAATACGCGCCGAATGTCGAGATATTCGACAACCTGACCCATCGCCAGATCCACGCGGGAGTGCAACTGCTCGACCCCGCCGCGCTCAGCGCGGGACAGCAGGCGTGGCAGGGATCCGCCACCGGGGTCGCGGACGCGGTGTCGCGAGCGCACACCGAGATTCGCGCGCTCATCGCCGACGGCTGGCGCGGTGGTGCGGCGCAGACCGCCGCCGACGCGGTCCGGTCCTTCGAACAGCACGGCCAGCAGCTCGCCGATGTGATGTCGGTGGTGGCGCAACGTCTCGGCCACGCCGGTGACGCCGCGGAGACATTGCGCGGCGCGGTGGGAGCACCGACCGCCGACGCGCCGGATCTGTCCGCCGCACTGCTGGATCCGAGTCAGGCGACCGCCAACAGCGCCACGCAGAAAGCCGCCGAACACGAACGCGGCGACGTGGTGCGCGCGATGGACAGCGTCTACACGAACGCGTTCATCCGTTCCGGGACCGATGTTCCCGCCTTCCCGGACGCGACACCGTCGGATTCACAGCGGGTTCCGGTCACGGCGACCACAGCGGTCGCACCGACGACTCCCGCGCCGCCAGCGAGCATCCCTGTGCACCAACCGGTTTCGGATGTGGACGTGGTGGGTCCCGCGACGGCGGTTCCCGAGGAGACCTCGTCACGGGCCGAACCCGTCGCGGCGCAGGCCACGACGGCGCAGGCGGTCACCGTTCCCGCCTCCCCCGTGCTCACCTCCGCCCCCCACGCGGTCGACGCGCCTTCGGTCCCCGCATCGACACAGACCGCCGCCACGACCGCACAGCAGGCCGCTCCGGCCGTGCCGGCGCTCGCCCCGGATCGTGTCACCGCGCCCGGTTCGGGGGTGACGACCGCGCCCGCCGCGGCGGCCCCGGTCGTCACGCCGACCGTTCCCGGCACCGGCGCCCAGAGCAATACCGAGGACGACCGTAAGCGGGACGAACGGCGACGCGACACCGGCGGCGACGCCGTCAACGGCATGGGCGCGGGTGCGATCGGCGGTCTGATGGGCGGCGCGCTCGCCACCTCCGCCGACAATGCCCGCTCCGGTTCCGGAATCGGGTCACCCCAGGTCAATCGCACCGCACGTCCCGAAGAGGACGAGGACGACGACCTGGAGTGGATCGACGACGACGATCTGACCTTCCTCGAGCCCGCCGACGAGCCGGACGAGTTGATCGGCGCGCTCGATCCCACCACACCGCCGGTGGTCGGGGACTGGACCGAACTGGAGTGAACTGGACGCTGACCCCCGACCAGTTCGCACTGGCCTGGGAGCGCACCGACGGCGACCGGATCCCCTATCCGCTCTCGGTGCGGCTCTCGGCCCGCGACACCGTGGAGCGCGCCGCGCAATTGCCCGCGCTGACCGCGTGGTGCGACCGGGTCCTCGACGCCGACCTGGAGGCGGCGCTGCGGGTGCTGGCCAGGCCGACGGTACGGCTGGAGGTGTACGGCGAGTGCGATCCGGCGGCCGCGCGGCGATCGCACGACGACCAGGAACCTGATCACTCGGTGCTGACCGATGCCGCACTCGGCGCCGAATCCGGCCGGGCGGCAACACCGCTCGCCACGGAACCGGACGACGAGGCGGTGGGCAGCCGGAATGTCCGCATCCCCGTCGCGGCCCGATCATCCGGGAACGGGCCCGCGCCGATCGCCCCGTACGTGGTGCGGGCACCGGCATACGGCCGGTCCGGCGACGGACCGGGCCCACACCGCGCGGCGGCCCCGAATTCCGAGGCCGCCGGGCGCACCGGTGATCCCGAAACCGTCGCGGGCCCGCGCCCGGTGCGGGTCCTGGGCGCGACGGCGGGCCATATCGCGGTGGTGGCGGCCCAGCGGCCCGGTTCCGCCCCGGATCGCGGCGGTGATATTCGTCTCTTCATCGGCGGACCGAAAAGTCTTGCCGCCCGCGTGATCTCGACGCTTCCGGAGAACCCGCCCGGCACCTCGGCCCGGCTCGTCGCACCGCTGCCGCGCGTGCGCGAGGACAGCAGGGATCTGGTGACCGTTCCGGTGGCCGGTCCCACCGCGCCCGCCCGGATCCGCCGTCTGCTCGGCAGGCCACGCGACGGCATCGGCCAGATCGTGGTCTCGGCCACGCGCGCCGACGGCGAGCTGCACCCGTTCGGGGTGCTGTGCTGGGTCGATATCACCGGCGACGGGCGGTACGCGATCCGCACGGGCGCGGACGTCGATGTCATCCCGGTCGACGCCGACGGTTTCGCCGCCCAATTGCGTCCCATGCTCAACGCGGCGGGCCGATCGAGCGCGAATTCGCGCTGATCCGCGTGCGCGAGCGGCGCACTGTGCCGACACCGCCGTCAGCGCAGCAGATCGGTGACCTCGTCGTCGGCGAGCTGGTGGAAATCGCGGAAGGCGGACCCGACACCGCCGAGGGATTCCGGCACCAGCGGGCAGATCACCTCGTCGGCCTCCCCCTCGACCCGTCGCACGGCTTCGGGCGAGGACACCGGGACGGCGACCACGATGCGCTCGGGCCGCCGCAGCCGCGCGACACGGCAGGCGACGACCACCGTCGCACCGGTCGCCATGCCGTCGTCGACGATGACCAGGGTGCGCCCCGCGATCGGGATCGGCGCGGCGTCGCCCCGCCACATCGTGCGGCGACGTTCCAGTTCGGCGCGCTCACGCGCCTCGACCCTGTCGAATTCGACCGCGGGAACCCGGGATTGAGCGAGCACGTCGGGATTGCGCACCAGGGTGCCGTCCTCGCCGATCGCCCCCATGGCCAGCTCCGGCTGCCACGGCACGCCGAGTTTGCGGACGAGCAGGATGTCCAGGTCACCACCGATGACGTCGCGGACCGCCGCCGCCACCGGAACGCCCCCGCGCGGCAGCCCGAGCACCAGCGGCAGCGACGCGCGCAGGTGTTCCAGTTCGGCCCCCAGTGCGCGACCGGCGGCCGCCCGATCGGTGTAGCCCATCGGTTCGAACGCTACTCCTGGCCCCGCTCGGTGATCGAGAATCGGCGCAATGCCAGGCTCGGGTTCGCGGCACGGACGGCGGCCAACTGTTCGAGGTCGACCTCGGCGGTGATGACACCCGGCCCGTCGCCGAGTTCGGCCATGATCCGCCCCGTCGGGTCGACGATCATCGACGCGCCCGCGCCGCGCGGCGCGGCCTGGTCCGCGGCGGCGATGTAGACGGTGTTCTCGATGGCGCGGGCCCGTACCAGCGTGGTCCACTGATCCACCTTGGCCGGACCGGGAATCCACTGCGCGGGCAGCAGCAGCACCTGCGCGCCCGCGACCGCGCTGCGCCGGAAGCCCTCGGGGAAGCGGAGGTCGAAACAGGTCTGCATGCCGAATGTCACACCGCCCGCCTCGAATGTGGCGGGGGTCTCGATGACGCCCGGTTCGACCACCTCGGATTCGCGATGTCCGAAGGCGTCGTAGAGGTGCACTTTGCGGTAGCGCGCGATCTGTGTCCCCGAGGGGTCGAAGGCTACGAGTGTATTGCGGATACGTTCCGATCCAGGATCGCCGCGCTCCACCGTTCCGGCCACCAGATGCACGCCGAACTCCGCGGCGATCGCCCCGAGTCCGGAGACGAACGGGCCGGTCAGCGGTTCGGCGACGGCCACGACCCGCTCGTCGAGCCGCGAGACCGCGTACATGGAGTACTCGGGCGCGACGACGACCTTCGCACCGCTCTGGACGGCCGCCGCGACGTGCTCACGCAGCGCCTCCAGATTGTCCGGCGGCTGCTTTCCCGGCGCGAATTGGATGACGGCCACCGACATCTTCGCGGTTGCCCGGTCGTGATCCGCGGGCGGGTCATTCGATCGCATAGGTCTCACCGTATTGGGCCGGTGGCCGGGACAGCTACTACAAGGCAGTAAAGTACTGGTCAATGAGCACCAATGAGGTCGACAGCGTTTCTGGCGACAACGACAGGGACAACGACGGCCCGACCTTCGCCGATCTGGGGATCGATGACCGCCTTCTCGCGGCCATCGCCGATGTCGGCTACGAGTCGCCGTCGCCGATCCAGGCCGCGACGATTCCGCCGCTGCTCTCCGGCGCAGACGTGGTCGGCCTCGCCCAGACCGGAACGGGTAAAACCGCGGCTTTCGCGATCCCGATCCTCATGGGACTGGAAATCATCGGCAAGCAGCCGCGCGCGCTGGTGCTGGCACCCACCAGGGAACTGGCGATCCAGGTGGCCGAGGCGTTCGGCCGCTACGCCGCGCACATCCCCGGTCTCAACGTGCTGCCGATCTACGGCGGCCAGAGCTACGGCGTGCAGTTGTCCGGACTGCGCCGCGGCGCGCACGTGGTCGTCGGCACCCCCGGTCGCGTGATCGATCACCTGGAGAAGGGCACGCTCGACCTGTCGCAGCTGCAATACCTGGTGCTCGACGAGGCCGACGAGATGCTCAAGATGGGCTTCCAGGAGGACGTCGAGCGCATCCTCGCCGATACGCCCAAGGACAAGCAGGTCGCGCTGTTCTCGGCCACCATGCCGCCCGCGATCCGCAAGATCTCCAAGCAGTACCTGCGCGAACCGGTCGAGATCACGGTCAAGACCAAGACCACGACCAACGTCAATATCAACCAGCGCTGGGTGCAGGTCTCCCACCAGCGCAAACTCGACGCGCTCACCCGAATCCTCGAGGTCGAGTCGTTCGAGGCGATGATCATCTTCGTGCGCACCAAGCAGGGCACCGAGGAACTGGCCGAGAAGTTGCGCGCCCGCGGATTCTCCGCCGCCGCGATCAACGGCGATATCGCGCAGAATCAGCGCGAGCGGACCATCGGACAGCTCAAGTCGGGCACGCTCGACATCCTGGTCGCCACCGACGTGGCCGCCCGCGGTCTCGACGTCGACCGCATCTCGCACGTGGTCAACTACGACATCCCGCACGACACCGAGTCCTACGTGCACCGCATCGGCCGCACCGGCCGGGCCGGGCGCAGCGGCGAGGCGCTGCTGTTCGTCGCGCCGAGGGAACGGCATCTGCTCAAGGCCATCGAACGCGCCACCCGGCATCCGCTGACCGAGATGCAGCTGCCGAGCGTCGAGGACGTGAACGCCCAGCGGGTCGCGAAATTCGGTGACACCATCACCGAGAACCTGTCGAACCCGAACCTGGCGCTGTTCCGCACCCTCATCGAGGATTACGAACGCGAGCACAACATCCCGCTGGTCGATATCGCCGCGGCGCTGGCCGTCGGCTCCTACGACGGCGACAACTTCTTCATGGAGCCCGAACCGGAGCCGGTGGAACGTCCGCAGCGCGCGCCGCGTGACCGTCCGGCCCGTGGCTTCGACGAGGATCGCGGCACCGGCTTCAGCCGGACCAGCGGCGCCGAACTGGCCACCTACCGGATCAGTGTCGGCAAACGGCACCGCGTGGTGCCGGGCGCGATCGTGGGCGCCATCGCCAACGAAGGCGGTTTGCGGCGCAGCGATTTCGGGCATATCAGCATCCGACCGGATCACAGTCTGGTCGAGTTGCCCGCCGATCTGTCCAACGAGACGCTCGAAGCGTTGCGGCGCACCAGGATCAGCGGCGTGCTGATCCAGCTCCAGCTGGATTCGGGCCCGCCGCAGAGCCGCTCGTTCACCCGTGGTCCGCGCACCGAGCACAGCGCCCCGAAGCGGTTCGAGAGGCGTAAGCCACGCTCCTGAGCCGGGCAGGGTTCACCGAGGTCACATGGGCTAGCTAAGGTGTTGCCGTCCGCGTTGCTCGGGTGCCGGTGTTCGTCGGGGCACCGCGAGTGCGGGTGTCCCGTAAGACACAGGAGGGCCGCGTTTGTTCGTGTTCGGTGATCGTGTCGTGTGCACCGCCGCTGATCTCGTGCGCGCGGCGCGGTGCGAATTCGCGCTGTTGCGCGCCCTTGACACCGAGCTCGGCACCTTCGCGGCCGAATCGGCGGATTTCGGCGATATCGCCACGGTGCCCGGCATCGGCGCGGCCCGCGAACGCACACGCACCGATTTCCGGGATCGATTCGGCGACACCATGGTCGAGGTGCGGGCGCCGCATCCCGAACCGGAGGATCCCGAGGCCAGGGTGGCGGCATTACGCGCCGCCGACGCCGAGACCGACGCGGCACTGCGCGCGGGCGCGGATATCGTGCACGGCGCCACCTTCTTCGACGGCCGCTTCGCGTGTGCCTGCGAATTCCTGGTGCGCGATCAGGCGGGTTACACCGCGCACGGCACCGCGCCGTATCAGCGGGAATCGGTCAGGGAAGCACTGGAACTCGCCGCGCTCGAACTCGCGGCCTGCGCCGACGCCGCGCACGCCCGCGGGATGTCGGCCGCGGCCGTGGTCCGATTGCACTGGGGCCGAGACCTTTCCGATCTGCCGACGGCCGAACTCGTCCCGATCTATCGGTCGCTCAGGCGCAGGGTCGAGTGGATCGTGGAGGAGAAACTCAGCGAACTGCTGCCCGTGCAATGGGGTGATCCACGCTTCCTCGCCTGCGGTCGATGCCCGATCTGCACGGCGGCGCTGACCACCGCGCGTGATCTGCTGCTCGTGGCCGGACTCGGCAATCCGGCGCGCGCGCGACTTCGCGAGGCCGGGACCGCGACCATCGACCGGCTGGCGGTCACCGAATCCGCGGTCGCCGGACTTTCCCCGCGCACCGTCGGCACACTGCGGCGTCAGGCCGAAATCCAGCTCGCCGGTGAATATTCCGGTGGCCCGGAGTACGCCGTCTTCGACCCGGACGCACTGCGCGCGCTGCCACCGCCGTCCTCCGGCGACCTCGCGCTGATCCTGGACGACACCCCCGGCGAACCGCTGCGGATCGAGGTGGGCGGGCCCGGGGTCACCTATCGGAGCTACCGGATTCCCGGCGACTCGCCCGCCGCGACGGCCGCGCGCCGAGACGCCGTCGCCGACACCCTCGATTTCCTCGCCTCGCGGCGTCGCGACGATCCCGCGACGCGGGTGTACTACTTCACGCGCGAGGTCCGCGCTGCGCTGCTGCGCCGCACGGGCGGGTACGGCGTCGGCGAGGAGATCGTCGACGAACTGCTGTGCGACGGCGTGCTGGTCGACCTGTATCCGATCCTGCGCAACGCGGCCGTCATCGGGCGGCGATCGTATCGGCTCGAGACCCTGCGCGAATTTCTCGACGGCCGCGCCCGTCTCGATGCCCCGGCGGGCGAATCCGCCGACTGCGCGACGATCCTGCGACTGCGCGACTGGTTGCTCGACCGCGCCGTGGACGAGCGGATCACCCCGTGGCCGGTGCCGCCCCCGGGAACGCGGTCCTGGTGCGGCCCGGATTCGCAGGGGGCGGAATCGATTCCGCCCGCGCCTCCGTCGTCCATCGAGGCGGCGCTGGCCGAATTCGCGGCGGGTCGCGGCGCGGCGGGTCCGGCACCGCATCCGGCGGCGCTGATGGCGGCCGCGCTCGGCTACCACCGGCGCGAGCGGCGGCCGCTGTGGTGGGCGCATATGGACCGGCTCAGCCACCCGGTGAACGAATGGCCCGAGGCGGCGGGTGTGCTGGTGGCGGACTGGGGCACCGTCGACACCAAATGGCATCACAGTCCGAACCGTCCGACCATGCGGCGCTACCTCACCCTGACCGGACGGATCGGCACCGGTCGCGGCCCCGGCACGACGCTGGCGCCGGGCGCGACCGTCTACACCTACTACGACCGCCCCGTGGCCGCGGGTATGGTGACGGCGGTCGGTAGGCGCGCCACCGCGACCGCGACCGTGCTCGGCTGTTCGGTCGACCCGGATTTCGACGACACGGTCCGCCTGGAGGAATTGCTGCCCGCCGGGTGCGAACCCTACGACGATCTGCCCGTCGCCATCGCGCCGCAGTTGCCCGCCCGTGACGAGAATGCCGAGGGCGCGGTGGAATTCGCCGCCCAGCAGTTGCTGGTGACACTGCCGGAGATACCGCGCAGCGCCGTCTTCGACATCCTGGCGCGCAGGTCGCCACGGCTACGCGACGGCGCCGCGCTGCCGGAGGTGCACGGCGATCACGCGGCCGCGATCACCGCGGCGATCCGCGAACTCGACGACTCCTACGTCGCGGTGCAGGGTCCGTCCGGCACCGGGAAGACCTCCACGGCGGCGCGGGTGATCGAACGGCTGGTGACCAAGCACCGATGGCGGGTGGGTGTGGTGGCGCGCTCGCATCCGACCATCGAGAACATGCTGGACGCGGTGGTCGAATTCGGCGTGCTCCCGGAGCTGGTGGCCAAGAAGGATGTCGAATCGGTCGCGCCGGAGTGGGCCGTCATCGACGCGGGCCGCTACCAGCGTTTTCTCGACAACGCCGTCAACGGCTGCGTCATCGGTGGCGCGCCCGCGGATTTCGCGAACGAGGATCTGATCGGGCAGCAGGCCCTCGACCTGCTCGTCATCGCCGACGCGGGCGGTTTCGCGCTGGCGGAGATGATCGCGGTCGGTCCGAGCGCGCGCAATCTGCTGCTGATCGGCGATCTCGCGCCCACGACGGCGCACGCCGCGCACCAGGAACCGGTCGGTGAATCGGTGCTCGGCTGGCTGGTCGAGGACCGGGCCACGCTGTCGGCCGAACGCGGCTACTTCCTCGACCGCAGCTGGCGGATGCATCCGCGCGTCTGCGAGCCGATCTCACGGCTCTACTACGACGACCGGCTGCGTTCCAACGAAACCATCACGCTCGCACGCCAACTCGACGGGGTGGTGCCCGGTATCGAGGCGGTGCTGGTCGATCACCTCGGCAACACCACCGAATCGGAGGCCGAGGCGCGCGAGGTGGTCCGGCGGGTGCGCACACTGCTCGGCGTCTCGTGGACGGTCGGCACGATGACCCGCCGTCTGCATCCGCACGACATCTTCGTCGTCGCGCCCTACGGCGCCCAGGTCGGCCGGATTCGCACCATGCTGGCCCGCGCCAAGATCGAGGACGTCCTCGTCGGCACCCCGGATCGCTTCCGCGGCAGGCAGGCCGCGGTGGTCCTGCTGTCGATGACGACTTCCACCCCCGCCGACGCGCCCTACGGCATGTCGTTCCCGCTCTCGCGCGGTGTGCTGCACGCCGCGCTGTGCCGGGCGATGTGGAAGGCGGTGATCATCCGTTCCACGCTGCTGACCGAATACCTGCCGTCCACACCTCGCGAGGTGACGGATCTGGCCCGATTCCTCGAACTGACGGCCGCGCCCGGCTGAGCGCGGCGGATCACGCGGAGTCGGTGCGGACGGACACCGTCAGGAACGCTGCGTCGACCGGACTCGAATGCCGAGCAGACTACGACGTCGACCGTTGAGCCTCGACCAGAGTTCGATGCCGAACCAACGTCGATGCCGAGAAGATTTCGACATCGACCGGAGTCAGGCCCCGACTGAAATCCGGGGCCGGGGCCGTCAGCCGAAGCACTGACCTTCGCCGCGATAGGTGGGAACCGTAGTGCGCGTGCCGTCCTCGTCCACGAGGTGGATGCGATCGAAACGCTCGCACAGTTCGCCCGCCTTGGCGTGCCGGAACCACACCCGGTCACCGATGCGCAGCCCCGCCGCCGACGACAGAGGGGTCTGCACCTCGCCCGCGCCCTCGGTGCCGATCAGCCGTAATCCGTTGGGCCACACCGGCTTCGGCACGCGAGACGGACCGGTCGGTCCGGAAGCGATGTAACCACCGGCGAATACGGTCGCGATGGACGGCGTCGGCCTGCGCAGCACGGATGTGGCGAAGAAGAGGGCGGGGCGCGGGGTGAACGCGCGGTAGTTGTCGAACAGCGTCGGGACGTACAGGCCCGATCCCGCCGTCACCTCGGTGACCTCGGGATCGGTGATACTGACCTCGATCGAGCCGGTGCCGCCGCTGTTGACGATCCGCAACGGGCCGACCACCGAGCGCACGGCCGCGAGCACCTCGGTGCGCCGGGTGGCGATCTCGGCGGCCGAGAGTTTCTTGACCAGGCGAATCGCGATATTGCTGTCGGGAAGTCCCGCGATCTGCGCCTCGTAGGTCATCGCGCCGACGACGTCGAAACCGCGATCCACGCCCGCGCGGGCCAGTGCGGCGGCCTGATCGGGCGTGCGTATCGGGGAGCGGCGCACGCCGAGATGGATCGGGCCGACCCGCAGCGAGGCGTCGACATCCAGGCAGATCCGGGGCCGGACCCAGTCACTGCCGACCGCAGCCCTGATCAGCGCGAGTTGCTCGACGTCATCGACCATGAGGGTGATGGAATCGAGCAGCGTCGCGTCGCCCGCGAGTTCGGCCAACGCGGCCCGGTCCACACTCGGATAGCCCAGCAGCACGTCACGGGCGCCGAGTCGAACCAACCAGATGGCCTCGCGCAGCGAATACGACATGATGCCCGCGAAACCCCCGGCCGGTCCTGACCCGAGCACTTCCTCGAGGACGGCGCGGCAGCGCACGGACTTACTCGCCACCCGAATGGGGACCCCGCCCGCCCTGCGCACCAGATCGGCGGCATTGGCACGCAGTGTGGGCAGGTCGATGGCGGCAATGGGCGGATCCAATTCGGCGGTTGCCGTGTGGAGCCGCGCGATCGGCGAGGTCACCGTCCCCACTCAACCACCAAACTGGTCAGACGTCCAGCTCCTGTCAGTACGCGTCGGTCGCACGTCCCGCCAGGCCGCTGACCAGGTCGTCCAATACGACCAACGCGGTCTCGTCATCGCAGTCGGCGAGCCACCGCAGCACCGTGCCCTGCAACATCGCGGCCGCGTACGCGGCGATCGACTCGACCGGTTCCAACCATTGCGTGCCCGACCGGGCCGCGCAGAGGTCGAGGAACCACGCGACCTCGACATCCATGTCACGGAACATCGCGCGAGCCGAAGGGTCCGGCGCGCAATCGGGCGGGACGTCCCATCTCTCACGTAACGCGTTGACGGTCGCCTCATATGCTTTTACCTGTTTGGTCGGCGCGGCCTTGACCATCGGCCAGTACGCACTGACCCCGGCATGCAACAACACTCGTAGTGCTCGCACACCGGTGAAATCGAGCGAGGCGGCCGCCTTCTCCACGGCCTCGCAGATCGTCGGCCGAAACCGCACCTCTGCTATCTCTCCACGTGTGCTCAACGACGACTCCCTCGGCGAAAAAACTCGCGCAAACTGCGGCGCGACTCGCTGAACATTGCGACCACTCCCACCGACCTCATCATTGAGATCACGGGGCTGCCCGGTCCAACGTTCACCAATGGTAGAGGGTTATCAAGGTTTAAGAACGGGTTCAACGGGTAATTTCAGACTGGAAGAATGTTTTGTTACCCAAACGGAATGGCTTCGCGACCATCCCTCGGCGCCGATGAAACCTCGTTCTGGGTGTGGTCTCGTCGACCCTCCCGGCGAGAGACACCTCGATCCACTGTACGGACGATTTCGGGACCGCCCGGTGTCGCTGTGGCGCACAACACAGCGCGATCCTCGCGAACCGGTCATCAGAATTTCGCCGAGCGAACGATTCCCACGGCAACCCCCGGCCGATAGCCTGGGTCGGTGACTCTCCCGACCCCCGTCGACCAGTTCTTCATCTCCGGCACCTTCAACTTTCGCGACACCGGCGGCCTGCGCACCGCCGACGGCGCGACGGTCCGTCCCGGCGTCCTGCTCCGCTCGGCTCAGCTCAGCGGCCTGACCCCCGACGGCCACGCCACCATGCGCGACCTCGGCGTCACCGACGTCTACGACCTGCGCGGACTGCGGGAGATCGACCACGTCGGGCACGACAACCTGCCCGACGGCGTCCGGCTCAACATCACCCCCTTCGACTCGCGCATGGGCGAGCGACCGCCGCACGAGGCGCGCACCTCCTTCGGCATGGCCCACATGCTCGAGGTCTACCGGTTCTTCCCCGCACTGCCCGAGGCCCAGCGCTCGATCACCGCGATCGCCGACTCCGTGCTGCGCGGCGAGGGCGCGGTACTGGTCCACTGCGCGGCGGGCAAGGACCGCACCGGCTGGGCGGTCGCGACGCTGCTGTACTCGGTCGGGGTCACCGAATCCGACATCTTCGCCGACTTCCTGCGCAGTAACGAGGCGGTTCCCTCGCTGCGCGCGATGTTGCAGCCGAAAATGCCCGAGGGTGTCGAACTGACCGCCGATCTGCTCGGTGTCAGGAACGAATATCTGAACGTCGCCGTGGCCGCGGCGCTGGAACAACACGGTGACTTCGACAGCTATCTCGAGGCCATCGGTCTGACCGCGCAAGTGCGCGCGCGATTGCGCGAAACGATGCTGGAGTAATCAATCGATGCGTGGAAATCCCGACTGACCGGTCGCACCGCGCCGGACCAGGCCGTCCGCGTCGATGGTGACCTGATCGCCGGTGTGGAACCAACTGCCCGTGAAGCGATCCGCGGTCGCCTCGGGATCGTTCCAGTAGCGTCGCGTGACATTGGGCCCCCGGCACAGCAACTCACCGTGCCCCGAGCCCGCGCGCGGCCCGAACAGCGCCAATTCGGTACCGCCGAAAGGGAATCCGAGGACGGCGGCATCCGCTTCGGCGCGGTCGTCGACGGCGAGACCGATACCGCTGGTCTCGGTCGCGCCCCAGACCGACCACTGCCGCGCGGCGGGAAAGATCTCACGCAGGGCGGCCGAGGGCGTCGCGCCCGCGGCGGGGACGAACATGCGTTCGGCGCGATGTCCGGCGCTGCTGATCCGCGACACGCCTTCGGTGCGCATCCCGTCCTGACGCAGCGCGGCCAGTCGCGGTAGAAGGCGGGCGAACAATCGCGGGGTCGCCGAGACCATGTCGACCCGTTCGGTCGCGATCCCCTCGGCGAGTTTCCCGGTATCGGGGGCGAGTACGACCGTGCCGCCGACCGCGAAGGTGGGCAGCAACTGATCGACGCAGCCGCTGGCATGGGCCAGCGGCAGCAGCAGCAGGTTGCGCAGTCCGTCGGTCGGCAGGTCCAGCGCGCCGACCACCGACCGGATGGCCGAGAGCAGATTCTCGTTGGTCAGCTCCACCCCCTTGGGCGCGGCGTCCTGGCCAGCGGCGCCCGGCGCGGGGCCGCTGGTGTAGCAGAGCAGGGCCAGATCGCTCAGCGCGGCGCCGTCATCGATATAGGCCGCGCCGTCGGGGAGTTCGTCGCCCGCGCCCGAGCCGAGGACGAAATCCGCTCTGCTGTCGGCGATCACGCGTTCGGCCACCGCCGCGGGCAGGCCGTCGTGGACGAGAACCGGCACCGCGCCGCTGAGCAACGCCCCGAGGAAGGCCTGCACCCAGCGGGCGCCCACTGGCATGTGGATGGCGACGCGGTCGCCGTAGCCGATGCCGTGCTCCTGTAATCCCCCGGCGATCCGCGAGGCGGAATGCCACAGCTCCCGATACGTGAACCGGGGGCCGCCGATCTCGACCACCGCCTCGCGCTGGGCGAACGCGTGCACCTGTAGATCGAGCAACTCGGTGAGCGCGGGGGTGAGGTTGCCGTACCTGAGCACACCGTCGGCGCCGCGAGCCAGCGGGTTGGCGCACACGGGCGGTCCGACCATGGGGTATTCGACCAACAACTGCTGCGACATTCGTCCTCCGCGCGCCTCGAGCGACCAGGCACCTGCGACTATATGACGTGGATCACAATCTCGCTGGGTTAGCGGTGATACGTGTCATGTCGGACACGCCGGTCATCGACCGGTGTATGTCGCCTTACCCGGTCCGACCTCCAGAAAGCTGCGCACCGCGCCGCGCAGATCCTCGGTGTCGAACAGCACGCCGGAAACCTGCGGGGTGACCGAATCGGCGTGTGCCACACCGCCGGAACGCCAGGCCGCGACGATCTGTTTGGTGGCGGCGTGCGCCCGGGTCGGCCCCTGCGCGAGCCGGTGGGTCAACTGCCTGGCCGCGGTGTCGACGTCCTCGTGCACGGCGTTGACCACACCCCAGTCGGCCATGGTCGCCGCGTCGTAGAGATCGCCGGTCATCACGAATTCGCGGGCGCGCCCCGATCCGGCGCGCTCGGCCAGCCGCTGCGGGCCGCCCATCGACGGGGTCAGCCCGACCACCGTCTCCACCAGACCGAACCTGGCCTTCGGGGCGGCCAGGATGATGTCGCAGGCCAGCGCGATCTCGAAGGCCGCGGTGAGGGTCAGGCCGTGTGCGGCGAAGACCACCGGGCACGGCAGCGCTTCGAGCGGATGGATGATCTGCGCGAACAGGGTGCGCCACAATTCGGCGCCCTGTTCCACCGACAACCCGTCGAAGACGTGCACGTCGACGCCGCCGGAGACGACCTTGCCCTCGGCACGCAGCAACACCGCCCTTGGCGGGCGCGCGGCCAATTCCGCGATATCGCCGACCAGGGAGTCGAACATCGCCTGGTCGAACAGGTTCAGCGGCGCGTTGGCGAAGGTGAGGATCGCCACCTCCGCTCCGCCGTCGGTGACTTCACGTTCCAGCCGGGTGGCCTTCGATTCGCTCATCCGGTCAGCCTAGAACCCGAATCTGCCAGACTGTGCCGGTGACCAAGTCGGCATCCGAATCCGGTACCTACGTCGAGTCCGGCGAGTTCAAACGCGACACCAACTACATCACCACCCGGATCACGGCCGACGGCCGCGACGGCTACCCGGTCGAGGCCGGCCGCTATCGGCTCGTCGCCGCCCGCGCGTGCCCGTGGGCCAATCGGACGCTGATCGTGCGCAGGCTGCTGGGCTTGGAGAACGCGCTGTCGCTCGGACTCTGCGGCCCCACCCACGACAGGTCGAGCTGGACCTTCGATCTCGACCCCGGCGGCGTCGACCCGGTGCTCGGCATCGCCAAGCTGCGTGACGCCTACCTCGCCAGATTCCCCGACTATCCGCGCGGCATCACCGTCCCCGCGATCGTCGATATCGCGACCGGTCAGGTCGTGACCAACGACTACGCGCAGATCACGCTCGACTTCTCCACCGAATGGACCGCCCTGCACCGCCCCGGCGCGCCGCTGCTGTATCCGGAACCGCTGCGCGAGGAGATCGACGAGGTGAGTCTGGCGATCTTCCGCGACGTCAACAACGGGGTGTACCGCTGCGGATTCGCCGGGGC
This sequence comes from Nocardia aurea, assembly GCF_003123685.1. Lineage (GTDB taxonomy): Bacteria > Actinomycetota > Actinomycetes > Mycobacteriales > Mycobacteriaceae > Nocardia > Nocardia aurea. The sequence continues at coordinate 556,737 of NZ_QCYJ01000127.1, forward strand.
CCAGGACGCCTACGACAAGGCCTACGACCGGCTGTTCAGCCGGTTGGACCAGCTCGGCGAACGGCTCGAGGGGCAGCGCTACCTGGTGGGCGACACCATCACCGAGGCCGACGTCCGGCTGTTCACCACCCTGGTGCGCTTCGACCCGGTCTATCACGGACATTTCAAATGCAACCGGAGCAAACTCAGCGAGATGCCGGTGCTGTGGGCCTACGCCCGCGATCTCTACCAGACACCCGGTTTCGGGGACACCATCGACTTCGGCCAGATCAAGACCCATTACTACGTGGTGCACACCGATATCAATCCCACCCGGATCGTGCCGAAGGGACCGGATCTGTCCGGCTGGCTCACCCCGCACGGCCGCGAATCGCTCGGTGGCCGCCCCTTCGGCGACGGCACACCGCCACCGCCGCCGGTACCGTCGGAACAGGTGCCGACACCGGTCCTGCCGTAGCCGGGTATATCGGCCGTAACGGGGAACCCGTCGAGTGACGCGGTTCGTTGCCGTGTTGGGCCGAGCGATTCTCGGTGCCATAGAGTTCTGCCAGCGAATGCTGAGACTAAGGGGTTCTGCCGATGAGGCATAGCGCGTTCGAAAAGACCGTGGTCACGCTGCTCGAGAACGGATCGAAGCTACAGGGCCCCGCGGTGGAGAAGTACATCGACATGATCCGGCGCTCACACCCCGACGAAACCCCGGCTCAGATCATCGCCCGGCTGGAACGGCTGTACCTGCTCGCGGTCACCGGCAGCGGTACGGCGGCGGGCGCGACGGCCGCCATGCCCGGTGTCGGCACCGTCGCCTCGCTGGCGACGATCACCGCGGAAACCGCCTTCTTCCTCGAGGCCTCGGCCCTGTACACCCTCGCCATCGCGGGGGTGCACGGCATCGCGCCGGAAGCCAAGGAACAGCGCCGCGCGCTGGTGATCGCCGTCGTGCTCGGTGACGCGGGCATGGACATCGTGGAGAAGTCGGTCGGGCATTCGGCCAAGAACTGGGGCACGCTGCTCGCCACCCGCGTCCCCGGCCTGTCCGGGATGAACGATTCGCTGATGAAGCGTTTCATCGTCCGATTCCTGACCAAGCGGTTGGCGCTGATGGCGGGCAAGGTGATCCCGATGGGCATCGGCGCCGTCATCGGCGGTGTCGGTAACCGTGCCCTGGGCAAGACCACGATCGTCAACGCGCACAAAGCCTTCGGCGCGGCGCCGACCAGCTGGCCCGCGTCCAGGCATCAGATCATCGAAGCGGATCCGCTGAAGGCGATCGATCCGTCCGCACCACGGCGGACCCCGGGTAAGCGGTGAGCCGAGCACGCCCCGCTTTCTCCGTTCGCGGATTGACCAAGCGCTACGAACAGACCGTGGCGATCGAGGATGTGACCTTCTCCGTCGACACCGGCACCAGCGTCGGCCTGGTCGGGCCTTCGGGCGCGGGTAAGTCGACGGTGCTGCGCATCCTGCTCGGTCTGGTGCGTCCGACCGCCGGCACCGCGTCGGTGGGCAGCCCCGGCGCGGTGGCGGGTATCGGCGGCGGGTCGCCCGTCGGCGGCATGCTCGCTCCGCGCGGGCTGCATCCGGCCCGCGCGGCCCGCGACCACCTGTCGATCCACGCCGCCGCCGCGCGCGTGCCCGACGGACGCGTCGAGGAGGTGCTCGACTCGGTCGGCCTGTCCGGCCACGCCGACACCAGGATCTCGGCGTTGAGCGCCGGACAGCACACGCGGCTCGCCCTGGCGACGGCGCTGCTGGCCGACCCGCCACTGCTCATCCTGGACGAACCGGCCGAAGGTCTCGACGCCGCCGAACGCGGATGGTTGCAGGATTTCCTGCGCGGGCACAACCGCAGGGGCGGCACCGTGCTGCTGTCGAGCACGTCGCTGGCCGCTGTGGTGCCGATGGTCGACAACCTCGTCGTGATGAGCGAGGGCTCGGTGGTCTACCAGGGCTCCCCGGCGAAACTGCGGCGCGGACATCCGGACCGGCTCGTCGTCGCGGCGTCCACCCCGGTGGCGCTCGCGACCGTGCTCGCCGCGCGCGGCTACACCGACGCGGTGATCCGCCCGGACGGCAGACTCGCGGTGGCCGACGCGACCGAGTCACAGATCCGGGACGCCGCGCACACCGCGGGCGTGCGGCTGGACAGCGTCACCGCCGACCCGATCCACCCGGATCGGGTCCTCGCCTCGCTCACCAAGCCGAGAACCACCGCACCGACACCGTTCGCGGCGCCCGCCCCGTACCCGAACCACCCCGTCCAGCAGCCGACGTCCTACGGAATTCCACGGTGATCACCCTCCTGCCCCCGGATCTCGTCCCCGCCGTCAACTCCGAACTCCGCAAAGCCGCGACACTGCGCTCGAACGCGATGCTGGCCGCCGTCCTGCCCGCCGTCGCGCTGGTGGCGTGTCTGGCCACCAGTGTGCGCTCCGGCCCCGCCGACCCCGATGCCGATCCGGCCACCGGCGCCGCCTCGATCGGGCTCTACGCCGCGATCGCGGTGACGATCCTGGCCGCGGCCGTCTTCGGCGCGGCGGGCGCGGGTGCGGAATTCCGGTATCACTCGATGCCGGTCACCGCGCTGTTCACCACCGACCGTGACCGTCTGATCGCCTCGAAACTGCTGGTCACCGCGGCCATCGCGCTGACGGTGGCCGTCGCGGTCGAACTCGTCGGCTTCGCCTGCCTGCTGATCTTCGGGCGCGGCAAGGTCGAGTTCGGCACGCAACTGGTCACCGTGCTCGGCGGCGGACTGCTCGCCACGACCTGCTGGTCGCTGATCGGCGCCGGGCTGGCCCTGGTGCTACGGAAATCGGGTGCCGCCATCGCGGTGCTGCTCGGCTGGCTGCTGATCGCCGAACCGCTGATCTGGCTCATCGCCAACGCCGTCGGGATGGGCGGCGTCGCGACCCTGCTTCCAGGATCGGCGACCATCGCCACGGTGGCCGTCGGCTCCTTCCCCGACAGCGACATCCTCGCGCCGACACCGGCCGCCGTCGTCGTCCTGCTGCTGTGGACCATCGCCTGCGCCGGCGCGGGCTGGTGGACCCTGCGCACCCGCGACCTCTGATCCCCGAGCCGGGGACTTCGCCGCTACGGGCGGTCCCCGGGATCATCGGTGTCATCCAGGAGCCGCGCTCGGCTGATACGAGGGCAACGGCCATCCGGAACCGCGAGGTGAGCGGCGACGATCGCGCGTCGGTGACCCTTGAGGGTCGGCACATCGATCGCGGTCGCCGACATCCGAACGCGCGCCACGCGCCACTGCCGAGCGGGAGGGCCGCGGCGCGCCTCGGGCGCGCACGCGGGAATCAAAGCGCGGCGCGAGACGTCGTAACGTCGGGGATACGAACGGGGGTGAGTGGAAAGTGCTGGTGGCGGAGTTGGACGGGCGTGCGACGCGACGGCCGGGGTGGATTCGACGATTGTGGGCGGCGAGCCTGGTCTACCGGGGCACGCTGGCCGGGGTCGCCGCGGCGGTGGCGCTCGGCGCGGTGGTCGAGGTCGCCGCTCCCCTGCTGACCAAACGCGCCGTCGACGCGGCGGGCGTCGGCGATACCGAGGTGATCGGGGTGGTCGCGGCCCTGCTCGCCCTGCTCGCCGCCGGGCGGTTCGTATCCTCGCTGACCAGGCGGGTACTGGCCGGGCGACTGTCCTTGGATATGCAGCACGCGATCCGGGTGGATCTGCTCGCCTCGTTGCAGCGCCTGGACGGGGCCGGGCAGGACGCCATCCGTACCGGGCAGGTGGTGTCGCGATCCATCACCGATCTGCAATTGGTGCAGGGCCTGGTCGCCATGGTGCCGTGGTCCGGCCTGGCGCTGCTGCAATTCGTGCTCGCCGCGGCGGTCATGGTGTGGCTGTCGCCGCCGCTGGCCGCGGTGGCACTGCTGGTCGTGCCCGCCATCGCGCTCGTGGTCTACCGGATGCGGCCGCGCCTGTACGCGGCGACGTGGTCGGCGCAGCAGCGCGCGGCCGATCTGGCCCAGCACGTCGAGGAAACCGTCACCGGCGTCAGGGTGGTGAAGGGTTTCGGGCAGGAGGCCAGGATGGTCGACCTGCTGGAGCAACACAGTCGCGACCTCTACGCCGAGCGGCTGCGCGCCGCGCGCGTCGACTCGAGGTTCGCGCCGGTGGTGGCCGCCGTCCCGCAGGCCGGGATGGTCGCGGTGATCGTGGTCGGCGGGCTGCTCGCCCTGCACGGCATGATCGGCGTCGGCACCTTTCTCGCCTTCGCCGCCTACGTCGCGACCATGACCGCCTCGGCGCGGACCATGTCCTCGGTGGTGATCATGGCGCAGTTGACCCGCGCCGCCGCCGAACGAGTGTTCCAGGTCATCGACACCGCACCGGTCATCGCCGAACCGGCGCACCCCGCACCGCTGCCCGACGGCCCGCTCGGCATCGATATCCGGTCGCTGAGCTTCGGATTCGACCCGGACCGGCCGGTGCTGCGCGATCTCGACCTCGTGGTGCGCCCCGGCGAGACGGTGGCGATCATCGGCCCCGCGGGCTCGGGCAAGTCGACGCTCGCGCTGCTGCTGCCGCGTTTCTACGCACCGGATTCGGGCAGCATCCACCTCTTCGGCGCGGGGACCGATCCACGGGAAACCGCCCACGCCACCCCCGACGGTGACTCGCCGGAGTCCGACTCCGGCGCGAAGATCTCTCAGCCGGGGGGCGAGCCGGGCCGGTGCGAACCGGCGGACGGTCGATGTCGGTCCGTCGACATCTCCGATGTCAGCACCGCCGACCTGCGATCCGCCGTCGGCGTCGTGTTCGACGATCCCTTCCTGTTCTCCGACACCATCGCCGCCAATATCGCGCTCGGCCGCACTGATGCCACCGACGCCGAGGTCAGGCAGGCCGCGAAACTCGCTGCCGCCGACGATTTCATCAACGAACTCCCCGACGGTTACGACACCGTCGTCGGCGAACGCGGTCTCACCCTCTCCGGAGGCCAGCGCCAGCGGATCGCGTTGGCCAGAACCCTGCTGGCGCGTCCGCGCGTCCTGGTCCTCGACGACGCCACTTCCGCGGTGGACGCGGTGACCGAGGCCGCCATCTTCGACACCCTGCCCGACCGGGGCGGGCGCACCACGCTGATCCTGGCGCACCGCGAATCCACCCTCGCCCAGGCCGACCGGGTGATCCGGCTGCCCGCCCCCGAGGCACCCGCCCTCGTCGTCACCGCCGAACCGGCGCGCGGACGCGAGGCGACCGGCGGTCCGGGGAACTGGTCCGGCATCACCAACGCGTTGAGCGAAACCCCGGAACTGCGCCGCAACATCGCGCGGCTGCCACCGGCCACCGACCGTCCCGTCGACGACGAGCGCGCGTTGCGGCAACCCGAACCGAACTTCCGGCTGGCGCGGCTGCTGCGCCCGGTCCGGCTGCTGGTGCTCACCGTGGTCGCCCTGCTCGCCGTGGACGCGCTGCTCGCGATCGCCTTCCCGCCGCTGGTGCGCTACGCCATCGACGACGGTGTCAGCGGTGACGACGCCGGAGTGCTCACCCGCGCCGCCGTGATCGGAACCGTCCTCGTCCTCGCCGGTCTGCTGGTCGGCGTGGTGACCACGGTGCTGACCGCCCGCACCGGCGAACGCGTGCTCTACGGTCTGCGCATCCGCAGCTACGCCCACCTGCAACGGCTCGGGCTCGACTACTACGAGCGGGAACTGTCCGGCCGGATCATGACGCGCATGACCACCGATGTGGACGCGCTGTCGACCTTCCTCCAGACCGGGGTCGCGACCACCCTGATCGGCGGACTGACGCTGATCGGCATAGCGGTCGCGCTGCTGGTCATCGATGCCTCGCTGGCCGCGGTGGTACTGATCGCGCTGCCGCCGCTGTTCGGGGCGACCCTGCTGTTCCGTCGCGTCTCCGACACCGCCTACACGGTGTCGCGGGAACGGGTGTCGGCGGTGAACGCGCATTTCACCGAGAACGTCACCGGTCTGCGCGCCGTGCAGGCCAATCGGCACGAACCGGTCGCGGCCAGGCGTTTCGCCGAGTATTCGGTGCGCTACCGGCATTCGCGAATGCGGGCGCAGTGGGCGATCGCGACCTATTTCGCCTCCGTCATCGCCTGGGCGGATCTGGCCCTGGCGGCGGTGGTGTTCATCGGTGCCCGCGAGGTGGCGGCGGGCACAACGACGGCGGGCACGCTGATCGCCTTCGTGCTCTATCTGGAACTGCTGTTCGGTCCGATCATGCAGCTGTCGCAGGTCTTCGACGGCTATCAGCAGGCCAGGGTCGGCCTGCGCCGAATCGGCGAGCTGCTGCGCACGCCGTCGTCCATCGCGGCCGATCCGCCCGACGCGGTCGCGATCGAGGGGTCGTTGCGCGGCGAGGTCGGATTCGAGGAGGTCCGCTTCCAGTACTCGGGGGCGACGAGCCCGGCGTTGGACGGGGTATCACTGGAGATCGCGCCCGGCGCCACGCTCGCGCTGGTCGGTCCGACCGGCGCGGGCAAGTCGACCATCGTCAAACTGCTGGCCCGGCTCTACGATCTGCCCCCCGGCGGTGCCGACGGCGGGGTCGGCGCGATCCGGGTGGACGGTGTCGACATCCGCGACTACCGGCTCGCCGACTACCGCTCCCGGCTCGGCATCGTGCCGCAGGAAGCTCACTTGTTCACCGGCGACGTCGCCAGCAACATTGCATTCGGACAACCATCCGCGAGCGCCGAACGGATCGCCGCGGCCGCCGAAGCGGTCGGCGCGTCGGAGATGATCGCGGCGCTGCCGTTGGGGATGCGGCAGCCGGTCGGCGAACGGGGACGCGGGCTGTCCGCGGGGCAACGTCAGCTGATCGCGCTCGCCCGCGCGGAACTGGTCGACCCCGATCTGTTGCTACTCGACGAGGCCACCTCGACCCTCGATCCGGAGACCGAGGCATCGGTGCTGGTGGCGAACCGGTCACTGGCACGCGGACGAACCACCGTCGTGGTCGCGCACCGGCTCGGCACGGCCGCTCGGGCCGATCGGATCGCCGTGGTCGACCACGGCCGGATCGCCGAGATCGGCACCCACGACGAACTGATTTCGGCCGGAGGACAGTACTCGCGCCTGTGGGAGGCGGCCGCCTCGCCCTCTCGTTGAGCGCCAAACGTGGTACGGGCGACAGTCAGCCGGGACGAGGGAATATTCTCGTTGCCGGACGAGTCTGCACAGGTGAGTTCTGGAATGTCCGGTGGTGGGTAGCATCGCCGATTTGCTGCTGGGCCTATCCTCAATTAGGGCGCATCGGCGCGCATCCGCTGATCCCCGTGCCGGGCACGTCACAAACGTCGCAGCGCGAAGAACGAAATGAGGCGAACACCTGCTGTGAGCAGCTCAACTTCCCAGTTCGGACAGAACCAGTGGTTAGTCGACGAGATGTATCTCAAATACAAGGAGGATCCATCCTCTGTCGACGCGAGTTGGCACGAGTTCCTCGCCGACTACACCCCTGAAGTGACCGGCGACCAGCCCACTCCTCAGACGACACCTCCCGCAACCGATTCGGCGCCCGCCGCACCGGCGGCCGTGAAGACCGCACCGGCGGCCGTGAAGACCGCACCGGCAGCGGTGAAGACAGCACCGGCGCCCGCACCGGCGAAGGCCGCGCCCGCCGCCGCCAAGGCCACGTCGCCCGCCGCCAAGCCGGCGCCCGCCGCCGCAAAGCCCGCGCAGGCTCCGGCGGCCAAGGCCACCCGTGCCCCGCAGACCACCCCGGCGCCGCTGTCGAACGCGGCGCCCACCACCGGTGGCCCCAAGTCCGGCGAACCGGCCTCCGACGAATCCAAGGTGCTCCGCGGCGCGGCGGCGACGGTCGTGAAGAACATGTCCGCCTCGCTGGCCATCCCGACCGCCACGAGCGTGCGGGCCATCCCGGCGAAGTTGATGATCGACAACCGTCTGGTCATCAACAACCACCTCGCGCGGACCCGCGGCGGCAAGATCTCCTTCACCCACCTGCTCGGTTTCGCGATCGTGCAGGCGGTGCGCAAGTTCCCGAACATGAACCGGCATTTCGCCGAGGTCGACGGTAAGCCGAACGCGGTCACCCCCGCGCACACCAACCTCGGTCTCGCCATCGATCTGCCCGGCAAGGACGGCAGCCGTTCGCTGGTGGTCGCGGCCATCAAGAGCACCGAGGACATGACCTTCGGGCAGTTCCACACCGCCTACGAGGACGTCGTGCGGCGAGCCCGCGACGGCAAACTCACCGGCGAGGACTTCGCGGGCGTCACCATCTCGCTGACCAACCCGGGCACCATCGGCACCGTGCACTCCGTGCCGCGCCTGATGAACGGCCAGGGCGCCATCATCGGCGCGGGCGCGATGGAGTACCCCGCCGAATTCCAGGGCATGGCCGACGAGCGCATCGCCGATCTGGGCATCGGCAAACTGATGACGCTCACCTCGACCTACGACCACCGCATCATCCAGGGCGCGGAATCCGGCGATTTCCTGCGGACCATCCACACCCTGCTGATCTCCGACGAGTTCTACGACCAGGTCTTCCACGCCCTCGGTGTGCCGTACGAGCCGGTGCGCTGGCGTCAGGACATCCGCGAGCGCGGCGTCGACAAGAGCGCCCGCGTGCTTGAGATGATCGCCGCCTACCGCAACCGCGGTCACCTGATGGCCGACACCGACCCGCTGCGCCTGGTCAAGGAAAAGTTCCGCAGCCACCCCGATCTCGACGTCACCCAGCACGGGCTGACCCTGTGGGATCTGGACCGCGAATTCAACGTCGGCGGTTTCCACGGCCAGGAGCGCATGAAGCTGCGCGACGTGCTGTCGATCCTGCGCGACGCGTACTGCCGCCACGTCGGCGTCGAGTACACCCACATTCTGGAAACCGAGCAGTTGCAGTGGATCCAGGACCGGGTCGAGCAGAAGCACGCCAAACCGACGGTCGCGCAGCAGAAGTACATCCTGAACCGGCTCAACGCCGCCGAGGCGTTCGAGACGTTCCTGCAGACCAAATACGTCGGCCAGAAGCGGTTCTCGCTCGAGGGCGCCGAAGCTGTCATCCCGATGATGGACGCCACCATCGACCAGTGCGCCGAGCATTCGCTCGACGAGGTCGTGATCGGTATGCCGCACCGCGGCCGCCTCAACGTGCTCGCCAATATCGTCGGCAAGCCCTACTCGAAAATCTTCACCGAGTTCGAGGGCAACATGAATCCGGCGGCCACCCACGGCTCCGGCGACGTGAAGTACCACTTGGGCGCGCGCGGCACCTACCTGCAGATGTTCGGCGAGAACGAGATCGAGGTCTCGCTGACCGCCAACCCCTCGCACCTGGAAGCGGTCGACCCGGTGCTGGAGGGTCTGGTCCGCGCCAAGCAGGATCTGCTCGACAAGGGCGACGGCCCCGAGGGTTTCTCGGTCATGCCGCTGATGCTGCACGGTGACGCCGCGTTCGCCGGTCAGGGCGTGGTCGCCGAGACGCTGAACCTGTCGGGTCTGCGCGGTTACCGGGTCGGCGGCACCATCCACATCGTGGTGAACAACCAGATCGGCTTCACCACCGCCCCGGAGAACAGCCGCTCCACCGAATACTCCACCGATATCGCGAAATTCATCGGCGCGCCGATCTTCCACGTCAACGGCGACGATCCCGAAGCCTGCGACTGGGTGGCCCGTCTCGCGGTCGACTTCCGGCAGAAGTTCCGCAAGGACGTCGTCATCGACATGGTCTGCTACCGCCGTCGCGGCCACAACGAGGGCGACGACCCGTCGATGACCCAGCCGTCGATGTACGACGTCATCGACACCAAGCGTTCGGTCCGCAAGGCCTACACCGAAAGCCTGATCGGCCGCGGCGACATCTCGCTGAAAGAGGCCGAGGACGCGCTGCGCGACTACCAGGGTCAGCTGGAGCGGGTCTTCAACGAGGTCCGCGAGCTGGAGAAGTACACCCCGGGGCCGAGCGAGTCGGTCGAGGACGACCAGAAGGTGCCGACGACCGTGCAGACGGCCGTCGACAAGGCCCTGCTGCAACGGATCGGCGACGCCTTCCTCGACGTGCCGGACGGTTTCAACGTGCATCCGCGCGTCAAGCCGGTGCTGGAGAAGCGCCGCGAGATGGCCTACGAGGGCAAGGTCGACTGGGCCTTCGCCGAGTTGCTCGCCTTCGGCACGCTCATCGACGGCGGTCTCGCGGTGCGCCTGACCGGTCAGGATTCGCGTCGCGGCACCTTCACCCAGCGCCATTCGGTGATCATCGACCGCAAGACGGCCGAGGAGTACACCCCGCTGCACAACATCGGCAGCGAGAACCCGGGTTGGTTCGCGGTGCACGATTCGGCGCTGAGCGAATACGCCGCCGTCGGTTTCGAATACGGATATTCGCTGGGCAATCCGGACGCACTCGTGCTGTGGGAAGCGCAGTTCGGTGACTTCGTCAACGGCGCGCAGTCCATCATCGACGAGTTCATCTCCTCCGGTGAGGCCAAGTGGGGTCAGCTCTCCGACGTCGTGCTGCTGCTGCCGCACGGCCACGAGGGTCAGGGTCCCGACCACACCTCCGGTCGTATCGAGCGGTTCCTTCAGCTGTGCGCGGAGGGTTCGATGACCGTGTCGGTGCCGTCGACCCCGGCGAACTACTTCCACCTGCTGCGCCGCCACGCGCTGGACGGCATCCGCCGCCCGCTGATCGTCTTCACCCCGAAGTCGATGCTGCGCAACAAGGCCGTCGTCTCGGATCTGAAGGATTTCACCGAGTCGAAGTTCCGTTCGGTCTTCGACGAGCCCGCCTACGAAACGGGCACCGGTGATCGTTCCAAGGTCAAGCGGATCGTGATGACCAGCGGCAAGCTCTACTACGAGCTCGCCGCCGAGAAGGCGAAGCAGAAGCGCGAGGATGTCGCGATCGTTCGGATCGAGCAGCTCTACCCGCTGCCCGTGCGCCGCCTCAACGAGGCGCTCAACGGCTACCCGAACGCCACCGATATCGCGTGGGTCCAGGAAGAACCGGCCAACCAGGGCGCATGGCCCTTCTTCGGCCTGAACCTCCCCGAAACCCTCCCCGAGCGTTTCAAGAAGCTGCGCCGCATCTCCCGCCGCGCCATGTCGGCCCCGTCCTCGGGTTCGAGCAAGGTCCACGCCGTGGAGCAGGCCGAGATCGTCGCCGAGGCGTTCGAGCCGACCAGCTAGTCACGTCCTACCCCGACGCCGGGTCGATCGCGTTCCCCAGCGATCGACCCGGCGTCGTCGTTGGGGAACCATCCCATCCCTCGGCCCTGATATTACGAATCACTGATATTATGAATACGAAAGTTCTGAAATATAGGGAGGGACCGATGGCGACGACCGTTGAGATCCCCGATGACGTGCTGTCCGAAGCGCTGCGTCTGACCGGCTTGACCACCAAGAAGGCCGTGATCAATCTCGCGATGACAGAACTCGTACAGGGGTACCGTCAGCGGGAGGCCCTGAGTCGGCTGGCGCGGATGAAACATAATCCGTTTCTCACCGCCGAAGAACTCGCCGCCGAGAAATCAGGCGAGTGACCGCCCCCAGCATCCGCCCCAGGTACCTACTCGACCAATCGGTCATGTCCCACTATCGGACGAATGCGGCGGTCGAGCGCAAGGTGAACGAACTGGCAGTGATCGGCGTGCTCTGTTCGTGTGTAGTCACCATGGACGAAGCACGGTACAGCGCCAGGAACAAGGCCGACCTGAGCTTCATCACCGAACTGTACGGACGTGTCTTCCAATGGCTTCCGATGGATGATCCGATCGAGGAGCAGGTTGCCGACATCAGGGCCGCTCTGTGGAGGAGCGGCGCGGGTCGCGGAGCACAGACGACCGACGTCCAGATCGCCGCGCTGGCATTGATGCACGAGGCGACAGTCATCCACAACGACACCGACTTCATCACGATCCAGCGCGCGGTACCGGAACTGCGGCAGTTGCGAATCGTGCCTGATCAGCGGTAAGAACACTCGGCAGAGAGCGCCGTGCTGGACCGGCTGCTTTCGTTCTCGTCCGGCGTGGCGTCGCATTCCGAGAGGGAGCGGTGCACGCCCGCCTGGGCGGGTTCGGACGCAGCGGCAGGTACGCCGAAGACCCCCGGCACGGAGGTTCGACGTGAATACCTCATCGGCCGAACAACTTTCACAAGCGGGCCACCGCGGGTCGGCCGGGGACGCGGCGCTGGAGGCCCGCACGAGCACCTGCCTCTTGCGTGACCTTCGCGAATTCGCCCAGGTCACCGGGCTGAAACCCCATGAACTCCACCTCGCCGCTGCGCGTCTCGCCTCTCCGAATACGTGACGCCCGCGCCGCACCCCGGGGCCGGACGCTCGATCCGCGATACCGAACGAGGTACCCGCCGATTCCTCGCGCCCGGCGCGGGTTCTCACCGCCACCGCCGCCGAGGTGCCCGCACCCGCGGACCGCGATCCGGTTGCAGGGCTGCACGATTCGTCGCAAGGGCTGCTTCGACCCGCACATGTGGGCGCATTTCGGCGGCACCGTCGTCCCCGTGGGCGAGTGGACCGAACGGCCCCTACGCGAGGCGCCCATGGCCGGAGGCAACCGAAAATCGAACACGCGTTCGAGAGCGAGCGGGAATCGGAACCATACCCAGTCGGTATGCGGCCGTGTCCTACGGTCGACCGTTCGGGAGGACTCTGGACAGAGTTGGGGTGCGGTGGTCGGAAGGAGTGGGGTATGGGTTTATCGAAACGTCACGTCCATATCGAATCCGACTACCTTTCGCTGGATTACACGGCGTCGGCGGAACAGGCCCGCAATGTCGCCGATGAACTGGCCGAAGGTTTTCCGGAATTCGAAGTGACGGTCGACGACGAACTGCAAGACGGATTGCCGCCTCTCCCCTGTTCACGTCTGTGGGATTGAGGCCGTAATTTCCCTTGCCGAATCGGGTATTTCGTGTCCACGCGGCCGTTGTGCCGATTCGACGTGGCGCGCGGCGGGCGCTCTGCGCATAGGGTGGGAACCGTTGGACGGCGCGACGGTGATTGTGCCGTATCGCGCGTCGAGAAGTAGGTGTCGGTGTCCACGACGGTTGATGACGAGGGTGTGCCCGGACTCGCCTGGGTCACGATGGGGCTGGGGTGGGATCCGGAGACCCGTCGATGGCTGGCCGGTGGCAGACCCGATATCGATCTGAACGCGGCCGCGCTGATGTTCGAGGGCGACATACTCGTCGATACGGTGTATCACGATCAGTTGATATCCCAGGACGGCGCGGTGCGACTGCTCGCCGACAGCGTCACCGGGGAGGAACCGGGCGACGACGAAGTGCTCACCGTCGACCTGACCCGGCTGTCGCCGACTATCACCACCATCATCTACCTGGTCACTTCCTACGCCGGACAATCGTTCGAGCAGATCGACAACGCCTTCTGCCGCTTCGTCGACGGTGTCAACGACATCGAATTCGCCCGATACATTCTGGACAACGGACCGAATCGCACGGGATTTGTTCCCGGAAAGCTGGTCCTGACGGCGCGGGGATGGCAGTATCAGCCGATCGGCGTGGCCATCGAGGCGAACCATCCGGTCGAGGCGATTCCCCAGCTCGCCCCCTACCTTTCGTGAACCACGCCGGCGCTTTTCACCCGTAGGTGTATATCCGCCGGACAGAAGAGGTTCCGAGTGCGAGTCCTGGTCACCGGTGCGAACGGCTACCTCGGCGGCGCGGTCTGCCGGGCGCTGCGCGACAGTGGGCACTCAGTCATCGGTTCGGTGCATCGCGGTCGGTCACTCGCGCCCGCCGACCTGCCGATGCGGGCCGCCGACCTGCGCGATGTCGCCGCCCTCACCCACGCGCTGCACGGCATCGACGCGGTCTGTCATCTCGCCGGGCTCACCCGCGCCCGCGATTCGCATACCGAACCGCTGCGCTATTTCGAGGTGAACGCGGGCGGCACCGTCGCCCTGTTGCGGGCGATGGAGGCGGTCGGCGTCCGCCACCTGGTATTCGCTTCGACCGCCGCGATCTACGGCACACCGGATCGGCAGCCGATCCACGAGGATATGCCCGACGACCCGCCGCATCCGTACGCGGCGAGCAAACTGGCCGCCGAAGCGGCGATCACCGCCCAAGCCGCCACCGGCACACTGTCGGCGGTCATCCTGCGGCTGTTCAATATCGTCGGCGGGTCCAATGCCGACGACGGCGGGATCATCCCGCGACTGCTCGCCGTCGCCTCCGGCGAACTGCACTGCCTGCCGGTCAACGGCGACGGCACCGCCGTCCGCGACTACCTCCACATCGATGACGCCGCAAGCGCATTCGTCGCCGCGCTGACCCGCCTGCCCGACCCCGGCGTCTCCCTGCGATACAACATCGGCAGCGGCATCGGCACCAGCGTGAACGAATTGGTGGCGGCGACCTCTCGAATCACCGGCAAGGCCATCGCGGTCCGGCACCGCCCGGCCGCGACCGAACCGCGCCGACTGGTCGGCGACAGCACCCGTGCCTCGAACGAACTGCACTGGGCGACGGTCTCTTCCGATATCGACACGATCATCGGCCGCGCCTGGGCGGACAAAGATCCGAAAACTCGGCCGGTTCCAGGCACTCCGTAGTACGTGTAGCGATCAGCCACCTTCGGGGGCACGTGAATTGGGGGCATCCGCGCACTCCCACCGCGCGGTAATTTCGAACCGAGTATCCACCTGGAGTTTTCGGCGAGGAGGCTGTAGATGGACGAGCAGACGTATGCCCCGGCCCCGGAGTTGACGGCACAGTTGCTGCGGCAATTACGGCTGATCACCGGAGTCGAAATCGGTGCCGAAGACGACTATTTCGAGATGGGCCTGGTGACACCGCTGCGGGCACTGGAAATCGTCGCCCTGTTGGAGCGCACCTTCGATTTCGAAGTGAACACCGATGACCTGGATCCGGATAATTTCCGCACCGTCCACCGCACGGCCGCGTTCGTCGTCCGCAAGGCCGCGGCGCCGACCCGTCCGGCACCGGCGCCCCTGGAACAGCTCCTCGCCGAGTACGTACCCGACAGTGCTCCACCTCCTGCTCCACACAGGTAATCGCACCGGCCTCGATTCCCGGGCGCGTACCGCCCGTGGGGCAGATCCACGACGGCGACGGGATGGCGACGAGCCCCGACGCGATCAGTAGGCGAGCTCGCTCCAAGGGATTTCGATCGGGAACGGGAACCCGATCCGGATCCCCTCCTCGTCGGCGGACGTCCATTCTCCAGCGAGCAGATAGTTGGCCGGGCGGAGTGGACGTACACCGTCGGGGAGGCGACCGTGCCCGGTCTCCAGCGCATAGGCCCGGACGATGGCGATGGCGCTCTCGGTGCGCGCGATCGTCACCTCCCAGTACCAGGGGATACCGGCGCTCGCGTAGCGACCTTTCTTCGCTTCCATATCGGACTGACTGTTCGACGGCGACAGCACTTCGCCGACGACGAGCGTGTCCGCCGCCCTGATGTCCTGGAACGGGGATTCCAGGCAGCGATAGACGAGAAAATCGGGCGTCAGGAAGTCGGACTTGCCCGTGGCGCCGAGGAAGACATTCGTCTCGACGTCGACCTGCCAACAGGTCTCGGGATTATCGGCCATGCTCTTGCGGGCACAACGCTCGACGGCGTTGCGCATGCGGACGGTGAAACGTTGGTGCTCGCCGGGGCCGCGGCGCACCCACACCACGCGGCCATCCCAGAGTTCGATCTGCGCGGCGATTTCCTCGGGCAGCTCTTCGAGTTCCTCCCACGTCATGAATTCGGGGAGGTCCGGTCGATCGACGTCGGGCACGGCCATATGGATCATGGTATGCACCCGAGCGACGGACGACGGCAGCAACAACAGCTATCACCGGCGTCGGATTCGACCTAACGCGCGGGTTCGGCGGGCACCGCGGCACGGCCCAATGCTTCGGCGAGCGCGGGATCGAGGGCGAAGGCGAGCGCGACGAGGGATTCGACCAGCAGGTCGACCAGGTCGTCGCGGCCGATGGGTTCTTCGCGCAACCACGTCAAGGTCGTTTCCTCGACGAACGCGACCCAGCCTCGCATCCCGAGCAGGAGTCGGGGCCTGCGTTCCTGCTCGATCGGCACCGGCGCTTCGGCGAGGATGATGCCGATGATGACGTCGCGGGTCTGGTCGACCAGTGGTTTCAGGTCGGGGCTCACGCTGGTCGGGCCGCGGAGCAGCGCCAGGTAGGAGGCGCGGTTCTCGGCGACGTATTCGACGTAGCGACCGATCGAGTCGTGCAGCATGTCGAGCACCCCGAGTGCGGGGTCGGGGGCGACGCGTTCGAGGAGTTCGGCGTTCGCCTGCGCGACGACGGCCAGCTGGAAATCCTGTTTCGTCGGGAAGTAGTGGAAGAGCAGGCCGCGCGAGATGCCCGCTTGTTCGGCGATCTCGGTGATGGAGATGTCCTCGATGGCGCGTTCGCCGAGCATCTTGACCCCGAGGGTTATCAGCTGCATGCGGCGCTGTTCCGGGGTGAGCCGGACACGCTTGGTCGCTCCCGCTTCTCTTGCCACGCCGCCATCTTACTGAACGTGACTCAATAGCTGTTGACTGACGCTCAATAGATCCGTATTCTCGCTTATATGAGTCGCAAGGTTACAGACAAAGCTGTCGGCGACCGGCCCACCCGCCACGCCAGGACGATCGTCATCGGCAGTGGGTTCGCGGGGCTCGGGCTGGCTATCCGGCTGGGCCAGCAGGGCCGCACCGATTACCTGGTCCTCGAACGCGGCAACGATGTCGGCGGCACCTGGCGGGACAACACCTACCCCGGCGCGGCCTGTGATGTGCCGTCGCACCTGTACTCGTATTCCTTCGCGCTCAACCCGGACTGGTCGCGATCGTTCTCCAAGCAGGGCGAGATCTACCAGTACATCCGAAGTGTCGCCGAGCGCCACCGGGTGCTCGACAAGCACATCTTCGACTGCGACGTGACGAGTGTGCGCTGGAACGCCGACGACGCGCGCTGGGAGATCAGCTCGTCGAAGGGCGAGTTCACCGCGGACACGGTGGTCTCCGCGGTCGGCGGACTCTGCGAACCCGCGCTCCCGGATATCAAGGGCATCAACACCTTCGAGGGCGAGACCTTCCATTCCGCCCGCTGGAATCACGAGATCGACCTGACCGGAAAGCGTGTCGCGGTCATCGGCACCGGGGCCTCGGCCATCCAGATCGTGCCCGCCATCGCGCCGAAGGTCGCGCATCTCGACGTCTACCAGCGCACCGCACCTTGGCTGCTTCCGCGCATGGATCGTCCCTACACGCTGCCGGAACGGCTGGCGTTCAAGCACATTCCCGGCTTCCAGCGTCTGTCGCGCGCCGCCATCTACGCCGCGCGTGAGACCCAGGTCGTGGGCCTGGCCAAGGTGCCCGCGCTGATGCGCGGATTCGAACTGCTGGCGAAAGCCAAGTTGCGCTACGAGGTTCGCGATGCCGAACTGCGCAAGAAGGTGACCCCGGACTTCCGGATCGGCTGCAAGCGCATGCTGATCTCGAACAACTACTACCCGGCGCTGAGCCGCCCGAACGTCGACCTGGTCACCGAGGGCATCGCCGAGATCCGCGCGAATTCCATTGTCACCAAGGACGGTACCGAGCGTGAGATCGACGCGCTGATCGTGGCCACCGGATTCCACGTGACCGATTCGCCGACCTACGAGGCCATCACCGGCAAGGACGGTCGCACGCTCAGCGAGGTGTTCGACGAGATCGGCCAGCAGGGCTACAAGGGCGCGTCGATCGCGAACTTCCCGAATATGTTCTTCCTGGTCGGCCCGAACGTCGGCCTCGGCCACACCTCGATGGTGTACATGATCGAATCACAGATCAATTACATCGCCGACGCGCTGGCGACCGTCGACGAAATGGGCCTGCGCACTGTCGAAGTCCGCAAGGACGTCCAGGACGCTTACAACCGTGACTTGCAGGCGAAACTGGGCAAGAGCGTGTGGAATACCGGCGGCTGCGCGAGCTGGTACCTGGACAAACATGGGAACAACACCACGTTATGGCCCGATTTCACCTTCGAATTCCGTAGGCTGACAAAGACATTCGACGTGGACGCCTATCAGACGACGGCCGCGTCACATAACGATCTGAAAGTGGTGGCAGCACCGTGAGCAATGACGCTTATTTCACGGGCAAGGTTTGTGTGATCACCGGGGCGGGTTCGGGCATCGGCCGGGCGCTCGCGGAGAACCTGGCCAAACGAGGCGCCAAGCTCGCGCTCTCCGACATCGACACCGAAGGCCTCGCCGAGACCGCGCGCCGCTGCGAGGAACTCGGCGCGCAGGTGAAATCGGACCGGCTCAACGTGGCCGAACGCGAGGCGGTGTTGCTCTACGCCGATGCGGTGAAAGCGCATTTCGGCGTCGTGCACCAGATCTACAACAACGCGGGAATCGCCTATCACGGTGACGTGATCAAGTCCGAGTTCAAGGACATCGAGCGGATCATGGACGTCGACTTCTGGGGCGTCGTCAACGGCACCAAGGCCTTCCTACCGCTGCTCATGGAGTCCGGCGCCGGCCATGTCGTCAATGTCTCCAGTCTCTTCGGGCTCATCGCCGTGCCCGGCCAGAGTGCTTACAACTCGGCCAAATTCGCGGTGCGCGGTTTCACCGAATCGCTACGCCAGGAAATGCTGGTCGGTAAGCATCCGGTCAAGGTGACCTGCGTGCACCCCGGCGGCATCAAGACCGCCGTCGCCCGCAACGCCACCTACGCCGACGGCATCGACGCCAAGAACGCGGCATCGATGTTCGACGCGAAATTGGCGATCCACACCCCCGAGATGGCCGCGCAGACCATCACCGAAGGGGTGCGCAAGGGCCACGGCCGCGTGCTCATCGGCTGGGAGGCCAAACTGCTCGATCTGTTCGTGCGGATCACCGCGTCGGGCTACCAGCGCATCTCCGCCGCCGTCAACCGACCCTTCCTGCCGTAGACCATGCGCGATTTCGATATCCCGCTGCCCCTCGCGCGGGCGGTGCTCGATCCCGTCTTCCGCGTCATCCTCAACGATCGCCTGCCGTTCGCGGCGCAGCGCGTGCTCATGGACGTGATGTCGCGCGCGCAGCCGGTGCCCGACGACACCGTCGTGCGACGACTGCGGCTGGCGGGCAGGCCCGCGGAGCGGATCACCTCGGCCTCGACCGCGATCGACGGGCCGCGCGCGCGGGCGGCGGACTCGGGCGCGATCCTGTACCTGCACGGCGGCGGGTACACGGTCGGCTCGCTGACCACGCATCGCTCGCTGGCGGCCCGGCTCGCGCACGGCACCGACTGCCCGGTGTATGTGCTCGACTACCGGCTCGCGCCGGAGCATCCCTTCCCCGCCGCGCTCGACGACGCGGAGACCGCGTTCCTCGAACTCGTCCGGGAGAAGGGGCACCGGCCGGAGCGGATCGCCATCGCGGGTGATTCCGCGGGCGGCGGGCTCACCCTCGCCACCGCGCAGCGACTCGTCGCCGACCACGGGCTCACCCCCGCCGCGCTCGGGCTCATCGCCCCGTGGAGCGACCCCAACCTGATTCCCGACCGCGAACGCGATCTGGTCGTCAATCGGCCCTGGTCACGCTCGTGCGCCGCGGCCTACCTCGGCGCGGGCGACGGCGACGTTTCCGGATACGCGCCGCTGCGCGGTGAACTGCACGGCCTGCCTCCGACCTACCTCCAGGTCGACGAGGGCGAGATGCTCTACGACCAATGCCTGACGCTGGAGGCGGCGCTGCGCGACGCGGGCGTGCACGTCCGGTTCAGCCGGACACGCGGACTGTGGCATGTCGCGCAACTGCAGGCCGGGCTGATCGGGGCCGCGGCCGCCGAGGTGCGGGAACTGGCCGATTTCCTGCGTGAAGCGTTACAGCCGGTGTCGGTCCGGGATCTAGGATGATCACGCACCCCGTATCCACCGGCCGATGGTTCCGCTCGAAACAAGATTCGGACAAATTTCCGGTGGTCGACATGACGACGCGCCCATACGTGTCGTAGATTACTGGCGAGTAAACCACGTGGAAGGGCAGTGATGCGCGAGTTCGAAGTTCCGGCTTCCTACACCATTCCGGAGGACGCGAACAATTCCGACAACGTCTTCCGGCATGCCGAACAGTCACCGAACGCGGTGCTGTTCAACCTGTCGGACGGCAACGGCGGCTGGCGGAATGTCACCGCCGCGGAGTTCGCGAAGACGGTGACCGGCATCGCCAAGGGTTTGATCGCCTCGGGCATCGAACTCGGTGACCGGGTCGCGATCATGGCCCCCACCCGGTACGAATGGGTCGCCTTCGATTTCGCCATCTGGGCCGCGGGCGGCTGCACCGTCGCCATCTACGACAGCTCCGCCGCCGAGCAGGCCAAATGGATCCTGCAGGATTCGGCCACCAAACTGCTGGTCCTCGACAACGACAAGCACCGCGCGACGATCGACGAGATCGAAGCGGGTTCGCTGCCGGATCTGAAGGAAACCCTGCAGATCGACAAGGGCGCGGTCGACCAGCTGATCGAGCGCGGCGCCGACCTCGACGATCAGGTCGTGCACGACCGTCGCAAGCAGGTCAACGCGGCCTCGCCCGCGACCCTGATCTACACCTCGGGCACCACCGGCCGCCCCAAGGGCGTCATGCTCTCGCATGCCAACCTCTGGGCGGAGTCGAAGTCCGACCGGCTCGCGCTGCGCAAGTACATCCAAGAGGGCAAGAAAACCCTCATGTTCCTGCCGCTGGCCCACGTCTTCGCGCGCGCGGTCACGCTGACCTCGTTCGACGCGAAGGTGATCCTCGCCTTCACCGCCGACTGGACCACCCTGGTCGAACAGTTCGGCAGCTACCACCCGCACTTCATCCTCGCCGTGCCGCGCGTGTTCGAGAAGGTGTTCAACGGCGCGAAGCAGAAGGCGCACGACGGCGGCAAGGGCAAGATCTTCGACGCCGCCGCGGACACCGCCATCGAGTGGAGCGAATCCCTCGACAACGGCGGTCCCGGTCTGGTGCTCAAGCTCAAGCACGGCGTCTTCGACAAGCTCGTCTACAGCAAGCTGCGGGTCGCGCTCGGCGGACAGTGCCAGGCGGCTGTCTCGGGCGGCGGACCGCTCGGCGCGCGCCTGGGCCACTTCTTCCGCGGCGTCGGCGTCACCGTCTACGAGGGTTACGGTCTCACCGAATCCACCGCGGCCGTCACCGTCAACACCCCCGAGAACCTGCGGGTCGGCAGCGTCGGCAAGCCGATCGAGGGCCATTCGGTCAAGATCGCCGAGGACGGCGAACTGCTGCTGCGCGGTTCGGTCATCTTCGACGGCTACTGGGGTAACGCGGAAGCCACCGAGGACGCCTTCGCCGACGGCTGGTTCAAGACCGGCGATCTGGGCGCCATCGACGCCGACGGCTTCGTCACCATCACCGGCCGCAAGAAGGAGATCATCGTCACCGCGGGCGGCAAGAACGTCTCCCCCGCGCTGCTCGAGGATTCGCTGCGGGCCCATCCGCTGATCAGCCAGGTCATGGTGGTCGGCGACGGCCAGCCGTTCGTCGGCGCGCTGATCACCCTCGATCCCGAGGCGCTGCCGGGCTGGAAGGAACGCAACGGCGTCTCCGCGGACACCTCGATCGAGCAGCTGATCGAGAACCCGGCCATCGTCGCCGAAATCGATGCCGCGGTCGCGGACACCAACAAGAAGGTGTCCCACGCCGAGGCCATCAAGAAGATCCGCATCCTCGCCGTCGACTGGACCCAGGAGACCGGCGAACTCACCCCGAAGATGTCGCTCAAGCGCGCCGTCGTGATGAAGCAGTACGCCTCCGAGGTGGAGAAGATCTACAGCTGATCTCTCCCTGATATCAACGGCGCCGTCCGCGAATCGCATTCGCGGACGGCGCCGTTGCGTCGGGCCGGATGTTCGTCGGCCGTCAGAAAATGGTCACATCGGCGGCGCGGGGGCGGCAGTAGGCTCGATTCATGGCGCGACTGTGGTATCGGATGGCGGCCGGGATCGTCTCGGCGGGCCTTGCGCTCGGCGTCGCCGAAGTGGTCGCCGCCTTCGTCGGCTCCGAGACCGCGCCGGTGCAGGTCCTCGGCTCGACGGTGATCGACCACACGCCGGGTGGATTGCGTGAGTGGGCGATCCAGACCTTCGGCACCAGCGACAAAATGGTGCTCTATTTGTGCATGGCGGTGGTCGCGATACTGCTGGCCGCCTTCATCGGCGTGGTCGAACGCGGCAACCGCGCGATCGGCTCGTCGGTGTTCGCGGTTTTCGGGGTGGTCACCGCGGTCATCGCGGTCGAACAGCACGGGGTCTCCGCCGCGTTCCCGACGGTCGTCGGTGTCGCGGTGGGGATCTACGCGCTGCGTGTGCTCACCCGCCGGGTGGAGGCTTACGAGGACGCGGTGAGCGACGGTGGGGTGGCCTCGGTATCCGGGGCAGGCGAAGCGGGTCGTGGCTCCCTCGGTACAGGGGAGAGCTCCGCGGCCGCGGTCGGCGTCGTCGGGACCAGCGTTTCCGGTGTAGGCGATTCGGCGGGCCGGGGCGATACGTCCGCGAATCGGGCACGCGCCGATTCCCCCGAGGCGTGGGCCGATCCGCCTGAAGCGCGGGCCGATGCGGCTCGAGCGCGCGCGGATTCGGTCGAGGCAGTCGAGGGTGATCGGCTCACCCCCGGTGACCGTACTCCCGCATCGTCGGTATCGACCGACCGACCGCAACCCACTCCGCATCCGGCCCTCGTGCCGAACGGCGCGAGCGCACTGCGACGCCGACAACTGCTGCGCGGTGTCGCCATCACCGGCGGGGTCGCGCTGGTCGCCGGATTCGGCGGCCGACTGCTCGGTTCGCGACGGGCCGACGTCTCGGGTGAACGGGCGGCGGTACAGCTGCCGGAGCCGGTGGGGCCGCCGATTTCCCTTGCGCCGGAGGCGGATCTGCGTCTTCCGGGACTGACCCCGTATCTCACCCGCAATGCCGATTTCTACCGGATCGACACCGAACTCATCGTGCCGCAGCTATCGATCGAGGACTGGTCGCTGCGCATCCACGGCATGGTCGATCGCGAGATCGTGATCCGCTGGACGGATCTGGCGAATCGGCAGGCGATCGAACGACTGGTGACGTTGGCGTGCGTCTCGAACTCGGTGGGCGGCGATCTGATCGGCAACGCGATGTGGCGCGGTTACCGGCTCGACGAAATGCTCGCCGAGGCGGGCCCGCACCCCGACGCCGACATGGTCCTGTCGCACAGTGTGGACGGATGGACCGCGAGCACCCCCCTGTCGGCACTCACCGACGGCCGTGACGCGCTGCTCGCCGTCGGCATGAACGGTGAACCCCTTCCGGTGTCGCACGGCTACCCGGCCCGCATGGTCGTGCCCGGCCTGTACGGCTACGTCTCGGCCACCAAATGGGTGACCGAACTCGAGGTCACCCGGTTCGACCGCGCGATGGCCTACTGGACCAAGCGCTGGTGGTCCCCGTACGGCCCGGTCAAGACCGGCACCCGCATCGATACTCCCCGCGCGAACGCCAAGGTCTCGAAAGGCACCGTCGCCATCGCCGGAGTCGCCTGGGCCCAGCACCGCGGCATCGGCGCCGTCGAGGTCCGGATCGACGGCGGCCCATGGCAGCAGGCGAAACTGTCCGCGGACCAATCGATCGACACCTGGCGCCAATGGGTCTTCGAATGGAACGCCACCCCCGGTTCACACACCGTCATCGCCCGCGCCACCGACGGCACGGGCGCCATCCAGACCGCCGACCGCGCGGGCGCCCTCCCTGACGGAGCGACCGGCCACCCCGAGATCACCTTCACGGTCAGATAATCGCCGGAGCGCCCGGCTCGGGCGGACAATCTCGTACACGAACGCCCGAAATCTGTTCGAACGACGCGAGATTGTCCGCCCGGACCGGACTCACCCGGTGACGGTCAACCCGCGAGGGTGTCGGCCTTCGAGAGTTTGTCGGTCGGTTCCGCCGCGCGGCCACGGGAGTGGCTGACGAACAGGGCCGAGGCGACGACGCCGATGAGGAGGATGCAGGCGGGGAGCAGCATCGATTCGGCGAGTGCGGAACTGAAGGCGTCCTTGACGAATTCCGGTATGGCGCCCTGACCCGCGCCGCCTTCGGCGACCTTGCCGCCGCCGAGTCCGTTGGCGCTCATGCGGGAGGCGATGAGCGCGCTGATCGCGGCGCTGCCGAGGACCGAACCCACCTGGCGGGTGGTGTTGTAGATACCCGCGCCCGCGCCGGCCTGCTGGACCGGCAGGTTGTGGGTCGCCGTCGACGCCAGCGGGGCCCAGATGCAGGCGTTGGCGAAGCCGGCGAGCGCGGCGGCGACGAGGAAGACCGCGATCGAGGAATCCGGTGTCATCAGCGCGGCGAACCAGAAGACGGCGGCGGCGAAGGCGGTGAAGCCGATGGTCGGCACCAGCCGAGGCGGCAGACGATCGGAGAATTTGCCGATGACCGGGGCGAAGAAACCGGTCACGATCGCCATCGGCGCGAATACCAGGGCGGATTTGGTCGGCGACATCTCGCGCACGGCCTGCAGGTAGAAGTAGGCGGGCACCATCAGCGCGGTGATGGCCGCGCCCATGGCGGCGATGGCGAGATTCGACAGCGCGAAATTGCGGTCCTTGAACAGGCTCAGCGGCAGCAACGGCTCGCCGCGGTTGCGGGCCTGGTTCCAGACGAACGCGGCGAGGACGAGCACACCCGCGCCGATCATCAGCCAGATGCCCACCGACCAGTCGTAGGAATTGCCCTCCTGGATACCGAACACCAGCAGGAACAGACCGACACCGCTGAGCACGATGCCCGGGATGTCGAATTTGTGGTCGTTGGTCTCCAGTGACGGCACCAGCCAGACGGCCAGCCCGAACGCGATGATGCCGACGGGCACGTTGACGAAGAAGATCCACTCCCAGCCGAGGCTGTCGACGAGCACGCCACCCAGAATCGGGCCGACCAGTGTCGCCAGACCCGCGACGCCGCCCCACAGGCCCATCGCCGCGCCGCGACGATCCGGCGGGAATGTCCTGGTGATGACGGCCATCGTCTGCGGGGTCATCAGCGCCGCGCCGAGTCCCTGCACCGCGCGGGCCGCGATCAGCATGCCGATGGTGCCGGACAGACCGCACCACAGCGAGGCGGCGGTGAAGACGGCGAGGCCGATGAGGTAGATGTTCTTGGGGCCGTAGCGGTCGCCGAGTCTGCCGGTCACCAGCAGTGGCACGGCGTAGGTCAGCAGGTAGGCGCTGGTCACCCAGATCACCGAGGAGACATCGGCTCCCAGGTCTTCCATGATCGCCGGGTTCGCGACGGCGACGATGGTCATATCGAGCAGGATCATGAAGAAGCCGACGACCAGCGCGGTGAGCGCTAGCCACGGATTACGTTGGGTGGTCATGGGTTCGGTTCCATTCTCGAACTCGTCGAAGGGTGATGAGCGGTCGGGGCCCGGCGCGCCGGGCTCCGTCGCGAGATCAGGGGGAGGCCGCGGCGGCGCGGCGCGGGACGGGCGGACGCTCGGGATGCCCGGCGTCGGCCCACGGATGTTCCGGTCCGGCGATCCTCGCGCCGGATTCCGGGTCGAATCGCTCCCACTCCAGCGCGCCGCTGCCGAGTTCGGCGAGGAAGCCGTCGATCCACGCGATCTCCGCGCCGACGGTCGCGCGCAGGTACGGCAGCACGATCCAGTACCGACGCGGGACATGGTGTTCGGTGGCCCAGTCCGTCATGCGGTCGAAATCCTCGATATCGGCGCGCAGATGCCGTAGCCGTTCCTGGAGCAGGGCGGTGACGTCGGCGGCGGGCAGATTGTGCGCCTCCGCCAGCGCGAGCGGGAACATCGGATATTCGGCGTGCGGGTACCGGATGACCTCGGCGATCTTGTTCCGCAGCGCCTGTTCACCGAGTTCGGTGATGCGATAGGTGGTCCGTTCGGGACGATTGCCCGACCGGTCGACGCCCTCGGCACGCACCAATTCGTGCTCGGCCAGTCGCGCGACCGTGTGATACAGCGATCCCGGGCGGACCTTGACCAACACGTCTTCACCACGGCGGATCAGCAGCTGATACATCTCGTACGGATGCATCGGCCGCTCCGCCAGCAGTGCCAGCACGGCGACCGCGAGCGCGGTCACCCCGGGACGCGCCTGTGGTCCCATTCTTTCCCCTCTCTCGGTCGAGCGTGGCACCACCGGTCCGCCGTCGGTATATCCCACACCAAATACTCCACACGGAATATACGGTCCGGAACATCGAGGCGGCAAGGGGGTTCCCCGCGCGATCTGTGATGAAAATGCCTCGCAGAGGCCCGAAATGACGGTATTGCGAAGATCAGAGGGCGTGCTCGTCCAGCCAATCGCGCGCCGCGGTCGCGGGGGAGGTTCCGGCGCGGACCTTCAGGATCAGGTCGACCAGATCCTCGGTGGTCAGTTCGCCCGCGACGTAGTTCAGTTTCTCCAGGCGACGGTCGTCGAGCATGCCCTTGCGGAAGATCGGCAGCACGTTCTGCGCCGGGAGCGCGTAATCCTCATCGGTGAGGATCGCGAGGCCGTCGGCCGCGCCGGGGATCAGTGCGGGCGGGCCGGAGAGGACGCCCACCGGCGAACTACCGTCCAGCAAGGCGTTTCGCAGGGCCGCCGCGTCGGGCAGGGGACGTTTCCCGGCGAAAGCGCATCCGTTGATCGAGAGTGGCGCGGACGACGCGCGCAGAATGTCGGGGGCGGCGGCGATTCCGGCTTCCCACTCGCCGCAGCGCGGGCCGATGTCGGCGATCGAACGCAGGTCCTCGCGGTCGGCGACCTCGGCGGGCAGCAGCACGCGCGGCCGCATATCGGTCCCGTCGGCCGGATCGGCGACGACGATGCCCTCCGGCAGCGCCCGATTCAACGCGACGGTCACCTGCTGCGGGGTTCGGGCGGTCGTGGCGGAATCCAGGTAGGCCAGCAGTTCTCCGCTGTGTTCGCCGATGAGACCGATCCGCCCCGCGTCGAGTGCGGCGAGATAGTCGGGCCGCGCTCCGAGTTGCGGCAACACCGCGACGGTGAGTCCGGTGCGCGCGAGCGCGCCCGCGTAGATCTCGGCGAGCACCCGGGATTCCACCGAATCTCCCGCGCCGACAACGAATGCCGAACGCGCGTCGTCGCTGCCGCACGATACTGCGGTGACAGCGGCCGTGACCAGCAACAACCGTGCCAGCATCCGCTTCGACGCGGCCAGCAACATCCGGCGACACCAACTCTCCGAAGTCGACAGAGCCGACACAAAGGCTCAGTAGCGGGCAGTATGGACAACCAGAATGTACCGGTGGCCGTCGTCACCCGGCCGCTCGCATAGCTCGCTCTGCCGGAAGGACCCCAGTGGATACCACATCGACCCCCGATGCCGCGCGGCACCGGCGCTGGGCGCTGCGCTCGGCCTTGCGTGCCGCCCGATTCCTGATCGCCGCGGCGGCATTGGCGACGGCCATGATCCTGTCGGCCTGCGGTGACTCCGATCCACTGGCCGCCGACGGCGATTGCTCGGGCGACACCCTCATCGTGGGGTCTGCGAATTTCCCCGAATCGGAGACCATCGCCGAGATCTACGCGGAAGTGCTGCGCGTCAACGGTTTCACCGTCGAAACCCGGCTGAACATCGGCAGCCGCGAGGCCTACATCCCGGCGCTGCGTCAATGCGCGATCTCGGTGATCCCGGACTACACGGGCAATCTGCTGCAATATCTGGACAAGAACGCGACGGCGACCAGCGCCGCCGACGTCGATGCCGCGCTGGTCACCGCCCTCGGTTCCGATCTCGTCATCGGCACCCCGGCCCAGGCCCAGGACTCCGACGCCGTCGTGGTCACCAAGGCCACCGCCGACCGCTGGAATCTGCGCACCATCGCCGATCTCGCGCCTCATTCGGCCGAAATGAAATTCGGAGCTCCCGCCGAATTCCAGGAGCGCGCGGGCGGACTGCCCGGATTGAAGAAGAACTACGGACTCGATATCGCCGCGAACAATTTCGTGCCGCTCGCCGACGGCGGCGGTCCCGCCACGGTCCGAGCGCTGGTCGAAGGACAGGTGACCGCGGCCGATATCTTCACCACCTCCCCCGCCATCACGCAGAACAACCTGGTGGTGCTACAGGATCCGAAGAACAATTTCCCCGCGCAGAACGTGGTGCCGCTGTTCAACGCGGCCAAGAAATCCGACAGGGCGCTCGCCGCGCTGAATGCCGTCTCCGCGAAATTGACGACGCGGGAACTGCTCGCGTTGAACGAGGCCGTTTCGGGGACGAGCAAGACCGAACCGAAAGCGGCGGCGGTGGCGTGGGTGAACGCCATGGGACTGAACAAGCCCCTCGGCTAGTTCGGCTCGAACACCGGGAGTTCGCGACGACGGACGCGAGAGCCGCGCGTCGCGGGTGGAACCGAGCGCCGAAAGACAGGATTACCAGGAGATACCGTTTGTCCGATATCGAATTTCGCGGTATCAGCAAGATCTATCCGGACGACACCCGTGCCGTCGACGATCTCGACCTGAATATCGAATCGGGTTCACTCACCGTGTTCGTCGGTCCCTCCGGCTGCGGCAAGACCACGTCGATGCGGATGATCAACAGGATGATCACGCCGACCTCGGGGGCGATCACCGTCGACGGCGTCGATATCTCGACGGTGGATCCGGTGACATTGCGCCGCGGTATCGGATATGTCATCCAGAGCGGTGGGCTGCTGCCGCATCGCACGGTGCTCGACAATGTCGCGACGGTCCCCGTGCTTCGCGGCGATTCACGCAGGGCAGCGAGGGCCGCCGCGCTGGAGGTGCTCGACCGGGTCGGGCTGGATCGCGCTCTGGCACGGCGATATCCGGTGCAGCTGTCGGGAGGGCAACAGCAGCGGGTCGGGGTGGCGCGGGCACTGGCCGCCGATCCGCCGATCCTGCTGATGGACGAGCCGTTCAGCGCGGTCGATCCGGTAGTGCGGGCGGAACTCCAGAGTGAAATGCGAAGACTACAGGCGGAATTGCGCAAGACGATCGTGTTCGTCACCCACGATATCGACGAGGCGATCACCCTGGGCGATCGCCTCGCGGTCTTCGGTCGCGGCGGCGTCCTCCAGCAGTACGACACACCGCGACGTGTACTCGCCCGGCCCGCAACCGATTTCGTCGCGGAGTTCGTCGGTCGCGACCGCGGCTATCGCGGCCTGTCGTTCCGCACCGCCGCCCATGTTCCCGTACACGAGATCCGGACCGTCCGCGCCGACGAGGTCGCGGACCTGCGGCCCGCACCGGGCGAATGGGTGCTGGTGGTCGACGCGGCGGACCGGCCGTCCGGGTGGATCGATATCGCCGGTGCGGCGGCGGTGCGCGCCGGAACCTCTCTCGCCGAGAGCATGTCGGCTGGCGGGTCGCTGTTCGCTCCCGGCGCGGATCTGCGTCAAGCGATGGACGCCGCCATCTCCTCGCCGTCGGGAATCGGTGTGGCGGTAGATGATTCCGGCGCGGTCCGGGGCGGGGTGCGGGCGAGCGACGTCGTCCGGGTTCTGGCCGAACAGCGTGCGTCCGAAGACGCCGAACGCCACGGGCTCGCCCCCGACGGTGTCGAATGAGCACGGTCCGAGGTTGTCGATGCGCTATCTGATCGACAATTTCTCCGTCGTCATGGGTTTCACCCGAACCCACGTGTATCTGGCGTTGGTGCCGTCGCTGATCGGATCGGTGATCGCGATTCCGGTCGGCGCGTCGGTTCGCCGGGTGCGGTGGCTGCGTCGGGCCACCGTGACCGTGGCGAGTCTGGCCTACACGGTGCCGTCGCTGGCCCTGTTCGTCATCATCCCGCCGCTGGTCGGCATCTCGACGATCGATCCGCTCACGGTGATCATCGCCCTGTCGGTGTATTCGACCGCGCTGCTGGTGATCGCGGTGCCCGCCGCACTGGATTCGGTGGCGGCCGATGTCGTCGACGCCGCCGACGCCATCGGATACGGCCCGCTGCGTCGCACCCTCACCGTCGATATGCCGCTGGCAGTCCCGGTTTTCGTCGCGAGTCTGCGGGTCGTCGTGGTCGGCAATATCGCGATGGTGTCGGTGGGGGCGCTGATCGGGGTCGGCGGTCTCGGCAAACTGTTCACCCAGGGCTATCAGCGCGACTATCCCGACGAGATCGTCGCGGGCATCATCGTGACGCTCGCGCTCGCGCTGATCTTCGACCGCGCGGTCTATGCCCTCGGTCGACTCGCCACGCCGTGGACGCGGACGAGCGGACGCACCGCGAAGGGCGACGTATGAGTCTTTTCCTCGACGCCTGGACCTATCTCACCGACGGCGCGAACTGGGGCGGTCCTGCCGGTATCGGAACCAGGATCGCGCAACATCTCTGGTACAGCGCCCTCGCGGTCGGCGCCTCGGCCGTGGTGGCGGTGCCGCTGGGACTGGTGATCGGGCATACCGGTCGGGGTGCGGCGCTGATCGTCGGCTTCGCGAATTCGATGCGCGCGCTGCCCACCCTCGGACTGCTCACCTTTCTGGTGCTGATGCTCGGCCTCGGCCTGATCCCGCCGCTGCTGGCACTGGTCACCGTCGGCGTTCCGCCACTGCTGGCGGGCGCGTACGCGGGTATCGCGAATGTGCCCGACGACGTGGTCGACGCCTCGCGCGCGGTCGGCATGACCGAACGCCAGATCCTGTTCCGCGTCGAGATCCCCAATGCCATGCCGATTCTGCTCACCGGCCTGCGCGGGGCGACGTTGCAGGTGGTCGCCACCGCGACCATCGCCGCCTACGTCAACCTCGGCGGTCTCGGGCGCTACATCTTCGACGGCATCGGCCTGTACCGCTACGACCGCGTGCTGGTCGGCGCGATTCTCGTCGCGGTGCTCGCGATGGCGCTCGACGGCATCCTGGCCATCGCGGTGTGGGTGAGTGCGCCGGGCACCGGTCGACTGCGCCGTGGACTCGCGCCGGTCACCGCGGCGAATTCGATCCGGCCCACTTCGTAGCGAGGCCGGTCCGCACCCGAAAACGGGAGCGCTCCGGTCCGAATTCGGACCGGAGCGCTCCCGTGGAGATTCGAACCGCTTACGCGACGCCCTCGGCGCGAGCCGCGTTCGCCACCGCTTCGGCGACGGCGGGTGCGACACGCGGATCGAGGGGGCTCGGGACGATCTTTTCCGGGCCGAGTTCGTCGGCGACGACGCTCAGGATGGCGTCGGCGGCGGCGATCTTCATGCCCTCGGTGATCCGGCGGGCGCCCGCGTCGAGCGCGCCCTTGAACACACCGGGGAAGGCGAGGACGTTGTTGATCTGGTTCGGGAAATCGCTGCGGCCGGTGGCCACGATCGCGGCGTACTTGCGCGCCACCTCGGGGTGGATCTCCGGATCCGGGTTGGACATCGCGAAGACGATCGACTCCGGGGCCATCGAGGCGATGAGCTCCTCGGCGATCAGACCGGCGGACAGACCGAGGAACACATCGGCGCCCGCCAGGGCCTCGGCCGCGCCGCCGTTCAGACCGCGCGGGTTGGTGCGCTGGGCCAGTTCGGACTTGACCTCGTTGAGGTCGGTGCGCTCCCGGCTCACGATGCCGCGCGAGTCGAGGACCGTCACGTCCTTCACGCCCGCGGCGAGCATGATGTTGGTGCACGCGACGCCCGCCGCGCCCGCACCGGAGACGACGACCTTGAGTCCGTCGATGGCGCGACCCTGGACCCTGGCCGCGCCGTTGAGCGCGGCGAGAACGACGATGGCGGTGCCGTGCTGGTCGTCGTGCATGACGGGGCAGTCGAGCGCCTCGATGACGCGCCGCTCGATCTCGAAGCAGCGCGGAGCCGAGATGTCCTCGAGGTTCACCGCGCCGAAGCTCGGGCGCAGGCGGATCAGCGTGTCGACGATCTCGTCGACATCCTTGGTGTCGAGCACGATCGGAATCGAGTTCAGGCCTGCGAACTTCTTGAACAGCGCGGCCTTGCCCTCCATGACCGGCAGCGAGGCGCGCGGGCCGATGTCACCGAGGCCGAGAACCGCGGTGCCGTCGCTGACGACGACGACCAGGCGGTCGGTCCAGGTGTACTGCTTGGCCATCGACTCGTCTTCGGCGATGGCCCGGCTGACCTGCGCGACGCCGGGGGTATAGGCGATCGAGAGGTCGCGCTGGGTCTCCAGCGGAGCTGACAGCTCGACCGAGAGTTTGCCGCCGAGGTGGCCCGCGAAAATCTCTTCCGACGTGATCGAGGAAAGGGAGGTCGGATCTTCGGTGCGGTTCACCGCGGTGGCATTCGGTGCGTCAGTCACAGGTGACACGATTTCACTCCTGCTCGGGTCGGGCTAAACCGGGGGACGGTTACCGCCGGGTACTGAGGTGATAAATGATTCGAACCGCTCATCGAGTGCTCCGGTCGATCAGTTTCGCATTCCGATCGGGCGCAGGGAACCTGCAGCAGGATATCGAATTCGCGAGGCGTCGCTGATCCGCGAAGCGGAGCCGGAGGGTGTTCCGGGCGGATATGCGGTGCGATCCTCGGGGCGCCGCGGTGCGCGGCGGAGAAGATCGTCATCGTTCCCTGACCCGGCGGTGGCAAGGGCGGGAATCCGCAATATTCTGCCAGCCTCGACAACGACTTGCCAAACCGGTGTGTGCTATACCGGTCGCGCGTCATATTCCGAGGGTAAGGCCCGGGAATTACCCCGAGGTAAGGGGAAACTCGCACCCCGGCGAACGGGGTCTGTGAGGAGACGCAGCGCGCTCTGCCCGGCGCGGTGAGTCGAGCGGTCGGCGCGCTCACAGGGGTAGCGGATCCGCCACGCCGCCGCGGTGTCCGTCGGCGGGTTCCTCGGTGCCGGGCCGGGCGGTCGGATGCGCGGCGAGGACCGATTCCTGACCCGCGAGCGGCCGGGCGGGCGGTTCGGAGACCTGGGCGCCGACGGGCTCGCGCGGCGAGACGGCGAGCACCGATTCCTGACCCGCGATCCTGCGGACGTCGGCGGCGTGGAGGTGGTCGGAATCGTCGCGCGTGTCGGCGCTCTCGGCGACGGTGGACGGTGCGGCGGCGTCGACCCGATTCCACGGCTGGGTCTCCGGGCGCACCCAGACCTCGTCGAGGCCGCCGGACATCAGCCGCACCCGCCAATCGGCGTCGGGGGCGGGGTGGTCGGTGCGGCGGTGCATACCCCTGGTCTCGGTGCGGGCCAGCGCGCTGTATTTGGTCCAGCGCGCCACCGCGAGCAGCGCGGCGGCCTGCCTGGCGCGCAACCGACCTGCACCGCGTCCGCCGAGATCGAATTCGGCGCCGGGCCACATCCCGTCCAGTTCACCGATGCTGTCGCGCAGGCTGCCCGCGCTGCGCCAGTAGCTGCGTCGCAACGGCAGGGTGTGTTCCTGCACCAGACCGACCACCGCGCGCGGATCGACGCGCGGCCGATCGTGCAGTCCCGCGCCGGGCACCGGATTCGCGGCCCGGGGTATCCCCCTCGCCACGGCGAATCGGGCCGCGCTCGCACCGGCCCAGACGCCGGAGGCGAGCGCCCACGCGCCGCCCTGTCCGCCGAATCCGCTGACCGCGCCGGTGATGGCTTCTCTCGTCGTGACGTCACCGGCTCCGTACAGGCCGGAAACCGTGGTCGCGCAATCGGTTCCGGTGATGTGCAGGCCGCCGGTGCCGCGCACCGTGCCCTCGAGCACCGCCCGCAGCGGAATTCGCCTGGAGCGGTCGACCACGCCCTGGCGTGACAGCCAGATCCCCACGACCTCGGGCAGGTCTTCGACGGCGGCGTAGACGCGCCTGCCCGCGGCGAGCGCGGCGAACGCGTCGGTGCCGAGTTCGGCGAGGTCGGCGCCGGATTCGTCGTACACCGTGGGGAAATGCGCGGCCAGTCCCGGCGCCGAACTCGAATGCCGCGCGACCGAGGGCAGACTCAGGGCCGGGGCCAGGCCGTAGGCGCTGGAGAATTCCATCCCGGACAGTTCGGCGCCCGCCTCCACCGCGAGCAGCAGCCCGTCACCGGTGTCGACATCGGTGCCGGGTCCGCCGGACAGGAAGGCGCAACCGCCGGTGGCGACCACGACCGCGCCCGCCCGCACGGTCCACGGCAGGTAGCGGTTGTGCGGTTGCAGCCCGGTCGCTCCCGATACGACACCGTCGCCGTCGGTGAGCAGTTGCAGCGCCGGGTGGTGATCGAGAATTCGGACGCCCGCCTCGCGCAGGCGTCGGCGCATCCGGCGCAGATAGCTCGCACCGTCGACGCACACCCGCGAGGATTTGCGGTGGGCGTTGCGATCGGTGCCGGGGAATCGGTAGCCCCAGCGCGCCAACTCGTCGATGCGGCGATATGTCTCGTCCAGGACCATGTCGATCCACATCGGGTCGCCCAGGTCGCCGCCGTGCGCGCAGGCGCGGCGGACGGCGTCGTCGCGGGCGGGGCCGGGCGGCATATTCCAGAGCGCTGTCATTCCGAAGGCGGTGGGACCGCTGGATCCGCAACGGGCCTTGTCGACCAGGATCACTCGCGCGCCGGACGTGGCGGCCGAGACAGCGGCCCAGGCACCGGCGGGGCCACCGCCGAGAACCAGAACTTCCGCTTCCAGATCACCCACAAGAAGAAATATTCGGCCACTATTCACCCGGCCGCAACTATTACACGACGATTAGCCCCACCATTGTGTCCAAAGCAATATTCCCGTGACCACGAAAACAACCGCGGAACCGGTAAAGGCAGCGAAACCCCGACGCCTATCCGAAAAAACTTGAGCGACAACGGCTGTCACGGACGCGAGCACATGCCATACGAGGGATTCCCCGCCCGGCCCGGGGAAATCGCGTCTGCTCGCGATGAAGGCGGATCCGATCACCACGAGGGCCAGCACGACGGTTCCCGCGGCCACCACGCCGCTGAGCCAACGAACGACTCTCACCGGACGATCACCGGCACACCCGTGGCCTTACCGACGAGCTCCTCGAACTGCGCCGGGTCGGTGGTGAATTCGCCCAGGCGGATGGTCTTGTTCGCACCGTGGTAGTCCGACGACCCGGTGGTGAGCAGCCCGAGCTCGGCCGCCAGACCCGCCAGCACCTCCCGATCGGGGTCGGCGTGGTCGGGATGGTCGACCTCCAGTCCGCCCAGTCCCAGCTCGGCCAGCTCGCGGATGTCGTCGACCGCGAGCAGCCGCCCGCGCTTCCTGGCCCTGGTGTGCGCCAGCACACTGACCCCGCCCGCCGACGCGATCATCTCCACCGCGCGACGCAACGGAGTGTCGGCCTTGTCGACGTAGTACGGCCCGCTCGGCGCGAGCAGCCGGGTGAACGCGGATCCGACGTCGGGCACCACCCCGGCCTCGACCAACGCCCGTGCCAGGTGCGGACGCCCCGCCGACGCACCGGCCGAGTCGAGCACCGCGTCCGGATCGATGGGGAGGCCGTCCTCGCGCATCCGTTCCGCCATCGCCCGCAGCCGCTCGACGCGTTCGGCGCGCAAACGCTCGCGTTCCTCGGCGAAACCGCGGTCGGCGGGGTCGAAGAGATAGGCGAGCAGGTGCACCGGCACCGGCCAGCCGTCCTCGCCGAGCCCCACGCACGACATCTCCATGCCGCGCACCAGGCTCAACCCGTCGGGTAGCGCCTCCACCGCTTCGGCCCACCCGGACGTGGTGTCGTGATCGGTGAGGGCGACGACATCCAGGCCGTCCGCCGCCGCTTTCCGCACGAGTTCGGCCGGTGTGTCGGTACCGTCGGACGCGTTCGAATGGGTGTGGAGGTCGATGCGCACGTCTCCAGTCATACAGTGCGCGATCTCCGACGGTTGTGGTCAGGCCCCGGACAGAGCGACCCGGTCTCGAGCGGGCCCGTCGCCGATGCCGACGTAGCATCGGCGGGTGCCCTCGATTCCGCCGATGCCGTCGTTCCGCGCTTCCGCGCGCGCGGCCCGCACGGCGACACGTTCGGAACTGCCGCGCATCCCGGTCCCGACCGCGCGCGCCATCGTCGACTGCGGCGTCTACGTCGACGGACACCGGCTGCCCGGCCGATTCACCCACCGGGACGCGCTGGCGGAAGTGCGCAATCGCGGGGCCGGTTTCGTCTGGGTCGGCCTGCACGATCCCGACGACGCCCAGATGGGCGATATCGCCGAGACATTCGGTCTGCACGCCCTCGCCGTCGAGGACGCGGTCCGGGCGCATCAGCGGCCCAAACTGGAGCGCTACGACGACACCCTGGTGCTGGTGATGCGCACCGTCGCCTATGTCGAACACGAATTGCACAGCGTCAGCGAGATCGTCGAGACCGGCGAGATCATGGTGTTCGCCGCCGCCGATTTCGTGGTGACGGTCCGGCACGGCGAGCATTCCGGGCTGGCGTCGGTGCGGCAGCGCCTGGAGGCCGACGCGACCATGCTGATGTACGGCCCCGGCGCCGTGCTGCACGGCATCGCCGACTACGTGGTCGACAACTACATCGATGTCGCGGCCTCGGTCGAACTGGATATCGACGCGATGGAGGAAGAGGTCTTCACCCCGCGCAGCCAGGTCGCCATCGAATCGATCTATCAGCTCAAACGCGAAGTCGTCGAATTGCGCCGCGCGGTGAATCCGCTGGCGATCCCGCTCCAACTGCTCGGCCACAAATCGGATCTCCCGCTGCCCAAGGAGATCAGGCGCTACATGCGCGATGTGGCCGACCACCACACCAGCGTGGCCGAGCGCATCACCGATTTCGACGGGTCTCTCAGCGCGTTGATCAGCGCGGCGCTGGCCAAGATCGGTGTCCAGCAGAACACCGATATGCGCAAGATCTCGGCCTACGTCGCCATCGCGGCGGTGCCGACGATGATCGCGGGTATCTACGGGATGAATTTCGAACACATGCCGGAACTCCGGTGGACCTACGGATATCCACTGATCATCGGCATCATCATCACCATATGCACGCTGCTGCTGATCCTGTTCCGACGGAACCACTGGCTCTGAGCCCGCGCCCGAACACCCTCGCGGCGCAACCGATCGCGGTCGACGGCAACCGCGGGCGGTACCACAGGTGGTGATCGATCCGAACCGGGCGACCGACTACAGCGAGGCCGCCCCGCGCGCCGGATCGTGCACGTCGATCCCGGCCTCGCCCCACGCGTCACGCAGTGCGCTCGCCCCGCGCACCCGGACCCACGCCGCTTCGGTCGCCGTCACCGGCGTGACCGTGAGATAGCGGACCGGGTCGGCCGGTTCGGGCAGCACGACCTCTGGGATGTCGCTGTCACCGAGCAGGACGGCGGTGAAATTCGCGCCCGCCCACATCGGCTCGCCCAGATCCAGCAGCGCGTCCGGTTGCAGCACGACGCCTTCCACGGCGGGCGTGGCGACCAGGACCCCGAGCGCGCGCACGAGTCCCGCGGTCTCGCCGATTCCGGCGCGCAGGGACAGGACCAGTTCGGCGCGTGGTCCACGCACCGGATCCGCCAGCAGGTCACCGGGATCGCCCATCGGATGACGTGAGCCGCCGAGAGTGACGAAACGCACCAGATCGCCGTCGTGGATGCGCAGGATCTCGATGGCCTCCAGACCGAGGAAGGTCACCGAGGCCGAGTCGACCCCGGCGGCGGCGACGCCGTAGTGGTCGAGCACTCCGGCGCGGACCTTGTCGACTACTTCCATCCGTCAGATCGCCAGCCTGGCGAGCATGTCGCGCGCCTGCTCGGCCGATTTCGGATCACACAGCACGTCGTAACGGCCCGCGACCAACTGCATGGTCGAGGCGAAATCACGCTGACCCTTGGTCGCCGCGTACGGGATCGAGGTGGTGATGACGCCGAAGATGATGCCGCCGACCAGACCGACCAGCAGCGGCCCGAAGGCGCCGCCGGTGGTGAACAGGCTCAGCAACAGACCGAGAAACAGGCCCAGCCACGCGCCGCTCACCACGCCGCCGCCGATGACCTTGCCCCACGTCAACCGGTAGAGCACGCGTTCTACCTGCATCAGGTCGACGCCGACGATCGTCACGTCCTGTACCGGGAATTGATTGTCGGCCAGGTAGTCGACAGCCTTCTGCGCCTCGGCATAGGTCGGATAGGAGCCGACCGGCCAACCCGACGGTGGGGTGGGGAGACCCTGCCGGGCGCGGCTCGAGCCTCCTAGAGGATTCGTCATATCACCATTCTGCTATCACGCCGGGATTTCCGGGGATGTGAAACGCGTGTTCTTGTCGTCCGTGGCGTGGCGGGTGCGCTCGCCCGCGAACCTCTAGCCTGACAGCCATGGCAGCAACCAGGGTTTACGTCGCCAGGCTGGCCGGCCTGGTGGTGCTGGGACCGGACGGCGAGTCCATCGGCCGTATCCGCGATGTCGTCGTGGCCATCCGCTACGACCGCCAACAGCCCCGGGTGCACGGCCTCGTCGTCGAACTGCCGAGCCGGAGGCGGATTTTCGTACCCATGCTGCGGGTGACCGCGATCGAGCCGGGCGTTGTCACCTTGAACACCGGAACCGTGAGCCTGCGCCGCTTCGCACAGCGACCGGGTGAACTGCTCGCCATCGCGCAGATCGTGGATTCGGCCGTCCGGGTGGACGATCCGGACCTGCCCGACCTGGTCGACATCGACGTGTTCGTGGTGGATCTGGGTCTCGAGCAGACCAGGACGCGGGATTGGCGGATCTCGCGAGTCGCGGTGCGGGGGCACCGGCGGATCGGTCGCAGGCGGACCGTGCACGTGGTCGACTGGTCGCGCGTGTCCGGTCTTACGCCGTACGAGATCGGCAGACCGGGCCAGGACGTGACGACACTGCTGGAACAGTTCGAGGGTCTGCGCGCCGCCGACGTCGCCCATCTGCTGCGCGAGTTGCCGGAGAAGCGCCGGATGGAGGTCGCCGAGGCACTCGATGACGAACGCCTCGCCGACGTCGTCCAGGAATTGCCCGACGACGACCAGATCGATCTGCTCGGCCACCTCGAGGTGCGCAGGGCCGCCGACGTCCTCGAGGCGATGGATCCCGACGACGCCGCCGACCTGCTCGGCGAACTCTCCACCGGCGAACGCGAATCGCTGCTCGCCCTGATGGATCCGCAGGAATCCGAACCGGTCCGCAGGTTGCTCCAGCACTCCCCCGACACCGCGGGCGGTCTGATGACCCCCAAGCCGGTGATCCTGACGCCGTCGACGACGGTCGCCGAAGCACTGGCCCGGGTCCGCAATCCCGATCTGACCCCGGCGCTGGCGTCGATGGTCTTCGTGGTCCGTCCGCCGACCGCGACGCCGACCGGACGCTATCTGGGCTGTGTCCACCTCCAGCAGTTGCTGCGCGAACCACCGGCGCATCTGGTCGGCGGGATACTCGACAGCGATCTGTCCCCGCTGCGCGTCGAGGTGTCGCTGTCGGCGGTGACCCGCTATTTCGCCACCTACAACCTGGTGTGCGGCCCGGTGGTCGACGCGGAGAGTCATCTGCTGGGCGCCGTCACCGTGGACGACGTACTCGATCACCTGCTGCCGGAGGATTGGCGCGAGCAGGAGGAATCACACGAAGGGGTGCCAGGGCATGAGTGAGAAGAGCCCGGCGAGGCTGCGGCTGGAGACACCGCTGGAAACCCGTTTCCGCATCGACTGGGATGCCGAGGCGCTGGCCCGCAGTAGTGAGCGGGTGGCGCGATTCCTCGGTACCGGACGCTATCTGGCGATGCAGACCGTGCTCGTCGTCGTCTGGATCCTGATCAACGTCTTCGTGGTGGCGCTGCGCTGGGATCCCTATCCGTTCATCCTGCTCAATCTGGCCTTCTCCACCCAGGCCGCCTACGCCGCCCCGCTGATCCTGCTCGCCCAGAATCGCCAGGACAACCGGGACCGGGTCGCGCTCGAAGAGGACAGGTCGAGGGCGACCCAGACCAAGGCGGATACCGAATTCCTCGCTCGCGAACTCGCGGCGCTGCGGATCGCGGTCGGCGAAGTGGCGACACGCGACTATCTGCGCCGCGAACTCGAGGAGATGAAAGAGGTGCTCGACCGAATCGATGCCGCGGCGTCACCGGATCGTGCGCACGATATCAACAAGACATCGAAGGCGCGTCGCAAGAAAACCTCCGGTCAGAAGCAGGGAGGTGACCCGATTCCGCCGCAGCCAACCGATCCATGACCGGAAATGCTCAACAACCACTTGACCCATGGGTAACCTGGAGAACGTTGTCCCGAGCGGGTCGGATGCGAAATGTCCCGGACAGCCGCTCTCACGACGTCGAGGATTGGTGTGGCCGAATGCGTATATCTGCTCCGATTACCGTGTCGGCCCTGGTAGTGGCGGGTCTCGTCGTCACGGGATCGGGTACCAACACCACCGATGAGACCACGGCACCGCAGGCGACCGACGCGTTGCTCGCCGCTTCGAACGGCCCCGGCGGTACCGGCAACGCGCCAGACAACACCACGGAAGCAGAACTGTCTCGGACAGTCGGCTTGCTGCCGGTGACCCCTCAGGCGCCCCGCAAACTCACGGCAATGACGCCGCCCGCCGACGGTAACGCCCCCTTCGCCGGAACGGTTCCGCTTCGTGACATCGTGCTGCCCGCCACCGGCGGTGCGCTCGGCATCCCGGAAATCGTGCTCGCGGCCTATCGCAACGCGGAGCTGGCAATGGAATCGGCGGCGCCGGACTGCGGCCTGCCGTGGAATCTGCTCGCGGGAATCGGACGGATCGAATCCGGTCACGCGAGCGGCGGGCGAACCGACGCCGCGGGCACCACGGTCACCCCGATCTTCGGCCCGGCGCTCGACGGCACCCTGCCGGGCAACGAGGTCATCCAGGCCACCGACGGCGGCTACGTGCGCGCGCTCGGGCCGATGCAGTTCCTCCCGAGCACGTGGAGCCACTACGCCTCCGACGGCAACGGCGACGGGGTCGCCGATCCGCACAACGTCTTCGACGCGACCGTCGCGGCGGGTAAGTACCTGTGCTCGGGCGGGCTGAACCTGCGCGACCCGGCACAGGAACTGCGGGCCGTGCTGCGCTACAACAACTCGATGTCCTACGCGGCCAACGTCTTGAGCTGGTCGGCGGCCTATCGCACCGGCGGCAAGCCGAGCCAGGACCGCATCTACCCCGGTCTGATCCCGCCCGGTCAGGCGCCGAATCCGGACATGCTGGCGGCGAACAGGACGACACCGAGCCCGTCCACCCAGGCCGAATTGCCACCGAACGCGCCGACCACGGTCGACCCGGCCGCCCCGACCCAGGTGATGATCACCATCCCCGGCCTGCCGCCGATCCCGTGCGGCATCTTCTGCCCCACACCCGCGCCGCCCGCTAATCCATGTGAGACGCAGACGATTCCGGCGCCGATGCCGCGCCCGGGCGATCCGGCGCTCCCCCCGGCGGCCCAGACATTCGGCGCGGGCGAACAGCAGGACCCACGGGCGATAGCACCCGCGCCCGCCTGCGCGCCGCTGATGCCCGATATCGGCGAACAGCGGACAACCGTGCCCGCACCCGCGCCGGAGGCGGCTCCCGAGACCGTGCCCGCCGAAACCCCGGAACCCGAACTGCCCGAGGCCCCGCAGCAGGAAGCGGCGCCCACGCCGACGCCCCAACCCGGCATCACCCTGCCGTTCAACATCGTCATCCCACTTCCGCCCGTCGGTCCCTGACCAAACCTCGATCGAGGTCACGAAGCAGTAACAAAAAGATCTCGAATGCGGTACCCTCTCCTAGAGTTTCAATCTTGAAAGCGGAGGAGGGCACCACACCGTGGGGCGTCACCGTAAACCTTCGACCGGTGTAAAAGTCGGGCGAACTTCTGTCCTAGCTCTGTCAGGTTTGCTCCCCGCCGGCGTCATCGCCGTCGCGGGCGCCTCCGACCTGGACCCCGCCATGCAGGCGGATATCCAACCGTCCCCCGAGGAAGATCGCGACGCGCTCGGCGCGCGCCTGGCCGCCGCGCTCGACGAGACCGCGGACCACGCCATGGCGCAACAGGGTTTCCGTGCCCCGCCGGTGGTCAAAACCGTTGCGCTGCCGGATAACCGGGCGCGCGCCGAGATGCCCGCCGGGCCGCTCGGCATTCCCGGCATCGCGGTCGCCGCCTACCAGAACGCCGAACAGGTCCTGCACACCGAGGATCCCGAATGCGGGATGTCCTGGTCGATGCTCGCCGGTATCGGCCGGGTGGAATCGACCCACGCCTTCGGTGGCAAGGCCGATGCCGACGGCAACCCGCTCTCCCCGGTCTACGGCCCGGTGCTCGACGGCTCGCTGTACGGCAACCACGTCATTCACGACAGCGACGACGGCGCGCTGGACGGGCTCAACGGGTACGACCGCGCGATCGGCCCGATGCAGTTCCTGCCCGACACCTGGAAGCGCTACGCCGCCGACGGCAACAACGACGGCGTCGCCGACCCGCAGAACCTCTTCGACGCCACGCTGACGGCCGGGAAGTACCTCTGCAGCGGCGGACTCGACATGCGCGACATGTCCCAGCAGACCCGCGCGATCCTTCGCTACAACAACTCGATGGCCTACGTCGCGAACGTCATGGCGTGGGCGAACTCGTACAACAACGGCGTCGCTCCGAAGCCCGCGGAACTGCCCCGGATCTGAGAAGACTAAAATCGCTGGAATGTCAGTGGTTACGGAAGCGGATGTGCGAGGAGCCCTCGCAAAGGTCGACGACCCGGAGATCCGCAAGCCGATCACCGAACTGGGCATGGTGAAGAGCATCGGGATCGGCTCCGACAGCAATGTCCACATCGAGATCTATCTGACGACGGCCGGTTGCCCGCTGCGGACCGAGATCACCCAGCGGGTCACCAAGGCCGTCGCCGACGTCGCGGGCGTCGGCGCGGTCACGGTGGAACTCGACGTCATGGACGACGAGCAGCGCACCAACCTGCGCAAGCAGTTGCGCGGCGACTCGCCCGAGCCGGTGATCCCCTTCGCCCAGCCCGGTTCGCTGACCCGCGTCTACGCGGTGGCCTCGGGCAAGGGCGGGGTCGGGAAATCCAGCGTGACCGTCAATCTCGCGGCGGCCATGGCCGCGCGCGGGCTGTCGGTCGGCGTGCTCGACGCCGATATCTACGGCCATTCGGTGCCACGCATGCTCGGCACCGATCAGCGCCCCACCCAGGTCGAACGCATGATCATGCCGCCCGTCGCGCACGGGGTGAAGGTCATCTCGATCGCGATGTTCACCCAGGGCAACACTCCCGTCGTGTGGCGCGGACCGATGCTGCACCGGGCACTTCAGCAGTTCCTGGCCGATGTCTTCTGGGGCGACCTCGACGTCCTGCTGCTCGATCTGCCGCCGGGGACCGGCGATGTCGCCATCTCCATCGCCCAGCTGATCCCGAACGCGGAGATTCTGGTCGTCACCACCCCGCAGCTCGCCGCCGCCGAGGTGGCCGAACGCGCGGGTTCGATCGCGTTGCAGACCCGTCAGCGCATCGCGGGCGTCGTCGAGAACATGTCGTGGCTCGATCTGCCGGACGGCACCCGGATGGATCTGTACGGGTCGGGCGGCGGCCAGACCGTGGCCGACAGCCTGAGCCGCGCGGTCGGCGCGAACGTCCCGCTGCTCGGTCAGATCCCGATCGAGCAGGCGGTGCGCGAGTCCGGCGACGAGGGCACGCCGATCGTGCTGCGCGATCCCGAGAGCTCGGCGGCCAAGGCCCTGCTCGAGGTCGCCGACAAACTGGCGGTGCGGCGGCGTGGCCTGGCCGGGATGTCGCTCGGCATCGACACCACGCGTCACCTGTAATACGCCTCGGCCCGGCCGGCACACGAGGACATGTGCCACGTGTCGGCCGGTGCCAATAAGCTCATCGGCATGCTCACGCTGCTTTTCTACGTGCTGATCGTAGGCCTCGTGGCCGCGATGCTCTTCCTGCTCGCGAGTGTGGTGTTCGGGCGGGGGGAGGAACTGGGGCCGCTGCCCGAGGGCACGACGGCCACCGTGCTGCCCGCGGAGGGCATCAGCGGGGCCGATGTGCGGGCGCTGCGCTTCCAACAGGTGGTGCGCGGATACAAGGCGGGCGAGGTGGACTGGGCGCTGGCGCGACTGGCCGCCCGCATCGATGAGTTGCAACGGGAATTGGCGTACGCGCGCGGTGGTGCGGCCGAGTCCGCCGTACCCGCGAGCGCGCTGCGGACCGGCCCGCAGCCCGCACCGGCTCCGGTCCCGCACCGGCATCCCTGGCCGGAGACGCCCGCGCCGCCACGTGCCCCGTGGGGCGTGGCGGCGGGGCAATCCGATCCGCCGCCACTACCCCTGGCCGGGCTGACGAGCGCGCAGCCGGTCGTCGCCCCGGCGCCGGAGGTATCCCCGCCCTCGGACAGCGCGCCGCTCGATGCGCGGCCCGAGCAGGCACCGGAGACACCGCACCGGGGCGCGCCCGCCGATCCGGGAGCGCGACGACCGGACTCGGGGCAGAACGGCGATTCCGCGCGACCCCGTGACCACTCGACCCCCGATTCGCCGTGACCGCCGTGCCGTTGAGCGACGGCCGATTTCGGTGCCCCTGGGCGGAGTCTTCTCAGCTGTATCGCGATTACCACGATCAGGAGTGGGGCCGTCCCCTGCACGGTGACGACGCCATGTTCGAGAGAATGTGCCTGGAGGCATTCCAGTCCGGGCTCGCGTGGATCACCATCCTGCGTAAGCGCCCCGCCTTCCGGACAGCATTTTCCGGATTCTCCATCGAACGGGTCGCCGAGTTCGGCGACGATGATGTGGCGCGTTTGCTCGCCGATACCGGCATCGTGCGCAACCGGG
This sequence comes from Nocardia aurea, assembly GCF_003123685.1. Taxonomy (GTDB): domain Bacteria; phylum Actinomycetota; class Actinomycetes; order Mycobacteriales; family Mycobacteriaceae; genus Nocardia; species Nocardia aurea. Next base: position 601,431 of record NZ_QCYJ01000127.1, read on the forward strand.
CGAAAATCGAGGCCGCCATCGCCAATGCCGAGGTTGCCTGCGACCTCGACACCGGCCTCGACGAGCTGATCTGGTCGTTCGCTCCGCCCGCGCGCCCGAGGCCGCGCGAGCTGGCCGAAGTGCCCGCTACCAGCCCCGAATCCATCGCTCTTGCAAAAGAATTGAAGAAACGCGGATTTCGTTTCATCGGACCGACGACCGCGTATGCGTTGATGCAGGCCACCGGAATGGTCGACGATCATCTGAGCGATTGCTGGATCCGCTGAAGCCGTCGGATCACCGACCTCCCGGTCACATTTCGAACTCAGGTATCCGTCGAGATCGGCAATAGGGAAGAATAGATCGGTGTAGCTCGCCAAATGCCGGCGAGCTCGCTGGTTGGTGACAACTGGAGTTCCAAGAAAGTGCGCAGAAAACCGCGCAGATCTGGAGGGAGCAGAGGATGGCGGCCATGAAGCCCCGCACCGGGGATGGTCCCCTCGAGGCAACCAAAGAAGGGCGTGGAATCGTCATGCGGGTTCCACTCGAGGGTGGCGGGCGTCTGGTCGTCGAACTCACGCCGGATGAGGCAGCGGCGCTCGGCGACGAACTGAAGAGTGTCACGAGCTAGCCGGCCGCAGCGAAGCGAGTGCCGGGCCGAGGGCGGCCCTTCCGATGATCCCGACGAATCGGGATCGGACGAGGCCGCCCATGCACCCGGCACTCGCTGATGTGGCCGCCCTGTTGGCGTGCCCGGAATGCGGTCTCGAACTCGAGGCCGCCGACCGGGCGTTGCGCTGCGGGAGCGGGCACAGTTTCGACATCGCCAAACAGGGCTACGTCAGCCTGTTGACCGGCTCGTCGACCAAGATGACAGGCGATACGCCCGCCATGCTGGACGCTCGTGCGGCGTTCCAGGGTGCGGGACATTTCGCGCCGATCGCGCGGGCCGTGGTCGGCGCGATCGGCGCGACTCTCGATGACGCCGGACCGGTGGCCCCGATAGTGGAAGTGGGCGCCGGAACCGGCTACTACCTCACCGCAATTCTCGACGCGGCGCCGGAATCGCGCGGCATCGCGGTGGACGTCGCCAAACCGGCGGCCCGCCGCTGTGCCCGCGCGCATCCTCGCGCGGCGTCGGTGCTCGCGGACGCCTGGCGAGGTCTGCCCCTGCGCACCCGTACCGTGTCCCGGGTGCTCGCCGCCTTCGCGCCGCGTAATCCGGCCGAGGTGGCGCGGGTGCTCGAACCCGGCGGCCGATTCGTCGTCGTCACACCCACATCCGGGCACCTGGGCGAACTCGTGGGCCGACTGGGCATGGTGACGGTGGATCCGGACAAACAGCAGCGCCTCACCGAATCACTCGCCGGGCATTTCTCCCCGATCGAGCGGGTGAGCGTGGAATATCCGATGACACTGTCGCGCACCGATGTCGCGCATGTCGTCGGCATGGGCCCCTCGGCATTCCACGCCGCCGACGGGTCGAGCAGCGACGCGCTCGACTCGCTGGACGAGGACACGGAAGTCACCGCGTCGGTGGTGGTCGCCGCCTACCGTCCGCTCTGAGGGCGGATCAGAATTTGCGTAACTGGTCGTACACGTCGACCGTGCGCGCGGCGATGGCGGCCCAGTCGAATTCCGCGATAGCCCTTGCCCGCCCGGCCGCGCCGAATTCCGTGGCGAGCGCCGGATTCCCCGCGACCTCGTTGACCGCGTCCGCGAGTGCGCGCTCGTAATCGGCGGCGGTGGCCGGGTCGTAGTGGACCAGCCGCCCGTTGCGTCCGTCGCCGACGACCTCCGGAATCCCGCCGACGTCGGAGGCCACCACCGCCGTGGCGCAGGCCATGGCTTCCAGATTGACGATGCCGAGCGGTTCGTACACCGAGGGACAGACGAAAACGGTGGCGGCGGCGAGTATCTGCCGGATCTGCTCGATCGGCAACATCTCCCTGACCCAGAAGACATTGCCGCGACGCTGCCGCAATTCGTCGACGGCCGCGGCGGTCTCGACTTCGAGTTCCCTCGTGTCGGGAGCGCCCGCGCAGAGCACGAGCTGGATATCCGGATCGAAATCGCGGGCGGCGGCGAGCAGATGCCCGACACCCTTCTGCCGGGTGATCCGGCCGACGAACGCCGCGATGGGCAGGTCGGTACGCACCCCCAGTTCGGCCAGTACCGGCCTGGCGTCCGCCTCGGCGGGGCCGGGATGCCACAGGGTCGCGTCGATCCCGTTGTGCACCACGTGGACCCGGCCCGGGTCGAGCGCCGGGTACGCGTCGAGCACGTCGTGGCGCATCCCCTCGCTCACCGCGATGACCGCGTCGGCGTGTTCGACCGCGTTGCGTTCCGACCACGACGAGAGCCGGTAGCCGCCGCCGAGCTGCTCGGCCTTCCACGGACGTCGCGGTTCGAGCGAATGCGCGGTGAGCACGTGTGGGATCCCGTACAGCGTCGCGGCCAGATGTCCGGCGAGACCGGTGTACCAGGTGTGGGAATGCACCACGTCGACGTGTCCGGCGGCGTCGGCCATGCGCAGCTGCGCCGACATCATCTGCATGGCGGCGTTGGCCGCGTACAGCATCGGATCGGGTTGGTGCACCACGGCATCGGTGCGGGGCACGCCCATGCAGTGCACGGTGACATCGCAGAGCACGCCGAGTCGATCGACCAGCTGCGTGACGTGCACGCCCGCGCCGCCGTACACCTCGGGTGGATATTCGCGGGTCAGCATGGCGACCCGCAACCGGTCGCCCGCCGGGGTGACATCGCTGTCGCGCGGCCCGTCTCCGACCGCCGTCAATGTTTCGCGTGACCGCTCGGCTTCACCGGATCCCGCCGCCGAGCGCCCGCCGTCCGTGCCGAAACTCACGGTCTCAAAGTAGACGCTCGGCTCTGCGGGGGCCACTCACACCCGCACTTCACGGTAGTTTGGCAAATGTGAGGAGCCAGCCGCACGTACTCGGGATCGTGCTCGCCGGTGGCGAGGGCAAGCGCCTGTTTCCACTGACGGCGGATCGCGCCAAGCCTGCGGTCCCCTTCGGGGGTGCGTATCGCCTGATCGACTTCGTCTTGAGCAACTTGGTGAACGCAGGTTTTCTACGGCTGTGCGTGCTGACCCAGTACAAGTCGCATTCGTTGGACAGACATATCTCCCAGACCTGGCGACTGTCCGGTTTCGCGGGTGAGTACATCACCCCGGTTCCGGCCCAGCAACGGCTCGGCCCGCGCTGGTACACGGGCAGCGCGGACGCGATCATGCAGTCGCTGAACCTGATCTACGACGAGGATCCGTCCTACATCGTGGTCTTCGGCGCCGATCACGTGTATCGGATGGATCCGGAGCAGATGCTGTCGCACCACATCGAATCCGGCGCGGGTGTGACGGTGGCCGGCATCAGGGTGCCGCGCAGCGAGGCGAGCGCCTTCGGTTGCATCGATTCCGACGAGTCGGGTCGGATCACCCAGTTCCTGGAGAAACCGGCTCATCCGCCGGGCACCCCGGACGACCCGAACGTGACCTTCGCCTCCATGGGCAACTACGTGTTCACCACCAAGGTGCTCGTCGATTCCATTCGCGCCGACGCCGAGAACTCCGATTCCGATCACGATATGGGCGGCGACATCATCCCGTCGCTGGTGGCGGCCGGACAGGCGGGCGTCTACGACTTCGCCGACAACGACGTGCCCGGCGCCACCGACCGTGACCGCGGGTACTGGCGCGACGTCGGCACCATCGACGCGTTCTACGACGCCCACATGGATCTGGTGTCGGTGCATCCGGTGTTCAACCTGTACAACCGGCACTGGCCGATTCGCGGTGCGGCCGAGAATCTGCCGCCCGCCAAATTCGCCCAGGGCGGGCTCGCGCAGGAATCCATCATCGGCGCGGGCAGCATCCTGTCGGCGGCGACCGTGCGCAATTCGGTGCTGAGTTCGAATGTGGTGATAGACGACGGCGCGACCGTCGAGGGCAGTGTGCTGATGCCGGGTGTCCGGATCGGGCGCGGCGCGGTGGTGCGTCGCGCCATTCTCGACAAGAACGTGGTGGTCGGCGAGGGCGAGATCATCGGTGTCGACCTCGAACGCGACCGGGAACGATTCGCGGTGAGCAACGGCGGCGTCGTCACCGTCGGCAAGGGAATCTGGGTCTGACCCGATCGGGGTCGAGCCCGCCGTTCACGGTGTGCGCGGCGCCGGGCAGAACGGCTCGCAGGGGCCGGGTGTGCGCGGGGCCGTCGGCCGGTCGCGATTCCCGAAATCCGCGTTGCTCACCACGATCAGCACGAGAACCGCCGCGACCAGCACGAGCACCAGTACGACGGTCGTGCCGCCCCAATCGACGCCGTCGTCGTTGTTGTGGAACATCACGGCCCCTCTCGGGCGGGCGGGGCGGGTGACTCGCCAGCCTGGCGGGGCGGGTGACTCGCCAGCTTGGCGGGGCGGGGGGACTCGCCAGCCTGGCGGGGCGGGTGACGTCGACGGATTCGCCCTGTCAGGGTGCCTGCGGCGCGAGCGTACAGAACGGCTCACAGCTTCCCGACGCGGGCGGAGCCTTCGGCGGACCGGTGTCGAAGTCGGCGTTGCTCACCAACAGAAGCACAATCACCGCCGCCGCGACAATCAGGAAGAAGACGCCGAAGATCGACGTCAGCCAACTCGGCGTCGAACGCTCGGTGGCTATGTGGCCGAGATGGGCTGTTGTCTCGGTGAATTCGGAACTACGTTGCCAGATCATGCGATACCTCTAACTCGATTGGTTCCCGCTTACCCAGCGCAATCGAGTTCACGCGCCCCGCGCGGCTATTCCACACGCGAGCGGCCACACGGCGGCCATACGAGCCAGTTCATCGATTTCCGAATCCATGTCCGTGGCCACCGACGCGACCCTGCCCACGGCGGCCACGGTGGGCAGACCCGAACTTCGCGCGCGCAATGCGAACACCAGCGCGACGGCGGACTCCAACGTCCGCCGTTCGGGCTCCGGCATCCCCCGCGCCGCGATGGCCGCGCGCACCTCCGGCGGGAGGGCACGGGTGTGGCGGGACAGGATCAGCATGCAGTCGCGGATCTCGACCACGGTGCGGTACACGCGGTAGCGGCCGTCGGCGCGATCGATTCCGGGTGCGCGATGCACGATTTCCGGGCAGGCGGCGGTGAGTTCGGACCACAGCGGCAGCAATTGTTTCCCACGCCGCGACCAGCCGTCGAGCCGCACGCGTTCCAGACCCGACCGGATCAGCGGAGCGGCGTAGAACACGGTGCCCGCCAGCACCGTCGGGAAGATCAGGTCGTTGTCGACGAGTCCTTGTAACCGGGTGAGGGCCGTGCTGTGACCTGTTCCGAGCAGCACCGCCGTCACCGTGCGACTGACCGCCTGGACGACGCTGACGATCCCGACCCCGATGACCATCAGGTGCAGCGCCGTCTCGATTCGATCCCCGCCCGTCGACAGTCCGGCCCTGCCGAGCGCGACGAATTCGATTCCGACCAGCAGAGCCAGCGGCACCGCGCCGCCGAAGTAGACCAAGGCCGTCGATTCCGCGCTGTCGCCGCGCACCAGGGCGTCGGGATCCTCGGCCAGGCCGAGCACCACGGCCGAGAGCACCCAGAGTCCGGTGGTCACGGCGAGCGCGATCCCGGGGACCGGACGGTCACGTCCGTCACGGGCGAACAGCACACCGGCCGCGGAACTGGCGGCGAACGCGACGACGCTGAGCTGGTACATCAGCAGTATCGAGACGTGCCCACCCGACGCGGCCGTGATCAGCCGCTGACAGTTCGGTTCGCGCAGGGTGCAGTTCACCAGTCCGAGGCCGATGATGGCGGCCAACTGCCGATCCGCGCGGGTCCGGTCGAAATACAGCGCGCGCAGAACGACCACGGGCCATGCCACGAACAGGGCGGCGGACGACAGCGCCGCGGGCCAACCGGTGTGCACGGTCGATCGGAACCTCCGGTCAGCCGCGCGAGGCGCAGAGCAGACCGTCACCGACGGGGATCAGCACACTGGTGAGTTCGGGGTCCTCGGCGATGGCGCGGGTGGCGGCCCTGACCGCGACGGTGGCGGGGTCTCGCTGGGAGGAATCGGGGACACGACCGCCGAGCAACGCGTTGTGGAAGATGATCGCCCCGCCCTCCCTGAGTAATCGCACGGCTTGACCGACGTACTGCGGGTGTTCCAGCGGCGCGGCGTCGATGAAGACCAGGTCGTAGGCGCCGTCGGCCAGCCGCGGCAGCACATCGAGGGCGCGGCCGTTGATCAGCCTGGTGCGGGCGGGGGGAATGTCGGCGGCGCGGAAGGCCTCTTTGGCCGCGCGCTGGTGTTCGGGCTCGGAATCGATCGTGGTGAGCGTGCCGTCCTCGCGCATGCCGTCGAGCAACCACAGGCCGCTGATACCGGCGCCGGTGCCGACCTCGACGACCGCGCGTGCGCCGAGCAACTGCGCGTACATGCTGAGCAGCGCTCCGACCGACGGCGGCACCGGCGCCGCGCCCAGCTCGGTGGCCCGTTCGCGCGCGGTCACCAGAATGTCGTCCTCCACGACGGATTCTTCCACGTAGGAGAGATTTCGCTCCAAGTTCGATGCCACCGTATGAGGCTAGCTTCCCGGCCTCCCCGCGTCTTTCCGCCGCTCGTGAGTGTGTGAGCATAGTTTTCCGCCGCCGCCGCCGATCCGCGCCCGCCGCCGCGCCCGGCCGCCCGGCTACCTGGTCATCTGCGGCTTCTCCGGTCCGCACGGGCGGATTCGCACGGTCACACTTCCGGAAAGACAAATTTCTCAGGTGTCCCTCAGGATCTCCATAACCGGGGCATATCAGGACAGGAAAGAGTAGGAACACGCAAGACCATCAGACCGTTTACACGGGACCAGGGAACAACGACATACAGGTAGTCGGTTGTATCCCCTAGGTGGGGGTCCGGGATTCCGGATCAACACGACCGTCGCGAACGTTTACGGTCCCGAGTAGGAGGTAGCCCCATCCACATGGTCAAAGGTTCCTTTGCGACACTGCCGGGGCACTCGGGGGACTACTCGGGGACAAGCCCGGAGGCGAACCCGCTGCCGAATACGGCCGGTTCCACGGCGGAGACTCGTCCCGCCGCGGTGAGCGAATACGCGACACTTCCCGAACACATCCCGCCGTTCGACGCCGAACGGGCCGACGAGAACGCCCTGCCCGAACCCGGGGAACTGACCGGAACCGCGGCCTTCGACGCCACCGGCGACCGCGCCGCGATGCCCTCGTGGGACGAACTGGTCCGCGAACACGCCGACCGCGTTTACCGACTGGCCTACCGCCTCTCCGGTGACGCGCAGGACGCCGAGGACCTCACCCAGGAAACCTTCATCCGGGTCTTCCGCTCGCTGTCGAACTATCAGCCTGGCACCTTCGAGGGCTGGCTGCACCGCATCACCACCAACCTGTTCCTCGACATGGTGCGCAGACGCAACCGGATCAGGATGGAGGCGCTACCCGAGGACTACGAGCGGGTGCCCGCCGAAGGACCGACCCCCGAGGACGCCTACCACGACGCCAGACTCGACCCCGACCTGCAATCCGCGCTGGACTCGCTGGCGCCGGAGTTCCGCGCGGCGGTCGTGCTCTGCGATATCGAGGGCCTGTCCTACGAGGAGATCGGCGCGACGCTCGGAGTCAAACTCGGCACCGTGCGCAGCCGCATCCATCGAGGGCGTCAGGCATTGCGCGACCACCTTGCGCATAATGGATCTCAGCAGCGGTTCACCGCTGACGCGAATCTCGGGTGATCGGTCGCAAACCGGCATCACCCGCGCAGGTGATCGATGTCGGTTGGAAGGGTGAGCACCGAATGAGTGGTGAGTCCAGCACGTCCGGTCCTTCACCGCGTTTCCGTCCCACCGAACATCTGGCCAGCGAGGCGATCGCGGCCTATGTGGACGGAGAACTGCGGATGAACGCGTACCTGCGTGCCGCTCAACATCTGTCCCTGTGTCCCGAATGCGCGGCCGAGGTGGACGCGCAGCAGCAGGCGCGGATCGCGCTGCGCCAGTCCGGTCAGGTATCGATTCCCACCGGACTGCACGACAGCCTGACCCGTATTCCGCTCGCGGAGCTGCCCGGCACCAACGGCGTGGCCCATCGGCAGGCCGGGAACACCCGAAACGAGGCTGTTTTCGGTTTCCTGGCGGATTCGTTCACCACGACCCGGTGGGCCAACTGGTGGCGCAAGTAGAGTTTGGCGAGTGACCACCGAATCACCGAACACCGGACCCGTGTCTGACGCGCCCGCGGCGGGCGACACCCCCGATTCGGCGGCCGACAGGGGGAACCTGAGGCCGTCGGACGCACCCGTGCTCGGTCCCCGGCCGGTCTATCGGCCCCACGTCGACTCCCATACCGCGCACGCGTTCCGCCGCCCGAGCGGCCAGACGGGGTCCTTCTCCGCGAACCGGTCCGCGAGTACCGGCGGCGCGGGCGTCGCGCCGCTCGGTCCCGAATTGCAGAACCGTCCACCGGATGCGGTGCTCGCCGAGGCGTTCGGCAGGCCCGAGGGTTCGAACGAACTGCTGCAACGCGAGCCCGATTCCGGGGACACGCCCGACGGCGTACCTGGTCGTGTCGATCCGTGGCGCGACCCGAACTCCTCGGCCGCGCTCGGTGCCCCCGCCGTGGCGACGCCGCGGGTCGAGCCGCTGCCGCAGTCGCGCAGGCTCACCGCGCGCGAAGTGCTGTTCGGCTCGCGGGTGGCCCCCAAGGCATTGGCTGTGCTCGCGGTCGTCGCGCTCGCCATCGGCCTGATCGGCGGACTGGTCGGGCGGCTCACGGCCGAGGCGTCGACCAACCTCACCTCACGCACGGTGAGCCTGCGCCAGAGCGACGCCACCGAACGTCCACACGGGCTGATCTCCCAGGTCGCCAATGCCGTTCTGCCGTCGGTGGTTTCGATTCGCGTCACGGTCGGCGAGAACGGCGCGACCGGTTCCGGCGTCGTCATCGACGGCCAGGGTTACGTGGTCACCAACAATCACGTGATCTCGATGGCCGCGCAGGACAAGAGCAACAGGGCCGCCATCCAGGTCACCTTCTCCGACGGCACCCGGGTGCCCGCCGATATCGTCGGACGCGATCCGAAGACCGATCTGGCCGTGCTCAAGGTCGATGTGAAGAACCTCACGGTGGCGAAACTCGGACGCTCCCAGGACGTGCAGGTCGGCGACGACGTGCTCGCCATCGGCTCCCCGCTCGGGCTGAGCAAGACCGTCACCTCCGGCATCGTCAGCGCGCTGCACCGGCCGGTGAAACTCCAGGGTGAGGGCAGCGACACCAACGCGGTGATCGACGCCGTGCAGACCGACGCCTCCATCAACCCGGGTAACTCCGGCGGCGCGCTGGTCGACATGGAGGGCCGGGTCATCGGCATCAACACCGCGATCCGCAGTGAGACCGGCGGTTCGGTCGGTCTCGGCTTCGCCATCCCGGTGGACGTGATGACCGATGTCGCGCAGAACCTGATCAAGAGCGGTCAGATGCATCACCCGATGATCGGTGTGAGCGCTCGCACCAAGACCGTGGCCAACGACGTCATGAGCGGCGCGGCGGTGGCCGACGTTGCGCCCGACGGGCCCGCGGCGAAGGCCGGGATCGTCGAGGGAGATGTCATCGTCAAGGTCGGCGATCGCGAGGTGACAGGTCCGGAGGAGCTGACCGTCGCGGTGCAGGCCTACAAGATCGGCGACCGGGTGAACGTGCAGTTGATTCGAGACGGCAGGCAGGTCGACGTGCCTGTCACGCTGGAATCCGACTGAGTCGCGACCCCCTCGCCAGGTAGCCTGGACTCGTGTTCAGCAATATCGGCTGGAGCGAGATGCTCATCCTGCTCGTCGCCGCCCTCGTGATCCTCGGTCCTGAACGGCTGCCCGGGGCGGTTCGCTGGACCACGCGCAGCCTGCGTCAGGTACGCGACTACGCGAGCGGGGCCACCGCCCAGCTGAAAGAAGAACTCGGTCCGGAATTCGACGACCTCCGCAAGCCGCTGGCCGATCTGAACGAGTTGCGTGGAATGAGTCCGCGCGCGGTGGTGACCAAACATTTGCTGAACGGGGATGATTCGGTCTTCCGCGATCTACAGAAGGCGGTGCCGAGCAAGGACGACCTCCTCGGTACCGCGAGCGGCATGCCGGATCACCCGATGCCGAAACTCGAGAAGCCGTTGGCGCGCAACGAGCGTCCGCCGATCGACAACGATGCCACCTGACCTGTAGAAATACACTTTTCGCGCGAAACGGACTGAGCCGTCTGGAAGTTCGACTGTCAAGCGTTCTAGACACAGGAGCGTGTCCACCTGTCTAGACTTCGCACATGTCGGCCGATGACGTGGCGCGAGTCTTTGCGATCGAGGACAAGGTCGAGAGACTCAAAGCAGCCACAGACGGGGTGGCGGCGGCGCAGCAGACCATCAACGAGCTAACGCGTATCCGCAGGGCGGTGATCCGCGAACTGCACGCCGAGGGCTGGACCTTCGCCAGAATCGGTGCCGCCGCCGGACTTTCCCGTGCGCGCATCCATCAGGTGAGCACCCAGGGTCCCGCACCCGAAGGGTTGTTCTTCGGGCACGGCTCGCTCACCGTGCTCGTCCCCGAGATCCGCGCCGGACGCATCCTCGGCGCACCCGATCCGAACGCGGGCACCAGGCTGGCCGAACTGCTGCGCGAACTCGGTTTCACCGCGACGGTCGAAACCTTCCTGCCCGGTCGCCCGATCGACCTGAACCGCGACGGGCTCATCGCCATCGGCGGCCCCGAACTCTCCCCGAGTCTGCGCCAGCTCATCGCCGCCGACCCTCGGCTGCGCCGCGCCGTGACCCGAGCGGGCGACGCCCGACGCGGCATCGAGGACAGGGCGGCCCGCCGGGTCTACCGGCCGGGCGGCCCGGAGCCGCACGATATCGCCTATCTGGCCCGTCTGCCCCGCCCCGACGGTCGCGGCAGCTGCCTGCTCATCGACGGACTGCATCCACCCGGCTCGCTCGGCGCGATCCGGCTGCTCGCCACCCGCCTGGCCACCCTGCACGAGCGCGCGGCCAACAATCTGTTCTCGGTCCTCATCGCGGTCCGTTACGACCGCTCGACCGGTGAGCCCGTCGACGCCGACCTGCTCACCCCGGTCTACCGCCACGAACCGCCCGATTCCCGATCGGCGGCCCTGCGCACCCGCCGCTGAACATCCGGCGCGCGTGTTCGACACCCGCGTGCCCGTACCGACCCGGCCCTGATCGGTCGCGTGCTCGCGCACCGCGGCCGTTGTGCGCCCCCTCGGTCGCCCACCTGTCGCATACCGCACCGCCCGAATCGGTTTCGCGCACGACGAGGGCCTAACGGGTCGGCAGCGGGCGGATTGCCACCTCACGGATTTCGCCCCGACGGGTCCCGTCCACCGCTCATCGATCAGCCGTGTGGCGCAGCTCACGCGGCTCCGACCGCCCACAAAGCCTCTTCTACATATAGATTGCTGACAAATAACCATTGATGTGAGCGGGTGCACGGTACGTGGGTGCGACGTCCGCAACCGAGCCGAGCCGGGTCGTGTGACGGGCTGTTCGTACGACGCTGTCGAGCACCTCCACGGGAGGCAGTTGTGAACCTCGTCGTCGCCATCGGAACGGTCCTCGTCGTCGCGGGCATGCTCGGCATCCTCGCCGTCGCCTTCCGCGGAACCGGCTCCGCGCGTGATCACCTGACAGTGGCGCAGATTCAAGCCCGGCTGGACGGGGAGTACCCCGCCGAGCACGCTACGTTCGGCGGCCCGTCCGTACTCCGCACGCCCGCCCGGTCGAATCGGGCCGCCGATTTCGACTCCCCCACCCTGATCGACATCGCGCGCCCGACCAGCGACCCCCGCCGGACCGAGCCGGTGACCGCCGCACAACGTCCCACCGGCTACCGCCCCCACCCGAACATCCGCTCCGGCAGGTAGCACGACACCCGGACGCGCCCCGGTGACTACGCTCGAATCATCGGCGCGCGTCTTCCCGCCCCCGCGGCGGGACGCGCGAGGCGTCCAGGAGAGGAGCGGAGGCCGTGCGCACCGTACTCGAACAGCTCATCGGGCTGCTGCCCTCCGGACCCGTCGCCCTGGCACGGGTCATCGAGACGACAGGCGCGGGACCGAGGCAGCCGGGGGCCGCGATGCTGGTGACCGAATCGGGCAGCGTCGTCGGATCGCTGTCGGGCGGCTGCGTCGAGGCGGCGGTGCTCGACTCGGCGCGCACGGCGTTGGCGAGCGGACAGGCCGCCGCAGACCGTTTCGGATACGCCGAATCCGACGGCATCGAGATCGGGCTGACCTGCGGCGGCGAGATGGAGATCTTCGTCGAGCGGGTCGACGCGAGCAGACTCGCGGTGCTGACCGAACTACGCCGCGCACTCGCCGCGAGCGAACCCGTCGCGCTGGCGACCACACTGGAGTCCACTACCGAATGGAAGTTGTTGCGGCCCGGGGATTCCGAGCCGTGGCGCGGCGTCGACCGGGATGCCACCGCGTTGCTGGCGGCCGGGCGCAGCGGCATCGTCGGCGCGGCGGAATGCGGACCGGAATCCGCCGCGCGTCCGCGGACTTTCGTCCAGGTCTTCGCGACCGCACCGCGGATGATCCTGGCGGGAGCCAATGATTTCGTGCGGGCGCTGAGCCACACTGGCCGCAGGCTCGGCTACCGGGTCACCGTCGTCGACGCCCGCGAGACGTTCGCGACCCCCGCCCGTTTCCCCGCGGCGCACGACGTGGTCGTCGACTGGCCGCACCGCTACCTCGACGCCGAATACCGCGCGGATCGCATCGATCACCGCACGGTGGTGTGCGTGCTGACCCACGACGCGAAATTCGACGTACCGATGCTCACCGCCGCCCTCGGCATCGACCGGCTGGCCTTCGTCGGCGCCCTCGGTTCCCGACGCACCGACGCCGAACGTCGTGAGCGACTGCGCGAGGCCGGTGTCGGCGAAACCCGACTCGCGCGCCTGCACAGTCCGCTCGGCCTGGATCTGGACGCCCACACCCCCGACGAGACCGCGATATCCATCGCCGCCCATATCCTCGCGGTCCGTGGCGGCGCGTCGGGCCTGCCGCTGGATCGACTCGACGGACCCATCCACCGCTGAGCGGTCCCGCCGTTCGGACGACGGTACCGAACCCGCCCGCGAATACCTGTCGGTACAGTCGGGGGCATGTTCAGCTCCACCGCCGTGCCGTCACCGACTCTGTGCGGCAGGCCGGTGGCGACGGATCGCGCTCTGGTCATGGCCATCGTCAACCGGACGCCCGATTCCTTCTACGACAAGGGCGCGACCTTCGGCGATTCGGCCGCCATGGACGCGGTCGCGCGCGCCGTCGACGAGGGCACCGACGTGGTCGACATCGGCGGGGTGAAAGCCGGTCCCGGAAATCTGGTCGACGCGGCCGAGGAGGCCCGCAGGGTGGTGCCGTTCGTCGCCGCCATCAGAGGCAAATATCCCGAGCTGCTGATCAGCATCGATACCTGGCGCGCCGAGGTGGCGCGGGCCGCCGTCGACGCGGGCGCCGATCTCGTCAACGACACCTGGGCGGGCGCCGATCCGGATCTGGTGCGCGTCGCGGCCGAACTCGGCGTCGGCATCGTCTGTAGTCACACCGGAGGGGCGGTGCCGCGGACGCGCCCGCACCGGGTGCGCTATGCCGACGTGGTCGCGGAAGTGACCGAAACGGTGGTGCGCGCGGCCGAGAACGCACTCGCCGCGGGTGTGCGCAGGGATTCGATCCTGATCGATCCGACCCACGATTTCGGTAAGAACACCCATCACGGGCTCGCACTGTTGCGAGGAGTCGACGTTCTTGTAAAAACCGGATGGCCAGTCCTGATGGCACTGAGCAACAAGGATTTCATCGGGGAGACTTTAGGTGTCGATCTATCCGAACGGTTGGAGGGCACATTGGCGGCGACCGCGTGGTCCGCCGCCGCGGGCGCTCGAATCTTCCGGGTTCACGAAGTCGCCGCGACCCGGCGAGTGGTTGACATGATCGCCGCGATCCAGGGCATCCGGCCCCCCGCACGAACCCTGCGAGGTCTGGTATGAAAATCCAACACCGCGAGCCCGCCTGGGCGACCACGAACACCTTCGACAATCCCGCGTGGCCGGTCGACGACCTCGTCGCCGCCAAGAACGGGCGCACGGTCTCGGTCGTGCTGCCCGCGCTGAACGAGGAAGGCACCGTCGCCGAGGTGGTGGCCAGTATCCGGCCCCTGCTCGGCACCCTGGTCGATGAACTGGTGGTACTCGACTCGGGATCCACCGACGCCACCGCCGCGCGCGCGGCGGCCGCGGGCGCCGAAGTCATCACCCGGGAGCAGGCGGTACCCGAACTGGATCCGGTCTCGGGCAAAGGCGAGGTGCTGTGGCGCTCGCTCGCCGTGACCAGCGGCGACCTGATCGCCTTCGTCGACTCCGATCTCATCGACCCGGATCCGGCCTTCGTGCCGAAACTGCTCGGCCCGCTGCTGACGGTCGAGGGCATGCACCTGGTGAAGGCCTACTACCGGCGGCCGCTGCGCCAGGGCGATTCCGTCGACGCGCACGGCGGCGGCCGGGTCACCGAACTCGTGGCACGCCCGCTGCTGGCAGCCCTGCGCCCGGAGCTGTCACAGGTGCTGCAACCGCTCGGCGGCGAATACGCGGGCACCAGGGAACTGCTGACCTCGGTCCCGTTCGCCCCCGGCTACGGCGTGGAGATCGGGCTGCTGCTCGACACCTACGATCGGCTCGGCATCGATGCCATCGGCCAGGTCAATCTGGGCGTGCGCACCCACCGCAACCGTCCGCTCGCCGATCTGGGTGTGATGAGCCGCCAGATCCTCGGCACCGTCCTCGGTCGCAGCGGAGTCCAGGACTCCGGCGCCGCGCTCACCCAGTTCCCGCTGATCGGCGACGAGTTCACCGCCCACAGCACCGAGGTGTCGCTGGCGGACCGTCCCCCGATGAACACCCTGCGCCCCTCCCGCGTCGCGGCCTGAGACCACCGGCGCTTCCCTCGGGCACGCGCCCCACGGCTCAACCGTGGGCAGGTCCCCTCTGGGCTCCCCCCTCGGACTCACGCCCCACTGCCAACCCATCGGCCACCCCTCACGGCTCACCCCTTGGGCACGCGCCTCGCGACTCACCCCTTGGGCACGCGCCTCGCGACTCACCCCTTGGGCACGCGCCTCGCGACTCACCCCTTGGGCACGCGCCTCGCGGCCACGTCGTCGACGTACTCGTCGTAGGCGGGCACATATCCGTCGGGGCGGCCCGCGAGGACGTACAGCGTGCTCGCGTCGTCGTCGGCGTATCCCTGTTTACGGAGTTCGACCTTGCGGCTCTTGAAGGTCGAGGTCTGCTCGAGTTCGTCGACCACGCGGACGAACAGCGGGACGGCGTAGGACGGCAAGCGGTCGTAGGCGAGCTCGGCGAGCGCCTTCCCGTCGAATTCGGCGTCGGCGCGCAGGGTCACGGCGGCCATTCCGGCCTTGCCATCGGTCCCGGGGATGTCGACGCCGAACACCACGGCCTCCTCGATCGCCTCGCTCTCGCTCAGCGCGCCCTCCACCTGCGTGGTCGCGACGTTCTCGCCCTTCCAGCGGAAGGTGTCGCCGAGTCGGTCGACGAAGGCGATATGCCACCAGCCCTGGTCGCGTACCAGGTCACCGGTGTCGAACCAGACGTCGCCGTCGGCGAAACCGTCGCGCACGAGTTTGGCCTCGGACGCCTGGGCGTCGGTGTATCCGTCGAAGGGCTGCCTGCCCGTCACCTTGGCGAGCAACAGACCCACGCCGCCGGAACCGACCCGCCGCAATCTGCCGTCGGACCCGCGCGCGGCCTTACCGGTCTCGTCGTCGTACTCGACGATCGCGTAGGGCAGCGGACCGACCCCCGCCGTGCGGTCGATGCCGAACGCGTTGACGAAGGCCACAGGCGCCTCGCTCGCGCCGTAGAACTCGACCACCCGGCCGATGCCGAAACGGGTGGTGAACTCGTCCCACAGTTCCGGACGCAACCCGTTGCCGACCGCGAGCCGGATCCGGTGCTGTCGATCGGTGGGTGCGGGCGGCTGCCGGAGCAGATAGCGGCAGAGTTCGCCGATGTAGATGAACGCGGTGGCCCGTTCCCGGACGATCTCGTCCCAGAATCCGCCCGCCGAGAATTTGCGACCGAGCGCGTAAGTCGCACCGCCCGCGAGCACCGACGACAGCGCGACGGTGAGCGCGTTGTTGTGATAGAGCGGCAGGCAGCAGTACATGGTGTCGCTGCCGCGCAGTCGAATTCCGAGTCCGCCGAGCCCGGCCATGCTCTTGGTCCAGCGCTGGTGGGTCATCACGCTGGCCTTGGGCAGGCCGGTGGTACCGGAGGTGAAGATCAGGAAAGCCCGCTCGCGCGCGGTGATCTGCGCGCAGACCGCCGGATCGTCGGGATCGGCGAATTCGGCCGCGTCCAGGAGATCGTCGCTGTACAGCACATTCGGCAGCGGCTCCGGCAGCGAGTCGAGCGCCTCCCGGCATTCCTCGCCGACCACGTCGAGCACACTGTCGAGCAGTTCGAAACTGTGCGCGAGCACCCGATCGCGCTGATTGTGATTGACCAGGCCGACGGTCGCGCCTAGTTTCACCACGGCCAGTGCGAGCAGCAGGGTTTCGGGCCGGTTGGTCATCAGCACGCCGACCACGTCACCGCGCCGGACACCGCGATCGGTGAGGACGTTGGCGAACCGGTTCACCTGTGCGTTCGCCTGCTGATAGGTGTAGGTGCTGCCCTCGAAACGCAGGAAGAGCCGTTGCGGGTGCCGGTGGGCGTTGCGCTGGAAATACAGGCCGATCGAGGCCCGGTCACCGGGCCGGACCAGCATCCCGACGGCGTTGCGCACCATGCCCGGTGCGTCGAGCGCCATCGCGGGGAGTGCTTTGACGAGATCGAGAAGACTTACCGTGGTGCGGGTTTCGGTACTCACCGGTCCTGATGCTCCTCAGCGTTCACTGTGGCGTCGGCGAAACCGCGCAGCGCGGCGAAGGCCGAGGCCGGATCGGTCACGACGGTGATCCGCTCCATGGCGTACCTGGTCACGAACCCCCGCTCGTACAGTTCGTCGAGCCAGCGCAGCAGTCCCGCGTAGAAACCGTCCGCGTCGAGCAGGACCACCGGTTTGTCGTGCTGGCCGAGGTAGCCGCCGGTCCACGCCTCGAAGAATTCCTCCAGCGTGCCGATGCCGCCGGGCAGGGTGAGGAAGGCGTCGGCGCGATCCTCCATGACCTGTTTGCGCTGGCGCATGGTGTCGGTGACGATGAGTTCGTCCGCGCCCACATCGGCAACCTCTTGGTGCACAAGGTGTTTCGGGATCACCCCGACGGTGTGCGCACCACCGGCGCGGGCGGCCGTCGCGACCGCGCCCATCATCGAGACGTGACCGCCCCCTGACACCAATCGCCAACCGTTCCTGGCGATTTCGGTACCGACCCGGGCCGCGAGGGACAGGTGCGCGGGATCGGCGGTGCTGGCCGAGCAGTACACGCACACGGAGTACCCGGCAGCGGTCACCACTGGTCCTCCGTGCCGAGCGCGTCGACATTCCCGCCCGTCGCCGCGGTGTCGACGATGATGGACACGACTTCCTCGACGCTGTCGGTCAGATGCAGCAGATCGAGATCTCCCGGCGAGATCTTGCCCGAACCGCCGAGCGAATCCCGCAGCCAGTCAACCAGTCCCGACCAGTACGCGGTGCCGAACAGGATGATCGGGAACCGGGTGATCTTGCGGGTCTGCACCAGGGTGAGCGCCTCGAACAATTCGTCGAGGGTGCCGAATCCGCCCGGCAGGCAGACGAAGGCCTGCGAATACTTCACGAACATGGTCTTGCGCGCGAAGAAGTACCGGAAATTGATCCCGAGGTCGACCCATTCGTTGAGGCTCTGCTCGAACGGCAGCTCGATGCCGAGCCCGATCGAATAGCCGCCCACCTCGGAGGCGCCGCGATTGACCGCCTCCATCGCCCCGGGACCGCCGCCGGTGATGACCGCGAATCCGGCCCTGGCCAGCGCGGCGCCGATGGCGCGGCCCGCCTCGTACTCCGGGTGTTCGACCGGGGTGCGCGCCGAGCCGAAGACCGCGACCGCGCGCGGTACCTCGGCCAGCGCGCCGAAACCCTCGACGAATTCGGCCTGGATACGCAGTACCCGCCACGGATCGGTGTGCACCCAATCGGTCGGCTCGTGCCGATCGAGCAGATTCTGATCCGCGG
The DNA here is from genome assembly GCF_003123685.1 of Nocardia aurea. Classification (GTDB taxonomy): domain Bacteria; phylum Actinomycetota; class Actinomycetes; order Mycobacteriales; family Mycobacteriaceae; genus Nocardia; species Nocardia aurea. The sequence continues at coordinate 619,683 of NZ_QCYJ01000127.1, forward strand.
TGCCGAGACCGTCCTTGCGGTCGCGACGGAACATGATCGGCCCCCGATACTTGGGGGTCGACTTCCGTGAGCTGGCAACCTCGGGTTCGACGGCGTCGGTAGACATGACGTCCACGCTACCGGGATCGGCGTTTCGAGCGCCGAACCACCGGGACAACACCGCGCGTATTCACGGCAACACGGTGTCGCCGGATTCAGGCCCCGCCGACGAGGTAATTCCGGAGAATCGCGGCGACGGCGGTGATCTGCGCGGTCGGCACGTGTTCGTCGCGTTTGTGGGCCAGATTGGGATCGCCGGGACCGAAGTTGACGGCGGGAATGCCGCGCGCCGCGAAACGGGAGACATCGGTCCAGCCGTATTTCGCGCGCACCCCGCCACCGCCGTGGGACTCGACCGAGGCGATGAGATCGGCAGCGGCGGGCGCGGTCAGGCCGGGCAGCGCGCCCGGCGCGGAATCGGTGACTTCGAAGCGCAGATCCAGTCCCGCGAAGACCTCACGGACGTGGGCGATAGCCTCGTCCACCGAACGATCCGGCGCGAAGCGGAAATTCACGTCGAGTTCGGCGACATCGGGCACCACATTGCCCGCGACTCCACCCTGGACCCGCACCGCCGACAACCCCTCGCGATAGACGCATCCGTCGATGTCGACCTGCCTGGCCTGATATTCCGACAGCCGCTGTAGAACCGGAGCCAGACGGTGAACGGCGTTGTCGCCCAACCAGGATCGCGCCGAATGCGCGCGGGTGCCCTCGGTGGTGAGCCGCGCCCGCAGGGTGCCCTGGCAACCGGCCTCGACCCAGCCGCCGGACGGTTCGCCGAGGATCGCGAGATCGCCGTCGAGCCACTGCGGCAGATCGCGCTCGATATGGCCGAGCCCGTTGTGTTCGGCGGCGATCTCCTCGCCGTCGTAGAAGATCAGCGTCAGGTCGCAGACCGGATCGGTGACGGTCGCCGCCAGATGCAGGAAGACCGCGTCGCCGGATTTCATATCGACGGTGCCACAGCCGAACATCACCGCCGCGCCCTCGGCGTCGGTGTCGAATCTGCTCGGCACATTGTCGGCGATCGGCACGGTGTCCAGGTGCCCCGCCAGGATCACCCGTGTCGGCTTGCCGTGATTCGTCCGGGCCAGCACGACGTTGCCGTGCCTGAGCACCTCGAACCCGGTGGTCTGCTCGCGCAGCGCGCGCTCGACGATGTCGGCGATCACGGCCTCGTCGAGCGAGACGCTGGGAATGTCCACCAGAGCGGCGGTCAGTGCGATGGGATCCTCGCGCAGGTCGATGGTCACGCACTCAGCGTACGGAGACGGACTGCGCCTTTCCCCGGTGACCCGCGACCGGGTTGTGACGAACAAGCCGCAGGTAGGTTCACCACGGCTCGCCTCGGGTCGGTAACCTCTGTCGACGTGAGCATCAAGGGAGCAGCAGCAGTCGGTATCGCCAATGTGACCGCGGACGGAACCGTCCTCGACACCTGGTACCCGAGCCCGGAGCTGGGCGAATTCGGCGAGACGGGCACCAAACGCCTCGACGACGCATCCCCGGAATACGCTGCGTACGCCGCGCTGCTCGGCGTCGACGACGCGCGCGGCGTCGATGTGATCGCGGTGCGCACCGTGATCGCCGACCTGTCCGCCCCTCCGGTCGACGCGCACGACGTCTACCTGCGCCTGCACCTGCTCTCCCACCGGCTGGTCACCCCGCACACGATCAGCCTGGACGGCCAGTTCGGCCTGCTGAGCAATGTGGTCTGGACCAACCACGGCCCGGCCGCGGTGGAGGGTTTCGAGGCCACCCGCGCCAAACTGCGCGCCCGCGGTCCGGTGACCGTCTACAGCGTCGACAAATTCCCGCGCATGGTCGATTACGTGATCCCGACCGGTGTGCGCATCGGCGACGCCGACCGGGTCCGGCTCGGCGCGCATCTCGCTTCCGGCACCACCGTCATGCACGAGGGCTTCGTCAACTTCAACGCGGGCACCCTCGGCAATTCGATGATCGAGGGTCGTATCTCGGCGGGCGTGCTGGTCGGCGACGGCTCCGATATCGGCGGTGGCGCGTCGACCATGGGCACGCTGTCCGGTGGCGGCACCCAGATCATCTCGATCGGCGAACGTTCGCTGGTCGGCGCGAACGCCGGCGTCGGCATCCCGCTCGGCGACGACTGCGTGGTCGAGGCCGGGCTCTACGTCACCGCGGGCACCAAGGTCGTCACGCCCGACGGCACCGTGGTCAAGGCCGCCGAACTCGCCGGGCAGAACAATCTGCTGTTCCGTCGCAATTCCCAGAGCGGAGCGGTGGAAGTGGTGTCCCGCACGGGCACGGGTATCGAGCTCAACGCCGCTCTGCACGCGAACGACTGAGCTCCGGCAGGGTCCGCCGCCCCACGACGCTGATCGCCGTGGGGCGGGCGTTCCGCCTGGATGCACCGGCCGCACGTGCCTGAACCCGCGAATCATCGCGGGCCGATGCCGGGCAGACCGGCGGCAGCTCACGAGGCGGCGTCACCCTCCAACCCGAACGCGATGACCCGCTCCGGGCGGATGCGGATCATCTCGCGGGACACGCCGTCGATGTAGGGCTGCACATCCGTCAATGCTTCCGCGGTGCCGCGTATTTCGAGGCAGCGCACGCGCCAGGGCCGAACCGAGGCGACGTCATCGACCACGAAGGCGACGCGGTCGTTGCCGGTCAGATTGCGGAACTTCCACGAAGCGCCCATGTTCCGGCCCGCGATGTCGATGGTGCCGAGTTCGGCGTTGTACCGGAAGCCGACGGGGTTGTTCTGGGGCGAACCGTCGGGGCGGACGGTCGCCAGCCGACCCAACCGCTGCGTGTGCAGGTAATCGATCTGTTCGGACGTCAGCTGTGCGTTCATACCCGTGACCGTAGAACCTGAACTTCACTCGAGGTCAATTCCCCGAAGCCAGCACCTTCTTCTGCACCTTGCCCATGGCATTGCGCGGCAGCGCGGTCAGCACGCGGACCTCGCGCGGCCGTTTGTGCACCGAAAGCTGCTGCGCCACATGGTCGATGAGTTCGGACTCGATATCGTCGGCCGTGCCTCCCGACATACCGCGCAGGACGACGAAGGCGACGACGCGCTGGCCGAGATCGTCGTCGGGCAGGCCGACCACGGCCGCTTCGGCGACGGCGGGATGGCCGAGCAGCACGGTCTCGACCTCGCCCGCCCCGATCCGATAGCCACCGGATTTGATGAGATCCACCGATTCGCGCCCGACGATGCGATGGAAACCCTCGGCGTCGATGACGGCGACGTCACCGGTGCGGAACCAGCCGTCCTCGGTCCAGCTCTCGGCGGTCACCTCGGGACGGTTCAGGTAGCCGTCGAACAGCATCGGTCCCGAGACCTGTAGCCCGCCGATACTCTCGCCGTCGTGCGGCACCGGCGCGCCGGTTTCGTCGCGCAGCCGGGTCCGCACGCCCGCCACCGGGGTGCCGACCCAGCCGGGCCTGCGCTCGCCGTCGGCGCGCGTGGACAGCGTGATCATGGTTTCGCTCATGCCGTACCGCTCGACCGGACTCTGCCCGGTGAGTTCGCGCAACTTCTCGAAAACCGGAACCGGCAGCGGCGCGCTGCCGGACACCAACAGCCTGGCCTTCGACAGGTGCCGTGCGGATTCCGGATCTTCGACGACCCGCGACCACACCGTCGGCACCCCGAAATACAGCGTTCCCTTCGCCTGCGCGTAGGCCCGCGGGGTCGGCTTGCCGGTGTGGATCAGCGGCGATCCGACGCGCAGCGGGCCGAGTACGCCGAGGATCAGGCCGTGCACGTGGAACAGCGGAAGACCGTGCACCAGTACATCACTCGCGGTCCACGACCACGCGTCGGCGAGGGCGTCGAGCCCGGCGGCGATGGCCCGGCGTGTGAGTATCACGCCCTTGGGCAGGCCGGTGGTACCCGAGGTGTAGAGGATGAACGCGGCCGAGGACGGATCGGGTTCGGAGTAGGTGTGCCAGGACCGCGCGTGCACGCGCACCGGCACCACCGGCAGTCCGGTGCCAGCGGGCGCCTCGCCGAGCCAGGCCTGTGCTCCCGAATCGGCGAGGATGTGGGCGAGTTCGGCCGCGCCGGAATCGGGCGGCACCGGCACCACCGTGACACCCGCGATCAGGCAGCCGACGACCGCGAGCACCGTCGTGACGGTGGGCGCGGCCAGTACCGCCACCCGGTCGGCGCGGGCGACGCGCTCGGCCACCGAGGTCGCCGCGCCGAGCAGGTCACTGCGCGAGAGCGTGGTCCCCTCGATGGTGACGGCGTCGGGGATGTCCGCACCCGCGGCGACGGCGAGCGGATTCAGGGAACGAAGCAGCAACGGCGAGCCGAACGACATTCGCTCACGCTACTGCGCACGGACCCGGGGACCGACGCTGCCCCACGGCCGGTCCCCCTCGATCGCGCGGCCGCGCCGAGGTGGGCCCGCCCCGTCGACACCGGTCCCTACCATCGAGGCGCGGTGGCCGTGCGTCGAGGTGGGCCCGTTCCGTCGACACCGGTCCCTACCACCGAGGCACGGTGGCGCGTGCGGCCGATACACCCGACACCGCCACAACCCCCGCGTAGCGCGGACCGCCTGCGCGGATGACCGGTCCCCGATCACAGCTCGGACGACGTGGACCGCAGACGGTTGACACCCCGCAGAGGCGGTGAGACGGTTTATGAATACTCTTCTCAACGACGAGATCGAGGTCGCCATGACCAGACCATTTCGCGCCGCCGCGTCGACGCCGAGCACGCGCGCCGGGACCGACGACTTCGACATCGCCCGTCACATCGACGGATCGGCCGCGTTCTTCGGCGCGGCGGCCAACGTCATCATGCAGTTGAGCTCCCCCGCCGTCGGCTACGGCGTGCTGGAAAGCCCGGTCGACAGCGGCAAGATCATGCTGCACCCGATCAAACGGACCCGAACCACCCTCACCTATCTCGCGGTCGCCATGCTCGGCACCGAGGACGAGCGCGCCGCCTACCGCGCGGCGATCGACACCTCACACCGGGGCGTGCGCTCCGGCCCGGACAGCCCCGTGAAATACAACGCCTTCGACCCCACCCTGCAATTGTGGGTTGCCGCCTGCCTCTACTGGGGCGCGCGCGACCTCTACGAGCGCATGCACGGTCCCATGGACGAGGCCGCCGCCGACGGCTTCTACCACCACGCCGAACGTCTCGGCAGCACACTCCAGATGCCCTCCGGGCTGTGGCCCGCCGACCGCGCCGCCTTCGACCGCTACTGGACCGAGAACCTGGCCCGCACCAGCATCGCCCCACCGGTGCGCGCCATGTTGGACGACATCGTCGACCTGAGGATGTTCCCCCGCCCGGTCAACCTCGCCTTCGGCCGATTCCACCGCTGGATGACCGCGGGCATGCTCCCCGCCCACCTCCGCGACCAGATGGGCATGCCCTGGTCCGACCGCGACGACCGCAACCTGGCCCGCCTGCTCACCACCGTGGGCGCGATCGAGGACCGGGTTCCGCAGGGGCTCAAAACCTTGCCTGTCACCGCATTCCTGTGGGACCTACGCCTGCGCCGCCGTCTCGGCCTGCGCTTGGTCTGACGACGCGAGGTGTCTTCAGGACACGCGGAAGGAGACGACGACGTGGTCGCGGGCGAAGCGGCGGATGGCCTGGTCGTCGCCGAGCGGCATCACCGTTTGGGGCGTGAGCGCCAGTGACACCGCCGTGCGGGCGATCATCTCGGCGAGGGGGGCCGGGTCGTAGTCGGGGAGTTTGCCTTCCGACTGGAGGCGGGCGACGAATTCGGCGAGGTAGTCGCGGCCGAGTTCGATGATCGGCGCGCCGCGCGTGGTGAGGAACGGCAGGACCAGTTCGGGTTCGGTGGCGAGCAGTCGGTGGACCAGTTCGTTACCGCGCAAACCGTTGATGAACGCGGCGAACAGTTCGACGATCTGGTCCTCGGCGTCGGCGTCGGCGTCCACCTGACGTTTCAGCACGGCGTCGACCTCGTCGATGAAATCGCGGGTCTGCCGGAGCGCGACCGCCTGGATGAGATCGGATTTGCTCGCGAACCGCCGGTACAGCGTGGCCAGCGACAGCCCGCAGCGCCGTGCCACCTCGACCATGCTCGTGCGCTTGATCCCGAAGTCGAGGAAGGCCATCAGGGCGGCGTCCAGCACGCGTGCCTGATTGCGATCCTCCGGGCCCGTGTTGCGCACCAGGGGCAGCAACCTGGTCAGCCTCGCCATGCTCTCCACCTATCCACAGTCGATTCCGGCGAAACGATGACGATCCAAGCATCGCATAGCATCACCCTCCGGCGGCGGCCACCGCCGATTGACAGGGTTACGACACGATGAGAAGGTGAGGGCATAATCTTCTCACTTTTCGTCATCGTGGACGAAGACCGAAAGACGGGGATCCCATGACCGCACCCCTGCGCGAGACAACGCCCGAACCTACCCGTAGCTGCCGCTACGGGACGGCCGACGACTTCGACATGGAGGAGTTCTGGACCGGGGCGGCCGCCTTCCTCGGCGGCACCGCGAACGTCATCATGCAGCTCAGCCTGCGTCCGGTGGCCTACGGCGTGATGGAGAGCCCCGTCGAATCCGGTCGCATCACCGTGCATCCGTACAAGCGACTGCGCACCACGCTGACCTACCTCGCCGTCGCTCTGATGGGCACCGACGAGGACAAGCGGATCTACAAGGAAGCCGTCAACGGCTCGCACCGGCCCGTCCGCTCCGGTCCCGACAGCCCGGTCAAATACAACGCCTTCGACCCGAAACTACAGCTCTGGGTGGCGGCCTGCCTGTACTGGGGAATCGTCGACCTGGAGCAACGACTACACGGCCCGATGGATCCCGACACCACCGAGGTCTTCTACCGGTACGCCTCCCGACTGGGCACCACATTGCAGGTGCGCCCCGAGATGTGGCCCGCCGATCGCGCCGCGTTCGAGGAGTATTGGACCGCCGAACTGGCCACCAAGACGATCGACCCCAGGACCCGAGCCTTCTTCAACGACCTCATCGACCTGAAGATGGTCTCGCGACCGCTGCGGGTATTCGCACCGGTTCAGCGCTTCTTCGTGGTCGGGCTGCTGCCACCGCATCTGCGCTCGGAGATGCGGCTGACCTGGACCGACCGCGACGAACGGATCATGAACGCGCTGCTGCGCGCGATCGGCGCCGTCCATCGGCGATTCCCCAAGCCCGCCAGACTCTTTCCGCTCAACGCCTACCTGTGGGATATGCGTCGCAGGCACCGGCTCGGCAAGCCGCTGGTCTGATCAGGACCGCGAGACCAGCGCCCGCAGGAAGAATCCCAGATTCGCCGGGCGCTCGGCCAGCCGCCGGGTCAGGTAGCCGTACCACTCGTTGCCGTAGGGGATGTAGACGCGCATCGCGTAACCGGCCTCGGTCAGCCGGGACTGCTCGGCCTCGCGAATGCCGTAGAGCATCTGGTGCTCGAAACGATAGGCGGCCCGGTTCGTTTCGGCCGCCATCGTCTCCGCCGCGAGGACCAGCATCGGATCATGGGTCGCCACCATCGGATAGCCGTCCCCGTACATGAGTGTCTGGAGACAGCGTAGATACGATTCGGTCACCTCGACGGCGTGCTGGAACGCCACACCCTGCGGTTCCCGGTAAGCGCCCTTGCACAACCGGATCCGCGAATCCGGCCCGGCGAATTCGGCGCAGTCGGATTCGGTGCGATGCAAGTAGGCCTGGAGAACCGTACCGAGCCAGGGAAATTCGGGCCGCAGTTCGAGCACCGAGGCCAGGGTGGCGTCGGTGGCGGTGTGATCCTCCGCGTCGACGGTCACCCACACCCCGGCCTCGGCCGCCTTCGTGCACAGCACGCGCAGGTTGTCGGTGGCGATGGCGGGGCCGTCGACGGGTAATGCCTGCCCGAGGGCCGACAATTTGACCGACACCTCCACCGGCGCGACCTCGACGCCGAGCGTCCGCACCCGTCCGAGCGCCGCGAGATCGTTGATGAGCGAGAGGTATTCCGCCACGGTCGCGTCCGCCCGCGCCCGGTCGGTCGTGTATTCACCGAGGAAATCGACGCTGACCAGCCGGTCGGTGCCGAGTACGGCCGCCACGACCGGAAGCAGTTCGGTCCTGGTCTCCCCCGCCACGAAGCGGCGGACGATATCAGTGGTGACGGTCGTGCCGGTGAGCACGCGTTTCATGCGCGGCGACCCGGCGGCCGCGAGGATGACGGGACGCAGCGGATTCATCGCCGCCCACTACCCCGCACCGGAATATGCGTTGCCTGGCTCACCGTGCCTCCTGTGCCGTCGGAAATCCCGCTCACACGTCCATATGCGGATAGCGATGCTCGACCGGGGGGACGAACGTCTCCTTGATGGTCCGCGGCGCCACCCACCGCAGCAGATTCAGCGGCGAACCCGCCTTGTCGTCGGTTCCCGAAGCGCGTGCGCCACCGAAGGGCTGCTGCCCCACCACCGCGCCGGTGGGTTTGTCGTTGATGTAGAAATTGCCCGCCGCGAATCGCAACGCGGCACTCGCCTGTTCGATCGCGTGCCGGTCCTGGGCGAAGATCGCGCCGGTCAGCCCGTAGGGGGCGGCGGATTCGGCCTCGGCCAGAATCGCCGCGTAGGAACCGGGTTCGGCGTCGTCGTAGACGTGTACCGACAGGATCGGGCCGAAATACTCGGTCCGGAAGGACTCGTCGCGTGGATCGTCGGACAGCAGCACCGTCGGGCGCACGAACCAGCCTTCGGAATCGTCGTACTCGCCGCCGACCGGGATGGTGATCCCCGCGTCGCGGGCCCGCTCGATGGCGGCCACGTTCTTGTCGTAGGCGCGTCGATCGATCAGCGCGCCACCGAATTTCGTCAGGTCGGCGATATCGCCGTATTCGAGCCCGGCCGCCACGTGCAGGAAATCGTCGCCCATCACCCGCCAGACCGAGCGCGGTATATAGGCGCGCGACGCGGCGGAACATTTCTGGCCCTGGTATTCGTAGGCGCCGCGGACCATGGCGGTGCGCAACGCGTCCGGATCGGCCGAGGGGTGCGCGACGATGAAATCCTTGCCGCCGGTTTCACCGACCAGTCGCGGATAGCCGTGATAGCGGCCGATATTCGCGCCGACCTGCTGCCACAGGTATTGGAATGTCGCGGTGGAACCGGTGAAATGGATTCCGGCCAGCCGGGGATCGCTCAGCGCGACTTCCGACAGCGCCGCGCCATCGCCGGTCACCATGTTGATCACGCCGGGAGGCAGGCCCGCGGCTTCGAGCAATCGCATGGTGTAGAAGGCGGACAACGTCTGGGTCGGTGACGGTTTCCAGACCACCGTATTACCCATCAGGGCGGGCGCGGTCGGCAGATTTCCCGCGATGGCGGTGAAGTTGAAGGGGGTGATCGCGTAGACGAAACCCTCCAGCGGCCGATACTCCAGGCGATTCCACACCCCGGGCGAGGACCGGGGTTGCTGTTCCATGATTTCGCGCGCGAACGCCACATTGAAACGCCAGAAGTCGATCAGTTCACAGGGGGCGTCGATCTCGGCCTGGATCGCCGATTTCGATTGACCGAGCATGGTCGCGGCGGCGATGGACTCGCGCCACGGGCCCGCCAGCAGGTCCGCGGCGCGCAGCAGGATCGCGGCGCGTTCATCGCAGGGTAGCGCGCGCCAGCCCGGCGCGGCCGCGATGGCCGCGTCGATGGCTCCGCGCGCTTCGGAGTGGGTGATATCGGTGTAGGTCCCGAGGACGTGAGCGTGCCGATGCGGGGCGACGATGGGGTGCCGATCGCCGATACCGGGGCGATGTTTTCCGCCGACGACCAGCGGGACATCGACGGATTCGGCGGAGATCTCGGCCAGTCGCGCGACCAGCAGTTCACGCTCCCGGCTGCCGGGTGCGTAGGAATGCACCGGCTCGTTGCCGGGGACAGGGACAACCGTGACAGCGTCCATACCCCAGGCTATCGCCCTTCGCGGCCCGGTGTGCGGCACGCGCCGATCGCGTGTCCCCGGAGGCTGCCGGGTGGCAATTCGATCAGGCGGAGCCACCGGCGATCGTGGCGGCCGCGCCGAACCGCGGATCGTCGGCCGATCGCGGATCGCGACGCGCGCGGTCGGCCGCCTTCGACGTTCCGGGTGTCAGGCGATCCGTCGAGCGTCGGCGCACGCCCGGCGCGCTGATCTCAGTGCTCGCCGAGCCGTGAGACCGCTGCGTCGATGCGCTCGTCGGTGGCGGTCAGGGCGATGCGGACGTATTCGGCACAGCCCGGGCCGTAGAACTCGCCGGGGGCGGCGAGGATGCCGCGTTTTGCCAGCCAGTCCAGGGTCGTGTGGCAGTTCTCGCCCCTGGTCGACCACAGGTAGAGGCCCGCCTCGGAATGATCGATGCGGAAACCAGCCGCTTCCAGGGCCTTTCGCAAAATCTCCCGGCGCGCGCGGTACCGTTCGCGCTGCTGCGCCTCGTGCGCGTCATCGCTCAGCGCCGCGGTCATGGCGGCCTGGATCGGGAAGGGCACCATCATGCCGGAATGTTTGCGGACTTCGAGCAGTTCCGCGACGAGTTCGGGGTCGCCCACGACGAATCCGGCGCGGTAACTGGCCAGATTGGAGGTCTTCGACAGCGAATGCACCGCGAGCAGATTCGTATGGTCGCCGTCGCAGACATCGGGGTCGAGGATCGAGACCGCCCGACCCTCCCAGGTCAGTCCGAGGTAGCACTCGTCGGATGCCACGATCGCACCGCGCTCGCGGGCGAAGGCGACGACCTTGCGCAGGTGATCGACGCCGAGCACCTTCCCGGTGGGATTCGACGGCGAATTCACGTAGATCAGGGCCGGATTGCGCGGTCCGAGCTGGGTCAGTCCGTCGGCGCGCACCACCTCGGCGCCCGCGAGCAGTGCCCCGACCTCGTAGGTCGGATAGGCGGCCTCCGGGATGACGACCAGGTCGTCGGCGCCGAGACCGAGCAGTTTCGGCAGTCCGGCGATCAGTTCCTTGGTGCCGATCACCGGCAGGACGGCGGCGGGATCGATATCGGTGACCCCGTAGCGCCGCTTCAACGCGTCGACGGCCGCGGCACGCAGTTCGGGCGTCCCGTGCGTGGTGGGGTAGCCGGGGACCTCGGCGACCGAATTCAACGCGGCCCTGATCAGCGGTGCCACCGGATCGACCGGGGTGCCGACCGACAGGTCGACGATTCCGCCGGGATGCGCCGCCGCTTCGGCCTTGACCGCCGCGATGGTGTCCCAGGGGAAGTCGGGCAGCAGCGAGCTGACCCGAATACGAGCCGACACGTGCGAACTCACTCGCCCATCGGGGGGAGTTCTTTGATGAACGCCGGATCGAAATCGGTCTTGCCGACCTTGGTCGCACCGCCCGGCGAACCCAGCTCGTCGAAGAAATCGACGTTGGCGTTCACGTAGCCGATCCACTGGTCGGGGGTGTCGTCCTCGTAGAAGATGGCCTCGACCGGGCACACCGGCTCACACGCACCACAGTCCACGCACTCGTCGGGATGGATGTACAGCATGCGACCACCCTCGTAGATGCAATCCACGGGGCATTCCTCGATGCATGCCTTGTCCTTCACGTCAACGCACGGTTCAGCGATGATGTACGGCACTGCCGTTCTCCTAGTCTGGTCCTCACCTGCGGGATGGTCCGCCTGCGAAACCCTATCCCGACACCCCACGTTACTACCGGTCAGCCTGCCCTAACTTCCCAGCTCCGGCCCCGGCCGCGTCCACTGTGACGCCCCACCCAGATCCTAGTGCCGCAACCCCGTTCACGCCCGCATCGAGTGACCGATCCCTCCAACCCCACCGTTCACACCCGCGGCGCGATCTCCAGATCCGCCCACAGCAATTCCAGCGGGAAAGGATCCGAGGCGGCCACAGCGACGGGGCCCATATCGCGGTGACCGGTGCCGATATGGATATAGGGACCGGTCCGATCCGACAGCGTGTAGCGCTCGATGGTCAGCGCCCCGATCTTGTCGAAGCTCACCAACCAGTAGTGCGGGATGCCCGCGTCCGCGTAGTCGCTCATCTTGTGCACCCGGTCCCTGCGTTCGGACCAGGTGGACAGCACCTCGACGACGATCACACAGTGCCCCGCCGCCCACTGCTCGAATTCCGGCAGACACCGGTGCAGCACCGCGTCGGGCTTACGCGCCGTGGGCGGCACCTCCCAGAGCAACACGTCGACCTCGGTGTTGGTCTCGTAGCCGGAACCGCCACCACTGCCCCGCATCTCGGCGACGGCCGCGCGCTCCAAGGCCAGCGAGAGCCGGGTGCCGACCTTTTGATGGTCACGTCCGCGCTGCTCACGCGGGACGACGAAACCGTCGACGATCTCCAGCTCGCGGCGGACGTCCTCCTCGATGTCGAGGAAGGTCACCCAGTCGATCGGCGTCGGTTGCGGGCCCTGCCAGATGACGGTCACGCCGCGATCGTAACCGTCGTCCGGGGTGCTTCCGTGGCTATCCGACGACCAGGGGGATCGAGGTGGCGGAGCGGTCGACGCGGCCGTAGACGGTGGTGCGTTCGCGGACCGGCCTGCCGATGCCCTCGGCGATCTCGCGCAGTTCGGCGACGGTTTTCGCCGAGCCGTGCTGGGAGCCGGCCATGCGGGAGATGGTCTCCTCCATCAGGGTGCCGCCGAGGTCGTTGGCCCCGCCGTTGAGCATCATGCGGGTGCCCTGGGTGCCGAGTTTGACCCAGCTGGTCTGGATGTTGTGGATACGGCCGTGCAGCATGATGCGCGACAGGGCGTGGGCGGCGCGGTTGTCGCGGATGGTCGGGCCGGGGCGTGCGGCGCCCGCCAAGTAGAGCGGAGCGCTCTGGTGGACGAAGGGCAGCAGCACGAATTCGGTGAAACCGCCGGTCTCGTCCTGGATTCCGCGCAGCACGCGCAGGTGGCCGACCCAGTGCGACGGATTGTCGACGTGGCCATACATCATGGTCGAACTGGACCGCAGCCCTACCCGATGGGCCGTGGTGATGACTTCGATCCAGGCCGACGCGGGCAGTTTGCCCTTGGTAAGCACCCAGCGCACCTCGTCGTCCAGGATCTCGGCCGCGGTGCCCGGGATGGTGTCCAGCCCCGCCTCTTTCAGCGCGACCAGCCAGTCCTCGACGCTCTGGCCGCCACGTGAGGCGCCGTTCACGATCTCCATCGGGCTGAACGCGTGCACGTGCATCGACGGCACCCGCCGCTTCACCGCGCGCACCAGATCCGCGTATCCGGTGACCGGCAGATCCGGGTCGATACCGCCCTGCATGCAGACCTCGCTCGCACCGTCGACATAGGCCTCCCAGGCCCGGTCGGCGACTTCCTCGGTACTGAGCGTGAAGGCGTCGGCATCGCCCTTGCGCTGGGCGAACGCGCAGAAACGACATCCGGTGTAGCAGATATTGGTGAAGTTGATATTCCGGTTCACCACGTAGGTGACCTCGTCGCCGGACACCTCGCGGCGCAACTGATCGGCCAAGGCGACAACGGCTTCCAGGTCCGGGCCGTCGGCGGTGGCGAGCGCCAGGTATTCGGCGTCGCTCAGGCCCGCCGGATCGGCTTCGGCGGCGCGCAACGCCGCGAGTACGTCGGCGTCCAGACGCTGCGGCGCGGTGATCGCCAGATCACGGGCCTGTTCGCGAATGGTGTCCCAATCGCCGAAGGCTCCCAGGACCTCCTGGCCGAGTCCGGAATCGCTGCGGCTCTCGGTATTTCGTCCGGTGGTGTCGATCGAGGTGTTGAGATCGACCCGCCCCGCCGAATCCCAGTTCTCGTCGGGCTCCTGCCACGGCAGTCCGACCGGCAACGCGTCCGGATTCGCCAGACCGGTCGTCGGGTCGGTGAGCGCCGCGACGTGCGCGCCGATCCGGGGATCGATCCACGGATTGCCCGCGCGCACGTACTTCGGATGCGCGGAGGTGCGCTCGACCAGCTGGTATCCCGCGGCCTCGGTGATCTCGCGCAGGGTGTCCAGATTCGGCCACGGCCGTTCGGGGTTGACGTGGTCGGGCGTGACCGGGGAGACCCCGCCCCAGTCGTCGATCCCCGCGTCGATGAGATCGAGGCAGTCCTGCTGGGAGACCAGGTTCGGCGGCGCCTGCACCGGCACGTCCGGGCCGAGCAGCAACCTGGTGACGGCGATGGCGGCGCGGAATTCCTCCAGACCGGCATCGGGCGTGTCCCGCATGGCGGTGTCGTCCTTGGCCCGGAAGTTCTGGATGATCACTTCCTGGATGTGACCGAATGCCTTGTGCTGCTTACGAATCGCCAGGATGGATTCGGCGCGCTCGGTCATCGTCTCGCCGATGCCGACCAGGATGCCGGTGGTATAGGGCACCGAGAGACGTCCCGCGTCGGTGATCGAGCGCAACCGCACCGCCGGATCCTTGTCGGGACTGCCGTAGTGGCATTCCCCCTTCTCGGTGAACAACCGGGACGAGGTGGTCTCGAGCATCATGCCCATGGACTGCGCGACCGGCTTGAGCCGGGATATCTCGTCCCAGCTCATCACACCCGGATTCAGGTGCGGAAGCAGTCCGGTCTCCTCGAGTACCAGGATGGAGACGGCGCGCAGGTAGTCGAGCGTGGAATCGTAACCGCGCTCGTCGAGCCACTGCGCGGCCTCGGGCCAGCGATCCTCGGGCCGGTCACCGAGGGTGAACAGCGCTTCCTTGCAGCCGAGCGCCGCGCCTTCGCGCGCGATCTCCAGCACCTCGTCGGGTTCGAGGAACATGCCTTTGCCCTCGGCCCGCAATTTGCCCGGGACCGTGACGAAGGTGCAGTAGTGGCATTTGTCCCGGCACAGTTTGGTCAGCGGGATGAAGACGTTGCGGGAGTAACTGATGGTTTTCGGGCGACCCGCCGACTCCAGACCCGCGTCACGCACTCTGGCCGCGCTGGCGGACAGATCGACCAGGTCGCCGCCGCGGGCGTGCAGCAGCACGGTGGCTTCGTCCACGTTCAATGTCACGCCGTCACGCGCTCGCCGCAGCGCCCGGCGCATGGCCGATGACGTGGGCGGCGCGGGGGGGACACTCGGTGTCGCTAGCTCGGTCACGCCCTCGATCATGCGCTACACATCCTTCGCTGTCTCCCTCCAGTGCACCCGAGTGAGCGTGCGGCAATGCCGCGACCGCGCACACGACGATTGCGGCGCCGCGTACGGCGCAGTCGTGAGCATCACAACCTCGCGACGGCGCGCGGTTATTCCATGGGCGCTTCGGCGCGTCGACGGAGGGCGGGAATTTCGTGCCAACATGGCTGTATGTCGCCACCGAGCACCGCACTGGCCGATCCGGCACTGCGACCGAGTCCGAAGGCCAAACTGCTGTGGGCCTTGCAGGGGGCGGTGTTCTGGCTGATCGCGGTGGCGGCCGTGCTGATCTGGGCATTCTTCGATTCGGGCCATCGCGGCTGGCAGGGCGTGGCGCTGGCGGTGGCGATCGTCCTCGGGATCGTCAACGCGACGGTGGTGCCGTGGTGGCGCTACGCGGTGCACCGCTGGGAGGTGACCGACGAGGCGGTGTACACCAGGGTCGGCTGGCTGACCCAGGAGAGCCGGGTCGCGCCGATCTCGCGCGTGCAGACCGTCGACACCGAACGCGGACCCCTCGAACGTCTGCTCGGTCTGGCCACGGTGACCGTCACGACCGCGTCCTCGGCCGGAGCGGTACGCATCGAGGCGCTCGATCTGCCGGTCGCGGAGGAGACGGTGACCTGGCTGACGCAGATCGCGGCGCTGCACCGCGGGGACGCGACGTGAGCGGACCGACCCACGACCCGGCCGCCCGCGCCTCCCCCGCCGACGCACCCGCCGTCTCCGATCAGGACAGCTGGTTGCGGCTGGACAGACGAATGCTGTTGATCCATCCGGTCAACGAGGTGGCGAAATTCATTCCGGTGCTGGTCGGCACCCTGATCCTCGGCACGAGCAGCGGCAATCACGGCTGGAGTCTCATCCCGCTCGCCCTGATCATCGGGTTCGCCCTCACCCGCTGGTTCACCACCACCTATCGGATCGGCCCGACCCACGTCGAATTGCGCACCGGGCTGATCCAGCGCCGCACACTGTCGGTGCCGCGCTCGCGAATCCGTTCCGTCGACATCGAATCCGATCTGCTGCACCGACTGCTCGGACTGTCGGTGGTGGTGATCGGTACCGGGCAGCAGGCCGAGACCGGCGAGAAATTCCGGCTCGATTCCCTCGACCGCGCGTTGGTGCCCGCCTTGCGCGCGACCCTGGTCGACCATTTGACCTCGAACGCGAAACCCGCTGGCGAGCAGATCGATTCCGAATCTCTCGACCACATCGCGCCGGATGTCGAACCGGTCACCGAACGCGAGATCGGGCACTGGCAGCCGAGGTGGGTCCGGTACGCGCCGCTGTCGCTGACCGGATTCGCGGTGATCGCCCCGATCGTCGGCGCGGCGTTCCAGTACGGACTCGGCGATATCGTGTTCCGATCGGACGCGGCGCACTCGCTGGAGGAAGGCTCCTCCGCCCTGGTCGTGCTCGCCGTCTTCGGCGGGGTGGGCGCCATCGTCGCACTTGTCAGCCTGGCCGCCTGTACCCGTTATCTCGCAACCTATTTCGGGCTCAGGGTGCTCGACAACGGCCGCACCCTGCACCTGCGGCACGGACTTTTCACCAAACGACAGATCACGCTGGATCTCGCCCGATTCCGTGGCGCGACCGTCAACGAGCCGCTGCTGCTGCGCTTGTCGGGCGCCGCCGAACTCGAGGCGATCATGGTCGGGGAGAACGCGCGTCAGAAGATTCTGCCGCAGGCACCCCGCGCCGCCGTGGAACGTACCCTGGCCGAACTACTCCGCTCCCGCGCCGCGATCCCCGATGCCGGGGACACGATATCGACTGTCGCACAGGCCGATACGTCCGATCCATCGACCCGCGCCTCCCCCGGTTCGCCGTGGACGAGCGCCCAGGGCAGCGTCGCTCTCCGGTCCCACGGCACCGTCGCGCGCCGCCGCCGCCACACCCGGGCACTCACCCCGAGTCTCATCGCCGCCGCGATCCTGTTGCTGCTCATCGTCATCGGCGTCGACATATCACCGTGGCTGTGGCTGATTCCCGCCGTGCCCGTTCCGTTCGCGATCGCTCTCGCCGAGGACCGCTACCGAGGTCTCGGCCACGCGGTCATCCCCTCGACTCCGTCGACTCCCGCCTGGCTGATCACCCGCGCCGGATCACTCGACCGGGACCGCGACTGCCTCGAAGGCCCCGGCATCATCGGCTGGACCCTCCGCCGATCCTTCTGGCAGCGCCGATCGGGAGTCGCGACCGTCGTCGCGGCCACCGCGGCCGGAAAGAAGCGGTACCCGGTGGTCGACCTTCCACTGGACGAGGCGTGGGCCCTCATCGAGGCGATCACCCCGGGGCGTCTCGGCACCCGTCCGCGGCCCTCGGACCCTTCTCGGGGCACGAACTGAATCCGGCGGCCACTCACCAGTCCGGGCGGCCGATCGAGAGTCGATGCTGAAAGACGTTGCCGGGATCCCATGTCGCCTTGACCCCGCGCAGCCGTTCGTAATTACCGCCGTAGTACAGACTGTGCCACGGCACCCCGGAGGTATTCCACCGCCGATCGGCCATATCGGGATCGGGGTAGTTGATGTAGCTGCCGCCGTTGGATTCGTTCGGGACCGGCGCGCCACCGGTCGCCGCGTAGACGTCGCGGAACATCTCACGGGCCCAGGCGATCTGACGGTCGTCGTCGCCGGGAATACGCCACGCGGCGTGGATGAGCAGTTTCATGAACGAATTCCGCGCCGAGACCGCGGTGGCATCGGCCGCCACGGCATTGGTCGCGCCGCCGAAAGGCATGAATTCCAACTGGGATTCACCGATGAAGCGAATATCGCTCATGTAGCGGTACAGGGTCTGCAACTGTTCGGCCGAGAACGACTTGCGCAGATACGCGGACTTCGCCTTGACCCGGAACCCGAGCATCCCCTCGGCGTAGTAGACGTTCGCGACGGTATCGGCGTAGGACGAGGTGGTCGGCGGCGGACCGACCAGCCCGGGTGTCACACCCGCCGATATCGCGGCGACGAACTCGTCGAACATCTTCGCGGCATCGGGCAGGTCGCCGTCGAGCAGGACGAGTACATCCGAACCCGCGATACCGGGTTTGATGTGCAGCGGCGCGTACAGGCCGGTGAACGGATCGCCCGGCGCGCTGTGCTGTTCGAAGAACGCCAGGTAGTTGCCGACGAGACGAACGAACGACTCCTCGGTCGCGAACGGCAGCGTCAGCCGCGTGTGCACCATGGTTCCCGGCGGTTTCGGCAGCGCGCGGGCCGGATCCACACCGTCCGAACTCGAGGAACGCAGCAGATAACGGGTGGCCACACCGAAATTGCCGCCACCGCCGCCGGTGTGCGCCCACCACAGATCCGCGTTCGGACCATCCTGGGTCGCCACGACGACCGATGCCGCGCCACTCGAATCGACCGTGACGAGCTCTACCCCGTACAGGTGATCGGCCACCAGCCCGAGCCGCCGCGACAGCGGGCCATAGCCGCCACCGCTCATATGCCCACCCGCACCGACCCCTTTGCAGATCCCGGCGGGAAGCGTCACACCCCAGCCGCCGAGCAACCGCTCGTAGACCGCGCCCAGGTCGGCGCCCGCGTCCACCGAGAACGCGCGATGGGTCTCGTCCCACGACACCGTGTTCAACCGCTGGAGGTCGACGATCGTGCGCGTCCGGTCGTTGTCCACGAAATCCTCGAACCCGTGTCCACCCGACCGCACCGCGAGCGCGGAACCCTCTTTCACCGACCGCTCGACCGCGACTCGCACCTCCTCGGCATTGCCCGGCACGAATATCTGCTGCGGTCGCGCGGTGAAACGCCGGTTGTAGCCTCGAGTCGTCAACGCCGCGTAGTCCGCGTCGCCCGCCCGCACCATGCGCGGTTCCACCGCGTGCGCGACCGGCAGGCCCAGCGTGCTCACCGCAGCGCCCACCACGGGCGCGGCGAGGAAGCGGCGACGAGACAGCGGCATCTGTTCCCCCTGCTTGGAGTGTCTGTATTGGCGAACCAGACACTAGCTGTTCGTCGGTTACCGCGTGAAACATCCCCGCGCGGCTGCCATCCCGGCCCGGATCGGACGCCGCGGGCACGGCGACAGTCGCGCTATCGAGCGTCTGTGCGGTGTGGCTGATCGGTTGCCGGGTTGCGGCGACGTTGAATGGACGGCGTGGTCGAGACCTCGAACGCGCGGACCAGGGAGCTGCCGATCGCCGATCGGCGGGTCCGTCGACATCAGCGGGGGGACAAGTATCGGCTGACAGCGGTCGGCGGTCTGGCAGCGCTGTCGTTGGACGCGCTGTCCAGCGTGGCCTACGGGCCGGAGGCGATCGTGCTGGTGCTCGTCGCGGCGGGGACGGCAGCTGTCTCGCTGACCTTTCCGATCGCCTGCGCGATCACCGCGCTGCTGTTGGTTCTCGTGCTGTCGTATCGGCAGGTGATCGCGGTCCATCCGGACGGCGGCGGCGCGTACGCGGTGTCGAAGCGTCAGCTCGGGCGGGGTGCTGCGCTGCTGGCGGCGGCGAGTCTGGTGGTCGACTACGTGCTCACCGTCGCGGTCAGTCTCAGCGCGGGCGCGGCCAGTCTCGCGAGCGCGTTCCCCGAACTCGCCGACAATCTGCTGCTGCTCACGCTGCTCGCCCTGGCGGTGCTGACGGTGGTCAATCTGATCGGGGTGGCCGAATCCGCGAAAGTGCTGATGGGCCCGGCGATCCTGTTCGTCGGGCTGATCGTGGCGGTGATCGTGGTGGGGCTGACCCGTTCGCATCCGGTCGCGGTGATCGGGACGGCACACCGTCCGTTCGACCCGATCACGGCCGTCGGAATCATCTTGGTGCTCAAGGCTTTCGCCGCAGGTTGCTCGGCGCTCACCGGTGTCGAGGCGATCGCCAACGCCGTGCCGTCGTTCCGTACCCCTCGGGTGCGCCGCGCCCAGCACACCGAGGTCGCGCTGGGCCTGCTGCTCGGCACCCTGCTGCTCGGGTTGTCGTGGCTGATCCGTAAGCACGGGGTCGTGCCGCGCGAGGATGTCACGGTGCTCGCGCAGTTGTCGGCGGCCGCGTTCGGCACCGGCTGGCTGTTCTACCTGACCAATCTGGCGGTCACCGCGGTGCTCGTACTGGCCGCGAACACCAGTTTCGGCGGGCTGCCGATACTGCTGTCGCTACTCGCCAAGGATCGGCGGATCCCCTCGCTGTTCGCCCTGCGCTCCGAACGTCCCGTGTTCCGCTACGGGGTCGGCGCGCTCGCGGCCGTCGCCGCGCTCGTGCTGATCGCGGTCGACGCCGAAACCCACCGACTGCTTCCGGTGTACGCGGTCGGGGTCTTCATCGGGTTCACGCTCTGCCAGACCGGTCTGGTACGGCACTGGTGGCGGGACCGGGGATCGGGCTGGGTGCCGCGCGCCGCGCTCAACGGATTCGGCGCGATCCTCACCGCCGTCGCCGCGTTGGTGCTGCTGGCGGAGAAGTTCACCGAGGGCGCGTGGCTGCTGCTGATCATCATCCCGGCCCTGATCGTCCTGTTCGCCAGAACCGAGGGGTACTACCGGGGCGTCGCCGATCAACTACATCTCGGCATCCTGCCCGCCCGGCCGAGGCAGGCTCCGGTCGCGCGGGAGATGGTGATCGTGCCGGTGGTCACGATGAGCGAGGTGACCGCGCGCGCACTCCAGGCCGCGCTGCGGATGCGCGGCGAGATCGTCGCCGTCGCGGCGGCGATCGACCAGGAGTCCATCACCCGGCTCAGCGCGCAGTGGAAGCAGTGGGATCCCGGCATCCCACTGACCGTGCTGCCCTGTCCGCACCGCAGCCTCGTCGCCACCCTGGTGGGATACGTCCGTAAACAGACCGCCGCCGGTCACGAGGTCACCGTGCTGCTCGCCCAGGTCGAACCGCGCCGCTGGTGGCACCGTCCGCTCCACAACCCCCGGGGACCGGTCCTGGCGGCCGCGCTGCGCGCCCGTACCGACGCGGTGGTCGCCAACCTGGCGGTGCGGGTCGACTGACCGGGCGGTTCAACTCGGGCGCGACGCCTGCGGACCGGTTCGGAGGTAGGTGTAGGCCAGCGGCGGCCCGAGTCCGCACACGAGCAACAGCAACGTCGGCCAGTCGCTGATCAGCATGATGTCGCCGCCGGGACCGCTGACCGAGCACGCGAAGAAGCCGACCGCCCAGGCGAGCACCGGGAGCAGCGCGATCCCCGGCCGGTCGGTGAGGGTGCGCATCGCCGCGACCAACGCGACGTTCAGTACGGCGGCCAACAGCGCCGTGATCGGGAAAGCGACCGCCCCTTCGGTCAGGACGCTCGCGAGCCCCGCGGGCGCGGCGACGACCTCCGGTTCCGGAGCGGGCAGGCTGCCGCTACCGAGGTAGACCGGCAGGTAGAGCACCTCGAACACCAGCGTGAACAGGCCGCTGAGGACCAGCACCGTCATCAGGGCGACCGCCGGAATTCGCGCCGGGCGATCTCCAGCGGCGCCGGATGCTCCGGGCCGCTTGTCGACGGTGGCCGTCACGACACCGGCGGATAGCCGAGGAGCGACAGCAGGTGGCTCTGCATGTCGACGAACGTGTACAGCACCGACATGTACAGCTCGTGCTGCGCCGGCCAGTTCGGCTTCATGCTGTCCACGAACGCCACGATGGCGTCCTGGAGATGCCAGTTGTACATATGACGAGTCTATTCCGCTGGACATTCGCGGGTTGTGGCCCTCGTCCCCTCCGGCTCCTGGCACAAATCGGATCCACGGTTCCCGGATACCCGGATCTCAGTCGAGTCCGGCGAACAGGTCGTGTTCGCGACCGTCCGATCCGGTCGGGCCGCGTTCGCCGCGCACCAGGATGTAGTGCTCCTCGGGCAGTACCGGCTGCGCGACATTGTTCGACAGGGCGAATTCCCGGCCCGAAGGGGCGACCGTCACCTGGGTCGCGTGGGCGCGCAGCGCGGCGCGTTTGGCGGCGAGCACGTCGGAGACCTCGATGGTCGTCGTCACCGAATGGCCGGGGACACTGGCCAATTCGTCCACGGCGGGCAGTCGCCAGCCTTTCGGGAGCGCACCGGGAAGTCCCTCGGCCGTGCGGCGGGCGAGCACCTCGGTGTGCAGGCGGAGCATCTCACCGTCGGTGACCGTCCAGTAGAACTTCGGTGTGTCCCAACCGCGTTCGGCCGCCGCGTGTACCGCGTCGGTCGTGATCCGGTGTGCGCGAACATGATCCGGATGACCGTAACCGCCGCGCGGGTCGTAACCGATCACCACGTCGGGGCGGAGTTCCAGCACGATCTCGGTGAGCGCGTCGACGGCCTCGGCACCGGAACGGACGAAGGCCCTCGGGTTCTCGGCCGACGGGGTACCGGCCATACCGGAGTCACGCCACCGCCCGGCTCCACCGAGGAAACGCGGGGGCGCGCAATCCAACGCGGCAAGAGCTCTGGTCAATTCGAGGATCCGGTAACCGCCGAGTTGGTCGGCCCGGTCGGCCACCAGTCGCGCCCACTCATCCCCGATGACCTCACCCTCCTCGCCGAGAGTGCAGGTCACCACGGTGACGGGCACCCCGAGACGACGGTAGTGGGCGATGGTGCCGCCGGTGGTGATGGATTCGTCATCGGGATGGGCGTGGACCAGCAGCAGGCCGCCGGTCACGGAATCCGTCTCCACATCGCGGCATCGCCGAAGATGCCGACCTGGATCGCGCCGCTCAGCGACGCGCCGTCGACCCACGGGCCCGAGGCAGCGACGACGTTGTCCTGCACGATCGGCAGTACCGTCGCCAGATTCCACAGGCTCGGTTCGGCGTCGGCGAGGGTCCTGCCGACGTCGATACCGCGCAGCGCGCCGTCGATCCCCGGTTGCAGCGCGGGATCGCACACCCCGGACAGATTGCTCGGCGCGCGCCGCGCCGCTTCGACCGCCGCGCGCGCCTCGCTGTCGGTCACGGCCGGATCGGCGACGGGCGGACAGCCGTAGCGCGAGGCCAGCACGGTCGCGGGATCACTGCCCGCGACCTCCCAGCCCACCAGCGCATCGACACCGCTCTCGACCACTTCCTTACCGTAGAGCGCGTCGGCGGCGAGGCTGCGCACGCTGGCATCGATTCCGGCGCTGCGTAATTGGTCGGCGGCGGTATTGGCGACCGCGAGCGCGGTCGCGTCGTTGGTCACCGCGCCGATCCGGATGACCAGTTGTTTGCCGTTCTTCGCGACGGTCCTCGGCTTCGGCGCGGGCGAGGTCGGCGAGGACGCCGTCGGCTGCTCGGGAGCGCGCGCGTAACCCGCCTCGGCGAGCAGGGCGAACGCCTCGTCGGAGGTGGCACGCGGGGGCGCGGTCGGGAGATAACCCGGATCGGACGGTGTCAGGATCTGCGCCCGGACCGGCTCCACCCAGCCGCCGGTCTGCGCGCCGACCGTGGCGAGCAGCGCGGGATCGAGCAGCGCCACCACACCGCGGCGGACCCGGGGATCACCGAGATCCCCACTGCGCCCGTTCAATACGAATTGCAATTCGCGCGACTGGGGCATGATCGCGGTGCGCACCGAGGGAATCGCCGCCAGTTGCGCCTGGGTGGCGACCCCGCCGTGCACGAGCGCCATCTGCGCGTCGCCGGTGCGCAGCGATTCGGCGAGTTGCGCGGGAGTTCCGCCGCGGCGCAACAGGATCTGATCCGGCGCGGCGGGTGTTCCCCAGTACCGGTCGTTGCGTTCGAGCAGGATCTCGTCGCGTCCGCGATCCACCGATTTGATCGCGAAATTGCCGCCGGAGACCTGGCTCGGCTCCTCGAGTCCGTTGACGAATCCGCCCGGCGAATCCTTCAGCAGATGCGAGGGCAGCAGGTCGACGAACAGTTCGCGCCACGCCGGATACGGCTGATTCATGGTCACCGTGACGGTTTTGCCGCCGCCGGAGGAATTCACGTCATCGATGAGCCGGTAGCCCGCCGGATCGACCGCACCGGGCTGGGTGATCATCTGCTGCCACAGGTACCGGAAATCCTCGGCGGCGATGGGCGCCCCGTCGGACCAGTTGGCCTGGTTGCGCAGCGTGTAGGTGATGGTGAACGGCTCCTGCGCGGTCACCTCGGCCGAGGTGACGAGCGCGGTGTCCGGCACCCACTCGGTGGCGCCGGGCACCGCGGGATTGGGCACCGGCCGGAACGGGCTCGGCAGCACCATCGAGGCCACCGCCGCGTTGGCGGGCGACTGGTCGGCGCGCAGATGCGGATTGAATCCGATGCCGATGTCGTCGATCGCCACCACGACGGTGTGCTTACCCGGTTTGGCCGGTGTCGTCTTCGGGCTGTCGGTGCTCTCGATCGGCGGCGGCGGATTGGCCGTGCATCCGGCGAGCACCGTGGCGCAGACCGCCGCCATCGACACCACTGCCAGCATGGTGCGCCTCGTCGCGCGTCGTCTTGCCCCCGAGCTCACGGAGCGCACTCTACCCAGCCTCACCCACGGTCGACCACCGGCCGACGTAACCCGCCCCGACGCATCGAGGTCCTGCCGAACACGACCGGGCGGACCGGTTTCGCGGTCCGCCCGATCCTGCGTTCATATGTTGCGGGGACGGCCCTCGATGGTTGGTCGCCGACGCGAGCACTACAGTGCGGCCCGGTCCCGCGCCTTCCGCCTCGACAGTTCCCGGCCACGCTCGGTGGCACCGAGAATCACCTTGCGCACCCGGACGATCTCCGGGGTGACCTCGACACATTCGTCGCCCGCGCAGAATTCCATCGCGCTCTCGAGATCGAGCTGCAACGGCTTGGCGAGGGTTTCGAACACGTCGGCGGTGGAGCTGCGCATATTGGTCAGCTTCTTCTCGCGGGTGACGTTGATGTCGAGATCCTCCGCGCGCGGGTTGATACCGACGACGTGACCCTCGTAGGTGTCGGCGCCCGGCTCGACGAAGAACTGGCCGCGATCGGAGAGCTGGATCATGGCGAACGGCGTCACGCTGCCCGCGCGGTCGGAGACCAGCGAACCGGTGTGCCTGGCCCGGATCTCACCGGCCCACGGGGCGTACCCGTGGGAGACGGCGTTGGCGATGCCGGTACCCCTGGTCTCGGTGAGGAAGTCGGTACGGAAACCGATGAGTCCACGCGAGGGGACGATGAACTCCATGCGCACCCATCCGGCGGCGTGGTTGTTCATCTGCACCATCTTGCCCTTGCGGGCGGCCAGCAGCTGGGTGATCGCGCCGAGGTACTCGTCGGGGCTGTCGATGGTCAGCTCTTCGAAGGGTTCGTGGATCTTGCCGTCGACCTGCTTGGTGACCACCTGCGGCTTGCCGACGGTCAGCTCGAAACCCTCGCGGCGCATCTGCTCGACCAGGATGGCCAGCGCCAGCTCACCGCGGCCCTGCACCTCCCAGGCGTCGGGGCGACCGATATCGAGCACCCGCAGCGAGACGTTGCCGACCAGTTCCGCGTCCAGACGCGATTTCACCATCCGCGCGGTCAGCTTGTGTCCCTGCACCCGGCCGACGAGCGGCGAGGTGTTGGTGCCGATGGTGACCGAGATCGCGGGCTCGTCGACCATGATGCGGGGCAGCGCGATCGGGTTGTCGACGTCGGCCAGGGTGTCGCCGATCATGATGTCGGAGATGCCCGCGATGGCGACGATGTCACCGGCGACGGCGAGTTCGCCCGGCTGACGCTCCACACCGACGGTCTGGAGCAGTTCGGTGATCTTGACCTGCTTGACGCCGTCGGCGTGCATCCACGCGACGTTCTGCCCCTTGCGCAGTTCACCGCTGTAGATGCGGACCAGCGCGAGGCGGCCGAGGAATGCCGAGGCGTCGAGGTTGGTGACGTGCGCCTGCAACGGCGCGGCCGGATCACCCTTGGGCGCCGGGATGTACTCCATGAGCACGTCGAACAGCGCGTCGAGGTTCTCGGCGCTGGGGGCGTTGCCGTTCTCCGGCTGTTCCCGCGAGGCCTTGCCCTCACGCCCGGAGGCGTAGAGCACCGGCAGATCGAGGGCCAGTTCGGCGGCCTCGGCGGCGGCGTCGTCCAGATCGGAGGCCAGATCGAGCAGCAGATCGTGACTCTCCTCGACGACCTCCGCGATCCGGGCGTCGGGCCGGTCGGTCTTGTTGACGACCAGGATCACCGGCAACGACGCGGCAAGCGCCTTGCGCAGTACGAATCGGGTCTGCGGAAGCGGTCCCTCGGACGCGTCGACCAGCAGCACCACGCCGTCGACCATCGAGAGGCCGCGTTCGACCTCGCCGCCGAAGTCGGCGTGCCCCGGAGTGTCGATGACGTTGATCACAGTCACCGATCCGTCCGGGTTGTGCCGGTGCACGGCGGTGTTCTTGGCGAGAATGGTGATGCCCTTCTCGCGCTCCAGATCGCCGGAATCCATCACCCTGTCGACCAGTTCGGCACGTTCGGCGAACGCGCCCGACTGACGAAGCATGGCGTCGACCAACGTCGTCTTACCGTGGTCGACGTGGGCCACGATGGCGACGTTGCGAAAATCGCGTGACGACACGCCTCAATCCTCCTGCTGTTGGGTATAGGTTCGGGCCGACCCCTGCAAACAGGTGGAGAATCGAAACTCACCGGGCATTGCGGCCAGGTTTACACCCTACCGCCCGGGGCGCCACCCCTGATCCCCCGGCACTCTAGTAAGGGTATGCTAACCATCGTGGGCAAGGTCAAAGCAAACAAGGTTTCCTCGTTGAAACCCAAGAAGAAGTGCTGTCGCAAGAAGACGCGCTGCGTGAAATGCCCTGTCGTCATTATGCGTATGAAGAAGGCCGAGGCCTCCGGCTGCTGTGGCAAGGATCTCAAGAAGGCGCTCAAACAGGCACGCGCGGCCTGACCGGCGAACTCGCGGCACACCCGTCGTCGCGCGCCGACACGCCCGCGTCGGCGAAAACGAGATTCACGACTGTCCGGACCGGATCGCGCGTCGACGCGTGAGATCGCGATGAAACCGCGCGAAGCGGGGTAGAACCGGATCATGAGCACCGAACTGCTGACCGAATCCGAGATCGCCGAAGCCGTCGCCACGCTCCCCGACTGGACCCGCACCGGATCCACGCTGACCCGCACCCTGGAGGCGGGCTCGTTCCTGTCCGGTATCGAACTGGTGGGCGCGGTCGCCGAACTCGCCGAGGCGGCCGACCATCATCCCGATATCGATATCCGCTGGCGCAAGATCACCTTCGCGCTGTCGACCCACTCCGCCGGTGGACTCACGAGGCTGGACGTATCGCTGGCTCACGAGATCGATCGACTGGCTCCGCGATTCTCCTGAGCAGCCGACCCGAGCGGATCACCCACCCGTAGAAGACCAGCACCCCGAGCACGTCGACCGCGCCGAGCCAGGACAGCACGCCGGGACGGGAGATCTCCCAGATCGTCGGCTGGAAGAACGACAGCACCCACGGCACGCCGACCAGCATCGTCACCAGCCAGTAGCCCGCGAGCACGCGGGCGCCCGGCGCGTGCCGCAGCGGTCCGTAGACCAGCCACAGGACCGTCGGCAGCAGCCACACCCAGTGGTGCGACCACGAGATCGGCGACACCATCAGCCCGAACAGCTGCACGATCACCAGGGTGCCGAGCCGGTCGTCGGATTCGAGTGCGCGCCAGGCGAAGTACGCGAGTACGGCCACCACGAGGGCGGAGGCGATCCACCACGGCCCCGATTCGACGTCGTGGCCGAGTATCCGGCTCAGCGTCCCGCGAATCGACTGGTTCCACACCGAGCCGACCGGCCCGATCCGGTCGGCGTCGCCGAGCAGCGTGCCGAAATACCGCGTCGCCTCGTGATCGTTGATCAGATAGCTGACCCCGACCGTCGCGCCGAAAACCACCGCCGACCACACCACCGTGGCCCAGCGCCGGCGCGCGACGAAATACAGACCGGTGATCGCCGGTGTCAGCTTGATCCCGGCGATGATCCCGACCAGCCCGCCCGACAACCACCACCGCGAACTCCGCACCGCGACCATGGCCCCGAGTACGAGAAAGACGTTGACCTGGCCGTAGTCGATCGTGGTCCGGACCGGTTCGAGCCAGAGGCCGACGGCGGTCCAGCCGATCGCGGCCACCCGCCACCCGGGCGCGCGCAGTTGCTCCCGGCCGAGAACGAGTTCGAGGCTGATCCACACCACCCCGTACAACGCCGCGACCGTGGCGAGCAGCCAGCCGATGGCGACCGCGGCGAACGGCAGATAGTGCAGCGGGAAGAAGACCAGCGCCGCGAAGGGCGGATAGGTGAAGGGCAGCGGGAAGTCCGGTGTCTTCTCCGCGTAGGTGTAGTCGTAGAGCCGATCGGTCAGCAGATCCGCCGAACCGCCGACGTAGACGTGCAGATCGACGAGATTCATCCCGTTGTCCGACAGCAGCATCCACAGCAGCCGAGCCAGCACCGACAGAGCGAGCGCGAGCACGGCCAGCCGTAGGGGTGCGGCGGCCGGACGGCTGTCCGTCCGAGCGCTCTCTCGGTTCACATCGCATGCTTTCGACGTCGGTGCGAGCCGTCTTCTTCGACCCGTCGGAAAAATGTTCGGTGTGTTCGGCGACAAGTGCCGAAGGCTGCGACTACATTAACCGGAGCCCCGATCCACCCGATCGGACGTACGAATCCGAGACGTCGTCGGATTTCGGTTCGGTCTCGCTCACGGCGTCCCGTGCACCGCCTCTCGGTGGTTGAATACTCGCAGGTAACATTTGCATCACCTTTCCAACCAGTAACACCGGTGAGGGGCTACGTTCCGATAACACTGTTCGTCCACGCACCTTGTCGGACATCGCAGCTGTACAACTCGGTGGCGTTGTCCCTAGAGTGACCCCGAAACGATGGCTTTTTGCATCGCTCCAGATGTACCCGAAGGTAAGGACGGCTAGACCAGTGCTTCGCACCCGAGGAACGCGGATTGCATTGTCCGCTCTCGCCCTGGCGGCGAGTGCTTCGCTTGCCGCGCCGACCGCTTTGGCGGCGCCCGCGCCCGCGCCCGCCGCGGTCCCGAACAACATCCCCATGGTTCCCGAGGGTGTTCCGGTAGACGCGCTGGCCGCGCTTACCCCCGCGATCGTCGGCTCGATCGCGGGGCCCGCCGATATCGCGGACGGCCCGCAGGCCGCCATTCTCGCCCAGGCGCGTGCGCTGCTGGCGACGCTGAACCTGCCGCCGCAGATCAAGTCGACCCTGGAACGGATCATCACGTTCCTGGACGGCAGCGGCGGCGGCGGCCCCGAGGTCCCCCAGGACGGGCCGGTCATCGCCCAGTTCCTGTACCCGACCATCGGCAAGGGGTGCATCAGCGCCTCCGCCGATTCGGTGGGCACCGCACTCGCCGTCCCCGGCCCGGCGCAGCTGCCGCCGCCCGGACCGGCGGTCGGACAGACCGGATTCGTCTTCACCGCGCTCGGCACCAAGGCGCCGACCGTCGCGCAGAATCCGCCGATGACGGTGCAGTGGCTCAACCTCGACACCCGTCAGAGCGGTGTTCAGGCGCTGACCGACGAGGCCAAGATCAACCCGGACGGCCCCGCCACCCTGTCGGCGATCGCCAACACCGGTTCGGGTCGGATCGTCGCGGTCGTCGGCGGCTCGCTGACCACCAAGGCCGAGGACGCGGAGCCGCGCACCTGCTCGTTCCTGCCGACGCTGGGATTCTTCACCGTCTGATCCCCTCTTCGAGACGAACCGCCTGCCACCGTTTTCATCCGGTGGCAGGCGGTTCGTCGTTGCCGCGCCGACGACACGCACACGATCCGGGCGATGGGGTGTACCGATCCCGGCGCTGTGGTAGACCGAAGTCATGGCGACTGTCGATGGAACCGTTCGTCCCGACCGTTCGATGCGAAGCAGGCGATCTCGCCGATCGATACTGTCCATCCGCTCGGAGGCTTCCATCCTGTCCATCGGTTCCGCGTATTCGATCCTGTCGATCGGCAGTGTCGGGTCGATTCTGTCGATCGGATCGGTCGGATCCTTCGGTTCGGCGATATCCTCCGGCTCGTTCGGCAGCCTGGGGTCGGCCTTCTCCGGTCTGTCCCGGTGGTCGCTGTTCTCGTGGCTGGGCGATCACGACGCGCCGGATTCACGCCCGAATCTGCGGGTTGTTCCCGACGACGAACCCGATCTGCGGATTACTCCGGTCTCGCACTGCCAGACGTGAGCACGGAACGCACCGCCGCTACCACTGACCGTATTCGGGCCGGAGCACCGCGTTGAGGTCGACGCCGACACCGTCCACCGCGCGTTTGTCGATCTCGAATTGATGCAGATGCGCGGCCGCGTGGACGAACCCCTTCGGTGTTCCCCAGTTGTGCTGCCAGTACCAGGAACCGAGACCGGCGATACGGGCCAGGTCGATGGTCGGCGAATTCGCGTAGATGCCGACGTTCTCCTTGCCGAGCACCGATTCCCAGCCGAGTAGGTAGGGTGCGATCATCGTGGCGAAGTCGACCGCGGACGGATTGTCGTCGATCGAGGCGTAGATGGGCCGATCGTCAGGGCCGCCGGCCGCGCGATGCAGTTCCAGCCCCCGGGCGGCATGGCGTTTGCCCGCTTCGAGTCCGCCGCGCCAGTCCGCGGTCGGGCCCTTGCCGTACTGGTAATTGGAGACGATGGTCAGACCGGCCTCGTGCAGCGCGTCGACTTCGGCGGCGCGCAGCGGTTTGCCCGCCATCCATTCCGCGCCGGGGCGGCGGTCGGAGACGTAGCGGATGACGCCGATGTGGCCCGCGGCGCGGATCGCCTCGGCGTCGGGCACGCCACCGGCGTAATCGATGAGGGTGCCGAGTTCACCCGCGGCGGTGGCGGTGGGTGCGGTGATGCCGACCACGGCCGCGGCGGCGGTGAGGGCGAAAAGTTGACGGCGGGACAGGTCCAACGAACGCATCGCAGACTCCTTCGCGCTCCCCCCGAACGACGATATCGGACGGCCTCAGAAGCAGCAGGAAGCAGCGTGCCCGGCGCACCTTCCCCAAGGTAGATCGCGCGCCGGGAGCCTCGAACGTGTACTAATTTCACCACATTCACATGGGAACCGCCAGACCCATCGGAAACACTCATCACACTCGCCACAGGCGTCACGATCAGGCGAGGGTGTCGATCCGCGCGGCCACATCGATGGTTCGCTGGGAGCTGTCGTCCAACTCGGTCCGCACGACCCGCGCCACCTGGGCGACGATCTGTTTCTTGATGCCCGCGAGTGCTCCGAGGGTGGCCGCGCGCATGCCCTGCGCCTTGAACTCCATCCGGATATCGTCCGGATCGGGCGGGGTCACATCGATCACCAGGCGTAGCGGGTCCGCGGCACGCGCGGTCAGGACCAGCGGGACCTCGACGTCGACGCGGTAGTGGTTGGCCTTGAGCACGTCGACGGTGATATCCAGACTCACCGGCAACATCAGGTCGAAACGGACCGGCTCGCGCTCGGGATCCTCGACCGGGCGCGCGGTCAGCTTGGGCACCCTGATCGCGCCGCGAACGGTGACCGTGGCCTTGCGGCCCGGCCCCGTACGGAACGGACCGACGTCGATCGCGCGCCCCGCCATGCGCTCGACCACGTCGAAGACCCGGTCGCGGGTGACGACGTGGTGGAAGAAGTTCGTGCCGAACCTGCCGTAATCGATCCAGTCGAAATCGGCACGCTCACGATGTTCGGAGCGGGTCCCCCCGACCAGAGCCTCGATATCGAACACCCGGCCGCGCCGGGCCTGCGGTTCGTCGAGCATGGCGTTCACCCGGTTGGCGACCTCGCGCTGCACCATGCCAGCGATGGGATCGAGCAACCATTCCCCCACCGAGTCCAGGGCCTGCGCGCGCAGCACGAAACTGACGTCGCGGGCGCTGATCGGCGGGATATCGATGACGACGAGCACCGGATCGGCGGTGCGCGCGTGCAGGGTCAGATCGATTTCGACCACGGCCGTCAAACGGAGTCTGCGTCCGCCGAGCAGCACTTTCACCGCGAGCGAGAGCGGGACGGTGAGTTCGAAGACGACGTGCGGATCGTGCCGGAACAGCACCGGCTCACCCACTTTGCCCTCGGCCACGAATCCGGCGAGGCCGGCGGGGCCGATCGAGAAGGGACCGATCGTCATACCGCGGCCCGCGATTCCCGATACCGCCGCGACGATCCGCTTCTCGGTCACCGCGTGGGTGACGAAGCGCTCGCCGAATTCGGCGTAATCGATCCAGATCGGATCACCGCTCGTTTCGTCGGACTGCTGCGTCATCGGCTGCATGTGTTCCGGAACCCTTACCTGTGGACGGGACATCGGACACGCTACGCGAGCCGGAATTCCCATCGACGCGGTCGGGTTTGCGCCCGTCCGGTGCGAATACCGACGAGAGACCAGCTCACGAGGTGGAGCCCCGCCATGTTGATGAGGGGGAAACACAGCGGGGCTCCGGGTGACAGCGCTGCCGGGCGCTGTCTACTCCATGGTAAGTCCTCGAGGCGGACTCACCGAACCCGCCCGCGCCGACCATTTCGGCTGAGCGGCAATGACTCTCACAGTCGTCCGAATCCAACCACGCCCGCCACCCCGGCGAGGGCGAAGCGATGGATCCTCACCTCGCCGAACTCGTTGCCGCCGATGGTGGTGACGAGCCCGTTCTCGACCTCGAGAACGATGTTGGTGTGCTGGGTGAACGGACTGCTGTCGCCGTATAACAGCACGTCACCGGTGCGCGGCCGATAATCCGCGGCGATCGGGGTGAAGCGGCCCGCGTTCTGGTAGTACTCCTGGAGGGTGTAGACACCGGGGATCCGCCACGATCCCGAATGCGGATTCTCCAGCGCCGCGCCCGACTCCCGCATGACCCAACTCACAAAATCGGCGCACCACGGTTCGTCCACGCCCTCGGAGTATTTGGTGCCGTCACCGGGATCGGCGAATTCGCGCTCGACGACCGCGACGAGCCGCGCCTGCGCCGGATCGAGGGCGGCGCGATCGATGGCCGGGAATTCGGCCGGGCTCTCCCCCACGACGGCCGCCCTCGGGTTGTGCGACTGCCACCAGCGCACCCCGAGCGCCGCCCCGGCCGCGAGCGCGACGGCCAATATCCCCACGGTGATCCACAGCCCCGCGCGTGTTCTCGTCGATTGTCCTCGCGACATACTCCCCCGCCGTCACGGCCGACCCTCGGCCTCATGAATTGGACGAACGAGCGGGCCGAACGGTTCCCATCGCCGGTCGCGGACCGACCACGGTTCAGCCGCGCGGGTCGCGGCCCAGGTAGCGCAGCAGTTCCTCGACCGGGCCGTCACCGGATTCGCCGTCGAGCACCGCCGAATACGCGCCCCACTGCCGCAGCGGCTCGACGATCTCCATGTCCGGGCTACCGCCGGGGCCGGGGTTGACCGTGCGCGCGGCGGTCAGCAGATGGGTGGCGAGTTCTTCGGTCAGCGGGGACGGGCCGCCGGTCGCGACGGCGATATCCCAGGCGTGCACGGCCGCGTCGAGTGCGCAGAGTACGGCGGCGACGGCGGTCGGCAGCTCGCCGTGTGGCAGCGGAGTGGGAACGGTCGGGGTCTCGTCGGTGACGGTGGACCAGGCCAGCACGGTCGGCTCGATGGCGGCGCGGACGAGTTCCAGCGGGGCGCCGGAGACTTCACCGGACGGGTCGAACGGGTCGTAGGCGGGGCCGACGCCGAAACCGAGGGACGCCGCGTAGGCGAGCTGATCGCCCGCGGCGTGCTGGACCACCTGGGTGACGGTCCACTCGGAGCAGGGGGTCGGCAATTGCCACTGATCGTCGCCGACGCCTGCGACCGCGTCTTCGAGCGCGCGGTAGGACTCGGCGAGGACGGCGCGCCAGACGGTGTTCAGGGAGGTGTCGATGGTGTTCATGTCGGCCCTTTCGGTCGGGTTGTTCTCGGTGCTGACATGAGCGTATGAGGCTATTAGGCTGGTTTCTTTCCTAATAGGAACGGGGATCACTGTGGCGCGGACCACATCGCGAGTGCTGCGTCTGCTCGGACTGCTCCAGGACCGCGCGCACACCGGGCGCGAACTCGCCGAACGACTCGGCGTCACCGATCGCACCCTGCGCAACGACATCCGGCGACTGCGCGAACTCGGCTACCCGGTGCACGCCACGCGCGGGGCCGTCGGCGGATACCGCCTCGGTCGGGGCACGACGATGCCGCCGCTGCTGCTCGATGACGACGAGGCCGTCGCGGTCGCGGTCGCCATCGGACTCGCGGAGGACGGCTCGACCGGACTGACCGATATCACCGATCACGCGGGCCGCGCCCTGGCCAAACTCGAACAGATCCTGCCGAAACGACTCCAGCGCAAGGTCACCGCACTCGGCACCGCGACCGATATCGGCCCCGCGACAACCGGTTCGCGCGAACCCGACGCACCGGTGCCCGCGGCGCTGCTCACCACCCTCGCGAGCGCCGTCAGGGACGGCGCGACGGTGCTGGTCGACATCGAGGACACCGGGACCGGTTCCGACACCGCCGAGATCGAGCCGTACCGGTTGATCAATTGGCAGCGCCGCTGGTACCTGGTCGCCTATTCACTGCGAACCCACAGCTGGCGCGCGATCCCCGTCGCCAGGATCTCGCGGGCGACGCCGGGGGAACGCCGCTTCGCCGCACGCGCGCTGCCGGGGGAAGATCCGGTGGCGTTCGTGATGCGCGATATCGCCAGCACCGGCTGGAAGGTGCACGCGCGGGTGACGGTCCTCGCCCCGGCGGAGACGGTGATCGCGCGGATCAATCCGGCCGTCGGGGTGGTCGAACCGGTCGACGACCGCAGTTGCGCACTGCTCACCGGCGCGGACGCGCTGGAAACCATCGCCATCTATCTGAGCATGCTGATGATGGACTTCCGCGTGGACGGACCACCCGAACTCGTCGACCATCTGCGCACCCTGGCGCGGCGCTACACCGAAGCCGTGGCCGACGTTCCCGAGGGGTGACGCCGACGGATCGGATCGCGGTCTGTCAGATCGCCGTCTGTCAGATCGCGGCTTTCTCGATCTTGCGGCCCATCGGAATGCAGGCCGTCAGCGCGACCGCCAGGATCGCGGCGGACATGGCGATGAAGAAGGTGGTGTGGAATCCCTCGCGCGAGGGCAGGGAGTGGCCCGCGTAGGCGAAGGTCATGTGGGCGAGCACCACACTCATCACCGCGGCGGAGGTGGAGGTGCCGATCGAGCGCATGAGCGAGTTCAGGCCGTTGGCCGCCGCGGTCTCGGTGATCGGCACCGCGCCCATGATCAGCGCGGGCATCGCCGCGTAGGCGAGTCCGACACCGCCGGAGACGATGATCGACGCGAGCATGATCTGCCAGACGCCGTTCATCATGACCACCGCGGAC
Organism: Nocardia aurea; assembly: GCF_003123685.1. Lineage (GTDB taxonomy): Bacteria > Actinomycetota > Actinomycetes > Mycobacteriales > Mycobacteriaceae > Nocardia > Nocardia aurea. The sequence continues at coordinate 655,049 of NZ_QCYJ01000127.1, forward strand.
AGGTATCCGGCCGCGATCACCCCGGCGCCGAGCATCAGGGTGATCTTGGGCCCGCGCGCCGCGGTCAACCGCGCCGATACCGGCGAGAGCAGCATCATCACCAGCCCGGCGGGTGCCAGGACCAGACCGGCGTTGACCATCGTCAGTCCGAATCCGTAGCCGGTGCCCTCGGGGGCCATCAGCAGCTGCGGGAAACTCAGCGACATGGCGTAGAGCGAGAAGCCGACCGCGATGGAGGCGAGGTTGGTGAAAAGCACCCGGGGCCGGGCCGATACCCGCAGGTCGACCAGTGGCGCGCGCTGACGAAGTTCGAAATAGCCCCAGCCGAGGAAGACCAGGAGCGAGATCGCGAACAGTGCCAGGATCGAAGGGCTGGCCCAACCCCAGTCCGCGCCCTTGGTGATCCCGATGAGCAGGCACAACAGCGCGATCGACAGCCCGACGGCCCCGCCGAAATCGAAACGCGACGGCGTACGCACCGGCGATTCCGGCACCAGGACGAAGACCAGGATCGCGCACAGGACACCGAGTCCGGCCGCGGTCCAGAACAGCACGTGCCAGTCCGCGTTCTGCCCGATGAACGCCGCGGCGGGCAGGCCGACAGCGCCGCCGACGCCGAGCGTCGCACTCATGATCGCCATCGCCGACCCCACCCGCTCGGCGGGCAGTTCGTCGCGCATGATGCTGATCCCGAGCGGAATCGCGCCGATCGCCGCGCCCTGCAAGGCCCGGCCGATGATCTCCGGCACCAGCGACGAGAAGGCCCCGCAGATCACCGAACCCGCGATCATCATGAGCAGATTCGCCAGCAGCACCCGGCGTTTGCCGAACATATCGCCGAGCCTGCCGCTGATCGGGGTGAACACCGCACCCGCGAGCAGCGCCGCGGTGATGACCCAGGAGGCGTCGGCGGCGGAGGCGTTCAGCAGCGACGGCAGCAACGGAATGATCGGGATGACCAGCGTCTGCATGAGCGACACGACGATGCCGACCGTGCCGAGCGTCGCGATCAGGACTGCGGGTGACGGCCGCCGCTGATCGTCGGCGCTGGGGACGGTCGCGGACGCGTCGGCGGTGATGGACATGAATGTGTACGGTACACACAATATGTATGGTGCACAATTTGCTTTGCCGACACCGGACCGACATAGTGGTGCAATGTCAGACCAGGCCCGCGTCGACAGCACGGCGCTGCGGCGGCTCGTCTTCGAACTGACGCTGCTCTCCCGGCACTACCCCGCTTCCATGTTGCGCCGTCCCGGATTCCAGCTCGACCGTTCCGCCTACGTCATCCTGACCCGGCTCGAACTCGACGCCCCGCTGAGCCTGCGCGAGTTGTCCGACGCGCTCCAGCTGGACATCTCGACCATCAACCGCCAGATCGCCGCCATGCTGAAACAGGATCTGGTGGAACGCGAATCGGATCCGGACGGCGGTATCGCACGCAAGATCCGCGCCAGCGACAAGGGATTACAGGCACTCGACGACGACCGGGCCCGCAGCTACGAGGGCATCGGCAACGTCGTCGCCGACTGGGCCGAAGCCGACGTCGCCCAATTGAGTTCGCTCATCACACGATTCAACCAGTCCATCGAGGCGCTCGAGCAGAACCGGTGGCCGCGGCCACTCGAGGAGATCTAGCCGCAATGCCGCGCAGTTAGGGGTCGTGCCTGGTTGTCAACCGGGCGCGGTCTGGATGTTGATTTCTGCTCGGTAGTTGGTGCGGTCGATTCCTGTTCGGGCTTGGTGTTTGGAGTTCGAGCGTTTGACGACGCGGGGACTGACTCTGATTCTGCGGGCGGGCAGTAGATCGTCCAGGACTGCGCGGCCGATTCGCCCGATCAAGTCGATGACGGTATCGGTGATGACGCCTGCGGCGTGGATGACTTGGTCTCGGGCGGCGTTCAGGGCGATGGTGAAGCCGGCTCGGTCGGGGGTGGCCGTGGGGTGGTTGGTAGGTGATGAGCAGTGCGTAGACCTCTTGGGCGATCCCGGCCGGGGTGCGGGCTCGCAGGACCCGTCCGCCGAGGATGCTGGATTTCAGTT
>NZ_QCYJ01000033.1 GCF_003123685.1 Nocardia aurea
GGCAGTGTGGAGGAACTGCTCGGCAGGGCTCGGCGCGCCGGAACCGTTCGCGCGGATGTGCGAAGTGATGAGCTGACGGCCCTGCTGAGCGTGGCCTGCCGGTCGGCGCTTACCGGCGGTTGGAGTGATGACCTGCGACAGCGAGCGGTGGCGATCATCTTGCGGGGGATGCGTCCCGGTATCCATCAGTGACCGCGGTGCACCGCTGGAAAAAGTTGGGCGGTGACCTCGCCGGGGTTGGCTCGCAGAGCGAGCCGGGACTCATGGCTGATGCGTTCACCGGTTGTGGCCATCCACCACCACCTCGGAACGCGGGCCCGGCGCAACTCGTGCCCGTCCCGACGCGGATTGCGCCGTGGAATTCCTGGAAGTCGCCGCGGTCAGGGAATACCCGGGCGGTTATTCCCTTCTGCGCGTGTACGAAGGCGGCTACATGGTGAATTTCTACAAGACCCGCACCCCGGCCGCCCGAGCGTGGAGCGCGGTGACACGCGGCGAATACTTCAGCTTGCTCCCCGAATACACACTCGGCGTTCCCGGCGACCGCAATCATTTTGTCCTACGTGATTTCTCCGGTCTTTCCTGACGAACACCGGCCCAGACGAGGACGGGCCCGGATCGACGACGGCGCTTCGTCTCTCCGGACCCGCGACAGCGCACGCGGTGCCTGTCATCGAGCGAGCGGCGGGAATTGAACCCGCGTAAACGGCTTTGCAGTTCGATCGTCGGCATCGTTGCAGGTCACGGCATCGTTGGGTGATGTTGGCACTGTGAGCCGACCTGGGAAAATGGCGGTTTGGACCGTTTGCGCGGTTGGCTGAGGTTGGGTCAACTGCGGACTGCATGCGGACGCTACCGACGTGTGACGCTGACACCTGCCGCCAGTTCAGCTTTCGCGAGAATCCGCGGCACGATGGGGGGCAGTGCTTCGTTGAAGTCTTCGTGGACTACATCCATGGGAGATACCGCGTGTCGCAGTCCGTCGCGGCCGGTGACCCTCAGGACGTAGTTCGATCTACGAGCATCCTCGACAATGTCCCATTCCGCGCCGAATTCTACGATGAGCACCTGGGCAACGTAGGCCGCCAGAGTGGTGTGCAGCCATACCCATTCGTCGTCGTCCAGATCGCCGTAGTCCTGACCCGCCACGAAGCTGTCGAGAATGGCGAGGAAGGCCAGTGGGTCCATGTCGAGATCGATACCCTCGGCATCGAGTGCGGCCGCAACTCCTGCCAGAGCCTCTCGCCGCTGACTCTCCCAGCGGGCAATCTGCAACTTCTGTGAAACCACGACACCAGCCTCTCACGGCTCGCGCCCGGGTGACTTCCCTTCCCCTGCTTCCTCGTCCTGGCCATTCCTGAGCGGAGGGAGGTCGTGTCAAAGGCGTTTTTGTTCTTGACTCTGCCGGGTGAGGTCAGACAATCGGGCCATGAGGTGGCAGGGGTTTCCGCAACGACTCGATGCCCGTCGACAAGGTGCTCGCTCCTCGACTGTCGGTCGTCTCGATTTCTGTTCAGCAGTTCGTCCAGGGTGCCGGTGATCCGGAATTTCACCGTGTTCTCTCTCCGATCAGCGCTGCCAGCCAGGCGGGCAGCATCGCGATGGGCATGTCGGTGTCGATGGTGTAGGCGCGGCCGTCGACAACCGAGCCGGGGCCGGCAAGGTAGCCGCCCAGCCTGATGCCGGGCCCGCGGATGTCGATCCCGGGCCCGAGCCGCGATGTCCCGCCCGACACCGACGCCATGGTCAGACTGGTGGCACACGAAAGTGCAAGTGGCGGAACGCATTCGGGGTTGCGACCGCGAAGGTGACCGGGTGGGGTTGGCTCCTCAGTCGGCACAGCGCAGCGAACCCGGCGACGCCGTCGGCTCCGGCGTTGATGCCGCGGTCGGTGTGGCGGCCCGGGTCGATGCCGACGATCCCGGACGCGCGGCAGCCGATACCGATGTTGGCTCTAGTCGGCCACGCCGCGCGGATGGCGTCGGTGTCGCCGGTGAGCAGGATGTGCTGCCACCCGCCGCGGCGGTCTTCTGCCCGGGTGGGAGCGGGAACACGGTCAGACCGCGTGCCAGCAGCGAGATCGGGTCGAGGACCGGGTGTTCGATGGTCATTCGTCGCACCGGCAGTCGTAGCCCGTGGTGGTGTCGCCGCCGCATTCCGGGCAGGCGTTCCGGTCGGCGCGGTCGTCTTCGTGCATGTACTCGTGGTGGCGCCACCCGATGCACCTGCGGTCACAGCCGCAGCCATCGCACTCCGGGCAGGTCATACCCACTGTCCAGTGGCACCGATCGCACAGTGATCGGTTGAGCGGGTCGTCGTAGACGGCTTGGGCCTCGGCGAAACTCATGTCGTCGCTTTCGGCGCGGGCATGGATTTCGATCACCTCGGCGCGGGCCTGCTGATACAGCAGGCCACGGTCGGCGGCGCGGGCGCGGGTCAGCGCGCGGGTTTCGCGGGGCATAAAGGGTGCTCGCTCTCCGGTGAGGTGCGCCCACGCCGACCCCGCCACAGCGATATCGACGCCACAGCAGCAAGTTCTGGACCGCGGAGTCTGAGACGTCTTCGCCCGTGGAGCACTCGCGCCCGGCGTGGGCGGCCGAGTACGGACCGGCTGGCGGACAACCGCGCACCAGCATATCGATCACCACCGACACACCACGCGCGCATCGTCGGCCAGCGGACGGCACGGGTGTCAGCTCGGTCGATCGATGAGCCCTACCGATTCGGGGGCCTCGACGCGCGACCACAAGGACCCGATCGCGACCTTCTCGCTTTCCGCGTATCGAATCACCGGCGTGGCCGGTGAGCCGACATACCTGCCTCGTGGATACGAGCAGCCCGCGGTCCAGATGCGTTGCCGTCCCCGGCATCCCAACGGGCATGCCAGCACTGCGACCGCCCCGGGGTCGGGCCGCCATAGGTGTCGGGGTCCTCGGTAGAACCTCCTCAGGATGCCGTAGCGGTCGCTCGAGCAGTTCGTGACCGGCATGTCGGGGATCGGCGCGGTCCGTTTCAGCGCGCCGACGCCGGAATCGGTGAAGCGATCGGCCCTGCCGTCGAAGGGTTGATGCGGGAGGCGCCGTGTGCAGTGGCAAGATCTCCTGGTTCAGGGAGGAGATGTCGTGAGCCGCTTGGCGGTTGGGGTTTTCATCGTGGGTGTTGCGGTGGCGGGGTGTTCGTCGGAATCGCCGGCCACAGCGGGGCCGGAGACGTTCTCGGCGAGCGGGGGTGTGGTGAACCTCGAGGTCGATATCCACGACCTCGACTCTCCCGAGGACGCCGCGCGGCGTGGCATCCGCTGTCAGGGATATCGATCGTCGCTCGTCCAGCAGGGCAGCCTGGTGTCACTCATCGGCCCTGATGGCAACACGCTCACCAGCGCGAAACTCGACTCGGGCCGTTGGCGGACCGGGCAGGTGGGGTTGTGTGTATCCGTTCAGTTTTACCGAGGCCCCTGCCGGTCAGGGCTCGTACCGGATCATGCTGGGAGGGCGGCTGATCGGCGGTCCGTACACCGAGAACGAGGCGCGAACGATGCAGCTACACCCGTCCTGGACACCTAGTCGGTAGACGACCGGGGCGGCAAGCCGCGACTTCGCCCAGGTGCGCTCATCGCCTGACAGGTGCAATGAGCCGGTCCGGCTTGGCCCAACGCTCGTGTGCGGACTGGCGACTCATGCCCGCGGCTGTCCCGATGGCTCCCCAGGAAGCGCCGGCTGCCCGGGCTTCGCGTACGGCATCGGTGAGCCGGGCCTGCGCGTCGGCGACCTCGCGCGCGGCGAGCTCGATCTCGTAGGTGCCGCGCGTCGGTGCGATGTGGTCGAGCCAGTCGAGCATGATCTGGTCCTCGGCGGCCTCGTCGAGACCGTAAGGGTCGGGCGCGTACACGCGACGGCGTGCAGGATCGGCCTCTTCCGCTGTCGCGACTCTCGTCCACCTCGGCCCGTTCCAGCACCGCCTGCTGTGGTGGCGCAGGTCGGAGCAGATCGCTCTGAAGGCGACCACGTCACCCCAGGACCGGGTCTGCCAGTCGTCGATAGGCAGTTGGCTGTCGTCGGCGCGTTCGGTGACCTTCGGTCCACCTCCCCAGCTGCTGCCGTACCAACCATCGGCGAAGACATGAACCACCACGCCCTCGTGGCGCCCGTCGTCGCTCTCTCGCCCCATGATCGTCCCCAATCGACAGTTTGTCAGGATTTCCTGACAGCTTAGCTGCGTGCACCGGGGCGAAGAAGGCCGTCGACTAGCTGGTCAGCACTGTCCGGCCGCGGATCCATACGGCGTTCGGATTCCATCATCTGCTGTGCGGCGTCGGGGGTCGGCTGATCGGCGGGTCCGCTGATGACGACCAGGCCCGCGCCGATGTGGTGCAGACCCGCGACCCGCTCGCGCCACGCTGTATCGGCTTCCACGCCGCCGGAATAGATCTCGCCGAGTCCGGCCGGGCCGGTGACCCGCACCGGGGTCAGGCCTGGGCCGATGATGTCCGTCCAGTCCTGCGCCGGGTCGCCGAGGAAGTCGGTGTCGAGCATCGGCTGCGCGCCGTGCTCGAGCAGTGCGGTGGTCCAGGCGTCCGCGGTGAACAGCGTGCCGGATTCGGCGATGTGCACGCTACGGAATCGGGACAGCACGATGATGACCGGTGTGGTGCCGATGATGGCGGTGAAGGTCGTTGCCTGCTCGATCTCGGGCGTGGCCATGCCGACCGACATTACCGCCGCGTGGACCGGAAATCGACGCTCGGATCCGCCGACAACCCGTCCGCGAACCTCGTCTGCGGCGTCGAACCGCGCGAGGATCGCGGCACACCGGGTTGCGGCACACCGGACACCGCGTCGATGACGAACCCGTCTGGCCCAGATGAATTCGAAAACGAGGCGTCGCGGACGATTTGAGGAGCGGCGGCGAGGTATCGCTGAGCCCTCGGCGACACCGACTTACCGGCGGGGCGGTGATCGCAGCGGTAGGCTTTCCTGGTCGAGCCCGACATCGAGAGGCTGGCTGGGGGATGGTCGATCGTACTGAGGTCCAGGTGATTTGCGACCGGACAGAAATTCGCGCGTCGCTTCGATGCTTGTGCCACGGCCGGGTACGGCCCTTTCTGCCGAGCGATCGTGCTTCCGAACACATTGCGTGGTGGAGAGTTTCGGCCGTCGGTCGCGGTGAGCGCGTATGAAGCGACAAGACAGATGGTTCACCGATGGTGAAGGCTATACCCCGTTCTTGCTGGAGGCGTCCCGGAAGCCCGATCTCGACGTGAGCGCGCACTTCGATGCCGACAGGCCGTTGCACCATGTCGGATTGGTCCACTACCTCCTCAGGTCGGCGGTCGTCTTGCACCGTCAGGCCAAGAACAAGGACGTCAAACAGTGGCTGGCTTTCAGCCAGCAATGCTACGAATTGGCGCTCGCGACCGGCCCGACCCTGCAAGAATCGCAGGGCTCGGGCCTACCACTGCCACGATGGGCCGAACTCAGTCGGACTGCCATCGCCGATGCGTTGCGTTCGAGCTACCCGATGGTCGACCAGGTGCGAATTGTCGCCACCACTGATGCCCGACTTCACGCGAGAACCTTTCACTCGACGAGGACGATTCAGGTTTCCGCGCTGATGCGCGAGTACCTGCGATCGTTCAATCTCTTCATCTGGAATATCCAGTTCACCATCACCGAACGCCCCAAGATCGACCTACATACCGAAATCAGCGAATTCACGAAAGTGTGGCTCGAACACGTCGTCACTCTCTACCGAGGTGCCTCGCCGAGCTCCATGGCAGTGATGCGCGCATACTCCGAGCAGGCTTTCTTCTGGACTCTCGTCACCACCGGAATCCAACTCAATTTCATCCTCGCGCACGAATATGCCCACATCGTCCTGCACGGAGGAGCCGTAGGCCGCAAAACACAGCACGAAGACGAAGCAGACGCCTTCGCGGTCGAACTCCTGCTCGGGGAGCCATTCTGCGGTGAAAAGGGGGTCTCGCCGGGCGATCTGTGGATGGCGATCGACTGGCTCTTCGGATTCATGGAGCTCGAACGCATCATCGGCGCGGCCCTCAACGAGTACGAGGTCGACTGGGACCAGTCGAGCTTGAGGCATCGACGAGACGCACTACGACCCTTCTTCGGAAAGGCCGACATTTCGCGCACGGACAACAACCTCGCCGCCATTGGCTCTCTACTTATCCGCGACGTCAAGAACGAGTTGAGAACTTCGCAACGAATCCGAATCGAGGAATACTCGAAAGAATGGCTCGAAATATTCGGATACGGCGTACCTGTTTTCAAGACGGAAGAATATTACAAAAAGAGATTGAGATTTCATGACAAATACGGAAAATGAATCCGACAGTGGCCGTGAGACGTTCACTCTCGAGCTGGAGATCGACGGGGCTCCGGGTGCGGAGACTGCGCTGTTCGAACAACGAGGATGGGTCGGCGAAGGCCGGTTCGAAGCGATTTCCATATCGCTGGACAGTGAGGAGGACGGCCACGGATTCGGAGTCTCCGAGATCGTGACGATCATCGTCTCGATACCGGCAGGAGTCGCGACGAGCCTGGTCACCGACGCGGTCAGGACGGCGGTCGGCCGGGTGATCCGCAGTGTCAAAGGACGAACCCGCCACGGCGAAGGCAGCCGCGAGGGTTTGAACGACGTCATCGACTCCGAGCGTCACGACAACCCTTGAGAGGTTGTCGCGCGTCCGCGGTGGCCCATTCGATGGGGCACCGTTCGGCCGGTTCTGCGGATCCCGTTTCAGGGGAAGCGACTCCGGGCTATGTTGGCGACGACGGACCGGGTTGGGGGAGACTGGATGACCACGGCGGGAACGTCTTCCGGACGGCGTCGAGGTGGCCCGACTGCGAGACGCGGCCGCTCGCTACACCCACCCATACCTCCCGAGCCTCCATCGCCACCACCCGCTCCGGAAGACCCACCCGCGGGGCCGGTCTCACGTGCGGGCTTGCTGCATTGGTCGGGGTGGCCCAAACTCGGTGCGGCGCTGACCACGATCGCCACGCTCATGGTGGCGGTGGGAACCGTGGGTGCTCTCTACTCACCAACCAATCTCTGCGTGCGACCAACGGCCAATACGGGCTCTCGCAACAGAACGCGTTCATCGACCGATTCCGCCTGGCCGCCGAACAACTGGCCTCCGACAAGATCAATGTCCGACTTTCCGGGGTCTACCTGCTCGAACGCCTCGCCGATGACTCCCCGAACGATTACGAGACAGTGTTCGCGGTCATCGCGGCATTCGTTCGCACCCAGGCCCCCGCGGCCGGATGTCCGAACCAGGACGATGCGAGACCGGTGGACATCGAAGCCGCGCTGACCACTATCGGGCGTCGGAGCGCCACCCGCGATCGTGACACCGACAAAATAGACCTCCACGCGACATGCCTTGCACGCGCGAGGCTGAAAGGCGCGAACCTGTTCGCCGTGGACCTCACCGGCGCGAACCTCAACGGCGCGGACCTGGACGAGGCGAACCTCGGCAACGCGGACCTGACGAATGCGAACCTCGCCACGGCACACCTGGACGAAGCGAACCTCAACGGCGCCCACCTGGTCGGGGCGAACCTCAGCGGTGTGGGCCTGACCGGCGCGGACCTGACAGGCGCGGACCTGGGAAGTACGAACCTCGCCGTGGCGAGTATGCGAAATGCGAACCTCACCAGAGCGAATCTGAGTGGCGCGACCCTGCCTGCCACAAGCCTGCGCGACGCCGATCTGAACGGTGCGGACCTGTCTTTCACCAAGCTCACCAGCGTGGACTGGTCAGGGAGAACCTCACCAGCGCGGGACAGATGAGCGTGGACCTCACCGGCGCGAGCCTGCGCGGCGCGTCCCTCATGGGCGCGAATCTCGGCAGCGCCAGCCTGACCGGCACGAACCTGGCTGGCGCGGACCTACGCGTGGCGGACCTACGCGGCGTAGACCTCACCGCCGCAAACCTCACCGACACCGTCCACGACGACGACACCCGATGGCCCCCAACATTCGTGCCGCCGCCGTCACGGTAAGCGGCCGTGTCGACGTGGCCGGATGATACGGCGTTCAGCACCAGTCGGCGCGCCTGTCCACGCCAACCCGCCTGCACGCAAGTACTTTTCGCATGCCATCGGAAACATTGGACTCGGCCACCTCGGCGCAACCGGCGCCAGCCGGGCAGCGCGCCGCACGCCCTCGGAGCCGATAACGGTCAGGACTGCCCTGCACGGCCGGGAGTGAGGCGGTTCCGTGATACACACGAGTACAGGACAATTCGACCGCGCCGGGCATGAAGATCGCCCCTGAGGCAGTCGAGGCGATCGAGACAGCCACTGCCGATATGCGACACGGTTCGATGCGTTCACGTCCGGGGCGACCTGAGCCAGCAGTCTCGTCGAACCCCTATCTGAGGCATTCAGCATCGATCCGCGCACAGCTGAGGGTATCCCTGACATAAAGTCACGTGACGATCCACTGAAGCTGAGGGCGAAGGTGGGACTGCGGATCATCCAGTCGGTCCACCGATCGAGCAACACGCCGCGCGGAGACCGCGGTGCGGTTGCGGCAGCGCGCGAACATCCACAATCGGGGGTGGGCCAGCGGCACGCCGGAAAACATTGCGGCGAAATTTCTGATCGTCGATCACGGTAGCAAACTTTAGTAGAACTGCGGGGATAACTCGTTTCGGGTGGTTGGGAGAGTAGGTCGGTGCTAAGTAGTAGTGCGGCGTCGATCTTTTCGTCCAACAGCGCGAACAGTGCGTCGATGTCGGTGCTGGCTTCGCGGTCACGGGCGCGCGCGGCCAGACCGCGTGCGAGGTAGCCGTCGTCGAGGTCGACCGTGGCGCGCGCTGACGGCCTATCGGGCGGTTTCCAGCCGTGTCGCGGCCAGTGCGGCGAGGGGATAGGGAGTGAGCCGGTCAAGGGTGTCGGGTTCGTCGTTGGGGGTGCCGTAGGCGTCGAAGTCGGTGACGCAGGGCAGCCGGTCGTAGCGTTCGGGGCACGGTGGGGTGTCGCCGGGGTGGCCGGTGAGGATGCGTTGCAGGTGGTAGGAACCGGTGGGTTGGGCGGCGACGGTGACGAGTTCGCTCCAGTCGCGCAGGATCAGCACCACGGTCGCGAGGACCAGAGACTTCGGCGACACGGGCCAAGCGGTGCCGCCGCGACAATGAACCGTCCGAGCTGGGACGCTGTTCATCCGACCGGCGGTGTTCTCATCGCCGACGGCCCGAACGATCGCGTTCGCTGGTGCACGATCTGACAGGGGCTCGCTGATCGCGGTCAATCCGGAGGCACAGTATCGGGATCCGAAGGCTACCGGACACTCCTGAAACCTGCTGCCATCACCTGCCAAGGAGTGCTGCCACGCGCTCTTGTACGAGGTCCACGTCGTCGATTGCGACGCTCCATTGAGCTTCCAAGTCTTTACTGAAGTAGCCATAGGGCGTTTCATTTGGGTTGCGGGTGCGCTCGAAGGACATCACGGTGCCCTTTCCGATGAACTGGCTGACTGCCAGCGGCTGGACGCGAACATGCGGGTTCCGGCGCACCAGGTTGGGTGCGTTCGGATCACCGACGAGAATGCCGAAGTAGGGCGGCAGCTCAGTCATGAAGCGAACTCGCACAAGAGGATGCGTATGCAGGTCCGCCCCGATAATTGCGTCGAGAGCAACGAGAGCCTCATTACAATTGGTTCGCCAATAGCTCATCCATTCCGCATTATGACTTGCCCATGAATTATTCAGCGAGCTGGCAACCTTCGTCGGGTGAATCAGCATGACACGAAGTGTGTGGCCTTCATCGACGAATCGGAGGATCGCGTCACGATGGTGCTGGAACAGCTGATCGAGGATGCCCGAGATCAGAATCGGGCCGTGCGCGTTCGTGATCACCTGATCTGGCGCAACGCGATACGCGGTATTGGTGCGATGCTCTACGTCGATCAGCGCTGTTCGGCGCCTTGAAGCGGCCAATGACGAGTTTCTCGCAGTAGGGCGGAAATAGGGCCAAACTGCAGACGTGAATATCAGGAAGAATACGGGGGTGAAAATCAGCGCCAGCCGCACTCCCCATACCCCAAATGCCACCACCTGGAGGATGCTGGCGACTAAGCCTATCACGGCAGCGAAGGCCTGCATGGACGGTGCGCGTGAATCGCGAGCCCTTCGATTCACGAATCTTCCCGCAGCACTCACTCTTCCAAGCATGATCTCAGTATTCGTCACACCGAGCAGGTATGTACCCGCTATCCGCGAATCCGGAGACCTGAACTACAGCCAGACAACGTCGACCCGCAGGTCGGCCAAACGGCGGATCGTCATATCTAGAGGACTCATTTCGGGAGGTGTGGTTCGAGTGCCTGTGCGAATTGTTGTGCGATCTGGCATGGTTCGCCGACTCGTGTGCCTTCGTCGCTGAGCCATCCGGCGTTGACTTCGAACATACCTTGTTGAGCGTCGAAGGACACGTAGCAGGTACCTGGGTCGAGTCGTTCACGGGACACCAGGCCTTGGCGTTTGTTGACTGGGGTGTCGCCGAGGATGACCGCGTTCTCCTTCGTGCGTAGTTCGTAGAGGGTGTGGCTGGTGGAGAAGAGAGTCACGACCAGTTTGGCGGATCCGTGCTGGCGAACATCGAGAGGTCGCCAGTTGCAGACCCGCCACGACGCGGGACCTTCGGGTGCGTCGGTGACGACATGTCTGGTGGCCGGGTCCAAACCGGCCGACGCAGGGCCTCGTCGAACTCTTCTCCCCGACACGGGTTGAACACAACGATCTGGTCGATGTCCCGGGCGGCCACTACCGCCTGCCCGGCCACGGTGTTCGTGCAGCCGGGCAGCAGGAAGAACACAGCAACGCCGGACCTTAAGGCGCTTCTACCCCAACGCATTCGAAATGCTTTCCCCATCAGGGCGGTCTCCCGCCGTGTCGAGCCCGAAGACTACCGCAGACCTGTTCGGTGGTGCGGTCAGTGTGTGACCGGGATCCATCGTGCGATGCCGTCCTGGTCGGTGACGGTGCCGAACTGGCGGTCGGCGAAGTGGCCGCCGAAGCCCAGTGTCGCGGGCTGCTGGAGTTCCCGGATGAGCCGGTGTCTGGTCTGGACGGCTTGTGCGCGGTCGTGGTCGACGGCGCAGACCAGGTCGGGGTGGGTGATCTGTAGGTCGGAGTGCATGGCGTCGCCGAGCACGATCAGGCGTTCACCGCGGGAGACGATGTCGTAGCCGAGGTGGCCCAGGGTGTGTCCGGGCAGCGATAACGCCCGTACTCCGGGGAAGATCTCGTCGCCTGGGTCGACGGTGACGACCTGGTCGGTGAAGGGTTCGAGCATGGCGGCCAGTGTGCCTTGGTCGTGGGCGAGGTCGTGTCGGTCCCAGTCGGGTGTGGAGACGGCGACTTGCGCGTCGATCAGTGGTGGTGTGCTCGATCCGGGTGGGGTTTGCCAGAGTAGGCCGAGGTGGTCGGCGTGTAGGTGGGTGATCGCGACGGTGTCGATGTTGTTCGGGTCGACACCGAGGGCGTTCAGGTTGGCGAGCATCGCGCCGCCTTGAAGGGTGCCGAACTCGGTTTCGACTTCGGTCAACCCGAACGGTTGACCGAATCCTGCGTCGATCAGCGTCGCCCGGTCTCGGTGTTGGACGAGTAGTCCGCCGACGCTGGCGGTGAGAGACCCGTCGGTGAGGTAGTCGCTGTTGTCGGTCCAGAAATCTTCGGTGCTGTCGGGGAACCACTTTCGGGCATCCAATGGCGTGTGCCCGTCGGGGATGTAGGTGACTGTCAGATCACCGACTCGAGTGCTGCGCAGAGGCGCGGGGGTGAGCAGACGTCGGTCGCCGAGGACAGTCATGTGGGGGTCTCCGTCTGGGAACGTGTCAGCGTTCCCGTCGTTGCAGGACCGGCCGTGAGGCGACCGGATTTGGTTGGTCGGGGTGGAGAAGGACCCGGTGGGTGTCGATCGGGGTTGCCGGGCGGTGACCTTCTCTGGTCTTTCCAGATAACTGGACCGGCCTCGCTGTGACAACCGCTCGAAGTCCCCCAATTTGAGGGCATTTTCGGGGATCTCGGAGCCATCAATCGTCTGAGGCGCGATGTCGCATTCGCCGGCGGTGGCCGCGCCGGTCGGCGTCGGCGGTTGTGGTGATCGGTGTGTTCCGCACTGTAAGTGCTGCATACCTCGATGCAAGGTTGCTGGTGCGGTGGCCAGGACCGTCCAGTCTCGCGGTGTCGCCGTGTGCGCGAGTGCGTGTTCGGCGGCCCGCGTGATGTGTTCACGTCGAGCCAGCCACCTACGCCAGCCGAGAAGCTCGGCGCTGTCGAGGCTGCGCAGCATTCGTCGACGGCGTCTGCGATGCGTGGTCTGTTCGGCGGGGGTGCAGGTGTTCCACCAACTGCGTTGGAACCGGTAGCTGCGTAGAACTTTCGCTTCGGGAGAGTGCTCGGGTAGAGCTGGCGGCAGGGGTTGGGTGGTCCAGTGCAGGCGGTCGGTGTTCAGGCGGCGTTGGAGGCGTTCGGGGTTGCAGTGCCCGAGCGGGGGAGGGGTGCTACAGCTACTGGTGGAAGTTTCCTGACCCGTCTGCTCGAGATAGGCAGCTGCGGCCGGTCCGGTGCGGTAGCTGCGACTCGGTGTGGCACCGCGTTCGAAGGTGTGGGCTACTTCGAGCAGGCCGGCGTTGATCGCGATGGTGAGGGCGGACTGTACCGTCTTGGGGTCGAGTCGGGCACGCAGTGCCAGCGTTCGGATGCTGACGGCGCCTTGGTGTCGAACGATCGCTGGCGCGAGGGCGTAGAGAACGGCGGCGACACTGTGGCGTTGTTGAGGTCGACGGGCTCGCACGGCTGCGGATGCTTCTGCGGCTCCGAGCAAACCTGCTCGCATGGTGTTGATCGCGGAGTCAGGTGGCGTGCCTGTGGGTGTGTCGACGCGGTAGCGGCGGGGCCTGGTGGTGCGGGCTTCGGCGACGGCGCGTTCCCACAGTCCTTGCCATCCGTCGCGTGTGAGTCTGCGGCAGCCCGACGGTGCCGCGGTTTGTGCTCGCTGCCAGGCTTCCTCGGCGGTGGCGCCTTGTTCGGCGGCGACGGTGGTGACCGCGGGCATCCAGAGATAGCGTCGCCACCACAGTTGTCCGCGTTGAGCGGACTTCCCGGCAGCGAATCCCCGGTGGTTCCATGCCTGGGTCGCGGTGTAGCCAAGTCTGGCCATGGCGCAGGCGAGTCCGTATTCACGTCCGGACCGGGACTGATCGCGCGGCCCGATCACCGCACGCCCGGGTGAGCGGCGCACGGTCGGCTGCGGATGGCTGACTCTGGTGTGCGGTGTTCGGGCTTCGAGCACGTGGCGTGGTGTCATCGTCGTCGTGATGACGGCGGCGGTTCGTCCGGCTCGGTGGGGCGCCGTGAGCAGCCGCAGCGCTTTGCCGGTGCGGTTGTCGATCGGGACACGGAATCGACGGGCCAGGCTCCGGCACAGTCGGTTCCAGGACTGGTCGTGTTGTGGATCGGGCGCGACGGTGAGGACGTGGCGGCCTCCCGGGCGGCCGGACTCGCGTACCAGGTAGGGCAGTTGGTTCTCGACGCACCAGCGGACGAGGATCTCCGCGCAAACGTCGGCGAGGATCTCGTCGGCGGGATCGGGATCGATGTCGGCGGCCAATATTCCCGGCCTCAGCATCGCCGCGATGGTGACGGCTGGTCCGTCTCGGACCGCGGCGCTGGCCTCGTGCGGGTCGCGAGCGATTCCCACGCTGTCGTTGTCGGGCTTGATCAGCACGTACGGTGCGGTGAACAGTACGTGGTCGAGCGCGCCGAGTAGCGTCGCGGAACAGGCTCTGCGGGTGGCTGACACGGCATGGGGGCGTGCGGTATCGTCAGACCTGTCGTTCACGACTGGTCCTCTCGTGTTGGGGGAGTGTCAGTTCGGCGGTAAGGCGTGCGGCCTTGCCGGTGTTGGACTGTGAAGCCCTTGGCGTTGCCTGCCAGGGGCTTCCGACATTTCCGGAGTGCCGAACTGTCGTATCGAGTTGTGCGGTGCGCGGATCGAATCCGCTCCCAGGCCTACATCCCGGGCGGTTGGATCGTCGGGATACTCCTCGATGATGTGCGGAAGGTAAGTCGATGGAACCGAAGCGACGTGGCTAGAAGGCCGCAGATGCACACGGCGACAGTGGAAGTCACGCGCGGAATGCGGCTTCGACGCACGGCGATTCGGTGCTGTGTGTGAATTCCCCGTGTTCGTTCATGGTCGCGTAATCGCCGAGTGCGCGTTGCGTTCGGTGATCGATGCTTGCGGGTAAGCGTTCAAGGTTTTCGACGGGGTGGTCAACGTCGCGAGGCTCCCAATATGGGGGTGTTCAGCGGTACGAGATCGCGTTGATATGTCGCGACCGCGCAGTTGTGTAACCGCCGCAGCACCTCGTTGCCCGGCCCGGACCGTGGGAGTGGCCGGTAGAGCGCGTACACGGTGTGCGCGGGCCCGCGCAGATGCTGGTTACGGCGACTGCTGCGAACCCGGTACCTGATTGCGCGACCGTCCTCGGCATCCCAGACAGCGATGCTGACGTCGTCGATCACGTGCCGCGGTGGATCGGTATTCCAGAGCCGATCGAAATCGGTTGCATGCCGGTATGTTTCGACCAGGGCGGCGAACCGCTCGGGATCGGTGAACGGTCGCATGATCCTCAGTTCGAACAACAGCGCATGGACGAGGTCGAGACGGTTCTCGATGCGTTCGCTGGTGTCGTCGAGTAGGTATTCGATCAGATTGACCGACCCGGGCTGGTCGTGGACGCCAGGGTCGGGGACCAAACCCGGCAGTCGCGCGGCCCACTGCCGGTTGACGGCCACGATGTCGGAGTAGGGGAATTCGAGCAGTGCGGCGGGACCGCGCTGATTTTCGAGGTGGTCTCGGTCGTCATCGGTGACGGCGACCAGTCGATGTCGTGGAGCGGCTGGAACGATTTCGGGTCTGGCCAACGCGATGAGTGCCTCGGCGACGATCCTGCTGTCGGGGATATTCACCAGGATCCGCTCGACCGATTCCGGTGAGAGTTCTCGTTCGTGTCGCTCCCATTTCTGGACCGCGCCGGCATGAGCTCCGATGGCAGCCGCGAAATCCGGGCGGGTCATTCTGGCGCTGGTACGGATCCAACGCACATAGTCACCGATGTGCGAGGGTTCGCTGCCGGTATTGAGCGGCGGAACCGCGAATCTGGAATTAGCCATGATCTCCCCTCCGGCAGATGCCGAGACGAACACGCCCAGGGCGGGCGACAAGTCGGTACGCGATGTCGGGCCCGGGCCGGCGGTCGATGCTCCTTTCGGCGTGTATGGCGCTGATCTGCCCAGCCCGGCGACAACCGACCCACAGTAGTGGGGATTCGAGAAAACGAGTTCCCCCAATTTGGGGGACTTTCGGCCCGAGGCCCCCGCAGCGGGACACTTCCGACCGGGTATCGCGGGAGTGACCAGGCCGGACACAGTGTTGGAGGGCATCTCAGCCGGAGGCTGGTTGAGGCCATGGGATTTCGTTGCTGCGCAAAGCGGGATTGACAGCACGGTAGGTATGGTTCGATTCCTCGTGTGTAGCGATTCAGTGGAAACACCCCCATAGTGGGGGACTCGGAGGGGGGAAACACACCCGCGGCGGGTGTGTTTATGCGCGGATCAATTGTTTTCGGGTGCGCGTGTATTGAATGCACCCAATTTGGGGGGATTGTGGGCGTTGACAGCGCGGAGGTCCTGTCCAAGACTGCTATCTAGCTTCAATCGTTCGCCGCGAGTCCGATATTCGGGGCAGATCATGGACGTGGAGCTCGTAATTCGGGACAGTCGACAAGGGTGCGCTTCGGAGGGGTTCGACGGCGCTTCTGGTCAATTCACATCGCCGATGTAGGCGCGACTCTGTGGCACCTATCTGGATTGTGGACGGTTCCCGACGACATCTCGACGGGGCCTCTCGTGGGCTGGGTCCGAAATTTGCCGATGCGTGGTTTTCACGCTCGGTTTCTCGAAAGGAACACTGTCAATGGATGTTCTCGGCATTCTGTACGCCGGTTCCACGTTCGTCGCCAACGTGGTCTCTTCGATCGGGTGGGGCCTGACCATCCTGCGGAGCTTCGGCGTTCCCATCTGATCGATCGATCCCCCCCCTCGGCGCTCCTGGCGCCGTTCTCACAGCGTCGGCGCCGCCCGCGACATCACGCCAACCGGCGGCGTCGACGCTGTCCCCTTTCTTCGTCCGCGCGCACGGCTTGGTTCTGCGCGTCGACACCTTCGATGAGGAGTTCGTTCATGCGAGTACGAAACCCCCGAACAGCCCACGAGTCCGGCCCCGCCGAAATGTTTTTCGCCGCCGGTGCCTGCTCGGCGACGACGGTGGGCCCGCGATGAGCCGTCGTGATCGATCCCGCAGGTGTGTGCAGGTCGGTGCGTGGAGCGCGACCGCCGCAGCAGTGACCGCGGTGGCGCTCGTCGCCGCCGGGACGGGGACAGCAGCCGCGGATGCGGTGCCGTTGCCGGGATGCCCCGGACTGTTGGTGATCGGGGTGCAGGGCACGGGAGAGAGTTCGCCATCGGCGAGCCCGAGTCTGGATACGGGCATGTTGGGCACCATGTTCGGTCCGATGCTGACCGCCGGAGTCGATATCGACCGCGTCTACATCGGCTACCCCGCCAGTTTCGGCGGCGCGATCGGCACCGGACCCGGCACCGCCAGCTACGCCGACTCCATCGCCTTCGCCCGTGCCCGACTCGACGACACCGCCGCCGCCGCGGCCGCGCAGTGCCCGAACACGCGATTGGCGGTCGCGGGCTTCTCCCAAGGCGCCGGGGTGGTTTCGGACTTCGCCCAGGACGTCGGATCCGGTAACGGGCCGGTCCCGCCGGAGCGTGTCGCCGGTGTCGCACTGCTGAGCGACCCGACCCGACCCACCGGCCCGGACCCGATCCCGGGTCGACCCGGTCAGCACAGCCCGGACCCGGCCCCGGGCACCGACGGAGACGCCACAGCGGGAATCCACCTGAATCCGGTGCCGGGCAGCGGCGGAATCGCCAATACCGGAACCGATTTCGATGCCCTGGAAGGCCGCGTCGGTGAGTTCTGCGCGGCCGGTGACCTTGCCTGCGACGCCCCGCCCAACGCCGCAGCCCTACAGGCTGCTGCGGGGATCGCGGCCCAGTCCGACCTGCGTGACCCGATCGGGGCCGCCACTTCGATCACCGCATCGGTGCAGGAAACCGCAGCCGAAGCGAGCGCCCAGGTGATGCTCAACGACGTCACCGTCGAAGCCGGTCAGGTCAATTATGTTCCAGGACAGACGGTGTCACAGCGACTGGCGCAGGCCGCCGACCCCGGCACGGTCGCCGATCTCGCCGCCAGCGCGGCGGCCGCGGACAAGTCGGCCCAGGTGATGGCCGCGATCGCCGCGGACCCGCTCGGGCAGATCCCGCGCCTGGCCGGTCAGATCGGTGCCGCGATCGGCGCGGAACTGGCCGCCAACGCCGACATCCTCAACCCGGCCACCCTCACCCACTACGCCACGGTGATCACCAACCACACCGGCTACGGCGCCACCGGCGACACCGGCACCGCCGCAGACTGGTTCGCGGCCCTGTCTCAGGACCTCTCCGGTGGCGCGCCATGAGGTCGACATCCGAAAATGACGCTGTCACCGATGATTTCGTCGGGTTCAGTACGCGCGTCGTGGTGGTGGGGATCTCCAGTGTCGCGGTCTTCGTCGCCGCTGCCGACGCGGTCGTGTTGAGCCTGCCCGGCGCAGCGTTGGCACACGATCTGTCCGCGCCCGTGCATCAGGTGAGTTGGGCGGTGACCGCGTACGCGGTGGCGTTCCTGGCGTGGCTGGCCGTGGCCGTGGCGGTCGTGGCTCGCCAGGGCATACAACCGAGTCTGGTGACAGGGTTGATGGGGTTCGCGATCGCGTCCGGGGTGTGCGCGCTCGCTTCCACCAACCCGGTCTTGATCGGCGCACGTGCCGCCCAAGGGATGACCGCTGCGCTACTGGTCGCCGCCGCGACGGCCGCGGTGTCCTCGACGAGGCCCGCGCCGTCGCCGAAACACACAGCAACGATCCTGGCCGGTGCGGCTGTGGTGGCGGCGGTGATCGGACCCGCCGCAGGGGCGGTGGTGGTCGATTCTCTCGGGTGGCGGGCGCTGTTCGCGGTCAACGTGCCGGTGTGCATCGTGCTGAGTGTCGTGGCCGTGGCGGTACTGCCCGATCCGCGGCAGAACTGGTCCGCGCCGAGACCGGACTACCGAGGCGGGCTACTCCTGTCGGGCGCGATCACCGCGGTCGTCGCGGCAGCGTCGGGGGCACGACAGTGGCCGGGCCCGTTGTCGTGGCTGATCCTGCTGATCGGACTGTCCGCACTCGGCGTGGCCGTGCTCCGAACCATCCCCGCGACAACGCAGTCGGGGCCCGGACCGCGATGGTTGTTCCAGGCGGTCGCCGTGGCCAGCCCGGTGACGTTCGTTGCCGGTCTGGCTGGGTTCGGGTATCTGCTGGCGGCGTCACTGCTGATGACCGGCCCTGGTCACGTCAACTGGCTCGACGCGGCCGGATGTGGCGGAGCGGTAAGCGCGACCGCGATCCTCGCCTCGTTCCCGGCGAGCCGACACCCGCGATCCTCCAGCCTGATCGTGGCCGGTTTCACCGGCCTCGCCGCCGCAGCCGCTGGGCTCACGCTCGTCTACCCCGAAATTGTCGGCACCGCACCGCAGTGGTGGGCGTGGACGGTGTCGGTGGTCCTGATCGGTGTCGGCATCGGCGCCAGCGCCACGACCCTGGCTATGCTCGCCGACCTCGTCCCGGCCACCGACGACCCGGAATCCGGCGTACGGACAGGTGTCGTCGGGCAGATCTGTGGCGCGGCCGGTGCCGCGGGCCTTGGTGCCGCGTTGACCTGCGCTGATCTGCTCGATCTGACGTTTCCGTTCTGGGCGATCCTGGCCGCCACCCTCGCCACCGCCGGTGTCGTGATCGCCTTGATCCCGGTCCCCGGCCCGGCGCGCATCACCGCAGCAGCAGGGGAGGGGACCCCGTGACCACCACGCCGGAACATCGGCAGTGCTCGAGCGTCGAACGTTCTCGAGACTGCGGTCCTGTCCGGATCGGATCCGAATCGACCACCCGAGGGTGGGAAGGGCACCGGCGACCGGGGAAACGTGTACCGGTCACAACAGACAACCCTGTCGACTCGACGCGGCGAAGTAGTAGCCACACAGCGGAATTCACCGCAGTATCCGTGCCTTGCTGCGGATGTCGGGACCGATCACGCACGGTTGGCTGCTCTCTGCGAGGAACGAGAACCCGCCGCCGGTACCCCACACCCTCGACCACCGACCCTTTCGAACCCGCGGCCAGGGGACCGGAATCATCCGGCTCCCGGATGCCGCCGCGGGATCGGTGGTGGCGATGACCGCGCAGATCGTCGGGCTGCTGGGACTGGCAGTGGTCGTGATCAATTCCGCGATCGGACTGACCACCGACGGACCCGTCCGTGCGACGGTTCGCCGCGTCGACGACCCAGGAGCGGCAGCGATGATCTCGCACACCGTCGCATCGGTGGTCGCCGCAGGTAGCGGGTGGGGGGTGGTGGCCGCGAACCTCGCGCTGGTTGTCGCCGGACACCGCCCTCGGCCCGTCACTGATGCTTGTCCTCGCAGGCGCCTACGCGACCGCCGTCCTGCTCACGCGGGGCTGGCAGGGGAGCGATGACGGTGACGACGGAATCCGAACTCGCACGACCGAAGACCCGCGACGACGACCGCCCCGTGGTGCCGTGGGTGTTGCTCGAGACCTCCGGCGGTCCCGACACCTACCGGGTGATCGCCGAAGGTCCGCACCCGCGCCGCCGTACCCGCATCGAACGCACACGGATCGCCGGGAGCAGTGTGGTCGCTCGTCGGCTGCCGGCAGTAATCGCCGCTGCCATCGCCACCGGCCACCAAAAGTCCGTCACCGCGCCGCGCGCCTCGGGGTATCCGATGCGGATCACCGCCGTCCCGGTCACGGTCGGCACCGAGGTCTTGGCCGTCCAGGTGTGGGCCGGGGCCAGCACGACGCCGGTCCCGCCCAAACCGGCGGTAGGGACGGTGCTCTGGCCCGTCGATAGTCACGGGGTCGGTCTGACCTCGAGTGTGTTCGAGCGGATGATCGACAGCGACCGGGCCGCCGACGGGTGGCGGACCTTGCCGGACCTGACGCGCCACTTCGACCACATCGAGGACCGCAACGGCCTCCTCGGGCTGTTCGATGACACTGCCGAACCGCGTCAGTGGTCGGGCACCGTCGTCACCACAGGTTTGGTGACGCGTGCACGGCGCACATTGTTCGTCGCCGCGCACAGCGTCGGCGTCGGTGCGGCCCGGGTGGTGCGTGCAGTGGCTACCGATGTCAGCGTGGCGCATCCGCCCTCGCCGCCGCGGGTCTCGATCCGGCTGCTCCGTCGGTTGCCGGTGCGCGGCGGGCACGGTATCGGTGTCCTCGACCTGAAATCGGGTCTCGTCCATGAATGGGTCCATGCCGGCCCTGCCCCATTGCATCGGCTGGTGACCGAGATGGCCGTCGTGCATCCCGACGACCGGGCACAGTTGTGCGCGGCACGCACCGACCTGCTCACTGGGACCGACCACGCCCGCACGACCATCCGGATCCGGTTCGGCGTCGGCGTCGGCGGGCAGTGGATCACCGTGAACGCCACCTGGGTGGTCCTGACCCGTGACGGTGCACCGCAAGCCATGGTCGACCTGCAGCTCGCCGAGGTGTCGCGGCGTCCCCGCGCGGCGAAGGCGTTCGAGCAGTGACAGGCGCCCGAACAGCCGACCTCTTCGGGGCGCGGTGCAGGCAGAACCGTAGAGGTGGCGAGGGGTGCTGTCGCAGTGCGGGATTCGATCGACCGGGGGAATCACATTTGTCGCTGGCGTGGGTATCGACAGCACCCAAGATAAAGGAAACACCTCTCATGGATGCCCATCTCAGAGTCGCTGTCGTCGGCGCGGGATTCGGCGGAATCGGCATGGGCGTGGCACTGCTACGCCACGGAATCCGCAACATCGCGCTCTTCGACAAAGCTACCGAACTGGGCGGGGTGTGGCGTGACAACACCTACCCCGGCTGTAACTGCGATGTCCCCGCCCACCTCTACAGCTTCTCCTTCGCGCCCTACCGCGATCCGGCGGTGCGGTATCCGGGCCGACCCGAGATCCTCGCCTACCTCCGCGACGTGGTCGAGACGTTCGGGCTCACGCCCTACCTGCAACTGAACACCGCGATCATCGACGCCCGCTACGACGAACCCGGCAGCATCTGGCGGTTGACCACCTCGACCGGCCAGCGGTACACCGCCGACCACGTCGTCTTCGCCGTCGGCATGTTGCACCGACCGAAACTCCCCGTCATCGACGGCCTGGATGACTTCACCGGCCCGATCTTCCACACCGCCCGCTGGGACCACACCACCGACGTGACCGGACGCGATGTCGCCGTGATCGGCACCGGAGCCAGTGCCGTGCAAGCGATCCCGCGTCTAGCCGCGTCGGCGCGGCGGGTGACGGTGTATCAGCGGACCCCAAATTGGGTGCTGCCCAAACCGGGCTATGACTTCGGCGCGGTGACCCGATGGGCGTTGAAATATCTGCCAGGCGCGCACCGTGCCTATAGGTGGGCGGTCGCTGCGGCCGCGCAGACGGTGTTGTGGCCGGTCATGGTGCGCGGCTGGTCGAGACGACCGATCGAGCTGCTGGCCCGCGCGCACCTGCGCCGTCAGGTCCGCGACCGGACACTACGGCAGGCGCTGACGCCGTCGCATCCGCTCGGCGCGAAACGGATCCTGCTGTCCAACGACTACTTCCCGGCGCTGACCCGCGACAACGTCGAACTCGTCACCACGGGGATCGGGTCGATCTCCGAGAGCGCGATCCGGACCGTCGACGGCCTCACCCGACCGGCCGATGTCGTGGTGTGTGCCACGGGTTTCCGTGCCACCGAGTTCCTGGCCCCGATCCGGATCTGCGGTCGGGGCGGGCGGCTGCTGCAAGAACAGTGGGCAGACGGCGCGAAGGCGTATCTGGGGACAGCGGTGCCGGGGTTCCCGAACCTGTTCATGATCGCCGGACCCGACACCTTCAACTCCGCGGGCTCCAACATCGCGATCAAGGAATCACAGATCCGCATGATCCTCGCAGCGATGCGATGGTCCGCTGAATCCGGTGCGAAGGCGATCGAACCGTCGGCCGCCGCGATGGCCGAGCACCAGCAGTGGTTACGGCAAGCCATGGACCGCACCGTCTGGCCCGACGGGGGACCCAGCTGGTACCGCACCGAGCAGGGGCGCGTGGTCGCGCCGTGGCCCGGCACCGCCACCGAATTCGATCACGCGGCACGACGAGACCCGGCGACCGTGTTCGAGCCGGTTCCGGCGCGGCAGGTGGTTGCCTGCTCGGCGGCCGATGTTCGCCGCGACACGGAAGTGGTGTCGGCATGAGCACGAGCAAACCTGCGGGTCGGGGCACCGCGGTGGTCATCGGTGGCGGTATGGCAGGGACGTTGGCGGCGTGGGCATTACGCGGGCACGCGAGCCGGATCATCGTCATCGAACGTGACCACTACCCCGAAGGACCCCAGTTCCGGGCGGGCACCCCGCAAGCCCGCCACGCACACCTGCTCCTGGAAGCCGGACATCGCCTGCTCGAGCAGATGTTCCCCGGGATCCGCGACGAACTCGTGGCGGCGGGCGCGACCATGGTGCCGATGGCGACCGGGCTGCGCTGGCTCGGTCCGGCGGGGTGGATGGCCAGCCACGACGCCGATATCGCGTTCCTGTCCTGCACCCGCGCACTGCTCGACCACGTGATCGTGCAGCGGGTCCGCGCCGCACCATCAATCCATTTCGAGCAGGGCACCAACGTCGTCGGCCTGACAGGCGGCCCGTACGTGATCGACGGCGTGCGGACCGTGGCGCGCGGCACCGGAGTGCGCAGTGTGATCGACGCGGAAATGGTCATCGACGCCTCCGGACGTTCCTCGGCCCTGCCCCGATGGCTCAAGGAACTACGGTGCCCGCCGGTCGCGGAAGAACGCGTCGACCCCAACGTGATCTACCTGAGCCGCCTGTTCCACCGCGATCCCGACACCGACCCGGGATTCGGTGCCCTGTACCTGCAAACCCGAGCTCCCCTGCAGCGCGGAACCGGGTCGCTGTTACCTGTAGAAAACGGGCGATGGCTGTGCAGCCTCGGCAGCATGGCCGAAACCGAAAAGCTTTCCGGAGAACGTGGTTTCGACACGCTGCTGTCGCGGATGCGGGACCCGATCCTGCGGGAGACGATCGCCGGTCTGACTCCGGCGGGCGATATCCGAGGGTTCCGTCCCGGTGTCAGCGTTCGTCGACACTATCAACGCACTGCCCCCGACGGTCTGGTCGTGCTCGGTGATGCCGAGACCAACTTCAACCCCGTCTACGGGCAAGGAATGACCGCGGCGGCGTTCGGCGCGCACGCACTCCATGCCGCCGTCGCCGGGGTCGGCGGGATCGGTCACGACGCCGCGCGTGTGGCCCGCGCGCAAGTGGCGGCGGTGTCGCGGGACCCGTGGCTGATGTCGGCCGGTGAGGACGCCCGGTTCCCGCAGACCATCGGTGGCCCTTCCGGCGCGATGGCCCGCTGGCAGCACCGCTACCTCGACCGAGTCCTGTCCCACGCCACCCACGACCCCGCCGTCGCGGCCGCGTTTACCCGCGTGATGTCGCTGCTCGACCCACCCACCACGCTGCTGCGCCCCAGGGTGCTCGCTCCGGTCCTGCTCGGGATCAGGTGAAACCACATGAACGGTCCCGAGCAGGCGTTCGCGCATCCACCGATGGTGACAGCCGGACTGCTGGGTGTCGCGGCACGACGCCTGGCACCGGGCGACATTCGGGCCAGCGCCGAACAATGCGCGGCCTATCTGCGCTACACCCGCCGCGGTGACCCGCCCGCCGACGCGGTGATCGCGATGACACGCCGCCTGCCGGGCGGGCACGGGAGTCGAATGATCGACACCGCGATCGAGCAGGGCATCGACGCCGTGCCCGATCCGCCGCCCGAACTGGTCGCGTTCTTCGACTCGCTCGCCATGCCCTACTGGGTTGACACCGCCCAACTCGAGCTCGCCTCCCGGGTGACCGCGCGGACCGGTGCCGCGGGATTCACCGCGTTGACCATGGCATTGCTCGGCGGGTACCTCGCCTCCCGCGTCGCGAAGACCCTCGTGGCTTCCGGCGAACTCGAGCACATGGCACCACGACGACTCGCCGAGACCGCCGCCTGGTTCGCCCAGGTCACAGACCTCGGCGGACTACAACCCGACGCCCCCGGATATAAAGCCACGCTGCGGGTGCGGCTGGTGCACGCGAAGGTCCGCGCCGGTTTGGCCGCCACACCCGGCTGGGACTTGAACGCGTGGCATCACCCGCTCAACCAGTCTCAGCTGGCCGGTACGACAATGCTTTTCGCGTGGTCGTTGATCAACGGCAGTCGTGCGCTCGGCCT
Organism: Nocardia aurea; assembly: GCF_003123685.1. Classification (GTDB taxonomy): domain Bacteria; phylum Actinomycetota; class Actinomycetes; order Mycobacteriales; family Mycobacteriaceae; genus Nocardia; species Nocardia aurea. Next base: position 24,534 of record NZ_QCYJ01000033.1, read on the forward strand.
GAAATTCACGGCTCGGGAACGGGCGGCTGTCTACCATCAGTGGCGCTATACCGGGTTTCTGCTCGGCATAGACACAGCCATCTTACCTGTCGACGAAGCCGACGCCTGGAGACTCTGGTGGATCCAGGCACAGCTCGAGTTCGCAAACCCTGATCAGGATTCACAGCGACTCGCCCACGCCCTGATCCACGCTATCGGCCCGGTACTGGTGGGCAACAGCCGAGACCCGCTGTCACGGGCAGGACGAATCGCCGTGACCGAGGTCATGTCCGCCTACGCACGCCTGGTCCTGGGCAGTGACCACGCCGACTTCCTCCGGCTCCCCGACCGAAAAAGCGTGCAGGCCTTCGTCATCGCCGCCGCGATAGCCACCGCCGCGCTGGAATACCCGCGTCGCGTCCTGCCCGGCGCTACCCGATGCGCGGAGACGCTGGGGCGCCACGCGCGATCCGCACTCACGTGCCGCATGGCCACGACACAAGGACGCCGCACCGCCGCGCCGACCAACGGCGGCTACCGAGCCCATCCAGACACGTCGAACTCGAGAAGGACCAGAACATGCCCGTGAAACGATCCTCCATACTCCTCGCGGCGACCGGCATCGTGCTGCTCGGCGCCGCCACTGTCACACACTTCGCGGTGGCACCGTCCCTGACGAAGATCCCGGGCAGCCTCGACGACACCACCTCGTACGACGGGACCATGTCGATGCCGGACCCGGCCTCGCCGGGCAAGACCGTCGACCAGCCGATTGTGCTGGAACGTCGCGTACGAGCGGACTCCGTCGAAGGCAATACGGCGGTGATCACCCTCAGTACGGACGCCTACGCCGTGCCGAGAGACACCAACGCCGGTCCGCTCTCACGTGAGGTTCACCGGTACGCGGTGAACCGCGACGACTTCGGGCAGGCTGACCCGCCCTCCGGTGTCGAGGTCACCGATCAGCTCGGCGGCGCGGTGTTCGCCCTGCCCCGGAGCTTCGATCGACGCGACCACCGTCTCTTCGACGCCAATACCCGCCAAGCCGTCGCGCTGAACTACCTGTCCTCGGCCAGGATCAGTGGACGTTCGGCCGATACCTTCGGCGCCGAGAGCAGCGGCGCGGTCGCCGATCCCGCCCTGCTGGCGCAGTTGCGGGCCGGGTTCGGCTCCAAGGTCGGTACCGACGGAACATCGGTGCCGACCGCTGTCGCTGTGGCCATGGGAATCCCCACGGACCGCCTCGCCGGGTTCGACACGGCCGCTCCGGTCACCTACAGGGTGCACACCACCTGGCAGATCAGCGCCGACCGCGCCTTCGGGGTCGTGCTGGCCCTGACCCAAACGGTGCGGATCGACGCCGTCATCGGAGACGTCGCCGACCCGGTGTTGGTCACGACGCTGCAGAGGCTCGACGCTCACACCAGCGAGACGAGCATCGCCGACACCGCCGCCGCCCTCGACAGCAGCGCCACCAAACTCGCCCTGATCGAGCAATGGATTCCCTTCGCCGCGGCCCTCATCGGACTCGGACTGCTCGTCATCGCGATCCTCCGACGCACCCCGACGACCGCAACCCAAACCCCAGCCACCTCCGAGTCACCGCGCCACGTACCCGCCGACCTCCGGTGAACCCCGCGGCCCACTACTGGGCAGTGGGCCGCGCTCGCATCAACGGGTTCGGTCACGTCGAACCCGGCGCTGTAGCGACCGATTCGACTGCCCTCTGTCTCCGGCGGCCGGAATCAGTACATGCCTGAACCTGCCCTACGAAATAGCTGCTTGCAGCCCTGCCGGGGCGAACCCCATGATCCGAGGACACCGTGACAATCGCTCGACCGCACGCCGTGGCTACCGCGAGATTCCCACTGAATACCGGCTTTCGGCCCGCGCCGCGCGGGAGCCGAGCGGAGGTCCGCCATGCGAGATGAGTCCGGCCACGAGCAGCGTGGCATCCGGGAAAAGTCGAAGCCCGCACCGCGTCTGGTCTCCGGCACGGTCTCGGAGCTTCTGGACTTCTTCGGCAAATGCCCGCAGTGCGGATATTCCGCGACCGCGACCGAGTCGGTGTGCCGCTACGACAACGACAGGGTCGACTCCAAGGTCTACGTCACCTGCGCGCTGCCATGCGGCTGGGGCGCAATGGCCGCGCCGGGCACACGGGCCGTGCGGTCGACACCTCGGCCGTAGATGTGAACGACCGCAGGTCACGGCATCCCGCTACACACGGGTCGAGGTTTCCGCCGACATCCGCACCCGCGAGGCTACGTGCCGCACGACGGAACTATCGCGATCGCACGGCCGACGCGGCGCGTGGCACCAGGCCCCTGTCAGCCGATGCTGGCGCAGGTCGTCGTCGCGTACTGGCCGGTCGCCGACTTTTCGTCCCGGGGGACCCCATCGACGAAAATGCGGCAGGTGACCCAGGTTCCGGTCGTCGACGCGCCCAACCCCACGTTGGTGAGGGTGGTGGTGTTGAGGATTGTCTTGCGCCACGGGGCCACGGCGGGAACGTCCTGGATCAGGCGAGACACCTCGTCGGAGTAGGTGACCGAGTTCAACGCTGGCGCGTCGGAATCGATTTCGTAGACAACGGTTCTGCTCGGGCTGGTCGGCGCAGTGGTCGTCGGGGCCACGACGGTGGGGGATGACACTGCCGTCGTGGGGGTGATCGTGGACGATGCGGAAGCCGCGGCGGGTGTGGCCTGCTCTTGGCCTGTGTGGGTGGTGCAGCCACCCAGCATCAGCACGAGAACAGCGGCGCTGATCCACCGTGAGGACTTGCGGCGTATCGGCGACTCGCGCCGAATCTGGTGCTGCGTGAGGGCAGGGGTGGTCGCGGTCACGGGTCCTCCAGGAAAGATGGTCGGCTCCATATCGCCGTTCGCGCGGGAACGGGTCGGCCGATGCTGGCGATGTCGATGCACAATCCAAATTCGGCATCCGCCGATCGTTTATGTGGATTCCCCATGGGCGGTGCTGCCTCCAGGGGGTGAGAGGCAGCACCGCGTGCGAATCGCCTGGGGTATACCCCATACACGAGGGATGGGAAGGGGACCCGCACTCCGTAGCAGAAGGGGGGATTCTGCTGAGACCAAGATTTCCACGACCCGGTGATGCTGTCAATAAACTGAACTCCCCCAATTTGGGTGTATTTCGATCGAATTCCGATCGAAACACACCCGCTGCGGGTGTGTTTCGCGCTGTCCGGGCTTCTGTGCTGTGTCGCTGTTCACCGAACGCCGGTGACCTCGCCGAATGCTATTGCGCGAGCGCTGTTTGCGGAATATCGTGCATGGTGCGCCCATTGCGATGGGTTTCCCAGTGTCACGCCGGTAGCGGGCCTGGATGTAGCGCCGCACAGTCAGCAGAACTACTGACTCGCGGTATTCCGAATCGACGGTAGCCAGCAACGACATTCTCTTGTCGTGGACTGGTTCTGTCGCTGTTGTTCGGAATTGTGAAACCGATTCAGTGTCAACGGTCTACATCGAGGCGAGGAATCCGATGGCGAACGATCCCGACCTTCAGTGGCGGTGGTTGACAGAGAACACCGACGCCGACGACACGCGCACGTGGGAACGCATCGAATTGCTCATACGTGCAGCGGCTGTCGCGAGTCTGACCGAGGCGGAATTCGTCCGGCGACTACGCAGTGCCGGGGTGGCGGTATGGGCCAGCGGGTTCGATCACCGTGTGTCGGCCGGAGGCTATGTGGTGCAGGCACCGGTCGGTTCCGCAGATATCCGCCACGACGTCGCGATCGGATTGGATCTCGGGTTGGGGATGCTGCGCGAGCAGTGGGACCAAGGACCTCAGGCCGCTGTTGCTGCCCGCTGGCAGTGGCACGGCACCCGTATGCCGGGAGACTTCGACCGTGACCGGATCGCGTTGTCGCACCCGGTGATGTGGTCTCGGATGTTCAGCGACGCAGCACAATTCACCCACGAGCTCCGTCGGCTGCCGCCGGCGCGGGCAGCGTCGCAGTGGGCGTGGGCGTCCGCGCGCCTGTCGGGTGCTTTCGCGGCGTGGTCGATACGTGCCGAACCCGACCTGAACGGTCCTTTCGCGACCGCGGCGTTACAGCTGCGCTGGTCGGCGTCGGCACTGCAACCTGCCCAGGACCTGGTCGTGGGCCAGCGCCGCCGCGCGGCCCCCAACCTTTCCCGTGTCGCGTTCGGGCTGACGAATCTTGACCACAGCGCCGACGACCCGACCCGGACGTTGCTGCTGGTGATCCAACTGTGTGGCGCGCTGTTCGAGATCGGCAAAGCCCACCGCCGTCGCGGCGAACTCCCGCGCGCCGCAGCCCTCGAGCACGCCGCGGCGGGGTTGAACACCGTCTGCGAACAGCTCCACACCGACGCCTGCGCCACGGGACCGGAGGGCTCTCGAGCATCCGCGAGGCCGACTGCCGCGACCGCGCTACCCGCGATCTCCGGACCCGATGACGGCGATATCTCGAAACATATTCCCGCTCAACCGAAAACAGGACGAGGGACCGATGAGGAAACGACGTAGTTCTCTGCTCGCACTGGCGAGTCTGCCGATGCTGACAGTGTTGCTGGCCGCCCCGGTGCACGCCGAACAGCCCGGTCTGGATTCCCCGGGCAGCCAACCACAACAAGGACTGACCACACCCGCTCCCGCTCCCGCACCGGAAGCGGGGCAGGCTCCAGCGGCGGTCGATGTGCCGACCGTGGTCGACCTGATCCCGAACCCGCCGCGCCCGCAGCCGAAACAGCAGACCGTGCCGCAACCGCAGCGACAGGCCACCCCGCCGCCGGTCGCGCAGACCCCCGCACCGGCCGAACCCGAGGACACCGAACAGGCACCCGAGCCGCAGATGACCGAACCCGCTCCCGAAACGGCCCCGGCCGGTCCGGTTCCGCGTGTGCTGCGGGTGGGTACCGAGTCGGTGCCGGTGCCGGACTGGGTGCCGCCGGAGGTCCAGGCGGTGGGTCAGGACTTGGCGGACAAGGCCGAGTGGTGGGCCGCTGCCGGTTTCGACGCAGCCGGGTTCTCCACCGACGACTCCGACCGGCGCGCGGCCGCGACGATGGTCGGCGCGGCGGCGGGCGCCGTCACCGGCGCCGACGCCGCCGGGGCGGTCGGTGGCCTCGGTGGCTGCTTCGCCGGCATGGCGCTCGGTGGTGTCGCGGGTGCAGTGGTCGGTGGCGCGGTCTCCGGTGGCGTCGCCGCACCCTTGGGGGCATTCGTCGGCGGACTGGGCGGCTGCATCGCGGGCGCGGTCGTGATCGGCGTCCCCGCCATCGTCGCCGGAGGCGCGGTCGGAGCCGGTCTGGGCGCGGCGGCCGGTGCGGCACTGGGGCCCGGAGAGAACCTCGACGCTCCCGAACCGACCGACCCCGAATCCAGCGTGGAAGGCGACGCAGTCGAGCCCGCCCAGCAGGATTCTCCCGTCGTCGACCAGGTCGGTGACGGCACCGAAGCGGTCAGCGAGGACTGCACGTGAACCTCGGTGTGCGTGGGATCGGTGTGATGGCTGCGGCGTTCATGGTGAGCGTCGCAGCCACCACCGGCGGGTCGGTGTCGGTGGCACGCGGCGACCCGGCACCGCCGTGCCCTGTCCTGTTGGCGATCGGGGTGCAGGGCCCCGGCCAGGCGTCGGCCGACACCTCGAGCACCACCGACTCAGGGCTGCTCGGTGAGGTGTTGCGTCCCTTGTCGACCGCGCCCGACGGCACTGTCGAGCGTGTGTATGTCCGGTTCGCCGCCACTTTGAACGGTGTCGGCACCGACGGAGCCGGGCAGAGCCCGTATCAGCGCAGCATCTCGGTAGGCGTGACCGAATTGAACAGGGTCGCCGCAGAATTCGTGTCCCGGTGCCCGCAGGGACGGATCGCGGTCCTGGGCAACGCGCACGGCGCGCAGGTCGCCTCCCAGTTCGCCCATCAAGCCGGGCGCAGTGGCGCGGGCGTGCCCGCCGACAAGGTCGCGGCGGTGGTGCTGTTCGGCGACCCCGACCGGGACGCGAACACGCCACTGCTGCCGGGAGCGTCGGGCCGCAGCGTCCCGAACCCGGCACCTGGCACCACCGGTGCTGCGGTCACCGCGCTGGCGGGACTGGTCCAACAACCAGCCACCGGCGCGGGCATCAACACCGCCCGCGCAACAACCAGTAGTGGTTACGGGTCGTTGAGTGGTCGGGTCGCGAGTTTCTGCGCGGCGGGGGACCTGGCATGCGATACCCCGACCGACGCGCCGGTCCTGCGGGTCGTCGATAACATCCTGTCCACGGCCGAGGACTCCGGCGGTGACCCGTTGCGGGCGTTGGCCTCGATCACCCAAGCACTCGCGTTCACCGCGATCAAGACCGTGACCTCGGTGGTCAACAACGACGTCTCCGGGACTTCGCTGTCGTCGGTGTCGCTGTCGTCGCAGGCCTCCCTGGCGCAGCGGGTCGCCGAAGCCAGCGACCCCCGCACCCCACTCGACATCGACAACGTGATGAAAGCGGTCCTCAAGATCGGCACCATCGCCGTCAACGCCGTAGTCACAGTCGCGAAAACCGTTCTCACCCCCGCCAACATCACCGAAATCGCCGCAGCCGGTTTATCCAATCCCGCAGCTGGTTTGGCGGTGCTGGGCACCAAACTCCTCGGCGCACTCCCACAACTGGTGCCGCCCTCGACTGCGTCGCGACTTGTCGGACAAGCGTTCACGGCGGTGACCTCCACGGTCACCGACAACACCGGACTGATCGATACAGCGAACTGGGTCCGCTACAGCGACGCCCTCGCCTCGCGCGGCACCTACAAATCCGACCCCGTCACCGCGACCGGCCAGTCACCGGTCCACTACGCCACCGCTTGGCTCCAAGCCCTCACCGACGACCTGACCACAGGCATCACCACGACCGCGACATCGACCGTCAAACGGTCGGTCTCACCGTCGCCGACCGCGCCGAGCGCGACCACCACCCCGGCGCCGACGAGCCGATGACCACGACACCGGGACCACGACGAGCCGACACGGCGGCAGATCCGTTGCGTGCCAGCGACGAACGCGGCCCCGCGCCCACACCGGACCGAGACAACTCGGCACCCGGGGGCTACTACCACGAGCAGCAGTGGCAGGACTGGATCAATGCGACACCGCCGACGCGCGCGGCGTCCACCGAATCTCTCGACGGCGATGGTTGGGGTGCGGGCTACCTCCAGTGGCTGGACGCCCTGTCTGTCGCTGCCCCCTCGACCCGGTCAGAGCCGTCGCCGCCGAGCGAAACGCCTCCACAACGTTCATCACTGTCGCCGTGGATTCTCGGTATCTCCGCTGTCGTGCTGGTGGCCGTGCTCGTCGGTGGCGTGTTCTGGTTGGTTCCCGAGCGGGCGGGTCCGGATTCGGGGCGCGTGCCGACAGCGCTGGCTCCCACGGCGGTGACGCCCTCGAGCGCGCCACCAGCGCCCGCGTGGTGCGCCGACCTGGACAGTCCACAACGGTTGCGGGGCAACGGCGCCGGGTCGCCGGGATTCGCGCCGCAGGTGATCCTGGCCTTGGAATACGCCTACTACGTCACGCGCAGCGCGAACGCGGTGCGCGCACTGCTGTCCCCGGAAGGGCGTTTCGGCAGCGACGCCGAGATCCAAGCCGGGATCGACGCCGTCCCGGTCGGCACCGAGCACTGCGTGGAAATCACCCCCGCCGGTCCGGACAGGTGGGCCGCGGTGATCACCGAGAAACACCCCGACGCCAAGACCGTGATCCACACCCAAACCATCACCACCACCACTTCTCGTGAGGGCCGCGCGTTGATCGCCGCGGTCGAGATCGCCTGAGATGGCCGGGGCGATGAGCACCATGACCAGCACCGCGCACCCGAGCGACCCTGCCACCGCCACCGGACGACCACGCGTCCGGAAACGCGACGCGACGCGCGCGGTTCTCGCCCCATCGGCGGACCAGCGTGCACCGGTTTGGGATCGCCCGGTCCCGCTGGTGCACAACGCTACTGGTGACCCGCGACCGCCGCTGCTGTGGCTGCTCGGTGCACACGGGGGAGCGGGTGTCACGACGCTGGCACGGTTGCTGGCTCCGGCGGCGGACTGCGCTCGCCGCTGGCCCGCACCGGCGGCGGGGGAGTCCCCGTATGTGCTGGTCGTGGCCCGCGAGACCGCGATCGGGTTGGCCGCGGCCGACGCGCTGCTGCGCCAGCACCACGCCGGACTCGCCGGAGACAGCGAAGTGGTCGGATTGGTGACCGTGGCCGCGCGCCCGGGCCGAATGCCCGCCGGGATCCGCCGTGACCGCGACCTCTACAGCGGCCTGGTCGAACACCTGTGGCGCGTGGAGTGGCACGAAACCTGGATGCTGGCCCGCCACAGCGACCTACCCATCTGGCGTCCCGGCGATCCCGAACCTGCCAAATCCCGGCGAGACGACGAACTCGCCACGGCCCCAACAGATATCCGCACTCTCGGCGTGGACCTCGTCGAGGCGATCACCGCCCTGCACGCACGCCGGGTACGCGACGACGAAGGAGAGGAATACCCCTTATGAGCTGGTTACAGGCCGCCCTCGACCACGGCAGTGTGCTCGCCCAAGCCGAGACGCCGACTCCCGAAGCCCCACCGGGAGCGGAGGGACTACGCAAGCTCACACGCTATCTGGCGTGGCTGGTGATGCTCTCGGGAGTCGCGGCGATCGTCTTCGCCGGGGGAAAGTTCGCCTGGGAGAAGTGGCAGGGCGGGATGCTCGAGAGCCCCAAGATGGTGCTCGGCGCGCTGATCGGCGGCATCATCGCCACCAGCGCGGGCACGCTCATGAACCAGATCGTCCAGATCAACTAGCGGCAGTGATGGTCGAGGCGATGCTGGCCTACAAGCAACTACCCGCGTCAGTCGTCGAGCAGATGACACAGCTGTTCCGGTGGCTGCTGTGGACGGTCGAGATCGGCCTGATCGCACGCCTGTTGTGGATCGGGGGCCGCGCGGGCTGGGAGCTGTACCGGCCACCGCCGGGACCGCCGCCCGCCCCGGGCGCACTCGCACGGGTGTTGGTGACCTGGATCCTGGCCAGCGCCGCCTGGCCCCTGGCCGGATCACTGCTGATGAACCTCGCCTTCTGACACCCCTACATCCACCAGCGATCAAGAAAAAGGTTGGCAATGAGACGAATTCGGTGCCGCACGTATCTCGTGGCTGCGGTGTTCGCGCTCGTCGTCGCCGGATGCGGAGACGACCAGCACCAGCACGACACCTCACCTGAGACCGTCGTGGACCTGACCACGGTCCCTGCCGGGTTGGGCTGGCGCGACTACCAAGGTGTCGCCGTTCCTGTCGGTCGGGACGGTCCCACCGTCCTCGAGGCGGGCAGCGCGACCGGATTCGCGGCCACCCCGGCAGGAGCCGCGCTCGCGGCGATCACCCACACCGTGCGCATGTCCCTGGCGCCAGACCAGTACTGGGTACGGGTCGCCGAACGCGAAATCGCGTTCGGGCCAGGCAAAGACGAATGGGTCACCTCGCGGGCCCTGTTGTCGATCACCACCCGCGCCGACCCCGTCCAAGCACCACGTGTCCGCGGCTACACACTCACCGACTACCGCCCCGACCTCGCCCAGGTCGAGATCTACACCAGCTATCCCGACAACTCGATCGGGGTCAACACTGCGGTGGTGGTCTGGCAGCACGGGGACTGGCTACTGCAACTGCCCGACCCGGCCTCCACCGCCCCGGTCGTGCGCGCCACATCGACGATGGACGCCGCCGTGAAAATCGAGGCACCCCAATGACATCGGAACCGAAAGACCCGGTGCCGGAACGTCGACAGCCACGGATAGGAACCATCGTGTCCGCGGTGTTGGTAGCCGCGATCCTGATCGCCGCCGCGATCGCTTTCGCAGTACGCCAAACCAGCCCCGACCCGATCGCCGACCCACACACCGCCGCCACGCCGTCGGCGACAGCGACCCCGCTGCCCGGCGGGGTGGCAGGATTCGCGGTACCCGAGGTCGATATCTTCGGTCGCCGCGTCGATATCCCTCTGCATCCCGACGGGCAACTGCGCGAGCAGCAGATCCCTTCGAAGACCTCGACCGACCGGGACTGGCTCACCGCGCCACCGGCGGGGTTGCGCGAACCGGGTGGTTGGCAGTGGGTGCACGGGGTGGTGGTGCCGTTCTCCACCTCAGACGGCCCGACCTGGATCCGTGACGGTGTCGCGGGCGGCTACGCCCACACCCCGCAGGGGGCGGCGCTGGCAGCGGCGATGAGCGTGTATCAGGTCGCCGCCCGTCCCGGCGACCGCGCGGTCCTGGCCCAACGCCTTGCCTTGACTCCCGCCGATCAGGCACGTTTCGACGCCGGGATCGCGGCCGGGAGACTGCCCCGACAACAACCCGCCGCCCGCACACGCGGACTGCTGGCCTACGACGCGTTCCGCGTCGAGACCTACGCCCCCGACCTCGCCGTCGTGCGGCTGGCATCACGCTCGAACGAACCCACCACCACCGGTACCGCTGCGGCCCGGTCCTGGATCAGCGCGTCGGTGCCGATGGTGTGGAACGGCACCGACTGGATGCTGCGCGGCAACGGCAACTCTTTGACCACCAGCCAGATCTCGGACCTCAGCGGCTGGACGAGTTGGTCATGACCTTGCTGACACGCACCCTCGCCCTGGCCGCCGTCGCGCTCACCCTGATTCTCGGCAGCGCGGGCCTGGCCTCGGCCCAACCGACCACCACCCCGACACCGGCTCCGGCTCCGGCTCCGGCTCCGGCTCCGGCTCCGGCTCAGGAGGATTCGACGACCTACGGGTTCGACGAAACCTGCAACCAGATCCACGACGCTCTGTCGGAAATCCCGGTGATCGGGACCTGGGCGGGGAACACGAACGCGCTCGGGTGCAAATTGGGCAACGCCGCCACCCATCCGGGCAGTGCCGTCGATGCCACCACAACCAAGCTGTGGGATTCGACGTTCGGCAAGGTGACCGAGACGCTCATGGACGGCCTGTCCGAAGCCTTGTCGTTGAGCATGCTCTGGATCAAGTCCCCCAACGACGTGCTGCTCGAGGGAGCGGGGCCCGATGCCTCGGAATCGACCTTGTGGGGGCGGGTCGATTACTATACCCGCCAGCTGCAGACGTGGGTGTTGGCGTTCTCGATCGCGATCTCGGCGCTGCGGATCGGGATCGCCCGCGCCCAGGCCGCCGCCGAGCACGCCGAGGAAACGTTCAAGATGATGGCGCGTTCGACCATGACCACCTGGGTCGCGGGCGCGGCGATCCTGGCCGCGGCGCGCATGACCGACGACCTCTCGGCGTGGATCATCACCGACGCCACCGGCGGCGACGCCGAAGGCGCAGCGAAACTGCTGTTCGACACCGGCCGATTCGGCGTCTACGGGCCCGGATTCATGTTCCTCGTCGCGATCGTCGGCATGCTCGGAGCGCTCGCGATGTTCGTCCTCACGATCCTGCGCCAAGCCTTGCTGGTCGTCGCGGTCGGGTTCTACCCGCTGACCGCTGCCGCGTCGGGCACCTCGAGCGGTAAACAGGCCTACGAGCGTCTCGGGGCCTGGATCATCGCGTTCCTGCTGTTCAAACCGGTCGCGGCGCTGGTGTACATGATCGCGTTCGTCACCGCCGACACCACCGCCAACGATCCCGGCACCGAAGGCGTCTACAGCCTCGATGCTGCCCACCGCTCCTTCGTCGCCCTGGTACTGCTGTGCAGCGCTGCGTTCGTGCTGCCCGCACTGATCCGCCTTGTCGCCCCGGCCCTGTCGGTTTTGGGGTCGGGCGGCAGCGGCGCGGGTGCCGCGGCCGCCATGGCCGGGATCGGCGTCACCGCGGCCGCCGCAGGCATCGGGCTGGTGGGAGCCCGTGGCGCGCCGACAGGTGCGGTCGCCGCGGGCCAGGTCCCCGCTACCGGTGCGCGAGCCGCTCCCGCCACGGGCGCACGCCAACTCCCTGCGCTGGGCGGCGGTAGCCCGAGCCGTGGCGGCGGCGGTGGCCTTCCGCCCGGTTCGGGCGGTCCCGGCTCGGGCGGGGTCGTGCCTGTTCAGGGGCGACAGCCCGCGTCCCGCGCCGGTGGCGTCGGCAGCGCCACGGTCGCCGGCGGGGTGCAGCGCGTGAGCACCGAATCCGTCCGCACCGTCGACGACGCGGCCGGTGGCCCCCCAGCACTACCCCCCGGGCAACGGCAACTTCCGCGGGGACCCAGTGGCACGGACGGCGGCCCACATCAAATCGATCGATGAAACAGCCAGCCCCGCAACGGATATCGAAAGAAGCCTTGGAGGTGAGTGGTGAGTGAGTACGTAGAACGCACCTACAGTGCCGGTACCCGTCCGCGCGCGGAGGGCCTGTTCGGGCTCTCGGCGGTAGCGATGCTCACCGCCGGTGTCGTCATCGTCGTGGTCATCCTCGGCCAGGCGATGTTCGGATTCAAAGTCGCCGGGATCCTGGCCGGTGTCGGGGTGACCGTGACCGCGCCGCTGGTGATCCAGATCGGTGGCCGCACCGGATATGTGCGTGCGCTGCTGCTGTGGCAGTGGTGGGGCGGGGTCCGGCGCAAGGAGCATTCCTACCGCTCCGGCTCGTTCTCCGCGATCCCTGGCGGCGCCACCGTTCTGCCCGGGTTGCTGGCGCCGTCGCGGCTGTATCGGGGCCAAGCCGTGGATGGGCACAACTTCGGGATGATCCACCTCCCGAAGTTCGGGGAGTACACGATCGTGCTGCGGGCCTGGCCTCAGGGTGGCGAAGCCGTCGATCAGGACCTGGTCGATCAGTGGGTCGCCGCCTGGGGCGCGTTCCTGGCCTCCCTCGGGAGCGCGCCGGATGTGAAAGCGATCGTGCCGGTGATCGACACGGTCCCCGAGACCGGGAACCGGCTCACCGCCGAGGTGGCGGCGATGATGCGCCCGGGTGTGCCCGAGGTCGCCGAGCGGGTGATGTGGGAGCTGGCAGACCAACTCGCGTCCCAGCGAGTGCAGTTGGAGCCGCGTCTGGCGATCACTTTCGAAGCGACCACGCCCGAACGGCGCAAGATTCCCGCCGAACAGGCCCTCGAGATCGGCCGTCGCCTGCCCGGCATCCTCGCCGCGCTCGCCGAGGCCGGTGTGCGGGCCGAACCGATGACTCCCGAACAGATCATCGCCTTCGTGCGCCGCTCCTACGACCCGGCGTCGCAAGCCGACCTGGAAGCCGCCGCGACCGACCCCGACGGACACCGTCTGACGTGGGCGATGGCTGGCCCGGCTGATGAGCAGCAGCGCTACGACCGCCTCCTGCACGCCGGGGCGGTATCGATCACGTGGGAGATGACCGCCGCCCCGCCCGGTGTCGTGACCGACCGGGTACTGCAACGGTTACTCGAACCCAACCCCGAACTGCCCCGCAAACGCGTCGCGCTGGTATATCGGCCACATTCGGCGGCCGAGGCCACCGGCATCGTCGACGACGACTGGCGCAACGCCCGCGTCGCCCAGCAGAACACCAAAGGCGGTCTCGTCTCGGCGTCGGCGAGCATCCGGGTCGCCAACGCCGAACAAGCCCGCCAGGAACAAGCCCGCGGACACGGATTGACCCGCTACGGGATCCTCATCACCCTCACCGCTCCACGCGGTGCCGACATTCCCCGTATCGAAGCGCTGGTGCGGGACTTGTCGACTCAGGCCCGGTTGACGATTCGCCGGTGCAACACCTACCACTCCGCGGCGTTCGCCGCGTCCCTCGGTGTCGGGGTCATCCTGCCCGAACACGCCACGATCCCCGAAGCTCTGGAGGGCTGAACCATGCCCACCCCAACACCGACCCGACAACGTCCCGTCTCGCCCGTGCCGATGCGAGGTCCGCGGACTCTGGACGAGACCGCTCGCGCGAAACTCGAACTACGTCACCGTGCCGGGGGGTTGCGTGCGATCTGGGCGGGAATGATGCTGTCGCGCGACGACCGCCGCCACCGCAACCGTGCCATGCTCGCCGAAGCCGCAGTGCACGACGACTTCGACCGGCCCGCACTGCGTTTGACCGACAGCGGTTACGCGGGACCGGGCGGGGGACGGGTCAGCGCGGTCGGACGTCCGGCCGAATGGCGCGGCACCACCGCCCAGGTCGTCGGACTGTGGCCATGGGCCGTCGGCGCCGGAGCGCCCCTGGTCGGCACACCGTTGGGGCCGCATCTGCGTACGGGGGCTCCGGTGTGTTTCGACCCGATGAACTGGTTCCAGCGCGGTGGGTTCATCACCGCGCCGAGCCTGTTCGTGTTGGGGCTCAACGGGTTCGGGAAGTCCTCGCTCGTGCGCCGGATCGTGCTCGGCGGCATCGCTCAGGGCATCACACCGTTGATCCTGGCCGACGTCAAACCCGACTATCGGCGCCTGGTCGAACTGGTCGGAGGCCAGGTCATCGACCTCGGTTACGGGTACGGGCACCTCAACCCGCTCGACACCGGCGTCATGGGCGAAGTCCTCACCCGCCTGGAAGCCGCCGAGAAATTCGAACAAGCCCACACCCTCGCCCAAGAACTCCGCGCCCGCCAGATCGCACTCGTCTGCGCGCTGGTCGAACTCGTACGCGGCCAACGCGTGGCCGACTACGAGGAAACCGTCATCGCGACCGCCCTGTCACTGCTCTACACCCCTACCCATGCGGGTGGTCCGGGTTTCGGGCCCGGTCGGGCACCGATATTGAGCGATCTGCTCGCGGTGATCGTTACCGGCGGTGACGAATTGCGTCTGGACGCGGCCGCCGACAGTGACGAACGCTATCAAGCGGCGATCGTGCCGTTGCGCCAGTCGTTGCGGGCGTTGACGAAAGGCCCGTTCGGGCAGGTCTTCGACGGACAGACCAGCGTCGCGATCGACCTGGACTCCACCGCGGTCTGCATCGACGTCTCCCACATCCCCAAAGGCGACAAGAAACTCAAAGCCGCGGTCATGCTCGCCTGCTGGGGAGCCGGGTTCTCCGCCGTGGAGGCGTTGAACATGCTCACCGACGCCGGCCTGGCCCCGCAACGCTACTTCCAGGTTGTCATGGACGAACTCTGGCAGGTCCTCGGCCTGGGAGAGTCCATGGTCGAACGCGTCGACGAACTCACCCGCCTGCAACGCGGCATCGCGGTCGCGTTGATCATGATCAGCCACACCATCAAAGACCTCCAAGCACTCGATTCCCCGGCCGCGATCAGCCGCGCCCTCGGCTTCCTCGAACGCGCCCGAGCGAAAATTCTCGGCGCGCTACCGGGGGAGGAGATCAGCCGCCTGGAATCGATCATCCCGTTCACGAACGTCGAACGCGCCATGGTCACCACCTGGTCCGCGCCCCAAGCACTCACCGGCGAAGCGATCCGCCGCGACCAACCCCGACCAACCCCACCCGGCACCGGCAAATTCCTCCTCAAGATCGGCGAAGGCCGACAACCCGGCATCCCCTTCTTCGTCGAACTCAGCGAAACCGAACGACTGACAGGTATTCACGACACGAATACACGTTTCGCCGGATTCGACACTGCCGCTGCCGAGTCGAGCGACTTGTAGGTTCTCATGCTTCTTTTCGCCTTTCTCATCGTTTTGTCGCCGATCTGTCGCCGACGGATCCTGCCAGCGGAGAAACCCCAGTTCAACGGCTTGCGGGGAGCGCATACGGCCCTACGTCGGAGCCCGGAACGGTGCCAGCTCCGAAGAAAGCGACAAATAGATGAGAAAAGCGACCGACAAATCGGTGGGAAAGCGCAGCAAATCCCCAGTTCGTGTCACTTCCGAACGACAACTCCGACGAGAACCTACATGACTAGGTCCGCGGTGATGTCCGGAATTCGACGACGGCGCCACGCTCGCTGTGACCGCGCGGCCACGCACCGCGCAGGTACGTGGTCGGCGGGAGCAGCCGATCCGCCCCGGTCGCATGCAGCGCACGGTGGCCCGGCCCAGGAGCGGCGATGAGTTTCGACCGGCCCGACCTTTCTCCCGGGCATACCCAAGCCGGTCGGTCGCGGACCGCGGGGTTGTGGACGGCCGAGCCTTTCGACACCGCCGATCTCGCCGATGTGTGCAACCCGAACCACTATCAAGGAAAGTCCGACTCATGGGTCGAACAAGTCCTGCGCGCGGATTTCGCGCGCTACCACCAACTCCGCGACGCCGCAGACCGCTCGAACAGCCCCGCCGAGACCGAAGCGCTGACCACCCGCGCAGCCGCGATCGAAACCCCGTGGCTCGACCGCGCCAACAGTTGGACACAGACCTGGGAACACGCTGTCGAGGTTCGCGCCGACTGGATCGACGCGCCGGACACGATGTCTCACCAGCTGGGAGCGCTCGAGGAAGAACGCATCCGCGGATGGCACACCGTCACCGATCTCGAACTGCGCACTCTCTACCAACTACGCGAACTGACCGGCAACGGCATCTGGGACCAGACCCAGAGCCCTACCGAGTCGGATCGACCGGTCGACGCCCAAGCCGCACAGATCATCGAGGCCGCACTGGTCCCCGAACTCCGCGCAACCTCCCACCTCCAGATCGTCACCACTGACCCACCCGAGGGTGTCGACGCCGAGCGACTCCTCGAGGAAGGACCGGGACGGTGAACAGCCGAAACCTTCGAGCATTCAACAAGATCCGAGGACTACGATGACCAGCCCGCCTAAACCGCCACCGCCTCTAACGCCCCCTCCAGCTCGGCGTGAGCACGGATCGGACCTCGGCATGAATACAAGCGTGCCCGACACAACGGCGAAGCACCTGATGCTGCGGAGCTCATGCATCGAACGACCCCGGAAACGGGGCACTAGCCATGGATGAGCCCTCACCAGAGCTGGAGGCTCTGCCCGGTTGGAAGTTGCGGCTGCTGGAACGGATCCACGACACCTCCGCCGAGCACCAGCGGATCCTGACGGAGAACTACCCCAGCTTCGGATCGGGCGACCGCAGCGGTGACCTCGCGCTACACACCTGGCGCACGAACTTGCGTGCCCTCGAGAGTGATCGCGCCGAACTCGAGACCCGCGCCGCCGCAGCCGGTCTGCCCGCAACGGCGATCGAGCGAGCCCGCGCGGCGGGCCAATCCGGCGACGGGTGGGCCGACGGTGCACACATCGCGCGGGGCGTGAGCGGCGGCCTCGATCGGGTTCGTGGCTACATGGTCGACGGGGTGGCCGCTGATGTGTGGCAGCTCGAGCACATGGCCGCGATCAACGCCGAACGGCGATTCGGCAGACCTCCGAGCCGCATTGTCCAGCACCCTGACCCGGGCGAGGTCGATCAGTTCGGGCGCAATATGGCCGCGCTGTGGACCCGGGTCAACGAGGCGGCTCACGCGATCGGCCTGTCCCGCGAAGAACGTGCGCAGCTGTGGGAACGCGACAGTGAGGGCTGGCAGCGGCTGGTGGCGTTGACCGTGGGCATCTATGACGACGCCGGACTGCAAGAGCGCTGGCGTGCCTACGCATGGCCCGGCATCGAGCATGAAGCACGACGCGACGTCGACAGTCTCGCCGCAGGCAGCCGTCCCGGTCGTGAACCGGGCGTCACGCCGCCGACACCGCACCTGCTCATCGAACACGCCAGCAATGCGGTGATCGCTACGAGGGACCGCGAGGTCGAAACCGGCCAAGGCACGGGCGAGGTGATCGCAGCCGCTACGTCACCAGCCCTGAACGCGACCGGAAGCCTCCGATCCCCATCAGAAGCTGAAATCGGCAGTGACACCGCCGAATTCACGCTACCGCCATCGATACACGCATCTGACACCGGACCAGACCTGTGACCCGCAGCATCCCGATGAATCACTGACCGAGCACCGACACAGATCCGAGGTAGAACCGATGACCGACCACCTGCCGCTGGCGCACGAAGCAGCCGACCGCCCAGTGCCGCGCTGGCAACCGTTCACCTGGACCCACGCACCGGTCGGTGGCTTGGTCCGCCTGGGTTATCTGCTCGCCGGAATCGCGCTGGAAAACGCCCACCATGCCCGCGCCACCCGCACACCCGGCCCGATCGACTCGCAAGCCCGCGCGGCGGCGGAGCAGCGGCTGACTTCCCCGAACGCGACCGCGACGGCGTTCACCGTGTGCGCGGCGTTGACCGACGCGCTGGTCTGGCACACCGAATCCGCCGTCGCCCGCGCGGCGCTGCCGCCGCTGGTCGAGCACTACCGGGTCGAGTACGGCGTGCTCATCGACACCGAAACCCCCTCCATAGCCCTGGATCCCGATTTCGACGACGACGCCAAGCAACACACCCGCCAAACCTGGCGTGCCGACCAACGTGCCACCCGCATGTGGCAAGCGGCCGCACAGCTGCTGGACGGCGCGGGCGAGACCAGCGCGGCGGCGTTGCACGCGACGCAATCCGGGGTGCATGACCAGCAACTCACCGAGGCGTTGGCAGCGGCGGGGGTGAGCGAAACCGTCTGCGAGGTCCTGCTATACGTCGACGCCTATCTGTTCGACTACACCGCCGGTATCGATCTGGAGGTGTCGCCGCTGCCACTGGTCGACCTCGCCGAAGAAGCCAAGAGCGTGGTGCAGTCCAGCCTGGACCGCCTCCAGAAGCCCTCCGAGGAAACCGTGTCGGCACCCATTCCCGAAGAACTGAGGCTGGAACCGGGATTCCGGCTCGCGTACTCGGTCCTATCGCCGCCGGACCGTGCCCGCGTCGACGCGGCACTCGAGGCGTTCTCCGACGACGGCGCACCGCCGGCGCTGTGGCCTCACCACCTGGACCGCAATCGCGCGGACGAGCTGCTGGTGCGATACAGGGACCGGAGTCAGAGCGTGCAGTCCTACGCCGCCCGACTGCCCGCGGTGGTCGATGACGCCGAACACCACGCGCGGATCACCGGCTATGTCAGCGAACTCGCCGAGATCGCCGACGTTCTGCTCGACGCCGCCCGCCACGGGCGTGGCCTGATCGGCATCGAACGCGAACTACTGATTCAGACGATGGCCGGGGCCGAGATCAGCGTGCGCACACCACGTCTGCGGTTCGTCGGGGAACTGTTCCTGTTCGCTCAGGAAATGCGTGAGCACCAGGAGGCCGCGACGGAGTTGATGACCGACTACAGCACCGAACTGGCCTCCGCGGTCTATGAAGCCTTCGCCGAAGGTGACGACGAGTACCGAGAGCACTCCGCACCCGACAGCGTGCACGAACCGCTGTTGGAGGCGTTCTACCAGCTCGCCGACCGCCCCGACATCACCGGTTACGCCCACCAGCGTCACCGTGCCGCGCTCGCCCGGTGGGACGAATGGATGGCGGGGCAGGGCCATTCCGCCCTCGTGCGTCAGCAGGCCAGGGCGTCGATCGCGGGCTACGTCGAAGAAGCGATCGGCCAAGCCGACATGCTGGCGCGCTCCCATCGGTTCTGGACCTCTAGATTCGAACAATTCACCTCCCGTCACCAGCCGGGAAACACACCCGCACCTGCCAACGCCGAACCCGGCGACCAGACGCACGCCGACACCACCGAGTCACACGCCCGAGTGACGGGCGAGATCGCTCATCACTTCGGCAGCTACCGACCTCCACGCCCCTGACACGACCACGTGTGCCGCGCGATACAGGTCTCGACCCGCGCCAACCCGCCAACCTACCGAGCTCTGTCTCGGAGCCGCAGTCATCCGAGCCGACCACATCCACCCGCCCGTCCAGGAGGAAAGCCATTATGTCCCACCGTGTTCTGTTGATGTCCAGTGCCCGCAACGGGCTGACCCAACGCGCCGAACTCGCGCTACGTGGTCACGGCCACCAGGTGCATACCGCTGTGGTCGCCGACGCGGCCGCGATGGACGCCGCTGTCGCCGCGCACGAGTTCGACGTGATCATCTGCCCGTTCCTGACCGCCGCGATCCCGCCCCGGATCTACGAGCAGCACCGTGTGGTGATCATCCATCCCGGACCGGTCGGTGACCGTGGACCTGCCAGCCTGGACTGGGCGCTGGCCGAGGGCCGGACCCGGTGGGGTGTGACCGCGATCGGCGCGGTCGCCGAGATGGACGCGGGCCCGGTGTGGGCGTGGCGCGCGGTGACGTTCGAGTACCCGCAACGCAAATCCACCTTCTACAACACCGTCGTCGCCGACGCCGCGATCGAATGCATCCTGGAGACCGCCGCCCACGCCGAAGACCCCGATTTCGTGCCGATCGACCAAGCCCGCGCACCGCGTCCGGTATCCGATGCCCGCACCCGGCCGCCGATGCGCCAATACGATCGACAGGTGGCCTGGACCGCCCCCGCCGCGACGATCCTGGCCCGCGTCCACACCGCCGACGGCGCCCCCGGACTCCGGACCACCCTCGCCGGGCACATCGTGCATCTCTACGATGCCCACCCCGGCCGCACCGGAGTGGACGCCGAACCCGCAACGATCATCGGCCGCCGACACCACCTCATCGAAATCGCTTGCGGCACGGGCGAAACGATCTGGATCGGGCACCTGCGGGCGCGGCTCGAGGACGGACCGACCTGCAAAGGCCCCGCGGCCAGTGTGCTCGCCCATATCGGCGTCGATCTGGGGGCGATGCCGGTGCGGGCGGAGTCCGGATGCCGCGATATCGACTACCGCCGTGACGGTGCTGTCGGCACCGTCACCGTGGACGCCTACAACGGCGCGCTGACGACCGAGCAGTGCGACCGCCTCGCGGTCGCGCTGCATACCGCGGCCGCGCAGGACACCGATGTGCTGGTGTTGCGGGGCGGTGCCTCGCATTTCTTCTTGACCGGCATCCACCTGGGAGGGATCGAACTCGCATCCGATCCCGCCGCCGAGGGCTGGGCCAACATCAAAGCGATCAACCGGGTCTGCAAGGCGTTGCTGGCTTGCCCGCAGATCACCATCGCCGCGATCACCGGCAACGCGGGCGCGGGCGGGGTCGCGCTACCGTTGGCCGCCGACATCGTCGCGGCCCGTCGCCGGGTCACGCTGACACCGGCGTACAAGCCGATGGGGTTGACCGGTTCGGAATTGCACACCGTCACCCTCCCGCACCGTGTGGGTCCGCAGACGGCTCGAGCGCTGCTGGAAAGCGGTGACGCTCTCGACACCGCCACCGCCCGCGATATCGGCCTGATCGACCACGTCGGCCCCGACAGTCGCGAATTCGACAGTTGGCTCGACGGGTTGGCGCGCCGATACACCGACCCGCAATCGCGTGGAGATGTCCTGCGTCGCAAAGCTGCTCGGTTCGCGGCGCTCACCAAGCCGATCGACGCCTATGAAGTTGCCGAGCTGACGGAAATGGCCGAAGACTTCTTCGCCGACCGTGGCGAGTTCCGAAGGCACAGACAGGAATTCCTCCGAGTCGGGTCCGCTTCGCCGACACGACCGCGTGCCCGCGCGCTGGCCGGCCAACGACCCTGACCACGCCGACCCCCCAACACCCCGAAAGCGATCACAGCGGTCTGGATGGCCGATGCGAACCCCCGGTGAGGAACAACGCGAGCGTGCTGCACGCGCCACCGGGAACGCAGACCGGCGTCGAACAGAGGGAAGGAGAAAGCCGTGAATGAACCCGACAGCGCCCGGCCGGACCGGCCGTGGCCGCCCAGCACGGTCGGGTTGTGGACCGCCGAACCCTTCGACCCTGCCGACCCCACCGATGCGGGCAGCCCGAATTACTATGTCGGCAAAGCTGTCTGGTGGGCCGAGCAGGTCATGCGTGCCGACTTCGCCCGCGCAGACCAGCTCATCCAGGCCACAGTACGCGCGGGCAGCGATGCCGAGATCGACAGTCTCTCCGACCGCGCCGAACGCATCGCCGCGCGCTGGCGTGACCGCGACGACGGCCTCGGGAGAGCGTGGAACCACGCAATCGATGCACGCGAGGATTGGCGACGCGCCCCAGCCGTCATGCATCGCCTGCTCGAATCTCTCGAAGCCGACATCGTCGACCCAGACCGGGCACCGGTATTGGGGATCGAACTCCGAAACCTGCTCCACACCCGGGAACTTGCCGGGCACGGAATCTGGCTCCCACGCGAGACCGGCTTCGAGACACGCTCCACACCCGGCGCAGCGGCCTCGATCATCGAGGCCGCGTTGCCGACCGGAGCTGTCGCGCGTTCGGATCTCACCTACCCGCCCACGGATCGAGGTATCCCCGGCGCGGACGAACACGCACCAGACGAAGGCGCGGGACGGTGAACGGCCCACGCTATCGGCAGAGCGCCGAGACTTCGAACCGCTACCGAGACATCGATGCCGCTGTACGCGAGGCCGCGGTCGCGGCGGTGATCGCGCTCGAGGCTCATGGCCAGTCCGAATCCGCAGCTCGGCGCGCGGTCGCCGAACAACTGGGGGTATCGGCCAGCGCGGTCCGTGAATGGGTGCGCGCGGCCGAAGGAACCCAACGCAACATCGTCGCAGCCTCACAGCTGCGCCGCGAACTCGCCGACACCCACGCCCAATTGGCAGTGGCCCGCCAACTCAACCGTGACCTCGTCGCCGCGCTGCATGCCCGCGCACCCGCCGTTGGCGCTGACCACTACCTCGCACGATGACCACTCACAACCAGGGACACACACCGGTGCCGCGAAGACGAGGACAGCGGCGATGAAACTGCTGGCCGCAGTGCTCGCCGTCTGGCTCGCCGCGCTCACCCTGGTACTGCTGTTGGTGCTCGACGAACCCGAAACACCCTGCAAGGTAGTCGAATCCAATACGGCGACACCGCTACCGGGTGGTTCGCGGGTATCGCCGATGAAATCGGGCACCTACACCCTGACCTCCGGGTTCGGAGTGCGTGGGGGTGGGGAGTTCCACCAAGGCGTCGACATGGCCGCCGCGGCGGGCACCCCGATCTATGCCGCCGCCGACGGGAAGGTCATCGACGCGGGACCGGCGTCGGGGTTCGGATCCTGGGTGAGGATCGCGCACAACATCGACGGCGCCGAGATCGTCACCGTCTACGGGCACATGTTCCCCGACGACATTTCCGTCACCGTCGGTGAGCGCGTGCGGGCCGGGCAGCAGATCGCGCTGGTCGGCTACAACGGCCAAGTCGATCCTCCCGGCCTGCAGGGCGCGCATCTGCATTTCGAGACCAGACGCGGCGGGACCGCCGAGGACCCCGCTACCTGGCTGGCCACCGCCGGAGAACCCGGAGCGACCACCGCCCCGCCCACCAACAGTCCTGACCCGCAGTCGGTCCCCGACACGGCCGTTGCCGAGGGCGGGCTGGCACCGCTGCCACCGCAGGTCGGCTCCGAACAGCACCTGCAACCGAACGCGGTCCGCTTGGCGCGCACGATCCTGGCCCGATTCCCGCAGATCACCCGGATCGGAGGCTGGCGCGCGTCCGACCCGTTTCCCGACCATCCCGACGGTCGCGCGATCGATGTCATGATCCCGGACTACGCCAGCGGCGAGGGCAAGGCACTGGGCGACGCGGTCGCTGACTACGCCATTACCCAAGCCCCGTACCTGCGCGTGGAATACATCATCTGGCGCGGCGTCTACCGGCCCGCCACCGGTGAACCTTCCCCGAACTTCGACCCCGACGCCGGTGACACCGCCAACCATTTCGACCACGTCCACATCACCGTCGCCACCGGCGATCCCGCCGACGGACTGGTCGCCGCGACAGCGCCCACATCGACCGGTGGCGTGCCGGGGTGCGGGCCTGAACAGGGTGGCAGGTCGGTCGATGACGACCTGGCGCCCGGGTCGGTGCCCGCCGAATACGAGCAGTGGTACCGCCGAGCCGGGACGTTGTGTCCGCAGATCAAACCGTCACTGCTCGCCGCGCAGGGCCACGCCGAGTCCGGGTTCAACCCGCAGGCCGGATCCGGTGCCGGAGCGTTGGGGATCGCGCAATTCCTGCCCGGCACCGCCGCGGCGACCAACCCCGACGACGGACGCCCGTATGTGCTCGATTCCGACGGCAATGGCACCGCCAGCGTGTGGGATCCCGGTGACGCCATCATCGGCCAAGGCCGCTACATGTGCGCCATCGCCAACAAGGTCGACACCTGGATCGCCGACGGCAGTGTCTCGGCACCCAACGGGGCCACGGAACTGTATCTGGCTGCCTACAACGCCGGAGAGGGCGCGGTGCTGTCCTCGGGTGGATTCCCCACCGGCGCAGCCGATTACCAGGTCCAGACACGCCCGTACGTCGACAAGATCCTCGCCACCGCCCCCCGATACAGCAACCAACTCGACTGAACCGCAACGACAGGAGATTTCCATGCTGCCCTCACCCGGTCGTCGGCCCTCAGGTCACGGGACTCCGATCATGAAACGCAACGGCATTCTGCTCGCCGCCGTGGCCGCGGTCCTGATCGCGGCAACCGTCGCGACCTGGCACGACGGCCGATCACCAGATGTTCCCCCGTCACAGCCCACTGGCGAGGACGCTGACCACGCGCATCTCGGTCCGCAACCACATGACGCGTCCCCGGCGACCGTGGTTGAGCAAGGGCTGACGTTGATGTTCAGTTGGGTACCGGTCATTGATCCCGCCCCGGGTGCGGCGTTGACGCGGGCACGAGCATGGCTGACGGGAAACCTCGCGGCCGCTGCGAACAGTATACCCGCACAGCAGGTCCGGGCTCCCGCGCCGTGGGCGAGTTGGCAACGATCCGGCGACGTCGTCACCGCCACAGTGCGCGCCGACCGAAGCGTCCCGTGCGGAACCGACGACTGTGTCGTGACCGCTCACCTCACCCAAACCGTGCTGCACCGCGACGGAACCGACACCCCCTACAGCGCCTCGACGATCACCGCCGCCCTCACCCGCACTCCTCAGGGATGGCGACTGGCCTCCTACAGACTCACCACCTGACGACCAGGCCAGCGCAGACCGCAGGTCAACTCGACCATCGCCCCGGGGAGGAACTCCATGCACGACACCGAGCACGATCGGCAGCCGACAACCGACGGGGTGCCGTTCTCGCCGTCGACCACCCGGGGTCCAGGGCTCGGGGATCTGGAATTGCCGAGTCTGGGGCGATTCCTGCGCCAGGTCCGCGAATCCGGTACCGACTCTCGCACCGGTCGACCCATCTCCCGGGAGACCGCGGCCTACCGCGTCGGACTCAGCGCCGCCTACCTCACCCAGATCGAGCGAGACCTGCGGACACCGACACCCCAAGCGCTGCAACTACTCACCACCGGCTACGGGCTCACCGCCGCCCAGACACGCCATATCACCGAACTACGCGCACCACCGGTCCCGGCCCCGCCCATCGACACCATGCGGGCCCGCGTCGAAAACAACCCCGCGATCCGGAGACGGCTGCGCGGGCTGGGAAGGGCGGGAGTGCTCGCCGCCTACTTCGACCCGTTCTGGAACCTGCTGGCCGCCAATCCTGAAATGCACCAAACCTTCCCCGGACTCGAACAGACCGGCAACCTCGCGCTCTGGTACTTCAGCCGAGAGGCCCGTGAACGGCTCCCCGAATGGGACCTCGAGGCCGCCGCGGTGGTCAGCGCTCTCAAGGCGACCCTGGGTGTGCATCGCCGCGCCGTCGGCGCGCGGGCCGTGCTCGCACAGCTACAGCACGACAGCGACTTCCGGCGTTTGTGGACCCACACCACCGACATCGCCTACCACCGCGACCGCGCCACACCGCTGAGGATCCACGTCGCCGGACAGGTCCGAGAACTCGACATCGAGACCAGCGTCATCTCCGACGTCCACAGCCACACCAGACTCTTCCAGGCCGTCACAGTCGCCCTCACCACCACCTGAACACATCCACGAAACCGCCGCGCACCGCACCCGCTACGCTCGAACTGCGCATGCCGACCTGCAATCGGGCGTCGCCGAGCTGCCCCGCTGCCTCACGCTACGCCGCGGGCCGCCTCGATGGGCCCTGGATCGTAACGCAGGCTTTCGGGTGCCACGGGGTAGGGATCCACCCACCAAGCCGGCACGAACCCGTCCATTAAGTGCTCGAACGTACGACACGTCGAGCACCATTCCCACAGCCGCCCGCGGCCCTTGTACAAAACCCCGTGCAGCACCGTCGCATCGGAGTCTTCCTGCACATACCAGCGGTGCAGCGTCGCCGAGCCGCAGACCGGACACGAGCCCGGAACCTCGGCGCTATTCCAACTTGCGTTGAACCTCCGGCGCCACTGCGTATAGGTCTCGTCGCCATTCTCACGCCACTTGGCCTGCTCGTTCACGGCTCCCTCGATTTCTTCTGCCCGGTCGAAGGTTGGCATGAGCCCGATCATGCCGCTGTGTCGGTGGCTCGACCGAAGCCACCCTGATCGACACGCCGATCCCGAGCGCCCTGCGGACCCCGCTGGCGAAGGGGCCAAACCCGGCGCGGCTGGCCGACCAGAGGCAATGCGGCTCAGAACGTCCGCATCTGCCAATTACACGACGATTGACAGGGCTCTCATAGGAAGGCATCCAGAACGGTTTCACAGAAGGCGATATCGACTGCCTCGTCAGCGATGAACCGATCAGCCTCGCTCAGCAGAGCCGATGACCGGTCTGTCACGTCCATGTCCACGAAGCGGTCGAGCTCGAAACATGCCATGCCTTCCCAGATGAGTTCCTCAGCCCTGTCTCGAGGTTCATGGTCACGGATATGCCACCAGACAACGTCCAGACGCGCTGGCGCGGTGTATTCGTCGAGAATCCCGAACCGCCACGAACGTGCGACCAACCCGCAGACTGCACTCCAGAACCCCAACGTCGGCAGTTCCCCGAGGTCGCGGCCTGACTGCACATGCAACTGCCCGACAGCGTCATCGATGTCCGGACACCAGATCGATGCCATCGAGGCCAGTTCGAGGGCGGCAGGCCAATCGCCCCCGAGCGCCACGACAGGCTTGGCGAGATCCATCCAGTCCGCATTGTCGAAACAGGCACCGAACCGTGGATCGGTCAGGGACTGAACCACTTGCGCCAATCCAGCCCTGCCCACCTGCCGGAGTGTAGCGGCGCCACGTTCCCGGATCTCGGTCCGGGCGAATCACCAGCCCGCGACTGCACCCCTGCCTCCTCATGGCCGGATTGTCTGGCTCGCTCGGCCGAGTCAGGGAAAGAACGCCCTTGACACGACCTCCCTCAGCTCAGGAACGGCCAAGACGAGGAAGCAGGGGAGGGGAAGTCACACGGACGAGCCATCCGGGTTGGACGGGGTGAGCAGAGCCGATTATGCGACCTTCCGTGTGGGATCGTCCGGGAAGTTCCAGTCGATCTCGACCCGCGCCTGCGGTGCAACATGTAGGGCGGCGCGGGTAACCGCGTCCTCGAAGCCGGGACGCCACCGATCGAAACCCGCGATCAGGACCGGCGTGTCCTCGGTATAGCCGAAACTGCTCCACCGACCGTCAGGCTCCTCACGCCAACTGTTGAGCACGTCCTCACCCAGATACTCACGATCATGGACATCTCCGAGAGCACCGAACACCTCATGCGCGTGCCCCCAATCCCTCAAACCACTCACTTGATACCCGTAGTGAACTCTCGTAGCAGTGCAGGCCCACACCGAGGAGAAGTACTCTGCGGGCCGCGCCCCACGCAGCGCATTGTCCGCCCGGAAACCCGTCGCCAACCGCGCCATCTCGGTAGGTACTTCGTAGAAGTAGTCCACCTCCGCACTACCGGACGCCTGATTCGTACGCGCGCGGGCCAAGACATCGGCGAACTCGCCCGGCGGATCACCTTCGTGTTCGAGATGATCGACCGCAACATCCCGATCATGACGCACGCCCCAGATCTGCCGCCCGTCGCTGAACCCCGCCGCCGAACTACTCGGTCCGAAAGAGGACTCGTAGTACGCCACTACCTCGGCCCCCTTCGACAGTGGTCGCAACACCTCGGGACAGCGCAGAAACCCCGGCGGATTCACATCGGGGTCGAACACGATGTGCCAATCGGCGAACGACACAGACTCTGCACCAGACGCCCCACTCTCGATCTCGGCCAGACCCAGCACATCGAGAACCGTTGTCCTCGACCGTCCACGCACCGCGACCCACGAAACGACATCTCCCACGGCTCAGACTCTAGATCCGCGACCCAGGTCCGACGACACATCGGTGACACAACTACCCCAGACACCGCTGGATCGGTGAACGTGAAACCACCCAGGCCCAAGCGAGTGTGGTTGGTGGGTTCGGTCGGCGAGTTGCGGGAGAGCAAGTCGGGGACGGCGCACGAGGCACCGAGCACTGCTCGGTGCACGAAAGCGGCCAGTTTTGAAGCGTTCGGGTGCTGCCAGGTCGCCGAAGCGGATGCCGGAACACGCGAAGAGAACAGGTAGAGGCATCGACCTGCCGGGACGCAGCACTACCCGCCGTCAGCCTCGTAACGATCCACCCGCTTTAAAACGCCTCCGGTTATCGACTCGGGGTCTGGCAGGCGTTCGGTCCTAGCGAGATGAATTTCGGTCAAGTGCCCATCAATCATCATCCAGAGGCCGAAGAGGTCGTCTTCCTCGTCACGGATCATGACCTGCACAGAGTGCGGGTCGGGCCACTCGAGACCTTCCAGATGGGCGAGAAGCCCGGTCCAGTTGCGTCGATAGAACTGAGCGACCCACAGGTAGCAGTCACTCGACCCGTTACAGGTTCCCTCGAAAACCGAATCATCGACCGGGGTGAAGCATTGATGCCACTCCCGCTCCGGGGCGGGGACCGTCAGGTGCTCCATCACTTCCATCGCCTCACGGGCGAGCACGACGACCTCGGCGAACCGACTCACAGCGACACCTTTCGAAAACCGTTGCCGTACAGCACCCCAGTGGGAGACCGCAGCTATGGAATGTACCCCTGCCCTCATCGCCGACTGCTGGCATCGTCCGTGTCGGGCATTGGTGCGGTTGAGGCTGGGCTGACCTGCATGGATGAATTGCTGAACAAACCGGACCTGCGCGGGAAGACCGCGCGTGGAGAACCGTGCTGGTTGCGAGGCCCCTGCGTCCTCATGGCCCGATTGTCTGACCTCACTCGGCTTGTCGCACCCTTGACACGGGCCTCTTCAGTTCAGGGGTGGCCAGAACGAGGAAGCAAGCTAAGGACCCCGTGTACTGCGAAGATTCCGGCGATCGAACTGCGAAACTGTTGGATTCGCGCCGAACGGGTGAGCTGTGGAGCGGGATCAGTACCAGCCCTGGGTTATCGGCCCGTGTCCGAAACGGTTGTTGTCGAGCCAGTAGCTGCCGCCGTGAATCCACCAGGGCCGGGATCCGATGAACTCCAGTGCGGTGTCCGGCGTCATCGTGTCGACCAGTTCGGGTGCGATGATCGCGCGGTACTAACCGACGGAGAATCTCCTGTAGTTGGTATCGAACCAGTACTCGAGCCACAATGTGCCGCACTCGCTACACGGCTTGACGCTCACGTCGCCGTAGCGCGTGTCATAGGCGCAACCGATATCCTTCTCCTCCACGTAGGGGATGACGAAGGGTGGTGTGTCGCAGCGACAATTGCCCGTCGGGTACTCGTGTGTGCTCGGGCCCTCGGGCATGCTCGGCTCGTCGAGCGGGGTCCTCACCTGCACGACAGGGGTGGTCACAGGGTCGGCAGATTTGAGTAATTTCCTGATCAGGTACCTGAACATCGTCACCTCGCGCATCCACTCGACCTACAAATCCTGTCAGTGCTCGGATACTGATATCCACCCGACATAGCCTCGAATACACCTTGACATTGCTACCCCGACCGAGTCGAGCGGTAGCGTCAGCTGGGCGGGCTACGGAACTGACTACCGGGACGCGACCACACGCTGTAAGCGGCATCAACCGACCGGCACGTTCAAACGAGCCGAAACCATCAATAACGTGCTCTGACCTGATGACTAGATCTTCGGTCCGATCCAGGAGTTCAAGGGCGCCGCTGGGCGTCTACGAACTTGAGTGACACGGATCGGCGCCTGAAGGCAGCTGGTAGGTGATGCTGGCGCGCATCGATGCAAACTGCATCTGCTGCGGGACTGGTCGCGCCCTCACCGATCAGGTCTGATGGAAATCAGGACCAACACCGGCTTCTGACAACCGATTTCGAATCAACGTTCAGTCCCCCACCGGAGTCGGTGTTGCGTCCGGCATTCGTGGGAGTTCCGGGGCCCGACGCCAGGTTTCGTGGTCGCGTCGGTTCCGTTCCTGCCAATCCCGCCCAGAAGCCTCCGGTATGCGGTCGCACGACCGTCCCCGGTGCTGTGTTCGTGCGCGAGCAGATGACGTGTCGGAGGTGTCGGTGACCGAATCGATCGATCAGATCACCCACGCGATGGGGCCTGGGTTCCTCGACGGAATCAACCGGTCCAAGGCGATATCCGGTGTGGTCCAAAGCCTGCTCCAAGGCAAGAACGTGGCCGATCAGGCCGCACTACAGGCCGCGCTGACCCAGGTCCGGATCGGATCGGAACTGCTCAACATCGGCGAGAGGACAGCCCGCCACAACGCCGACATGGCAGCTAAACAGGCTGACACGCGACGTAAGGACGCGAAACATGACTTCGACGTCGCCTCCGGCAGACAAGCCAACCAACGCGAAGAACGTCTCAACGCGGCGCGCGTGCACCAGGTCAATCGACTGGACCTGAAGATCCAACTCGAAGCCCTACTGGCCGTCCGACAGAGCCAGCGCCAAGAGACCGAGCACCGGGCCAGAGTCGACACCACCCGAGCGCGCACACAGGACGTGCAGACCCAGACCGGGATCCGGCTCGCTGACTTCGAGGCCCGCGAACAAGACCGAGACACACAGCGAGCCCACACCGCGAACATGAACGACGCGAACCTGACGCTGGTGCGCGATCGCAACACCCGCGAAGGCGAAATCCACGACCTCCGGGTCGCAGAGGCCCGCCAGCGGATGGACTTCGCCGCTCGGGGAGCGGATCTGAGCGAAACGATCGCGCGCGACAACAGCGCCCACCACGGCGATTCGGCTGCCGCGAGTGCCTTTGCTGCCTCGAAGGCCTCCGCCGGCCAAGGCCCCCGGCAACGGCAACGGGCCCAGCATTTCGAGGACCGATTCGCCGCCGACACCGACTCGGCCCACACGACCACTACCGAACCAGGTCCCGCGGCCGCACCCCCCGCTCCCGACAGGGATGCGCGGATAGCCGACGACGCCGAGGAAGTGACGCTGCTCAACACCGTGGCCGACCTCGACGCCGAAGACCGCACCGCTGCTGTTGGACCTGAGGACGGCTCGCAGATCGGCGAAACCGTCGACGCGGCCTTCGCGACACCAGGCGCTGCCGCCGAGGTCGACGTTTCCGCCGGAATGGATGTTTCGGCACCGGATCCGAGACTCGATATCGACGCGGGACCGGGGGTTGGGTGACATGGCGATGCGAACACTGTCGGTGGTGTCCATCGATGAGCACGGCACCTGTCGTGTTCGGTGTCCTGGGGCAGGCTCGCTCCGGAGGCGGGGGGAGCGAGGATGACGCGACCGGGCACGCCAGATCGGTCATGGCGGCGACCGGCGGTGCCAGCTCGTGGCGCCCGCCAGCAGTTGGCGTTCTTGTTCGTGGCGATTGCGCTACGCAAAGCGGCTATGGCACGCGCCACGTATCGAGCCGCGATGGCGCAGGGTCGGCGCGATGCCTGGGACGTGACCCAGCGCCGCGAGGAAGCGCGTCTCGCGCCAGCGGGCGGGAATGTCGATCCGGGGCGCGAAGGCACAGCCGATCGGCTCGGTCGGGCCATTCTGTGGCGTGAGGTCTCTGCGGTGGCAGCGCGAGTCACCGACGAACTGGTGCGGTACTACCGCTTCGAAGAAGGATTGATCGTCGATGTCGAGGCGGGCATCGTCGATATCGACCCGAGTTTCGACGCCCTCGACCAGCACGCGATCGCGTACCGGTGGGTGCAGCATACCCATCACCTGCACGCTCGCGATCTCGCGCGGGAGTTGCTGGCACGCTCGGCGACACCGCTGTCCGGTGGTGCCGAGGCCGCGCTGGTGGTGCCGACATCGTGGTCCGAGCGCCGCGCGGTCGAATACGATCTGCGCCGGTCGGGGGTGGGCGAAAACGAGGCGCGGACAGCGACATTCGTGCTGGCCTACCTCAGCGGCAATACCGCCGACCTCGACTACCTCACCGAAGCGCCGGCGCCGGTCGATCCCGGCGAAGAGATCAAACCCGCCATCGCGAGACACCTGATCGACCTACAAATGCGCGCGCTTCCCGCCCGTGGCAACTGGGACGCGATGACGGCGATGCTGGGACCGCAGGATCGGATCGTTGCCGCGGCCGCACGCGCCGCAGCTCTGGCTCCGGGCGCGAACGAGTCGGTGCCGTGGTACATCGACACCGACCGTGCGGAGTTGACCCGCCAGGTGAGCGGCTACCGCGATCAGCTCGATTTCGCGATCGCAATCGGCGGACGCTTGTCGTCCTCGACGAGCGTCGCGGTCGATGACCTCCGGCTGGCCACCGAGGTCTTCGAGGATCTGCTGGATCGTCGCCGTGAGATCGATGCGGTCGTGGGTGACCTGACCGAGACCAATACGTTGCTCGAGATCGAGAACACTCGACTACTGCACGTGTTGGACGGACTCGACCACGGTCACACCCGAGTCGACGGACTGTTCGTCGGCGAGCTGGCGATGCGAGCCACCGACCTGCAGCGCTCAGCGGCGCGAGGTGACCGTTTGGCCGCCGCCGGCGCCGAGGCCATCACCGCTGCCCTGCACAGCGTGAGCCTTCCCGGAAAGACCGCTGCCGCCGCCGGTGTGCCGGATCAGCAGGTGACCTATCAGACGCTGCAGCGACTCTCGCTAGGGAGTACCGAAGGCCCACAAGACGCAGCCGAATTACGAACGGCTGTCGAGGCATACCTCGTGCAGGTCGGACTTGCGCGTCCCGCCGATGCCGCAGCCCGCGCCGCAAGCAGCGCGGAACCCGGGCGCGCGGCGGCGCTGGCCAACAGCGCCGAGGTGAACGGCGACAGTCGTGTGCCGGACGAACTGAGCGAGTCGTTGGCCATCGTTGTCCGAGACGAACTCGACTACCGGATCAGCCTCGCCGAACACCAGGGCCGGGGCCACATGGCACGCGAAGTCGCGTGGTCCTCGCGAATCACCGAGGTATGCGCTGCCCGAGACGCCGGAACCGTGGAGTTCGCGCCCGACGTGCTGGCCGCTCCGCTGGGACAGGTCACCACCGCCGCTCACATCCAGCGCACCGATTCCCTCATCCTGGACGCTTTGGGTGGCGTCGACCGCACTGTCCATGACCCCGCCACGACCGAGGCGGATCCACAACCCTCGACCGGGCCCGACGCACAAGTGACCGCCGAACTATGAACGCTGTCAACCACATTCGCTCCACCACCTGCGGCGCAGCCGCAAAGATCGACCTGGGGTCGTCCAGGAGCCGCGAATGCCACAAGCTGGGCACCGGCGTGGGGCAGCTCGAGGATCGGAGAGACAGAACTGCGCGGTGCGGAGGGTGATCGATGAGTGTCGGGCGTGAATCGAGACGGCGTGATCGCGGTGGTCTCGGTCCGGAGACGGCGCGACTGCTGCTGGCGCTGGCGGTCATCGGGGTCGCAGTGGCGGTGTGGGGGGCGCTGACGCTGGGCAGCCTCGCTGCTGGTGACCCGGTCAACCTCAACCCGACGGCCGCGGTGCTGGAACTACTGTTCGGGAATCGGGGATGGCCGTGGCAATCCAGCGCGATCCTGGCTACCGAATCCGTCCTGGTGGCGGTCGTGGTCGTGCCAGCGCGGCGACGCGGCACCCGCAGTGTGTCGGTGGATGCGGCGGCGCGGACCATGCAGCGCCCGCGAGAACTACGGATCGGGCGCGTGCGCGACAACGCCGCCCAAGCCGGGCGCTTGCTCAAAGACGCCCCACCCGAGGTGAGGCAGCTCAAAGGACCGCTGTTGGGCTACACCGTCGCCGGGAACGTCGCCCTGCATGTCCCGGCCGAACTGGGCGTGTTCATCGAGGCCGGTACCCGTACGGGCAAGACCATGGTCTGGGCCATCCCGGCGGTGCTGGCCGCGTGGGGGCCGGTGATGGCGACTTCCAACCGACCCGACCTGTACCGCCACACCTGCGCGGCCCGCCGCGCAAAGGGGCGGGTGTGGCTGTCGGACCCGCAAGCCGTCACCGGCACCGTCGCGATCGAGTTCTGGGTCAACCTGCTGCGCAACATCACAACCCTGGCCGCGGCACGCAAACTCGCCTCGTTCTTCGTCTCGGCCTCCAAGGAGAAAGACGCGAAAGTCGACTCCTACTTCGACGGCGGCGCCCAAGAACTCCTCGCACTGCATATCCTGGCCGCGGCCTGCACCGAAGGCGACCTACTCCATGTCACCGACTGGCTCGGCGCAGATCAGGACCAAACCCCGGCCCTGATCCTGCGCAATGCCGACAAACCCCGTGCCGCCCAACGCATCCTGGAAGCCCAAGCGCTCTACGCCCGCCAACGCGACGGCCTCTACGACATGGCGCGCCGCTTCCTCAACGTGCTCTCCGACGAGGTCTACGCCACCATGGTCACTCCACCCCGGCGGCGCAGCATCACCGCCTACGAAACCGGCGACACGATCACCGTCGACAACCCCGAAACGGTGAGGTCCTGCACTACCTGCCCGAATTCGAACCACTGAAATTCGTGACCTCCACCGACACTCTCTACGCGCTCAGCATGGAAGGCCCCGACT
Source organism: Nocardia aurea (assembly GCF_003123685.1). Classification (GTDB taxonomy): domain Bacteria; phylum Actinomycetota; class Actinomycetes; order Mycobacteriales; family Mycobacteriaceae; genus Nocardia; species Nocardia aurea. The sequence goes on from NZ_QCYJ01000033.1 coordinate 59,081, forward strand.
CGGCCGCACCGCTGAGCGCAGCACTGATCGGCCAACTCCTCGAGGCCTCACTGTCGGTCGCCCGCGCCCGCGCCGACGGCCGCTTGGCTGTCCCGCTGCTCGCAGTGCTGGACGAGGCCGCCAACTGCTGCCCCATCGCCGCGCTGCCCAACTACTACACCTACGCAGGAGGGCACGGTGTCATCCTCATGACCTTCCTCCAAGTCCTCGAACAAGGCGAGATCCTCTGGGGTGTCAACGGTTTGAAGATCATCCGCGCTCAAGCGATCGAGGTCTACGGCGGCGGCATCAGCGAAAACGAATTCCTGCAACACTGGTCACGCATCTCCGACGAACACGAGGTCGCCGACCACTCCCACAGCGTCGGCCCCGGCGGACGCAACCGCACCGTCAACTGGCGCGCCGAACCCAACCTCAGCGTCGCCGACCTGTCCGCCCTACCCAAATCCCGGGCCCTGGTACGCCTGCCCGGTTACAAACCCATCCTCATCCGCAAGATCGCGTGGCCCGACACCGAATACGCCGACCAGGTCCGTGCCTCGTTGGCCGAGTTCGAGGATCCCGACAATCCGCCGGAAGTACTGGCAGGCACAGGATTTCAACTATGACCTCCACCGCACCCGCACCCGGCACCGCTGCCGCACCGCCGGCACCGAGGTTCGCCGATTTCATCAGCTTCGCCGAGATATGGCTGCTACCCGTCGTGACCGTCCGCCTGGCCGAAAACCGCCGCGAGAACACCCACACCTGGTGCACCCGATGGTGGAGCCACCGCGCGGTCGCCGTCCGCATCGCCCACCTACACCGCGGGTTCGAAGCCGCCCGCCTGCGCGGCACGATCAGCCAATACATGCTCAGCCACGTCGACACCCACCTGCGGGTCATCCTCGACGCTGCCAACGGACCGCTCCACGCCTGCACCCGCGCCCGCCACGTCGCGCTGGCCTCACTGCCGTTCGACCCGGTACCTCTGGGCTGGTACGGGCCAGAGATCGGCAAGCGCCGCCCACCAACACCGGAAGAAGCCGAAGACGAAACACCACCGCCGCGGTTCGACGCCTTCTACGACTTCGTCGAACAATGGCTGCTACCGGTCACTTCCGTGCGTCTGGTCGGCCGCAACCGTGAACAGACCTACACCTGGTGCCGCCAATGGTGGCGCCACCGCGGCGTATCACTACGCTTCGCGGCCCTGCACGCCATGTTCGAAGCCTCCCGAATCAGCGACGACGGACTCGCCATGTCCAGCCTGTTCATCTCCCACGCCGACCCCCACATGCGCCACATCCTCGACGCCGCCAACGGCCCCCTGTACCGCTGCACCCCCGACCAACACGTCGAACTCACCGGACTGCCCTCCGAACCGCCACCACCGGCCTGGTTCGGGCTCCCCGGCACCGAAACCCCGGTCGAAGACCTCGGATTCGGACCCGACTTCCGCGCGATGAACCCAAGACTCCGTCGCGACGGCCATCAACCCGGCGGTGCCTGATCTCCCGCGCATACGCGTTCGGAGGGTATGCGGCAACATCGAGACAACGTCCAATAGCCGGGCAGCCGCCGTTCACCTGTCACCGCCCGGCCTGCTCATTCCTGGTAGTCGATACCGTAAAAGCCGTCCGGCCTGACCAGATCCACAGAAATCGACTGCCAGGTCATGGACAGCTCGATCGTCATGTTCGGCTTATGTGTCATCGGCGAGATCACGAAGTTTCTACGGTGAACGGGATTCGGCGGTCAGTAGTTCTCGCTAGGCTCGGGCTCACCCATTTCGGCCTGCCCCCGCCAGTCTGTGGGCTCCGGTGGCGGTCCAGGATCGGTGCACCACGTGATGAGTTCGGCCACGTGTGAGGGGCGGATCTCATCAGGGAGTCCGAACATCGGGCAGCGAAAGCGGAGGTGTGGGCCATTGTGGGTCATTCCGCGAAACTCGGGACCCCGCACGGTGATATGCCGGGTTTCCTCGCCTTGGTTCAGGATGTAGTCGAGTAGAATCCGTCGATCGTCAGTAGCGACCGTGAGGGTGGTCGCCCCGGGCGCAGCGCAGTTGTCCCAGTCCGCGCGAACCCACCATAGAAATTCGCGGTGGCCCACCACGATCCTGCGCCGCCACTTTCTTGCGATTGCCATCCGCGAACGCTAGTGGCCGGCGTGGTTGAGCGCATATGGTTTTCCGTCGATCTCCCATCGGACTGCCGGGCGACTCCCCTTCCCCTGCTTCCACGGCCACATCCACGACCACGTCGCCGTACGGCTGGCTGGACAAGAGCGGCAAGGGCTTTCCCGCTATGCTGCCCCAGGGCGGCGACCGGGCCGCGCAGGTCCGGCCAGAACAATGCCACCTGGGTGGCAAACGGCACCAAGAACAGGCTGGGCGAACGCAATGCGTGGATCGCAGCGGCGGGTTTGGTTCCCCGAGAGACCGTCATCCCCTTATCGGTGCATCGTTGCTGGTAGCGGGCCCAACCGTGGCCGCCCTAGTGAACAGGCGCGCTGCTGTAGCGCACGATGTCCGCAGTTCGACGGTCCTGTCGTCACGGACCGCGATCGGCAACATTGCACCAATTGAGGAGTCCCCCGACTCGCCCCGGCCAGATGTGCGCATGATGCACTCCGTGTCGTCTGCGCAGCGCGATGATCAGGTCAGAATTCCTCGGTCGGTTCCGCCTTCCACTTGGTCGACCGATCGAGGTGAAAGAGTCAATGGCCGTGCGACATTCGGATGAATTGACTTGACCATTAGAGTCAGCTTCGCTGGCAACAACCTACTGGTCAACGCCGATATCCTCGTTCAACCTGGCCACCGGCTAGGGCTGCGGTCGGGGCCCGCTACGCTCGCGTAGCGTCGTAGCCGGGAAATCGATCGCGCAGAGTCCGGTCGAATTCTTCTGCCCGGTCACGATCTTCGTCGTAGCGGAACTCGTAGTCCGCGAGAAGCCACGCCATCAGATCGGAGGCCAGGTCATCGCGATCCTCCAGTACACACAACGCTGCGGCTGATTGGACGTGCTGGGAGTCGATGTGCATCCCGTACGACCGCTGTTGTGGCTGCCTCGCTGCGGCAGCGAGTTCTGCGAGGGTGGTCCGGGCGGCCAGCCAGTCGGCCACAGGTCCGTCGATGAACTCGACAAGCCGACCGATACCGTCGGCGATTCGGTCTGGATTGTCGATGACGAGCCACCGTCGCGATCCGGTGAACAACTCGTCGATCGGTGTCGCGGGCGAGTGCGGATCAGTCTCGAGCGGCACAGCTGACCTGGGTAGAGCCCGGAACAACTCCGCGACAGGCCGCGACACCAGTTGCGCCTCCCAATCGAACCGAACACGGACGAAATCCAACCTGACCTCGAGCGCGACCTGTACGCCGGCGAGGTCCGTCGCGGCCGCGAACCACAGCGAATCGCGGCGGTTGTTGGGTTCCATCGGGGCGAACCCGCGCACGCTCAGTGCCTCCGTGACCGCGACGCGGAAGTGCTGCAGGGCGGCAGCCTGCGCTACCGACGCCAAGATCTCGTAGCCCCGTTCATCCAGCACGTCGCCACAGACATAGTCGGTCAATTCTCTAGCGATCCAGAGAATCAGATTCGTCGCAAAGACCTCTTCGCCTGCGGCCTCCTCCTCCCGCAGTTGCAGGACTTCGCCGTCGAATTCCGCGGGCAGTGCGCCTCGCTGCACCCACTCGCCCCCATCGCTGAGCACCTCGCACTGCCGCTCGCCGTCGTGCCATCGTGACAGGTAGGCGTAGCTGGCGCCGTCGATTTCCGACACCGCCCACAATCCACAGCCACGCGACAGCGCTGCCAAGTCCCAGGTGTCGGCCGCCTCCTCTACCGCCCTGTCCTCGATGATCAGGTACCGGCCGTCCGCCAACTGGCGACCTACGAACGGCTCGGCTGGTGAGTGCGTCCAGATACCGGTCGGTGCCAACCCCAGACGTCGGTGCACCTCCTCGCGTGTGAGGTCGTGAAACGCGATCCAATTCGATGAGAAACCCATTGCCGGTACGCAGTCCCTTCTTGACGTGCTGAACCCTAACCGGGCGCACCGACATCGAGCCCACTCTAAGACTGTGGCTCATCTCCGCTGGTCTCCCTCCCCGTACACAGGCATCAAGGAGTGTGTAACCGATATCTCACCCCGGCCAGGTGTGCGCGCTACGCACTCCGCGTCGCCTGAGCAGCGCGAAGATCAGCTCAGAATTGCTCGGTCAGTTCCACCACCCACCCGGTCGACCGATCGGAGGCTGCGCGCGGGTGCATTGCAGGTGTCGCAGAAGTGACCGGTCGCGGTGGGCGAAGTACAGGATGCCGCTGTGCGGCATCCTGTCGATGCCACGGCCGCAACCGCTGTCGCTACACGATCGATGTCCGACAAACGTTCGCGAGACATCGTCGGCGAAGCATGCAGGTTTGCGAATCCGCAACAGCGCCTGACCGGCATCGCCGCGCCTGCGAGGTGGCAGGTCATGCACTATCTCCATGACTGGCCGAGGCTGGTCGGTCGCGACATCGGCGCGTCTGGGTTTGTGATCATCTGGAGTGCGGACTTCAACACTCTCGAGCGGAAGGCGTCAGAGGATGGGTATGGGCAGGGCGGAATTGGCCGAGCATGTGATCTCCGAGATCACTGCGGGGATGACAGCACAGGGGTATTCGGTGAGCGAGCCGCTGGACAACCAGCCCTCGGCCGAGCCCGGTGTGCGAGTGCCGTCGTGGCGGACTCTGTGGTTCACCCACGCGGAGCGGGGGATCCAGGGCAGAACTACCGCCGCGGTGAGTGCGATAGTCGCAGCTTCCCAACAGACCGGCGGAGTTCGGATCGAGGGATACGCGTATTTGCTGTCGCAGGCCCTCGAGGAAGTATTGCGGGGGGTTCCGGATACGGCGCTGGACAGCAGTTATCGGCCCGGAAACACCTATGCCCAGCGAAACTATGTGGATATGGCCGGTTTCGGAAGTTTGGAGAATCCGCCTAAGTCGGATCTTACCTTCCATATCGTTGCTCTAGGTGTGGGTGACGGTGTCGAACGGTTCATGGACGGTACGCGCAGGGGCGTCGTGGATTTCTTCGCCGAGCGTGACAGTCTGATGAAGTTGGTCGATCTGGCCTTGCGGGAACGTGCTCAGGATCGGGGGTGGCCTGCGCCGTCGCGGTTTCGTGGGGTGGTGGTGTTGTGTCTGCTCGAGGGTCGGGTCGATGACGCGGTGGGGTTGATGGATCGGTATCTGTCGTGGGAGAAGTACAAGCGATCAGATTCGCGCGACCGTGTCGTGGCTTTCGATTCGGTTCTGTGTGAACGCTTCCCGGACTACGCGCTCGCCCGATCGAATCGGGTCGAATAGGCACCGGCTGGGCACCCGACATCACGTCGGGTGTGTGTCCGTTGTTGTTTCCAGCGTGATCAGCACCCACGGCAGCGGTATGGACACACCCCCTTCGGTCTACGACCGACGTAATTGGCAGACGCTTCTACACTCGGCATCGGGTTACTGATGTCGGCGGAACGTGAAAAATGACCACCGCGTGGCAACTCAAAACGGACCATCTGGTCGGTGACCCTGGCTCTATCCGAGCCAGGGAGGACCGAA
>NZ_QCYJ01000078.1 GCF_003123685.1 Nocardia aurea
GGCCGGATGGCGGAAGGCCGGGGCGTCGCATGGACGCCCCGGCCTGACCGCGCCGGACGGAAAGCCGCACGGAAGCCGGACGGAAAGCCGGGCGGCGCGGTCGTACTCACCCGGTCGTGGCCTGTGACGTCAGCCGCGGGCGGGGAGGTTGTACGTGTAGCCGGGCAGGCCCGGAATCGGACCAGGCATCGGGCGGACCTGGGCGCTCTGGGCCGCGGCCTCGCCCGGCGGCACGGCCGGGCACCTGGCGCCCTGGGCCGGCGTGGCGAGCGAGATCAGATAGCCGTCGATCGCCTGGGTCGGGCAGTCGCCCCGGCCGTAGATGCCGTGCCCCCATCCCTCGTAGGTGAGCAGCCTGGCCTCGCGGCCGATCTGCCGGGCCGCGTTGACCGCCCACGGGTAGCCGGTGGCCGGGTCGTGCAGGGCGTTGCCGAGCAGCAGCGTCGGTGTGCCGTCCACGCGGAGCCGGTGCTGCGGGTTGGGGATCGGGGTCGGCTGCCCGAGGCAGGCCAGTGTCAGAGAGTGCGCCGGCGGGCTGACCAGCATGTCCGGCGCGATGGCGGCCGACCTGCGCAGCAGTCCGGCGTACTCGCGGTAGTCACGGACGGGCAGCAGGTAGTCTTGGCAGAAGACTTGGCTCGGGTCGTTGATGACCTGTGGCGGGTCGTCGGCCGGTGGCGCGACGAGGGGCCGCGCCGTCCCCGAGCCGCTTTCCAGCGCGCGCAGGAACTGGGCCAGTTGACTGAACGCGGGGCCGTAGAACGCGCCGAACGCCTGCGAGATGAGCGCCATCCTGGACAGCTTGACGTCGGGCTCCCCCGGGTAGGTCAGCTCGCCTCGTTCGGCCCGCGCCAGCAGTCCTCTCCACACGGCCTTGACGTCCTTGCCGTGCAGGGCGCATGCGGCGGTGCGGTCGCACCAGGCGGCGAACTCGTTGAAGGAGTCCTGAGCCGTCCACGACTCGGTGTCCAGGAACCCCTTCGTGCCGAGGCTGTGGTCCATGTTGCTGTCGAGCGTCAGGGCCCGGACGCGCCGTGGGTAGCGCTCGGCGTACAGCTGCCCGATGAGCGTGCCGTACGAGACGCCGTAGTAGGTGAGCTTGTCGTCGCCGAGCGCGGCGCGCAGGGCGTCGAGGTCGCGCACGACGCTGCCCGTGTCGACGTGGTCGAACAGGGGGCCGGTGCGTGCCCTGCAGTCGCGCCGGTACTCGGCGTTGTGGGCGAGGATCGCGTCGAACTCGGCCTGGCTCTTGAGCGACAGCGCGTCAGGGAGAGGCCGGTTGGCCAGTTCGAGCGAGCACAGGATGGGGTGGCTGCGCTCCACGCCGCGCGGGTCGAATCCGACGACGTCGAAGCGCCGGGTGATCTCCGGCGTGAAGGGGATCCAGTTCCCCAGGACGGCGGACACCCCGGAGCCGCCCGGCCCGCCGGGGTTGATCACCAGGGAGCCGATCCGGGCGGCGGGGTCGGTCGCCTTGCGCCGGGCCAGCGCCAGCTCGAACGTCTCCCCGCCGGGCTTGCTCCAGTCGACGGGCACGGTGAGCTTGCCGCACTCGGCGGTCTGGTCCTCCTCGCAGGGCGCCCAGGAGATGGCGGGGGCACGGGCGGCGCCCTCGGGCTCCGCCGGGCTCGCCGCGGCCGGAGCCACGGGCAGCAGAGGGACGGCTAAGGAGAGCAGCAGGGTGGGTATCAGGACATGTCTGCGCACATCGAGTCCAATCGTCGGGTACTTGATCATCAACCAGATCTCCCGACAACGTCATCAGACTCCAGTATGAAAGTCGTGTCATACCCAGGTCTTACGACCGGCCTGCCGGAGATCAGCTGAGCAGGTCAGCCATCCAGCTCTCCACCTCGTCCGGGTGGCGCGGGAGCGCGGAGGACATCATGCGGGCCCCGTCCTTCGTGATCACCAGGTCGTCCTCGATGCGCACGCCCAGCCCCCGGAACTCCTCCGGCAGCGTGAGATCGTCCGGCTGCAGGTAGAGGCCGGGTTCGACGGTCAGCACCTGGCCCTCCTCCAGCACCCCGTCGAGGTAGGCCTCGGCGCGGGAGCGGGCGCAGTCGTGCACGTCGAGTCCGAGCATGTGGCCGCTGCTGCACAGCGTGTAGCGGCGGTAGACGCCCGTCTCCATGAGCGCGTCGGGGGAGGCCTTCAGCAGGCCCCACTCGTGCAGGCCCTCGCAGATCACCCGCATCGCCGCCCGGTGGAAGTCGCGGAAGCGGGCGCCCGGCCTGAGCGTCGCGATCGCGGCGGTCTGCGCCTCGTACACCAGCTCGTACACCTGCCGCTGCACCGGCCCGAACCGGCCGGACAGCGGCATCGTCCGCGTGACGTCCGCCGTGTAGAGCGTGTCGGTCTCGACGCCCGCGTCCAGCAGCAGCAGGTCTCCCGGGCGCAGCCCGCCGTCGTTGCGGATCCAGTGGAGCACGCACGCGTGAGCGCCGGAGGCCACGATGCTGTCGTAGCCGACGGTGTTGCCCTCCAGCCGCGAGCGCAGCCCGAACACGCCCTCCAGGTGGCGCTCGCCGCGCGGGTGCCCCAGCGCCGCGGGCAGGGCGCGCACCACGTCCTCGAAACCGCGCACCGTCGAGTCGACCGCCGACTGCAGCTCGCCGATCTCCCACTCGTCCTTCACCAGCCGCGTCTCCGACAGGAAGCACTCCAGCTCCGCGTCGCCCTCACCCGCGGCGACCATGGCGTCCACCCGTGCGTCCACGCCGCGCAGCACCCGGGCCGGGCCCTTCACGTCAAGGTCGCGGATGTGCGCGCACTCCACCTGGTACAGCTCGGCCGCCTCGGCCAGGTCGGGCCTGCGGCCCACCCAGAACTCGCCGTAGCGGCGGTCGCGGTAGAACTCCTCGCCCTCCTGGCGCGGGGAGCGCGGCCTGAGGTACAGCCTCGCCTCGCCGGACGGCTCGACGACCAGCACGTCGTCGGGCTCGCCCGCCCCCGTCAGGTAGGAGTGGGCGCTGTGCGGCCGGAACGGGTAGTCCCAGTCGTTGCTGCGCACCTTGAGCGTGCCCGCCGGGACGACGAGCCGCTCGCCCGGGAAGCGCGCCGCCAGCGCGGCGCGGCGCTTGGCCGCCCACGGCGCGACCGGCAGCGCCGACACGCCGGCGCGCCGCGTGTCGGCCCAGCCCGTCCGCATGAACGCGGCCAGCTCGTCGGTGATGGGCAGATCGTGGCTTCCGGTGTTGAGCCGCTCGGTCATCGTGGCGCGTCCTGGTGGCTGAGTCGGCGCGCCCCTCACGTGGAGCGCGGGGGGCGCGTGCTCGCACGGGGCGCCGCACGAGGCGGGTCGGTACGGCAAGCAGCCTACGCCGGACGCTTGACGCCCTGCCCACCCGGTTGCTTGCCTGTAAGGCACCGAGTGGAGCGCATGGCCGAGACGCGCCGCGGGTAACTGAGAGCCGAGGTGGTGCAGATGCTCATCGGGACGATTCTCCGTAAAAAGGGCACTGAAGTGACGACCGTGTCGCCCGAGGCGACAGTGCGGGAACTGCTGGCCAAGCTGGCCCAGCACAACATCGGGGCCGTCGTCGTCTCCTCCGACGGCGCGACGATCACCGGTATCGTGTCCGAGCGCGACGTGGTGCGTCACCTGCACGACCACGGCGCCGAGGTGCTCGACCAGCCCGTGTCCACGATCATGACGCCCGATGTCCGGACCGTCGGCCTGGGCGACCGGGTCGACGAGCTGCGCAAGATCATGACCACCCACCGGGTGCGCCACATGCCCGTGGTGGAGGACGGCCGGCTGGTGGGCATCGTGAGCATCGGCGACGTGGTAAAGAGCGCCATCGAGGAACTGGAGACGGAGAAGGCGTCGCTGGTCGACTACCTGCACCGTTGACACGGGTGGGACGCTGGTCGGGTGATTTACGGACCTCCACCCGAATATCCTCGGGCGACCCGCAGTCCGACGATCATCCTGCTCGTCTCCGGGCTGGCGGGGGTGCTGGGGTTCCTGCTGGGGTTCGTGACGGGCTACGGCTCGGGTGAGCCGGCCGCCGCGCCCGCGCCCCGCGTCACGGTGACGGTCGACGAGCCGGCCGAGCCGGACCCCTCCCGGACGGCCGGTTCCCCCACCGGCATGGCACCGGCCACCAACGGCCCCGCCACCGGTGGCCCCATCACGAACGGCCCCACCACGAACGGCCCCGCCACCGCCGCGCCCGGCGGCTCCGCGCCCGCGACCACCGCGCCTTTCAGCGGCGCCACCGCTCCCACGGGCGCTCCCGCAGCAGCTCCCACTGGAGCCGCCGCCGCGCACCGCACCCTGGTGGTCGGCGTCGACATCCAGCCGGGCACCTACCGCACCACCGGACCCGCCACGGGCCTTCCGGCGTGCTACTGGGCCAGGCTCAGGAGCACCAGCCCGCGGCCCGCCGACGTCATCGCGGCCGACATGCCCAAGGGGCCCGCCACCATCACCATCGCACCGACCGACAAGGCCTTCCAGACCAGCGGCTGCGCCGACTGGATCAAGGTCTGAGGCATGTTTGGCGCTGGGCATCACCGTAGGAGGACACCACCAGCCCGCTGAGGAGGATGACATGTCGGTGCTGCGGAGCCTCGTCCAGAGCGTGCGCGACGGCGCGATCGAGGTGATCGACCTGACCGCGCCCCTGTCCTCCGGGACCCCGATCCTCCGCCTGCCCGAGCCGTTCGGCAACACGATCCCGTTCCGCCTGGAGGAGATCAGCCGCTACGACGACCGCGGCCCGGCCTGGTACTGGAACGACATCCACACGGGCGAGCACACCGGGACCCACTTCGACGCCCCCGTCCACTGGGTGACCGCCCGCGATGGCCAGGACGTCTCCCAGGTGCCGCCCAGCAGCCTGCTCGCTCCGGCCGTCGTCCTGGACTTCGCCGCCGAGGCGGGCAAGGACCCCGACTTCCTGCTCCGGGTCGACCACGTCAAGGAGTGGGAACGGGCGCACGGCCCGCTGCCCGACGGCGGCTGGCTGCTCTACCGCACCGG
>NZ_QCYJ01000117.1 GCF_003123685.1 Nocardia aurea
CCGGAACAACTGAAGACTGAAACCACCAACCCGACCGGCCAGATGGTCCACATTGACATTCCGTCAGATGGTCCAACTTGGCGTTCCGTTGACAATCGTGAGGCTCGCCCCGCGGTCAAAAGTGCGGTAGCGGCGTCTACGTAGTCGATTCGATGACCGCGTCCTCAGGACTCTTCGACCGTACGCGGCGGAACAGACGTGATCGACACACGAGTCGACCTGCTCGATCTCGTTGGTGGCGAATCCGCCACCCGGGAGGAGACGGCGTTGACGCCTCTCGCCGCCCAGACCAGCCGCACTCTCGTCGGTGGCAGAAGAGTCCATCCGGACTACTTCCATAGGCCGACGGACGCCGCAGCCACACAGCAAAGCGAATATTGCCAACTATTAGCAGGACCAGCTGAAGAGCTCACGACCACCGACATCCACCCATTTAGGCCGCAGCCAAAAGTCCCCCAATTTGGGGGGAATTTCCCATTGAAATGCACCCGCTGCGGGGCAGTTACGAACCGAAGGCACCCAGGCCGGGTGCCTTTTCGGCTTTCTTGACCAAACGCGAAAAGTATTGAATGCTCGCAATATCGCTAAACTGCGAGCGAGAGTCTCCAAATGTGTTGCCAGATAGCCGCTACTCGACAAGCACTTCCGTAACCGCCCCAGCCAAGAGAGCTCGAGACAGGTGGACCCCGAGCCCCGCCGACCAGCCGCACAGGCTGCAACGCAGTCGATTTCCCCGGGAGGACAACCCGATGCCGCCGCACTCAGAAGACCCCGTTCCGACATCCCGTACCTCTGGGATGCGGATGGCGAAGCGCCTCCATCGGTGCACGCCGTCGACCGGGAGAATCCACCAGGAGCCGCCCGACCACAGCGGGGCCATCGGCTTCAACGGCAGGTCGAAGCCGAGCCGAACTCCCGACGTCCCCGGCCTGCCGCTCGATCAGCTGACGCCGCCTGATTCCTTCGTCATTGGCGAACTTCACTGCGCCACAACTACTGTCGATGTCAATGGCCGACTCGGGAGCCGCTCGACGCTTCGAGCCCTCGAATGGATACCGGGCCAACCTGTATCGTTGAGAACCGATCGCGGCCTGCTCATCGCCCAAGCAGCAGAACGCGCCCGATGGGCAGTCGGCGCGACCGGCTACTTGCATCTGCCTGCCACGATGCGTCGCGAATGCGATATCGGCACCGGTGATCACGTATTCCTCGCGGCCGTAGTCGATCACGCACTGCTGGTCGTGTATTCCTTGCCCGTCCTGGAAGAAGCGCTAGCCGCTCACAGGGCCGACCTTTGGGGCAGACGGTCGTGAAGCCCTACGGCTCTGCGCCACCCTGCATCTGGACTACCGCCCCGAAACAGCTGTCGGCGGCCACGTCGGCTTCACGTCTCACCTGGTCCGCCCGGGCTCCAGCGTCTACACCGGCCATTTGCGCACACCGAATCCACAGAGCAGTCGCGGCTACGCTAGCCGCCGGAACGTCATCGAAACAGACTGCGGTGTAGAGGATCCGAATGGACCCTTCTCTCGAGTTCGGTGCGCGCGCCCTCCGTCGAAGGCCGCGGGATCGCCTCGATTTCGATGACAGCACCAGCAACAGGAACACTCGTCGAGCCAGCAACAGCGTGAGAGATCAGAACTGCGAGGTCAGGATGAATGAACAGGAGTGCTACACCACCGAAGAGGTCGCCAGACTGCTTCGGGTGGACGAATCGAGTCTGCGGCGTTGGCGTACCGCTCGCCCACCCCAGGGACCGCCGTTCATACACCTATCGGCGCGTGTGACGCGCTATCTGCGAGCCGACGTCGAGGAGTACATGCGCCGCCACCGTATCGATCCAATGGCAGCGTGATGGATACCAGCATGGTTCACGTGGTCCCGCTCGGGGTCCAGATTCGCGCCGATATCGAAGAGCGCGACAGAGCCAAACCGTTCCGCGCTCGCGTCCGCTGGACCGATCCCGCCACCAAACAACGGCCATCGAAGTCACAGGCCTTCGACACTCGTGAGGAGGCTGAGGAATGGGTGAACCGGATTCGGCAAGCCGCCGCCCGTGGCGTCGATCCGCTCGCCGCCACGGCCACCCTCGTCGACTACGGGACAGCGAACTGGGCCACCGCCATGCGAGGTCTGGAAGACAAGACCATCGGTCATGCCTACCTCCCGGCGTGGCAGCGGCGAATCGTTCCGGCGATCGGACACCTGCCCGTCACCATGATCACCGCCGGAGTCGCCGATCGCACGGTCATGAAATGGATCGCCGACGGGGTCAGCAAGTCCGCGGTCAAGAACGGATTGGCCGCACTGGCAAGAGTCCTCGACCAAGCGGTCCGCGACGAGGTGATCGAACGCAATCGTGTGGAAGTCGTAGGCTGGCAACGCCAGTACGAACGCTACGAAGACGAACTCGACGACCCGCGATCACTGGCACTGCCGGACTGGGCCACTTTGACCACGCTCGCTGACTCGCTGGTGTCCGCCTCGACCGACGGCTACCGAGGTTGGGGCGATGTCGTCATCTTCGCGGCCTGCACCGCGGTCCGCATCGGGGAAGTCGCCGGATGCAGGGTCGGCGACATCGACACCAGCGAATGGGTGTGGCGACTACGACGACAGACCTCGCCCGGTCCCGGAGGCTTGAAAGACAAAGGCACGAAAGGAAAGAGATCCCGCAGAATCCCCATCATCGAGGACATCCGCCCCCTGGTACTCAAACGGATCGACGCCTCCAACGGCAAGACCGACGCCCGACTGTTCGTCGGACCACGCGGCGGCCGCATCCAAACCGGAGTGCTTCACAAGGCCACACACTGGCCGGAAGTGGTGACCAAGCTCGGCTACGAGCATCTCCGTCGCCATGATCTTCGCCACACCGGCCTGACGTGGTTCGCCGACGCCGGAGTCCCCCTGCATCGGCTCCAACAGATCGCCGGACACACCGACCCTCGGATCACCCAACGCTACCTACACCCCGACATCGAATCGCTCCAGAACGACGGCAACCTGCTCACCATCCACCTACGAGCCCCGCAAAGGTCCCCGAATGGTCCCCAACTACGAGTGGTCGGACAATGACAAAACCCCTCCCGATGCTGGTCGGAAAGGGTTTTGCAACTGTCGGGCTGACAGGATTTGAACCTGCGACCACCTGACACAGGTTCCAGTTTGCCGGACATGCCTCGATGACACCCAAAAGCACTGGAAATAACACTCTTTCGCGTATCACATCCTGCCGAACACTTCCCGAAAAGACCGGTTGCTTCCCTCCGAAAGTGTGAGATTTTGGTGAGACGGCCCGGGCCGCTTCCGGCCGCGCAGGCAGGTAGCAGCATGCGCACTGCATCGCGTGAAGTCACGTCGGCGCAGATCCGGCGACATCGAGTCCATCAGGCCCCGCGACGATACGTCTTCGGCGCGTCGCTTCGCCGCCGCGCCGATACATTTCCACATGAGCGAATCTTCAGCTACCCGAGTTGGGTGAACTCGTTCGAGTCCCGCAACTCCAGGGCCGTCCCCGATCAACAGAACTATTGTTCGAAGGTTGGAACGAGCGCCCGAACGACCCCGGGCCATTTGGATACTCCTGTGAAGACGACGTCGTGGATCCGTAGCCACTCGAACGACTGGATCGTGGCATTCACTCGAGGAGACGTCATCGACCTCTCTTCGGAGGCCTTACAGAAGGCCCCGGCGGCCAGAGGTAGGCGATCCTCGTCGCTGTAGCGCCGCCAGCCGATGCTGAGCAGGGAGGCGCGACTGCACGGCCGCGGCAGATCGAACCCCGACACAACCGATCGGACACCGGATTCGAAGTACCCCAATTTCCGGAACTACAAGAATCTCCCTCGGACGGGGGTTGGGCCTGATACCCCGGAATCCGGCAAACCACATGTCGGACGATATGTTTCTGCCTGCGCCGAGAGGGGAAGAGCATGGATCTTCGCAGATCCGTCGGTACACCGTCGTCAGGTCCGATATGGAACCAGCGCGAGCACCGCGCGGCCTCTCGCGATGGGCAACAACCATCGGCACGCGCGCAGACCCATGCTCGGACGGTTGCTGCAGGCGGTCGCGATGCGACGCCTCAAGGGTGGTGGCCCACCACTGGGTAATCCGCAGGTGGTGATCGCGGGCAATGCGTGTTCCTCGGCCGCGAATCGAGCCCTGCTGCGGCGCAAACGTATCCGAGTGGTCATTCCCGAACGATCCGACCAACTCGCCAACCGCAAACGGCGAAGCAGTCGCGCTGAACGAGCACCGGACTTCGACCGCGAGACCTACAAGCGCCGCAACGTCATCGAACGCGCTTTCAACAAAGCCAAGCACTGACGTGCGGTCCCCACCCGGTTCGATAAGTTGGCCACCACCCACCACGCTGGCACCGTCCTGGCCTTCATCATCGAATCGCTCAAAGACATAGGGAGACACACCGAGTTAGACTCGGAAGTATGTCGGGGTCATTGTCGACACCCAACCATCGGCTATCAACGCATCCAACGCGGACTGCAGAAGTTCATGTTCACCAGTGCCTTTCTCCATCCACCGCGACCAATGAACCGCCAAGGTCAGCAGCGGCACCGTGTCGTAATCGATCCCGAACGTCACCGGCGGGTACGCGGGAAAGTCCTCCGGCGGCACACACAACCACGTGGCACCATCATCGGCGGTGTAGGTATCGAGTACCAAATCATCACCCCACAACGTCACTGGGAACTTGCCGCCACTCGCGGACTCGTTCACATCCACGACCCGCGTCTCGAACCCGCCAAGCCAAACCTGATCGAACATCACAAAATAGCCCTCCGGACACGTTGCGCCCGCTAGGGCCTGCCGATACACGTCACATAGGACCTTATCGGTCAGCACATCGACGCGTACGCTCGCCGCGGGCGGCCCGAGGATCCCGAATTCGGTCGTCTCGGGAACAGCGTGTTCCAATATTTCCCAATACCGTTTTGACGGATGCGCCTCATCGGTCTGTACCCAGGTGTCGTTGTAGGCACACGACAGTCGGAGGTCGGCCCGCGTCGGACGCACTACACCGCCCAGATAGCCCAACGCTCGAACCGTCTCGGCAAAGAACACTTCCGAACTCGAAATATCGTCGGCGAACTCACGCATGAACACGAGGTTCTCCCCATGCGGCCGATATTCGGTGTAGTCACTCACGACACTCTTTCCCTTTTCCATCCGTTATCTCCCCGAACTATCCGGCCGAGAAGACTACCATTTTCGTCCACGAAGTTGACCGCATCCAAACTCGGCAGATATTGATATTTTTTTTCGTTGAGGTTGAATTCCTTGGCAAGATCGTCCAGCAGATTCTTCGTTGGTCCTCGTTGTATTCCGCCTGCGTAGATGTCGTAGTCCATGCCGTTCCAATGAAACCGCTTTTCGCTGTGCTTTCCAGGCACAATGCGCCCTTGCGCAGGCGGCTTCGGCACGACCACGGTTGTCTCTGCCGTCGGCACCCGGCCCGGTGTCGGAGTCTTAACCTTCTCGGCCCCGTGAAGGGCGGGGCCTCGCATCCCGGACTCTGCAACAGGAAGATCCTTCATCCG
Organism: Nocardia aurea; assembly: GCF_003123685.1. Lineage (GTDB taxonomy): Bacteria > Actinomycetota > Actinomycetes > Mycobacteriales > Mycobacteriaceae > Nocardia > Nocardia aurea. The sequence goes on from NZ_QCYJ01000117.1 coordinate 5,565, forward strand.
TTCGACTTCGACGCGCCGCTCCACGGTCGCGACGCCGTTTGCGGTGCGCTCGACCAGGATATCGAAAGACTTGCCGCCGCCCTGGACACCCGGGTTGAAGCGAACTCCGATCTCGGAATCGGCTGATAGTTCGTCTGATAGGCGTTTGAGCTCGATGAGCTCGGCAGCTTTGTCCAACACCTGGTTCGGGTCGTTGGTGCGTGTTCTGGTCTCACGCAGCCAGTCGTTGAGGCCGCCGACATTGCCACCTTTGGCCTCGCGGGCGAGCAACTGATTGAGCAGATGTGCGAGCTCCGGTCTGCCCGCGGCCTTCAGCACGGTGGCGATTTCGGCTACTCCGGATGCGCTGGGGTTGCTCGGTTTCCCGGCACCCCCTCCGGATCCTTGGACCATCGCAAAGGCATTCGGCGATGAAGCTTGATTCGAGGTCCAATCGAACGGGTTACCTGTGCCAGCACCCGGAAACGCGTAACGCGGCTGTGCGTCCCCACGGAAGACCCTCGCAGTCGTCATGAGTCCCTCACCGAAGACCTCGAGCGTTTGCGATATCTTCTCCTTGCTCCAGTCTCGGGCTCGACCGAGAACCGACCGGATAGATTCCGGCGTATTGCTCGTCAGGTTCCGAAATCGGCCGAGGGCCGGATTCCGACGACCGTCCGGTCCGCGTAGATCAGAGGGAGGAATCTGCGGTCCACGGGTGGATCGGCTGGCAGCAGCGCCACCTTCACCGAGCAGTTGTCTGCTGAATCGCGGGACTTTGGCCGGGACGAACCAGGTTGCGAGGCCGAACGCGGCGGTTCCCAGTGTCGCGCCCGGGGTGTCGTGGAATTGGTGCCAGTCGGCGCCGATCAGGACCTTGGATTCTTCGTTGAGCGCGTTGAGGAAGCTCGGCTCGATGTGGTCCCAGGTGGTCGACAGATCCTGGGTGCCTGCCCGGTAGCGGGTCAGTTCGACGATCGAGACCATGTGAAAGTGGCGGGTGGCATGGTAGAAGGATCGGAATGCGTCCTCCATGCCGGTGAGGACTTCTTGCCTGGTAGCCAGGTGAAAATCGCCGCCGGTGACGGTACCGACGGCGTTCACGACATCGTTGAGCCCGGCAAGCCCGCTCAAGCCCTCGGCGAAACCCGCGGCGCCGCGACCGACGGCCCGACCCGACGCACGGAATTGCTGGCCCACGATCTCTTGCCAGGTGCGGCCACTGATCCTGTCGTACCGCTTGGTCTCACGCCCTGCGGCGTCGAGCTCGACGACTTCGTTGTCGTTGTAGGACAGGCGGATCCCGCCACCGGGTAGCATGCTCAACGTTCCGGTGCGGAGTTCTTTCTCGTCCCGGAAGGTATAGACGAACTTGCCTTGCGCGTTGCGTGAACCCGAGACGAGCAGTCCCCCATCGCGAGTGAGCGACGAGATCACCACATCGTCGGGACCCAACAGAAGCGACTCGATGATCCGACCCGAGGAATCGATGGTGTCGTGTCTGGTGTTGTCGCCCTCGCGGTAGACGAAGCCGCGCTGCCCGGTGACCGGGTCGTATCTGCGTGAGGCCGGCTTACCGCTGTCGTCGACGTATTCTTCCCACCGACGGTCCCACTCATCGATACGCCACCCGTGCCCGGTGTGATCACGCCAGCCGACCTGCACGTTGTCGTAGCCACCACGATCGTTCGGCACCGTCTTGAACGAGGTGATGTTGTTTGCCGGGTCGACGAAATGGTTGTCGTACAGGCCTTGGCCGTTGCGGACACCGACGTCGGTGCCGACATAGTTTGCGGCGGCGTCGAAGGACGGGGTGTAGACCTTACTGAGGTTCGCTTCAGCGGTGAACTCTCGGCTCGGCGCACCCGAAGTCGAGTTCCCGGGTGTGAAACTTTGCAGATACCAGTCCTGCCCAGGATGTGAACGGCCCGCATACGACGACTGACCATCGGCGTCGTCGTGCCAGTGCTGAAGACCGCCGGTTTCGTTCGTGGCGATCCGCCATCGGTCGACTGTTTTATCGGGATTGGTGATCTCGAGATCGACCGTATTGCTGCCGTTGCCGTCCGGGATGCTGTACTGCACCGGTCGGCCGTCGAGCATCGTCCCCGACCACACGTCGCCGGGACCGTGCCCGGTGGTATCGGGCATATCCAACAGCGAAGAACCCTCACCACCCCCCACGCCACCTGGCGGCGCGGTCATCCCCGTCTGCGGATTGGATGTCGACGGAGCCGGCTGCGGGGCCGGTGTGGTTCCGACTCCGGGTGATGGCTGGGGGATGCCTTCCTCGTCGAGCATCGGACGGTTCGGCACAATGACCGGACCACCGCCACCCCCGCCCAGTCCGGGCCGATCCGGGCCGATCGGATTACCCACCGGTTCGAGAAGCGAAGCGATCTCGTCTCGGGCAGCGACATCGCGGGCGGTGACAACCAGATCACGCCGGCGATAAACACGATCCAGCGCACGCCCAGCCGAATCCGGGGTCATAGAGTGGAAGTCGTGGATCCGAACTCCACCGACGTCACCGCCAGCCGCTGCGGTCGGGGCACCGGTAGGAGTGATCGAGCGATACCACTTGGCCTGCCTGCCCACCCACGAATAGTCAGGAGAACGCTGCACTGAGCCACTGACAGGCATCGGGCACCTCACGTTTCATCTATAAAGTTGTCCAAGAACAAGTTTCAGAACAAGAGCACGCTGAAAGTACGAAACGGGGCATGCCCGGGAGAAGGACACACCCCAACCGTGAAACACACCGAGTCGCCAGAAACCAACGACCAGGTGCGTCTACAGCACCGCAGCAACCCCCGCGATCTCGGTAGTTGCAGGCAGGCAGTGCCCGCGTGCCAAGTCGCCGCAGCCACAACGACAGTGACAACGTGGTTGTGGCCGAGCTGCAATCACGACCGGGATCCGGTCAATATTGTTAGGGCACAATCAAATCCGCCAAACAGACGTATTGCATACATATGGCATGCGATACGACACTCCCCGAAAAACAATATCCAAATGGGGATGACGACATCGAAATATCTACGCGGGAAAGTGACCAGATGGAGATAATGTCAGCCTACGATCAATTTGAGTTTCTCATCATAGATACCATCATCGGTTGCGATAATTCCACTCAACTTCGCCGCTAAGAACGCCTCTAAAAGATCGAGAAACTCCCAAAGATCCTCGTCTAGCGTTTCCGGAAATATTTCAATGCCGATCACCGAAGAGACATCGTCAAGATGGTCAGCGACATCTACGGGAACTGATTCGATCTCGGATCGAATGTCATCAATCAGATCTGAAAGGAGTTTGCCAGCGCTCAATCGACTAAGCGCAACGGGGCGATCTACACCGGGGAAATTTAGGACCAGTTCAAGCCAGTTCGGGTCGTCTATCTCGGGATCAAACTCGGATGGCCGAAATACAATCGGCGCATCTTCATACCAAAATTCTTCCACGCCGCTTATTATCTCGCGCCGAGTCACATCGACACCACTTCTGCAAAGTATGTTTATGAACATAGACAACAGCCACAGCCTTCCGATTGGTCATTCAATCTTATCGCCGAGTCGATACGTGACACGCCTCGACGGATCGACCTTGTCGACAAAGGTGATCGTATCATTAGGGCGTAGTACGTCAATTTCTTCCTGCAACTTGATTCGTTCTCGGGCTTCAGGTTTACCATTCTGAAGCATCTTGCCAACTTCGAAATAATCAGCCCCCCCTTTCCCGTTGACACGTATCCCATCAGGAAACCTGTTGCCTAATTTAACGTTTTCAACTTCCAGCACACCCTCTTTCTCCGCAAGATATTTCTTAGTAGCAACCTGCTGTGCACCTCCACGTCGACCCGGCCTGTCTCCTCGTTCGACAGGCTCGAAACGCTCTTTCCTCCATTGATCGAAAGAGAGCACATCGTCCTGCAATCCGCCCTTCCGGTGCTTGTCGTAGCGGTAGCGTTGGTAACGCCATGTGTCTGCACCTTCCGTGCCGATTGCCGGCTTTGGACCGCTGGGTCTTCCCGGGGGCCAGGATAGGTCGACGCCTAGTCGAGCCTTTTCGTTTCCACCGCCATCGATGCGGGAAGCGGGGGCCTCGACTCGCGGCACTCCTGCGCCTGCTGAACGTGGGCTGATCGACAGTGATGGTGAAGCAGAAGGTGTGGTGACAGGCGGTGGCACGCGCCCGGCGGACTGTTGGGTAGTTAGGCTTTGCTCGATACGCGCCTCCACCGCAACCTGCGCGGTAGTCCGTTCGGTGGCTGCTGGAGTTTGAGGTCTCGCTTCGTGAGCGGGTCCCTTCGCGACAGGTAGATCCGCATTCGCGTCAGAACCTTTGGTAGCCGGAACCGGGCGCTCTGGTGGAGTGGCCGATGCCACCCGCGATCTCGCAGCCGTAGTTGCTTCGGAGGTCGGCGCGGTGGCGGTCGCGCGGGCGAGGTTTGCCTCCGCTGCTTGTGCGGCGGCTGCCGGGGCCGCACGGAATTGTCCTCCAAGCCCCTGGATTTCGCCTTCCACAGCACGTGGGCCACGGCCTTGGGTGTTACCAGATTTCTGCCGAGAGGGCAGAGTGCCTTCGCCCGGCATGCTCGGCCCGCCCCCAGGTGGACGGATCGGCGGCCCGCTCTGGAGCATTTGCGGCCCGTCGTAGGGAGCGCCCCAGTGGTATCCGTTCCCGTCCTTGATAATCAGTTTTCCATCAAGGGTCTTGTAGAACGCCTCGCCGGGAACATTGCTGGGTGGGTAGATCTGGGTCAGAGGTTCCGGAGGGAACGGGCCCATTTGAGTCAGCTGCGGACTGCCGTCGCGATCGAAGTACACCTTCGGCTGGGGATCGGTGCCGATGAAGCGTTGCCACGCCGTGCTGTGATCGTCGGGTACATACACTGTGCCGTTCCTGTTGTACTTGACGTCCTGGCCATCGACCTCGAAGTGAACCAAGCCGTCATCGGTATGGATGCCTCCGTCGCTCCCCTTGGCATAGTGCGCAATCGGATTGCCCTGCAGGTCGGTGATGATGACCTCGGTCCATGGTCGGTCAGCCCCGTCACTGCCCCCTCGCGGAACTGAGGTGGTGATTGTCTTTCCGACCATGTCGGTAAGCACGAGGTGCGGTCGTCCGAATTCGTCGGTCCAGGTTTTCAGGCTGTACCCACGGAGTAGATCGGTGACTATCTCGAACGGCCAACCGTGTGAATCGATGCCTTTCTCGTAGCTCGTACCATCCTGCGTGCCGGTAACCAGGACGCTTCCATTAGGACCTCGGTCGATTCGGATTCCGTCGTATTCGATCTGGTAGCCGGACCCGTCGGCGCTGTGCCGACCCGTCACGGCTTGATCGACGTGACCATGTTCGCCAAATCGCGAGGTGGTGGTGTAGGTGCCGCCCTGCCCGTCCGGGTAGATCGTGTTGACACTGCCGTCGGGATTGAGGGTCGAGTCGGCGGTCAAAACGCTGCCGTCGGGATTCACCGATGTTGTTTGCACTTGCTGTCCGTTGGCGGTGATGTCGGATGCGATTGGAGCGCGTCCGACAGGGCTTAGGCCAGCTGGAACGGTGTAGATCTTGGCCTCTCCATTTGCCGCACCGTTCGTGCCGTCGGGGTAGCGCACCGAATAGGAGCCGTCGGCGTTGGCCGACCAGGTCGTGACACCGCCGTTACCGTCGGAGACCGAGCGAACTTGGGTGATGGTGCCGTCTGCGTTACGGACCGTGGTATCGATTGTCTGACCACCGGTGCCGGGCACGATGACGCTGGTCGCGGTGCCACCGTTGCTGGTCGGTGTTTCCCACGGCACCCCCTCCTGCCGCATCGCGAGCACCTCCTCCGGCCGCAACTGCGGCGACTGCGCTTGCGACGGCGGTGGTGTTGGTATGGGCGGATCCGACTGTGGGGCGGTACCGACCCCAGGGGATGGTTGGGGTATGCCTTCCTCGTCGACCATAGGGCGGTTCGGCACTATGACCGGACCGCCACCGCCACCTCCCAGTTCCGGCCGATCGGGACCAACGGGATTGCCCACAGAATTTAGTAGCGGAGCGATCTGGTTTCGGGCAGCGACGTCGCGGGCGGTGACAGCCAGATCACGTCGCCGGTAGACACGATCCAGTGCCCGCGCCGCCGAATTCGGGGTCATAGCGTGGAAGTCGTGGGTCCGAGCTCCACCGACCTCGCCGCCGGCCGCTGTGGTCGGGGCACCTGTAGGAGTGATCGAGCGGTACCACTCGGCTTGTCGGCCTACCCACGAATAGTCGGGAGAACGTTGCGCTGAGCCACTGACAGGCATCGGGTACCTCACGTTTCTGCTATCAAGTTGTCCAAGTACATGTTTCGGAACGACAGCGTGCTGGAAGCACGAAACGGGGCATGCCCATAAGGACACACCCCGCCCGTGAAACACACCGAGTCGACAGAGACCGACGATCAGGTGCCGCTACAGCACCGCAGCAATCTCTGTGAGCGGCATCACTACAGATGGAACAGGCCCACAGGCAAGCCCGGCGGCCACCACAACAGCGACAACGCGGTCGACAACCGAAGTGATCTCACGACATTCACTAAATCGATATCGTGCTACCACAACGAAATTCGATCCGCACGACGCGGCCCTCGCGCCGAGGGGCCTGTCAGGTGATACGGACGTAGCTGCCGGTCGCGGTGATCGACGCGGCCCAGGATTGCACCGTTACGTCGGTGTTGGTTTCGACGGTGATGATCGAGCCCGCGAGGACATCGGCGGCCGCGCTGACAGTCAGCACACCCGACACCCCGGTGACCTGTGTTCCTGTGCCGACGACTGTACCGTCGACCAGGAGCCTGGCTTGTTGTTTGGTCGTGCCGCTGAATCCGCCGGCGAAGGGAAGGTTCGCGGTGATGGTCGCGGCGATCTTGTCGGTCGATACCTGTAGTCCGTTGCCGATGACCACCGAGCCCGGGTAAGTGCTGTCGGCGGTCCAGTTGGGCACGACCCACCAGTTCGTTGGGCCGCTGACGATGGGGAACTGATGGTTGCCGTTCTTGTTCATGGAGGTGGGTACGAACGGGATTGTGCCCCCGACGATCACGAACGGCATCAGGAGGTCACCCCTCGCAGGCTCGCCTGCAGGCCGCGGCCTGCGGGGTTGTCGATGGTGGTGATATGCACGGTGATCCGGTCGCCGGCGTTGAATACCCATGTCCCGGTGAGTGTGGTGTCGAGGGCGTGGTTGGCGGCGGCGATGGTGGCCGAGGTCGAGGCCACGGTGGTGCCGTTCTGCCGCAACTCGACCACGAGGTTGCCGGTGCCCGCGGTCTCGCCGCGGTAGGTGATGGAGGAGACGGTGATCTTACGTTCGACTCGCAGTCCTTCGGGCATCACGTTTCCCGCGCCCGCGGCTCGGGTGCCGTTGTGTGATTTGAAGGCGATGTCGTAGAGCTGCCCGAGAGCGGTCGGTGTCCTGGCATCGCTGAGGCGGGTGTCGGTGGTGGCGACGGCGCCGAGGGCCGTGCGTGCGGTGGCGGCGTCGGTGGCGGTCAGCAGCGAGCGTCCGACACTGGTGGAGTCGGAGATCTGGTTGGCCGGGTGGGTGTGCGACAGGGGGGTGCGCGCGTCGGTGAGCCGCGTGTCGTTGCCCGCGACCGCGGTAGTGGCCGTCGTTCCGATGGTCGGCGTGAATGTCGACGGCTTGGCGGTGATCGCGGCCCAGTCACTGGCTCCGGCCGGTCCGCGGATGACGATTCCCTGGCCGTTGGGCAGCCAGCCGCCCGCTGCGGCGTGGTAGGCGTAGAGCAGACCGTCGGCGGCCACCACGTATTGGGCGCCTTCGACAGGGGTCGTGGGAAGTGCCGCGTAGGTGCTCACGCGGCCGTCGATCTGGATGCCTTCACCCCTGGGCCCGACCACCACGGCGTTGCCCGTGGAGGCCGGGACCGGGGAGACCAGAGTGAGGTCGATCAGACCGGCCGATCCGGTGTCGGGGTCCTCGGTGTCGGGTCCCGGGACGTATTCGGTCACATGAAAGTTGAAGGAATCGAGAGGGACTCGTTCACCGTCGTAGGACAGGTCGAAGGTGACCCGCCACGTCCAGTCGGTGGGGTTGGTGGCGGCGCCGGGTGCGACCAGTCGCACTCCGCGGCTGCCCCGCCAGGTGAGGTAGCCGAATTCGTCGAGTGAGCATTCGTAGTGCTGGGGCAGCTGGACGTAGGTGGCCGGTGCCGGTTCGGCGGTGGCCACGAGTACCTTCGCCGTCTCGGCGGTGAAGGTGATCGTTCCGGTCAGTGGCGGGAATTCGGGCAGGTCGCCGATGTCGGGGCCGTCGCTGACGTTGGCGAGGAAACGCCCGACGACCTTTCCGTACTTCAAGGGGAGCAGATCGGCCATGGATCGATGCCTTTCGGACAGAGGGCAGCGTGCGGGGACGGCTGCCCGAGAATGGGGCGTTATACCGTCTCGGCGTGGACGACGAGTTGGGCGCCGTTGGTGACGACGCTGAAGTTCGCGGTCCCGATGCGGCGGACGACGACGTAGAGGGTCGTCGTCTGATTGGCCGGGATCACCGCGAGGGTGGACTCGGGCGTGAGCGCGTATTCGAACTTGGGCGAGATCGGGGTGCGGATCATGTTGTCGGCGGCCAGGGTGTAGCCGTAGCCGACGAGTACACCGTCGGGCTCGCCGATGCGGACCTCGATGTCACAGCGGGCGGCGCCGATGGTACTAACGTGGGTCTGCACGCTCAGTCCGCCCTCGACACGGGGACGCCAGGGAACCGGTTGCGCCGGGATGGTGACGGTGGCGACTACCCGGCTGGTGTCAGCGATGTTGGTTCCGCCGGTGAACTGATTGCCCGCGATGGCCCATGGCCCCGCCGGGGCCGGGTTCGGTACCGGGCGGAACTTGCCCAGTGTCGAGTCCCACGCCAGGACGTAGTCCTGGCCGAGCGGATTGCTCTCGTCGACCTGGACGTCACTGGCGTCCTGGATGCGTCCGGCTGCACCGGGCGGGCCGATCTCGCCGGTTTGCCCGCGCGGGAACGTGATCTGCAACTGCTGGTGCGGTGCGGTGCCGATGATCGTCGCCGAGGCGTCCGAACCCTGGGGTCCGGCGATACCGGCACCGGTGAGCACGGTGGGTGCGCCTTTGCGCCCGGGTGCGCCGAATGCCTCGTCGAAGGCGATGAATTCCAGTCCGGTCCAGTAGTAGACGCGGTTCTCGGAAACGACCCGCCATGCCTTGCGGGCGTCGGCGGTGGTCGGATCGAGTGCGAACAGGGCTGCGGTATCGGCGATGTCGCCCTGCCACAGCCAGGGCCACGCCGGGTCACCGTCGGGTCCGGTGGGGCCGGGTACGCCTTCGCGGATCTCCACCAGCGACTGGCGGTCCACCAGTTCCATCGGATTGACCGTGTACGGCAGTCCGACCGAGTCGGATACGCCGCGCATGGTGATCATGATGTCGTCGTCGTAGACGATGTTCTGCTCGTCGCTCATGATGCCGCCACGGGTTGCGCCCAGCACACGATTTGCGCGCCGGACTGGCTGTAGGAGTAGTTGGAGCTGCCCTGCGCGCGGCGCAGGACGACGTAGAGGGTCACTGCTGTCGCGGCGGGGACGACGCCGACCGAGCTGCTGGGATCGATGGTGGCGCCGAAGAACGGGCGCAGCCGGGTGTAGGTGTTGACTCCGAACGGCCATCCGGTGCCGATCGCCACCAGTTGTCCGCTGGCGGAGCCGATCCGCACTTCGGTGTCGACGCGGGTGGTGAAACTGGTGGATCCCTCCTGGGTTCGTAGCACCACACCACCGGACAGCACCGGACGCCAGGCGGTGTCCTGCGCCGGAATCGTCAACTGGGCGACGGTGTTCGGTGAGGTCGAGACGTTGGTCTGGGAGGCGGCGAAACCTGCGCCGCCGTTCCACGCGGAGGTCTCCATGATCGACCACGGGCCGCGCAATCCCGGATACGGGCGCGGGGTCCACTTGCCGGTGGTGTCGTTCCATACCGGCACCGCACCGTCGACATGGGTGCCATCGGTGTAGTCGCCGGCCTGCCGGATGGGTCCGGGTGGGCCCGGTTCTCCGGTGAGCCCCTGCACACCTCGGGGTACGGTGAGGTGCAGGGTCAGGTTGGGGGCTGTCCCGGTGACGGTGACCTGTAGGGGGCTGCCCACGGGTCCGGTATCGACGGTGCCGACCGACAGCGAGCAGGGTTGGCCGTCGGGGCCCGCAGCGCCGAACGCGTCGGCGAAGGAGTCGAAACTCGTTCCGTTCCAGTACATCAGCGTCTCGGTGGAGCGCACGCGCCAGGCCTTGCCCGCGTGAGCGAGGTTCAATGACGAGGCGAGTGCGTTGAGCGCTGTCTGGTCGGAGATGTCACCTTCCCAGCGGAAGGGGTGCCCTGCAGGTCCGGGCGGGCCCACCTGCCCGGGTGTGCCGGTCATGAGCTCCAGGGCTCCGTCGCGGGGGGTGCCGTGCAGGGATTGCACGACACCGGCTGCGCCTGTTCGCTCGTCGATTCCGCGGATGGCCGTTGACTCGAAATATTCACCTACGGTGGACATTTCACCTCCTTGCTCGGGTCGGGGCCGCATAGACGACCAGGGATGCGCCTGCGCGCTGGTAGCCGATTTCGCCGGTGCTGTTGCTGGCGGCGTTGAGCCGGTCCACCGTGACGACGAGTGTCACGGGCTGCCCGGCGGGAACGGTCGCGTACGTCGAGGTCGGCGACAAGGATTTCGTGGCGTCGGCGTCGGCATAGGTGGGTGAGAACGGTGTCATCACGTAGCCGTCACCGACGACGCCTTGCAGGGCCATGGCGAGGACCTGTCCTTCGGAGTGCATGAGCCGCACCGTCACTCGGGCGAACTGCTGGCCGTTCTGATCACAGGAGGTGGACAGATGACCGTGGACGACCGGTCGCCATTCGAACGGCATCGCCGGCACCGTGAAGGTGCCCGCAACCAGCTGTGAGGTGGCAGCGGACTGGTCGGCGGCGAAATCGGTGTTGTACCAGGCCCACGGTCCACGGCCGAGCGGAGCGGGCAAGGCAGCGAACGTGCGGGAACTGCGCTGATATCCGAACACACCACCCGCTGTCGGCCCGATCGCGTCATCGAAATCGGTAGCGGCGCCGATGGTTCCGGACGCACCGGGAGGCCCGGCTGGTCCGCGCGGCCCGGCGGGCACGGTGACCGAGAGTTGCTGGTCCGCACCGGAGCCTGTGAACGCTACGGCGGGGTTGATGAGATTGGGCTGGTGCACGGTGTCGATGACGGTGATGTCGTTGGGATCGGCCGGGGGGCCGGTGGGGCCCACGGCGTCGGGCGAATGCTGCCAGCCGGTGCCGGTCCACACATCCATTCCGTCGACGTCGAGGCGATGCCACCACGAACCCCGATCATCGGGGCCGAGCCCTGTCGGGCGCGCTGCGGCGTTGGCGATCTCACCTTTCTTGACGAAGGTCGTGCGCGGCGCGCCACGACGTCCGGTCGAGCCGACCGGTCCTTGGGGAAGCGGCAGGGCGGCGACGTCTCCGGAGACTGTGACATCAGCGGTCAGGACGGGTAGGCCGTCGGCGTCGGGGTCACCGCGCAGGGTGATGTGTGCGGGAAAGGTGATGTCCACCATCGTTTTTCCTCCTCACGAGAAACAGGGTCAGAAGATGAGCAGGTCGAGATCGGCGCCGACGTCGGTGGCCAGATCCTTGATCGCCGCGGCGACGCGGCCCAAGCGCTGCCAGGCCTTGACCACCGAGTCCTCCTCGTCGGATCCGTCGCCGATGGTGATCTGCCAGACCGCCGGTGTCTCGCGGTCGTCGGTGAAGGTCAGTTCGGTGACGTAGTCGGTGAAGATGAGCTGGTCCATGGCGAAGCCGATCTGGTCACCGAGACCGAAATCGCGGCCGAGCAGATACGGTGCGTTGTCCTCGACGGTCACGCGGTGGCTGGTGTAGCCGCGGGTCAGGTGCAGACCTTGACGAGCGGCGACGAATCCGTCGAGTGTGAAGGCCTTGTCGCTGCCGGTGACATAGAGCTCCCGGAAGGCGTACGGGCCGCTGCGTTCGACACGCCCTATGTCCCGGTACACGTTCCAGGCCAGGAATACGTCGTTGAGCTGGCCCCTATACAGCCAACCCAGCCCGATCAGCGACAACAGTCCCTTGATCGCGAGTTCGATGCCCGCGTTCACCCAGCCGGGCGAACGACCGCCGATGATGACGTCGGTGGCCGTCGGTTTGTGCAGGGCGACCTCCGAGCGGCCGATCCCGGAATACTCCCCTTCGAAATACCACACCCACGGGAAGTTCTGGACGGTGCCGAATCTGCCGGACTGTCCGTAGACGGCCTCGTATTCGGTGGTCGATTCGAGGTTCGGATAACGGCGCGGGGTGGTGCCGTCGTCGAGGAATTCCTCGAACCAGGAAATGATGCCGTCCAGCAGGGTACCAGTCGGGCCCGTCACACCGGATTTGTCGACTGTCTCCAGCACGACCGTCGGTCGTTCCAGGTAGAACCACTCCGGTGCGGGTTGCTCGTCCTCCTCGGGCAGAAAGAATCGGGCCGTGAGCATGACGCCGGAATCCTCGAGCATCGGCAGGAACAGTTTGTCGGCCATGTCGAAGCGAGCCGACGCCGCGCTCCAGCGGCTGGTGTCGGTATTGGGGTCGACCGGGACCACCGCGATCGGGAACAGCGGGTTACCCGCCCCGGCCCAATCGGGGTTCTCGATGGTTCCCGCGGGCGCCCACCCCGGGGCCTGCAACCTCATGAGGTTCGCGGTCAGATAGGTGGTGACCAGGGTGCGGACCGGACCGAACTGGATCATGTGCCGGGGAAACTGCGCCAAGATCGGGGCGAAGGGCGCCGCCCAGCAGCAGATCGTCGAGATGTGGTTCCACGCGTGGATCGCCTCGATGTCGACGGTCTCCACACCGTTGTCGTCGCGAACCAGCGAGGCCTTGGTGATGTAGCCGTCCCAGCGGAAACCTTTGGTGTTCACGGTGATCGGGATGGTGGCGTCCGCGCCGTCCTCGTTGTTGAACAGGTGATCGAAATGCACCATGTCGCGGGGGCAGATCATTTTCAGTCCGCCCGCCGCGTTGCGGGGATAGGTGAACTCGAGTGACAGGTAGCTGTGTTCCTCGCCCACCTCGCGCATGAATTTGTCCCAGTACCGCACCAGCACATCGGCATTGCGGGCCTGGGCCTGTTCGATCCGATATGCCTGGTCCATGCGGCGGGACTCCGCGTGCGGATCCCAGGTCGTCTCGCTCATCAGAACGGCCTCGACGATCGAGGAGTGCTCGACACGATGAGACTGGACTCGGTGGTCCCGCCCTGGACCGTCACGGTGATGTCGGTGGAACTCCACGCCGGAAGCGATGCCATCCAGTGGCGACCGGCCAACTGTGCCCACACATTGCGGCCCGATGGGTTACCCGCGCTGTACACGCGGGCGGTGCGGTGACGAGGATGGGTGTCGATGCGCAGGGTCTCCCCCGCCTGCAGGACCGGTGTCTGCACCAAACGTGGCGTATCACCTCCGACGGGGTCCAGGATCGACCATCGTCCGGGACCGTTCATGGTGTAGCGCGGCCACGCCGGTTGATCGGCGGCGTTGCGGGCGCGTACCACGCCTTCACCTATACCAGCGGTGTCGGTCCACACCGAGGTCTCCTCGAAGTGGTGTTCGAGCGGGTCCATGGCAGTGGCCGACATCTTGTAGGCCGCGAAGGCATTGCGCGCCGGATCAATCTCGCCGATCGGTTCGGGAGCGGCGTCGAGTTGCGCCTGCTGGAAACGCCAGCCCTGATGGCGGGTGAAGTAGCCGATGGTGACCGGCTTGTCGGTGGACCAGCCGCGGAACCAGGCGTCGTGCACGGCGAGGAAGTCCCGCACGGGTCCGATGGCGGCGTTCTTCCCTACGGCCGAGATCAGGATCAGGAAGTCCCATTCCTTTTTCGCCCGCACCGACCGCTGGAAGGTGGCACCGTCCTGTCGCGCGCCTTCGGACACCAGCAACTGCACCGGTGCGAACATGAAACCGGCCTGCTTGGACAGCCGTACGCCTTCATGTCCGGCGTTGGCACCCGACAGGTGCCACACTCGTCCGTTCACATCCCACACGACCACTTTCGTGTCGTGCACATTCAGTAGTGGGTGGGTCATCGACCGAGCCCTCCTCCGCGTTGCTGCGCCAGTGTCCGGCGCCGATTGACCCGTTCGACCGCCATGGCGGCGCTCTTGGGGTCCATACCGTTGAAGTTGAAGATGTCTTGGCGGGGCGTGTAGCCGCCCGGCCCTTCGGCGAGATCGGTAAGGCCGAAGCCGGTGCCGATCACCTCTTTCGCCGTCTGAGCGGCGTACTCGATCGGTTCGGTGACCAGACCCGACAACATCGAACCGGCCATCGAGCCGATCGCTCCGCCGATCGCCGGGGCCAGCGGAGCCAACGGCCCCAGGAACCCTGCCAGTGCGGTACCGGCCGCAGTACCGAGCATGCTGCCTGCCGTGGATGCTGCGCCGCTGATCGCTCCGGTCAGCCCGCCGACCAGGCCGTGCTGCTGTGCGCCTTGTACCGCGCCCATGACCGCGGCGAAACCGATCTGGTCTCCGGCCGAAGGCGGGCGCGTCATCGCGTTCTGTGCGTCGGGCCGGAATTCGATGCCGAGTAGGTTGCCGATGCCCGCCGCCAGGGTCGGTGACCACTGTCCATTGGGGTCGAGCGCGGCGGCGGCGCCACCGAGCAGATCACCGATGTCGCGGCCCTGATCGACGCCGAAACCGAGGTCGGCGCCGAGCTGGGCTCCGGCCACTTGGGCGAAGTCGGCCACGCTCCCGTTGAATGGGTCGTAGAGCCGCTGCGTGTCCACCAGCGACCCGGCCCGGGGCACGGCGTCACCCAACGTCTTGGGAGCGTCCTGGCGCAGCGCCGACATCAGCGACTGCACCGTGCCGCCCTCGCGCACATAGCGCGCCGGAGCCACCCGGCCCGGCGAAATGTACTGCACGGGAATGCCGTCCGCGCCCACGACGAGATCGCCGGGAACCGGCATCTGGCCGCGAGAGGAAACGCTGGGCACACTCGAGGCGGACGACCCACTTGTCGTACCTATGGCGGACGGAATGATCGCCCCTGCTTCGGGTGCGACCGCTCCCGAGTCGACCGCCGGTGTGCCGCTGGCGGAATCGGTGGCCGCGTTGCCGGATGTGGTGCCGGTCATCGTCATCGACGCACGCAGACTGCCGCCGAATTTCGAGCCGATCATCGCGCCGAGTTGCGCGCCGATCTCGGGTGCGAGCGCACCCGACGGACCGAGCGCGGGCCCGAGCGCCGAACCGAGCGCCGCGCCGACCTTGCCGCCGGCGTCGGTGGCGACACTTTCGATGCCCTGGCCGAGCGCTTCGGCGAGCCGGGCCATCTGATCGACACCGTCGGTGTCGGTTCCCGCCGCAGTGCCCGACAGCAAGCTACCCAGTCCGGGAAGCAATCCGACGGCAGGAAACGCCGCCGGACCTTCCGGGGTGAAACCGAGCCACGCCGACAGCGGATTCGGTGCCCTTCCGGACAGCGGGCGTTGAACAGTCTGTGACGGATCGGACGCACCCGAAGGTGCGACGAACGAACTGCCCACCACACCGCCGGGACCGAACAGGGGCGCGATCGCCGCACCCAGCATCGATCCGGCCCGCCCGCCTGCGTTCAGCGCGCTATCGGCGATAGCACCGAAAGCATCGCCGACCAGGCCGAACAGCCCGAAATCCGCGCCGCTCACCCGATCAGGGACGACCGGTCTGGCGAGATTGCTCGCGATCAGGTCACGCCACATGCTGTTGTGCGGCGACGTGTCGACCAAACCGCCTGAGGCGTAGCCCGGCAGCCGTCCGGCGTTGATCGCCTCGAGCAACGGCAACGCCTGAGAGGTAGCGGCAGCGTTGACAACGTATTCGCCATCGGACAGCCGTGCCAGGATCGAGTCGTCACGCGGCCCGCCGGGGCCCGAAACCAGACCACCGCCCGCGCGGCGCAGCGGTGTGCGATTCGCGGTATCGGCGTCGGTGAGCGAGTCGTCGTGCTCGCCGCCCACCTGTCCGGGGAGGAACGGCTGATGGAAAGTGGTGCGTGCGGTCATCCGCAGCAGCCGGGTGCTCGTGCGCGACTGTTCGCCTCGGTCAGAGCCTGGGCCGACCCAGTCGGCGAAGATCTTCGGCATCACACCGAGAACACCCTGGAACACTCGTGCCAGGGCGGCCTCGCGCACCGGTGTACCGCTCACGGCACCGGGGTGCTCCCCTGTGTCGATGAACAGCGGATCTTCGTCAGGGAAGGTGATGGTGGAGGTTCCCGGGGCCTGCCCACCTTTCCAGATCGCACCACTGGGCAGCGTGATCTTCTTGCCCGGGGGCAAGGCGCCTGCGGTGGTCATAGCGAGGATGTCGGGCATCCCCATCACCCGAGCCGGTCGCTGGTCCGGCCGTGATGCGCCGGGACCGCGCGGTTTCCGCGCCACGGAGCTCATCTGTGTCTCCTCAATTGACATCTACTTTCTCGGCCGCCCGGACTCGTTGTCGGCTATGTGCCCCAGTCCAGGAAGGTGTTCATCTGGTCGACACCGGTCGCGGTGCCGATATGTTCACGGTCGGACTTCACGCCGGGCCGTGTGATCGGCTGTGGACGGTTTCGGCCCTGCTGGGCATCTGGAGTTTTGGACCACACCAGCCAGCGCAGTGATTCGGTGATATCGGCAAGCAGGTGGTGGCTCAGTTGCCAGCGGCTGTTGTCGGGATCCATCGAACGCAACAGAGCCGAATCAGTGGGCAACCATCGGACGACGGCTTTGAGATCGCGCCAGCCGAACACCTCGGTGCCGAGTTGGCGCAGCCGCAGGCCCAGGACTATCAGATCGAATTCGATTGCCTCGCCATGCTCTTCCAGGAGAGCATCGAGGCCTAGGATTCCCCCAGGTTGACTCCCGAATGGGTGCGCCAGGCCTCGAGCAGTGCGTGGTAGGCGTCGGGTTCCATATCGTCGAGGACGGCCAGCGACTCGGGTGCCAGCACCAATTCGAGCAGCGTGTACATCGCGTCCACATCGCCCAGGCGACGGATGCGACGGATCAGACCCGGCTTGAGATACGACAGCGACGGCAGACGTACTTCGATACCGTCCACGTCGTAGACGAATTCGTCGCGCACGGTGATCGGCTGGTTGAGGGTGAGGGGGGCTTTCGGAGAAGTCATCGGTTTCGCAGACCCTTTCATGACATGTGTGTGCGCAGGCTCGATAGAAGAAGAGAGGGCCCAGCGGCGGCAGGCGGGCCTGCGCATAGGTGTGTTACCTGCCGCCACTGGGGGCTTTATCAGGCGGAGAAAACGCCGTCGTCGAGGTAGCGGTACGCCTTGACGCCCGCGTCGTCCTTGAACGCCTCGACGGTGATGGTGAAGCCGGTCAGTTCGTTGGACACGAACTTCTTCTCGGTGACCGACGCGATCTGCGCGTTCGGCAGCACGATCCGCAGCTTCTTGGTGTCGTTCTTCATGTCGAAGATCCACGAACGACGCGGCAGAACCACACCGGTCTCCTTGACCGACAACAGGGTGCCGGTGGAGGCGGTGGCCGCGGTCGCGACGACGTTGTCCGGGTGGAACACCTCGTTCAGCACGTCCTCGTCCCACACCGCGTACAGAGTGAGACCGAACGCGACCGAGTGCTCGGTCTGCAGCTTGGCGATGATGTCGGCGTTCCAGTCCTTGATCGTCTCGACGCGACGCTCACCCTTGGACTCGATACCGTCCTCGGAGACATAGCCCAGAGCCTTGAAGGCCGCGGTCGGCGCGCCCGAGGCGGTGGTCGGCAGAACGGTGCCGAGGGGAGCCACGAGAACACCGCCGGTGACGGCGATGTTCGGGGTTCCGGCACCGATGAACTTGCTGGAAGGCAGAGCCATGTTGTTATCTCCCTTGGGATCAGTTGCGCAGGCCCCTTGGGATCGATGTATTTAGTTGTCATTCCCGATGATTGGGGAATCAGGCGGAGACTGCGCCCCGCACGTTCATGAGGCCGGGTTCCCGGCAGGTCATGCGAGGACTTCGCCTCGCACGATCAAATCGGCGATCAGTACCTGTCGTGGTGCGTCGGTCGCCGGGTCGGTGTCGTTCTCGATACCGACATCCTCGATGTAGTCGCACCACACATCGCCGAGATAGCCCGGCGCCGCCGCGGTGAGAACAGCACGGACCAGGCCGACCAATTCGGCCGCGCCGCCGGCGTCGTCGGTGCATTCGATGACCACGCGAGGCCGGTCGAGGATCAGATGCGCGCCGCGGCGGCCCTCACGATCCTCGACGTCGAGGCGGCGTTTGCGGTCGTTACGAACCACACGCACCATGCGCACGGGGCGCGGGCTCGGCACCTGGGTGAGGACCTCGGCGGTATCCGAGGCCGCGGTGAGTTGGGTGGTCAGGTAGTCGACCAAGGTCTGTTCGATATCAGGGAACACGATGCGTTCCATCGCGTACCGCCTTTCCTGGCTAGTGCGCCTTGCGCGCCTGCTCGATCCGCTCTCGCAGCTGATCCACCAGGCCCGCGTAGGCCTCGGTCTTCGTCGCGGCCTGGAAAACGAGCCCACGAGGGTGGACGGCGCACCACACGCCGTCCTCGGTCTGAGTGACGGTGATGTCGTCGATGTCGTAGAAGGCATCCGGATCCGGATCGGGCCATCGCCCGTCGGCGTCTTTGCGGATATGCAAACCGGTGTCGAACGCTCCCGGCTGCCCTGCGGGAGTGGGCACCCACCGGATGTCCTCCAACTCCGCATGTACTCGAACCCCGCGCTGGACAAGGTATTCCGCGACGCGCGTCGCCTGCTTGATCCCGGTCACCGTCGGCTGTGCCGTCGCTCCCGCTCCCCGCTGCCGCGCGGGCAGATGGATGACCGACAACTCCTCGGCCAGCGACTTCACCTGCGGATCGAGCTCCTCTTCTACCGGCTCCGGGAGCTTGCCCGACAGCACGTGCTCCATGAACGCCAGGAACTCCGGGGTCACCAGCTGCCCCTCATCGGTCTTCGCATAGGGCGGTGGTTGCGCTGCCGCACCGAACTCGACCGAGTCGATCAGCCTCCCCTCAGACATGAATCGTCAGAGCTCCTGACAGCTTTGCTCGTTCCATCGTTTTTCTCCTGTTGCAATATGGTTCGGTGGGCTTGTTGGTCACGTCCGGCGACGACGGGTCCATCGGTGAGTTAAGTAATCCGCCGCATCCTGCGGGCAGAACGCGGCGCTGATGAACGCGGTCCCGATGTCACAGCCGGGAGAGTTTGTCACGCTCGATGTGAGCGGATCGCGCCGTGCGGGCCTGTTCGGGACAGGCGTCTCGCCGGTGGCCGACTACTGTTGCTCGACGGATAGGCCGAGTCAGAGTGCGGCGTAGGCGTTGAGGGCGGCCTGGCCGATCTTGAGCTGGCTGGAGGTACCGGCCGTCATGTGATGTTCGTTGGCCGCGACTACGACCTGTTTGGCGCCGTCGTCGGAGGTCAGCCAGAGGCTGTAGTATCCGAGCACGCCGCCGGTGTGCTGCCACACCGGACCCGCGTTGGTCTCCGCGCGCAGGATTCCGAGACCGTAGGCTGCGCTGCCATTGGAATTGGGCACCGGCACAGTTGTTTTCAGCGCGAGCTGCTGGGCCTCGGGCAGCAGCTGTCCACTGAGGAGCGCGCGAGTGAATGTCGCGAGGTCATCGAGGGTGGAGACGATGGCGCCGGCCGCACCGAACGCCTGCACCTGCGACGCGGTGACGAACCGGTAGATGCCCCAGTTGATCGAATGACCTTCGAAGTAGTTGCCATACAACTGCGGGTCGGCCGTCGGGAACGATGTACTACCCAACGCAAGCGGCGCGAGGATCCGACTGTCGATCTCGACGGCGACGGTATTTCCGGTCGCGGCCTCGATGATCATTCCCGCCAGCAGATAGTTGGTGTTGGCGTGCGCGAACTGTTGCCCCGGCGCGTGCAACGGCGGGCGAGCGAGGGCGATGTCGACCAACGTCTGCGGCGGCCACGGCTGATAGGGCTCGAAGTTCAGGACATAACTGTTGGTGAACGTGGGGCTTGCCGAGTATTCTGGCAGGCCCGAGGTGTGGTTGAGCAGCTGACGCACCGTGATGGTCGTGCCGTCGTTGCCGTTGGCGTCGACCGCACCGGGAAGCCATTCCTCAACGGTGTCATCCAGCGACAACACACCCTCGGCCTCCAGTTGCAGGATCACCGTCGCGGTGAATGCCTCGGTGTTGGCGCCGATTCGGAACTGAGCAGACCAGTCCGCAGGCTGCTGTGTCTGATACTTGCGGTAGCCGGCCGTGACGTATTCCTGGTAAGGCTCGTTGCGAGCCAACCCGATCACGCCGGGGAAGCCCGCTGTGGCAGCGGCCCGGGCGCCGGACAGGAGGATCTGCGCCGGTGTCGGTGCGGCGATGCCTGGAACCGAGGTGGCCAGGGGGGCACTCGCGGGCGAGGAGATCGTCGCGGGCAAATCGAAGTCACTCATGAAATCCTCTGAACTATAGGGTGTTACGTGACCGGGAGCTGTCGCTGTGTGTCGGCTACTCGATTAGAGACCGAGCAGCGGCAGAAGCAACGGCAGCACGATGGGTGCAAGGCGGCAGAGCAGCTCGAGAAGGTCGAGGGCGAACATGGTTCACCTCCTCTGCATGTCTCGTATCTCGTTGTGGTCGGGTCGAGGTGTTGGATGTGCTCAGATCTCCTCCTCGAGCGAGGGCGGGATCTTGTAGCGTGCCTGCGGCGGTTCTTGGCCGGGCACGTGTAGCCGCAGGAAGAGACGGAGTTCGTCGATGTGGTCCTGCAGGGCGCGGATCAGGCGGATCGCGTCGCGGAAACGTTTCTTGTCATCGACAGCTTGGGCCTCCAACGACTCGACTCTGGTACGGAGTTTGTTGACCTCACGGGCCTGCCATGCGGTGATGGCGCCGATCACCGAGGCCATCGCCATCCCGGAAGCTTGCACCAACTCGGGGTCCAACCATGCGGGCACCGTCAACGCCCGCTGTCCGGGCGGGCCACCGGTGTCACCGCAGGACGGATGAGCGCACCCGCCAGAATCGGGGTCAGCAAGCCGTAGACGGTCAGTACCGCTTCGATCCAGGCGATGTCGATCGTGTGGCCGAGCAGGTAAGCCACGACACCGGTGATCGCGACCAGTACCGAGCGGACCAGCGCCGGCTCGGGCAATCGGCGCAAGCGCATCACAGTTTCTCCTCTGCTGCGGTCAACAAACGGTCGAGCTTGAGTTCCAACGCCTTCAAACGCTGCTCGGTGCGATAGTCGGCGGCGTCAGCGTTGAGCACATACCCCGCGATGGTGTCGCGGTACTCCGAATCGGAGACCCTCGACTGGAAGCCGTAGGTCAATTCGAAATGCACCCTGCGCAACTTGTCGAGCAATTCGCGTTGCTCCGGATCGGAAAGCGCCATCAGCGCACCGCCTTTCAAACGATCCGCGACATCGGCGCGGAAGAGATCCATATCCATGGCGCCGGGATCCCATTTACCTTGTTTGGGTCCGGCCCATTCCTTGTGGCCGATCACGCGATCGGCACCGTGGCCCAGCCTGCGCAGAATCGCCGCGCAACATCCCACGTAGGCGTCGTACTGCGCGCTCGACCAGCCCTCGGTGCCGTTGTTGGCGGCCTCGATACCGATCGTGTGATAGTTGGCGTTGTCCTCCGGCAAACCCGGCCACGCTCCCCGACCCGCGTGCCAGGCGACTCCTACCGCGACGACGGTCACGGTGCCGTCCCGGGCGAGGTGCACTTGGGAGAGCGGGCCTTCCAACGTCGGCAGGCCGTAGGCGATTTCCGACGCGGGAGTGCGTGAGCTGCCGGTGTGATGGGCGATCACACCCCAGATCTCACCGAAATCGCCGTGGCCGCGCTCGCGCCAGTCGGAGAACTCGACGACCCGCAGGCCTTCTTCTCGCAACACATCGGCCAGCCACACCGGATCCCCAGTCCACGACATGGGTGTCCCGCCTTTCTCTCTTTCGATTCGAAACATTGCCCGGCACGCGCGATGCGCTCTCCCGGTCGCCGGGCAGGGCTCGACGACACCGAGGACGTTGTGGGCGGTGCGGTCAGCCGACCGCACAGTTCTTCAGTGCTGCCGCGACGAGTCGGAGACCAGTCGTCCCGCTTGGACCAGAGCGCGGTAGGCCGCGGCCTTACGCCGACATGTGTCGAGCGTGCAGTCGCGATGGACACGCATCGCGGTATGCGCCAGGTCCAGGGTCAGTGGCTCGGCGGGCTCGACGTGAGCGGCTCCCGCGAGCAGTTCGAGCAGTAGATCAGACATAGTCGCCTCCCTTCGTGCAATTCGAGGTCTCGCGCAGGATTGGCTGCTCAGTGCCCTTTCGGGCCATATCGGATCAGGAAGGGGGCAGACTCCGGAATCGGCGGCGTCTTGCAAGGTCTGCGCGCCGCCGAGCCGTCACCACTCGGTGTCCCATCCCTGTCTCGAGCGTTTCGCCGGTGACTGACGGTTGTTGAGTACACCAGGACTGTTCGGTCACCGCCCGGCAGGCAGACCTGGGTCGACCTACGCCTTCAACCGGTGCCGACGACGCACGGCACGAACGTCACCGGTTGCGCGGCGGGGCCTGAACGCAATCTCCCGCGCCGCAACTGGATATAGACGAACTCGGCATGATTTCGCGCCGCCCGAGCCAACTTGAGATGCTTCCAGAGGAAGAGTCGTGCAGCCTCGGCGCCGATCGAGGCTGCGGCGTTGTGGGTGGTCAGGGCACGGAGGCGAACGCCGGCGGGGACAGCACGACGACGGCGCCGCGACAACCCTGTCGAAGCTTGCCGGTGTGGTAGCTATCGAGTTCGCAGAGGTCCGCTCAGCCGAACAGTTCGACGGGGTC
Organism: Nocardia aurea; assembly: GCF_003123685.1. Lineage (GTDB taxonomy): Bacteria > Actinomycetota > Actinomycetes > Mycobacteriales > Mycobacteriaceae > Nocardia > Nocardia aurea. Next base: position 28,460 of record NZ_QCYJ01000117.1, read on the forward strand.
GCGACCGAGGAGATGGCATACGCGAACAAGATCGCACAGGGTCGGTTTGTCGCGTCTCAGGCGACCTGCCACCGCGGCGCCGAGTTCGCCACGCACCGTGGATATCGCCTCTTCGTCGAACAGGTGGGTAAACGACAACGCCTGGTTTTCCCGATCCACGGTTCCATATCCCCTTCACACCGTCCCCGACCACACTCGCCGGTCCACCCCGCGAGCCTCCCGCGAACAACGTTGTCGTGGTGCGATCGCGCCACGATCCCACCGGTTCGCGATACGACGAACCGGTAGGCCGCGGCCCCTACCGCACCGCCGTGGGCGAGCTATCGCGACGGAGAACCACAGCTCTTCGCGCGGAAGCGACGACAATTCGCCACTTCCGTTCCAGCAATGCCTCGATCGGTCCGGGTGGTGGCGATTACGCCACCACCCGGACCTGCCGATGCGACGACCATACTCGAACATATGTTCTATTGGCAATCAGCATCCGGGCCGCAACCGTTGTTACCTACGGGTTTCGACAGGAGTCGCATCGCTATCACCATCCGGTGCCGCGGTCACGCGCTCGGATCGCCCGCGGGGTTTGCGACCGAGTTCAGCGGGCGGTCTGCGCGTTGGGCGAACGCTGTTCGGCGAACAGGTCGAGGGGGTCGCGTCCGAGGAGTAAGGAGGCGGTGATCAAGTCACACAGAGTGGGGTGATCGCGGGCTATGCGTTCGCCGACCTCGGGGCCCAGGTGTTCGATCACGATCGTCAGCGACTCGGCATCGAACCGATCAGCGAACGACAGGGCCTGACTGTTGTGTTCCACGATCACAATTCCCCTTCGACCTTCCCCGATACACGCGATCGCGATTCCGAGAGTTCGGCCCCCGGCACTGTCTCTCGATCATGTCGATCGCACCGGCCGCTTGCCGCGGCCGGATATTCGAGGACTGTATCAAGAGCTTCCGTTTGGAAGGCTTTGTGGCGAGGCGACTCTCGGGTAACGAGTGCCGGATTCGGTTACAGGCCGAGCAACGGCGCGATGACGGGCAGGACCAGCGGAGCCAGCCGGCAGGCCAGTTCCAGGATGTCCAAGACGATGGTGAGCATTGATTCACCTCCCTATCTGTCGAGTGGATGGCCCCACCCCCGGTTCGCCGTGAACCGGGGGTGGGGCGGGGCGCCCCGACGCGCACATCGTCTGCGACCGCGGCGGGTGGGCCTGCGGGAAACGGGAGTGCGGTCGGGGCGGGTTCGGATGCCCCACTCCCGGCCGAGGGGCGGACCGGGAGTGGGGCGCGACGCCCCGGATTCTCCGATACGTCCGCGACCGCGCTGGCATGGGCGGGAGACGATGGAGGATCGGGGCGGGTATGCGGCAGGCTCTGTCCCGCGTGTCAACCGACATCGAGAGGGTTTCGGGGGCGTGCCGCACGCTCGGGACGAGACGGCCGATTCGGCCGTCAGGTTGCGAAATAACCGTGGCCTCGAATACCCGGAGGTATTCGAGGCCACATGGTGACTTGCGTCGTTTATGGGGTGGTGAGCGGATTTTCGGTTCTGGTGGAGATCCGGGCGCAGCTCTGGCGCTGCACAAAGTTTCACCTATCGACGAACCGTTTGTCAACACCCATGTCGAGAATTCTTCGAAGATGCTGGTGGAGGGCTATTTTCGGGAGCCCGCGTAGCGACGGTGGTGGCCGATGACGACGATCGCCCCGCCTCATCGAGGAGGCGGGGCGATCACAGGATATGAACTGCGCAAGAGGAAGAGTGTTGTGTCCGTTGCTGTTTGACTACTCGGTGAGCAATCGAACTATCGGTCGACCGTGGTGCGGCGTGTTCGTCTGGGATGGGCGAGATGACCGTCGAGGACGTCGCCGACGACGTACTGCTCGGGCCATTCCGGCGCCCAGGGCCCGGGCAGGGGCGCGATCCGCCCGGCGTCTCGCAATGTCTGCACACGCCGGACCGTCAGTCCGCGATACTCGCCACCCAGTTCTTTGGCGAGAGCGACTATTCCGGCCGCGTTGAGCCGGTGCGCGCGCGCCTTGGCCACCGTCGAGGCATCGAGCACGACCGGCGTGTCCGGTGGGCAGATCACCTGCCACGCCGTTCGGGTCGCCGCCCGGATGTCGGCGGGCGCATCGTGGACTCCCTCGGTCATGGCGAAGGCGATGATGTTGCGGTCGAGCCAGCGGGCCAGTCCCGCCGTTGTCGGCGAATCGCGATACTCGAGACCGCGTTGTTCGCACACCAACCGAACCCACGACACCAGCACCGCGTGCAGGGCGTCGGCGGCGTGAAGCGCTCGGGGGTCATAGGGCAGCGGCTGCTCGGCCGGGCGGCGGTGCGCGCGGAAGTTGCCGCCGGCACCGGTTCTGGCCTGGTTGGTCAAGGTGATCGTGAGATCCTCGACCAGGTCCGGTATTTCACGCAGTAGTTCGACCAGCGCACGTAGGGTAGCTCGGTCCAGGTAGAGGTGGTCGACGGGTTGGCTCACCGTGAACCAGCCGACTCGATGACCATGGCGTTGATCGCCTCTGCCAGGCGCGCGGCATGGCCGAGACGCACATAGTCGTCGGTGTGGCGGCCGTCGAACAGATAACCGCGGGCATAGGCCAACGCACCGGCCCAGCTACTCCGGTTCGATGTCGACCACCATCGTTGCCACCGCCTGCGGGCGGCGACTTCGATCAGGCTCTGCCCCCACTCGAGTGCGGCCTGCGGGCTGGACAGACCGAAGTACACGCTGAGATCGGCGACCGATCGCAGCGGATTGCCCGCGGGCAGCGCGGTGATCGGATCACCCTGCGCGCCCACCCAGTAGGTAGGGATATTCGGGATGTGGCGTTGCCCGGCTATGCCGTAACCGCCGGGGTCGGGCCCCAGACAACAGCCCGACGGTCGTAGCGGGTCCGCGATCAACGCGCACGCCACGACCTCGAGATGCGCCAGCTCCCCCCGGCCGATCTCGGCGGCGACATCGCCCGCGATCGCGGCACCTTGGGAATAGCCTGCCAGGACCACCCGATTCGACGCGGACTCGATCGCGCCGATCAGAGCCCTGCGGCCGACCGCCGTACTCTGCCCGTAGCTGACGCGGGTGCCGTAGTCGGCCGGATACGGGATCATTCGGTGGGCAAATCTGTCGGAATCCAGTGCGGTGGCGAATGTTTCGGTGACACCATCACCATTCGGGTTCCAGGTGCCGCCCACGATCAAGACGTCGAATTTCTCGACGCCACGACTCGAGTTCCGCAGCGCGAGAGAAGGTTTTGCGACGCGGTCGGACATGGGGGATCTCCATTCGATCGGATAGGTGCGCTGTCAGCGCGAAGCGTCGGAGAAGACCGGAAATGTGTGTGCAGGATCGACAACCTGTCGCGGCGCGGTCTTGTCGAAACGAAGATTGCTCGGATGTGTGGCTATGGCGTTGCCGAGGCCGGGTTCGAGCGGATTGGTGTAGCCGTAGTCCACGTACACCATGCGATGGTCGACTCGGGCGATGACGCCCCGTTCGATCCGGCCGCCCACCGGCGACACGAACAGCACACCTGCTCCGATACGGCGACGAAAGTCGGCCAGGCCCGGAACCCTCGAATCAGTTGCTGATCGATCGCTCATCGACCCACCATCGGTTCCTGATCAAACGTGATTCCCGTCACCGATACCGACGGCGGATTCCACAGCGGCGATGCCGAACTCGAACGAGCACACCCACCCCACCTCATGACTGACGCATCAAATCGGGCAACAAGTCGGCCGTCCGACGCCCCAACGCCGCCGCGACACGCACCAGATCCGACAGCAGGAAGGACGTGTCGGCACTGAGCTGATGAACCAACACCGACGGAGGTATAGAAGTAGCGCTGACCAGGTCTTTCACTCCGAGACCGGCCTGCGCCAGCGCGCGACGCACACCCTCGGCGATCACAACATCGAGCTGTTCCATAAGGCACACAATATGGTCCGTTCGGACTAGTTGCAAGTCTGAACAGAGTCACATCTGCGCCGCAGTATGCAGGATGGCCAAGGTGCGCCGACTTACGGCGTGTCGTTTGCCAGGTAGCCAATCGGACCTCAGAATGGTCCGTATGGGTGCGAAAGAGACGGCTTCGGACATCAATCGTGCGGTGGGGAACGAACTACGGGCAGCACGGGCACGCCGGGACTTGACCCGGCTCCAACTGGCAGACCTGACCGGACTGGCGGTCAGCACGATTCAGCGTTTCGAGAACGGAGAACGGTCACCGGACATGCAGCAACTCCACGCTCTGTGCGCCGCACTGGACATCTCGATGCGCGAATTCGTCACACTCGCCCTGAAAGATGTCGAACGCCCGGAAAGCTGAGAACAAGCGCGGATGCCGTGCGGTACCGAAGTCCGGTACCGAGCGGTCATTCTCCCGCTACGATCCCGAGCACTCCCCCACCCATGTCCGAAGCGATGACGCCGCACGCGATCTACGCGCAGCGATCGCTCTCCCCGCTTCTCGACACCAGTCCGAGAGCCGCGTCCGCATAGTCCACGACGGCCTGCACGGAATCGATTCCCAGCGACATCGCGACGAGGACGACATCGCACACCGTCGCGCTCCCTCGAGCGACACGCAACGCAGCATCCTCCCCGATCACTGTTCCCAAGGCCGCGGCTACATCCATTTCCCCGACAACCGCTAGCCCAGACATCGAGCCGATATTCTCCACTACCCGAGTTCCCCTCTGTCTCCGCGCTCAACTTCGAGCGGTCATCCGGGACAGAATCAACCCGCGTCCCAGAATCAGGCTAGTTATATCGCATCGAAACCCCACAAGCCCGTCAAAGCCACCGTCTTATCGAACGATTCATGGCTACTCGCCGGTAATCAGAAGCCATATGCGATAGCCGCAGATTTGCCATTAGCGACGGCTCACACCCCCGGAAGCGCCAATGATCGATCCATCTCGAACTATGTTTCATCAGCGCCGGTCTCGTCGACCACATTCGCTGCTCGAGCGAGACCCGCCGGTGACCAGAACACCGACAGCGCGAGAACTCAAGCATCCAGTCCAACAACGCCAATCGTGTCCGATCGAGCCAACAACACCTCCGTATCGACCCGGAGCCAGCTCGACCTCCGACCCGCTACCACCGCATGGCGGCCACTGCCGCACAACAACATCCCAACCATTTGCCAGCAATTCATGGATACAGGCCTCCCGAGTAGATACACCCGGACCAAGTCCTAGACATCAGTCGATACCGCACCCCGGAACACCTCCGAATCACCGACAGTTCGCAGACACCACAAATGCAATCGGAATGTCACCGCCTTCTGGGAGGTGCCGAACTGACCGGCGCGAACCTGAGCGGCGCAAATCTGAGTGGAACCATCCACAGCACCGAAACCCGATGGCCCTCCGGCTTTACACCACTACTGCGGTGAGCGCAGCGGAAGGCCACCGGGTCTCCTGACAGCACGCATCACGCGAATCCGCTGGCGGGGTCGAATTAGGCGAATCGGACTGCGGTCCGCCATGATCCGGGGGTTGATGTCCACATGTGTTCGTAGAGGAAAAGCGCTTGATGAGGGTTATGAACAGGGCTGCGGTCGCGGCCGCGGTCGTAGGTGTCGCGGTCGGGTCGATGATCGGTGCTGGTACGGCGAATGCAGCTGATGAGCTCTACGGCGCGATCGCGTTCAGCGAGAGCGAATGGACCTACAGCACCAGCGTCAACGCGACCAGCCGTGAAGACGCCATCGAGGAGGCCCTGTTCTGGTGCAGTCTGGACGGCGCCTCGGACTGCGGGATCATGGTGGAATGGGCCAACGGCTGCGGTGCGCTCGTCTTCAGCGAAACCGCGGTGGGCACCGGCCGCGGCCCCGACCGCGCGACCGCTCTGACGTATGCCTACACCAGCCTCGCCGAGTACTACCCGCCGGCGATACTGGCCAACATCGGTTCCGTAGACCTCTCGCAAACCGGAATCAGCGAGGTGGTCTGCACCGCCAACGCAGGCTGAACTGCCAGACCGACCTGCAAACGCAGCTAGAGCCTGGGCGCATCGGTAGAGTTCTTCCCGACACAGTCCCTGGATCGTTCGCGCTTTCAGGGCCTGCGTCACCGAACAGACGAGGACCCCGCCGGATAAGAGCCGGCGGGGGACTGTGGATTCTTCGGTGGGTGACCGGAAATCGGCGACATCGCGAGGTCGGTGCGCAACCACATGACGCCGTTCTCTCGGAGGAGTTCCCAGCCCGCGGCCTCCCAGAACGGGGCCGGGTCGTCGAGGGGCCACTTCCAGTCGAATTCCGCAGCGATCCCAGCGATACGGGTCGCACCGTCGATGTCGGCGTGCATGCGTTCAAGCTATCCGCCACCTACACCCCTCGGTACTCGAAAGCCCGGTGCCCTCACGACAATCGAGCACGATCAGCCCTCACCCGCGCAAACGCGCGTACTCCGGGAACCGCTCGGCCATCGCGGCATCGAAACCCGACACACGCTCCAACGAATCCCACTTGTGGAACCCGTCGCGATCCAGATACCACCCCATCAGATCCGTGCCGTTCTGAGCACCGTCGCCATGCGCGGCACTGCGACACAGGAGATGGCTTTGATGCACAAGTTGGCCGCGCTGTCCGCGCGGGAACGTCGGCAGATCATCGATGGTTTCGTCGACCGCGTCTTCGCCGGGGTCGAGGACGAGGACGCTCTTGTCATCGCCGGGTTCATGCGGGAGATTCCGACGACGCTGCCCGATGAGCCCACCGCCGTGCAGGTCGATGCGTGGGTGGAACTGGCCGAACTCGTTTCCGACCCGGACCTCGAAGCGGTGCTGCGAGCGGTGATCGAACACGGCGAGCCGCACAACCGGATCGAGTTCGGTCTGGCGATCCGCCCGCTGGTACTCGAACACGCCGGCCGCGCGGTCGATTCGGAGATCGCGCCGGGATCCGAGGCGGGCGCCTGATTCTGGACCGGATCGTGCCCGCGGATCTGCCCGAATCCGAAACGGCTTGCCTGTCGGCGTGGTTGCGCACTGTGATCGAGCCGCGGATCGAACGGTATTGGCAACTGCTGAGTCTGATCAACGGTGCCGAACCCGACAAACCCAGCGTGCCTGCCTTCACCCGGTTGGCCCAAGCGCTGAGCGCGCACCGCTGACCCCCGACCACACGGCAAGGTGTCTCGTGAACGATTGTTGGTGAGACACCCACCAATGCGGGGAGATCTGGATGGGTGACCGGATCACGGGGACGTCGTCATCGAGCTTCGATCTGTTCGCGCAGGATGTCTCCGTGGCCGGCGTGCCGGGCGAATTCGGCGGTCATGAACACATAGATCCAGCGAAGGCTGACGACGACTCCCGAGTGTGGATGCTCGCGGGTCTCGTCCAGCGGAATCGGCGCTGCGATAGACCTGGCTCGGGCGCTGGCACGTTCGAACTCCGCGATCACCTCGGTCATGGTCTCGTCCTCGCCCACCTCGAACCCTCCATGTGCCCACAACGCGCCGTCGCAGGCGTCGTCGGTGAGTCGTCCGAGCGTGCGTTGGAACCACATCCGCTCGGCGAACGCGGCGTGTTTGATCAGAGTTATCGGGGTAGTCAGCGAGGGGACGAGCCTTACCCTGGCATCGGTTTCGGACAGGCCGTGCGCCGTATCGATGAGATCGCCGCGTGCCTGATCGAGCATGGCCTCGAGCACTTCTCGTTCGGTGCCGGTGGTGTGGATCGACGTGGTCATCGCGGGCGGTCCTTCCTTGGTCCGCCCAGCGCACGCCAGGCAGACCGATCTGCTGGTGGTGGTTCGGAAACGGTTCGCCGGAAGAACCGGCACCGGGTGGTCGCGTACTTCGCGACCAGGAATCCTGATTCGGGCCGCCGATAGAGGTTGCAGCTCACATCAGAAGTGAGCGCGGCAAAACCTTCCAAGAGTTTACCGCTCGCCGCAACGGCACGGCGCCCCAGGACAGCACCTGGTCATCAGCGCCACCTGACACCGCGAAAACACCGCCACCGAACACTGCGAGTCACAGAGATCCCGCCGTCGAGATACCGGAACAGGCGGCGGCTTCGCCCATCTGCGGCACGCCGTCGATACCGTTGCGCGACATGACGTCGTGACTACGGGCCAGGACTTAATAGTCGGGACGCGGTCCGAGCCTCGAGCGGTACTGTTCCCAGGACGGCAGACGCATCCGCGGTTCGGCGTCACCGACATCGCTCGTCTCGAACTCCGCGACGATCGGACGACCGTTGATCTCGAGAAACGCCTCGTCGGTGGCCCGCCTGAAGTCCTCGGCGCGATCGAACCGTCGACCGTCGATGACGAATTCCGCGCACCACCGATCCTCGCGCCGCACTCGCACCACACAGATCTGGCGTCGTTCCCCGCCCACCCAGGTGTCGGGCGCCCGGCCATCCCGTGCCGCCCCGAACCCGAGTCGACGCCACACCAAGGATCGCAGGGACCGTTTCACCACGAACCCCAGGGAGCATTGAATTTCTCCCTGTCCTCTTCGGTGACCGGAAAGTCCTTGTACTTCTCCAAATCCAGGGCAAATTGCGCTTCGGCCTCCGCGATCTCGCGATACCGTTCAGTACGCTCGGCTTCGGATTCCTCCGCCGCGTCGTCGGTCATCGGATTCTCTGCACGGGAGTCTTCCACCGTGGAGATCCTTGCACGCGGTCTCTCGAATTCCGAGGTCCCTCTCGCAAATCGCTCGCACCGGCACCGATGGCTATGAGTGATGTAGTGAACGACGCTGCGGGTGTGCCGATCGACTACACCTTCTTCCGCAGCGGCCTGCTTGAGCCCGCACCTGCCTCGCCCGCACTCTACGAACGGTTCGCACGCGACGGCGACGTGGCCGAAATTTGGCGAGAGCTGTCGGTGCCCGACGATCCCCGCAGGTGGTTCCTGCACGCGGCCCTGTGTGGGACGTGCAAGGGGACGGGCAGCGAATGGAGGTCCTACCCCGATTCCGACGGCCGGTACGACACGAACAAGTGGATCTGTGGTTCGTGTCGCGGCACCGGTGACAGCACCGCCTCCACTATCGAGTCGAATCCCACCGAAAAGCATCTGTTCGCTCTGGGAGATCGCGTTCAGGCCATGCTCGAGGCCGAGCAGGCGGCATGGGGAGCAGTCGAGGCTCTTCGCCCCTGGGGACTCACAGCGGCAGACCGATTGGTCTGGCGCGTGGGCAGTCCGGCCCACCACGAGGACGGCGCCCATACCGTCGGTTTCCCCTACGCCGTGCAAGCCCCGATGAACGCGATATGGAAATACCACGCCGATCGACTCACTGAGACCGAGTCCCGCGCACGGGTAGCTCGCGGTGGCCCGTTGATTACCGACCTACCGTATTTCAACGTGTGGCATGAAATACGCGAGCACCTGCGCTGGGAACTCGCGGCCCGATCGGGTCTTCGCGTACCGGAGATCGAAGACATCCGGTCCGACCACCGCCGTAGAGTCACCGAGGACAGACTTCGGCTCATGGAGCAGGCGCGCTCGTACTCCGACGGAGAGGATCCGGACAGGCAGTGGTTCCTCGAGGATCCCCTTCCGGTCCCCCTGGGCAGCTACGCCACCGACGGCGCGGACTTGGCCGGTATGTCGTTCGCCGACCTTCCCAATCCCTACACGCCGCTGCTCCGTGTCTGGCTGACAGGTTTCGCGTTCGATCGGATCGAAGACGGCGCGGTCGTGCTGCACGCACCACCGCGCGGTCATGGCAACGACAGAAGACGAGAACCCTCCCTCGACACGGCAACGATCCGCGAGGCCATCCCTGGCGCCTCGAGTTCGCCACCGACGCAACCGCACCCCCTGGTCCGGTGGTGGCGGCGCGGACCGGGGCGACTGTTCCGCGATCGGTAACGTCGGATCGGCTCCGTGGCCAGAGCAGTAGCCCGTGGCTGCGGCCGCGCGATACCTCGTCCGGTGGTCTGCTCCGCCTCGACCGATCACGGCTACCGACTGTGATGACCTACTGAGGTTGTGCCGCAAGGTCAGGGGATTGCCAGCGGAATCGTGCGGAGGGACCGCGGTCGGCGGTGTTACCTACGGTCCCCGGTGGCGTGGAGGATTTCGGGGTCTTCGACGAAGTCGATGATGTGGCCGTCTTCGACGACATACACCCCCGAGGTGATGGGGGCGTGGCCGTAGGAATCGTCGGCGTAGGTGCGCTGGATCAGGATGGCGAACGCCACCGCTTGGGCCTGGTTCAGGGTGGTCGGCGCGGCCATCAGACAGGTTCGGCGGGGTACCGACACCCACAATCGTGGCGCTTTCAAGAAGCGATGAGCGATACGCAGGGCGTTCGGGTCGAGAATCTTCTCGGCCGAGAAGTCGTGGCCGGAGCAGTTCGCGATCGGGATCGTCGCGACTTCGCCGATCTCCCAGTCATAGTGCAACGCTTCCAGATTGGTGATCGCCGACTCCCACTGTGCCCGGAAGTCGACACTGTCCGGATGCTCGACCGCCACGGCGAATTCGCCCTCGCGATCCTCGGCCACGACCGCGATCGGCGCACCAGCCGTCCCGGTCTCCTGATAACGGACCAGCCCACGGTGGGGCCAGTCGGCCGGTTTCAGCAAGGGAAACCACCGGATATCGGTCTCCTGGGATGTCGGCGGCGCCGGATCGGATGCCGCGGTCCGCGGATTCTCGGTGGAGGCGCCGATATCGAACCGCGCGATGCCGTGAGCGGAGTCCAGCGTCAGCAACTGATAGTCGATATGCATGCGGCCGTCGTGGAAGGCCGTCAGCAGATCACGCGCCGCGAGCGCGTCCGCCAGATCCGGATTCGCACGGACCGCAGCCTCGACGAAGGGGGCCGTTCCCCGCTCCACCCGTTTACCTTCGACGACCCGGTTGTCGAGCCTGATATCACCCGGATCCTCGACATCGACGTACACGTCGAGGGCCACCAACCTGTCCGTGCCCGCCAATGCGACGAAATCGACTGTCCGATCACCCATCGGCCACTGCTCGCCGCCGCCGGTAAGCAGTTCCCACCCCTCGGAATCGACAACGAAACCGGCGACGATCGTCCTCTTCTGGTGGTTTCCCTGTTCGATCACCTTGGTCTGACCGAGTTTGCGCATACCGACCCCTGCCAGTTCGTGCAAGGTCGCCGGTGTCATCGCGCGCATCCGCTCGGCAGCCAGACCGAAAACCGCGAGCTCACTGACATCAGGGTCCGGACCGAAACCGTCGTTCCACGACTGCGACCGCAATCCCAGTGGCAGCCACACCCCCGCCACACGACCCAGTGCCCCCACGACCGCGTCCGCCAACTCTTCGTAATCTGTGTAGCGGGCAGGCCATCGCAGGTACCGATACCAGGTGTGCTCGTTCTCGTCCGACCGGCGCCAGCCCCGCTCGGCCAGCGCCAAGCCCGACGCATCGTTCACCGCACCCGAACCGACCTCGGCCCGCAACCCGGATGCCTTGCCGAATTGGGCGAACCAACCCGTGCCGTCCTCATCGACCAAGGTCAGGATGCCGTCCTCCGGCAGGGTGAACAACGTCCACGCCAAGCCCGCCGCGAACCACTCCCACACCGCATCCTCGGCGACCGCGCGATCCGCAACCGGCTGCGTCTCGCCGGTATCGGATCCGTCCCGCCGCCAGAACTTCCCGAACCCCATCGAACAATCCACTTCCCCGAACCAGCAAATGCGCAGACGCTAACACACCACACATCCACTCGACGCCGCCACCGGAACGCATTCCTGCCGTGCCGCGAACCAGTCGACGGCGGACAAAAAAAGTCGATGCATCACACCCACCGACGTCGGCCTGCCACCCGGCCCCCGCGGTCGCACCCCCGGCCTGCGGCGCGAGGAAGTCGCGCAATTGTCCTGAGTGAGATGTCGGTTACACACTCCTCGAATGCGCGCACATGGGGGGGAGACGACGATCTCAGCTCTGCTCTGCACGAATCCTGGATGCCGGGTCCGCGGACCGATGTCCCGATCTGACACCATTTCTGACGATAGTCGCGCACCTCGACCCCGTGATCGACGCGCAGACAAGGGGCTGCTGCACGGATAGGTGACATCGATCTGGCTTGCCGTGAGGCGGGCCTGGAAGGATGTTGTTCGTGCCCAAGCCCTACCCTCAGGAGTTCCGTGACGACGTGGTCCGCGTCGCCCGCAACCGCGACGAACGTGCGACCAACCCGCAGACTGCACTCCAGAACCCCAACGTCGGCAGTTCCCCGAGGTCGCGGCCGGACTGCACATGCAACTGCCCGACAGCGTCATCGATGTCCGGACACCAGATCGATGACATCGCGGCCAGTGCGAGCGCAGCAGGCCAATCGCCCCCGAGCGCCACGACAGGCTTGGCGATATCCATCCAGTCCGCATTGTCGAAACAGGCACCGAACCGTGGATCGGTCAGGGAATGAACCACTTGCGCCAATCCAGCCCTGCCCATCTGCCGGAGTGTAGCGGCGCCACGTTCCCGGATCACGGTCCGGGCGAATCACCAACTCGCAACTGCGCCTCTGCCCCCTCATGGCCGGATTTCTTGACCTCATTCGGGTCGCGTCAAGGAAAAGAGCACCCTTCACCACACCGGGAGAGGGAGCCGTGATGTCGTTCCTTACTGCAACGGAACGTGATTCGGCGCAACGAGAGCGTAGATCTGCGACCACTAGAGCCGGTACAAGCATTCCCGAAATGACGATTTCGTGCGGTCAGCACAGTGGTGGAGTCCTGTGCATGTGCGTCAGCAGTTGGTCAGGCGTCGCTGCGAGTGAGTCCCGATTCGACGTCGAGGTAGGACATGGTGCCCGGTCCCCATGAGGAGAAGGTGATTTCGTCCGGCCCGGCGACGCCGAGAACGTCTCGGAACGTGGCGACCGTTCGGTGGGCCACACCGCCCAAGGTCGCATGCCGCCAGGTGCGTACCTGCGGCGCGACCCATCCCGGGTGCTCGACGCCGTAGGCCTGCTGGGGTGTCCATTTCCAGCCCAGCCGTGTCATCCGCCGATGAAACTCTTTCCGAGTGAGTCCGGCCGATCCCCACATGACCGATTCATTGGCGATGGCGAACTCGTGGTTGATGAACTGGTTGAAACATTTATCGCGGTCCGGGCCCGGTGCCGACAACGTCAGCATCGCGCCCCGCGGCAGCGTGGTGAGCACCCATTCGAAACGCTCGACGAAATCCCGCCATTCGACACATCTGTCGGGGGCACCTCGGTCGCTGGGACGATCCGGTGCTACCGACGTCAGCTTGCGCGTAATCCCATAGAGTGCCGCGACCGGGCCGTGACGGTCGAAGGTGCTGTAGCGCAACCGCTCCGGTGTCGCGCCCAGCCCATCACGCAGAACCTCGACAACCGCGGCGGCGATTTTCGCGCGCTGTGCCGGGTCGTCCGGCCAGTAGGTGCTCCATTGCGGCGCTGTTTCGGGACGCCGGACGACTCGCTCGCGTGCTCGACTGTCAGCAGGGCGCGCCAGTTCCTCCGCAGTCCATTCTTCGGTGGCCTCCTCAGCTGGGGTGACCCATCGCGGTTCGGGGTTCCACAGAGCCGACTCGGAAACGACACGCTTGCTCGATTTCGACCCGGTATGAATTGCCACAGAAGTCTTTCGATGCGACCGCATCACCGACAGAAGCCGGTCCAGGACGCTGTGGTCGGCCGGAGCAGGAATTTTGATCTCTGCCCAGTCGCCGTCGGTGTGGAACAGCACCTCGTAGCCGGTCTCGGCGTCGTGCAGCCGAATCCCGTTCCCGGCGCGCGGCGCTTCCTCACCGAAGTTGAACAAGTACTCCGGCATGTCCTCGAGCACCCGCGCCCAACTGCGTTCGGTCATCACTCACTCCTCGATCCATCGTCGGCGTGAACATTAATGTTCGGCACCGACATGGCGGCACACCCGCGTAGCGGCCTGTTCGAGTGAGTGGAGCTTGGTCGGATATGACTGAGACCGCGATGCTGAGACTCCGGCTTCGGGAGGAACTGGGAACGCTCTCCGGATTAGCGGGGGGACCTCACCCACAACACCCGATTCGTGTTGACCAATAGCCGGAAGCGCTCGATTGCCGTGGTGTGGAAGTGGTTGTCTGAGGGCTGCTCTAGCTTTCAGTACATGTCAGTAAACATCGATCTCGGTTTGACGATCAGGTTCGACGGTGATGAGGCACTGGCCCGGGCTGTGCTCGCCGCGGTGGATGCCGTATTGCTGCACGAACGCGTCCGCTACGAGGTGGCCACCTACTGCGAAGTGTTCGACGACGGAAAGGTCGTGGTCCGCGGGGAAACCGACGCACCCATGATCATCAACCGCTGGCACAAGTGGGGGCCTGGATTCGAGGCGCAGATCGAACACTCTGTCGCCGAACTGGCACCCGACGCGCATGTCGCGATCGACTGGGGGTTTCCCGACGAAGACTGGGAATTACCCGATCCTCCCGAAGATCTCGGCAATGGCCGAAGGCTCCAGCCCGAGCGCCCCGCCCCACCGATCGATTGGCCAGATCTCGCCGACCGTTTGGCGCGCGTGCTGGCCAGCATGCCTGCCGACGCTTATCTGATCCTGGGCGTGGCCGACGGTGGATACGCCCAGGTCTTCCAGCAGCCTGGAAAATTCTATTGCGAGGTGGCCTCCAACCGCATGCTGGACCCGCGAAATCGAATGTCCGACGAGCAGGAAGCTCTCATGTCCGCGCACGGCTGGTCCGAGCCCCCGGGCAACGGAACAGAAAACTGGGAAAAGAAACTGTACCCACCCCTGACCTCGAGTGACTACACCGAACTCGCCGAGGACATCGTACGGGCGCTGTCGAGTGCGCTGGCGATAGCCGCTCCCATCGACCTGGAGGTTCAAGCATGGAGAGACGGACTCTCCCAAGCCTTTGCAGTCGATGCCCTCGGATTGAACCGCCTGCCACCCCGCTGTTCGGTTTCCGCTGACGCCTCACCGCGGAAGCGATTCAAGCTATCCGGTATTGCGAGGAGGTATCTGCGTCGGAACCGGACCCGGCGGAAGTAGTTGCCGCAATCGCGACAGTGACCATCGCACTGTCATGCCGCTGACCGCTCGGGCTGCTTCGGTCCCAAGAGGGCAGAGTCGGCAGTACGCATCGGGGTGAGATGTCGGTTACACATTCCTCGAATGCGCGCGCATGGGGAGGGAGACGACGATGTCAGCTCTGCTCTGCACGAATCCTGGACGCCGGGTCCGCAGACCGATGTCCCGATCCGACGCCATTTCTGACGACAGTCGCGCACCTCGACCCCGTGACCGACGCGCAGACAACGCCCAATTCGCGTTGACCAAGGCTGCCAATGCCTGGCGTATGCGGGTCGGGGGGCGAATCGTCTCGGCTCTACCAGCGGAAACACTGATATGCGGACCAGGGAAATCGTTGCATGACGGCATACTGGCCGAAAAGCAGCGTTCCAGTCGGTACAGGTAGACACGTTCGTGAGTGGCTACACCGAATATCGACCGCATTGGGAGAATCTCGTGTTCGTGCGCGAGTTCTCCGACGATATTTCGAATCCGGAGGACTTGTTCGCCGAGACGGTTCCAGCGTTGGGTCACCTGGGCGCTGTGGTCCGTCCGACGGGCGCCGACCTACGGCTGTCG
>NZ_QCYJ01000041.1 GCF_003123685.1 Nocardia aurea
CCAATGTCCTTGCCGAGATCCCGGGAGACGTACCACGGGCGGCGCCGGCGAGCCACCGGCGCCGCGTCCGCCACCTGCGCGGACTTCGGGGCAGGCTAGACCTGCGCGGGCTCCGGAGCGGCCGCGGGAACGGGTGGACGCAGCACCGCGAAGGCGAGCAGCGCCGCCGCCACACAGAACCCGCAGCCCACCCACGAGCCGAGGTGCATAGCGTCGGTGAACGCGGCGCGGGCCGGCTCCACGACGCCCAGCCTGAACGCGTCGCCGATGGACTCGCGGGCCGCCTCGGGCACGCCCGCGGGCATGGACGCGGTGAACACCCCGGCCAGCACGCTGCCCAGGACGGCGATGCTCATGGCCATGCCGACCTGCTGCACGGTGTCGTTCAGCGCGGAGCCCACCCCGGCGTGCTCCATGGGGATCGCACCCATCAGCGAGGCGTACGCCGCCGGACCGGCGAGCCCGCCGCCGACGCCCATGACCAGCAGCCCGAGGAGCAGCGGCAGGTAGCCCGTGGTCGTCGCCAGCACGACGAAGCCCGCGGCCATGACCAGCAGCCCCGCCGCCACGAGGACCCGGTTGCTCACCTTCTGCCCGAGGGCGGCGCCCACCCCGTTGAACAGCGCGGCGGCGACGGCGTAGGGCAGCAGCGCGAGCCCGGCCCGCATGGGCCCGTAGCCGAGCACGAACTGCAGGTACTGCGTCAGCATCAGCATCACGGCCCCGGCCCCGAACGACATGAGCAGGATCGAGAACGACGCACCGCTGAAGTTGCGGTTCCCGAACAGTTCCAACGGCAGCATCGGATGCGCCGAGCGCCGCTCCCACAGCACGAACGCGCCGAGCGCGACCACGGCGATCACGATGCCCGCCACGTTCCACTCGCGCTCGATGATGACGTAGACGGCCGAGGTCAGACCGACGATCGACAGCACGACGCCCACCGGGTCGATCTTCCGCCCGGCGCTGTGGGTCTCCGGCATCAGCGTCACCGCGGCCAGCACCGCGAGGGCCGCGATCGGCACGTTCAGCAGGAAGACCGAGCCCCACCAGTAGTTGTCGAGCAGGAAACCGCCCAGCGTGGGCCCCGCGACCACGCCCACCATGGCGACCGCGCTCCAGGCGGCCATCGCCTTGCGCCGCTCGCCCTCGTCGAAGACCGTCATGAGGATCGACAGGGTCGACGGCATCAGGATGGCGCCGCCGACGCCCATCAGCGCCCGCGCGCCGATCAGTTGCCACGGCTCGGAGGCGAGCACCGCCAGCAGCGACGCTCCGCCGAAGGACACCAGGCCGATGACCAGGAAACGCCTGCGCCCGTAGCGGTCGGAGAGGCTGCCCGCGGTGAGCAGCAGACCGGCGAAGGCCAGCACGTAGGCGTCCAGGATCCACTGGATGTCGCCCGGGCTCGCGCCCAGGTCCCTGATCAGCTTCGGGATGGCCAGGTTGAGGACCGTACCGTCCACGACCAGGACCAGCAGGGAGAGGCAGAGGACGGCGAGGATCCACCACCGCCGGGGGTCTCGCACAGCGTTCGAGCCGTCTCGTACATCGTTCGAGTTCACTCGCACACTGTACGGCTAACTCGTACAGTGTGCGAGTGGATTTATCCTTGGGTGGTGACCGGCAAGCAGCTTTCTTCCGTCTGGACCCGCGAGCAGCGCCCGCCCGCCAGGACCCCCGGCCTCAGCCGCGACGAGATCGTCCGGGCGACGCTGGAGCTGCTCGACGCCGAAGGGCTCGACGGCGTCAGCATGCGCAAGCTCGGCGCCAAGCTCAGCGCGGGCGCGACGAGCATCTACTGGTACGTGGAGAACAAGGACGAGCTGCTGGAGCTGGCCTACGACCAGATCTGGGCGGAGATCGCCGTGCCGATCCCCGAGGAGTCCGGCTGGCGCGAGATCGCCTCCACCTTCGCGCACAGCGCCCGCCAGGTCCTCCTCGACCACCCGTGGGTGAGCTCGCTCATCGGCCGCCTGCCCGCCCTCGGGCCCAATGCGATGGCGATGACCGACCGGCTGCGCAGGACGTTCCAGCAGGCGGGATTCGAAGGCATGGAGATCGACTACGCCAACAGCACGCTCATGGCGTACGTGATCGGCACGGTCGTCCCCGAGATCGCCTGGCAGACGACGATGGGCGGCGAGGAGCTCGACAAGGAGAGCGTGCTGGAGACCTTCCGGGTGGTCGCGAGGGACTTCCCCGAACTGCTCGACCGGCTCACCGAGGTCAACCGGACGCCGCCCAACGTGGTGCGCGCGGTCAGCTTCGACTTCGGCCTGCTGGCGGTGCTCGACGGCTTGGAGGCCCGGCTCTCCTCCTAGCGGCCCACGGGGTCGGCGGGACGCCGATTACTTCCACTATGTAAATGCTTATATAAGCGATCTTACAGGTTGATTGGATAGGCTCTGTCCGTGCTGCCCACCATCGCCGATGTGCTCGCCTTGGAGACCGTTCGCCGGGGCAATCCCCGCGTGGTCGCCGGCGCCGACCGGCTCGACAGCAAGGTGCGGTGGGTGCACGTCGGCGAGATCGCCGACATCGCCCAGCTGCTGCGCGGCGGAGAGCTGGTGCTGACCACCGGCGTGGCTCTTCCCGAAGACCCCGGCAAGCTCGCCGACTACATCGGGGAGCTGTCCTCCGTCGGCGTCTCCGGGCTGATCGTCGAGCTCGGGCGCAGGTTCGTCGGAGAGCTGCCGCCCATCGTCGTCAAGGCCGCCGAGGACCACGGGCTGCCGCTGATCGTGCTGACCCGCGAGACGCCGTTCGTGCAGATCACCGAGTCGGTGCACGCGCGCATCATCGACATCCAGCTGGAGGAGCTGCGGGCCTCCGAGCAGCTGCACGAGGTGTTCACCGAGCTGTCGGTCGAGGGCGCGTCACCAGCCGAGGTGCTCGCACAGGTCGCCAGGCTGTCCGGCCGGCCCGTGCTGCTGGAGAACCTGGCCCACCAGGTCCTCGCCTGCGAGTCCGCCGGGCGCGACACGGGCACGCTGCTGGCCGGCTGGGAGACCAGGTCGCGCGGCGTGGCGCCGGCCGAGCGCACCGCGTACGACACTGCCTCCGGATGGCTCGTCACCACGGTGGGCGCGCGGGGGCAGGACTGGGGGCGGCTCATCCTGCTCTGCGACGCGGCCCCCTCGCCCCGCGAGCTGGTGCTCGCCGAGCGCGCCGCCACCACGCTCGCCCTCGGCCGCCTGCTCGAACGCCACCAGGAGTCGCTGGAGCGGCAGGCCCACGGCACGATCATCACCGGCATCCTCACCCACGCCTACGCCGACCCCGACGAGGCCGCCGCCCGCGCCCGCGCGGTGGGCGTCCCGCTCACCGGCCGCAAACTGGTCAGCGTCGTCATCCGCCCGATCGACCTCATCGACCAGGCCCTCGACGGGCAGGCGCAGCTCGGCGAGCTCGCCGAGGCCACCGCCGCCGCCTGCCGCGACGCCCGGCTGCCCGCCCTCGTCGGCGCCCTCGACCAGGACCGGGTCGGCGTCCTGCTGCCCCTGCCACCTCGCGCCCAGGCCGAGCCCGCGCTGACCACCCTCGCCGACCGGCTGCGCACCCTGTCCAAGACGGGCGGCGCCTTCGTGCTCGCCGCCGGCTCGGTGGTCGAGTCCATCAGGGACGTACGGCGCAGCTTCCTCGAAGCCGAGCAGGTGGCCGACGTCGCGGTCCGCCAGCCCGACGGCAGGCCCTTCTACCGGCTGCCCGACCTGCGGCTGCGCGGGCTGCTCCACCTGCTGCGCGACGACGCCCGGCTGCAGACGTTCGCCGAACGCGAGCTCGGTCCACTGCTGGCGCACGACGCCCAGCGGGGCGGCGACCTCACCAGGATCCTGCGCATCTACCTCGACGCCGGTCGCAACAAGGCGGTCGCCGCCCAGAAGGCCCACCTGTCCAGGCCCGCCTTCTACGACCGGCTCCGCCGCCTCGAACGCATCCTGGAGACCGACCTGGACGACGTCGAGTCGTGCCTGTCGCTGCACGTGGCCCTCCTGGCCCTGGAGTCGTTCCGCAGAGACGGCCGCTGACGCCCGGAGTCACCGCTTCCGGACACCCACCCACACTCCGCGGGACCTCCCTGTGACGCCCCCACTCCCGGCCGTCATGGCTCCATCACAATTCCGGCTTGCCACCCTGCGTTCCATCAGGCGGGGATGTCAATCTCGTAACCTCTCCAACCCTTTGGCGTGTTTTCCTGACCCCACGACCATGATCACGTCAGGATGGTGCGGATCATTTGTCCGCCCTCTGGAGTGTTCATGTCTCGACGCACCCTCACCGCCGGCCTCACGGCCGGCCTCGCCGTGGCCACCACCCTCACGGTCACCACCGTGCCCGTCAACGCCGCCCGGCAGCCGTCGGTGAAGTTCCCGTCGGCCAAGTTCCCCCTGGGCGTGCCCGCCGTACCGACCAGGACGATGACCGGCGTGGCCCAGGGGATCGAACTGTACGACGTGAAGGCCGGCCGGTCGACCGACGGCTACACCGTGACCGTGCTGATGCCGAGCGGCCGCGACTACGGCATGCGGCCCACCGCCGAGGCCAAGCTCGCCGAGGTGGAGGCCACCGGCGAGGTGGGCAGTCTGCAGAAGGTCGTGCGCCCGCCCGTGGCCGACGCCCCGGCCCAGGAGGTCTACATGGTGCGGGTCGGCCTGTGGAAGTTCGAGGAGAAGGCCAAGGCCGACGACACCGCCAAGAAGCTCAAGGACGCCGGCCTCAAGGTCAAGGTCGACTACCTGGGCGACGACGGCCTGAAGACCACCGGCCCATGGAACGTCAAGGTCATGATGATCGACCCCCGGGCGGTCCGTGGCTCCTACGCCGCA
>NZ_QCYJ01000100.1 GCF_003123685.1 Nocardia aurea
CGCATCGGTCACCACCTCATCACCCACCCCGGAAGTATCGGACATATTGTGCGGCAGACCAAACCGATACAACAACTCATTCTGAACTGATCTCTTACTGCGTGAACGCGCCGGTCGCAGCTTCCGCACCAATCTCATACCCCCGAGCCTCGACGGTGTTGAGGAACTGGTATACGTACTGGCCCACGACACCCTGCAAGAAATCGCCGAACACCAACTCGGAATTCAGCTCGACACAGCCCTGGAGCGACTCCACACCTGGTCCGACCATTATCGGGACCAGGGATGGCCCGAGAACACCCCAGACTTCCTGCTGCGCCGCTACTTTCCCATCCTGGGCCAGCACGAAGACCTGGCGCGCACCAGTGCCCTGGCCTTGGACGCCGTCCGTCACGACCGTATCCGCGCGCGAACCGGCGGTGACGTGATCGCTCTAGCCGAGATCGGCGCTGTGCAGCAACACATCTGCGACCAACCCGACCCCAACCTGCTCACCACCGCACGCCTGGCCCGCTACCGCGACCGCCTCCACCACCACAACACCAACATCCCCACAACACTGCCGGTCTTATGGGCCGAACTCGGCCAACCCGACCGCGCGGAAACCCTCGCCCGCACCATCACCGACCCTGTACAACAGGCCGAGGCGCTCGGTGCGGTCGCGACCGTGATCGCGACGAACGACCCCAATCGCGCGGGCCACCTGATCGAGCACGCCGCAGCGGTCGCTCGCAACATTGCCGACCTGGAGCAGCAGGTCGGCGCACTCCTTGAGGTCGTAACCGCGGTCGCGAAGACCGCTCCCGACCGCGCGGAAGCGATCGCCCGCACCATCACCGGCCTGGACCATCAGGCGTGGGCACTCGCTGATATCGCGACCGCGACCGCGGAATCCGACCCCGAACGGGCGGGCCGCCTCGCGGAACACGCCGAAGCAGTCGCCCGCACCATCACGAGCGCGCAGCAACAGGGCCATGCACTCCGTACGGTCGCGGCCGCGGTCGCAGAAACCGACCCCGAACACGCCGAAACGATCGCCCGCACCATCACCCACCCTGAACAACAGACATGGGCACTCCGTGCGGTCATGGCCACGATCGCGAAAACCGACCCCGAACGGGCGGGACGTCTCGCCGAACGGGCCGAAGCGATCGCCCGTACCATCAGCGACCCGGAACAACAGACATGGGCACTCCGTGCGGTCGCGACCGCGATCGCGAAAACCGACCCCGAACACGCCGAAACGATCGCCCGCACCATCACCCACCCTGAACAACAGGCGTGGACACTCCGTGATATCGCGACCGCGATCGCGGAATCCGACCCCGAACACGCCGTAGCGCTCGCTCGCACCATCACCGACCCGGCACAACAGGCACAGGCACTCGCTGATATCGCGACCGCGACCGCGAAAACCGACCCCGAACACGCGAGCCGCCTCGCCGAACATGCCGAAGCCATCGCCCGCACCATCACTAACCCATGGCAACAGACCCAGGCACGCCGTGAAGTGGTGGCCGCGATAGCGAAAGTCGACCCCGAACACGCCGTAGCGCTCGCTCGCACCATCACTGACCCGGCACAACAGGCACAGGCACTCGCTGATATCGCGACCGCGACCGCGAAAACCAACCCCGAACACGCGAGCCGCCTCGCCGAACATGCCGAAGCCATCGCCCGCACCATCACTAACCCGGTCGAACAGGCACGGACACTCTATCGGGTCGTCACCGCGATAGCGCAATCCGACCCTGAACACACAGGCCGCCTCGCCGAAGCGATCGCCCGCAGCATCACCGACCCGGAACAACAGGCCGTGGCGCTCCGTGAAGTCGTGTTCGCGATCGCGGAATCCGACCCCGAATACGCCGAAGCAGTCACCCACACGATCACCGACACGTTGCAACACGCTCTGGCACTCCGTGCGGTCGCGACCGCGACCGCGGACTCCGCCCCAGACCGCGCGGAAACCATCGCTTGCACCATCACCCACCCGGAACAACAGGCCCAAGCACTCTGCGAGGTCGCGACCGCGACCGCAGAATCCGACCCCGAACACGCCGAAGCGATCGCCCTCACCATCACCGACACGGCACAACAGGCACAGGCACTCAGTAACATCGCAACCGCGATCGCGGAATTCGATGCCGAACGGGCGGGCCGTGTCGCCGAACGCGCCGAAGTGGTTGCCCGGACCATCACTGACCCGGCACAACAGGCATGGGCACTCGGTGATATCGCGACCGCGATCGCGAAAACCAACCCCGAACACGCCGAAACGATCGCCCGCACCATCACCAAGCCAACGCAACAGGCACAGGCACTCGGTGATATCGCGACCACGATCGCGAAAACCAACCCCGAACACGCCGAAACGATCGCCCGCACCATCACCGACCCGGAATATCAGGCATGGGCACTCGGTGAAGTCGCGACCACGATCGCGAAAACCAACCCCGAACACGCCGAAACGATCGCCCGCACCATCACCGACCCGGAAGTACAGGCCGTGGCACTTCGTGACGTCGCGATCGCGACCGCCGAGACCGACCCCGAACAGACGCAGGTTTCCGATCGCGTAATGCGTTCACCGCGCAACCCGACATTGAGACCGGCCGTAAGCCCCCCGCACAACCGAAGTAGGCGACTTCTCGCACTCGCCTGGTTTCTCACCAGTTGGGAGATTCCGGTTTCTGCACTGCCCGTTGTCGACTCGACAGCTCTACGTGCATTAGTCGATGATTTGCTGATTGAATCGGCGTGACGGACCGAGACGAACACCACACCCGATCGGTCGGGAACTCATCAGAACTGATGACCACCGGCCCACTGGATCCCTTCGGCGCGCCACCGACGGCAGGTATTCACCCTGGACGACCCAGCTTAATACCGAGAATCCATGGCAGACCCGATCTCATCTCGATATGCCCCGCCGAAGGCATGTCTGTCGGCGTTCACGGAAATCCCCAGGTTGAGCCGGTTTTCGTTCACGTAATTCCCGGTCTCTCGTTCACGTAATCGGGCAGGGTGTCGTTCACGTAATTCCCCATCGTGGTGGGCGTGTTGCGGCTGGTGTGGTCCTCGCAGGAAGTTGGCTGCTCCCATCTGATGAAGGTGATGGGAGCCAGAGTTGGCGAGGAGAACGTTCGACGTGGTCGATATCGTCGAGATCTTGATTCACTGGCATGCGGGTCGTTCGCAGAGCCAGATTGCGTCCAGCCTGGGGTTGGACCGCAAGACGGTGAAGAAGTATGTGGATCCGGCCGTGGCGGCCGGGCTGTCTCCGGGCGGTGGTCCGGTGCGGTCGCCGCAGGAGTGGGGCGAGTTGGTGCGGGAGTGGTTGCCGCAGCTGGCCGACACGCGATTGCGGCAGACGACATGGCCGCAGATCGAGGCCCATCGTGACTACATCGTTTCGATGCTCAACGCGGGGGTGAGCAAGCAGACGATCTGGCAGCGGCTGCGTGACGAGGCGGGTTTGACCGCGTCGATGTCGTCGCTGAAAAGGTATGTGGAAGCGAACCTTGCGGAGCAGGACCAGCGGGCGAAGGTCACGGTGCTGCGTGATGACCCGCCGCCGGGTGAGGAAGCCCAGATCGATTACGGGTATTTGGGTTCGTGGACTGATCCGGTGGGTGGTCGCAGGCGCCGGATCTGGGCGTTCGTGATGGTGCTGGCCTGCTCCAGGTTGATGTTCGTGCGGCCGGTGCTGACCATGGACCAGCAGGCATGGACCCAAGCCCATGTCGAGGCGTTCACGTTCTTCGGTGGTGTCCCGGCTCGGTTGGTGCCCGACAATCTGCGGACCGGGGTCGCGCGCCCGGATCTGTATGACCCGAAGATCAACCGCTCCTATGCCGAATTAGCCCACCATTACGCCACTTTGGTGGATCCGGCCCGACGCGGGAAACCCAAGGACAAGCCGCGGGTGGAGCGGCCGATGCCCTATATCCGTGACTCGTTCTGGCGTGGCAGGGAATGGACGTCGCTGGCCCAGATGCAGTCCGCGGCCCTCGATTGGTGCCGGGAGGTCGCAGGGGCCCGTTCGTGCCGGCCACTCGATGGCGCCTCACCGATATCGGTGTTCGCGGCGATCGAATCCGAAGCGCTGATTGTGTTACCGCGCAAGGACTTTGTGCTCGCGGACTGGACGACGGGAACCGTCGGGCCCGATATCCATGTCAAGGCAGGAAAGACGCTGTATTCGGTTCCGTGGCGTCATATCGGTCGCCGGGTCGATGTCCGGTCGACGTATTCGATGGTGCAGATCTTCGACAGAGGCGAGCTGATCGCCACCCATGTGCGTAAACCGTTCGGCAAACAGTCCGACCTGTCGCACTATCCGCCGGAAAAGATCGCCTTCGCCATGCGGGGACCGACCTGGTGCCGCAACCGCGCAACCGAGATCGGCGAATCAACCGTCGCGGTGATCGCCGAATTGCTTTCAGAGAACGCGCTTTTCCGACTGCGCGCTGCCCAAGGAGTGCTCGGGTTGGCCGACAAACACGGCACTGCCCGGCTCGAATTGGCCTGCGCCAAAGCGATCACTGTCGGGGACCCGTCCTATCGGACGATCAAGGGCATCCTCGTCGCCGGGCTCGAGACCGACCCGCCACCACCATCGACCGGCGACGGAGGTGCCGCGGCGTTCCTGCATGGACCTTCGCGGTTGTTCGGAAACGTCATGGCCCTGCCCAACCCGAACAGCCCGGCCGCTATCGCCGCCACCACGACGAACACCGACCGCGACGACGACGCCCGCGATGGCGCGGCTGATCTCGACCGTGATGAGGGGGTTTCGGCATGATCGTCGACGTCGCCCTCGAACAAGCCCTGCGAACCTTGAAGCTCTCAGGGATGCTGCAAACCCTGGAATCCCGTCTCGCCCAAGCCCGCGCCGGGGATCTCGGGCATATCGAGTTCCTGCAGGTCCTCTGCCATGACGAGATCTCGCGGCGCGAATCCCAGTCGATCGCGCGCCGCATCCGCCGCGCCCAATTCGAACAACAACTCACCCTGGAGCAGTTCGACTTCGCCGCCTCCCCGAAACTGCCCGCCGCTCAGATCCGCGACCTCGCGGCGCTGCGGTGGCTGCCCGTCGGTGAATCGGTCGTGCTCTACGGACCTGTCGGAGTCGGGAAAACTCATGTGGCACAAGGACTTGGACATTTGGCAATCCGCCAGGGCGCCGAGGTCCGGTTCATGAAAACCAGCCGACTCCTCGCCACCCTCGCCGGTGGTCACGCCGACCGCACCTGGGACAAACGGCTACGCGAGTTCGTCCGGCCCGCGGTGCTCATCCTCGACGACTTCGGCATGCGCGAACTCACCGCCACCCAAGCCGACGACCTCTACGAACTGATCTCCGAACGCGCCGCCGCCGGTGGCTCCATGGTCCTCACCTCCAACAGGTCACCGGTCGACTGGTATCCGCTGTTCCCGAATCCCGTTGTCGCCGAGTCTCTCCTGGACAGGCTCATCAACACCAGCCACCAGGTCTTCATGAACGGACCGTCCTACCGGCCCAACAAACGCCCCGGCACCAAGACCGAGCCGAAGACCCCGAAAAAGGAGGCCATCGGGTAGAACATCAACCAGGACCCACCACCTGCCCAATTACTCGAGCGGACCGGCCGGGAATTGCGTGAACGTCGACAATGTCGAACACGGGAACCGCGAAGACCAACGCGACGGCGGCGCGATACTTAGGTTCGGTAAACACCCACGATGACCAGTCGTTTTCCAGGCGACCATGTTTGCGTGTCCTGCCGAGGACACGAACCTGCGACTTCCCCTCGTACCCGGACTGCCCGGTAATAGGGAGCGAATCGACGACTCAACGTCGGTTGTTTCGCCTCGCGGCTGACTGCTTCTTCCGCTGAGCCTTCCGTCGTTCGGCCGACTTATCTTGACTAGCAAGGGGCTTCAGGACTTGGCTGAACCGACGGCGGCCATCACTTCTCCACCCTGCGAGTATGGCGGGTAGTCTGTCCCGGGTGATCAGCCACTGCATCGCGGCGCGCGTGTACCTATCGGGAAAATCGTCTGCCAACTTGCGAACCGTCCGGTCCTTTAACGCCTGCACAGCAATGGTCGTATACGGGGCGACGTTGTAACGGTCAAGACCCTGAACCTGCGTGACTCCGGCACAGAATCCCGCCCCAACATGCCACGCTGCGCCAGCCATGACACCACCAGAGTCCTCGCCCTCGGGGTCCGTCAGACTACAAAGAAGATCGACAAGCTGGCGCTCGTATTGATCGAGTTCCATCGGGCGTTCCGCCGCCAAGGCTGTGGAGTACGCTGCTTCGGCATCCCCTCTGGTGCGCAAGACATGTCGACGTACATAACCGCCCATGTCGAAATGCAGCACCGCGTCCGACTGGATGTTGGATGCTTTGCCGTGGACGGCTCTAGTTGCGCGATACCCACTCAACACGACAAGTTCAGATCGACGCTCGCCCTTACGCCCTTCACCTCGACTCAGCCGGGCATATGGCGAAGATACGAACGGGCAGATCTGGGCTGCATACAGTCCACATATCTCGTGTACAGGAGCTTCGGATGTAGTGACGTCCTCATCCGTCTCCTCGAACATCACCTGCCAACGCAACTCGTCATGAAAGGGGAGCGTGCAGACAGCGCAGAGATCGAATGCTGCCATAGCGATTTTGCGCCTTTCGGAAACAGTGCCGAAGTCTGGTGGCGACTCCTGACCAATCGTCGCGATGATCGGATACCCGCGGGCATCGACACGGAGGTGGTTACACCGTAACGGGCGGGGCACGCTAGCAGGTCCCCGATCGGCCATGTTCGACATGCTCAACTTCCTACCGCACGGGTCGTGCGCGTCAAACATCGGAAGCGACAGACTGATGGGCCACACCACAGCCGACGGGGTTGCAGCGGCCAGAAGTCAGGACCGGAATTTTTGGCATATTCTTGGCCTAGTCCGCAAACCAAAGCAGGTCAGGCACGGTGACCATGCCTGACCTGCTTTTTATGCTCCCCCATCTGGACTCGAACCAGAAACCTGCCGCCAGCAGTTCGAGGTGTCTTCATGATCTCCGACGGTACGTCGCTCGACAGTCGACACCGCATCATCGCCAACGGCCACCGCGACGACCAAGCAGACAGCATCACAGAGACCACCGCCAACTTCCCATACCCCGTCCCCTCTCCGGACAACACGATGCTGCAATATCTGATCCAGCGGGCGCGGGAACAGGAAGACGAGGAAGGCCAACCCCCATACCTCTGGCTGGCCGTTCACGCCTGGTACGAAGGCACCCTGCAGACCATGGCAACCACACCCGACACTCCCGCCGAATAGGCAGCCCCCAAAGACAGTAAAAGCGGCCGATCCACCCCGGCTCGCGACGATTTTTGAAGCGAGAACGTGGGGTTTCCGCGGGCCAGCAGATCCTGTACCTGTTCGTGTGCCCCGGCGCCTTGCAATCGGTGCAGCAGCCAGGCCACTTCGCGTGGGTCGTCGAGCGTGCTGGTCGAAGGGTCGCGGGCCAGCAGAGCGTGCACTTGGTCGTGTGCGTTGGCCTTCGATAATTCGCCGAGCAGCCAGGACACCGTCATCGGGTCATCGAGTTCGGCGTGCGCGGCAGTGTCGCGTGCCAGCAAGACTCCCAATTGCTCGTGTGCGCCGGACTTTCGGAACTCGCGTACCAGCCACGCGACGCGCCCGGGTCATCGAGAACGGCATGCGCGGCGGCGCGCTCGGCCAGCACGAGGGCCTGCTTGTCTGCCCCTGCCGTCCGCAACTCACGCAGCAGTCCCGCCACTCCCAGCGGGTCATCGAGCTCGGCATGGGCGGCCGGATCGCGCGCCAGTAATACCCGCACCTGTTCGTGCGCCCCGGATTGCCGCAATCCGCGCAATACGCGCGCCACGTCACGCGGGTGGCCGAGTGCGGTGTGAGTGGCGGGGTCGCGGGCCAGTAGCGCCAGCATTTGTTCGCGTGCCCCGTTCTCCCGCAGTTCGTCCAGCAGTTCGGTTACACCGGCCGGATCGAGGGGACTGTGCTCGGCAGCCCAGGTGGCGGGTTTCGGGTCGTCGGGGAACAGCGTGCTCATGGAGGTGACGAGTGCGCGGGCCGAGCGCGGGTGGCCGTGGCTGGTGGCGTTCTTCCACAGTTGGGCGGCTTCACGGTAGATCCTGCGGTCCCAGGCGGCCTGAGCGAGGGTGTGCTGGTGGGTGCGGTGGGTGTGGGCGGCGGCTTGCCAGAACCCGAGTGGCGGAATCAGGTGGGCGCGAGTGCGTCGACCGTGCTGGTCCAGGTAGTCGGCCAGTTGATACACCTGCTCCTCTGCGGTGTCACCGCCAGTGCCCTGCCGCCCCGGTCGGCCGGGTGCGCTGGCGGGGCGGGGGCGGATGAGGGTGATCGGACCGCGTGCGCCCTTACACGATCTGCTGGTCTCGGCGAGCGCGGCCTCGAACCAGTCGTGATCGAGGCAGTCCCATTCGGCGTCGCTGAGATAGCCTGCGGCAGCATCGCGCAGCAGCGTGAACGGCAACACGTTCGGATGTCCCATCCGCACCGCGTCCATCGCCGTCCCGATAACCGCCTGCCCCGTCGAGCTCACAGAGCGCGAGTCTTGCCCGTCGAAGAATCACCGAGCATGACAGCGATCCCGCTGCACCCATCCAGTGCCCGCTCCACCACACCGGCGAGCAGATCATCGTGAGCACGCGCTATGTAGGGCGGCAGCATCTCCGCCTTGCCCCCACCCCGGCCTTCCGCGCTCGAGGCGGTGATGGTTTCGTGCACCTCCAAAGCGAATGGATCCAATATCTCCGACAGCGAGACCCCCGGGCGGTGCCTGAACTCGTCGCTGGCCCGAGTGTGTGCGTCCTTCCACATTCGAAGCGCACCCGGCTCGGAAATACCCCACGCACGCAGGACAGGATCGAGATTTACCCACCGAGGGAAGGTGATGCCCTGCACCCAGCCGTGAATCGTATTAGGGGCGGCCGTTACTCCCGCAGCCGCTGCGAGCTTGTGGTAGCTGACCGCAACGCCGACGTAGAGCGAATGCAATGCCCGCTGAAGATCCTCTCGGGTACGGACCTCGTGTGGGTCGATCACCACCACTCCCCTCACATACCAGCGGACCGTGTTCGGTACCGTTCGGCAGCCCAGGCCCGCACACACCGGTCGACCTCGTATCCGCAGCGATCAGCCCGCACCGGGTGCACCGAATACGCCAAACGCGCAACGCTGACCACCATGATCAAAGACATCCTCGCTGGCATCGCCCTCATACTGCAGAACGCCGCCCGGATCCCCGCCGAACTCACCGAACTCCTCGAAGCCTGCCAGCCACTCGTCCCCGCCGCGCGCACACTCACGAGCCCCGGTCCACACCCCGATAAACCAGTTTCATCGTCGGTCAAAAGGCGCATCGCTCGGTCGTGACGACTCAATAACGAAGTGGCGAAACAACTTATCTCTTCGCTTCTCCACTTCTCCCTCGGTCACGTTCGCAACTACGTCCACTTTTCGCAGCATCCCCAAGCTGCCGTGGTTCTTGGCCTCCACAACCCCGCCCAGCGTCGCGACGTCGGCCAGGTCGGCGTGTGTCAGCAGTGCCATGAGGATCGCTGTCCCGATCCCTCCGCATTGTCGCTTCGGGTCCACGGCAATATTCACCCCGCCGTGGAAGGGTGGGTTCACGGGATCGCCCTCGTTAGGGCCGCCATCGCCGGTTACCTGAACCGAAACATAACCAATGGGAGCGCTCGTTTCCGGATCGCGTGCCATCCACCGTTGCAGTGGCCGAGCGCGATATATGCCTGCGCTGATTCTCGAGCCGCCAACCGAAGGCCGAAGCTGGTGCTCGAGAGGGCCGACGTAGTTCGCGATTGACTCGTTCTTCCACCACAGTTCCAAGACCTTAAGGTCAGCACTGGTGAAATCGGTCAGATCAATCTCGGGCAATTCCATGCCTGCCATCATCGCCTATTCGCTTGGGAGCGAGAGCAGTTCAGCGAGTGTCGGAGCATTTGTCCTCTCCGCTACCCCGGACACTCGTCGAGGGCGACCGCCCAGTAGGTGGTCGCCCTCGACGAGAACCAGCCGGAAGACTCAGCGCAGGGCGCTGCGGCGGCCCGTGACCAGCCCGAGGAGAAACAGCAGGATCACCGCACCGACCAGGCAGGTGAAGAAGCTGAACCACAATCCACCGCCCACGACGTCAGTACCCGCAGCTTCAGCAGGAATCTGCCCAGCAGGCCACCGACGACGATCTCGGCGAAGTCCTGCTTGGCCAGGATCAGACCCGACCGCTGACCGCCCAAGGTCTTGTGCACCGTGGAGGGCACCACATCGGCGTACGGCACCGGCGACGGATGCAGATCGGCCGCGACAAGTCCGGCGAAGTGGGCCATGTCCACCCATAGCGAGATCGCCGACCACCCCGCCACGATCACCTTCGGACGCGACGCCCGCGCGACGTCGGCGACCTCCTTCATATCGATACGGTGGTCTTCCTTGCTCACCCCGGACGATGCACCTCGTAGAGCTTGCCAGCCAAACGTAAGGTGGGCCAGCACGCTTCTTCGTTGTCAGGAGATTTTGCGGAGAATACCGAATCAGCGAGGTGGTGCCGTTCTCGGTGCGAATAGCCTGAACGCACTGAAGACCAACATAGCCGAAAGTCCGACGAGTACCATGTATCCGCCGAGCCTGATGTTCGGCAAGGTTTCGGCAGTCTGCGACCACGTCAAGGGCCCCTTAATGGCTAGGACGGAGAAGAATAGGGCCATCAGGCCCGCGACCAGACCTGCGGCTGCCCACAACCGACTCGCGCTGCGTACGGTCAACGCACCCAGGACGATCACGCCGACAAAGAGCATCCACGAAAGCCATCCGAAGTAGGCTGTCTGGACTGCGGACGGGCCGCCCTCGGTGGCGACTCTCAAGGCACTGAAATCCATCGCCACAGAGGGAGTCCCCGTCTTCGGGTCAGCTGGGCTATGGAGCCAGTCGGGGCCAACGGTGCTGCCGATCAGAACAATCGCCGTGCCGAGGACGATTGATCCCTCTCTGATTTCCCTACCTGCCACTCGTTTGTTCGCGGCTCGTGCGGTCCTCATAATTGCCTTACTGGAAATATCGTCGTTGCTCATATTCGCATTGAACGGGATTGCAGAAATCGCCGTACTGTCCTATTTCTCGGACAGCAAATCTGCGTTCCGGTTCTGCCGGTTCCGGTTGAAGACTGGCTCTGGCACACACTTCGTGATTGATCCAGCTTGAGATCTGCTGAGACGCAGTCGGGTTGGCCCATCGCCGATGGTGTGATCGCGGAGTACTGAGGGTTCCTTTCCACATCTGGACTGGATGGCCATCGGTGCGGTTCGTGCAGCTGGTTCGACGGTGCGTATCGACGCGCTTTCGACGGAGTCGAATTGTTCGACCTCCCGGCGGTCTCGGTCCACCCGATACCGCTACCGAGGCAAGGCGATTCCCGCACCCTGGCTGGCGGCGCTGCCCGCACCGACACCGGCGGCATGATCTCGTGGAGAACCCGGCGCTCAGTAATCGGCACGCCGGGTTCGGCGGGCGGGCCGGGGAAACCCACCGGGAGCAATCCCGGCAGGGCGCTCCGGTCCGACCCAACAACCTCGGCGGTGCCGTCGAACGCACCATCGCTCGGCACCGGCGTCGCCTCACCACGATTCCCGAGGTCGATCACCGGCCGGAACTGCCCGGGATCGGCGAGGTCGCGACAGCTCCGGCACACGGTCCGGTCCAGGCGCATCTGCGTGCTGATCGGACGCGATGCGGACCCGCGACTGTCACGCCCGAATCCATGGCTTGCTGGCGGGCGGTAAGTCCCTGCGCAGTATCGGTCGCGAGCTGGGTTTGGCGCGCGGCAACATCCGCCGTTTCGCCCGCGCTGGCTCACCCAAAGAGTTGCTGGTCAAACAACCGCCCCGGATACCGCGACTGATGTAAGGCTCTAGTGCTTTGGCACGTCGAAGTATGCAACGATGCCTGCGCCCCGACGTCTGTCACTTCGCCGTCACCTCTATGGGCAGACCGCGGCGACAGCGTTGGATGCTGCGAAAAGTGCGCGACGACTCGCCCTGCTGATACGACTCCGAGGTGCGATGGACGCATTGACACGACATAGGCGTGATCACCCGAAAGGGTGATATTTCTCGATGCTCGGTAGGAGTCGCCGCATTATGTGATGCACTACCATGAGTCGTTACCATTATGACGATGGTCACAGTGGTAGCTGGAAGGGGATGGTCATGACGCAGATTGCGTTCGAAGGCCACCTGCGGCCGTTACTGCCCTCTCCATTCGAGCGCACGGTGAGCACGGGAGAACTGGCAGAGCTCGACGCGGTCTTGAATTCAGCGCTTGACCTGGTGCGCCCGGCGACCAGCGTCCCGATCGGAGAGGTGAACGACTTCGGTACAGCAACCCGGGCGCTCGAAGAGGCTTGGGAGGTTGTGAGAAGAGCCTTGAAAAGCACATCGGCGCAGGGAGACGCGCGCGATCACAACCTGCTGGCGCTCATCGACCGCCTTCGTCGGCTCGATGTAGTCGTCCGTGAAAGCGAGTCTCGGCGCCGGCAAGCAGTACTTCAGGCCGTAGGACCGTCACTAAGCCGACTCCAGGCGGCCGAGTCACTGCCGCGTTTGATTGCACTGGTGCCCGAGGTGATCTGCCACCTCGGGTTCGATCGCGCCATCATGTCGCGAGTTATCGATGCCCAGTGGGTTACGGAGGCGTCCCACGTCGTCGGCGACGAGGCATGGGCTGACATCATCACCCAAGTTGGGCAACTGGCGCCGGCTTCGCTGCGCGGTGCCAGCATGCCTGAATCGGAGGTGGTGCGGCGGCGCGCACCGGCGCTGGTCCGCGACGTTCAGAGCACGGCTCGGGTACATCGGCCGATGGCGGAAGCTTCCCTCTCACGCAGCTACGTCGCTGCTCCGATCGTCTTGCAGTCACACGTAGTGGGCCTTGTGCACGGCGATCGTGTGTTCCACCGCGGAGATATCGATTCTTTCGACCGCGATATCCTGGCAATGTTTGCAGATGGCCTCAGTCTCGCCTTCGAGCGAGCGTCGATGGAAGCGCGTCTGCAGAGCATTCGTTCTAGCCTGCATCAGTTGATTGGCGAGGCGGCAGCGCCGGATGAGATGGATCGTGGGCTGGAGAGTCCACCCGCGCCGCTGGCAGCAACCGGTAGTTCGGCGCCGCGTTGGCGTTCATCGCTCGGCTCGGCGTCGATGGACGTGCTGGCCGAGAAACTGACGAGGCGGGAGCTCCAGATCGTGCGACACTTGGCGCGTGGTGAGACCAACGCACAAATCGCCTCACGCCTAGTGCTCTCGGAAGACACGGTCAAGACACACGTCAAGCACATCTTGCGGAAACTGGGCGCCTCGAATCGCGCCGAGGCGGTATCGAAGTGGCTCTTGGCCAACGCCGGTCAGGCCTGACCGGAGAACGAACGAGACGGATAAGAGCCGGTTCGTGGAGACGGCTCTCATCCGTCTACATTCGTCAGGTGAGCGCGAGCGCTTCTTTAAGTGGCTTCGTCCCCGCGCGCAGCGCCTCGACCGGGACTTGCTGGCCGCTCACGATCAGTCGCTTCGCTGCAGCGAAACCCGCCGGGTCATTGACAACTTCCGCACAGCGAACCCGACCCCGGTTGAGATGTAGCACCATGAATGACGTGTCGATCCGAGGGTCGCCTCGAACCACCAGCTCATGGCCATGCTCAAGGACGCCGGCCACCTGTAGTTTCAGGTCGTATTGATCGGACCAGAACCACGGCAGCGCTTCGTACGGACGTGGACGGCCCAGGATGGACGCGGCAGCGACCTTCGCCTGCTCGGTCGCGTTGGGCACCGACTCGAGGCGGCGCAGCGTCCCGCTCGTGACCTCGGGGAAGCGTGCAACGTCGCCGACTGCGTAGACGCCAGGGGCCGACGTACTCATGTGCGCGTCCACGAGGATGCCGTCTTCGACGGCAATGCCCGCAGCTTCCGCCAGCTCGGTGCGAGGCACGAGCCCGATGCCGACGACCACGAAATCGGCTGGCACGCTACGTCCGCTCGCGAGGCGGACCGCGGTCACCGCGCCGGACTGATCGTGGTCGAAGCCCTCAATAGAGGAGCCGGTCGACACGTCGACCCCTCGGTCGATGTGCTGGCACCGGTAGAAATCAGCGATCACCGGTGAACTCACGCGGGCCAGGAGCCGTGGAGCGACCTCGACGACGACCACCTCGACGCCGAGTGCTCGGGCAACGGCCGCAAACTCGAGCCCGATGTATCCGCCGCCTACGACCACGACTCGGCTCCCAAGCGTCATGCGGTCGCGCAGAGCGTCTGCGTCGACTTTGGTCCGCATATAGTGCACGTTGGGCGCCAAGACCGTGCCGGGAAGCGTGCGCGCCTGTCCGCCGGTCGCCATTACGAGATGGTCGTAGGGCAGTCTCTGCCCGTCGCCCAGTGCCACAGATCGGCCTTGGGGGTCGATGGACTTGACGCTTGTGGAGATCTGCACGTCGATGTTGTGCTGTTCATAGACCTCGCGCCGTCGCAGGAGGAGGTCGGCCGCAGATGATGTCCCCTTGAGGTACGCCTTTGAGAGGGGGGGACGAGAATATGGGTAGAGAGGTTCTTCACCGATCATTGTGATCGGGCCAGAATATTTGCCTTGACGTAACGCCGCGACCACCTCGGCGCCAGCTTGGCCGGCACCGACTACAACGACGCGGCCATTGGCAGATGGGTCGGTCATCACTGATCCGCCGGGAGTTGCAGGACGATGCCGTCGATGTCGGCCCTACAGACAATCTGGCACGCCAGGCGGCTGTTCTTGGCGCGCTCCGTTGCGGTGGCCTCAAGGAGCGCGTCTTCCTCAGGGCTGATCACCGGTAAGACACTGTCCCATTCTCCCTGAACGAACACGTGGCAGGTAGCGCATGACAGCTCGCCACCGCACTCTCCGAGGATGCCCGGAACCAAGTTGTCCAGGGCCGCATTCATAGCACTGCTGTCCTTGGTTGCGTCGACCTCGTGCCGGGTGCCGTCCGGTGCGACGAATACCACCTGCGCCATTGCCGTCCTCCTTCTATCGAATCCGGTGACCGGAATCACTGTGCTTGGCTTGAACGCTAGGCGTTGGAAGGGTGCGCGATCATCACTCGCTGGTGGTCACTCCACCTCCCGGACGGGTGTCACGAGCGTGAATCCGGTCAGTGCGGGCCTCACGAAGCTGCCTCTTTTGCGTCCTGCACCGCGCTACCCGCTCCCATCGTGTCGCCCTGTTTCGGTCGGCTTTCAGCAGCCCGGGCAGCGGGCATCAACCCCAGGGGGTGATCGAAGGAATCCCCACGGGAGATGTTCGGAAGGGAGCGTCTTCGTAATGTCGGTCACACCGGATTAACACTCACGATGGGACAACGGCATGACAGAACTCAAGGGAGCAAATGTCGTCGTGACAGGCGGCGGTGCGGGTGTAGGTCGTGCTCTCGCTCTTGAGGCGGCGCGGCGCGGAGCTCGGGTGGTAATTGCTTCGAACAGCGATGCCACAGAGGCCGTCGAGACGATCACGGCTGCTGGTGGCCAGGCCAGTTGGGTCGACTGCGACATCTCCGACTACCAGGCCATGGTCGACTTGGCCGCCCACGTACGGGATGCCTATGGCGGCGCCCACGTCCTGGTCAACAACGCGGGATCGTCAGCTGAGCCGGGGGCCGGTCTCGATACCGCCGACCCCGGGCTCGCAGCGCGGCTCTTCATGGTCAACGTCCTCGGTGTCTTCAACGGAATCCGGGCTTTCGCTGCCGACCTGCGCGCCGCGGACGATCGAGGTGAGCCAGCGTATGTCCTCAATGTCGGTTCGGAGCATTCACTCGGGGTACCGCCGCACGTCATGCCCATCAGCCCTTACACGGTCAGCAAATACGCGACCCTCGGATTCACCGATGTAGCGCGACGCGACTTCGCGGATTCCGGCGTCGGCGTGACCATGCTCGCCCCTGGATGGGTCCTGACCGAGCTGGTGCAGTCACTGATCGAGGCCGATGAGGGCTTCCGCGAAGCGGTGTCGCCGTACGCACAGACCGGCGAGTTTGTTGCCTACGCCGCCTTCGACGGCATGTTGGCCGGGCACTACATCGTAGCGACCAACCCCGCGTCGCGAGAGTTCGCGATGGAGCATGCCTACGCCGTCATGGCCGAGGTGCAGCGCCTCCCTCTCAAGGCCGCCGAGGAGGACCCCCACGACGGCACCGGCGATCCGGCGAAGTGCCCGGTGGCCCATTCGCTGCTCGGCTCTACCGCACCTACCAACTGACCAGTCCGTTCACAGGAGAAGAACATGACCACAATCCCGGAAACCACCCTCGGCCTGCCGGATTTCAGTGATCCGGCGACATTCGCCGACGCTGTGCCGCACGATGCGTTCGACCGTGTGCGGCAGCTGCCCGGCCTCTACTGGCAGCCGTCCTCCTACGGCACCTTCAACGGCGGCTTCTGGATGGCGACACGGTTCGCTGACATCCTCGACATCGAGAAGCGCGGCGACGCGATCACCGTCAAGCATGGTTTCAACTTTCCCGTGCCGGGCGTCACGGAGCCGCCCGAAGAGACTGCCATGTGGGCTGCGCTGCTGATGCGCATGGACGCTCCTGTCCACAGCCGTGTCAGGCGGGCCGTCGCCGCGTCGTTCGGTCCGCGAGTGGTTGCCAACTTCGAACACTGGGTGCGTGACGTTGTCGACGAGGTCCTCGACGACGCGCTCGTCAACGACGAGTTCGATTGGGTCGAGAAGGTCGCGAAGTACGTCCCTTCGCGCGTCATCGCGCAGATCCTCGGCGTACCCCGCAGCCGTCGTGAGGACATCGTCAATTGGGTGGACGCGATCTTCCACGTAGCTCAGTACGACGACGCCGGAACCCGCATGCTGGTGATCGCGCAGGAGATTTTCGCGTACATCGGCGAACTCCAGCAGGAGAAGCTGAAGGCCCCTCAGGACGACGTCACCACCGTGATGGCGCAGTACGCCGAACGGGGCGAGATCTCGCAGGAGGAGTTCACCTTCTTCATCTTCCTTTGTATCGTGGCGGGCTACGAAACCACGCACACACTGATCGGTCAGATGATGTGCATGATCGTGCATGACGAGCAGATCGCCAAAGTCTCAAGGGAGTTCGTGGCAACCGGTGAAGCCGCTCGCCTCGTCGATGAGTTCCTGCGGCACATCACGCCGGCTATGAACATGGCGCGGATCGCAACCACTGACATACAGGTCGCTGGCACTCAGGTTCTCAAGGGCGACGTGATCCAGATGCAGTTCGTCGCCGCGAATCGCGATCCGGAGGCATACATCGACCCACATGCCTTCAACCCGGGCCGCACGGAGACCACGACTCTTGCCTTCGGCTCCGGACCCCACCGCTGCGTCGGCAACGTGCTGGCGAAGATGGAGGGACGGATTCTGCTCGAGCAGCTCCTGCAGCGCAAAGTCAGCTTCGAGCTGGCCGGTGAGCCTCGTCGGGGCAACAGCACCTGGATCAACCAGCTGTTCGAGTTGCCGCTTCGGGTGCAGCGATGACCGCCGTACAAGTCGTCTCAGCCCGGTTCCCCGAGATCCATCCGGAGTCACGATACGAGCTTTTCATCGACGGTGCCTCCGTTTCGTCCTCGGGAATGGAGAGTTTCCGCTGTTTTGATCCGTACGAGGAAACCGAGTGGGGCGTCCTTGCCGCCGCGACGGACGATGACGTCGACCATGCAGTACAGGCGGCACGGACCGCTTTTCCCAGCTGGGCGGCAACCCCGGTCGCCGCGCGGGCGGAGGTACTGCGTGTCTTGGCAAACCTCATCCGTCAGAACGTGGAGGAGTTGGCCCGTCTCCAGGTCCACGAAAACGGTAAAACGATCACTGAGATGCGAGGTGCTACCTCGATGCTCCCCGCTTTGGCAGACTACGTCGGCCAACTCGCGATCAACCACCACGGGGCGTCACTCCAGCCGACGTTGCCCGGCCACGACGCTTGGACCCGGCCGGAGCCGATCGGTGTGATCGCGGCGATCGCACCGTGGAACAACCCTTTGCTCTTATTGGCCTGGAAGCTGTTCCCGGCGATCGCAGCCGGGAACACTGTTGTCGTCAAACCATCGGAGGTCACTCCGGTTTCAACCCTGCGACTGGCGCAATTGGCACACCAAGCCGGCGTGCCGGCGGGGGTCATCAACGTCGTCACGGGGGCGGCTGCGACAGGCGCCGCGCTGGTGAGGCACCCGGATATCGACAAAGTGGCGTTCACCGGTTCGACTGCGGCAGGGATCCAGATCGCAAAAGCTGCGGCCGCGCGAGTCCTGCGCACAACACTCGAATTAGGAGGCAAAGGCCCGCAGATCGTCTTTCCTGAGGCCGATCTCGAACGCGCGGTGCCGAGCCTCCTCGGCGGGTTGATCGCAGGAACCGGGCAGGCATGCAACGCCGGTTCGAGGCTACTGGTGCACGAGAATGTGTACGACGAGGTTCTGGACGGGCTCAAGGAAGCACTCAAGAAGGTCGTCATCGGGGATCCCCTCGGCCCGCAGGTTCAGATCGGACCGCTCGCATCGCGGGCCCACTACGAAAAGGTCACCGGATATTTCAACATCGCCGACGGCGAGCAGGAGACGACGCTGCTCTTCGGCGGCCGGTCCGGCGCGGCACTCGGTGGCGGGTCCACCGGGCTCTTCGTAGAACCCACTCTCTACTCCACGCCCGGCAAGTCGTCGCGGGTCCGGTGCGAGGAGATCTTTGGACCGATCGGAGCGGTGATCGCCTTCGGCAGCGAAGAGGAAGCCGTCGCCATCGCCAACGAGTCCGAGTTCGGCTTGGTGTCGGGCCTTTGGACACAAGACGTCGACCGGGCCGCACAGGTGTCCAAGCAACTGCGATCCGGCGTCGTATGGATCAACACGTGGCGAGCCTTCGGGATCAACGTGCCGTTCGGAGGTTACAAACTCAGCGGCGTGGGCCGCGAACTGGGGCCCGACCTTCTCCGGGAGTACACAGAGACCAAGGCCATCTGGTTGGGCCACGCAGCCGCCCCGGCCTGACCCGATCGGTGCAGGGGTCCCCGTAGCACGGGGGCGGTGGTACGGGGACCCCTGCAGGCCGCGCCGAGACGTGATGATCCCTCGGTCCGGCACTCCTCGGAGCCGCGATGCCTCTGCAGGGTTGGCTTCCTGCTCCCTTCGAGTCCGAACCGTTTCACGGGTCCGGACGGTGGCGTTTCATCCCTTCAAGACAAGTACGAAACGGATAGAGGTTGGCTGATGACGGAGCAGTTGAAGACCGGGGTTCCCTCGGGCGTCTGGGTGGCACGGTGCGCCGCCTGCGGTGCGGTCGCTGTGCCACGACCCGAGTTCTGCCCTCAGTGCCTGAGCGACGATGTCGTGGAGGAATGGAACAGCGGCGCTGGAGTCGTGTATTCCGCCACAGTAGTGCGCCGCGGCCCCAAAGGCGTCGCGCTCCCCTACGGGCTCTCGTACATCGATCTCGGCGAAGAACTGCGTGTGATGGCTCGATACGAGTGCAGCGACACACCGCTGCTACCGCAAACCCCGGTCGTGGTGGCACAGACCGGCCAGACCGGTTCCGTACCGATTCTCACCGCGTCCGTCGTTACACAGGAAGGAAAGAAACCGTGATCAGGGCGACAGTTGCGGGTGCATTCGCCACCCCGTTCACCAAGGTCGGCGACGACATCGCGGTTCTCGGTGCCCGAGCGGTGCGCGGGTTGCTCCAACTGACCGGCGCTGACAGGGCGGATATCGACGTGGCTGTCACCGGTACGGCCCTGGGGGGAACCCTCGTCGGGCAGCGAATACTCAAACGCCTGCAAATGACAGGTATCCCCGTGATCAACGTGGAAAACGCGTGCGCGACCGGCGCCACGGCCGTTCATGTGGCAACACAGCTGGTCACTTCCGGGCGCGCCCGTAGCGTGATCGCGGTCGGGGCTGAGCAGTTGTCCGCGCTCGGCGGCGGAACCCTTCCGCTCGACAGCACAGACATCGAGGCTACGCAGGGATCG
This sequence comes from Nocardia aurea, assembly GCF_003123685.1. Taxonomy (GTDB): domain Bacteria; phylum Actinomycetota; class Actinomycetes; order Mycobacteriales; family Mycobacteriaceae; genus Nocardia; species Nocardia aurea. The sequence goes on from NZ_QCYJ01000100.1 coordinate 20,091, forward strand.
GTCATGCCGGCCGTCTACGCGATGCGGGCAAGCCGCTACCTTTGGCAGTACGGCGTGCGCCCGGAGGAGATGGCTCAGGTCACGGTGAAGAACCGGCAGGCCGGAGCCCTCAACCCGATCGCGCGATTCCAGGATCCGGTGACGCTCGATGATGTCCTGTCCTCGCCGATGGTCTGCGACCCGCTGACCCTGCTGCAGTGCTCATCGAACAGTGACGGCGCCGCGGCGGTGCTCGTGTGCTCGCCCGAGTACGCCACCGAGTTGACCTCGCCCGCGGTCGACATCCGCGCGTCGGTCGTCCTTTCCGGTGCCTACTCGAACGCACCCCGCGACCTGCTTACGCCGGACATCTCGGTCCGCGCTGTCGGCCAGGCTTACGCGGAGGCCGGCATCACGGCTGCCGATGTCGACGTGGCCGAGGTCCACGACGCCTTCACCATCGCTGAGCTTCTGTACTACGAGACGTTGGGGTTCTGCGCTCCCGGCGAAGGCGCGAAGTTCCTGGCGGAGGGCGGCCCGCTGTCAGGTGGTTCCGTCGCAGTCAACCCGAGCGGTGGGCTAATCGCTCGCGGCCATCCTGTCGGTGCCACCGGAGTTGCACAAATCGTCGAGGTGTACCAGCAACTGACAGGCGCGGCCGGTGCCCGCCAGGTGCGTAATAGCCAGGTCGCGGTGACTCACGTGACCGGGGGTGGGATTGCAGGAGTAGACAACGGCGCGTGCAGCGTGCACGTGCTCGCGAACTGAGGAGATCGCCGTGAATGCGCGCGTAGTAATCTTGGGAGAAGGTCCGCTGGCGGCGGTTGCCGCTGATGAACTCCGTGGCGCCGGTTACGTCGTTAGTCCCGACGACGAGGCGACCGGACTTGCACAGGTGCTCGTCATCACCGACGCCATCGATGCGCAGTATGCCCTCGCCGCCATACGCCGGCACCAAGACGGCCTTGCCGCGACAGGGCGAGGCCGCGTAGTCCTCGTCGGCAACAGGGACTGGCTTGGATGGCCCGGGCGTGCCGAGGAAGCGGCCGCAACCGCAGCCCTGGTGGGCCTCACCCGCAGCCTCGCTCTCGAGCTAGGACCGCAGGGCACCACCGTCAACCTCATATGTCCCCCCGGACCTTCGACGTACACGGCCGACAACCCGTGGGCCGAGCCGCCCCCACCGCTCACAGGCCCTGTCGACGACGGCGACGTGGCCTTCGCGATCGCATTTGCGGCCGACGAGCGGTCAGGCTACTTCACCGGCCAGGTCCTTCACGTTTCGGGCGGGCTCAGCGTCTTGAGCTCGCTCACCGCCTGATTCCGAAGAGAGATCCCATGTCTGAAGGTAGAACAGAGCCGCTCAAACGGACAGCAGTCGTGACAGGCGCGGCCAGCGGCATCGGCCTGGCCATCGCCACCCGGCTCGCCTACGACGGAGCCAACGTCATCATCAACGACATCTCCGCCGAAGCCGCGGAGAAGGCGGCTGCGGGCATTCGCGTGAACGGTGGTACCGCGCTCGCCATCGATGCCGATGTCAGTGATGCGGAAGCCGTCACGGAGCTCGTCCGACGTGCGGTCAGCGAGTTCGGGGGTGTCGACATCATGGTCAACAATGCCGGCATCGAGGGCGACGCGGCGCTGCGGAAGATCCAGCCGGACTTCTGGGATCGGGTGATCGACGTCAATCTGGACGGGGTATTCAACGGTTGTCGCGCCGTGGCCGCTGTTATGGATGGCAGCGGACGTATCGTCAATATCGCTTCCCGAGCATGGCTCGGATGGTGGGGGCAAGGTGCTTACGCGGCCAGCAAGGGCGGCGTCGTCAGCCTCACCCGTGCTCTGGCGGTGGAACTCTCCTCGAAGGGAATTACCGTCAACTGCGTGGCGCCCGGCCTGATCGACAGCCCCATGCTGCGTAAGGTTCCCCAAACCGTCTTCGACAACGTGCTCCGCGCCCAACCAAGCGGACGGATCGGTACGTCCGACGATGTCGCCCACCTCGTGCGCTTCCTGGTCGACGACCGCGCAGGAGCGATCACCGGTCAGATCCTCTACTGCTGCGGCGGCAAGAGCCTGTTCGCTATGCCGGCTCGGCGTCCGGCCGCCAGCCCCGGTTCCTGAGGAGAGCGTCATGCCTAGAGATTTAGTTGGTTCGACCGGGGGCTATTCGGCCGTCGACCGGATCATGCCGCCATGGCAGACCCGAGTAGTCAGCTCGGTGCCCGCTACACAGTCCTGTGTCTCAGCACGCCGCGAGGTGCTTTCGTGAGCGGCGAGGACGACCTGAAGGTCGAGCAGTTGGGTGCAACGCTCGTCCTGACGATGAACCGGCCTGAAGCAATGAACGCGATCGACCCATCTATGGCGGCTGCGCTCCGCTCTGCCTGGCAGCAGGCAGCCGGGGACGATGCGATTCGAGTCGTTGTCCTCACCGGAGCCGGAGAGCGGGCTTTCTGTGCCGGCGCGGACCTCAAGCGAACTCCGCCCCCACCTCGGAGCTTCGCGCAGACGCATCTGAACAGGGAAGTCACAGTTACCGCAGTGACCCCACCCGCCGACTTCGTGAAGCCTGTCATTGCGGCTGTCAACGGAATCGCCGTCGGCGGAGGATTCGAGCTGGCTCTCGCCACCGATATTCAGATCGCGGCGACGTCGGCCCGCTTCGGCCTGACCGAGGCGCGCATTGGTTCGCTGCCGGGAGCAGGCGGGACGCAGCGGTTGGCTCGGCGCGTCCCGATCGGCATCGCGCAGCGATGGCTTCTTACAGGCGAAATCTTCGACGCCGACACCGCCCTGCGCTTCGGCCTGGTGTCCGAGCTGGTCGACAGCAAGGAGCTTGTGGTTCGCGCGTTGGAGATCGCTGGCTTGATCGCTGCCAATGCTCCCTTGGCGGTTCGCGCCGGCAAGCGCGCGTTGTATGCGGCGCAGGATCAGACGTTGGCGCAGGGACTGGAGTACGAGCAGCTGCTGTGGGGTGCTCTCCGTGACACCCACGACCGACTGGAAGGGCGTGCCGCATTCGCGGAGAAGCGGCCGCCTCAGTACCGAGGAAGGTGAGTCGAATGAGATCTGAGCAGCTCGGGCACACCAGCTCGCTATTCGAGACCAGTCACCAGTTGTCCGCCGAGATGTGGACCGGCCTCGGCGGACAGTCCAACATCGTAGACCGAATTGCCTTTGTGGGTGAGGGTGAGCTCTCCTCTCCCTTTTCCGTCGCGGGCCTTGCCGCGGCCTCGTTCGCAGTGTGCGGGGCAGCCGTAGCCGAGCTGTGCTCGGCGGCGGAGCTTCCAACACCGCTGACCCGCGTCGACCGTCGCCAGGCCGCGGTCTGGTTCGACTTTCCCCTCGCGCCGAGCCGACCGCTCGGTGCTTCCGGGCAGCACGGGATCCACTCCAAGTGGATGGCCGAGTTCCCGACTGCGGACAATCGCTGGCTCAGGGTGCAGGCCACGTACCCGACCTTGAGGGCGCGGATGGTGACCGCCCTGGGCTGCGCCGACGATATCGACGCAATCGCTCGGGCGGTGGCCGGTCTGCCCGGTGAGATCGCCGAAGAGCGCTTGATCGCCGCGGGTGCGGCAGCCGCCCTGGCCCGTTCCCAGTCGGAGTGGCTCCAGCACCCCGCTGGCCGTGCGGTCGCGACCGAGCCCCTCGCCGCGGTCGTCACCACGGAGCAGGCACCAGATCGCTGGCAGCCCACTGCAGAACGTCCACTACTCGGGATTCGCGTTCTCGACCTCACCCGTGTCGTCGCCGGACCGATGGCCACCCGTTTCCTGGCAGCACTCGGTGCCGAGGTCCTGCGCATCGATCACCCCGACGGCGATGAGTTCCTGGTTTGGGGAGTGAACGACCTTGGCCTCGGCAAGCGATGGGCCACTTTGGATTACAAAACAGATCACGGTACTCGCGTACTGCGCAAGCTCATCGCGTCGGCCGACGTACTGATTACGAGCCACCGCGCCGACGCGCTCGAGCGCATCGGCCTTGGTGCTGAGGAACGAGCCACCCTACGACCGGGTCTCGTCGATGTCGCCATGAACGCCTACGGCTGGGTCGGGCCGTGGCGGAACCGACGCGGTTTCGACACTTTGGTGCAGTACGCCACCGGGATCGCACACAGCGTCTCTCAATGGGCCAACGAAGATCCGGTGGCACGACTGCCACTCAACGCACTCGGGCACCTCGTCGACGCCAGTCGCCCACGCCACCTTCCCGTCGAGGCACTCGACTTCAGCACGGGTTATCAGGTTGCCGCAGCGGCCATCCTGGGTCTCGCCCGCCGGGTTCGCGAAGGTAGTGGTTCTATCACCCGGCTCTCGCTGGCGCGGACTGCCCACATGCTGGCCGGTACAGCAACACCGGACGGGCCCATTTTCGCCCTCCCATGGGCCAGCGAGCGGCTCCATCCCGGGGTTTTCGACATGAACGGGAGAGCCGTGCGCCGGCTCACCCCACCGATCAGCATGGAAGGAATTCCACTTCGGTGGGACCGTCCCGCCGAGAGGCCGGGATCGTCTGCTCCGTGCTGGTCGACGGACCGAACCGGAGACCAGTCATGACCAACCCCACAATCACCGCGCCCCTTGCCGACCTGACAGTCATCGAGTACGGCAACGACCTGGCCGCCGCCTACTGCGGCAAGCACTTCGCCGATCTTGGCGCCACCGTCCTGGTCGCCCACGAAGGCCACCTCGACCAGGAACGCCTGGCTTTGCGCACGTACCTCGACGAGAGCAAGCACCCGCTGTGCGAACTGCCGGGCCGAATTGACGTCGCTATCGTCCCGAAGGACGCCGACCATGACCTCGCGACGGTCACCGTACACATCAGCGACTTCGGGGAGATCGGTCCTCAGACGGGCTGGCGCGGCGGAGATCTTATCGCCCAGGCGTCGAGTGGTCTGTTGAGCCTGATCGGCGATCCGACACGGTTTCCTCTCGCGCTCAGCGGCCACTCGATCGACTACACCACAGGATGGATGGCATTCACCGGGGCGCAGATAGCGCTGACCGCGATCGAGCTCGGCAACGGTGCGGAGTGCAACGACGTCCGGATCAGCCGACTAGAAGCCGGCGCCTACGTCGAGTGGAAGGGGCGCGTCTACGCGCAGGCGGGCAACGAACTGGCTCGAGGCGAGCGTTCCGGACCGCTCGTCATTCGATGCGCCGATGGCTACTTCGGGTTCTACTACCGGGCAGCCGACTGGGATCAGGTCCTGTCGGTACTCGATGACGAGTGTCTCCGTGCGGCGCCTTTCGACACTCACGCCGGCCGCCTCGAGCACAACACCGCGCTGGTGAATCGCCTGGAAGTCGTCACCGCTGAACGTACGCAGGTCGAGCTGTACCAGGCGCTGCAAGGTGTCGGGGTGCCAGCCGGTCCGGTGATGACGGCCGAACAACTCGTGCGGTCCGAGCAGTATGCGGCCCAGAAGTTCCTCCAACCGCTGCAGATCGGGGGCGTGACCGCTGTCCAACCAGCAGCACCGGTGATGTTCAACGGTCTGCGGCCCGTTAGTCAAGGGAGAGAACGATGATCAGAACGAGAGCATTGAGCGGCCTGCGGGTACTCGACCTCGGAATCATCACAGCCGGCGCGGCGACGTCGCAGGTGCTCGCGGACTTCGGAGCAGACGTCATCAAGGTCGAGTCGACCACCTACGTTGACCCGTTCCGCAACTGGGCCCAGATAGCTGGTGGGAAAACGTCGGGCACAAGCGTGAGCCCCCCCTTCGCCTCGGCCAACCGCGGCAAGCGCAGCGTAGCTATCGACCTCAAAACAGAGGCTGGAAAACAAATCTTCCTCGATCTCGTCACCAAGAGCGACGTCGTGGTGGAGAACTTCCGCCGCGGCGTCCTCGAACGCCTCGGCATCGGCTTCGAGGCGCTGCAGACCGCAAATCCACGAATTGTTCTTCTCTCGCTGAGCTCACAGGGATCTGCCGGACCCGAAGCCAAGTACGCGTCCTTCGGGTCAACCCTCGAGGCGCTAGGTGGCGTCATGGCCATGACCGGCTACGGCGATGGCACACCGCCGGTCTGGACCGGGAACAACGTGAATTACCCTGATCAGCTGGTTTCGGTATCCTCGCCGGGTCTCGTTCTGGCCGCGTTACGAGCCAGGAACGCAACCGGACGGGCCGTCCACGTCGATGCTCCTCAGCGGGAAGCAGTGACTGCCGGAGTGGGCGATACTCTCGTCGAGTACTCCATGACCGGCGCGGTTGCCGCGCCGAGAGGAAATCGCCACGACAGGTTCGCGCCCCAGGGCGTTTACCCTGCCAGCGGTGCTGACGATTGGATCGCGATCAGCGTCCAAGACGACCTCCAGTGGAAATCACTATGTCTGGTGCTCGGTCTCCCTTCCGACAGTGACGGACTCGGCAACGTCGACGAGCGACATCGGCGACACGACGAGATCGACGAAGACATCACTGCGGCGACGCGCGCCCATTCGGCTCAATACCTGGCCGAGGAACTACAGCACTATGGCGTTCCGGCCTCCGCAGTACTTCGGCCACGTGAAGTGCTCGACCACCCGCAACTCCGCGCCCTGGGGTTCCCGGTCGTCGTGCCGGACGACGAGATCGTGCAGCGCGGGTTTGTCGCCCGTCTGCATTCGATGCCAGGTGTCGTCAGTCGGCGAGCACCTCGTCTCGGTGAGCACACGAGAGAGGTTCTCAGCGAGCTGCTGGGCCTGGACGACGAACGCCTCTCCGAGCTTCGCGCTGCAGCAGCAATCCACTACAGCGGCTAACAGATCAGTTCAATAGGTTGACGTTTCGGTTTGCGCTGTGACGCAGAGTTTCCGACACCTTCCAGGTGATTGATCCGGTCGTGACCGGCGCGCTGTGGGCACGGTCGGATCCGTTGATCCCGGATAGTAGGCCTGACGCAGAATCTGCCACTATCTCTGGCCGAGTCATGTTGCGGCACAGCGTAGTTAATGACTCGCTTGGTGTTGGGATGGTCAGGTATTCGGAAATCTGTTTCCGCATCCGCGCAGATCGCAACGCCAACCGCCACTCAGCGACAGCCTGTGAGCTGCCGAAAGCCACAATCAACCCCTACGAGTGATTTTAGGAGCCCCGAGGGGAGATGTTCCCAAGTGCTGGTGATCGTAACGTCCATCACAGCATTAGGGGACTCAGAAGTAAGGGCACACGCTATGGCTGGTGTGGAGGACGCGGTCGTCGTCGTTACCGGCGGAGGTGCAGGAGTCGGACGGACGCTGGCCCGCGAAGCGAGGCGACGAGAAGCTCGCGTCGTCATCGCCTCGGACAGCGACACACGTGAATCCGCCGATATGGTCGCAGCGGAAGGCGGTAGCGCCAGTTGGGCCGCCGCCGATGTGTCGGACGACAAGGCCATGGTGGAACTCGCAACTCACGTGCACGAGAACTTCGGAAACACCAAGTTTCTTACCGACGGCGTGGATATAGGGGCCGAGCCTGACGCTGGACTGGACACAGCACTCGCTGCGCGCCTTTTCGAAGTCAATATGTGCGGTATCCGCACCGACACCCGTGCATTCGCTGCCAACTCACGCGCTGCCACCAGCCGAGGTGAACCCGCCCACATTCTCAACGATGGCAGGGAGCATTCTCTCGGAGTTCCGCCGCAGGTGATGCCGATCGGCCCATACCTTGTCGGCAAGTACGCAACCCTGGGATTCACCGCTGTGGCACACCGCGACTTCGCCGGTGCGGGAATCAGTGTCACGATGATGGCTCCGGGATCGGTTCGAATAGTGCTCGTTCAGTCGATGATCGTCACTCACGACCACATCCGTGCCAAAGTCGTTCCGTACGCACAAACCTGCGAATTCATCGATTCCCATGCCATCGATAGCATGCTGTGTGGCCTTTACATCGCGGCTCACAATCCGGCCTCGCGTGCATTCGCCATGGAGCACTCCCGCGGCGCTGCGGCAAAGGTCTTGAGGCTCCCCCTGACGTCCGAAACCGAATGCGCTCACGATGGGACCGGTGATGTGAGCCTGTGCCCCATCGACCGCTCACTGTTCGAAAATACCCCGACCAAGTGAATCTCGCGCCAAAGGAGAATGGCAGCCGCGTGATTCGACGGCGAGCCGCCCCGTCATGTCCGAATCGATACCATCAGGTCGATCCGACACGGTCTGAATCCTCCGACGGCAGCAGGCTTGCGTCGCCGAATCCTCGCCAGGCGCAGCCAACTCTGCCCCTAGCTGCAACTTCCCCAACCGCGCCTCTTCGCTCTGTCCTAGCCGTCGACCCAACCGAGTATCCGGCGGCATATGCAGGAGGACAAAGTCGTCCAGCCGACCGTTTGCCCAAGGACGCCCGTGGGCCGGAAATTCACGGTTCGACCTGTCCCCCAAGGACAGATCAGGAAGTTGAGGCGAACGATCGCGGCTCGGCGATACCGGCCAGATGCCGTCTAGCGGTGCACTGTCGTGCCATTTCGCTCAATCGCGACGGGAAAGGTGAATGACATAGCACTTCCCATACCGAGTTCCTGGCCGAACAGCGAAGCTGACCGCAGAGAAGATCACGCTGCGGCAGCAGTGGTGGGCGATGATCTCTGCGGTCTGGACAGGACGCGACCCGACGGATTCGGCGTCCCTCGCACAGATCTCGACAGCGACTCGGTCCTGGCTCAAGCATTCCTGCGCGCGAGCGGCTCACGCATCAGCGAGGTCATCGCTGTGAACGAACGTATGCTCATGACCACCAGTGGGGCTGCTTTCCATATCAAATCGATGGACAAGAGCTTGCTGTGGCAATGGGCGCGTGCCCATTGCCACACCGGGAGGACAACACTGCCGCTGTCGACCTCGGAGGCGGTTCGCGCCAGCTGCATACCAATCCAGGCTGGACCGCTGTCGGCGGGAGTATTGATCGAACTGGAACTGCCGCGGGCGGGCGAGCCATCAACCTCTGCGATAGGCGAAGTTGAATTCGCATCAGTACTTCCGGGGGCGTCCCCTACCACAGTCGAATTGCGGTCCCAGCTCGCCGAAGCGCATGAACTCGGTGCTCATACGCTCTTGACCGGGGAACCGGGCGTAGGCAAGACCACCATCGCACGGCATCTGCTGGAGCTCGGCAGTGCTAGTACGATCCAAGTGCTGGACGCCGGCGATGCAGACGCATCGTGGTCAGCACGGCTCAGCGCCGCTGTCAAGCACCCTCGAGTGCTGCTCACCCATATCGATACGCTCGCGCCCCAAATGCTGGCGACGACTCTGAATACTGTCGCTCGATTGGGCCTTCAACACCAGGTTGTCGCAACAGCGCAGGCACTGGATACGGCGCCTGCTGACAGCTTCCCATTCTCGATCTGGGTCGACGTGCCGCCATTACGTCGACGACTCGAAGACCTGCCCGCGATCGCGAACGAGGTAATCGCAGGCCTTCGCCATAACGGAAAGGTAAAACGTCTTGCCCCCGGAGTACGTCGCCAGCTGTGGGGCTACTGTTGGCCCGGCAATATCGCCGAACTCGAGCAGGTGCTCCGCGCGGCTGTTCCGCGGGCACCAACCGTATTAGTCGACGAGTCGTGCATTCGACTGCCCGCGAGCGAAGTCGCCGCCCCAGGTGTGCGGCACCGTAGTCTCGTAGCAGCTGCGGAACTCACAAGTGTGCTCGACGCTCTCGATCGCTGTCGAGGCAATAAGGTTGCCACTGCGGACATGCTCGGAATCTCACGGTCCACCCTCTACCGAAAAATGCGAAATCTCGGAATAGACGTATAGCGTCGGCAATTTTCCGAGCTGGGCGGACCTGTTCTGGTTACAACAGCTGACCGTCCAGAAGTCGAACAGCGGCAATGGGATCTCTGCACAGGCCGATGTCGACTCGATCGACAGCGTCCGTCCCCCTAGCGACGAAGTTCGCTGCCCGACTGCAGGGCCTCCACCAGCCAGCAATGCGCGCAGCAGTGCACGCAACTGATCACCGAGCGAGTTCGACCGGCAGACTGGTTGTTACACCGCTCTCGAGTATGCACCGTACAGCGGCATGTTCATCGGGCACCACCGAACGAACCTCGCCCTGCAGCAAGGCGATGCAAGCAGCCGCGTGACGACGCGATCTGGAAATGCCATTGTGTAGGCCACCACGTGACGCCCACACGCGATCGATGCGGACAAACAGTAACTCACCACCGCTAAAATCTGGAACTCTCCATCCTCAAATCCGACGACTCAAAGCACCGATCGACACCCCGTCAGAAGAGTCGCACGGGAAGCACCACTCACTTGCAGGGGTCAAGCATCGATGGCCCTCCCTCAAAGGCATCATCAAACTGCCCCAGCAGTGGGACGTGATACCCCCCTGTATCTCCTAGCGTTAAGTACTGAGACACAGCACAAGCGGGACCATCCACACCATCGAGGCCTCAGGGATGTTCGGTGAACCTCACAGAGCAGCACGACCGACAATGCACCAGCACGACGGAACCGGCATCTTCCTGCCCCCGAACGGATATCCATTTGCGGATCTGGCTGGGCGATGTGGTATTCGAATGTGCAGCAACCGCAGCGGCCACTCACAATTTGATCCGGGACTGGCACCATCGACGCTGGTACACAATCGAAATCTTACTCAATACCGAGCAGGACCTCAAAAAAGCGCGGCGCCTGCCCTGCGAAAGACTATTCCTTCCTTAAAGAGACTGTAGATTTCTTCGGCTCTCGCTTCCGGTGGTCGGTTGCTACGCTGTCAGCGACCTGGGTCGCGTCCGGCAGCGCGCTGCGCGAGGCCTCGGCGTAGGAAACCGATCGGCCACGAACGACGACCTCGACATCCGTGTGGTCGCATAGGTCATGCCTCGGAGAATGTTGGATCTGCGGTCGGGCAGGACATCGATTCGCTCGTGGGTGAGGGCGTCGACAGGACGGTGCAATAGCGGTGGCGGCGCAGAAGAGCGCAATCGTCCGAATACTTGGGAGAACCGTCGGTGCATTTGCGTATTTCACCTACTCAACCGCCTGGTCCTCAACGTGCGTTGGTGGTCGTTGTCGAAGCCGAGCTGGACTGATCCAGGCGTCGACTTTGCGTAGGCCAGGTCAAGCTCGGAGGCACCCCGTCGGTCATGTGCGAAACCTGGCGGCGCACGATTCGCGGCCCCGCGGGTGTGAGTTCGCTACGGACGCCCATTCGCGGGCGGTGTACGGAGCGAACCGGAAGCCATCCGCGCGATCGCGGCGGCTTCGTCGTGGGTCAGGGTCTCAACGGCAGGGGAACGCAGAACCTCGAGCACTCGGCGATTAAAGGCGGTCCTGCTGAGCCCGAACCTGACGACGATCTCCTCGGAGGGAGGCCCGCCGTAGGGGAGCCAAATCTTGGCCAGCTGCAGCAATTCCCGCGTGTCGGCGAACATCTTCGTATCTCCTTTCGCGCCGGTGGCGCAGTGCTGCAGTCTGGACAGAGGCCAGATACCGTATGCCTCCGTTGAGCGGCGCGTCCACCTCGATGAACTCCGCGCTACCTACAGCAACGGCCCCGTCGAGGGCGTCAACACGAAAACATTCATCAAACGACAATGTATGGCCGACCAGCTTCCAACTCCTCCGCCATTGCATCCTCTCGGCTCAGAAATACCGCCACCGTCGAAAGTGAGCCAGGGCCAGCAGCCCGCGACCACCTCTACCAGTTGCTGGTGATGTCGGTGGTGGCTTGGAGCATCAGGTGTTCTATGAGTCGGACGAGTACGAGTTTGACCGAATCGCGATGTCGGACGTCGCACAGTTGGATCGGGATGTGTCCTCCGATGTCGAGGGCGTTGCGGATCTCTTCCTCGTCGTAGATTTCGGCGCCGTCGAAGCAGTTGACGCCGATGAGGAAGGGGATGTTGCGTGATTCGAAGAAGTCGACCGCGGCGAAGCTGTCCTGCATCCGGCGTGTGTCTACCAGTACCACCGCTCCGAGGGCACCGACCGACAGTTCGCGCCACATGAACCAGAAGCGGTCTTGTCCCGGAGTTCCGAACAGGTACAACACGTGGTTGGGAGTGAGCGTTATCCTGCCGAAGTCCAGGGCGACGGTGGTTGTGGTCTTTCCTTCGACGCCGGTCAGATCGTCCACCGCGGCACCGATATCAGTGAGGCGCTCCTCGGTGCGCAGCGGTGTGATTTCGCTGATAGTGCTGACCAGGGTGGTCTTGCCCACACCGAATCCTCCGGCGACGAGGAGTTTGACCGCCTCGACCTCGCCCAACTCCGGCATGCCGAAGTCTTCAGATGTTACGAACGCCATCGAGAACCGCCTGCAGTAGCTGTACGTCGGGCCGGCCGACGGATTTGGTGGGGGATCTGAATATCACGTGACCGGAGCTGATCAGGTCGCTGACAAGGACTTTCACCGCCGCCATCAACAGTTTGAGCTCGGCGGCGATTTCGGCGATCGTCAACGGCCTGCCGCGGCACATGCGCAGGATCCGTGCGTATTCCGGATCCAACGCGACCGCGTCGGTGTCCGGACGAATCGCCACCACGAGAGTGAGGATGTCGAGGTCGTAGAGGTCCCGCGACGCCCTGCCCCGAGTCACTGCGAAGGGGCGAACCAGGGGGCCTGGTTCATCATCGATCCACGAGTCGTCGTATGTCATGTGGTATCAGCGGATCAGCGAATCACTCACGGCCGCACGGGGAGTGGCCGATAGTGCGTCACCGACTTTGCTCACGATCACGTTCATCTCGTATGCCACGAGACCGAGATCGGCACGGTCGGAGGCCAACAACGCCAGACAGGCGCCTGTCCCGGCCTCGGTGACTACCAGATAGCCGAATTCGAGTTCCACGACAGTTTGCTGCACCCGCCCTTTACCGAACTGATCGCCGACACCGCGGGCCAGACTGCCCAAGGCAGATGCCATCGCCGCGAGATGTTCTCCGTCCTCGCGCGACATACTCCTCGACCGGGCGATCACCAATCCGTCGGCCGACAACACGACAGCGTTCTCGGCACCGGCCAACCTGCCGAGCAGATCATTGAGCAGCCAGTCCAGCCCACGCGCGGTAGCACTGTTTCCTATGTGTTCGTTCATCTCTTGACCATCCGTTTATCTTCCATTGCGGTCCGAGTCACGTCCGTCACGTGTACCTCTCTGAAACGCAGTCATTGCGTTGCGTGCCTGTTCCGGGTTGCGCCTGCGCGGTTCATCGATCGAGGAGGAAACGGGCCCTGCTTCATCGGTGGTGATCCGCAGTTGCGGTGCCAGATGGGTCGAGCGCTGTCGCCGCGGTAGGGGAGCCTTTTTCCGCGCGCCGTTTGTCGGTGCGTTCAATTGACGCACCGGTCGACGGGAGGGGCTCTGGACTGGACCGGGGGGTGTGACTTGGGGTGTCACGTCGATGGTCTGGACCTCGCCGGTAGGTCGCGGGGTCGGCTTGCGGGCGATTTCGGGCAGCCGCGGCACCGGATCGCTCACTGCCTGCGGAACGAAGGCTGGTCGTTGGTGGCCGTTATCGGGTTCGGAGTGGGCGGGCTCGGCGCGGTCTGTGCCGCGTCTGCCAGCGTGTACGAGCAAATTTTCGGGCACGAGCGCGATCGCCTTGACCCCACCGTAGGCCGACTCCAGCAAGTTCACCGCTATGCCGTGGCGTTGGGCCAACTGCCCGATGACGAACAGTCCCAGATGCCGATGCCCCGCCAAGGCCATCTCCTGGAAATCGGATGGCTCAGCCAGGATGGCGTTGAGGCGTTCGCGTTCTTCGAAGCGGATCCCCAGCCCTTGGTCCTCGACCTCGATGACGACACCCTTGCCGACGAGATTGGCGCGCACCGACACCAGGGAATCCGGCGGAGAGAATGTCGTGGCGTTGTCGATGAGTTCGGCCAGCAGGTGGATGAGGTCGGCGACAACCGCGCCTGCCACATTCACCTCGGGCAATCGGACCGCACTGACCCTGGTGAAGTCTCTGGTCTCCGAGATCGCACCGCGCACGATCTCCTCCAGCGACACCGGATTGCGCCACCGCCGCCCGGGCTGACCGCCTCCCAGCAGCAACAGATTCTCCGCGTTGCGCCGAGCACGTGTGGCCAGATGGTCGAGCTGGAACAGCAACTCGAGATGGTCGGGATCGTTCTGTTTGGCCTCGGCCGCGTCGAGTACCTCGAGTTGCTGATGGACCACGATCTGGCTGCGACGCGCGATATCGAGGAAGACCCTGTTCAGGCCGCCCCTGGTTCGTGCCTCCGCCGCTGCGGCGGAAATCGCGGTCCGCTGGGCCGTGTTCAAGGCAGCGGCGACCTGGCCGATCTCATCGGCGCCGTCGTCGACCAAGACCAATTCCGCATCGACGTCGACCTGTTGCCCGTCGTTCAATCGCTGAACGATCGAGGGCAGTGTCTGTTGCGCAGACTCCAGCGTCTTGTCTCGCACAGAACGCAGACGGCGGATGAGAGATCGCGCCAACAACGCCGCGATGACGAAGGTCAGTCCGGCCACCACGAGCACCGCGATTCCCACGGCGATACTTCGATCCACCGAAACATCGGCCGACTTCGTCGCTACCCTCTCCGAGTACCGGAAGTACTCGCCCCACATCGCTCGAAGCTGATCACCGATGGCTTCTTGCGCACGCAACCATTCATCCACCGCGACCGGGAGTCGTCCCGACGAGGTCAGAGCGTCCTCGGCAGCGGCCATGACACGCCATTCGTCACTGGCAACGAGTTTGTCGTGGCGTGCCTTGCCTTCGCTCTCCAACTGTCCGGCCACCATGTCGAACCGATCATGGAAAGCGCCGATCAAACGCGCATAGACCTGTCGATCCGACAGACTCAGAGGATCCCCGTTCAGTACTGGTCCCCACACGCGGCCGAGGGAACGAGCATGCAGTTCGGCAATGGTGAACAGCTCCGCGGTGACGATCTCGTCGGAAGCAGTTCCGGACTCCGGGGAGCTACGAGCAGAACTCCAGAATCCGATCGACATCACTCCGGCCAGCCGAGTGTAGAAGTCATCGACTTCGGCAGGGGTGGCCTGTCTGATATCGACCGCATGACGAAGCGTCGGCAACTCGACGAGCAGGGCCCGAAATGCGGGGGTGGACTTGGTGAAGGCCGAGGGATTCAACTCCATCAGTTTCGGCAGCATATCGGCAACCTTCTGGATAGCCGCGTCGCTACCGCGTCGCCGCGCGGCCAGGTCAGTCGACGCCTGCGCGTCCTCACCCAGAGTCCGAAAGCTGTACGACCGTTCTGCCTGCACCGCGTCGACGAAACCGATCAACGGGTCGATTTGCACCCCCAGACCCTGCGACCACCTACGCGCCGACAAGCTCTCGTCCAGCCCCAAACCCACGAATGTCGAACCGGTGATCACCAGCGCGAGGCTTGGTACAAGAGCCATCGCCAGCACACGCGTACGAATCGATCCAGAGCTGTTGGTGGAACGACGAAAACGCCACCAGAGTGAATCGACACTCGTATTCTTCCCAACCACTGTTTCCTTTTCCGTTATCGCGGTGGCGTTATGCGAGGTCCAGACCAGATATTTAAGGAGTTAACGCCGCAACCAGACTCGTGGCAGACCAATCTCTACCAAGCGCTCACAACGCTGTGCTGTGCCTATGAAGAAAGCTCCTGGGGGGCGTTGCTTCATTTCGTGGCGGGAGGTATCCGACATCCGTGTACCGGGCACGATTGCCCGGTCGATATGCGTAGCAGGTAGTCGATGGGTTGTGCTGGTGGTTGCACTTCCTTATATATGTTCCGGGAATTGCGAAGTGAGGCACTGCGGAAATCCTTCGATCGTCTTGAAGTTCATCCCCATACTTCCCGTACTCGGGTGACGGGTGACTGACTCAAAAATGACACAGATTCGGGAGGCCTTCGACGTACGTCGCGGTCGCTGGCTGATCATGACGCACGAACCGAAGATTGCCTGTGTGTACCGCTACTCGGGGCAGTCGCTTGCGTGAGAGGCGCCGACAGGGTGGGTCGACGCCCGTCCAGACCGCTGTCACCCCGGCCGCTCCCGAAGCTTCCGAGTGGACCATGGGCTCGCCGGAGAGGTATCGAATCTTGAGGGTGACGTGGGTCAGGCGCCAGCCTTCATAGGTGCGGCGCAGTTCACAGTCGTACCAGCCGGCGCCGTCGGCATGACTGTACAAATTGTCGGCGTCGAGCACGTGAGCCGCGATCAGATAAGACCGTGTTCGGGCCACGTCACCGGAGATGTCGATCGCGTGGTTGGTACCCACATTGTGGGCACCAATGTAGGCGCTGAGCCCAGCGGCTGCGAATTCGGCCAGGCCAGCTCGTCCATGGTGCACGATTGTCAGCGAGATGGACGACGCCGGCCTCGGTGTAGTTCTCGGCGTAACGGCACGAAGGTCGGATCGCCGCGTCGCCGGGCACTACTATCTGCACAGGCAGTGGCAGACCAGGCTTCGTCCGCGCTGGGCGGGCGACGGTACCTGCCTCGATCTTGAGACGACTGGACCGTCACGGACCCCCGCCGAAGCGCGGTCGCTCGCTGCTCTGCGGTCACGTTGTGCGAATCTCAATTACGCCCGGTTTCGGCAGAAGTAGTGAGCAGCACGTGGCACTGGACATGCTCGATGAACGATCCGGGACACTGCCCGCTCCCCCGCTCTAACCAGGGTGAAGTGGTGAGGCCATAAAGAATCGGAGCTTTCGCGTTACGGATAGACGGGCGGTCGACGGTCGCGATGCGCTTGCTGTCCGGTTTCAGGAATGGGTGAAGTCGGAGGTGGCACCAGTAACAACTTGTGCGGTGAGATGCAGGTGCTGGGGTCGGCACTGCTCGGCGGTGACGGTGACGGTGATCGGTCCTGGATGTCTCCCGGCGCGCAGGACGGCCA
>NZ_QCYJ01000095.1 GCF_003123685.1 Nocardia aurea
CATGGCGGCAGTGGAAGCTCGTGACCTGAATCGCATAAGGCGGGGTGCTCGGATGGAGGTGAACGTCAGGGGCATCACCAGGGACAACGACACCTGCCACGAGACATCACTCGGCCTCACCACCGACATGAGTGACGAAGAATGGCAGGTCATCAAGTCGTTGATGCCCTGGCCGGTCTGGTTACACGGCAACGGCGGACGACCCGAGAAGTACTGCCGTCGCCTGATCATGGATGCCATCCGGTACGTGGTCGACAATGGCTGCAAGTGGCGCAATCTACCCGCCGACTTCCTGGTGCCCTGGCGCACCCGTCCATGCGATCTTCACTCGCTGGTGGCAGGACGGTAGTCTCTATGATCTCCACAATGACCTGCGCGAACAGGTCCGGATAGCCGACGGGCGCGATCCGGAACCCAGCGTGGGGATCATCGACTCGCCGTCGCTGCGGGCCGCCGAGACGTCGCCGCCAGCTCGCGCGGATATGACGCGGCCAAGAAGGTGCAGGGCACCAAGCGGCACGTCATCGTGGACACCCCTGGGCCTGCTGCTGGTCGTCATCGTCACCGCCGCCGGCGTCCAGGACCGCGACGGCGCCAAGCCCGCGCTGGCGCGTCTGCGCGATTGGTACGAGCGGATCGTGCTGATCTGGGCCGACAGCGCCTACGTCGGCAAGCTCGTGACCTGGGCCCGAAAGCACGTCCGGCTCACTCTGGCGATCGTCAAGCACAGCGACGATGTCAGCGGCTTGATGGTCCTTCCTCGCAGGTGGGTGGTAGAGAGGAGGCTGTCGTGGATCTCCCAGCGCAGGCGGTGCGTACGTGACCATGAACGGTTATCCGAGCACCACAAGACCATGGTCTTGTGGGCGATGATCATCCTCACGGGACGACGACTCGCGCGATCCACATCTCTCAAACCGACCTGACGATCAGTTTGTACACGGGCACTTACCGAGGGAGGAGGGCCACGGTGGGGGACCGGTGTACCGGATGCCCTTGTCGGAGGGGCGGCGTTCTCTGTAGCTGCTTCGTCGGGTGCGCCTGACGGCTCGGGGGTAGCTGCGGTGACGGCGGGCGGGGTTGCGGTTTCGAGGTCAGCTGACCCGCAGGACGGTGCGGGTCCAAAGGTCGTCGTGGGGCTCAGGGGGGAAAGGCCGCCCGGTCGGTGACTGAGCGGCGCACGATGCGCAGGGTGGCCAGGAACTTGATCCGTGTCAACGGCCAAGTGCGTGTCGCCGCTGATGGCCATGTAGATGTCCCCGGGTCTTCGTAGTTGACTACTTCTTGGTGAGGCGTGCTGGTGTCCTGGTTCGTGCCTGTTTCATGCGGAAGGACTCGCCCTCGGTGACCACGACGATGCTGTGGTGCAGGAGCCGGTCCAGCAGGCTGACGGCGGTGGTGTGTTCGGGCAGGAAGCGTCCCCATTGGTCGAAGGGCCAGTGCGAGCCGATGCCGAGCGCGCGGCGCTCGTAGGCGGCGGCGACGAGGCGGAACAGCAGTTGGGCGCCGGTGTCATCGAGCGGGGCGAAGCCGACCTCGTCGATGATGATCAGGTCGGCGCGTAGCAGGTTCTCGATGACGCGGCCGACGGAGTTGTCGGCCAGCCCGCGATAGAGGGTTTCGACCAGTTCGGCGGCGGTGAAGTAGCGGACCTTGTGGCCGGCCTGGATGGCGGCGACGCCCAGGGCGATGAGGCTGTGGGATTTGCCGGTGCCGGCCGGGCCGACCGCGCAGTAGTTCTCCGCCGCTCGGACCCACTCCAGCGAGGCGAGATAGTCGAAGGTCGCCTTCGGGATCGAGGAGGCCGCGACGTTGAACTCCTCGATGGTCTTGAGCACGGGGAAGGCGGCGGCCTTCATCCGGGCGCGGGCGTTGGAGGCATCACGCGCCGCCAGTTCGGCGTCGATGAGCGTGCGCAGGAACTCCTCGGGGTTCCAGCGCTGCGTGCGGGCGGTGACCAGCAGTTCGGGCGCCAGTCGCCGGATGGCGGACAGCTTCAAGCGGCGCAGCCCGCCGTCGAGGTCGGCGGCCAGCGGCGCGGGTGTGGGTGCGGTCATGACACCTGTCCGATCTTGTCCAGGGTGTACTCGGCCAGCGACCGGGTCGGGACCGGCGGCAGCTCCAGGATCAGCGCATCGCCGGCGGGTGCCGGCTGCGGGGCCCCCGCGCCCGCGGCCAGGATCGAGCGCACGTCCTCGGCCCGCCAGCGGCGGAAGGACACTGCCCGTTCCAGCGCCGCGATGAGTGCCTGCTCGCCGTGCGCGGCCCGCAGGCCGGCCAACTCGACCAGGTCGCCGGTCAGCCGGGTGTTGCCCGCGGCGGCTGAGCCGGTCAGGAACGATTCGGCCGCCGGGCCGAGTGCCAGGAACGCCTTCTCCGCCGCGGTCCGAGGCCGGGCGGCGCGGCGTGGTGCGGGCCGGGGCCCGCCGTAGTGCTCATCGGCCACCGACGCCTCACCGGGTGCGACCGCCAGATGGTCGGCGACGATCTCACCGGTGGCCAGGTCGCAGATCAGCAGCTTGCCCTGCTGTTCACTGATCGCCACGCGGGCGCCGATCAGCCGCGTGGGCACCGAGTAGCGGGCCGAGCCGAACCGCACGCAAGACAGCCGGTCGACCTTGCGGGTGATGGGCGCCTTGCCGATCGCCGGCCGCAGCGACGGCAGAGCGGTCAGCAGCTCCCGCTCACCGGCCAGGCGCTCGGCGGGGACCGCGCAGATCTCCGAGTGCGTCACGGTGTTGACCTCGGCGCACCACTGGCGGGCGGCCACGTTGGCGGCGATCAGGTCATTGAAGGGCGCCAGCGGCACGACCAGATCACGTTTGGCATAGCCGACCAAGTGCTCCACGATGCCCTTCGATTCCGGGTCGGCGGCCTCGCACCAGTCCGGCCGGAAGGCGTAATGGGTGGCGAAGCGCACGTAGTCAGAGGCGGGGATGACCTTGTTGGCGACCACGCCACCCTTCAGACAGCCCATCCGATCGGCCAGCACCACCTTGGGCACCCCGCCGAGTTCCTCGAAGCATTCGGCCAGCAACGCCAGCGTAGTGGTGGCCCGCTCGTTGTCGGCGAAACGGACGAACCGCACCCGCGACCAGGCCAGCACCGCGCAGAACACGTGCAGCCCGCCGCCCGCATCCCCCCAGTCGATGACCAGCATCTCGCCCGGCGTCCAGACCGCCGGCCGCCGCCCGCGATGGTGATCGCGCCGCCATGTCTTCTTCGCCTCGGCCACCAGGCGGCGGAAGTTACGCGCCGATCCCTCATACCCTGCAGCCTGGGCCAGGGGCAGCAGCCGTTTGGCCGAGATCTTCCCGGCCGTGCTCTTGATCTTCTCGGCCACCAGATCGGCGACCGTATCGAAGTTGTGCTCGCGCCGTCTGCGGCCCGGCGGCTTGTCCCCGGCTAGCGCCCGCTCGATGATGCGTTTGACGGTCTTGTGCGTGGTACCGCACATCTCGGCGGCCCCGCGATAGGTGCCCACCTCACGGTAGGCGGCGATGATGTCCATGACTTCCCCCGAAGACTTCATGGCCGGGCAGACCCCCTGAGCGGTGATCTCGTGACTGGCTGACACCGTCACGATCACCGCTCAGGGCACACCCCTCCTCGCGACACGCGAACAGCGCGTAAGAGAAGTGGGGACCTAAACCGGCCACCAGTGGTGACCTCGAACTGGCCACCTGTGGGGACTTTTACATGGCCACGGACAATCCGGTCGGGGTCGATTCCGCGGTGGTGGCCGCGACACAGATCAAGGTGGCCAGGGCCCAGTGGGTAAGCAGGTAGGCCCAGATCTCCTGAGGTACCAGGTCGGGAGTCTGTCGTCCAGCGGCTCAAGGAGCAGAGCGCCCCGCGGAAAGGGGGTGCGGCATCAGCGTCAGTCGGCGATCGGAGGGTAAGCCGGGGCTTTCCACGACCCGGCCGGCAACCTCCTCGCCCATCGGATGGGGCGATTTGCCGGAAACGGGTCGGATTGCGGCGATTCGGATGCTGGCGCTGCTCGTGGAGCGGTGGAGCGACGGTTATCACGCCGGCGGCGAGCCTGACGGGCGCCGTTGATGAGCAGGGCGATGAGCGCGTCTCAGGAATCGCTGGGGAAGGTGGGCCGCGAGCACACCGACCGGATGGCGGTGGTGTATGTGCGTCAGTCGACGCGTCGTCAGGTGCTTGAGCACACCGTGTCGGCCCGGGTCCAGTACGCGCTGGCGGTCGCGGGCGGACATGGTGGCGCTGAGGCGATCGACGGCATCGCCGCCACCCACGACACCTGCGCCGCCACCTGACCCCGCGCGTCAACGGGCAGGGACGAGGCGGCCTGGATCGTCGTCTTCGAGGTACCAGACGGCGCCGTGTGAGCAGTCCCGATGGCGACGGGTTGTGCGGTGGTGCCGCAGCAGTTCCCTTCGGTGACGTGTCCACGAGCTACTCGCGGTACAGGACGAGGTGCTCGTGGTAGAGCACGCCGTCGCGGACGTCGCCCGTGGCGGTGAAGCCGAGGTCGTCGAAGTAGTCGAGGTGGGTGCCGGTGACGACGTAGCGCCCGGTGTAGGCACGCTTGCGGCCGTCGCGTTCCTCCTCGTAACGGCCGTTGGGCAGGAGTTCCTGGCGGATGCGGCCGTCGGCGGTCACCCACATGCCCACATAGGGGTGCGGAGCGGCCG
>NZ_QCYJ01000040.1 GCF_003123685.1 Nocardia aurea
CGAAGCTTGACACTGTGACACCGGCGCGGCCGGAAGGGGGGCGGCGGCACCTCCGCATGCATCCGGTCATCACTTCACCGAGAAGGAGGGGCTGGGCGAGACACGGGCCCGCGCAACGCGATGAACAGTGAACAACCCGAAGATCCTCAGCGGCAACGGCTCCGCGAGCACCTGGAGACCATTCTCATCCGCACCGACAAGGCCGCTTCCTGGCGTGAGGAGGCGAAGCGGCTGCGCGGCCTCGTCAACCACGAGGGCTTCGTCCCGGTCCGCACCCGGCTGGCCGTCGAGGACCTCGACTTCCTGACCGGCGCCCGCGAGGACCTGCTCGCGTTCGCCGAGCTCACCCTGCGGCTGCTCGACCTGCACCAGCCGCGCGACGCCGGCGGCATAACCAGCGACACCGCCCATCCGATCCTGCGCTGCCGCAGCTGCATGTGGCGCTGGCCCTGCCCGACGTTCCGCGCCATGTCCGAGGCCTTCGGCACGGCCTTCGCCCCACTGCCGGAGTCCGCCTGACCGCCACCTCCCACCGGAGTCCGCCCGAACACCCCTTCCCGCCGGGCGGATCACCTCACGAGAGGGCGGATCACCTCACGAGAGGGAGCCGGATCTCGAAACGGCACCCGGGCCCGTCGTTGACCACGCCGATCATCCCGTCGTGCGCCTCGACGATGCCCTGGGCGATCGCCAGCCCGAGCCCGGCTCCCCCGTCCCGGGTGGGGGTGCGGGCGCTCTCGCCCCTGAACGCCACCTCGAACACCCGCGGCAGGTCATCCTCCGGAATGCCGCCGCAGCAGTCGGAGACCGACAGGCACGCCATCCCGGACTCGACCGCGGTCCGCAGCACGACGATCCGTTCGGAGGGCGTGTGCCGGATCGCGTTCACCACGAGGTTTCCGAGCGCCCGGCCGAGCGCTCCCGCGTCGGCCTCCACGGGCACGGCCTCGGCCGCCTCGGCGGCCAGGCGCACGCCCTTCGCGCGGGCCAGCGGCTCGGCCCCGGCGACGGTGTCGGCCACCAGGTCGGCCAGTCCGATGCGGGCCCGCGACAGCCGCAGCGCGCCCGCGTGGATGCGCGACAGCTCGAACAGGTCGTCCACCATCACCGACAGGCGCTCCACCTCGTGCTTGATCTGCCCGTGGTAGCGCGCCACGGTCGCCGGGTCCGACACGACCCCGTCCTCCAGCGCCTCCGCCATCGCGCGCATCCCGGCGAGCGGGGTGCGCAGGTCGTGGCTCACCCACGCCACCAGCTCACGCCGCGCCTCCTCCAGGGCGCGTTCGCGCTCGTACGCCTCCTCCAGGGTGTTGGCGATCGTCTGGAGCTCGGCGGGCAGCCCGCGGGGCGCGCTGAACGGCAGGTGCCGTACGGCGGCGACCAATCGCCTGCTCTCGCCCACCACCCGCCTGGCCAGCACGAAGGCCACTCCCAGGCCGACCAGCCCGCCCACGGCGACGACGCTGAGCACGAAGTCGCGGACCGAGCCCTCGATGATCATCTTCAGCGTGATGGCCACCACGCCCGCCAGGGTGGCGGCGATCGAGACCACCATCACGACCGTCAGCATCACGCCGATGGAGCGCGTACGCAGCGACCACATCGCCCACACGCCGAGCCCGGCCACGATCAGCCCGAGCCCCGCGGTGACCGCCACGATCATGCCCAGGTCGCCCATGGCCGCCGCCGCGCGCACCCCGCCGTTCATCCCCCGCTCTCCAGAGGCTCGTAGCGGTATCCGACACCCCACACCGTGACGATCCTACGCGGCTCGGTCGGATCGGGTTCGATCTTCTCGCGCAGCCGCCTGACGTGCACGGTCACCGTGGAGGAGTCGCCGAACGACCAGCCCCACACCTGGTCGAGCAGTGCCGACCGGCTGAACGCCTGGCGCGGGTTGCGCATCAGGTAGGCGAGCAGGTCGAACTCCCTGGCCGTCAGCATCACCTCGTCGCCGCCCCGCCGTACCTCGTGCGCCCCGACGTCGACCACCAGGTCCGCGTCGCGCAGCACGCCCGAACCGCCCGTGACGGACGCGCCGCGCGCCCGCCGCAGCACCGACTGCACGCGCAGCGCGAGCTCGCGCGGGCTGAACGGCTTGGTCACGTAGTCGTCGGCGCCCGTCTCCAGGCCGACCACCCTGTCGATCTCCTCACCCAGCGCGGTCAGCATGATCACCGGGACCGGCCAGCGCTCCCTGAGCTTCCTGCACACCTGCAGCCCGTCGACCTTGGGCAGCATCAGGTCGAGCACCATCAGGTCGGGCGGGCGGGCCAACGCCCGGCGCAGCGCCTCCGCGCCGTCGCCGACGCACTCGACCTCGTGGCCGTCGCGCTCCAGGTAGCGCGCCACCACCTCGGCCACGGTCGGGTCGTCGTCGACCACCAGGATGCGCGTGTTCACGCTTTCACGGTACGGCGGGGCGACGCCGGACCGACAGCCGCGTCATCGGTCCGTAAGACGCGCGGATCATGGCCACAGGACGTACGGTGGGCTCATGAGTCGAGTCGTCATGCTCGTGCTGGGCGCCCTTCTGGCGCTCTTCGTGCTGTTCAACTTCATCCTGCCCATGCTGATGGGCCTGCTCAAGGTGGCCCTGATCATCGGCGTGATCGGCCTGCTCGTCTTCATCGCGGTGACCGTGGTCGGCAAGTCGTCGTCCCGCTGAGCTCCTCGTCGCCGTGACCCTGTTCCTGCTCGACCCCTGGCTCGTGGGCGTGACCATGGTGGCGGTCCTGCTGCTGGTCAGCTGGGCCGCCAGACTGCTGCCCGTCGGCGGCGCGGAGCCGTCGGCGTCCCCGCTGGTCTACGCCCGGCGCACGGCCTTCCAGCGCCAGCGCGATCCCGACGCGGCCGGCCGCCCGCGTCCACGAGCTCCATCATCCTGCCCCGCTTCCGATTAGGCGGGGCTCTGTCCGACGAGCCCTGATCGTCTTCTCCGACTCGATCCGATTGAAGGGCTCATGATCGACTCTCTAGTCACGTTCGTCGTCGGCCTGTCCGGGGGGCACGCCGCACTCGCCATCGTGCTGTTCACGCTGGCCGTACGGGTGCTGTTGCTCCCGCTGAGCATCCGGCAGGCGCGCAGCGCCCGCGTCAAGGAGCGCCTGGCGCCGAGGCTCGGCCAGTTGCGCAAGCGCTTCGGGCGCGATCCGCAGCGGCTGAGCAAGGAGATCTCCGCGCTCTACGCCAAGGAGGGCACGTCGCCGTTCGCCGGGATCCTGCCGGGGCTGGCGCAGGTGCCGTTCATGTGGCTGGTGTATCAGGTCGCCACGCATCCGACCGCGCTCGCCGGCCAGTACCTGCTGGGCGCACCGCTGGGACACCAGGTCGCCGGAGTGGTAGCCAATTACGGTCTGATCAGTTGGCCGTTTTTGGTCTTCGTTGTGCTGATCGCGTTGATCGCGCTGGTCGCGTGGCTGTCGTCCCGCAAGATCAGGGCGACGCTGACCGCGGAGCAGCCCGAGGCCGTCCGGAAAGTCCTGCCGCTGCTGCCGTTCGGCTCGGTGCTCGCCGCCGCGGTGCTCCCTCTGGCCGCCGGTCTGTACCTGCTCGTCTCCGCGGCATGGACCGTGGGCGAGCGCGCCGTCCTGGCCGCCCGGCCTCTCTGAACGACCGCTATCCGGCCTCTCTGAGTGCCGCGACGTGCCCGTTCATCGAGCCGTTGCCGTTGGGCGCGGACAGGATGGCCCACACGGTCGTCATGTCGCCGTCGTGGCGGACGCCCCAGCTCTCGGCCACGTACTCCACGATGCCGAGCCCCCTGCCCCCCAGCGAGGACAGGGTGGGGCGGCCCGCGCGCGGCTCGGTGGCGGCTCCCCCGTCGCTCACCGCGACCTCGATCCGGTCGCCATTGCGCAGCCACGCCACCTTGACCATGCCCGACGGCAGCGGATGCGCGTGCCTGAGCGCGTTGCTGAGCAGCTCGCTGACCACCAGCACGGCGTCATCGATCGCCGCACCGAAGACGCCGAGATCCCGCAGGTCAGTGCTCAGACGCTGGCGGGCAACGGCGACGCTGGACGGCGCGTACGGCAGCAGCACCACGCTTGACACACCCACCTCCCCGTCTACCAGTGCCCCCCGTGGAACACTCCCCGGTACGACCGAAATGCCCCGTTACTCGTTCCCAGAAACCGCATCTCGATCACAGCTTGTACACATTGGACTGCAGGTCAGCGGAACCGTGACCACCTCGTTACCGCATCGGTGTGTCGGATCGGCTAAGGGACTCGGTACCCATGACGAGCCTCATCCGGGTGCCCCCACCGGCCCTCGGATGCGCGCTCACATCGCCGCCCTGCGCCCTGGCGAGGCTGCGCACGATGTAGAGACCCAGGCCGACACCCCCGAACCTTCTCCGATCACCGCTGTCCACCTGGACGAAGCGCTCGAAGATCCGTTCGCGGTCGGGCGGGGCGATGCCGACGCCCTCGTCGTCGACGACCACGACCACCGTGTCGTCCTCCGGCCACGCCTCGACCCTGATCAGGCCGCCCTTCGGTGAGTACTTGAACGCGTTCTCCAGCAACTGGGCGAGCACGATGTCGGTCGCCAGCTCGTCGCCCCAGACCCGCGGCAGCCCGTCGGGGATGACCA
>NZ_QCYJ01000145.1 GCF_003123685.1 Nocardia aurea
TCGTGGAACCATCGGGCGATCGGTGGGTTGGTCCAGTCCAGGGTGTGGGTGAAGGGTTGGTGCCAGTGCAGGCGGTTGGCTTGCTCGGCCCAGAACCCTTCACGATCGGCTGTAGCCTGTTCATACAACGACGCGTCGGCATTGGCGGTCGCCGCGAACTCGGCGGCGACGGGGTAGGCCGCGGGGTCGTCGCGGTCGGTGGATGCGCTGGTCAACGTAGATCTCCTATCGACAATACGAGTGGCGCGAGGATCGCCGTTGGGCCCCGGCGTGTGCCGAGGCCCAACGGTGGCCGCGCCGTTGCGGCCGGTCGTTCCCGGCGGTCAGTGCGAGATCGCCTGCTCCGCACCGACACCGGTGAGCGAACGAACCTCCATTTCGACCGCCTTGGCCGGATCCTCTGCCCTGCGCCCGCCCAGCCAGGTGCCGACGATGCCGAGCACGAAGGCGAGCGGGATGGACACGATGCCGGGGTTCGACAGCGGGAACCAGTCGAAATCCGAACCGGGCAGCATGGACGTCTTCGTCCCGGATACCGCGGGGGAGAAGACGATCAGGACGATGGTCGAGATCAACCCGCCGTACATGCTCCACAGCGCGCCGGTGGTGTTGAACCGCCGCCAGAACAGCGAGTACACGATGGTCGGCAGATTCGCCGCTGCCGCGACCGCGAACGCCAGGGCCACCAGGAAGGCGATGTTCTGCCCGTTGGCGAGGATGCCGAGGCCGATCGCCATGACACCGATGACCACCGCGGTGATCCGCGAAACCCGCACCTGCGCCGACTCGTCGGCGTTACCGCGCTTGATGACGCTGGCGTAGATGTCGTGCGCGAAGGACGCCGACGCGGTGATGGTCAGACCCGCGACCACCGCGAGGATGGTGGCGAAGGCGACCGCCGAGATGACCCCGAGCAGGATCACCCCGCCCAGTTCGAAGGCGAGCAGCGGCGCCGCCGAATTCTGTCCGCCCGCCGAGGCCAGGATGCGATCCGGTCCGACGATGGCCGCCGCTCCGTAACCGAGTACCAGCGTGAACAGGTAGAACGCGCCGATCAGGCCGATGGCCCACACCACCGAGCGCCGGGCTTCCTTCGCCGTCGGAACGGTATAGAACCGCATCAGTACGTGCGGTAGACCCGCGGTGCCCAGTACCAGTGCCAGCCCGAGCGAGACGAAGTTCAGCTTCGAGGTCTCGTTGGCGCCGTACTGCGCGCCCGGCGCGAGCACATCGCGGCTCGCGACCGCCTTGTTCGTGGATTCGGAGACCGCGTCCTGCGCCGAGCCGAGGATGTCGGAGAAATTGAATCCGTACTTCGCCAGCACCATCACCGTCATCAGCGCGGCGCCGGTGATGAGCAGCACCGCCTTGATGATCTGCACCCACGTGGTGCCCTTCATGCCGCCGACCAGCACGTAGACGATCATCAGCAGGCCGACCACGGCGATCACGACCGATTGCCCCGCCTTGGTGTCGATATCGAGCAGCAGCGCGACCAGGCCGCCCGCTCCCGCCATCTGCGCCAGCAGGTAGAACAGCGAGACGGTCAGTGTCGACAGTGCCGCCGCCGTGCGCACCGGGCGTTCCCGCAACCGGAAGCTCAGCACATCGGCCATGGTGAATTTGCCGGTGTTCCTGAGCATTTCGGCGACGAGCAGCAGGGCGACCAGCCACGCCACCAGGAAGCCGATGGAGTAGAGGAAGCCGTCGTAGCCGTACACGGCGATGGCTCCGGCGATGCCGAGGAAACTCGCGGCCGAGAGATAGTCGCCCGCGATGGCGATACCGTTCTGCGGTCCGGAGAAGCCGCGCCCGCCGGTGAAGTAATCGGCCGCGGTGTTGTTGTTACGGCTGGCCCGGATGACGACGATCATGGTGACCGCGACGAACAGCGCGAAGATCGCGATATTGGCGACGGGTTCGCCGATGGTCTCCGTCGCAAGGTAATTCGTGCTCATGCCCGGCCCTCCTCGAGTTCGTCGCGGATGGCCGCGGCGCGCGGGTCCAGTTCCCTGTTGGCGAACCGGACGTAGACGGCGGTGATGACGAAGGTGGAGAGGAACTGCCCGAGTCCCAGCAGCAGGCCCGCGTTGATGTTGCCGAACACCTCGGTGGCCATGAAGTCGTGCGCGTAGGCGCCGAGCAGGACGTAACTGAGGTACCAGAACAGGAACAGCGCGGTCATCGGGAAGACGAAGCGCCGTAGGCGGCTGCGCAGTTCCTGGAATTGCGGGCTCTCGTGCACGGCGGCGAATTCCTCGGCGGTCGGCGCGCGCCGCGGGGCGGGGCCGTCCTTGTCGAGGTCGATACTGGTCATCCGAGGGGTCCTAGCGTGTGACGTGGCTTACGTCCGCTGACCGTAACCGCGCCGAAGTCCGCCGTTGATGGTGTGGCGGAGCTCACTCCGTGAAGGCGCCGATCTGTGCGGTGAACGGTCGCCGGGCCGCGACGAACGGTCGCGGGGTATCGGGACCGACGCGGCTGTTCCCCCGGTCATCTTGTGCGCAAACGGCCTTCGCGGTCCGAGCCCATACCCAGTCGCTCCGGCGCGTGCATGCGGACGAAGACGCGCCCGACGGTCCGGCTGTCCTGCCCGCGCGTCACCATGCTGACCAGAACCATCGCCGCGAAGGCGAGGGGCACGCTGATCGCCGCCGGATAGCTGAGCAGCGCGGCGGGCCATCCGCCCGCCGGTTCGTCGGACACCCCGCCCGCGACCGAGACGGCCGTCGCGCCGCCGGAAGCGAGCCCGCCCAGGATGAGACCGGTCGCCGCGCCCGCGGCGGTCAGCCCGCGCCACCAGATCCCCAGGACGAGCAACGGGCACAACGTCGACGCGGCGACCGAGAAGGCCAGTGCGACAGTCCTGGACAGGTCGAGCGAGGCCACCGCCAGCGATATCGACAGCGGCGCCACACCCGCCCCCAGCGCCGCGATCCGGAAATCTCGGATCCGCCCGCGCAACATGTCGGTACTGAGCACACCGGCGATGCTGACGAGCAGTCCGGACGAGGTGGAAAGGAATGCCGCGATCGCGCC
This sequence comes from Nocardia aurea, assembly GCF_003123685.1. Taxonomy (GTDB): domain Bacteria; phylum Actinomycetota; class Actinomycetes; order Mycobacteriales; family Mycobacteriaceae; genus Nocardia; species Nocardia aurea. The sequence continues at coordinate 3,040 of NZ_QCYJ01000145.1, forward strand.
CGCCGCGGCCAGCGCCGCGAGCAGCTGACCGGGTAGGCCGCTGAGCACCGACCCCGGCAGCAGCACCACGGCGGCGTCTGAGGTCCCGGTGATCAGCAGGCGCGGAACGTAGAGCCGGGCGAACACCCCGAGCAGAATCGGGAACAGATAGAAGAGCCCGACCAGCGCGATGACGGCCAAGGCGGTGGACCGCGCGGCCCTGCCGTCCGGATTCGTATAGAAGCGCACCAGCACGTGCGGCAGTCCCATCGTCCCGAGGAAGGTCGCGATCATCAGCGAATACACCTGGTAGGTGGGATGACTGCCGCCGAATCCGCCGCCGGGCCGCAGCCAGGTCGCGCCGTCGGCGGGCGCGCCCGCGACCACGGGCACCGCCGCGCCCGGTTCGAGTACGAGCGTGCTGCCCGCCGCGACGTCGTGTGTGCCGGGGTCGAGCCGGACGACCGCGTCCACCGCGTCGCCGTCCAGGGTGCCGGTGATCGTCACCTGTTGCGGCGCGGCGACCCGCACCCTGACATCGGTGGTCACCTCGACGGTCGTCCGCTCGGTGACGACCGGGGGCGCGGGCGAGCCCAATTCCCGGTCCTCGACGAGGAAATGCCCGAGCAGCACGAGTGCGGGCAGGGCGACCGCGGTGAGTTTGAGCCAGTACTGGAACGCCTGCACCAGGGTGATCGAGCGCATGCCGCCGCCCGCCACGTTGGCGATGACGATCGCGCCGACGGCAAGCGCCCCGACCCAGCTCGGCACCCCGAGCAGAATCCGCAACGTCAATCCCGCGCCCTGGAACTGCGGAATCAGATAGACCCCGCAGATCAGTACGACGACCACCGCCGCCAACCGGCGCAGCCGCACCGAGCCGAGCCGGAACTCCGCGAAATCCGGCACCGTGTAGGCGCCGGAGCGGCGCAGCGGCGCGGCGACGAACAGCAGCAGGCCCAGATAGCCCGCCGTGAAGCCGACCGGGTACCACAGCGCGTCGGCGCCGTACTTGGCGATCAGTCCGGCCACCCCGAGGAACGACGCGGCCGAGAGATACTCACCGGAGATCGCCGCGGCGTTCCAGCGTGGGCCGACACTGCGCGAGGCGACGAGGAAATCCGAGGTCGTGCGCGCCAGGCGCACCCCGTACGCGCCGATCGCCACGGTGGCGAGGGCGGCGAGCAGCAGTGCGACGACCGTCATGACCGGTGCGGGCGCCGAATTCATCGCGCCGCCGCGCGCGGGCCCCGCACGATCGGAGATTCGGACATATCAGTCCTCGGCCAGATCGAGGAAGTCCTGGTCGTTGCGTTCGGCCAGGCGGACGTAGATCCGGCCCATCGCGTACAGCGCCGGATAGACGGCAAGGCCGAGCAGCAGCCAGGGCAGCCGGACGCCGAGGATCACCACCGAACCGATCGCCTCGATCCGCAGGAGCAGCGGCAGCGAACACAGGATCAGGGTCGAGACCAGCGCGATCCGCAACGCCAGCCCGAGTTGAGCGCGGATCAGACCCGCGACCATGGCCTCGCCGATCTCGGTCTGCTCGGCGACCTCCACCCTGGTCCGCACCCGCCGCGCGCCGCGGCGTTCGGCCAGCACCACGCGGGTGCGGACCGGACGCGGTGCCGGTCCGGTCATCGGTTGGTCCAGATGTGGCGCGGACCGTGGACGAGGCGCTGTTTGAGCTCGCGGACCTGCCGCCTGCTGACCGGCAGTTCCACGGCCGCCGCGGTGCCCTCGGCACGCAGGCACACCACGGTTCCCGAACCGGTCGTGCGCAATCCGGTCACCAGGCGCAATGCCACCAGATACGACCGGTGCACCCGCAGGAAACCCGCGTTCTCCCATCGGGATTCGAGGGCGGACAGGGGGATGCGGACCAGATGCGACCCGGCGCTGGTGTGCAGTCGCGCGTAATCGCCGTCGGCCTCCACCCAGCTCACGCTCGATCGGTGCACCAGCGTGGTGACCCCGCCCAGTTCCACCGGGATGACCTCGTTCGGATCCGTTCGGGGTTGCCCGGTATCCGGTGTCCGCGCCACCCGCGCGCCGACGATGCGGCGCACCGCCTCGCCGAGACGCGCCTCCCGCAACGGTTTCAGCAGATAGTCGATCGCGCCGAGGTCGAAGGCGGCCACCGCGCGATCCTCGTGGGCGGTCACGAATACCACGGCGGGCGGATGCGCGAATTCCGACAGGATTCCGGCCAGTTCCATTCCGTCGAGGCCGGGCATATTGATATCGAGGAAGACCGCGTCCACCGGATGGACCCGCAGCAGTCGCAATGCCTCGGTCGCGTCGCCCGCGGGGTGGATCTCACCGACCTCCGTTTGCGCGCGCAACAGATATACCAACTCGTCGAGCGCGGGTTTCTCGTCGTCGACGGCCAGTACGCGCAGGGCGGTCGGCGTGGTATCGGTGGTGCGTGTCACGATCGCTCCATCGTAAAGCGCGGTGCGGTGCGTGCCGATTCCGGTATCCGCACGTCCTCACGCCTGAATTCCGGCGCGGAACTTCGGGACGCGCAGGCCGACCTTGGTACCCGCGCCGGGCGCGGTCTCCACGACGAGGCCGTAGTCGTTACCGAACGCGGCACGTAATCGATCGTCCACGTTCGCCAGCCCCACGTGGGCGGATTCGGTGGAACCCGTCGATCCCGACCCGGCCGCGACCGCGTCGAGCGCCCCCGACCTCAGCAGTTCCGGATCCATACCCGCGCCGTCGTCCTCGACGGTGATCACGCAATCGGTGCCCGCGTCGGCGGCGACGATCGAAATGGTGCCGCGCCGCGCTCCGGCCAGTCCGTGACGCACCGCGTTCTCGACCAGCGGTTGCAATGCGAGAAATGGCAGGACGACACCGAGTACCTCCGGCGCGATCTGTAATCGCACCTCGAGCGCGTCACCGAATCGGGCGCGTTCCAACGCGAGATAGCGCTCTATATTGCGCAATTCGTCGGCGAGTACGGTGAATTCGCCGGCCGTGCGGAACGAATACCGCGTGAAATCGGCGAATTCGATGATCAATTCGCGGGCACGGTCCGGGTCGGTGCGCACGAACGAGGCGATCGTATTGAGCGCGTTGTAGATGAAATGCGGACTGATCTGGGCGCGCAGCGCGCGCACCTCGGCGCGGTCGAGCCGTGCGCGCGAGGCGTCGAGTTCGGCCAGTTCCAGCTGACCGCACACGTATCTGGCGACCTCGGCGATGGCGCCGAGCCGCCCCGGCCCCGGCTGTTCGGTCGTCACCACCCCAAGCGCGCCCGCCACCCCGGCATTCTCGATCGACAGCGGTTGCGCGACCAGGGTGCGCCCGGCCTGATCACCGCGCCCCGGCAGTACGACCAGCACCGGCCGCTCGGTCGCGACGGCGCGTTCGGCGGCGTCGGTGAAGCGCTCGACGAGTTCGGCGTGCGGCCCGTTCCACGCCAGCAACACCCCGTCCGCGTCGGCGACGCCGAGTGCCTGCGCGCCGGTCAGGATCCGCAGATGCGCGGCGGCCTCCTGCGCCGAGACGGCGGTGAGCCCGCCGCGCAGCGGTCGTGCCGCCAGCGAAGCGGTGTGTAACGCCGTGTGCACCGCCCGTTCGGCGGGCGTGGTCACCGACCGACGTGTACGCGGCCACAACAGCAGTGCCCCGGCGATCAGGGCCGCCCCGACGATGATCGCGACGGCGGTCGTCATCGGGGAGCGCGGCGCGTCGATGGGCTCATCGGCCGATTATCCCGCCGACCGGTCTGCCTGACGGGCGGCGTGGCTCCAGGAACGGTGTGGTCCTGCCCTCGGGTGACGCCGAGGACAGGACCCGCGCCCCTACGGCCGGTACTTCTTCACCGTGAAGTCGACGCCCCCCGACTCGGGGGCATACGCGTTGCCGAGGGTGACATTGCCGGTGAAATTCCCGATGCCCGGCGCGAAGATCGCGGAGTATCCGCCGTTGCTCCAGTAGCCGGGGCCGCGCGCGACGGTGGTGAACGTTCCGGTCTGCCCGGTCGTGAGATTTCGCCAGTTCAGCGTGACGGGCAGGCTGCACGCGCCCATGTCGCCGATCCCGACCATATTCGTGCTGACGGTGAACGCGGCGTGGTCGGGATAGCCGTTACCGCTGACCGAGGCGTCGACCTGCGCGGCGCACGGACCGTCGGTGAGCGCGTAGATGGTGGCGAACGGGCCCTCGACCACGGCCCCCGCCGGACTCGAGCCCGCGAGCGGTACGACAGCGGCGACCGCCGAGGCGGCGGCGAGCGCGAATCCTGTCCTGATCGAAATCATCGGCACCTCTTCGTGTTCAGATGTGGACGAGTCGGTCGTGCCCGAAGCGCGGTGATCTCGCGAACCGGGCGATCACGCGTCATACAGTCTGCCTATGACCGCCGCCGGATGCTCGCGGACACCCTCGGCGAAGCGACTGTTGTCGGCGATCGGCGTTCTCGGGGTGACGGTGGCGGCGTCGGAGCCGTTCCGAAGTCCCGCCGCGGAAAGGGGCACGGTCGGGGATCGCGTAGGGTGGGCGGTCCCCGAAAACGCGTCGTCATGGCGGGAATCGGACGGCTACAGGACGAGTTCTTCGACGCGCCGGTGATCTTCGACACCGACACGCCGAGCTCTCCTGCGGCGTCCGGGTTCGGCATGCGTGGCGGTCGAAATCTGTCACACCGACGTGCCTAGAATCGCTAGGCCAACCCCCGTCGAGACCCATGGGAGGAAGGACCGTCTTGGCCGCCTCGTCCGGATCGTTCGTTCATCTGCACAACCACACCGAGTACTCCATGCTCGACGGCGCGGCGAAGATCTCGCCCCTGTTCGCCGAGGCGAATCGGCTGGGAATGGGCGCGGTCGGGATGACCGACCACGGCAACATGTACGGCGCCTCGGAGTTCTACAACTCCGCGAAGAAGGCGGGCATCAAACCGATCATCGGCATCGAGGCCTACATCGCGCCGGGTTCCCGGTTCGACACCAAACGCGTGCAGTGGGGCGATCCGGGGCAGAAGGGCGACGACGTCTCGGGTTCGGGCGCCTACACCCATATGACCATGGTCGCCGAGAACGCGACCGGTCTGCGCAACCTGTTCAAACTGTCCTCGCTGGCCTCGCTCGAAGGACAGCTCGGCAAGTGGGCGCGCATGGACGAGGAGATCATCGCCCAGCACGCCGAGGGCATCATCGCCACCACCGGCTGCCCCTCCGGCGAGGTGCAGACCCGGCTGCGGCTCGGTCACGAGCGCGAGGCGCTCGAGGCCGCGGCCAAATGGCAGGAGATCTTCGGCCCGGACAATTTCTTCCTCGAGGTGATGGACCACGGGCTCTCCATCGAGCGCCGGGTCCGCGAGGGCCTGATCTCGGTCGGCAAGCAGCTCGGCATCCCGGCCATCGCCACCAACGACTGTCACTACGTCACCAAGGATCAGTCGACCAATCACGAAGCGCTGCTGTGTATTCAGACCGGTAAGACGCTCAGTGACCCGACCCGGTTCAAATTCGACGGTGACGGCTACTACCTGAAATCCGCCGAGGAGATGCGCGCGCTCTGGGACGCGGAAGTTCCCGACGCCTGCGACAACACCGTGCTCATCGGCGAACGCGTGCAGCCCTACGACGAGGTGTGGGCGCACAGCGACCGGATGCCGATCTTCCCGGTGCCCGAGGGTCACGATCAGGCCAGCTGGCTGCGCCGCGAGGTCGATCTCGGTTTGGCGCGCCGCTTCCCGAACGGCGCACCCCGCGAATACCTCGATCGCGCCGCCTACGAGATCGGCGTCATCCTGGAAATGGGTTTCCCGGCCTACTTCCTCGTGGTCGGCGACCTCATCAACCACGCCCGCGAGGTCGGCATCCGGGTCGGTCCCGGTCGTGGTTCGGCGGCCGGTTCGCTGGTCGCCTACGCACTCGGCATCACCAATATCGATCCGCTGCCGCACGGCCTGCTGTTCGAACGGTTCCTCAACCCCGAGCGCGTGTCGATGCCCGATATCGATATCGACTTCGACGATCGCCGCCGCGGTGAGATGGTGCGCTACGCGAGCGAGAAATGGGGCACCGACCGGGTCGCCCAGGTCATCACCTTCGGCACCATCAAGACCAAGGCCGCGATCAAGGACTCGGCGCGAGTGCTGTTCGGCCAGCCCGGATTCGCCATCGCCGACCAGATCACCAAGGCGCTGCCGCCGCCGATCATGGCCAAGGACATCTCGGTCTCCGGCATCACCGACCCGGATCACGAGCGGTACAAGGAAGCCGCCGAGGTCCGTGAACTCATCAACACCAATCCGGATATCGCCAAGATCTACGAGACCGCGCGCGGTCTCGAAGGTCTGATCCGCAACGCGGGCGTGCACGCCTGCGCGGTCATCATGTCCTGTGATCCGCTCATGGAGGCGATCCCGCTGTGGAAGCGGCCGCAGGACGGCGCGCTGATCACCGGATGGGACTATCCGTCCTGCGAGGCCATCGGCCTGCTGAAGATGGACTTCCTCGGCCTGCGCAACCTCACCGTCATCGGCGACGCGCTGGAGAACATCAAGGCCAACCGCGGTATCGAGCTGGACATGGACACCCTGCCGCTCGACGACGCACCGACCTACGAACTGCTCTCACGCGGTGACACCCTCGGCGTGTTCCAGCTCGACGGTGGCCCCATGCGCGATCTGCTGCGCCGGATGCAGCCGAACGCGTTCGAGGACATCGTCGCCGTCGGCGCGCTGTACCGCCCCGGTCCGATGGGCATGAACGCGCACAACGACTACGCCGACCGCAAGAACGATCGCCAAGAGGTCAAGCCGATCCATCCGGAGCTGGCCGAGCCGTTGAAGGAGATCCTCGGCGAGACCTACGGTCTGATCGTCTACCAAGAGCAGATCATGCACGTCGCGCAGAAAGTGGCCGGATACTCGCTCGGTCGAGCCGATATCCTGCGCCGCGCGATGGGTAAGAAGAAGGCCGAAGTGCTGGCCGCGGAGTTCGAGGGCTTCGAAGAGGGCATGCAGGCCAACGGATATTCCAAGGCCGCGATCAAGGCGCTGTGGGACACGATCCTCCCGTTCGCCGGTTACGCCTTCAACAAATCGCACGCCGCCGCCTACGGTCTGATCTCCTACTGGACCGCTTACCTCAAGGCCAACTACCCGGCCGAATACATGGCAGGCCTGCTCACCTCCGTCGGTGACGACAAGGACAAGGCCGCGATCTACCTGTCGGACTGCCGCAAACTCGGCATCACCGTGCTCCCGCCGGATGTCAACGAATCGGAGTTGAACTTCGCCTCGGTCGGCAAGGACATCCGCTTCGGCCTCGGCGCGGTCCGCAACGTCGGCACCAACGTCGTGTCCTCGATCATCCAGGCGCGCAAGGACAAGTCGAAATTCACCGACTTCTCCGACTATCTGAACAAGATCGACGCCGTCGCCTGCACCAAGAAGGTCACCGAATCCCTGATCAAGGCCGGTGCCTTCGACTCGCTCGGCCATCCGCGCAAAGGCCTGCTGCTGATCCACTCCGACGCCATCGACGCGGTGATGACCACCAAGAAGGCCGAGGCGATCGGACAGTTCGACCTGTTCGGCGGGCTGGACGCCGACGAGTCGGTGTCCTCGGTATTCAACGTGGCCGTACCCGCCGACGAGTGGGAGACCAAGCACAAGCTGGCCCTCGAGCGCGAGATGCTCGGCCTCTACGTCTCCGGGCATCCGCTCAACGGTGTCGAACACGTCCTCGCCTCGCAGGTGGACACCCCGATCCCGGCGATCCTGGGAGGCGATGTCAAGGACGGCGCCCAGGTCACCATCGGCGGCATCCTCGCCTCGGTGAACCGGCGCATCAACAAGAACGGTCTGGCCTGGGCCTCCGCGCAGTTGGAGGATCTGACCGGTGGCGTCGAGGTGCTGTTCTTCCCGCAGTCGTATTCGGTGTTCGGCATGGACGTGGTCGAGGACGCGGTGGTGCTGGTCAAGGCGCGGGTCTCGGTGCGCGACGATCGGATCTCGTTGATCGCCAACGATCTCGTCGTCCCCGACCTGTCCGCGATCGGTGTCGCCAAACCGCTCGCGGTCATCGTCACCACGCGGATGTGCACCCCGGACAAGATCGGTGAACTCAAGCGGGTGCTGTCACGTCATCCGGGCACCTCGGACGTGCACGTGCGCCACGTCGGGGCGCGTGAGAAGACCACCCTGTTGAAACTCGACGACAGTCTGCGCGTCTCACCGTCGTCGGCCTTGATGGGTGACCTGAAGGCGTTGCTCGGTCCCGGCTGCCTCGCGGTCTGATCCACGGCGCGGGACCCGTCCTCAGGCGGGAACCGCGACCCCGAGGGAGAGCGCGCCGACGATCTTCGGCGTCTCTTCCGCGTAGAACACGTCGATCTCGCGGATCCGGTAACCCGCCGTCTCGAGGAGGCCGCGGATATCGCGGTTCAAATTGCAGCCACCCGCCACGGCCTTCTGGACCGGATTCAGCCGGTTCTGCCAACGGCGGACCGAGGCGTCGGGCGCGAGTCCGTGTTCCACGAAATGCAGGGTGCCGCCCGGGACGAGCACCCGGCGCACTTCCGCCAGCGCAGCGGCGATATCCGGGATGGTGCACATGGTCCAGGTGGACAGCGCGCTGTCGAAGCTGTCATCGGAGAAGGGCAGCGACTGGCCGTCCAGACCCGCCCGCTCGATCGGCACCGTAGCCGCCGCGAGACGTTTGCCCGCGAGCCGCCATCCGAGATCGGCCGGTTCCACCGCGCTGACTGACCCGACCGTGGCCGGATAGAACGGCACATTCAACCCGGAGCCGAATCCGACTTCCACCACCCTGCCGTGCAATCCGGCGCAGGCGCGTTCGCGCTGCGGTTCGTTGGCCTTCAACCCGCACGCCACATCGATGAGGCGTGGCACGATCCGGTCTCCGTAGAATCCCACGCTTCTATTCTGTCAGGGAGTCCCGTTCCGATATGCCCAACGACCTCACGATCCTGAACTGGGCAGGCACCGGGCCCAGCCCTCGACCCGGGTGCTCTCGTGGTCGTCGGAGAACTCCCCCCGAACGGATGCCCGGCCGGATCGCACGTCCCGTGCGATGCTGGCGCGGTGACTGCCTTCGAGGTGTGGGCTCCGCGGGCGGAGTCGGTGCGGTTGGATCTGGAGGGGATCGCGCATCCCATGACCCGCTCGGCCGAGGGCTGGTGGCGCGCCGAACTGCCCGCGGAATCCGGGACGCGCTACGGCTATCTGCTCGACGACGACCCCACGGTGCTGCCCGACCCGCGTTCGCCCAGACAGCCGGAGGGGGTGCACGCCCGCTCGGCGGTGCACACCGTCGACCCCGATCGCTGGACCGATGACGGGTGGACCGGCCGCCCGCTGGCCGGGGCGGTCTACTACGAACTGCATATCGGCACCTTCACCCCCGACGGCACCTTCGATTCCGCCGTCGAACGGCTCGATCACCTGGTCGACCTCGGTGTCACGGTGGTCGAGGTGATGCCGGTCAACGCCTTCGACGGCACCCACAACTGGGGTTACGACGGCGTGCTCTGGTACGCCGTGCACGAACCCTACGGTGGCCCCGACGGTCTGCAACGGTTCGTGAACGCCTGTCACGCAAGAGGTTTGGCGGTCGCGCTCGATGTCGTGTACAACCACCTCGGGCCGTCGGGCAACTACCTGCCGCGTTTCGGCCCGTACCTCACCGACGGGCGCAACACCTGGGGGCAGAGCCTGAATCTGGACGGACCCGAATCCGGTCCGGTACGCCGCCACATCATCGACAACGCCCTGCGGTGGCTGCGCGATTTCCATATCGACGCGCTGCGCCTGGACGCGGTGCACGCCCTGGTCGACCGCACCGCGACCCCTCTGCTCGCCGAACTGGCGACCGAGACGGCGGCGCTGGCCGCCCACGTGCGCAGACCGCTCACCCTCGTCGCGGAGAGCGACCAGAACGACCCGCGCCTGCTCACCCCGCCCGCGGCGGGCGGCTACGGCCTGACCGGGCAGTGGAACGACGACCTGCACCACGCCGTGCACACCGCGGTCTCCGGTGAAAGGCAGGGCTACTACGCCGATTTCGGCACGCTGGAAACGCTGGCGAAAACCCTCACCCACGGGTTCTTCCACGCGGGCACGTGGTCGAGTTTCCGTGGGCGCGTCCACGGCAGGCCCATCGACCGGAGTCTGATTCCGGCGAGCGCGCTGCTGGCCTACACGTGCACCCACGATCAGATCGGCAACCGGGCCATCGGCGACCGCCCGAGCGCCTATCTCGATGACGGCCAACTCGCGCTCAAGGCCGCGCTCGTGCTGTTCTCGGCGTTCACGCCGATGCTGTTCATGGGCGAGGAATGGGGAGCGCGCACCCCGTTCCTGTTCTTCACCTCCCACACCGACCCGGTGATCGGGGCCGCCACCGCCACCGGTCGCAAGGCCGAATTCGCCGAGCACGGCTGGTCCAGCGACGAGGTGCCGGACCCGCAGGATCCCGAGACCTTCCTGCGTTCGAAACTGGACTGGACCGAACCGTCGCGCGACGGCCACGCCCGACTGCTCGGCTGCTATCGCGCCCTGCTCGAACTGCGGCGGACCCGTCCCGAGATCACCGACCCGTGGCTTTCCCGCGTCGAGGTCGACTACGACGAAGACGCTCGGTGGATCGCGGTGCGGCGCGGTCGGCTGGTGCTGATCGGCAATCTGTCCGAACACCCGGTGACGGTCGGATACGCGGGTGCGGCGATCCTGTCCTGGGACGATCCGGAGCGGGCGGACAGGGGCACGACGGTGCCGGGGCACTCGTTCACCATCGTCGACACCGCGATGTCGGGGCAATAACATTGTGGCCTCAGCTGTCCGGGACGGTTCCGCCCGAGGTGGTACCGGCCGTAACGTTGAATAATGAGCAATGTGGCTTGGTCCGGGGATTTCGTGGATCTCCCCGAGGGGGTCGGCGGTAGCGCGAGCGCTGAATTCGCCCCCCTGGTACGGGCGTTCGCGAGAACTTTCGGGCATCGCCGCGGGGCGGGCGCCGCGCTGGCGATCCACCGTCACGGGGAGACACTGGTCGACATCTGGACCGGACAGCATTCGGGATCGGTCGGATGGACCGGGCAGACCGGGACCATCGTCTTCTCCGCCACCAAGGGCATCACCTCCACCGTCATGCATCGGCTCGCCGATCGCGGCCTGCTCGACTACTCCGCGCCCGTCGCCGAATACTGGCCGGAATTCGCCGCCAACGGCAAAGGCGCGATCACCGTCGAACAGGTGATGACCCATCGCGCCGGACTGTCCTCGCTCGGCACGGTCGCCTCCGAGGTCTCCGAGATACTGGATCACCGCCTCATGGAGGAACGTCTCGCCGCCGCGAAACCCGACCGGCTGTTCGGCGTCCCCACCTATCACGCGCTCACCTTCGGCTGGCTCATGGCCGGTCTGGCCAGGGCGATCACCGGGCGCGGCATGGCCGAACTGTTCCGCACCGAGGTCGCCGAACCGCTCGGCATCGACGGCGTCCACCTGGGCGCGCCGCCGCCGGGATCGTCGATGAGTTTCGCCCCGCTCGCGGGCAATCAGCTGCGGCTGCTCGGCGGACCGCTCGGCGCGCGGATCCTGGGCCGCACCTTCGGTTTCCCCGGTGCCCCCGGCGCCGCGGCCCGCGCGCTGCTCATGCCGGGAGTCGAAGCCATCCTCGAAGGCGACGCCCCGCCGATCCTGAACACCGAACTCGGCGCGGGCAACGGTGTGTGCACGGCGCACGGACTCGCGAGCGTGTACGGGGCGCTCGCCAACGGCGGCATGGTCGACGGCCGCCGCTACCTCACCGCGCGCACCATCGCCGAGCTGCGCCGGATCCGCAGCTACCAGCTCGACCACGCGCTGTTCTACGTGCCGATGCTGTGGCACCTCGGCTACCACTCGCTGCCGGTTCCCTACGCGCACGAAGGTCTCGGGCATATCGGACTCGGCGGATCGTTCGGCTGGGCCGAACCGCGGCTGGGGCTGTCGGTCGGGTTCGTGCACAACAGGATGTCGGTACCGCAGATGAGCGTCGACCAGATGACGGCGCTGTGGCTGCTGCCGCTGATGATGAACTGTGTGCGCGGCGCCAAGCGGACCGCCCCCGCCGTCACGCGGGAGGCGGCCGCCTAGCTCAGGTCAGGTCAGGTAGCGGTAGGCCGAGGAACCCGGATCGAGCCGCTCGCACCGGATGGGTGACTCCCGCATCCGATCCAGCAGCGGGGCGAGACCGTCGCGTCCGCCGAGTTCGATGCCGACCAGCGCCGCGCCGGTCTCCCTGTTGTTGCGTTTGACGTACTCGAACAGGGTGATGTCGTCGTCGGGCCCGAGCACCTCGTCCAGGAATCGCCGCAGCGCACCCGGCTCCTGGGGGAAATCGACCAGGAAGTAGTGCTTGATGCCCCGATGCACCAGCGAGCGTTCGATGATCTCGCCGTAGCGCGAGACGTCGTTGTTGCCGCCGGAGACCAGGCACACCACCGTCGATCCTGGCTCGATCTCGATCTCGCCGAGCGCGGTGACCGACAGCGCGCCCGCGGGCTCGGCGATGATGCCCTCGTTCTGGTAGAGGTCGAGCATCGTGGTGCAGATCGCGCCCTCGTCGACGTGCATCATCCGGAACTGTCCCGCACCCGTGGGTGATTCGGTCGCGGTCAGCAACGGCAGCGACGCGTGCGAGACGACCCGGCTCCCGAATCCGGCGGCCGCGGCGTAGGGCACCGAGCCGATGCGGCGCACGGCCGCGCCGTCGACGAACGGATCGATCGTCGGCAGTGTCACCGGCCCGCCCGCGACCAGCGCCGCCGTCATCGAGGCCGCGCCCGCGGGCTCGACACCGAGAATCCCGGTTTCGGGCGCGCGCTCGCGCAGGTAGGTGCCCACCCCCGCCAGGCAGCCGCCGCCGCCGACCGGCACGATGACCAGATCCGGCGCGGTGCCGAGTTGTTCGAGGAATTCGGCGGCGATGGTGCCCTGTCCGGCGGCGGTGCGCGGATCGTCGAACGGCGGGACCATGGTCGCTCCGGTGCGCTCCACGTCGGCCACGGCCGCGGCGGCCGCGGCGTCGTAGGTCTCGCCGACGGCGATCAGTTCGACGAATTCGCCGCCGTGCACGCGGATACGGTCACGTTTCTGCTTGGGCGTGGTGGTTGGCACGTAGATGCGGCAGCTGATGCCCATGGCCTGGCAGGCGTAGGCGACGCCCTGGGCGTGATTGCCCGCGCTCGCCGCCACCACGCCCGCCGCGCGTTCGTCGGCGGTGAGTTGCACGATCAGGTTGTAGGCGCCGCGCAGTTTGTAGGAACGCACCGCGGTGAGATCTTCGCGCTTGAGGTACACCTGCGCGCCGGTCTCCGCGGACAGCCTCGGGCTGTACTGCAGCGGAGTCGGCTCGATAATGTCGGCAATACGCTTCGCGGCGGCGTCGATCTCGTCCGCGGTGAGCGCGGGACGGGAAGAGGACAGTTCGTCGAGAACCAGCGGATCGGACATCCGAATTATGCTGCCACCCGCCGCATCGGGTGGACGCGGCGGGTGGGGTGAGTGTCGCTACGCGGGGCCGCAGGTCAGCGCGGCGTGAGCACGAAAACCGGGATCTCCCGGGTGGTCTTCGTCTGGTAATCGGCGTAGGCGGGCCAGGCTCGGACCGCGCGCTCCCACCACACCGCCTTCTCGTCGCCGGTGACTTCGCGCGCCGTGTAGTCGTTGGTCACCGTGCCGTCACGAAGTTCGACGTGCGGGTCGGCCTTGATGTTGTAGTACCAGACCGGGTGCTTGGGCGCGCCGCCCAGCGAGGCGACGACGGCGTACTCACCGTCGTGCTCGACGCGCATCAACGGCGTCTTGCGCAGCTTGCCGGATTTCGCGCCGACGGTGGTCAGCAGGATGATGGGTTTGCCCTGCAACGAGGCGCCTTCGGTGCCTCCCGACCCGTCGTAGATCTCGGCCTGCTCGCGGGCCCAATCGGATGTGCTCGGTGCGTACTCTCCTGTGAGTGGCATACATCGGGCAACGTCGTCGCGGACCCGAGTGTTCCCGCGCGCAAATGTTAGGTGGACCGAACTTCCACGTCCGTATATCCTGATCGAATGGCGACGGTTCACCCCTCTTCGGTCGATATCGCGGGTACCGCATGGCCGCTCTACAAGCTGGAGGCCCTGTTCGCGGGCCTGGTGACCTGCCTGATCCTGGCACTGATCACCGGTTCGGCCCAGCTCGGCGTCCTGATCGGCGCCGCGATCCTGGTCACCCGCTGGTCCATCGGATACGCCGCGACCCGCCGCCCGGTACGCCGCACCCACCGAGTGCTGTCAGCCCACTGACCGTGGCGGTCGCGACCGCCACAAACACCCCACGGTGCGAGTCTTACGAGCGCCCCGTTCGCGGCCCGTCTCGCGTCCGAGCGGTCGAAGCGCATGCGCCGAAGGCGCGAGTCTCGACCGCTCGGACGCGAGACAAAGGGGGCCGCGAACCCGCGGCCCCGGCCGCTATATCACCGGCAATTCGTTTCGTGACAGCACACCGAGTTTCGGATAGGCCTTGTACAGATGATGGCCGACCGTGCGCGGGCTCAGGAACAATTGCGCGGCGATTTCCCGATTAGAGAGCCCCCGCGCGGCCAGTCGCACGATCTGTAGTTCCTGCGGCGTGAGCCGTGCCGACACCCCGTCGGCCGGGCGCTCCGCCGCGCCGACGCCGAGCGCCGCGAGTTCGATCCTGGCACGTTCGGCCCACGGGACGGCGCCGAGACGATCGAAGGTGTCCAACGCCTGTTCCAGGGGCACGCGCGCATCGATTCTGCGCTTGGCCCGGCGCAGCCACTCTCCGTACAGCAATTGCGTCCTGGCCAGGTCGAACGGGTGTCCGCCGAGTCGCAGCGCCGCGCGGTAGCCGGTTTCGGCGTCGTCGCCCACCGAGGTCAGCGCGTGACAGCGGTGCACGAGCGCCTCGATCCAGCTCTGCCCGGCGGTGTCGGCCCAGGCCCGCAACCGGTCGAGGGCGTCGCCCGCACGGTCCGGTGCTCCGATCCGCACTGCCGCTTCGACGAGATCGGGCAGTGCGCGCAATCCGATGACGTAGTGCCGCGCCGGTTCCTCGGTGAGTGGTTCCAGTCGGGTCAGCACGCTCTCCACCCGGCCGCGCCCGAGATCGAGCAGTGCGAGCGCCGCGTGCGTCCACGGTGCGCCTGCCGCCGTCGCACCGCCGAGTTCTTCGACGACGGCTCTGGCGGCCAGGTTCTCGCATTCCGCGTCGGATCCCTCGATCGCCGCCAGATAGCAGAGAAAACTCCGCTGCTGGCTGATCCAATGGGTCTGACCGAGATCCTCGGCGATCCGAAGGCCCTCCGTCGCCGCGACTTTGCCCTCGCGCGGTCTGCCGAGGAAGAGCTCGGCCTCAGCGCGGAAGAACAGCAGCGAGGGCAGTGCCGCGATACGTCCCTGGTCACGGCATTCCGCGACGAGTTCGGCGACGAGTTCGGCGACCTGATCGTCCTGGCCGACCACCAGTCCGGCCCCGCACATCTGGACCAGATCTCGTGGACTGTCCGCGCCGTTGGCCCTGGCGTCGGCGGCGGCGTCGCGCAGTGGCACGGTGTATCGACGGTCGATCGCGCCGAGTACGTAGCGGGCGATGGGGGCCATCGGATCGGCATCGTCGAGCGGGAGCGCGGCCCACAGCGCGCTCACCTGCGCGAGTTCGGCTTCCCCGAGATACCAGGCGGTGTGCACGGCCTGTGACAGCGTCTCGGCCGCGCGACGGGGTTCGTGTTCGCGCATCGCCATGGCCGCCCCGAGCAGGAGTCGATGCGCGGCGCGCGGTTTCCCCGCACCGAACGCAGCCCTCGCACGCACCAGATCCAACCGGGCGCCGAGCAGCGGGTCCGTGGTCTGCGTGGCCGCCCGTTCGGCGAGCGACCCCGCCAGGTCGACCCGCCCGGTTTCGGCGGCGGTCTCGGCCGCGAGCACCAGTCGGCGGACCCGCGCACCGGTGTCGGTGCTGAGATCGGCCGCTCGTTCGTAGGCGGAGACCGCGCCGTCGTAGCCGTGGCGGATCCGGGCCCGGTGCGCGGTGGTCTCCAGCGCGTCGGCCGCGGTGTCGTCGGGGCCGGTCGCCGCCGAGGCCAGATGCCAGGCCCGCAGGTCGGCGTCCGCGTCGTCGGTGAGCGCGTCCGCGATGGCGCGGTGTGCCGCGAGGCGCCGGGCCACGGGCGCGCCCTGGTAGATCGCGGAACGGAGCAGCGGGTGCCGGAACGTCAGGGTCCGACCGTCGCTGCGCACCAAACCGCTCTCCTCCGCGGGGGCCAGATCCGACAGGTCGACACCCGATGCCGTCGCGGCCAGGAGCACCGGCCCGAGTTCGGGCGTATTCGCGGCGGCCGCGATGAGCAGCAGGGTGCGGGTCCGGTCCGGCATCGCGCCGACCCGACCGTGGAAAGCGACGCGCAGGCGCTCGGTCAGCGGGAGCGGATTCGGTCCCGCGCCCGGTGATTCGGCCGCGAGGACGGCGGGCAGTTCCAGCAGGGCCAGTGGATTGCCCGCCGCTTCGGCGAGCAGTCGAAATCGCACGGCGGGGGACAGATCCGGGGCCTGCCTGTCGACCAGTGCCGCGGCGGCGTCCTGGCGCAGGCCGGAGATCTCCAGCTCCGGCAGGCCGGTCGCCGGGAAATCGTGATCGCCGGTGCGGGTGGCGAAAAGGATCACCACGCCTTCGGCGTCGAGCCTGCGGGCCGCGAACACCAGGGCCAGCGCTGTCGCCCGGTCCAGCCAGTGCGCGTCGTCGACGAGGCAGAGCAGGGGCCCGTCGGCGGCTTCCTCGGCGAACAGCGACAGCACCGCCAATCCGATCGACATCGGGTCGGCGACAGCCACCCGGTCCGTCATGCCGAACGCGGCGCGCATCGCGTCACGTTGCGGGCCGGGCAGTCCGTCGACCAGCGCCATACCGGGGCGGACGAGCAGATGCAGTGCCGCGAAGGGCAGTTCGGCCTCGGATTCGATCCCCGCGCCGCGCACCGTCGGAATACCCTGGGCGGCAGCGTAATCCAGCAGCGCGGTCTTTCCGATACCGGGTTCGCCGCGCAGTACGAGCGCGCCGCTTCGACCCTGCCGGGCAGCTTCGAGAAGCCGATCGATCCGTTCCTGTTCGGCTTCTCGTCCGTGCAGCATCCGTTCACCGTAGCGAGCCGGCTCACGACCAGGTACCGATGCGGGCGCCGAAAATACCTATAGGCGACCGATGCGAGGCGACCGGCCTCGCCCATAACGTAGTCCCCAGTACCGAGAGCGACGGAGAAACCGCAGCTCACCACTATTTTCGGAGGACATCGTGAACACCCTTGTCGCGCAGTACCTGCACGCCTGGAACACCACCGACGCCGCGGCCCGCAAAGCCGCCGTGGCCGAAATCTTCGCCGCCGACGCCGAGTACATCGATCCGCTGATCGAGGTCGCGGGCCACGACGGCATCGACGCCGCCATCGCCGGGGTGCAGGCCCAGTTCCCCGGCTGGGTCTTCACCCTGGCCGGACCGGTCGACGCGCACCACGACCAGGTGCGTTTCACCTGGGAACTGGGACCGGCGGGCGCCGCGGCCGTTGTCGTCGGCTTCGATGTCGCGATCGTGCGCGACGGTCGCATCGCCCACGTGTACGGCTTCCTCGACAAGGTGCCCGCGGCAGCGTGATCCGATCCCCGCTGTCCCGATGCGAAGCGTGACCGACGCTCACCGTCATTCGCGCGACGACCGGCATCCGGTAGGGCGCCACCGCGGCCGTGTCGCAGATCATCGCCATAGCGATCGGCTAATAGAGTGTGCCGCATGTCGACCCTCCAAAGAGCGGCCCTGGCACTGGCCGGGGCCGCCGTCGCGTGTGTGTCGTCCGTGGCGCTGCCGCAGGCGAATGCCGAGATAGTTCCCATGCCGCCGCACGAGAAATCCTTCGTCGCGCCGAACGGCATTCCGTTCACCGTGGGGAATCGGGACGAGTTCATCAACAGGATCGCGCCGCTGAACATGATGGGTACCACCCGCGAGGCGCTGGTGAGCAGTGTCTCCTACGGCCGGATCGACGGCGAGGCGACCGGAACACTGCGGGTCGGCTACCACGTCGGCTGCGCGGTGAACATCGGCTCGGGCACCTTCGGCGTCACTCCGAACGTATTCTTCGACGATCTCGACCCCACCACGAATCCGTTCAATATCGTCCCGGTCGCGACACTGACGCTGAATCCCGGCGAGGTCGGTGAGCTCAGCATGGCCGAGAAGACCATGGTGCCGGGCAAGACCATCTACGCCGGTATCCGTGACTATCACATCAGGGTCAACTCCTGCACCGGCCCGGTGACTCTGCGCCAGTTCACCTATGTCAACGTGGCCTCCGAGGAGGCCGACGACTCCGGAGCCGTGTTCGGCGATCCCACCTGGCTCTGACGGTTCACGCGAGACGAGCACGTCCGCGTCCCGGGGCCCCGGGACGCGGACGTGTGTGGTTCCCGCTCGGCGGTCGCCTCAGCGCACCAGCAGCGCGACCGGCAGCCGCGCGAACAACTTCTCCAACCGGGCTCGCCCCTGGAAGGTGTGACCGGTGAGGCGGTCGGTCCAACTGCCCGAAGGCAGATCCAACGTCGTGTCGCCCCAACCGGATTCGACGAGCCCCACGCTGTGCCTGGTGGCAGCCACGATGACCTCCGGCGCTTCGCCCGGCTTGCCTCGGGCGTAGGACACGAGCCTGCTCGCCTGCTCACCGGTGGCGAACAACGGCAGATAGCTGCCGCCGACGAAACATTCCGGCCGTTCCCTGCGCAACCACAGGGCGTAGGCGACGATCCACATCTTGACCGCCCCCGACGTATCCAAAGCCGGTGTGCCGGTCAGTGATTGCAGCATCCCGGTGCGTGCCGCGAAATCCACCGGACGCCGATTGTCCGGATCGACCAGCGAGTCCTCCCAGAGTTCGCAGCCCTGGTAGATATCCGGGATGCCGGGCATACACAGCTGTAACAGCTTCTGCGCCAGCGAATCCGACCAGGCGTGCGGGGCGAGATCGTGCACCAGATCGCTCAACTCCGCGCCGATGGGCCCGTCGATCACCGTGTCCAGCCAGCCGTGCACCGCCGATTCGAATTCCGAATCCGGCTCCTCCCAGGATGTTCTGGTGCCCGCCTCGCGGGTCGCCTTCTCCGCGAACATGTGCAGTCTTTCGCGCAGACCCGGCACCGAGGAGGCCGGGCGACCGTCCGCGGGCCAGACTCCGAACATGTTCTGTAGCAGGAACAGTGCCGTCGCGCCGTCCGGCGCCGGGGTCCGTTCCATCCAGGATTCGACCGACCGCGCCCAGATGCTCGCCGCCTGCGACAGCACCCCGATCCTGGCGCGCACATCCTCTCCGCGTTTGGTGTCGTGGGTCGACAGCGTCGTCATCGCGGCGGGCCAGCGCTCCGCGCGTTCGGTATTGGCGAGGTGGAACTCGTTGAGCGAATGACCGAAACGCGCGGGATTGCCGCCGACCTCCTGCAACGAGACCAGACGCGCGCCCTGATAGAACATGGTGTCCTCGACGGCCTTCGCGGTGATCGCCCCGCAGACCTGGCCGAACCGCACCGCCGCCTCACCGTCCACGGCCAACGCGGTCACCAGGACCGAAAGCGGCGCGGTCAGTTCGCTGTTGCGTTTCTCGACCTCGGCGATCACCGCGCCGGTCATTCCGGCCAGTGGCGCGTAATCCGCCCGGTACACCGGCATGAAGGCGAGCACCTCGATGGTGGCGTTGGTGAGCGCGAGGGTGTCGAAACTCTCGGCGGCGGCGTCACGTTTGATCGCGGCGACCAGTCTGCGCACCTCGGGCGTCAGGATGCTCTCGGCGACTGCCCGTTTGATCCGATGCTCGGTCTCGCCGACCCAGGCGCGATCACTGCCGTGCCCGGCGAACCGGCGTGAGAGATCGGTCAGCACCGATTCCCCGTCGGGGTCGATCAGTACACCGCCGAGCCCGGCCAGCGCGTCGTACCCGGTGGTTCCGTCCACCGGGAGGGTGGCGTCGAGCGGTTCGCGGTTGGCGAGGATCTTCTCCACCAGCAGCAGGCGGTTCGGCCCGATGAGCTGACGCAGTCCGACCAGGTAGGCGGCGGGATCGGATAGTCCGTCCGGATGATCGACCCGCACGCCGTCGATCAGGTCGTGTTCGCACCATGCCGCCAGTTCGCGGTGGGTGATCTCGAAGACTTCCGGATCCTCCTGGCGCACCGCCGCGAGACTGCTGACCGCGAAGAATCGCCGGTAGGTGCACAAACCCGATTTCCAACTCACCAACCGGTAGTGCTGTTTGTCGTGGATGCGCAGCGCGTTGTCGCCGTCGGTGCCCGGTGCGATCGGGAAACGCAGATCACGCAGGGCCAGCATCGGTTCCGAGCCGGACCGGTCGACGGTCAGCGAGGCCGGATCGTTCTCGCTCTGCAGTATCGGCAGGGCCAGCCTGCCGCCCGCACCGTTGGACGAACTCCAATCGATATCGAAATAGTGCTGGTAGGCCGATTCCTTGCCGTTGCGCAGGACATCCCACCACCAGGGATTCTGACGCGGATCGGCGACGCCGACGTGATTGGGCACCAGGTCGACGATCAGGCCCATACCTCGGCTGCGCACCTCGTCGGCCAGCGCCTTGAGTCCGCCCGGCCCGCCGAGCGCCGCCGAGACCGTGGTCGGGTCGGCGATGTCGTAGCCGTGCGTCGACCCGTGCATCGGTGTCAGGATCGGCGACAGATACAGATGCGAGATTCCCAGCTGCTGAAGGTATTCCGCGATCGTGCGGGCATCGGTGAAGGTCAGCGCGTCCGGCCGCAGTTGCAGACGGTAGGTGCTGCGGATCGACAGTGCCCGGACCCGGGATTTGGCGCGGGCGATCGGATCGGTGTGGTGGGTCTGCTGGGAGGCGTTGGATGTAGTCATATGGGTTGTCCGATTAAGCAGGGCAGCGGAGCACGAGCAGGCAGCGGGCGGGAACCGGCAGGGTCGCCGATGCCGGGTAGGAGGCGTCGGAGAGGCCGTCGGGAATCGAACAGTCCAGTGCCACCGACCATTCGGCGCCGTAGTCGGCGCCGGGCAGCACGAAGTCGAGTGCGGAATCGTGCGCGTTGAAACACATCAGGAACGAATCGTCGGTGATGCGTTCGCCGCGCGGCCCCGGTTCGGGGATGCCGAGCCCGTTCAGGTAGACGGTGAGCGATTTGCCGAACCCGCTGTCCCAATCGGCCGGTGTCATCTCCTCGCCCGCCGGGGTCAGCCAGGCGATATCCCTGGCGTGATCCTTCGACCGGATCGGCCTGCCCTCGAGGAAGCGTCGGCGGCGGAAGATGGGGTGGGCGGTACGCAGCGCGATCACGTGCCGGGTGAAATCGAAGAGATCCTCGTTGGATTTCAGCAGCGACCAGTCCATCCAGGCGATCTCGGAATCCTGGCAGTAGACATTGTTGTTGCCGTGCTGGGTGCGGCCCATCTCGTCGCCGTGCGCGAGCATGGGCGTGCCCTGGGACAACACCAGCGTCGCGAGCAGGTTGCGGGACTGCTTGGCGCGCAGGGCGAGGATGTCCGGATCGTCGGTCGGTCCCTCGACTCCGCAGTTCCACGAACGGTTGTGACTCTCGCCGTCGCGGTTGTCCTCGCCGTTGGCAGAGTTGTGTTTCTCGTTGTAGGACACCAGATCCCGCAGCGTGAAGCCGTCGTGGGCGATGATGAAGTTGATGCTGGCGCTCGGCCTGCGCCCGGTGGCCTCGTACAGATCCGACGAACCGGTGAGCCGGGACGCGAATTCGCCGAGGGTGGCGGGCTCGCCGCGCCAGTAGTCACGAACGGTGTCGCGGTACTTGCCGTTCCATTCGGTCCACTGCCCGGGGAAGTTGCCGACCTGGTAGCCGCCCTCGCCGACATCCCACGGCTCGGCGATCAGCTTCACCTGGCTGACCACCGGATCCTGTTGCACCAGATCGAAGAACGTGGACAGCCGGTCCACGTCGTGCAGTTCGCGCGCGAGGGTGGCGGCCAGGTCGAAGCGGAACCCGTCGACGTGCATATCGAGGATCCAGTACCGCAGCGAATCCATGATCAGTTGCAACGTGTGGGGATGACGCACGTTGAGGCTGTTGCCGGTACCGGTGTAATCCATGTACCGGGACGGATCCTTGTCCAGCAGACGGTAATACGCGGCATTGTCGATCCCGCGGAAGGCGATGGTCGGTCCGAGGTGGTTGCCTTCGGCGGTGTGGTTGTAGACCACGTCGAGGATCACCTCGATGCCCTCGGCGTGCAACGCGCGCACCATCGCCTTGAATTCGGTGACCGCCGCTCCGCCGCGTGGGCTCGCGGCGTACCCGTTGTGCGGTGCGAGATAGCCGAAGCTGTTGTACCCCCAGTAGTTCCGCAGTCCCTGGTCGAGCAGCACCCGGTCCTGCAGGAACTGGTGCACCGGCATCAGTTCGATCGCGGTGATACCGAGACTCTTGAGGTGACCGACGATCGCCGGATGCGCGATACCCGCGTAGGTGCCACGCAATTCGTCGGGGATATCGGGGTGCGTCATCGTCATGCCCTTGACGTGCGCCTCGTAGATGACCGTCTCGTGATAGGGCCGGTTCGGCGGGCGATCGGCGCCCCAGTCGAAGAAGGGGTTGATCACCACGCCGGTCATGGTGTGGCCCAGCGAATCCAGCCCGTAGGTGTGCAGGGACGGGTCATCGTCGAAATCGCCGTCGAAGGCCTTGCCGTACGGATCGAGCAGCAATTTGCTCGGATCACAACGCAATCCCTGTTCCGGATCGTAGGGCCCGTGTACACGGAACCCGTAGCGCTGGCCCGGCCCGATGGTCGGGAGATAGGCGTGCCAGACGTAGGTGTCGACTTCATCGAGCGGGATACGGGTTTCCGCGCCGTCACGACCGATCAGGCACAGTTCCACCGACTCGGCGACTTCGGAGAACACCGAGAAATTGGTGCCCGCGCCGTCATAGGTGGCGCCGAGCGGATAGGGCGTGCCGGGCCACACACCGAGTGGCGTCAGGTCACCGGGCGATGCGTCGGGCTCAGGCATACAAATGACAGTAGCGGCAGTCACGCGATAGCTCTCGCGGGTGTGCGAGGGCGGGTGCGCCCGCAGAGGTCACCGAGGGTGCGCGGCCTCGGGCCGGGCGGGTCGGGCGGTCGGGCCCGGCGTCGGTCCGCGTACCGGCCGGACCCGCGCCGTCGAGGTCGCGGCACCCGGCTGTCACGCGATGCGCCGACAGGCGCATATCCGGTCTTCGGACGGGTCGACCAGGCAGAATCGGTACCGCGTCGGTCGGCTCGCGGCCGGTCGTGCTGGCCGGGTCCGCCGCGTCGCCGGATTCGAGCGGGCGGATTCTTCGGTGACCGACCGCGCTATGACATCGCGTGAGCGGTGACTGTCCGGCTCGCGATCCTCGGAATCGAGATAGTCACCGACTATCCGCGTGACGAGGGTCTCCCGAGGTTCCCGCCCGTTCGGGTGTGACACTCTCGTCGCCCACGGCGAACGGCTCTCAGCGGAGTGATAACTTGAACACCGTTCAAGATTGCCTCGGGGAATCCGGGGCTGTCGCTCGACCGCGAGGAATGCAGTGGGAGGAATGCGGTGGCACTGACCCCCGACGAGATCACCCGCATCGACGCCGAACATGTCTGGCACCCCTACGGTGGCTTTCCGGCGACCACCGAACCGCTGATCGTCGCCTCCGCCGAAGGCACTCGGCTGACGCTGGCCGACGGCCGGGTGCTCGTCGACGGCATGAGTTCGTGGTGGGCGGCCGTCCACGGCTACGGGCACCCGGTTCTGGACGCGGCCCTGCTCGCGCAGTCGCGGCGGATGAGTCACGTGATGTTCGGGGGACTGACCCACGAACCCGCCGCGCGCCTCGCGGAGCTGCTCGTGGCGCACACCCCCGCGGGTTTGGACAAGGTCTTCCTGTGCGATTCCGGTTCGGTCTCGGTCGAGGTCGCGGTGAAGATGTGCCTGCAGTACTGGCGCGCGCTCGGTGAGCCGGGCAAATCCCGGCTGCTGACCTGGCGCGGCGGCTACCACGGTGACACCTTCACGCCCATGAGCGTCTGCGACCCGGACGGCGGGATGCACTCGCTGTGGACCGATGTGCTCGCGGCCCAGATCTTCGCCCCGCCGCCGCCGCGCGACTACCGACCCGAATACGTCGCGGAACTGGAACGGCTGGTGGGCGCGCACGCCCACGAACTCGCCGCGATCATCGTCGAACCGGTCGTGCAGGGCGCGGGCGGCATGCGCTGGCACGATCCGCGCTACCTGCTCGACCTGCGCAGGCTCTGCGACGAGCACGGCGTGCTGCTGATCTTCGACGAGATCGCCACCGGATTCGGCCGGACCGGAACCTTGTTCGCGGCCGATCACGTCGGTGTCGCCCCGGACGTGATGTGCGTGGGCAAGGCCATCACCGGCGGCTACCTCTCCCTGGCCGCCGCCCTCTGCACGACACCGATCGCCGAGACGCTCAGCGCCGCCCACGGCGGACTCATGCACGGCCCGACCTTCATGGGCAATCCGCTGGCCTGCGCGGTGGCGGTGGCGTCCATCGAATTACTGCTCGAGCGCGATTGGCGCGGCGAGGTCGGACGGATCGAAGCCGGACTGATCGAGGGGCTCGCGCCCGCACGCGACCTGCCGGGCGTGGTCGACGTGCGGGTTCTCGGTGCGATCGGCGTCATCGAATTGGCCGAACCGGTCGAGATGCGACGTGCGACCGACGCGGCGGTGCGGGCGGGCGCGTGGCTTCGTCCGTTCCGCGATCTCGTGTACTGCATGCCGCCGTTCGTCAGCACCGGCGCGGATATCGAGATCATCACCTCGGCCATGCTCGCCGCGGTGGCGGCGCAGTCGGCGTAACGACGAGCGTGCGTTCAGGCGATCCAGGGCGGCACGACGGCTTCGTCGCTGCCCGGAGTTCTCGCCCGCGATCCGGCGGGACCGGTGACGAAGGCGGTGAACCCGTCGTCGCCCGCGACGACCTGCCGCGTCGCGTTCGCGCGCAGCACGACGGTATCTCCCTCGGCAGCGGCGATTGTCGTGTCGTCCAGGGCGATGGTGAGCTGTCCGGTCAGTACGGTCCAGATCTGTTCGGCGTCGATGGTGTGCACCGGGCCCGCGATTCCGGGATGAACCCGTACGTGCCACAGCGCCTGTCCGGTATCGCCCTGGGTGGGGGAGGCGAGGGTGGTCATCACGCCGCTGGGGGTTTCGGTGCGCCGGGTATCGGTGTGGCGAATGAGTGTCATTCCGGAATCTCCTACAATGGACAACAGGGTTGTCTATATGGTCAATGAGGTTGTCTACTATGTCAAGTGATGAGGGCGGCTACGAACTGCCGCTGCGCCTGCTGCTCGGCTTTCGGAGCATCGTCGACGAGGTACACGCGGAATTGGCCGAGCGGGGCCACGCCGAAATGCGACCCATGCACGGATTCGTCTTCCAGGCCGTCGGTCGGGTCGGGGGGCGGTACGGATGCACCGCCGCCGATCTCGGGCGGGCGCTCGGCGTCTCGAAACAGGCCGCGGGTAAGCACATCGAAGCGCTGGAACGCCTCGGCTACCTGCGCCGTGGCCACGACCCGCAGGACGCGCGGCGCAAGGTGTACACCCTGACCGACCGTGCGACCGACGCGCTGACCGAATCCGCCCGCGCCTTCGACCGGATACACCGCCGCTGGGCCGACATCCTGGGCGCCGATCGCCTCGCCGCGCTGGAGGACGATCTGCGCAGGGTCACCCCGGGCGATCTCTTCCGCTTCGACACTCCGAACTGGTTCGGGGCGTCGTAGTCGATCGCTCGGTGCGACGGATTCGGGCCTGATCCGACGATCGCGATCGCCGTGGAGACACCGCATCGGATCGGCGGTCCCGGTCCCGGCCCATACCGCCCTGAACGGTGTTCAAGTATGCTGCGGAGCTGTGAATACCGATCTGTCGAGTTGGCTGGACGAACGGGCCGCCGACCGCGCAACCGCAGGCCTGCACCGTGATCTCCGCCCGAGGCCGCCGGTATCGGCATCGATCGATCTCGCGTCCAACGACTACCTCGGCCTGGTGCACCACCCCGAGGTGATGGAGGCGGCGATCGAATCCGTGCGGCGCTGGGGCACCGGATCCACCGGATCGCGTCTGGTCACCGGCACCACCACCGAACACGAGGAATTGGAAGCCGAGCTCGCCGACTTCGTCGGCGCCGAGGCGGGCCTGGTCTTCGCCTCGGGGTACGCCGCCAACCTGGGCGCCGTCACCGCGCTGTCGGGCCGAGGTTCCCTGGTCGTCTCCGACGCGGGTAGTCACGCGTCGCTGGTCGATGCCTGCAGGTTGTCGCGTGCGCGGGTGGAGATCGCGCCGCACCGCGATGTCGACGCGGTGGATCGTCTCCTGTCCGCGCGCACCGAGGAACGGGCGCTGGTACTCACCGATTCGGTATTCAGCGCCGACGGCGATCTCGCGCCGCTGGCCGAATTGCACCGTGTCACCCGATCCAACGGCGCGGTGCTGATCGTCGACGAGGCGCACGGGCTCGGCGTGCGCGGCACGGGCGGCCGCGGTCTCGTCGAAGAGGTCGGGCTGTCCGGCGCGCCGGATCTGGTGATCACCGCGACCCTGTCCAAAGCCTTCGCAGCGCAGGGTGGCGCCGTCCTCGCGGGCGAGAACGTGCGCGCCCACCTGATCGACACCGCCCGCACCTTCATCTTCGACACCGGACTCGCTCCGGCCGCTGTCGGCGCCGCGCGCGCCGCCCTGCGCCTGTTGCGCGCCGAACCGGAGATGGCGGGGCGCGTGCTGGAACGTGCCGCCGACATCGCGCGGATCGCAGGCGTGGGAACGCCGGATTCGGCGGTCGTCTCGGTGGTGCTCGGAGAAACACACGTCGCCCACGAAGCCGCCCAGGCCTGTCGGGCGCGCGGTCTCGAGGTCGGATGTTTCCGGCCGCCGTCGGTGCCGGAGGGGACTTCCCGGTTGCGGCTCACCGCTCGCGCCGACCTGACCGCCGCGGAGATGGACACCATCGCGACGGTTCTCGGTGAGGTCCTGGCAGGGGCCCGCGGCCTGGACGCGGTGCCCGCATGAGGCGATCCGCATCGCGTCGTCTTCCTTCCGCGCGAGTGCGGGGGGACCGGGCATGAGCATCCTGCTCGTCACCGGAACCTCGACGGGGGTCGGTAAAACGGTGGTCACCGCCGCCGTGGCCGCCGCCGCGGCGGCCGAGGGCCGTTCGGTTGCGGTCTGCAAACCGGCGCAGACCGGAGTCGGCCCCGGGGAGCCCGGCGATCTCGCCGACATCGCCCGGCTCAGCGGCATCGATCGCGGCATCGAACTCGCGCGCTACCCGGACCCGCTCGCGCCCGACACCGCCGCGGCACGCTGCGGGCAACCCCTACTGACCCTGCGGGAGACCGTCACCGCGATCCGCGAGCTGGGCGATGCCGACCTCACCCTGGTCGAAGGTGCCGGCGGTCTACTGGTCCGGCTCGGTGAATTCACCCTGACCGACCTGGCGAAGGAACTCGACGCCCCGGTACTCGTCGTCGCCGCGGCGGGCCTGGGCACCCTGAACCACAGCGAACTGACGACCCGCGCGCTCGCGGCAGCCGGCGTGCGATGTGCGGGACTGGTCATCGGCGCGTGGCCCGCGGATCCGGACCTCGCGTCGGAATGCAACCGCGTCGATCTGTCGAGGGTTACCGGAGTGGAACTCGTCGGCGCGGTTCCGGAGGGCGCGGGCGCGTGGGACCGTCTTCGATTCACCGAGACCGCCCGGGACTGGTTCGAACCGGCTCTTCTGACCGCCCACCGGTGAAGAATCGTCGATCCAGGCCGTCTACCAGGCGATTTGACATCGTGCACACGGCTACGTAACTTTATCCAAGTCAGAGCGACACGGACACCGACCCGGAGCCGCCACGCAGAGCCGAGAGGCTGGGCGAGGCCTGGGAAACGAGGTAGTACGAGGAGCGCCTGGCGATCGCACTGGTTCGGTTGAGATCCTGGATTTGGTTTCGGGTGATTGGCTGCGCTAAGCTGGAT
>NZ_QCYJ01000185.1 GCF_003123685.1 Nocardia aurea
GGTTGGCCGAGGAGTCGGAGGGCTTCAGCTCCAGGTTGGGCTCGCCGGTCTCGCCGAGCGGCGAGCAGATCCGCACGGCCGCCTCCCGGTTGTCGGGGCCGTGCACGGCGTACGCGCTGGACCAGGCGCGGGGCGACAGCCGCCGGAAGCTGTTGACGCTGCCGCAGGTGAGCGCGGTCAGGGCGGGCAGGTGGGCGAGCAGCCCGCCGATGAAGCACTCGAGCAGCTCGCCGCCGTCGGCGAACACGTTGTGCGTGTCGTCCCACAGCGACAGGTGCAGGTGGGCGCCGTTGCCCGCCTGGCCGGCCAGGGGTTTCGGGGCCAGCGTGGCCCACATGGCCATGCGCATGGCCACGCCGCGCACGGTCTCGCGGTAGAGGACGTGGTTGTCGGCGGCTCGCAGGGCGGCCGCGTGCCGTACCGACAGCTCCTGCTGGCCCGGCCCGAGCTCGGGGTGGTAGTGCTCGACGCGCAGCCCCTGCGTCTCCAGGGCCCGGACGAGCTTGATCGTGTAGTCGTGGGCGGTGTCGAACCCGGTGCCGGCGTAGCAGAGCGAGTCGTCGATCGGCACCAGCCGGTCGGGGCCGCCCGCGGGGTCGGGCAGCCGCCGTCCGAGCGTGAACTCCGGCTCGAACGCGGCCACCAGCGTGTAGCCTTCGGTCGCGAGATCGGCGACCGCGTCCTTGAGGAAGGTGCGGGGGCAGGCGTCCCAGGGCGATCCGTCGATCCGCCGCAGATCCGACAGCATCGCGGCGGCCCCCGGTGCGTGGGGGAGCGGGACGTACGTCGCGGGGTCGGGGACGATGCGCACCTCGCCCACCGGACCCATGTGCTCGACCTCCTGCAACTGGTCGAGCATGTTCATCGCCATCATGGCCACCGTGTGCCCGATGCCCGTGGTGAGGCGCTCGGCGAGCCTGGACCTGGATGCCGCCTTGCCGCGGATCACCCCGCCGTGGTCGGCGTAGAGGAAGCGGACGAGTTCGACGCCTTCGAGTTCCGCCCGTTCGAGGATGCGCCGGACATGGGGGTCGGGCTGGTGAGACTTGGCGGCGGCCGGACGATCTGTCATCCTGCCTGCGTAACACGATCCGCGACGCTGGGGAAGCGTCTAACGCAGGCAGCAGCCCAGCTCAGGTGAGAACATTGGTAAAGAAGACGGCGAGCTGGTTGGCTCCTTGGACGATCCCGTCGAACACACCGTTGACCGCGGACGCGGCCTGGGCCGGCCGGGTGAACAGGTAGAAGATCACGAACGCCACAAGAACGTAGGTTGCTACCTTCTTGACCTGCATGGGGGCCTCCTGCAGTCACATTCCCAGCCGTTTATACCCGGATCTGGGCGATCACTGGCATCTTCTATGAAGATGTTCTTGATCCTAACCGGGGGGCTTGTTTCTCACGCCATGGTACGGCCTTGAGCCTCTCTTGACGCGGACTCTGCGCCCGAATTCTCCCGATACGCCAGTCGCAGCAGGAGGTAGACCGGCAGCCCGATCGGCGACAGCAGGATCGTCAGCACCATCACCGGGGCCATGAGCAGGGGATGCACGCCCCGCTCCCGGCTGTCGAGGTAGATCCACCGGCCGAGGAACAGGTCCCAGGCGATGATCTGCGCCCAGAGCGCGGCGAGGGCGGGAGGGCTGCCGACGAGCGCCCGCAGGCCGGCCAGCGAGGGTGAGGTCACGACCGGCCAGAAGTCGGCGATCAGGGGCAGCATGAGCACCAGGTTGACCGCCAGGCTCGGCAGCACGATGAGCGGGGAGGCCGCCACCCGCCGGGAGACCGACCAGGTGGGCGCGAGGATCATCAGCGCCCAGAACGGGAAGGCGAGGTAGAAGCTCAGGTCGAACAGCGTCTCGGTGCTCATCGGGCGGCCTCCGCGCGCGAGGCCCCGTCCGCCGCCGGTGTGGCGTCCTTGGGGGCGCGGATCGAGGCCGCCGCCGCGATGAGCGCCGCCAGGAGGAGGGCGGACGCGGCGGCCAGGGTGACCCCGTCGGGGCGGACCAGCGGCTGGCCGCGCAGGGCCTGCCAGGTGGACAGCGCGAACACGCCCGCGTACAGGCCGCCCGCCGTGAGGGTGAGGCGCAGCCGTACCGGCTCGTGGGAGAGGACGGGCAGGCGGCGGGACAGGGCCGTCAGGGCGAGGGGGAGCAGCGACAGCAACTGCAGGGCGTGCATGCCGATGAAGTGCGGCGCCCGCAGGTCGCCGCCGACGGTGCTCCAGCCCAGCAGGGGCAGCCCGGGTCCGCCGTCGGGCAGCCCGACCGTGTGGGCGCCGATGATCCCGCCCGCGGCGCTCTGGCCCGGGCGGGGGCCGGTCATGAGGCCGCCGGTCGCCAGCCCCAGGGTGGAGATCACCAGGCCGAGCCGGACGCCCCAGGTGGTGGGCCGGTCCGCCTGGCGTTCCAGCAGCACGGCGACGGCGGCGACGATGTTGGCGACCATGAGCGCCAGGATCATCATCCCCATGACGCTGAAGAGGGTGGCGTCCAGCGGGGTGGAGACGTTGAAGTGGCTGCGGCGCACGCGCGCCGCCTGGAAGACGATGACGGCGACCTCGGCAACGCCGGTGACCGCGAGCACGGTGCCCGCCCAGCGGGCCCAGCGGCGGTCCCGGCGCAGCAGGGAGAGGAGCCAGGCCCAGGTGAAGGAGTAGAGGCCGATGGAGAGGGCGAACTTCAGCGGCTTGGCCCACAGGGGCATGCCGTCGAGCGTGCGGTCGTCCACGGCGAGCGAGACGATCAGGGCCACGGCCAGGAGCGCCATGGCTCCGGCCGCGAGCATGAGGGGGCGGTGCCAGCGGAGCACGGGGGACCTTCCTTCCAAGCAATGGATAGTGGATAGTGCTACTTGCCACTATCTATAGCTAAACTTTCCACTAGCCACAAGAGGGGAGTCGCCAGCGTGCGGATGGCAGAGCTCAGCGCGGACACGGGAGTCCCGGTGCCGACGATCAAGTACTACCTGCGTGAGGGCCTGCTTCCCCCTGGCCGGCCCGTGGGCCGCAACCAGGCCGAATACGGTCCCGCGCACGTCCGGCGGCTCAAGCTCGTCCGTGCGCTGATCGAGTACGGCGGTCTCAGCATCGCCACCGCCCGCGCCCTGGTCGAGTACCTGGACGACCCCGGGATCAGCGGCGGCGACCTCCTCGGGGTCGCCCAGCTCACGGTGAGCGCCCAGCACGAGCCGCCGCCGGGCCCGGGCAGGGACGCGGCCGAGCGGGTCGTCGAAGATCTCCTCGCCCGCATGGGATGGCACGACCTGAGGGAGCATCCGTCGCTGCCCACGCTCATCGGCGTGGTGGTCAGCCTCAGCGAGCTCGGCCGCGAGGACATGCTCCCCGTGCTCGACGACTACGCCGCCGCCGCCGAGCGCGTCGCCGCGGCCGATCTGACGGTCGTCGGTGACCTGGAGGACAGGGAACGGGCCATGGAGGTCGTGGTGCTCGGCACGCTGCTGGGCGACGCGTTGTTCTCGTCGCTCCGCAGGCTCGCCCAGGCGCACGTCACCCGGCGCCTCCACGGGCCGCCGGCGGACCCGGACCGATGTGACGAGTGGCGGCCCTCCCGCTCCGGCTAGACGCCGAGGCGGACGCTCTTGAGCCGGGCTATCGAGTCGGGGTCGCCCCTCAGCTCCACCCTGGCGTGCGCCTGCCGCCCGAAGCAGAACAGCAGCAACTCGGACGCCCGGCCCGTGACCTCCACCTTGGGGCCGCTCTGTGCCCCGCCGAGCGCCACGCCGCCGCCCAGCCGGTGCAGCACCACGCTTACCGGCGATCTGCGCAGCATCACCTTGCCCCCGGCGGAGACCCGCTCCCAGATGAGCCTCTCCAGGTCCTCGGGCAGCTCGCGCGGCTCCCACGAGGGCTGGGCGCGGCGCACGTCCTCGTGGTGGACGAGCAACTCCAGCGTGTTGAACGGCTCGTCCAGGAACCGCAGCAGGCCGTAGACGCCACCCGGCCTGCGCAACAGCCCGACCAGCTCGGGGTAGGGGTGCCTGGCCTTCAGTCCCTTCTGGACCGACGCGGTGTGCCATGCCAGCGGCTTGAGCACGACGCCGGGCAGCGCGTCCGGCCTGCGTTCGCGCAGCACCAGGTGGGCGGCCAGGTCATAGGTGGTCCACCCCTCGCACAGGGTCGGGGCGTCCGGGCCGAGCCGGTCGAACAGGTCGCAGAGGGCGGACCGTTCGCTCGAAGCGTGAGTCACGTTCAGAACACTACCCGCGGGAATATCGTGATGATCGGCAGTGATTAGGGACTTAGTAGCTCATATTGGGAAACCAACTGGTACAGAAGGGAATCTTGCGAGTGGCGAGCAAGGTCACCTCGGCGGTCATGCGTCAGGGGCTCCACGTTCTCGGAGTCGCCATCCGCGCGGAGAAGGCCGTGTTCGCGTCGGCGGTACTGGCCAGCGCCGTCTACGGAGGCATGACCGTGGGCTCGGCGTGGGCCCTCGGCTGGGCCACCGAGAACGTCGTGTTGCCCGCCTTCGAGCAGGGCCGTGCCACCGCGGGCGCCGTCTGGACCGCCGTGCTGTTCATCATGGGCGCCGCGCTGCTC
>NZ_QCYJ01000169.1 GCF_003123685.1 Nocardia aurea
GTGCGGGCCGCGCGCGACATGGCCGCGCGCTTCCAGCGCAAGGGCAGGCTGCTCACGTTCGGACAGGGCGCGACCGCCGCCGACGCCGGGCATCTGGCGGTGGAGTTCACGCATCCCGTGATCGTGGGCAAGCGCGCGCTGCCGGCGATCTCCCTGGCGGGCGACGCCTGCGCGCAGGGCTCGGCGTTCGCCGACCGGCTACGGGCGCTGGGCAGGCCGGAGGACATCACGGTCGGCCTCTGCGTGGGCCACGGCGACGTGCTCGCCGCGCTCGCGGCGGCCCGCGAGCTGGGCATGCTGACGGTCGCGCTGACGGCGGGCACACCCGCGGACGGAGCGCCGGCCGATCACCTGCTCGCCGCCCGGTCCGACGACCCCCTGATCGCCCGCGAGACGCACGTCACCACCTACCACCTGCTGTGGGAGCTGGTCCACGTCTTCCTCGACGACCCCGGTCTCGCCCCGCTGACGCCGTCGGCCTGCGACGAGAGCGGCACCTGCGTCACCTGCGCCGACACGGCGGTGCCGGTCCGCGTCACCGAGCTGCGGCCCGACGGGCTCGCCCTCGTCGACACGGGAGCCGGGATCGAGGAGATCAGCGTGGCGCTGGTCGCGGCGCGGGTGGGCGACACGGTCCTCGTGCACGCCAAGGAGGCCATCGCGGTGCTGGGCGGTGACGGCTCGTGACCGAGGCGCTCTACCCGTTTCCCGGCCCCGGCGGCGGCACCGTCGAGGACGTCACCCGTTCCACCATGGACAAGGCCGCGGAGAGCCTGGAGCTGCGCCTGCGCGTGCTGAACGAGCTGGGCCCGTCGCTGGGCGCCTGCGCCGAGGCGGTCGCGGCCGCCTTCCGGGCCGGAGGCACGCTGTTCGCGTTCGGCAACGGCGGCAGCAGCACCGACGCCCAGTCCGTGGCCCAGCTCTTCCTGACGCCCGGCCCGGACGGGCGCAGGCTCCCGGCGATCTCGCTGACCGCGGACGCCGCGCTGCTGACCGCGCTCGCCAACGACGTGCACTTCGACGTGGTCTTCGCCCGGCAGCTCGCCGCGCTCGGCCGGCGCGGCGACATCGCCGTTGCCCTGTCGACCAGCGGCGGCTCGGCGAACGTGCTGCTCGGGCTGGAGACGGCCAGGCGCGCGGGCATGGTGACCGTCGGACTGGCCGGTTCGGGCGGCGGGCGGATGGCCGAGGACGCTCTCGCCGACCACCTGTTCGTCATCCCGTCGTCGTCGGTGCACCGCATCCAGGAGGCACAGACCACCGCCTACCACGTGCTGTGGGAGCTGGTCCAGCAGGCGCTGGCGGAGGCGTGACCGGGCGGGTGCGCTCGCGGATCCAGGTGGAGGGCATCGTCCAGGGCGTCGGCTTCCGCCCGTTCGTGCACGCGCTCGCCTCCCGCTACGGCCTGGCCGGGCTGGTCGGCAACGACGCCGGCGGGGTGTTCATCGAGGCGGAGGGCACGGCGTCGGCGGTCACCGCGCTGGTGGAGGCGGTCCGCGACCGGCCCCCCGTGCTGGCCGTCGTCGAACGGGTCAGCGTGACCGCCGTGCCGCCGACCGGGGCCCGCGGGTTCGAGATCGTGCCCAGCGTGGCCGGCGCGCCGCCGACCGGGACCGCGCGCGTGCTGGTCCCCCCGGACGTCGCCACCTGCGGCGACTGCCTCAAGGAGTTGTTCGACCCGGCGGATCGGCGCTACCGGTACCCGTTCGTCAACTGCACGAACTGCGGGCCCCGGTTCACGATCATCACAGGTGTGCCGTACGACAGGGCCGCGACCACCATGGCGGGCTTCAGCATGTGCGCCAGGTGCGAGCGGGAATACCGCGACCCGGCCGACCGGCGCTTCCACGCCCAGCCGGTCTGCTGCCCTGCCTGCGGCCCCGCCCTGGCGCTGAGTACGCCGGACGGCACGCCGGTGCCCGGCGATCCCCTCGCGAACGCCGCGGCCATGGTCGCGGCCGGCGCCGTGCTGGCGGTCAAGGGCCTGGGCGGCTACCACCTGGCCGTGGACGCGACCGACGAGGCCGCCGTCGCGGCGCTGCGGGCCCGCAAGCGGCGCGCCGACAAGGCGTTCGCGGTGCTGGCCGCCGACCTTTCCGCGGTGCGGGAGCTGTGCGAGCTCGACGAGGACGCGGCGCGCCTGCTGTCCGGGGCGCGCGGGCCGATCGTGCTGCTTCCCCGGCGGCCCGGCGCGCCGCTCGCGCCCTCGGTGGCCCCGGACAGCGACGAGGTGGGCGTGCTGCTGCCCTACACGCCGCTGCACCACCTGCTCGCCCGCGAGATCGCCCGGCCGTACGTGCTGACCAGCGCGAACGTGTCCGACGAGCCGATCGCGTACGACGACGCGGACGCCCGCGAGCGGCTGGGCGGCGTCGCCGACGCCTTCCTCTCCCACGACCGGGCGATCCACGCGCCGGCCGACGACTCGGTGGTCCGGTTCTTCCGCGGCGCCGGGCTGCCCGTCAGGCGGGCCCGCGGGTACGCGCCCGAACCGTTCACACTGCCCTGGTCCTTCCCCCGTCCGGTGCTCGCCTGCGGCGCGGAGCTGAAGAGCACCTTCTGCCTCGCCAGGGACCGTCACGCGTTCGTCTCGCAGCACCTCGGCGACCTGGAGAGCTACGAGACGACGCGCGCCTTCACCAGGGAGATCGGGCGTTACCAGCGGCTGCTCGGCATCGAGCCCGCGCTCGTCGCCCACGACCTGCATCCGGAGTACCTGTCGACGAAGTACGCGCTCGGCCTCGACGGCGTGGAGCTGGTCGGGGTCCAGCACCACCACGCCCACATCGCCTCGTGCCTGGCCGACAACGGGGAACGGGGGCCGGTCATCGGCGTCGCGTTCGACGGCACCGGCTACGGCACCGACGGCACGATCTGGGGCGGCGAGCTGCTGGTGGCCGGCCTGGCGGGGTTCGAGCGGGCCGGGCACCTGGAGCAGGTGCGGATGCCGGGCGGCGCGGCGGCGATCCGCCAGCCGTGGCGGATGGCGGCGGCCTACCTGGACGCCGCGTCCGAGCCGGCTACGGGCCTGGACGTGGCCGTCCGCAACGCGGAAGGCTGGCGGGCCGTGTCCGCGCTGGCCGCCGGGGGCGGGCCGGCCGCGCCGCTCACGTCGAGCGCGGGGCGGCTGTTCGACGCGGTGGCCGCGCTGCTCGGCGTCCGTGACACCGTGACGTACGAGGGGCAGGCCGCGGCGGGGCTGGAGCGGCGGGCCGACCGGGGTGTCCGCGACGGCTATCCGGTGACCGTGGCCGGTCCGTGGCCGGTCGTGATCAGGAGTACCGACCTGGTCCGGGCCGTGGCCGGGGACCTGCGGCGGGGCGTGCCGGCGGGTGTGATCGCGGCCAGGTTCCACCACGGGCTGGCCGACGCGGTGGCGGCGGCGGTCCGAATGATCGCGCAGGCCACGGGGCTCGGCACGGTGGCGCTGTCCGGTGGCGTGTTCGGCAACCTGGTGCTGCTCGGCGGCGTCGCCGACCGGTTGCGCGCCGACGGGCTGCGGGTGCTGACGCACCGCCGCGTGCCGTGCAACGACGGCGGGATCAGCCTCGGCCAGGCGGTCGTGGCGGCCGCCACCGGCTGATCGACCGGCTGACCCAGCGGGTGACCCAGCGGCGGATCCACCGGCTGAACCGGCGGCTGATCCAGCGCCCTCACCCGCCCGGCTCGGGTCAGCAGATGCGTGGCAGCGGGTCGCCCACGAGCACGTCCACGATGCGGGTGCCGCCGAACGCGGTGCGCAGCAGCACCAGCCCCGCCGGGTCGTCACGGACCGTGCCGACGATCGCCGCGTCGGCGCCGAGCGGGTGCCCGCGCAACGACTCCAGGGCGCGGCCGGCGTGCCCGCCGTCGACGACGGCCACGAAGCGGCCCTCGCAGGCGACGTAGAGCGGGTCGATGCCGAGCAGCTCGCACACCCCGGTCACCTCGGGTCGCACCGGCACGGCCTCCTCCTCGACCACCACGGCGACCTCGGAGGCGGCGGCCACCTCGTTGAGGATGGTGGCGACCCCGCCCCGCGTGGCGTCGCGCAGCGCCCTGACCTGGCCGGGCACCGCGTCCAGCAGGGCCGACACGACGCCGTGCAAGGCAGCGGTGTCGGACACGATCGGGGCCTCGATGTCGAACTCGCCGCGGGCCACCATGATCGCCGCTCCGTGGTCGCCCAGCGGGCCGGACACGATGACCGCGTCGCCGGGCCGGGCGGCGGAGACGGACAGGTTCTCGGGCCGTTCCAGGAGTCCGACCCCCGTCGTGGTGATGTAGCACCCGTCGGCCTTGCCGCGCTGCACCACCTTGGTGTCGCCGGTGACGATCGACACGCCGGCCTCGCCCGCGGCGGCGGCCATCGAGGCGGTGATCCGCCGCAGGTCGGCGACGGGAAAGCCCTCCTCCAGGATGAAGCCCGCGGCCAGGAACCCGGGCCGGGCCCCGCACATCGCCAGGTCGTTGACGGTCCCGTTGACCGCGAGGTGGCCGATGTCG
>NZ_QCYJ01000076.1 GCF_003123685.1 Nocardia aurea
GGCAGGCGTCGCCGCAGCCCATCGTGACCACGACGTCCGCGGCCCGGACGATCTCGTCGGTCCAGGGTTTGGGGTACTCGCGGGAGATGTCGATGCCGCGCTCGGCCATCGCGGCGACCGCGGCGGAGTTGATCTCGGCGGCGAACTCCGACCCGCCCGACCAGCCCACGGCGTGCTCGCCGGCCAGGGCGGAGAACAAGCCGAGCGCCATCTGCGAACGCCCGGCGTTGTGCACGCACAGGAACAGCACGATCGGCCGCCCGTCGCCCTTACCCTCGACCCGGGCCAGGGCCTGCAGGCGCTGGCGGGCGAACCGCTCGGCCAGCAGCGGCAGGAAGATGGCGATGGCGGCCTTGCTGGCGAACTGGTCGTAGCTGGTGTGCAAGAAGCGTTCGATGGTCTCGGTCCCGAACGTGCCGGCGAACTCGTCGGTCAGCCGGCGGGCGGCGGTGGTCAGGGCGAGCTGCTGGTCTATGGTCAGATCCGGGTGGGGATGGCTGGCGTACGTCATGGCGTGTCCTTCGTCGCGGAACGGTCGCAGGTCGCGGAGCCGGTGGGTGCAGGCAGGGCGGCGGGAAGGGCGGCGGCCAGCCGGTCGACGCGGCCGGACAGGTCGGTGAAGGCATGCTCGAAGGCGTCGTCGGTGTCGGCGGGCACGGGGTCGGGCACCGACCAGTGCAGGTTCGGCCGGGTGGGGAGATGTTCGTAGGCGTTTTCGTAGGCGTTGTCGCAGACCGCCACCACCAGGTCACCGGGACCGACGGTGTCGCGAAGGTGGGCGGTAGCGTGCGTGTCCAGGCTCAGCCGGTGGCGGCGGGCCACCGCGATCGCCCGCGGATGCACGCGCCATGCGGGGTCGGTGCCGGCCGAGGCCGCGGGCAGGCGGCTGCGCCGCCGCCACAGAGCGGCGGCCAGCTGGGAGCGGGCCGAATTGCGGGTGCACACGAACACCACCCGCGCCGCCTCCGGGACGCGGGCGACCGGGCCGAGCCCGGCCAGCGCGCGGGGCACCAGGCGGACGTAGCTACGCCGCCGGTCGGCCTCCGAGCGCGCCCGCACGATCAGGCCGGCCTCCTGCAGCACCCGCAGGTGGTGGGCCAGCAGATTCGACGGCAACCCGAAATGCTCGCCGAGCTCGCCGGGCGAGCGGTCACCCAGCAGCAGCGCGTCCACCATCGCCAGCCGCATCGGATCGCCCAGCGCGGCATGGACGGCGGCCCGCCGCTCCACATCAGATATATCAGCCATGATTGAGTCAATAATTGCTGAGCTATATTGGGAAGTCAAGCGGGCCGCCACGCCCGTGGACTTCTCCTCGGCCAGATGGAGGCGCCAGCCGTGTGAGACGCCGTTGGGACTGGGAAGAGGTCAGTGCTGGCAGCCGCAGCCCGCGGCCGTCTTGGCCTGCTCGACGGTCAGCGTCGGGTCCTCGGCGCGCTCGCCGGAGCTGCAGCAGGCCGACACCCCGCAGCAGGATCCCTCCGATCGATGCTCCGAGCCCGCCGCCGTGGTCGCCGCCGAGTCGGCCCGGCCGGTGTCGGCGTCGGCGTGCGCGGGTTTGAGGGCGCGGACGATGGCCGAGTGCATCCCGTCGGCCACCTGGTGGGTAGAGGTGATCGAGACATCGGTGAACCCGGCCGCCTCCAGCCCGGCCCGGTATTCGGCGAACGACAGCGCGCCGGCGATGCAGCCGACATAGTCGCCGCGCTCGGCCCGCTGGGCGGGTGTCAGGCCGTCGTCGGCGACGACGTCGGAGACACCGATCCGGCCACCCGGGGTCAGCACGCGGAAGGTCTCGGCGAACACCGCGTTCTTGTCGGTCGACAGGTTGATCACGCAGTTGGAGATGACGACGTCGACGCTGGCGGCCGGCAGCGGGA
Organism: Nocardia aurea; assembly: GCF_003123685.1. Classification (GTDB taxonomy): domain Bacteria; phylum Actinomycetota; class Actinomycetes; order Mycobacteriales; family Mycobacteriaceae; genus Nocardia; species Nocardia aurea. Next base: position 1,881 of record NZ_QCYJ01000076.1, read on the forward strand.
TGGATTCGATCGTGCCCTTGAGGAACTCCACGTTGGTCGCGCCGGCCTTGGCGGCGTTGGCGCGGGCCAGCGCGAGCATCTCCTCGGTCATGTCCAGCCCGTAAGCCTTGCCGGTCGGGCCCACCCGGCGGGCCGACAGCAGCACGTCGATGCCACCGCCCGAGCCCAGGTCCAGCACCCGCTCGCCGGCGTGCAGCTCGGCGACCGCGGTGGGGTTTCCGCAGCCGAGCGAGGCCGCCAGCGCCTCGGCGGGCAGCGCCTCCCGCTCGTCGGCGGCATACAGGGCCGCCCCGAATCCCTCCTCGATCTTAGCCTCCTGCGGGCCGCAACAGGCGGCCCCGCCGGCGGTGGCCGCCACCGCGGCCGCCGCGTATCGCTCGCGCACCTGTTCACGCAGTTGGACGGACTGCTCGCTCATCACACGCTCCTGCCCCTTTGATCTGGCGGCGGCAGCCGCCACCGCCCTGTATTGATGGCTATCGAATCAAGCATCGCGCTCTGATGAGAAGCGTGTCAATATAGAAGAATGTCGAATCAAGAGACGACGGAGGCTGACGATCCGATCGCCGCCTGCTGCCCCGCGTTGACCGCGCCGCTCAGCACCGAGCAGGCCGCCGACCTGGCGGCGGCCTTCAAGGCGCTCGGCGATCCGGTCCGGCTGCGACTGTTGTCGCTGATCGCCTCCCAGCCAGGGCAGGTGTGCGTGTGCGAGCTCACCCCCGCCTTCGAGCTGTCCCAGCCGACGATCTCCCATCACCTGAAACTGCTGCGCCAGGCCAGCCTCGTCGACTGCGAGCGGCGCGGCACCTGGGTCTACTACTGGATCGTCCCCGGCGCGCTGGAGCGCCTGGCCGCGGTCCTGAGCCCCCAAACCCTCGCCACCAGCAGTCGATGATCACGTGCGCCCATCCGATGCCGGCGGTCCCCCCGCTGGCATACCGGCGTCAGCCCATACCCGGCGCCGGGTGGCCGTCGGCGATCACCCGGTAGACGCTGGCCACGGACGGGTGCTTGCCCTTGTTCTTGCCGATGGGGATGACGAGCTTGCGGGCGATGTCGGGCACGGCCACACCGCGCTCGCGCAGCGACCGAGCGTAGGGGATCATGTCGTCGTCGAACACCCTGGGCCGACCGCCGTGGCGGCCGCGCTCGCGGGCGGCGGCTCGGAGTAGTCGACCTCCAGTGTGGCCGGGTAGTCCGGCGCCAGGCCGAGCGTGAAGGGCGGGTAGCGGTCGGTCCCGAGAGCTCCGTAGAAGGTCCCGGCTTCCGCGCCCTTGGGCCGCTGGCACTCGCACCGTTGTGGCGGTGCGACACTGACGGGCATGGTCGCGTTCCGTTCGTACCGGCTAGCATGGCTGCGCGGTGACGTGCTGGCCGGGCTCACCGTGGCGGCCTATCTGGTACCGCAGGTGATGGCCTATGCCACCGTGGCCGGCTTGCCGCCGGTGGCGGGAATCTGGGCCAGCATGGGGCCTCTGGCCCTGTACGCCTTGCTGGGCTCCTCCCGTCAGTTGTCCGTGGGGCCCGAGTCGACGACCGCGCTCATGACCACCGTCACGGTCGGACCGCTGGCGGCGGGTGACTCGGGCAGGTACGCGAGCCTTGCGGCGGGGCTCGCCGTGGCTGTCGGGCTGCTCTGCCTGGGCTGCCGGGTGCTCCGGCTGGGCTTCGTCGCCGACCTCCTGTCCCGGCCGATTCTGGTCGGCTATCTCGCGGGCGTGGCAATGATCGTGGGCCAGCTCGGCAAGATCACCGGGGTGCCGGTGTCCGGTGACGGTGTCATCGCCGAACTCCTTTCGTTCTCACAGAATCTCTCCGAGCTTCATCCGGGGACACTCCTGCTTTCGGCCGGGGTACTCGCCCTGCTGTTCCTCGCCCAATGGCGCCTGCCGTGGATCCCGGCTCCGTTGCTCGCCGTTCTCCTGGCCGCAGCCTGCGTCCCGCTCTTCGGGCTGGAGCGGTACGGGATCAAGGTGGTGGGCGAGGTCCCCTCCGGCCTGCCGGTTCCCGTCGTTCCGGCGTTCGCCGACCTGCAGCACCTGCTGCTGCCCGCGCTCGGCGTGCTCTTGGTCGGCTACAGCGACAACGTGCTCACCGCACGCTCCTTCGCCGCCAAGCACAACCAGCAGATCGACGCCAACCAGGAGCTCCTCGCCCTCGGCGCAGCCAACCTGGGCGCGGGCATCCTGCACGGGTTCCCGGTCAGCAGCAGCGGCAGCCGTACCGCCCTGGCCGACGCAGCCGGTGCCCGCACCCAGCTGTACTCGCTCGTCGCCCTGGCCGCTGTTCTCGTGGTCGTCCTGTTCGCCGGGCCGCTCCTGGCAGACTTCCCCACCGCCGCGCTCGGCGCCATCGTCGTCTACGCCGCGATACGGCTGATCGATCTAGCCGCTTTCCGGCGTCTTGCGGCTTTTCGCCGCAGCGAGCTGCTGCTCGCCCTGGCCGCGTTCGCGGGGGTGCTGGTCTTCGACATCCTGTACGGAGTCCTCCTCGCGGTGGCCCTGTCCGTCGTGGAGATGCTGTCCCGCGTGGCCCGCCCGCACGACGCGATCTTGGGCATCGTCCCGGGGCTGGCCGGGATGCACGACGTCGACGA
>NZ_QCYJ01000129.1 GCF_003123685.1 Nocardia aurea
CGCATCGGTCACCACCTCATCACCCACCCCGGAAGTATCGGACATATTGTGCGGCAGACCAAACCGATACAACAACTCATTCTGAACTGATCTCTAAGCCGATCGGTCCGGCGAGCCACACCATGAATACGGCCAACGCCGAGATCACCACCGCGCCTGCTGATTCCACAACCACCGACGCCGTCGCCAATCGAAGCGTCCGACGACGAGCTGCCTGAACCGCTGCGGTATCGACACCGACAACGAACTCCCCCATAGTGTCCACGAGGGCAGGTTAACAGCGCCGCCCTTTCGCGTGGACAACCCCGGTGGACCTTGAACAACCGACAACGTCGCCGCTCCTCCCTCGACTACCGGACCCGTCAGCCGTTCATTCTCGAGAGTCACGGTTTCGGGCGAATCGGCGCGTTGAAGTCGATACTCTTCAGGCAATACAGTCCGGCATCATCGCCCAGAACTGGCGGAAGCCCCGACGCCATTCGTACACTTCTCGGCTGTCAGGTGTGGATCCCGATGTCGCGACGATCTCTACGAGTTCGCCGATCGAGGCACGCCACCACGACAGTAGAACGTGACGATATCGTCGGTACGGCTCCGGCGCAGGGACTATCCCGCCAACTGCTCTGGCTCACTTTCGGTGGTAGGTCGGTGCGGCTGACGGCACGATGGACGGCCGCATCGTCGTCGTCCAGGTCCGTGTTCGAGGCCTGTTCTGCTCGACTCGACAGTGCTGCAATAGGTCGTTGCCGAACGAAATCCACGACGATGTGGGCGCGGTCGGCGGTTTATGGCGTGGAGAGGTTGAAGTTGGGGTCGAAGGTGTCGATGACGTCGGCGAGTTCGGTGAGGACGTCGAGGTTTCCGTCGGTGGAGATGCCTGGTCGCCCGATGAGTTCGGTCGCGCGGGTGGGTTGCAGCAGGATCCCGGCGAGTTGCGGTTTGGGGCCGGTGATCCGCAGGCGGGCGCGCCCGGTGTGGCCGGGGCGGGCGTTGAGCACGCCGTGGCGGATCCACATGGTCCAGTCGCCGCCGGAGTCGGTGAAGGTGAAGTCGATCGAGATGTCGGCGTGGGTGGCGGCCTCGCCGATCACGTGGACCGCGACGTAGTCGAAGAGCAGGTCGATGGGCATGGCGAGGATGGTGTCGAGGCTGTCGGTGTTGACCTGTCCCTGGGAGACGACCCCGTTTCGCAGTTCGAGGGCCGCGGAGAGGAATATCGCCCGGTATTGGGGCACTTCCTGCTGGTAGCCGAGTTGTTCGTAGGCGTCGGCTTGCAGGTGGCGGGCTTCGGTGTCATCGGGGTCGGCGAAGACGAGGTGGTGCAGCAGTTGTACCGCCCACCGGTAGTCGCCGCCGTCGAAGGCTTCGCGGCCTTCGTCGAGGATGCGCTCGCGTCCGATCAACTCCACGTGCCGTTTTGCGTTGTCCTCGGGCAGCAGCGGGTAGATCGTGGCCGGATCGCCGTCCCAGAAGCCGAGTTCTTTGTGGAAGACCGCGCGCACGTTGTGGTGTAGGCCGCCATGGTAATAGCGGTTGTACCACTTGCTACCGATCGCCTCGGGTAGCTCGACGACCTCGGCGGCCTCCAGCGGCGTGTACCCCTGGTTCGCCAGGCGCAGGGACTGGTCGTGGATGTATTTGTACATGTCACGCTGTGATTCGAGGAATTCGACCACATTGGCGTTACCCCATACCGGCCAGGTGTGCGGCCCGTGGTGCACTTCGGCGTCCGCACCCCACCGCACCAGGGTCTCGTCGAGGTAGCGGGCGAAATTGCGGGCATCTCGGGTGCGTGCGCCGCGGATGGTCTGGATGTTGTGCATCGAGTGGTTCGCGTTCTCCGCACAGGTCACCGCTTTGATGGCGGGGATCCAGATATGCATCTCCTCCGGAGCTTCGGTGTCGGGGGCGTAGAGGAACTCGAATTCCCAACCTCCGAGTTCGCGTGTCTCGCCGGTCTTGGTGATGGGGTCGGTGGGTGGGATGTAGGTCATGTGGATGTTCATGTTGTCGGCGCCGGATCCGAGGCCGACGGTGACCAGCCCGCAATCGCATTGCGGCAGTAGTAGTCCGAAGGTGTAGCCCATCCGCCGCGACATGGCGTTTCCGGTGATCACGTTCTCGCCTATGGCGTACTTGTTGAACGACTCGATCGTGCCCGGTGCGATGACGGGGATCCGTCCTGAGGTGACATCCTCCTCGGACACCAGGCCTTTCACTCCCGCGTAGTGATCGAAATGGGTGTGGGTGTAGATGACCGCGACGATCGGCTTGTCGTTGCCCAGCGCACGCCGGAACAGCTCCAACCCGGCCTTGGCCAGGTCCGCGCTGGTGGTCGTGTCGATGATGACCAGGCCCTCGGGTGCGTCGACGATCGTCAGATTCACCGCGAACCGAACCTGATACAGACCAGGTACTACTTCGTACAGACCGCAACGGCGAACCAGCTGGGATTGGCGCCACGCCGCCACACTTCCGACCTCGCTACCGCTGGTCATCACCCGGTACGGGTGAAAGCGGCTCCGATATACCGGCTCGGCCGGTTGTTCTCCACGCGAGATATCCGGTGGAACTGCCGACGGGTGGGAACTTCGGAACCGGAGCGCTCATCTCGGGGTCGCACAGTCAGTCGGCGATCATCGGCCACAGGCCACACGATTCGGCGTCGACGCCGCCATGGAGCAGCATGTTGTCCCAGTAGTGCACCGAGCCGAATTCCGATCGCCACGCGAGCAGTCGGTTGGTGTGGCGGTGTGGTTCGTGTTCGGCGGTGAAGCCGATGGCGCCGAGACATTGATGCGCGTTGCGGACCACCGCGGAGGCACCATGACCGGCACAGGACTTCGCCGCGGCGATGGCGAATCCGGCTTGTGCGCTGTCGAAACCGAATCGTTCGGACGCCGACCTCACCGGCTGGAAGCACCGCGTGGACCTGGCAGCGCTCACAGACGCCGCCGACGACCTCGTCCAGCGACACCGCGGTAGCGACGACGCGCAGGCTCGAGCAGGCCCTGCTGCGGAAATTCCTGTTCGATGGCACTACGAAGGGCTCGTGCGGGATGTGTGGACAGTTGCTGCTTGTCCGCTCGTCGCCGGCAACATCAACCCCCTGCGCAGTGCACCGATGCCGAACGGTGAGCATTTCCCGCGGTCTCGATGCTGGGTTGCGACGCGCTGTTCGAGTACGGCTGCCTCACCGTCGATGCCACCGGCATGATCGCCGCAGGCATGTTCCTGTCGCACCCGGCCTGGCCGACGCCGTGGGGATCGTTGCTCGGGCGCTGCTGCGGCGCATACACCCCTGGCCGCGCTGCGGCCTGCGGAGCTCACCGCGAGCAGTTCGCCCAGCGCGGGATTTGAGTTCGCAATCGAATCAATCGGTTTCGATCAGTTAGCCACGGACTACGTCGGGGGCTCTGCCGACGCGTCCGGGCTTCAACCGCAGTGCAGGCAGGTCAGCGCACGTTGGCGGTGCAGACCACCTCGCTGATTCCTGTTTGCGAGAGGTCTACGGAGCCGACGTTGGCCAGTATCGCCGGTGGGTAGTAGTCGGCGAGGCTGGTGTAGGCATACGCCAGTGCTGTCGCGCGGTCGGGGCCGATGCCGGTGCCGACCGCGTTGTCGCTGTAGACGAGTGCACCGCAGCCGTCTTCCCAGTCCGCGAGGATCTCGCAGTCCGAGGCACCCTCCCAACCGCACCAGAGGAGGGCCTCCTCGATGGCGTCTGCACGGCTGGCCGCGTCGACGCTCGTGGCGTAGGTCCATTCGTTCCCGCTGAACGCGATCGCGCCGTAGAGCTCATCAGCTGCATTCGCCGTACCGGCACCTGTCATCGACCCGACCGCGACACCAACGACCGCGATCGCGATCGCGGCCCTGTTCATAACCCTCATCAAGCACTTTCCTCTACGAACACATGTGGACATCAACCCCCGGATCATGGTGGATCGCAGTCCGATTCGCCCAATTCGACCCGGAAGATCACATTCCCCACGACGGCGTCGAGGTCGGCGGTCCAGTGTCGGCCAGGCGGTCGGAGATGTCGCGACAGTGGTGTGGGACTGGCTATCTAGCCGGCCGCTACGTCTTTTCGTGCGGCAGTGACGAACTCGTCGATCGCGGTATCGCTCACGAATCTGTCGATCGCGGCAACGCCGGCGGCGGCAAGTCGTGGCCAGTTCTCATCGGTCGCGATCTGGTGGTCGCGGGCATACTCCAAGGTCGGGGCCAACGAGTCCGGACCGTTGAGCAGCGCGTCTTGTGCGGCGTTGATTCCGCCGAGTTCGGCGTTGGCAGAGGAACTCATGACGATGTGCAGCATGGCCGAACTCCGCAGATACGGCGCCAGCGAATCGTGCAGTTCAGTCATGGCGGTTTGCAGGAGGTCGTTGTTCGCGGGGCGTATCAGAATCCCTTTGAGATCGCCTAGTTGCAGTTCGATGCCCAGGTAGGCGGTGACGAAGTCCGCGTAGGCGCGCAACCGGTCAGCCCTGAGTGCTTGATGACGCGCGAGCCTTTCCTGCCGGTCTATCTCGGTGCTGCTCACGTGCACTGATGTCCACGCGGAAACTCCGGAGGACAGCAGTGCCGCCACAGCGGCCAGAACCGCGACCGCCAACGCGTAACGCCCGTTGCGTGAGGCCACTCGGATCTGCTGCTGGACCGCGTCGGAGAGAGCATTCGGCGGCTCAGCCCCGGAGGGATGAGACCGATCTTCTTCAGTCGCCATGACATGCCTCCATCGTCCGAAGCAGCGCGAGGGCTCGAGCAAGTACTGGTCGGCAGCCTGTCCAGTGTGAGCGGGTCCGTCGGTTGCCCCCGGTTCCCACGCCCGGACTTATCCGTCTTGTGAGGTCCTGTCCCGGAAGTCGTCCCGTCGCAGGTCAGGGCATTGATAATCTGCTGAGAATTGCACACGCGTCTTTCCCCAGTGCAGCGTCAGTGGATTTTCCCACTCGGTGTCAGTAAGGCGGCCATCACCGCCCCACGGGTTACAGGCCCGGATCCGTCTCGAACGCGGTTTCCTCCAGCCGATCCGTGCGATGGTCACGAGGTGGCCTGCGCTGGCACCGTCGAGCAGTCGATCGTCGTAGGTCAACGGCAGCAGCGTCGTCGAGCGGATCGCACTGGACTCACTGCCGGTCTCGATGACCATCGTGGGCCGCTTGATGATCGCACCGCCATCGAGCATGGCCGCTTGCGGTGGTAGCGGGACCGGTGTGTCGACCGGTGCGCCTTGGCTGCCGATACCAGCGCAGGTCACGTGGTGGGCTACCGGTTCGGCCAGCAGCCCACGAATTTGGGGGGCTGCGCTGGGTCGGGCTTTGTCTTTATCGTTCGGGCATGGCAGAACTCCCGAGCGGATCGATCCTCGTCCGTACCTGGTTCGGTGAGGACCGGGCATGGCGGTCTCTGGTGAGGCCATGACTCCGAGCAGGGAGGGGTTCCTGGTCTACGCGACGCTGGTGAACGATCCGGAGTTCGCGGGCCTGGACACCGAAGCGTTTCGGGCGAAGCATCCGGGCGGGGCGGCAGTGTCCTTCCTCGCCGACGAGGTCACCTTCGATCATCCCGAACATCCTGTCCTGGCGGTCTGGGTCCTACCGCCTCAGGATTTCGACCGCGGCGACTACCGGCCCTTCCGGGTCGTGCCGGGCCAGTTGTGGAGTGTGGAGAGCAACATCAACGGGGCGAATCTGGATTGGAGGGACTACGCGCAGCGGGTGGACGCGGATGGCATCTACCGCGGGCACCAGGTCGCCAAGGACACAGATTTCGCGTTGGACGTGCGGTCCGTCATGGGCGAACTGCTGATCCATCGCGCGCCGGGGCTCGCCGATTGTCAGTGGGAGATCGCGCGGATGGCGATCGTCCCTCGTGAGGAAGATCCACGGACCGTCCGCGAGCGGCTGACTGCGTTACCGCACTATCCCGCGGCGCTGCAATGGGATTGGTGTGCCGGCTTCGACGCCGAGCATGCCGGTGACCAGCGAGGCGACTACATCAAGGCGTTCCTGGAGGAGATCGGTGACCGGGCGTCCGCCCTCGGAACCGTGCTGGCGGCGCTGGCTGTGGGCATCGACGACTACGGTGTGGTGTTCGTGACGTCGGCGCAGTTCGAAGAGCTTGCGCGGCTGTTCGATGACCATCGGATGTCTGTTCGACACGTACGGCGCGGCTGCTGGGAACTGCTCACTCCGCAGCACAAGGCCGCGATCTCGGCGTGGGCCAGAGCCAAGGACCCCAAGGTGAGCGCCCGGGGACGACTGAAGCCGGGCGACACCTCCTGACCGCGGTCGGGTAGGTGAATCCCGCCGGGTTCGGTGCGCACTCGGTTGTCTGTCTCCACCGGGGACGCTGGGCCGGGTTCGCATAGTATTCGGCCTCGTGCTCGATCGGTGGTCGGCGCCCGAGTCGGTGCATGAGCCGGTCTCGGTTGAACCACCTCACCCAGTTGTTAGTGAGTAGCTCGACATCGGCCAGACGGCGTTGCGGACCACGCCGGAACGGCGAATCATCACGGACCGCTTCGGTCGTGTAGAGCCCGATCATGGTCTCGGCCAATGCGTTGCCGAAGGCATCACCGACCGATCCGATCGACGGACGACGCATCGAAAGCATCAGTGTCTCACCAAATTTCACTGATGCGTGTTGACCTACGAGAGTGGTTGCAGATATAGCCGTGTGATGAGTTGGCCTTCCACAACCCCGAAATCGCGTCGGAGGCCAGTTCGCCACTGCGCATCGTCAGCAACACCGACCCTGGCTCTGCCAGTAGGCGAACATTTCTCGGTCCAGACGGGTATTTGCCGACACCGGCAGGGCCCCGCCGAGACCGAGCTGTGGGCTGCGGGAGTAGTGGGTTCCCGCAGTAGGCCAGATCGAATACCTCGGGCAGTACGAACACCCCGCCCGCTCGGTCGGTGTCGGAGTCTCGAGCATCGACAGCGTCGCCATCGAGATGTTCTCGGCCGGTTCGATGTTCGCAGTCACGTCCGTCTGGTGCGGTGAGCAGCGTTCGGGTAGCCAGGGGCCGACGTAGGACTCCCTGCGCCGAGCCGGACACTATTGTCATCCCTCCTCGGGGCCATCCCGATCTCCTACCGAGGCTGGATGCTCTCTGGCTGCGCGCGGTCCTAGCGTCGTGTGCATGATTCTGCGGCGCTTGGGCCTCGATTTCGCATACACCTTCTCGGGGCTGCCCCTCGCAGTGGTCGGTTTCAGCTGTGTTGTGCCTCTCGTCGCGGCGAGCATCGGCACGGTGGTGATCTTCCTCGGGATTCCGCTGCTCACGCTGACGTTGCTGCTCGCTCGCGGCTTTGCCGATATCGAGCGCGTACGCCTTCGGCAGTTGACGGGCAAGGCGGTACCACGCCCTCGGTACGCCCAGGCATCCGAGGGGATGGGAGGGTGGCGGCGGATCACCGCACCGATCCGGCAGGGGCAGAGCTGGCTGGATCTGCTGTACGTCATCGTCAACCTGCCGATTGCGATCGTCACGTTCGTGCTGCCGATCGTCTGGTGGGCAATGACATTGGGCGGCTTGACGTACTGGTTCTGGGGCGGGTTCCTTCCCCGGGGCGAGAACCGCGACCTCTTCATCGAGACGATCATGGGCGCGGATACCGCCCACAACCGGGCGGTCTTGTACACGATCGTCGGTGTCGTAGCGCTGCTCACCGTGTATGTCGTCCAGCGCGGCAGCGCCGCCTTGCAGGCCACCTTCGCGCGGGGCCTGCTCACCCGGCTCGTCGCCACGCAGCAGCGCATGCGGGATCTGAGTACCAGCGGGGCGGCCGTCTCGGTGGAGGCGTCCGCGCCGCGTTCGTGTGGATCGTGCTCGGGCCGCGATATCGAATAGGGTCGGCGCCGGTGACGCTTCGGTGGTCGATCCATTCGTCGGCCGGGTGAGTCCCCCGGGCGGGGAGCGCAGCGCTTCCGCGGTCTCGGCTCCGCGCCCACCGCGCGCCCCGCTCGCCGTCGCCGCGAACCGGCCCCGGTGGTCATCTCCGAGGTGGTGGCGCAACGGCGCATACGGACCGAGCCCGAGACGAGCGCTGTCCGCCCCCGAAAAGGAGTGGAGCCGGGCCACGACAGTGCGGTTGGATGACTTACCTGCGCGGCCGCCGCGCGGCCCGCGTACATGGACGACGAAGGAGTGGACGATGCCGATCGCCACGCTGCGAGGCCTGACTCTGGACTGCGCCGATCCCCGGGCTCTGGCCCGGTTCTACCAAGAGCTGACGGGCATGCGGCTCGGTTATGACGCTGACGAGTTCGTCGCCCTGACCGATGGTTCGGGTTGCGACCTGGGCTTCCAACAGGTCGACCGATACCGGGCACCGCGGTGGCCCGGTCAGGACGTGCCGCAGCAGTTGCACCTGGACCTCAGGGTCGAGGACCTCGACGCGGCGGAGAAGTCGGCCCTGGAGCTCGGCGCGGTCAGGCCCGACCACCAGCCGGGCGGCGACCGGTGGCGGGTGCTGCTGGATCCGGCCGGTCACCCGTTCTGCCTGGTCGTCGGCTGACCTCGAAGGACCGAGGGGCCACATCATGTCGCCCCTTGTCACCTCAGCAGGTGCCTATTCGACGTCGTTGAAGCTCTTCCCGACGTCAGCCAGTGTTGTCGGCGAGCCGTAGTTGCCGATGTACCGGTACAGAGCGATATTGCAGCGAAACAGTCCCTGGTCGGGTTTGAAGTCGGCTTGCTTCCATCCACTCGGCGTCGCCTGGACCACATTGAAGCATTGCGGTGCTGCGTCTTTGTCGGACAGATCACGAGCTGTATGCAATCCGCCGCCGCTCCAACCGGACTCATTACCGGCTGCCTCGACCACACACCGGCGGGTGAGCTGGTCTCCGCATCTGGTGGCGGCTTTGGCGAACAGCAGCCAGGCGGAGAAGGCGCGTACGGAGTTCAACGTGAGTTCGGCGTCGGGCGCATATTTGGTGTAGATATCGTGCATCTGCTTCATCGCGGGTGAGGCTTCGACGGCTTCGATCGGGACCGCGCCGGACAGGTCGATAACATTGTTCTGCTTCTGTATCGATTGGGCTGCGGCTTCCAGGAACTGCGAATTGTAGGAGTTGTTGGTCGGGTCGACCCAGTCGAGTTTGTAGTCGATGCTCGTCAGGACGTCTTCCAACTTCGCCAGTTGGCGGTAGTCGCCGTAGAACACCAAGCCCTTGACACCTTTGTTCTTGATCGCCTGGGCATAAGGGGTCCAGTCCGAGACACCGGTGGCGGGGTAGAGGTCGCTGTAGGTCACGGTTCCTCCGGCTGCCCGGATCGCCTCGGCCGCCTTATCGCTCAGTACCTTGGTGACCGGGGAATCGCCGGTGATGATGCCGACCGCACCCGCCGACTCCGGATACGCCTCGCGCAGGAGCCAACTGCGGAAACCGAAATAGGGTTCGTAGTGTGCGTATGTGCCTGCCAGCGCGGTGATCTGAAGATCGGATTGCAGGTTCTGAGCCTGTGAGACCTGCGCCGGGAATTCCGGCAACAAGCAGGAGAGACGATCCTTGACACCGAGTCCGTCCAGGGCGGCGCCGCCGCCGACGAGGACGAAGTCCTCTCGACAGGCATCGAGCATCCGCTGACGAACCTCCATCAGGTTCGTATCGCGGACTTCGGCGAGGATCTTTCGTCCGTTGATGCCACCGGCGGCGTTGCACCACGAGGTGAAGACCTCTGCCGCGTCGACGAATTCGGATTGCTTGGTGAATCCGATATCGCTGAAAACACCGACTTTGATTTCGGTGGCGGTGACGCCTCGGGTCGGGGCGCTGGTTGTCGCCCCCTCGTGGCAGATACTCGACAGATCCCCGAAGTTCCCCGGTTCGGCCGCATGCGGTTCGGCTTCCTGGTCGGAGGTGCTGCGACCGGCACACCCTGCGGCCAGCATTGCCAAGGCTATGGCAGCGACGACTGTACGTTTGAGCTTCAAGATCTCTCCCTCACCAGGCATCGGTGACCTGAATCTTTCGCTGATGCAACGATTCTGCTTCGAATGCCCGGCAGTTGACTGTGTTTCCGTGCTGAGCCTAATGGTGGGTGTCGACGCTCACAGTGCACCGTACGCCCTCCGGTAGTCGACGCTACGGCCGTGGCCGAAGCGGCGAAGTCGCGGCGACACGCGGGCGAACTACCGCGTCGTCTCGAACCCGAATATGCAGAAAATTCCGCGGCCGAGCCGTCGGCGCGTTTGATCGCGGAAGATTCCGCCCTGGTCGCTTGAGGACACGCTGAAATCCCAGGGGTTCGACGGCGATCTCTGACAGTATTCGGCCGACAACTATCACCACCAGGTCGTGCCGCAAGCGCAGAGCTACTTCGAGAAGCTGGAGTTTCCCACCGATCTCTCCGAGAGTGTCGAACAGCTGATCTTCGATGGTGACTGTCAGGTCTATTTCGAATGCTGCCCGCACCGGGATGGAGAGGGCGACCAATTCGACGTCTCCGATCTCGATGATCTTAATCATCTTCCGAATCCGAAGCGCGTGATCGGCGCAGAATGGCTGACACCTGAACATCGAGCGTTGTTGCGTTCCCGCGGCATCGAACTGATCGAATAGCCCCATCGCAGTCGAGAGAACCGGTGCGGAAGACGTAGCGGCCTCGGTGCGCCGAAGCGGACCTCGCTGACGCTGCGCGACGGCCTGCTCCCGGGCGCGTCGGCGTAACCGATGCTGTGGATTCGGGCGGGTTCGGCGCTCGGACTCCGCCGATATGATTTCGGGCACGATCACCTCGCTGACCCTTGCCGACGGCGGCGGAAACGGCATGCTGATCCCGAGTGTCGATGACTGGACAGCCGATTCGCGCACTGGCGCGCTCGTGCACCGTATCGGTGCCCGCTGGGCGTCGACGTTCTCGCCCCTGTAGTGCGAGACGCAGGTAAACCGGTCACCGCAGGTGCGCGCAACGACTTCGCCTGCTCCGGCAGACGCCGGACGATCACGCACGGGTTGCCGCGGTCGCGGAATCGTGCCGCCGAGCTCCATTGTGAAACCGCACCCAACAGCCACCCTGAACAGCCAAAATGCGCAATCGAATCTGGCGGAACCGTGCACAACCGAACGACCCGACCGCAGTGTGACGGCAGGTCATAGCAGTCACCAGCCGTGGCCCCCGGCGATGGCACTCCCGGGTGTTACAGGCGATAGTTGTCGCCGAGACAGGTTGCTCCTGTCGCCGCGGCGGGACGAGGCTCGCTGAGGCTGTCCGGTGGACCTGGTGACCCAGGCGTTCCGGTCACTTGTCGCCGACGAGTTTCCCGAGGACTGCGGGAAGGCGCTCGAGGACTGTGCGCTCCTGATCGGTCAGCTCCCGCTGCGCGGCCCGCGCTATCCATGCCGCTCGACTCGTTCGTTCGTCGTCGAGTCGAGCGGCGCCCGCCGCCGACAGCGTCACGATGACGCGCCTCTTGTCGTTGGCATCGGTCCCGAGGTCAACCAATCCCTGGTCCGCCAGCAGCCGCACCGTTCGTGCCATCGTCTGGTGGCGCACGCGTTCGCGTTCCGCCAGCGCCACGATCGCCGATGGTCCATCTCTGCGTAGATGGCCCAGTACCGCGGCTTGCCCCGCGGGCATCGTGTCGACGCTTCTGACGTGGCGCACGAACCTTCCGACGGCGAGACGAAGTTGCTCGGCGTCGGCCACGGAGTAGTCGTCATCCTTCACTGGACAAACTATACAGCTTCGCTGTACTTTCAGAAATGCAGCAAGGCTGTATATCTGACTTTCTCAGGAGGACTCCGACAGTGAGATACCACCCCTACGCGCTGACCTTTCCGGCCGCCGAATTCGAATTGGGCAGTGACGATTTCGAGAACGGAGGCCCGCTCCCGACGGCCTGCTACAACACCGATGCCGGTGCCGATCGATCACCGGCGCTGGCCTGGTCGGGCTTGCCGGCAGGAACCCGCAGCCTGGTCATCACCGCCTTCGACGCCGACGCGCCGATACCGGGTGGACTCTGGCATTGGGCGGTCAAGGACGTGCCGGCCGCCACGGCGAGCATCGAAGGCGGCGCCGGATCGGGCAGTGGGGCCGATCTACCCGCCGGCGCCGTCACTCTGACCAATGACCTGGGTCAAGCGGCGTACTCCGGGGTGGCGCCACCGCCGGGTACCGGCATCCATCGCCTGTTCGTCTGTGTGACAGCGCTTTCGGTGGATCGTTTGGAGATTCCCCACGGCGCCAGTCTCGCGATGCTCAATATTCTGATGATTCCGCACACGGTCGGGCGGGCGGTGATCATCGGAACCAGCCAAGCCCCCGCCTGATTCGACGGGGCCATCCCACACCCTGGCCATGGTCGAGTCAGGCGATCGCTCGGGCCGCTGGACGGGTTTATACCGTGACAGATAGACCTTCCAAGGCATCTCGAGCCTCGCCCAGCGGATGGGATGCGACGGACACACCTTCGGCGCCACCTCGATCCTTGCCTACGGCGAACCGCCCGGGTCGAAGTGGGACGAATCGGGACAGCGCACATGATTGACCATGTGCAATCCGTTCCGCGAGACTCGGATGCGATCGTTCGACGATGAACGATCCTCGGGGAGTCGACGTTGTCGCCACCGCGACGTGCCGATCCGGGAGGGGTCGCGGGCGCGTCTCGGTGATGCGGCGTCGGCCGCGCGGTGCGCGGACGGGTCCCCGCTGCCGAATGAATGGGATGCCGAGCAGGTCCTGGTCAGGCGCCATGCGTGAGGGCGGAGACGGATCTGGAGGGGACGGTACGGACGGAACGCCGTGCGTACCGAATTCAAGGCCGCTGGACCCGCTCCCGCAACAGCGCCGCGCGGAACCCGGTCGAAAGCAGCGGTCGGTCGATCTGTACTTCAGAAGTGTTGGCTTCGAGCATGATTCGCACTTCTGCTACCGCATGTTTCTCTGTGGCTGTCACGCCGACCGAACAGGTCGAGGTGCTCGGTCTGGTCGACTTTGCCGCGGGTACTTCGCGACCGGTTTCGGGGTCGACCGCGCGGAGTTTCGCACGGTCGGTGTCGATGCAGGCCATCACCTCGATTCCTTCGCGCTGACATCGTATTCGACAGGGTCGCACTGTATTCGGTCCATCGGACTGTCGCGCCGGAGGCCCGTACTGGGTGCCTGCTCGGCCTCGGGGTGCTGACTTCGCGACCACGAGCGTGAGGACGAAGCCGGAATTCGAGTCCCGGCGTGAGATGGGGCCGGTCGCACCGGGTAGCGGCCCTCGGCCCGACTGCTGCGACCTCACAAAATGGCTGGGTGCGGGGTGAGGCCTTCCAGCACCGTCGCCGCAAATCACCAGGTCGAAACCGTGACCCAACCGTACCGAAAACGGACTCCGGATCGCTTGACGAAGCGCTGCCACCGGAGGCCTACTGAATGTGACGGCTGTCACCTCAAGATCGACATCCGTTGTAAGGCAACCCTTTTCATTCTATTTCGACTTGGAGTCGAATCATGGCAGCAGTTCTCACCACCCTCACACCCAATACCGGCCCGGCGACGACTTTCAGCACGGTGGTGATCACCGGCTCCGGGTTCGCCAACGTCGGGCCCTTGACCGTCCGGTTCGGCACCCAGGCGACCACCTTCACCATCGACTCCGACACTCAGATCACGGCCATCTCTCCGACGGGGACAGGCACCGTGAACGTCACGGTCACAGTGGAGCTGAACGGCACCAGTAACGCACTGCCCTTCACCTACGTCTGACCACGGGTGTGGCTTGGGCCGTCGGTGGGCTACTGCCTGCCGGCGGTCCCGGCCCGATCACGTGTCGTTCTGCACTCATGGTTTGAAGACTGTGCTGCGTGGATCGCGGCTGCCACGGATGTGGCATGGAGATCGACCACCACGTCTTCGCCGTCGCGTCGGCCGCGTTCGGAGACAGCCAGCCCGATCAGGGCGAGCTCCGCGGCGCGGTCTCGTAAGTCGTATCGGTCGAGGGTTTCATCCTCGATCCCGCCGGTTTCGTCTCGACTCCAGGCAGCAACGGCGGCCTCGGCCAACTCGAGTGGCAGGCGAACGGAGACCGGCCGAACTCGAGGGGCGATCCATTCGCCAATAGCGGCAAGCACTTTCGAATCATCGAGGTACCTGGTGTTCGGCTCGTGCTCGGTCACGGGCGAGAGCGTACGCAGCTGATCCGGGGCATGTCCAACTTCGTCCGACACCACCTCGCTGCCCGGTCGGCCTGCGACCGCATCGGCCCAACGTCGGCGCACCGCGCCGCGGGGGTGAGGCCGACGCCGCCCCGGTCACGACACCCCGGCCTGGCGTGGCTGTCAAGTGTCCTGTGTGCGAACCAACGCTTCGACTGTCGCGGCGATGTGGATGATGTGCTGTGGGTCGTTGGACCGCAGTTCCCGGAACTCGCGTTCGTCGCCTGCGTCACGTAGTTGTGTCAACCATGTGATCAGCGCACACGTTCCCTGCGAGGTCGTCACGAATGTGGTCCCCGCGAACATCGGGTCCGCGAGCTGTGCGGTGTCTCCGGTGAGGATCTCGGCGAGCGCCAAGGCGGTCACGTCGTACAGGTACTCGTCTTCGGCGGGATCTACGCCGAGCAACCCCTCCGCGCGGACGGTGTTCACCAGTTCATCGGCCGTCACCTCATCCCGGCCGTCGGAGATCTCCTCGACCAGCGCGAGAACTTCCAGACCCTCGTCGCTCTCCAGCGCCTTGACACCCCATGCACCCATGACCCGACTCTAGCGAGGTCACGTGTGGTCACAGCCCGTGCACCACCGTGGTTTCGGTCGTGAATCCGGACACCGGCCATGCGCGAGTCTCGACATCACCTCGGGAACAGCGACTTTCGTGTGCGCGGATCCGCACATCACGTCCGACCGCCGACCTTTCACCGATGACCTGTCCTCGGCGCCGTCGTGAGAGCGGTCGGTTCTCAGTGGCGCTCCCGGGGCAAGTGCGCGTACATGTACATGTCACGCGCCGAGCCGTCGATCTTCTGCCATCGGCGCAGCAACCCTTCTCGCCGGAATCCGGCCGACTCCGCGGCACGCCACGATCCCTCGTTCCACGGTTCGACGTACAGCTCCAGTCGCGACACCTCTTCGAGAGTCGAGGCCCAGGAAGTGAGCAGGCGCAGTGCCCTACTCGCGTAACCGTGTCGGCGATGACTGCGCTCGATCCAGTAGCCGATCGACACTCGGCCGTGGCCTATATCTGTTCGCCACAGGCCGATCTGTCCCACGGCCGTGTCGGTCACGGGATCCGCGATCGCAAACGACCACCCCTGCCCCGTGGACGCACGGTGGTGCTGCCGCCGAATGAACTCCTGACCGGCGGCTTGGTCCCCGTGAGCGCGGACCGAGGTGATGGAGGGAATCAGCGGATCTCTGCCTGCGTCGACGATCAAATTCACATCCGAGGCCACGAACAATCGCAATCGGACCCCGTCCGCATCGAGTACCGGCACCACCAACCCCGTCATGGCATCCACTCCATACCTAAACGGTTCTCGCTGACAATCGAATTCGAGCGGTGTCAGCTTTTCGCGCACTGTCGCGGTTCGCTGACAGCGCCCGCTGGTGTCGAGATTTGTGACCGAGCGCGACGTCGAACGCGATTCGGCACGCACCCACCCGAGGATGTGTTCTCCGCACGGCTCGGTGTCGGTCGCGTCTGACCGTCGCGGCTATTTCGGAAGTCTTATGCGGCGTGTGTCTGTCGGTAGTCGCGGATGAGTTCGGGGGACAGGGGGCCTCGGGTTTTCACGTCGCGGCCCTGCTCGAGTGCCCATTGGCGAATGGCCGCGCGTTCGGCAGGGGTGGGTTTGGTGTCGTCACCGGCGGGCTGGGGGTCGGGTTCGGGTGCCGGTTCCGGTGTAGCGGCGGTGTCGATGGTGTTCTGTGGTGTGCGGTCGCGGTTTTCGAATGCTTGCAGGATGGCCTCGGAGATCCTGCCGCGTGGGCCGATCTCGTAGCCGTTGTCTCTGGCCCATTCACGAATGCGGGTGCGTTCCTCGGGATCGGTCTCCGAAGATGATTCGCTACCGGCCTTGATCTTTCGGGTACGGCGTCCGACAACGTTGACGTCGGATGCTTTTTCCATCCAGGGTGCCAGTGCCGCGGCGAGTTCGTTGGCGCTGGACATGGATAGGTCGAGTGAGTATTCGCGACCGTTGAATGTGAAAGTAGTGATTTGTTTGGGGGCGATATCGATCGGATCGACTATGTCGCCGGTCCAGTCGTCGCGGGTGAGGACTACGGTGGTCTTGGCCATGCGCGCAGGCTAGCATCCAATTTCACACGGTAACAACCTGTCCTGCTGATTCGGTCCCGAGTTCGTATTTCCGGCACCATCGTTCGAATGGGTGTCGAGATTCATGGCGACACGTGACGCTTTGTTGTCGGTTCGTGCGCCGGTCTCGCCGCAGTAGCGCACCAGCAGGACAATCTTCGAGTTCGGGACGGGTTGGAGAGTTGTTGATGGGGTCTGTTTTCCGGAGGTGCAACCGGCGGTGGGCATCACGAGAGTTTCCGGATTCGGTGCCCGGGAGTTGCTCGGGGAGGATTGGTGAGAGGGAATGTGATCACGCGAACCTGTTGCCCGAGTGAGCGATCGGTCTCGATAGTTGCCGTCTTCGGTGAGTGCGCGGAATCCGTCGAGCGGAAGATCGGTCGCGTGCGATCGCAGGTGTTCGGTGTGGGTCTGCGAGTACTTCCTCATCGCCGGAGAATGTCCGGCTTCCGAGGGGTTGACTCGTGTGCTGAACATGTCGACCGATGACGAGGATGGAAAGTTGTACATCCGGGGTCTGTCCACGGCATCGGTGGAGTCGTGGGCGGTTTCCTCTGCCACGAATCAAGTTTTGTTGCGACGCAAACGTATCCGCGCGGTCATCCTCGAACGATCCGACCAACTCGCCGAACCGCGAACGTCGAGGCAGCCGCGAATGAAGCGCACCGGATTTCGACGGGAATCGCGACCCGGTTGCGAGCACGCGCACGATCGGCTGGGCCCGTGTTCGGCGAAGGTCACGGCGTAGGTCAGGAGTTCGTCGTAGACAGTGGTCGGATCCGGATCGTCGCCGGCTGGTCTTGATCGACTCGCAAACGCTGTAGCCGTTGATCTCGGCGCGTCGATGCGTCGACACTTTCGCCGTTGCGCCTGGTTATGAGGGCGGTGTCGCGGACGGACTCGATCGTGAGGAGATTTTCCCGGATCGGTTTGCTCTGGTCGAAACGGTGAAGACCCGCGGTAGAGGTGAAGCTATTTCGAGGAGGATCACCATGCCAGATTTCGAAGCGTCCGGAGAGCGCGAGCGCGACTTGTCCGGGGGCGGACACGGCTACGTTCCCGATCACGCGCGAACCGCGCGCAGCCACGCCGGTGAGGGGATCCAAGATGGATACAACATCCCCGGCATCATCTTGTGGGCGCTGGGCATCGTGGCGCTCGGTTTGAGCTTGACCGCGGCGGCCTACGGATTTACCGGCTGGGCGATCATCGCCGCCGTGGTGTGCGTGATCGGCATAGCGGCAGGCTCGGGGTGGCTCCTACTCGAGCACCGTCGGATCAAGGCCAAAGAAGGCCTCACCTTGACCGACCCGGCGGGACACTGAGCACCTTCTCGACCGCCTCGGACGGTAGGAGGCCAGTGACCCCGATGTCGGTCACCTGGCGATCGCTGGCGGTAGTGGCGACCGCGCACAAGTTTGTTTGGTGGGAAAAGCCGAGGGTATAGCCGCCAGGTCGCTGGACCTGACCTGGCATTTCCCGTTTCTCGCTCGTCTGGCGTGGTCTATGGCCTGAGTTCGGTCCGAATCGAGTACAGGAGGCCTCTTTCATGTCCCCTTCAGAACGACGTCCTGAATCCGAGGACCAACGGATCGTTCCCGGTGCCCCCGGCAGCGAACCCCCGTCGCTCAAAGAACCCACCCGCCCACGTCCGCCGTTGCCGCCGAAACCCGATCAGGCCGGACCCGAGCCGAGGACGCCGACCGGTACGCACTCCAGTGACAGCGAGGAAGCGGTCGCGCAGCGGGGAGCCCGGCTGACCACCGCCAACGGCACCTCGATAGGCGACACCGACCACTCCCTCAAAGCCGGACCGCGTGGGCCGGTCCTGCTACAGGACCACCACCTGCGTGAGAAGATCACCCATTTCGATCACGAACGGATCCCCGAGCGCGTGGTGCACGCCCGTGGCGCCGCCGCGCACGGGGTATTCGTCGCCAATGGGGCCGCGCAGAAGATCTCGTGCGCGTCGGTATTCGAGAAAGACCGACAGACACCGGTTTTCGTCCGCTTCTCCACGGTATTGGGATCGCGCGGCTCAGCGGACACGGTGCGCGACACCCGCGGATTCGCCACCAAGTTC
Organism: Nocardia aurea; assembly: GCF_003123685.1. Taxonomy (GTDB): domain Bacteria; phylum Actinomycetota; class Actinomycetes; order Mycobacteriales; family Mycobacteriaceae; genus Nocardia; species Nocardia aurea. Next base: position 18,348 of record NZ_QCYJ01000129.1, read on the forward strand.
TACACCGACGACGGCATCTGGGATCTGGTCGGCAACAACATCCCGGTGTTCTTCATCCAGGACGGCATCAAGTTCCCCGACATCATCCACGCCGCCAAACCACACCCCGACCGGGAGATCCCCCAAGCCCAGAGCGCCCACGACACCTTCTGGGACTTCGTGTCCCTGCACACCGAAGCCACCGCCCACACGCTGTGGAACATGTCCGACCGAGGGCTGCCCCGCTCCTACCGGATGATGGAAGGCTTCGGCGTACACACCTTCCGCTTCGTCAACGCGCGCGGCAAGACGGTGCTGGTGAAACTGCACTGGAAGCCCAAGTTGGGTGTGCACTCCTTGCTGTGGGAAGAGGCACAGATCGCGGCGGGTGTCGACCCGGACATGCACCGACGGGATCTGGCCGATGCGATCGAAGCGGGCGCGTATCCCGAATGGGATCTCGGCGTTCAGGTCTTCCCCGACACCGAAGAGCAGACCTTCGAGGGCATCGACCTGCTCGACCCCACCAAATTCGTTCCCGAGGAACTCGCCCCCGTCCGGGTCATCGGCACGATGACCCTGACGGCCAATCCCACCAACTACTTCAGTCAGACCGAACAGGTCGCCTTCCATCCCGGGCACCTGGTACGCGGCATCGACCTCACCAATGACCCACTGCTGCAAGGCAGGCTGTTCTCCTACATCGACACCCAGATCACACGCCTGGGTGGCCCGAACTTCGCGCAACTACCGATCAACCGGCCCCATGCCGAGGTCAACGATATGTTGCGCGACGGCATGCATCAGACCGCCGTGCATTCCGGTGTCGCGCCGTACCGGCCGAACAGTCTCGACGGTGGCTGCCCGTTCACCGCCCGTCCGGGCGAGGCACTGATCGAATACCCCGAATTCGTCAGCGGCGCGAAGACCCGCGAGGCACCCGCGAGTTTCGATGACCACTTCAGCGGTGCACGGATGTTCTACGCCAGCCTCACACCGATCGAACAGCGACACGTCGCCGAGGCCTACAGTTTCGAACTCGGCAAATGCTACGAGAAAACCATCAAACAGCGCGCGGTCACGGTGCTGCGCAACATCGACGAGCAACTCGCCCGCACCGTCGCCGCCGAACTGGGACTGCCCGTGCGGGGCAAAGAACCCGACCGAGCGGCGATCACTACATCCGAGGCGCTGACACAGATCGGTCGACGCTGGCCCGGCGACGGTCGAATCATCGGAATCCTCGCCGACGGCGACACCGATCTCGACGATCTGACCGAGACCGTGGACACGATCACCGCCAACGCGATGACCGCCCTGGTCATCGCCGGACACGGCGGAGAACTCGGCACCGGAAAGAACAAGGTCGCGATCTCACGCACCATCGACACCGCCCGGTCGATCGAATTCGACGCCCTGCTCATCGCAGCGACCCTGCCGGACGCGAAACTCGCTGTGCTACTGCAAGAAGCCCACCGGCACCTGAAATTCATCGCCCACACCCCAGCGGGACTACCGGCACTGCGAACAGCCGGGATCACCGACGAATTCGACGGCATCGAATCAGCCCCCACCCTCACCGCCGCATTCGAACTGATCACCCAAGCCCTGCCCGCGCATCGCGTGTGGACACGCGCCACCCAACTGGCCCCCTGACCCTGCCGTCGACGGCCCGATGCGACGCCCGCTATCGCACCGGTCCCGGGTCCGATAGTTTCCCGACCGGGCTTGAACCCACAGTCGTGGTGACTTGTTCGTCAGGCGTCGGGTTTGCCGCTCGGCGATAGTTGGCCGGTGAATCTGGGTAAGCGTTCGATATGCGAGAAGCGGAACCCGGTGGTGAAACAGTGTCGGACCAGGGGCTGTCTCAGTCCGGATGGCTGCCGGGGCTGGTCGAACAGGGAGAATCGGATCCGGTCTGGGATTCGTTCGCCGCGCAGGTCCGTAAAGGGCTCGGGGTCCCTTTGGCGCTGGTGTCGCTAGTCGGAGCGGATCGGCAGGTGTTCCCAGGACAGGCGCGTCTGTGGTCGCCGGACGACCGAGAGGGGTGGGTACCGTCGCGTCAGGGGTTCGTCCCGGAAGCGGTGCGCGCGGGTTCGCCGCTGGTGATCGAGGACACCCGCCGTGATCCCCGCTCCGCAGACCACCCGGCTACCACCGAGTACGGCGTCGTCGCATATGCCGGGACGCCGCTTACCGATGAGTCCGGTCATGTACTCGGGGCATTGTGCGCGATCGACCACAGTCCACGCCGCTGGCAGGCCAGCGAACTCGAGCAACTGTCATGGCTGGCCGAGAGGTGCTCGGCCGAGCTGCGCCTACGTCTGGCCCGCTCCGACACCGAATACGAACGCGCGCACACCGACACCCTACAAGAACAATTACGTTCGGCGTTGTACCGCTCCGAATTGCTGCTCACCGCCGCCCAATCGTTCAGCGATGTCGATTCCGTGGTCGAACTGCGTGATCGCATCGCGGAATTGGTGGCAGGAGACCTCAAACCAAGCCGGGTCGAGTTGATCATCACCGACTCGCGCAGCACCGCAGAGGATCAATGCGATCCGGCACCGCCCGGCGACAAGCGTGTCGTCGCCGACGGCCAATGGGACGAGTTCGATCCCGAGGGACCGCTGCTCTCCGCGCGAGCGGTCCGTGCTGCACGTCTTTTGACCTATGCCGACCTGCGCACCGATGACGGTGAGTTGTCGACGTCGGGGCGCGCGCACTATCTCGATGCCGGGATGATCGCGGTCACCGCCGCTCCGATCATCGATATCGACGGTGTGGTCGGGGTACTGGAATTCGCGTGGGACGAACCGCATCGAACCGAACTGACCGAGCGGGCGGTCATCGTCACCCTCGCGAACTACGTGGCGACCGCACTGCACCGCATCCGATTCCTGCGCCGCAAGCTCAGCGTGGTCCACGAATTGCAGCGGGCCATGCTCACCGCGGTGCCTGTCGTGCCCGGAGCCCGGATCGCGGCCCGATACTTCCCCGCGGATGCGGGTGAACAGGTCGGCGGAGACTGGTACGACGTGTTCACCCTGCCCGCGCGCGACGGTGAACAGGCCGTGACCGCAGTGGTGACCGGTGATGTCGTGGGCCATGACATTCGTGCGGCGACCATCATGGGTCAGCTACGCGCAATGCTTCGCCAAGCATGCTGGGACCTCCCCAGCGGACACAGCCCGGCCCAGGCTCTGACCGCATTGGATTATGCCGCAGGCAATCTCCTTCCCCGTGCCGCGACGACCGCGTTGCTGGCCTACCTGGCACCGGTCGATGATGGCACCGGACGGTGGATGATGACCTGGTCCAACGCCGGACATCCCCCGCCGATCATCATCACCCCCGGCCATGGCCCCGACATCGTGACCGCCCACGACCCCCTACTGGGCTATCCACATCTGATCACCGCGCCCCGCACCGACAACCAGACGATGCTGACCTTCGCGAGCACAGTGCTGCTCTACACCGACGGCCTCGTCGAACACACCGGCCGATCCCTCGACGACGCCACCGCCACTCTCGCTCACCGCGCAGCCGATACTCCTGCCACCGACCCCGACCTGTTCCTCGACACGATCCTGGCGTCCATCGCCCCGCACGGTGGCCCCGACGACATCGCGGCACTGGCCATCCACATCACCTGATACCCAGCCCGCGCGACGGCGCGGCCACGACGTGCACCGTTTCTATCCCGGGCGTCCCCCGGGGCGTTCCGCTCGTTGGTCATCGGGGGCTGACGTACAGACTCTGTGACCCTGACGAAAGGCCGATCACGGGCAGGACCGAGTACTACAACTACCCGAGAGCACCCGAACCCGATTCGCTGGTCCGTAGCACGCGACCTGCTCGTTACCGACGACTCCGGGGCGATACTGCTTCGATAGCGCCGCGACACCGGACAATGGGCGTTGCGCGGCGGAGCGATGGATATGGGCGAAACCGCCGCCGCCTGCGCCATCCGCGAATGCCAGGAGGAGACCGGGATAACTGCCGAGATCACCGGCTTTCTCGGGGTTTCGCAGCAATCCGAATCACATCGTCGCTTACACCGACGGAGAGATTCGCCAACAATTGAGAACGCGCACCCGCCGCGACGGTAGCGCGCACCGGCGACGGTCCGCGAGATCTGCTCCGATTCGGGGATACGTCCGGGGCTGTGGTTCGTCCGCTGAACCGCCGGTTACGGTGGGTTTTTCTCGCGAAGGACCGAGAGGAACACCACACTCCAGCTTAGATTCCAATAGAGTTCGCCGATCGCGCTGCCGGGCCGATTCATCTCGCCGGGGTCGCTCTGGCAGAACTCGGCGGCCGCCGAGGTGACTGCGTGGAAATCGAGGACGAAAGTCTGGTCGACCTGTGGGCCGTCGGTCGCCAGGCGTCGGGACAGATCGAGGGCGCGCTCGACCAGATCGGGGCGGCCCGCGTCCGCCATAAGCAATTGGGTGTCGAGCAGCAGATCGGTGAGGAACCACAGCGCCTCGACGCTGTTGGAATCCGAGTTGTCCGGTCGGTGGTCGTCATCGGCGTCGAAAGCCACTGTTGAAGTGTGACACTCGCGCGAGCTGGGTGTTGTGGGTCATGAGGTTGTCGACGCTGGGCTTGGGGTGATTCTAGGGGGACAGGTCTGTCGGCGGCAGGATGGAACACGCCAACCCTCGGTCCGTTCGACCGAAAGACCTGTCCGTGACCCACGGGAATGCTCCGCTGTCTGTCGAGGGCTGTTGCCGTCTGGTGCGGCGTTGTCGCGACTGTCCTATCGCTCGTGTGGCTGCCGAGATGGGTATATCTCGTCTGTGCGTCGGCCACGTCCACAGGATCGTCACCGACAACGGAGCCTGCTACCGGGCCCGCGACTTCGTGAAAGTCGCGGGCCCGCCACCAGCGAATCCGGCGGCCTTACACCACGCCACAACGGGAAAGTCGAACGCTACAGCCGCATCCGGGCCGAAGAATTCCTCTACGCCCGCGAATGGAACACAGATCTGCAGCGCGGAGGCGCTACAGATCTAGATCCAATGCCGCGCAGTTAGGGGTCGTGCCTGGTTGTCAACCGGGCGCGGTCTGGATGTTGATTTCTGCTCGGTAGTTGGTGCGGTCGATTCCTGTTC
>NZ_QCYJ01000164.1 GCF_003123685.1 Nocardia aurea
CCGACGAGACCGGCCCGCACACCCCCGGCGTCTCGGTGGAGTGCGCGCGCTGGCTGGCCGAGGAGACGCCCGTCCTCGGGATCGGCGTCGAGACCGTCGGCACCGACGCGGGCACGGCCCACTCGTTCGACCCGGCGTTCCCCTGCCACTCGTTCCTGCTCGGCGCGGGCAAGTACGGCCTGACCCAGCTGCGCAACCTCGACCGCCTGCCGGCGACCGGCGCGGTGGTGGTGGCCCCGCCGCTGCCCATCGTGGGCGGCTCCGGCAGTCCCGTCCGCGTTCTCGCCCTGGTCGAACGGTGATCGTCGCGGAGGCGGTCGGCCGGGTGCTGGCCACGCTCGGCGTACGGGCCGCGTTCGGGGTGGTGGGCAGCGGCAACTTCCACGTCACCAACGCCCTCGTGGCGCGGGGCGCGGGCTTCGTCGCCGCGCGGCACGAGGGCGGCGCGGCCACCATGGCCGACGCCTACGCCCGCACCAGCGGCACGGTCGCCGTCCTGTCGGTGCACCAGGGGCCGGGCCTCACCAACGCCATGACCGGTCTCGCCGAGGCCGCCAAGAGCCGCACGCCGCTGGTCGTGCTGGCCGGCGAGGCCACCGACGCCCGCTCCAACTTCCACATCGACCAGGACGCCATGGCACGGGCGGTCGGGGCCGTGCCCATGCGGATCACCTCCGCCGCCGAGGCCGTCGAGGACACCGTCGCCGCCTTCCGCACCGCCCGGCACGGCAGGCGCACGGTGCTGCTCAACCTGCCCCTCGACGTCCAGACGGAGGTCGTGCCGTGGCTGGGCCCGCTCGACGAGCACCCCGCCGTGATCGCCTCCGCCGCGCGGGCGGCAGCCCCGCCGGACGGGCCGCCGTACGAGCCGCTGTACGAGCCTGCGGCCGTCCCCGCCGAGGCGGACGTCGCGGCGCTGGCGAGCCTGCTGGCGGCCTCCCGGCGACCGGTGTTCGTGGCCGGGCGCGGCGCCCGCCACGCCCGGCGCGAGCTGGAGGACCTCGCCGAACGCAGCGGGGCGCTGCTCGCCACCTCGGCCGTCGCGCGCGGCCTGTTCCGGGGCAGCCCGTGGGACCTCGACGTGAGCGGCTCGTTCGCCACGCCGCTGGCCGCCGAGCTGATCCACGACGCCGACCTGGTCGTCGGCTGGGGCTGCGCGCTGAACATGTGGACCACCCGCCACGGCGGGCTGATCGGCGAGCGGGCGTCGGTCGCCCAGATCGACCTCGACGAGCAGGCTCTCGGCGCCCACCGGGCGGTCACGCTCGGCTTGGTCGGCGACACGGCCGCGACGGCCGAGGCCGTGTCCGCCGCGCTCGGGGCCGCCACCGGCCCGCCCGGGGAGCGCCGCTACCGTTCCCCCGGACTGGCCCGGCGCATCCAGGCCGAGGGCCGCTGGCGGGCCGTGCCGTACACCGACGAGAGCGGCGGCGGCCGGATCGACCCCAGAACCCTCACCATCGCCCTGGACGACCTGCTGCCCGCCGAGCGGACCGTCGCCGTCGACTCGGGCAACTTCATGGGCTACCCGGCGATGTTCCTCGACGTGCCGGACGAGCGGGGCTTCTGCCTCACTCAGGCCTTCCAGTCGATCGGGCTCGGGCTGGCCACCGCGATCGGCGCCGCCGTGGCCCGGCCCGACCGGCTGCCGGTCGCCGCCCTGGGCGACGGCGGGGCGCTGATGAGCGCCGCCGAGCTCGAAACCGTCGTACGGCTGGGCCTGCCGATGGTCGTCGTGATCTACGACGACGAGGCATACGGCGCTGAGGTGCACCACTTCGGCCCGCACGGGCACCCGCTCGGCCTCGTGAGGTTCCCGCCCGCGGACCTCGCGGCGATCGCCCGGGGGCACGGCTTCGACGCGGTGACCGTGACGGAGCCGCCGGAGGTCGCCGGGGTGGCCGGATGGCTCAAGGGGCCACGCGACAGGCCGCTGCTCGTGCACGCCAAGGTCACCAGGGAGCGCCCGTCGTGGTGGCTGGAGGAGGCGTTCAAGGGCCACTGAACCCCGCGGACGGCGCCGCGGGCAGTCACGGGCCGGTGAGCTTGCGGAAGTGCCGGGCCTCGTCGGCGGCGGCCAGCACCTGATCCAGGGCGGCCCCCGCGCCCGCGGTCACCGCCGCCGCGACCGCTCCCTCCACGAACGGAACGTCGGCCAGCACCACCCGGCCCGCCTCCTCCAGCAGGCGGGCCGTCAGCACCGAGCTGCCCAGGTCGGCGATGAGCAGCACGCCGTCCCCCTGCTCGACGGCGTGGATCGCCTTCTCCACGAGGTCGACGCTCGTGCCGAGCCCTCCGTCCTCGGTGCCGCCGGCCGGCGCCACTGGAACCTCCGCCCCGGCGACGCCGCGCGCCAGCGCCGCCGTCTCCGCGGCCAGCCCCGCGCTGTGGGAGATCAGGACGATCCCGACCATCAGTCCTCCACCTCCTTGGCCGCCACCGCCGCCAGCGACGCCACGATGATCGCCGAGGACGCCGCCCCCGGGTCCTCGTGCCCGATGCTGCGCTCCCCGAGGTAGCTGGCGCGGCCCCTGCGGGCCCGCAGAGGGATCGTCGCCCGCGCCCCCTCCGCGGCCGCGGCCGCCGCCCGCTGGAACGCCTCGTGCGCCCGCGCCCCTTCCTGTACGGCCTGCGCCAGCGCCCGGGACGCCGGGGCCAGCGCGTCGATCATGGTCTTGTCGCCCGGGGCCGCCTTGCCCAGCCGCTCCACCGCGACGACCCCCGCGTCGAACGCCGAGGCGAAGCCGGCCAGCGACACCGGGTCCTGCAGCGCCTTGCCCATCTGGCGGAACGCCGAGCCGTACAGGGGGCCCGAGGCGCCGCCCACGCGGCGGATCAGCGTCGCGCCGGCGGTCAGCATCGCCTGCACGGGGGAGGTCGGCGGCCACTCCTCCAGCGCCCGGCACACCTCGGTGAAGCCGCGCTCCAGGTTCGTGCCGTGGTCGGCGTCGCCGATGGCGGCGTCCAGCTCCGTCAGGCGGTCGCGCTGCAGGGTGATCGCCCTGGCCGCGTCCTCCAGCCACAGGACGAAGAACCCGGCGTCCATCAGCGCCCCCACCGCAGGCCGGGCGTCTCGACGGGCGCGTCCCACAGCCTGGTCAGCTCGTCGTCCAACCGGCAGACCGTGACCGAGAACCCCTGCATGTCGAGGCTCGTCACGTAGTTGCCCACCAGCGACCGCGCCACCCGCGCCCCCTTGCCCCGCACGAACGCCTCGATCTCGGCGAACGTCAGGTACAGCTCCATCAGCGGGGTGCCGCCCATGCCGTTCACCATGACGAGCAGGTCGCCGCGCAGCGGCAGGTCGCCGTGGACGGCCTCCATGGCGACGGCGGACAGCTCGCGCGCCGACACCAGCGGCACCCGGGTGCGGCCGGGCTCCCCGTGGATGCCGATGCCCAGCTCCACCTCGCCCTCCGGCAGGTCGAACGTCGGCTTGCCCGCCGCGGGGGTCGTGCACGAGGTCAGCGCGATGCCGAACGAGCGGCTGCGGTCGTCCACCTCGGCCGCCACCCTCGCCACCTCGGTCAGCGGGGCGCCCTCCTCGGCCAGCGCGCCCGCGATCTTCTCCACGAACACCGTCGCGCCGGTGCCGCGCCGGCCCGCCGTGTAGAGCGAGTCCTGGACGGCCACGTCGTCGTCCACGAGGACGCTGGCCACGTCCACGTCGTCGCAGAGCTCGGCGGCCATCTCGAAGTTGAGCACGTCGCCGGTGTAGTTCTTGACGATGTGCAGGACGCCGGCGCCGCCGTCGACCGCCCTGGTGGCGTCGATGATCTGGTCGGGCACGGGAGAGGTGAACACCTCGCCGGGGCAGGCCGCGTCGAGCATGCCGTACCCGACGAACCCGACGTGCAGCGGCTCGTGCCCGGAGCCTCCGCCGGAGACCAGCCCGACCTTCCCCACGCGCGGACCGGACGCGCGGTAGACCACCCGATCGCGCACGGTCAGCGACGGGTGCGCCGCCGCCAGGCCGCTGAGCGCGTCGTCAACCACGGACGGCGCCGTGTTGATGAGCTTCTTCATGGTCACAACATCTGCCCGTTTTCACCCGACCGCAAGCGTCCTGTGAGAGGAGACGGCGAGGTGCGGGCAGGTGGCAGCCCGATCGGGCTGCCCAGCGCGGGAGAACCTAGGCTACCTTCAGCACATGGCTGAGATCGTGTACCCGCCGGTGATCGCCGCCGCGCGGACCCTCTTTCGCGTGCTCGACTACCGCTTCCACCTCGAGGGCACCGAGCACGTACCGCGGACCGGGGGAGCGGTGCTGGTCAGCAACCACATCAGCTACCTCGACTTCATCTTCGCCGGCTTCGCCGCGCGCCCGTCCAGGCGGCTGGTGCGCTTCATGGCCAAGCAGGACGTGTTCGACCACCGCGTCTCGGGTCCGCTCATGCGCGGCATGCACCACA
>NZ_QCYJ01000070.1 GCF_003123685.1 Nocardia aurea
GCGAGCTGGGCTCGCGGTTCCTGCGCGACGTGGGCGACATGCTGGAGGACCCGCTGCGCGTGCTGGCCTGGAGCTGAACCCGTCCGCGCCCTCCGCCGGGCGCGGAGGGCGCGGACGGCCCCGCATGCCGTCCGCGCCCGGCGGGTGCCGGGTCGATAGGGTGAGCCGCATGATTCGCCACGTCGTGCTGTTCACCTGGACCGATGCCGCCACCGATGAGCAGAAGGAGACGGTGCTGACCGAGCTGCGCAAGCTGCCGGCCGCCATCCCGCAGCTCCGCGCCTACACCTTCGGCCCCGACGCGGGCATCAACCAGGGCAACCACGACTTCGCGGTCGTGGCCGACTTCGACAGCGTGGACGACTACCTGGTCTACCGCGATCACCCCCTGCACCAGGCGGTGATCGCGGAGCACATCAAGGCGATCGTGGCGGCCCGCGCCGCCGTCCAGTTCAGCGTCTAGACCTCTCGCCTTCCGTCAGGCTTCCGGCGGCTGGTTCTCGCGGTGCATCAGCCGGTCCTCGGAAGTGCGGCCGCGCCGCGGGGCCAGCACGACGCTCAGCACGATCCCGGCGCCACCGACGATCATGAAGATGAGCCCGATCACGTCCATGTGGACCGAGTCTCCGAACACGTCGGGCTCGATGGCGAATTTCAGGATGGCGCCGAGCGTGAGGAAGAAGATGCTGACGCCGACACCCATGACGACCTCCGTAGGCAAAGACCCGGTTCGCCCACGGTCATACCCGGGTATAGGCGATCACACCCTCAGGCCAGGCAGGAGAGTGGCCGCCCGCCGTTGAAGGTGATCATGTCGAAGATGGCCGCCACGAGGTCGATGTCGCCGCCCCGCGGCAGGCCGTCCAGCTCGGCGTAGGCGCGGTGCAGGTTGCCGACGACGCGCTCGGAGTCGAGCAGCTCGCCCCACTCGCCGAGGTCCGTCTCGCGGGCGGCCTCCAGCGGCGTGAGGCCGGCGGCCCGGCCCCGCTCGGCGGTCTCGCGCACGAAGCGCAGGTAGCCGCGGACCCGCTCGATCACCTCGGGTCCGCACACGTCGCCGTGCCCCGGCACGATCGTCCGCGCGCCGAGCTCCTCAAGCCGGTCGAGCGCCTCCAGCGCGCCGTCCACCGAGCCCATCAGCACGAACGGGGTGCCGCCGTTGAACAGCAGGTCGCCGGAGAACAGCAGCCGGCGCTCCGGGATCCAGACGTACGAGTCGTTGGTGGTGTGCGCGGGGACGCCGATGTGCCGCACCTCGCAGCGCAGCTCGTCGGAGTGGAGGGTGACCCCGTCGGTGTAGGTGAGGAACGGCGCCACCGCCTCCAGCTCCCCCCATTCGACCTCGGGCGACCACACGATCGCCCGGTAGTCGGGGATGCCCTCGGCCAGCACCCTCTCGCGGGTGCGCTCGTGGGCGACGATCGTGGACTCGGGGAAGAGGTAGTTGCCGAACGTGTGGTCGCCGTGGTGATGGGTGTTGACCAGCGTCGTGACCGGCCGGTCGGTGACCCGGGCGATGGCCTCGCGGTAGGCCCGGGTGCGGCGCTCGGTCGAGCAGGCGTCGATGGCGATCACGCCGCGCCGGCCCGCGAGGAAGCCCGTGTTGTTGATCCACCAGCTTCCGTCGGGCTGGACGTAGGCGTACACGCCGTCCGAGACCTCTTCGACGCGCGGCGGGGGCAAGGGATGATCGTGAGAAGTCGAACTCATGTCGCGACCGTACCGAAAGCGGGCGCACCGGAAGTGGCGGACGCCCGCTCCGGAGACCGGAACGGGCGTCCTTGGGCGCGCGGGCGTGGAGGCTAGAACGCCTCCTCCGGCAGCTCCATGAGCTCCTGGCCGGTGCTGTCGAGCACGCGCCGCTCGGCGGCCAGGCGGGGCAGCACGGTCGTCGCGAAGAACGAGGCGGCGGCCACCTTCCCCTGGTAGAACGGGTCCTCGCGCTCGGCCAGCCGGTCCAGCGCGATCTCGGCCTGGCGCAGCAGCAGCCAGCCGATCACCAGGTCGCCCAGCGCCAGCAGGAGCCTGGTCGTGTTGAGGCCGACCCGGTAGACCTCCTCCGGCTTCTCCAGCGAGCCGAGCGCCCACCCGGCCATGGTGTCGCCCATGGCCTTGACCTCGGCGGCGGCCTCGGCGAGCAGCTTGCGCTCCTCCTTGAGGCGGCCGTTTCCGGCCTGCGAGGCGGCGAAGTCGTTGATCTCGGTCAGCAGCGAGCCGATCGCCGCGCCCTGGTTGCGCAGGATCTTGCGGAAGAACAGGTCCAGGCCCTGGATGGCGGTGGTGCCCTCGTACAGTGAGTCGATCTTGGCGTCGCGGATGTACTGCTCGATCGGGTACTCCTGCAGGTAGCCCGAGCCGCCCAGGGTCTGCAGCGAGCGGGACAGCAGCTCGTACGACCGCTCCGAGCCGAAGCCCTTGACCACCGGCAGCAGCAGGTCGTTCATCGCGTGCGCGTGCTGGTCCCGGGGGTCGATCTGGATGGCGTCCTGGAACGTGGCCGTGTAGAGGACGAGCGCCCGCATGCCCTCGGCGTACGCCTTCTGCAGCATGAGCTCGCGACGCACGTCGGGGTGGTGGGTGATGGTCACGCGCGGCGCGGACTTGTCGGCCATCCTCGTGAGGTCGGCGCCCTGCGCGCGGGACTTGGCGTACTCCAGGGCGTTCAGGTAGCCGGTGGAGAGCGTGGCGATGGCCTTGGTGCCGACCATCATGCGCGCGTGCTCGATGATCATGAACATCTGCTTGATGCCCTCGTGCGCGTCGCCGACCAGCCAGCCGACCGCCGGGTGCCGCTCGCCGAAGGTGACCTCGCACGTGGTGGAGACCTTCAGGCCCATCTTCTTCTCGACGTTGGTCACGTAGACGCCGTTGCGCTCGCCCGGCTCGCCGGTGTCGAGGTTCACGTGATACTTCGGCACCAGGAACATCGACAGGCCCTTGGTGCCCGCGGCGTGGCCCTCGGGGCGGGCCAGCACGAGGTGGAAGATGTTCTCCGACATATCGTGCTCGGCGCTGGTGATGAAGCGCTTGACGCCCTCGATGTGCCAGCTGCCGTCGGGCTGCCGCACCGCCTTGGCGCGCCCGGCGCCCACGTCGGAGCCGGCGTCGGGCTCGGTGAGCACCATGGTGGCGCCCCAGTTGCGCTCGATGGCGAGCTCGGCGAAGCGCTTCTGGTCGGCGGTGCCGAGGTTCCACAGGATGTAGGCGAAGTTGGGGCCCGCCGCGTACATGTAGATGGCCGGGTTGGCGCCCAGGATCATCTCGGCCGTCGCCCAGGCGAGGCTGCGGGGGATGCCGGGGCCGCCCAGCTCGGCGGGCAGGTCGAGGTGCGCCCAGCCGCCGTCGACCAGTGCGTGGTACGACTTCTTGAAACCGGCGGGCACGGCCACGGTGGCCGCCTCAGGGTCGAAGACCGGAGGCGTGCGGTCGCCCTCCTCGAACGACTCGGCAAGGACACCGGTGGCCAGCCTGTTGACCTCCTCCAGGATGCCGCGTGCGACGTCTTCGTCCACATCCGCGTACGGCGCGGTGCCGAGGATCTCTCGTCGCCCGAACACCTCGAAAAGGTTGAACTCCAGGTCACGCACGTTGCTCTTGTAGTGGCCCATGGGTGCTGATCTCCTTGACCCGAGGTCGTTATCTACTGGCTAGTAACCTTACTAGCAATGCTACCCGCGGGTAACCACCGATATGCGTGGCATGCTCATCTCCATGGATGCCGAAGAACTCGCCTCGCGGTGGCGAGAACGCCTGGAATCCTGGGCCATCCCGGAGGAGATCCTGGCCAAGGCCCCGGCCGATCCCTGGGGCCACTCGCCCGCCCGCTTCGCCACGCGCACCGACAGGGCGCTGGCCGAGCCGGACGACGGACCCACGATGACGCGCGTCGCGGAGGCGCTGCCCCAGGGCGGCACGCTGCTCGACGTCGGCTCGGGCACCGGCGCCTCGTCCCTCCCGCTGCACGAGCGCATCGGCGAGCTGTACGCCGTGGACACCTCGCCCGGCATGCTGGCCGAGCTCGCGCTGCGGGCGGACAAACTCGGCGTCCCGCTGACGGCGGTCGAGGGCCGGTGGCCGGACGTGGCCGGTCAGGTGCCCGTGGCCGACACGGCCATCGCCGGCCACGTCGTGTACAACGTTCCCGACCTGGCCGCGTTCCTGCGCGCGCTCGACGAGCGCACCAGCGGGCGCGTGGTGATAGAGCTCACCCACCGCCACCCCATGAGCTGGATGACCCCGCTCTGGCAGCACTTCCACGACGTGGACCGCCCGGTCCGGCCCATCGCCGAGGACTGCGTCGCGCTGGCGGCCGCGCTGGGCTACACGGTGCGGGTGGAGGAGCGCGAGGCCCCGCTGGA
>NZ_QCYJ01000037.1 GCF_003123685.1 Nocardia aurea
GCGTACCGTCATCACGGCCCTCGCGTCGGGGATCCCCGGCCCGGAGAACAGGAGCACACCTGGCTCGTCCAGCCACAGCACGCTGCCCTCGACCACCGGGCAGACCAGACCGGCCTGCGGGCGGAACGGCAGCTCGAGGCTCTGGCCGCCGTCGGGCGAGCAGGCGTCCGCCCTGGTGCCGGGCGCGGTGGAGTCGGTGCGGGTGTTGAGGTAGAGGCGGCCGTCGGGCAACTCCGTGGCCGTGGTTTCGTTGACGTTGACGTAGCCGTCCGGGTTGTCGTCGACGTACCCGATGCGCCAGGTCTGGCCGCCGTCGTCGCTCAGCAGGGCGTGGCCGCCGTTGTACTTGGCCTCGGTGCCGTTGTCGCCGCCGGCCGGCGGCAGCGAGTGGTTGGCCGGGACGACGACGCGGCCCGCGTGCGCGCCGTGCCTCAGCTGGACGGCGTGGCCCGGCGTGGTGGCGTACCACCGCCACTCGGGGCGCTTCACGCCGGCGGTGATCTCGCGCGGCGCCGACCAGGTGACGCCGTCGTCGTCGCTCGTCTGGACGTACACGCGGCGGCCCTGGGCGGCGGGCACCTGGCCCCGCCTGATCCTGTCCTCGGTCGCGGCCGGCCCGTTGCGCACCGAGACCAGCACGATCCTGCCGCCGGAGGTCACCACCGGGGACGGGTTGCCGACCGTGCCGCGGTTCGGCTCGCGGCCCACGACCTGGAGCGGGCCCCAGGTCCGGCCGCCGTCCGTTGATCGCCTGAGCACCAGGTCGATGTGGCCGTGGTCGTCGGCCGAGCCGCGCCTGCCCTCGGCGAAGGCGAGCACGGTTCCGGCCTTCGTGACCACGGTCGCTGGGATGCGGAAGGTGTGGTAGCCGTCCGTGCCCGCGCGGAAGGGCACAGACGTGGGATAGCGCTCCGTCTGCATCGGGCCAGCATGGCCGCCCGCCCCTGCGCCGCGGTGTCCACGCGGTGTCCCCCCGGTTGCGGCGCCGCCAACCGGCGGTGACCGGTGACGGAGCGCAGGTCCCGGTCAGGCCGCCGGCCGATCCCGCGCTCGACAGGCTGCTGACGGCGCCGGTGTTCATCCTGTCGCCCGTCAGGTCCGGCTCCACGCTGCTGCGCTCACCGGCCTGACCGTGCGCTACGAGAGCCTCACCGAGGACCCCGAACGCGAGACCAGGGCCGTCTGCGAGTTCCTCGGCATCCCGTGGACGCGGGAGATGCTGGAGTACGGCATGCCGGGTGTGGTCACCAAGGGCCTGGGCGACTGGCAGGACAAGATCCGCTCGGGCAGCGTCCAGCCCGGCCGCGCCCTCCCGGCTCCCGGCGAGATCCCGGACGCGCTCAGGCCGATGTGCAGGAGCTGGGGGTACCTATGAGCGGCCCCGCGCCCCCCGGCGCCCCCATGCGGATCCGCTACCTGCTGCTGCACGCCTACGGGCTGGGCGGGACGATCCGCACGGTGTTCAACCAGGCGAGCGCGATGGCGGCGCTGGGCCACCAGGTGGAGATCGTCAGCGTGGTCCGTGCCGCGGGGCGAGTTCGCCGCCGACTACTTCACCGAGCGGGTGGAGAGGACCGTGATCGACTACGTCTCCTCGCTGCGTGACGGCGTCCTCGTCACGACCCGGCCCGCGCTCAGCCTGATCTCCGCCCGCCGCGCCCCGAAGAGCGTGGTCCGCGTGGCGCAGGACCACATGAACCTGCACGCCTACCCCGAGCCGGTCCGCGAGGACTTCGCCCGCTACTACGGCCGCTTCGACGCCGTGGCCGTGCTGACCCGGACCAACCAGCTCGCCTACCGCGAGCTGCTGGGGCGTACGCCGGTCGTGCGCATCCCCAACCCGGTCTCCCTGTCCGGCGAGCCGTCCCGGCAGGAGAACCCCGTCGTGGTGGCGGCCGGCCGGCTGGTCTGGCAGAAGGGCTTCGACCTGCTCGTGCCGGCGTTCGGCCAGGCGGCCCGCCGGCACGCCGACTGGGAGCTGCGCATCTTCGGCTCCGGGACGAGGAGGGCGGCCCTCGCGGCGCTCGTCGGCCGCCAGGGCCTGGACGGCCGGCGGCCGCCCTCGACCGGCTCATGGGCGACCGCGAGCTGCGCCTGCGGCTCGGGACCGCGGCCGCGCGCACGGCCAGGTCGTACGCGCCGGACGCCGTCATGCCACTGTGGGTGGACCTCTTCACCCGGCTGCTCCACCGTGAGCCGATCGCCGGCATGTACGAGCCCTGCTAGACCCTCCCGGACGGGCACGATCAGCGGAAAACGTGACTAAACTGCGTGTGATCGCGAAAGAGAAGACGGTGACGACGAGCACATGACGGCGACGCTGATCAACCCTGGCGCTGTTCCTCCGATCGAGGGAAGGCATTCGCGGTGACCGCACCTGTTCAGCTGACGCAGACCTCGGCCGACGCCACCACCGGCACGTGCGTCCTGGCCCTGACCGGTGAGCTCGACTACATCAGCGCGGCCCAGCTCCGTGCCGACATGGACGGCCTGCTGGCGCCCGAGCACCGGCACCTCGTGCTGGACCTGAGCGGGCTGGAGTTCTGCGACTCCACGGGCATCCGGCTGTTCCTGGTCCTGCGCAAGCTCATCCTGGAGCGCGGCGGCACGATCGCGCTGGCCGGGCTGACCGCGCGGCTCGAACGGGTCTTCCGCATGACGGGGCTGACGCAGGCGTTCGACCTCTATCCGAGCGCCGACCAGGCCACCGCCGCCATCACGGAAAAGAGCTGACCTACAGCTGGTCAGCCGCCCGCCAACCGCAAAGAGGACAAAGCTCGCAGATCCGCCCGCTAGCACATGCTTCGCGCAACCACGAGTAGGCAGACCGCGATATTCGTCATTGGAATCCCAAGTTTCCTTGGACGACCGCGGCAGATGCGAGGGGCTATGGTTCGTTCATGGCGACCTGCGCGCGACCACAGGCTTCGGATCCATGGGATCTGTGATGTCCTGGCTGACGTACGCCTCCCAGCGCCTGCCGGGCGTCACCGTGATCGCCGTCGGCGGTGAGCTCGACGCGACCAACGCAGGTCGGCTGGAGTCGTACGTCGCCGAGGCGCGCCAGGGGCCGGACGATCACCTCGTGTTCGACCTGACCGAAGTGCGTTTCATGGACAGCGCGGGCCTGCGCGCCCTGCTCAACTCGTGCCTGGCCGTCGCGCGGCACGGCGGCAGCGCCCGGCTGGCCGCCCTGCAGACCATGCCCGCCCGGATCGTCAGGATCACCCGGGTCGAAGCCCACCTCCCGGTGCACGAGACCGTGGAGGACGCCCTGACCGCCGCCCTCAGCCCATCGGAGCCCCCTCGCCCCGCCCAGGGCAGCGGCGGCACCAGCGCGGCCTGACCACCGGCCCCCAGCGGCCCCGAACCGCCTCCCGCGCAGCCTCAGCGCCCCGCAACCCTCTCACGGACGTCCGGCGACGCCGGAGGCGACCTCCTTCAGCCGCCCCGCGGGCCCGCCGTCGGGCGCCAGCGGCGCGGTGTCCATCCCGGCCCCCTCGTGCAGCCCCTCCATGAGCTCCCGCACGGCGTCGGCGGCCGAGTACCGCGGCGTCCAGCCCAGCACGTCCCGAGCCCGCTCCGTGCTCATGACCGGCTGCCGCAGCAGCATCTCGAACAGCCCGGGCGCCGCAGGGAGCAGCCGCAGGTGCCAGCCGGCGGCCATGGCGCCGCGGGCCAGCCGCGGCGAGAGCGCCACCGTCCTCGCGCCGAGCAGCCGGGCCAGGGACTCCGGGTCCAGCACCGGCTCGGCGGCCAGGTTGAACGCTCCGGTGACCGGCCTGCTCACCGCCAGCCGGTACGCCTCGCCGGCGTCGTCGGCGTGCAGCGCCTGGAAGCGCAGCCCGGGGATGTCAGGCACGAACGGGATCCGCCCCGGCCGCAGCAGCCGCCGCGGCACGAACGGGCCACCGAACAGCCGCCGCTGCTCGGAGGCGGCCTCCCGCTTGAAGACGAAGCCCGGTCGCATGCGCACCACGCGGATGTCCGGGTGGTCGTGCTCGAAGACGTCCAGCACCCGTTCGACGTAGGCCTTCTCCCGGCTGTACGCGGCGCCCGGCCAGCCGTGCGTCGGCCAGCTCTCGTCCACGGGCCGGTCCTTGGGCCCCGGCGAGTACGCCCCCACCGAGGAGGCGTACACCAGGGCGGGCACCCCGGCGTCGGCCGCCGCGCGGAAGACGCGCATGCTGCCCAGCACGTTGGACCGCCAGGTGACGGTGA
>NZ_QCYJ01000063.1 GCF_003123685.1 Nocardia aurea
GATCCTTGTGGTGGAGGTGGTCGGTGCGTTGCTGTCCGGCTCGCTGGCGCTGCTGGCCGACGCCGGACACATGATTACCAACGTGGCCGGCTGGCCTTGGCCCTGGTCGCCGCCGGCCGATGGCGCGCCGGCTACGGGGCCGTTACCAGGTCGGCGCCGGCCAGCTCGTCGATCAGGACCGCGACGATGGCTGGGGCGAACTGGGTGCCGGCGCAGCGCCGGGGCCGGGTCACACGCGCGACCTCGAACAACACCCAACCGGTGCGGCGGCGCGATCCGGATCGCGGGTCGTCCGGTTGAGGATCCCCAAGTGGACAAGATCCGTTATGGAGGTACGGGCTCCCGGTCGGGGTCTGGCGGCGCGGGCCGGTCGGTCAGCCGCAGCGCGGACGCGATATCGGGGTGCACGGTGAGCCGGTCGGGCGTCTCGGCACCGGTCGGGGTACTCGGACGGCCAGGTGCTGCTCGACGAGGCCGCGGAGGCGGTGGGCATCGGCTTCGCGGGGAGGCTGCGTTCGCCAACCTCTGCGGCGGTGCACCCATTCGGGCGCGGGGTAGATTGCTTCCCGTCTGGCGGGTGGCACGATCGCGTCGCGACGGGAGCTGTTCGGCACCAACTACAACAGATTGTCGATACGCCTCCGGGAAGCGTCGGTCGAGCTTGCCGCACTGGTGCTAACGCTGCTCGGCGTCGAGCGTCGCGGTGATCTCGGCGCGCAACGCCTTCTTGTCGATCTTGTTGACGGACGTTGTGGGCAGCTCGTCGCGCCATTCCAGACGCTCGGGCCACTTGAACTTGGCCACGCCCAGCGCGGCGAGGTGTTCTTGGATCGCCTGCGGCGGCAGCGGCTGGTCGCGGGCGACCAGGAAGGCGCAGGCGCGTTCGCCCAGCCGCGGGTCGGGCATCGCGACCACGGCCGCGGCGGCGATGCGGGGATGCTGCAGGAGCAGCAGCTCGACTTCCTCGGCGCTGACTTTCTCACCGCCGCGGTTGATCAGATCCTTGATCCGCCCCTCGACGGACAGGTAGCGCTCGCCGTCGATGACCCGCACCGCGACCAGGTCGCCGGTGCGGTAGAAGCCGTCGCTGGTGAACGCCTGCCGGTTCTGCTCGGGGGCATCGAAATATCCGCGCAAGGTGTACGGGCCGGCGCAGCACAGTTCGCCGACCTGCCCATCGGGCAGCTCGGTCTCGGTACCGACGTCGAGCACCTTGAACTCGTCCAGCGGGGACATCGGAGTGCCGACCGTGGTCAGCCTCGCCTCGCGGGGGGCGTCCGGGCCGGTGAGGGCGAAGAAGCCCTCGCCCATGCCAAAAAGCTGACCGCTCCATACGCCGTGCGCTTCGAGCCGCCCGAACAGCTCGGGCGGCACCTTGGCGCCGGACAGCACGACCCTGCGCAGGGTGCCGGCGAGCTCGGCGAAGGCCGGGCCGGTCACCGCGGGGTAGTGGCCGTGGCCGAGCAGCACGTCGGTGGTCCGCTGCGCGGTGAGGATCGGCAGCGCCTGCGACAGGTCCGCACCGGTCAGCACCAGGCATCCGCCCACGCTGTGCGGGCCGTGCAGCCCGCACACGATCCCCGCGTTGTGGATGATCGGGATGAGATGTCCGGTGCGGGTCGTGTCGTCCCAGCCGAGGCTGCGCGCGTACTCGCGCGCGTTGTACCAGTACTCGGCGTGCAGCCGGGGGATCACCTTCGGCACCCCGGTGGTCCCGCCGGACAGCTGGAACACCGCCACGTCGTCGGGGTCGATGCGGGCCTGGATGTCGTCGACGACCTTGCGGGCGAGGTCGGTCGAGGTGTCGGCGCCGAGATCCTCGATCCGGACGCCCGGCGTGTCCGCCGCGGCGCCGATCGTCAACACGTGCTGCAGCGTCGGATGTCCGGCCCGTTGCTCGATGGCGAAGCCGATCAGATCGAAGCCCTTGGTGCCGGCCTCGACCAGGTGCGCCACGGCGCCGGTACGGCGGCTGATCCCGCCGATTTCGTTCGCCCGGTGGGCGGCTAGCGTGCACACCGGCACTAGCCCGGCCTTGAGCACGCCGTACCAGGCCACCACGGTTTCCAGCCGGTCGGTGACCTGGAACAGGAGCGGGTCACCCGGCCGCAGCCCGAGCTCGACCAGCCCCGCGGCGACCCGGTCGGCGCGCTCGTCTAGCTCGCGGTAGCTGGCCTGCCCGGCCGCGGTGACGACGGCGTCCCGATCCGGGTAGCGCGCCGCGACAGCCTGGAACTCGGTGGCGATGGTGCGGGTGCCCCACAGCCCGGCCGCGCGATAGCGGGCGATCGCATCGGCGGGGAACGGAACGACTCGCTGGTCCATGACGGGTCCTCTGGTGCGTGGGACGGGGTGGTGGGTGCCTGTGGTCAGCCGGCGAAGCGCGGGTCCAGCCAGTCGCGGATGCGCTCGGCGGCCAGCGCCGTGCCGGTGGGTGCGCCGGGCCGGATCGGCCCACCGAAGTGGGTACCAGCGACCGCGGCGACCGTCAGGTCCGCGGCGCCGAGCGCGTCGCGCATGCGGACGATGTCGCTGGGGAACGAGGCCTGGTCGCCGGCGAACTCCAGCAGCAGGGCCGGCACGGTCACGCCGGGCGCGCAGCGCACGAAGTCGGCGTTGCTGCTCAGCGCGGACCAGGTGGACAGCCACGCCTCCGCGGTCGACAGCCGGCCGAACCCGACCAGCCCGTAGTTGGTCAGATCCGGCCGCCGACCGAACAGCGACCCGTACGGGCGCTCGTTGGGGTCCAGCGACAGGTCGACGTTGCGCAGGTCGGCGTCGGTTCGATACACCGTGATCAGCCGTGGTGCGAGCGCGCGCCGGCGGTCGGCGGCATCGCCGCCGGCCTTGAACGCCCGGTTGGCCCGCGCGGACTCCGCGGCGAGGCTGCGCGCGACGTCGTCGATGCGCCGTATCCGGTCCAGCTGCGCGGTCCGGTAGTGGCCGACGAACGCCTCGTCGTAGTGGCTGGACTCGGGGGCGGCGACGAATCCGTTGGCGGGGTTGAACGGGTCGAGGTCCGGGTCGGCCGACAGCGGATCGGCCTCGTCGGTAACCGACGGGTCGATGACCCGCAGCAGCAGCGCCGCCTGGCCGGGGTGCGGGGCGAGGAACACGACACCGTCCGGCACCGGCATGGTGGTGTCGGCCAGCGGGACCGGACGTCCCGACGGGGCGGCGCGCAGGCGCTGCTCGGCGGGTAGCGACGCCTGCTGGCAGTAGAACGCCGTCAGAGCGCCGCCGCCGGAGTGGCCGAGCGAGACGACCTGTTCGAAGCCGGCTTCGCGCAGGTAGACCTGGCCGGCGGCCATGTCGATGATGGCCTGTTCGTGCAGCAGGTTGAGGTCGTTGTTCGGCGAGCGGCTGCCCTGCGTCCACACCGCGTACCCCGCAGCGAGCAGGTACGGGACCAGCGAATGGTGGGTGACGTCCTGCCGCGGGTGCATGATCGTGATGACCGACGACGCGCCCGGCGGGACCCGCAGCACACCGGTCACCGTCGCCCCGTCGCTGGTTGCGAGTTCGCACACGCTGGTGGACACGCCGGGCGGGGGCTCGATCGTCGTGACGTATCGGCCGGCGCCCAGCTGCGCCGCCGACTCCGGCACCTGCTGGGTCATCGTGCCTCCAGCCGGAGGGCATCCTTGTCGAACTGGGTGATCCGGCACCCGGCCAGGCCGGCCACACAGCTGTACCAGACCGCGTGCCGGCATCCGGTCGAGCGGCGGTCGATGCTGAAGGTGTCGGCGGACTCGATGACGAAGTACGGGCCGAGCCTCGAGACGGCGACGTTCGGGTCCCGCCCGGCGACCTCGGCGACCATGGTGTTCTCCGGAACGTCCAGGACGAACAGTTGAAGTGTCATGCGTGCACCGGTCCTTCCGGCGACTCGACCAGCCGTTCCTGCTGCTCTTGCCAGGCGGCCGCCCGTTCGACGATGAGTTCGGCCTTGCGGGTGAGCAGGTCGTCCAGGGTGGCGCCCGGCCGGGCCATGATGTCGACCAGGGCATCGATGGTCAGGTTGGCGTCCAGGTCTTCCTGCGGCGTCACCGGCCGCAGCGCCCGGGTGATCTCGACCATGTAGCCGTTGGGGTCGTGGGTGTAGATCGACTCGATGGTCTCGTGCTGGATCTGCATTTCGACCGGCCGCTCGCTGGCGTCCAGGCGGCGCCGGTATTCCAGCAGGTGCTGCTCGGAGTCCACGTGGATCGCCAGG
>NZ_QCYJ01000028.1 GCF_003123685.1 Nocardia aurea
GGGAACTCATTTCCTGGGTTTTCTGACACTTGCCGCGGCACTGACCGGCTTCAAGAAACTCGCCAAGGCACGAGCAACCATGTGAGACATCGTCTAAATTGGTTGGCGAGCCCGCCTCATAAGGTGTTTCGAGGTTTCGATCTCGGAAATAAGTCCGGGTGACAGCGGTTGTCGAGGTCGAGCGGAGAGGCATGTATGTCGGTCAGTCGGTCGTCGGTTCCGGAGGTCGACACGTTCGCCTGGATGCACACATCGCGCGTATGGGGCCGAGGCCTCTCGAATAGGATTACACCCCCAGTGTTTCGTTCGGTTCCAGACCGTTATGCGCCAGCGTCGGGGCTTGGGCATGTCACAGTACTGCTTCCAGCGGTGGTCCGGATCCGTCGGCGCGTGGGTGTTTTGTGCCATCCGCAAGGTTGATTGCAACCGATCTGCAGTTCCTTTCGGGCAACCCCACCCACCAATCCAATGACAATTATCGCCCTGACGGAATACCCGCAGTTCGGACACTTGTCCAGGTTCTGCAACATCCCGTGCGCCGGTGAACGTATCGTTCGACGGCCGGGCTGGTCGAGTCGATCTGTTCGCAACTGGACTCGGAGACGGCTGTGATTCGATCGCGGTGCACCTGCCATTTCGATCTCCTTCATACCTCGTTGGTGGGCTTGTTCGGTGCGGGTCTCACTTTCGTTGGACAGTGGCGGTTCGAAAGCGCGGCTATGGTAAGACACGGTGAGGGCCTGATATCCGCTACCGTCAGGGTCATGTACGGCCTTTTCTGGGGGAGCGGGTCAGAGTGAGCGCGCGATCAGATCTTTCATGATTTCGTTCGACCCGGCATAGATCTTCTGGACTCTGGCGTCGGCGTACATTCGCGCGATCGGGAACTCACGCATGTAGCCGTATCCGCCGAACAGTTGGACGCACTGATCGATGACCTGGCATTGTTGCTCGGTAAGCCACCATTTCGCCATCGCCGCCGTGGTGGTGTCGAGATTTCCGGCGAGATGACGCTCGATGCAGGAATCTATGAAGACTCGGGTCGCGTGCGCGATGGTCTCGCATTCGGCGAGCACGAACTTGGTGTTCTGGAAGTCGAAGATAGTTTGGCCGAACGCCTTTCGTGCCTTCGTGTAGGCGATGGTCTCGGCGACGGCCACTTCCATTGTCGCGACGGCGGTGACACCGATGAGTAGCCGTTCCTGGGCCAGTTGGGTCATCAGTTGCCCGAAGCCGCGTCCTTCGACCTCTCCGAGTAGGTTCTCTCGCGGCACACGCACGTCCTGGAAGAACAATTCGGAGGTGTCCGCACTGTGCTGGCCGACTTTGTCGAGGATTCGGCCACGGGTGAAGCCGGGGCAGTCCGCGGTTTCGATGACGACGAGAGATACGCCTTTCGCACCGGCGGCGGGGTCGGTCTTGGCGACCACGACGATGATGTCGGCTTGGGATCCGTTGGAGATGAAGGTCTTCGAGCCGTTGAGGATGTAGTGGTCGCCGTCGAGGAGGGCGGTGGTCTTGATGTTCTTCAGGTCCGAACCCGCGCCGGGTTCGGTCATGGCTACCGCGGCGATGCTTCGCCCCGACGTCATGGAGGGCAGCCAGCGGCGTCGTTGTTCCTCTGTTCCGTAGGCGAGGATGTAGTGGGCAACGATGCCGCTGTGGACGGTGTTGCCGAATCCGGAGTCTGCTGCACGAGCTTGGGCTTCGAGGACGGCGAGGTCGTGGGCGAAGGTTCCGCCTCCGCCTCCGTATTCCTCGGGGATGGAGCAACACAAGAGCCCGAGGTCACCGGCCTTGATCCAGACGTCGCGGTCGATGTAGTGCTGCTGGTCCCAACGTTCCTGGTAGGGGGTGATTTCTCTGGCGAAGAACCTGTCGGCGAGGTCGCCGAGCGCGGTGATGTCGGTATCGCGCCACGACGAGGTGTAGGTGGTGGGCATCGTTGTCGTTCCTATCCCTCTGTAATTCGTCACCGTGTATCCGTTGCCGGTAAACCGTGATCTGGACCATGCTCGACGGGCAGGCCGCAGGGCCGAAGTGGGTCGAAGGCTGTTGCAGTTGCCTAGATGGCGCGCAGTATTTGGCGGCCGATGGCGTATTTGTGTACCTCGGTGGGGCCATCGTAGAGACGGAAGGCTCGGATGTCGCGGAAGATCATTTCGACGACGGTTTCGTCGCTGATGCCGATCCCGCCGAGCACCTGAACGCAGCGGTCGGCGACCTTGAACAGTTCCTCGGAGACTGACGCCTTGACCATGGAGCTCTCGTGCCGGGCTTTGCTTCCGTTGTCCATCAGCCAGCACGCGTGCCAGATGGCCAGGCGGCATTGTTGTAGCGCGATTTCGTTGTCGGCCAACATGAACGACACGCCCTGGTGTTCGCCGATCGGCTTGCCGAAGGCCGTGCGGGTGCGGGCGTGGTCTACGGCGATGTGTTGGGCACGGGCCGCGGCTCCCAGCCAGCGCATGCAGTGCGTCAGCCGGGCTGGTGCCAGGCGCAGTTGGGCGTAGCGCAGCGCTTGTCCGGCCTCGCCGAGTAGCGCGTCGGCGGGCAGTGTCAGGTTTTCGAACCGGACGACGCCGTGGCCTTCGACGTAGTTGCGGTCCATGGTGTTCATGATGCGTTCGATCACAATGCCGGGCTGGTCCCCGTCGGTGAGGAACAGGGTCGGGCCCGCGGGGAGATCGGAACCCGGCTGGAGGTCGGCCATGATGATCCATGTCTTGGCCCCGCGTGCGCCGGTGATCAACCATTTGAGGCCGTTGAGGGTGAAGTTCGTGCCGTTGAAGGTGGCGGTGGTGCGTAGCTGGGCGGGGTCGGATCCGGCACCGTCGGGTTCCGTCATGGCGAAGACCGAACGCTGATGACCTTCGACCACGGGCCTCAGATAGCGCTGCACCTGTTCCGGGGTGGCGATCTTGTCGAGTAGGAACATGTTGCCCTCGTCGGGGGCAGCGCAGTTCATAGCAACAGGGCCGAGAGTCGACCAGCCCGCCGACTCGTAGATCACCGCTTGATCGACGTGGGACAGCCCCCATCCACCTGCCTCGACCGATGCCTGCACGGTGAGAAGCTCCGCCGCTCGCGCGTGCTCGATCAGCTCCTGTCGCAGCTCGTCGGTGGGCCCGTGCTGAGTCAGGCGCGGATCGCGCTCGTAGGGGACAACGATGTCGGTGACGAATCGTCGCACCCGGTCAGCCTTCTCAGCGACATCGGCGGGGACGGCAAAGTTGATCACACTGCTCCTTTGGTGAATTGGTGTATAGCCCAGTCGAGGACCGTGTCGGCGATGTCGGCGAATTCGGCGTAGCGAGTGCCGGTGACCTCGCCTGCCTGCCATTTGCGATACAACTGCATCCAGGCGACGGCCAGCCGTAGGCGAGCGCAGGCGACGTGCCACACCAGAGAGCGCGGCGGCACGCCGCGAGCATGGAAATACCGCTGTGCAATCGCCGAACGATCACCGAAACCGACTGTCAGCGAGGGCACTTCGTTCAGCCGATGCAACGGCTCGGGGTCTGCGGTCTCGACCCAGTACGACAGCAGCACCGCCAGATCGAACAGCGGGCAGCCACGTGTGGCCATATCCCAATCGATCACGGCATTGGCGCGCAGGGTGTCCGGGTCGACGAGGATGTTGTTGAGCTTGAAGTCCATGTGCAGCAACGAGACTCCGGCGGGATCCGGAATCTCCCGGTCGAGCACGTCGATGAGCTGCCGGGCGGTCGAGGGCAACCCTTGGGGCCAGACCGCAGTCGCCCGTCTGGTCCATCCATGGAGTTGACGCGCGAGAAAGCCGTCGGGTCGGCCCAGTTCTCCCAGGCCGACATCGTCGGGATCCAGGGTATGCAACCCGACCATCGCATCGATCAAGGTGGCGGTGAGTCGGTCCGGCGCACCACTGTCCGCGGTGTCGGGCAGGGTGGCGGTGATCGCGATGCCCGGTCGGTACTCGAGGATCTGGAAGGGTGCACCGAGCACGGCAGGATCAGCACAGTACAGCAATCCCCGCGGGGCCAGTGCGAAAGATCTGTGCAGTCCCGACAGCACGCGCCATTCGCGAGCCATGTCGCTGGCAGATTCGGCCAGTACTCCGGCGGGGGGTCGGCGCAGCACCGCGGGGACACCGTCGAAGTCGATCAAGTAGTTGAGGTTGGCGATCCCTCCGGCGAACTGACGGACGTCGGTGACGTCGATTCGATGACCGTTGTCCCGTGCCCACGCCGACAGTCGGGCCCAATCCTGCTGGGTGGTGTCGTCGTGGCTTCGCCACATGCTGCCTCCTGTGTTTCGGACTGCCCGGTGGATTCGGTACCGCAAGCCGTCCGTTGGTTGAGGCCGATGCGAGGCCCACCACTTACATATACCACTTAGTTATACTAGTGAGGGAAGTGGATGTCCAGGAAGGCGATGAGCGATACTTGCCGCATCGACGGGAGGCGGCTTTCGTAATCCGACCCGCCCAGAACATAGTTCCACCGGCACGAGAAGTTCTCTCAGCCATACTGCAGCTAGTTCCGACCCATACCCCTGAAGTCGGATAACCCCGAAGCGGAATCCAACCCCTGTCGGAGTCTCGCCGACAACCCGACAGAGCCCCAGCGTGCGCCCGTGAAGCTGGTTCAGCTGATCAGTGACAGAGATGTCGGCAAGTCCGTCGCCTTTTGGCTAAGAGATTTTCGCCCAGGTCAGGAATTTCATGATCGAGGATCCCGAGAGTTGGTGCTCGATGTTCTTCCGTAGGCCGCAAGACGCCGTCGTCCGCCGGTGACCCGCGTACCCAGCCTCCTGTAGGTAGCAGTCCTCAGGCGCTACTAGGAGCTCCTAACGGGTTCGGTCAGGTGGCGGCGAGACCTGCTGTCGTACAGGATGTTTCGCTGTGGCAGCGCCGTGGGTCGTGGATGATGAGTTGTGGGCGGTTATCGAACCGCTACTGCCGGTGAAAGCGGCAGGAACGCCGGGTCCGGCCCAGCACGACCCGCGGCTGGTGTTCCAGGGGATCTTGTTCGTGTTGTTCACCGGGATCGGGTGGGAAGACCTTCCCCAGGAACTCGGGTTCGGCTCCGGGATGACGTGTTGGCGCAGGCTGCGCGACTGGCATACCGCCGGGGTGTTCGAGGCCATTCACCGAGCGGTCCTCGACCATAGCAACGCCGCCGGGTTGATCGACTTCGACCGGGTCATGATCGACGGCTCGCACGTGCGGGCGAAAAAGGGGGCGCCGCGACCGGCCCGAGCCCGGTAGACCGCGCCAAGACCGGTTCCAAACATCACCTGTTGACCTGCGGCAACGGGTTCCCGATCGTCGTGGAGCTCTCCGCAGCCAATGTCAACGACCACCTGATGCTCGCGCCCGTACTCGACCGGGTCCGCCCCTTGCGCGGGCGACCGGGGCCACCACGCCGCCGGATCAAAACGCTCCTCGGCGACAAGGGCTACGACTACCCCAGCGTGTACGCCGAGCTGCGGCAACGCGGGATCACCGGATACATCCCTCGCCGAGGAACCCGCGACAAAGTCACTGCTGGCCGTTGGATCGTGGAGCAGACCTTCGCCCTGCTCCACCAGTACCGGCGCCTGGCCGTCCGCTGGGAACGCCGCACCGACATCCATTACGGATTCCTGAATCTCGGTGCCGCGCTGATCTGTTGGCGACGACTCAGCAACCGAACCCGATAGGGGCTCTAGGCGGTGACGAAATGGGGAAGCGACTCGCTCAACGGTGTCGCGTCGTTGCGTGGATCGAAGATGGTAGCGATATAGGTCGTCGTGTATATCCACCACAGGAACGAGGTTCGGACCTCCTGGCGGGCCAGTGACGCGTCGTTGGTGGCCACGGCTGTGAGTGCGTTGAGGCTGTTGGCCTTGCTGTACATGACCGCGTACGACGCCCAAGCGAGTACGCGGTTGTATTGTTCCTGGTTCCACCCGCGATAGACAGTGGGTGTTCCGTACCCTATTCCGTTCCGGTAGATCGCGTCGCCTGCGGCACCGAAGCTTTGTTGGATTGCCAGTAGCGGTTCCTGCCCGGGGCGGCCTTGCACTATTCGAGCTACCTGTGCGTTGACGCCCGGGTCGGTTGTGGCTTGGGCGTGCTTGCGTTCCGCCTCTCGAAGATATGGTTGTTCGGGCAGGGCGAAGTGCGCGTCGAGGAATATGTCCGGGTTCGCGCTGAAGTAGTTATCGGTGAATGGTGTCGCCGCGATCGGTGCGTTGAGGCTCGGGGGCAGCAGATTGAACAGCCATCTTGCGTCGTATCCGAACATGCCCACTTCGGCGGGGCCTCGCTCGAGCAGGTCGCTGCGGGGGCCCGGCAGGCCGGCGGTGAGGGGGGCGTTGCTCCTCAATGTCTGCTCGGCGAAACCGAGCACCGCGGCGTCGTCACCGAAGAGGGCAGTGTCGCGGTACTGCGCGAGTACAAGATCGTAGAACTGTGTGTAGACAGCGTCAGTCGGGGTGGCCGAGGTCGAGGACGGCTGATCGAACACGCCCATGCTCGTTCGCAGCCAACTGCTGGAGTAGTAGCCGCACAAGTGGACCAGCCACTGGGCCCGGCCCAGTCCCTCCGGGGTGGTGAGGTCCAGGTCGCGGCCTTCCGGCGGTGCCGCTTCGTTCATAGCGATGTTCGCGAGCTGGTGCGGTAGCCACCAGGTGAAGAAGTCCTGCACGTTCGGATCGGCGATGGTGATCTCGCCGGTGTTGGTCAGGTGCGGGTTGTTGGCGTATTCGCGTGCGAAGGCGTCGAGCAGTTCCGGATCGGCGATCAGTCCGTTGCGCGCGAGGCTTGGGTAGCCGTTGTCGATCCACGGGTAATAGGTCTCGCTCAATCCGGTGACCGCCGTCTGGGGCGCGGCATCCGCGCAGACCGCTGCGGACAGGCACATCGTGGCGGCCGTGAGTACCGCGACCGATGAACGGATCGCCCGATGAAGACGTCCGATTTCGTGACGGCTCGCGATCTTCATGCACTTCCTCCCATACGGCTTTACGAGAGTGTGGCACATCTAGTTCAACTAGGTGAACGATTTGGCCCTAGTCATCTGAGTTACTGTTCTTACCCGCGATACCTGGTCAGCGCTCAAGGTAAAAGTGTTCATATACGACATCAACACTGTGATCGACCGCCGATCCGGCTGCCACTGCGCTGTTGATCCATTCCACCCTCGACTACTCCCAGCAATCGGGATCTGTGAGTGCAGTCGTTTCCAGGCCGGGGACCGGGGACTGTGGAAGCGGTCAGTGTGCCTGAGGGATGTTCAAGCTCGCCCCTGCGCTCACGGCGGGTGTGCGGTGGTGGTCAACCATCACCGGAAACGCGCTCGGTTCGTATCTGTTTGCCGATGCCGTCTACGAGAGCGGCCTTCCGCCAGGGTAGTCAATGTGGTACCCGGTGATCGCGTGGTGGCCGAGTACCTCGTCCGTCACGACGGCGTCGACAAAATCGCTTTCACCGGTTCCACCACGGCAGGACGTCGAATCGAGGAATTGTGCGCTGCGGCTCTGAAACTGAATCGTCACGCGCCGCTCCGGATCTGACACTGTCAGGACGGAGACCCGATGGCCCGTAGCCGCGGCCAATGACTCGCTCTATGGTCTCGGCGGAACTGTGTGGAGCGCGGATGTCGAGCGCGGGACAGCGGTTGCCCAGCAGATCGACACCGGAGCAGTCGGGGTCAACACCTGTACTCTCGATGGGAACGCGCCCCCTTCGATGGACACAAAGCCAGCGGGCTGGGCTCCGGTGACGAGGGCATAGCCGCGTACTTCAAGCTGACCTCGTGATGGGACCCCGTCGATCGGTCCGGACCGAACCAACGGGGTCAACTCACGGGCCGTCCGCCGGTTGACGCCGATCCCAAGCTCTTACATATGCCACTTAGTTATATTATTGACTGAAGTGGATGTCCAAGGGAGGGCGATGAAGCGATATTTGCCGCATCGACAGGAGGGCTTTGTGAACCGGTGGATGTGGAGCGCCACGAGCCTTCAGAAATGTGTCGCACCGTAGGCCACGAATGGCGACTTCAGGCAATCCGGGGCCTGAAGTAAAGGCGGGCGCGGTCGCGGCCGACCGCCGGGCAGACGGGTCAGGACGAAATGGTGGAGGCCATGATGTACTCCAATAGGCAGATGAGAACGTGTTTGGCCGATTCGCGTTCCCGGATATCACACAAGACCACCGGTATGGTCGATGGCAGATCGAGGGCACGTCTGATCTCGTCCTCGTAGTAGATGTCGGCGCCATCGAAGCAGTTCACGGCGAGGATGAACGGGATGCCGCGAGATTCGAAAAAGTCCACCGGAGCGAAGCATGCCTCGAGTCGTCGGGTGTCGGCCAGCACGATCGCGCCGATCGCGCCGGTGGACAACTCGTCCCACATGAACCAGAAGCGGTCCTGACCCGGTGTACCGAACAAGTACATGACCACATCGGAGCCGATGGTGAGGCGTCCGAAATCCAAGGCGACTGTCGTGGTGGTCTTGCCTTCGATTCCGGTGAGGTCGTCGACACCGATGCTTCGTTCAGTGAGCTGTTCTTCGGTTCGCAGGGGCGTGATCTCGCTGATCGTGCTGACCATGGTCGTCTTGCCGACTCCGAATCCGCCCGCGATCAGGAGTTTGACCGCCCGGACAGTCTGGATGCCTGCCGAGCCGAAGTGATCAGAGTCTGCGAACACCATCGAGTACCGCCTGGATGAGTAGTGTGTCGGGTCGTAGTTCGGTGGGAGTGGGTGATCTGAAGATCACGTATCCCGCGGTGATCAGGTCGCTGACGAGCACTTTTACCGTAGCGACGAGAAGATTCAAGTGTGCGGAGATCTCGACGATCGACAGCGGCCGCTCCTGGCACATCCGGAGAATCATCCCGTATTCGCGATCGAGAGTGGTGACCTCGACGGCGGAGCCGACCGCGACGACAAGAGTGAGTATGTCCAGATCGTAGAGGTCGATCCCGGCACGTCCTCGAGTGACCGCGAAGGGCCGCACGAGCGGACCGGGATCATCTTCCGGGTGCGGTTCGTAGAATTGATCTTCGTAGTAATTCATTGTCGATACATCGTCATCATGGGATCGCTGGGGGTTCGAGGACTTGCGGAGAGCTGATCCCGTACCTGGCTGACCATGACATTCATCTGGTAGGCGATGAGGCCGAGGTCGGTGTCGATCTCGGCAAGCAACGCAAGGCATGCGCCGTGTCCAGCTTCGGTGACGACGAAGAAGCCGTGCTCCAATTCGGTGACACTCTGGTGCAGCGACCCCTTGCCGAATCGGGTGCCCACGCCGCGGCCGAGGCTGTGCAGGGCCGACGCCATCGCGGCGAGGTGTTCGGCGCCTTCACGGTCGAGCCCGCTAGATGATGCGAGCGCTAGCCCGTCGGCCGATAGGACAACGGCGTGTTCGGCACCGGGGATGCGGCCGACGAGGCCGTTGAGTAGCCAGTCCAATTCGGGCAAGGCTGGCCTGGACGAGAATTCGTCGTTCATTATTGACCGTCCGTTTCACTGGTAGGGGTCGGTGGTGGAGGCACGCCCTTGCCGCGTTCCGCTCTGGAAGGCGGCCATCGAGCCTCGCGCGAAGTCTGCGCTGCGTTCTCTAGCGGGAACGTCTGCCCGCGTGGAAGTGTCGGTGCGCTGGGGTTGGAGTTCGCGTGCCATGTGGGTCTGTCGCTCCCGCTGTGGAAGTGGAGCGCGGTTGCGGGTGACGGGAGGAGCGAACATGCGGTCGGCCGAGGCAGGTCGACCGCGGAGGACGGGAGCATCGATCGTCAGCGGCTGACGGCGTGGAGACTCGGCGATGACTACGGAGGAATGAGTGTGCGGGTCGACTTGCTCGGGATGGCCTGCGGGTTCGTGAGGAATGAGTCTCGACTTCTGCGAAGACTGTTCCATCCGAGGGGGTTTGGCGGTGAGGACACGATCGGCACGGGGTGCGTCGGTTGCTTGCAGGGTCTCTGTCGGGATCAGGATGATCGACTTGATGCCGCCGTAGGCTGATTCCTGCAAGTTCACGGTGATCGAATGCCGTTGTGCCAGCCTGCCGACGACGAATAGTCCCAGATGGCGGCGGCCTTCCAGGGCCATCTCGTGAAAGTCCGGGGGGTTGCGCAGTGTCTCGTTCAGCCGCTCGCGTTCTTCGAAGCGGATACCGAGGCCTTGGTCCTCGACCTCGATGACTACTCCACGTCCGACGCTGTTTCCGTGGATAGACACGGGTGCCTCAGGAGGAGAAAAAGTCGCCGCGTTGTCGATGAGTTCGGCCAACAGATGGATGAGGTCGGCCACGGCGCCCCCGGACACCAGCGCCTCGGGTATGCGAACGGCTCCCACCCTGGCCATGTTCTCGGTCTCCGACACCGCGCTGCGGACGACGTCTTCCAGCAGCACGGGTTGCCGCCATCGTCTGCCCGCCTGCCCGCCTCCGAGAATGAGCAGGTTCTCGGCGTTTCGCCGGGCGCGTGTGGTCAGGTGATCGAGATCGAACAGGAGTTGGAGGTGTTCGGGGTCATTCTGCTTCGACTCCGCGATGTCGAGTACCTCCAATTGCTTGCGGACCACAGCTTGATTGCGGTAAGCGATGTCGAGAAATACCTTCGCGAAACCGGAGCGGGTTCGTGCCTGGTCGACTGCTGTGGTCACTGCGGTGCGCAGGGCGATGTCGAAAGCTTCCGCGACTTGGTCGATCTCGTCGTTGCCAATTGGCGAGGTTCCGATCTCGGTGTCGAGGTCGATCGACTCACCATCGTGGATTCTCTGGATCAGTGCGGGCAGGGTGTCGTGGGCGAGGTGGAGACTTCTGGACCGAAGCGCCCTCAGCCGGGCTACCAGTCTGCGCGCGAGGACAACTGCGAGCCCGAGCGTTGATGCGGTGATGAGTAATACTGCCAGCCCCACCCATACCGTTCGGGTGACTGACGTACGTGCGGCGTCGTCTGCGGTCTGGACAGCGTGTGAGATCTGACTGTCGAACAGGTCGAGCAGTCGTGCGTTGACCGCTTCCTCGGCCGATTGCCAACTCGGATAGGGAACAGATAGTTGACCTTGCTCTGCGAGTTCGCTCTCCCCGGTCGTCGCCAGGTTCCACTCCGGGCTGGCGATCAACTGTCGGTAGCCGTCCTGGACGGGAGGAGCAAGCTGGGACTCCAGCGTTTTCAGCTGGCGCTGGGTACCGCTGTACAGATCCGAGACGGTGCGTTGTTGACCGGGATCGACACTGCCTAGGGCCAACCCGCCGTTGACCAGGGCTGTGGCGCGCGAGTGCATATCAGCAATCCGTAACATCGCCGCGGAGCTGAGTTCTTCGGTGACAGTGGCGTTGTTCGGTGCCTGGGACACTGCGGTCTGGACGACGCTTTCGGCGAAGACATCGACGAGTTCGGAGTAGAACCCGTCGATGTCCGATCCAGGGATCTGCCGACGGTCAACAGAAGCCCGGACTGTCGGCAGTAGTGGTGCCAGTCTGCCGAAACGTGCATGCCACTCCGCGTTGGCGAACATATCGAATCTGTCTTCGGCAATCGCGGAAAGTCGGCTCACCGCAACCAACGCTGTATCGGTCTGTGTGCGGCGATCGGCGAGTTGGTCGTAAGCTCCTGAATTTCCGTTGATCGCTTGCAGACTGATGCTGCGTTCCTGCTGGATCGCGACGACGAATCGGAGTGCCGGTTCGGTGGATTCACTGCGGAAGTCGAACCACTGGCCGACCGCGCGTGCCTCGCCGGCGAGCAGAGTGACGACGATTGCGCCGGTGAGTAGAAGGGCGGTGCTCGGGATCAGCGCGATGGCCAGCACGCGAGTTCGGATGCTGGAATTCGATCGCCGGCCCACCAGCGGGATCCGGAGCCGGTTCGTCGTGGACCCTGCGCTTTGCGGTTCATCGGTGCGGGTTGCGGCTGGCTGCGGAGTCAATGAATTTCCTCGTTCGGTTCGCCCGACGCAGGGCAGTGAGTCAGCGGGCGCGTATGGGGATAGTTATATAACTAAGATAGATGTCTCGGCAACTGGTCGTTAACTTGTTCCGCCAAGGTGAACGCACATCGCGCAGCATTCCCATGTCCGGCATGGTTGGCGGGATCATAAGAAGGTTCACCAGGTGCTGAGATCTAGGTCTCAGAATTGGCCTGTTCGTGGCGCCGACCGCTGGTTCAGGGCGTAGCTGTCTCCTGGTCGACTGCGTTCCGGTGCGGACGTTCGCCGAGTTGCGTCAGCCAGTGGTTTCGTGACCCTGGGCGGCGATTGCGGGTTGCGTCCGCACTGCCGCAACAGCTACGAACGCGGCCCAATCGGCGGCGGACCCGATTCGCTCCGAAGGTAGTTCAGTGCTCGGCGACGCTGAGCGTCGCGTGGACACGGCATTCGAAATCGCAGTCCCGCAGAGGGTTTGCCGCAGGCGCCGTTGGAGCGATCTCGGCGATAGGTTCACGGTTTGGGTGCTGGTCACGGCTCTGGTGTCGAGACGGACATGGCCTGCCGATAATCACCTACGTGGGAGTTCACGACCGCTTGTGGCCCAAGTTCCCTTGCGACGTCCGCCGGGGCGCGGTCGAGAGATAGTTGCCGATGCGGTGTACCGTCTGATTCGCTTCGAAGGCGACTACTCCCATATCGGCCGTCGCACTGGTGAACAGGGCTAGGCACGCGTTTGCGCCCGCGGTGGTGACGAACAATACGGCGTCGTCGAGTTCTATCACCGATTGGCGCACACCACCGCCTGCGAAGCGGTGTCCCGCACTGCGGGCGAGACTGTTCAGCGCGGAGGCCATGGCGGCGAAGTGCTCGGCCTCGTCGACGGGCATGGCAGTGGACGAACCGAGCAACATTCCGTCGGTGGACAACACGACGGCATGGCGAACTCCGGCCACGCGCTGAACGAAGTCATCGAGTAGCCATGCCAGATTACCGGTGTTCGGAGATGTCACAGCAGGCCTTCGTTTCCGTAGTGTTCGGGTCGTTCCGGGATGGCCTGAGTCCGTCGGCCTTGACGAGTTCCGTTTTCGATAGCCGACATCAGGTCGCGGGCCTGCTCGGCCGTGCGGGGTCGCTCGGGCATGCGCCGATCGCCGGTCGGCGCGCTGTCGCCGGGTGCCTGCGCGAGTTGTGGAGCCAGGCTGGTCTGCCGAAGACGGCGTGGCAGTAGTGGCCGACCTCCGTCGTCGGGGTGGATCGGGTCGCTGAAACCGGTTGGCTCCGAATGGGTTTCCCACGTTTGCTCGGGCGCGTGTGATTCTCGGGACGAGATCGGCGATCGCCCTGGTTCGACGGCCGGGGAACGGCGGACGGGAGGGGCTTCTGGCCCGGACAGTGCCCTCGCGGCCTCGATCGAGGGCGATGGGGGGCCGAGTGTCGCCGCAGAGGCGATGATACCGGAGGGGAGGAGCGCGATAGCCCGGATTCCGCCATAATCCGATTCGGTCAGTCGCACCATCACAGAGTGACGAGCCGCGAGTCTCGACACCACGAACATGCCGAGTCGGGAGTCGGCGGACAGGCTGGTGACACTGAAATCGGTGGAATTGGACAGGGTGTCGTTCAACCGCTCGATATCCTCCGAGAGCATACCGAGCCCTTGGTCGGTGATCTCGACGACGATGCCTTTGCCGACGACGTTCCCACTCACCTCCACCGTGCATTCCGGTGGTGAGAACGACGTCGCGTTGTCCACGAGTTCGGCGAGCAGGTGGATGAGGTCGGCGACGGCGGCGCCGAGCACCGACGCATCGGGCAGTCGGGTGATATGAACGCGGGCGTAGTTCTCTGTCTCGCTGACGGCGCTACGAACGAGGTCGACGAGCGGGATCGGATTACGCCACTGCCGCCCGGGGCGACCACCGCCGAGAATGATCAGATTCTCGGCATTGCGACGTTCTCGCGTCGCCAGGTGGTCCAGCTGGAACAACAAGGACAACTGGGTGGGATCCTCTTGTTCTCGTTCGGCCTGGTCGAGGACCTCGAGTTGCCGGTGGATCACGACCTGGCTGCGGTAGGCGATGTTGAGGAAGACCGCGTTGACCCCCTCACGGGTCTTTGCCTCGGCGATAGCGGCCGTCACGGCAGCGTTCTGGGCGCGGTTGAACGCTGCCGCGACCTGTCCGATCTCATCGGTGCCGTAGTCGAGTCGCGCCACGTCGGTGTCCGGATCTACCGGTTGTCCGTCCCGCAGGCGGGTTGCGATCCGAGGCAATTGCTCGTCGGCCAGCACGAGGGTGTCGGCGCGCAGACGGCGAAGTCGCCGAATCAACTGGGCGGAGAGCCTGGCCGCGATCAGAAACGCGGCCAGCGAGATCAGCAGCATCGTCGCACCGCCGATCATCGAGTTGCGGGCAGCGCTGTCGCCTTCGGCCTTGGTCGCGCGCAGGGCGTAACGATGATGGGACTTCCACAGATCGAGCAGCGCGACGCTCACCTTCGTCGCAGCGTCCTGCCAGTCCACGATATTCAACGGCAGCGGTTCCGACCTGCCTGTGTCGGTCGGCTTTCCGGAGGAGCCGGACGCGGGGGTGACGACGCCGCGATCGGTGAGGGTGTCTTCCGCCAGGGTCATTCGTTGCCAGAGGTCGCTGTCGATCAGACGTCGCAGGGTGGCTTGTTCGTCGGTCGTGAGGTGCGGGCCGATATGGCCGACCTCGGTCCGATAGTGGCCGGTCTGATGGCTGAACTCGCGCAATTGTTCCGCGGACATGCTTCCGCTCGTCACGGCCGCCACAGCGACGGCGTTACTTCTCGACATGGCCTCTGCGATGTGGAACAGCCGGGCCGCAGTAGCCTCCTCTGCCGCGGTCTCGGCGGTGGGGGAGACCCGGGCGACGATCTCCACGCCACCCGAGGCGACTCCGACCAGTCGGCTGAAGAACGAATACGCCTCATCGGCGGACAGCACGGCGGAGTCGGAACGTTGTCGGATGATCGGGAGCTGTCCGGCCAGGTCGCGAGCCGTGGCAACGGTGGCGTTCAATTCCTCCGGGTTGAGGCCCGCGATGCTGATGCCTGCGGAAAGTGCCACCCGCATCGCCTCGTCGACCTTCGCGCGTTGGAGGAGCACTGCACCCGCGAGTCGGCCGTCGCCACCGGCCTGCATCATCGTCAGGCGTCGTTCTTCCTGGATCTGAATCGCGAATTCGATACCGGGAGTGGTGTTCCGGTCGATCTCCTCGGCCCAGTTCGTGGCCTTCCTCGCATCTGCGAGCAGGTATCCCGCCATCCCGACGCCGAGTAGTAAGAGCGTAAGACTCGGGACAAGAGCGATGGAGAGGATGCGACCTCGAATACCGAGCTTGGCCGTGAACATCGACATATCTTACCCGCAGCAACTTTCCGAATCGGTGTGTTCTACTGAAAGATCATATTTAACTATCTATTTAAAGCAACCGCTGAATCGAGCGGTTCACACGAGGAGGACACCCATGGCCGGATTGGCTGGTCGGACACTGATCATGTCGGGCGGTAGCCGCGGTATCGGCGAGGCGATCGCCTTGCGTGCTGCTCGCGACGGCGCGAGTATCGCGTTGATCGCCAAGACCGCGGAGCCGCACGCCAAACTTCCCGGGACGATCTATACCGCGGCGAAGTCCATCGAGGCGGCCGGCGGCAACGCGCTGCCGATTGTCGGCGACGTGCGCGACGACGAGGGCGTGGCCGCCGCAGTCGAGCGGACCGTGTCACAGTTCGGCGGGATCGACATCGTGGTGAACAACGCCAGCGCGATCGATCTCACACCGACCGAAGCAGTCAGCATGAAACGTTACGACCTGATGCAGCAGATCAACGCGCGCGGGAGCTTTCTGCTATCGAAGCTGTCCATCCCGTACCTGCGCAAGTCGACCAACCCGCACATCCTGACGCTGTCTCCACCGATCGCTCTCGATCCGAAGTGGTTCGTCTCCGGCCACCTCGCCTATACCATCGCCAAATACTCGATGAGTCTGGTCACGGTCGGACTCTCCGCAGAGCTGCGTTCCGACGGCATCGCCGTCAACTCGTTGTGGCCTCGTACCACCATCGCGACCGCGGCCGTTCGAAACGTGCTCGGCGCGGACCTGGCCGAGCGTAGCCGGGTGCCACAGATCATGGCCGACGCCGCGCACCTGATCCTCACCGAGCCAAGCGCCGAGACAACGGGCAACTTCTTCATCGATGACGAGGTGCTCGCCGCTGCGGGCGTCACCGATTTCGCGCCGTATCGGCTGTGTGAGCGCGAGGAGGATCTGGAACTCGACATCTGGGTGGATACACGAGGCTGAACAGGAGCCGGCACGGGCGAGAATGCATATGGGGCCCGACCTTCGGGGGATCGGGCCTCATATCTTCGGCGGTCAGGCGGTCGGCGGCTTGAGCAGTGGACTCACATCGACGGTCTTGACGTCGACTACGGTGCCGTCCTCTTGCGCTCTGCCCAGCAGTCCGTCCTTCGCGCAGATATTCGGCGCGATGGCGATGACTTTGTTGCCGCACTGGAAGGTCGCGCCCGCGCCGAGCGGCATCGGCTGAGGCACGCTCATCGTCGAGAGGTGAGCGCTGACGGTGGCTCGGGTTACCTCGCCCTGGATGCCGGTCATGGCTCGGGCGAAGCCGAGCACGGATTGGAATCCGGTGGGAGCGGTACCGGTCTTGATCTTGTCGTTGGTGTACTTGTCGATGACGGCGTCGAAGAGCTTCGTGTCGTTCTGCGTCGGATCGACGGAGAATTGGGTGGCGACCAGCAGTCCGGCGTATCCGCCGGGGATCGAAGTGGCGGCGGTCTCGTCACCGAGGCACTGGGCGACTGTGACGATCGGCTGCTGGGCGTCGAGTGTGCGTATCGCCTTCAGTGTGCTGGTACAGAAGGCAGGATCGCCGATGATCTGGAACATCTGCGGATCTTTGGTCAGCGCGGCCTGGATCTGGGGTGTGTGGTCGGGGGTGCCGGGCGGCAGAGCGACGATATCCGCCGTGGCGCCGACATTTCCGTAGACGAGGCGGCCCAGTTGGGAGAGTGGTCCGACCACGGCGGGCACGTCGATGGTGACGATCGCGACCTTGGTGAAGCCTTTCTCCTTGGCATAAGCGGCGGGCACCCCGACGAGGGTTCCGAGACTGTTGACCATCACGTACGAGTTCGGCGCACTGAATGCCTGCTGGGTGGAGCCGAGGTTGAAGTAGGGCAGACCGGCCGGGCTGGTGACCTCGATGATGGGGTCGACATTGCCGTTGGGGCCGCTGACCACCGCGACGGCGTCGGACTGTACGTATTTGTTCGCGCAGTCGCGGGCTCTGCTGGGCAGGGTTTGATTCTCGCAGACCAGGACGATCTCGAGCGGCCGCCCGTTGATGCCGCCGAGGTAGTCGTTGACGTAGGAAGCGGTCGCCCGGGCGGCCGCGATCTCCATCGTCGTGTCGACGTGCGCGCCTTTGCCTTCGGAGTTGAAGGCGATCTTGATCGGC
This sequence comes from Nocardia aurea, assembly GCF_003123685.1. Classification (GTDB taxonomy): domain Bacteria; phylum Actinomycetota; class Actinomycetes; order Mycobacteriales; family Mycobacteriaceae; genus Nocardia; species Nocardia aurea. Next base: position 17,418 of record NZ_QCYJ01000028.1, read on the forward strand.
TCCCCGATGGCTTTGTTCGGGGTGCCGAGCACCGACTCGTCGACTGTCGAGGAGCCGGAGTCACTGGAGCAGCCTGTGACGACAAGGGCCATGGTCAGTGCTGCGGCGGGCAACAGCGCCCACCGTGTCGAGGGTTTGGCGAACATGATGATCTCTTTCTTATCGGGTGTTCTGTGGTGCGCCCGGCGTCGGCTGTGCGGCCGAGGTCGTCACCGGTCCACCAGGGTCGGTGTCGCCGAGGTACGCGGCCTCGATGCGACGCGGGTCGCGAGCCAAGTCGGCGGCGTCGCCCCGGAGGGTGACCTCGCCGTGGACGAGGACGAGGGCTTGGTCGGCGACTTCGAGGGCCAGTCGGACGTGCTGTTCGACCAGAACCACGGTGGTCGCGGTCTCATCGGCTATCCGACGTACCACTGGTAATAGGTTCTCGACAATGACCGGTGCCAGCCCCATGCTCATTTCATCGATGAGCAGCACTTTCGGCTGCTGTATCAAGGCCCGGGCCAATGCGAGCATCTGCTGTTCGCCGCCGGAGAGCGATCCGGCCTGGACCGACCAACGGGCTTTCAGCGCCGGGAACAGTTCGACGATTCGGTCCAGCGGCGGGCCGCTGCGGCGCCGGGCGATGCCGAGATTGTCGGCGACGCTCAGCGTGGAGAACAGCGCGCGATCGTCGGGGACAAGAACAAGACCCGCGAGATTCGCGCGTGCGGGCCGGGCGTCGGGCAGTGCCCTGCCGTTCACCGATACCTGCCCGCCCAGTCGTGGCAGGAATCCGGCCAGGGTGAGCATGAGCGTGGTTTTTCCCGATCCGTTGGGGCCGAGGACAGCGAGCACCGTTCCGGAATCGAGGTCGAGGTCGAGACCGCGCACCACGGGGATTCCTCCGTGACCGGCCACCAGACCGTGGCATCGCAGACTCATACGGTGACCTCCTCGGCATGGGCGCTGCCGAGGTACGCCTCGGCGACCGCACGGTCGTTGCGGATCTGGCTGGGGGTTCCGGTGGCGAGGGTTCGGCCGAAATCGAGTACATGTATCCGGTCGCACAGGCTGAGAACAAGGCCCATGTCGTGCTCGACCAGCAGGATCGATACTCCACTGGCTCGAATCGCGCGTAATCTATCTGCGAGCCAGCGGCTTTCGTTGGTATCGAGTCCTCCGGCGGGTTCATCGAGGAGCAATACTCGCGGGCGCCCAGCCAGTGCTCGCGCGATCGACACGAGCTGGCGCATGCCGTGCGAGAGCTCTCCGACGGGTACGTCGCGAACCTCGGTGAGGTCGAGCAGTTCGAAGAGCTCATCGAGTTCGCTGTGATCGCGCTCCGTCTTGCGTCCGCGCGAGGTCCGGCCTACGAGCACGTTTTCCGACACACTGAGGTCGTCGTAGAGTTCGACCGCCTGGAAGGTGCGGCCGAGGCCTGCCCTGATCCGTTCGAATGACCGCAGTTCATCGATTCGGTTGTCGCCCAGTGTGATCCGGCCATTGGCTGGAGCGAAGCCGCTTATCGCGTCGATGAGGGAGGTCTTGCCCGCGCCATTGGGGCCGATCAGCCCGACGATGGCGCCTCGTGGCACGGACAGGTCGACGAGATCCACAGCGACGACACCTCCGTAGCGGACGGTGACCTCGTGAAGGGTCAGTGCGTCCTGTTCGCTGATTTCGATCGGTTCCGGTTCGAGAGCGGCGTTGTCCGGGATATAGGTCGTGGTGATCGTCGGTGTCGGGTTGTTTCGTGCTCGCAGACGCCCGGCCAGTCGGTGTCCGGGCCCGACGAGTCCCTCGGGATTGAGCAGGACTGTGAGCACCAGCCCGATTCCGACAGCCACCTGGTACCAGTCGGCGCCTGCCACGAGCTTGTCCAACGCGACGAACACGATGCCGCCCGCGCCCAGCAACCCGGCGAGCAGACCGCCGGAGACCGAGGTCACCCCGACCAGATAGACCGTCGCGAACAGGGCGAGACCCGCCAGGGCCGCGAATGGTTCGAAGGAGACGGTCGTCTGCTGGTATGCCATCAGACAGCCGCCGATGCCCGCGATGAAACCGCCGATCGCGAAGGCGACGAGTTTCGTACGCACGACGTTGATCCCGGATGCAGCGGCGGAGCGTTCGTTGGCGCGCACGGCGAGCATCCGCGCGCCGAGTCTGCTGCGTCGCAGTATCGCCACCGCGACGCCGACAGCGATGAGCACGATCAGGCACAGCACGCCGAAGGCGAGTCGAGGGTATTCGGTTCCGCTGCCGATTCCGAGGTCGTATCCGAAGAGTCGGGCGGGCGGAATGCGCACCCCACTGGAACTCACGATGTCGCTGTTACGGAACCAGACGGCCTCGATGGCGTAGGCGAGGGCGAGCGTCACGACCGCGACTGTCAAGCCGCGCACACGCAGTGCGGGTAGCCCGACCACAACACCGAGGGCCGACGCGGCGGCCGCGGCCACCAGGGGTGCGAACGGGAAAGGTACGCCCCAGCTGTCGGCGATCGGCCCGAGCAGAAATCCGGCCGCGCCGGCCAACGCGAGCTGCGCGAGTGAGACCTGCCCCGCGTAGCCGGTGACGACGACGAGGGAGAGTGCGATCACGGAGAAGATCAGGGAGGTGATCAGACCCGCCCGCCATTCGTTGTTCAGGGCGGCGAGCGAAATCATCGCGACGACAGCTGGTATCGCGGTGCAGAGAAGTATGCGATCGGGGCGGGGGGCCCGGCCGAGGGATGACAGGATGACCGCGCCCCTGGCGGGTAGTTCGCGCGCCCGAATCACGAGGAAGAGCACGATCAACACCAGCGGAACCAGTTCAGCCGATCCGGACGAGGGCAGCCACCCGTGTACGCCTGCCAGGTACTGGGCTTCGGACTGCAGCATGCCGATCATCAGGCCTGCCAGCACCGCGCCGACGACCGAGGAGAACCTGCCGAGAATCGCAGCGGCCAAGGCGGGAACGATGAACAGCGTGTACGCGGTGGGCGCGAGTGGGACGATCGGGGCGATCAGAATACCGGACAGGCCGGCGACCGCCGTGCCGATCATCCAGTTCCACGCTGCGACGCGATCCGGCGACAATCCACTGACGTAGGCGCCTTTCTCGCTCTCGGCGGCTGCCCGAGTGGCGAGCCCGAATCGGGTGAATCGATATATCGCGGCCAGCGCCACGGCTACCACGACAATGGTCAAGGCGAACCACACCCGGTCTTTCGGAATGCTGACTCCGCCGAAAGACCATCTGCCAGTAGGGAATATCGGCTTGACACCGATCGGTGCGGTGCCGACTCGCAATACGGCCAGCTCGGTGAAAATCACCATCAGCCCTATCGAGGCGACAGCCTTCGCGACCGGCGGCGCCGTGCGTAATGGCCGGAAGACCAACAGGTACAGCACTGCGCCGAGAACCGCGGCGATCCCGAGGGAGATCGCGGCGGACGCCCAGAAGCCCGGATCGTCACCGAGGTCGATGCTTTTCGGTAGGCCCGGGATCAGCACCAACAGCTCTCCCTTGCGGAGGAACGCGTAGGTGTAGGCGGTGTAGAGCGCGATCGATCCGGTGGCGAAGTGGATGACCCCGGAGCTGCGGTAGATCACCACGAGTGCCAGCGCGAGTGCCGCGAAGACAGCTCCCGCGCCGAGTCCGAGGAGTAGGAACTGAAGGTGTGTGGTCATTCAGGGCCTTCGTCTGGTGGCTGTCAGCGAGATCAATGAGATAATAGATCTATATCATTGAACTGTTCGAGGTGTCTCGCTTTTCGTGCGTCGCTCTATGTGGAATCGGGAAGGGCGACACTTGTCGCATAAGGCGACAGCTGTCGTGCGACGCGGGTCCAAGATTTAGACCGTGTCTCACATGGATGTGATTCGGTACCTGCGCGTCGAGATCGGCTGTGTTGCATGATGTTCAGTCGTGGATGCGTTGGCGGTGCGGTTG
>NZ_QCYJ01000104.1 GCF_003123685.1 Nocardia aurea
GGGGAAGGTTTTCCGCTGGGCCAAAAGCTGGTCTGCAATTCCGCGAGCGACCGCCGGCGACCGCCTACGCCGCGGGGGTGGCGCCCATCTTGCTGAGGAGGTGGAACAGCAGGAGGAGCTGGACGAGCCGGAGGGGCTCGTCCCTGCGGTCGTCGAGCAGGCCGAGGCATTCGGGCAGCGTGCCCGGGGCGCCGAGCTCGTCCCAGATCGCCTTGGCCACGGCGTCGCCGTCGGACGGGCGCAGGTCCCGGTCGATGCGCAGGGCGTCGACCGGGATCCCCTCCGGGTCGCGGGTGAGCGAGACGGCGACGCCCCTGACGCCCGTGTCTGCGAGTATCCCCACGAAGTTGGGGTGCCTGATCGTGGGCCGCAGCAGCACGGACGCCCCCGTCAGGCCGAAGGCGATGACGATGTCGGCGACCCTCCGCTGCGGCCTGATGAACTGCTCCGCCTCCGTTTCCCGCCGCCGCAGCTCGGCGAGCACCTGCTGCGGGGTGTAGCCGCGCTTGGCGGTGTCCCTGGCGATCTTCCAGTCGCGACGCACGCTCTCGGGGGGCGCGAGGAAGACTGTCACGTCGAAGCAGGCCCGCAGCAGCCGCGTGTAGAGCGGGAGCAACCCCTCCACGATCACGAGGGGGTGCGGCTCGATCAGTTCGGGCCGGGTGAGCTCGCCGTTGCGGTGGTCGTAGACCGGTTTGAGTATGGGCTGGCCGAGCGCCAGCAGCTGTAAGTGCTGCTCCATGATCTGGACGTGGTTGCACAGGGGATGGAGGGGCGTGAACGGCAGCGAGCGCCGTTCCGTCCGGTCGTAGCGGTGGTAGTCGTCGACGCACAGGGAGACGCTGCGTTCCCTGCCGAGGGCGGCGACCAGGCCACGCGTGAGCGTGGTCTTCCCGGCGGCGCTGTCACCGGCGATGGCGATCATGATGGGCCGCATGGCCTCGTCCGCGCGCCTGATTCGCATCAGCTTGTCGGGCATTACCTGACAGTAACTTCGCGGCGGGGCGCCGTCTTCCCCGCGATGCGTGAAAGAAGCCGCGAAATTCAGTGCTTTCTTGACGCTTCCGTGAATTCTCCGCACATGATGACGTACCGAACGAACAGCGCGGCGGTCGCGGGCAGCCTGCCCGGGTGCGCCACCAGGTGCCAGTCCCTGCGCAACGGCGTCTGCGGGGTGCCGAGCACGGCCATCGTGGCCGACGCCAGGTCGCGGGCGACCGCGTCGCGCGACATGAGGCTCACGCCCAGCCCCGCGATCACGCCCTCGCGGACGGCGGCGCCGGAGCCGATCGTCAGCGTCGGCGGCGAGATGCCCAGCTCGTCGAGGAGCACCTCCGCCGTGGCACGGGTGCCCGAGCCCGGCTCGCGCAGCAGCCACGTCTGCTCGGCCAGCCATCCCCGTCGCTCCTCCCACGGCGCCGCCGTCCGCGGAGGCGGGGCCGCCCCGCCTCCGGGCGCCACCACGACGAGTTCGTTCGGCCGGACCGCCAGCACGGCCCGGCCGCGCGGCGGCCTGCCCCCGATGACGACGTCGACGTGCCGGTCGTCGAGAAGGCGGTGCACGTGCGCCCGGTTGCCGATCCGCAGGCCGATCCGGGCGCGCGGGTGTGCCTGGCGGAAGCCGTGCAGGAACCGCGGGACGAGCTGCTCCCCCGCCGAGGTGACGGCCGCGATCCGCAGCTCGCCGCCCTCCGGGTCGGCCTCGCCCGCGGCGGCGGCGCGTCCCGCCTCCAGCAGCCCGAGGGCCTGCCGCACGTACCCGGCGTAGACCTCGCCGGCCTCGGTGAGCTCCAGCCCGCGGCCCGCCGGCCGTACCAGGCGCAGGCCCAGCGACCGCTGGAGGGCGACCAGCGACGCCGACACGGCCGACTCCGTCACGACCAGCCGCCGCGCGGCGCCTTTCACCGAGCCCGTCTCCACGACGGCGAGGAACGTACGCAGGCGAGTCAACGTCATGCTTGATAGTCACCGGCCAACCGTCAATAGACAACTGGACGGTCGGCGGTGACGGTGAAGGCATGGACCGTTTGAGTTCGGGAGTCATCCCCTACGCCAAGCTCGGTTACCACGATCCGGACTACGAGCCGAAGGACACCGACGTGCTCTGCGCGTTCCGGGTCACCCCTCAGCCGGGGGTCGCGCCGGAGGAGGCCGCCGCCGCGGTGGCGGGCGAGTCGTCCACGGCGACCTGGACGGTCGTGTGGACCGACCGGCTGACCGCGTACGACCACTACCAGGCCAAGGCGTACCGGGTGGAGGAGGTGCGGCCCGGCGAGTACATCGCGTACATCGCCTACGACATCGACCTGTTCGAGGAGGGGTCCATCCCCAACGTGGCGTCCTCGATCATCGGCAACGTCTTCGGGTTCAAGGCGGTGAAGGCGCTGCGCCTCGAGGACATGCGCATCCCGCTGGCGTACGCCAAGACCTTCCAGGGGCCGGCGCACGGGATCGTGATGGAGCGCGAACTGCTCGGCAAGTACGGCAGGCCGCTGCTGGGGGCGACCGTCAAGCCGAAGCTGGGGCTGTCGGCCCGCAACTACGGCCGCGTGGTGTTCGACGCGCTCAGGGGCGGGCTCGACTTCACCAAGGACGACGAGAACATCAACTCCCAGCCGTTCATGCGCTGGCGGGACCGGTTCCAGTTCGTCATGGAGGCGGTCAACCGGGCGAGCGAGCGGACCGGCGAGATCAAGGGCCACTACCTCAACTGCACCGCCGCCACCATGGAGCAGATGTACGAGCGGGCCGACTACGCCAAGCGGCTCGGCAGCCCGATCATCATGATCGACCTCACGGTCGGGTTCACCGCGATGGGGTCCATGGCCAGGTGGGCCAGGGACAACGGCGTGCTGCTGCACCTGCACCGCGCCGGCCACTCCACCTACACCCGGCAGAAGAACCACGGCGTCAGCTTCCGCGTCATCGCCAAGTGGTCGCGGCTGCTCGGGGTGGACCACATCCACGCGGGGACCATCGTCGGCAAGCTGGAGGGCGACGCCGCGACGACGAAGGGCTACTACGACACCTGCCGCGACCCCCGCACCCCGGCCTCGGCCGCGTACGGCCTCTACTTCGACCAGGACTGGGGGTCCATACCCGGGGTCATGCCCGTCGCGTCCGGCGGCATCCACGCCGCGCAGATGCACTCCCTCGTCCACCACCTCGGTGAGGACGTCGTCCTGCAGTTCGGCGGCGGCACGATCGGGCACCCGATGGGCGTCGCGGCCGGCGCGACCGGCAACCGGGTGGCGCTGGAGGCCGTGATCCAGGCCCGCAACGAGGGCCGCGACCTGGTGGCGGAGGGCCCGGCCGTGCTGAAGGCGGCGGCCAGGCACTCCCCCGAGCTCGCCGCCGCCCTCACGACGTGGGGCGACGTCGAGTTCGCCTTCGAGTCCACCGACCGGCCCGACGGAGCACCCGAATGAGAGTGACGCAGGGAACCTTCTCCTACCTTCCGGACCTGACCGACAACGAGATCCTCGCCCAGATCGAGTACGCCGCCGACCAGGGCTGGGCCGTGGGCGTGGAGCACACGGACGACCCCCACCCGCGCAACGTCTACTGGGACATGTGGGGGCTTCCGCTGTTCGACCTGGTGGAGCCGGGCCTGGCGCTGGACAGGGTCAACGCCTGCCGGGCCGCGAACCCCGCCAGCTATGTCCGCGTCACCGCCTACGACGCGTCGCTCGGCCGCCAGACGACGGCGCTGTCCTTCATCGTCCAGCGCCCCGCCGTCGAGCCGTCCTTCGTTCTCGACCGCACCGACGAGGGCGGCTTCACGCTGCGCCTCTGACAGATCCGCGCCGGATCCACGAGCGGTGCGCCGCCAGGGCTGGGGCCGACCCCCTGGCGACGCACCTCCCATCGGAGCGCCGGAACGCGGCGCTCCCGCGGCGCGCCCGCGCTGCGCCCCGGGCTACCGGAGCGCGGCGTCGAGCGCGTCGGTCAGGAGGCCGGGGTCGCCGGACATCTCCCACATCATCGCGCCGAGCAGGCCCTTGCTCTTGAGCCACGCGGTCTTCTTGCCGATCGACCACGTGTCGTCGAAGGACCACCACTGCCCGTTGGGACCGGTGTAGCAGAAGGTGGCGACCGCCTGCTCGTCATGCCGTACCGTGCAGCCGGGCACGCTGGAGACCAGGTTGCCGTA
>NZ_QCYJ01000015.1 GCF_003123685.1 Nocardia aurea
GCGCCTTGAATATCGACCTGCATGTATCGAACGCTATTTCATCGCGAGTTGGCGGTGGCGGCAGCACACACAGCGGCCTTCTGCTCCGGAGGCAGACTCGGACCGGTTTCCGTGGTCTCCGAGTGGATGCGGTTGTCGCGCCACTTGGCGTTTCGGTACCCAGCTGTCCGACTGTGTTCGGTGGGGTTGTGTCACCGATGTGTCATCGGGATGGCATCACGGGGGTCCCATCGCGAGTTGCCTGTCCCATTCTTCTTGCTGACGCTGGTACGCCGGGCTGGTGAAATTCACCCAGACAACGCCGGATGTCAGCGACAAGAAGATCTCCACCTGCGGTAAGTTGATTTGGATTCGGATTCCTGAGTCGGTGATCGTTCGATCCACAGGGTTGCCCAGGACCGGTTTCAATTCGTCGGTCAAGTGCTCCAGCGCAGTCGAGAGCTCGGCCATTCCGTCCATATCATCGGGTTCCACCTTCGCGCTGATAGTGAAGTCGATGTGGTTGACAACACCTTTCCCGTCCGAGAAGGCCATACAGATTCCGGGACCTGTGAACCCGGTCTCGACTTCGAATCCGTACTCGAGCTCACGCTTGATGCGCCAACCTCTTTGTTCGCAGAATCGTTGGACGTTATCGGTGGACCAAGTCCAGTCGAACTCCGCTGCCGACAATATGGCAGCACGTGCGCTGTCTACGTCAACATCCACGGTCATCTGAAAACCTCCGACCAGGCACCGAAGTACCGCAATACGAGCTGTGATGCACAACGGCATCGTAGGCGGTCGCCACACTTTGCCGCCGCCCATCGGACTGCCGGGTGACTTTCCTTCCCCTGCTTCCTCGTCCTGGCCATCCCTGAGCTGAGGGAGGTCGTGTCAAGGGCGTTCTTTCCCTTGACTCGTCCGAGTGAGGTCAGACAATCGGGCCATGAGGAGGCAGGGGTTTCGCGACCACACGATGCCCCGTCGATAGGGTGCTGTCGCGGGTTTGTCCGTCGTCGGATTTTTGTTCAGCAATTCATCTGCGCAGGTCAGCTCGTCGGCCCCATCGTTCGGAGGGGTCTGCGGTGGTGCCGTGACACTATGATTCGGTCATGCGTGGAGACTTCGACCGGGCTGCTGAAATCGTCCGCTTGGCAGCAGATTTCGACTGGACCTGGTCGCGAGACGATCTCGACAGATTCTGTGCGGTTGCCCACTGGACCGTGACTGAAAGCCGCCCACGGTGGGCATCGGTTACCACCGATCTCGACATCGAGAATCGTCAAAGTCATGTGCATCTGGACGCCGATAGCCTCCTCAAGTACATCGACTTCGGTGTCACGGACCGCCTGAGCGAAGAAGAAGCTCAGTCCAGCGAGTTGCCCGCAGTGTGGTTTCGCAGTCTGGCTGATCGGTTGCTGGCTGAGCTGGGTCTGCCCAACCGTCGCAGAGAAACCGAACTTCGGTGGGACCTGCCCGCGGTGGTGATCGTTGCTCGCCGGGCAAGCCGGGACAACTATGTGGCCATGACGAGCCCTCGGTACCGAGCCGAGCAAGACCGAATCGATGAGGATCTTGCCAACCGACCCGACGAGCAGTGGTAGCGGGACTGCGAACTTTTCGTTCAGTCAGTTCATCCGCACAGGTCAGCCCGGTTTCCGAGGTTCCGGCGACCGGACCACGGTCAGGCCGCACGAGCGAGTGCCGGTCAGAGCCGTCAGGTCGGCGCCATCATTCGTTCGCGAGCGATCCCTTGGTCGGTGGGGACTGCCGCACGGTGCGGTGACCATGCAGCAGTCCCATCTCACCCCGGCGAGTGGTTGCCGACTCCGCACTCCCAAGGATCTGAACAGCTCGTGCGATCAGCGGCGTGTGCGGATGTCGGAGCGGCCTCACCGAGACGGGTCTGAACGGCGGGCAACGCATCGTGTCCGAATGTGGTGAGTGGTATCCGACCCGCATTGGGGCACTGTCTCTCGGTGCCCGCTACATCAACCAACAGGCACGCTCGCTCAGCCGTCTCGGCGTTGTCGGTGTTCGAGAACGTATCGAGCTGCGGTCCACACTCGTTCGAACTCGTCGGCACTGATATCGGCGATAGACGCCTCTTCGAAATCCCAGTCCCAGTCCGCGGAGTTTCCTTCGGCGACTACGCCGTATTTGCGGTCGTAGGCTTGAACAGCGGCTATACCGCCATGGTCTCGTGCGTACATCACCTCATCCAGCGCTGCGGCTGTACTCGGTAGTCCGTCCAACCCATCGAGGTTGACCTGCCGGTTGGGCCATCCTTCGGCGTCGAGTTCGATGAAAAGCCAGATGTGCAGATCTGCGTCAGTTCCACTGTCGGTGAGCAGGTCTCGGAGGTTCTCTTCTGAAGAACTCGGGGATGCGCTGGGTCCCGGCCCGGATACGATCCGGGCATATCTCGCCGCTACACGGCAGGTGATCCATATCGAGATGTCGGCTGCGGGTGCGGCTTCCATGGGGGCGGTGCTCGGGGAGATCCTCGCGTTCGAACTGGCCGAGACCTTCGACGGGCTCGTGTGGTTCTTCGGACCGGAATGGGTGTCCCCGCGGGAACGGGCCGAGGTGCTGTGGATCCGGGCCTGACCGGTCGGCCGACCAGACATTCGGACATTGAATCCCCCGGTCAGTCCGGAGCCCGCGACAGCCGGTCGCTGACTCCAGGTCCCGGTCATGACGTTGACGACGCCGGCCCAAGCGCGTGGCATACCGGATTGTAGGGCTTGCTCGCTTGGTAGGCGCTAACACCGAATGAGTCGGTGCCAGCGACGACGCTTCTCGCGATTTGCTCGAAACTGCGGTCGGGCAACGGTATCGACCTCACCCGGCGAATCTTTATGGACCGATATCGTGCTCATGTTCGGGGCCGGGTTCGTGAACCGGTCGGTGTTCTGTGGCGGGAAGGATAGCGTCCCCGCGTTGGTTGGTAGGCAGCGGCGAGTCGGGCGAGGACTCGCGCTGTCGGCGGTTGCGTTCTTCGTGGACCGCGCCGAGTTGCGTGCGCAGCCGAGTCTGTTCTGCTGAGGATTGGCTGGATGGCGTTGGGTTCGGGGCCTGTGGTGTGCGGTCTCTTTCGGCGTGTGGAGTTCGGGTAGTTTCTGCCCATCGGTCGGGTGGTCCGGCCAGGACTACGGCGTGGCGGTGGGCGTCGCGTTCTTTTTGCTGGGCGTCGTCGCGTCGGGTGATCAGTTGTTGCTTGGCGGTCTTGAGGGTTTCGCTCTCCCCGGTCAGTTCCGCGCGTTTGCGGCGTGGGGCGGCCGCGAGGGTGGCGCGTGTGGCGGCGGTGATGCTCGCGACTTCCCGGATCTGGGTTTCGATGGCCTCGACCTCGGCGCGCGCGGCATGGACTGCTGCGATGGCCTCGGTCGCGGCGGCCCACCGCTGCGGGGCGACCGCTGCTGCTGGTGTGTCGCTGTGTGCGGCTTGGGCGGCGTCGAGGTTGGTGGCGAGTGCGATCTGTTGGGTGAGTTCGCTGATGTGCTGGTCGAGTTCGGCGTCGGTGAGTTCCAGCAACGATGGTGTCGGCGCAGCGGTGTCGGGTGTCGTGTCGGTGCGTGCTGATTCTGCGGTGAGGTTGTGGTCGATGGCCCATTGCTCGATGGTGGTCCGGATGGGCACCGGTGAGCGCCGCCAGTCCCTGTGCAGGAACGCTCGTGCTTCGGCAGCGGGCCGGGAGGCGGTGACGAATGCGCAGCGCTGGCGGAAGTATTCGGTGTAGGTGGTCGGGTCATGGGCGGGGATTCCGGGTCGGTCGTCGGCGCGGCAGTCCGAGCACAGTCCGTCAGCGTTGGCGAATCGGCCGGTGACGGGGTCGATGGTCGGGAGGTCGCGGGCGGGCAGGTCGAGTTCGCAGCCCACGCACGCGAGGTGTAGCGGGGTCCCGTCGCGGTAGAACCGTGTGGTGGTAGGTGTTTCCTGGCCGCTGCCGTATTCGGCGTCGGAGTCGCGGAGGGTGCGTGTGTCGGCGTTGGGTTGGATGATGTCGGCGACGATGGATCCGTCATCGATGCGGTTGTGACGGTCGGCGGCGTCGCGGCCGCTGTCGCGGCGTTGTTCGCGGGTGTGGATCCGGGCGGGGTCGACGCGTTGGCGTTTGTTCGATGGTGGTACCCACGAGGAATCTTGTCGGCGCCGATACATGCCGGGGTCTTCGTCGGGGGTGCAGGCGTCGATGATGGGCGCGAGTCCGGGGTTGGTGGCAGCGGCGTGGCGTAGTCGGGCTTTGGCGATCGGGAACGCGTATTCGGTCAGGGTTTTCGCGACGCGGCGGACGGTCGCGCGGTCGTTCTCGGTGAGCGGTAGCTCGGCCAGCAGGGCATAGGCGGTCTTGGTCTCACCGCGGGCGAAGTGTGCGTAGACCTCGCGGATGCGGACGGCGAGTTCGGTGAGGGCTTGCTGACTGCGTGGTTCGTCTTCGTCGTAATCCTCGGCGTGGAGGGTGTCGTCTGGTTGGTCGCCGGTGTCGAGGTCGCTGCCGGGGTGGGCCATGGTGTGCTCCGGTGGGGTGGCGAGGAGTTCGGCGACGTCGTCGGGGATCGGATGTTCTTCGGGCTCAGGGTCGGATTCCGGTGGTGGTTCGAGCGATGTCGTGGGCGGTAGGTGGGTGTCCGGTTTTTCGGTGAGGGCGTCGATGCGCCAGGCCAGGGCGGTGGCGAGTTGGTCGGGGCGTAGCCGGTCGCGTTCGGAGCTGCGTCCGTCGAGCAGCAGATCGCCTGCGACGGTGAGTAGTTCGAGCGCGGTCCACGCCCGCCTGTCGTCTCCGTCGGTGGTGGTGAGTGCGTGTTCGACGGCGGCGACGACGGTGGGCCAGGCGGGGTCGGCGATGATGCGGGCTGCGGTGTCTTCGCCGAGCACGACTGCCAGGTCTGGCGTCCATGACGGATTCAGCGTGGGCCCGGTGGTGTCGAGGAGCGGGGTGGCGGTGTCGAGGTGTAGCCGGAACCATAGGGCGGCGGCGGGCATGTCGTCGGGCAGTGGTCGCGGGGCGATGGCGGCGGCGAGTTGCGCGGGCACGTCGATACCGGCGCGGTGGGCGGTGTCGAGCCGTTCGGCCAGGACCGGCCAGAACGGGTCGTCGGTGATGCGTTCGTCGAAGTGTTTGACCTCGGCAGCCCACACGATCGCGGCGAGGTGGGCATCGCCGATGGCTTCGGTCGCGCGCAAGGCCAGGCGGTGTCGATGGCGGCGTTCGGCGACGGTGTGCCGGGCAGGACCGGCCGGACGCAAGTCCTGGGGGGACACATGGGCTGCTGCGCGCCACACCAGCAGTTCGGCGAGCAGGTCGGGGTCGGTGCCGATCAACGGCCGGGCCCAGACCGGTGCGGTGGAGACGGTGAAACCGGCTGCGGTGGTACGGAGTTGGTGGGCGAGGTCGACCACGATGCGGGCCAGTGCGGTGAGGTAGTCGCCGAATTCGGGGTGCTCGCGCAGTGTGGTGGGGATGCCGGACAGCCACGGCAGCGGGCCCGGGGGTGTGGAGTGGTTGCCGGTGGTGTCCAGGCGCCAGTCCAGGACCGCGGCGATGTTGTCGGCGGTGGACAGTTCACGGCTACCGATGGCCTCACCCAACGCGATGAGCGGGTCGCGGCCGGATAAAGCGAGGGTGGCCAGGTGTCGACGCAATACCGGCCATCCGGCCGTGGTGGTCAGGGTGGGCAGCAGTGTTTCGGCGCCGAGATCGATCCGGGCCATGGCGTCGGGGCCGAGCGCGGCTTCGGAGGCGACCGCGACGGCCTCGAGGTAGACGTCGGCGAGGCGCCCGATCCGGGTGTGGGGGTCGAGGGTCTTGCGTAGTTCGGCGTGCGCCGAGGTGACGGCGTCGTCGCGGCCCAGGATCGCGACGAGGATGTCGGTGGCGGTGCGCGGCAGGACCGCGCGTTCGGTCCAGAACGATTCCTCGGGGTTTCCGTCCAGGGCGGTGGTGACGTAGAGGTGGTTGGCGCCACGACCGCGGGTGAGTGCGACGTAGAGCTGATAGCGGCTTTCGTGGCCGGTGAGCACGGTGTGGCAGGTGTCGGCGGTGATGCCTTGCACGGAGTTGATCGTCGCGGCGTACCCGAGCCGGGTGTGTTCGGCGACGTAATCGGCAGGTAAGTAGACGGTGTCGCCGTGGCGACGCTGCCCGAGCTGACGTATCGCGGTGAGCGCGCCGTCGGCGTGGACCTCGGTGACGGTCCACTGGTAGCCGTTGCGGACGAAATCGCTGTCACCGCAACGGATTCGACGGTTGTTGCTGGTGGTGCGGATCGTGTCACCGACCGAGGCCGCCGCGCCGTCACCGAGCGCGACCTCGGGCCCGGGGTCTTCGGTTCCGGCCAGCCGATGCTCGCGGGCGAGGGTGTTGAGTTCGGCGACCACGGTGTGGGTGGCGGCGAGCATGATCGTGTCGCGACCGGCGCTGTGGTCGGCGAGCCATGCACGGAAGGCGGAATCGACGACCGCGGCGGGGCTGCCGATGTGGACACGGTCACGATCGAGGTAGAAGCCCAACCCGGACGGGTCACCCTCGCGCACAGCGAGACTGGCAGCGGATTCGGCGCGGTCGGCGAAGCGCACGACATGGGTCAGAGTCAGTGCCGAGCCACCGGCGGCGTGGATCATGTCCCGTGCCGAACCACCGGCGTCGATGGACTGCAACTGGTACTGATCACCGAGCATCCGCACGGTCGCACCGCGCCCGAGCAGGAAGATCAACACCCGTAACCGCGCCTGGTCCGGGATCTGGACGTGCTCGTCGATGATCACCAATGTGGTGTCGTCGATGTCGAGGATCCACTGCGGAAGCGACGGCGGCGGGCGCCCGGCCCGGAATACCAGCGACTCGAAGGTAGGGGTGTGGCTGTCGAGTACGTGTAGGAGTTTGTCGACGGTGTTGACCGGCGCGGAGATTTCCTCGGCGAGTTCGCCGGCTGCTTTGGCTGTCGGTGCCAGCCCGCACACGCTGCCCCCGCCGGTCAGCCACGCCCGGGTCAGGACCCGCATGGCGGTGGTCTTACCGGTACCGGCGGGGGCGTCGGTGATCTGGATCCCGAGTCCCGAGGTGGCGAATGCCTGGATCACGGCCTCTTGGCCTTGGTTGAGTTGGCGGTCACGATGGGCGGGATCGGTGTTGAATTCGGTGATGGCTGCCTCGACCACGTCGGCGGGTGTGACGCGGCCTCGGGACTCGGTGATCATCGAGATCAGGTGCGCTTCGGTGGACAGGGTCTGCACCGATGTGTAGAGCTGATCGCCCGCGGTCGTGAACGCGCTCGTGCCGTCGGCGCGACGGAACACCTGCGGCGGGGCCCGCACGGCGGGTTCGGCGGCCCGGTCGGGGTCACCGCGCGGCACCGACCGCGTCGGAGCCAACGCCGCGTCGGTGACCGCGTCGGCTACCAGCGCCCATTGGTGAGGGGCGACCTTGCCGCGGATGACGCGTTCGGTCTCGCTACGTACGTGGGTGACCCGCCAGATCGAGCGTTCCGCGGAGATCGTGTCGATCACCTGATCGGCCCACCGCTCGATCGTCGCACCGACAAGGCGCGGTCTGCGCGGCGGAACCGGATGCAAGGCCCGCGTCGTCATCGCGCGCACCAGATCGGCGGTGCCGAGCACCTCGATGGCTTGGGCGAGCCAGTCGGCGCGTTGCTCGGCCAAGGAGCGGGGCAGGTGTTTGCGCGGGCGTGTGCCGAGGGTGGCGCGTTCCATCAACTCATACATTTCCCGGCTGGTCGGGTCGCGGCCCAGACGTTTCTGGAACTCGACGGTCAGCTGACCGAGGCGGACGGTGATGGCGGCGTCGCGTCGGGAGAAGTGCTCGATCAACTCGACCGGGACACCGACGATTTCCCGGATCGGGCGTTTGTTCGGGTCGGTCCCTGGGCGTGGGGCGAACCGCAATCCGAGCAGCGTTTCCAGATGATGTTCCAGGCGGGTGTTGTAGATCTCGCTCGCGGTGACCAGCGACTTGTAGAGCATCGAGCCGTCCACGGTGCGCCATTGACCATCTTCGAGAGTACGTACACGGTTGGCGATGACGATGTGGGTGTGGAAGTCCGGGTCCCCGCTACGGGAGTCACGGTGTTCGAACCGTGCAGCGATCAACCCCTCGACATCGACCTGGCGGACACCGTTACGCCCGACCCGGGTGTAGAGAGCGTCGGTTTCGAGGTAGTCGATCGCGTCCTGCACCGCGAGGCGGTCGGCCTGCTCGGCCAGGGCCGCGACCGGCATCGGCGCCAACGCGCGAAATACCGAAACACTTTTCGGCCCGGAGAAGCACACCCCGTAACCGGCGACAGCGGTCGTCTGCTGGCGGCTGTTGCGCGCGACCCAACCCGACAGTTCCCGTTCGGTGAGTGGATCGCGGCCGAACTCGAAACGGAACATGCCGTGCGCGACCGCGGTCCGGATACGGGCACGGACCTCGTCGGGGATCGGGTCGCTAACGCCGAGTCCTTTGTCGGTGTTGTACTCGGAGAACGCGCGAGCGCACTGCTGACGAAATGCGGTCTCACCGCTGTAGATCCGGAAAGGACTGCCCAACCGGCTCGCTTTCTCGGCTGCCTTCTCGGCCATCGCGTGCGGGGCACCCCACGACAGTTCCAGGGTGCGGATCTCCGCGGTGATGGCGTCGGCTTGGGGATGCATCCCCAACCCGAACAGCGCATGCATCTGCTCCTCGGTGACGATGTCGCCGGAATTGATCCGGGAACCCTCCATGTCACGGACCGGGTAGGGGTCCGGATCGGGATCGACCTCAGGGTCCGGATGAACGAGGATGTCCTCTCGGTCGACCTCGAGACCAGCGGCGGGTTCGGGTTCGGGTGTGCGGTCGCGGTAGGTGACAGTCAGCCCCGGCAGCCCCGAACCGAGCCACGTTCCCGGCGTCTCGCCGCGCGCGGAGTAGTAGTCGGCCAACGCGGAGCGGCCGCGGTCGGACGCGTCGTGCACGGCGACCTGCCGGATGTAGTACAGGTAGCCATCTCCTGCGGTGATCTTGTGCAGGGTCGCGGTCACCCTTCCATGACAGCCGCCGAATACGCAGTGCGCCAGCCATTCCGGGGATGCAGCTTGCATATATGCCAGCCCGCATCACCTGTCGTCTATCTATTTGCTATCCGGGATGCAAGAGGTCTGCACTTGAAAACGTTATAGAAGGGGGTAGGTGAGGAGGGGGGAGGGTGGATGTGTGGTGGGAGGTGTGAGAGAAGGAAGAGGAGGGGGAGTGTGTGGAGGTGGCGGAGAGGGAAAGGGATGGGGGGGAGTGGATGTGGTGGATTCCTCGATGTAGTGCAGGGTTGTGGGTCAGCTATTCGATCTCCATCCGCCTGGCCGGATTCGTCGACGCCGCACCGCGGCGACGTTTCGGCCGCTGGTGCACGAGCGCGCAGACCCGTGCACCAGCGGCCGCGGATCATGAAGCCGGGGTGTCGACGTAGGTGATCGAATCGGCTTCGCAGAGTTTGGCGGCGATGTGCCTGCTGACGGTGTCACGGAGCAGTTCGGGGGTCACGTCGCCGGTGCGTGTGAGTTGGATCGTTTCGGTGATGGTGCCGAAGCCGGGCACGGTCACGGTGATCTGTTTGGTCTCGGGGGGCAGGTAGGCTCCCAGGCCGATTCGTCGGAGGGTGCTTTCGACCTCCTTGCAGTGCCCGGCGCTGATCGCGTGTTCGATGAAGGTGCGGATGATGCTGTGCCGGAAAGCGCTGACCTCGGGCGATCCGGCTTCGGGGTAGCGCGTGTCGTATTTGCCCCACGTGGTGGTGACGGCCTCGATGTCGACGGTCTGGCCGTGGTCGGTCGGTTGTGCGGTGAGTGTGCCGTTTTCGATGGTGGTGAGGAATCGGCTGACGTGGGTGTCGATGTAGTTTCGGGTCGCCTCGGCCACGTCGTATCGGTCGGGTGTGGTTGTGCGGGTGTAGATGAAGATCGACGCGGGTTCGGTGAAGTGGGTGGCCAGTTCATCGAGCGTGACGGTGAACGGGCGACGGGCGCTGGGCATGAGCCCGGCCAGACCGGTCGCGGCGAGGAAGGTTTCGGCGCGGTCGCGGTATCCGTTGTGCTCGGTCCATCCGGCGATGCGGGCGACGAGGATGTGTTTGTCGGTGGTGACGTCGTCGACGGTCAGGGCGTTGGCGGCGGTGGTCATGACGTGCTCCGTATCTGCTCTGCGGTGTCCGCTGGGCGGGGATTTCTGTGCCGGTCCGGCACATTCCTCGGTCCGCGCACGCTCAGGGGATGCGCGGGCCGAGGGACGATGCCGGTGTTCGCGGTGGCGAGGTGCCCGTAGGTCGGGGCAGGAGTGTCAGAACGGGGGCCGGGTGATCGGTAGCGGGAAGCGTCGCTCGATGTCGGCGCGGACGGCGTTGAGGATGCATTCGAGCAGTTGGGTGTCGTCGAGTCCTCCTGATCGGTTCAGGGGCACCTCGACGGCGAGTGAGGTGATGTCGATAGCGACGTCGACCTTTTCCGAGGTCTGCGGCATGTACCAGGTGAGTCCGAGCTCACGCAGCGCCGATTCGACCGCGTCGCCGAGCCCGTGGGTGTCGGCGAGGGTGAGCGCGGTCCTGACGAAAGTTCTTCGGACCTTGTCGATATCGACTGAGCTGGTCGGCGGGAAGTTGGTGCTGGGGCGGCCGTAGGTGGTGAGCAGGGCTGCGGCGTCGACCAGTTGGTCGTCGGCGGAGATACCCGAGGTGCCGGGGAGCAGGGTGTGGAGGCCGAGCGCGGTGAGCAGGACACCGGCGACGCGCGGGTCGCGATCAGGGATCCCGGAGTCGATGAGCCGTGCGACCAGGACGCGTTTGTCGGTGGGGAGGTCCTCGACGGAGGGGCGGGTCATAGGAAGGTGTGCTCCTGTAATCGCGGGGGAAGCTAGATCTGGTGCGCGTCGGGCACACCCCGACGACCGGCGGCAGGTGCCGTCGATCGTGGGCTGTGTCGGTCGAACATCAGTGGGGCCGGAGGCGGCGGGCGGACAGGTTTCGCGTCGCCGGTCGAGGTCCCGGATCGTCGCGGTATCGGGTGGGGTGTCGCGACGATCCGGGGATCGTGATGGTCGGAAGGGTGCGGGAGGTGGCGCAGTTACGCGGCCGGTGCCAGGCTGTAGGAGGGGGTGAACCGGGTGGTGCGTTCGGCGAGGTCGATGGTGATGACCGGCATGCCGGAGCAGTAGCGGCGCAGCGCGTTCACTGTCCCGCCGCGGCCGCGGGTGGGGTCGAGAATGCAGATGACCGCGTCGGCGTCGCCGATCAAGACCTGGTTCCGGTAGTCGAAGGCCCGGTTACGGTCGTGACCGGAGTGGGCGACCAGGACGTGGCGGGACAGCTGTTCGCAGATCTCGCTGTGGTGTGCGCGGCGGGCGGAGTTCCAGTCTGTGGTGGTGGTCTGTTCGGGGAAGGGCTGATAGCCCCACAGGTCCAGTCCGGCGGTGGCGGCGGCGTCGGCCCACCACAGGTCGGCTCCGGTCGCGAGTCCGGACAGTCCGAGCTGGGTGTCGTGCTCGTCGCGCAGCTTCATCGCGAGCCGGGCGAGTTCGTCACGGACCCAGGGGTGCAGGTCGGCGTCGATGAGATGTTCACGGTGCCCGGTGGCCGCGACGCGTACCCACCGCTGTGAGTCGTGCCCGGCGAGCTCGCTACGCAGCCGCATCAGGCTGCGGCCGAGCCAGTTATGGCCTACCGCGGTCGCGAGTCCGGGGCGCAGTACGCGGCCCCAGTAGTCGTCGCCCCACGTGTTTCCCTCGATCAGCAACGCGTCGCCGGTGTCGAGCAGTCGCTGGGTGAGGTCGGGGTCGCTGGTGAATTTCGCGTGCAGGATCGCGCGCATGTACAGGACACGGTCGCGGTCCCAGTTCGGTCGCAACGGGGCGCGGCGGCCGAGCTGTTTCGCCGCCTGGGGGGTGGGGGCGGCGAGGATGCGCCCGATCCATTCCCGGTCGGTGGTCTTGACCCCTGCGAATACGTGTTCGGAGGTCGCGCAGTCGAATCCGCGGAACTGGAACGGATGGGGGTAGAAGTTCGAGAGGAAGCGGAAGGGGCCGTCGAAGGAATCGATGACCACCTCTGAAGAGGAGGGAGACACGGTACCTGCCATTCACCGGAGTGGGGATATTCGGTCCGGCTGGTGGTGGGTGGCGGTCGGCTACGCGAGTTCGGCTACGCGACCGTGCGGCAGGAACGCCGTCGGGTGCACTGTGGGAGCGGGATGGGCCCACTCCCACAGTGTGGATTGACGCGAGGCTGGTCAGAAGTAGGCGACGGCGGATTCGAGGTCGGCCGCAGCGTCGAGGTCGCAGCTGCGGCGTAAGAGCGCGGCCAGCAGCGATTCCCAATCGACGTCGCCGGTCGCGTCGGCGCGTGCCAGGACGGTCACGGCACCGGCCTCGGGCAGTGTGAGGCTCAAGGGTGCGAGTTGTCGTTTCGCGCCGAGCCCGGCGACCGCGCAGCGCGGCGGCAGGGCAGTAGCAGAGGCGTCGGCGTCGGGAAGTGTGCTGTCGAGCAGAGTCCATCCGAAGTTGTCGCAGCGATAGAAGCGATTGTCGAGGCCGACGACGTCACCGCTGGACAGCGACCGGTGACCGGCCGCGTAGTAGAGGTCGGCGTGTACCGACGGCGTCTGGTCGTTGAACATCGTGAACTGGGTGTTGAGGATGTCCTGGTCGGTCGCGTCGGCGGGGTGGCTGCGGTCACTGTAGGAGTAGGCGTCGACGAAATCGACCGACAGGTCGTAGCTGGTGTCACCGAAACTGCGGGCGTTGAGCAGGATTCGGATCCTCACGCCCGTGGCGGAGGCTGCGGTGTCGGTCGGGGTCAGGGTGCTGGGCACAGGAACTCCTGAAAGGACGAGAAGGGATTGCGGGTCGGGGGCGTCCGCGGTGGACGCCCCCGACCCGGGTGACGGCTTCGCTCAGACAGCTACGCTCTGGCGGGCCGGGGGAACGGTGACGATTCCCAGGTGGACGCAGCACGCGGTGCAGCGACCGTTGTGGATGTCGACCGCCTTGTCCTCGAGGCAGCTGAGGCAGCGGCTGCGACGCTGGCCCTCACCGATCACCGGACCGTCCTTCGGTGCCCGGCGCGGCTTCGGCGCGGGCGTGGGCGCAGCGTCGAGGTCGACCACCTCCAGCGGGGCCTTGCCGAACTCCGGATCGATGTAGGCGCGGATGAACGGCACCGCCGGATGACCCCTGTGCGCGCGGGCCACCCGGTCGAGGATGTAGTCGGAGCTGCCGGGGTAGCGGTGCATGAAGTAGGCGCTACGGGCCATCACCACTTCGGCGGGACCGGTTCCTTCGGGCAGGGCGGGCATTCCGGGGTGGCCGTCGGCGCGGCAGACCGGGCACAGCCCGTCATCGCTGCGCCAGTCCCCGTCGATGTGATGCTCCGCAGCGCGGATCATCGACGCGGGGCGTTCGATGAAGCAGGACACGCACGGCCAACCATTCAACGGCGCTTCGGCGGCCCGGTCGTAGTCGAGGTCGTTCCCGTTCTGCTGGAACGGTTCACGCTCGTCGGCGATGATCCGGATCTTCGTACGCCGCTCGGCGACGCGGTGGCTGTAGTCGTCGGAGACGACATGCTCACCGTCGAGGGCGGTGGCCGCGTCGAACTGTCCGCTGACGAAGTCGACGTAGACCCGATCCCACCAACGGCGTGCCTGTTCGGCATCGACCACCCGAGCACGGCGCACCTTTCGCGGTGTCTCCTCGCCCGACCGCGCCCGCTTGCGGGTTTCCAGTTCGGCTTCGGCGAGATAGATCCGCTCACGGCTCTCGAGATAGTCGTGGCCTGCCTTCTCGGCGGCCGCGGCCTGGTAGTCCCGGTACGCTTCGGCGTCGAAGTAGCCCGCGACCTTGGCCAGTCGGGTGTTCGCGCGTCGGCGGTCAGCGCCCTTGCGGCGGTGGTCGGCGAGCCTGGCCTGCTGTTCGATGTACTCGCCGCGGCGCGGCGCGGCGGTGCGGGCAGTCGGGCGGGGTTTGGGCTGGCGCTGCTCGGGCCGGTACCGGTCGCGGACCGCGGGGGTCTGCCACAGGTTCGCGTCGATGCCGCGCGCGATGGTGTCGCGGTTGTACAGGTCCGGATCGGTGGGCTGATACAGCTGCGGGTCTTCGGTCGGCACGCACGCGTCGAAGTGGACGAGATCGTCGGGGTGGCACAACATCCGCAGCTTCGCGATCTCCGCGCAGGCCTGATCGAAGGGACGCTCGCTGAGATGGTCGATGATCCGGGCAAGGACCCGGTTCAACCGTCCACGCTGTTGCGGGCCGGTGATCCTCGGCAACATCGCGTGCGGGTTCCACGGCGCGGCCGGTGCGGTCTCCGCCGCGGTGCTGGACTCGACCGGGTCGGTTTCGGCGAGCGTGTCGGGGTCGCTGTGCGGGTCGCTGAGACGCAGCGGGGCCCCGAACAGGTGCGGATTGCTGAATCGACGCGGGTCGTCGTCGGCGAATCCCGGCTGCACCGGCGGCAGCAGGGCAGCGAGGTGCCTGCCGCGAGGAGTGTCACGTTCGGCGATGCGGTGAAGTCCCCGCGCCGCACTGCGCGGGCGATGCTTGGTGAACACGTCTACCAGGTAGACCAACAGTTCGCGGTCTTCCTCGGTCGTGAACGCGAGCGCGGCCAGCCCTTGGCGGCGCAGCGCATCGCGGTCACGGGCCAGGTCGTACTCTTCGTCGATCAAGCGCAGCACGTCGAGGAACGACACGGCTTCGGCTTCGGACAACACTGTTTCGGACAAGGCGATATTCCTGTCTGGTGATATGCGAAAGCACCCCACGCGCGAAGCTGCAATCTCCAACACGAGGGGTGGGCGGCTGGTCGGGCGACCCGCCTGAGGGCGTGAAGCCAGTTCGCACGGCGACACGCGGGAGGGAACACGCCATCAGGGCGGAGACGAATTTCCCGCGCCGACAACACGACCGGCGCCGGCGATCGATAACGTCGCGCCGGGGAAATTCGTGTCCGACCGGCGTGGGCCCGTACGCGTGGCGCTGGGCGAACTGGTAGCCCTCGGGAAGGCGGGGCGCTCGACCAGACGAACACCCCGGACCCAACCCACCCACCTGTCGGTGACCACGCTGGAACCGCGGCCACCGAGGGGGATCCGGGCCGAGATCAGGGCCGATTACCCGCCGAAACCTGCGCTGGCGAAAGCAGGGCTGTCCCACGGATCGGACCCGTCTGTGTTCGAACTTCCCGACGCGACGGCGCTGCCGAATCCGCCGCTGCTCGGGGCTTCGGCCTTGCCGAATCCGCCGCGGCGGTCGGCCTTGTTCACTTTCGCGGTCGCGTAACGCAACGAGGGACCGACCTCGTCTACCTCGAGTTCCACCACGGTGCGCTTCTCACCCTCACGGGTCTCGTAGGAGCGCTGCTTGAGCCGTCCGCTGACGATCACACGAGCTCCGCGGGTGAGGCTCTCGGCGATATTCTCCGCGGCTTCGCGCCAAATGGTGCAGCGCAAGAACAGCGAGTCTCCGTCCTTCCATTCGTTGGCGTTGCGGTCGAAGACACGCGGGGTCGACGCGACCGTGAAGTTCGCCACCGCCGCGCCCGCGGGGGTGAATCGGAGTTCGGGATCTGAGGTCAGATTTCCTATCACGGTGATGACGGTGTCTCCGGCCATAACTGGTCTCCTCGGGAGTCGATGATCAACAGGGACAGATGAATTCGGGCACAGTTTCGCGTGTGTGAATTCACCGCGACCGGCCCGCGCGGCGATCAACGCACGGTCGCGTCCTCGATCCGGTCGCGGCCGGAACCGAAGCGCGGGATGCAGCTGTGCGGGTGTCGGGGTTCGGGGTCGGCGGTTTCGTCGAGCGCGGCGAGTACGTCGGCGACCGAGTGCACGGGGCGGGCGTGACCGTCACTGATGAGCTGCCCGCAGCCCCGCGACGCCGCAGTGGGGCCCGGCACGGCCAGAACCGGGCGGTGCAGTCGCCTCGCCCACCGCGCGGTCGACAGAGTGCCCGAACGCACCCCGGCCTCGGGAATCACCAGCTGCCGCGACATCGCCGCGACCAGGCGATTTCGCGCGATCAGCCGCGCCCGGTCGATCTCTTCACACGGTGGGTATTCCGACACGATCGCGCCGGTCTCGGTGACCGCGTCGAACACCTGCGCGAGGGAGGTGGGATAGACGCGGTCGATCCCGGCCGCCGATACGAGCGTGGTCGGCACACCGTGGTCGAGGGCCGTCCGGTGGGCGAGTACGTCGACGCCGTAGCTGCCACCGCTGACAATATGCACGCCGCGTGCGGCCAGCGCGCCCGCGATCTCACTGGTGAGGGCGGCACCGTACGGAGTGACCGCCTGGGTGCCGATGACACCGACGCGAGTCAGGACCGAGACTGGGTCGATGGTGCCGCGGACCCAGACCGCTATCGGTGCCTCCAGGTATCTGCTGTCGCGGGCGTCGAGGTCGTCGAATCCCAGTCCGGTCCAGGCGGGATCGTCGGGGGTGAGCAGCCACGCTCCAGCCCGCTCTGCGCGGACGAGATCGCGGTCGGCCAGCGCAGCGAGCGAGTCCCGCGAATCGGGTCCGGCCGTGCGCGCGCCGATCTGTTCGGCGGCGGCCTCGATATCGGGCGCGACCGCCCGGGTGGCCACGACCACGTCGGCATAGGCGGTAGCGGTGAGAGCGGCGCGGGCCAGGATCGCCCACGCCCGCAGTCGTGTATCGGAGACAGGGGCGATCGTGTGCATGGCAGTGCTCCTCGACAATGGTGGTGATCCCGGCCGGTTGCCGGGTCGGGTGAGCGCGACCCGGTCCGCGCACCGGACGCGGGTGTCGCGATCGCTCATCCGCGTGTGAGGGGTGCTGCCCGCGCGGTCGGAGGCATGCACCGGATGTGGGTAGAGATCCAGACATGCTCGCTGAAACACAGCGACTGCGGCGGGACAGCGAGAGGTGCCCCTGCTGGGCTCAGAGTGTCTGGCTGGTGTCGCGCACCATGGACCCGAACGCGCTCAGAGCGTCGAAGTCCCTGTCGGTGAGTCCGATACCGGGATGGACGATGTGGAGATGGGATTGCCCCTCGTGGTGGCGGGCCACGTAGTCGGTGTCCCACACGAGTTCGTAGCCCTCGGCGGCAAGTTCGCGCAGGCGGTGGCCGTGCTGTGGGTTCAGTTTCACCGGCAGCGGCCTGATCTCGGATTCCGACTTGCCGGGGAAGCGGGCCTGCCATGCCTGCGGCTTCATCTCGTGGCGCTCGTAGCCGGTCGGGTGGTTGTTCCCGGATGGATTGAGTGGGCCGTCGACATCGAGGAACAGCAGTGGAACAGACATCAAAGCTCCTGTGTTCGAGTGGTTTTCGGATTCCTGGGAGTGGTGAGTCATCACTGGGCGGGCGGACGTGTCGCCGTGTGTGGCAGCGGACCTGCCAGATCCAGTGAGGGCAGGTGATGGCTAGCTGGCGACACGGGGAAGTGGGCGCGGATTCGTCGCGGCGACGGCGGCACCTGGGCACTGGACTGACGGCTGGTCATTGCCCAGCCGGTCTCGCGGTTGTGCAGCAAGGACGCGCATGCAGTGCAGACCGCTCAGGCACGGGGCACACGATGCGGACGGCGCTCGTCGAGCCGTGGGCGCGCAGCCGTGCGAGCAGGTGATTCAGCGCGCCGTGATCGGCGCGTCCCTCTGCTGAGGCATGTCCGAGATCGTCGGCACGCCAGTGATTCACATATGGAAGAGATCTCGAGGCTGGCATATGCGAATGCCGTGGATCGCGCGGCGAACCGCGAGTGACATGTGGGGGGTGTTCGACGGATCCGCCGAACACACCCCACATGCGTTGTCACGCGAAGATCCGAAGATCTACCACCCATGAGGGTGGTTCCATTGCCGGGACCGCTGACCGGCGTCACACCCAGACAGGAACATGTACCGCAGCGTGGCGCGGGGCCCAGTGTATCGGCCCGGGCGAAATGTCACACCACGGTTCCGCGCCAGCTTCGCTCTGATGATGCACCGACGCTGCTGGTTTGGTGATGCACCCAGGACGCACTCGACAAGTGATCGTGGGCGCGCCACGGTCTGGGTCGATGACGCCCGCTAGTCATTGGTTGTGTCGGTGAGGATTTCGAACGGGTCGGTGTGGAGCAGGGGCAGTGGGCGGCCGGTGTCCGAGGTGACGAGGATCTGTCCGTGGACCCAGACCACGTCCTTGGTTGCGCTGCCACCGATTCGGCGAGGAGCAGGGTCGCTGGCGGTGGGAATGACGTCCCTGGAGCGCCGAAGCGGCGCGGCGGGACACACCGGGGTGTGTTCGGGTGCGGGGCCGAGTCGTTCGCGGCCATGGATGTCGCCGATACCGTTGTCGGTGGCAGCGCTGGACGGTGTGGTGCAGGGCGTGGTCTCGGCGGCGTCCTCGATCCGGGTGTCCCAGGCGTGGTCGCGGGCGCGACGCTCGTCGCCGCGCAGCAGCGCTGTCTGGAGGGCGGCGAGCACGGTAGCGGAGATATCGGACCGGGCCACCTGGTTGAGTTCCGCGGCGCAGAAGCGGTGGAAGGTGTCCGCGGCGAGGCTGTAGTCGCGGAGTTCGTCCGGGCCGATGCGGCAGCCGTCGCTGACAAGCACCAGGTGACCGGCGATGGTCTCGACGGCTCGGCTGAAGTCGCCAGAGTTGGGGCCGAGCGGAAAATCGACGTGTATGCCGTTCAGGGCCAGCGCGCTTACCAGGCGTTCACCGCTCTGGAGGCGTGTGCCGAATTCGGCATCGGTGTCGCGGGATCGGTCGGCGGCACGTTTGCTGTGTTCTCCGACCAGGATCAACTCGGGCGGCGGTTGGCCGAGGTCGAAGCCTTCGACGACGTGGGCGAGATGGATCTGCTCGATTGCCAGAAGGTCCGGATGGTCGAGTACAGCATTCACGGTCGCCCGAAGCTGGGTGAGGTGGGCGATATCGTCGGCGAATTCGACGGCCAGATCATCGCCGACGGTGCGGTCGTAGAGGCGACCGCATCCGCTGTGCAGATAGTTCAGTGACTGGGCGAGGTCGCGCAGCGAAGCGTGGAGCGTGTTCCGGTTGAGGTGTTCGGGCCACAGCGGCTCGAACTCGGCACCGGAACGGGTGAGGATCGCGTTGCGGCGTGAGGTCACCTCGCGCCGGTCGGGTCGTGACAGCAGAGCGGCCGCGGTCAGGAACGGCTTCTTGTGCAGGATGTCGCTGGGCCGATGATCCCAATCGTCATCGGGCTCGGCCGCTGCGACGAGCGCGTCGCGCAGGACCGCTTTGATCTCAAAGTCCGGGCTGAGCAGGACCGGGGTGTCGGTGAGCAGGTCCAAGTGCGCGGTGTTGCCGCAGAGATAGGCCAGCAGGAAAAGTGCCGTCCGACGCTGAGCCTCGGTGATTGAGCTGTGTGCGAGAAGCTGGTCCCGGAGCCGGACGTACTGTCGGTGGGTCCTCGGGATCGCGAGCGACCTCGAGAAACCGTCGCAGGTGGGGTCCAGCACGGCGGTGGCTGCTCGTAGGGCCGTGAGTTCGCGGCAACTGTCCAGCGCATCGTGGTGGTGGCGTGTGCGTGTGGCGGCGTCGAAGGTTCTGTCGACGTCGATGATCCCGGCCGTGACGTCGATGATCAGTCCGTACTCGCAGTCGTAGTGGTCGGTGATCATCGACAGTGTCCGGGTGGATGTGTCGCTGCCGTCGCGTCCGATGATCGCGTTGAACAGCAACTGTGCGAGCTGTTCGGGCAGCGCCCGGAGTACGGCGGTCGGGGCTTCACCGACATTCGTTGCCGGGAACGGGCCGTGGTGGGTGAGGTGGTCGTATGCGCGCGCCATCGCGGTCCAGGCCAGGGTGTAGGCCAGGCCTTGGCGGAAGTCGAGCGCGAGGTGGTGCCCGCGTGATCGCAGGACCTCGGGCACGGGCGTGACCGTGTGGTCGGGTTCGGGCATGGGTGTGACCTCATTTCGATCGTGCGATGCAGCAGTGTTCGGCGCGGCTGTGCGGTGGTCACGCCGGGGGCTGCTGGGGCGATGGCCGGGGCGCAGTACCGATGACGTGTCGTCCCCGGTGCTTGGGTGGTGTCGAGGCGGCATCCCGCGCTGGCGTCGTTTCAACAGCGGCGCGCTGCGGCGACCTGCACATTGCCCCGGTGTACTGGGCGTGGTCGGTGCCGGAGTAGTGCCGAAGGGAGAAACTGGTGGGGTCCGCAGGCAGGGGCGATCGCGCGAGAGCAGCGTCGAAGTGCGGTACCTTCGCCGGTCCGCGCGAGACGGGGAACCGCTGGAAGTGGACGCAACGCGGGATCAGCCGTGAAATGCCTTGACTGCACGACTCGCCGAGGTGGCGTGTCCGAAGGCTTGCGCCGTTGACGGTAGCCGATCACCAGGTCGCAAGTGTCCGTTGCCGGTGGAGGTGGGCTTTTGCCACCGAAACTGAGCCATCCGATGTTCTCTGTCACTACAGTCGGGCCGTCCTAGCGGGCTCGACTTCGGTTGGTGGGAGCAGGATTCGGGTTCAACGGAGGCGCTGTCAGGTCCGCATGCCGATGACGCGATCGCGTTTGTCGTGGAGTACAGACCGCGTTCGGGTGAGGCCTCAGGGGCCGCTGTCAGCGGAGTGTTGGAACGTAGCGTTCGAGCGGCGCAGCCCGCCCGGCCAGTTCGCCTCCCATCGTGGTCAGACCAACTTTCCGAGGTGGTGGTGGATGGCCACAACCGGTGACCACATCGCCTTGAGCCCCGGCTGGCTCCGCGCGCCAACCCCGGCGAGGTCACCGCCCGGCTGTTCCCGGCGGTGCGCCGTCACTGATCGATACCGGGACGCATCCCCCGCAAGATGATCGCTACGGCTCGCTGTCGCAGGTCATCACTCCAACCG
The DNA here is from genome assembly GCF_003123685.1 of Nocardia aurea. Lineage (GTDB taxonomy): Bacteria > Actinomycetota > Actinomycetes > Mycobacteriales > Mycobacteriaceae > Nocardia > Nocardia aurea. The sequence continues at coordinate 20,816 of NZ_QCYJ01000015.1, forward strand.
CCGGTAAGCGCCGACCGGCAAGCCACGCTCAGCAGGGCCGTCAGCTCATCACTTCGCACATCCGCGCGAACGGTTCCGGCGCGCCGAGCCCTGCCGAGCAGTTCCTCCACACTGCC
>NZ_QCYJ01000149.1 GCF_003123685.1 Nocardia aurea
GATCCTCGGCCTGCCGGGTGGGTTCCGGCTGACCTGCTACTACTACCGCAAGTCCTACTACCGGTCGTTCTGGCTGTCGCCGGCGGCCTGCGCCGTTCAGGAGCCGCACGGGAAGTACACCGGTGAGACCCGCTTCCCGCTGATCATCCAGAACGTCCACCGCTACTTCTTCTACCTCGCCCTCGTGATCGGCGCCATCCTGGCCTACGACGCCGTCCTGGCGCTCGTCCACACGCCGCTCGGCCTCGGCAGCTGGATCCTGCTGCTCAACGCCGTCCTGATCTTCGGCTACACCCTGGGCTGCCACTCCTGCCGGCACATCACCGCGGGACGGCTCAACCACTTCTCACGTCACCCGCTCCGCTACCGGGCCTGGACGTTCGTCTCCAAGCTCAACGCCAAGCACCAGCCCCTCGCGTGGGCGTCGATGTACTCGGTGATGGGCGCCGACCTCTACGTCCGCCTGGTCGCCAAGGGCATCATCGCCTTCCCGTACGCGTAAGGACCGCCTCCAGTGGAAAACACCTTGAATATCGAGCGTCACGAATACGACGTCGTCGTCATCGGCGCGGGCGGCGCGGGTCTGCGAGCCGCCATCGAGGCCCGCCAGCAGGGCAAGCGCACGGCGATCGTCTGCAAGTCGCTGTTCGGCAAGGCGCACACCGTCATGGCCGAGGGCGGAGCGGCCGCCGCGATGGGCAACGTCAACTCCGAGGACAACTGGATGGTGCACTTCCGTGACACCATGCGGGGCGGCAAGTTCCTGAACAACTGGCGGATGGCCGAACTGCATGCCAAGGAGGCCCCCGACCGGGTCTGGGAGCTGGAGGCCTGGGGCGCGCTCTTCGACCGCACCAAGGACGGCAAGATCAGCCAGCGCAACTTCGGCGGGCACGAGTACCCGCGCCTGGCCCACGTCGGCGACCGCACCGGCCTGGAGCTGATCCGCACGCTCCAGCAGCGCGTGGTGGCCCTGCAGCAGGAGGACCAGGAGACGCACGGCGACTACGAGGCCTACATCAAGGTCTTCGCCGAGTGCACGGTCACCCGCCTGCTCAAGGACGGCGAGCGCATCTCCGGCGCGTTCGGCTACTGGCGCGAGACCGGCAACCTCATCGTCTTCGACGCCCCCGCCGTGGTGCTCGCCACCGGAGGCATCGGCAAGTCGTACGTGGTGACCTCCAACTCCTGGGAGTACACCGGCGACGGCCACGCGCTGGCACTGCTCGCCGGGGCCAACCTGATCAACATGGAGTTCATCCAGTTCCACCCCACGGGGATGGTCTGGCCGCCCTCCGTGCGGGGCATCCTCGTCACCGAGTCGGTCCGCGGCGACGGCGGCGTGCTGCGCAACTCCGACGGCGACCGCTTCATGTTCAAGTACATCCCCGAGGTGTTCAAGGACAAGTACGCCACCACCGAGGAGGAGGCCGACCGCTGGTACACCGACCAGGCCAACAACCGCCGGCCGCCGGAGCTGCTGCCGCGTGACGAGGTGGCGCGCGCGATCAACTCCGAGGTGAAGGCCGGCCGCGGCTCGCCGCAGGGCGGCGTCTTCCTGGACGTCTCCTCCAGGCTGCCCGCCGAGGAGATCAAGAGGCGGCTCCCGTCGATGCACCACCAGTTCAAGGAGCTGGCCGACGTCGACATCACGGCCGAGCCCATGCAGGTGGGCCCGACCTGCCACTACATCATGGGCGGCGTCGAGGTCGACGCCGACACCGCCGCCGCGGCCGTGCCCGGGCTCTTCGCCGCGGGCGAGGTCTCCGGCGGCATGCACGGCTCCAACCGCCTCGGCGGCAACTCGCTGTCCGACCTGCTGGTCTTCGGGCGGCGGGCCGGGGCGGGCGCCGCGGCGTACATCGACGGGCTGGCCGCCCGGCCCAAGGTGTCGCCCCAGCTCGTCGAGGAGGCACGCGCCGAGGCCCTGGCGCCCCTCGAACGCTCCGGCGAGAACCCGTACGAGGTGCACCACGAGCTGCAGCGCACCATGAACGAGCTCGTCGGCATCATCCGCAAGGCCGAAGAGGTCGGCGAGGCCCTGGAGGTCATCGAGAAGCTCAAGGAACGCGTCCGCCTCGTCGGCGCGGCCGGGTCACGCATCTACAACCCCGGCTGGCACCTCGCGCTCGACCTGCGCAACATGATCCTCGTCTCCGAGTGCGTGGCCCGCGCCGCGCTGCTCCGCGAGGAGAGCCGCGGCGGGCACACCCGCGACGACTTCCCGAGCATGGAACCGGAATGGCGCCGCAAGCTCCTCATCTGCCTCACGCCCGACGGCTCGTCGATCACCGTCAAGGAGCAGGAGCAGCCCTCGATGCGGCCCGACCTGCTCGCTCTGTTCGACACCGAAGAGCTGAAGAAGTACCTCACCGACGAAGAGCTGGCCGAGTTGGACGGGATTGCGAAGTCATGAGCTACAAGGCAAAGTTCAAGGTCTGGCGCGGTGAGGGCGGCGAGGGCAGGCTCGAGGACTTCACCGTCGAGGTGAACGAGGGCGAGGTCGTCCTCGACATCATCCACCGGCTCCAGGCGACCCAGGCGCCCGATCTCGCGGTCCGCTGGAACTGCAAGGCGGGCAAGTGCGGCTCCTGCTCCATGGAGATCAACGGCCAGCCGCGGCTGGGCTGCATGACCCGGATGTCCACGTTCGAGGAGGACGAGACGATCACGGTCACCCCGATGCGGACCTTCCCCGTCATCAAGGACCTGGTCACGGACGTCTCGTTCAACTACGAGAAGGCGCGGCAGATCCCGTCCTTCACGCCGCCGGCGGACGTGCGCCCCGGCGAGTACCGCATGCAGCAGGTCGATGTCGAGCGGTCCCAGGAGTTCCGCAAGTGCATCGAGTGCTTCATGTGCAACAACGTCTGCCACGTGATCCGTGACCACGAGGAGAACAAGCCCGCCTTCGCCGGGCCCCGCTTCCTCATGCGGATCGCCGAGCTCGACATGCACCCGTACGACGTGGCGGACCGCCAGGAGGCGGCCCAGGAGGAGCACGGCCTCGGCTACTGCAACATCACCAAGTGCTGCACCGAGGTCTGCCCCGAGCACATCAAGATCACCGACAACGCCCTGATCCCCATGAAGGAGCGCGTGGTCGACCGCAAGTACGATCCGCTGGTCTGGCTCGGCAACAAGATCTTCCGCCGCCCGAAGTCGTAGCCGCTCCGAAGTCGAGGCCGCTCGCGTTCCGGCCGGTGCTCCGTCACCGGCCGGAACGCCACCCATCTCGCCGGACCCGCGTGGGACCGGTACGCGCTGGGGGCCTGCTCCGGCGGCGAGAATCCCGATCGATCAGCCGGGTTGCGCCCGCTGTCAGCTAGGCGGCCTGTGTCAGGTAGGCGGCATGCCGAGACCGTACCTGGTCGGCGGCTACTTCGAGCGGCGCCAGAAGCCGCGCTTGTCCCGCTGCCGCCCCTCCTGGCCCGGCATCGGCTGCTCCACCGTCGCCTGCTCCGCCCCCGGCAGGTCCGCGCCCGGCTGGTGTGCGGTCGGCTGGTGTGCGGTCGGAGGAAGGTGGTCGGGCCGGGTCGCCCGGTGCTCGGGGTCGAAGGGGTGGGCGGTCTGCTGCCAGGGCTCGGAGTCGCCGGTCTCGGCGGCCGAGGCGGGGCTCACCGGGTGATCGGGCGCGCCACCGCTGTGGGAGGCGGAGCCGTCGCCGTACGGGGCGGAGCCGCCCTCCGGGATGTCGGCAGGAGGAGGCTCCGGTGGGACCAGGGGCTCGAACGGCGCCCGGTAGCCCTCCGAACCACCTGAGGCTTCGGACCCGTGGCTGTAGGAGTCGAACTCGTCCGGGTGGAGGACCACCGCCTCGGCCGGCGGGGCCCCGCGCTCATCGGTGGCGAAGCCCTGCTGGGCGTACGCGCCGGGGTCCTGGTAGACGGCCCCGTACTGGACCTCCCCGCTGGGGTAGGTATGGACGGGCACGAAGCTGATGATCGGCGCGTACGCCGTGGCGGCCGGGTAGCCGGGCGGCGGGTACGCGGACGTCGCGTAGCCGGGACCGGCCGGGTAGCCGGCGGCACCACCGGGATAGCCCGGCTGCCCCGGACCGCCTGGGTAGCCCGGACCGCCCGG
>NZ_QCYJ01000021.1 GCF_003123685.1 Nocardia aurea
TGGCCGTCCTGCGCGCAGGGAGACATCCAGGACCGATCACCGTCACCGTCACCGCCGAGCAGTGCCGACCCCAGCACCTGCATCTCACCGCACAATCCGTCACCGGTACCACCTCCGACTTCACCCATTCCTGAAACCGGACAGCGGGCGCACCGCGACCGCCGTCCATCCGCAGCGCGAAGGTCGCGGCTCGTCACGGCCGGTGTTCGGGCAATGGGACCGGCTGTGTCATCCACACCGCGGTAACCGTGTGCCCGTCCGGGATATCGGTCCCCTCCGCATTCCGGTCGGACCGAGATCGCTTGCGCGATGCGCCCGGCACCGATCGCGGCGACATGCTCATCGACGTGCCGACATGCCAGCCGCTCGCGACTACCCCTGTCGCCGTTCAGAACACGGTGCCCGATTCGCTCGGCCGTTGCTCGGGTCGTCACCGTCAACGCGATCGCCCGCCCGCCGGCCCATCGGCACCCTCGATGATCTGATGAGCGAGAAGAGCGCCCGCGGGCTGGCCACGTACCAGGTCGGTGTGGGCTGGACGCTCGGAACTGATGACCGTCGTAGTAGTCTCTTTCAGGTTTCGACTGATTCGGTGCTTCCACACGTGAAAAGCCCAGGGTAGCGACAGCCGTCCGCGGCGGAGTCGACGGCGCGGCCGGCGTCGGGCACGGCGCCGTCACCTGGTGTTACGGTGAGTTCGTGTTCGACTTTGCCCGCCTCGACGCGGCGGTCCTCCTTACGCTCCGCGTCTGTATCGCGGAACTTCGTGACGCGGACGACTCGCTCGCGATGGTGGCCTGCGGCATGGTCGAAGACCTCACCGGGTTCTTTGTTGCCGGAGCCGGTGCGACTTGGGTAGCCGGGCTCGAGGGGGCGAATGCGGGTAAGGCGGAGTTGGTCTGGAGTCCATCGGAGTGGCCGCTGTTCGCCAAAGATCCGGACGACACCGCGCCAGGTCGCGTAACGCGCGCGATCTGGGCGCTCTCCGGCACTCATACGATCATCGATGGGACCGGGCAAGAGCTGGAGGCGGACGCCTACGCCGCCCTCCGGCGGCAATACGAGAACCGGATCGTGCGCGCGATTCAGCAGATGCAGGCGGGCGGCGAACTTCGCGATGCCGCGGGGAATGACGTGTGGATCTGGCTGCACTCTGCGGACGACGCTGATCCCGAACTCGACGAGCGCAGCTTTGCCGCTCTGCAGGTCATCGAACTCGCCCGCGATTTCGATGACCGTTTCGGCGCCGGGGGCGATCGGCTGCTCGCGCGTATCAGTGTCTGAGGGGCCGGAGTCCGATTATTGTTTGGGCGCTGGCGTAAGTGTAGTGGCCCTCACCGTGTGCGGCGAGTTGGCCGAATCCGGTGAGAGCCTCGGTGTCGGTGTTCACGGCGAGGAATGGAATGTCCCAGGAGAGGGCGCCGGTTCTGGGGTCGATTGCCCAGAGTCCGGTGTAATCGGAGAGGACTATGGTGTGGCCGTCCCAGCCCAGGATCGTGCCGAAGCGGGTGGTGTCGGTCCGCCATAGCCGGTGTCCGGTGCGTAGGTCGAGGCCGGTTGTGTTGTGCGCGTCGGTGTCTTGCAGGAGGGCGACGTCGCCGAAGATCGCCGCTGCGGTGCCGGTCGTGGCGTCGGTTTCCCGAGGTGCGGAAATCAGGCCGGAGTAGGTCCAGAGGAGGCTGCCGGTGCGGCGGTCATAGCCGCTGTCGCCGAGCAGGACGGGGACGGTGTCGTCGGTGGGGAGGTCGATCGAAAGTGTCTGGGCGACTCCGCTATTGGATGTGGCAATGGTGCGGCCGGTGCGGTCGAGGAGGTCGCTGCCGGTGACTTCGTCGCCGCCGCATCCTGTTCGGGCGCGCACGAGCAATGCGCCGCTGGTTGCGTCGGCATCGGTGCATCGGTCCCGAGTGGTGGTCCAGGTCGGCTTCCCGCTGGCGAGGTCGAACCCGGCGATATCCGCGCCGAGGGTGAAGACGCCCTGGCCGTGGGATACGTCCAAGGCGTCGAAGAGCGGGTCTTCCCACAACGCACCCATGTCGAATGCCCGAGACCAGTACGCATCCGGGTCGGCGAGGGTGCCGGCGTGGACGCGCACGTCGTCGGACTCGATGTCGCCCTCGGCGACGTACACGCGATCATCGAGTGTCGCGATGGCGAAGGGAAACCACGTCGTCGGTGTGCGGGTGGCATCTCCGGTGGTGAGGTCGTAGCCGACGATTACTCGGTCATAGCCGAAACATACGACCTGGCCATCGACAGGGGTGGATCCGCAACCGGTCAGGTCCGCGGCGGGGGTCTGCCAGCGCTTCGCGCCGGTGCCGGCATCGATGCCGACCAGCACCGGATCTCGCAGGTACCCGTCGTCCGGCACACCGAGCACCGTCACAATTGTGTTGCCACCGTCGACGAATCCTGTTCCGACGGTATCGAATTCGGTGCCCGCTCGCGGATCGCGAAACTCCGCGCCTGCTCGTCCGAACCCGGCGGCGCTTGTCGACCACGCGAGGCCGGGAGCGGAGTCCACGGTACCGGTGATCTTGCGCGTGGTGTCCTCGGGTTGTGAATGGACCACCACCGCACCGGCAGTGGTGACTACGGCCGCCGCGGCGGCGAGCACGAGGTTGCGCAGCCCGGGAATCGTTCTCATCGCGACACCTCCAGTCCCGGATTCGAGGCGATCGCCTCGAGTAGCTCGAACGGCAACGGCTCGGCGGGACCATCGCCGGAGGTGACCTGGATCCGGGTCCCGGACGGGTGGGTGACGGTCACCGCGCGGGTCGTTTGCGTGGAGGGTGACGGCTCCGTCGCTGTGATTCGCGATTCGCGCGTCTCGACCACCGTCCCGTCCGGCAGTCGACGGGACGTCGCGCCGTCATCCGACGAAAGCTCTTGCGGGAGAGGCTGCCCGGTCGTGATCGCCACGCTCAACCGCGACTGACGGCCAGGTGTGGTTACCCGAACTACCTGGCATACCCCACCGCTGCTTGCTGGTAGCAGCGCCCCCAGCGGCGGGTCGAGGGTCGAGCCGTCGAGTGGGATCTGCGCGAGGACCGCGTCCCATCGACGAGCCTGGGCCTGATCGATCGCGGGGGAGGACTCCGCCCAGATATCGCAGGGCTGCGGTGGGTTCGGCGTTCCGGGCGGAACCGGTGCGGTGACGCGGATTCCGGGGACGGTGACGAGCGCGACGAGATCATCGATGGTCAGCGGGAAGGTTCCGGTATAGCCGCTTCCGTCCGCGGCGTCGTCGGTGGCGTAGGCGTGGGCGACGGAGCCGTCGGGCAGGTAAGCGGTGGCCGAGCGCGAAAGGGCGCGAACACCGTTCGTCTCGGACCAGGTGTCGTGGGTATCGACGATCGTGCCGTCGGGAAGGCGGCGTCGCTCGTCGAGATCGCCGGCGACGCACGGCGGGATCGGTCCGGTGGACTCGCGCACGGTCACCGACAGCGAGCCCGATCGGTCGCCGCGCAGCAGCGTGGCGCGTGCGTCGGTCCAACCGCCGAACCTCTTGTCCTCCGTGGGGTCGTCGATCGGCTGGAATACCAGTGACCGATCCACCGGCGCGAAGGCGATCTCGACACCAGCGGGCAGCGCCGCACGCAGCGCCTGCGTCATCGAGACGGCCTTGGGCCCGGAGAACCACGGATAGGACGGGTTGTCGTATCCGGGTTCTTCGAAGGTAACCATCGAAAACCCTTGCCCTGGCTGCGGCGGCTCCACGACATCACAACCCGGGATCTGCACCGGAAATGTCACCGGCGGAGTGACATACGAATATTCGGCCGGTTCCGGCGGCGGCTCCGTAGTGGTGGGGGTGATCGGCGCGGTCGTCAACTCCGGCTCCCGCTCGTACAGCAGCCCGGCGATCAGGTAGCCGGTCGCGACGATCGCCACACACGTCAAACCCACCGTCCAGTGCTGAACGGCGAGGGAGGGTGCGGTCGCGTCCTTGTCATCACCGTTTTCCATGTCCTGCATTGTGTCTGCCCGTTCGCGGCTGCTCATGCCCCAAGTTCTGGGTGAGCTCGGCGGCGTGCTCGAGCTTGCCCGGATCGACCCGGGATCTGAGAAACGTCGAGGTAGCCGATCAGCAGTTGTGGGAGTCGGGGTCCCGGGCGAGGTCGAATTCTCGGTCGACGAGTCGGGCAACATCGGTTCGACAACGCTCGACCCGTGCGGTTCGGCCTCGAGAGGACGTACCGAATCAGACCACACCCGCACCGGCCGGGACGTCAACGGCGAGGGCACGTTCGCCGACACGTGCAGCGGCGTGACCGAGGGATCGTCGTATCGGGCGGCACGCGCTGGACCGGCAAGGAAGTGGTCATTCCTGCCGCGGGCGACGTCAACGGGCGACACCGTCCTCACGCGCGCCGGAGGTGAAACAGGGTGCCGCCGAACGCTCGTCAGCGCCGACGGTCGGGGAGGGGACCGAGTGACGTCGCGGCCGCGAGGGTCAGATCGGGTATCTGCGCGACGATCGCGAGGACTTCAGCGAGTTCCCCGACGGTGTCGAGCAGCTGTCGCTCGGTGTGCTCGCTGGTCAGGAAAAAGCGCAACCGCTCGGTGCCCGCGGGCACCACGGGCGACAGGATCGCGCCCGCGTTGTAACCGCGCTGGAGCATGGCCGCGGCCGCGTATCCGGCGCGGATCTCGCCCGGCACGATGACCGGCACGATCGGGGTGGCCTGCGAATCGGCGAGATCCATGCCGTGTTCGCGCAGGGCGGCGGTGAACAGCGCGGCATTCGACCACAGGCGGGCCAGCCGGTCGGGTTCGTCGCGCACGACGTCCAGCGCGGTGTCGACCGCGGCGATGTTGGCGGGGGAAGGTCCCGCGGTGTAGAGCGCCAGCCCGGGGGCCGCGTATTTCAACGCGGCGATCAGCTCGGCGTCCCCCGCGACGAATCCGCCGGTACTCCCGAGCGCTTTGGACAGGCTGCCCGCCCAGATGTCGACGAGGTCGGCGGGCAGATCGAAATGCTCTCGGCTGCCGAGCCCGGTCGGTCCGGTGACGCCGATGGCATGTGCCTCGTCGACGAGTACCGCGCAGTCGTAGGTGCGTGCGACGGTGGCGATCTCGGCGATCCGCCCGAGGTCGCCGTCCATGCTGTAGTGCCCCTCGATGATCACCAGCGCGCGGTCGTACCGGTGGCGCGAGGAACGCAGCAGCGCCGCGAGCGATTCGGGATCGTTGTGCCGGAAGGCCAGCCTGCGGCATCCGGCCCACTGCGTTCCGGCGACCAGGCTGGCGTGGGCCAGCGAATCACACACCGCCGCATCGCCTTCGCCGAGCAGGAAGCCGATCACCGCGGCATTGCCGAGGAATCCGCTGGAGGACACCAGCGCCGCGCCCGCCCCGCACGCCTCGGCGAGACGGCGCTCGAGCACCCCGTACAGCGGTATCTCGCCGGTGACGATGCGGGTGGCCGAGGCGGAGGTGCCGTACCGCGTCGCGGCCTCGTCGGCGGCCCGCACGACGCGCGGGTGCCCGGCCAGCTCCAGGTAGTTGTAGGAGCTGTAGTTCACCAATTCGCGTCCGCCGGAATGGATGACGGCCCCGTTGTGCCCCTGCGGCGAGAGGAACAGCGGATGCGGAAGTCCGGTGGTGTCGACCAGGCGCTGGATCGCCGCCTGTTTCTCCAGCGCGTCCACCACGGCGGGATGGTCGGCGAACTGCCTGCCCGGACCCCGTCGCGGTGCGGGATTCGTCGGCGTCGAGGTCGAGGGCGCGCGCACCGGAGCGACGGCGCGTTCGCGCGCGCCACCGAGGATTCGCCGGGCGATATCGCGTTCGTCGCTCACGCGGCCGTCCCCCGGTCGGCCGAGCCGACGATGATCTCGGCGATTCGCGCGCCCGCCTGCGCGAGACTGAACGATCGTCCCAGCTGCATACTGTTCATCTCCACGCCGAGCGTCTTGGTCACCAGGGCGCCGAATTCCACGGCCATGAGCGAATCCAGTCCGAGTTCGGGCAGCGGCACCGTCAGGTCGATGGAATCGGACGCGACACCCATCACCTCGGCGAGTTGTTCGGCCAGCAGGTAGCCCACCACGGTGGCGCGCTGTCCTTCCTCGAGCGCGCCGATCTCCCCGCGCAGGCGGCCCGCCGCCGAATCGCCCTCGGACGCCGCGGCGATCAGCTCCGCGACCCGGGCGGTGTGGGCGAGCTGGGGTGCGGCCAGCACCACCTTGCCCCATTCCACCGGGATGATCGCGGCCTGCCGGACACCCAGTCGCAGTGCCTCACCGAGGTATTCGGTGCCCTCGTCCATATCTATCGAGTCGAAACCGGCGATCCGCAGATAGCGCTGGACGTTCTCGTCGGCGTCGACCATCCCGCCGCCCGACATCGCGCCCCAGCCGACGCACAGCACCCGGTCGCCGCCGCGGGCCCACCGGTCGGCGAACGACTGCAACGCGAGATTGGCCGCGGTGTAGGAGTATTGGCCGATTCCGCCCATGATGGCGCTGCCGGAGGAGTACAGCACGACCAGGTCCGGCCGCACGCCCTCGGCCGCCAAGGCGGCGTGCAGGGCCTGCGCGCCCACGAGTTTCGGGCGGAAGACCGCGGTCAGGCTCGCGCGGTCCATGGTGGTGATGCGCTGGTCGTCCAGCACCCCCGCGACATGGAAGACACCGCGCAGCGGGTGCGGTCCGGTATGGACGCGTGCCACCACCGCGCGCATCGCCGCGGCGTCGGTGACATCGGCCCGCTCGGCCAGCACCTCCACGCCCTCCGCGCGCCAGGTGTCCAGCTGCGCGCGGGCGATTTCGGTGGTCGGGCCGCTACGCCCGACCAGCACCAGGTGGCGCGCGCCGCGCCGCACCAGCCATCGCGCGGTGGCCAGGCCGAACGCGCCGTAGCCGCCGGTGATCAGATAGCGTCCGGCGGGTTCGACGGGTACATCGGCGGAGGGCGGGCGAACCGGCGGGGTCGCGCCGGTGAGATCGAGCGCGATGCGACCGAGCCGGGTCGAGCGCAGCGCCTCCTCGAAGGCCGCGGGGAGTTCGTCGACGCCGAATCGGTGATAGGGCAGCGGCCGGTAGGTACCGTCGGCGAGGCGCTCGTTGACCGCCTGCACCCGTGCGATGACCTCGGCGCGGCGCAACCGCAGCATGCGGTCGAGATCGAAGGAGAAATAGGCGACGTTCTTGTCGAAATTCCGCAGGTCGAGGACGCCGCCGGAATAGATGTCGGCCTTCCCGATCTCCACGATGCGCCCGAATTCCGCGACCGCCTTGAAATTCTGGTGCACGATCTCGCCGGGCGCGGTGCTGATCACGATGTCGGCCCCGTGGCCGTCGGTGAGTCCGAGCACATCGTCGACGAAATTCAGCGATCGGGAGTGCAACACCTCGTCGGCGCCCTGTGCGCGCACATGGTCGCGCCGCTCGTCGGTGCTCGCGGTCCCGATCACCCTGGCGCCGTTGCGCTTGGCCACCTGGATCGCGCACGCGCCGACCCCGCCCGCCGCGCCGTGCACCAGCACGGTCTCGCCCGCCCGCACCCGGGCGAGGTCGAGCAGCGCGTATTCGGCGGTCACCAGCGACACCGTCGAGGTGCACAATTCGGGCCTGATGGATTCGGCGGCCGGACCGATCAGTGCCCGGCTCGCGATATGGAAACGCTCGATCATGCCCGGGGAGGCGAGCCCGACCCGGTCACCGACCCGCACGTCGGTGACATCGGGTCCGACCCGGACCACCGTCCCCGCGCCCTCCATCCCGGGGTGGACACCGAAATGGGTTCCGGCGAGTTCGTCGGCGCCCAGCACCCCGAGCACCTTGAGGGGATCCTTGAACCCGAGACCGATGGCGGCCATGCGCACCTCGACCTCACCGGGGCCGGGGGCGCGTCGCGTCGCCCGGCGCCAGCCCAACTGCGACAGCACGCGCGAGCGCGGGATGTCGAGGGCGAAATTCGCCTCCGGATCGGTGAGCGGTTCTGGTCGATCGCGTTCGGCCAGCCGCTCCGGTAGCGCGCGCGTCACGACGGTGGACCACCGCAGACCCTTGCGCAGCAGGACCTCGTCGGTGTCGTCGGCGCAGAACGCCCCCGGCACGGCGAGTTCGGCGAGCAGTTCCGGCTCGGAGGTCTCCGGTTCGATGTCGACGAGTCGCCAGCGCAGCGGCGGTTGCTCGTTCAGCAGTACTCGCCGTGCCCCCGCGAGCGCGGCATGGTCGGGATTCGGCGGTCGCGAATCGTCGGTGTGCGCGAAGGCGCCCTCGGTGACCAGGGTGACGTGCAGCGAACCGTCCCCGGTCAACGGCAGCGGTTCGGGATGCGACGCGTCCACGACGCGTTCGACGGTCAGCGCGAGTCTGCTCAGCAGCCACAGATCCGTCACCGGATCGGATTCCGCGCCCGCGACGACACAGACGTGCACACGCTCGACACCCTCGGTGGCCTGCGCCGCGACCAGTGTTCGCGCCAGTGTGTCCTCGAACTCGGCCTGCGGCGCCGCGGTGTCGAGCACCCGGGCGCGGGCCGTCGAGCGCGCGATCTGTGCGACGCGGCGCGGCGCGGCGCCCGCGAGCGGGACGACCACGGTGTACGCGCGGGCGGGCGACGGCAGACCGGCGAGCTCGACCGGGTCGCGCAGCGTCCAGGTCTCCTCGTAGTACAGGCTTTCCAGCCGACGCAGCCGTCCGCCACCGAACGGGACCGCCTGGAATCTCGCGCCGACGATGTGCAGCACGAGTCGGTGATCGGAATCCAGGACGCAGACCTCGGCGCGCAGCGGTTCGGTGAGTCGGGCGACCACCACGACTCGTTCCGGTATCGGCGCGAACATGCGCACGGCCGCGGCGCCCACCGGAATGACCGCGCCCTCGACCTCGGGACCGCCCGCGTCGCCGAGCGAGACGATCTGCCAGGCGGCGTCGAGGACACACGGGTGCGCCAGATGCCCGGAATCGATGACATCGCCCGCGTCGATGGTCGCCACCACGGTGTCGCCGTCCACCCACGCCTGCCGCACCAGCCGGAACGCCGGACCGTGCGCGACACCGGTGGCGGTCAGGTCGGCGTACAGCGCCTCGGGTGGCACCGGCGTCATCGTCGCGATATCGGGGACGGCGACCGCGACCGGCGCGAACGCCCCGTCCACCAGGCGGCCGGTCGCGTGGATCGTCCACGCCGTACCGGTCGCGGCTCGGGAGCGGATACTGAACCGGCGGGTCGATTCCTCCACGCGCACCTGCATCACCGGAATATCGCCGGGTTCGATCACCAGCGGGGCGATGAACCCGATCTGTTCCACGGCGGCGACAGTGTGTTCGGCCGCCGTGCCGAATTCGACGGCGGCCGCGCTCAGCGCCGCGTCCAGATACGCCGCGCCGGGCAGGATGCGGACGCCGTCGACGAGGTGGTCATCGATCCACGGCAGGGCCTCGGCCGCGATCCGCACGGTCCACACGCGGTCCTCATCGATGTCGGGATCACCGAGCATCGTCGGCAGATCCGGTGTGCCGTACTGCTGTCGGGTGTCGGCCGGATGTTCGGCGCGCAGGCGGCGACGCTGCCACGGATAGCGGGGCAGCGGCACGTGCGGTGTCGGCTCGTCGCCGACCAGCGCGGTGATGTCGAGGACGCCCGCGGCGTACAGTCCCGCGATCGTCCGGCGGATGCTGTCGGTATCGGCGCGATCCCGGTGCAGGGTGGACACGTTCGCGCCCTTCTCACCCGAATGCAGCAGCAGTTCACGGATATTGGCGGCGAGCACCGGATGGGGACCGACCTCGAGGAAGACCCGGTGGTCCGCGGCCAGCAGAGCACGCACGGCGTCGGCGAACCGGACCGGTTCGCGCACGTTGGCACACCAGTACCGCGCGTCCCAGAGTTGCTCGCCGACGCGGGCGCCGGTCACCGTCGAGTAGAGCGGCAGTGTCGGAGGTCGCGGGGTCAGTGTCGTCAAGGCGTCGCGCAGCGGTTCGAGGATCGGCTCCATCAGCGCGCTGTGATAGGGCACCTCGACGCGCAGCCGCTTCGCGAAGATCCCGCGTTCGCAGAGGTGGGCCTCGATCTTGTCGAGCCGGTCGGCATCACCCGACAGCGTGACGGCGCCCGGACTGTTGATCGCGGCGAGATCGACTCCGTCCCCGAGCAGTTCGCCCGCCTCCTCGGCGGGCATCCCGACCGCGAGCATGCCGCCCGATCCCGCTGTCTCGGCCTGTAGGCGCGCGCGATGCCAGGCGACGGTCACCGCGTCGGTGAGCGACAGCATCCCCGTCACGTACGCGGCCGACACCTCGCCGACACTGTGGCCGACCACGGCGGCGGGGCGGATGCCACGCGCCGCGAGTGATTCGACCAGCGCGACCTGGACGAGGAAATTCGCGGGCTGGGCGACCTCGGTCGTACTCATCCGGGACTCGTGCTCGGGACGTGTCAGTTCGTCGAGCACGGACCATCCGGCGACCGCGAAGAAGGCGTCGTCGATCCGCGCGGCCGTCTCGGCGAAGACCAGGTCGGCGACGAGCAGTTCGCGGGCCATGCCCCACCACTGCGGACCCATTCCGGTGAAGACGAAAACCGTTCCGTCGACCGGATTTCCGACGGTGCGCGTCGCCGCTCTGCCCTCGCCACCGGCGTAGCCGCGGAGTTCGGCGATCAGATCGGCGGCCCCGGCGTAGGGAAAGCCGATACGGAACGGGTGGTGATGACCGCGCGTCCACGCCGCCGCCGCGACCCGATCCGGGTCGGCGCCCGCCGCCAGGAGTTCCGCGTATCCGTGCGCGACCGCTCGCACGGCATGGTCGCCGCGCGCCGAGATCGGCAGGACACCGACCTGCCGCGGCTCGGGGCGGGCGTCGGCCGCGGGCGGGCGATACTCCTGGAGGATGGCGTGGGCGTTGGTGCCGCCGTAGCCGAAACCGTTGACCGCCACCGTCATCGGGTCGTCGTCGGGGCCGAGCTCGTGCGCCTCGTGCTGGATGGCGAGGCGGAGTTCGTCCAGGCCCAGATCGGGATTCGGTTCCTCGGCCGTCCAGCCCTGCGGCGGCAGGGTGCGATGCGAGATCGCCAGCGCGGATTTGATGACGCTCGCGATACCCGCGGCGGCTTCGGTGTGCCCGAGTGTCGATTTGAGCGAACCGACGCCGAGCGGCGTCCGGCGACCCTCGACAGCGCCGTAGGCCCGCCCGATCGCGCGCAGTTCCAGTGGGTCGCCGACCGGTGTCCCGGTACCGTGCGCCTCGACGTAGTTCACCGCGTGCGGCGCCGTCCCGGCACGCGCGCAGACCGCTTTCGCCAGTGCCTCCTGGGCTTCGGCATTCGGCACGGTGATCGCGGTGGTGCGCCCGTCCTGATTCGCGCCGGTGGCCTTGACGACCGCGTAGACCCGATCTCCCGCGGCCTTCGCGTCGGCCAGCGGTTTGAGCACGACGACCCCCGCGCCCTCGCCACGTCCGTAGCCGTCGGCCTCGGCGCCGAAGGATTTGCTCCGGCCGTCCTCGGCGAGGAAACCGCCTTTGCACATCGAGACGAAGGTCCCCGGTTGCAGCATCAGGTTCACACCGCCGGCCAGTGCCGTCCGGCAGTCGCCCTCGCGCAGTGCCTGGCAGGCCAGATGGAGGGCCACCAGCGACGAGGAACAGGCGGTGTCGACGGTGATACTCGGTCCACCGAGATCGAGCGCGTAGGAGATCCGGTTGGAGAGCATGGTGTACGACGCGCCCGCCGAGGAATGCATGTCGATCCGGGTGAGCGCCTCGCCCGACATTCCGGCGGCCAGCTGGTCCAGGGTGAAGGCGCCCATGTAGACCCCGACCGGCTCCCGCGCGGTGCGCCCGGCGATCCCGGCGTCCTCCAGCGCCTCCCAGGCGACCTCGAGCACGAGTCGCTGCTGCGGGTCCATCGCGGTGGCCTCGCGGGGGGAGATGCCGAAGAAATCGGGATCGAATGCCCAGGGATCGGTCGTCAGGAATGCGGCGCGCCTGGTGTACATCCGGCCCGGCGCGCGGCGGTCGGCGTCGTAGTAGCGGCGGTGATCCCAGCGGTCGGCGGGTATCTCGGTGACGGCGTCACGCTTGCCGACGACGAAATCCCAGAACGACTCGGGGGAGTCGATGCCGCCCGCGTAGCGGCAGCCGATGCCGACGATCGCGATATCGGTCACGGAACGTACTCCTTCAGCAGGTATGACTATTCGGCGATCTCGGCCAGGCTGCTCGGCAGCCACATGATCACGTTGACCTCGGGGCCGCGTCGCCCGATCCGGATCCGGCCGATCCGCTGGGCGCCCCTGGCCCGGTAGTAGGCGACATTGCCGTCCTTGCACAGCCCGAGCAGCGGTGCGCCGACCCGCTCGATCTCGGCGATCGCGTAGGTCAGCACCGCCTCGCCCACGCCGCCGCGTTGGTGCTCGGGGTCGACGCCGAGGCTGACGCCGAAGAAATGCGGTAGCCCCTTCGCCAGCCCGGCGATCGTCGAGTCCATGGCCAGGGCGCGGGGACCGCCGGATCCCATGGCCCACACGAATTCCGGGATGGAGGCGAGGTACCGCAGCGGACCGAACCGGTAGGACGGGGTCTGCCAGAGCGCCCCGCCGACGATTCGCCCGTCGGCGATGGCGACGAGGGCGCCGCCGGAGGGGAGATACTGGTGGCGGATCATCGCCCGGGTGAGCCGGGGCTGGAGGCGACGGCGTTGTGTCTCGTCGGGAAACATGTACTCCCCGAACGGATCGTCGTCCGTGAACGCCCGATCCAGTACCGAGACCAGATCGGGAACATCTTCTTTCGTGGCCACGCGCACGGCCACATCGTCGAACTTATTGGGCACCGGCAACTTTCGTGACGGGCTGCCACCCCTGCGAGCAGCCGGTTCAGTATTGCAAACAGAAACGTACACCAATAGCGAACGTCGCGCAGCGCATGCTACCGGCCGGTAACCGGGCGCGAGCAATACCGCAAGCCGGTACTTTCGACGGGTCTTCCGGGAGGGTCCGTGCCGGGTGTTCTCGAATATTCTGCGATCGAGCCCCGCACGGGGCGAACAGATTTCGACACCGTGAGGACTGCCCATGACGCCATCGGCCACCCAGCGCGCCTCGCACGAGAACGCGGGCGAGACCACCCTGTATCCGCCGCGCTGGCAACCCGCGCCGATGCGCTGGCATCGCACCGAGGTCACCTGGGCGCAGTCCTGGCGATACGCCGCCGCTTTCGTGCCACGCTGGCGGGATCGAACCCTGATCCACTACCTGGCCACCGAACTGCCGGGAGCCGACGACGTTCTCGTCGCTCGCATACCGATGCTGCGCTACGTCGTGGTGCGCAATCCCGAACTGGCGCGCCAGATCCTGGTCTCGAATCAGGAGAACTATTGCAAGAGCGCCGAATACGACATGATGGCGGTGACCTTCGGGCAGGGTCTGGTCACCGATACGGACGAGAAGCGCTATCAGCGCAACCGCCGCGTGGTGCAGCCGCTCTTCGCGCGCGGCACCATCGAACGATTCGCCGGGCCCATCACCGAGGCCGCCGAGGCGGCCGCGACGCGCATCCTGTCTGTCGGGGCGGACGGCGCACCGCTCGACATCGGCCCCGAGATGAATCGACTCACCCTGGACATCGTGGCGCGCACCATGTTCGGCACCGACCTGTCCGGCCCGATATCCCAGATCAGGCTGACGAATCTGCTGAAATTCTTCGGTGTCGGCTTCGCCGCGAATGTCAGCAGGCCGCTGCGCGCGCTGTCCACCTTCCTGGTCAACCGCACCACACCCGAGGAGCGGCGGGCGGGCTCGCGCCTACCGATCCGCGCCATGCGATGGCTCACCTGGCTCACCGCGCCGCACGTCATGATCGAGCTGCGCCGCATCGAACGCGCCGTCGACACCCTCATCGCCGATCATCGCGCCGGGCGTATCGGCGGCTCGGACAATCTGCTCGGATTGCTCATGACCGCCCGCGATCCCGAGACCGGCCACGCCTACACCGATACCGAAATCCACGACGAACTCATGACATTCATCGGCGCGGGGATGGAAACCTCGGCGACCGCGCTGATCTGGACGTGGACCCTGCTCGCCCAGCACCCCGAGGCGCGCGACAGATTGCACGCCGAACTCGAGGAGGTGCTCGGCGGACGCACCCCGGGAGCCGCCGACGTCGACGCGCTGGTGTGGACCAGGGCGGTGCTCGCCGAATCGATGCGGCTCTATCCGCCGATCATCGGCCTGACCAGGGTCGCGACCGGGCCCGACGTGCTCGCGGGGTATCGGATCACGGCGGGCACGACCGTGGTGATCAGCCTGCACGGGGTACACCACAACGCGACGGTGTGGCACGACCCGGAGCGATTCGATCCGACCCGCCACCTGTCGGAGAACATGACCACCGAGCGCAGGCACGGATCACTGGCGTTCAGCGCGGGCAGGCGGGTGTGTATCGCCCAGAATTTCGCCGTCATGGAACTGGTGCTGTCGCTGGCCGTGCTGGCACAGCGCCTGACTCTGGATTCGGCGACGCGGGAACCGATCCGGCGGGCGCTGTCGTTCACGGGTGGACCCGAGGGGGCGGTGCCGATGCGGGTGACGCGCAGGGACCGACCGTGACAGCTCGCTCGCGCCGAGTCCGGCGTCGTGTCACAGGCCGCGCTCGGCGGACCTTCGCGATCTTCGTCCCGGCCGCATCGGCCCGGTGTTCGTAGTACGCCACATTCGTCTTCGTCCGCTCTGAGCCAGAAGGAACCCACGCGTAGTACCGGTCGACAGCGGTACCGCAATCTCCCTCCTATCTCGACGCCCGGCGGATCCGACACGTCACGCCGGTATCGCTGATCAGCTCGAGTCTCAGAGGCCATCGCATACCTGCGCGGGATTCGTCGATACCGTCGAGTGACACCATTTCAAAAGGGAGATTCATGCAATTCGAACTATCCATACTCACCGCGGCCGAATACGAATTCGTTGACGCGGCACTGGCCAGTTGGGAAGGTGTGGCGTGCCATTCGCCGTTTCCCGTGCGCGCCCTGGGTTTCTCGGACCGTGACCAATTCTGGAGCGAGATCGAAAGGCTGAGACAGCTGGCCAGCGTCGGGGCCGTGGTGACCGACCTCGAAGCTGCCAGAGTGCTCTTCCTCAGCGAGTTGGCGTTCGGGAACTCCTCGGCGCGGGAATCGAGTTTCGGTACGTCAGTCCCTTCAGTGACGAGGAAGCGCTGGCAGCTCTCCGCGCCCTGCAACGCAAGCTCTACACACATTCTGGCGCCAAAGCGCTGTTCCGACCCGAGCTGTATCCGGATCCGGAATAGGCCGGCTCGCTGCATCACCGGAGGCAGTCCCATCAGCGGTTTCGTCGACCTTCGATCACCCGCCCGATCATGCGGGTCCAACTGAAGACCAGGTGTACTCGTAGACTGGCACCTCGAATCCCGCCTCGAAGCGCGTAATCCCGGAAGCCGTTCGGCGCCCGCCACGGCGCTCGTAGAAGGCGATCGCGGCGGTGTTCTCGCGAAACACCTCCAAATAGACCGAGCGTCCGGGATACGCGTTAGCGGCCCACAGCAATCCGGCTTCGATCAGCCGCGTGCCGACGCCGACACCACGGTGCAAGGGGGCGGCGTGCAGATTGTCGATTATGACCCGTCGGTCCTCGGCCAACTGTAAGTACACGAACCCGACTAGCACGGAGTCGGCTTCGGCTATGAAGAGTCCGGGAGAAGACGCGTCAGCGAGTCGTTGCTGCCAGCGATCGAGGTGATCGCCGGGGAGAGGCCCGTCCAGATACCACGCCGGCAGGATCTCGTCGTAAGCGGAACGCCAACTGGCGGTGTGCAAAGCGGAGATCGCCGCGATATCCGCTTCGCCCCCGGAACGAATGATCATGTCAACTCTCGCTCGGCGCGAGAATCGGCGTCCAGACCGCGTGTTCATAGTGATGACGGAAGGATGCCGGCGCCTTGACCTGCGCGGGTGCGGCGGGGAACAGCTGGTCTTCGAAGAACAGGTCGCGACCGAGCGCGTCGATGAGTCGCGGGATGCTGTGGGCGAGACTCTGCGCGTCGCCGATCGGGTAGCCGAAGCTGAGATGCGCTGCCGCGGAGAACACATGGATGCGTTCGACCCATGGCGCGCGGCCGGGCTGCCGCTGCACCAGTTGGAAGCCGTCGGCGAGGTAGGGGGTCGTGGCGAGGGCATCGTCGGCGAGGTCGTCGGCGGGCTGATGGCGGTCACCCCACAGTGCGATGTCGTCGGCGATCGTGCGCAGTTCCGTGCGGGTGTGCGGGTCGTATCGGTAGCCGGTTCCGGCGATGACGAAATCGAACGAGTGTGTGCCATCGGCCGCTTCGACGATCACCCTGTCTCCCTCGGCCTGTGTCGACAGCCAGGGGGCGTCCAGGTGAACCCGGAATCCGGGGAAGGCGACCGCGCGTGCGACCGACTCCAGGGGAACGCTGCGGCCTTGGCGCCCGGCGAGGGCCTTCTGCCGCCAGCGCGCGGCATCGTCGCGGCGGTGGTAATTGTCCCTGCCTCCGCCGTTGGCGAAGGGCGGGCCGCCTTCACCCTGGATGAGCAGTTCCGGCCGACGGGTGAACAGGTGCACCTCGCCTGCTCCGGCTTCCAGGGCTGTTCCGGCGGCGTCGAAGGCCGAGGCGGCGGCGCCGAGGACGGCGATCGACTTGCCCGCCAGGGGCGTGAAGTCGATGTGGTGGCCGGTGTGGGCGAGCAGATGCGGGGGGAGTCCGTCGAGTTCGGGCGGCAGATACGGGCCGCCGGTGCCTTCGATACCGTTGGCGAGCACCAGTTTTCGAGTGGTTTCCACCACGGTCGTCTCGCCGCCGTCGGAGTTCGACACGGCGAGGGTCAATTCGAGATGGTGCGCACCGGGTCTGATGTCGATGAGGCGGGTGCGGTGACGCACCGCAACCCCGAGGTGGCGTTCGATCCAGTCGAGGTAGCGCGCCCAGTCGAGTCGGGGGATCCGCGTCAGTCTCTGATACGCGGCCTCGCCTTCGACCAGTTCGTACCAGGCCTGGAAGCTGAGTTCGGGGTAGCCGAACTCCGGTTCGGGCCAGTTCTTGGGGGTGCGCAGGTTCGTCATCCGCGCCGTGGTGGTCCACACCCCGGTCTGTCCGGGTGCGGCGGCGTCGATGACGGAGACCCGGCCGATTCCGGCCCGGCGCAACGCGAATCCGATACCGAGACCGGCCTGTCCCGCACCCACGACCACGACATCGTGATCGGCCTCGCTCGACCGCACCCAGTTCGCCGGATCGGGGCCGAAGTGGCGCAGCACGCGTGCGGCGTGGGCGTCGGCAGCTGTATTTCGTTCCACGACAGACCAACCCGTTTCATCGACCGTCGCCACCGGACATGACGGATCGAACTGCCCGCCGAGGTGGCCGTTGCAATGTAGAACCGTGACGCTCCCCGACACACGACTTACGGTCTGGACAAATTTAAAGCGAAGTCGCCGTGGCCGGAGGTCCTACGATGCGTGGGCGGCACAGACCTCGTCTGTTGGAGGTCCCGCGTTCGGCGTCACAACGTGCAGACGAAGAATGACACCGCTTCGGAAGGCGGATGGCCCCGGCGTCCGGGCGGGCGGACCCGATTTTGTTGTTCGCTATTTAGCTACAGTGCTAAAATGCGAACATGACCGATGTCGACCTCGAAGGGGAAGCCGGTGTATTCCGCGCGCTGGCAGACTCGACGCGCCGCCAGATCTTGGAGGAGCTCCGCTCCGGCGAGCTGACCGCAGGTGATATCAGCGGGAGGTTCCCGATCAGCGGCCCTTCGATCTCCCGGCATCTGGGCGTACTCAAGGCAGCCGGGCTGGTCCGAGAGCGACGAGCCGCCAATCGGATCTACTACTCGCTTGTCGAGGAACGACTGGCGTTGTCTATCGGCAGGTTTCTGAGTGCGATCTGCCCGGAACAGATTGTCGTCCGGCAACTTCAGCGGCGAACAACGAAAAACAAGGATGCCGGATGAGACCTCCGCAGATGTCCAGCGTCGTCGAGCGACGCCTTCTTGTGAACTATCGAGTCGCCCCCGAGGTCGCCGCGAGCTTGGTGCCACCGCCGCTGCGACCTCAACTGATCGGCGGGTGGGCGGTTGCCGGTATCTGCCTGATCCGCCTGGGACAGTTCCGGCCCAGTCGGCTACCCGGCTGGGTTGGGCTGCGCAGCGAGAACGCGGCGCATCGCATCGCTGTCGAGTGGGACGGTCCGCAGGGACCCTCGACCGGCGTATACATCTCGCGCCGCGACAGCGGCTCGGCGATCAATGTCCTTGCCGGTGGCCGACTGTTTCCGGGGGAGCACAGTTCGGCGCGGTTCGACGTGCGGGAAACAGCGGAGGACCTGCACGTAGCCTTCGTCAGTCGAGACGAGACAATGTCCGTCAGCGTGGATGTCCGGACCGTCGAGCAGTTCCAGGGAAGCGAACTGTTCGCCGATCTCGCGCAGGCATCGGAATTCTTTCGAAATGGCTCCGCCGGATTCTCGGCCACACGTGGCGGTCTATGCCTCGATGGGCTCGAACTCCGAACAGACTCGTGGCGCGTCGAGCCAGTCGACGTCCGCTCGGTGCGCTCCACCGTTTTCGACGACCGGGACCGGTTCCCGCCAGGCAGCGCGACCCTCGACTGCGCCCTGCTCATGCGGGAGGTACCGGTGACCTGGCGCCCTCTTCCGCCTCTGCGCGTCGCTGCCGCTCCGCGGCTGCGGAAATTCCGAAACAATCGTGCCCTTCGAAATAGGGACACCGGGACGGCCTCTGTAGTCTCGTGATGGGCAACGGAATTACCATCCACTTCGACCCACCGACCGGCGCCGGTACGGTCCGGACCGATTTTGCGGTTCGCAACTCCGGGTTGGTGCCCCAACAGGTCACCTGCTCCGGGATGTCTGAAATCTCGTAGCGGAACCGGGGCCGATTTCGGCTCGGTGGGTCCGGGGACCGGATGCGACTCGGGCCCATCATCGAGCCGGCGGCCTGCGCTGGGGTCGCGGGAGTGGCTTTTCGGCTGTGCGATTCGCGCGACCGGACACTACCGTGTGAGGTGAACGGCATACCGCCGTGGCTGCTCGGCGCGACCGGCAGGTTCATCGGGTCGGCGTCGATTTCGCTGTCGGCCCGTATCCCTATTCGGGTGAGTTCTGCGGTTCGAGGCCGAGGTCTATCGGGGTATCGAGTGCCGTATCGGCATCGACGCTCGCCTCCACGAGAGCGTCGACGTCCGCGTTCAACTGCTGGGCGAGGTGTGGATCGGCGGGCAGGCTCACATCGATTGTGCCGGTGAAGAGTTCGTCGCCCTCGGTGATCGTTTCGGTGCCGAGAACGGTGTTGAGTGTATTCACG
The DNA here is from genome assembly GCF_003123685.1 of Nocardia aurea. Lineage (GTDB taxonomy): Bacteria > Actinomycetota > Actinomycetes > Mycobacteriales > Mycobacteriaceae > Nocardia > Nocardia aurea. Next base: position 19,315 of record NZ_QCYJ01000021.1, read on the forward strand.
GCGGTCCGGCCGAGTTCAAGGATGTTGTCACCGGGGGCGCCGATGACGAGGTGGAGTACGTTCTCGCCCGGGTCCTTGCGTAGATGCAGGACGTCGGTGGCGATCGCGCCGAGTTCCATCTGCTTGCCGTTGATCTTCGCTTCGACCTTGCCGGTGTCGACGGCGAGCGACAGGTCGGAGACGGTGGCGGTCTTGTCGCCGTGTGTGAGTTTGGCCTGGCCGGTGAGGTCGATCCTGCCGGAGGTGATCTCGCGGTCCGCGATCTCGATCGTGTCGCCGACGACCCGAAACCGGGCGATGCTGTCCAGACCGAGTTCGGGATTCACCGCCAGGGTCGTCTTTCCCGTGATGATCCGGAATTCGCTCGGCTCGGGTGCCGCCGTCGTCGTCGGCGCGGCGAGTAGGAAAGCGGTGCAGACCGATCCGATGGTGACGGCGGAACGGGTCAGCAGTGACCTGGACAAACGCACGGGCAATCCTCCTGGGTTTCGCGGCCGTTGGTTCCCTTGATCTTCGTTGCCGTACGTATTCCGGATCGCCCGACAGTGTGGAGCGCTCGCGGCATCGCCGGGGAATCGGGCCGTCCGCGAAGCCGTCTGCCTGCGGTGTTGGCGAGTGCTTGGAACGTCGTTGGTCCTCGCCCACACAGTGATGGCACGGCCGCCGCGGCGGCACCTCACATCCGAAAGGACCCACGATGTCCACCATTTCCGCTCTCCGTCCGCGACGTTCCCTGCCCGTGACGTTCGGCGTCGCCGCGGTGCTCGGCACGAGCCTGGTGCTGCCGGGTCTCGCCTCCGCCGCGCCCGTTCTGGCCTACGGTCCCTACACCTGTGCCCAGAACTTCGTCTGGCGTGAAGCGTTCGACGGCGACACGGTCTGCGTCAGCCCGGGCGAGCGTGACACCGCTCGTGCCGAGAACGGTCAGGCGTCGGCGCGCCGCAGCCCGACCGGCGGCGCCTACGGCCCCGACACCTGCCTGCAAGGTTTCGTCTGGCGTGAGGCGCGGCCCACCGACCATGTCTGTGTCGACCCGTCGCGGCGCGACCGCGCGGTCGCGCAGAACTCCGAGGGTGCTTCACATCTGGTCGACGCGACCCAGCTCCCCGCGGGCAAGGTCGCCACTCGCTCCGAGCTGATCGCGGGCGGCGGCCGGATCTACCTCGACGGCGGCAAGGGGCTCACCCCGGGTGGCCGGGTCGAGTTCTACGCCGCGGGGGTCAACGGCACCGCGGTGCGTCCGCTCGGCACCAGAACCGCCGACGGAAAAGGGGAACTGCCCAGGGAGAACACCGCTCTGGCCCAGGTCCGCTGCGAGCTGAAGCGCGACGAGACCGCGACCATCGTCGTCCTCGATGTCCGCACCGGCGTCGCCACCACGGCGGGCACCAGCTACGCCTACAGTTGCTGACCGTGCGGGAGGACCGTCACAGCCAGCCGAGGCGTTCGGCGGCGCGCACCGCTTCGGCGCGGGTACCGGTGGCGGTCTTGCCGATCACGGACGACAGATGATTGCGGACCGTGCCCTCGGACAGACGCAGGCGTTTGGCGATGGTGGCCGCGGTGGCTCCGTCGGCGGCCGCGGCGAGCACTTCGCGTTCGCGGGCGGTGAGCGGTGAGGTGCCCGCGGTCAGCGTCTCGGTGGCAAGTGCCGGATCGACGACCCGCAGTCCCATGTGGACGCGGCGGACCGCGTCGGCGAGTTCCCTGGCGGGGGTGTCCTTGACCACGAATCCGCTGGCGCCCGCGTCGATCGCGCGACGCAGATAGCCCGGACGGCCGAAGGTCGTGACCATGAGGATGCGTACATCGGGGTATTTCTCGTGCAACGCGCCCGCGACCGTGATCCCGTCCAGCCCGGGCATTTCCACATCGAGCAGCACCACATCCGGTGTGGTGCGCGCGACGGCGTCGAGGACTTCGTCGCCTCGACCGACCTCGGCGACGACGTCGAGATCCGATTCCAGTCCGAGCAGCGCGGCCAGGGCGCCGCGCACGAGCGCCTGATCGTCGGCGAGCAGTAGCCGGATCATGCGGCGGCCTTCCTGGTCGGGCGGGTGATGAGGATGGGAAATCTTTCAGGGCGCAAGCTGTTTCGGCACGGTGACAGCCACATGGGCGCCTCCTCCCGCCGGGATCGACAGCGCCATCGTCGCACCGGCCGCACGGGTTCGTTCACGCAGCCCGGCCAATCCCGAACCGGTTCCGGCATCGGGGCCGAGCCCGCGACCGTCATCGATCACGTCGATACTCGTCGCGGTCACGATGACCGTGCAGTGCCGGGCGGCGCTGTGGCGCACCACATTCGTGACCGCTTCGCGCAGCACCCAGCCGAACAGTTCGTTGTCGCCGTCGGGCAGGTTCGCCGGATCGGGGAGGTCGGCGGCGATATCGGCGGCGGCGAGCGCGCTGGCCGCATTGGCGAGTTCCGCGCGCAAGGTCACCTCGCGCAGCCCGCCGACGGTGTCGCGGACACCGCCGAGCGCCTCACGAGCCAGCCGCTCGACATCGGCCAGTTCGGCTCGTGCCCTCTCGATATCGACGTCGAGCAGTCGTTGCGCGAGTTCGGTTTTCACCGTGATCACGGTGAGCGAATGCCCCAGGATGTCGTGGACGTCGCGCGCCACCCGATTGCGCTCGGCGACGATCGCGAGTTCGGCCTTCTGACGGCGGGCGAGTTCGCTCAGTCGTTCGCCGCGCAGGCCGAGCTGACGGGCGGCCCATATGACGAGAGGGACGAACGCCACGTAGAACGGCACAGCGCGCAGGTCGGGCAGCGCCACCGGGACCAGCAGCATGGCGAGCACGACGACGACGCTGACGTAGCCGGATTCGCGCGAGGGCAGGTGAAAGATGGCGACGACGCTGATATAGATCGCGGTGGGCAGCGCGGCGGCCCCGAGCAGTGCGACCAGTACCACGGTGCACAGTGTCATCGCGGCCAGGACGGGCCACACCCGGTGATCGACCGGCGGGTCCACCAGCGGGTCGCGTCGACGGGTGTCGCGGAAGACGACGAACGAACCCAGGATCACCGCCGCGTACGCGAATAGGGTCACCGAGGCCCACGCCGCGTTCGCGTGTTCGCCCTCGCGCCAGTTCCGCACGATCGGCCCGATCAGATACGACAGCCACGCCACCGCGATCAGCGCACCGAACCAGCTGCGGCGATTGTCGTCCAGCGCGGCGGCGCCGAAGCGGACGATCCGGTCGGCGACGGCGGACCGAGGACGGGTGGTGCTCATGCGACGCCCCCGTATCCGCCCCGGCACGGGGGTGCCGAGACGGATTCGGCGGGGTATCGGTCGGCGTTCACGGGGATCGACGCTACCGAAGGCCGCGGTGCCCGGGTCACCGGTATCTCCGTCCGCCGCACGTCAGCGGGCGGTGTCACGGCGGAACAGCACGGCCGCCCCGGTGACGAAGACGATCGCCCAGACCGTCACGTTGAGGATTGCCGCCGCGATCGAGGAACCGGCGGTGTCACCGAACGGCATCCGGGCAAGCGTCGCGACGCCGTAGGTGGGAAAGACCGTCGACACCGTAGCGAACCAGCCGTGCAGAGGTATGAACAGTCCCCCCGCGAAGGAGAGTCCGGCAAGGGCGGGACCGAGCAGTTGCATGACATTCTCCGACGGCAACAGATAGCCGATGAACAGGCCGAATGCCGCGAAGACGAGCGAGCAGATCCAGGCGAGCAGCAAGCAGAAGACCCATGCGGTCGCCGTGAGCTGTGCGCCGAGCGCGGCGCCGACCACGAAGACCGCGACAACCGAGACCAGTCCGAGCACCATCGCGACGGCGACCTTCGTCGCGATGTAGGTGGTCGGCCGCAGGGGGGTGAGCCGCAGTTGGCGGCTCCATCCCTGCGCACGCTCGATCGCCACCATCGCGCCGCCGCTCGTGGTGGCCAACATGGCGCCGTAGACGGCCATCGACACCATGACATAGCCCGTCACGTTGCCCGAACCGAAGGATTCGGTCCGATAATCGGATCGCAGCCCGAAGATGACGAAGAACAGCGGCGGCATGATGAGGGTGAACAGCATGGTCCGCCGATTGCGCAGCATGCGGCGCAATTCCAGGCGCAGGAAGCCGAGGCCGCGGTGGGCACGAGCGGTGCGGACCGGCCGGGAAACGACAGTGGACATCAGTGGGCTCCGGAGGTGAGGGTGAGGAACGCGGATTCGAGGTTGTGCGAAGTGATTTCGAGATCGACGGCGGTGGTCTCGGTGAGCAGATGGCGGGCGACCATGTCGGAATCTCTCGTGCGCAGTAGGATTCGATCACCGCGCACTTCGACGTCGTCCACACCGGGAACGGCGAGCAGTTCCACCGGCCGCGCGTGCGGCAGCGTCGCGCTGACCGTGCGGCCCGCCGCCAGATTCTTGATCTCCGCGGCGGTGCCGTCCGCGACCACCCGTCCCTCACGCACCAGGACGACGCGGTCGGCGTAGGCGTCGGCCTCGTCGAGGTAGTGGGTCGCGAACAGCACGGTGCGGCCGCGTTGAGAATCCGCGCGCATCGCGTGCCAGAACTCCCGGCGTCCTTCGACATCCATTCCGGTGGTCGGCTCGTCCAACACGATCAGGTCGGGATCCGGCAGCAGCGCGAGCGCGAAACGCAGTCGCTGTTGTTGTCCGCCAGAGCATTTGCCGACTCGTCGCGCACCGATTTCGGCGATCCCGGCCCGTGCGAGCACCTCTTCGACGGGTCGGGGGCGGTGATGCAGGGTCGCGACCAGTTCGACGGTTTCCGCGACGGTCAGATCGGACAGCAAACCCCCCGATTGCAGCACCGCCGAGACCCGCCCCGCGGAAATCGCGCGGTCCGGTGTGCTTCCCAGGATCCGCACCGTGCCCGAGTCGGGTTCCGTCAGGCCGAGCATCATGTCGATCGTGGTCGTCTTCCCCGCGCCGTTGGGGCCGAGGAAGGCCACGATCTCACCGGGCGCGACGACCAGGTCCAACCCGTCGACCGCGCGGACCACGTCGCCGCCGGGGACACGGAAACTCTTTTGCAAAGCACGTAATTCGATTGCCACGCCGATGGGTGTGGGGGAGTTCGACTCGGTTCTCGGTATCACCTTCGATGTCATGACACCAGCGTCTCGCGACCGGGCCGCGAGTACCCCGCACGACTGTCATCGTCCGGGCATGGCATTTGTCATGGGTGCGGGTTTCGGAGTTTCGCCGGTTTCGGATGCGGGCTGGGCCCCCGGTCGCATCGGAGGTCGGCCATCGCGGTGTCTTGCGTGGATCTCCGGATGAGCTGTGTCGGGTGTGCGCCTGGGCCGCTCACCCCGTCTACGCGGGGCCTCGGGCTCCGATTTCGCTGGTGCGCCGGTCATTCCATGTCAGGAGAGCGGCGACCGCGACCCAGCCGAGCAGATACAGGCAGGCGCGGACCGGATGCCAGTCGGTCGAGAGCAGGGCGATGGTGAGCGCTGCCAGGATCGTGAGAAGGCCTGCGGTTCGTTTCGTCACTGGGGAGCCCGTCTGTTGTGGACGACCGTCGGGCGCTCGGAGGTGGAACGCCGAGGTCGGCGTTCCACCATCCCCCGCGCGTTTCGATCGGCGCGGCCCAGCGATGGAGTTCCGACCGTTTTCATCATATCGAATGGGTCATCGACAGGGAGGTGAATTCCTTCGGTGGGAAAACCCGGTGCCCATAGAGCGGTTGTTTCGAATGTATTGCCGATCAACTCATCCCGCGAACGGGTCTACACCATCGAATGGACGGTGCCCGAGGGGTATGTCAGTTGAACTCCACGTTCACGCGGTGTCCATCCCTTTCCGAGTGCGTTCCTGATCGCCCGCGCGACCAGTCCCGGCGCGATCACCGTGCCGTATTCGACCCAGGTCACCATGCGTTGGCCGGGCTGGTCGGCGGACTCCACGACGATCGCATTGTCGGGGTCGTTCGGAGCGACGACCCAGCGGTAGGTCTCACCGTCGACATCGATGATGCGAGTTCCTTTGCGTGCCAGAGCCATGGACGTATTCAATGTGACATCGACAGTGATGTCGACCGATTTTCTCGCGCCTACTGTCCTCCGTGGAGGCGTAGAAGTGCCCCCGGCGCGGACCGTGCCGGAGCAACTTCTCGAGTTCGAGGCCGAAAGCTTTCGGCGTGTGCGGTTCCCGCGCCCATGGTCGCGGCGGCCGAGGCCGCGACGGGCGCGTTCAGGCTGTGCGAATCACACTCAGCCGCAGGAGTTTCGCTCGTCGAGTTTGACCACCGACAGGACCGCCTCACCTTCACCGAAGGGCGTGCCCGGTGCCGGGGTCTGGCTCACGACGATCCAATTCCGGTCGTTGACCTGCATTCGGCCTTTACCGGTCGCGTCGGACGAGCGGGAGTAGAACACTCCCGCTGCCTGGATCGTGTTCTGGGCGGTTTGCAGATTCATGCAGACGACATTCGGCATGATCGCCTCGGCCGCCGCACTGTTCGGCGCTGCTTCCAGCGGAGAGCTGGATGCCGCGACCGGAGGTGCGGAACTCGGCGCGGCTCTCAGCGGAGAACTCGATACCGCCGCCGACACCGTGGATCTCGGTGCCGGGGAGGAAGTCGATGCGGCGGAGGACTTTCCGCCATCGGTGTCGGACGCGCAACCGGTCACGCCGACCAGGAGTAGTCCGCCGACGAGCGCCGCACCCCACACCAGGGCGCGAGTTCGAGACGGTGCACCTTCGCGCGGCTGTCCGGTGTTGCCCACCGGCGGATCTTGCTGACGGTTCATGCGGTTACTCCCCAGGTCCGATGGCTGAGCGAACGATCGGCATGTAGCCGTCTCCCCCCGACAGGAGTCGTCGCCTCGCCATATGATGCCCTGTCCGACTGTCGATTTCCCCGCAATGGCGAAAGCGAGCTCGATGGAAATCCCTGAACTGGCAAATGATCGGCGACCGGAGACTCCGACGGAGGCCGTACGGTAGCGACGGCACCGACGCGTGATCGTGCCGACGGCGGCCGCGCTGAACAACACGTGGGCGCGACGCCGACCGAACGATCGAGGTACCCGTAGGACTCGAGAGCGGCCGAGCGGTGGACGGGCCGGACCCGACGGCGTCGTTTTCGCCGCCGATCCGGTCTCCCGGCGGCACGGGAGGTACGGCACTGCGGTCGAACGCGCACACCTCGAGCGCTTCGGACCAGGTACCCGTACGGCACCGCTCGCGCGGGCGGGGGACCTGCCCTACCGCGGCCGATGCGAAGATGGGCTCGCGACCGAACGCTCGTATTCGGCGGGAGCCGGAAGGGAATCTGTATGCGCACGGATATCGATCCGGACGAACTGGGGCACGGCGATTTCTACAAGATCCTGACCAGCGTCGTAGTTCCCAGACCGATCGCGTGGGTCTCGACCCGCTCGGCGGCGGGGGTCGACAATCTCGCCCCGCATTCGTTCTTCACGGTCTCGTGCGTGCAGCCGCCGATGGTGCAGTTCACTTCGGTGGGTAGGAAGGACTCGTTGCGCAATGTGCTGGAGACCGGGGAGTTCGTGGTCTGCCTGGCCGCCGAATCGATGTTCGAGCGGGTGAATGCCACCGGGACCGACTTCCCGGCCGAGGTGTCGGAATTCGCCGAGGTCGGGCTGACCCCGGAACCGAGTGCGACCGTGGCGCCGCCTCGGGTCGCGCAGTCGCCGGTCGCCTTGGAATGCAGGCTGGAACACGCGCTCGAACTCGGTGATTCGACCGTGGTCATCGGCCGGGTATCGCACGCCGCGATCGATTCGGATGTCTTCGAGACCGATTCGCGTGGCAACAGCCTGCCCGCGATCGAACGGCTGCGTCCGCTGTCTCGGCTCGGCCGCAACGAATGGGCGACGATCGGCGCGGTACTCGACATCACCCGAATTCCCTACGACCAGTGGCCGGGGCATTTCCGCCGCGAGGATTGACGGCGGAGCCGATGGGTACCGGGTGAGCCGCTACTCGTTTCGGGCGGCGACGTTCCCGAATATTCGGCCGAAGTGAATCGGACGTCGCGTGCGGTCTCGGCGTTCGGCAGTTCATGAAACGACCCTCGATTATTCGCCGTTCAACATTTCGTGTAAGTAGTGGACTACCCGAATTCGGGATAATTCTCCGGTGCGCTTTCATAGCAGACGCGCGGGTCGTAACCTGGTTCTATCCCATTCATCACCGGCATAGCGCGCCGAATATTCGACGTTCTGTCCGTGATCATGGAGAAGAATTACGGTGGTCTGCGATTCATGTAGAAGATCGTCGAACGCGACAATATCGCGGACCCGAACATTATCGCCAGTGGGTCGACAGCTCGTGTTGGCGCTGCGGTCGGTCCCCGTCGGAACACCGGGTGTGTCGGATTCGGATCGCCGAACGCGGATTCGTGCGGCGTGGGAAATCGGCACCTATCACATCGAAGGAATCGTCATGTTCGAGGCAGTGCAGCTCTTCTGGTCACCCGCCGGTGTCAGCATGCCCTCGCTGAACACCAAATCGTTACTCGACATCCACGACGGGGACACCCCGAATATCCGGATGCCGGTGCGCATGCTGTCGATCGACACTCCCGAAGTCACCGCGGGTTCACAACAGGGCGCGGATCGCGTGGACGAGAAGTTCGCCCAACTCGCGCGGTGGATTCGGGAGCGTCCCGCCGATGTCCCGGTGTCGCGCCGCTACGCCGAATTCCTGCTCCCGAAACTCGACACCGGCAAGGCCGGGACATTGCAGTTCGCCCAGGGGACGCAGGCGGCCGATTTCGCCGAATCGAACGCGGCGCGACGATTGACGCGCCCGGACGGAAGAAAACGGTCGCTGTTCGTCCGCACCGCCGATGCGCCGTTCGACACCAATGGCCGCCTGCTCGCCTATCTCGCCCCGAACTATTCGAAGGCGGAGCGGGAAACGTTGACCCGCGAACAGCGCTCGACCTTCAATCTCGACATGGTGCGCTCGGGTTGGGCCGCGCCGTTCGTCCTCTACCCGTCGATACCGGGTGAGCTGGATCTGCCGCTGTTCCTCGAAGCGGCGGACGAGGCCGTCACCGCCGGACGTGGTATCTGGGATGTGCCCGAGACCATGCCCGCCTACGAATATCGTTCGGTCGAGCGGCTTTTCGGCATCGCGGAGGCCATCGTCGGCGGAAAGCCGGTATCGGAGCCGTTCGGATGGCGCGAACGGTACTGCGTCGACATCCGAACGCGAGTGCTGGTCGGGCCGGAGGACTACTTCGAGATCGACCCGATCTATCGACTGTTCCTCTGGCCCACCGATGTGCGAGAGGCCGTCAGCAGACTCAACCTGACACCCTCGCCGAGGTTGGTCGGGGTCCGATAGCCCTGTATCGGGCCAGGCACACGGTTCGGCGTCCGCCGGTATTCATCGGTGACCCGATCGTGCCGCGGCGATCACCCGCACGGTCGCGGGGGCACCGGTCGCGATGCGCAGACCGAGGCGACGGACCGCGTCCTCGAACCCGCGTTGGCGGTCCAGGGCGCGGTCTCGCAACGCGGTGTACGACTCACCGCGTTCCGGGGTGACTCGTACCGACAGTTCGAGCAGATCGAGGTCGGCGATCCGCCATCGTTCGGCGTCGACCGCCAGATCCCCCACGCGCAGCTTCGTCCATCGCGTGGACGCGATCGGACCGAAGGCCAGGAGGTGGTCGACCGCGACGCCGGGTGGTGTGCAGCCGACCAGAAACCGGCGCTGAGCGGGGGCGAGGTCGGTGGTGACGTCGGTGCCGAGCACCACGGCATCGTGGAGCGCTCCGGCCGGTCGCTCGCTGACCACCGAGGCGGACAGCTCACGATATTCGCCGTTCCAGTTCTCTTCGACGCGATATCGCAGCCCGGCCTCGGTGAAGGGCGTGCTCCAGCTCCCGAGTAGCTGCTCGGGGAGGCAGGGGCACAGGGTGACGGTGAGGTCGTCGCTCGGCCCGCTCCGTATCCGGATGATGATCCGGTTCGACAGCAGAGTCGACGTCGCGCCACCGTCGGGCCGAGGTTCGGCGAACCAGACGCGGCGGTCGATCGTCGGACGACCGGTGGTTTCCAGTCGGGTCAGCGCGGCCGCGACGTCGCCGTCGAGGTCGACCTTGATGTCGATCGGACTGATCACCCGAGCACCTTTCCCGCGTCTGCCCCCGCAGCGCTGTCGAAGACAGCGTTGTCCGGATCGGTCGGGGTCGGCGCGCGTACCGCGCTACCCGATTGCTCGGATCCACACGCGTCGCCACCGTCGGACCCCGGTGCTACCGGCCTGTGACCGGGTGGCTGCTCGGGCCGCAGGGGTGGCTCGGGAGAGTGCGTCGACCTCGAGCGGTCCACGACTCCGCCGCGACGATCGGGGTGTGGAGTAGCCGACTACTCGTGACGGGCACGACACCACGTCGAAGACTGGGGTCCGATTCGATTTCGGGCACGTCAGAGCCCGTGCCAGCCACCCGGAGGTCCTTCATGGTCAGCACAGAATCGACACATTCACCGCAGGTGACCAGCCCGCGGCCACCGCCGCGCCGCCTGCCGCCCGTCACCCGCGTGCTGGTCGCGGCGGCCGAGGCGATCGATCGCGGGATCGGCTGGTTCCGACTGCCCACCCCGGCGGGTCTGGCCGTTCTCGTCGGTCTGCGCAGCCGACTGCGCGCCGACAATCTCTTCGACACCGGACCACATCCGGACGGACCGCTGTCGCCGGACGAATCTCCCGGCAGCGCGAACCTGCGGGGGCGAACCATCGACGGTGCCTACAACAGTCTCACCGATCCGCGCGCGGGTTCGGTCGGTTGCCGGTTCGGGCGCAATGTAGCCCTGGAACACACCTACCCGGAGGACTCCGACCGGATACTGGAACCCAATCCGCGCCGGATCAGTCGGGAGTTGTTGACCCGTGGACAGTTCCAGCCCGCCACGACGTTGAATCTGCTGGCGGCGGCCTGGATCCAATTCGAGGTCCACGACTGGGTCAGTCACGGGGACACCGAGACCGAACCGTGGCGGGTGCCGGTGGCCGATCGGGATCCGTGGCCGGACCCGCCGATGACGATCCTGCGCACCCCGACCGTGTCCAGCCCCGAGCCCGGCGGCCCCCAGACCTACACGACCCGCGAATCCCACTGGTGGGATGCCTCCCAGATCTACGGCAGCACAGCGAAATTCGCCGAAGCACTGCGGACGGGAAAGCGGGGCCGACTCGAGGTCGACGAGCTGGGATTGCCACCGCTGGATGTCGAGGGCCTGATGGATCTGTCCAGCACGGCGGCCAACGCCTGGGTCGGTCTCGCGCTGCTGCATTCGCTGTTCATGCGCGAACACAACGCGATCTGCGAGCGCCTCGCCCGCCGCTACCCGGACATGGACGACGACCGGCTCTACGACACCGCCCGCCTGGTGAATTCGGCATTGCTCGCCAAGATCCACACCATCGACTGGACGCCCGCGATCATCGCCCATCCCACCACCGTCGCCGCCATGCGCGCCAACTGGTTCGGTGTGCTGGGGGAGCGGATCGCGCGTCGGTTCGGCCGGATCAGCGGCAACGAAGTCCTGTGCGGCATACCCGGATCCGCCGTCGAGGACCACGGCGTTCCGTACTCGCTGACCGAGGAATTCGTCGCCATGTACCGGATGCATCCGCTCATCCCCGACGACTTCGTGGTCCGCAGTCTCGCCGACGACAGCGTCGTCGCCGAGCACACCCTGCCCGACCTGGGGATCGCTCACATCCGCGAGCGCCTGGCCGAGACGTCGATGGATGCCCTGCTCTACTCGTTCGGTCGCGCCAACCCCGGCGCGCTGACCCTGCACAACTATCCGATCCACCTACAGAAACTCGAACGCCCCGGGCACCCGGTGATGGATCTGGCGACCGTGGACATCCTGCGCGTGCGAGAACGAGGAGTGCCGCGCTACAACGAGTTCCGCCGACAGATGCGCCTGGCGCCGGCCACCTCCTTCGAGGAATTGACCGACAATCCGGCGTGGGCGCGCGAACTCGCTCAGGTCTACCGCGACGTGGAGGACGTCGACCTCATGGTCGGGCTCTACGCCGAACCCAAACCGCCCGGATTCGGCTTCAGCGACACCGCGTTCCGGGTGTTCGTGCTCATGGCATCGCGCCGACTGTCGGCCGACCGGTTCTTCACCACCGACTTCCGTCCCGAGGTCTACACCGAGGCCGGAATGGCCTGGGTCCGTGACAACTCCATGCGCAGCGTGCTGCTGCGTCATTTCCCCACCTTGGCACCCGCACTCGACGGCGTCGCCAACCCGTTCGCTCCGTGGCGCAGCCTCGCTGGGCGACACAACACAGCTCCGCGACACAGCACAGCCCCGCGACACAGCGCCGCCGCTCGGCGGGAGTAGGAAGGAAGCGACCACGATGACCGATCTCGTTGCACCGCACGCGACCGAGCAGGCCTACCTGCGCTACCGCGACGACCTCGAACACCCGCGTCCCGACGAAGAGGGCGATATCGACAAGATCATCACGGTCCTGCGATCGAACCTCGAAAAGGCCTACCGGACCTACAAACACGGCCTGCGCGACGCCCACGCGAAAAGTCACGGCATCCTGCGCGGCGAACTCACCGTCCACGCGAACCTACCGTCCGAACTCGCCCAGGGGCTGTTCGCGGCCCCCGCCACCTATCCGGTCATCGCCAGGCTGTCCAGTACCTCGGGCGTGATCCGCAGCGATCAGCTGCGCGGCGTGCGGGGCCTGGGAATCAAGGTCATCGGCGTGGACGGCCCACGCATATTGCCCGACGACAGCGCGAGCACCCAGGACTTCATCATGGTCACCCACCGTGAATTCCTCTTCGCCGACGCCCACGCCTACCTCACCCGGGGAATGCCGACCGCGTGGGTGCTCGCGCGGCTGCCCGACACCGTCCTGAAAACGGGCAGCACCGTGCTGTCCGCGCTCGACGCGCACGTGCTGCGGCGTATCGGACGTCCGGTTCCCCCCAACCTGGGTGTGTTCATCCGGCCCAACACCCACATCCTGGGTGAGACCTTCTACTCCTCGGCGCCGCTGCGCTACGGCGACTACGTCGCGAAGATCCTCTACACCCCGGTCTCACCGGAGGTGAGCGCGCTCGCGGGCACACCGGTCGGCCACGACGCGGGCGTCAACGCCCACCAGGACATGATCGTCGACTTCTTCGCCGAGCACAGTGCCGAATACGAGTTGCGTGTGCAACTGTGCACCGATCCCGAGACGATGCCGATCGAGGACGCCACCGTCGCGTGGCCGGAGGCCGATTCACCGCACCGCCCGGTGGCGACCATCCGCTTCGACCGCCAGGATCCCTACACGCCCGAGCGGCGAGCCTTCGGCGACGATGTGCTGTCCTTCAATTCCTGGCGCGGGCTCGAAGCCCATCGGCCGCTGGGATCGATCAACCGGCTCAAGAAACGTGTCTACGAGGCGTCGAGCAACTACCGGCACCACGTCAACAACGCCCCCCGCGTCGAACCCACCGCCGACCGACTTCCCCGATGACCACCGCGCCGCCCGTGCCCCCACCGCCGTCCTCGGCGGCGGTGGTCGGCGCAGACGCCGCCGTAGGGCGTTTACCTGCGAAAACCCATCCCGGAGTGAGCGCGCGAGAACTAGAATTACTACTCATGGGGGACCGCTGGCAACTCCTCGATCGCCCCGCCGAATACCGAGCCGTTCGCGCCGCGTTGACGAACAGCGAAGGCGGCGGTGCCGTACTCGTCGGCGCCGCCGGGATCGGCAAGACCACCCTCTCCAAACTCGTGACCTCGGCCCTGGACGCTCCGGTGCGGTGGGTGGCCTGCACCGAGTCGTCCCAGGCGATTCCGCTCGGCGTCTTCGCCCCCTGGATCGCGCCGACCGCCTCCCGCGACCCCATCGCACTACTCGGCTCGGCCAGGGAGAACCTGCTCGCCGAACCACACACCGTGATCGGCGTGGACGACGCGTATCTGCTCGACAAACTCTCCGCGACGCTGCTGCATCAGATCGCCGTCGACCGCGCCGCTCCCATCGTGGCCACCGTCCGCACCGGCGAACCGGTTCCCGACGCGGTCACCTGCCTGTGGAAGGACGGCTATCTCGAGCGCGTCGAACTGCGGCCGCTGACCAAACAGCAGTGCGTCGCTCTCGTCGAAACCGTCCTCGACGGCACCCTGGAGGGGCTCAGCGCCGATGTCATGTGGGAGTCGTCGATCGGGAACCCCCTGTTCCTGCGCAATATGGTCGAGGGCGCCGTCGAGGCGGGAACTTTGACCGAAGTCAACGGGGTGTGGCAACTGCGCGGTCCGACCGCGGTGCCTTCGGGACTGGTCTCGCTGCTCGAGTGCAGGCTGGCCCGGTTCGGCGAGCCTGTCATGGACACACTGAAGATGCTGGCCCTCTACGAGCCGCTCGACATCGACGTGCTCGCCGATCTCGTCGGCGAGGACGCGGTGGATGCCGCCGAGATCTCCGGTCTGATACGCACCAGCAGCGACGGCCGGTCGGTCAGCGCCTGCTTCAGCCACCCGCTGCTCGGTGACGTCGTGCGCCGCCGCATCGGCACCGCGGCGGCCCGCAAGCGGCGCGGCCGGATCGTGGAGATGCTGCGCGACCAGGATCTGAGCACCGCCTCGCACCGCATCAGACTCGCTCAACTGTGCGTGGACAGCGGCCAGGCCATCGACAACGACCTGTTGATCACCGCCGCCAAAGACGCTGTCGCCCTGTCCAATCTGCCGCTGGGCGAACGCCTGGCGCGGGCCGCGTTCGAGCGCGGCGGTGGGCTCTCCGCGGCCGAAGTGCTCTCCCGCGCCGTGCTGTGGCAGGGCCGTCCGCAGGAAGCCGACGACATCCTCGCCGATTTCGACCCCGACCGCCTCGATCAACTGGAACTCGTCCAGTGGGGTATTCCCCGGGCGAGCGTGCTGTTCTGGAGTGTGGGCGATGTCGTACGCGGCCACGAGATCATGGACCTGCTCGGAAATCGCGTCGAGCATCCGGCGCTGCGCCTGGTCATCGACGCGGCGAACGCGGCCATCGCGATCCACGAGAACAAGATCACCGAGGGCATCGAAGCCGCCGAACGTGTGCTGGCCGAGCCGAGTCCCCCGAAACAGGCGATCGACTGGGCCGCGTTCGCCCTCGGGCTGTCGATGCCGATCGCCGGGCGCGGCGCCGATTTCGCGCCGATCGCGGCCAGGAGCCGGTCCCAGCAGAAGACCACCGACGGCATGATCCGGGACATGGTCCGCTACGGCGACGTGATGGCGCTGACCCTCGTCGGCGATCTCGACCTCGCCGAGCAGCGGGCCGCCGAGTACAGTGAATTCTCGTCCTGCGCACAGTTTCTGGGCTGGGCCATCGCCAAGATCGGGTGCAGTGCGGTCGCCACCTATCGTGGCCGATTCCGCGAGGCGATCACCTCGTTCGAACAGGCGCTCGCCGCGTTGAACGCCGAATCCGCGCTGCCGTGGAAGCTGCCGGCGCAGTTGCTGCTCGTCCGCGCCTACGCCGCCCTCGGCGACGCCGCCGAGGCCGAACGTGTGCTCGCCGAGGCCGACGAACACACCGGACCGCAGTTGGCCCTGCACGAGCCGCAACGCATGATCGCCCGCGCCTGGCTCGCGGCGAGCTCAGGAAGTCAGCACTGCGCGGTCGAACTCGCGCGCAAAGCCGCCGATATCGCCCACAGCTCGGGGCAGTACGCGTTGGAAGCCGAGGCCCTGCATCACGCCACCCGATTCGGCGACCGAACCGTGGCCCGACGGCTGGCCGCACTCGTCGGTCGCGCGCAGGGGCCGGTCGTGGCGATCTATGCCCGGCACGCCGCCGCCTTCGAACGTTCCGACACCCACGCGCTCGCGGCGGTCAGCGTCGAGTTCGAGAACATCGGACTACTGCTGTCGGCCGCCGACGCCGCGGCGCAGGCCGTACCGATCCACGACCACGCGGGCAGGCGCCGACTCAGCGCCCAGGCCGCCGCCCGCGCGCTCGATCACGCCGCCCGGTGCGACGGCGCGACCACCCCCGCCATCCAGGCCGCCGCCCACCCGCTGCCGATCACCGACCGCGAACGGGAGATCACCGCCCTCATCGCGCGCGGACTGTCCAACCGCGAGATCGCCGAGCGGCTGTGTGTCTCGGTCCGCACCGTCGAAGGACATATCTACCGGGCCTGCACCAAACTCGACGCCGCCGATCGCGACCAACTCGCGACCTTGATCTGGGGCGACCTCACCCGGTGATCCGTTTCGGTGGTTCCACTTCGTTCTATTGAATGTGAGCCCGGCCGCAGCGAATCCACGATCCCGGTCGACGGAATTCGAGTGGTCGGTTACTCGCGACCGGCGCGGGAAACGCGCCCACGCTGAGAACACCATCCACAATTCTCCGGCGAGGTGACCTCATGGAAATCGACAGCGAAATACGGACGACCGCGCGGTGTGACCAGGTGAACGCCGCGGCTCGACGATTCGCCGACAGTGCCGAGCGACGCGGCGAAGTGGCCCGTAAACGTCGGGCGACCGATTCCGATGTCGTCGACAGCAACGAACAGATCATCGCCCGCGCCGATCGCCTGCTCGTCAGCGGTGAAGTCCCCGCGCAGGCCGTGATCGAACTGGGCGGGCAGGACCCGGTCGGCAGTATCCGCTCGCTGGAACGCGTGATCGGTTTCGCCAACGAACTCCAGGCCGTCAACTTCCTGGCACGGGGCAGCCGCGCCGCCGCCGCCGTCGCGCGGATCTCGCTGGTCGACAAAGGCCGCGAGATACCGATGGGCACCGGTTCGATGGTGTCACCGCAACTGTTGCTCACCAACAACCACGTCCTGCCCACGCCCACGGTCGCCGAGTCGGTCGTGGTCGAGTTCATGGCCGAAGCGGGTCTCGACAACACGCCGAACACGACGGTGCGCCATCGACTCGCACCCGGCGATTTCTTCGTCACCTCCGAACATCTCGACTACACGCTGGTACGTGTCGCTTCGGGACCGGACGGCGAAGCCCCGGGGACGAGTTTCGGTTGGAATCCGTTGATCGCCGATTCGGGCAAGATCGTGATCGGTGAGGCGATGAATGTCATCGGTCATCCGATGGGCAGGCTCAAGGAGATCTCTATTCGGGACAACCGGCTCGATCTGCAACTCGACGATTTCCTGCATTACACCTCCGACACCGAGCCGGGAAATTCGGGATCGCCCGTTTTCAACGATCAATGGGAGATCGTCGCGCTGCACCACTCGGGTGTTCCGAAGAAGGACGACAACGGTCGGTTGCTGCGCAAGGACGGCAAGCAATGGCAGCCGGGCGACGGTGAGGACACCATCGACTGGGTCGCCAACGAAGGCGTCCGGGTGAGTGTGCTGCTCCGCGATCTGGGGTCCAGGCGGTTCGATCCCGCGCAGCGGAAACTGCTCGACGAACTCGGCCCCACCGCGGAACTGTCGTCCGAGTCCGCCGCGGCCGAACCCGAATCCACCGCGGTGCCGCATCTTTCGATCACCGAGAGCGCCGTGCGCGGCGCGCCGGGCAGGTCGAGCGCGTTCGGCGGCCGACGCAGTGTGATGTTCCTGCACGGTCGAGGGCAGCAGGAGCGCGATCCGGCCGATCTGCGGCGCACCTGGGCCGCCGGGTTGA
Organism: Nocardia aurea; assembly: GCF_003123685.1. Classification (GTDB taxonomy): domain Bacteria; phylum Actinomycetota; class Actinomycetes; order Mycobacteriales; family Mycobacteriaceae; genus Nocardia; species Nocardia aurea. The sequence goes on from NZ_QCYJ01000021.1 coordinate 36,914, forward strand.
ACAAGGGACTGACGCTGGCGGAGCTGAGTCCTGTCGATCCCGCCGACGTGTATTTCCCCTACTACGGTAACCAGCTCATCGCGAGCATGAGCGCGTCCGAATCGGTCGTCGACACCGGGTCCGGGCTCTACGAGAGCCTGGTGGAGGAGGTGGCGCACCGCGCGGGAATGCCGACTACCGCCGATGTCCCCGTCGCCGAGGAAGGTTTCGGCAACGTCGTGCTCGGGCGGGTGCGCGATCAGCTCGGCTGGATCGCCGCGCGCAGCCGCCTCGATTCCGTGCTGATCGGGGCTCTCTTCAAGGACGTCGCGGCCTACCTCGACGACGAGCAGGTCAGGAAGAGCGTGTTGGACACCGTGCTCACCGAGATGCCGACCCGGGGCGAACTCGTCCTCGTCAGCCACAGTCTCGGCACCGTGGTCGCCCTGGATCTGCTCACCCAGCTGCCCCGTGAGGTGGAGGTGAGTCTGCTGGTCACCGCGGGCAGTCCGCTCGGCATGGACGCGGTCCACCGCAAACTCCTCGTCGGCGGCCCGAACAGGCCTGAGCGCGTGGGGGAGTGGCTCAACACCTGGTACGCCGGTGATCCTGTCGCCATCGGCTGCCCGCTGCGACCGACGTGGGGGCCCGGGCTCCGGGACCTGCCCGTCGAGAACCCCGAGGACCACGCGCACGATATCGACGAATATCTCGCGCATCCGGAGGTGGCAGCGGTCATCGGACGAAAACTGGCCGCCTGAGCGAACATCCGGCGCCGATTTCGAGTAGTGCCTTACCCGCGTTCCGGACGGCCGGTCGCGCGAGAGTTCTCGTAGCGCCATCGCGCACGGCGAACCGATCGCCTCCGGTATCGGACGACAGGAAATCTCATGAACAACGATGTGAAATTACAAGGGCACAGCCCGGTTTCGAGCGCCGGACCGCTCGTCGAAGTGATCGAACAATCGCCGGGCACCGGGACCGGCCCCGGCATCGCCTCGGCCGCGGGCGATATCGAGGATATCGAGGGGTATGTCCTGTCCGGCAGCCCCACCGTGACCGAATCCGTCGATCTCGCTGAGCTTTCCGGACTGCCCGACATCGCCTGGGCCTCCTACGGCGCGCCCGAGGTGCCGGTCGACGAGAGCATCATCGGCATCGACGACCGTGTGCAGGTGACGGCCACCGCCGACTACCCGTGGCGGGTCCACGCCTCGCTGCTGATCACCGCGGCCGACGGCTCACGCTGGGTCGGCACCGGCTGGTTCCTCGGCCCGCACACCCTCGGCACCGCCGGGCACGTGGTCTTCATCAAGAACAGCGGCGTCCCCGGCCGTGACGGCTGGGTGCGATCGATCCAGGTGATCCCGGGACGCAACGGCGCACAGCAGCCGTTCGGCTCGGTCGTCGCCTCGGGCGGCGCGTTCCGCTCGGTGACCGGCTGGACCGTCAACGGGGATCAGAACGTCGACTACGGCGCCATCGTGCTGCCGACCAACCTCGGCAATACGACGGGATGGTTCGGTTTCGGCGTCTACAACGACGCGACGCTGTCGGCCACCACGGCCAATATCGCCGGATACCCGGCGGACAAGCCCGCGGGCACCCAGTGGTACCACGGTGCCCGGGTGACGGCGGTCAACGCGCAGAAGGTCTTCTACGAGACCGATACGATCGGCGGCCAGAGCGGCAGCGCGGTGTATCGCCTCGTCGACGGGCAGCGGATGGCGTTCGCGATCCACGCCTACGGCGGCTCGACCGCCAACTCCGGAACCCGGATCGACACGTCGGTGTTCAACAACCTGCTCGCCTGGCGGGCATGACCCCCGCCCGCATCCGGGGCGTGGTCGATTCGTCCGCCGGACCGGTCGCGTTCGCGTCGGTCTACCTCGAGTCCGCGCCCACACCCGTTCCGGACATAGCCGCGATGACCGAGGAGGACGGCGGGTTCGTCCTCGCCGGGGTCGGGCCCGGCCGATACCGCATCGGGGTCAACGCCCCGGGCTACGACCCGTGCCACGTCGAATTCACCCTCGGGTTCGATGACCTCTACCTGCGCGTACGAGTCGAATGAAAGCCCCTCCTCAGCAAAGGATTACGACAGTGAACAGAAACAACGACACGCTGGCGCACGAACGGGTGAGTCCGGTCGAGGCGCCACTGCAACGCGAGACGAGCAATGCCGAACTGATCCAGGTCGACGCGCTGATCCGGGCGACCGAAGCCCGGCGCGCCTTCGGCGTGGCCGGTCGGCGCACCACGGTCGCGGTGCTCGACACCGGACTGCGCACGACCCACCGCGATTTCGCGGGCCGGGTTCGCGCGAGTCGCAATTTCACCGCCGACAACGGCGGCGACCCCGACGACGCCACCGACGGCCAAGGCCACGGCACCAATGTCGGCGGCATCATCTGCGCGGGCGATCTGCACATCGGCATGGCACCCGAAGCGGGCATCGTCCCGGTCAAGGTGCTCGACGATACGGGCAGCGGATCGTTCACCGCCGTCCTCGACGCCCTGCGGTGGGTATTCGACCAGCGGGCCGCGCTCGGCATCACCGCGGTGTGCATGTCGTTGGGAGCCTCCGACAACAGGACCACCGACAGCGATCTGGCCGGGGACGCCATCGGCCGCGCGGTGGCGGACCTCACCGCGGCCGGAGTGGTCTGCTGCGTCGCGGCGGGCAACGACTTCTTCGCCCATGACAGCGCCCAGGGCATGAGCTATCCTGCGATCTTCCGCGAGACCCTCAGCGTCGGAGCCGTATACGACTCCGACGTCGGACCGTTCTCCTACGATTCCGGCGCGCGGGTCACCGAAAGCGGCCCGGACCGGATCACGCCGTTCTCGCAGCGACTGCACGAGAGTGTCGGCGGTGCGTGCGCCACCGATATCTTCGCGCCCGGCGCACCGACCACGTCGTCGGGAATCGCCGGTGACACCGGCGAATCCGTCCAACACGGCACCAGCCAGGCCACCCCCGTCGTCGCGGGTGTCGTATTGCTCCTCCAGGATCTGCACCTGAAGGTCACCGGTGGATCACCGAGTGCGGCGGATGTGCGCCGCTGGCTGCTGGCGGGCGCGGTGTCGATCAACGACGGCGACGACGAACGCGACAATGTCCGCAACACCGGGTTGGACTTTCCCCGGATCAGCGCGGTGGGCGCGTTGGAAGCCTGCGCCCGCGAGATCGGCGCGGAAGTCGGTGGTGTGGTGGCCGCCGCCGCGACGAAATAGCCCACCAGTCCCGGGGCGACCAGCGCGACCCCCCGACACGGTGGCGGAATCGGCCACCATGACCGCGCCGCCGCCGAAGGATTCCACCGCGCCGGACAGGGCACACGCCTCGTGGCGCAGTTGTCCGCCGTCGACGCGAGCCGGACCGCGACGCTGCGTTTCGACGGAAGGCGACGCGGCGGGCTTCGGGGAGATCCGGGAAGCGGTGCGGCAGCGAGTCGAGGTCGCGGGGGCGGACGGGTGGTGGCGGTCGCGAACCTGGTCGGTGCGCCTACGGCGTCGCCGCCGGGGGTGAAACTACTTTAGCCGCACGCTGTTTCGCCCGCGCCCGACGGAGCAGACCTCGGATCGCGGGGAGCCAGAGCAGCGCGACCACCATCAGCGTGAGCGCGTGCCAGGGCAGTCGCCACCACCACGGGGCGACCGTGGCGAACGTGGTCGTGGATCCGGCCTGCGGCGCGGAGAAGGACCAGGCGAGGAAGGTGTCGCCGATGGGCAGGACACCGAACGCGTAGCGTTTCGAGTCCCCGAGAGTGACCGGCATGCCGAGACTTTCGCCGAGGCCGGTGAGTGGACCGGACAGGGATCGGTCTCCGTTCGCCCGGGCCGCGCCGATGCCGACCACGGTGGCCGAGGCGCTGATGCCGAGCAGGAGTGGTCCGGAGTCCACGTCGCCCGCGCCGTCGTGGCCACGGGGATACTCCCGCACTCCCGGCAGACCGAGCGGGGTGTCGACGAACAGTCGGCGGAATACGCTGTACTGCTGCGCCGCCCACGCCGCGTCGATCTCGGGCAGGAATCGCTGGATGATCGACTGCGACGAGCCGCGCGCGCCCTCCGGCGTGGGTGCCGCCATGTGCGGCAGCAGACCCGTCGCCGGGTCGAGTCGGGTACGCGCGGAGGTGAGCCATCGCGTGACGACCGCGTCGAAACGTGATCCGACGATTCGATCGTGCGACCGCAGCGCGGCCATGGCGACGACATTGTCGACCGGCCACGCTTGGCCCGGATAGGCCGCGAGGAAAGGCCCGTCGGTGTCGAACGCCGCCGCGAGCGCCTCGCAGTCCGCGGTGAATCGCGCGGTCTCCGGAGCGTTCGTCCCGGCGAGCTCGACGACCGCGCCGCGCAACCGACTCGACCATCCGACGTAGAAGACCCCGTACGCCGGACGTAGTCGCGCGTCGAAAACCGCTCGCCCGGTAGGAGAGTCGACATGTCGCAGCGCCCAGCGCGCTTCCCTCAGCGCCTCGTCCCGATAGGCCGGGTCGCCGCGCGCGATATCGGTCCACGTCAATCCGTAGAGGACGTAGGAGAAGACGTAGCCCTCGGGGAACATGCGCTGCATCTCCTCGGCCGAGCCGGAATCCAATTCCGCACGGATGAAACGCAATTGGGCGACCACATCGGTGCGCGGCAGATCATCGCGGTACATCCGAACCTGCGGGACGAGGAGCAGCAGTGTGAGCAGCGCCGCGGCGGCGATGTACATCGCTGTCGAGGCGGTTCGCAAGGAGATCACCTGTCGACCCTAGGGATTCCGCGACACGCGAGCCATGTTCGGGTCGCGGCGGCGGTGTGCGCGATAGATTGACCACCGTCCGTGTTGAACATGAATTTCGTTATTGACCTCGGAGAGGAGTGTGCGGCGATGAAAATCGCCTTCGTCGGCAAGGGGGGCAGCGGTAAGACGACGCTGTCCTCGCTGTTCATCCGCCATCTGGTCGAGCAGGGATCGCCCGTCCTGGCAATCGACGCCGACATCAATCAGCACCTGGCCGCGGCCCTCGGGGCCGGTGAAGAGGAGTCGCTGACTCTGCCGACCCTGGGGGAGCGACTGCCCCTGATCAAGGAGTACCTGCGAGGCGACAATCCGCGGATCGCCTCGGCGGAGGCGATGATCAAGACCACCCCGGCGGGCGCGGGTTCCCGGTTGATCGGTGTCGTGGAGGACAACCCGATCTACCGCGCCTGCGTGCGCGAGGTCGGGGGAGCCAGGCTCATGGTGACCGGTCCCTTCACCGAGGACGATCTGGGTGTGGCCTGCTATCACTCCAAGGTCGGCGCGGCCGAACTGCTGCTCAATCACATGATCGACCGAGCCGGGGAATACGTGGTCGTCGACATGACGGCGGGCGCGGACTCGTTCGCCTCCGGGCTGTTCACGCGATTCGACCTGACCGCGCTGGTCTGCGAACCGACCCTGCGCAGCGTCGGCGTCTACCGCCAATATCGCGACTACGCCAAGGATTTCGGCATCGATATCGCGGTGATCGGCAACAAGATCTGCGACGAGGACGATCTGGCGTTCCTTCGTGAACATGTCGGTGAGAACCTGCTGTGCTGGCTGGATCGCTCGACGCACGTGCGTGCCGCCGAGCGCGGCGAGATACGTCCGGTCGCCGAACTCGAACCCGGTAACCGCCGCGCTCTCGCGACGATCCGCTCGGCCGTCGACGCCCGCACGCGTGACTGGGCGGCGTATCAGCGGCACGCGGTCGAGTTCCATATCCGCAACGCCGAAGCGTGGGCGGGTGTCGAGTTGATCGACCAGATCGACCCCGACTTCGTGCCGCGACCGGGCCTCGGTTCCCGTCTCGAGGATGCCGTTCGGGGCTGAGCCGGCCGCCGGTGCCGCCCGGCCGATGGCCCGTGTCGGCCGCGATGATCTTTCGGGTCCGGATGGATCGTCGCGGCTCGGCACGTGGCAGGCACCCGATCTCACCGCTGGGTCGAACCGCGTTCGAGGCAAAGGTTTTCGGCGCGAACAGCAACGTTCGCATACTGTCGGTTATCTCTTCCGGTCGATCGTGTACGGCGCTGCCCGAGTCGACGTGGCGTGTCTGTGCCGCCGCGTCGGTTCGCGGTGCGGTGCGCGTGGCATCGCGGAATCCGTGACGTTGTCCGTGCTCGTCCGTCGGCGTGATTTTCCTGGTAGATAACGTGTAAACGGTGCGCGGAGTCGGCCCGGTCCGGGCATGCCTCCGCGTTCTTCGTGCCTCCTCCCTCATGTCCCGGCGTTCTCCTCGGGCCCGCGAGCGAGCGCGCGTTAGGCTACCCTAAGTTAGACAAAAGGTACATACCCGACTCAGGCGTTGTTTGTCACACGGCGACGAACTTGCCCCGATGCCGCGAGTGGCTATGCTCGGGTTACTCAATCAGGGTACCCTAATTTCTTAGGTCGCCCTTATGAAGTGACTTCGAGAGGCGTTCCCATGGTTGTTGCTCGTCCAGAGGCGAGTGCGGGTATCGATGTTCGGGCAGAAGTGGGTGCGGTACTTGGCATTTCGGCTGATGCTCTCGATCCCGATGACGACCTGATCGCGCAGGGTGTCGATTCCATCCGCATGATGCGGTTGGCGGGGCAATGGCGCAAGCGTGGGTGTGACATCGACTTCGCGCGACTGTCGGCCGATCCCACCATCCGTTCCTGGACGACACTGCTGCTGGGCGAGCAGAACTCCGACGACGCCGTTCCGCCAGGGGTGTCCGATGCTCGGCGTGAGAGCGAGCCGGCGACAGCAGAACTCGATGTCGCCTTCCCGCTCGCGCCGATGCAGCACGCCTATTGGATCGGGCGGTCGAACAGTCACGCGCTCGGCGGGGTGGCGGCACACCTGTATATCGAGTTCGACGGCCGCGAGGTCGATCCGCAGCGTTTCAGGTCGGCCGTGGCGGCGCTGGTGCAACGCCACCCGATGCTGCGAGTCCGGGTGCTGCCTGACGGAACACAACTCGTCGGTGCCGCGCATCCGGAGGCGATCGCTGTCCACGACCTGCGTGAAGTGTCGCCGGACGTGGTGACGACGATCCTCGAAGGCAGACGTGAGCGGGGGACACACCGCTCGCTGCCGATCGAGGACGGCGCGGTGATCCGCGCGGAGTTGACACTGCTGCCCGACGGCACCGGCCGCGTCCACCTCGACGTCGACATGATCGCGGCCGACGCGATGAGCTACCGGGTACTCGTCGACGATCTGGCCCGAATCTATCGGGGCGAGACCCTTTCCGAGCTGGGTGTGACCTTCCCCGCGCTGTCGGCCCAACGGGTCGGACGTGCACCGCGGGAATCGGATATCGCCTGGTGGGCGGAGCGTATTCCGGAACTGCCAGGCCCGCCGGAACTGCCGCTCGACGATGCCGCCGCCCGAGGTGATGTCGCGCCGACGACGGTGCGGCTGCATCACGCCATCGACGCGGCCGATCGAGCACGGCTGGAGGAGCATTCCCGCCGTCGCGGAGTCACCCCGGCGTCGGCGGTGGCCGCGGTATTCGCCGAAGCGGTCGGCGCGTACTCGAGTACGCCGCGCTTCCTGCTGACCGTACCGATGTTCGACCGCGATCCCGGGCACCCCGACGTGGACAAGGTGGTCGGGGATTTCACCTCGTCGATCATCGTCGATGTCGATCTCGGCGAGGTCAGGACGCTGGCCGAACGCGCGAACGACCTGCGCGCGGCGATGCACGGCGCCGCCGCCCACGGTAGTTTCGGCGGACTCGACGTCCTGCGCGAACTCAGCAGGCAGCGTGGGGAACCCGTGGTGTCGCCGGTGGTCTTCACCAGTGCGCTCGGACTCGGCGAACTGTTCACCCCCACCGTCACCGAGGTGCTCGGACAGCCCTCGTGGATCGTTTCGCAGGGACCCCAGGTGTTGCTCGACGCTCAGGTCACCGAGGTCTCCGGCGGACTGCTGCTCAACTGGGATGTCCGCGCGTCCGACCTCGACCTCGATACGGCACGTGCGATGTTCGCCTACTACGTGCGACTGCTGGATCTGCTGATCGCGGGCCAATGGGAGCGACCCGCTCCCGATCCGGTCCCGGATGAGATTCGCGCACAACGACTTTCGGTGGAGCGGCCACTGACCCCGTCGGATCTTTTCGACGGCACGCTGCACGGACGCTTCCACGCCGTGGCCCGAGAGCGGCGCGACGCACCGGCCGTCATCGACGCCGGTCGTACCTGGACCCACGGCGAACTCGCCGAGGAGGCCGCGCGCGTGGCCGGAGCGTTGCGAACGCTCGGTGTGCGATCCGGCGACACCGTGATCGTCGACTTCCCCAAGGGCGGTGACCACATCGTCGCCGCGCTCGGCGTGCTGACCGCGGGCGCCGCCTATGTGCCCATCTCGCCGAACCAGCCGACGGCACGTCGTGAACGCATCGTGTCGGTGGCGACACCGGCGGCCGTTCTCACAGATAACGCCGGGGCGTGGACCGGTTCCTCGGTCCCGGTGCTCGATATCGCCGACGCGCGTACGGCCTCGCCGGTCGAGCCGACGACGGTGTCGACCGACGCGCTCGCCTACGTGCTGTTCACCTCCGGTTCGACAGGTCTGCCCAAGGGGGTGGAAGTGCCCCATCGCGCGGCGGTCGCCACTCTCACCGATCTGGTCCGACGGTACGAACTCGGCCCGGCCGACCGGAGTCTGCTGGTGTCGTCGCTGGAATTCGATCTGTCGGTCTTCGACATCTTCGGATTGCTCGCCGTCGGCGGCGCCGTCGTCGTACCCGGTGACGACGAGCGCACCAGAGTCGACGACTGGGCCCGGCTCCTGCGCGAGCATTCGGTGACCGTTCTCAACTGTGTGCCCTCGATCCTCGGCATGATCCTCGACATCGCGCCGCTGCCGCCGACCTTGCGCGTCGTCGTGATGGGTGGCGACAAAGTCGCTGTCTCCCTGCTGGATCGGGTCATCGCGCAATTGCCGGATTGTCGGGTCGCCGGTCTGGGCGGCACCACCGAGACCGCGATCCACTCGACCGTCTGCGAGGCGGCCGACGTTCCGGCGGGTGCGACTTTCGTGCCCTACGGCATCCCGTTGGACGGTGTGCGTTGCCGGGTCGTCGACGCGGTGGGACGCGATCGTCCCGATCTCGTTCCCGGCGAGCTGTGGATCGGGGGGAGCGGGGTCGCCCACGGATATCGGGGTGACGCGGAGCGCACGGCCGACCGGTTCGTCGAACTCGACGGCGTCCGCTGGTACCGCACCGGCGATATCGTGCGGTACCTGCCGGGCGGGTTCCTCGATTTCCTCGGGCGGGCCGACCATCTGGTCAAGATCCGCGGCTATCGCGTGGAACTCGGCGAGGTCGAGGCGGGTCTGTTGGGCCTGGACGCCGTCGACGCCGCCGTGGTGTGGTCCGACGGTCGCGAATTGTTCGCCGTGGTCGTGGCCGCGGGCGCCACCGGCGCCCACATTCGCGACGCGCTGGCGACAGTGCTTCCGCCGCACATGATTCCGAGGTCGATCACGGTCGTCGAGGAACTTCCGCTGACATCGAACGGCAAATACGACCGCAAGAAGATCCGCGACCTCGTCGTCTCCGACACCGCGACGGCTTCGGTCGCGCCCCGAACCGGGCTGGAATCGGCGTTGGTGATCGTGCTCGAGCACATCCTGAGCTCCCGTCCGCTCGGTGTCACCGACGATTTCATCGCGCTCGGCGGCGATTCCGTACTGGCGACCACGTTCATCGCGTCGGCGCGTCGGTGGCTCGACGCGCCAGGGCTGACCGTCGCCGATGTTTTCTCCCGCCGGACGATCGCCGGGCTGGCCGATCGGCTGGTCGAATTGGAAGGTGACCGTGCGGAACTGGTCGCGAGCGTTTTCCTCGATGTCGTCGGCCTGTCCGACGACCAGATTCGCACCGAACTCGACGCGGGAACCCAGGTCCACGATCGGCCGCGGTCATCGGTGCTGCCGAGTTACGAACTCCGGTCGAGGCCCATCGATATCGAGCGCGATGTCCAGACCGTGCACGGGTGGCTGACCCATCCGAAGGCCGAGTACTGGGGGATGCTGAACAGCACGCGCGCCGAGGTCGAGAAACTGATCCGCGACAGCGCGGGTGGCGACGGTGAACCGCATGTCGGAATGCGCATCGGCTATTTCGAGGGCCGACCGGAATTCCTCTTCGAGCTCTACAACCCGCTGCGCAGTGATCTGGCCCGACCCGGCACCGGATATTCGCACGAGGCGGGCGATATCGGCATGCATCTGCTGGTGGCGAGCAGTGAGCGCAGCCTGCCCGGATTCACCGCGAACGTGATGCTCCACATCATGCGGACCGCGTTTCTGGAATTCGGCGCGGCGCGTGTCGTCGTCGAGCCGGATGTCAGGAATCTCGACGTTCAGCGGCTCAACGCCGCCGTCGGCTTCGAAGTCGAGGGCGACTACCCCGTGGCCGACAAGATGGCACGGCTGAGTTACTGCACGCGTGCGGATTTCCTGCGGGTGACAGACGACGGCCGATCTCTCGCGAACGCCGATCAGCTGATCCCACTCGACAAGGCGGCGTTGTGAGCATCCCCGAGGCTTCGGCCCGATCGTTCTGGCAGACCTACAACACCCGGATCGCGAAGAAGATCCTGGCCGAGTTCTGCCACGAGCGCTGTATCCGTCCCGTCGAACTGTCGCCGGGCGAGTACGTGGTCCATTCCGACGATCGCGAGACCGAATACCTGTTCCGCGCCGAGGTGCTGTCGCTGGAGAGTTGGCTCATCGATGAGATGTCGCTGCGGCGGATCCGCCGGGGCGAGCGACTTCGCGTCGACGCGGTCGATCTCGTCATCGATCTCGGCGGTTCGCTCGGCATCGCCCGCGAGGCACTGCCGGAATACCTGGAGGAATTCACCAATACACTCGCTATCAGCGCGAATCGTCCCGACACGCGACGTATCGCCGCCGCGGATCTGGCACGATCGGATTTCCAGACGATCGAGCGGACGATGACCGAGGGGCATCCCTGCATCGTCGCGAACGCGGGCAGGCTCGGATTCAGCGTCGACGACGTCGAGCGTTACGCGCCCGAATCGGGTGCCACGTTCGCGCTGCGATGGGTTGCCGTGTGGCGCGAGAATTGTGATTTCGCCGCGGTTTCCGGTGTCGACTACGACCGACTCGTGCTGGAGGAACTCGGCGCGGAAACCCTCGCCGGATTCGATGACACGCTCGTTCGACGTGGTCTCGATCCGTCCCGGTACTACTACATGCCGGTACATCCGTGGCAGTGGGCGGAGAAGATCGCGAGGATCTACGCCGTCGACCTGGTGGAGCAGAAGATCGTCGACCTGGGCGAAGCGCCGGATCGGTATCAGCCCCAGCAATCCATTCGGACCGTCTTCAATACGACGCGTCCGGCGCGGCATTACGTGAAGCTGGCGCTCTCGATCGTCAACATGGGTTTCACGCGTGGCATGTCCGCGGACTACATGCGAACCACGCCCGCGATCAACGACTGGGTCCGTGATCGGGTGCGCGACGACGAGTACCTGGCATCGATCGGCTTCGAGATGCTCTACGAGGTCGCGGCGATCGGATACCGCAACACCAATCTCGACGCTCTCACCCGACCGGGGTCGGAATATCGGAAACTGCTGTCGGCGCTGTGGCGCGAGAGCCCGACGCGGCTGGTGAACGAGCGCGAACAGTTGACGACGATGGCCGCGCTACTGCATGTGGATCACCTGGGGACCCCGCTCGTCGTGGCATTCGTCCGCGACTCGGGAATCTCGGTGCGGGAGTGGGTTCGGCGATATCTGCGGGCCTACCTGCATCCGATCATCTACCTGCTCTACAAGTACGAGTTCAAGTTCTCACCGCACGGGGAGAACTTGATCCTGGTTCTGGACTCCGGCGTTCCGGTCCGGGCGATCCTGAAGGATATCGGCGAGGAAGTCTCGATTTTCGCCGCGCCCGAGGACTTTCCGGAATCGTGTCGACGGTCCCTGGTCGAGGAGTCCGACAGCATCCGGAACATGGGTGTGCTCTCGGATGTCTTCGACGATTTCCTGCGCCATCTCGCGGCGGTCCTGCATGCGAGCGGCCTGCTCGCGGACAGCGCGTTCTGGGCCGTCGTCGCGGAAAGTGTCCTCGAGTTCGAACAGGAGCACCGCGACCTGGACGACCGGTTCGCTCGATGGGACCTGTTCGCGCCGACGTTCAAGGCCATCCACATGAACAGGCTGCAATTGTCGAACAACCGCCGCATGGTGAATCTCGGTGACTCGTATTCGACGCTCGTCGACTCCGACCACGAACTCGTGAATCCGATCGCCGGATACCGATCCGTGGTCGACCGTGCCGAGAGCATGGAGGTGGCGGTCTCGTGACCACGCACAGTGCCGACACGCCGGATATCGAGATCATCAGGGATGCGCACGGCATTCCGCATATCGCCGCGGGCTCGGCGGAGGGTGCGCTCTACGGTCAGGGTTACGCGTGCGGAACCGATCGCGCCTGGCAGATCGAGTTCCTGCGACTGCGTGCCGAAGGCCGCACCGCCGAAGTCTTCGGCGCCGACGCCGTCGGCTGGGACCGGTTCGCGCGCACCGCGGGGATCGACGCGGCCGCACGGCGGATCTACCGGGCGTCATCGGCCCGTTCGCGCGGGCTGATCCGCGCCTACGTGGACGGTGTCAACGGTTCCCTCGATACCGCGCAAGCCGTCGAACTGGACGAATTCGATCACCGCCCCGCACCGTGGCAGCCGTGGACGCCCATCGGGATTTTCCTCGTGCACCACATTCTCTTCGGGCGATTCATCACCAAACTCTGGCGGCTGCACGCGGCGCGGTCACTCGGGGTCGAGGCGTTCGCGCTGTTCGACTGCGAAGGCGTCGACTACAGCGAGACGAGCGTGCCCGCGCTGCCGGACGAGAAGTTCCTGACCGAGCTGCTCGGCCATTTCCCCGGTGCGGCCGTACCGCACGGGAATACCGATATTCCCTCGTTCGGTGACGGCGTATCGGGCAGCAACGCCTGGGGTGTCGCCGCGGCGCGCACGTCGACCGGATCACCGCTGATCGCGGGCGATCCGCACCGGTTCCTGGAATTGCCCGGCATCTATCAGCAGTTCCACCTCGCCGCCCCCGAATTCGACGTCGTCGGATTCGCCTTCGCGGGTGTTCCCGGCGTCCCGCATTTCTGTCACGCGGGCTCGGTGGCGTGGGGGATCACCAATGCCATGGGCGACTACCAGGACCTGTACGTCGAGAAACTCAGCAGAGCCGGTGGGGAGGTGTTCGCGGAATCCGCCACGGGTATCGCGGCGGTCCCGGCCCGGGTGGAGGAGATCCTGGTGCGCGGCGGCGCCACGGTCACGGTGGAGATCATCACCACCGACAACGGGTCGGTGGTGTTCGGCGGGCCGGATTCGCCGTTCTCGGTGAGTCTGCGCAGCCCCCTGCTCAGTGACCCGGACGCCACCTTCGACGCGTCGCTGGACGTCCTCTTCGCGAAATCCGTGACCGATGTCGAACAGGCGCTGACCGGATGGGTCGAGCCGGTCAATCGCATCGTCATCGCCGACAGCGCCGGTCGGCTGACCCACCACGTCGTCGGCAGGATGCCGGTGCGCGCCCCGGAGAACTACTGGCTGCCCGTCCCCGGTTGGGATGAGCGCTACCGGTGGGAGGGATACGCGACCGCGTCGGTCGGCGATGAGAATTTCGACGCGGAAGTGGCCGGGTACTCGGTGATCGCTAACCAGCGCATCACCGATTCGGCACCGCTGCAACCGATCACCACCGAATGTGCCGCGTCGTTGCGGGCCGATCGGATCGACGCGCTGCTCGACGCCACGACGTCGGTGTCGGTGGCGGACTGCGAACGGATCCACGGTGATGTCGAACTCGACCAGGCGGATTCGATCCAGCGACTCCTGCGCCCGCTGACCGGGCTGAGTCCACGCGCCGAGAACGTGCGTCGCCGCCTGCTCGACTGGAACAGGTCGATGCGCGCCGACAGCACCGACGCCTACGTGTACGCGGAGTTGCGTGCGCACCTGGTCCGGGCACTCGCCGCCGAACCCGCGCTGGCGGGCCTGGCCGAACCCCACTGGTTCCCCAGGGTTCTCGACCTGTGGTTCGTCGCGGGGACGCGGATCGCGGCGGCGCTGGAAACCGTACTGAGCCGCGTGGAGGGGCTCGGCGTGGACGTCGAGCGGCTGGTCTGCGGCGCGGTCGAAGACGTCGCGGCGCACCTGGACGGTCTGGCCGACATCCCGACCTGGGGCAGTGTCCACGTCCTCGCCCCGATCCACGGTATGGATCTGGTCGGAGCGACGCCGAAACACCCCGGGCTGTCGCAACGCATCAGGCCGCAGCGGCATTCGCTCGGCGGTGACGGCGAATGCGTCCTCGCCAACGGCAGCGCCGTCGGCGTCGCCCACGCGTGCAGTTTCGGCTCGGCCGCGCGTTACGTATGGGATCCGGCCGACCGCGACGCCGGGCGATGGATCGTGCCACTCGGGGTCAGCGGTGATCCGCGCTCACCGTATTTCGAGGACCAGGCACCGCTGTGGGCGCGCGGCGAACTGATCGACATCGTCAGCGACTGGTCGACGCTTCGCGAGTCCGCGACCCACCGGGATGTTCTCAGCCGTGTTCCAGGGGCGGCGGACGATTCACGCGGCGACGGTTCCGACACCTACCGGCTCGCGGTGCGCCCGGCACCGGCGTGGTCGACCAACGGCTCGACGCTGGGAGAGTTATGAACCTATTGACCGATGCGCGAATGGAACTCATGCGACGGCGGCTGGCGGCGGCCGGAGCGAGCGTCGAGCGCGCGCCCGCCAACGTGACGGCCGTCGACGACATCTCCGACGGCAGGCTGCGGATCGCCGAACGGCGCATGTGGAAGATCTACGACCTGGACCGGGAGTCGATCTCGCACAATATCGGCCTCGTCCTGCACTTCGGCGGTACGTACACGCTGGACTCGGTGATCGCGTCGTTCGAACTCATGGTTCGCAACGCCGATGTGCTCGGATCCGTTGTCGCCGTGGACGATGCGGGAATTCCGCGGCGCGTGCCGGTCCGACGAAACGGTCGTTGGGTCGAACCGGGCGCGATCTGGGAGTGGGGCACATCGAGTGCGTCCGAGGATATTCCCGTCGCGACCGGCCCGATCGGCCGCGCGCAGGTGAACGCGGCGGCGTCTGCATTGGCGAAGGCGCCGTTCGATCTGAGCGCGGAGCCGCCGCTGCGTGCCCGTATCCACGCGACCGAGTCCGGTGAGATCTCGATGGTGGTGGTCGTGCACCATCTGGCCGTGGACGACACCTCGTGGTCGTTGCTGCTCGGTGCGCTGATCTCCGGTTCGTGGCCGCAGGCATCCGGTGAGCCGGTCTCCCGGCGCCCGGACACGCCGCCCGGCCCGGACGTGCTCGACCGCGCGCTGCGGCACGCGACGGCGACCTGGGCGGCGCCGGAGGTGCGGTTTCCGCTGTCGGGAGCGTTGCCCGAACTCACCGCGGCGCAGAGTTGGCTGGCTCCGCTCAGTGACAACGACGGTGTCCGACTGGAGAATCCGATCGACCCGGCGCGGATCACTGCGCTGAACGGCGTCGCCGGGGAAGTGGGCGCGACCCTGAACGCCACCCTCATCGCGGTATGCGCGTTGAGTGTGTACGCACTGACCGACGCCGCCGACCATGTGCTGCTCGTGCCGGCCGAGAATCGGCGGGCGGGCGAAGAACAGGACCGGGTCGGTTACAGCGGGAACATTGTTCCCATGCGTTTCTCGCTCGCGCCGGAATCGACGGTGCGAGAGGCCCTTCGAGACGCGGTGTCGGCGGTGTACCGGGCGATGGAATTCGCCACCGTCGACTACGGAACCATCCTCACCGCACTCAGGAACGCGGGTGGCCGCTTTCCGGTCGCCGAGATCATGGCCTCGGTGCGCAACGCGCCGCTGCGCGGTATCCCGGTTCCGGCGAACGCGCGGGTCACCTGCGAATCGGTGTTCAACGGCGTCGGAAACTACCCGCTGACCTTCGCTTTCGAGATCGGCGCCGACGATGGTGTGCACCTCGAGATCGACTATCAACCCGCTGCCGTCGACGCCGAGTTCGCGCGGCGCGCGTCGGAGATGGCCGCCGATGTCGTCGCACGGCTGCCGCGGTCCCTCGACGGGCGACTGGGGCAGTTCATCCGGGAGATACGGGAAGCGGAGAGCTCGTAACCGATTCCATCCCGCCGAATTCCCGAGCAGCGCACCAACCGGCCCGTCGCGCGGAACCTGTCCGCCGTGCGCGTCGTCCGATCGAAAAATCTTGTGTTCATATTCTCGAGTTATGGGGCCTTCTGTGTCGTCTGAATTGTCAACTCCCTGGCGGAGACCCTCGAAGTTCGCCGGCCCCGGCGACGGCTGGGCCGAAGTCGGCACCGGACTCGCCCAGGTCGCGCGCGCCGTGGACGGGAGCCACCACGGCTCGCCGCTGCCCTCCGGCGCCCCGGCCGAAATGCTGGCGGCCGTCGCGGAATCGCTGGGACCGCAACGTATTCCGGAGACCGGGATGGGCGAATCGGCCGCACTGACCACGGTGGCCGATCTGATCGCCCGCTACGGCCTGGATCTGACCCACACCCTGTGCGCGGCACATCTGCAGCCCCCGCCGCTGACCGTCGCCGTGGTGGCCGACGCGTTGGCGAGCGCGACCAACGCCTCGCTCGACACCTACGATTCCGGTCCGGCCACGCTCGCGATCGAGAAGTGGACCATCGCCGCGCTGGCGCGACTGGCCGGTTTCTCGGAATCCGCCGGCGGCGTCTTCGGTCCGGGCGGCTCCTACTCGAATCTGCTGGCACTGCTGATTGCCAGGGATTACGGTGCCGCCGCGCGCGGCATCGACGTCCGCCAGAGCGGAACGAGCGCGCTGGCACGTCCGGTGGTGCTCTGCTCGCAGGTCGCCCACTTCTCCATCCACCGCGCTTGCGCCGCACTCGGTTTGGGCGAGGCGGCGGCCATCCCGGTCCCGGTCGACGCCGACCATCGGATGATTCCGGAGGCGTTGGAGACGGCACTGGCCGAACTCGGCGCCAGCCACACCCCCGTCGCCGTCGTGGCGACGGCGGGCACGACGGATTTCGGTTCCATCGACCCGCTGCCCGAGATCGCCGAGATCGCGAAGCGGCACGGCGTGTGGTTCCACGTCGACGCCGCCTACGGATTCGGCTCGCTGTTCTCCGACAATCTCGCCACACTGCTGACCGGAATCGACCGCGCGGATTCGATCACCCTCGACCTGCACAAGGTCGGATGGCAGCCCGCCGCCGCCAGTGTGCTGCTGCTGGCCGACGAGCAGCGCTTCGCCTCGCTCAACAGGTCGGTGGCCTACCTCAATCCCGACGACGACGTCGAGGCCGGCTACGGAGGTCTGCTCGGTCAGACGTTGCAGACCACGCGCCGTCCGGACGTGCTCAAGGTCGCGGCGACCTTCCTGGCATACGGCCGCACCGGGCTCGGTGAGATGCTCGACACCTGCCATGAGCTGGCGCTGCACGCCGAGCGGCGTATCGGCACCGAGCTGCAACTCGAACTGGTCGCTCCGGTCACCCTGACAACGGTCGTATTCCGTTATCGCTGTGAGGATCTGGATCTGGATCAGGTGAACGCCGAACTGCGGCGGCGACTGATCAGTTCGGGCAAGGCCCTCATCGGGCGCACCCAGGTGCGCGTGCACGGCGCGGGCGAACCGCGCACCTGCCTGAAACTCACCCTGCTGAATCCGGAATCGAGTGAGCGCGATATCGACGCGCTGTTCGACGAACTCCTGCGCGTGGCGCTCGAGGTGGAATCGGAAGGGCTGGCCATCGACCAGGACGAGATGGTGAAGGTCCATGAGTGACATCGAGACGGTCGACATCCTCGCCGTCGGATGCGGCCCGTTCAACCTCGGGTTGGCCGCCCTCGCGTCGACGGTGCAGGACACCGACGTCGTCGTTGTCGACTCCGGTGATCAGTTCCGCTGGCATCCGGGACTGATGTTCGACGACGCGAAACTACAGGTCAGCTTTCTGTCGGACCTGGTATCGCTGGTCGATCCGACCCATCCGCTGTCGTTTCTCGGGTATCTGGCCGACGTCGACCGCCTGTACCCGTTCCTGGTGCGCGAGCAGTTCTTTCCGACCAGGCGCGAATACGAGGCGTATCTGCTCTGGGTCGTCGACCGACTGCCGTCGTTGCGCTTCGGGACGACCGTCGAGGAGATCCGCTGGGACGACGAGCGCGACCTGTTCGAGGTGTCGGTGACGGCTGGCGGGGTGAACTCGGTGATCCGGGCCGGCCATGTCGTTGTCGGTGTCGGCACCGAACCCGCGATTCCGACCGAACTCGCGACGACCTCACCCGCGTTGGTCCACAGTTCCCGGTACCTCTACCACCAGGACACCGCGCACGCGGCCGGTGCGGTGACCGTCGTCGGCTCCGGTCAGTCCGGCGCCGAGATCGTGGTCGATCTGCTCGAAGCGAATCTGCAAGGGGGACCGGCGGTTCAATGGTGGACCAGGACCCCGTGGTTCGCACCGCTCGACTTCACCAGACTGTCGCTCGAGATGACGACGCCGGGCTACATGGATTATTTCCACAGCCTGCCCGAAGCCACCCGAGACGAGGTGCGCGCCGGCCACTGGCAGTTCCACAAGGGGATCTCGACCGACACCCTCGATCGGCTGCACGACCTGCTCTACCGCCGTCAACTGAAGGAGAAGCTGGCGCCGGTGCGGCTACGCAACGGCGTCGCGGTCGAAGGTATCGAGGAGCAGCCCGACGGACGGCTGCGCATTCGGGGACGGCACAGCGACACCGGAGCACCGCTGTCGCACACCGCCGATCTGGTGATCGCGGCGACCGGCTACCGGCCGCGCAAACAGGATTTCCTCGCTCCGCTCGACAGCCGGATACGCCGGGATTCGCGAGGACGGCCGATCATTCGGGCCGATCACGCCGTCGAGACCGACGACGCGCTGACCGATCGACTCTTCGTGGCCAACGCCGACGCGCACAGCCACGGTGTCTCGGCGCCGAACCTGGATATCGGCGCGGTGCGTAACGCCAAGATACTCAACGCCGTTCGAGGCCGGGAAGTCTATCGCCTCCAGCGCAACACCGCGTTCACCACCTTCGGCGTGACGGAGGAGGAGCTCGAATAGCGTTCGGCGCGCTGCCCGGGGCTCGGCCCCACCGAGAAGTATCCGTTAAGCCACTGAGGAGTACCTGTGTCCGACCATATCCGCGATGTGCTCGACAGCATCCTGGAAGAAGATCTCGATCTCTCGCTCACCGAAGTCACCCGAACATCGCTGCTCATCGAGGATCTCGGCGTCGATTCGGTGGCCTTCGCCATCGGCGTGGTCGCCATCGAGGAGCGCCTCGGCGTGCAACTGACCGAACGTGAGATGTCGGAGGCCGCGTCGGTGGGTGACCTGGAAGACCTGATCCGCTCGAAATTCAGCGGCGACAGCGAAATTCGGGCATGACCGTCGCGGCGAGCACCGAGACCTTCGACGAACTGCTGGCCCGGGCGTTCGACGAACGCGTCGTCGCGTGGACCGAGCAGGCCGAGCGGGACAAGAAGTTTCCCCGTGTGCTGCTGGAACACCTCGGCGCAGAAGGCGTCTTCGCGCACAAATGGGAAGACCGCAAGGTAGCCGACCTCGGTCGGCATTTCGCGTTCGCCTACCGGCTGGGCGCGCTGAATTCGGCCGGTATCGGCGTCGGGGTCAGCCTGCACGATTCCGCGATCGCGATTCTGCGCCGATTCGCGCGCAACGACTTCCAGCGTGAGCTGGCCGCCAGGGCGATCGCCACCGAAGTGGTGCTGTGCATCGGCGCCTCGGAGGAGTCGGGTGGGTCGGATCTACAGAACGTGCAGACGATGATCGAACCCGAGGCAGGCGGTTACCGCGTCGTCGGGCACAAGAAGTTCGTCTCGCTCTCGACCGTCGCGGACTACATCTTCGTGGTCGGCAGGAGCGCGGGCAGCGGCTCGGCCGGCGACCACGGCAATGTCGCGCTGGTGGCCGTGCCGATCTCGCAGGTGACGGTCGCCCCGCCGTACGAGAAACTCGGCGCCGGGCCGCTGGACACCGCGGCGGTGACGATCGACACCTGGGTTCCGGAGGAAGCGCTGGTCGCTCGCCCCGGCACCGGGCTCGCCGTGATCAGTTGGGGCCTTGCGCACGAACGCTTCTCGGTCGCCGGACAGATCGCGGCGGCCTGCGAGGTGATGCTCGGCGTCACGCTCGCGCGCATGGTCACCCGTACCCAGTTCGGCAAACGTCTCTACGACCACCAGGTGTTGCGGTTGCGGCTCGCGGACCTGCAATCCAGGGTCGACCTGCTCCGCTACGCGCTCGCCGGTGTCGCCGCCGAGGGGAAGGTCAATCTGCGTACCGCCGCCGCGTTGAAGGTGACCGCGGCGAACTTCGGCGAGGAAGTCGCCTCGGAATGTCTGCACATCTTCGGCGGAATCGGTTACCTCGAGTCCGAAACCCCGATCGGACGCTGGTGGCGCGATATGAAACTGGCCAGGGTCGGTGGCGGCACCGACGAAGTGCTGTGGGAATTGGTGGCGGCGGCGATGAAACCCGATCACGACCGCTACCGGAGAATGTTCGAGAATCAGGCGGACCGACCGTGAACAGTTCTGTCACCGAAACGACGACCAGCACGGGCACCGCCGAGTTGGCGCGCCCGGATCTGACCTACCTGCATCTGGATACGAAGAGCAGTCCGATGCATTGGGCCATGGTGCTCGAACTCTCCACCGAGGGCGCGCACCTCACCGTGGACGAGGTTCGGGCTCGGGTGCGGGAACGGCACGGGCTGTTCGACATCTTCCGCCTCGGCGTTCGGCACGGCCGCTGGCGCAAACCACAGGTGGTGCTGGCCGAGAACCTGGACGTGGACCGGCATCTCGCGCACGCGGAATACACCGACGCGGCCGATCTGCGACAGCGCATGGCGGCCCTGCTCGAAACACATCTGCCCCGCCCGGATCCGCTGTGGCACATCACGTTGTTCACGCCCGGCGCGGCGGGTGCCCAGTTCGTCCTGCTGCGCGTACACCACAGCCTGTCCGACGGTATCGCGGGCGCGGCGTTCGCCGCCCTGCTGGCCGACGGCACATCGGAGGATCTGTCGGAATTCGAACGCTTCGCGACCAGCCCGCGCTACCGGATCGACGCGATCGACCCGGAGGTGCTGAAGGCGTCCAAGGCGGCCTTCGGCGCGCAGTGGAAGGCGGGCAGCGAGGGGCGCGGCTGGCCGAAACTGACCAAGTCGGGACGTCGCGAGGTCGCGCTGTACAGCACCTCGACGCGAACCCTGCGCCGGACCGCGAAGAAACACGGTGCCACCGTCCAGGAATTCGTGCTCGCGGCCATCGGCCGGACCCTCAGCCTCTCCCCGCCCGCGACGAAAAACGCGCAGGCGGAGACGATTCGAGTGACGCTTCCGGTCACCCACGACACCGCGTTCCGGCACACGGGTAACGCGGTGCTCGTCTCGCTGCTCAATCTGCGCGGTAACGAAGCCGACCTCGCTCGCCAGATCGAGCGGTGCCGGTCCGAACTCACCACGATCGAGGCCGAACGTCCGGAACTGGCGTTGGCCGCCACCGAGAACACACCGCAGTTGCCGTGGGCCGCGCAACGCGCGATCGCCAACGCGTCCATGGCGCGGATGAGCCCCGATATCCACATCGGGATCAATCCCGGTTTCTCGCGCGTGCGGTCGGTGCTCGGCAAAGGCATCACCGAACTGACCGCGCTCTCACCGCTGGTCGGCTACTCGTTCTCGGTGACTTCGCTGATCCTGGGCAATACGACCTCCTTCGGCATCGTCACCGACCCCGCCGCGCTGCCGGAGGGTTACGCCTCCGTCTTCGTCGAGCAGTTCGAACGCGTGCTGCACGAAGCCGCCCACACGCAATGAATCGACGATTCGTCCCCGCAGGAAGAGATGTGAACAACCCATGGGCAGATTGACCCGAATGCTGTTCGACGAGCCCGTTTCCGCCACGACCGGCCTGTGGAGCGGCAACGACGCCTCGGCGTTGACGTTCCGATCATGGGACGAGCTGCGGGCGACGGCCCGCCGCGCCGCGGGCGGTCTCGCGGACGCCGGGGTCGAGCCGGGCGGATCCGTCGCGATTCTGGCCGGTGACGCCGCCGATGTCGCGGTTCTCGTGCAGGCGACCTGGATGAGCGGCGCGGCGTTCACGATGCTGCACCAGCCGACACCCCGCACGAATCTGGAGACCTGGGTGGCCGACACCCGCGCGGTCCTGCGGATGTTGGATGCCCGGGTGCTCGCGGTCGGCGAGCCGTTCACCGACGCCGTGCGCGAACTCGATCTCGGTGTGCGGATCGTGCCGATCGAGGAACTCGTCACGGCGGGGGAGCGGCCCTACGTGGCGACCGAGGAAGACGATATCGCGGTCCTGCAACTGACCTCGGGCACGACGGGTGTTCCGAAAGCGGTCGCCATTACCTACCGGAACCTGTACGCGAACCAGCGGGCGATGGTCGCCGCGGCCGGATTCCGGTCCGACGACGTGGTGGTGAGCTGGCTGCCCCTCTACCACGACATGGGCATGATCGGCATGATGATGACGCCGATGTTCGCGCAGGCGACCACGGTGATCAGCACCCCTCTCGCCTTCCTCGGAAATCCGCTGTCGTGGGCCGAACTCATGACACGTTTCGGCGGAACCTTCACCGCGGCACCCAATTTCGCCTACTCGGTGCTTGCGCGGCGGCTGCGGCGCGCCCCCGACGGCGCCTACGATCTGTCGTCGTTGCGCGTGGCGGTCAACGGGGCCGAGGCCGTCGACGAGGCGACCCTGCGGGAATTCATCGCCGAGGGCGCCCGGTTCGGGCTCCGGCCCGAAGCGCTGATGCCCGCCTACGGCATGGCCGAAACCACTCTCGCGGTGTCGTTCACCGCGGCCGACGACCGCTATTCGGTCGACGTCATCGACTCCGATCGCGCCGAGTTGGAAGGGGCCATCGGTCGCGAGCCGAGCACGCGGCCACGGACCCTGACCCGATTGGGGGTGCCCGTCCCCGGGATCGAACTGCGGGTCGTCGACGAACGGGGGACCGCGCTGCCCGCCGATCGGATCGGCGCCATCCTGGTGCGCGGTGATGCCGTCACCACGCGCTACCTCGGTCCGGACGGTTACACCGACGCGTTGGACTCCGACGGTTGGCTGTCCACCGGTGATCTCGGCTACCTCACCGGTAGCGGTGAGGTGGTGGTGACCGGACGCAAGAAGGACGTCATCATCGTCGCGGGGCGCAATATCTCTCCGGTGGTCGTCGAGCGGGCGGCGGTGGGAGTCTCCGGTGTACGGCCGGGAAGTGTCGCCGCGCTGGCGATTCGGCTGCCGAGCATGGCGCGCGAGGGGATCGCGGTCATCGCCGAATCCGACGCCGTCGGTGATTCCGACGAATGCGAGCGGATTCGCAAGGAGGTCGCGCGCGCGGTCTACGACGATGTCGGCATCGCGCCCGCGGTGGTGACCATCGTGCAGAAGGGCGCGTTGCCGAAGACGCCGTCGGGCAAACTCCGTCGGGCGTCGGCGGCGGCGTTGATTCCCGGCTGACGTCGGGCCGAATGGACAATGCCGCCGGGTGGGTTCCTCAGGACCCACCCGGCGGCTTTACTCGTTCGCCGAAAGCGTGCGACCGGACCGGAATCGCTCGGGCGATTCGCCCGTCGTGTCCGGATATCTGTTCTGTCAGCGACTTTCGGCCGCGTGCCGGTAACCGCGCACCGCGAGCGGGCCGAAGACGGCGATCAACCCGATCGTCCAGGCGACGGTGGTGATCAGCGGAGCGGCGATGGCCCCGCCCTCCGTCAGACCGCGGACCGCGTCGATGGCCGGTGTCATCGGCTGATGCCGGACCACCGGCTGCAACCATCCGGGATATTCGCTGATCGGTGCGAAACCGCCGTTGAAGAACAGCAGCAGCAGGAAGAGGCCGCCGAGTTGCTGGACCGCCTGCTTTCCGGAAGCCACTGTCGCCAAGGCGATCACCGGAACCGCGATGCCGATCCCGAAGATCATCGGCACCAGGACCGCCCCGATACCGGCCGCGATGCCGTGCTCGAATCGGAAACCGAGCGGCACCGCGATGAGGAACAGCACCACGGTGGCGATCCCGGCGCGCACGGCTTCGGCCGCCAGCCTGCCCGCGATGAACCCCGACCGGGGGACCGGCAGCGTCCACATCCGCGACAACAGTCCCGAATCGCGTTCGTGGATCAGGCTGATCGCCGTGGCGAGGGTGCCGAACAACGCGCCGACCAGTGCGACGAGACCGGTGTTGCCGTAGACGCTGTTACCGCCGCCCATCGAGGTCACGGTTTTACCGAGGACCAGCTGGAACATCAGGAGCATGAAGGCGGGAAAGACCAGCGACTGCACCACGATTCCGGGATCACGTGACCACGAGCGCAGCAGCGCGGTCGCGTGGACCACCGATTGCGCGGCCAGCGGCACCGACCGCCGTGGCCGCCATGTCTGTGTCGTCGTCATCGTCTCACTCATCGTTTCACCTGTGCCCTGGCCGCCGCGACGATCGCCGCGGACCCCGCCGCGAGCAGTCCGACGGACCAGATCGCGGCCGCGGTCAGGTCGACTCCGCTCCCGTCGGCCAGCCCTCGCAGCGCGTCGGAGAAGACCGACAGCGGCTGGTTGCGGACGAACGGCCGTGCCCAACCGGGGAATCCCTCGGCCGGAACGAGTCCGGTGGAGGCCATCACCAGAATCAACTGCGGAATCATCAGGATGCTCGCGATGGATACCGAGTCGCGTCCGACGGTGCCCACGGCGTCGGTGAGCATGCTCAGCGCCAGCCCGAAGACGACGACGAGCGCCAGGAAGACGGCGGTGTGCCAGATCGATCCGTGGAAGCGGAACCCCAGGCTGTAGCCGATCGTGAGGCCACCGACCAGTGTCAGCAGCATACGGGTGAGCACCCAGGCCATCCGGCCGAGAAAAGGTGTGACACGCGGGATCGGCAGCGACATCACGCGCTCGTGCACCCCGGCGCGGGCGTCGTATCCGGCCGTCTCGGTCGCGCTGATGGCGGTGAAGATCCCGGCCTGCAACAGGATGATCGGGAGCAGGAATTGCGCGTACTCGCCCCCCGCGCGCTCGAATTGCCCGTGCAAGGGGACGTAGAAGCAGAGAAAGAAGACAACCGGCCCGAAGACGGCGAAGACGGCATCGCCCGACCGCACCGCGGCCAGCACCTTCTGGCGCGCCAATGTCGCGGTGGCTGCCGCGAGTCC
The DNA here is from genome assembly GCF_003123685.1 of Nocardia aurea. Taxonomy (GTDB): domain Bacteria; phylum Actinomycetota; class Actinomycetes; order Mycobacteriales; family Mycobacteriaceae; genus Nocardia; species Nocardia aurea. Next base: position 62,218 of record NZ_QCYJ01000021.1, read on the forward strand.
GACCGAGGTTCGTGCCGTGGAACCACCGCGGGAGCCGGTCGACGTCGTCGGAGCGAGGGTCGCCGTCATGAGGCGGTCTCGGTCAGTTGTAGGAAGACCTCGTCGAGCGAGGGCTGCCGCAGACCGATGTCGACGACATCGATTCCCGCGCCGCGCAATCGCGCGATCACCTCGGCGACCGTCGCCATGCCGTCCGGGGCGCGGACGACCAGACGCGGATGTGCCTGCGCCCCCGAGGCGGTGCCGTCTTCGGGCGCCTCGACCAGTTCCAGCCCGTCGAGCAGATCGATGACCCGTGCGGTGTCACCACGTTCGACGAGGGTCACCTCGCAGACGGCCGCTCCGACCTGTTGTTTCAACTGTCCCGGGGTGCCCGCCGCGACGACCGATCCCCTGTTCAGCATCACGATGTGATCTGCCAGCCGGTCGGCTTCCTCCAGATACTGCGTGGTCAGCAGGATGGTGATGCCCTCGGCCCGCAGGGCTGCGACGGTGTCCCACACCGATGCCCGGCTGCGCGGGTCCAGACCCGTCGTCGGCTCGTCGAGGAACAACACCTCGGGCCGGGTGACCAGCGCGCTCGCGATATCCACGCGTCGCCTCATGCCGCCGGACAGAGTCGCGACCCGCCGATCGCGTTCGGCGCCGAGGTCGAATTGCTCGACCAGTTCGTCGATCCTGACCTTCAGTTCGCGACCGCGCAAACCGGTGAGACGCCCGAACACCGCCAGGTTCTCCACGGCGGTGAGTCCTTCGTCCAGCGAGGCGTACTGTCCGGTGAGCGACACCAGTTCGCGGACCCGGGCCGCCTCGCCGACCACGTCGTGCCCGCAGATCCTGGCGTGACCCGAGCTCGGACGTTGCAGGGTCGACAGAAGGGTGACCGTCGTCGTCTTGCCGCTGCCGTTGGGACCGAGGAGGCCGAGTACCTCCCCTCGCGCCACCTCGAGCGAAATGCCCTTCAGAGCGGACACTTCGCCATAGTTCTTCACCAGGTCCACGACCTCGATCGCGGGTGTGGTCACTTCGGCTCCTTCCGGCGGCGTCCTGTCCCGTGCACCGTCGACGGTGCTGTGGACAGCCGCGCGCCCTGCGAATCGGCATTCGACGACATCGCGCTCGCTCCTCCGATCGGATGGTCCCGACCTTCGGGTCCACGCCTGGGTTAGGTTAGACTAACCTTGCAATCCCTGTCGCGACAGACCCTGGCTCATCGACATCGTGAATCGCGGTGCCCGAGCGGAATTTCGGTAGCCGCGATTGCGCCGGCGGCCCGGCCGCGAGATCCGGGTCGGAAAAACTTAGGGTTGACTTGCCTAACTCGAGGTCGTTAACGTTACGTTTGCCCGAGTGGGTTTCGCTCTGTCGAGAGCACACTCGAGCAGCGTCGGCGGACGAGGCGAGCACTGATCGTGTCGCGAATACCGACCCGCCGCGTTCTCTCGCTCGCTGGTTCAAGAAGGGCTGCCATGCCGAAAGTCATCAGATTAGCCGTCGTCTGTATTCTCACCGCTCTCGTGGGATTGGCCTCGGCTCAACCAGCTTCGGCTGATGTGTCGATTCGGGATTCCACGGTCTCGGACCTGTACGTCCGGGCCGATGCGCCGTCGGCCGCCCAGATCGAAAAGCAATTCGCCGCGTTCTGGAACCCGAATATCTCCCTCGAGCCCAAGATCGAGGTGAGCTACAACGGGCCGAGCGCCCGAGACGCGCTCGAGCGTGTGATGCAGACCAGCACGACCATGGACTTCTTCTCCATCCAGGGACGAGTCTCCGGCCCGATCCAGGTATCGGGCAACAGCCTGTCGGTCACGGTCCAAGGACTCATGGCAGGTTTTCCGGCTCAGACCACGAACTACTATTTCATCCGCGAAGGCGGCCTGTGGAAGTTCGATTGGAAGGCGATCTGCCAGGAGTTGCAGTGCTCGGGCAACCCCGACTTCGGATACTGAATTCCCGGTAGGCCACTCGGGGCGACTTCCGGCGCGCGCTGTGCGTTCGCCCGAGTCGCCCCGTTCTGCGCTGTCGGACAGCGCGAATCCGATTTCTCTGCCGGCTCTTTCACGACCGGCAGTCCTCGATAGTTACCAGGAATTCGACATGCTCAATGTCCGCGGTGTATCCAAGCGCTTCGGTGAGAATCTCGCCGTCGACAGCGTGACCTTCGACGCCGAACCCGGCTCGATCACCTATCTGCTCGGACCGAATGGTGCGGGAAAAACCACAGTCATGCGGATGATCGCCGGGCTCGTGCGGCCGAGTTCGGGGACGATCTCGATAAACGGCCGCGGACTTCGGGATTTCGGCAACGCGATACACGAGATCGGATTCAGCCTCGGCGCCTTCTCGCGGAATCCCGAACATACCGCCGAACAACATCTCTCGTGGCAGGCCGGGCTGGGCGGGCTGCCGAGATCCGATGTCGCCGGTGTGCTCGAGCGGGTCGGACTCGACCAGGTTGCGAAACGGCAGGTCGGCAGATTCTCCTACGGCATGCTCCAGCGATTGGGCATCGCCTCCGCCCTGCTCGGTGATCCGAGCACCATCGTGCTGGACGAACCGGCCAATGGGCTCGATATCGAAGGAATCCTCTGGTTGCGCGAACTGTTCGTGGGTTTGGCCGCAGAGGGTAAATGCCTCCTGGTGGCCTCGCACAATCTGACCGAGGTGGAGATCACCGGAGACCGGATCGTCATCATGGGCCGAGGGCGAATCCTGTCCGACACGAGTAACGCCGACCTGGTGGCGAAAGGTTCGGGTGCCAGGCCGTTGGAGTCCGCCTATATCGATGTCACCGCGGGCAGCGTCGAGTACGCCGCGGGCAAGGGAGAGCAGTGACAGTCCTCAGTCATCTGGGCCGAGCGGTGCGCAGCGAGTCGGCGAAACTCTCGTGGCGGAATTCCCTGTGGTACGCGGTCGTACCGCTCGCCGTCCTGATACCGGTATCGCTGAATTTCGGAATCGCCAAGGCCACGGAGTCGAACACGATCAACGGCGGCGGCGGTATGTACACGAACAACGCCGCCTACTGGATACTCGTCTTCTCGACATTCATCCTGATGTCGGGCGGCGTGTCGTCGATGTGCGCGGAGTTCAAGAACAACACGATCGAGACCGCCTTCGTCATACAGCCGCGCAGATGGATGCTTCCGGTCGCCAAGCTGATCGTGTTCGGTGTGATCGCGGCGGTCACCGCCCTCATGACGACATTCGTCATCCTGTGGGGATTTCCGAACCTGTTCCCGTCGATCTGGGGCCGGGTCGATGCCTTCTCCGCCGACGGGATCCGGCTGTTGTTCGGTGTTCCCGTCTTCACCGTGCTGATCTGCGCACTGGGACTGGGATTGTCGGCGCTGGTTCCCAAACCGGGACTGGTGGTGATGATCATCCTGCTCTGGAAGTTCGGAATCGAAGTGTTCGCTACCTTCATTCCCGGTGATCTCGGATTGTTCGTGCAGCGGCTGTCGCCGTTCAAGAACGGTGAATTGGGCGCCGGTCAATTGTCGACGATCAAAAGTCTCTTCGGCGGACAGAACGGTTCGCTGCTCTACTTCGCCGTCCTGTGCCTGATCGTCTTCGTCGCGGGCACGGTGCGCCTGTCCGTGTCGGATATGAAGGGTAGCTAGCCGTACCCTACGACCGAATCGCCCGTGATCTCAGGTGGTCGGTCACGAATACTCCGGTGGCCTTCAGCGAACAACTCGCTGACGGCCACCGTCGTGTTCTGGCCTCCGGTCCCGGGTGCGGGGGCGGACTCGCTGTCCGTCCCCGCCCGCGTAGGTCGCTCAGATATCGCCGACCGGAACGGGTTCGGAGGTGATCCGCCATCCGGCGGCATCGTGCTGGTGTGCCCAGAACTCCGCGAAACGTCCCGACGCCGCCAGCAACTCCTCGACCGTGCCGTCTTCGACGACTCGACCCCCCTCGAGGAAGAGCACGCGGTCGGCGCCCGCGATGGTCGAGAGTCGATGGGTCACCACGATGCGGGTGCGACGCTGCGGGTCGTCGGTGATCGCGGCGACGACGGCGGCCTCGTTCTCCGCGTCCAGCGCGCTCGTGCCTTCGTCCACGAGTAGCACCGACGACGGCTTGAGCAGGGCGCGGGCGATCGACACACGCTGACGTTCGCCGCCGGACAGGGCGGTGCCCGCGTCGCCGACGACGGTGTCGAGCCCGTCGGGCAGTCGGGCGGCGAACTCGTCGACCCGCGCGAGCCGCAGTGCCGTCGCGATGCGGTCGGCGTCCGCGCTCGGATTGCCGACGAGGACGTTCTCCCTGATGGTTCCAGCGAACAGGTACGGCTGCTGGAACACCACACTGGTCACCACGGGACGCAGTGCGGGATCGAGATCGCCGCGGTCGATCCCGTCGACGACGACGTTGCCCGAGGTGGGTTCCTCCAGCCCCGCCACCAGCGAGAGCAGGGTGGTCTTGCCGGAACCGGACGGCCCGACGACCGCCGTCACCTCACCGGAACGGAATTCGACGTCGAGTCCGTCGAGGACGGGCGTCGATCCGGACGCGACATGCCCGTAGTCGAAGCGGACATCGCGCAGTACCACCGCGGCGGCGCTGTCCGCGCCCCGCGCCGGATCGCCGAGGGTCTCGGGCGCCGGTCCCGGGGCATCGATGACGGTACGGATATCGCGCAACGTATTGCGGCTCGTCTCGATGGCGGGAGCCAGATCGCCCAGAGCGTTGAAGGGTTCGATGAACCGCACGATGACGACGATCAGCGCGATCGCCTCGGGGATACCGACGGTTCCCCGGACCGCGAGCCACGCGGTGGTGCCCGCCATCGTGACCAGTGCGATCTGTCCGACCAGACCGAACAGCACCTGGCCGGGAATGTTCAGGAACAGGAGGCGAACCGTCGCGCCGTGCTGCGCCGCGAGCGCGTCGCCTGCCTGACTGCGCGCCGGTTCCACGCGCCGAGCGGCGCGCAATGCCGCCTGGGTGCGGGCGAATTCGAGGATCCGTTCGGTGAGCGCGCTGTTGGACGCCGCGGCGACCCGATCGGCCTCGCGGGTGATGACCCCGGTCACCCACAGTGCCCCGAGCAGCAGCGGGACGGCGACCAGAGCGACCAGCCCGAGCTGCCACGCGATGGGGATCAGGGCCACCGCGATCATGATCGGCAGCAGCACCGCCTGGATCAGCGGGGTGACCAGGTAGCCGACGAGACCGACCAGATCCGGGCCGGTGGTGGCGATGGCGCGGCGGGTGATCGCCGAGTTGTCATCGGTGAACCAGCGCAGCGGAATACGCGCGACCTGCGCGCTGATATCGCGTTGGGCGTTGTCGAGGATCGTGAATCCCAGATCGAATCCGATCCGCGAGGTGATGGAATCGATGATCCACCCCGCCACCACCGCGACGGTGAGCCCGCCGACCCACGGCCACGCCTCGGCCGGTTCGGCGCCGAACAACGCCGATACGAGGGGAACCACGAGCACGACGGCGATCGCGCGCAGGATGGTCGAGAGGACGGTCAGTGCGAGGTGGCAGGCCAGACGTCCACGATGTTCGGTCGGTAGCAGGCTCAGCAGGGTGCGCCTCATCGGGCGTTCTCCTTCGTATCGTCGACGACGGAACCGGCGTGCCACAGCTGCTGGTAGCGCCCGTCGGTGGCGAGTAGTTCGCTGTGCGTGCCCGATTGGGTCACGCGGCCGCCGTCGAGCACCACGATCCGGTCGGCGTCGGTCACGGTGCGCAGACGGTGTGCGATGACGAGCACGGTCCGCCCGGTGGTCAGGCGGTCGATCGCCCGCTGCACCAGGTATTCCGATTCCGGGTCGGCGAAAGCGGTGGCCTCGTCCAGGATCAGGACGGGGGTGTCGGCGAGCAGCGCCCTGGCGATGGTGAGGCGTTGGCGTTCGCCACCCGACAGCGTGGTCTGCGCGCCGAGGACGGTGTCGTAGCCCTGCGGAAGCCGCAGAATGCGTTCGTGCAGTTGCGCGTCGCGCGCCGCCTGTTCGATCGCGGAGTCCGAGGCGTCGGGTACCGCGAGCGCGATGTTCTCGCGCACCGTGGCGTGCACCAACTGGGCATCCTGGAATACGAAACCGACCTGTGTGTAGAGCTCGTCCGGGGTGAGCGTGGTGATGTCGCGTCCGCCGACCCGGATCGAGCCGTGATCGATGTCGTGGAAGCGCGCGAGCAGGGCCGCCAGTGTCGATTTGCCCGCGCCGGACGGGCCGACCAGGGCGGTGACGGTGCCGGGTTCCAAGGTGAGCGAGATGTTCTCGACGACAGGGACTCCCGGCCGGTATCCGAAGGCGACCTGGTCGAAGACGACACGACCCGGCGGGTCCGCCGGGTTCGGGGCGGCGCCGTCCTCGTGTACCGCGAGGTCGGTCTCGTCGAGGGCCACCTGGATGTTGCGTGCGGCGATACCGCCCTCGCGCAGGCCCGACAGTCCGTAACCGATACCGAGCAGGCGGGAGCCGAAGGTGGTGCCGAGGAACAGGAACGGCAGCAGATCGACCGGATCGAGTCGCTCGGTCGCTATCAGCGCCGTGCCGACGACGGTGATCAACCACAGGAAGGTGACCGGCCGGGTGATGAGATCCATCGCGGACTTCTTGCCGACGAAGGGACGCTGCCAGCCGTCGAGGAAGGCGATGTAGTCGTCGAGGCTGCGCCGGAACGGCGAGGCCGCGGCGCCGCCGAAGACGCGGATGACAGGCTGGCCGTCGAGATAGGAGGTGGATTCCGCGTTCATCCGCTCCACCCACCGCTGCGACTGCACGATCTTCGGCCCGGACTGCGCCATCATCGTCAACATCGTGAAGATGTAGCCGAGGACGGGAACCAGCAGTACCAGCGCGAGTCGCCAGTCCACCCAGAACAGGTAGCCGAGCACCGTCAGCGGCGCGACGATCGCGGAGACCGCGTCGGTGACCGCGTGGGTCACCAGATAGTGCAGCGACAGGGTGTCGCCGGAGACCAGCTTGTTGATCCGGCCCGAACTGCGCGCGGTGAACCAACCCAGCGGCAGCCGCGCCAGTTTGCTCAGCAGTCGGCCGCGCAGGTCTCGGCTGAAGCGGGCGTCGACGGTGTGCAGCCACAGCTGCAACGCCGATTCGAACAGCACGCCGATGCCCAGCAGCGCCAGCGCCCAGAGTCCCAGCGACCACAGGGTGGATTCGTCACGCTCGGTCAGGAGGTTTCGCGCCAGCTCGACCAACAGCACATAGGGGGCGAGCTGGATCAGCGTCACGAGGAATTGCAGAATGCCCGCGACGATCAGCTTCGGGCGCAGTTCGGCGAACAACCGTCCGCCCGCCTGCGAGCGCCAGCTGCCACGTGGCGCCTGCCCGGCATCGGCGACAGGGGACGCGGCGACGACCGCCGCGCCGGCTTCGGGTTCGATGACGGACGGGGTGAGTGTCGCGGCCGGCGATTCGATGGCCTCGCTCTCCGAGCCGTCGCGTTGTTTGCCCATGGAACGGCCGTGCACCCAGTAGGCCTGCGCGTACACGTCCTTCTTCGGGAAGCCGAACTCGTCACGAAGACGCGCGCGTATGTGTTTGAGCGACTGTGACTCCGGTCCGGTCCAGGCGTACCAGTTCGACCAGTTCCGAACCTCGAGCGCCGCGGCGAGCGATTCCTCGGAGGTCCGCGGCACCCAGTGCACCCGTGCGAGTGGGTGCGAGGTCAGCGGTATGGCGAGATCGTTCTCCTCGTGCTGTTCGAGATACAGCTCGATCGCCACATGGTGCGGTACCGCGGCAAGGATCGAATTGATGGCCGGTATCGACGCGGAGTCGCCGATCAGCAGGTAGCCCGCGGGAAGTTCCTCGGAGACCGAGAAGTTCTTCGATCCGAACGAAGTCACCTCGATCGTCTCGCCGCCCCGCACCGCGCATGCCCACGCCGACGCCGGACCGCTCGGTTCGTGCAGTACGAAATCCACCGCGAAGCGGCCGGATCCGGTGTCCGCTTCGGCGATGGTGTAACCACGCTGGAACTCGGTGTCGGAACCTTCCGGATCGGGGAACCAGATGCGTAGCCAGGCGGTCGGTTCGACCGTGACATCCTCGAACAGGGTGGACGAACTGAGCCACACCCGGCGCATACGCGGGGTGGTCTGCTCGGTGTGCAGCACGGTGGCCGTGTGGTATTGAACGCCGAAGCCGCGTAGCACCGCCCCCTGGAATCCTCTGCGCGCCATGGGTTATCTGTCCTTCGATCGGGGTACGGAAAGTGTTCGCATCGCGACCTCGACGGGCAGGTGCCCGGACCGCCGGATCCCTCGCATGCGCCTGCTCATACCGTCTCCGAACCGGGTCACTGCCTCAAACTTTGGTTAGCCTACACAAAGTCGGGATGGTCGGGGATCGGGGTGCCCGTGGGGATCGTCTCGTGACGCTCGAGCCTGGTGGTCGACGTCGGGCCGGTGACGACCGCGCCGCCTGTGCTGGACATTCCGCCCTCGTACCCCAATGCTGTTCATGCGCCGGGATACCGCCGTGTACACCGATTCGGCAGCAGACCTGAAGGAGCAGCCTCGATGACGATCCGTCGTACCCGAATCCACGCCACCGCGATCGTGCTCGGGGTCGCGCTGTCCGCGACGCTCGGTCTGACTTCCTGTAGTAAGTCCGAACGCTGGTGCGAACTCGACCGCGGCGACGTCCTCGTCGAGAACTATCACTGCGAACAGAACCAGGCGGGCTACGAGTGGGAGCCCGACCACGACAAGCCGAAGGTCAAGAAGAAGCCGAACAAGGCGAAGAAGCACTAGAACCGACCGATGCGGTCCTGACTGTCGCCGATCGGGCGTCGGATATACTGTATGTATTACAGTAGAATTATCCGCACAGTTCGAAAGGGATCGGATGGATGTCGGCGCACGTGCGCGGGCGGCCGCGACCATGGCGATCCCCTCTACCCGAGGAGCGCGATCGTGAGTCGAGCCGAGGAACCTTTCCGGGATGCGCCGATCTTCGACGCTGATCAGCACATGTACGAGACGCCGGAGGCGTTGACGAGGTTTCTGCCCGAGGAGTATTCGCGTGCGGTGCAGTTCGCGCAGATCGGTCGCCAGACCCGGATCGTGATCAACAACAGGGTCACCGATTTCATCCCGAATCCGACCTTCGAACGCGTCGCGGCCCCGGGCGCGCACGAGAAGTTCTTCGCGGGCCTCAATACCGAGGGGTTGACGCTGCGGGAGATGCAGGGTCCGGCGATCGAGGCGCCAGCCTCGACCCGGAACCCGGCGGACCGGGTCGCCGAACTGGATCGTCAAGGGGTGGTCGAAGCGCTCAACTACCCGACCCTGGCGAGTCTGGTCGAGCATTCGGCCGCCGACGACCCGCAGTTGACCCTGGCGATCATCCACGCGCTGAACCAGTGGATGGTCGAGCACTGGTCCTACAACTACGAGGACCGGGTCTTCTCGACCCCGATCATCAACCTGTCCGAGGTCGACGCCGCCCAGCGCGAACTGGCCTACATCCTCGAACACGGCGCGAAGGCCGCGTTGATCAAGCCGGGTCCGGTCAACGGGTTGCACGGGTGGCGTTCACCGGCGCTTCCGGAATTCGATCCGTTCTGGCGTGATGTCGAATCCGCCGGTCTGCCGATCGTGCTGCACGCGAGCTATCCGCCGCTGGACGATTACATCGCCAAGTGGGAACCGCCGCATACGGCGAATTTCATGGCGCAGAGCCCGTTCCGGTGGATGGCGCTGGGGCATCGCGAGATCGCCGACATGATCACCAGTCTGATCTGCCACGGCACCCTGACTCGTTTCCCGAACTTGCGGATCGCGAGCGTGGAGAACGGCAGCGGCTGGATCTACCCGCTGTTCCACGATTTCGAGGATCTGTACAAGAAGATGCCGCAGAACTTTCCGGAGCATCCCCACGAGGTGTTCCGGCGCAATATCTGGGTGAGCCCGTTCTGGGAGGGCTGCGTGGCCGACGTCGTCGACACCGTCGGCTGGGACAAGGTCCTTTTCGGTTCGGATTTCCCGCATCCGGAAGGACTGGCCGAGCCGAAGGGGTTCTGGAAATACGCCGAAGGGATGGACGTTCGGCGTACCTACGATTTCATGGGCGACAACGCGCGCCGTTTCCTGGGGTTGCCCATCGCGAACCCCGATCCCGCCGCGATCGAGAGCAGGAGTCCCATCCACGCCGCCTGAACCGCCACGGGCCTATTCGGGCCGCGCCGCGCTCGCGTCCTCGGCGTCGATGTCCTGGAGGGCGCGGCGCAGCAGTTTCCCGGTCGCGTTGCGTGGCAGTTCGTCGAGGAAGAGCACATCGCGGGGAACCTTGTGCCGGGCGAGGTTCGCCTTGACGTGATCCCTGATCTCCTGCGGGTCGCCCTCGGCGCCGTCGGCGAGTACGACGAAGGCGCGCAGACGTTTCCCGAAATCGCGATCGTCGACGCCGATGACCGCCGCCTCCAGCACGTCGGGACGGGCGACGAGCAGATTCTCCACCTCGAGCGGGTAGACGTTCTCACCGCCCGAAACGATCATGTCGTCGTCGCGGCCGTCGATGAAAAGCCTTCCCTCGGCGTCGAAATGGCCGACGTCACCGCTGGAGAGCAGTCCGTCGACGGACTCCTTGTGCCTGCCGTCGGTATATCCGGCGAAACTGAGTCCGCTGGAGACGAAGATCGTGCCCACGACACCGGGTGTCGTGATCCTGTTGCGCTGCTCGTCGTAGATCGCGACGCGGCAGCCGACCGGTGGACGGCCGACCGTTCCCGGTGCCAGCCGCATATCCTCGGGCGTCGCGACGGCGGCGACGGCGACTTCGGTGGAGGCGTAGAGGTTGTAGAGCACTTCGCCGAACGTTTCGGCCGTGCGGCGGCTCAGGTCCGGGGAGATCGACGATCCGGCGGCGAAGATCACCCGCAGCGACGAGGTGTCGTATTTCGCCAGCACCTCGGGTCCGAGGTCGATGATCCGTTGCAGCATGGTCGGGACCACCACGAGGGTCTGCGCGCGATGTTCGGCCACATCGGCCAGCGTTCGGACGGGGTCGAATCTGCGTTGCTCGAACACGATCCTGTTGCCGAGCGCCCAGCCGAGGGTGAGTTGCGACAGGCCGGTGCCGTGGAAGATCGGTGCGGCCATCACCAGGGTGCCGCCGCGTGGCAGCGGTACGCGATCGAGGAATTGTGCCGATTGCAGCGGCGAAACCTTGTCCCGTGGAGCGCCTTTCGGGGTGCCGGTGGTCCCGCTGGTGAGGATGACGAGGCCGCCGGGCCGCGCCGGGGCCGGCAGTGGGTCGGTCGAATTCGCCGCGATCAGTGCGTCGATGACCGCCGCCCCCTCCGGGACGTCGCCGTCGACCCAGGTGAGTACGCGCGGTGTCTCGGTCCCGATCGCGCCGAGTAGTGCGGTGAACTCGCTGTCGTGCAGGATCGCGCCGACCTTCTCGCGTTCGGCGACGGCGGCGAGCTGTGGCCCGGCGAATCCGGTGTTCATCAGCAGCACTCGCGCGCCGAGTTTGCCCGCGGCGAGCAGCGTGAGCACCATGCCCCGATGGTCACGGCACAGCGCCGCGATCACGGTTCCCCCACCGATCCCGGTGGCGGCGAGACCGCGGGCGAGCGCGTTGGACTGGCGGTCGAGTTCACCGAAGGTGAGCGGTCCGCGTTCGTCCACGATCGCCTCGGCGGTGGGATCCAGGCGCGTCGAATGGGCGAGCACCGTGACGAAAGGACCGTAGACGGCCGAATCACGCATCGTCCTGATCATCTCGCCGGGATGACGCCAGTCGAACATCCCGCGTCTGCTCAGGACTCCGACCGCCGACACCGCGTCGGTGACCGGTCGCAGCGCCGTTCGTGGGGACCGAAGTTCCGCCTTCACACAACACCTCCGTGGTCGTTCAGCGGCCCGGAACGCGCCGGGGTCCGACTGCCCGAGAGCTTAGCGCACGAAAGAATGAGTATTCACTTATTGCCGAACAGCCTCCCACCCGCAAACACCGGCGCACCATGCTGACCTTCCCCTATTCGACATCGCTCAATGTCTTGCCCACATCGGCCAGGGTCATGGGTGAGCCGTAGTCGGTGCGGAACTTGTACAGCGGGATGTTGCACCGGAAAAGGCCGGTGTCGGGTGTGAAATCGGCGGGCCGCCACCCCTCGGGCGTCGCCTGCTCGACATTGAAACAGCTCTTCGGCACGAGGGGATTGGACAGATCTATCCGGCCCTGGAGCCCGCCCGCGGTCCACGATGTCTCCGAGGACGCCGCGTCGTACACGCATCGGCGGGTGAGGTTGTCGCCGCATTCGGCCGCCGACATCGCGAACAACAGCCACGCCGAGATCGCGCGCAGCTGCGGGAAACTCATCCTGGCATTGGGCGCGTACTCGTCGAAAATGGCCTTGACCTGGTGGGTCGCGGTGACGGTCTCGGCCTTCTCGAACGGCACGACACCGCCGAGATCCGCGACATTGTTCTGGAAACCGATGGACGCGCCCGCGTCCTTGAGAAACGCGGGGGAGTAGTTGTTGTTGGTCGCGTCGATCCAGTCGGGTCGGTGGCCGAGCGTGGTGAGCGCCTGCTCGAGCTTGGCCAGCTGGCTGGGTTCGCCGTTGAAGACCAGACCGCGCACACCCCGGTCCTTGATCGTCTGCGCGATCGGCATCCAATTCGTCATGCCGACGATGGGGTGCGGGTCGTCGTAGACGATCGTCGCCCCGAGCGCCTGGAAACTCTCCCTGCCCTTGTCTGCCAGCACCTTCGACACCGGAGAGTCGGCGGTGACGAACCGATCTTGCCGATCGATTCGGGATAGGCCTCCTTGACCAGCCAGTGCCGGAAGCCGGTGTAGATATCGTGGCGCGGGAGCGCGGTGGGCGAGGCGCTGAACTCCAGATCGGCTCCCACGCTGCGTGGTTGGACCACCTGGGCGGGGAAACTCGGCAGCAGGCAGCTCAGTCGTTCCCGTACCCCGAGCGCGTCCAGTCCGGCCCCACCGCCGACGATGGCGAAATCCTCGTCGCAGGATTCGAGCATGCGCTGTCGCACCTCGGTGAGGTTGGTGTCGCGGACCGCGACCTCGATCCTGCGCCCCTCGATACCGCCGCGGGCGTTGCACCAGGACGCGAATGCCATTGCCGCGTCGATGAACTCGGGATTCTTGGTGAAACCGAAGTCGGTGAACACGCCGACGCGGATGGTCTCGGCGGTGACTCCACGGGTGGAGGCGCGCGTCGGGTTTCCGTCCCGGCACACCGGGCCGAGGTAACCGAATTCGCTCGACAGTGTCGAGATCGGCGAATCGTTCTCCGTGAGTTCGGTGTTCGTCGTGCCGCAGCCTGCGGCCAACAGTGCCGACACCACAAGCACGAGAAGTCGTCGTTTCATCCGCGCGGGCCGTTGCTCACACTGCACTTGCTACACCCCGCGTGCGCGTGCCGGAGCGTTTTCGGGCATATTTCCCCCACTGGGGAAAATAGTGTCCGCTGATGTCTACCGGGACCGACTCCGGTCCCGGGAAGGATCGGTTCAGGTGGTGCCCGCGCTCCTGCCCGAGGAGATCGTCACCGCCTCGCCGTTGAAGTGGCGTCCCCGCTCGGAGGCGAGCAGCAGTGCCACTTCGGCGATTTCGGCGGGGTCTATCCAGTCGGAGTTGGGCGGCCCGGAGGCGACCATCGCCATGATGTCGGCTCTGGTGGGATTGTCCTTCTTCGGCATGAGCTGCCGATAGATGGCGGGGTTGTTGATCATGTCGGTGTCGACCGCGTCCGGCAGCAGCGCGTTGACCGTGATGCCGTATCCGGCGACCTCGATCGACAGGGATTTGACCAGGCCGATCACGCCCCACTTGGCCGCGGTGTAGTGGGCCATGTGGCGAACACCCATCTTGGCCGCGATCGAGGAGGTCGCGATCACCCGGCCCCATCGGCGCTCGATCATGTACGGGACCACGGCGCGCACGCTGTGGAAGACGCCCGTGAGATTGACGTCGATGATGTCCTGCCACATGCGCTCGTCCATCGAGGCGACGGTGCTGTAGGTGGCGATTCCGGCATTGGCGACCAGGATGTCGATGCGACCGAATTCCTCCATCGCCCGCTCGGCGACCGCGTTCATCTGATCCCGGCTGCGTACATCGGCCTTGATCGCGACGCACCGACGGCCTGCCTTCTCGACCGATTCGACGGTCGCGGCGAGATCGTCGCCGGTGCCGAGCGGATACGGCACGGTCGCGATCTCCTCGTCGATATCGCATACGACGATGTCCGCGCCCGCGTTCGCCATGGTGATCGCGTGCGCGCGACCCTGCCCCCGCGCGCCTCCGGTGATCACCGCTACGCGGTCGTCGAGTTCTCCCATGCTGAGCTCCTCATCGAGTCGGCCGTCGCCGGACGGCCGCGCTCACGAGTTCGTCGGCCACGCCGGGCGATGCTGGCTGTGCGAGCGTATAGCAGGGGTGCCCGCCGATGTGGAACATCCGCGCGCGGATGCTGTTGCGCGGCCGCGGTATGTGGGTCACGATCGGCGGATGGGAATGAAACGTGTGTCGGTCCTGACGGGCGCGGTGCTCGCCGCGACCGGATTGTGTTCCGGAATCACCTCGGCCGCACCGCATTCGACGGATACGCCGCGAGCGGCCGTCGCCAGGGCCTACATCGACGCCCTCGTCTCACACGACGCGAGTGCGGTGCCCTTCGCGCCCGACGCGACACGGGTCGAGGCGGGTTTGCAGACCGGATACTCCGGGCCGCAGCTCGCGAACGACCTGAATCACGGCGTGCAGTACCGGGTGATCCAGGGCATTCGGGATCTCACCATCGACGAGGCCGGTGATGTGGTCACCACCCGGTATCTGCTCGACTCCGGCGTCGCGGGTGTCCGACTGTTGACCGTGGAGATCACCGAGACGTTCGTCATCCCCGACGGGACGATCCACGCCATCACCGCCACCATCGTGCCGACCGCGGGCTGAGTCGCCCCGGAGACGACAGTGCCTCCCCGCCGGACGGCGGGGAGGCACTCGTGTCGGTACGGATCAGTACGCGCCGTTGACGTTGTCCATCGAACCGTAGCGGTGCGCGGCGTAGTTGCAGGCCGCGGTGATGTTGGCGACCGGGTCCCAGATATCGAAGGGGGTGCCCTCGACGTGGTAGGCCTCGAACGTCGGGTCGATCACCTGGAGCAGGCCCTTGGACGGGATGCCCGCGGCGGCGTTGGAGTCCCAGAGGTTGATGGCCTGGGGATTGCCGCCGGATTCGCGCATCACGTTGCGGTGGATGCCGTCGTAGCTGCCGGGGATGCCGCGCACGGCCATGATGTCGAGCGCGTGGCGGATCCAGCCGTCGAGGTTGTCCGGGTAGACCGGGGCGGGCGGCGCGAGGAACGGCAGCCCGGGGAACGCGGGGAGCGGCGGCAGGCCCGGTAGTTCGGGAAGGCCGGGGATCGGGAAGTCGATCGGGGTCGCGGCGACCGGGGTGACACCCGCCGCAACGCTGTCGTCGGCCTGGGCGGTCACGGCGGAGCCGCCGAGGGCGATGACGCCCGCGGCGGCCACGGCGACGGCGATGCCGCTACGCAGCGACGGGAGACGGAAAGCGGGAAAGCGGGTGTCAGGCATGTGCGAATCGGTTCCTTGATCGTGTCCGAAGGTGTTCGAGCCGGGTTCGGGCAGTGCTGATACGCGACGGGAACTCGTCGATATGTCCCGTCCGAATCGGTGGTGCATATGCTGTTTTCGGATTTTGTTGTGAGGCAGGCGGCCTGCGCGCGACGCGGGGGAGGTGCCCGGTCGGTGCCGGGAGGTCCGCCGTCGCGGGGGAGAATGTGCTCACGGCTCGTGCCGCCGGATTCTCCGATGACCGCGCTGTGCGAAACGCATCTGTCGTGCGGTCGTTTCCGAATATGTGTGGATCTACTTATCGGTCCAACCGAAGTGCGGGTTGTGCTCGACCGGATCTCAGCTTGATCACAAGAGATTAATGCGAGATGAACGGAAGTTGAACGGCAGGAATTGATGATCTTGGAAAGCCCAGGTCATGCCCTATGGACCGGTGCGTATGCTGGGAGTTTGCCGATAAACCTTCTGTGACCGACCCCACAGAAATAAAAGTCGAACCGTGATCTTCGGATCGCATTCCGGTAACCGGGCGTGGAGAGAATTCGTCCGGTGACCGCCGAACGCGCGACACCGGTTCGAGTCGAGCGGCGGTCGCCGTCGCGTGCTCGGCCGTCGGGGGTGTCGACCGGAGGGCGAGCATCCCGGGTGAGGTCGAAGGCGACCGCGCCGGGAGAGGGGCGCGGGTGGGGTACCCGGTCGGCGAGACGCCCCGCCGGATGCGCTCCCGCCCCGATTTCGTCGCTCGGCAACACGCCGTTGACGGGCTGTTCGCCCCCTTATCCGGGGATACGGGCGAGTAACAGTCGAACGCTGTGGGCAGATGACGAATAAAGGTGCAGACTACGCGGAACTGAGAAAATGAAACCCCGCGCCTGTCGACCGGGCCTACTGTGGAGGAAGGAGCGGCGAGTGTTCAGCCGCATCGCCATCGTCAATCGAGGAGAAGCCGCCATGCGGCTGATCCACGCCGTCCGGGATCTGGCCTCGGAGACCGGGCGACCGATCGAAACCGTCGCTCTTCATACCGATGTCGACCGCAACGCGACGTTCGTGCGCGAAGCCGATATCGCCTACGACATCGGTCCGGCCGCCGCGCGTCCGTACCTGGACCTGAAAGCGCTGAAGACCGCCCTGCTCGAGACCGGCGCCGACGCGGCGTGGGTCGGCTGGGGCTTCGTGGCCGAGGATCCGGCCTTCGCGGAACTGTGCGAGCAGATCGGGGTCACCTTCGTCGGCCCGAGCCCGGAGGCCATGCGCAAACTCGGTGACAAGATCGGCGCGAAGCTGATCGCCGAGGAGGTCGGCGTACCCGTCGCGCCGTGGAGTCGCGGCGCGGTCGAGACCGTCGAGGACGCGCTGGCGGCCGCGGCGCAGGTCGGCTACCCGCTGATGCTGAAGGCGACCGCGGGCGGCGGTGGCCGCGGCATCCGGGTCATCACCAACGCCGACGAACTCGTCGACGCCTACGAGCGCACCCGCCAGGAAGCCGCGCGCGCCTTCGGCAGCGGCGTGGTGTTCCTGGAAAGGCTGGTCACCGGCGCCAGGCACGTCGAGGTCCAGGTGATCGCCGACGGTCAGGGCACCGCGTGGGCGCTGGGCGTGCGCGACTGCTCGGTACAGCGGCGCAACCAGAAGGTCATCGAGGAGTCGGCCTCGCCGGTGCTGCGCGCCGACCAGGTGGCCGACCTCAAGGCCTCGGCCGAGCGACTGGCGATCGCGGTCGGTTACCGCGGCGCCGCGACCGTCGAATTCCTCTACCACCCGGGCGACGAGCTGTTCGCCTTCCTCGAGGTCAACACCCGACTCCAGGTCGAGCACCCGATCACCGAGTACACCACCGGCTTCGATCTCGTGCGCGCCCAGTTGACGGTGGCCTCCGGCGGCAGGCTCGAGGGCGAGCCGCCCGCCGAGCGCGGCCACGCCATCGAGGCCAGGCTCAACGCCGAGGATCCGGACCGCGATTTCGCGCCCGCCCCCGGCCGCATCGTCCGCTTGGACCTGCCCGCCGGACCCGGTATCCGCGTCGACACCGGTGTCAGCGAGGGCGATGTCATCCCCGCCGACTTCGACTCCATGATCGCCAAGATCATCGCCTACGGACGCGACCGCGACGAGGCGCTCGGCAGGTTGCGCCGGGCCGTGGCGCAGACCCGGGTGGTCATCGAGGGCGGCGCGACCAACAAGAGTTTCGTCCTCGACCTGCTGAACCAGCCCGAGGTGATCGACGCCAGCGCCGACACCGGCTGGATCGACCGCGTGCGCGGCGAGGGACGGCTGGTCTCGCACCAGCATTCCGCCATCGCGCTGGCGGCCGCCGCCATCGACGCCTACGAGGAAGAGGAACGAGCCGAGCGGCACCGCCTGCTCTCCACCGCCTCCGGCGGCCGTCCGCAGGTGCAGCACGAGAGCGGCCGTCCGCTCGATCTCAAACTGCGCGGCGCGGGCTACCGCGTGCGGGTCGCCCGGATCGGCGCGCACCGCTTCCGGATCGGCATCGAGGCGGGCGGCGAGGTCCACACCGCCGACGTCGATCTCGAGCGTTTCGACCGGCACACCGGCCAGATCGTGGTCAACGGCACCCGATACCGCCTGATCACCGGCACGCACGGGCCGATCCATCTGGTCGACGTCGACGGCGTCGCGCATCGCGTCAGCCGTGACGAGGGCGGCGTCGTCCGCTCGCCCGCACCCGCGCTCGTGGTCGCCACACCGCTCGCGGTCGGCGCCGAGGTCGAGGCGGGCGCACCGATTCTCGTGCTCGAGAGCATGAAGATGGAGACCGTGCTGCGCGCGCCGTTCAAGGCGCGGCTCAAGGAATGCGTGGTCTCGGTCGGCAGCCAGGTGGAGACCGGCGCGCCGTTGATGCGGCTGGAACCGCTTGTCGACGACGCCGAGGCCGAGGACGTGGCAGCGTCCGGATCGGTCGAACTCGACCTGCCCGCCGGGTCGGCGCGGGTCCGCCCGCACGAGCGCACCGTGCGCGGTCAGGAGGATCTGCGCAGCCTGCTGCTCGGTTTCGACGTCGACCCGCACGACGACAGCCGGGTACTCGGCGACTACCTCCTCGTCCGCAAGGAGGCCATCGCGGACAACCGCAGGCCGCTGGGCGGGGAACTCGAACTCGTCGAGGTGTTCACCGACCTCGCCGACCTGAGCCACAACAGGACCTCCGGCGAGGACACCGGCAACAGCCACGTCCACAGCTCCCGCGAGTACTTCCACACGTATCTGCAGAGCCTCGACGTCGAACGGGCCGGTGTGCCCGCCTCGTTCCAGGCCAAACTCGCCAAGGCGCTCGGCCACTACGGCGTCACCGATCTGGAACGCACCCCCGAACTCGAAGCCGCGGTCTTCCGCATCTTCCTGGCCCAGCAGCGCCCGTCGGCGACCGTCACGGTCATCACGACGCTGCTGCGCGAATGGCTGACCGAGCCGGTGCCGGACCGGGCGCTGCGCGAGCCGGTCGGTCTCGGGCTGGAGCGGCTGGTTGCCGCGACGCAGGTGCGTTTCCCCGCGATCGCCGATCTCGCGCGCGGCGTGGTCTACGCCTGGTTCGGCCAGCCGCTGCTGCGGCGCAACCGTGCCCGCGTGTACACCAACGTCCGTAACCATCTGCGTCACTTGGACGCCGAGCCCACCTCGCCCGATCGCGCCGAGCGCGTCGCGGAGATGGTGAGCAGCACCGAGCCGCTGGTCCGCCTGCTCGGGCAGCGTCTGGTACGCGGCAACCTCGACAACAGCGTCATGCTCGAGGTGCTGACCCGCCGGTACTACGGCAACAAGGGTCTGCGCGATGTGCGCACCCGCGAGGTCGGCGGCTGCGCGTTCGTGATCGCCGAGCGCGACGGACTCAGCCTCGTCTCGACCGCGGTGAGCTTCGACGAACTCGACACGGCCGTCCGCGGACTCGTCGAGGTCGCGGGCAGCGCGGGGGTCGTCGACGCCGATATCTACCTCGGCTGGGAGCGCCAGCCCGACGATTTCGACGCCATGGCGACGGCACTGCACGAGGTCTTCAGCGCGCACCTGCTGCCCGCCCAGGTACACCGGATCACCGCGACCGTCGCGGGTAGCGGCGGCGCGGTCATGCACCACCACTTCACCTTCCGCCGGTCGAGCACGGGCATGGTCGAGGAGCGGTTGATCCGCGGCCTGCACCCCTACATCGCCCAGCGCATGCAGATGGAGCGCCTGCGCAAATTCGACCTCACCCGGCTGCCGTCCTCCGACGACGACGAGATCTACCTGTTCCGTGCCGTCGCGAAGGAGAACCCTTCCGACGATCGCCTGATCGCGTTCGCGCAGGTGCGCGACCTGGCCGCGTTGCGCGAGCACGACGGCAGGCTGCTCGCCCTGCCGACGGCCGAGGCCACCATCGCCACCTGCCTCGACTCGATCCGCCGCGCGCAGTCACGGCGGCCCTCGGCCAAGCGGTTCAACACCAACCGCATCGTGATGTACATCTGGCCGCCGATCGACGTCACCCCCGCCGAGCTGGAGACCGTCGCCGGACACGTGCGGCCGACGACGGCGGGCGCGGGGCTCGAGGAGATCCTGCTCATCGCGCGCCAGGTCGACCGCAGGACCGGTGAACTGACCAAGGTCGAGATCCGGGTCTCCTTCGACGCCACCGGCAACACCCGGGTACTCGTCGGCGAGCCGTCCGACGAGCCGGTCGAGCCGATCGACGCCTACCGTCAGAAGGTGCTGCGGGCCAGCAGCCGCAACACCGTCTACCCGTACGAATTGACCGGTCTGCTCGGTGATTTCGCCGAATACGATCTGGACGCCGACCACGCCCTGGTGCCGGTCGACCGGCCCAAGGGGCAGAACAAGGCGGCGATCGTCGCCGGTGTGGTCAGCACCCCGACCGAGCGTCATCCCGACGGCGTCAAGCGCGTCGTGCTGCTCGGCGATCCGACGAAATCGCTCGGCGCGCTGTCGGAACCGGAATGCCGTCGCATCATCGGCGCGCTCGATCTCGCCGATCGGATGCGGCTGCCGCTGGAGTGGTACGCGCTGTCCTCGGGCGCCAGGATCTCGATGGAGTCGGGTACCGAGAACATGGACTGGGTGGCGGCCGCGCTCAAGCGGATCGTCGAATTCACCCAGGACGGCAACGAGATCAATATCGTCGTCACCGGCATCAACGTCGGCGCCCAGCCGTACTGGAACGCCGAGGCGACGATGCTCATGCACACCAAGGGCATCCTGGTGATGACGCCCGATTCCGCGATGGTGCTCACCGGTAAGCACGCGCTGGACTTCTCCGGTGGCGTGTCGGCCGAGGACAACTTCGGCATCGGCGGTTACGACCGGGTGATGGGCCCGAACGGTCAGGCGCAGTACTGGGCGCCGGATCTGAACGGCGCGCGCGAAGTCCTGATGTCGCACTACGACCACACCTACATCGCTCCCGGTGAGCAGGCGCCGCGGCGCGCGCGCACCGACGATCCGATCGACCGCGATGTCTGCGACTTCCCGCACGTCATCGAGGGCAGTGATTTCACGACCGTCGGCCAGATCTTCTCGGCGGCGTCGAATCCGGATCGTAAGAAGCCCTTCGACATCCGGACCGTCATGCGCGCTGTCGCCGACCAGGACCATCCGGTGCTGGAGCGGTGGGCCGGCATGGCCGACGCCGAGACCGCGGTGGTGCAGGACGCGCACCTCGGCGGTATCCCGGTCTGCCTGCTCGGCATCGAATCCCAGGGTGTGCAGCGGCGCGGGTTCCCGTCCACCGACGGACCCGACACCTACACGGCGGGCACCCTGTTCCCGCGGTCGTCGAAGAAGGCCGCGCGCGCCATCAACGCGGCCAGCGACAATCGTCCGCTGGTGGTGCTGGCGAACCTGTCGGGCTTCGACGGCTCCCCGGAGTCGATGCGGAAACTCCAGTTGGAGTACGGCGCCGAGATCGGCCGGGCGATCGTGAACTTCCGAGGTCCGATCGTGTTCTGCGTGATCTCCCGGTACCACGGCGGCGCGTTCGTCGTGTTCTCGAAGGCGCTGAACCCGAGCATGACAGTGCTCGCGCTGGAAGGTTCGTTCGCCTCGGTCCTCGGCGGCGCACCCGCCGCCGCGGTGGTGTTCGCGGGCGAGGTCGACTCCCGTACCGCCGCCGATCCTCGGATTCGTGACCTGGAAGCGGGCGTGGTGCACGCGACCGGCACCGACCGGGCGGCGCTCACCGCCGAACTCGACGGACTGCGGTCGTCGGTGCGTACCGAGAAACTCGGCGAGGTCGCCGCCGAATTCGACCGCGTGCACAATATCCAGCGCGCCGTCGAGGTCGGTTCGGTCGACGCGGTCATCCGCGCCGCCGAACTGCGTCCGCGCATCATCGAGTCCATCGAGGCTCACCTGGCAGGCTGATCGGCGAGCCGTCGACAAGGGCGGCCACCATCGGATCGGTTCGTGTTCGTCTGTGACACGGTCGAATCGGAGGTGGCCGCCCTTTCGTCGTTGTCTGCGGTTCCGCGCGCCTGTCACATCGACAATGGCCGGTGCGGTACGAATACCGTGATCGAACAGTTCGGCTGCTTATTCGGATTCGTACACATCGCGGGGAATTCGCGGCGATCGCCGTGCGAATCCGTTGGTGAAAGTTCCCATTCGACTATCACTCGACCGGAGCGTCATGAACCGCAAGCCTTCGTATGTTCTCGTCCTCATCAGCACCGTGATCATCGCCTGCACCGGTATCATCGGCGCCACGGCGGGCGCGGCACCCGGGGAGGTCGCCTCGGGCGGACTGCGCATCGTCGCCTCGGTAGACTCGAATTCCGTGGTCCCCGCCGGTGATATTGCGATGAATGTCCCGTTCGTCCACTCGGTCAAGGTTTCCGGGGACTTCTCGGTCGTGATCGACGGCGCCGCACTGCGCGGCGGCGAGATCGTCGCCGGATATCTGATCGGCTGCGCGGTGGACATCTCCAACGGTATTTCGATAGGTATCTCCCCGAGTGTGGCCGTCGGCGTCGGGATCGCCCCCTCGGTCGGCGTCGATTTCGGCGTCGATCTCGGTTTGGAGATCGACGCGCCGCCGACGGTCGGTATCGGCGCGGGCGTGAGTTTCGCCATTCAACCGTCCATCGAGATGGAAACCGGCCTGGCCGGTGAACTTGCCGTGAACCTGGCGCCGGGTACCGTCACGGCGGCGGTGATCGGTGCGACGGAACTGGATTCGGACGTCGAATTCCCCTACACCTTCGCCCACAGCAATACGCCGCTGAGCGTCAACGGGTGCATTTCCTCGGCCTCGGCCATGCCGTTCGTCACCGTGCGCGCCGACGCGAGGAACGCCACCGCCCAGACGACGGGGTACGGCGCGGCTTTCGGGTTCTGAGCCTTCGGTTTCCGAGCGCTCGGGTTCTGAGACGCCGTTCAGGGACGTTCGGAGTCCTTGTTCGCGAGAACGTCCGGCCCGTAGGTTTTCTCGAACAGGGCCCACGGGTCGGCGTAGTCGCCGCGTCCGTCGCGGCGGCGCTGCACGGCCATGAGCAGGCGGATGGCGGGCCGTAGGACCGGGCCGAATGTCCGCAGCAGCAGCGTGCGGGAGCGTGCCTGCGAGTGAGCGATCCACTCCCGGGTCTCGGACCAGGTGTGCCGCTGGAAGTCCAGCAGTGCCTCGGACTCGGTGGTGTCGAACCAGCCGGTGAACGTCCATCCGCGATCGTCGGCGGGATCGCCGGGCAGACTCACCGACGGACCGAGGCGGCCGAGTCCGAGTGACTGGGTCATGTCGTCCTCGAGTTCGCGCTGGAGTTTGCGGTAGGACTCGTCGCCCGCGATGAGCAGGATCCTGCCGTCGATACTGTCCGCGCGGTCCACCGCGTTGGCGAAGGCCAGGGCGACATCGCGGGCGTCGACGGCGTGAATCCGGTTGTCCCTCGGCGTCGCTCGGATCAGGACCAGGTGGGTCCGGTCCATACTCGACATCCCGTCGGGGGAGATGACCCCGCCCAATCGCAACACCGCGTACGGCAGGCCGCTTTCCCGGATGATCGTCTCGGCCAGCAGTTTGTCCCGGCCGTAATGGTCGATGGGATCGACGGGTGTCTCGTCGGTGACGAGTTCCGGATATCGGTAGGGATTGCGCGACCCGTAGACCGACGCGCTCGACGCCAGGATCAGCAGCGGCGCCCGGTCCAACGCGGTCGCCGCCGCCACCACGTTCCCGGTGCCCTCGACATTGACCCGGTGTGCGGCCGCGGGGTTCAGGTAGGACGCCGGTGCGAGGCTCGCGGCCATATGCACGATCGCGTCGGGACGGTGTTCGCCGACGAGTCCGGCCACCGCGGCCGGATCGAGCAGGTCGACGAAGGCGGGAACCAGCGTGCCGGGCCGTGCCGAGCCCGACAGTTCCTCGGCTGTCGCGACGGATCGATCGGTGCGCAGATCCATCGCGATCACCGTGCGCCCCCGGTCGAGCAGGATCTCACAGCAGCGTTTACCCACCTGGCCGAAACCGCCGGTCACCAGAATTGTGTTGACGGACATGGATATCAGACCTTTCCCGAAGGTTGTCCGGCCGACTTCCGCGCGAATCTCGCTCCGACGTTTCGCATACGCTCCGAGACACGTATCGAGAACAGGGGCGTGGCGATATCCTCCCGGAGCCGGGTCAAGGTGGAGGACTTGACGCGCCATCGCCCGCCGGACTTCTCGTAGGTCTCGTCGTAGTGGCCGTATCCGTGCAGGGTCAACCCCGGGCGCAGCGCGACGATGTCGTGCAGGGCCCACACGCCGCCGGCCGTTGTCGGCGATATCAGCTCGATTTCCGGAGCGTGCACTTGGTGAACGGTGGTCTGCGCGGGCTTGCCGATATTGCGGCGGGTGAATTCCACGAATTCGTCGGCGCCGACAACGACCGCGCCGCCCGCCGCGGAGGTGTCGCTGACGAAATCGTCGGCGAATATCGCGCGCCATGCCCGCCAATCCTTGGCGTCGAGGTAGCGGCAGTAGCGAGCCTTCAGCTGCTTGATCGACTCGATTTCCAGCAGTGCCGCGGTGTTTCCCGGGTCCTGCGGGTTTGCTGGGTTGTTCATGCCTGTCGGTTCTTCCTTGTCGGTCCGGTGCGCGCCGGGAACATGTCTGGTCATAGGGTGGACGGGTGAGCGGTGAAGCACGCGGGATATCCGATGCCGCGGACGGCGACGCCGGGCCGCGTCGGCGCGGTCGGCCACGGCAGCTCAGCCTCGAGCGGATCGCCTCGGCGGCAAGGAAAGTCGCGCCGGAGGCGCTGACCATGCAGGCCGTCGCGGACGAACTCGGCGTCGATCCCAAAGCGCTCAACTATCACGTCGGTGACCGTGAGGGCCTGCGCGAGCTGGTGGCGCTCGACATCTTCGAGACCGAACTGGCCCGTGTCGCCCTGCCGGTGGATCGTGAGTGGCGCGAGGTCGTGCGCTCGTACGCGGTGGCACTGCGTGACGCGGTCGTCCAGGTCGGTGTCCTGGCCTCCTCGGTCCGACTGTCCGGCGCGCGGGGGCTCGGCACCCTCGCACCGGTCGAGCGTGTGCTCGAAGCGCTGGTCGGCGCCGGTTTCGATATCCACGACGCGCGCATCGCGCTCACGTTGATCACGGAGACGAGTTTCTCGTCGGGGATGCACGCGGTGCTGCTCGCACAGCACCGCGTGCATCCCGACGTCCCCGGCGTGCTCAGCGCGCTGGAGACCGTGGACGAACGCGAACTGCCCGTGTTGCGGGAGGTGATCGCCGACCAGGAAGCCGACGACGACCAACTCGATTTCAAGATGACCGTCATCCTGGACGGGCTCGATCGCCTGCTGATCCGCAAACGGGTGTCCGGGTAGTTTCCGCTACCGCAGGTCGGTCATGGATTTACCGACATCGGCCAGCGTCATGGGCGCACCGTAGTCGCCCTGGTATTCGTAGGGAGCGACATCGCAGCGGTAGAGGCCGGTGTCGGGCCGGAAATCGGCGGGTTTCCAGCCGTCGGCCGTCGCCTGCTCGATATTGAAGCAGCCGCTCGGCGCGTCACGATTCGACAGGTTCACCGGCGCCTGCAATCCGCCCGCCGTCCACGCCCGCTCCGAGGAAGCCGCGTCGTAGACGCACCGGCGGGTGAGGTCGTCGCCGCAGCTCGCCGCGGATTTCGCGAAAAGCAGCCAGGCCGATATCGCCCGCAATTGCGGGAAGGTGATCTCGGTGCCGGGCGCGTACTTGTCGAACATGCTCTCGACCTGCTTCATCGCGGGCACGCTGTCGGCCTTCTCGAAGGGCACGACACCACCGAGGTCGGCGACATTGTTCTGGAAACCGATCGAATTGGCCGCCTCTTTCAGGAACGCGGGGGAGTAGTTGTTGTTGGTCGCGTCGATCCAGTCGAGTCGGTATTCGATCGACGTGAGCGCTTCCTCGAGTTTCGAGAGCTGACGCGGTTCGCCGTTGAAGATCAGGCCGCGCACGCCTTTCTCCTTGATCCCCTGTGCGAACGGAGCCCAGTTCGACACACCGGCGATCGGGTACAGGTCGTCGTAGACGATCGTTGCCCCCTGCGCCCGGAAACTCTCCTTGCCCTTCTCCCCGAGCACTTTCGAGACCGGCGAATCGGCGCTGATGAAGCCGACCTTGCCGAGGGATTCCGGGTACGCCTCGGTGACCAGCCAGCGCCGGAATCCGGTGTAGCTGTCGTGGTGCGGGAGCGCGGTGGGCGAGGCGCTGATCTCGAGATCGGCGCCGACACTGCGCGCCTGGGCCACCTGCGCGGGGAAACTCGGCAGCAGGCAGGACAGTCGATCCTTCACGCCGAGCGCGTCGAGTCCGGCTCCACCGCCGACCAGGGCGAAGTCGTCACGGCAGGCTTCGATCATGCGCTGGCGGACCTCGGTGAGATTCGTGTCGTGGATCGCGAGTTCGATGGTGCGCCCGCCGATCCCGCCGTGATCGTTGCACCACCCCGCGAAAACCTTCGCGGCGTCGATGAATTCGGGATTCTTGGTGAAACCGAGATCGCTGAAGACGCCGATCTTGATGCTGTCCGCCGTGACGCCCTGGGCGGAGGCCTTGGTGTGCTGGCCGCTACCGCACACCGTCCCGAGATCACCGAATTCGCCGGTCCCCGTCGCGGTCGACGGTCCTTCGTCGTTCTGCTCGCCCCGTCCCGCGCATCCGGCGAGGAGCAGGGTCGAGACCGCGACGAGGACGATCAGTCCTCGATTCGGCGACATGCGCTTCGCCTGCCGCTGATACCTCATGCCGGGGAGGTGATGTCGCGGGGCAGTGTGAGCGGCAGATCGTTGTAGGTCACGATCCCCGGTGCGGCCGCCACGACCGCGGGGATCGCGTGGATGGGCGGCATGGCGGTCATGATGTGGCCCAGGACCATGAAATCGGCGATCGTCTCGGCCTGGAAATCGGGCGGTGGGAGGAATCCGACGGTCATGTTCACCGTCGGGCGTCCCTCGACGGTGATCTTCCAGCCGTCACCGTCGAGTTTCCAGTCCGGGTCCAGCGTCTGGCCTTTGCGCCAGCGGACATTGATGTCGACGATGGTCCTGCCCCCGACGCGGCCCTGCCAGCTCGCGTGCACCCCGGCGACGCAGCCCTTGTCGATGGTCCACGACGCCATGACCAGATCCTCGGTGGTCTGCGCGTACTCGGCCTCGCACACGATCTCGTCGAGGACAACGCCGAGTGAATCCGCCACCAGTCGAACGGCTTCGGCGAAGACGGCGGTGCCGGCGGCGGCCATGCCCGGCAGATCGGGATCGTCGATCGGGGTGCCGAACCCCACCGGCCGCTCGGTGGCGGGTGAATCGTAGAAGGTGGTGTCGGCCGATTCGGCGATGACGATCTTGTCGACGCGGTCGCAGGCGTTGGCCGCCACGATGGCCAGCAGCTGGGCGAAGCCGGGACTCACGCCGGAGCCGAAGAGTGTCGACCCGCCGCGCACGCACGCCTGGGCGAGCCGATCGCGGCCCTCGCCCAGGTTGTGTCCGGTGATGAAGGACGCCGTGGTCACCATGTTCACGCCCGAGGAGAGGATGCGAACGGCTTGGTCCACGTCGAACCACATGGGGTTGTAGACCACGCAATCGGGTTTCGACGCGAGCAGGGCGTCGATGTCGTCGGTGGCCGTCACGCCGAGCGGTTGCCCACCCGCCAGCTCGCCGATATCGCGCCCGATCTTATCGGGCGACCAGGCGAAACAGCCCACCAGCTCGATCGCGGGATTCGCGGCGAGCGCCCGCACCGAGCTGGTCCCCACATTCCCCGTCGTCCACTGGACGACGCGGTACTTGGTCGATGACATCACTACCTCTTCCTCGCTGAACACGACGCGTGTGCCGCAGCGACGGCTGCCCGCACCGCTCCTGCTTACACCTCGTGATCCGGTCCGCGGAGCGTTTTCGCCCATATTTTTCCCGATCGGAGAAAAATAGTGTCGCGGTCTCCGGTCCGAGGTGCGTCCGCGCAGCGCGGATTCCCGCGACGGTCAGGGGCGACCGAGCGCGACGGCCAGGAAGTGCGGGCGATGCCGGGACTTCTCGTATCGCTCCGGATCGACCCGCCGCGCCTCCTCGGTCGCTCGCGGCTCCGCCAACTCCTCCAGCGTGAATCCGGCGCGCAGGAGTTCGCCGAGAAACGTCTCCAAGGTCATCCGCTGAAATCGGATCGCGCTGTTCGCCAGTGGCAGTTCGACATGGTCGTCGGCGAAATACGAGCCGCCGAAATGAATCCAGTCGCCGGTGGGGTGCGTGGTGGAGACGAGCAGGCGTCCGCCGGGGCACAGCACGCGCCGGATCTCGGCGAGCAACTGGGCGCGCGCGGTCACGTGGTGATAGACGAGCGCCATCACGGCCAGATCGAAGGATCGATCCGCGAGGAAGGTCAGCGGCCGCTCCAAGTCGTGACGGTGCAGGATGGCGTCGTCACCGAGTCGCTGTCTCGCCGCGTCCAGCAGGGTTTCGCTGCCGTCGACGCCGGTGAACCGCGCCACGCCGCGTTTCAGCAGCTCCGCGCCGTAATGGCCCGCGCCGCAGCCGATGTCGAGGACTCGCGATCCGGCGACGTCACCGGCGAGCCGCAACATGGCGGGCCGATCGGTGTGGGCGTTGTGGACGTTGTCGGTGGCCAGGGCGGCGAACTGTTCGCCCAACTCGCCGTGGTACGCGGTATCGGCATTCATCGGACCATTGTCGTCGGATCAGGACAGGTAGTCCTCGAGTCCGCCGTCGCGGACGGTGTCGACGGTGAAGCAGTGGAATCCGCCGCCGAACAGGCGGCGATGGCGGTGCTGGACCGGGACGACCGTCATGCCGCGCGACTCCAGGAGTCCGACGAGTTCGGTGTGCGCGGAATTGACCAGGACGGTCTCGGCGTCGATCGAGAGCACGTTCATGTCGATGTATTTGCTGGTGAGAACCAGGTCGTTGTCGTCGTAGGGCGGGAACTGGTCGGCGGTGGGCTCCGGGTAGTAGATACGGTCCCATTTCTGGAGTGCCGCGGGCAGGCGGTCCACGATCTCCGGTGAGCGGGCAAGCAGCAGTCCGGGCCGCAGCGGCAGCACCGTGCTGTCGATGTGGTCGTCGCTCAATCGGTAGATCCGGTGCAACCGGAATCGATCGCCCAGATGCCGATCCAGCCATTCGTAGGCGAGCTGGTGATTCTGCGTCGAGACGTTGACCAGCACGTCCTTGCCGAAACGCAGGATCTGGGCGGCGTCCATCATCATCTCGAAACCGACGCGGTAGGGCGAGTCGTCGGGAAGCGCGCTGGGCGTGAGGGGTTCGTCGAAGGAGCCGCCGCCCTCGACATAGGAGAAATCGAACGATCCGTCGGTCATCAGCGGACGCGGCATCACCGACCAGCGCGCGCCCCGCTGGAAATAATCCATGAGAACCGGTTTGAGCAATTGGTTCTCGAAATAGCGCGAGCGCATCATCGGCGGCGTCTCGACGATCTCGTCACCCATGATGATCACGTTGTCGCGCACGTTCAGCGCGGGGATCATCGCCGCCGACCAGGCCGGAGTTCCCACCTCGGGAACGTTCGGTCCCAGATCCAAGGGGCGGCGCACCGTGATCGACAGGGATTCCAGAGTTCGGACGAGACCGTCGATATCCTCGTTCAATTCGTCGACGTGCCGCTGCGCGATGGTGATTCTCGACCGTGCGTCGCTGCCCTCGGGCGGCGAGAACGGCGGATAGAGCCAGGGCTTGCGAGAGAGATCGTTGTCGATCGTGATGTTCTCGTGCAGGAACATGTCGAAGGTGAGTTCGCGTTCGTGGGTGGTGTAGTTCAACCCCGAGCCCACGATTACTTCCCGTAGCGGGGACCACTCGTCATAGCTGTTCAGACGCACATCGATCTCTTTCGTCGCTTCGATGGACCGGATTCGATCAGGTTAATGCCGAGACGCGGTCGCGCCGTGTCGTTCCGGCATCCCGGCGGTGGCCTCGCCGCATCGGCGCGGCGTCGCTCGCGGGTCCGGAATCGGCTCCCGGGTCAGATAGTCGACCTGCTGGCCGTAGCCGTTCTCGTTCGATTCCGCGAGGGGGCGCGCTCGTTGGGGGATCGCGATATTCACTCTCTTGAGCCAGCGGTCGGTGCCGTCGAAACGTGCGGTGAACGGAACCCGTCCGTGTACCACCACGTCGTTGTCGATGATCGCGACATCACCGGGTTCGAGCACGACGCGGCGGGTGACCCGTTCGAGTTCGCTGCCGAGTCGCCGGTAGGCGGCACGGAATTCGGCGTCGGCCTCGGCCAACGGCGTGTAATCCGGGTCGTAGCGCAGGCATAGACCGTCCGCGCGTTCCCACAGAGTCGGCACCGCCTCCGCCGACCCCCATCGCGCCGGATCCCCGTAGGTGAGGTCGGGCAGGATCGGAACGGTAGGGCGCGAGAGTATTTCGCGGTCGGTCGCGGACAGTCGGACATCTCGGATCGAGGCGACGGTGGTGGCGACCGCGTCCCTGTTGCGGACGCATCCGAGCAGGAATACGTGGGATCGGTGCGGGTGGAAGGAATCCTCGGTATGCGGGCTCAACAGGATCGAACTGCTCGCTCCGGTCTGGACCGTCTCGTGTCCGCGCGCGGGCATGACATTGTTGACCAGACGCCCCTCCTGTTGGCCGCGCCACCCGAACGGACGTCCGATCATGCACGCCAGCAACAACATCTGTAGGTCGACGGGCAGACTTGTGGTGTCGTCGATCGCCGCCCAGATCGGCGGGGTCCGGCCGATCGAACGCTCGTCGATCAGGATTCCGCGGATCAGGCAGACGCCGCCGTCCGTCGCCGGGGGAGCGATCTTCTCGCGCAACTCGCCGTCGATACTGTCGGCCAGTACCGAGATCGCTTGCCGACAGCGAGGATTGGACAGACTGCCGTACGCCGCGGCGAGCGTCGTACCGAGTTGGTGCAGGAAAGCCCGCGAATTCGTGCTCAACATGCGGGTTTCGAGCGAACGTGACCCACTGTCTGCGGTGACCTGCATGCTGATTCCCCTTGCGTGTGCGCTACCTGTGACTTCGCACGGTTCCGCGACGCTGCGCGGGAACCCGGTGGGGCACACGGGCGCCCGACCGACTCGCAACCATGAACGGTGTCGACCATAACCGAGCGGCGGTCAGTTAGGCAAGGCAGCCCTAAGCTGTGTTGCGGTGTCGCGGGGTCGTCGAATTGCGCACCAGCCCAGTGATATTCACGGGTAAGTCGACGGCGGGAGAGCTGCCGGATACGGTGCGGGAGGTTCGTATCGCGACATCGCGCGCGCCGGGCGGGGCGGATTTCCGGTGTCGCGCACCGTTCGGTCGAAAGGCGGCGGCACCTCGCATTTCATTTCGGGAACGCGTGTCGTGGCGTTTCCGCGGATATTCGGGGCAATGGCCACGGTGAATAGCGGGTCACCGAATTTCTTACTCGGCGATTCAATCCGTCCGGTCATCCGGTCCGAATCAGAAGAAGAGCCTTCCGCCTCCCGGAAAAGAGATCTCATGGTCATATCGAAGCCTGTCTCGCATCGTCGGCCCTCCCGCCGCACCGCCGTATTCCTGGTGGCCGGTGCGTTGCCGGTGGCCGTCGCCGTCGCCGCCGCTCCCGTATTCGCCACGCCGTACGGCGAACCGTCGGTCGTGGCGTCGGAACCGGTCCGGGCCACGCCGATCGATGATCCCGCCCCCGAGCAGGCCGCGCCGCCGCAGGCCCCGGTCAACACCATCCGTATCGGTGATATCGAGGTCGGCAGGCCCGATTTCATCACCCCCGAACAGGCGCAGCAGATCAACGACGGTTCCGAGGGCGTGGAATCCTCGCTGTCGGACGCGCTCGATTCGGCCGGTGTCGATCACGCTCGCTCGGACCGGATCGCCGAGGATGTCATCGGCGCGTCGGTGATCGGCGCGTCCGTCGGATCCACCCTCGCCAGCCCGCTCGCCGCGACCAGCGCGCTGATCGGCGCCGCCACCGGCCTCATCGTCGGCTTTCCGTTCCTGCCCGCCGGTCTCGTCGTCATGCCGGTCGTCTGCGCGGCGATCGGCTACGCCGTGATCGCGGTGCCCGCGGCGGCGGTCGGTGCGGCGGTCGGCGCCGTGGTCGGTGCGGTGGAGGGTTCCGTGGCACCGCTGCCCGAGCCCGCGGCACCCGAGCCGGCGGTGTGACCATCCCGCCGCCCGCTTCCCGTGGGCGGCGGGTTTTCGCGCCGGGTGTCGGCCACACCGGTCGACGCGGCGCTTGCCCTGGCTTGTCGCCGTTGCGATATCCGGGCGTGATATCCGGACGCGCACCCTCTCGGGGATAGTTGGCGCATGCGCGTTGACGGGTCCGTAGGCGAGGGTGGACAGGCGACACATCGGATCACCGTGGCCGCGGAGGTCGCGTTGTCGGCGGAGGTGGCGGGTGCGGGCAGCCCGCTGGTCCTCGTGCCCGGCGCGGGCGGCGACCGTGCGACCTGGGACGATCTGTGGCCGACGCTCACCGCGCGTCACCGCTGCGTCCGCTACGACCTGCGTGGCTGCGGCGAGTCGCCGGATCACACCGTCGAGACGTTCCGGCACGCCGACGATCTGGCGGCGCTACTCGACGGCCTTGGACTCGAACGGGTCTCCGTCGCCGGCGTCTCGATGGGCGGCCGGATCGCCGTAGATTTCGCGCTGTCCCATTCGGATCGGGTCGACCGGCTGGTCTTGATCAGCCCGAACCTGGCGGGCTGGGACTGGTCGGAGTCGTGGCGGGCCCGCTGGCGGGAATTGACGCGCACCGCGGTCGGCGGAGACCTCGACACGGCAAGGAGACTCTGGTTCCGGCACCCGCTGTTCGAACCCGCCCGCCGCGATCCCGAACTCGCCGCGCGGTTGTGGGCGAGCATCGCCGCGGACACCTGCCGGGTGTGGCTCGACGCGGACAGGGAGGCGCCGCCCGAACGGCCCCACGTCGAAAGTCTCGGCGAACTGGGGATGCCGGTGCTGCTGATCACCGGCCAGCGCGACGTGGAGGATCTGCGCCTCATCGCCGAGATCGTCACCGCGATGGTGCCGGGACTGCGTCGCGTCGACCTGCCCGACACCGGGCACCTGCCGCACGTCGAACGTCCGGCCGAGACCGCGGCCGAGATCGTGGCCTTCCTCGCGGGCGCGCCGAACCCGACGGCGACCGCTACCGCGGGCGGGTGATCAGACGCTCGTCGGGCATCAGGTAGGTGATCGACAGATCGCGGTGCGCGATCCCCTGACCGCTGTCGTGGATCGGGCGCACCGCGTCGAGCAGGCCGACGCAGGTCAGGTGGTCGGCGGGATGAACCCCCTGCCCGGCGTCGAACCGCAGCGTCGTCGCACCCTTCGCGGTATCGGTGCTGGTGACCAGGCGATAGCGCAGTGGCGGATCGTCGGTGGTGCGCGCGCTCCAGGTCGAGCGGTAGCCGATGCGCGGGCCGAGAGCGCGGTCGACGGTCACCTTCTCGACGGTGCCCGCGTCGTCGACGCGCACCTCGACCGTCACCACCGGGCGCGCCTCCGGGTCGCTCGCGCCCGCGAAGACCGCGTCCTCCAGCGCGTGCAATCCCGCTTCGTAGTAGTCGGCGACCGCCGCGACGGCCGACCGTGCCGCGACCTCCGTGCCGCCGATACCGATATCGCCCAGGGTGTTCCACGGATACACCCCGGCGGCGGGGAGTTCGAGTTCTTCCTCGAGTTCGATCCGGCGGATGTCGGTGGTCACCTCCGAGAGCGAGCGCAGGATCCTGGTCGCGATCGCGGTCTGGAAACCGCCTGTCGCGTGGAAGGTCGAGTCACCGGCCCGGCACGCCTCGCGGAGGTCGGTGACCGGCAGGTCCGCGCCGGGCGGCAGCGCCGACACCACGTCGTAGCCGTCGCGCAGCAGGCGCGGCACCACGTCTTTCGGTGCGTCGGTGGCGATCTCGGCGAGGGTCGGCACGTACAGGACGCACGCGGTGCCCTCGGGTACGGCCGGCGCGGACGTCGTCCGGCCGGTCGAGCGCAGGTCGGGACGGCGGTCGACTCCGGCGACGAGTCGATCGGCTACCGGTCCCGTGCCGAATACGGCGACCGCGACGGTGCTCATGCGTTCTCCAGTCGGTAGCGCGGGGTCAGATCCGGCATCGCGACTCCCGGTGGCGCGGCGCACAATTCGGGCACCGCGGCGAGCATGGCCCGCACCGAGATATCGGTGACCGCCGACCAGTCCGCGCTGTAGGCCTCATCGTCCATCTCGTTGCGCATCTCGACCCGGCACGGACTGCCGTCCAGGGTGATCACATGTCCGCCGGACAGACTGCGCGGATGGTCGGGTCCGAGATGGGCGTTGCCGGAGCCGACGTGCCAGCATTCCTCGTTGGTCATGAAGAGGCGGTCGCCGATGTAGCCGCGATAGGTCATATGGATGGCGCCGACGGTGCCGGGTTCGATCACCGTGCCGCCCGCGCGCACCCTGGCCCGCGCGGGAACGGGATAGATGTGGCGTTCCACGCGCACCGCGTCGGACCCGATGCCGAACAGGGCGTGGCCGACATTGCCGAGCACATCGTTGAAATAGAAGTGCTGCATCAGACCGATCGCGTGATCGGAGTCGACGGAGCCCAGCGGCGTCCCGAATCCCAGACTCTCCAGACCGCCCCACATGCCGTCGGGCGCGGCGGACAGATCGCCGACCTCGAGGAAGCGCACCTCGGTGACCTCGTCGAGCACCCCGGCCAGTCGCAGCAGTACCTGTTCGACCATCAGGCCCGGGTGCAGGCCGGTGCCGTGCAACGAGACGCCGCCCTTCTCGCAGGCTGCCTGGAGTCGGCTTCCCAAGGGGCGTCGGGGAAGCGCGCGATCGACGACCGGACCCGCGAGTCGCTCGACGGCGGGGCGGAATGGCCGGGCGGGGGCGGAGTCCAGCGCGCGCACACCCCATTTCAGCGCCGTCAGCGCGGGGCGCAGGCTCGGCCCGAACGCGTCACCGGTGACCTTCATATCCGCGACCGTGCGCAGCACCGACAGCGGTGTGCGCGAGGCCGACAGCCAGTTCGTCATCGACGGGTTGTGATACGAGGCGGCCGAGACCACGTTCTTCCCCGATTCGAGCAGATCCACCACGTCGGCGTCCGCGCCGCGCAGCAGCGACGGCGTGGTCGGCGTGTGGACGACGCAGTCGGCGTCGAGGGCGAGAATCGCCTCCTTGGATGTCGTCGCCGCGACGCCGACCGGTGCGAGGCCGACGAGTTCGCCGATATCCCTGCCGTCCTTGTGCGGACTGAAGACCTTGACGCCGACCACATCGAATTCGGGGGATCGCAGCGCGGTCAGGAGCGCGCGCCCACCCATGTCTCCCGGCCCCCAGATGACGAGCCGATACGGACGTGTCACAACCGCCTCCTTGCCGTTGGAGACATGTGTAACACACCGAAAGAAGTTACATACCATTCTTGTGGCAACTTCTCTTGCCAGATTTCCGTTCGCTGGAGTCAGGGTCGGCGAACAGGTCTTTCCGTGAAATCCGGGTCGAGCCGTGACGGGAAGCTAGCGGTGATTCGCGGTTGCTCTACCTATCGGGCGTTCTCGGCTCCCTCGGCCAGCGCGGCGAGATTCTCGATCGAGGCGAGCAGTTTCTCCGCCGTGGTCGCCTTCGCGCGCACCAGACGTTTCGGATCGGTCAGCCGCGACCAGTCGTAGGTGTGGGTGACCCGGGTGAGGCCGTCCCCGGCGGGTTCGAGTTCCCAGCGCCAGAGATGGCCGGGCGGTTCCTGGTCCGGCTCGGAAGGCAGCCAGGCGATACGTCGCCCTTCCTCGAACTCCACCACCCGGTTGTGGCGCACCGCGCCGTTGGTCAGCGCCATGACGAAGACCTCGCCCGCACCGCGCACTCGCTGTCCCGCCGATGCCTCGTTCAGGTTGTCGTTACCGTCCCATCGTGGCTGCTGGGCGGGATCGGCGATCAACTCGAAGATCCGCTCCGCGTCGGCCGCGATCTCGCGTTCGGCCGACACGACCTGCGGTAGCTCGCTGATATCTGTCATGGCTCGATCGAATCACCCTTCCGCCCGCGGTGCCAGCATTCGGTCACCCCGTGAACGTAAAGTGGAGTCATGGCACTGACTTCGCAAGAACGACAGGAGTTCCTCGCCCAACCCCATATCGGCGCGCTCGCGGTCGCCGCGAGTCCGGACCGCGCCCCGCTCAATGTGCCGATCTGGTACCAGTACTCACCCGGCTCCGAACTCTGGGTACTGACCGGGACACATTCGACGAAGATCCGGCTGCTGGAGGCGGCCGGGCGTTTCAGCATCATGGCGCAGGTCGTGACGCCGACCGTCCGCTACGTGACCGCCGAAGGCCCGATCACCCGCACCGAACCCATGAAGGACGGCATGCTGCGCGAGATGGCCGCCCGCTACCTCCCCGCCGAAAAGGTCGACCCCTACCTGGAATTCGCGCAATCCCACGGCGAACAGGTCGCGGTCTTCATGCGCCCGGACCATTGGCTCTCCGCCGACTTGGGCGCGATCTGAGGGAACCGTCGTCGGCGAGACCACTTTGTCGACGGGGCCGACAGACGCCCGGCCTCCCGCCAGTGGACCACGCCGCGCAGGGTGATCGAACTCGCGACCGCGTTGGGGGTCGACCTGCCGGAATTGCCGCGCTGATCGGGATCGCCTGTGCCGCCTTCTTTCTCGAAACAGGGATGCGCGGTGCACGGGTCTCGTCCGTGCGGTTTCCGCTCGCGTCGAACACCCCGATCGGTCTTGCCCGGCCGCGTCGGTAGGGTGGCGCGTATGCAGGTCGGGCAGCCGAGTCGAACCGCGATGGCCGTGGCGCACGCACGGGCGTACCACCAGGTCGCGGACGAGCCGAGGGTTTTCACCGACCCGCTTGCGGTGCGGATCATCGGTGAATCCGCGGTGCGCTCGAACGAATTCGACGACGGTCTCGATCGGGATCTGGCTCGTCGCCGTCGATTGTTCATCGCGGCGCGCAGTCGTTTCGCCGACGATGTGGTCGCCGAGGCCGTCGCCGCCGGGACCGATCAGGTGGTGATCCTCGGCGCCGGACTCGATACGTCCGCCTACCGCGATCCGCACCCCGACGTGCGCTTCTTCGAGGTCGACCACCCGGACACCCAGGCATGGAAGCGGCGGCGCCTGGCCGAGACCGGCATCGCGATTCCCCCGGCGCTGACCTTCGCCCCGGTCGATTTCGAACAATCGACGCTGGCGTCCGGGCTCGCGTCGGCGGGATTCGACCGCGCCCGCCCGGCCGTGTTCGTCTGGCTCGGCGTCACGATGTACCTCACTCTCCCGTCGATCCACGACACGCTGCGCTATATCGCCGACCAGGGCGGCGCCACCGAGGTGGTGTTCGACTACCTGTACCCCGCCGCCACCGCGACCCCCGAATACGGGACGGCGCAGCGCGAGCGCGCGGATCGCGTTGCCGCGGTGGGAGAACCGTGGCTCAGCTACTTCACCGCGGACCGGATCCGCGCCGACCTGGTGGACTCCGGATTCGCGCGAGTCGAGGACCGGTCCGCGGCGCAGTTGCTGGCCGTGTATGGGATCGGAACGACTGCGAGTCCCGCTGATTCGGGGCCGCATCTGGTGCGCGCACGTACCTGATCGACCGCTGTCTACGGCGGAGTCCGAGGCCCGCACCGCTGGGGAGGAACCAGGCATGCGGTGGAACCGGGTGTGCCCTTCCCGCTGATTCGGGGCCGCAACTGGTCCGCGCACGTATCCGCTCGGCTCTCGGACGAGTTCGAGTCTCGCCACTGGGAGGGAGGGATAGCGCGTGCGCGGAACCGGGCGTGCGTTGTTCAGTCGGCCGCCCGGAAGGCGTCGAGTCGGTCGCGTGCTCGCGTCGGCACGCTCGACGTTCGGTCGGCCGCCCGGAAGGGCTCGAGCCCTGGTTAGGCGTGTGCTGGGCGGCACGCCCGACTGTCGGAGGCCGACCTCCGCACAGACGCGCCTCGTTCAGCGCGCCGAGGTCCGGTCGATGGTGAAGTCCTGGATGAGAGCGGCGAGTTCGATCGGCCGGTCGCCCTGGACGGAATGTCCGGCGTCGGTGACGATCTCGATCCGCGCCTCGGGCTGGCGGCGCAGGAATTCGGCGGTGTCTGCGTCGTCGACGACCGGTGAACGCGCACCGCGGACGAGCATGGGCGCGGTGGCGAGCGCGGAGACGTCCTCCCACAGCGGGCCGAAGTCGAGTGTGCCGTCCGCGGTGGGACGTATCCGGTCGTAGCGCCAGATCCAGCGACCGTTGTCCTGTTCGCGCGCGTTGTGGAGGATGCCGCGACGCAGTGACCGGACCGACCGGCCGGGATTGTGCGTGACGGTGCGTTCGAGGATCTCGTCGAAGGACGCGAAATCGGCGGGGCCGTGCACGAAGGCGGTGATGGCCGCCGTCTTCCCGGGATGGTCGCCGGTGCCGGGGGTGACGTCGACCAGGACCAGGCGCCGGACCAGGTCCGGGCGGCGAGCGGCCAGGCGCAGCGCGGTCAGACCACCCAGCGACATGCCCACGATCGCCTGCGCGCCGGGTGCGAGCGCGTCCACGGCGGTCGCGACGGCCGCGGCCAGACGGTCGGGCGTGTACCCGTGGTCGGGCCACCAGTCGGAATGGCCGTGGCCGGGCAGATCGATCGCGACGAGTGGCCGGTTCAGCGCCAGCGCCACCGTGTCCCAGGTGTGGGCGTTCTGCGCGCCGCCGTGCAGCAGGACGAGTTCCGGATCGACCTCACCCCAGCGCAGCGCGCTGATATTCGCACCGTTGCCGATCTCGGCGGAAACCCTGCGCACCCGCGGCGCGCCCGACCACGGCAGCCCCGCCTCCTCGGCGTTCTCGGCGAACAGTCCGAATTCGTCATACTCCGACATACCCGACAGTATGCGTCGGCTCTGTCGCGATGCCCAGGTATCGCGACGGCTCGAGCCGAAGGCCGCCGCCCGGCCCGAAGGCGCCGCCCGGCCCGAAGGCGCCGCCCGGCCCGAAGGCGCCGCCCGGCCCGAAGGCCGCCGCGGAGTCGCATGTCTCCGTCCGGGTCGGACGTCGCTGGTCGCCGACTCGCAATGTCCACGGCTCGGCCGCCACTCGGAGACGCCGCCGCCCGGCCCGAACGTGTCGGGCCGGGCGGCGGTGAACGGCGGTGTCGCCGATCAGCTCACGACACTGTCGACGATCAGCGGCGCGCCGGTGGCGGCCACGACCTGTTCGGTGGTGACGCCCGGCGCGAGTTCGCGCAGGACCAGGGTGCCGTCGCCGGGGATGTCGATGACGGCCAGATCGGTGATGATCCGGTCGACGACGCGACGGCCCGTCAGCGGCAGGGTGCACGCTTCGACGATCTTGGGGTTGCCGTCGCGGTCGGTGTGCTCCATCAGCACGATGACCCGTCCCGCGCCGTGGACCAGGTCCATGGCGCCGCCCATGCCCTTGACCATCTTGCCGGGCACCATCCAGTTGGCGAGGTCACCGTGGCGTGACACCTGCATGCCGCCGAGGACGGCGGTGTTGATGTGACCGCCGCGGATCATGCCGAACGACAGCGCGGAATCGAAGAACGCGGCGCCGGGCAGGACGGTGACCGTCTCCTTGCCCGCGTTGATCAGATCCGCGTCGACGGCGTCGGGTGTCGGGTACGGCCCGGTGCCGAGGATGCCGTTCTCCGAATGCAGGGTGACCTTGACATCGGGGCTCAGGAAGCCGGGAATCAGTGTCGGCAAACCGATTCCGAGGTTCACGTACTCGCCGTCGGTGAGTTCGGCGGCGGCGCGCGCGGCCATCTGGTCGCGGGTCCATCCTGTGCGTGTGGTCATCGGTTCGAACCCTCCTCGACGGTGACGGTGCGCTTCTCGATCTGCTTGTTCTGCGTTCCGGTGTGCACGATGCGCTGCACGAACACGCCGGGCAGATGGACCTGCGCCGGATCGAGGGTGCCCGCGGGCACCAGATTCTCGACCTGGGCGATGGTGACGCGGCCCGCCATGGCGGCCAGCGGATTGAAGTTGAGCGCGGATTTCTCGAAGACCAGATTGCCCGCGGTATCGCCGACGGCGGCGTGCACGAGGGCGTAGTCGGCGGTGATACCCGTTTCCAGGACGTAGCTGTTTCCGCCGAAGGTGCGCGTCTCCTTGGGTGGGGACGCCACCGCGATGGTGCCGTCGGCGGCATAGCGCCATGGCAGGCCACCGTCGGCGACCGGGGTGCCGACGCCGGCCGGGGTGTAGAAGGCCGGAATACCGGCGCCGCCCGCGCGCAGCCGTTCGGCCAGGGTGCCCTGCGGGGTGAGTTCCACTTCGAGTTCGCCGCTGAGGTACTGGCGCGCGAATTCCTTGTTCTCGCCGACATAGGAGGCGACCACGCGCCGAATGCGTCCGGCGGAGAGCAGAATGCCGAGACCGTGCTCGTCGACGCCGCAGTTGTTGGAGAATATCTCCAGATTGTTCACGCCGGATTCGGCGAGCGCTCGGATCAATTCGTCCGGGATACCGCACAGTCCGAAGCCGCCGACTGCGATAGATGTGTCGTTGCCGATATCCGCTACGGCAGCGGCGGGGGTCGTGAAGACCGTGGCGCCCATGTCGTTCCTTCCGGTCGCTTCGATGCGTCCATTCAGTGGTCATCCCGATCGGGATCTGTCGATACTCAACCGCCAGCTTGACCGCATTTCAAGCGGAACGGTGGAGATAGGAGCACATTGTTCGCGACGTGGACGGCTCCGGTTCCAGCGTTCACTGAGTGGACGTATGCTGACGCGGTGGACGATCAGCAGAAGCCGCAGGTGATCCGGCGGGCCACCGCGCTGTTGCGCGCGCTGGCCGCCGCGGAGCCCACGGGCGCGACGACCTCGGAACTGGCGAGCGCCACCGGACTGGCCCGTCCGACGGTACACCGCCTGCTGACGACCCTGGCCGACGAAGGGCTCGCCGACCGCGACCACCGATCCGGCAGGTGGTCGATCGGCCCGGAGCTGTATCTGCTCGGCTCGCTGGCCGCGAGCCGCTACGACATCGTCGACATCGCGCGGCCGGTATTGCGGGATCTGGCCCGCACGACGGGGGAGAGCACCTTTCTTTCGGTACGTCGCGGCGACGAAACCGTCTGTGTGGCAGCCGAAGAGGGAAGTTTCCCGTTGCGTTCGCACGTCCTGCACATCGGTATCCGACTGCCGCTGGGTGTGGCGTCGGCAGGGCTGGTCATCCTCGCGCATCTGGCGCCGCACGATGTCGCGGACTACCTCGACCGGGTCGATCTCACCCGGGAGTGGGGCGAGCGCCATGCCCGGGACGCGGTGACCGAGCGGCTGGTGCGCACCAGGGAGACCGGCTACTCGCTGAACCCGGGACTGCTGGTCGAGGGCAGCTGGGGCATGGGCGCCGCGGTGTTCGACGACCGCGACGAGCCGGCGTGGGCGCTCAGTGTCACCGGGGTCGAGAGCCGTTTCGGCGTCGACCGCCGCTCCCACCTCGGTGATTTGCTGTTGCTGGAAGCGCACCGCCTGACCCGCGCGTTGCGGCAGCGCCATCCGGTGGGCGACACGTGAGCGCTCGTCCGGAACGGGCGGGCGTTCGCGCGCCGGGCGCGGGTCAGCGCGGAATATCGAGGACGGCCGGGATGCCGGTCGCGGCGAGGGTTTCGGCGGTCACCGTGGCGAGATGACCGATCCATGCGGTCACCTCGTCCGGATCGGCGGCGAATCCGAGCATGGCCGAGGGGTGGAAGAGGGCGAGCGCGTCGCCGTCGTCGAGATGGAAGGTGATGTCGACGGCGGTGTCGCCCCTGGTCACCGTCACCGCGGTCACGGGCGGGTTCGCGAGATCGTGCGCGCGATGGAGCACCTGCGGGTCGGCGTCGTCGATGCGCACGGCCGAGATGTCGATGATATTGCGGTACAGCCATTTCCGATGGGAGTCGCGCGCGTCGTGAATGGCGAGGACGAGTTCGGGAAAGCGCACTTCGGCTACTCGGACGGACATGGGTCGCGGTGTCACCGGTGGTCCCCGGCCGGCGCCGACGGCGCGGACCGGCGGTAGAGCACATGTGACTGTCTCATCCACCCACCCTAGGCATTCATCCCACCTGCGGTGTAGTCGGTCGGGCGACCGATTGTTCTGCCGGATATTACATGCGAACATCATTGTTTTTTCGAGGAGTTCCGCGGTCTTCGCTGGCCGGGCGGCCTCGGGCTGCTCGGCTGGGTCGCTGCCGGTGACGACCGGCAAACCGAACCTCGGCGAGCCCGCATCCATCTGGCGCTCCGCTCGGGAACGAATCTGGTTGCGAGTGCACCGTTGTGTGCCGACAGTGCACACGGGCTGCCCCGGCCCCGGTTTCGCACTAACTTGAACGACTGACCGGTTTTGAAGGAAGGGTAGTGGTGACGGCTGCACGGGAGGTGGCGAGGTGGTAGTGGTGTTCCGGTCCGCGGACTACGCGCCGCACGAGCGCGCGGACGCGACGCGGGTGGCCATGCAGGAACAGTCGGTGCCGTCCCGGGTGGTGTTGCAGGATCCGGACAAGATCGACTGTGTGATGGAGGTCTGGTCCTACGGCGAGGCCAGCATCTTCCGTAGCGATATGACCGGCTATCGACTGCTGCGTTCGTCGCGACAGGTGAAGGCGGGACCGGCCGAGGTGCTCGCCATCGCGGTGCAACTGAGCAGCGTCGGATACAACGAACAGTTCGGCGTGCAACAGGTACTGCCCGCGGGCGACCTGTTCGTGGTCGATCTCAACACGCCCTACGACTATCGGCTGCCCGGATTCGGGGCATCGACCTGCCTGCACGTGCCCATCGAAGCCGTCGGCCTGCCGTACGAGGTGGTCCGCGAGGCGGCGACGCGGTTGGCGGCCAGTCCGCTGCACACCCTGGTCACCGCCCACATCGGCGAACTCACGCGACAGGCCGAGCGCCTGTCGGCCGATCCGAGCGCGGCGGTGCTCGGCGACACCGGTATCGAACTCACCAGGGCGCTGCTGGCTTCGGCCTACGACATGGACTACGCGCGCGGCCTGATGGCCGAAGTGCTGCTGCCACGGGTGCGCGCCTATGTGCGCAGACATCTCAACGATCCCGAACTCACCCCGGCGCGGATCGCCCGGGTGCACGACATCTCCACCCGTCGCCTGTTCCGGCTCTGCGCCGAGGCCGGATTCAGTCTGGAGCAGTGGATCATCGCCGAACGGCTCATCGGCGCGCGCGAGGAACTCGCTCGCGACGCCGAATCGCCCGTCGCGGCGGTGGCGCGTCGTTGGGGTTTCGTCAACAACGCGCATTTCAGTCGCCGTTTCCGCGACATGTTCGGCTTGTCTCCGAGAGAGTGGCGCAGGATCGCGCAGCAGGAACGGTCGGTCGGCGCCGAGAGCAAACAACCGTGCGACGAGAGCCAGATCGGCCGTCCCGAACGGCGCTAACCTCGCGGCATCCGCCACCCCCGACCACGGCGCCGACAGCGCCAGAGACGGAGACCGCCATGACCGACGCCCCCGACACCATCGTCCTCGTCCACGGTCTGTGGATGACCCCGCGCAGCTGGGAGCACTGGGTCGAGTACTACGGAGCCAAGGGCTACACCGTGGTCACCCCCGGCTATCCCGGCTTCGAGATCGAAGTGGAGGCATTGCGCGAAAACCCCACGCTGATCGCCGATCTCACCGT
This sequence comes from Nocardia aurea, assembly GCF_003123685.1. GTDB lineage: Bacteria > Actinomycetota > Actinomycetes > Mycobacteriales > Mycobacteriaceae > Nocardia > Nocardia aurea. The sequence goes on from NZ_QCYJ01000021.1 coordinate 105,917, forward strand.
CACCGAAACCGTGGATCATCTCGCCGCCGTGGTGGAGGCGCTGCCGACCGCGCCGATCATCATGGGGCATTCCTTCGGCGGCACGCTCACGCAGCTGCTGGTCGACCGCGGTCTCGGCGTGGCCGCCGCCGCGATCGATTCCGCGCCGACCGAAGGCGTGCGGGTGACGCCGCCGTCGCAGGCGAAATCGCTGTTCCCGGTGCTCAAGAGTTTGTCGAACCGGCACAAGGCGGTGGGTTTCACGGCCGAGGAGTTCCACTACGCCTTCGCCAACACCATCGACGAGGCCGCCTCGCGCGTGGCCTACGACCGCTATCACATTCCGGCGCCGGGCAATTGGGTGTGGACCTACGGAGTCTTCGAGAATTTCCGGCCCGGCCATCACGAGACCTGGGTCGACTACTCCCGCGACGACCGCGCCCCGCTGCTGTTCATCGGCGGCGGCGAGGACCACATCATGCCGCCGTCGGTGAACAAGTCGAACGCCAAGCTATATCACAAGTCGAAGGCCGTCACCGAGTACCACGAGTTCCCCGGGCGTTCGCACTGGATCTGCGCGGAACCCGGCTGGCAGGAGGTCGCCGATTACGCGCTGGAATGGGCGCTGGCGCAGGCCGCGCGGGCCGTGCGGGAACCGGCGGGTGACTGAGCGGTCGGTATTCGAGCCGTCCGCCGCGTAGACTCCGAAATCCGCGACCCCGGCGGCGGAGAACACGATGGCACTACTTCTGGATGTCTCGAAGGCGCGGCCCTACGATCCGGCCGCGCTGCGGGCGGCGCTGCGCGAAGCCGGACTTCCCGACACCGTCTCGGTCACCCCGCTGCCGCGGACATCGCCGCGTATTCGACTGCACCAGTGGGATCTCGGTGACGGCACCGCGCTGATGCGACTGGAGAGCACCGGTATCGCCGCTGCCCGCACGGCGGTCCGCGGTGGGGCGGCGCCGGTCGCGCGCATGGCGGTAGCGGTGCTCTCACCCGGCGACTGGACCCTCACCCATCAGGGCACGGTGATCGGTCCGAGTCCCGGCGAGCCGACGCTGGTCGCCGTCGATCACGCGACCCCGTTCGATTTCCGCCGCGGTGGCACCGGGACGGTGCTGGTCGTGCATTTCGACTGCGCGCGTCTCATGCTCTCGGACCGGACAACGGCCAGGGCGGTCCGTGGTCTGCGTCCGGACAACGCCCTGTACGACCTCGTCCGCACCTATCTGCCGCAACTCGCCACCGTGGCGAGTACCAGCGCCGAGATGCTGCCCGAACTGAACACCACGACGATCGACCTCATCCGGGCACTGCTCGTGAACGCCGCCGAGGCGGCCGAAAGCGCCCCCGAACCGGACATGATCGCTCGGATCCGCCGCTTCGTCGAGGACAATCTGGACGATCCGGCCCTGTGCGCCGACAGCATCGCCGTCGCGCACAGCATCTCCACGCGCCAGCTCTACAAGCTGTGGTCGCGCACCGGAATCGGCCTGTCCGACTTCGTGATCGGTAGAAGGCTCGAACGCGCGCGCGTCACACTGCGCACCCACCGGCACCTCACCATCGCCGCGGTGGCTCGCCGGCACGGGTTCAACGACGCCACGCATTTCACGCACCGTTTCCGTGCCGCCTACTCCGCCACGCCGTCCGAGTGGCGCAACGCGGAGATCACCGCCGTCTCGGGGCAGTGAGTATCGGCCGTCTCGGTGCGGTGAGAACCAGCCGTCTCGGCGCAGTGAGTACCGGCCGTCTCGGCGCGCTGAGCAAAAAACCGTGCTCGCGTAGCCAGTTCGATGTGGGCACGCGTTCCTAGAGTCGGCGCGAGGGCTCTCACACACTCGAACCACGGAGGATCCATGAACTTCCGAAGAACGGCTCGCCGCCGACTTCGCACGGCCGCGACCCTGGTCGCTTCCGTCCTGACGCTCGCCGGACTCGCCGCCGCACCCGCCAACGCGGCTCCCGTGCCGACGGTCGTGCTGGTGCACGGCGCCTTCGCCGATGCCAGCGGCTGGACCGATGTGGCCGCGCAGTTGTCCGCGAGCGGCTACCCGGTCCGCACCTTCGACAACCCGCTGCGCAGTCCGGCGGGCGACGCGTCCCGGCTCACCGAATTCCTGGCCGATATCAAGGGCCCGATCGTGCTGGTCGGCCATTCCTACGGTGGTGCGGTGATCACCAACACCCATGATTCCGATGTGCGCGCCAATGTCTACATCGCCGCCTTCGCGCCTGCGGAGGGCGAATTCGTCCAGGGTCTGCTGAACCCGGTCACCTATCCGGGCAGCCGGTTGCTGCCGCCGGCGTTGCAGCTCACCTCCGTGCCGGACGGGGCGAGCCCGGTGGGGGCCAATGTCGACGGCTACATCGCCGAGGAGTACTTCCACGAGGTGTTCTGCCAGGACGTGTCGGCGGCGGTGGCCGCCGATATGTACGCCCACCAGAAGTCGGCGGCGCTGGCGGCCAATCTCGAGCCGAGCGGCGCACCGTCCTGGGCCGACACCCCGAGCTGGTACCTGATCTCCCAGCAGGACCGGGTGATCCCGCCCGCACTCCAGAAGATGATGGCCGGACGCGCCGCGCCAGGCCGCACCAGCGAGGTCGACGCCTCCCACGTGTCGCTGGTGTCGCAACCAGGCCGGGTCGCCGACGTGGTGCGCGCGGCCATCACCGCGACCTCGTGACTCCGGCGGGTACCGGACCCGGCAGGTGTCCGGTACCCCGCCGTGCCGATGCCGTATTGATCAGTTGCCGGATTGATCAGTTTCGAAGAAGCCCGCGGCCGTCCCGGCTTCCTACGATGAGAGTCGTTCACATCGACTCCGGTAGGGAAGGAAACGGCAATGGCCGAAGCGCAGAAGACCACCCGGGCAGCCGCGCGGAAGAAGTCCGCCGTCGGGTTCTCCGACGAGGAGAAGGCCGCGATGAAGGAGCACGCGCAGGAGCTGAAGACGGCCGCGCGCCGCGGCTCGCGCGCGTCCAAGGCCAACGGCGAAGCCGACGTGGTCGCCAAGATCGCCGAGATGGCGGCCCCCGACCGCGCCATGGCGGAGAGAATCCACGCCATCGTCGGCGCGGGCGCTCCCGAACTCACTCCGAAACTCTGGTACGGCATGCCCGCCTATGCCAAGGAGGGCAAGGTCGTCCTGTTCTTCCAGAGCGCCGAGAAATTCAAGGCGCGATACGCCACCCTCGGCTTCAACGACATCGCCGCCCTCGACGACGGCACCATGTGGCCCACCGCCTTCGCTCTGACGAAACTCACCCCCGCCGTCGAGGCCAGGATCACCGAACTGGTGCGGAAGGCGGCGGGCTGAGTCCGGGTTCGTTCAGTGCGCCGATTCCTGGACCAACACGGGTTCCTCGAGCGATTCGGCCTGTCCGGCAACGACATTGGTCAGGATCGCACGTGCCACGCGCAGCAGTTCGGCCACCTGCGGCGAGGTCAGGGCGTAGGTCACCGACAGGCCCTCCCGTCGCGCGGTGACCAATCCGGTGCGCCGCAGTACGGCCAGTTGCTGCGACAGATTCGCGGGTTCTATCCCGACCTCGGGCAGCATTTCGGACACCGCGTGGTCACGTTCGCTCAGCAATTCCAGAACCCGTATTCGCACCGGATGTCCGAGTGTTTTGAAGAAATCCGCTTTCATTCGGTACAGCGGCTGTCGCGCACCACCCACGAAAACCTCCGACCCCGCACACGGCGTAACCAAATATCTTTCCGATCCCGATGACTCGACTGTCCGTCGGCACCGACAGACCCGCGGCACGGCTCGTTCCGTGGGGATTCGCGGATGCGACGGTTGTTCGCCGGGTGGACCTCCGAATCGGATCCGGTACACCGGCGAACGGCCGAGCGCTGATGGAGATTACCATCGGGCATATCGATCCCGGTGGGGATTCCGGCGCTCCGGTGCGACAGCGAATGTCGGGCTCGGGATGATTCTTCCGATGCGCGGATCGCGTGCCGAAAGAATCATACCGACCGGTCAAAAGATTCAGATTTCGAGTTCTGCCTCGATATCTTTGAGCCGGTGCCGCGCCATCGCCAGATTGCCGCGCGACCGGTCGAGTGCGAGATAGAGGAAAAGGCCCTTGGCCCGGCGGCTGCGCGTCGGCCGGATCAGATGGTATTGGGTCGCGAGGGTGATGAGCACATCATCGATCTCCTCGCTCAGCCCCAACTGCTCGATGGTGCGCATCTTCGCGCGGATCACCTCGGTATTACCCGCTGACGCGACCTCGAGGTCGAAGGACTTCGATCCGCCGAGCACGCCGAGCGGCATCCCGCTGCCGTAGTCGACGACGGCGGCCCCGATGGCACCGTCCAGCATCATCATGTCCTTCAACGCAACTTCCATGTCCGCCAAGGTCTTTCCTCTCTCCCGCGGTACGAACGGCTTCGTGCGGGCCGACGCTACCGAGAAAGGGGCGGGATGAGGGGAGATCGGTGAAGAATTCCGCAAGGTATGCAATTAACAAGTTGTGCAATCAGATCGGCGTCGTCACAGGTCGCGGCGCGATCGACCGCACCGCCGGGTGGCGTCGCCTCGCCGACGGGGCGTCAAGCCCACTGAACGTCAAGTGTGAATCCGTCGATCAACGCGGAACCACGCGCACGGTGGTCTCCGCCGCACCGGGGCTGTTGATCGAATCGATGATCGAGGCGGCGCAGCGGCGGTACTTGTCGCGGTAGGCGGCATCGCCACGGTCCTCGACCGTGGCGCCGACATCGGTGAACGTCACGTCGGCATCGACACCCGCCGCCTTCGGGCCCTCGTGGCGGTCGCGGGTGGCGCGGTACCGAGCGGCGCTCGATCCCGTTCATCGAGGATGTAGACGTCGTCACCGTCGCGCACAGCCCAGATGACCCGTAGCTTGTCCAGTAGGCGGCTCCGCGACCCTCGATCGGCGCGAGTATCGGACGCGGCGGTTTCGCGTACTTGCCTGGCACACCGGCTTTTACGCCCTCCGATCGGTGAAACACGGGACCCGGCCGTGGCATTGCCCCTTGCCCGTGGCACGGCATCGGCGCATGATGTCAGGCGGGTCAACACTGGCTCGCCAGTCGCCATACCGCTCAGCCGAGGAACGTGATCATGATCAACAAAGCCGCACAAGCGTTTGCCGTCACCGCCATCGCGCTGTCCATCGGTGCGATCGCCGCTCCCGCCGCCTCCGCCGCACCCGCCACAGCGGAACCGTCCGCCACACCCGTCGGCTCGGTCGCGCTCTGCCTGAACATCCCGATCCCCCCGTTCAGCATCAGCGTCTGCCTCTGATCCGATCCGGCGCGCCGCGGATCGTTCGCGGATGCCGAGACGTCCATCGACGCGAACTCGACCCACACGGTCCGGTCCGCGCGGTACCGCTGCCATGATGACGAGATGCAGCTGAACGACGAACTCCTCTACGCCGTAGCCCCTTTCGCCGAAACTCTCGGTGTCCGAATCGAGGAAGCGAGCGCCGAGTCGGTGCGGGTGCGGCTGGCCCATCGGGAGCAATTGGGCACGATGGGCGGCGGCATGCACGGCGGTGCGCTCATGAGTCTGTGCGATATCGCGGCGGCGCTGTGCGCGGCCACCCGGGTCGAACCGGGACAGGTCACCACCACCGCGGAATCGTCGACCTACTTCCTGGCCCCGCTGCGGGGTGATTCGGCCACCGCCGTGGCCCGACCGGTCCGGGTCGGCCGGACGCTGATCTGCGTAGAGGTCGACGTGCACGACGCGCAGGGCCGCCACTGCGCGCGTACCACCCAACTGCTCGCGGTCACACAGTCCTGACCGGCGCGGACGCCGTCGTCAGACGATTTCCACGTACAGCGTGTACGTCGCGTTGCCACGCGTGGGTGCGACGGTCACCCGGTAGAAGCCGTCCGACGGCAGCACGATCCGGGTCCAGGCGTCGGATACGACGATCACGGGTCCGTCGGGGCCGGAGATGCTGAGATTCGCGTTCCCCTCCACCGAGGTCAGGGTGCTGTCGAGCACCTGCCCGCGGCGCGCCTCGAAGAAATAGCTGTCGGCATCGCCGCGCACCACCGCTCCGTCGACCACCGCCGCGCTGGTACCGGGCGCGAATTCGACCTCGGTGTAGACCCCCGCGTGCGCGGTGCCCGCGAAAGCGACGGCGACGGTGGTCGCGACGGTGGCGAGCGCGATCGCGGAGGCGGCGCGCACGGTGCGGATGCTGGAGGCCATGGTCGGTGTCCTGTCGTGGGGGCGATGTGGATGTCGCCGGTGGGATGCGATGTCACCGACTCTGGTCGCCGCGACTTGCCGATACCTGAAAGGGCGGTTAACGCGCTGGTCCGGCACCCGATGCCCGCGGATCGAGTCGGGCGCGCCACCGCGGTGGATACCGCGTCAGGGATTGGCAGCGCGATAGGCGACGGTCTGTGCCGCCACGATGCGCACCAGATCGCCCAGTGCCATCTCGACGTCGGCCAGATGCAGCCCCCAGTCCGGGTCGGGAACGGCGGGCAGATTCGGGCTGCCCGGTTCCGGGGTCGCCATGAGCGCGGTCGCGCCGTCCTCGTGAATACACCGCACCCGGTAGGACTGTGCGGGGACCAACCACGGTGTCGACGCGGCGACCGCGCCGGGACCGACCTGTAGCGCGAGTTCGACGCCCATCGGACTCGGTACCGGTTGGGCGCGCATTATGGTTGCTGCGGTGCGTGATTCGTTGAGCTCCAGCGAGGCCGGATTGGTGCAGGCGAGTTCGTAATCCGGCCCGTACGGCTGCGGAGTCGCCTCCGGTGTCACCGGGTTGCGGCCGAATCTGCTGTCCCGCGGCGGTATTTCGTCGAAGGTCTGCCAGGCGAGCACGCACCCGGTCTGGCGCTCGCTACGGCACAGCGGCAGATGCCGGAAATCGCCGCCGACATCGCTGTTCTTGCGCACCACCGTATTTCCGCCGAGCAGGATCGCGGACAGGATTCGATCGCGTATCGCGGGCCGCGGGTCGATCTCCTCGCGGATCAGCTGCCGCAACATACGGGTGCCCTGCGAATGGCCGATCAGCACCACCGGCCGAGACGGATCGTGTTCGGCGAGGAACTGCTGCCAGGCGCGTCGCACATCGGTGTACGCGATGCGCGACAGGTCGGCGCGCTGTTCGGCGGTGTATTCGTCTTCGTCGGCGAGCGCGCCGAGGGTGCGCTGGCGGTACACCGGCGCGTATACCTCGCACACCTGGGAGAAGCGCGCCGCCTGCTGGGCGGCGACGGTGCGCAGTTCGGGCGTCACGGTGGTGTCGGCGTTGGGCGTCGGCTGCAACGACACCGTGGGGTACACGTAGAAGCAGTCGACGCCGGGATCGGCGGGCGCGGGCGCCTCCTCGCGCAGGTCCGGTTGTCCGGTTCGCCGCACGGTCGTCGCCGTGCTCGCGGTACACGGGTCGTCGGCCAGGCCGGGACGGCACAACCACACGACGCCGTCGGCGGGTGCGGCGTCCGCGCCGACCGGCACCCAGGGAAGTACACCGATGCCGCAGACCACGGCCGCCACCGCACGCCACCACCGACTATCGCGCATCGCCTCCGCCTTCACAGTGTCGGTCCCGCCATCGGGCGCCGTGGATCTGCGGCACCGCGCGGGGGAGATCCGGGTCGGGTCATCGTAGCCGTCCGGTTCTCCCGTTCCCGGGATCGCGCCGAGGTCGTCGGGTCCGGGGTCGCGGCTGCGTCGAAGACCCGGGCGACGCTCGCGTGCGAGTATCGGGGTCATGCCACGTATCGCCACCGCCGACGTCGTCCGACGAGCCGAACTGCTCGAATTCCTGCGCCCGCGTCACCGTGCCGTCCTGGAGACGAAACGCGCCGACGGCAGTCCCCAGCTGTCGCCGGTCACCTGCGGCGTCGACTCCGACGGCCGCCTGGTGATCTCGACCTATCCGACCCGCGCCAAGACCCGCAATATCCGCCGTGATCCCCGGGTCTCGTTGTGCGTGCTGTCCGACGAATGGAACGACGCCTACGTGCAGGTCGACGGACGCGCCGAGGTGCTCGACATGCCGGAGGCCCTGGACGGACTGGTCGACTACTTCCGGTGCATCTCCGGCGAACACCCGGACTGGGCCGAATACCGGGAGGCCATGGTCCGGCAGAACAAATCGCTCATCCGCGTGCACATCGAACGCTGGGGTCCGATCGCCACCGGCGGTTTCCCGCCCGAGCGGTAGGCGGACGGGCCTCGACCACCGCGAAACGCGCGCGCCGCGACGGGGTTCGGCCGGAGCGGCGTCGGCCGGGGGTACGACTTCCTCGCGCCGGGGGAGCGCGAAAAACATTCCGCCCAGCCCGTTTTCGCGGGTCCGCCCGTTACCTCACCGTGTCGTACCATCTACCGGGGTCCTGCGTAGACCCGGCAACGCGCTCTGTCGCGGCGTCAACGCGCGCGGAGTGTCGGCGATTCACCAAACCTGTAGTGCACACGAACACATTGGGGAGGTTTCTCACTTGAGTACGCAGCAGTCCCGGGAGATGTCGTGCCCGGTCGTCCACCACTCGCCGATTCCGGCCGACCAACACCGGATCCCGCTGCACACACCGGAATTCGCCGCCGATCCGCACCGATACTATCGCCAGATGCGCGGTCGCTACGGCAGTTTGGCCCCGGTGGAACTCGCGCCCGGCGTACCGGCCACCCTGGTGATCGCCTACCGGACCGCGGTGCGGATCCTCAACGACCCGGAACGTTTTCCCGCGGACCCCAGAACCTGGCAGCAGAGCGTGCCGTCGGATTGCCCCGTCCTCCCGCTGCTCGAATGGCGGCCGATGGCCAGCAGATGCTCGGGTGCGGAATTCACCCGCTATCGGCAGGCGATCACGGCCGGTATCGACTCCGTCGACCTGTTCTCGTTGCGCGGCGTCGTGGAGAAACTCGCCGTCGAGCTGATCAATTCCTTCTGCGCGGACGGGCGTGCCGATCTGATCCGGCAGTACGCGTTCCCCCTGGTGTTCGATGTCATCGGTCATATGCTCGGATGCCCGCCCGAAATCCGCGACCAGGTCGCGGCGGGGACGAGCGCGCTCATCGACGGTGGGGACGCCGAGACGGGAAACCGGTTGCTCGGCGAGGCGCTGATGAATCTGGTGACGCTCAAACGGGCCGAACCCGGTCGCGACATCCCGTCGACGTTGCTGCGACATCCCTCCGGTCTCGACGACATCGAGGCGTCGCACCACGTGTCGCAGATCTACGGGGGCGGCATCGAATTCCAACTCAATCTGATCGTCAACACCCTGTTGTTGATCGTCTCCGACGTCCGCTTCGGCGACAACGTCCTCGGCGGGAATCTGTCCTCGCGCGACGCGCTCGACGAGGTGCTGTTCAACGATCCGCCGGTGGCGAATCTGATGGTGACCTACCCGCGCCAGCCGATCGTCATCGACGACGTCTGGCTGCCCGCCCACCAGCCGGTGGTGATCAGCATGGCCGCGTGCAACAACGATCCCGAAGTCCGCAGCACCGAACTCACCGGCAATCGCGCCCATCTCGCGTGGGGTGTCGGCCCGCACGCCTGCCCGGCGCAGTCGCTGGCGTATCTGATCGCCGAATGCGCGATCGATCAACTGCTCGACGTCCTGCCCGAGATCAGGATCGACCTGACCGACGGGGTTCCCGCGTGGCGGCCCGGCCCGTTCCATCGTGCTCTGACCGAGTTGCCCGTCACCTTCCCACCCGCCCCGCCGCTCGCCGTGTGATCGTTCGGGTCCCTCATCGATGTGATTCGGCCGACGAAACGGACCGAGAGTCGCTTCGCCGCGCGGAATGTCGCGAGGATGGACGCGTGCACAGTAGTCAGATCGTGACGGTATTCCTGGATCTCGTCGTCATCATGGCGGTGGCGCGGGTTCTGGGGTGGCTCGCGGAGAAGGTAGGCCAGCCCGCCGTCATCGGGGAGATCACGGCGGGAATCCTGGTCGGCCCCACCGTACTCGGCGCCGATCTCTCCTCCGCGTTGTTCCCGGGCGAGAGCCGTCCGTATCTGAGCCTGCTCGCCAATGTCGGTGTCGCCGTGTTCATGTTCGTGGCCGGCCTCGAGCTCGATCGCGGCATGTTCGCGGGCGCGCGGCGCTCGATCTCGGTGGTGTCGGCTGCCGCCTATCTGTTCCCCTTCGTTCTCGGCTGCGGTGTCGCCGCGATCGCGCTGTCACGTCACGCCACGGGCGACCGGCTGAATTTCGCTCTCTTCGTCGGCTGCGCCCTCGCGGTCACCGCCTTCCCCGTACTCGTGCGAATCCTGCACGATCGTGGGCTGATTCGCACGCGGCTCGGCCAGCTCAGCCTGGCGTGCGCCGCCCTGGTCGACATCCTGGCCTGGTCCGCGCTCGCCGTGGTGCTCGCCCTCGCGCACCCGGAGGCGGGGACACAGTGGCGCCTGTTCCTGTTGATACCCCTGGTCGCCGTGACGTGGTGGGTGGTGCGACCGGCCCTCGCGCGACTGGCCGCGGTGGGGACCGAACAGACGATGATCGTGGTCGGTGTCGGCGGGGCGCTGCTCCTCGGCGCGGTCACCGAATGGATCGGGCTGCATCTGATATTCGGAGCCTTCGCCTTCGGTGTCGTGTTCCCTCGCGCGCGCAGGACGACCGTGGAATCCGGCGCGCGGGTCCTGAGTTCGGTGCTGCTGCCGGGCTTCTTCGTGGTGTCGGGTCTCGCCGTCGATCTCGGATCGCTGGATCGGACCGCGGTCGGCGAACTCGCCGTCATCGTGGTGGTGGCTATCGCCGGGAAACTGCTCGGCGTCTACGCGGCGGGCCGGGCGACCGGGCTGCGTCCGCGCCCGGCCGCCGCGCTCGCCGCGCTGTTGAACACCCGGGGACTGACCGAACTGGTGATCCTGAATGTCGGCCTCGGAATCGGCATCATCGGGCCGCAACTGTATTCGCTGCTGGTGGTGATGGCGCTGGTGACGACGGCGATGACCGCGCCCGCCTTGCGCGTGATCGGTGTGCCCGAGCGGCTCGTCGACGACTTCGGGGACACCGAATACGGCGGCGAGGAATCTCCCGCGGAGCAGGGTTCCGCTGCCGGGGAAAAGGAAACCGCCGTACGCGACGAATCGCGTGCGGCGGAGTCCGGCGGCAGGCATTAGACCCGGACGGCCACCTTCGGCTGCGGCGCCACGCCGGGCAGCACCCGCTTGACCGGGATGGTCGTCGCGAGCACGGCGCCCAGGATCGCCACGCCGCCGCCGATCAGCAGACCGACACGGAAACCGTTCTCCGTCGGGAGCATATGTCCGCCGACCGAGAAGGTCATCTGCGCCAGGATCGCGCCGACGACGGCGGCCGAGATCGAGGTGCCGATGGCGCGCATCAGGGTGTTGAAGCTGTTGGCCGCGGCGGTCTCGGACACCGGCACCGCGCCCATGATCAGCGCGGGCATCGCGCCGTAGGCGAAGCCGACCCCGGTGTTGATGATGACGGTCGCCGCGAGGATGCCCCAGGTGGAACCCATCAGGATCAGCGAGGCGGCATAGCCCGCGGCGATGACGGCGCATCCGGCGGCGAGGGTGAACTTGGGGCCGCGCAGGGCCGAGAGCCGCGCGCCGACCGGGGAGATCACCATCATCGTCAGACCGGCGGGCGCCATCCACAGGCCCATCGCGAACATGGACTGCCCGAGACCGAATCCGGTGGACTTCGGCAGTTGCAGCAGCTGCGGGATCAGCAGCGCCTGGGCGTACATCGCCATCGAGACGACCACCGAGGTCGCGTTGGTGAGCAGGACCTGGGGGCGGGCGGTGACGCGCAGGTCGACCAGCGGCTGGCTGGTGCGCAGTTCGTAGCGGCCCCAGATCAGGATCGCGACGATCGCGGCGGCGAATAGGCCGAGGATGGTGGCGCTGGTCCAGCCCCAGGTCGCGCCCTTGGAGACCGCGAGCAGCAGGCAGACGAGTCCGATTCCGAGCCCGATCGCGCCCAGGTAGTCGAAACGTCCGGCGGGGCCTTCGGTGGGGATTTCGGGGATGACGAGGTAGATCAGGACACCGACGATCGCGGCGAGTACGGCGCAGCCCCAGAACAGCATCCGCCAGTCGCTGTTCTCGACGACGGCGGCGGCGATGGGAAGTCCGAGCGCGCCGCCGATTCCGAGGCTGGCGCTGATCAGGGCGATGGCCGAACCGAGGCGTTCCGGCGGCAGCAGGTCGCGCATCGCGCTGATGCCGATCGGGATGATGCCGACGCCCATGCCCTGAAGACCGCGGCCGATGATCATCGGCAGCACCGAGGTGGCGGTGGCGCACACGATCGATCCGACGATGAGCGGGACGATGGAGGCCAGCAGCACCGGACGTTTGCCGTACATGTCGCCGAGTCGTCCGGCGACCGGCGTGACGACGGCGCCGACGAGCAGCGTCGCGGTGACCACCCAGGTGGTGTTTGACGCGGTGCTGTGCAGGATCTGTGGAAGTTGACCGAGTAGCGGGACGACGAGGGTCTGCATCAGCGCGGCGACGATGCCCGCGGACGCCACGACGGCCAGGACGGCATTGGGCCGAACGGTGGAGCTGGGTGTGCTCACGGACATCTCCCTTTGCTGACGTTAACTAACGATATGCATCGTACATCCAATATGCATTATGCATATCCTATGTGTGATGCATAAGTCATGCATGACGCACGACCTATGTGTCCTGCATAACGCGTGGTATACCTGGTGTCGGGGAGTTGTCCGCGGCGTCTCGCGGAGCTGTCGAAAGGACCGCAATGGACAAGGCCATCGACTCGATCGAGTTCGAGACCATGTTGTTCGGCCGATACAGCCTGGCCTCCCGCAAAGGTAACGAGCGCAATCTCGACCGCAGCGTCTACACGCTGCTCGCCCGACTCCACATGGAAGGGCCGATGACCATCGGCCAACTCGGCGAGGCGCTCGGTCTGGACGATTCGACCGTGAACCGGCAGACCGCCGCCATGATGAAGGCCGGTCTGTTGGAGCGGATCGCCGATCCCGACGGCGGGTTGGCGCGCAAGTTCCGCGCCACCGCCGACGGTGAACGCCGGTTGGAAGCGCAACGTGCCGAGAGCATTCGGCACCTGGACACCATCCTGAGCGATTGGGCTCCCGAGGATGTCGCGATCTTCGGCGCCTACCTGGAGCGGTTCAACACCGATATCGAGCGGTATCACGGGCGGCCGTGGCCGCGCCCGGCCGGCTCGCTGTCGGCCACCCGTTTCGGCCGGGGCGCGACGGGCTGAACGGCTACGCGATCCGAACATGTGATCGCACGGAGACGCTCACGCCACTTCTCTCACACGGGTAATGGCGTACCTGCCAACGCATCTCGCAGCAGCGCGAGGTGCGGGACCGGTACCTCCAGCAGTGGAAGACGTACCGTCGCATGGGCGATGATGCCGCGCTCGGCCAGGGCCGCCTTCGCCGTCACCGCCCCGGGGGACACGCGCACGAGGGCATCGGCCAGTGGGATCAGCCCGGCCTGGATGGCCCGCGCCGCGTCGAGATCGCCGTCGCGGACCGCGCGGATGAGCGCCCCGTTGCGGTCGGCGACGATATTGCCCGCGACGCTGACCAGGCCCGCCGCGCCGCACGCGAGGTAGGGCAGCGCGAGTTCGTCGATACCGCAGTAGTAGGCCAGCGGAGTCGACGCCATGACCGACATCGCCTCGAACAGGTCGCCCTTGGCGTCCTTGACCGCCAGGATCCGGGGGTGGGCGGACAGTTCGATCAGTGTGCTCGCGTCCATGGCCAGACCGGTACGTGCCGGGACGTCGTAGAGCATCACCGGCAGATCGGTGGCATCGGCGACGGCCACGCAGTGCGCGATCACCCCCGCCTGGGTCGGCCTCGAGTAGTAGGGGCAGACCAGTAGCAGCGCGTCCGCGCCCGCGGCCTGCGCGTCCCGTGCGCGGCGCACGCTCGCGACGGTGTCGTAGGTGCCGATTCCGGCGATCACCCGCGCTCGATTCTTCGATCGCGCGACCACCGCGCGGACGAGACCGGCGGATTCGGCGTCGGTGAGTGTCGGTGCCTCCCCGGTGGTTCCGGCGACGACGATGCCGTCGCATCCGGTGGCGAGCAGGTGGTCGACGAGTCCGGTGACGCCGGATCGGTCGAGTCCGCCGTCGGGACGCATCGGGGTCACCATGGCGACGAGGTTGGTGCCGAAGAGTCGGGCGGCGGTGGTGTTCGGATCGGTCATGTCTCGATCCTGCGCCCCTCGATAGATACGGTCCAGCGATGCTTTCTTGCCGATATTACGTAGCCTTGCTTCATGATCGATGTCGGTGCGCTGCGAGCGTTGCGGGCCGTGGCCGCGTCGGGGACGCTGGCGCGTGCGGCCGAGGAACTCGGGTTCACGGCCTCGGCGGTCTCGCAGCAGATCAAGCGGCTGGAACGGCAGATCGGTGTGCCCGTGCTGGCACAGGCCGGGCGCGGGGTCGTGCTCACCCCGGCCGGGCAGGCCGTGGTCGACTCCGCGCCCGAGGTGTTCCAGGCTCTGGAACGCTGCGCCGAAGCGGCCCAATCGGTTTCGGAAGGCGCGCCGCGCGGGACACTGCGCGTCACCGCGTTCTCGACCGCGATCAGGGGGCTGCTCGCGCCCGCCGTGGCGGGCCTGTCGACGCGGTGCCCGGATCTGCGTGTGCTCATCACCGAACAGGATCCGGACCGGGCCGTGCACAGCGTCGACACGGGTACCGCGGACCTGGCGCTCGTCCACGACGCCGATGGACTGCCCGCGCCGTTGCCGCCGTCATTGACCCAGCGTCACATGCACACCGATATCGGCGACGTCGTCATGGAACGCGCGCATCCGCTGGCCGCGATCGACCGGCCACTGACCGCGGACGACCTCGCGGGCCACGCCTGGGTGACGAGTCCGCCGGGCACGGTGTGCCACCAGTGGTTCCGCCGATTGTTCGCCGATGCCCGCGCCGAACCCGATGTGCGCCACCTGGTCGACGATTTCGCCACCCAACTCGCGCTGGTCGCCTCCGGCGCGGTCATCGCCCTGATCCCGCGCCTGGCACGCCCGCCCCTCGGGGACGAACTCGTCGCCCGCCCGCTGCGACGGCAACCGACCCGCGAGGTGCACGCGGCGTGGCGGCGCAGTGCCGATGCCAGTCCGGCGATCCGGGCGGTGCTCGCGGAACTGGCGCTCGAGCAGGTGCGAAGGGCCGATCAGCCCTACACCCGGTGAAGGCTTCGGCGTGCCGGTAACCGTCGGGTTGCTCGCGTCGCGACGGCGAACGTCGGATCGAAGTTCGCCGCAACGACGGCGCGGGGGATCCGGGCCGGTATCAGGGAGCGGCCGCGGTCCGCTGTTCGAGTAGCAGTCCGAGCAGCCCGCTCTCGCGGCTCTGGGCGTCGAGCATATCCCTGGCCGCCTGTTTGACGATTCCGCTCGACAGTTGTCGCTCGGCGGCCTTCGCCATCTGGATGCCGCCGTAGTGGTGGCGTTGCATCAGGCGTAGGAACAGGATCTCGGCGTCGGTGCCGCGCGCGGCGGACAGGGCGTCGAGTTCCTCCTGTGTCGCCATTCCCGGCATGGTCGTCGGCGCCGGGGTCTCGGCCGCCGTGCTCGTGGCCGCGCCGCCGTGCTCGTGTCCCGGGTGTGCGGACCGGTCGGGCCCGGTGTCGTCGTGCATCCACGCCATCGGGTGTGGGTTGGTGGTGACGACACGGGCCATGCGCAGCCAGCCGAGCATCATGCCCAGTTCGAGGCGCTGGGTGTCGGCCAATTGCTGGGCCAGCGCCCTGACCGTCGGGTCCGCCGCGCGGTCCAGGCGCTGGGTCATCGACAGCGCCTGATTGTGGTGGGCCACCATGTCCTGGGTGAAGCCGATCTCGGTATCGCTCATCACCGGTGGTGCGGTGATGTCGTCGGACAGCACGAGCGGTCCCAGTGCCGCGCCCACGACCAGCAGCAACACCGCGAAACCGGTGAGCGCGGCGCCTTTGACCCAGTCGGCTCGGGTCATGAGCCGACGGTGGATTTCTGGTCGGCGGGCGGTGTGTAGACCGAGGGCGACAGTTGCAGGGTGAGGAATCCGTTGTCGGCGCACGTCGTCCACAACTGGTTGCCACGCCATTCGGGGGGCGAGAAGCACCAGTCGGTGGACAGATCCCCGAACGCGACCATGCCGGACCGGCTGCCGATCGCCTGCGACAGGTCGAACTGCCCTTGCAGGATCGTCTGGATCACCGTCGGCGCGGCCAGGACCGGCGGTCCGATGATCGAGGCGAGCGCATGCGGCGAATTGGTGAGTTCGGTGTTGTCGCCGGTGCGTGCGGGCGGGTTGTAGTAGGCGATCTCGCGCACCGAGCGCGGATCGCGGACGTCGAACACGCGAATTCCGGACGACAGCCATCCGCAGGCGAGCGCGGTGGGATTCGCGGGCCGGTCGGCGGCGCAGTAGTGCGCGTCGTAGGCGAACAGCGAACCGCCCGCCGCCGAGGCCATGGCCACGTCCTGGTTGTCCGGCAGATCGATTTCCAGTTTGATGGAATTCACCAGCCGCGGACGGCTGCCGTCGCGCACGTCGAAGATCTTCACGCCGCCGGATCCGGCTTCCTGGACGGAGAACACGTAGGGCGTGCCGTCGTAGGTGACGGGAACATGGTGCTGGGTCGCCCAGCCGTCGGTCCACGTGGTGTGCGAGAGTTCGCGCACCACGGGGTCGCGGTCGCGTCGCTGCACGGCCGAGACATCGAGGACCATCATGCCGCCGAAGTTGTTGGCCAGGTACAGGGTGTTGCCGTCGGCGCTGAATCCGAGCCCGTGCATCGACAGTCCGGGCAGGCTCTGCCAGATGACCCGGGGCGCGGCGGGATCGCTGAGATCGACGGCGCTGACGAGTCCGGGGGCGACGCCCGAGGCCCAATAGGTCTTGCCGTCGGGGGAGAAGCCGCCTTCGTGCGCCGTAATGGGCAGTGGCATACCGAGATCGGTGCCCGGTCCGGGATTGAGCAGACGCGGGTGCGCGCAGTCGGAGATGTCGTAGACCGAGAGCAGCCCCGCTCCGGTGAGCACGGGAGCCCCGGTGCCGACCAGAAGTTCGCGTTCCTGGTTGACCTTCAGACTTTCCCAGGTGCCCGCGAGCATGGCGGGTTCGGTCAACACGGCGGTGAGGACGGGCGCGGACGGATTCGAGACGTCGAGTACCTGCACTCCCTGCTCGCGGCCGAGCAGGTTGCCGGGGAAGAAGGTGCCGACATAGGCGCAATGGTCGAAGGTGGTCGAGGTGATACCGCCGCCGACGCCCGGGTAGCCGCCGAGTCTGGTGATATTGCAGCTGTAGCCCTGGGTGCTGCGCTTGCTGTCCCGGTCGGCGGCGGGAACATCGCCCTGCAGGCCGGTCTCGGGACCGGAGGCGGGGTCCGAACCCGCCCCGCACGCGGCGCGGCCGACGGCGACGGTGCTGAGACCGCCGATCTCGGTGACTCGCCCCGGTGAACCGGATTCCGGTTGCGCGGAGAGGATTCCGGTCGGAAGCAGCAATGCGGCGGCGGCCGCGATCACCGAAATCCGTCGAGCACGGAGCCAATGCTGTGATCTCATAGTGTCCCTCGGCGGTGAGGGCGCCTTTCGTCCGGATGGCACGCGGTGCGGCCGCGATGTCCCCGGTTCCCTGATATGGGCCGGAGATGCCGCGGTGCGGAGTCTGTCGAGGGTGCGACAGCGATCCACTAACCGGACTTAAGTATCCGGTAGGAGTGTCGGTAAGTGTGCTACCGGTTACGTTCGGAGTCAATGATGTTACGGATCACATCACGAATCCCGACCTCGGCGCGGCCGGCACCGTGGTTCGAGCGAATCGATCCGGTGCGGTAGGTTGGCGCGATGACATCGGCAGGCCGTGCCAACAGGGGGCCGAAGGCCGCGGCGAGCAATCGCGCGGCACTCATTCGGGCGGCACGAGAGATATTCGCGGAGAACGGCTTCGAGGCCGCGCTCAGCTCGATCGCGCGGGCGGCGGGCGTCGGCCAGGGCGTGCTGTATCGGCACTTTCCGACGCGGGAGAGTCTGGCGCTCGCGGTTTTCGAGGAGAACATCCTCGAAGTGGAGGAACTCGCCGGCGATCCCGGCAGCACCGTCGACGACGTGCTGGCGGTCATCGTCGATCAGCTCACCCTGTCGGCCGCGTTCATCTCGATGTTCGATCCGACGGGAACCGACGATCCGCGACTGCTCGAAGTCTCGGGCAGGCTGATCGAACTGGTCGCGCACAAATTGGCCGATCCGGCGCAGCGGGGAACGATCCGCGCGGACGTCACCGCCTCGGAGGTACTTCTCGCGGTGGCGATGCTGGCGGGGATACTGACGAAGGCCGACGTGCAGGCCAAACGGGAAGTGGCCCGGCAGGCGTGGGGTCTGCTGGAACGCGGACTGACCAGATGAGTCGAATGTCCGGTCCGGCCTACCCCGCCCACGAATTCAGGAAATAGCGGGGAGCGGTCGCGTCGCGGCGAGTCCGGGGCGACGCAGCGGGTGGCGGCGGATACCCGGTTCGGATTTGCCCGGACGAGCCGGTGCCTGGCGCTTGGCAGCCGGATCGGTCGCCGCGGCGGCGGGCCTGATCTCGGCACGGACGCCGGATCGGGATGTCACCTGGACGGTGCCGTGCCATCCGCAGGGCAGACCGCAGGTGGGGTGAACCGTGGTCTCGAGGCGACCGTTGTCGAAACGACGGGTGGTCGCCGTCGCCTGCGCGTGGTATCCGCAACTCGGGCATTTCTCGAAGTAGTCGAGCACATCGCTGACGCTGATGATGACCGAATCGGCCTCGGTTTCGGGTTTCTGTGGCGCGGCGGCCTGCTGCCACGGGTTGCGCTGGGTCTGCGAGGTCCGCTCCGGCGCCTCCGATCGCGCCGGGAGTGCGGGGAATCTGCTGGTATCTGCTTGGTCGGGCACGATTGCTCGCCTCGTTAGGTGGATGTCGACTGTGAGAGTCCTTACCCCGTTGATGGTAATCAGCTTCTCGAGTGACGTAAACAACATTCTCAAAATTGAATACCCTGCTAGCGGGAACTAGACACGAAAATCCGGCCGAGGGGGCGTCGAATGGACACGAACGCGATCCGGATATCGGTTTCCGGTTAGCTGCCCGTTCACGGTCGGGTCACCGACGAGATGCCGGGCCGCGACCGTGCGGCGCTGCCCGACCCGGTCTCGGCGGACCGGGTCAGTTGAGTATCGGGGTGAACTGCGGCAGATCGACGCTGGTCCGAATTCCGGGCGGCGCCGCGCACAGGTACGGCACCGCGTTCACCGCGCGGTTGGCGGTGTAGCCGGGGGACACGGCGCTGATCATGTCCAGGGAAACCGGAAAACGCAGGTCGACGTCGAGCGGCGCGTCACCGTCGACGTCGATGTGCCAGCCGGTGGGTCGCACGGACCATTCGGGGTCGAGATCGGTGGTGCAGTACCACATGGCGCAGAACTCGATCAGCGGTGTGCCGTCCCGGTGGCCGGTGATCGTGACGCGTTGGGCCGCAACACTTCCCGGCGCCAGGGTGCCCGCCGCGATTCGTGTGCGATGCCTGGCGGTCGCCACCTCGCCCGCTACCTCGACGGTGTCGAGCGGCAGATGCAACGCGTCGGCGAGCAGTCGCAGCGACGGCTCGAAATTCGCCCGCAGATGGTCGAGTCGATGCTGGTCGAACGCCGTGGGCGGTGCGCCGAAACCCATGACGTCGAACAGGATTCCCGGTGAATCGCGACGGGACAGATCGGCGAATTCCCGAATGGTCAGGCGTTCGAGGCGGCGCTGGATCGAGGTGAGCGCGATCGGGACGGCCTCGGTGATGAATCCGGGACTGCTTCCGGTGCTGTGGATCGACGAGTTGCCGAGCCAGCACGCGGATTCGACCTGTGCGCACAACTCCCGGTCCATGCTGGGCGGATGATGGAACTCGCCCCGGGTGGTGACGACGTTGAAGCCGGAGGTGAGCAATCTGCACACCTGCTCGGCGTCGAACGCGCGGGGCATGTACAGCACGCAATCGGCTTCCAGGGCGAGGATCTCGTCGATGTCGCCGGTCGCGAGGACGCCGGTCTCACGTTCCAGGCCGCACAGGGTACCCGCGTCGACGCCGACCTTCTTCGCGCCGTGCACGTAGACGCCGACCAGGTCCAGGTGCGGATGCTCGAGCACCGCGCGTAGCGAGCGCGCGCCGATATTGCCGGTGGCCCACTGGATTACGCGGTACGGAGCGGCCGTCGTTCGGGTCATGCCCCGAGTGTAGGTCCATTCTCACGGTGTGAGAATTAAATTCTCCTCAGAGCTTGCCCGCGAAGCCGAGCGCGCAGAAGTTCCACACCTCGTCCGCGGTGATCGGGTTGAGCGTTTCCTCGTCCTCCGCGCCGGTGGACTGGGCGGTGAACATGACGGTTTGCATCACCATCGCGGCCATCCGGCGGGCGTTGACGTTCGAACGCAGTTTGCCGTCGGAATCCGCTTCGGAGAGCAGTTCTGCCAGCAGTGCGAGCAACGGCGCGTGCGCGATCTTGACCTGCGCGGGATGGGTGACCAGCAGCTGCGGCGCGAAATCGGTGAACAGCGGGCGCTGCGCGGTGGGATCGGGGCGGCACAGCTCGAACAGCAGACGGACGGCGATCTCGAGCCGGTCGTAGGGGTCGTTCTGGCCCGAGGCGGCGGCGCGGATCTGCTCGGCGGCGCGGCTCAGCGCGTCTTCGAACAGCGCGAGCAGAAGTTCGTGTTTACCGTCGAATTGCAGGTAGAAGCTGCGCAGCGACTGCTTGGAGCGGTCGACGACCTCTTGAACGGTGAAATCCGTCGTGCCCTTCTCGGTGATGATCGCCTGCGCCGCGTCGAGGAAGCGCTGGACGCGCTGTTCGGCACGGAGTTTCGCGGTCCGGATGGACCGCTCGACGGCGCGCTGCTTCCAGGCCGGCTCTTCACTGGCGCTGGTCACCGGGCTACCGACCCGCTGTCATGCTGAGAGAACATGATTGCACTGTACCGGAGAACGTGCCAAGATTGTTGCGCACATTGCAGGCGTTTCGAGGTTTTTGAGATTTAGCCTTACAAAATCGAGAATTATGTTCTCTTCTTGTTCGTCACGAGGGTCGGAAACGTAGCAAGCCCTCTTGCGCGAACGACGCTACCAAGGTGCCGTCCTCGGTCAGGATATCGCCCCGCCCGAAGCAGCGACCGTGCGCGACCAGCGGGCTGTGGTGCCGCAGGAGCAGCCAGTCGTCGACGCGCACCTCGCGGTGGAACCAGACCGAATGCGTGATGGTCGCCGAGGTGAAGTCGGTGCCGTTACCCGCCTGACCGATTCCGTCGAGCGGGCGCAGTGCCGTGCCGATCGGGCTGAGGTCGGTCGCGTAGGCCAGGATCGCCGGATTCAGATCGTCCTCGACGCCCGGTGTGCGCATCCAGAGTTCGTAGTCGGGCGGGCCGACCTCGGGGGAATCGAGGTCGCTCGTCGCCCGTGTCTCCCACGGCATCAGCGGGATGTCGCGGCGGTGTTCGGGGCCGGGCAGGGCGGGGATACCGTCGACGGTCTGGTGTTCCCGGCCCTCCTCGCCGACATGCATCGACACCATGGCGGTGGCGATGACGTCGCGTTTCTGTCGTGCGGTGATCGTCAGCGAGGCGTATGTCCGGCCCTCCTGCTGGCGCTGCACGATGTAGTACACGGGGGAGTCGCTCTTGCCCTCGTTGGCGAACAGCACGTGCAGGGATTTCACGACCTTCGACGGACACGCGCGGGTCGCGGCCCGGACGAACTGTCCGAGCAGCTGCCCGCCGAAC
The DNA here is from genome assembly GCF_003123685.1 of Nocardia aurea. GTDB lineage: Bacteria > Actinomycetota > Actinomycetes > Mycobacteriales > Mycobacteriaceae > Nocardia > Nocardia aurea. Next base: position 127,662 of record NZ_QCYJ01000021.1, read on the forward strand.
AGCCGGTGATGCTCGATCTGCTGACAGGGCGCCTCGAAGACGGTCAGCGTGCTGCGCCGGGCCGGGGGCGGTTCCGGCCGACCGCCGTCCTGCGCCGACGGGGTCGTCGGTCGGAGACGGAGGTCGAAGCAGGTCAGCAGGTCGCTCCACATATCGGGCATAACTCAGTGTAGGACAGCCTTGCCTATCCGAGAACTGAGTTCTTTCGGTGCGCAGGGTCGCCTACCGCGCGTGTCCGGGGAGAACACGTGGTCCAGGAGCGAGAACGCGGTTGCCGCTACACCGGATCGAAGGACGAGATGCGCCAGTCGTCGTCGACCTTGGTCAGCGAAACCCGCACACTGCTCGCGGCCATGGCCGGATCGGGTTTGTCCGCACTCGTGGTCGTCTGATTGATGAAGACCAGCACCACCGCCGAATCCGGCTTCAGGTCCGAGACCGCGGCGCGGACCACGGCGGCGGTGGTCTCGACCGATTTCTGTTTCGCCGCGGGCGCGACGATCTGCTGGGTGAACTGCGAATAGTAGGTCAGGAAGTCGCCGGTGAGATGGCCCTTCGCCGACGCGAAATCGCGGTCGAGGGTGTTCGGCCCGTACGACAGCAGGGCGACGGTGCCTTCGGAGGCGGCGGCGACGGCCGCTCGCGCGGCGTCCTCGCCGGTCTCGCGGTCCGGCTGGTACTGCCGAATCGCCAGGGTGGTCGCGGTGGCCACCGAAACGAGGACCGCGAGCGTGAGCAGAACCATCCAGGGCTCGGCGCGGAGCCGGCCGACTATACGTGCGATCACGGTACGAACTCGACTTTCGACATCTTGATCTGACCGTCCACTCGCGTCACTGTGACGCTGAGTCGCCATGCGCGGGGTTCCTGCTCGGCGCCGGCGGAATTGGTCACCCGCGAGGTCGCCGCGACCAGTACCACCGCGGTGTCGTCGGTCATGGACTCGACCGCGACACCGTTGACCGTCCCCTCGGTCGCCACCTGTGACTGCCGGATGACATTGGTGAAATCGTCTGCGCGGCTGCTGAAGTCCTCACGGAAGGAACCGGTGGAATTGTCGAGCACGCGCTGCACGTCCTCGGCCGCGCGATTGAAATCCAGGGTGGTCAGTGCGACGACACCCTGCCGTGCCGCCGCGCTGAATTCCGCGGTCCGGCGATGTTCCTCGGACGCGGTGTGGTGATTCCACACGAAGAATCCGCTGGCGGCGAGGGCGACGACGACCACTGCCACGGCCGCCGTCACGACGGCGACGCGTCGACGGCGCGGGCGGGTCGCCACGTCCGGGCTCTCGGTCGGCGATGGTGCCGCGGCCGCGGTCTCCGGGTCGACGAGCGCGATGTCGTCGGACGGGGCGGCGGCCTTCTCGATCGTGATGTCGACCGGATCCGCCCCGGTGGTCGCGGCGGGGTTCGTCGTGTCCGCGATATCGGACCGTGCGGTGGTGTCGGCGGTTTCCGTGCCGCTCTCGGACGCGGAGACCGCGTCGCCGGGAGGCGTGTCCGACGAGAGTTCGCTCGCCACTTGGGATTCGGTGTCGGCGCTGTCGGCTCGATCCGTCGGCGCCGGTACGACGACGTGGTCTGGCGCGTCGGCCTCGGTTCGACCGTTCCCGGTATCCGCTTCGCGTCGGCCCTTCGGCGCGGAGGTCACACCCGCGTGTCGCCGCAATCGCGCGGCGTGGGCGCGAGCGCGGGCCGCCTCGGCGGCGGCTTCGGCCGCCTCGGCTTCTGCCTCGGCCTCTTCCAGTGCCAGAAGCAGTGTGCGCGAATCGGATTCCGTGGGCGCCGCGGTCTCGTCCGATTCGGCGCCACGCGTGCCGGGTGGGTCGAGAGCATGGTCGGTGAGTGGTTGCATCGTCGGTCCCTCGACATCGTGACGGATCGCGAATTCCCGGGCTGCGGGCGTGCGCCCGTGCGGGCTACGGATCGGTCCGTCGTGTCAACTTTGACGAGAATGACGTTACCACTTCGTGGTGATTCCGGTCATAAATTTCCATACGGAATGCTCTAGATTTGCATTCTGACATGCGGAAATGGCATTTCTCATTTTCGCGAATATCATTCCGATCTAAACGTCTGACGGTGGTTTCGGTCGCCCGAGCCGTCACCGTGCGTCGGTGCTCGTCGCATCGAAGCGGTAGGTCGCGTGCCCGCCGACGACGGTCAGCGCGACCATGTCCGACGCGAGTTCGGCCAGCGCCTGCGCGGGCGCCGCCGTGAGCACGCACAGATCACCCGGCTGGCCCACTTCGACGCGCCGCGCCAGGTCGGGGCGCTGCGCGGACCCGCAGAAGAGTGCCAGCGCCCGCTCGGCCGAAATCCGTTCGGCGGGTCCGAGAATCTCGCCCCCGACGGTCCGGCGGTGCACGGCGGCGCGCATGGCGGCCCACGGATCGCCGTCCCCGAACGGCATATCGGTGGACAGCGCGAGCCGGACGCCCCGGTCGAGCAGTGAGGCGACCCGCCACAGCATCGGATGGTCCCGCACGGGAATGTCGCGCAGATAGGCGTCGCCGCGCTCGGCCACGAAATTCGGCTGGGTCACCACCGTCACGCCCAGTTCGGCCAGCACGTCGAGGTAGTCGTCGTGGATCAGCGCGCCGTGTTCGATGCGGTCGCGCGGGTCGTGGCCCGCCGCCTCCAACGCCGCGACGGTCACCGCCAGTTGGCTTTCGGTCACGCAGTGCACGGCGATACCGCGATCGGCGCGATGACAGCGCGCGGCCCGGTCGGTGAGATCGTCGAGATCGAGGGTCTCGTCGTCGAGGATGATCTTGACCGGACCGATCGTCACCCCGGGCACCGCGATGACGCCCAGCGCCGCCAGGCTGTGCGGTCGTTGCGGCAGTTCGCCGCTGTGATGCGCGGCGGCGAGCGCGTCGATATCGGCCTGGCTCTGGCCGGGAGTCGCGTCGGTGACACCGGTGACGCCCCATCCCGACAGTGTCGCGCCGAGTCGGGACAGACGATGCTCGACCGGGGGCAGGGTGTGCCCGGGGTCGGTGTCGACGCGGAACAGCCTGCCGTCCGGATGGTCCGGCATCCCGAGCGCGCCCAGACCGGGGGAGTTCACGATCCACAACGCGCCGCTGCGGTGCTGGACCCGCATCGGCCTGCGGGATTCGATCGCGTCCAGCGCTCGACGGTCGATATCGCCCGCGACGGATTCGTGATAGCCCACGGCCCGGATCCAGCCGTCGACATCGGGGGTGGCGGTGCGCAGCGCGACGGCGAAACTCTCGGGATCGTTCGTCCACGGCGGACCGACCCGCGCCGAGGTCTGCGCCGCCGCGGTCGAGCGGAGATGGACGTGGTGGTCGTGCAGACCGGGCACGACCGCGCCGCCCGCCGCGTCGAAGACCTCTTCGCCGCGCTCCGGTGACAACCGTTCGTCCATGGCGACGATCCTCGCGCCGACCCGCAGATCGACGCGCCTGCCGTCGAGAAGGGTGGCGCGCTGGATCAGCACGCCGCGAGCCTGTCGGCGACCAGTCGTCGCACGATGTCGGTATCCGCGCCGACGGCGCCCGCGCGCGGTCCGATATCGGTCGGTCGGGCCGGTGCGAGCACGGGGAACGTCGAATCACGCGGTGCGCGCGGCAGTGCCGCGTAGGTCGCGGCGACGGCGGCCATGGACAGTTCGACGAGTTCGCCGCCGCCGCGTCCGAGCGAATCGAGCACCGCCGCGGCGGCCTCGAGTCCGGTGAGCGGATCGGCGATCGCGTCGCCGCAGAAAACGGGCCGACGCGGCGCGCCGCCGACCAACCCACCCGACACCGCGGCGTCGTCCCCGAAAGCCACGTGATCGGCCGCGGGGCCTTCCGTCCCGTGGCCGGTGATCCGGAGCCAGACCCGGCCGGGACGCGCGGGGATATCGTGCGGTCCGAGACCGCGCCGTTCGAGCGCGGCGGGCCGTGAACCCTCCAGCACGATGTCGGCGACCGTGAGCAGAGCGCGCAGCGAATCGGCGTCGGTGTCCAGATCGGCTGCCCAGCAGAGCTTTTCGCCGTTCATCCAGTCGAAGAAGGCCGGGGCACCGCCACGGGTGCCGTCGGGGCGGCGCGGACTCTCGACTTTGACCACCGTCGCGCCCGCCTCGGCGAGCAGTCGGCCGCACAGCGGTCCGGCCCACATCGACGTCAGATCGACCACGAGGCATCCGGCGACCTCGCGCGCGGGTCCGCGCTGTCCCGCGCGGCGGATACGCGGTGCGGCCGGGGCGGTTTCACCGAGTGTCGCGGCGGGCAGGCCGAGGAGTCGGGCGCGTTCGGTGATCTCCTCGGCCGGACGTCGCGCCGCCCACTCCCGAATCGCGGGCCACGGATCGGATTCGACCGCGTCGGATTCCAGCAGCGCGGGCACGGTCTCCACATCGACCGCCCGCGAGAGCGTCAGCGCGCACCACCCCTCGCGCGCGGCCGACAGCGCGGTCGCCCCGCCCGCGGACATATCGCCCCGGCGTCGCAGTCCGAGCAGGGCGGCGCGGCCCGCCAGGAGATTCGGCACATCGATCGTGACAGCGGTCGTCGTGGTGATCCGCCGCCCGACCTCCAGCGCTCGTGTCAGGACCGGGGCGCGCGAGAACTCGGGTGTCCCGTCGGGTGTCCCCGTCAGCCACGCGAGCCCGCTACTCGCCCACAGCGCGGCGGCCTCGACCGGGTCGACGGTGTCGTTGCCCGGCGGGCAGGCCGCGGCGTCGCGCTCGGCGTTCGGATCGGAGTCGCCGGAGCGGACCTTCGGCTGCGCGTCGCCGGGGGCGCGCCCCCGGGGCGGTCCGCCGGTACCGCCCGTCATCGGATCAGTCGCCGATCTCATCGATCAGACCCCACTCGAGTGCCGTCGTCGCCGTGATCGTGCGGCCGGTCAGCACCAGGTACGCCGTGCGCCAGCGCCCGATTCTACGGGTGACGCTCACCGTGCCGCCCGCGCCGGGGATCAGGCCGAGCTCGAGTTCGGGGAGGCCGAATACCGTGTCGGGGTGGGCGCGCACGGTGCCGAAGAACGAGGCCATCTCCAGTCCGCTGCCCAGGACGCGGCCGTGCACGAAGGCCCGGCACTCGGGCCCGAGCCTGCGGGTCAATTCGTCGATCGCCTGCGCCGGGCTGTGCCTGGTCCGCGCCACGTGCGAAGCCGCCGGGTCGACGAAGGTGCCGAATTCCGCGAGATCGCCGCCGCTACAGAACGACGGTCCCGCGCCGCGCAGGTGGACCGCGCGCACGGAGGGGTCCAGCCTGGCCACCGTCAGCGCGTCGAGCAGTCCGGCCCTGGTGCGATTGTCGAAGGCGTTGTGCCGACGCGGACGGTTGAACGAGATCTCGAGGGTGTCGCCGCTGCGTGAGCACAGCACCGCCTCGGTGGTTTCCTCCGGTACGCGTTTCGGGCCGCGTTCGTCGAGCCAGCGTCGGAATTCGGGTCCGGCCTGCAATGTCGAGTAGGCCAGCGATTCCAGGGCGAGCCCCGGCCACAGTTCGGCGCAGGCCGCGGTGGCGCGCAGGACGTCGTCACAGATCGTCGCGGCCAGCGGCGACCGCGCGCAGCGGGTCTCGATCTCCTCGAGCGTCTTGTCGACGGAGTCGACGGTGACCAGGCGCGGATCGCTCGATTCGTTCTCGGTCAGGGTGAACGTGGCGCGCTCCAACCATGATTCCGGGTCGTCGGGATCGACGCCGACGGCGATCACCGGGCCGGACGGCACCGCTGCGGTGATGTCGGCCTCGGTGCTCGGTGCTATCACCCGGATCACGGTATTTTCGGGCCTTTCCTGGTGCGGTCGTGGTGCTGATCATGATGCCACCTCCGCCCTTTGCGCTGGTCCGATGCCGGGCTCCCGCACTTTTCGGCCTACGGGTTACGCTCGTTTGCATATGTTATTCTCCGAACAGGAGAATGCCACTATCACGCGGATCGACCGGCGGTCCGCGCCGAATGCCGACAGCGGTATGCCGAGGCGATGTCGATCGGTGGCGCACTGAGAGGCGACTGCATGAGCATTTCGTTGTTGCTGGACATGGCGGCGTCGAGCGCCCCGGACCGCGTCGCGGTCGTCTCCGACGAATTGCGGTGGACCGCGGGGCATTTGAACACGCTGACCGAAGGCGGCGCCGGGGTCATCCAGGGATCGGGCGCGCGCACCGTCGCCTACGTCGGCACGGGCGGTGCGCTGCTGCCGCTGCTGATCTTCTCGTCGGCGCGCGCCGGTGTGTCGTTCGCGCCGCTGAACTACCGCCTCAGCGGGGTGAAACTGCGCGAGCTGATCGATCGGCTCGAGGATCCGCTGCTGATCTGCGACAGCGACTACGTCGACAGCGTCGGCGGCTACGAGGGCCGCCTGCTGCGTTCGGAGGATTTCCTCGACGCCGCGGCCTCGGCCGATCCGGTATCGGAGATGCCCGAGCCCGACGACGTCGCCGTGGTGCTGTTCACCTCGGGCACGACCTCCGCGCCCAAGGCCGTGGAACTGTCGCACAACAACCTGGTCAGCTACATCACCGGCACGGTCGATTTCGCCTCGGCGGACCCCGACGACGTGGCGCTGATCTGTGTGCCGCCGTATCACGTCGCCGGTGTGGGCGCGGCGCTGTCGAATCTGTACGCGGGCCGCAAGATGGTCTACCTGCGCAGTTTCGATCCGGCCGAGTGGGTGCGGTTGATCAACAGCGAACGCGTCACCACCGCGACGGTCGTGCCGACCATGCTCGATCGCGTCATCACCGAGATCAAGCGCGCGGGCACCACCCTGCCGACGCTGCGCAACCTGGCCTACGGCGGATCCAAGGTGCCGCTGCCGCTGGTGCGCACGGCGTTGGAACTGCTGCCCGAGGTCGGTTTCGTCAACGCCTACGGCCTGACCGAGACCAGTTCCACCATCGCGGTATTGGGCCCGGAGGACCATCGCGCGGCGCGCGCGTCCGACGATCCGGCCGTGGTGCGCAGGCTCGGTTCGGTCGGACGCCCGGTCCCGGGCATCGAGGTCGAGATCCGCGACGAACTCGGCGCGGTGCTCGGCCCGGACGAACCCGGTGAACTGTTCGTACGTGGTGAGCAGGTGTCGGGCAAGTACACCGGCATCGGTTCGGTGCTCGACGAGAACGGGTGGTTCCCGACCAAGGATGTCGCGGTGCTCGACGCCGAGGGCTACCTGTTCATCGGCGGCCGTTCCGACGACACGATCATTCGCGGTGGCGAGAACATCGCGCCCGCCGAGATCGAGGACGTGCTCGTGGAGCATCCCGGTGTGCGCGAGGTGGCGGTCGTCGGCGTCGAGGACGCCGAATGGGGCCAGATCATCGTCGCCGTCGTGGTGCCGGAGGAGGGCGCGGATCCGGATCCGGAGGAACTGCGCACCTACGTTCGTGGCACACTGCGTGGTTCACGCACCCCGGATCGGGTGGTGTTCAGGGACGGCCTGCCCGCGACGCCGACCGGCAAGGTGCTGCGGCGTGAACTCATCGATGAACTCACCCTCGACGCCGCTGTCGGCGGCGCGGGTCAGTAGTACCGGTCAGGAAGGATGATCATGATCAAGAACGGTTCTCGGCTACGCAGCCAGGTCTGCGATACCGAGGTCATCGTCGTGAAGTCGTCGGACAGCCTCGACGATCTGCGCGCCGGCGGCGTCGCCATGGTGGCGATCGACGGCGAGAAGGCCGCGGACGCGGCGCTCGACGCCGAATTCGCCGACGGCACGGTGATGGGCAAGCGCTACGTCGACGAGAGCGGTGCGGAGGTGCTGGTCACCAAGGCCGGTGCGGGCAGCCTGAGCGTGGGCTCGACCAAGCTGGCGCTCAAAGAGGCCAAGCCGCTGCCCGCCAGCGACTGATTCCCGGAGACGACGATGGCACCGCCCCGGTGACGGGTGCGGTGCCATCGTCGTTTCGGCTACCCCCGCGCGGTGGTCACCATCTCCTCGATATCGATGAACTTCACGCGCGGCCGGGTCACCTCGGCGCCACGCTTGCGTTCGGCGGCGTCGATGGCCCGCCAGCCCTTCCAGTCGACCGCGTCGACACCGCGTCGGGCCAGCAGTCCGCGCAGTGCCGCGCGATCGCCGACCTCACGGTGCAGAGCGCCCCGGTCGAAATCGGCGATGAGCTGGGCGACGGTTTCCTCCGCACAGCCGCGATTGGTCCCGATGACGCCGCGCGGACCCCGTTTGATCCAGCCGGTGACGTACACGCCGGGGACCGCGGCGCCGTCCGCGCCGATCACCTTGCCGTTCTCGTGCGGCACCGTCCCGGTCGCCTCGTCGTAGGGCAGACCCGCCACCGCCGAGCCGCGGTAGCCGATCGACCGCAACACCAGCGAGGTCTCGATGACGGTCGATTCGTCGGTTCCGGTGCGCGCGACGCGCAACCCCGTCACCCCGTCCTCGCCGACGAATTCGGTCGGCGAGCTGTCGAACCGGAAGACGATGCGCTTGTTACCCGGCGTCGGGGTCCGCTCGGCGAACTCGCGCGCGATATCGAGTTTGAGCCTGGTCTCCACGTCGTCGTCGGGCCTGCTCTCGGTGTCGCCGCCGTCGATGACGACGTCGATGCCCGGCAGATGTCCGAGCGCGTGAAACTCACCGAGGGAGAACGCGCCGTCACGCGGTCCGCGACGGCCCAGGATGACCACCTCCTCGATCTCGCTGCCCGCGAGGGCCGCGAGGGCGTGCTCGGCGATATCGGTGCCGGTGAGCGCGTCGGTGTCGAGCAGCAGCATCCTGGCGACGTCGAGGGCGACATTGCCGTTGCCGATGATGACCGCGCGCCGCCCGGACAGATCGAATTCCCGTGCCGCGTGGTCGGGATGCCCGTTGTACCAGCCGACGAAATCCGCGGCGGCGTGGTGGCCCGGGAGTCGGTCCCCCGGGATGCCCAGGTCACGGCTGGAGGACGCGCCGACCGCGTAGATCACCGCGTGGTGGTTGGCGAGCAGATCCGCGTGGGTGATCGCCTGCCCGATCTCGACGTTGAGGTAGCAGCCGAACCGGGCGTTGCCGAAGGCGCCCTCGAAGATCTTGACCACCGATTTGGTGCGCTGGTGATCGGGGGCGACGCCTGCCCGGATCAGCCCGAACGGTGTCGGAAGCCGTTCGAACAGTTCGACTTCCACGCCGTCGACGCCGAGCAGTTCGGCGGCCGCGTAGCAGGCGGCCGGGCCCGCGCCGACGATCGCGACGCGCAGCGCGCCCCGGTCGACGGCGGGCGGGCGGGTCATCGGCATGATCATCGCCGGTTCGAGCGGGTTGTGCCGGAAGTATTCCGCGTTGATGTCGAGGAACCGCTCCATGCCCTCGGGGAGGTCGAATTCGGAATAGACCGCGTCGACCGGGCACTCGTCGGCGCACGCGCCGCAGTCGATGCAGGTCTCCGGGTCGATGAACAGCATCTGGGTGCCCGGCGACCCGTCGGTGGCGCTCGGCCGGATGCAGTCGACCGGGCACGCCGACACGCAACTGGCGTCCTTGCAGCAGTTCTGTGTGATGACGTAGGTCATCGGTCGGCCTCCTTCGAAGGTGACGGATCGGGGCCCGCGTGGCGGGCGCTGGTGCGCCGAAGGCTCACGAACGGAACCGCACGAGTGCTTCCTGGGCGAAGGAGGCCACGAGGGTGCCGTCCTCGGTGAGCGCGTCACCGCGTCCGAATGCCCTGCCGTTGGCCAGGATCGGGCTGTGCTGGCGCACGAGCAGCCAGTCGTCGGTGCGCAGCGGGCGGTGGAACCACAGCGTGTGCGAGGTGACCGCGGACAGGAACTGGGTGCCGTTGCCGACGTGGCTGATGCCCTCGACGGGGCGCAGCGCGGTGCCGATCAGGGTGAGGTCGGTGGCGTAGGCGGCCAGGGCGGGGGCCAGGGTGGGCTCGACCTCCGGTGTGCGCATCCAGAATTGGAATTCGGCGGGGCCGGTGGCGGTGCTGTCGAGATCGTCGTCGGCGCGGACCTCCCACGGGATGAGGCCGAATTCGCGAGGCGTGCTCTGTTCGGCCGTACCGCCGACCGCGTCGACGGTCTGACGGTCCAGCCCTTCCTCCGGGGCGTGGATCGAGGCGACGGCCGAGGCGACGACCTCGGCGCCCTGGGTGGCGTTGATGGCGAGGGTGCCGAAGGAACGGCCCTCGTGCCTGCGGATCACCTCGTAGCGCACCGGCTGATCGGCGCGGCCCTCACGCGGGAACACGGTGTGCAGCGATTTGACCGTCTTGTCGGGGCTGGCCAGACGCGCGGCGCTCAGCAGCTGCGCCAGGATCTGACCGCCGAAAATACGGTGGTACTCGAGTTGCTGGTTGGGGCCCTCGTAGTACAGGGCACCGGTGGCTCCGGCCGAGGTCGCGTCGTCGTCGACGGCGATTTCCTTCAGATCCAGGCACGCGAGAAGGTCGCTCCACATATCGGACATGCGAATAGTGTAAGTGATACTCTCTCTGACTGAGAGGGGCATTCTCCGTGACGGTAGCGGACTGGCGACAGCGCACCCGGGCTACGGTCCGCGGAGCCTCACGCGCCGAGAGCGAGGCTTGATCGTGCAACTGACTTTCGACGAGACCGTGGAGGCGTTCCGCGCGGAATTCGTCGCCTTCCTCGACGAGCATCTGCCCGACGAATCGGAGGCGACCGAACGGGCCCGCTCGACCTCCCACCTCCCCGAATGGGCGCGGCGCTGGCAGCGCCTGCAATTCGACAACGGCTGGCTGGCGCCGGGCTACCCGCCGGAATTCGGCGGCCGCGACGCCGGGGTCATCGAGCAGTACGTGCACCGCGAGGAATTGGCGCGCCGTGGCATCTACGAGAATTTCAACCCGCAGGGACTCGGCATCATCGCCGCTTCGCTGATCACCTTCGGTTCCGCCGAACAGCAACGGCGCTGGGCGATTCCGATCCTGCGCGGCGATATGACGGCCTCGCTCGGCATGAGCGAGCCCGGCGCGGGTTCGGACCTGGCCGGTCTGCGCACCCGCGCCGTACTCGACGGCGACCGGTTCGTCGTCAACGGTCAGAAGGTGTGGACCTCGGGAGCCCACGACGCCGAGGTCCTGCTGACCTTCGTGCGCACCGACCCCGACGCCGTCAAACACCGTGGCATCTCGGCCCTGCTCATCCCCACCGATTCGCCCGGGGTGCAACGGCGACCCTTCGCCTCGGTCTGCGACCGCGACGACCTCGACTTCAACGAGGTCTTCTTCGTCGATGTCGAGGTGCCCGCCGAGAACCTGGTCGGCGAGTTGCACAAGGGGTGGGCGGTCGCGACCGGATCGCTCGGACACGAACGCACGCTGCTGTGGCTGGCCTTCGCCGACCGGCTCGGCAATCTGGTGGACGAATTCGAGCCAGACGGCCCGGTGCAGGCCGATCAATACGCGACGCTGATCATGGACAACTACGCGCTGCGCCTGCTCGGCTCCGGCGCGCTGGCCGCGGCCGCGCGCGGCGTGGACGACGTGGCGGGAATGTCGGTGCTGAAACTGCTCGGCTCCGAAGCCGCCCAGCGGGCCACCGAAGCCGCGCTCGACGCCTCGGGGCCGGACGGGCTGGCCCATCCCGGTGTCACCGGCAGGCGCAGCGCCCTGAATCTCGAGGACGTGGCCGCCGGTTGGTTCGACCGCTACGTGCGGACCTTCGCCGGAACCATCGCGGGCGGTACCTCGGAGATCCAGCGCAACATCATCGCCGAGCGGGTGCTCGGACTGCCCCGGTAGTGGTGGCGCGCGCCGGAGCGGCGGTATGGTCCCGGTGCGCGCCGGGACCGCTATTCCACGAGGGAAATGGCGTGACGCGGACACTGCACCACCGCGTCGCGCACCCGCGGTTCGATATCCGCGGTGAGTTCCTCGCGCAGCAGCTCGAGCCGATCGTCGTCATCGAGCTCGAACACCTCGGGGATGATTCCCGCGCAGATGCCGTTGCTCTCGCACAGCACGGTGTCGACGTGGATCCTCATCGTGATACCTCCGTGGTCTGTGCGACGGTCGCGGGTTCGTCGGCGCGCGTGGCGGCGTCGGGGGTTTCGATAATGGCGTGCACCGGGCAGTCCAGCAGCGCGCGCATGACCGCGTCGCGGTCCGACGGCGGGATGACGCCGTCGCCGACCAGGACGGCGTAGCCCCAGTCATCGAGCGAGAAGTACTCCGGCGCGTGTTTGGCGCAGATGCCGAAGCCGTCGCACATGGTGCGGTCGAGTCGGATCCTCATGCGTGGGCCACCGCTTCCACTGCGAAGGGGCGATCGGCGGTGTAGGCGCCGGATCGGCAGGTCGGACAACGATTGTCGAGGTGCTCGGTGACCTCGGCGGGGAAACGGGCGAGCAGGGTCGCCGCGGTGTTGGTCGCGCCGTCGAGGGTGCCGCACGCGCCACGCCCGCGCAGCACCACCGACCAGCGCTCGAGCCGGGCCAGATCCTCGGTGCCCGCGACGCCGTCGCGCAACGCGTTCAGGGCGGCGGCCATGGCGGCGGTGCCGTTGAAGCAGGAACCGCACTGTCCGGCGTTCTCGCGGTCGAAGTAGCTCATCACGGCCGCGGCGACCGCGACGGGGCATTCGGAGGTGATCAGCGAGATCGCCCCGCATCCGAGTCCGCTGCCGAGCGCGCGCAGCGCGGCGTGGTCCAGCGTCGCGCCGAGTACGTCGCGGTCGAGCATGCCCGCGAAGTAGCCGCCCATGAGCGCGCCGCGCACGTCATCGGGCGAAATACCTTCCCAGGACAGCAGATCGGTGAGCGCGACACCGTGGGGGAGCTCGTAGAGCGCGGGCGCGCGTCCGGCGACGGTGAGCGTCGCCAGGAAGGTTCCCGGCGAGGTGGCCGTGCCCTCGGACCGGAACGCCTGCCCGCCGTAGCGCTGGACGAACGGCAGGTTCGACAGCGTCTCGACATTGCTCACCACGGTGGGGACACCGGCGACGCCCTGCTCGAAGGGGCGCGGCGGCTTGTCCTTGGGCAGCGCGGGCCCGCCGTTGATGGCCTGGACGGCCGCGGTCTCCTCACCGGCCACATAGGCGGGCTCGACCGTCACCACACGTACGACCAGATCGTCGAGCGCGCCCGCGCCGCGCCCGCCGACCGCCTCGGGCGCCTGCCCGGGGCTCGGGCCGCTGAATCCGGCGGCATCACCGAGGCCGGGTTCGCCGAATCCGGCGGCTTCCGGCTCGCGGGCGTCGAACTCTCGAGCGCCGACCTCGGCGATGGCGGCCTCGATCCGCTCGGCCGCTTCGGGGTCGGAGACGTAGACGAAAGCCCGTCGCGCTCCCACGACCGCCGCGGCCAGGCGCAGTCCGTCCAGGATCAGGTGCGGGCGGTGGCGCAGCAGCCATTTGTCCTTGATCGAGGACGGTTCGCCCTCTTCGCCGTTGGCGACCACGACGGTGTCACCGCCGCGCAGATGGGCTTCGCGCACCGTGCGCAATTTGATCGCGAGCGGGAACCCCGCCCCGCCCCGGCCGAGTAATCCGCTGCGTTCGACCTCGGCGAGCAGATCCGTGGTCGAGGCCAGGGCGCGGTAGCCGCCCTGTTCGCGGTATTCGGCCGCGCTCTCGATGCCCGGCGCGGCCCGCAACAGACGCGGGCGGCAGCCGGGGGCCGTGGCAACGGTGAGTGAACCGGACGGTTCGAACGCATCGCGCATGGTCACCTCCTCTGGCTGATTTCCTGGTTAAGCTGGCCGACATGAGGACGGCGGTGCTGCGTATCAATATCGACCCGGCCGGTGAGCTCGCCGATGAGCAACTGGCGCAAGGGGTCTCGGCGTTGCGTGCCGGGGTCGCGGCATGGGAGGGCGAGGTGCTCGGCGGCGGCGACCTGCCCGCCGCGCCGCCGAATCGGCGCGAAGTGCAGTTGCTCGTCGCCACCGACGACGCCGACGGCGCACACCGGGCCGCGCTCGAACTCTGCGCGCGGGCCTTCGGCACCGAACCCGCCGCCGGTGTGGTGACCTTCATCAGCCGCGGCACCGACGACGACGCCCACGGCGTCCTCGCCGGATTCGGGCTGACCGCCGAGGTCGTGCGGACCCAGGACGCCGACGGGTTCGACGTCGTCTCGGTGATCGTGGCGAAGGAAGATCTCGAGCGGGTGCCGGAGAGCCGCCTGCACACCGCGCTCGAGGCCTCGCTCAACTGCGAGGTCACCGTTCTCGCGAAGTGAATCGCGCGCGGCCATCAGCTGCTCAGGAATCGCAGGATGGCGGGCGCGGCGAGTACCCAGGTGTCGAACAGGTTGTAGCGGTTCACCTTTCCGGACGCGCGATCTTCCATCGCGCGTTCCCACGCGTCCTCGGGCCACGGCGGGTCGATCAGGACCGAACCGCGGATCAGGCAACTCACCTCCAGCGAGGTGCGTTTGGGGTGGTCCAGATCGTTCTCCCCGCCCCGGATGATCAGGGTCGGCACGGTGATGCCGTCGAACAGCTCGTCCTCGACGCCGGGGATGGTCTGACCGGGTTTGGGGACGTAGGCGTTGAGCCAGCGCAGTTGCAGTCTCACGAACTCGTCCCGATCCAGCGCGAGCAATCGCTCCTTGTTGGCCGGATTCCGTTCGATCAGCTCACGCCATTCGCGCAGCCGCACCAGACTCTCCACACCACCGGCGCGCGCGGCCTGCAAACTCGGCATGATGTAGTACGAGCCGAGATTGAACGACCCGTACACACCGCCGACGATATTCCAGAGCACCAGCCGTTCGACCAATTCCGGATACAGGATCGCGGTGATCATCGAATCCCGCGCACCACCCGATCCGCCCGCGAGCACGCACGGCCCGGTATCGAGCGCGGTCAGCAATCCGCGCAGGGTGTGCGCGCGCATGTGCGATTCGCTCTGCCCGTAGAACTGCACATCGGAATCACCGCAGTTCGGGCGGTCCCACAACAGCACGCGATAGCCGCCGTCGACCAACGCCCGCGCGAGTGGCCGCACACCGGGGATATCCATACCGAACCGCCCACCGGGGGTCAGCACGATCAGTTCGCCGGTCTCGCCCAGTATCTCGTAGGCGACGCGGCCACCGTTGATCTCCACCGAGCCCATCACGGTCTCCTTCGACTGTTGCTCATGCCGTCACGACGACGTCGTCACCGACGATTCGCACCGGATAGGTGCGGATACTCCACTCCGGCTTCACCGCCGTCGTTCCGGTAGCGAGTTCGAAACCCCACTGGTGCCACGGACAGAAGATGAATTCCTTGTCCCGCACCATGACCGCGTCACCCGGCACGCTCTCGTCGACGACCGTGCGTCCGCGGGTGCGGCCCGAACACAGTGGACCGCCTTCGTGCGGACAGTAATTCGCGATCGCGTAGTAGGTGCCGCCGACGTTGTAGACGCCGACACCGTGCCGCCCGATCGGCACCACCTTCGACTTCCCGGGCGGGATCTCGTCGACGGTGGCGACGACATGCTCACGCCCCTGCGCCAACCTGCGCTCACCGGCGGGTCCCGAGGTGTCCGACACTCAGAACACCCGCCTCTGCCCCTGGAGCACGGGCACCGTCTCCGGGAGGTGGTAGGTCTCGATGCCGTTGCGGAACATCACCCGCTCACGCGCGTAAGTAGGTAAATGTTTCGCGAGCCAACTGGGATCGTCGAAGGTCCAGTGCGGGTAATCGGAGGAGAACAGCAGGATCTTCTCGCATTCCATCCACTCGAACGCCCGGGTCAACTCCGTCTTGTCCTCGGGGTAGTCCAACGGCTGGGTGGTGAACTTGATGTGCTCCTTCACGTATTCCGAAGGCTTGCGCCGGATTCCGGTGAAGGATTTGCGCGCCTCGTAGATGGCGTCCATCCGCCACATCAACGGCAGGATCCAGGTGAAGGCGTGTTCGACGAACACGATCCGCAGGGTCGGGAACCGGTCGAAGACACCGTCGAAGATCAGGCTCATGATCTGATTCGCGGCGAGCAGCGAATAGGTGACCATGAAATCGTGGTTGTAGCTGGGGAATCCGACCGGCGTCATCGGCATGGTCTCGAACGCGCCCCGCGCCAGATGGCAGCTGACCACCAGGTCGTGTTTGGTCGCCGCGGCCCAGATCGGGTCGTACTTCGGATCACCCCACGCCGGACGGGGTTCGGCCTTGATGAGGATCTGGGACATGTACTCGTGACCCGCCCAGTGCTCGATCTCGCGGACCGCGCCGACCGGATCGTCGATCGCCGCGCAGATCGAACCACGCCACCGGGTGTGCCAATTGTTGTGCGAGTCCAGCCAGTGGTTGGCCAGCCAGTGATTGACCCCGGTGGCCAACGCCTGGGTCGCCTCGGGCAACCGCGCGGCCTTGACGGTCGGCTCCAGGATCGCGATATCCGAACCCGCGTCCAGGATCAACTGACGAAACGCCAGATCCGGGTCACTGCCGGGGAATTCACCGTTCTCCGGGAACGAGTCCACCCGCATCGCGTACGCGTGCGCGTAGTCGGGCGCGTCGTAGAGGATGGTGTCCCCGACGCGATGACTACGAAAGTACGACGTGCGATACGGCTCGGGAATGTACTCGAGAAGTTCCCCGCGCCGCGGCACGGGGTGGACGTCCGAGTCGACGACCCGGACGGCGACCTGCTCGGCGGCCGGTACGCGTGCTTGCTGATGGGCCAAGGTCATGGTCGTCTCCTTGCAAGGGACCGAAAGCGACTACCGGGTGCCCGACGGAACCGGGATGTCGATTCCGTAGAGTCCGGCCGCGTTGCGCCAACAGAGCTTCTCGCGCTGTTCGGCGGTGAGTGCGGAGGGCAGCGTGTCGATATCGCCGCTGTGCCAGTGTGGATAACTGGACCCGAACATCACCATATCTTCTTTGCCCGTGAATCCGAGCCATTCACCGGCGAATTCGGTATCGCCGGGACCGTCCAGGCTGCCCTGGACGAAGTACACGTGGCCGGGCAGATAATCGCTCGGCATGCGAGGCGCCCACGGTGTCTGCTCGAGATGCGGACGACCGAAGGTGTCCATACGCCAGGTGAACGGGGTCAGCATATCCGCGGCGCCGTCCGCCCACACGAATTTCAACGCCGGGAACCGTTCGAAAACGCCCTCGGCGATCATGTTCATCAGGTGATAGACGTAGTTGAGCGACTGGAAGCCCAGGTACTGCTCGTAGGTACGCGGATGTCCCGAGGGCGTCGGCGCGAACCCGATGCTCTCACCGGTCTCCACGTGCGCCGCCACCGGAAGTCCCGCCTGCGCCGCGGCTTCCCACAGCGGCCAGAACTGCGGTTTGCCGTAGAGTTCGCGCGATTGCAACGGGATGCCGATCTGGACCACGCCCGGATGGTCGCCCCATTTGTGGATTTCGCGCAGCGCGCCCGGAATGTCCTCCGGATTCACGCGGATGGTGCCGCGGAACCGGGAGGAGTATTCGCCGGTGTCGAGCCAGCGGGTCACCAGCATCTCGTTGTGCGCGGCCAGGACCGCGGTGGTCAGATGCCGGTCGGGCAGAATCCCGCGCGTCATGGGATGCAGGATCGCGATATCGACGCCGCGTTCGTCGAACAGTTGCCGTCCGACGAACTCCGGATCCGAGCCGGGGTATCTGCCCCGGCCCTCGGGCTTGGTCCCGGCGGCGTATTCGCCGCCGGGAGCGCCGTACCAGTCCATCTCGGCATCGGGGATGCCACGGCTCCTGTAGGGCTCACGCAGGAAACCGCGCATATCCCGGTTGGAGCCGAAGAAGATGTGCACGCTGGCATCGATGACGGGGATGCTCGAACCGTCCGCGGTGAACCTCATCGAATCTGCGCGACTTCCGGACGTTCGGTGACCGGCGCGGCCAGACCGTATTTCTCGCAGGCCTGTTGCAGGGTCTCGAGTGTCTCGTCGAGGCCGGGGCCCAGACGTTTGCCCGGGGTGAAGGTGGCGGGGAGTTTACGCATGCCCTGGATGACACCGATGGTGTCGTAGTGCACCGCGCCGTCGGGGTCGCAGCGGAAATCGGGCATGCGGTCCAGTACGGCGGTGAGCATGGATTTGAAGACGGTGCGCGCCACGTTCGAGCCGATGCAGCGGTGGATGCCGAGTCCGAAACTGAAGTGCCGGTTGCCTTTGCGATCGAGGACGATCTCGTTCGGATCCTCGAAGATCGAGGGATCGCGGTTGGCCATCGCCCAGGACAGCCACAGTCGTTCACCCTCTTTGAACCGGGTGTTGTCGATCGTCACGTCTTCGGAGATCGTGCGTCCGTCGCCGGGCGCGGGGGTGTAGAAGCGCAGGAATTCCTCGGTGGCGGGGTCGAGCAGGTGGTCGCGCTCCGCGCTGAGGGTGGTGCGCTGTTCCGGGTTCTCCGAAAGCCATTCCAGGGCGTGGGCGGTGAGTGCGGTGGTGGTGTCGAAGCCGCCGCCGATGATCAGGCCGAGCATGCCGAGCAGTTCGAGGTCGGGGGCGGGCTCGCCGTCGATGCGGAGCTGGGCGAGGCCGTTGACCAGGCCCGGGCGCGGGTTCTGTTTGATCTCGTGCATGTTGGTGAGCAGATCCAGACCCATCGCGCGGTGCATCTCCGCGACGCGGGTGACATCGGGTGAGTCCTCGGGGGTGTAGACCGCCGCGTGCACGGGCTCGCTGTAGATCGACCACTGCTTCAGGGGGATGCCGAGCATGGCCAGCGTCAGTACGGCCGGGACGATATTGGCCAGGTCGTCGACGAAATCGATACTGCCGGACTCGATCTTCTCGTCCAGGGCCGCGCGCGTGATCTCATCGATGAACGGTTCCCAACGCTTGACCGCGGCGGGCGACAGGTAGGGGTTGAGGACCGACCGGTAGATGCGGTGTTCGGGATCGTCCATCTCGAGGATGCCGCCGCGAACGACCGAGACGCGCTTGGCGTAGGGGATGGAGATGCCCTTGTAGCCGCGACGTTCGTTGTTCAGGTCGTGGTCGTTGGAAACCGCTGGGCAGCGGGCGAGTTCGAAGACCGCGTTGCCGCTGGCGGCGACCCAGTGCCCGCCGTGGGTTTCGGTCCAGGCCACGGGACACTTGGCCTGCATCTCTTCGGTGATCTCTTGGAATTTGTGCCGGTATTCGGGGGTGTGCCGGTCGAAGTGGTACTGGGGGCCCTTACGGCCTTCGTCAGTGGCGACGTCGTCAGTGCTCACGGTGTTGTCTCTCTTTGATCACGGTGTCGGCCGCCCCGCGAATGACAGGTGCTCGCCGCTCGAATCCGGTTGTCCACCTAAAGATATGCGCCGCACCGTCAGACGGTGCGGCGCAATCAGGTCGTTCAGATCTTGAAGTCGTACCACTTCAGGTAGCCGCCGCCGTCGACGCGCAACTGCACGCCGGTGACGTAACGGCCTTCGTCGGAGACCAGGAACAGGATGGCGTTGCTGATGTCCTCGGGCTCGATGTACGGAATCGGCATCGCCTGCTGCACACCGAAGACCGGCTCGGCGTCCGCGCGGGTCGGGTGCTCCAGATCCGGGCGGAACGAGCGGTACATCGGCTCGCTCTGCAGCATCGGGGTGTTGCAGTTGGTCGGATGCACGGTGTTGACGCGGATTCCGCGCGGTGCGATGTGGGTGGCGAGGTCGTGGACATACGACGCCAGCGCACGCTTGGAGTGCACGTAGGCCGCACCGCCGAGATCCTTGCCGGGCACGTCCACCTTGGAGGTGTCCATCAGCGCGGCGGTCGAACCGGTCGCGACGATGGCGGCGCCTTCGCTCAGGTGGGGGAGCGCGACCTGGATGGCGTTGATGGTGCCGACCAGGTTGGTGTTGATGACGTCGGTCCACGCGTCGATCTGCGGCTCGCCCTTCATACCGGCGATGCCCGCCTGGGCGATGACGATGTCGAGCCTGCCCAGTTCCGCGATACCGGCCTCGAGCGCGGCCTTGAGCTGCGCGGCGTCACGCACGTCGGCCTTGGCGGTGAAGCAGCGCTGCCCGGTCTTGGTCACCAGGGCCGCGGTCTCCTCCAGATCCTCGGGCGTCGCCAACGCGTATCCGACGGTGGTCAGGCTCTCGCACAAGTCGATCGCGATGATGTCAGCGCCTTCTTCGGCCAGTCGCACAGCGTGGCTGCGACCCTGGCCACGCGCGGCGCCCGTGATGAATGCGACTTTGCCCGCAACACGTCCCACAGTGATCCCTTTCTATCCCCCAACCGGTGCGCAAGAATTTTACTTCCGCTATATGAGAACGGTACTCTACCCATAGATTGCCTGCAAGACTCCGGCATCTACCTGGCGAATTGATGCCATTCTCGCTACGGATACGCGCGCTCCCGTTCACACTCGTTCGAGGCGGTGTCGGTGCATCGCATATTAGTTCCTCTCGCGTACTGAGAATGGTGTTTTCACATGCGAACGATTCCCTCTGAACTGCGGACTCGATACGAGCAGGAGGGTTGGTGGACCTCCGATACGCTCGGTGACCTGCTGAGTCGCAGCCTCGCGCCGGCTCGGGACAGGGATTTCCGCGTGCACTCCGATGTCAGGCCGTGGTCGGGCACGGTCGGCGAGGTCGAACTGGTCGCGCGCAGGCTGGCCGCGGGCCTGCGCGCGCGGGGCGTCGGGCCGGGCGATGTCATCGCCTTCCAGCTACCCAACTGGATGGAAGCGGCGGCCACCTTCTGGGCGTCGGCCTTCCTCGGCGCCGCGATCGTGCCGATCGTGCACTTCTACGGGCGCAAGGAACTCGCGCATATCTTCGAGACCGCCCGGCCGAGCGTCTTCATCACCGCCGAGCGGTTCGGCCGGATGACCTACGAACCCGATGTCTGCGCCGACATTCCCGTGGTGGGGGTGGTCGGGCGCGACTTCGAACAGCTGCTCGCCGACGAGCCGATGACCGGCACGCTGAGCATCGATCCGGCCGCGCCCGCGCTGATCGCCTTCACCTCGGGCACCACGAGCGCGCCCAAGGCCGTCGTGCACAGTCATCAGACGCTCGGGTGCGAGGCCAGGCAGCTGTCCGAGCGCAATGTCCGTGACCGCAGCATCCAGCTGACCGCCGCGCCGGTCGGTCATTTCATCGGAATGGTCGGCGCCTTCCTCATTCCGGTGTTGCACGGCAAGCCGATCCACCTCGCCGACGCCTGGGATCCGAAGCGGGCACTGGCGTTGATGAAGAACGACGGCCTCGCGATCGGCGGCGGTCCACCGTATTTCGTGACGAGTCTGCTCGAGCATCCCGATTTCACCCCGGAACATCTGCGCGGGGTGCAGTACTTCGGGCTGGGCGGGTCGGCGGTGCCGCTCGCGGTCACCCGCAGGCTGGCCGATCTCGGCATCACCGCTTTCCGTGCCTACGGCAGCACCGAACATCCTTCGATCTCCGGGTCGCTGTTCGACGCGCCGGAATTCGAACGGCTGGCGACCGACGGCAGACCGATGCCCGGTGTCGAGATCAGGTTGGCCGAAGATGGCGAAATCCTGAGCCGGGGGCCGGACCTGTGCGTAGGGTATCTCGATGAATCGTTGACGGCGAAGGTGTTCGACGCCGAGGGCTGGTACCACACCGGCGATATCGGCGTCCTGCACCCGGACGGTCACCTCACGATCACCGATCGCAAATCCGACATCATCATTCGCGGTGGCGAGAACATCAGCGCGCTCGAGGTGGAGGAGTTGCTCCTCGGCATGCCCGAGGTCGCCGAGGCGGTGGTGGTCGCCGTGCCGGACAACCGATTCGGTGAACAGGTCGGCGCCGTGCTGCGGCTGCGGTCCGGGCATCCCATGCCGTCGATGGCCGGGGTGCGGCAACATTTCGAGGCGGCGGGTATCGCGCGCCAGAAGTGGCCGGAGCGGCTTTTCGAGGTCGCGGAGTATCCCCGCACCGCCAGCGGGAAGGTCCAGAAACATCTGCTTCGGGCAGCTATTGCGGACGCGTCGCTGTGAGAATACGATTCTCTTATTAGAAGATGGAGGTTTTCATGAGAAACCCACCCTCTACCTGGGACGATACTGTCGATGTTGTCGTACTCGGCAGTGGAGCCGCTGGTCTGACAGCCGCTCTCAGCGCCGCCGTGAACGGCGCGGAGGTGGCCCTGTTCGAGAAGTCCGCCACCGTCGGGGGCACCAGCGCCGTCTCCGGTGGAATCGCCTGGATTCCCGCGCATCGCCGGTCTCCGGACGGAGAGCTGACCGCCGAGGCCGCTTTGAGCTACTTACGCGCGCAAGCGTTCGGCTCGATGGACGACGAACTGGTCGACACCTTCGTGCGCACCGGCGCGGCGATGGTCGACTTCGTGGAGGAGCACAGCGGCGTCCGCTTCGAAATCGCCGATGGCTTCCCGGATTACAAACCCGAACTGCCCGGTGGCAGGCCGACAGGCGGACGTTCGCTGAGCCCGGTGGCCTTCGATCTGACCAGGCTCGGCGAGTGGAGCGACCGCATCACCGCGTTCCCCGCCGACTGGAGCAATGTCGGTTTCGACGCGGAGACCAGGGCCAGACTGCACGTCACCGTCGACAACGAAGCCGGTGATCCGTGCGTGGCGGGTACCGCCCTGGTCGCCGGACTGCTCGCGGGCGTGCTCGCGGCGGGCGTGCGACCGCGCACCGACGCGCGCGCGGTCGAGCTGATCGCCGAGGACGGCGCCATCGTCGGCGTCCGGATCGCCACGGCGACAGGCGAACTCGCCGTCCGGGCCCGCGGCGGTGTCATCCTGGCCACCGGCGGATTCGAATGGGATCGGAATCTGGTCAAGGCCTATCTGCGCGGGCCGATGCACGGCGCGGTGTCACCACCGAACAACACCGGCGACGGATTGCGCATGGCCATGGCGCACGGCGCCGACCTGGGCACCATGAGCGAAGCCTGGTGGGTCCCCATCGTGCGGATCCCCGGCGACACCATCGACGGACAGCCGCGCAGTCGCAGCGTTCGCCTCGAACGCACCCGACCCCGCAGCATCATGGTCAATCGCGCGGGTAAACGGTTCGTCAACGAGGCGTCGGAATACAACTCGATGGCGGGCGCATTCCACTACCTCGACCCGCGCGGCGGGTACGTCAACGATCCGGCCTGGATCGTCTTCGACGCGATTCACCTGCGCCGCTACGGATTTCTCGGCATCGCGCCGGGTGATCCGGTGCCGGACTGGTTCTGCGAATCGGCAGATCTCGCCGAGCTGGCCGCGAAGACCGGTATCGACCCGGACGGCCTCGCCTCGACCGTCGCGCGCTGGAACAGCGCCGTCGCCGACGAGGTGGACCCGGACTGGGGCCGCGGATCGAGCGCCTACGACGGGTGGTGGGGCGACGACTCGGCCGCCACCGTCGCGGGGCGCACCCTCGGGCCGCTGGACTCCGGGCCGTACTACGCGGTGCCGGTGACCGTCGGCGCGATGGGCACCAAGGGCGGACCGCGTACCGATCGCGACGGCCGGGTGCTGCACGTCGACGGGCACGTCCTGCCCGGTCTGTTCGCGGCGGGCAACGCGATGGCAGGTGTCACCGGCCGCGCCTACGGCGGCGCGGGCGGCACCATCGGCCCCGGGATGACGTGGGGTTTTCGCGCCGGACATACGGCGGCGACCGGTAAGTCGGTCGAGTGCTGACACACAGACGGGCGACTGCGCCGGGGAGATGGAGGTAGCGAGTGGCCGAGTACGAAAGCATCTGGAGCGACCTGCAGGGTGTGTCCTTCACCCAGGGATACCTCGACGTGGGCGGAGTGCGCACGCGCTACCTGCACGCCGGTGACCGGTCCCTGCCGACCTTGGTGTTGCTGCACGGGTCCGGCGGTCACGCCGAGGCCTACATCCGCAATCTGGAGGCGCACGCCGAGCATTTCTCGACGTGGTCCATCGACATGCTGGGGCACGGGTACACCGACAAACCCGGTCATCCGCTCGAAATCGCCCACTACGTCGACCATCTCATCGCGTTCTTCGACGCGATCGGGGTCGAGAAGGTGAGCCTGAGCGGTGAGTCGCTGGGCGGCTGGGTCGCGGCGCGGGCGGCGTTCGACCACCCGGACCGCATCGACCGCCTGGTGCTCAACACCGCGGGCGGTTCCCAGGCCGATCCGGTCGTCATGGCGCGCATCGTGACGCTGTCGATGGCGGCGGTGAGCGATCCGACCTGGGAGACGGTGCAGGCCAGGATCAAATGGCTGATGGCCGACAAGACCAAGGATTACGACGATATCGTCGCCAGCAGGCAGCGGATCTATCGTCAGCCCGGATTCGTCGCCGCCATGCGCGACATCATGGCGTTGCAGGACCCCGAGATCCGTCAGCGAAATCTGCTGGGGGAGAAGGAGTACGGCGGCATCAAGGCACCAACCCTGGTGCTGTGGACCAGTGACGACCCGACCGCGGACGTCAGCGAGGGACGGCGCATCGCGTCGATGATTCCCGGCGCGCGTTTCGAGGTCATGCCCGACTGCGGGCACTGGCCCCAGTACGAGGACGCGAAAACCTTCGACGCCATCCACCTCGACCATCTGCTCGGCGGTCGGCCGTGACCGGGGAACGCACAGCGGATGTGGTCCTGGTCGGCGCGGGACCGGTGGGACTGACCCTGGCCAATATCCTGGGCCACCACGGTGTTCGCGTCCTGATCGTCGAGGAACGGGCCACCCTGATCGACTATCCGCGCGGCGTCGGGCTCGACGACGAATCGCTGCGCACCTTCCAGTCGATCGGGCTCACCGATCGAATCCTCCCGCACACCACGCCGAATCAGATCCTGCGATTCGTCGACGCCCGACGCGCACTGCTCGCCGAGATCGCGCCCACCGACACCTCGTTCGGATGGCCGAAACGCAACGGTTTCGTCCAGTCGCTCGTCGACGCCGAACTGCTCGCCGGTCTGGACCGCTATCCGAGTGTCGAGATCCTGTGGCACCACGCGATGCGGTCGTGTACGGATGCGGGCGAGACGGTGCGCGTGCAGGTCGACGGCCCGCAGGGGTCCTCGACGATCGCCGCGCGCTACGTGGTCGGCTGCGACGGCGGCCGGAGCGCGACCAGACACCAGATGGACGTCAGCTTCGAGGGGACGACGTCCTCGACCCGCTGGCTCGTCGTCGATATCGCCTCGGATCCGTTGGGACATCCCAATATCGAGGTCGGCGCCGATCCGGCGCGGCCGAATGTCTCGGTCTCGATCGCGCACGGCATCCGGCGTTTCGAATTCATGATCCACGACGACGAATCCGACGAACTGGCCGAGGATCCCGCCTTCGTCGCGAAGATGATCGCGCCGTTCGTGCCGTACCCGGAGCGGGTCGATGTCATCAGGCGACGGGTGTACACCCATCATTCGCGGATCGCGAGCGCGTTCCGCCGCGGCAGGCTGCTGCTCGCGGGCGACGCGGCGCACCTGATGCCGGTCTGGCAGGGCCAGGGATACAACAGCGGGATCAGGGACGCGGCGAATCTGGGCTGGAAGCTCGCCGCCGTGATCAACGGCCACGCGGGCGACGCCCTGCTGGACAGCTACGACCAGGAGCGGCGCAAACACGCCCGCGCGATGATCGACCTGTCCACGATGGTGGGCAAGGTCATCTCGCCGACCAATCCCAGGGTGACGGCTTTCCGTGATGTCGCGGTGCGGATCGCGGCGGCCATACCGCCGGTGAAGCGCTATGTGCTCGGCATGCGGTTCAAGCCGATGCCGCGCTACGACCAGGGCGCGGTGGTGCACAAGCACACTCGTTCGCCGCGGTCGGCGGTCGGCACGCTGTTCATCCAGCCGCGCGTGGACACCAGGGATCGGTCCGATGTCCCGCTCGACGAGGTGCTCGGCCCGTGGTTCGCGGTGCTGTGCTGGAACAACCGGCCCCGCGAGGTACTCGGCGAGGCGGCCTTCGCGCGCTGGAAATCGCTCGGCGCGGTCTTCGTCGCCGCCAGGCCCGCGACGCAGCTGCACTGGACCGGACACGACGATCCCGATGTGGTCGTCGTCGGCGACCGGACCGGTGCGCTGAAGAGTTGGTTCGACGGGCAGTTGGATTCGGTGCTGTTCCTGCGGCCCGATCGCTGCGTGGCCGGTGCGTGCATCGCCCAACTCGCCCCCGAATTGAGCGCGGAGTTGTTCGCCGCGCTCGGTCTGACCGACGGAGGTGAACATGGCGCTGGCTCTGTGCTGCGTCTCGCACAGCCCTCTGCTTGATCTGCCGGGGCCCGAAGCCGAACTCGTCGACGAGGTCGGCGGCGCGCTGGCGCAGGCGCGCGAATTCGTGCGGGCCTGGGACCCGGAACTGGTGGTGACGTTCTCGCCCGATCACTACAACGGCTTCTTCTACCGCCTGATGCCGCCGTTCTGCCTCGGTACCTCGGCGCAGGGCATCGGTGACTACGGCACTTATGCGGGTACGCTCGACGTGCCCGAACAACTGGCGGGCGACTGCGCGCAGGCGATACTCGACGCGGGCGTGGACATCTCGGTCTCGGCGACGATGGATGTCGACCACGCGACCACCCAGCCGTTGCAGCGACTGCTCGGCGACGCTCGCGCGCTTCCGGTGATCCCGATCTTCGTCAACGCGGTGGCGACACCGCTGGGACCGCTGCGTCGCGCCGCGGCTCTGGGCAGGGCGGTCGGCGAATACCTGGCGTCGCTGGACAAGCGGGTATTGCTCATCGGCTCGGGTGGACTGTCGCACGATCCGCCCGTTCCCGCGCGAGCCACGGCCACCGGCCCGGTGCTCGACCGCATCGTGCACGGGACCCCGCAGACACCGGAGCAGCGCGCGGCCAGGCAGACGGCGGTGATCGCGGCGGCTCGTGACTTCGCGGTGGGTGAAAGCCCTCTCAAACCCCTCAACCCGGACTGGGACGGCTTGTTCCTCGATCTCCTCGACGAGGGCAGGCTCGACGCGTTCGACGACTGGGACAACGCCACGATCACCCGCGAGGGCGGCAATTCCGCCCACGAGATCCGCACCTGGGTGGCCGCCTACGCCGCCCTGGCGACCCAGGGCAAATACCGAACGGGTGTGCGCTACTACCGCGCGGCCCCGGCGCTGATCGCCGGATTCGCCGTGCGCACCGCGATTCCGGACACGGACCGGACCGCGTGGGCGAACGACAGGAGACGACAGTGACATCCGAGACGTCGGAAACCTTCGACGAATCCGTCGACGTCCTGGTGATCGGCTCGGGCGGCGGCGGCATGGCCGCGGCGCTGACGGCCGCCGACGCCGGACTCGAGGTGCTGGTGGTCGAGAAGGCCGATCGCTACGGCGGTTCCACCGCGCTGTCCGGCGGCGGCATCTGGGTGCCCAACGCCCCCGCACAGCGCCGCGACGGATACTCGCCCGATCCCGAAGAGGTCGTCGCCTACCTGCGGACCATCACCGAAGGGCTGGTCACCGACGCGAGATTACGCGCGTATGTGGAGCAGGCGCCCGCGATGATGGAATTCCTGGAGAAGTGCGGTCCGTGGCTGGAATTCGTGTGGAAACCCGGCTACGCCGACTACTACCCGGAATTGCCGGGCGGCTCCGAACAGGGCAGCACGATCAACGTTCCGCCGATCGATCTGCGGGTGCTCGGCGACGAGGAGCAGAACCTGCTGGCGCCACTGGCGTTGGCGCCCAAGGGTATCTGGCTCGGGCCCAAGGATCTGCGGCTGTTCTATCAGGT
This sequence comes from Nocardia aurea, assembly GCF_003123685.1. Lineage (GTDB taxonomy): Bacteria > Actinomycetota > Actinomycetes > Mycobacteriales > Mycobacteriaceae > Nocardia > Nocardia aurea. The sequence continues at coordinate 155,160 of NZ_QCYJ01000021.1, forward strand.
GCGCCAGAACTGGCGCGGCAAGGCCGTCCTGCTCAAACTGCTGTGGCGGATGTTCCGGGCGCGGGTCTTCGGCGACCGGATCGCCGCCATCGGGCAGTCGCTGGTGGCCCGGCTGCGACTCGCGATGCGGGACAGGAATATTGCGCTCTGGCTCAGTTCTCCGATGACCTCGCTCATCGCCGCGGCCGACGGTTCGGTGATCGGCGCGGTGATCGAACGCGGCGGTCGGCGGTTGCGCGTCGAGGCCAGGGGCGGGGTGATCATCGCGGCGGGCGGATTCGACCACGACATGGCCTGGCGCAAGGAACACCTGCCCGAGATCGAGGACGACTGGAGCTTCGGCAATCCGCTCGCGGTCGGCGACGGCATCCGCGCGGGACAACAGGTCGGCGCCGCCACCGAACTCATGGACGAGTCCTGGTGGTTCCCGGCGATCCAATGGCCCGACGGCCGTATGCAATTCATGCTCAACGAACGCATGATGCCCTCGCAGTTCATCGTCAACGGCGCGGGCGAGCGGTTCATCAACGAGGCCGCGCCGTACATGGACTTCGGTCACGCGATGATCGAGGGCCAGCGCACCGGCGTTCCGCATATTCCGTGCTGGCTGATCACCGACGCGCGCTCGTTCCACCGCTACGTGGTCGCGGGACATCTTCCGCTGCCCAAGATTCCGTTCGCGCCGGTACCGACGGGGCGCAAGATCCCTCAGGCCTGGCTCGACTCCGGGGTGGTGCGCGCGGCGAACTCGTGGGCCGAACTCGCCGCGCAGATCGATGTGCCCGCGGACGCGCTGCGCGCCACGGCGGAGCGGTTCAACGTGTTGGCGCGAAGTGGCGACGACGAGGATTTCCACCGCGGTGTGAGTGTCTACGACAACTACTACGGCGATCCGACGCTGGACAATCCGAATCTGGCGCCGCTGGGCAAGCCGCCGTACTACGCGTTCCGAATGGTGCTGGGCGATCTCGGTACCTCGGGCGGACTCAGTACCGACGAGCACGCGAGGGTGTTGCGTGCGGACGGCGGCGTCATCGCCGGGCTCTACGCGGTCGGCAACGCTTCGGCTCCGGTGATGGGACGCAGCTACGCCGGCGCGGGCGCGACCATCGGCCCGGCGATGACCTTCGGGTACATCGCGGTGAAGCATATCGCCGCGCGGACAGGTGCCACGTCCGGCGAGGACGACAGCTCCCGACCCGAGCACGCCGCCGCCGACGACTCCTCGCTCACCTCGAGCAGCGGTACCTGACCATGACATCCATCGACGAATTGTGGCGTTACGACGGCAAACGAGTCGTCGTGACCGGGTGTGCCTCGGGAATCGGGGCATCCCTGGCTCGCCAACTGCGTGAACTGGGCGCCGAGGTGGTCGGGCTCGACCTGGTGCCGCCCTCGGTGGAAATCGAGGAGTTCCACCACGTGGACATGGCCGATTCCGCCGCGATCGAGCGTGCCGCGGCCGCGGTCGGTCCCCGGGTCGACTCGCTGTTCAATGTCGCGGGCGTGTCGTCCGGAATCGGGAATCCACTGCGCGTGGTGACCATCAACTTCCTCGGTCTGCGGCAGTTCACCGAGGCGCTGGCGCCGCGGATGCAAGCCGGGGCGACGATCGCGAGCGTGTCCTCGCTGGCGGCGGCGTCCTACCGCGAGAACCAGGACAGCGTGCGCGGACTGCTCGAAACCACCGACATGGCCGAAGGCGTCCTGTGGTGTGAGCGGAACCCGGATGCCCTGGCGGACGGCGGATATCGCCTCTCGAAGGAAGCGATCATCCTGTACACCATGGCGAATGCCGCGAAGCTCGGTGCTCGCGGCGTCAGAATCAATTGCACCGGACCGGGAGTGACGGAAACGCCGATCCTGGATCAATTGCGAACGGCCTACGGCTCGGAATATCTCGACGATATCCCGAAACCGTTGGGCCGGGTCTCCGATCCTTCCGAGCAGGCGGCTGTGCTCGTCTTTCTGAACAGTGCCGTGGCCAGTTATGTGACCGGGCAGGTGCTGTGGGTCGACGGCGGCAATGTGGCCGGACGAATCACCGCGGGGACGACCTCGCCGTGACCTACCGAACGACTCGAGCGATTCGAGCGATGAATCTAGAAGGAGCAGCATCGTGGCCAGTTTGACCGATTTCCGGCGGGTCGCCGATGGTGTGCGGAATTGGGGCCGTTGGGGCGCCGCCGACGAACTCGGAACTCTCAATTTCATCACCCCCGCCAAGGTCAGTGCGGCGGCCGGTCTGGTCAGGCACGGGAAAGTCTTCCCGCTCGGCATCGATTTCGGCTCCAACGGACCGCAGGGCGCGTTCCAGTTCCGCCAGAATCCGGTGCACGTGATGACCGTGGACGGCGGCGACGCGCGGACCCTGGTCGAATACGGGCCGAAATGGCTGTCCAATACCGTGGGACAGGAGCTGAGCAGCTTCTTCGACGGCGCGCAGAATCCGTTCCGCTTCAACGACGACATGATCATCATGCCGTTGCAGGCCGCCACCCAGTGGGACGCGCTGTCGCACGTCTACTACGAGGACAAGCTCTACAACGGGTTCCCGGCGGATTCGGTCACCAGTCTCGGCGCTTTCCACTGCGGCATCGACAAAGTGGACAGTAAGGGCATCACGTCGCGGGGTGTGCTGCTCGACCTGGTTCGTCACCGCAAGGCCGACACCTATCTCGCGCCGGGCGCGCCCATCACGCCCGAGGAATTGGACGAGGTGGTGGCGGCCCAGGGCGTCACCGTCGGCAGCGGCGACATCGTGCTGATCCACACCGGATGGCAGGCGCGATACCTGGAGACGGGTGACCGGGGCGAATCCTATTCGGGCCTGGATTGGCTGTGCGCGCCCTGGCTGCACGAACGTGAGGTGGCCGCGGTCGCGGCGGACAACCTCATGGTCGAGGACCCCACCTCCGGCGTCGACGGCACCTTCCTGCCCATGCACATGCTCTGCCTGCGGGACATGGGTCTGATGCTGGGCGAGTACTGGGATCTCACCGCCCTCGCCGCGGACTGCGCCGCCGACGGCGTGTACGAATTCCAGCTCGTCGCGCCACCTTTGCGAGTCATCGGCGCGGTCGGCTCGCCGATCAACCCGATCGCCATCAAGTAGTGAGAGCACGAGGTAACGGTCATGACCGCAAGTACAGCCAGCGCCGTGGATGTCACCGTGACAGGTGACGGACGCCCGTTCGTCGTCGGAATCGGCGGCACCCTCCGTGCGAACTCGTCCACCGAGCGGGCGCTGCGGCGCTGCTTGGCGGCGGTCGAGCAGCAGGGCGGGCGTACCGCGCTGTTCAGCGGCGAGGACATCAACCTGCCGATGTACAGCCCGCACGACGAGAGTCGGACACCGCGGGCCACCGCCCTGGTCGAGGCGTTGCGCGCGGCCGACGCCGTGATCGTCGGATCGCCCGGCTACCACGGCGGCATTTCCGGTCTGGTGAAGAACGCGCTCGACTATGTCGAGGACATGCGCGCCGACCCGACCGTCTACCTCGACAACAAGCCGTGGGGCTGCATCACCTGTGCGTACGGGTGGCAGGCGGCGGTGGGCACCCTCGGCCAGCTCCGGGTGATCGGCCACGCGCTGCGGGCGTGGCCGACACCGCTCGGCGTGGCGATCAACTCCGCCGAGCAGATCTGGGACAACGCGGGCGAATTGACCGATGCCACGGTCGAGAGCCAACTCGAGATGCTGGCCACCCAGGTGCTGACCTTCGCCCGCAGTTCGGGGGCGAAGCCGTGAGCGGCCCGGCCGCGGTGGAGTTCGCGGTCGAGGCGGTGCGATCCGGACGGATGGTCATCGTCGTCGACGGCGAGGACGATTCGGCGACAGGCAATCTCGTGCTCGGCGCGGGACACGTCTCGGCCGAAGCCGTCAATTTCATGGCGACCCGGGGCCGCGGCCTGATCCGGGTCGCGATGAGCGCGGCGCGGCTCGATGCGCTCGGCATCCCGCCCGCCGACACCACCGCGACCGGGCCCGCGCGTGACACATTCCGCGTGTCGGTGGACGTGGCGGCCGCGACCACGCGCGGTATCAGCGCGCGCGGTCGCGCCGAAACCATTCGCGCGCTGGTCGACCCCGCCGCCACCGAACGGGATTTCACCCGCCCCGGGTACGTCTTCCCGGTCGGGTGCCGCGAAGGTGGGCTACTCGCCGCGGTGGGAGAGTCGGCGGTGCGGTCGCGGGTGGCGACGCCGGCACCGCCGGTGGCAGTGACCGCGCAGCCGGAGGGGGTGGCCTCGTGGGTAGGGGCGGCGGCTGTACCGCCGCCCGCGGTCGGCTTGCACGCGGACGCCGCGGTCGAACTCCTGGTGGCGGCGGGTATGGAACCTGCGGCGGTCCTGTGCGAGATATGCGGTGTCGACGGCGAATTGGCCGAACTGCCGGAACTGCTCGAACTCGGCGCGGCGCACGACATCCCGGTGATCGGCATCGCCGAACTGATCGAGTACCGCCGTCGCGAACTGTGCCGGGTGCGGCGGGCGGGGGAGGCGCGGATTCCACTGGAAGCCGGGCAGTTCCGCGCGATCGGCTACGTCGACGGGACGGGGCGCGAACATATCGCGCTCGTCCACGGCGATCTCGCCCGCGCCGAGGCTCCGCTGGCGCGGGTACAGAGCGAATGCCTGCTCGGGGACGTGTTCGGCTCGCGTCGCTGCGAGTGCCGCGACAGTCTGCGCCGGTCGCTGGCGCTCATCGCCGAGACGGGTGACGGCGTGCTGGTCTACCTGCGCGGTCCCGACGACGTGGTGTCCCGCACGCCCGCGACCTGCCCGCGCGCGTCACCGGCTGCTGCCGCACGAAACACACTGGTGCACAGCGATATCCGGTCCGCCGGTGATATTCTGACGGATCTCGGCGTGCACGCTGTCCGTTTGCTCGTCGACAGCGCCGACACCGTCGACCTGCCCGCGGATATCGCGGTGGTCGAACGTGTCGACATCGTCACAGACGCGCCGTCGGACGCCGACGGGGCCGGACGGCTATCGGAGGCGCGCGCCGTCCGTCACACCGGATTCGGCGGGGCGGCCGCGAGTCGGACGGCGGTGAACGGGACCGGGATCGACACGGTCGCCCGGACGACGGTGGGTGCGGTGAACAGAGTGGGGAGTGCGACATGACGGTCGAACGGAGAACCGTTGTCGTGGACGGGTTGTCCACGAGTTATCTCGAAGCGGGCGCGGGCGATTGTGTCGTCCTGCTGCACGGCGGCGAATTCGGGGCGAGCGCCGAAATCGGCTGGGAACACACCATCGAGGCGCTCGCCGAACGCTACCGAGTGCTCGCGCCCGATATGCTCGGGTTCGGCCATTCGGCCAAGGTCATCGATTTCACCGACGGCCGCGGAATGCGCATCAGACATATCGCGCGATTCTGCGCGGCACTCGGCGTGAATTCGGCGCATTTCGTCGGCAATTCGATGGGCGCGATCATGTTGCTCGTCGACGCCACCTCGGAATTCCCGCGACTGCCGGTGCGCAGCCTCGTCGCGATCTGCGGCGGCGGCGAGATCCAGCGCAACGAGCACATGCAGGCGCTCTACGACTACGACGCGTCCTCGGAGGCGATGCGCCGCATCGTGACCGCGCTGTTCCACGGGCCCGAGTATCCGGCGGACGAGGGTTATGTCGGCAGGCGTTTCCTGTCCAGCACCCTGCCCGGCGCCTGGGAAGCGGTGGCGGCGGCGCGGTTTCGCAGGCCGGGCCTCGACGCGCCGTCGGCCCCGTCGAGCGAGCGTGCCTACGAGCGCATCTCGGTGCCGACCCTGATCGTGGAGGGCGGCGGCGACAAACTGCTGCCCGCCGGGTGGGCGGCGCAGATCGCGGGGCGGATCGCCGGGGCGCGGTCGGTCGTCATCGATGGGGCGGGACATTGCCCGCAGATCGAACAGCCCGACGCGGTGAACGCGGTGCTGCACAAATTCCTCGACGCCACGGCGACCGCCGTGTCGCCGACGAAACGAAAGGAATGATGGCCATGGCCGACGAACTGTCGGGAAAGGTCGCGATCGTCACCGGCGGCAGCGTCGGTATCGGTCGCGCGATCGTCGAGCGTTTCCACGCCGAGGGCGCGCGCGTCGTCATCGCGGACACCAATCGTGAACGCGGTGCGGAAGTGGCCGAAGCGTGCGGGACCGGCGCGATCTTCCGGTGCGTGGACGTGGCCGATCTCGAACAGATGGCCGGCCTGATCACGTTCGCGCTCGACGCGTTCGGCGCCCTGGACGTCATGGTCAACAATGCCGGGATCTCCGGCACCCTGCACCGGAGCATCCTGCACGACGATCTGGCCGACTTCACGCGGGTGATGTCGGTCAACGTGCTCGGGGTGATGGCGGGCACCCAGTTCGCCGCGCGGCACATGGCCGAGAACGGCGGCGGCTCGATCGTGAACATGTCCTCGATCGGCGGCATCCAGGCCGGTGGCGGTGTCATGACCTATCGCGCGTCCAAGGCCGCGGTCATCCAGTACACCAAGTCCGCGGCGATCGAGTTGGCCCAGCACGAGATCCGGGTCAACTGCATCGCACCGGGCAATATCCCGACCACGCTGCTCGCGTCGTCGGCGGCGGGAATGTCGCCGGAGAAGGCCGAGCGTTTCGCGGCCGTGGTGCGCGAGACGATGCGCGCGGACCGGCCGTTGGACCGGGAGGGGACACCGGAGGACGTCGCGGAGGCCGCCCTGTATCTGGGCAGTGAACGCTCCCGCTACATCACCGGCACGATTCTGCCGATCGACGGCGGCACGGTCGCGGGCAAACCGGTGCGGCGTCGGGCGGATTCGAACGGGAAGGCGGTATCGGGCCGTGCGTGAGCGACACGACATACCGACAGCGCGGCCCAGGTCACGCGGCCTCTCCGCCGCCTTCCCGCTACGCAAGGCGCCACGATGATCCGATCCGGGACGACCCCAGCGCGCGTGTCCGGTGACCGCGCGTTCACGCACACCGACACGGGCGGCCCCGACGACACCGCGCCGTCGGCGATCACCACTCGCGAGGCCATACTCGCTGCGGCCGAACGACTCTACGCCGAACGCGGAATATTCGGCGTCACCCACCGCCAGGTCGGGATCGCCGCGCGGGTGGGCGATATGTCCGCGGTCACCTACCATTTCGGCGGGAAATCGGGGCTGGTGCGCGCGGTGGTGCGACCGCATCTGGAGCGGATCGACCTGAGGTGCAGGCCGTTGGTCGACCGGGCCGTCGAATCCGGCGATGTCGGGCAATGGGTCACCTGCCTGGTGCGTCCCATCAGCGAGCACCTGGCCGAATCGGGCGGTCCGACCTGGTTCGCCCGGTTCATCGCGCAATTGGCGGTCACCCCGGGATTCCGGGACGTGCTCAACGAGGAACGTCTGGCGTCCTCGGTCGCGGTCGCGAAAGGTCTGCGCGGCTGCCTGCCCCAGTTGGCGCCGGACCTGCGCGACCGGCGCAACGCCATGGCGCGTCAGCTGATCGTCGGCAACTGCGCCGAGCACGAGCGACGAATCGCCGCCGATCCCGATCACGCGGCCTCGTGGCACACCAACGCGGAGGAACTCGTCGACGCGGTCACCGCGATCTACCTCGCGCCGGTGGGGGCGCGATCGCGACCGGACGTGGACACGGCCGGTGCGAACAGGGAAGTCGCGCCATGACCGATGTACTCGTCGTCGGCGCGTCGGCCGCGGGGCTGACGACCGTGGAAGCGCTGCGGCGCAACGGATTCAGCGGGCGGATCACGCTGCTCGGCGCGGAATCGCATCCGCCCTACGATCGTCCGCCGCTGTCCAAACAGATCCTGTCCGGCGCGTGGACACCGGAGCGGACGACGCTGCGCGCCCCCGAGATCCTGTCGGCGCTCGATGTCGAGCTGATCCTCGGCGATCCCGCGCGCGAACTCGACGCCGCGAACCGGACGGTGCGCACCGCGACCAGGACGATCACCGCGGACCATATCGTCGTCGCCACCGGCGCGCGCCCGCGCACCATGCCCGTCACGGCGGGCACCCGCGGTCCGCACGTGCTGCGCACCCTGGACGACGCGCTCGCGCTGCGCGCAGGACTGCTCGCCGGTTCGCGGCTGATCGTGGTCGGCGAGGGTGTCCTCGGCGCCGAGATCGCCGCGACCGCAAGGGAAATGGGTCTGGACGTCACGGTGACCGGCCCGCAGCCCGCCCCGATGGCCGCGCAGCTGGGCGAACTCGCCTCCGGACTGCTCGCGGAATTGCACACCGAACGCGGGGTGCGGCTGCGCTTGGGCCTCGGCGTCACCCGGCTCGTCGAAGACGACGGCGCGGTCACCGGCGTCGAACTCGCCTCCGGGCAGACGCTGTCCGCCGATCTGGTCGTCGTCGCCATCGGCGCGGTGCCCGCCACCGAGTGGCTGGAGGGCAGCGGACTGCGGCTCGACAACGGCGTCGTCTGCGACGCCGAGTGCCGTGCCGCCGAAAACATCTACGCCGTCGGGGATGTCGCCCGCTGGCAGCACGCGGGCTACGGCGGACCGATACGCCTGGAGAACCGCACCAACGCGACCGAACAGGCGATGGTGGTGGCCGCGAATATCGTCGGCACGCCCCGGGAGTATCGGCCCGTCCCGTATTTCTGGACCGACCAGTTCCAGACCAAGATCCAGGTCCACGGTGTCATCGCCGCGGACGCGCACGCCACGGTGGTCGAGGGCGACCCGGCCGACGGACGTTTCGTCGCGCGATACGAGCGCGACGGCGTGGTCACCGGGGTGCTCGGCTGGAATATGCCCAAGCAGTGCCGTGCACACCGGCAACACGTGGTCGACGCGCTCGCCGTCGACGCGCTCGAGGCTCCCGTCACGGCCCAGCGGACCGCCTCGTGATCGAACAGAAAGGAAGTTCCCGATGAAAGTGACTGTCGAACAAGACAAATGCGTCGCGGCCGGGCATTGCGTCATGCACGCGATCGATGTGTTCGATCAGCGCGACGACGACGGCATCGTCGTCCTGCTGGACGAGAACCCGCCCGAGGAACTCGCCGAGGACGTGCGGCAGGCGGCGGCGGTCTGTCCCGCCATGGCCATCCACATCCAGGAATGACAGACAGCTCCAGGATCTCCAGCCGCCGCCATCGCGGCCCTACCCCACAGGAGTGACCGTGTCCGACACGACCACCACATCAGCCACCACCGCCACCGAGATTCCCGACTATCCGATCGAGAAGTCGTCCGCGTGCCCGTTCGCGCCCGCACCGCGGATCAGCGAGATGGCGGCGGTCAAACCACTGCACCGGGTGCGGATCTGGAACGGGAGCACACCGTGGCTCGTCACCGGCTACACCGAATTCAAGGCGCTCATGGCGGACCCGAGGGTCAGCGTGGACGACCGCAGACCGGGGTTCCCGCACTGGAACGAGGGCATGCTGTCCACCGTGAACACCCGGCCCAGGTCGGTGTTCACCAGCGATGGTGAGGAGCACACCCGCTTCCGGCGGATGATGACCAAGCCGTTCACGTTCAAGCGGGTCGACGCGCTGCGGCCCTCGATCCAGCAGATGACCGAGGAGCACATCGACCGGATGCTGGCCGGGCCCAAGCCCGCCGACCTGGTCGAGGCGATCGCCCTGCCGATTCCCACGCTGATGATCAGTGAGATGCTCGGCGTGCCCTACGAGGATCACGAATTCTTCCAGCAGCACGCCACCGTCGGCGTGGACAGGTACGCGACCAAGGAGCAGGCCGCCGCGGGCCGGGCCGGGCTCGCGCGCTACCTGATCGACCTGATCAAGGTGAAGCTGGAGAATCCCGCCGAGGACGTCGTCTCCGATCTCGCCGAGCGGGTGCGGGCCGAGGAGATCAGCATGAAGGAGGCCGCCCAGCTCGGCACCGGCCTGCTGATCGCCGGGCACGAGACCAGCGCGAACATGATCTCGCTCGGCGTGCTCGCGCTGTTGCGGAATCCGGAACAGTTCGCGCTGCTGCGCGACACCGACGACCCGAAACTGGTGGCCAACGCGGTCGAGGAACTGCTGCGGTATCTGAGCATCATCCAGAACGGACAGCGTCGCGTCGCGATCGAGGATATCGAGATCGCGGGGGAGACCATCCGGGCGGGCGAGGGCATCATCGTGGACCTCGCGCCCGCGAACTGGGATCCGGCCGCGTTCCCCGATCCCGAGAAACTCGATATCGCCCGGCCCGCGCGTCATCACGTCGGATTCGGATTCGGTGTCCACCAGTGCGTCGGCCAGCAGTTGGCCCGCGTCGAATTGCAGATCGTCTTCGAGACCCTGGTGAAACGGGTGCCGACCCTGGAGTTGGCGATTCCGTTCGATCAGGTCGAGTTCAAACACGATCGGCTCGCTTTCGGCGTGTACACGCTTCCCGTCAGTTGGTAGAAGTTTTCAGAAAGGCGAGATCCGTGACCACCACAGCGGCCAGCGACGTCCATTACGACCCGTACGACGTCGAGCTCAACAATGATCCGTACCCGATGTTCAAACGTCTCCGTGACGAGATGCCCCTGTACTACAACGAGGCGCACGATTTCTACGCGGTGAGCCGTTTCGACGACGTCAACGCGGGCCTGATCGACAAGGACACCTTCATCTCCGGTCGGGGCGCGATCCTCGAACTGATCAAGGCGAATATCGAGATTCCCTCGGGCGCGCTGATCTTCGAGGATCCGCCGGTCCACGACATCCATCGCGGCCTGCTCTCGCGCATGTTCACCCCGCGCAAGATCATCGGACTCGAGGCGAAGATCCGGGAGTTCTGCGCGCAGAGCCTGGACCCGGTCGTCGGCACGGGCCGCTTCGATTTCATCGCCGACCTCGGCGCGCAGATGCCGATGCGCACCATCGGCCTGCTGCTCGGAATTCCGGAGGAGGATCAGGAAGCGATCCGGGATTTCGCCAACGAGCAGATGCGCACCGAAGAGGGGCAGCCGATGAAGGCGGCCTCCGACGGCATGGTCAGCGGCGATATCTTCGCCGCCTACATCGAATGGCGCAGAGAACACCCGTCCGACGACATCATGACCGAACTGTTGAATGTCGAATTCGAGGACGAGCACGGGAACTACCGGCATCTGACCCGGGAAGAACTGCTCATCTACGTGAACGTGGTGGCGGGTGCGGGGAACGAGACGACGACCAGGCTGATCGGCTGGGCGGGCAAGGTGCTGGCCGAACATCCCGACCAGCGCAAGCAGTTGGTGGAGAACCCGAAACTCATTCCGCAGGCGATCGAGGAACTGCTTCGCTTCGAAGCGCCCGCGCCACATGTCTGCCGCTATGTGAACCGCGATGTGGAATTGCACGGGCAGACCGTGCCCGAGGGCAACGTCATGATGTTCCTCATCGGCGCGGCCAATCGCGATCATCGGATGTACGCGCCGGACGGCGATGTCTTCGACATCCACCGCAAGACCCGCCAGCACCTCTCGTTCAGCGTCGGCACCCATTTCTGCCTGGGTTCGGCACTGGCGCGACTGGAGGGCCGGGTCGCGCTCGAGGAGATCCTCAAGCGCTTCCCAGAATGGGAAGTCGACATGTCCGGCGCGAAACTGTCGCCCACCTCGACGGTTCGCGGCTGGGAATCCATGCCCGCGTTCACCGCGTGATCGACGGTTGAGGCGGGACGAATATGTTGAGTGGTGCGACGCGCGAGCGGCTCGCGGCCGACCTGGCGCGAGCCGAACACAGCGCGATCGCGATAACGCCGCTGACATCCGGACATCCCGAGATGGATGTCGTCGACGCCTACGAGATCCAGCTGATCAACATCCGGCAGCGGCTGGCCGCGGGCGCGCGGGTGGTCGGGCACAAGGTCGGTCTGTCGTCGAAGGCCATGCAGGCCATGATGGGCGTCGACGAACCCGACTACGGGCACCTGCTGGCGGACATGCTCGTCCGCGAGGACGAGCCGGTGCCCGCGGGGCGCTACCTCTACCCTCGGGTGGAGGTGGAGGTGGCGTTCATCCTCGCCGAGGATCTGCCCGGCGCGGAATGCACCGTCGAGGACGTACTCGCGGCCACCGCCGCGGTGGCGCCCGCGATCGAGTTGATCGATTCCCGGATCGTCGACTGGTCGATCGGGCTGTGCGACACGATCGCCGACAACGCCTCCTCCGCGGGCTATGTACTCGGCGAACAGCGCGTCGCACCCGCCGATATCGACATCGCCGGGGTGGACGCGGTGCTCACCCGCAACGGCGAGACCGTCGCGCAGGGCCGCTCGGACGCGGTGCTCGGCGATCCGGCGATCGCGGTCGCCTGGCTCGCGCGCAAGGTCGCCGATTTCGGCGTGCGGCTGCGCGCGGGCGACATCGTATTGCCCGGCTCGTGCACGCGGGCGATCGACGCACGTCCCGGCGACGAATTCGTCGCCCACTTCGGTGGTCTCGGCACCGTCGGTCTGACATTCGAATAGAACACAGGGAGCACGATGACGGCCAAAGCGTCGGTTGCCATAGTCGGGTCCGGAAATATCGGCACCGACCTGTTGTACAAACTCTTGCGGTCGCAGCGGCTGGAACCGCGCTGGATGGTCGGCATCGATCCGGACAGCGAGGGCCTGGCCCGCGCCCGTGACCTGGGTCTGGAGACCAGCGACAAGGGCGTCGACTGGCTGCTCGCGCAGCCGGAGAAGCCCGATCTGGTCTTCGAGGCCACCTCGGCCTACGTGCACCGCGCCGCCGCGCCCCGCTACGCCGAGGCCGGGATCCGGGTGATCGATCTGACCCCGGCCGCGGTGGGGCCCGCCGTCATCCCGCCCGCCAATCTGCGCGCGCACCTGGACGCGCCGAACGTCAACATGATCACCTGCGGCGGACAGGCGACCATTCCGATCGTGCACGCGGTCTCGCGCGTGGTCGATGTCCCCGTCGCCGAGATCGTGGCGTCGGTGTCCTCGGCCTCGGCGGGTCCGGGTACCAGGGCCAATATCGACGAATTCACCAAGACGACCAGCCGCGGCGTCGAGACGATCGGCGGCGCCGCGCGCGGCAAGGCCATCATCGTGCTCAACCCGGCCGAGCCACCGATGATCATGCGCGACACCATCTTCTGCGCCATCCCCGAGGACGCCGACCGCGACGCGATCGCGGCCTCGATCCACCGGATCGTCGCCGACGTGCAGACCTACGTGCCCGGCTATCGGCTGCTCAACGAACCGCAGTTCGACGACCCCTCGGTCAACTCCGGTGGCTACGCGCTGGTCACGACCTTCGTCGAAGTCGAGGGCGCGGGCGACTACCTGCCGCCCTACGCGGGCAACCTCGACATCATGACGGCCGCGGCGACCAAGGTCGGCGAGGAGATCGCCGCACAACTGTTCGCGACGGACGAAGGAGTACGGGGATGAGCGATATCTGGGACATCCGGATCACCGACACCTCCCTGCGGGACGGTTCGCACCACAAGCGTCACCAATTCACCAGGGACGAGGTGTATTCCATCGTCCGCGCGCTCGACGACGCGGGCGTGCCGGTGATCGAGGTGACGCACGGCGACGGACTCGGCGGGTCGTCGTTCAACTACGGATTCTCCAAGACGCCCGATCAGGAATTGATCAAACTGGCGGCCGAGACGGTGACCGACGCGCAGATCGCCTTCCTCATGCTGCCCGGCGTCGGCACCAAGGAGGATATCGAGCAGGCGCGCGACAACGGCGGCACCATCTGCCGCATCGCCACCCACTGCACCGAGGCCGACGTCTCCATCCAGCATTTCGGCCTCGCCAGGGATCTGGGTCTCGAGACCGTCGGTTTCCTCATGATGTCGCATACGGTGACCCCCGAACGGCTCGCCGGTCAGGCGCGGATCATGGCCGACGCGGGCTGCCAGTGCGTCTACGTCGTCGATTCGGCGGGCGCGCTGGTCCTGGAGGGGGTCAGTGACCGGGTCGCCGCTCTGGTCGCCGAACTCGGCGACGACGCGCAGGTGGGTTTCCACGGCCACGAGAATCTCGGTCTGGGCGTGGCGAATTCGGTCGCGGCGGTCCGCGCGGGTGCGAAACAGATCGACGGCAGTACCCGCCGTTTCGGCGCGGGCGCGGGCAACGCCCCGGTGGAGGCGCTCATCGGCGTCTTCGACAAGATCGGCGTGAAAACCGGTATCGATTTCTTCGATATCGCCGACGCGGCCGAGGACGTGGTCCGTCCCGCGATGCCCGCCGAATGCCAACTCGACCGCAACGCCCTGATCATGGGCTACGCCGGGGTGTACTCCAGCTTCCTCAAACACGCCATCCGCCAGGCCGAACGCTACGACGTCCCCGCGGCCCTGCTGTTGCGCCGGGCCGGTGCGCGCAAACTCATCGGCGGTCAAGAGGACCAGTTGATCGACATCGCGCTGGAGATCGTGCGCGAACGCGCGGCGGCGGGCGATATCGCCGAGCGTTAGCGCGAAGGAGCGGAATTCGTTCGCGCGGCCTCGCGACGGGAGGGAGGCCGCCGAACGCCGAGCCGGGCGGCGCCGGACCGTGCGTCCGTCGCCGCGCCGTCCGGCACCGCTACGGCCGAACCCGCTCGGTGGTCGGCGACGGCGCGCGTCCGGGCACCGCGTCGTCGACCGTGCCCGCCGACGGCGAGATCGGTCCGTCGTGATCGGCCGCTCGAACACGCGTGACGCGCAGGTATCGGACCGCCTGGCAGGACGGACAGTGGAGTTCGTATTCGCCGAGGGCCGGAATCGGACCCGGCATCCAGGTCACCTGGAGGGCATCATCGCAATTCTCGGGACAGTCGATACCATCGGTGACTCCGGCAGACACCTTCTCGGCGGCGTCGATCCACGCTCGTTCTGTCCCGTCGGCCATCGTGCTCCCGTCGCAAACTCGCTGTCGCGGCCGATATCTCGGCAGCGGTACTCTGTCGATCGCGGTGGTGGGCCGGCGTGGCCGATGCCTCCGAGCGTGCGATCGGGGTGATGTTCACTTCGACGCGGCCGGTCTGTAGTGGCGGGCGGGGGCGTTGCCGATGACGCCCTGTGCCTCGAGCGCGGCGATCTCGTCCTCACCGACCCCGAGCCCAGCCAGCAGTTCCTGATTGTGCTCACCGAGCAGTGGCGCGGGTCGCGCGTGGAAACTATTCGGCCCCAGGGAGAATCGCACCGGAACCGTGCTGTGCCGAGCGGTCGGGTTGACCGGGTGTCCGACGGCTTCGAAGAATCCGCGTGATTCGAGCTGGGCCAATTCCACCTGCCGATGCGGCTGCATCACCTCGGCGACGGGAACGCCCGCGCCCCAGAGTATTTCGACGATCTCGGCGGCCGTGCGGGTCCCGCACCAGGCCGACAGGTGTTTGTCGATCAGATCGTGCTGTTCGCGCCGACCCGCCGCGACGGCCAGTTCCGCGTCCATCGCCCAGGCCGGGTCACCGAGCGCCGCGCACAGCGCCGACCACTGCGCGTCGGTTTCCACCGCCACCGCGACCCAGCTGTCGTTGCCGCCGAATTCATCGGGTTCGGCGGTGCGATACAGGTTCTGGGGCGCGGCGGTCGGTCCGCGATTGCCCGCGCGCTGGAGCAGCGCGCCGTAGGCGGAGTATTCGATGACCTGTTCGGCGGTCACATTGAGCGCCGCCTCGACCATCGCCGCCTCGACCAGGACGCCTTCGCCGGTGCGGCGGCGATGTTCCACCGCGAGCAGCAGCGCGTTGAGCGCGTGCACGCCCGCGTTCGGATCGCCGATGGAATACGGCTCCACCGGATTCATGTCGGGATGACCGGTCAGCCAGGTCAGGCCGGAGGTGTCCTCGATGACGTAGGCGAAGGCCGGATTCTCCCGCCACGGGCCGTCGAGCCCGAAACCCGGCATCCTGACCATGATCGCGTCCGGGCGCAGCGCGCGCACCGCCGGATAGTCGAGTCCGATCTGTTCCAGGACGCGCGGGGTGTAGTTCTCCACGATCACATCGCAGCCGCGGATCAGTTCGGCGAGCAGTTCACGTCCGCGTTCGGTGCTGAAATCCAGTGTCAGGCCCTTCTTCCCGGTGTTGAGACCGGAGAAGATCGGGGATTTCTCCCACCACAGATCCTCGGTGACCGGCACACCCGCGATGAGCCGGGTGCCGTCCGGGCGTGCCGCGGACTCCACGTGGATCACCTCCGCGCCGAGCATGGCCAGATAGTGGGTGCACGACGGTCCCGCCCAGAAAGTGGTCAGGTCGAGGACGCGCAGCGCGCGGAACGGCAACGGGTCAGGTGCGCGTCCGGAGTCGGGAACCGCGCGGCGCGGTGGTTCGGCTCGATAGTGTCCGGTGTGCTCGCCGAGGCGCGGGGCGGGTCCGGGGCCACGCAGCAGTTCCGGGCTGGTGCGGAAGGGACGACCGGGCTGGGTGAAGCCGTCGCGCGGATTGGTCGTGAAGAACTCCCGCGCCCGATGATGATCCATCCGCGCGACATTCTCCCCGTTGGCCACCGGCCCGTTCGGTATCCGGAAAGCCGTGGCCAGATCACGGATATCGGCCACGGTCTGCTCGGCGAGCCAGCCGTTGATCTCCGGCGCCTTCTCGGTGGCGCGCTCGGTGATCGACGGCGCGATACCCTCGTCGATCCATTCGTCGTGTCCGACCATGGCGCACAGATCGAACCACTGCTGGGCCGTCCCGCAGCCGAGCGCGACCATGCCGTCGGCCGCCGAGGCGACGCCGGGCACGCTGAGCCTGCGCTGGGTGCGGAACGGACGCCCGAGGGCCTCGTGGAACGAGACGGGGAAGTAGGTGAGGCTCAGGATCTGGGTTTCCAGTATCGCGAGATCCACCAGTTCACCGATATCGGTGCCCGCGGTGCGCATGCGCGAGGTGATGGTGGCCGCGGACGCGTAAGCGCCCGCGAACCATTCCCCGATGCGACCGCCGACGTGCACCGGAGCCCGATCGGGCGCGCCGCGCCCGAGTCCCATGATCCCGCCGGACCACGCCTGGAGCGTGAATTCCGTCGCGGGCCGGTCCCGCCACGGGCCGTCGAGCCCGAACGGGGTGATCGTGGTGACGACCAGGTGGGGGTGCTCGCGTCGGATCTCGGTGGGGGACAGGCGCGGATGCTCGGAGACCGATGTCCCCGACGACCACACCACCACATCCGCCCCGGCCAGGAGCGCGGCCAGGAAATCGAGATCGTCCGCGACGGTGACGTCGGCGACCACGCTGTCCTTGGTGCCGCTCAGGAAGGCGAACAACGCCCCGTCGTCCCCGTCGGCGATCTCGGCGCCCGACGCCGACCACCGTCGCAGCGGATCGCCCTCGGGCGGTTCCACTTTCACGACCTTCGCGCCGCCTTCGGCGAGCAGTTTCGTGCAGTAGGCCCCGGCGATCCCGGTCGAGAGATCGATGACGACGACACCGCTCAACGGCGGTTCGGTCCGCGATGCCGACGTATCGGGGGCATGTTTCGACGCCATCTCACTCCACCTGTCATACCCGCGTGAACGCGCGGGTCACGAATCCTGTTTCCCGGTCGCCTTTTTCGCGGCGGGCCTGCGCGCGGGTGCCTTCTTCGCGGCGGCCTTTCGCACGGGAACCGTCTTGCCCGAACCGTTGCGCCCCGATTTGCTCAGCCGGAAGTCGGGCGGGTACTTGCTGTCGACGTCCTTGACCGCGTTGTTGAGCCCACCGCTGATCGCGTCGTCGAGCATGAGGTCGTTGTCGTCGGGCCGGACATAACCACCCATGGATTCGAAGAAGCCGCTGAGCAGGCTGCCCATGTATTCGCCCTGGTGCTGCTTCATGATCTCGAAGAACACCTTCTGCATGAAGACGGTGTCCGTGGGACGGGTGCGGGCGCAGGCCAGCGCGTACTTCTCCGTCTCGGCCTCCAGTTCGTCCCTCGGCACGACCTTGTTGAGGAAGTTGCAGTCGTACATCTCCGAGGCCGTGAACGGCCGACCGGTGAACACCATCTCCTGGAACCTGCGCATGCCCATGGTCTGCACCCAGGTCCACATGCGCGGTCCCCAGCCGTAGTACCGGAACGACGGATGCCCGAACAGCGCGTCGTCGGAGGAGATGACGAGATCGGCGTCGGCGGCCTGGTAGAAGTGCCAGCCGTAGCAGTAGCCCTTGACCTCCAGGATGCTGATCTTCTTGAACTCCTGCAACGTCCGGCACCCCGCCTGCGCGTTGGCGTACCACTGATTGATCGTCGCGCCGTGCCGGAAGGAACCCTTGGGCGGGTACTGGACCTCGTCCGCGCCGATCTTGTACTCGCCCAGCCGCGGCCCCGGATCCGGGGAATCCTGTATCTCCATGAATTCCGGCAGATCCGCGCCGGTTCCGAGATCGTCGCCGACTCCGCGAATGACGAGCACCTTGACCTCGTCGTCCACGCTGGAGCGGTGGATCAGATCGGCGTAACGCAGCCGCGCGGCCGTGGTGGGCGCGTTGAGGTGGTCGGGCCGATCGAAGGTGATCGTCGCGATCCTGGTCTTCGGATCCTTCTCGTAGCGAATGATCTCTTCGGCCGACGGTCGCTCGGAACCGGGCATCGGGGCTCCTACTCTTTCCAGTACGGGCTCGAGGTGAGAACCTCGCAACCGCTGTCGGTGATGAGCACCGCGTCACGCCCGAAGACCGCGCCGACCCCCGACTGCCACACGTATCCGGTGACGGCGAGAACCATGCCGGGCTCCAGTTGTTCGGCCGCGGCGGTCGCCCGCAGGTGCGGGGAGACGACCGGGGTGTCGAAACCCATGCCGAGTCCGCGCGCCACCGGCATCGGCGGCAGCGGTTCGCCCGCGTGCTCGTAGACGGCCAGCAGATCGGAGGCGAGAGCTCCCGGTCGGCACGCCTCGAGCAGCCGGGACCACAGGGCCTCCGAGCGGCGATACAGCTTGCGCGCGGCGTCGTCGGGTTCGCCGACCGGGATCGTGCGGCCGACTTCACCGATATACCCGTCGCCGAGCACACTCGAGGAGAAGGCCACCAGATCGCCCTCGCGCGCGGTGCGGTCACCGCTGGCGCGGCGCCACGGATGCTCCTTGGAGGTCACCCAGGTCGAATCCTGGGTCGCGGGCGTGCTGATGCCGCCCGCGGTCATCGCCTCCAGCAGGATGCCGGTCAAATCCTGTTCGGTACTGCCCGGGCGCAATTCGGCCACGGCGGCCGCCAGACCCGTCTGCGCGACCCGCAGCGCGTCGCGCAGGATCTCGATCTCCGGCGCGGTCTTGATCCGCCGGGCCGCCCGCATCGCGAGCTCCCCGTCGACGATGTCGGCCTTGGGGAAGGCCATCGGCAGCAGGGCCGCGTAGCCGGGCGACAGCGCGTCGGTGCCGACCCGCTGCGCGGTGTCGGCGCCCTCGATGCCGCGCAGGACGGCGACCAGGGTCATCGGATTCCACGCCAGGCCGTACAGGTGCTCGTGCGGGATGTCGTCGGGAATGCCCTCGTCCCACGAACTCAGCAGGTGCACGTCACCACTGCTGCGGACCAGTGTCGCCACCGGGCCGAACGGTCGCGTGCCCGCGACCCACAGCTGCGGCGCTCCCGCGACGTACCTGGCGTTCGCCTGTCGTCCGAGTACGAGGATATCCAGGTCATGGGCTTGCATCTGTGCCAGTGCGCGATCGCGCCGCCCATGCCGCAGGGCGCGATCGTCGGGCAGTACCTCAGTTCCCATAGGGCGCATAGGGGTAGTCGGTGAGGGCGGTCCAGCCCTCTTCGGTGATGACCACGATTTCCTCGCTTCGATAGCCGCCGGTGCCGTCCTCCCAGACCACGGGCTCGAAAACGAGCACCATGCCTGGTTTCAGGACGAAACCCTCGTCGTATTCCTGGCCGAGATCGGTGCCGAGCATCGGCATCTCCGCCGCGCTCACGCCGATACTGTGTGACAGATAGAAATGCGGCAGCCACGGACGGGTGCCGCCGTTCGCCGCGATGGCCGCGGCGGTGAGATCCGCGCCGGTGTTACCGGGACGCAGCTTGTCGAGTACCGCGGTCATGATGTGACGCCATTGCTCGAACTGCGCCTGCTGGCGCGGGGTCGGATCCTGTCCGACGATCCAGGTGCGCCCGAAATCCGAGCAGTAGCCGCCGTAGGTGATGCTGACATCGGTCCACAGCACATCACCGGCCGCCAGTTCGCGCTCGGTGGTCAGCAACGGCAGGGCCAGATCACCGTGGGTGGTCCAGACGCCGTCCTGTTTGCGATCCGGCATCACCTGCCAGATGGCGTCGAGCATGGTCGCGGTCGCGCCGAGTTCGAAGGCCCTGCGCACGAAACTCGCCGACAGATCGATCTGACGACGTCCCGGCGACAAGGCCGCCTGCACATCGACGATCGCCTGCTCGGTGATCCGGCAGGCGGTGCGAATGCAGGACAGTTCGTCGGGGGTCTTGATCAGTTTGGCCGGACCGATCACCGCGGCCGCGTCGCGGGCCGGGCTCGCGGGGAACAGCAGATGCGGCGCGCGCATCATCGCGCCGGTGCATTCGTCGACCGCGACGGTCGCTCCGCCCGGCACGATCTCGCGCAGCAGATCCACGAAAGTGTCGACGCCCTCGTCGAACTCGAGATACACCGGGCCGTGCAGGTGGTCGGCGGGCAGATCCGATTCCTCGGCCGCGCCCTCCCGGAACGGGAGGAACAGGTGCGGCCACGGATCGTCCGCGACGACCACGGCGACCGGGCGTTCCACGTGGGAGACGCCCGCGTCGCCGAGCGGCCAGCTGGTGCCGGTCGCGTAGGCGACATTGCTGTTGTTCAGCAGGATCAGCGCGTCGACGCCCTGTTCGGCCATTGATGCGCGTAAGCGCGCGCCGGTTTCCCTGCGCATCCGAGCACGGTCGGGGGTATCCGGTATGACGAGGGACGAGGGAGTCGCGGTCGCGAACGTTGTCATGGAGTGTGCGTCACTTTCCGAGGCGGGTACGGCTCAGAGGCCGAGGAAATCCTTGATGTTGCCGCTGACGATCTTGGCGGCGGCTTCCGGGCCGACCGCGTCGACGACGGCCGTCAACGACTTCTCCGAATAGCCGAAAGTGCTTTCGTTGTGGGGGTAGTCGGAGGACCACATGATCCGGTCGATGCCGATCTGATCGGCCAGCGACAGACCGAGCGGGTCGACCATGAACGACGCCCGCATGTTGTTGTCCCAGTAGTGGCGCACCTCGTGCTCCACCGGACGGTTGAGCATGTGATGGTAGGAGGCGTTCAGATGCTCGGCGTCCTGGAGCGCCGCCGGAATCCAGTTGATACCGCCCTCGAACCAGCCGATGCTCAGGCTCGGGTGCCGGTCGATGATTCCGCTGAAGATGTACTTGCCGAACATCTCCCGGAACGGCGCCAGATTGTGCATCATGCCCACCGCGACGCTGTTGAACTCGCAGGGGGCCGCCAGCGGCGCCTCCCCGATGTGGTGGGAGACCGGAACACCGGACTCCTCGATCGCGTCCCACACCGGGATCATCGAGGTGCTGCTGTAATCGATCCGCTCACCGTCGCCGTTCTTGCCCGCCGAGAGCGGGAGCAGGAAGGTCTTCAGGCCCAACGACTTCAGTTCGCTCAGGGTCCGGGCCGCGCCTTCGGCATCCCACCAGTTGATCAGGCCGACGCCGTAGAACGAGCCCCCGGACTCCTCCTGCAACTGGGAGATGTATTCGTTGTACACGCGGAAACACAGTTCGCGGACCTCGGTGTCGGGGTAGAACAGCAGCGCGAGCAACGCGTTCGGGAACGCGAGCTCCTTGGCGATGCCGTCACCGCGCAGATCGGCGGCGCGCGCGGGCATATCGGCGCTACCGGAACCGGCCAGCGGGTCGTACTGCATCAATACATGGCTGAAATCGCCTGCTACGAACGACTTCCCCTTGCGTCCCAACATCCAGGCGCCGTCTTCGTACCAGACACGCGGCGCGCGGTCCTTCATCTCCTCGGGGAAGCGCTTGTAGAAGATGTCGTCCGCCAGGGAGATGTGGTTGTCGGCCGAGAACACCTCGGTGCCCTCGGGCAGGCCGACGTTGCCCTCGGTATGTCCACGCCGATCCTTGGGCGGTGCGAAACCGCCGGGGGGATACAGCGAGGAGCTGCTGGTGGAAACCGACATCGTGAGCCTCCAGGGGGAGTGAGTCGTCGCGGAACGTGTCGTATCTGCGCGCGTGCGGATCGTCGATCGGTGCGGTGTGCGTCGACTCGCGTCGGGGCCGTCCGAGGACGCGCGCCGCGTCAGGTGCCGCGGGAGCGGCGTACCAACCAGATGATAGACGCGATTCCATTTGAGGGGAATGACATTTTCATTTTCAGTTGTGCAGACTCTCGGAACGGTAAAATTTGCGGAAGGATAACGCCAGCTCAAGCAATGAGAATGACATTTCCGTAAATGAGAATGAGAAGGCCCCGTAGGTGTTTGCGCACCGTGGGGAACGTGCGGCGCGCCGCACGAACCGCCGTGTGACGAATGCTGATAATTCGCACGCCTGAGACCCTTGTCACAGGGTCGAAACCGGCCTACCGTATGTTCACTAGGTTAGTTGAACGGGGTTCGCAATGACATCACCGCGCCCGTACGAATCCCTGCTCGCCAAGGGTGAGGATCGTCGGCAACGCATCTTGGCTGTCGCCCAGCGGATGCTCACCCGCAGTGGTTGGCGCAGTACGACACTCGCGCAGATCGCACGGGAGGCCGGGGTCACCCCGGCGGGACTCCTGCACCATTTCCAGTCGAAGGAGCAGTTGCTGCATGCCGTACTCGATGCGCGTGACGCGGACGACGCCGCCGTCTCCGACCTGACCGGCGACCTGATCGAAGAGATTCGCAAGGTCGCCGATCGCATCGAGCGCTCACCGGAACTGGTGGGCACGTTCGTCGTTTTACTGGTGGAGAACCTACTGCCCGAGGCTCCCCTCCACGACCGGCTCCTCAACAGGTGGAAGGTCGCCGTCGACATCGTCGCCGAGACCATTCGCCACCACCAGGAGATCGGACGATTCCGGACCGATTTGGATCCTGACATTCGGGCTGTGGAAATCGTCGCCTTCATCAATGGAATGGAGCTCTCATGGCTGCTCGATCACACGATCCCGCTCACCGAGGTGTTCAACGAGTACACGAGGTCGCTGGCTCAGGACTTCGCCCCGGTAGCGAAGTCATGAGGTATCGCCTCGACGTCGTCGGCACCAGCGTCGCCGACGTGGTGCAGAACGCGGGCGGCTGGCTGTTCGACCGCGCCGTGGCGGGCTGGGACGTCACCGTCATGGTTCCGCGCGCCGAGGACACCCGGCCGCTTCAGATCCTCGGGGCGGAGATGCTCGACCTGGAATCGGTACTCGCCGGGGGTGGTCGCGGTCGCAGGCCGCAGGCGCTCGCGGTGGCCGCCAATATCTGCGAGGTCGACTCCCGTGCGCGCAGCGGACTGCTGAAAGCATTGGGCCACGGCGGAATCGAGGTCGTCGTCTGGGGCGACGGCTGGCCGCTCGGCAGCGATCACGGCGTCGATCCGGTGCTGCACCGGCTCAGTCTCGCCGCCCAGGCCTTCAAAGCGCACGCGCTCGCCGCTGGTGCGGTGCCGACGTCCGGGGTCGGTTCGACCGAACTGTTCCGCAGCGGCGTCCTCGACCATCCTCCCGTCGGTGCGGATCTCAGCCCCGTGGGCTGATCCGTCACGTGCTCCTCGCTGGCGGCGATCTCCGGTAGTCCATATCGGAGATCGCACCGTGAAATCCGCTGTACCCCGGTAACTTCCGCCTGTCCGTCCCGCGGACGGCGATTTCCGGACAGCGTGCGGACCGCTCCCGTCACCGGACGCGGGCCGCGCGCCGATCGAGCGTGTCCGTGCACCGCCCGACCGACCACTTACGCGCGTCCACCAGGGAAATCCATCACTCGCGGGTATTGAATTCTCGGATGAGAGATGTGACCCTGTTCACGAATGAGAATGGCATTTTCATCGAATCTCGAGTGGGGCTGACGATGCACTCCGAAACCAGCACAGACCAGGCGGCCGCCGAGGGACAGTCCCCGGCGCGCGAACGCAGGTTGTTGATCGACGGCGAACTCGTCGGGGCCGCCACGACGTTCCCGACGATGAATCCCGCTACCGCAACGGTTCTCGGGCACGCGCCCGACGCCACGGTCGAGGACGCCGAGGCCGCCGTCGACGCCGCGCGTCGCGCTTTCGACACCACCACCTGGTCGACCGACGCGAAATTCCGCCTGCATTGCCTGGAGCAGCTGTACCGGGCGCTGCACGACAACAAAGAGGAATTGCGCGAGCTGACCATCGCCGAAGTCGGCGCGGCCCGGCTGTTGACGCCGGGACCACAGGTGGAAGGTCCCTTCGAGATCGTGCGCTACTACGCCGATCTGCTGCGCGACTACCCGTTCAGCGAGGAACTCGGCGAGATCGAGTCGCGCGGCATGAAACACCGTCGGTGGGTCGAGAAGGAGGCCGCCGGTGTGGTGGCGGCGATCATCGCCTACAACTATCCGACCCAGCTCGCCCTCGCGAAACTCGCTCCCGCGCTGGCGGCAGGCTGCACGGTCGTACTCAAGGCGGCGCCCGACACCCCGCTGGTCACCCTGTGGCTCGGCGAATTGATCGCCGAGCACACCGATATCCCCGCGGGCGTGGTGAACGTGCTCAGTTCCTCCGAGGCCGCGGTCGGGCGCGCGCTGACCTTCCACAGCGGCGTCGACATGATCACCTTCACCGGATCCACCGCGACCGGACGCCGCATCATGGCGGCGGCCAGCGAGACGGTCAAGAAGGTCTTCCTCGAACTCGGCGGCAAATCGGCCATGGTCGTGCTAGACGACGCCGATTTCGCGGCGCCCGCGATGTTCTCGGCGTTCAGCATGGCCTCGCACGCGGGGCAGGGCTGCGCGCTGACCACGCGCCTGATCGTGCCCCGACAGCACCACGACGAGATCGTGGAACTGGTCGCCAACGGTTTCTCCAACATCCCCTACGGCGACCCGTCCCATCCGCACACCTACATGGGTCCACTGATCAGCCAGGCGCAGCGCGACAAGGTCGACGGTATGGTCCGACGCGCGATCGAGGCGGGCGCGACCCTGGTGACCGGCGGCGAACGCGTCGATCCCGGCTACTTCTACACCCCGACGCTGCTCACGAATGTGCACCCGGACAGCGAGATCGCCCAGGAGGAGATCTTCGGGCCGGTGCTCGTCGTCATCCCGCACGACGGTGACGACGATGCCGTCGCGATCGCGAACAACTCGATCTACGGTCTGGCCGGCGGCGTCTTCAGCGGTGACGAGGCCCGCGCGCTCGCGGTCGCGCGCCGAATCCGCGCCGGGGCGTTCATGATCAACGGCGGCATGTACTTCGCGCCCGACACCCCGTTCGGCGGCTACAAACAGTCCGGCATCGGCCGTGAGATGGGCCGGGCGGGGCTGGAGGAATTCCTGGAGAGCAAAACCTTCGCCACGGTGGTCGCGTGAGGTCCCCCGGGTTTCCCGTGACCCGCACACCCCGGGGACCGGCGGTTTGATGACGCCGGGGGGAAAGTGGTCACCGGCGATCGCGCGCGGCTACCGGACACCGTTGCAGATGGTGGGCGGGTTGTTCGCGATGTCGGCCGACGCGATCAAATTCGCGTTCCGGCGGCCCTTCCAGACCCGCGAGTTCTTCGAACAGTCCTGGTTCATCGTCCGGGTGTCGATGGTGCCGACGCTGCTGGTCGCGATCCCGTTCACGGTGCTGGTCAGCTTCACGCTCAATATCCTGCTGCGCGAACTCGGCGCGGCGGATCTGAGTGGGGCGGGCGCGGCGTTCGGGGCGGTCACCCAGGTCGGTCCGATGGTGACCGTCCTGATCGTGGCCGGTTCCGGCGCCACCGCGATGTGCGCCGATCTCGGATCGCGCACCATCCGCGAGGAGATCGATGCCATGCAGGTCCTCGGCATCGACCCGGTCCAGCGCCTGGTGACCCCGCGCATGCTGGCCTCGGGGCTGGTGGCGCTGCTGCTGAACAATCTCGTCTGCATCATCGGCATCCTCGGCGGCTACGCCTTCTCGGTGTTCGTCCAAGACGTCAATCCCGGCGCCTTCGCTGCCGGAATCACCCTGCTGACGGGGATCAACGAGGTCATCATCTCCTCGATCAAGGCACTGCTGTTCGGTCTCGTCGCCGGTCTGGTCGCCTGCTATCGCGGGCTGATCGTGACCGGCGGGGCGAAGGCGGTCGGCAACGCGGTCAACGAAACCGTTGTCTACGCGTTCATGTCGCTGTTCGTCATCAATGTCGTCGTCACCGCCATCGGTATCCAGATGACGGTGCGCTGAGGAGCCCACCATGACCCTGACCGCGCGATATCCCGTGGCCATCCGTCGAATACGCATGCCGATCGTCGGCCTGCGCCGCATCGGCGACCACACCCTCTTCTACTCGAAAGCGTTGGCGTACGCACCCATCGCGGCGTGGCGCTACAAACGCGAGACCATCCGCCTCATCGCCGAGATCAGCATGGGCACAGGCGCTCTCGCGGTATTCGGCGGCACGGTCGTCATCGTCGGCTTCCTCACCCTCGCCACCGGCGGCACCCTCGCGGTGCAGGGCTACAGCTCGCTGGGCAATATCGGGATCGAGGCGCTGACCGGATTCCTCTCCGCCTTCATCAACGTCCGCATCTCCGCGCCGGTGGTGGCCGGGATCGGCCTGGCCGCGACCTTCGGCGCCGGTGCCACAGCGCAATTGGGGGCGATGCGCATCAACGAGGAGATCGACGCGCTGGAAGCGCTGGCCATCGATCCCATCGCCTACCTGGTCGGCACCAGGATCGTCGCGGGCATGATCGCCATCACCCCGCTCTACGCGCTCGCGGTCATCGCCTCGTTCATCGCCAGCCGCTTCACCACGGTCTTCCTGCTCGGTCAATCCTCCGGGCTCTACGACCACTACTTCTCGACCTTCCTGAACCCGATCGACCTGATCTGGTCGTTCGTGCAGGCCATGCTGATGGCATTGACGATCCTGTTGATCCACACCTATTTCGGCTTCTTCGCCAGCGGCGGACCCGCCGGTGTCGGCATCGCCGTCGGCAACGCGGTGCGCACGTCGCTGATCGCCATCGTCTCGGTCACCCTGCTCGTCTCGCTGGCGGTCTACGGCGCCAACGGCAACTTCGATCTGTCGGGGTGAGGCAATGTTCGACAACTTCCTACGTCCGTTCGTCGGCCTGCTGACGCTCGTGGTCGGCGTGGTGATCGTGGCCGTCTCGGTGATCATGTTCGGTGGCGGTTTCACCGATACCGTCGCCGTCACCGTGCTGTCACCGCGCGCGGGCCTGGTGATGTACCCGGACGCCGATGTGAAGATGCGCGGCGTCACCGTCGGCAAGGTCGACGCGATCGAGGAGCGCGCCGACGGACTCGCCGAGATCCGCCTGGCCATCCGTTCCGATCAACTCGCGCTGATCCCGGCCGACGTCACCGTCGAGATCACCTCCACCACGGTGTTCGGCGCGAAATTCGTCCAGTTCATCCCGCCCGCGCGTGCCACGTCGCGGACCATGTACGCGGGCCAGGTCCTCGACGCCGAACACGTCATGGTCGAGATCAACACGGTATTCCAGCAACTCACCACGGTGCTGGCCGGAATCGAACCGGAGAAGTTGAACCAGACCCTCGGCGCGATCGCCGCGGCGACCGGCGGGCACGGCGACCAGATCGGTCTCATGCTCAGCGATCTGGAGAGTTTCCTCGGCAAGCTGGAACCCGGATTACCCGCGTTGCGTACCGATCTCGCGTTCGCGCCCGGCGTACTGAACACCTACGCCGATTCCGCGCAATCGCTGGTCGACACCGCGGCGAACGCCACGCAGATCAGCCGCACCCTGGTCGACCAGCAGCGGAATCTGGACGCGCTGCTGGTCGGGTTGATCGGTCTGGCCGATGTGGGCACCCCGGTGCTGAGCGCCAACGGCGACGCGCTCGCGACGACCCTGCGACTGCTGGTGCCGACGACCTCGCTGACCAACGAATACAACGAGTCGCTGACCTGTTCGCTGGACGGCTTCGGGAAGCTGGCGTTCTCGACACCGGTCGACGTGCCAGGGCTGGGTCTGTCCGCGAACTTCCTCTGGGGCACCGAGCCCTACCGATATCCGAACCATCTGCCGAAGGTTGCGGCCACGGGCGGGCCGCAGTGTTCGGTGATACCCGTGCCCTACGAGGGCAAACCGCCCTACGTGGTCGCCGACACCGGCGCCAACCCGTTCGAGAAGGGAAATCAGGGCGTGCTGCTCAATGTCGACACACTCCCGCAGGCGCTGTTCGGACCGCTCGGGCCGCCGCGATGAGGGATGCCAGGAATACGCCGCTGCTGAAATTCGGAGTCTTCGCCGCGGTCATGGTGGTGCTGTCGGGATGTCTGATCCTGGTCTTCGGCCAATACCGAACCGGCTCGACCTTCGAATACGGCGCGGTCTTCGAGGATTCCTCCGGCCTGCGCACGGGCGACACCGTCCGGGTCGCCGGTGTCGAGGTCGGCGCGGTGCGCGAGGTCGTCCTGCGCGAGGACCACACGGTGAGCGTGCGATTCGACGCCGACCGGTCGCTGGCGCTGACCACGGGCACGACCGTCGCCGTGCGCTACCTGAACCTGGTCGGTGATCGCTATCTCGAACTCACCGAGGGGCCGGGCAGCACCGAGATTCTCTCCGAGGGTGCGGAGATCCCGCTGGACCGCACCTCGCCCGCGCTGGATCTGGACATGCTGCTCGGCGGTCTCAAACCGGTCATCCAGGGGTTGAACGCGAAGGATGTCAACTCGCTCACCTGGTCACTGCTCGAAATCGTGCAGGGCAGAGAGGGATCGCTGGATTCGCTGCTGGCCAGAACCGCGTCGTTCACCTCCACGCTCGGACGCGACAACGTCGTGGTCGAGCAGGTGATCGACCACCTGAACACCGTCATGACCACCCTGGCCGCCGAGGGCGGTCGTTTCACCGAGACCATCGACCGGCTGGAGCGACTCGTCGGCGCGCTGGCCCGCGATCGCGATCCCATCGCCGCCGCCATCGACGCGCTCGACGACGGCACCGCCACGATCGCCGATCTGCTCACCACCGCGCGACCGCCGTTGGCGGGAACGATCGACGAATTGGCCAGACTCGCACCGCTGATCGACGACGACAAGGACCGGCTCGACGACGCCCTGCGGCGCGCGCCCGACAATTTCCGGAAGCTGGTCAGGGCGGGCGCGTACGGGAATTTCATCCAGTACTACATCTGCGCGGTCACGGTCCGGGTGACCGACGAATCCGGCCAGGTGCTCGTGCTGCCGTGGATCGAACAGACCACAGGAAGGTGCAGCCCGTAGCCATGCTCCAGTATCGCGGTGAACATCTGTTCCGGCACGGACTCGTCGGCGTCGTCCTCGTGGTCTGCGTCATCCTGGTGGGATTGCAATCCCAGCAGTTCATCACCTGGGCGACCACCGTCCGCTACGAGGCGGTGTTCACCGAGGCCGGGGGACTGGCCGTCGGCGACGACGTGATCGTGTCCGGGGTCAAGGTCGGCCGGGTGACGAAGGTGAGCCTGGACAACGGGGACGCGCGGGTGGTCTTCGCGGTCGACGAGGACATCAGGCTGGGCGACCGGACCTCCGCCCAGATCAAGACCGGCTCGCTGCTCGGAAAGCGGATCCTCACACTGCGTTCCGAAGGCGAGAATCCGCTGCGGCCGCTACAGGTCATCCCCGCCACTCGCACGTCCTCGCCCTATTCGCTCACCGACGCGGTCGGCGATCTGACGACCAACGTGTCCGAGATGGACACCGAATCGCTGAATCGGTCGCTGGACATGCTGTCCTCCACTCTGGACCGGATCGCCCCGCAGGTCGGTCCCGCGTTCGACGGTCTGACCGCGCTCTCGAAATCGGTCAACAGTCGCAACGACTCGGTGCGCGAACTGCTGTCGTCGACCTCCGAGGTCACCGGCATCCTCGCCCAGCGCGGGCAGCAGCTGAATTCGCTGTTGCTCAACGCGAATTCGCTGCTCGAAGTACTGGCCGCGCGCAGGCAGGCGATCGTGGAACTGCTCGCCAACACCGCCGCGGTATCGCGGCAGCTGACCGGGCTCGTCGCCGACAACGAGGCCGAACTCGCACCGACGCTGGATCGGCTCAATTCGGTCGTCGCCATGCTCGAACGCAACCGCGACAATATCGCCGCGGCACTGCCCGGACTCGCGAAAGTCGCTCTGACACAGGGCGAAGCGGTTTCCGGCGGACCGTTCTACAACGCCTATGTGGCGAATCTGATCCCAGGGTCGTTGATCCAGCCCTTCATCGATCAGGCCTTCGGTGTGCAGCCGCAGAGCCAGATCCCGCTACCGCACCCGGAGCCGCCGCGATGACGAGAAACCGAATCCTGCGGATCGGCGCGGTGCTCGTCGCCGCGGCGGCGCTGCTCGCCTGCGCGGTCACCGGATATCGAATAGCATTCGGTCCCAAGCAGATCAGCGCGATATTCACCAGCGCGACCGCCATCTACGAGGGTGACGACGTCCGGGTGTCCGGGGTGAAGGTCGGTCGGATCGCGGCCATCGAACCGCACGGGACCACCGCCGAACTCGTCCTCGAGGTCGACCGCGGCCTCTCGATTCCGGCGGACGCGAAAGCTGTGATCGTCGCCCAGAGCCTGGTCGATTCACGCTATGTCCAATTGACCCCGGCCTACCGCTCGGAGGGGCCGACCATGGCCGACGGCGCCGTCATCCCGGTCGAGCGGACCGCGGTACCGGTCGAATGGGACGAGATCAAGACCCAGTTGACGCGCCTGGCCACCGACCTCGGCCCCGGCGCCGATATCGCGGGCAGTTCGACCGGACGATTCATCGACAGCGCGGCGAACGCGATGGCGGGCAACGGCGACAAACTGCGCGAGACGCTGACCCAGTTATCCGGTGTCGGGCGAATACTCGCCGACGGCAGCGGCGATATCGTCGACATCATCGGCAACCTCCAGCAGTTCGTGACGATCCTGCGCGGCAGCACCGAGCAGATCGTGCAGTTCCAGGACCGGCTGGCCACACTGTCCAGCGTGCTCGACGACAGCAGATCGAATCTGGACGCGGCGCTGACCGAACTGTCGGTGGCCGTGGGCGAGGTGCGCCGATTCGTCGCCGACAACCGGGACCGGGCGAGCGAGCAGGTGCAGGGGTTGGTGAACGTCACCCAGAATCTGGTCGACAACCGGGACGACCTCGAGCAACTGCTGCACATCTTCCCGACCAGCATGGCGAATTTCTACAATATCTACAATCCGGAAACCGCCACCGAGGCAGGGGTTTTCGTATTGAACAACTTCTCCAACCCGATCCAGTTCGTGTGCGCTTCCATCGCCAGCATCGAAACGGCGACCACGGAGGAATCGGCCCGTAAATGTCGTGACTATCTCGGCCCGGTGCTGAGCCTGCTCAACTTCAACTACCTGCCGTTCCCGCTGAATCCGCTGCACGGTCCCTCCGCGCGCCCGGAGAGTCTGATCTACACCGAACCCGACCTGGTGCCCGCGGTGGTGGACACCACGGGCCCGCCGCCCGCTCCACTGCCGAGCCTGGCGGACATCCTGTTCCCGAGCGGAAGGTGAACATCGTGTCACGCAGCAGAATTCGGGATGTACGAGGTGGCGCGCGGACGGTCGCGCTCGGTGTGTGCGTGGTACTGGCGGCCACCGGATGCGGCTGGCAGGGAGTGAATTCGCTGCCGTTGCCCGGCGCGCCCGGCCGCGACGCCGACGCGACCGTCATCGAGGTCGAGATGGCGAATATCGGTACCCTGGTGGCGAATTCGCCGGTCCTCATCGACGACGTGGTGGTCGGCAGCGTCAGCACCATCGCCCTGCGCGGCTGGCACGCCGTCGTCGAGGTCTCGGTGGATTCCGATACCGTCGTCCCCGCCAATGTGGTCGCCTCCATCGGACAGACCAGCCTGCTCGGTTCGAGCCATCTGGCGCTGAACACCCCGCCGGGCGCTGCGCCGAGCGGACGTCTGGCCTCCGGCGCGACCGTTCCGCTGAACAGGACCTCCACCTATCCGTCGACCGAGCAGACCCTCGCGTCGGTGTCGGTCGTGGTGAACGGCGGCGGGCTCGGCCAGATCGGCGACATCATCGACGATCTCAACGACGCGTTCGCCGGACGCCAGGAACAGGTCGGCGCACTGCTCACCCGGCTCGACACCTTCGTCGGCGCGCTCGACGCCCAACGCGGGGAGATCGTCGCCTCCATCCACGCGCTCAACCGCCTGGCGGGCACCTTCGCCGCGCAACGCGATGTGCTCGCCGAAACCCTGCGTACCCTGCCCGCCGCGCTGGACGTGCTGCTCGAACAGCAGCCGAACATCACCCTCGCCCTGGACAAGCTGCGGACGCTGAGCGACACGGCCGGGTCCGTGATCACCGAGGTCCAGTCCGATCTGGTGACGAATCTGCGCAACCTCGAACCGACGCTGCGCTCGATCGCCGATGTCGGCCCGAAACTCGATGCCGCGCTGGCCTACGCGACGGTCTACCCCTACGGTCAGAAGACCATCGACCGGGCGGTGCGCGGCGATTACCTCAACCTGCACGCGACCGTCGACCTCACGATCCCCCGGTTGCAACGCGAACTGCTGTCGGGCACCCCGTGGGGTGATCCGACAGCGGTCATCCAGGCCGCCGTCGGCGATCCCGGCTACGCCCGCCAGACCACGAACCCGCTCGGCGTCGGCATCACCCCCGACCCCGCGCCGCCGACCGGCGGAGGCCGCTGATGCTGCTCTCACGTTTCGTCCGAACCCAATTGGTGTTCTTCTCGATCCTGTCGGTCATCGGACTCGTCGTCATGGCCACGGTGTACATGCGCCTGCCCACGCTGTTCGGGGTCGGCACCATCGACGTCACGGTGAATCTCACCGACACCGGCGGGCTGTACCGGTTCGGCAATGTGACCTATCGCGGTGTCCAGGTGGGCAAGGTCACGTCGGTCGAACTGACCCCCGACGGGGTCCGCGCGCGGCTGGCCATCGATGGGGGACAACGGATTCCGGCCGATCTGGAAGCCGAGGTGCGCAGCGTGTCGGCCGTCGGCGAACAGTACGTCGACCTGCGTCCGCGGACCGACTCCCCGCCGTATCTGCACGACGGCTCGGTCATCGACTCCGCCGACACCGCCGTGCCGCAACCGGTGGGGCCGATGCTGGACAGTCTCAGCGCCCTGGTCGCCACCATTCCACGCGAACAACTGCACGCGCTGCTGGACGAATTGTTCAAGGGCGTCAACGGCGCGGGGTACGACCTGAATTCACTGCTCACCTCGGCGCAGGTGTTGTCCTCGGATCTCGACGGGGTCGGTGACAAGGCGCGGACCTTCCTCGAGGACGCCGCCCCGCTGCTCGACAGCCAGGCGCGCACCGCCGACGCCATCCGGATCTGGACGAGGAGTCTGGCCGGGGTCACCGGTCAGGTCGTCGCGAACGATCCGCAGATCCGCACTCTGCTCGACGCCGGTCCCGGATTCGCCAGGGAGGCGACGGACCTACTCGATTCGGTGAAGCTGACCTTGCCGATCCTGCTCGCCAACCTGACCAGCGTCGGTTCGCTCGCGGTCACCTATCACGCGGGACTCGAGCAGCTACTCGTTCTGCTGCCACCGTCGATCTCGATGATCCAGGCGGTGCAGCCGTCCAACAACGCCTCGGGTCTGGGACTCGGAACCTTCCGCCTCGGCGGGCTGTCCGACCCGCCCGCGTGCACCGTCGGCTTCCTCCCGCCGTCCTCGTGGCGCTCGCCCGCCGAGGTCGACACCATCGACACCCCGGAGGACCTGTACTGCAAATTGCCGCAGGATTCCCAGATCGCGGTGCGCGGCGCGCGCAATATCCCCTGTGCGGCGGTCCCCGGTAAACGCGCCGCGACCGCCGCCATGTGCAACAGCGACGAGCAATTCGTGCCGCTGGCGACCGATCAACCGCTGCTCGGTCCGTATCCGACCGATCCGAATCTCGAATCCCAGGGTGTCCCACCCGATTCCCGCCGCGTGCCCGCCGAGAACCAGTCCGCACCGCCTGCCGCTCCCGCGATACCGGGGCTGTCGATTCCCGGTCTGACCATTCCGAGTGCGGACACCGGCCCGGCGACGCGAGAGCCGACGATCGGCGTCGCGCACTACGACCCGCGCACCGGCGACTACCTCTCGCCGGACGGCTCGATGCACCAGCAGACCGACCTCGTGCCGGGGCCGACCCGGGTGTGGACGGATATGCTGCCGCGCTGACGGATTCGGCGCGCCGACTGTCGTGTGCCCGGCCGGGTGCGCGCGGGAGGAGCGCCCGAATCGTCCACCGACGACGCGCGGCCCGGCGGCTACGGGCGTGCCGAGGCGGGAGAGCCGACGGTCAACTCGGCCGCGTCGCGGTCACGGTGCGCCGCGACGCGCCGCGATCCCCGGGTTGCTGGTAGCTGCGGGCGACGAGCGCGGCGCGCAGATACCACAGGCCCGCCGCCTCCGAGGGATCGAACCCGGTCAGTTGCCCGATGCGTTTGAGCCGGTAGTCCACCGTGTTGGTGTGTACGTGCAGGGCGCGGGCGGTGCGCTGGCGATTGAGGTTGTTGCTGATGTGACGTTGCAGCGTCTCGAACAGATCCGGATGCTCGTCGAGCGGGGAGAGGATGGTGCGCAGGCGTTCGAGGCCGGGGCCCGGGCGGGTGAGCTGGTACTCCAGGGCCAGATCGTCGAAGCGGTACAGCCCGCGCACACACCGCAACCGCTGGACCATGTCCAGCAGTTCGTGGGCCTGGTCGGTGGCCGCGGGAACGCGTGCGGTGACCGCGTCGACCAGTGTCGCCGCGATCGGCACCTGGGCACTGCGCGAGAGTTGTTCGATCAGATGATCGAGGGCTTCCCCGCTGACCAGGCCGGTCGGCAGCAGGATGGTGCCGCCGTCGACGCTGAGCAACGACAGTGCGCCGTCGCCGCAGCGTTTGGCGAGTTCGGCCTGCACCCGACGCAGTTTGCGGCGGGCGACGACCTTACCGTCGAGCCGGGCGTCGGCCTCCTCCGGATGCGGGGGAATCGACACGGCCAGTACCGAGTACGAGGCCGCGATTTCGATACCGCATTCCCTTGCCATCGTCGAGGTGGCATGTCCGCCGAGTAGTGCCGAGGTGAGGGTATGCGCGGCGGTGTGGTGCTCGCCGACCACCGCGCGTAGCTCGCGGACATAGGCGTGCGAGACGGTGGAGGTGATGATGTCGAGAATTTCCAGTAGCCGCCGTCCCACGGATTTGAGGCTGTCGAAATCCGCCGCGGTGGCATCGGCGAGGATGAGATCGAAACCCAGTTTGAAACCCTCGTGCACCGCGTGATGGATGGTGTCGATCGGAATACCCTCGCGCGCCCAGCCTTCCGCGCCGACGCGCAACTGCTGGGTCTTCTCCGGGATATCGCTGCCGTCGAGCATGCTGACCGCGAGTTCGAGGCAGGTGCGGGTGATGGTCGTGATATCACCGTTGATCGCCTCGCCCGGTAATGTCCGGCACGGGGCGACGTTCTCGATGAAGTGGCCCACCATCTTTCGGGAAAGAGCGCGGACATCCTTCAGTGACGAAGTGACCGGCTGGCCCGAAACAGTCAAGTCCGGCTGGGCTGTACTGGCGATGGTCATCGTGAACTCCCTTTCGTCCCCGCACCCGGCGAAGCACATCACGGTAGCGCGCTCGCGGCGCCGATCGCGTGGGCGCGAAACGGTTTCTGAGATCTGTCGAAGCGTGACCGAGCTCACCTGTGATCGATCACAGCGTCGATGGTGAATTCGTGAATCGGCCACGATGAGCTGGACAAACGTCCGAGTTTGGGGCGCGGTCGATCTACAGGGCGATCTCGGCCGCCGCGGCGGCGTCGACGAGAACCAGCGCGAGTTCGATTCCGGCCTTGAGGATCGAATCGACGTCGCGCCCCGGCATCGGGCAGCGCTCGGTGGCGTCGGGAACGTCCACCCCGCTTCCGCATTCCTCCTGCGGGCCCATGCGCATGCCACTCCTCGTCGTGACGTTTCTCCGAGTATCGACGGTACGTGCCGCCGCCGTGGCGTTCGACCCCGCCGCCGCGTTTCATCGAGAAAACGAACGACCGTCACCCAGGATTGTGAATCCTCCCTATTGCGTTCGCCGTCGCGCGCCGTCGCCGCTGCGGGCGTCCCGGCCCGGCACGGCCGAACCGCTCGCCGGAGCACTATTCCGCGAAATTCGTACACTCGAACTCATGACCCCGCGGACGCACGTGACCGTCCTGCCGCCGAGCCTGGTCGAGATGGCCACCAGGCATGTGCGGTCCGCCGTGCTGAGCGGAGCACTCGAACCGGGGGAGCGGATCATCGAGGAGACGCTGTGCGCCCGGCTCGGGATCAGCCGGGCCCCGGTGCGCGAAGCACTGCGACTGCTCGCGCAGGAAGGTCTCGTCGAACATCTGCCGCGCCGCGGTTTCCGGGTGCTCGTGTGGTCGGCCACCGACATCCTGCAACTGTTCGAACTGCGCAGAGTCCTGGAACGTCACGCCATCGAGAGCGCGCTGCCGCTGCCCGCGCACGGTGACCCCTTCGGCGCGGTGCGAACAGCGCTCGACGAGATGCGTGCCGCCGACGTCTCCGACGACACCCTCGAACGTGACAACGCGCATCGTCGCTTCCATCTCGAGGTCGTGGCCCTGGCTGGCAATCATCAGCTGAACCTGGCCTACGCGCCGGTGCTGCTGAAACTGCAACTGCCGATGGCACGCAACCTGCGCGAGGAAGCCCGCGTCGCCTCCCGCCGCAACGGCATCCGACGGCACGCCGAACTGCTCGAATCGCTGGAATCCAACGATCCCGACATCGCCTGCGCCGCACTCCGGCGCCACGGTGAACTGACGTATCTGAACCTGGACATCTGCTGACCGGCGGACACGGGTGCTACCGCGCCCGTCGTCCTCCGGCTCGCGGACCGTGTCGGTGGGCACCGGTACCCTGCTGCTCGTGCCGTATACCGCTCCCGTCGATGTCCTGCTTCTGCTCGCGCGCGGCGGGGAGGTGCTGCTCGCCCGCAGGCAGAACACGGGGTATTCGGACGGCATGTGGAACCTACCGAGCGGCAAACTCGAGGACGGCGAAGATGTCGTCGCGGCGATGATCCGCGAGTCCGACGAGGAGATCGGGCTCCGGCTCGAACGCGAGGACCTCCGCGTGGTCTCGACGGTGCATTGGCGGACACCGGAGGGCGGCGGCCGGGTCGGGTTCTTCTTCACCGCGGACCGCTGGGACGGTGAGCCCGAGAATCGTGAGCCGCACAAATGCTCGGACCTGCGCTGGTTCCCCCTCGACCGACTGCCCGCCGAGACCGTTCCCTATACCGCCGCGGGCATCGACCTGTACCGGCGCGGTGAGAATTTCGGCGTGCCCGGATGGGAAACCGCGCTCCGGTAGCGCTGCCCGTCCATCCGGGCCCGCGTCGGCATCGGCATCGCCGTCATGCGATTCTCGAGACGTGGACTCGGACGCGGCGGAACTCCTCGACATCCTCGAACAGGTGCTGGCCCACGTTCGGTCCGGTCCCCAGGATCTGGTCTGGCAGTCGCGCTACGAGAACGAGGACGAACTCGTCGCCGATCTCACCGAACAGTGCGCGCGGATCCGCCGTGGCGATCGGATTCGCCTGCGCTACCTGAGAACTCTGTTCCTCGCCACCGGCCCGCTGTGCGAGATCGCCGCGAGCAGCGGATGGCTGGAGCCGTTCACGGCCCTCGGCGCGCGATTCGACCAGCTCACGGAACGCGGCCGATCTCGCTGAGGGGTTCGCGAAACGGCGGGCCGGCCCCGGTGTACCGGTGAGAAAGCAGCTATCGCCCCTTCGCGGTCGGTCCGCTGATCGAATCCGGCGTGCCCGCGGCGTTCACCCGCGTGGTGGTACGCCCCTCGATATCTGCTAACACAGCGGATACATTCGGAGACCACCGGCTTCACACATTCTGTCGACAATCGACAGATGCTGAATCCCGGGCCTACGGTGGCGGAGATCCTCGCGTCGCACGAAAGTGGCAGTGGCGCACCGACCAGCACCGCGGCGCGTGTCGCGGATGCGATCGCGGCGCGCGGTGACGACGGCACCTGGATCACCCCGGTGCCGCGCGAACAGTTGGTGGCGGCGGCGGCCGAGATCGAATGCAGGCCGGGCGCGCGCACCCTGCCGCTGTACGGAGTTCCGTTCGGAGTGAAGGACAGTATCGACGTCGCGGGCTGGCCGACGACGCTCGCGTGTCCCGATTTCGCCTACGTCGCCACCGAGACGGCCCCGGCGGTGCAGCGTCTGCTCGACGCGGGCGCGCTGTTCGTCGGCAAGACGAATCTGGACCAGTTCGCGACCGGGCTGAACGGCACGCGCACGCCGTATCCCGTTCCTCGCAGCGTCTTCGGCGGGGACCTGATCTCCGGCGGCTCGAGTTCGGGTTCGGCACTGGCCGTCGCGCTCGGCCAGGTGCCGTTCTGCGTCGCCACCGACACCGCCGGTTCGGGCCGGGTGCCCGCCGCGCTCAACGGCATCGTCGGCTGGAAACCCTCACGGGGACTGATCAGCACGGTCGGGCTGGTCCCCGCGTGCAAGTCACTGGACTGCCTGACGCTGATGGCCTCGCGGATCGAGGATCTGGATCGGGTGTTCGAGGTCATCGCCGCACCCGATCCGGAGGACCCGTGGAGCCGCGCACGCGGCCCCCGCTACCGCGGCGAGCGCATCCGAATGGGTCTGCCGCCGGAATCGGAACTGGAATTCTTCGGCGACGACGCCTTCCGGGTCGCGCACCTCGGCATCCGGGAACGCCTCGGCAGACGTGGATTCGACACCACGACCACGACACTGCGACCGTTCCTGGACGCGGGCGAACTGCTGTACCAGGGACCGTGGGTCGCCGAACGGCTGGTGGAATTCGGTGACTTCCTCGCCGAGAAGCCGGAGTCGATCCTGCCGGTGATCCGCGAGATCTTCACCAGCGGTTATCAATTCAACGCCGTCGACGTCTTCCGCGCGCAACAGCGACTCCAGGAGCTGCGCGCGGTGGTCGGACGGATGTGGGCCGAGATCGACGTCGTCGTGGTACCCACCCTCGGCACCACCTTCACCGTCGATCAGGTCGAGGCCGATCCCATCCGCACCAATACGATGCTCGGCCACTACACCCACTTCGGCAATCTGCTCGACCTCACCGCCGTCGCGGTGCCGATGGGGACGGCGGCCGACGGCCGCCCGGTCTCGGCGATGGTCTTCGGCCCGGCGCAGTCCGACGACACCGTGCTCGCCGCGGCCGCCCGGATGCTCGACGAGCCGCGCCCGGTCGAGGCGCACATGGATGTCCGGCTCGCACAGAAAGAACGAAGATGACCGCACCCCAGCATATTCCGGCGACACCGACCCCCTTCTCCTTCGATCCGAGCACCACCGCCCTACTCGTGATCGATATGCAACGCGACTTCCTGCTACCCGGCGGATTCGGCGAAAGTCTCGGCAACGATGTGGAACTGCTGCGCGGTGTGATCGACCCGCTGGCCCGGTTGATGACAGCGGCGCGTTCGGCGAACATCCCGGTGATCCACACCCGCGAAGGTCATCTGCCCGACCTGTCCGACTGCCCGCCCGCGAAACTGCGTCGCGGCAACCCCTCCCAGCGCATCGGTGACCCGGGACAGTTCGGGCGCATCCTGGTGCGCGGCGAGTACGGACACGACATCGTCGACGAACTGGCCCCGCTGCCCGGCGAGGTCGTCATCGACAAACCCGGCAAGGGCGCGTTCTACGCCACCGAACTCGGCGCGGTACTGGCACGGAACTCCGTCGAATCGCTACTGGTCACCGGTGTCACCACCGAGGTGTGCGTGCACACGACGGTGCGCGAGGCCAACGATCGCGGCTACGAATGCCTGGTCGTCTCCGATTGCGTCGGTTCGTATTTCCCGGAATTCCAGCGCGTCGGACTGGACATGATCGCCGCCCAGGGCGGCATCTTCGGATGGGTCGCAGACTCGGCGACCGTCATCGACGCACTCGCCTCATCGACCCCAGCGCATACCTCCGCGTAGCGAAAACGACAGCATAAGGAAAGCCGATGTCCGTCGATACGAAACTCCCCGACGAATCCAGTCCCGTCGCCAAACTGTCGCTACCGTGGTGGACCCGAGGGGATACGAACGCCTTCTTCGGGCTCTCGTTCAATATCCTCGTCAACGTCCTGACCCTCACCACGCTGTCCATCGCCGTGGTGAAGATCCCCAGCGGTGACGTTCTCGGCACGGTGCTCCCCGCGCTCGGCGTCGCCCTGGTCCTGGGCAACCTGTACTACATGCTGCTGGCGCGCAGGCTGGCCAGGCGCGAGAACCGCGACACCGTCACGGCACTGCCGTACGGGCCCAGCGTCCCGCATATGTTCATCGTCGTCTTCGTGGTGATGCTGCCGATCTACCTGAAGACCAACGACGCGTTCCAGGCCTGGTCCGCCGGTTTGGCGTGGGCGTTCATGATCGGCGTGATCGTGATGATCGGCGCGTTCGTCGGCCCGTTCATCCGCAAGATCACCCCGCGCGCCGCGATGCTCGGCACCCTGGCCGGTATCTCCATCACCTTCATCGCGATGCGCCCCGCCGCCCAGATGTGGGAGGCGGCCTGGATCGGGCTCCCGGTGCTGGCGATCATCCTGATCGGGTTCTTCACCGACGCCAAGCTGCCGGGCAATATCCCGGTCGGACTCGTCGCACTGCTCGTCGGCACGGCCATCGGCTGGATCGGCGGCTACATGTCGGCTCCCGATGTGTCCGAAGCCGCGCGTGATATCGCGCTCGGCCTGCCGGACCTGCGCTTCGACCTGCTGTTCGACGGTTTGAGCAATCTCGCTCCGCTGCTGGCCACGGCGATTCCGCTGGGTGTCTACAACTTCACCGAAGCCATGAGCAATGTGGAGAGCGCGGCCGCGGCCGGGGACAACTACAACCTGCGCAGCGTCCTGCTCGCCGACGGCCTCGGCGCCATCATCGGCTCAGGATTCGGCTCGCCCTTCCCGCCCGCCGTCTACATCGGGCACCCCGGCTGGAAGGACGCGGGCGGGCGCACCGGATACTCCCTCGCCAGCGGCGCCGCCATCGGATTGATGTGTCTGCTCGGCCTTTTCGGAGTCCTGTCCACCATCCTGCCGATTCCGGCCATCGTGCCGATCCTGCTGTACATCGGTCTGCTGATCGGCGCCCAGGCCTTCCAGGCGGTGCCACGGCTGCACGCGGTCGCGGTCGTCGCGGCCCTGTTGCCCAACCTCGCGGAATGGGCGGTCGGACAGATCGACAACGCGCTGAGCGCGGCGGGAACCTCGGCCGACAAGATCGGCTCGGACGCGCTCGGTCAGGCCGGTGTCGTCTACGACGGGCTCAAGACTCTGGGTTCGGGCGCGGTCCTGGCGGGCCTGGTGCTCGGCGCGATCGTCACCTTCGTCCTCGACAAACGGTTCGTCGCGGCGGCGATCGGCTCGGCCGTCGGCGCGGCGCTCAGCTGGATCGGACTCATCCACGCGCACGAAGTCGATTGGGCGGCAGCGCCCCAGGTCGCCTTGGGCTACCTGTTCTTCGGCCTGGTGTGCCTGGCCTACTCGTTCTTGCCGAGCGCGAAGAAGGCGCCACCGGCGGAACCGGAGGAGAAGGCCGAACCGGAGGTCGCCACGACCTAGCGAACGACATGAGCGCCGCCGCGCCCGGTTCGGGTGCGGCGGCGGTCACGTGTGGTTACCAGGTGCGCTGATCGTCTTCGTCGGCGTCGTCGGCCCGGTCGGCGGCGTGCGCGTGTTCGCCACAGGAGCGATCGATATCGCGGCCGATACGGGCGTGCGCGTCGCCGAGCGCGTCACCGAGGGCGGTCGCGTGTTTCTGCGCGTCGCGGAACCGGTGCGCGGTCCACACCGCGTCGATACCGTTGAGTGTGCCCTCGGTGGCGCATTCCTGCGCCCACCGGTCGAGCAGCCAGTACAGTCGCCGCTGTTCGTAGGCCATTTCGGTGAGGGCGCAGACGAATTCGTAGCGCCTGTCCAGGTCGGCCGAGTCCAGCTGGCCCGAATGTTCCACCGCGTCGGTGAGATAGCGCCCGACGGTGCCCATGAGCTCGATGGCCTGCGCGACCCGGGTGGGCGGATACGACCAGCCCTGGTCGGTGAAATAGCCCATCGCTTCCTTGGTCGCCGCCGCACACGCCAGATCCTCGGCCGTCGGTTGCCGCGCAACGTCACTGGTCATGTCGGCACTGTAGGGGTCCGATTCGCGCGCCGGGGTCGATGACTCGCCGGGAAGCCGTGCGCGGTTCGTCGCGTCGTCGCCGCTGTCGTCGCCGCGCATATATCAGCTGGCCTGTCGTGCGGGAACGGCCCAGAACTCCGTGACAGCAGGCAATTCCATGGTGTCGGCGAAGGGGTCGGCGCGTAGCCGGGCGATGAATTCGTCAACCGACGCGTATCCGGCGCGGGCGATACTCGCCAGCAATTGCTCGGCCGGGGTGCATTCCTCGATACCGCTCATGGTGGTCCTTCGATCAGAATCTACGCCGCAACGGTCTTGTGCTGGTCAGGTGGGGTCGGGTGAAGCCTGAACCCGTGAACCCCACCTGACCTACTCAGCGATGACGGGTGCGTTGGGGGCTTCGCTACCCGTCCTGCAACCCCGGGGTTACCGAGGTGGACCCACCGTATGCCACGAGCTTGCTCTCGCGGGCCGGTTCGGGCGAAGTACACGATCTCGTAATCTGTCCGCGACAGACCTCTCAGGGCGCCGACCGGTCGGTTCGCGACGGCGCGCGCGGCACGCCGGTAGCGCCGATGGCGGCCACGCTGCTGTTATCGTCGTCGCTTGTCGGATGACAGCTACCCCTGGGCATACGACGCTCGATCGGAACGCGCCCGATATTCGCCCCCGTTGTCCCGCGGAGGTTCGATGAGCACGCCAGATCTGATCTTCACCGGTGGTCCCGTCATCACCGTCGATCCCGACCGTCCCGTGGCGAGTGCCGTCGCGGTGACCGGCGATCGCATCACCGCGGTCGGCGGCGAGGAGGTGCTGGCGACACGCGGTTCGGGTACCGAGGTCGTCGACCTGGGCGGGCACTGCCTCATGCCGGGGTTCGTCGAAGCGCACACCCACCCGACGCAGGACCAGATGCTCTACTCCGACACCGTGATCGACATCCGACCGGTCACCACGTGCCCGACCGCAGACCAGGCGCACGCCACGATCACGCGCACGGTGGCGAACGCGCCCGCGGGTCGTCCGTTGATCTTCTACGGCGTGGATGTGCTGTTGCAGACCGGTTTTCCGGAACCGACGCGGGAATGGCTGGACGAACTCGGCCCCGATCGGCCGATCATCGTGTGGCAGAACTCCGGTCACCTCGCGTGGGCCAATTCGGCGGCGCTCACCATGGCCGGCCTCGACGCCGACACCCCCGATCCGGTGGGCGGTTCGTTCGAGCGCGACGCGCACGGCAGACCCACCGGCAAGGTCTACGAGGCGCCCGCCGTTCTCGCCGTGGTCGCCCCGATCCTGGCGGGGGAGCTGTCGGGCCCGCAACTGCTCGCCCGCCAGCACGCCGATCTGGCGGCGCGCGGGGTCACCCTGTGCAGCGATATGGCGTTCTCCGACCAGATGCGCCCGCTCACCGCGGAGCTGTACCGGCAGGGCGCGGCGAAGGTGCGCATGCGCGTGTACGAGATGTCGAGCGTCGACGGGGTGACCTACTGTCCGCTGGCCAACGGCGACGACATGTTCCGTCAGGTCGGCATCAAACTGTGGGTGGACGGTTCGCCGTGGATCGGCAATATCGACATCTCCTTCCCGTACCTGAACACCCCGGCGACCGCCGCGCTCGGACTCGGGCACGACCACCGCGGACATTCCAATTACACCGAGGAACAACTGTTCTCGATCGTGCGCGCCTACTATCCGCTCGGCTGGCAGATGGCGTGTCATGTCCATGGCGACAACGGCGTCGACATGATCCTCGATGTCTACGACGAGGTGCTCGGGCAGTATCCGAGGCCCGATCACCGCTTGCGGCTGGAACATTGCGGCGCGATGACGAGCGCGCAGTTCGAACGCGCGGCGCGGCTCGGGATCACGTGCAGCCTC
The DNA here is from genome assembly GCF_003123685.1 of Nocardia aurea. Classification (GTDB taxonomy): domain Bacteria; phylum Actinomycetota; class Actinomycetes; order Mycobacteriales; family Mycobacteriaceae; genus Nocardia; species Nocardia aurea. The sequence continues at coordinate 199,238 of NZ_QCYJ01000021.1, forward strand.
TTCGTCGACCACCTCTACTACTGGGGCGACGTCCTTGTCGACGATCTGTTCGGCCCCGAGCACGGCGCGCACTGGGTGCGCGCCAGATCGGCGCTGGACGCGGGGATGCGGATCTCGTTCCACAACGACAGTCCGGTGACCGAGGAGGAGCCGATGCGCAATATCGCCGCGGCCGTCACCAGGACGTCGCGATCCGGGCGCGTGCTCGCCCCCGAGGAGCGCATCTCCGTCGACCAAGCGCTGCGCGCCCAGACCATCGACGCCGCCTACCAACTCTTCGCCGACGACATCACCGGTTCCCTGACGCCAGGAAAGTACGCCGATCTCGTTGTGCTCGAACATGATCCGCGTGTGGTACCGGCCGAGGACCTGGCCGATGTCGCGGTGCTCACCACCTATCTGAACGGTGTGCGGACTTTTTCGGGCTGAATCCGCGCTCGGGGCTCAGTACGGTGTCGCCCGGCTCGACCACCGGGCGGCGAGTTCCCCGGCCCGTGCGGTGGGAAACGAGATCCCGGCCGGATCGCCGTCGGAGGTGTAGCGGCGCTCCGGACTCTCGGCGAGCCGATCGAGCCAGTACGCGGAATCGAAATCGACCTCGCCCCGACCGGATCTGATCCGCGGCACCGCGACCGGGTCCACCGGCCCGAACGGCGACGGCGCGGGCCCGGCCCCGACCAGCATCACGGCCTCGAAGGAGTACGAGGTCCCCGCCCAGCTGCCCTGCCGGGCCAGCGACCGATCGGCGGGAGCGAGACCGAACGGCAGCGCCATGGTGCGCACCCGGACACCGGAAACCTCGATCGCACGGACGTTCTCGGCGAGTTCACGCTGCACGCCGTCACCGTCGAGGCGGGCCAGGGCGGCGTGACCGGCGGTGTGCGCGCCGATTTCGTAGCCGTGCGCCGCGAGCCAGGTCAACGCGGGAGCGCCGAGGGTGAACGGGTCGTCGTTGACGTAGAGCGTCGCGGTGGGGCGGAAATCGGGACGGCTCGCGCCGAATTCCTCGAGAATGCCGATCGCGCACTCCGGCGTCGGCCGCCCGTCCGGTGCGAAGGCGAATTGGCTGACGGTGGAATCGTCGAAGGTGAGAACAACCGGGTGGGTGCCCGCGGGAATATCGATGCGGCCGGAAATGTAATCGGCGGCGGTCACCGGGCGATATCCCTCCCGGTACAGCCGGTCGAGTTCGGCGCGGAATTCCTCGGGGGTCTGATCGTATTCGCCCGCCGGATTCGCGGTCACCTGGTGGTACATGAGGATCGGCACCGCGCCCAGTTCGTTCGCGGCGATCCGGGCCGGGTCGACGAACGTCGGCGCAGGTCCGGTGACGGTCATCGAGACCTGTTGTTCGGGAGCGGCTTCGGGAGTGGGCGCGGTCGCGCATCCAGCGACCGCCGCGACCAGCAGCGACATCAGGATGGATCGTATTCCGGGGATCGTTCGCACCACCATCGGGGTGACGGTACCCGCCGGATGAATTTCGTTCGCGGGATATTCGCGAAAACCACGACGCGACCGAATATGCCGGGGATAGTGGGAACACTCGGTACGAAAGTTGGTGTGGGCGTTGTTGGAAAGTGTCCGGCAGCCGGGCCGTCGGCGGCTGGTGTCGGTGGCGATCGCGGTCGTGTCCTCGGTGGTGATCGCCTCGGTGATAGTCGGAATGAGAAGCGAATCCGACGGGCTCACGGTGACCGGGCTGCCGGAAGGGATCGTCGGGGCCGCGCAGCTGAGCGCCCTGGAATTCCGGGTGGACACGCGAGGACACGACGCGAAGCAACTGCGTCTGGAACTCGACGGTGCCCCGGTCACGGGCACGGTCGACGGCGATGCCGTCGTCTTCCGTCCCGGCCCGCTCGCCGACGGGGAACACCGGTTCGGCGCGCAGATCCCGCGCGGCGGACCGTCCGGCTGGTTGCGCCCGGGCCCGGCGTCCGTCGAGACCTTCACCGTCGACACCGCCGCTCCCCGGGTGGAACTGGCCCCGACCGCGCCCGTGCGTTCCTATCGCGAGCCGGTGACGGTGCGCGGCAGGATCATCGGCGCGCAGCGTGCCTCGATCGGGTCCGAGCCGGTACCGCTCGCCCCCGACGGCACATTCGACATCACCCTGCCGCGCGCGCCGGTGCGCGCGGAACTGGTCGCGCTGGACGCGGCGGGGAATTCGACCACCGTTCCCCTCGCCGCCGCGGCCGCGGTTCCCCGGATCAGGGCCGTGCACGTCACGGCGCACGCCTGGTCGCACGAGGGGCTGCGCGAGGATGTCCTCGAACTGGCGCGGTCCGGGCGCATCGACACCGTCCAACTCGATATCAAGGACGAGGACGGCGTGGTCGGCTACGACTCCCAGGTGCCGCTGGCACGGGAATCCGGCGCCGTCGAGGCGATCTACGACGCGTCGTCGGCCCTGCGCGTGCTGCACGACATGGGCCTGCGCGTGGTGGGCCGGATCGTCGCGTTCCGGGATCCGGCCGTCGCCGAATGGGCGTGGCACGCGGGCCGACCGGACTGGGTGATCCAGAATCCGGGCGGTCAGCCGTACTCGAGCAAGTACGGTCCGATCGCCTTCACCAATTTCGCGCATCCCGAGATCCGCCGCTACAACATCGATCTCGCGGTCGAAGCGGCGCGGCTGGGCTTCGACGAGATCATGTACGACTACATCCGACGCCCGGACGGCCCGGAATCGTCGATGGTGTTCCCCGGCGCCACGGTCGACGCCGCCGTCTCCATCGCGGATTTCCTGGGGGAGAGCCGCGGCCCGGTGCACGACGCGGGCGCCTTCCAGAGCGCGGCGGTCTTCGGCATCGCCTCGACCCGGCCGCAGCAGATCGCCCAGGACATCCCGTTGATGGCGCGGCAGGTGGATTACGTCGCGCCGATGCTGTATCCGTCGCATTGGAACGCGGGGGAGTACGGCGTCGCCGACCCGAACGGGCAGCCCTACGACATCATCTTCCGATCACTCGACGACTTCCGCAGGCAGACCGAGGGAACCGGCGCGAAAGTCGTTCCGTGGCTCCAGGATTTCAGTCTCGGAGTGAACTACGGACCCGCCGAGGTCCAGGCGCAGATCGACGCCTGCGCCGCCGCGGGTATCGACAGCTACTTCCTGTGGAGCCCGAACGTCCGCTACCACCTCTAGCGCCGCCGCCCACAGCTCGAATTCGGCCGTGGCGGCGGGGCCGGTCATCGCCTCGTGGAGCGCGTGGACCAGACTTCGACCCGTCGAGTATCCCCCTGTCTAGTCCGGGTACGAAAGGAAAACCAGTGACAGACAACCGATTCCAGGCGGGCTCCCGCCCCGCGGCGTGGTACGAGAACTGGACCGAGACACCGGATTCGCGCTGGCACGACCGCGCGCAGCCGGAATCGGAACGCACCTACCCGACTCTCACCTACGAGGTCGACGGCCGGATCGCGCGCATCACCTTCGACCGGCCCGAGCAGGGCAACGCGATCACCCCGGATACCCCACGCGACCTGGCGCACGCGGTGGAACGGGCCGATCTGGATCCGCGCGTGCATGTCATCCTGCTGTCGGGGCGCGGCAAGGGCTTCTGCGGCGGCTACGACCTGAGCATGTTCGCGGAGAATTCCTTCCGGATCGCCGACCCCGCCGACGACGTCACCGGGACCGTGGTCGATCCGGTCGTGCAGGGCCGCAATCACGATCCCGCCGCGACCTGGGATCCGATGGTCGACTACGCCATGATGAGTCGGTTCAACCGTGGTTTCGCCAGCCTGCTGCGCGCCGACAAACCGACCGTGGCCAAACTGCACGGTTTCGCCGTCGCGGGCGGCAGCGACATCGCCCTGTTCGCCGACCAGATCATCTGCGCCGACGATACGAAGATCGGTTATCCGCCGACCCGCGTGTGGGGTATCCCGGCCGCCGGGATGTGGGCGCATCGCCTGGGCGATCAGCGTGCCAAGCGGCTGCTGTTCACCGGTGACTGCCTCACCGGCAAGCAGGCCGTGGAATGGGGTCTCGCCGTCGAGTCCTGGCCCGCCGACGAACTCGACGAGCGCACCGAAGCGCTGGTCGCGCGCATCGCGCGGATGCCGGTCAACCAGCTCATGATGGCGAAACTCGCGCTCAACTCGGCCCTGTACTCCCAGGGCGTGCTCAATTCCGGGATGATCTCGACCGTCTTCGACGGCATCTCCCGCCACACCTCGGAGGGCTACGCCTTTCAGACTCGGGCGGCCACCGTCGGTTTCCGCGAGGCCGTGCGCGAACGCGACGAACCGTTCGGCGATCAGAAACGTTCCCGTTCGTGAGCGTGGCCGACGTTCACATATCTCCGCGATATGGCGATATACGTCGGTAGGCTCGCCTGACCGGTCGCCGACCGTGAGGCGACGCGCGTTCCCGGTCGAATCGGATCGATCACACGAATGTGAGAAGCAGGACGGATGGATATTCACGAGGTTGCGGGTTCGGGCATCGGCGAGCAGCGCGAATTGTTGGACAGCGGCGCCGTCTCGGTGACCGAACTCGTCGAGGCGACACTCGAGCGGATCGACAGGGCGAGCGAACTCGGCGCCTTCATCCGGGTGCTGCGCGAACAGGCGCGAGCCGAAGCGGCCGCCCGCGACCGGCAGCGTCTCGACGGTGCGGAACTCGGTCCGCTGCACGGTATTCCGGTTGCCGTGAAGGACGAGATCGACGTGGCCGGGGTGGTCACGACGTTCGGTACCCGCGCCAATCGCACCCCGGCCGCGGCCGACGCCGAGATGGTGCGGCGACTGCGCGCGGCGGGGGCCGTCATCATCGGCAAGACCGCGATGCCGGAATTCGGCCAGTGGCCGTTCACCGAGTCCAGCACGTACGGGATGACCCGCAATCCGTGGGATCCGAGCCGTTCGACGGGTGGTTCGAGCGGCGGGTCGGCGGCCGCGGTGGCCGCAGGGCTGGTCCCGGTCGCCCTCGGCGGCGACGGCGGCGGTTCGATTCGGATTCCGGCCGCCTGCTGTGGCCTGTTCGGGCTGAAACCGCAGCGCGGCCGGGTGCCGGTGGCGCCGCACGAGCACCTGTGGTGGGCGCTCGGCGTGGCGGGACCGTTGACGAGGAGTGTGCTCGATTCCGCGATCGTCTACGACGTCATCCGCGGCGGGGCCCCCGCCGACCGGTTCGGCGCCCCCGACCCGATCATGTCGTTCGAGGAGGCCGCGCGCCGAACCGATCGGGTGCTGCGCATCGGATACAGCACGCGCTCGCCGGTGCCGATGGTGAAACTCGATCCGGAGCACCGGAGGGCGGTGGAGGAGACGGCCGCGCTGCTGGCCGGGCTCGGCCATACCGTCTTCGAGGTCGACCCCGACTATCCCGATCCGACGCCCGCGTTCTTCCCGCAGTTCTTCGGCGGTGTTCGCGCCGAGGCCGAATCGGTCGAGCACCCGGAACTGCTCGAACGACGGACCAGGGAGACCCTGCGACTCGGGGCGTGGGCGCGGCGCGGCGTGGTGGAGCGGGCGATCCGCCGGGGCGAGGCGCTCACCCGCAAGGTCGATCGGATCTTCGAAGAATGCGATCTGCTGCTGACACCCACGCTCGCGATCCGGCCGCCCGCGGTCGGTGTGCTCGACGGTCTCGGTAGTGTCCGGGCCCAGCTCGCGGCGATTCCGATGGTCGCCTACACCGGTTTGTGGAATGTCACCGGTAATCCCGCCGCCTCGGTGCCCACCGGGGTCGCCGCGGACGGGCTGCCGCTGTCGGTCCAGCTGATCGGCCCGGCCAACGGTGAGACCACGATTCTCTCGGCGGCGGCGCAGTTGGAGCGGGAACGTCCGCAGGCGCGTGCGCCGTACCGGATTCCCGGCTGATTTCGGGGACGAATGCCCTGGTGGGGGCCTCGCGCGGGGGCGGATGCCGCCGAACCGGACAACCCTGCGCAAACAGTGATGTGCATCACGTCGTCTCGGTAGCCTGATCCCACCCGGCTGCTCGTTCCTGAATCGCGGTGGTCCAGCTCGTGCGAGGTGCCGTGGCTAGAAAGGCACCTCGACCATGAGTTCTTCGTCGATACCAACCACCTCGCCGACCCTGCTGACCGGGCTCTGGCAGCGAAAACTCCCGCACTATCCGGACACTCCCGCCCGTTCCTGGTATCTGGCCGTCGTGGTGATCGCCTCGATCGCGCTGTACTACCAGCTGTTCGTCACCGGGGCCGTCGGCAACGAGCTGATCGACTACTTCGATCTGTCGTTCGCCTATTTCGTCTGGATATTCATCATCGGCGCCGCGTTCGGCGCGGTCGCGTCGGTGCTCGCCGGGCTGCTCGACCGATGGGGGCGAGCCAATATCGTCGCCTACGGCGTGGTGATCTGCTCGCTGCTGACGCTGTTCGCGGTGCCCGCGGTGACCACCAAGGAGGCCTACCTGGCCGTCTACATCCTGGTGAGCATCGTCGAGGGCGCGGTACTCGTGGCGACGCCCGCGTTGATCCGCGATTTCTCCCCGCAGCTGGGCCGGGCCTCGGCGATGGGGTTCTGGACGCTCGGACCGGTGATCGGCGCGCTGGTCACCACGGCGATCTCCACCCGCACCCTGGACGCGCATCCGGACTGGCAGTTCCACTACCGGGTCTGCGGCGTGATCAGCATGGTGATCGCGGTCGTCGCGGTGATCGGGCTGCGGGAGCTGAGTCCGCCGCTGCGCGATCAGATCATGGTGTCGCTACGCGACAAGGCGCTGATCGAGGCGCGCGCCCGCGGCCTGGACGTGAACGCGTTGGAACGTGACCAGTGGAAGCAGATGATGCGTCTGAACATCGTCGGCTCGGCGCTGGGCATCAGCCTGTTCCTGGCGTACTTCTACACGATCGTGTCGTTCCTGCCGGTGTACATGGCGACCAATTTCGGATTCAGTCCGTCCCAGGCCAACGCGCTCGGCAACTGGTACTGGGGTCCGAACGCCATCGCGCTCGTCCTGGCGGGAATCGCGTCGGACTACCTGAAGGTGCGCAAGCCGTTCATGATCGTGGGCGCGCTCATCAGCATCGTCGGCCTGTTCGTCTTCATCGGCTTCACCGACAAGCCGGACACGGGCTATTACACCTTCGCCGGGGTTTTCGTCGTCATCGCGGTCGGCACCGGCATCGCCTATTCGACCTGGATGGCGAGTTTCACCGAAACCGTCGAAGCGCGCAATCCGGCGGCCACCGTGGCAGGCCTCGCGGTATGGGGCGGCATCCTGCGCGGGGTGGTGACCCTGGTGCTGTTCGGGCTGCTGATCGTGGTGAACGCGGCGGGTCCGTTGGTGAACCACGGTCCGCGCCTGGGCGAGATCCAGGAGAAGTACGGCGCGGAGTTGGCCACCATCCAGACCGTGGGCACCGAAACCCTCGCCGCGTTGCAGAAGAACCCGGGCGATCAGGCCGCGCAGGTGCGGGCGCTCTCGGCGCTGAGCGGCGCCACACCGGAGCAGGTACAGGCCACGCTCGCGCTGAACGCGAAATACCCGCAGGAATTGCAGACCCTCCAGGCGATCCAGCCCGAGACGCAGGCGAAGTTGGCCGAGAATCCCACCGACGCCGCCGCCGGACTCGCGGCGGTCGGTCAGGTCTCGCAGAAGTTCGGCATCCCGGTGGACCAGGCGATCGCGCGACTGACCGCGACCCAGCAAATTCCGAGGGATCAGCTGGCGGTCGCCGCGACGGTGGGTCCGAAGGTGGCGACGGCGGCGTCGCAGTTGGCCGCCGTCGGCGGTATCGCACCCGACGACGCCGCCTACCTGGCCGAGTACGGTCCGGAAGTCGCTCAGGCCAAGGAGGATTCGCCCGCGCAGTGGGAACTCTGGTGGTGGATCTGCCTGCTGGCGCAGGTGACCTTCCTGCCGTTCGTCTTCGTCATGGCGGGACACTGGAGCCCGAGGAAGGCGGCCGCCGCGGCGAAGGAACACGACGAACTGGTCCAGAGCGAACTGGCGGCACTCACCCCCTAGGAGTTTCGCGATTTGCTTCGTCGCGGTACTGGTTCTTTTGCCGCCGAGGTGCCACTCTTAAGCGGTGACACTATCTCCGGATAAATCGCCGGGTCCCGATCCCGCCAGCGACAAGCTGGACGCGCGGGTGTACAAGGTTGCGGGCGTGGTCGTGCTCGGCGCGATCATGTCCATCCTCGACATCACGGTCGTGACCGTCGCGATCCCCACCTTCCAGGCTGAGTTCGACACCAGCTACGCCATCGCGGCGTGGTCGATGACCGGCTACACCCTGGCACTCGCGACGGTCATCCCGCTGACGGGATGGGCGGCCGACAGGTTCGGCACCAAGCGCCTCTACATCATGGCGCTGACGTTCTTCATACTCGGCTCGCTGCTGTGCAGTACGGCTTGGAATATCGAGTCGCTCATCGCCTTCCGAGTGCTCCAGGGCATCGGCGGCGGCATGCTGATGCCGCTCGGCATGACGATCATGACCCACGCGGCGGGGCCGCAGCGGGTCGGCCGGGTCATGGCCGTACTCGGTGTGCCGATGCTGCTCGGCCCGATCAGCGGGCCGATTCTCGGCGGCTGGCTGATCGACACGTTCAGCTGGCACTGGATCTTCCTCATCAACCTGCCGATCGGCGTGGTCGCGCTGATCCTCGCCTTCGTCGTCCTCGATTCCGACCGTCCGGAGCCGTCGGAATCCTTCGACTTCCTCGGTATGCTGCTGGCCTCGCCGGGTCTGGCGCTGTTCCTGTTCGGCGTCTCCTCGATCCCGGAACAGGGCACCATCGCCTCGGCCAGGGTGCTGATCCCCGCGCTGGTCGGCGTGACGCTGCTGATTCTGTTCGTGCTGCACGCGTTGCGCACCGAACATCCGCTGATCGATCTGCATCTGTTCCGCGACCGGGCGATGACCTTCGCGGTGCTCACCATGGTGCTGTTCGCGATCGCCTTCTTCGGCGCGGGTCTGCTACTGCCCAGCTACCTGCAACAGGTCAGGGGCGAGACCGCGCTCGCGGCCGGTCTGCTGATCGCGCCACAGGGCATCGGAGCGATGATCACCATGCCGATCGCGGGGCGGCTCGTCGACAAGATCGGCCCCGGCAAGATCGTGCTGACCGGCATCACCCTGATGACCATCGGCATGGCGTTCTTCACCCAGCTCGAGGCCGACACGGCGTATCCGATCATGATGGTCGCCCTGTTGATCATGGGCTTCGGCATGGGCTGCACGATGATGCCGACGATGACCGCGGCCATCCAGACGCTGACGCATTCGCAGGTCGCCCGGGGTACGACGTTGATGAACATCGTCAACCAGACCTCCGGCTCGATCGGTACCGCGATCATGTCGGTGGTGTTGACCAACCTGCTCCAGGACAAGCCGGACGCGGGGGCCGCGATCGCGTCGAATACCGACCCGTCCCTGGCCGCGAAACTGCCGCCGGGCACGATCGAGTCCGGTTTCGATCAGGCCGCCGACGCGTTCAGCTCGACCTATGTCGTCGCGGTGGTCGTGCTCGCGCTCACCCTGATCCCGGCGTTCTTCCTGCCGAGGACCAAGCCGAAGAATCCGGAACTCGCCGCGGATACGCCCGCGGCGATGATGCACTGATAGACGATGCGCTGAGATCGTCGGCGTATCCGCCGGTGTGAACGACCGAGATCCGGGTCGATGAACGTCTACCGACGTCACCGACCCGGATCTCGGCGTTTCGCGGGCGCTCGGGCTCAGCCGTAGAGCGCGACGAAACGTTGCAACGACCGCTCGATATCGCCTCGCACCGCCCGCGCCACGCCCGTGCCGATCGGTCCGAACAGCGGCGCTCCGCCGAGTGCGATGTCGACGGTGACCTCCGAGCCCGCCCCCTTCGGCGCGACCCGGAGTTCGAGGCCGAGCTTCGTGCCGCCCTTGCCCGCGCCGCTGAGCGCGAGTCGACGGGGCGGTTCCGCCGCGTCGACGGTCCAGGTCACCCGGTTGCGCAGACCTTTCACCGTGGCCACTCCGACGAGTTTCGTGCCCCTGGTCAATTCCGCGGGCACTTCGCCGCGCCACGCCTCGTGCATGGTCAGCCATTTGTCCAGATCGGCCAGGTTCGAGGTGTGCGCCCACGCCTGTTCCGGCGGAATCGGAACGTCGACGGAGACCTTCAGCTTTGCCATGCGCGCATGGTATCCGGTACCGCGGGTTTGGGTATTCGGCCGCGCGAAGGCCCGTTGCCATCCGCTGTGCCGTGCGTCACAGTGGAAATGTCTCGCCGTGCGGTTGCGTTATAAAGGTTGCCACATCAACCAAAATGCAGCGACAGCACAGCAGAGGAGCGCTCCATGACCGCCGGAACCACGACCGCCCTGTCCGCGGGTACCTGGGTCATCGACCCCGCCCATTCGCTCGTCGGTTTCTCCGTCCGCCACCTGATGGTGAGCAAGGTGCGCGGCCGATTCACCGATTTCTCGGGCAAACTCGTCATCGGCGAGGACGGTTCGGCCTCGGCCGAGGCCGAGATCCGGATCGACTCGGTGACCACCGACAATCCTCAGCGCGACGCCCATCTGCGCACGGCCGATTTCTTCCACGCCGAGCAGTTCCCGGTCGCGAGTTTCGCCTCGACCGGCTTCCGGGTGAAGGGCGACGCCTTCGTCGTCGACGGAGACTTCACCTTCCACGGTGTGACCAAGCCCGTCTCGCTCGAGGTGGAATTCCTCGGCGTGAATCCGGGCATGGGCAACGGACCCGTCGCCGGTTTCGAGGCCACCACCGTGGTCAGCCGTCGTGATTTCGGCGTGGATATCGATATGCCACTGCCGGACGGTGGCGGCGTCGTGGTCGGTGACAAGATCACCCTCTCCCTCGAGGTGGAAGTCGGCCTCCAGAGCTGACCCACCCGTGCACGCGTATCCCGGCCGGGGTTCACCGAATTCGGTGAACCCCGGCCGATTGCTTTGTGTTCGCGGTGGGTAAGGGCGGAGATGTTTCCGTTCGGACGCGTGATCCGCACCGGCTCAACTTCTTTGCGTCTCATGGTTACGTCGTGCGTTCGCGAGGTTGCTGCTAGGGTGGGCGGGTCGTCGGGTTCCGGGCTGTGCGGGAGCGCTCCGTTCAGTTGGCGATCGATTGTCTGATCGCCTGTCCCACAGGCACTGTGGGTCGGGGCTCGACCGGCGATGACCCGCGCCGCCCGGTCGCCGCTACGGGATTCGGGACCTCCGATGGTGAACGGTGAGGTGACCCGATCGCGGTGGTGTATCGAGGTGGTCATCGTGATCGGCAATATGTGTTCGGCAAATATGTATTGGGCAGACGTTCGGAAGGTGAGACGGAGTTCGGTGGCAGCAGGCTGTGGGATTCGACGCGGACCATAGGCAACTGGTTCTCGGGGGGAGGTTGAACCTGTCGACGACGAGAGAACTGATGAATGTGGATATCGCCGTAGTACTGCCATGGATCCTCGCCCTTGCACTCGTGCTCGCGGTGGCGGGGTTTTCGGTCAATACCGGAAGACGCCAGAGAGCCCGGATCGACGAGCTCGCGGCGAGACAGAGCGCGTACGAGGACGCACTGGAGGCGTTCGCGGTCAAGACCCTACCCGCGGTGACCGAAGCGGTGCGGCGGTTCGAGCCCTCCGCTCCCGCCGTGGGAATTCCTGTGGGACTGGAGAATTCGCGACTGGCGCAGGGGCTGCGCTGGATCGGCGAACGATTCGACGAGGATCTGCGTCGGGTGCAGACCGAGACCCGCGAGATGATCGCGCACGAGGCCGAGGAACAGGCCAGGCTGGTCATCAAGCACACCGAGTCCACGGTGCGATCGGAGGTCGCCACCTCCGCCCGTGAGGCGACCAGTGGCGCGGTGCGCTCCTTCGGCACCTCGGTGGTGAGTCTCGGCGCCGACGTGAGCCAGGTCGTGAGTGCCGCGCTGCGCGAACATCGCGACGACGAGGTCTACGCGACGCTCACCAGGATCGACCACACCGTGCAGCAGATGATCCGTCAGGCGCAGTCCTACGTGATCGTCTGCGGTGGCCTGCCGGGACGGCGCTGGCCCGCGCAGTCGCTGACCGACGTGGTCGGCGGCGCGGTCGGCCGTGTGCGCGACTACCTGCGCGTCCGGCCGAATCAACTCGACCGGGTCGTCATCAGCCGTGCGGTGGAACCGCTGGTCCATACGCTCGCGACGTTGCTCGACAACGCGTTGCGGTATTCGCCGCCAACCTCTTTCGTCGACGTCAGCTTCCAGACCGGCCATCACGGCGTCACCGTCATCATCGACGACGCCGGTGTGCGGATGAACTCCGAGCAGATGGAGGAGGCCAGGCAGATCCTCGCGAACGAGCGCCCGGTCGACATCCACCAGCTCGGCCCGGCCCCCAAGGTCGGCTTCCCCGGTATCGCGGCCTTGGCGCGACGCTACGGATTCACCGTCTACATCGATGGGCCGAACGCCTACGGCGGTATGCGCGCCATGGTGTACGTGCCCGAGGCCCTGCTCGCCGCGCCGACCAGGTCCGACGAACCCCCCGCGCCCGCCGAACCCGAACCGCAGGTACTCGAACCGGCCCTCGTGCCGGCCGCCGCGGAACCGGCCAGTGAGGAGAGCGAATTCGCCGTGCACGACATCACCAGCGGTGGTCTCCCGAAGCGGCGACGCCGCACGGTCGCGTCCGCCTCGTCGGCCCGGCCACGTACTGCCCGATCCGATACCGCGACGGCGTCGGGACCCGCTCGACCGGATATCGCCGCAGCATGGCAATCGGGTTCCAAGAGCGGCCGCGCCGCCGCGGACGACAACCCCGCGACCGCTCCGAACAGCATCGCGACCGAACACCCGGAAGGGACGACACCCTGATGAGCACACCGAACACGGCCGCGACCGATAACAGCAACAAGCTGGGGTGGTTACTCGAGGATCTGAACGTCCCCGGGGTGCGATTCGCGGTGCTGCTTTCCGACGACGGACTACGGATCGCGCACTCGGCGGGTATCACCCGCGACAACGCCGAACGGTTCTCGGCGGCGGCGTCCGGCCTGCGCTCACTGGGTAAGGCCCTCGGCGAGTTCTGCGGTGGACCGGAGACCAATCTGCGGCAGGCGATGACCGAATACGACGACGGGATGATCTTCATCACCGCGGCGGGCGAGGGTGCGCTGCTCGGGGTTTCGACCACCGGGGAGATCGACGTCAGTCTCATCGCCCACCGCATGAACGAGTTGGCGGCCAGAGTCGGTCACGAGCTAGGCAGCATGTCGCAGCGGAGAGCCGATAGCGACCGGCGATGACCAGATCCCGACGCGATCCCGACCTGGTGCGCGCCTACGTGCGCACCGGCGGGCGCTTGCGCCCGACCCGCGAACTGGATCTGGTCACCCTGGTCATCGCGAAATCCGATCCGACGCCCGGCGCCGCGCCGGACGTCGTTCGGGTGATGAACCTGTGCAGCAGGCGCGGCGCACTGTCCGTCGCCGAGATCGCGGCCTATCTGGATCTCCCACCGTCGGTGGTGAAGATCCTGGTCGCCGACCTGATGGACAGCGAGCATCTGGTCACACCGACCCCGGCCGAGAATCTGCCGGAGATCGCCCTGTTGGAGGAGGTACTCAATGGGCTCCGTGCTCTCCCGGCCTGAGCGCGCTGTCGACTACGTACCGGAGACGGTGACACGCTCGGTCAAACTGTTGGTAGCGGGCAATTTCGGGGTCGGAAAGACGACGTTCGTCAGCAGCGTGTCGGAGATCAAACCGCTGCGTACCGAGGAGACCATCACCGAGGCCAGTGTCGGCATCGACGACATGGTCGGTCTGCCCGGCAAGGTGAACACCACCGTCGCCATGGATTTCGGGCGGATCACCCTGAATCCGCAACTGGCGCTGTACCTGTTCGGCACGCCCGGACAGCAGCGGTTCGTGCCCCTGTGGGAGGAATTGGCGCGGGGCGCGCTCGGCGCGCTCGTCCTGGTCGACACCCGCCGGATCGAGAAGGCCGACGAGGTGCTGTCGGTTCTCGAGGAGCGCGGGGTGCCGTATTCGGTCGCCGTCAACCGATTCGAGGGCGCGCAGAGCTATCCGCTCGACGAGATCAGGGACGCACTCGACCTGACCGCCGACACCCCGTTGACCGCGCTCGATGCCCGACATCGCGGCACCTGTCTACAGTCGTTGATCACCCTGGTCGAATTCCTGTTCCATCGCGTGGAGACTCGTCGTTGACCCTTTCCTCTGTACCCGGGCGTTGCCCGGTGCCCCACGGATCGCCGATCGATACCGACGGCCCGCGGGTTTCTCTGTTCGACCCGGAATTCGCGCAGGATCCGCACGGCGCCTATGACCGGATGCGCGCGCGTTACGGTTCACTGGCCCCCGTCGAGCTCGCTCCGGGTGTGCCCGCCACCTTGGTGATCGGCTATCACACCGCCGTACGCATCCTCAACGATCCCGAGCATTTCCCCGCCGACCCCCGTACCTGGCAGCGTGACATCCCGGGGGAGTGTCCGGTGCTGCCTATGCTGGAGTGGCGACCGAATGCCCTGCGCAGTGCGGGCGCCGAGCACACCCGCTACCGGCAGGCCAATGTCGAGGCCATCGCGGCCCTGGATCTGCACGCGCTGCACGCGGTGGTCGAGCAGATCGCCCTTCCGCTGATCAACGGGTTCTGCGGGGACGGCGCCGCGGATCTGATCAGCCAGTACGCCTTTCCGCTCGCGTTCGCGGTGCTCAACGAGATGCTCGGTTGCCCGCCCGATATCGGGCAGCAGGTGGCCACCGGCATGGCGGCGATCTTCGACGGCGTGAACGCGGCGAAGGGCAATGTGATGCTCGCCGACGCGCTGCTGGAACTGACCGCGCGCAAACGCCGTGAGCCCGCCGACGACATCACCTCCCGGCTCATCGCCCATCGGGCCGGTCTCGACGACGTCGAGATGGTCCACCAGCTCGCCACGCTCTACGGCGCGGGCATCGAGACGCAACAGAATCTGATCGTGCACACGGTGCTGCTGATGCTCACCGACGAACGTTTCAGCGGCGGCATCCTCGGCGGCAGTCTGTCCACCCGGGACGCGATCGACGAGGTGCTGTTCAACGATCCGCCGATGGCGAATTACTGTGTCACCTACCCGCGTCAGCCGATCCTCATCGATGAGGCCTGGTTACCCGCCCATCAACCCGTCGTCGTCAGCATGACCGCGTGCAACAACGATCCGGCGATCACGACGCGGCGCGAGTTCTCCGACAATCGGTCGCACCTGTCGTGGGGTGTCGGCCCGCACGCCTGCCCCGCGCGTTCGCTGGCGTACCTGGTCGTGCAGGACGCCATCGACCAGTTGCTCGACGCCCTGCCCGAACTGAGTCTCGCGGTGGCGGCCGAGGAGTTGATGTGGCGACCGGGACCGTTCCATCGCGCCCTGGTCTCGCTGCCGGTCAACTTTCCGAAATCGACTCCGCTGTACGGGAATTGATGGATCGGCCGCGGCGCCGGTAGATATCGGACGCCGCGGTCGACGGTCAGAGTTGGGTGAGCGAGGCGAGCAGGGCGAGCGCGGGGATGGTGCCCTGCGACGCGGCGGCCTTGACCATGCGGCGGTCGGTGGCGAGCAGGACGAGGGCGGCCAGGACCATCGATCCGCACCCCATGACGATCAGCGCCCAGCCCGCGGCCTCGACCGAGCGGACGAGCAGGGCGCCGACGAATGTCCCGACGGCCAGGAACAGATTGTAGAAGCCCTGGTTGAAGGCCCACGGGCGGACGGCGGCGACGTCGGTGTCCGCCACCCCGAAGATGCCGCGATGCACCTGGGGGAGGCCGAATCGCAGCGTCTCCAGGGTGAAGATGTAGACGTGGAGGACGGCGGCGAGAATCGCCAGGATCTGCACGATCGCGAGCAAGGGAACTCCTCTGGTGAACACGGCGGATTCGGTGCTGGGAGAACGGTAGCGCCGTGTCGGTCCACCGTGGCGCGCCGCGCCGTTTTCTACCGTGGCGCGCCGTTTTCGACTACCGCCGAGCCTCGTCGGCGACGTAATCGCGCGCGACCAGTGCCAGACAGGCCGCCGCCGCGAGCGCGCCCGCGGCGGACATCACGGGGTAGCCGAGCCCCGCGGACCGGTGCAGCCAGGCCAGCAGCGCGGGGATCCCGAATCCGAGGTAGGACACGGAGTAGAACACCGCGGTCAGCCCGGCGAGATCGTCCGGGCGCGCGATCCGTTCGATCTCCTGGAGACCGGCGACCATGCCGATGCCGTAGCCCGCGCCCAGCACCACCGCGGTGAGGATCGTCGCCCACATGGTCAGCAGGTGCGAGGCGAACACCGCCGACACCATGCCGCACACCACGAGTGACAGCGACACCACCGCGGCACGGGCGGTGCCGGGCCGGTCGATTCGGCGCGCGACGGACTGGATCGCGAAACCACAGCTCAGTGTGATCACGGTGATCAGGGCTGAGAACGCGATGGACGCGCCGTGCACCCGGGGCGCCATCAGGGTCGGCATGACGGCGTAGGCGGTGGCCGCCGAGGCGAAAAGCCACGCGGCCACCGGCAACACCACCCGGGCGAAACGCGGGTGGCTGCCCGCCGGAATCCGCAGGTCGTCACGTAGACGCCCCGGATCAGCCCGCGGCACCACCGTTTCCGTGGCACGCGAAACCCGGACGGCCGCGACCGCGCACAGCGCCACATTGATCAGGTACGCCAGGGAGTGCGGCCACGGCGCCCATTGCGCCAGCACTCCGGCCACACCGGCGCCGACCGCGAAACCGCCGGTCAGGCTCATCGCCGAACGTCGGGCTCCCTTGCCGGAGCGGTGATCCGGGGCGAACGGCGGTTGCGACAGTTCCTCGAGCCAGCTGCTGCCCACCGCCATGGCGAGTCCGAGCGCGACACCGCACAGAATCCGTCCCGCCGAGAGCATCGGCACCGAATCCGCACCGCAGGCCAACAGCAGCGAACCCGTGGCCGCGATGACCGGAGCCGGTCGCATGAGCGGTTTGCGCCCGTACCGGTCCGACAGCGGCCCGCCGATCAGCAGCGCGGGCACGATGCCGAGCACGTATTGGAACAGCAGCAGGTCGACCGTCGTGACCGCGAGCCCGTTCGCCTTGTACATCACCAGTAGCGGCGTGAATTCGTTACCGCCCCAGGCGATCGCGAACATCGAGGCCGCGACGGCCCGCCACTGCCGCGTCGACGTCGCGACGGCGGGGGAGCGTAGATCGGTGAGCGTCGCCATCACAGGCCCGACAGTGATAGTCGGTGCACCGTGGACAGGTGCGCGACGAGTGCGGTGGCGAAACCGTCCGCGTCGCCCGCCTCGATCAGATCCGCGAGTTCCGCGTGCTGTTCGATGATCGCCGCCATATCGGTGGCGCCCCGGTGCAGCGCGAGGCTGTTCATCCGGCGCTGCCGTTCGCGCAGTGAGTCGTAGAACCCGGCCAGCAGCGGGTTGTCGGCGGCGACCACGTAGGTGCGATGGAAGTCGGTGTCCTCCAGCGCGAATCGTTCGCGGTCACCGGCCTCGGCGTCGGCTCGCTGTCGGTCCGGCGAGGCGCGTAGCGCGGCGATCAGCGCGGTGCGGTCGCGCACGGCCACCGCGCGCACCGCCGCCACTTCGACGACGTAGCGCGCGTGCGCGACATGTTCGGCTTCCGCGACGGGGATCGGCACGACGAGGGCACCGCGCTTGGGGTAGAGCCGCATCCAGCCCTCGGTCTCCAGTCGCAGGAAGGCCTCCCGCACCGGTGTGCGCGACATGCCGAGATCGCTCGCGACCTCACCTTCGCTGATCAGCTCACCGCCCGGCAGAACGCCGGTCAGAATCCGCTCCTTGACCTCGCGATAGGCATGATCAGCTGATGAGTACGTCTTAGACACAAGTTGCATTCTAGATTTCCGCCCGTCGTACGGCCGGACCGGGGTGCGCCATGGATCCATCGCCAACAACTTGATCGTGCACAATGTTTCTGGAACGATCATCGACATGAGCACCCCGGTGACATCGGATCGAACATCGTCCTCCCGCTCGGTCGGGGTGATTCGCGTGATCGCCCGCCTGTGGCTCGGCGCGAGTCTCACCTTCGCCGGAATCAGCCATCTCAGCTTTTCCCGTCAGGAATTTCGCGCTCAGGTACCCGCGTGGGTTCCGGTCGACGAGGATCTGGTGGTACTCGCTTCGGGCGTCGTCGAGATCGTGCTCGGTCTGGCCCTGCTCTTCGCCGTCCGTCGGTGGCGGCCGATCGTCGGTGTCGTCGTCGCCGTGTTCTTCGTCGCGGTCTTTCCCGGCAATATCGGCCAGTGGCGCGAGCACGTGGACGCCTTCGGGCTCGACAGCGACGGTAAACGGTTCACCCGGTTGTTCTTTCAGCCCGTCCTGATCGCGATCGCACTGTGGTCGACCGGCGGCTGGTCCTGGCTACGTGACCGATTCCGGCGATGACGGCGGTCGGGTCACCGGGTCGTGCCAGTTGTAGGTGAGTTCGGCCGCCCGCGACCACTGCCGGTATTCGTACTCGCGCCGATCGGCGGCGGCCGTGGGCTGCCAGCGCGCCGCGGTGTGGCGATTGCGACGCAGGCCCGTCATATCGGGCCACAGTCCCACCGCGAGTCCGGCGGCGTAGGCGGCACCGCGCGACACGGTCTCGGAGAAGAGCGGACGTTCCACCGGAATGCCGAGTGCGTCCGAGATCTGCTGCATGAGCAGGTGATTGGAGGTCATGCCGCCGTCCACGCGGAGTTCGGCGAGCGCGTGACCGGAATCGGCGTTCATGGCGTCGACCACCTCCCTGGTCTGCCAGGCGGTCGCCTCCAGCACGGCCCGCGCCAGATGCCCCCTGGTGATGTAGGAGGTGAGTCCCGCGATGACACCGCGCGCCTCGGCCCGCCACCGTGGCGCGAACAGGCCGGAGAACGCGGGAACCACGTAGCAGCCGCCGTTGTCGGCGACGGTGGCGGCGAGGGTCTCGATCTCCGGGGCGGCGTCGATCAGGCCGAGACGGTCACGGAGCCACTGCACCAGGGTTCCGGTCGCGACCATGGAACCCTCCAGCGCGTACCTCGCCGGTTCGTCGCCGATGCGGAAGCCGACGGTCGTCAGCAGACCGTGGGTCGAATACACCGGTTCGGCACCGGTATTGGCCAGTAGGAAACTGCCGGTGCCGTAGGTGCATTTCGCCTCGCCCGCTTCGAAACAGGTCTGTCCGAACAGGGCGGCCTGCTGATCGCCGAGGGCGGCGGCGATCGGGATGCCGTTCGGCGCGATCGCGGTGTGCCCGTAGATCTCGGCGTTGGAGCGGATTTCGGGAAGCATCGCCCGCGGCACGCCGAAGAAGGCGAGCAGATGGTCGTCCCAGTCCAGGGTGCGCAGATTCATCAGCATGGTGCGCCCGGCATTGGTGACATCGGTGACGTGCACGCCGCCGTCCGCGCCACCGGTCAGGTTCCAGATCAACCAGCTGTCCATGGTGCCGAACAGGATGTGGCCGCGTTCGGCCCGTTCCCGTAGGCGCTCGTCCCGGTCGAGCATCCAGCGAATCCTGGGGGCGGCGAAATAGCCGAGCAGCGGCAGCCCCGACCGCCGCGTCACCTCGGCGGCCCCGGCCGAACCCGCCAGCCGGGTGACCAGGTCCTCGGTGCGGGTGTCCTGCCACACGATGGCATTACCCACCGGGACGCCGGTGCGGCGGTCCCACAGCACCGTCGTCTCGCGCTGGTTGGCGATCCCGATCGAGACCACCTGCGCCGGGGTGATCCCGGCCGCGCCGATCACCCGCCCGATCGAGGCCTCGACATGCCCGCGGATCTCGGTGGCGTCGTGTTCGACCCGCCCCGCCGCCGGATACAGCTGCCGGTGTTCACGCTGGACGATCGAAACCTGTTGGCCGGTGGCGTCGTAGAGGATCGCGCGGCTGGAGGTGGTGCCCTGGTCGATCGCCATGACGAAGCGCCCGGTGCTCGCGGTGGCCGCCCTCATCGGGATCCGGGCCGTGCGGCGGTCAGATCGCGCGAAATCCCCGCGGCGGCGGCGGCGACCAGTTCGATCAGACCCGGTCGCGGCACGGTTCCGCGTTCGGTGATCCGGTCGATCGTCCCGACCAGCCCGATCGCCCCGACCACCCGTCCGCCCGCGTCCCGGATCGGTGCGGCCACCGAGGCCCGCTCGGAGGAGAACTCACCGATATCGGTGGCGTGGCCACGCCCTCGCACCCCCGTCACCTCGGCGGACAGCGCGCGCGGCGCGACGAGGGTGCGACGGGTGAACGCGGGCAGCGTCGCACCCGCGCCGCGCTCGGTGAGTCCGGGGGTGTACGCCAGCAGCACCTTGCCCAGCGCCGTGGCGTGCAGCGGCAGTTCGGTGCCGACGCGCAGGGTCTGCGCGGTGTCGTCCGGGCGGAAGACGTGATGCGCGATCCGTACGCACGTCCCGTGCAGCGCCCCGATGCGGACCGATTCCGCCGAACGCGCGGCGAGCGCGTCGGCCCGGTTCATCGAGTAGGACCGCAGCACATTCGTATCCAGGGGCCGGGAGGCGAGCCCGAGGGCGACGGCGCCGACCCGATATTTCCCCGACCCCGCTTCCTGCTCGATATACCCGACCCGCACCAGGGTGCGGAGCAGACCGTGCGCGGTGGTCTTCGGGAGATCCAGCGCGGCCGCCAACTCGCCGACGCCGATGCCGAACGGGGCCTCGGCCACCACGTTCATGATGGCGGCGGCCCGTTCGATGGATTGGATCGGCCCGGGCACGGTGTCCACTGTAGCGGCCGCGATGTCGATACCGTTCGACATTGTCGAACGGTATCGCTTGCCCGCGCTCGGCGGAGTGCCTACTTTCGGGTACGGCTCGCTCGGCGGGGGACGCTCACACTCCGCCGTCGAGCGGAACGCCCACCGAAACGACCAGAAAGACGAATGCGCGCACCATGATTCGAGCCGGAAAGAATTTCGCCGCGGCCGACCGGTCGCCGTTCACCCCCGTCGCCCTCAGCCCGGAACAGCGACAGCACGCCCTCGACACCATGGAGAGCGCCGAACTCGACGTCCTGGTGCTAGGGGCCGGTGTCGTCGGCGCGGGCACGGCGCTCGACGCCGTCACCCGCGGACTGACCGTCGGACTCGTCGAGGCCAGGGACTACGCCTCCGGCACCTCGAGTCGGTCGTCGAAACTGATCCACGGCGGACTGCGCTATCTGAAACAACTGGACTTCCGGCTGGTCTTCGAAGCCCTGCGGGAACGATCGCTGATTCTCGGCACCCTCGCTCCGCACCTGGCGAAACCGGTGGAATTCGTCTATCCGCTGGAACGGCGGGGCCTGGATCGCGCCTGGGTCGGCACCGGCGTCGGCGTCTACGACCTCCTCGGCGCGGGACGCGGCGTGCCCGGCCACCACCGCCACCTCGGCAAACGCGCGACCCTGGCCCGCTTCCCCGGCGCCAAACGCGGCGCGGTGCACGGCGGAGTGAGCTTCTACGAGGGCCGACTCGACGACGCCCGCCACACCATGATGTTGTCGCGCACCGCCGCCTCGCACGGGGCGCTCGTCGCCTCGAGCGCGAGGGTGGTCGATTTCCTCCGGGAGGACGGACGCGTCGTCGGCGCGCTCGTCCACGATCTCGAATCCGGGCGATACCTGCGAGTGCGCGCCACCCGCACCATCAACGCGGCGGGCCCGTGGACCGACGAACTCCAGGATGTGCTCGGCACACCCGGCGACTTCCGGGTCCGCACCTCCAAGGGGGTGCACATCGTCGTCCCGCGCGACCGCATCGATTCCGAGACCGGCCTGATCACCGAAACCGAGAAGAGCCTGCTGTTCGTCATCCCGTGCCCGTGGAGCGATCAGCACTGGGTCATCGGCACCACCGACACCGACTGGGAACACGGCCCGGCGCATCCGGCGGCCACCAGCGCCGATATCGATTACATTCTGGCGCAGGTGAATCGGCTGCTGGAGACCCCGATCAGCCGCGACGACATCGTCGGCGTCTACGCCGGACTGCGTCCACTGCTCGCGGGCACCGCCGCGCAGACCAGCGCGCTGTCACGCGAACACGCCGTCGTGTCACCGGCCCCGGGGCTGGTCGTCGTGGCGGGCGGCAAATACACCACCTACCGGGTGATGGCCGCCGACGCCGTCGACCTGGCCGTCGCGGATCTGCCCGGCCGCGTGGGACCTTCGCGCACCGACCGGGTGCCGCTGGTCGGCGCGCACGGCTATCACGAGCTGACACTGTCGATTCCCCGGCTGGCCGCCGAACTCGGCGTCGACATCGCCACCGCCGAACATCTGCTCGGGCGCTACGGCAGCGCCGTCACCGAGATCCGCGATATAGTCGCCGTACATCCGGAACTGGGTGCGCCACTGGGAAATTCGCGCTACCTGGCGGCAGAGATCGTCTACGCGGTCACCCACGAGGGCGCACTCCATCTCGATGACATCCTCACCCGCCGCACCCGTCTGTCGATCGAGACGGGAACGCGCGGCGCCGACTCGGCCGCCGACATCGCTCGCCTGGTCGCACCGCACCTGGGCTGGGACGACGCGCGGATCGCCCGCGAGGTCGACACCTACCTGGCGCGTGTGGACGCCGAACTGCGCGCCAACACCCGACCCGACGACGAATCCGCCGACGCGATCCGCGCCGCCGCCCCCGACTCCCGCGGCCCGTTCGAATCCCCGGCCGACGACCGGGTTCCGGTGTAGCGGTCCCGGCCCGGGGCGGCATGTTCCGGTCAGGACGCGTTCGGACGTATGTGTTCGAAGATGAGGATCGTCTCGGTCGACGCCACGGCGGTGCGTTCGTTCAGGCGGGTCAATACGAAATCGCGTAATTCGTCGGTGTTCGAGGTCGCGACCTGGATGAGGAAATCGTCGGCGCCCGCGACGAGGTACACGTCGAGTACTTCGGGGAGCGCGGCGAGTTCGCGGCCGAATTCGGCGAGGTGACCGCGTGAATTCCCGTGCAGCCGAACGGCGATCATGGCTTGCAGGCCGCGGCCCAACGCGGCCGGATCGATATCGGCGTGGATGCCGCGGATGACGCCGCGCTCGACCAGTGCGCGCACCCGGCCCAGGCAGGTCGACGGTGCGATGCCCGCGGCGGCGGCGAGCGCGTTGTTGGTCATCCGGCCGTCGCGTGCGAGATGGTCGAGCAGAACCCGGTCGATATCGTCGATGGGCACGGCGCCGCGTCGGGCCGGGGTAGCGGGGCGTTCGATCACCGAAGGACGACGGGGGCTCCGGTGGCCCTCGGACGCGGTCGCCGCGCCGGTTGTGAGCACCCGCATACCGTACCGAATACCGCGCGAGCGATCCTCCGGCATACGGGTGATCTCGTCGTCGGATCCGGGACCGCGCGCCGATGCGGCCGCGGGCCGCGGACGAAGTTGCGTCGTTGCGCCCGTTCGCCTTTGCCGTGTCGTGGCGGTGCGTGTTCGCGGCGCGGCGCATCGAACGGGAATACCGTGGCCCGGACTTCGGATCAGGCGCGGTCGCCCGTCGCTATCCCCGCGGCATCCGCGGCGGTGGTGAAGACCTCCTCCAACATCGCCGGGGTCAATCGTCCGGTGAAGGTGTTCTGCTGACTCACGTGGTAGGAGCCGAACAGGTGCAGCGGCGCGCGATCGGCGTCGGCCGGTGCGAGCAGGACCCGCGCACCGTGCCCGAACGCGGGCCGGGGACGCGGCACGATCCACCCCGCGTCCGCGAGTACCGGCATCAGCGCCCGCCACCCCCATCCGCCGAGGACGACGATCGAGCGGATCGTCGGCGCGAGCAACTCCAGTTCGGTGCGCAGCCAGTGGCGGCACCGGTCACGTTCGTCCGGGGTCGGCTTGTTGTCGGGCGGCGCGCAGTGCACCGGCGCGGTGACGCGGGCGCCGAGCAGGCGGAGACCGTCGTCGCGGTGCACGGCGGTCGGCTGGTTGGTCAGGCCGACCGCGTGCATGGCGGCGAAGAGCACGTCGCCGCTGCGGTCACCGGTGAACATGCGTCCGGTGCGGTTGCCGCCGTGCGCCGCGGGCGCGAGGCCGACCACGAGCAAGCGCGCGTCGTCGGGGCCGTAACCGGGGACGGGCCGTCCCCAGTAGGTCTCCTCGCGGAACGCGGCGCGTTTGTCGCGCGCGACCTGTTCGCGCCAGGCCACCAGGCGCGGGCACGCGCGGCAGTCGGCGACGGCGGCGTCGAGGGCGGCGATGGTCGGGCACATCGGCGGTTCAGCTCCCCACCGACGGTCGGATCGTCACCCCGGTACCCGGCATCATCTCTGCAGCGTAGGCGTCCGCGCGGGTCACGACTCGGCGCGGGCGTATCGAAGGTGTCACGGTCGGGAGCCACTGGGCTCGCGATAGAACCGACCGGTTGCGACCGAATGTCGGACGGCGGTAGTTTGCGGTGGTGGCCGCACCGCGGTGTCAGGGCCATGTCGCGAACCAGTGCAACCGAGTAGTCCGTGGGTGCCGAGATCTCGCAGCATTCGGCCCCTCCGTGATCCGGGCGCCGATCCGGTGCCGCCGACGCAGCGAGGTGGACATGACCGACCCGTGGCCCCGTTCGATGAATTCCTTCGACGATATCTTCCAACGCTTCTTCGGACCGGGATCGACGGCCGAGCCCCCGGTGCAGCGGATCGATCTCGGTCGTCTGATGACCGACAACGCCAAACTGCTGGTGAACACCGCGCGCGAGACGGCACTGGACTGGGGCAATCCGGAGGTCACCCCGGAACACCTGCTCTACGCGGCGACCGAAGCCGAGCCCGGACGCAGCATTCTCGCCGAACTCGGCCAGGACCCGGACAAGATCGCCGAACAGATGCGCACGATCTCCGACACCGGTCAGGCGGCCGAACCCGCGGACGGAACGCTCACGCTGAGCCCGGCCGCCAAACTCGCCCTGCGCGCCGCCCAGCGCAGCGCCGCCGAGGCGGGCAGCAGCTATATCGGCCCGGAGCACATACTGCTCGGCGTCGCGTCCTCGCCGGACAGCCCGGCGGCGCAGGTGCTGCTGTCGGGAGGCAAGAAGCAGGCCGCGGCGGGCCGCGTGCAGAGCCAGACCCCGACCCTGGACGAATACGGGCGCGACCTCACCGCCGACGCGCGCGCAGGAAAGGTCGACCCGGTGGTCGGCCGGGCCGAGGAGATCGAGCAGACGGTGGAGATCCTGTCGCGGCGGCGCAAGAACAATCCGGTGCTGATCGGTGATCCCGGCGTCGGGAAGACCGCGATCGTGGAAGGGCTCGCCCAGCGCATCGTCAACGGCGATGTGCCCGGCACCCTGGCCGATCGCCGCGTGGTCGCCCTCGATATCGGTTCGCTGGTGGCGGGCAGCAAATATCGGGGTGAATTCGAGGAACGGCTCACCAAGGTCCTCGACGAGGTGCGCGCGCATTCCGACGAACTCATCGTCTTCATCGACGAATTGCACACCATCGTCGGCGCGGGCAGCGGTTCCGAGGGGTCGATGGACGCGGGGAATCTGCTCAAACCGGCCCTGGCCCGCGGCGAACTGCACGTGGTCGGCGCGACGACCATCGACGAGTACCGCAAGCACATCGAGAAGGACGCCGCGCTGGAACGCCGCTTCCAGCCCGTGCTGGTGAAAGAGCCCTCGGTGCTGGACACCGTGGAGATCCTGCGCGGACTCGTCGACGTCTACGAGGAACACCACCAGGTGCGTTTCACCGACGAGGCGCTGGTCGCCGCCGCCGAACTGTCGGATCGCTACATCGCCGACCGCTTCATGCCGGACAAGGCCATCGATCTGATGGATCAGGCCGGTGCGCGGGTCCGGTTGCGGATCAGGACCCCCGATCCGGACCTGCGCTCGGCGGAGGAGGAACTGGCACGGTTGCATAGGGAGAAGGACGCCGCGGTGGCGGCCGAGGACTACGAGAAGGCCAACGCGCTGAAAACCGAGATCGCCGACGCGGAAAGGACACTCACCGACGTCGACGCGGGCGAGGTGCCGCAGGTGACGGTCACCGATATCGCCGAGGTGGTGTCACGTCACACCGGCATACCGGTCGCGGATCTCACCGTCGAGGAACGTCAGCGCCTGCTCGGACTCGAGGACGCGCTGCACAAACGCGTGGTCGGGCAGGACGAGGCGATCGTCGCGGTCGCCGAGGCGGTGCGGCGCGCGCGGGCCGGGATGAAGGACCCGAACCGCCCGATCGGCTCGTTCCTGTTCCTCGGACCCACCGGTGTCGGCAAGACCGAGCTGGCGAAGGCGCTGGCCGAGGCCGTCTTCGGTGACGAGGACCGGCTGATCCGATTCGACATGAGCGAATTCCAGGAGAAGCACACCGTGTCGCGCCTGGTCGGCGCGCCTCCCGGATATATCGGCTACGACGATGCCGCCCAGCTCACCGACGCGGTGCGTCGCAGGCCGTATTCGGTGATCCTGTTCGACGAGATCGAGAAGGCGCACCCGGATGTGTTCAATGTGCTGCTGCAACTGCTCGATGACGGGCGGGTCACCGATTCTCGGGGGCGCACAGTCGATTTCAAGAATACGATCGTCATCCTGACCAGCAATATCGGTTCCGACCTGATTCTTTCCGCGTCCGATCCCGGCGCGATCGAGGACCAGTTGACCCAGCGTCTGCGCACACAGTTCCGCCCCGAATTCCTGAACCGGATCGACGACACCATCATCTTCCATCGCCTCGATCAGGAGCAGATCCACCACATCGTCGATCTGGTGCTCGACGGCACCAGGCGACTGCTGCACGCCCAGGACATCGAACTCGACGTCACCGAACCCGCCGTGGACTGGCTGGCCGAGCACGGCTACCAGCCGGAATTCGGCGCGCGCCCACTTCGGCGTACCGTGCAGAAGGAGTTGGACAACAAATTGTCGAGGCTGTTGCTCGACGGCGCGCTGTCCTCCGGTGACACCGTCCACGTCGACGCCGACGACACCGGCCTGGAGCTCGCCGCCGTGCACGGTGGCGGCGGGCACACGGTCGAGAAGTCGGTCTAGACCGCCCGGTGTGTCGGTCGGATGGCGCGTATGGGTCGTGCGTCGGCATCGCGATGCCGGCGTGGAGCAATCGGCGGGCGCTACGGACATCGCTCGGGGAGTTGGGCATTGGGTAGAACAAACGGTGCCGTTCGCGACGAGGCGAACGGTGGGCGGAGATGAATCCGCGCGAGGATCTGCTGCGTCGTCTGCTGGAAGCGCTGCACGATCTTCCCGATGACGAACGGCTCGTGCCGATGTCACGGGCCCATCAGCGGCACCCGTCGGACACCACCTCCGGGGACCGCACCGCCCTGGCCGACCTGTTCTCCGACCGCGTCAAACACTACGGCGGACAGGTGTATCACCTGATCGAGCCCGATATCCCGAACATGGTGTGCGATATTCTCGCGACGCACGGGGTGGAATCGGTGGTGGCGCCGCAGGGGCTGCCCGAATACTGGCTGTCACGGTGGTCGTCCGCGACCGGACACCGCGTCATCGACGACAGCCCGTTCCTTCCTCAGGAGGAGCTGTCCGGCGCCGACGCGGTCGTCACGACCTGCGCCGCGGCGGTGGCCGACGCGGGGATCATCGTCCTCGACGGCAGTGCGGGGCAGGGACGGCGCGCACCCACCCTCGCGCCCGAATGTCATGTGTGCGTGGTCCGGGTCGAGCAGATCGGCGCGACCCTGCCCGAGGTGATCGACCGTCTCGACCATCGCCGCCCGATCACCTGGTTCGGCGGGCCCGCCGCCACCGCCGATCCGCGGTCCGAGCAGGCGGACGTCCTCACCGCGCCGAGAAAACTCATCGTGCTGATCATCGACCCGGCGGTCTGAGCCGCTCGGGAAACCACACCGGCGCACGCCGTCCCGACGACGACGCGCGCACGTGACGTCCTTGGTCCCGCCCGCCGATGACCTTCGGCCCTGATCGCGACGATGCCCGGCCTGATGCCATGGTGGCCGGTCGTCGCGGCCGAATCCCCGAACGTCACAGAGAGGCGGGATATCCGTTGGCACGAGATCTGACCCAGCGTGAGATTCTCAGCGAGTTGGAGCCGGTCGCCGAGACCTGCGTGAACCGGCATCTGGCGTTGGCCAAGGACTGGCAACCGCACGACTACGTACCGTGGGACGCGGGGCGGAACTTCGCGCTGCTCGGCGGAACGGATTGGGAGCCGGAACAATCCGCGCTCGGTGAGGTCGCGAAGGCCGCCATGGTGACCAATCTGCTCACCGAGGACAATCTGCCCTCCTACCACCGGGAGATCTCGCGGAATTTCTCCATGGACGGGGCGTGGGGCACCTGGGTCGGGCGCTGGACCGCCGAGGAGATGCGCCACAGCGTCGTCATCCGCGACTACCTGGTGGTGACCCGTGGCGTCGACCCGGTGGCGCTGGAACGGGCCAGGATGGCGCATATGACCGACGGATTCGCCTCGGGCGTCACCGATATCGAGGTCGACAGCGGTGCCGGGTTCCTGCATTCGGTCGCCTACGTCTCGTTCCAGGAACTGGCGACGCGGGTCGCGCACCGCAATACCGGCCGGGTCTGCCAGGACCCCGTCGCCGACCGCATGTTGCAGCGCATCGCTGCCGACGAGAACCTGCACATGATCTTCTACCGCACCGTGTGCGGCGCGGCACTGGACCTCGCGCCGGATCAGGCCGTCGAGGCGATCGACCGGGTCGTCCAGAATTTCCGGATGCCGGGGGCGGGCATGCCCGATTTCCGTCGGCACGGTGTGCTGATGGCCAAACACGGCGTGTACGACCTGCGCCAGCATGTGGAAGAAGTGCTGTGGCCGGTGCTCAGGCAGTGGAATATCTTCGAGCGCGACGATTTCGGAGCGCGCGGCGAACGGGTCCGCGAAGGGCTCGCCGCCTATCTGGACCATCTCGAGCGAGTCGCCGTGCCCCGTTTCGAGGAGCAGCGCGATCGAGCCCTGGCACGGGAGCGGGCCCGCGCCTGACTCCGCTCATTCCAGCGGCGTGACGCCGAGTAGCACCGCGACGACCTGGCGCAGGCGATCGACATCGCCGCGGATGCCTGCCGCGCGATCGTTGTAGAGGAACGCCTCGCCGAGCCGGACCAGCGCGTAGGCGAGCAGGGACGGCTCCAGCGGCGGCTGATAGCCGTCCTCGGTCATCGCCCTGCCGATCAAATCCTCGATCGCGGCGACGATCTTCGGCTGCACCGGACCGTCGCTCGCGGTGAGGATGCGCAGCCCGGACATGGGTTCGTGTTCGAAGTACCGTCGGAACGGTTCGTTATCCGATTCCCACCGGACCAGGCGGCCGTACACCTCGAGCACTCGCGCCGCGCCTCGGGTGCGCCGTTTGGCGTCGGCTCGGTCGAGCATGCGCTGGTGTTCGTCGACCAGCATGGCGCCGAGTAGTCCGTCGCGGGAACCGAACCAGCGATAGATGGAGGCGCGACTGAGTCCGAGTTCGGCCGCGATGGCTTGGACGTCCACCCGTTCGCCCGCGAGGAACGACCGGCGGGTCAGGTCGAGGACCTGCTCCCGCGTGGCGGAGGCCGGCCGTCCGGGAGAACGTGTGGACGGATGCCGCTGGGAGGTGCTCACCGCGAGAATAGTACAGCTGAATTGCTGTGTATCGAACCTACGTGCGGGTAGTTTTCCGGTCCGACACCTACCGGCCAGTTAGAGACGCCCAAATGAAGATGTATTTTATGAAGTGTCGTCTCGACCCCCTTCGACCCCAGGAGTCTCCATGAGTGACACCCGAACCGCCATCGTCACCGGCGCCGCGCGCGGCATCGGCGCGGCCACCGCCCGCAAACTCGCCGAGGACGGATTCGCCGTCGCCATCCTCGATCTGGCGGAGGAGGCGGGTAAACCCGTCGTCGCCGAAATCGAAGCGGCGGGCGGCCGGGCGCTCGCGGTCGGTGTCGACGTCTCCGACGAAGCGTCGGTCGACGCGGCGGTCCAGCGCGTCGCCGACGAACTCGGCGCACCGACCGTGCTGGTGAACAACGCGGGCATCACCAGGGACAACCTGCTGTTCAAGATGAGCGTCGCCGACTGGGACGCGGTGATGGGCGTGCACCTGCGCGGTTCCTTCCTGATGACGCGGGCGACGCAGAAATACATGACCGAGGCCAAATGGGGCCGCGTGGTCAACCTGTCGAGCACCTCGGCGCTCGGCAATCGCGGTCAGGTCAACTACTCCGCGGCCAAGGCGGGCCTGCAGGGCTTCACCAAGACGCTGGCGATCGAACTGGGCAAATTCGGCGTGACGGCCAACGCCATCGCGCCCGGTTTCATCGAGACCGATATGACCCACGCGACCGCCGAACGTCTCGGTGTGACCTTCGAACAGTTCCGTGACGGTCTGGTGCAGCAGATCCCGGTGGCCCGCATCGGCCAGCCGTCCGATATCGCCAACGCCGTCTCCTACCTCGTCAGCGAGGGCGCCGGATTCGTTTCCGGACAGGTCCTCTATGTCGCCGGTGGACCGACCGACTGATACAGGGGAACCGGACACATGCGTACGTTCAACGGAATCGCCGAACTCGAGTCGGCGATCGATACCCATCTCGGCTACAGCGAATGGCACACCGTCACCCAGAAGCAGATCGATCTGTTCGCCGAGGCGACCGGTGACCACCAGTGGATCCACGTGGATCCGGAGCGGGCCGCGAGCGGTCCGTTCGGCGCCACCATCGCGCACGGCTACCTGACGTTGTCGCTGCTTCCGATGCTGGTCTCCCAGGTCTACCGGGTCGACGGGCTGAAGATGGCGGTCAACTACGGCTCCAACAAAGTGCGGTTCGTCTCCGTGGTGCCGGTCGGTAGCCGGGTGCGCGCGGGCGTGGAACTGGTCGGCCTGACCGCCACGCCCGCGGGCACCCAGTTGGCGGCCAGGGTCACCGTCGAGATCGAGGGCGGAGCCAAGCCCGCCTGCGTGGCCGAGACACTGTCGGTGCTGGTGGGCTGAGTTCCCGGCGCGGACTCACCGCGCGACTCGTGGTCCGCACCCGCCCCGAGCCGATACGATCGGGGCGGGGATGTCCTATCCCCGGACAGGGCTTGCTGGACGATTCGCGTGCGATCGGCTGCCGGTAGCGCGCGGACCACGGCGTGCGCCGCGCGGAGACGGGCGGTGCGGAACGAGGACCGCATGAGGGACCATCGCACGAGGGGCCACCGCACCGCCCGGGTCGCGATCGCCTACCGATCGCCGGTCCTTCGCGCCGCGGTCACCGGTATCGCCGCCCTCGCCTGCGTCCTCGGCGCGGGGATCCAGCCGCCGCACGCCGCCGCCACCGTGACCAGGATCGGGGTACTTCCCGATATCAACTACGGACCGCTCACCAACTACGGCACCGGCTGCTCCTACACGATCGAGGCCGTCCTCACCGACGCCGTCACCCCGGTCTCGCTCTACGACAACGGAATTCCGCTCGCCACCATCGCGCCGACCGGCGGCGTCGCGCTCGCGACCTGGATTCCCACCTCGCGCGGCCCACACACCCTCACCGCCGTACAGGCGCCGCAGAGCGGTCCGGTTCCCGGCGTGAGCGTCTACGTCGGGGTCGGTATGCCCATCGGCACCTCCTGCCTGGTCGTGTGATTCGCGTGCGACGCCGCCACCGATGAGAGCCGATCACCGCACGTCGGTACGTCTGCGGAACCTGTCCGAGCCCTCTACAGTTGATCGGCACGCACGGGGGGTTCCTGTCACACGGAGGGGTAGATGACGGCCGAGCAGCCGCCGCTCACGGTGGGATCACGGTTCGGCCCGTACCGATTGGATCGCCTGATCGGCCGCGGTGGCATGGGCGAGGTCTACGAGGCGTACGACACCGAACGCGACCGGGTCGTCGCGATCAAGGTGCTGCCCGAGCAACTCGCCGACGACCCGGTCTACCGCGAGCGGTTCCGCCGCGAATCGCACAGCGCCGCCAGACTCAAGGAACCGCACGTCATCCCGATCCACGACTACGGCGAGATCGACGGTCACCTGTTCATCGATATGCGCCTGGTCGAAGGTGACAATCTGCGCGCCGTGCTGCGCGCCGAAGCGCCGCTGGCACCCGCGCGCGCGGTCGGCCTGATCGGGCAGATCGCGGCCGCACTCGACGCCGCGCACGCCGACGGACTCGTGCACCGCGACGTCAAACCCGACAACATCCTCACCACCGCACGCGGTTTCGCCTACCTGGTCGATTTCGGCATCGCGCATTCCAGCGCCGACACCGGACTGACCTCCGACGGCGCCGCGGTCGGCTCGTTCCACTACATGGCCCCGGAACGGTTCACCTCGCGCGTGGTCACCCGAGGCGCCGACGTCTACGCGCTCGCCTGCGTGCTCTACGAATGCCTCACCGGGGCACGCCCGTTCCCGGTCGGCACCGACGCCGCCGTCATGCGCGCCCACCTCGGCGAACCCCCGCCACGACCCAGCATGATCCGCCGCGACGTACCCCTCGGTTTCGACGCCGTCATCGGCCGTGGGATGGCGAAGAATCCCTCTGATCGTCACGCCACGGCGGGTGAACTGGCGGACGCGGCCGAGGCCGCGCTGCGGACCGCGACCGCCGCGCAGGTGGACGAGGAACCGACCAGGGGCGGCGCGGTGAGCGGACCGGTGGCGACCGAACGCGCGCAGCCTCCGGGGCGGTACTCGTCGGGGTCGATGCCCCGATCGGCCGAGAGATCGGAGTCCGACAGGGGCGCGGTGTCGCGTCGGGAGTCGGATCGACGTGATGCCGAGTCGGCCGATGAGTCGCCGAGTTCCAACCCGAACGAGGCGATTCCGGGAGCCGTCGGCCACAGTGGTCCAGGCGTGTCGGGACTCGGTGACGATGGTGCAGTGACGTCGGAGTCCGGTCGCGGTGCCGACATCGGGTTCGGTTCCGGCGACACTGCGTCGCCTGCCTCGGGATCGTCACGGGCGGCATCGTCGGAATCGGGCTCTGCCTCGGTCTCGCCACCGTCCTCTGCGCCGGTCCACACCCCGGCGCCGGATTCGGGCTCGGAATCGAAACGGGGTGCGGGATCAAGCGACGATTCCGGACCGCCCACGGGTACGCGCGCGCACGGCCGAGACCCAGACGTAGAGGCAGGCGGGGCCGCCTACGACATCGCGGGCAACGATGGTCGCGTCGGCGGGGCGCGATCGGACGGGGTCCGTCGGAGACGGCCTGTCGTCGCGGTGACCGCCGCGGTAATCCTCATCGCCGCAACGCTTCTCGGTACCTGGATGGTGGTCGGTCGCGAGGACGACGGCACTGCCGTCGCCGACGGCACGGCACTGCGTGGACCGGATCTCGATCTGCTCGCGACCCTGCCCGGGGCCGGGTACCGCCGCGCCACCTGCGCGCATCTCGACCCCGACACCACGACCACCGCCGTGATCTTCTGCGACGCGAATCCGGCGGTGTCGGCGCCGACCGCCCGCTTCCTGCGATTCCGCGATCTCGACGCGCTGCGCGAGTACTACCGCGAGGTCGTGCTCGACGGATTCGCCGCGACCGCCTGCCCGGCAGATCCGCCGGGGCGTGACGCCCCGTCATCGGTCGACGGCAGGGAAGTCGGCCGCCGAACCTGCCTCACCAATATCGTCGACGATCCGACGGTGCCCAAACCCGGTCTGGCACTGACCAACGAGTCCGCACTGTCTCTCGCGTACTACTTCTGGCCCGATCGGGCCGGGACGCCGTCGCGCGACTACGCCGCACGCGCGGGCCTGCTGCAATTCCGAACCGGGGACGCGGCAACGGATCCGGATGTGTTCACCGACGCCGATCTGGCGTTGCTGGGCCGCCTCGGACCGCCCTACACGTCGGCAACCTGCCGCCATCTCGCCCCTCCGGTCGGTCTGATGAACGCCACCGTCGCGTGCGGTGCGCCGCTCGGATCCCCGTCGGCGCAGTTCCTGGGCTTCCCGGATCGCGCGTCCACGACACGGATGTATCAGGGCGTCCTGAACCAGTTGGCCGGCCATGCCTGCGGCGGCGGACCCGGCCCCGACAGCGTATGGCGCACCGACTCCGCCCCGGTCGGCCGAATCTTCTGTTACGTCGACGGCCCCCCGGAATCCGGTGCGCGGACCTGCCTGGTCGGAGCCCACGACGAACACGCGATGATGGTGGAGGTGTGCGCGCTGTCCGAGGACAATCCCGAGGACGGGCCGAAGACCGAGCCGGACCTGCTCGCCTGGTTCCAGCGCGGATTCGGATAGCGGGTCGTCACGAACCCGGTCGCGATACCGAACCCCATGCCCGGAACCTAGACGCCCGGCGGCCTCATCGGCGCGCGCGGCACCAGCGCGAACACCAGTTCGCTGTCACCGATCCGGAGGACGGCCCCGTCGACGAGCGCCATACTGTCGATCACGCGGACGCCGTCGACGAAGACGCCGTTGGAGGACAGCAGGTCCTTGACGACGTAGGCGAGACCCGTGTCGACGACCACCGCGTGATGGCGGCTGACCCGGCCGTCGTCCAAAGCGATGTCGT
This sequence comes from Nocardia aurea, assembly GCF_003123685.1. Lineage (GTDB taxonomy): Bacteria > Actinomycetota > Actinomycetes > Mycobacteriales > Mycobacteriaceae > Nocardia > Nocardia aurea. The sequence goes on from NZ_QCYJ01000021.1 coordinate 233,621, forward strand.
TGTCCCGCAGCCGCCCGATCCTGGTGAAACGTTCACGGACCGGGTAGTCGTTGCCCGCGTCGTCGCGGAGCACCGCGAGGTGGTCACCGGGTTTCTGGTCGACGATCGTGGTCATTCTGGTCGCCGACGCGGTACCCGCCGCGTGTGCGGTCAGCGGTTCCTGGCGCAGGATGCGTTCCTCGAGTTCCCGAAGGGGCGGGCTGGGATCGATGCCGAGTTCGTCGGCCAGCGTCGTACGCAACCGCCGGGCCGCGTCCAGCGCGTCGGACTGCCTGCCGTCGATATAGAGCGCGGTGATCAGCTGCTGCCACAACGGTTCTCGCAGTGGATGCGCCCCCACCAGGTGTGAGAGTTCCGAGACCACCGCGCTCGCACGGCCCTGCGCGATATCGGCTTCGGCGCGGGCCTCGATCACGCTCATCCGGTCGTCCTCCAACGCGGCGGCGTAGGCGTCGGCGAAGGCGAGTCCGCGCAGATCCGCCAGCACCGTCCCGCGCCACTGGCCCAGCGCACTGGACAGCGATTCGCTCGCTGCCCGGAAACGGCCCGCCGCCAGCGCCCGGACACCGGCTTCCTTACGTGCCCGGAACCGGTGGACGTCGCATCCGTCGTCGGCCACCGCAAGGCGATAACCTCCTCCGACCTGCGAGAGGACCGAGCGAGCGTCGATACCGGCGTCCCGAAACGGTTTCCGCAGATTCGACACGATGGTGTGCAGGCCGACCCGCACATCCGGCGGCGGATTCTCCTCCCACACCGCGTGCGCGAGCGCGTCCACCGACACCGGACGGTTCGCGTTGATCACCAGATAGGCCAGTGCCGCTCGCTGTTTCGGCCCCCCGGTTGCCCGGACCTCCCCATCGATGGTGAGTTCCACCGGCCCGAGCACGCCGAATTGCGCCCGTACGTCAGCCATGCCGAACTCCTCCCGACGCGGTCCGTCCGGCAACCCGGCACGACAGCGTCACCGTCTCCGCGCTGCTCCGACCTGCGGCGAACCAATCGTATACGCGCGGCCGGAGCACCTTCCACCGAACGGGCTCACGCGCGAGGGGGTTCGAGCGCGGCAGACGCCACCCGAGTATCCGGAAGGCAACGTCCGAAGGGTCCCACGCGCGAAGGGACGGATCAGCGCGCGACAGAGGCCGCCGACAATCCGGAAGGCGACGCCTCCGGGAGCATCGCCGCCAACGCTGCCGCCGCCAGCGGGTGCCGTTCCAATAGTGCCGTGACCGATCGGTTCGGGCCGGGTGCGAGTTCCTGCCATCCGTCCTCGTGCCCGAGCAGCCCGGCCAGGGCGTCGCAGGCGCTGGGATGCGCGCGCAGCAGATCGCTCGCCGGTCCGCCCGGGGCGACCACGGCGGCCGGGGCGACGGACGCGGTCTTCGCCCACGGCGGTGTCCAGGATTCGACGGCGGCGCGTTCGCCGGGGAAGGTGCGACCCGCTTCCCGGGTCAGGGCGGGAATCAGTTCGGCGGCCTGACCGCGCAGCGTGGTGATCAGTGTGGGCAGCCAGGGCAGCAGCACCGAATCCGGTAGGCGACCGAAGGCCTTGGACAGCAATTCGACGATGAAGGGTTTCAGCGTCGGCACCGGGTCCATGGCCTGGACGAATCCGCTCAGATACTGCGGGAAGGCCGGGACGACGAGCGGATTCGCGAGCATGTCGTCGCAACGGGCGCGCAGTTCGGCCTGGGTGAGCAGACCCAATTGCAGGCGTGTGGCCCACAGCAGCGCGACCTTGGCGGGCGCCTCGGGATGGGACTGGCGGACGGCCAGTTCCAACTGGGTGTGATCGCAGCCGAGCGACAGCGCCAGATTCTCCATGCCGAACAGGAATCCGAGCATGGCGGCGACGGGCCTGACACCGGTCTCCTCGTCGGTGAACGCGGTGGGGAGCAGGGTGCAGTAGTGCGCGTAGCCCGCCGTGACGAAGGTGCCGCACCATTGCGGCAGACCCGCACCGGTCGAGCGGAAATAGTTGAGCAGCAGCCGGATTCGGCGCAGCACCTCGGGCGCCTCGTCCACCGATCGTTCCGCGGCGAGCAATTCGACCGCGCGAGCGCCGAGTTCGTCGGCCAGCCGCGCCGAGCCGAGGTAGACCAACGCGTCCTCCACCGCGGCCAGCGCCCCGGCGGCCGTCGCGTCGGGATCGTTGACGGCCCGGCGCAGGCGCTGCTCCAGCACCTGTTCGATGGTGACGCCCTCGTACCCGAGTTGCACCAGATCGCGCTGGTACTTGCCCAACGCGAGATCCCAGCTTTCCTGGATGGAGCGTTCGCCGAGTTCCCGCGTGCCCATGATGGGCCGGGCGGCGCCCACCGGCAGCAGCCTGCGCAGCATCCACAGCAGATCCGAACACGGCCGCAGGTGCGGATCGGATTCCAGGTCGAGCAGGGTGCGGCGCACCCCGCGATCGGTCGGCACGACACCGACCGGCGTCAGCCGATCGAAGACGTTCTGCGCGAGCGGCGGCAGTGCCGCGTAGCCGACCTGCCCGATCCGGTCGCCGCCGAGCAGGATCTCGCACAGCCTGCTCACGTCACGACGACCCGGGACGTGATCCTTCTCGATACAGGTGATCGCCGCGTCCTGGAAGTCGTACGGTGTCGGGCGCGCTCGGTTGCGCATGCCAGCCAACAGGATCGAGGTCTCGAAGATCGCGATGGCGTCGGCGGTGCTGGCGAGGTAGCCGTTGCGCCGCGCGAGCCGCACGATGTCGACCGACCACTCCAGCAGCTCGGACTCGTCCAGATCGTCCAACCGCGGTGGGCGGGACAGGAAACCGGAGAGCTGATCGGCGACAGCGGGCGACTCGGACCGCGCGATCGCCTTCGTCTTGCGGGCCGCCGCGGCTTTCGCGGTCTGCTGCCCTTTCAACACGAACGGCCGCAACTTGCCGCGCCGGACTCCCTTCGCCCAGGTGGCGGCGGCGATCGACACCGAACCGGCAGCCAGCCCGAACTGTTCCTCGATCGCGGAATGACTCGACGGGATCAGCCCGTACTGCCAGACGGTCGCCGAGCGCGGGGTGATCTCGTAGGGCGCGTCGGCGGCGAGTCCGAATTGTTCGACGTGACTGGCCGCGTGGAATGCTCCGCATACGTAGAGACACTGCGCGGGATCGGATCCGGTGGCCGCGAGATGTTCACGCATCCGCGTCCACATGTAGCGTTCGCGGTCCTCGTCGCGATCGGTTCCGGTGCGGCGCAGGCGACGGAACAGGCTGCCGATCAGTACCATGACCTGCCGGTAGGTGTCGTAATCGGCGCCGGCGAGCGGCTGTTCGACGTACTGATCCCACCATTCCGACCAGTGCCGCACCTTGCCGTGGTGCAGCAGATGTTCCTCGAGTTCGGCGAAATGCGGTCGCAGATCACCGATCTCGATCCCCACCGCGTCACCGTGCAGGGCTTCCTCGGTCTCGCCGCCGTCGGCCGAATCCCGCTCCTGGCCGGGCGACCACTGGAAGACGTGGTCGGTCGACCGGTCGACGAGCACCAGTTCGACGCCCGGGGTGTTCAGCGCGTAGGCGATGGCCTGGTATTCGGCCGAGGCCTCGGTGATCGGCGCGACCACCGAGAGCGGGGCCCAGGTGGCCGGGAATCCGTCGGGCTCCCCGGCCCATGCCTGCAACGCGACCGGCAGGGTGCAGTTGCGCAATTCCTCCAGGATCGGGCGCAGATCCTCACACAACTCCAGGTAGATGACCCTGGGCTGTTTCTCGTGCAGTCGACGCACCATGGCCAGCGCCGAGGCGGGCGAGTGATGGCAGACCGGGAAGATCTCCAACTCCTCGCGTAACGCCCGGTCCACATCGTCGACGATGCCGGCGAGGATATCGGCGACGACCCCGGGGTCGGCCGCGAATCGCGTCGCGGCCTCGGTGAGCTGCTCGCGCAGCGGGGAGAACGTGCTCACGAGAGCCTCGCGATGGCGTCACGGCCGCCTTCGAGGAATTGCGACCAGTCGCCGCCGATTTCCTTGCTGCGCGGCTCGACCACGCCGTGCCAGAACTTGTTCAGGATGGCGAGATCCTCGGGTGTGCGCCTGGCCAGCGACCCGACCAGCGAACCGGCCAGGGTGTGCGCGCCGAGGGTGGTGTCGCCGAAGAACTGACTGTGCAGGATCGCGTCCTCGAGCACGCCGATCTGCTCGGCTGTCGACAGCGCCGATTCCAGTTTCTCGTCGTCGCTTCCGGCCGCGGCGGCGGCCGCGCGCAGATCGGCGAAACTCTCCAGCAGGATATCGAGCAGCGTCGGCGGCAACTCCAATTCGATCTGATGACGGCGCAGCAGTTCCGCCGTCCGGAACCGCACGATCTCGGCTTCGCTGCGCTTGTTCGTGACCACGGGGATGCGGACGAAATTGAAGCGGCGCTTCAACGCCGAGGACAGGTCGTTGACACCCCGGTCACGACTGTTCGCGGTGGCGATGATGGAGAATCCCGGCTGCGCGAAGACGATATTGTCGTCGTCCAGTTCGGGGATGGAGACGTATTTCTCCGACAGGATCGAGATCAGCGCGTCCTGTACATCGCTGGTCGAACGCGTCAATTCCTCGAAGCGGCCGATGACGCCCTGTTCCATCGCGGTCATGATGGGGGAGGGGATCATCGACTCCCTGGACTGGCCCTTGGCGATGACCATCGAGATGTTCCACGAGTACTTGATGTGGTCTTCGGTGGTGCCCGCGGTGCCCTGCACGACCAGGGTCGAATTGCGGCTGATCGCGGCGGAGAGCAATTCGGCCAGCCAGCTCTTGCCGGTGCCGGGGTCGCCGATCAGCAGCAGGCCGCGGTCCGAGGCCAGGGTGACGATGCTGCGTTCCACGAAACTGCGATCGCCGAACCATTTCTGGTCGATCGTGCGATCGAGTCCGTCGGCGCGCTCGGAGCCGAGGATGAACAGCCGCACCATCTTCGGGCTCAGTCGCCACGCGAACGGTTTCGGTCCGTCATCGATGGATTCCAGCCAGTCCAATTCCTCGGCGTACTTGACTTCGGCGGGGGCGCGCAGGGCGGTGTCGGTCATGGTGGGGAGATCTCCTAATCGAGAAAGTTCTTGAGTTCGTTGACGAGTTTCTGGATGCGGCCCGAGATCACGGGGGTGCCCATGGCCTTGAATCGCTCGCGGAACCAGGGATTGACGCTCTGGTGTCCCGAGCTGTTGACCGATCCGACGGGAATGAATTTCACGCCGCTGCGGTACACCGCCTGCATGCTCTCGAACAGCGGTTGCGACCGGTCGAACTCGTAGAAGTCCGAGATCCACACCATCACGGTGTTGGCCGGATCGCTGATCTTCGGCTGTGCCATCGCCATCGCGACCGGCCCGTCGTTACCGCCGCCGAGTTTGGTGCGCAGCAGCACTTCGAACGGATCGTGCACCCACGGCGTCAGATCCAGGGCGCGGGTGTCGTAGGCGATCAGGTGCACGTCGACCTTCGGCAGGCCGGCGAAGATCGAGGCCAGGATGGTGCAGTTGACCATCGAGTCGACCATCGACCCGGATTGGTCGACCACCACGATCATCTTCGCGGGCACGGTCCGTTTCGCGGTCTGGCGGTAGAACAGCCGGTCCACGTACAGCCGTTCGTCCTGCGGGTTCCAGTTGGTCAGGTTCTTCCAGATCGTGCGATCCACGTCGAGATTGCGCAGGATCCGCTTCGGCGGCACCGAGCGGTCGATCGTGCCCGCCGAACTCTGCTGCACCTGCGTGCGCAGCACCTCGGCCACCTGATCGACGAATTTGCGGATCAGCGCCTTGGCGTTGGCGAGCGCGACACCGGACAGATTGGCCTTGTCCCGCAGCAACTGCTCGATCAACGACATGCTCGGGGTGAGTTGCGCGGCCAGCCGTGGATCGGCCAGCACTTCGCGCAACCGCATCCTGGCCACCAGATCACCTTCGAGACCGGCGAGGACCGCGCGCATCTCGGAATCCGCACCGGCGCCGAGGGTGCCGCGCAGCCAGCCCGCGTCACGCTGCCAGCCCGAGAGTTGGGTCGCGCTGACATTGCCCGAACCCGTGGCGAACACGTTGAGCAGCAGTTTCGAGATCAGCGCGGCATTGCGCACCTCGTCGGTCGCCACCGATTCCGGCTCGTCGGACGCTGCCGAATCCTCGGCGGCGGAACCGTGCTCACGCGGCGCGATCTCGGTGCGCAGCGTTTCCAGATCTCCGGTGAGTTCGGGAAACCGCTGTATCACGGTGTCGATCGCGATGCCGGGGTCGAGCAGGGCCGCGGGAAGTCCGAGATCGTCGACGATCGCGACGCTGGCCGACTCGAGCGTCGGCTGCGGCTCGTTGTCGAATATCCGGGCCAGCAGACGCCAGTAGAGGATCTGGCGCTTCGTTTCGTGTGTGGATTGACCGACATCGTTCATTTCCGCAGCAACCGTCCCGCTCGTTCCCGCAGTACCGCGACCGAATCACCGGATCTGGCCAGCGCCTTCACCACTTTCGGATCGGTCGGGCCCAGTGCCCAGTCCCCGTTGTGCGTATCGACGGAGGTGCCCTTGACGGTGCGACGCACCGCGAGCGGCCGCAGGATCCAGCGTCCCGCGTCCCAGCGCACCAGACCGACACATGCCGTGGAACTCTTCACGATCGCCAGGGTGAGCGGTCCGCAGCCGGGCAGCAGTTCGAGGTCCAGCGCTAGGCGGTGGCCGTCCAGTTCCACCGCCCCGTCCTTGACCCGATAGCCCTCCAGTAGAACGGGTTCGGACAGATGTACCGGATCGCGTTCGAGTGGCGCCACCGCGGGACCGATCGCCTCCGCCAGCGCGACGCGCGCGGTGGTGAACGGATCGGCGGGGGCGTCGAGTGCGGCCCTGTCGTCGTGCCACAGCAGATCGCCGCCCGCGGTGATCGGCAGATCGGTGACCACGAGGCCGCGGTGTTCGGCCAGCGCGCGCAGCAGTTGCGGGTGATCGCCGAGCAGTTCCCAGATCGCCGGGCCGACGATCGTGTCGACCTTGGCCGCGCTGACGCTCACCCGGACGCGCCGGGTGGGCCCGTCACCGGTTTCGAGCAGGCAGTGGATCTGCGCCTGCACGGCGGTACCGTGTTCGTGGATATCGGCGCCGAGGATCAGCAGACGCCCGGAGACGGTGCGCGCGGGCAGCGCCTCGGTGCGACGCCAGGTCGACAACAGCGCCCGTGTCCACAGATCGGCCCAGCGCCGGGTGGGCAGCGTGTCCAGGGTGGCGACCGGGCACGCGGCGCGCAGCTCCGCGGTGAATCCGTCCAGCAGGACGGCGAGACGCCGCAGCGCGGGGTGGGCCCACAGCGCTTCGACGGTCCGATCGGCGGCGGTGACCAGGTCGTGGTCGACACCGCGCCACCCCGTGATCGCCACCTCCTGCAACCAGGACCGGCACCCGAGGACGAGATCGTCGGGCGGGGTGAGCTGATCGGCGGTATCCCACGGGGACCGGGTTCGCCCCAGCGCCGAGTCGAACTGCTCGGCCAGCGCGTCGTGCACCGCGCCGAGCAACGCGGCGCGTCCCGCCGCCACCGCGGACAGGTCCTCGGGCCCGATGGAACCCGCACCGAGTTTGCCCACCGCGTCGGCGACCGCGGGGCCGAGCGGCGAACCGCTCACCGCCGCCGCCAACGCCGCCAGCGCGCCCGCGTCCTGGTCGCCGAGGCGTCCGAAACCGTTGACGAGCGCGGTATCGATACCGGTCACGACGTCGACGACATCGGCTACGCCGGTGGGGGCCTCGGTCAGCGCGGCAATCTGTACACCGAGCATCAGCGCGTCACCCCCGTGGTGGCCGGGAACCACTGCAACTCCGGAATCGGCGCGGTGCTGCCGGGGAATTCCAGGTAGGCCAGGTGGCGTAGGAACCGGCTGAAGACGACCGCCGCGGGCGCGGGTTCGTGCACCGGGTTCAGCGCACCGATCAGATGGCCGTCCTCGGGGACCTCCACCCGCAGATACCGGGCGACCTGGTCGATGCCGTACTGCACTATCGCCTCGCTGACCAGCGCGGAGATATGTTTGCACGGATACGCCCCGCGCAGCCCGCCGCACGGCCGATTGTTGTTGGTACTGCACCCGAGTCCGTGGTCGCGTGCCGAGATCGACGAGACGTAGACCCGTGCGATATCGGATCCGCTGGACACCACACCCTGCAACCGTCCGTCGGCGAGCTCGACGAAGGGGACCTTCGCGAGTTTGCGCGGAGCGACCGCGGGCAGCATCCGCACCACCGACGCGCGCTCCCGTTCGCGCTCATCCGAGTCCATGCGCTTGCCTCCCGTTCCTCATCATGGTGATCAACCTACGGGAGGGCACCGACAAGTTCGCATCGCCATCGTGAGCACGGGTAGTGTTGTCCGACAGCGGCTTTCGCTCGGCCAGCGATTGTCGGTGCCTGCTGCTACGCTCAGCACGGTGTTCTTGCAGTACTACTTTGCACTCGGCGAATCCGACACCGCCGCGGTGCGACGGGTGCGCGAGACGGTCCGCTATTTCCTCGGGTGCCGAGAGGTGTCCACGGCCGAATCCGAGCACGGTTTCCTGATCGTTCCCGGGCATCCGGTCGACCACGGCGCGCTGGCGGATCTGATGGCCGAGGCGGTGCGCAATGTCGGCCGGGCCACCGAGGTGCCGGACCGGCATCTGATCACGCCCATGCTCGGCTTCGATTTCGCCTGCGCCTGGGACAAGGCGACCGCGCCGGTCTGCCCGCGCTGCCGTACCCCGCTCGACGGCTGGGACGAAGAGGACTGGATGTACGGCGCCGAACCCTTCGAAACCTGCGGGTCCTGCGAGTACACCGCGCTCGCGGGCGACTGGGATCTCACCAACGCGTCCTTCGCCAAGACCAATTGCGGTGTGGCCCTTCTCGACTGGCCGAATCTGTGGGAGTACGCGCGCGAGGTCCACGAACACGCGCTCGGTCTGATCGGCCGTCGCGCGCGGTACCTCTGCGGGGCGGTGGGGTAGGCCACGCCGCCGTGGCGTCCGGACCGTGGCGCGTCGACTCACCTCGGCGCGCGCCGCGTGATATCGAGGACCGATGACAACGACACGTTCCGCCTACGACGTGGTGGTGGTCGGCGGCGGCCACAACGGACTGGTCGCCGCGGCCTATCTCGCGCGCGCGGGCCGTTCGGTCCTGGTGCTGGAACGCCGGGATCACACCGGTGGCGCCGCGGTGTCGGCACGCCCGTTCGCGGGAGTCGACGCGCGGGTGTCGCGGTACTCCTACCTGGTGAGTCTGCTGCCGCGCCGGATCGTCGACGATCTCGGACTGCGATTCCGGACCCGCCGCCGCCGGATCTCCTCCTACACCCCCGTCGGCACGGGCGGCCTGCTGGTCGACACGGGCTCGGCGGCGCGGACGAGGGAGAGTTTCGCGCGGCTGACCGGCACCACGCGCGACTACGACTCGTGGCACGAGTTCTACGGCGCGATGGGACGACTCGCGCAACGCGTCTTCCCGACCTTGACCGAACCGCTGCCGTCCCGCGAGCGTCTGCGGAACCTGGTCGACGACCCGCATACGTGGGACGCCGTCTTCGAACGACCTCTCGGCGAGACCATCGAGGACCGTTTCGCCGACGACACCGTGCGGGGCGTGGTCCTTACCGATGCCCTGATCGGTACGTTCACCCACGCCCACGACCCGTCGCTGCGCCAGAACCGCTGTTTCCTGTACCACGTCATCGGTGGCGGATCCGGCGACTGGGATGTTCCCGTCGGCGGCATGGGCGCGCTCACCGACGCGCTGGCCGAGGCGGCGCGCGCGGCGGGTGCGGAGATCGTCACCGGACACGAGGTGACCGGGATCGACACCGACGGCGTCACTTCCGAGGTCCGCCACGGCGGCGGCGCGGTCGGCGCGGGGTACGTGCTGGTCAACGCCTCGCCCTACGACCTGTCACGGTTGCTCGGTGAGCCCCTGCCGACCAAACCCGAGGGCTCGCAACTGAAGATCAACATGGTGTTGAACCGGCTGCCTCGGCTGCGAGACGGCGCGGTCGATCCCACCGACGCCTTCGCGGGCACCTTCCACGTCGCCGAATCCTACGAACAGCTCGAGCGCGCCTACCGCGAGGCCGCGAGCGGCGCCCTGCCGTCCGCGCCGCCCTCGGAGATCTATTGCCACACACTGACCGATCCCTCGATCCTGACCGGCGAGGCCGCCGCGCGCGGCATGCACACCCTGACCCTGTTCGGCCTGCACACCCCCGCCGGTCTCTTCGCCGCCGACCGGGAAGCCGCGAAGTCCGCGCTGGTCGACGCGACCCTGGCGCGGTTGGATGCCGTACTGGCGGAACCGATCACCGATTGCCTCGCCGCCGATGCCGACGGCAATCCCTGCCTGGAAGCGAAATCCCCGCTCGACCTCGAGGACGATATCGGCCTGCCCGGTGGCCACATCTTCCATCGGGACCTGGCTTTTCCCTTTCGTGCCGAAGACGCCGACGGCGCCGCGGCCCGCTGGGGTGTGGCGTCGGGGCACGAGAAAATCCTGCTGTGCGGTGCGGGCGCGGTGCGCGGCGGTGGAGTCAGCGGAATTCCCGGACACAACGCGGCAATGGCCGTTCTGGAATCCGAATTCGGCCGCTGAGGACTCCGTCGACCGAGTCGCGACCGAATGTCGGTGCCCGGTCCGCACGGGATCTCCACAATTCGACCAGGTTCCACGCACATCGACTTCCTAGGGTTGCGCCCATGGAGAGTTTGTTGCTCGGCAAGGGACAGACCGTCGATTTCGCGCGGTGGACGCGGGAATTCGAGGCGAAGGCGATCGCGCGCGGCACGGCCGGTGACCCGGATTGGCCCCGTGGCGCGCGTCTGGATCCCGCGGTGATCCGCAGTATCCAACGGTTCCAGGTCGGTGAGAGCGGCGACGGCGCGAACCTCATCGCCAAGGCGGATGGTGCCGGAGATCCCGAATACGCCGCCGCAGCAAGGCTGTTCATCGCGGAGGAACGCAATCACGCCCGCCTGCTGGCGTTGCTGCTCCGCTCGGCAGGCGCCCCGACCATCGCTCATCACTGGACCGATCTCGTGTTCACCCGCCTGCGCAGGGCGCTCGGTCTCCGGCTCGAGTTGATGGTGCTGATGGTCGCGGAAGTCGTCGCGCTCCAGTACTACCGCCTGCTGCGCGGCGGGACGTCCGATCCGCTGACCACGCAGGTCGCCGCGCTGATCCTCAGCGAGGAGAAACGCCACATCCCGTTCCACTGCCAACGCCTGCGCGCGGACTTCGCGACGAGTTCCCGAGCCGTGCGATGGATGGCGCTGTCGGCGTGGTGGACGGTCCTCGTCGGCGCCACGATCGTGGTCGCCCACGATCACGGGCCCGCTCTGCGCGAGTTCGGTTGCTGTCGTGGGGATTTCGTGCGACAGGTGCTCGGGCTCTTCCGAACCATCGCCCCGACGGCCATCTCACCGTTCGGTCGGTCCGCGCGCTGATCATCGCGCGGGGAATCGCAGGATCCGGTCGTCTCCCGCGCGAACGTCTCCGCGTCCGTCGGTATTCGAGGTGGTGAGCCAGAGCGCGCCGTCCGGGGCGACGTTCACCGTCCGCAAGCGTCCGTAGCTGTCTCGTAACAGGTCGTGCGGATCGACGAGTCCGTCGCCGGTGATCGTCGCGGTCCAGAGGCGTTCACCGCGCAACGCCGCGACGTACAGGGTGTCACCCGCGATCGCGATCCCCGACGGAGAAGCCTCGGAGGTCGACCAGGTCAGTTCCGGGTCGACATACCCCCGTTCACCCCCGCCCGCGCCCTCCACCGCGGGCCAGCCGTAGTTCGCGCCGGGTCGGATCAGGTTGATCTCGTCGAGCCGGTTCTGCCCGAATTCCGCGGCGAACAGACGTCCCGACCGGTCCCAGGCCAGGCCCTGCACATTGCGGTGCCCCAGGCTGAACACCGGCGATCCGGCGATCGGATTGCCCGGTGCGGGAACACCTTCGGGGGTCAGGCGCAGGATCTTCCCGTTCGGGCTCTCCGGGTCCTGCGAGCGCGCGGTCTGCCCGGCGTCGCCGGTGCCGACATAGAGCATGCCGTCCGGGCCGAAGGCGATGCGACCGCCATTGTGATTGCCCGCCTTCGCGATTCCCGTGAACACCGGTGCGGGTGTCCCGTCGAGCCGGAAGCGGACGATGCGATTATCGTCTGCCGCGGTGAAATACGCGTAGATGTAACCATTTTCGGCATAGTCGGGGGAAACCGCCAATCCGAGCAGGCCGCCCTCGCCCCGGGCGACCACACCGGGGACCCGATAGACCTCTTCCGGCGCGCGCCCCGGCGCGATACGCAGAATCCGGCCCGAATCCCGCTCGGCCACCAGTGCGGCGCCGTCCGGCAGGAATGCCAGCCCCCACGGCACCTCGATATCCCGGGCGATTTCCTCGCCCGTCCCGAGATCGGGGATGCCCGACGGTGTGCTGGGCGCCGTGCTGCTGACCACGGTCGTGGTGTCGGGCGCGGTCGGTGTGTCCGAACACCCCGTGAGCGCGAGCGCGAGGCCGACGATCGCGATCGCCGCCCGTCGACGTCGCGCCGATCCGACCGTCGTCGCAGGTGGACGCGTCGTCCACGGGGAAATCGTGTCCGCACGCCGGTCCCGGCTCGTCATCTCGGTCGCCTCGATCCCGTCGTGGTTGCCTTTCCCGACGATAACCGTCCCCGGTCGGGTGCGCGGGAACGCGACGCTGCCGGGCCGTCTCCGCGATGTGCCGCCGGGCGCCACGGCCGAAGCCGCTGACCGACGCGGCTTCGCCGAGCGACGGGGCGCGCCGGACTACAGGCCGCCGATCCCCGCGAGTACGCCGAACGCGGCATCGGCCGCCCGCCACAGCACGTCGATCTCCGCTGCGGCGGCGGGCGCGAGAACGGGATCTTGCAGGGCCAGACCGTTGGCGAAGATCACCACGTTCGCGCCCGCGTCGGCGAGTCGGAGCAGCGCACCGCTGCCAACCCCGGCCCCGAACACGGCATCGAGCCCTTCGCCGAGAAAATAGAACCGCCACAGCGGGCCGAGGTTCCCGCCGTACACCCGCTCGGTCTCCGCCACGATCAAATTTCCCTGCTGCGCGATGACGTCCACGATGCGGAAATAGTCCGCCGCGTTCGCGGGTGTACCACGCACGGCCGCAACGGAATACGACAGATCGACACTCAGATGCGCGTTGTATCCGGCCATCGCGACCTGCGCGGGCGGCAGTTCGCACTGCCGGGTGAGCTCGAAATAACGCGCCCACTGCGCCTGCACCGCAGCGCCGGTGAATTCGGCGTGCACATTCCGGAGAAACCGCGACAGCAATTCCAGGCTGATCCGATGCGCCCACTCCGGATCGTCGAAAACCCCCGACGAACGCTGAAGCGGCATCACCGCCGCCCGTTCCACGGCGTCGAGCCCCAACGGGAACAGTCCACGCCGATCGCGATGGCGCACGAAGATCTCGGTGATCCGCCGATGATTCTCCACCGCCAGCTCGAGCCGCTCCATCGACGACCCGCGCAGAGCGTCGGTATCGGACAACTCGACGATCGTCTCGATCTCGTCGCGCCCCAGCGCGGTGCCGCAGGCCCGATCGAGCGGTGCGGCCGCGACGACGGGAGATCCGAGCGCCACCAGCACCGCGACCAGCACCACGAGCATCCCCGCCCGCAGCCCGACGCCCACCGTCCGTTCGTCACATTCGAGCTGAATCGCGTTGCGTTCGTTCGTCATCGCGGCTCCGAGTGCACTCGTCGGGGTGATGCGGGATTGCCGATGCGCGGAAACCGGACACCTCGAGTGATCGCACCGCCTGGCCGCGTAGGAGCCTACCGAAGATCACCGCCCCGAGCGCGTCAGCGACGACGTGTCGCTCTCGGGATGGCGCTACCGACGGCAAGGAGATGAAGACCGGACTCGGCACCCGAGCAGGTGTACGACGTAGCCAGCCCGGTGCCCGACCATACGCGGCGTTGCACGTCGGTAGCGGGCAGTCACCCGCGCTGCACGTGTCCGATCGGGCGAATATTGTGGACTGCGAATGCTTTTGGTAGGTTGTAGAAGCTGGCGGGGGAGTACATTCTGACGTTTTCGGCAGCGCATACAAGGGGAGTTCGATCTGCTGTGTAGGTCGAACTAGTGATATCTGTTTCGTGCGACGACGCATGAGGACGATATTTGCTTCAACCATTACGGAGGGGATTTCACTATGCGTAAATTGCTCTATTTCGTGGTGTCCGCGAGTGCGGCGGCGTCGGTGATCGTGGGGACTGCGGGTGTCGCCTCGGCACAGACCCTCACCGAGTACTGCATCGCGGGCGGTGGCAGGGTTGTCACCCAATACAATCCACCGAAGGGGACGATAACGATCTGCCAAGGTGGGCGGCTCAACGGACATGTGTTGTCGGTCAACCGCTAGGGCCTGAAGCCCGGGCGACGTGGTGCGCCCGGGCTTCCCGAACCGGATGGTTCGTCGATTACTGGACCTTGCGCAGTACTCCGGCCATGTTGCCGGCGAGACCGGATGTCGTATAGGACAATGAGCCGTCTGCTTGCAACGTCAGAGTGGATTCGGAGCCGTCGTCGATGCACCCGCCGCCGTTCTCTGTCAGGCGGGCAGTCAGAACTATCTCTGTCTCATTGGCGGAATTGAGTCTTTCCGCGCGCACACAGCGCGCGCCCGCCAGCTTGCCGGTATTCGACGACTCACCGACCTCGTCGCCGATTCCGCCTTCACCGAGGACCACTTCGATATCGAAGGTGAACACGGCGTCCTTCGCGGTTCCGCGCCAGCTGCCGAGGAAAGCCTGCGGCACCTCTGTATCCGACGAGGCGCTGGTCGACTCCGGTTCGGTGGTGTCGGTCGACTCGGTGTCGGTGTACTCCTCGGTGCTGGTCTCGGAGCTGTCGGCACTGTCCTTCGAATCGTTGTGCAGGCGGGTGCCGATGAAGAAGGCGCCGAAGGCGACGGCGATCGCGACGACGAGGAGTCCGGCGATCAGCGCGGCACGCGTGCGGTTCTTCGGCGGGGACGGCGGCGGCGCGGACACGGCGTCGACATATCTGCCCGGCTGTGGCATCGATCCGGGCTGCGTCGATCCCTGCGGCGTCTGCCATCCCGAGGACGGGGCCGGGGTGTTGTGCCGAGTGGGTTCGTGACGACCGGGGGCCGAGGGATCGCCTCCGGGGCCGAACCTCTCGTACTGTCGCGAGGGCGCCGTGTACGGCGTCCGTGCGGTCGGCGGCGGCGTGAAGGACACGGAACCGGTTGCGGGGGAGTGCGATCGGATCTCGGGGGGCAGGTCGTGCGGTCCGGAGTCCAGGTCGAGCAACTGCACGGCCCGGCGGCTCACCTCGTGCACGACCGGACTCGGGAGCCATCCGCCGTCCTCGGGCATCCCGAGCAGGTCGAGTTGCTCCATCAATTGCCGTGGCGTCGGCCGTGCGGCGACATCCTTGGACAGGCAGGACGCGATGAGCGGTCTGAGGCGTTCGGGGACGGCGTCGAGTCGCGGCTCCTCGTAGACCACCCGCCACAGCATGTGCACCGTGTCGCCGGTCCCGAACGGGCCGTGTCCGGTGGCCGCGAAGACGAGAATCCCACCGAGAGCGAATATATCGCTGGCGGGCACCACCGGTTCGCCCGTGACCTGCTCCGGGCACATGAAACCCGGAGAACCGATCACCTTGCCGGTCGTGGTGAGCGCGGTGTCCTCCACGGCACGCGCGATACCGAAATCGATCACCTTCGGGCCGTCCAGCGCGAGCAGCACATTCGACGGTTTCAGGTCGCGGTGCACCACCCCCGCGCCGTGGATGGCGGCGAGAGCTTCGGCCAGACCGCGCGCGAGCACCTTCACCGCGTCCTCGGTGAAGGTGCCGAACCGCTCCACCGCTTCGGAGAGGGAGAAACCCGCGACGTAGCCGGTCGCCAGCCACGGCGGATTCGCGTCGACGTCGGCGTCGAGCACCGGCGCGGTGAATCGCCCGTCGACCCGCCGCGCCGCGGTCACCTCGCGTCGGAAACGCATCCGGAATTCGCCGTCGCCGATGAGATCGGGACGGATCACCTTGACCGCGACCGTGCGCCCGCCCGCGTTGCGCCCGAGATAGACCCGGCCCATCCCGCCGGAGCCGAGCACGCCCAGCAGCCGGTAGTCACCGATCCGTCGCGGATCGTCCATGCCAAGCGGTTGCATCGCGAACGCTGTTCCCTTCGAACGGACCGAACATTCGAAAGGCTACCCACCCGGCCCGCGGTAGGCGTCATCCGCGGACATATCGACCGTCGCTCAGAGCTGTGAGCGCACCTCGGAGGCGATGAGTTCCAGGTGCGCGAGATCGTGCAGATCGAGGATCTGGAGGTAGATCCGGCTCGTACCGGCAGCGGCATAGGCGCCGATCTTGTCGACCACTTCGGCGGGCGAGCCCGCCAGACCGTTGGCCTTCAACTCCGCCACGTCGCGCCCGATCGCCTCGGCACGCCGCGCCACGTCGGCGTCGTTCGCGCCGACGCACGCCACCAGCGCGTTCGAATAGACCAGATCCTCGGGCCTGCGTCCGCGTGCCCGCGCGGTCGCCCGCACCCGTTCGAACTGTCGGGCCGAATCCTCGGCGGACGCGAACGGCATATTGAATTCGGTCGCGTATTCCGCCGCGAGCGCCGGGGTGCGGGTCGCGCCGGTGCCGCCGATGACGACGGGAATCGGATCCTGCACCGGTTTGGGCAGCGCGGGCGAATCGGCGAGCCGGTAGTACTTGCCGTCGAAATCGAAGGTGTCGCCGAGTTTGGTCGACCACAGCCCGGTGATGATCGCCAGCTGTTCGGCGAGTCGGGCGAATTTGTCGGCGGGGAAGGGGATGCCGTAGGCGGCGTGCTCCTCGGCGAACCATCCGCTGCCGAGACCGAGTTCCACCCGGCCGCCGGACATCTGATCCACCTGGGCGACCTGGATGGCCAGCGGGCCGGGCAGTCGGAAGGTGGCGGCGGTGACCAGGGTGCCGAGCCGGATGCGCTCGGTATCGCGCGCGAGCCCGGCCAGGGTGATCCAGGCGTCGGTGGGGCCCGGCAGCCCGTCCGAGTCGCCCATGGCGAGGTAGTGGTCCGAGCGGAAGAACGCGTCGAACTCCAACTGCTCGGCGGTCTTCGCCACGGTCAGCAGCGTGTCATAGTTCGCGCCCTGCTGCGGCTCGGTGAAAATGCGCAATTTCATGGATTCCGACACACAACCTCCAGCGAATTCGCGGTATTTGTGTGTTCATGGGATCACACCTCGTCGTCGACGGGCGTGTGGGGGCGCGACGGCGCGAGCGATCGGGGTCGCCCGCGTGTCCCACGGCTACGCGGGCCCGACGTGCGCCCGGATGTCAGCGCAGTGGCGTCAGCCGGCGTTCCCGCCGCCTGGTTGCCGCCTTGTCACCGGCTGCTGTCGGAGGCTCCCGCGAGTTCGTCGGTCTCCGGTTGCGGTGCGCGGTCGGGGTCGGCGGGGCGGTCGGGACGCCACGCCTCGACGACTCCGGGAATTCCGTCCTGCACGATATAGGTCGCGCGGGTGTGGACCGGCGCTCCTGGTCTCTCGACGAAGGGCACGACCCGGAAGTCGTTGCGCCACAGGTGCTGGTCGACCTCGACGCGGACGTAGCCGCGCTGGGCGTTGAAGAATCTCAGGTCCGGGTTGGCGTCGAGCAGACGCCGTCCGTGGTCGTAGATGTCGACGCCGTCACCGCCGCTGGTCAGCGAGGTGCCGGTGAATTCGCTGCCGACCACCGGGGAGTCGGGATCGGCGTAGTCGCGGCGCAGGTCGGAGGCGTAATTCTCGTGCCGGTCACCGGTGATGACGACGAGGTTGCGGACATCGCGGTCGGTGGCGGCGCCGAGCAGGGCATCGCGGTCGGCGACGTAGCCGTCCCAGGCGTCGGTGGACACGGCTGTAGCCGGTCCGGGGTCGTGATCGGTCTGGCCGAGCGGCACCTGGTTGCCGATGATCTGCCATCGGGCGCGCGAGCGCGCGAATCCGTCGACGAGCCAGTCCCGTTGCGCGCCGCCCAGAATCGTGCGGTCCGCGGCGGTGCGGTCTTCGCGTTCGGTGGTGATGTCGCCGTTGAGACTGCTCTGCCTGGTGCGGTACTGGCGGGTGTCGAGCATGGTGATGTCGGCCAGATCGCCGTAGTGGTAGCGACGGTGCAGGTGTACGTGGGCGCCCGACGGTCGTTGCGCCAGGCGTAGCGGCTGGTGTTCGTACATGGCGCGGAACGCGGCGGCGCGGCGCGCTCGGAACACGACGGGGAGGATGTCGATGTCGATATCGATGCCGGAGGAGCCGGCCGCCCAATTGTCGTCGACCTCGTGATCGTCCATCGTGACCAGCCACGGAAACAGCGCGTGGGCGCGTTGTAATGGTTGCTCGACCTTGGACAGCGCGTAGCGCAGCCGATAGCCCGCCAGGTCGCGGGCCTCCGGGCGCAGGTGCGATTCCACCGCCCTGCCGGTGCGCCGACCCGATACGGCGTCCTCGTAGATGTAGTCACCCAGGTGCACGACCAGATCGATGTCCTCGGCGGCGATGTGCTCGTAGCCGGTGTAGTAGCCGTCGCTCCAGGCCTGACAGGAGGCGAATACGAAACGTAGTCGGTCGGGGTGGCTGTCGTAGGCGGGCGCGGTGCGTGTCCGCCCGACCGGCGAGATCGCCGAACCCGTGCGGAATCGGTAGTAGTACCAGCGATCCGGCGCCAATCCGTCGACCTCGGGATGCACGCTGTGGGCCAGTTCCCTGGTCCCCACCGCCGCGCCGCGACGAACGACCCGGGCGAAGCGCTCGTCCTCGGCGACCTCGTATTCCACGGTCACCGGCGCCATCCCCATCCCGCCCGCACCGTCCGGTGCGAACGGATCGGGGGCGAGTCGGGTCCACAGCACCACGCCGTCGGGCGTGGGATCACCCGAGGCGACCCCGAGGGTGAACGGGTCGCCCGACATTCGTGGGGCGCGGAATCGGCTACTGCCGACCGCCGACGTTCCCACCAGCAGCGCCGCCGATCCGGCGGTGCCGACCCTCAACAACTGCCGACGGGACAAGCTCATACTCGACGGTACACGAAAAGCGGAGGACTTACCTCCGATTATTGTAGGGCGTGCTCCTACCAGGAGATATTCGGTGCTATCCGCTGAAGATCAGGCTCCGCGAGCAGTCCGCCGTGAGGCTCGTGCGTGCGCCCCGCAGTGGTGGCTCAGAGGGGCGCCGCGCGTTTGACGATCGAGGTGATCGGCGCGGTCTCCACGTGCCGCACCCCGTCGATCGCGCCGATGCGTTCGGTGAGATAGCCGAAAAGTCCCTCCGAATCCCGGCACACCGCGACGGCGACGATGCTGTGCGCTCCGGTCGTCGCGCACGCGTGCGCGATCTCCGGATGCGCGGCGAGCGCGCGGCCCACCGCGAGCAGGTGGGCGGGAGAGACGTCGAGCCAGAGCGCTGCTTGGACCGGGTAACCGAGGACGGCGGCATCGACTTCGACGTCGAAGCGCAGAACCCGGTTGCGGCGCAACTCTTCCAGTCGCCGCCGTACCGCCGAATCGGACCACCCGAGCCCACGGGCCAGGTGCTGGTAGTCGGTGCGGCCGTCGCGTGCCAGCGCGGGCAGCAGACGGCGGTCGAGATCGGTCAGCGCGATCCGGCCCGATTCCTCCGATCGCGGTGTGGACAGCGCGAGAATCTGATCCGGGGTCAGCGCGGAGGTCCGACCCGGCCACTGTCTGTCGGTCAGGTGGCGCAACAGTCGCTGGGTGTCGAGTGAGACGACCTGCGGCGCGCGGCTCAGTGACGCCACCGACGGCGGCTGTTCACCGTCGACCCGCAGGATCGCGGTCACCTCGCTCCCGCCCGACAGGACGATCACCCACGCCGTGTCCGGTCTGCGGGCCAGATCCCCGGCGACGGCGACGACACCGCCCGGACGCACGCGGATCCGGAGGAACCATTCGGCGTATCCGATCCGCCCGCTGTCGGGAACGCCGGTGACGCGGGCGAGTCCGTGCGCGCGCAGGCGGGCGAAACGACGCGCGACCGTCCGGTCGGCGACGTCGAGAACCTCCGCGATCCTGCTGAACGGCGCGCGCCCGTCGACCTGGAGTGCGTGCAGCAGTCCGCGATCGACGGCGTCCAGGGTGACCGAATCCACCGCTCCAGGGTAGGACAGTGTCGGATTGCGTCGTGGCGGCGATATTCCGGTGACGCGCACGTCTCCCGGTCGCAGGCTCGCAGCCATGACAGAAGTATCGGGTTTTCACCATGCCGGGATCGTCACCCGCGATCTCGACGGGCTGGTGCGGCGCTACACAGAACTCGGATTCACCGTGAGCCCGCGCTCGCGGCAACTGCTCGGCGCGGGCGCCGGTGAGCCGCCGGTACGGGGACGCACGGCCGACCGGTGCGTCCTGTTCGGTGACTCCTCCATCGAACTGTTCGACATCGTCGACGAATCCGCTCCCGATCCGTGGCACACCCGCGTCATGGTCGAGCGCTACGAGGGGTTGCGCCTGTTGAACCTGGAAACCGTCGATGCCGTCGTATCCGCCGAGCGGCTGGCGGCGGCGGGGCTGCGCACGTCCGAAGTGGTCGACCTCGCCTGCGATGTCGACACCGAGGACGGTGTCCGCACTGTCCGGGCGAAGGCGGTGCATATCGATCCGCGTTCGACACCGGAGGGATATCTCGGCCTCGCTCAATATCTCACGCGCGACTACGCGCACCGGCCGCGCACTATCGTCCACGACAACGGCGCGCGAGGGATCGGCGCGGTCCTGATCGTCGCGAGCGACGACGCGTTCGACGCGATCGTGGACCGCTACACGCGCATCCTCGAACTGTCCCCGTACGAGGAGGGACCGCTGACGCTGCTCCGAACCGGTTCCGTCCACGTGGAATTCGTGCGGTCGGCCGATGTCGAGAAGGTGCTGCCGGGCGAACCGATCCCCGGAGGCTCCTACCTCGCGGCCATGACGATCCGCGTCGACGATGCCGCCGAGGCGCGCGATATCGTCGAGGACAACGGCATCCCGACCCAGCCGACCGGTGACGGATTCTTCGTCTCGGCGCGCGATGCCTGCGGGGCGGGTCTGTTCTTCACCGGTTGAGGCTGTGGCGTCGGTCGTTGGTGGTCACGGGAACGGTGACCACGATCCCTGGATAGCGGAGTGGAACCGCGCTACCCTGATCGACGTTCGGCCGAGGGGTGCAGGTGGGATGTGTACGTATCGGAAATGTCGGGGCGAACAGTGACCAGCGGTGGCCTTGCGCACGGATGGACATCGAAGGTGGTCGGGCCTCGTCGCGGGAGCGGATAGGAGGGCGACGGTGGACGTCGATGACGCGCGCCGTTTCGCGGCGCATGTATGGCAGCGTCAGGATTGGACGCGATCCGAACGCCTGGCCGCGGTGAAAGCCGACGCACACGCGCGCGGAAAGGAGCCGTTCGATCTCGGCCGTCTCGAATCATTGTGCGACACAAGCGACTCGGGACGCGTCGACCCGACGCACTGGCGTCAACGCCGCTTCGAGTTGATGTACTACAGCCATCCCGAGATGATGACGATCGAGGATCTCGCCGAACACATCATGGTTGCGCGGGGCTGGATGCAGTGACCCGGCGGCCTCGGTCGCGCGGTCACATCTCGCGCCCGAGGAACGCGGCGAGTCGATCGGCGGGGTGGTCGGAGGATGTCGGGACCGCCGGTCCGAAGAGGCCGACGCCGTCCGGTCCGCGGTGACTGTCGAGCACCCAGGTTCGGGCGTCGGCGAGGAGTCCGTCGGCCAGTTCGGGATCGAGATTCGTCGAATGTCCCACCGCGCGAGCGAGATCCCAGCCGTGGATGAACTGGTCCTGGGTCGACATGACCAGTAGCGCGCTCGCGGGGAGACCGCCGCCGAACAGCGAGGCGTCGGCGCGCAGGGCTCCGAAGGCGGCCAGCGTCTGTCGAATACCGTCGTCGTAGGTGTCGAGATAGTCACCGACGGTGTGGTTCTCGTCGGTATCGGCGACCCGACCGGTGATGCCGTCGATCGCGTCGCGGGCCGAGCGTGTCGCGTCGATCACGTGGCGGATCAGTGCGCCCACGTTCCAGGAGGCGCACGGCGTCGGCGCGTCGAGCTGGTCGTCTCGGACGACCGCGAGAACGGCGCGGGTGCTTGCGAACGCGCGCCGTAATCCGTTGGTGTTCAAGGTCGAAGGATCGTTCATGGTTCGTCTCCCTGGTCGGCCCGCCTCGAGCTGAGGTACTCTTCAGCGTGACGGATATCCTGGCCCGCGCCAACGTCGACGTGCTCACCCATATCTGGATGAGCACCCTGTACGCGCGTGACTGAGCGCGGGGAACGCGTGCCGCCGATCGTCGTCGTGATGGGGGTGTCCGCGTCGGGCAAGTCGACCGTCGGTCCGCGCCTGGCCGCCGCGCTCGAGGTCGAATTCGCCGACGGCGACGATTTCCACCCGGCGGCGAATATCGAGAAGATGGCCGCGGGTGTCGCGCTGACCACCGCCGACCGGATTCCGTGGCTCGACGCCGTCGCCGCCTGGCTGGTCGCGCATCGCTCCTCGGGCGGCGTCGTCGCCTGTTCGGCGCTCGAGCGCGGATATCGGGACCGCCTGCGCGTGGCGGCGCCAGCCTTCTTCGTGCATCTCGATGTCGCCCGCGCCGAACTCGAACGCCGAATACGCGCCCGCGGTGGTCATTTCATGCCAGCGACACTCCTGGACTCCCAACTCGACACCCTGCGACCGCTGGCCGCCGACGAGCGCGGGCTCACCGTCGACGCGACAGGTCCACCGGCCGAACTGGTTCGGACGGTGGTCGCCGCGCTGGCCGCGGGCTAGCCGCCGGTCGATGCCGGGGCCGGGCACGATTCGCCCGACACCACCGGAATGCACACCCCGGTCGCGTCCGAGAGCAGCAGGCCGCCGCCGACCACCAGCGCCGCGACGGCGATCGCGCCGAAGAACAGCACCCACAGGATGCCGGGAATGCGGGTGAGCCCGGCCAATTGGTCGGCGTCGGAGCCGACGTTGTGCGGTGTGTTGCGCAGTCGCCGGGAACGGCCGCGCTGCAACTCGATCACCGGCCGCGCCCCCGCGAGCAGCAGGAACCACGCGCCGAGGAAGGCGACCGCGGCCTGCACGGTATCGGTGCCGAACCAGGACACCGCGAAAATCGTGGCGCCGAGGGCGAAGACGGTGCACAAGCCGTAGACGTTGCGCACTTTGATCAGCACCGCGGCGAGCAGCACGATGGAGGTCCACAGCATCAAGGTGATGCGCTCCGCGCCGAGCAGCGCCGCGAAACCGAGGCCGAGCAGCGGGGGAGCGGGATAGCCCGCCATGGCGGTGAGAATCATGCCGGGGCCGTAGGGTTTCCCGCTGGAAACGGTCAGACCCGAGGTGTCCGAATGCAGGGTGATGCTGTCGAGACGTCGTCCGGTGAGCAGCGCGATCAGGGCGTGCCCGCCCTCGTGCGCGATGGTCACCACATTGCGGGTGATCCGCCACAGCGGCCCGTAGGCCACGAGGACCAGGGCGACCAACCCGGTCACGACCACCAGCCACCACGGTGGCGGTACTTGCGTTGTCGTCAGCCGATCCGCGATGGAGGCGCCGCGATCGACCAGTTCCGCTCTGTCCACCGCCGCACCCTATCCGCCGAACCGCGTGCCCGCTCGGGCTCCGTTCCAGGATGCGGTCTGCCGCGCTGTTCCGTCGCCGATCGCGCGGATATGCCCGCGAGCCGGGCGTGGCGCGGGATCAGACCCGCACGATCCGCTCGGTCTGCGCCGATTCCCGCGCGGCTTCGAGTAGTCGTGTGGTGACGAGCGCGTCGTACGGGTCGACGGGGACCGGTGTGCCGTCGAGCACGGCGGCGGCCATCGCGGCGTAGAAGGCGGGATAGTCGCCCGGCAGGGTGGGCTCGGGCGCGGGATCGGGTTCCGCGCCGAAGGTTCCCCACCGATCGGATTCGACAGTGCCCCAACCCTCGTCACCGGGACGGCGTCCCGCGCGCAATGCCTCCTCCTGCGGATCGAGTCCGAAGCTGCGATAGCCCGCTGTCGAACCGAGCACCCGGAATCGGGGCCCGAGCAGCGGTGTGACCGCGCTCGCCCACAGGTGTGAGCGCACCCCACAGGCGTGGGTGAGAGCCAGGAAGACGTCGTCGTCGGTCCGGATCCCCTCGCGTCGTCGGTCGAGTTCGCAGTACACCGAGTGCACCGGACCGAACAGGGCGAAGGCCTGGTCGAGGAGATGACTGCCGAGATCGAACAGCAGCCCGGCGCCCTGCTCGGGCGCCCCGCTCTCGCGCCAGCCGCCCTTGGACACCGGGCGCCACCGCTCGAACCGGGATTCGAATCGTCGTACCTCGCCCAGTCGCCCGGACGCGATCAGGCTGGCGACGGTCAGGAAATCCCCGTCCCAGCGCCGGTTCTGGAAGACCGACAGCGCGACACCGGCCGATTGCGCGGCGGCCAGCACCTCCTCGGCCTCGGCGCAGGTCACGGCGAACGGTTTGTCCACCACGACGGCGACTCCGGCCCGCAGTGCGCGCTGCGCCAACGGCGCGTGGGTGTCGTTCGGAGACGCGATCACGAGCAGATCCAGCGTGCCGATGTCCTCGAAGAGCGCGTCCACATCCGGTACCACGCGCACGCCCGGATGATCCCGGCGCGCCTGCTCGGCCCGCCGCGCCGACCCGGTGACCACGGTCGCCAGCCGCGTACGCGGTTCCGCGGCGATCAGCGGCGCGTGGAATACCGATCCGGCGAGTCCGTATCCGACGATGCCGACCTCGAGGATGCTCATCACCGCGACGCTACCGGCCTCGCGGCGTGGTGTTCGCTCAGCGGCGTCGTCCGACGGTGAGCGTCGCGGACCAGTGTCGGGTGAGCCGGTCGTCCGGTCTTTCGGCCAGGCGGCGACGGATCTCTCGGTAGAGGTACCCGCGCTTCGCCGGGGACATCGCGATATGGCCGGAGAAGGTGTCGAGCAGCGCGATGTAGGAGTCCGCCGAATAGTCGATCGACCACAGGTAGCGGTGGGACGCGGTCACCTCGAACCGGCCCGAGTCGACGAATTCGTCCGCGGTGGTGTCGATCCGCTGGTCGGGCGGGGGCGGCGGCCACACGGGGACCCTCTCGTCGATCTCGTCGTAGACCCGCTGGATGTCGGTGAAGAACGGGTCGAATCCTTCGGGAAAGGCATGGTCGGCGGCCCATACCGCCAGATGGCCGCCTGGGCGCAGCAGCGCCGCGGCACGTTCGTACTTCACGGTCGGGTCGACCCATTTCCACGCGGTGGCCGCGTAGATCAGGTCGAACGCGACCTCGCGTCCCGGATCCCATTCCTCGAACGCCGAGGTGATCACCGAGACCCGAGGGAATTCGGCGAGCCGCCGCCGCGCCGTCGCCGCCATCGACGCGCCGAGTTCGACCGCCGTGATCGCGAAACCCGCTCCGGCCAGCGCGATGGTGGCTGTGCCCGGACCGCAACCGATTTCGAGCAGCGCGGCGGACGCGGTCACCCCGGTCTCGGCGATCAGGTCGGCGAACAACGCGTCGGGATAGCCCGGACGCGCGTCCCCGTAATGTGCCGCGGCGGTGTCGAACGTCGCGCGCAGTACCTCACGGTCGGTGGCCATGCGTTCATGGTAGAGGTGAATCCCCGGCTGCCCCTGCGAGAGTCGGTCCAGTAGTGGGGCAGTGGCCCTGTTTTCGGGAGCCAGTGGCCGTCAGGCTGGTGTGATGTTGTTTCGGCGGCTCGCCGCGCTGTATTCCGGACTCTGGTTGTACGGGTTCTCCATGGCCGTGATGGTGCGGGCCGGACTCGGGCTGGACCCGTGGGACGTCTTCCACCAGGGCATCGCCTGGCACATCCCGCTGAGTTTCGGTGCGGTGACGGCGGTCACGGGAGTGGTCGTGCTGCTGGCCTGGATCCCGCTGCGACAGCGGCCGGGGCTCGGGACCGTCAGCAATGTCGTGGTGATCGGGATCTCGGTCGACATCGGATTGTGGCTGCTGCCGCAAGGGCACGACCTGCCGGTGCGGCTCGGCGCGATGCTCGTGGCCGTGGTGCTCAATGCCGCCGCGACGGTGCTCTATATCGGTGCGGGGATGGGACCGGGGCCCCGCGACGGACTGATGACGGGTCTGGTTCGCCGCACGGGTCTCTCGGTTCGATTGATACGCACGGGTATCGAGGTGACGGTGCTGTCCGTGGGCTGGATACTCGGCGGCAGCGTCGGGATCGGGACGGTCGTCTACGCGTTGGGGATCGGGCCGCTCATCCAGCTCATGATCCCCGCTGTCCACGGCCGCCTACCGGGATTCCGCGCCGAGGACCCCGCCGAACCCGTCGCGGCGCGGCTGTCGGGCGACGCCGAGACGGCGGGAGGCGCGGAACCCGCCCCGGCCTCGGTGGACGCTCAACTCGCGGCGGGCGCGGATTCCTCGGTCGCGAGCGCGGCCTTCCACTCGCGGAAACCTTCTTCGGTGCGGCCGCGTCGCCAGTAGCCGGAGATCGAATTGGCCCACTCGGCGGAGACGTTGCGTTCGCGGCGGATGTAGCGACGCAGATCCCGCATGACCGCCTGCGCCTCGCCGTGGATGAAGACCTGGACCTGTCCCTCGTCCCACGGCGCGGCGCGCACCGCCTCGGCGAGCGCCTCGCCCGGTTCGCGACTGCCGCGATGCAGCCAGGTGAGTTCGACGCCGTCCGGCTTGACCAGCGGAAGTTCGTCGTCGGGCCCGGCGACTTCGACGAAGGCGCGTCCGACGGCGGTGCTTTCCATGGCCTCCAGCGCGGCGGCGATGGCGGGCAGCGCCGCCTCGTCGCCGGCCAGCAGATGCCAGTCGGCGTCGGCGCGCGGCGAGTACGCCCCGCCCGGTCCGTAGAGATCGATGGTCTGGCCCGGTTCCGCCGTCGCGGCCCACGGGCCGGCGACACCCTCGCTGCCGTGATAGACGAAATCGGCGGACAACTGTCCGGCGACCGGATCGATCGAGCGGACGGTATAGGTGCGCAGCACCTCGACGCCGTCCCGGTCGAAGATGAATTTCACGTAGGAGTCGGTGAATTCACTCGGACGGAACGCGGCGAAGCCCGGTCCGCCGAGGTGGACCCGGATGAGATGCGGGGTCAGCCACTCGGTGCGTTGCACGGTGAGGGTGGTGCGGGGTCGCGCCAAGATTGCCTCCGGAAGTTCGATAAATTAGGTATGCCTAACCAACACTACCTGTCGCCTGCGGTCCTCGGCGCGGTGGTCGGGTTCGGTTCAGGGTGACGCTTACCGCAGACACGCGGTGCCGCACGGGCCAGGATGACAATTCATGACGCAGACCGTGCCGACCCCCGCCCACATCGTTCAGCAGCGATACCGGGACGCCGACCCGGCCGACCCCGCGCACTGGAATCCGGTCCTGCAGGTCCTGCACGAGCATCGATCGGTGCGCAGGTATCTGCCCGATCCGGTCTCCGACGACACCCTGCGGCTGCTGGTGTCCGCGGCCCAGTCGGCGCCCACCTCGTCCAATCTCCAGGTCTGGAGTGTCGTCGCGGTCCGCGATCCGGAACGCAAGGCGCGCCTGGCCGCGGTGGCGGGTGATCAGCGACATATTCTGCAGGCGCCGGTGCTGCTGGTCTGGACCGCCGATTTCGCTCGGCTGCGTCAGCTCGCGGGCGACCGGGATGCCCCGCTCGACGGCGCGGACTATCTCGAGTCCAGTTACGTCGGGTTCATCGACGCCGCGTTGGCCGCGCAGAACGCCGTCGTCGCCGCGGAATCGCTCGGTCTCGGCACCGTCTACATCGGGGCGTTGCGTAACAAGCCCGAGGTCGTCGCGGCCGAAATCGGTCTGCCCGAACATGTTTTCGCGGTTTTCGGTCTCGTGGTCGGCCACCCCGACCCCGCCGAGGACGCGAGGGTCAAACCGCGCCTGCCGCAGCAGGCGGTGCTGCACCACGAGACATACGGCCTCGAGACGCAGCGCGACCACGTCACCGAATACGAGGGCAGGATCGCGCAATTCTATGCCGAACAAGAACTTTCGCATTCGTGGACCGATCGCGTGCTGACCAGGCTCGCCTCGGAGGCGAGCCTGAACGGACGGCACACGCTGCGTGAATCCCTGTTCAAACAGGGATTCCGACTGCGCTGACCGCGAATCGGGCCGTCGGCGACGCACGCCGACCCCGATCGCGCGGCCCTCGATCACGCGGCGACCTTCTCCTTGACGAGTTCGAAGGAACGCACCCGATCCTCGACGTCGTAGACGAGCGTATTGATCATCAGCTCGTCGGCGTGGGTGCGTTCCATCAGTTCGCCGAGCTGGCGCCGCACGGTCTCGGGTGAGCCGAGCGCCTGGCCTTCGCGGCGCGATAGGATGAACTGCCGCTCCCGGTCGCTGAGCGGATATCTCGCCGCCTCCTCGGGAGTCGGCAGCGCCTGTGGCCTGCCACCGGCCAGATGCAGGAATGCCAGGTCACGTGGCAGCGACAATTCCTCGGCCCGCTCGTCGGTGTCGGCGCAGACCACGGCGACCGCGACCATCGCGTACGGCTTGTCCAGATGTTCCGAGGGGCGGAACTGCTCGCGATACAGCGCCAGCGCCGGTTCGGTGTTGGCGGCGGAGAAATGATGGGCGAAGGCGAACGGCAGGCCGAGCAGCGCCGCCACCTGCGCGCTGAAACCGCTCGAGCCGAGCAGCCAGATGTCGGGCTGCTCGCCGAGTCCGGGCGTCGCGGTGATGCCGGCGGAGTCGGTGCCACGAAAGTAGCGCAGCAGGGCCGCGAGTTCCTGCGGGAACGAATCGGCGTTGAGTCCCTCCCTGGTGCGCCGCAGCGCGAGCGCCGTCGCCTGATCCGTACCGGGCGCGCGTCCGATGCCCAGATCGACCCGGCCCGGATGCAGGGCGTGCAGGGTTCCGAATTGTTCGGCGACGACGAGCGGCGCGTGATTGGGCAGCATCACACCGCCGGAACCGATGCGAATGGTCGAGGTGGCGGCGGCCAGATGCGCCAGCAGCACGCTCGGGGCCGAACTGGCGATACCGGGCATGTTGTGGTGCTCGGCCACCCAGAAGCGGTGATATCCGAGTGCTTCGGTGCGCCGCGCGACCTCCGTCGTGGCCGCGAGCCCCTCGCCCGCGGTACGACCGGCCTCCACCGGCGCCAGATCCAGAACTGACAGCGGGACGTCAAGCAATGCGGCTCCTAGTCGTGGGATGACATCAAGAGCCAACGTCATCGGACCCGCGCCTTATTTCACCGCCGCCGGATCGACGACCGCCCGGCCCGGCATCATCGCCGACGCGGCGACCATGACCACCGCCATCGCGGCGATCGCGAGGAAGACCAGATGCACCGCTTCGGACAGGATCGCGGGCTCGGGATGGTCGGTATCGCCGATTCGGGAATTGACCATCGCGCCGAACACCGCGACGCCCACGGCGCTGCCCAGCGAACGGGCGAACATGTTGGCCGAGGTCACCACACCGCGTTCGGCCCATTCCGCGCTGGTCTGGGCGGCGATCAGGGTGGGAGTCGCGACCATGCCCATGCCGGCGCCGACCAGGAAACACGACGCCGCGACCTGCGCCAGCGTGGAATCCTCGGTGATCAGCAATGTGCTCGCGGCGCCGAGGGTGGCCAGTCCGCTGCCGATGAGCGCGGTGCCGCGGAAACCGATGCGCAGGTACACCTTTCCCGCCTGGGACGCGGCCAGCGGCCAGCCGAGGGTGAGCGCGCCGACTGTGAGACCCGCCACCAGCGCGCCGGTGCCGAGGACCCCCTGGGTGAAGGTCGGGACGTAGGAGGTGAGCCCGAGGACGATCGCGCCGACCAGTACCGACACCAGGCTGCTCGCGATCACCACGCGCCGGGTGAAGACCCACAGCGGCAGTACGGGATTCTCCGCCGCGCGTTCCACGAGCACGAACAGCACCAGGACCAGCGACCCGGCCGCGAAGATCCCGATACTGGTCGGCGAGGACCACGCCCACGCCTGACCACCTTCGAGGAGTCCGAGGATGAGTGATCCGGCCGCGACGGTCAGCAGGCCGGCGCCCAGGTAGTCGACACTGGTGCGCGTACGCGGCGCGGTCTCGCGGAAACTGCGCAACAGCATCCATCCCGCCACCGCCGACAGCGGTAGATTCACCAGGAAGATCCACCGCCAGCTGACGTACTCGGCGAAGACGCCGCCGAGCAGCGGGCCGAGCACCGCGGACATCGCCCAGACGCTGGCCAGATAGCCCTGCACTTTGGCCCGTTCGGACAGGGTGTAGAGATCGCCCGCGATCACCATCGTCATCGGCTGGATCGCACCCGCGCCGATTCCCTGCACCGCGCGGAAGATGATCAGCAGCACCATATTTCCGGCCAGGCCGCACAGCAGCGATCCGAGGGCGAAAACCACGATGCCGAACAGGATCACCGGTTTACGCCCGACGGTGTCGGCCAGTTTGCCGTAGATCGGCACCGTGACGGCCTGGGCCAGCAGGTATATCGAGAACAGCCAGGGGAACTGTGAGAAGCCGCCGAGACTGTCGGTGATGCTGAGGACAGCCGTGGCGATGATCGTCGAATCCAGTGCGACCAGGCCGGTCGACAGCATCAACGCCGCGAGGATCGGTCCCCGCTCCGATCGGAATCCGATGGCCGAATCCGCCGAATCCACTGTTCCGATCGCCACCGGCGGCCCCTCTCGCTCATTCATCCGACCATTCGGACGAACATATCCGCGACGAGGCTATTCCCGCACCGAATTATCCGGTCACGGCACCCAGGTGATGCGGCCGCCCTGGAAGTCCTGCGCCTTGCCGCCCTGGTAGTCGTATTCGTCGCTGGCAGGAAGGCCGTAGCGGCCGTTCTCCGCGCCCGCCCGGACCCAGTCGTCGCGCAGCGCGCCCCAGACGGTATGCGCGCCGGTACTCGGCGAGTAGTAGACCGCGCCGCCGGTGAACAGGTTGTATCTGCCGTTGTTCTTGGCGGCGGCCTCGTCGGTCAGCGGGTATCCCAGCGGGCCGCTCTCCCAGCCGGTGGCCGCCCATTTGTCCCGGATCGGTCCGCCCACCTGGTGCGCCGCGGTGCCGAGCGACCAGTAGATCGATCCGCGTTCGAAGTGGTTGAAGCGCCCGGAACCGGACGGGGTCACTTGCTCGGCGGTAACCGGGTAGCCGAGCGTCCCGGTTTCGCTGCCGAGTTCGGTCCATTTGTCGCGGATCGCCCCGTTCACCGAATGCGCGCCGGTCGCGGGCTGCCAATAGATCGCGGCATTGCGCGCGAACGTCTGGAACTTCCCGCCGCGGGCCGCGTCGGCTTCGGGAGCGGTCGGATCGCCGAAGACCGCGGGCCCGCCCTGCTGGTCGTATTCCACCTCGATCGCGCCGCCGACCTCGAAGGGGCCGATCGGCCGTGCGCCCGCCGTCGTCGCGGTCAGCATCAGACCCGCTGCCACGGCGGACAGTGCCAACGCGCCGCGACGGCGCGATCCGGACGGAACGTGTGTGCGAAGTGGCCGTGCCATAGAACTCCCCTGGAGACGTGGAATCGGTAGCCGGGAATTCGCGCCCGACGTTCGGCAATGCTCACCCGAAGCTACCAGCCGTGGTGTCGGCGCCGGGCACGGCCCGTGCCGTCACACACCCGGCCGACGGCAGGTCCGCCGCCCGCGATCTGTGCGTCCCCGCGCGGTACGGGCGCGAACGGTCGCGGGTGAATCGGACCGATGATTCTTGCCGTACCGTGCCTCGCTGGAGAAGCGATATCCGCCGGAAAACCCGCCCGCCGGGTCTTTCGGGCGCGGCCGACCCGCGCGGCATTTCGATCGGGAAGAAGCACGGGCGGATGGAAAGCCAAGTAGTAGAACATATCCGAGGATCGGGCGATCCATACACCGGGCGTCGAGGTGGAATCCTACCGCGATCGAACGCGTCGACGTTCCCGACTCCGGGCCGCCGAAGTGACCGTCGAATCTTGTTGACGCATCCGGCTTGCCGCCGGTTCGGTACTGATACCGTGGATGGCCGGTCGGGTTTCGGACGACTGGTGGGTACGCGCGCTCGATCGCTTCGATCTGTGAAATTGCCTGTTCCGTAGGCACTGTGGGTCGCTTCGGACGATCCGCCGCGTCCTGCCGCGGTTCCGGTGCGCGACCGGACCCCACGTCCGGGGTCACCGGGGTCGGCGGTGCGAGGGAAGGTCGAGCGGGACAAGTTGAGGCAGACACCGACACTCGCCCCTGTCGTCCGGGCGACATCCTGTTCCACCACTTGGAGTCATATCTTTTGAGCAACCCACGATCAGCCGCGTTCACTCCCCGAGCCGTCGACTCGAGCTCGTGCCCGGTCCAGCACGGATCGCCGGTCGACACCGACGGGCCCCGACTACCCCTGCACACTTCCGAATTCGCCGCGGACCCACACGCCGCCTATCGAGAAATGCGCAGACAGTACGGGTCGATGGCCCCGGTCGAAGTCGCGCCGGGTGTTCCCGCGACCCTCGTACTCGGGTATCAGACCGCACTGCGGGTCCTCAACGATCCCGATCACTTCCCGGCCGATCCTCGCGGCTGGCAGGACAGCATCCCCGCCGATTCCCCGGTCAAACCGATGATGGAATGGCACCCGAATGCGCTGCGTAACAGCGGCGCCGCGCACACGCGCTACCGGCAGGCCTACGTCGGCGCGATCGATGGGATCGACCTGCACGCCCTGCACGCCAAGATCGAGACGATCGCCGTTCCGCTGATCAACGCCTTCTGTACCACCGGTTCGGCGGATCTGGTGTCCCAGTACGCGTTTCCGCTCGTCTTCGAAGTGCTGAACCAGATGGTCGGCTGCTCGCCCGAACTGGGTCAGCGCGTGGCCACCGGTATGGCGATGCTCTTCGATACCGTCGAGGCGGCGCGCGGCATGGAGATGCTCAGCACGGCGCTGCTCGAGCTGATCGCGCTGCGGCGTGCCGAGCCCGGTGACGACGTCACCTCCCGCCTGGCCCACCACCCGGCGGGTCTGGACGACACCGAGATGCTGAGTCAGTTGATCAGCTTCTACGGCGCGGGTATCGAACCCCAGCAGAATCTCATCGCCAACACCTTGCTGCTCATGGTCACCGACGAACGGTTCGGCGGCAATGTCCTCGGCGGCGCGCTCTCGACCCGCGACGCCCTGGACGAGGTGCTGTTCAACGACCCGCCGATGGCGAATTTCTGCACGACCTATCCGAGGCAGCCCATCCTCATCGACAACACCTGGCTGCCCGCCCATCAGCCGGTCGTCATCAGCCTGTCCGGCTGCAACAACGATCCCGCCATCCGTGGCGGCGACCGGACCGGCAATCGCGCGCACCTGGCCTGGAGCGCAGGCCCGCACGCCTGCCCGGCCAAATCCGTGGCCTACATGATCGTGCAGGACGCCATCGACCAATTGCTCGATGCCCTGCCCGAATTGGACCTCGCCGTGCCCGCCGACCAGTTGGCGTGGCGCCCCGGCCCGTTCCACCGCGCGCTCGCCGCGCTGCCGGTCGTATTTCCACCGTCTCCCCCGATGAATCCGTTGTAAGGAGTTCCTTCCCATGGAAAATCAACCGATCGTCCTGGATCCGACCGGCGCGGACATCCAGGGCGAGGCGAGCAGGATCCGGGCCGCGGGACCGGTCACCGCGGTGGGTCTACCCGGCGGTGTGACCGCCTGGTCGGTGACCGACGCCGGGCTCCTGAAGAGTCTGCTGGCCGATCCCCGCGTCTCCAAGGACGCGCGTCAGCACTGGACCGCGTTCATCAACGGTGAGATCACCGAAGCGTGGCCGCTGCACGCGTGGGTAGCCGTCGACAATATGTTCACCGCGTACGGCCCCGAACACCGCAGGCTGCGTCGCTTGGTCTCGCCCGCGTTCACCCACCGGCGTTCCACCGCGCTGCGCCCGAGGATCGAGGAGATCACCGCCGAACTGCTCGACCGGCTCGCGCGGGTCCCGAACGGCGAGCCCGTCGATCTGCGTCAGGCCTACGCCTACCCCGTGCCGATCCGGGTCATCACCGAGATGATGGGCGTGCCCGAGCATCTCGGCCCCGGTATGCACACATGCGTCGACGGCTTCTTCGACATGTCCTTCGGACCCGAGGAGGCGCTGGCCAACTACCTGGAGATGTACCGGCTCGTGAGCGAACTCGTCGCCTTCCGGCGCGAGACGCCCGGTGACGACGTGACCAGCGTCCTGATCGCCACCCGCGACGAGGACGACGGTTCGCGCCTGACCGAGAAGGAACTCGTCGACACCCTGATCCTGGTCATCAACGCCGGACACGAGACCACCGTGAACCTGCTCGACCAGGCCATCTTCGCCCTGTTGACCCACCCTGAGCAGCGCTCCGAGGTCGTCGAAGGCCGGGCCGCGTGGTCCGACGTGGTCGAGGAGACCCTGCGCTACGAGGCGCCGGTGGCCCATATTCCGCTGCGCTACGCCGTCGAGGACATCGAGGTCGAGGGCACCGTGATCCCCAAGGGCGAACCCATCCTCGCGTCCTACGCCGCCGCGGGCCGCGACCCCGGCGTCTACGGCCCCACCGCCGCCACCTTCGATATCCACCGCACCACCAAGGACCACCTGTCCTTCGGCCACGGCGCCCACCACTGCATCGGAGCCCCCCTCGCCCGCCTCGAGGCCGCCATCGCCCTCCCCGCCGTCTTCACCCGATTCCCGAACCTGCGCCTCGCAGTCCCACCCGAGGAGTTGGACCCCGTAGGCAGCTTCGTATCGAACGGTCACCGAACCCTCCCCGTCTACCTGACCTGACCCCCGATCCCACCCCCGCCTGCCCACCAGGCCGCCGATTCACCTACCTATGTCGGCCTGGTCGATCGGACAGCTCACCGTGCGCGGTACGTCGATCCGAACATCGCCGATACGCGGGCCCGCCGCCGAGGTCGAGATTCCTGCTATTCGCACAGTGTCGGTGGGAACCGATTGATCCCCGAGAATGTCGAGTGCGCCGACGCCGGCCAGAATGATGATCGCGGTGGCTAGAAGTAGCTTCATGACCTGCTCCCGCTGGTAGGGCGAGTTCGATTGCCGAGGCCCGAGTCACTCGTGCGTGTCTCGCATCTCGTTTCGGTCGCTGAAAATTTGCTCACAGGAACCGTAAGTCCGAATTCCTATGATGTTCAAGACACAGAAGGGTCACAGAAGTGATAATCGGGGGTGTCGTAACTCCGAAAAAATGCGCTGACCGGCTATTCGGCACCAGGTCATCGTTCGATGCCCGGGTAACGGAATTCGAGTTATCGAGACGTGACGGATTATTCACGTCCTCGCGGTGACGTCTTCGACCGCAACGCAGTTGTGACCGTATCGGTTGCTCGGCGGCACGATGACGTCGGTGAGTTGTTCGATCGCGGCGCAGACGGCGGAGCCGGCCGGTAGTCGGAGCGAGCCGGGTAGTGGTTCGCGGGCCCAGCGCCATCCGAATCCGCGATCCGACATCGGCAGGATCACCCGTCGCCCGCTGGCGCGGACTCGGACGCCGTAGGCGGTGAGGTCGGGGGTGGGGGTCGGGCGGATCGGGGGTGCGATGAGGAAGGTCCAGGTCGTGTCGCGTGGGTTCGCGACGACCGGCCCGATGTCGCTGTCCAGGAGAATCTCCAGCACCCGTGAGCCCAGGAGCGCGGGCATGTCGACGGCGTCGAGTCGCGCGCCGCACACCACAGTGGGGCGCGATTCGGAGACTTCGACCGGTAATCCGTATCGGTGGCGCAGCAGGTGGGCGACATCGTGTGGGCTGTAACAGGTTTCGAACACGGTACCTCTCCGGGGGAGTGATCGTGGACGCCCTCGGCCGGGTGGTGCGGCCGGGCCTGGATGGTGCGTCGATGACACCACTCGCCCGTTGCGTGATCATTTCCACGACATTGCCCGGCCATTGCTGTCCGCTCGCCGTATCCGACCGTGACCTCGGCGACGTTCCCGCGTACTCGATTCCCGGGAATCGTTGCGGCAGTGCGGGTTCACGCACGGAGATCTCGGACGGCCGGTGAGATCCGTTGCTCGCCCGGCCGTCGGGTCAGGGCCTTCCGGACCGCTACGAGAGTGTGAACCGCCCGCCGAATCCGCGCAGGGGCAGATCCGCGCTGGTGAGGATTCCCGGCGCGGCCGCGACCACGCTGCGGATCGCGTTGAGCGCCGGTAATCCGGTGACGGTCATGCCGATAGACGCGAAGTCCTCCGGATTGTCCAATCGCGCACCGGCTTTGGGGAAGATCATATGTTTGCTGTAGATGTTCGGGTCGCCGGTGATCTGGGTGATGTAGCAGCCCTTGATATCCCATGCGGGGGCGGTATAGGGCGTCATCTGCCATTCCAGGTGTGACTCGACCCGAGCGATCCCGTCCACCATGCCCTGGTATTTGATGTAGTTGGCGCCGAGCGAGCCCTTCGGCAGCCGATACCAACCGAGGTCGATATCCTCGGTGCACGCGCCGAGTTCGTAGCTGAACCTCACCTCGTCGAGTTCGAGATCGAAACAGTCGGCCATCATGTACACGCTGTCGGAGAAGACGCGGGTGTATTTCTCCAGCGACGCCGGGATGCCGGGGTCGTCGACCGGTTTGCCGTAACCGACCTCCTGCCAGGTCTGCACCGAGTGATGGCAGGAGACATCCACCGATTCGATCACGGTGACATTCTCGATCTCGGAGACGTCGGCGCTGTGGACGACGCCCAGGATCTGGCAGAGACCGGGATTCATCCCGGTGCCGTAGAACGTCGATCCGCCGCGCAGGCACGCGGCGCGCAGCACCTCGCTGACCGGGCGGCCAGACGGATGCGGATGGTTGCGGTCGCGATGATGGCCGGTGATCCAGTCGGCGGTGGTGACGATATCGATCCCGGCTTCGAGAACCCGTTCGTAGAGCGCTTCGTCGGGAAACACCCCGTGGAAGGTGAGCACATCGGGTCGCGCGGCGATGATCTCCTCGACGGTGCCGGTGGCGAGAACGCCGATCGCGCCGATCCCCGCGATCTCCCCGGCGTCGCGCCCGATCTTCTCCGATGAGTAGCAGTGCAGGCCGATCAATTCGAGGTCGGGATGCTCGCCGATCCGCTTGATCATCTCGGATCCGACATTGCCGGTCGCGACCTGGAAGACGCGTATCGGCTCGGCGCCTGTTCTCGCGCTCATCTCTGTGTTCCTTCCGAGGCGGCGGGGGTGGGTGCGGTCGTCGCGGCGGGGTAGAACTGTTTCGCCCATTGCCGCAGTTGGGTGAAGCCGTCGTATTCGCCGTGGGTCAGCGCCGGTGGGTCGCTGTAACGTTGGTGCGCCCAGATGCGGATATCGGCCGTGAACTGTTCGATGACGGCGTCGGCCAGGAATTTCGCCCCGGCGGGCAGCTCGGGCGATTCGTCGCCGGGCCGCCTGCCGATCCAGACGCTGAACCGCACGTCGGAGGTGGCGTCGTCGACCGGCGTGACGGCGGTGAGCGTGCGATTGTCGACCATGCCCCAACTCTTCGTCGCGGCGACGCCGAGTCCGGCGTTGACGGCCTCGACGCCGCTGGCGACGTCCTCCGCGCGGATATCGTCGTCGAAGGCGATGGTGAAATCCACGTAGGACGTGGGCCGTGTGAAATCGTGCCGGGTGATGTCGGGCATGAACGGCACTTTGTGGACGAACGTGAAATGCGCGAAATCGACGCCGTTCTCCATCACGTACTGCGGGTGCAGTTCCAGGCCCGGCCGGAACAGCGTGGCGGCGGGATAGGACGGGTAGTAGTCGGCGGCCCCGCGATCGTCGTCGAATCCGGACAGCACATCGGGCACATCGAAATACGGTGCGCCACCGTCGATATCGTGCCAGATGAAAATCGATTCGTTGAGTTCGGCGACGGGATAGCCGCGAATGCGACGCCCTCTGTTGGGGCGTTTCTCGTACGGGATGCGGACATTGCGGCCCGCGCTGTCCCACTCCCACCCGTGGAACGGGCAGACGATGCGATCACCGTCGACGTGACCGCCGTGGCCGAGGTGCGCGCCGAGATGTTCGCAGTACGCGTCCATCACCGCGACCCGGCCGTCGGTCGAGCGCCACGCGACCATCTCCGTGTCGAAGTACTTCATCCGGTGGACTTCGCCGAGGCCGATCTCCGCGGACCACGCGACCTGGAACCATCCGGTCGGCTTCATCGATAACGGGGGCTTGGCCATCTCCGCTGCCTTCCCACTCGGTCGGGGGACGCCTGTCCGCAGAATCGTAGTGGGCTCTGTGAAAAAATAATAGAGGTCTCTATCAAACTGGTTGGCGCGGGATTCGGTCGCGGCGGAGCCGGCACTAGGATCGGGTGGGTGACGGATCCCGGTGTGCTCGGCAGGCGCAGCAACAGGCGCGGACTGGCCACCAGGGAGTCGATGCTCGACACGGCCCTGCGCTGTCTGGCGACCGGAGATCCGGCGGCGGTGTCCGGTAACCGGATCGCCAAGGAGATCGGCGCCACCTGGGGGACCGTCAAGTACCAGTTCGGCGATATCGACGGATTGTGGGCGGCGGTGCTGGGCTACATCGCCGAACGCCGGGGCGATATGCCGGTCGGCGCGCCGTCGTCCGCGTCGCTGCGCGAACGGGTCGCGACGATCGTCGACACCCTGTACGACGGGCTGACCACGGGGGATTCGCGCGCGATCGAGAATCTGCGCGCCGCGCTACCGCGCGATCGGGAGGAGTTCGAACGTCTCTATCCCCGCACCGCCGCCGAATTCGCGTCGTGGGGACGGGCGTGGCTGGAGACCTGCCGTCGAGGGTTCGCCGGACTCGACGTCGATCCGGATCGGGTGGCCGAAGTCGCCGCGTTCATCCCCGGCGCCATGCGGGGGATCGTCTCGGAACGCCAGCTCGGTACCTACACCGACCTCGATCTCGCGCGACGCGGACTCACCAATGCGATCGTGGCCTATCTGCGCCCCGAAGCGGAGCGGGCGCGATAGCCGCGCACGCGTGTGTCCGCGGTCGACGCGGTTCTCAGCGCGCTGCCGAGACCTCGGGTGATTCGGCCTCGTCGTAGTGGCGCGATTCGAACCAATAGGTCGCCGTGACGGTGGCGTAGCTGGCGACGATCACCGCCGCGATCGCGGCGATCGAGAGTAGAAGCAGTGCGATGAAGTGATCCATGGTGGCCTCCCCGGAATAGCGTGCTCTATGGCGTCTACAAGGGGTTTGGCGCGACATCGCGCCGAATCGGATGTGAACCGACTGCACTCCGAATCCTAGAACGCTACGCCTCTCGGCGCACGGGACGCGACTGTGAGCCGAGTCATGTGCGGACCGGAGTGTCGGTTCAATCGCACCGACTCGATGCTGTTCAATTGGTGAGGTCAACGAGTTTCTGCGTGCGCCTGTTCTCGTCAATCCCCTTTCGAGCATCACCTCGTCATCCGAAGGAGCATGACAGTGAGCACGATCCTCTGCGCGCTACATGAGACGGTCCTCGCGCAGGTCGGCAACCCGACCCCGGAGGCTCCACCGCTGGCGGACAAGCTGTTGCAGATCGGCCGGTATTTCACCTGGCTCGTTCAGTTGTCCGGTATCACCGCCATCACCTACGGCGGCGGTCGCTTCGCTTGGGAGAAATGGAACGGCGGCAGCCTCCAGTCGCCGAAGATGGTGGCGGGTGCGATGGCAGGCGGCGCCGTCGCGACCAGCGCGGGCACGATCATGAACTCGGTGATCTGACCGCATTCGACACTGTGCACGACCGAACGTCGCCCGTGGATTTCGCGGGCGGCGTTCGGCGTATCGGGGTCAGGGCAGGGCTCGGTCGTCGAGGGTCATGGCGCCCGCGCGAACCAGCACGGCGCGGGCCCGGCGGCGGACACGGCAGGTGTCCACCGAACAATCGAGGTGCCGTTGCATCTCGCGATGCGCTCGGGCCACGGTCATCGGACCCGGTTCGATACGGCAGTCCATGACGACGGTGCGAAGCGGGAATGCTGTGTTCATCGTGAGCTCCTGGTCGGACTTCGGAGTGATCAGCGGGGGCGATGTCCGCTCGCCGGGACAAGGGATTCGCGAGGCGGTTGCCAGCGGATCGGGTTTCACAAATTCGAACTTGAAAGTTAGGCGACCCGAACATTAAGATTTCGCCGTATGAAGATTCGGCACCGCCGTCGGCGGCTCGCGGCCACCGGCCGTTTGCTCGCGGCGATCGCGTTCGGTTTGTCGGCGATAGGCGCGAGCGCGTGCGGCAGCGGCGCCGCCGACGGCGATCGGCCGGTGGTCCTGACCACGTTCACCGTGCTCGCCGATATCGCGAGCAATGTCGCGGGCCCGCACCTCGAGGTCGAGTCGATCACCAAGGCCGGGGCCGAGATCCACGGCTACGAGCCGACGCCGGGGGATATCAGGAAGGCCGCCCGCGCGGATCTCATCGTGGACAACGGGATGAACCTGGAAGCCTGGTTCGCGCGGTTCGTCTCGGAGGTGAAGGTGCCGCACGTGGTGGTCAGCGAGGGCGTCGCGCCGATCGAGATCGGCGAGGACGCCTACCGGGGCAAGCCGAATCCGCACGCGTGGATGTCACCGTTGAACGTGCTCGTCTACGTCGACAACATGGTGCGCGCTTTCACCGATCTCGATCCGGGCCACGGCGCGGACTTCCGCGCCAACGGCGAACGCTACAAAGCCGAATTGCGCGGAGTCCACGAGGAATTGGTGAAGACGCTGAGTACGCTGCCCGTCGGACAGCGTGCCCTGGTGACCTGCGAGGGCGCGTTCTCCTACCTGGCCCGTGACGCCGGTCTGACCGAGAAGTACATCTGGCCGGTCAACGCCGAGCAGCAGGCGACACCGCAGCAGATCGCCTCGGTGATCGATATGGTGAAATCCGCCCGGGTGCCCGCGGTGTTCTGTGAATCCACGGTGTCCGACGCGCCGATGCGCCGGGTCGTCGAGGCCACGGGAAGTTCGTACGGCGGTGTGCTGTACGTCGATTCGCTGTCGGAGGCCGACGGTCCGGTACCGACCTACCTGGCGCTGATCCGCCACGCCGCGCAGACCATCGGCGCCGCGCTCACCGGGCGGCAGTGACATGGGAGACGCGAACGGCACGCGGGAATCGAGTGACGCGGCGGAGCCGAGCGAGGTTCGGGAGGCGGGCGATACGCGGGAAGCGGTGAGCGCGATCGAGGTCGAGGGCGTCACCGTGCGCTACGGCGAAGTACTCGCCCTCGACGACGTCACCGTGCGACTCGAGCACGGGCGGGTCTGCGGCCTGGTGGGGATGAACGGTTCCGGGAAGTCGACGCTGTTCAAGACCATCATGGGGTCGATCGAACCCGATCACGGGAC
This sequence comes from Nocardia aurea, assembly GCF_003123685.1. Lineage (GTDB taxonomy): Bacteria > Actinomycetota > Actinomycetes > Mycobacteriales > Mycobacteriaceae > Nocardia > Nocardia aurea. Next base: position 274,953 of record NZ_QCYJ01000021.1, read on the forward strand.
GGTGCTGGTCGACGGCGTCGCCCCGAAAGCCGCGCGGCGCGGCGGCGTACTCGGCTACGTGCCGCAGAGCGAGGACGTCGACTGGAGCTTTCCGCTGTCGGTACGCGATGTGGTGATGACCGGGCGGTACGGCCGGATGGGGTTCACCCGCCGCCCCAGGCGCGCGGACCGGGAAGCGGTGGCGGAGGCGCTGGAGCGGGTCGAATTGACCGATCTCGGCGACCGGCAGATCGGGCGGTTGTCGGGCGGACAGAAGAAGCGGGCCTTCGTCGGTCGTGCTCTGGCCCAGGGCGCGACGGTGCTGTTGCTGGACGAGCCCTTCGCCGGTGTCGACAAGCGGTCCGAGGCGGCCATCACCGGATTGCTGCGCGAACTCGCCGCGGCGGGCGCCGCGATCCTGGTGTCCACCCATGACCTGCACGCGCTGCCCGGCCTCGCCGACGAGGCCGTGTTGCTGATGAGAACCGTTCTGGCGCAGGGTGATCCGGAGACGGTGCTGCGCCCGGAGAATCTGGCCGCGGCCTTCGGTCTCGATGTGCTCGATCGTGTGTGAACGGCCGAAGGTGGGATGGACGCAATGAGTTTCGAGGAAATCTTCATCGACCCGCTGCGCTACGAATTCATGGTGCGGGCGCTGGCCACCACCGTGACGGCGGCGGTGGTCTGCGCGGTGCTCTCGTGCTGGCTGGTACTGATCGGCTGGTCACTGATGGGCGACGCGGTCTCCCACGCGGTACTGCCCGGGGTGGTGCTGGCCTATATCGTCGGCCTGCCCTTCGCGGTCGGCGCGATCGTCTTCGGATTCCTGGCGGTGGGACTGATCGGGGTGGTGCGGGCGACCAGCCGCATCAAGGAGGACGCGGCGATCGGCATCGTGTTCACCACGCTGTTCGCGTTCGGGTTGGTACTGGTCTCGGTGACGCCGAGTCAGACCGATCTCAATCACATCGTGTTCGGGAATCTGCTCGGGGTCAGCCGATCCGAACTCGTGCAGATCGTCGTTCTCGCGGCCCTGACGCTGACGGCGCTGGTGCTCAAACGGCGCGATTTCACCCTGTACGCGTTCGACCCCGTGCACGCCCACGCGATCGGCTTGAACACCCGTTGGCTCGGTATCGCCCTGCTCGGGCTGCTCGCGCTGACCTCGGTGGTGGCGTTGCAGGCGGTGGGCGTGGTGCTCGTGGTCGCGATGCTCATCATTCCCGGCGCGACGGCGTACCTGCTCACCGACCGATTCCAGCGCATGCTCGTGATCGCCCCCGCGGTTTCGGTCACCGCGGCGGTGACGGGGTTGTACCTGAGCTATCACCTGGACACCGCCTCCGGGGCGATGGTCGTCGTCGTCCAAGGGCTGACCTTCACGGCGGTGTATCTGTTCGCACCGCGACAGGGTGTCATCGGTCGTCGGATCGCGGCCGTGCGTCGTCGTCGCGCCACCGCGAGCGCGGTGTGACCCGCCGGTGAGTCCCCGTGATTCGCCCGAGGTGGGTTCCTCGGCCGACGAGCGTGGATGTGTGCTCGGGGCCCGCGGCTTGTAACGTCTGATCCGGACGAAGGGAACACCGGTGCGAATCCGGGGCTGTCCCGCAACTGTCACCGAGGAGTAATCCGCCGATCTCGTTGCCACGACCTACCCGGGTTGGAAGGCAGGCGGTGCGCGTCGATCCGGGAGCCAGGACACCTGCGTCCACGGTAGAGGGATCGCACCACGAGGATGGCCATGGACAACTCCAGATCGACCGTGCCCGCATTGCGGCGCCGGACATTCCTGCTCGGCGCCGGAGCCGCGGCTCTGGCCGCGTCGGCGGGCGGATCGCTGATCGGCTGCGCCGCCGACGACGCGTCCCCCCGGGGACCGCAGGGGCCGCCGCGTCCCGGCGGGCGACTGCGGTCGGTGATCGCGGGCAGGTCCGCGAGCGTCGACGTACTCGATCCGTATCAGGCGGGCAGCTCGGCGGGCGGCGCGGTCTCCAAGAACGTCTGGGACAAACTCGTCGCCTACAACAACGATCTGACGCTGCGCTACCGGCTCGCGGAATCGCTGACGCCCGACGCGGACGGCAGTCAGTGGCGGATCGCGTTGCGTCCCGGCGTCGTCTTCAGCGACGGCACTCCGCTGACCTCCCGCGATGTCCTCTGGAGTTTCGAGCGGATGCTCGACCCGGCCAAACATTCCTCCGGTGACCTCTCGATGGTCGACATGTCGCGCACCAGGGCCGATGGTGAACTGGGCGTGATCGTGGGAATGAAATCCCCGCTCGCCGATTTCGGTTCGGTGCTCGCAGGCTGGTACTGCTACGTCATCAAGGACGGGACGACCACCTTCGACGCGCGGACGCTTCCGGTGGGCACCGGCCCCTTCGCACTGGCGAACTGGTCGCCCGGCGATCGAACACTGTTGCGCCGCAACGACCGGTACTGGGACGGGCAGGTGCTGCTCGACGAGGTCGAGATCATTCAGATCGCCGAGACCGAGGCCCGCGTGAACGCCTTCCTGTCCGGGGAAGCCGATATCGTGCACGAGATGTCCTATCTCCAGGCGCGCACGCTGGAGAACGATCCGGATATCACCGTCGTGCTGCATCCGTTCGGACTCATGGACTCCTTCCAGATGCGCGTCGATCTCCCGCCCTTCGACGACGTGCGGGTGCGCCAAGCCATGCGTCTCGCCGTCGATCGGCAGGCCATGGTCGATACCGTGTACTACGGCTATGCCGAGGTGGGCAACGACATCTACGGCAAGGGCGCGCCGTTCTACGATGATTCGCTGCCGCAGCGCGCCTACGATCCGGCGCGGGCGCGCGAACTGCTGCGCCAGGCGGGCAAGGAGAACCTCACGGTCACCTTGCAGACGGCCGACGGCATGCCGGGCATGATCGAGTCGGCGACCCTTTTCATCGAGCACGCCGAGGCGGCCGGAATCACCGTGGAACTCGAATCCGTGCCCGCCGACACCTATTTCACCCGGGTCGCGGGCAAACAGCCGCTGACCCACGTCGGTTGGTGGAACTACAGTCTCGACTACTTCTACGGACAGACCATGACCACCGGTTCGCCGAGCAACGGCACCGGATGGCGGAACGCGGCATGGGACGCGAAATTCACCGAGGTCAGGGCGACACTCGACCAGGATCGCCGCCGGGTGCTGTATCACGAACTCCAGGAACAACTCTGGAACGAAGGCGGATACATCCTGCACAGTTTCGCCAAACGGCCCGACGCGGCGCGCAACAATGTCGGCGGTGTGCGGGCCGGAGTTCCCGGCACCGACGACTGGGCCAACTACACGACCACCTGGTTGGCGCGGTAGCGAACGCCGACGGTCGTGATTCGCTACGTGATCGGGCGCGTCGGCGGTGGCATCGCGGTGCTGTCGCTGGTCGCGGTCGCGGTGTTCTGTCTGTTCGAGTCGCTGGATTCGGATGCGGCGACGGTGATCCTCTCGCGCGTCGGCGGGGCCGACCCCACCCCGGAGCAGGTGGCCGCGCTGCGCGCCGAACTGGGGCTGGACCGGCCCGCGCCGGTCCGGTTCGCCGAATGGGCGGAGGGATTCGCGCACGGCGATTTCGGTGATTCGCTGATCTCCGGCCGACCGGTCCGCGAGGTGTTGCTGAGCCGATCGGGCAACAGCGCGGTGCTCGCGGTGATCACCGCCGCGCTGTTGATCCCGCTGGCACTCGGACTCGGGCTGATCGCCGGAGCGCGCGCGGGCTCGCGCGCCGACCGGGCGATCAGCGTGGGCGCGTTGACCGCGGAGTCGGTGCCACCCTTCGTCTCCGGTGTGCTGCTGGTGGCGGTGCTGTCGTTGACGCTGCGTGTCCTCCCGGCTGTGTCACTGGTTCCGACGGGTACCGCGGTGACCGCCCGACCCGAGATCCTCGTCATGCCGGTGATCTGCCTGCTGACCGGGCTGGCTCCGCATCCGATCCGCATGGTGCGGGCGCAGACGGCCGAGGTCATGGCCTCGCCCTACATCAGGACCGCGCGGGCCAACGGGATCGGACGGCGGCGGCTGATCCTGCGCCACGCCGCTCCTAACGCGGTATCCGCCTCGATCCACCCGCTCGCGGGTTCGGTGGTCGGTCTGCTCGGCGGAATCGCGGTGGTGGAAACGCTTTTCGTGTATCCGGGGCTCTCCCAGGAGGTCCTGGCGGCGATCTCGGCCCGCGACTTCCCGTTCGTGCAGTCCGCCGCCGTGCTGATGGCCGCGTTCGGGATCGGGATCTACCTGCTCGCGGATCTGCTCGCGTTGCTGGCCGGACCGCGCGCCGGACATCTGATCGTGGCGGGGCGGCGGTGAAGGGGCGCAGGTGGTTTCGGACCGGATGGGCCGCGGTCACGGCGGGAGTTCTGCTGCTGGCTCTGCTCGGTCCGGTGTGTGCCCCGTATTCGCCGACCGCGTCGGGTGGTCCACCCTTCCGAGCGCCGAGCGCGCGGCACCTGCTCGGCACCGATGTGGTCGGGCGCGATGTGCTGTCCAGGGTCATGCACGGCGGACTGCCGCTGCTCTCGATCGCGAGTCTGGCGCTGGCGGTGGCGTATTCGCTCGGGGTGACCTTCGGACTGCTCGCCGGACTGCGTCGCCCGGCCGACCGTTGGATCATGCGACCGGTCGACGCGATCGTGGTGATGCCGTGGTTCCTGATGCTCGCCGTCATCGCGACCGCGATCGGGGCCGGGCCCGCCGCCATCGTGCTGACCTCCGCGCTCGCCTCGGTCCCGTGGATCATCCGGATCGTACGCACGGCTGTGCTCGAGGTCGTGCCCACCGGGTACGTCGAGTCGGCGCGGGCGCGCGGCGAACCGCTGTGGCGTCTGGCGCTGGTGGAGGTGCTGCCGTCGGTGCGCTCGGTGGTGCTCGCCGACGCCGGGGTGCGCGTGTCGATGACCATCTCGATGGTCGCGGTGAGCGGATTCCTCGGACTCGGCCTGCGCCCGCCCTCGGCCGACTGGGCGCTGATGATCACCGAGAACCGTCCGGGATTCGCCCTCCAGCCGTGGGCGGTGCTGGCACCGGCCGTGTTGATCATGGCGCTGGTGGTCTCGGTCAATATGGTCACCGACCGGGCGCTCGGCCTCGACCGGCCACCCACGCGATGGACTCCGACCAGGACGCGCGCCGACGATATCGGGCTGGAGATCGAGGCGCTGACCGTGCTCGGGCCGGGCGGTGACCCCGTCCTCGACGACGTGTCGGTCCGGGTGCGGCCCGGTCGCGGACTCGCGGTGATCGGTCCCTCCGGCGCGGGCAAGTCCACCTTGGCGTCGGCGGTGCTCGGCGCGCTGCCGCCCGGAATGTCGGCATCGGGGACCGTCTCGGTCGGTGCGGGAGCGAGTGGTCGCAGGACGGTCGGGTACGTGCCGCAGGATCCGGCGTCGGGTCTCAATCCGGCCCTGCGCGTCGGGACCGCGATCGGTGAGATCGCCCGCCCGCACGGCGGTATGGACCGTCGGGCCGCCGTCGCCCGCGCGCTACGGCGGGTGGGCCTGCCCGACGATCGCGCGTTCCGGCGCAGGTTCCCACACCAACTGTCCGGCGGACAGCAGCAGCGCGTGCTGCTCGCGATGGCCCTGGTCGCCGAACCGGCGGTGCTGGTACTCGACGAACCCACCACCGGCCTGGACGCCGCGACCAGGACCGAACTCGTCGACATGGTCCGCGGGATCCGCCGCGACACCGCGATCACCCTGCTCGTCATCACCCACGACCTGTCCACCGTGGCCCCGCTGATCGACGATGTTCTCGAACTCGAACGGGGCGCGGTAATCTCCCTCGCGTCCTACCGTGCCGAAAAGCCCATGGCGGCAACGATATCGACCGCGCGAGAATTCGCCGTCGACGCCGCGCCGGTGCTGCGCGCGACGGCGCTGCGGGTCGGCTATCGGCGCGGCAACCGGTTCGGCGCGGTCGCCGACGGACTGGCCTTCGATGTTCGGCCGGGGGAATGCCTCGCGCTCACCGGACCTTCGGGCGCGGGCAAGACCACGGTGGCACGGGCACTGGCCGGATTGCATCCGGCCGAGGACGGTGTGGTGGAACTCGACGGACAGCGGCTGGCCCGCCACGTCGATCGGCGCAGCGTCGACCAGCGCCGCGCGATACAGCTGATCTTCCAGAATCCGGCGACCTCGCTGAATCCGGCCTATCGTGTCGGCGCCCAGATCGCCAGACCGCTGCGGCTGCTGCGCGGTATGGACGTACGGGACGCCGCGCGCGAGACCGAACGTCTGCTCGAGGCGGTGCGGCTGGATCCGGTTCTGGCGCAGCGCCGTCCCGATTCGCTCTCGGGCGGTCAGCAGCAGCGGGTGGCGATCGCCAGGGCGCTGGCGGCGGGCCCGCGCGTACTGATCTGCGACGAGATCACGGCCTCGCTGGACGCGCGTACGGGCGACGTCGTGCTCGATCTGCTCGACGAACTGCGCGAACAGGGTCTGGCACTGGTTCTGATCAGCCACCAGGCCCGGGTGATCGAGCGACTGGCGGACGCGACCCTCGCCGTCGACGGTGGCGCCCGCGCGGTTTCGGCGCGGGGGTGACCAGTGGGTATCCCCACGTCGACAGGGGGAAACCCGTGTCGGTGCGTACAGTGCAGATATGCCCGAAACGCATCCCACACCCGTGGTGCGTGTCGAAGCGGCCGAAACCTCCGGCGGTGCTACCGCGATCGCGGGGGGAACCGACACCGACCTGCTCTCGCTCGCCGCCCAACTGTGCTTCGCCCTGTACTCGACCTCACGTGCCATGACCGCCGCCTACCGGCCCTTCCTCGACGCGATGGAGGTGACATATCCGCAGTACCTCGCCTTGTTGGCGCTCTGGGAACAACCGGGGATGACCATGAGGGAACTCGGGGAACGACTACATCTGGACTACGGCACGGTCTCACCGCTGATCCAGCGGCTCCAGGCGCACGGTCTGGTGGAAAGTGTGCGCAGTCCGCATGATCGGCGCGCGGTGCAGTTGCGCGCCACCGATGCCGGTCGCGCACTACAGGATCGGGCGCGGCAGATGATCGAATCGGTACTCACCGAAGTGGCCTGGCCACTGGAGACCGTGATCGCGTTGCGCGATCAGGTGAACGGTCTCGGTGCGCGACTGGACGCCGTCGTCGGCGCGCGAAGCGCCGCGGAGACGGCGGACGTGGGATCGAACACAGCCGTTGGTCCGAAATAGATGCGTTAGCCCGTGTCCCCGGTGGTAACCCGGTGACAGACACCAGGCGCCGACGATGGGAGGGCTTTCGCTGATGGGCGACAATCGCGGTGCGGTGCGCGAGGTGTTGCCGTCCAAGGATCAGCTGCTGGCGGCGCTGCGAGGACACTATCTGCTCGGACCGCTGTGCGCGCAGGCGTTCGGTCTCGCCGAATTGCACAGGCAGCGCCGCGGTCATCCGGAGCGGGCCGCCGAGATCGATTACTACCGCGGGGAACTCATCGACGAGATCGACGAATGGGCGAGGCTGGCCCTGCCCGACCCACGTCCCGGTGTGCGCACCGTCGCCGAACCGCTCGGCGTGACGATCGACCGGATGGCCGCGGCCTCGGATCTCGCCTTCCACCTCCTGATGACGATCGACCCGGGCAGCGACGAGATGCACGCCGCCTGGACCCGCCTGGCGGAACTGGAGATCGCCTACGGCGAACTGTCCGCGGCGCTGTCGGCGGGGTACCGCGCCCTGCCGTGGAACTGACCCGGCGCCGGTCACGCGGCGACGGGCCGGGCGTTGCGACGGTACCGGCGCCGCCCGGTGGTGATCGCTAGTGTGGATTCGGTGCGCATCTTTCTGGCCGGGGCGACCGGCGTGATCGGAGTCCGTCTGGTGCCGCTGCTGATCGAGGCCGGACACGAGGTGGCGGGAATGACGAGGTCCGCGCGTAAGGCGGACGAGATATCCGCGGCCGGGGCCACGCCCGTGGTCTGCGATGTGTACGACCCGGCCGCGCTGTCCACGGCGGTCGTCGGGTTCCGACCCGATCTGGTCATGCACCAGCTCACCGATCTGCCCGACGATCTCGCGCGACTTCCGGAAAGCGGTGCGGCCAACAGCCGGATCCGCACCGAGGGCACCCGCAATCTGCTCGACGCCGCGGCGGCCGCGGACGCGAAACGGTTTCTGGCACAGAGCATCGCCTGGGAACCGCCCGCCGGTCGCGGCGCGGAGATCGCGACGCACGAGTCCGCGGTACTGGAGGCGGGTGGCGTCGTGCTGAAATACGGCCAGTTCTACGGTCCCGGAACGTATTACGAATCCACTCCACCCTCGCCGCCCCGCGTGCACATCGATCACGCCGCCACGGCCACCGTCGCGCTGCTCGAGGCGCCGAGCGGAGTGGTCGTCGTGGTGGACGAGCCCCGATAGCGCGACAGAGCATCCGGTGACCGATCCGCACCTACACAGGCGTTTCCCCGAACTCGCCGCCCACCTGCCCTATCTGAGTCTGGGGGAGGGGCCGACGCCGGTGCGGGAGTTGGCGCTGGACGCGGGCCTGCCCGTGTGGTGCAAGGACGAGAGCGGGTACGGGTCGGGCGGCTGGGGCGGGAACAAGATCAGGAAATTGGAATGGCTGCTGCCCGAGGCGCTGCGGCGCGGTGCGCACACCATCCTGACGGTCGGCGGCACCGGGACCAACTGGGGTCTCGCGGTGGCGCGATACGGTCGCGAATACGGGATCGACACCGTCCTGGCGCTGGTGGATCAGCCGACCGACGACCATGTGCTGGCGCAGTTGGCCCGCCTGGAGAACTCCGGCGCCGTCCTGCGTTTCACGCGCACCAAGGCACGCACGATGTTGGCCGCGCCGTGGCTGATGCTGCGCCACGCGCGCGGCGCGAAACCGCCGTACTACCTGCCGGTCGGCGGCTCCTCGCCGATCGGCGCGCTCGGCTACGTGGAGGCGGCGTTCGAACTCGCCGATCAGGTCGCGGCGGGCGAGTTACCCGAGCCCGCCCACCTGGTGCTACCGGTGGGGTCGGGTGGAACCGCGGCCGGGCTCGCGCTCGGGCTGAAGTGGGCCGGTCTGCGCACCCGCGTGCTCGGCGTCGTGGTCAACGACAGTCTGCCGCTGGACGCGCGGCGGATCGCCGGGCTGGCCGAGCGGGCCGGGGCCGTGCTCGTCTCCCGTGGCCTGCGGGTCGCGCCCCCGGTCGTCGGGTCCGACGAGGTGACGATGCTGCGCGATTGGCTCGGTCCCGGCTACGGCCACCCGACACCGCAGGCGGTGCGCGCCGCCGAGCGCGCGGCCTCGGTCGGACTGCGGTTGGAAACGGTGTACACGGCGAAGGCCTTCGCCGCCGTGCCGGAGCTGATCGCGCGCGGTGCGCTCGGTGACGGCCCGGTGCTGTTCCTCAACACCTACGGCCCCCGTGCGGACCCGCCGGGCATCGATCCATTGGCGACACGAGGATAGTAACGTATCAAATAGTTCCCCGGGCTCTCGTCCGGAATCGGACTATCGCGAGAGGATGTACCCCGTGCGCTCGACGTTGATCTCCCGACGGGATCTGGACTTTCTGCTGTACGAATGGCTGCGGGTCGAGGAACTGACCGCCCTGCCGCGGTTCGAGGAGCATTCCCGGGAGACCTTCGACGGCTTCCTGGATCTCTGCGAGGATCTGGCGACGCGCCATTTCGCCCCGCACAACAAACGCAACGACAGCAACGAGCCGACCTTCGACGGCGAGCGGGTCACCATCATTCCCGAGGTGAAAGCCGCGATCGAGGCGTTCACCAAGGCGAATCTGCTCGGCGCGGGGATGGACGAGCGGATCGGCGGGCTGCAATTGCCCTCGGCCGTGGAGGCCGCCGGTTTCAGCTGGTTCCAGGCCGCGAACGTCGGCACGGCGGCCTATCTGTTCCTGACCGTGGGCAATGCCAATCTCCTCGCCGAACACGGCACCGCCGAACAGATCGACCGGTTCGTCCGGCCGATGGTCGAGGGTCGGTTCACCGGGACCATGTGCCTGTCCGAACCGCAGGCGGGTTCCTCGCTCGCCGACATCGTCACCCGCGCCGAACCGCAGGCCGACGGCACGTATCGGCTGACCGGCTCCAAGATGTGGATCTCGGGCGGCGACCACGAGCTGACCGAGAACATCGTGCACCTGGTGCTGGCCAAGATCCCCGGCGGGCCCGGGGGCGTCAAGGGCATCTCGCTGTTCGTCGTTCCCAAATTCCTCGTCGACGCGGACGGCTCTCTCGGGGCGCGCAACGATGTGGTGCTGGCGGGGCTGAACCACAAGATGGGGTATCGCGGGACCACCAATACGGTCCTGAACTTCGGTGAGGGCGCCTTCACGCCGGGCGGCGCGGCGGGGGCGGTCGGCTATCTGGTCGGCGAACCGCATCGCGGCCTGTCCTACATGTTCCACATGATGAACGAGGCGCGCCTGGGCGTCGGGCTCGGTGCGACGGCGCTCGGTTACACCGGTTACCTGAAATCGCTCGACTACGCGCGCGAACGTCGTCAAGGCCGTGCGGTGACCGCCAAAGATCCCGCGACGCAACAGATCCCGATCATCGAGCACGCCGACGTGCGGCGCATGCTGCTGGCCCAGAAATCCTATGTCGAGGGCGCGCTCGGCCTGCTGCTGTACTGCAACCGGCTCGTCGATCTGCGGCGCACCGAGACCGACGCCGAGGTGGCCCGCGAACACACGCTGTTGCTGGAGATCCTCACCGGTGTCGCCAAGAGCTGGCCGTCGCAGTGGTGTCTCGAGGCCAACAATCTGGCCATCCAGGTACACGGCGGCTACGGCTACACCCGCGAATACGATGTCGAACAGCACTATCGCGACAACCGCCTCAATCCGATCCACGAGGGCACCCACGGCGTCCAGGGCATGGACCTGCTCGGACGCAAGGTCGTCCAGTACGACGGCGCGAGCCTCGGCGTGCTCGCGGCCCGGATCGCCGACACCGTGGCCGCGGCGACCGGACACGGCGGCGACGCGGCCGAATTCGGCGCCGCACTCGCCGCCGCCTGGCAGCGGCTGGTGGCCGTGACCGGCGCGATGTTCGGCGCGGGCGATCCGGCCGCCGCGATGGCCAATTCGAGTGTGTACCTGGAGGCGTTCGGGCATATCGTGCTCGCCTGGATCTGGCTGGAACAGACGCTCGCCGCGCAGGGCAAAGACGGCGACTTCTACGACGGCAAGCGTGCCGCGACCAGGTATTTCTACCGCTACGAACTGCCCAGGACCGCACCGCAGCTCGACCTGCTCGAATCGCTGGATCGCACCACCCTGGAGATGCGCGACAGCTGGTTCTGACCGCGTTCCCCGCATCGGCGGCGAATTGGAATCGACGTGATCCTAAGTCGCCGCCGGTGACGGGGGTGGCGTTAATGCCGTTCACCCATTCATTCCCGCAGGTAGAGCCCGCCACCTACCGGCGCAATAACATCCCCTGAATCGACAGGGTCGGTCCTGGCTCAGCGAGGTCGTCCCGTCCCGCTATCGTCGCTATCCATGCAGGTCAGCGACCGACAAGGGGATGAGATGGCGGCGGAACCAGCGCCGGTACGGCACCTACGCGCCGATCAGGCGCGCCGGGTCGCCGACGTTCTGCGTCATCAGATCCACGCGGGCGTCTTCGACGAGGTGCTGCCCGGCGAACAGGAACTCGCCGCCGAGTACTCCGCCTCGCGCAACACCGTGCGCGAGGCGCTGGCCCTGCTCAAGGACGAGGGTCTCATCGACCGGGTGCCCAAGGTCGGCACCAGGGTCGCGCAGCGCAAATACGATCACGGCCTCGACGCGCTGCTCGGTCTACAGGAGACCCTCAAGGGACACGGCACCGTGCGCAACGAGGTCCGCGCCGCCATGCACGTCACCGCGCCGCCCGCCGTGGCACGGCGACTCGGCGTCGCGCCGGGGGAGCGGGTGGTCTACCTGGAACGGCTGCGCTACCTCGCCGATCTCCCGCTGAGTCTGGACCTGACCTACCTCGTGCCCGATATCGGCACCGAGGTGCTCGGCCACGATCTGGAGACCACCGACATCTTCGTGCTCCTCGAACAGATCAGCGGGCAGTCGCTCGGCTCGGCCGATCTGGCGCTCGAGGCGGTCTCGGCCGACCCGCACACCGCCTCGACGCTGGAGATCCCCGACAGCGCACCACTGCTCATGCTCGAGCGGCTCACCCGACTCGACGACGGCAGGCCCGTCGACCTGGAGTACATCCGCATGCGCGGCGACCGAATCACCATGCGCGGCAGTCTCACCCGCAGCACACCGGAATGGAAGGTCATCTGATGGCACTGGCGAATCAGCGCGCCGATATCCCCGTCACCATCGACGAATCGCTGTGCATCCAGGGATGCACGCTGTGTGTCGAGATCTGCCCACTCGATTCACTGGCGATCAACCCCGACAACGGCAAGGCCTTCATGCACGTGGACGAGTGCTGGTACTGCGGCCCGTGCGCCGCCCGCTGTCCCACGGGCGCGGTCACTGTCAATATGCCCTATCTGCTCCGTTGAAAGATTCTGGAAGTTCGATGAAACGCTTTGCGCCCCTTGCTATCGCAGCAGTACTCACCGCCGCGCTCGCCGCGACCGGTTGTTCGCTGGACAGTTCCGGTGACACCCCGGCCGGCACCGTCAAAGTCGTGGTCGGCTACCAGTCGAAGACCATCAACACCGTCACCGCGGGAACCCTGCTGCGCGCGCAGGGCTATCTGGAGCAGCGGCTACAGAAGATCACCGACCGCGGCGGCGCGAAATATCAGGTGGAGTGGCAGGACTACGACACCGGAGCGCCGATCACCGCGCAGATGGTGGCGGAGAAGATCGATATCGGCTCGATGGGCGACTATCCGCTGCTGATCAACGGCTCCAGGACCCAGGCCAACGAACGCTCGAAGACGGCCTTGGTCTCGGTGACCGGTTACAACCCCAAGGGCGCGCTGAATATGGTTGTGGTGCCGACGGATTCGGCGGCGACCAGCCTGAACGAATTGTCCGGTCAGAAGGTCTCGGCCAGTGTCGGCTCGGCCGGTCACGGCACCCTGGTGCAGGCGCTGTCGCGGGCGGGCATCGATCCGGCCGAGGGCGTGGAAGTTCTCAATCAGCAGCCGCAGGTCGGCGCGACGGCACTGGAATCGCACCAGGTCGGCGCGCTGTCGCAGTTCGTGGCATGGCCTGGTCTGCTGGTCTTCCAGAACAAGGCGAAACTGCTCTACGACGGCGCCGAACTGAATGTGCCGACCTTCCACGGCGTGGTCGCCCGTCGCGCCTACACCGCCGAGCATCCCGAGGTGCTGGAGGCATTCCTCGCCGCACAGCTCGATGCCACGAAATTCTTGAACGACAAGCCTTTCGAGGCCGCGAAGATCGTCGCCGACGGATCGGGCCTGCCCCAGGAAGTCGTCTACCTGTACAACGGACCCGGCGGCACCTCCTTCGACGTCACGGTGAAGCCGAGTCTGGTCCAAGCGCTCAAAGGTGATGTGCCGTACCTGAAGTCGATCGGCGACTTCGCGGACCTGAACATCGACGGATTCGTCGACGAGGCGGCCCTGCGCACCGTCTACGGCGCACAGGGATACGGCGACTACGACCAGGCCAAGGCCTCCACCGTCAATCCGAGCCGGGTGACCGGCACCGACCGCGTCTGCGGCCGCTCCGTCGACGGCGCGCCCACCGCGGGCGAACTGTGGCTCGACGGCGCCGACCGGCCCGAACCCGCCGCCGACGCCACCTGCCTGCTGCGCGCCGTCGCCGCCGCGAAGGCGAAGGGCACCGTCATCCGCGCCGCCTACATCCCCGACGCCGAACTGGGCACCCGCTGGTTCGCGGACAAGGCCAGCTGGCTGCGCGAGGGGCAGACCTACCTGCCCTTCACCACGCCCGCCGCGGCCCAGCGCTACCGCCAGGCCCACCCCGCCGCCGTGGTCGTGTCCTACGACCAGGCCGTGACGGAAGTCCGTGGATGAGCACCGCGGCTGTGGCAGGCCCTACGGCCGACCGGACCGGCGAAACCGTGAAGGGTTCCCGTGGTCGCCGCGTCTCCGGCTGGCGTACCAGGGTGATCCAGATCCTGTCGGTGGCGACGGCGGTCGGGCTGTGGCAGCTGCTGACCGCGAACAATGTGCGAGCGTGGCTGCGCTTCGACACCCTGCCCACCGTCACCGAGATCGTCGCGGAATTCGGTGAGCAGTTCGGCCGCGACGAGTACTACCTCGATATCGGCCAGTCGCTGATCCGCATCCTGACCGGATTCGGTCTGGCGGCGGTGGTCGGCGTTCTTGCCGGAATCGGTCTCGGACGTTCGGATCTGCTCGCCGCGGTGTTCGGACCGCTCACCGAACTGGTCCGCCCGATTCCGGCCATCGCGCTGGTGCCGGTCGCGATCCTGCTGTTCCCCAGCGACGAGTCCGGCATCGTCTTCATCACCTTCACCGCCTCGCTGTTCCCGGTGCTGGTGAGCACCAGGCACGCGGTGCGCGCACTGCCGACGATCTGGGAGGACGCGTTGCGCACGCTCGGCGCCTCGCGCACCGATGTGCTCGTGCGCGTTGTCTTCCCCGGCATCCTGCCCGGCATCTTCAGCGGACTCTCGGTCGGCATCGGCGTCGGCTGGATCTGCCTCATCTCCGCGGAGATGATCTCGGGACGACTCGGCGTCGGCTACCGGACCTGGCAGGCGTACACGATCGTCGACTACCCGGCGGTCTTCGTCGGCATGATCACCATCGGCATCCTCGGGTTCGGAACCTCGGCCCTGGTCGAATACACCGGCCGCCGCGTGACCCGCTGGCTGCCGGGAGAGGTATCGCGATGACAACGACCACCGCACAGACCTCGGCCCCGGTGCATACCGGAATGAGCCTGAGCCTCGACGATATTCGCATCTCCTACGGTGGCGAGCCGGTGATCGACGGTCTGAACCTGACCATCGCCCCGGGCGAGATCCTCGTGCTCGTCGGCAAATCCGGCTGTGGCAAATCCACGCTGTTGCGCGCCATCGCCGGTCTGCGTCCGACCCAGGCCGGGCGGATCGGGGCCGACGGCGCGACGGTGACCGGACCTTCCGCCGACCGGGCGCTGGTCTTCCAGGACGACGCGTTGCTCCCCTGGCGCACGGCACGCCAGAACATCGAGCTGGCACTGCAATTGCGCGGTGTCGCCCGATCGGTGCGCAGACAGACCGCCCGGCACTGGGTGGAGGAGATCGGCCTCACCGAATACGCCGACTACCTGCCGCGCGATCTGTCCGGCGGGATGCGTCAGCGCGTCCAGTTGGCGCGCAGTCTCGCGGGCTCACCGCGCGCGGTGCTGATGGACGAACCGTTCGGCGCCCTCGACACCCAGACCAGAGCCACCATGCAGCGCCTGCTGATCGACACCTGGCGCGCCCACCCCACCACGATCGTCTTCGTCACCCACGATCTCGACGAGGCCCTGCTGCTGGGCGACCGGATCGCGGTCCTCGGCGGTGGCGCGTTACGCGCCCTCGTCGACGTCCCCGAGCCGCGTACCCCGCTGGATCGCCGGTCGGTGAAGGCCGAACTACTGGAGAAGTTGTGAACATTCCGGAACTCGACGACCGGACCCGGCTCGACTGTGACGTGCTGGTCATCGGCGGCGGCACCGCGGGCACCATGGCGGCGCTGACCGCCGCCGAACAGGGCGCGAACGTGCTGCTGCTGGAGAAGGCGCACGTCCGGCACTCCGGTGCGCTGGCGATGGGGATGGACGGGGTCAACAACGCCGTCATCCCGGGCAAGGCCGAGCCCGAGGACTACGTCGCCGAGATCACCCGCGCCAACGACGGAATCGTCAACCAGCGCACCGTGTATCAGACCGCGACCCGTGGTTTCGCCATGGTGCAGCGGCTGGAGAAGTACGGGGTGAAATTCGAGAAGGACGAATACGGCGAGTACGCGGTGCGGCGCGTGCACCGCTCGGGTTCCTACGTCCTGCCGATGCCCGAGGGCAAGGATGTGAAGAAGGCGCTGTATCGCGTACTGCGGCAACGCAAGATGCGCGAGAAGATCCAGATCGAGAACCGGCTGATGCCGGTGCGGGTGCTCACCGACGGTGGCCGCGCGGTCGGCGCGGCGGCATTGAACACGCGCACCGGCGAATTCGTCGCCGTCGGCGCGAAAGCGGTGATCCTGGCGACCGGTCCGTGCGGGAGGCTGGGACTGCCCGCGTCGGGCTACCTGTACGGCACCTACGAGAACCCCACCAACGCCGGTGACGGCTATTCGATGGCCTATCACGCCGGAGCCGAGCTCAGCGGTATCGAATGCTTCCAGATCAACCCGCTCATCAAGGACTACAACGGACCCGCCTGCGCGTACGTCGCCAATCCCTTCGGCGGTTACCAGGTCAACGCGCACGGTGAACGTTTCGTCGATTCCGACTACTGGTCCGGCCAGATGATGGCCGAGGTCAAGGAGGAGATCGAATCCGCGCGGGGTCCCATCTACCTCAAGGTGTCGCACCTGCCCGACGAGACGCTCAGCACGCTCGAGGGCATCCTGCACACCACCGAGCGCCCCACTCGCGGCACCTTCCACAGCAACCGCGGCCACGACTACCGCACCCACGACATCGAGATGCACATCTCCGAAATCGGTTTGTGCAGTGGGCATTCCGCTTCCGGTGTCTGGGTGGACGAGAACGCGCGCACCACCGTCCCCGGTCTCTACGCCGCCGGTGACCTCGCCTGCGTGCCGCACAACTACATGATCGGCGCGTTCGTTTACGGCGATCTGGCAGGCGCGCACGCCGCGGGCACACTCGCCGAGGTCGCCGCTCCGACCGAACTCCCCGAAGACCAGCTCGCGGCCGCGCACGAGCTCGTCTACCACCCGCTGCGCAATCCGGACGGTCCGCCGCAGCCGCAGGTCGAATACAAATTGCGCCGCTTCGTCAACGACTATGTCGCACCGCCCAAGACCGCCGCCAAACTGTCCATCGCGGTGGAGACCTTCGAGCGGATGCGCGGCGATATCGCGGACATGGGCGCGCGCACCCCGCACGAGCTGATGCGCGCGGTGGAGGTGTCGTTCATCCGCGACTGCGCCGAAATGGCCTCGCGCAGTTCGCTCACCCGCACCGAATCCCGCTGGGGCCTTTACCACGAGCGGGCCGACCTGCCCGAACGCGACGACGTGGCATGGCGCTACCACCTGAATCTGCGCAAGACCGACTCCGGCGAGATGGAATTCCTCAAGCGCCCGGTCGCGCCCTACATCGTCGCGGTACCCGGACTGGACGATCTGCCGTCGGCGGACGAATCCGTGGTGATCGTCGCCCAGCCCGAACTGGTCGGCGGGCGCGCGCCCCAGGACGTCGCCGCCGTGCCGCCCGAGCGGGTGCCGCCCGCGCCGCCGTCACCGCGCATCGTCACCCTGCTCGCCCTGGATTCCCCGACGGTGGAGGATCTTTCGAGTTATCTGCGCGATCCCGATCCGGTGGTTCGCGTGGCCGCGCTCTCGGTTCTCACCGAACACACCCCGGAGCGTTTCACCGACGAACTGGTGCGCGCACTCGACGACGAGGCGTCCTCGGTGCGCCGCGCCGCGACCGAGAGCCTGCGCGAACTGGTGGAGGTTCTGCCCTCGGCCGACGGATTGGCGCAGCGGCTGCGGTCACCGGATCCGCTGGTCCGCGCGACCGTCATCGACCTGCTGCGGGCATTGCACGCGGGTTCGGCCGCCCAGTTCACCGCGGGTCTGACCGATCCCGATCACCGGGTCCGCATCGAGGCCATGCGGGCCTCGGTCTCCCTGGACGACTGGCGCGGTGTCGCGTCCGCCGTCGGCGACGAGAACCGCGAGGTGCGTGTCGCCGTCGCGCACGGCCTGGCCGCCATCGGCGCGGGCGG
The DNA here is from genome assembly GCF_003123685.1 of Nocardia aurea. GTDB lineage: Bacteria > Actinomycetota > Actinomycetes > Mycobacteriales > Mycobacteriaceae > Nocardia > Nocardia aurea. The sequence continues at coordinate 292,792 of NZ_QCYJ01000021.1, forward strand.
GGTCGACGCGGTTCGCGTCCTGGCCGCCGATGCCGACCCCTTGGTGCGGGCCGCCGCCTACGCGGCCTTCGCCCAACTCGGCGCCACCACCGAGGACGTCTCGGAACTCGGTGTGGCCCTTGGCAGCTCGGCCTGGCAGGTCCGCGTCGGCGCCGCCAAGGGCCTGTCCGGCGCCGCCGTCGACGCGGCCGTCCCCGCGCTGACGACGGCACTGCTCGACCCGCACCTGGACGTACGCAAGGCCGCCGTCCTCGCCCTGGCCACCTACGGGGACGACAACGCGGCCATGGACGCCCTGAGGACGGCGGTCGACGACGGCGACGCCGACGTGCGTGCCTACGCGCGCCGAGCGCTCAGCCACGCGGCGGTGTAGTCGGGCAACGGGTGCGGTACACGCACGACGATCCGCGTGGGCATGGCATGAGGGGATGCCCACGCGGAACATGGCAGGGCAGCACCGGTTTCTAGACCGCGGTGCGGCCACCGTCGGCGGGCAGTATCACGCCGTGGATGAAACTCGCGCCGTCGCTCACCAGAAACGCGATGGTTTCGGCGATCTCGGTCGGGTGGGCGACCCGTCGCGCGGGCGCCTGCGCGGCCAGCGCTTCGAGTCGTTCGCTGCCGTAATGGGCCGTGGTGCCCTCGGTCACGGTCGGGCCGGGGGCGACGGCGTTGACCCGGACGCCGTGCGGGCCGAATTCCGCCGCCCACGATTTGGTGAGCAGTTCGAGCGCGGCCTTACTGGACGCGTAGACCGCCGAGCCCCGGCTGCCGAAACCGGCGACCATGGTGCTGACATTGACGATCACGCCGTATCCGCGCTCTGCCATCGCCGGGGCGACCGCGCCGACCAGGAAGAACGGCACTTTCACATTGACCGCGTAGCAGGCGTCGAAATCGGATTCGGCGATCGCGGCGGTGGGCCCGAACACCGCGATGGCGGCGTTGTTGACGAGGATGTCGATACGGCCCGCGAGCCCGAGCGCAGCCTCGACCAGTGCGCGGGCACTGTCCGCGTCGCCGAGTTCGGCGCGCAGGAAATCGGCCGTGCCGCCCGCCGCGCGGATCCGCTCCACGACCGCGTTCCCTCGCTCGACGTCGCGCCCGGTCACCAACACGTGTGCGCCGCGCTCGGCCAGCAATATCGCAGTGGCGCGGCCGATTCCGCTGGTCGCCCCGGTGACCAGCGCGACTTTTCCGCTCGAAGACATCGGGTCATGGTACGACCACCGTGGATCGCCGGTCGAGGTCCGCGACCCCACGACCGAGCCGGGTTCCGGCGACCGGCCTCCCACACTCCCCGGATCGGGCCGCCGGTCGACTCCGGGACGCACGGCGGTATTCGGCTCCTCGCGGGTGACGGTGAACTAGGTTGGCGTGGTGGAAGCGGCGGATGTGCTGGAGATCTGGCGGGAGCTTCGGGCCGTGGGCGTCGAGGTCTGGATCGACGGCGGATGGTGTGTCGACGCGCTGCTGGGTGGGCAGACCAGGGCGCACGCCGATCTCGATATCGCGGTCGGCCGCGCAGACATCGGTCGACTGCGCAGGGTTCTCGCCGCGCTCGGTTACGCGACCGAGGACGGCGAGGACTCGACGGAGTGGAACTTCGTGATGACGCGGGAGTCCGGCGCGTCGGTCGATATCCACGTCTTCGAGTTCGACGAGGACGGTGATCACGTGTACGGCATCGCCTATCCGAGCGACTCGTTCTCCGGCGTGGATGTGATCGAGGGCGAACGGGTGCACTGCATAACCCCGGCGCGGATGTTCCAGTTCAAGACCGCCTACCCGCCCGCGGCGAAGGATCTGCGCGATGTCCGGGCGTTGAGTGCACGGTTCGGATTCGACCTACCGGCCGACTACCGCCCGAGTGACGGCGAAGAGGGCCGGACGCCCTGATTCAGCGGGTCGGGTCGGTGATCAGGTGGTGCCGACGGGCGAAGGCCGCCGCTTCGGTGCGGGTCGCCACACCGAGTTTGGCCAGAATGCGGGAGACGTGTACCCCGACGGTGTTGGTGCTGATGAAGAGCTGCGCGGCGAGTTGGCGGTTGCTCGAACCATCGGCGACCAGTCGGAGCACCTCGAGCTCACGGGGGGTGAGACCGTAGGTATCCGATTTCGGTGTGACGCCGGTTCGGTCGGGCGGGGTGTCGAGGACCAGACCCGCACGGTCGGCGGTATCGCGAATCCGCTCGGCCAGCGGTGTGGCGCCGAGCTCCGCGGCGAGTACGGCGGCCGCGCGCAGTGCCGTGCGGGCCGCCGCGCGATCGCCCGAGCGCAATTCCGCCGCAGCCCGACCGAATAGCGCCCATGCTTGCTCGTAGGGCTGGGGAATGACCTGCCACGCGTCGACCGCGGCGCGCCAATCGCCGACAGCGGAGGACATGGTCGCGGTGTAGACCGCGCGGTGCGCGGACGATACCGCAGACGTGCACGGCAATGTCTCGGCCGATTTCGCGAGATCCGTCAGGTGGTCCGATATTCGGGCGCCGAGGACGAGGAGCGGCCAGGTTTCGTTCGGGTGCCGGTCCGGTGCGCCCTCGGCGAGAGCTTGCCGCACGTGGGCCGCCGCAGTCGCCGGATCATGCTGTGCCAGCGCCGAACCCGCCAGTACCGCGCCCAGTTCGACGCGATACTGCCCCACCCGGGTACCCGGTCCGAGGTGGGTTCGCGCACGTTCGGCGTCGAGCACCGCCTCCGCGTAATCGCCTCGGGCGAGGGCGATTCGAGCCTGGCACAGGTGCAGCGCGGCCGTGCTCAACGGCGGCAGGGGTTCCGCGAGGGTTTCGCGGATGAGTTGCGTCGCCTCCGGCCACCGCCCGAGCGCGGTGAGCACCTGCGCCCACTTCACCAACAGTATCGGTCCGCGTTCGGCGAATCGGAAGGTGTCGTGCGCGATTCGCAGACCGACCCGGATCGTGTCGATCGCGGCGAGGTGCTCGCCGTCGGCCGCTTGCGCGGCGACCTCCCACGTGATCACGGTGAGCAACGTCCCCGGCTCGCCCGCCGTGGCCGCCAGCTCGTGTGCGCTTGCGAAATGCTCTCGTGCGGTGGCGGAATCGGGCGCGGTGAGCGCGAGATGGGAATGCGCCTCGGCGGCAAGGGCGGTCGCCCCGAGTCGGTCGGCGACGGCGAGCGCCTCCTCGGCGTGGTGACGGGCCGACACCGGGTCACCGGAGAAGGACATGACCGCGGCGAGTTCGGTGAGTACCTGGCCGCGCAACGCCGTGGGCGGCGACTCGGGCAGGAGCGCGAGGGCGTGGACGAGATCGTCGTATCCGCCGGTGCCGCCCTGATTGCTCAGGTGCGCCCGCTGAAAGCGCAGGCGCGCGACCCGCTCGGGCTGTGATCGGTCGACGGCCGCGAGCGCTCGGTCGGCCGCCTCGATGCCGCGGCGCACGTCGGCACTGCGAAAACAGGCGTCGACCATCTCCTCTAATACCGCGACCCGGTCGATGTCCGCGCCGTCCGATGTCGGTGAATCCCACAGCGCGACGACGCGTTCCAGGTGGCGTAGCCGTTCGGGTTGGGCGTCGGCCCGGCGTGCGACCCGCGCGGCGGCCAGGGAGGCCGTCAGCGCCACCGCGACGTCTCCGGCGGCGAACGCGTGGTGGGCCAGCTCCGCGTACAGGCGTTCGCCCGGCACCAGGTCGGGGCAGTCCCGCAGCATGCGGGTCAGTTCGGCGTGCAGCCGGGTTCGTTCGATCGGCAGCAGATCGTCGTAGACGGCCTCCCTGATCAGCACGTGCCGGAACGCGTAGCCGGTCTCGGACGCGACGAGCAGATGCCGATCGACGAGTGCGCGCAGCGCGACGCGCAGCCGAGGCGCGGACAGCCCGGCCGCGGCTTCCAGCAGGTCGTGCTCGGTCGGTGATCCGGCGACAGCGGCCACCCGCAGCACCATCAGCGCGTCGGCGTCGAGTCCGGTATGCGCCGACAGCAGCAGTTCGGACAACTCGGCGCGAGTCCGGCCCGACGATCGGCTCAGCGCTTCGACGAACAGTGGATTGCCGCCGCTGTGGGTGAACACGCGCCCGATCGCCTCCGGCTCCGGTTCCCGTTCGAGCAGCGCGGCCAACTGCCTGCCGACCTCGTAGCGGGTCAGGGGTGGCGGTGCGAGGAACACGACCGATCTCCGGCGCCGCAATTCGGCGACCAGTCCGCGCAGTCCGGGCGGGCCGTTCGGCCGAAAGGTCGCCACCAGCAGGATATTCGGTTCGGCGAGGTTGGCGACGAGGAACGCGAGCAGGGTGCGGCTGGATTCGTCGGCCCAGTGCAGATCCTCGACGATCAGTACCGCGGGTCCGCGCGATCCGAGATGTTCGAGCGATATCAGTAGTTCGCCGAACAGGCGCAGGTGATCGTCCTCGATGTCGCGAGGGGCGGCGTCCGTGCGCAGTTCCGGGAGCCAGCGGGCCAGGGCCGGGGTGGGGCCGGGCAGGAGCGCGGCCAGTTCCTCGGCGCCGCGCGTACGGACCAATCGGCGCAGTATCGCGATGAAGGGCGCGAAAGGCACACCTTCACTGCCGAATTCCGGGCATCGTCCGATCAGTACGGGAATCGCGGGCGCGAGGCGCGCGGTGAATTCCTCGATCAGCCGGGATTTGCCTATTCCCGCCTCGCCGGACACCAGGACGGCTCGGACCGACGGCGCCACCGCGGCCTCCAGCAGCGCGGCCAATTCGCCGCCGCGTCCGATGAGCGCGCTGCTGACCGGTACATTTCCCACCCGGCGATCATGCACGCGCGCGATGCCGGTCCCGCGTCCCGGGGTGCCCGGAGTCCTCGTCGTGACTCCGCCGGCGGCCGTCGAAATAACGAATTCTCGTGATTCGCCGACCCCCTCTTTACCCGGAGTATCGAAGCCATGACAGCGAGCGCGCACAGCATCGAGCCCTACCGCATCCACATCCCCGACGGCGATATCGCCGATCTGAAAGCGCGATTGGCGCGCACCCGGTGGATCGACGACCTCCCCGGCACCGGCTGGGAACGCGGAGTTCCCGCGTCCTACCTGAAGGAGATCGCGGTGTACTGGGGTGAGAAGTTCGATTGGCGTGCCCAGGAGGCAGCCATCGACGCCCACCCGCAGTTCAGCACTGTCGTAGACGGTCAACACCTGCATTTCCTGCACGTGCGGTCGTCCGCGCCGACGGCGACCCCGCTGCTGCTCCTGCACGGCTGGCCCGGCTCGGTGGCGGACTTCCTCGATCTCATCGGCCCGCTCACCGAACCCGACGCGGGCGCGCAGGCGTTCCACCTGGTCATTCCCTCGCTGCCGGGACACGGATTCTCCGGCCCGCTCACCGAACCGGGCTGGAACGACGGCCGCGTCGCCGGGGCGCTGGACGAACTGATGACCCGGCTCGGCTACGACGGGTACGGGGTGCACGGCGGCGATCACGGCGCCTTCATCGCCCCGCGACTCGGCCGTCTCGCTCCGGACCGGGTGATCGGCGTGCACGTCAACGCGTTGGTCACCTTCCCCTCCGGTGACCCCGCCGATATGGCGGCGCTGACCGCCGCCGAGCGGCAACGACTCGACGGCATGAAGAGATTCCAGGACGACGGCTCGGCGTATATGGCGCTGCAAGGATCGCGGCCGAACACCATCGCGCAATCACTGGCCGATTCACCCGCCGGACAGCTGGCCTGGATCGTGGAGAAATACGCGGAATGGACCGATCGCTCCCACGAACTCCCCGAATCGGCGATCGACCTCGACCGCATACTCACCACGGTGAGCATCCACTGGTTCACCGCCACGGCCCGCAGCGTCGCCAACTTCTACTACGAGCGATTCCACGACACCGCGATGTTCGCGCCGCAGCCGAAATCGACGGTGCCGACCGGTGTGGCGGTTTTCCGGGACGGCGACTACGCGATCCGCCGCTTCGCCGAACGCGCGCACACGGTGACGCACTGGTCGGAGTTCTACTCCGGCGGCCATTTCCCCGCGCTGGAAGTCCCCGATCTGCTGCTCGGCGACATCCGGGCATTCTTCGGCTCGCTGTGAGCGGCGACCGACCGGCCGCGCGAGGTCGTGTCCCGCGCGGTCGGTCGCTGGTCACCGGGCAGGCGTGGATCAGGTCAGGTCGGCCAACCTGCCCAATATGGTCGCGGCCATCGACACCGGATCTCCGTGTTCGGGCCGCAGGATCAGATCCGGCTCGGCGGGAATCTCGTAGGGGGCGTCGATGCCGGTGAAACCTGTGATCTCGCCGGCGCGGGCCTTCGCGTACATTCCCTTCGGGTCGCGGGCTTCGCAGATCTCGAGCGGTGTGTCGACGAAGACCTCGACGAAGGGGATACCCGCGGCGAGATGGGCGGCGCGGACCGTCGCGCGATCGGCCCGATACGGGCTGATCAGCGAAACCACCGCCACCACACCGGCTTCGGCGAACAGGCGGGCGACCTCGCCGACCCGCCTGATGTTCTCGGTCCGGTCCTCGGCGGAGAATCCGAGGTCGGAATTGAGTCCGTGCCGCAGATTGTCGCCGTCGAGCAGGAAGGCGGGACGCCCGCTCGCGACCAGTCGACGTTCCAATTCCACGGCGACGGAGGACTTTCCGGAACCCGACAGTCCGGTGAGCCACACCGTCAGCCCACGGGTGGCGCGTTCGTCGCGGCCGACGGCCGTCGAATGCCACACCACCCGTGCCGACGGCAGGGTCGGGCCGGTGATCATGCCCGCCGCGACGGTGTTGTTGGTGGTGTCGTCGACCAGGATGAAACTGCCGGTGGATCGATTGCGGCGGTAGGGATCGAAGAGCAGCGGGGTGCGGGTCCGCAGCTGTACGCGCCCGATCTCGTTGAGCGACAGACTCTCTGCCGCTTCGTCGCGATGCAGTGTGTTGACGTCGAGCCGGTAGTCCAGGCTACGGATCTCGGCGGTGGCGGTGCGGGTGGTGTGGCGCAGGGTGTAGGTGGCGCCCGGGGTGAGTTGGGTCTCGTCGGCGAACCAGCAGACCATCGCGTCGATATCGCGGCCGACCTGCGGGCGGTTGGCCGGGCGGCAGATCATATCGCCGCGCGAGATATCGAGTTCGTCGGCGAGCTGGACCGTGACGGCCTGCGGCGGGAACGCCTCGGCGATCGGCACGCCGCCCGGTCCCCAGATCGCGGAGACGGTAGAGGTCAGCCCGGAGGGCAGCACCGTCACCTCGTCACCCGGTTTGAAGACACCGCCCGCGATCGTGCCCGCGTAGCCGCGGAAATCCGCCGCGTGCCTGCGGGTCACGTACTGCACCGGGAAGCGCGCGTCGATCAGATTGCGATCGGAGGCGATATGCACCTCCTCCAGGTGGTGCAGCAGCGGGGTGCCCTCGTACCAGGGCATACTCGTGCCCCTGTGCACGATGTTGTCGCCCTGTAGCGCGGAGACCGGCACGAACGCGAGGTCGGAGATCTCGAGTTTGGTCGCGAAACCGGTGAAATCCCTGCGGATCTCCTCGAATCGCTCCTGCGACCAGGCGACCAGGTCCATCTTGTTCACGCACAGCACCAGGTGCGGGATGCCGAGCAGTCCGGCCAGGAAGGCGTGTCGCCGGGTCTGTTCGACCACGCCCTTGCGCGCGTCGACCAGGATCAGCGCGACATCGGCGTTGGACGCCCCGGTCACCATATTGCGGGTGTACTGGATGTGGCCGGGGGTGTCGGCGATGATGAATTTGCGTCTGGGCGTGGCGAAATAGCGGTGGGCGACGTCGATGGTGATGCCCTGTTCGCGTTCGGCGCGCAGTCCGTCGGTGAGCAGGGCAAGATTCGTGTACTCGTCGCCGCGATCGCGGCTGGTGCGTTCCACCGCGGCGAGTTGATCGGTGAAGATCGTCTTGGAGTCGAAGAGCAGGCGGCCGATGAGCGTCGACTTGCCGTCGTCGACGCTGCCCGCGGTGGCGAGGCGCAGCAGGGTGGTGGCCATCAGAAGTACCCTTCTCGTTTTCGATCTTCCATGCCCGCCTCCGAGATCCGGTCGTCGGCCCTGGTCGCGCCGCGTTCGGTCACGCGGGCCGCGGCCACCTCGACGACGACTTCGTCGGGGGTCGACGCGCTCGATTCCACGCATCCGGTGCAGGTCGCGTCGCCGACGGTGCGGAAGCGCACGGTGGCCTCGTAGGGCTGTTCACCGTCGAGCAGTCGCAGGAATCTCGTGTGCGCCAACAGCATTCCGTCGCGTTGCACCACCGGTCGGCGATGCGCGTAGTAGAGCGGCGGCAGGTCGATGCCCTCGGCGGCGATATAGCTCCAGATGTCGAGTTCGGTCCAATTCGACAGCGGGAAAACCCGAATGTGTTCGCCGGGACGGTGTTTGCCGTTGTAGATGTTCCACAGCTCGGGACGTTGGCTGCGCGGCTCCCACTGCCCGTATTCGTCGCGGAAGCTGAAGACGCGTTCCTTGGCCCGCGCCTTCTCCTCGTCGCGCCGTGCCCCGCCGAAGACGGCGTCGTAGCCGCCCTCGCGGATCGAACGCAGCAACGTGGTGGTCTGGAGCCGATTGCGCGACCCGCGCGGTCCGGTGTCCTCGACGACGCGGCCCGCGTCGATATCGTCCTGCACCCGGCCGACCACCAATCGCAGACCGAGTCGCTCGACGGTCGCGTCACGATAGTCGATCACCTCGTCGAAATTATGTCCGGTGTCGATATGCAGCACCGGGAAAGGTAGCGGCGCGGGCCAGAAGGCCTTGGCCGCGAGGTGCAACATGACCACCGAATCCTTGCCACCGGAGAACAACAGCACCGGCCGCTCGAATGTCGCCGCCACTTCTCGGAATATATGTGCCGACTCGGCCTCGAGCGCGTCCAAGTGCGGCATCTCGTAGGTGCTCACCGTCGACTTCGCGTACTGGCTCACGGGTCAAAACTAGAACACGTTTCGGTCTTTGGTCAACGGGGAGTCGCGATGATTCGCTCCGGGACGCGACCGCCGGAATTCTCGGTCACGGTGCGGGCCGCCTCGACCAGGGCGCCGCCGCGACGTTCGATCTCGGCGCCGGTGATCGACGCGCCGACGTACATCGTCAGCACCATGTTCTGCCTGCCGTCGGCGTCGAAGGTCGGCGCGGCGAGCAGGCTGACCGGATGTTGCTTCCTCGGCCGTAGATCGGTGCCGAGATAGACCCGCTCGCCGAGGCTCGTCACCAGTTCGCCGACCAGTTCTCGCAGCTCGTCGGGCAGATCACGCGCGGCCACGCCCGCCAGTAGGCCGTACAGACGCCTGCCGTGGGCGGTCAGGCTCTCGATGAGATATCCGCGCTCGCGGCATTCGGCGACGACCCGGCGCAGGCGCGCCTCGTCCTGTCGCACGGGCACCGTCGGCGGGGTGGCCAGCCACGCGTCGAACGCCGCGTCGGTATCCCAGAGCACGTACATCAGCCCGACGGGCGGGGCGAACGCGTACGAGGCGCCCACCTTGACCATTCCGGGGCCGGTTCCCTCCAGCACCGCGATGCGCTCGCCGACCACCGCCGAGGCGGTGCAGGTGGTCCGGTAGCGCGCGGTCAGTTTCTCCAGTTCGGCGCGGGCCACCGCGGAGATCGCGAAACTCTGCTGTGCGACCCGTCCGGCGGCGACGAGTGCCGGACCGAGGCCGTAGGTCAGCGTTTCCGGGTCGCGCACCAGGTAGCCGCCCGCGGTGAGTTCGGTGAGTATGCCCAAGCAGGTCGGTTTGGCCAGATCCAGCGCGCGGGCCATCTCGGACAACCCGCAGCGATTCCCGCGTTGTTCGACGAGGAAATCCAGGATCTGCACCACGCGCGCGGTCGGCGCGGACCGTCGGGCGACCGGGGTGGCCGAGGAAATCCGGGAATACATTGACCACTCCTAGAACACGTTCTAATCTTTCTCGTATCGGAATGTACCAGAGCGGTACATATATGGAACACCGGGAGAAGTCTTTTGCTGACCCAGCCGTTCGCGGAGTCGATCGCCGCCGCCGAAGAGATCATCAAAGCCGCCCCGCACATCGACACCGAGCAGGATCTCATCGAGGGATACGACTATCTGGCGGGCAGTATTCGCGCGTCGCTGCAATTGGCGTGGGCCTACGATCGCGATTTCCCCTTCTTCGCGATGTCCACCGGTCCGTACACGAAAATGGGCCTGGACAATCCCGACACCCTCTATTTCCACTCCTTCGTGCGCCCGGACGCCGAATATGTCGTCACCGGGACCCGCGGCACCACCCGTGACCTGAGCTTCCAGGTGCTCAACGGCAACTACTCGCCGGTCGACGTGCCCGACAGCCTCACCGCGTTCGACGATCGCGATCTCCAGATCGCGGCGGACGGCTCCTACGAGATCCGCTTCGGACCCGGCCCGAGCAAACCCGGATACGTGCAGCTCGGCTCCGACGCCGCCATGCTCGTGGTGCGCGAGGTCTCCAGCGACTGGAGCAGCGAGACCGCGGGCACGATCCGCATCCAGCGGGTGGACCGCATCGGTGACGCGCCGCCCGCCCCGACCCTCGAGGTGATGGGCAAGCGGTACGCGGTGGCCGCGCGCATGCTGACCTCGCGGTTGAACACCTTCCTCGCCTTCCCGCAGTGGTTCTACCTGAACCTGCCGGTGAACACGCTCACCGAACCGCGTCCGACCCCGGGCGGGCTGGCCACCCAGTTCTCCTCGGTCGGCCACTACGACCTGACCGACGAGCAGGCGATGATCATCACCGTGCCGAAATCCGACGCGCCCTACCAGGGCTTCCAGCTCGGCAGCATGTGGTACATCTCGCTGGACTACATCAATCACCAGACCAGCCTCACCGCCGATCAGGCCCAGGTCGATCCGGACGGAATGATCCGCCTGGTCGTCAGCGAGCGCGATCCGGGTGTGGCGAACTGGATCGAGCGCACCGGCCACGCGCGCGGCTATCTGCAATTCCGCTGGCAGCGGCTCTCGCGTGACCTCGGCCCCGAGGACGGCCCGACCGTCGAACTGGTCTCGGTCGACGAACTGCCGCAACGGCTCCCGTTCTACGAGCAGGCGCGGATCTCGCCCAAGGAATGGCAGGCGCGGATCGCGGCCCGCCAGGTCGCCGTCGCGGAGAGGATGCTCGGCTGATGTTGTTGCGGGACAAGGTCGTCGTCGTCTCCGGAATCGGCCCCGGTCTCGGCCGGTCGATCGCTCTACAGTGCGCGTCGGCGGGCGCGGACCTGGTGCTGGCCGCGCGTACCGAATCGCGGCTGACCGAGGTGGCGAAGGAGGTCACCGAACTCGGCAGGCGGGCGGTGGTCGTGCCGACCGATATCAACGACGAGGCGGCGGTGGCGAATCTGGTCGAGACGGCGCGCGACGCCTTCGGCCGGGTCGACACGGTGGTCAACAACGCCTTCGCCATCCCGCCGATCGCGGATCTGGTCGATGTCGATCTCGAGCAGGTGCGCGCCGGTTTCGAGACGAATGTGCTGGCGGCACTGCGGCTCACCCGATCGTTCGTGCCCGCGCTGGCCGAATCCGAGGGGTCGGTGGTGATGATCAACTCCGCCGTGCTCCGGCATTCGCGGTTGACCTTCGGGCCGTACAAGATGGCCAAATCGAGTCTGCTCGCCCTCGCGCAGAGTCTGGCGACCGAATTGGGACCGCGCGGTATCCGGGTGAATACCGTTGCCCCCGGCTATATCTGGGCGGGCAATCTGAAGTGGTACTTCAATTACCTGGCCGAGCAGCGCGGTATCACCGCGGAGGAGGTCTACGCGGAGACGGCGTCGACCATCGACCTGCGCAGACTGCCCGAACCCGACGAGATCGCCGAGGCGGTGGTCTTCTTCGCGTCCTCGATGGCGCGCGCGATCACCGGGGCCTGTCTCGATGTCAACTGCGGCGAATACCACCACTGAGGAGACGGCAGAAGATGATCGGCAGAGACGATGTCGGCACCGTCGACGATCTGCACGCCTCGGCCACCAAGGTGGTCGGACTGGACGATTTCGGCGATCCGGGCTATCGCGAAGGACTGCGGGTGCTGCTCGAGTCCTACGCGAAGGACGCCGAGCTGACCCCCTTCGGCAACAAGGTCAATCGCGCCTTCCTGCGCGGCGCGCTCATCGCGCGATTGCTGAGCGAGTCGGCGTGGCAACGCTTTCCCGAACACGCGGAGGTGGTGATCGATCGCCCGATCTTCGTGACCGGCCTGCCCCGTTCCGGCACTACGGCGGTACATCGGCTGCTGAACGCCGATCCGGCGCATCAGGGCCTGGAGATGTGGCTGACCGAGATGCCGCAGCCGAGGCCGCCGCGTGAGACCTGGGCCGACGATCCGGTCTACCAGGGGATCGAGGCCGCCTTCGCGCAACATCATGTGGAACATCCGGAATTCATGGGCGTGCACCATATTTCGGCCGATCAGGTCGAGGAGTGCTGGCAGTTGCTCCGCCAGTCGGCCATGTCGGTGTCCTACGAATGTCTCGGTTACCTGCCCGGCTATTCGGAGTGGCTGCGCGAACAGGACTGGACCGACGCATACCGCAGACATCGACGCAATCTGCAATTGATCGGCCTGCCCGACGCGGACCGTCGCTGGGTGCTGAAGAATCCGAGCCACCTGTTCGCGCTCGACGCGATCTTCGAGGTGTACCCGGACGCGTTGATCATCCAGATGCACCGGGATCCGAGCACCATCATCGCCTCGGTGTGCAGCCTGAACGAGCAGGCCTCGGCGGGCTGGTCGGACAAATTCCGCGGCGCGACGGTGGGGGCGACGCAACTGGACCTGTGGGCGCGCGGGGCGGACCGGTTCCTCGCGGATCGTCGGCGCTACGACGCCGCGCAGTTCTGCGATGTCTACTACGACGATTTCGTCGCCGACCCGATCGGTACGGTCGGATCGATCTACGGCCATTTCGGGCTTGCTCTCGGCACCGAGGCCGAGGCCGCGATGGCGGCGCTGCACACCGAGAGCACCTCCGGGGCGGCGCGGCCGGTGCACCGGTACACCCTCGATGATTTCGGACTGACGGCCGAACAGGTCGACGCGCGTTTCGGCGCGTACCGCGAGGCGCATTTCCCGGGTCGATGAGAGATCGGATCCCGCCGGTCGACCGGCGGGATCCGCGCGCGGGTGGCGCCGCCTACTGCTGACCGGGTTTGAGCACGATGAACAATCCGTTCGCCTCGGCGCACAGCCGCTCACCCGCGTGGACGGTGCCGCGGACGTAGACCTTGCGACCCTCCATGCGCTCGGCCCAGGTATGCACCCGCAACTCGGTATCCAGCGGCGTGATCGAGCGGTAGTCGATGGTCAGCGAGCCGGTCCTGGTCACGTTGCCCGAATGCACGGCCGCCGCCATGCCGAGCAGCTCGTCCAGTGCGATCGCGATCTGCCCGCCGTGCGCCGCCGCGTTACCGCCCAGGTGGAAGGGGCGAAATGTCACGCGGGCGTCGACGCCGTCGCGACCGGCCTCGACGATGGTGAACGGCGGCAGGGTGATATTGCCGCGGGAGGGCAGGTCGAGGCGGGTCCAGGTGGGCGAGGACCATTCGTCGGTCACCGACCCCTCGAGTTTCTCGTTGAGCTTCTCCAGGATCGCGATGGCTTCCAGCGCCTCGTCGTCGGAGGGACAGGCGAGCCGCGCGCGGTCCATCAGAGTGCGGACCTGCTCGATCAGGGCCCCGAAGTGCGGTCCGCCCCGTGTGGTGTCGGCGGTGTGCTCCTCGATCAGCTCCATCATCGGCCGGAAACCGCCTTCGTGGTGTTCCGCGCTCGGTAGGGCGGGTCCGGCCTGCTGTTCGCTCATGAGAACCAAGTTATCGGTTGCCGGTGGAATGCTCACGTTCGGCACCCGTCGAACCCGTCACAGTCGAGTGCGTCCCGACCTCGGCGGGACCGGGGCGAGGCGGCCCGCACGGGGGTGAATGCCGTGCCCTACGCTGGATACCCGTTGATCCATCAGGACTTGCGAACACCCCCCGCGATGCCCGAATCGGTCCGGCTCGAGCGTCGGTCGACGTGGGCGCGTGGCCGGCGAAAGGCGTTGTACCGATGCGTATTACGGCGGTCGTCTTCGATATGGACGGCGTACTCATCGATTCCGAACCGGTATGGGAACGAGTACGCCGCGAATATGTCGCCGAAAAGGGCGGGCGCTGGCTACCCGATACGCAGAAGCGTCTGATGGGGATGAGTACGGGGGAGTGGTCGGAATATCTCAGCACCGAACTCGGTGTCGGAGACAGGCCTGCCACCGTCGCCGAGGATGTCATCGAGCGAATGGCGGCGCATTACGACCGGACGGTGCCGTTGCTGCCGGGCGCGGTGGCGGCGGTGCAGCGGTTGAGCGAGAACTGGCCGCTCGGGGTGGCGAGTTCCTCGCCGCGTGCCTTGATCGACACGGTGCTCGGGCGGACCGGGCTGATCGAGTTCTTCGACGTCACCTTCTCCACCGAGGAGGTCGACCGGGGCAAACCCGCGCCCGACGTCTACGTCGCGGTGGCGGGATTCCTGCGCAAGAAGTCGACCGACTGTGCGGCGGTGGAGGATTCGAGTAACGGCCTGCGGGCCGCGCACGCCGCGGGCATGCGCGTCATCGCCGCGCCGAGGCCCGAGTATCCGCTCGACCCCGACGCCCGCGCGCTGGCCACCCACGTCATCGACGGACTCGACGAACTGACGCCGGCGCTGGTGGCCTCGGGAAGCTGAGCCGGTCTCAGATCCGATAGGACGCGAGCAGGGCGCGGGCGGCGGCGGTCAGGTCGGCGTCGAGCCAGTCCGGCAGGGTGTCGGCGTGCGCGTGCCTGCGCAGGGCGGCGTAGGGCAGGTCGACGATCGCGCGGCTGACGGCGTCGAATTCGCGGTCGGTCGCGCGGCCGAACAGGTCGTGGGCGATCCGGCGCAGCTGATCCATCAGCGGCGCGTTCATCTCGGTCAGGCGGGCCCGGAATTCGGCGTCGGGGCCGCCGTCGAGCAGGTCGCTGGGCCGCAGGTTCAGCAGCAGCCGCGCGTCGTCGGATAGTTCACGACCGAATTCGATACTCGCGCGCGCCATCGCGACCCCGGCCTCGACCGCGTCCGGTTCCTCGGACGCGGCCAGAACCCGTGACTGGAAGCGTTCGAGCGCCCGCAGCCACGCGGCGGTCAGCACACCGTTGCGATTGCCGAAACGGTGATAGAGGGTGCCTACCGGCGCACCGCTGGCCGCGGCGATGGCGGCGACGCTCGCGGCCCGAGGCCCGTTCTCCAGGACCAGGGTGCGGGCAGCGTCGAGGATCACATCGGTGGAGTGCTTGCGGGGTGGTGCCATGTACTAGTACGTTCCTTCTATATGGAGCGATTGTCCTATATCGATGAGCATGCCAGATCCGTCGACGCGAACCGCGACCGGACCTGGAAAGCGCTGCTGAAAGTCGTCTGCAAGGACCCGGAGGACCCTCGCACGGTACCCACCGGATTCGTCCTCGACTCGGCCGAGGAACCGAGCAGGCTCGCGCTCAGCGGCGCGCACTGGTTCTCCCGGTACGCGCTGATCTTCGAACTCGACGACGAAGGCCCGACCACCACCCGGGTGCGGGCCACCTCCCTGGCGGAATTCCCCGGCATCTCCGGCCGGATCTATCGCGCGCTCGTCATCGGCACCGGCGGACACCGGATCGTGGTCAGGCGGATGCTGCGCCGAATCGCGGACGCGGCATGATGCCCGGGCCGGTCCGGCGGGTATCCGACGCTGAAGGAACGCGCCGAACGCGAAGCACGAGCGACGACCGCGACCGCATGACGCGCGCTCAGTGCGGGACGTCGAGCCGCGACACCCGGGCCCGCGCGGACCATCGGCCCCGGTCGTAGCCGACTTCGACCGGGTGGGAGAAGGCGGTGGTGATGTTCTCCGTGGTGACCGTCGCGTGCGCCGGACCCGCCGCGACCGTACGGCCGTCTGCGATGAGCAGGGCGTGGGTGGTGGTGCTCGGCAGCTCTTCCAGATGGTGGGTGACCAGGATCGACGCGACATCCGGGTGGGTGTCGTCCAGGGTGTCGATGGTCTCCAGGAGTTGTTCGCGCGCGGCGACGTCGAGACCGGTCGTCGGCTCGTCGAACAGCAGCAGGCGGGGTTCGGAGATCAGGGCCCGCGCGATCAGGCTGCGTCCGCGTTCACCCTGGGACAGCGTGTTCCAGGTGGCCTCGGACTTCCCCTTCAGCCCGACCGTCTCGATCATCGCGTCGGCGCGGCGCGATTGATCCGCCGTCGGGGTCCATCGCATCGGGGTGTCGATGGTGGCGGTGATACCGGTCAGGACGACCTCGCGCACCGTGAGGGGAGAACGCAGCGGGTGGCGCGGATTCACGTGGCCGATGGAATGACGCAACCGGGCGAGATCGACCCGGCCGAGCCGATGGCCGAGAATATCGACGGTGCCCGTCGTCGGAAAGGTCACGGCCGCACAGAATCCCAGCAGCGTGCTCTTGCCCGCGCCGTTCGGTCCGAGCAGCGCCCAGTGTTCACCCGCGCGCACGGTGAGCGAGATCCCGTCGATGATCTGTGTGCCGTCGCGGCGGAAGGTCACCTCCGCCAGATTCAGCACGGGTTCGTCCTCGGTCACGGGTCGCACTCCTGGCTCGGCGGATTGCGCGGCCAGCGGATGCCCGCGCGACTGGTCGACCATCGGCGCCTCGTCGGGAGTGCTGAAGGTCGGTGCCAGGGTAGTCGCCGAGGTGCGGTGTGAGCCCGCCGACCGGTCGGCTCGGGCATCGCTCACCGGTCGCCGCGTCGCGGACACGACCGGCGCGGGCCGGACCGCTGATCCGGGCAGTACGGCCCGCGAACGCCGCGACTATTGCAGGACGACGATCTTCGCCTGTCCCGAGACGACGATATTGTTCGCGTCGACCAGGGCCGCGCGAATCTGCATCAGTCCGCCGGTGTCCAGGGGCGCTTCGCCCTCGGCGGCAACGATGGTGATGGTGGCGGTCTGGGGTGTGCCGTCGCAGACGACGGTGTTCTGGACGCCGAGAGCCGCCGGGCGTTCGGCGGTCGGTTCGCCGACCATGGCCTTGACGCTGGTGACGCCCGCGTTGGCGTCGCAGCTGTAGTCGACGCCGACGGTGCCGGTGTTCGCGCTGATGACATCGATGGCGTTGGCGGCGGACGCGGGAGCGGCGAGCGCCACCGAGGCCGCGCCGATGGCGACGAACGCGGCGGAGGTACGGGCGAGGGTGCGGAGATTTCGAGTGGTCATCATGGATCTTCGTTCCTCCTGTGAGGTGGGACGGATCTCTGAACACGACGAAAGCGCGTACGGCCCTCATCCGGCAACGAGACCCCATGATCCAGCCCATCGGCCACGCTCGTGGTCGAATCACGCAGACAGCGGCGTCATCGTGCTGCTGTCCGCGCTGGTGGGGGCGTCCGCGGCATCACGGTCGACCGCAACGGCCTTCTAGCCGGCGGTACCCGCTCGCGAGGGCTCCATGCGCCGAGTGCGGCGTTCGACATAGAACCGTGCCGCGCGCCGGATCGCGTCGACGGTGGGGCGCGGCCGCCAGTGCAGTTCCCGCGCGGCCTTGCCGTGATCGAGGGGCGAGGTCCACCGCAGCAGCTGGACCGAGGTCGGGGTGATCGGGGAGTCGCGGCGCAGCACCCTGCGCACGACACCGCCCACGCGGCCCGCGGCGACCAGGAGCAGCGGCGGGATCCCGAGGGTCGGTGGCTTCCGCCCGACCGCCTCCGCCGCGGCGGTGTAGATCTCACGGGTGGTCAGGAAGCTCTCCGAGACGATGTAGCGTTCGCCGACCCGCCCGTGTTCGGCGGCGAGCAGCATCGCGGCGGCGGCGTCGTCCACGTCGACCACGGCCGAGCCGATACCGCGGAAGTACACCGGCATTCTGCCCAGGGCGGCCATCGCCACGAGCGAGCCGTGCGGTGTCGGTTGCCAGTCGCCGGGCCCGTAGGTGTTGGCGACGCACATCGCCACGGCGGGCAAGCCGTGCTCGCGGCTGTAGTCGAGTACGAGTGCTTCTGCCGCGCGGCGGGATTCGATGTAGGGACCGCCCCGGCCGTTCCAGTTGTACGGCGTTTCCTCGGTGGCGGGAGACCTCGCGTCGCCTACGGCGATCGTGCCGATGGTGCTGGTGAAGACGAACCGGCGCAGGTCCTGTTCGATCGCGATGTCGAGCACCCGGCGCAGGCCGTCGACATTGGTGCGGAACAGCGGCGCCGGGTCCCGCAGCCAGGCGCGGGTGTCGACCACGCAGTAGTAGACGGTGTCGCAACCGGTCATCGCCGCCCGCACGGCCTGCTCGTCGAAGATGTCACCGTAGTGTCGCTCGACGTCCAGACCCTCGATCGGCCGGGTGGGGCTGCTGTGTCGCAGCAGTACTCGCACCCGGTCGCCGCGTTCGACGAGGTGTCGTGTCACGTGCGAGCCGAGGAATCCGCTGGCGCCCATCACGAGGACGGTGCGCCCGCTGTGGTCCGTCTGGTTCGGTGTCACGTCGGCTCCCTGGGTCTCCGGCATTACTGTCAGCCATACAGTAATGCCGGTCGGCAGTGCCGGCGACGATTCGCCGAAGATCACCGCGCGGCGATACGACGCCCGTCGCCGACCTCGCCACACCGCCGGTTCGATGCGCGATTTCGCCGGTGGGCACCTCGCGGTCCGGCCGCATCGGGCACACTGGGCGCGATGAGCGACGACCCGGACGAGGAATCCGGAATCCGTATCCGGACCGGTGACGGTGCCATGCTGCCCGTGCTCACCGATCCGGTGCTGACCGGGCTGCTGGACGCCACGGCCGAGACCGAGCGTCCGTTCCTCGAGGTCACCCGGGGCGGCGAACGGATCAGGGCCGACCTGCTGCCCGACGGGATGTACCGGATCGCCCACCGCGCGGACGCGGCCACCGACGAATTCGAGTTGTACACCGGCGATCCGATATTCCTGCGCGACATCGTGTTCGCCTGGATCGACCGCGATCCGTGGTGGTCGGACCGGGTGGCCTGGTCGCGCGTCGATCCGGTGATCGCGGAACTGGAATCGGTGCGCGCCGAAGTGGCGGATCTGCTCGACGGTTTCGGCGCGCTCGACGCCCTGACCGGCGCCATGGACGACGCGCTCACCCGCGCCGACGAACTGCTCGCCGGTGCCGCCGACCCGTCGCGGCCCTCCGAAAGCGAGGACATCGGCACGGCGCCCCTGCCGCTGGACGCGGGCGACGGGTTCGATACCGACGACCCGTTCGCGCGGATCGACGCACTACTCGCGATGGACCTCGACGACCCCGGCCCGGACTCGCCGCCGGAGCTCGGCGCTCAGATACCGGGCCAGCCGTAGCGCGCCGGACCGGCGGCCAGGCCCGCCGACGCGTGCGCGGGAACGGCGGCGCGCTGTTCGGTACGGCTGTGCGGGACAACCGGAGTCGCGGCCGACGCCGCTTCGGCGCGCAACGCGTCCATATCCAGCCACCGCGCCTGCTGGACGATCTCCTCCAGCGCGTCGGAGGCCAGGAAACCCGGCTGGGAGAAGACCAGCATGCCCTCGCGGAACACCATCAGCGTGGGGAAACGGTCCACCTGCGCCATCTCGGTGAGTGCGGTTTCGGCCTCGGTGTCGACCTTGCCGTGCACGATCTCCGGATGTTCGTTCGACGACGCCTCGAACACCGGCGCGAACTGTCGGCACGGTCCGCACCAGCCCGCCCACCAGTCGACCAGCACGATGTTGTTGCCGGTGACGATTTCCTCGAAGTTGTGCTGAGTCAGGGTCACTGTCGGCACGGGGTCTTCCTCCCTGGCATTCGATTCGCGCATCGGATTTTCGCACGGCCACGCCGAATTCAGGAAGGGGATTCGGTCCCGCGCTGTTCGGCGGCGAGGAAATGCGCGATGTCGACGGTGCGGTGGTACAGATCCCGGTAGTGCCGGTAGTACGGCTCGTAGCGCGCGCTCTGTTCGGCGTCGGGTTCGACGATGCCGACCATCGGATTCCATGCCGCGGTGTCGACGCCCGCGGCTTCGGCCGCCAAGCGCGCGTCGCCCAGGCACGCGCCGATCGTCTCGGCCGGAAGTCGCTGGGCCACACCGGTCACATCGGAGACGATCCTGGTCCACAGCCCGCCCCTGGTGCCGCCGCCGACCGCGATCAGGCGTCGCGCCCGCCCGCCCGCCTCGGTCATCGCCTCCATGTTGTGCCGCACGCCGTAGGCGATGCCCTCCAGCGCGGCGCGGTACAACTCGGCCCTGCCGTGCGTCACGGTGAGGCCCGCGATCACCCCGCGCGCGTCCGGATCGAACAGCGGTGTGCGTTCGCCCGCGAAATAGGGGAGCAGCAGTAGGCCCCTGCTGCCGGCGGGCACCCGCGCCGCCGCCTCGGTCAACGCGGTGTAATCCCCGCCGACCAGTCCGCGCAACCAGTCGGTGACCGCACCCGAGGTGGCCATCCCCGCGGCCAGGGTGTAGGTGCCGGGTTCGACACCGCAGGTGCCCCACAGGCCGGGGTGCGGGCGCGGATCGGTGAGCACCTGCACCAGGAACATGGTGGTGCCGTACATGATCATCGCGTCGCCCGGCGCGCGGACGCCGACACTGGCGGCCTCGGCCCAGGCGTCGACGGTGCCCGTGGTCACCGGAAGTCCCGGCGGGAGTCCGGTATCCCGCGCGGCGCGTTCGGTGACGCGGCCGATCACCTCGGTCGGCCAGGCGAGTTCGGGCAGCGCGAGTCCCGGCGCGACGGCCGCGCACATATCCGCCGCCCACTCCCGCCGGTTCAGGTCGTACATGGGTACGCACTGGCTGGCGGAATGGTGGTCGAGAACATATCGGCCGGTGAGCCGGTGCACGAGAAAGGAACTCGCCATCAGCAGCATGGCGGTGCGGTCGGTGACATGCGGTTCGTGACGGGCCAGCCAACGCCATTTCGGCCCGACGGCCTGACTCGTGAGCGGCGCCCCCGCGCGTGCGAGGACGGTGTCGGCGCCGAATTCGGCGTTGAGGTCGGCGATTTCACGGGTCGCGCGGGTGTCGACGCCGTAGAGGATCGCCGGGCGCAGCGGATTCCCCTCGGCGTCGGCGGGAAGCAGGCACGGACCGATACCGGAGACCGCGAGGCCGTGGAGCGCGGCGCATTCGCGGCCCGCGAGCAACTCCCGGGTGATATCGCGGAAATCGGCCCACCAGACGGTCTCGGCGTCGTGTTCGACCCATCCGGGCTTCGGCCTGGAGACACCGTGCGCGCGTTCGGCTTTCGCGACGATCACGCCGTCCTCGCCTACCAGCGCTCCCTTGGACGCCGATGTCCCGATATCGATGCCGAGAAAGATGACGCACCTCCGGATCGGATGCCGCTCACGGTCGCGGCCCGCCGTGCGGCAGCCGCCGTGAGGAGCCTATCGCCGAGGTCACGGCAATGCCCGCAGGAAGGCTCAGGCGGTGGTTTCCGCGAGTAACGCGGCGGTGACCGCGTCCAGTCGCCGCGCCGCGTCGGGGTCGAAATCCTTGCCGGTCAGCGGAATCGGGGTGCGCCGCCGGAAGGCGCTGACCGGTGCGTACGGAGGGATGTCCACAAGTTCGACGACGGGAACGATGGCCTCGGCGACCGACTGTGCGAACAACACCGCCGCCGCCTTGCTGACCAGTCGTTGCGCGGTCGGCAACGAGTCGGCCATGGCTGTGCGGGTGAACATCGGGTTGTAGAGCACATACCGGGTGCGCGCGCCGGGGTGGCGCTGCGGGAAATGGATGCCGAGCAGGTCGATGCACCGGGAAGCCTGCATCGCCGCGCGCAGACCGCGGTAGTCGGCGCGCAGGAAATGCGCGCGGTCGGCGGCGCCGAGCCGGGACGCCTCGCTCAGGAATGCCGCGCCCTTCTCCGCGCCGCTGGCGATCGCTATCACCCGATCGCCTCGGCCGAGCCAGTGCAGGCCGAGTCCTCTGCCGATGCCGTCGGTACCGCCGGTGATGACATAGGTGCGCATACGAATCGCTTCTCCTCGCGTGGGATCTTCGGGGGAATACCGGCCGGTGCGGTCGAGATCAGGAAGGCGCGCGCGAGCAAGTCAACAAGTGATGACTTACGCTGACCATATGACAGCGACCGCACCCCGTCGCCGCGACCGGGTCGCCACCCGGGCGGCGCTGCTCGACGCCGCGCGCATCCGTTTCGCCCGTCAGGGATTCGAGGCGACCCGGGTGCGCGATATCGCCGCCGACGTCGGTGTCGACCCCGCGCTGCTCTTCCGCTATTTCGGAGCCAAGGAGAAGGTGTACGCCGAGGCGATGCGGCTGGAGATCCCGAGTGGGGGCACCGCCGACCCGCATCGTCCCGTCGTGCATATCGTCGACGAACTGCTCCGCGACGTGGTCTTCGACGAATGGCCGGAATTCGGCGGCGAGCATCCCCTGCTCGCGATGCTGCGCTCGTCGGGGCGCGAGGTGGTGCGCGAACAGTTGCGCTCCCAGCTGTGCGGCGACTACCTGCGTGAATTCACTCGACGCCTGGACGGACCCGACGCGGAATTGCGCGCCGAGCTGGTCGGCGCGCTGCTGCTGGGACTCGGGGTGATGCGGGTGGTGGTCGGCGCGCCCGCGGTGAACGAGGCCTCCTACGAGCAGACCAGAGGGCTCGTCGCCGACATGGTGCGGGTATTGACCGGCGACCGTCGCGGGAACGGCGAAGGCGCGTCATCGGTCGCGGCGCGACATCCGAAACAGGGCGCGGCCGGATCGAATTCGGTATCCGGTTCGGATCGAGACACCCGCCACGCGTGACTCGGTGCTCCGAGAAACGCGACGGTATAGGAGATTTCGTTGTTCGCGGGGCCGGTACCGTATCGGATGGACGAAGGGTGAACGTCAATCCCCCTGGACCGTAATTATTTACGATCGAGCGGCTGGATCGACACGGCATTCCCGTCGCGAAGCCCGATCTTCGGAGCAATGTCGGGTGCGGCCCGGTAACGCGATTCTCGCTGGTCACGTTCGCCCACGGCGTCGGAGCAACTCGTGCGCATACCGCCGCGTATGTGTCGCGGATCATGTCGCGTACCGATCGGTGTCATGAAACATGTTGGGCGATAGCGATATACGACTTGATCACGGAACCGATCGCGACTTGCGGCGCGGGGTACGGTGTGCCCGTGGCGGAGTGGATCAGCGTGTACTGCGGGAGCCGGATCGAACTCGACGTGAAGGACATGCGTGAGGAATTGGCGACCGCGGACCTGAAAACCCTGGCGGAAGCGGTATTCGACACCGATGAGGAGGCCGCGCGCGCACTCGAGTCGGCCGCCGGTCAGTTGCGGATAGAGCGGCACGGCGCCGAGATCGAAGTGCATTGGAAGTCCGCCGGGCGACCGTTGCAGATCCGCGCCGTGTCGGGAACCGCCGCGGAGGGGGATATCGCGGAAGTGCTGGCCCAACGGCTGCCCGCGGGGTCGGGACCCGGCCCCGATCGCGTGCGCGCCCAGCTGGCCCGCTCGCGGCAGGTCGTCTACCTGGAAATGGGCGTCAACGAGGCGAAAGGACTCGGCGCGGTCTTCGGTGAGGTCCTCGCCTTCCGACTGGCCGCGGCGGGTGACGGTCTGGTGTGGCTGTTCGATCGACAATGGGCGGCCCCCGACGACCGGGCGGTGCCGATCTGGAGCCACGCCTGAGGGTCGGCGGTCAGTTTTCGCGCACCGTGACCGCGGGGCGCTCGCCATTTCGGGTGGCCGCGGTGAGCGCCTGCGCCGCGGTGCGGGTCGCGCGGATGTAGGCATCGCGTTCGGATCTCGTGGTGGCCGCGCGCAGCGGCCCGAGCTGGATCTCGTAGGTGGCGGCACTCGAGGAGTCGAAGACGGGCGCGCCGAGATAGCTCAGCGGCAGTATCGCCTCGGAATCCAATTCGTCCCTGGTGAACGGCCGTGAGGTCAACGCCGCGAGTTGGCGCAGTGCCCGGGTGCGCAGATGCGATTGCAGTAATTCGGTGCCCGCGGCCGTGAGCAGATCGGCCAGCAGATCCACCATGCCGTTGTCGTCGGCGCGGGGACGGAAAAGGGCGACACCGCGATCGCGCACCAAGGTGAGTAGGGCGGCCGCGCCACGGCGGTCGGTATCGGGTGCGGTGGCCAGCCAGGTGTTCTGCTCGGCGGCGTCGCGCCACGGCATGACGGCGGCCCCCGCCGGGAACTGCAACGGAATGCGATGTCCCAGCGGGATTCCCGGAACCACCCGATCGGGTCCGTGCCTGATGTCGAGAACGGTCAGCCGATCCGCCGAGATCCGGCTCAGGGTCGTGCCGCATCCGGTCTCGGCGGCGAGTGCGGCCAGGATGTCGCCGACGCCGGGCGGCAGCGGAGGCTCGGCCAGGCCGCTCGGAACGGTGCCGATGCGGTAGCCGCGCCGGGGATCACGCACGACCCAGCCCGCCGAATCCAGTTCGGCCAGTACGGCGGTCGCGGTGGCGCGGGCGATATCGAGACGTTCGGCGATGGTGGCGACCGGCAGCGGCTCGGGAGTCGAGGCCAGCAGCGCGACGATCTCGACGACGCGGCGGGTCGGCGGTGACGCCGAACGGTCGTCCTCGGGTTGCGCGCGACTCTTTCCGGTCGGCGCGGTCGCGCGGTCTTTCATGGCCAACCCCTTGTGTGATCTCTGCGAGCAACCTTACGATGTCGAATATATGTCATAAGGTGTCGAATATTCGTCGGATGAACGGGTGGATCGCATGATTCTGGACAGATTCCGGATAGACGGCAAGGTCGCCGTCGTGACGGGGGCGGGGCGGGGGCTGGGCCGCGCGATCGCGGTGGCATTCGCCGAAGCGGGAGCCGATGTGGTCGTCGCGGCACGGACCAAGAGTCAACTCGACGAGGTGGCCGACGCGATCGCCGCTGTCGGTCGCAGAGCCCACGTGGTTCCCGCCGACCTGAACGATCTCGACGCCGTCGCCGCACTCGCGGGCACGGCGGTCGAGCAGTTCGGCCGCCTCGACATCGTGGTCAACAATGTCGGCGGCGCGATGCCGTGCACACTGCTCGACACCACACCCGAGGCGCTGGAATCGGCCTTCCGCTTCAACGTCACCACCGCGCACGCGCTGATCCGCGCCGCGGTGCCGCGGATACTGGAGACCGCGGGTGAGGGTTCGATCGTGAACATCACCTCGACGATGGGGCGGCTGCCCGGCCGTGCCTTCGCCGCCTACGGCACCGCGAAGGCGGCACTGGCGCACTACACGAAATTGGCCGCGCTCGACCTGAATCCGCGTATCAGGGTGAATGCCATCGCGCCGGGTTCCATCCTCACCTCGGCGCTGGAGATCGTCGCGGGCAACGACGCCATGCGCACCGAAGTGGAGTCGAAGACGCCGCTGCACACCATCGGTGAACCGCAGGACATCGCCGCCGCGGCGCTGTATCTCGTCTCCCCGGCCGGAAAGTACCTGACCGGCAAGGTACTCGAACCCGACGGCGGCCTGATCAGCCCGAATCTCGACCTGCCGATTCCGGACCTGTCATGAGCTGCCGCGTCGTGCAGTGGGGCACGGGCAATGTCGGTAGGCACGCGCTGGCGGGCATCATCGCCTCGCCGGACCTGGAATTGACCGGCGTGTGGGTCTCCGGTCCGGACAAGGCCGGTCGGGACGCGGGAATCCTGGCCGGACTGGATCATCCGGTGGGCGTGATCGCGACCGACGACGCCGCGGCGGTGATCGCGGCGAAACCGGATTGCG
Source organism: Nocardia aurea (assembly GCF_003123685.1). GTDB lineage: Bacteria > Actinomycetota > Actinomycetes > Mycobacteriales > Mycobacteriaceae > Nocardia > Nocardia aurea. The sequence continues at coordinate 318,423 of NZ_QCYJ01000021.1, forward strand.
TGGTCTACTGCTCGATGACCGACAACCGGCTGATGGAGGCCATCGAGGATCTGCGGCCCCTGCTCGCCGCCGGCATCAACGTGGTCGCCTGCGCGCCGGTGTTCTTCCAGTATCCCTACGGCGTACTGCCCGCCGAACTGCTGACGCCGATCGAAGAGGCTGCCCGCGAAGGCAATGCGTCGCTCTGGGTCAACGGGATAGACCCCGGTTTCGCGAACGACCTGTTGCCGCTGGCGCTGGCGGGCACCTGTCTGCGCATCGATCAGCTGCGCTGTGTGGAGATCGTCGACTACGCCAGTTACGACAATCGCGCGGTCATGTTCGACATCATGGGTTTCGGCAAACCGCTCGACGAGGTGCCGATGCTGTTGCAGCCCGGTGTGCTCTCGCTGGCGTGGGGCGGCACGGTGCGTCAGCTCGCGGCGGGCATCGGGGTCACCCTCGACAGTGTCACCGAGGTGTACGAACGGATCCCCGCCCCGGAATCCTTCGATATCGTCACCGGCCATATCGCCGAGGGGACCGCCGCCGCCCTGCGTTTCGAAGTGCGCGGCATGGTGGGCGAGGAACCGGTGACGGTACTGGAACACGTGACCCGGCTGCGTCCGGATCTGTGCCCGCAGTGGCGTCAACCCGCGCACCCGGAGGGTTCCTACCGGATCGAGATCGCCGGGGACCCGTGCTACGCCATGGATGTCGTCACCTCGAGTCCGCGCGGCGATCACAATTTCGCCACGCTGCTCGCGACCGCCATGCGCATCGTCAACGCGGTTCCCGCTGTGGTGGCGGCCGAGCCGGGCATTCGCACCGCGCTCGACCTGCCGCTGATCACCGCCCCGGCCACCCGGCGGGGTTAGGCGTCGGCGTCGCCGAGTACCTCCAGTGCTCGGTCGACGTCGTCGGCGCTGTTGTAGAGGTGGAAGGCGAAACGCAGTCCGCCGCCGCGCGCCGCGACCACGATGTCGGCCTGTTCGAGGCGGGCGGCCGATGCGGCCGCGCCCGGTACCGAGACGATCGCCGATCGTCCCGGTACCGGCGTGTACCCGCGCTCGACGAGTCCGGCGCGGAATCGGTCGGCGAGGCCGAGGTCGTGCGCGTGGACGGCCTCGACGGTGAGTTCCTCGAGCAGGCTCAGGCCGGCGCCCGCGACGAGGATGCCGAGCCAGTCGGGGGAGAAGTCGAAGCGCCGCGCCGAATTCGCCAGCGCCACCGGCGCGTACAGTTCTGCCCAGCGATCGGCGGCCGCGTACCAGCCGGGGGAAAGCGGTCGCAGCGCGGCGGCGGCCTCCGGACCCACGGCGAAGAACGCCACGCTGCGGGCGCCCATCAGCCACTTGTAGGTGGCGCAGATCCAGTAGTCGGCGTCGGCGAATCTCAGCGGCAGCCACCCCGCGGCCTGGGTCGCGTCGACGAGCAGGCGGGTCCCGTGCGCCGACGTGGCGGCGCGCAGCCGGGACAGATCGGTGACGCGGCCGTTCGCGGACTGCACCACGCTGACGGCGACCAGCGCGGTCTCCGCCCGCACCCGATCGGCGAGGTCCTCGAGCGGAACGAAACGGATCGCGAGGTCGCCGCGGTGCAGGAAGGGCATGGAGACCGAGGAGAACTCGCCGTCGGCGAGCAGGACCTCGGCCCCCGGCGCCAGCGCGTCGACCACCGGGCCGACGAGTCCGGCGGCCGTGCCGCCGAGGCCGATGTCGTCGGGGGTCGCGCCAGCGAGCAATCGGGCGAAACCCGCGCGCACCGTCTCGACGCTCACGTCGTCGGAGGCGAGCCCGCTGCCCCGACCCGCCGCCCATCGCGCGGTCGCCTCTCGCACGGCCGCGAGGCCGCGCGCCGGTGGCAGCCCGTACGCGGCGGTGTTGAGATAGGTGGTCTCGGTGCTGAATTCGGCCGGTGCGAGCGACTTCATGGACTCAGCATGTGATCTCGTCACCGTGCGTGTCCAGCGCCGGTGCCGCGAAACTGGACCTTTCCGGGGTGGTCGCGCGAAGAATTTATTCCCGCGATCAAGTGCCAACCGTTCGGTATAATTAACGTTCCGCCATCTCCTGGCAAACGTGACTTCGCTGCGTTAGCATTGTTCGGTGCTCAATTCGGTTCCGCCGACCGTGTCGAATTATCGGTCCATTACCTCGGTCTGTCACCGGGAATGCGGTGGATCGAATTATCTCCGGTTCCGAAGCGCGGCGATCCGCCGCCCGAGGCTCGGAACAGCGGGTGAGGTAGGCACTTTCACCGTCGGGTGATCGGTACCGCGTACCGTCCGACTGTCACGGCATATGTCTTTCACGGCCCGGAATATCATCGTCGATTCATTCCGCGAAACAGAGTGATCGGTGTTCGCCGGAGAAATTCTCACACAATGATGTGAACGGCGGACAACGGGATCCGGTCGCCGCCGGACGGCGGACAGCGATATTCGACGAGGGGAACGAATGTGCGTAGCTCGAACGGTCGGACCGAATATCCGCGCCGGGTCGGGGTGGTCGAGGATCACGCGGTGACCATCGCCGGTCTGCGTCAGATCCTCGCCGACGAGCCCGATGTCGAGATCGTCGCCACCGCGGCCTCGGTCACCGAACTGCTGGCCGTCACCCGTGAACTGCACCTGGTGGTCCTGGATCTGCGTCTACCCGACGGCTCGTCGCCGATCGCCAATGTCGAGCAGCTCCGCGCGGCAGGCGTCGAGACGCTGGTACTCACCTCCGGCGACGAACCGTTCCTGGTCCGCGCCGCCGCGCGCGCGGGAGTTCTCGGCGTCGTGCGCAAATCCGAACGCGACGATGTGATCGCCGCCGCCGTATGCGCCGCCGCCGTCGGCGAACTGGTGCCGAGTATGGACTGGGCGGCCGCCATCGATTCCGACGACAGTTTCGCCGAGGTCGATCTCAGTCCACGGCAGCGCGATGTGCTCTCGCTGTACGCGTCGGGCGAACCGGCGGCCCGCGTCGCGAAACTGACCGGGCTCACTGCGGATACGGTCAACGCCTATCTCGGCAGGATCCGCCAGAAATACGCCGAGGCCGGTCGGCCGGCTCGCAACAAGACCGAATTGTTCAAACGCGCGCTGGAGGACGGTTGGTTACCCATTCCGAGACGTCGGAGATGACAACCCGGGGAAACGATTCCGCCGGAATGCGGATCACCCGGCTGTTCGCCCGGTTCATCGGATCGGGGTACGTGTTCTATCTGGCGCTGATGTTTCGTGACATCACCACCCAGGCCGCCGCGATGTCGCCCTGGTGGACCTGGATCGCGGTCCCCATGGTGTTCGGGCCGCCCGTCGTCCTGGGCTTGGCGTCCTTCCGCGGCGACCCGACCCCGATGTACCGCGCCGCCGCCGCGACGGCGCTGCTGTTCGTGGTCGCCGCCTTGCTGTGGCCGCTGGCGTGGGACGGAACGTTGCTCGCCGCCGACGCGTGGATCTCGACCATCCCCGGCCTGGCCGGACTGGCCGCGGCGCTGACCTGGCGGCCGCCGTGGGCGGTGGCGCTGCTGGTCGCCGCGGTCGTTCCGGTGCAATTGATCAACCACTACTGCCGGGTGCCCGATCGCAACGGTCTCTTCCTGCCCGACCTGATGTTCGCGCTCAGCTTCTGCCTGATCTTCGTCGCCGCGGCGCTGATGGCGATGCGCACCGGCCGACTCCTCGACCGGACCAGGACCGCCGCGCACGCCACCGCCGCCGCGGCGGCCGCGGCGCAGTCCCGCAGTGTGCAGCGCGCCCGATTCAACGCGCTGATCCACGACTGGGTCATGTCGTCGCTGCTGGCCGCCGCCAGGCGCACCGCGCGGGAGGAGGTACGCCAGCAGGCCGGACTCGCGCTGGTCAAACTCGGTGAGAGCGAGCCCGACGATATCGAGGGCTACACGGCCGCCATGCTGATCGCGCACCTGCGCACCGCCGTCGCGGACGCGGACGACACCCTCGAGGTCACGGTGCACACGCGCGACGGCGCCCGGGACGTGTCCTTCCCGTCCGATCCGGTCCGCGTTCTTGGCGCCGCGGTGACCGAGGCGATCCGCAACAGCGTGCTGCACGCGGGCATCGACGCGATGCGCCGGGTCGACCTCACGGTCGAGCCCTTCGGCATCGAAATCGTCGTGACCGACGACGGGATCGGGTTCGATCCGGCCGCCGTCGCGCCGCATCGGCTCGGCCTGTCGGTGAGCATCGTGGGGCGGTTGCGTCGATTGGCGGGGGGCACGGTCGACGTGCGCTCACGGCCGGGACACGGCACCACCGTGCGCATGTCGTGGCGGGCGCGATGAGCGAACCGGGCGCCCCGGTGCGCGACGCGGGCACCCTGCTGGGGATGAACACCCGCGCGGCGTGGGTCATCGCGGGCTTCTACCTGTGTTCGGAAGCGGCACTGGCGATCACCTCCTCCGGCGACGTCGACCGCGTCTGGCCGGTGCTCGTCGCGCTGGCGCTGACCGTGCTCGCGACCGCGACGCTGATCGTGGCGCGCAGTGACCCGCTCGCGCCGATACTCACCCTCGCCCTGGCCATCTCGGTCCCGGTGTGCGCACTGCTCGTGCTGTGTGAACTACCGGTGCCACCGACCTCCGCGGCGCAGCTGTGGCCGTTCGGGTCCGGCACGGTCACCGCGACCTTCCTGTGCGTGCGAGGACGCGCCGCCGCCGCGTGGCTCGCGATGACGGCGATGATCGGGGTTTCGGCGCTGTGGTCGGCGCGCACCGGTCAGGGCGTCGGCCACGGGGTCGAGATCTCGATCATCAATCTCGGGCCGCTGTTCATGGCGACCTTCTTCGCCTACACGATCCGACCGGCCGCCCACGAGATCTTCGCGCTGCGAGAGGAATCGACACGGCGGGCGGGCCGGGAAGCCGCGGCGGCGGCCGCCCTGGCGGAGCGCCGGGACCAGACGCGGCGGGTCGATCGGCTCGTGCGCCCGATTCTCGAGACGATCGCGGGACCGGGCCCGCTCGACCACGAGATCAGGACCGAATGCCGTTTGATCGAAGCGCATCTGCGGGACAGCCTGCGCGCGCCCGCGCTCGATGTCGCCCCGGTGACGGCGAAAGCCCGTGCCGCGCGTCGCCGCGGTGTCGACGTGGTGCTCGTCGACGATCACGGTCTCGACGGCGTGACCGCGCGGGTGCGGGCACGCCTGGTCGATGTGGTGGCCGCCGAACTCGAGCGCGCGGACGCGGGCAGCGTGAGTATCCGGATCCTGCCGCCGCGCCGTTCGATGCTCGCGACGATCGTCGTCAACCATCCGGTTAACGGGATTCGCCGGGTGGAGGTCGGCCACGACGCCGGTCTTCGCACCACCTCTACCGGGAACGACGAGGAAGATCGTTATCTCGGCGAACAATGACACCAACTCTGGGGTCAAGGAACTGGAATCTGCTCCGTCAGTGAGCAATCCACTAGCATTCAGGGAGGTCGGCGCGTGTCGTGATCGGGGAGACCGGTGCCGGACCGAATGTCGACGGAAGAAGGAAGATCATCGTGTCGTTCGTTTCCGCTGTCCCGGAATCAGTGTCGTCGCTGTCGGCCGCGGGTGCCGCCACCCCGCGCCGCCGCCGTATCACCCCGCCGTTGAGCCCGCGGGAGATCGAAGTTCTGCTCGCGTGGATCGCGAGCGATTCCAAAACCGAAGTGTGCCAGAAGCTGTACATCTCCCCGGGGACCGTCAACACCCATCTCGTCCGCATCCGGGACAAGTACGAACGCGCGGGCCGGCCCGCGCCGACCAAGGCCGCGCTGATGGCGCGCGCGCTCCAGGACGGCTACCTGGATCTCGACGAGATCTGACGGGATCCGAGGAAACAGAACGGGGTCAGTGCGAGAAGGCGGCCGAACCCGGCCCGGAGCCGATGCCGATCGGGGTGCCGGCCTGCTGGAAATCGGATGTGCCGAAGGGGATCAGGGTTCCCGGACGCGGATTCGCCTGGAGGAAGGCGGGAAGCACCTCGGTGGCGTCGAATCCGGCGATCGCGGTGGGGACCAGCGGACGTGCCTGCGGCCCGAGACTGCCGACGTACATCTTGGCGCCGTCGGCGGTGAAGCCGACCGAGACCGGAGCGTCGACGGGTACGGTGCCGACCACCCGGTCCGTCGCGATGTCGACGACCTGGACCGCGTCCGAGCCGACGGTGGCGACCAGCAGGCGGGTGCCGTCGGGGCTGATCGCGCCCGCCACGGGCGCGCTGCCCGGTCCGAACGAGATCGCCCCGGTCCGTTGCCAACCGGCGGTGTCGATGACGGACACGTTGTCGCCGAGCACATTCATCGAATAGAGCTTGCGGCCGTCGGGGGAGATCGCGGCGGCGTAGGGGACCGACCCGTCGATCTGGATGCGCTGTCCCAGTTGGAATCCGGACTCCGGGTCGAACGCGGCCGCGGTGGAATCGGCGAACACGGCGTAGACGCGGCTGCCGTCGGGCGCGATGGCGGCCGCGAACGGTATGGCGGGCAACGGCATCGAGCGCAGGAGCGTGTCGGTCTTGGTGCTCAGCACGTCGATGGACGGTCGCGCGGTCAGGATGTACACCTGGTCGCGTACCGGATCCGCGATCGGCTGGGCGAGGCCGTCGGTTCCCGTGATCGGGATACGCGAAGTGACGGTGTTCGATTCGCGATCTATCACGGCGATGTCGTCGGTGCCGACGAACGGCGGATTGAACGCCTGCACGTAGAGCTTGCGGCCGTCGCGCGACGCCGTGACCGACGAGGCGTGCGGGCCCGCGTTCTCGATGCGCTGGACCACGCGGTCCGCGGCGGTGTCGACCACCAGCACGGCGCCCTCGCTCACCACCGGGACATAGGCGAAGGGTCCGGTCCCGTCCGCCGAGGCGTTCGGAGCGAAGATCGTGAGCCCGACCGCGGCCAATGCGACCGCGATAGACCTGAGTGCCATCCCTGGACCTTTCCGTGTCAACCGCAAGAGGTCACTATTGCGTGGAAATGCCACGGCCGCAACAGGTCGTCACCATTCTCTGGGATTTCCTCCAGCTTTTCGCCGTCGCGGTCACCGGTCGGACGAGGCCCACATATTGCTCAACAGTTGGTAACTGGGCGTGTCGGCCAGGGCCTGTGACGATTCATAAACCCGCCGGTAGCCTGTTTCGCTGATACGCCAGCGGCCGTCCTCGTCGCGGCGGTACCGGTCGGTGTAGTACCCGGCGCCCCTGATCAGGACGCCGTATTCGGTCGCGATCACGGTGTCCTCGAAGGCCCAGGAACCGGTGGCGGTATCACCGTCGACGGTGATCTCGGGGTGGTTGGCGATATGGACGGTGACGAGGGAAGGGCCGAGATTCTGCCGCATGAAATCGGTGATGGCCTCGCGTCCGTCCAGCGTCAGCGGTTCGCCGAGCGCGTGGGTGCCGTATCGCCCCGCCGCGTCCTCGGTGAGGGTGTCGGCGAATTCGTCCCACTGTTTGAGGTCGAGAGTCCGGAAATAGCGGTATTTGAGCTGCCGAACAGCTTCCACGGCGGCGAGGTCCATGCCGACAGCGTCGCACGCGATTCGCCGCCGCACAAGAACGTGTTCTAATTCCGCGTTTCGCCGTCCCGTAGCCCGGGTGTAACGGCGGCGAATCGGGTACTCGACATTCGAGCGCGGGCGATCCGAGCCCGGCTCGGCAGATGAGTAATCCATACGGCACGTCGAGGAGCCATCGTGACCGACAGCCCGATCGAACCCGACAACACCCATTCCGACCCGACCCTCGACCAGCAAGCGGCGCTCAGCGCCGCCGTCGAGCGCCTGCGCAGCGAATTCGACGATATCGCGGCCGACGACGATATCGACGCCATGGTGCGCGCCGCGTACGCGCATGTCGCCGATCACGCGAATATCGACAATTTCCTTCCGCTGCTCGCCGAGCGGTACACCCGCGATTTGTTGAAGGCCGCCGACGCGGAACATCACGGCACGAGAACCTCCGCCGAGGTGTAGTCGTCACACGACGATCGCCGGGCACCCCGCGGTGCCCGGCGATACGTGTCTCGGTCCGCCGACGCGGACGGCCTCAGTGCGGAATGGAGTCGATCAGCGCACGCGCGCCCTGGCGCAGCAGATCCGCGCCGACGAAGAAGCCCAGTGCCTGCGGATCCTCCGCGACGCCCCAGTGCATGGCGTCGAGCCAGCGGCTGCCGTCGAGATCGAACACCTTGCCGTGCAGGGTGAGACGGCCGGTGGCATCGGAGGTCGCGTAGCCCGCGATGGGGGAGTTGCAGTGGCCCTGGAGCGCGTGCAGCATCGCCCGTTCGGCGTCGGCGTGCCGGTGGGTGACGGCGTCGTCGAGTCGCGCGCCGAGTTCGAGGAGTTGGGTGTCGTCCTTACGGCACTGCAACGCGATGACGCCCGCGCCGATCGGCGGGAGCATGACGTCCAGACCGAGGGTTTCGGTGATGCGGTGCGCCTGGTTCACCCGGTGCAGGCCGGAGACCGCCGCGATCAGGACATCGATATGACCCTCTTCGAGGCGAGCCAGGCGCGTATTGACATTGCCGCGCAACGGTTTCACCGCCAGGTGCGGATAGTGCAGCCGCAATTGCGCGCTGCGCCGGACCGAACTGGTCCCGACCACCGTGCCCTCCGGCAACTCGCTCAGCGGAGCGCCGGTGCGGGTGATGACCGCGTCGTGCACGTCCTCGCGCGGCAGATACCCGGCGAAGGCGAGTCCCTCGGGCACCGGGATATCGCCCGGGATGTCCTTGAGGCAGTGCACCGCGAGGTCGGCGTCGTCGGCGAGCAGCGCGACATCGATCTCCTTGACGAACGCGCCCTTGCCGCCGAGTTTCGACAGATCGCCCATCCACCGGTCACCCGCGGTGGTCAATTTCACGATCTCGCTGTCCACCCCGAGACCCGCGAGTAGACCCGCGACCTGTTCGGCTTGCGCCAGAGCCATCGGACTTGATCGGGTCGAAATGCGAATAACGCGCCCACGCGACATTCCGGGGACATTACTCCGCCGAGATCGGGGGCGAACAGAGGGGACGCGCGCGCGTCGGTCGTCTCGGCGTTCGTTCGGATCTCCGTGCAGGGGAAACGAGTCGAGGACTGTCGCCTGTGTCACCCTGACCCGCCGCCGCCGTCCGCTGTTCCGGCGGTCCGGAACCGGCCGCGCGCATCCGAACAGACGCCGCGGCCGGACACGTCCGGGTCAGGATGTAGGCGGCACCGAACTCCCGCCGCTCGCGAGCCGGGACGCGAGCGCGCGCCCCGCGGCGCGGCCGGAGAAGATGCAGCCGCCCAGGAACGTGCCCTCGAGCGCGTTGTATCCGTGCACGCCGCCGCCGCCGAATCCCGCGACCTCGCCCGCGGCGTACAGGCCCGCGAACGGTGTGCCGTCCGGGCGAACGACCTGGGAGTCCAGCGTCGTCTGGAGGCCGCCGAGGGTCTTGCGAGTCAGGATATTGAGCCGGACCGCGATCAGTGGGCCGTGTGCCGGATCCAGGATGCGATGCGGTTTGGCCACCCGGCCCGCCTTGTCGCCGAAGTACTGGCGCGCGTTGGTGATCGCCATCAACTGGGCGTCCTTGCTGAACTTGTTGCCGATCTCCCGGTCCCTGGCGACGATCTGCGCTTCGAGCGCGTCGTGATCGAGTCGCGGGCCGCGGGCGATCTTGTTCATGCCGTCGACGAGTTCGCGCAGGGTGTCGGCGACGACGAAATCGACGCCGTGCTGTTTGAACGCCTCGACCGGACCGGGCGCGCCCTTGGCGACGCGGCTCTTCAGGGTGAGTTTGAGATCCTTGCCGGTGATATCGGGATTCTGTTCGGAACCGGAGAGCGCGAACTCCTTCTCGATGATCGACTGGGTGAGCACGAACCACGAGTAGTCGTGGCCGGAGGCGAGGATCTCCTTCATCGTGGCGTTGGTGTCGAATCCGGGGAAACACGGTGCGGGCAGCCGTTTTCCGTTCGCGTCGAACCACAGCGAGGAGGGGCCGGGGATGATGCGGATGGCGTGATCCGGCCAGATCGGATCCCAGTTGACGATGCCTTCGGTGTAGTGCCACATGCGATCTCGATTGACGATCGCGCCGCCCGCGGCCTCGGTGATCCCGAGCATGCGCCCGTCGACGTGGGCGGGCACACCGGAGATCAGCGTCTCGGGGCACGGCCCGAGACGATCGGTCGGCCAGTTCCGGCGGATCAGTTCGTGGTTGTGGCCGATACCGCCGGAGGTGACGACGACCGCCGACGCCCGGAACTCGAATTCACCGACCACCTCGCGCGAGGACGCGACACCGCGCGCGGTATCGGAATCCTCCAGCACACTGCCTTTCACGCCCACCACCGCGTCGTCCTCGACGATCAGCTCGTCGACCCGGTGCCGGAAACTGAATCCGGCCAGACCGCGCTTCTCGGCGTCGAGCACGGGTTCGGCGAAGACGCGCAGCACCTCGGGCCCGGTACCCCAGGTGAGGTGGAAACGCGGCACCGAGTTGCCGTGCCCGTCGGCGAAACCGCCGCCGCGTTCGGCCCAGCCGACCAGCGGTGTCACCCGCAAGCCCAGGGCGTGCAGGTAATCCCGCTTCTCGGTGGCGGCGAACCGGACGTAGGCCCGCGCCCACTGACGGGCCCAGTGATCCTCGTCGTCACGATCGAAGCCCGCCGAGCCGAGCCAATCCTGTAGCGCCAGTTCGTAGGAGTCCTTGATCCCGAGTCGGCGCTGTTCGGGACTGTCGACGAAGAACAGGCCACCCAGCGACCAGAACGCCTGCCCGCCGAGGTTGGCGCGGTTCTCCTGATCGATCAGATGTACCGTGCGGCCCGCCGCGGTGAGTTCGTAGGCCGCGACCAGACCGGCCAGACCCGCGCCGACGACGATGACATCGGCCGTGCGCGCGAATTCGGGACTGCAATTGGTCATGTTCATCCTTCGGTGGTGGTGGGCGGTGTGGTCGTCGCGGGCGCGCTGTACGCCAGGACCACATGTCCGAGCAGGTCGGTACGCGCGCGCCGGATCCGGCTGTCGAGCGGTTCCATGAGTACTTGGATCGCGGTGCCGTCGTGCACGGCGACGATCGCCCGCCCGAGCGCGACCGGATCGGCGACATCGCGCCCGAGTCCGGCCAGCGCCGCGACCACGGTCGGCACGAGTGCGGCCACGATCGCCTCCTCGCGGTCGGCCATCGCGGTGCGCAGGGCGGGGGTCCGCAGGGCGTGCGCGGTGAACTCGGCGCTGATCCGGAACCAGGCCTCGTCGAGCGGCACCGCCTGTTCCAGGCGGCGGATGGCATCGCGCAGGTCGCCGACGCCATCCGCGGCGATGCCGTCGAGCGCGGCGCGCAGATCGTCGAGCATCGCCGCCGAGCGCTGTTCCCAGATGGCGAGGAACAGTTCGTCGAGCGAGGCGAAATTGGAGTAGAAGGCCCCCCGGGTGAAACCCGCGCGATCACAGATCCGCTCGACCGACGCGCGCCCGAAACCCTCCTCGGCGAAGACGTCGTAGGCGGCGGTGAGCAGGCGGTGCCGTGTTTCGCTACGTCTGCGCGTGACGCGGCGCGGTGCACTCCGGGTGGTCGGCGACGACAGGGGCCCTCCTCGAACAAAACGGACATTCCGGTCCATTGGATACAGTTCTGTATTGGATACGGAACTGTATCAGCTCGCGCCGCGCCCGGGTTCGGTTCGGTGGGATTCGGAGGGCGGCGCCACATTCGCCCGACCCCGCGTACGGGCCTTTCACCGGGCCCGGTCGACCTCGTCCTGTAGTGAAATCGCCCTCCGCACAACGATTGAGCGTTGAGCCGGTCTCGCTTCGGTCCGATTCCTTGACGCCGACCGGCGCCGTCCCTACCTTCGCGGATATAGCCGAGTGGCGCTTGTCATCGACAGGCGCCACTCGGCGTCTCACAACGGCGTGAGTGGGTGATCACGATGGCAATCCGACACATCAAATTCTCCGAGAAGTGGCTTCCGGTACGGGCATTCGCGGTGGTGGTCCTGGTGGCGGGGGTGACGAGTCTGGGCGCTACGGCCCTGGCGAACGACTGCGCGGCGGTCGACGTCGTCGTCGCGAGGGGGACCGGGGAACCCGGGTGGCTGGGCAGCGTGGTCGGTGACCCGCTGTACGGCGAACTGGTACAGGCACTTCCGGTCGATTCGACCGCGTACGCGGTGAATTATCCCGCCGACCTGACGGTTCCGTCGTCTGCGGCCGACGGAACGACCGATATGGTGAATCACCTCGTCCGGCAGTCCGAGGACTGCCCGGATCAGCGTTTCGTCCTGGTCGGTTACTCCCAGGGAGCCGCGGTCGTCCACGGCGTTCTCGGTACCGCCCTGGTCGCCTGGATTCCCGGCGTCCACGTCCTTCCGATACATCTCGAATCGAAGGTGGCGGCGGTTCTGCTGTTCGGTGATCCGCTGCGCGCGGTCGGCTGGCGGGTCTCGGATCTCTATCTGTGGCGAACCGGAAATTACTGTGTGAGCGGCGATCCCATCTGCGGTGGTGGCATCGACTTCCGCACACACACCGATTACGGATGGGCATTCGGACCCGCGGCGTGGTTCGCGGCCGAACACGTCTGATCCGCGACCGAGCACGGCGACGCGGGGTGGAGGGCCTGCCCTCCACCCCGCGTCGCCGTGCCGAGGTGAATTCGTTTCGCTACCAGTGCAATCCGGGCACGATTCGCGCCATGCGGGCCGCCGGACCCGGCAACGCCATCAACGGCAGCAGCATCGGGGCGAGTACGCCGAGCGCGGTCCCGGTCGCCGAGGACTTGTCCGCGCTCTCGGCGCGCGGTATCGACGACACCCCGCGCGCGGCATCGGATTCGCCGAACCGACGGAAACCTCGATGCATGATGGACCGCTTCACCGACGGCATGAGCAGGTCGACGGCCTGGGCGAACGTGCCGACGGGGGTGTCGATGCGGTCGGGGCGTTCTTCCAGCGCCCTGACCACGATGGCGGCGGCCCGGTCGGGATCGGGGACGGGCAGCGAGCGGTAGAGGTCGGTCGGCGCGATCATCGGGGTGCGCACCAGCGGCATCCGGATCGAGGTGAATCCGACTCCGGCGTCGCTGTTCTCGACCGCGGCGATCTCACTGAAATTGTCCAGCGCGGATTTGCTCGCCACGTAGGCGGCGAAGCGCGGCACCTTGGTCTGCACCGCGATCGAGGAGATGTTGACGATATGGCCGAAGCGGCGGGCGCGCATGGACGGCAGCAACCCCAGGATCAGGCGGACCGCGCCGAAATAGTTCACGGCCATGGTCCGCTCGAAATCGTGCATCCGGTCGGTGGAGTTCACCACCGACCGCCGGATCGAACGGCCCGCGTTGTTGACCAGATAGTCGATGTGACCGTATTCGGCCAGTACCGTCCCGACGAGGGTGTCGACCGCGTCGGGATCGGTGATGTCGCAGGGGTGGGCGAACGCGCGGCCGCCCTCGTTCCGGATGGATTCGGCTGCCGCGGCGAGATCTTCGACGCCCCGGGCGATCATGACCACGGTCGCGCCGCGCCGTGCCACAGCGTGCGCGGTGGCCAGACCGATACCCGAGGACGCCCCGGTGATGAGGATCGTGCGGTCACGGAACGGGTCGGTGGCCTGGCGCCTGCGGCTCGGGTCGAGATGTTCGCGCCAGTATTGCCACAGGATCGCCGCGTAGCTGTCGAAGGCGGGCACCTCGATTCCGGTACCCCGCAGCAGTGCCCGCGTCGAGTCGGAGACGAATTCGGAGGCGAAGGCGACGTGCGGCGCGACCGAGGCGGGAATTCCGATCTGTTCGAGCAGGAAATCGCGGACGGCGGGAACGCCCGGCAGGTGTGCGAGTCCGCTGAGCGCAGCGGCGCTACCCGGCACCACACCGATTCCGGTGGGTGCTCCCGCCGCCGCGGCGAGCGCGCCGTAGATCGTGTCGAAGGGTTGCGGGGCCGGATCGGTGAGATGGAATGTGCGTCCGTCGAGCCCGTCCCGACCGATCAGTTCCACCATGGCGGCGGCGACGTAATCGACGGGCACGATATTGGTCGCGCCCAGATCGGGAAGCGGAATCGGCAGCTCGGCGGGTAGTCCCGCCATTCTGGCGATGGCGGCGAAGAAATAATAGGGACCGTCGATCTTGTCCATTTCGCCGGTGCGGGAATCGCCGACGATTATCGCGGGACGATAGACGCGCCAGCGCAATCCGGACGATTCACGGACCAATTTCTCGGCGGCGAATTTCGTGCGGTGATACGGCGAGGTCAATTGCTGGCCGAGGTCGAAATCCTCCTCGAAATAGCGACCGCGGTGGTCACCGGCCACCGCCACCGAGGAGACATGGTGCAGGACCGCTTCGGTCTCACGGGCGAGGTCGACCACCGCTCGGGTGCCCGCGACATTCGCGGCGTAGGCGGTGGCCTCGTCGGCGGTCATGTCGTACACCGCGCCGAGATGGATGATGTGGTCGGCGGCCGGAGCCGGGCCGAGCAGACCGAGTCGCTCGGCCGTCAGATCACCGACCAGTGCGAATACGCGTTCGCTACCGCGCCATCCGGTGGCCAGTTCGTGGAATTTCGGCAGCGACCCCGGGCGCACGAGCACATGCACGATCGCCGAGGGGTCACGGTCGAGCAGACCCTGTACCACCCGCTTGCCCAGAAACCCGGTACCGCCTGTCACGATGTGGGAAACCATCGTTCCTCCTGCTGCTCGCTCGAACCCTGTTGTGGCACAACATTGATCCGACATATCGCGGTGTGAATGCGGGAATCAATGATTCGGCACCGCACAGCGATGTGACAGCCGTCGGGCCGAAAGTAGGAACACCTTCGTCCTGACTGATAGGGAACTGTAATGGGTCCGGTTCGGCGGGAGCAAGCCGCGAGGTTCGCGGACGCTGTGTGAATTGTCACCGCTGATCCGATGTGATTTATGTGTGTAACAACAGTTTTCATATACACATCGGAGTTATTGATGCGCCGGTCACATCGGCGCGAACAGAATATCGAATTACTTCTTTTCGACGCGAGGAGTGGGAGCCTGCACGTCGGGGTGGGAGGTCAGGAAGGATTCGAACGCGCCGAGGTCGGTCGGGCCGACGGTCTTGTCGGTGCCTTCGGTGAAGACCGTGAATCCGTCGCCGCCGGAGGCGAGGAAGCTGTTGGTGGTGATCCGGTAGGTCGCGACCGGGTTGAGCGGCTGACCTCCGATGCGAACGCTCGCGGCGACGACCTTCTGATCCTTCGGCGCCGAATCGACGTAGGTGTAGGTGAGGCCCGCCGGGGACAGCACAGTGCTCCTACTTCCGTTGCTCCACTGTTGCTCGAGCAGGCGCAGCACCTGCTGCCCGGTGAGGGTGAGGGTCACGACCTGGTTCCCGAACGGCTGGACCGTGTAGATGTCGCCGTAGGTGATCGGACCCGCTTTCAGGTCGGCGCGGACACCGCCGGGGTTGGTGAACGCCGCGACGGCGGTCGAGGGAGCCGGGGCGGTCGCGCTCAGCATGGAGTCGGCGACCACGCTGCCAAGCGGTGATTCGCCGGACGGGCCGGGATCGTGCGGCAGGGCGACGGCCGTCGTCCCGACCACCCGCGCCGCACGCGGGCGCGCCTGCTCGGCATAGAAATTCACCAGTGCGGTCGCGTTCGCGTCGGGGGTGACCTCGCGGGTGACCACCCGGTTCACCGCCGAGGCCTGCACGCCGTCCGCGCCGAACCGCAGGGTGACATCGGTGATCAGCCTGCCGTAGGACGCGGCCTGGGTGACCACTTTCCCGTCCACCGCGCAGACGTAGGGCTGGTGGGTGTGTCCGGTGAGCACCGCGCGGACCGCGGGGTCGGTGCGGGTGGCGAGTGCGGTGACCTCCGGCCCGACATCGGCGCAGCCGTTGTAGTCGACCGGGCCGGTCCCCGTGGTCTGTTGCGCGCCGCCGTCGTGCACGAGCGCCACGATCGTCTCCGCACCCGCCGCCTTCATCTCGGGGACGTAAGCGTTGATCGCGCTTACCTGGTCGCCGAAGTTGTAGCCCCGGATCCCTTCCGGCATCACGATATTCGCGGTGTCGGCGGTGACGGTGCCGACGACGCCGATCTTGCGCCCGCCGATCTCCACCATCGTCCATGCGCGCAGCGCGGGCGGGAGTTCGCCCGACGCGTCGGTGACATTCGCGGCCAGGAACGGGAATTTCGCGCCGGTGAACGGCTCGCCGGGCGTGCAGCCGTCGGGGGCGCACCCGCCCCGCTGCAATCGCCCCAATTCGATGACGCCGTCGTCGAATTCGTGATTGCCGACCGCCGAGGCGGCGACGCCGACCGTATTCATGAACGCGATGGTCGGCTCATCGTGGAACAGGCCTGATATCGGCGGGCTCGCGCCGATATTGTCGCCCGCCGACACCACCGCGCTGGCGGGATAGGCCGCTTTCAGCCTGGCCAGGTGCGTCGCGAGATACACCGCGCCACCCGCGTCGTATCCCGCGATCTTGCCCGTCGACCCCTGCGGCGGCTCGAGATTGCCGTGCAGGTCGTTGAACCCGAACAGGTGCACCTCGTCCGGTTTCACGCCGACGAGATCATCGGTCGAGATCAGCGGGGCGCCGCCGGAGGTGGTCGCGGGCGACCTCTCGTCGGTGGCGGGAGCGCACCCGGCGAGCATGCCGAGAGCGAGGAATCCGATGACGACACCGGCGATGGAACGGGACTCGCGCATACGCGAGACTTTCCCACGCGTCGGCCGTTCATGCACCGGACGCGGTGTGTCGTTCCGACCAACGTTCGGCGTGCCGCGAACGGTGTGCCGCCGTACAATCGAAGAGTTCGATCACGGGTCCTTCGACGGCCGGTTCGTCGACAGCGAGGTGGTTCCCATGTCGTCGACAACGTATCGGCAGGCGCCGACGGCGGTGCTCGATACGTGGCTGTGCCTGGCGGCCGGAATCCTGTTCGGCGGGGCGGGTACGGCGGTGGTGGTGTCGGCCCTGCTCGCCTACGGCGCGGAGAACGCCGCGAATCTCGATCGGTTCGAGCCCGAATTCGGACTCGTGTTCGGAATCCTGTGGTGCGCGATCGGCGGGGTCGGACTGTGGGCGGCGCGCGAGATCTGGCGCACGACCCCCCGCCTTGTCATCACCGCGGACGGATTGAGCCACTGGCACGGCGGACTGGTGACCGCGTTCGCCTGGTCGGAGATCGAACTGATCCACATCGCGGGCGGGCGCAGGATGACGGTGGTCGCGCGCCATTTCGATCCCTACCGCATCGATACCGCCGACCTGTCCACCTCCGCGGACGCCGTCGCCGACACCATCCGCCGCTACCGGCCCTCCGCGCCGATCGTGCGGTAGAGCCGCCGCGCGGTCCGGGAATCGGGGACGGTCACGGCCCACAGGTCGTGGTCGGCGCGGCGTCCGGTGACGCCGACGAAATCGTGCAAACGCCCCTCCCACTCCATGCCCGCGCGTGCGGCCAGCTCGGCGAACTCGATATCGTCGGGTTCGATCTCGGCGGCGACGCGGATCATGCGCAGGACCGTCAGCGCGTATTCCACGACGAGCCTGATGGCGATCGTGCGGATCCTGCGTATCGAGGGAGGGGGCAGCGTCGGATCGGTCCACGCGAACAGCCGGGCGTGCCGGTTGAACATATCGGCCTCGAACAGGCGCACCTCGCCGACGAACGCGCCGTCGTCCTCGATCGCGAGCACCAGGTCGGGCGGGGGAGTGTCGCGCCGGGGCCGCGCCCGCCCGAAGGTCCATCCCCTCGGACGTCCCGTACCGGCGCCGGCGGGCCGCCACCGGGCCGCCCCGGTGGCGAGATCGGCGTGTTCGGGACTGCGCACCACCAGACCGGGATGGCGCGGGTCGGTGAGCCGGATGCGCTGCGCGTACCACAGCGGGTCGGCCGAACGCAGAACCCGGCCCGCGTGATACCTGGCGATCGCGACGAGTACCTCGGTGTGGCGTGGCGGCCGGATATCCGGCAGTTCCGGTGGCGGCTCGCTGCGCGGCGGCCGTCCGGAGCGGTGCCGGATCCAGTACTCGGTCAGACCTTCTCGCGGGGCGGTCCGGTCGGTGATGGCCCACAGTTCGTGATCCTGCGGTGCGCCGCCCGCGTCGAAGTACCTCGCCATGAGCGCTTCGCGGCGGAAGCCGAGCCGCTGCGCTCCGGCCCCGGTCGCGACATTCGCCGGTGAGATCGGCGCGGTGATCCGCCGTAGACCCGCCGTGCCGAACGCGAAATCCACGATCAACGCCGTCGCCAGTGCCGCGATGCCGTGGCGCGCCAGTTGCGAGGACATCCAGAGCCCGAGTTCGGCGCTGCCGGAAACGAAATCGATGTGGGCCAGTTCGACCTGCCCGGCCAGCAGGCCGTCGACCTCGATCACCAGCCCGAGTCTGCGTGCCGCACGCTCGCCCGCTCGGCCCGCGAGATATTCGTGGATCCAGTGTCGCGGGGTGTGCCGCGCGGGCCAGTCCAGCGGCGAACTCGACCAGAACGGTTCGATCCGGTGACGGTCGTACAGGCGCAATTGCCGCCACCGGGAGTAGTCATCGATCCGCGGCGGCCGCAGGACGATGGTAGCGCCGTGCAGGGTGACCGGACCGAGCCTGACCCGTGACAGGGTGGTCGGATGGTCGGGCACGGCTCACCCCTTGGGTCGCTGGCGTCCCAGCGGGGAGGTGCGGACGGCGCCATCGGTGGAGACGGTCAGCCGCCAGTAGCCGCCGTCGTTGTCCTTGAGCACGACCCCGCCTTCGGGCCGGTCGGAAAGCCACGCTCCACTGGATAGTACGGCCGATCGCACATCGCCGTCGGGTCCCTGGGCCTGCATGATGTCGGCGTCGCCGCGTCCGGCCCTGCCGACGATCGTGCCCTCGAAGCGCGGTGCGCGCATGCTGCCCCGCCCGAGCACGTGCCAGCGGTCGGGGAACTGTCCCGGCGCGAAATCCTCTCCGGCACTGGAGATCAGGTTGACGGCCGTGCCCTCGGGGCAGCCCGCCGGATCGATCCGCAGTTCGATCGGAGGCCGTTCCAGATCCGGATCGAACACGACGTTGGCGAGGTAGGGCTGACGGCAGTACACCAGGTCGATCGCGACCGAACGGGCCGCGACCTTGCAGTTGACCATGCCGAACTGGGCGGGCCCGCCGCGCTCGCGGTCGCCGACCGACACCGCGATATCGGCGCCCTCGAACCAGACATTGGTCAACCACCAGTCGTTGGCGGCCCCGTCGATGGCGAGGTGTTTGTCGGTGGTCTTCGGGTCGTGGTCGGAGACGAATTCGACATTGGTCAGCGCCAGACCCGCGTTGTGATCGTTGCCGGTGCCGAGGACGCCGATGAAATTGCTGGTGAGTTTGGACGAGGTCACATAGTTCTGGATGCACGAGGTGGTGATGCCGACACCGAAATTGTTGATATCGCAGTTGATGAACGCGGTGCCGCCGGTGTTGCCCTCGAGCACCACGCCGCGCTGGGCGAGGAACTGCGGGTGATTGCTGCTCAGATGGTTGCCCCGGATCACCACCGCGTCGAAGGAACACCGGAAACATTCGGTGAGGACGACGGCGGTGGAGCGCGGGCCCGACATGTAGATCCCGAGCCGGGAGAACCGCACCCTGCTGCGATTGCGCAACGAGATCAGCGTGGTGTCGGTCTCGCAGACCAGCGTCGAGATGTCGGGGCCGTCGCCGAGCACCGTGGCGAAGTCGGGCAGTTCGGGGAAGGACGTCACCCGGTAGTGGCCCGCGGGCAGGTAGAGCACCGGGGGGCCTTCGGACGCGGCGACCGCGGCGGCGATCGCGGCGGTGTCGTCGGCGAGGCCGTCACCGACGGCGCCGAAATCGCGCACATTGCGTGCCGCGGGCGCGTCGGTCACCGTGGGGGAGCGGAACTCGGTATCCGGTTGCTCCTGCTCGGCGGTCGCGCACGCGGCCAGTGGCAGCACGGCGGCGGCGCCGAGGGAAACGGCCAGCAGTCGTCGTCGACGGATGGCGTCATCGGTCATTGTGCAGTCTCCCGACCAGTATCGCAGGCCCCTTCCCGGGTTCCGTACGCTACCGCGTCGATCCGGGCACGCTGCGCGGAGGCCGCGCGGCGCGTGCCTCGTCGACGGTTCGCCCTCACCCGAGAACGCCGTTTCGGACGTGAAAACCGGGCGAGGGCGTAGCCGGATCAGAGGGTCCAGGGCTTGCCGTAGGTGATCACGGTGTCACCGTCGGCGCTCACGAGCTTGACGAACGGCCGGATATTGGTCTGGCCGAGCACGCCGGTGATGGTCGCGTGGAATCCGGACAGCCGGATGAAGCCCTCGGTGCCCGAGACGTCCCCGCCCGCGCATTCGATGGTCTGGATGCCGGGGCCGAAACCCGCCTCGAGCTGTACGCCCGCCTTCGGGATCAGGCTGTCGATCTTCAGCACGCCGATATCGGCGCCACCGAGATCCACACCGAGGCCGGGGGTGGAGTACTCGAATTTGATCTTTCCGCCCACCGTCGCCGGGTAGCCGACCTGGTAGCCGAAGGTGATGTGGCCCTTCCAGTCCTTCGCGTCGGGACCGGAGACCTTGAAGCCCGCCGACCCGTTGTGGAACCACTCCCTGGTCAACGGATTGCTGTCGAGCGGCGGCACGGAATCGATCGTGGTGTCGGCCTGGATCGCCTCGACCGTGCGCTGGGCCCGGTCGACGATGGAACTGCTGTTGTCGACCGCCGCGGCGGCCGATCCGTTTCCGAATGCCAGCCCCGCGGCGACGATCGAGGCCATGGTCAGAACTCGTACGCTCCGGGATCGGAGCCGGGTGGTTTCCCTCATCAGATTTCTCTCTTTTTCCGGACTGTGTGCTGCGTCACCATCGGCAAATTCGATGCGGCGCAGCGAGTTCAAACTAGCCGATCGACCCCCGTTCCGGCCGGTCGAGTCCGACAATGACCGCTGGGGGCGCGCGCTGGGCCGAAGGCCGGTGCGGGACGATTCGGACATAGCGGCACCCGGTCGTTCGTGGCACGATGACGCGGTGCGTATCGAGCAGACGGAGCTCGCCGACGTCCTGCTGCTGATACCGCAGCCATTCAGGGACGATCGGGGCCTGTTCACGAGGACTTTCGACGTGGAGATCTTCGAGGAGTACCTCGGCGTGCCCGGTGCGGGCGCCGCCTTCCTCCAGGATTCCCAGTCCCGTTCGGGCCGGGGTGTGGTGCGGGGTATGCACGGCAGGCGCGGGCGCGGCGAGGCCAAACTGGTGCGGTGCGCCCACGGCGCGGTGTTCGACGTGCTGGTCGACATCCGTCCCGGATCGCCGAGTTTCGGTCGGCAGCAGGCGTTCCGTCTCGATGACGCCGAGTTCCACCACCTGTACGTGCCGCCGGGGTTCCTGCACGGATTCCAGGCGCTCACCACCACGGCCGACGTGTGCTACCGCATCGATCGGCCGCACGACCCCGCCGAGGATATCGGCGTCGCCTACGACGATCCGGATCTCGGGATCGAATGGCCGCTGCCGGTCAGCGTCGTCTCGCCGCGCGACGCGTCCGCCGGGAGTTGGGAGCAGGTGCTGCGGATGGTGTGGCAGGGTCACCGGGGCGCCGACTCCCAGACCATCCACGGCCGCTCGCCGCTGTGGTAGGCCGCGTCGAGTTCGGCGCGTTCCTTGAAGGTGTCGGCGGGCTTCCAGAACCCCTGGTGCCGATAGCCGAAGAGTCTGCCCTGCCCGGCGAGCGCGCCGCAGGCGTCGGCGACGAGATCACCGCCCGGTGGCAGTAGGTCGAAGATCTCGCGGGTGAGGACGAAGTATCCGCCGTTCTCCCACAGCGGCATGCGCGAGATCGGCATGATCTCCTTGACCTCGCCGGTCGGCGTGAGATCGACGCAGTGGAACGACTGCTGTGGTGGCACCACCAGCATCGACGCGGCCGCGCCGGAGGCGGTGAACTGCTCGATCATGGTGTCGAGGGGCGCGTCGGTGAGCACGTCGGCGTAGTTGGCCAGGAAGACCTCGTCCGCGCCGAGATGCCCGCGCACCCGGCGCAGTCGCTCCCCGATGGCCGATTCGAGTCCGGTGTCGACGAAGGTGATCGACCAGTCGGCGATATCCTCGCTCAGCAGTTCCACCCGGCCGTCGCGCAGCACGAAATCGTTGGAGACCGATTCCTGGTAGGTGAGGAAGTAGTTCTTCACGTGCGCGGCGCCGTATCCGAGGCACAGGATGAAATCGGTGTGGCCGTAATGCGCGTAGTACCGCATCACATGCCAGATCAGCGGTCGATTGCCGACCATCTGCATGGGCTTGGGCACCACGTCGTCGGAGCCCTCCCGCATCCGCATGCCGTACCCGCCGCAGAACAGCACGACCTTCATCGGGTTACCTCCCTGTGTCCGATATGTGAATCTACCGCGCCGGAGGGGATTTCGATCGCCCGAAAAGCTGGCGGCTTGCGCACCGCCGCACCGCCCCGCGCGCGGTGGTTCATAGCGATCCGACATCGCCGACGTCGGGGGGTCGGCCGACGAGGGCGAAATCATCTGTGTGATAGCGGGTTCCGGACTACCTGCCATCCGGTTCGCCGGGTAGCATCCAGCGGGCTACCGGCGCGGCTTTCGGGGATTCCCCGGGCAGGGGTCGGAGTCCGGTATTGCGCACGGTCGGATCGGGTGATCTTCATCCACTCCGCTAACCCGTGGAATACTTTGTGCCCCTTGTCATTAGATGTGTGAATCGGAATGTGGTCTGTAACAATCACCTGTCGGGCGCCGAATGACCGAACACCCCGGGCGCCTCGTGTTTGCCGAGGGGACCGATCGATGTCGATCGGGGGCGACGATTCTCTCCCAGGGGGAGGTGTGTGTTCATGAGCTTCGAGCTCTCCGAGGGCGACGACCTCGATGTGCCGGTGTCCGCCGCTGTGTCGCCGCGATCGGACCGGGAACGCTGGCAAGCCGACTATGTGAGGCGCTTGGAAGCGACCGATTTCGCGGTGATCGTTGCGGCGGTGATCCTGGCGCAGGTCATCCGGTTCGGCGGTCCGGTGGCGCCACCGCTGGCGTGGACACTGCCGTACGAGGTGGGATACACCGTCGTCTCCGCGGTGCTCGCGGTGAGCTGGATGGGTTTCCTCGTCGCGTGCAACACCCGGTCACCGCAGGTGATCGGCAGCGGGACCGAGGAGTATCGGCGGCTCGTCTCGGCGACGCTGCGGCTGTTCGGCGTGCTCGCGATCATCTCGCTGATCTTCCAGATCGAGTTCGCGCGCGGATACCTCGCGATCGCGCTGCCGCTGGGCCTGCTCGGACTGATGTTCAGCAGACTCGCCTGGCGGCTGCGGATCCGGGCGCGGCGGCGCGGTCGCGGCGACTACCTGACCTCGGTTCTCGTGGTCGGGCCGCCGGAAGCGGCCCAGGCGATGGCCACGGCGTTCTCCCGCGATCTCGCGACCGGATACAAGGTGGTCGGCGTCTGTGTGCCGGACGGGATACCCGGCAGCGTCGGATTCGGGCTGCACGCCACCGATCGGACCGTCTCGGTGGTCGGTGACGACCGCTCGGTGGTCGACGCGGTGCGTCGCAGTGGCGCCGATACCGTCGCGGTAACCGCCACCGACTACCTGGGGCCCGTCGAACTGCGCCGGATGGCCTGGGAACTCGATCCACTCGGGGTGGAACTCGTGGTCGCTCCGGGCGTGGTCGACATCTCCGGGGCCAGGCTCACCAATCGACTCGTGGCGGGTATGCCGATGCTGCACATCGCCAAGCCCAGGTACGACCGCGCGAAATCGACCGGCAAGGCGGTTTTCGACCTCGGCTTCTCGGCGGCCGTCCTCCTCGCGATCCTGCCCGTGCTCCTCGTCATCGCGGTAGCGGTCAAGGCGACCAGTGCCGGTCCGGTGTTCTACCTGTCGGAGCGGATCGGTCGTGGCGGCACACCTTTCCGCATGATCAAATTCCGCAGCATGTACATCGGCGCCGATCGCGACGTGGTCGATCTGATCGAGCACAACGGCGGCAATCCGGTGTTCTTCAAGTTGAAGCAGGATCCGCGCGTCACCCCGGTCGGACGCTTCCTGCGCAAATTCAGCCTGGACGAACTGCCGCAATTCCTCAACGTCCTGCGCGGTGAGATGAGCGTTGTCGGCCCGCGTCCCCAGGTGCAGCGCGAGGTCGACTCCTACGACGGGGAGATGCGACGGCGCCTGCTGGTGAAACCGGGCGTCACCGGACTGTGGCAGGTCAGCGGTCGATCCGATCTCTCCGTCGAGGACGCGGTCCGGCTGGACCTGTCCTACGTCGAGAACTGGTCGATGGTGCTCGATCTGCTGTTGATCGCCAAGACGATCGGCGCGGTCGCGCGCGGCGAGGGCGCCTACTGAACGTCCCTCGCGGAATCGGGACCCGATTCCGCGAGGGACCGCGAGTTCAGCGTCGGTCGTAGACGCTCGCGTCGTCGAGCATCGCGGCGCGCAGCATCGATTCGGGGACGCCCATGGCCTCCACCAGGGTGAGCGCGTCGGGGCGCAGCCGGTCGACGAGTTCGTTGACGCCGCGGCGCACCGCCTTGGCCCGTTCCACCGACATGAACCGGTGCATGATGAACCAGGCCGAGTGCTCCTCCACCAGCGAGTAGACGAACAGATCGCAGACGGCTTCGGCCAGGTGGCGGGCGTCGTCGTCCTCGATATCGGCGAGGCCGTCGATGAACGCCTCCAGGACCAGGCGGTCGATATGCGCGGTACCGGCGGCCAGGATGTGATCCTGGGCGTTGTTGAACGCCTCGAACGGGCCGGTCTCCTTCGCCCGCGCGCGCAACCGGTGCGCGGCGGTGCGGACCAGGTAGTCCTCGCGATCGGCGAACAGTTGCAGCTGAACCGAGCGGCGTGACAGATCACCCTCGTCGACCGATTCGTCGTTGCGGTCGCGCATGGTCTGGATCATCTGGCGCACCCCGGAACGCTTTCGCACCACGTCACCGGCCATGGTCGCGGCGAAACGGACCCAGCCGAGCGCGTCCAGATCGCGGACCTCGTCGGCGTAGGAGGTGAGCAGCTCCTTGGCGACCAGCTGGGTGAGCACGACGTTGTCGCCTTCGAAGGTGGTGAACACGTCGGTGTCGGCCTTGAGCGTCACCAGCCGATTCTCGGTGAGGTAGCCCGCGCCACCGCAGGCCTCGCGGCATTCCTGGATCGCGCGGGTGGCGTGCCGGGTCTGGGCGACCTTGAGTCCGGCGGCCCGCTTCTCCAGCGACCGCTGCGCCTCGGGATCGAGATTCTGTCCGGTCTGGACCAGATGCATGCGCCGCACCAGGTCGTTCTGGGCGAACGCCAGCGCGAACGAGCGCGCGATCAACGGGAACAGCCTGCGCTGATGGCTGCGGTAGTCCATCAGCAGCGTTTCCTCGCCGGTGTCGGGGTCGGAGAACTGACGCCGCGCGAGCGCGTAGCGCACCGCGATACTCAGCGCGACCCTGGCGCCCGCCGCCGCCGCGCCGCCGACGCTGACCCGTCCGCGCACCAGCGTGCCGAGTGTGGTGAAGAAGCGTCGGCTCGGATTCTCGATATCGGAGGTGTAGCTGCCGTCGGGAGCCACGTCGGCGTAGCGGTTGAGCAGGTTCTCTCTCGGCACCCGCACCTGATCGAACACGATGCGCCCGTTGTCGACCCCGGGTAGACCGCCTTTGAGGCCGTCGTCGTAGGTGGTGACGCCCGGCAGATCCGCGCCCTGCTCGTCCCGGATCGGCACCAGCAGGCAGTGCACACCCTTGTTCTCACCGGCGGTCACCAGCTGGGCGAAGACCGCCGCCATCCTGGCGTGCTCGGCCGCGCCGCCGATGTAGTCCTTGCGGGCCGACGGCGTGGGGGAGTGGATGACGAATTCCTCGGTGGCCGGATCGTAGGTCGCGGTGGTCTCGATATTGGCGACATCGCTGCCGTGGCCGGATTCGGTCATCGCGAAACAGCCGAGCAGGTCGAGGGAGATCAGCCGTTCGATGTACTCCCGGTGCCGTTCGGTGCCGAGATTCTCCACCGCGCCGCCGAACAGGCCCCACTGGACGCCGGCTTTCACCCACAGTGACAGATCCGCGTAGGCCAGCATCTCCAGTCCGGTCACGGCGGCGCCGGGCTCGCCGGTCCCGCCGTTCTCACGGCGGAATCCGCGCTCGGCGATGCCCATGGTCGAGATGGTGCGCATCTGCTCGAGTACGCGGGCACGCGCGGCTTTGTAGTCCAGGTGCGGATCACCGGCGAATTCGTCGCCCGCGAGCTGCTTGCGTGCCTCCTCCCTGACGTCGCCCCAGGGGCCGTCGAGTGCCGCACGAAGGTGATCTGCCGTCGATGAGCTGCCGGTGTCCATAACCCGACGATAGCCCGCAGGATCGGAGGCAAACCGCCGTCACGACAACTGTGATCCAACTCTTGCCGCCCGACTATACGAGTGTTTAAGATGCTGAACATGCGTTTAATCGAGCTCCGGACGCGACGATCCGGTACCGCGACGATCCGCCGATCCGATGACCTCTGACCTGACGACGGCCGCGCGTATCCGTGACGCGGCGATCGACGTCTTCGGTGAGAACGGATTCCAGGTCGGCGTCAGGGCGATCGCCGCCGCGGCGGGGGTATCCCCGGGGCTGGTGAACCATCACTTCGGCTCCAAGGACGGATTGCGCGCGGTCTGCGACGAGAGAATCCTCGAGATCATCAGGGTCGAGAAGGGCAAGGCCATCGCGGCGCCCGGCCCGGCGGGCATGATCAACGCCCTGGCCGAGATCGAGGTGTACGCCCCCGTCATCGCGTACATGCTGCGCAGTTTCCAGGCGGGCGGGTCGCTGGCCGAATCGCTGCTGGAGCACATGATCGCCGACGCCGAGAAATACATGCAGGACGCGGTGGAGGCGGGCAAGCTCAAACCGAGTCGAGATCCGGCCGCCCGGGCCCGCTACATCGTGCTCTGCCATGTCGGAGCCATGAACCTGTATCTGCAACTGCGTGTGCAGCGCGAAGGAAAAATCGACTACCGCAAGGCGATTCGCGATATCGCCGAGGAGACCACCTTCCCGGCGCTCGAGCTCTACACGCAGGGAATGTTGACCGATTCCACGATGCTCGAAGCACTCGACGAGGAGCGATGATGGCCGATTCAGCTGCTGCACCGGTAATCGAGATCACTGATCTCCGTAAGACATTCGGACATGTCGCGGCCCTGGACGGCCTGAACCTGTCGGTCGAGGAGGGGGAGATCCACGGTTTCCTCGGGCCCAACGGCGCGGGGAAGTCGACGACGATCCGAGTGCTGCTCGGCATCCTGCGTGCCACCGAGGGTCGTGCGCGACTGTTCGGCCGTGACCCGTGGACCGACGCGGTCGCCCTGCATCGCGAACTCGCCTATGTGCCCGGCGATGTCACGCTGTGGCCGTCGCTGTCGGGCGGGGAGACCATCGACCTGCTCGCCCGCATGCGCAGCGGTATCGACGCCGGGCGGCGGGCCGAGTTGATCGAACGTTTCGACCTCGATCCACGAAAGAAGGCGCGCACCTACTCCAAGGGCAATCGGCAGAAGGTCGCGTTGGTCTCGGCCTTCGCCTCGAATGTGGGCCTGCTGCTGCTCGACGAGCCGACCTCCGGCCTGGATCCGTTGATGGAGCAGGTATTCCGCGAATGCACCCGCGAAGCGCGGGAACGCGGCGCGACAGTCCTGCTGTCCAGTCACATCCTGTCCGAGGTGGAGGCGCTCTGCGATCGGGTGACCATCATCCGGTCCGGCCGCACCGTGGAAAGCGGATCGCTGTCGGACATGCGCCATCTCTCGCGTACCTCGATCACCGCCGAACTACTCGGCGACCCGGGCGATCTCACCAGAATCGACGGGGTGGACGATATCGTGCGCGACGGTTCGACGCTGCGCTGCCAGGTCGACGGCGAACATCTGGGCGAACTGATCCGGATACTCGGCGACACCGGGGTGCGCAGCCTCACCAGCGCGCCGCCCACCCTGGAGGAATTGTTCCTGCGCCACTATCACGTCGACGGAGTCGACGTGGCCGCGGAGAAGGTGCGGGCATGACCGCGGTCACCGCCGAATCCGGTTTCACCGCGCCGGTTCTGCGCGGATCGACGGATTTCGCCGGTACCGCGCAGATGCTGCGGCTCTACCTGCGCCGCGACCGGATCGTGCTGCCGCTGTGGGTGCTCGCCTTCGGGCTGCTGCCGACCTTCTACGTGGCCAGCACCGAGAGCGTGTACAGCACCCAGGCCGAACTCGACAACTACGCGAGGTCCATCACCGACAGTCCCGCGCTCGTCGCCATGTACGGCCCGGTCTTCGGGACCGATATCGGCTCGATCGGGCTGTGGAAGGCGGGGCCGTTCTACGCGCTGATCGCGATCGCGGTCATCCTGACCGTCATCAGGCACACGCGGGTCGAGGAGGAGACCGGTCGCGCGGAACTGGTCGGCGCCACCAGTATCGGCCGCTACGCCGGACTCACCGCCGCGCTGACGATGACGGCCGTCGGCTGCGTACTCGTCGGTGTACTGGCCGCGCTCACCTTGCTGAGCAGCGGTCTGCCGCTCGCCGGTTCGCTGGCCTACGGCGCCGCCCTCGGCGGTTCCGGGCTGGTCTGGGCCTCGGTGGCCGCGATCACCGCGCAGGTGAGCACCGGCGCGCGGATCGCGCGTGGAATCGCCTTCGCCGCGCTGGGCACGGCGTTCGCGCTGCGCGCGGTCGGTGACGCGGGCAACGGCGTGCTGTCCTGGTTCTCGCCGCTGGGCTGGTGCGTCAACATGCGTCCCTACGCCGACGAACGCTGGTGGGTGCTGGTCCCGCTGCTGACTCTCGCGGTGCTGAGTACCGCCGCGGCCTACGTACTGCTCGGTCGCCGCGACACCGGATCGGGACTGCTCGCCGAGCGGCCCGGCCCGCCACGGGCCGCCGCCGGGCTGTCCGGCGCGACCGGTCTGGCCTGGCGGCTGCATCGCGGCAGCCTGCTGGCCTGGTCGGTCGGATTCCTGCTCTACGGCCTGTTGATGGGTGGGGCGATCGACAGCGTCGGCGACATACTCGGCGACAGCCAGCAGGTCAAGGATGTGCTGGCGCGGATGGGCGGCACCGAGCAGTTGCAGAACTCGTTCATCACCTTCGCGGTGTCCTTCCTCGCCATCGCCGCGGCGGCCTATTCGATCTCGGCGGTGCTGCGATTGCACGAGGAGGAGACCGCCCAGCGCGCCGAGGCCACCCTCGCCTGCGCCGTCGGTCGCGCCCGATACGCGACGAGCCACCTGCTCTTCGCGCTGCTCGGCCCGGTCGTGCTGCTGACGATCGCCGGTCTGTGCATCGGCGGGGTCTACGGCGCGATGGACGGCGGGTTCGCCGAGAAGGTCGGTGACGGACTCGGCGCGGCGCTGGTCCAGGTGCCCGCCGTGTGGGTGATCACCGGAATCGCGATGGCCGTCCAGGGCCTGGCCCCCCGGTTCGCCCCGACGGCGTGGGGGGTGCTCAGCGCGATGCTGATCGTCTTCTTCCTCGGAGCGCTCGACGGACTGCCGCAGTGGCTCATCGACGTGGTGCCGTTCGTGCATCCGCCGAAACTGCCCGGCGCGCCGTGGCAGTGGTCCCCGATCCTGTGGCTGCTCGCCGTCGCGGCGGTGCTGGTCGGTCTCGGTGTCGCTGGATTCCGTCGCCGCGACCTGCGCTGATCCCGGTGCTCAGATCGTCGGCGGCGCGTATTCGGCCAGGCGACGATCCGGGCCGTCGTAGGCAGTGAGTCCCAGTTTGCCCGCGAGTTTGCCGATGTAGCCGCGCACGACATCGGCCTCGAGGTCGGGAAGTCCGAAAACGACCTCGGTGACGCCTGTTTCGGCCCACCGGGCGAGTTGGTCGGCGTCGTGGCGGCCCGCGAGGGCGACGATCTCCGGTGTGCCGTCGCGGCCGTTGTCCCGCCAGATCCGGTGCAGCAGTGCGATCTTGTCGTCGAGCACGCCCTCGGTCGGTGTGGTGAGCCAGCCGTCGGCGTTCTTCGCCAGCCAGGTGAAGGATTTCTCGCCGCCCGCCGCGCCGAGAATCACCGGGATGTGCTTGCTGGCGGGTTTGGGCCACGACCAACTCGGACCGAAGGTCACGAATTCCCCCTCGAACGCGGCTTCCTCGGTGGTCCACAGCGCGCGCATGGCCGCCAGATGTTCGCGCAGCACCGTGCGTCGTTTACCGGCGGGCACCCCGTGATGGGCGAGTTCATCGGTGTTCCACCCGAATCCGACACCGAGGCCGACTCGTCCGCCGGCCAGATGGTCGAGCGAGGCGATGGTCTTGGCGAGCGCGATCGGATGGTGCTCGGCGGGCAGCGCCACCGCCGTCGACAGGGTGATCCGGTCGGTGACCGCGGCGGCCGTCGCCAGCGCCACCCACGGATCGAGGGTGCGCAGGTAGCGATCGTCGGGCAACGTGGCGTCGCCGGTGCTCGGGTGCGCGGCCGCGCGGACCACCGGGATGTGGGTGTGCTCGGGCACGTGGAACGAGTCGAATCCGCTCCGCTCGGCGGTGACCGCCGCCACGGCGGGCGAGATGCCCCGATCACTGGTGAACAACACGATTCCGTACCGCACCGGCTCCGCTCCCATCGGTCGAATTAGAACAAGTTCTACCACTGTCCGCAGGTTCGCACCAAGAGTCCGCGCGCGGATCGCGCGGCGATCCCGATCGTCGTGAATCCGATCTCCGGGCGATGAACCGGCTGGTCGGTTGTGATCTCGACACGCGTTTCCCAGGCGCGGATGCGCGATCGCCGGGTCGTTGACTACCTTCGCGAGCATGGGTCTTGACGCACTCCCGGGAGCAGACGAGACGTTGTCCCCGTCCGGTCACACCGGTCGCCGGGGCCGATTGCGCGGCAGGCGAGTGCTGCGGGTGCCGGTGGTCACCCAGGCTGTCGGCCTGTTCGTCGCGGACCGGCAGGCGATGGCCGACACCATCGTCTCGGCCCCCACACCGCTGCAACCGATCGACCTCGCCGACGACGCGCGGGTCGCGGAGGTACTCGATCTCGCGGTCCGGGTCGGGGAGGTCGTGCTGGCTTCGGGGACCGGCGTGATCGACACCAGCGCCCAGGTCCGCTTCATCGCGGCCACCTACGGCCTGGCGCGCTGCGATATCGACGTCACCTACGACGCGATCCGCATCTGGGCCGATCGGGGCCCACGGTTGCCGCCCGCGAGCACCATGCGGGTGGTGCACTACCGCTCGCTGGATTTCACCAGGCTCGCGGCCGTCGACCGGCTCACCCGCCGTATCCGTACCCAGGTCGTCGCCCCCCACGACGCCCGCGCCGCACTCGACGCTATCACCACCGCGCCGCACCCCTACCACCGCTGGACCGCCACCTTCGGCTGGTCGCTGCTCGCCGCGGCCATCGGCGCGCTGCTCGGCGGCGGCTGGTTGGTGGCCGCGGTCAGTTTCGGCACCACCCTGCTCATCGACCGGGTGAACCGGGTGCTCAACGGCTACGGTCTCCCGTTCTTCTTCCAGCACGTGGCGGGTGGCGCCGTCGCCGCGACGCCCGCCATCATCCTGTCCACCTTCGCCGAACCACTCGGGATCAGCGCCGATCCCACCCTGATCGTGGCCGCCGGGATCACCGTGCTGCTCAGTGGTCTGCAATTGGTCGGCGCGGTGCAGGACGCGATCACCGGCGCGCCGATCACCGCGTCGGCGCGACTGCTCGAGGTCATGATGATGACCGGCGGCATCGTCGCGGGCATCGTGTTCGCCCTCAGATTCGGGCAGGTGCTCGGCGCGACGGTGCCGTCCATCGAGATGAGCGTCGGGCGCGACATCACCGATCTCCCGGTCAAACTGATCGCGGGCGCGGTGGCCGCGTTCGCCTTCGCCCTGGCCTGCTACGCGGAACGACGCGCGCTGGCCGCCGCCGCGATGGGCGGCGCGGCGGGCATCATCTGCTTCCTGCTCGTCCAGCAGGCCGGATTCGGGCCGATCATCTCCTCTGCCGTCGCCGCCACCGTGGTCGGTCTGGCCGGTGGTCTGATGGCCCGGCGGTCGCTGACGCCGCCGCTGGTCGTCGCGGTCGCGGGCATCACGCCCCTGCTACCCGGCCTGAAGGTGTACCGGGGGCTCTACGCCGTGCTCACCGACGAACTCCTGCTCGGGATCAATCAACTGCTCGCGGCGTTCGGCGTCGGCTGCGCGCTCGCGGCGGGCGTCACCCTCGGCGAATGGTTCGACCGCACCCAGTTGCGGCCGCGGATCCTGCGCCGATTCGGTTCGCTGCGCAGGCCGATCGTGCGCAGGCGCAGGCGCGCGTCCTCCGCGCAGTGAACCCCGGTCCGGGGTAGACCCCGATCCGGGGCGGTCGGTTCGGTCCCGGACCGAACAACTGTGCGCGGGCGGCCGAACCGGTATGGTCGGTGCGACTGGTAAGGGTATCCATAGCAGATGCTCGCGGCGACGGTGAGGTGGTTCGGATATGTCGGATGAAACAGTGACGTTCTCCGCTGCGCTCCGTTCGGCGACCGCACGGCAACACGCCGAGGCCGAGAATTCCTCGTTCATCGGCGAAATGCTCGGCGGGACACTCGGTATCGCGTCCTACCACCGCTACACCGCCCAGCTGTGGTTCATCTACCGCGCGCTGGAATCGCACTGGGAGGTGCTCGCCGATGATCCGGTCGCCGGGCCGTTCATCCGGCCGGAACTGGCGAGGACACCCGAACTCGAGCGTGACCTCGCGCACCTGATCGGACCGCGTTGGCGCGACGGGCTCACCGCGCTGCCCGCGACCACGGCCTACGCCGCGCGGATCGAGGAATGCGCACGACAGTGGCCCGCGGGCTATGTCGCCCACCACTACACCCGCTACCTCGGGGACCTGTCCGGCGGACAGGTGATCCGCGGCACCGCCGAGAAATTGTGGGATCTACCGCGCCGCGGCGACGGCGTGCGGTTCTACGTCTTCGACGGCATCGACAACCCGGCCGCCTTCAAACGTGAGTACCGGCAACTGCTCGACGGGTTGGCGGTCGACGACCTCGAGCGCCGCCGCGTGATCGATGAGGGGCAGCGGGCGTTCGCCCTGAACACCGCGGTCTTCGCCGAACTCGCCGTCGAATTCCCCGCCCGCCGCCCCGGCTGAGAGTGGCGGGTCCGATCAGCCCGGGCCGTAGCTCAGGATCGCCATGATCACGAACCACAGCACCCACGCGATACCGATGACCATGCCGATGGTCAGCAACGTCCGCATGAAGGCTCGGCCCATATCGATGTCACCGGCCTCGGTCGGATACAGCTTCCACGGGCTGTACCAGGGCGCCTGGATGAGCGGCGGTTTCGCGTCGCGTTCGGCCTGGGCCAACTCCTCGGCGTAGGCCTCGGCCTGCGCCTGCTGCGGGCCGCCGTGCCACAGGGTGATATCGATGGGGCCGATGAAACCCTCGTGCAGCAGCTCCTGCGGTGCGGGCAGATACGGCAGGATGCCCAGCCCGCGGAACGCGACCGCGACGTCGTTGGCCGTCCACAGATGCTTCTCCGACTCGGACAGCACCTCGAAATAGTGGCGCAGTCTGCCCGGATCATTGCCGAGGATGACATCGAAACTCGGGTCGTTCCACGCCTGCTGGATCTTCAGCTGCGCGCCGCGCAACGGAACGATGAGCGCCACCCCGTGGACCGCGCGCTGGCCGAGACCGCGCGCGGCGAGCCAGTTCTGCAGGGCGAAGGTGTGCTCACGGGATTTGTCCAGCGGTGTGCGCCGGTCCCTGCCCTCCAGGGTCGCCGCTTCGCCGTCGATCGTCCACGGACCGTTGAGCGGAATATCCAGCACGCCGTCCTGGCGCGCGGACAACGCCTCCGCCTCGATCACCACGCAACTGGTCGGCGTCCAGACCACCGCGTCGAACTGATGCAATCGATCCTCGTGGAACAGACTGCAATTGATCGTCGCAACCCCGTGCGGGCTGCCCGGATCCTTCCAGGTGCGCAACCAGTCGATCAGTGCCCGTTCGGCATTCGTGCCTGCCGGGTTCTGCACTCGCACGAGCATTCGCGACCGCCCTTCACGTCGTCACTCGACAGTGCACAGGATACGAGTAATTCGGCCACCCGCGCCGCAGACACGGTTATGCGGGCAGTTCGGCGGCCAGTTTCCCGGCCTGCACCGCGGCCACCAACTCGGCGTGATCGGCCTCGGTGCGGTCGGCGTAGCGGACCGCGAACGCGCTGACCGCGTCGTCGAAACTCTCGTCGCCGTTGAGATATCCGGAGGTCAGGCGCGGATCGAGGGACCGCGAATGGGCCCGCGCCAGCAGCGCCCCTGCCAGTCGGCCGTAATCGTCGAGATCCTCGGCGCCGAGTCCGGCCGGATCGATCGCGCCTTTGAGATTGCGGAACTGGCGCACGATGAACGGCAACTCCCGCTCGCCGAGCGCGATCGAGGTCCAGCCGAGCAGGATATCGGTCTCGGCTTGAACATGCCTGGCGCCCTGGACGATTCGCTCACCCTCGTGGCGATCCGGACGCGGCGGCAGATAGGGTGCCAGCGCCGAGGGGATCGACTGCTTCAGTTGCAGTACCAGCGATTCCCCGTCGTTGCCGTGCAGCAGCGCCACATAGCTGTGCAAACCGACGCTGCCGGTGCCGACGATACGGAAAGCGATGTCGGACACCGCGAATCGGGTGATCAGATTACGTCGTGATTCCCGCAGCGTGGCGACGTAGCGTTCGAGACCGTCGATCACCGCCTCGGCGACCTGCTCGTCCACGGCCGTGAGAACCGGCGGGTCGCTCACGAATCGATGTTTGCGGACACCGGTCTCGTGGTCGTCGATATGCTCGGTCCACTTCGAGGCCACCTTGGCGCTGGTGTTCTTGCGCGCCTTCTTGGCCGCCTTCTTGAAATTGTCCAGCAGATCGTCGGCCTTGGCCGCGCTGAGCACCGACTCGTCCGGCAACGCCGTCCACGACTCCATGAACGGCATCTCGGCGAGCCGATCGATCGCGGTCCGGTAGGAGGTCGCCGCGTCACGCGCCGCGGCCCGGCAGGCGTCCTCGTCGACACCGGATTCCCGGCCCGCCAGCACGAGACTGGCCGCGAGACGTTCCAGGTCCCACTCCCACGGGCCGAGGATCGTCTCGTCGAAATCGTTGATGTCCATGACGATTTCGCCGCGCTGTGTGCCGTACAGGCCGAAATTGGCGGCGTGGGCGTCGCCGCAGATCTGCGCGTCGAGCCCGCTCACCGCACTGTGCGCCAGATCGGCCGCCATCAACCCGGCCGCACCCCGGTAGAAGGTGAACGGTCCCGACATCATCCGGCCCACCCGCAACGGGACCAGATGCGGCAGCCGATCGGCATGACTGGCCTCGAGGAATTCCAGCACTCCCGGACGTCGCGGGCCGACGGCGTCGCGGTCGCGGGCGGTCACCGGGACACGCTCGCGCAGCGCGCGCCCACGAGCCCGCACCTCGTCGGCGGGGACGAAGTTCCGTAGGTCGGTACGGTCGCTACCACTGTCTGACACAGATCGGAACTCTAGCTGGGAGTTCTCGCGGTTGCCGACCGTCGTCGGCCGAGGTGTCGCTCAGGCTGTCGGGGTCGGGTCGGCCCTGTCGGCGCGCAGGGCGGGGTCGACGGGGGTGAGCGGGAGCAGCAGGGCGCCGGGGGCCGCGTCGGGCACCGCGGGACGGCCGGGCGGCACCGGGTCGATGCGGTGGTACGGGGCGCCGAGCGGCGGGCGCGGGTCGGGCTCGTCCTTGTTGGGCCAGAAGGCCATGGCGCGTTCGGCCTGGGCGGTGATGGTCAGCGACGGGTTGACGCCGAGGTTGGCCGTGACGGCCGAACCGTCGGCGATATGCAGGCCGGGGTGACCGAATATCCGCTGGTAGGGATCGACGACGCCGGTGTCGGGGGAGTCGCCGATGACGCAGCCGCCGATGTAGTGCGCGGTGGCCGGGATGTTGAACACGTCCATCACCAGCCCGTGCGTATCGCCGTCGACCTTCGCGCCGAATCGGCGGCCGATGTCGTGGGCGAGGGGGATCCAGCTCGGATTCGGCTCGCCACCGCCCGCCCTGGTCTTCAGGAGGCCGCGCTTGCGGTAGGAGGTGAGCGAATTGTCCAGCGACTGCATCACCAGCAGGATGACCGATTTCTCCGAGGCGCGCCTGGCGTCGAGACTGCGCGCGAACACCACCGGGTGCAGCACCATCGCGAGCAGGAACCGCAGGAAGCGGAAGGCGCCGCCGTCCACGATCGGCACCGACATCGGGAACAGCGCGTTCTGCCCCTTCCCGTAGTGGCACACCTCGACGTGGGTGTCGGCCTCGGGATGGATGGAGGACGTGATCGCGATGCCTTCGGCGAAATCGGCGCGCGAACGGCTGACCACATTCAGGATGGCCTCGGAATTGCTCCTGGTCAGCTCGCCCAGGCGCGGCGAGAGGCGGGGGAGCACCCGCTTGTCGCGCATCGCGTGCAGCAACTTCTGGGTGCCCAGCGCCGCGCCCGCGAAGACGACCTGCTCGGCGGTGAACGTGGCGCGCTGCTTGCGGATCCAGCGATCCGAACGCTCGGTCCGCACCGCGTATCCGCCGCCGGGTAACGGCCTGACCTCGGTGGCCGTGGTCAGCGGATGTACTTCGGCGCCCGCCTGTTCGGCCAGGTACAGATAATTCTTCGGGGTGGTGTTCTTCGCGTTGTGCGGGCAGCCGGTGAAGCACTGCGCGCAGTGCACACAGCCGCGTCTGCGCGGGCCGACACCGCCGAAGTAGGGATCGTCGACCTCGGCGCCCGGATCGTCCTCGTTGAAGTACACCCCGACGCGGGTGGGGTGGAAGGTGTCACCGACGCCGAGATCGTCGGCGATCTCCCGGATGACCCGGTCGGCGGGGGTCATCCGGGGATTCGTCGTCACCCCGAGCATGCGCTGGGCCTGGTCGTAGTAGGGCGCGAGTTCGTCACGCCAGTCGGTGATGTGGGCCCACTGCCGGTCGGTGTAGAAATTCGGCAGCGGTTCGTAGAGCGTGTTGCCGTAGATGAGCGAACCGCCACCGACACCGGCGCCGGAGAACACCGCGCATTTGCCGAGGACGCTGATGCGCTGGGTGCCGGTGAGCCCGAGGCGCGGCGCCCAGATGGATTTGCGCACATTCCAATTGGTGCGTGGCAGATCCTCCGGATCCCAGCGCCTGCCCGCCTCGAGTACGCCGACCCGGTATCCCTTCTCGGTCAGCCGGAGCGCGCTCACGCTGCCGCCGAATCCGGAGCCGATCACCACCACGTCGTAGTCGTATGAGGTCATGGGTTTCCTCCCGATCGGCGGACAGGCCAGCTGAGATGGTTTCACATTCATTCTTTCACCACGTCGAATGTGACATAACCCGCCGATCCGGGCGGATCCCGCGCGGGAGTGGGCGCGCCCGGATGGCGGCGGCCGGGGGCGGTGCGGTATGCACTGGGCTGTGACAACCGAACCGGGAACGACGGAACCGCACGGGGACGCCGACGCGCCCACCGGAATCCGGGCCGTATTCGCCGACCGCGTCCTGACCGTCCCGAACGTGCTGAGCGTGCTGCGGCTGCTCAGCATTCCCCTGTTCCTGTGGTTGCTGCTGGTCGTGCGAGCCGACGGCTGGGCGTTCGCCCTGCTGATCGCCAGCCCGGTGACCGACTTCCTCGACGGCAAACTGGCCAGGCTGCTCGACCAGTCCTCGCGCCTGGGCGCGCTGCTCGATCCGTTGGTGGATCGGCTGTATCTGGTGACGACGCTGGTCGCCTTCGTCCTCCGCGGGCTCATCCCGTGGTGGGTGGCGGTGATCCTGGTCGGACGCGATCTGGTGCTCACCCTGACCCTCGGCGTCTACCGGCGCCGCGACCTGGAGCCGCCCGAGGTGATCTATCTGGGCAAGGCGGCGACGTTCGCGCTGATGTCGGCGCTGCCGTGGCTGCTGGCCGGAGAGATGGACTGGCCGCTGGACGGTTTCGGTCGTGCCTTCGGCGGCGCCTTCCTGATCTGGGGTACCGCGGTCTATGTCTGGACGGGTCTGCTGTACCTGGGCAAAGCGGTCGCGGTGGCGCGGGCGATACCGGCTGTGCCACAGCGCTCCCCGTAACCGAGGCGTCGGGTCGGCCCGACGGTCGGGTCTCGAATAGAGTTGCGTGCGACCTTGACGAAGAAAGGACGGCCTTGTGACCCAGACCCCCGAGGATCTGCGCTACACCGAGGAGCACGAATGGGTGCGCCGGATCGGCCCGACGACGGTCCGGGTCGGCATCACCGACTACGCCCAGTCACAGCTCGGTGACGTCGTGTTCGTGCAGCTGCCGGACGCGGACAAGGACGTCGCCTCGGGAGACAGCATCGCCGAGGTGGAATCGACCAAGAGCGTTTCCGATATCTACGCCCCGCTGACCGCGAAAGTCGTTGCGGTGAACGAGGAACTGACGCAGTCACCGGAGTCGCTCAACAGCGATCCCTACGGTGACGGATGGCTGTTCGAATTGGAGGTCGCCGACGCCGCCGGCCTCGACGACACGCTTGCCGACCTGCTGGATGCTGCGGGTTATCAAGGAGTTATCGGGGGCTGAATCAGCCTTCCCTGTTCTACCTGCACGGGCACGGCCCGGCAGGGTACGGTCAATGCCAACAGAGTCCGGCGGTCGATGCCGGTGTTCTCGTGACACGACGCGTCGTGTCAATGAAGGCATCACCTGCTTGTATGGATAATCAGGTTCGAGGAGGAGAGAAACGGTGAGCGAGAACAAAGACCCGGGTTACCAGGAGACCGCGGCCGAGACGACGTCGGTCTTCCGCGCGGATTTCCTGAACGAGGTCGACGCGTCGCGCTCCGCAGAGCCGACCGGCGAACAGCCGGTCCAAGGGGTCGAGGGACTGCCCGTCGGTGCGGCCCTCCTGGTCGTCAAACGTGGTCCGAACGCGGGCTCGCGGTTCCTGCTCGATCAGCCGACCACGTCGGCCGGTCGTCACCCCGACAGTGACATCTTTCTCGACGACGTCACCGTCAGTCGTCGGCACGCCGAATTCCGGCAGGACGACGACACGTTCCAGGTCGTGGATGTGGGCAGCTTGAACGGCACCTATGTGAATCGGGAGCCGGTCGACTCCTCGGAACTGCAGAACGGTGACGAGGTCCAGATCGGAAAGTTCCGGCTCGTCTTCCTGACCGGTCCGCGCGCGCAGGTCAACGAGCCGTCGGCGGGTGCGGGCTCGCTATGAGCACGCGCGACGAGTGAATCGGATGCCTGCGCCCGGCGCGCGTGACGCCGCCGAGCGCAGGCCGGGTGGAGACAATCGGGGCAGTGACAAGGGCGGGACGGTGTCGGCGATCATGAAAGGCTCGGCACTGTGACAGGTGCGGCGCAGTGGGCGCGCGGAGGTATGTCCATCGGCTCCGTCCTGGATCTGCTGCGTCCCGACTTTCCCGATGTCACCATCTCGAAGATCCGCTTCCTCGAGGCCGAGGGTCTGATCCGGCCCGAACGGACTCCGTCGGGATACCGCAGGTTCTCGGTCGCCGACTGTGAACGGCTGCGGTTCGTGCTGACCGCGCAGCGAGATCAGTACCTGCCGTTGAAGGTCATCAAGGAACAGCTAGAGGCCATCGACAGCGGTGCGGCGACGCTCGGTGTGCGTGAGGCGCGGGCCAGGGCCGTCTCCGGTCGAGGCGGCGTCGAGGCGGCGCGGTCGGACGATTCCGAATACCAGGCCGAATCGGGCGACCGTTCCGCTCGGGTTGCGGGTCACGCGCCACCCCGTAGGCTCGGCGTCGTGCCCGGTGAGATTTCACCCGACGAACTGCGGTTCGATCACGAAATCCGGCTCACTCGCGCCGATCTGCTCCAGCAGGCGGCGATCGACGAGAAATTCCTCAACGACCTGATCCGGGCGAATCTGATCGTTCCCGGCGCCGCCGGCTTCTTTGACTCCGAAGCGGTCACGTTGGCCCGAACAGCCAAGGCCATGGCCGAATTCGGCTTGGAGGCACGGCATTTGCGCGCGTTCAAGCTGGCAGCCGACCGCGAGGCCGCCCTGGTGGCGCAGATCGTCGCGCCGATCGCCAAGAGTCGTGACGCCGGTGCGAGGGCACGGGCCGAGGAGACCGCGCGTGAGCTCGCGGCGCTGTCCCTGACCTTGCACACGTGCCTGGTCAAGGCGTCGGTGCGCAATTCGCTCGGCGGCTGAACGGCGCTGCCGATCCCACCGCGCGGTAGGCGGTCGCGCGCCGCGCGGTCGGGCCCGGGTCCCCGCCCGTATTCCACCGTGACAACACGCCGGTTTCGGCTCTGTACACCGATCGCAGCACTGCTCCGAGTTCGCTTAGACTCGGTGTTACGGCGAGCTCCGCAGCGGTCATGCCGGGCGGCCGGCGAGTATGGGAGGCAGTGCGATGAGTGAGATGCGCGTAATCGGCATTCGTGTCGAGCAGCCGCAGAACCAGCCCGTGCTCTTGCTGCGCGAAGTGTCCGGGGACCGGTATCTGCCGATCTGGATCGGGCAGGCCGAGGCGACGGCGATCGTGCTGGAGCAGGAGGGGGTGACCCCGATCCGCCCGCTGACTCACGATCTGATCAAGATCTTGATCGCCGAGCTCGGGCACACCCTCAAGGAAGTGCGGATCGTGGATCTACAGGAGGGCACCTTCTACGCGGATCTGGTGTTCGACAACGAGTTGACCATCTCCGCGCGCCCCTCCGATTCGGTTGCGATCGCCTTGCGGGTCGGTTGCCCGATCTACGCCGAAGAGGCGGTGCTCGAGGAGGCGGGGCTGGTGATGCCGGACGAGCGCGAGGACGAGGTGGAGAAGTTCAAGGAGTTCCTCGAGTCGGTTTCTCCCGATGATTTCAAGGCAACCGATAGCTGAACGGTATGGCTATCTTCTAGCCCTGAACTACAGGTCGAGACTTTTACCGCGCGTCGCGTTTGGATCGATGATGCTGCTCCCAGGAGAATCAGTGGGAGTAATCTCGACAGTTGGGCCATGTCCGTTACGGCGGGTTGATGGTCGTCACGGAGCCGGGTCATCGATGAGGCAAGGCGTCGGCGAAGCAAGGGAGTGGTCAGTGGCAGAGCAATCGCAGGATGTGGTACAGCCAGGCCTGTTCCCGGATGATTCGGTACCCGATGATCTAGTCGGCTATCGCGTCCCCAGCGCGTGTCAGGTGGCAGGCATCACCTACCGGCAGCTCGATTACTGGGCGCGCACCGGACTGGTCGTGCCCTCGATTCGCGGCGCGGCGGGATCCGGCAGTCAGCGGCTGTACTCGTTCAAGGACATATTGGTCCTGAAGATCGTGAAGCGACTGCTCGACGCGGGCATCTCGCTGCAGAACATCCGGATCGCGGTGGATCACCTGCGCAGCCGGGGCGTTCAGGATCTGGCGGGTATCACCCTGTTCTCCGACGGCACCTCGGTCTACGAGTGCGCCTCGCCCGAGGAGGTCGTCGATTTACTGCAGGGCGGCCAGGGCGTCTTCGGTATCGCGGTCAGCGGCGCCATGCGTGAGCTGACCGGCGCGAT
This sequence comes from Nocardia aurea, assembly GCF_003123685.1. Classification (GTDB taxonomy): domain Bacteria; phylum Actinomycetota; class Actinomycetes; order Mycobacteriales; family Mycobacteriaceae; genus Nocardia; species Nocardia aurea. The sequence continues at coordinate 359,879 of NZ_QCYJ01000021.1, forward strand.
CGCGAATTTCCCCGCCGAACGCGCGGTATCGGCGACCGAGCGGCCGGAGGACGAACTGGCCTACCGGCGCAAGGCGCGGATGAACGCCAAAACCGGCTAGCTCCGGTTCGGACCGTCCCGGATGTCACCGGGACGGTTTTTCTGTCGTGATCGCCCTCGCGGCACCGAGTGACGAGGGCGACACAGACCTGGAGGCCGTGTTCGGCGGCCCTTCCGCATAAACTGGGCGTTGCGTCGCCGCCGTGCGGGAGAGTTCCGGTCTCGACATGAGTCCGGGCGCCGAAGGAGCAGCACCTCCCCGTCAATCTCTCAGGCAACCGGGACCGTACGGGCTTCGGCGCCTCTGGAAAGCGGTGGCTCGTGCCGCCCGCCCATGGGGAAAGGGACGACAGGTCCCGAATCTCTCAGGCTCCACGACAGAGGGGGAGGGCTGGTACCCGTCGGCCACGTGGTCGACCCGCCCCGACCCTTGGAGCTGACGTGACTCGATCTTTCGCCGACCGCCATATCGGACCGGACCGGGCGGAACTCGCCCGAATGCTGCCGGTGGTCGGCGTCGGCTCGCTGGACGACCTCGCGACGGCCGCGATCCCCGCGCGCATTCTCGACGACACCGCCACCGCCCTGGCCGGGTTGCCCGCCGCCGTGACCGAACACGAGGTGCTCGCCGAACTGGCGGCGCTGGCCCACTCCGATACGGTGGCCACGTCGATGATCGGGCTCGGATACTACGACACGCTCACCCCGCCCGTCCTGGTGCGCAATCTGCTGGAGAATCCGGCCTGGTACACCGCCTACACCCCGTACCAGCCCGAGATCAGCCAGGGCAGGCTGGAAGCGCTGCTCAACTTCCAGACCATGGTCTCGGACCTGACCGGAATGGATGTCGCGAACGCGTCCATGCTGGACGAGGCGACCGCCGCCGCCGAGGCGATGACGCTGCTGCGTCGCGCCGGTAAGTCGAAATCCACCAGGCTGCTCATCGACACCGACCTGTTCCCGCAGACCAGAACCGTGCTCGAGACCCGGGCCGAACCGCTCGGCATCGAACTCGTGGCCGCCGACCTGTCCTCGGGCGCGCTGCCCGACGGTGATTTCTTCGGTGTGCTCGTGCAGTCGCCGGGGGCGTCGGGCCGCGTGGTCGATCGGCGCGAGGTCATCGCGGCGGGCCACGAGCGCGGCGCACTCGTCGCGGTCGGCGCGGACCTGCTGGCGCTGACACTGATCACCTCGCCGGGCGAGCAGGGCGCCGACGTCTGTTTCGGCACCACCCAGCGTTTCGGCGTGCCGCTCGGTTTCGGCGGCCCGCACGCCGGTTACCTCGCGGTGCGACAGGCCTTCGCGCGTCAACTGCCGGGACGGCTGGTCGGCGTCTCGGTCGACGCCGACGGAGATCCGGCCTACCGGCTCGCGTTGCAGACCCGTGAGCAGCACATCCGCCGCGAGAAGGCCACCTCGAACATCTGTACCGCGCAGGTGCTGCTGGCCATCGTCGCCGCGATGTACGCCAGCTACCACGGCGCCGACGGACTGCGCGCGATCGCGCGCCGGGTGCACGCGCACGCTGCGGCCGTCGCCGCCGGACTCGGCGGCGCGCTCGTGCACGGCGACTTCTTCGACACCGTGCTCGCCCACGTGCCGGGCGGCGCGGAAGCCGTTGTCGCCAAGGCGAAATCGCGCGGGATCAATCTGCGTCTCGTCGATGCCGACCACGTCGGCATCGCCTGTGACGAGGCGACGACCACCGCGCACGTCACAGCGGTACTCGAATCCTTCGGCACCGCCCGATCGTTGGACGCGGCGGCTCCGACGGAGAGTCCCCGCGCCGCGATCGAGACCCGAACCACCGAATTCCTGACCCACCCGGCGTTCACCAGCTATCACACGGAAACCGCGATGCTGCGGTACCTGCGCAGGCTGTCGGACAAGGATATCGCCCTGGACCGCAGCATGATTCCGCTCGGATCGTGCACCATGAAACTCAACTCGACCGCCGAGATGGAGCCCATCACCTGGCCCGGATTCGCGCGTGTTCACCCCTACGCGCCGGTCGAGGACGCGCCGGGTCTGCTGAAGATCATCTCCGATCTGGAGAAGTGGCTGGCCGAGATCACCGGCTACGACGCGGTGAGCCTGCAACCGAACGCGGGTAGCCAGGGCGAGTACGCGGGCCTGCTCGCCATCCGCCGCTACCACCTCGATCGCGGCGACGCGCACCGCGACACCTGTCTGATCCCGTCCAGCGCGCACGGCACCAACGCGGCCTCGGCGGCCATGGTCGGTATGCGGGTCGAGGTGGTCAAATGCCGTGACAACGGCGACGTCGATCTGGACGACCTGCGCGCCAAGATCGCCGACCACGCCGAACGGCTGTCGTGCATCATGATCACCTACCCGTCCACGCACGGTGTCTACGAACACGAGGTCGCCGAATTGTGCGCCCTGGTGCACGAGGCGGGCGGTCAGGTCTACGTCGACGGTGCGAATCTGAACGCGCTGGTCGGACTGGCGCGGCCCGGACATTTCGGCGGCGACGTCAGCCACCTGAATCTGCACAAGACCTTCTGCATCCCGCACGGCGGCGGCGGCCCCGGGGTCGGTCCGGTCGCCGTGCGCTCGCACCTGACCAGGTACCTGCCCGGCGACCCGCTGGAATCAGGTTCGCACGCGGTGTCGGCCGCGAAATACGGTTCGGCCTCGATCCTGCCGATCACCTGGGCCTACATCCGGATGATGGGACCCGACGGCCTGCGGCGCGCCACCCTATCGGCCATCGCCTCGGCCAACTACATCGCGCGCAGGCTCGACGAGTACTTCCCGGTGCTCTACACCGGCGACAACGGCATGGTCGCGCACGAGTGCATCCTGGATCTGCGCGAGATCACCAAACGGACCGGTGTGACCGTCGACGACGTGGCTAAACGTCTGGCCGACTACGGCTTCCACGCGCCGACCATGAGTTTCCCGGTCGCGGGCACGCTGATGGTCGAGCCGACCGAGAGCGAGAACCTCGCCGAGATCGACGAATTCGTCGAGGCGATGATCGCGATCCGCGCGGAGATCGATCAGGTCGCCGCCGGTGTCTGGCCGGTCACCGACAATCCGTTGCGCGGCTCGCCGCACACCGCGGCCAGCCTGGTCGGGGAGTGGGATCACCCCTACAGCCGCGAGACCGCGGTCTACCCGCGCGGTCTCGCGCACGCGCGGGCCAAGGTGTGGCCCTCGGTGCGGCGTATCGATGGCGCCTACGGCGACCGCAACCTGGTGTGCTCCTGCCCGCCGCCGGAGGCCTACGCCGACTGAGTGAGTCGTTTCGGCGGTGTCGACCGTCGGTCGGGAATACTGATCGCGTTCGATTCCGCCGAGGGAACCACAGGGGAGCGCGCATGTCGTTCACGTCCGAGGAAGCCGATTTCATCCGCGCGCAATTCGTGGTGCGGATGGCGACGGTGGGGCCGCGAGGGCAACCGGACGCGGTCCCCCTCGCCTTCGAATTCGACGGCGAGGGGTTCTGGATCGGCGGTATCGGCGCGGCGGTGCTGCGGACGAGGAAGTTCCGCAATATTGCCGAAAATGACAGGGTGGCACTGGTATTCGACGATATCGTCGCGATGGAGCCGTTCACGGCGCGCTGTCTGCGGGTCTACGGTCGGGCAGGCGCCCCGATCGAGCGGGTGGGCATGGTCGGTCCGGGAATCTATTCCTACATCACCCCCACCGTGTCGTGGAGTTGGAACATGGCGGGCGAACCGGCCGGTGCGAGCTGGTACGAGCCGCGCAAGGCGGTGCACCGGCCGGGCGGCTGACGGGCTAGGGGCTGGTCAGGGCTTTCACCACCGTGCTGGCGAAGGTGAGATTGTCGGAGGTGGCGACCCGGGTGTACGTGCCGCCCGTCTTCTCGGCGAGATCGCGCATGGTCTCGGTGGCGGTACCGCCGATGACGACGATATCGATGCGCACCGGTCGGGATTTGTCGCTGGCCGCGGCGATATCGGCGAGCAGTTGCGCGCCGGTCATGCTGGAATCGTCGTCGGGGCCGTCGGTGACGACGAGCAGCGAATTGGTGCGCCCCGCCGCGTAGTTCGCGATCGCGGCGCGGTAGGCGGCGAGCACGGTCGGGTAGGCCTGATCGGTGCGGCTGTCACTGGCGCGCACCTTGCTCAGCGCGGTGTCGATGGCGGTGCGCTGGGTGGTGGTCAGCGGTGCGGTCGAGGCGAGCACGTCATAGGGTTTGGCGCCGTCGAGGTTCTCGGCGAAGGTCCACACGCCCAAGCCGAAATCCGGCGGCATCACGTTCATGGTGGAACGCAGTGCGCCGAGGCTGTTGGAGAGCCTGGTGCCCGAACCCTCCGAGGTCGCCATCGAGGCCGAGACGTCGAGCACCACCGTCGACTGCACGCCGAGGACCGGATCGGCGAGGGTCGCGGCGACCTTGTCGAGCGCTTCGCGCGAAGCGCCGGTCCCCGTCGCGGTCGGCGGCGGCACGGTGAAACCGGCTTCGGTGAACAGCGTCGCCTGTTGCGGCGCGCGCAGGTATTCGGCGAACACGCTCGCGATCAGATTCTGGGTCTGGTCCACCCACGATCCGGACATCATCGCGGCGGGATGGTCGGCGACCGGCGCCGCCCCCGCCGGTCGGTAGGCGACCAGGCCCGGCCGGGTCCGCAGTTGCTGTTCGGTAGCGGCTACCGCGTGGATATCGGCCTTCTGCTGCGGCAGCGCCGTCGCGATGGCGTCGAGCGCGTCGCCGGTGCTCGTCGCCTGCGGTGCGCCCGCGGCCAATCCGGAGACCGCCGCGACGACCTGGCCGGACTGGGCGGCCTCGGTGGTGAGCGGATCGGTGCCCGAGACCGTCGCGGCGACCGCCGCCGCGGCGGCCACGGTGGCGTCACCCTCGGGCAGCGCCATGCGCAGGCCACCCCAGTCGGAGAGCCCGATCTGCTCGAGTGAGCCCTGTTGCAGCGTGGGCAGATCGCTCCAGGCGACCTGCGCCTGCTCCATCGACTGCCGCAGTTCCTCGGTGACCGCCAGCACGACGGGGCTGGTCGCGACCGAGGTCGGCTCACCCTCGATGAGTCCGGGCACCCGTGTCGCCTCGATGGAACGCGAGGATGTCGGGATCCACAGCGCGGGTTGCGGTCCGAGCGTGCCGTTCCATACTCCGCCCGCGGTGAAACCGGCGCTGATCGACGCGGTGGGGCGCGCCGTGACCAGGACTTTCGCACAGTGGTCGCGAATCTGCGGCGAGGTCGCGTTGTATCGGTCCGCGATCGCGCGCACCGGCGCCTCGATATCAGGGTCGACGGTGACGAACAGCGTCGATTCGCCTTCGACGCATTCGGCCGCCGCCGCGCTGTCGCGGTCGGTGGCGCGATCCCGGAACTGGAACCAGGCGAAGACGGCTACCACCAGCAGCACGACTGTCACCGCTGCGATAACCGGACCTTTGCTGACGCCCCGGGAGTTGATTCCGCTGCGATGAGTGCCCACGACGGTCAGTGTATGTTCACATCGACCGGCGCTCTACGGGGAGGCCCTGGTCATCGGTACGGGCGGGTACGGGCCGCCGCCGCGCGCTCTCGCGAGGACGGCGGCCCGCCGCGCCGCGAGTCGTCTCACTCGCGGATGACCCGCCCGCGATCGAATTCGTGCCCGCCCCAGACCCCGGATTGTCCGGTGCCGGAGGCGAATTCGCCGCAGGCGGTGCGGATCGGGCACCCGGCGCAGATCTCTCGGGCGTATTCGAAATCCTGCGACGGGTACGGAAACCAGGCCTCGTGATTCGGGTCGCCCCGGCACGCGGCGCGGTGCCACTCCCGGCTGTCCGAAACCGGGAGCAGGTCGACGAGCGTCAACTCGTCGGTGCGGGTCGGCTGGGTACGGACGGTCATATCCTTGCTCCTCTCGGATCGGTCAGGTGGTGGCCAACTGCTTCCAGACGCGGCGCTGTCGCTTGGCCAGGTGGTCGGGGGCCTTGGGCTGCCACAGCAACCGCATGCCCGCTTCCTCCGGTGTGCGGTCGGCCTTGGTCGAATTGCACGGCGCGCAGCAGGCGACCAGATTGCTCCAGGTGTTCGGACCGCCCCGGCTGCGCGGTCGGATGTGGTCGACGGTGCGGGCCCAGTTCGCGCAGTACCCGCAGCGGTGGTTGTCGCGGCGCAGCACGCCGGCCAGGGTGGCGCGGCTCTCGTCGTGGACGAGCACGGTGTGCTCGATGTAGACGTAGCGCAGCAGGCGGATCGTCTCCGGCAGCGCGATCTCCAGATCCTTGGACCGGATCGGGAAGTAGGGCTCGTGGTCGGCGATCGATTCCGCGGCGCCGCTGGTTACCAGGACCACGGCGCGGTCGGCGCCGATCTCGTCGAGCGCCTCGTAGGACGCGTTCAGGACGAGGACGCCGGTATGTATCCAGTTGGACGCGGTCAACGCCACCCGATCGGTGGCATGGCGGAATATCATGGGGATCACCATGTTTCGTGAAGAGCAGCGGATATTGCCGGGGGAACGGCTTCGGTCAGCGACCGGACCGGAGGTGGCCGGATACCGGATCCGCCTGGCCGATCACGTTCGGGTTCTGTGAATTCGACAAGCCACCTCCTCCTCTCCTGATGCTCGAAAAGATCACCCGCTGATCGGGGTGATCGTCGATGAATTACATGGTGGCACACGGGTCGTGCCGTTGTCGGCCCATTTATTTCCAGTCGGTTCGCGACCGGTCTCAGTTGCCGGTGCGTACCAGCGTGGCGGCGCCGAACGAGACGTTGAATCGGTCGCACCACAGATCGGCGCTGACGAACGCGGCGAGATCCAATTCCGAGGGAACGGCGTAGTTCTGGTTTCCCTTGTTGCCCTTCAGACTTCCGAGATCGACGTGATGTCCGTCATCGAAGGTGAACCAGTCGTCGGTGACGGTCTGGTCGGTGAGCCAGACCCGCACGTCGGGTCCGTCGGAGGTGTCGAGATCTTCCAGGCGCAGCACGCGGCTGCCGTCGGGCAGGCGCAGGATGCGCACGGTGCCGGAGGTGTGGTGTTCGTGCGAGACGAAGCTCCCCTCGGCCAGGACGACGGGGCCCGCGGCCGGAGTTCCGCCGGACCCGGTCGCGGGTGCGACGGTGGGCACCGCCTCGATCACCGTGGTGTCGATGATCAGTTTCCACGGTTCGAGCAGTACGATCGCCGTCGCGGTCACCGCGACGACGACCGCGGCGACGATCCACGCGAGCGGCGACCGGACCGCCCTTGCTACCGAAACCATGACGCACTCCTCGAATTCGTGACCATCGCTGTCGACACCATCGAACCGCGTGAACACCGCGTGTGTCGTGATTCGGCCCCGATGGTCACGGTTCCGTCATGGGTGCTTCAGCCGAGCGGTCCGCTTCCGAGAACGACCCGCCCGGTGAACTGGGTCTGCTTGGCCCTCGGCAGCGGATGGAACAGGCTGCCGTGCACGTCGCGGTAGCGCATCTCCAGTTCGCACGTGCGCGAGTAGCCGACGCCGCCGACGGTTTCGATGGCGAGGCGGACCGTGTCGATCAGGTTCTCGGCCGCGACGGTCTTGCGGCTGAGGGTGCGCGCCGCGTAATCGTCGGTGTTGGCGAATCCCAGATCGTCCGACGTGGCGAACATCGCGTCGACGACATCCTGCGCCGTGATGTGGGCGTTGGTCATCTCGCCCGCCAGTTGGCACAGGTGCGGATCGGTGCGTCCGGCGACGAGCGATGTCGCCAGTTCGACCGCCCCGTCGGCGATTCCGAGGTAGGCGGCCATCACCAACGGCATGGCCGCGCCGATCACCACGTTCAGCAGCGGCGGCCAGAGCTCGGCGGGACGGATCAGCGACACCGCCGCGTCCGGAACGAAGACGTCATCGAGCACGACCGAATGCGATCCGGTCGCGCGCAGACCCAGTGTGTCCCAGGTCTTCTCGATCCGGATGCCGGGGGCGGCCATCGGCACCGCGCAATGCAGCACCCGCGGCCCCTCCGGCGCGTCGTCCCAGCGGATACTGGTCACCAGCACGGTGCCCACCTCGCAGCCGCTGGCGGGCGATTTGCGCGCGCTCACCCGGTAGCCGCCGTCGACGCGCTCGGCCGTGCCGCTCGAACCCACCCAGTCCGAAGCGCCGGTGCTGACCAGGATCGCGCCGTCGGCCACCTTCCGGAAGACCGGCGTCGCGTCCGCGCCGTGTTTGTGGCGCCACACCTGGGTGGCGACCAGATGCGAGTGCATGGCGAAGGTGACCGCGGTGGAGGGATCGTGCCTGCCGAGTTCGCGCAGGATCTCGCCCGCCTCGCGGTGGGTCGCGCCGCCGCCGCCGAATTCGGTCGGCACCAGCGCGGCCGCGAGTCCGGCCTCGCGCAGCCGGTCGAAGGCCGCGGCGTCGATCTCGCCGGTCCGGTCGCGTTCGGCGACCCCGGGGCGCAGGGTCTCGCCGATCCGGCGCGCCGAGGCGGTCCAGTCGGTGGTGGTCTCGGGAATCGTGGAAGTCGTCATGTTTCGAAGCTACGAATTCCCGCGATAACCGAATAGTCCAGAAAGTGGACTCACCCGGTTCAGAAAGTGGACCCGCGACCCCGGAGGTGATCGTGTCGGAAACGACCCAGAGCTACGGCCAGTACTGTCCGATCTCGCGCGCGCTGGACGTGCTCGGCGATCGCTGGTCCCTGCTGATCCTGCGCGATCTACTCCTGGGCACCACCCGGTTCAACGACCTGGCCCGCGGTCTGCCCGGGCTGTCACGCAGCCTGCTCACCAAACGCCTGCGTCAGTTCGAGCGCTCCGGGCTCATCGAGAAACTGGGCACGAACTACGTGATGACCGATTCGGGCCGGGAGTTGGAGCCCATTCTCTTCGGGCTCGGCGCGTGGGGCGCCCGATGGACCTTCGGCGAACCGGATCCGCGGGAACTCGACGCCGACCTGCTGGTGTGGTGGATGCACACCCGTCTGGACACCTCGTCGTTCCCCGGTAAACGGCAGGTAATCGCCGTTCGCTTCACCGACGACATCCGCCGCTACTGGATCGTGATCGAAGCGGGTGACCCGTCGGTCTGTTCCGCCGACCCCGGCTACCCCGTCGACGTCACGATCACCTCGGACGTGGGTTCGCTCTACGAGGTGTGGCTCGGCCGGATCCCGGTCGCCCACGCCCAGCGCACCGGCCTGCTCCAGTTCAGCGGCCCGCCCGCGCTGACCCGCCGGATGCCCTCGGTGCTGCGGTTGAGCCCCATCGCCCCGTATACGGAATCCGCGTTCGACGCGCGGCTGAGCCGCGTTCCGGCGTGACGCCGTGCGGCGGTCGCGCCGCGGTGACGATCCCGCCCGTACCCGAGTGGTCCGAAACCGGCCGCCTCGGCACCGGCGATCGCGCGGCGTCATCGTCGACGCGCCGTGCCGACGACCAGGGGCACGATGGTCGGCATTCGTGTCGGCATGCGGGTACGCAGGATCACCTCGAGGTGGAAATCGGTCGCGCCGAGCAGGGATTCGAAGTCGCGGTTGGCGTGGCAACCGTCGGCGAGGCGTCGTTGTACCGGCGTGAGCAGGTCTTGAACCGCGGCGCGCACGCCGGTGCCTCGGACATGTTCGTGGAACAGGAACTGTCCTCCCGGCCGCAGCACCCGGTGCACCTCGGCCAGGGCGCGGTCCGGGTCGCGCACCGAGCAGAAGACCAGGGACGCGGTGACGGTGTCGAAGCTGCCGTCGGGGAACTCCAGGGCGTGCGCGTCACCGTCCACGACGGTGATCGGGGCGGGGGAGTGGGCGAGTGCCGTGAGCCGGGTGCGCAGCGCTGGATTCGGTTCGAGCAGAACCAGTTCGGTCGGATCGTCGGGGTAGTGCGGCACGGACAGGCCGCTTCCCGCGCCGATCTCGAGGGTCCGGCCGTGCGCGCCGGCGAGTTGGGCGCGACGCACACCGGCCTGACCCGCCCGCTCGACCCGGGCCATGAAACGGGGATACCAGCTCGCGAAGAAGCGTTCGCCGAACGTTGTGGTGGTCATGGAGGAAGTCTGCTGCGCGGGTCACCGCCACGTCATGGCCGTTTCCGGCCATCATCGATGGCCCGAACGGGTGATCCGGGACTCGGGAAGGTGATGTGATGCTGCGCGTCGAGGATCAGGTCGTGCGCTATGTGAAGACCGCCCGCGGCGATATCGCCTGTTCGGAGGTCGGCAGTGGTCCGCCGCTGCTGATCGGCGGCTGGTGGTGCGGCCACCTCGCCCTCAACTGGGAGGATCCGCTCTTCCGCGCCTACGTCTCCCGGCTGGCCGAACGATTCACCGTCGTCAGGTACGACCAGCCGGGTCGGAGCCTGTCCGTCGACGCCGGGTATCCGCTCGATCTGGAAGACGAGATCACCGCGACGGCCGAGATCGTCGCAGCGCTCGGAATGGACCGCTTCGCCGTGGTCGGCGCGTCCTCCGGCGCCGCCGTCGCGGCGGGCCTGGCCGCGCTGCTGCCGGACCGGGTGCACCGGCTCGTGCTCTACGGCGCGTTCGCCAGGGGCGCCGATATCGCGCCGGAAAGCGCGCGCAACGCGATGGTGAACGCCGTCTCCGCGCACTGGGGCCTGGGATCGCGGCTGCTCGCCGATGTGTTCGTCCCCGACGCCGACAATGCCGAGCGCGAACGTTTCGCCCGCTTCCAGCGCCTGTCCGCCACCGCCGAGCAGGCCGCGAGATCGTTGGCCGCCACCTACGAGATCGACGCGACCGAGTATCTGCCCGCCGTCACCGCCCCGACGACGGTCCTGCACCGCAGGGGTGACCGCGCGGTGCCGTTCGCGCTCGGCGTCGACGTGGCGCGCCGGATCCGCCGGGCGACCCTGGTCGAACTGCACGGCGAGGATCATTTCCCGTGGCGCGGCGACGCCACGGCCGTCGCCGACGCGACCCTGCGCGGACTCGGACATCCCGTGCGGTCACGTCCCGTCCTTCCCGGTCCCGAGGCGGTGACCGAGCGCGAGCGGGAGATCCTGCGCCTGGTCGCGGACGGTCTGACCGATGTCCAGATCGGCGAACGGCTGACGCTGAGTCCGCACACCGTGCACCGGCACATCGCCAACGCCCGTACCAAACTCGGCGTCCGATCCCGCGCGGCCGCCGCGGCGGCGATCCGGGAGGACCGGCCGGGCCGGTAGCCCGACGCACGGCCGATATCGGCGGGTCACCGCGCGAGCGATAGGATCGACGCGATTGTTCGGCCGACCGCCGACAACCCGCGCGACGCGCCGACCGAAGGATCATCGGGTACCGGCATCGCGGACGAGAATGTGCTGGCAGCGCGCCGACCGGACGCGCACGGGGCTTCCGTCACCCATCGCGCCGAGTAACCACTACCGACGGGTAACATTGATCCCGTCTTTTCACACCCGGCTTTCTCAGAAGTGAGGCAGTAGATGACAGAGCGGATTCAGGTCGGCGGGCTCCAGGTGGCCAGCGTTCTTCACGAGTTCATCGAGAACGAGGCGCTTCCCGGGACCGGCGTGGACTCCGCCGCGTTCTGGGCCGGTGCCGAACAGGTGATCAACGATTTGGCGCCGCGCAACCGTGCCCTGCTGGCCGAACGCGACGAGATCCAGGGAAAACTCGACGCCTGGCATGCCGAGCACCCCGGCGCGAACTACGACAAGGCCGCCTACAAGAGCTATCTGACCGAGATCGGGTACCTACTCCCCGAACCGGCCGGATTCCAGATCACCACCCAGAACGTGGACACCGAGATCGCCGGTACCGCGGGCCCGCAGCTGGTGGTGCCGGTGATGAACGCGCGGTTCGCCATCAACGCCGCGAACGCGCGCTGGGGTTCGCTCTACGACGCGCTCTACGGCACCGACGCCATCCCGGAGACCGGCGGCGCCGAGAAGGGCAAGGGCTACAACAGGGTTCGCGGTGACAAGGTCATCGAGTGGGCGCGCAACTTCCTCGACGACTCGGTGACGCTCATCACCGGTTCGCATATCGGATCGTCGTCGTACACGATCGTGGACGGCGAGCTGGAGGTCGGGCTGGAGGACGGCACGAGCATCGGCCTCGCCGACGCGTCGCAGCTGGTCGGCTACCTCGGCGATCCGGCATCGCCGACCTCGATCCTGTTGAAGCACAACGGTTTGCACATCGAGATCCAGATCGATCCCGAATCGCCGATCGGCAGCACCGACAGCGCGGGCATCAAGGATGTCGTGCTGGAATCCGCGGTCACCACGATCATGGATTTCGAGGATTCGGTCGCCGCGGTCGACGCCGAGGACAAGGTCCTCTGCTACCACAACTGGCTCGGCCTGATGAAGGGCGATCTCAGCGAGAAGGTCGTCAAGGGCGACAAGACCTTCACCCGGACCATGAACCCGGACCGGGTCTACACCGCACTCGACGGCAGTGACCTGGTGCTGCACGGCCGTTCGCTGCTGTTCGTGCGCAACGTCGGTCATCTGATGACCTCCGACGCCATCATCGACAAGGACGGCAACGAGGTGCCCGAGGGCATCCTCGACGGCCTGATCACCTCGCTGGTCGCCGTCCACTCGCTCGACGCGAAAACCGAGCTGAAGAACAGCCGCACCGGCTCGGTCTACATCGTCAAGCCCAAGATGCACGGCCCCGACGAGGTCGCCTTCACCAACGAGCTGTTCGGACGCGTCGAGGATGTGCTCGGTCTGCCCCGCAACACCCTCAAGGTCGGCATCATGGACGAAGAGCGCCGCACCACGGTGAACCTGAAGGCGTGCATCCAGGCCGCCGCCGAGCGGGTCGTGTTCATCAACACCGGCTTCCTCGACCGCACCGGCGACGAGATCCACACCTCCATGGAGGCCGGGCCGATGGTCCGCAAGGCCGACATGAAATCCCAGCAGTGGATCACCTCCTACGAGGACTGGAACGTCGACACCGGCCTGGCCGCCGGTCTGCCCGGCAAGGCGCAGATCGGCAAGGGCATGTGGGCCATGCCGGATCTGATGGCCGACATGCTGGTGCAGAAGATCGGTCACCCGAAGGCGGGCGCGAACACCGCCTGGGTGCCCTCGCCCACCGCCGCCACCCTGCACGCGACCCACTACCACCTGGTCGACGTCTTCAAACGGCAGAGCGAGATCGCCAAGGGCGGCGCGCGCGCCACTGTCGATCAGATCCTGGAGATCCCGCTCGCCGCCGATCCGAACTGGTCGGCGCAGGACAAGCAGCAGGAACTGGACAACAACTCCCAGAGCATCCTCGGCTACGTGGTGCGCTGGATCGACCAGGGCGTCGGTTGCTCCAAGGTGCCCGACATCCGCGATGTCGGCCTGATGGAAGACCGCGCCACCCTGCGCATCTCGAGCCAGCTCATGGCCAACTGGCTGCGCCACGGCATCGTCACCGCCGACGAGGTGACCGCCAGCCTGGAGCGGATGGCCCCCGTGGTCGACAAGCAGAACGCCGGCGACCCGAACTACCGGCCGCTCGCGCCGGATTTCGCGGGCAGTGTCGCCTTCCAGGCGGCCAAGGAATTGGTGCTGGAAGGCACCAAGCAGCCCAACGGCTACACCGAGCCGATCCTGCACCGGCGTCGTCGCGAGGCCAAGGCGCTGAACTGCCTGTGAAACCGCTGGTCCACGTGATCTGACACCGGGTGACCCCCGGCCGGATAATCCGGTCGGGGGTTACGTGTTCACCGGCTGCACAGATACCGAGACCTATCCGTTACCCTGGTCGCGACACTGGAGATCGTCGGAGATTGGGTAAGTATGGGAAGCGTTGTTCTCGACATTGTCGCTCTGGTCACCAACCGCGCCGCGTCCTTCTGGAATTGGATCGCGACCGGATCGGCGGGATTCCCGCCGCTCTGAGAGTGCCGATCGAACCGGAAACCCCCGTCCACCCTTCGGGATCGTGGCCGGGGGTTTTTCGTCGAGTCGGGGCTATGTCGAGCGCGGTGGCCACGACGCCGTTATCTTCTGTGTATGAGCGTCGGTGAACGGACCCGTGTACGCGTCCCGTTCTGGTTCGTCTGGTGGATGGTTCTGGTCATCGGCGTCGTGTTGGTGCTGTGCCTGGTGTCGGTATGGGTGATCGCCACCGAAGGGACTCAGACGAGCAAGGTGGTGCTGTCGGCCCTGCTGGCTGTCGCGGCGGGGATCGCGGCCCTGTCCGCCCTGGTCGGGCTGTTCCGCTATCGCGCGATCGTGCTCAGCCTGACAGCCCCGTTGCTCATCGGTCTGCTGGCGGCGGCGGTCTGGTACGAGATTCCGCAGAAGGGCGCGTGGCAGCTGTCGCACGGCATTCTGGAGGATCAGGCCGTGGACTGCGTCAATCCCGGTGAGCGCACCCGGCTGGGGGTGTACAGCATCCGCTACATCGACCGCCGCGACGGCGGCTGCCTCTTCTATTTCGAAGGGGACGAGAAGAATTCCGAGGGGTTCGGATATTTCCCCGACAGTCCGCCGCCGTATATCGGCCCGCCCGCCGAGCGCGGCATCGGCTACGAGCCCTACCGCATACCGTGGTACCGCTTCGTCGACAATTCCTGAGAGCGCGGCCTTTCCGATCAAGCGGGAACCTGTCCGCCGAGTTGGACGAGCATGACGCCCATGATCCCGATCTCCTGACTCTGCGACTGCAATGTCGCCCGCGCGGCTTCCTTCACCGCGCCGTGGGTGAGCAGCGCGTCCGCCGCGACGGCCATCCGCACGCCACCCTGGTGGTGGCGAATCATCAACCGGAGGAACAGTATTTCGGCCTCCCGTCCCCGTGCGGCGGCCAGCGCGTCGAGTTCGGCGGTGGTCGCCATCCCCGGCATGCCGGTCGAGGTGCCCGGCTCGGTCCGCGCCGCGTGGACGTGGCCCGCGGATTCGGTGCGCATCCACAGCATCGGCTGCGGTGACAGCGGACTCGCGTCGGCGAGTCTGAGCCAGCCGAGCATGGTGCCGATCTCGGTCCGCTGCGCGTCGGCGAGTTGATCGGCGAGCCTGCGGATATTCGGGTCGACGTCGGGATCGAGCCGTTGCGTCATCCGCAGGGCCTGCTCGTGGTGGGCGGTCATATCCTGGGCGAAACCGATTTCCATCGCGGTGAGAATCGGTGTGTCGGTGTGCCGTTCGGGCAGCGCGACCGGACGCAGCGCCGCGCCGAGCACCACCAGGGTGAAGGCGACGGCGAGGGCGGCGGCTATCCGGAACAGCGGGAACCGGTGGGACATATCAGGATCCGACGGTGGACTGTTGGTTCGCGGGCGGACTGTAGACGTCGTTGTCCAGTCGCAGCACCATGAAACCGTTGTCGGCGCACGCGACGTAGAGTTGGTCACCGCGCCATTCCGGCGGCGACATACACCAGTCGGTCGACAGGTCGCCGAGGATGTTGTCGGTGCGTGAGGTCAGGGCCGTCGACGGATCGAAATCGCCCTCGAGGACGGCTCGTACGGCCGGTATCACGCCCAGCGCCGGGAATCCGATGACCGAGGCCAGCGCGTGCGGCGAATTCCACAGGTCGGCGAAGCGCCCGGTGCGGGCCGGTGGATTGAAGTAGGCGATCTCGTGGATGTTCTCCGGATCGCGCACATCGAAAACCCTGATACCGGAGGAGATCCACCCGCAGGCCAGCGCCGTCGGATCGTCGGGGCGGTCGGCCGCGCAGTAGTGCGATTCGTAGGCGAACGCACCGCCGCCCATGGACGATCCGATCGCCGCGTCCTGATTCTGCGGCAGGTTGATCTCGAGTTTGATCTTCGTCGTCACCGTCGGCGCGGTGTTGTCGGAGACATCGATGAGTTTCACCCCGCCGGAACCGCCCTCGTCCACCGTGTAGAGATAGGGTCGGCCGTCGTAGGTGACCGCGATGCTGTGCTGGGTCGCCTGGCCGTCGGTCCAGAAGATCCGTCCCAGATGCCGCACCTGCGGCGCGGGTTCGCGTCGTTGGATCGCGCCGACGTCGAGCACGGTGAAACCGCTCAGCGCCGAGATGTACATGCGGGTGCCGTCCGCGCTGAAACCCATTCCGTGCGATTCGATTCCGGTGAGCCCCTGCCAGATGACCCGGGGGTTCGCCGGATCGGAGATGTCGACGGCACTCACGAAACCGGGCGTCAGGCCCGAAGCCCAATAGGTCTTGCCGTCCGGCGAGAATCCCGCCTCGTGGGCCGTGATCGGCAGCGGCATCAGCAGATTCGTTCCCGCTCCTGGGTTCAGCAGCCGCGGGTACGCGCAGTCGGAGATGTCGTAGACGGACAGGTAACCGACACCGACGCCCGCAGGCACCCCGGTGCCGACCAGCAGTTTGCGATCGGCGTGGACTTTGAGGCTCTCCCACGTGCCGCCGAGCATCGCGGGTTCGGTGAGTGTCACTGTGGGGCGTGGATTCGCGGGATCGGCGACATCGAGTACCTGCACACCGCGTCCCTCGGCGAACAAATTCCCGGGGAAGAACGATCCCATGTAGGCGCAGTGCTCGAAACTCGTGGAGGTGATGCCCGCGCCCCGGCCGGTGTAGCCGCCGACCATCGACATATTGCACCGGTAGCCCTGGGTGCTGCGACCGCTGTCACGGTCGGCGGCCGGAACGTCGCCCTGGAGGCCGGATTCCGGCATGGACCCCGGCCCGCACTCCGCGCGCGGGACCGCGGTGCGGCCCACGTCGAGGAATTCCCGCACGGCGTCGCCGCCGATGAATTGCGGATTCGCGGAGACGCTACCGGGCAGCATCATCGCGGCGACGATGCCCGCGACGAGCAGTGCGAGCGGTTTGGCCCGGCACGCGGTGGTCAGTGAGCGCATCATCGCGGCTCCTCTGTGTCGTCGTCGGCACTTCTGGAGCCATCTGACTGGGACAGTTACTCCAGGTGATGAATGGTAGTAACAGCCGGTAACTTCCGGGGCCGAATTCGGCGAAATCGGGCGGCAGGTGGCAATCCGCTACGGTTCGAAGAAGGTCAGACGCTGTCGACGGTCCGCGGTCGTCCGGCGAGCAGGGATTCGCAGCACGCGAGCAGGCGGCCGCGCAGCACGGCGGCGCGATCGGCCAGCACCGTCTGTGCGCGAGCGTATTCCGCGCGTCCGGCCGGAGTCTCGATCCGAATCGGTTCGTATCCGAATTCCGCGAGGTCGTAGGGGCTCGCTCGCATATCGAGTTCCCGCGCAGCGCAGGCGAGCCGGAAACATTCGAGCAACAGATCCGAGGGGATCAGCGGCACCAGCTTGAAACCCCACTTGTACAGATCCATGTTCGCGTGCAGACAGCCGGGCTGTTCGCGGGCCACCTGATCCTCGCGGCTGAGCGGGATCGCGTTGCGGGGGACGGCTTCCGGGGTGAAGAAGCGGAAGGCGTCGAAATGGGTGCAGCGCAACGACATCGACTCGACGACGGCATCGGTTCCCGCGTGTCCCAGACGCAGCGGCACCCGCTGATGACGGACATCCTCGGTGCGGTACACCATCGCCCACTCGTGCAGGCCGAAACAGGACAGCTGTGCCGGGCGGGAAGCGGTGGCACGCAACAGATTCGCTACGAAAGCGACCGTGTCGGCTCGCCGCTCGAGATACGCGGGATCGGCGGTGTACGTGCCCGGGTGCGCCGAGGCGAAGCCCGGCGGCTCGTCGCGCTCGACACGGACGTACCCCCGGGCGCCGTCGTATTCCTTCGCGTCGGCGAGCGCGACCCCGAACCCCGGGTGCCACCGGCGTAATTGGGCCGGTTTGTGTCCGTAGTAGGTGAACAGGAAATCGATCACCGGATGCGTCGCGCCCGCCGCCCGGCGGCGAACATAGGGCCCGACGAGTTCATCGACCGCGGCGGCGTGCGCCCGCGCCCGCGCATACCACTCGGACCGAGCCGATACCTGCACCGTGCTCACCGACCGCGGCGAACTCGCCGGTCGCCGCGCCCGATCGGCGCGGCGGCGACCGGCGCGAAACGTCGCATCGCCGACGCGAGGCCAGGATTCGGAATCACTCCGCGCCCCGGTGCGTCACATCCCGCACGGTGCCGACGAACTCCTCCACCAGATCCTCCAGCGCGACGATGCCGACGGTGTTGCCCCGGCTGTCGACCACTCGACCCAGATGGCTGTTGGTACGGCGCAGCCTGGCCAGCGCCTCGTAGAGGGTGGTGCCGGTGCTGACGGTCGGCAGCGGACGAATATCGGTGCGCGGGATGGGGGTGTTCGGACCCGCGCTCTCGTCGGCGACCTTGTCCAGCACATCCTTGACATGGAGGTAGCCGACGAGCGAACCGTCGGTGGTCCGCACCGGGAAGCGGGAGAAGCCGGTCTCGCCCACCGCCGACTCGATATCCCCGAGCGTGGTCCCACTGCCGCGCAGCGGCACCGAGCGCGTGGAGCCGAGCGGAACCATCACATCGGCCACGGTGCGGTCGGAGGTGCCGAGGGCCTGGGTCAGCCTGCGGTGCTCCTCCTCGTCGAGCAGTCCCTCCGACCGGGATTCGCCGATCATCTCGGCGAGTTCCACGCTGGACACGGTCGCGTCCAATTCGTCCTTGGGCTCGATGCGCAGCAGTCGCAGGCTCAGATTCGCCGCGAGGTTGTAGATGGCGATCAGCGGACGGGCCAGCCGCAACCACAGCAGGTGGACCGGAACCAACAGCAGCGCGCTGCGTTCGGGCCCGGCGAGGGCGATGTTCTTCGGGATCATCTCGCCGAACAGGATGTGCAGGATGACCACGATGGTCAGCGCCAGCGCGAAGGAGACCGGATGCAGGAGCTGATCGGGCAGTCCGATCATCTCGAACGGCACTTCGAGCAGGTGCGCGACGGCCGGTTCGCCGACGCGGCCGAGCAGAATCGAGCAGATCGTGATGCCGAGCTGAGCGGCCGCCAGCATCATCGACAGGTTCTCACCGGCGCGGATGACCGTGTCGGCATTGCGTTTGCCCTGTGCGGCGAGCGCTTCCAGGCGGTCGCGGCGCGCCGAGATCAACGCGAACTCGGCGGCGACGAAGAACGCGTTACTGGCGAGCAGTACGACCGTGAGCAGGACCGCGAGCAGATCACCCATTGCTGTGCTCCGTGTCGTTCACGTGGTCGGGGATGGTGTGTGTCGCGATATCGGCGGTGTCGGACCGATCGTCGTCCGGGATCGCGTTGCTCGCCCGCAACACGTCCGCGGTGACCGGGATCAGGCGCACCCGGTCGATACGTCTGCCGTCCATCCGTTCCACCCGGGCGATCCAGCCGCCGTGGTCGGTTTCGTACGGATGCCGGTTGTGCGCGGGCGAATTCGGCAACACCACCTCGTCGCCGGTTTCCGGGATCCGGCCCAGGCGGGTCAGCACCAGGCCGCCGAGGGTCTCGTACTCGCCCTCGGGTGCGTCGTATCCGGTGGCGCGCGAGACCTCGTCGATGCGAAGCAGTCCGGAACAGTCCCAGCCCTCGCCGACGCGCCGGACGTCGCGTTCCTCCTCGTCGTGCTCGTCGCGCACGTCACCGAGGATCTCCTCGATCAGATCCTCCATGGTGACGAAACCCGCGGTGCCGCCGTATTCGTCGACCACGAGCGCGATCTGCATGCCGTCCGCGCGTACCCGCTCGAGCACTTCGTCACCGTCGAGGCTGGCAGGCACGATCGGCACCGGCCGCGCCAGGGTCTGCAACGCGATGCTGCGGCGCTCGCTTGCGGGGTGGGTGAACGCCTGCTTGACGTGCACCACCCCGAGGGTGTTGTCGAGATCGCCGTCGATCACCGGGAATCGCGAGTAGCCGGTGCGGCTCGCGGCGGCGATGAGATCGGCGATGGTGTCGGATTTGTCCAGCGATTCGATTTTCACGCGCGGCGTCATCAGTTCCTCGGCGCTGCGCTCACCGAATTGCAGCGAACGGTCCATCACCTGGGCGGTGCGCTGGTCGAGCGCGCCGCGCAGTGCGGAGGTGCGCACCAGCGAACCCAGTTCCTGCGGTGAACGGGCCGAACGCAATTCCTCGGCGGGTTCGACGCCGAGACGACGCACCACCCAGTTCGCGGAATTGTTCAGGAAATGGATCATCCATTTGAACACCGTCGAGAAGGCGATCATCGGCCCGGCGGTCATCCGCGCGGTCGCGAGCGGTTTGGCGATGGCGATGTTCTTCGGCACCAATTCGCCGTAGATCATCGACAGCGAGGTGGCCAGGACCAATGCCAGTGCCAGCGAGATCCCGTTGCGGGCCCCTTCGCTCATACCGGTCGCGCCGAGCAGCGGCGACAGCAGTTCGGCCAGCACGGGTTCGGCGATATAGCCGGTGATGAGCGTGGTGATCGTGATGCCGAGCTGAGCGCCGGACAATTGGAACGACAGTGTGCGATGCGCTCGGCGGACCATGCGCGCCGGTGCGTCCCCGTCGCGGGCGTGCGACTCGACGGTGCTGCGTTCCAGGGCGGTGAGCGAGAACTCGGCCGCGACGAACAGCGCGGTGCCCGCGGTCAGGGCGATGAACCCGAGCAGGCTGAGAACGGTGAGTACGACGGCCACGGTCAACACCGCTCAGCGAGCGGACGGAGCGCTCTGGTGGGGGCCGATACAGGGGGGATTGCGTGGACTGCTGCGGGAAGGAGAGCGCCGGGTTCGTCACCCGGCTCGGTAGAGGAGCCCTCCTGTGCGGCGCCCTCGGACGCGGGTGACAACTTGTTCCTTTCGGCATGCGGGAGTTCCGTTGCCGGAGAGACCGGCAATCACCATGTTACCGGCACCATGTTACCGGCCCACTCGTCGTGACGTGTGGGCCGGTGTTGTGTGTCCACTGCCGCGTGTCGTTCTACCAACCGCTCGGCAGTGGGCGCCCCTCCGCGAAACCGGCCGCCGACTGCACGCCGAGCACGGCCTTGTCGTGCAATTCCGCGAGGCTGCGGGCGCCCGCGTAGGTGCAGGCGCTGCGCACGCCGGAGCAGATGTGATCGATGAGATCTTCGACACCGGGGCGCTCGGGATCGAGCCGCATCCTGGAACTGGAGATGCCCTCCTCGAACAGTGCCTTGCGCGCGCGGTCGAAGCCGCTGTCGGTCGCGGTGCGTGCGGCGACGGCGCGTTTGGACGCCATCCCGAAACTCTCCTTGTAGGCATTGCCGTCCCGGTCGACACGCAGATCGCCCGGTGATTCGTAGGTGCCCGCGAACCAGGAGCCGATCATCACGTTGGCCGCGCCCGCGGCCAGGGCCAGGGCAACGTCGCGCGGATGGCGCACGCCGCCGTCGGCCCAGATGCTCACGCCGAGTTCCTTCGCCGCGCTCGCGCATTCGGCGACCGCGGAGAACTGCGGGCGACCGACACCGGTCATCATGCGGGTGGTGCACATGGCGCCGGGACCGACACCGACCTTGATGATGGTCGCGCCCGCCTCGGCCAGATCGCGGGTGCCCTGCGCCGACACTACGTTGCCTGCTGCCAGCGGTACCCCGAGCCCCAGATCGGAGACGGCCCGCAATGCCTCGAGCATCTTGGTCTGGTGACCGTGCGCGGTATCGATGACGAGTAGGTCGGCGCCGGCGTCGACCAGGGATTTCGATTTGGCCGCGATATCTCCGTTGATGCCGACCGCGGCGGCGATCCGCAACTGCTCACGCTGATCGATATTGGGCTGGTAGATCCCGGCGCGAATGGCCCCGGTGCGCGTCATGACGCCGGTCAGCGTGCCGTCCGCGCCGGTGAGCACCGCGAGGTCGGCGTGCGCGGCGTCGAGCAGGTCGAAGATCTCGCGCGGGGACAGCGATGCCGGGGCCTGGACGAAATCGGTGACGGCGACATCGCGCAGCCGCGCGAAGCGGTCCACATCGGCGCACGAACTCTCGGTGACGACGCCGACCGGCCTACCCGCCTCGACGACGACCACCGCGCCGTGCGCGCGCTTGTGCATCAGCGCGACGGCCTCGGACACCGAGCGTTCCGGATCGAGCGTGACGGGGGTGTCGGCGGTGAGCGAGCGGCTCTTCACGAAGGCGATGGTGTCCGACGCGGCGCTGATCGGCAGATCCTGCGGCAGGACGACGATGCCGCCACGGCGGGCGACGGTCTCCGCCATTCTGCGACCGGCGACCGCCGTCATATTGGCCACGACGATCGGGATGGTGGTTCCCGACCCGTCGGTGGTCGACAGATCCACATCGAACCGGGACGCGACATCGGTCCGATTCGGAACCAGGAAGATGTCGTCGTAGGTCAGGTCGTACGGCGGCTGATGCCCGGGGAGAAACTGCACTTGAACGATACTAACCGGCCGCCGATGCCGACGCGCGATTCTCCGGCGTTCGATTCGGGAGATAGATCACATCCGGGTGGCGCTCAGACCTCGGCCTGCACGCGGGACAGCCGAATCGTGGTGGCGCACATGACGACTACCGACACGGCCACGACGACGAGCCCGAAGGTGTTGGTACGGAGACGTTCGTCGAGCACCGTCGCGCCGATGAGCGCGGCGACCATCGGTTCGGCGATGGTGACCGCGGGAAGGGACGCCGCGAGCGGTCCCACCTGATACGCGCGCTGCTGGAGATAGATGCCCGCGGTCCCGGCCGCGACCAGCGCCCACAGTTGCCAACTCGACAGCATCGGACCGAGGCCCTGATCGGCCAGATCGGTGACACCGGTGGTCAGCGCGGCGGCCACACCGAACAGCGCCCCACCCGCCGCGCCGAACAGCATCGCGCGCCGCCCCGGATCGGAACTTCCCGTCCCGATCGCGACGGCGCCGCCGATCGCGCAGAGCACCACGATCAACGTGACACTCCAATCACGCAGCGGCGCGGTGGAATTGCCCTCGGTCGGATCACCGACGAGCAGGAAGACCGCGAGCGCCGCCGTCAACGCCAGAGCGGTGGCCCAGGTGCGTCCGGTGATCCGGCGTCCGTTCAACCGGGCCGACAGCGGCAGGGCGAACACGAGCATGCTGACCAGCAACGGCTGTACGAGCAGGACCGAACCCAGTGCCAACGCGACGACCTGCATCGCGTATCCGCCCACATCCCCGACGATCGCGGCCCACCACCGTGGATTGCGCATCAGCGCCCGGATCAGGCCCGATCCCTCGGGAACAGCGGCCGCCGCGCGTTGCTGCGCCACGGCCGCCACCGCGAACAGGGCGGCCGCGACCAACGCGCAGACCACGGCACCGAGCGGATGATGCGACACGCCGCTCAGTGTGCCCCGTCGGCGGCGATCGTCGGCTGAAGGCGTCTCGCGGCGCGTCGTCCCGTCGGACGCGCCGCGAATCCTCACCCACCGGTACGCGGTCGATCCGGATATCGGACCACGGCGTGCGCCGATCGAGGTCGGTGCCGTACCGGTGGTTCTCCTCGCGAGCTAGTTCGCCCGTCGATTGCCCTGTGCCGCCGAACCCTGCGGACGTCCGGCGCGTCGGCGTCCCTGGCCGGGTGTGTCGGAGCGGGTCGGGCGGGCCGCGTGCGCCGCGCCCGCCGAATGTCCGGAGGCCGCGCCCGAGCCCCGCCCCGCGGTTGCCGTGGCGGCGGCCCGACTCGAAGACGGGGCCGAGCCTTCGCCGCGGACACCGTTGGATCGGGTGGCGCGCGCGTCGGCATGACCGGTCGAGCGCTGGGCCGAACCGGAGTCACGTCCGCCCGTCCGCGCACCGCCGTCGCCGCCGCGACGCGAACCCGCGCCCGCGCCGCGAGCGCCGGATCGTCCCTGCGACGGTCGTCGCCCGCCACGGCCGGAAGCGTCCGGTGTGCCCTCGGGCGACCAGCCGCCGCTCGGATCGTCGATATCGGCGGCCGCGGAACCACCGCGCCGACCGGTGCCGGACGAACGCCGTTTGGTGGCGGCGCCCTGACGGGCGGGCTGCTGCGGAGGAGCGGGCGCGACCAGCGCGATACCGGAGGGCGTGCGCGCCCCGGTGATCTGCGCCAGTTTCCGGTCGCCCGGCCGCACGTCGACACCGACGATGTCGACGCCCGCCTTCCTGGTCATCTTCTCGACCTCGGCGCGCTCCTCGGCCGAGACCAGCGTGACGACGACACCGTCCTCACCGGCACGGGCGGTACGGCCCGCGCGATGCAGGTACGCCTTCGATTCGGCGGGCGGATCGACGTGCACGACCAGCGAGATGCCGTCGACGTGGATGCCGCGCGCGGCCACATCGGTGGTCACGAGCACGGGAGTGCTGCCGTCGGCGAAGGCGGCCAGGGTCCTGGTGCGGTTGTTCTGGGCCTTGCCGCCGTGCAGTGCGCCCGTGGCGATCCCGACGCCGCGCAACTGCTTGGCCAGCCGGTCCGCGCCGTGTTTGGTGCGGACGAACATGATCGTCAGGCCCTCGCGCGCGGCGATCTCCGCGACGACGGCGC
This sequence comes from Nocardia aurea, assembly GCF_003123685.1. Taxonomy (GTDB): domain Bacteria; phylum Actinomycetota; class Actinomycetes; order Mycobacteriales; family Mycobacteriaceae; genus Nocardia; species Nocardia aurea. The sequence goes on from NZ_QCYJ01000021.1 coordinate 384,131, forward strand.
GCTTGTCGAATTTGTCGCGCACGTAGAGCAGGTGGTGCGACATGGTCGACACCGACGCCGACGGCGGCGCGGTGGAATGGGTGACCGGCGAACGCAGGTAGCGCTTGACCAGTTTGTCGACCTCGCCGTCGAGCGTGGCCGAGAACAGCAGGCGCTGACCGTCTTTGGGCGTCCGGTCGAGCAGTTTGGTGACCTGGGGCAGGAAGCCCATGTCGGCCATGTGGTCGGCCTCGTCCAGTGCGGTGATACGCACGTCCGACAGATCCGCGCACCGCTGTGCGATCAGATCCTCCAGTCGGCCCGGGGTGGCGATCAAAAGATCGACGCCGCGCGCGAGACGGTCGGCCTGGCGTTTGATCGGCGCGCCGCCGACGACGGAGGCCACCCGTAGCCCGAGTGCGAGCGCCGGTTCGTCCAGCGCCTTCTCGATCTGGGCGGCGAGTTCACGCGTCGGCACCAGGACCAGGCCGCGCGGACGACGCGGGGCGCTGGATCCGCCCGCCAGCGTGGTCAGCATCGGAAGTCCGAAAGCCAGGGTCTTGCCGGAGCCGGTCGGACCGCGTCCGAGGACGTCCTTGCCCGCGAGCGCATCGGGCACGGTCGCGGCCTGGATCGGGAACGGGGCCTCGATGCCGCTGCGGTGCAGTGCCTGCACGAGCACGGCGGGGAGGCCCAAGTCCGCGAAGGTCACGGCGGATGCCGAGGCGGCAGGGGGAGAGGAGGTCAACGGGTGCCTTTCGTGAGCAGCGCGATAGTCGGCGCTGGGTCCGGAGTGGTGGACACCGTGCCCACCGCACGGTGCGCCACTGTGGGCACTCGTGTCGCGAAAATGTTCGGCCGGACGACCCGGCCGCGAAGTCAGCCGTGGAAAAGCCGACTGAGTTCGACCAACCAGGGTACCGCGACAGCCTGAGTGGGAACTACCAGGATGGCCACCGACCCTAGATACGCGGCCGCGGCGACGCGCAGATCGCCGATTCGGCCCCCGAGCCGCTGGATACGGATGAGGGTGGTCGGACCGCCCGCCGCGAGCGCGCCCTGCGGTGCGGTCGACTTGGCGCAGGCGACCAGAGCGCGGGCCAGCGGCGCCGGTCCGGTGACCTTGACCGCCGAATCGTCGGCGAGCAGTTCTATGAGTAATTTCACCGAGCCGAGCGCCGCCCGGCTACGCACGACGACGGGAAACGCCTCGTGCACCGCGGTGAACGCCTCCAGCACGAGATCGTGCCGCGCCCGCAGATGGGAACGTTCGTGACTCACGATCGCGGTGACTTCGGCGTCGTCGAGATTCGTGAGCGTGCCCTCGCTCAGGACGACGCGCTGGCGCAGGCCCGGCAGGCAGTAGGCGATGGGTTCGGTCGCGGCCAGCACGCGGATATCGGCCGCGCGGCGATACGGTCCGCTCTGGTCGAGCAGGTCGACCAGCATGCGGTGATGAGCGCGTCTGCGGCGGGTGTGGACGCCGACCCGGACGACCGAGAAGATCAGCCGCGCGCCGACCAGCAGGGTGAGGGCGAAGACGAAGACATAGGCGAGCCACAGGGGGAGTCCGAGCGCGTCGATCTCGCGCGTCGGTGAGGTGGTCGGTCGGCCGTCGGGACCCGGGACGAGAAGTTCCGCCGCGATCGCCAGGCCGGAGCCGAAGGCGCTGAGCACGGCGGCGAGCGCGATGGCCTGCCACAGAACCAGAGCCGCACGTGGTGTGCGGTACGGCCATTTCGCTCGGCTGAGCAGCGCTGGAGCAGGCCCCGCGAGAAGCAAGGCGAGACCGGCGAAAACCGGCGCGGTTGCGTTCATCGACTCAGCTCACTGCGTTGTGGGGCCAGGACGTCCACCGCGTTGTGAACGTCGCGCCGACGGTATCAGGAACCTTCGGTTGCTTCGAGCTTAGCGAGTGCCTCGCGCAACGCATCGGCCTCGTCCGGGCCGACCTGCTCCACGAAATGCACCAGCGCGGCGGCACGACTGCCCGCCGCGTCTGCCTGTTGCAGCGCGTCGACCATCAGACTCGCCACCAATTCGTCGCGGGTGTGCACGGGTGCGTAGCGGTGCGCGCGATCGTCACGCCGTTGCACCACCAGATTCTTCTTCGCGAGCCGCTGCAACACCGTCATCACCGTCGTGTAGGCGAGCTCACGACGCGCGGCCAAGGCCTCGTGCACCTGCCGGACCGTCTGCGGTTCGTCGCTGGACCACAACTGGTCCATGACCGCTTTCTCGAGTTCACCAAGACCTGCCATCCCCTGAGTTTACGGACCCAACGACGCAATTGCGTACTACACCTTGTCGTAACTGTCCGGTAGCTGTGTGGTATTGGTCATAGTCCGGGGAGGAACGGTCAGAAAGGTCGGCCCGACTCGAGCACGTGTCTGGCTCCGATCGGAACGATCATGGGTCTACCCGAGACCGGATCCTCCAGCATCGACGCCCGTAATCCGAAGACTTCCCACAGCAATTCGGCGTCGATGATCTCCGAGGGCGCACCCTGGGCGACCACCCGTCCGGCGTGCATGACGACCAACCGGTCGCTGTAGCGGATCGCCAGATTCAGGTCGTGCAGCACCATCACCACGGTGCGGCCCATGTCGTCGTGCAATTGATCGACCAGATCCAGCACTTCCAGCGAATGCGCGAGATCCAGGTAGGTCGTCGGCTCGTCGAGCAGCAGGATGTCGGTGCCCTGCGCCAGCGCCATCGAGATCCAGGCGCGCTGACGCTGACCGCCGGAGAGTTCGCCGAGGGGGCGATCGGCGAGATCGGCGATCCCGGTCTGCTCGAGCGCGGTCATCACCTCGGCCTCGTCGCCCGAGGACCACTGCCGGAACCAGGTCTGATGCGGATGTCTGCCGCGCGCGACCAGATCGGCGACCGTCAAACCCTCCGGCGCGACCGGTGTCTGCGGCAGCATGCCGATCACCTGTGCCACATCCTTGGTCTTCATCGTGGAGATGGCCTTGCCGTCGAGCACCACCCGGCCCTCGCGGGGCCGGAGCAGTCGGCCGAGCGAGCGCAGCAGGGTGGATTTGCCGCAGCCGTTCGGGCCGATCACGGTGGTGACGACGCCGGAGGCGATTTCCAGGCTCAGCCCGTCGATGATGACGCGGTCGCCGTAGCCGAGGGTGATGTCGTCGGCGACGAGTCTTGGCGCGGCCGATTCGGGTGCGGTGGTCATGACAGGGTCGCCTTCCGATTCATACGCACGAGCAGGTAGAGCAGGAACGGACCGCCGACGGCGGCGGTGACGATGCCCACCGGGACATCCGCCGGGAACACCGTGCGCGAGGCGATATCCGAACCGACCACGAGGAGCGCGCCGAACAGTGCCGAACCGATCATCGGTTCGCCGGGCGTGCGCAGCACCCGGCGCGCGATCTGCGGCGCCGCCAGCGCGACGAACACGATCGGACCCGCCGCCGCGGTGGCCATCGAGGCCGCGACCACGGACGCGCCGAGCAGCAGGGCCTGCTGGGACTGGATCCGCACGCCGAGGACCCGGGTGGTCTCCGGGCCGAGTCGCAGTGCGGCCAGGGTGCGCGCCGACATGGTCGCCACCGTGAGGACGACCGCGAGCGCGATGGCCGCCGGGAGCAGTCCGTCGCGGTCGGCGCTGTTCAGGGAACCGTTGAGCCACATCTGCGCCCGCGACGCGTCGGTGAGCGAGGCCCGGGTGATCACCCAGTTGATCCCGGCGACGAGTAGCGCGTTGACGCCGATGCCGATCAGGACCAGGCGCAGTCCGGTCGCGCCGGATTCACCGGAAGCCGAACGTCCCCACGCCAATACGTAGATCGCCAGCGCGGTGAGCAAACCGCCCAGCAGCGCGGCCAGCGATACGCCGACGCTCGCGGCGAATCCCGACACCCCGCCGGTGCCGATGATGGCGACCGCGCCCAGACTCGCGCCCGAGGTGATGCCCAGCATGTCGGGACTGGCGAGCGGGTTGTGCAGTATCGACTGGGTGATCGCGCCCGCCAGGCCGAGGGCGGCGCCGACCACCACCGCGGTCATGGCGCGCGGCATCCGCGACTCGAGGATGATGAAGCGCTGCGAGCGGGTGCCGCCGCCGGACAGTACGTCGAGTACGCGTCCGAGCGGGATATGCGAGTCACCCGTGGTGATGTCGACACAGAAGAGTACGAAGACCAGTACGGCGAGCGCGACGGTGATGAGGACCATGGTCGGGCGTAGCACCAGCGATATCGGTCCGATCCGCAGCGCGGGTCTGGCCTTGCGCAACGGCGCGGCCTCTGTTCGTGCGGTGGTTGTCACGAACGCACCCCCCTCTCACTCCGCGCGGTCGCTGTGACGTCGATCGTGATCACAGGCTCGCCAGCTTCCGGCGGCGGACGAAGGCGATGAAGAACGGAGCACCCACCACCGCGAGCATGATGCCGACCTCGAGTTCACCCGGCCGTGCGACGACACGTCCGACGATATCGGCGCTCGTCAACAGGAGCGCGCCGAACAGACCCGAGTACGGAATCAGCCATCGATAGTCGGGTCCGCTGATTCCGCGTGCCAGGTGCGGTACCACGAGGCCCAGGAAGGCGATGGGACCGATCGCGGCCGTCGCGGCGCCGCACAGCAGGACGATCGCGGCCAACCCGAGGGCACGGCTGCGGCCGATGTCGACGCCGAGTCCGCGGGCCACGTCGTCGCCGAGACTGAGCAGGTTCAGACCGGGCCCGGCCGCGACGGCGAGCAGAACCCCGACCACCAGGAACGGCAGTACCTGCCAGAACACCTCGGCATCGCGGCCCGCGACGCTGCCGACCACCCAGAAGCGGTAGGTGTCCAGGGCCGCCGCGTCCATGAGCACCACCGCGTTGGTCATGGCCTGGAGGAACGCGGCCACCGCGGCGCCCGCCAGCACCAGACTCAACGGACTGGCCTTGCCGCCGCCGATGGAGGCCGAGGAGAACACCACGACGCCCGCGATCAGCGCCCCGGCGAAGGCGAACCAGATGTACTGCTCGGGGGCGGTGAACGCGAACAGGTGCATGCTCAACGCCGCGAGAAACGCGGCGCCGGAGTTCAATCCGAGCAGGCCCGCGTCGGAGAGCGGATTGCGGGTGTAGCCCTGGATCAGCGCGCCGGTGATGCCGAGTGCGAGTCCGCAGACCAGCGCGAGCGCGGTGCGCGGGAGTCGGAGCCCGCGAACGATTTCCGCTTCGGTCGAGCCCGCGGGGCATTGGAAAGGTCCGCCCGGGCAGGTCAATCCGTCGCGCACGGCGTCGAACACGGTCGACGGCGGCAGCAGTCGCGTGCCGATGGCGACGCTCGCCACGGCGGCGAGCAGCAGCAGCGCTGCCAGTGCCAGGAGTCCGATCAGGCGACGCCGCCTCATGGTGCCAATGGGTGTCACGGCGACAAACTTATCCTGCCTCGAAGGTGATCCCGGGGTTGCTAGGTCTGGTAAGCCTAACCTATCTTTTGAAACGACTCCATGATGTGGCCGACCCCGAGGAGGTTCGATGATCGAGCCCTTGACTGCCTGCAATGCCCGCCGTACCCAGCAGGTGTTCGGGCACTCCTGTAATCGGCTGCGCGCTCTCCAGCCCGAGCATCCTCGCGTCTATGCCGTCGCGGCGATGGCGGAGCAGGGCAAGCGTCGGTGGTGGAAACTCTCGGACGGATTGCAGGAGGGCCGGATCGATCTCATGTTCCGGCGTCACGCCGCCGAGATGATCAGTGCCGACACCGCGGCCGACGTGGTCGCCACCGCGCTGATCCACGCGATCGTCGGTCGGGTCGCGGCGCTGTTGGTCGCCGAGGGCGCGGCATGGGACCCGGGACTCGAGAACCTGTGGGTGCACAACGACAACGACGGCGGCATCGATTGGGCGGGTCTGTCCGACACCACGATCCGGGTGATCGACGGTGACTGCAGGGCCGGTGAGCCGGGGGTCGTCGTCCTGCCCTGCGAGCAGGCGATGTCGGTATGGCTGGCACATCGCTGTGTCGCGTCGCTGTCGCTGGTCCAGCACGGGCTCGCCCGGTGCTCCGGCCTCAATGCCCGTCGGTTCTGGTCGCTGGTGGGCGAATCCATCGTCGGTGCGGCGACCTATGTGCCGGATCTGGCGCGCGCCGATTCGGTGGCGGGCGCGCGGCGCGGACAGGGGCTGATGACCGCGCTCGAGGATCGGGGCCTACCGATCCGGCGAAGCACTTGCTTAGTTAGGTAAGCCTGACCTATACTGGGTGTGGCGTAAGGATCGAGCGAGAGTCCCGAGGGCTGCGGTGACCCCCGATCCAACTGCCGCGGCGGGCCTCCACTCCGGTGGAGGCCCGCCGCTCTGTTCCCCGAGGTCCGATCGCGGACGAGCCCGGTGTGCGGGCGGTTCGCGGGAGGATGCCAAGGTGGATATATGACGCAACAGGAGTACCAGGGCATCAGCTCCCTCGCGGATGTCACGCCCGAGTTCATGACCAAGGCCAGCGAAGGCAGTTTCGCCGACGTGGTCGGACTCCGCTACACCGAGATCGGCCCCGACAAGGTGCGCGGCGAGTGGATCGTGAAACCGCATCTGCACCAACCGGCGGGGATCGTGAACGGCGGCGTGTACTGCACCGTCATCGAGACCCTGGCCAGCATCGCGGGCGGGGTGTGGTTCGGCGAGCGCGGCACCGTGGTCGGGGTGAACAACAACACCGACTTCCTGCGCGCGGTCCGCGAGGGCACGCTCTACGGCGAGGCCACCCCCGTGCACCGCGGACGCACCCAGCAGCTCTGGCAGGTCGTCATCACCGATGAACAGTCGCGCGTGGTCGCACGCGGCCAGGTGCGACTGCAGAACCTGGCGAAGACGGACTGACGCTCGGTACGCATCCTGGGAACGGGCGTGCCAAAATGACCGTCCACCCCTTTCGTCCGAACCGGTGAGGAGCCCGGATGCGACTGTCGCCGCACGAGCAGGAACGGCTGCTGTTGAGCTACGCGGCCGAGCTGGCACGGCGCAGGCAGGCGCGCGGGCTCAAACTGAACCATCCCGAGGCGATCGCGTTGATCACCGATCATGTGCTCGAGGGCGCGCGCGACGGGCGTTCTGTCGCGGAACTGATGTCGTCGGGCCGCGCGGTGCTCGCCCGCGCGGACGTCATGGAAGGCGTCCCCGAGATGATCCACGACGTACAGGTCGAGGCGACCTTCCCCGACGGCACCAAACTCGTCACCGTGCACCATCCGATCGGCTAGGGGCGAGCATGATTCCGGGCGAATACCTCTGCGCCGAGGGCAGTATCGAGCTGAACGCGGGCGCGCCTCGCGTGGAACTCGATGTCGTCAACACCGGTGACCGGCCGGTGCAGGTCGGCAGCCACGTGCATTTCCCGCAGGCCAACGCCGCGCTGGCCTTCGATCGTGTCGCCGCGCACGGCCTTCGCCTGGATATCCCGGCGGGCACCGCCGTGCGATTCGAACCCGGCTTGGCGCAGCGGATCCGCCTGGTACCCCTGGGCGGCCTGCGCGAGGTCCACGGCATCGGTCCTACGCCGCCCGGTCGCCTCGATGCCTAGCGCGCGTACCCGCCACGGCGGTGGCCGCCACGGAACTACTCGGTCGTCTCTGTGCGGCACGGCATCTCGGAAGGCAGGGCATGAGTGAGCTGAGTCGGGCTCGGTACGCCGAGCTGTTCGGGCCGACCACCGGGGACCGGATCCGGCTGGCGGATACCGATCTGTTGATCGAGATCACCGAAGATCGCAGCGGCGGACCGGGACTCGCCGGTGACGAAGCCGTCTTCGGCGGCGGCAAGGTACTGCGCGAATCCATGGGCCAGTCCCGCGCGACCCGCGCCGACGGCGCGGCGGACACGGTCATCACCGGTGTCGTGATCCTCGATCACTGGGGAATCATCAAGGCAGACCTCGGAATTCGCGACGGGCGCATCTGCGGCATCGGCAAGGCCGGTAACCCCGACACCATGTCGGGTGTGCATCCGGATCTGGTTGTCGGACCCTCCACCGAGATCATCGCGGGCAACGGTCGCATCGTCACCGCGGGCGCGATCGACTGCCACGTCCACTTCATCTGCCCGCAGCTCATGGACGAGGCGCTCGGCGGCGGCATCACCACCCTCATCGGTGGCGGCACCGGCCCGGCCGAGGGTTCCAAGGCGACCACGGTGACCCCGGGCGCCTGGCATCTGGCCCGCATGCTGGAGGCCACCGACCACTGGCCGCTGAACATCGTGCTGCTCGGCAAGGGCAACACGGTCAGCGAAGAAGCCATGTGGGAGCAATTGCGCGCCGGCGCATCGGGTTTCAAACTGCACGAGGACTGGGGTTCCACCCCCGCCGCCATCGACGCGTGCCTGCGCGTGGCGGAGGCGTCCGGCGTGCAGGTGGCCCTGCATTCGGACACCCTCAACGAGGCCGGATTCGTCGAGGACACCCTCGCCGCGATCGCCAACCGCGGCATCCACGCCTACCACACCGAGGGCGCGGGCGGCGGCCACGCACCCGACATCATCACTGTCGCCGCGCATCTCAACGTCCTGCCGAGTTCGACCAACCCGACCCGCCCGCACACGGTCAACACCCTCGACGAACACCTGGACATGTTGATGGTGTGCCACCACCTCAGCGCGTCCATCCCGGAGGATCTGGCCTTCGCCGAGAGCCGAATCCGTCCCTCCACCATCGCCGCCGAGGATCTGCTGCACGATCTGGGCGCGATCTCCATGATCGGCAGCGATTCTCAGGCCATGGGCCGGATCGGCGAGGTCGTCATGCGCACCTGGCAGACCGCCCACGTCATGAAACGTCGTCGCGGCGCGCTGCCGGGTGACGGCGCGGCCGACAACGCCCGGGCGCAGCGCTACGTCGCCAAATACACGATCTGCCCGGCCGTCGCGCACGGTCTCGATCACGAGATCGGCTCGGTCGAAGTCGGCAAACTCGCCGATCTGGTGCTGTGGGAACCGGCCTTCTTCGGCGTCCGCCCGCACGCGGTGCTCAAGGGCGGCATGATCGCCTGGGCCGCGATGGGCGACGCCAACGCCTCCATCCCCACCCCCCAACCCGTCCTGCCGCGCCCCATGTTCGGCGCCGCGCCCACCGCCGCCGCCGCGACCTCGCTGCATTTCGTCTCCGAGCAGGCGATCGCCGACGGGCTCGCCGACCGTCTCGACGTGCGCCGGAAACTGGTGCCGGTCAAGAACGTTCGCGCCGTCACCAAAACGGATATGCCGCGCAACGACGCCATGCCCCGCATCGAGGTCGACCCCGACACCTTCACCGTGCGCATCGACGGCGAGGTCTGGACCGAACAGCCCGCCACCGAACTGCCGATGGCACAGCGCTACTTCCTGTTCTGAACGACCGGTTCGGCGGCGTCGGCCCGCGCCGCCGAACCACTTGTCAGACGATCGCGTACGGGTGCGCCGCCGCACGGCCCTGGAAGGACAGAATCCGCAGGTTCTGGACCCGGCCCTCGCGGATCTCGATCGCGCGACGCACGGTTTCGTTGCCGTCCCAGGCGTCGGGGCCCGCCATGACGATCGGCAGGAATTCCAGCAGCGCCTCGGAATTCTCCCAGGTGGCGGAATTCCACAGGTACGAGGGACTGTGATCGACGCCGTAATAGTGCAGGCCCTCGCCCACGTCGAACATCGGTTCCGCGAACGAGGTCGGTCGCGCCCATTCGAAGCCCATGCCGCTGTCGCAGGAGACATCGATGAACAATGTCCCGCGCGGAAACAGGTGCAGATCCTCGTTCATCACGAACATCAACGGCTCATCGGTGTCCTGGAGGATGCAGTTCACGACGACGTCGTAATTCGCGAGCATCTCCGCCAGCGGCCCCGGTTCCGGTTCCTTCAACGCCAGAATCCGAGTCGGATTGGCCGGGTCGCGCACGAAATGCTGCATCCGCACCGACGCGAACGGTGAGGCCACCGCCGAGACACTGCGTTGCGTCAGAACCGTCACGTCACTGATGCCGAGCGCCGACAGCGCGCGCACCGCGCCGCGCGCGGTGGCGCCGAAACTGATGACCGCCGCGCGCATCCGCCGCCCGTAGTCTCCGCTGGACCCCCGCAGCTGGAGCGCGTGCAGAACCGAGCAGTAGCCGGCGAGTTCGTTGTTCTTGTGGAAGACGTGGACGCTGAAATTACCTTCCTTCGTCCAATGATTCATCGCCTCCCAGGCGATCAGGGTCAGCCCGCGGTCGACGGCCAGTTGCGTCATCCGCTCGTCCTGCACGCAATGCGGCCACCCCCAGACGACCTGCCCCGGGCGGAGGTTCTCCAGATCCTCGGCCAGCGGCTTGGGCAACAGCACGATGTCGCATTCGGCGAACAGCTGTTCGCGGGTGCGATGGCCCGCGACCAGCGGCGCGAGACGTTCGTCGGAATAACCGAACCGATCGCCGTACCCGTGCTCGAGGTAGATGCGCTCGCGAAGCCCCGGGTCGATCCGGTCCAGATGCGCCGGGTGGATCGCCAGCCGGTGCTCGTCGTCCTTGCGGGATGTTGCTACGACACCGACGGATAGTTGCTTCACCTAACGAGCCTACGCGCACCGTTTCGCCCCCCGAGCAGCAGTGCGGCCGATCGTCACCTGGCCGAGGGAACCGGTCGGCCCCGACGCGCGTCCTACACTGTGGGCAATTGTTGGGCCCGGACGGGAGGCATCGGTGGGACGACGGACGACGGCAGCGATGGCGGTGCTGGGCGCGATGTCACTGGTCGCCGGGTGCGGGACGGACAGTGCGGGAAAGGCGACGCCGAGCACATCGACCGATACGTCGACCGCCACTGCCGCACTGTGGGATCCGTGCACCGCGATCCCGGACGCGGTGTTGCTGAAGGTCGGTGTGGATCCGGCTACCGAGAAATCGGGAGTAGGGGGGATCGAGGAGCCGGGCTTCAAGATCTGTACGTGGAACAACGACGATTTCTCGATAGGAATCTTCTCGACGAACCACAGCGTCGACGAGTTCGAGAACAAGCCGGATAACACGCAGCTCCGGAACGTTTCGGTCGCAGGGCGATCGGCAGTCGAACACCGACTGGCCTCCGACAGGTTCGATGAGGTGTGCGGTCTGATCGTGCCCGCGGATCAGGGGGCGGTGCAGATCCTGTTGCGAAACAGAAGTTCGTCGAAGAACGTCGTGGCGCCTTGTGATCGAGTCGCGACGGTCGGATCGCAAGTAGTGCCGACGTTTCCGGAATAGGGGGTTGCTCGTGGCAATGGGTGACGACAAGAGCAGATGGCAGTACTTGGCGGAAGAGGCCAAGGCGGGACGGCTGTACCTGGATCAAGCGGTGGCGCGAGAATGTCGTGACGCGTGCGACCGGCAGATCCGCCTTTACGAGGAATTACGGGACACCCTCACCTATATGACGAATCTCGGTGGGTTCGGCAGGTTCGATTGCGCGGATGAACTGGCAAAGATGTTGGGCGCGAAAGCCATAGGCGGCGAGGGGGACGTCGACGGTGCTCTGCGCGAGCATATCGAGGTCGTGGCATTGATACGGGATACGATCCAGATCTCGGTGGATCGTATCGATGCCCAGGACCAGGCGAACGCTGACGCCCAGACGAACCAGTCGAGCTGAACGGGGAAGAGTCATGGGTTTGCCTTTCATGGTGGCCATCGCGGCGGTCCTGATGGAGCAGGGCAAGAACGGCCCTCCCGATCGATCGCAGGACGAGAGTCCCGAAGCGCAGATCGCGCGTAATCGCATCCAGGACATCGCGAATGGCATCGATGTGCAGTACCAGGGCTCGAAAGTGCCTGCCGCCGCGTTCGAAGACCCCGACAGAATGAACGATCTATACCAGCGGGTGCAGGCCATGGACGTGGAATCCGTCGTGAACCTGCACAGTCGATGGGAATCGATACGGAACAGGCTCGACGACGGCATGAAAGGTTTCGCCCCGGCGATCTTGAAGGCCAGCGACGGCAAATGGGAGGGTGCCGCGTGCGCGGCGGCGGTGCGGGGTGTCGAGGACTATGTGGACAAGTCCAATGGACTGCTGGGGTCGATTCAATTGATGGCCGAGAAAGTCAAGATCCTCCGGTCGGGTATGGAGATCACCAAGCCCAATGTGCAGGAGGCTCCGGAGCACACGTGGTCCAGCGATATCGCCGGTTGGGTGCCGGGATCGACGTGGAAGTCGAATCAGCACCGAGACGACGGGTATCACGAGGCGGCTGTGAACGTCGTACGGAACGTTTTCTATCCCGCCGTCCGCGAGGCCGACACCCAGGTCCCCCTGGTTCCCGCCCCGTACAACCCGATCCACGATTCAACCGACCAGCCGACCTCGACGCGCCCGACGAGCGAGCAGCCGTCCCCGGGTACCGGAGGACGTGCGGCCGAGGACACTCCGGCCGATGGCGCGAAGGCGGGGGAGGGCACGCCGAATTCCTCCACGCCCTCGAACGGCGAGCAGCAGTCCGCCGGGGACCGGATGGCGACGGATCCGTCCGGGACCACCCCCGCGTCCACGAATCCGGCATCGGCCGCGTCCACGTCGTCCACGGATCAGAATCCGATGCGAACGGGGGACGGTGCACGCGGGAATTCGGCGTCGCCGGGTCCGGGAATCCCGGGGACACCGGCCGGGTCGGGTTCACCGAATACCGCCGGGCCGGGACGCGGTGTTTCCGGCACTCCGGGGGTAGCGGGGACGGCGTCTTCGGCCAACAATGGTGGGCGCTCCGGCGCCGGTCGTTCGGGAACGGCGGGCACACCGGGGATGGGCGGTATGTCGCCGCGCGGTACGGGCGAGGATGACAAAGAACGTCGGACGAAGGATTATTTGGTCAATCAGCAGCACGGTGAGGAACTGACGGGATTGGATGAGGCGAGCCGCGCGAGAACGGTGCCGCCGGTGATCGGCGAATGAGACCACGGGAATGGGTCTTCTCCCCGTTGGCCTTCAAAGTGTTGTGGCGTGCCGCGGACAGGGACGTTCTGCCCTATCCGTTGCAATATCGCTCGACTTTCGAGACGGTCGCGGAGCACGACGAGGCCTGGAAATCGGAAGCCAGAGGTCTGCATCGAATTCTCGACGAGGAACTGTACGGAGCACTGCGGGTGCTGGCCGAGCCGGAGGCCAGGGTCGAGGTCGCGGGTGCGGTGAACGGCGACCGGCTGCGGGTGCACGCGGCGCTGCACTACCAGCACGCGGTACTGCTGGAGCAGGAACCGACCGGGTCGCCGTATCGGGGCGGCACCGTGCGGATGACGATGTTCGATGCCCACCGACTGTCGCATCGCATCGTGACGTTGTTGCCGAACGCGCCGCGCGGGCGCGGTCCCGGACTGGAGATCTCCCGCTTCGATCTGGAGGCCGAGGACGGCGGCGTGTACCGGCTCGACCACGACGGCGCCGCGCGATCGTCGCTGGTGCGCGCGAAACGATTCTTCGAACGCCCCCGTGACCTGGTCGTCCATGTCGCGGCCTACGCGGGGCCGGCGTGGGACAACCGGCCCGCGCCGTCACGCGGATTCCACGTCATGGACTATCCGGACGGCCGTTATCTGGTCCGCAACGGCACCACCCTGCAGGCGGTCCCGGTCGACCGGATGGGATTGCAGATCGATCTGGAGCGTGTCGTCCGCTTCACGGTGACGAGTCACCGCGAAGAGCACGACCCCAGCTATCGCTGACGCTAGGACGCCGCGCGGATGGCGGCGGTGACGACGTCCGCGACTCCGCGCATACCCTGCACCGTCGGGTGATAGGGCGTCAGCGTCTCGCTGGCGACGACCGGGTCGAACCATCGCACGCCCACCGGGGCGCACATATCGTGCCCGAGCGAGGCGGGCTTGGTATCGATGTAGGTCGCGCCCTGTTCGGCGGCGGCGCGGGCCACGACGGTGTTCAATCGATCGAACGCGCGCTGGATGGTCGAGGCGTCCGAGGGACGCAGGCCGACCAGTTCCTGGCATCCACCGTCGCGGACATACAGCGGCCAGCCGTCGACGAAGATCCTCGCGTTCGGGGCGAGTTCGGTAATGCGTCGCAGGGCGGCGGAGTACGCGGGCGCGATGGCGTCGATGGACGGATCCCACGACGGGTCGGCGCAGTTGCCTCCGCGTATGCCCGCGAGGTGGCAGCCGAGCACATACCTGGTCATCTCGGTGTCGTTGGCGCCGATATGGACGGTCACCAGGCGGGTCGCGGGGCCGAGCGCGTCGAATTGCGGTGCGATGCCCGCCGCTTGGGAACCGGTGAGGTCCTTGATCTTGGCGGAACTGCAGCTGCGGTCGTCGACGCGGAGTCCGAGGTCCGCGGCCACCAGTTTCGGTGTGTTCACCGTGGACTGCGCGCATTGCAGGGGTGCGCCGGTATCGAAATGCTGCACGCCGGTGGTCGCCGCGCCGGAGTCGCCGAGCGCGACGTATTCGGCGCCGCCGTTGTCGGCGGAGGCGGGTGTCGCGAACGCGGCGACCAGAATGAGCAAGCCTGCCGAAAGTGTGCCGATGCGCCTGCGGTTCGTCTTCATGGGTCGTGCTCCGGGAGTCGTCGTTGAAAGTGAAACCAAATAGTTCCTGTTATCCGTACGCTACCGCCGCACGGCGCTCGGGGGAGGGGGTTCGGTGGACTCGCTCGGCCGGATCAGGGGTTCGGTCCTTTCGTGGGCCGAGCGCGCGGGTCGGATTCGGGGCGTGATCCTCAGCCGCCGAAGGGCTCGGCGACCGTTCGGCCCCACAGCACGAAAACCGCCAGTGCGAGGTAGATCAGATTGAGCACGATCACCGCGTGTTCGCCGTGACGGAGATGAGTGATGATCGCGCCGATCATCAACGCCGTCCAGCACGCGGCCGTCACCGGCACCAGCGCCGGCGCGATGTCGAGCACGGCGGGCAGGATCAACCCCGCCGCGGCGAGGATTTCGAGGATTCCCAGCGTTTTGACGAATTCGGCGGTGGCCTCGCCGGTCCAGGCTCCGTTCGGCATCGCGGCCAACTTCTCCTTCGGCACGAGGGTTTTGGTGATGCCGCCGACCAGCGCGACCGCGGCGAGTAGTCCGGTGCAAATCCACAGGGCGATGTTCATTGTGCTTCTCCTGACGAAGTGGTTCGAGCACAAGACACCGGTGACGTGAGTTCTGTGACGCCCCGGATGGGGGAGGGTCGTCTCACGCTCACGCTCACGCTCACGCTCGGCGTGCGCGAACGCGAACGCGAACTCCTGTCGGACGGGGCGGAGGAATCGGGACATGAACATCGTCCTACGTAGATATGCGCATCAAAACATGTGTGCCCGAATAGGGTCAAACTCCGATCCAGGACGTCACGTATGAAAAACCGGCAGAGGACCTCACCCCGAGCCGTGTGGGCTCCTCGACACCGGCGAATCGCGCCTTCCGGGTAGCGACCCGGATGGGACACGCGACAGTCCACCATGGTTGCGCGCCCACTGATTCTGTCTCACCGCGCACGCCCGCCGCGGTGGCAGACTGCGAATATGACAACACCTGACTGGGCGGACGTGGACGGCTACATCGTGGACAGCGTGGTGCGGGATCCGGACACCGAGGCGGTCCTGGTGGCGAATGCCGAAGCCGGACTGCCCGCGATCGATGTCTCGGCGGCGCAGGGCAAGTTCCTGCATCTGCTCGCGCGGTCGACGGGAGCGCGACGGGTACTCGAGATCGGCACACTCGGCGGATTCAGCACCATCTGGCTGGCCAGGGCGGTGGGGGAGTCGGGCCGGGTGGTCACCTTCGAGTACGAATCGCTGCACGCGAAGGTCGCACGGGAGAATTTGGAGAAGGCGGGCGTCGGCGATCGGGTCGACATCCGGGTCGGCGCGGCGCTGGACAACCTCCCCGTTCTGGCGGAGGAGAAGCCGGAACCGTTCGATCTGGTCTTCATCGACGCGGACAAGGTGAACAACGCGAACTACGTGCGCTGGGCGCTGCGGCTGACGCGCCCGGGTTCGGTGATCATCGTCGACAACGTGGTGCGCGGCGGCAAGCTGGCGGAGGCCGAGTCGACCGATCCGGCTGTGCGCGCGAGCCGCGAACTGGTCGAATACCTCGCGGCGGAACCGCGATTGGACGCGACGGTCGTGCAGACGGTGGGGTCGAAGGGATGGGACGGCTTCGCCTACGCCGTGGTCGGCGACGAGTAGCGATCCACAAGGCCTCGCGCCGACGCGACCGTGTCGGCGCGAGGCCTTCGGTGACAAGTCGACCAGCGCGCCGACCGATCCGGCAGGCCGTTCGCCGAATCACGCACCCCGCGAACGTGTTCAGGGAACGAGCACGACTTTCCCCATCGTGGCGCGGGTTTCGAGCGCCCGGTGCGCGCCCGCCGCGTCGGAGAGCGGGAACCGCTGCACGGCCGGACGCAGCCGTCCCGCCGCGGCCTGCGCGAGTGCTCGTTCCTCGAGCACGCGGATATCGCCGCCGACGCGCTGCAACATGGGCGGCCCGAGCACCGTCTGCGAGGTGATCCCCCGTTCGGCGAGTTCGTCCTCGGTGAAGACGATGTCGTTGGGCCCCTCTCCGGCGTATCCGTAGATCAGATGGAGACCGCCCTTGTCGAGCAGGTCGATGGCCGCCCGTGCGGTCGGGCCGCCGACGGCGTCGAAGACTTCGGTAAGTCCGCGACCGTCCAATCGGGCCCGGACCCGCTCCGGCCAGTCCGGCAGCAGATAGTCGACGGCCACATCCGCGCCGTTGGCGGCCACGCGCTCGACCTTGTCCGGTCCGCCCGCGAGTCCGACGACGGTCGCACCGGCATTCTTCGCGTACTGCACCAGCAGCGTCCCGATTCCGCCGGCCGCGGCGGTCACCGCCACCACGCTGCGGGGGCCGAGGTCGGCGAATTGCAGTATCCCCACGGTGGTTCGGCCGGTGCCGATCATCGCGACGGCCTCGGCGGCGTCGAGGCCGTCCGGAATATCGTGCAGCCGTGCGACATCGGCGACCGCCAGCGCGGCATAGCCGCCCGGTGCGCCACCGAGATGGGTCACGACCGATCGGCCGAGCAGGGCCGCGTCGACGTCCGCGCCCACGCGATCGACGGTCCCGGCCACTTCGCGTCCGGGAATCGTGGGCAGTTCCGGTACCGGAAACGGTCCGGGCCGACCCCGGCGCAGAGCGGTATCGACAACGTGGACTCCGGCCGCCGCCACCGAGATTCGCACCTGGCCGGGGCCCGGCGTGGGATCGGGGACGGTCTCGTAGCGGAGGTTGTCGGCGGGCCCGAAGGCGTGGAGTCTTATCGCGTACATGAACCCCACTGTGCAACCTGAACCGAGGTTGGGGTCAAGCCGGGGTGTCCGGGGTGAACAGGGGCGCTCGTGCCCGCACGCGAGCCTCGAAACCGTCACAGAGAGTGGTCAATCCGGCATAGAGCAGTTCTTCGGAGGTGAGCTCGCTGACCCCGGCGCCCTCCAGATCGGCGAGTGCGGGTGGCGGCGTCCACATCGGACTGCCGTCGAGCAGTGCGCGTAGACCGTTGTTGGTGTCGGGCTCGATGCCCTTGCGGGTCATCAGCGCCTGGCTGATCTGGGGGAGGGTCGCGCCGGAGATGTAGTTCCAGACCGAGAACGACATCTGCATCGCCTCGCGCGGGGTGACGTCGAGTTCCCTGAATCCCTCGACCAGCCAGGCCAGGCAGGCGAGTCCGGCGGGTCCGAAGCTGTAGCGGGGCGTCGCGAAAGCGAGGATCACCCACGGGTGGTGCTGGTACAGCGCCCAGTCGATCTCCGCGGCGATACGCACCCGATCGCGCCATGTCCAGTCCCGGCCGGTGGGATCGGGGTAGGGGTTGAGCCGCGACACCTCGTCGGTCATGGCGGCGAGGAGTTCGTCCTTGTTCGCGACATGCCGGTACAGCGACATCGCGCCGACACCCAGGCGGTCGGCGATGCGACGCATGGACAGCGCGTCGATCCCCTCGGTGTCGGCGAGCGCGATGGCGGTGTCGACGATCGCGTCTCGGGTGAGCTTGTGCTCGGTCATCCCATGACTCGCTTTCGCTTCTCGGTCCGCATGCGTACACTGTACTCGTCGGATGCGTACGCCGTACGCGACATGGGAGAGGATGACGCGATGACACAGGTGGAGGCAGTGCGGCCGAAGGAGCCCACGGGTTCCGGAACCCGTCACGCCCGGCTCGGTCTCGCGGTGCTGTTGCTGCCGGTGCTGCTGGTGTCGATGGATATCTCGGTCCTCTTCCTCGCCATGCCGACCTTGACCCTGGATCTCGACCCGTCCGCGGCGCAGCAGCTCTGGATCCTCGACATCTACGGCTTCCTGATCGCGGGCCTGCTCATCACCATGGGCAATCTCGGTGACCGGGTCGGGCGGCGCAATATCCTGCTGGCGGGGGCGACGGTATTCGGTATCGCCTCGGTCCTCGCGGCGTTCGCGCCGAGCGCCGGGGTACTGATCGTGGCCCGCGCGCTCATGGGCGTCGGCGGCGCGACCCTGCTGCCCTCGAGTCTGTCGCTCATCTCCGGTCTGTTCCCCGACGCGCGCGAACGTGCCGCGGCCATCGGCGTGTGGACGGCCTTCTTCGCGGGCGGTTCGGCGGTCGGGCCCATCATCGGCGGGTTGCTGCTGCACCATTTCTGGTGGGGCGCGGTCTTCCTCATCAACATCCCGGTGCTGCTGATCCTGCTGGCCTTCGGCCCGTTTCTGCTGCCCGAGCAACGGCAGGGCGCGCTCGGTCCGCTCGATCTGCCGAGCGTCGCGTTGTCGATCGGCGGCATCCTGCCGCTGGTCTACGCGATCAAGCACGCGGCGGCCGAGGGCGTCGATGTCGAGGGCGCGGTCATCCTGGTGATCGGCGTCGTCCTGCTCACGTTGTTCGTGCGGCGGCAGCGCCACCTCGCCGAACCGCTGCTGGATCTGCGACTGTTCCGGCGCGCGCAGTTCTCGGTCGCGATCGGTTCCAGCCTGGTCGGCATGATGTCGCTGGCGGCGCTGAGCTACCTCACCAGCGTCTATCTGCAATCGGTGACCGGGCGCGATCCGTTGCAGGCCGCGCTGCTCGGCATTCCGATGGCGGCGGCGGTCTTCGTCTTCTCGATGAGCGGTGCGCGCGTCGCGCATCGCGTCGGGACTCGCGCGACCTTCGCGGCGGCGCTACTGGCGAGCGCGCTCGGCAATCTGATGCTGCTCGGTGTCGGCGTCGACGGTGGCATCGCCTGGTATCTCGTCGGCTCGACCATCGCGGGTGTCGGATACGGTCTGGCGTTCACCCTGGTCTCGGATGTGGCGGTGTCGTCGGTCCCGCCCGAGCGCGCGGGGTCGGCGGTCGGCATCTCGGAGACCAGTTTCGAACTCGGCAATGCCCTCGGCCTCGCGCTGCTGGGCTCCCTCGCCGCGCTGGTGTTCCGTTCGGGTGGTGACTACTCCCCGACACTGGGGGAGACGATCCAGCATTCCGGCGATCCGGCGGTGATCGAGTCGGCGCGCGAATCGTTCGTGAGCGGAATGCATGTCGCGACGACGGTCGGCGCGCTGCTGCTCGTCGCGATGGCGGCCGTCGCGTTGGTGGCGACCGGGAAGCACGACCGCCCGGCGACCGCGTCGGCACACTGACGGCGCGCACCGACCCGGCCCGGTCAGCGCCCGAACACCGTCGAGACGATATCGGCGGCCCACCGGTTCATCGGCGCCACGATCGTGCGGTAGGTCCAGCGGACCGGCCGGGTGACCAGCACGTCCCACACGATGGCCAGCGCACCGAACACCGGACGCAGGATCGTGCGGTAGACGAACGCGCACGGCGCGACCACGAGGACCCCGACCACGATGGTCGCGATCCGCCAGCCGAAGCGCAGGGTCGCGCGCAGTGCGCGCCACAGCGGAAGCAGAACCCAGCGCCACAGCGCGCGCAGCGGGCGGTAGACGAGGTAGTCGAAAACCAGCCAGCAGACTCCGGCGACGAATTTCGCCACCGGGCGCACCACCCGCCGCCACAACCAACTCGCGGCGGGGCGAAGTACCCGTCGCCACAACCATTCCTCGACCGCGCGTCGCAGTGGCCGCAGGACGAAATCGAGAATCAGCGCGATCAGCGGGGTCAGGACGAGCCCCCACAGCACCTGGTGCAGCACCAGATCCCAGAGAATGTTCTTCAGAAAATACCAGGCGGGACGGATCACCCAGTGCCACACGAGCCCGCACAACGGCGCGAGCAGATATTCGAGGAAGAACACGAGCACCGCGACGAGGACGCGGCCGAGCAGTTTCAGGGCCTCCCACACCAGCCGCAGCGGTATGAGGATCACGACCGCGATGGCGCGCGCGATCCACTGACCCGGAGAAGTGGGGTCGGAAGAGCCCCCCTGTGTCGACATCGGACCATCTTCGCGCGGATCGCCGCGTGCCGAAAACCGCCGTACTACTCCGACGCGATGGGTAGAAATACTCGTTCTCCGGCGGCGGGCGAGACCGTCCTGCGCGCTCGCGCGATTCCGCGTCCATCCATCTGGCGCGCCGTGGCGACACGCCGAGGCTTAGGATCGTGCGGTGCGGGAGAGCGAAGTGACGAGTCGGGCGATGCTGTTCGCCCTCGCCGATTCGCGACTGCCGATCGGCGGGCACGTGCATTCCGGTGGGATCGAGGAGGCGGTCTCCAGCGGTGTGGTTCGCGATGTCACCACCGTCGAACTGTATCTGCGACGGCGCGTGCGCACGTCGGGCCTGATCGCGGCCTCGCTCGCCGCGGCGGTGTGTTCGGGCGAACTGTCCGTGCCCGTGGCCGAAGTCGAGGCCGACGCGCGGACGCCGTCACCGGCGGCGCGGGCGGCGTCGAGGGCGCAGGGCAGGGGATTGCTGCGCTTGGCCAAACAGCTGTGGCCGCACGCTGATTGGGCCGCACTCGGTCCACGTCCGCATCTGTCGACGGTTTTCGGTGTGGTGGGTACGGCCTGTGAGGTCACCCCGACGGAGATCGCGGGTGTGGTCGTCTACACCACGTTGACGGGTGCGGCGACCGCCGCGCAGCGGCTGCTCGCCCTGGATCCCGCCGCCATCGCGGCCTGCACGGTGCGTCTGGCGGAGCTGTGTGACCGCACGGCCGCCGAGGCCGTCACCGGACTCGCCGCATTGTCCGACCCGCTGCAAGATGTACTGACCGAGCGGCACACCCACCGCGATATGCCGCTCTTCGCCAGCTGACCTCATCGAGGAAGGGAACCGCCACATGCCTCCGCACCTGATCGACGGTGAACCGCACGATCATTCACACGATCGGCCGAAACGGGAGCGCACTCCCGGCGAGGCGCTGCGCATCGGCATCGGCGGTCCGGTCGGATCGGGAAAGACCGCGTTGGTAGCCGCGCTGTGCAGGCAATTGCGCGAGGAATTGTCGCTGGCGGTGTTGACCAACGACATCTACACCACCGAGGACGCCGATTTCCTGCGCAAGCACGCGGTGCTGCCGGACGAGCGCATCACCGCCGTGCAGACCGGTGGTTGCCCGCACACCGCCATCCGCGACGACATCACGGCCAACCTCGACGCCATCGACGATCTGATCGCCGCGAATCCGCCGCTGGATCTGATCCTGGTCGAATCCGGCGGTGACAACCTCACCGCCACCTTCTCCTCCGGCCTGATCGACGTGCAGATCTTCGTCATCGACGTCGCCGGTGGCGACAAGGTGCCGCGCAAGGGCGGGCCCGGTGTGACCTTCTCGGATCTGCTCGTGGTCAACAAGACCGATCTCGCGCCGTTGGTCGGGGCCGACCTCGGGGTCATGGAACGCGATGCGGCGAAGGTGCGCGACGGCAGGCCGACCGCGCTGATCTCCCTGACGGCCGATCCGGCGGCGACTCCGGTACTCGCCTGGGTCCGCGAGCAGTTGCGTCTGGTGAACGAACAACCCGAATCCGCTGTTGCGCACTGAGTTACGCATCGTCGCCGCCCTCGGCACGCTGCCGGAGATCCATGCCTACGGCGGCCTCGCGGCCCGCAGGACCGGGCGCGACACGGTCCATCTGATCGGCACCGCGGCCACACCGCTCGGTGGCGACGAACTAGACATCACGATCGTGGTCGGTCCGGGAGCGAGTCTCGTGGTGCGCTCGGTGGCGGCGACCATCGCCCTGCCGTCGCCCGCGACGACCTTCTCCCGCTCGCACTGGCGTTACGAGGTCGCCGAGGGCGGCAGCCTCGATATCGATCCCGAGCCGATGATCGTCGCGGGTGGTGCTCGGCACCACGCCCGCACCACGGTGCTGATCGCGCCCGATGCCGGGATCAGGGTGCGCGAGCGCGTCCAGATCGGGCGCTCGGGCGAGGAATCGGGGGCCTGGCGCGGTGATGTGAGCGCCGATGTCGGCGCCGTGCCACTACTGCGTCATCGCCTCGAACTGGGTGCCGACAGCGCCTGCGAGGACGGGATCGCCGCACCGCGCGCGCTCGACAGCGAACTCGTCTACCCTGACGACCGCCCCGCGTTCACCGACGGTCTGGTCACCTCCCGGCTGCCGTTGGCCGCGGGCGGCACGCTGTTCACCAGGGTTGGCCGGGTTCTCACCGAGAGTCGGTCAGGGCGGGGGCCGACCGGTCCTCTCGGCGAACCGCGTCCCGCCGCCGTCGTGCCGCGCTGACGCTCGGTTCGCCCGCGGTTCGCAGTCAACACCGACACGGTCGACGACGAGGTCGGCGCGCGGTGCGCGTGTTCGGAATCGTGCCCGGTCCACGGTCGAAACATGTGGCCGAATATGGTTCGTCACGGGTTTCCGGAATCCGCTCGCGTCGTGCGTTCTATTTGTACAAGTTATTTGCGGAATCTCGACGACGAGAACGGAACAATAGGATTCCCGACTCCGATTCCTATTTCGTTCCGATAAATGGATATTCGGTTCCGAGGATTCGGACCAAGATCGGCGATATGGCCGATACGCGCTGGCCAGCGCGGTGTCGACGCGATTCGGAGTGGGCCTCGGCCTCGGTTGATTCGGTGACGCGGAGTCTGGCGGCCGGTAACTGATGTGCGGTGCCGGGTGATGTGTCGATCGGGCGATCGCAATTATGCGTTCTTTGCCGACGGTGGTCGGCACGGATCGGTCGTGACATGTGAACCACGAGGCCACGACCCCGGATTCGGTCGAGTTCTGTTGCGGGCTATGGGCAGTGTATGCGCGGCCGTAGCCGAAGTCGTTGCGCCCGTTGCCCGTCGCGGGACGGCGGGTCGATGTTTGCCCGGTCGTGCGGATGCGGGCGGAAATCCCGACCGGCGCGTCGGGGCGGAGGATAGCGGAACGGCTGCGGAGGGTCGTCGGCGCCTCCAGGGGTCCCGTCTCCTCGCCCGGAGGCGGTGCCGTCGCATTGTGTCGCGCGAGTCCGAGACCGAAAGGTATTCATACCGCTCGGTATTCGAAATCGCACCGTTCTACAGCGTCGAAAAATGTTGATACCGGAGGGTTTTCTTACGGCGGTTGCTGGGAAAATGCTTTGGGCACCGAGAATTCTTTGCCGATTCCTTTACACGCGTCGCGCGCATTGTGTAGCGTCTCGAACCCTGAAACCCTTTACAGGACAGGGCCGGAGCGCGGTGATCGGAATAGACGGCTGCCTGCAACGCATCATGGAGATCCCGGGGGCGAGCAGCGTGACGCTGGTGGACGGTGCGAGCGGTCTCGCGATCGCGGCGGCGGGTAGACACGAATTGGTTGACCAACACGAGGACGCGGCGGCGACCACGGATGTGATTCGAGCGGTGGTCGGATGTCCGGCGTTGACGACGGCTCGCGAAGGTGACGACATCACCGAACTGATCGTCTGCGGCACGCTCGGCTACCACCTATTGAATCCGGTGCCGGGGGATTTCGACGGGCGGCTGTTCGTCCACGTCGTCTTCGACGGCGATACCGGGAACCTGGCCATGGCGCGTTTCCAACTGCGCGGCATCCTCGCCGATTTCGCCGAGGTCGGTCATGGGCGTTGAACTCGCGGGCGAGTTGCGCCGGTTGGAACGCGAGGAGCGAACCGGAACGTTGCGCGCCGGCGACGGCACGTTCCACCTCGCGGGCGGAGCGATCGCGTTCGTCGATTGCAGGCGCACAACGGGTTTGGATCGCCTGGTCGTCGACTCGGGGGTGGTCTCGGCCGAGGACTGGCAGCGCGCGGGCGCGGGTGACGCGGGCAAACTCGTCGGTCGGCCCCGGCTGGAGGCACTGGCGATGCTGTCGGTGTACGACGCCGCGTACTTCCTGCTCGCCTCGCCCTCGGTGCCCGAATTCCACCCGGCGCCCGCGCACTGGTTGGCTCCGGTCTGCCGGATTCCGCCACGGGAACTCGTCCGCGAATGCGCGCGCCGCGGCGATCAGGAATCCGGGCCGTGGCCCGCGGATCTGGTGGATCGCGCGCCGGTGGTGCCGGTCCGCGCGGGCCGTCGACGTCGCCGCGCCCTCCCGTGCGGCCAGGCCGAGGTACTCGCCGCCGCGGATTCCCGTCGCAGCGTCGCCGGTATCGCCCGCGCGCTCGGCCGTACCACCTACGGATGTCTGGTGGCGGTACGGGATCTGACCGCGGCGGGCCTGATCGAAGCGCCGGTGCCGCAGCGGGCGGTCGAGCCTGCCGGTGACTTACGAGACGGTGACTTACGAGACAGCGACACACAAGACGGCGCGCCGACCGACGAGGCGCGCTGGAACACCGAGCGGGTGATCGCGGGCCAGGTGGCGGTCGCCCCGGGGGGTGTCATGACCACTCCGCTGCCGCGGCGCCGCGTGCGCTCCGCGGTGCCGGAATCCGTTCGCGACCGGTGGGAACCGGTCGACCGCGACGTGCTGACCCGCATTCTCGCGGCGTTGGAGGAGCTTGCGTGACCGCGCGGAGAAAACTGCTCGGCGATCTGATGGGAAGGTTGACCAAGGTGGCGGTGCCCGAACCCGATCCGAATTCGGTGGTGCTGGGAGAACTCAAGGCATTGCGCGAACGGGTACCGCAGCTGACCGGAGCGCTGGTCGCGTCGAGCGACGGTCTGTTGATCGCGCACGACCTGCCCGAGAATATCGAGCCCAACGGGATGGCCGCGCTGTCCGCGTCCCAACTCGCCCTGTCCTACCGGCTGGCGACCACCGCGCACGGCGGTGGATTCCACGAGGTCGTGGTGCGCGGCACCGAAGGCCACGTCGTCGTCTACGCGGCCGGTTGGACCTCATTGACCGTGCTGGCCGGACCGGATGCCAATGTCGGCAGGCTGCACCTCGAATCGCGCCCAGTCGCGCGCACGATCGCGGACCATCTCGCGGCCGCGTCCAACGATTCCCGAAAAGAACAAGTGACGAATACCGATGGATGAGAAAGGAATCGACATGTCCAACCTGGATCTGTCACTGAAGAACATGATGGTGATCGACGGCGCGCTCGGCGCGGCGGTCGTCGACTACAACAGCGGGATGGCGCTGGGCACGCTCGGCAGTTCCAAAGCCCTCGACCTCCAGGTCGCGGCGGCGGGCAATACCGAAGTGGTGCGGTCCAAGATGCGCACCATCGAGCAGCTCGGGCTGAACGAGGATATCGAGGACATGCTGATCACGTTGTCGGCCCAGTACCACATCATCCGCCCGATGACGGGCCGCAAATCCAAAGGCCTGTTCCTCTACTTGGCCCTCGACCGCGGCCGGGCGAATCTCGCGCTGGCGCGCCACCGCCTCAAGAACATCGAGGAGGAGCTGGAAGTGTGATCGGTCGGCTCGTGCAGGCCCACAGCGGGGCCGGGCGGCGGTTCAGCGGACATATCCTCGCGTGGCAGGCGGACACGGGGATACCGGTGGGTTCGTCGCCGAACGGGCACAGGGTGGGAACCGGCATATCCGCCGGCTTCCACCCTGTTCGGTACCGGTGACGCTCAGCCCGCTCGGCGGTCGGCGGCCTTGCCGGCCGTGAGCCGTCCGTTCTCGGCGGGCGGCGCACCCAGCGCCGCCGCGAGTTCGTCGGCGTCCTCCTGATCGGCCTGGACCGCTTCGACCGCGAGCCGGGCGAAAACCCACTGCTCGGTGGCGGCCATCTGACCCCTGCTGCGGCCGAGGAACGTGACGAACCACTGGATGACGGTCACGATGCGGCTGCGGTACCCGACCAGGTAGTACAGGTGCAGCGCCAGCCAGGCCAGCCAGGCGATGAACCCGCCGAATTCCAACTTGCCGATCTGGCACACGGCGCTGAACCGCGACACCGTGGCCATACTGCCCTTGTTGAAGTACTTGAACGGCTTACGATCCTGCGGCGCTTGGCCTTTCAGGCCCGCCTTGATCTGCTTGGCCGCGTAGGTGGCGCCCTGGATCGCGCCCTGGGCCTGGCCGGGCACATCCGGCACCGACATCAGGTCACCGACCACGAAGACGTTCGGGTGGCCCTTGATGGTGAGGTCGGGTTCCACGATGACGCGTCCGGCGCGATCGGTCGTGGTGCCGTCGGAACGCTCGGCGAGCATCTTGCCGAGGGGACTGCCCTGTACGCCCGCCGACCACACCTTGCACGAGGATTCGATGCGGCGGATGGTGCCGTCGGCGTCCTTCACCGTGACGCCGTGCGCGTCGATATCGGTGACCATGGCGTTGAGCTGGATCTCGACGCCCATCTTCTCCAGTCGCCGCTGCGCCTTGCCGCCGAGTTTCGGTCCCATCGGACCGAGCACGGCGCCCGCGCCCTCGATGAGGACGACCCGCGCGTCACGCGGATCGATGTTGTGGAAAGTGCCCTCCAGCGTGCGGTCGGACAATTCGGCGATCTGCCCGGCCAATTCCACGCCGGTCGGGCCCGCGCCGATCACCACGAAGGTGAGCAGGCGGTCGCGCATCTCCTGCGTGGTCGCCAGTTCGGCGCCTTCGAAGGCGCCGAGGATGCGCGCGCGCAGTTCGAGCGCGTCATCGATGGTCTTCATGCCGGGGGCATAGGTGGCGAAGCGGTCGTTGCCGAAATACGACTGCTGCGCGCCGGTGGCGACGATCAGGCTGTCGAAGGGCGTGACGGTGTTCTGATTGAGCATCCGCGACGTGACCGTCCTGGATTCGAGATCGATATCGATCACGTCACCGAGCAGCACTCGCGAGTTCTTCTGCTTGCGCAGTACCAGCCGCGTCGCGGGCGCGATCTCGCCGACGGACAGGATGCCGGTGGCGACCTGGTAGAGCAACGGCTGGAAGAGATGAGTGGAAGTCTTGGAAATCAGGGTGACGTCGACGTCGGCGCGCTTGAGATGTTTGGTGCCGAACAGGCCACCGAATCCCGATCCGATCACCACCACCCGGTGACGTCGGGTCTCGACATCCTGTGTGCTCATCGTCGTGCTCCTAGACAGACCTGGGGCTCTTCCCCGGCGGACGTATTCCTTGACCCGACCAACGGTAGTCGGCTCGAATCCGACCGGCACGACGAGCACCCGGTTCGTGATCTTCGGTTTCGGGCCGAACTCACCGGCGGCGGGCGTGCGCGGTGAACCGCGCGCCCGGCTGACCTCACGAATCGGGCCGCGCGTGGCGAGGACGCGCGCACGGCCCGAATCCGGGCGGAAACTCCGGTTCCGGGAGGAGTCAGCGGCCCGAGAGCAGCAACTCCGCGACCTTGGTGTCGGTATCGGCGCCCTCGGTGTAGCCGCCGTCGCCGCCGAGCGAACTCATGATGGCGAGGGTGTAGCGCTCACCGGGCCCGGCGAACCCGACCGAGTTGACCACCCAGCCGCCCTGTTCGGCCGACCAGCCGTTCTTGAGGCCGGGACGCATCCGCGCACCCGCCCCCCAGACGCCCCAGTGCTGGTTGTAGTCCACCGCGCGCATGCGGTCGAGCAGGTAGTTCTTGTCGTCGGGGTGCATGCGGTTGAGCGCGTAGTCCATCAGCCGGTCCAGATCGGCCGCCGTGCATTTCTGGAACGACCAGTCCGGGAACAGTGCGGTATTGGTCGGCTGCGGCACCAGCGAGGACATGCCGTTGGCGCGGAAGGCGTTGTTGAACGCCATGCGGTCCAGTCCGGCGTACTTGTTCCACAGCACATCGGTGGCCTGGTCGTTCGAGGTCGCGAGCATGGATTCCAGCAGGCCGCGATCCTCCGGGCCCAACGCGATCGCGCCGACCCTGGCGCGATTGAGCAGATCGACCGCGATGGCCAATTTGATGGTCGACGCGGTCCAGACCGCGTTCTCGGCGTTCTCGTTCGCGTACACCCCGCCGCTGACCCGATCGCGCAGCACGTATCCGGTGACACCGGGCCGGGTGCGCAGGTAGTTGTCCGCGGCCTCGATCCGTGAACTCATATCGCAGTCGAATCCCGCCAGGCAGCCGCGCACGGGGGTGAGCGGCGCCGCCTGGGCTCTGGATAGTCCCGAAGCGGGAATCAGCGCGGGCGCGCTCGACAGCAGGATCGCGGCGGTGGCGAGGACACAGGCGGATGCGGCCACGCGGGACGGTGTCCGGGTGACGGTCGAGGGGTAACGCACGAGGGTTCACAATGGCACATCGGCGCTCCGGACGCACGTCTTGAGCTAGCTCGCCCGCTGTGCTAGCGCAGATCGTCGCGCATTGCACCGCAGTGGTTTTCGCCGCCGCGGTTTCGCGCGCCGGGTTCACCGGAACGCGGCGAGCAATTCCTCGACGGTGCGACCGTTGAGACGGTAGCAGTGCGCGAACGCCTCCGCGTGGCGCTCGCGCGACCAACTGTTCACGACGACGCCGCGGCCGTAGAAACCCGAGTTGACCAGTTCCCATCGGTCACCGATCCGGCGCACCGTGAAACCACCTCGGGGCACCAAGGGAATCACCCTCGTCTCCATGAAACGCGAAACCAGCCTTTCGATCCAGCTCTGCCGTTCCTCCCCGGGGCAGCACTGTCGCATACGGGTACACGCGCTTCGCGCGACACGGCCGAGTGGCGCGTTCACCTGTGGCTCATGTCACTTCGCGCCGGACGGGGCGGCTCGGTTGCGCGATGGTCGCTGGCGTATAAACGACCAATGCCGCTGCACATCCACCGGGCCGAGCGCGCCGACGCCCTGGCGGACGGGCTCGCCGCGCTGCTGGCGACGCCGCTCGCGGATCCGTTCGCCGCCGAGGTGGTCGCGGTGCCCGCCAAAGGTGTGGAACGGTGGCTGACGCAACGTCTGTCGGCGGTGCTCGGGGTCACTCCTGGCGGCGCCGCCCGCGACGGTGTCGCCGCGAATATCGCCTTCCCCTCGCCGTCGACGCTGGTGACCTCGGCGCTCGCGGCCGCGGGCGGTATCCGTCCCGAGGACGATCCGTGGTCTCGCGAGCGAGTGGTGTGGGCGATGCTGCGGGTGATCGACGCGGCCGTGTCCGAGCCGTGGGCCGCGGTCCTGTCGCGTCACCTCGGTGTCGCCGACCCCGCGGGCGCCGACCATCGCGCGGGCAGGCGCTACGCCACCGCCGCCCATCTGTGCGGGCTCTTCGAGAGTTACGCGGCCCAGCGTCCGGCCATGATCGCCGAATGGGCGACGGGATCGGACACCGACGGCGCGGGCAGGCCGGTGCCGTCGGATCTGCTGTGGCAGCCCGAGCTGTGGCGGCGGTTGCGCGCCGAGGCCGGTGCGCCGAGTCCGGCCGAACGGCTCGCCCCCGCGTGCGACCGGCTGCGCGCGCAACCCGGTCTGGTCGAACTGCCGCAACGGATCTCGCTGTTCGGGGTGACCAGATTGCCCGCCGACCAGCTCGCGGTACTCGACGCCGTCGCCGCGGCACGGGACGTGCACGTGTGGCTCGCGCACCCGAGCCGGGCCATGTGGTCGGTTCTCGAGAAGTCACCGGTCGCGACCACCCGCGCCGCCGACACCTCCGCGAGTTCGGTGCGCCACCCGTTGCTCTCGGCACTCGGCCGCGATGTGCGCGAATTGCAGCAGCGCCTGTCCGGTATCACCGGCTCCGACGAGTACCTCGGTGCGGCGCCCGCACAGCCGTCCCGGCGCGCGCCGACCCTGTTGGCAGCGGTGCAGGACGATATCCGTGACGATCGGTGGCCGCCGAGCGTCCGCGACAGCGCGGACGACAGCCTGCGCATCCACGCCTGCCACGGCCCGACGCGGCAGGTGGAGGTGCTGCGGGAAGCGTTGCTCGGGCTGTTCGCCGCCGATCCGACGCTCGAACCGCGCGATGTGCTGATCATGTGCCCCGAGGTGGAGGTCTACGCGCCACTGGTCAGGGCGGCCTTCGGGGCGCGGTCGGCGGGGGCGGTGGATCCCGACGCCGCGCATCCGGCGCAACTACTGCGGGTGCGGCTCGCCGATCGTGGGCGCGGTGTCACCAATCCGCTGCTCTCGGTGATCGCGGTCCTGCTCGAACTCGCCGACGGCCGCGTGACGGTCACCCAGGTGCTGGATCTGGCGTCGTCGGAAACCGTGCGCAGGCGTTGCGGATTCGACGACGACGGGATCGAGCGGCTGCGCGAGTGGGCGGCCGAATCCGGTGCCAGGTGGGGGATCGGGCAGCGGCAGCGGCAGGCGTTCGGTCTCGCGGATTTCGGGCAGAACACCCTCAACGGCGCGGTGGACCGGATCCTGCTCGGCGTCACCGCCGACGAGAGCGCCGACGACTGGCTGGATCTGGCACTGCCACTGGGTGACGTCGACAGCAACGACGTCGATCTGGCGGGTCGCTTCGCGGAATTCATCGACCGGCTTGCGGTCTGCCTGCGTGATCTGCGCGGGCCGAGGCCCGCGCACGAGTGGGCCGCGGCCCTGGGCCGCGCGCTCGACCTGCTCGCCGACGTGCCGGAGAGTCAGGCGTGGGTCCGGGCCGAGGCCAGGCGCGAACTCGCCGCCGCCACCGAACACGCGGGCGACGTGTCACTGCGGCTGCCGGATGTCGGCGTGCTGCTGGCCGGGCGGCTCGCGGCTCGGCCGACCCGTGCGAATTTCCGCACCGGCGAACTCACCGTCTGCACCATGGTCCCGATGCGGTCGGTGCCGCACCGGGTGGTGGTGCTGCTCGGCCTGGACGACGACGTCTTCCCGCGCGCGGGCGGGGTGGACGGCGACGATGTCCTCGCCCGCGACCCGCTGCCGGGGGAACGGGATGCCCGCAGCGAGGACCGGCAACTGCTGCTCGACGCGATCACGGCGGCGCGGGAGAAGTTGCTGCTGTTCCACACTGGCGCCGATCCGGTCAGCGGCGCGCCGCGGCCGCCCGCGATTCCGGTGGCCGAACTGCTGGACGTGCTGCGCGGCTATCTCGGCGGCGACCTGTCCGAGGTCGCGATCCGCCATCCGCTCCAGAGTTTCGACCGTCGCAACTTCCGCGCCGACCGCCCGTTCAGTTTCGACACCGTGGCGCTGGCGGGCGCGCGGGCGGCCGATCGTCCGGCCCACCCGCGCCCGGCATTCCTGCCCGACCCGTTGCCGACCCCGGAACTCGGTGACGTGGCGCTGGCCGATCTGGTGTCGTTCGTCGAACATCCGATCCGCGCGTTCCTCTGGCAACGGCTCGGCCTGCGGGTACCCGAACACCAGGAGGACATCGCCGACCGCCTTCCGATCGAATTGGACGGTCTGGCGAAATGGGAACTGGGCGAACGCATGCTGAACGCCCGGCTGACCGGCGCCGATCCCGCCGGTCTTCGGGCCGCGGAATGGCGGCGCGGGGTCATCCCGCCGTTCGCGCTCGGCGCGGCCGTGCTCGACGAGATCGAGCGCACGGTCGACAAATTGGTGCGCGCGTCGGCTGCCGACTACCAGGTTCCCGCGCGGGCGGTCGATATCGCGATCGACCTGGGCAAGGGACGCAGGCTGACCGGAACGGTGCCCGAGGTGCGCGGGGAAACCCTGGTGCGCACCACCTATTCGCGCCTCGCCCCCAAACATCGGATCACCGCGTGGGTTTCGGTACTCGCCCTCGCCGCGACCGAGGACCGCAGCTGGCAGGCGATCACCACCGGACGCGGCCAGTTCAGCCGTCCCGCATGGCGTTCCGCGCTCACCGCGCCGTCCGCGCCCGCCGCGGTGGAGATCCTGCGGGAAATCGTCAGACTGCGCGACGCCGGGCTGACCGAACCGCTGCCGATCGCGCCGACCGCCACCGCCGCCTACGCCGAACGCCGCTTCCGCGGTGCGAGCACCGACGAGGCGTTCGCCGCCGCCGAACGCGAATTCAACGGCGGCGCCAACGGTCCGGGGAAATTCGGCGACCACACCGACCGCCATCTGCGCTACATCTGGGGCGCGGCCCCGCACCTGGACGACCTGACCTCCGTCGCCGCTCCTGCGGGCGAAACCGCCGAGAGCACCCGCTTCGGCGCGCTCGCCCGCCGCCTGTGGGCCCCCTTGCTGGCGGCCGAGATCCAGGGCAGCCCGTGATCGGGCCGGGCGGAATCGGCGTGTGGAACGCGATCGTCGAGGGTGGCGTCGGTATCGAACGCCGCGACGCGCGGGCCGGTTCCCCGGTGCGGCGGCCACCGAGCAGTAGGCTGTGCGCGGCGCGGGGGAGTGTTCGGGGGCAGGCGGTAGACGGTGGAAGCAGGGATCCGAAATGACGGTGCAGGACGCGGATCTCGCGTTGCCGGTGCCGGGGGCCGTGCAGTCGGCGGAATCGTTCGATCCCTTCGGGCCGTTGCCCACCGGAACCACCGTGCTGGAGGCGAGCGCGGGTACCGGTAAGACCCATGCGATCGTCGGGCTCGCGGTGCGCTATGTCGCCGAGATCGGTATCGATATCTCGCAGCTGCTGCTCGTCACCTTCAGTCGCGCGGCGACCCAGGAACTGCGGGAACGCGCCAGGGACCGGTTCGTCGCGGTCGCGGCGGCACTGGCCGATCCCGAGACCGCCCGTACCTGCGACGACGGACTCGTTCGGCATCTGGCGCAGGTCGACGCCGAACAGGTGTGGCGCAGGCGGGCCCGGCTGCTTGTCGCCCTGTCCGAGTTCGACGCGGGCACCATCGTGACGACCCACAGTTTCTGTCAGCGCATGCTCGACGAACTCGGCCTGGCGGGCGAGCACGATCCGGGCGCGCGGCTGGTCGACACCGTCGATGAACTCGTCCGCACCGTCGCCGACGACCTCTACCTGCACCGGTACGCCCGGACCGAACCGCCGTTCCCGCTCTCCGACGCGCACACCCTCGCTCTCGCCGCCGTGGGTGACCGCCACGCCGCGCTGATTCCGAGGGACGAGGGCCGGATCGGCGAGCGCGCCGCGTTCGTGGCCGCGGTGCGCGCCGAGACCGAGCGTCGCAAACGGTTGGCCGGGCTGCGCGATTTCGACGATCTGCTCGTACTGCTGCACGACGTGCTCGCCGATCCGACGCACGGCGACCGAGCGTGTGCCCGGATCAGAGACCGCTACCGGGTGGCCCTGGTGGACGAGTTCCAGGACACCGATCCCCTGCAATGGGACATCCTGCGCCGCTCCTTCCACGGTCACACCAGCATGGTCCTGGTCGGTGATCCGAAACAGGCCATCTACGCCTTCCGCGGTGCGGAGGTGCTGAGTTATCTCGACGCCGTCGCCCACGCCGACAGCCGCCTCGGCCTCACCACCAACTGGCGCAGCGACGCCGGACTGCTCGCCGCGCTCGACCACCTCTACGGCGGCGCGGCACTGGGTCATCACGACATCTCGGTGTATCCGGTCGCCGCGACCCGGCCGTGGACTCGGCTGACCGGTCCCGCTGAATTCCTCACCCCGCTGCGGGTGCGCTGCCTGCCGCGCACGGGCGCGGGCCCGTTGAACAAATCCGGTTTCCCCGTGGTCGGTCGGCAGCGGGCCCGGGTCGCCGACGACCTGGCCGCCGATATCGTCCAGTTGCTCGAATCGGGGCTGCGCATCGACGCGGGCGTCGCGACCGATTCCGCGTCGACGCCACCCGGTTCCGCCGTGTCGGCGAGCCGTCCGGTCGGGCCCGGCGATATCGCCGTCCTCGTCCGGACCCGCTCCCAGATCGACGTCGTGCGCGCGGCTTTGGACCGCGTCGGAGTCGCCTCGGTCCTGGCCGGCGGCACCAGCGTCTTCGCCACCCCCAGCGCGACCGACTGGTTGTGGCTGTTGCGGGCGCTGGAGCAACCACACCGATCCGACCGCGTCCGGCTGGCCGCCTGCACCCCGATCCTTGGGGTGAGCGCCGCCGAAATCGACAGCGGCGGAGCCGATCTGGTCGGCCGGGTGAGCGCCCAGTTGCGTGACGCGTCCCGGCTCTTCGCCCGGGCCGGATTCGCGGCGGTATTCGAGAAACTGTCCGCGGAGGCGAATCTCGCGTCCCGATTGCTGACCGTCGAGAACGGTGAACGGCAACTGACCGACCTGCGTCATATCGCGCAACTGCTCGACCAGGTCGCGCTCACCGAGGGTTTCGGGCTCACCGCGCTGACCCGGTGGCTCGGCGACCGGGTGCGCGATCCGGCCTCCGGCAGCGTCGCCGACCGCAGCCGTCGCCTCGACCGTGACGCCGCCGCGGTCCAGATCGCGACGGTGCACGCCAGCAAGGGACTCGAATTCCCGCTCGTATACCTGCCATTCGCGTGGGACAGCGCGAAGAATCCGTATCCGGCCACGCTGCTGTTCCACGACGAGGACGGCGCGCGGGTACTCGACGTCGGCGGGCCGGACGCCGCCGGATACGCCGAACGCAGGCAACGTGCCGAGGCCGAGGAGGCGGGCGAGGAACTGCGTCTGCTGTATGTGGCGCTGACCAGGGCCGAATGCCAGGTCGTCGCCTGGTGGGCGCCCGCGGCCACCACCGCCGCGGCCCCGCTGCACCGGATGGTCTTCGGCAGGCCCGACGGCGGCGACACGGTGCCGAACCGGGCGACGGTCCCCGCCGACGCCGTGGCCGCGCAGACACTGTCGGCCTGGGCGTCGACGGCCGCCGACGCCGTGTCGGTGACCGAGGTGCACGCCACCGACACCGTCGAGATCCGGCGGGTGCGCACCGAGGTCGCGACCGGTGAACTGGCGGCGGCGCGGTTCGACCGCGTCCTGGATCAGCACTGGCGGCGCACCTCCTACTCGGCGTTGACCGCGGGCGCCCACGAATTCGTGACCGACACCGAGCCCGAGGACGAACGCGGACCCGGCGACGAACCCGCCGACGCGCCGATCCTCGAGGACGAACCGGTCGCCGGGGCGTCGTCGCTGATGAACGCGCTGCCCTACGGCGCGGAATTCGGCACCCTGGTGCATTCGGTCCTCGAACGTGTCGACACCGACGCCGCCGATCTCGACGCCGAAGTGCATGCCCGGTGCCGCGACGCCGTCGAGGAGTCGATGGCCGATTTCGATCCGCAACTGCTGGGCGCCGCGCTGGCCGCCGTGCTGCGCACGCCGCTCGGATGCGGCGCGCTCGCCGATTTCGCCGGTCGCGACCGACTCGCCGAACTCGATTTCGAACTGCCGCTGGCCGGCGGCGACGTGCTCGCGGCGCGTCCGTCCACACTGCGCCGGATCGCGGATCTGCTGCGCCGGCATCTGGGCGCCGACGACATCTTCCACACCTACGCCGACCAGGTGGAAACCCTGGAGGACACCCCGCTGCGCGGCTATCTCACCGGCAGTATCGACGCGGTCCTGCGTGTCACCGACGGCGCGGCACCTCGTTTCGTCGTCGTCGACTACAAGACCAACCGGCTCGGCACCGGCGACCTGACCGTCGATCACTACACGCGCGAGCGGATGGCGGCGGAGATGCTGCGCTCGCACTATCCGCTCCAGGCGCTGCTGTATTCGGTTGCCCTGCACCGGTATCTGCGCTGGCGGTTACCCGGCTACGATCCCGAGCGGCACCTCGGCGGCTGCGCCTACCTGTTCGTGCGCGGCATGATCGGCCCGGCGACCCCGCCCGGATGCGGCGTCTTCGAGTGGGATCCACCGCCCGCGCTCATCCTGGCACTGTCGGATCTGCTCGCGGGGGAGATCTCGTGAGCGCGGCGGCCGAGGTACGGCCGCGGCGGATCCGGGTATCGGAGGCCGGCGGAACCGCCGCGAAACGGAAGGTCGCGGTGCGCCGGTGACATCGATCCAGGTGGCCCAGCGCGGCACCGGTCTGTTGCGAATATTCAACGAGGCGGGGGTGCTGTCGGCGGCGGACGTGCACGTCGCGCTGCGGCTGGGCAGGCTCGGGCGCGAATCGTCCGAGGAGGTGCTCTTCGCGACCGCGCTGGCGGTACGGGCGGTGCGCTCGGGATCGGTATGCCTCGAGCTCTACCGTATGCGCGATATCGGTGTCGACGCCGACGAGGACCGCGACGCGGCCGGTATCGATCCTGCGGCGCTGCCGTGGCCCGATATCGAGGCGGTGGTCGCGGCGTTGCGGGTGAGTCCGCTGGTCGTCGGCGGTCCCGGTGGGCCGCTCACCCCGCTGCGGGTCGTCCCGGCCGAGGCCGGTTCGGACGCGGGACCGCTGCTGTATCTGGACAGGTACTTCCAACAGGAGCAGACGATCCGCCTGGTGCTCACCGAACGGGCCGCCCACCATCCGGTCGTCGACCCCGATATCGTGCGCGCGGAACTGGATCGGCTCTTCGACGGTCCGCACGGCATCGCGACCGATCGTCAGCGGCTGGCCGCCGCGTTGGCGGCCACGCACTGGACCACGGTGGTCGCGGGCGGTCCCGGCACGGGGAAGACGCACACCATCGCGCGCATCCTGGCGTTGCTCGACGCGCACCGCAGGGCCGATCCGAAGGCCCCCCCGCTGCGCATCGCCCTGGCCGCGCCCACCGGTAAGGCCGCGGCCCGATTGCAGGAGGCGGTGCGCGAGCAGGCGGGCGAACTCGGTCTGCCCGAACTCACCGCGGCCACCCTGCACCGTCTACTCGGCTGGCAGCGGGGCCGCACCACCCGGTTCCGCTACCACGAATTCAATCGTCTGCCCTACGACGTGATCGTGGTGGACGAGACCTCGATGGTCTCGCTGACCATGATGGCGAGTCTGCTCGCCGCGCTGCGCCCCGACACGAGGGTGGTGCTTGTCGGCGATCCCGATCAACTGGCGTCGGTGGACGCGGGCGCGGTCCTGGCCGATCTCGTCGCGGGACCGGTTGTCGGCGAGCCCAATCCGATCCTGGACCGCATCCTGGGTGACCGTGCGGCGGACGGCGATCGCGACGCGGAGGCGCTCTCGGCGCTGGAGCGGACCCGGTTGCGCGGTGGCATCGTCCGGTTGACGCGCGGCCGCCGATTCGGCGGCCGGATCGCCGAACTCGCCGTCGCGGTCAGGGCGGGCGCCGCCGACACCGCCCTGGAACTACTGCGCGCGGGCGGACCGGAACTGTCGCTGTGCGCTCCCGACCAGATCAGGGCCGTTCGCGCCGACGTCGTCGCCGCGGCCGCCGCGGTGACCTCGGCGGCGCTGGAGGGCGACGCGGCGGGCGCGCTGACCGCGCTGGAATCGCATCGGCTGCTGTGCGCGCACCGGCAGGGCCCGTTCGGCGTCGAACGGTGGGACCGGATGGCCGCGGAATGGGCGGCCGCGGGCGGCGCGGGTCCCGAATCCGCGCTCGCGCCCTGGTATCCCGGCCAGCCGCTGCTGGTCACCGCCAACGACCACGAGGCCCGTATCTACAACGGCGACACCGGTGTCATCGTGCGGCTGCCCGACGGATCGCTGCGGGCGGCGCTGCAACGCGGCAGCACCCCCTACCTGGTGCATCCCACCCAGTTCCCGTCCGTGGTCACGGTATTCGCGATGACGATCCACCGCAGCCAGGGCAGTCAGTACGACACGGTCTCGGTGGTCCTGCCCGAACCGGAGTCCACCCTGCTGACCAGGGAACTGCTCTATACGGCGATCACCAGGGCGCGGCGCCACGTCCGGGTCATCGGCACCGAAGAATCCATTCGCGCCGCCGTCGCGCGCCGGGTGCTGCGCGCCAGCGGGCTGTCGCGACGCGGTGTCCAGGAACCGGCGGGTGCCGGGTGAAGCGTGCTCAGCGCACGTCGAACAATCGCGCCGCGTTCCGGTAGCAGACCTGGCGCAGCCACTGCTCGCCCAGCTCCAGCCGTTCCAGCGCGTACACCGAATGTTCGTATGGATACGGAATATTCGGAAAGTCGCTGCCGAACAGGATGCGCTCGCCCAGGTCGTGCAGCCGTCCCCGTTCGGTGACCGGGTAGGGGGCGTCCGCTTCGCTGAAGTCGGTCCAGACCATGGTGGTGTCGAGGTGGACCCCCGCGTATTCCTGTGCCAGGTCCAGGAATTCGGAATATTCGGGGGTGCCCATGTGGGCGACGATCAATCGCAGGCGCGGGAAACGCCGCAACAGCGCGGCGATGGGTTCGGGTCCGGTGTAGGTGCCGGGAGCGGGGCCGGAACCGCAATGCACGAGCGCGGGAATGCCGCTGTCCTCCAACAGGCCCCACACCGGATCGAGCAGGGGATCGTTCGGGGCGAAGTCGCCGACCTGGATGTGCACCTTGAAAACCCGTGCGCCGCGGTCGATCGCGGTCCGCACGTAATCCGGTGCGTCCGGCTCGGGATAGAAGGTCGCGGTGTGCAGGCAGTCCGGTGTCCGTCGCGCGAAATCGGCGGTCCACTCGTTCAGCCACGCCGCCATCGCGGGTTTGTGCGGGTACACCAGCGCGGTGAAGGCGCGAACGCCGAAGTCGCGCAGGGTCTTCAGGCGCACCTGTTCGTCGTCGCGATAGGTGATCGGCCAGTCCTTGCCCGTCATCGGACCCACCGCGTCGAAATACGCCCATACCTTGCGCAGTACCTGATCGGGCATGAAATGGGTGTGGACGTCGATGATGCCCGGCAGCTCGAGCCGGGAGCGGAAATCGGCGAGATAGGCGTTGTCGTCGTGGCCGGTCATGACACCTCCTGGCGTGCGGGCGGATGCACCGCCCGCGCGAAATCGCCGACCCGGGTGATCAGCCGATCGAAGAAGACCACCGGATCGGTGCCGATCACGATATCGGCGTTGGGTTGCCTGCCCCACATTCCCGCCCAGTCGGCGACCGTGGTCGCCCTGGTGAGCGTTCCGGTCAGTTCGACGTCCACCGTCGCGGGCCGCAGCACCGCGAGTGCGGGATCGATGGCCACCGCGGCCGCGAACGGATCGTGCATGTGCGCGAGGTACCCCTGGTCGTGATGACGGTGGAATTCGAAATAGAACCGCACCGCGTCGTCGATGTGGCGCACGACCGGATTGGGGGAGGTGGAGCGCAGGCCGTCCGGATCGTGCGCGGAGACGGGACGGTCAGGAGGGCATCCCGCCCGCTCCGCGAGCCTGCGCAGGTGCTCGGGGAACATCTCGATGGTTTCGGTGATGTCGAGGGCGCAGATGATCGGCCTGCGATCGGCGGGAGCCGAGGAGAAGGCGTCGAACACCTCCTTGGCGGCCTCGGGGTCGACGTGCACATTCCATTCGTTGGTCGGCGTGGTGTTGCCCGGATGGTTGAACGCGCCACCCATCACGACGAGCCGCCGCAGCAGGGTCGGGAGTTCGGGTTCGATCCGCAGCGCCAGCGCGAGATTGGTCAGCGGGCCGGTGCACAGGCCGATGAGTTCGCCCGGATGCGCCCTGGCGAGCTCGACCCACATCCGCGCGGCGGATCGGTCCGAGAGCGGTCGCGTCGATTCGGGCAGTTCGGCATAGCCGATGCCCTGCGGACCGTGCGTGTCCTCGGTGGTTCGCAAGGGAATCGCCAGCGGTTCCGGCGCGCCGAGCGCGACCTCGATGGCGGGGGCTCCGCACACGTCCAGCCATGCCAGATTGTTCGCGGCCACCCGGTCGGCGGGTACGTTTCCGGCGGTGGCGGCGATTCCGGCGATCTCGGTATCGGGGGAGGCCAGCAGGTACAGCAGGGCCAGTGAGTCGTCGATGCCGGTGTCGACGTCCAGGATGATCCGCGCTCGCACAGCACGAGACTAGCGACCGTCCGGACAACCCGGCCCGGGGGCATCGCCGGTGTTAGTACATACGTCTGGTACATATGTCTTAGACGTGTTGTAGGCTGTCGGGATGGGCAACCGGGAAGACCTGCTGGCGGGAGCGCGTAAGGCGATCATGGACCGCGGCGTCGCCAAGACCACCGCGCGTGATATCGCCGCGGCGGCGGGGGTCAGCCTCGCCGCCATCGGCTACCACTTCGGCTCCAAGGAACGTCTCATCACCGAGGCACTGGCCGAGGCGCTCGGCACCGGCATCGGCGACGCCATGGACGCGTTGATCCGCAGCACCGCCGGCCTGCCGATGACCGAGACGTTCGCGGCGATGGTCGACGGTCTGCCGGCGATCTTCGCCGAACACCGCGAGGGCATGTTGGCGAGTATGGAGAATCTGCTGCGCGTCGCGCGTTCGGACCGGCCGCAGTCGTTCATGTCCGACAATCTGGCGGGCGCGTACGCCGACATCGCCACCGCCCTTCGCGAAACCCATCCCGAACTCGACGCCGCGCGGGCCGACGCCGTGGCGCAACTGTATTTCGCGATCACGCAGGGATTCTCGGTGCTGTGGATGATCGACCCCGGCGGCGCGGTCCCCGGCGGCGGTCGACTGGTCGAGGCGTTCCACGCCGTCGCCGGGACCGCGACACCCTAATCGTCGTGGTCACTGGCCTGCTCCCCGGTGTCGAGGACCGGCACATTCCACAGTTGCCGCAGGGCCACCACCGCGATGACGAGCGAGGCGATGCCCGCGATGGCCGCGGTGATGTGGACGCCGTGCAGGTAGGCCGTGCGCGCCGCGCCGAGGACCGCGTCACCGAGGTCGCCGGGCAGTTCCGAGGCGACCCTCGCGGCCGCGCCGAGCGTGTCGCGGACAGAGTGGACGTCATCGTCGGACAGTCCGGCAGGCAGCGTGGTGGCGAGGTCACCGCGGTAGATCGCGATGCTGACGCTGCCGAGGATCGAGATTCCCAGCGCGCCACCGAGTTCGGCCCCGGTCTCCGAGACACCCGATGCCGCGCCCGCCTGTTCCGGCGGCGCCGACCCCACGATCATCTCGGTGGTGATGCCGAAAACC
This sequence comes from Nocardia aurea, assembly GCF_003123685.1. Classification (GTDB taxonomy): domain Bacteria; phylum Actinomycetota; class Actinomycetes; order Mycobacteriales; family Mycobacteriaceae; genus Nocardia; species Nocardia aurea. Next base: position 424,973 of record NZ_QCYJ01000021.1, read on the forward strand.
GGTGCGAGTCCGAGTGAACAGACCACCGACGCCGCCAGCGCGAGGCCGTATCCGTCGCTCGCGCTCAGTTGCGTCATCATCAGCAGGCCGACGCCGGTCAGCGCCAGTCCGCCGCCGATGAGATAGGCGGGGCGCACCAGCGGCATCACGCGCGGGGTCAGCTGCGAACCGATCAGGAAGCCCAGGCCCGAGGGCGCCATCACCAGGCCGGTCGCCAGTGGGCTCATGCCGAGGACGAGCTGGAAATACTGGGCGACGAACAGGAAATACCCGAACGCGACGAAGACGCCGATCATATTGATCACCAGTGCGGTCCGGAACGTGGGGAGCCGGAACAACCGCAGGTCGAGCATCGGATCGGAACTGCGCAGCTGCCTGCGGGTGAACACCACCGCGAGCAGCGCGCCGCCCGCCAGCGCGAGCACCGGGCCGAGGCCGAGACCGTCCTGCGCGATCGCCTTCATGCCGAAGACGACGGCGATCATCGTCGCCACGCACAGTGCCGCGCTCAGCGGATCGAGCCGCCCGGCCTCCGGATCACGGAATTCCGGCAGCACCCTGGGGCCCAGGACGAGCAACAACACCATCACCGGCACCGCGAGCAGGAAGACCGAGCCCCACCAGAAGTGTTCGAGGAGTACGCCGCCGAAGATCGGCCCCACCGCGCCGCCGGTCGAATATGCGCCGACCCACACGCCGACCGCGATCGATCGCTGCCTGGCGTCGCGGAACATGTTGAAGATCAGCGACAGCGTGGACGGCGCGACCGTCGCCCCGGCGATACCGAGCAGCGCGCGACAGGCGATGAGGACCTCGGTGCTCGTCGCGAACGCGGCGACCACCGAGACCACCGCGAACAGTGCCGCGCCGAACAGCAGAATCCGTCGCCTGCCGATCCGGTCGCCGAGGGTGCCCATGGTGATCAGCAGTCCCGCCACCATGAACCCGTAGATATCGATGACCCACAGCAGTTGCGCGCTGCTCGGATGCAACTCGGCGCTGATCATCGGCACGGCCAGGTGCAGGACCGTCATATCCATGGCGTAGACCAGACAGGCCAGTGCGAGCACGGTGAGCCCGACCCATTCGGTGCGTCCGGCACGCGGCAGCGTCCCGTCCGGGGTGAGCACGGGCGAGACGGGATCCACGAGGCGATCTCCTTCCGGGAACGGTGACGGGCGGGTCACCATTGCACCGCCGGAAGGCGACCGTGCGCAAAGGGTTTTCTACCGGCCGATCAGCGCGTGCGCACCGGCCAGGACGGGTAGTTCCTGCCGTAATCGGGGGCGGGCCACGCGTAGTCCGGATATTCGACGAGGGCGGGCGCAGCGGTGGTGAAACTGCCGTGCCTGACCACGGTGTCCGGGTTCGGCGGTGTCGCCGGGGGATGGTTGAGCGTGCGTCCCGGTGCGGTCAGCAGCCAGGACGCGGTGCGCGCCAACGACACCCGCACATCCCGGCCGACACCGTCGTAGGTGCGCGCGGCCAGCGCGTCGATGATGCCCGCCGCGAGCAGGTATCCGGACGCGTGGTCGAGTGCCTGCGCGGGCAGGGTGCCCGGTACCGACGGCGCGCCCTCGGTGATGGAGATACCGGTCGCGGCCTGCACGATGCTGTCGAATCCACGCCGTCCACCCCACGGACCGCCCTCACCCCACGCGGAGACCCGGCCGTGGATCAGCCCCGGTCGCTGCGCGGGGGTCAGGCCCGCGCGTTCCAGACAGCCGGGGCGATAGCCGGTCACCAGGACGTCCGCCGAGACCAGCAGATCGTAGAAGGCGGGGTCGCGCAGATCGAGCCTGGTCGAGAGTTTGCCCTGGCAGGTGTCGACGTACTGCCACGGAATCTCGGGCAGGAACGGCGGATCCACCCGCAGCACTTCCGCACCGAGCAGCGCCAGGGTTCGTGTCGCCACCGGGCCCGCGACGACCCGGGTCATGTCGAGCACGCGAATGCCCCGTAGCGGCTGGAACGGCGTGGCATCCGAACGCGCGATACTGCTCGCCCGGTCGTGACGCGCTTCGATCGCGACCAGCGGACCGTAGGCCGCCGCTTCCGCTTCGGGCGTACCCGCCCATTCCTCTTCGGTACGAACCCGGACCGCGATCGCGCCGTAGGCGGCGGCGGTCTCCTCCACATCGGTGGCCCGGCTCATGGCGAGTTGGGCCACGGCCAGATCTATGGGCGCGTTCTCCGCGAGGCCGAGCGCGGCCAGTAGGCGAGTTCTGTGGTGCGGATAGTTGGCGTGGGTGCGCACCCAGCCGTCGAAGGTGGGGAAGAAACCGGACAGGTCGGCGAACATGGCGGGCTGCCTGCCGTTCGCGCGGACTAGTCGGTCGCTGGAGAAGGCCGCGGCGATGCGCACGGGATCGATCCGGTGCGCCATGGGGGCGAGGCCGTGCGCGTCACGGACGCGGTTCGACGCCGCGGTCAATGCCGCGATCGATCCGGCCGCCAACGACCAAACCGGCAGTGTCGCAGCGAGATTACCGCCGGGGTCCGGGACCGGGGTGATGGCGGAAGTGGGGACACCGATGCCGGTTTCATAGTCGTGGACCAGCCGTGCGTGATCGTTCACCACCACGACAGTAGTAGTTCCCCACCCGAAGCGTGGAGCCCGAGTCGGCCGGTCAGGCTCGGCAACCCCGGTGCAATTCCTCGGCGGCGCGCCGACGGCGCAGCAGCAGATATCCCGTCCAGGACGTGATCACGCAGATCGCGACCAGCACGCGCACCAGCCCCAGCGCGCTCTCCGGATAGATCACGCCGGTCAGATAGTGATCGATGAACCCGCTGGAGGGCAGTCCGTCCTCGCCCGCGCGGCGGCGCGACCAATCCTCCAGGTGGGTCAGCGGGCAGTCGTAGCCGACCAGGACCGTGCCGAATCCCCACGCGACCGCGAGCAGATGCAACCAGAGGGTGCGCGGCCACCGCCACGCCAGGAAACCGCCGACGACCACGTAGGCGACGAAGGCGAAATGGAGGACCGCGGTGGCGTCGGCCAACAGCCGGTACAGCATCTCACCAGCATAGGCGTCACCAGGGCGAGGTTCGGTAGTCCTTCAGGAAGCAGCCGAACAGGTCGTTGCCGTTCTCGCCCTGCACGATCGGGTCGTACACGCGAGCCGCGCCGTCGACCAGGTCCAGCGGTGCGTGGAAACCCGATTCGGCCAGGCGCATCTTGGTGTAGTGCGGGCGCTCGTCGGTGATCCACCCGGTGTCGACCGCGGTCATCAGGATCGAATCCTCTTCGAACATCTCGCGAGCGCTGGTGCGGGTCAACATGTTCAGCGCGGCCTTGGCCATATTGGTGTGCGGGTGACCCGGCCCCTTGTACGCGCGGGAGAACTGACCCTCCATCGCGGAGACGTTCACGACGTACTTGCGGCGCGCCCCCGCCGCGGCCATCGCCGGTCGCAGCCGGGAGACCAGGATGAACGGCGCGACCGAATTGCACAGCTGCACCTCGAGCAGTTCGGTCGGATCCACCTCGGTGACCGTCTGCACCCAACTGTTGCTGTGCGCGAGGTCGGGCAGCAGACCGCCCGCGTCGATCGCGACGCCGCGCGCGATGCGTTCGGGGGTGGCGGACCCGGCGACCAGCGCCAGTTCCGCCACATCGGCCGCGGTGAGTGTCGGCGCGAGTGAGGCGGTGAGCGCGGTGGGGTGGGCCTGCATGGTCTTGCCGAAGGTGACCACGTCGGGCAGCGCGCCCGCGGGCAGCGGACCCGATTCCGCGTCGACCAGCGCGCTGTAGGCGCCCGCCGACCGGCGCACGGTCTGGGCGGCGTTGTTGATCAGGATGTCGAGCGGACCCTGCGCGGCCACATCGTCGGCGAGGGCGACCACCTGGGCTGGATCGCGCAGGTCGATGCCGACGATGCGCAACCGGTGCAGCCAGTCGGCACTGTCGTCCATGGCGGCGAAACGGCGGATGGCGTCGTTGGGGAAACGGGTGGTGATGGTGGTGTGCGCGCCGTCGCGCAGCAGCCGCAAGGCGATGTACATGCCGATCTTGGCGCGGCCGCCGGTGAGCAGTGCCCGTCGACCGGACAGATCGGTTCGCGCGTCGCGTTTGGCGTGGCTGTCGGCGGCGCAGTCAGGGCACAACTGGTGGTAGAACGCGTCGACCCTGGTGTAGCGCTGTTTGCAGATGTAGCAGGGGCGCGACCGGATCAGGGTGCCCGCGCTCGCGCCGGAGGTCGACGAGGTGAGCGGGATACCCGCGGTCTCGTCGTCGATCCGATTGGGGGAGCCGGTGGCCGTCGCGGCGACCACGGCCCGGTCGGCCTCGGAGATCGCGGCCCTGGCCTCGTTGCGCCTGCGCTGCTTGAGCTTCTTGAACATGTGCCCGACGGCGCGCTGCACCGCGACCGAATCCGGATGTTCCTTGTCCAGTTGTCCCGCCTGTTCGAGAACACGCAGGCAGGCGGCAAGATCATCCGGATCGATGGCCGGGTCGGTCGGAAGCGGCGACATGGTGTTCTCGGCCATCGGAATGCGGGGCGATCCTTCGTGAACGGGGGCGGTTTGCGCGTCCATTGTCGCATTCGCCCTGCGTGCCCGGCCGAACGCCTCCGCCCACCGCTTCCGTCCGGCTACCGGTCGGCGGCGTCGGCGCCGGGGTAGGGCACGTCCGCGTCGAGCAGATCCTCCACGAAGTTGGCGATCGCCTCGGCGACGAGCAGTGGTTCGGTCACCGGGAGCCAGTGATCGGCCGGGATGGAGTTGCGCCACAACCGGTCCACCCAGCGCGCGCTGCCGTAGTAGAGGAACGGCGGCACGAAGACGTCGGTGGTGTCGACCACCAGTTGTACGGGCACGGCGGTACGGCGTTGCCGGGGGCGCAGCAGGTGATGCGCCAGGTTGACACAGGCGATCCGCGCGCCCGTCGCCAGATCCGCCCGCCAGGTCGGCGCGGTCGTCGCGTGGGCTCGGGCGATGCCGCCGAGTTGTTCGATGACCCAGGTGCGCACCCGAGGCGGGAACGCGATGCGCTGCGCCGCGATCTGCGCCGAATTCGCGCTGTGGCGCCAGAACTTCCTGTCGGTCAGCAATTGCGCCGCGTAGCCGGGATCGCGGATCAATTCGCGCAGGGTGATGCCGACGTGGTCGAGATTCGGTCCGGCGATGGCGGTGAACGACGCGATCCGGGTATTGGCCCGCGCGTCGCAGACCGCCTCCCAGATCTGTACGGCTCCCCAGCCGTGCCCGCAGACGTGCACCGGACGATGCGGGCTGACCGCGTCGACGAGGGCGAAGAAATCCTCGGCGAGCAGATCGAGCCGATAGCCGTGCGGTTCGTCGGGGCGCGAGGAACGTCCGTGTCCGCGCACGTCGTAGGTGATGACTCGGAAGCCATCGGCGAGCAGCACCGCCACATCGGTCCAGACCCGATGGGTGTCGGAGAGTCCGTGCACCAGCACCAGGGGTTCGTCACCGCGCCTGCCCCATTCGTAGACGGCCAGGTCCACGCCGTGCCCGCGCACGGTCGTCGTGCGAACGGGACGATGGGTGCCCGCCGGATCGGGGGTGTCGAACGGTCGATTCATAGGGGTGTCGCCTCGGTCGCTGAGCTGTCGTCGGCGGATGCGATTCATCCGCGCGTACCGCCGGTACGTTCACCGATAGTGACAGTACGAACGATGTGCCGCAATGTTTCGACGCGTAACGACAGGCTTTCGGTCTGCTCGCACCCGGTTACGCGTACCGGCGGTACGTTAGGCTCGCGCTGTGGCCCGCATCAACGCCCGACCCGTGTCGCGCACGGTTTCCCGCGAGGAGATCGTCGATGCCGCGATCCGGGTGATCGACAGGGAGGGGCCACGTCCGAGCATGGACGACATCGCCCGCGAGGCGGGTATCACCAAACCGCGTCTCTACCGCAGGTTCGCCGACAAGGCCGACCTCTACACCGAGATCGGCGACCGGATGGCCAAGGCGGCGTCCGCGGGCGCGGGCCGGGATCTGACACTTATCGTCGCCCCGCCGCGCGTCGCGCTCGGGCGGGTGCTGACCGGATACGCCGACAGCATCCTGGCCCACCCCGACGTGTTCCGTTTCCTCGGGCAGGCGCAGGTGACCCAGCAGGCGGACGGTTCGGTCCTGCAATTCGACCTCGGCCGAGCCGCCGCCGCCCGGCTCACCACGCAGGCCCGCGAATTCGCGCGATCGCTGCCGATCGACCCGGCGGGTATCGATTACCTGTCACGCGCCGTGGTCGGGGTCGTGGTGGCGGTGACCGATCTGTGGCTCGGTGACGCCGGGCGGCCCGCGCCCGAACGCACGGCCGAATTCGTCGATCAAGCCACCGAATTCGTGTGGGGCATGATCGACGGTTTCCTGCGGCGCCAGGGCATCTGCGCGGATCCCGATACCCCGATACTGACCACTCTCGCCGCCATCGGCGGATTCGCCCGCCCCGCGGGCTGAGCGTCCCCACCTCACCGGATCCGGATCGCGCCGACTTCTGTCCCGATTTGTTGACATCATGCCAATAGTGGTGGAATCTGAGGGCGAGGGTCCGGCGCGGAGGCCGGATCCGCGGCGTCGGCCCCGGTGTGACCGTGGGGACACCGCGTTCCGGCAGCGAGGCAAAGGATCGGCGAGATGGCACGTGCGGCATGGAGTGACGACGAGGTCGAGGCGGTTCGCGACCTCGCGCGGACATTCTTCGAGAAGGAAGTCGTCCCGCACGAGGAGAAATTCGTCGCGCAGGGACATCCGGATCGTCACCTGTACAACCGGGCGGGCGAACTCGGCCTGCTCTGCCCGTCGGTTCCGGCCGAATACGGTGGCGGCGGCGGAACCTTCGCGCACGAGGCCGCGATCATCGAGGAGCAGGCCTTCGCGGGCGACGGGTCGCTCGGGCTCCCGGTCCACAGCACCATCATCGCGCCCTACCTGCACCATTTCGGTTCCGAGGAACTCAAGCGGCGGGTGCTGCCCAAGGCGGCCAGTGGTGAGATGGTGCTCTCCATCGGCATGACCGAACCCGGCACCGGTTCGGACCTGCAGAACATCAAGACCAGGGCGGTGCGCGAAGGCGACGAGTACGTCATCACCGGCTCGAAGATCTTCATCACCAACGGCTGGCTCTGCGACGGCATCATCATCGCCGCCAAGACCGACCCCACCAAGGGCGCCGCGGGCGTTTCGCTCATCTTCGCCGAGGTCTCCGACGACACCCCCGGTTTCAAGCGCGGCCGCATCCTGAACAAGATCGGCGGCAAGGCCCAGGACACCGCCGAACTGTTCTTCGACGGACTCCGGGTGCCCGCCACCAACCTGCTCGGCGAGGCCGAGGGCCAGGGTTTCTATCAGATGATGCAGTTGCTGGCCCAGGAGCGGCTGGTCACCGGCATCATCGCGGTCGCGATGATGGAGAAGGCGGTCGCGTTGACCGTCGATTACACCAAGGGCCGCGAGGCATTCGGCAAACCGCTGTTCGCCATGCAGAACACCAAATTCGAACTGGCCGAATGCGCGACGCTTGCGCGGGTCAGCCGCACCTTCCTCGACGATTGCATCACCAAACACCTGCGCGGCGAACTCGATATCCCGACCGCGGCGATGTCGAAGTACTGGCTCACCGACCAACTCGGTATCGTTGTCGACCGCTGCCTGCAACTGTTCGGCGGCTACGGCTACATGACGGAGTATCCGATTTCGCAGCTCTACACCGGTGCCCGCGTTCTGCGCATCCTGGCGGGCAGCAACGAGGTGATGAAGGATCTCATTGCCAGATCGCTCTGATATCCGCGACCCGGCGGCGGCGCCGGACGCCGCCGTCGAGCCCGCGCCGCGCAGGCGCAGGCTCGAACCCGACGAACGCCGCGCGCAGATCCTCGCCTGCGCCATCGACATGTTCGGCGAGCGGCCCTACGCGGCGGTGTCCACGGCCGGGCTCGCCCAGCGCGCGGGAGTGGCGCGCGGGCTGATCAACCACTATTTCGGCAACAAACGCGATCTCTACCTCGCCGTGGTCCACCGGATGGTGACCCTGCCGAGAATCGACGACATGGTCGTGCCGACCGGTACCGCGCGCGAACGCGTCGAGGCGAGCGTGAACTGGCTGCTCGACACCATCGCCGAACACGGCAACACGTGGGTCAAGGTGACCAGCCACGAGGGCGTCGGCAACGATCCCGAGGTGCAGCAGATCCTCGACGAAGCCGACGACGCGGCCGCCGAACGGATGCTGCTCATGGTCGGTATGGCCGATTCGGCACACGGTGCGCAATTGCGCGCACTGGTTCGCGCGTTCGGTGGACTCGTGAAAGTCGCGGGCCGGGAATGGATCGTCCGCGGCACGCTGCGCCGCGACGAGGTGCACGCACTGTTGGTCGACATGCTGACGACTCTGGTCAGCGAGACGATGCCGCGGGTCGACAGCGGCCGCTGATCATCGGTGCGCGGCACACGCGAATACGCATCGCGCGCCTTTTCGGGCCTTTCCTGCTTTCGGGGCGGTCGATTTCAGCAACCACCACCGCATTCGCCCGAAATAGAGTTTGCCGGTTCGTTACGGCCGGTTCCGTTCGTGCCCCTCCGGGTCTGTTTCGGATATCCGTCCGGGGATCCGCTAGCAGCTGATCCGGGAATTCGGGCCAAATGTTGGGTTCTGCCCCTATTCTGTGACCTTATCGAGGCGGGGTTCGGGCAGCTCGAGGTTCCTGCGCGAATGGTTGGACGCGAAAGGGACGTGAGTATGGCAAGGGTGCAGCAGTGGGAGGAACGCGAACGCGAGCGTGAGCGATGGGCCGAACCGGAGGAGGAGCGCTGGCCGCAGGTGCGGCCCGAGGACCGCGACGGCGGCGACTTCCGCCCGATCGTCAATCCGTACGCGATCGTCGCCCTCGTCGCGGCGTTGCTGGCACTGTTCCCCATCGCGATCATCTTCGGACTCATCGCCTTCAGCCATCCCAAAGGCAAGGGGATGGCGACATTGGCGGTGCTGCTCGGGCTGGCCGAAGTGACGGCAGTCGCCGCGTTCGTCGTACTCGGCGGTTCGCTCACCGACGGGATCACCAAGGACGACATGCCCTTCGCCGCGCAGACCGACGCGTCGCCGGTGGCGACGACTACGACGGTGGTGTCGCTCGCGCCGTCCACGCCCAACGCGGTGCCGACCGCCGCGATCATCGCCACCACGCAGATCGCGGCCACCAAAGGCACCGGCTGTGCCGAAGCGCAGGTCGGAGCGATCGGCCAGGGTGCGGACGGCGGCACGCTGCTGTGCCTGGCGGTGACCGGATCCACCGGCAAATACCAGTGGGCCGGTCCGTACAACGTCGGCACCGGCCAGTTCGACGCGGGCACCACCTGCGATCCGACGGTGTCGAAGTCCGGCCGCACCGCCGACGGGCGCGCGTTGGTGTGCGAAGGCACCGGGCGCAGTGGCAAATGGACGGCCTGGACGGAGTAATCACTCCGCCCGTACGGCCTCTGGCTACTCCGCCTTCTTGGCCCGACTCGGCTGCACCCGCGGCGGTTCGTTGGGCATCTTCGGATACTGCGGCGGCCACGGCGCGTCCATCAGTCCCGAGCCCATATCGCGTTCGGACATCTCCAACAGCGGTTCGATCGATTGCGGTGCGCGCCGCGCCCACGGGTCACCGAATTCGGCCAACCGGGCGGGGACGGTGGCGATGGTCAGCTCGTCGGGGACCACGGTGTCGAGTTCGGACCACGAGATCGGCGTGGACACCTGAGCGCCCACTTTGGGCCGCACACACCACGCGCCGAAAACCGTCTTGTGCGGCGCGTTCTGATTGAAGTCGACGAATACGCGCGTCCCGCGTTCTTCCTTCCACCATTGCGCCGTGATCTCTTCGGGATGTCGTCGTTCCAATTCGCGCGCGAGCGCCACCGCCGCGGCCCGCACCTGATAGCCGTCCCATTTCTGCTCCAACGCGACGTAGATGTGCAATCCACGCGAGCCCGACGTCTTGACGCAGGATTCGATACCGAGTTCGCCGAACAGTTCCCGGGTGCGGATCGCGGCGCGGCGGAGATCGTCGAAGGTGATGCCGGGGGACGGATCGAGGTCGATCCGCAACTCGTCGGCGATCGTCAGATCGTCCACGTGATTGGGCCAGACGTGGAAACCCAGACAGCCCTGGTTGACTGCCCACAGGATATGGGCGAGATCGTGGGCGACCAGCGCGTCGCTCGTGGTGCCGTTGGGGGTGGAGACCTCCACCGTGTGCAGCCAGTCCGGCGCCGATTTCGGCACCCGCTTCTGGAACCACGACTTACCCGACGCGCCGTCCGGATAGCGTTCGAGCAACAGCGGGCGGTTGCGCACGACGCCGAGGAACGGTTCGGCGACCGCCCGGTAGTAGCGGACCAGATCCATCTTCGTCTCACCGCGTTTGGTGAAGTAGACCTTCTCCGGATTGCTGATCGTGACGGTTCTGCCGTCGACCTCGATATCGACCGACTCGCTCATCCGGTGGACGCTTCCTCGAAGATGGTGCTCAACTCGGCCGGTGCGACCTCGTCGAGCTGGGCGTAGGTACAGGATCGCGGGGTGCGATCGGCGCGGAAACGCACCAGCCTGCCGCCGTGGCGCAGCCGCCCGGACTGGACGTGTTCGTAGCGCACCTCGGCGACGAGTTCGGGACGCACCGCTTCCCAGGACAGATCCTTACCGCCGGTCCAACGGCTCACCCCGCCCGGCATCTTGCCGTCGGCCTTGGCTTGCGCCGCCGCGTCCGCCCATTCCCGCCACGGATGATTCTCGAGCGCGTTCTCCCGCAGTGGCGCCAGCTCGTCGACCAGTTCCTTGCGCCTGGCGGCGGTGAAACTGCTCGCGACCCCGACATGGTGCATATGCCCTTCGTCGTCGAAGAGCCCGAGCAGCAGTGAACCGACACCCTCGCCGTCCTTGTGCCAGCGGAATCCGGCGACGACGCAGTCGGCCGTGCGTGCGTGTTTGATCTTGAGCATGATCCGCTTGTCCTGCGTATAGGTCGCCGCGTCGGATTTGGCGATCACCCCGTCGAAACCCGCGCCCTCGAACCGGGTGAACCAATCCTCGGCGACATCGGGATCACGGGTCAGCGGGGTCAGGTGCACGCGTGCCAACGCGGTGTCGAGAATCGTCTCCAGCAGACGCCTGCGCTCGGCGAAGGGCTCCTCGGTCAGATCCCGGTCGCCGAGGGCGAGCAGGTCGAACGCGACGAAACTGGCCGGAGTCTCCACGGCCAGTTTGGCGACCCGGGACGCGGCCGGATGCAGCCGGTTCTGGAGTGTGTCGAAATCGAGGCCCTGATCGGTGACGACCACGATCTCGCCGTCGACGACGCATCTGTCGGGCAGCGCCTGCTTCAGCAATTCGGCGACCTCGGGAAAGTAGCGGGTCAGCGGGCGATCGTTACGGGAACCCAGTTCCACCTCGTCGCCGTCGCGGAACACGATGCAGCGAAAACCGTCCCATTTCGGCTCGTAGCTCAGCCCTGGCTCGCGCGGCACCGAGGGCGCCGTCTTGGCGAGCATCGGCCGAACGGGTGGCATCACCGGTAGGTCCACACGTTCCTCCTCGGGTCGTCGGTCACCCATGTAGACGTCGGCGGCCGAGAGAACTCATCGGTACGCCGTCGAGCACGATCGTATGCGCGGGGACCGACATCGATGCCGCATTCACCGCCGAGAGCCGCGGTGCGTCCGTCGGCGTCGACCGTTCACCCCTAACGGGTGAGGTCAGCGGGGGTGGGGCGTGCGAAATTCGTCGGGTGGCCGGGTCGGAACCCGGCTCGTTTCGGACCTGGAGTCGACGGGAGGAGCGGCCGATGGCCTTCGTTTCACCGGAAGGCGACGGCCATGAGTGAGTTGTTCGGGCAATTGGTTCCGGAGATGATCGGGCTGCTCATCACCCCCGCCGCCGTCGTCGGCTGTGTGCTGTTGCTGCAATCGGGCAACGCGGTGCGCAACGCGTTCAGCTTCGGCGCCGCGTTCCTGCTCGTCTATCTACAGATCGGCCTGGCGGGGCTGCTCGGTGGCGCCACCGACCCGCACGCCACCTCGACGACGGTCGCGCACTGGGTCGGATTCCTGGTCGGCTTGATGTTCCTGGCGATCGGCGCGGTGCTGCTGCTGCGTCAGCCCAGCCGTGCCCCCGGCCGGCCGCGGTGGATCACCGAACTCGAATCGGCGGGCCCGCGTAAGGCTTTCGCCGCCGGACTGGTGCTCGCCGTACTCAACCCGAATCTGTTCATCATGCTGTCCGGCATCAGTGTGATCGCCCAATCCGGTTCCGGCCCCGCCGCATCGATCTTCGCGACGGGCCTGCTGCTGCTCGCCGCCGCACTCGATTTCCTGATCCCGATCGGAATGTATGTGCTGATGGGTGATCGCGCGCGCTCCGGATTGGGCGCGGCCAAGCAGTGGATGGTCGAGCACGACCGAATACTCGCGGTGTGCGTGTTCGTCGGCTTCGGCCTGCTGTTCACCGGCCGCGGATTGGCGGCACTGCGATGACTACAGCCACCGAGGTGAATTCAGGTCCCGCGCGGTCGGATCACCCGCTGTCGGAGAGGAGATAGGACATGCGCGTTCGCAGGCTTCCCGGTCGGCTCGGGGCGGTGCGGATGTACCGCGAACTGCCGATCCGAGTGGATCTCCCCTTGGTGTTCGACGAACTCGACTACCAGATGGCGTGCCAGACCTACCTGTGGGCGTTGCCCCTGGTCTCCTACGCGCAGTGGCAACAGCAGCACCGCGAGGTCTTCGGCGCGGGCGACTACGACGTCGTCCACTACGTGACCTACACCGATCGTCTCGGGCTGATCACCGCGAACGCGACGACGCCCTACGTCGTCTGTTTCCTCGACCTGTCGGTGACCGGCCCGGTCGTGGTCGAGATCCCGCCGGGCCCCGTCGCGGGCGGTATGTCGGATTTCTGGCAGCGTGAATTCGGCGTCATCGGTGAGATGGGCCCCGACGAATGCAAGGGCGGGCTGCACCTGATCGTCCCGGTGGGCGAGGAGGCGCCCGACACCGACGAGGACTGTTTCGTGCACCACGCCACCGGCACGCATGTGATGGTCGGATTGCGGACCCTGGATCCCGACCCCGTCGAAGCCGCCGAACTCGTACACGGAATCCGGATCCGGCCGCTGACCGGCGACGCGCCGCAGACCCAGGTCATCTCGCCCGAAGACCGGCGATGGAGTGGGACGCAGCCGCGCGGCGTCGAGTACTGGGCGCGGCTGCACGATATCTACCAGCGCGAGATCATCGATGAGCGCGACCGCTTCTACCTGGCCATGCTGCGCCGATTCGGCATCGAGCGCGATGCGCCGTTCGAGCCGGACGAATCGCTGCGCAGGCTGCTGACCGAGGCCGCCATGGCGGGGGAGTTGATGGCCCAGGCGAATTCGTTCGCCACCCGCTCACCCGAGGCGCGGTATTGGCACGATCGACGGTGGGAACTCCTGTTGCGACTGGACCACTCCGATCAACGCGGCCCCTACTACGACCAGTTGCTCGAGCGCAGCGCGTGGTTCTACCAGGCGGTCGGATTCTCCGAGGCGATGAAGAGTCAGACACCGGGTAAGGGACAGGCCTACCTGGCGTCCTACTGTGATGCCGCGGGTGACTGGCTCGACGGCGGCGGCTTCTACACGCTGCGGGTTCCCGCCGACCCGCCCGCGAAATTGTTCTGGTCGGTCACCGTCTACGACGTCGCGACCCGATGCCTGATCAACAATCAGCAGCAACGCGGTGACCGGGGCTCGCTCGACACCGATATGGTCGTCAACGCCGACGGCTCGGTCGACCTGTTCTTCGGGCCCTCGCCGCCCGCGACGGGAACGACCAACTGGGTGCAGACGGTGCCGGGCCGACACTGGTTCACCTATTTCCGCTGCTACGGTCCGCTGGAATCCTATTTCGACCGCAGTTGGAAATTGGAGGACGTCGTCAGGAGAGGGTGACGCGGCTCAGGTGTCGAGCCAGCCGTGTTCTTCGGCGAATGCCGTCAGGCGCTCACGAATAGTGAGAATCTCGCCCGCGGTGAGGGCGGGACTGGCATCGAGCAACAACTCGGTGATGAGACGCTGGTGTTCGACGGCGGAGAGCTGTCCGGTGTGCGACTTTTCCTTCTTGTGCCGGGGCGGCGGCCCGGAAGGCGCACCGCCGACGGCGGTGAGGTTGATCGCTTTCGGGCCGCGGTCGCCCTCGGTGACGTCGAATTCGAAAACCCGGCCCTGACGTAACTCGTCCTCGTCCAACCCGATGTCGTTCACATGGACGAACACGTCGGGCCCACCGTCCTCGGGCCTGATGAACCCGAAACCCCGCGAACTGTCGAAAGACACCAACTTACCGATGGACACCAACACCCGCTCCTCGCCGCCGCCGTCACTTCCGGGCCACTTTAGCCCGCATTATCCTCGACGTTGTTCGAAAGCGCCTTTTGAAGCGAGTTGAACACCGTCAATCCCTGGCCGACCATTCCGTTCACCAATTCACTCACACCGTCGGGGCCGTTGAGCACCGTCAGGTTCGCATTGGACAGACCCGCCGCCGCCTGCTTGACGATTTCGGGCAACTGCTCGATCAGCAACTGGTCCAACGCGATTCGATTGTTGGACGCGGCGGCCTCGGCCTGGATCCTGGTCCGGTCGGCTTCCGCCTCGGCCAGGATGCGCACCCGTTCCGCCTCGGCGAGGGCGGGTTTGACGACCTCGTACTGCAACTGCTGTTCACGCAGTTCGGCCTCCTTGCGGGCCTGCTCGGCCTGCGCGGTCAGCACTTCCTGCATGGCGATCGCCTGCGCCAGCGGACCGGACTGCGCCGCTTCCGAGTTCGCCTTGTCGATATCGCGCTGATATCGGGCTTTGAGAATCAGGGTTTCGCGCTGGTACTCGGCTTGTCTGCGCAGCGATTCCTGTTCGGCCTCGGCCGCTCGCTGCGCGGCCTGGGCCTGCGCGATCTGCGCGTCACGCTGCACCGCGGCGTTGTGCGGCGCGGCGAGGGCATTGATGTAGCCGAGATTTCCGTCGTCGATGGACTGGATCTGGAACGAGTCCACCCAGAGCCCGATATTGCCCATCTCGACCTTGGACGCGATGAGCACTTCGTCGGCCAGTTTCTGGCGTTCCCGGATGATCTCCTCGACCGTCATCGAGCCGACGATGGAGCGCAGATGACCGGAGAAGATACGCCCGGTCAGCACCGACATCTCCTTTTCCTGTTCGGAAAGGAATCGTTGCGCGGCATTGACGATGGAAACGGTGTCGTTGGCGACCTTGAACGCGATGACGGCGCGGACGTCGAGCTGGATCGCCTGTTTGGTGACGCAGCGTTCCTTGATCTCGGCCTCGAACATCGCCAGCGACAGATAGCTGACCTTGCGGAACAGCGGCACCACCCACGTGCCCCGTCCGATGATCACCCGAAACGGCGCGTTGTCCTTGACCTTGGCGCCGCTGACCAGCATCGCCTCGTCGGGGTCAGGTACGTGGTAGCCCAGCACGTCGAACTCCTTCTCTCAGATATCCTGCTGCCGATCGGGCGCGAGCGGAATCCACGGCACGACATCGACGATGCGTCCGGGATGTGCCTCGATGATCAGCACGGTGCTCCCCGCCGCGACCGGCTCGTCCGCGCGTGCGATATACGATTCCGTTCCCCCGCGAATCGCGACCAGGACTTCTCCCAAACCCCCGGCACTGCGAATCGGCGACGTCATCGTACCCGTCAATCCCGTCACGGGATCGGTCATCGCGTGGAACTCCTCCAATGGGCACCGGAACCCGCTCAGCCTACGTGCACTCCGGGCATTCGGGGCGTGCCCCGGACTACCCGAGCATGATCGACTCCGTGGCAAGTGGATACACGTGGGCTCACGTATCGTCCTTGCATGGGTGGACGGCTGGCACTGATCGTGGGATCGGAGTGCGCCGCGTTGGGGGAGCTGGGTTTCGTCGCCGAACTGGCGATCGGACTCGAGGCGAATCTGTCCGAAACCGGGGGCTGGCGTCCGGCGAGGTCGGTTCCCGGGCCGCTGCTCGATCCGACGGCGGCGGAATTGATTTCCGCCGTCGACGAGGCGTTCGCGGCGGCCGACGCGCAGCAGGCGACACTGCTGATCGGTTTCATCGGCCACGGCGTGGCGACCGGGGACGCGGATTTCTATCTGCTGAGCCGTGATTCGCCGCCGGTGCCGACCTCGCGCACCGCCTTCCATCTGACCCAGGAGATCAGGGAGCGGTTGAACCGCTCGACCCTGGACGGTCTCGTCGTCCTGGTCGACGCCTGCGAGACCGAGCAGGGCGTGCTCGGCGCGGCCGGGCGCTGGACGGATCTGCTGGCCAGATCTGCCGGACGGATGGAACTTCTGGTCGCGGCCGGTGACGGACCGGCGTTCGCGGGCTGTTTCACCAGAACCCTGCTGCGGACCTTCGACGCGGGTCTGCCCGCGCGGGGCGAGAACCTGCTGCCGTCCGATCTCGTCGGGCCGGTCGCGACGGCGTGCACCAGGCAGCAGCCCCAGCACCTGTCGTTCACCTCCGGAGCCGTCTCCGGGCACGGCGGCGACCCGGGATTGTGGCTGGTGCCCAACGTGGCTCGGCGCGGTGATGCCGTAACGGGCCGGGCCGCAGCGGGTTTCGTCGATCACCTGACCAGACGACTGCTGTTGACGGTCACCGTCCGCGAAACACTCACCGAGATAGTCGAATCCGGGGCACACCGGCTGCGCGCGGTGGTCGGCCCGCCCGGCGTCGGCAAGTCGACACTGCTGGCCATGCTGATCCGGCCCAGCCTGGTCGACACCCTTCCGGTCGCCCCGGAATACATCACCGCGGCGGTCTTCCTCACGGTGAACAGTTCGTTCGCCGCGGTGTCGACCGAACTGGCCGCCCAGTTGTCGGCGCGACTGCCCGGTTTCGCGGCCGCGGTCGAGACGATCAAGCGCGCGGCCGAGGCCAGTGTCACCGAACTCGACGCCTTCGACATCGAGGTGTGCAGACCGCTGTCGCGACTGGCGGGCGACGGCAGGCGGACCACCATCGTGCTCGACGGGCTCAATCAGCCCGAAGAAGGGGTCAGGCGCCTGCTGATCCGCGCCGTCGCCCAGTTGACGACGCGTCCGGCACTGCGCCACGTGCGGGTGATCATCGGTTTCCGGGAGGGGGCCGGAGTCGAGGACGATCCGGCCCTGACCCATATGCACCGTATCGCGGTGGTCGAACCCGCCGCCGACGATATCGCCTCGATCGTCGGCACCGTGCGTGCCGAGCCCGCCGATGTCGACCGGGCCGACTGGGTGCGCTGGATCGACGGACTGCTCGTCGACGCCCCCGGCGGATCCGGTGACGCGGGCGCGGCGGGCGGTTGGCTGCTGGCGCGACTGCTCATGGAGACCGCCTCCGATATCAGCGGCCAGGTATCGGGTGGTGTCGGGTTGGACGGCATCGTCGCGCTGCGCGTCGAGGAGGCGGTGCGGGCGGCGGGGCCCGAGGGGGTCGGCGCCCTCGGGCCGCTACTGGCCGTCCTGGTCGCGGCCGGTGTCGGCCCGGTGCTGCCGATCGAATTGCTCGACGGCGCCATGGCCTCGCTCGGCGCCGACCTGGGCACCTCGCGTATCCGTGACCTGGCGGTGGGCCTCGGCGTGCTGGTGACACGCAGCAGACCCGGCACCGAATACGAGACTCTCGGCGTCACCCACGGTGTGCTGCTCCCGGCCCTGCGAGCCGAAACCCACCGTCTCGGTGTGGATCTCGCCGACGGGCACTGGGCCATCGGCCGTGCGATCGCGTCGAGTATGCACCCGTCCGCCGTCGCCTATGCCCGCAGTTCCGGTCCGCGTCACAGCCTGGCGCACGGTGATTCCGCCGCCGCCGTCGCGTTCCTCATCCGGTTGGAGACCCCGCGCGCGGCGGACAATCGGGATCTGTGGGCGGCGTGGCTGCCGTCGTTCCTGGCCGCGGTCGGCCCCGACCATCCCGACAGCCTGCACGCGCGGGGCAGTCTCGCGCGCTGGCGCGGGGTCAGCGGCGATATCGCGGGCGCGATCGCGGAAACCGAGGCCCTGCTCGTCGACGAACAGCGTCTGCTCGGTCCGACCCATCCGACCACGCTGACCACGAGGAACAATCTCGCGTGGTTGCGCGGTGAGAGCGGTGACCTGAACGGCGCGGTCGCGGAATTCGAGCGATTGCTCGCCGATCAGCGGCGCACCCTGGCTCCGGGACATCCCGATCTCTTCCGCACCCGCAACAATCTGGCCTACTACCGCGCGCATCGCGGCGATCTGGCGGGCGCGATCGATGAGTTCGAACGTCTCTACGACGATCACCTGGTCCAATTCGGGGCCGATCATCCCGAGACGCTGGGTATTCGCGACAATCTGGCGACCTTCCGCGCCGAGAGCGGCGACTTGGCGGGGGCCATCGCCGATTACGAGCGGCTGCTCGCCGACCGGATCCGGGTGCTCGGAACCGAACACCCGGTCAGCCTCGACACCAGGGACAGCCTGGCCTGGTGCCGTGCCCGCAGCGGCGACCTGCGCGGCGCGGTCGCCGAATTCCAGCGGCTGCTCACCGATCAGCTGCGGGTACTCGGCCCCGACCACCCCGACACCCTGATGACCAGGGACCATCTGGCCTACTCGCGCGGAAAGGCGGGAGATCTGGCCGGCGCGGTGCACGAGTACGAGACGTTGCTCACCGATCGGCTGCGAGTGCTCGGCGCGGATCACCCCGAAACCCTGGGCACCAGGGGCAGTCTGGCCTCCTACCGCGCCGACAGCGGCGATCACGCGACGGCGATCGCGGAATTCGAACGCCTGATCCCGGATCAGCTGCGGGTGCTCGGTTCCGATCATCCCGCGATCCTGGTCATCCGGAGCAATCTCGCGGGCGTGCACAGCAGCGTCGGCGATTTCGCCGGTGCCGGAAGGGAATTCGAGCGGCTGCTGACCGATCGGCTCCGGGTGTTCGGTCCCGATCATCCCGACACCCTGGCCACGCGCAGCAATATCGCCTACTGCCGGGCGCGCGGCGGCGATCCGCGCGGGGCCGTCGCCGAATTCGCGAACCTGCTCCGCGATCAGCTGCGGGTGCTCGGTCCCGATCATCCCAATACGCTGATCACGCGCAACAATATCGCGCTCAACCGGGGTGAGGGCGGCGATCTCGCCACCGCCATCGCGGAATTGGAAGTGCTGATCATCGATCAGTTACGCGTCCTCGGTCCCGACCATCCGAACGTGCTCGACGCCAGGCACAATCTGCTGACCTTCAGTCTGCTCGTCCGCGACGCCCACGATGTCACCGACCGGCTGGAGGATCTGGTCGCGGACAAACTCGTGGCGCTCGGCGCCGATCATCCCGGTCTGCTCGTCACCCGGACCGTGCTGGCCAGTCACCGGGCCGACAAGGGCGACGCGGAAATCGCGCTTGCCGATTTCGAGCGGTTGCTGACCGACCGGCTGCGCATCCACGGCGCCGATCATCCCGCGACCCTGGACACCAGACAGCAGCTCGCGCTCTTGCGCGGTCGTCTCGGTGACGCGGCCGGCGCTGTCGCCGAACTGGAGGAATTGCTCGACGCTCGGCTCCGGCTGGTGGGCGCCGATCATCCGGCGACCCTGGCCACCCGCAACGATCTGGCGCGGTGGCGTGCCGAAAGCGGCGACCGGGCGGGCGCCATCGCCGATTTCGAGGAATTGTGCGCCGGTCTGCTCGCGATTCTGGGTCCCGAACACCGCACGACCCTGCAAGCGCGCAACAATCTGGCCCACCATCGGGCCGAGGGCGGTGATGTGGGCACCGCCCTCGCCGAATACGAAACGCTGCTCGCCGATCAGATCAGCGCGCTGGGACCGAACGACCCCGACACGGTGTTCACCCGCGAGAATCTCGCCTATCGCAGGGCGATGCGGTGAACCCCGCGCGGAACGAGGTCGAGCGTCACGGGTTCATTTCGTACGTGCCCGCGTAACCGGCCACTTCCTCGTCGACGCGGCGGGACCGTTCGGGGTCGATGATCGGCTTGCGCAACACACTCGTCGCCCAATCCTGTTGTGCCACAGTTGATGACGACTTGCCGAACACGCCGATCGCGTACTGGGAGAAATCGCGCACGAAGATCTCGAAGATCGAGTCGACGATATCGTCGGAGGTACCGACGATCGCGGCCTGTTCCAGGATGAGCTGACCGTAGGGGAGCAGGGTGAACAATTCGCCCACCGCCAGTTGGTAGTCCAGGTCGCCGGTCTGTTCCTCGGTCGGCGGCGCTTGAACCGGGAATTGCGTGAAACTCTCGGCCAGTTCCAGGAACAGCGCCACATTCGGCAGGTGCCGGAATCCGGCGAACGCGGTGCGCCAGTCGGCGAATCGGACCTTGCCGAGCCCGGCGGCTCCCGGCTGGCGGAACAACGCCTCGTCGTCACCCGGGTCGCGACGCACCGGGACCGGGGGCAATTCGGCCGCGTTGAAGAGGAATCCCGGCATGAACTTGAGCGTGAGCGCCATGTTCACGTGCGCCGTACCCTCCAGTCGCGCCATGGAATCGATGGTCGCGCGCGCGACGGCGAAGTAGCTGTCCTTCTCGAAACCCCTGGCGGAGATGACATCGGAGAGTTCGCGGAAAACCCGTTCGCCCTCCCTGGTGACCTTCATCTTGCCGATGGAGTTGAACATCACGAAGCGCCGGTCCTCCGGCGTGGAACTGCGCATGTAGTCGATCGCGCGCTCGTGGTAGAGCTTCATCGCGTTGATGCGGATGTAGGACTCGGACAGGATCCGACGCACCTGGCCGAATTCGGTGACCGGATGACCGAAGAGGATCTTCGTCGACGCCTGATTGATCGTCTCGTGGAAACAGTGCTGCACGATGCCGAGCGTCACCATGCCGATATTGAATTTGCCGCAGTTGACGGCGGCGAGGGCGACATCGAACGCGCGCCGTCCCGTGTGCAGGACGTCCTCGGCGGAGACCGGATAGTTCACCAGATCGTAGGCGCTGACGTAGTTCTGGCCGTGCACCACGTTCTTGACCAGGACGTAGTCCGGGTGCGCGCTGTCGGCGAGGAACCACACGTAGGCGTCGGGCCCCTCCAGGTCGGTCCGTCGCCCGATGGTCGGCACGAGTCGCGCGACATTGCCGTTGCCGATGTAGTACTTGCTGCCGGTGGCGGTGAATCCGCCGACGCCGTCGGGGGTCAGCAGCATATCGGTGGCGTAGATATCGGCGCCGTGGTCCTTCTCGGACAGACCGAAGCCGATGATGCCGCCGCGGTCGAGTTCCTCGGCCGCGCGGGCGTGCGCCTTGCCGTTGCGGCTCTGCCAGATGGTGGCGAGCCCGAGGGTCGACACACCCCACGCGTACCAGTACTGGGAGCCGTAGAAGCCGGTGATCTCGTTGAACCGGGAGATGAACGCGGTATCCCAGCGTTTGTCCGGGTCGGCGCCGGCGTGGGCTTTCGGCGTCGCCATGTAGGCCAGGACTCGGGATTCGGCCAGGAAGGCCATCCAGTCGTCGTACCACTCCGCGCGGTGGGCGTCCTCGGTGAGCGCGACTTTGCCCTTGTCTTCGAAGAATCCGACGACGGCGGTCAGCAGTTCGCGTGTCTTCGGGTCGAATTCCGCGAAGGTCTCGGTTCTCGGATTGAACAACGGCATGGCGGCACTGCCTTTCCTCTGGCTTGTCCACATGTGATGGCGGCTGCCCTCACATTAGAAGTGATGGCGGGCGTCGTCAAATGCCGTCCGGTCTCTTTCCGGCGTCAGGAGGAACTGTGGAAGGCTGCTTACACGAGAGAAAGAGGACAAGTGATGGAGTCGCCGCCCGCAGACACCGCGCCGCAGACACCGGCGCTGACCTATCGCGCCCCCACCGAGGAAGACCACGCCCGCGTGCTCGCCGTCCTCGACCGGTGGTGGGATGGACTGGGTGGCGACGACGGCGCCCGACAGCGCGCGGGCCTGCTGCCGCGACTGTTCTTCCAGCACTTCACCGACACCAGCGTCGTCGTCGAACGCGACGGTCACCTGGTGGCGTTCCTCATCGGATTTCTGTCGCAGTCCAGGCCGAAGGAGGCCTACATCCACTTCGTCGGCGTCGATCCGGCGCTGCACGGGCACGGTCTGGGCGGCGAGCTCTACCGTCGATTCTTCGACGCGGTGCGCGCGCACGGACGCACCATCGTGCGGGCCATCACCTCCGAGACCAACACCGGTTCGCGCGCGTTCCACGCGCGGATGGGTTTCACCGAGGCCGAACAGAGCTTTCCCGGCTACGACGGCCCCGGCACGACGCGGGTGACCTTCGTCCGAGAACTCGAGCCGTAGCCGGACCGGCCGGATCTAGCCGTAGATGCCGCGATACGCGGTGATGGTGGCGACGCAGTGGTCGACGATCTGTTCGCGGCCCGCCCGCAACGATCCGTTCAGCCAGGCGGAGAACATGCCCGCGTTACCGCTGGCCATCGTCACCGCGGCGAGCCTGCGTCGCACCGGATCCTCGATACCGGTGAACAGGTGGTCCTGGATGAGTCGGGTGAAGGCGGGCATCACCGCGATCGTGGTCTGGCCGAGGCCGGTGCTGGAATAGGGCTCGACCAGGAACAGTCGGGATTTACGCGGATCCTCCAGCACCTTGTCCACCAGCAGTTCGGACAGGGCGCGATCCCGCGTCGGATCGTCGGCCACCGCGAACGCCGTCATCGGTTCGAGGAATTCCTCGGCAACCTGCCGGTAGAGCACGTCGAGCAGTTCGTCGCGGCTGGTGAAACTCTCGTAGAAGTAGCGGTCGGTGAGGTTGGCCCGCCGACAGACCGCGCGCATCGTGACCCCGGCGGCGCCGGCCTCACCGATCAGGTCGAGCGCCGCCTCCAACAGCGCGATACGACGCGCCTCACGTCGCTCGGTGAGCGTCGTCCCGCCCCAGATGCGGGGACCGGCGTCCTCTGATTCCTGACCTGTCTGCACGGTTTCACAGTAATGCGCCGTGGTGGGTGCGCTCGAATCCTGGCCTCGCGGACCCGGCGGTGCCCACTCACGCACCGCTTTCCATCGGGAGTCCGGCGTCACGCCACGCGGTGATTCCGCCGTCGAGACCGGCCGCGTCGATGCCCGCCCGGCGCGCGAGCGCGGCGAACCGCGACGACACCTCGCCGACCGGACAGACGAACACCACCGGCCGTGACCGGGCGAACGGCATCCCCTGGGCGAACATGTCCTCGAGTTGATCGTCGCGAATATTCAGCGCACCGGGGACATGGCCGATCCGGTAGGCCATCGCCCCCCTGGTATCGATGACGAGGGGGTGTTCCCGCGCGTCGAGCCGGACCAGTTCGGCAGGTGTCAGCACCGGTGTCGCGGCGATCTCCCCGGCGCTCGGCGGGCTCCGCCGCTGCGGCTTGCCGAAGAGTTCGGGTCTGCGCCGCTTGATGTAGGACAGATACGGCTCTATGCGGTCGCAGACGAGGACGACGGCGACGACCGGATCGTCCGCGCGGTCCGAGAGATCCAGTGCGCCGAGGGTTTCCAGCGCCGCCGCGTAGGAAGCGCCGCTGGTCGGACCGGCCAGGACGCCGTAGCGGGTGGCCAGCTCCACGGTCGCGTCGATCGCGACGCCGGATTCCACCGTCACGATGTGATCGTAGAAATCCGGTCGGAAGAGTCCGACATCCCACATCTCGGTTTCGGAGCGGATGCCGGGGATGAAATCGGACCGTTCGGAGACGACGGCGACGGTGCGCAGTTCGGGATTGTGTTTGCGCAGGTAGGTCGCCGTGCCCCGGGTGGAGCCGGTGGTGCCGAGCCCGCCGATCAGATAGTCGACGCGTACGCTGCCGTCGTCGGACAGGTCGTCGTGGATTTCCCGGCCGGTGCCGAGACTGTGCGCCTCGACGTTCTTCTCGTTGGTGTACTGCGACGGATGATGGTACGCGCCGGGCTCTTTGGCCATGGTCGCCTCGATCACCGAGTACACATCGTTCGGGGTCGTCGGATCCGGGCATTCGGACAGGCCGGGAAGTTCGACGATATCGGTGCCGAGAATCCGCAGCAGATCACGGACCTCCCCGACCTTGATCCGATTGGTCACCGCTCGCAACCCGATACCGTGCATCGCCCCGAGGACGCGCAGCGCCTTGGCGGTGTTCCCGCTCGACGCCTCGATGAAGCCGCGGCCGCTCGCGGCGACGTCGTCGAGTTCGTCACGGATCATGGCCCAGGCCACCCGGTCCTTGACCGAGCCGAACGGGTTGCAGGACTCCAGTTTCGCGTACAGTTCGACATTCTCCAGGCCGTGCACCCGGGGATCGAGGCGCAGCAGCGGGGTGTCGCCGATCAATTCGGTGATGTGGTCGTAGCGCATCAGATCGCCCCGTTCACCCGGGGAACACAGGGGTATTCGACCGCGACGTCGGGTTCGTATTCGGTGTCGGGGCCGGTGTGGAAGACGCCGTCCCGTCGCGTCACCGCCACTTTCGCGGGCGGACGATGCCGGGAGGCGGCGGCCGCGGACAGATCCATGTGGTAGGCGGCGGTATTCGGGAAGACCAGCAGATCACCCGGTCGTGGGCGGCGCGGCAACCAGACCAGGTGATTGGTGATCAGATCCCGTTCCAGACACAGGCGTCCCGCGATGTACACGCCGAGCGGGCCGGTGTCGGCGGTGGCGCGCGCCCGCCGGGCCGATGCCCCGTCGAATCCAGCGGGTGCCGAACCGAATTCGTCCCGGACCGGTGGGAGCAGGATCGGATCCACCATGACCTCCTGGTCGGCGGGTGTCACCGCGTCGCGGCTGATGTCCACATGCACCAACTCGGAGCCGTCGGCGGTCTCCTTCGTGAATTCCACGCGGGCCACGGTGATTCCGGCGTGGTCGACCAGCGCCTTACCCGGCTCGGTCCACAGGGTGAGCAGATTGTCGGTCGCGACCTGCGCGACGCTGCGCCCGCCGTGGTTGTCCAACGGCGAGGTGAGCAGATCGTCGAGGAGACGATCGGCCGCGAGAGTATTGGCGTACTTGTGGAATACGGGTACGCCGTGCACGGCGGCGCCGTCGACGTGATAGCCGAACATATTGCCCGCCCAGCTCATCGGCGCACCGCGGCCGAGCAGGGATTCGCGCAGGAGTCCGACATAGGCGTCGAATCGATCCGCGTCGGCGGTGAAGACCTGCCGGAGTCCGCCGCCGATATTCACGACCGAGGGGCTGAGCCCGTGGCCGTACGCCTGTTCGACCAGACCGAGACAGGCGTCGAAGGCGCGCACCCGTTCGGCCTGTTCGCCGGAGTCGAGATGGAAGGCGAAGCCGAGGAAGTCGAGTCGGTCACGATGGGCGCGCAGCAGGTCGAACGCCTCGTCCATCCGGTGCAGCGGTACCCCGAATCGGCTGATCGGCGTGCCGTCGAAGCCCGAGATACGCAGCAGGACCGGCACCGCCGCGTCGGCGAGTTCGGCGATCCGGCCCAGTTCCCACAGATTGTCGACATTGATCGTGGACCCGGTGCCGACCAGATGCCGCAGGAATGTCTCGCCCTTCGGGCCGGTCACTTCGATCCGTGCCGATCCGAACCCGGCGTCGACGGCCTCGGCCCACTCCCACGGCGAGGAGACATCGATCGAGACCCCCGCCCGCGCGGCGACACGGACGAACGCGCGCGACTGGTTCACCTTGTGCGCGTAGCAGATCCGGTGCCCCGGCACGCGGCGATCGAGCACCTCCCGCAAACGCGCCAGATTCTCGGCGTAGACCTGCGGAAACAGCAGATGCACGGGTGATCCGAAAGCGGACACGGTCGCCTCGACCGTGTCTCGGCTGTCGAGGAACGCGAGCACCATCGGGTGCAGTTTCGCCGGTAACGTCGGCGGCGGTGGGGTCATACCGCGGTTTCCGACACGTGCGTGGTGGCGGGCCGCGTGCCGGAAGGCTGCTCGGAAACCGGGTTGTATCCACCGTCGCGGATCGCCTCGAAGGCTCGCGCCCGGTTGCGCGGGCTACGGAATTCGGCCACCACCCGCTTGCTGATCAGATCGACCTCCCCGACCGCGATATCCATGGACTCGAGGACGCCGGTGATCGTTCGGACGCAGTGTTTGCAGTTCATATCGGGGATGTAGAAGATCCGGTCCTCGGCGAGGACGGGGCCCTCGGCGGTCGACTCGTCGATATCCCCCGCGATCTCGTCGATATCGCATCGCCCGACCATCTCCTCGAAAACGGTGACCAGACGTTGCACCACCACCGGAAGGACGCTGTAGTGCGCACCGCCGAGTCGATGCGGTACGGCCGCCGGACAGGCCGGTCGGGTGCCGACGGGCAACAGCGCGTACTGGCGGGAGATGAGGTCGAGGTCGTCGTGGTACTTCGTGATCGCGTCGGCGACACTGAGCCCCTCGACGCCGGTCGCGCGCCGCATGACCGCGTGCGCGTCGGCGATGGTGGCATCCTTCATCGCACGCAGCGTCACCACGGAATCGGCGGTGTAGCGCACGGTCCCGTCCGGTTGGGACGCGAATGTCACCGGGATCATTCCGCGACGGTAGGTCGAGGCCTGCAACTCCCAATACCATCGGGTCGCGACCGCGGGGAAGATGCCCGAATCGCGCATCCCCCTGGCGAATTCGACGGCATCCCGGTAGGGGGTCTGCCGTGCCAGCAGCGCGTGCTGAGCCAGCGCGCGACCGGCCGCCTCGATCCCGACCCGGAAGATCTCCAGCGGATCGTGATCGGTGGTCGTCGCCTCCAGGACCTCGTGTTCGGGCGGGCCGAGCGCGGCCACCCGCCGGTGCAGCGCGGCATTCGCGGTGAGGGTGTGCCAGAGGTCGAGCACCGTCTCGCGCACGGCGATCGGGACGATCGGTCCGAGACCGTCCGCGCGGTAGTGGCCGGTATTGGGAATGCCGTCACTGTCGGTCCAGGCGATACGGTGGGTCGCGGTGGTGACCTGCGCGGCTCGGCACGGACGCATGAACCGCTCGAGGTACAGCCGCTGCGAGTAGGTGAGATGGCTGCCCGGTTCGGTGCGCAATTCGGCGCTGCCGAATCGGAGACGGCGGGGCTCCGGTGCGACCGGTGGCCCGTCGAACAGGCCGGGCCGGGCGAGTTCGGCCAGGATCCGGGACGCGGCCCTCCTGTCGTAGCGCGGGTCGTCGCTGCTCACGAAACCTCCTGGGCGATGGTCCGCACGCACCGGATTAACCGGTCGATCTCCTCGGCGGTGTTGTAGATATGGGTGCTGACCCGCACCGAGTCGACATCCCTCGTGCCGTCCTCGTCGGACACGGTGCAGTGCAGGCCGGTGCGCACCAGGAAGCCGAGTTCGCTCAGGACGAAACCCGCGTCGGCGGAGGTGATTCCGGTGAGCGTGAACGAGACGATGCCGTACCCGACCTCGCAGGCCGCGTAGGCGGGTCCCGGCAGGAAATCCAGCCCGGGCACCTGCCGCAGTCCGTCGATCAGCCGCAGGGTGAGTGCGCGATCGTGCGCGGCGATCACCGCGAGATCGAGGGATTCCAACACATCCAGGGCCGCGCCGAGCGCCAGGATCCCGGGAATATTGTGGGTGCCGCCCTCCATCAGTTCCGGCATTCCGGTCGTGGTGAGACCGGTTTCGGTCAAGCGGACACCGCTGTTGCCGCCGGGCAGGAACGGCAGCAGGCGATCGTGGATCCGGCGGTGGCAGTAGAGAACTCCGGTGCCCGGCGCGCCGAACATCTTGTGCGCGGAAAAGATCGCGAAATCCGCGCCGAGTTCGGTGACGTCGATCGGCAGATGCCCACCGCTCTGGCTACAGTCGAAACACAGCAGCACCGACGGGTCGATCCGGCCGCGCAATTCCTCCAGGGTGGTCCGGCCGCCGAAGACGTGGTGCAGATGACTCGTGGTGACCAGGCGGGTACGCGGCGTGGTCTTCGCGAGGATATCGTCGGTATCCGCCTCGCCGGTCGCGGTCATCCGATACGGGATGAGGGTGATCCGCCGTCCCGAGCGCGCCAGCAGTTCGCGCAGATGATGCCACGGGTAGACGTTGGACACGTGATCGCCCGGGTTGTAGAGGATCTCGTCACCGTCGCGAAGCTCGGCGAATCCCCACGACAGGGCGACGGCGTTGAGCGCGGCGGTCGCGCCGGAGGTGAACACGATCTCGTCGGGATGGTCGGCGCCGACGAATGCCGCGGTGCGCGTGCGGATCCGGGACAGCCTCGTGCCCAGCGCCGTCGCCCACGGATAGGTGCCGCGCCCGGCGTTGGAGGTGTGCGAGGAATGATAGCGATGGACGGCGTCGATGACGGCCAGGGGTTTCTGGGTGGTGGCGGCGCTGTCGAGGTAGACCTCGGTCGAATCGGCCAACGCGGGGAACATCTCTCGGACCGGCACGGTGAGACCGGGGGAGTGCGCGTCCCCGGTCGTCCACCGCGTGGCGGTGGACGTGGTGGTGGGCGGGGCGGCGCGCGACCCGGGCGCGGATGACCGCAATGTGACGCTCCCTTCGCAGGACGCGCTGGACGTCACCAACGATACGCACATTTCCGTGGGACATCGAAGAATTCAGGTGGACAACATGTTTCGCGCGCACGGCAAGGCCGCGTCGCGGCCGATGTCCGCGACGAGCCGACGACACCGATCAGTACTGACCTTGCACGTATTCGACGAGGCGCTGGCGTTCGGTGGCCAGTTCGGAGATGGCGCTCTTCACCACGTCGCCGATGCTGACGATCCCGACCAGTCTGCCGTCGTCGACCACCGGCAGATGTCGGATCCGATGGTCGGTCATGATCCGGCGCAGACCGTCGACCCGGTCGTCGGGCGCGCACACCCGCACATCCGCGGTCATGATCTCCGCGACCGTGATATCGAGTAGTCGCGCGCCGTGTTCGTACATGCTGCGGACCACGTCACGCTCGGAGACGATGCCCGCGATCGCGCGGCCGTCGGACGAGACCACCACCGCTCCGATATTGTGCGCGGCCAATGTGGCCAGCAGTGCGCGCACCGTTGTCTCGGGCGCGACGGTCGTGACGTCGGCGCCTTTCCTGCGCAGGATTTCGGCGATTCGCATATTCACACCATCCAGGGGCACGGGGTTCCAGGATCCCCCGTCACGCCGTGGCCGTCCAGCACGAATTCGACACGGTATATACGCGCGATATATCTCAGAGACGTCGGGTCACGCTGCGGTCGAGGTCGCGGGCGAGCAACGCGATGGCCGCCTGCGAGATACCCGACGAGGTCGCCAGGTCGATCGTGGTGAGCTGGGCGATGCGTCGCAGTCGATAGTCGACGGTGTTGGGATGGACATAGAGCTGACGCGCGGTCAGTTGTCGGTTCATGTCGTTGCCGAGGTAGGCGCGCATGGTGTCGAACAATTCCTGGTGGGCGTCGAGTGGCTCCAGGATGGTCGCGATGCGCCGCACGGCGGGTCCGCCGCGCGTCAGTTGATACTCCACCGCCAGATCGTCCATCCGGTAGAGGCCCGGTTCGCGTCCGCCGACCCGCACCAGATTGAGCAGTTCGTGGGCCTGATCCGCGGATTCGGGTACCTGATCGGTGTCGGTGACCACCACGGTCGCGGTGATCGGCACCCCGGCGGCCTCGGTGAGCGTCGCCAGGACCTCGGCCGTCAGGGTCGGACCCGCGTCGGAGACGGGAATGAGCAGCGTCCCGCCCTTGGTGGAGAGCAGCGTCAGTGCCCGCGCTTCCAGCGAGGTGGCGAGTTCGGACTGTAGCCTGCGCAGTTTGCGTCGTGCCGCGACCTGGGAGTCCACTCGCGGATCACGCTCGTCGGCGTGTTCGGGGATGGAAAGCGCCACCACCTCGTAAGAGTCGGCGATCGGAATCCCGGCCTGCCGTGCCAGCGCCGAGCTGCGGCGCCCACTCAGCAATGCCGAGGCAAGCGTCTGGGACGCCGTCTGATGTTCCCTGGCGACCAGGTGCTGTTCATCGACGTAGGCATCGGAGACCGCGACCGTGATCGCCTCGAGAAGTTCGAGCATGAGATCGGTCGCGACGAGGAGTTCGTCGACGTCGTCGGCCTTGGCACGGGCGGTGACCAGTCCGAACGCGATGCGTAGCCCCTGGTGGTAGGCACGCAGGATGGTGCCCAGCGGTACCGCCTCCCTCGCCCATTGCGCGGCGGCCTCGCGTACTTCGCCCAGGCGCGCGTCGTCGGGTACCGAGCGCCGGTCGAACATCTCGGCGGCCAGTGCCAGACAACTTCTGGTCATCTTGGTGACGTCTCCGCGCAATTGCTCGCCCGGCAGGGTTCGGCACGGTGCCATACAGGTGGCGAAGTATCCGACCATGCGCGAGGCGACCCGGTCTGTGTTCTGTAGCGGCACCGACGCGGGTCGGCCGCCGATTTCGAGCGCCGAGTCCGGCGTCTCAGCGGACAGGTCCAGCGTGGAGAAGGTCATACGTCGCTCCAGTGATTCTCGGGCGTAATACATCTGCGTCCGAATTGTTACATCACTATACGAAATAGTTATGAACCTGGCGAGGGTTCATGGGACTTCTTCTGGTACTGGAGAGTTCTCGCAGGGCCTTCGGGACCTGTTGCGGGAGAATCGGATCGAGGATCGCCGACGAGAGGGCGGCGGCCGCGGGCCCGCCGCGGTCGCCGATGCCCTCGAAGGGAGGTGGGGGTCTATCCGCCGGCGCGCTCCGCCGCTCCGCCGCTGCGGATTTCGTGCTCGATGGCTACCGCGGCGTAGTGCTGACCGCTCGCACGCAACTGGGCGATGCGGTGATGCAAGGCCTCCGTGCCGTAGACGGCGGCGATGTCGGCGATGCCGAGCCTGCGGGAACGGTGTGGTGACTGGTCCATGCGCGCCTCTGGACTACTGGCGCATCCGAAATCCGCTCGGCGACGTCGGCGCGGGCTCCGGATGCGAAATCCCCTGATCTAACGCGCTCGAGTGTAGGGCGGCGTATGGTACAAATGCAAGCACATTTGTACGAACATCAGTGTGCACAAGTGGATTTGCGAGCTACTCGTCGTCGAGGCCGGCGGAGAGATACGCGGCCGCCGCGAGCCACTGGCGACACTGTGGTCCGTGAACCTCGTGCAGGGTGAGGATTTCGCGAGCGCGACGGTAGGTGAGGCCGCCCGGTTCGGCGCCGCAGTCGGTCACCGCTCGTTCCGCGACGGTGCGGGACCGTGCTACATCCACGCCGACACCGTTGATACCGGACGAGCGGGGAGCACGAAATGCCTGGCTCATATCGACCGCCCCTCGCTTGCGGCTCGGGGGAGTCGAAGTGCGCGGTGACGCCGGAGAGTTGTCTCGGCGTTATCTCCCCGTTTCACGAGAACGAGTTTATGCGTTCGCACGTTGCGGATGCAAGTACATTTGCAAGAACGCCCATGGTATTCGGAAAAACCGCCCGATATGAAAATAGCGGTTTCCGACCTACCGGTCGGAAACCGCCACTGGCTGCTTCGAATTCGCGGGAAAGCAGCTCAGACTTTGCGGGCGACCGCGCAGTAGGCCGAAATGGGACGGATCTCGCCGACTTCGGTATCCGGGGCACGCCACTGGGTGATCGAGGTGAAGCCGGGCTCGACCAGCTCGAGGCCGTCGAAGACGGCGCGGATCTGGGCCTGAGGCCGTGGAACATACGGTGTGCCACCGGTTCCGGTGTAGTTCTCGCACAGGGTCACGTAGGCGGGACTGTCGTCGCTGCCGTCCCACATCACCAGATAACTGCCTGCCGGAACGGCGTCGAGCACGGTGTTCACGATACGCAGCAGGTCGTCGTAGGACTTGGCGTGGCCGAGCACGCCCATGAACATGACGGCGATCGGCTGGTTGAAATTCAGCACGTTGCGGGCGTCGGCGATGATCTGCTCGGGGAAGTGGTAGTCCGAATCCACGTAGGTGGTCACACCTTCGGGGGTCGTGCTGGTCAGTAGCGCCCTGGCGTGGGTCAGGACGAGGGGGTCGTTGTCGACGTAGACGACCTTCGATTCGGGTGCGACGCTCTGCGCCACCTGGTGGGTGTTCTGCATGGTCGGCAGTCCGGTGCCGATGTCGAGGAACTGGCGGATGCCCACCTCGCCCGCGAGGTAGGTGACGGCGCGGATGAGGAACTGGCGCGACTGCACCGCCATGGTGGTGATGTCGGGGTCGACCTCGATGCCGGCATCACCTGCGATGCGGTCGATTTCGTAGTAGTCCTTGCCGCCCATCCAGTAGTTCCAGATGCGGGCCGAATGGGGAATATCGGTTCTGATCAAGGGGGCGTTGTCTTCTGGCATTCCTCTAGCTCCTCAGCAAGCGTGTTCGGCGGCACGCCGTGAAGGGTGTCGCGAATGGCTGGTACATCCGATGTGCACTGTGACAGTACAAGATTCGGGTCGCTCTAGCGGCCCGGATCGGTGACCTGAGCACGGGATTCGCGTGGCCGCATCGGAATAGCCCAACAAAGCCGACCGGTAGGTCCAATTTATTCGGTGCGCCGCGGTGAACTCCGTGCTATCGTCCTCGCGTCCGTGCGGATGCAAGAACGTTTGAGCGTGCATCTGCAAGTCCGAAAACATGATTCGTCATTACACCGGTGTGATCCGAGGAGTGGAAAATGCCCGATACATCTGTGCGCAAGATCGAAAGCGCTTGGCGCAAGAGTTCGTTCAGCGGTCCGAACGGTGGGAACTGCGTGGAGGTCGCGGAGGCGTCGGGTGGCTTGGTCGCCATGCGCAACTCGCGTGATCCCGAGGGAAGCGTGCTGTTCTATACCCGGCCGGAGATCGACGCGTTCGTTCGCGGAGCCAAGGCGGGAGAGTTCGACGATTTGACTAGCTGAAAGGTAACATTGCGGTCGGTGCGGTGTGTCCTACAGGGGTGCGTATGTGACACACTGATGGGCAACCTCGAGTATCGGAGACGAACTCCATGATCGCAGAACCCGATGACGACGGTCGTGTGCAATCAGTTGTCGCGGAACGTGGTCCGACAGTGCTTCGGATCGCGCTCGGTGGACAACTACGCAGACTCCGGGAGAGCAAGGGAATCTCCCGGGAGGATGCCGGTGAGTCCATCCGTGGATCGCACGCGAAGATCAGTCGCCTGGAATTGGGCCGCACCGGCTTCAAAGAGCGTGATATCCGCGACCTGCTGACGCTGTACGGCGTCATCGATCCGGAAGAGCGCGAAGCATTCTTGGATCTGGCGCGCAAAGCGAACGAGCCCGGGTGGTGGCACCGCTACAGCGATCTGCTGCCATCCTGGTTCAGTACCTATCTGGGGCTGGAGCAGGCGGCGGGCAAGATCCGTACCTACGAAGCGCATTTGGTGCCCGGCCTGTTGCAGACGCCCGAATACGCCAAGGCGGTTCTCACGCTGGGCACCGACGACGCGGACACCGATCGTCGCGTCGCTGTTCGCCAGCGCAGGCAGCAGCTGCTGTTCCGTCCCATCGAACCGCCCATCGTGTGGGCGGTGATCGACGAGGCGGCGCTGCACCGGCCCGTCGGCGGTGCGGCCGTGCACCGCAAGCAGATGGAACATCTCATCGACCTGGCCGACGTTCCGAATATCACCATCCAGGTACTTCCGTATTCGGCCGGTGAACATGCCGCCGCGGGAAGCTCTTTCAGCATTCTGCGTTTCGCCGAGCCGGAACTTCCGGATATCGTCTACCTGGAACATCTCACCAGCGCCCTGTATCTGGATCGCAGGCAGGATCTCGCCCAGTATCTGTCGGTGATGGATCGGTTGAGTGTGCAGGCATTGCCGCCGGACAAGTCGATCGATATGTTGCGGAAGTACGCGACCGGGCTCTGATAGCGGCCTGAAAGAATTGGGTGTTTGCCGATTGATTCGGCAAACACCCAATTTCTTTTGTCCGGTGACGACCGAGGGGTTCGTGCCACGCGTCGTCTTTCTCGGACCGTGTGGCTGCACATGGCAACGGGGACACACAACGGTCCCGCCGAAATTATCGCGGCGCTGTTCCGCGTGCCTACTGACGCGCCGATATGTCGACACGAAAAGGCTCATCGGCCTCCACGGCGGTGTGGAAGCCCGACGGCGTGCGGCGGCGTCGTTCGACGCTACTGTTTGATGAAACTGGAGGCGATGCGCCAGAACGTGGCCGGCTGCAAGGCCTTCATATCCCAGTCGTCGGCCATCGCATGCGCGATGGAGACGATCCGGTCGATATCGAAATCGTTCCGGGTGGCGGCACCGGTGGATTCGACCGCGTCGATGACGAAGGCGACCGCGGTCTCCCGCGAGTACGCGATATTTCGGTGGCCGTTGCGGGCCGCATATGTGCTCATAGTTGTCATACCGTTCGCTGGCTGGTCGGCCAGTGCGGCGTCGGCGTACCCGAGCCTGCCGCCGGAAAGTGGTCGGTCCATCTGAAAACCCCTGACATGTGGCGGCAGCAAACCATTGGCGACTCGGCCGTCGGTTCGCACACACGGCCTCCCCTGGTTGTCCCCTGTAAAGCTCTGCGGGACTGAGTTTAGGACCGTCGACCATGGGTATGCAAGTGCATCTGCACGATCGATTGCATTCGCACGAACCATTTTTCGGGGCGGATTATGAGGTCTGCTCACCCGAACCGGACGGTTCGTCGAAATATCGACTGTCGATTTGTGACATAACCCTGTCCGGCAGGGCGTGGATCATAAGGTGGGCGCCTCGCCGCCGGTGTCGACGCGACGGTCCGAACCGGACGGTGATAACCGCCCGTCGGGTGAGGTGGCGGCGTGTCACCGATGTCGGGGCATCGGCAATCCGCCGCCATCTCAACGGTTATGGCTATCTTTCAGCTAACGACCGCGGCGATCGCGTCGGCGACGGGGGTGTCGCCGCCGACGAGTTCGAGCGTTGCGCCCGCGGTCGCGGGGGTGTGCAGTAATTCCGCGAGGGTGGCGGCGACATCGGCGCGCGGTACATCGCCACGGCCGATCGGTGGCACGCCGAGCCGGACCAGTCCGGTTCCGGGGGTATCGACCAGGCGGCCGGGCCGCAGTATCGTCCAGTCGAGATCGCGGCGCCGGAGATCGTCCTCGGCCTGCGTTTTCGCGTCGATATAGGCGGCCCACACCTCGTCGGTGCCCGCGGCGGGCGGCTCGCCCGCCCCCATGGACGATATCTGCACGAATCGGCGAACACCCGCCGCCGCCGCGGCGTCCGCGAGCAGAATCGAGCCGTCGCGGTCGACGCCGTACTTACGCGCCACACCGCTGCCCGGACCGGCTCCCGCCGCGAAAACCACTGCGTCGGAACCCTTCACGAGCGCGGCGAGCTCGGGGGGAGTGGTCGATTCCAGATCTACCACGACGGGCCTGGCTCCGGTGGCGAGGACCTCGTCGGCGTGGCGTGGGTCGCGGATGAGACCGTCCACGGTGTCCCCGCGACGTGCGGCCGCCTCGGCCAGCAGCAGTGCGATCTTTCCGTGGCCGCCTGCGATGACGATATGCATCGATCGATCCTTCCTGTCGTAGGTTTCGGTGCGTGAGGTGTCCGGGGATCGACCGCGCCGTCGGGCTCAGCGTTCGGGACCGCCGGGATTGCACGACGCCGCAACGGTGCCCTGGTAACCGACGGCGGGTCGCCACGGTTCGAGATTCCAGCTCGGCTTGTTCGGCTGGACCAGCCTCGCCCAGTCCCAGTGGCAGACGAATTGATCACGCATGCCGGGGGTTTCGGCATCTGGTGATTGCGCGAGCACTTCCTGCCATGCGCGTTCCTCGTTGCCCGCCGACGTGGTGCGCCTGCCCGCGGTGGTCGGGTAGACCAGGAGACGGGGACCGTCCACGCTCTCGGTCCATTCCACGTGATCGACGAGGGGAAGGTCGGCGTACGGGTCGAATGTCGGCAGCGCGACGGTATCGGTGCCGACGGGAGGGGCGGCCGACGAGGTCGCCACGACCGTCGTTGTCGTCGGTTCCGGTGCGGCGACGGAATCGGAGGAATTCCCGGCGCCGCATCCGGCGACGACCGACGACATCGCCAGAGCGGCCGTCATCACGGCGATGGCCCGCGGGGAGCGGGTTCGGGGGGTTCCGGCTCGGTCCCGGGCTCTCGGTGTCACGTCCATCCTCTCGATCCTGGCGGTGCCTACTCGAGCGTAGCCACTCCCCGGCATACCCGTGATCGTCGACGCCGCGCCACAGTATGTGGTGGCTTGCCGAAACGGGTTCGCGGTGGTGATAGTCGATCGATGAGGTGGACTCGGAGAATTTCGGGCACTGCGGCGCTGGCGGTGACGGTCGCGCTGTCCGGCCAGGTGTCGGCGGATCCACCCGACAACCCGGGTTCGGTGGTCGAGGTGGGACCGCTGCCGGACGAGGCGTCGGTGCCGCAGGCGAGTGTCGCGCACCGCCTGATCTACCGGTCGCGCGGTCCGCGCGGTCCCATGCTGAGCGCGGGCGCGGTCTATCTGCCGACAGGAACGCCGCCACCGGGTGGATGGCCGATCGTGGCCTACGCGCACGGCACCGTCGGCATCGCCGATCATTGCGTTTTCACGCTGCGCCCGCGCGACTACTACCTGAAGTCGGTCTATCCGGCGTTGCTGGCGGCGGGATACGCCGTCGTGATCTCCGACTACGTCGGTCTCGGCACGCCGGGTACGCATCCGTACCTGGACGGTCCTTCGCAGGCGCGCAGTGTCATCGACGGGGTGCGGGCCGCCCGCGCGACCGCGCCCGAGTTGAGTACCCGCTGGGCGGTGCTCGGACAATCCCAGGGCGGCCAGACCGCCCTGTTCACCGCGCATTCCGCCGCGTCCGATGCCTCCGAACTCGATTTCCGCGGCGCGGCCGCCACCGGGGCCCCATCGAATCTGGAATTGCTCGCTCCGCTGTTCGGCCCGTGGATACCGCGACTGCCGCTGCGCAATACGACCGCGTATTTCGCCATGATCGTCGCGGGGTTACGGGCGACCGCGCCCGAATTGGATATCGATGGTTATCTGACACCCACCGGTGCCGCGGTGGTGCGCGTGGTGGAGGAGAACTGCGTCGCCGACGCGGACGCGCTGGTCCGCGATATCGCCATCGGCGACATGCTCGCGCGGCCGCTTCGCGATCCTGCCCTGCTCGAGGCGGTGCGGGCGATGCTGGAGATTCCGACGACCGGGTACACGACGCCTTTGTTCGTCGGGCAGGGGCTCACCGACCTCGAGGTCCCCGCCCCGCTCGGAGCCAAATTGATCGCCGAACTGACGGCGGGCGGTGCGGACCTGCGGGTCGGTATCTATCCGGGTGATCATCTGGGCGCGGCGCGCCAGGCCTTTCCCGACGTGCTCGCGTTCCTGCGCGGGTTGTTCGACCGGCTGTGACGCGTTCAGCGCCAGAGCGAACGGCACGGTAGTCGCCGCAGATCGGGGCGGATCATGCCGTCCACGGTGACGGTGAGGCCGGCGTGGACCGCCGCCGTGGTGAACTCCCACGCCTCGGTCCGGGTCGCCGCGTATTCCAGGACGAGGGCGTCCTCGGGGGTCGTGCCGTCGAAGTAGACGGTCACCCGTTGGGTCGGAACTTCCCGCGCGCCGTTCGTCGCCATGCCGTTCGTCGCCTCGGTTGTCGCAGTGCCGTCCATGCCACCGTCTCCCTTCCGACCAGGCGTGATATCGCCCGCTGTCTACGAAGGTAGGTCGACACCATGGTGAGGAACATGTTCCTGTTGGAGCGCTTGATAAGTCACAGCGCGCCTCCGCGAGCGCTGGGAGACTCACCAGCGGCCCTTCTTCGATCCACCCAATCGAACCGGCGGCGTCTTGTGAATTGTCAACACGTACGCGGCGAACACTGGCGTTCGGGTGGTGCCGGTACCGAGGATTGTCCACGACGTCGGCCGATGGGGAGGTACACGTCGTGCGATTCGGTGAGGTGCGCCGCGGTGGCGGTCTGCGAGCTCTGCGCGTATTCGCGCTCGGTGTGCTGCTCGTCATCGTCTCGGCGGCCCCGGGGCACGGTACGCCGTTGTATCCCGCGCCGGATCCGGATCCGTTCTACGCGGTGCCCGCGGATCTCGCGGATCGCAAACCCGGCGACGTGATCGCGGTGCGCCCGATGCCGCCCCTGTCGATCTTCCCCGATACCACCGTGACCGTCGTGCGGTTCCGTTCGACGAATTCCGAGGGCAAGCCGATCGCCGCGACCACGACGGTGCTCACACCACGCGCGCACCGCGGCGACGGTCCGCTGCTGTCGTTCCAGCACATCATCAACGGCCTCGGCGCGGAATGTTCGGTGTCGCGGGTGCTCTACACCGGTGATCCGAATCTGGTCGTCCGCGAGGCGCCCGGGTGGAACGTCCTGCTCGCGCGCGGTTGGAGTGTCGCGCTACCCGACCATCTCGGGCCCCAATTCGCCTACGGCGCGGCCAGACTCGGCGGCCAGATCACCCTCGACGGGATCAGAGCCGTCAAGCAGGTCGCCGAACTCCAGGTCGCGAAGAGTCCGGTCGCCATGGCGGGTTATTCCGGGGGCGGTATGGCGACGGCATGGGCGGCGGCCCTGGCGCCGCGCTACGCGCCGGAGTTGGAGATCGCGGGCGCGGCGATGGGGGGCGTGCCGATGAACCTCGTGAAGATGATGGAAGGTCTCGGGCTCGGCGCGCATCCGGTCTTCGGATTGGCGCTGGCCGCGGGCCTCGGACTGGAACGCGAATATCCCGAACGGTTTCCGCTCAGCGAGCAGCTCAACGAACGCGGTCTGGCCGCGCGTGACGCCATCGCGAACAGTTGCACCAACGACATCATCGCGGCCGGCGCCGGACACGGCGCACTGGATTTCGCGAAGACGACCACGATGATCGGTAACAGCACCGCCCGCGCGGTGGTGGAGGAGAACAGTCTCGAACTCTACGACGGGGTGCCGAGAACCCCGATCTTCGAATGGCATTCGCCGATCGACGCCCTCATCCCGGTCGACTCGGTGGTGAACACCGACCGGCGCTGGTGTGCCGCCGGGGTGCGGGTGCAGTCCGAACAGATTCCGGTGCCGGACCATCTCACCGCCGCCGTCATCGGCATCCCATCGGCGCTGAGCTGGTTGGACGCCAGATTCCGAGGGGAGGCGGCGCCGACCAACTGTTGAGTACGCCGCCGAGTAACTGTTGGGGACACAGATTGCGGGAATTCGGTTCTCCTTGTTGCGATTCGGCGTCGTGACACGCACAACTCGGGAACGGTCGGGCCTGCGCCCGGGCGTGTCGGGTTAGCCTGAGTGCTCTGCGACCGGCACGACAAGGGGGCATTTCGAGGTCGAAATCCGCACACGCCGGGCGCAGCGAACCCGCAATCGCACCCAGAGGCGTGTGCTATGAGATTTCTGCGTGTCCTGTTCCTGACGATGCTGCTCGCCGTCCCGGCCGTGTCCGGTCGAGCTCACGCCGAGCCGCCGCCGCCCGTGATTCCCGGATGGCCCGCGCTGCCCGATCTTTCAGGTCTGCCGCCGCTGATCGACACCTCGGGTTCGGTCCTGCCGGGCCTACAGCAGTGGATCGATGCGGTGATTCCCGCACCGCCCGTCGTCGCGGCCGCGCCACCGAATTCACCACAGCTGGAGGTGGCGGGTGTCCAACCCGAACTGGCGGCCCTGCGGGCGGCGGTGCTGCCGTCCCCGGTGCGCGATCCGATCTTCGACGAATGGCCCGCCGATCTCGACACTTTCACGCCGGGACAGTTGATCGAGGTGCGTGATGTCGGCGCCACCGCGGGCGCGCTCGTTCTGATGCCGTTCGATCGGGCACTGCTGTTGAAATTCCGTACGACCGATGTCTACGGCAGGCCCTCTTTCGCCACCGCGACATTGGTCACGCCCCAGGGCGCGTGGCCGGGGCCGGGGGGTCGACCGGTGCTGGTGAACAATCTGCCCATCAACGGACTGGGCCGGGACTGCACGCCGGGATATACGATGGCCCACGGCTGGGACAGCGATATCAGCGTGACGGACTACATTCCGCCCGCTATCCAACTCGCCCTGCTGCGCGGATACGCGGTCCTGGTTCCCGACCACGAAGGGCCGCGGATGGCCTACGCCGAACCCGTCGTCGCTGGTCACGCCATCCTCGATTCGATTCGCGCGGTACGCGGACTGCTTCCGGACGACTTCGGGGACAGCGGATTCGGACTGATCGGCTACTCCGGCGGCGCGATTGCCACGCACGGCGCGGTGAAAGTGATGCCCGACTACGCACCGGAGTTGGCCGACGTCGTGGTGGGAGCCGTCGTCGGTGGGGTGCCCGCCGACTACGAGATCCTGTCGCGCAGTATGAACGCCAATCTGGCATCGGGTGTGTTCATGGGCGCGGTGCTCGGCATCGCCCGCGAGCGTACCGAGATCCTCGGCCGGATGAACAATCTGGCGCAGTGGATCGCGACCTCCCCGGTGAAGGATCTGTGCGCCGACGTCTTCGGCGCCGCGGGCCTGCTGTTGTTGCCGATCGACGTCGCCGCGAATTTCCCCGATCCGCTGAATTCGGAATTCGCGGCGCAGATCTATCGGGAGACCAGGATGGAGGGCATCAAATCACCGGTGCCGCTGTACATCTACAACGGTGAGCAGGAGTGGTGGATCCCCGCCGAGGGCGCGCGCAACCTCTTCCGAGAGCAGTGCGCACTCGGGGTGAGCGCGGTCTATCGCAGTGTGCTGGGGGAGCACGTCATCGCGGGCGGCCTGGGTTTCCCCGAGGCGATCCTCTGGATGGACGAGCGTCTGCGAGGGGTGCCCGCGCCGAACGAGTGTTGATCGGAACGGCCGATACGGGGTGGATCGTTGCGTTCGAGCGTCGGCGCGCGATCTACCCACGTGAGCGTCTCTACCACCGTCACCCCCGCCATGACCCCGTCCGAGCAGGCCGCAGCCCTGGTCGGACGTCGCTACCGGATGGTCGATCACTACGAGGTGGGCCGGGAGAAGATCCGTGAGTTCGCCAGAGCGGTCCGCGACGAGCATCCGGCGCACCGGGACGAGGGCGCGGCCGCCGCGCTGGGTTACGACGGCCTGATCGCGCCGTTGACGTTTCCGGCGATCCTCTGGATCACCTTGCAGCGCATGTTGTTCGAGTCGGTACTCACCGGCTACGACCTCGGCCAAGTGCTCCACACCGAACAGCGGATACGGATGCGGCGACCGCTCGTCGCGGGTGATCGGCTGCGTTGCGATTCCCACGTCGAGTCGTTCCGGCGATTCGGCGACAAGGATTTCATGGTCGTCGAGAACCTTCTCACCGACCACTACGGTGAACCGGTGCAATCCGCGCACACGACCGTGGTCGCGCAGACCGGGGCGACCGTGGCCGGCGAGTTGGCCCGCGCCGTCGACGGGGTGATCCTGAGCGGCGGATCGTCGAGCGACCGGCGCGAGGCGCGAGCCGATATCGATCCGCTGAGCGCGGCGGGTCTGCTCGAGTATCACGAGCAGGTCGACACGGATCGGCTGTTCACGCTGCCACCCGGTCGCCGCTCACGCAGTGTGCCCACGTTCGAGGATCTCGCCGTCGGCACCGAGTTGCCACCGTTGCGGGTGCGACTCACCCGTGGCGACTTGGTTAACTACGCCGGCGTCTCCGGTGATGCCAACCCGATCCATTTCAGCGACGAGGTCGCCCAGGCGGCCGGACTGCCCGCGGTGATCTCGCACGGTCTGCTCACCATGGGGCTCGGCGCGGGTTACCTCACCTCCTGGCTCGGCGACCCGGCCGCGGTCACCGGGTACGCGGTGCGGTTCGCCGGATTCGTTCCCGTCGAGTCGAACCGGCACAGCACCATCGAATTCGGCGGCAGGGTGAAGGCGGTCGACGTCGGCAGGCGTTCGGCCACCATCGCACTGACGGCGACGTGTGAACAGCGCAAACTGTTCGGGCGTGCCACCGCCGAAGTCCTGCTGCGCTGATCCCGGCCCGATCAGGGCAGGACGGGAACCAGTACCTCGGCGGTCCGCGTCAACAGATCGCAGGCCGGAGCGGCGGTCACCGGATCGGGTCGCACGTCCAGCCGCAACCGGATCTGACCGCCCGCGGCCGTAGTGAAGGCCAGACCGCAGTCCACGGTGGCGTCGGCGTAATCCGGCCGATAGCGCACCCCGGCGCGTCCGGCCACCGTGACGTCGGCGAAGTCGTGCGCGCCGGGCGCCTCGCGGACATCGCGCGCCGACTCGCGGTCGGCCGCGAAGATCCGCAGCGCCGTACTCGCGCCGCTCCAACCGCACCCCGCCCACTTCGGTCCCGGCGCGATGGCGATATCCCTGCGCTCGGAGGCCGGGTCCAGTCCGATCCGACTGATCATCGCGTCGGGGATCTCGGCGCACGGATCCCAGGACAGACCGGCGCCGGAGGCGGCGGTCGGTGCGGTGGCGGCGCCGCAACCGGCGAGCGCGACGCAGCCGATCAGCAGCGCGACGCGAAATACCTGCTGCGCTAAGGAGGTACGCAACCGCACGCCGATCAGGTCATGATCGTGAGCGGCAGTTGCCCGGACCAGCCGCACGGCAGATCGCAGGTGGCCGACACGGTCGCGCGCAGCGGGCCGTCGGTCCGTACGCTCCTGGCGTCGCTCGCTCGCGCGGGATATCCGCACGCCGGGCATTTGCCGAAGAAATTGAGTATCTCGTTGCTCCGGACGATGATGCCCGGTGAACTGTGCGCGTTCATGTTTCGAGCTGTTCGAGGGCTGACATACTTCGAGATTAAGGCCGGTTCCGTCGAATCGGCGCTGTTCGGGACCGCTTTCGTCGTACTCACAGCGACGCCGCCGCAGCGTCATGAAATCTACAGTAGCGCAAGGGATGCCGGGTGCCGTGGCATGCGCGCGTCGGTCCCGTCGCTCAGGGTGTGCCGGGCGCGACCGTGCCGATGACCGGTGGGTCGGTGGCGCCGGGACCGATGAGCAACCGCTTGAGGATCTTGCCGGTCTCCCCGCGCGGCAGCGAACTGAGGAATGTGACATCGCGCGGCACGGAGAATCGGCTCAACCGATGCCGGATGTAACTGCGGACCATATCCGAATCCAGGCCCGAACCCTCGTGTTTGACGACGAACGCGGCCAGGCGTTGGCCGTACTCCTGGTCGGGAACGCCGACCACCGCGACTTCGCTCACCTGGGGCAGGTAGGCGAGCGCTTCCTCCACCGGTCGCGGAAAGACGTTCTCGCCGCCGGAGATGATCATCTCGTCGTCGCGGCCGTCGATGTAGAGCCGACCCGTGGCGTCGAGGTAGCCGAGGTCGCCGGTGTCGATCATGCCGTCCGCCTCGTTCGGCGGCGCCGAGTTGACGTAGCCGTCGAAGAGCATGTGGTTGCTCACGAAGATATGTCCGGTCGCGCCGACCGGGAGCGGCTTCAGATCGGGGCCGAGTACCGCGACCCTGGTGCCGAGCGGCGGTCTGCCCGCCGTGGTCGGGGCGGTGCGCAGATCGGACGGGTCCGCGACGGTAGCCCACGACACCTCGGTGGAGCCGTAGACGTTGTAGAGGATGTCGCCGAAGCCGTCCATGAAACGCAGCACCGTGTTCGCCGCCAGCGGCGCACCGCAACTGGCGACCACCCGCAGACTCGACGTGTCGTAGCGCTCTCGGATGTGCACCGGCAGTTCGAGAATGCGGTGCACCATGATCGGCACCGCGATGAAGGTGGTGACCCGATGTTCGGCGATGAGCCGCAGGCAGTCCTCGGCATCGAACTGGGCGGGCAGGACCACCGTGGCGCGCAACGCGGTACTCAGTTGCAACGCGGCCAGACCCCAGGTGTGGAACAGCGGGGCCGGGATGAGCATGGTGTCGTCGATGCGCATCGGTATGCGCGACAACAGGGCGGCCACCGTGGCGAATCCTTTGGGATGCGGCCTGCGCGCGCCCTTCGGGGTGCCCGATGTACCCGAGGTCAGCACGATCAACTT
The DNA here is from genome assembly GCF_003123685.1 of Nocardia aurea. GTDB lineage: Bacteria > Actinomycetota > Actinomycetes > Mycobacteriales > Mycobacteriaceae > Nocardia > Nocardia aurea. The sequence continues at coordinate 468,801 of NZ_QCYJ01000021.1, forward strand.
GCCGGGGTGCGTCGGCCGGGGGAAGGTCTCGTGTCGCTGTTCGATCAGGTCGTCCACGGTGATGTGGCCGGCGCCGGGGGCCCTGATATCGCTGGCGTAGCGCGCGATATCGGAATGCAGGTATTGCACGAGGTGGTCGAATTCGGCGTCGACGAACAGCGCGGACAGTTTGTCGCGTTGAACGACTTCCTCGATGCGGCGGGTGGGCAGACCGGTGTTGAGCAGGGCGACATCGACGCCGAGTTTGCCCGCCGCGACCATCACCTCGACCATGCCGCCGTGATTCCTGGCCAGCAGGCCGATCGCGTCGCCCGCGGCGAGCCCGTTCGCGTGCATGGCGGCGGCGAGCGCGTTCGTGCGACGGTGCATCTCGTCGAAAGTCCTGCTGACATGTCCGTCGACCACCGCGGCACGCGCGGGGGAGTAGGCCGCCGCGGCCGCATAGCCGCCCGCGAGATTGAAACCCCACTCCGACAGTCGCCGCAGCTGTTTGATGCCGCGATCGATCCGGTAGGCGCGCATCACCCCGCTCGACACGATCTGCTTGGCGACCTCGGCACGCCTGCGCACCGGCGAATCCTCGCCGTTGACCACGACGGAGGTGTTCGCGCCGAGCACCAGATCCTCGATCCGCTGCAAGCCGTTGTGGGTCCAGTCGGCGACGACGGCGTTGGACATGTCGGCCAGCGCCGGATGCATGCGGGTCGGCGCGAAGAAGGTGATGATCACGCGGGTGCGCCGGTCATCCCCGAGCAGTCGCACGGAGGCGAAACTGCCCTCGGCGGGGCATTGCAGTTCGAACCCGTCGCGGATGCGGCCGATCACGACCCGCACGGTGTGCGTGCGGATGCCGAGTTCGGCGGTGCCGACCCGGAAGCGCAGCATCGTGTGTCCGTCGACGCTCTCCAGCGGTTCGCACGCTCCGATGCCGGGGAAAATCCTGGGATAGGTCTGCGGCTCCAGCAACAGATCCCATACTGCGGTGCGATCGATCGCGAACTCCGCGACCACGTCGATGACATCGGTAACCACTGGCGTGCAATTCTCGTCGGCCGGTTCGAACAGCTCGGGTCGGCGGAGAATTCATTTGTAACCCTGGATTCAACTGCGGTCAAGCAGCCATGATCGGGGCTGGTGGAAGGCTTGTCGGCGGTCACGACGCGACTCGAATCGAACTGTGCTCGGACACTATTCGCTTTCTCCGGTCGTTCCGCGCCGGGATTTACATCGAACTTTCCTCGGGGGTCGTCGCCCGCATTTCCGCGACAATTCGTGACAACTCACAAACCTCGCGGCGGATCCGTCCGTTTCACCACGATGTCGTGCGGCTATCCGTCCTGTATGAGGGTGCCGGCGGGGCCGGAGCGCGGAGCCGGCGTGATCGTCGTCGGTGACCGCACCGCGAATCAAATGTCTCATTGGGACAATAGTTGTAGGATGGTGGCATGGGTACCGACGATGACGTCGACCATGGGTGACGTCGATCTGGACGGTCGCAGGCTGCGGACCCGCCGCAGCCGCGAGGCCATGTCGCGCGCGGCGTTCGACCTGCTGGCCGAACGCGGCTTCGGTGCGCTCGGTGTCGAGGAGATCGCCGAACGCGCCGGCGTGACCCGGCGGACCTTCAGCAGGCATTTCTGTTCCATCGAGGAAGCCGTCCTCGGCGATGTCGACCAGGACGTGCACCGGCTCAACGCCGCGTTGTCGCGTCGTCCGTCCGCCGAATCGCCCCTGGTCGCCTTCCGCGGCGCGGTCGACGATTGGCTGACCGCGGAGTACGGCGGAGCCAACGCCTCACGGTTGATCCGTCGGTGGGAGCTGTTCCGGCGGATCGAGTCCGAACCCGCGCTGTTCGCGGGCTATCAACGGATCAGGGCAGAGGGCGGGCAGGAGTCGGTGCGCATCATCGCCGCACGTCTCGGTGTCGACGCGGTATCGGATCTGCGTCCTGCCGCCGCGGTCGCCGCGGGATCGGGCATGCTGCTCGCCGCGTCGAGGGCATGGGCGGACGGCGAAGATCCCGCGGCGCTGCCCCGGCTCGTCGACCGATTCTTCGCGACCCTCGACGCGCTGGTCACCGAAATCCGATTCGAGGAGTCGCGGTCATGACGATCGGGTCTGTCGATATCGTCCGCCGGACCTGCCGCCGCGTCGGCCTGGACCGCAATCCGATGCGCAGGCGCGAGGACCGATGGCAAGCGGTCGTCGCCCTGTTGCTCACGGTGGCGGCCGTCGCGGTCGTGCCGCTGGCGGTACTGCTCATCGGGAGGCCGATCTACGACACGGACATCCGCGCGGTGCACCAGGAGACCGCTCGGCTGCATCGGGTCGACGCGACGGTCACCGAGGTCGGCAAGGCGCCGCTGTACGCGCCGATCACCCCGGTGCGGGTGTCGTGGCGCGATCCCGACGGGACCGAACACACCGGTGACCACCACAGCGACGTCATGGTGAAAGTCGGTGCCGTGGTACCGATCTGGTTGAACGATACCGGCCGACCGGTGCAGCCGCCGTCGCCGACGCGACCGTTGAGCCGCGCGGTGCTCACCTGTGGCGCCGTCGTCGCGACGACGGTATTCGCCTGCGCCGCGGCCTATCTGCTGGTGCGTCGCGGTCTGGATCGACGACGGGTCCGGCTCTGGGAAACCGAATGGGAGACCGTCGGAATCAACTGGGGCGGTCGCGGCGCGAACTGATCGCGCGCGACCGGCCGGTCGACGGTCAGACGGGGAAGAGGCTGTGCTTGCGCGGATTGTGCTTGCGCACCGAGTCCTTGTCACGCAGCAACCGCAGTGCCTTACGGATCTCGAGCCGGGTCTGGGACGGCTCGATCACCGCGTCGATGTAGCCACGTTCGGCGGCGATCCACGGGGTGGCCATGGTGGCGTTGTAGAAGTCGATCATCTGCTGACGTACCGCGGGCCGCTGCTCGGCGGGGGCGGCCTCCAGTTGCTTGCGCCCGATGATGCCCACCATGCTCTCGGCGCCCATGACCGCGATGCGGGCCGTCGGCCAGGCCAGGCTGATGTCGGCGCCGAGCTGCTTGCAGCCCATGACCGCGTAGCCGCCGCCGTAGGCCTTTCGGGTCACGATGGTCACGATGGGCACGGTCGCCTCGATGACGGCCCGGAAGAAACGTCCACCGCGCTTGATGACCCCCGCCTTCTCCTCCTCGACACCGGGCAGGACGCCCGGGGTGTCGACGACGAAGATGATCGGCAGGCCGTAGGCGTTGCAGAGCCGGATGAAATGGGTCGCCTTGTCCGAGCACTGCGCGTCGAGCGCGCCGCCGAGCACCTGCGGCTGGTTGGCGACGACGCCGACACTGCGCCCGTCGACGCGAGCGAAACCGGTGATCAGGTTCTGCGCGGTCGCCGCGGCGATCTCGTGGAACGCCCCGTCGTCGAAGATCCGCAGCAGGATCTCGTGCATGTCGTAGCCGACCTTGTCGGCGTCGGGAATGATCGAGTCGAGTTCCAGATCGTGCGCGGTCAGCTCCGGCTCCAGCCCCGGGTTGACGACGGGCGGCTGTTCGAGGCAACTCGACGGCAGGTAGCTCAAGTACGACCGAACCCAGTCGAAGGCCGCCTGCTCGTCGGGCGCGACATGATGGATGGTGCCGATCTCGGCCTGTACGGCGGCGCCGCCGAGTTCCTCGGCGGTGACGGCGTGGCCGGTGACCGCCTTGATGACCTCGGGGCCGGTGACGAACATGTAGGACTTCTCGGTCGCGACCAGCACGTCCATGTTGACCGGGCCGTACACCGAGCCCGCGGCGCATTTGCCGAGCATGACCGCGACCATCGGCACGAAACCCGACAGATCGCCCTGGCGCACGCACATCAGCGCGTACCAGGCCAGCGAAGCCACCGCATCCTGGATGCGGGCGCCGCCCGAATCGTTGATCGCCACCACCGGGCAGGCGTTCTCTTGGGCGAATTCCATCGCGGCGGCGACCTTGCGGCCGAACATCTCGCCGACCGAGCCGCCGTGCACCGTCTGATCGTGGGCGATCACGACCACCGGCCTGCCGTCGATCGATCCCCGGCCGGTCACGACGCCGTCGCCGTACATCGCGCCGGTGGTGCCGGGCATACGCATGAGTGCGCCCATTTCCACGAACGACCCGGGATCCAACAGCGCGCGAACGCGCTCCCGAGCGCTGGGTATGCCCTTGCTCTTGCGTTTCGCGATGCCGGTCTCGCCAGCGGGTTCCTCGGCGAGCTCCAGGATGTCCCGGAGTTCCTCCAGCTTTTCTCGCGTACCGCTCATGTGTTCTGCGTTGTCCTTCGAACTCGGTGTTGCTGCCCGTCCGCCGGCGTGAAGCCGTTTTCGGGTGCGGCGCTCGATGCTAGTCGTGATGACACGCACAGCACAGCTGTACAGGGAAACTGATGCGACAGCTCACGGCGGTGTGCGCTCCACTCACTTCAGGGTAGCGGCGCGTGCCCGCGCCGTTCCGGATGGTCCTTGTGCTCGATCCCGATAGATCGGCCTCCCGCTGGTGACTGTTACAGAGCATGCCGCCGACGCCGGTCCCGAGTTCTACCGTTGCTGCTGCGCGGCGCCGGAATCTGCGCGGCCGGCGCCGCGCACCCGCCGTCTCGGACGCGCTGGAGAAATGTCGCGAGGTCGTGAACGTACCGCGCCGAGGTGGCTGTCGAGTTGCTCGTGAATTCCCGAAAACTATTGCATATTCCGGTATCGGACGATTACCTGAGACAGTTGCGAACGCGATCGGGCGAAACGTCGTGATCTGCTTGTGATTTCGCCCAAGGTCGGGTGTAAAGCCTGATGAGATACCAAGTTCGGGCTGTGCGGAGTGTAATTCGTGGCGATGGTGGCTAGTCTTCGGTAGTCATGGTGGGTATGAAGACCGGGTCCGGAATCAAGACCTTGGAGAGCAGACTCGTCGAACATCTGGCATCTCGTCCACGTGGCGCCGCGCACGGTGATCCGACGGGTGACCTGACAAGAGTCACGCGCAACTGTCTGGCCGCGGCGGTACGGACGCTCGGTCCACGGTCGACCCCGGTCAGGCAACCGGACGAGATAGCCGGATCCGCCGTGCGATGGGCGCGCGAGGGTATCGCGCTCGAATCGGTACTCGGCGCCTATCACGACGGCATTCGCTCCGGCCTCGAATTCCTGGCCGCCGCGGCGGCCGACGGTGACGCGGAACAGGTGGTCGCGGGCACCCGGCTCATCGTGCAGGCGCTGGAAATGGTGACGGTGGCCGCGTCGGCGGCCTATGTCGAGGAGCACCGGCTCGTCGCCAAGGAGCACCAGACCGCGGCCCAGACCCTGGTCTCGGCTCTGCTCGGCGGGCACGGCGTCGCCCAGCTGGCCAGACAGACCGGTATCACGATTGCCCCGGCCTACCAGGTGGTCGCGGTATCGATACCCCGGCATCCGGACGAGAAGCGGCCCGGCAGCGGTCACGCGGCCGCCCGCAGGAAATTGCGCAGGGTCCAGTCGGCCCTCGCGGACCCGTTCGGCTCCCGCGCGCTGGCACTGCTGTCCACCGACGGGGGGACCGTGCTGGTGCCGAGCGAGACCGCGAGCGCGCTGACCCCGCTCGCGATGACGGCCGAAGTACTGGAGTTGGTCAGCTCGGTGGCCGAGGTGCCGCTGACCGCAGCGGTCGTCGCGGGCCGCACCGAGCGCATCCCCGAACTGGCCGCCCGCGCGCACGAGTTGCTCGATCGGGTCAGAAAGGACCGAAGACCGCCAGGACTGTATCCGGTCGAATCCGCCGACGCCGTGGTCGACGCCGACGCCGTGGAGATCGGCGACCGCTGAACCGGCCGGTTGTGACCGGTCGACCCCTCCGAACTCCGCGATTGTGATACCGACCAGCAGCTGGGTAATCGTCTTTCGAGACGGCCTCGGCCGACCTAGTCTCACAGTGTGCCCGGACTCCACGTCAGGCAGAAGGAGTTGCGAGTGAGTACCCCGTCGACCAGCGTCGACGTGCCGTGCGTGCGGAAATCCGACACATGGCGCGGCACGGACGTTTCCTGTCCCGAAGTCCTTACGCCGCACGATGTTCCGCGCCGCGACCGCGAGAATCCCACCGCCGGGACCGGCGCGGTTCGGCACCGGGGAACAGCACGCGTCGCCCGGGTGGCACAACGTCGGCCGGTAGCGCACACTGCCTTCGTGATCACACTGCTCGACGAGGGCGCCGCGCCCTCCTGCCGCCGGGATATCGCGGGTTCCCGCCGCGCGAATCGGACCGCCCGCGTCTCATGAGCACACGAGTACCGATCACCACCGCCGCCGTCATGGCCGCCGCCGTCGCGGCCTCGGTCGCCTTCGTCGGCGCGCAGGTCAGCGATGCCGAACCGACCAATCCGGTCCCCTCGGTCACGCCTCCGCCGCCGGTCGACCCGAAGATGACCCGCACCGGGCTGCTGAGCAGCGAGAACATGGGCGGCAGGCACGAGCGTCTGCATATCGCGTCCGCGGCCATGCGTCGTGTGATCGACGTCGACGTCCTGCGCGGTGCGGGTGATCAGCCGCGACCGACCCTCTACCTGCTCGACGGCGTGGACGGCGATCCCGTCTCCGGGTGGCTCACCAAGGGGGGCGCCGCCGAATTCTTCGCGGACAAACCGGTCGACGTGGTGCTGACCAGCGGCGGCACCGGCAGTATGTACAGCGACTGGGAGCGCCACGACGCCGCGCTCGGGCTCAATCGCTGGGAGACCTTCCTGACCACCGAATTGCCGCCCATCGTGGAATCGCTGCTGCGATCCGACGGGGATCGCGCGATCGCGGGCGTATCGATGGGCGCCCAGGCCGCCATGATGCTGGCGCAGCGCCATCCGGGACAGTACCGCGCGGTCGCGGGGATGAGCGGCTGTTATTCGACGGCGGACCCGCTCGGCCACGCCGTCACCAGTATCACCGTGGCGTCACGCGGCGGGAACGCGGACAACCTGTGGGGTCCGGCCAATTCCCCGGAATGGGTGGCCCACGACACCGTGCTCAACGCCGAGCGGTTGCGCGGGACCGCGGTGTACCTGTCCGCGGCCTCCGGTGCGCCGACCCACGCCGACCTCGTCGCGGTGGCCCAGTCGCCCGATATCGTCGACGCGCTGACCGTCGCTGGTGGTGGCGTCGCGCTCGAGGCGGGTGCGCGGGCGTGTACCGAGCGGCTCGTCGCGCGACTCGGCGAATTGCGTATTCCCGCGACCGTCGACTACTCCGACGCGGGAATGCACACCTGGGTCGATTTCCAGGCGCAGCTGCCGCGCGCGTGGAAGGTGCTCTCGACGGCATTGGGGTTACCGGGAGCACAGTGACCCGTCGCGGCGGAATCAGCCGGGACGCACCGCGTTGACACAGGTATGACCTCGGCACCGCGGGATGTCCGCTTCTCGATACTGGACCGTTCCCGGGTGCGCGGCGGCCAGAGCCATCCCGAGGCGCTGCGCGAGACGGTCGAATTCGCCCGACTCGCGCAGGAATGGGGATACCACCGATTCTGGGTCTCGGAACATCACGGTGTGCCCGGCGTCGCGGGATCGGCGCCCACCGTGCTCGCGGCGGCCGTCGCGGCCGCGACCTCGCGAATCCGGGTGGGCACCGGCGGCGTGATGCTGCCGAACCATCAACCGCTGGTGGTCGCGGAGCAGTTCGGAGTGCTGGAATCGCTGTTTCCGGGCCGGATCGATATGGGTCTGGGCCGCTCGGTCGGCTTCACCGACGGCGTGCGTCGCGCGCTCGGTCACGGAAAGGCCGACGCCGACGATTTCGACGCACGCTTGGCCGAGGTGCTCGAATATTTCACGCGCGGACGGGCGGGTGTGCACGCCTGGCCCGCCGAAGGTCTGCGGGTGCCGACTTTTCTGCTCGCCACCGGTTCCGGTGCGCAGCGTGCCGCCCGCTTCGGTCTGCCCCTGGTGATCGCTCCCGTCGCGGGGACCGCGGCGATGGCGGCGGCGATCGAGGGGTACCGTCGCGACTTTCGTGAAAGTTCTTGGGGCGCGGAGCCGTACGTCGTGATCTCGGCCGCCGTGGTCATCGCCGACACTGTCGAGGAAGCCCACCGGCTGCTGCTGCCCGAAGCGTGGTCGTATGTCTACTCGCGCACACGCGGTGAGTTCCCCGCGCTGATGGCGCCGGAGGAGATCGAGCGACTGGAGTTCACCGAACGCGAACGCCGCCTCTACGACGACGCGCTGCGCGATCACATCCACGGCACCGAGGAACAGGTGGCGGATGCCGTGGAGGAGTTGATCTCTCGGACCGGCGCCGACGAAATCCTGGTACACACCAGCACATACGATCGTCGCGCCCGGCTGGAATCACATCGGCGCCTGGCGCGCCTGGTCGGTCTCGCCGCATCCGAACCGGTCTCTCGCGCGGGCTAATCCGGGAGGCGGAGATCGGCGGCGGCGTAGCTGAACAGCCCGCGATCATCGGCGCGCACGGTGACGGCGACCGACGCGCGCCGGTGTTTGACGTCGACGGCGGTGACGTGGCCGTGGAATCGCAGTGTCGTCGAGTCCGGGGCGGGCAGGCCGAGATAGTGGGTGTGGCGCGCGGCCTGGGTACGCAGCCGGGTGATTCCGGTGTCGCCGCCGACGGCGTTGCCGAGATAGGTGGAGACCAGGGCGAGTTCGATCGTGCTCGGAGTGGCGTCGGTGGCCCCGGTGAGCCGTGCGTACCGGGTGAGGTCGTCGCGGGTCAATTCGACATCCCAGCGCGGCAGTTCGGATCCCACGGTGAGTCCGTCGAGCGTGATCGGCCTGGGCTTCGCCGCCGATTCGTGCGTCCGCGCCGCGCAGACGTGGCCACGGACGACCCTGCGCTCGGATGGGTGCCCGCTCGCGCCGCCCATCCGCGTCAGCAGCGAGGTGGTCGCGGTCTGCTTGACCGCACCCTGCCGATCGACGAGGACGGATTTGATCGACAGCACGTGGTAGTCGGCGAAATGCCGGAACGCCTCGACGGCGGTGCGGCACGTCAGCCGATCGCCTTCGACGACCGGTCGCCGGAACTCGATCACCTGATCGACGTGCAGGATGCGATCCGCCGCACCGTCGGGAACGAATTCGGCGAGGATATCGCGCAGTACCGGAGTGAGTACGGTCGCGGTATACGAGGGCGGGGCGACGAGGGTGGGTGAGTCGTACCCGTCGGGAAGTCCGCTGCGCCGTGTCGTCGGCACATGTCGCACCGCGCGCGAGAATTCGCGGATCGGATCACCGTGTATCGGATGCGGCCCGGTGGTGAGGTGGCGGTACACGACCGGCGACGGCACCACCTCGGCGGCGCGCGCCGAGCGGAGGGCATGCGTCCGGCGCAGGCCGGGGATGGTCTCCGACATCGCGACTCCCGTCGATCGGCCGTGGCATGGCTACCGCGGTGAAAATCTGTCTGCCCATGCTGTTCCCGATACGGCGGCAGGTGAACAGGATCGATCGAACGTGAGGACAACTCACCGTTCGGCGGCAGCGGTTTTGGTAGAACAGTGCGCTCGGTGTGCCGACCCGGTGCCGATGGGTGACTTGTGCGCCGTACCTAGCGCGTGTCGGTGTCGTTGATGAGCTGTCCAGACGGCGGTTCGTTGTCTGGGAGAACGCGGTGGTGCGGACCTAGCGTTCGGTGCAGTTTCGGTCCCTTCGACCGAAGTCGTGGCCCACCGGGCCCGGAACACCGATGTTCTCCAGGAAGGCAATCGAATGAAACGACGTATCCGCCGTCGTGGTTCGACAGTTCGGACCAGTGCCGCTGTCATGATGGGCGTCTGCGTCCTCGCCATGAACTTCACCGCCGCCTCGGTGCGAGCCGAGCCGCAGCCCGCGCCCACCGAACAGAATCTGGCCGACTACATCGCCGCGGGCCGCAAGGCGGCGCCGGTGGCGGGTTCGGGGTCCGCGTGCAACTCCGGTAGCGGGGCGGGTTCGGGAAACGGCTCGGGAGACTGCTACGGCGGTTCCGGGAGCAGCTCCGGCCTGTCCGGTGGATATGCCAGTGACACAGTCGGTTACGGCCCACCGCAGACAGCCTGGCTGTCGGCCTTCGCCTACGGTACGAGTCATCCCGATGTCGCGCCGCCCGGCACCAACGACTGGAACTGCAAGACCACCGATCCCGACCGTCGACCGGTCGTCGCGCTGCACGGTACCTGGATGAACGCCTACAACGGTTTCGCCTACATGGGGCAGCCGATGAAGGACGCGGGCTTCTGTGTGTTCACCTTCAACTACGGAAGGTCGTCGCTGATACAGGGTGGCGGAGTCGGCGCGCTCATTCCCGGAGTGATGGGCACCGGCTACATCCAGGACGCGGCGAAACAACTCGCTGTCTTCGTGGACCGGGTGCGCGCCGCGACCGGTGCCTCCGAGGTCGACATCGTCGCCCATTCCCAGGGCGGCTCGATGGCGAATTGGTACACGAAGTACGAAGGCGGCGCGGACAAGGTTCGCAAACTGGTCACCTTCGGCGCGACACATCACGGCACGACTCTCGACGGCATCGGCGCGCTCGGCCGTGCCATCAACAACTTCGGCATCGACGTCCTCGGCTTCGTCGAATTGTTCGTCGGGCACGCGGGAATTCAGCAGACCGTCGGTTCGGATTTCACGAACCGCTTGAACGCGGCCGGCGATACCGTGCCCGGTATCGATTACACCGTCGTCGGTACCAGGTACGACGAGGTCACCACCCCGTTCGACTCGACCTTCCTGAAGGCGGGCCCCGGATCGACGGTCGACAACATCGTCCTGCAGGACGGATGCGATGCCGATATCTCCGACCACCTGACGCTGATGTATTCGCCCCGAGCGCTCTCCATCGCGCTGCGTGCGCTCGATCCCGTCGGGCACCCGCAGTTGACGTGCACGTTCAATCCGTGGCTGATCGGCGGTGGCGGTTCACTCTGACCTCACGCAAGACCTGCGTCACGCCGTCGGGATCGAGACCACTCTCCGCGATCCCGACGGCGTGACGCATCGCCCATCGGCACGGCCCCGGACGGCTGTCGGTTCCCCGACCGCTCCCGCCCCCGGCCCGTCCGATGGAGATGCCCACCGAGCGGACTCCGCACCGTCGCTCGGTGGGCATCGGGCATTTTCCGGGCGGTCCACAATGGATTGTGCGCGGGACCGGCGTTCAGCGAACGGCGGTCCGGCGGATTCGACAGGGGATGCGCGGCCGGATTTGTCCGGTCCGTGCGGAGAGGGCACTCTCGACCATTTGTGAAAATCTTTCTACTCACAGATGCGTGAAACAGGGTGTCGAATCAACGGCTGATTTCTTCCGATCCAAACACCTTTTCGCTCCGAATAGATACTTCCCAATCGAGTAAAAGCAACCGGTTGGTCTGAACTGTTCTCCCCGCTCACTCGAGCAGTACAGCAAACTATGGTCAAACCCCTCCGTGCGCTCGGAGGTATCGGGTGATGACAAAAGCCGTTCTGCGCTGCGGGTATGGTGTCGGCGAGACGAACGGCATCCCGGCGATGCGCTGCTGTAACGCCTCGACCACTCGAAACGAACACGGTGTGAACGGTATTCCCGTCGCAACCGTGTCGTAGGGTGCGTCTACACTGACGGAATCCGGCCGGTTCTCCGGTGCTTCACGAGCTCGAACGCTTCATGCACGTAAAAATTGCGCGTTTCAAACAGGGATGTCGGCAATATTTGGGCAATGGAGGTGGGGAGTCGCTGTAGCTAGGCCGATCAGGACGCGATCAGGCGTCCAATTGCGGGCGTACAGGTTATACGCGGTTCGAGATCGGCGCTTCGAGAGCAGGGGTGGCGCCGCGTCAAACGGATGAACTCGCGTACTCGGGGAAATTCGGATGCGGAACGCACGGGTATCGCGCTGTGCTTCTGTGCCTCCGAATATGATTAAGGGGTCACACGAATGAATCAGAAGTCCGACGTTTCCGGTGGCACGATCGTGGATCTCATTCCACTGTCGAGGGCGCAGTACGGCATGTGGCTGGCCGATACTCTGCCCGGCGGCCCCCCGGTCAATATCGCGCACTACCTGGAGATCGAGGGCCCGATCGACCTCGACGCGTTCGCACGCGCCGTGAACGACGCCGGCCACGAGATGGAATCGCTCCTGGTGCGCGTCATCGAGTCGGACGGTCGCCCTTATCAATTCGTCGACCACACCATGGAGTACGACGAGCCGGTACTCGATTTCAGCGGCGACGCCGATCCTGTCGCGGCGGCGCTGGAGTGGATGAGCGCCGACTACAGCACCAAGGCGCTGGATCTGAGCCGCGATCAACTCGCCGTCACGCGACTCATCCGGGTCGGACCGGATCGGTACTTCTGGTACGCGCGCGCTCACCATCTCGTCGTGGACGGATACGGCGCGTTCAATTCGTTGACCCGCTGCGCCGAGCACTACAACGCCCTACTCGAAGGCCGAGCGCCCGCGCCGCTGGTGGCGGCGACACTGCACGACGTCGCCGAGGCCGAGCGCGCCTATCGCGAAAGTCCCAGATTCGAAGCGGACAGGGCATATTGGCTCGACAAGGTGTCCGGCCTGCCGAAACCGGCCAGCCTGTCGGGTCGCACCGCGCGCTGGGCCAAGGACGACCGCGTCGCCGGTCAGGAACTCCCGTCGCACCTGTCCGACGCGCTCGATCGCTTCGCCGAGGATCTGCACGCCTCCGAAGCGCAGGTCGTGATCGCCGCTTTCGCCGCGTTCCTCGCCAGGATGACGGGCACCGACGATGTCGTGCTCTCGATGCCGGTCTCGGGGCGGGTCACCAAACGCCTGCGCAACGCCGCCGCGATGCTGGCGAACATGGTGCCGATCCGCTTCGCCGTCGGCGCGAGCACCACGGTCGAGGACATCGTGCGCGCCTCGGTGTCCGAACTGGTCGCGGCAATGCGGCACCAGCTGTACCGCTTCGAGGATCTGCGCCGCGAATCGGACGCGCTCGACGCCTCGGCGAACTCGTTCGGTCCGATCGTCAACATCCTGTTCTTCGACTCCGAGATCCGGATGGGATCGGCACTGGGCCGATACCGCGCGCTCACCTCGGGCACGCTCGACGACCTGCAACTGAACATGTATCGCTCGGGCGCCGACGCGCCCCTGCTGATCGAACTGCACGGCAACGGAAACCTGTACGGGCAGGAAGAACTCGAGACCCACGCCGCCCGATTCATCGAATTCCTGCGCAGGCTGCTGGAATCGCCGCGCGACACCCCCATCGCCGCCATCGATCTGCTCGACACCGCCGAGCGGGGCCGTATCGTGGGCGATCTCGCGGGCCGCGACGGCGCGAGGCCGTCGGCGACGCTGGTCGAGCTGCTGGCACGGCAGGCGGCCGCGACGCCCGAGGCGATCGCCGTCACCTCGGGCGACATCTCCCTGACCTATCGCGAGCTGGACGAACGGTCGAACCGGTTCGCCCGCAGACTCATCGCGCGCGGCGCAGGCCCGGAATCACTCGTCGCCATCGCGATGCCGCGCGGGGTCGAGGTCGTCGCCGCCACCCTCGGTGTGCTGAAAACCGGTGCGGGATATCTGCCGCTGGATCTCGCGCATCCGGCCGACCGGCTCGAATACATTCTGGCCGACGCCGATCCGATCCTCACGGTGACCAGCGGTGATGTCCGGGACCGGGTGCCGGGCGATCCGGCCAGGGTCGTGCTCTTCGACGGGACGGGTCGCGCCGACGGTGATTTCGTCGCTCGCCCGATCATCGATACCGATCGGATCGCGCCGCTGCGCTCGGATCAGCTCGCCTATGTCATCTACACCTCCGGCTCGACCGGACGTCCCAAGGGTGTCGCGATCACCCACCGCAGCGTTTCCACATACCTGGTGAATTCCTGCGCCGAGGCCGGAATCCGGGCCCAGGACGTCTGGACCTTCTTCCATTCCTATGCCTTCGACTATTCGATCTGGGAGATCTTCGGACCACTCGTCACGGGTGGACGTGTCGTGGTCGTGGACAGTCGGACCACCCGGTCACCGGAGGATGTCGTACGCCTGGTCGCGCGGGAAGGGGTGACGGTTTTCAGCCAGACCCCCTCGGCGTTCTACCAATTCGCGGCCGCGCGACAGCGGTACGCGGACGCGGGCGAGCCGGACGGTCCGCTGTCGCTGCGGCTGGTCCTGCTCAGCGGTGAGGCGCTGCAACCGGCGCTGCTCGCGAACTGGTACGACCGGAACCCGGCCCTTCCGGTGCTGGTCAACAGTTACGGGATCACCGAGACCACGGTCTTCGTGACCTATCTCGGTTTGTCGTCGAATATCGCCGTCGCGGGCGCGCCGAGCGCGATCGGTCCCGCGCTGCCGGGCTTGCGCACCTACGTGCTCGACCAGCGGTTGCAGCCGGTGCCGCTGGGGGCGTGGGGTGAAATCTATGTCGCGGGCGAACAACTCGCCCGCGGCTACCTGAACCGCCCGTCGTTGAGCGCGAGCCGGTTCGTCGCCGACCCGTTCGGGGAACCCGGCGGTCGGCTCTACCGCTCCGGGGATATCGTGCGCTGGAACAACCTCGGTGAGCTCGAGTACCGGGGTCGCGGTGATCAGCAGGTGCAGCTGCGCGGGTTCCGGATCGAACTCGACGAGATCCGCAACGCGCTGACCGGGCACGACAGTGTCGCCTCGGCCGCGGTCATCGTCCGCCATCCCGATACCGAGGCCGCCGGACTCGTCGGATATGTCGTGCCGGAACCGGGCGCGACATGCGACGCGGAAACCCTGCGCGCGCACGTCGGTTCGGTGCTGCCGGAATACATGATCCCGGTGGCGATCGTGACATTGGACGAATTGCCGCTCACCGTCAACGGAAAACTCGATCTGCGCGCACTGCCCGAGCCGGTCTTCGAATCCGCCGCACCCTATGTCGAGCCACGGACCGTCGCCGAGGGGCTGATCGCCGACGTCTTCGCCGAAGTGCTCGGCGCCGACCGCGTCGGGGTGCTAGACAGTTTCTTCGACCTCGGCGGCAACTCGATCACCGCGACCAGCGCGGTCGTGCGCATCGCGGAGGTGATGGGCTGCGAGGTCTCCGTGCGCGATCTTTTCGGCCATCCGACCGTCGCCCGCCTGGCCACGCGACTGAGCGAGGCCGAGCGCACGACCCGGCCACCGCTGCGCGCGGTACACCGGGTAGATCCCGTCCCGCTCGCGCCCGCGCAGAACCGGATATGGATGCTCAACCAGGCCGACCCGACCTCGGGCGCCTACAACATTCCCCTGGTCCTGCGGTTGACCGGCACACTCGATATCGCCGCGTTGCGCGCGGCGCTGACGGATGTGATCGAACGCCACGAGACTCTGCGCACGGTGTATCCGGTCGTGAACGGGCAAGGCGCACAGGTCATCCTGCCCGCCGACGCCGTGGTCGCCGAGCTGACGCCGATGGTGGGCCCCGCCGATCCCGACGAGATGAAAGCCCTCATCGGCACACTGGTCTCCGCGGGTACCGACCTGCGCACCGATCCGCCGATCCGGATCACCCTGTTGTCGACACCGGACCGTGCCGGGCACGTCCTCGTCGTCGTCCTGCATCACATCTGCTGCGACGGATGGTCGTTGCGTCCGCTCGCGGCCGATGTGGCGGGTGCCTACGCGGCGAGGATGGAGGGCAAGGCGCCGGAGTGGCGTCCGCTCGATGTGCACTACGCCGACTACAGCATCTGGCATCGCGAACTGCTCGGCGACGAGAACGATCCGGCCTCGCTGTCCTATCGCCAGCTCGACTACTGGACCAGGCGACTGGCCGGAAAGCCTCCGCTGCTGGAGATTCCCACCGACCGTCCGAGGCCCGCGCGCCCGTCGCTGCGCGGCGAGGTCGTCACCGCCGCGATCGACGCGGAGACCTTCTCGGGGATCGAGCGGCTCGCGCGCGCGTCGAACGTGACCACTTTCGTCGTCGTGCACGCCGCGCTGGCGGTGTTGCTCGCCCGGCTGTCGGGGGAGCAGGACATCACCATCGGCACGCCCGTCGCGGGCCGCGGTGAACGCGCGCTCGAACCGCTGGTCGGCATGTTCGTCAACACCGTTCCGCTGCGCACCGAGATCCGTTCCGACGAGAGTTTCGCCGCGTTCCTGACGCGGGTCGGCAACGACGACGTCGACGCGTTCGCCCATGGCGATCTGCCGTACGAGCAGATCGTCGACGCCGTCGAACCGCGCCGGTCGATGGCCTACGCGCCGCTGTGCCAGGTGTATCTCGTGCTGGAGAACACGGGTCGCGCGAAGGTGGAACTGTCGGATCTCACGGTCGAGGTGCTCGACCGTGACGCGGAGCCCGCGAAGGTCGACCTGATCGTCACCGTCGCCGAGAACGTCTCGGACGGTGGCGATGTCGCGGTGCGGATCAATTACGCGACCGACCTGTTCGACCGGGATTCGATGGAGGTCTTCGCCGAACGCTGGACTCGTATCCTCGCGGAATTCGTCGCCGACCCGCGGCGGCCGGTGGGTGCGGTGAACGTCCTGTCCGCGTGGGAGCGGCGGACATTGGTGCCCGCGTCGGGTGTGGCGGGTGTGGGTTCACACGTGCTGAGCGACATGCTGTGTGTGCGTGACGCCGACGCGGTGGCGGTGGTCTCGGGTTCGCGGTCGGTGTCCTACGGCGAATTGGACGGGTGGTCGTCGCGGTTGGCGCGATTGCTGATGTCGGAGGGCATCGGTGCGGGCGACGTCGTCGGCCTGGTGATGGGCCGTTCCGCGGAGTTGGTGGCGGGGATGTGGGCGGTGACGAAATCGGGTGCCGGTTTCGTCCTGGTCGATCCCCGGTATCCGGTGGAGCGCGTGGCCGGGATGCTGGCCGACGCCGGTGTCGGTATCGCGCTGTCGGTATCGGCATCCCGCGCGGTCGTGCCGGGCGGGGTTCGGGTCGTGGTGCTGGACGGACCGGACGCGCGGGAGAACCTCGCGGATTACTCGCCCGAGCCGGTGACCGATCTGGATCGGGTGCGTCCTTCGCGGGTTTCCGATGTGGCCTATGTGCTGTTCACTTCGGGGTCCACGGGTGTCCCCAAGGGCGTGATGGTGACCCACGAGGGTCTGGCGAATTTCGCGGCGGAGCAGGCGGTTCGGTACAGCGTCGACGTATCGTCACGGGTGCTCGCGGTGGCGGCGCCCGGATTCGACGCGGTCGTACTGGAATTGCTGATGGCGCACGCGTGCGGCGCCGCGCTGGTCGTCGCGCCGCCCGAGGTCTTCGCGGGTGCGGAGCTGGCGGAATTGATCGCCGGTGAGCGGGTGTCGCACGCCTTCCTGACGCCCAGCGTGCTGGCGACCATGTCGCCCGAGAGGTTGGATTGCCTGCGGGTACTGGTCGCGGGCGGCGAGGCCGTGTCGGCGGAACTGGTCGAGGTGTGGGGAACCGGCCGGTCGTTGTTCAACGGGTACGGCCCGACCGAGACCACGATCATGGTGGCGATCTCGGACGAACTGCGCCCGGGGCAGCGAGTGGTGCTCGGCGGGCCGGTCCGCGGTGTCGACTGCGTGGTCCTCGACCGGCGGCTGCGGCCGGTTCCGGCGGGCGCCACGGGCGAGTTGTATGTCTCGGGGCCGGGTTTGGCGCGCGGGTACATCGGACGTGGCGGTTCGACCGCAGCCGTGTTCGTCGCCGCGCCGTTCGGCACGGGGGCCCGGATGTACCGAACCGGCGATCTGGTGCGGTGGGTCGACGGTGGGGTGCTCGAGTTCATCGGGCGCGGCGATTTCCAGGTGAAGGTGCGTGGCCAGCGGGTAGAACTCGGCGAGATCGAGGCTGTGCTCGCCACTCACCCCGGCGTCGCCACCGCGATCGTCGTCGGCGTCGCGACCGAGGCCGGAACCAGGCTCGCCGCCTACGTGCTGCCCGCCGACGGCGCCGTGGACACCGCGGAACTGCTCGGCTATGCGGGTGACCGCCTGCCGTCGCACATGGTGCCCGACGCGGTGCTCGTACTCGACGAGATGCCGCTGACCTCGGTCGGCAAGATCGATCGTGCCGCGCTGCCCGCACCGGTTTTCACCGGTGCGGCCGAATATGTGGCGCCGCGCGACGCCGCCGAGCGGATGGTGGCGCGGATCTGCGCCGAGGTACTCGGCGTCGAGCGCGTCGGAATTCTGGACAGCTTCTTCGAACTCGGCGGCAACTCGTTGACAGCCACCAGGTTCGCCGCTCGGCTGGGCGCCGAATTCGGTGCCGAGGTCGCGTTGCGCGCGATCTTCGAGGCGCCGACGGTCGCGGATCTCGCGCGTCACCTGCGCACCGCGTCCGCCCCTGCCCGTGAACCACTCGAGCCGCAGCACCGACCGGATCGGATTCCGCTGTCGCCCGCACAGGCGCGCATGTGGTTCTTCAACCGGTTCGACCCCACCTCGGCCGTCTACAACGTGCCGATCGTCGTCCGCATGTCCGGCGAACTCGATATCGCCGCGATGCGCGCCACGATCGGCGACATCCTCGATCGCCACGAATCGCTGCGGACCGTCTACCCGGACAGCGACAGCGGCCCGCACCAGGTCGTCCTCGCCGTCGACGAGGTGCTGCCGGATCTCGAGCCGGTCGGCGTCGCGGACAGCGAACTCGAGGCGTCCATCGCCGCGGCGGCGACGATCGGTTTCGATGTCACCGCCGAGGTGCCCTGCCGGATCACGTTGCTGCGCAGCGCGCCGGAGGTGCACACGCTGGTCATGGTGGTGCACCACATCAGCATCGACGGTTCCTCGCTCGCACCGCTCGCGACGGATCTGATGACCGCCTACCGCGCGCGGGTCCGGAACTCCGCGCCGCAGTGGCCGCCGCTGCCCGTGCAGTACGCGGACTACGCACTGTGGCAACGAAAGCTGCTCGGCGCCGACAACGATCCCGACAGCCCGACCGCCTCGCAGACCGCCTACTGGCTGTCGGCTCTCGCCGATCTGCCCGAGGTACTCGATCTGCCGACCGATCGTCCGCGGCCCGCCACGCAGTCGTTCCGCGGTGCCACCGTCACGGTGGCACTGCCGGCCGACCTGCACCGCGCCGTGGTCGCGCTGGCACGTCGCCACGACGCGACGGTTTTCATGGTGATGCACGCGGCGTTCGCCGCGCTGTTGGCACGACTCTCCGGCACCGGCGATATCGCCGTCGGCACCCCCATCGCGGGCCGTGGCGAGCCGGGGCTCGACGGTCTGGTCGGCATGTTCGTCAACACCCTCGTGCTGCGTACCCGGATCGAACCCGACGCGACCTTCCTCGGGATCATGAACCGGGTACGCGAGGCGGATCTGTCGGCGTTCGAGAATGCCGACATCCCCTTCGAACGTCTCGTCGAGGTGCTCAATCCGCCGCGCACGACATCCCACGCTCCGCTGACACAGGTGGGATTCTCCTTCCAGAACATCGAGATCCCGACCGTGAGTTTCGAGGGGATGACGGTCTCGGCCCACATGGCCGATCCCAGCGTGGCGAAATACGATCTGCACCTGAGCCTGGTCGACAGCATGGGGCCCAACGGTGAACCGGCGGAAATGGCCGTCGAATTCAGCTATGCCACCGATCTTTTCGGCGAGGCCACGATCCGTTCGATGTTCGACAGGTACGCGCGGCTGCTGCACGCCGTCGTCGCCGAACCCGGTCGGGTGGTCGGCGATATCGACCTGCTGACCGCCGAGGAGACCGGCGCGCTGGTCGCGCACTCGACCGGCCCGATCACCGACGAGTCGCCGTCGACGATCGCCGAACTGTTCGCCGCGCAGGTCGACGCCCGCCCCGACGCCACGGCGGTGATCGACGCCGATACCGGCGAAAGGTTCACCTACCGTGAATTCGGCGCGCAGGTCGACGCGTTGGCTCGGCGGCTGAACGGCCGCGGTGTCGGCCGGGGTTCGGTGATCGCGGTGGCGATGCATCGGTCCGTGGATCTGCTGCGGACGCTCTACGCGATCCACCGTGCGGGCGCGGCCTACCTGCCGCTCGACCCGGACCACCCGGTCGAGCGGATCAGGACCGTGCTCACCGCCGCGCGGCCCGACCGGATCATCGTCCGCGCGGCCGATGCGGTGCATCTGCCCGACGACGTGGCGCCGTGGACGCTGGAGGAACTCACCGTCGCCGACGCGACCGCCTCGGCGACGGGCGGAAGCGAGTTCGGCCTGCCGCCGCATCCGCTCGATCTCGCCTACGTCATCTACACCTCTGGTTCGACCGGCGTCCCCAAGGGCGTCGCGGTGCCACACGGCGCGGTGGTGAACCAGTTGCGCTGGCTGCGGAATCACTACGGGCTCGGCGGCGACGATGTGATGGTGTTGCGCACCCCGGTCACCTTCGACCTCTCGGTCTGGGAACTGTTCTCCGCGTTGACCTGTGGCGCGGCTCTGGTCGTCGCCGGTCCGGCCGCCCACACCGACCCCACCGCCGTCGTCGCGCTGATGAACGAATACCGCATCACCACGGTCGATTTCGTGCCGTCGCTGCTCGCGGCCTTCCTGGAGACCGCGGGCCCGGACACCGTTCCCGACAACTGCCGGGTGCTCTGCATCGGCGAGGCGCTTCCCGTCGAGACCGTTCGCCGTTTCCGCGAACTCAGCGGCGCCCGCATCGACAATCTGTACGGCCCGACCGAGGCCGCGGTCAGCGTCACCGCGCACCGGATCGACTCGCTCGACGGCACCGCCGTGCCCATCGGCGTTCCCGAAGCCAATGTGACCGTGCACGTGATGGATTCGCGCCTGCGGCCGGTTCCGGTCGGGGTGACGGGTGAGCTGTACCTCGGCGGCGCGCAGTTGGCACGCGGATATCACGGACGGCCCGGCGTGACGGCCGCGGCGTTCGTGGCCGACCCGTTCGCGGACGGGGGCGCGGCCCGGATGTACCGCACGGGCGACCTGGTCCGCCGGGACGGCGCGGGTGTCCTGCACTACGTCGGCCGCGCCGACACCCAGGTCAAGGTGCGCGGTCTGCGGGTCGAGCTCGGTGATATCGAAGCCGCCCTCGTCGCCGTCGACGGTATCGACGCGGCCGTGGCACTGGTCCGCGCCGCGGGCGGCGAACAACGACTGATCGCCTACGCGGTAGCGGGAGAGTCGTTCGACGCCAAGAAGATTCGCGGCGAGCTGATGTCGATGCTGCCGGCCTACATGGTGCCGTCCCTCGTCATCAGGATCGACGCGGTACCGCTGACGGTGAACGGCAAACTCGACTACCGCGCGCTGCCGACGCCGGACCCGAGCCATTTCGCCTCCGAGTACCGGGCACCGTCGGGTGTGGTCGAGCAGAGTATCGCCCGGGTCTTCGGCGAACTCTTCGACCGGCCCGAGGTCGGCGCGGAGGACAGCTTCTTCGAACTCGGCGGCAATTCGCTGATCGCGACCCGCGCGCTCAGCCGCATCGGCGAAATGGTCGACGTCGCGATTCCGGTTCGGGCGATCTTCGAGGCCCCGACCGTCGCCGGTCTGGCCGAACGGATCGCACACCTGCGTTCGGTGCCCAACCTGCCCGCACCCACCCGCAGGAAGCGGCCGGCGCGGGTGCCGCTGTCACAGGCGCAGACCAGGATGTGGTTCCTCAACCAGTTCGAACCGGAATCGGCCGGATACGTCGTGCCGCTGGCGATCCGGCTCACCGGCGAGCTCGATGTGGCGGCCTTCGCCGCCGCGTTCGGCGATGTCGTCGAACGGCACGAGAGCCTGCGCACCGTCTACCCCGCGATCGACGGCGTACCGTCGCAGGTCGTCCTCGACGCGGCGGAGGTCGTCGGGCGATACGACCTCACGCCGATCGTGCTCGACGAGCACGATCTGCCCGCCAGGTTGGCAGAATTCTTGGCCGCCGGATTCGAGGTCTCGGCCGAGGTCCCGCTGCGCGCGGTGCTGTACCGGCTCTCGGACCGGGAATGGTTCGTCGCGATGGCGATGCATCACATCAGCTGCGACGGCTTCTCGGTCGCGCCGCTCGCGACCGACGTGATGACCGCGTACCAGGCCCGCGCACTCGGCAGACCGCCGCAATGGGCTCCGCTCGCCGTGCAATTCGCCGATTACGCACTGTGGCAGCTCGACGTCCTCGGTGCCGCGAACGACCCGGCATCGCCGGTCGCGCGCGATCTCGCCTACTGGCGGTCCCGGCTCGCGGGTGTGCCCGATCTGCTCGAGTTGCCGTCGGACCGACCGCGGCCCATCGAGCGGACCCAGCGCGGCGCGGTACTGCGCGCGACGATCCCCGCCGATCTCCAGGGGCGGATCGAAGCGCTGGCGCGGCGCTCGGGATCGACGACGTTCATGGTCGTCCACACCGCGCTCGCGGTGCTGCTGTCGCGGTTGTCGGGCAGTGACGACATCACGATCGGCGTGCCGCACGCGGGCCGAGGCGATCGGTCGCTGGACAACCTGGTCGGCATGTTCGTCAACACGTTGGTGATGCGAACCCGGGTCGATCTCGACGATTCGTTCACCGAGGTGCTCGAGCAGGTTCGCCATGCCGCCCTCGAGGCGTTCGACCACGCCTCGGTGCCCTTCGAGCAGGTGGTCGACGCGGTGAAACCCGCACGCTCGACCTCGCACACGCCGCTGTTCCAGGTGATGCTGGCCTACCAGAACATGGCGCGCGCCCGACTCGAACTGCCGGGACTCACCGTGGAGAACGTCGATCCGGGCGACAGCGCCGCGATCTACGACCTGCTGTTGATGGTGGCCGAGGAACACGGACCGCACAACGAGCCCGCGGGCATCTCCGTGCGGGCGACCTACTCCACCGACCTCTTCGACGAACACACGGTGCGCCGCTTCACCGAACGTCTGATCCGGATACTCGACGCCGTGGCGACCGACAGCGAGTCGGCGGTCGGCGCGGTGACGTTGCTCGACGAGCAGGAGCGGTCGCGGGTTCTGGAGCGTTGGAACGACACCGGGGGCTCGTGCGCTCCCGGCGTGACCCTGGTGGACGCCTTCGACGCGCAGGTGGCACGGACACCCGACGCCGTGGCGCTGCGCGTTCCCGGCGGTATCACCTGGACCTACCGGGAGTTCGACGCGCGGGTGAATCGCCTGGCCCGTCTGCTCATCGCGCGCGGCGCGGAGCCGGAGCGGGTCGTCGCGGTGGCGATCGGCCGGTCGGCCGAACTCGTGACGGCGTTGTACGCGGTGATCAAGGCGGGCGCGGCGTTCCTGCCGATCGATCCCGGCCATCCCGCCGCCAGGATCGCGCACGTGCTCGACACCGCGAAACCACTGATCGTGCTGACCACCTCCGTGGACGGCACCGACCTGCCGGAAGGTGTCGACACCGTCCCTGTCGACGGGCTCGACCTGCGCGAGCTGTCGGACGCGCCGATCGCCGACGGCGAGCGCCGGGCCCCGCTGCGGCCGGACAACACCGCCTACGTGTTGTTCACCTCCGGCTCCACCGGAGTCCCGAAGGGCGTCGCCCTCACCCACGCCGCGACCGCGAGCCAACTGGAGTGGGCCCAGCGCCGGTGGCCGCACGACACCTCCGATGTCGTACTCCACAAGACCCCGATCACGTTCGATATCGCCGTCTGGGAGTTGTTCTGGCCCTTGCGGACCGGTGCGCGGATCGTCGTGGCCGAGCCCGACGGGCACCGCGACCCCGCCTACCTGGCGCGGGTGATCGCCGACCACCGGATAACGACGGCGCATTTCGTGCCGTCCATGCTCGAGGTGTTCACCGAATTCGTCGGTGCCGCCGCGCTCGCGGCGATGCGCCGGGTGTTCGTCTCGGGTGAGGCGCTCTCGCGCCGCGTCGCCGACGACGCGGCCGCGGTGTTCACGCGCGCGGACACGGTGAACTGGTACGGCCCGGCCGAGGCGGAGGTCGTCACGTCGGTGCGGCTCGCCGAGGACGCGGGGGAGTCGAGGGATTCGAGCACCGGTGCGATGGTGCCGATCGGTGCGCCGATCTCGGGTATGCGCGTCTACGTTCTCGATGCCGGGCTGCGTCCGGTGCCGGTCGGCGTCGTCGGCGAATTGTATGTCGCCGGTGTGCAATTGGCGCGCGGGTACCAGGGCAGGCCCGCGCTCACCGCGGGCGCGTTCGTGGCGAATTCCTTCGGTGCGCCCGGACAGCGTCTGTACCGCACGGGTGACCGCGTGCGGTGGACCGAGTCCGGCACGCTGGAATACCGTGGCCGCAGCGATTTCCAGGTGAAGGTGCGCGGTCAGCGTGTCGAACCCGGCGATATCGAAGCCGCGATGCGCGCCATCGACGACGTCGCCCGCGCGGTGGCGATCGTGACCGCCGAGCGGATCGTCGGGTACGTCACCCTGGTTCCCGGGGCGCGCGTCGACGGCCGCGAGATCCGCGACCGCCTCACCCGTTCGCTGCCCGGCTATCTCGTTCCGGCCGGTGTGCAGGTTCTGGAGTCGATGCCGCTCAACGCGAACGGAAAGCTCGATCGGTCCGCCCTGCCGCGACCGGTATTCGACGACCGCGAGGAATTCGTGCCGCCGCGTACCGACCACGAAGAGGTACTGGCGGGGGCGGTCGCCGAGCTCACGGGCGCCGATCGGGTGAGCGTGCGCGCGAATCTGTTCGAGATCGGCGTCAATTCGCTCTCCGCCGCCCGGCTCGCGGCGCGCGCGCAGACGGCACTCGGCGTCGATGTGGGTATCCGTGACATCTTCGACGCCCCCACCGTCGCCGGACTGACCGAACTGCTGGCGACGCGGTCGGCGTCGACGGAGGCGCCACTGGTCGCGCGACCGCGTCCGGCCGTCGTGCCGCTCGCGAACGCCCAGCGGCGGATGTGGCTGCTCAACCAGCTCGATACGTCCTCACCGGCCTACAACATCTGCTTCGCCGCACGACTGACCGGGCGACTGGATATCGACGCGTTCCGCGCGGCCTTCCTGGACGTCATCGGCCGACACGAACCGTTGCGGACGGTCTACCCGGTCGTGGACGGTGAGCCGTGCCAACTGGTGCGGGAACTCTCGGGTATCGGCGCCGAATTGGTGCCCGCACCGCTCGAGGTCGCCGACGAGGCCGAACTGACGGCCCGGATCGGTGAGACCGTACGGGCGGGATTCGATGTCGCGCAGGCGGTCCCGCTGCGCGTCCGCCTCCTGCGGACCTCCGAGCAGGAGTACGTGCTGGTCGTGGTGGTCCATCACATCGCGGCGGACGGCGCGTCGATGCCGCCGCTGGCCCGTGATGTGTTCTCCGCCTACGCGGCTCGTACGGCGGGCCGTGCGCCGGGCTGGGAACCGTTGGCGGTCCAGTACGCCGATTACGCCCTGTGGCAGCGGGATTCGCTCGGCGCGGAGGACGATCCGGCCTCGCGGCTCAGCAAGCAGATCGAATACTGGTCCCGCACCCTGCGCGACGCGCCGGAACTGCTCGATCTGCCGACCGATCGGCCGCGCCCGGCCACCATGTCGATGGTCGGCGGCAGTGTGCGCTTCGACATTCCCGCACGGCTGCACGACGAGATCGTGCGGGTGGCCCATCGCGAGGGCGTGACGGTCTTCGTCGTCCTGCACGCGGCGCTGGCGATCCTGTTGGCGCGCACGGCGCACACGTCCGACATCTCGATCGGCACCCCGGTCGCGGGGCGTGGGCGGCGTGAACTCGACGATCTGGTCGGCATGTTCGTCAACACGGTCGTCCTGCGTACCCCGATCCGCGAGGACCGGACCTTCGCACAACTGCTGTCGGAGATCCGCGATATCGATCTGGAAGCCCTCGCGCACGCGGATCTGCCCTACGAGCGACTGGTCGAAATCCTCGATCGGCCCCGATCGGCGGCGTACTCCCCGCTGTTCCAGGTGATGTTGGGGTGGCAGCACGCCTCGGCGTCGCGCTTCGAATTGCCCGAGATCGCGGTGGAACCTGTCGATCCCGGCATCGCGCAGGCCAAGACCGATCTCACCGTCCTGGTCACCGAACGTCTCGAGGGTGACCGTGCCGCGGGGATCGGCGGCGAGATCGTCTACGCCGAGGATATTTTCGATGCCGCGACCGCGCACGCCTTCGCGGACCGGTTCCTTCGCGTCCTCGACGGCCTCATCGGCGATCCGACGCGTCTCGTCGGTGCGGTGTCGCTGCTCGGCGACGAGGAAACGGCACGGCTCGTGCCCGCGTCCGGTGGTTCGGTCGGACCCGCGCGGCTCTACCCCGATCTGCTCGCGGATTCGGTCGCGGCGGCACCCGACGCGATCGCCCTCATCGGCGTCACCGAAACACTGACCTACGCCGAAGTCGAGGACAGGGCCAATCGGCTCGCCCGCCACCTGCTGACCATGGGACTCGGGCCGGACGATTTCGTCGCGCTCGCCGTCCCACGCTCGGTCGACTATCACATCGCCATGTGGGCCATCGCGAAGACCGGTGCGGCCTTCGTCCCGGTGGACCTGCGGTACCCGGCGCGTCGTATCGACCACATGGTGCGGGATTCCGGCACGCGCGTCGGTCTCACGCTGACCGCGTCGCTGGCGGCGTTGCCGGACGGCTTCCGATGGGTGGCCCTCGACGATCCGGACACGGCCGCTGAGATCGCCGCATGCCGCGCGACCGCCGTCACCGACGCCGAGCGCACCAGGGCGCCGCGGATCCAGGACGCGGCGTACGTGGTCTACACCTCCGGGTCGACCGGCACCCCCAAGGGCGTCGTCGTCACCCACCAGGGTCTCGCGGGTTTCGCCGCCGAACAGCGCGATCGTTACCGGGTCGAGCGCGATTCCCGGGTCCTGCACGTGTCGGCGCCCGCGTTCGACGCGGTACTGCTCGAATCGCTGATGGCATCGCAGGCGTCCGCGGCGCTGGTGATCTCACCGCCGGATATCTTCGGCGGCGCCGAACTGGACGACCTGATCCGCCGACACGGGGTGACGCACGCCTTCCTCACCCCCGGTGTCCTCGCGACGATTCCGGCGACCGGTCTCGCATCGGTGCGGATGCTCGCGGTCGGCGGCGAGAAGGTCGGTGTCGACGCCATCGCGCCGTGGGCGGCGGGGCGGCGACTGCACAATATCTACGGGCCGACCGAGACGACGATCGTCATCACCATCAGTGACCCGATGTTGCCCACCGACTCCATCACCATCGGCGGTCCGATCCGCGGTGCGGCGGCGGTCGTTCTGGACGCGGGGTTGCGTCCGGTGCCGGTCGGCGTCGCGGGTGAGTTGTACCTGGCGGGCCCGCAGCTGGCGCGCGGGTACCTGAACCGGTCCGCGCCGACCGCCGGTGCCTTCGTCGCGAATCCGTTCGGCGACTCGGGTTCTCGCATGTATCGGACCGGCGACATCGTGCGTTGGACGCGCGGCGGAGCCCTGGAATACATCGGACGCGTCGACTTCCAGATCAAGATCAGGGGTCAGCGCATCGAACTGGGTGAGATCGACGCCGCGCTGATCGCCTATCCGACGGTGTCCGCCGCGGTGACGGTGGTCCGCGGCGGGCCGGGCGGTCAGCCCGCGCTCGCGGCCTACGTGGTGGCGGAGACCGGAAGCACCGTCGACCCGGTCGACCTGCGCGCCCGGGTGTCGACCGTGCTGCCCGCGCATATGGTGCCCGCCGTGATCACGGTGCTGGACACGATGCCGCTCGCCTCGACCGGCAAGGTGGATCGCAAGGCCTTGCCCGAACCCGATTTCGACAGTGCCGTCACCGATCTCGTCGCGCTGTCGGGCGAACTGGAACACACCGTGGCCGCCGCGTTCGCCGAGGTGCTCGGCATCTCCGCGGTGGGCGCGACCACGTCGTTCTTCGCGCACGGCGGCGATTCCATCATGGTGATCCAGCTGGCGTCGCGGTTGAAGTCGGCCGGTGTGCTCGTGACGGCCAGGGATATCTTCGAGCGCAAGACGGTGCGGGAGCTGGCGCGGGTGGCGGGCGCCGCTGAGCGTCGCGCGCTCGAGGAGTTGCCGGGCGGCGGTATCGGCGAGATTCCGGCGACACCGATCGTGTCCTGGTACCTCGAACGACTCGGTACCGCGGACCGGTTCGCGCAATCGGTCCTGGTCCGGCTGCCCGGTGCGGCCCGCGTCGAAGACGTGACGGCCGTCGTACAAGCGGTGCTCGACCAGCACGACATGTTGCGGGCCAGACTGCGCGACGGGCGTCTCGAGGTCCTGCCCGCCGCCGATGCCGCGGGCTCGGTGCTGGTCCGGACGTTCGGCGAGGCGCAGGCTCCCGGTGGGGATGCCTTCACCGCCGTACTCGAGACCGCGGCCGCCGAGGCGGCCGGACGTCTGGATCCGGCGGCGGGACGGATGGCGCAGGTCGTCTGCCTGCTGCCCGAACCGGGTGTCGATTCCGACGGCCGCGCCCTGATCGTCATCCACCACTTGGCCGTGGACGGCGTCTCGTGGCGAATCCTGGTGCCGGACTTCATGACCGCGTGGCAGCAGCACACGCTCGGCCAGGGCATCTCGCTGCCCGCGCAGGGCACATCCATGCGCCGCTGGGCGCACGCTCTCGTCGAGGCCGCCACCGCGCGAGCGGGCGAGATCGACCTGTGGGAGCGCACGAGCGGCGCCGTCGATCCGCAGCTGGGTTCGGCCGCGTTCGACCCGGCACTCGATATCCAGTCCACGGTCCGCCAGGTGACGATATCCGTGCCGACGACGGTGACCTCGGCCCTGTTGCACGCGGTGCCGGAAGCCGTCCACGGCAGTGTCGACGACGCGTTGCTCGCCGGACTGGCGGTCGCCGTGGCACGCTGGCGCGCTCGGCGCGGCGTCACGCACACCGGCCTCAAGGTGCTCGTGGAGGGCCACGGACGTGAGGAGCGGATCGCCGAAGGCGCCGACCTGTCGCGCACCGTCGGCTGGTTCACCAACGCCTACCCCGTCGCGCTGGAAGTGGGCGACACCGGAACCGATATCCGCGCGACGGTGAAATCGGTGAAGGAGCAGTTGCGCGCGATCCCGGACAAGGGGATCGGGTACGGCCTGTTGCGGTACCTGAATCCGGACACCGCGGGCAGGCTCGCGGCGGCGGCCGAGCCGCAGATCAGTTTCAACAATCTCGGTCGGGTCGGCGTCGACGTGACGACCCTGTCCGAATACGCCTGGAGTCCCGCGGACGAGGAATTCGACCGCAGGGCGGCGTTCGACCAGGACATGCCCGCCGCGGCGGCCGTCACGATCGACGTCCACGTCGAGGAGACCGAATCGGGTCCGCGACTGTCCGCCTACGTCGGTTACGCCTCGCGTCTGTTCGAGCACGACGACGTGGTGGCACTCGCCGACGAGTGGGTCGCCGCGCTGACCGCGATCGCCGCCGAATCGGAACTGGACCGCGATTGGGGTCTGTCTCCGGCCGACGTCCCGCTCATCGAACTCGCTCAATCCGATCTCGACATCTTCGCGGACAGGTACGGTCCGCTCGCCGACGTGTGGTCACCCGCCCCGCTCCAGGCGGGCCTGCTGTTCCACGCCGACCTCGCCGTGGGCGGGCTCGACGTGTACACGGCGCAGTCGGTGCTCACGCTGGAGGGCGCGCTCGATCAGGACCGGCTCGAGCGCGCGGTGTCCGCCTTGCTCGGGCGCTATCCGAATCTGCGGGCGGCCTTCACCCGGACGACGCAGGGCGTCGCCGCGCAGATCGTTCCCGCCGACATCGCGATCTGCTGCGCCAAGGCGGACGCGAGCGGGGACGAGGCGGCGGTGCGGGCGCTGGTCGAGACCGAGCGCACCCGCGCGTTCGATCCCGCGCGGCCGCCGTTGCTGCGGTTGCTGACGGTCACCGCCGGACCGCGTGACTTCCGTCTGGTGCTGACAGCACACCATCTCCTGCTCGACGGTTGGTCGTTGCCGCTGCTGTGGCGAGAGTTGATCGGGCTGTACGCGGTCGACGCTCGGCACGAACTGCTCCCCGCCCCGGCGAGCTACCGCGACTACCTGGCCTGGCTCGACGGTCGCGACCTGTCGGAAAGCCTCGACGTGTGGCGCGAGATGTTGCGCGATGTCGACGAGCCGACGCTGGTGTCGGATTCGGCGATCGGGACGACGGCGGATGTCCCCGTCGATCTCGAGGTCGTCCTCGATCGCCGCGTCACCGCGGAACTGGAGGAATTCGCCCGTTCCCGCTCGGTGACGATGGCGACGATGGTGCAGTTCGCGTGGGCGGTCGTCCTCGGGAACCTGCTCGGCGTGGAGCGAGTGGTGTTCGGCAGCACCGTATCCGGGCGTCCCGCCGAGCTGCCCGGCGTGGAATCCATGATCGGTCTGTTCATCAATACGGTGCCGGTGGCGGTGCGGGTTCGTCGCGACCGGACGATCGAGCAGTCGCTGGCGGACCTGCAGGCCGACAACACCCGTCTGCTCGATCACCACTACGTCGAACTCTCGCGAATCATGTCGGCCACCGGCGCGGCGGCGCTGTTCGACACCCTCGTCGTTTTCGAGTCGTACCCGGTCGACAGCAGCGGGCTGGGCGAGGTCGATATCGACGGCATACGGGTGGTCGGCGCGACGGGAACCGACGCCGCGCACTACCCGATCACCGTGCAGGCGCATCTGCTCGAAGAACTGCACCTGCGGGTCCGCTATCAGCGCGCGTCCGTCGATGACGGCACGGCCGCGGGTCTCGCCGCGCGTCTGGAAACCGTATTGCGCGCCGTCACCACCGATCCCTCGGCACTGCTCCGCGAGGTCGACCTGCTGTCGGCCGACGAGCGCCGCGCATCGGTTCCCGCGTCGGGCGCCGACGGTGTGGCGCCGCGCGTGCTCGGCGATGTGTTGCGCGCGGGTGATCCGCAGGCTCCCGCGATCGTGTCGGAGTCGCGGACGGTGTCGTTCGACGAGTTGGACGGATGGTCGTCACGACTGTCGCGTTTGTTGATCTCGGAGGGTGTCGGACCCGGCGACGTGGTCGGCCTCGTGATGGGCCGCGGCGTGGAACTGGTCACCGGCATGTGGGCGGTCGCGAAGGCGGGCGCGGGTTTCGTCCTCGTCGATCCCCGGTATCCGATGGATCGCGTCGCGGGGATGCTGCGGGACGCGGACGTGCGCACGGTGCTGTCGGCGTCGGTGGACGCGAGTGCGGTGCCACAGGACGTTCGGGTGGTGGTGCTGGACGATCCGGCCCTGGAATCGGAATTGGACAGGTACTCACCCGCTCCGGTGTCCGATGCCGACCGGGTGCGACCCTGCCGGGTCTCCGACGTGGCGTACGTGCTGTTCACCTCCGGATCGACCGGTGTGCCGAAGGGGGTGATGGTGACACACGAGGGTTTGGCGAATTTCGCTGTCGAACAGCGTGATCGGTACGGCATCGACAGTTCCGCGCGGGTTCTCGCCGTCGCCGCTCCCGGTTTCGACGCGGTGGTGCTGGAACTGTTGATGGCGCACGCGTGTGGCGCGGCGCTCGTGGTCGCGCCCCCGCAGGTGTTCGCGGGTGTCGAACTGGCCGAACTGATCGCCCGCGAGCGGGTGTCACACGCCTTCGTGACGCCCAGCGTGCTGGCGACGATGTCGCCGGAGGGGCTGGACTGCCTTCGGGTGCTCGTCGCCGGCGGCGAGGCGGTGACGGCCGAACTGGTGGCGGCATGGGGTGTCGGTCGGTCGCTGTTCAACGGATACGGGCCGACCGAGACCACGATCATGGCGATGATCTCGGATCGACTGTCCCCGGCGGACCGCGTCGTGATCGGTGGTCCCGTTCGCGGCATGCGCTGTGTGGTCCTGGATCGGTGGTTGCGTCCGGTTCCCGAGGGCGTGGTCGGCGAGTTGTACGTCTCGGGGCCGGGTACGGCACGCGGGTACGCGGGCCGCGGCGGGGCGACGGCGGCCGCGTTCGTCGCGGCGCCGTTCGGCCACGGCGAGCGGATGTACCGCACCGGTGACGTCGTCCGGTGGTGTGACGGCGGAGTACTGGAATTCGTCGGGCGCGGCGACTTCCAGGTGAAGGTACGCGGTCAGCGGGTGGAGCCCGGTGAGATCGAAGCGACCCTGCTCGACCACCCCGCGGTGCGTCAGGCCGTGGTCGTGCTCCGTGCGGACGACCGCGGTGTCGACCGGTTGGCCGCCTATCTCGTGGCCGACGCCGACACCGATACCGCCGAGGTGGCGGCCGCCGCGCGGACGCGACTGCCCGGACACATGGTTCCCGAGGTCTTCGTCGTCCTGGCGGCGCTTCCGCTGACCAACACCGGCAAACTCGATCGCCGATCGCTGCCCGCACCGGATTTCGTGGATCGCCGCGAGTGGGTCGCTCCGCGCACCGATGTCGAATGCGTGGTGGCCCAGGTGTTCGAGGACGTGCTCGGCGTCGAGAGGGTCGGCGTGCTCGACGGCTTCTTCGAACTCGGCGGCAATTCGCTGTCGGCGACGCGGGCGGCCGCTCGGCTGGGTGCGGCCCTCGGGACGCGCGTGGGCGTGCGCGACCTGTTCGAAGCGCCGTCGGTCGGCGTGCTCGCCACGCGCCTGGCCACCCTCGACCGGGTCGAGCGGGCGCCACTGACCAGGCGTGCGCGCCCGGATCTGATTCCGCTTTCCCCCGCGCAGCAACGCATGTGGTTCTTCAACCAGTTCGACACCTCGGTGGCGGCCTACAACGTGCCGCTGCTGGTTCGGCTGCGAGGCGAACTCGATATTGACGCGATGCGGCGCGCGTGCGACATGGTCGTCGCGCGGCACGAATCGCTGCGCACCAGGTACCCGATGACGGGGGGAACCCCGCACCAGGTGATCGTCGACGCGGCGGAGATCACGCACGTGCTCGACCCGGTCGTCGTGGACGAAACGCAATTGATGGCACGGGCCGCGGCCGCGGTCTCGGTGAGTTTCGATGTGACCCAGGCGCCCCCGGTCCGGCTGGATCTGTTCACCCTGAGCGCGACCGATCACGTCCTGGCGATCACCGTGCACCACATCTGCGCGGACGGGCAGTCGATGATGCCGCTCGCCCGGGATGTGGCCGCGGCCTATGTGGCGAGCACGCACGGCACCGAACCCCTGTGGCCCGAACTCGCGGTGCAGTACGCGGACTACTCGATGTGGCGTCGGGAAATGCTCGGCGACGAGAACGATCCCGATTCGGTGATCTCCGACCAACTGCGGTATTGGCGGGACACGCTCGCCGGCCTGCCCGAACTGCTCGAGCTGCCGACCGACCTGCCCCGTCCGGCGATCGCCTCCATGCGCGGTGAAGCGGTCGACTTCGAGATCTCCTCGGCGCTGTGGTCGCGGATCGACGGAATCGCGCGGCAGGCGAACGCGACGGTGTTCATGGTGCTGCACGCCGCGCTCACCGTCCTGCTGTCGCGGCTCGCCGGTGTCGACGACATCGCCGTCGGCACACCGGTTTCCGGCCGCGGTGAACGCGAACTCGACGATCTCGTCGGTATGTTCGTGAACACCGTCGTGCTGCGGTCGCGGGTCGCGTCGCGGCAGCCGTTCGCGGAGTTGCTCGCCGCGACGCGCGATGCCGACCTGGCCGCGTTCGCCCATGCGGACGTGACTTTCGACCAGGTGGTGGAGATGCTCAATCCGCCTCGGTCGACGGCGCACCTGCCGGTGTACCAGGTGACCTTGGACGTGCAGAATCTGCGCGCCGCCGCGCTGACGCTGCCCGACCTGGTCATCGAGCCGATCGAGCACGGATACGAACAGGCCCAGGCGGATCTGAACGTCAAACTGGTCGATCGCTACGACGACAACGGCGCCCGGGCGGGGATGTCGGGCCGTCTGACCTACGCCAGTGATCTGTTCGTCGAGGAGACGATGCATCGCTTCGTCGACGCGTTCGTCCGGATCCTGGAGACCGTGACCGAGGATCCGACCGTCGTCGTCGGTGATATAGGCCTGGTCGACACCGCGCAACAGCTCGAGATCCTCGGTGCGGCGGGCACCGACGGCATCGCGGTGCCGGAAGTGACTCTGGCGCGGCTGTTCTCGGACAGCGTCGGCGCGCACCCGGATGCGGTCGCGGTGAGCGACGGCGTCGCGCGGCTGACCTACGCGGAGCTGGATCGTCGTGCCGAGGCCGTGGCCGCGCGGTTGACCGAATGCGGCGCGGGACCGGAAACGCTGGTGGCCGTGGCGCTGTCGCGCTCGGTGGATCTGGTCGTCGGACTGCTCGGCGTGATCAAGGCGGGAGCGGGATATCTGCCGCTCGATCTCGCCTACCCGCGCGAGCGGGTGCGGTTCGTCCTCGACGACGCCGCGCCCGTGGTGGTGCTCACCGCCGCGGCGACGGCGTCGGACGTGCCGGAATACTCGGCTCCGGTGGTGTTGGTCGAGGACTGCGTGGAGGTCGGACCGCGGACACGGCGCGCCGCCGCGCCCGAGGCCGGACCGGACAATGTCGCCTACGTCATCTACACCTCGGGATCGACGGGCAGGCCGAAGGGGGTCGTGGTGAGCCACCGCCAGGCGGTCACCCTGTTCACCAGGGCCGCCGAGCGATTCGATCTCGGTCGCGACGACGTGTGGACGATGTTCCATTCGTACGCCTTCGATTTCGCGGTCTGGGAGATGTGGGGGCCGCTGGTCTCCGGCGGCCGCGTGGTGGTCGTCGACCACGACACCTCGCGGGCGCCGGACGCGCTGGTCCGGATACTGGTGCGGGAGCGGGTGACGGTGCTGAGCCAGACGCCGTCGGCGTTCTACGGTTTCGCCGACGCCGAGCGTCGCTACCGGGAATCCGGCAGCGCGGCGGGAGAACTCGCGCTGCGGTACGTGGTGCTCGGTGGCGAGGCGCTCGACACGTCGAGGCTCACCGAATGGTTCGCCGCGCACGAGCCGGACGCGCCGCGCGTGGTGAATATGTACGGAATCACCGAGACCACCGTGCACGTCACCTATTCCGAACTCGGCGGCGCGAACTCGGCCGCGGTGGATTATTCGGCGGCGGACGGTCCGGCGGCGGACAACGCGGGAATCGGCACGCCCCTGCCGGGCCTGCGCGCCTACGTGCTCGACGATCGGCTCCGTCCCACCCCGATCGGGGTCGTGGGGGAGATGTACATCGCGGGTGACCAACTCTCCCGCGGCTACCTCGGCGCCCGCTCGTTGAGTGCGAGCCGTTTCGTGGCGAATCCGTTCGGGCCCGCGGGCTCCCGGCTGTACCGTTCCGGCGACACCGCGCGTTGGCGACGTGCGGCGGACGGACTGGAGTTGTCCTACGCGGGGCGCGCGGACGCGCAGGTGCAGTTGCGCGGCTTCCGTATCGAATTGGGTGAGGTGGAATCGGCGCTGCTGCGCCATCCCGCCGTGACCCAGGCCGCGGCCGCGGTGCATCGTCACGAACTCGGCGTGGATCAGTTGATCGGTTACGCGGTGGTGGACGGGCACGACATCGATCCCGGCGAGATCCGCGCGACGGCGGCGCGGGTGCTGACGAGTTACATGGTGCCGTCGGTGGTGATGGTGCTGCCCGAACTGCCGCTGACGATCAACGGCAAACTCGATCGCAAGGCATTGCCCGGACCCGATTTCGGCGAGTCGGTCATCGAATTCGTCGCTCCGCGTACCCGGACCGAGAAGGTGCTCTGCGAGGTCTACGAGAAGGTGCTCGGTGTCGCGCGGGTCGGGGCGACGAACGGATTCTTCGATCTGGGCGGTAATTCGCTGCTCGCGACGAGCGTGGTGATCGAATTGCGCTCGCGCGGCGTGACGATCTCGCTGCCGTGGATGTTCGACGACGCCACGCCGGAGGCACTGGCGCGCAGGGCGGACGAGGCGGAGGGCGGTTCCGGCCTCCAGGTGCTGCTTCCGCTGCGCGCAGGCGGGTCCAAGCCCGCCATCTTCGGTGTCCACCCCGCGGGCGGCCTCGCCTGGTTCTACGGCGGCGTGGTCGAACACCTGGACCGGGACCGGCCGGTGTTCGGGTTGCAGGATCCGCACGTCGTCGCGGGCGAACCGTGCGCGGATTCGGTGGACGCGCTCGCCGAGCGGTATGTGGCCGAGATTCGCCGGGCGCAGCCGAACGGGCCGTATCACCTGCTCGGCTGGTCGCTCGGCGGTGAGATCGCCCATGCCATGGCGGTGCGGCTGCAGCGCGAGGGCGACCAGGTCGGCACCCTGGCCGTGCTCGACAGTGTCGTCGGCTGGGCCGACGGGCAGCCCGACCCCGCCATCGTCGCCACCAACGGCCACGCGCCGGGCGAGCTGATGGCGGACCTGCTCGGCGGCTGGCGGGAACTGTTCGACCTCGGTGACGCGGTGTCGGCACAGACCCACGAGCAGGCGTGGGGCGTCATCCGCGATCAGATCGTCGCCACCGGGATGTTCACCGCCGACCAAGTGGATCGGTTGATGACCAGTTTCGAGACGGCGAGCGACATCGCGCGCGATTACCGTCCCGAGGTCTTCGACGGCGACATGGTCGTATTCACAGCGGGCCGGGACCGCGGCGACCACGACGCGATCGCCAGGACGTGGCGGCCCTACGCCACCGGCGAGGTCCATAACACGGTGGTGGACGCGCGCCACCTCGAACTGACCCACCCGGCCGCGCTGGCCGTCGTCGGCCCGATCCTGGAGCGGTTCATGACGGGCGTCGAGGAGGCGGCGATGTCCGCGACATCACGGGAGTAGCGCCCGGCGACGAGAAGCCGGGTCGCCCGCACCGTTATGCGCGATAGGTGCGGGCGACCAGGGCCGATCGTAGGTACCAGAGTCCGGACGGCTGTGACGGGTCGAATCCGGTCAACTGGCCGATCCGTTTGAGCCGGTAGTCGACGGTGTTGGTGTGCACATGCAGGACCCGGGCGGTGCGCTGCCGGTTGAGGTTGTTGGCGATGTGGCGCTGCAAGGTCTCGAGGAGTTCGGGGTGCGCGTCCAGCGGATCGAGGAGGGAGCCGAGATATTCGCGGCCGGGGCCGGGGCGGGTCAGCTGGTATTCGAGCGCCAACTCGTCGAAGCGGTACATACCGGGCACGGCTTGGAGTCGCTGCACCATGTCGAGGAGTTCGTGCGCCTGGTCCGCGGCATCGGGGATCTGCGCGGGGGCCGCGTCGATCATCGTCGCGGTGATGCCGACCTGGGCCGCGTGCGACAACTGGGTGATCAGCGCGTCGAGTTCGGCGCTGTCGAAGGTGGCCGACGGTACGAGTACGGTGCCGCCGTCCACGCTGAGCAACGACAACGCGTTGTTACCGCACCGGGTCGCGAGTTCGGCCTGTACCCGCCGGAGTTTGCGGCGTGCGACCACCTGGCTGTCCACCGCCGGATTGTGTTCCTCGCGATGCGGCGGAATCGCCACCGCAACCACCGCGTAGGAATCCGCGATGGCGATGCCGCATTCGCGTGCCATGGTCGATGTGCTGTGTCCCCCGAGCAGCGCCGAGGTCAGCGTGTGCACCGCGGTGTGGTGTTCGCTGACGACCGAGCGCAGTTCGCGCACGTAGGCCACCGAGATGGCGGAGGTGATCTGGTCGAGCATCTCCAGCACGGCCTTGGCGCCGACGACGAGGTTGTCGTAGTCCTTGATCGAGGCGCCCGAGACGACGAGGTCGAGCCCCATCTTGAACCCCTCGTGGATCGAGTGGTGGATGGTGTCGATCGGTACACCTTCGCGTGCCCATCCCGCCGCGGCGTCCTGGAGCCGCTGGAGTTTGGTGGGGATGTCCTTGCCGTCGAGCATGCTGATCGCGAACTCCAGGCAGACCCGGGTGATCGCGGTGACGTCGCCGGTGATGGCGTCTCCGGGTAGCGTTCCGCAGGGCACCACGTTCTCCACGAAGTGGCCCACCATCTGGCGTGACAGCGTGCGTATGTCCTGCAGCGGTGACGACATCGGCTTACCCGACAGGGTAAGACTCGGTCGCGCCGAGCTATCGACGGCCATTGACGACTCCTTCCGCCCCCTGAAATTAGTGTGCAACGCATTCACACTAACTGTGGCGAGGGGGGAATGGATCGATTCGGGTGGTTCTGAGAGTCCGAGAGTGGAACTGTCTCGAGGAGTCTTCGTCCGCGTCGACGCGCCCCTGTCTACCGATCGGTAATGAGAGGCGTCACATTTGCCTGCCGGACACATGGTTTGCCGCCTGTTTCGAACCGCTCCGGAACCCTCTTCTCGATAGTAAAAACACCGTTAACAAATTGTAATTCCCCTGGTAGCTGTGGTACCTCCAATTTTCTGATTTAAATACCGAGGAGTTGGTTTTTGGTATCCACCCTACGGTGCGATGAACTGACCGTGAACAGCGCGGTTTCCGATAATCGGAACTCCTCGCGTCCTCGGGTGCTTGGTGTCCCGAAATAAAGATGCCCCCAATTCATTGGGGAGAGTGTCTGGGACGCGTTGCGTCCATGTGTCCGACGCAAAGTGATGGCGTGACGCATCACATTCGGTCGAAAAGATAGCCACACACTTGCTTCTCGTTGAGAGATGCTGTCCGCCAGCACATTTGGAATTGCAGACATTTGATCTGCGGTGTACAGATTGGGACATGGCGCAACTGTGATCGCTGACAGGTGCGTGAAGTGACGAGATATGACGCATGACAGTCTCGGTTGTTGATTCCGGAGGGCAAGTGATCGCAGTCTCGAGTGGCGTTGAATCATGCATCGACCAGGGATTATTCGTGTTTCTTCCCGCGTCGGGCACCGCCGTCGCAGGTGTAGTGCCCGCCGCGGAATCGGTGGGCTCCGAGGTAGCCGGAGGGGGAAAATAATCGTGTCCGATGAAATTACCGAGCGCGTCGGGGAACTCTTCCGCGCCGGACTTCAGGTGGCATACATAGATGTCGACACGCCATTGCTGGACTATGGCCTGGACTCCGTGCGATCCGCCGAAATCGTGATCGAACTCGAGCGCGCCTTCGGTGTCGAGCTGCTCGACGAAGAGGTCGCCACGCTCCATACCGCGCGTGACGTGATCGACTGTGTTTCGGCGAAGTACCGCAGTCCCACCGAGGTCGGGGCATAGGGTCCGTGGCATCGATAGCGCGACAGATCACGGCCCGAGTCCCCGGGGAACCGGACGTGACGCGGGAACTGTTCGACGATTTCGCCCGGCACAATCGTCCCGGGCTGGCGCGGTTGCTTCGCGCGTGTCACCTGGACGTGGTGTACGCGGGCGCGGAGGGCGATCACCTGATCGGGGTCGACGGCACCCGCGTCCTCGACCTGGTCGGAGGCTTCGGAGCTGCGCTTTTCGGCCATAATCACCCGGCGCTGGTGCGTGTGGCGACGGCCCGGTTGAACCAACAGCACCCCTTCGTGTCCCAGGGCAGCATTCGGCCGGGGGCCGCGCGTCTGGCCAGAAGACTCTCCGAACTGGTGGGGTCGACGACCGGTCGGGACTACGTGGTGACCCTCGGATCGACCGGTGCCGACGCGGTCGAGGCCGCGGTGCGACATGCCGCGGTGGCACACGCGCGACGTCTCGCCGACCTCAGGACCGAACTGCGGCGGGCGCTGCGCCGGGTACGTCGCGACGGCCTGGACACGGTGCGTCCGTTCACGGCGACTGGGACGGTGCCCGCGCTCGGCGATGTCGCGAACCTGTCGAC
Organism: Nocardia aurea; assembly: GCF_003123685.1. Lineage (GTDB taxonomy): Bacteria > Actinomycetota > Actinomycetes > Mycobacteriales > Mycobacteriaceae > Nocardia > Nocardia aurea. The sequence continues at coordinate 508,152 of NZ_QCYJ01000021.1, forward strand.
CGCGGAAATCCTCGAGGATTCGCTGCGTGTCATCGATGCGGTCGAGGCCAGGGGACCGGTGTACCTTTCGCTGGCCAACGCGTTCCACGGGAAGTCCGCGGGCGCCTTCGCGTTGACCGAACAGGCCGACACACCTGCGGATCTCATCGTTCCCGGCCCGGAACGACACCGGCTCGCGGACTGGTCGCCCGACGCTGTCGGGCGCGCGTTCGCCGCGGAACTGCGCACCGTGTATCGAATCACGGTGGACGGCGCGGGCAGGCCCTCGATGTCTCAGACATCGGTCTCGCCGATCGCCGCGGTCTTCGCCGAGCCGATCCAGGGCGAGGGCGGCGTGCGCGAAGTTCCCGTCGAAACCTTGGCCGCGTTGCGCGCGCTGGCCGACCGGCATTCGGCGGCGCTGGTCTTCGACGAGATCCAGTGCGGTATGGGACGGACGGGAACTTTTCTCGCCTCGGCGCCCTCGGGGGTCACGGCGGATTACTACCTGCTGTCGAAATCGCTCGGCGGTGGCTTGATGAAGATCTCGGCCCTGCTGGTCGACCGGGCCGCGTCGGTCTCCGATTTCGGTCGCTATCACACGTCCACGTTCGCCGACGACGAACTGTCCTGCGCGGTCGCCGAAGCCGCGCTCGACCTGTTGCACGACAACCAGATCCGCATCTCCGATGCCGGTGCGCGGCTGCGTGCGCGGCTCGACGCGATCGCGAGCCGGTGGCCGCGTGTCATCGCGGGCGTGCGTGGACGCGGCCTGCTCCAGGGCATCGAAATCCTGCCGCCGACACCGGAATCGGCACTGCTGCGCGAGATCTGCGACCCCGACATGTTCGGCTACGTGGTGGCGGGCTATCTGCTGCACACCCATCGGATCCGCATGCTGCCGACGCTGTCCGCGCCGACCACCCTGCGTATCCAGCCTTCGGCCTTCCTGTCCGAAGCGGATATGGTCCGGGTCGAGAACGCGCTCGACGAACTCGCCGCCCTGCTGCACCGTGGCGATCTGGCCACTCTGCTCGCGCATCTCGCGGTGCCCGCCGAGACGAGTTGGCCGGTGCCGGAGGAGAAATCGCCGTCGCCACGGCGGCTGCCGGAGGTCGCCAGAGCGTGGGACGCGCCGAACCGGGTCGTCTTCCTGGCCAATCTGCCCGAAGCGGCGGACCTGCGCAGATTCGCGCCCGAACTCGCCGAATGGTCCGACGAGCAGTTCGCGGCGCTGTTCGAGCGATTGCGCGGCGTGGCCGAACCGTTCGAACTCACCAGGCAACTGGTCACCTCGCCGACCGGCGCTACCGTCGAGGTCTGCCTGATCGCGGTTCCGATCTCGGCCGAGCAGATCATCGAATGCCAACGGGCCGGGCACCGGGCCTGGCTGCGCGATCTGGTGCTGGAAGGCGTCGAACAGGCGATCACCCTCGGCGCGTCGGTCATCGGACTCGGCGGCTACACCTCGATCGTCACCAACGCCTCCCGCGATGTGGTCGAGGACGCCGTCACGGTGACGTCGGGAAACTCGCTCACCGCCGCGTGCGCCTTCGAGGTGGTGCGCAGTGAGCTGGAACGACTGGCGCCGGGGCAGCGCCGCGTCGGAATACTCGGCGCGCTCGGCAATATCGGCGCGGTGATGGCGGAATTGATCGCGCCGCTCGCCGATTCGGTGGTCCTGGTCGGCAGGCCGGGATCGGCCAGGCGGTTGCGCAAGGTCGCCGCCGACCTCGCGGGCGTGACCGGCCCCGGTGTGCTGGAGATCAGCGAGGACCTCACCGTGCTGCGCGAATGCCATATCGTGCTGACCGCGACGAATTCCGCTGTGCCACCGCTGACTCCGGATCTGCTCGCCACCGATCACTCGGTGCTGGTCTACGATCTGGCCGTCCCGGGTGACGTGCATCCGGACGTCGCCGATCTGCCCGGCGTCACGCTGGTCTCCGGCGGCCGCATGGCGCTTCCGCTCGGCCAGACCCCTCCCTTTCCCGAAACCGGTCTGCCCGCCGGTGTCGTCTACGCGTGCATGGCCGAAACCCTGCTTCTCGGTTTCGAGCCGGGGACGGTCAGTCCCTCCTACGGCGGACTGACCGTCGCGGGTGTCAGGGCGGCCCGCGAGTTGGCGGCACGCCACGAGGTACGCCCGGTTCTGCTTCCGACAGGAGCCCCCATCGTGTCCGACAGTCCGATACTCGCGCCGATGTTTCTCGGCGCGCCCGATTTCGTCCCCGAACGAGCCGGCGGCAAGGCCGCTACCCTGCACGAACTCGTCGCGGCGGGTTTCGAGGTGCCGCCGGGGTTCGTCCTGCCCGCCGATCTGGACCTCGACGAGGTCACCGACGACGACCTCACCCGCTGGGTGCAGGCGGTCGGCGGTTTCCCGGTCGCCGCGCGCTCGAGCGGGGTGCTGGAAGATCTCGACGACGCCAGTTTCGCCGGACAATACGAGTCGTACCTGGACATCGCCGACGTGACCGCGCTGCGCGGCCACATCACCGAGTGCCGGGATTCGGTGCACAACGACCGTGTCCGGACCTATCTGGCCAAACACGGCTACACCGAGGCGACGGCGTCGGTGGCCGTGCTCGTGCAGCGCATGGTCGATGCCCGTTACGCCGGTGTGGGTTTCAGCATCGACGCGCTCAGCGGCAACGAGGACCAGGCGATCGTGGAATCCTGTGCCGGACTGGGGGAGCGACTGGTCTCGGGCCACGTGACGCCGACGCGGTACACGCTGCGGCTGGTCGACGGCAGTGTCGTCGATCGGGACGCGGGCGGTGAGGATATCGACCTCGAGCCGACGGCGACGACCGGATTGGCCGCCCTGATGCTGGCGGTGCAGGCCTTCCGGCACCGGCCCCAGGACATCGAATGGGCCATCGACGGCGCGGGCAAGTTGTGGTTGCTCCAGTCCCGTGCCATCACCGCCATCGGTTGGCGCACCGATATCGATCAGTTCTCCGACGCCGATCTGCGCGACGGCGGCGTCTCGGCCCGCGTCTGCACCCCGCTGATGTTCTCCCTGTACGACAACGCCTTCCAGTATTCGATGCAGGCGTTCTTCCAGCGGCTCAAACTGGCCGATCCCGGAGTCGAACCGGACTGGATGGCCATGTACTACGGCCGCGCCTACTGGAATGTCAGTGCGGTCAAGCAGTGCTTCTTCAAGATTCCCGGTTTCGACGAACAGCATTTCGACGACGACCTCGGCGTGCTGAACGAATACGGCGCCGACGGTCCGCACCGCACGCCGACCAACGCCAAGACCATCGCCAGGGCGCTGCCCGCGGCGGTCGCGGTGCAGCAGAGCTACCGCGATCAGCTCGCGGCGGTCGACGCGTTCGCGGCGGAATGGCCCGCGAAATACGCGGGATGGCGGACCCGGGTGCGCGATCTGGCACAGACCGACGAGGCGACTTTCGCCACCGACCTCGCCGACTGCCTGCTGACCTTCCACGCCGTCACCGAACGCACCTACTTCACCACCATCTACAACAACTCCAGTGTGCAAACCGATTTCAAGCAGGCGCTGGACAAGGTCGACGCCGCGACCGGCGGTACGACATCGGCCATCGACCTGATGGGCGGACTGGCCGATATCAGCCACATGCAGTTGCAGCGGGCGATCGTCGTCCTGCACGGTGTGGCCCGTGACCACGGCCTCGACAGCGCCGAATGGGATGCTGCGCTGGCGGAATTCCTCGCCGAACAGGGCTTCCACGCCGACGCCGAACTGGATCTGACCTGCCCGCGCTGGTCGGAATCGCCCGAGCGAGTGCGCTCGATGATCTCGATCATGCTCGATCACGGCACCCCGCCCGCGGATCCCGATGTGTCGCTGGTGGATCAGCGCAAACGCTACGAGGACGAATTCGCGGCGGTCCGGGCCAGGGTGCGGGCCAAGCCGCTGGTGCGGATGAAATTCGCCAAGGGCCTGGACAAGAACGTCGACCGGATGCGGCGGTATCTGGTCGCGCGGGAACGGATGCGCGAATTCTCCTCGCAGTGCTACGCGATCGTGCGCGCCTATGTCGTCGAGGCCGGTGTCCGCCTCGCCGCGGCGGGCACGCTCGACAGCGCCGACGACGTATTCCAGCTGACCATCCACGAACTGAGCGATCTGGTCTCGGGTCGGGTCGAAGTGGCCGAACTGGCCGACGCCATCGCCTATCGCGGCGCGATGTACGCCGGCTACCGCGATCTCGTCCCGCCGCACGAACTCGGCGGTGGCGTGACGGTCGGTGCGGTCCGTGACATCGGCGACGGCGATCTGACCGGACTCGGGTGCAGCCCGGGCGTCGCCGAGGGCACCGCGCGGGTGATCACCTCGCTGGCCGATATCGAACAATTGCGCGAGGGCGATATCCTCGTCACCCGCTTCACCGATCCCGGATGGACACCCGCCCTGGGCCTGGTGGCCGCCGTGGTGACCGAGGTCGGCGGCATGCTGTCCCACGCCGCGGTGATCGGCCGCGAGTACGGCATCCCCGCCGTGCTGAACGTCGCGGGCGCGACGACGGCGATCCGCTCCGGACAACGCGTCCGCGTCGACGGCCGCGCCGGTGTGATCTCGGTACTGGAAACCACGGATCCTCCGGAATCCCCGGAAGACGTTGTCCCACAGCAGAGCAGGATCGAATCGCGATCCGCACCGACCCGGGCTCCGGACGGGCCACCGGAGGAGACGACAGGCACCGGTCTCACCGCGCCGACCTCCGACACTGTGGAAGAACTTGCGGCGGAACGTGTTCCCGCCATGGCGGGTAGCGCCGCCGCCGCGTCGACCGTTACCGCGCGGACCACGACGCGACCGGTGACGGCACTACCCGAACCCGCCCCCGCGTCCTCGGGAGACGCCGTCCGACCGGCACCGAGAAGGGATGAGAAACTGACCGCACGCAAGCGCCTGATCTGCATCGCGGGGGCCGACGGCTCCGGCAAGACCACGCAGGTCGCCAGGATCGCCGCGGAATTCGAGGCACAGGGCCAGAGTGTCGCCGCGGTGACCATCTGGGACGCTTTCCTCGATCCGAAGGTCTCCTCGAAACTGCCGTGGCGCAACCCCTCGGAGATCTACGGCTACCTCAAGATCCTGTCGCCGCTGAGCCGGGCGCACTTCCTTTTCCACGCGATGCAGCTGTCCTTCGACCTCGCCTCGGCGCGCGGCGTCGACATCATGCTCGCCAACGCCTACTGGTACAAGTACTACGCCACCGAGGTCGCCCACGGCGGCGATCCGACGGTGCTGCGTCAGCTCACCGCGGGATTCCCGGAACCGGATCGCACCTTCTATCTGACCCTCAGTCCGCAGGACGCGTTGGGCCGCAAGCAATTGCGCAGCGACTACGAGAGCGGCTACGGCGACGAGAAGGCGTTCCTGGACTTCCAGCAGCAGAGCCACGAGGCGCTGGAGGCGCTGTCCTCGGAACTGGGCTGGGTGCGGCTGGACGGCACCGACGCGCCCGCCGCCATCACCAAGGACATCCTCGCGCAGTTGCGGGAGGACGACCGATGACCCGCCGCGTCGCCATCGTCGGTATCGACGGCGCGGGCAAGTCCTCGGTCATGGCCCGGTTGCGTGAACTCGCACCGACCGGGGATCCCGATGCCTTCGCCGCCATGACCTGCCCGGATTTCCACAACACCCGTGATGTCCCGCTCACCGAGTTGTCCACGCAGCTCAAGGCCTTCAGCGTCGGATGCGACGAGATCTCCAGCCTGGAGATGAAGGCGACGGCCATGTATTTGCAGATGACGCTGTTCGGTCCGGTGGAGCGGCATTTCCTCGATACCTGGTCTCCGGATGTGCTGGTGTTCGAACGTCATCCGCTGATCGAACTCCAGGTCTACGGACCGCTGTACGTGGCGCTGGCCGGGCCGGATTGGAACGGTCACGACCGCGAACACGAGATCGCGGCGGTGCTGGAGCGGCATCGACCAGGAACATTCGACGACATTCTGGCCTGGCAGCACAGCCAGGCGGCGCGATTGGGCAGCGCGCGCGACATCTGGTCGCTGCTGTCGGAGATCGCCGATCTGGTCGGACGCGATATCACGGCGTCGGTCGCCGGATTCGCGGCCCGGTTCCGCACGACCCTGCCCGATGCCGTGCTCTGGCTCGATGTTCCGCCCGAGCAGGCCGCGGTCCGATGCGCGCGGCGATCCGGCGAGGGCATGGAGGAGGCGCACGAGACGGCGGAGCGTCTGGCGATGCTGCGCGAGGGATACCTGCGGGTTCGCGACACCCTGGCCTCGGCATTCCCCGAGATCGGATTCCATCGCATCGACACCGCAGACGGCGTCGATCTGGACGAGTCGGTTCGCGCCTGCGTGAGGGAAGGAAAACTCTTCGGATGAGTGCACAAACCCGTTCCACCGCCGAGATCGAGTCACGGGTCCGTGCCATCGTCGGCGAGGTGCTGTGGGTCGCCGCGGACGACATCCGCGCCGCCGCGCCGCTCATCGATTACGGCCTCGACTCACCGACCGCTATCGAGTTGACCATCCAGCTGGAGCAGGCGTTCGGCATCGAGATCCCCGAGGACGCCGCGTCGCGATTGAACACCGTCGACGACATCGTCGCCTACGTCCGGGACGACTCGTGAGCGCCCTGCGGCCCCGGCATCCGAGCATCGTGCACGCGCTGTTCGCGAACGCCGAACGGGGAGCACAGGCGCCGTCGACGATCTTCGCCCCCGAACGCGTCGGTGACAGCGCGGCCGACGATATCCGTTGGCGCCACGACGCGCTCGCGGCGGCGGCCTGCCGGTCGGCCGCGGCACTGGCGAGCGCCGGGGTGCGGCCGGGTGACCGGGTGATGCTGTGTCTGCCCACCTCACCGGAATTCGTGACCGCGTTCTTCGGTGCGCTGGTACTCGGCGCGGTGCCGACCGCGGTCGCCACGCCGGGCGGATTCGGTTCGTCGGACCTGTTCTACGACAAATTCCGCAGATTGGCGGCCTACCTGGAACCGAAGGCGGTGATCGCCTCGGCGGGTGTGCTCGAAGCGGCCGAACTCGGCGCCGACGTCACGGCGCTCGACAGCGCGTCGCTGCACGGATCGGCCGTCTCGCCGACGTCGCCCGCCGTCGCGCCCCGGTTTCCCGAACCCGGCGATATCGCCTTCATCCAGTCGACCTCCGGTTCCACCGGAACCCCGAAGGGCGTGCAGATCACCCACGCCAATCTGGCCGCCAACTGCGAGCAGATCGCGCTGGCCGCGTCGATGGATATCGGCGACACCTGGGTCGGCTGGCTGCCCCTGCACCACGACATGGGGCTGATCGGAGGATTCCTCACCCCCGTCTTCACCGCCAACGACGCGGTGGTGATGCCGCCGAGCCGATTCCTGCGCAAACCGGGCGACTGGCTGCGCGCGGTCGGCCGGTATCGCGGGACATTCACCGCCGCACCGAATTTCGCCTACGGATACGCCGCGGCCAGGGTCACCGACGAGGAGATGGCCGGGGTCGACCTGTCGAGCTGGCGCTTCCTGTTCTGCGGCGCCGAGCCGATCCACGCCCCCACGGTGCAGCGTTTCGTCGATCGTTTCACGGCGTGGGGACTGCCGGAGGACGCGCTCGTGCCCTGCTACGGCATGGCGGAAGCGTCACTGGCCGTGACGGTTTCCCGTCCGCACGCACCGGTCGCCTTCGACTCGATCTCGCGGCGCGCGCTCACCGCGGACGGGCTGGTCGCCGATGTCGACGTCGATGATCCGGACGCGATGCAGATCGTCGATTGCGGCGAGCCGGTGCTCGGCACCGAGGTGCGGATCGTCGACGGCGACAACCTGCCGGTCACCGAGGATGTGGTCGGACGCATCCAGTTCCGCGGTCCGTCGACCACGGTGGGCTACTTCCGGCTGCCGGAGGCGACCGCGTCGTCGCACGCCGAGGACTGGTGGGACACCGGCGATATCGGATATCTGCGCGCGGGCCGGTTGCGGGTCACCGGTAGGCAGAAGGATCTGATCATCATCAGAGGCGCGAACTACCTGCCCACCGATTTCGAGATCGCCGCCGAGGCGGTGCCCGGTGTGCGGCCCGGCGGAGCCGCAGCGGTCGGCTACGCCGATGCCGACGGATTGTCGGAGGACCTGTACCTGATCGTGGAATCGGCCGTCGACCCGGCCGAATACGACGAGTTGCGGCGCGCGGTCCGGGTCGCGGTCAGCAAGCGCACCGGGATACTCGCCGCCGACGTGCTGGTGGTGCCGCCGCGAAGTATTCCCAAGACGACCAGCGGCAAGGTACAGCGGGCCCGGGCCCGCGCGCTGTTCGTCGAACGCGCCGTGCCGGAACCGGTCGGAGCCGGGGGAGCCGGATGAGCGGGGCGCGCCCGAGAACGCTGACGGGGCCCTCGTCGCGGCATCCGCTGGGTTTCTACCCCGCCTACCGGTCCGATCCGTTGACGCTGTTCTACGAACAGGCCGTCGCCCACCGGGGCAGTGTGCGGTTGCGGCTGGCCAACCAGCACGTGCACCTGCTCGTCGATCCCGATCACATCGACCAGGTGCTCGTGACCGGCGCGGCCAAGTACCGCAAGGGCATCAGCTACCAGAGCCTGAATCACCTGCTCGGGCCCGGTCTGCTGACCAGCGGTGGCGAACTGTGGAAACGTCAGCGCGCGCTGATCAAACCGGCGTTCGGGCGCAGGCATGTCGACGCCGAGATCCCGCTCATGGTCGCGTGCGGGCAGCGCATGCTCGAACGCCTCGACGCCCGCGCCGCGGAGGGCGCACCGTTCGATCTGGTGCCCGAGGTGATGGGATTCGCGGCCGACGTGGTGTGCCGCGCGGTGATGGGCGCCGAAATCGACGGCATCCTGCCCCAGATCGAGGACGACGTCCGCGACGGGGTGGACTGGGTGATGCGCCACATGGCCGCGCCGATCCAGCTGCCGCCCGGCCTGCCCACCCCGGCGAACCGCCGATTCCGCGGCGTGCTCGCGCGTCTGCACCGGGTGGTCGACGACGTCATCGCGGGCAATCGCGATACCGAGGGGGAACAGGCTCATTCCCTGCTCGCCAGGTTGCTGGCCGCCCGCGACGACGCCGGTCACGCCATGGACGACGAACAACTGCGCCACGAGGTCCTCACCTTCCTGCTGGCCGGGCACGAGACCACCGGCGGCGCGCTGGCCTGGACGGTCTACGAGCTGTGCCGCAACCCCGCGGTGCTGGCGCGGGTGCGCGACGAGATCGACACGACGCTGAGCGTCACCGCGATCGAGAACGCCCTGCCCGCACTCGAATCGACCGGGCGCTGCGTCGACGAGGCCATGCGTCTGCACCCGCCCGCGTGGGCGTTCAGCCGCACCGCGATCGAACCCGACAGTTTCGACACCTTCGATCTGGAACCGGGGGCGATCGTGGTGATCAGCCCCTTCGTGAACCACCGATTCCCCGATTTCTGGGAATCGCCGCTCACCTTCGATCCCGAGCGTTTCACCAGGGAACGTGCCCGCGCGCGTCCGCCGTTCCGCTATTTCCCCTTCGGCTGGGGCGCGCACCTGTGCGTCGGCCAGCACATGGCCCTGGTGGAGGTGCGGGTCGGCCTCGCGATGTTGTTGTCGCGCTACGACATCGAACTGGTGAACGGCCTGCGGGTGCGTGAGAACCCCGAGATCTCCAATACCCCCGATCCGGTGCTGGTTCGGCTCACCCGCCGACAGCACGCGGCCCCCGCCGAGGACTCCTTGGCCGAGGCCGCGCGATGAAGAGGCAGAACTCTATGAATCCGACAGATACCGGCACCGTGGTGCCCGCCTCGGTACTGGCCGAATCCGGGACACCGGACGACACCGCGCTGTTCGGCGCCAAGGCCGCGAACCTGGGCAGGCTGCTCGCCGCCGGGTACCGCGTCCCGCCGTTCGTGGTGGTGCCGACGCGGGCGTGCGCGGAGATCCTGGCCCCGGTGGCCGACGCCGTCGCCGAAATCCTGACGACCCTCGACCACACCGATTCCGCGTCACTGCGTTCGGTGTCCGCCGATATCCGAGCGTTGATCCTCGATCTGTCACTGCCGGAGTCGGTGTCGGCCGGACTCGAATCCGCGCTCGCCGAATTGGCCGACGGGCCGGTACGGCTCGCGGTGCGATCATCGGTCAGCGGTGAGGATTCGGCCACCGACTCCTTCGCCGGGCAGCTCGACACCTTCCTCAACGTCGCCCCCGAAGCGGTACCTCGTGCCGTGCTCGGCGTCCTCGCCTCGGCGTACTCGGAGCGGTCGCTGTTCTACCGGGCCCACCGCGGGCTCGACAACGGCGGCGTCGACTGCGCCGTGCTGGTGCAGGTACTGGTCGACAGCGCCGTCGCGGGGGTGGCGTTCAGCTGTAATCCGCAGACCGGCGACCCCGCCGAATCCGTGGTCTCGGCGGCACTCGGTCTCGGCGAGGGGGTGGTCGCGGGCACGGTCGAATGCGATACCTATTTCCTCGACAACGCCTCGGGCGCCATCGTGTCCAGGAGTGTGGCGGACAAGCGCCACCGCGTCGTGGCCGACGGTGCGAAGGGCACCGTGGTGGCCGCGATCGAGGGCGGTGACACCGCGCCCGCGTTGACCGACGCGCAGGTGACCGAATTGGCGCGCACCGCCGCGCGGCTCGCCGAAACATTCGGCGCCCCACAGGATATCGAATGGGCCTACGACGTCGACGGCACGCTGTTCCTGTTGCAGGCGCGTCCGGTCACCGCGACCGGCGCGCGCGAGACCATCTTCGACAACGTCAATGTCGCCGAATCGTATCCGGGACTGTCGAGCCCGCTGACCTTCTCGATTCTGCGCGCGGCCTACGAGCAGGTGTTCCGCGCCTGCCACCGGGATTTCGGCGCGACCGCCGAGATCGTCGACCGCAACGCCGCCGATCTCTACCCGTATCTGGTCGGCACCGCACACGGGCGGATCTACTACAACATCAGCAACTGGTATCGGCTCTTCCTCCAGATCCCCGGCATGGAATTCGCGATCGAAGGGTGGGAGGCCGCGCTCAATATCGAGAACCGCTACCGGCGTCCCGCCGCTCCCGAACGCGGATTCGCGCGGTTGCGTATGTACGCGCTGCGGGTGCGAGTCATCGCGATCATCGCCTTCGGCTGGCTGCGGCTGCCACGTCGACTCCGGGCATTCTTCACCGAACTGGCCGCGTTCACCGCCGATCTCGACCATCGTCTGGCGCCGGAGACGCCCGCGCGCGAACGTGATCCGGAAGCGCTGCTGCAATGGACCGAGCGCTGCCTGAACGAACTGGTACCCGCCTACTCGGTGCAGATCTTCAACGATTTCCTCGCCCAGCAACTCTTCCACGTCGTCGGACAACTGCTCGAGCGCAAGGGCCTCGACGAATCCGAGGCCATCACGTTGCGCAACGAATTGTTCTGCGGCGAGGAAGGCGTCGACAGCGTCGACCCGGTCCGTTCGGCACTGGAGCTGACAGCGACCATCAGGGCCGACGCGGAACTGCGTGCACTGTTCGAGGGACCGCTGGACGCACACGCCGTCTGGAAGACGCTGGCACAGCGCGAATTCGGTACCTTCCGGGCCGCGTACCTGCGTCACATCGCCCTGTTCGGCGACCGCACCGTCGACGAACTGAAACTCGAGACCGATCCGCTGGGCGAACACCCGCAACGGCTCGTGCCGATGCTGCGCAACTACCTGCGCGGCGGTCAGAACATCGATGACATGGCCGCGCGCGAGAAGGCGATCCGGCGTGAGGCCGAGGCCACGGCGACGGCTCTGTTCCGCGGCGGCAGCGCCGTCGAACGGCTCGCGTTCCGGTTCGCGCTGGGCCGGGCCCGCGAACATGTCAAGCAGCGCGAGAACATGAGACTCGGACGCAGCCGTTCCTTCGGCCTGATCAAACGGGTGTTCCGGGAATTCGGCACGCAATTCCACGAGGCCGGGCTGCTGGAGCGGCCACGCGACATCTTCTGGCTGACCTACGAGGAGATCGCCGCGCTGACCAGGGGTACCGCCGTCGACACCGATGTCGCCAGGACGGTGCGGACCCGCCACGGCGACCACGAACGCTGGCGGGCCGTGGCGATGCCGTCGCGCATCGTCACCACCGGGATCGCCGCGACCGAGATCAACGATCCGGCCCTGGAAGCGCCGCCGACCGACGCCGACACCTCGCAGAAGGTTCTGCGCGGCATCGGTTGCGCGCCGGGACGGGTCGAGGCCTCCGCGCTTGTCCTGGGCACACCCGATCCCGACGTGGAGATCGACGGACAGATCCTGGTCGCCTCCACCACCGACCCCGGCTGGGTGTTCCTCATGGTCGCGGCCGGTGGCCTGATCAGTGAACGGGGCAGCGTGCTGTCCCATACCGCGATCATCGGGCGCGAACTCGGAATTCCTACCGTGGTGGGAGTTCCCGGCGTCACCCGATTGGTCGCCAGCGGCGACCGGCTGGCACTCGACGGCCGCGCAGGCACCGCGACGATCCTGGACGAGGACCCATCATGACCGCATCACCGGTATCCCCGCCCGTGGCGGGCCACGGCGAGAACTTCAGTCTGGAGCACTATCTCGACAGTGGGGCACACACCTTCGAGCAGCGTTTCGACGATTTCCGGCCCTATGTCACCAATGCCAGGGGCACCGGATTCGTGCTGCGCGAGATCACCGGCCCCGCCGGACCCGTGGTGCGGGTCCGCGATCCCGACGGCGGCGAGATCCGCGAGCTGATCATGCTCGGCTCCAACAACTATCTCGGCCTGGGCAACGAGCCGGAGATCATCGAGGCGGCCGTCGCGGCGACCCGCGAATTCGGTATCGGCTGCGGCGGGCCGCCGCTGCTCAACGGCACCACCTCGCTGCATCGGCGACTCGAGGACCGCCTCGCCGAGACCAAGGGATGTGAGGCGGCCCTGGTCTTCTCCTCCGGCTATGCCGCCAATGTCGGGTGGGTGACCGGGCTGCTGCGCAACGGCGACATCCTGCTCTACGACGAGCAGAGCCACGCGAGCCTCTACGACGGCATCCAACTGGGCAGGGTTCGCTCGATGGCCTTCGAGCACAACGATATGGGCCATCTGCGCCACCGCCTGATGCAGGTGCGCTGGCGCAATCCCGGTGCGAATATCGTCGTCGCGGTCGAAGGCGTGTACTCGATGGACGGCGATATCGCGGCACTGCCGCAGATCCGCGCGCTGTGCGATTCGTTCGGCGCCTGGCTGGCGATCGACGACGCGCACGGCACCGGGGTGCTCGGCGCGCGGGGGCACGGCACCGCCGAACATTTCGATATGCCCGACGGCGCGGTCGAGTTGTATATGGGCACCTTCTCGAAGGTATTCGCGACCACCGGCGGATTCGTGGCCGGATCGCGCGATCTGGTCGACACCCTGCGCTTCTTCGCCAGGTCCTACATGTTCTCCGCGTCGCTGTCACCGGCGGTGGTCGCCTCGGTACTGGCGTCGATCGATTTCATCGATGAGCATCCCGAGCGCATTCGCCGATTGCACGACAACACCGACTATTTCGTGCGCGAACTGCGCCGCATGGGTTTCGCTGTCGACCCGCAGACGGCCATCATCCCGATTCTGGTGCCGCAGCGGCTCGCGGTCGCCGAGGTGGTGGCGGCCCTGCATCGGGCGGGCGTGTTCGTCAACGGCGTCGAATTCCCCGCGGTGCCCCGCGAACAACAGCGACTGCGAATCTCCATGATGGCCACGCTCACCCGTGACCAGCTCGATTTCGCGCTCGAACAGATAGCCGCCGTCGCGCGGAACTTCGGATTCCATCCAGAACAGGAGGGCGACGCATGACCGAGATCGCGACGGGTGGTTCGGCGCCCGAACGGCTGCTGGTCCTCGCGGCCCTCGCCGCACCGAGTGCCGACGAACGGGTCGAACTCGCGAAACTGGCGCACGAGGTGACGGACTGGCCGGAATTCCTGGCCCTGGCCCGCCTCAACGCGACGGTGCCGCTGGTGCAACGCCGACTGGAGGCCGAGGAACTGTTCGGACTCGTGCCGGAACCGGTCGCCACCGAATTCCGTACCGTGACAGATCATATCGGCGCGGTGAACGACCGCAGACTGGCGGGCGCACTGGAACTGCTGCGGCGCTTCGACGAACGCGGGGTGCGCTGCGTCGTTCTCAAGGGGATGCTGTTCTCCGCCGAGATCTATCACGATCCGCGCTACAAACGCATGAACGACCTCGACATCCTGATCGAACTGGATCAGGTCGAGACCGCGATCGAGATCTACCGGGAACTGGGGCTTTTCGCTACCTCGGAGTTGCTGGGCAAGGCCCCCAAGGTGCGCGCGGAACGGTCGCATCATCTGCCGTCGTTCGTCTCGCGCGACGGCGCGCTCGTCGTCGGCACGCACTGGGGCCTGATCACCCCGCTGACCCCGTACACCATCGACTACGCCGCCATCTGGGAGCGGGTGCGGCGCATAGATTTCTACGGCGTGCCCGCCTGGGCGATGGCCGACGAGGACAATCTGCATCACCTGGGCATCCACCTGCCCTACTACAAGACCGGGGTGCGCGAACTCGGCGACATCTGGAACCTCGCGCGTCACGCGACCGACCTGGACTACGGCCTGCTCGAACGTGAGATCAGCCGGGCGGGGACCGAAAGCCTGATGTACCACGCGTTGTCGCTGTCGCACCGGCTGGTGCCGTCACCGGATTTCGCCCGTCTGCTCACCGGGCTGCGGCCGCGAATCACCCGATTCACCCGCTACGACACCGCGCGCAAGATCGCCGACATCTCCGCCCTGCTTCGCAGTCGCTCGACCCACACCTCCCGAATCGAGAAGGCGTACACCGAATTCAACATGACCGCGGTCGCGCACGAGAAGCGCGAGAGTTTCGCCCGGCTCTGGAAGGATCTGCTGGCTGTGCCCGGCGACGAAGCGGCGCGGATGAGTTCGCTGCGCGCGCCGGGTCCGCTCTCGGCGGTCGGCGCGCGGGTTTCGGCACCGTATCGACTGACCAGGGTGTTCCAGCGGGACCTCGGCCGCTGGCTGTTTCCCGCTGCCCTGGCGAAGACGGTCGTCGATCTGGGCGCCGCCTACGGAGCCGAGGCGACGCGCAGGGTGCGCGGACGCGGACGGGCGGTGCGCCCCGGGATCGAGGACTACGCGGCCGAACTCGGCCTGACCCGCGCCGACCTGCAAGCCGTTCTGGACAGTCAGGAATGACGGGCGCGGTAGGGCAGCACCCGCGCACGGTTCTGTGGGATCTGGACGGCACCCTCGTCGGCCTGCGCAAACGCACCTTCAAGACGGTGATGCCGCTGACGGCGGCGCTGTCGTTCCGCGATCTGACACCGCCGCACCGGTTCCTGCGGATCCTGCCCGGGATCATGAGACAGGTGCGCGGCAACGACACCGAGCACACCAATACCGACCTCATGGTCGAATTGCTGGCGCGTGGACTCGGCGTCCCGGCCGAGATCGCCCGGCTGCGGCTCGGCCGCTTGACCGAGGTGGATTTCGCCCGGCTGCGGGCGTGTTTCCCGGCGCTTCCCGCCGCCGTGGCGACGGTGGCGGACCTGCGCGCTGCGGGCGTCGCACAGGTGGTCGCGACCAATCCGCTCTGGCCGTTGGCCTCGGCGACCACCCGATTGGGCTGGGGCGGACACGATCCGGCCGATTTCGACTTCATCACCAGCGGCGAGACCATGCGGCGGTCGAAGCCGCGGGTCGAGTTCTACCACGAACTGCTCGAACGTTTGGCCGTCGAGCCGCGACAGTGCGTGATGATCGGCAACGACGCCGCCAACGATGCCCCCGCGGCCCGCGCGGGTATCCCGGTCTTCCTGATCGGCGCGGCGAAAAGCGCCGTGCCCGAGGAATGTTCGCGGACCGGACTGGTATCCACGGGCAATTGGCCCCGGCTGCGCGAATGGCTGGGTATCGAGGAGAGGTCATGCTCGTCGTCCTGAATCCCCAATCCAACGCCGGTACCGCGCCGCGGCGCTGGGAACCGGTGGAACAGCTACTGCGACAGCGGTATCCGGCGCTGACCGTGGAACTGCCCGCCGACGCCGAACAGGCGACGAAACTGGTCAGAGCGCATATCGACAACCACGCGGACCGCACGCCGGGACCCATCGTCGCGGCGGGCGGCGACGGCATGGTGAACCTGGTGCTCAATGCCGTCATGGATCCGGAAACCGATCGTCCGCGTCGCGGGGCCGAGGAGATAGCGCTCGGCGCGGTCGGACTCGGCAGCTCCAACGACTTCCACAAACCGCTCCGCTCGGAGTCGATGATCGCCGACGTCGCGGTCCGCGTCGACGCGGACCGCGCGGAACGGGTCGATGTCGGCAAGGTGAGCATGCTGCTGCCCGACGGCACGCGCGCGGTGCGGTACTTCCTGCTCAACGCCAGCATGGGCCTGGTCGCCGCGGGTAACGACTCGTTCAACCACGCGAGCGGTGTCGTCGGTTGGCTGAAGTCCAGGAATGTGGAGGCCGCCATCGTCGCGACCGCGCTGGCCAATATCGCCACGCACACGCCGCTTCGGGTCGAGATACGCGGCACCGATTGGGAACACCGGACGCCGATCACGAATATCGCGGTGATCAAGAGCGTGCATTTCGCGGGCGGCATGTACTACGACACCCCGGTGACCCGTGCCGACGGCCACTTCGATGTGAATATCTGGGACGCCGTGGGACGAGCGCGCGTCCTCGCCCTCATCGCGGGGCTCTACCGTGGCAAATTCAGCACGTCGACGGCGGCGATCTGCCATCGCGACACCGCCGTCGAACTGCGTCCAGACCGTCCCGCCCCGTTGGAATTGGACGGTGAGATCACCGTGGTCGAATCCGCGCGCCTGGAAGTGCTGCCGCGGGTACTGAAGGTGTGCGCGGCATGAGCGTCGTGCTGGTCACCGGCGCCGCCAACGGAATGGGCGCGGCGACCGCGAAATATCTGGCGGGCCTGGGCTATACGGTCGAGGCGTGCGATCGCCTCGACGGCGACGGTCACGCCACCGTGGATGTCAGGGATACCGAGGCCGTCGATGCCTGGGTCGGGTCGGTACTCGACCGGCACGGCCGTATCGACGCGGTGGTCACCTTCGCGGCGTACGGGGTCGTCGGCTCGGTCGAGGAGACCGGGCCGGACGAGGCCGCCGACCTGTTCGACACGAACGTCCTCGGCACCCACCGCGTCGTGCGGGCCGCCATGCCGACCATGCGCGCCCAGGGCGCGGGCCGGGTGGTCGTGGTGAGTTCGGGCGCGGGAGCGATCGCCGAGCCCTACGGCGGCTGGTACTCGGCGACCAAAGCGGCGGTGGAGCGTCTCGGCGAGGCGCTGCGGATGGAGGTCTCACAGTTCGGCGTGCGGGTCTCGGTTCTGGCCCCGGGGTGGACGGTCACCCCGATCATCGATTCGTCGCTGCGGGTCACCCGGCCGATCGCCGACTACGACGCGGATCGCGGCGCGGTGCTGACGAGGGTGAGCGGATATCTCGCGCAGGGACAGCAGGCCGAGGAAGTTGCCAGAAAAGTGCAGGAGATCCTGTCCGCCGCGAGACCGCGCCAGACCTATCTGTGCGGCAACGACGTTCGGCTCTCCTTCTGGACCAGGCGACTGGTGTCCGGACGGATGTACGAACGCCTGGTCCGGGGCTATTACGGGATTTGACGCCGGAAATGCCCCGTTATGCCGGTAATATCAGCCCGCCGGAACGGCCCCACGAAACCGGGGGCTTGCTCGGCACGCGTCGTGCCCTGGATTGTTGGGAGCAGTGTCCTCTCCCGCCGTCGTCCGCCGGGGTGCGCGCGGTAGGACACGCGACGACGACCAACGATAGGGGCAGGCGATGCGACCGGCTCTGAGATGTCTTGTCTGGGAACTGGACAACACACTGTGGGACGGAGTGGTGTGCGATGCCACCAGTTCCGCGCCCAGGCCCGAGGCGCTGCGCACCATGGCGATACTGAGCGACCGCGGCATCTGGCACGCGGTCGCCAGCCGCAGCGATCGAGAGGAAACGGTCGGCAAGCTGTACCGGGAGGGTGTGCACGAGAGGTTCGCCGCCTTCGAGATCGGCTGGGGCCGGAAATCCGCGGCGATCGTCAGGATCGCGCGCACGCTGGGTCTACGACTGGATACCGTCGCCTTCATCGACGCCGAACCGGTCGAACGCGCTGAGGTGGCTCGCGCGCTCCCGGACGTCCGGTGCTACGCCGCCCGCAATGTCGACGTGATCACCGCCCTTCCCGATTTCCGTCCGGTCCTGCGGCTCGGACCCGACCCGACACCGCCGCTGGGTTTCGCGCGCGTCCCCGCGTTCTGACCGGACTGCCTACACCTCGGGCAGCACCGCGATCTCCAGGGTCGGCAATCTCGCCGGATCGGCGACGACGTCGTACCCGCTGATCCGATCACCGTCGAAGGTCATCCGCAGGGCCAGCAGCAGCCGTCCACCCGGCGCGACGACGACACCCGGCGCGCCGTCGACCCACGCGGCGACCGCGAACCCGGCCCGCGTCCGCAGGAACACCGTCTCCTCGGCGACCGCGTCGGCGCCGCGCACCTCGGCCGCCATGCCGGGGCGCAGGGCCGCGAGGTCGGCGGTACGCACCACATCCGGCGCGAGAACGGCGACCAGGGCCTCGAGATCGCCGCTGCGGGCCGCCGCGAGGAACGCCTCGACGACCCGGCGCTCGCGGACGCGCTCGGGATCGGCCGCCGGCTGCCGGGCCGTGCACGCGCCGCCGGGCACGGCTGGCCAGTTTCTTCGCGGTCGCGGCGCTGCGGTCGACGAGGGGACCGATCCGATCGAAGGGCACCGCGAACAGATCGTGCAGGACGAAGGCGACCCGCTCGTGGGGCTCCAGCGTCGCGAGGACCACGAGCAACGCGCGTCCGACCGAATCCACGAGGACCGCTTCGGCTTCCGGATCGACACCGGTCGTGTCATCGAGTTCGGCGACCCGTTCCAGCGGATCCTCGCGCCGAGTGGCCCGCGCGCGCAGCATGTCGAGGCAGATCCTGGACACCACCGTGGTCAGCCATGCGCTCAGGTTCGCGATGGCGGCGGAGTCGGCGGAAGCGAGCCGTAGCCAGCTCTCCTGGACCGCGTCCTCGGCCTCGGCCGCCGAACCGGGCAGGCGGTAGGCGACGGCGCGCAAACGGTCACGTTCGGCCTCGAAACGCCGCGCTTGCACGTCCTGTTCGATCACCGGTCACCTTTTCCGCTCGGCATCCGTCTCCGATACGACGGGCGCGACCGCGCTCGGGCCACGGGGGTGTCGAGCACGCACCCACGATGGCAGATCCCACACTGTCGACCACCGGAGGGTATCCAGTCATGTCCATCGCCTATATCGTCGTCACCGTTCTCGCGGCTCTGGCCGCGGCCTTCGCCGCCGGATACGACGTGGTCGCCGCCGACCGCGTCCGTGAGACCATGCTCGGCTACGGTCTGCCGTTGTGGAGTCTCGCTCCGCTGGCCGTGATCAAGGCGGTCGGTGCGCTGGGATTGCTTGCCGGCCTGCTCTACCCCGGCCTCGGATTGGCCGCCGCCATCGGTCTCGTGCTGTATTTCGTGCTGGCGGTCGCCACCATCGTGCGGGCGCGCGCCTATGCCGACATCGGTTATCCGCTCCCGTATCTCGCGCTCGCGGCAGGCTCGCTCGCCCTGTTCGCCTATGCCTGACCCGGGCCGGTCACTCGAGCAGGAAATCGGCGGCGCGCGAGCCGACGAAGACGCTCGGCGCGTGGGTGTGACCGCGGATCAGCAGCGGCATGACCGACGCGTCGGCGACGCGAAGTCCCTGTACGCCACGCACTTCCAAACGCGGGGTGACCACACTGGCCGGGTCGGTGCCCATACGGCAGGTACCGGCCGGGTGGTAGAGGGTGTGGGCGTAGCCGCGCAGAGCGAGTTCGATGGTGGCTTCGATGTCGACGGGCGCCTCCGGCGGGTAGATCACCGGTCCCAGCACCGTTTTCAGCGCGCGCGTTTCGGCGAGCCGCGCGCAGACGCGCAGACCCGCGCGCATCGCCTCGTGATCGGCGCCCGCGCTGTCGGACAGGTAGCGCGGGTCGATCGTCGGCGCCGCGGTGGGTTCGGCGCTCGCGAGCCCGATCCGGCCGCGACTGTGTGGTCGCAGCAGTACGCAGGCCAGGATGACGCCGTGTTCGGTCGGGTCGCGCAGGCCTTCGTAGTAGAAGGGCGCGGGCGCGTAGACCAGTTCCAGATCGGGCAGGTCCAGATCCGGGGCACTGCGCACGAAACCGTAGGCCTCACCGACATTGGAGGTCAGCATGCCGCGGTGCCGGATCAGGTAATCCAGGAGTTGCCGCGGCTTCTCGGCGCCGAACAGGGAATCACCGTCGACGCCGTAGCCGATTCCGGCGACCAGGTGATCCTGGAGATTGGCACCCACTTCCGGTGCGTTGTACACCGGGCGGATACCGTGGCGCGCCAATTCGTCGATATCGCCGATCCCCGAGAGCATCAGCAGTTGCGGGGTATTGACGGCGCCGCCGCAGAGGACGACCTCGCGGCGCGCGGAAACGGTGAATGTCTGTCCACCCGTGACGTATTCGACACCGGTGGCGCGGGTGCCGTCGAAGAGCACGCGGGTGGCGAGCGCGTCGCCGAGCACCGTCAGATTCTCGCGGCGCATGGCCGGTCGAAGGAACGCGTCGGCGGCGCTCCAGCGGCGACCGCCGCGCTGGGTCACCATGGTCTGGCTGAAACCGTTGGGCTGCGGCCTGTTCGGTGGTTCCACCGGGTAACCCAGTTCCCGCGCGGCAGCCAGATACGCGGCGGTCGACGCGCGCGGGCTGCGCTGTTCGGAGATGTGGAGCGGTCCGGCCGCGCCCTCGTCGGGATACTGCGCGTTCTCGACGTTCTCGACGCGGCGGAACGCGTCGATGGCGGCGGCGAAATTCCATTCCTCGCCCGCGAGCAGGGCCCATTCGTCGTAGTCCGCGCGGAAACCGCGCACCCACATCATCGCGTTCATCGAGGAGGAACCCCCGAACATCCGCCCGCGCGGCCAGTAGATCCGCCGGTCGTCCAAACGCGGCTGCGGTTCGGTCAGATAGTTCCAATCCAGTTCGGAGCGGAACAGTTTGGCGAAGGCCGCCGGAATGTGGGCGAATTTGTTCTTGTCCGGCGGACCGGCCTCGAGGACGACCACCCGGACGCCGGGCGCGGCGCTGAGCCGATCCGCGAGCACGGCGCCGGCCGAACCCGAACCGACGATGACGTAATCCGCGACAATCTCACCCTGGTGCACAGTCCCCACTCCGATTCGACCCGACCTACGCCAGAACATACGAGCATCGGGCGGTGCGGTGGGTTCGAATCGGCCGAACGTGACCGAAGTTGCCGCGACAGTGCTAGTGCAGGATCAGCAGCGCGGATTTCTCGATGCGGTCGGCGATCTCGGAATAGGATCCGTACCCCATCCCCGCCCGGACCAATGCCCCCGCGTAGAGCAGTTCCAGTGATTCCACGACGTCGGGATCGGCGTCGGAGCCCAGCGCGGTGATGATGCGTCGGCGGATCTCGGCGCCGATGCGGATGCGCAGGTGTTCGACGTCGGGATCGCGCCCGAGCAGGGCGCTGGTGACCGCGCCGGACAACTCCTGTTCGTCGGCGACGAGCATCGCGATATCGCGCAGCTCGGCGACCACCCGGACGGTCGGGTCGGGATCCTCGCTGACGGGGGAGGGCGCCGCCATCAGCCGTCGCCAGAAGATCTCGGCGACCAGATGTTCCTTGGAGGAGAAATAGGTGTAGGCCGTCGCGGTTCCCACCCCGGCGGCGGCCGCCACCAGCCGAATCGTCATGCCCGCGAACCCCTCGCGGGCCAGCACCTCCACCGCCGCCTTGGTGAGTTTGTCGACGGTATCGGCTTGTTTGCCGGTGAGGCGACGACGGGTCGCCTCGCGGATGATGGACTCGGGCTCGGACATATGTCTGGATACTACCTGGTCAGCTCTTCGCGGCCGCGATGCCCGCACGCCGTCCGTAGAAACTGCCGTCGCCGAGTGACGCGCCGCTGACATAGCCGCCGGTCGCGATCCCCGACGTGCACCGTCCCGCGGCGAACAGGCCGGGAATGGGGTCGCCCGCCACGTGCAGGACCCGGGAATCCAGATCGGTGCGAAGTCCGCCCAGGGTGAACCCCGCGGTGAAACCGCGCAGGTCGAAGGCAGCCAGCGAACCACGCAGCGGGCGTACCCATTCCGGCTTCTTTCCCAGCAGCGGATCCGAGCCCTCGGCGGCGTGGCGGTTGTAGCACTCCACCGTGGATTGCAGCGCCAGCGTCGGCAGGCCCATATCGGCCTCCAATTCGGCGACGGTCTCGGCCGCCCACTTCGGCGGTTGCCGGAAGAAGGGGGTGGCGCTCACCGTCGCCAGCGCCTGTTCGTAGGACTGTTCGTCCAGGATCAGATACGCCTGGTTGTCCTGCTGCATCAGCGTGAGCTGCCCGATCCGGCCGCCGTAGGTGTCCTCGGGGACGTAGCGCTGACCGCGGCCGTTGACCAGGATTCCCCTGGCCAGCATCTGCGGATCGGCGAAGAAGGCCACCTCGGTCGCGTCCATGTGGGCGAGATCGGCGCCGAGGGCCTGTGCCAGCCGGATCCCGATGCCGTCATGTTCCTCGATGGCCGCCGCCGGTCGGCCGATCAGCCGTGGCGCGTAGCCCTCGATCATCTTCTCCTGGTAGGCGAAACTGCCGGTGGCGAGCACCACGCCGCGTTCGGCACGTACGGTGATCTCCTCCCCGAAGCGGGTCGCGCGCAGACCGACGACCCGGCCGTCCTCGTCGACTACCAACCTGCGGATGCGGGTGTCGAATTCGGCGCGCACGCCGAGGGATTCGGCGGTTTCGGCCAGCGGCTTCATCAGCATGTATCCGCCGCTGCGCTGCCCGATCCGCTTGTCGGCCATCTGCGGGACATGGCCGCGCGGAGCGGGTTTCGCGATGGCGTTGAACGGCGCGGCGTTCTCGCCGCCGGAGTACATGAGCCCTTCGTCGTGCGGGGGTTCCCAGCCGGGCTCGCCCCAGAACGCCTCGCGGAAGGGCACCCCGTTGGCCACCAGCCAGGAGTAGTGCTCGACGCTGCCTCGGCAGTAGTCGGCGATCTTCTCCTTGTCCGCGCCGGCCCCGATCGCGGCGAGCAGGAATTTCTCCATGTTCTCGGGGGTGTCCTCGAAGCCGAGGGCCTGCTGCAACGGGGTACCGCCGCCGAGGTAGATGAACCCGCCCGCCATCGCGGCCGCGCCGCCCCAGCCGCCGGTGCGTTCCAGGATCAGCACACTCGCGCCCGCGCGAGCGGCCTCGATCGCGGCGCACACGCCCGCGATGCCGTATCCGGCGACGACGACGTCGGCGGTATGCGTCCAGTCGGTGACCTCGGCGGCGGGCAGCGGGCGAAGGGAGGTGTCGGCCATCTGTCGGGAGTCCTTACTTCTCGGTTGTTTCGGTCGGTGCGGCCACGTCGCTCATGCGGGCGATCCGCCGGAGCGCTTCTTGGTGGCGATCGGGCCGGTGCCGACGCCCAGGCCGATTCCGAGGCCGTCGATCGCGAGTTCGGCGAAGGGCAGCGCGACACCGAGGCGTTCGCCGAGTTCCATCGCCAGCGACAGATCCTTCTCCCCGAGGTCGCGGGCATGGCTGAGGATCGGCAGCCAGAAATCGCCCTCCTCGATCGCGGCCGTGGTGTCGCGCAGCATGATGGCTCCCGCGCCGCCGGTCACCGCGTCGGAGTGGCGTACCACCTTGCCGAGTGCGGCGATGTCGAGACCGGCCGCCTCGGCCAGGCGCTGCGCCTCGGTCGCGGCGGTGAAGGCCGCGAAGTGAAGCAGGTTGCGCGCCAACTTCATTCGTGTGCCCGCGCCGACCGGGCCCGCGTGCACGATCAGATCGGCGAACGCGCCGAACGGCTCGCGCACCCGCTGGAAGGCGGTCTCGGTGCCGCCGACCATCACGGCGAGGACGCCGCGATTGGCGCCCGGCGCACCGCCGCTGACCGGAGCGTCCACGAATTCGACGTCGTGTGAGGCGCAGATTCCGGCGAGTTCCTCCGCGGTGGCGTCGCTGATCGTGGAATGTATGGCGATCACCGAACCCGGTTTCGCGGTCCGCAGAATGCCGTCGGGTCCGTCGACGACACCGCGCACCTGCGCGTCGTCGACCACCGCGATGCTGATGACCTCGGCCTGCTCGGCCACCGCCGCCGGTGTGTCGGCCGCGTTCGCCCCCGCGTCGGTGTAGGTGACGACGACTTCGGGACGCATATCGCAGACGGTGAGCCCGCCCGGCCGGTCCAGCAGTCGTTTCGCCATGGGCGCGCCCATATTGCCCAGCCCGATGAAACCCACGCGATCGGTCATGCCGGTGACCCCTGCCTGCCGTCGGAGATCTGCCCGGAGCTCGAGCATGTCTGGTCGGACCTCGCGGGCGCGTACGGCGCGCCGCCGGTCGGTGCCGCGTCGGCGACGATGGCGGATCTTCCCGTGAATCGGGTCATGCGGGACTCCTGAACTGTCTGGACACGTGTACGGAAATATAGGCTCGTCGCGTCGAATGGCGCAAGAACAGGTTTCAGAATGTCCCCCCGTGGTCGAGTGGAATCGATGTGGGACAGTTGCCGATCATCCGGGTTCGCGCCGGTAGATCGCCGGACTCGATCGGGAGTAAAAGCGAGCATTGTCTCGGACCGGTTGCGCTGGTAGTGTCCAGACACATGTCCAGCTATGTGTCTCCTAGTGGCTCGGCGGAGCGTCGCTGCGTAGCGAACGCGTTCTCGATTTTCGGATGTGCCCGATGACCGCCGCGTCGTTGGAGCCGCTGACCTTCGATCCGTACGATTACCGCTTCCACGACGACCCGTACCCCACGTATCAGCGACTTCGCACCGAAGCGCCGCTCTACCACAACGCCGATATCGGTTTCTACGCGCTGTCGAGGCATGCCGACGTCACCGCCGGATTCCGGGACCACCATCGGCTCTCCAGCGCCAACGGCGTCTCGCTCGACCCGGCCGCGTGGGGGCCGCACGCGCACAAGGTGATGTCCTTCCTCGCCATGGACGACCCGCGTCACGTCCGGATGCGCAAACTCGTCTTCAAGGGGTTCACGCCCAAACGCGTCGCGGCGATGGAAGACAGCATCAGGGATCTGACCGTCTCGTATCTGGAACCCGCACTGGCCGAACGCCGTTTCGACTGGATCGACGAGGTCGCGGGCAAGCTGCCGATGGATGTGATCTCCGAACTGATGGGCGTGCCGGTCGCCGACCGGGCCGAGATCCGTCGACTCGCCGATCTGGTGGTGCACCGGGAGGACGGGGTGCTCGACGTGCCCATGGCCGCCGCGCACGCCTCCATCACCCTGATCACCTACTACACCGAACTGGTCGCCGACCGGCGCAGGAAACCCGCCGACGACCTGACCTCGGCGCTGCTCGACGCGGAGATGAACGGCGACAGGCTGACCGACGAGGAGATCATCGGCTTCCTGTTCCTCATGGTCGTCGCGGGGAACGAGACCACGACCAAACTCCTCGGCAATGCCCTGTACTGGGCCGGAATGAATCCGGGGGAGTACGCCGAGGTGACGGCCGACCGGGATCTGGTCTCGGACTGGGTCGAGGAGACCCTGCGCTACGACGCGTCCAGTCAGATCCTCGCGCGCACCGCGACCGTCGATATCGAATACCCGTACGGCACGATTCCGGCGAATTCCAAGGTGCTGCTGCTCATCGGATCGGCCAATCGCGATACCGACGCCTTCGACGACGCGGACAGTTACCGGATCGGCCGTCCGGGCAAAGCCGCGCTCACGAGTTTCGGCGCGGGCGTCCACTTCTGCCTCGGCGCCCATCTGGCCCGTCTCGAAGCGAATATCGCGCTGGGTGAATTCGCCGCGCGGGTCCGGCGCTACGAGGTAGAAACAGCGGGCATCGAGCGGGTGCATTCCACCAGCGTCCGCGGATTCGCCAAATTACCGATCGTTGTGGAGGCAGGCTGATGCCACGTTTCGAACCCCATCCCGAACGCAGGACCGTCATGGTGGCGGGCGCGTCCTCCGGTATCGGCGCCGCGACCGCGATCACGCTGGCCGAACTCGGGCATCCGGTCGCGCTCGGCGCGCGCCGGGTCGAGAAATGCGAGGAGCTGGCCGCGCGGATCCGGGCCGACGGCGGCACCGCCTTCGTGTATCCGCTCGATGTCTCCGAAACCGGCTCCGTCGATGATTTCGTGACCGCGACCGAGAAGGAACTGGGCCCGGTCGAGATCCTGGTCTCCGGCGCGGGGGATATCGAATTCGGGCTGGTGCACGAAATGGATCCGGCGCGTTTCGTCGCCCAGATCGGTGTCCATCTGGCGGGCGCGCAGCGCCTGGCGCACCGGGTGCTGCCCGGCATGATCGAGCGCAGACGTGGCGATTTCGTGCTGATCAGCTCCGATTGCGCCGACCATCCGCGCCCGCGCACCGCCGCGTACAGCGCCGCCAAGGCGGGGCTGGAGGCGATGGCGGGGCAGTTGCGTATGGAACTGGAAGGCACCGGCGTGCGCGCCTCGCTGGTACGGCCGGGACCGACGCTGACCGGCATGGGGATGACCTCCACCCCCGAGGTGGTCGGGCCGATGTTGCAGGACTGGAAGGACTGGGGATTCGCCCGGCATCCGTACATGCTGCGCGCGAGTGATCTGGCCGCCGCGGTGGCCGCGGTGGTGAGTACCCCGCGCGGGGCGCACCTGGTGCTCGTCGAGGTGCAGCCGGAAGCGCCGCTGCGTCCGAAGGAGGAGGCGAAGGAGTGAGAATCCACCTCGACCCCGATCTGTGCCAGGGGCACGCCGTGTGTCAGGACGAGGCACCGGACGTGTTCTCCGTGCCCAAACGCGGCACGGTCGACATCCTCGATCCGACGCCGGGGGAGAACCTGCGCGCCGATGTCGAGCGGGCAGTGCGCTACTGCCCGACGCAGGCGCTGTCGATCACGGCCGACGAAAACGGCTGACGCTCGGATTCTCGGTAGGCGCGAACCGAGAACGTGTTCTAATTTCATTGCGCGGCCGCCCCCGCATCCCGGATGTCGAGCCCCAACGGAGAGAGTCGATGAGTACAACCGAAACCCGACCCGGTCCCGTGGCGACGCTGCCCGCCCGGATCACCCCGGAACTGATCGCCGGGCTGACCACGCTGGTCACCGCCACCCCGGCGGACGGCGCCGATGCCCTGCCCGCCTACGACATGATCGAGGTGTACACCGGCGCGACGGTCGGACAGTTGCCGCAGTCACGGCCCGAGGACGTACACGCCGCCTACGAGAAATCCCGTGCGGCACAGCGGGAATGGGCCTCCTGGCCGTTGAAGCGCAGGCTGGCGGTCTTCGAGCGCGCGCACGAACTGCTGGTGCGCGAATGCGAGACCGTCGCCGATCTGATCCAGATCGGCTGCGGGAAGACCAGGCGCATGGCGGTCGAGGAATCCTGTGACGTCCCCATGGTCATCAGCCACTACCTCAAGACCGCGCGCCGCGTCCTGCGTTCCACGCGCCGCGGCGGCCCGGTGCCGCTGTTCACCACCTCCACCGAGGAACATCGCCCGAAAGGCGTCGTCGCGGTCATCGCGCCGTGGAATTTCCCGTTCGCCATCGCCCTGTCGGATTCGGTGCCCGCGCTCATCGCGGGCAACGGCGTCGTGCTCAAGCCGGACAACAAGACCGCGCTATGCGCCCTGTTCGGTGTCGAACTGCTGCGGAAGGCGGGGTTGCCGGAGGGACTGTTCCAGGTGGTCTGCGGCGAGGGGCCCGACATCGGCCCGACGCTGATCGACAACGCCGATTTCGTCATGTTCACCGGATCGACCGCCACCGGGCGCGTGGTCGGCGAGAGCGCGGGCCGCAATCTCATCGGATGCAGCCTCGAACTCGGCGGCAAGAATCCGATGATCGTGCTCCCGGACGCGAATCTCGACGAGGTGATACCCGGCGCGGTATTCGGCGTCTTCGCGAATTCGGGCCAGGCCTGCATGCATATCGAGCGCATCTACGTACACGAGAGCATTCACGACGAATTCCTGCGCCGATTGGTCCGGGCGGCGACCGATCTGAACGCCACCATGGGCGCGGCCTACGACTACACACCCGAATTCGGATCGCTGGTCTCCCCGCACCATCTGGCTCGGGTCGCGGCCCACGTCGACGACGCGCGGGACAAGGGCGCGACCGTACTGGTCGGCGGCCAGGCCCGTCCCGATATCGGCCCCGCCTTCTACGAGGCCACGGTGCTCACCGATGTCACCCCCGATATGGCGCACGCGACGCTGGAGACCTTCGGGCCGGTGGTGAGCGTCTACCCGTTCACCGACGAACAGGAAGCGATCCGATTGGCCAACGACACCGAATACGGGCTGAACGCCAGTGTCTGGAGCCGCGACCTGTCGCGGGCCGGGCGCATCGCCGGGCAGTTGCAGGCGGGCAGCATCAATATCAACGACGGTTTCGTCACCAGCTACGCGTCCAAGGGCAGCCCGTCGGGCGGGGTGAAGCAATCCGGTGTCGGATCACGCCACGGGGACAGCGGGTTGCTGAAATACACCGATTCGATCAACGTCGGCGTGCAGAAACGTCAGGTACTCGCCGCGCGGTCGGGTCAGCCCTACGACCGCCAGCTCCGGATCACCCTCGCCACGCTCCGTTTCATGCGCCGCACCCGACTGCGCTGATCCGGCTCCCCGGCGGGACTCCTCGTCGACGATCGGCCCGAGGACGCGCGGGCCGTCTCGCCGATCGCGTCGGCGGCGAATCAATCGAGTTCGCGGGCCATCTCACGCAGTGTCGCGACACGGGATTCGAGATAGGCCAGTTCGGTCTCGTCGACCACGGTGCGCTGGATGCCCGCCTCGACGAGGAAGGCTCCCTGGCGGTGGTCGTCGATCACGTCGACATCGATGACGACGGCCGCGTAATCCTCGGCCCCCGGCATCGGATCGGCCACCACCCGCGCGGTACCGCGTGCGCACAGCGCCACGTCGCCACCGCCGATGATGGTCAGCGCCACCTCGGCATTGCTACGCAGCCGCAGCAGCGAACCGCGATTTCTTCGCAGGCTCAACAGGATTCGGCGATCACCCGCGCGGACCGGCCACGAGACCGGAATGGCGTGCAACGACGGCGCCGCCGTCACCAGCACCGCGATGGTGTCCAGCGGCCATTCCGGCAGTACCCTCAGTTCGGGATGCCCGACCGGTGCGGTCGGTGGATCGGCGGGGATCTGTCGATATTCCCGGGCCTCGGCCACCGCATCCCCCGCCATCACGCGCTCGCTCCGGACTCCGATCGAATCACCCATCGCACCAGTGTATGCCGCCGTACCGACAGTCGCCCGGCGTGCGAGCCGGGTGCGGTGCGGGCCTGCTCGCGTGCGCGACGAGCGCGCGAGATCCGCGGCACCGGGGTTCGGCCGTCCACTGTGAGACGACATGGAAAACGGGCCTCGCCGATTGGGATTCGTACGGCGTGTCCTGGCGCGTCGAAACTTACTTCGACCTGCGGTATGTCGATCCGGCCGATGTGCTGTAACTTACTGCCCGGGAAGAGGGTTGACCGTGTGCAGCGGTCGACATGCTGAACCGCAGTGTGGTTCATGACGCAGTGGGAGTGTTTGTCTTGGCAGGTCGGCATCGACGGGTACAGAACTCCGCGGCACGCAATGCCGTGAAGCCCATGGTGAGCGCGGTGCCGATCGTGCTAGCGGTGGTATGCGCGGGCACCGCGAACGCCGATCCGGTACCGACACCGCCCGGCGTCAGCCAGCCCGAACAGCCGATTCAGCCGAGGGCGATCCCCGCGTCGCCGTCGCAGCCCGGCGTCACCATCACCCCTTCGGTCACCCCGCGGCCCGCGGGCCCCGAGGCGGGCCCGGCCATCGTCGAGCAGGATGCCCCCGCAGATCCGGACGCTCCGGTCGACGCGGTCGATCCGGAGGCCGACGCCGGGATTCAGCACGCCGAACCCGCCCCCGCGCGGTCCGCCCCCGCGCCGCAGAACACCCCGTCGTCTCCGCAGGCCCTCCAGGAAGCGCCGGAACCGCCCGACACCATGACCATCTCGCCCGAGCCCGCCCACACGTTGCGTGTCGGCGCGTTCAGCGCACCGGTTCCGCGTGAGGTTCCCGCCGACATGCTGGCCGGGCTGAACAGCGGCATCGCCGGTATCGAAGCCCAGTGGTCGGCGGCGTCGCAGTCGGTGGGTATCGACGCGAACCGCGCGGGCACCATCGCCGGGGGCGCGCTGCTCGGCGCCGCTGTCGCCGGCGTGCCCGCCGCGGTCGTCGGCGGAGTCGGCGGCGGCCTGATCGGCGCCGGTGTCGGCTTCGGGGTGGGCGTGGCCGGGACCGCCGCGGGCGGTGCCATCGCCACCGCTGCCTCGGCGGTGCCGTCCGGCGGTGTGGCCGCACTCCCCGTACTCGGCGCGACGGCGATCGCCGCGGTCCCGATCGCCGCGGGCGCGATGGCGGTCGGCGCGGGTGTCGGCGCCGTCGTCGGCGCGGCCGCGGTCGGCATTCCGGCCGCAGTGGTCGGCGGCCTCATCGGCGGCGCGGTGGCGTCCCAGATCTGATTCGGGATCACCGCACCCGTCTCAGTCGAATGGTGCCTGCGTGTGCATGACCCAGCGCCCTTTGCTGTTTCGCTTGGCGTTGCGCAGTCCGGTATCGGCGGCGTCGAGCAGCGATTCCGCGTCGGCGTGGGCCAGTGAGGTGACCACGGCCCCGATACTGGCCGAGATCTCGATCTCGAGCCCGTCGACGATGACGGGCTCGTCGAAGGCGGCGAGCATGCGGTCGGCGAACAGGGAGACCGTGTCGCCGTCGGTCGGCGGCTCGATGAGGGCCACGAATTCGTCGCCGCCGAGGCGGCACACGAAACAGCCGCTCTCGTGGACGGCGCGGTAGAGGCGGTCCGCCGCTTCCGACAGCACCCGGTCGCCCACGCGGTGGCCGTAGTGGTCGTTGACGTGTTTGAAATGGTCGAGATCGGCGAAGCACAAACCGGTTCGAGTGTCCGTGTCCGCGTCGGCGATCAGCTCCTCGATCCGTTCGAGCAGGAAGCGCCGGTTCGGCAGTCCGGTCAGCGGATCGTGCCTGGCCTGTCTGTGCAATTCCTCCTGGAGCAGATGCCGTTCGGTGACGTCCGCGCCGATGGCGAGCAGGCAATCGGACCTGCCGTGCGAACCCCTGACGTAGGTGATGGCGAAGGTCATCCATCCGATGCTGCCGTCGGCGCGGACCAGCCGTTGGTCGAGTGTGACGGTGCCTTCCCCCGCGGGGACGAGTTTCTCGTACAGCAGGGTGCGAATGGTGTCGCGGTCGTCGGGGTGGGCGAAATCGTAGACCGAGATGCCACGCAGATTCTCGACGGGAATGCCGATCATATCGGCGAGGGCGGGGTTCGCGTCGACCAGTGTGCCGTCGGTGTCACCGATGGCTATCGCCACGCCGGTGCTGTCGAACAGGACGCGGAACCTCGCATCCTGTTCGCTCACCTCGTCGACCTTGCGCTGGTGGCCCTGGCCGAGCCCGGCCAGCAGGCCGCTGAGCCGGATACCGGCGTCGGGGTGCGCGCTCGCCTCGGCGAGTGCGTGCAGGACCGGCGCGGACAGGATCGGGACCATGGGGTCGGTGAAGTTCGCCGCCCAGAGCGCCGCGCCCACCCCGACGCCGACGGTCGCGTCGAACGGTTCGGCGTCCAACGCCGCGGCCAGCCGATCCACGAGGCCGGATAGTCGAAGACCATCGGTGCCCGCCTCGATGGGCTCGATGCCACCGGTGGCAAGGGCCTGTCGCCAAGTCCGCGCCAGCGCGGCACGGTCGATGTCGTCCACCACATCCCCTCGGAGCTTCGCTTACCCGCGGCTTCCGGTCGCCGAGGGCGGTGTGCTGCGTCTTTCGACCATAGTCGGTCGCCGGAACCGCCGTACGGAAGTCCCGGTCAGGGCAACGACGATCAGGTCATCCGGTTCTCGACGAAGATCGACGCGCCCTTGTATCTGAGGGTCGTGAGCTGCCAGACCCACGTGGCTCGCACGCACCCCGACATATCCTCGACCTGGGTGCCGACCATAACAGCGACGTCGCGTTCCGGCAGCGCGTCGCACAGGGCCCCGATCCGGTCGCGCAGCATGACGAACTCGAGCAACCGTTCGCGCACGATGCCCGCGGCCGCCTCGACGGCGTCGGCGAGGCGGGCACCCGGCGTGTTCAGCAGCCACACCGAGACGAGATTGAAATCCGACCCGTCGCGGATGCATTCCTTCTCGAAGGAGAACAGATCGTTCATCAACGCGCCGATATCGGCGGTCAGCCGCCGGAGCCGGGCCAGGGGTTCGCCGAGCCCGGCGGCTCGGATCCGATCCCATCGCAGGTACTCGTCGCGGCCGAATTCGCACAGCGCGATCGCGGGATACATCCCGGAGACATCGCCTCTGAGGTCGATGTACTCCGTCACGCCGAGTACTCCGCCGCGGGCGCGCGCGTTCTGGTCCCTGATGGCCGTATTCAGATGGGCGCGCGTGGACTCCAGGAATTCGTCGAGCCACGCCGCGTCGGCGGAATCGGCCAGCAGCGTGAGGAATTCGGCAGATGCCATCTCCACCGGATCGGGATCGGCCGCGGCGGAGCGTGTCTCGAGCAGAGCGGACAGACGTCGAAGGGTTCGGGTCGCGCGTTGCTGGTCGACGGCGGTCAGGTTCGCGAATTTCTCGCGACCCACGGTGTCGTTGAGCCAGAACAGGATCGCGTTGTAGATCCCGATGGTCGTCATGCGCTCCGGGGAGATCGTGTTCGGATGCAGGTAGGGGGTCATGCTGTTGTAGTGCGTGCCCGTGGACTCGAGCCAGATGCCGTATCGGCGGCAGAAGCTCTCGGTCTCGGCGAGCGCGACGGCTGCGAACCGGTTCGGTCGGAAATCCGCGCAGAACGCGGCGATATCGAAATCGGCCGTACTGAACAACCGCTGTAACGACCATCCGTCGCCGTGCAGTAACTCCTCGTACTCTGCCCGCATCGCCTCGAGCTTCGCCTCGACCTCGGGTAGGCACTCGACCACCACGAACCCCCTCATCACATCCGCTTCCACAAAGGTAGCCATGAAACAGACTGGACGCACGTTCAAAGGGGGTGTCGGGTCAGCGGGTCGGTGCGGACGCCACCGGGTCGGGAAGCCCGAAGCGGGCGCGGACGGTGGATTCCGGGTAATCGGTGGTCACCGCGCCCTCGGCCCGCAACAGCGGAACGACCTGTTCGACGAAGGTGCGCAGGTCGTGGGGGAGGGTCGGCGGCTGGATCGTGAAACCGTCGACCACGTCGTCGCGCCACCAGTCCAGGATCTGTTCGGCCACCTCGGCGGGGGTGCCGAGCACGAGCCGATGGCCGCCGTCGACGCGACGTGCGAGTTGACGCAACGTCGACGGTTCGGCGGACACGAGATCGTGCAGCGAACGGGTGAAACCGACGGGGCCCTGCTGGTTCTCCTCGGAGTGGAACAACTCCGGTACGACGATGCCGTCCGGATCGAACGGCAGACCGTGCCGGTCGGCGAAGGAGCGCACCAGCGAGAGCTCGTCGGCGTGACCGTTGAGGCGCTCGTGGCGACGCAGTGCCTCGTCGGTGCTGTCCGCGACGATCGGGACGAGACCGGGCAGCACGCGCACCGTCTCCGGATCGCGATCGTGCGCCGCGGCCCGCTCTCGCAGCTGCGCCCCGAACTCGCGTGCGGCATGCTTGCCGAGCAGTGCGGCGTACACCAGGTCGGCGTGACGGCCCGCGAGATCTATCCCCGCGTCGGACGCCCCGGCCTGGGCGATGAGCGGATGCCCCTGCGGCCCGAGCGGCACATTGAGCGGGCCGCGGATATCGAAGAATTCGCCGTGGTGGTCGATCGGGCGCGCCGACTCGCCGGACCACAGCGGGTCGCCGAGTGCCGCCGGGGTGTCGACGGCATCGTGGTCCCAGCTGCGCCACAGCTGCTTGACCACCGAGACGAACTCCTCGGCACGGCGATACCGCTCCGCGCGACCCGGCAGCGGAGCCGATCCGAAATTGGCGGCGATATCCGGATTGAAGCTGGACACCACATTCCAGATCACCCGGCCGCCGGAGATGTGATCCATACTCGACAGCCGCCGCGCCAGGTTGTACGGCGAGTTGTAGGAGCTCGACGCCGTCACCACGAACCCGATATCGGGTACCCGGGCGGCGAGCGCGGTGAACAGCACGATCGGGTCGAGCGAGTGCAGCGGCCTGCTGGTGTCGGCGCGCTGCAACGCGGGATGGTCGGAGAGGAACACGGCGTCGAAGCCGCCCTCGCGCGCCAGCCGGGCCACCTCGACGTAATGGTCGAAGGAGAGGAACCGGTCCCACGCCGCGTCCGGGGCCAGCCACGAATTGCCGTGGTAGCCGGTGCTGTTCACACCGACATTGAGGAACAGTCTGCGAGAGGGCATGTCGATTCTCCGTTCGGACAGGGATGGGTGGGCGCGGTCAGCCGCCGACGTCGCTCGGCACACGCTGGTGCACTGCGACCGAATCCCGCGCCCAGACCGCGTGCAGGCGCGCGTAGCGACCGTCGCGCGCGAGCAGTTCGGCGTGCGTGCCCTGTTCGACCACGGTCCCGTCGTGGAACAGCAGCACACGATCGGCGGTTTCGGCGGTGTGCATCCGGTGCGCGATGGTCACCGTGGTCCGGCCGTGGGTCAGCCTGGCCAGCGCGTGCTGCACCCGTACGTCGGTACCCGCGTCCACCCCGCTGGTCGCTTCGTCCAGAACCAGCAGATCCGGGTTGACCATGGCGGTCCTGGCCAGCGCGACGAGTTGGCGTTCACCCGCCGAGAGCGCTTCGCCGCGTTGACCGACGCGGGTGTCGAGCCCCTGGGGCAGTCCGCGAATCCAGCCGGTGAGGCCGAGTCGCGCCAGCACCGCGAGCACGTCGGCCCGCGAGGCTCCCGCACGTCCGAGGGCGATGTTCTCCTCGACGGTGCGATCGAACAGGAAGGCTTCCTGCGGGACGATGGCGACGCGTCGCGTGAGCGCGTCGTCGGAGATCTCCGCGATATCGACATCCCACAGCGTCGCCGTGCCCGACCCCGGCAGCAGCTGCCTGGTCACCAGTTTCGCGAAAGTGCTCTTACCCGAACCGGTCTCGCCGACCAAGGCGACGTGCTCGCCCGCGGAGATGCGCAGGTCGACATCGTGCAGCGCGGGTCTGCCGGTGACGTAGGCGAATCCGACCTCGCGGAATTCGACGGTGGCGGGTCCTTCCGGCAGGGTGGTGCGGCTGCCCGTCCCCGACACCTGCTCCAGATCGAGTATCTCGACCACGCGGCGCAGGCCCGCTTCGGCATTGCGCGCGTCGGCGAGACTGCTGACCGCGAACTGCATCGGCCGGACGAAGAACGTGACCAGGAACAGGAAGGCCACGACATCGCCCGCGCTCAGCCCGAACCCGACCCCGAACACCCCGACCCCGGCGGCGGTGCCCGCGACGAGTACCGCGGTGGTGATCAGTCCGCTGGCGACCTCGCCGATGGAGATGTTGAAACCCATCGGCCACAGCGTGCGGCACTGTGCGTCGCGCACCCCGTCGATCTGCGCGGCGGCGCGTTCGCCCATGCGCTCCTCGATGCCGTATCCGCGGATGGTGTCGATGCCGACGAGTACCTCGAGCAGCCCCGCGTAGAGTTCGCCGATGCGTCGACGCACGGTGTCGAACCGTCGGCCCACCCACCGCTGCAAACTGTGTCCGGCCAGCGGGACACCGAGACCGATCAGTAGGACGAGTACGGCGGGCGGCCAGGAGTAGACCAGCATCACCGCCAGCGCCAGCAGCATCTGGGCGATGTTCTGCACCAACGTGATTCCGCCGGACTGCGCGTACAGGGTGACGACGTCGACATCGTTGGTGACGCGCGCGACCAGCGCGCCGCCGGACTCGGCCCTCGGGTCGGCGGGCGAGAGCCGCAGGATGCGCGCGAACGCCGCGACCCGCAGTTCGTACAGCGCCTGTTCGACGGCGCGGATCAGCCGGTGGTTCATCAGCGCGGAGGCGAGCATCGCCAGCAGGACCGCCGTGACCCCGACGGCCACCGCGCCGGTCACCACACGCGACCGGGTCGCGGCGTCGGCGTCGGAGAGCAGGGCGTGGTCGAGCGCGTACTGGATGGTGACGGGAATGACGATGCGGCCCGACGCCGCGACCGTCGCGAGCAGCAGGATCAGAACCAGGGAACGGCCGGAGAACGTCGTGTCGCGACGCACCCGCCGCAGCAGAGCGGCGGTGCCG
This sequence comes from Nocardia aurea, assembly GCF_003123685.1. Lineage (GTDB taxonomy): Bacteria > Actinomycetota > Actinomycetes > Mycobacteriales > Mycobacteriaceae > Nocardia > Nocardia aurea. Next base: position 544,433 of record NZ_QCYJ01000021.1, read on the forward strand.
TAGGTGCGTTCGGGGGTGGCCCGCTCGTACTCGGAGGTGCTCACCGCGCCTGCAGAACGGTGCGGCCGGGTCCGGACCGGTGGCCGGGTGGCGGTGGGTTCGCGCAGACCGTGTCGAATTCGCGCCCGTCACCGTCGCCGGGTCGCGTCGGGAATCGCCCGTCGGCGGCATCTGTTTCGTGCACCTCGCCGCCGTCTTCGTCCGCCCGGTACGCACCGAGCAGCGCGCTGTATCCCGGCTCGGTGTCGAGCAGTTCCTCGTGTGCGCCGACCGCGCGAATCCGCCCGCCCTCGAGGAAGACCACGGTGTCGGCCAGGGCGATGGTGGCGGCGCGGTGTCCGACCAGCACGACGGTGGTACGGCGATCATCGCCCGCGTACTCCGCGCGCAGGGCGTCGACCACCTCGCGTTCCACCAGCGGGTCGAGAGCGGAGGTGGCGTCGTCGAGCAGCAGCAGGCCGGGACGTCGGAAAACCGCCCTGGCCAACGCGATCCGCTGGCGCTGTCCGCCGGAGAGTTGCACGTCCTCGCCGAGGACGGTGTCGGCGCCGTGCGGCAGTTCGCCGACGAATTCCGCCGCACCCGCGATATGCAGCGCCCGGTCGAGTTCGGTGTCCGCGTCGTCGACGCTCCGCGGCCGGGCCGGCTGCGGTGTCGTCCCGTCGACGAATCCGGTGGGCCGCGCGTCGAGGACGACGTTGGCCCGCACGGTATCGGCGAACAGGAACGCGTTCTGGGTGACGAGCGCGGTACGTCGGCGCACCGCCTCCGGCGCGACGAGTCGGGTGTCGACGCCGTCTACCGACACCGTGCCGCGGTCGGCCTCCAACAGGTGGGCGAGCAGCGCGAGCAGCGTGGTCTTGCCCGCGCCGGTCGCCCCGGCGACGGCGACGACCGCACCCGGGCGGACGGCGAGCGTGAGATCCCGCACGGCGTCGCGATCGGCGTGCGCCCGCCCGCCGCCCGCGTCGCGATAGCCGAAGTCGACGTCGGCGAGTTCGAGCGCCACCCCGTCGGGCCGTCCCGAGGGCGTGGACCGGCCGTGGGCGGGTCGCTCGGTCGCGGTGAGAATCTGCTCGACCCTGGTGTGCCCGGCGACCCCGAGCGGCAGCACACCGAGGAATCGGGCGATGACATTGAGTGGAATGGCCGTGGTGATGAGCAGATAGATGACCTCGACCAGGGCGCCGACTCCGAGGTGGCCCGCGTCGACACGGGCCACCCCGACGGCCAGGATCACCAGCGCGGCCAGCGGCGGCATGAGTTCGATCGCCGGATCGAAGATCGCGCCGGCGTTGCCCATGCGCCGGTTGGCCGCGCGTGAGGCGTCGGCGGCCCGCGCGAACCGATCGATCTCGCGTTCGGTGATGCCGAGGGTCCGGATCACCTGGCGTCCGGCGACCGCCTCGTGCGCGAGTCCGCTGACGACGGCGCGCTGCTGTTGGGCGGCGCGCGCCCGGGGCGCGAGCACCCGCTGATACAGCAGGTTCGCGGCGAAGACCAGCGGGATGAGGATCGCCGCGATCAGCGCCAGCCAGGGGTCGGCCAGCGCGATATCGGCCATGACCAGCAGCAACATGCCCGTCATGCCGACCGCGAAGGGAAAGTGCTGCATCGGGTCCCACGCGGTCTCGGCGTCGGAGACAGCGCGCGACACCAGTTCGCCCGCCGAATGCCTGCGGTGCCACGAGACGCCGAGCCGCAGGTACGCGGCGGTGACGGCCTTCCTGGTCGCGGCCTCGTTGTGGTACTGCACGATGCCGGTCGCGACGCCGCGGGAGATGATCGTCAGGATGCGCAGCAGCGAGACCACGAGGACGAACAGCGCTCCCGTCGCGGCCGCGCCCACCAGGAATCGCTGCTCGGCGAAGCCCGCGACGACCACGTGTTCGGTACTCCAGCCGATCGCCTTCGCGGCCAGCACCATGCACACCGCGTTGGTGAGTCCGGAGCCGATCGCTATCGCGGCCGCTCCCGGCATGCGGGCACATCCGCGCGCCATCATCGCCAGGCCGGTACGCAGGGTGCGGACGTCGCCGCCGGTCCCGGTATCCGCTCCGGCGAGCAATGCGCCTCTGCCGTAGCTCATGATCGGGAAACCTCCTGCATTTCGAACACACACGCCAGGACAACAGTGCGCGAAATTCGTTGCCTAGGGCAATGAACTGGATCAGGATGATCGAAAATTCTGCTCGGAAACACCGTCAAGGGAAACTTCAAGAATGGTGTAGACAATCTTGCCGATCGCAACCCGTCAGGGATTTCGCCGTCCGTCCTAGCCTGGTCAGGACATGTTCTCCCCGAGCGAATCAGGTGGTGGGTCCGATGACAATCGCGGCGACAGAACAGATTTCGACGGAATCGACGATCACGGTCGCGCCGCAGTCCGGGTATACCGGCGCTGAGATATCCGGTGTCGACCTTTCCGAGGAACTTTCCGATCAGGTGATCGCGGAAATTCGGCAGGCATTGTTGAAGTGGAAGGTGGTGTTCTTCCGGGATCAGACGATCGGGCACGCGGAACAGATCGCCTTCGCCCGCCGGTTCGGAAAGGTCACTCCGGCCCATCCGTACGAGGAGAACCCGCCGGAGGGTTTCCCGGAGATCCTGCCGATCGACAGCCGTCGCTACGGCACGCAGTACGGGCGCAAGCGGACCTCCTACGACAGCAGTTGGCATACCGACGTCACCGCGCTGATCAATCCGCCCGCCTTCTCCATCCTGCGCGCCGACATCCTGCCCCCGTACGGCGGCGACACCGCGTGGACGAATCTGGTGGCCGCCTACGAGAATCTGCCCGCCGAGGTGCGCGCCTTCGCCGACGTCCTCGACGCCGAGCACACCTTCGAGAACCGGGCGACCCAGGGCAGTGCGCGGGCGGCGGTGATCGACGGCAAGCCGTTGCGCACCTTCCATCCGGTGGTGCGCGTGCATCCGGAGACGGGGGAGCGGGCGCTGTTCGTCAGCCCCGGTTTCACCCGCAAGACGAAGACGGTGCGCAATCTCGGCCCTCGCCTGAGCTCCCACCTGCTCGACGCGCTGTGGGAGGAAGCCACTCGCACCGAGTACACGGTGCGCTTCCGCTGGGCGCCGGGCAGCGTCGCGTTCTGGGACAACCGTGCCACCGCGCATCTCGCCATTCCCGACGCGGGCCACCTCGGCTACGACCGGGTGCTCTACCGGGTGACCATCGAGGGCGATGTCCCCCGGGGTGTGGACGGGCGGCTCTCCGAATCGCTCGAGGGCGAGGCCTTCCTCGGCGCCTGACCGCCACGCTCGGCGAAGAATACTGAACGGCAGGGGGATTCGGGCACGCCATCGATACGCGGCCACCGGCATCGCCGGTGGCCGCTCGGCGTGTCCGGGGCGCCACCGACTCGGCGTGTCCAGTTGGAGTGACTCTCGCGACACGACGCGTCGGAGATCGGATCCAGCGCGACAACCGGGGTCTGCGGCGCTAGCATTGGCCCAGCCGATAACGGTGGATTTGCCGAGCCGAGGTGGTTCGAATGACAAGTGCAAGGCCGCAACCGGTTGCCCTCAGCGACGACGCCGCGAGGACACTGGCCAATGCGACGAAATCCGTTCCCCAGATGGAGTCGATCAGCCCCCGCTGGCTCGTTCATCTGCTGAACTGGGTTCCGGTGGAAGCGGGTATCTTCCGGCGCAACCGGGTCACCCACGAGAACACCGTCGATATCCAATGCGACAATTTCGATGAGTCCCCCCTGCCGGACACCTTCGTCGATTACGACCGTGAACCCAGGGAGTACCGCCTCAAGGCGGTGCACACCATCATGGATGTGCACACTCGCGTCTCCGATCTGTACTCGAGCCCGCACGATCAGATCGCCCAGCAGCTGCGGCTCACGATCGAGGCGATCAAGGAGCATCAGGAAGGCGAATTGATCAACAGTCCGGACTACGGACTGATCGCCAATACCGCGGAGAAACAGCGGATCTCCACGCTCGGTGGACCGCCGACCCCGGACGATCTGGATAATCTCATCGCCCGCGTGTGGAAGGAGCCCGCGTTCTTCCTCACCCACCCGCAGGGAATCGCGGCCTTCGGCAGAGAATGCACCCGGCGCGGGGTTCCGCCGCCGACGGTGAGTCTGTTCGGGTCCCAATTCATCACCTGGCGCGGCATTCCCATCATTCCGTCGGACAAGGTTCCGGTCGAAGGCGGGAAGACGAAATTCCTGCTGATCCGTACCGGTGAGTCCAGGCAGGGCGTGATCGGTCTCTACCAGCCGGGCCTTTCCGGCGAGCAGGGCCTCGGTCTCTCGGTGAAATTCATGGGAATAGATCGCAGCGCGATCGCCTCGTATCTGGTGTCGCTGTACTGCTCGCTCGCGGTACTCACCGACGACGCGGTGGCCGTGCTCGAGGGAGCCGAGGTGGACAAGTTCCATGACTACGCCCCGACCTACCGCAGCTGATCAGTCGGGCGCGTCGGAGCAGGCCGAATACGCCGCTGCGCCGGGTCCGCTGTTACCGGACGAATCGACCCTGAATCGGCTGGCCGCGCAGATCTTCGCGGCCATGCCGTCCGCGTCGCCGGGTGTGACGGCACTCGCCGCCACACCCACGGCTCCGGCGCCCCGAGCGGGTACGTCGCCGTCCGCGACTCCGGTCGGCGGGGCCGCCGCGCCCCCGGGCGGGGCGACACCGGAGCCGACCGTGCCCGGCTGGGAGATCGACCCGGCCGGGCCGCCCGCGCGGACGGCACCGGTGTACACCTCCCCGGCGACCGCCGTCCCGTCCGCTGCCGTGAATGGCATGCGCGAGCCGAGTTCTTCGGTACCGCAATCACTTTCGTCACCGCGTGGTCATTCGGGAACACCCGCCACCGGCATCCCCGCCGCCGGTGCGGCCGTGCCCGCGCCGACATACGCGACCGCGGCGACCGTCGCGCCGGAATCCGCGGCCCCGACCGTCGCGGATCCGTCGACCGGTGTGATCGGTTCCTACGCCGAATACTTCACGCCGCCGCTGCCCGCGTTCACCGAACTGCTCCCACCGACCCGGGCGCTGGATTCGGCGGGGTCGGTGCCGATCGCGGGTGCGCCCGCTTTCTATTTCCTCGACCGGCCGACAGAACAGGCCAAAGCCCCCGCGCCGTCGTCGCCGTTCTACTTCCTGGAATCGAACGCGGGCCGAATCGCGCCCGACCCGCGTCCGCCGTTCGACGTGTACGCCGTCCGCAACGATTTCCCGATTCTGCGGGAGCGGGTCAACGGTCATCCGCTCGTGTGGTTCGACAATGCGGCGACCACGCAGAAGCCGCGCGCGGTCATCGACCGTCTCGCGTATTTCTACGAGCACGAGAATTCGAATATCCACCGGGCCGCGCATGAGTTGGCGGCGCGTTCCACCGATGCCTACGAGAACGCACGCGATATCGTCGCGCGTTTTCTCGGTGCGTCGTCCTCGGAGGAGATCATCTTCGTCCGAGGCGCCACCGAGGGGATCAACCTGATCGCACAGACCTGGGGTCGCGCCAATATTCGCGAAGGCGACGAGATCGTCATCTCACATCTCGAGCATCACGCGAATATCGTGCCGTGGCAGATGCTCGCGGCGGAGACCGGCGCGGTACTGAAGGTGATCCCGGTCGACGAGAACGGGGATCTGCTTCTCGACGAATACACCCGTCTGCTGTCCGACCGCACGAAACTCGTTTCGGTCGCCCACGTGTCGAACGCGCTCGGTACGGTGACCCCGGTACGCGCCATCGTGGACCAGGCCCACCGTGCCGGAGCGATCGCGGTGATCGACGGCGCTCAATCGGTGCCGCACACGCGTGTCGACCTGCGTTCGCTGAACGCCGACTATTTCGTGTTCTCCGGGCACAAGTTGTACGGGCCGACGGGTATCGGCGTGGTCTACGGGAAATCCGAAGTGCTGCAAGATGTTCCGCCCTGGCAGGGGGGTGGCAACATGATCAGCGACGTGACACTGGAACGCGCGTTGTTCCAGCCGCCGCCGGGACGTTTCGAGGCGGGCACCGGCAATATCGCCGATGCCGTCGGTCTCGGCAGCGCGATCGAATACGTGGAACGTATCGGCATGGAGAATATCGCCCGCTACGAGCACGATCTCCTCGAATACGCGACACCGCTGCTCGCGGCCGTTCCGGGTGTGCGGTTGGTCGGCACCGCACGGGAGAAGGCCAGCGTCCTGTCATTCGTGATGGCGGGATTCGAGCCGCTCGAAGTCGGAAAGGCATTGAACGAGAAGGGGATAGCGGTGCGCGCCGGGCACCACTGCGCGCAGCCGATCCTGCGCCGCTACGGTCTGGAGGCAACGGTGCGTCCCTCCTTCGCCTTCTACAACACCTGCGAGGAGATCGACCGGATGATCGCGACCCTCATCCAACTCGCTCGTTCTCGGCGGTAGAAACCTGCGATAGCTGAAAGGTAGCGAAGGGCCCGTTCTCGCCTCGTATCGAAGCGAGAACGGGCTCTTTCGTTGTCCGACTCGAGTCGGGCTGTCGCGGTCGCCCCGAGGTGTCCTCGGGCCGCCGCCGCAAGTCGTCCGCAAGTCGACCTTCAGTGGCATCGGGAGGCTGGTGACAGGTATCCACCGATAGCCGAGAGAGAGTCGAATCATGGTGACCGATCGCCAGCTCAGAACCATCAATGCCATTCACCGCGGCGTGATGACGCTCAGCCGGGGCACCCTCGGCACGGTCTTCAAAGGTATGCCCACGATCGCGCTCACCACGATCGGCCGTCGATCCGGGCGATCGCATACCGTCATCCTCACCGCGCCGATCCTCGACGGGGACACGATCGTCATCGTGGCCTCCCGCGGTGGCGCACCGACCGACCCCGCGTGGCTGCACAACCTGCGTGCGAATCCCGCCGTCGAGGTCTCGGTCAAGCGCGGCCCCGTTCGGCCGATGATCGCGCGCGAGCTGCCGTCGGAGGAACGCGACGAACTCTGGCGCGAGATCGTCGCCGTCCAGCCGGGGTACGCCGCTATCAGTCGATGACCACTCGGACCATTCCGATCGTGGTGTTGACCGCCGCCGCATGACGGTTCAGACCGCTTTGTTCGAACCGGCGTCCACCAGGACGTCGGTCCCGGTGGTACTGGCCGAACGCGGTGAGCACAGCAGCACGATCGCGTCGGCGACCTCCTGTGGCGCGATGAGCCGACCGGTCGTCAACCGCATCATCCGCGCCGCGCCGCCGCCGAGGACGTCGGCGCGATCGGTGCCCGTCGCCGCCGCGATGACATCGGCGGCGCCGCCGTCCTCGGTCCACCAGGGTGTGACGACCGGCCCGGGCGAGACGGTGTTCACCCGGATGCCCCGCGGCCCGAATTCCTCCGAGAGGGCCTTGGTGAGATTGCGGACACCCGCTTTCGCCACCCCGTAGTCGACATTCGTGCCACTGGGCACGTGGGCCATGGTCGAGGAGATGTTGACGATCGCGCCCCCGCCTCGTGCCAGCAGGCGCGGGATCGCGGCACCCACCGCCCGCACCGTCGTCATGAGATTGAAGTCCAGCATCGCCTGCCAGTCGGCGTCGTCGAGGTCGTGGAAGGAGAACCGCGGCAGAACCGCCCCCTTCGGCGGGCCACCGGCGTTGTTGACGAGGATGTCGAGTCCGCCGAACAGCTGTTCGGCCCGCTCGACGGCCCATGCGGGACCGTCCGGGGTGGACAGATCGACGGCGACGTGAGCGAACCGATCACCGGCGAGTTCGTCGAGTTCGGGGGTCGAACGCCGCGACGCGGCGACGACGAGTGCCCCTTCGGCGTGAAGGGTGCGCGCGGTGGCGAGCCCGATTCCCTTCGACCCGCCGGTGACCACCGCGACCTTGTTCTGCAACTGAAGATCCATGAGCAGAAGTCTCGTTCGGCGCCGGACGGTGCGCTGGCGGCTTCCGGTCGCGGCGTTGGGGCCCGGGGGTGAGACATTGACATAATGCAACATGATTTCTATCTTCGTTACATGAGGGATGGATTCGACGATGTGGACGAGGCGATCATGGACGCCGCGCTCGAACGCATCGTGCAGGTCGGAATCCGGCGTGCCAGCCTCGAGGACATCGCCCGTCGAGCGGGTATCAGCAGGGTCACCGTGCACCGCCGGTTCGCGGGTAAGGACAACCTCGTGGAAGCGGTCCTGGCCCGCGAGACCCGGCGGATGCTCGCCGAGGTCACCGGGATCGCGGCGACGGCCTCCGGCGTCGACGCGCAGATCGAGGAGACGATGCTGCATGTCCTGGTGCAGACCAGAATCCACCGGCTGATCACCGAATTGCTTCGCGTCGCCCCCGATGAAGTGCTCGGTTTCTACACCGTCCAGGGCGAACGCCTGGTGGCGATCGGGATCGACTACATCGTCGGGATGCTCACCCAGGCGCAGGCCGCGGGTCTCGTCGCCCGATACGACCCCCGACCCGTCGCCGAACTCGTTGCCCGCCTGGCACATTCGCTGATGCTCACGCCGGGCGGCGGCAACGTCGACTTCGCCGATCCGGACAAGGCCCGCGCTTTCGTCCGCACCGCCATCGTGCCGTTGATGAAACACGGCATCGCCACACCATCTGAGGAAGTCAAGGATGACCACTTCGCCGAATCTGCCTACTCGACACCCCGATCAGCCCCGTAGGCCGCCCGGTCTCGGACCGATCGCCCTGCTGCTCGGCATCGGTGAGCCCTCGCCGGACCGGTGGCGTCGACTCGGCGAATCCCTCGTCGTCGGCGACGAACCGATGGATCGGCTTGTCGACTGGATGTACGCCGAGGGCATGGCGACCACCCGCCCCCTGTTCGAACAGGCGCTGCGTGCGGGAATCGACAGCGTCCCCGACGCGCCGCGACCCCTGCGCGCGTTCTTCTCCATGGTCGAGACGACGCCCGACTGGGTCGATCCCGAACTGCTGCGCCGTGGCGAGCGGGTCTTCCGTTCCGGCGGTTCCGACGGTCTCTATTTCGCGCGCGACGTGTCCTTCCTCGGTGGATATCTCGCCTCGGGTTTCAACAAGACGCTGATCCGCACCGGTGCGCTGGAGAAGGGCCCGGCCCGGCGGTTCGCCGAAACCCTGCAATGGGCCATGGATGTGTCCACCGAGAACGGTATGGACCTGTTCGGTCAGGGCTACCGCTCCACGCTGCACGTGCGTTTCATCCACTCGATGGTCCGCCGCCACGTCGCCGCCATGCCGGATTGGCGCGGGGACGATTGGGGCCTGCCCATCAATCAGACCGATATGGCGGCCACGCTCGTCGGCGCGCTGCTCGCCCCCTTCGTCGGAGGCATGGTGCTCGGCATCGTCCCGTCGCGGGCCGACACGGTCGCCGCCGCCCACCTGACCCGCTACGTGGGCTGGCTGATCGGCGTCGAAGAGCAGTGGCTGCCAACGGGTTTCCGCGACGGCGTGGAGATCCTGTACCACTGCCTGGCCGCCATCACCAACCCCGACGAGACCAGCCGCCAGCTCGCCGTGCCGATGGCCGACGACCCGTTGCAGTGGTCCTATCCCAACCTGCCCGGCCTGCGCGGTCGCATCGCCCGCGCCCAGCATCTGTCGGTGACCACCGCGTTTCTCGGCCCGAAGGCGATGCGCACACTCGGCCTGCCCGCCTACGTTCCACCCTGGTACCCGGCGCTGCGCATCCCGGTCAACCTGGTGCGCAGCGCGTTCGTCCGCTTGTCACCCGGCGGCACCGACCGGGCCGCGATCCAGGGGCGACGCGAACAGGAAGCGTTCCTGCGCAGGCTGATCGGCGAGACGAAGGCCACCATCGGCGAATCCGCGCCGCCGCTGGAGAAGATCGCTTAGCCGCGCGATCCGATCCGACAGGGATGGGCGAGGGAGTACTCCCGCCGCCGACGTGCGCGCATCCGGGTGAGCGGTCGGTCGAGCGGGCCCGTGCCCATCGACTACCCGGGCGTCTTCCTGAGCAGATCGAGTGCGAATTCGGAGTATTCGCGCGCGATCTGCTCAGGCGTGGAGGGGCCGTCGATCCGGAACCACTGTGACAGCGAGGTGCACATGGTGGCGATCGCCCGCCCCGCGTCGCGCGGGTGTTCGGTCCGCAGGGTGCCCTCGGCGGCGGCCGCGGCGATCTCCTCGTCGAGCAGATACTGGATCTCGTTGCGGGAGTGCGTGATGCGACGTCGGTTCTCACCCTTGAGACTGCGCATCTCGCTCGCGCCGATGAAGGCGAGCGCCCGGCGGTGGGTGTGGTAGAGCGCCAGCGCCTCCACGATCAGCGCGACCCGTTCGACGCTCGTCGCACCGTCGGCGCGCGCGGCGGCGACCCGCCAGTGCAATTCGTCCATGGTGATGTCGAGGACACGGACGAGCAGTTCCTGTTTGTCGCGATAGCGGTGATAGACGCCGGGCACGCTCATTCGCGCGCGATGGGCCAGCGAGCGCATGGTCGCCCCGTGGTACCCGGTCTCGACGAACGATTCGATCGCCGCGTCGAGCACCGGATCGATCGACAGCGGCGGGAATTCACGCCAGTGCCGCGCGCCGTCCCGCCGCACCGCCGCCCGTACTCCGGCGTCGGATCCGCGACCGCGCGCGACGGGCTCGGCGCCGCCGACCAGGTCGCGTACATCCACGTGCAGGGCGTCGGCGAGTACCCGGAGTCGCTCGACGCTGACACCGGTCTTCCCGCTTTCGATCGCGCTGATGGTCGCGGTGCTCAGACCGAGCCTGCGCGCCAGTTCGCGCTGGGAAACCCCGGCCGCGCGCCGCGCGGAACGAATCGACTCGTGAGTATCGGACGCCATCGCCGGTTCTCCTCCGCTCTGTTCAGGATTACTGAACATTTTGACGTGCACAGCACGAACATGCCAGTGTATTGCCTCAAGAGGACCGAACGATCGTTCTAATCGATCGGTGGTCCGCTGCCCACCGCCGCCCACGCTGGAGGAGTTTCCGATGCCGATCGACCTGTCGTATTCACCGGAGACGACCGCGCTGGTCGAGAAGGTGCGGACCTTCGTCCGCGAGGTCGTGCTCCCGATCGAGGACCAGCACGTCGGCGATATCGCCGCCGCCGGTGGGGACGCGATACGGGTCGAACTGCACGCGCGGGCGCGGAAGGCGGGCGTCTTCGCCCCGCACGCGCCGGTCGAATACGGCGGACACGGTCTGAACATGTCCGATCGCGCACCGGTCTTCGAGGAGGCGGGTTATTCGCTGTTCGGTCCGACGGCGCTGAATATCGCGGCCCCGGACGAGGGCAATGTCCACATGCTGGCCCATATTGCCGACGCAACGCAGAAGCAGCAGTACCTGGAACCGCTGGCACGCGGTGAGGTCAGGTCCGCCTTCGCGATGACCGAACCCGCGCCCGGCGCGGGCTCGGATCCCTCCGCGCTGACGACACGAGCGGTACGCGCGGACGGCGGCTGGCGGATCTCGGGCCACAAATGGTTCATCACCGGAGCGGACGGCGCGGGATTCTTCATCATCTTCGCCCGTACCTCCGGCGAACCGGGGGATCGCGGTGGCGCCACCATGTTCCTCACCCCGGCCGACGCGCCCGGCCTCCGGGTCGGCAGGCATATTTCCACCCTGGACAAATCCATGCTCGGCGGCCACTGCGAGGTGTTCTTCGACGACCTGTTCGTCCCCGACGCCGGGGTGCTCGGCGAGGTGGACCGCGGCTTCGAATACGCGCAGGTGCGGCTCGGACCCGCCAGGATGACCCATGTGATGCGCTGGCTCGGCGCGGCCAGGCGCGGGCACGACATCGCCGTCGCCCACGTCGCGCGGCGGCAGGGATTCGGCGCGAAACTCGGGGATCTGGGCATGGTCCAGCAGATGGTGGCCGACAACGAGATCGACATCGCGGCGACCAGGGCGCTGCTGACCCGTGCGTGCTGGGAACTGGACGCCGGTGAGACGGCGGCGAATTCCACTTCCGTGGCGAAGACCTTCGCTGCCGAGGCGATCTTCCGGATCGTCGACCGCAGCGTCCAGATGTGCGGCGGACTCGGGGTTTCCGACGATCTGCCGCTGGCACGACTGTCGCGCGAGGTGCGGCCGTTCCGGGTATACGACGGACCGTCGGAAGTGCACAGGTGGGCGATCGCCAAACGGGTGATCGGCGCGGCCAAGCGCGCCGCGCGGGAGACCGAATCGAAGGAGACCCCGTGACTCTGCCGGGTATGGACGTCGCGGCTCTGCGTGACTACCTCGTCGGCGCCGGTATCGACGTCGCAGGCGAACTGCGGGTCGAACTGATCAGCGGCGGGCGCTCGAATCTGACCTTCAAGGCCTACGACGACCGCTCGACCTGGGTGGTGCGCCGTCCGCCGACGAGCGGACTCACCCCGTCCGCGCACGACATGGCGCGCGAGTACACCGTCACCAGTCGACTGGCAGGGACCTCCGTGCCGGTCGCGGCGGCGGTGGCCTTCGACGCCGACGGCGCCGCGCTGGGCGCGCCCATGACGGTCGTGGAATACGTCGAGGGCAGCGTGATCCGCGACCGCGCCGATCTGGCGACGCTCACCGACGCGCAGGTCGAGGCGAGCGCGGCCGCGCTCGTCGCCACCCTGGTCGATCTGCACGCCGTCGACTATCGGGCCGCGGGGCTGGAGAATTTCGGTCGCCCACACGAATTCGTCGCCCGCCAGGTCGCGCTGTGGGCCCGGCAATGGGATCGGGTGAAGACCCGAGACCTCCCGGATTTCGCGGCACTGCACGCGGCATTGTCCGAGGCGATTCCCGCGACGTCGGACGCGTCGATCATCCACGGCGATTTCCGGATCGACAATACGATTCTCGATTCGGAGTCGCCGGATATCGTGCGCGCCGTTGTCGACTGGGAGATGTCGACACTGGGTGACCCGCTGACCGATATCGCGCTGATGTGCGTCTATCGCACACCGGTATTCGATCTCGTCCTCGGCGCGGACGCGGCATGGACCAGCCCGCGCCTTCCGTCGCCGGAGGTTTTGGCGCAGCGATACGCCACCCTGTCCGGGCGTGATCTCGCGGACTGGAATTTCTATCTCGCCCTGGCCAATTTCAAACTCGGCGTCATCGGCGAGGGCATCACGCATCGCGCGTTGCACGGTTCGGACGCGGGCGGGGACGCCCGTCGCGCCGCCGAGGCGACGCCGGAATTCATGGCCGCCGGATTACGCGCGTTGCGAACCGTCTCGCGCACCGGACATCGTTCGACGGAGTCACTGTGAGCAACGTACTCGACCTGTTCCGCCTCGACGGCAAGGTCGCGATCGTCACCGGCGCGAGCTCGGGTCTGGGCGCGGGATTCGCCCTGGCGCTGGCCCAGGCGGGCGCGGATCTGGTACTGGCGGCCCGCAGGACCGAACAGTTGCAGACCGTCGCCACCCGGGTGCGCGAACTCGGCAGGCGCGCACTCGTCGTCGGCGCGGACGTATCCGATCCCGAACGGTGCCAGGCCATGGCCGAGGCGGCGATGACCGAGTACGGCCGCATCGACATCCTGATCAACAACGCCGGTATCGGAACGGCGGTCCCGGCCATGCGGGAGCAGCCCGACGAATTCCGCAAGGTCATCGACCTGAATCTCAACGGCGCGTATTGGGCGGCGCAGGCCTGCGGGCAGCGGATGACGCCGGGTTCGAGCATCGTCAATATCGCCAGCGTGCTCGGCCTGATCAAATCCTATGCGCCACAGGCGGCCTACGCCGCGAGCAAGGCCGGGCTCATCGGCCTGACCCGAGATCTCGCCCAGCAGTGGTCGGGCCGCCGAGGTATCCGGGTGAACGCCATCGCCCCCGGCTATTTCGCCAGCGAGATGACCGCCGCCGTGCCCGCCGACCAACTGCTGACCTTCGTGCGACAGACCAGCCCGCTGGGCAGGCTCGGCGAACAGCACGAACTCGACGCGGCCGTCGTCTTCCTGGCGAGTCCCGCGAGTTCCTACATCACCGGGACGACCCTCGCGGTGGACGGCGGCATGTCAGGGCACTGACACCGACGAGAAAGTCGGTCCCGGAACGATATCCGGGACCGACTCGCTCGCGGAGCCCGCGTTCGAACCGACTCAGATACGGTCGCGCGCGGCCTGGACCTCGTGCTTGACGATCATCCCGTCACCGTCGCTGTCGAGAGTGTCGAACATGGCGATGATGTCGTGCGGCTGACGTCCCTCGTTCTGGTAATGCGCGAAGAATTCGTCGCGGGTGACGTAGCCGTCGCCGTCTCGGTCCATGAGTGCGAAGGCGGCGAGAATGTCGCGATTGTCCATTCGGTGCTTCTCCCAACTTCTAGGCGAAGTGGTCGAATACCACTTCGCGACAGGTGGTCGAGCCGTAGTGGAAAACTGACGCGTCAAGGGTAGGCGCACAGGGGCGTGATCGGTGGCGAATTCTTCGATATTTCTGCACGCGGTGCGTCATGACATCGAATGCGTACCCGCGTGAGGCGGTATTTTCGGGCATTGTCACAGATCGCGAAACGCCGTTCGTGAGGCGTCGATCGCGAACGTCGATCGCGCCAATCGAATATCGCGCGGGACCGGCGTCCGGCCGGGGAATGGGTGAGCGTTGAGAAGCCGATGCGGATGCGCGGCGAATTCGGCACTTTGTACGGCAGGGAGGAAGATCTCATGACCAGCACCCAGACCAACGGCAGCGGACTCACCGGAACGGTCGCGTCGCGAGCCGGTGAACTGACCGAGGTGTTCGAGCGGGGCCTGCGGGAGAATCTGGGCGTCGGCGCGTCGCTCGGAATCCGGCAGGAGTACGTGGGCGACGGTCGTACCCGCTACTACCTCGACCCGAATCCGGCCACCATCAACGCGATGTTCACCGTGCACGGCGGCGTGCTCGCCACCCTGATGGACACCGCGATGGGCAGTGCGGTGTTCACCAGGCTCGCCGACGGCGTCGCGTACACGACGCTGGAACTGAAAGTGAATTTCATCCGGTCGGTCACGCTCGACGGCAGCAGGCTCACCTGCGATGCCGAGGTGGTGCACGTCGGGCGGCGCACCGCCACCGCCGAGGGCCGGATCACCGACGCGGGCGGGAAGCTGATCGCGCACGGTTCGACCACGATCCTGGTCCTTCAGCCGGGGAGCTGACCCGACGAGAAGGGGCCCGCGACACGATGTCGCGGGCCCCTTCCTTGTCGCGGTCAGGCCACGATCCGGCACTGGTCGATGAATCGCACCAGTTCGTCGACCCGATCGGTGCGCGCGTCGACCGCGCGGTCGATCACCTTGACCAAATGTTCGTAGGCCTCGGTGTGGTCGTATTCGGCCACGTCCGCGATCTTGAGCGCCCAGCGCCAATACCCGCGCATGGTGTCGGCGAGCGGCATCCGGAAATGCGCCACCACGTCGCGGATCGGTTCGACGACGGCGTCACCGTGCACGCGCAGATAGCGCCCGACCACATCGGCCATGAAACTGAAATGCCGTGACTCGTCGCGCGCGAGCCGCGACAGCACCGTCGCCAGCACCGGATCGCCCACCACGTCACGCAGCTGCTGGTAGTACATCTGCGTCGCCTTCTCCTGCACCAGCGCGTAGGCGAAGAACTGCACCGGATGCTCGTAGGGCAGGTCGAACGGGCGACGACCCTCCACCGCCAACGCGGTGCGAAGGGCGTCGCGCTCGGCCATCCCCGACGCCTGCTGGTAGCGCGTCAGCGCGCGGGCATGAGTGTCCTCTTCCAGGGCCCAGCGGACCGTGAAGTGGTACAGCTCGCGATTGTGGACGAAGGTCGGCGCGTCGACGGTGTCGTCGACCGGGAAATACCGGTGGTACACCTCGAAATAGCCGGGCAGGTGATCCTCGATGAGCGTGATGAACTCGACCGCCGAGCGTTGCCCCTCGCTGAGCAGACCCGCGTCGGCACGGCTCCAGTCGACGGCGGTCTCCACATCCCAGCCACGGGCGGCGGGGGAGGCGGCGAGGAACCCGTCGACGGCCTCGGCGATATCGCCGACGGGGATCAATCCGGACTCGATGTCCATGGTCGTCGTCCTCCGGTGTCAGCGGCCGTTGCGGCACACCAGCGCGTAATGCTTGGTGGTGTACCCCCAGCCCGCGTTGGCGATCTCCAGGTAGTGCCGCAGCCGCTGGGCCATGCCCGCCCCGTGCGTGTCGATCGTGGCCGCGTTCGCCTCGACGTTGGCGATCCAGTCCTCGATGGTGCGGTGGTAGTCCTCGGTCAGATCGTCCACCGAGATGATCGACAAGCCCGCGTTCTCCGCGGCGGTGACCAGATCCGACAGCGGTCGCAGATCGCCCCAGCCGAAGATGTCCTCGCGGACGAAATCGGTACCGGCTCTGTCGTCGAAACGGGCCCGGATCGCGGCATTGCGGAAGCAGCTCTCCGAGACGTAGAGCCTGCCGTCGCGGCGCAGCACGGCACGCGCGCGCCGGAACACCTCGTCCAGGTCGGGCATGTGCACGATCGAACCGAGCATGGTCACCGCGTCGAAACCGCGCGCGGGCAGGTCGAGACGTTCGAAGTGGCCGACCCTGGTGCGGACCAGATCCGCGACACCGCGGGCGGCGGCCTGTTCGGCGATGTATCCGTGCTGGCGCGGCGCCGGGCTGACCCCGAGTGTCTCGCACCGCAGTTCGGCCGCCATGTACAGGATCAGCGAACCCCAGCCGCAGCCGATGTCGAGCAGTCGTTCGCCGCCGCGCAGGCCGAGGCGGTCGGCGACGAAGCGCAACTTGTTGCGCTGGGCCTGTTCGAGGGTGTCGTGTTCGGACAGGTAGCGGCCCGCGCTGTACTTGCGCAGCGGATCGAGGAACTGGCCGAAGATATCCGGGTCGAGGTCGTAGTGCTGATTGGTATCGGCGATCGCGCCCGGCCCGCTGACGCTGTCCGCTGTGACGCTGTCGACGCTCACGCGGCGGCCTGGCGCAGTTCGCTGTCCACCACGGCGACGACATCGTCGAGTGTGGCCATGCCGAAAACGGCTTCGTCTTCGAGTTCGATGTCGTAGGCGCGCTCGATCTTGGCGACCATGCGCAGCACTCGCACCGAGTCGACGCCCGCCATCGCGCGCAGGTCGACATCGGGACGCAGGTCCGCCTCGGGGATACCGGTTTCGGCCACGGCGATGGCGGTGATGGTGCGCAGGATCTCGTCGGGGGTGTTCGCGGTCATGGCAGGGCTCCGTTCGTTGCGGGACGGTTGGTTGCGGGGCGGTCGTGCGATTCGGGGGCGAGAGCGTGTGCGAGCAGGGCGACCTCGTCGTCGTCGAGGGTGAGCTGATGGCGCACGTCGCGGAAGTCGAAGGGCTGGTAGGTGGCGGTCGATCCGGCGCACAGGGCTCCGGACGCGTCGAGGATCTCGGCGTTGCCCTGGATCAGGGCATCCGAGCGGCTACCGGAAAGACTTGCCACGCAGGTGTATTCGCGATCCACGAGCAGCGGTGTGACGAACCGGGTGCGCTGGGAGACGGTGAACGCGGGCGTGTGCCGTGCGAGCACGATCAGATTCCCCATCACCTCGTCGCAGATCACGCCGGTCAGTCCGCCGTGCACGACACCCGGGTAGGACTCGAAGGATCGGTCGAGTCGGAACCTGGCCTGTAACCCGTCGGGGTGTGCGGTGAAGACCAGACGCAGGCCGCCTTCGTTGTGCGGGGAACACCCGAAGCACCGGTAGTCGGGGATGACCGACCACGGCACGGCGATGGTTTCCTGATCCATGACGTCGATCCGGCTCAGACCAGCGCGTCCGCGAGCGCGCGGCGCACCCTGGCGTTACTCGACAGATCGAGGCCGGTCATATTCGCGAAGGTGCGGCGGACCTTGTCGTGCAACACATCCAGTTCGCCGACGGCTGCGACCTGTTCGAGGAACAGCTCGAATCCGGTATCGATGGTCTCGTGGTCGCCGAGTTCGGTGATCCCGGATTTGAAGGTGCTCACCGGATGTTTGATCTTGGCTTCGGAGCTGTAGACGTAGAGCGTTTCCAGCACGGAGGGCAGCTCTTCGGGGCGTCGCTTCAACCGCTCGGTGGCGTAGTGGATGAATTCGCGGGCATGGCCCGCTTCGTCGCGGCTGGCGTCGAGCAGCAGGTTCTTCAGCACCGGCTCGCGCACCCAGTTCGACACCGCGCGGTAGATGTGGTTGACCGTCAGCTCGGAGATGATGTTGGTGGCCAGGGTGGCGGAGGGGGTGGTGCCGGGGGCGTAGGGCTCGCGCATGGAATCGACGGCTTTCTCGTCGACGGCTTCGCCGACCGCGCCGAGCCACGACCGGAACGCGTAGTGGTGCTGTACTTCCTGGTATCCCCAGATCACGGCGAAGGTGGAGAAGTCGTAGTCGTCGACGAATTCGTTCATGAATCCGTGGACGGCGGCGATCACATTGGATTCGCCCATGGTAGCGCTCTTGGCCAGGGTGATGTACTCGGGGCGGACCAGACTGCGGTCGATCGCGTCGAGATCCAGGTCGGCGAGGCGCCAGTGCAGCCGCTCGTAATGGCGGAATACGTCGTAGCTGTGCATCGTGGCTCCAGATCGGTAGAGGCGGTGCGGAAGTGGCCGGAGGGGTTCAGTGACCGGCGGTCAGCAGGTCACGTGCGGCGAGGCGGCGGAGTTTGCCGCTGCTGGTGCGGGGAATGCTGCGCGGAGCGACGATGTGGACTTCGACGGCGGCCAGGCCGAGTTCGGCCGCGATCCGGTCGCGGATATCTCGGGCGAGCAGCTCGGCCTCGGCGCCGGTGCGCTCGGATTCGGCGATCAGCGCGATGATGTCGGCTCCGCCCGGATCGGCGGCCGCTGTGCACCGGCCCTTGTAGATGCCGTCGAGATCGCCGATCGCGGCCTCCACGTCCTGGGCGTAGTAGTTCGCGCCGCGCACGGTGATCATGTCCTTGCCGCGGCCGGTGACGAAGAGTTCACCCGCGCGCAGGTATCCGAGATCGCCGGTGCGCAACCAGCCGTCGTCGGTGATGAGGCCCGCGGTCGCGGCCGGATCGGCGGACAGATACCCCGCGGTCACCGCGGCGCCGCGGATCAGGATCTCGCCGACCGCGCCGTCGCGCAATTCGGTTCCGGTATCGGGTGCCACGACGCGCAGGGTGAGTCCGGCCACGGCCGAACCGACGCCCGCGACCGCGCGTGCGCCCGCGGCGTCGGAGGGGACGGTCTCGGCGCGACTGTCGTCGCTGAGCCGGGCGCGGTCGACCCATTCGAAGACCGGTACGCGGCCCAGCGGCGGGAAGGCGACGGCGAGCGTCGCCTCTGCCATGCCGTACACGCCGAACATGGTCGACGGCGCGAATCCCACCGGTGCGAAACGTGCGCAGAACGCGGAAACCACGTCGTGCGAGATCGGTTCGGCCCCGTTGAACGCGATCCGCCACCGCCGCAGATCGAATTCGGTGACCTCGTCCGGCGGGATCGCGGCCAGCAGCGATTCGTAGCCGAAATTCGGCATCGCGGTGATGGTCGATCCGCTCTCGGCGAATTCGCCCAGCCAGCGCGCCGGATCCTTGACGAACGACATCGGCGACCACACGTGCGCCGGGATACCGCGAAGGACCGCCGACAGCGTGCCGAACAGGCCCATGTCGTGGAACAGCGGCAGCCAGAATCCGCCCTGATCATCGAGGCTCAGGTCGATGCCGGAACGGATGGCGGCCAGTCCGCTCAGCACGTTGCGATGGGTCAGGCGAACACCTTTGGGCATCGCCGTGCTGCCGGAGGTGAACTGCACGATGGCGGGTTCGTCGTCTCGCATCTGCGGCAACGCGGTGTCGGTGTCCTCGATCTCGTCGGCGAGGCGGGTCAGCGCGCCGGTGTCGAGCAGTTCGGCCTCGACCGCGTCGGCGATCAGGGGCGTGAGATCGGCGAAGCGATGCGAGACGAGCAGGGTGTTCATTCCCGCCGCCTCGGCGATGGCGGCCAGTTTCTTGGGATAGGCCCCGGTCTGTTTCGCGCCGGCGGGCAGCGGAAGCGGCGTCGCCGCGCCGCCCGCCGCGGCGACGGCGAACAGGCAGATCAGGAATTCCGGAGCGTTGGGGCACAGGATGCCGATCGGTTCACCGCGCCGGATCCCGCGCCGGACCAGCGCGGCGGCCATCGAACGCGCCGCCCGATCGAGTTCGCGATAGCTCAGCGATTCGGAGACCGACCAGAACCGGGCGTGCACCAGGGGGTGGTCGGCGGCGACGCGGGCTAGCAGGCCGTGCAACGTTTCGGCCGAATCCGCAGAATTCATGTTTTCCACGACAACAGCGAATTGTGACAACTCTTTGAACGCATCGTGAATTGAACGGTGCGATATGAATCCGCGATCACGCCATTGTTCCGGGTGATCGAGAAATTCCGCTATGGCGCGATTGAAGCAGTCGATTGCCGAGGCGTCCCCGCCGGTCGATGGCACGATTGTTCTCGAATGCGCTGGGCTGCAAGTCGTTCCGAACGGCGGGAGTGCGGTGCGCTTTTCACCTATTTCTGTATCCAGGAGTTGCCGGTGATTTCCGATCATTCCGCGAGTGCGGCGCCGACCCCCGTGCAAATCGCGGTTCTCGAGAGTGTCGCACCACATATGCGACACAATCCGTACGGCAGCTACGAGATATTACGCGCCGACGGCCCGTTCGTCCCGGGACCGCACGACACGCATCTGGTCACCCGGCACCGGGAGGCGCAGGCGATCATGCAGGACGCCAGGTGGAGCCATGCCGAGGAACCCGAACTCCTGCACGGCGACAGCGATGTCGAACTGCCGGGGTCGTTCCTGTGGATGGAACCCCCGGAGCACACCAGATTGCGCGGCCTGGTCGGCAAGGCGTTCACCGCCCGCACGATCTCCGGCATGCGCGAGCGCGCCGAGCAATTGACCGGGGATCTGCTGGACAAGATCCTCGCGCAGGGTGAGGTCGATCTGCTCGACGCGCTGGCCTACCCCCTCCCGCTGACCATGGTGTGCGAACTGCTCGGCGTCCCCGAGGAGGCGCACGAGCACGTCAGGACCATGTCGACGGGGATCGCTCGCGGGCTCGATCCGGATGTGCTGCTCTCCCCGGACGAATTGGCCGCGCGGACCACGGCCGTGCACGCCTTCCTGGAATTCTTCGGCGCCCTGGTCGACCGACGGCGCGCGGAGCCACGAGCGGACCTGATCACCGCCCTGGTCCAGGCCGACGACGCGGGCGCCGGACTGACCCGCACCGAACTGCTCGGCACCCTCCTGATCCTGGTCGTCGCGGGCCACGAGACCACGGTGAACCTCATCGGCAACGGCGTGCTGGCCCTCATCCGCCACCCGGAGGAATTCCAGCGACTGCGATCGTTCCCCGAACTCGCCGAACCGGCCGTCGACGAAGTGCTGCGCTACGACGCCCCGGTGCACCTGACCACCCGCACCGCCCACGACGAAATCACCGTGGGCGAAAGGACATTCACCCACGGTGACGCGGTGATCGTCCTGCTGGCCTCCGCCAACCGCGATCCGCTCGCCTTCCCCGACGCCGACCGCTTCGATATCGCCCGCTACGCGCGCGGCAGTCGCCCCGAACGGCACCTGTCGTTCGGTCTGGGCCTGCACTACTGCCTCGGCGCGCCGCTGGCCCGGCTCGAGATGTCGGTGGTCCTGCGAGCTCTCGCGAGCCGGGTCGAGTCGATGACGCTGCTCGAGGAACCGCCGTACCGACCGAATGTGGTCGTGCGCGGCATGTCGCAACTTCGTGTCCGAATGGAGCCCCGATGAGCACCGCACTCCCCACCGGCGTCACCTTCGACGCCTGGCAACCCGATCAGCACGCCGATCCCTATCCCGCCTACCGCCGCGTACGCGACGCGGCGGCGTTGTTCCCGTTCGAATTCGGGGACGTGCCGGTCACCATGGTCACCCGGTACGAGGAGTGCGCGCAGATCCTCACCGGCTCGGATTGGGGACACGGGTACAGCGCGGGTATCAGCCCGTTCCGCGACACCACCGCGGCCATCCCCGGGTCGTTCGTTCGGATGGACCCGCCCGAACACGGCCGCTATCGCAAGGTCGTCGCGAAGGCGTTCACGCCGAAGACCATGGCGGAGATGTCGCCGTTGGCGGGCCGGGTCGTCGGCGAATTGGTCGATCGCGCACTCGAACGGGGCGAACTCGACGTCCTCAACGATCTCGCCGTGCCGCTCGCGGTGGCGATGGTTCCGGTGCGCCTGCTCGGCGCCGACCCCGCCGACGGCGCGCTGTTCCGCGAATGGCAGCTGGCGATCGCGCGCGGCAGTGACCCCGATTGGCTGCTCGGTGAGCAGGACGTCGCCGCCAGGGGCACGGCGGCGATGGAATGTATGGGATATTTCGCGCGGGTGGTCGCGCGCAAGAAGGAGCAGCCGAGTTCGGATCTGCTCGGCGAACTCGTCGCGGCCTCGGCCGCGGGCGTGCTGACCGAACCCGAGGTCATCGGCATCGCGCTGTTGACACTGGTCGCGGGTATGGAAACCTCGATCAATCTCATCGGCAACGGAATGCTCGCACTGCTGCGCAACCCCGACCAGGTGGCGATCCTGCGCGAGAATCCGGACCTGATCGCGCCCGCCCTGGACGAGATGATGCGCTACGACCCGCCCACGCAATTCACCATCCGGGTCGCGTTGGCCGACACCGTGGTGGGCGGGCGTACCTTCCGTCGTGGCGACGGGGTCGTGGTGCTCACGGCGTCGGCGGGTCGCGACGACCGGGTGTTCTCCGACGCCGACAGCTTCGACGTCACCCGTTACGCCGGAAACCGCCCCGCCCGTAAACATCTCGGCTTCAGTCTCGGCATCCACTTCTGCGTCGGCGCGCCGCTGGCCCGGATCGAAGCCGACACCGCCGTGCGCACGCTGTTCGAACGGACCTCGTCGGTGGACCTGGCCACCGAACGGATCGACTACCGGCCCAGTCTGATCCACCGTGGGATCGCCGCCCTCCCGGTGACGCTGACACGATGAGTGCCGAGGGTTCCGGGCACGCGGTCGTACTCGGCGCGGGAATCGCCGGAATGCTCACCGCCCGTGTGCTTTCCGATCACTTCGCGCGGGTCACCCTGGTCGAGCGCGACCCGCTCGACGAGGAGGGCTCGCGCCGGGGCGTCCCGCAGGCGAGGCATCTGCACGGCCTGCTCGACCGTGGACGCACCATCATGGAGGAGCTCTACCCGGGTTTCACCGCGCGGGTGGCCGCCCTCGGCGCACCGACCGCCGAGGCATTGCTCGGCACCCGCTGGTATCTCGGGGGCCTTCGGGTCACCCCGACGTCCACCGGGCTGACCTCGCTGATGGCGACGAGACCGTTGCTTGAATCGGTCATCAGGGATCACACGCTGGCGATTCCCGGTGTCACACTGCGTGATCGGACCACGGCGAAGGCGCTCGCGGGCACCGCGCGGGAAGTGACCGGGGTCGTGGTCTCCCGCGACGACGACCCGCGCACGCTCGCCGCCGATCTGGTGGTCGACGCGACCGGAAGAGCATCGCGAGCATCGGAATGGCTGCGAGCCCTCGCGGCGCCGGTCCCGCCGCAGGATCGGGTGGAGGTCGATCTCGGCTACGCGTCGCGGTTCTACCGGCGCAGTCCCGGCCAGCTCGACGATCACAGCTCGGTCATCATCTCGACCGGACCGAACGGACGCGGCGGCGGCGCGATCCGCGTCGAGGACGATCGCTGGCACGTGACACTCGCCGGGATGCTCGGCGATCATCCGCCGACCGACCCCGCCGGCTTCGCCGCCTTCGCGGCCACGTTGGCCGCACCCGATATCCACGGCATCATCACCGCCGCCGCACCGCTCGACGACATCGTGCCCCACCGGTTCCGGCATTCGATACGACGCCGGTACGAGCGCAGCGACGCGCCGATCGACGGATTCCTCGCCCTCGGTGACGCGGTATGCAGTTTCAATCCCCTCTACGCGCAGGGGATGTCGGTCGCCGCGCAGCAGGCACTCGCGTTGCGCGACTGCCTCGCCGCCGCGGGCACGAAGGATCTGCCTTCGCGTTTCTACGCCGCCGCGGGCCGGATCGTCGACGTCGCGTGGCAGATGTCGACGGGCTCGGATCTGCGCTACCCCGGTGTCGTCGGTGACCGCACGGCACGCGTCCGCGTCACCAACGCCTACGTCGGCGCGGCCCATCGCGCCGCGCATACCGACCCGAAGGTGGCGCGGACCTTCCTGCGCGTCGCCAACCTCGTCGAGCCACCCGCCGCGCTGCTGCACCCCGCGATGGCGGGCCGAATACTGCTGCGTGGCAGTCGAAACCATCGATGACCGATCGTTCGAACAGGAGGCACCACCCGCTATGACTTCCGAGACAGTCGCACCCGCTCCGCTGACGGTCGTCGCGGAACGCGACGCCGCGATCCAGGACGCACTCGTGAAACTGTTCGGCCCCGAAGGCCGATCCGACCCCTATACCCCCGGCCGCGTGCTGCGCGAGGCGGGCCCGGTGCACCAGACCCCACTGGGCCACCGCGTCCTGACCCGCTACGAGGATTGCGCCGCGGTGCTCTCGACCACCGCGTGGAGCCACGCGGAGGAAGCGGGAATGATGCATCCGACGGTGTCGCCCGAAGACGCACCCGAGGAACTGCCGACCTCGTTCCTGTGGATGGAACCGCCGGACCACACCCGGCTGCGCAATCTGGTGACCAAGGGTTTCACGCCCCGCATGGTCACCCGGCTGCGGCCCCGGATCGAACAGCTCACCGAACAGTTGGTCGACAACGCTCTCGAGGCCGGGGAATTCGATCTGGTCGAGATGATCGCCTACCCGCTGCCGCTGGTCATCGCCTGCGAGCTGATCGGCGTCCCCGAGGAGGCCTACGCCCAGGTCCACCGGTGGTCGCTGGATCTGGCGCGCGGTTTCGACCACGACTACACGCTGCCCGAGGAAGCCTTGCGGGCCCGCAGCGCGGCCTCGCGCGGTTTCATGTCCTACTTCCGCGAATTGTTGAACGAGCGCAGGGCGCGTCCCACCGACGACCTGCTCAGTGTGCTGTCCCAGGTCGAGGATCGCGGTGACGTGCTGACCGAACAGGAGTTGCTCGCCACCTGCATCACCACCTTCGTCGCGGGTCACGAGACCACGGCGAACCTGATCGGGACCGGCATGTTGCGGCTGATGCGCAATCCGGACCAGATCGCCGCCATGCGCGCGAACCCCGGCCTGACCGCCTACGCGCCGGACGAATTGCTGCGGCTCGAGCCGTCGGTGCAGATCACCACGCGCGCCGCCACGCGCCCGATCACCGTGGCGGGCCACGAATTCGAGAAGGGGGAGGGGGTCGTCGTCCTGATCAACTCGGCCAACCGCGACGACGCGGCCTTCGCCGACCCCGACCGCACCGATGTCTCCCGCTACGCCGACCGGATGAAACCGGCCAACAGGCATCTCGGTTTCAGTCTCGGCATCCACTACTGCCTGGGTGCGCCGTTGGCGCTGCTGGAGATGGAGGTCCTGCTCGATGTGCTGCTGCGCAAGGTGCGCGGCATCGAATTGCTCTCCGACACGCCGCCGTTCAAGCCGAATGTCGTCATTCGCGGCCTCGAAGCGCTGCCCACCGCGTTCACAGCCGATTAGCCGCGCCGTCACCATCGCGCCGATGAACAGCGGATTCGGTTCACCCATCCGCAACTGTTTGGGCAGGTGCTGTGCGGGCTCGGTTCATACTCGGTTACTTGGCGAAGCTAGCGTATCGGGTACCCGGAAGGAGTCGGCATGGAGTTCCGACATCTGGTCTCGTTCATCGCGATCGCCGAAGAGCTGCACTTCGGCCGCGCAGCGCAGCGCTTGCATCTGACGCAGCCCAGCCTCAGCACACAGTTGCAGAAGTTGGAGAAATCGCTGGGGGTACAGCTCGTCTCACGCAATTCGCACGAGGTGAAGCTGACCCCCGCCGGTTTCGAGTTCGAAAGCCAGGCACGATTGATCGTGGCCCAGATGGAACGGGCCACGAAGTTGACGAAGGCTACGGCAGCCGGGCGGGCGGGTGCACTCAATGTCGGGTACAACCTGCCTGCCAGTCGACACGTGGTGCCGGACGCATTGGAGCGGATGACCCGTAGACATCCCGATATCGTGGTGTCACTTTTCGAGAAGCGCACCGGACCGCAGCTGGCGGCCTTGGTTGACGGCTCGCTGGATATCGCCCTGGTCTATGGGCATCCGAGCACTACCGAATTCCGGTATCGGCGACTGCTGCACCGGGTTCCGCTCGTCGCGGTCGTCGGCCGCAGGCACCGGTGGGCGGACCGGCCCGGTGTGCCGTTCGCCGAACTGGACGCGCAGGAATGTGTCCTGTTCGCCCGCGATCAGTGTCCGGCGATGTACGACGCGATCTTCCAGGCGGCGGCGGACAAACGGATCTCGCTGGAGGTGGTCCACACCGCCGACGATCCGGGGGCGACGGCGCATATGGTCTCGGTGCGCCCGCTCGTCGGTTTCGCGTCGCTGCCACGGGCGGTGTCGATGGGCATGGGCGCCCCCGACAGCAGCACGGTCGCGGTGAAATTATTCGATCCGGTTCCCACACTCGATCTCTACGCGGTATGGCTGGCGGCCGAGGCGAATCCGGCGGTATCCCTGTTTCTCGAATGCATAGAATCAGCCGAATCCCCACGAATCGATATTGCGCGCGCGGCAACCGCATGACCACGTCGATAGGATTTGACATTCGCGCGGTCGCCAAGGAGGTATAGCGGAGACATCATTCGTCGCGGCCGAGAAGAATTGGCGCTGTGAATAGTGTCTCGATCACCGAAAACGGATCAGATCTGGCGGACCACACCGGTTTGTACTCGGTGATATCCGCGGCGGCGGCGGGGAATCCGGAGCGGAATTCCCTGTCCACCGCGGACGGAACCGTGCTCACCTGCGCCGAACTCGACACGGCGGTGCGCGCGGTCGCCTCGGCGCTGCTCGCCCGCGGTGTCGCGGCGGGTGACCGGGTCGCGGTACTGGGGCGGACCACACTGGAGTGGGCGCTGCTCGACTGCGCGATCCTGGCCGTCGGCGCCGTCCTCGTTCCCGTCTACCCGACCTCGTCGCCGGTGCAGATCAAACACATCCTCTCCGACAGCGGCAGCGCGCATTTCGCCGCCGAGGACGCGACCGACGCCGAACGGCTGACGGCGGCGGGCGCGACGGCGGCGTGGACCTTCCCCGAGATAGCCACCTGGACGACCACGGCGGTCGCCCCCGAACTCGACGCCCGCATCGCCGCGGTCCGCGCCGACGACCTCGCCATGATCGTGTACACCAGCGGCACCACCGGAGTTGCCAAGGGCTGCATGATCACCCACCGCAACATGTACGTCTCCTCGGCCAACACCGTCCGCCAGACCGGCGCGATGTTCGACGGAACCACCGTGCACGCGCTGCCGCTGGCACATGTCTTCGGTCAGACCATCCTGTTCGCCTGCCTGGTCGGCGGTTCGCAGACCTACCTGCTGCCCGGCATCCCCGACCTCGTACCCGCACTGCCGCGGCTGCGCCCCACCTTCCTCGCCATGATCCCCTACGGGCTGGAGAAGATCCGGAAGTTCTGCCGCACCCTGATCACCGAAGAGGCCGAACAGGACGCGGTCGCACGCGGACTCGACCTCCTCGGCGCGGGCGCGGCGCCGGAGTCCACCGACAATCCGGTCGGCGCGGCACTGGGCGGCCGGTTGCGCCACGTCATCTCCGGCGGTGCGTCCCTCGACGATTCCACCGCCGGTTTCTACGCGGGTTTCGGTGTGGTGATCCTGAACTGCTACGGCCTGACCGAGGCGGCGACCGCCGTGACGGTCAACGCCCCCGAGACCAATCGCCTGGCCACCACCGGCCGCCCGATCCCGGGGACGTCGGTCGGCATCGGCGCCGACGGCGAGGTGCTGGTGCGCGGTCCCCATGTCTCGCCGGGGTACTGGGGCGCGGCCGCCGACCAGCGGCCCGTCGACGACGAGGGCTGGCTGCACACCGGTGACCTGGGCGAACTCGACGACGACGGTTTCCTGCGGATCACCGGACGCAAGAAGGAAATCCTGGTCACCTCGACCGGCAAGAACGTCGCGCCCGCCCCGCTCGAAGATCGGGTCCGGCTGCATCCGCTGGTCAGCAATTGCATGGTGATCGGTGACGGCCGCGCCTACGTCACCGCGCTGGTGACCCTCGACGAGCCGCAGGCCCAGCGCTGGCGCGCGGCGAATCCGCAGGGCGATCCCGCCGCGGCGATCCAGGCCGCGGTGGACGAGGCGAATTCGCTCGTCTCACGTCCGGAATCCATTCGCGAATTCCGGATCATCGACGGCGATTTCACCGTCGAGAACGGACTGCTCACCTCGTCGCGGAAGTTGCGCCGCGCCGCGATCGAATCGGCCTATTCGGACGATATCGATCAGCTCTACCTTTCCCGCGGGTGAATTCGCGGGAAATCATTCGCGTGATAGCCGGGACCGATCGGCCGATGAATTACGGCTCGGCCCACTGGTTCCCGGCCATGCACGGCGACAGACTCGAATCGTCATTCGACTACCGAAAGTGATGCCACCATGTACGACGTCATTGTTGTCGGAACTCGCGTCGCGGGCGCACCGCTGGCGATGCTGCTGGCCAGGCGCGGCTACCGGGTGCTCGCCGTCGACCGGGCCACCTTCCCCAGCGACACCCCCTCCACCCACTACATCCACCAGGCCGGCCTGAGCCTGCTGAACTCGTGGGGCCTGCTGGACCGGGTGGTGGCCACCGGATGCCCGCCGGTGCGCAACCTGAACTTCACCTACACCGATATCGTCATCAACGGCATGGCCGACCCGTCCGCCGACGGCATCGACGCGGTGTACTGCCCGCGCCGCACCGTCCTGGACAAGATCCTGGTCGAGGCGGCCGGTGAGTCCGGCGCCGAGGTCATCGAAGGTTTCAGCGTCACCGAATTGGTCTTCGACGGCGATCGGGTGGCCGGTATCCGCGGCCGGGTCGGTGAGGGCGCCGAACAGGAGTTCCGCGCGCGACTGGTGATCGGCGCCGACGGGTCGAATTCGACGGTGGCCAAGCAGGTCGGCGCGCAGGAGTACGACGGCTCCGCCGCCGCGTGCTTCATCTACTACTCGTACTACGAGGGCGTCGACTGGGGGATGCAGCACCGCACCGGCTTCGGGGAACAGCAGTTCGCCGCCTGGCCGACCAACGACGACCAGTACCTGGTCGCGGTGATGCGCAAGCGCGACCGCTTCCGCGAGTTCCGCGCCGATCCCGACGGCAGCGTGCAGGAGATCATCGACCAGATCGACCCGGCGATCGGCGCGCGCTTCCGCGACACCGGCAAGCGCGTCGAACAGTTCCGGCCGATGCTCTACCCCGACAACTACCGGCGG
Source organism: Nocardia aurea (assembly GCF_003123685.1). Lineage (GTDB taxonomy): Bacteria > Actinomycetota > Actinomycetes > Mycobacteriales > Mycobacteriaceae > Nocardia > Nocardia aurea. The sequence goes on from NZ_QCYJ01000021.1 coordinate 573,729, forward strand.
CGTTCCTTCGGACCCGGCTGGGCCCTGGTCGGCGACGCCGGCTACCACAAGGACCCGTTCACCGGTTGGGGCATCACCGACGCCTTCAAGTACGGACAGCTGCTCGCCGACCTCGCCCACGAGGGTCTGTCGGGCGCGCGTCCGATGGACGAGGCCCTCGCCGAGTACGAACGCGAACGCGACGCGCAGAGCGCGAGCACCTACGAACTCACCCGCAGCATCTCCGAACTCACGCTGACCCCGTACTACGACTCGGTCTTCCGTGCCACCAGCATGAGCCCCGACTACTCGAAGAAGTTCTTCGGTCTGATCGCGGGCCTGTACCCGCCGGACAAGTTCTTCGGCGAGCAGCAGCTGGCCGACCTGTACGAAGAGGTCGGATTCCCCGAAGCCGACCGGCACGTGACCAATACCGAGGCGCTGGCATGAGTGCGGGTCTGGTCGCGCTCGGCGACAGTTTCGTGGAAGGCCGCGGCGACCCGGCCACGGGCGGCGGTTACCGGGGCTGGGTGGCGCGCCTGGGCGGCCAACTCGGTATGCGCCCCGCCGCCGTGCGCAATCTGGGCGTGCACGGGGCCACGACCACCGCGGTGGTCGCCGCCCAGCTGCCCTCCGCTGTCGCGGCGCGTTCGAACGTCTACGGCGTCGTCGTCGGCGTCAACGATCTGGTCAGCGATTTCGAGCCGGATCGTTTCGCGGAGAACCTGCGCGTCATCTTCGGCACGCTGTGCGATTCGGGCGCAACGGTTTTCACCGCCAGCTACCCAGACATCCCGGCCCGGCTCCCGGTGCCGGACGGATTCCGCGGACTGCTGCGCGAGCGGTTCGACTACGCCAACACCACCCTGGCCGAGGTCACCGCGAACACCGGCGCCGAACTGCTCGACATCGCGGCCCGCCCCGAATGGGAACGGGCCGAAGTGTGGACCGAGGACGGCCTGCACCCGAGCCCGCTCGGCCACCGACTATTCGCCGCGGGGGCGGCCGAGGTCATCGCCTCGGCCACGGCGACCAACGTCGCCGCGTGACCCGCATCGCTGCTCGAGAGGAATTTCCTGTGACGGACGACAGACGACTGGCACGCAACCCGATCGCCATCGTCGGGATGTCGGGCCTGCTGCCGCGGGCCCGCGACCATCGCGAATACTGGCAGAACATCGTCGACGGCGTGGACTGCACCGAGGAAGTGCCCACGTCGCGATGGAGCCTGGACGACTACTACGACCCGGATCCGACGGCCGCCGACAAGACCTACTCCCGGCGCGGCGCCTTCCTGCCCGATATCGACTTCGACCCACTGGAATTCGGTCTCCCGCCCAACCAGCTCGAAGTGACCAGCACCATGCAGACGCTGAGCCTGGGCGTCGCGCGTGACCTGCTCGTCGACGCGGGCGCGGTGGACTCCACCTGGTACGACCCGAGCCGGACCGGCGTCGTCCTCGGCACCACCGGCCCGGTGCCGCTGATGCATCCGCTGGCGGCACGGCTCTCGACCCCGGTGCTCAAGGAAGCGGCGCGCTCGGTCGGACTGTCCGACGACGACGCCGACGCGATCGCCGACAAATTCGTCGCCGCGTTCGCGCCGTGGGAGGAGAATTCCTTCCCCGGTCTGCTCGCCAATGTCGTCGCGGGCCGGGTCGCCAACCGGCTCGGCCTGGGCGGCATCAACTGCACCGTCGACGCGGCCTGCGCCGCGTCGATGGCCGCGATCCGCACCGCCATCGCCGAATTGCAGGACGGCCGGGCCGATATGGTGCTGACCGGCGGTGTCGACACCGAGAACACCATCTTCATCTACATGTGCTTCAGCAAGGTCGGCGCGCTCTCGCCGACCGGGCGGATCAGCCCGTTCTCCGACGAGGCCAACGGCACCCTGCTCGGCGAGGGCATCACCATGCTCGCCCTGCGCCGCCTGTCCGACGCGCGCCGCGACGGCAATCGGATCTACGCGGTCATCCGTGGACTCGGCTCGTCCAGCGACGGACGCGCCAAGAGCATCTACGCCCCGCGCGCGGAGGGACAGCGGCTCGCCCTGCAACGCGCCTACGCCGACGCCGAATGCTCGCCCGCCGATATCGAACTCATCGAAGCGCACGCCACCGGCACCGCCGTCGGCGACAGGACCGAACTCACCGCCCTCAAGGGCGTGCTGTCGGACGCGAGCGCCGAAACCGGTTTCGCCGCGCTCGGCAGCGTCAAATCCCAGATCGGGCACACCAAGGGCGCCGCGGGCACCGCGAGCGTCATGAAACTCGCGCTGGCCCTGCACCAGAAGGTGCTGCCAGGCACGATCAATGTCGACGCGCCCAACGCCGAGATCAGCGCGACCGAGACCCCGTACTACGTGAACACCGCCACCCGCCCGTGGATTCTCGATCCGCAGCGGCCGGTGCGCCGGGCCGCGGCCTCCGCCATGGGATTCGGCGGCACCAACTTCCACCTCGTGCTCGAGGAAGCCGACCAGGTACGCGGGCCGGTCCTGCACCGCACGCCGTGCGCGCACCTGTGGCACGCGCCCGATGTGGCCGGACTCATCGACGCGGTGCGCAGCGTCGTACCGCACGACGGCGGTGACATTCCCGAGGATCACGCCCGCGTCGGCTTCGTCTCGGTGGACGACGACAGCGCCGACCACCTGCGCGAACTCGCCGTCGACGAGTTGATCCGCGACCCGGAAGCGAGCCACTGGGACCATCCCGAAGGCGTGTTCTTCCGCGCCGCCGCACTGCCGAACCGCAAGGTCGCCGCGCTGTTCGCCGGTCAGGGCAGCCAATACGTCGACATGGGAGCCGCAGCGGCACTGGACAATCCGCCGGTCGGCGCGGCCTTCGACACCGCGAACGCGGCTTTCGCGGGCGCGGCGCGTCGACTGTCGTCGGTGGTGTTCCCGCCGCCCGCCTTCGACGAGCAGACCCGATCGGAGCAGGAACTGACCCTGCGCCGCACCGAATTCGCCCAGCCCGCGATCGGCGCGATATCGGCGGGACAGTTCCTGGTACTGACCGAATTCGGTTTGCGCGCGGACGGTTACCTCGGCCACAGCTTCGGTGAGCTGACCGCGCTGTGGGCTTCCGGCGCGCTCGAGACCGAGGAATTCCATCGTCTGGCCCGCGCCCGCGGTGTGGCGATGACCCCGGCGGACGGTGTCGACGCGGGCACCATGATGGCGGTGGGCGCGACCCGCGAGACCGCCGAGGAACTCATCGCCGATATCGACGACGTGTGGATCTGCAACCACAACGCCCCCGATCAGGTCGTGGTCGGCGGGGGAGCGGCCGGAATCGCCGCGGTCGCGGCACGCAGCGCCGAACGCGAGATCGTCACGCGCGAACTGCCGGTGTCAGGCGCGTTCCACACGCCCTATGTCGGTCACGCCGTCACGGCCTTCGCCGAAGCGGTCGCCGCCGTGCGGATCGGCGAACCGGACGCGACCGTGTACGCCGACACACCCGGCGTGCGATACGGCGCCGACAGCGCGCGCAACGGTGCGATCCTCACCGAACAGCTCAGCAAGCCGGTCGAATTCGCCGCGGCACTGAACGCCATGTACGACGACGGCTGCGCGATCTTCGTGGAATTCGGCCCGAAACAGGTACTCACCTCACTGGTCCGGCGCACCCTCGGCGACAAGGCCATCGCCATCCCCACCGATTCCGGACCGGTCGGAGACGGCAGTCTCGCACTCGCCCGCGCCGCGGTCCGACTGGCCGTGCTCGGTGTCGATCTGCGCGGATTGAACCGTCACGGCGCGCCCGCGCGGCCCGCCGTCGCCGCGAAAGCCGGTATGACGGTGCCGCTCTCGGCCCCGGAGTACGTCCCGCCGAGCCGCAAACAGGCCTATGCCGAAGCACTCGGTGACGGCTATCGCGTCGGCGCGGCCGCACCCGAACCGGCTCTCGCCCACGCCGCCGCCGTCCCCGAATACCGTCGAGAAATCGAAAGGCCAGTCGTGCCAGCACAGTCCAACGGTGCACCGAAGACCTCGGTGGATCCGTCTCCGCAGCCGCGCGAGCCGTTCGCCGACGATGTCTACGCGCCCGTCCCGACGGTCGACGCGCTCGACACCGCCCTGGTGCAGCATCTGCGGACCCACAACCAGTATCTGGACGGTCAGCTCGATATCGCCCGCGGCCTGGCCGGTGCGTTGAGCGGCGGTGCGCTGGACGAGTTCACGGTCCGGGCGATCGAGGCCGTCAAGGACCACGGCGTCACGATCAGCGCCAGTCACACCCACGCGGTCGATGTCCTGGTGCAACTGGCGCAGCTGGAAGGTGGTGGCCCGGCGCCCGTCCGCGCGCCGTCGCGCCGGGTCGCTCCGCCCGCCCCGCAGGTGTCGCAACCGGCCGCCGTGCCCGCCCGGGAGAGTTTCGCGCCCGCCGCCTACGAGTCCGCCGCCGCCCCTGTCGACGTGAGCATCGGTGTGCCGATGGCCGTTCCGTCGGTCGAATCGAACGGGTCCGCACCCGCACCGGCGCCGGTAGTCGAATCGTCCACCTCGGCGAAGGACACCGGTGTGTCCGCCGACGAACTCCGTCGCGCCCTCCAGGAGGTCGTCGCGGACAAGACCGGCTATCCGGTCGAGATGGTGGATCCGGGCCGCGACCTGGAAGCGGATCTCGGCGTGGATTCGATCAAGCGGGTCCAGGTGATCGGCGCGCTGCAAGAGCGCTTCCCACACCTGCCGAATCTCGGTCCCGAACAGCTGGGCACCGTGCGCACCCTGGATCAGATCGTGGATCTGCTCGGTGTGTCCTCGACCGAGCCGCAGACCGCCCCGGCGGCGGGCGAGGACCCGCGCGTCGCGGACGGCGACGCGAACCCGTCGGAGGACGAGCTGCGCCGCGCCCTGCGCGAAGTGGTCGCGGACAAGACCGGATATCCCGTGGACATGGTGGATCCGGGCCGCGACCTGGAAGCGGATCTGGGCGTGGATTCGATCAAGCGGGTGCAGGTGATCGGTGCTCTGCAAGAGCGGTTTCCGCGATTGCCGAGCCTGGGTCCGGAGCAACTGGGAACCCTGCGCACGCTGGATCAGATCGTGGCCGAGTTCGCGGCGTCGACCGGCGGTGATGTCCACCCAAAAGCTGAAGCCGCGGCCTCGACGCCGCGGCATCTCGTCGAGTCCGTCGCCCTGCCGCCCGTGGACGTGGCGGTGGACCGGTACCCCGCGCGGGCCGAAGTCCTCGTGGTCGATCTCGCCGACAACCAATCCGATCGGACCGCGATCGAGAAGGCCTGCGCCGCACGAGGCTGGCGCGTCGCCACCGTCGGCTCGCCCACCTCGGATCACACCGGCGCGGTGGACATCTGCGTGGTTCTCGTGGGCGGGCACGCCGACGCGGAACAGGCAGGACGCCGGTTGACCGACGTCATCCTCACCGCGAAACACGTGCTCCCCGGACTGCTCGCCGCCACCGGCCCGGCGGCGTTCGCGACGGTCAGCCGCCTCGACGGCGCACTGGGTTTCCTCGGCACCGCCGACCCGTTCACCGCACTCCTCGGCGGCGCGGGCGGCGTGGTGAAAACACTGGCCGCCGAACACTCCTCGATCTTCACCCGCGCGCTAGACCTGGCACCCGGCGTGACCGGCGAACAGTTCGCCGCGACGATCCTGACGGAACTGTCCGACAGCGCGCGCGACACCCTCGAGGTCGGCATCGACGTCGCCGGAAACCGTCGGACCCTGGTTCCGAGCGGATACGCCGGTGCGCGCACGGTGACGGCGGTGCGCCCGGCCGACGAACAGCCGCCGAGCGTGCTGTCCGCCGACGACGTACTCGTGGTCACCGGGGGAGCGCGCGGCGTGACCGCCACCTGCGTTCGCGCACTCGCCGACCGCGGTCCGGCACGTTTCGTCCTGCTCGGGCGGTCCGAACTCGTGCCGGAACCGCAATGGGCCGTCGCGGTGGACGATCCGGATCTCAAGCAGGCGGCGCTGCGCGCGTTGGGCGGCACCGGCGTCACCCCGCGCGATATCGAGCGGCACTGCTCGGCGATCCGCGCGACCCGCGAAATACGTTCCACCCTGCGGGATCTGGACGGCCGGGCCGACTACATCGCGGTCGATGTCACCGACCCCGATGCCGTGCGCACCGCGCTCGCACCGTGGACAGACTCGATCACCGGTCTCGTGCACGGCGCCGGTGTACTCGCCGATTCGATGATCACCGCCAAGACCGCGGAATCGAGCGACCGCGTCGTGCGACCCAAGATCGGCGGACTGGTGGCTGTGCTCGCCGCAGTCGGCGAGTTGCGCCACCTGATCCTGTTCACCTCGGTGGCGGGTCTGTTCGGGAACGCGGGCCAGTCCGACTACGCCGCCGCCAACGAGGCCCTCGGCCGATTCGCGGTGAGCTATCGGCACGCCCATCCCGACTGCCACGTGACCGCTATCGACTGGGGTGCGTGGGACGGTGGAATGGTCACCCCCGAACTGCGTGAATTCTTCGTCGATCGCGGTATCGAACTACTCGCGCCCACCCGAGGCGCCGCCGCCTTTACCGAGCAGTTCACCGAGGAGCGGGCCGCCGACACCGTGGTCCTGATCGGACCGGCCACACCGTTGTCGCGCGCTGATTCGTCCGTGCGCGGCGGAATTCGCGCGCGGCGCACGGTGACCGGGCTGACCGAGGAACCCGTGATCGCCGCACACCGCATCGGCGACCACATCGTCCTACCCGCGACCTTCGGTCTCGGCGCGATGATCAACCTGGCCGAACGTCACCTGCCCGGCCGGACGGTGATCGGCGTCCGGGACTTCCAGGTACTCAAGGGGATCGTGTTCGACCACCCGATCGACGAACTCCACCTCGAACTCGAACCCGACGGCGACAACGGCGCCACGGTGCGGGCGAGCGTACTCGGTGCCACCGCAACACATTTCCGCGCCCTGCTCACCCTCGCCGAGCACCCCGACACCCCACCCCGACACTCGGTACCCGACGGTGTCCGAGCCCCGGCCGACGAGATCTACCGCGACGGCGTGCAATTCCACGCCCCCGCACTCCAGGGCATGCGCTCGATCCTGACCGTCTCCGACGAGACGATCGTGCTCGAATGCGCGCTGCCCGCCACCACGGTCGCCGCGGGCGCGTACGCGGGCAGACTCCACGACCCGGTACTGGCCGACCTCGTCCTGCAGGGACCACCGGTACTCGGTCACCGCCTGCTCGGTTCGGCCTGCCTACCGCTCGGGGTCGGGCGAATCGACTACTACCGCCCGCTCCCGTCGCACGAGCCGTTCCTGCTGGTCGTGGACAACCCGCGCGCCGGAAAAGTGGATGCCCGTATCGACGCGACCGCCGTCGGGACCGACGGCGCAGTACTGCAACGCTTCTCGGACGTCACCGTGGTGACGACACCCGATCTGACGGAGAAGTTTCGAACCTCGGTGAGGCAGTGGATGTCATGACAGTTCTCGACTTCGACGGAATCCCCTTCGACCCGGTCCCCGCACCGGCCGCACACGCACCGGCCGCACCGGCAGGTGCGAACGCTGGAGCGCAGTCCGCGCGCGGCGGACCGGAGGCGGGACCACGTACGGACACGGAGTACCGGCCGGTCACCGCCACCGGCGGTGCTTCGGTCTACTCGGTCGGTCGGCGCATCGGCGAGGAGCACAACCCATCGGCCACAGGCGCCGGCGGCGTCGTGCACAACGCAATCGGCAGACTCGACGGAGACCTGGTGCGCGGCGCTGTCAGCGGGACCGCTGGTGACGTCGTGCGCAGCGCAGTCGGTGAGCTTCGCGCGGGAGTCGTGGAGGCCCACCGCACCGCACTCGCCGCCCAGGTGGCCCTACAACGTGCCATCTGGCAACGATCTGCGTCGTCGTCGGCACCCGGTGCCCGGCCGTTCGCTCCTCGGGCCGCCGAAACATATCCACCCTTCGGGATTGCGGCGGCCGGTGCGATCGGCGCTGAACGGGCAGGCGCACCCGGCACTCCGGCAGCTGAGGCGTTCGGAACGGACGCTGCCCCACCTGCCGACGTGCTCGGCCGTCGACTCGCCACACTCGGCACTCACGAGGTGGCACCACCCCTCTCCCCATCGCGGGCCGCGTCACACCCCGGCACCTCGAGTGCACCGGAAGACGCCTTCAAACCGCCGGCTCGTTCGGCGGTCACCCACCTCGACCTGCCCGCCTTGCGTCAACTCGCCACCGCCGACATCGCCGGTGTATTCGGCCCCGGCTACCGGCGTGGTGCCGCCGAGGTGACAGCACGTCTGGCGGCCACCTCACCGTTGGTACTGACGGGAGTGGAACGCATCGAACTGCGCGGCGGCAACGGCAAGGGTCTGGTGGTCGCGACCTTCGACGGCGACCCGCGTGCCGCCGTCGTCCAGGCGGCCGAAGTATTCGCCCTGTACACCGGGATGTGGCTGTGCCTGTCGCACGGTGACCTCGTCTCGGCGGTGGGTATGGATGTCGAGGGCGAGAACATCTCGGGCAAGGTCGAATTGGTCGTCACCCGGATCGATCTCGTCCCGCGTCCGCACGTGACCGGCTCCGCTCGGGTATCCGGTGTCGCCGATCCCGTCGAGGTGACGGTCGCCGTGGTCGAACCCGCTGGAGCGTCGGTGGGCCCGGGAGCCGCGGCCACCGGCCTGCTCCTCAACGAATTCCATATGACCCACCTCTCGCGTGGCGACCAGGCCATCGCGATGGGTCCCGAATTCGCGGAGTACACCGGTGTACGGGCGACCCGGTTGCCCACCGGCGGACTGCTGCTCGTCGACCGCGTCATCGAATTCGACGGCGAGCGCGGCAGATTGGACTCCGCCTCCTACACCACCGAATACGATTCGCCCGCCGATTCCTGGTACTACGCCGACACCGCCAACGACTCCATGCCGCATTTCGTCTACATGGAGACCTCATTACAGGCAGCGCTGCTGATGGGCTACTACGCGGGGCCGACGCTCACCCAGGCGGGCACCACCCTGAGCCTGCGGAATCTGGGCGGCACGGCGACCGTGCTGCGCCAGGTCGACCTGCGCGACGCCACCATCGAACAGTCCTCGCGCCTGCTGAGCACCACCATCCTGCCAGGCTCCTCGCTACAGACCTTCGACTACACGCTGAGCGTGGACGGCGAACCGTTCTACCGCGGCGAGACCATGTTCGGGTATTTCAGCGATCAGGCGCTGGCCAATCAGACCGGACTCGACGCCGGCAGGACCAAACCCGCGTGGCTGTCCGAGAACCCCTCCGCCGCCGTACGTTCGGTCGATGTGGCGGCACGGCGGGCGGACCCGTCCGCGCCGCTGTGCGCGCGCCGGAACCTGACCCTGATCGACCGTGTCGACGTGGTCGACGGCGGCGGCGAATTCGGCGAGGGCTACCTGCATTCGTTGCGCGTCATCGACCCGTCGGACTGGTATTTCGCCCGGCATTTCCACCTGGACCCGGTGATCCCGGGTTCGCTGGGGGTGGAGTCGGTGATTCACGCGATCCAGGAATGGATGCTCGACGCGGGCCACGCCGACACCATGACCGACCCCGTCTTCCGCATCCCCCGCGATATCGCCTTCAGCTGGCGCTATCGCGGACAGTTCCTGCCGACCGACGGCACGGTCGAACTCGAAGCCCACATCAAATCCGTCACCCGGACCCACGACGGTGTGGTGGTCGTCGCCGACGGATCGCTGTGGAAGCCGGGCCTTCGCATCTACGAACTCCTCGATCTCGCCGTCGAATTGACCGATCGGAAGGTGACGTGATGACCGCGACACGGACGGCCGCTGTCGCCGAGACCGCCGCCGATATCGGCGCGCTCCTGCAGGACCTGCGGCGCCCGTGCTGGATCATCCGGCACGGCGACCGCGTCGTGGCCACGGCCGACGAGACCGTGGCCGCGGGTGCGCGAATTCTCGCCGCCGTCGCACCGCTTCCACCGGAACAGCTGGGCGAGCGCGGATTCCGTGCAGTACACGGTGTCCGCACCGCCTACGCGGCGGGGGCGATGGCGAACGGCATCGCCTCACCGGCGCTGGTGTCGGCGATGTCGCGGGCCGGGCACCTCGCGTCCTACGGCGCGGCGGGTGTGTCGCCGGGGATCGTGGACGCGGCCCTGTCGCGGCTCGCCACCGATCTCGGTGACCGGCCATTCGCCTGCAACCTGATTCACAGTCCGTCCGAACCGGCGTTGGAGCGGGCGATCGTGGATTCCTGCCTGCGCCACGCGGTGCGCTGCGTCGAGGCGTCGGCGTTCATGTCGCTCACCCGCGAGGTGGTCCGCTACCGGGCTGCCGGGCTGGCCACCGACCGGGACGGTCGCGTCGTGGCTCGCAATCGCCTGATCGCCAAGGTATCCCGGGTGGAGGTCGCCGACCTGTTCCTGCGTCCGGCGCCCGCGCACCTGCTCCGCGAACTGGTCGAACGGGGCGATCTCGACCCCGAGCAGGCGCGCTTGGCCGAGCGGGTGCCGATGGCCGACGACATCACCGCCGAAGCCGATTCGGGCGGGCATACCGACCGTCGTCCGCTCACCGTTCTGCTGCCCGAGCTGATCGCGGCACGGGATCGCCTCGCCCGGGACATACCGTCCGCGGCGGCCGTGCGGATCGGCGCCGCGGGCGGAATCGGGACACCCGCCGCCGTGGCCGCCGCGTTCGCGCTCGGCGCGGCCTACGTGGTCACCGGCTCGATCAACCAGGCCGCCGTCGAGGCGGACCAGTCCGAGACCACCAAGAAGCTGCTCGCCACCGCGGATTTCGCCGACTGCACGATGGCGCCGTCCTCGGATATGTTCGAACTCGGCGTCCAGGTGCAGGTGCTGCGGCGCGGCACCATGTTCGCCGCTCGCGCGCACCGGCTCTACGAGACCTACCGCGAGTACGCGGGCGTGGACACCCTGCCCGAGGCGCTGCGTACCGAACTCGAGACCACGATCCTGCGGCGACCGCTCGAGGCCGTCTGGCAGGACTGCGTCACCTTCTTCACCGACCGTGACCCCGCCCAGCTCGTCGGCGCGGCAGAGGATCCGAAACGCCGTATGGCACTGATCTTCCGGTGGTATCTCGGGCTCTCGTCCGGGTGGAGTATCCGGGGTGAGGCCGAACGCGCCGCCGACTACCAGATCTGGTGCGGGCCCGCCATGGGCGCGTTCAACAGCTGGACCGCGGGCACCTACCTGGCCGCGCCGAACAACCGCACCGTCGCCGATATCGCCGACCAGATGATCACCGGCGCCGCCTATCTCACCCGGATCGCGCAATTGCGCACCGCCGGTGTGCGTGTGCCCGCCGACATCGCCCGATTCGTGCCACGACCGAGCGAGGAACGATGACCGTCACGGATACCGAGATCGACACCGCTACGGAACCGTCCTGGATGCTGTGCCCGCGCTGCGGAGCCATCGTCTACGCCAAACGCTACGAACGCGCGGGCTACGTCTGCCCGGAATGCGACGGGCACGGCACGCTCACCGCCGATCAGCGCATCGACTCACTGCTCGACACCGATTCCGTCGAACCGATCGGCTACGCCGAAACCGTCACCGATCCACTGGAATTCACCGATTCCCGCAGCTACGTCGACCGGCACGCCCAGGCTCGCGCGGTCACCGGCCTCCCCGACGGAATCCGGTGCGCGCGCGGCACCATCGACGGCGCGCCGGTGGTTCTCGCCGTCATGGATTTCCGTTTCCTCGGCGGCAGCCTGGGCGCGGCGGTCGGTGAGGCCGTCACCACCGCCGCCGAGACCGCGCTCGAGTCGCGCATTCCGCTGGTCCTGGTCACCGCCTCCGGCGGCGCGCGCATGCAGGAGGGCATCCTCGCGCTGATGCAGATGGCCAAGACCAGCCAGGCACTGCGCGCGCTCGACGACGCGGGGATCCTGACCATCTCGGTGATCGCCGACCCCACCTACGGCGGTGTGGCGGCCTCGTTCGCCACCAGCACCGACATCATCATCGCCGAACCGAAGGCTCGTCTGGGCTTCGCGGGGCCGCGGGTGATCAGCCAGACCATCGGCGAAACCCTGCCGCCGGGCTTCCAGACCGCCGAATTCCTCGTCGAGCACGGCATCGTCGACATGATCTGCCCTCGTTCGGCACTGCGCGACCGGCTCGCCCGGCTGCTGAGCATGGCCGCCGATCGCGGTCGCCGGATTCCCGCGACCGAACTCCAGCCGCCGATCATCAGCGATCCGGCGTCGCTACCGGAACGCGATCCTTGGGAATCCGTGCGCGCAGCACGGGAATTGGGCAGACCGACCACGCTGGACTATTTCGCCGCCGCCTTCGACGAATTCGTCGAACTGCACGGTGACCGGATGTCGGCCGACTGCCCGGCCATGATCACCGGCCTCGCTCGCCTCGACGGCGTCCCGGTCGCGGTCGTCGGCACCCAGAAGGGCCACACCGCCGCCGAACTCACCCGACGCAATTTCGGCATGCCGACACCGTCGGGCTACCGCAAATCGGCGCGCCTGCTGCGCCTGGCCGCGAAACTTGGCCTCCCGGTGATCACCCTCGTCGACACCGCGGGTGCCTATCCCGGGGTGACCGCCGAGGAACAGGGCCAGGCCGTCGCCATCGCGGAATCGTTGAAACTGCTGGCGGGACTGCCCGTTCCGGTGATCACCGTCATCACCGGCGAGGGCGGCAGTGGCGGCGCACTGGCATTGGCCGTGGCGGACCGGGTACTGGCGCTGGAGAACGCGGTGTACTCGGTCATCAGCCCGGAAGGCTGCGCGTCGATCCTGTGGAAGGACGCGGCGGCGGCCCCGAGGGCGGCGAAGGCGCTGCGCGTGGACTCGACCTCCCTGGTCCGGCTCGGCGTCGCCGACGCGGTCATACCCGAACCTCCGGGCGGCGCGCACCGCGACCCGGCCGTCGCGGCCGCCAACCTCCGCCAAGCGCTGCGTCACGTACTGATCGGCTGCGGCTCGCTCCCGGTCACCGAACTACTCGCGCGGCGACACCACCGATTCCGTGCCTACGGCACCATCCGACCGACGATCGAGGAGTACCGATGACCGAGTCCGTGGCCACCGAACCGCTCGGCCGGGCGCTCAACGCGGCCGACGCCGACCAGGCCCTCACCATCCTGTCGCGTCACGCGCTGACCGTGCGCGACGCCACCGCACCGACCACGGTGACCGTCGCCAACGGTCCGGTCTCACTGCGTATCAGCTGGGAAGCGCATCCGTCGGCCCAGGAGGGGGTCGCCGCCCCCGTCAACGGCGTCGTACCGGTGAACGGGGCATCGGTGGACGGCGGTGCCTCCGTGAACGGCGCGGTCGCCAACGGACGACCGTCCGCTGCGGCGACCGTGGAAAGCGCCTCGGAAAACGAGACTTTCGTGATCGCCTCCGACACCGTCGGCGTGTTCTACCGACTCCCCGAACCCGGTGCCGACCCGTTCGTCACCGAAGGGGATATCGTGCGCTCCGGCCAGCAGGTCGGCATCGTCGAAGCGATGAAACTCATGATCCCGGTCACCGCGACCACCTCCGGCCGGATCGTGGAATTCCTCGCCGACAACGGCGCGGCCGTCGAACACGGCGCACCGCTGATGCGGCTCGAGGTGACCGGGTGAGCGTCGGCACGATCAGGAAGGTCCTCGTCGCCAACCGGGGCGAGATCGCCGTGCGAGTCCTGCGCACCTGCGCCGAACTCGGCATCGGGACGGTCGCCGTGTACTCCTCGGCCGACGCGGATTCGGCGGCCGTCCGCATGGCCGATCAGGCATACCGCATCGGTCCCGGCCCCGCCAAACGCAGCTACCTGCATATTCCCGCGATCATCGAGGCGGCACGCGCCACCGGCGCCGACGCCATCCATCCCGGCTACGGATTCCTCTCCGAGAACCCGGATTTCGCCGAGGTGTGCGAAGCGGAAGGTTTCGTCTTCGTCGGCGCGCCAGCCACGGTGATGGCCGACCTCGGCGACAAATCGACCGCACGCACACTGATGGCGGCCGCGGGGCTGCCCTTGCTGCCCGGCAGCCGCGACCCCCTCGATTCCGCCGACGAAGCCGCCGCGCTCGCCGAGGACATCGGCTACCCCGTCATCGTCAAAGCGGTCGCAGGCGGCGGCGGACGCGGTATGCGGGTCGTACGCGAGTCCGGCGATTTCGCGGCGGCCTGGCGGGAGACGCGCGCCAACGCCGCCGCCGTCTTCGGCGACGACCGCCTCTACGTCGAGCGCTACCTCGATTCCGCCCGCCACGTCGAAGTGCAGATCCTCGCCGACCACCACGGCACCGTCCGCCATCTCGGCGCGCGCGATTGTTCACTTCAGCGCCGTCATCAGAAACTGGTGGAGGAATCACCGGCCCCCGGCCTGTCCGAGGAGGTGCGCGACGCGATCTGCGCCGCGGCCGTACGGGGAGCCGCCGCGGTCGGCTACGTCGGTGCGGGCACCTTCGAATTCCTGCTCGATCCGCTCGGCCGCTTCTACTTCATGGAAGTGAACTGCCGCCTCCAGGTGGAACATCCCGTCACCGAGATGGTCACCGGGACAGACCTGGTCGCCGAACAGCGCCGCATCGCGGCGGGCCTGCCCCTCACCCTCTCGCCCGACCTCACCCCGCACGGCGTCGCCATCGAATGCCGCATCAACGCCGAAGACCCCGCCCGCGAATTCGCGCCCGCCCCGGGCACTCTCACCGAATGCGCCTTCCCCGGCGGCCCTTTCGTCCGCGTGGACACCCACGTCACCCCCGGCTACACCATCCCCCCGCACTACGACTCACTCCTGGCCAAGATCATCGTCTGGGCCCCCGACCGCCCCGCCGCCATCGCCCGCATGCGCCGCGCCCTCACCGAAACCCGAATCTCCGGCGCGAACATCGCCACCACGACCGAATTCCTCCACGACATCCTCGACCACCCCCGCTTCGTCGCCGCCGACCACGACACCGCGCTCATCGGCGCGATCACCGAACCCGCCCGCATCGGCTCCTGACACGAGTTGATACGAGTCCGCCGCACCGCTTACCTCCGGTCGGCGAACCTCGCGTGCACGACCATCGTGCACGCGATCGTCGCCGCCTCGATGTCCCGGCCGACCCGGGTACCGGTGTCGGCCCGCGGTGGCAGTATGCGGGTGTGGGTGACTTCTTCGAACGAATCGTCGACCTGGACGTGACCTCGGCCGACGCGAGCGCACTGGCCGAGCACATGGTGGACTGGATGGTGTCGCGCGGATGGCTGCTTCGGGAGACCTCGGGTGACGCGATGTACAGCCTCCAGGTCGACGAGGGCTATGTGCCGGGACCGGATTGGCCGCAGCTGACCCAGGAATGGGGCGGCGACTGGATTCCCGGCCCGGTCGCCGTCATCGTCGGCCGCCAGGACCACTATCCGGGCCAGGGTGCCACCGAACCGGCCTCCGCCGTATGCCCACACTGCCGGGCCGCCGCCGTGATCATCGACTACCCCCGACAGTGGGAAGCCGATCCCGCCGTTTGGCAGCCGTTCTCCGACGCGATCGACGACTGGAAGCGAACAGGTACCGGATCGGCGACCTGCCCTTCCTGCGGCACACCGAGCCCCATCACCACCTGGCAGTGGGCCGACGGTTTCGCCCTGGGTGCCCTCGCCTTCGATTTCTGGGGCTGGCCGCCCCTCACCGAGGATTTCGTCACCGATTTCGCCACCCGGCTCGGGCACCGAATCGAACACCACACCGGCAAGTTCTGAACCGGGGGCCTATTTCCGTCCGGAAAGGCCGGACGAACCGCTGATCCACGGTTTCCCGGGCAACGAACCTGCGGTATCCGTCCGAAATGCTGATGTCGTAGCGGGCTTCCGATCACGTCGCCGCGGATAAATCGGTCGTGTTACGCACGGTCAGGTTGCTACCGTGCACCCATGAAGGTCATTTCACCAATCGCCGCCGCGGCCGCACGAGCTCTCAGCTCGCCGGTCGCCGCCGCCTGACCTCTTTCCCCTTACCGGCGACCGGAAACGGTCCGCTGGTATGCGTGGTTCCTGCCACGTGCGGTCGTTTCCGGTCGACATCGAACTCGACGGAGCAACCATGATCACCACAGACCACACCGTTCGTACATTCCTCGATTTCTTCCACGAACGCGGGCACCGACTCACCCCGGGCGGATCACTCATTCCTCCGCCGGGGGATCCGGTGCTGTTCACCACGTCCGGAATGCACCCGTTGACCCCGTACCTGATGGGCCGACCCCACCCGCTGGGTGGGCGGCTCACCGGCCTGCAACGATGTCTGCGCACCACCGACCTCGAGGAAGTCGGCGACGACACCCATCTGACCGTGTTCGAAATGCTCGGGTCCTGGTCACTCGGGGATTACGGCGGCCAGCAGAGCCTGCGTTGGGGATGGGAACTGTTGCGCGACGGTTTCGGCATCGATCCCGGCCGGATACACGTGACGGTGTTCGGCGGTGACGAGCAGGTCGAGCCCGACCACGAATCGTGGCGCACCTGGGAGGAGTTGGGCGTCCCGGTCGAACCGACCACCGAGGAGAACTGGTGGTCCAACGGCCCGACCGGTCTCTGCGGACCCGATTCGGAGATCTTCGTGTGGACCGGAGACGAGACACCACGGGGGACACCGACATCCGACAGTCGATGGGTGGAGGTGTGGAACCACGTCATGATGCGATACCTCCGCCACCCCGACGGCAGCCTCCAACCACTGCGCCGACCCGGCATCGACACCGGCCTGGGTCTGGAAAGACTGGTGCGCATCCTGCGGAACACCCGATCGGTCTTCGACATCGACGTATTCCAGCCCTGGCTGAACACCCTGCCCCGAATCTGGGGCCCGCTCGACGAACGGTCGCTGCGACTGCTGTCGGACCATCTGCGCTCGAGTGTCGTCGTCCTCGGCGACCGGGTCCCCGTCGGGTCGCGGTCACGTACTGCGCCGCGTGATCCGCCGCACCCTGACGACGCTGTGGCGCGACGACTCGACCCGCACCCTGTCCGACCTACCGATCGAGCTCGTGGAACACACCCTCGAGCATTTCCGGCAACCTGTTCACCCGGACGAGGTTCGCACCATGCTGCTCGACGAGGAACGCACATTCCATCTGCAACTCGAGCGTGGACGAAAGGTACTGTCCCGCAGTAGGTTCACCGGCCCGCTGACCGACGACGACTACCACTATCTACACGACACACACGGCCTGCCCCGTGATCTCGTGGAGTATCTGGGCGCCGAGACCGAAATCGGCTGATAGCCACCGACGCCGCGTTTCCCGGTCCCTCGTCGACTACCGTCCGGCTCGGTACGCGTCCACATATTCGCCCGCCGTTTTGTGCAGGTGTCGGAGCAGGATTTCCTGATCGTTGAGTGGGAAGTGGGTGACCACGCGGGATTCGAGCATTCTCTGGGTGGCTTCGAGGGTGTTGCAGTCCTGGAGTGCGAATTCCTTGAAGGTGACCGCGGCCAGTTCTTGGCGCAGCCGGGCGGTCGCGTCCTTCGGGGGCACGAAGTACAGGGTGCTTTCGAAGATGTGGTGGTTGTAGGCGGTGGGCCAGTAGTGGTAGGTCAGATACCAGCCCGGCGCCCAGACCACCATCATGAAGTTCGGGAAGAAGACGTAGGAGTCCAGTCCCCATGCCTTGTGTCGTGCCGGGTTGAGTCCTGGCGGCAGCGGGTCGAGGCCGGGGATGTCGGGACGGTCCCATGCGCCGAAATTGCCGCTGCGCAGAATTCGTTCGATCGGTTTGACCATGCTCAGGTCTTTCGGTGGCGCCATGCCGCCCCAGGACGACACCATGCCGTGCGGACCGTCGATGTCGTAGTGCAGTGCTTCGAATCCGTAGTTCATGAGTTTGCGCGACTCGTCGCCGACGTACTGCTTCCCGTGCAGAACCGGTGCGTGGTAGAACTCGAGGAAGGCGTCCATGAACAGTTTCCAGTTGCTGGAGATCTCGGCCCGGTAGGTGAACGCCTGGGTCATCCGATCGAACGGATAGCCGCGCAAACCGGCGGCGAACCCACCGAGATACTCGATAAGTCCGGTGGCGTTCTCATCGAAGTTGACGAAGACGAAACCCTCCCAGATCTCGCACCGAACTGACCTCAAACCGAGCTGCGGCATATCCAGGTCGAGGAATTCCGATTCCCGCTGAACGAAGGTGACCTCGCCGTCGCGCGCCGGACCCTGTGGGCATTCGTGCGGGTGGAATGCGCTGTCGGTATCGACCGGTCCGTGGTCTGGCACGAGTTCGATGCCGCAGTGACGGCAGATATTGTGGAATGCCCGGATCTCGTCATCGATGCCGCGGACGATCACCACGGTGGTCCCCGCCGCGGCGATCTCCTTGGTGAAGTAGTTCCCTTTCTTCGGGATCTGTTCCACGCGTCCGACATTGAGCCAGGTGCGTTCGAAGATCGCCGTGCGTTCGAGTTCGTAGTGCTCGGGGGTGATCGAGTCCTCGTAGGACATCGGGGCGGTGCCCAGGTCGGGAAAGTGCTGTGTCCACGAGCCCTCCGCGGGTTTCGCGAAATTCGGCATATCGGTTCATCCTTCCTTCGAAATCGGCGGTAACACCGGGCGCGTTCCGGGGCATCGCACCGAAAACGGCACGTCGATCAGGTGTTACGGCCGCCGTTGACGCCGAGGATCTGGCCGGTGATGTACCCGGCCTCCGGTGAGATCAGGAACGAGCACGCCGCGGCGATATCCTCCGGTCTGCCGACCCGCCGGACCGGCGTCTTCTGGATGTGGTCCTCGACGGTCCCGCCCAACCGTGCCTCCGTCTCGGATCTGCGCAGCATGGGTGTGTCCACGAACCCCGGCGGCACCGCGTTGACGGTGATCCCCGACGGCCCCAACTCCAGGGCCAGCGCCTTGGTCAAACCGTTGACCGCGGATTTGGCCGAGACGTAGTGCGCCATGAACGGCTGGCCCGAATGCGCGCTCGAGGAGGAGATGTTCACGATGCGGCCGAACCCCGCCTCCAGCATGTCGGGCAACACCGCCTGCACGGTGTGGAACACCCCGTGCAGGTTCACCTCGATGACCCGCTGCCAGGTCGCGAAGTCGAGATTGACGAAACGTTTGTAGCCCTCCAGTCCCGCGGCGTTCACCAGAACCGTGATCGGGCCCGATTCGGCGCGGATCGCCGCCATCGCGCTGTCCACCGCGCCGCGATCGGCGACATCGGCGGTGTAGGCGAGATCGGTGTCGGTCGGCCGCAGATCGATGGTGGCCACGCGATAGCCGTCCGCGCGCAACCGTCGGGTGACCGCCAGCCCGATCCCGGACCCGCCACCGGTGACAACGGCCGTTCCCTTGATCGCGTCGTCCACCTGATCATGGCTGCTCACAACGTTGTCTCCTCGGCGGCGTATGTCGAAACTTAGGCGATTGCCTAAGTTCTCTCGAGGAATTCGTAACACCCGCACGAGGCCTCGGTCAAGGGCCGATACAGTGACCGGGTGTTGTCGACCCGTGAGTGCCCCAGCGTCGAGCGTGCGAGGACCCGATGAGCGGTTCCCGCGTGGCCGGGGCATCCAAGACCCGCGCCGCGCTGATCGAGGCGGCCACACAATTGATGGCCGACGAGGGCTACGCCGCGGTCACCACCCGCAGGGTCGCCGCCAAGGCCCAGGTCAACCAGGCGCTGGTCTACTACCACTTCGGAACGATGGACGAACTGTTCCTCGCGGTGTTCCGGCGCGGAGCCGAGGCGAACCTGGCACGACTGCAACGCGCCGCCGAGGCCGAGAACCCGGTGCGCGCGCTGTGGGAGATCACCAGCGAACCCCGTCAGGGCACCCTGAACATCGAATTCATCGCCCTGGCCAACCATCGCGAGGTCATCCGCACCGAACTCGCCTCCTACACGCGCAAATTCCGGCAACTCCAGGAAGCGGTATTCGCCCGCGTACTCGACACCAAGAGCCGAGGCGACTCCGAGATCGAGCCGACCCCCGCCGCGCTCAGTGTCCTGATGGCCGGGCTGTCGCGCATCCTGGCCATGGACGACCTGCTCGGCATCGATGACGGTCACGCCGAGGTACTCGCCCTGCTCGACGAATACCTGACCGGTTTACAGGGGCCCGACCCGAGGTCGTGACAACCGCTGGCCGGCACCTCTAACGATCAGCGCGAGTGCAACCGTCCCCGTAGCGGGCATCCCGCATTAGCGTCGACTCGGTTGTACAACCGACTATCGGCAAGGATTGTGATGAGCTCTGTTACCCCGGTGATCACCGCCGCGGACCTGGGGGCCGCGCTCGACGCGGGCTCCGACGTCGTCGTTCTCGAGGTCCGTCGCGACCCCGCCACGATCCCCGGCGCCGCGAATCTTCCCCTCGCCGACGCCCCGGCCCCCGGGCACATTCCCGGCGCCCACGCCGTCGATTTCGCCGAACTGGTCGGGCCGCGCACCGAGACCTCGGGCAACGGTCCACTGCCCGAGGAAGAACAGGTTCGAGAGCTCGTACAGCGTTGGGGTATCAGCGATTCCAGCCTCGTCGTGGTCTACAGCGCGGACACCCCGTCGAGCGCTTCCCGTGCCTGGTGGGTGCTGCGCTGGGCCGGATTGGCCGATGTGCGCTACCTCGACGGCGGCGTCCACGCGTGGCGGGCATCGGGCCGTGAACTCACCGATATCCGCCCGGCGACAGGCGGCGGCACCGCGACGGTCCGGCTCGGCGCACTGCCCACCCTGGACGCCGACTCCGCCGCCGCACTGGCACGCGACGGACACCTGTTGGACGCCAGGGGCGCCGCCGCGTACGCCGGTTCGGCCGACCAACCGACCAGTGGCCACATCCCCGGCGCGTACAGCCTGCCCGGGACCGACAATCTGCGCGACGGCTACCTCGCCGACGACGACACCTTGAAGACCCTGTACGCGCCCTACCTGACCGGCGCGCCGATCGGTTCCTACTGCGGCGGCGGCGTCGCCGCGACCCTGGACGTGCTGGCACTGAGCAAGCTCGGCATCCCGGCGGCCCTGTACCCCGGGTCGTGGTCGCAGTGGAGCTCCGACCCGTCGCGTCCGATCGCCACCGGTTCCGACCGGGGCTGAACGCTCCGAAAGGACCGACGCCCTCGGTCCGATTGCCCCGCAACAGGTTACGGCGGGCGATCGAACCGAGGGCGCGGCGCGGAGTCGACACTCAGCCCTTGTCGACCACCCCCGGCCCACCGGACAGATCACCGGTGAACAGTGCACGCAGCTCCCGTTCCTCCTCCGGCGTCGGCACCCACCGGGCGGCGGTGAGATTCTCCTCCAACTGCTCGGGCACCGTGACCCCGGCGATGACACTGGTCACCGTCGGCTGGGCGAGCAGCCAGCCCAGCGCCAGCGCCGTGGGGGTCACCTCGCGTTCGGCGGCGAATTTCTCGTACTGCCGCAGCGCGTCCCACGGCGCGGTGCGCAGCAGATAGCGCTTCAGATTGGTGATCTTCGCACCCTCCGGCGCTTGTCCCTCCTGATATTTCCCGGTGAGCAGGCCGTTCTGCAACGGGAAGTACGGGATGAACCCGAGTCCGTAATTCCGCAGCGCGGGGATCAGTTCTTCCTCCGGTTTACGCCACGTGAGGTTGTATTCGTCGGTGGTGGAGACGAACCGGGTGTAGCCGTCGCGGGCCGCGACGTGCTCGGCGTCCGCGATCTGCCACGCCTTGAAATTCGAGGCGCCGATATAGCGGACTTTGCCGGAGGTGACCAGCGTGTCGAGCGCCGCGAGGGTCTCCTCGATCGGGGTGTGGGTGTCGGGGAAGTGGATCTGGTACAGGTCGATGTAGTCGGTGCCGAGCCTGCGCAGCGAATCCTCCACCGACGCGAGGATGTACTTGCGCGATCCGGTCAGCGCGTAGGTGGGTCCTCGATCGGCGAGCAGCGAGCGGCCGAATTTCGTTCCGATCACCACGCTTTCGCGTCGAGTGCCGACCGCCTTCGCGAACAGTTCCTCGCTCAGGCCGGTGCGGTCCCCGTAGCCCTCGGCCAGATCGAAATAGGTGATGCCGAGATCGATGGCCCGGTCGACGATCGCCGTGACGTTCTCCGGATCGACGGCGCGCATCCCGGTGCGCCCGAAGGTGCTCGCCCCGATACCCAACTCCGACAGGATCAGACCCGAGCGGCCGAGTGCGCGATATCCGGCGGGAATCGCCGTGACGCCCGCCATCAGCCGTTGTCCGTATCGAGCAGACCCTGGAGGGTGTCGGCCTCGTATTCGGTGCGGAACAGGCCGCGCCGTTGCAGTTCCGGCACCACGGTGTCGACGAACAGATCGGCCGGACCACGGTGGTAGGGCGGGAAGAACTGCACGCCGTCGAGTACCTGCTCCGCGAAATGTTCCTCGACCCAGTCGGCGATGGTGACGGCGTCGCCGACCAGCGCGGGCTGGGCGGCCTGCCGGGAACGATGCACGTGGTGGTAGAGCTCGCGCAGGGTGAGATCCTCGCCGATGGCGGTGAGCAGACGGCGGATGATCTCGCGGTCGTCGCGGGTGTCGGTGTGGCGCTTCTCCCGGCCCAGCGTGGGCAGGAAATCCTCGAAGACGTCGGGCGCGACGGTGTCCAGATCGACGACGTCGACGACCTTCTCGCTGTCGCGCACCCGCGACAGGTCGATGCCGAGCGCGAGGGAGAACTGCTCGGGAATCTCCTCGGTCAGCGTGAAGTTGGTGACCTGGCGGTAGATCGCCTGGGCCTCCCGCTTGGTGCCCGCGATGTAGAAGGTGGCGCCGGGAATGATCTTGAACTTCTCCGGATCGCGGCCGGTGGCGGCCACCCGCTCCTTCAGCTTGCGGTACTCCTGCTTGCCTCGTTCGATACCGAAGTACGGCGAGAACCGGATCTGGGCGAAATCGGCGCCGTAGCGCAGCGATTCCTCCGACGTGCCGACGTGCACGTTGGGAATGCGCTGCTGCACCGGCGGCGGCACATTGAGCGGTCCGCGCACCTCGAAATGCTCACCCGCGTGCTCGATACGATGCCACGACCCCGGCCTGATCAGGACATTCTTGTCCTTGTCGGCGAGCAGGAAATCGTCGTCCCAGCTCTGGTAGAGCAGCCGGTTCACCACATCGGTGAATTCACGAGCCCGGCTGTATTTGCTCTGTTCGTCGGGAACCGGGTTCTTGCCGTAGTTGAGCGCCGGATCGCCGTCGCGATCGATGCCGAACACCACATTGAGCGCGGTGCGCCCCTTGCTGAAGTTGTCCAGCGTGGCGAGTTGGCGTGCCACCGCGTAGGGGTGTTCGAAGGAGGAATTCACCGAGACCAGGAATCCGAGGTTCTTGGTGATCGCGGCCGCGTACCCCGCGTACACGAAATTGTCCCAGCGGTAGACGCGCTGAAGGTATTCCGGTTCGCTGCCCAGCGCGCTGCCGGAGAAGACGTAGTCGAGTTTGCCGCGCTCGGCCGCACGGGCCACGTCCAGGATTACGCTGGGGTCGCGCAGTCCGGAACTGGTCGCCTGCGGTAACCGCCAGGCCTCGGCGTCCCATCCGGTGCCGTAGGCGGCCAGGCCCAGCCGGAGTTTTCTGTCACTCATCGTATGTCCTCGAAAATAACGTCGGGGGAGAAGGGATCGTCAGGAATCGGTCGCGAATCGATTGGGCGGCACCTCGAGCCCGAAATGACCGCGGAAGGTGTCGGCGGTGTAGTCGGTGCGGAACACGCCCTTGTCCCGCAGGATCGGCACCACCCGGGAGGTGAAGCGTTCCAACTGATCCCACATATAGGGAGAATTGATATTGAATCCCTCGGCCGCGCCGCGATCGAACCATTCGATGAGCCGATCCGCGACGTCCTGCGCGCTTCCGATCACCTGGGGGAATCCGCCGCCGATGGAATTGCGCAGCAGATCACCCGCGCGCACCGTGCCCCGCTCGACGGTCCGGTCGGTGCGCGTCGCCACCGCGCCGAGCAACGCCCGGCCGAATTCGTTGAACCGCGAGGCGGTTTCGGCGGTGATCACGGCATCGAGGCCGCCCGCGCGCAGGTCGACGCCGATCCGCTCCGAGAGCGAGCGCAGGCTGCGCACGCCCAGTGGCAGTCCGCCGCGCGGGGCCTGCTGGATGGCGGCCCACGCGTCGCTGCTCCAGAACTGCTCGTCCTTGTCACCGTCGACCGGGTCGTCGTCCAGCGGGAGTCCGGCGTTGAGCCGTTCGAAGATGTCCACCGCGTCGGCCCTGTCGTCGCCGATGATCGGCGAGATTCCGGGCAGGAAGAAGATCGGGACGTCGCGACCGTGGATGCGGCGGGCGCGTTCGCGCACGTCGGTGTTGAACGCGATCGAATCCTCGATGGTGCCGGGTCCGGTGAAGTTGAGTTCGCAGTGCCGCGCGGTCAGCTCCCGGGACAGTTCGGACGCGCCCGCGTACAGCAGCGGGATCTGGCCCTGTGGCGGACGCGGCATCGGCAGGGTGCCCGCCACCTGGAAGAACTCGCCCTTGTGCGCGAGCCGGTGGATCTTGGTCGGATCCAGGTACTGTCCGGACTTCTTGTCCTGGAGGTAGGCGCCGTCCTCGATGCTGTCCCACAGCAACCGGATCACCCGGATGAATTCGTCGGCGCGGGCGTAGCGGCGTTCACCGCCCAGATCCGGGAGGCTGAAGTTCTGCGCCGCGAGGTCCGAGGCGCCGAGCACGACGTTCCACGACAGCCTGCCTTTGCTCAGATGATCGAGCGAGGCGGTGAGCCTGGCCAGGATGTAGGGCTCGTAGTAGGTGGGGTGCGCGGTGACGACCAGACCGATCTTGGAGGTCTGTAGCGCCAACTGCGAAGCGAGGGTGAACGGCTCCAACCGGCCCGCGTTGTGGGTCGTGCCCCAATGCTCGGCGTAGATGTCGCCGGGCAGGGTGTCACCGAGGAAGAAGAAGTCGAACTTGGCGTCCTCCACCAGTTTCGCGGCCTTGGCGGCGTAGTCGAGTTCGAACGCGTTGGCGGTGGGCGCTTCCGGCAGGCGCCAGCCGCCCCAGTGCGTGCCGTTGAGCCAATACATATAGCCCAGGTGCATTTCGCGTTTCGCGGGGGAGCCCACGTGAATTCCTTTCGGTGGATCAAACCGGGACGGACTCGACGCCCGCTCCGGGAATGGAGGCGAGGAGTTCTTTGACGTAGTCCGTCTCGGGGGAGATGAGAATGTCGCGAGCGGTTCCGCGCTCGACGATGTCGCCGTGGTGCAGGACGAGGATCTCGTCGGACATCTCGGCGATCACTCCCAGGTCATGGGAGATGAAGACATAGGTGAGCGAGAACTGCCGTTGCAAGGTGGTCAGCAGATCGAGGATCTGCCGCTGCACGGTCACGTCGAGCGCCGACACCGGTTCGTCGAGGATCACCAGCCGGGGGTCGGGGGCGAGGGCGCGCGCGATCGCCACCCGCTGACGCTGTCCGCCGGACAGTTCGGCGGTGTAGCGGTCGGCGACGTCGGCGGGCAGGCCGGTGACCTCGAGCAGTTCGGCGACCCGGCGACGGCGTTGCGCGCCGTCGCCGATCTTGTGGCCGCGCAACGGTTCCTCGATGATGGCGCGCACGGTGGCGCGCGGATTCAGGGAAGCGAACGGGTCCTGGTAGACCATCTGCACCGTGCGATACAGCTCGGCCTGGCCCGCGCCGCGGCGATGGTGCACCACCTTCTGCCCGGCGACCTCGATCGTCCCCGAGTCCGGCGCGGTCAAACCGGCCAGCAGTCTGACCAGAGTGGTTTTGCCGGAACCGGATTCGCCGACGATGCCGAGGGTGGTGCCGCGCCGCACCTGGAACGACGCGTCGGCGACCGCGGTCACCGGATCCCTGCCGCGTTGCGCGGGAAAAACCTTGCGCACGTTCTCGGCCTTCACCACGACGGGGGCGTCCTGGTCGACCGGATGTGTCGAGCGCCGCTGCGCGGCGGCGATCCCCGAGAAACCCAACGACGACGAGTGCAGCAGCGCGGTCGTGTAGGCGTCGCCCGGTTCCGCGATGACTTCCGCGGCGCGCCCGGAGCGAACCAGCTTCCCGTCCTTGAGCACCGCGATCTCGTCCGCGCGTTCGGCCGCGACCCCCAGATCGTGGGTGATGAGCAGGATCGACAGCTCGTCCTCGGCCACCAATTCGCCGAGCAGATCCAGGATCCGCTTCTGCACGGTGACATCGAGCGCGGTCGTCGGTTCGTCGGCCACGAGGAGTTTGGGACGGGTCGACATGGCCGCGGCGATGAGCACCCGTTGGCACATGCCCCCGGAGAGTTCGTGCGGATAGGCGTGGAAGATCTTCTCCGGATTGCGCAGTCCCACTTTGCCGAACAGGTCGATGACGCGTTCGCGGCGTTGCGCCTTGTTCGCCAGGCCGTGCGCGCGCAGCGGTTCGCCCGCCTGCACTCCGACGGGCAGGAGCGGGTTGAGGCCGAGCAGCGCGTCCTGCGGGATATAGCCGATCTCCCGGCCGCGGACGGCGCGGTACTGCTTGTCCCGCAGACCGTTGAGCTGCCTGCCGTCGAAGACCACCCGACCGGCCGCCACCCGTCCGTTCTCGGCCAGCGTGCCGGTCACCGTGCGCGCGAGAGTCGACTTGCCGGAACCGGATTCGCCGACCAGCGCCAGCACCTGTCCGGCGCGCAGGCTCACGCTCACCCCGTCCACGACCCGGGCCGAACGCCGACCGGGCACGTCGAAATCGACGGCG
This sequence comes from Nocardia aurea, assembly GCF_003123685.1. Classification (GTDB taxonomy): domain Bacteria; phylum Actinomycetota; class Actinomycetes; order Mycobacteriales; family Mycobacteriaceae; genus Nocardia; species Nocardia aurea. Next base: position 600,306 of record NZ_QCYJ01000021.1, read on the forward strand.
ACCTCGTGCAGGCTCAGCAGTGCGCCCGGTTCGGGCACCGAAAGGTCAGGCGACGACACTGGTTCTCCCGCGGTTGAGCGATCGGCCGATCCGGTAGATCGCGACGACCGAGACGGTGATGACGAGTCCGGGCAGCAGGCTCAGCCACCACTGGGTGGCGATGAAGGTGCGGCCCTCCGAGACGAGCAGTCCCCATTCGGGCGTCGGCGGCGGTGCACCGAGGCCGAGGAAACTCAACGCGGCGACGGTCAGGATCGCCGAGCCGATCTCCATGGTGGCCGCGGCGAGCACCGAGCGGGAGGCATTGGGCACGACGTGGCGCAGCAGCCGGTAGGCGTATCCGTGCCCGGCGAACACCGAGGCCTCGACGTATTTCGCGCCCGCCACCTTGAGCACCTCCGAGCGCATCAGCCGGGCGAAACCGGCCGTGCTGTTGATACCGATGGCCACGGCGATATTGACCACCCCCTGCCCCAGCGCGGAGATGATGGCCAGCGACACGATGAGGCTCGGCACGGCGAGCATGATGTCGACGACCCGCATCAGCACGCTGTCCACCCAGCCGCGCACCGCCCCGGCGATCAGACCGACCAGCGCGCCGCTGACCAGTCCGATCAGCACGGCGATCACCGCGGCCTGCACCGACAGCGAAGTGCCGTGCACCATCCGGGCGAACTGGTCGCGCCCCAGATCGTCGGTGCCGAACGGATGCGACAGGCTCGGGTTCACCAGCAGCGCGTCGGCGTCCTGCGCGAGCGGGTCGCGCGAGCTGAACACACCGGGCGCGAAGGTCGCGACGAGCATGAGGACGACCCACACGTAGGCCAGCAGCAGGCTCGGCGAACCCGCGATGTGGCGCAGCCACAGCGCCGCGCCCGCACCCCGCCGAGCCGGGACAGCGACATCGTCCGCCTTCTCCGGCGCGGTCGCGGTGGGGATGACATCGAGCAGACTCATCAGTCGTCCAATCGGATTCGCTTGTCGATGACCGGATAGATCAGGTCGACGACGAGGTTGACCGTGACGAAGATCAGCGCGCTCGCGGTCACCGCGACGAGCACGATCGGCATGTCCCGGCCGTCGACGGCGTCGACGATCAGCCTGCCGACACCGAGCCGGGAGAACACCGTCTCGGTCAGGACGGTCCCGCCCACCATCACGCCGATGGTGGTGCCCAATGCCGTGACCACCGGCAGCGCCGCCGCGCGCAGGGCGTGCCGCACGACCAGGTCGAAACGGCTCAGTCCCCAGTTCCGCGCGGTCTCGATATACGGGGAGGTCAGCGCGGCGCGCAGGTTGACGGTGAGCAGCTGCGAGATCTGCCCGCCGCCCGCCACCGCGATCGTCAGCGAGGCGATCAGCAGACCGAGGGTGGTCTTGTCGCCGAAGGCCTTGATCCAGTGCAATTGGAACGCGCAGATCTGCACCGCGACCAGAGCCACGATGAACGGCGGCAGCGACACCGCCACCGGCGGCAGCGAGATCAGCAGCTCACGCGCCCATTTCCAATTGATCAGCTCGATCACCACCGACAGCGTGACGCCGAGGATCACCGCGAGCAGCAGGCCGAGGAATGCCAGTTGCAGTGTCTGCCCGAAGGATTCGAAGAAGATGCCGGTGGCGGGCCGACGCTGGTAGACGCTGTCGCCGAAGTCGCCGCGCAACGCGCCGGTGAGCGCGTCGAAATACTGCACGTACAACGGCCGGTTCAGCCCGAGCAACTCACGTTGCTCGGCCAGCAGCTTCTCGACGTCACCACCGTCCGCACCGAGGGTGAGGCCGCCCGCGGCGTCGCCCGGCACGATGTACAACAGGAAGAACGCTCCCGTGAACGCGCCCCAGACCACGACGACCGCGTAGAGCAGTCGCCGCAGGGCGTACCTCACCATCCGCATGCGTGCCTACTTGTCGAGCCAGGCGTTGAACAGGTACTGGTCCAAACCGACCGCTTGGATACCGTGCAGACTCGGCTGGTAGGCCCAGACGTCGACGTCGTTGACGACCGGGATCACATAGGCCTGTTCGACGAGCAGTTGCGCCGCCTTGTCTACGATCTGCTGGCGAGCGTTCTTGTCCAGCACGGTGTTCTGCTCCTGGAGGAGTTTGTCCACCTCGGTTCCGTCGGGCAGGAAGGACCGGTTGGAGCCGGTGGTCTTGCCGTAGTTGGCCCGCAACACATCCGGGTCCGGCGTCGAGTGGTACCAGTAGGCGATGTCGTATTCGCCGGAGAGCAGTTTCTGATTGGCCTCGGCCCGCAGTGGCGGTTCGAGCGCCAGATCCACACCGATCTTACGCCACTGGCTCTGCAACACCTGCCAGCCCGCGTCGTCCTGTGGCGCGCGCAGCCGCAGCCGCTCACCCGCGGCGTTGACCCGGATGCCGTCGGAGCCGACCTTGTTCCAGCCCGCGTCCTCCAGCAGTTTCACGGCCCGGTTCGGGTCGTACTTCAGGTACTGGCTGACGTCGACGAAGTACGGATTCGACTCGCTCAGCGGGCCTTTGGCGGCGCGGTCGTGACCGTTGGAGACGATCTTGACGTACTCGTCGCGGTTGAGGCCGACCTGGAGCGCCTGACGAACGCGCACATCCTGGAGGAAGCGCGAGGAGGTGTTCACCGGGAGTTCGGTTCCGGTCGCGGGATTGAGCGTCTCGGAGATGGTCAGACCCGACGATTTGAGCTGGTTGACGTATTTGCCGTTGACCCAGTAGATGAACTGGAGTTCGTCGCCGCCGATCACCGCGCCGTTGCGCACCGAATCCTCGGGGATGATCTTGTAGACCACCTCGTCCAGATAGGCCGCGCCGGACCGGCCGAAATAGGCCGGGGCCCAGTTGTACTCGGGACGCTTCTTCAACACGATGTGCTGGTTGGGGATGTATTCCTGGAGGTAGAACGGACCGGAACCGTCCACCCACTTCTGCCGCTCGGCGACCGGCAACGCGGCCGTCTTCGCCGAGACGATGCCCGCGTGAGCCCGCGAGAGACTGGTCAGGAAAGCCGCGTTGGGCTTCTCGAACTCGACGGTCACCTCGTACTCCGACGGCACCGTGATCTGACGGATGCCCTCGACGATGGTCTTGGCGCTGGAGTGGATGCCCGGTCGGTTCAGACTCTCGAAATTCTTCTTCACCACGTCGCCGGTCAGTTTCGTGCCGTCGTGGAAGGTCACGTCCTGGCGCAGCACGAAGTGGTAGACGCGGGCGTCGGTGACATCCCACTTGGTGGCCAGCCACGGCTCGAGCTGTTTGGTGTCGGGGTTGTAGAACACCAGCGAATCCGACAGTGCGCGTGCCGCGGTCCGCCACACCTGGTTGACCACCGCCGCGTCGACGCCGTTCAGGTCCTGGGACAGGCCGATGTTGAGCGTTCCGCCCGACTGTGGCGTACCCGATCCGTCCCCGCCGGACGGACCGCCGCCGCCGCACGCGGACGCCACCAGCGTCACGAGCGTCGCCGCTACCGCGAAACGCCATCCCCCTCTCCTCCACCCGACCGACACTGTGACTCCTTTCACGCACAACACCTGACGAGAACGCTGTCCCGCACAAGCACGGATTTCGGCCCGAGCCGCATCGGCTCGGTGGGTTCAACTCAGCCGCACCATGTTTCGGAACCGTCAGAGATAGAGCACGCAAAGCCGGACACGTCCGGGTCAGCCGCGACACCGTCCTGGCGCGGCGCCCGAGGGTCACATCGGGCACGCACGGCAGGTAAGCGATCGCGCAGCAAAACCTATGCGAGCCGCCGACCTCGAGAAATGATTTGCCTCAGCGCAGTTTTAACTAGCACTCGCTATTCCCCGGCATACACGGGTCGCTCGGCGGATCGTCGTCGTCGGAGACCCCGGCCGAGCGTCGGCGCAGGGCCTTCGGCGGAAACGACGACACCGCAGGCCGCGCGGAGTCTGCGCGGCCTGCGGTGTCGTATCGACTACGCGGGCAGCTCGCCCGCCGTGATCCACCCCGCGACGATCGGCGCGATGGCCGCCGAATCCTCCACCCAACGGAAGTGGTCACGATGGCCGATGCCGGAGTTTGCATCGATATGCCACCGGGAGATGCGGGCGGCGGGCATTCTCGACACCAGGAAATCGACATTGGATTTCGGGCCGAGCACATCGTCGGAAAGTGAGATCGGCAGTACCGGCAGCGTCATGCGCGACAGCAGACGGTTGTAGCGGCGCTCGGTGCCCTTGGGACGGTAGTAGCTGGTCAGCGAATGCACCGACCAGTCGATCATCACGCCACCCGGCATCGGCGCCGGGATGAGGACCCCACCGGGCCAGTGGCCCTTCCATCGCGACACCAGGCCGATCCACTGGATCCGGCTCAACGCTTCGTACCAGCGGCGCGGTCCGAACGCCCACCAGAACACCGTGCCGGTGCCGATCGTCACGACCCCGGCGACCTTCTCGGGTTCGGCCGCGGCGAACAGCAGGGCGAGCTGTCCGCCGAGGCTGTGTCCGAACAGGTGCAAAGGTGCCGACGGAAACCGCTTCCGCACCGCAGCGACCAGTGCGGGCATATCGATTTCCAGCATTTCGCGATAACCGAAATCGGTGTGCTCACCCAGCGTCGGCACCGCCTCTCCGTGCGCCCGCAGATCGCATGTCGCGACCGAAAGGCCCTGTGCGTGCAACGACTTCGCCAACGCGAGATAGTTGCGCGCCTTCATCGCCATCGCGGGAATGATCAGCACCACCGGAGCGTCGGCTTTCGGGCCAGGCAGGAATCGAACGGTGAAACTCACCCCGTCCGACGTCGGTACCGTCACCGACTCCAGCGCGGTGAATTCCGATTTCGCGGTACGAGCCCCCGAGGTCACCGCGGTGTCTCCGTGGCCGTCACATCGCAGACGTAGTCGAAGGTGAACTTCGCGACCACGACATCGTTGTCGTCGAGCAGTAGCGCCCTGCCCGCCAACTCGAACCGCCCGCCGCCGACCGCGCCGAGCACGTCGGCGCAATCGCGCTGATCCACCGTCGCGACGGCGCGGATCCGGCCCACCGCGGGCTTGCGGTAGGAAGCCGTTCCCGCGCGAAGTACCAGTCGTTCGATGGTGAACAGCCGGGTGGCGGCCGCGCCGACGAAGGCCGCGGCGCCCGCGATATCGGCGGCGGTGAACAGCGCGCCCGCGTGCACCGTGCCCATGTGGTTGCGGACGGAATCGACGGCCGGGATCTGCACCACCGCGCGGTCGGGGCCGATCTCGGTGACCAGGGTGCCGACCCGCTCGGCGAAGGGCACCATATCCTGGGAGACCGCGCGCAGGTATTCGTAATCGACAGCGTCGTAGTCGAGTTCGGGGTAGGCCGCCGCGAATCCGGCGATTTCTCGTGTGGTCATCTCTGTTGCCTTTCCTCGGTGGTCCGGTTCAGCGCGCTGGACGCAGTGCGCGGCGGGCGATCGACCACCGCAGCACTTCGGAGGGCCCTTCGTAGATCCGGAAGGCACGGGCTTCGACCAGGAACCGGGCGACCAGATGGTCCTCGCAGACGCCGAGTCCGCCGTGTAACTGCACCGACCGGTCGAGTACGCGCCACACAGCCTCGGACACGAAGGTTTTCGCGATCGAGGTCTCGTGCTTGGCCTGCGAGGAGGCCGGACCCTGTTCGTCGATGGTCTCGGCGGCCTGACGGATCAGTCCGCGCGCCGCCGCGATATCGATCTCGCTGTCCGCGATCAGCCCCTGGGCCAGTCCGTGTTCGGCGATGGGCGCGCCGAAACCGGTGCGCGTGCCGATATGTTCGATGGCGAGCCGATGTCCGCGCACCGCGAGACCGAGCCAGTTCATGCAGAACACCAGCCGCGACGGAGCCAGTCGCACCTGCGCGAGCGCAAGCCCCTGCCCGACCTCGCCGAGCACCGCCGCATCGGATACCTCGCAGTCCTCGAAGACGACCTCGCAGTGCCCGCCGGGCGCGCTGCTGTGATCGAGCGTCTGCATCCGCCTGCCGACCCGCATACCGGGATTGTCGGCGTCGACCAGGAACATGGTCGGTCCGTCGTTGGTGCGGGCCACGCAGATGGTGAAGGCCGCACCCTGCGCGCCGGTGGTGAAATGTTTGGCGCCGTTGATGACCCAGCCGCCGTCGGTCTCCTCGGCGAAGGTGCGCAGCATGCTCGGATCCGAGCCCGCGCCCGGCGCCGGTTCGGTCATGGCGATCGCCGAGCGCACCTCACCGGCCGCCAGCGGCGCCAGGTAGCGCCGCTGCTGTTCCGGGTCGGCCACGTGGGCGAGCAGGTGGATATTGCCGTCGTCGGGGGCCCACGCGTTGACCGCCAGCGGGCCGATGAGGCTGGCTCCGGCCGCCTCCAGCACGCGGGCCTGGGCCCGGGTATCGAGACCGAGCCCGCCGTAGCGCGGGTCCGAGAGCGGGCCGAACACGCCCGCCTCCTTGGCCTTCTTCTGCAATTCCAGACGCAGTGCGTCATCCATTACCCGGCCGTCGGCGACAACCTCTCGCTCGACCGGAAAGACGTGGTCACGGACGAATTCGGTGGTCTTTTCGACCAGGTGCGCCACTGAGGTCATGCGGCCAGTGTCGGTCGCGCCGGCACGGGGCGCGACGCGCGATAGTCAACGTCGATCGCGTGAATCGACTGCGCGAACCAGGTGGCTGCCGTTCGCGGCCCTCGGCGACAGTGGCCCTATGACCGACTTGCCGGTACGGATCACGGCCCGTCGCGACGTGGCCACCGCGGTGTTCGCACTGGAACTCGCCGCCGTGGACGGGGGCGAATTGCCCTCCTGGTCGCCGGGAGCCCATATCGATGTCGCGGTGGGGGAGTTGGGCGTGCGCCAGTACTCCCTGTGCGGAGACCCCGCCGACCGACAGCGGTGGCGTATCGCGATTCTGCGCGAACCCGACGGCCGCGGCGGCTCGGATCTGCTCCACCGCACCGCGCACCCCGACAGCGAACTGCGGGTATCACTGCCTCGCAACAATTTCGAGTTGAAGACCGAGGACCGCTATCTCTTCATCGCGGGCGGAATCGGGATCACCCCGATTCTGCCGATGGTGGTGGCGGCGGCGCGGTCCGGCACGCCGTGGGAGTTGCACTACGGCGCGCGGACCCGGCGACACATGGCCTTCGCGGACGACATCGCGCGGCGCTACCCGCACGCGAAACTCGTGGCCCAGGACGTCGACGGACTGCTGCCGCTGACCGCGATACTCGACGAAAGCGCCGACGCGACCGTCTATTGCTGCGGCCCGGAACCCCTGCTCGACGCCGTGGAAACCGCAGGGGCGCAACGCGGTATCGCAGTACGGACCGAGCGGTTCGTACCGCGTGCGGTCGACATGACCGGCGACCGGGCCTTCGACATCGAGCTCGCGCGTGACGGGCGGACCCTCCGGGTCGGCGCACGTCAGAGCATCGTCGACGTTCTGGAATCCGCAGGAGTCTCCGTCGTCACCTCCTGCCGCGAGGGCACCTGTGGAAGTTGCGAGACACTGGTAGTGGCGGGGGAGATCGAACACCGCGATTCGATACTGACCGACGAGGAGCGGGCGCGCGGGGAAACGATCATGTTGTGCGTCTCGCGGGCCGGTTCCGATCTGCTCGTGCTCGATCTCTGACCCGCACCGGGGCGTCGTCACCGGCGCCCGGACCGACAACCGCAGGGAGGACGTCATGGTCGATATCGAGGCAACCGACCGGATCGTCACGCTCGACGACGATTTCTTCGCAGATCCGCACGCCCACTATCGGCAATGGCGCGAACACAGTCCGGTGCACCGCGTCCGATTCCCCGACGGCGCGCTGCGCTGGGTGATCGTCGGGTACGCCGCGGCACGGGCCGCGCTGTCCGATCCGCGGCTGCGCAAGGACGCGCTGCGCGTGGAGGAGTTGCTGAGCGCGAAACGGCGCACCGCCGCGATGAGCCCGCAGTGGCTCGCGCTGACCACCCATATGCTCAATGCCGATCCGCCGGAACACAATCGGCTGCGCAAACTGGTCAACAAGGCGTTCACCGCCCGCAAGGTCGCCGAACTGCGGCCGCGCATCGAGGAGATCACCACCGCGCTGCTCGACGACATGTCCGCACACGACGAGGTCGACCTCATGGCGGATTTCGCGACACCGCTCCCGGTCACCGTGATCTGCGAACTGCTCGGCGTGCCGTTCGCCGACCGCGCCGACTTCCAGGAGTGGACCAAGTCGCTGGTCGGCGTGCTCGGCCGCGACGAGGAACGGGCCCGCGCCGCCTCGGCGATGGTCGCCTACCTACGGGATCTGGTGCGCGCCAAGCGCGAGGACTCCGCCGAGGATCTGCTGTCGGCCCTGGCGCACGCCCGCGAGGACGGCGACCGGCTCACCGACGCCGAACTCGTCTCCATGGCCTTCCTGCTGTTGGTCGCCGGTCACGAGACCACCGTCAATCTGATCGGCAACGGCGTGCACGCGTTGCTGCGCGACCCATCCCAGCTCCACGCCCTGCGCGCCGACCCGTACGCGATCCCCGCGGCCGTCGAGGAGTTCCTGCGGTTCGACGGCCCGGTGGACATGGCCACCATCCGATACACCGAAGAGCCGGTGCGTGTGGGGGACACCGAGATTCCCGCGGGGGAACTCGTCTACGTCGCTCTGGCCGCGGCGAACCGCGATCCCGACCGATTCCACGAACCCGATCGTCTCGACGTCGACGGCGACACCGGCGGTCATCTCGCGTTCGGGCACGGCATCCACTTCTGCGTGGGCGCGCCACTGGCCAGGATGGAAGCATCGATCGCGTTCACCGAACTGCTTCGACGCTTTCCCGAACTGACCCTCGCCGAGGGCGCGACACCGCACTGGCAGGCGAGCACCCTGATCCGTGGTCTGCACGAACTTCCGGTGCGACTGCGCCACTGATCGACCGGATACGTCGCGGTGCCGCTTCCCCGACCGCGAACGGTATTTCGGCCGGGTGGGAGGAGTAGCGTCACCGCGGGGCGGGACAGTCGATCCCGTCCACCGTCTCCGAGGAGTTGATGAGCGTGCGGGCGTGGGAAGCGGCGAATCCGGATTTCGCGGCGGCGGTGACGGGAGCGGTGCTCAGCATGCCCGCCGCGCGCCACCTGGGTTTCGAATTCGGCCGTATCGCGCCGGGCGAAGCGGAGATCATCCAGCCGCATCGGGTCGAACTCACCCAGCACGACGGATACTTCCAGGGCGGCGTACTCGGCTCTCTGGCCGATTTCGCCGCCGGGTCCGCGGCGGGCACCCTGCTGAAAACCGGCTGGGTGAATATGACCATCGACTACACGGTCAAGATCCTCGCACCGGCGAAAGGCCCGACGGTGGCGGCCAGGGGGAGGGTGATCAAGCCCGGCTCGTTGATCACGATCGCGGCGGCCGAGGTGTTCTCGATAGGCGACGACGGTGAAACCCTCTGTGCCACCGCGTTGGTGACCATGCGCAACGTCGAGTTGTTCAAGGTCTGAACAGCCTGACGGCTATCGCGTCATTGATTCTGCGGCGGATCGGTTCACCGGCCCCTCCGTGTGCGCGATGGTGTGCGTGACGTACACGCAGCTGGAGGGCGCATGTGTTCTGCCATTCTCGACATCTCCACGGCCACGGTCGATCCGGACGAATATCTCAGGGAGCTGATGGCGTGGCATTTCTCCGCCGACACCGGTAGCCCCTACTGGCTGCGCCGGGCGCGCACCCTCGATTTCGATCCCGTCACCGATATCCGCACCTTCGCCGACCTGACCCGATTCCCGAACGTCATCGACGAGTTCCGCGACGTGGCGGTCGAGGATCTGATTCCCCGCGGGTTGACCGGGGCCGACGCGGAGATCGCCGGAATATTCGAGAGCGGCGGGACCACCGGCGCGCCGAAACGTTTCGTGATGTTCGAGCGGTGGATGGAATTCGCGCTCGGCTGGGACGAATTCCACTACGCGGACCTCGGTGTCGTGAACACCCTGGCCGTCGCGCCGAGCGGCCCGCATATGTTCGGCGAGTTCGCGACCCGCCGGGCCCGCAGACACGACGGGGTCAAGTTCACGATCGATCTCGATCCCCGCTGGATCAAACAGCTGATCGCGCGCGGCGCCACCGACGAAGTGGAACGCTATGCCGAACATCTCGTCGACCAGGCGGCCGACATCCTGAAGTCCCAGTCGATCGGAATCCTCATCACCACCCCGCCCCTGCTCGAACGGCTCTCCCGGCGTGACGAACTCGTCGACGCGATACGCAAGCAGGTGAAATTCATCTGCTGGAGCGGAGCGCATATGGACGCCGATTCGCGCGACATCTTCCGGAACGAGATCTTCCCCGGGATTCCGCTCAAGGGTCTGTACGGCAGCACGACCATTCTCGGCATGTCACGCGAGCGCCCCGAGGAACACCCCGACGGGCTGGCCGTGTTCGACGCACCCAGCCCCTATATCGCCTTCCGCGTCACCGATCCGGATACCGGAGACGATGTCGCCGTCGGCGAACGCGGGCAGGTCGTCATGAACCACCTCACCAAATACGCGCTGCTGCCCAACAATCTGGAGCGGGATATGGCGACCAAGGTCGAGGCATTGCCCGGTGCGCTGGGCTGTGCCGTCGCCGACGTCGGCCCGGTCCGCACCTTCAAGGACCACTCCGTGATCGAGGGCGTGTACTGATGCTCATCCAGATCGACGCGCTAGGTCCCGCCGGACCGTTCCGCTCCCGCGAACGCAAACCGCTGACCTCGCTCGCGGGAACTTCGATCGGCGAGATCAGCCAGGTACCACCGCTGTATGTGCGACGCACTCTCACCGCCATGCGCGCGGCCCCGGTACTGCCGACCGCCGCCCGGCTCTCGGCACTGGAGAAGGCCGCCGAGATCTTCCTGCACGGCACCGTCGGCGGGCTCGACCCCGGCGCCTTCGAGCGACTGGTCTCGACCGCGTCCGGTGTTCCGCTCGTGGTGGTCCGTCAATCGGTCGCATGGGTCGCCGATGTGCTGCGCTCGCAGCGCGCGACCCGCGAACTGGCCATGCCGCGAGGAGCCGTGGACGAATGGCACGCACCGCAGACACTCGACGGCGCCGCCGTCTGGACCCGCAAGGGCGATATCTTCGCGGTCCACGCGGCGGGCAACACACCGGCCGTGCACGGCTTGTGGCCCGAAGCGCTCGCCCTGGGATACAAAGTGGCCGTCCGTCCTTCGACCCGCGAGCCGTTCACCGCGTTCCGTCTGGTGAGCGCGCTACGTGAGGCAGGCTTCCCCGACGACGTCCTCACCCTGCTGCCCACCGACTACGACGCCGCCGACGTGATCATCGCCGAATCCGATTTCGCGATCGTCTACGGCGGACAGGACGTGGTGGACAAATACGCGACCAGCGCACGGGTGCTCACCCAGGGACCGGGCCGTTCCAAGATCCTGATCACCGACGAGGTGGACTGGCGAGCGAAGATCGACATCCTGGCGGCATCGGTGAGCCACCTCGGCGGCACCGCGTGCACGTGCGCGACGGCGATACTCGTCGAGGGCGATCCCGAACCCGTCGCCGTGGCGCTCGCGGAGCGGTTGCGCGCGATCCCGAGTCTGCCCGCCGACCACCCCGACGCGCTGCTCACGGTGGGGACCACGGCCGCCGCGCGCGAGGTCGACGGGTACCTGCACGCGGTCGCGGGTGACGCGACCGCGATCCTCGGCGGCGATACGATCGTCGACGAATTACCCTCCGGCGGAGCCGTTCTGCGCCCGGCGGTGCATCTGGTCACCAGCAGCACCGCACCGCAGTTGAATATCGAACTCGGATTCCCGTGCGTATGGGTCGGCCCGTGGAACGCACGCGACGGTATCGCGCCGCTGCGCGATTCCCTGGTCCTGACCGCGATGACGTCCCGCGCCGATCTGATCGACGCCTTGCTGGACGAGCCGTCCATCACCAACCTGTACTTGGGTGACAACCCGACGACCTGGCTGCGCCCGGGCGTACCGCACGACGGGTATCTCGCCGAGCACCTGATGCGAACGAAGGGAATGATCAGGTCGGCGACGGTCCCGTAAGCAACTCCGCCGCACCGGAACACATTTCGGTGACCACATCCCGCGCCGATTCGACCGAGGTGATCATGCCGACGCCCTGCCCGGCATCGATCGGCGCGATGCGCGGATCGACGGATTCGGCCGCCGCTCGAACCGAATTTCGCGCTTCCCCGTCCGTGCGCAGCGTGTCCTCGTCGCCCGCCCAGCGGTCGGTGAACTCGTTGCGCAGTACCCGGGCGGGGAAGCGCGTCGGCCAGGGCAGTTCCATCGCGATATCGAAGACGGAGGTGAGGACGGTGTCGCTCCCGTCGGCGGCGATCATCGCCCGCCTGCCCGCGTCGCGGAGCAGCGATTCGGAGCAGGCGGCGAGTCGGGTACCGAGCCACGCGCCGCTCGCGCCCGCCGCGAGCACCGCCGCGAGACTCGCGGGGGAGCCGATCCCGCCCGCGGCCAGTACCGGAACCGACACGGCCTTCAGGACGGCGTCGAGCAGCGGCAGCGTCGTCATGTCGGGAGCTCCGTGCCCGCCGCCCTCCAGTCCACGCGCCACCACGACGTCGATCCCGGCGTCCTCGGCCCGCCGCGCGTCGTCGGCGTTGTAGACCTGGGCGGCGGTGCGGATTCCCGCGCTCGCGACACGGTCCACCCAGCCGGAATCGTCGGCGAAGCCGACCGTGATCAGCGCGGGCCCCGCCTCGATGGCGACGTCGAGCAATTCCGGTTCGGCGTCCAGGACCCAGCCGACGAGCCCGATGCCGAATCTTCCACCGAGCGAGGCGGTGAACGGGAGTTCGTGGCGCAACGCCGCGACCGACCCCGCGCTACCCATGCCGATCAACCCCAGCCCGCCCGCGGCGGTCACCGCTGCGGCGAGGCGTCCGCCCGCCACCCCGCCCATCGGGGCATTGACCACGGGGACGCGCAGGCCCCACGCTTTCGACCACGGGGTGCTCGGCTGTTCCGCTGGCGACGACATGCGTCCATGCCATCACACGGCGTCGCGGTGGACCGTGCTCACCCCTGCGCCCGCTGCGATCGGTAGAGCGTGCGCTCCGCGGTGGTGACGAGCCGTTCGGTCGCCTCCTCGACGGTGAGACCGCGCCCGGTGACGAGCAGGTCCAGACTCTCGAAACTGCTCAGGGCCCACAGCACGTCGACGGCCCAGTCCACCGAGACGTCCTCGCGGAGCAGCCCCGCCGAGGCCAGCCGGTTCGCCAGGTGGGTGACACCGCCGCGCCGGTCCTCCTCCATCGCCCGCACCGCTTCGGCGGCAGAGGACGGGTCGATGCGGTCCATCGCGTGTAGCACCCGATAGATATCGAGATCGCGGGATTTCATCCGGCCCGCCGCGGCGAGGGCCTCCCGCAGATGTTCGCGCGGATCGTCGGCCGCGACGGCCGCGGAGAGTTCACGCAGGCCGGTGCGCTCGTAGAGATCCATCACGAAGGCGTCGAAAAGGCCCGCGCGCGAGCCGAAGTCGACGTAGATGGTGGAGCGTGACACCTTCGCGGCCCGAGCGACCTTCTCCAGGCTGACCGGTTCGGTCGGTGCGGCGCGGAGTTGCTCGCCGACGGCGTCGAGGATGCGTCGTCGCGTCTGCTCCGCGGCATCGGCCCGCACGACCTGCTCGTATCTGCGTGTACCCATGACGCCATCTTCGCATATTTCACTTGACAACCTGTCCGGCAGAAGTCGTATATTCGAGAAGACGACCTGTTCGATGAATTCGAGCGAAGCCTCACCGGCAGCCGTCGGCGCCGGACACCCGCACCCGGAGGAATCCCATGGATATCGCGCTCACCGCGCTCTCGATCACCACGGCCGTCGCGCTGACGGGTTCGGCCACGGCCACCCTGGCCCGCACTCCGGCGCTCGTCGCCATTGTCGCCGCTGTCGGATTCCCGGAACATCGGATGTGGTTGCTCGCCGTACTCAAACTTGCCGCCGCCGTCGGACTGGTGGCCGGGCTCGCCTACCGGCCACTCGGCATCGCCGCCGCCGTCGGCCTGGTCGCGTACTTCTGCGCCGCGGTGTGGATGCACCTGCGCGCCCGGCAGTACGACCTCGCCGGACCGATCCTGTTCCTGGCACTGTCCGGCGCGACGCTGGCCCTGTCCGTCTACGCGGCCGCATGACCCCGGCCGCGAAAGGAGAACGAATGTCCACCGACCGGCTGCGCTCCACCCGGTTTCCGAGATCGTCTCGGTACCACCCCGATTGGATCCGATCGAGTGTGAGCGGAGGAGCCAATTCGCTGTGGCTCACCGAATGGTTGACCAGCGCGATGGACCTGCGGCCCGGTATGCGGATCCTCGACCTCGGGTGCGGACGGGGCGCCTCGTCGGTCTTCCTGCACAACGAGTTCGACGTCCAGGTCTGGTCCACCGATCTGTGGTTCGACGCGGACGATCGGCGTCGCCGCATCGTCGACGCCGATGCCGCCGACGCGGTCTTCCCCGTCCACGCCGACGCTCGCACACTACCGTTCGCCGCCGACTTCTTCGACGCCGTCGTGAGCATCGACTCGTTCCCCTACTACGGAACCGACGACCTGTATCTCGGCTACCTGGCGCGATTCGTCGCACCCGGCGGTCAGATCGGCATCGCGGGCGCGGGCCTGTCCGCCGATTTCACCGGTGCCGTGCCCGACCACCTCGCACCGTGGTGGGAACCGAGCATGGCGTGCCTGCACACCGCCGCGTGGTGGCGTGAGCACTGGGCGCGCGGCGGAGTCGTCGATGTCGAATGCGCCGACACCATGGCCGAGGGCTGGACGTTCTGGCGGGACTGGCAGCTCGAGGTCGCGCCGGACAACACCGTGGAGATCGAGGCGATCACCTCCGACGCGGGCCGCCACCTCGGCTACGTTCGGGCGGTCGCACGTCGCCGCACCGACGTGGCGCTCGACGAACCGATCACGACGATTCCCACGCGCTACGAGCGGCATCCGGTCTTCCGATCCGATCCGGTCGACCGACCGTGATCCCTCCTGGCTCACCGCGATCGACAGCGCGACGGCGTAGGTCGTGCGGTATCGACATGCCCCGGCCGATATCGGTCGTTAAGCTCACCCACCGTGAAAGACCTCGGCTCGATCCGAAATCCCGTCCACGACGGTCTGTTCCTGATCCTGTGTGACGCGCACGCACGATTCGGCGGCTGGGACGTCCACGGCGACGAACTCGCCGACGAGGGCAGTAAGTCCCTGGTGCTCGACGGTGTGCGCGCCTACGTGGAGGAGGCCTGCGGCGACGGACACCACGCGGTCTATCGCGGCGATGACGGAACCCTGTGGATCACGCCACCGGTCGAGCCCGGGGTGCGGCCGATCCCACCGGACGGTCTGGAGCGTGACCCCAGAACCGAAACCGTCCCGGTGGGGACCGTCGACGTGCCGAGCGGAACCCTGGTCGTCGCACTGGCGTATCCGCCGCTCAATATGACGACCGACGGCGATCACGCGGGCGTCACCCACGGAGCAGGGGAACGTCTCGACGTGATCGTCGGGCCCGCCGTCCTGTCGATCACGCGCGAGCGCACCGCCGAGGGCCAGGTCCTGGCGCTGCGCGTCGAATCCTGATGTCAGGCGCTGGCACTCTTGTCGGTACTGCGGATCTCCACGATCGGCAACCTCAGCGCAGCCGGGGCGCTCGCAGGCACCACCGGTCGCGCGGGGGCGATCGGTGAAATCCGCTGGTACCCGGCCTCTTGCGGCGGGCGGTTGTCCAGTTCGCCCTTGTTCGGCCAGTAGGCGGCCGCGCGCTCGGCCTGCGCGGTGATCGTGAGCGACGGATTCACACCGAGATTCGCCGAAACAGCGGCACCGTCCACCACGCTCAGCGTCGGATATCCGTAGACCCGGTGATAGCCGTCGATCACGCCGTGTTCCGGGTCGGCGCCGATCGCGGCACCGCCGAGGAAGTGAGCGGTGAGCGGGATATTGAAGATCTCGCCCCAGCTGCCGCCCGCGATGCCGCCGATCTGGTCGGCGACCCGGCGGGTCACGTCGTTACCGACCGGGATCCACGTGGGATTGGGTTCCCCGTGCCCCTGTTTGCTGGTCAGCTTGCGACCGAACACACCCCGTTTGGTGTAGGTGGTGATGGAGTTGTCCAGATGCTGCATCACCAGCGAGATGATGGTGCGCTCACTCCAGTTTCTGGTGCTGAGGAAGCTGATCAGGTGCATCGGGTGCCGCAGCACGAGCAGCACGAACCGCAACCAGCGCGGAATACGCCCGCCACCGTCGACCATGAGGGTCTGCAACAGGCCCATCGCGTTGGAACCCTTGCCGTACCGGACCGGTTCGATATGGGTGTCGGGAGTCGGATGGATCGAGGACGTGATGGCGACACCCTTGGTGAAATCGACGCCGGGCGTCACCGTCTTCGTCGCCGCACCCACGATCGATTCGGAATTGGTGCGGGTCAGCATGCCGAGCCGATCCGACAGACCGGGCAATACACCCTTGTCACGCATCTCGAACAGCAATTTCTGGGTGCCACGCGTCCCTGCGGCCAGAACGACGTTGGCAGCGGTGTAGGTCTGAGGTCGCTTACGAATCCGAGCGCCGGTACGCGCGGTCGACACATTCCAGGTGCCGTCCGGCAGCGGCCGCAGATCCGTCACCGTCGTCATCGGAAGAACCTGCGCCCCCGCCTTTTCCGCGAGATAGAGGTAATTCTTGACGAGCGTGTTCTTGGCCCCGAACTTGCAGCCGACCATGCAATCTCCGCATTCGACACAGCCGGTGCGATCCGGCCCGACCCCACCGAAATACGGGTCGGCCACCGTTTCACCCGGCTCGCCGAAGAACACACCGACCGGCGTCTGCACGAAGGTGTCGCCGACGCCCATATCGTCGGCCACCTTCTTGAACACCTCGTCGGCCGGGGTCATATGCGGATTTCGGACCACGCCGAGCATTTTCTGGGCCTGCTCGTAGTACGGGGTGAGCTCGGCGCGCCAGTCGGTGATATCGCGCCACTGCGCGTCCTGGAAGAACGGCTCCGGCGGCACATAGAGCGTATTCGCGTAATTCAGCGAGCCCCCGCCGACACCCGCACCCCCGAGGATCAGCACATCACGCAGCAGATGGATCCGCTGGATGCCGTAACAGCCCAGCGCGGGCGCCCACAGGAATTTACGCAGGTCCCAGCTGGTTTTGGGCAACTCGTCGTCGGCGAAACGCTGCCCCGCCTCCAACACCCCGACCCGGTACCCCTTCTCCACCAGTCGCAACGCGGTGACGCTGCCACCGAATCCGGACCCGACGATCAACACGTCGAAATCCGTCGCACGCTGGTCCATATGGCACTCCTCGATCATCTCACCAGTGACAACGCCCACACTACTCCCGAGTAGGTTAGGGCCTCGCCCCCGGCTTTTCCACCCCGAGGAACGTTTACGGAACGCTTTCGGCCACCGACCGGTCCAGGATGGCCGTGAAGTCCGGCGCGAGCGTGGGCTGGTCGATGTAGTGCGCGCGGGTCACCGCGTTGCTCGCGTGACCGAGCTGGGCCGCGGCCAGATCGGGTCCGTGCTCGTGCGCGATCATGGTTGCCACCGTTTTGCGGAAGGTCTGTACCGTTACCCAGTCGAACTCCGGGCCACGGGCCTGCGACCAGGGCCATCGAAGCCGACACGATGCGCCTGCTCCGCGAGGCCAAAGCGAACAAATGGGACAACATCGCCCGCACCGACCGCGAGATCCGCGTGCTTCGCGCCAACGTAGCCCGCCTGCGTGTACTCGTCGACGATCCACTCGCGCCACCGGTGCGCGCAGCACGAGAACGAGCCGAACTACATCGAATCGAACGCATCATCACCGAACACGAGGCCCAGCGTCGGAAACGGCGGGGCCGTGAGTGACTCCGAGACAGAACGCACCGCGATCCGAGCGGCGATGCAACGACTGCTCACCGGTACCGGGTATCGCTCCACCGGCGCGCTGAGCATCGTGCAACTGGCCGCGGAAGCCGGAGTCAAACGCTGGCTGCTGACCCACAAACACCCCGACCTCGCCGAGGAATTCCGCCACCGCGCCACCGCAGACGGTGCCAAGCCGACGACAGGGGCACTCGAATCGCAGCTGCGGGCAGCCGAACCGGAATTTTTCAAGCCGAGTGAGACCGTCGGGTGTGTTTAGGCGGCTGTCGTGTCGGTCTCCGGGGTGATCTCGTGTGCTGGTCGGTTGATCCAGACGGTGTCGGGCATGGTGAGGATCTTGGGCGCCGCGGTGGTGGTGAATCGGTGGGGTGGCGAGCACGGGCCCGGTCCAGGACCGCACGCCGGTCGGCGGATTTGTCTGCTGCCGGCCCGTAGTGCAGGTCGGCGGGTGTGTGCAAACCGATCCCGGTGTGGCGGTGCTCGTGGTTGTACCAGTGAGCAAAGGAATCCATGAATTGTCTTGCCTGGGACAGTGATCGGAATCGTTCGGGGAATGCCGGCCCGTACTTCAGGGTCTTGAACAGTGATTCCGAATAGGGGTTGTCGTTGGAGACCCGCGGTCGTGAATGCGAGCGGGTGACCTCCAGATCGGCCAGTAGCGCGGCGACGGTCTTGGAGGTCATCGACGTGCCGCGATCGGCGTGGACCACCTGCGGGATGCCATGGACACCGACGATCTCCTTCATCAATTCTGTTGCCAGCACGCCGGATTCATAGTTGTGGACGTGGACGCCGACGATGTAGCGGGAGTAGATGTCGATCATCACGTAGGCGTCGAAATATCGGCCTTTGACCGGGCCGGCGAGTTTGTTGATGTCCCACGAATACACCTGCCTCGGCGCGGTGGCGACCAGCTCCGGGCATACCTTCGCCGGATGACGCGCCAACCGGCGACGCTCTTTGACCTGCCGGTGCTCGCGCAGAATCCGATACATCGTGGAGACCGAGCACAGGTAGACGCCCTCATCGAGCAGCTGCGCGTAGACCTGCAACGGGGCCAGGTCGACGAACCGATCGCTGTCGAGTACCTCCAAGACCCGGCGCCGTTCGGAGACGGTCAGTTTGTTCGCCGGGGTCAGCCCCGCCACGGCCCCGGGCCGGACCGTGGTGGTGCCGGTTCGCCGGATCGCGGTCGAGCGCGCCAACCCTGTCAACACCGCAGCGGTCCGGGTGGCGACACCAGCGCCGGTCAGCGACACATACGCACCGGTCAACGCTTCTTGCGTTGCTCGTCGCAATCCGCTCTCTCGGAGAGAGTTTCCAAGCTTGAGATTTAACCAGTGCGAGCTCAACCCATGTAGGTTCAGCTGATCTGGTTGACTGTCAATGACTTTCGGATAGTCATGCTTGTTGTCGGTGTCGGTTTGTTGTCGGCCGTAGGGGTGGAGTGTGTTGTGTGGGGACGCCGCTGCGGCGGAGTCGGGTTTGGTGGAGTTTCGTCGTCGGTTCTACGGCTGCCTGGACACGCGAGCGGACGCGCTGTTCGAGCTCGCCGATGCGGCGATCTGCTCGGACGGACCGGTTACCTCGCTGGTGGAGTTGTCGCTGGCCGCGGTGTTCCGCCGTGGGCACGGGGCCCTGTACGACGCGTTGGCCGACGGTTCGATCGATGAGGATCTGCTGCGTGATCTGCTGGCCGACCAGCTACCGATCGACGCGCCGTTGATGTTCGGTATCGACTCGACTACTTTTCCGCGTCCGAACGCCGAATGCTCGCCCGACCGGGGGCTGCACTATGCGCCGTGTCGCTGTGACGTTAATCGGAAAGTGTTGCCGGGCTGAGAGTTCCAGTGGGTCATGGGCTTGGAGTGGGGCAGTTCCTCGTGGACTCGACCATTGGACGCGATTCGCCTGCCGGAGGGTTCGTGCCCTGTCGTTTCGACTGCTGACCAGATTCGTGATCTGGTCCGACGGATCGGCCGGAGAGAAGAATCGGCGGCGCGGCCCGCACCGCTGTTCATCCTGGATCAGGGGTATGCGGCCGCGGCCCTGACGCACGCGCTGGACGGATTGGAGGTCCAGACGCTGGTGCGGATCTCCGGCGATCGCGTCTACTACGACGGACGTCCCGGCCCGCGCAAGCCGGGTCCAGGACGAGATGGTGTTCATGGCAATAGGTTCGAGCTCGCCGGCGAGGTGAATCTGCGCCGCCCCGACCAACTGATGATCGTGCCCGACACCGACAAGTATGGGCGGGTCGAGGTCCGTGCTTGGCGTCGGATGCACCAGAAGGTCCAACGCGTCGGGTATTTCGCTCGCCTGGACGCCGAGCTGTTCACGCGGTTGCCGGTCATCGAGGGCACCGTCATCGAGGTCCGGGTCGAACGGCTGCTCGACGGCCGCAATCCGCATCGCACCATGTGGCTGTGGCACTCCGGCCCGCATGCCCCGGACCTGGACGTGTGCTGGCGGGCCTACCTGCGCCGGTTCGACATGGAGCACACGTTCAAGCTGATGAAGTCCCAGCTCGGGTGGACAGCGGCGCGGCTTCGTCATCCCGAGCAGGTCGTCCGATGGACCTGGCTGCTGATCGCCGCCTACACCCAACTCCATCTGGCCCGCGACCTGACCATTGATCTACGTCGCCCGTGGGAACGGCGCCCGCGTCCGGGAAAACCGTTGACGCCCTTTCGAGTCCGCCGCGCATTTCGACACGTGCGTGATCGCCTGGGCAGTCCGGCACGTCTGCCGAAAACCGCTCACCCCGGCCCCGGCCGCCCGCCAGGCGGCAAGAACACGCCAGCCCCACGTCACCTCCTCGGGTCAGAAATTCGCAAAACGGACAAGGTGGCGAATAGGAGAGGGAAGAAGAAAGGTTAAATCTCAAGCCAAGAGAGCGTGTGCTTTTCCCATGATGTCGAGCGCGGTCTCGGTGGTCGTCAACCGCTTGTTCAATCGTTCGTTCTCCCGCCGCAGACGCGCGATCTCGGCCTGTTCGGCGGTGAGTTTGCCGATCTTGGCACCCGGGGGCTTACCCGCCAGCACCCCGGCATCACGTTGCTTGCGCCACTCGCTGATCAACGACGAGTACAAGCCCTCGCCCCGCAGATACGCCCCGCCCTCACCACGCTCGACTGCTTGTTCGTAGGCCAGCAGATACGCGAGCTTGTCGGCGGCGCTGAACGCGCGCCGCCGCTTCGGTTCCTCACCACGCGGCCCAGCAGAACTCATCGCTCCATTGTCGCCGCTGCCCTTCGAGGCCCTCGTCCTGGTCATGAAATGCCGATCCGTATCTCGCCCCGCGTCAGGCCGATTTGCTATGAACCAATGGACTCAACTCAGCCTGACACGCAGGGAACAAGCCAATACCGCCCTACGCCAGGAGAACACACGGCTGCGCAGCCAAGTGCGGACTTATGCGCGGGTCATTCACGAACTCCGCACCGAAGAGGCGTCGTACGGGCCGCGGCCATTGCATATCGTGCCCAACCATCCACCGGACTGACTGCGCCGAGAACTATCAGCTATTGCCGAGCGATAGCTCGCCACCAGGCCGATCCACCTCCAGCGCGGATGGGTGATCAGATCCGGGACCGCGTTATGGGCGGTAGTGGTTGCGATCGTGCACGTCACAGAAGCAAGCCGTGCACCGCCCGTCGTGCGAGCTCAAGCGTGCACCACGCAATCTGCCCTCACCGATGTCGTTGGTGCGTCCTTTCGTGCTTTGTTCCGTCTGTGTTGGTGCCCATCCTTCACAGATCAAGGAGTCACCATGAGTACCAACCCGAGTGAGTTCGAGGCGGCGGATCCCACCGACGCACCGACCCAGTCTGCGGCGCCGACGTGTTGCGGCAGTGAACGGCAGTCGACCTGCTGCGATGAGAGTGAGAAGTCATCGTGCTGTGCTCCGGCGATAACGGCCGAGGGCGGGTGCGGCTGCCAGTAGCCCTCTTGGAACAAGGATGCGGTGCGAGCCACGTGGCTCGCACCGCATCCTTGTTCCGGTCGTGGGGATGCCGATGACCAGTAGCTGTTCCGGGCCCGTGGGCGCTATCGGTCCGCGCCGCCAGTGTCTCCGCAGGCGCAGGTTGGGCTGCGGGGTTGGTAGTCGTGGACGTGGCCGGTGCGGTCTTGGCTGATCTGGCAGCAGGCGTGGAGTTGGGCGTGTAGGGCGGCGCGGCCGCGTTGGACGCGGGATTTCATCCCGGATACCGAGATCCCTGCTTCTTTGGCGGCTGCGGCGTGGGTGTGGGCGTCGAGGTCGACCATCTTCACCGCGGCGGCTTGCTCGGCGGGCAGCGCCGCGAGCATCGGCACCAGGCACTTGGCGAGTTCTTTCTGCGCTGTGACGTCAGTATCGAGTCCACCGTCGCTGGTGCTCGGGTGTTCGGGGACGGTGTCGACGGGCAGTTCGCGGCGATGCGGTGCGGAGCGGTAGTAGTCGGTGATCGCGTTGCGGGTTATGGCATACATCCACCCGAGCAGCCGGTCCTGATCGCGGAGTTCGTCGAGGCTTTTGGCCATGCGCAGGAACACGATCGAGAGGATGTCGTCGGCGTCTTCGGGGCGTGCGACGCGGCGGGCGATGAAGGTCCGCAGGTCGCTGGAGAAGCCGCGCCACAATTGTTCGAGATCACTGTGCCGGTCCGGTGGTGTCGTCGCGGTCGTGGCCGCTGTCTGGTTCGTCATCTCGCCTCCTGCTCTGTATCCAGCATCCTCGCCTGCCGCCGCGATCGCGACCCTCGATTCGTCCTGACCTGCCCCGATGCAGCGGGCGCCGCAGTGTCGTCATGCGTCCATTGCGGGGGTGTCACGTCTGTATAGGCATCGATGTCGATTTCGGGTTCTCCGGTTCGACGTATCACTAGGAGCGTTGAGGAGGTGAGAGAGCGATGCTGACCACACATCTGTTGTCGGGTCTGACCGATGAAGAGGTCGAACTGATCGTGGAGCAGGAACTGCATCTGCTCGACGCCGCCGCATGAGCGCCGCCGCCGCCCGCAGCGGGCGTATCCGCTGAGACCGCCTCCACGCCGAACCTCTACCTCGCGGGTAGAGGCCATCGGCGTGTCCGGGTGCGGGTGAACGATGTGGACGCCGACAGCGGCTCCGTCCTTCCCTCGGCGGAGGAAAGGACGGAGCGGTCGGGTGGTTCGGTCAGTGCACACGTGGCCGAATCCGGCGCGTGAGGGCGGGGATCACGGTGACCGCGGCCCACAGTCCGATCGCCGCGACCAGAGCGGTGGCGGTGTCGGCGAGGGTGCCGGTGCCCAGGACGTGGCCGCGTAGGGCGTCGGTGGCGTGGGCGACCGGGTTCACCGTGGCCACGGCTTGCATCCAGCCGGGCATGGTGTGGATCGGCGCGAACGCGCTGGAGACGAACATCAGCGGCATCATCGCCATCATCCCGGCGAACTGGACCACGTCGGGGCGGCGCAGCCGGTCACCGATCAGCCCGAACAGGGCACTCATCGCCCCCGCCAGCACGACCAGGACCACGACCGCGGCCAGCGCGTCGAGCATGGTGCCGTGGAAGTGGAAACCCAGCGCCAGTGCGGCGATGCCGAGCAGTGCGGCTCTGGCGAGAGTGAATACGGCTTCGTTGATGGTGCGCGCCATCCCGGGCAGTGCCGTGCGCATCGGGAGGGCGGCGAAGCGGTCGTGCAGGCCGTTGGTGTGATCGATCGCGGCCGAGACTCCGGCGTTGGTACCTGCCATGACCGTGGAGACCGCGAGCATGGCCGGGGTGAGGAAGTCGATATAGCTGATCCCGGCCGGGAAACCGGGACCGGCGGCGACGCTGCGGAACACCTGGCTGAACAGCACGAGCATCGCCATCGGCATGGTCAGCGAGAACATCAGCAACTGCGGGACGCGGGCGCTGGTACGCAGGTTGCGCACGGTCAGGGCGGCGAGCTGATTCCCGAGCGGGGAACGCCCCACATCAGTCATCGCGGTAGTGGTCATCGGGTGGCTCCAGTGGTGTGGGTGAGGTGGGTGAAGACGTCGTCGAGGCTCGGCGAGGTCACGTCCAGGTCGGTGATATCGAGGCCGTCACGGTGCAGGTCGGCGACCAGCGCGGTCGCGGTGGGGGCGTCGGCGACGGTGACCGATACCCGGACCCGAGACCCGCCGGCCCGGTCGACCTCGGGAGTGAAGGGCAGATCCGCGACTCGTGCGGCGGGGACGGTGAGGTGCACGACCTTGCCGCCGATGATCTGTTTCAGCTCGGCCGGAGTACCGGACGCGGCGATGCGGCCACGGTTGAGGATCACGATGTCGTCGGCGAGACGGTCGGCTTCTTCGAGGTATTGGGTGGTCAGGACCACGGTGGTGCCCGCGGTGGTGAGTTCGCTGACGACCTCCCACAGCGCGGTGCGGGCCAGCGGGTCCAGGCCCGTGGTCGGCTCGTCGAGGAACAGCACCGCCGGATCGGCGACCAGGCTCGCGGCCAGGTCGACACGGCGGCGCGAACCCCCGGAAAGTTCTCCGACGCGACGGCTGGCGTATTCGTGCAGCCCGAGCCGGTCGATCAGGGCGTCGGCGCGCGGGCGAGCACGGCGGCGTAGTCCGGCCAGGCGGCCGATCAGCTCCAAATTCTCGCGGGCGGTGAGGAATTCGTCGAGTCCGGCGTATTGTCCGGTCACCCCGATCCGGCGTCGGACCTCGGTGGCGTCGGCTACCACGTCCAGGCCGGTGATCTCCACGCGGCCGACCGTCGGCCGGACCAGGGTCGTGAGAGCGCGGATCAGGGTGGTTTTCCCGGCGCCGTTGTGGCCGAGTATTCCCAGCGTCGTCCCTGCGGCGGCTACCAGGTCGACACCGTCGAGTGCCCAGGTGCTGCCGTATGCGACATGCAGATCCTCGACCACGACCGTCGGGGCGCTCATCGCGCACCACCGAGATGCTGATCGGCGAAGTGGTGGTGGAGCAAAGGGATGGTCATCGCGGGGATTCCTCTCGGGAGGCGGTGTGCTCGCATCCGGGTGGATGGGAGTCCGCTTCTACAGACGAACCAGGCGCGAATTGGACGCAGCACCGCCGATTCGAGGCCGCTACTCGGATCGCGAGCGTGTAGTCCCGGTCCGCCGCACGTCCAGGCGAAGGCGGTGTCGCACGGTGATCACGCGGCGGTGCGCAGCTGTGCCGCGAGCCGGGCGGCGTCGCGGCCCACGCCCCGCAGCGAGGCCGAGGACAGACTGCGTTGCCATTCGAGGCCGACGTAGCCGAGTCCTCGGTGTGTCGTCGACAGCCCTTTGCGATGGCGCGGTGACCCGGCGGCAGTCAGCGCGCCGATGTCGTTGAGATAGGCCGAGTTCGGTGTGTATCCGGTGGCCAGGATGACGGTATCGACGTGTGTGGTGGTGGCATCTGGCCAGAGGACGGAATCCCCCGCGCAGGGTGGTGAACATCGGTCGGTGTTCGGGTTTGTTCGCGGCGATGGCCGATCGATAGCGTCCGGTGTCGAACACCGGGGCGGTCGGATGATGCCGGAGTAGGTGTCCGATGGGTGCGGTGTCGATTCCGGTGAGGGTGAACCAGAAGTGCATATCGCGGCCGAGGGGGCGTTGGGGCACGAACTTCACCGGTGTGCGGCTGGCGAGGGTGACGGTGGCGTGTTCGGCGAGTTCGGTGGCGATCTGGACCGCGGAGTTCCCCGCCCCGATCACGATGACGTTTCGGCCAGCGAATTCGGTAGGTGACCGCTATCGACCCGCGTGGACGATGGTTCCGGTGAAGCCGTCCTGTCCAGGTAGCTCGGGGATGCGCGGACCCCGTCATCGCGTCGCTGGCCGAGGCTCCCTCGGGTTTCACCCCCACCCCGGCGCACTCCGCGGCATCCCTGGACCTGGTGAGAGCACCAATGTTCGACTGGAGTGCGGGGCGGTCACTTCCGCCCAGCGGCAGCGCCAACGCCGACGACCTACAAGATCTGCTGAGCTTGTATTTGGACCAGTGTCGCGCCAGCGGGGGAGAACTGTTCGAACGAGAACTCACCGATCAGAGCGGACCACCAAACCTCGCCACCTCGACTGCGTCACTGCAGGGGTGGACTCTGGTGGACCGCAACGATCGAACCACCGTCCTGGACACGGAGATACCCGGCGGTGAATCGACGGTGATCGTACTGGACGGCAGTGGGGTGCAGCTCGGTAACGACGGCGGCAATCTGGTCTTGCGCGACCCCCACACCACCCAGATCGATAGCGTCACCTACTCGAGCCAGGACGCGGAAACCCCCGACCGATACGTCCGCTTCCGCCGCTGAGAGCGACACCGACCATCGGCGGGTGGCCGATCGTTCCATGCCAGCAGCAGAGTCAGCGACAACGCGGTCAAAGCCGTCGCGTCGTAAGCGAGATCCGCGAGGGTGATACCGGTTTCGGTGCCGGGCGCGGCACCGGAGGTCGCGTCGGTGTGCCACACATGTGGTCCTGTCATCACGCCTCCGCCGTTCGATTCGAGTCCCCTCGGTGCGGGGAGTTTGCCGTACTCGGGCATCAGGGCGCTATCGGTCGAATGATCGACTAGCGGAAACTAGGGCGTTCAGCCTGGCAGATTGCAGATATGGTTTGGAAGGTGAGGATAGGTCATCCCAAACCGGGTGGGTGCGGTGGTGGTTAGCGGGTGAGGCGATCAGCCGGGTCCGGGTGGCGAGCCTTACTCACTCCGACAACCACCGTTGGCTGCTGTCGATCGCCGGAAGCAACGTGACCGCAGGCCGATTCGCTCAGTCATGAGCCCATCATGGCAGCCTGACCGGGGCCCTTGTCTGGCCAGGGCACCGCTACCCCTGAGCGGAACACCGTCGGCGCTGGGCTGCCCGACGTGGCCGTCCGGCACTCTGAGCGGGAGCAGATGAACTTCCTCGCTGTCCGCGAGGCACGGCCAGGCCTCCGCGGACTGGGGCGTGCGATTCGTCCGTATAGCGAGGACACCGACACGGGCCCGCTGCCCTGGACCAAGGCTCTGAGCGTCCTACAGGAACCACTGGCTGCTGCAGGACCCGCTACCGTCGACCGGAGTCGGTGAATGTGACTCGGGCGCAAGCCGAACTGATTGTATGGGATGTTGACGACACCAGTGTGACCGCAGGTCGGGCATGGCTCATCAGCTCGAACAGTCAAGACAAGTCCGACAGCCCCACAGCAAGTCGGCGCGATTGCGGCCGCACCGGCTGCGGAAGGTGAGCCTGGAACCGCTGGAGCGCGGCCCCATTCGATTCGATGCTGCCGAATTCCGTGCACCATCGAGAGCGAAGCGGTGTCGAAATTCTGCGCTCCCAGAGATCGAAACAGTCCTGGTCCAATATCCGGGCAGGCAGGTTCATTTCGCCGCCCCGACCAACGTCAGGTCACTGTTGAGCGCGGGCACCCTGACGTTGAGCATGACCAGGTGATGCCGGATTCGGTGTTGGTGGGCTGGCGGTGCACACTGGTTGTCTGTGGACGCCTTCGCTGGTGAGCTCGAGTTGTTGCGGGCGGAGAACGCTCGGTTGCGGAACCTGTTGCGGCTCACCGAGGAAGAGTCTCGTGCGTCGGCCGGTGATCAGACCGCTGCTGCGGTGTCGCCGGTGGACATGGAGTCGAGTCCTCAGGAGAAGGTGCGGTTCTATCTCGATCTGTTCGCGTGCCGCTCGGATACGTATGCGCTGCGATGGGAGGACACCCGCGACGGGCGGTCGGGATGGTCTCCGGCGATTCGAGGCCGCTGGCGCAAGGGAATGGCGACCTCGGACGCGTCGTATCTGCCGTTGACCGGCGATGTCGTGGACAGGCATTTACGTGGGGCACACCATATCGGTTTGTATCCGCTCTCGGATGAGGACACCTGCTGGTGGATAGCAGCCGACTTCGACGGCGAGGCCGCTATGTTGGACGCGTTGGCGTATCTCAAAGCTGCTCGCGCCGTGAACATCCCGGCTGCCCTCGAAGTGTCACAGTCCGGTCGGGGAGCGCACGTGTGGATCTTCTTCTCCCAACCCACACCTGCGGTATCAGCGCGACGTATCGCCACCGGGCTGCTCACCGAGGCTATCGGTTTGCGGGGGCGTATGAGTCTTGCCAGCTATGACCGATTGTTTCCCTCCCAAGTGTCGGCAGAACGTGAATACTGACCCCCGCGTGGCATCTGAAAATTGACCCCTTTGGTCGGTCACCCTGGCTCTCACCGAGTCAGGGAGGACGA
>NZ_QCYJ01000110.1 GCF_003123685.1 Nocardia aurea
CCCTCGCTGTTCACCTGCGTGCCCGCGGTGGTGCACGTGGAGACCGCCGGCCTGTACACCTCGGGGATGACCGTGACGGACTTCAAGCTCCACGACCGGCCGGCCAACGCGCTGGTGGCGACCTCACTGGAGGCGGAGCGATTCTGGGACGTGGTCCTGGAGGCGTACGGACGGCTGGCCCGGCGGCTCGGTTGACCGGTGGAGCCGGGCCTGCGGGCTCCGACGCGTGTGCGGGTGGTCTGCGGCGGCTGCTACAGTTACGTGTGTTGCAAGCGCCGCTAGCTCAGTTGGTCAGAGCAGCTGACTCTTAATCAGCGGGTCCGGGGTTCGAGTCCCTGGCGGCGTACGGCGAGAAGCCTCAGGTCGATCGGCCTGGGGCTTCTTTCGTGCTGCGCCGCTCGAGAACGGCGAGTGCCCGCTCCGCCCAGGCGATGTTCTCGCGTTCGAACGACAGTCCCCGCAGCAGCGTCAGGTAGGGCCCGATCCGCTCGGCCCGGGTCAGATACTCCTCCTCCGGCAGGCCGCCGAGCAGCCGGGCGCGCAACCTCTCGAACTTGGCCGTCTTCGCCTCGGCCCGCCGTCGGCGCTCGTCGATGGCCTGCCGCACCGCCTCCACGTCGCCGACATCCATGGCCTGGACCTTCACCAGGAGCTCGTCCCGGACGGCGCCCGGCCGGGGCGGCTCGGCGGTGAAGGAGGCCAGAGCGTCCAGCCCGGCCCGGGTGAGGGAGAACAGCCGCTTGTTCGGCCTGCGCTCCTGGGTCAGGACCCGCGCCTGGATCAGCCCGTCGGCCTCCATCTTCTCCAGCTCCCGGTAGAGCTGCTGCGGAGTGGCCATCCAGAAGTTGGCAACCGAGGCGTCGAAGCTCTTGGCCAGGTCGTAACCGGACGCCTCGCACTCCAGGAGCGCCGCCATGATCGCGTTGCG
Source organism: Nocardia aurea (assembly GCF_003123685.1). Lineage (GTDB taxonomy): Bacteria > Actinomycetota > Actinomycetes > Mycobacteriales > Mycobacteriaceae > Nocardia > Nocardia aurea. The sequence goes on from NZ_QCYJ01000110.1 coordinate 929, forward strand.
CAAAGTCATGTCTAGACGGTAACGCACCAAGGTGATTAGTGTCTTTAGCACCTAATCAACTAATTGAGTAAGGAGTGGCCGTGCATCCCTTCCGCCGGGCCGTCGAGGCCGGAGACCACGAAGCCATCGAGGCGATGCTCGCCGAGCACGTCGTCTTCACCAGTCCGGTGGCCTACAAGCCGTATCCGGGAAAGCTCGTCACCGCGGCGATCCTGCGTGCCGTCGTCCGCGTCTTCGAGGACTTCCGCTATGTCCGGGAGATCGCCGGGGCCGACGGCCGCGACCACGTTCTGGTCTTCAAGGCCACGGTCGACGGCAAGGACGTCCAGGGCTGTGACTTCCTGCACTTCGACGAGGACGGCCTGATCGACGACTTCATGGTCATGGTGCGCCCGCTGTCCGGGGCCAACGCCCTGGCCGAGGCCATGGCCGCGCAGTTCGAGCGGATCCAGCGAGAGGCCGTGGGCGGGTGAACGACTTCGACGCCATCGTCATCGGCGCGGGCAACGCCGGGCTGAGCGCCGCCACCACGCTGCAACGCGCGGGCGCGCGGACCCTGCTGGTCGAGCGGCACAACGTTCCCGGCGGCTGCGCGACCTCCTTCCGCCGGGGCCGCTACGAGTTCGAGGTGGCTCTCCACCAGCTTTCGGGCGTCGGGCTGGAGGGACAGGCGTTCTCGCTGCGCGGCCTGTTCGACAGCCTCGGGGTCGGCGACGAACTGGAGTTCGTCCAGGAGCACGATCTCTACCGCTTCAAGGTCCCCGGACAGGTCGACGTCACGCTCCCCGCCGACCGGGTGGCCGCGATCGAGACGCTGGAGGAGGCGTTCCCCGGCAACCGGTCGCGCGTCGAGAAGTTCCTCGACCTGGTGAGCAACGTCACCATCCTGCAGATCGCCGCCATGCGCGGCACGTCACCCGAGCAGATCGATCCGGTGCTCTTCCGGTACGCGCTGCGCCCGTCCAAGGACGTCCTGGACGAGCACTTCGACGACCCCGGCCTCAAGGCGGCGCTCGGCGTCTACTGGACCTACCTCGGGCAGCCGCCGTCCAAGCTGGCCTTCCAGGATCTGGCCCTGACGCTCTTCGCGTACCTGGAGTTCAAGCCGTGGCACATCAGGGGCGGCTCGCAGGCGATGTCGACCGCGATCCTGGATTCGTTCCTGGCAGCCGGGGGACAGGTCCGGTTCAACACGGCCGTCTCGGCCATCCTGACCGAGGGCGGGCGGGTGCTGGGAGTGCGGCTGGACGACGGCGCGGAAGTGATCGCCCCGGACGTCGTCTCCAACGCCTCGCTTCCGATCACGTACGGCATGCTGGAGAGCATGGACGTCCCGGCGGCCGTCCGTGACGATCTGGCGACCAGGCGGATCGGCGTGTCGGGGTTCGCGCTCCACATGGGCCTGGACGCCACCCCCGCCGAGCTGGGCTTCACCACCAGCACCACGTTCGTCAACCTCGACACCGACGACGACCGCATCCACGCCTCGTGGCACTCCCTCGAACCCGCCCGCGGCATCTGCGTCTCCTCCTACGATGTGGCGCCGATCGGGTTCGCCCCCGCCGGCGCCACCCACGTCAGCCTGATGACGCTCCAGTACGCGCACGCCTGGGACGGCGTCCCGCCGTCGGACTACCACCGCGCCAAGTTCGCCTACGCCCAGACCCTGCTCGACGTCGTGGAACACGTCGCGCCGGGCATCCGCGAGGCGATCGAGGAGGTCGACGTGGCCACGCCGCGGACCATGGCACGCTACCTCGGCCACCCCGGCGGCGCGATCTACGGCTATGACCAGGACCGCACCGAGGGCTGGCTCTTCCGTGACAGCGAGCGCCGGCCGCACGTGCCCGGCCTGCACCTGGCCGGCAGCTGGGCCGGAATGGGCGGCTTCCAGCCGACCCTCGAAGCCGGGGCGCGGGTGGCCCGCCGCCTCATGCGCCGCAAGGAGAGCGTCCGATGAGGCACCTGTACGACGGCGCCGCCGACATCCTCGCCGAGATCGAGACGCGCACCCCCGACACCACCGACCACCTCGCCGAGACCGCCAGGATCGTCGACCTCCACCACCCCAGGCGGCTGCCCCTGACCGTCGCCGAGGTCATCGTCGAAACCCCCACGACGAAGACCTTCCGGCTCCGGCGCGCCGACGGCGAAGACCTGCCGCCCTTCCTGGCCGGACAGTACGTCAGCGTCTTCACCGACGGGACCGGCCGACCGCTGGCGATCTCCTCCAGCCCCGCCCGGCTGGACCACTACGACCTGACCGTTCGGCGGGTGCCGGGCGGCCGGATCAGCAACCACCTGATCGACACGCTCGCCGTCGGCGACCAGGTCACCACTACCGGGCCGATGGGCACCTTCCACCACAATCCGCTCTTCCACGGCGAGGACGTCGTCTTCCTGGCCGGGGGCTCCGGTGTCGCCCCGGCGATGAGCATGATCCGCGATATCGTGGACCACGGTCTGGACCGGCGGTTCCACCTGCTGTACGGCTCCCGCGACGAGCAGGACGTCATCTTCAGGGACGAACTCGTCCGGATCGCGGCCGGCCATCCGCGCATCCGGATCGACCACGTCATCGGGGATCTGCTCACCGCCGGGACGATCCGTGACCTGGCGGGTCCGCTCGGCGGCCGCATGGTCTACGTCTGCGGCCCCCAGGCCCTCTACCCCTACGCGCTGGAGCAGCTCACCGCTCTCGGCCACGCCCGCCGCCGGGTCCGCTTCGAGGCCAACGGCGCTCCGGCCCGGCCGGAGGAGCAGGCTCACTGGCCGGCCGGCGTCGATCCCGTCGAGGAGGTCATCGTCACCGCCGGCGGCAGGAGCTTCCGCAGTCCGCGCGGCCGGCCGCTCCTGGACGCGCTCGAGGACCACGGCATCCGGCCCGAGGCCGCCTGCCGTTCCGGCGAGTGCAGCCTGTGCCGGGTCCGCGTCGTCAAGGGCCGCGTCCACACCGCCGAGGAGGCCAGGCTCCGCCTGTCCG
>NZ_QCYJ01000184.1 GCF_003123685.1 Nocardia aurea
GAGCGCCCAGGCGCGCGGGTTGGTGACGAACACCTGGATCATCACGGCGCCGATCTCGGCCATGTATCTGAGGCCGCCCGTGGCCAGGCCGCCGGTCACGAGCACGTGCCCGCCGATGAGAGAGCGTGGGGTCATGATGGCACCCAGTTTATTTGGCCCCCGCGGACCTTTCCCACCGGGCGCGCCGCGTGGCGGGGGCGGCTTGGAGCATGACACGAAAAGTTCTGGACAACCGGTTGGACAGTTGAGAGTTCTTGCGGATGGACCGGGCACGACGGACACGTGTGTACTGCTGGCATGCCCGACACCCTCGCCGGACTGGACCGGTTCAACGCGGCGGCGGAGGCGGACGCGGAGGAGGAACTGCTGGCCTGCTGCGCGTCCCGCGCCTTCGCCCGGGCCGTCGCGTCCGGCCGCCCGTACCAGGACGGCGACCGGCTGGCCGGCGCCGCCGCCGCGGCCGTGCGCGGTCTGGCCTGGCCCGACGTGCTCGAAGCGCTCGCCGCGCATCCCAGGATCGGGGCCCGCCCGGACGGCGGCGGAAGGGAGGCGGCCTGGTCCCGGCAGGAGCAGTCGGGAGTGGAGGACGGCCTGCGGAAGGCGCTCGCGGACGGCAACCGCGCCTACGAGGACCGCTTCGGCCACGTCTACCTGATCTGCGCCACCGGCCTGACGGGCACCCAGATGCTGACCAGGCTGCGCGAGCGCCTCGACCACGACGACGAGGCCGAGCGTGGCGTCGTCCGCGACGAGCTGGCCGAGATCACCCGGCTGCGGATCGCCAAGCTCCTCGGGGAGGCGCCGTGAGCTTCTCCACCCACGTGCTGAACGCGGTCACCGGCCGCCCCGCCGCCGGAGTCCTGGTCCGGCTCGAACACGGCGGCAGGGTCCTGGCCGAGGGCCGCACCGACGACGACGGCCGCATCAAGGGCTGGGACCCGGAGGCCGGGGTCAACCGCGTCGTCTTCGACACCGGCGGCTACCTCGGCGAGACGTTCTACCCCGAGGTGGTCATCGCCTTCACCGTCACGGACCCCTCCGCGCACCACCACGTGCCCCTGCTGCTCAGCCCGTACGCCTACTCCACCTACCGAGGGAGCTAGATGTCGATCATCCTGGGGCCCAACCGCTACGGCAAGGCGGAGACCAGGCTCGTCCGCGTCGTCAGGGACGGCGCCACCCACCACATCAAGGACCTGAACGTCAGCACCTCGCTCTCCGGCGACATGGAGGCCGTCCACCTGACGGGCGACAACGCCGCCGTGCTGCCGACGGACACGCAGAAGAACACCGTCTACGCCCTGGCCAGGAAGCACGGCGTGGACCAGATCGAGGACTTCGCGGCGGTGCTGGCCGGGCACTTCACCGGCTCGCAGCCGTCGATCCACCACGCCAGGGTGGAGATCGAGGAGTACGCCTGGGACCGCGTCCCCGTGTCGCCGCACTCGTTCGTCCGCGCCGGCGGCGAGGTGCGCACCTGCGTCGTCCACCACGACAGGGACGGCCGCGCCACCGTCGTGTCCGGGCTCAAGGACCTCGTCCTGCTGAACACCACCGGATCGGAGTTCCACGACTTCATCGTGGACGAGTACACGACGCTCCGGCCGACGACCGACCGCATCCTCGCCACCGCCGTCACCGCCCGCTGGCGGCACAGGGGCGACACCCCCTCGTACGGCACGTCGTACGAGCGGGTGCGGCGGTCCCTGGTGGAGGCGTTCGCCGGGACGTACAGCCTGTCGCTCCAGCAGACGCTGTACGCCATGGGTGAGCGGGTACTGGCGACCTGCCCCGAGATCTGCGAGGTGAGGCTCGCGATGCCGAACAGGCACCACTTCCCGGTGGACCTGTCGCCGTTCGGCATGGACAACGACAACGAGGTGTTCTACGCCGCCGACCGCCCGTACGGCCTGATCGAGGGCAGTGTGCTGCGCGAGGACGCCCCTGACGCCGCGTTCGCCTGGGAGTAGAGCGATGGACTTCTTGCGGCCCACGACGTGGGCGGAGGTGCTGGCCGCCAAGGCGGACCAGCCGGAGGCGCTGCCCGTCCAGGGCGGCACCGACGTGATGGTGGAGATCAACTTCGACGTGCGCAGGCCCCCCGCCCTGCTGGACCTCACCCGGATCGCCGAGCTGCGCGAGTGGACCGTCGAGGACGGTGGCGGGTGCCGGGTGGGCGCCGGGGTGACGTACGCGACGGTCATCGAGGAGCTGGGCGGCGCGCTGCCGGGGCTCGCGCAGGCGTCACGGACGGTCGGCTCGCCGCAGATCCGCAACCGCGGCACGGTCGGCGGCAACCTGGGCGCGGCCTCGCCCGCGGGCGACAGCCACCCGCCGCTGCTCGCCGCGGGCGCCGAGATCGAGGTGGAGTCGCGCGACCGGGGCATCCGGCTGATCCCGGCCGAGGAGTTCTACCTGGGGGTGAAGCGCTCGGCGCTGCTGCCGGACGAGCTGATCAGGGCTGTGCGGCTGCGCGCGGCCGGCGGTCCGCAGTATTTCTCCAAGGTGGGCACCCGCAACGCCATGGTGATCGCGGTGTGCTCGTTCGCCATCGCGCTGCACCCGGAGGACGGGCGGGTCGGCACCGGCGTCGGCTCGGCCGCGCCCACCCCGCTCCGGGCGCTGGAGGCGGAGGAGTTCCTGCGCGGGGAGCTCGACTGGGACGCCCCGCTCGATCCCGCGCTGGCGCGGCGGTTCGGAGAGCTGTGCGCCGGGGCCGCCTCGCCGATCGACGACGTGCGCGGCACCGCCGGATACCGCAGGCATGCCATCGGCGTGATGGCGCGCCGCACGCTCACCTGGGCCTGGAACGACCACCTGGGAAGGAGGGCCGCCTGATGCGGGTCACGTTCACCGTGAACGGCCGCGAGGAGACCGTGGACGGCGTGTGGGAGGGCGAGAGCCTCCTGTACGTGCTGCGTGAGCGGGTCGGGCTGCCCGGCTCCAAGAACGCCTGCGAGCAGGGCGAGTGCGGCTCCTGCACGGTCTACCTCGACGGCACGCCGGTCTGCTCCTGCCTGGTTGCCGCCGGGCAGGCCGACGGCCGCCAGGTGCGCACCGTGGAGGGGCTCGCCGACGGCGCCCGCCTCGACCCGGTACAGGAGGCGTTCGTCGAGTGCGGGGCCGTGCAGTGCGGGTTCTGCACACCCGGGCTGATCGTGCAGGCGCACGCCCTGATCGAGCGCGTCGCCCGGCCGTCGGACGCGGAGATCCGCGAGGCGCTCGCGGGCAACCTCTGCCGGTGCACGGGATACGAGAAGATCCTCGACGCGGTACGGCTCGCGGCGGCTCGCAAGGCGGCCGGGCGACCCACGGCCGGACGAACGGCCGGACGAACGGCCGGACAAGGGACGCCCGGGGGAGAGGCCGCGGGATGAGCCGCTCCGCGGCGACGGCCCCCGGCGCGACGCTGATCGCGAACGTGCACGTCGCGCCGGTCGTGGGCCCCGAGATCGTGTCCGGGTACATCCTGGTCACCGGCGACCGCATCACCGCCGTCGGCCCCATGACCGAGGCGCCCGCCGCCCCCGGCGCGGCCAGGATCGACGGCGCGGGCTGCCTGGCCACCCCTGGCCTGGTCAACACCCACCACCACCTCTACCAGTGGGCCACGCAGGGCCTGGCCCAGGACGCGACGCTGTTCGAGTGGCTGGCGGCGCTCTACCAGGTGTGGGCCGCCATGGACGCCGAGGTCGTCGAGGGCGCCGCCACCGCGGGCCTCGCCCACCTCGCGCTGTCCGGCTGCACGACCTCCAGCGACCACCACTACCTCTTCCCCAAGGGCCGGGGCGACCTGTTCGCCGCGGGGATCGAGGCGGCCCGCGAGGTGGGCATCCGCTTCCACCCGGCGCGCGGGTCGATGGACCGCGGCCGGTCGCAGGGCGGGCTGC
>NZ_QCYJ01000079.1 GCF_003123685.1 Nocardia aurea
GTGACCTACATGAAGACCCTGACCGGAACTCGCCATCGCCGATGCTGTCGGTGCTGGTGCGGGCAGTGGGGTGTGAGTACTCGAAGAGCAACGGCTCGGGGCTATCTCGGGCCGTTGACATCTGCTTAGTGGAAGGATCACTCGAGTCGGACCGGCGGCAACGCCCACGGAGCGTGGGCCTCGCCGAGTTCGTGGCGTGGCACGCAGGCATGGGCGAGTACCTCGAGAACGCGTTCCGGATCGCAGCCGTATACGCCCGCCCCGAATGCGCTGTTGGCTTCGACGACCGCCCAGCCACGCCCCTCTATCCGTCCGACGTCGATGACCACGGCCGGTGGGGCGGGTGCGACGGAAAGCAGTTGCTCGACGTAGGTTTCGGCGGCGGATCGCTCCTCGACGGTCATCGACGAATCGCCGCCGATGTAGTGCCCGTCGCGCAGGTAGGGCGAACATGTCAGGACGCGACCACGCAGGACGAAGCAGCGGACCTCGATCTGCCAGGTCACCGGCTCCGCCATGAACACCGCCGTGTCGCCCGGGCACGCGGCTTCGGACGGGAGTCCGGCACCCGCCCGGTACAAGCGGCCGGCGAAACCTTTCCTTCCGTCGGCAGGTTTGACGAAGACGGGGCCCGGATGAACTCGTGCCGCAGCCACCGTCGACACACGTAGTTCGCGACGCAGGAACTGGCGGGGGAGTCCGGGTAGCCAGTCCTCGGGCACGTCGAGAAGTGCGAGGCCGAGTTGTCCGGCCACCGCTTCGGCGAACAGCACTTCGCCGTAGATCGCGTACGGTCCCGCGACCGAGTCCTGCGGTATGCGCCATCCGGTCGAACGATGGACCTGCCGGCCCGCACGTCCGGCCGCCACCCGCATGAGGATGGAATCGTCGGTGAATCGGGGGGACAGGATCAGCGTCGGCACCGCCGACAGGGTAGGACAACGGACAACGTGCGGCGACCGAATACTGACGAGCGCTGTCGAGCAGTCGCGGGCCGATGTGGATCGTCGGCGCGACAACGATCGGTTCGAGTCGCGCCGTGCCGTCGACCGATTCGGTTGCCGGCCGCTAGCTGCATGTGGAGTGGGATCGTCGTCCAACCCCGAGATGGCTGAAGACAACATCCGGCTAACAAGTATCCGGCCTGGCTGAATCGACTAGTGTGAGGCTGTCTACTCGCGGACGCGGGTCGGAATGTCAGCGAGTACGGCCGTTAGCCAGACGAGTGGTTACGGGACGGCACAATGGATGACATACCAATGGGTGGTGGCGACACCACCTGGGCGTCGGGGCAAGCGGTTGCCTTCGGTCGCTATCGGTTGTTGTCGCTGCTGGGTCAGGGCGGCATGGGCCAGGTGTGGCGTGCGCACGATTCGCTGACCAACCGGGTGGTGGCGCTCAAGCTGTTGCCCGAGCGCTTCGCCGATGACGAGCAGTTGCGCGAGCGGTTCCGCCGGGAGTGCCGGGCGGTGGCGCAGTTGACCGAGCCGCATGTGATTCCCATCCACGATTTCGGTGATATCGACGGTCGGCTCTATCTGAATATGCGCCTGATCGAGGGCACCGACCTGCGCAAGGTGCTCACGAAAGAAGGGGCCCTGTCGCCGCAGCGGTCGGTGGCGATCGTCGCACAGGTGGCAGGTGCGTTGCAGGCGGCCCACGCCGCCGGGCTGGTCCACCGCGATGTCAAACCCACCAATATCCTGCTCGGCGACGACGAGTTCGCCTCCCTGATCGACTTCGGGATCGCCCACGCCGCCGACGACCGCACGCTGACCGCGACCGGCGAGACGATCGGCACCGTCGCCTATATGGCGCCGGAGGAGATCGGTGCGGCGGTCAGCCCCGATGCCCGAGTGGACGTGTACGCGTTGGCGTGTGTGCTGCACGAATGCCTGACCGGTCGGGCGCCGTTCGTGAGCGAATTGGGGATGCAGGGTGTGATCGCCCATCACCTGCACACCCCGCCGCCGCGTCCCAGCAGTACGACACCCGATGTACCGACGGCTTTCGATGCCGTCATCGCCAAAGGAATGGCCAAGAATCCCGACGATCGCTACCAGACCGTAGGCGAGCTGACCGCGGCGGCCCGCGCCGCGTTGGGCGATGCCGCGGCCGACGCCACGGGGGGTGTGGCCGCGCGTCGACAGCGACGCATCTCGTTGTCGCCCAGAACAATCGGGCTGATAGCCGCCGCGGCCCTGGTCGCTGTGGCGATCGCCGTGGCTGTCGTCCTCGGTCTCCAACGGGAATCGGGTGGCGATGGTGACTCGCCCACATCCGTCGCCTCGGGCTTCTCGTCACAGACCGCGCTGCCGTTTTCCGGCGTCAGCCTGCCCACCGGCGTAGCCGTCGACGCGGCGGGCAACGTCTACGTCGCCGACATGGGCAACGATCAGGTGCTGAAATTGGCCCCAGGCGCGTCGACGCCGACCTCGCTGCCCTTCACCGGCCTGAAGAATCCCCAGAATGTCGCGGTCGACACCGCGGGCAACATATACGTCACCGACACGAGCAACGATCGGGTGCTGAAATTGGCGCCGGGCGCGTCGACGCCGACCGCGCTTCCGTTCGCGGGGTTGAAAGATCCCCGTGGTGTGGCGGTCGACGGGGCGGGAGACGTCTACGTCGCCGACCGGGGTAACGATCGGGTGGTGCGGTTGGCGGCGGGCGCGCCGAGCCCGACCACGCTGCCGTTGACGGGACTACAAGGCCCCGACGGAGTGGCGGTCGACGCGGCGGGCAACGTGTACATCACCGAATTGGGCACCGAGCAGGTGCGGATGTTGGCGGCGGGCGCGTCGACGCCGACCATGTTGCCGATCACCGGGCTCAAAGATCCCCAGGGCTTGGCGGTCGGCGCGGCGGGAGATGTGTACATCGTCGACTGGGGTAACAAATGGGTGGTGATGTTGTCGGTGGGCGCGTCGACGCCGACGCCCTTGCCGTTCACCGGCCTGAAGAATCCGCAGGGCGTGGCGGTCGACGCGGCGGGCGATGTGTATATCACCGATCTGGGCCCCGATCCGGTGGTCAAACTCGCGGGTGGCTGAATCATCCGGATCGGCCTCGATCAATCGTGGAATATTCGATGTAACGAAATATCGGTGGATGAAACGGATCAGGAAATATTCGGATTCGATTCGGCATCCGGTTCCGTGGGATTTTCTAAACCGATTGAATCGTTGACAATTTGCTCGGCAGTGTGGGATTTTGCGGCGGCGATCGAATAGGGCTGCCTCGCCGCCGATTGGTCTGATTCATGCTGGTCAGGCCGATATCTCTCTGAATTCCGAACCGGTGCGGCGGACGCTGCACGGCATGGTTGTGGCCGATTGTCGCCGCAATAACTTCGGCACGGTCGTATACTCCCGATATGGCGAATGGGCAGTCTCTCGCGGAATTATCCGAATCGCCGGTTCTTGTAGTGCAGACGCGAGAACGCGTCTATCGACTGCGTGCCGGGGGCGCGTATAACGTCGGCCGCGATCCGACCGCCGATATCGTCGTCTCCGATCCGCGCGTTTCGACCTTGCACGCGGTTCTGGAACAGGGATCGCACGGTTGGGAAATCGAGGACGCGCACAGCCTCAACGGCACCTTTTTCGACGGGCACCGCGTCGAGCGGATGGTGATCGACCACGACGAGACCTTCCAGCTCGGTCACGCCCAAGATGGCGCCGAGTTGTCCTGCTCGCTGGAAACCTCGGCCGGTGCCGAGCCCGAGCCCGAGGTTGATCCCGGCGGGGACACGATGGTCGTCCCGAATCCTGGTTACGCGCTCGACGACGACGCCACGATCACCAAGTTCGAGCCGGGGCTGCCTCGGCGAGTGTCGCGGTCGTCCCCTCAGACCGCCCATCCCAGCGCGGTGGTACGGATCATCTCGGACACACTTCGCATCGGGCGCGCCACCGACAACGACATCGTCGTGCCCGACCTCATGGTCTCGCGCCACCATGCCGAACTGCGGGTGGTAGGCGAAGGTCGATATCGAGTCGTCGACCTCGACAGCCACAACGGCACCTACGTCAACGGCCACCGCGTCGAAGCCGCGGACCTGACCGAATCCGACTTGATCGGCATGGGGCATGCCACCTACCGACTCGTCGGCAACGAACTGCGCGAGTCCGTCGACACCGGCGACATCTCGGTCTCGGTGCAGAACCTCATCGTGCGGACACCCGAGGGCAAAGTGCTCCTCGACGAGGTGAGCTTCCCCATCGCGCAGCGCTCGCTCGTCGGGGTGATCGGGCCCAGCGGCGCGGGCAAGTCGACATTGTTGGGCGCGGTCACCGGGCTGCGGCCCGCGACCGAGGGAACCGTCCGCTACGACGGACGCGACCTGTACACCGATTACGAAGAGTTGAGGCACCGGATCGGTTTGGTTCCGCAGGAGGACATCCTGCACAACCAGCTCCAGACCCGACGTGCCCTGCTCTACGCCGCCGAGCTGCGTTTCCCCGGGGACACCCGCAGCGAGGAACGCGAACAGCGAGTCGACGAAGTCCTCAACGAACTCGGACTGACTCGGCACGCCGACACCCGCATCGACCGGCTCTCCGGCGGGCAACGCAAACGCGTGAGCGTCGCGCTCGAATTGCTGACCAAACCGTCCCTGCTGTTCCTCGATGAACCGACCTCCGGCCTCGACCCGGGCCTGGACAAGACGGTCATGGAGATGTTGTCGGAACTGGCGCACGACGGGCGCACCGTCATCGTCGTCACGCACAGCGTGGCGAATCTCGACACCTGCGACCGCCTCCTGGTCCTGGTGCCGGGCGGCAAGCTGGCCTATTACGGACCACCCGAGGAAGGGTTGCGGGAATTCGGGCAGCGCACCTGGGCCGAGGTGTTCCAAGCCTTCGATCGGGAGGAGGACCGCGACTGGGCCGGTGAGTTCCGGGAATCCCCGCGCTTCGAGAACTACATCGCGGACGCGCTGCCCGACGACGCCGAATCGACGGAAGTGCAGCGCCCGCCGGCACCGCCGCCGCCCGCGTCGCAGTCCAAACTCAGCCAGCTCAGCACCCTGTGCCGACGCTACCTGGCCGTGATCGCCTCGGACCGCAGCTATTTGGCGTTGCTCGGTGTGATGCCGCTGCTGCTGGGCGGTCTGATCGCCGCGGTGCCCTCGGGCGAGGGGTTCACCGGGGCGCCGGGAACCAATACCGACGCACCGACCAAACTCATGATCTTGATGTTCGGTGCGTGCTTCGTCGGTACCGGCAACTCGATTCGCGAGATCGTCAAGGAACAGACGATCTACAGCAGAGAACGCGCGGCGGGCCTCTCGGCCGGTGTCTATCTGATGTCGAAAGTGCTGGTCTTGGGAGTGATCACCATCCTTCAGACAGCGGTGTTGTTCGTGATCGGCACCATCGGCGAGAGCTTCCCGCCCTCGGGAATATTCACCTCCGTCGAAGTGGAGTTGATCCTGGCGATGGCCCTACTCGGCATCGCGTCGCTGGCGCTGGGTTTGTTGGTGTCGGTCTCGGTGAACACCTCGGAGAAGACGCTGCCACTGCTGATCGTGCTGTCCATGGCACAACTCGTGCTCACCGGCGGTCTGGTGCGGCTTCCTGGCACACCCGTTCTGCACGAGCTGTCCTACCTCTCGCCGTCTCGCTGGGGCTACGGCGCCGGCGCCGCCAGCCTCGACCTCGACACCCTCTCACCGCACGACGGCGGACCCGACCCGCTGTGGAAACACACCCTCGGCACGTGGCTGCTCGACATGGGCGTCGTCGCCGGTCTGACGGTGATCTTCCTCGCGCTGGCCTGGTATCGCCTCTACCAGATGCGGCCACGGCGGCGCGGCGCCCGCCCCGCGCGGATTTGACGCCGATAAGCACAGAAGAGCCCACGGAGTAGTAGTCGGAGCTGCGTCCATAGCTTCCGCGAACCGCTCGCTGGCGGGCATGCCGAAAACATCTCCCGCGCGTTGTTCCGGGCCGGAACAGCCGTCAGTGGAAATGAGGTAGTCGATCACTCCGGTGCCGCGTCCTCCGACTCGATGAGTATCGGGGATGTCCAGGAAAAACCTGGGCGAACCGACAGCCTGCCGCGCGGGAGCGCGTCGCGCCAGCGATTCCCTCGATCTCGCCGCGTCGGGCATACGACGACAACGCGGAGGACGAACAATGAACACGAATACGACGATCATGTTCTACAACGGCGAAACCGGCGCGGCCGGCACCGGTCGACTGTCCGGCGGCCACTGGACTCAGCATGACACCGTGACTTCGATTCCGGCGGGCTACACCCACGCTGCGGCCGGCCGCGACACCCTCATCTTCTACGAGAAGGGCACCGGCGCATGGGAATCGGGCACCTTGACCGACGGGTTCTACACGCGTCGCGAGTCGGGTGACGGATTCTCGGACAGCTGGTCACATGTCGAGGCGACCGCCGACACGGTGCTGTTCTACGACGAGAAGACCGGGCACGCGGCGTCGGGTCGCCTGACCGGCGGCGTCTACCGGGAGGTGCGCGGATACGACGACTTCAGAGTCGGCTGGGCCGGAATCGCGGGATCAGCCGACACCATGGCCTTCGCCAAGAATGTCGGCCACGGCGATCTGCCCAACTACATCCTGGCCTTCGGCTCGCTCACCGATGGCACCTACTCGCACCGCGGTGAGGTGGACGGTGTGGTCGGCATCGAACTGACCGCCACCACGGATTCACTACTGCTGCGAGTGCCCTCGCCGTCCACCGACACCTACCAGATCGCGAAGATGATCGGAGGCACCATCGGCCCCGTCCACGACAACGGCACCTCCGGCCATTGGGACCGGATCGGCCGGACGGCCGACAGCCTGTTCTTCTACAAGAACGACGGCACCGCGTGGATCTCGACTCTGAGCGGCGGCAGTTACGCCAACGTCGGAGCGCTGCCCGGGGTTTCGTCGGATTGGTCGATCGTCGAGGGTGGTGTGTGACGTCGGCGCGGTCCGGCGGGGGACCGTCTCGGTCCCTGATCGACCCGCCGGATCGGCGGAGCAGCGCCGCAAGCGTTGATGGTCGCGGTGTCGCCGATGACCGACCCGCGTCGCCATCTTTCGTCTGCGGCCTGCGCCGCGACCAGGGTGAGTTCGGTCGGCCGAACGACTCGCACCGTCGAGAGAATTGTTCGCGGAACTTGGGGGACTACCCTGGGCGCCAGACAAATTCTCGTACCGAAGCGGCAGCGACAATTCCTCATCGTGGAGGTTCCATGTCCGACGTAGTCGATGTGAATGTCACATTGTTCGGCGAAGGTCTCGACATCGATCAGCTCGATGGCAACGCCCGGCAACTTCGATCGGAGTTGCTGGACCTGGACGTCGATCACGTCACCCCCGTCAGCGGTGGACCCGCTCCGGCCGACACCCGAGGAATCGGTGCGGAACTGGTGGGCCAGCTCGTCGTCGGAGTGGGTCCGGGCCTGGTGGCACTGCGTCAACTGTTGGACACGTTGCGAGGCTGGCGGTCCAATCAGAGTCATCTCGCGATCACCGTGCAGATCGGCGAGGACCGACTCGAGCTCACGGATGCGTCGGCGGAGACCGAGAAACAATTGGTGACCGCGTTCATCGAGCGTCACGCGGGCGGGTGAACATCGGGGCCCGAGCCCGATTTGCTTCGGTGCTCGATTCCGACGCCACGGTGATCGCCACGACCGCTACCGCGACTGCCATTGTCAGTACGAAGATGATGACTACTTCGGGGTTGAGGTCATCGGGCGTGGGCAGACGAATCGAGTAGTAGGCGACGAGCGCGGCCGCGCCGCACCAGCCTGCGAAAAGTGCGACCCCGAACGCGCGCGGTACCGCGACGGCGGCACAGACCGGTATCGCCAGCGCCATGACTGTCAAGGAGAGAACTCCCCAGCTTTGCGGGTTTTCCGAGCGTTCGGTGACTGCGTAGAGGAGAACCGGCGCCAAGCCGAGGCCGACACACCCCATCGTCCGAGATCCGGCGTCGGCCGGCAGTGAAAAACGCAGTCGAATGTCGGCCATTCGAATGACCGTCGACGCGGCGAAACCCGCGGCCAGCACCGAAAGCTCCAACGCGGCGAACCACAGCCACGTCGCCGCGCCCCAGTCTGTCCACGGGCCCCACTGATTCCATAGGAACCACGGCACTGTCGCATTGAACCCCAGTGCGACGCCGGCGCCTATCGACCGCGCCCGACGAGCGCCGAGTAGACAGATTCCGGCGCAACCTGTCAGCGCGGCCATCATGAAGGCGGGCGCGGCGGCAGTTGCGAGACCGATGTCGAGGACTCGCTCGTCGTGCCATCGGTCGTACGGTATGAACGGATTACATGCCATCGCCACGGCGGCGCAGAGCATCAACGCACCCGCGACACGTGGCAGCGCGACGGGATCGGATCGCTGGGCGTCATCCGCGCCGACCGACTTTCCAGGCCGCGGACGAGAGGTCACCGATGGTTGGTGGGACGACGGCTGCTCCTGCGCCGTCGGCTTCGGGCGGCGTCGCTGGGGTTCGGTCGGGCAGGGGGCGTCGGCGACTTTGTCCGCGACCGGAGCTTTCGGCGGGCCGGATTCCGCTGCCGATGACGAATCCGGCGGCGTGCGATCGGTGATCGGTGTGGGAAATGGCGGAACAGCGCCGGGGATGTCGGAATCCAACGCGGATTCGGCCGCCGAGGAGACCGTGCGGCTGTCGTCACGGCACAGTTCGCGCAAGTTCTGTTGCGCGGCCTCGGCCAGCCCGAGATGACCACCGTGGAGCAGTTTTTCGAGCTCGCGAACCGCGACGGCCCGCACGCTCGACAGCGGACTGTCTATCAGCATCCGCAATTCGACCGGCAACGGCATGGGTTCGGCCAGGCGCCGATTGCGTCGGGCTATGTAGAGCTCCCCCTGCACACCGAACACCCACTTCCCTGGGGTCTGGTTGGGTGAACAAGACCGCACTTTGCCGTACACGTAGTCGTAGAGGTCGTCGAGGGTGATCAAGCCGTCCTGATTTCGATCCGCCTCACCTGTGGACAGGCCATCGACCAACGCGCCGGTGAACACCGACGGCTTGCCGTCGGCGGAGTCGGTGAGCTCCCCGCTCTCGAATGAATATTCCATCGCGCTCGACGCGGTGATCACCGCACGGCCCCGCCCGCTCAACTGCTCCAGGTTCATTCCGGTGCCTGCCCGGTGGGCCATGCCCCTTTCGAAGGCGCCCGCGTAGCAGCAGTCCAACAGCAACACGATGCGCCGCGAGCGACTCCGATTCATCCGACGGTTCACGAACTCCGCCGCAACGCTCGTGGCGCCCAGTCGGCCCAGCTTGGTGTTGGACGAGGCGAAGTACAACTCTCCGCTCTCGTCCTTGACTCCGTGGCAGGAGAAATGCAGAAGCAACAGATCTTCCGGGCCCCGGTCGGCGAAGAAACCCTCGACCGCCTCGCACACCACATGCGCAGGCTCGTTCAGCGAGGTGCGTACATCGAATCCGCCGATCGCCGGATCCTGGAGTACGTCGGCGAGAGCCTGCGCGTCCCGAGTCGGCGCGCGCAATTTACGCAGACTCGGATCCACATAGCTGTCGCAAGCGACAATCAGTGCGCTGCGTTGACCAGCAACCATAATTCACCTGCCCAGGCATTCGAATACGGCTCACTGAATTCCCGTCGACCGAACAGTGCTCGTACCGTGCGAACGGAAATCCCTGACCCGATCGATACTGATCGACTCGAAGATGGATCGCGTGAGTAGTGCGGTACTCGACAATCGCAATCGAGCGCGCCGACACGGAATTGGTTGTCGTTTTCAGCAGCTCCGGACCGAACCGGGTGCTCCGGTCGGGTGCGATGCGTCGTGGGCCCATGCGCGGTCGGACACGTTCTCGGTGTCGGGATTCAACCGGGTGGTCAGAGGGAGCCGACGCGCAAGCCGATCAGGACAGCGGCCACGACGGCGAGGGTTGCTGCCGGGGCCGTGCCTGCGATGTCGCCGACGCGCACGTGCGCGGCAACCGCGCCGATGAAATAGAGCGTCAGGCACGTCGCGGCGGCGACGCCGAGCGGTCCCCACCACATTCCGATGACGAGGCCCGCTGCTCCGGCGATCTGAGCGACGCCCAGCAACGGCAGTACGGTGAACGGCAATTCGAGGGTCGACATCTGCTCGACCATCCGCGGGGGTCGTGTGAACTTCGCGCCTGCCGAGATCACGAGCACGACCGACATGAGCACGGCGACGACGAGGTAGGTGACGAACATTGCGGGCCTCCACTGGTTGACGGGCAGCGCGGTGCACTGCGTGCCGTCGACGCTAGGGAGCCGTCAGGTACCGAAAGGTACCCTTCGCAGCGTGAGCCTTCGACCCGGAACCGTCTTTCTCGCCGACTGCCCCGCCAGGTCGGCCATCGAGATCATCGCCAGCAAATGGGCTGTGGTGACACTGTTCGCGTTGAGCGAAGGCCCGCGGCGGCACGGCGAGCTCGTCGAGCTGATCAGTGGGGTCTCACGCAAGGTGCTGACCCAGACGTTGCGCCGGCTTCAGGAGCACGGGCTCGTGGAGCGGCGGGTGTACGCGGAGGCGCCGCCACGGGTCGAGTACAGCTTGACCGCGCTCGGGGACACGCTTCGGGAGCCGATCGAAGCTCTGACGACGTGGGCGCGAGTGAACGGCGCCTCGGTCGCGACGTTCCGCGAATCGACCGCGGCGCCGGGGACAGCGCCGGAGCACGGGTGACCGATCCGGCCGACCGGGTTCCACGGGCCGGATGGGCTGTGCGAGCCGGGATGTGTTGGTGGACAATGCGGATGCGGCTCTGTGCGACACCGTTGGACTCTTCCTGACTTATTTGCTTCCGCCCGACATCGCGGCCTCCTACCGTCGAGTCTGCCGCGTCGCTCGCGCAAGAGCGACGTGAGGCGATCGTCCACTCGTCGAAAGTAGTTGCACCATGACAGATCTCGCCGTGGAGCCCGTCGATTCACCGATTTCGGAGGTGCTGACGCCCGGCGTCCTGCCCGAGGCGTTGCTACACCGTTTCCATCAACGGGCGCCGGAATACGATCGCGACAATCGTTTCTTCACAGAGGATCTCGATGAACTGCGGGATATCGGATATCTGCGCGCGGCGATTCCGGTCAGTCACGGTGGGCTCGGGTGGACGCTCCCGGAGTTCAATCGGGCCCAGCGGGCACTCGCGTACTGGGCGCCGGCCACCGCGCTCGGTGTGAACATGCATCTGTACTGGACCGGTCCGCTGGCCGACCGGATCGCCGCGGGTGACACGTCGCTGGACTGGCTCGCGCGCGAGGTCGCGGCAGGCAAGGTCATCGCGGCCGGACACGGTGAGCGCGGAAACGACCTGGCCATCGATGACTCCACCACCGGCGCGGTGCCGGTCGAGGGAGGCTATCTCGTCAACGGGCACAAGATCTTCACCTCGTTGTCGCCCGCGTGGGACTGGCTGGGCATTCACGCTCGTGACGACAGTGATCCGGAGCGGCCGCGCATCATCCACGCTTTCGTGCCTCGGCACAGCGAGGGTGTCCGCACCGTGGAGACCTGGGACACCCTCGGGGTGCGGGCGACCGCCAGCCACGACACCGTGCTCACCGACGTGTTCGTCGCGCAGGAGTATGTGATCGACAGCTACGAGCGCGGCGCGAACCCCGGTCCGTTCATCTCGTCGATCCTCCCGTGGGCGATCCCGGCGCTGGTCAACGTGTACCTCGGAATCGGCCGCCGCGCAGTCGATGTCGCGCTCGAGTCGGCGCGGACCCGCAACGTGCTCAGCCTCGGCGGCCGCCCCGTCGCGGGCAAACCGTTCGTCCAGTACCACGCCGCCGAGGCCGAATTGGCCTTGGAGGCGGCGACGGCACACCTCGATCACATCACCGAGGTGCTGGCTCGCGGCGACGACCTCGGCGACCGTCTGCTGCTGGCGTTGTTCGCCGTGAAGGAGAACGGCACCCGTACCGCGCGAACCGTCGTGGATATCGCGCTCGAGATCGGCGGCGGCGGTTCGATCCACCGCCGCAACGAGTTGGAGCGGCTGTACCGCGACGTCCGCGCGGGAAGTTTCCACCCGCCCAGCAGCGACAGCGTCCGGGAGTACATCGGCAATTTCCTGCTCGGCGAGTGAGGTCGGCCTCCGGGACTTCGGGGGTGCCTTCGACAGACGGTCGCCGTTGTACGACCGACGACGGAAAAGGGAGCACAGACAATGACACTCGCGCAGATCGAGATTCGCGCGGACCGGGAAGCCGACGCCGCGAAGTTCTATCGCCAGGCCGGAATCACCGTCGATAAACTCGGTGAGCACATCGGTGCGCGGCTCGGCGGAGTACGACTCGGCGGGGACCTTCCCGCCGAGCAGGTCGAAGCGATCCGGCTCGCCCTGGCGATCAACAAGGTGGTCGTCTTCGACGATCAGCACCAGCTCGACGACGATTCGCAGCACGCGTTCGCGGAGTTGCTCGGCACACCGACCGAACCCCACCCGACCCTCACCTCGCTCGGCACCCGGTTACTCACCATCGACCGCGCGGCGAACACCTGGCACACCGACGTCACCTTCGTCGACCGCGTTCCCAAGGCCTCGATCCTGCGGGCCGTCACCCTCCCCGAGTACGGTGGGGCCACCACCTGGGCATCGACCGTGGCGGCCTACGAACAGCTGCCGAAACCGTTGCGCGCGTTGACCGAAGAACTGTGGGCGACACACAGCAATCTGTACGACTACGCCGGCCGGACCGACCTCGCCGACGCGGGCGAGGGCGGCAAACCCGCCAAGTATCAGGAATTCACCAGCACCGAATACGAAACTGTGCACCCCGTTGTGCGGGTGCACCCGGAGACCGGTGAGCGCTCTCTGCTGCTCGGTCATTTCGCGAAGAGTTTCCGCGGCCTGAGCGCCACCGAGTTCCACGGCCTGTATCAGCTTTTACAGGCCCGAATCATCAGATTGGAGAACACTTTCCGCTGGAACTGGCGTCTCGGCGACGTCGCGATCTGGGACAATCGCGCCACCCAACACTACGGAATCGCGGACTTCGGCGACCAGGAACGCGAGTTGCACCGCATCACCCTCGCCGGCGATATACCGGTGGACGTCAACGGGTCCCCGAGTCGGGTGATCCAGGGCGACGCCTCGCACTACAGCGAAATCGTGGACTCTCCGCGACTCGAGTTCTTCGCCGCGTGACCCGTATCCACCTCACCGACCACGCCGAAACGGCCGTTCTCGCCTGTCCGAGCCGCAGACCGTTCGGCATGGTCGGGTCGCGGCGGTAGTCGTCGGGGCGTGTCCGGAACCGCCCGCACCGAAGCGTCTGCGAGCCGACGCTTCAGACTGGTCGGTTATGGACCTGCCCGAACTTCCCGATCTGCCGATCCGTGGCGTGCTCGACCGTGTCGTCACGACCTTGGCCGAGCACGGGACGGCCGTGTTGGTCGCGCCGCCGGGAACCGGGAAGACGACCCTGGTGCCGTTGGCTCTGGCCGCTGCCGTCTCGGGGCGGGTGGTCGTGGCCGAGCCGCGACGACTGGCGGCGCGGGCGGCGGCCGGGCGCATGGCGGCGCTGCTGGGGGAGCAGGTGGGCGAATCGGTCGGCTATTCGGTGCGAGGTGATCGTCGTGTCGGGCGTCGGACCCGGATCGAGGTCGTGACCTCGGGGCTGCTGGTGCGGCGGTTACAGGACGATCCCGAACTCGCGGGGGTCGACGTGGTGCTGCTCGACGAATGCCACGAGCGACATCTCGACGCGGATCTGCTGTTGGCCCTGCTGCTCGACGCGCGGGCGGGCCTGAGGCCGGATCTGCGGGTGCTGGCCACTTCGGCAACCGTTGCCGCCGAGAGGCTCTCGGCGCTACTGGGCGGGGAGAACCCGGCGCCGGTGCTGGAGGCACATGGTCGCACCTATCCCGTTCGGACGGCCTACGTCGTGCCGTTGCCGAGGGAACGGATCGAAGCGCAGGTCGCGCGCACCACCCGGATCGCGCTCGCCGACACCGAGGGAGACGTGCTGGTCTTCCTGCCCGGGGCAGCCGAGATCCGTCGGACCGCGGCGTTGCTGGCCGATCTGTCCGGCGTGGATGTCGTTGCCCTGCACGGACGATTGTCCGCGACGGGGCAGGACGCGGCACTGCGACCGGGTGCCCGGCGGCGGGTGGTGCTTGCCACGGCCGTCGCGGAGTCGAGTCTGACGGTGCCGGGCGTGCGGGCGGTCGTGGATTCCGGGCTGGCCAGGGTGCCGCGAATCGATCGGGCCCGTGGACTGTCCGGGCTCGCGACGGTGCGGGTTTCGGCGGCGGTGGCCGAGCAGCGGGCCGGGCGGGCCGGTCGTGAGGGACCGGGGTGGGTGTGGCGGTGCTGGCCGGAATACGAGCACACGACGCTGCCCGCCTATCCCGAGCCGGAGATCCGGACGGCGGATCTGACCCGATTGTCCCTGGAGCTGGCCTGCTGGGGCACGGCCGACGGTCACGGCCTGCGCTGGTGGGACGTTCCGCCGCCGGGAGGACTGAACGCCGGGCGGGACGTGCTGCGCGCCCTGGGCGCGGTCGACGGTGACGGGGCGGTGACCGACCGAGGTCGGCGGATCGCGCGGATCGGGCTGCATCCGCGGTTGGCGCGCGCCCTGCTCGACGGGGCGGAGGTGGTGGGTGCGCGGGCGGCCGCGGAGGTGGTGACGGTTCTCGACGACGACAGCTACATCTCCGGCATCGATCTCGTGACCGGCCTGCGGGTGTTGCGGCGGGAGCGACCCGCGCACTGGCGCCGGGAAGTCGATCGGCTGGCCCGGTTGGTCGAAGGTCGGGACGGGAAAGACGATCCGGCCTTCGTGGTGGCGCTGGCCTATCCGGAGCGGCTGGCGCGGCGGCGTGCCGCGGGGTCGGCCAGCTATCTCATGGCGGGCGGTACGGCGGTGACCGCGCTGCCCGACGCAGGCGTCGGTGACGCGGAATGGCTGGCGGTCGGTGTCGCGACCCGCGATCCGGGGCGCGCTGAGGGGGTGGTGCGGTTGGCCGCGGTCGCCGACGAACCGTTGGCTCGGCGTGCGGCCTCCAGCCTGCTGAGCAGCGTCGAGGAAATCGATTGGGTCGACGGTGAGGTGGTGGCCCGGCGGGTGGAGCGCCTGGGCGCGATCATCTTGTCGCAGAAGCCTGTTCCCGAGCCGGACCGCCGGATGCTCGCCGCGGCGGTGCTGCTGGGGCTGCGGTCCTGCGGCCCCGGCCTGCTGTCCTGGAGTGCGGAGGCGATCGCCCTGCGGCAACGCCTCGATTTCCTGCGTCGCACCCTCGGCGCGCCCTGGCCTGCGGTCGACGACGAGTCGTTGCTGGCCGCCGCCGAGGTCTGGCTCGGTCCGGAACTGGCCACCGCCCGTCGCCGCGCCGATCTCGAACGTATCGACGCCGGGCAGGCGTTGCGCAGGCTGCTGCCCTGGCCGGAGGCGGCCCGAATGGACGAACTCGCGCCCGAACGTCTCGAGGTCCCCTCCGGCAGCCGCCCCCGCGTCGACTATTCGCTGGATCCGCCGGTCCTCGCGGTGAAGGTGCAGGAGGTGTTCGGTTGGGCGGAGGCACCGCGGCTGGGTGACGGCCGCGTCCCGATCGTGCTGCATCTGCTCTCCCCGGCGCAGCGCCCGGTCGCGGTGACCGCTGATCTGGCGTCGTTCTGGCGATCCGGCTGGTCTCAGGTCCGCGCCGACCTGCGCGGCCGCTATCCCAAACACGCCTGGCCGGAGGATCCCGCGACCGTCCCCGCCCATCGGGGCACCGCGCGCAATGCCGGCCGTGACCGGAACGGGTGAGCGGCCCGGAGCCCGCATTGTGCGCAGGCGCGCGGTGGAGGACAGTGGATATGTCCGGTGGCGTCCACCGGGGGCGCTGCCCTTCCTGAAGTAGGAGGTGGCCAATGTACGCACGTTCGAGCACGATCACGGCCGAGCCGTCGTCGGTCGACAGCGGAATCGCGTACCTCCGCAAGGAGTTGATGCCGAATCTGTCCGATATCGACGGATGGGTCGGCATGTCGTTGATGGTCGACAGGG
Source organism: Nocardia aurea (assembly GCF_003123685.1). Taxonomy (GTDB): domain Bacteria; phylum Actinomycetota; class Actinomycetes; order Mycobacteriales; family Mycobacteriaceae; genus Nocardia; species Nocardia aurea. The sequence continues at coordinate 16,019 of NZ_QCYJ01000079.1, forward strand.
CGTCAGGGCGTTGTATCGCCACGTCCGCGTGGGATTCCGAGGACGCGCTGCATGCCAGCGAGTCGCGCGTCGCGCCGATGCGTGACGGTCTGGCCCAGGCATTGCACGGGCAGACCCAGAAGATCGAGGAATGGGAAGTCGCGGCCATGCACCGCGATCACCTGGCCGGTGAGCGCGCGTGCACCCGGTGCATCTGGATGCGGACCGATCCGGCCGGGATCGACCGGATGATCGACACGTTCAAGACCGAATCGCTGCCGAGACTCGAGAAACTCGAAGGATTCCGCAGCGCCAGCCTCTTCGTCGACCGGGCGACCGGGCGAGCGGTCGGTTCGAGCGTCTGGTCGAGTATCGAGGAACTGGAGAGCAGCCGTGAACCGACGGCGCGGATGAGGCCCGAACTGGCCCGCGCGCTGGGGGCCGAGGTCCTCGAGGTGGCCGAGTTCAGGCTGGGTTTCGCTCACCTGCGGGTGCCCGAACTGGTCTGAAATCCGTAGGCGACTGCCCGTCGGCAGCGGATCCGGGTCTAGGCCGTGTTTAAGAGGTGGCCGGTGCCGAGCCAGATGTTGATGGCAGCGATGTGGACGGTGGCCAAGTAGCGGACAGCGAGTTTGTCGTATCGGGTGGCTACGGCACGGTGTTGTTTGAGCTGGTTGATGCCACATTCGACAGCGTGACGCTGCTTGTAGATCTCGGTATCGAACCCTGGTGGCCGACCGCCTCGGGTTCCGCGTCGACGCCGGTGGGCGAGTTGGTCGGCGGGAATGGCAATCGTGGATTTGATGCCACGCCGCCGTAGGTAGTCGCGATTGGCGCGGGAACTGTACGCCTTGTCGGCCAAGACCCGGTCCGGTCGCGTCCGGGTCTGCCCGGTCGCGGAACGTGGGACCCCGATCTCGTCGAGAACGGCGGTGAACTGTGGACTGTCACCCCACTGACCAGGAGTGATCAACAGCGCCAACGGTTTACGTCCC
>NZ_QCYJ01000006.1 GCF_003123685.1 Nocardia aurea
GCGTCGGCCGGGATGCGGGCCAGCTCCTCGATGAGCTGCGCGCCGATCTGGCCGGAATAGTACGCCGACCCGCAGCCGATGATCTTCACCCGGCGGAAGGAGCGGGCCTCGCGGGCGTCCATGTTCAGCCCGCCGAGGTGCGCGATGTGGAAGCGGTCGTCCAGGCGGCCGCGCATGGTGCGCGAGACCGTCTCGGGCTGCTCGGAGATCTCCTTGAGCAGGTAGTGCTCGTAGCCGCCGGTGTCGTAGTGGCCGGCGTCCCAGTCGACGGTCAGCGGCTCCTTGGCGGTCTCGCGGGCGTCGCTGGCGAAGGTGTGGAAGCCGTCGGCCTTGAGCACCGCCAGCTCGCCGTCCTCCAGGTGCACGACCTGGCGGGTGTAGCGGACCAGCGCCGCCACGTCGGAGGCGGCGAACATCTCCTTCTCGCCGATGCCCAGCACGATCGGGCTGCCGTTGCGCGCCACCACGACCTCGCCGACCCGCTCGGCGTCTATGACCGCGATGCCGTACGTGCCGACGACGCTCTTCAGCGCCTTCCTGACGGCCTCCTCCAGGGAGGCGGTCTCCTGGACGGTGCGGGCGATCAGGTGGGCGAGCACCTCGGTGTCGGTCTCGGAGGAGAACACGACGCCGTCGGCGATCAGCTTGGCGCGCAGCTCGTCGGCGTTCTCGATGATGCCGTTGTGCACGACCGCCACGCGCTCGTCCGTGGACAGGTGCGGGTGCGCGTTGACGTCGCTGGGCACGCCGTGGGTGGCCCATCGGGTGTGGCCGATGCCGAGGGCGCCCTTGAACCTGGCCGGCACGGCCTTGGCCAGGTCGGCGACCCTGCCCTTGACCTTGCGCACCTTCAGGCCCTTGTTGGACACCACGACGCCGGCCGAGTCGTAACCGCGGTATTCGAGCCGTTGCAGGCCCTCCAGCAGGATGGGAGCCGCGTCCTTCGGTCCGACATAAGCGACGATTCCGCACATCCGTGGTCTCTCCTCTTTACGTGTGATCGTGTGCCCGCGAAAGACGCGGCTATCCGTAGACGATGCGGCGCAGCTGCCGCGCGGACAGGTCGGGCGCCGCCACCCGGCGGAGCCGGAGCTCGGCGGCGATCCTGGGGAAGATGTCGTCGTTCGTGAGGCCGCGAGCCTTCAGCTCGCCGTGACGCCGCCGCACGAACTCCTCGACCGGCTCGGAGAAGTACGACAGCACGTCGGCCACCACGCGGGCCGCCTCACCCGGACCTAACCCGCTGGTCCTGGTGAGGTGCGTGATGAGCTCCTCATGGAGATGCCGTGCCGTGGACACAGACGAGGACACTACGCATTCGTGGCGAGACACGCCAACATCCTGCCCGGAATCGGGCAGGAATAGCGTCGAGACCGGGAATCCGCGTGTCGCGCGGCGTCGCACGCGCGGCACGCGCGAGAGATCCTTTCTGATGGCGGTCACGGACAGTAGTCTTCTCGTACCGTTCCGTGGAGGGTTGCCATGCTGCCGTGGGTCGCCGCCGGTCTCGCCGCCAGCACTCTGCTGGGGCCCGTTCAGGAGTCCGGACGGCAGGGCGAGTTCGCGGCGGCGGCCCGGGAGCACGGCGTGCCGGTGAGCGTGCTGCTGGGCGTGGCCTACCTGCAGTCGCGGTGGGACTCCCACGGCGGCAGGCCCAGCACGGACGGCGGCTACGGACCGATGCACCTCGTGGACCTCGGGCCGGCCCGGCAGGCACGCGAGCCGAGCGACCGCCACGCCTCCGGTGACGCCCGGGGCGACGACGCCAGGCCCGCACCCGGGCGCGACCCGGTCTCCTCCCATGACTTCCGGGTCGGGGCGTCCCCGCCCGGCGGGGCGACGCTGCGGCGGGCGGCGCGGCTGACCGGCCTCCCGGCCGGGCGGCTGCGCGCCGATCCGGCCGCGAACCTCCGGGGCGGGGCCGCCATCCTCGCCTCCTACCAGCGCCGCCCCAGTGCCGACCCGGCCGACTGGTACGACGCCGTGGCCCGCTACTCCGGCTCGCGCGACCCGTTCACCGCCAGGCAGTTCGCCGACGAGGTGTTCGCGGTGATCCGCGAGGGCGCCGCCCGGCGCACCGACGACGGCTTCACGGTACGGCTGGCCGCGCTGCCCCACCTGCCCGCGCCGGCCGGCCCGCCCCTTCGCAGGGCGCAGGACGCCGAATGCCCCGAAACGCTGCCGTGCGAATGGCTGCCCGCGGCCTACGAGCGGACCGGCTCGGACGACTACGGCAACCACGACAGGCTCGACGGGGAGCGGCGCGTCGACTACATCGTGATCCACGACACCGAGGGCGCCTACGGCGGCATCAAGTCGATGGTGACCGACCCCGACTACGTGAGCTGGCACTACACGGTCCGCTCCCGCGACGGCCACGTGGCCCAGCACGTGCGCACCAAGGACGTCGCCTGGCACGCGGGCAACTGGGACGTCAACACCCGCTCGATCGGCATCGAGCACGAGGGCTACCTCGCCAAGGGCGGCACCTGGTACACCGAGGCGATGTACCGGGCCTCGGCCGAGCTGGTGAAGCACCTGGCCGGCGTGTACGACATCCCGATCGACCGCGGCCACGTCCTCGGCCACGACAACGTGCCCGGCACCTCGCCCCAGACGCTGCCGTCCATGCACGACGACCCGGGCCCCTACTGGGACTGGGCCCACTACTTCGAGCTGCTGGGCCACCCCATTCCGGGCGCTCTCGACGGCGAGCACGAGGACGGGAAGGACCAGGACGGGGAGGACCAGGACGGGACGGACGGAGAAGAGGGGGAGGACGGCTCGGCCAGGCGCGCCCCGGTGAGAGGCCACCGGAAGGAGCCGGCCTCGGTCGTCATCCACCCCGACTACGGGACCAACCTCCCGCGGTTCACCGGCTGCCTGGAGGAGCGCCCGGCCAGGGCGTGCGACCCGCACGGCGCCTCCACGGTCTGGCTGCGCACCGAGCCGCGCGACGACGCGCCCCTGATCGACGACATCGGCAAGCGCGTGGGCAAGTCGAGCACCTACAGCGTGTACGACCACAGCGCGCGGGCCTCGACGGGGCAGCGCTTCGCCGTCGCCGGCACCCGGGGCGACTGGACGGCCATCTGGTACCTCGGCCGCAAGGCGTGGTTCCACAACCCGCCGGAGCGGCCCACCGCCGTGCCCGCCGGGGGCCCGCTGGTCACGCCGGTCAGGGACCAGGTCAGGGTGTACGGCCGGGCCTTCCCCGGCCATCCCGCCTACCGCGGCACGGGCGTCCCCTACCAGGATCGGGTCCCCCTCCCGTACGTCCTGCGCCCCGGCCAGTCGTACGCGCTCGGCCACACGCTGTCGAGCTCCTACCTCTCGGCCGGCTCGTACCGGCCGGCCAGGCACGTCACCGTCAAGGGCGAGCAGCGCTACCACCAGATCCAGCTCGGCCACCGCGTGATGTTCGTCAAGGCGAAGGACGTGCGCGTGATCCGCTGAATCCCCCGGATTCCGCCCCTGGATTCCGTGCCGAATCGCGCCCGCCCGCCATTCGCGGCGCACGGGCACTCCGCGGAGGCGATATGGTTTTCTCGTGGCCGGCGCTCCGCCGGAAACACGCGGAAGTGGCTCAGTGGTAGAGCATCACCTTGCCAAGGTGAGGGTCGCGGGTTCGAATCCCGTCTTCCGCTCGGAGTTCAGACTCCTGGTGGAGTGGCCGAGAGGCGAGGCAGCGGCCTGCAAAGCCGTCTACACGGGTTCAAATCCCGTCTCCACCTCGGCCGGCGGCGAGCCCCTCGGGGATCGGCTAAAGTAAAGTGCGGCGCCATGCGGAAGTGGCTCAGTGGTAGAGCATCACCTTGCCAAGGTGAG
>NZ_QCYJ01000031.1 GCF_003123685.1 Nocardia aurea
ATACCGGGGCACCTACTGCGACCCCGGCTGGCTCGCCGGTCAGGGGCTGGACATCCAGCCGCATCTGGCCGACCTGCGCGCCTTCCTGGCCGATTGACCCGGAGGCTAGGAGGCGATCTTGGCGGGGTCCACCTCGAAGAGCTTGGCCACGTCGTCGAGCATCGCGTGCGCCCCCTGGATGCCGACCGCGGTCATCCACGTCTGGTCGCTCACCTCGTGCTTGGCGCCCTTGAGCCTGCCCCAGAGCGGGTTGTTGACGAACTTCGCCTTCGGCCCGTCGCTGGAGGGGTCGGGGTAGGTCGCGACGAAGATGTGCTCGGCGTCCAGGTCCGCGATGCGCTCCTGGCTGACGTCCACCACGATCGAGTCCTCGGTCGTGGGCTGGCCCTCGGGGCGCGGGAAGCCGACGTCCTTCATGACCAGGCCGGAGTAGGACTTCTCGACGTACAGGCGGACGGTCGGCTCGCCGGCGAAGCGGACGATGGAGATGGCCGGCAGCTTGCCGCCCTGCTTCTCCTTGATCGCGCCGCCGATCTTGTCGGCACGGTCCTCGTACTCCTTGAGCTTGGCGTCGGCGAGCTGCTCCTTGCCGAGCGCCTGACCGACGAGCCGGAGGTTCTCCTTCCAGATCGCGCCGGTGGTCTCGCTGAAGACGGTCGGAGCGATCTTGGCGAGCTTGCCGTACAGCGCCTCGTGGCGGACCTTGGCCGAGACGATCAGGTCGGGCTTGAGCGCCGCGATCTTCTCCAGGCTCGGCTCCTCCAGCGTGCCGACCGGGGTCGCCTCCTTGCCGTGCGCGGCGGCGACCGCGCCGAGATAGTCGGGGAGCTTGGACTCGATGGACCGGTAGGTGGTGTAGCCGACCACCGGCGTCTCCAGGGTCAGGACCGCGTCGACGAAGCTCTGGTCGAGCGCGACGACCCGCTTGGGCTGGGCCGGGATGACCGTCTCGCCCATCGCGTGCTTGACGGTGCGGAACGGCCCGCCGCTCTGCTGCCCGGTGGCCTGCCCCGCCTGCCCCGTGGCCCCGGGCGTCGTGGAGCCGGTCGAGCCGCAGGCGGCCAGCCCGGCCACCAGCGCCACCGCGCCCACCATCGGACCCATCAGCACGCGCAACGGTCTCATCGGAATCCCTCTCCCTCACAGAATTTAGGTAACCCTTATTTAGGGTAGCCATGCCTAAGCTGGCATACTTCACCACGATCGGGCAAACACGCTGGGAGGAACACGTGACCGCCGCCCCCGCCGTCGCGCCGCGCCTCCGGGGCATCCGCCGGCGACGGGGCCTCGTGCTGGCCGCCCTCCTCGCGGCCCTGGGCGTGGCCGTGCTGCTCAGCGTCACCATCGGCGCCAAGGCGGTGCCCCTGGCCGACGCCTGGCAGGCGCTGACCGCCCCGACCGGCACCGAGAACGACATCGTCATCCGCTCCCTCCGCCTGCCCAGGACGGCGCTCGGCGTGCTGGCCGGGCTGGCGCTCGGCGTCGCCGGAGCGCTCATGCAGGGCCACACCCGCAACCCGCTCGCCGACCCGGGCCTGCTCGGCGTCACCCAGGGCGCGGCGTTCGCGATGGTGGCCGCGATCATCCTGCTCGGCGCGCAGAGCCTGCTCGCCTACATCTGGTTCGGGCTGGCCGGCGCCCTGATCGCGAGCGTCGGCGTGTTCGCGCTCGGCATGGTGGGCGGCCGGGGCGGGCCCACCCCGGTCACGCTGGCGCTCGCGGGCACCGCCGTCAGCGCCTTCCTGTACGCGCTGACCTCGGCCATCGTGCTCCTGGACGAGCAGGCCATGGACGTCTTCAGGTTCTGGCAGGCCGGCTCGATCGCCGCCCGGGGCGCGGACGTGCTCTGGCAGGTGCTGCCGTTCATCGTGACCGGGCTCGTGCTGGCCATGGCCAACGCCCCCGGTCTCAACGCGCTGTCGCTCGGCGAGGACGTGGCCCGCGGCCTCGGCCAGAACATCGCCCTCACCCGGGGCGTCGGCGTCGCCGCCGTCACGCTGCTCTCCGGGGCCTCGGTGGCCGCGTGCGGGGCGCTCGCGTTCGTGGGGCTGCTGGTGCCCCACGTGACCCGGCCGCTGTGCGGCACCGACCACCGCTGGCTCCTGCCGTACTCGGGGCTGGTCGGCGCGGCGCTGCTGCTGCTGGCCGACGTCATCGGCCGGGTCGTGGCCCCACCAGGGGAACTGGAGGTGGGAGTGGTGCTCGCCCTGATAGGCGCTCCGTTCTTCGTCGCGCTGGTGCGGCGCAGGAAGCCGGTGCGGCTGTGATGACCGCCTTCCCCCTGCGCGTGGCCGGCCTGTCCTGGCAGGTACGGCCGCGCGGCACCGCCGTCACGCTCGGCGGGCTGCTGCTGCTCGCCCTGCTCATGGCGCTGAACATGCGCCTCGGCGACATCCCGATGAGCGTCGCCGAGGTCCTGCGGGCCACGTTCGACCCGGCCGACGCCGGCCACTTCGTCGTCATGGAGCTGCGCCTGCCCCGCGCGCTGACCGGCGCGCTGGTCGGCGGGGCGCTCGCCCTGTCCGGCGCGATCATCCAGTCCATCGCCCGCAACCCGCTGGCCAGCCCCGAGATCCTCGGCGTCACCACCGGCGCCTCGGTGACGGTCGTGGCCGGCGTGGTGCTCAGCGGCAGCGCGTACGGCGGCGCCAGCGGGCTGTTCTCGGCCCTCGGCATCCCGGCGCTCGCCCTGCTCGGCGGGCTGGCCGGGGCGGTGACGGTCTACGCGCTGGCCTGGCGGCGCGGGCTGGACGGCTACCGGCTGGTCCTGGTCGGCATCGGCGTGGCCGCCGTGTTCACGAACGTGAAGTACTGGCTGCTGACCGTCGGCGACGTCAACGACACCGGCAGGGCCATGATCTGGATCACCGGCTCGCTCAACGGGCGCGGCTGGGAGCACGTCGTACCGGTGGGCCTGGCCCTGGCCGCGCTCGTCCCGCTGACGCTGCTGGGCACCCGGTCACTGGCCGCGCTGCGCTTCGGCGACGACACTGTCACCGCGCTGGGCGTGCGGACCAACCTGGCGCGCGCGCTGATGATCCTCGCCGCCGTGCTGCTGGCCGCCGTGGCCACCGCCTCGGCCGGCCCCATAGCGTTCGTCGCGCTCGCCGCGCCGCAGATCGCGCTCCGGCTGGCCCGCTGCCCGCAACCGCCGCTGCTGTCGTCGGCCGTGGTGGGCGCGGTGCTGACGACGGGCGCCGACCTGATCGCGCGCACCGCCTTCTCGCCGCTCGAACTCCCCGTGGGCGTCGTCACGGCGGTGCTCGGCGCGCCATACCTGATTCACCTGATCTGGAAGGCACGCAAATGAGGCTTCAGGCGGCCGGGGTCAAGCTCGGGTACGGCGACCGCACCGTCGTCGAGAACCTCGACCTCGGCGTACAGGCCGGCACGGTGACCACGATCATCGGCCCGAACGGCTGCGGCAAGTCCACGCTGCTGCGCGCCCTCGGCCGGCTGCTGAAGCCACAGGGCGGCGAGGTGCTGCTCGACGGCAAGCGCATCGACCGCACGCCGACCCGCGAGGTGGCCAGGGTGCTCGGCGTGCTGCCGCAGGCGCCGACCGCCCCCGAGGGGCTGACCGTGTCCGACCTGGTCGCCCGGGGGCGTCACCCGCACCAGACCTGGTACCGGCAGTGGTCGTCGGACGACGAGGCCGCGGTGGTCCGGGCGCTGGAGATGACCGGGCTGGCCGACCTGGCCGAGCGGCCACTGGACGAGCTGTCCGGCGGGCAGCGTCAGCGGGCCTGGATCTCCATGGCCCTGGCCCAGGGCACCGACCTGCTGCTGCTCGACG
>NZ_QCYJ01000101.1 GCF_003123685.1 Nocardia aurea
GGCGGTCTTCAAGATGCCCGCCAAGGCCGCCGACGGCTGGAAATATCGCCCGGTAACCGGCATCAGCCCGACCGAGGTGCTCCTCATCGCCGAGTCCTCGTTCGAGAAGGCGGGGCGGCTGGAGGTGTACGACTCGGCGGCCAAGAGCGCGCGCGTCCTCGGTGACGTACCGGCTCCCACGGACGTGGAGGGCTACTACGCCCAGAACTTCGAGGTCGGCGAGAAGCACATCGCCTGGTACGGCGAGACCCCCAACAACGGCGACAAATGGGCAGATTTCTGGATCATGCCCAGGGAGGGCGGCGAGGCCAAGCAACTGGGAGAGGTCACCGGCCCGATGGCGGAAGTGGAGCGCATCGGCGTCACGGACGACTCCGTGGTCTGGTCGGTGCAGTCGGGCGGCGTCTACCGCATGCCGCTGAAAGGCGGCACGCCCGAGCGCATCGCGGGGACCGACGGGCTGCACCTCCTCTCCTGGCCGTGGGCGGGTGACCGCTCTCGCCGCGAGGGCGTCATCAACCAGCACAGGCTGGTCAACCTGGAGACCGGCGAGTCGCAGGACGTACTGGTGCCGGACGGGGCGAACGGTATGAGCTGCCTCCCCGACTGGTGTTTCGCCATGCTCAAGGCGGAGGCGATCGCGCAGCGCGTGGACGGCTCCGTCCGGAAGACGCTGCCCGGCGAGCTCACCCTGATGGCCCTCGCCGACGGCCGGCTGGGCACCCGGTTCGCGCTCCTCTCCGGACGCGACCGCACTCCGGTGTCGGAGGGCACTACGCGGTCGATCGTGTACGACGCGGCCACCGGCCTCTCGGCAGGCGTCGGCAAGGTCTGGCCGAACGGCGCGAGCATCCTGGGCAGGGGCATCTCCTCCTCGCCCACCACGATCATCTACTGGGATGAGGACCGGGAGCAATACGACGTGTGCGGGTCCGAGGGGGAGTCGAAGACGTGCCGGTCCAAGGCGCGGGGCGGCGGCAAGGAGTTCACCGTGCTGAACCTGGCGGCCGTCACAGCAAAGGGTGAATGATCGCGGCGACCGCCACCACCCCCAGCAGGCCCAGGTAGGCCAGCACGAGCCGGGTGTCCCGGAGCAGGCACTTGCTCCGGGCCAACCCGGCTCGCCGCGCCTTCCAGTAACCTGCGAACCCAAGCGCCGCGAACCCCAGCACCGCCCACGCCCCCAGCAGCCAGGCCAGCAGCGCGACCGTCGCGTACACGCACAACCGCAGCGGATCGTAGGGCTCGGCCTTCACGTGACTCTCCAGGGGAGCTTTCATGTGACGACCTCCAGCGGCAGCCGTGCGCGGGGTTCGGAGGCCACCGCGGACAGCCGCTGCCCCGCCAGCTGCGGCCACGCCTGCACCGCACAGAACGGCGCACACTGATCCCGTGCCTGATCGGGTGCTCGCCTGGCCCGCGTGCCGACGTGCACGCAGCACTGCGTCAGCCGCTCCTCGATCATCGTCGAGATGTCCATGAACGGCTTCACCGTCACCCGCACCACCCGCTCGCCCAGCATCCTGCGCAGCTTCCTGCGCCCGCCGGGCAGCGCCGACGACGCCAGCGTGAGCAGGGTGGCCACGCCGAGGTCGCAGTTCTCGCAGATGTCGCGCCACAACTCGCCGACCCGCGGATGCGACAGCGACGACTGCTCCGACAGCAGTCCGAGCAGCGACTCCTGTACGGCCAGCCGCAGCTCGCGCGGGATCTCGCTGTCGGCGATCCGGTTGGACACCAGGCCGAGGTTCGCCTTGAGCCGGTCGTGCCCCATCAGCGCCACCAGCGAGCGCCACTGCCGCGCGTCGTCGCGGATCAGGTAGCCCACCGAGCAGCAGTGCGGATGCGAGCAGGGCAGAGCCGTGAGGTCGCGCCACGTGACCAGCCCCCCGGTCTGCGGGCCGAGCCGCCCGAGCACGCCCGTGTGGGTGAGCCGGTCCATCGGGTCGATCGGCCCCGACCGGCCCGAGCCGAACTGCGGCTGCAGCGACACGCCGCCGACGTACGGGGTGTCGAGGGCCAGCCGGATGACGTCGCCGATCTCGCCGTCGTTGACGCCGAGCGCCGCCGTCATCACCAGCGTGGTGAAGATCTCGCGTTCCGACAACCGCTGCACGGCCTGCGCCTTGAGGCGTCGCAGGTCACCGCCGCGGTGATGCTTCGACGCCTCGGCCGAGCTCCCGTCGTACTGCAGGTAGATCTCGACCCGCTCCCTGTGCTCGGTCAGCAGGTCGAGCAGATCGTCGTCACGGGCGATGAGCACGCCGTTGGTGTTGATCAGGATGCGGGTGACGGGCCGCCGTACGAGCTCGCCGAGCAGGTCGGCGAGCTCCGGATGCAGGGTCGGCTCGCCGCCGCTCAGCATGAGCACGTCGAGCTTGCCGTTCTCGCGGTCGAGGCGCTGGTCGACGTTGGCGAGAACCTCGGCCACCGGGACGACGCCGCTCAGCTCGGGGGAACTGCCGGCGAAACAGGTCGGGCAGCGCAGGTTGCACGCCTCGACGATGTCCTCCAGCAGGATGCACGTGTGCTGGGTCTGCATCTCGGGCAGGCCCCGCAGGTACGCGGCGGGCACCGGCGCGAAGTTCCCGGCCACGTCCGGAATGTGCTGCTTCGTGGGGGCGGTCCATTCCTCCAGGTACGCGAGGATCTCCGGGTCCTCGTCGTACAGCGTCCGCACCAGGCCGTGCTCGCGGCACCCGCGCTCCAGCCACACCCGGCCGTCGCGAACGGCCAGATAGCCGCTCAGCCGCTCCACCTGCTCCAGGTCCTGGCCCTGGCAGCGCGGGCAGAAGGCGTTGACGTACCTCAGGATGCGGTCTCCCCGCAGTCCCATCCCAGTGCTCATCTGACGACCTCCCGCCGGAAGAGGGCATCGTAGTAGCCGCGTCGCCACCCGTACCCGACCCTGATCCCGAGCAGCAACATGCCCGGGACGAGAAACCACTGTGGCCGCGTGAGGTCCAGCCAGACGGTCTCGTTCGCCCTGACGAACTCGACCGCGAACCGGAACACCGCGTACCCGGCCAGGTACAGGGTGAACAGCTCGCCCGGCCGGGTGAGCCTGCCGCGCGCCCACACCAGCGCGCCGAACGCGGCCAGGTGGAACACGATCTCGTACACGAACGACGGGTGCATGGCCTGCCCCGCCAGGCAGCCGGGACACTCGGGCGTGGTCGCGGGAGCATGCACCCCCCACGGCAGATCCGTGGGCCGCCCCGGTGCCTCGGTCAGATGGCAGCCGATCCGCCCGACCGCCATCCCCAACGCCACCGCGGGGGCGAACAAGTCGCCCGTCCGCTCCTTGAAGCCGATGATCCTCTTGGCCACCAGCACGCCCACGTACGCCCCGGTCAGGCCGCCGAGGACGCTCCGCGAGCCGTACAGCCAGAGATCGGACAGATCGAGCGTCTCCAGCCACCCAGCCAGCCGCATCCCGATCGCCCCACCCACCAGCGCCCCCGTGACGGCGACCAGCGACTGCTCGTTGAGCGCCCCCCGCCGCCGCGCCTCCCGTACGAACACCCCAGAAGCGACCAACACCCCAAGGCCCACGAAAATCTCGTGCAGTGGCATGTCAGGCGTACAACTCCGGATTGAGCCCCGTACAGAACCCCGCCGAGACGATCGACCACAAGGCCCACCCGATCATCAACCCCAGCCCCAACCCGGTCGCCCACGGCCGCCGCACGAACAACAGCCCGATCCCCGCCCCCAGCCCCACCAGCGCCAGCACCACGGCCCCCGCCGCGACGAACCCAG
>NZ_QCYJ01000011.1 GCF_003123685.1 Nocardia aurea
GCGGCCAAGACCCACCTGCCGTCCTGGGCGATCCCGATCAGGATCACCTCGTACCTGCTCTTGTCGATCGCCTCCAGCACGCTGCCCGCGCCCATGAGGGACACGGCGTGCTCGGAATTACGACCCCCGAATACGACGGCGACGCGCGGCTTGCTCATGACGTCCGAATCTACCGGTGTGTCCCTCCTACAGCGAGTCAAGCCCTGGGGTGGTGTCCGCAATGGTCGGGTCACACCCCGTATCGCTCAGGTTTCGGCGAACGCGACATCAGCAGCATCCCGGCCTCGGTCGGCGACATGCCGTCGTGCACGACGCCCACGACGACCTCGGTGATCGGCATCTCGACGTCGTGCTTCCTGGCCAGCTCCAGCACCGACTCGCAGGACTTGACCCCTTCGGCGGTCTGCCTGGTGGTGGCGATCACCTCGGCCAGCGTCATGCCGCGGCCGAGCCGTTCGCCGAACGTGCGGTTGCGCGACAGCGGCGAGGTGCAGGTGGCGACCAGGTCGCCCATGCCGGCCAGCCCGGCGAACGTGTGCGGGTCGGCCCCGAGCGCCGCGCCCAGCCGGGAGATCTCCGCCAGACCCCTGGTCATCAGCATGGCGGAGACGTTGTCGCCCATGCCCATGCCCACCGACACGCCGACCGCCAGCGCGATGACGTTCTTGACCGCCCCGCCGAGCTCGACGCCGACCACGTCGTGGTTGGTGTAGGGGCGGAACCACGGCGGCAGGTGGCAGGCCTCCTGCAGCCGCTCCGCCACGCTCTCGTCGGCGCAGGCCACGACCGTGGCGGCTGGCTGGCGCTGGGCGATCTCCTTGGCCAGGTTGGGCCCGGAGACGACGGCGACGCGATCCTCGGCCACCCCCGCCACCTCGCGGATGACCTCGCTCATCCGCTTGGTCGTGCCGAGTTCGACCCCCTTCATCAGGCTGACCAGGACGGCGTCGCGGGGGATGTGCTCGCGCCAGGCGGCCAGGTTGGGCCGCAGCGACTGCGAGGGCACGGCGAGCACCACGAAGTCGGCCCCGTCCAGCGCCTCGGCCGGATCGGTCGTGGCGCGCAGCGAGCCGGGCAGCGCCACCCCCGGGAGGTAGTCGAGGTTGGTGTGGGTGCGGTCGATCGCCTCCACCAGCTCCGGCCTGCGCCCCCACAGCGTGGTCCGGTTGCCGGCCTCCGCCAGGATCATCGCGAACGTGGTGCCCCACGAGCCGGTGCCGAACACGGCGGCCTTCGTCATCGGATCACTGCCTCGCCGGGTCGTAGGGGGACTCGGGGGCCTTCTCGCCGCGCAGCTCCGCCAGCTGCGCGGTGACCGCCGCCATGATGTCGGCGGTCGCTTCGCGCAGCACGTCCGCGTGCGGCGGCCGGTCGGCGTACCTGGACAGGTCGACGGGCGGGCCCACCGACACGTGGAAGGTCTTGCGCGGGAACAGCCTCGGCCTCTTCTCTCCGTACGGCAGCAGCTCGTGCGCCCCCCAGTGGGCCACCGGGATCACCTGGGCGCCGCTCTGCAGCGCGAGCCTGGCGACGCCGGTCTTGCCCACCATCGGCCACAGGCCGGGGTCTCGGGTGCAGGTGCCCTCCGGGTAGAACAGGATCGCCCCTCCCTCCTTGAGCCGCTGCGCCGACTCGTGCAGCGACCTGGCCGCCTCGCTGCTGCCCCGGTCGACGGGGACGGCGCACAGCGCGCGCACCGCGCGGCCCAGCAGCGGCACCTTGAACAGCGCCGACTTGGCCAGGATGACCGGCCAGCGCCCGTGGTCGTACAGGAAGTGCGCCAGCAGGACGGGATCGGTCCAAGACAGGTGGTTGGCCGCGATGATCACTCCGCCCTGGCGGGGGACGCGCTCCCCGTGGCGCCAGTCGCGCCCGACCAGCAGCAGTGACAACGGCTTCACGATCACCACGGCCAGGATCTCCCAGAAACGCGATGGTCGCGTGAGGCGCCTCATGCTCTCCTCCAAGCCGAACGGTTTGCGCCCCAAGTCTCCCGGTTCGCCGCAGGAGATGTCGAGGCGCGATGCTTAAGCCTATGAGCAACCGCTGGTCACTGGTCATCCCGGTCAAGACGCTGGTCGCGGCGAAGACCAGGCTGGCCGCCGCGACGGGGCCGCACCGCGCGCGGCTGGCCGTCGCCGTCTCGTGCGACACCGTCTCGGCGGCGCTCTCCTGCCCCGCGGTGGAGCGGGTAATCGTGGTGACCGCCGACCCGGCCGCCGCCGGGCCGCTCGCCGCGCTCGGCGCCGACGTGGTGCCCGATCCCGACCGCGGGCTCAACACGGCGCTGCGCACGGGGGCCGCCCATGCCGTACGGCTCGCGCCGGGCGATCCCGTGGGCGCCCTGCAGGCGGACCTGCCGTCGCTGCGGCCCGCCGAGCTGGCCATCGTTCTGTCGGCTTCCGCCGAGTTCGACCAGGCCTTCGTGCCCGACGCGCTCGACGTCGGCACGACGTTCTACGGGGTGCGGGCCGGGGCGCCGTTCAAGCCCAGGTTCGGCGGTGAGTCGCGGGCCAGACATCTGGCGGGCGGCGCCAAGGAGCTGTGCCTGGACGGCATCGAGTCGGTGAGGCAGGACGTGGACACCCCTGACGACCTGCGCGCCGCGATCGCCCTCGGCCTCGGCCCGCACACCGCCGCCGTGGTCGCCGAGCTCTGGCCGTCACCCTGAGCCGGGGACCGGGAACGTCGACAGCGTGATGTAGGTGATCTCGCCGCCCGTCACCACCAGGCGCACCCGCTGACCGGACCGGAGCAGCAGCAGCGGCCCCGCGTCGAAGGCGGGCGCGCCGAACGGCAGCACCGTCCCGTCGTCGAGGAAGACCGTGCCCGAGCGGGTCGCCTCGTCGAAGCCGCGCACCGTAGCCTGCACGGACATCAGCGTAGACGCTCAGCCGCCCAGGGGGCGAGCCGCATCCGGGCGGGCACGCGAAACGCCCGGCTCCCAAATTCGTGAGAGCCGGGCGCGTGGGATGTCGTTTACTTCTTCTTCGCGGCCTTCTTGCCGCCGACGTTGACCAGTTCCTTGAAGTCCGAGCCCGGACGGAACTTCGGCCCCCAGCTTTCCGGGACCTTGATCTCCGCCCCGGTGGATGGGTTCCTCGCCGAGCGGGCCGGCTTGTGGGCCATCTCGAACGCGCCGAAGCCCGTGATCGAGACCTTGTCTCCGCTGGCTACCGTCTTCTGGACGACTTCGATGATCGCGTTCACGGCCTCGGTGGCGGTCTTCCTGTCACCGACCCGCGTCGCGATGGCGTCAACGAGCTCTCGCTTGTTCATGTAAGTTGTGCTCCCCCCGTTACGGCTCGGGGTTCCAGCTCACGAAGTTAAGACGTAGAAACCCCTTACTCTCCCGAAACTAAGCCTGATTGCGGGCGAACTCAATCACCGGGCGTGCTTTCGGGTGCGCGTGGCGTGTCGAGATCGCCGCCCAGCGAGGCCACGAAGGCCTCCAGCCGGGCCGCGGCACGCCCGGGATCGCGCTTGGCCAGCTCGCAGATGGCCAGATATCTGCGGGCAAACCTCTCCTTCTCGGGCGCGGGAAGCGCGACGACGCGGCGGTACGCCTCGCGCAACCGCCGCGCCAGTGAGTCGTCGTCTAGACGGTCGTCGGCAGCCATGGCTGCCGACCATTCTCGTACACCGCCACGTCCTCGGCGTGACGCAGGGTCAGGCCGATGTCGTCGAGGCCCTCCATCAGCCGCCAGCGGGTGTAGTCG
>NZ_QCYJ01000148.1 GCF_003123685.1 Nocardia aurea
AGGCCGTCCTGTCGTGGGTGCGGCAGGCGTTCCAGCGGCTCCTCGACCGGACCGGCCGGCCGCGCAGCCAGGTGTGCGGCATCGGCGTCGACCTGCCCGGCTCGGTGGACCACACCTCCGGCAAGGTGATCAGGTCGTTCCTGATGCCCGGCTGGGACGACCACCTCATCGGCGAGGCCCTGCGGTCCGACTACGACGTGCCGATCCTCGTGGAGAACGACGCCAACGCGATGGCGCTCGGCGAGTGGTGGTCGTCCTGGCGCCGGACCCGCGCCCTGATCCTCGTCAAGGTGTCCACGGGCATCGGGACCGGCGTCATCCTGGACGGCGGGATCTACCGGGGCGCCGAGGAGGCCGCCGGCAACATCGGGCACGTCCGGCTGCGCGAGAGTGACGACCGGGTCTGCACGTGCGGCTCGCGCGGCTGCGTCGCCTCCCTGGCCAGCGGGCACGCGCTCGCCACCGACCTGGGGCAGCGGAGCAGCCGCGACGTGGTGCGCCTCGTGCACGCCGGCGACCCCACGGCCATCGCCCGCACCCAGGAGGCGGGACGTACGCTCGGGATCGTGCTGGCGACCGCGGTCAGCCTGCTCAACCCCGGCGTCCTGGTGCTGGCCGGGGACATGGCGGAGACCGGGGAGCACTACCTGACGGGCATCCGCGAGAGCGTCTACAGCCGCAGCCTGCCGTACACCACCCGCAACCTGGAGATCGCCACCAGCTCGCTGGGCAGCCGCGCGGGGATCGTGGGGACCGCCGTGATCGTCATGGAGCACGTCCTCAGTCCCGAGGCCGTCGACGCCGCGCTCGCCGCCGGTCCCCAGTCCAGGAGAGGCCCGTCGGGCGCGGGCGCGCGGCTCACCGCCCGGCCCACGACGGACGCGACCGCCTGACCGGCGAGCTCAGCCGGCGAGGGCAATCTCCAGGCGGGCGCGCGCCTCGACGAGCGACGGCCCGTACCAGGTCAGGTCGCGCCCGCTGACCAGGACGCAGCGCAGGCCGGGGAAGCACTCGGGGCCGTCCGTCGCGGTGAAGGCGTAGGGCTCGTCCGGCAGCACCACCAGGTCGGGCGAGCGCTCGACCAGCTCGGCCTGCGGCACCTTCGGGTAGCGGTCGGGGTGGCCGGCGTACAGGTTGTCCACGCCGAGCCGCCGCAGCACGTCGCCGGTGAACGTGTCGCGCCCTGCCACCATCCAGGGCCGCCGCCAGATCGGGATGACCGCCGAGCGGCGCGATCCCCCGGCCGGTGCCCGCCACACCTCCTCGGCCCGGTCGAGCCAGGCGGGCCTCGCGGTCCGGCAGGCATGCCTGAACATCCGGTCGAGGGAGGCGAACGCCTCGTCCAGCGTCTCGATCCGCGTGACCCAGACGGCCAGGCCCGCGTCCCGCAGGGCGGCGAGGTCCGGCTCGCGGTTCTCCTCCTCGTTGGCCAGCACCACGTCCGGGGCGAGCCGCCCGATCGCGTCGAGGTCGGGGCTCTTGGTGCCCCGCACCCGGGCGACGTCCAGACCGGCGGGGTGCGAGCACCAGTCGGTCGCCCCCACCAGGGCCCCGGGCAGCGTCACCGCCACCGACTCCGTCAGCGACGGTACGAGCGACACGATCCGCGTCACGGTCTCGGGCACGGGCACCGGGACCCCCGCGTCATCCTTCACACCCGACACACTATGATCCACCTGCACCCCCGTGGCGTCCGGGCCCCCTTCCGGACTTCGGCCGAAACGAACGAAGTTCCAGCCGAATCCACGGGGACTCCACAAAAGGGCTGACGAATCCGTAGACTCTCAGCAAAAGATCGTCACTGTCTGATCGGGGGATCGCTGATTGGAGCGAGAACCACTGGGTTTCGATCCGAACACGCCGAACATCGCCCGGCTCTACGACTACTTGCTCGGGGGCAAGGACCATCTGGCCGTGGACCGCGAGGCGGCCGAGGAGCTGCTGCGGGTCGCTCCTGAGGTGCGCGCGGCCGCGCGGGCCAACAGGGCGTTCCTGCGGCGCGTCGTGCGGCGGCTGGCCGCCGCCGGGCTGCGCCAGTTCCTCGACGTCGGCACCGGGCTGCCCGCCTACGGCAGCGTGCACGAGGTGGCCCGGGAGGTCGCGCCGGAGGCGCGCGTGGCCTACGTCGACCGGGACCCCGTCGTGCTCACCCACGTCCGGGCGCTGCCGGTCGACCCGGACACCACGGCCGTGGTCGAGGGCGACCTGCGCCATCCCGAGACCATCCTGAAGCACCCCGACGTGGTGCGCGTCATCGACTTCAGCGAGCCCGTCGGCGTCCTGCTCGTCGGGGTCATGCACCACATCGCCGACGGCGACGACCCCGGGGGCATCGTCGCCACGTTCCGCGACGCGATAGCCCCCGGCAGCCACCTGGCCATCTCGCACGGCTCCAGCGACGCCCGCAGCGCCGTCGTGGACAAGGCGGTCGAGGTCTACGGCCGGACGGGAGTTCCCCTGTCCATGCGCGGCCGGGAGCGGGTCGCCGAGCTGTTCACGGGGTTCGAGCTGGTCGAGCCGGGCCTGGTATGGCTGTCGCAGTGGCATCCCGAGGAGGCCGACGCGATCGACTTCGCCGACGACCCGGCATCGTCGCTGGCGGTGTGCGGCGTCGGCAGGAGGACCTGACAGGCGACGCCGCCCGTACGGCACGAGCCGGAGCCGAACGGTCAGACGTTCCGCCTGTACTGGCCGCCCGCCTCGAACAGCGCGTCGGTGATCTGGCCGAGCGAGCAGACCCTGGCCGTCTCCATCAGCACCTCGAAGGCGTTGCCGTCGGACATGGCGACCTCCCGCAGCCGGGCCAGCGCGGCCGGCGCCTCGCCCTGGTTGCGCTCGTGGAAGCCGTGCAGGCGGTCGAGCTGCGACCTCTTCTCCTCCTCGGTGCCCCTGGCGAGCTCCAGCTGCTGCGGCTGCGGCTCGTCGCCGCGCGGGTTGCGGAAGGTGTTGACGCCGATGATGGGCAGTGAGCCGTCGTGCTTGCGCGTCTCGTACAGCATCGACTCGTCCTGGATCCGGCCGCGCTGGTAGCCCGTCTCCATCGCGCCCAGCACGCCGCCCCGGTCCGACAGCCGCTCGAACTCCCGCAGCACCGCCTCCTCCACCAGGTCCGTCAGCTCGTCGATGATGTACGAGCCCTGCAGCGGGTTCTCGTTGCGCGCCAGGCCCCACTCGCGGTTGATGATCAGCTGGATGGCCATGGCCCGGCGCACCGAGTCGGCCGACGGGGTCGTCACGGCCTCGTCGAAGGCGTTGGTGTGCAGGCTGTTGCAGTTGTCGTAGATCGCGATCAGGGCCTGCAGGGTGGTGCGGATGTCGTTGAAGTCCATCTCCTGGGCGTGCAGGGAGCGGCCCGAGGTCTGGATGTGGTACTTGAGCTTCTGCGACCGCTCGGCGGCGCTGTACCTCTCGCGCATCGCGACCGCCCAGATGCGGCGGGCGACGCGCCCGAGCACGCTGTACTCGGGGTCCATGCCGTTGGAGAAGAAGAACGACAGGTTGGGCGCGAAGTCGTCGATCCTCATGCCGCGGGCCAGGTACGCCTCGACGTAGGTGAAGCCGTTGGCGAGCGTGAAGGCGAGCTGGCTGATGGGGTTCGCGCCGGCTTCGGCGATGTGGTAGCCGGAGATCGAGACCGAGTAGAAGTTGCGGA
>NZ_QCYJ01000130.1 GCF_003123685.1 Nocardia aurea
ATAGAAACGCATCTGCCGCCGCGACTCGAACCGAGGAAACCGAGCCGCGAACCGACCCACGAACGCCTCGAAACCCGCCGACCACCCGACTGCCCCCTCCACCAACACGAACCAGATCACTACCAGCACGCCACCCGAAATCACAACCTGTCGTTGCAGTACTAAACAGTGGTATTTCGTTGTTTGTGATGACTGCGATCATGGGATAGCTTCTCCCGTTGTGTTGGGTGACGTTGTTGTCGAGGATGTTTCGCTGTGGCGGGCGGGTTTCGATGAGTTGTTCGACCGAGTGGCGGGTGTGTTCCACCGGGCGGAGCCGCGGCGGTGGGCGCGGGCGTATCTGACGGGGTTGCTGGCGCCGGTAGAGCGCAAGAACGCCTGGCAGCTGTCCGAGGCTGCCGGGCAGGTGGATCCGAGCCGGTTACAGCATTTCCTGAATCGGTCGCGCTGGGACGCCGACGCGCTGCGCGATGGTCTGCGTTCGTACGTGGCCGAGGCGCTGGCCTGCCCGGATGGTGTGCTGGTGGTGGACGAGACCGGCTTTCTGAAGAAGGGAGTGCGCTCGGCAGGGGTGCAACGCCAGTATTCGGGAACGGCCGGGCGGGTGGAGAACTCCCAGCTCGGGGTGTTCCTCGCGTATGCGGGACGCTCGGGTCGAGCGCTGATCGACCGGGAGCTCTATCTGCCCGAGTCCTGGGTCGGTGATCCGGACCGCTGTGCCGATGCGGGAATCCCTGAAAGTCGTTGTAGTGCTGGTGTTCTGACCAAGCCGAGGTTGGCGGAGGCGATGATCGCCCGGACCATGGACGCCGGAGTAGTCGCAGGATGGGTAGCTGCGGATTCCGCTTACGGGCGCGACGGGAAGTTCCGGGCGTTCTGCGAGGCACGTCGCCTGTCCTACGTTCTGGAAGTGCCGGTCAAACAGACCGTGACAGACCTCGACGGCCGCCGACGCGTGGACACCCTCGTCGGGCGTGCACCCGCCGAGGCGTGGCATCGGGTCTCGGCCGGACTCGGCGAACGCGGAGAACGCCTCTACGACTGGGCCTGGGCCTGGGCCTGGGCCACGCTCCCGCATTTCGGTGACCTCCCCGCCGGATACGCCCGGACCCTACTGGCACGGCGATCCCTGGATGACCCCACCGAGATCGCCTACTACCTGTGCTTTCATCCCGCGACGATCGAGCGCGAACAAGTCGTCGCGGTCGCCGGGGCCAGGTGGGCGATCGAGGAATGCTTCCAAGCAGCCAAGGACCAATGCGGCCTGGACCACTACCAGGTCCGCAAATGGGAACCCTGGTACCGCCACATCACCCTGGCCATGCTCGCCCACGCCTTCCTCGCCGTCACCGCCGCCACCGACCCAAAAGCCCACGCGGGCTGGGCCCACTCACAGTCGCCGACATCCGCCGTCTCCTGGCGATAGTCCTGCACCCAGCCCGCACCCTCACCCACGCCCTGGCTGCCACCCACTGGCGACGACGCCACCAACACCACACCCGAGGGCTCCGTCACCTACGAAACCGATTATGAAACAACGAAATACCACTGTCGTGCTAAGTCATGCGTCGGCCGATTCGCCGACGACATCGCTGCCGTGCGAGACCAGGACGAAAGCGACCCCGCTGCGCTGGAACACCCATCCGTCGTGAGCGACGGTGACCGACCGCTCGGGCACGTTCGTCGGGGTGTGCTCGATGCGGGTCTTGTGGCTGCTCACGAAGAAATCGAGGACGTTGACGTAGTCGAGATCGGTATCGGTGTAGTCCAGTTCGACCGAAATGTTGCGGGTCGGGGCATCCATGTCGAGGTGGAGTAGATGGCCGTGTTTGGGGATCAGTGCACGGCAGGTGTAGCTCACGGCAACGGGTTTGCCGGTCAGAACGGCCTCGTCTCCAATGCTGGCGGTATAGACCTGGCCGCCGCGGCGGGCGGTACGCCGAACCATCCTCGGATCGCCATCCACTACGAACTGCACAAGCTCGAACGTCTCCCGGTCGCCAGCGTCAATCCCGGAGGCGGGTCGCACGTACCACGGGGTGGTTGCTTCGGAATCGGCCATCAGATCCCGATACTCATTGCGGTCGGACACGGCGGCGAAGCGCCTGACGGGATGTTTCGGGACGACGGTGTACTCCCACTTCATCGTTGCGATGTACGCGGGGGCATGCGCCTCAGTTTCTCCGCTCGCGGTGGTGAGGTGGACGGAGACTTTCGCGTCATGCCAACGCTCCGACGCTCGGATTGCCTTGTCCCGCAGATCGTCATATATCTCACTGGCGAATTCCGGATCGTCGAGCCGCAGAGCCAAGCTGTTGCGCATCACGCGGTCGAGGGTGTCCGGGGTTGCGACGACCGCCAGATCCTCGGCGTTGAAGGCGAACCCGTCGATTACGGCAGCCCGAAGCGCAGGTGCCTGATTTCGCAGCACCCGCTGGAGGCGCTCTTCGGCCCGCTCTTCGTCGTCACGACGGAGAAGGAAGTCGATGCCGATGCCGAGCATGCCCGCAGTGAACAGTGTGGCACCGATGTCGCCCCAGGGGAAGAACGCTAGATCGTGAAACTGCGGCTGGGTGCTGAGCCACCGATCGAAGACCATCAGTGCGAAGCCGACGAAGCTGATACTTACCGCCGCGAGGGCAAGTTTGAGGTTGTGGAGTCGGCGAAGCGGGTCATGCATATGTTGTAGTTATTGTACCAATAATCGTACTTATAAGTACAGGCCGATCGGTCCAAATGCAGCGCCCCGGACCGCGTTTCAACGGTCCGGGGCGATCAAACAACTACGCGGGGCTCTAGATGATGCCGCTGCCGCCGCCGAAGAATCCACTTCCGCCGCCCATATTTCACCTCCCCTGCCGCCGACACTTGGTCGATAGCGCCAGGCTATGCCGCCCGTCGCACGAATATCCTAAATTGGGATATCGCGAACCGCAAGGTGGGGTTTGCGACGTGGACAAGTCGCTCTATTCGGCCGACTACCTGCGGTTTTGCGATGTTCTGCGCCGTCTTCGAATCGAGCGCGGCCTGACGCAGGTAGATGTTGCCGAGCGCCTGGACAAGCCACAGTCTTTCGTCAGCAAGTACGAAACGGGCGAACGTCGGCTGGATGTTGCCGAAACCCACTCCATCGCCGCGGCGCTGGGGACGACGCTGGAGGCGATTGCCGCCGAGATGCATTGGTAGCGGGCGACGGGGTCAACCCTCGATGGCCGCCATTGGCCAGTAAAACTACCCGGATTCGCCCCACTGGGCATCATCGGCGAAACGGTCCCAGTGAGCGTTGAGTTCATCCGCCAATTCGGGGGTTCCATCGTGATACACGTCGAAGTTGAAGTCCCCGGGGCCGGACACTGCCCGCATCTGCATCCATACGGCGCTGGCAATATCGGCGTAAAGCTCAGGTGCAAGCTCCTTGTCGAACCTGATGCGGATCTCCCTACGCATACGTTCCCCGTCCGGTCAGTTCCTGCCGAGCATGAACAGTGCGAGATCAACCTTACGCGCGGTCCAGTGCTGATTGTGCTGGGCAAGAAGCCCTCTCAGCATTTCAACTTCGATCATGTATCGGCGGTAGGTTGATCCTCCCTTGGTGCTGAAAGGGATTCCGAGGCGCTGCAGACCCTGCCGCGCTCGCCAGTCGTAAACAGCCATGCGTTGCGGCGCAGCGGCTGTCAGGACTGCCGATGGGAAGGCGCCGGTCCCCCGCCCGCCAGGCAGCTCAAGCAACACCTGACGCCCGAGATGGGCAGCATCTGCCACCGATAAGCTGGGATCATTTACCGCGACAACCGCGCGACAAGTGCAGGCACGGACGCGCTGGTCCGGCAAGCGCATCAGCGCGGTCACCCACGGTGCGTCTGCCCTCAACCGCTTCCACGTGACCAGAGCTGCCAGATCCAGTTTGCCGACACTTCCGGATTCAGCGATTCGCGCCGCCACCTGATCGAATATCTCGTCGTAGAAATCGGCCCCCATCGCGTCGTACTCCGCTGATGCCTGAACGAGCCGCACAACTACCTCCGACTTCTCGATCACAATGCCAATCTCCTATGGCCTACACGAATCGGATAGCCTCACCTGGTTGATCACCCAGCGCTCAACAGCGACTGATCGGCACTCAAAGCACCCATTCCTCGTGCAAGGAGACATCATGGCCCGCCAGGTCGTCGTAACCCTCGTTGATGACTACGACGGTAAGTCCGACGCCGAAGAAACCGTCTCATTCGCCGTCGACGGCGCAGCCTACGAGATCGACCTGTCGGTGCTCAATGCCAGCACGTTGCGCGGCGTCTTCGAGCGGTGGGCACCGCACGCCCGGAAGGTCGGCCGCGCACCGCGAGGCAAGGCCAGCCGATCGACCGCAGCTCCCGACCGCCAGCAAACAATCGCGATCAGGGAGTGGGCTCGCAAAAACGGACATCACGTCTCAAGCCGCGGCCGGCTCTCCGCCGAAATTGTCGACGCCTACAACAAGGCGTCGACTAACTGACGGCCCTTGGGGGCGCTGCTCTTACGAGCTGGGCAGCTGCCGTCGTTCGATCCAGTCAGCGAACGCGCTACGGGCAGCCTCGACAGTGAGGAAAACCTCCAGCTCCTTTTGCACCACACCGAGAAACGGGCCGAAGCGTTCAGCTTCGACGCGTCGTACGTGCTGGAGATTCCAGACGGCTCGGCCGGACGGGCTGCGTTCTGCGGGTGGGCCGAACACCGCTTCCAAATCCTCTTTGCGGTAGCCGGACAACCTGAGGTTGATTTCGTCGATCTGGCCGTACTCCAGGATATTGCCGTCAGGGTTGCCGGCTTCCGACGTTCCGACATACTCGGCGAACACAGCCTCATCCAGCTCATCTTCGCGTTCGCTGTCGATTGAACGCTGATGATAGTTCATGACGTTCCCCCGTCGATGTGTGTCGGCGCCTGGCGCGCGGCGATCACTCACTGAACCGAAATCTACCGTGCAGCAGGAGGTCTGTCGATGTACGGAGGCACCCGCAATGGTCAGCCAGCATCGCATAGATCGGCAACATCAAGCAGGTTCGTGGCAATCATGTACGCCTGGGCAGATGTCGCGCCTGTCACGGCGTGGGCGATCGCCAAGGCTAGATCCCGCTCTTGGCGGTCCCCCTCCCCGCGTACACTGACCTGCACCTTGACAAGTACTCCGGACAGTGCAGGTCCCGAGGCGGTCATTGTCATGGCCGGGCCGTAATGCACCATGCCCCGGTAGAGTTCAATGCCACCATCGGGCGGTAGATCTGGGTGGTGGTCTTCGCACCATGACGGACATCCGTCCGAGGCCGGCAGCGACCGCATATCTGCACCGGAAATGAGTATCGCCGCCAGGGCGCGCGCCTCCGCACTGGTCATTTCGGCAGCAGTGCCGCTTGGGTCGACCAGATCAATCCCGGTGGAGCGCTCTCCATCAGCGTCGTAGGCAGTCAGTTGCACGAGAACACCTGGTGTAACACCCTGCTCAACGGCTTCATCTTCATTCAGGGCGACCCAGAACGTCCGACCGTAGTGCGTGCCTTGATCACCTGGCTCTGCCGGATCGGCCAGACGGTGGACAACACACCATGACGGGCAGGCAAGCGTATCGACAGGCATTCCTCCGATTCTCACATCAGATCCGCAGCGTGGCCACCCTCCAGAAGACAAGCATGATGTACCGCGGTCGCGACCGTCAGTTCCGCTACATGGATGGATATTGGAGTAACCCCCGTGCGGGCAGAGGCGGAGCGAACCGGCGCGCGGTGCTATCGAGCCCCCAGTCATTGTGGACCGTGACCTTGGGCAGGAAACCGATCACGGGGTTCGCCTCATCGAGCCATCCGGCCACCCGAACGTCCGGGCGGGGATCTTCCGTCCGGCAAGCGCTTTCGTCACGGGCGGCGCCACCAGTCAGGCAATCACCATTCTACCGGCGTGGTGAGTGCGAACCGGGTCAAGAGCAACCGAAGCAGCTCCTCTGGGAGAGGCGTCATGCTGAGTGGCCATCGGTCGCCTCGGGGCGAGTGTTCTGAGCAGGCTGTTCGTCACCAGGCTGGCTGCGATGGCGCTTCTTGGGGAGATCCGCGATCACCGCATCCAGCCAAGCCACGAGCTGCAAAGCAGCCGGATAACCGTGGAGAGCTTCACGTAGGCGAACGAACAGTCCGCCGGTTTGGTTGTAGCGATACATCTGGTAGATGGAACGGTACGGCCCGTAGCGGGCAGGCAGGTGTGACCACGGCACCTCGCGAATGAGTTTGAAGCGAATGCCGTTGAAGAGGCGGCGCCTTCTATCTCGTTCGTGCTGGGATAGGACCCGTTCATCCGTGTGGGTTGTGACCGTTCCGAGGTGCGGTGTCAGCAGTCGCCACTCCTCATCGGTGAGGTCGGAATCGGCGGGGCCGACCACGTACTCCCAGGCGTACAGCAGCTCGCCGGGAGTAAGGGTGTGAACGAGGTCGTCAGGATCGCGCGGTGGTGGGCTGACGGATGGTGTGCGGGTCGTGCCAAATTTGTGGTGATTGGCCACTGCGGCGAGAATCGGCCAGTGGACGCTGTCTCCACGATTGGTGAGCCATATGTCAGCATCGAGCCGCTCCTCCTCGCTGGGCCAGTCGTCCAAATTGCCGATCAGCTGGCGAAGGGTGGGCACGGCCGTCACTGCGGCATGGCGAATCATTATCGCAACCTCGCCCGGTTGCAATCGCTCGATCATGTCATCCGCTCGTTGATCTTTGCTGACTCCAGCTGGTTCGTCTTCGAATGGATCGGACAGGTAGTCCCACAGCCCGGCCGGGAGGTCGTCCAGCAGGAACTGTCTCACGGCCCGGCGGAGTTCGTCCGACCACTCTTGGAAGTCGTACCCAGCAACTTGATCCGGGCCAAGGTTGTATTCGTAGATATTTCCGAACTGCGCATCGAGGGCGATCGCGAGAAGTTCGAATTTGTGGTATCTTTCAGCCATTCAGTTGTTATTTTGAACCGAAACGGCTAGTTCGTCAAATAATAATGACCTGGCACATCGCAGCGATACCACTATATTCCCAAGTGACCTGGCGTCGAATACAGCGGAGACGGTGGACGCCGAAGTGGTCGACAAAGTTCCGCCGCATCAATTGTCATAGAGCATTTCATAGGTAAGAATCTGAGCCTGCGGCAGCGTCGCTACTCGCTCTTTGAAATCGCTGGAGACTGCCTTCGTCGTAGCGAAGACGACCCGCGCCGGATTCTTGATCGGCATGCCCACAAGAGTGTCAAATTTATCTACGGTATTCAACTTTAGCGACTCGGTCTTACACTCTCCGAATATCAGCTGACCGTCAAGAATGCACGCCACGTCCATCTCTCGACTTTTGCTATTCTTGCCGGGCGTTGGGAATCCCACTAGGTCGATCTCGGGAGCGAAGTGAAAGGCTCTCTTGGACTCGGACTTGAGCTTGTATAGCACCTGCGCGACCAGGTCTGAATTATTTATGTAGAACTGATAGATGGTCTCAGCAAGCTTATAATACCAATGAGGCTGCGCGGGTTCTTTCCAATGCCATTTAGTGAACTGCTGAGGGTGGCCACACCGGTTGCACATGAACTGCGCCGTGAGATCATTCACGTTGTACCAGGAGGTCAGTCGGCAACGTTCGCACCTAAAGATGTAACCGCGCTGAAGTACTTCCTTGCCGACCAGAGTATCAACGAGATCGACAGCATCCCCACTCTTCGCGTCTTCATCGCCAAGGCTGGCCGCGATGGCACCGATGTTAATGTAGGTCCGCTGGTCGTTCTCAAGGTAGATGACCCGGCCTTGCTCGGCTGTCTTTTTCGACTTGAATTTGTCAAGTATGCTTCGCGTGGTCGGTGCCTTGATAAAAGTTCCTACCTCGTCCAGCCCGCCAAAACGACGCAGTGTGTCGATGAAGTAGTTGCCTTTATCTGAGTACTCAACTGTGACGCCAACGGGCCGGAAATACTCCTGGATGAGGGCCATGGTGTCAGGCATCTGAACCATCGGACGCCGAAGAGTGGCATCCAGCTCGGGGTTGAATATAATAGAATTCGGGCATAGATAGACGATCCCATCCGCAGCCACCCGAGATTCTGTCGTCGAGTCATGAAGGTTGACAATTTTAGGCCCGAGGTCAGCGAGTGATGGTGGGCCGTAGTTCGTTATCTCGACGGATGTCAGCCAATAATGCCCCGGCAGTCGTATCTCACTGAAATTCTTGGGGCGCGGTGTGTTCAAGAATCCTACGCTGTTACCGTCAACAAAGATCATGTCTTGCCGATTGGCGTAGTTGTCATTCTCGAACACTTGTAGCTCGCGCGCCGCCGAGACCGACTCCATCGAAATGATATTTAGGTTCGACCGGAAGCCAACAGGGTCGGAGTAGCTGCATCGCGCCATCTGTGCCTTATAGGCGACCAATTGCCGTCCGCTCAAGCTGAAACTGCACAGCTGCATCTTTTTCTCACTGTAACCGTGCTGGATGCGGTCATAAAATAGATTGACCAAGACTCTGGCTGCCGACTCCTCTTCGCCGTATTCAGCTGTCGGCTGCCCCTGCTTCCGCAACCGATCGTTTCTGCGCAGAGAGGCGTAACACTTCCGAAGCCAAGCGAGAGGAAGCCAATAGATATCGGTGCGGACGCGAGAAAGGGAGTAATATAGACAGAAATCATCAACGGTATCGCCGAGAACGATCGTAACTGCATTCCGACTTCGCGCGTCGGCTCGATAATATTGCCCTAGGTTCAGCATGCTTATAGAAAACGGCATCAATGTGAGGGAGTCGTCTAGTACCGCATACGGCTCGGCCAAGGTGAGCCGCTCAGAATCTCCGGATGCTAAGCGTAAAAGGTCAATGTTACCGTAGTCGTCCGGAAGACGCCGGATCGTAAAGTCTTGAGATTTAAATGCGGCGACGTAGTGGTCACTGGCGAGACCAGTTTGGGACGAGACGAGGAGCGATAGTGTGGGATTGTCAATCCTATGCGGCAGCACCAGGCCAGAGATTGGATTTGTAGACGTCGAAACGATCTTCGCCACCTCTGTCAAGGGGTAGCCGAATCCTGAACCACAGCTAATGAACATGTCGAGTGAACCCTTGTGATGAAACGGGCTCAATCGGTAAACAAGTTCTGCCTCAAGTTCATCACTCAGCCGAAAGTCCTCCACGTAAGACTGAGAGGCCGAATCTGTAAACCATTCTTCAAAATCAGCGGAAGGATTACCTTGTTCCTTCCATGACTTCTCATGCCTTCGCTTTACAGCCTCATAGCGTTCAGGATCGGAGAATTTCAGATCAGCATACGTGAGCTTGTACGTCACGATAAAATCTGGGCTGTAGCCTTCGAGGAGTTCCCAGAATTTCTCTTCTATACTGTCGCCGTCGGTGGGAATTATGACGAAGTACTTGCCGCCCCACATTTCGGATGCCCGCCGGATAGTGCCATGCACTGCCGCCATCCAGTGCTCACTGGTCTTGTTGATTAATACTGCACATCGTGGAGGCCGAACGGTGGCAGTGACATTATGATAGCTAGCTTCCCCTGCCATGCGCGCTCCCTGCCCGATTTCGTACGAAACAAGCTTGTACGATACAGCTCAAAAAGGGTTGCGTTCGAACTGTCGCCAATATTCGGCCGGTTTGAATCCTCACAGGGTCGTCCACTCACCTAACACACAAGCACCACGTTGCTACCCTGGCACTCATGGGCACCGGCTCCCTCGAAGCCCTCCACCGAGCCATCCGCTCCGCCTGGTCGGCCGATACAAGCGCGGCCCAGGACTGGACCGAAAGCAACCCAGCAAAGGGCCAGTGCGCCGTCACGGCCTGCGTGGTGCACGACCATCTCGGCGGGGACATCCTCAATAGCGTCGCCACCCTGCCTGGCGGAGAAACCATCTCCCACTACTTCAACCTGGTCGACGGCGAGACGGTCGATCTGACCGCCGAGCAGTTCCCGGAGCACACTCACTTCTCCAAACCAGCGCCGAAAACGAAGGGTTTCGCGTCGACGCGCGACTACTGCCTGTCCTATGAGCACACCCGGCAGCGCTACGAGCTACTGCGGACGCGGGTCGCCGAGCACTTCAAGGTCTAGCGTCAGCGGGCAGTCCACAGTCCGAAGAACTCGCGCACTTCCGCAACTGCAACATGTCGACGCAGCTCATCCGCAATCTCGACGAGCGTGGTTTGCAGCCGGGTCGACGCCACCTTGCTGATACCCGCGAAGTTCTCGATGAGCACCCCGCAGCCGTCGGCTATGGCTCCGGCCTGGACGTGGTTCTGGGCCAACCGGATTTGCCAGGCGATCTGTTCGCGGGGGTAGGCCGCAGTGCCGTCGATGGCGGATTGCAGGTAGGTGGCGGCCTCACTGTGGTCACCAAGCCGCATGAACGCCAAGCCGGTCAGGCCACTGAGCTGCGCTTCCGGCAGATGGGCAAGATAGGCGGGATCGTGTCCCCTGGTCGATTCATACGCCCGGTGTGCCCGATTGACCGCCCCGACCATCGCGGAACGATCGCCGATGACACTGAGTGCCTCGGCCTCGCGGATTGCCGCCAACGCCCTCAGTTTCGGACCGCCTTCTCTCCTGGCGGCAAGCTGCGCGGCTTGGGCGAGCTGTACACCTTCTTTTGGCCGTGACCCTTCGCGGTAGGACAGGAGGCAGGCATTGATCCAGGTGTGGGCGGCGGCGATGCCGTCGCCGCTGACGGTGGCGGCCTGGGCTGCATCGGCGTAGTAGCGCTTGGCATCTTTCCAGCGACCGGCGTCGTAGTGCACCCAGCCCGCGGCGGTCATCATCTCGGCCCCGGCACTGGTCAGTGCCTTACCTACTTTGTCGCTGTAGCTACAACCGTCGAGGAGCTGCTCGACGTAGCGGACTTCGTTGGTAGCGATCTCGCACAGTCGATCACCACCGGCCATCAACTGAAGTTCGTGAATCTTGTCGATACTCCTACTGATTCGATCCACGTCGGCGGCGCCAACCCTCGGCCCGGAGGACGCTGGTGCATAAACTTCCGGGCGCTGGCTCTCAGCGACGGTGGTGCCGACTCCAACCATGCCTGTTTTGAAGAACTGGCGACGCCGCATGTCCGCCTCCTCATCCGACTCGGCCACCAATACGGTGAGCGGCACTTGCAGTGCCTTCGCCACACGGCGCAGCACGCGCAGATCGTAACTGGCGGGACCGTCGTGCTCCAGCTGTGAAATTGCCGGTTGAGTGAAGTGGAGGAGCGCGCCCAGCTCAGCCTGTGTCATTCCGATGGACCTGCGAATCCGTCGGATGGTTTCGCCGGTTGTCATCGGCATGTCGGATACCCCCTGCGTGGCTGATGCATTCGTGGGCCGTGGCAGATAACCCACCGAATACCAGGTGGTTTCGGCCTCGACCGCACCATATACCGATTTGCGTATAACGGCGACGAGACCAGGTATTTGCGGGCGAAATAGGCGGTTTTCGGGGCTTACGGTCCTACGCGGTACCCGGTACCGGGCTGACGCCTGGAACCCCCCGTCCGGCGCACCAGCCCGCCAGAGTGGCAGGCCGGTGGCGAAACGCCCCGGTGCCGGGTACCACCCGATCGTTTCCCACGCCCCCGAAACGGCCTGAAACGGAGATCCCCGGTGACGACTAATTCGCCTGCTATGTACCAACTTATAGCGCTGTACGATTCGGCGGCTCACGCTGCGCCGACGCTGCCGTTCAGTGTTCACACGGCGCACGAGATGATGCAGCTCCATCTCGGATGCCGCGCCAAACGCTGTGCGCGCAAAGCTGCCGCTCAACAGACGCTCGTCGACGCCCGCCGAATGGCGCCGAGCAGCACGAAGCCGCGGTGAGGCGAATCTAATGCCGACATGGATGTCTTTGGTACTGGCGGCACTGGCGGGGGTTGGAACGATCGGGCTGCTGGCGGGGGTGATGGTGATGGCCTCTCGGTCACCCGAGGATCTTGCCGGTTCGAACGCGACGGCACGGGCGCCGGGGGACGATCCGGCGTCTTCAGCGGCCGACTTCGCCTCGACTTCAGGCTCTTCGGGAGCCGATGAGCGAGCGAGCATCTGGCCGCATACCTGGACGCACGAAGCGCCGGATAGCCCGCCCGACGTGGATGAAGCGCACCGCGAGATGCAGGTGCATCGGAATTGCCGCTTGGATGGGTGCGCCAGGAAGGCTGCTGCTTTCCAGACGCTCATTGAGGCGGGGCGGGTGGTGCCGGATTCGTCGCGCCAGCAGTACTGAACTGCTCGCATGCACGGCACATTCCCCACATTTCCCGGAAGGTGAATGTCTTGACCGCAGGAACCAAACAGCCAGACGCCCGCAGGCAGGCACTATCATGACGATCGAGGAGCCGAAGAACCCAAACGACGGGCAGCTCCCGATGCCGAAACGGCATAGGGAGCTGACGGATCGCACATTTGTGTATGCGGACGGGCCGCTGGCCGAAATCTTGTGTGACGCATACCTGATGGAGCTGACGGTGATTCGGGCACGGCAACTGCGCGAGAGTCACCGGATGCACCGACCGGATGACTGCTGGGTGCATTTGCAGGCGGCAGCGAGGCTGGCGGGTACGGCGGAGGATTGAAAGACTATATTCCGAATCCAACTATGCCCCAAATTACGACATATCGTCCAGCGCCTTTGTCAAAAGATAGCGTTGCAGCTCGATGTGACGAAATTGGTATGCCGCGCCCGATATGCGAAACAGACCAACCCGATGCATGTCTTCCAGGAAATTGATACTCCTTCTCGGAAGTCTGTTGCGCATCGCAAACCAGCGTGATGCGAAGAAGTATCCAAACCACGCAGGCTCACGCACGATAGTTAGAGTGATACCCAACGGGACGGCGAATGGAAGCGCAACGATGAGCATTAGCGGTAACTTCATTAATACTTGCGCTGAATCTAACGTCGCTGAACCGTCCGACAAACCCAAGAACCAGAACGTCAATCCCAGCGAAACCGTTAGATACAAGATATTGGCCGGAATTCCTGCCAACGACCGAATCCTACTTACCCGAAATGTCGACACCGGATCGATCCATACGTTCCGGATACTTTCACAGCTCGGACAGTTACAGCTCCAACCACAGATGACGCAACTTAGCGATTCTCCGTCCCATAGCTCTCGATCGAGGGCATTGTTCAACCCTGGGCTATGCATTGGACATCCTGAATCATGCCCCCTCGGCCGAATCCATCGAACAACTCCGCGCTGGACATGCGATAGAAGCGTCGTCAACGGCGCAACCACGACGCCGATCGCAGCCCAAATCGCCACCACTGCAATCATAGACAGGTCCGCAGGCAATATGTCAATCATCCAGCCAAAGACGACAGCCACTCTCGAAAATCCTTGGTTGGCACACCAGACAAAGAATCCGCCAAATATGCCGCCGAAGAGCGATACAGTGACGAAGCCCTTGAGGCCATACTGTTTTATCTCGTACCGTATAAAGGCTGTGACACGCTTCGCGCTAGCGGGAACGGGCGGTGCCTCCATCCTCCAGACACTCCACACTCCCACAATCGGCAATACCGCTAACGATACCGCTAGTAATATACCGGTCATAAAAGCGGGAAAGTATGGGACTTGCATATATGCAAGAAAGCCTAATGCAGATGCCGCGAGAAAAATCAACAACGAACGGCGGTAGCCGATCAGGTATACCGCATGATATAAGAGCTGATATAAGGTCCTGGGCATAACTTGGCGCCGCTTGAATAGGCGCCACCAATCGATATCTGCATTCTCCTCGGCTCGGTGAGCAAGGTGCATCAGCCATTTCTCGGCATCGGCAGCTTCCCAGTCCGTTTCGGGACGCCGGGGATCTGCTTTGTCGTCCTCCACTACGGTGCGCCGCTTAAGCACCGTGGAAACCAAGCGGTCAAATAGGTAGTGTTGGATCTTGGCATCGCTGTCGAAACGTCTGGTATCGAGCAGTTCAAGCGGATCTGCGGCGTCCTCGCTTTTGCCGTTGCGGATATAGATCGTACAAACCAACCAAAGACCGAGCGGATTAGAACAAATCTTAGATAAAGGCTGCGAGTACTCGCCTATAAGTGCCTTCTTCATCTCCAGCCACCGAGCTTTGTCTCTCCAACCCGCAGCCACTAGATAGTCTGCTGCCTCACCGGCAGTCAGTGGATGCGCCTCAATGACAGCAGCACACGCAATAACACCGGACTGATCAACGAGTTGACTATATGTCTCAGTCCTGCAGCTAATTACCAGCCCATCATGACTTGTGACATGCTGATTCAAGGCCGCCACGATGTCTGGCCTAATCCCATTTTTCACCTCGTCTAGGCCGTCAATTACGGGGAGGATTAAGTTCGCATCATACAACTCACCCGGCGATGTTTTTTTATGCGTTCTCCAAACTTCTGGATAATCGATCGTTAGGCGATAGATAATCCAATCTCTCAACGATTCTTGCTCGGTAATATTCCAGCTGTTGGCACGGAGAAAGACGGGAATAACTTCCATCGTCTTCTGGTCAAGCAGCCCCCACGTGAGAGTCTCAGCAAATACGGTCTTACCAGCACCGGACTCCCCCAGTACGACCAGGCGATTCCGTGCAAGTTTTTGAAACTGTAAGGCGGCGTTGATGGCGTCTTCGGAAGACGCATCAAAAGTAAACGGACCTGACCCACCAAAGGCATTCACTAGACGATCGGCTGGCTGCCGTTTGGTCAGCGACCACCGCACGGGCATGGGCTGATTCAAATCCAACTGGAGGGCAGCGCGCTCCCGCTTACAGCGAATTTCCACGGTCGTGCGAAGCTCACGCGCAGCGTTCAATTGTAGATCGGTGGGAGAATGGAGACTAGCCCCTGTGTGGATGTAGTTATTGTTAATATTGATGATGCCATGAGGGCCGAATATGGACTTTTCAATTCGCTCGGCCTGGACATTCAGAGGGGGATCTTGAGGCGATTCCTCCGTATCGCTCATTGTTTACCGAACTCAAAGAAGTTCATCGTGGCGCTAGGCCCTTGTATCGAGCGGTCGATGCTATTGGCATGTATCACCACCGAGGCTTGCTCGTGTGGCGAATTCGCTGACGATGAGTCGCTCGAATGAGTAGCCGTGCTTGTTTCTGATACGGCTTCTGCGTCTTCCGAAAATCCTTCACTATCATCGCCATCCGACAACAAATAGGCGGCCATTTCATCTCTCATCCGTCGGTTTACTTTCTTAAATGCCTGCTCATTGCCAACAAACCCGCTAGCCTCCCGTACGTATTTCGTCAATTTGGCATGTCGTTGCCCCTCTTCATATCGGTCAAGTTTGATCCGTGTCTCGGTCTTGAAGTTCACCAGATCGAACATAATCAGCGCAGCTGTCCGCCATGTAATACTAGATTTTTCCAACCCACTCTGGAGTCCAGAGTCGGACAGCCGCCCTATTGCTCGGCGGATAGTCTTGCAGATGGCTTCCATGCGCTGGATGTCGGATCCGCCCCACAGTTCCGACTCTTCACTGCCGATTAGACCAAACAGAACGTCCAGTTTGAGCGGTTCTCTGTCGACGTCATCGAATACGCCTTCAATGCCTCTGACGCGCAGGGACTCCAACTCCGCCGCGAGAGCTTGCTGATCCGAATGAACTGCGCGAAGCGTCATACGGGCATGATGTCATATATCCCCGCACTTCTGCCAAGAAACCGATGGTCTAGCACAATGCACTACAGCGAGCAGAGCTAGGTCGTACTCGCGCCCTACTGACTAGACCCTCGGTGGTCACCAGGCTTGGCAATGTACGTGCGGGTAACTCCATCACCAATTATCGAATTTGCAATCTCGCCAGCGTGTATGTGTACCGCGTCAGGTCTAGCTGCGGTACGCCCTACGGCGCGCCTCCGCTCTCGCAGTAGGCTTTGTATTTCACGATCTCTTTCCTCTAGTTCATCGTGATACATTCGCATCAAATCGATGACTCCGCTAGTGTCGATTTCGCCTGCGCTGAACTCCTGTTCAAGCATGTCTGGAACGTGACCGCGCACATCAAAGTCACTGTCGCCCAGAAACCTACGCAGGCGTAATCGCGCTGCGTCTCGGTTATGTCGATACAGCTTCACGGTCATTGCTACGGCCGTCAACTTATCATCAAAGCGATCACTCGCATCAAGTGCGTCGATTACGCCGATAGAATGTTCAGGGTCCACATCGGGCAACAACCCCAACTCCCAGTCCAACTGGTTGTCCTGTAGTGCTCGCTCACGGCCAGAGGGCTCGGATTGGTCCGCGTCACGCCGCTCTATCAAGTCTAATATTTCTTCTACCGACTTTACCGGCAGATCAAGCTTTGGCACCGGCGACTCTAATTCATAGTTTGGCTGCCTATATTTCGGTTCAGGCTGAGAATGCTCGCCCATACTGCATTTCCTTATTAAGTTGTACTACTACAAATAACGCATTGTGCGGGAAATAGCAAGCGACTTTGGATTACGCAAGAGTTCTTGGTCGAGTTCCCGGTCGACTTCTCGGTCTGAAATATTCCGAGAAGTCGACCGATTCTTCGACCGGAAAGGGTGTGACGTGCGCATTGAGAGTTGGAATTGTGGTAACTGGCTGATCAAGCGAGCCATAACACCCTGAAAAAAGGAACCGAATGCAATCCACCCTCACCGCCTGGGCGCTCTTCATGGCGTCGTATCTGCTCGTCTCTTTGGAGGCGACAGTCAAGTTGCGACTGGCAACTTCTCGCTCGGGACGCCATCACAGGTCCGCAGGTTCGTGGTGCCCTGCCTGCGGCCACGGCTCGCACGGGGGGTTCGCCTAGCGCGATCTGTAGCAGTTGGCATCGGTCGCGACTGGTGCCAACTGCTACAACCCAGGGCCTCGCTCGGTTGTCCCCACCTATCCCCAAAGGAGACTCACTTGCCACATTCCCCCAAATCGCAGAACTCGCTGCGATCTTTCTGCTGCCCGCTGCGGCTGAATATCCCACCCAGCCTCGTCCTGTTCCTCGTCTTCCTTCTCCTCGTGATCGGCCTGGTGGCCGGATGTGGGTCTTCTGCTCCATTGTCATCCGTTCGATCGGTCACGTTGGTGGTGACGGCGACCAGCGCAGAACCGCGGCCGGTGCTGCCGGAGTCGATGGTGGACGAATTGACGAGCATGGCAAAGCGATCCAAGCGCAAGGGCGGCGCCACCGTCCGCGTGGTCACCAGCCTCAGCGGTGAGGTCCGTACCACCGATCTCACCCCGGTCCGCCCGAACGGTCAGGTGCAGCATGCCGCCGCTGACGCCGATCGACAGATCCACTCAGCGATCGACAAGCTCAGCGTCACCCTGGGCGAAGCAGCCTCCACAACGCCAGGCCTGAGTGTCTTGCCGCTGCTCGATCGGGCCGCGGAGATCCCGGATGCGGACATTCACGTCATATCGTCGGGCATCAGCACGGAGGCCCCGATGGACTTCCGCGTGATCGGCTGGAACACAAACCCGGCCAGCATCATCGACAGCATCGCTCGCCAAGGGCAGATACCCAACCTCACTGGTCGTCACGTGACATTCCACGGCCTTGGTCGTGCTGGCGGCTCACAACCGAGCTTGCCGCCGTTCGCCCGCACCATGACTGAGCAGGTCTGGGTCGGTATCTGCGAACGAGCCGGGGCAGCGAGTTGCACTGTCACCCATGACGCGCCGACCGCGACGGCGCCCGTAGCGACCATGCCGGTGCCGGTGGTCCCCGTGCCCGAGGCCATCACCCGTGGCGGTTGCCCGGTCTGGCTGAACCTCTCGGATGCGGTGCTGCACTTCGCAGGTGGAAGCGCCGCTCTACCAGTCAGTGCCGACGGTGCACTTCGTCCGGTCGTGGAGGCAACGTCCCGCTGCGCCATTCAGGCCATCGACATCACCGGACATATCGCTGATACCGGCGACGGCGACGATCACAACGATCTGGCCGGTCGCCGTGCCCGTGCGGTAGCGGATCGGCTTCTGACGCTTGGCCTGCCATCCTCACTGCTCGGGGCCGTATCCGGCCACGGCGCCCGCGAGCCAGTGATCCCCAACTTCACCGGTGGCGTCTTCGACGAGTCCAAGGCTCAACAGAACCGTCGCGTCGAAATCGTCTTCCACCAGCCGGGCCGCTGATGGCTACCGACGAGCATCAGCCGCTTGAGCCCTTCACCAACGAACGAAATGGAGGTACCTCTGTGACCTTGACACCTGCCACCACACCGAACGGCCATTCTTCAGAGCCGGAGTCGCGGAGGACAGTCACGCTCCGAAAGCCGACCGATCCGCCACGCTTCCCCGCGAAGCCCTACGAGCTGCCTGCAATGCCGAAGCGAGATATCAGGATGTCAGTAGCGACCGGCAAGCCGATCCCGCGTGAATGGCTGGCGCAACTGCTGGCGCTGCACAGCGAACAGGAACGTATCGGCGTCCCGCGTGATCCAGCCACGTTCTCCCAGATGGAGGGCCTGGTGATGAGCGAGGCTATGCTCGCCGCCGAGGAAGCCCGTGACCACGGTGCCGATCGGCTCGGTGAGCTGGTGGATCATGCGGCGGTGCTCAAGGGTGAAATGAGCACCACGCGCGCCGAACTCGACCGCCTGGAGCAGCAGCCGATCGTCGGCATGAACGGCGACACGATCCTGGCGTCTCGGGCAACCGAACGGATGGCGACGGTAAGCGCCAAGATCACCGAGGAACGTGACGCTGGCAACCTGAAACATCGGCGGGTGCCGCTGTGGCTACACAACTTCTCGACCTGGGCGGCATTGCTGGATTTCCCAGTGCTGCTGCATTTCGTAACGCAGGTATTTAATGTTGATCTGGCGAGTCTGAGCAGCGGCAACGGTGCCGCATGGGGTGAGAGTCTGATCCCACTCATCACGGCGACCGTCTTTGCGCTGCTGGGCACTGCGGCCGTCGCGATCGGCTTGAAGTTCTTCGGCCGGGACCTCAAGGGTTACAAGGACGACCATGGTGGCGTCGCAGCGCCCGGGGGTTGGGCAAGGACTATCCCGCTGCTGTTCGTGAGTTTGGCGTCCTTGCTCGCTATCGGGGCCGGCATCGTCATGGCCTACCGGGTCGTGTCCGACAGTTTGGCGGCGGGCAACGGTGTCACCAGTGCGATGATCTTGGGCGTCTTCTTCGCGGTCGTCGTCGTCACGGTGAACGTGGTGGTGTTCATGACTTACTTCCGCGACGGTTCGCTCCAGACCGACGAGATCGGCCATCTGGCCACACAACTGGAACCAATCCAAAAAATCCGTGTGCAGCTGCAAGAGCGCATCGACAATCTAGCCGTGCAGTTGCCGCCGATCGAACTCAAAGCCGAGCGAGTGTATGCCGCTACCTTGGCGAAGATAGGGACGCCGCTCAAGGGTGCCGATCAACTGCGGCTGCTGGCCCGCTCCTACCACCAAGGATGCGGTGCGGAAGCGACCTTCACCTTCTCGCAGGGTGGTTCGGGCAGCAACCTGCTCGCACCGCAGGTCACCGTCAACTATGCGGTGCTCGATCAGCTGATGGAACGGTTGGCCGAGCTGGTGACCGTTGATAATGCGCCCGCCGACGAGGCCGCGAAACCCTCGGACGAACCCGCAAGCACGGCGCTCGTACCCAGCGGCTCGGCGGACGCCGACAGCAGCGCCGACGACCTCGGTGGGGAGTGGTGAATGTGAATATCCGCGACCATCGGGTCATCTTGGACGATTTGCAACCGAAGGTGCCGCCGGGTGACGATCTCGAAATATGCAGTGAACTGGTGAATTTCGTGGTGCGCCGAAGTCTGCGCCTGACCCGTGACATCCAACGCCTGGCCGGGCAACGGGTCGATGCGGCCCCGACCAGCAGTCTGCTGGCGGTGGAGTTCGGGGCCATCGTCGCGGGTGAGGCGATCGAGTGGGTTCGGCGGTGGCCCGCATGAGCGACGACCTGAACATGGCCGAGAAGTTCAAGCGCGGCTGCATCAGTGTGCTGGTGGGGGCTGTCGCTATCTACTGCGCGGTCGGCGTCATCGAATCCATCTGGCCCACAGTGGCTCTCATTCTGGGCATCGCCGGGGTGATCGCTCTGCTGGTCGGGGCGGTCACCCTGTACCGGAAAAATGCGTTCCGGGTGGTAGACGAAATTACATCGATTCAGCATTGACGTCACCTCAATATTGTGTGTTCGTTTCGCTGTAGTAGTTTTCACAACCTTTATTTGCGATTGCGTACACGCAATTCATAGTGAACGTCCAGACGCGGTTGCACACCAGCGATTCCGTCAAAATCCGACGTACATTCCCTACGTCGACTCGTAGAAATCAAATCTAATTCATCGAGGAGGAGAGCTATGTCCAAAACAGGAAGACCCAATCACCGCCGTGCCGATCGCGAAGTCAAGCGCCGCGTCTCGACCAGGGCCGATCGCAACATCACGGTCCGCAGCGAGAATCGGCCCGCGCCCGATCTGCACAAACTCAGTCGCGCTGTGATCGCAATCGTGCTCGCTAAAACCGAAGCGGAAGAACGCGAACAGAAGACCGATCCGACGACCGAAAAGGAGGCCAAATAATGACGATGCAGGATAGCGAGTCTCCGGACCTGACCGCAGATTCCCTCGTCTGGCAACTGCTGTTCTGGCCCAGCCCCTTCCGTGAAGGAGCAGCCACCTCGCTGCTGCGCCACTGGGCCGCCCAGAAACATGCGCCGCAACTCATCCTCGAAGCCCGCTCGACCATTGATGGTGTGGAATACCTTGTCGGCAGCCAGCTCCGACATGCCCATGGGGTTCGACGTTCGGTTGAGCAGTTGGTCGGCGGGTCGGTGGTGACACCCTTCGACCCCAGCGAGCGCGGCGACATCGTCACGGCCCGGCGCCTGAAGCTCACCGCAACGGATTGGCCGCTGGAGCCTGTCGACCGGGTCGCCTCCAGCCGATCCATCCTGAGCGCATTAACCGCGGTTAATCGTGGGGAGCGTCTGGTGATTCAAGTCATCCTCGGGCCACGCCGTCAGCCGATGTTGCCCCCGATCGAGCAACCCCACGGCGGGCACCAGTCGACGGCCTCGAAGGTTTGGCATGGGCTGCTGCCGGACAAGCGGCCGAATGCCAAGCAGGCTGTGGCCCGCAAGCTCGGACAGCACGGCTTCGCCACAGTGGTGCGAATCGGCGTCGAGGCCGGCACTGCGGACCGCCGAAAATCCCTGATGCTCGGGTTGGCGGCGGCGATCGGAACAGTGGAGACGGCCGGGGTGCACTTCAAACTGGCTGACGAAAAAGCCAGGAAGATCAACCAGCCGAGGGCCACCTGGTCGATCCTCACCCCAGCACAACCGTTGAGCGTGCCGGAATTGAGCCACCTGTTGGCCTGGCCGGTATCTGACCATGACGAGCGTTTCCCCGGTCAGCCACCCTTGCATCCGAAGCCGGTACGCCCGACCCCGGCGCTCCTGAGTGGTGAGCGGGTGATTGCGGAGGCCAACGCCCCTGGCGTCAGCGGAACCATCGGGTACAACGTGCTCGACAGCATGCGCCATACCTGGGTGATCGGGCCGAACGGCACTGGCAAATCGACGTTGCTGTTGAACCTCATCGTTCAAGACCTCGAAGCGGGTCGCCCGGTCGTCGTGATCGAACCGAAGGATCTGGTGACGGACATCCTGGCCCGGATTCCTGAGCATCGAAAACAGGACGTAGTCCTCCTAGATGCCCTTGACGAGGCCCCTGTCGGAATAAATCCGCTGGCGCACAGCGAGGGCCGCACGCCGGAAGTCATCGCGGATTCGCTGTTCGGCACGATTCACGCCATCCACGGTGATCTCGGGCCGCGGTCAGCCGACATCCTTCGTAATGCCCTGGAGGTACTCACCAAACGCAACGACGCCTCACTCACCATGTTGCCGCTGCTGCTCACCAATCCAGGTTTTCGGCGGTCGCTCACCCAGCGGGTCATCCGCGACGATCCGTTCGCAGCCGGGCCGTTCTGGGCCTGGTTCGACTCGCTGTCACCGGAAGCGGTGGATACGAAGATCGCGCCCCTCAGCAACAAGCTGCGCCCCTTGCTGACCCGACAGTTACGTGCCGTATTGGCGCAGCGCAATCCGAAGTTCAACGTCCGCCAGGTGCTCCGCGAGAACAAGGTGTTGCTTGTGCCCTTGCAGAAGGGGGTCATCGGGCCTGAAGCGGCACAGCTGCTCGGAGCGATCATCCTGGCGGAACTGTGGCAGGCGATCCGCGAGCGGGCGGGTACGCCGGAACATTCACGGACGCCGGTCATGGTCTACATCGACGAAGTCCAGGACTACTTGCGCCTCCCAACGGATCTCGGGGATGCCCTCGCTACCGCTCGAAGTCTGCGTGCCGGATTCCACCTGGCCCATCAGTACCAGAAGCAGTTGCCCCCGGCGATGCTCGACGCTTTCCGGAACAACGCTCGCTCGCGCATCACCTTCCAACTCCAATCCGGCGATGCCAAGGACATGGCCACCGGGCAATCCGTTCTCGCCCCTGAAGATTTCGGGGCGCTGCCCGCCCACCACGTCTACATGAATCTGATGCGTGACAACACGGTGCAGCCGTGGGCCTCGGGCGTGACGTTGCCACCGCCGCCGGAAACCAGCGATCCGAGCGAGATTCGACGGCTCAGCCGTGAGCGGTATGGGCAGCCGTTGGACGAGATCGAAGCGGGATTCGCCGCGCTGCTCGACCAGGTGAACGGAGACACGCATGGCGCACCTCGACGCAGGAGGAGGCAGCCATGACGACAAAGAATTCGCGGGATAGGAGCGGAAGCGACGGAGGGACTTCGTCTGTCACAGCTATTCGCCCCGGTATTCGCCCCGCCTCGACCACAGAACCTTCATCCACCTCGGACTTCGGCTCCGTACGGAAGCCGAATGATGGTGCCCTACCGGGCACCACACCATCCCGACGACGCCGTGTTCGCGACCTCGATAAGCTCGCCAGACAGCTCAGTGACCGTGACTGGAACATCCTGCGTTCAGTCGCTGACCACGGCTACCTGACCGTTTCCCATATTCAGGTAGTGCACTTCGGCGAGATGTCCGCTGCCAGTGGACTGCGGACAGCGCAACGCGTGCTGTCGCGGCTGCGCCGGGATCGGGTGCTCGCCAACCTGAAACAGCGCATCGGTGGTCACCGGCCGGGCAGCAATGCCACCATCCACTACGTCGACGAAATCGGCGACCGACTTTTGCGCCACACCTCGGAGCGTCGAACACGGAGACCGTTCCGCGAACCAACAGAGCGTTTCCTGCACCACCGACTCGGCATCGCCGACGCTCACGTTGCCCTCGTCCAAGCCGACCGAGCCCGGCAACTGGAACTGCTGCGCTGCGACATCGAGCCCACCGCCTGGCGAACCTACATCGGCGTCGGCGGGGCACGCTTGACCCTCAAGCCGGATCTGTACGCCGAGACCGCCACGCCACCGGGTAGCGAATACATCGACGCGGCATTCATCGAGATCGATATGGGCACCGAGAGCATCCCGACGCTGATCCGTAAGTGTCGTGAGTACGAGAGCTACCGACGACAGGGGATCGAGCAGGAACACAGCGACGGTGCGTTCCCTCGAGTCATCTGGTCGATGACCGCCGACACCACTTCCAAGGCCGAACGCCGCCGTATCGCCCTGCGTGAGGCCATTGCCAAGGACCGCACGCTGCCCGACAACCTGTTCCACGTCATCGGCCCGGACGAACTCATCCACATCATGCAGAAAGGAGCTGCCCTATGAAGAAGACCAACGCAACCGAGCTTCGCGCGCCGACACAGAAGCGATACCGAACGATCATGGCCGATCCACCGTGGGATGTGCTGCAGCGCGGCAACCTCGGTGCACAGCGCCACTATCCGCTCATGACCGTTGAGCAAATCAAGAACATGCCGGTTGCCGAACTGGCAGAGGATGACGCTTGGCTGTGGCTCTGGGTTACGAACGCCACCTGGCGCGAAGGATACGACGTCATGACCGCCTGGGGCTTCACCTACCGCTCACCACTCACATGGGTGAAACCACGTCTCCAGCTCGGTCAGTACCTACGCAATATGACCGAACACGTCCTGTTCGGCACACGGGGGAAAGCCAAGGTCAATTTCCGGGCACAGCCCACCTGGTTCATCGCCCCAGTCCAAGACCACAGCCACAAGCCGGAAGAACAGTTCGCGATCATCGAACGGGTATCCAGCGGGCCGTATCTGGAGCTGTTCGCCCGACGGCGGCAACTGGGCTGGGATGCCTGGGGGAATGAAATCGATGACTCCGATGT
This sequence comes from Nocardia aurea, assembly GCF_003123685.1. Taxonomy (GTDB): domain Bacteria; phylum Actinomycetota; class Actinomycetes; order Mycobacteriales; family Mycobacteriaceae; genus Nocardia; species Nocardia aurea. The sequence continues at coordinate 24,249 of NZ_QCYJ01000130.1, forward strand.
CGCCATTCCCGGTTATCCGGTGCCTTCAGATGAGCACTACCAGCGGCGCGTGCACGACGAACCGAGAGAGGGCGCCGAATAGAGGTGACAGCGACTCGTCGGTGTCGTGCGGCCGTCACCGTGAACGCATCCCGCGTTCGCCGGCCGCTCGCACCGAGGAGGAGCGATGTCTACACCCGAGACGTCGAACAGCCGGGAAATCACCCTGGCCATCAAACTCGACCCCGCCCGCCACGCCCAACTCACCTGGATCGCCGAACTGCGCGGCACCAGTCTCAAGGCCGAATCGTTCAAAGCGGTCGACGCCTACATCGAGGCAGCCAAACAAGATCCCGAGCTGATCGCCAAGGCCACCGCCGCCCGAGAAGAAATCGAACGGCAGGCCAGGCAGCGGCAGGAAGCTATCGCCAACCTGTTTACCGCCCCCACAACGCCACCGCCCGTCCAGGAGGACGAACCAGCGGTAGCGGAGGAGGCGCCGCAGGCCGAGGCCGGGACATCGCGTCCACGTTCACGGCGTGGACAGCAGGCCAGCGAGTAGAGGACCGGATGGAGCAGCACGCTCACCACTTCCGGTGAGAGGCCGGTCGGACAGCAACGGGATGCCTCTCGCATCCCTGTCCGACCGGCCAACACTCAACCGTAACCGAAAGGAGGTGGTCATGAATGAATATTCTCCGCAACACTTTTCATCCGAAGAACAACCCGACGCAGCGCCCCCGGAGCGCGAACAGGGGCCACGAAACCGAACCGCCGTTGCACCTACGTATCTACGTCACCTGCGGCCTCCCGCTACGTGCCGACACTTCCACCGAGGTGCACAGCTGGATCGCTTCACTGCCGCCTACAAGGGCCACTACGTCAGCGTCGGCGCCTATGCCCGCCACCTGTTGGAGGCACTCAGGCGGGCCGTGCCCACTGGAGCAGTTCACGTCTGTCGACTATGCGGCAATCTGACCGGGCATGGTGGGTGAATACGAGATCACTGCCTATCCCGCCGAGGGCAGTGGTGTCTGGATATTCGATACCCAATAGCTAAATCAAGCATATTCATTTTAAATGGTATTGTTTTATTTCTTTTAATAATTGCCTTTACGCAACAATGGAGCTATTGTTTCTTTAGGGGAAATTATAAGAAGAAACGACAATGCACACATCCCGAAACGTGACAGCCTTGAAATTAGCGGAAGCTATCGAGGTGCGACGCAAAGAGCTACATATAACACGGGCAACAATAGCGGAACGATCGGGATTGAGTCGGTCGACCATCACCCGCATCGGGCAAGGGGTTTTCGCCCAGCCGACACCAGAGAGCCTGCGCGCTATCGCGAAAGCGATCGAGATGCCCTATGGCGAACTGTTCGCCATTGCAGGTTGGATACCCTCGATCTCCACCCGCCGCGACCCGCACGTGCACATCTCCTACCACGACATACCCGAGCAAGCGATCCAGGAGATCGAAGCCGCCGTCGATGCTGTCGCCGCCCGACATGGAATGTGCTTCCGACCAGACTGCGCTTCCGGCCATCATCAGCACACCGTCCTGCCGCCGGACGACTTCATCCCTGAATAAAAACTCTATAAAAGAAAATAGACCCAACCGATGACGTAACCGAAAGGAGGCTTCTCCCATGCAAGGAAAGAGACACCGATCAAACACAAAGCAAAGCGCCGAGCTGCCGGTATTCGAACCCGCTGTGCAGTTCTTGTCCGTCGCCGCACCGACAGCGGCGGATCGGGCAGCAGGCGGCGGTGAGCCCATCAAGATCAGCGTGCAGCGCGAATCCGGGCGCCGTGGTGCGCTGCAACGCGGAGTCGGCATCGTCAAAGAATTCACCGAGATCGGCGCACAGAAAAGTCTGCGCACACGTCCCGTCTTGCGCCGGTTGCTGGCCTACCTGAACTCCCATCCTGATATCCGCTACATCATCTATACCGGCACCTGCCACTACGCCCGGAGCTCACCGCTTGTCGAAGTCCTCTCCCGCCACTTCCAACGGCTCGGCGTCGGCGTGCTCGTCTCCGAATCTGATACTCAGCCCGACAAGCTTCGGCTATGGGAGAGCGTCCGATGACACGGCCTACCAACCAACCGGCAGCGCTACCGGAGGAGACCAAGACCGCGCTCCGCACGCTCGGAACACTCGCGCTCAGGCTGGCCGACGGTGCAGGTACTGACCTGGATTGGTATCGCACCCATCTGGAAGGCGTTCCTCGCATCGATGGGCCGTCGACACTACTGACGATCCCCGAAGCCTGCACACGGCTGCGGCTGAGCCGCTGGGGCCTCTACCAACTGATCAACAATCGAGAACTAGCGACGGTGAAGATCGGACGTCGACGGTTTGTACCGCTCACCGAGGTACAGCGCTTCGTTGACGAACTGACCGTCGTCGGAGGCCGATCATGAGCGGACGTAACACTAACGGGGAAGGCAGTGTCTACAAGCGCAAGGATGGCCGCTGGGAAGGTGCCGCATATCTAGGAACTGTCAATGGAACAGTTCGTCGGTTACGAGTGTACGGAAAAACTAGAAAAGAAGCGCATGGGAAGTTGACCGTTCGATTGGCTGACGCAGAGCGGGGCATCCCTGTCCCAGAGCGATCGTGGACTGTCGGGAATTATCTCGACTATTGGATAAGAGACGTTGCACCTAGCAACCGCCGACCGAAGACGCTGGAACAGTACGAGTCAATTATTCGGCTATACCTCAAGCCGCTACTCGCTTCATACCCGCTTGACCGCCTCAGCGCGGCTACCCTGCAACAGATACTCAATTACCAACTAGCAGAGGGGCACTCACTTCGGACGGTTAGAGCCATACGCACCGTGCTCAGTGCCGCCCTCACACGCGCTATGCGTGAGGAACTCGTGACCCGAAACGTCGCCCGGCTGGTTGAATTAGAGAAGGAACAGCGAGGGGATATCACCCCATGGACAGCCGAGGAAACTGGCTCCTTCCTCCGCTTTGTCGAATCGCACCCGCTGTATCCAGCCTTCCTGATGCTGGCGATTTATGGCCTACGACGCGGCGAAGTTCTAGGACTACGCTGGCAAGACATCGACTGGCAACGGAGTCAAATTCATATTCGTCAACAGCTACAGCAGATTGGCAACAATCTCGAAGTCGGCCCGGTCAAGACTAACTCCGGCAGACGTGACTTACCACTTATTCCGCTGGTACGCGACGTTCTGAGGCGGTATCAGATACGAAATGTGGTTGAACTTGATTACCAATACATCGACGCAATAGAGGGAATACCCGCCGAAGCGGAGGTATTGGACGAGCATACTCGGCAAGGTGGCATTACAGGGCACGTCGTACGACGTTCGCGTGAAGATGACATGGCAGGAATTATCTTGCGTGGCAAGAATAATTCGCCGCTATGGCCACGAAATTTTGTGCGCACTTTTCATCTACTGACGAAACAGGCCGGACTACGTCGAATCAAGCTGCATTGGCTTCGCCACGGTACAGCGACACTCTTGAAAAATTCCGGGGTTCCTGACCGGGATGCTCAGCTCATCATGGGCCACGCTCACATATCCACGACTCAACTGCTCTACCAGCACGCTAGCAGTGAGATGCAAAAGTCAGGGCTTGACCTGATCGGTCGGACGTTGCTGGGTGCGGGCGTTCGTTCCCGTAGCCGTCAGGGTCAACCGTCAAGCATGACAATCGTTGCGGTTGATACAACGATTTCTGAGCCAAAGAAAAAAGTCGACCTCTATTCTAGTCGACTTCTTTCCATGGAGGGACCAGTGGGGCTTGAACCCACGACACCCTGCTTAAAAGTAATACCGAAGCTAGTGAGAGACCCACTGCTCACCTCTGTAATTCAACAACTGCGGACACGTACACGCGTTCACGTGATCGGCTCCGTTGCCGTCAACTTAGCCGTCAATCCCGGCAGGCCGAATTTAGTTGTCTGGGAATGGATTCCACTGCGCACCGCGCTTACGCCAATTGTTATTCCATACCTCGACCATCGCTCGTAGGAGGTACACATGACCAAACGCCATGTCCGTGGCCCAGCCGCCTTGCCAGGGAAAGCCGTTCTGCTCCTTCGCGTGTCCACCAAGCGGCAGCTGGAAACTGCCGTCGATATCGACCCCGATGGCTTGTCTATCTTCACCCAGCGTGAATGGTGTCAGAAGAAGGCCGCCTCGATGAACGCCGAGATCGTTGAGGAGTTTGTCGAGCCCGGCCAGTCCGCCAAGACGATCGACAAGCGACCGATCATACGAAAGCTGCTGCGTTATCTGGCCGAGCACCCAGAAGTCACCTACGTGATCGTCTACATGCGGTCGCGTGCGTTCCGCAATCGGTTCGACGCCGCCATCATCGAAACCCAGCTCAAGGCGATGGATGTTCGGCTGATCAGCGCGAAAGAAGACTTCGGCGAAGGTCCACATGCCGAGGCGATGGAAGGCATGCTCGATGTCATGAACGACCTGATGAACAAGCTGCAAGGCTTGGACATTCAGGAGAAGATGCGCACCAAGGCTGTCAACGGCGGCACCCTGGGATTCGCCAAGGTCGGGTACCTCAACGTCCGCAAGGAATTCGACGGCAAGCTGATCAACACCGTGGCACAGGACGAACGCCGGGCGCCCCTGGTCCGTAAAGCCTTCCAGCTGTATGCCACCGGCCGGTACGGCCTGGAATTGTTGGAAGCTACCATGGCGGATCTTGGCCTCACTGCTCGCGCACGCGGAAAGATTCCTGAGCGGCCGGTGTCATTCCAGCTGTGGCACAGACTTCTTCAGAACCCGTACTACGCCGGTTGGATCGAGGTCGATGGTGCGCTGTACCCCGGACGGCATGAACCAATCGTCACCCAGGAACTGTTCGACCGCGTTCAAAACGTCATGAACCTCCGTAGCCGTCCCGGTCAACGTGATCGTGTCTTACAGCACTACCTCAAGGGCGGGCTGTTCTGCGACCGGTGCCAGTCGGCCGGACGAACTGCTCGTCTCATCTATACCGAGGCCACTGGCAGAAGCGGCAACCGCTACCAGTACTTCCTATGCCGCGGTCGCCAGGATCGTGAGTGTGATCTCCCGCACCTGTCTGCCGCAGTTGTCGAGCAGGCGATCATCGACCACTACGCCACGCTGCAACTACCGGCGGACTTCATCGTGAACGCAACCTCGATGCTCGATGGAATCCTGGCTGACGAAACTGCCGGTGTACAAGAGATGCATGCCACGCTGCAACAGCGCCTCAAGGATTTGGAGAGCCAGGAAGAACGACTCGTCGATCTGGCGGCGGACGACGCTATGCCGCGAGACAAGATCAAGGCGAAGCTCCGCCAGATCCAAACTTCCCGTGCCAGTATCCAGGAACAGTTGACGGCCACGACGGCCGAACTGTCGGTGGGTGTCGAGGTGCTGAAGCAGGCAGTAGGCCTGATCACGAATCCACGGCAGCTGTACGAAACCAGCGTCGACAGTGTTCGGCGCCACCTGAACGAAGCCTTCTACGAACGGATGTATCTCGACGTCGATGGGGTCCGTTCCGATGAACTCAAACAACCGTTCGCCGATCTGCACCAGGCGCACGGCAGAGATACAAAAAGCGGCCCTACTCTCCCCAGCGACCCAAAGGTCACTGGTTCGAGTAAGACCGCTCTTGTGGAGCTAAGGGGAATCGAACCCCTGACCTTCTCGATGCGAACGAGACGCGCTACCAACTGCGCTATAGCCCCGTGCGGATCCCTGGGGAACCGCGCTGGGTAACTGTAGCAAACGTTGCGGCCAGACTCCGAATCGGTGGGTTGACCTGCGAAAATGCTATGCGCCGGCGGCGCGGCGCATCTCGGCGGACCGGCCGCGGCGCAGGGCTCGGGCGACGGCGGGGTCGAAATGGTCGAGGTCGATGAAGGCGGGGTCCTCGTCGTCGGCTTCGAGCAGGACCGAGCGGCGGCGCAGGGCGCGTGCGGTCTCGCGGTCCATGTGACGGCGGAAATGTTGTTCGACGCGGACGGAGGCTTCGTCGGCTTCGGCATCGTCGTCGGAGTCGCGGCCGCGCAGCAGGCGGGCGGCGCGGCGACGGCGGATGTCCTCTTCCATGCGGACCTGCTTGCGCAGGTAGGCCAGATATCCGGCGAGGACGACAAGGGACAGGCCGCAGCCCCACCACAGTCGCTGATCGGAGACGATGCCGAACGCGCCGAAGAGCAGGGCGGCTAGGACGAGGCCGAGTACCGCGCGCTGGCGGAAGGTGTAGCGGGCGGCGCGGGCGATGGCATCGGCTTCGGGGTCGTAGCCGCCGCGGCCGCGGCGCGACGGCACGAATTCCGTGTCTTCGGCGTCGTATTCGGTATCGTCGGCCCGATCCGTCGACCGGGCGGGCGGGATGCGCGCCGCGGACGGTTCGAGGTACTCGTCGGCCACGTCGTCATCATCGGCCGGTTCGTCGTGGTTCGCAGCGCTTCGGGCCGCGGTCTGCGCGATATCGTCCGAATCGGCATCCTCGGAATGCGTTTCGGTGTATCCGTCGTCGGTGATTTCGGCGAGTTCGGCGTCGGCGATGTCGTCGTCGGCGTAATAGCGGTCGACGGAATCCCTGTCGCCCGAATCGTCGTCGGCCGAATCGTCGTCGATGAATTCGGCGTCCGTGATCTCGGTGTCGGCGATATCGGCGGCGAGTGGCGCGTCGACAGCGGCGGCGACGATGTCCGGCGGGTTGGCGCCCGCTTCGAGTTCGGGTACGTACCCCGACTCCTGGTCGGCCTCGGTGACTAGTTCGTCGGCCGGTGCATTCATCCGGTCCTCCGCATCATCGCTATGGGAAAGCTTTCTGTGCACTCGGGTCGGCCGATAGTCCGGGTCGCTGTCGTGACCGGCGGCCGGCCCTTTTCGTGGGCGCCGCTTGGAACCGCCGCGGTGCAGCACGCGGGTCGCCAGGGCAGCATCGGTGGTCTGCCGGATCCGTGGATGCCGGTCGGCGAGTATCGGGAACAGGACGAAGACCCAGAGCACGACCAGGCCGATCCACAGAATCGAATTCGGCATCTCGCCTCAGCTACCTCCGTCCCCGCGTGAATTGTCCATTCGGCCCGCGACTTTCCCGCACCGCGCCCCCGCTGCCGTGCGTTCGCTCGATGCAAAACGGACGGACCCGAGTCCGGTCGCCGGTCGCCTCGCAGGCTCCCTGCCGAAGATGCGGGACGCACCTCCGACGTCCGTAGGTTAATTCCGCGCAGCGGGACTTTCCGGCAGGCGCGCCGTGCACACAAGTCACACTGGTAACAAACTCCCCAACAATGCGGCACGTGTGAACGCGGCGGTTCGCCCTCATTTCCGATGCGATGACTAAGGGAGGATGACCCGTCCGTCGCGGACCAAACGGTCCACGACGGTGCCGTTGATCTCCTCCGCGGTGAGGCCGACGAGCAGATGATCGCGCCAGTCACCGTCGACGTCCAGGTAGCGCCGCAGCAAACCCTCTTCGCGAAATCCGACATTGCGCAATACGGCCTGGCTCGGCAGATTCTCCGGTCGCACCGTCGCTTCCACGCGGTGCAGTCCGACCGGGCCGAAGCAGTGATCGAGTCCGAGCGCCAGCGCCGCCGTCGCGACTCCCTGTCCGCCCAGATCTTTCGCGACCCAGTAACCGATCCACGCCGAACGCAGCGCGCCGCGCACGATATTGCCCACGGTCAGTTGCCCACTGAAATTACCGTCGACCTCGATCACCAACGGGATCATCGCGCCGCGCCGCGCCTCGGCTTTGAGACTCGACCACAGCGAGGGCCAGTTCGACGCGTGATTGCGCGCTTCCCAGGCGCCGCGGCCGGTGGGCTCCCACGGTTCGAGATGTTCCCTGTCACGCAGGCGGATCCGGCTCCACGCCGACGCGTCGCGCAAACGGACCGGGCGCAACGTCACCCGGCCCGCCGCGGCGGTCACCGGTCCGAGATGAGCGGGCCACCCCGGATGCTGGGTCACCCGGAAAACATTCATCGTCTCCACGCCTCAACCGCGCTGTGCGAGAAAAGCGACGCGAACCTCGTCGCCGGTCCTGATCTCGGTGTCGTCCGGGTCCAGAATGATGAGGCTGTTCGCCTCGGCCAGCGTCGCGAGCAGATGCGAGGAGGATCCGGCCGCGCCGCCGAGCGGCTGAACCAGGTAGTCACCGGTGGATTCGTCTCTCATCAATTGCGCGCGCAGGAAACCCTTGCGCCCCTCCATAGAACTGATCGGGGTGATGGTCCTGGCCCGGATGATCCGTCGCATGGGATGCCTTCGCCCCAGCGCGATTCGGATCAGCGGCCGCACCATCACCTCGAAAACCACCAGCGCGCCAACGGGATTGGACGGCAGCAGGAAGGTCGGCACCTCGTCACGGCCGAGTCTTCCGAAACCCTGGACCGAACCGGGATGCATGGCGACGCGGGCGACCTCGAGTTCGCCGAGCCCTTCGAGCGCCTCCCTGACCTGTTCGGAGGCCCAGCCGCCGACGGCGCCCGCGATCACCACGACCTCGGACCGAACCAGCTGTCCCTCCACGACATCGCGCAATCGGCGCGGATCGTCGCTGACGATCCCGACGCGGTTCACATCGGCGCCCGCGTCGCGCGCTGCGGCGGCCAGGGCGTAGGAGTTCACGTCGTAGACCTGGCCGGGGCCGGGGGTGCGGTCGATATCGATGAGTTCGCCGCCCACCGAGATCACCGAGAGCCGTGGGCGCGGGTGCACGAGCACCTTGTCCTGACCGACGGCGGCGAGCAGACCGACCTGGGCAGGACCGATGATGGTGCCCGCGCGCACCGCGACATCGCCCGGCTGCACGTCGTCACCGATGCGCCGGACGTAATCGCCCGAACGCACGGATTCGTAGACCTTGATCCTGGCCCGGCCGCCATCGGTGAAATCCAGGGGCAGCACGGCATCGGCGAGGGTCGGCAGCGGGGCTCCGGTGTCGACGCGCACGGTCTGGCGGGGTTGCAGCCGGATCGGCTGCCGGGAACCGGCCACCACCTCGCCGACGACGGGCAGCGTCAGATCGACGAGATCGCCTTCTTCGTTGCGGATATCGGAGCCGGCGGCGGCCACGTCGACGCTGCGCACCGCGTAGCCGTCGATGGCGGCCTGATCGAATCCGGGCAGCGGACGCTCGGTGATCACATCCTCGGCACACAGCAGACCCTGGGCTTCGGAGATCGCGACCCGGACCGGCCGGGGCGCGACCGCCGCCGCGGTCACCTTGATCTGCTGATCCTCAACCGAGCGCATCCAGCCCTTCCTGATTCTCTCCGCGCTTCACGAGTGCGCCGCCGACGCTCGGACGAACGCGCACACCACGTCCCGCGCCGACGGTGGAACCATCATTCGTACCCGACCGAACGTCGGCGGCGAAACCCGGCCGCCGTCCGGCCGTCGCCCCCGGGCCGGGGCGGGCGCTGCTCAGTCGTAGGTCGTCAGCTGCGGATCCCAGTCCGGGCCGAGCCGATGCTCCAACCATTCCCGTAGGGCGGGGCCGTATTCCTCCCTCTCCAGGGCGAAATCGACCGCAGCACGAAGATAACCGCCCGGGTTGCCCAAATCGTGGCGCGACCCACGGTGGACCACCACGTGAACCGGATGACCTTCCGCGATCAGCAGCGCGATCGCGTCGGTCAGCTGCAATTCGCCGCCCGCGCCGGGGGTGATCCGGCGCAGCGCGTCGAAGATCGCGCGGTCGAGCAGATAGCGTCCGGCCGCGGCGTAGGTGGACGGCGCGTCCTGGAGGGCGGGCTTCTCCACCATGCCGTTGACGCGCAGCACGTTCGGGTTCACCGCGTCGGGCACGATCGCCACATCGAAGACGCCGTAGGCGCTGACCTGGTCCTTGGGGACATCGATCGCGCACAGCACGGTTCCGCCGCGTTTGCGTCGCACCCGGCTCATCACATCGAGGACACCGCTGGGCAGCACCAGATCGTCGGGCAGCAGGACCGCGACGGCGTCCTCGTCGTCGTCGAGGACGGCTTCGGCCTGGGCCACCGCGTGCCCGAGTCCGAGCGGCTCCTCCTGCACCACCGAGGTCACGTCGAGCAGTCCGGGCGCCTTGCGCACCTTCTCGAGCAGTTTGAATTTGCCGCGCGCGGCGAGGGTGCCCTCCAGTACGAGATCCTCGACGAAATGCGCGACGACACCGTCCTTGCCCGGCGAGGTGACGATCACCAATCGCTGCGCGCCCGATTCGGCGGCCTCGGTCGCGACCAGTTCGATGCCCGGGGTGTCGACCACAGGCAGCAATTCCTTGGGCACCGTCTTGGTCGCCGGCAGGAACCGTGTGCCCAGTCCCGCCGCGGGCACGATGGCGGTGCGGAAACACGACACCGGTGCGCCGTCGGCGGACTTTCCGGCCTTTGCTGTCATTCGTCTACCCTATCCATCCATCACTCGACCCATCGCCGTCGCGACGGCCAGGTATGCCGGTGAGCTTATGGTGATCAGCATGGAGATGCCCGTTGAGCGCGACAAACATGCATGGCGCTCCGAAATTCTCGCGCGCCGCGAGGCTGTGACGGCGCACACACATGCCGCCGAATCCGCGGCGCTCGCGCGGGCGGTTCGCGAACTCGAAATTCCCGCCTGGGTCTGCGCCTACGTCCCGGTGCGCGGCGAACCCGGTTCGACGGCCATGCTCGACGCCGTGCGCGAGGCGGGCGCGCGACTGCTGCTGCCGATCACCGGGCCGCCGGGGGCGTTGGAGTGGGCCGAGTACACCGGCGCGGACGCGCTGCACGCGGCCCGCTGGGGTCTGCTCGAACCCGACGGACCCGTTCTGCCCCCCGAGGCCATCACCCGGGCCGAACTGGTGCTGATCCCCGCGCTCGCCGTGGACCGCCGCGGTGTGCGCCTCGGTCGCGGAGCGGGCCATTACGACCGCACGCTGAGCGCGGCCCGCGTGGATGCCCGTCTGGTCGCCGTGGTTCGCGACGACGAGGTGGTCGACGAACTGCCCGCCGAACCGCATGATTTCCATATGGGATGGGCGCTCACGCCCGGCGGCGGATTACAACAGCTCGGCATCGCGGGTGTCGCGGAATGAATCCTCGATTACCCGTGTTGGCACTGTCGCCTGTAGAGTGCCAGTTGACGAACCACCGCGGAGGATGCTGTGCCAACTTATTCGTATGCGTGCACCCAGTGTGACAACCGCTTCGACATCGTTCAGTCCTTCTCCGACGATGCGCTGAGCGTCTGCGAGCAGTGCTCGGGCAAGCTGCGCAAGCTGTTCAACTCCGTCGGCATCGTCTTCAAGGGCAGCGGCTTCTACCGCACCGACAGCCGCGGCGGCGCGTCCACCGCGAGCGAGCCCGCGAAGTCCGACAGTTCGAGCGGGTCCAGCGGTTCCTCCGGCTCGGATTCGAGTTCGTCGAGCGGCAGCGGCGGATCGTCGAGCAGTAGTTCGTCCTCCAGCAGCACCGCCGTCGCCAGCTGAGACCGGTGCGCTGGTCGCACCTTGTCCACAGGCCGCGTGTTGTCCACATTCGCCCGTTCACACCGCCGAGGTGACCTCGCGCGGCCATAGGCTCCGGCCATGATCCGATCCCGCTCCGACCTCGGCCGCGGCAGCCCGTTGCGATTCGCCCTGTGGAATCGGCCGGAGTGGGCCGATCAACTGCTCGCGCGTCGATTACTCGCCGCGGGGCTGACCGTACTGGCCGCGGCGCTCTTCGTGCGCGGCGATCCGGACGCCGGGCGCGCCGAGATCGTGGTCGCCGCGCGCGATCTCGCACCGGGACGGGCGCTGGAGGCAGGCGATCTGCGTGTCGTCCCGCACGAATCCGGCACCCTGCCCGACGGCGCGGTGCGTGACACCTCCACCTTGATCGGCGCGACGCTGACCGCCGCGATGCGGTCGGGCGAGGTCTTCACCGATCTGCGCGTCGTCGGACCGAGACTGGCAGCGGCGGCCACCGGCGATCGCGAGGCCCGTATCGTCCCCATCCGTCTCGCCGACACCGCGGTGGCGGAAATCCTCCGGGCAGGCGACCGGGTCGACGTGATCGGCGCAGAGGAGCAATCCGGCGCCTCCGCGAGACCGGCGCGGATTCTGGCCTCCGACGCCGCGGTCGTCCTCGTCTCGGCCCCCGGCGATCGGCGTACCGCGAGCGAGCGGGTGGTCCTGGTCGCGATGGACTCCGAACACGCCACCACGGTCGCCGCGGCGTCCTTGCGCACCGCGCTCACCGTCGTATTCCACTGAGAGCGCGGCTGCCGAGCGCCGCCCAGAAATGATTACCAAGAATTTGCCAGTGACCTGAACTAGCATCGCGTATACGGCAAGAATCCCCACCGGAGAGCACAGCGCACAGGCTCCCACTCGAAGGAGACACCGGCAATGCTGAAGGGTTTCAAGGATTTTCTACTGCGCGGAAATGTCGTTGACCTGGCAGTTGCCGTTGTCATCGGCACCGCGTTCGTCGCCATCGTCACCGCGTTCACCACCGGGATCGTCAATCCGATCCTGGCCGTCTTCGGCGGCGATGACGAAATGGGTCTCGGTTTCCAGCTGATTGCCGATAAACCTGCGACCTTCATTCAAGTGGGTCCGATCATTACCGCCGCCATCAATTTCATCATCATCGCGGCGGTACTCTATTTCGTCCTGGTGCTGCCATCGATCCACGCCAAGAAGCGCTACGGCAACGAGGAGGACGAGAAGCTCAGCGACGTGGAGGTGCTGATCCAGATCCGCGATCTGCTCGCAGACGGTCAACGCGAGACCGGCGGCAAGCACGAGTTCTGACCGGCGAGTTCACCTGTGCGACAACGCGAACGGGCCCGTCACCGAGGCGACGGACCCGTTCTGCGAGTGACCCGAGGATCAGCCGATGCTGAACGGCTGACCGTACAGGGTGATCCAGGTGACGACGCTCTCGGTCTCGACCTCGACGCTGACGAATGCGCGCGCCTGCGCGTAACCGCCACAGCCGCTCAGGCCGATGGTCGAATCGGCCCAGGTGACCGAACCGTTCGAACCACTGAAGACGTTGCGCTTCTTGTGGGTCTCGCTACCGAAATCGTCGGCCTGCTCCAGATCGAGGATGTAGAACGACTGCGCCTGGCCGGGGCCGAGCGACAGATCGCCGCCGCCGCTGGCACCGATGCTCGGCGAGCCGTCTTCCCACGCGACGCCGCCGTCGACACCACCGGAGGTGCCGCCACCCGCGATGTTGACCTGGCAGCCCACGGTGTAGCCCGGGAAGATCCGGCCGCCGGAGTCGGCGCCGGTACCGGACAGTTCGACCTGAGCGCTACCGGAGACCCACGCGTTGCGGTGCACCGGGGTGGAGCCCAGGGACGGGTTGATGTTGGCGGACTCACCGACGAGGCGGACCGTGACAACGGTGCCGTCGGAGAGGGTCTTGACGATTTCGCCGCCCGGCAGCGGAACGAAGGTATCGGCATTGGCAGCGCCCGTGGAGAACAGGCCCATGGCGACAGTGGCTGCGGCGCCGACACCGGCCACCCGCGCCAAGATCTTGCGGTTGATCATTTGATTATGCCCCTCGAGGGTTGTGAATTCGCTTCAGCGAGAAGAATGTTCGTGTGAGAGTCGACAGAGGTCAGCCGATGCTGAACGGCAGGCCGTAGAGGCTGGTCTTCGAGTAGTGGTCACCGATGATCTCGACAACGGTGTACGCACGCGCCTGCGCGTAACCGGCGCAGCCCTGGATCTCGATTTCGGCATCCTGATACTCGACCGAGTAGACACCCGGCTTCAGGATGTCCTTGTAGTCGATCTGCACGAACTTCACTTCACCCGGGCCGAGCTGGAGGCCGATGGAGCCGCCGAGGCTTCCGCCCTCGAGGTCGATGCCGCCCGAGAAACCCGCCGAGATGGCGTCGTCGGCGATGCTGACCTGGCAACCGACGATGTAGCCGGTGCTCAGCTGCGACGCACCGTGCGTCGACGAGTTGTTGCTGCCGGGACCACCGGCGGGACCGTTGTTCGGGCCCACCTCACCCTCGGGGGTGACGGTGACATCGGCGCTGGCGTTTCCGGAGACCCAGACGACGCGGCCCGCGCCGTTCCCGGAAAGGGACGGAGAAATCAGGGCGTGCTCTCCGGTACGGGTGATGGTGACGCCAGGTCCGATCTTCTGTCCGTCCGGCAACGGAACGAAGGTATCGGCATTGGCAGCCCCGGTCGAAAGCAGGCCCATGGCAACGGCCGCGGCGGCGCCGACGCCCGCGACGCGGGCACCGCGGCGCAGACCGTTGGTGCGGTTCTCGCTCATACTTCCCCTCATCAGGTTCAAACAGTCGACCTCGACCATCGAGGTGGACATTGGTCCTCTCAGGCCCAGCTCAGTGTGTCGCCCCTTTGTTGCCGGTATGTAACCGGCTGTTATTTCGGCGCAACGGCCTCAGCTGGCAATCGGAACCGAGCCGGGTTCCACCGGGAAGGACGAAAACAGCTGTCTCGCCCGGGCCTTCGGGGTCCAGTGTTGAATGGCTCTCGCGAAGGTTAAACCGTCGGTAACAGCCTGGCAACGCGAGCTTTCACATTGTGAGCTGTGATGTAGATCACCGATGAACGCATGCCCATATCAATCGCTGTGCATATGCGCAGACAGGGGACTTGTAGGCCGCTGGCCACCGGATTCACGACCCGATCGCGCCGACCGACCCTTACGGAATCCTGACACGGCCGGTGGGGTATATCACAACGCGATCTCGAAGAAAGTTGTGCGGGATCACGAAAACATTACGGCGGAGTTGCCGGCCGCGACGGCGGTATCGCTCAACCGTGGTGCGGGGGCACCTGGGAGCGGAACCAATCATCGGAGGAGTTGTCGCCTCCGGAATGGGGATCGCGTTCGTCGGACGTGGTTTCCGGGAGGATGTCACCGAAAATGCGAGCCGCGCGCGCGACATCCCTCGCCCGGCGTTGCGCCGGGCGAGGGTCGTCGGAAGATCCCGCGGCAGTGATTATTCGACCAATCCGGAGAGTTCACCGATCACTTTGCTGGCGAGCGGACCCAGCGTCGCCATTCCGTCGCGAACCGCCGCGCGGGTGCCGGGCAGATTGACGACGAGGGTGCTGCCGGAGATTCCTGCGAGACCGCGCGACAGTCCCGCGTCCAGCGATCCGGCGACCCGGCCGGAAGCGCGCAGCGCCTCGCTGATGCCCTGCAACTCCCGATCCAGAACCTGTGAGGTCGCCTCGGGAGTGACATCGCGCGGCGACATTCCGGTGCCGCCGACCGAGATCACCAGATCGACTCCGCCGATCACGGCGGTATTAAGCGCGTTGCGGATCTCCACCTCGTCGGCCTGCACCGACACCGATGCGTCGACGAGGAAACCAGCCTCGGTCAGCAGCTCGGTGACCAGCGGCCCGAGCGCGTCCACACCTCCATGTGCCGTTCGATCATCGACCACCACCACCAGTGCACGCCCCGCCACAGGAGCATCGATTTCCATGGTGCTCACCGTAGCGCCTACGCCGTCGAGTTCGACCTCGATGCTGGTCGAACCGGGTGGGAGCAGCACGAGACCGCGGGGCTCGGTACGCATCAGCGGCCGCCCTCGGCGGGCGCCGCCGTCAAGGTGACCTCGACGGTCTTGGGATTGCCGCCCTGTTCGTCGGTGTAGGTGACCTTCACCTTGTCCCCCGGCTGATGCGAGCGGACGGCGGCGATGAGCGCGTTACCGGAATCGATGACCCGCCCGTCGAGCGTGGTGATCACCGCGCCGGACGGAATTCCCGCCTTGGCGGCCGGGCCGTCGGCGGTGGATTCCAGCACCCGCGCCGCGGTGTCCTGCGGCCGCAGTTTGATGCCGATCTGCGCGTAGGTCGCGCGGCCGGTCTTGATCAGTTCGTCGGCCACCCGGCGAG
This sequence comes from Nocardia aurea, assembly GCF_003123685.1. GTDB lineage: Bacteria > Actinomycetota > Actinomycetes > Mycobacteriales > Mycobacteriaceae > Nocardia > Nocardia aurea. The sequence continues at coordinate 40,099 of NZ_QCYJ01000130.1, forward strand.
CCTGATCGACCGGGATCGCGAAACCGAGGCCGATGGACCCGCTCTGCGCACCCGATCCCTCACCGGCCCCGAGGCTGGCGATGGCGGTGTTGATGCCGATCAATTTGCCGTTGCCGTCCACCAGTGCGCCGCCGGAATTGCCGGGGTTGATCGCGGCATCGGTCTGGATCGCGTCGATCACCGGATTCACCTGGCTGGACTCGCTCTCGCCCTGGGTGGAGACCGGACGGTTGAGCGCGGAGACGATTCCCGTGGTGACCGTGCCCGCCAGTCCGAGCGGGGAACCGACCGCGATGACCGACTGGCCGACCTGGAGAGCACCGGAGTCGCCGAGTTCGATCGGGGTCAGTCCGGATTTGCCGGTGACCTTGATGACCGCGAGGTCCGAGACCGGGTCCGCGCCGACGAGGGCGGCGGGCGCGGTGCTGCCGTCGGAGAAGACGACCTCCATGGTCGCGTCACGACCACCGCCCGCGGCGACGTGGTTGTTGGTGAGGATCAGCCCGTCCGAGGACAGGACGACGCCCGAACCCTCCCCCTCCGCGCGGCTGCTCGCGACCTTGATCATCACCACGCTGGGCAGCACCTTCTGCGCGACGGCCTGGGTGGAACCGGCGGGGGCGTTGGCGACATTGCTGACATTGGGTTTCGGCGCGTCCAGCGCGTTGGTCACCGGCGCGCGGCCGTCGTCGGTGCGGGTGGCGAGGGTGCCGACCGCACCGCCGACGCCACCGCTGACCAAGGCGAGTACCACCGCGCCCGCGACCAGCCCGGCACGCACCGGGCGACGCTGCGGCTGGGGCGCCTGTGGCGGCTGGGCCCCGAACGCCGTCGGCGGCACCTGGCCGGGCGGCGGCATCTGCGGCCCCTGCCCGTACTCCCGGTAGGCATCGTTCGGGTACTGCGGCATCGAGTACGTGGCGCCGGTGTCCGGCCGCTGCCACGCCGTCTGCGGATCATGGTGCGCGGCGGGGAACTGCTCGGTCGGATGGTGGCCCGCGCCGTCCTGCTCCCCCCGGCGGTTCTGGAAATCCTCGGTCATCGCTTCTCGTTTCTCCTGAACGTCTGTCACCCAGTCTGGCGATGACGGCTTAGAGGGGACTGAGACCCCGCTATCAGTTCTCCGAGATCTGTTTGTCGATCTGGGCGGTACCGGCCTCACCGGGCAGCACGATGCGGATGAGTGCGCCGCCGCGCGCCGAGTTCTCGACGGTGATGGTGCCGCCGTGTTTGGTCACCACCTGTTTGACGATCGCGAGGCCGAGTCCGGAGCCCGGCATCGACCGGGAGACCGTGGTCCGGTAGAAGCGTTCGAAAACCAGTTCGCGCTCCTCCGACGGGATACCGGGACCGGCGTCATCGACGTCGAGCTCCAGCAGTCCGCGTCCGGTCTCGCGCATGGTCACCAGCACCTGCGCGCCCTCCGGGCTCCATTTGGCCGCGTTGTCGAGCACGTTGAGTACCGCGCGTTCCAGCCCGGACTCGTGGCCGTAGACGAACCACGGCCGAAGTTCCGCGACGAATTCGATGGAGCCGCGACGCCTGCGGGCCCGTTCGAGGGCTCGCTCGGTCACCTCGCCGAGATCGATCCGGTCGTAGACGGTTTCGGGCGCGTCCTCGCGCGCGAGGTCGACCAGGTCGCCGACGAGGGTGGAAAGTTCCTCGATCTGGGCGACCACGTCCTCGCGCAGTTCGGCCATGTCCTCGTCGGGGATCTGCGGCGCTCCCGGCCGTCCCGAGGCGATCAGCAGTTCCATGTTGGTGCGCAACGAGGTGAGCGGTGTGCGCAATTCGTGGCCGGCGTCGGCCACCAGCCTGCGCTGGCGGTCACGGGATTCGGCGAGCGCCCGCAGCATTGTGTTGAAACTCTCGGTCAGCCGCGCCAATTCGTCGTCACCGGTGACCGGGATCGGTGTCAGATCGTCGGTGCGGGCGATCCGCTCGGTGGCCGCGGTGAGCCTGGCGATGGGGCGCAGCCCGGTGCGGGCGACCGCGGTGCCCGCCGCGGCGGCCAGCACCACGCCGCAGCCGCCGACCACGAACAGCAGCCAGGCCAACCGGTCGAGCACCTCCCTGGTCGGCTCGAGGCGCTGCGAAATGATCAGGGTGGCACCGGAATGGGTCGGCACCGCGAGCACTCGCTGATTGTTGACCGTGCGCAGCGACGAGGGCAGTCGACCGTCGGCGACGGCCAATTCCTGGCTGCCGACCGGCGGCGTGGTCTGCTGCGGCGGCATATACGGCTTGTGATCGGCGAAGATCAGCGCGACGCCGACATCGTTGGAGAAAAGCCCGGCGAGCACGATGGATTGAAAACCGAGATTCTCGAAATTATTGGTGATCATCGTGTCCGCGCGTGCCCGCAATTGCGAATCGACGTCGGCGTAGAGCGCGCGCGCGACCATCGCGTAGGCGGCGATGGAAGTGACCGCCACCGCGACCGCGACCAGCGAGGCCGCGAGCAGGGTCACCCGCCAGCGCAACGAGACCGACCGGGTCAGCGGCATCGGCGGGCGCATCTCCGCGGAATCCGGCGCGCGCTGCTGACCGAGTGTGGCGACCACCGGTCGACGGGGCACAGTCCTGGCCATTGTCGAGCCGGCTTACGGAGGAGTTTCGCGGAGTACGTACCCGACTCCACGGACCGTGTGGATGAGCCGGGGTTCGCTCTCGGCCTCGGTTTTGCGGCGCAGATAGCCGATATAGACCTCGAGCGCGTTGCCGGAAGTGGGGAAATCGTAGCCCCAGACTTCTTCCAGAATTCGGCTGCGCGTCAGCACCCGGCGCGGATTCGCCATCAACATTTCCAGTAGCGAGAACTCGGTGCGGGTCAGGCTGATCGACCGATCGCCTCTGGAAACCTCCCTCGTCACCGGATCCAATGACAGATCGGCGAACTGCATGGCTTCCGAACCCTCACCGGGATCGGTCGCCCTGCGGCGGAGCAGCGCGCGCAATCGGGCGAGCAATTCTTCCAACGCGAAGGGTTTCGGCAAATAGTCGTCGGCCCCGGCATCGAGTCCGGCAACCCTTTCCGATACCGAATCCCGCGCTGTCAAAACCAGAATCGGAAGATCGTCTCCGGTGCTGCGCAGTCTCCGGCAAACTTCGAGCCCGTCCAGGCGCGGCATCATCACATCGAGCACGAGGGCATCGGGACGCTGCGTGGTGGCTTTCTCCAGCGCGTCGACTCCGTCCACGGCGAGATCGACGGAGTAACCGTTGAAGGTCAACGACCGGCGCAACGATTCACGGACGGCGCGATCGTCGTCGACTACCAGAATGCGCATGCCCCCAGTTTGACCGCATCGACTGAGAGTCCACTGAGAGGGCCGCATCCGACACGCCGCGCCGATCGCGCGACTCCGTGGCCGGGTCAACCAACAGCGTGACCAGCACCTTTCTTCAGGATAGGCCGATTTCCGCTAGCCCCGGGTCCGTTCGGCATACGAAAGACGTTCTGCGTAGCCATATTCGAGAGTTCTCAAAGCGGGTGTCTCAGATTGCCGATAACCAGCTATCACGGTATGTTCCCTGCGGTAAAAAGAAGACCTCGAGTTGGTTCTCAGCAGGTTCATCCCTTCCTCATGTTGAACAGCCACAAGCCACCGGGGACCCCGCGCGGAGTGGAGGCGACGGAAGCGGATGGAATCAGCACCGCGTTCCAGGCAATTCAGGCTGTCCAACTGGTCCGTCACCCGCAAGGTCGGCGTCGTACTGCTGCTACCGGTAGTACTCGCCTCGACGTTCGCGGTGTTGCGCATCAACGACGAGCTCGACATGATCTCGCAGCTGGACGCTGCCTCGGAACAGGCAAGGATCATCCGCCCCATGCTCGGGTTCGGTTCGGCGACCGAGCAACTCGCGTTGTCGGCGGCGACCTCGTGGGAGGATCAGCCGGATTCGGCCATCGACAGGGTCGCGGGCAAATTCGACCAGGCGGCGGCCGATCTCGAAACAGCGCTCAAATCGACACGAGCGCCCGACAGTGTGAGCAAGGAACTCGATCTCGCGCTCGTCGCGGGCCGCGCGATGCGCAACAGCCTGCGCAGCTCGTCGCCGGTGACCATCGGGCAGCAGGCCGACGACGTGGCGGCGCGCATCGGTAACGCGATCGCGGTCTCGACCACGATCGAAGAACTCTCCGTGCAGCGCTACTTCCTGCAGCTCGGTGTGACCACCAACGCCCGCCGCCTGCTGGCCCAGCAGTACATGCTGATCGGCTCGCCGGGCGCGGCCAAGAACCCCGCCGTGCAGCCGACGGTTCTCACCACCGCGGGTGGTGAGCTCGTTCTCATCATGCAGTTCGCCCAGCTGCAACCGTCTTCGGCGCTGAACGCCAACACGCTGATCGACGCGATCAACACCCGACTAGGGGCATTCGGGCAGAACGTCGGCGATCCGACGACCAACCCCGCGGTCGTCGATTCGCTGCGTACCAGCGCCGCCTCCTACGACCAGACCACACTGTCGCTGGTCGACATCATCGACAAGCGGCTGGCCGACCGGACCTCGGAACTGCGCGGCATCGTGCTGCGCGATATCGCGATCGTGGTCGCGACCCTGCTCGCCGGTCTGGCGCTGGCCCTCGCGGTCGCCCGCTCGCTCGTCGTCCCGATCCGCAGGCTGCGGCACGGCGCGTTGCAGGTCGCCCACGTCGACCTGCCGAACGAGATCGAGGTGGTGCGTTCCGGCGGTTCGACCCCGGAGACCAGTCAGATCGACGTGCACACCACCGAGGAGATCGGCCAGCTCGCCCGCGCCGTCGACGATATCCACCAGGCCGCGCTGCACCTGGCCGGTGAACAGGCCCGTCTGCGCCTGCAGATCGGCAGCATGTTCGAAACCCTGTCGCGGCGCAGCCAGTCCCTCGTGGAGCAGCAGCTCTCGCTCATCGAGGAACTCGAACACGACGAGGACGATTCGGAGCGCTTGCAGAGCCTGTTCCGCCTCGACCACCTCGCGACCCGCATGCGCCGCAACGGCGACAACCTGCTCGTGCTCGCGGGCACCGCGCTGCGGCGCGGCCACCTGCCCCCGGTCCCGCTCTCGGACATGCTCTGGAGCGCGGTCTCGCAGGTCGAGGACTACCAGCGCGTCGAGATCGGCGCCGCCCCCGACGGCATCGTCCCCGGTGAACCCGCCGTCGACATCGAGCACCTGCTCGCCGAACTCATCGACAACGCGCTGCGCTATTCGCCGCCGACCACCCCGGTCGCGGTCTCGGTCGCGCGCGCGGTCGACGGCGGCTATCTGATCGAGATCATCGACCGCGGCCTCGGTATGTCGACCGAGGATCTCCAGACCACCAACGACCACCTCGCCTCCGGTGGTGAGGTCACCGTCGAGACCGCCCGCCGCATGGGCCTGTTCGTCGTCGGCCGGCTCGCCAAGCGTCACAACATCACCGTCAACCTGCGCCGCACCTCGGCCATGGCCCAGCAGCCCGGTATCACCGCGAGCGTGCACCTGCCGGGCACGCTCGTCTCCCCGGTCCCGATCTCGCACGACAACGGGCCCGCGCAGATGCCGGCCCCGCCGTTGCAGATCGCGCGCCCCGAGGCCAATCCGCAGCAGCCGCGCGCGCTGGTGCCGGTGCCGAGTCTGGCGCTGCCCGAGCACACCTCCGGTTTCGACCAGTCCGGGCCCAATACCCAGGCCTACGACATGGGTGGCGGTCTGCCGCAGCGCAGGCCCGCGATCCGGGTCGCGGTGCCGGGCGAGCGGGACAATTCCGGTCCCGCTCCCGTCATCGATGTCGAAGCCACCGATCCCGGCCGCTCGCGCCGGTATCCCGAGCGTGACAACGACGGCTACCTCCGGTCCGAACCGCTCGCGCTGCCCGCGCCCGCCGATCGGAACCAGTCCTCGTACTCACCGGAACCCGAGAAGATCGATATCTGGGCCGAGACCCAGACCTTCGCTCCCGAAACGCTCGCACCGCGGCAAGCCCCCGCACCCGAGCCCGAACCGGTGGCGATCACCTCGACCACCACCGTGACCGGTCTGCGCCCGGTGACCGCGGAGACACCGACCCCGATCTATCAGCGCATGGTCTCGGAGTGGCTGGTCGAACCCGCCTCGTCGGGTTCGGACGGCAGCGAAGACATCACACCGTGGACCTCGCGCGCCGACGAGGGTTGGGCGGCCGCCGCCGAGGCGAGCAATCCGACCACGTCGGGACGCACCTCAGGCGGGCTGCCGATTCGTCAGCCCGGCGCCCAGTTGGTGCCCGGCGGGCTCTCTCCCGCCGAGGAAGCCAACACCAGGAATCCGGATGAAATCCGAAACAGCCTGACCAGGCATCTCAGCGGGGTCCGCAGTGGGCGGGCCGACGCCCAGTACAACGACGGAGGGCTTGTATGAGCGAGAACCCGAGCAACACTACGGACGAGAACCTCAATTGGCTCGTCACCCGGTTCACCCGGGACGTACCCGGCGTGACCCACGCGGTGCTGGTGTCGGCCGACGGCCTCCTGCAGGCGACCAGCCCGCATCTGCCGAGCGAACGGGCCGAACAGCTCGCGGCGGTGACCGCGGGTCTGGCGAGTCTGGCGGCTGGCGCGGCGCAACTGTTCAACGGCGGCAAGGTCATGCAGTCGATCGTGGACATGCAGCGCGGCTACCTATTGGTGATGACGGTCGGCAACGGCTCGCATCTGGCGGTGCTCGCCAACAAGACCCACGACATCGGCCGCATCGGCTACGAGATGGCTCTGCTCGTCGATCGGGTCGGGTCCGTCGTCTCGGCCACCGCCCGTACGGCTGTCTGAGAAGTGCGATGCCCAACCCTTCCGGCGGGGGGCCGGGAACACCCCCGACCCGCGTCCGCCCCTATGCGCTGACCTCCGGGCGTACCGAGCCGGCGGTCGATCTTCCCTTGGAGGCGGTCATCGAGACCATCTCCTACAGGGCCCATTTCGAATGGCCTGTCGGCGACCTGCGCACCGACATCGTGCGGCTCGGCACCGCGCGGCTCTCGGTCGCGGAGATGGCGGCGAAACTACAACGGCCACTCGGCCTGATCCGTGTCGTCATCGGGGATCTGGTCGTCGCAGGGACGCTGCGGGTGCACTCGACACTGAGCGATCAGGCAACATATGACGAGCGCCTAACACTGATGGAGAGGACTTTGCGTGGACTCCGCGCCCTATAACGCCCAGCCCTACGGCTCGGCACCGACGGACAACCGCACCGCCTCGACGAAAATCGTTGTCGCAGGCGGTTTCGGCGCGGGTAAGACGACCTTCGTCGGTGCGGTGTCGGAGATCGTTCCGCTGCGGACCGAGGCCATGGTGACCGGGTTCTCCGACGGCATCGACGACCTCGCCGCGACCCCCGGTAAAGAGACCACCACCGTCGCCATGGATTTCGGGCGCATCGTGCTGCCGGGCAATCTCGTGCTGTACCTGTTCGGCACGCCGGGCCAGCGCCGGTTCTGGTTCATGTGGGACGACCTGATCCGCGGCGCGATCGGCGCGGTGGTCCTGGTCGACACCCGCCGTATCGAGGACAGTTTCGCCGCCGTCGACTTCTTCGAGGCACGGGAACTGCCGTTCCTGGTGGCGGTCAACCGGTTCCCGGACGCGCCGCGATTCCCGGTGGCCGAACTGCGCGAGGCGCTGTCGGTCCGCGCGGGCGTTCCGATCGTCGACATCGACGCGCGCAACGCCATGGAAGTCCGCCAGTCACTCGCCGCAGTCACCGAATACGCCATCGCGCGCCTCGCCGAACAGAACCGCGAGCAGCCGGTCCGGCAGGGGTAAGGAACCTTCGCGTGAGCTATTTCGCTATGGGCTACTGGGTGCTCGGGCTCTCGGTACTCGTGTCCGCCGCGGGTGCGTTGGTCGGCTTCACCTGTATCAAGGAGTCCACCAAATCGGTGACGGCCCGGTTCAGGACGGTGTGGCTCACCGCGGCGTCGGTGTCCATCGGCGCGATCGGTATCTGGCTCGCGATCTTCGTATCGATGCTCGGCGTCAACGGTCCCGGTGGCGTCTCGTTCCGATACGACGTGGCGCGCCTGCTCGGCGCCGCCATCCTCGCCGGGCTCGCGGTGTTCGCCGGGCTGATCTTCCTCGGACGAGCCCTGTTGTGGCCGCGGCTGGTCGGCTGCGCGCTCGCCATGGGCGCCGGACTCTCGCTGGCGATGTACGTGGGCATGGACGCGCTCCAGGTCAGGGGTTCGGTCGAATTGCGCTGGGCGCCCGTCATCGGTTCCATCGTGCTGCTGGTGGCGCTCTCGGTCGCCATGCTGTGGTTCGTGCTGCACCGATGGCCGTTGCCCGCCATGATCGGCGCGGCGATCGTCGTCGGCCTCACGGTGATCGGCGCGCACTACTTGTGGTTGGCCGGTCTGGAGGTGCACGTGGACTCCCGCGTGTCCGCCCCCGACGGCGAGGAACTGTTCACGTTCCTGGTGCCGATGTTCGTGATCGGCATGCTCTCGCTGGCGATTCCGATCACCGCGGTGCTGGTCGCCCCCGACCGTCGCAGTGCCGGGACCGCGCCGTCGGCCGCGCGCGGCGGTGAATCCGAGCTGATCCGCTGACCCCGGCGGGGAAACGCCGCGAATTCCGCGTCGCACCGACCTACAGTGGCAGACAGGCGGTTCGGTGACCGACACCGCGGTCGATGCCGCGGTGGACGGGGTCGTGCTCGGGCGAACTCGCCAGTGGGATCTCGTACAGGAGGAGCCGGACGTGACGCCGGAACAAGAGGCAGTGCTGCACGACATCCAGACCCAGCTGCGCGGCCCCGGCTCGGCGGGCTGGCCGCAGTTGGGCTCCGACGCCGGGGGAAACCACCGCACGCTGGTCGATGGCATCGCCGCCGCGCTGCGCCGGATCGGCGAGTTGGAGGAGCAGACCGCGGCGCTGAGCGCGCAGGTGGGCGAATTGCGCACGGAGATCAGCGAATTGGAAGCCACGTCCGCCGAACTCGCCGCCGAGGTGCGCAATCTGGAATCCAGACAGTTACCGTGGCCGCTGTCGTTGATCGAGGGGCCCGCGGAATTCGTGGGGGCGCAGTTGAATCGACTGGAAGCGCTGCTGCCGGGCCACGGAGCCGACGGCAAACCGGCCGCGCCCGACGCATGAAGGGCACGCGCGCTGACGCGGTCTGTTCGGGGGGCTGCGGTCGAGGACCGGAACTTTGGCGATGAGCGGGTTCTCTCGGAAACCGGGAGAACCCGCCCTCTCGCACGAGGGTACCGGGCTGTGAGCTCGATTTCATCATTTCCCCAGGACTTTTACACCCCCGAAAATCCAACTCTCGGTATGCATTTCACCTGAGAGCAATCTTTTCGCAAGCGCGAATTTCAGATTACACCCAGCTGGACGCCAAATATAAGGTTGCCAATAAATTGCCTCATAATCCGCGGGAACCCGCCCGGGCCCCTAGTTCATCGGGATGACACCACCCCCGACGACCACGCTCGAATCCGGCGCGTTCACCACCGCCCGCACGGCCCCGCGCGTTATCGTCGGCGAGCGGCACGCGGACAGAGGGCGTCCGGACGCGGCACAGTCAGGTTCATTCCGAAGGTTCGTTCCGAAGGAGTTCCTATGACGGTCAACGTGGTGCTCGACAAGGTGCTCGACAAGGAATACGAGAACAAATCACTCGCGGAGATCCTGTCCGCCCCGCCGTCGGCCCTGGCGGGTCTCACACCGGAGCACGACAAGGTGCTGGCCGGGTTGAAGATCAAGACCATCGCCGACCTCGGCGGCAACAAGTACTTCCAGCTCGCCGCCACCCTGGTCGAACTCGCCGACAAGCAGGGCTGAGTTCCACCGACGTTCCACCCGACGGGGCCGGATCGCGATCCGGCCCCGTCGACGGATCACAGGCGATCGACGTCGATCAGACCGAGGCGCACCGCTTTCACCAGACGACGCGGGACGCGGTAGGTCACCCCTGCCACGGTCACCTCCACCAGATCGGGCGCGACCGCCTTCCACCGGGCCCGACGACTACGCGTGTTCGAGCGCGACATCCTGCGCTTCGGGACCGCCATCTCACACCTCCCCCGCGCGACGACGCTTGCCGTACCTGCGCTCGAACTTCTCGACTCGCCCCTGGGTGTCGAGCACGCGGTGCGCGCCGGTCCAGAACGGATGCGAGTCGGCGGTCACATCGACCACGAGCAGCGGATAGGTCGCGCCGTCCTCCCACTCGATGGTCCGCGGGCTCGTCGCGGTCGACCGGGTGAGGAACCGCTTACCCGTGTTCGCGTCCTCGACGACCACCGGGTGGTAGTCGGGATGGATGCCTTGTTTCATCGTTTCTCTCCGCTCTGTCGATCGTTCGGCTGTGCCACTTCGACGGGCTCGTCGGTCGCGCACGGATCGGCATGCCATTCCCCGAAGGGGTCGTCCCAGTCGGCCACCCGCTCCGGCGACCGTTCGACCAGTCGCAATTCCTCGTCCTCGACCAGCGCCCAGTGCAGTGCGGTCCTGATCTCGACGGGGTCGGCCTCGTGCGCGAGGACGACCAGTGAGACGTGGCGGTCGCCGAAACGTTCGTCCCAGCGCAGCGACGCGAGCGCGCGCCTGGCCGGATCGACCTGTTCGATCTCGCTGTCGCTCATCGCGGCGAGCCAACGTCCGGCATTGCCGACCCGCAGGCCGCCACCCGCCGATTCCAGCCACACCACCTCGTCGGGTTGCGTCGCCAGCCACATCCGCCCGCGCGCGGTGACCACGCCGTCGAACAGGACGTCCAGCGCCTCGTGCAGGCGTGCCGGATGGAACGGCCGATCCGCGGCGAATTCGATCAGCGACACCCCGTCCTCGGGAACCAGCGGCGGCTGACCGCGTAGTAACGGCGCGTGCGCGTCGAAGATCCGCCCGCGCCGCGCGTCCACCGGAATCGAGGACGCCAGCGCCTCGGCGTCGGCGGGGCCGAAGCGCGAGGGATCGTCGAGCCACCGCACGGGGGCGGTGGGCGCCAGCCTGGACAGCACGGCGCTCATCCGGGCGCGATCGGGCTCGGCGTCGCCGAATGCCAGCACGGCGTCGGCGAAGTCGACCTGGCCGACGGCCACCTGCGCGACCGTCCTGTCGTCGTCCGCGGTCGCTATGCCGCGTTCGGCCAGCGTGTCGTCGCCGGTCGCGTCACCGAGCCAGCTCCGCGCGTCCACGCAGGCCAGTACGGCGTCGACGCGCACGTCGCGCCCCGCCGGGCCGTCGACTCGGCCGACCACGCCGGTGATCACCACCTCGTCGATCGCCTGACAGATCGCCTCGGCCTCGAAGGCCTGATCCGGTGCGAGCACGATGCGGTCGATCGAATCGCGCGCGGCCAGGGTCGTGAGCAGCGGCAGCAGATCGCCGCGCAGCGTGCACGAGACGCAGCCGTGGGCCAATTCCAATACCGACGTCACCGATCGCTCGCCGGTGCGCAGCGTGCGGCGCACCACGCCCTCACGCAACGCACCCAGTTCGTGCCGCACCACCGCCGTGCCCGCCCGCGCCGCAAGCGCGTCGGCGACGCGGCCGGCCTGGCCGTTCGCCTCGGTCGAAAAGCCCGTGACCAGGACCACCGGCACCCGGCGATCGGGTTCGGGCGGGACCGGGCCGGGATCTGACACAACCACCGAAACCCCTTTCGACAATGATTTTCATTTACCGATCGCCGAGAGTACAGTGCGGATCCGACGTTGTCGAAAATGATTATCATCTCGGAGGGAGTCGCATGTCGGCCCACTGCCAGGTCACCGGACGCAAACCCGGCTTCGGTAAATCCGTGTCGCACTCGCACGTACGGACCAGCCGCCGCTGGAACCCCAACATCCAGCGCAAGACCTACTACCTGCCCGGCGAAGACCGCCGCGTCACGCTGACCGTCTCCGCGAAGGGCATCAAAACCATCGACCGGGACGGGATCGAGGCCGTCGTCGCCCGCCTCCGCGCCCGCGGCGACAAGATCTAGGAGCACATCCCATGGCATCGAAGTCGACCGATATCCGACCGGTCATCAAGCTGAAGTCCACCGCGGGCACCGGCTACACCTACGTCACCCGCAAGAATCGGCGCAACGATCCCGACCGCATGGTGCTGCGGAAATACGACCCCGTGGTACGTAGGCACGTCGACTTCCGCGAGGAGCGCTGATGGCGAAGAAGTCGAAGATCGCCCGCAACGAACAGCGCAAGCGCATCGTCGAGCGCTACGCGATCAGACGCGGCGAACTGAAGGAAATCATCCGCGATCCGGCGACATCGCCGGCCGATCGGGCGGTCGCGCAGTCCGCGCTACAACGGCTGCCGCGCGACGCGAGTCCGGTACGATTGCGCAATCGGGACGCCGCGGACGGACGTCCGCGCGGTCACCTCCGGAAGTTCGGACTCTCCCGTGTACGTGTGCGCGAGATGGCCCACCGAGGCGAGTTGCCCGGTGTGCACAAGTCGAGTTGGTAGCAACCACCGATCCCGCAGAAGGAATACCTGATATGGCAGTCAAGCGAGCACCCTCGAAAAAGGTTCGCGCCGAACAGGCCCGCCGCCCGAAGAAGAACCCGTTGATCGCCGCGGGCATCGAGACGGTCGACTACAAGGACGTGAACCTGCTGCGCACGTTCATCTCCGATCGTGGCAAGATCCGCAGCAGGCGGGTGACGGGACTCACACCGCAGCAGCAGCGCCAGGTCGCGGTCGCGGTGAAGAACGCACGCGAGATGGCCCTGCTGCCCTTCACGAGTAGGTAGTCGAGCACGGGCGCAAGCCCCGGAAAACTTGACGGCGGGAGCCGGGGTCGCACGAGGCCCCGGCTCCCGCCTTTGTGCGCCACTCACGGCTTCGCGCCGACCTCTCGCCGCCCGCCCCCCGCGAGGTCGTTCGCACCGCGGAGAGAACCGACAGCTATCTAATTACCCCCGTTCGGGAGTATTCCGCAATGCTGGTTGAAGATCAAACAATCGACGGATCGCACGTATACGAGCGGCATCGATCCGGCCAATAGTTAATGTACTGCTATCGATCGGCGCACGCGAATTCGAACGCCGATAATCGAACGATGTCAAGCGCCTATGAAGAAACGTGACCTTCGTCACATGTTGCTGTTATACTGGCGTTATAGCCATGTGATCTGATTCCATAATTCTGGTCGGGTGATACATTGATGCATACATAATTGACACGTAACACCTCTCGGGGGTGGAACTATGACGGCCTTATCCGCCGGAATGTTGACGATCGGAACCTACCGGCCCGATCGAATCGTTTCCAATTCCGAACTCGCACCTGAACTCGGGGTCGATGAAGCTTGGATAACCACGCGGACCGGAATAACTGAAAGAAGATTTGCGGGGGGGCATGAAACAGTAATTTCGATGGCGGTACGGGCTGCGCAATCCGCGCTCGATGTCGCCAAACTATCCGCCGGTCAGGTCGATGTCGTCATATTGGCGAGTTCCACCCACTTGAATCAGACCCCAGCGGCCGCGCCTATTATCGCCGCCGAGCTGGGATGCGACCGACCCGCCGCGTTCGATATTTCCGCGGGGTGTTCAGGTTACGCGCACGGCATCGGTCAAGCTGCCGCACTCATCAATTCCGGACAATCCGACACCATTCTCGTGATCGGATCCGAGAAGCTCAGCAACGTCATAGATCGCAATTCCCGATCGGTCGCCCCCATCTTCGGCGATGGGTCCGGAGCTGCACTGATAACCCGTACCGAGTCCGGACATATCCGCCGGACGATCTGGGGAAGCATCGGCGAGCAATCGCATCTGATCCGTCAGGAACCGACCTGGGAACAACAGCGCACCGATCCGGTGGGCACCCCGACCCCCTTCTTGATGATGGAGGGCACCGAGGTTTTCCGATGGGCCACGACCGCCGTTCCGAAAATAGTTTCCGAAATTGCCGAAGCCGGTGGTATCGCACTTTCCGATATCGAGGTATTCGTTCCGCATCAGGCAAATCTCCGAATTATCGACGGCGTCGCCCGTAAACTCGGCTGGACGGATGAATCGGTGGTCGTCGCAGATGACGTACGGCGAGCCGGAAATACTTCCGCTGCCGCACTTCCGCTCGCCATTGCCGACCTCATTTCTTCCGGTCGCGCAAAGCCGGGACAAATCGCGCTCCAAGTCTCGTTCGGCGCCGGACTTTCCTACGCGGGCCAAGTTTTCGACCTTCCCAAGGTTGCCTGACCGAATAATCGAATTGCTCCTCGAAAGTGTTGTGCGATGACCGTTACATTCTCCAGCTACGACGAGCCGCTCGGACCCCGGTCCGATCGTTACTTCGGTGAGGGTTACAAGAAAGTAAGTCCCGAACTGTCCGCCCTCGGAATCAGCCGGTCGACCGAGACCGGGGCCGAGCATTCCGGACTCGCCAGCCTGACCTACCCCGCGGCCTGGTCACGCAAAGAGCACCGGGAACTGGTTCCCCACGTCAGCAGCGTGGACACGATCATGCTCGCGGCCACGCTCTGCGACGCGGCGATCGTCCACACCCGTGATCTGAATCCCGCCGAATCCGCCCGTATGTGGGTCAGGCACGCGACGGTGCGCGCGGGCGCGCAACCGCACGAGGATCTCGAGCGCATCCCCGTCACCGCGACGATCACGGCCACCGCCGACACCGCCGACGACGAGTCGGAGACCACCTTCAAATTCCAGGTCGGCAATCTCGGCGGCACCATGACCGTGGTCCATCCGATCGGAGCGGGCACCTCGACCGTGCCCGGCGTCGACCGGATCGCCTCTCTCGGCGATATCTTCGGTCCCGCTCCGCACTACTACCTCAACGGCGTGAAGGACCACACGCTGACCGCCACCGACCTCGTCGTGAGCGCGGACTCGACCAGGATCACCGGTCGCCAGCAGGTCCGCACCGGGATCGAGGGCGGATACGTCGGCGCCGAATCGGCCTACTGGAACTCGGTCTCGCCGATCGACGCTGTCGTCGGCGCGGCCCAGCTGTCGCAGATCCTGCTCTACGCGATGGATTCGCTCGACCGCACGAGCAGCAACACCCTGTGGATGCGGAAACTGGAATTCTTCGCCGACGGTCCGCATCGCCCCTCCGAGGAGACCTTCGACGGCACGGTGGAGATCAAACGCTCGTCGGTCATCGACCGCGGCGGTCAGCGCTGGCGCAGCGCCGATCTGCTGATCAAGGAGTTCCAGGGCGTGACCGGCTCCTGCCTACTTGCCCATCAACTTCCGGACTGAGGGGCCGAGGGTATAGCCGGTGTGCTGGCCCAGCGCGCAGTCGGCGAGCGCCGCGAGGGCGGGTTCCTCCGCGGCGTGCTCCGGCGCGTCCATCGCGAGCAGCGCGTTGAGCAGCATGCCATTGGCGATGAACTGCTGCACCTGCTGGGCCGGGCTCCCCGTGCGCTCGACCAGCAGGTGGAACAGGGTGACCAGGCAGCGCCGCGCCGCGGCGGCGATCTGCGGGTGCGCGGCCGCCGCGCTGAAACCTTGCAGGAGCACGACGAGCACGTCGCGATCCTCGACCAGCCTGCTGTACACCGCGCCGAGACGGTCCCACACATCCGGCGCGGTGGCCGCTGCCGGATCGTCGAGTTCGGCCGCGAAAGCCGAGATCAGTTCCTCGACCGCCCGATCGAAGACCTCCTGGAAGAGATCAGCCTTGCTACCGAACATGCGCACGACATACGGCTGGGACACACCTGCCTCCAGCGCGACCAAATCTGTACTGGTCCCGGCGTAGCCGCCACGAGAGAATGCCCGCCCCGCAGCCTCCAGAATCCTTTCGCGGCGCTCGGCCGCGCTCAGTCTGGCCATCATGTTCTTCAAGTTACCACGCCCAAATATTGACAAGTTATCGTTTGATTACTAGATTTCGGCTGACATTGTGAAGCAACTCCGGACGAGTCGTGTCATTCGCACCCTCGGTGAGAGTTCCGCGGAACGATCGCCGCGATACGAGGACACCTGATGAAGGATTCACCCGCGTTACGACTAGCCGTCACCGGTGCCCCGGGCAGTGGGAAGACCGCGGTGTGCACCGCGTTGTCCCTGGCCACCGGACTGTCGTTCGCGACCATTTCCGAGCAGCTCGCGAAGCCGGTGGCCGATCGCCGACTGGCCGCGACGGTGGACGCGCCGATGCGCGGTTTCGAGCAACGGGTGGATTCGGAGGCGAGGCTGGGAACCGGATTCGTCTCCGACGGTTCGGTTCTGCACGAATGGGCTGTCGCGGAGACCCTGCGAAGCACCAGACGGCTCGGGCACTGGCTGCGCCGGCCGCAGGATCTGCCCTATCGCGTTTTCGAACAGCGTTACCTCGTGGCACACGCGGGCATCGTCGTGCGCCGCGCACGGACGACCTACGACGGTTTCGTCCATCTCCGGTCGGACGGTGAAGCGGCCACCGCCGCGGCCGAATCGGAATTTCGCACCGTCATAGATCGGCTCCTGCTCGACACTCTGCACGAGACATCGGTCCCCTATCTCGTGACCGGGGGTCCGTTGGAGGAAATCGTCACCCGGGTAGCGGGGATGTTCGAGCTACCACAGGTCATTCCCGTCACGGATGCGGTGAACGCCGCGCTCCGAGCCGCTTGACCCCCGACACCGCCGTACTGGAAATCAGAAGGGTAAACCGATGGCAACAGCCGGTGCCGAACAAACCGGACAGCGTTCCGACAGCTCGATATGGACGCTCGTCGTGGTCGCGTTGGCGACCTTCATGCTCATGCTGGACCTGACGGTCGTCAACGTCGCCCTACCCGATATCCGCGCCGCCTTCGATTCGTCGTTCTCGTCGTTGCAGTGGATCCTGGACGCCTACGCGCTCGGTCTGGCCGCGGTCCTGCTCGCCGCCGGATCACTCGCCGATCGCATCGGCCGCAAGAAGGTGTTCGACGCGGGGCTTGTCATCTTCGTACTCGCCTCGCTCGCGTGCGGTCTCGCGCCCAACGATCTGACGCTGATCGTGGCCAGGCTCGTCCAGGGCCTCGGCGGCGCGATCCTTTTCGCGGTCGGACCGGCGCTGCTCGGACACGAGTTCCGCGGTAAGGACCGGGGCATGGCCTTCGGCGTCTTCGGCGGCGTGGCCGGGCTGGCCATCGCGTTCGGACCACTCATCGGCGGCGGGCTCACCGAATCCCTCGGCTGGCGCTGGATCTTCCTGATCAACGTTCCGGTGACGATCGCCGCGCTCGCGGTCGGCTTCCTGAAGATGCGCGAATCCCGCAGCGAGACACCGCCTCCCCTGGACTGGCCGGGTATGGTCACCTTCTCGGCGGGTCTGTTCTTCCTGGTGCTCGCCTTCATGCGCGGTCAGCAGGACGGCTGGGGCAGCGCGCGGATCATCGGGTGCTTCGTCGTGGCGATCCTGCTGCTGGTCGCCTTCGCGTACTTGCAGCTCACCCGACCGGGCCGCGCGATGTTCGATCTCACGCTGTTCGGCAACAAGACGTTCAACGGTCTGTCCGTGGTGACCGCCCTGTGCGCGCTGTCGGTGATGCCCGCGCTGTTCCTGCTCATCTCCTACGTGCAGAATCTGCTCGGCTACTCGGCCTTCGCCAGCGGCGTGCGCTTCCTGCCGCTGACGCTGCTGCTGTTCGTCGCGGCCGCGGTCGCGGGCAGCCTCGTCGCCAAACTGGCACCCGCCCTGCTCGTCGGCGCCTCGCAGTTGCTCATCGCGGCAGGCCTTTTCGCGGTCCTGCTCGTCGACGTCGGGGATTCGTGGACGTCCCTGATCCCGGGCATGGTGCTCATCGGGCTCGGCATGGGCCTGTTCAACCCGCCGCGTGCCGCGTTCTCCATCGCGGTGACCACCCCCGACAAGGCGGGCGCCGCCTCCGGCATCAACGAGACCTTCCAGCAGGCGGGCCTGGCGATCGGTATCGCGGCGGTCGGCGCGTTCTTCCAGAACCGGGTCGGCGGCGCCTTCGCCGACACCGAGACGGCCAAAGCCGTTTTCGGCGACAAGGCCGCCGAGGCGGGCGACGCGATCGCCGCGGGCGGACCGTCGGTGCTCACCACGAACGAACTCGGGAACGCGGCCGACGCGGTGCGCTCGGCGGCGGAATCCGCGTTCGTCAGCGGCCTGCACAACGCCATGGTGCTCGCCGCGGTATTGGCGGCGATCTCGGGTGTCATCGCGTTCCTCACGCTGCGCAGCCGCGATCTGGACGAGGCGGCCCTGGCCACCCCCGGTGTGCCCACCGAGGCACTGACACTCGACAAGGCCCCGGTGGCCTGAGTTGACGCTCGCGACCAGACCGCGCTTCGCGTTCACCGATGTGGACCACACCCTGCTGCGCGTGAGCACCCTGCATCATTTCGGGGAGTACTTCTTCGAGACGACGCGGCGCGGCGAGGTGCTGGCGGGCCACCGGACGCGGATGCGGCTGCTGGCCGAGACCGGAGCGGACCGGGCGACGCTGAACGAGAGCTACTACCTGCTCTGGGCGGATATCCCGGTGCGCGAGGTCGACGCCGCCGCGGTGGTCTGGCACGACGAACTGCGCGCGGCCGGGTTGTATCGCCCCTCGGTGCTCACCCGGCTGCGCGCCTTGCGCGCGGAGGGGGTCGAGACGGTCCTCGTCTCCGGCTCCTTCCGCGCCTGCCTGCGCCCGATCGAAGACGAACTCGGCTGCGCCGCCGTGCTGTGCACCGAATTGGAGCAGGCCGACGGGGTGTTCACCGGCAAGGTCCTGCGTTCGCTCATCGGACCGGCCAAACGCACCGAGGTCGAGGCGTTCGCGGCCGGATATCCCGGTCACGACCTCGCGCGGGACTACGGATTCGGCGACCACATCAGCGATGTGGCCGTCCTGGAAAGTGTCGGTCATCCGACCGTGATCCCGGTCGACCCGGCACTGGAATCGGTGGCGCGGGAACGTGGCTGGGAGATTCTGCGTGATGACCAGCGTTGATCGATCGGAGACGTGACGGTGTACATAGTCGGCGGACAACATCGCGACAACATCAAACTGGCGATTTCCGGCACCTACGGCGTGGGTAAGAGCACCACCACCGAGGCCCTGTCGATCGCGACCGGTATCCCGCGCACGCACGCGCTGACCTCGCGCGAACTGCTCGTCGACCTCGCGCCCGGCAAGACCGTGATGGAACTCAATTCGATCGAACTGCTCCAACTCGGCCTGCGCCGATTCGAGGAGCGGGTGCACAACGAGTCGATCGAAGGATCCTTCATCTCCGACGGCTCGGTGGTGCACGAATGGGTGTACGGCACGGCGAGGATGGCGGTCGGCATCAACCCGGGCGCCGGATTCGCGCTGCGCGCGATCAAGACCGTCGCCGGGATCGGCCGTAAGAAGCCGCTGCACGAGTACACCGATATCGTCGGCGATGTCGTCAAGGAGCGGGCGAGGCATCTCTACGACGCCTATGTCCATCTGCCCGTGGAGTTTCCGATGAAGGCCGACGGTCACCGACCGGTGTCCGAGCCGTTCCGCGCGCTGTCCGACGACAGCCTGCTCTCGGTGGTCCGCGAACTCGGACTGCCCTACGAGGTGGTCGGCGGCACGGTGGCCGAACGGGTCGCCAGGATCATCGATCTGTTCGATCTCGACACCGTGATGCCGGTGGAGGAGGCCATCGAGGAATCGCAGCGCCGCGTGAGGGCGGCGACCAAGATCCTCGAGGAGGACGACCGCTTCAAATCCGCCCAGCGCAAGAAATCGTTGTGGCGCAAGCTTTCCTACGCCATGCGTTACTGACGCCACCGAACCTGGACCACCCATCCGAGGACGTGGGGCCCCGAGAGACAGCGCCGGGGCCCCACGTTCGTCTCTCCATCTCGAACGCCTCGGCCGCCCGTCGACGGCCGGAGGGCTCCATTAGGGTTTGCCATATGGATCGGAACCGGGGAGCACGAACCTCCGCACTCGTCGTGGCGTTACTCGCCGCGATCGCCGTCGCGGGCTGCGGCGCTTCCGACGACGACAGCGCGGCGCCGCCGACCTCGGGCACGGCGACGCCGAGTACTCCGACCGAGAACTCGGGCCAGAACCAGGGCAGGCCGTTCACCGCCGATCCGACGATCGTCGGGGCGCATTCCATTCCGTTCACGTCGTGGACGCGCGTCTCCGAGGACCGGATCGCGGTCGATTTCCAGACCGGCGCGCCCGAATGCTACGGCGTCGACGCCGAGGTGACCGAGACATCGAAGACGGTCGTGGTGGAATTGCGCTCGGGCAAGAGGGCCGACGCGGTGGGCAAGATGTGCACGATGGTGGCGGTCTTCGGAACGCTGGAAGTGCCGCTGAAGACTTCCCTCGGCGATCGCCTGGTACTCAGCGCGGCGTGACGCGCCGTCCCCCGGATCCGGTACCGAAAACCCCTTCGGTAGGCACGGACTCCACGGCGCCGTTCGAACGAAGGGTCAGCGGGCCACGGTCCAGGCGAGGGCTTCGCGCAGGGTCGGGTGCTCGAACCGGAATCCGGTGCTCTCCAGCACCTTCGAGCGCATCTTGTGGCCGTGCAGCAGTTCCGCGCCCGCCTCGCCACCGATCATCTTCAGCACCGCGCCCGGCAGCACCATGAACGACGGGCGACGCAGCGCGCTCGCGTAGGCCTTGGCGAACTGCGCGTTGGTCGCCGCTTCCGGCGCGACCAGGTTGACCGGGCCCGAGACCGAACCGGTGAGCAGGCCGCGCACCGCCGCCACCCAGTCCGGCAACGAGATCCACGGCATGTACTGCCGACCCGTGCCGAAGCGTCCGCCGAGGCCGAGCGCGAAGATCGGGCGCAATTTGGTGATGATCTCGGAATCGGCGGCGAGCACGTTGGAGGTGCGCAGCAGGACGACCCTGGCGCCCGACGCCGCGGCGACGGCGGTGGCGTCTTCCCATTCCCGGCACATGGTGCCGAGGAAATCGGTTGCGGCCGGGGCCGATTCGTCGACGTCGGCATCGCCGGTGTCGCCGTAGTAACCCGCCGCCGAGGCGTTGAGTAGAACGGGCACCCGCGCCCGCGCGACGGCTTCGGACAGCACGGCGGTGGTGGTGATCCTGCTGTCGCGCAGCAGTTTCTTGTATTCGGGTGTCCAGCGGTCGCCCGCGATGGCCGCGCCGCAGAGATTGATCGCGGCGTCCGCGCCGGCGAGGATCGCCGGATCGAGTTCGGAGGTGTAGGGATCCCAACGGATTTCGTCGGTGGCGACGGGCTCACGCCGCACCAGTCGAACGACCTCGTGACCGTCGGCCACGAGACCGGTCACCAGATGCTTGCCCAGAAAGCCGGATGATCCCACGATGACTATGCGCATGCCGCCTATTGTGCACCACGACAATTCGGACACGCACCGCGCGTAACGCAATCTCAACGGTCGCCGCCGAAACACTGAATCGGCCCGAATCGTGAAGGCGCACAAATATACCCGCTGACGCGGCGCCTCAAACACGCGGTCTGCCCTGGTCTCGTCGCCGCGACGGACGCGACCGCTTGTGATATGTCAACTTTGCCGGGGATTACCGAGGCTTCGCGCCGTCGTCGTCCGTCCCGCCCGCGCCGACGGTGTCGCGACCCCGACGGTCACGACCGCGGCACCGTCGTGAAGTTGTCCATGAATTCGCCCGAGGGCATCGCCGACGCCGAATTCACACTGATACCGCGCACTCCGGGCACCGTGTCCGGGCATGGAAAACGCCACGCCGATCCCGACGTGGCGTTCGAACCGTATGAACCGCGCGATCAGTGCGCGAAGTGCCGAGAACCCGTGAGGTACACCGTGACCCCCGCCTCGCGGGCGAGGTCGATGGTCTCCTGATCGCGCACCGAACCGCCCGGCTGCACGATGGCGCGGATACCCGCCTGGATGAGCTGCTGCGGTCCGTCCGGGAACGGGAAGAACGCGTCGGAGGCGGCCACCGAACCCTTGGCCCGATCGCCCGCCCGCTGCACCGCGAGCTGCACCGCGTCGACCCGGTTGACCTGCCCCATGCCGACGCCGACGGAAGCACCGTCGTGCGCGAGCAGGATGGCGTTCGACTTCACCGCGCGGCACGCGCGCCAGGCGAATTCGAGATCGGTCAGGGTGTCGGCGTCGGCGGCCGCGCCGGAGACCAGGGTCCAGTTGGCCGGGTCGTCGCCCTCGGCGTCGAGGATGTCTCGACGCTGCACCAGCGCACCACCGCTGATCGGCCGCAATTCGATACCCGGTCGACGTGGCGGCTCGGCGACGAGGATGCGCACGTTCTTCTTGCGCTGGAGCACCTCGACGGCGCCGTCGGCGTACGACGGCGCGACGATGACCTCGGTGAAGATCTCCGCGACCTGCTGAGCCATGTCCACGGTGATCTCACGATTCGCCGCGATCACCCCGCCGAAAGCGCTGACCGGGTCGCACGCGTGCGCCTTGCGGTGTGCCTGCGCGATATCCGCGCCGACCGCGATACCGCATGGGTTGGCGTGTTTGATGATCGCCACCGCGGGCGCGGAATGGTCGTAGGCGGCACGCCAGGCGGCGTCGGCGTCGGTGTAGTTGTTGTACGACATCTCCTTGCCGTGCAACTGCCGCGCCTGCGCCAGACCGACCCGTCCGTCACCATTGGTGTAGAGCGCCGCCTCCTGGTGCGGGTTCTCGCCGTAGCGCAGCACCGCGGCGCGCTCCCAACTGCCACCGATCCAGCCGGGGAACGGGGCGCTCGGCGGTTCCTGCGCGACGGCGGGGGCGAGAACGCCGGTCATCCAGCTCGCCACCGCGACATCGTAGGAGGCGGTGTGCTGGAAGGCCTTGGCCGCCAGCGCGGTCCGCTCGGCCAGGGTGAATCCACCGGATTTCACCGCGTCGAGTACCTCGTCGTAATCACCGGTGTCGACGACCACGGCGACCGACGGATGATTCTTGGCGGCGGCACGCACCATGGACGGCCCGCCGATATCGATCTGCTCGACGCATTCGTCCTGGCTCGCACCGCTTGCCACGGTCTGGGTGAACGGATACAGATTCACCACGACCAGCTCGAACGCCTCGACGCCGAGTTCGGTCAGCTGCTCGAGATGTTCGGGCCTGCGGGTGTCGGCGAGGATCCCCGCGTGCACCCTCGGGTGCAGGGTCTTGACCCGCCCGTCCAGCGTCTCGGGGAAACCGGTCAGATCCTCGACCTTGGTGACCGGAATGCCCGCGTCGGCGATCCGGCCCGCGGTGGACCCCGTCGAGACCAGTTCGATACCCGCGGCGTGCAGGCCGGTCGCGAGTTCGACGAGTCCCGTCTTGTCGTAGACGCTGACCAGCGCGCGGCGGATCGTCCGACGCTCGCCAGGAGTGATCGATCGTTCGCTGTTGTCAGTCACCGGCATACTCGCTCACTGGAATAACTGCCTTTCGTCCGTCGGAGACAATGCCTCGCGTCGCGACAGCGGCGACAACCTCCGCCAACAACCGTCGCTCGACAACCTTGATGCGCTCGTGCAGGGTGCTCTCGTCGTCGTCGGGCAGCACCGATACGGCCTCCTGCGCGAGGATGGGACCGGTGTCGACGCCCGAGTCGACCAGATGAACCGTGGAGCCGGTGACCTTCACCCCGTAGGCGAGGGCGTCACGTACCCCGTGCGCGCCGGGGAAGGACGGCAGCAGCGCGGGATGGGTGTTGACGATCGTGCCGCCGAAGCGCTCCAGGAAGGCCGGGCCGAGGATCTTCATGAATCCGGCCGAGACCACCAGATCGGGCTCGTAGGCGGCGACCGCGTCCGTCAGCGCCAGATCCCAGGCCGCGCGGTCGGGGAAATCCTTCAGCGCGACCAGGAAGTGCGGTACGCCCGCCGCGTCCGCGTGGCCGGTGGCGTCACACACCCGGTCGACGCCGACGGCGACGATCTTCGCGGGGTAGTCCGCCGCGGACGCCGCTTCGAGCAACGCGCGCAGCAGCGATCCCGTGCCCGAGGCGAGCACCACGACGGTGGCGGCGGCCCCCAAGGGCTCAGCGGGCTTGGACGGGGCGTCGGAGGACGTCAGCGCTCCACTCCTGGGTCTCGAGTCGGGGCGGCGGAGATGCACCGCCGGGTTCGAGCCTAGTGGTGTCGGTCAGCTCACTTTCGACCGGTGGGGGCCCTCGGCTCGTCAGCGCTCGCGCAGCGGAGGCAGGTCGTCGTGCGGGGTTTCGACCACCTCGGCGTCGACGATGTCGGGAGGCGCGGAGGCGCGAGCGGGCCGTGCGGGCAGCGAGGGTTGTTCGTCCACGAGTTCGCCCTCCAGCGCGTCGTCCGCGGGATGGTCGGCGTAGTCGTAGTAATCGTCCTCGTCGTAGTAGTCGTCCGGGTAGTGCCCGTCGTATTCGTCGGCTTCGTAGTCGCCGTCATCGTCGTCGTGGCGGTCGTCGTAGTAGGCGGCGTCCTGGTCGTCGTAGTTGTCGTCGTCGTAGTCGTCGTCGTAGCCGGTTTCCTCGTGCGGCCCGTGGAGGTCGCGACCCGCGATCGGCGCCCCGACCGGGACCACGAACCACCGCGCGAACAGCAGACCCGCGTATCCGGCGAGCGCCAGCCACGCGAAGGTGACCACGGCGAAGACGGGCAGATCGATACCCACGCTGCCGAAGGTGCCGAGTTCACCGCCCGCGACGGCGCCGAGCAGCACGAGCGCGACGGTCGCGAATCCGGCCGAACTCAGCGTCGCCCAGGGCGCGGTGGCGCGGTCGGTCGACGTCCGTCCAGCGTCGATGCCGCCCAGTACCCCGACCGCGGCCGGGACGAGCAGCAGCACCACCCACCAGCCCGCCGCCGGTCCCGACGGCAGCGCGGCGAGCACGGGCACCGAGGGGACCGGTCCGCCGACCACCGAGAAGACCCCGACCGACGCGTCGCCGAATTCGACCCCGGAGCCGACGAGCATCCCCACCGCTCCGACGACCACATTCGGTAGATAGGCCAGCGAGAGCAGCGTCAGCCCGAGCACACCGGCGAAATTGCCCGACGCCTGATATCCCTCGAGGAAACGCGACCCGTGCGCGAGCAACGACACCAGTGTGACGGCGGCGGCGCACCCGAGCAGTCGCACCACCGTGCGGCCCGCGCCGTAGACCCCGGCGACGGCCCAATCGGGAGCGCGCAGCAGCGCGAAGAACCGGCGGCGGTCGCGATGGGCGATCCCCGCCGCCGCGGCCACCAGGTACAGACCGCCGACCCACGCGAACGCCGACAGCGTGTTCGGCGGTTGCAGCGCGACCACGCCCGACGCGTCCTCGGCCACCGCGAGACAGACGGCGGTGACCAGCAGCGGACCCGACAGCGCGGCGCCGACGATCCAGCCGAGATCGGCGCGCGAACTGTCCGGCTCGACGGCGCGCGCGCAATCGCGCGCGGACAGCCAGGCCAGCAGCGCGGTGGGCAGCAGCGGGAGCAGGCCGAGCGGGGTCTTGCCGATCACCAGCGGAACCTGGTGCGCCACAAGCCAGCCCGACGCGATCGCACCGGAGGTGCCGTCGAGTCCGCTGTCCGCGAACAGCAGCGCGGCCGGCATCAGCACCGCGATGACGGTCAGGGCGAGTGTCGCGGGGCGGGCGGCGACGAACAGCAGCACCCTGGCCCGTTCGGGAGTCAGCGAGAGGAATCCGGCGTCGTCGTGCTCCTCCGGCGTCGGCCGGGTGCGCCGCGATCGGGAATCGACGCCGCGCCCGGCGGCGTCATCGGGTCCACCGCGCTCTCCCGGGCTCCGGCGGACAAGGGAATTTCTCGTGGAGCTCATGGCAATTCAGCGTGTCAGTTCTGCCGAGGGGATCGGTGCAGGCGCGCCGCGACCGGCCGGTGCGGTAACGCGACACGCGGAAATCGGTGCGTGCGACAGGGTCCGCGCGCACCGCGAGCGCCCAACCCGATCGGGTCGAGCGCTCGCGGGGAGTCGATGTCGACTGCTGGTCGTCGACCGCTACTTGTTGTCGTCGGAAGGCCGGAACGCCCGGGTCGCGTCGGAGGACGGGTCCTTGCTCTGCTCGCCACCGAACGGCTGCTGCGGCTGCGACTGCTGGGGCGGTTGGGCCTGCGGGGGCTGGCCGTAGCCCGGCGCACCGTACTGCTGGCCCTGGTTCCCGCCGAAATGCTGGGTCGCGCTCTCGTCGGGGCGCGGCTGGCCCAGATTTCCGCCGAAATGCTGCGTGGCGCTCTCGTCGGGCCGGGGCTGGCCCTGGTTCCCACCGAAATGCTGCGTGGCGCTCTCGTCGGGGCGCGGCTGACCGCCCGCGTAGGGCGAACCCTGTTGCTGGGCCCCGTATCCGGGCTGCTGGCCGTAGGCGGGCTGACCGTAGGACTGACCGGGCGCGCCGGGATAGGTCGGCTGACCCGGCTGGCTCTGCCCGTAGGCGGGCTGGCTCGGCTGACTCTGACCGTAGGGCTGCTGCGGGTACTGGGCGCCGGTGCCGGACTGGGGACCGTAGCCGGGCTGACCGTACTGGCCGCCCTGCGCCTGGCCGTAACCACCGCCCGGCTGGCTCTGCCCGTACCCCTGCTGGCCGTACCCCTGGCCGTATCCGCCCTGCTGCGCGGGCGGCGTAACCGGCTTGGGCGCGGGCGGTTTCAGGATGCCCGCCTCGAACAGCACGGCGGCGATGGCGATCGCGGCCTGCACGAACGAGAGGAACAGCAGCAGGAAGGCGCCGATCTTCAGCGAGGACCCCTCGCCGAGGAACAGTGCCTGGAAGACCAGGCCGAGGAATCCGGCCACCGAGGCCGCGGCCGCGACGCCCTTCCAATTCTGTTTGGGCAGCAACGAGAGTCCGGCCAGCACACCCGCGAACAACAGGACGGCGAGCAGGCTGGTCACTCGCGCCTCGAACGCGTTCGCGCTGCCCTCGGCGAGGATCGCGCCGGTGACCGGATTGACGAACTCACTGCCGAAGAACGGCAGGAATCCGAACAGGAAATTGATCACGCCGAGTGCGGCGACACCCACCACGAGGAAGAACGGCAGACCCCGCTGCGCCGTGGCATCGGAAGCGGAATCGCTCGAACCTGTCCCTGCTGCACCAACCGCCGACTGGCCGGTATCGGAGGGTGCGGAGGGCGTCACGGGTGTGTTGTACCCGGAGCCCCCGGTCGGGTATGACATGTCGTCGTCTCCTCGATCGAGTCGTTCGTCGTGTTCGGCTTGACTCTTCTGACGCTACTGCACTGCTCCGCCCGGGTCACCTCCCCGACCGATACGACGAAGGCCGCCACCGGTTCGTACCGGGCGGCGGCCTTGTCCGATATTCGGGGGAATCCCCGCGTCCCGGCGGGATCAGGCGGTGATGCTTGCCTTCTCTAGGATTTCGCGAGCCAGCGCCGCGGTCTCGGACGGCGTCTTGCCGACCTTGACGCCCGCCGCTTCCAGCGCGTCCTTCTTCGCCTGGGCGGTGCCCGCCGAGCCCGAGACGATCGCGCCCGCGTGGCCCATGGTCTTGCCCTCCGGCGCGGTGAAGCCCGCGACGTAGCCGACGACCGGCTTGGTGACGTTGGCCTGGATGTAGGCCGCCGCACGCTCTTCGGCGTCGCCGCCGATCTCGCCGATCATGACGATCAGCTTGGTCTCGGGATCCTTCTCGAAAGCCTCGATGGCGTCGATGTGGGTGGTGCCGATGACCGGGTCGCCGCCGATGCCGATGGCGGTGGAGAAGCCGAAATCACGCAGCTCGTACATCATCTGGTAGGTCAGGGTGCCGGACTTGGACACCAGGCCGACCGGGCCCTTGCCGGTGATGTTGGCCGGGGTGATGCCGACAAGCGCCTCGCCGGGGGTGATGATGCCGGGGCAGTTCGGGCCGATGATCCGGGTCTTGTTGCCCTTCTCGAGGTTGTAGGCCCACGCGTAGGCGGTGTCCTGCACCGGGATGCCCTCGGTGATGACCACGAGCAGCGGGATCTCCGCGTCGATGGCCTCGATGATGGCGTCCTTGGAGAACTTCGGCGGCACGAACGCGATGGAGACGTCGGCTCCGGTCGCCGCGATGGCCTCGGCGACGGTGCCGAACACCGGCAGCTCGACCGCGTTGCCGTCCTTGTCGGTGTGCGCGACGGTGGTGCCCGCCTTGCGCGCGTTGACGCCGCCGACGACCTGGGTACCGGCCTTGAGCATCAGGGCGGTGTGCTTGGTGCCCTCGCCGCCGGTGATGCCCTGGACGATGACCTTGGAATCCTTGTTCACGAAGATAGACATGTCAGGTTTTTCCTTACTCGGCTCGGCGATTACCGGGAAGCCAGTTCGGCGGCCTTGTCGGCGCCTTCGTCCATTGTCTGCGCAAGCGTGATGAGCGGATGCGCGGCGTCGACGAGGATCTTGCGACCCTCTTCGACCTTGTTGCCGTCGAGACGGACGACCAGCGGCTTGTTCGCCTCGGCGCCGAGGATCTCCAATGCCTTCACGATGCCGTTGGCGACGGCGTCACACGCGGTGATGCCACCGAAGACGTTCACGAAAACGCTCTTGACCTGCGCGTCGCCCAGGATGACATCCAGACCGGCCGCCATGACCTCGGCCGAGGCGCCGCCGCCGATGTCGAGGAAGTTGGCCGGCTTGACGCCGTTGTGGGCCTCGCCCGCGTAGGCGACGACGTCGAGGGTGGACATGACCAGACCCGCGCCGTTGCCGATGATGCCGACCTCACCGTCGAGCTTGACGTAGTTGAGGTCGTTCTGCTTGGCCTTGAGCTCCAGGGGATCGGTCGCGTCGACGTCGGCGAAGGCCGCGTGATCCTCGTGCCGGAACTCGGCGTTCTCGTCCAGGGTGACCTTGCCGTCGAGCGCGAGGATCTCGTTCTGCGGGGTGCGCACCAGGGGGTTGACCTCGACCAGGGTGGCGTCCTCGTTGACGAACACCTCCCACAGCTTCTGGATGGTCACGGCCGCCGCGTCCAGCACGTCGGCGGGCAGGTGGCCCTGCTCGGCGATCGAACGCGCGAACGCGAGATCGACGCCCTTGACGGCGTCGACGGGGACCTTGGCCAGGCGCTCCGGCTTGGTGGCTGCGACCTCTTCGATCTCCATGCCGCCTTCGACCGAGCACATCGCCAGGTAGGTCCGGTTGGAGCGATCGAGCAGGAAGGAGATGTAGTACTCCTCCGCGATGTCCTTGGCTTCGGCGACAAGGATCTTCTTGGTGACGTGGCCCTTGATGTCCAGGCCCAGGATGTTGCGCGCGTGCGTCAGGGCGTCGTCGGGGGTGGCCGCGTACTTGACGCCACCCGCCTTACCGCGTCCACCGACCTTCACCTGGGACTTGATCATCACCGGCTTGCCGATTTCCTCCGCGATGACGCGGGCTTCCTCGGCCGTGTCCGTGACGCGGCCCTCGGACGAAGGCACTCCGTGCTTAACGAAGAGCTCCTTCGCCTGATATTCGAAGAGATCCATGTACTCACCGTCTCGTCTGCGTTGTCATGACAACGTCTTTGTTGGCGGCCCGACGTCGGAAGCGGGTCGGGTCGGACTCTAACCAGTCACATGGAGGGCCAATCGGCCACGTTCATCCTAAGTGGCGCAGGTCACGGGCCGATACTCGAGGCGGGAAAACCGCTGGCCAACGCTACTGGCGAGTAGCTTGTTGACCGTGCGCCAGGTAGGGGCCGGTCAACCGGGACCCGCTCGCACCTACTACGAATCGTCGTCGACAGGCCTCACCCGACCGCCCGATGCACAGTGAGAAATTCCCCGCCACCACCGTGATCAATCTCACATGTTAGTACAGATGGATCGCAGCGCTTGCGGACTTCGCGATCGTTTCGTTACCGTCAATGCGGTCGATGTCACAGCCAGGTCACGACTAGGAGGACGGCAAGCCTTGATGCACATTGCTCCGCAGGTAGAGAGCCGTTTCATCGTTGATCGACCCGACATCGACATTTCGCCGGACTCCCGGCAGCGTGACCTTTCGGTCCGTCCACTCCAGCTTCACGATGTGGCATAGCCGATGATTAATCGCTCCACCCTCGCTCCCGGTAATCGTGCGCGGTCGGGTCATCGTTATCGCGACGACAACGAACCCTTCCCCCATGCCGATCAGAGCGGCCGTACCTTCCCCTCCAACCACCGCTATGCCCCCGCGGCGGGCGGCGCGGCGGCGGGAGCCGGTGCGGGCTACGACGCGCAGCACGACGGCGGCCCCTACACCGGGACCTGCGACACGGGCCAGTGGGCCGCGAATACCGATTGGTCCCAACAGAATTCGTGGACCGACGGCGGCGCGTGGTCCTCCGGCGACGCCTGGACGCCCGACGCGGACGGCGCGTGGAGCGCGCAGACCGACGATTCGTGGACACCGGATTCCAACGCCTCCTGGACACCGGATTCCGACGGCGCGTGGACACCCGAGGCCGACGGCCGGTGGGCCACCACCGACCGGGGCTGGACACCGGACGCCGACGGTTCGTGGACACCGGAACCGGTGGATCCCGACGCCATCGCCGCACCGGCCTTCATCCCCGGCAAGGGAACCAACCGGCGCGGCGGCGCGCACCGTATGCCCGCCCCGCCGGCCGCTTTCAAGGGCAGGGCCGCTGTCGTCGCCGTGGCCGCGGGCGCTGTCGTCGCCGCGGGCCAGGCCGCGTTCGCCTCGCCCGACCAGCCGTCGTCCACCATCGACTACGAGGCGTCCGGCCAGATCCACGAGATCGCCGCGCAGTCGGTCAGCCTCGCCGATCCGAGTCTGGACCCCGATTCGCCCCAGGTTCTGAATGTTTCGGCACCGGCCAATCTCGGCCAGTTCAACGACATGCTCCAGAAGGGCCAGAAGTTCGCCGACGATCTGGCAGCCCAGGAGGCCGCCAAACTTCGTCCGCTCTTCACCAAATTCGCCGCGGGCACCTACACATCCGGGTTCGGCGCACGCTGGGGCGTGCAGCATCTCGGCATCGATATCGCCGGCCCCATCGGCACCCCGATCTACGCGGTCGCCGACGGCACCGTCATCGAATCCGGCCCCGCCGCCGGTTTCGGCATGTGGGTGCGACTGCTGCACGACGACGGCACCGTCACGATCTACGGCCACATCGACACCTCGACCGTCGAGCAGGGTGAGCGCGTGATGGCGGGCGACCAGATCGCCACCATCGGAAACCGCGGCTTCTCCACCGGCCCGCACTGCCATTTCGAGGTCTGGCTCAACGGGACCGACAAGGTCGACCCGCTGCCCTGGCTGGCCACTCGCGGCATCAGCCTCGGCCCGCGCGGGGACTAATCACCCTCCCTCCACCGAATTTCGGAACGGCCCCGGGACGCGTGCGTACGCGCCCCGGGGCCGTTCCGCTTTGATCGGTACCCTCGGGCCGTCCAACCGTCGTTCGCCCCACCGGACCGACTCTCCGAAATTTCAATCCGGCAGCGCGACACGATCATTCACAGCATTCGAGTGTTGCGTTACAGCAATCGATTCGTTACCGTCGATAGTTCGCTGACCTAACGATGCGGGTATTCGGAGGATGAAGAACTCGATGCGCGTGAAGACCGTCGCACATATCGCGAGATCCGCTGTGAGACCTGGAATTAACGGACAATCTTCGATTCTCCGGCATTTCGGTCATTCTTCTCGCGAACGTCGGACCACACCGTGAGACAAGGGCGCGACCACGAAGTCGACAGCCGGGGTCGGTCCGCGTGGCACGAAGAACCAAGCGGCGCGCAATCTTTCAGTTACCATCCCGACGCGGGAACCTCGCGCGGCCGTCGGGGCGCACATCGCACACCGCCGCCCCCGCATTCGCTGCGCGGGCGGGTGGTCGCCTTCGCCGTCGCCGCGGGAGCATTCGTTTCCGCGGGTCACACCTTGCTCCAGGAAAAAGGTCAGTCCATACCGACAGTCGAGTACGAGGCGATGGGGCAGGCGTCCGCGGCGGATCAGCTCTCCGCGGACGCACCCGCGGTCACCGACACGCCTGCCACACCCGACACCCCGGAACTGCTCGACACGGTACGGCCGAGCAATCCCACGCAATTCTCCGAACTCCTCGACAGCGGCGCCCGGTACGCGCAAGAACTCGCCGCCGAGGAAGCCGCGAAACTGCGCCCCCTGTTCACGAAATTCACCTCGGGCACCTTCACCTCCGGCTACGGCGCCCGTTGGGGCACGCTGCATCCCGGCGTCGACGTCGCCGCACCGATCGGCACGCCGATCTACGCGGTGGAGGACGGCACCGTCATCGACGCGGGCCCGGCCAGCGGCTTCGGCATGTGGGTCCGCGTGCGGGGCGACGACGGGACCATCACCGTCTACGGGCATATCAACACCGCACTGGTCACCGTCGGCCAGTACGTCACCGCGGGCGACGAGATCGCCACGGTCGGCAATCGCGGCGAATCCACCGGTCCGCACTGCCATTTCGAGGTCTGGCTCAACGGCACCGACCGCATCGACCCGATCCCGTGGCTCGCGACTCGCGGGATCAGCCTGGGGCCGGAGCGCGACTGACGGCACGGCCGGTAGGGCGCTCGAATTCGGCGGTGTCATCCGGTCGGGCGACCGGCCGGTGAGCAAGCACACCTACCGGTGCGGTGATCGCGCGGATTAGCGTGTGGCTCATGGCTCGTACATCGACGTACACCCAGTTCATCGCGCTCCCTCCCGATCAGGTGTGGAAGGTTGTAGGAGATCCGGTGCGGTGGCCGCACTGGAATCCCGGCGTGACGTCCGTGGTGTTGCACGGACCGGTCGAGACCGGGACGACCGGCGATTACGTGCCGCGCGGGCGACTACTCGAAGCGTTACACACACGCGCCGCCGCCCCGTTCGTCCTGACGTCGGTGGTGCCGGGACGCGAACTCACATTCGAGCAGCCCGAGCCCGCCGGGGCGATGCGGCTGAGCTGGGAATTGTCGGCGCGAGACGGCGGAACCCTTGTGACGCAACGACTCACGTTCGGCGGGCCGTCGGCGGCGGTCACCCGCGCGGTGGTCGGCGGACTGTTGGAACGCGACGGCAGGGTCGGTTTCGCGAGGCTCGCGCGGGCGGCGGGGATCACACCCGCCGAATCCGCGCTGAACGTCGTGATAGCGGGAGGTAGCGGCGCGCTCGGCAGGCAGATCGCCGCCGACCTGCTGTGCCGAGGTCACCGGGTCACCGTCCTCACCCGCCGACGCGATCCCGAATCTCCCTTCGACCAGGTCGAATGGGACGGCCGGACGGTGGGCGAATGGGCGGGGGCACTGCGTAATCCCGGTCGCACCGCCATCGTGAACCTGGCGGGAAAGATCGTCGACTGCCGTCCGACCGAACGCAATATCGACGAATTGCGCCGCAGCCGGGTCGATTCCACACGCGCACTGGTCGACGCGGTGGCGACCCTGCCCGCGCCCGTCGACTACTGGGTGCAGGCGAGTACGACCGCCATCTGGTCGGACGCGGGCGAGAAGCGCTGCACGGAAACAACTCCGCTGCCCGAGGGCCTGCCGCAGATGACCGGTGTCGCAGAGCCATGGGAGCGGGCGTTCGAGGGCGCAGCCGCCGTCCGATCGACCGTCCTTCGCACGTCCATCGTGCTCGACCCGCAGGCTCCGGCACTGAAACGGCTGACCCAGTTGGTGCGAGCGGGTTTGGGCGGGAGGGTCGGCGGCGGCGCCCAGTGGTTCAGCTGGATCCACGTCGAAGACTGGCTCGCCATCGTCCGCGCGGCCATCGGCCTCGACCCGGCGCTGACACTACCGACCGGAATCCTGGTGGCCGCCACCGATTTCCCCGTCCGCAACCGCGACCTCATGACCGCACTGCGCCGCCATCTCCACCGCCCACCGGCCCCGCCCACCCCCGCCGCACTACTGTCCGTGGGCGCGGTCTTCCTACGCACCGACCCCGCCCTCGGCCTGACCGGAAGACACGCCACCTCACAGGTTCTGCGCGACGCCGGTTTCACCTTCCGTTTCCCCACCCTGGACGATGCCCTCACCGATCTGCTCCCCCGCTAGGGTGAGTGGAATCGCAAGGGGGACTCGTGAAAGGCGACTCGAGGGCACGGGGTAGACGTGTCGTGCTCGGCCTGCTGTTCGTTTCGGTCGGGCTGTGCCTCGGCGGCATGACACTGTTCTCGCTGAGCCAACCGGTCAACGTCTTCGCCTATCGGCTCGGTGACGGCGACGCTGTGCCGGTCGAGGTGACCAAAGGATCGTCGGGCTCGAGCTTCGGTCGCAGCAGCGATCTCGGTGAAGGGCGCGTTGTCGGCGACGGTCGAACCGTCCGACTGTATGCGGACGACACCATCGAACACCGCCGACGCCGCGGTCCGGTCACCTGGCCGAAACGCTCTACGGGGACACCACGATCGCCAGGCCCACCAGGACGACGACCTTCACCACTTCCAACCCGACGTACCAGAGATGGGCGTGCGAGCGCGGCATGTCCTCCCCGGCGAGCACCCGGTCCGAGCGCCGACTCAGCGGCGGGCGCACCACCAGGATCTGTACGGCGAGGATCGCGACGGCGATCCCCAGCCATACCCAACTCGCACCTGAGGGCCCGAGCACCAGGAAGGCCACGACAAGCAAGGCCGCCAACACGGATTCGACGATGTTCAGCGCGCGGAAGACCAGCCGCCCGATCCCGAGTCCGAGCGGCACGGTGATTCCCGGCGCCCGGAATTTCAGTGGCGCTTCCAGGAACGAGATGGCCAGGACCATACCCAGCCACAGCATCGGAAGAAACCAGGTCAGGTGCTGCGCGACGCTCTCCATGTTCCGGACGATACCGAGCGGGACAGCACCGGGCCACGACCACAGATCCGTCGCCGACGACCGAGGGCCGACCGGCCGACCGCGTCAGGTCAGAGTTTGACCAGAGTCCTGCTGTACTGCGGGATCAGGCGGATCTTGCCCGCGCTGCCGAAATCGATGGTGACCGTCGCCAGCGGCCCGAAGCCGTCGGCGGCGATCACCTTGCCGAGTCCGTATTTGTCATCGCTGACCCGATCGCCCACGGCCAGCACCAGATCGGTGTTGTTGCGGGTGACGCCGCCCGGTGCGGGACGGCGGGGGCCGCGCCCCTGGACACCGGGACGTTGTTGCTGCGACCAGCCGTCGCCCCGGGTCCAGTCCCGTTCCATACCGTCGTCGTCACCGCGACGGCGGATTCCGCGCGAGGCGGGCGAACCCGCGGGTTCGAGACGACGCCAGTCCATGAGGTGGCCCGGAATCTCCTGGAGGAAGCGTGATTCCGGATTGGAGACGGGCTGGCCCCAGCCCGAGCGGACCACGGCACGGCTCAGGTAGAGCCGCTGCCTGGCGCGCGTGATGCCGACGTAGGCGAGGCGGCGTTCCTCGGCCAGTTCGGTGGGATCACCGAGGGCCCGCATATGCGGGAACTGGCCGTCCTCCCACCCGGTCACGAAAACCACCGGGAATTCGAGACCTTTCGCGGTGTGCAGGGTCATCATCGTGACCACTCCCGAACCCTCGTCCGGGATCTGGTCGGTATCGGCGACCAGGGAGACCCGCTCGAGGAAGGCGGCGAGCGAGCCCGGTTCGGGTTCGCCGTCGGCCGCTTCCGGCACCAGCCCCTCGGCCCGCGCGGCCTCCGCGTTGTTGTGCGCCTCGGAACTGAATTCCCTTGCGACGCTGACCAGCTCGTTCAGATTGTCGAGGCGGGCACCGTCCTGGGGATCGTCGGAGGCCTCCAACTCGGCGCGATAACCGGTGCGTTCCAGCACCGCCTCGACCACATTCCCCACGTCGGGGAATTCGGAATTGTCCCTGACCCCGGCCGCGCGGATGGTCTCGAGCAATTCCAGGAATCCGGCGATGGCGCGCTGGGCCCTGGTGTTCAGCAGGGCGACCTTGCCCTGTGCCGCGTCCCGCAGCGCGTCGGCGAACCCGATATCGCGCTGTTCGGCGTGCACGGCGACACACGCCTCGGCCCGGTCGCCGATACCGCGACGCGGGGTGTTCAGGATCCGGCGCAGGCTGACCGCGTCCTCCGGATTCGCCAGCACCCGCAGGTAGGCGACGATATCGCGGACTTCCTTGCGTTCGTAGAAGCGGACGCCGCCCACCACTTTGTAGGGCAGGCCCATCCTGATGAAGATCTCCTCCAGCGCCCGCGAATTGTTGTTGGTGCGATAGAACACCGCGACATCGCCGTAATTGGCCTCGCCCTGATCCACCAGCCGGTCGATCTCGCGGGCGACGAACGAGGCCTCGTCGTGTTCGTTGTCGGCGACATAGCCGACGATCAGATCGCCCTCGCCGGAATCGGTCCACAGCCGTTTGTCACGCCTGCCCTCGTTACGCGAGATGACCGCGTTGGCCGCCGACAGAATGTGCTGGGTCGACCGGTAGTTCTGTTCGAGCAGAATGGTCTCCGCGTCGGGGAAATCGCGTTCGAATTCCTCGATATTGCGGATCGTCGCACCGCGGAAGGCGTAGATGGACTGGTCGGCGTCACCGACGACGCAGAGTTCGCTCGGCTCGACCGCGTCCGTGCGCCTGGTCTCCGCGAATTCCGGATCAGCCGCGGCGGCGCCCGCGTCGGCGTCGTCGAGTTCGACGTCCGTGTGATGCCCGACCAATTCCCTGATCAGCACATACTGCGCGTGGTTGGTGTCCTGGTACTCGTCGACGAGTACATGCCGGAACCGACGCCGGTAGTACTCGGCGACCTGCGGGTGGCGTTGCAGCAGCGCGACCGTCTCGCCGATCAGATCGTCGAAATCCATCGCGTTCGCCGCGCGCAGACGGCGCTGGTACTCGGTGTAGACGCGGGCGACGAGCGCGGGCAGTTCGGTGTCGTCAGCCGTGGCGTCGGCGGTGGCGCGCTCGGGGCCGATCAGTTCGTTCTTGAGATTCGAGACAGCGGTTGCCAGCAGGCGCGCCGAGTATTTCTTGGTATCGATATCGAAATCCCGGCTGATCATCGTCAGCAAACGGCGCGAATCGTCGGCGTCGTAGATCGAGAAATTCGAATTCAGGCCGGGCAGCAATGCCGCCTGCATCCGCAGGATTCGCACGCAACTGGAGTGGAACGTGGAAACCCACATGTTGTTCGCGCGCGGGCCGACCAGGCCGGTGACCCGTTCGCGCATTTCGGCGGCGGCCTTGTTGGTGAAGGTGATGGCGAGGATCTGCCCCGGTGTCGCGCCCCGGGCCGCCAGCAGATAGGCGATCCGGCGGGTCAGCACGGCGGTCTTGCCCGAGCCCGCGCCCGCGACGATCAGCAGCGGCGCACCGGTGTGCACGACGGCGGCGCGCTGCTGGGGATTGAGCCCCTCCAGCAGCCGTTCGGCCTCCTCGGTCCGCCCGCGATCCTGTTCGGTCCGGTGGCGCTGCTGCTCGTCGGCGCGGCGCTGGGCCTGTTCGGCGAGCGATGGACGCGGCACGGCCGACCCCGCGCCCACGGCGTCACCCGACCGGCCGGTCGACTCGTCGCGACCGTCACCGACCTGCGATCCCGGGGTCGCGTCGGGGTGCCGGTCCTGCCCGGCCTGCGTCTGAGGAGCCACCGTGATGTCCATTGCCCATCCACGCTACCGGCGGTCACCGACAGAGATGAAGTCACCGACCGGCTTCGTGAGCGAACGACCGAGGTGGCTAACATTCAGTGAACGACCGGTGACGACCACGCGGCAAATCAACCGGTTTCTCTCAGGTTTTTCACAAAATCGAGCGTTTTGCATTAGTTCCCACCCGTGGCACACTGGCCTGATGATGAGCGCTGTCGCGATGGGTCGGATTCGGTTATCGGCCGGATATCACCGATCGCGGCCATGTAGCTGAGCGCACTTCCCTGGGGGAGGATGGAATCCCCCGCCAGGTCTGTTTCACGGTGAAAGAACCGGACGGTAACGAGCAGCCCTCGCCGTTCGATCCATGTTCTGACACGAGGAGATGAATGATGAGCACCCCTGCCCCGACGACCGGGTCCGATGCGGCGCTGCCGCAGACCGAAGCGGAGATCGACAAACTTCGCAAGGAGATCGATCAGCTCGACGCCGAGATCCTCGCGGCCGTCAAGCGGCGCACGGAGGTCTCACGGATCATCGGGCGTACCCGGATGGCGTCCGGCGGACCGCGGCTGGTGCACAGTCGCGAGATGAAGGTGCTGGAACGTTTCAGCGAGCTGGGCCAGGAAGGCCACACCCTCGCGATGCTGCTGCTGCGCCTCGGGCGCGGCCGTCTCGGTCACTGACCGTCCCGCCGCCGAGCGCGGCGCGAGAACCACGCGGTGATCGAGAGATCCCGCCTCCCCGAGGCCGTCCCGGGTGTAAATCCCCGGGACGGTCGCGCTTTCCCCGGTCGGGATCTCCCCGGCCCGGCCGGACCGGAGAAATCCCCGTCACGGTCAGCTCAGGGCGATGTACTTGGTCGAGAGGTATTCCTCGATCCCCTCGATCCCGCCCTCGCGGCCGAAACCGGACGCCTTGACCCCGCCGAACGGGGCCGCCGGATCGGAGATCACACCGCGGTTCACCCCGACCATGCCGGATTCCAGGCCCTCCGCGATTCGCAGCGCACGGTCCAGATCACGCGTGTAGACGTAGCTGACCAGGCCGTACTCGGTGTCGTTCGCGGCGGCGAGCCCCTGCTCCTCGGTGTCGAAGCCGACGATGGGGGCCACCGGTCCGAACACTTCCTCGGTCAGGATCCGCGCGTGCGGCGGCACGTCGGTGAGGATCGTGGCCGGGTAGAACCAGCCGGGACCACCGGGCGCCTTGCCACCCAGACGCACCTGGGCGCCCGCCGCGACCGCGTCGTCGACCAATTCGGCGACGGTGTTGAGCTGGTCCTCGTTGATGAGCGGACCGAGTGTGGTGCCCGCTTCGGCGCCCGGTCCGATCGAGACCGAACTCGCCATGGCCTCGGCGAATTTGGTCGTGAACTCCTCCAGCACGCCGTTCTGCACGTGGAAGCGGTTCGCCGCGGTGCACGCCTCGCCGCCGTTGCGCAGTTTCGCCAGCATCGCGCCCTGGACCGCGGCGTCGACATCGGCGTCGTCGAAGACGACGAAGGGCGCGTTGCCGCCGAGTTCCATGGAGGTGCGCAGCAGGCCGTGCGCCGAGGCCTCGATGAGCTTCTTACCGACTTCCGTCGACCCGGTGAAGGTCAGTTTGCGCAGGCGCGGATCGGTGAGCAGCGGGCCGGTGACGGCCCCCGAACGTGAGGTCGTGATCACCGAGAGCACTCCGTCGGGCAGACCCGCCTCGCTGCACAGCTGCGCGAGCAGCAGCATGGTCAGCGGGGTCTCCGAGGCGGGTTTGACGATCATCGTGCAGCCCGCGGCCAGCGCGGGACCGATCTTGCGGGTGCCCATGGCCAGCGGGAAGTTCCACGGGGTGATCGCCAGACACGGCCCGACCGGCTGCTTGTGCACGACGATGCGCCCGGTGCCCGACGGCGCGTGCAGATAGCGACCGTGCACCCGGACCGCCTCTTCGGCGAACCAGCGGAAGAATTCGGCGCCGTAGCGGACCTCGTTGCGGCTCTCCGGCAGCGCCTTCCCCATTTCGAGGGTCATCAGCAGCGCGAATTCCTCGGCACGCGCGGTGATGCGATCGAAAACGGTGCGCAGGATCTCGCCGCGCTCGCGCGACGGGGTCGCGGCCCAGTCGGCCTGCACGGCGGCGGCCGCGTCGAGTGCGCGCACCGCGTCCTCGGGCGTGGCGTCGGCGACCCGGGTCAGCACCTCACCGGTGGCCGGGTTGTGCACGGGAAAGGTGCCGCCGCCGGTTGCCTCGACGGGACCACCGATCCACAGGGAGGTCGGTACGGATTGGAGAAGTTCACTTTCGGACGCCATGCCGTCAGCCTAGTTGGGTACGCCCGTGCCGAGTTCGTTTCCTCCCCGCTCATGCCGGGAGACCGATAAGTCCGCTTCGTCGGCCCGGCGCCCGCGGCCGGATTCGGCGGTGTCGGGAGCGCGGGGCGGCGATGCTGCTTGTAGCCTCGGTGAGGTGAGCAGTGACATCACCGCGTCGGCAGCATGGCGGAAGCTGCGCGACCATTTCGGCGGTATCTCCGAACTACATCTGCGGGATATCTTCGACGTGGATCCGGCGCGGGGACGCGAGCTGACGGTCCGGGTCGGTGACCTGTACATCGACATCAGCAAGCATCGCGTCACGCGGGAAACCCTGCACCTGCTGGTCGAATTGGCGCGCGAGGCCGGGGTTCCCGACCACCGTGACGCGATGTTCGCGGGCGCGCACATCAACACCTCGGAGGACCGCGCGGTCGGGCATGTCGCGCTACGCCTGCCCGAAGGCGAGTCGATGGAGATCGACGGCGCCGACGCGGGCACCCAGGTGCACGAGGTACTGGCGCGGATGGGCGAATTCACCGACCGGCTGCGCTCGGGCCGGTGGCGCGGAGCCACCGGGGAACGTATCGCCACCGTCGTCAATATCGGTATCGGCGGGTCCGATCTCGGACCGGTCATGGTGCACCAGGCATTGCGGCACTACGCCGACGCCGGTATCGGCGCGCGTTTCGTGTCCAACGTCGACCCGACCGACCTGGTCGCGAAACTCGACGGACTCGACCCGGCGACCACGCTGTTCATCGTCGCGTCCAAGACCTTCTCGACGCTGGAGACCCTGACCAACGCGACCGCCGCGCGCCGCTGGCTGGTCGCCGCGCTCGGCGAGGACGCCGTCGCGAAACATTTCGTCGCGGTCTCCACCCATGCCGGACGCGTCGCCGAATTCGGCATCGACACCGCCAATATGTTCGGTTTCTGGGACTGGGTCGGCGGGCGCTACTCGGTGGATTCGGCCATCGGACTGTCGGTGATGGCCACCATCGGCAAAGAGCGTTTCGGTGAGTTCCTCGCCGGAATGCACGCCGTGGACACCCACTTCGTGAACGAACCGCTGGAATCGAACGCGCCGGTCCTGCTCGGCATGCTCGGGGTCTGGTACTCGAACTTCTTCGGCGCGGAATCCAGGGCGGTGCTGCCCTATTCGAACGACCTGTCGCGCTTCCCCGCCTACCTCCAGCAGCTCACCATGGAATCCAACGGCAAATCGGTGCGCGCCGACGGCACCCCGGTGAGCACCTCGACCGGTGAGATCTTCTGGGGCGAACCGGGAACCAACGGCCAGCACGCCTTCTACCAGCTGCTACACCAGGGCACCCGACTGATTCCGGCCGATTTCCTCGGATTCGCCCAGCCCACCGACGATCTGCCCACGATCGACGGCACCGGCAGCATGCACGACATCCTGATGAGCAATCTGTTCGCCCAGACCAAGGTGCTCGCCTTCGGCAAGACCGCGGACGAGATCGCCGCCGAGGGAACCGATCCCGAGGTCGTGCCGCACAAGGTGATGCCGGGCAACCGTCCGTCGACCACGATCCTCGCCCCGCGGCTCACCCCGTCGGTGGTCGGCCAGCTCATCGCGCTCTACGAACACCAGGTCTTCGTCGAGGGCACCATCTGGGGCGTCGACAGTTTCGACCAGTGGGGCGTCGAACTCGGCAAACAGCAGGCCCTGGAATTGGCGCCGCTGCTCACCTCCGCCGAAGATCCGACCCCCCAGGGCGATTCCTCCACCGACGAACTCATTCGCTGGTATCGCGGGAACCGCTAGCCCTCGCCGGAAGGCATGTCGCCGTCGCGGGTATTTTGTCCCGCGGCGGTTTCGAGGCGGCGGGTGATGCCGGAACTGGTGATGGCGAGCAGCGTGCCGATGACGATCAGGTCGAAGACGATCTGGATCATGGTGGCGATGCGAGCGGCCTGACCGGTGGCGTGGATATCGCCGAAGCCCACGGTCCCGAGGGTGACGATCGTGTAATACAGCGCATCGGTGCGAGTGACGATTCCGTCGAACTGACCCGGATAGTGCACCGCGAGCCGGTAGTAGTACAGCGCGAAGAACATCGCGACCACGCACAACAGCAACAGGATTCCGTCGACGCGTCCGCCGGTCGCCGGAGGCTCCTCCAGATAGCGGAGCACGTGACGCCACGTCACCCAGACCAGTCCGGCGATACCGGCGAGGAACGCGGACAGCCCGGCCACCTTGCCCGCCCAATCACTTCCCAGATCCCAGTCCAGGGGGATGCCATAGAAGATCAACAGGGCGAACACCACGCTGAGGATCCGACGTAGAGCATGTCGGCGGGACGAGATCTCGCGGGACTGCTTCATTCCTCCATGATCGGCCGACCGAACCACCAGACCCCTCCGCACGCGCCGGTGAATATCGGGCAACCCATGTCGACACGCGCTAGCGCACCACCGCGTGATACCCGCCTTGCCTTTCGCGCAGCACCAGATCGGCCCGCGATCTCGTGCGCGCGATCAGATCGGCGTTGCGCAGATCGCTGTCGCGGACCTTGGCGCGCGCGGCGTCGGCGGTCCGCCCGCCCCGCAGATGCCTGCGCAACAACCGACGCTCGAGTACGTCGCGGTCGGCGTCCAGGTACCACCGCTCGTCGAGCAGATCGCGCACCCCCGACCACGCGCCGTCACACAGCAGATAGTTGCCCTCGGTGATGACGACGCGCTGCCGGGTGAACACGACACCCGCCGGAGTCGGTTCCTCGATCCGCCGGTCGAACGTCGGCCACGGCACCGGTTCCCCGATCGGGGCATGGCGCAATCGACCCAGATTCTCGACATATCCCGCGGCGTCGAAGGTGTCCGGTTCGCCCTTGCGCGCCAGATCCCCCCGCACCCGCAGTTCCGCGTTGGACAGGTGATACCCGTCCATCGGCGCGATCTCCGCGATCCGCACACCGTGCGCCGACCCGAATGCCTCACGCAGAGCGTCCGCCAAGGTCGATTTCCCGGCCCCCGGCGGCCCCGCGATACCGATGATGTACCGGCTGTCGCGACCGGACACCCCCTCGAGTACCCGCCGCACCACCCGATCCAGCGGCACTACGCGTTCGTCTCCGCTCACCTGTCGACCCTACCGGCGCAAGTATTCTCTGGCGGGCGCGCGGAACTCGACCGACGGTCGGATCAGGCGACGAACGCCCGTTCGATGATCGAGCCGGTGTCGACGCCGGTGGGCAGGGTGCCGAAGGCGATGCCCCAGTCGTTGCCGAGGCGGGTCGCGCAGAAGGCGTCGGCGACGGCGGGGTGGCCGTGGCGAACCAGTTGCGCGCCCTGGAGGACCAGTGCCATCAGTTCGACGACGCGGCGGGCGCGGTATTCGATATCGCCGAGATCGGACAGTTCCTTGCCGACCTCGGCGATGGCGTCGTCCAGGCGGGGGTCGGCGCCCTTGGCGAGGGTCACCTCGGCGAAGAACGCTTCCACCGTCTCCGGCTGACGTCCCATGGCGCGCAACGCGTCCAGGGCCGCGACGTTGCCCGATCCTTCCCAGATCGACATGAGCGGCGCTTCCCGGTACAGCCGTGGCATACCGGATTCCTCGGCATAGCCGTTGCCGCCGAAGCATTCCAGCGCTTCCGCCGCGTGCGAGGGCGCGCGTTTGCAGACCCAGTACTTGGTGACGGCCAGCGCGATCCGGCGCAGCGCCGCTTCGGCGGGATCGGTGCCCGCGCGGTCGGTGGCACCGGCCAGACGCATCATGACGGTGGTCGCGGCGTCGGATTCGACCACCAGGTCGGCCAGCACATTGCGCATGGCGGGCTGGTCGATCAGCTTGGCGCCGAAGGCTTCCCGGTGCCTGGCGTGATGCACGGCGAACACCGCGCCCGCGCGCATTCCGGTCGCCGACCCGATCACACAGTCGAGCCTGGTCATGTTCACCATCTCGATGATGGTCTTCACGCCCGCGCCCTCGGCGCCGACCAGCCGGCCGGTCGCGTTCTCGTATTCGATCTCCGACGACGCGTTCGACTTGTTGCCGAGTTTGTCCTTGAGCCGCTGGATGCGAATGGGATTGCGGGTGCCGTCGGGCAGCACCCTCGGCAGCAGGAAGCACGACAGTCCGCCGGGAGCCTGCGCGAGGGTGAGGAACATGTCCGACATGGGCGCTGAAGTGAACCATTTGTGCCCGACCAGGCGATAGGCGCCGTCGGGTTGCGGGGTGGCGGTGGTGGTGTTGGCCCGCACGTCGGAGCCGCCCTGTTTCTCGGTCATCGACATGCCCGCGATCAGGCCGGCCTTGCCGGAGGGTTCGCGCAGTCCGAAGTCGTAGACGCGGCTGCCGAGCAGCGGTTCGTAGGCGGCGGCGAGCTGCGGATTGTGCCGCAGTGCGGGCACGACGGCGTAGGTCATCGAGATCGGGCACATGTGGCCCGCGTCCGCGACGCCCCAGGTGAAGAATTTCGCGGCGCGCGCGGTGTGGGCGCCCGCTCGCTCGTCCAGCCACGGCGAGCCGTGCAGGCCGTGGGTGACTGCGACATTCATCAACTCGTGCCAGTACGGATGGAATTCGACCTCGTCGACGCGGTTTCCGTAGCGATCGTGGGTGTGCAGCACCGGCGGATACTCGTTGGCGAGCCGACCCCATTCCTGGGCCTCGAAACCGCCCGCGAGAGCGCCGAGTTCGCGCACTTCGGCTTCGGCCCAGCCCGCGCCCTCGCGGTGCAGACCCTCGATCAGGGCCGGATTGCGCGAGACGTCGAACGGGACGATATTCGGAACCTGGTTGAAGACTTCGTGTGTCGGCATCGGTCACTCCTGTTTCTGCGGTGCCGCGTCCTCGCGCACACCGAGTGCTCGCACCGCGAAGGAAACGAGTTCGGGGACAACGGTTTCGCCGTGCGGTGCGGCGGCGAGCGGACCGACGAGCACTTCGCCGATCGCCCCGACCAGGGCCGCGGCGCTGGTCCGTGGATCCTGGGCGGACAGTTCACCGCGCGCCACCCCCTCGGCCACGGCCGATTCGAAGGCCTCGGCGAAGGCGTGGCGGAAACGCAGCCGCTCGGTGTCGACGGCCGGGTCGACCGGTTCGGCGAGCAGCACGTAGGCGAGTTTCGGATTCTTCAGCGCGCGGCCCGCGAAGGTCTCCACGGCCGCGGTGACCCGCTCCACGGCGCTGCCCGACGCCGCCGCCGCGGAGACCGCGGCCACCTCGCGCGCGACCACGGTCCGGAAGACGGCGGTGACGAGTGCGGCTTTGCCGTCGTAGTGCTTGTAGACGGTGCCCGTCGCCACTCCGGCCTCGGCCGCGACCGAGGCCATGGACAGT
This sequence comes from Nocardia aurea, assembly GCF_003123685.1. GTDB lineage: Bacteria > Actinomycetota > Actinomycetes > Mycobacteriales > Mycobacteriaceae > Nocardia > Nocardia aurea. The sequence goes on from NZ_QCYJ01000130.1 coordinate 85,041, forward strand.
CCGGCGAAACCCGACCGCGACAGCACACGGGCCGCCGCCTGCACGATCAGCGCGCCCTGAGCGTCCAATCGGGCCTGCACCGCGGGGGTTCTCCGGTAGACCACGCAAGAAGTGAAGCACAAATTCACTTCTTCACACAAGCGGCCGAAGGTCGTAAGGTCGAGACCGTGACCTGCGCGGTCACCTTCGGAAATCCGGGTCGGCACCCGCCGACAGCTATCGGCCCAGCGGCAGCGAGGAGCGGACATGTCCGTGCGAGTCGAACGATCCGGCGCGGTCACCACGGTGATCCTGTATCGCCCCGAGGCGCGCAACGCCGTCGACGGGCCGACGGCCGCCGCGCTGGCCGACGCGTTCCGCGCGTTCGACGCCGACCCGGACGCGGCGGTGGCGGTGCTCTGGGGCGAGGGCGGCACCTTCTGCGCGGGAGCCGACCTGAAAGCGCTCGGCACCGAACGCTCGAATCAGGTGAGCGAGGACGGGGACGGGCCGATGGGCCCCACCCGGATGACCCTGTCGAAACCGGTCGTCGCGGCCGTCTCCGGATACGCGGTGGCGGGCGGACTGGAACTCGCGCTGTGGTGTGACCTGCGGGTCGCCGAACAGGACAGCACCTTCGGCGTCTTCTGCCGACGCTGGGGAGTGCCGCTCATCGACGGCGGCACCGTCCGGTTGCCCCGCATCATCGGCCACGGCCGCGCCATGGATCTGATCCTCACCGGCCGGGCGGTCGGGGCCCCCGAGGCATTGCAGATGGGACTGGTCGATCGCGTTGTGCCGAACGGGGATTCACGCCGCGCCGCCGAAGAACTCGCCGCCCAGCTCGCCACGCTGCCCCAGACCTGTCTGCGTTCGGACCGCATGTCGCTGCTGGAACAGGACGGTATGGACGAATCGGCGGCCATGAGAAACGAACTGCGCCACGGCATCACCGCGCTGACCGACGGCGCGCTGGAGGGAGCCCAGCGTTTCGCGGCGGGCGCGGGCCGTCACGGCGCACAGCACTGAACTCGATGAGCCGCGACAGGAGACCCTCCGCGCAACACCCCGACCGGTTGACGGTGGTCGACGAGATCTTCCTGCGGACCCACCGCGACCTCGGCACCCCCATCGCCCTCCAGGGGCTCTGGCGCACCGCCGACCACGTCGACCGCGCGTCGCTGGAGGCGGTGCATTCGGCGCTGCGGTCGGGTCCGCTGGGCCGCAGGGTGATTCGACCGGCGGTGCCGGGCGCGCGCAGACGCTGGCAGCCGACCGTACGCGCCCACACCTTCGACTACGACGAACGACCGATACCGATCTCGGCGCTGTTCGACTGGGCCGATCGCCTGGGATACGACCTCGATCCGGAATTCGGCCCCGGCTGGCGGCTCGCGGCGACGCGGCTCGACGACGGTGGTTCGCTGGTATCCCTGACCTGCTCGCACGCCCTCGCCGACGGGCGCGCCCTGGTCATCGCAGCCGATCGGGCGATCGGCAGCGCCATGCGGACCGGGATGGAAGCGACGGTCGGCGCGCGGCCGGAACGACCGGGCGGGACCCCCGATGAGAGCTTCGGCGACGCCGGTATTCACGGCTCGAGTACGGCGCGGGCCGATTCGTCCCGGGACCGGCACACGGATCCGGTAGGAGAACGAGAATTCGATCCGGTCCGCAAGGCCCGGCCGTATCCGGAGCGGGATTCGGACTGGTCCGACGCGATGCGGCAGTGGCGGATCGTGCTGGGCGGCACAGCGCGAGCATTACGCGGTGGCGGCGCCCGCACCGCGAAGAGGACGGTCGAACCTCTCCCCGAAAAGGGTCCGGGGCGAGCCGCCATCACCTGCGGCGCGGTCGTGCAATGCCCGACGACCGAATGGGAGGCCGCCGCCCGATCCCGTGGCGGCACCGGGAACAGCCTGTTCATCTGGCTGGTCGCGAACATCCTGTGGGCGAGCGGTTTTCCCGGGGACACGATCGAGGCCAGTCTCCCCGTCGACACCAGAGACGAACCCCGCGTCGACAACGATCTCGCCATGACGCAGATCGCCGTCACCCGCGACGACGATCCGGCCCGCATCCGCGAAAAGTCTCGTGCCGCCTACGAATACCGCATGACCGCACCCTCCGGCATGCCGGAGGAGATTCTCCAGGTGATCCCGGACCGACTGGCCCACAAACTGTCCGCGGGCGCGGGCGAACGCGACATCCTGTGCTCCAACATCGGCCCGCTACCCGATTCCCTGCTGACACTCGGCCCGCACCGCTGCATCGGTGTCGCGGCGCGGGCCATCCATCCCGGACTGAGCGCGAATCGCGTGCCGCGCACGAAACTCTCGGGCTACCTGTGCACCATCGGCGGCGACGTAGTCCTGTCCCTGGTCAGCCTCGACCCGGTGGGTATCCCCTCGGCGGCGGTCCTACGCGAACTGCTGGAAAAGGTGGGCGGTCCGCTGCTGCCGTTCACCACATGGTGAGTTCCCGAACCCGCTCGGCGTGATGTCTAGATCGCGGCCGAACTCAGCGCGGCGCGCTCGAGTACCTCGGGGGGAACCTCCACGCCTACTTCCAGATCATCCGAGGAGATCGGCGCGTCCCATACCCGGCGGGTCGGGAGTACGCCCGCCCACACGCCACCGGCCACCACATCGGCCTCGTCGTCCTTGGGACCACCGGTGCGCATCTTCACCGAGGCTTCGGTGAGGTCGAGGGCGAGGACCACGGTGGCGGCCAATTCCTTCTTGTTCGGCCATCGGACCCGGTCCCACGCACCGGGGGCGGAGTGTTCGACCATCACCTTCAGCGCGTACAGGCGCTGGTCGGGATCGGTGACCTCGGCGGCGCGACCGTGCATCACGGCCGAGCGGTAGTTCATCGAGAAGTGCATGGCGGAGCGGGCGTAGACGATGCCGTCGACCAGGGTGACCGCGACCGAGATATCGCCCGCGAGCGCGGCGCGCATATTGCCCGCGCCGGTGGATCCGTGCAGGTAGAGCATGTCACCGTCACGACCGTAGGCGGTGGGGATGACCACCGGGGATCCGCCGAGCAGGACACCGAGGTGGCATACCAGTCCCGCGTCGAGGACGGCGTCCAGATCGGCCCGATCGGTGCGGACGCGTTCCTTCGCCCGTTTCGGCGTCGACCTCGGTGTGGGTGACAGGGGGATGCGGTTCGTCTCGCTCATGATCCCAGCTTGCGGTGCCGAGTGGCATTATCGAATAGCCAATCCGAGTAAATCTCGACAGTCCAATTGCGGAGGCCCGATGTTCGACGACCTACCACTCACGGTCGATCGCACGGCGGACGAACCGCTGTCGGTGCAGGTGGCAGCTGGTTTGCGGAGCGCGGCGACCACGGGGGTGCTGCGCTCGCAGGACCGGTTGCCGTCCTCGCGGGCGCTGGCCCAGCGCCTCGGCGTCAGTCGCACGGTGATCGCCGCGGCCTACGACCAGTTGCACGCCGAGGGCTGGATCACGGGCAGGACGGGCTCGGGGACCTACCTGACGACAGCACCGGCGAAGGCACCGAACCGCGCGGTGTCGGTCGTCGCCACCGACCGGAATCCGGACCTGCTCGACCTCTTCCCCGGCGCACCGTGTGTCGAAGCCATCGACCGGGCCGCGTGGCGGCGGGCATGGCGCACCGCGGCGGATGCCGACCCCGGCGTGCGCAAGGATCGCGCGGGCGAACCGGAGTTCCGCGCCGCGATCGCCGAACATCTCCTGCGCCACCGCGGACTCGGCGCTGCCAGCGATACCGATGTCATCGCCACCGCCGGAACCAGTTCCGCCGTGGGCGAACTCGCCGCCGCGTTGCTGCGTCCCGGCGATACGGTCGCGATCGAGAATCCGGGCTATCAGCGGGCCGTCGGCGCGTTCCGCGCGGCGGGCATTCGGGTGCTTCCGGTACCGGTCGACTCGGGCGGGCTTCGCGTCGATCTGCTGCCGCCGCACATCGCGGCGGTGTATTGCACACCGGCGCACCAGTTTCCGATCGGCGCGCGGATGCCCGCGGTGCGGCGCGTGCAACTCGTCGAATTCGCCAGGGCTGCCGGCATCTTCGTCATCGAGGACGACTACGACGGCGAACTGCGTTACGACACGGCGCCGCTGCCGCTGCTGGCCTCCATGGCTCCCGATGTCGTGGTCCATCTGGGCACCACGAGCAAGATCCTGTCCCCCGCGCTCGGTGTCGGCTGGCTGGTCGCGGCACCGCGGATCACCGAAGCCGTTCTCGCGCATCGGTACCGAACCGGCACCGGCCCCAGCCCGGCGGGGCAGCGGGTACTCACCGAATTGGCCGGGCACGGTGATCTGGCCCGGCACCTGCGTCGCCTGCGCCGCCTGCTGCCCCCGCGCCGTGAACTGCTGGTGTCGGCGTTGCGCGGGCGCGGACTCGACGTGATCGGCGACGACGCGGGCTCGTACCTGGTGGTGCCACTGCCGTCGGCCGAGGCCGAGGCGCGCGCCGTCGCCGCGGGCCGCGCCGCCGGCCTCGATCTGGACGGATTGACTCGCCACCACCTGCGAGAGCCCACCGAACCCGCCACGGCGACGCCGACAGAACCGCACACCTTCGGGGTCGCGCTCGGCTATACCGCGTTGGACTGGTCGGACCTGGCCGTCGCGGCCCCGCGCGCCGCCGCGTGCCTGGCCGGACTCGATCTCCGATAGCCGAGCGAATCCGTGACTCGATCATCACCCGGCGAATCCGCGACACGGTCGTAGCATGGTCTGCATGACCGAACAGGACATCCTGGCACGCATCAAGCAACTGGTCGACGACGAGCACAGCCTGCGGTCCAAGGCGACCTCGGGCGAGGTGGATCCGGTGACGGAACGGCAGCGGCTGGCCGAACTGGAGGTCATGCTGGATCAGTGCTGGGATCTGCTCCGGCAGCGGCGGGCGCGCATCGATTCGGGCACGTCCCCGGACGACGCGCAGGTCAATTCGCCCCGCCAGGTCGAGGGCTATCTGCAGTGAACTCCCCGGTGCCGGCCGCCGAATACGACGTGATCGTCATCGGCGGCGGTCCCGCCGGTGAGAACGCGGCGGCCTACGCCATCGCGAACAGTGACCGCACCGCGGCGATCGTCGAACGTGAACTCGTCGGCGGCGAATGTTCGTACTGGGCGTGCATCCCCAGCAAGGCCCTGCTTCGACCCGGTCATCTGCTGGCCGCCGCCCGGCACATGCCCGGCATCACCGCGGACGGTCTCGACGTCGAGGCGGTACTGCGTCGCCGCGACGAATTCGTACACGACCACGACGACAGCTCGCAGGTCGCCTGGGCGCGCGACAATCGCATCGATGTGGTTCGTGGTACCGGCCGTCTCGCGGGCGAACGCCTGGTCGAGGTGGACGGCCGCGTGCTGCGGGCCGGGCACGCGGTGGTGGTCGCTACCGGTACCGGGGCGAACATCCCCGACACCCCCGGTCTGCGCGACGCGCTGCCGTGGACCTCACGAGACGCCACCAACCTGCACGAAGTGCCCGACCGGGTGCTGATCGTCGGTGGCGGCGTCGTCGCGAGCGAGGCCGCGACCTGGCTGGCCGCGCTCGGTGCCCGGGTGATCGTGTCGGTGCGCGGTGACGCGCTGCTCGGCGCGGTGGAGCCGTTCGCCCGCGAGCGGGTCGCCGAAGGGTTGACGGCGGCGGGTGTCGACGTGCGCTTCGGCGTGGCACCCGTGCGGGTCAGCCGCCCCGATGTCGCCGACACCGGCGAGGGACGTATCCACGGTGGACCCGTCACCGTCGAATTGCGCGACAAGACCGGCACTTCCGTTGTCGTGGTCGACGAGATCGTGGTGGCGGCCGGACGCACACCCGCCACGGCGGACCTCGGACTCGCCGCCGTCGGCCTGCCGGACGGCTATATCGAGGTCGACGACCGGCTCGGCGCGCGCGGGGTTCCCGGCGACTGGCTGTACGCGGTCGGCGACGTGAATCACCGGGTGGCGCTCACGCATATGGGCAAATACCAGGGCAGGGTGTGCGGCGACGTGATCGCCGCGCGCGCCGAGGGACGGGCGATCGACGGCCCCCGATTCGCCGCGAGCGCCGACCACGCGCAGGTTCCGCAGGTGGTGTTCACCACGCCGGAGGTCGCCGCCGTCGGGCTCAGCGAGGAGGCCGCGCGGCGGGCCGGATACGCGATCGACACCGTCGAGCTGGATATCGCCGTCGCCGGTTCGTCGCTGGCCCGTGACGACTACGCGGGTCACGCGAAACTCGTCATCGACACCGCCACCGACACGCTGCTCGGCGCGACGTTCGTCGGCCCCGAGGTGGGCGAGCAGCTACACGCGGCCACCATCGCGATCGTCGGCGCGGTACCCCTGGCAACGCTGTGGCACGCGGTGCCTGCCTTCCCCGCCGTCAGCGAGTTCTGGTTACGCCTTTTGGAGGCCCGGCGGGGCTGAGTACCATCGGTTGATGGTGGCATCGACCGAGATCAGGACCGCCGACGGAGTTGTCCGCGGTCAACGGGGCCGCCGCGTTCTGCGCTGGCGATCCCTTCCCTACGCGGCACCGCCCGTGGGCGATATGCGTTTTCGAGCTCCGGGACCGGTGCGGCCGTGGCCCGGGGTCCGTGACGCCACCGCGTTCCGGTTCGCCTCGATGCAACATCGCGACGGCGCGCGCATCGGTCCGAGGCAGTTTCAGCCCACCAGCGAGGACTGCCTGACACTGAATGTCACCGCACCCGCGCAAGCCTCCTCGACACCGCGACCGGTGATGGTTTTCATTCACGGCGGCGGCTATCTCATGGGAACCTCGGCGCTGCGCCTGTACTCCGGTTCTCGGCTCGCGGTACGCGGTGACGTCGTCGTGGTGACGCTGAACTACCGGCTCGGCGCGTTCGGATATGTCGATTTCGGCGAATTCGCGACTCCCGACCGGCCCTTCGAATCCAATCTCGGCCTGCGCGACCAGGTCGCGGCGCTGCGGTGGGTGCGACGCAATATCGCGGCCTTCGGCGGCGACCCCGACAATGTCACCGTGTTCGGCGAATCGGCGGGCGCGCACGCGGTGCTGGCGCTGCTGGCGACGCCCGACGCGGCCGGTCTTTTCCACCGCGCGATCGCGCAGAGCCCGCCCGCGGACTGGACGCTGAGCACCCACGACGCACGCGCGTTCGCCCGACGCTGTCTCGACGCGCTCGGAGCCACCACCGCCGACGCCGCGCACGCGCTGTCCGACGCCTCGGCCAACGAGATCCGCAAAGCCGTCGAACGCACCATCGGCACCGTCATGCGTGAACAACCCGGCTCGTTTCCGGCCTGTCCCGTCATCGACGACGACTACCTGCCTCGGGATCCGCTCACCGCGCTCGCCGACGGGTCGGCACACCGGGTGCCGCTGATCATCGGCACCTGCCGCGACGAGGGCGCGCTGTTCGCGAGATTCGCCGACCGACTCCCCACCCGCCCCGACCGCCTGCGCGCGGCTCTGGCCGGATCCGACGAGGAGATCGTGTCGAGGATCTTCGACGCCTATCCCGGCTTCCCCGAGGCGAAGGCCGCGATCGGCGCGGGCGGCGACTACGTCTTCTGGCGTCCCACCCTCACCGCGATGGAGGGTCACAGCCGACACGCGCCGACCTACGCCTACCGCTACGATTTCGCCCCGCGCGCGCTGCACCTCGCCGGCGTGGGCGCCACCCACGCCACCGATCTGATTCCGGTGTTCGGGGCGGGCGAAACACCCTTCGGGCGGGCGATCACCGCGGCGGGCGGACGTCGCGGTCTCCAGGCCGTGACCCGCCAATTCCAGGACAACTGGCTCGAATTCGCCCGCACCGGCACACCGTTGCCGTCCTGGCCCGTCTATACCGCGGCCAGGCGCACCACGCTGCTCATCGACCACCCCACCCGCCTGGAGAACGACCCCGATCGGGCCAAACGCCTGGCGTGGCGTGATCTCCACGTCGCGACACCGAGCCGACGCGCTATTTGAGCAACCGCGACATCCGACGGTCGGCGAGAATCTTGCCGCCGGTCTGGCAGGTCGGGCAGTACTGGAAGGACCGCTCGACGTAGGAGACTTCGCGGACGGTGTCGCCGCAGACGGGACAGGGCAGGCCGGTGCGCGCGTGCACCCGCATCCCCGACCGCTTCTCCCCCTTGAGGCGGGCCGCGTCCTGGCCGACCGACCGCGCGACGGCGTCGGTGAGTATCGCGCGCATGGCGTGATACAGCTCGGAGACCTTCTCGGCGGGCATGGTCGCGGTATTGGCGAAGGGCGAGATCTTCGCCGCGTGCAGGATCTCGTCGGAATAGGCGTTGCCGATACCGGCGATCAACGTCTGCTCGACGATGGCCGTCTTGATCCGCTGCGAGGTGCCGCGCAGGATCTCGGTGAACTGCTCCTCGGTGAGTTCGAGCGCGTCCGGTCCGAGTCGCGCGATACCGGGGACGAGCGACGGATCGTCGACGATGTAGACCGCGAGACGTTTCTTGGTTCCGGCCTCGGTGAGGTCGAAGGCGGGCGTCGCCCCCTCGGGGGTGAAGAAATGCACCCGCAGCGCCAATGGGCTCTTACCGCCGGGTTTCGGCGGCGTCGGACTCGGTTCGTCGATCCAGCGCAGCCAGCCGCCCCGCGACAGATGCGTGATGAGCCAGAGCCCGCCGCATTCCATGCCGAGGAATTTCCCCCACCGGCCAGCCCCGGTGACGTCGCGGCCGGACAGGGCCGTCACCGGCGGATCGAAGGTCTTGACCGCGCTCAGCGCCGCCACGTCGACGCGACCCACCACGGCGCCGACCGCATGCTCCCGAAGGAACTGCGCCAACGCCTCCACTTCGGGTAGCTCGGGCACGCCTGCCAGATTACCGACCACCACCGACAGAAGCCGGGCGAACGGATCCGTTACCCGGTCGATCGCGCCGCAGCAGATAGATATCCATGATCCAGCCCTTCGCCGCGCGCAGACGCGCCCGCTCCTCGACGATCCGAGCCTCCACCGCGCGCAGCGGGCCTTCGATCAGCGTTTCGTCGGGCATGCCGAGGTAGGCGCCCCACCAGATGTGGACGTCGTCGCCGGGAACCTCGGTGAACGAGCATTCGCCGTCCAGCATGACCAGCGCGGATTCCTCCAGCCCCGTCTCGCGCAAGCGCCTTCCGGTGGTGATGTGGACGGGCTCGCCGATGCGGTGCAACACCATCCGATGCCGGGCGGCGAGGGCCTGTGCGCTGGTGATCCCGGGAATCACCTCGTAATCGAATTTCTCGGCTCCGCGCTCCAGCACCCGTTCGATCATGCGCAGCGTGCTGTCGTAGAGCGACGGATCACCCCAGACCAGAATGCCACCGATCCCTTCCGCTTCCGCGAAGGCCGCTTCCAGCAGCGCCGAACGGCGATCGTGCCAATCCTCGACGACACCCTGATAATCGGCGGGTGTGCGGTCGCGCGGCGGATCGGTGATCTCCACGACGCGGTAGGGCCGGTCCATGTGCTCGGTCAGCATCGCGGTGCGCACGTCGACGAGTTCGCTCTTGTCGTCGCCTTTCCCGATCACGAAGAACACCTCGACCTGCCGCATGGCCTTGACGGCCTGCATCGTCACCTGGTCGGGATCACCGGCCCCGATGCCGATCACGTAGAGCTTGCGCATGGTCGAGAGCTTGCCAGGTGGGGCGATCAGTAAGCTCATCAGGCGTGACGACCACCGATACGCAGTACGAGGACCTGCTCCGGCTGGTCATGGCGTCCGGCACCGCGAAAGCGGACCGTACCGGCACCGGCACCCGCAGCGTCTTCGGCCATCAGCTGCGCTACGACCTGTCGGAGACCTTCCCGCTGATCACCACCAAACGGGTGCATCTCAAATCGATCGTCTACGAGTTGCTGTGGTTCCTGCGCGGGGATTCCAATGTCGGCTGGTTGCGCGAGCACGGCGTCAGCATCTGGGACGAGTGGGCAGACGCGAACGGCGAACTCGGCCCGGTCTACGGCGTGCAGTGGCGTTCGTGGCCCACCCCCGACGGCACCCATATCGACCAGATCTCGCAGGTGCTGCACACCCTGCGCACCGACCCGGATTCGCGCCGCATCATGGTCTCGGCGTGGAATGTCGCCGACCTGGACAAGATGGCGCTCGCGCCGTGCCACGCGTTCTTCCAGTTCTACGTCGCCGACGGCAGACTCTCGTGCCAGCTGTATCAGCGCAGCGCCGACCTGTTCCTCGGCGTGCCGTTCAATATCGCCAGCTACGCCCTGCTCACCAGGATGGTGGCCCAGCAGACCGAACTGGAACCGGGTGAGTTCATCTGGACCGGCGGCGACTGCCATATCTACGACAATCACGTCGACCAGGTCACCGAACAACTGAGTCGCGAGGCCTACCCGTTCCCGACGCTGAATCTGCGACCGGCGCCCACTTTGTTCGATTACGCCTACGAGGACGTGGAAGTGGCGGGTTACCGGTACCACCCGGGCATCAAGGCGCCGGTGGCCGTGTGAAATCGGTCGGTCTGATCTGGGCGCAGTCCCCGACGGGGGTCATCGGGTATCGCAACACCATTCCGTGGCGGGTGCCCGAGGATATGGCCAATTTCAAATCGGTGACGATGGGTCATCCGGTCGTCATGGGCAGGCGGACGTGGGATTCGCTGCCGCCGCGATTTCGTCCGCTCGACGGGCGACGCAATATCGTGGTGTCCCGCGACGCCGAGTGGTCGGCCGATGGCGCCGAACGCGCCGCGTCGGTGCCCGAGGCGTTGGAACTGACCGGGCAGGATCGCGTCTGGATCGCCGGAGGTGGTGAGATATACCGTGCGGCAATGGATCTCGCGACCGAGCTCCTGGTGACCGAGGTCGATACCGACGTCGATGGCGACGCCTACGCCCCCGTCATCGGCCCCGAATGGCGGACCGAACAGGACGCGCCGTGGCACACTTCCCGCACCGGCACCCGCTTCCGCATCCGGCGCTACACTCGCTGATCCGCCGAACACGCCGTCGACGGGGCGAGGGCTCCAAACCCGTCGCACGGCAAACTCCGGTCGGGCATACTCCTGATTATCAGCCGGTCACACAGCCCTGCACCGGCCGATGCAACGCGAAAGGCGATCCATGGACAAGAAATCGCTGACCGCGGTCGCTCGCCAACAATTGAAGTTGGCCGCGACCGCTACGAGCGGGCGCAGTTCGCAAACTCTCTACGGCGGCCACGCGCACAGCCTGCGCCAGACGGTCGTCGGCCTGTCCGCGGGCCAGAGTCTCGCCGAACACGACAATGCCGGTGACGCGACGCTGTTGGTGATCAGCGGCACGCTCACCCTGATCAGCGGCGCCAACGAGTGGAAGGGTTCCGCGGGCGATCTGCTCGTCGTCCCGAAGGCGCGCCACAGTGTCAAAGCCGTGGACGACGTGGCCTTTCTCCTGACGGTCGCCAAGTAGCCCGAACCCCGACACGCCCGTGCGCGTGCGGCGCGGCACAGCGCTACATCTAGGCTGTTGATCATGGTTGAGCCGCAGCCGATTCTCGAACCGCTGACACCGGCCGCGATCTTCCTCGTCGCCACCATCGACGAGGGCGGGGAGCAGACGGTGCGCGACCTGCTCGCCGATCTGCCCGGTCTGCGGCGTTCGATCGGATTCCGTATGCCCGGCGCCGGGCTGGTCTGCAACACCTCGATCGGCAGCCAGGCGTGGGACCGCCTCTTCGACGGCCCGCGTCCCGCCGAACTGCATGTGCTTCCCGAATTCGTCGGCGACCACCACCGCGCCCCGTCGACCCCCGGCGACCTGCTGTTCCACATCAAATCCGAATTCCAGGACATCTGCTTCGAATTGGCGATGACGCTCGGCGACCGGCTCGCGGGCGCGGTCACCATCGTCGACCAGACCGTGGGCTTCCGGTATTTCGAACAGCGCGATCTGCTCGGTTTCGTGGACGGCACCGAGAATCCGGAGGGCAACGCGGCGATCGCGGCGGCCCTGATCGGTGACGAGGACCCCGATTTCCGCGGCGGCAGTTATGTCGTCGTGCAGAAATACCTGCACACCATGGCGGAATGGCGCGCGCTGTCGATCGAGGAGCAGGAGCGTGTGATCGGGCGCACGAAATTGGACGATTTCGAGCTCTCCGACGAGGACAAGCCCGCGAATTCGCACGTCGCGGTGAACACCCTCGTCGACGAGGACGGCAACGAACGCCAGATCGTGCGCGCGAACATGCCCTTCGGCAGCGTTCGCGACGGTGAATTCGGTACGTACTACATCGCTTACGCGGCCACGCCGAGCGTCACCGAGGAGATGCTGTCGCGGATGTTCGTCGGCACCGAGGACGCGGCCTACGACCGGATCCTGGATTTCTCGATCGCAATCACCGGCACCCTGTTCTTCACTCCCCCCACGGATTTCTTCGAAGACCTGCCCGCGGCGCCGGCGGCGGCGCGGGAATCTTCCGCACCCGAAATGGTTCGAGGTAATGACAGCGGATCACTCGGCATCGGCACCCTGAAAAGGAGTAGGACATGAACAACCTCCATCGCGAACTAGCGCCGATCACCGAGGAAGCCTGGTCGGCGATCGAGGAAGAGGCCACCCGCACGTTCAAACGGCATATCGCGGGTCGCCGGGTGGTCGACGTGTCGGGCCCGCACGGCACGGACTACTCCGCCGTCGGACTGGGGCGCACCACTCCGATCGCGGCTCCCGACCAGGGCGTGCAGGCCCGTCAGCGCGTGGTCGCGCCGCTGGTGGAGTTGCGGGTGCCGTTCTCGCTCTCGCGCGAGGAACTCGACAATGTCGAGCGCGGCGCCAACGACGCCGATCTGGACGCGGTCAAGGACGCGGCGCGCAAGATCGCCTTCGCCGAGGATCGCGCGATCTTCGAGGGGTACGCGGCCGCGGGGATCACCGGTATCAGGGCCAGCGCGTCCAATCCGGCGATCAATGTGCCCGACGATCCGAAGCTGGTGCCCGAAGCGGTCACGCAGGCGTTGAGCGCCCTGCGCCTGGCCGGTGTCGACGGGCCGTATTCGGTCCTGCTGAGCGCCGACCTCTACACGGCGGTCAGCGAGACCTCCGATCACGGCCACCCGATCCGCACCCATATCGAACGCCTGATCCCCGAGGGCGAGATCATCTGGGCTCCCGCCATCGACGGCGCGTTCGTGCTCACCACCCGCGGCGGCGATTTCGACCTGCGGATCGGCCAGGACGTCTCGATCGGCTACCTGGCGCACAACGCCGAGACCGTCGACCTGTACTTCCAGCAGAGCCTGCAATTCCTGGTCTATACCGCCGAGGCCGCGGTCGCGCTGCAAGCCTGATCCGATACCCGCGCGTCCGCCTCCGGGCGCGCGGTACGGTGGCCGCACCCAGTGGGAGGCGGTATGACGATGGTGCGCGCGGGCGTGGTTCCGAATCGACGAGTTGCCCTGTACGCCGGGCTCGGCGTCGCGGTGACGGCGGGCGTCTGCGCGGCCGTCGTCTTCGGTTTCGGTGTGAACCGGGTGTTCACCGGGTTGCTGGCCGGGGCCGTCGCCGGTATCGCGGTGCTGGTCCGGCTGTTCGGGCGGGACGCGATCGTGCTCACCGACGGCGCGATCTACCGGCGCACGCCGTGGTCGGAGACCAGCATCGACTGGGACCGGGTGGTCGCGGGACGTTTCACCCTCGACGAGCGTGAACGCTGGTCGCTCGCGCTGGATCTGGCCGGCGGCGACGAGCGGCACGGCGAACTGGTGCTGCTGTCCATCCCGCCGGTGATCCGGCCGGTGGCGGGCGCCTACGACCTGCGTAAACGCGAGCAGGTCGGCGAGATTCGGGAAATCTTGCGACGCAAGCGGATTCCGGTCATGGTCCTGCCCGACATCGCGAAGGCGCTCGACGCGCACTGGCAGGTCGCGCCGCCGACACGCTGAGCGGTCGCGCCGCACGGACGCGGCCGACACGCGGGGGGTGGGTCACCCACCCCAGGGGTGGGTGACGAGCGGCGAGGTATTCATATACGTTGGCAGCTGTGTCGATGATGAAGGGCGCCAACGTACCAGTGCCGATGTCCGCGGTACGCGTCGAGCTGGGGTGGCAATCGGGTCCAGGTGTTCCTGACGCGGACGCGTCCGCGTTGTTGCTGGCGGGGGGAAAGGTCCGCTCCGACGACGACTTCGTTTTCTACAACCAGGCGCAGCACCCGTCGGGAGCGGTGCGCCACGAGGGCAAACAGCAGGGTCCCACGGTGATCGACGCGCTGTCGGTGAATCTGGCGCAGGTCGAACCGTCGATCGAGACCGTCGTCATCGCGGCATCGACCGACGGCGGCACCTTCGGCCAGTTCCACGGCCTGTACGTGCGCGTGCTCGACGCGAGCAACGGCGCCGAGGTGGCGCGGTTCGACAGCACCGGCGCCACCACCGAGACCGCGTTCGTCCTCGGTGAGCTGTACCGCAGGCAGGGCGCGTGGAAGTTCCGCGCGGTCGGGCAGGGGTACGCGTCGGGTCTGGGCGGACTGGCGACCGACTTCGGCATCTCGGTCGACGACGAGCCCGCGCAGCAGGCGGCGCCCGCGCAGCAGTACACGCCGCCGCCACCGCAACAGCAGTACGCCCCGCCGCCACCTCCTCAGCAGCAGTACGCGCCCCCGCCACCGCAGCAGTACGCGCCGCCCCCGCAACAGCAGTACGCCCCGCCGCCTCCCCCGCCGCAGCAGTACGCGCCGCCGCCGAACCAGCAGTACGCGCCGCCGCCACCGCCGCAGCAGCCGTTCCAGCAGCCGCCGCAGCAGTTCGCGCCGCCGCCCACCGGTGGGGCGCCGGTGAATCTGAGCAAGATCTCGCTGACGAAGGAGGCGCCCTCGGTCTCGCTGACCAAGCAGGGCGCGACCGGCGGCACCATGCGGGTCAACCTGAACTGGACCTCGCCGCAGTCCAATCGTGGCGGCGGCCTGTTCGGCCGCAAACGCGGCGGCGGCGGTATCGATCTGGATCTCTGCTGCTTCTTCGAACTCGCCGACGGCCGGATCGGCTCGGTGCGTGCCCTTGACCGCTCCTTCGGCGATCTGCATCAGCCGCCCTATATCCGGCTCGATCAGGACGACAGGACCGGCGCCAACGCCAACGGCGAGAACCTCGACATCAACCTCGATTTCACCCGCCAGTTCCGCCGTATCCTGGTCTTCACCTCGATCTACGAGGGCGCCAACGATTTCCGTGGCGTCCACGCGACGGTGACCCTGTACCCGGTGAACTCGGCGCCGATCGAGATGACGCTCGACGGTTGCATGGACGATTCCCGCGACGCGGTACTCGCCCATATCGAGAACATCAACGGCGAACTCGTGGTCCGGCGCGAAGGCACCTTCATCCGGCCGCCCGCCGGACGCCCCGGCGCCGGTGTCATGGAGATCGCTCAGCGCTACAACTGGGATTTCGGTTTCAAGGCCGGTCGCGGCAAGGGCTGATTCGTACGCGAAGAGGGCCCGGCGGTTTCGGACCGCCGGGCCCTCTTCGCGTGGAGTGGCACCGCGTCGCTCAGCCCAGTGGCAACCGTGCGTCGAGCCGATCGAGCAGTCGGCCCGCCGCTTCGCGTGCCTCGTCCAGATCCCCGGTCCAGCCGAGCATCCGCAGGGTCGCGTCCGGGATGGTGCGCTCGGCGTACTCGGGGGCGGCGCCTTCGTCGGAGCGGATGCTGATGACCGTCTCGACCAGCCGGAACGGCAGCGCTTCGGCGCCGGGGATGCCCGCGACACCCGCCTCGGCGATCACCTGTCCCGCGAAAGCCTCGTAGTGGCCGCGCAATTCGTCACGGCGCAGCCGGAAGACGGCGAAACGTTCGGAGCGGACCTCGGGCAGCAGGTACAGCGCGCCGAGATTCCACTGCGCGGCGCAGAGTTGCCTGACATCGAACCAGGCCAGGGTGTAGAGGCAGGTCGCGGCGGGTTCGGCGAGGTCGCGCATGCTCGCGGCCAGTTCCAGTGGCGTGGCGATGGTTTCGGCCAGTAGCGCGTCGAGGATGTCGTCCTTGGCGGCGAAGTGGTGGTACAGCGAGGCCTGTCTGATACCGACGGCGTCGGCGACCGCGCGGGTCGAGGTGGTGGCGTAGCCGTTGGTGGTGAACAGTTCGCCGGCCGCGTCGAGGATTTCCGCGCGCGGTGTCCTACCGCGGCGCGTTCGCTGTTCCAGACGGGGACGGCCGGGGCCAGGGTTTGCCACCTGCCCATTCTGGCACCGTCACCGTGCGGCGCGATCGGCGCAGTGGGCCGAGCACGGTCGGGTGAGAGGTTTCTGTCATTTGATAGAAACTCCGGCAACACAGAAGTTACGGGGGTTACCGCAAGCGATACACGCAGGTCACCGAATGAGCGATCGAAAACGCAAAACTGTCATCTGACAGGTATTGGCCGCTCGCCGAAGGACCGCACATGGCCACGACAACTTCCCCGCCCGCTCCCACCGACCTCACCAAGGACAGCGCCGATCTCGAAAGCTTCGGCTACCAGCCGGTGCTGCACCGCAAACTCGGACGCTACGCGTCCTTCGCGGCCGGATTCTCGTTCGTCTCCATCCTCACCACCATCTTCCAGTTCTTCGGACTGGGTTACTCCTTCGGCGGCGCCGCGTTCTTCTGGACCTGGCCCATCGTGTTCGCCGGACAACTTCTCGTCGCGCTGAACTTCGCCGAGCTAGCCGCCCGCTACCCGATTTCGGGCTGTATCTACCAGTGGTCGCGCAGACTCGGCGGCGAGATCGTGGGCTGGTTCGCCGGATGGATGATGGTGATCGCCCAGGTCGTCACCGCGGCCGCCGCGGCCATCGCGCTCCAGGTGGTGCTGCCGTCGATCTGGAGCGGATTCCAGATCATCGGCGAGGACAGCGCCCTCACCTCGTCCTCCGGGGCGAGTAACGCGGTCCTGCTCGGCAGCATCCTGCTGGTCGTCACCACCACGATCAATGTCATCGGCATCGATCTGATGGCGAAGATCAACTCGATCGGCGTCACCGTCGAGATCATCGGCGTCGCCGCGATCATCGCGCTGTTCTTCGTCAACACCGAACGCGGCCCCGGCGTCGTCTTCGAGACCGATCAGGCCGCACCGGGTCCGTACTGGTCCGCCTTCCTGATCTCGGGCCTGATGGCCGCCTACGTCATGGTCGGATTCGACTCGGCGGGCGAACTGTCCGAGGAGACGAAGAATCCGCGCACCGTCGCACCGCGCACCATCCTCACGGCGCTGTCGGTATCGGCGCTCGGCGGCGGCCTGCTGCTGCTCGGCGCGCTCATGGCCGCACCGAGCCTGACCGACGGCTCGCTGGCCACCGAGGGCCTCGCCTACGTGCTGACCGCCAAACTCGACAGCGCGCCCGGCAAGATCCTGCTCGGCTGCGTCGCCGTGGCGATCATGGTCTGCACCCTGGCGATCCAGACCGCGGGTTCGCGCCTGATGTTCTCGATGGCCCGCGACGGCAAACTGCCCTTCGCCAAGCAGCTCGCGGCCGTGCATCCCCGCTACGGCACTCCGATGCTGCCCGCGATCGTCATCGGGGTGCTCGGCATCGGCCTGCTGGTGCTCAATCTGGGTAACGGCGCGATCTTCGCGACGCTGGCCAGCGTCTGCATCGTCTCGCTCTACCTGGCCTACCTGCTCGTCACCGTGCCGCTGCTGATCCGCCGGATCAAGGGTTGGGACGACGAGGCCGATCCGTCGCTGTTCTCGCTGGGCCGCTTCGGGATTCCGATCAACGCGCTCGCCGTGGTCTGGGGTATCGGGATGGCGATCAACCTGGCCTGGCCGCGTGCCGAGGTCTACATCCCCAGCGGTGGCGGCTGGTGGATGCAGTGGGCCGCACCGCTGTTCGTGCTCGTGGTGATCGCCGTGGGCCTGGTCGTGCACCGACTGGTCGTCGCGAAACCGCGCGGCGCCGATATGCCGGAGGCCGTGGCGCAACCCGCGTAGTCCTCCTCGGTCGGGTGGCGGGCACGGGACCGCCCGCCACCCGGCCACCTCCCGGGGCCACCGGCGCCGCTGGACCGAACTCGCCGTCCCTCCGCCCCGCACCGCGGACGGACATTCCGAAGGGAGCACACCATGACCGAAAAGGGGACCGCGTCCACCGAGGGCGCACGCTCACACGCCCGAGCGCAGGCCGCCGCCGCGACGATCGCGCGCCCGGACCTGCCCGAGCACATCGCACCGTCGAAGATCACCTGGGACCGACGTATTCCGTCCGGCGGCTACACCAACGTCGTGCTCGGCCGCGGCACCAGGATCCGGCTGGGCGACCCGGCGGGCGCGGCCTGCGCGCACCTGCTGCTGCTGCGGGCCGACGCGCCGTGGGAACGACTCAATGTCGCCGACACGATGAAGGTGCCGTGGCAGGCGTATCTGTCCTCCGGTCATCCACTGCTCTCCGATCAGGGGCGGGTGCTCGCCACCCTGGTCGGGGACACCTCCGGTCACCACGACACCCTGTGCGGCCCTTCCGACGAGGCCCGCGCGCTGCTGCGGCTCGCGGGCGTCAAACAGGGTCTCGCACCGCGTGATATCGCCCCGAGCGTGACCTTCTTCCGCGGCGTCCGCGTCGAATCCGACGGGGCGCTGACCCCCACGGGCAGCAGCGGTCCCGGCGCGACCGTCGAACTGCTGGTGCACCTGCCGGTGATCCTGCTGGTCGCCAACGCCCCGCATCCGCTGGACCCGCGCCCCACCACCGAACTCGACGTCGTCGTCTGGTCCGCACCCGAGGATCTCGCCGACGTCCCCGACTCCGGCCCCGAATATCAACGGGCAGTGCAGAACACCGAAGCGGCCTGGACCGCCGCGATGAACCAGGAGGCAGTGGCGTGACCGGCACCATCGCGGCATCGACCCGCACCATCGTGCTCGACGAGACCGTCCCCGCCTGCGCCCCCTGGTCGACGGTGGTGCGCGCGGGCGACGAACTCGAGGTCATCGACCTGCACGGCAACCAGGCCGTCGACTGCCTGCTGTACTCCGCCGCCGACCACACCGACCGCTACAGCGCGCAGGCGACGATCACCGCGCAGCGCAACATCTTCCTCACCACCGGCAGTGTGCTGCGCACCGATATCGGCACCGCGCTGATGACGGTGGTCGCCGACGAGGTCGGCAATCACGACACCATCGCGGGTGCGTGCTCGCAGGAATCCAACACCCTTCGCTACGGCCACCACACCCGCCACCAGCACGCCTGCGTGGAGAACTTCCTCGTCGAGGCCATGAAATGGGGGCTGGGCAAACGCGATCTCGTGTCGAATATCAACTGGTTCATGAATGTGCCGGTGGAGGCGGACGGCACCCTCGGCATCGTGGACGGGTTGTCCGCGCCCGGCAAGAAGGTCACGCTGCGGGCCGAGATCGACACGCTGGTGCTGGTGTCGAATTGCCCGCAGATCAACAATCCCTGCAACGGTTTCGATCCGACGCCGGTGCGAATGGTGGTGTCGCGATGAATGTCGTCCAGATGATCCCGGATCACGCGCTCACCGAATCCGATCCGGATGTGCGGCTGTCCGGAACCGATGTGGGCGCGGTCGATTCGTCCGGCGCGCGCATCGGTGCGGCAGTCTCGGGCGCCACCGAGGCCACCGATGTCGAGGCCCCCTCGATCGGGGCAACCGAAATGGGAGCTATCGGGGTCGAGACCGGCGAAGTCGGCGTCGAAGATGCCGAGGCAGCCTGCGTCGAGGTCGTACGTCCCGGCATGCTGACCACCGTGCAGGACTGGCCGGGCCGCGTCGGCTACTGGCATGTCGGCGTGCCGCCGTCGGGGCCGATGGACGATCTGTCGTTCCGGCTCGGCAACCGGGTGCTCGGCAATGCCGAGGGCGCGGGCGGGCTCGAATGCACCCTCGGCGGTCCCGCGCTGCGATTCGCCGAAGCCAGGTGGGTCTGCGTGACCGGCGCTCCGGCGGCGGTGACCGTCGACGGCGTGCCCGTCGAACTGTGGCGCACCGTACTGGTGCCCGCCGGTGGCGTTCTCGATATCGGCACCGTCCTCGGACCCGGTATGCGCACCTACGTGCTCATCGAGGGCGGCATCGAATTGCCCGAATACCTGGGCAGTATCGCGACATTCACCCTCGGCAGATTCGGTGGCAGCGCCGGTGGCGCGCTGCGCGCCGGGGAGCGGCTGCCGCTCGGCGCGCCCACCCGGCGGATCGCGCCCGCGGTACCGATGGGCGATCAGCCGGTCTTCGGCCGTCGCTGGGAACTGGCGGTGACCGAGGGACCGCACGGCGCACCGGAGTTCTTCACCCGCGCAGATTTCGACACCATCATCGGCACCGATTACGAGGTGCATTTCAATTCCGACCGCACCGGCGTCCGACTCATCGGCCCCAAACCGGAATGGGCAAGGACCGATGGCGGCGAGGCCGGTCTGCACCCGTCGAATATCCACGACACCGCGTATTCGGTCGGCGCGCTGGACTTCACCGGCGACACCCCGATCCTGCTCGGTCCGGACGGACCGAGCCTGGGCGGCTTCGTCTGCCCGGTCACCGTGGTCGCGGCCGAACGCTGGAAACTCGGTCAGCTCGCACCAGGCGACGCCGTGCGATTCGTCCCCATCCGCCGCGAACACGCGGCCCCACTGGCAGCGCTGGGCGCGGGCAGGCGTGCGGCCTGGCCTTCGGTGCTTTCGGTCGGCGGCGACGGTGACGACGGCGTACTGCGCCGCGCCGACGTCGACGACGAGATCGGCGTCACCTACCGCAGAGCGGGCGATGACGGTGTCCTCGTCGAATACGGCGCGATGACACTGGATCTCGGCCTGCGCGCCCGCGTGCACGCCCTCCACGAACATCTGCTGGCGGCAGGTGTGCGCGGGGTGACGGAACTGACCCCCGGCGTGCGTTCACTCCAGATCCGGGTGGACCCCGGGGTGCTGCCGATTCCCACGCTGCTGCGTTTGCTTGCCGAAGCCGAACAGCATCTGCCCGCCGCCGACGAACTCGTGGTGCCGAGCCGCACCGTCCACCTCCCCCTGTCCTGGGACGACCCTTCCACCAGGGAGGCGATCACCCGCTACATGCACGGTGTCCGCTCCGACGCGCCGTGGTGCCCGTGGAATATCGAATTCATCCGCCGGATGAACGGTCTCACCACCGTCGACGACGTCTACGCCACGGTATTCGGCGCCGAATACCTGGTTCTCGGCCTCGGCGACGTCTATCTCGGTGCGCCGGTGGCGACTCCGATCGACCCGCGCCATCGCCTGGTCACCACGAAATACAACCCCGCCCGCACCTGGACCCCGGAGAACGCCGTCGGCATCGGCGGCGCCTACCTGTGCATCTACGGTATGGAAGGCCCTGGCGGCTACCAGTTCGTCGGACGCACCACCCAGGTGTGGAACCACCGCGCCACCGAATCCCCTTGGCTGCTGCGGTATTTCGACCGGATCAGTTGGTATCCGGTGGAGGCCGACGAACTCATGGACATGCGAGCCGATTTCGCCGCGGGCAAGGTGGATGTCAACTCCGAGGACGGCGAATTCCGTTTGGCGGACTATCGGCGATTCCTGGCCGACAACGCCGCGTCCATCGAAGAATTCCGCGCGGTGCAGGCCGACGCGTTCACCGCCGAGCGGGAATCGTGGCGGCTGGCCGGTGAGTTGAAGGACTGACGGGCCGCCCGAACGGTCCGCGCCCACACGGAACGGACCGTTCGTCCACCTACCGCGCTCGATCCCGGACCGCGCGCGATTGTGCCGCGCCGTCGCCGGTGAGCCGTTCCAGGGCGGTCTCACGGCCGGTGGTCAGCAGGAGCAGGGCGTCGACGGGACCTTCGACGCGGTCCCCCTCACCTTCTGCCCAGGCACAGTCGGTGGCGATCAGACGGTAGCCGCCCAATTTCTCGCGGGCACGGAACGGCCTGGCCGTACCCCATACGCGGTCCAGGGCCGTTCGCGCGGCGACGACCGGCATCTGCCTGCGTATTCCGAGCGGTATCGCGATGTCCTGGCCGTGGACCAGCAGATCCATGAGGCGATCGGTGGGGGTGGTTCCGAGCGGGGTGGAGCGTGCGTCGATGGTGGCGCGCAGCTCGGTGCGCAACCGCGCGGTGGTGCGGTCATCGGCGTGGCGGATCGCGGTATCGCGGACCAGCCGGTCGAAGTTGCCCCGCGCGCGGATCAGGCCCTTCAGAATCGTCGCGATATCGGCATCGGCGGACAGCACCAGGTGCGCGACGACGTCGCGCACGCGCCACTCGGCGCACAGCGACGGGTGGTCCCATGTCGAATCCGGCAGCGGTGTCGATCACCGATGCCCTCGCCGCGGAACGTCGCGCGCTCGATACCGAGCTGGGTGCGCTCACCTGGCGACGGGCTTCGCTGCTCGCCGTCGAGAACGCGACACCCGCCGAGCGGGCGACAAGGGTGGCCCAGCTCGCGGCCGTGCAGGATCGTCACGGCGCCTACGACGAACTCGTCGCGTTCTGGAGTCGGCTGCTCGCCCCGCTGCCGTCCGCGACCTTCGACGGTTTCGTCTCGATGAATATTCCCGCCCCGCCCGCGAATCCCACCGCCGCGCACGTCCTCGCCTACGCCGAACTCGCCACCACGATCACCGATCCGGCGATGGCACACGCCATGACACGTCAGCTGTGGCGGATCGACGATACGGACGTCGGCGACAAACGCGCGCTGATCACCGGAGTGGCCGAAGCCTGTGAGGTCGTCGGCCCCCTGGTCGAGGCGCGGATCGCGCCGCGATCGGGAGCCGAACTCGATCGCTTCCTCGCCGCGCACGCCGCCGCCAGGGGTGAACCCGATTCGCCGCGCCTGCGCCGCCGACTCCTGTCCGCGGGCGCGGCACACCACTGGCTGTATCGAGCACTGGCGCTGTCCACCGAACGACAGTGACCCACCGAAACCCAGTGCCGAGATGGACAATCCGGATGTTTTCGATCATGATCTGAAACGGCTCCGTCATCGGAGTCGTTCACACGGGGAGATTCTCAGATGTATCGCTCGGGCCGAGGCGCCTTCGATGACCGCTGTCTTATCGCGGTGCACGGACTACGCGCGGCAAATTCCGTATAGAGCTCGGCACAACGGTATTTCGGATTCGCCGTCGTGCGGACCCTCGCGGAGAGACGAGCGCTTCCCGCATCGAATACAGCAATGGTGTCGACGGCACCACAGAGGAGCAACCCATGCCCTACGAAGACTATCCGCCATATCCGAGCACCGATTCGTCGCAGTATCCACCGGATCGGTACGCGGGTATCCCGACCCCACCGCACATGACGGGCGGACAGTACGGCGATCCCTGGTCTTCACACCTGGCCACGATGCCGGGCACCGTCAGGACGGCGCAGATCATCGCGTGGATCATGGGTGCGCTCGGCATCGTTCTCATCGGGGTCGCCATGGCGGCGCGCGGGGGCGAATTCGCCGGACAGATCGCCGCGGGATTTCTGTTGCCGATAGGCCTGAGCGGATGCGCGTTCAATTTCGGTAGCGGCAAGAACGGGCTGCGGATCACCGCGATCGTCGTGGCCTCGCTACAAGGTTTGTTCAGTCTCGGCGGCATGGCAACAATGCAGCCACCCGGCCTGCTCGGGATCGTCACCGGCGTCACGATCGCTTGTCTGCTCGCGGGCAAATCCGCCAAACAATGGTTCTCCCGACCGCGATTGATCTGATATCGACATGAATTCGCGCGTCGAATGATCCCCGGCGTGTCTCGAATCAGTCGGGCGGTCGGAGTCCGCGCAGCACGATCTCCACACCGCCGCGGAATTCGTCGTCCACCGATATCGAACGCGCCTCCCCGGCGGTGCGGACCAGGAGCGGGAACTCGTCGGTCGACATCGCCGCCATCGCCGCCGTTCCCGGGCCCCGCAGGGAGGCGTAGTGCTCGTTCTGTAGGAATCCGAGCAGGAAAGAGATGATCGCGCGCTGGGCGATCACCCGCGCCGCGCCGTCGAATCCGCCGTCGGTGAGGACCGCCAGCGTGGTCTCGATGTAGCGCATCGTCGCCACCGACGCCTGTCGGTGCCGCAGGACGAGCGGAACGGTTTCGGGATGCGCCGCGACCGCGTCTCGCATGCGGTGCAGCAGCAGCGACAAGCGGTCGCGCCAGTCGGTTCCGGCGGGCAGTGACAGGTCGAGCGGGTCCATCACCAGGTCGACGACGAGCACTTCCAACTGCTCCCGGTCGGCGACGTAGCGGTACAGCGCCATGGTCGCCATGCGCAATTCCTGGGCGACCGCCCGCATGGTGAGCGCGGCGAGCCCGTCGCGGTCGATCACGGCGAGTGCGGCGGTGGCGAGATCGGCGGTGGTCAGGGAACGGGGACGTGGCACGGGTTGACAGCGTACAAGGTACGCGCATACTGGTCGTAGGCGTACGTGATACACCTACGGAAGGAAACCGATGTCCCTGCCCGTCCGAATCCCAGCCCGCACCCTCACCGCCATCTCCGGCGCCCCGGTACCCGTCCCCGATCCCGACTGCGTGATCCACCTGCAATTCCGCAGATTCGCCGGCTGCCCCGTGTGCAATCTGCACCTGCGCTCCATCGCCGCCAGGCACGACGAGATCAACGCCGCCGATATCCGCGAGGTCGTCGTATTCCATTCCAGCGCGGTGGAATTACGCAAATACACCGCCGACCTCCCCTTCGCGGTGATCGCCGACCCCACCCGAACCCTCTACCGCGAATTCGGCGTCGAATCCGCACCCCGCGCCCTCCTGAACCCTCGGGCCTGGCCGACGATCGTCCGCGCCGTCGCCGCCGAACTCCGCGCTGCCCGCACCCCCGGCCACATCCGCCCACCCACCACCCCGGAAGGCGGACGCCTCGGCCTACCCGCCGATTTCCTCATCGCCCCCGACGGCCGGGTACTCGCTTCCAAGCACGGCGACCATGCCGACGACCAGTGGTCCGTCGACGAACTCCTGAACCTCGCCCCCACCCGCGAACTTCCCCGCTAGGCGACCAGCGGCCGGAACTTCGGTCAAGGCATGAGCGATGCCGGGTCGACGGTGAACTCGAAAGGCGAGCGCAGCGTCACCGTCTCACCGGCGGCGACGCGGCGGGTCGGCTCATAGGTTTTGTCGGTGCCGAGGACGTAGGCGAACAGGACCGGCAACGACTCACCCGGTAGTTGCCCCTTGAAGGGATTGATCTCGAACCGCCAGTAGTTGGGGATCCCCGCTTCGGCGTACAGAACCGGCTTGACCATTCGATCCTGGAGCGTCGTCGATTTCGATACGACTTCCACCGCGAGTTCGACCTGTTCGACAGGAATGCCACGTGCGTCCATCGGTATCGGGCCCGTGGCCGCCACGAGATCGGGTATCGGCTGATCGTCCCCGATCAACACACCCACACCTTGGAGGACGACGTAATCGGAGGGCAGGGCGCGATCCAGCGACCGCTCCAGCCATTTGATCAACCACTGATGACGTGGTTTCGGAGAAGCGTTCACGACGAGCTGGCCATTCAGCACCTCGTACCGGAGTCCGTCTTCGGGCATCTGATCGAGATCCGCGGCAGTCCAACGGTCGGACTTGGGAGTCGGCATGGGCATCGCCATCGGAACACCTCCAACCTCGCTGAGCAGGAGCGACCCGTCCGAGTCTAGTCCACGCAGCTCCGGGTGGCCGTCGGTCGGCCCGACCGAGGCTCGGAGTCCTGTCGGAGGCCACGACTACCTTCTGGCCTAGCCACCGATCGGGTACCCGGCCGGACGATATCCGGCTGTACCGAGATTCACCAGCATCGGAAATGTAGATGACAGACCAGACCTCGGGTGCGATCAGCGAACTCCTGGATCGGCACCCTGGTGGTGACGCTGCCCTCGGATTTCACGGGCGGGGAATCGGTGGTCGAGCATCGCGGCGAGAAGGCGAGCGACCGGGGATCGCCGGGTGAGCTCGGGGTCCTCGCCTTCTGCGCCGACTGTCACCACAAGGCGGCACTACCGGTGACCGATGGTTTCCGAATCTCATTGACCTACAACCTGATCGCGAGTGGACGCACTGCGGCGAGCGGCGATCAGACGGCGGTCGCCGCACCGGCAGGACACCTACGTGAGCATTTCTCCACACCGATACCGGTGCCGACCCGGCTCCGGGACGGCCGACCCGCGTCCCGTCCACCGCTCCGGCTCGTCCATCTCCTCGATCACCGGTATTCCCGGCGCGGGTTCGGGTGGGATCGACTCGAGGGCTTCGAATACGAGGCACACGAGGGAGCCCTTCCCGTCGACCACCCCGATCGGATCGAAACGGCGCGATTGGGCGAGGATTTCGGTTCGAACGCCACGCTGACATGGTGGATCGACCGGTCGGGAAATGCCGGGTCACCGGTCGACATCTCGATTTCCGAAGTCGAGATATGCTCCGGTACAGAGGAATCCGCGCACCAGCTGTTCGCCACGGAATCGGCGGGGTACATGGGCAACGAAGGCGACACGATCGATCGCTGGTACCGATGCGCGGCAATCGTGGTGCAGCCTCGAACCGCACAACTGTAGGCCGCCGGCGCTATCTGCTGCGTCCACTCGCGAAGCGGCGGACCGCGTCGCGGGCTACATACTCCGTCGCCCCTCCCGAGGAATGAAGCGGCCGAGTCCGACGCACACCGACGAATCGGCCCATGCCGGAACTCAACCCGCCGATCAAGGGTCGTCATCGACGACGCGCGGACCCGTCGCTACGAGACACCCCGATCCGATCGGACCGTGTGGCGCAACCCCGAGATAGGCGACCGACATCCGATGTAGCTTTCGCGCTCGTGCCCGCCAACCCATCGAGTCCGCACGACGCGTACTTCCGGCGCGTCTTGTCCGTCCCCGCCAACGCCGCCAGCGAAATCCGCGACACGATCCCGGAACCCCTGATCGGCCGGATCGACTGGGACCGTATGGAACTACAACCCGTCAGCTTCGTCTCCGACCAACTCGATTCCCGCTTCAGCGACATCCTGTACCGCACCCGCCTCGATGGCCACACCGCCTACATCTATCTCCTCGTCGAGCATCAGAGCCGTAGCGACCGGTTCATGGCGTTGCGGATCATGGAATATCTGGTCAACATATGGAACCAGCACCGTCACCAGTATCCGGACCAGGAGACCCCGCCCGCAGTGCTGCCGCTGGTCGTGCACAGCAACGGCACCGGCCGCCGCTGGAACGCCCCGACCGAACTATCGGAGTTGATCGACCTCGACCCGGCCGCGCGGGCTGCCCTGGCCCCATACCTGCCACGCCTGCGGTTTCTCCTCGATGACGTCGCCGCCCTCGATCTGCCCGCACTCCTGGCCCGAGACCTGACCCCGGCGACGCGCGTCATGCTCGCCCTGCACAAGATCGCGCCACGGAATACCGACCCGAGATCGGATATTCTGAAGCTGATCGACGACTTGCGCGTCCTCGCCTCGGGTCCGGACGGTATCGCGGAACTGCAGGTCGTGATGACCTATATTTTGCTGGTCGGCGATTTCGCCGAGGCCGATTTCGATCTGTTGATCGACCGGCTCGGTCCACGCGCTAAGGAGGCCCTGATGACGACCGCTGAACGACTCCGCGCCGAAGGCCAGGTCGAGGGCGCTGCAAAAGTGTTGACCCACCTGCTCACCGTCAGGTTCGGCGCCCTTCCACCGGCAACTATCCACACGATCCGGACCGGCCAACTTACTCAGATCGAGACCTGGACCGCCCGTGTCCTAACCGCCACCACCCTCGGCGAAATCTTCGTCTGATCCACCCGACACCAGACTCCATAGGTGCCACCTCGAACACAGTGCGAGGGCACCTGGGAATCATCGATGAGTGGAACGGGCCACGCCGGGGTAACCCCGCATCGGTCTGTCCGGCACGATCTCTGATCGACTGTCGCACCGGACGTGCGGTTTCGCGCCCATGCCCACCGCCCCATCGAGTCTGCACGACACGCACTTCCGTTCCCGCCTACACCTCCTGCGGGATCGCTGAAGCGACCACTGAACTAGACGCCGTGTTCGCCTACAGTTCGAGCATCCAGCCGTTCAACCTACACAAGCGAAAGCCGGAATTGAAGACATTCGAGGCTTCCACCGGCACGATGAAATTGGGGTCACCAGATGTTCGCTGTGGAAGCCGCTGGAACAAGGACCGAACTTACCGATCGACTCGATCCACGCGCGAAGGAGGTCCTCGAACTCGCTGTCGAACAACTCCACACCCAAGGCTATGGCGGAACCTATGTCAGATGGTATTGCGAGGGCTATGTCGAAGGCTATGTCAGAGGCTATGCCGAAGCGCTGATCGAACTGCTCACCGCCAAGTTCGGGACACTTTCCCCGGCGACGATCCACACCATCCAGATCGAGGGAATTCCAGAACTCCGCACCTGGACCACCCGCGTCCTCACCGCCACAACCCTCGACGAAATCTTCGCCTGAGTGGTGCGGTCACCCGCTGGTCCGGGAAAATTCTTCCCGGACCGGCGGTGAGCGCGACTACTCCGCGGTGATGATGCGGACCTCCGGGTCGGCGGCGTCGACCGGGTCGCCGGGGGCGACGAACCAGTGGGTGACTTCGCCGTCGGCGAGGTCGTCGGCGATCTCGTCGGCACCCGGGATCACCGAGAGAGCGCCGGCGGTGGCGGTGGCGAGGAATTCCAGCAGGGCCGGGCGGCCGGCCGAGGCGGTGGTGAACGTGGTCGATTCGTAGTCGATCGCGTTCTCGTCGCGGACCCGGATCGCCAGGTCGAGCGCTTCGGTCTGGGTGAGGGTCGCTTTCGCGCCGTCGACCAACTGCACGAAGGCGGCGTGGCCCTCGCCGAGCGGGCGCACCCGGTCGGCGTAGGAGACCGGATGTGCCGCGGCGGCGGACAATTCGGTCTGGATCGCCGGATCGCTGGGGACCAGCCACCGCACCTCTCCGGCGCTCGCCTGTGCGGCGATGCCGAAACCGGCTCCGGCGGAGATGATGTCGTCTTCGGACAGTCCGTGGGCGAACAGGCAGGCACCGCCCGCCTTCTGCACGGCCCATGCCGCGACGACCAGGTCCACCGAACGGGGCAGTGCCAGCGCGACGACATCGCCCGGGCCCGCACCGTGCGCGATGAGAACCCGCGCCAGCTGCGAGGACCGTCGATCGAGCACGTGGTAGGCGAGTTCGTCGCCGTCACTCAGCAGTGCGGGTGCCTGCGGATCGGCCTCGACCACTTCGGCGAGCACCTTCGCCACGGTGCGCGCGCCGACGAAGCTCTGCTCGGGAACCGTTGCCGCGGCGGCGATTCCGGATTCGGCGAGCAGTTTGGCGCGCTCGGCGTCGTCGAGGATGTCGATATCGCGGACCAGCCCGGCGGGGTCGCCGAGCAGCGCTTCCAGTACCCGGACCAGACGGGTGGACAGGGTGGTGACCTCGTCGGCGGTGAACCGGTTGAGCAGGTATTCGACATCGATGCCGAGGGTGGATTCCGCGGCCACCTTGAGCGTCAGCGGGTAGTGCGTCGAGTTGCTGACGTTCACGCCGGTCACCGACATGCCGTCGATCGAGCTCGCGGCTTCGATCGCCTCGCGGTCGATCGGGTACGACTCGAAGACGAACAGCGTGTCGAACTGTGATCCCGCACCCGCGGCCCGCTGGATATCGGCGAGTCCGACGTAGTGGTGGTCGAGCAGTTCGGCCTGATCGCGTTGCAGGCGTTGCAGTTGCGTGCCGATGGTCGCGCCGTCATCGATGCGCACCCGCACCGGGAGGGTGTTGATGAACAGGCCGACCATGGATTCCACCCCGGACAGTTCGGCCGGGCGACCCGAGACCGTCGCGCCGAACACCACGTCGGAGCGGCCGGTGAGCCTGCCGAGCAGGATGCCCCAGGCCGCCTGGACCAGCGTGTTCACCGTGATGCCGAGTTCGGCGCAGTGTTTGGTCAGCGTGCGCGTGCGGTCGACGTCGAGTTCGGTGACGATGTGGGCGGTCTCGTACTGTTCGGCCGAACGCGGTTGCGGCGCGAGTTCGGTGGGTTCGGTGACGCCGTCGAAGGCGTTCGCCCAGACCCGCAGCGAATCCTGGAGGTCACGTCCGGACAGCCATTCCAGGAAGGTCCGGTAGGAGGCGATCTCCGGCAGCGCCGACCCGTCGCCGCGCAGTGCGTAGAGCACGAGCAGATCCTGCATCAGCAGCGGCATCGACCAGCCGTCGAGCAGGACGTGGTGGGTGGTGATGGCCAGATGCCACCGCTGGGCGCCGGTGCGGAACAGGGTGAAACGCACCAGCGGCGGCGCGGCCATGTCGAACCGGTCGGCGAGGTCGGCGGTCAGGTGTTCGCGCAGCCGCGCGTCCTGGTCGCCCTCGGAGGTGAGATCCACCTCGCGCCACGGCACGTCGACGCCGTCCATGACCACCTGCACGGCCTGACCCGACGAATCGGTGACGAACGCGGTGCGAAGGTTGGGGTAGCGGTCGATCAGGCCCTGCGCCGAGGCGCGCAGGCGTTCGGCGTCGACGACACCGTCGAGGTCGATGACCGCCTGCATGGTGTAGACGTCGACGGTCGCCGTCGTCATCAGCGCGTGAAACAGCAGACCCGATTGCAGCGGGGTCAGCGGCCACACCTCGTTCATGCCGGGGTAGGTGCGTTCCCACAGTTCGATATCGGACTGGCCGACCCGGACCAGCGGCATATCCGACGGCGTGCGGCCGCCGGCGTCCGGCCTGCCCGCGTGCGCGGCGAGCGCGCCGAGCGCGCCGACCCAGTGCTCGGCCAGTTCGGCCACCCGGTCTTCGGTGAGCAGTCCGGAGGGATAGGCGAACGACGCGATCAGCTGCGGGCCGCTCGCACCGGTGACCACCGTGGCCTCGATATCGACGGTCGCGGCGGCGGGCATGCCGGGATCGAGCAGGGTGGTGATCTCGGCGGGCAGGACACCCCGGTAGTGGAAACCGATCTGGCCGAGGTCGCCCAGCCCGTGGCCGAGACCGTGGTCCGGCACCGAAAGCAGCTGTTCCTTCACCGATTTCACGACCGTGCCCATGGCGGTTCCGCCCGCGAAGGCGTCGTCGAGATCGGTTCCGGCCAGGTCGATCCGCGCCGGATGGGCGAGGGCGAATCCGCCGAGGGTGTGCGAGAGGTCCGCGCCCGCGACGGCGTCGACCGCGCGGCCGTCACCGTCGAGCCGGACGAGCATCGTCGACTCACGGCCGCCGCGCCACCGCAGCACCGCGACGGCCAGGGCCGAGAGCAGCCCGTCGGTGACGGTCGCGCGGTAGAGCGCGGGAACGGTGTCGACCAGGGCCGCGGTGATATCGGCGGGGACCACGACGCGCAGGTGTCGCACCGTGCGCGCGGTGTCGACCGCCGGATCGAAGGCCCGGTCACCGAGCAGCGGATCCGGCGTCGCCGAGATCTGCTGCCAGAAGGCCTCGTCGGCGCCGACGGGCGCCTCGGCGACACTGTGCGCCCAGCGCCGCAGTGTCGTTCCGGTGGGCGGAAGGGCGAGCGGCGCGTCGATGCCGAGGCGATCGGCGGCCGTGGTCAGTTCGTCGAGCAGGATCTGCCAGGACAGGCTGTCGGCCACGAAACCGTGGGTGACGACCAGCAATTCGTCGTCGCGCTGGTCGGCGAAGGTGAACAGCACGAATTGCGCCACGATGCCCGCGGCCGGATCGAGACGGGTGGCCGCCTCCCGGAATTCCGCCTCGGCGAGCTGCGACAGGTCGGCGTTCTTCGCCACCCTGGCCTCGCACACCATGTCCTCGATATCGAGGACGCCGGATTCGAGCGCCTCGAATTCCCAGCCGCCGCCGACCTTGCGCAGCCGGGTGCGCAGGGCGTCGTGCCGGTCGATGATCGCGGTGATCGCCTCGAGCAGGGTGTCCCAGTCGAGTGCGGCGGGCAGCGGCAGCAGGGCCGCGCGGGCGAAGCGCGGATAGCCCGCGCCCTTCGGCGAGCCGACGCCCTCCGGGAGCACCGCGCGCATGGCGGGGGTCAGCGGGATTTCGCCGATTCCGCCGCCGGGCAGTTCGCGGATCCTTTCCAGTGCCGGATCGGGCGAGGTGTCGGCCACCGAGGCCAGTGCGGCGACGCTGCGCTGGTCGAAGACGTCGCGCACGCTGAACACCACGCCGAGCGCCTTGGCCCGCGACACCAGCTGGATCGACAGGATGCTGTTACCGCCGAGTGCGAAGAAATCGTCGTCGGCGCCGATGTGCTCGACGGCGAGCACATCGCTGAACACGCCCGCCACCAACTGCTCGACCGGTGTCGTCGGCGCGCGGAACTCCGCCTTCTCGAAGGTCGGCTCCGGCAACGCGTTGCGGTCGAGTTTGCCGTTCGCGTTCAGCGGCAGGGCGTCCAGCGCGACGAAGGCGCTGGGCACCATATAGGAGGGCAGTTCGGCGGCGAGCGCGGAATGCAGTGCGCGCCGGTCCAGTTCGCCCGTCTCCGGGTCGATCCCGGCGACGAACGGCACCACGTAGGCGACGAGTCGGTCGCCGAGACCCGGGTCGGTGTGCGCGAGCACGGCCGCGGCGGCGATCGCGGGCTGACGCAATAGCGCGGCCTCGATCTCGCCGAGTTCGATACGGAAACCGCGGATCTTCACCTGGAAGTCGGTGCGGCCCCGGTAGTCCAGTTCGCCGTCGGCGTTCCAGGCCACCAGGTCGCCGGTGCG
Organism: Nocardia aurea; assembly: GCF_003123685.1. Taxonomy (GTDB): domain Bacteria; phylum Actinomycetota; class Actinomycetes; order Mycobacteriales; family Mycobacteriaceae; genus Nocardia; species Nocardia aurea. Next base: position 117,617 of record NZ_QCYJ01000130.1, read on the forward strand.
GTACATGCGCTCGCCCGCCGTGCCGAACGGGTCGGCGACGAACCGTTCGGTGGTGAGATCGGGGCGGGCGAAGTAGCCGCGCGCCAATTGCGCTCCGGCGAGGTACAGCTCGCCCGAGACACCGACCGGGACCGGCCGCAGCCGCGCGTCCAGCACGTAGACGCGGCTGTTCCATTCCGGCGCGCCGATCGACACCGAGGTCCGGTCGGCCGCGGTGACCAGGTGGCTGGTGATCGAGACCGCGGCCTCGGTCGGGCCGTAGAGGTTGAACAGCTGTGCGGCGTTGCCCGCACGGAAACGCTGCGCGGTCGCGGCGGGCAGCGCCTCACCGATGGCGAGCACGCGGCGCAGCGAACCGGGCAGCCGATCCTCGGATTCGGTGAGCAGCGCGTCGAGCATGGACGGCACCACATGCAGGGTGGTCACACCCGTGGCGCGCATCAACTCGTTCAGGTACGTCGGATCGCGATGTCCGTCGGCGGTGGCGATGACGAGCCTGGCGCCGCTCACTGCCGCCGACCAGAATTCCCACACCGACAGGTCGAAGGTGGCCGCGGTCTTGAGCAGGACCGCGTCCTCGCTGCCGAGACCGAATTCCGCCTTCTTCCAGAGCAATTGGTTCGCGATTGCGCCGTGTGGCAGCGCGACGCCCTTGGGCTGGCCGGTGGAACCGGAGGTGAAGATGACGTAGGCGGTGTTCGCCGCGGTGAGTGCGCCGCGACGCTCGGACGGGGTCACCGGGTTCGCCGAGAAGCCCGACAGGTCCAGTTCGTCGATGACGACCGATTCGGCCGTCGCCGTCGTGAACGATTCCCGGTCGGTGGTCAGCACGCAGACCGGCGCGGCCGTGGCCAGGATGTAGTCGACCCGGTCCGCGGGTTGATCGGGGTCGACCGGCACGTAGGCGGCGCCGGATTTGGCGACCGCGTACATGGCGACGACCAGATCGGTCGAACGCCGGATCGCCAGCGCGACCCGATCCTCGGTGCGGACACCGCGTCCGATCAGATAGCGCGCGAGCCGGTTGACCCGCGCGTCCAGTTCGGCGTAGGTCAGGTTCTCGCGCTCGCCGGAGGGCAGATCGGCGACCAGCGCGACCGTGCCGGGCGCGGCGGCCGCGACGGCGGCGTCGAACAGCGACACCAGCGTCGCGGTGGTGTCCACCGGCCGGTCGGTGTCGTTCCACGCGGTGAGGATGCGTTCGCTCTCCTCGGGCGCGAGCAGGTCGATCTCGCCCACCGGCACGGTCACGTCGGCGATCACCGCGTCGAGTACGCGCACGAACCGGTCCGCGAAACCCTGCACCGTCGCTTCGTCGAAGAGGTCGGTGGCATAACCGAATTCGGTCATGATCTCGGCCGGAGTGCCGTCATCGGTGTAGCGGTCGTAGACGGTGACCTGAAGGTCGGTCTTGGCCAACTGGGAGTTGAAGTTGACCGCGCTCACGGTGAGACCGGGCAGGGTCAGCGCCGTCTCGGCCAGGTTCTGGAACGACAGGCCGATCTGGAACAGCGGATTGCGCGCGGTGGAACGTTCCGGATTCAACACCTCGACCAGGCGCTCGAACGGGACGTCGGCGTTGGCGAAGGCCTCCAGATCGCGTTCGCGCACGTCGCCGAGCAGATCGGCGAACCGGTCGCCGGGACGCACGCTGGTCCGGAAGACCAGGGTGTTGACGAACATACCGATCAGATCGTCGAGTTCACGTTCGCCGCGGCCCGCGATCGGGGTGCCGACCGCGATGTCCTCGGTGCCGGAAAGCCGTGCCAGCAGTACCGCGAGGGCGGCGTGCACGACCATGAACAGCGAGGCGTGATTGGCGCGCGCCACCTCGTGCAGTTTGGCGTGCCGCTGCGGGGAGATCTCGAACCGGATCGCCTTGCCGTGGAAGGACTGCGTCGGCGGACGCGGACGGTCGGCGGGCAGTTCCAGCTGATCGGGCAGTCCGGCCAGCGCGGCCCGCCAGTAGGCGACCTGCTGGGCGGCGAGCGATTCCGGATCGTCCTCGGAGCCGAGTACCGCGCGTTGCCACAGCGCGTAGTCCGCGTACTGCACCGGCAGCGGAACCCACTGCGGTACTTCGCGGTTGACCCGGGCGGCGTAGGCGGCCATGAGGTCGCGGGCCAGCGGGCCCATCGACGCGCCGTCCGCGGCGACGTGGTGCACCACGAAGGCGACCACGTGCTCGGCGGTTTCCGAGGCCGATCCGGTGACGCGGTACAGCGCGACCTTCAGCGGCACCTCGGCGGTGACATCGAAGGTGGTGAGCGCGAACCGGATCACCGTCGCGATCAGATCCTCTTCGGCCACCTCGACCGGGATCAGTTCGGGCGCGGTCGCCGACACCGGGAGGATGACCTGACGCGGCCCCTCCTCGGCGCTCGGGTAGGTGGTGCGCAAGACCTCGTGGCGGGCGAAGACATCACCGATGGCCAGGGCGAGCGCACCGGCGTCCAGGGTGCCGGACAGTCGCACGGCCAGCGGGATGTTGTCCACCGCCGAGGCGTTCGTATCGAACTGGTTGAGGAACCAGTAGCGCTGCTGGGCGGGCGAGAGCGGCACCAGATCGGGCCGCCGCATCGCTTTCAGCGCGGGCCGGGTGCGTCCGGAGCCCGCGAGCCGCTCGACGCTGGTGGCCAGCGCGAGCACCGACGACGCCTCGAACAGATCGCGGACCGCCAGCTGGGTGTCCAGTGCCGCGCCGAGCCGCGCGGTGACCTGGGTGGCCAGCAGCGAGTTGCCGCCGAGTTCGAAGAAGTCGTCGTCGAGACCGACCCGGCTCACGCCGAGGACGTCGGCGTAGATGCCCGCCACGATCTCCTCGACCGGGGTGGTCGGCGCGCGGAAGGCCTTGACCTCGAACACCGGCGCGGGCAGCGCCTTGCGGTCGAGTTTGCCGGAGGCGTTGAGCGGGAAGGCGTCCAACGTCACGAACGCGGTCGGGACCATGTACGCGGGCAGTTCGACCGCGAGTTCGGCGCGGATGGCCTCGGCGTCGATCGTCCGATCGGCGGCCGGGACCAGGTAGGCGACCAGCTGATCGCCCAGACGATCGTCGGAACGCACGAGCACGACGGCCTGTGCCACCGAATCCACGGTGGTGAGGGCGGATTCGATCTCGCCGAGTTCGATACGCAGACCACGCAACTTCACCTGGAAGTCGGTGCGGCCCAGGTATTCCAGCTCACCGGACGCCGTCCAGGTCACCAGGTCACCGGTGCGGTACATCCGCGCACCGGCCGGATCGAACGGATCGGCGACGAAACGGTCACCGGTCAGGTCGGGACGCGCGACGTATCCGCGCGCCAACTGCGCACCCGCCAGATACAGCTCACCCGCGACACCCACCGGCACCGGATGCAACCGCGAATCCAGCACGTAGACACGCGTGTTCGAGACGGGGGCGCCGATCGGCACGGACACCGTGTCGGCATCGGTCACCTCGTGGAAGGTGACGTCCACCGCGGCCTCGGTCGGGCCGTACAGGTTGTGCACCGCCGTTCCGGTGAGTTCGCGCAACTTCTGCGCGGTCACCGCGGGCAGCGCCTCGCCGGAGGCGAAGACATACCGCAGGCCGGTGCATCGGGCGGCGCCCGTTTCGGCCACGAACACCGACATCATCGATGGCACGAAATGCGCGACGGTGATATTGGTTCCGGTGATGATGTCGACCAGGTAGGCCGGATCGCGATGCCCGTCCGGCTTGGCGATCACCAGGCGCGCGCCGATCTGCAAGGGCCAGAAGAACTCCCACACCGACACGTCGAAGGTGGCGGGGGTCTTCTGCAATACCACGTCGTCGGCGACCAGACCGTATTCGCTCTGCATCCACACCAGGCGGTTCACGATCGCGGCATGCGAGACGGCGACGCCCTTCGGCCTGCCGGTCGAACCGGAGGTGAAGATGACGTAGGCGGTGTTCGACGGGCGCAGCGGCGCAAGACGATCCGCGTCGGTCACCGGATCCGCCGCGTACGCCGACAGATCCAGGTCGGCGATGTCGACCGCGCGCACGTCACCGGCGTCGAATTCGTCGCGCGCGGTGGTGAGCACGCAGACCGGTGCCGCGGTCTCGAGCACGTAGTGGGTGCGGTCGGCCGGATGATCGGGGTCGAGCGGCACATACGCACCACCGGCCACGGTCACCGCGTACATGCCGATCACCAGTTCCAGCGAGCGCCGCATCCCCAGCGCCACCATGGTGTCCGGACCGACGCCGAGCGAGATCAGGTGCCTGGCGAGGCGGTTCACCCTGGCGTCGAACTCGCCGTAGGACAGATCCGTCCCCTCGAAGGTGAGCGCGGTCGCGCCGGGCGCGTGCAGGGCCTGCGCGCGATACATCGAAGCGAGGGTGGCCTCGGCGTCGATCTCGACGGCGGTGTCGTTCCAGCCCGTGACGAGCTGACGACGTTCGGCGGCGTCGAGCAAGTCGATATCGCCGAGCACCGCGTCGTCGCTCTCGACCATCGCGGTCAGCAGCCGGACCAGTCGCCGGGCGAAGCCCGCCACCGTCGCGGCGTCGAACATATCGGTCGCGTAGGCGAATTCGGCGCGCATGCCGTCGGAGGTGCCGTCCGCGGCGAGGCGGTCGGAGACGTTGAGGTGCAGGTCGAATTTGGCGGTGACGACGTCGAGCGGGACACCGGCGACCTCGAGGCCCGGCAGCTCGAACGAGGCTTCCCCGGTGTTCTGGAACGACAGCATCACCTGGAACAGCGGGTGCCTGGCCTGCGACCGCGCCGGGTTCAGGATTTCGACCAGCCGCTCGAAGGGCAGGTCGGCGTGGCCGAACGCCGCGAGATCGGTTTCCCTGGTGTGGGCGAGCAGTTCGGCGACGGTCAGGGCCGGATCGACCGCGCTGCGCAGCACCAGCGTATTGACGAACATGCCGATCGCGTCGTCGAGCACGGCCTCGCCACGTCCGGCGACCGCGGTGCCGACCGCGATGTCGTCGGAGCCGGACAGCCGGGCCAGCAGCGCCGCGAGTGCGGCGTGCACGACCATGAACAGGCTCGCGCCGTGGCCGCGGGCCAGACCGTCCAGCGCGCGGACCAATGTCGCGTCGAGTTCGAATTCGAACACGTCGCCGCGGTGGGAGGCGACGGCGGGACGGGAGCGGTCCGAGGGCAGATCGAGCTGATCGGACAGTCCGGCCAGATGCCGGGACCAGAACGCGATCTGCTCGCCGATCAGCGACGCCGGATCCTCTTCCGAACCGAGGGTTTCGCGCTGCCACAGCGCGAAATCGGCGTACTGCACCGGCAGCGGCGCCCAACCGGGAGCCTCACCACGCGAACGGGCCGCGTAGGCGATCATCACATCCCTGGCCAGCGGCCGGACCGACCAGCCGTCACCGGAGATGTGGTGCACGACGAAGACCAGCACGTGCGTCTCCGGGCTGGAGCCGTCCATCGACGCCGCGATCCGGAACAGCCTGGCGCGCACGGGAACTTCGGTGGTCACGTCGAATCCGGTGAGCACCAGATCGTTGACCCGTTCGGCGATCTCGTCCTCCGACACCGGAATCGGCGTCAGATCCAGACCGTCGTGACCGGTGGGCAGCACCACCTGGACGCCGGTGCCCTCGGCGGTCTGCGGGTACATCGTCCGCAGCACTTCGTGCCGGTCGACCACGTCGGCGACCGCTTGGCGCAGCGCGTCGGCGTCGAGTGTTCCGGTCAGCCGGACGGCGAGCGGGATGTTGTTCACGGCGGTCCGGTTGTCGAACCGGTTCAGGAACCACATGCGCTGCTGGGCCAGCGAGAGCGGAATGGTGGCCGGACGCGGTCCCGCGGCCAGCTCGCGACGTCGTCCGCTGCCCGCGTGCGCTTCGACCCTGGTCGCCAGACCGGCGACGGTCGGCGCTTCGAACAACATGCGGACCGGCACCCTGGTGTCCAGGGCCGAGCCGAGGCGGGCCGCCACCTGGGTGGCGATCAGCGAGTTGCCGCCGAGGTCGAAGAAATCGTCGTCGAGGCCGACCGGGCGGTCCCCGGTCAGCCCGAGGACGTCGGCGAAGGTGTCGGCGACGGTCTGTTCGATCGGCGTCGACGGCGCGCGGAACTCGCGCGCCTCGAAAACCGGCTCGGGCAGCGCGCGGCGATCCAGTTTGCCGTTGGCGTTGAGCGGCATCTCGTCGAGAACCACGGTCGCGGCCGGAACCATGTAGGACGGCAGTCGCGAGGCCACGTGGGCGCGCACGGTCTCGATGTCCACGGTCGCGCCGGGGGCGGGCACGACGTAGGCGACGAGGCGGTCGCCGGTCAGCGCGTCCGAACGGACCAGCGCCACCGCCTGCGCGACGGTGTCGTGACCGGTCAGCGCGGTTTCGATCTCACCGAGTTCGATGCGCAGACCACGCAGTTTGACCTGGAAGTCGGTACGACCCAGGTAGACGATCGAACCGTCGGCCGCACGGGTAACGAGGTCACCGGTCCGGTACATGCGCGCACCCGGCGCACCGAACGGATTCGCCACGAAACGATCCGATGTCAGATCGGTGCGGCCGTAGTAGCCGCGGGCCAGCTGATCACCCGCGAGGTAGAGCTCACCCGCGACACCTGCCGGAACCGGATGCAATCGCGAATCCAGCACGAACGCCTGCGCGTTCCACACCGGCAGACCGATGGGCACCGCGCCGGAGACGTCGTCGGCGACCGGGGCGTGCGTCGCGTGGACGGCGAATTCGGTGGGGCCGTAGAGGTTGTACAGCTCGGCCGAGCTGACCCGTCGGATGGCGGCGACGGCGTCGGAGGTGAAGGCCTCACCCGCGACGAGCAAGGCGCGCAGGGAGCCCAGAAGAGCGCTGTCTGCGCTACCCGCGAAGACGGTCAGCATCGACGGCACGAACGAGGTCATCGTCACCCGCTCGGACGCGATCACCTCCGCCAGATACTGCGGATCCCGATGACCGTCCGGCGTGGCCACGACCATCCGGCCACCGGTCGAGAGCGGACCGAACAACTCCCACACCGACACATCGAAGGTCGCGGGCGTCTTGAACAGCACCACGTCGTCCGCGCCGATGCCGTACTGACCGGTGATCCAGCGGATCTGATTCACCACCGCCGAATGCGGCAGCGCCACCCCCTTCGGACGACCCGTCGAACCGGAGGTGAAGATCACGTAGGCCGGATGCTGCGCCAGCAACGGCGCGATCCGCTCGGCATCGGTGACCGGCGCATCGGAGTATCCGGAAAGGTCGAGTTCGTCGACCACGAGGGTCTCGATACCGGTGGCGTCGAAACCGTCACGCGCCGTAGTCAATACGCACGCGGGCGACGCGGATTCGAGCACGTGGCCCACCCGCTCCGCGGGCTGATCCAGATCCAGCGGCACGTAACCGCCACCGGCCTCCTGCACCGCGTAGGCGGCCACCACGAGATCGACGGAACGCCGGATACCCAGGGCCACCAACGACTCCGGACCCACACCCGCCGCGATCAGACGCCGAGCCAGACGATGCACACGCGCACCGAACTCCGCGTAGGTCAACGTGACACCACCGGCCGGATCCACGATCGCGACCGCGTCCGGAGTCACCGACACCTGACGGGCGAACTCCGCCACCAACGTGCTCGCCGAATCCAACTCCCGCACGGTGGAATTCCAGCCGCGCAACGCCCGGTAACTCTCCCGCTCGTCGAGCAGCGGGATATCGCCGATCGCCCGATCGGGTTCGGCGACAACCGCGCCGAGCAGCCGCTTGAACCGCCTGCCGAAATCCTCCATCGTGGCCGGGTCGAACAGGTCGGTCGCGTAGATGAGTTCGGCGACGATGCCCTCGGCGGCGGGTTTCTCCGACATCACCAGTTGCAGATCGAATTTCGCCACATCGATCGGCAGGTCGACGCCGCTGACCGTCAGGCCGGGCAATTCCAGGCTGGTCTGTCCGGTGTTCTGGAACGACAGCATGACCTGGAACAGCGGATGGCGGGCCTGCGAACGGGCCGGGTTGAGGATTTCCACCAGCCGCTCGAACGGCAGGTCGGAATGACCGAACGCGGCGATATCGGTGGCGCGCACCGCGGCGAGCAGGTCGGTGAACGTCGCGCCGAGCTCGACCGGGGTCCGCAACACCAACGTGTTGACGAACATGCCGATCAGATCGTCGAGCGCGCGCTCGCCACGACCGGCCACCGGGGTGCCGACGGCGATATCGTCCTCGCCGGACAGCCGCGCCAGCAGTACCGCGAGCGCGGTGTGCGCGACCATGAACAGCGTCGCGCCACGGGTGCGCGCCAATTCGACCAGCCCGGCGTGGGTTTCGGCGTCGATATCGAAGGCGTGGGTGGCGCCCCGGCCGCTCGCGACCGCGGGACGCGGCCGGTCGGCGGGCAGGTCGAGCTGCTCGGGCAGTGCGCGCAGTTCGTCGCTCCAGAACGAGATCTGTTCGGAGATCACCGATTCCGGGTCGTCCTCGGCGCCGAGTACCGCGCGCTGCCACAGCGCGAAGTCCGCGTACTGCACCTCGAGCGGACGCCAGGACGGTTCGCCGCCTTCGACGCGCGCGCCGTAGGCGATCATGATGTCGCGGGTCAGCGGGCCCATGGAGAAACCGTCGGACGAGATGTGGTGCACGACCAGCGCGAGAATGTGTTCGGTGGGGCTGACCTCGAAGAGCCTGGCCCGGAACGGCACCTCGGCGGTGACGTCGAAGGCCGTCTGCACGAAGTCCGCGAGCCGCGCGGGCAGCGCTTCCTCGCTGACGTCGACCGGGGCGAGATCGGGGATGACCTGCCCGGTCGGCACGATCTGCTGCTGGGCCGCGCCGTCCACCTCGGGGTAGAAGGTGCGCAGCGATTCATGCCTGGCCAGCACGTCGGCGACCGCGATCTGCAAGGCCTGGCGGTCGAGCAGACCGGAGAGCCGCACCGCGGCCGGGATGTTGTCGACCGTCGACTCCGGGTCGAAGCGGTTGAGGAACCACATGCGCTGCTGAGCCAGCGACAGCGGCACCCGGTCGGGACGCTGCTGCGGCGCCAGCGCCGTGCGCGCGCCCGCCCCCGCCCGCGATTCCACCCGGGCCGCGAGCGCGACCACGGTGGAGGCGTCGAACAGTTCCCTGACACCGAGTTCGGTGTCGAGCGCGGCGGAAAGCCTGGCCGCGACCTGGGTCGCGCTCAGCGAGTTGCCGCCGAGTGCGAAGAAATCGTCGTCGAGTCCGACGCGGGCGGCGCCGAGCACATCGGCGAAGACGTCGGCGACGATCTCCTCGACCGGTGTCGTCGGCGCGCGGAAGACCGCGACCTCGAAGACCGGCGCGGGCAGCGCCTTGCGATCCAGCTTGCCCGAGGCGTTGAGCGGGAATTCGTCGAGCACGATGACCGCGGCGGGCACCATGTAGGCGGGCAGCTGCCTGCCGAGATCCTCGCGCACCAGTTCGGTGTCGACGCGCAGGTTCGCCACCCCGACCACGTAGGCGATCAGTTGATCGCCCGCGTGCGCGTCGGTGCGGACGACGACCACCGACCGGTCGATCTCGTCGAGTCCGGTGAGCGCGGATTCGATCTCGCCGAGTTCGATCCGCAGACCGCGCAGTTTCACCTGGAAATCGGTGCGGCCCAGGTATTCCAGCTCTCCGACGGAATTCCAGGCGACGAGGTCGCCGGTGCGGTACATCCGCGATCCCGCCGTATCGAACGGGTTGGCGACGAAACGGTCACTGGTCAGGTCGGGCCTGGCGACATAGCAGCGCGCGAGTTGCTCGCCCGCGAGATAGAGCTCACCCGCGACGCCGACCGGAGCGGGCCGCAGCCGCGAATCCAGCACGTAGACCTGGGTGTTGTACACCGGTGCGCCGATCGGGACCAGTTCGGTGTCGGCGGTGACCACCCGGTGATAGGTGACGTCGACGGCCGCCTCGGTCGGACCGTAGAGGTTGTGCATGGCCGCGCCGGTCAGTTCGCGCAGGCGGTGCGCGGGTTTGGGTGAGAGCGCCTCACCCGAGGCGAACACCATCCGCAGCGATCCGCAGCGCGACGCGGCGGCGTCGGCCACGAAGACCGCGAGCATGGACGGCACGAAATGGGTCACGGTGACCCGTTCGGTCGCGATGACCTCGGCCAGATAGGCCGGATCGCGGTGACCGTCCGGCTTCGCGATCACCAGGCGCGCGCCGATCTGCAAGGGCCAGAAGAACTCCCACACCGACACGTCGAAGGTCGCCGGCGTCTTCTGAAGGACGGCGTCGGCTTCGGTGAGTCCGTATTCGGCCTGCATCCACACCAGGCGGTTGACGATCGCGGCATGCGAGACCGCCACACCCTTGGGCCGTCCGGTCGAACCGGAGGTGAAGATGACGTAGGCGGTGTTCGACGGACGCAGCGGCGCGCGCCGCTCCCCCGCCGTCACCGGATGTTCGGACAGTCCCGACAGGTCGAGCAGGTCGATGCGGACCTGCGCGGTATCGATGTCGAGATCGCTGCCCGAGGTCAGCACGCAGACCGGATCGGCCGTGGCGAGAATGTATTCGGTGCGCTCGGCCGGGTGATCCGGGTCCAGCGGCACGTACGCGCCGCCCGCGATCGTGACGGCGTACATGCCGACCACCAGATCGATCGAACGCCGCATCCCCAGCGCCACGAACGATTCCGGGCCGACGCCGCGGTCGATGAGCCAGCGGGCCAGGCGGTAGACCCGTGCCGCGAACTCGTCGTAGGACAGATTCGTCCCCTCGAACGTGAGCGCGGTCGCCTCCGGCGTCTTGGCCAGCTGCATCTCGAACAGCGAGACCAGGGTCGCGACCGGTTCGACATCCACCGACCGCGCGGAAGACATCCGTGCGGACCGTCCCGGCGGCACGGCCGCCGCACGTTGCGCCAGGACCGCCGCCACGTCGAAGGCCGTGTTGTTCCAGCCGGTGGTGACCAGTTCGCGTTCGGCGGCGTCGACGAGTTCGATATCGCCGACATCGACGTCGGGTTCGGTGGTGATCGCGGTCAGCACCCGCACCAGACGGTCGGCGATACGGCGCACCGTCGCCTCGTCGAACAGATCGCGCAGGTAACCCGCGCGGATGCGCAGGCGCGAATCGAGCTGGGCGATCAACGTCAGCGGGTAGTGCGTGGCGTCGGCGGCGTCGAGGCCGACGACGGCCATACCGTCGATATCGGCGGCCTGCGCGCGAATGCCGTCGGCGTCCACCGGGTAGGACTCGAAGACCACGAGGGTGTCGAACAGTCCCGCCATGCCCGCGGCCGACTGGATGTCGGCCAGGCCGACATAGTGGTGGTCGAGCAGATCGGCCTGCTCACCCTGGGTACGGGTCAGCAGTCGGCGCGCGGATTCGGCGGGATCGAAACGCACCCGCACCGGCACGGTGTTGATGAACAGGCCGACCATGGCCTCCACCCCGGCCAGCTGGGCCGGGCGACCGGAGACGGTGGTGCCGAACAGCACGTCCTCGCGTCCGCTCATGCGGCCGACCAGGATGCCCCAGGCGACCTGGAGCACCGTGTTGGGGGTGACGCCGAGCGAACTCGCCAGTTCGGTGAGTCGGGTGGTCGCCACCTCGTCGAGTTCGAAGAAGTACTCGCCCGACAGGGTGGTGATCTCGCGGCCGGCGTCCGGACGCGACAGCAGCGTCGGTTCGCTGACCCCGCGCAGCGCGTGCGCCCACGCCGCCACCGAGGCGGTGTGGTCCTGCTGCGCGGTCCATTCGAGGAAGTGGCGGTAGGAGCGCACCGCGGGCAGTGCCGTGGTGTCGGCGTGCAGCGCGTAGAGCGCGAGCAGATCCCGCATGAGCAGCGGCATCGACCAGCCGTCGAGCAGGATGTGGTGGTTGGCCACCGCGAACTGCCAGCGGTCGGCGGCGACCCGGATGAGGGTGAACCGGATCAGCGGCGGCGCGGTCAGATCGAAACGGCGCATGCGGTCGGCCTTGATCAGGTCGGCGCTCTCACCCGATTCGACGCGATCGTGTTCGGCCCAGGCGACCCGGACGCTGTCGAGCACGACCTGCACCGGATTGCCGTGCCGGTCGGTGAGGAAGGCCGTGCGCAGGTTCTCGTAGCGATCCACCAGAGCCTGGGCGGCGGCGCGCAGACGGGTGGCGTCGACGCGACCGGTGAGGGTCAGTACGGCCTGGGCGGTGTAGACGTCCACCGAACTCGCCGCGAGACGGGCATGGAACAGCAGACCCGCTTGCAGCGCGGACAGCGGCCACACATCGGTGAGCGTCGGGAAACGCTTCTCCCAGGCGTCGATATCACGCTGGGTCGTGGTGACCAGCGCGAAGTCGGCGGGGGTGTGCCCGCCCGCGTCGGCCGAATTCGCGTGCCGCGCGACCGCTTCCAGCGCCGAGGTCCACAGTTCGCCGAATTCGCGCACCGCGGCGGCGTCGAGCAGGGTCGACGGGTAGCCGATATTGGCGGTCAGCTTGTCGCCGACCACGATCGCGTTGACATCCAGCGGTGCCATCGCGGGCATATCCGCGTCGTAGGAACCCGCGAGCGCGCCGAGTTCGCGGGCCGGAACCCAACCGAAGCCGCGCAGCGCCTCGGGCACATCGCTGTCGGAGACGCGGCCCAGGTAATTGAAACTCACCTGGCCGGGCAGGTTTTCGGGCAGCTGGGCCGCCGTCGCGGGGTTCAGGTAGCGCAGCAGTCCGTAGCCGATGCCCTTGTCCGGCACCGCGAGCAGCTGTTCCTTGATCGCCTTGACGGCCTTGCCCAGCGCGGGTCCGCCGGTGAGCGCGGCGTCGACGTCGATGCCCGCCAGATCGAACCGGACCGGGAAGATCGCGGTGAACCAGCCGACGGTGCGCGACAGGTCCGCGCCGGGCACGATGTCCTCTTCGCGGCCGTGGCCCTCGAGCCGGATCAGCGTCGCGTCGTCGGCGCGCGCGGCGGTACGCCGGGAGCGCCACTTGGCGGTCGCCAGGACCAGCGCGGTGAGCAGACCGTCGTTGACGCCGCCGTGGAACAGCGCGGGCACGGTGGTCAGCAGGGCCTTGGTGACCTCGGCGGACACCTCGACCTGAAGTTTCTCGATGACGCCGGAGGTGTCGACGGCCGGATCCATCGCCCGTTCGGTGAGCAGCGGATCGGGGGTGTTCGCGACCGTGCGCCAGAAGTCGAGTTCGGCCACGCGCGACTGGCTCTCGGCCTCCGCGCGCAGCGCGTGCGCCCAGGCCCGCATGGAGGTGGTCGGCGCGACGAGTTCGGGCTGCTGGCCCGCGGTGAACCGGCCCCACGCGGTCACCAGGTCCGGGACCAGGATGCGCCACGAGACGCCGTCGACCACGAGGTGGTGCGCCAGCACGATCAATCGGCCCATCCGACCGGAATCGGACGGATCGAGCCAGACGAAGCGGATCACCGTTCCCGACGCGGGGTCGAGCCGGTCCAGTGCGGAATTCAGTGCGGCGGTGGCGATCTCGACGAGTTCGTCGTCGGAGGCCGAGGCCGGGAACTCGACCCGCTCGATGAGCGAGTCCACGTCCACGGTGCCGGGCGCGGCGGTTTCCACCACCAGATCCGTGCCGTCGTCGTACAGCCGGGCGCGCAACATGTCGTGCCGGTCGATGACCGCGCCGACGGTCGCGGCGATGCCAGCGCGGTCGATGCCGACCGGCAGTTCCAGCGCGAGGGTCTGGTTGAAGCGGCCGAACGAGCCGGGGCGCTGCGCCATGAACCGCACCACCGGTGTCAGCGGCATGACGCCGACGCCGCCGCCCGGCAGTTCCTCCAGTACCGCCACCGCGGTGTCCGCCGCTTCGGCGGTCTCGGCGACCGCGGCGAGACCCGCGACGGTCCGCTGCTCGAAGACATTGCGCGGGGTGAACACCACCCCGCGCGCCTTGGCGCGCGAGACCAACTGGATGGAGACGATGCTGTCGCCGCCGAGCGCGAAGAACGAATCGTCGACGCCGACGCGCTCGACCCCGAGCACTTCGGCGAAGACCTCGGCGATGGTCTGCTCGACCGGTGTGCGCGCGGCACGGAAGACGACCTCGGTCGCGAAGACCGGTTCCGGCAACGCCTTTCGGTCGAGTTTGCCCACCGGGGTGAGCGGCAGGTGGTCGAGCACCATGATCGAGGACGGCACCATGTAGGCGGGCAGCCGCTCCTCCAACCGCGCGGTCAGCTCGGCGATATCAATCGAACGTCCCGGCGCCGCCATGACATACGACACCAGCGACACCGCGCCGGCGGCGCTCGTGTGGCCGACCGTCGTGGCGAAATCCACGTTCGGGTGCGCCGCGAGGGCGCTGTCGATCTCGCCGAGTTCGATGCGGAAACCGCGCACCTTCACCTGGAAATCGGAACGGCCGACGTATTCCACCGCGCCGTCACGGGTCCAGCGGACCACGTCACCGGTGCGGTACATGCGCTGACCGGCGACGAACGGGTTGGCGACGAAACGATCGGCGCTCAGCGCGGGCCGCGCGTGGTAGCCGCGAGCCAGCTGGATACCCGAGATGTAGAGCTCACCCGCGACGCCGACCGGTACCGGACGCAGCCGGTCGTCCAGGATCAGCGATTGCATACCGCGGATCGGGCCGCCGATCGGCAGCGGGTCACCGGGGAGCACCGGGTCGCTGATGTTGACCACCATGGCGGTCTCGGTCGGGCCGTACACATTGTGGACGCGCCGCACCGTGCCGTCGGCCAGCGGGACCGCCCATTTCACGACCAGTTCCGGGCGCAACGCCTCGCCGCCGACGGCGAGCACCCGGAAGGAATCCAGGCCGCTCGTCTCGAAGGTCGCCAGCGCGGCGGGGGTGATGAACGACGCGCTGACGCGCTCGGTGCGCATCAGCTCCGCGAGTTCCTCACCGCCGTAGACGCCGGTCGGCACCACGACCAGCGCGCCGCCGGGTCCGAGCGCGAGCAGCAGTTCCAGGATCGAGGCGTCGAAACTCGGCGACGCGAAATGCATGGCGCGCGTGTCGGAGTCGAGTCCGTAGTGCTCGATCTGCGCGGTGGCGAAGTTGGCGAGCACGGTGTGCGACACCACGACGCCCTTGGGCACGCCGGTGGAACCGGAGGTGTAGATGACGTAGGCAGGATGCTCCGGACGCAGCGGGCGCACCCGGTCCGCGTCGGTGATCGGCGAACCGTCGAAGGCGTCCAGATCCAGTTCGTCGAGTACCAGCCAGCGCACCGAATCGGGCAGTCCGGCCCGTGTCTCGGCGACCGTGATACCGAGCGGCGAACCGGAATCGGTCACCATGTGGGCGATGCGATCGGCCGGGTAGGTCGGATCGACCGGAACGAACGCGGCGCCGGTCTTGGACACCGACAGCGCGACGAAGACCGAATCCGACGAACGCGGCACGCCGACGGCCACCAGGTCCTCCGGGCCGATGCCCTCGGCGATCAGCAGGCGCGCCAGACGATTCGAGCGATCGTCGAGCGCACCGTAGGTCGTCGTGACACCGCGGAAGATCACGGCGGGCGCCTGCGGATCGCGGGCCACGGCGGTGGCGAGCAGGTCGGGCAGCGTGCGCGGGGCGATCGCGGGCGGGCCGGTGCGGGCCACCAGATCGGCGCGCTCGTCGGCGTCGAGCAGTTCGATCGCGCCGACCCGCACCGAGGGATCGGCGGCGACGGCGTCGAGCACACGCCGCCAGCGCGTCACGAAACCGGCCGCGGTCGATTCGTCGAACAGATCGGTCGCGTAGGTGAGCGCGAGGGCCATACCCGCCGGGCTCCCGTCGGCGCCGGTCCGATCCGACAGCGTGAACTGGAGGTCGAAGCGGGCGACGTTCTCCTCCAGCGGCAGCGCCGACACCCGGAGACCCGGCAATTCCAGCGCGGTGCTGTCGAGGTTCTGGAAGGCCAGCGCCACCTGGAACAGCGGGTTGCGCGACTGCGACCGTTCGGGCGCGAGCAGTTCGACCAGGCGCTCGAAGGGCACGTCGGCGTTGCCGTAGGCGTCGAGGTCGGTCTTGCGTACCCGCTCGACCAGTTCGCCGAACGGTTCGGCCGGACCGACACCGGTGCGCAGCACCAGGGTGTTGACGAACATGCCGACCAGATCGTCGAGCGCCTGTTCGCCACGGCCCGCGATCGGCGTGCCGATCGCGATGTCGTCGGTGCCGGACAGTCGCGCGAGCAGCACCGCCAGGGCGCTGTGCATCACCATGAACAACGACGCGCCCCGCGCCCGAGCCAAGGTTTCCAGCGCCGCGACGAGGTCGGCGGGCAGTTCCGCGTGCACGGTCGCGCCGCGCAGCGAGGCCACCGGCGGACGCGGACGGTCGGCGGGCAGGGTCAGCTCGTCGGGAACGCCGTCGAGTGCGCGCTGCCAGTACTCGACCTGTCGGGCGAGCAGCGAGGCCGGATCGTCCTCGGCGCCGAGCACATCGCGCTGCCAGATCGCGAAATCGGCGTACTGCACCGTCAGCGGCGCCCAGCCGGGATCGCTGCCCTGGCTGCGGGCGGTGTAGGCGGTCATCACATCGCGCGAGAGCGGGCCCATGGAGAACCCGTCACCGGCGATGTGGTGCACGACCACGACCAGAACGTGTTCGTCGGGACCGATCTCGTAGAGCCGGGCCCGCAGCGGAACCTGTTCGGCCACATCGAATCCGGTGGCGGCGAACGCGACGACGGCGGCGGTCGCGTCCGCGGCGTCCACCGCTACCGGACGCAGGTCCAGTGCGATGTCCTCGGCCGGAACGATGACCTGGACCGGGGTGCCGCCGTGCTCGGGATACCTGGTGCGCAGCGATTCGTGCCTGCGCACCACGTCGGCGACCGCCAGGCGCAGTGCCTCGACGTCGAGCGCGCCGGAGAGCCGGATGGCCAGCGGCAGGTTGTAGGCGGCCGAGGAGGTGTCGTACTTGTTCAGGAACCACATGCGCTGCTGGGCGTAGGACAGCGGCACCACCGCGTCCGCGGAGCGCGGCCTGGCGACCAGGCGGGCACGGGCGTCACCGTCGGTGTGCGATTCCACCCGTGCGGCCAACGCGGCCACGGTGGTCGCCTCGAACAGGGCGCGCACCGGGATCGACGTCCCGAGCGCCGCGCCGATCCGCGACACCACCCTGGTGGCGATGAGCGAGTTGCCGCCGAGATCGAAGAAATCGTCGTCGACGCCGACCCTGGGCAGGTCGAGTACCTCGGCGAAGACGGCGGCGACCGTCTCCTGCACCGGCGTGACCGGGGCGCGGAACGCCCGCGCCTGTGCGGCGGGCGCGGGCAGCGCCTTGCGATCCAGCTTGCCGTTGACGGTCAGCGGAATCCACTCGAGGCGAACGAGCGCCGAGGGCACCATGTAGGACGGCAGCTGTTCGGCCGCGCCCTGGCGCACCACGTCGAGATCGGGGACGACCTCGGGTTCGGACACCACGTAGGCCACGATGCGCTGATCGCCCGGCTGGTCCTCGCGCACGACGACCGCCGCCTGCGCGATCCCCGGCTGCGCGAGCACCGCGGATTCGATCTCGCCGAGTTCGATACGGAAACCGCGGACCTTGACCTGGTCGTCGGCGCGGCCGAGATATTCGAGTTCACCGAACCGGTTCCAGCGCGCGAGGTCGCCCGAGCGGTACAGCCGAGAACCGGCGTCCCCCGCGTCCGCGAGCGGATTCGCCACGAACCTGGCGGTGGTGAGATCGGGCCTGCCGAGGTAGCCGCGCGCCAATTGCGGTCCGGCCACATACATCTCACCCGCGACGCCGACCGGAACCGGCCGCAGGCGGCTGTCGAGCACGTAGACGCGCAGCCCCGCGATGGCGCGGCCGACGATACTGCCGGACGCCGAGGCGACGGTGGCGGCGTCCAACGCGCGATAGGACACGTGCACCGTGGTCTCGGTGATGCCGTACATGTTCACCAGCAGCGGTCCGGAACCGGCCGACGCGCCGGTGACGCCGTCACCGTGCCTGGCGATCCAGGTGGACAGCCTGCGCAGTTCCAACGCCTCGCCACCGAACACCACGTACCGCAGCGCCAGCGGGGACGCGTCGGAGCCGGCGTTGCGATCGGCTTCGGCCAGCTGGTAGAAGGCCGACGGCGTCTGGTTGAGCACCGTGACGCGTTCGGCGCGCAGCAGTTCCAGGAACTGTTCGGGCGAACGCGAGGTGTAGTAGTCCACGACGACGACCGCGCCGCCGAACAGCAGCGGGCCCCACAGTTCCCACACCGAGAAGTCGAAGGCGTAGGAGTGGAACAGCGTCCACACGTCCTCCGGGCCGAAACCGAAGTCGCGATCGGTATTCGCGAACAGCCGCACCACATTCCGGTGCGCGACCGCGACGCCCTTGGGGCGTCCGGTGGAACCGGAGGTGTAGATGACGTAGGCGATGTCGTCCGGGCGCAACGGCGCGTTGCGCTCGTCGTCGGTGACGGGCCCGTCGTCGGCGTCGACGATATTGCCGGTCTCCACGGCCCATCCGTCCAGCACCACGGTCGGCAGGTCGGACGCGGCGGAGATCTCGACGGAGGAATCCAGGATCACACTGGTCGGACGCGAATCCGACAGGACGTAGGCGATGCGGTCGGCCGGGTAGGCGGGATCGACCGGGACGTAACCCGCACCGGTCTTGACCACGGCGAGCAACGCGACGACCAGGTCGAGCGACCGCGGCAGGATGACCGCGACCAGCGAACCGGGTCCGGCGCCGTCGTCGATGAGTCTGCGGGCCAGCACATTCGCGCGCCGGTCCAGCTCGTCGTAGGTCAGCGAATCCGCGCCGAACCTCGCGGCAGTGCGATGCGGATGCGCGGTGACCACCTCGTCGAACAACGAGGCGAGGGTGAGTCCGGGATCGGCGAAACGTCCGGTGACGGTGTCGGGGCCGGAGGAGACCCAGCGCTGCGACAGATCGAGGCGTTCGGCCTCGCTGAGCAGGTCGATATCGCCGACGACGACCGTGGGATCCTCGGCGACGGCGTGCAGGATGCGCACCAGACGATCGGCGAAGGACGCCACCGTCTCGGGATCGAACAGTTCCGTGGCGTAGTTCCACGACATCGACAACGCGCCGTCGGCGGTTTCGCCCACCGTCAGCTGCACATCGAATTTGGCTGTGCCCGCGTCGAACTCGACGACATCGAGATTCAGGCCGGGCAGCGCGACGGTGCCCGCGTCGGCGGCCGAGGCCGCCTCGAAGGTCAGGGCCACCTGGAACAGCGGGTGGTGCGCCTGCGAACGAGCCGGGCTCAACACGTCGACGAGACGTTCGAAAGGCACGTCGGCGTGGGCGAACGCGGTCAGATCGGTGCGGCGGACCTGCGCGAGCAACTCCGAGAAGGTCGGGTCACCCGCGACGTCGGTACGCAGCACGAGGGTGTTGACGAACATGCCGACCAGATCGTCGAGCGCGCGTTCGCCACGGCCCGCGATCGGGGTGCCGATCGCGATATCGGTGCTGTTGGACAGCCTGGCCGCCCAGGTCGCGAGCGCCGCGTGCACCACCATGAACAGGGTCGCGCCATGCGCGCGGGCCACCTCGGTGAGCGCGCGATGCAGGTCGGCGTCGACCGAGAAGTGGTGCAGCCCACCGCTGTTGGAGGCGATCTCCGGGCGCGGGCGGTCGGCGGGCAGCTCGATCTGATCGGGCAGGTCGCGCAACTGCTCGGCCCAGTAGGTGAGCTGGGCGGCGGCCACCGATTCCGGATCGTCCTCGGAACCGAGTACCTCGTTCTGCCACAGCGTGTAATCGGCGTACTGCACCTCGAGCGGCGACCACGCGGGAATCTCGCCGCGCGCGCGTTCGGTGTAGGCGAGCACGACATCGCGCAGCAGCGGCCGCAGGGAGAAACCGTCACCGCTGATGTGGTGCATGACGAGCACCACGATATGGCTGCGTTCATCGAGGCTGAGCAGACCGGCGCGGAACGGGATCTCGCTGGTCACGTCGAAATGCGTACCGGCGAGCTCGATGATGCGAGCCGACAGCGCGGTCGAACTCACCGTTTCGGCGGTCAGCGCGAAACGCACCTCGTCGGCGTGCAGCACCCGCTGATAGCCGGTGCCGTCGACGTCGGGGTAGACGGTGCGCAACGCCTCGTGGCGGGCCAGTACGTCGCCGATGGCCGCGTTCAGCGCGACGACATCGAGATCGCCGGTGAGCCGCACCGCGACCGGGATGTTGTTGACCGCGCTGCGGCTGTCGAAGCGGTTGAGGAACCACATGCGCTGCTGGGCCGACGACAGCGGCACCAGCGCGGCGGACTCCCCGTTGGCCAGCGTGATCGCGGCGGGCCTCGGGCGCGGGGCCAGCGGGACGCGACCGCCCTGGCCCGCGGCCGATTCCACCCGCGCGGCGAGCGCGTCGACAGTCGACGCCTCGAACAGCAGTCGCACGGGCACTTCGGTGTCGAGCGCCTGGCCGAGCCGGGCCACCACCTGGGTGGCGATCAGCGAGTTGCCGCCGAGTTCGAAGAAATCGTCGTCGAGACCGATCCGCTCGACGGTCAGTACCTCGGCGAAGGTGCTCGCGACGATCTGCTGCACCGGTGTGGCGGGCGCGCGGTACTCCCGTGCCTCGAACACCGGGTCCGGCAGCGCCCTGCGGTCGAGTTTGCCGGACGGATTCAGCGGGAACGCGTCGAGCACGACATAGGCGGCGGGCACCATGTAGGGCGGCAACTGCCTGCCGAGCACGGTTTTCACCGAGTCGATCGCGATGGCCCGATCGGGGTCGCCGATCAGGTAGGCCACCAGTTGATCGCCGGTGCGCTCGTCCCGGCGCACCAGCACGACCGCCTGGGCCACGGAATCCTGTGCGGTGAGCGCGGTTTCGATCTCACCGAGTTCGATCCGCAGACCGCGCAACTTGACCTGGAAATCGGCGCGGCCGAGATACTCGAGTTCTCCGTCCGGCGTCCAGACCACCAGATCGCCCGTGCGGTAGGCGCGTTCACCGTCGCGCGCGAACGGATCGGCGATGAACCGGTCGCAGGTGAGATCGGGGCGGCCGACGTAACCGTGTGCCAACTGCGCACCCGTCAGGTACAACTCGCCCGCGACACCGACGGGAACCGGCCGCAGCCGCGAATCCAACACGAGCACACCGGTGTTGAACACCGGGGCGCCGATCGGCACCGACAGCACGTCGGCGTCGGTCACCTCGTGGAAGGTGACGTCGACGGCGGCTTCGGTGGGACCGTAGAGATTGTGCAGGCGCGCGCCGGTCAGCTCGCGCAACTTCTGCGCCGTCGCGGCGGGCAACGCCTCACCGGAGGCGAACACGTTCCGCAGGCCCACGCATTCGTCGGCCCCACCCTCGGCGACGAACACCGACAGCATCGACGGCACGAAGTGTGCGGTCGTGACCCGCTGATCGACGATGGTCCTGACCAGGTAGGCCGGATCACGATGACCCTCCGGCTTGGCGATCACCAGTCGGGCGCCGACCTGCAAGGGCCAGAAGAACTCCCACACCGACACGTCGAAGGTGGCAGGCGTCTTCTGGAGCACCACGTCCTCGGCGGACAGCCCGTACTGCGCGTGCATCCACACCAGGCGGTTCACGATCGCCTCGTGCGACACCGCGACACCCTTCGGGCGTCCGGTCGAGCCGGAGGTGAAGATCACGTAGGCGGTGTTGGCGGGGCGCAGCGGACGATGCCGGTCGGCGTCGGTCAGCGGAGCGTCGGAGAATCCGGACAGGTCGAGCCGATCGATGCGCACCTGACGGGTGCGGGTCGTCGCGATATCGTCACCCGAGGTCAGAACACACACCGGTCCCGCGATACGCAGGATGTGCTCGATGCGCTCGGCCGGATGGTCCGGGTCCAGCGGCACGTACGCGCCGCCCGCGGCGTTGACCGCGTAGATGCCGACGAGCAGATCGAGCGAACGCCGCATGCCGAGGCCGACATAGGATTCCGGGCCGACACCCGCCTGCTTGAGCCAGCGCGCCAACCGGTGCACCCGGCTCGCGAACTCGGCGTAGGACAGACTCGTCCCCTCGAAAGTGAGCGCGATCGCGTCGGGCGTACGCGCGGCCTGCGCCTCGAACATCGCCACCAGGGTCGCGGCGGCGTCGCCGACCGGGGAGGTCAGCGCGGCGTCGACCTCGAATTCGGTGGCGTTCCACTCGTCGAGCACCATGGCCCGCTCGGTATCGTCGAGCAGGTCGATATCGCCGACGATCGCGGCCGGGTCGGCGGTGATGCCACGCAGTACGCGCAGGAAGCGCTCGGCGAAGGAATCGGCGAACGCGCCGTCGAAAAGATCCGCGGCGTAGACGAGTTCGGCGTCCATGGGGGCAGCGCCGAATTCGCGGGGCTGGCCGCCCGGCGTCTCGCCGAGGGTCAGTTGCAGGTCGAATTTGGCTGTCGGCTGGTCGATCTCGAGTTCCGACACCCGAAGACCCGGCAGTTCCAGGCTGGTCCGGCCCAGGTTCTGGAACGACAGCATCACCTGGAACAGCGGGTGACGGGCCTGCGAACGCGCCGGGTTGAGCACCTCGACCAGACGCTCGAACGGCACATCGGTGTGCGCGAAGGCCTGGAGGTCCCGTTCGCGCACCTGCGCGAGCAGGTCGCGGAACGAGATCGCGGGATCGACGTGCGCCCGCAGCACCAGGGTGTTGACGAACATGCCGACGAGATCGTCGAGCCCCTGTTCGCCGCGGCCCGCGGCCGGGATGCCGATCGCGATGTCGTCGGTGCCCGACAGCCGGGCCAGCAGTGTGGCGAATGCGCCGTGCACCACCATGAACAGCGTGGTCCCGTTGGCGTGGGCCAGACGGTTCAATTCGTCGACGAGTTCGCCCGGCACCCGGAACCGGTGGGTGCCCGCCCGGTAGGTGGCGACGGCGCGGCGCGGACGCTGCGACAGCCGCAGTTCCTCCGGCAGTCCGGCCAGCGCGTCGCGCCAGTAGTTCAGCTGCGCCGAGATCAGCGACGCCGGGTCGTCCTCGCCGCCGAGGGTCTCCCGCTGCCACAGCGCGTAGTCGATGTACTGCACGGCCAGCGGCGACCAGGTCGGCGCCGACTCCGAGCGGCGCGCGATATAGGCCGACATGAGATCGCGTACCAGCGGCCGCATGGAGAAGCCGTCGGCAGCGATGTGGTGGACGACCACCGCGAGCACGTAGTCCTGGGTGGTGTCGCGCCAGCGCTTGCCGTCGTTGCCCTCGACGCGCAACACGCGCAGTCGCAGCGGCGACTCGGTGGTGACATCGAAGCCTGGCAGCACGAATTCGTAGAGCGCGCCGGGGATCTCGTCCTCGGTCAGCGAGACCACGTCGAACGGCGGAATCGCTTGCGCCATCGGAAGCACCCGCTGGTAGGCGATGCCCTCGTGCGACGGGTAGACGGTACGCAGCGATTCGTGCCTGGCCAGCACGTCTGCCACCGCACCGCGCAGCGCGTCCAAGTCGAGGTGGCCGTGCAGCCGGACCGCGACCGGGATATTGCTCGCCGCCGAATCGGTGTCGAACCGGTTGAGGAACCACATGCGCTGCTGCGCCAGCGACAACGGCGGATGTTCGGGCCTGGTGCGCGCGGTCAGGGCCGCGCGGCCACCGGTGCCCGCGTGGACCTCCATACGCGCGGCGAGCGCGACCACGGTCGGCGCTTCGAACAGCAATCGCACCGGCACCCGGGTGTCGAGCGCGGCGCTGAGCCGCGCGACCACCTGGGTGGCGATCAGCGAGTTGCCGCCGAGATCGAAGAAATCGTCGTCGAGGCCGACCGGTCGTTCCCCCGCCAGCCCGAGGACGTCGGCGAAGGTGTCGGCGACGATCTCCTCGATCGGCGTCGACGGCGCACGGAACTCGCGCGCCTCGAAAACCGGCTCGGGCAGCGCCCGGCGATCCAGTTTGCCGTTGGGGGTCAGCGGCATCTCGTCGATGACCACGATCGCCCCGGGGACCATGTACGAGGGCAGCACGCCGCCCAGGTAGGTCCGCAGTTCTTCCAGGTCGAAGGCGGAATGGGCGGCCGGGACCACGTAGGCGACGAGTTGATCGCCGGTGTGCGCGTCCGAGCGGACCAGGGCCACCGCCTGAGCGACCGGTTCGTACCCGGTCAGGGCCGTCTCGACCTCGCCGAGTTCGATGCGAAGACCGCGCAGTTTCACCTGGAAGTCGGTGCGCCCCAGGTAGCCGATCGAGCCGTCGGCCGCACGGGTCACCAGGTCGCCGGTGCGGTACATCCGGTCACCCGGCGCACCGAACGGGTTCGCCACGAAGCGATCCGCCGTCAGATCCACCCGACCGTGATAGCCGCGTGCCAACTGGTTGCCCGCGAGGTACAGCTCACCCGCGACACCGACCGGAACCGGATGCAATCGCGAATCCAGCACGAACGCCTGCGCGTTCCACACCGGAACGCCGATCGAGACGGTCCCGTCGGCCTCGTCCGAGACCGGACCGGGTAGGTGGGTGACGTGCACGGTGGTTTCGGTCGGGCCGTACAGGTTGTACACCGCGGCCGAGCTCACCCGCCGGATCGCCCGCACGGCGTCACCGGTCAACGCCTCACCGGCGACGATCAGGCCGCGCAGCGAGGACAGCGCCCGGCCGCCGACACCCGTGGCATCGACGGTGCCCGCGAAGACGCTCAGCATCGACGGCACGAACGAGGTCATCGTCACCCGCTCGGACGCGATCACCTCCGCCAGATACTGCGGATCCCGATGACCGTCCGGCGTGGCCACGACGACGCGGCCACCGGTGGACAAGGGACCGAACAACTCCCACACCGACACGTCGAAGGTCGGGGGCGTCTTGAAGAGCACGACATCATCGACGCCGATGCCGTACTCACCGGTGATCCACCTGACCTGGTTCACCGCGGCCGCGTGCGGGATGGACACGCCCTTCGGGCGTCCCGTCGAACCGGAGGTGAAGATCACGTAGGCCGGATGCCGCGCGAGCAACGGCGCGATCCGCTCGGCGTCCGACACCGGGGTATCCGCGTAGCCGGACAGATCCAGCTCGTCGATCACCAGGGTCTCGATACCGCCTGCGTCGAAACCGTCACGCGCGGTGGTCAATACACAGACCGGTGCCGCGGACTCGAGCACATGCCCCACCCGCTCGGCGGGCTGATCCGGATCCAGCGGCACGTAACCGCCACCGGCCTCCTGCACCGCGTACACGGCGACGACGAGATCCACCGAACGGCGAATCCCCAAGCCCACCAACGACTCCGGACCCACACCCGCCGCGATCAGACGCCGAGCCAGACGATGCACACGCGCACCGAACTCCGCGTAGGTCAACGTGACACCACCGGCCGGATCCACGATCGCGACCGCGTCCGGAGTCACCGACACCTGACGAGCGAACTCCGCCACCAACGTGCTCGCCGAATCCAACTCCCGCACGGTGGAATTCCAGCCGCGCAACGCGAGATCGGTCTCCTCGCTGTCGAGCAGGTCGATATCGCCGACCGGCACATCCGGGTCGGCGATGATGGCGGTGAGAACGCGGTCGAGCCTGCGCGCGAAATCCGCGACGGTGTGCTCGTCGAAGAGATCGAGAGCGTAGGAGAATTCGGCGGACATGCCGGACGGCTCGCCGTTCTCGTCCTGGATCTCCTGCAACGTCAATTGCAGGTCGAATTTGGCGAGGCCCGCGTCGTAATCGATGCCGTTTATCGACAGACCGGGCAGTTCCAGGTTGGCCTGCTTGGTGTTCTGGAAGGCCAGCATCACCTGGAACAGCGGGTGGCGGGCCTGCGAACGCGCCGGGTTCAGCACCTCGACCAGGCGCTCGAACGGTACGTCCGCGTTGGCGAACGCGTGCAGATCCTTCTCGCGCGCGGTGGCGAGCAGATCCGCGAAACTCGCGGTGCCGTCGACATCGGTGCGCAACACGAGGGTGTTGACGAACATGCCGATCAGGTCGTCGAGCGCGGCCTCACCGCGACCGGCGACGGGCGTGCCGATGGCGATATCGTCGCTGCCGGACAGCCGCGACAGCAGAATCGCCAGCGCGCTGTGCATCACCATGAACGGCGAGGCGTTGTAGCGCCGCCCCAACTCGGCGAGCGCGTGCTGGGTCTGCCCCGAGATCACGAACGGGTAGGTGCCGCCGCGGTAGGTCGCCACCGCGGGCCGCGGCCGATCCGACGGCAGGACCAGTTCGTCGGGAAGATCGGCGAGTTCGCGTGTCCAGTAGGCGATCTGGTTGGAGATCAGCGACTGCGGATCCGTTTCGGAACCGAGTACCTCGCGCTGCCACAGCGAGTAGTCCGCGTACTGCACCGGCAGCGCGGTCCAGGCGGGCGGCTCCCACAGCGTGCGCGCGGCATAGGCCACCATCACGTCGCGGGCCAGCGGGCCCATGGACCAGCCGTCGGCGGAGATGTGGTGCATCACCATGCCGAGCACGTACTCGGTCTCGCTGATCTCGAACAGTCGCGCGTGCAGCGGCACTTCGCTGGTGACGTCGAAGGCCATGGAGGCCAGGTCGATCAGGTGATCGAACAGGGTGTTCTCGGTGACCCGATACGGCGTCAGGTCGGGCACGATCTGCGCCGCGTCCAACACCACCTGCACCGGTCCGGACGCGGTCTCGGGGAAGACGGTGCGCAGCGATTCGTGCCGGTCGATCACGTCGATCACGGCGACCTGCAACGCGGCCACATCCAGTTCGCCGGACAGGCGGATGGCGACGGGGATGTTGTTCACCGCCGATTCCGTGTCGAACCGGTTGAGGAACCACATGCGCTGCTGCGCCAGCGACAGCGGGACGTCCTCGGGACGTTCGCGCGCGACCAGCGCCTTGCGCGCGCCGTCGCCTGCCCGCGATTCCACGCGCGCGGCCAGCGCCGCGACGGTGGAGGCGTCGAAGAGCATCCGCACCGGCACCCTGGTGTCGAGCGCGATACCGAGCCGCGAGGCCACCTGGGTGGCGATCAGCGAGTTGCCGCCGAGATCGAAGAAATCGTCGTCGACGCCGATCCGGCCGATCCCGAGCACCTCGCCGAAGATCTGGGCGACGATCTCCTCGATCGGTGTGGAGGGGGCACGGAAGACCTTGACCTCGAACACCGGCGCGGGCAGCGCCCTGCGATCGAGTTTGCCGGAGGCGTTGAGCGGGAAGGCGTCCAACGTCACGAACGCGGTCGGGACCATGTACGCGGGCAACTCACTGCCCAGCGCGGCACGGATGACGTCGACATCGATCCCGTGGCCCGCGCTCGCGACCACGTACGCGACCAGCTGATCGCCCAGACGATCGTCGGAACGCACGAGCACGACGGCCTGGGCTACCGAATCCAGCCCCGTCAGCGCCGCCTCGATCTCACCGAGTTCGATACGCAGACCACGCAACTTCACCTGGAAGTCGGTGCGCCCCAGGTATTCCAACTCACCGGACGCCGTCCAGGTCACCAGGTCACCTGTACGGTACATCCGCGCACCGGCCGGATCGAACGGATCGGCGACGAAACGATCGGCGGTCAGATCCGGCCTGGCCACGTACCCCCGCGCCAACTGCGCACCCGCCAGATACAGCTCACCCGCGACACCCACCGGCACCGGATGCAACCGCGAATCCAACACGTAGACACGGGTATTGAAGACCGGAGCGCCGATCGGCACCGACACCGTGTCGGCGGCCATCACCTCGTGATAGGTGACGTCGACCGCCGCTTCGGTCGGACCGTAGAGATTGTGCAGACGCGCGCCGGTCAGCTCGCGCAACTTCTGCGCCGTCGCGGCGGGCAGTGCCTCGCCGGAGGCGAACACATGCCGCAGGGTGACACATTCGTCCGCGCCGCCCTCGGCCACGAACACCGACATCATCGACGGCACGAAATGCGCCACGGTGACCTGTTCGTCGGTGATGACGTCGATCAGATAGCCGGGATCGCGGTGACCATCCGGCTTGGCGATCACCAGGCGCGCGCCGATCTGCAAGGGCCAGAAGAACTCCCACACCGACACATCGAAGGTCGCCGGGGTCTTCTGCAACACCACGTCGTCGGATTCGAGCCCGTATTCGGCCTGCATCCACACCAGGCGATTCACGATCGCGGCATGCGAGACCGCCACACCCTTCGGCCTGCCGGTCGAACCGGAGGTGAAGATGACGTAGGCGGTGTTCGACGGACGCAGCGGCGCACGACGATCCGCGTCCGAGACGGCGGCGTCGGAATATCCGTCGAGTTCGAGAGTGTCGATGTCGACCGTCTCGACCTCGCCCGCGCCGAAACCCTCGCGCGAGGTGGTCAGCACACAGACCGGTGCCGCGGTCTCGAGCACGTAGCGGGTGCGATCGGCCGGATGATCCGGATCGAGCGGCACGTACACACCGCCGGCGACGGTCACCGCGTACATGCCGATCACCAGCTCCAGCGAACGGCTCATGCCGAGCGCGACCATCGACTCCGGGCCGACGCCGAGCGAGATCAGGTGCCTGGCCAGACGATTCACCCGCGCCGAGAACTCGGCGTAGGACAGAGTCGTCGCGTCGAAGGTGAGCGCGGACGCGTCGGGGGTGCGCTCGACACGAGCCCCGAACATCGAGGCAAGGGTCGCCTCGGGCACCTCGGCGGCGGTCCGGTTCCACCCGGACAGCACCTGGGCGCGCTCGACCTCGTCGAGGATGTCGATATCGTGCACCATGGATTCCGGTGCGGCGGCGACGGTTTCGAGCACCCGCAGGAACCGGCGGGCGAATTCCGCGACGGTGTCCGCGTCGAACAGATCGGTGGCGAAGGAGACCACCGCGGACATGCCCGCGGGTTCACCCTGCCCGCCGCGTTCCTCAGTGACCGTCCACTGGAGATCGAATTTGGCGATGTCGACGTCGAGTTCGTCGGCGGTCACCGAAAGACCCGGCAATTCCAGGCCCGCGTGCGACATCTCCTGGAACGACAACATCACCTGGAAAAGCGGGTGCCGCGCCTGGGAGCGGGTGGGGTTGATGACCTCGACGAGTCGTTCGAACGGCACGTCCGCGTAGGCGAACGCGGCGAGGTCGGTGTCGCGGGTGCGGGCGAGCAATTCGGTGAACGGCTGGCCGCCCTCGATTTCCGAACGCAGGACCAGGGTGTTGACGAACATGCCGATGAGGTCGTCGAGCGCCTGCTCGCCACGGCCCGCTACCGGTGTGCCGATGGCGATGTCGTCGGTGCCGGACAGTCGCGCCAGCAGCAGCGCGAGCGACGCGTGCATCACCATGAACAGGCTGACACCCTGCGCGCGCGCCAACGCCGCGAGGCGGACGTGCAGATCGACGTCGACCTCGAAGGTCACCCGGCTGCCCGCGAAACTCTGCATCGGCGGACGCGGGCGATCGGTCGGCAGATCGAGTTGATCCGGCAGGCCCGCCAATTGCCTGCGCCAGTAGGTGATCTCGCGCGCGGCCATGGAACCGGGATCGGATTCGGAACCGAGCAGCTCACGCTGCCAGACGCTGTAATCCTGGTACTGCACCGGCAGCGGCGACCACGCGGGCGCCTCCCCCGCGGCGCGCGCGAGATACGCCGAGGCGACATCGCGCGAGAGCGGCCCGAACGAGAAACCGTCGGCGGCGATGTGGTGGACGACGAACGCGACCGCGTGATCGGGGGTGCCGTTGGTCGAACCGCCGGTGACCTGGTAGATCCGCACGCGGATCGGCAGTTCTCGCGAGACGTCGAATCCGGTGGAGGCGAATTCGGTCAGGGTGGCCTGGAGTTCGGATTCGTCGATCGAGGCGACCGCGATGGCCAGGTTGATCTCGTCGTCGGGCACCACCTGCTGGTAACCGCCGTCCCCGGATTCCGGGAAGACGGTGCGCAGCGATTCCTGGCGCGCCATCACATCGTCGAGCGCGGTCTTCAGCGCCGCGATGTCGACATGTCCGCGCAACCGCACCACGAACGGCAGGTTGTAGGTGGGCGCGGTCGGATCGAACTGGTTGATGAACCACATCCGCTGTTGCGCCAGCGACAGCGGCACCCGGGCGGGCAACTGCTGAGCGACCAGCGGCGGGCGGGAACTGTCGGCGGGGGTCGCCTGCTCGGCGCGGGTCGCCAAACCCGCGACGGTGGGCGTCTCGAACAGCGCGCGCACGCCGATCTGGGTGCCGAACGCCGCGCCGATGCGCGACACGACCTGGGTGGCGACCAGCGAGTTACCGCCGAGATCGAAGAAATTGTCATCGATGCCGACCCGATCCTGGGACAGCACATCGGCGAAGATCCCCGCCACGATCTGCTCGGCCTGGGTGCGCGGCGCGCGGAAACCGGCTGCGTCCACGCTGAACACCGGCTCCGGCAGCGCTTTACGGTCCAGCTTGCCGCTGGTGTTGAGCGGGAACCCGTCCAGCACCATCACCGAGGCGGGCACCATGTAGCCGGGCAGCTGTTCGGCGGCGAAACGCGTCAGCTCGACCGGATCGACGGACCGGCCTGGCGCGGAAACGACATAGGCGACCAATTGCTGACCGGTCGCGGTGTCGACCACGAGCACCGCGGACTGGCTCACCGACGGATGCGCGAGGGTGACGGTCTCGATCTCCCCCAACTCGATGCGCTGACCACGGAATTTCACCTGGAAATCGGTACGGCCGATGTACTCGAGGACGCCCGCCGCGTTCCAGCGCACCAGGTCGCCCGTGCGGTACATGCGCTGCCCGCCGGTGCCGAACGGATTCGCCACGAACCGGTCCGAGGTCAAATCCTGGCGTCCGCGATATCCGCGCGCCAGCTGACGACCACCCAGATACAGCTCACCGGGAGCGCCGATCGCGGCCGGACGCAGCCGCGCGTCCAACACGTAGACCTCGACATTCCATTCCGGAATACCGATCGGGACGGTGATCGTGTCGGCGGCGGTGGCTTCCCAGTAGGTCACCGATACCGCGGCCTCGGTCGGCCCGTACAGGTTGTGCAGACCGGCGGTGGAGATCGCGCGGAACCCCGCGGCGGTCTCCGGCGGCAAGGCCTCGCCGATCACGAAGACCGCGCGCAGCGTCGCGCACTGCGCTTCGGTGGCGTGGGTGACGAAAACCGTCAGCATGGACGGCACGAAATCGGTCACGGTCACGCCGTGCCGCTCGATCATGTCCGCCACGTACAGCGGATCGCGATGCCCGTCCGGGGCCGCGACGACGAGTTTCGCGCCCACCATCAACGGCAGGAAATACCCCCACAGCGACACGTCGAAGGTGGTGGCGGTCTTCTGTAGGTAGACGTCGTCCGCGCGTAACCGGTACTCGTCGAGCATCCACAGCTCTTGGTTGACGATCGCGTGATGGGTGACCGCGACACCCTTCGGGCGTCCGGTCGAGCCCGACGTGTAGATCACGTAGGCGGTGTTGTCCTCGCGCAGCGGCGCGCTGCGCTGCGCGTCGGTGATCGGCGCGTCCGAGAGCTCCGACACGTCGAGGGTGTCGATCTCCACCCGCCGCACCGACTCCGGCAGTTCCAGATCGTCGTGCGAGAGCGTCAGCACGCAGACCGGGTCCGCGGATTCGAGGATGTAGGCGGTGCGATCGGCCGGATGATCCGGATCGATCGGCACGTACGCGCCACCGGCCCGCAGCACCGCGTGCATGCCGACGACCAGTTCCAGCGAACGCCGCATCCCCAGCGCGACCAGTGACTCCGGGCCGACACCGTCGGCGATCAGGAACCGCGCCAGCCGGTTGACCCGTGCGCCGAACTCCGCGTACGTCAGCGTCGCGCCCTCGAAATCGAGCGCGATATTGTCCGGGGTCGCCTCGATCTGCGCGTCCAGCAGCGCGGGCAGGGTCGTGGTCGGAACAGCCTGCTCGGCGTCGTTCCACTCCAGCAGCGTCAGTTCGCGCTCGGCCTCGGTGGTGACCGGCAGGTCCCACACCGCGGTCCCGGCGTCGGCCGCCAGGAACCGCGCGAAGAATTCCATGAACCGCGCGTGATGGGTGCGCGCCTCGTCGTCGGTGTAGAGGTTCGGGTTGGTCTCGAAATCGATGTGCGAGCCCGTGCCGGACTGGTAGAAGTTGACGCCGAGATCCTCGATGCTGCCGGTCGACAGCACATTCAACCGGCCGACCATCGGGCCGAGCGTCATCTCGCTGTGGAACAGCATGATGTTGACCCAGGGCCCGAAGAACTCGGTGGTCACCACACCGTCACCCGCGGCATCGCGACGGATGTCCTCGTGCCGGTACCGCTGATGACGCAGCGCCCCCGACACCTCGACCGTCACCGATTTCAGCAGGTCGGAGACAGTCGTGTCGTGCGCGACCGTCAAACGCAGCGGCACGATGTTGGATACGACGCCACCCGAACGCCGCATGGCCGCGGTCGTGCGCGCGGTCACCGGCAGGCTCAGGATCACGTCCTGGGCGCCGGTGATCTGGGCCAGATACGCCGCGAAACCGGCGATCAGCAGACCAGCGGGCGAATTGTCGTGGCGTTCGACCGCGGCGCCGAGCAGATCGTTCTGCTCGGTCGACAGCGCGGCGCTGGCGATCCCGTTGACCGGCGACGGCGGCGCGGAACGTCCCGCGAGGCTGGAACCCTCTTCCAGCCCTTCCACCCGCTCGGCCCAATGCTGTCGGTCGGACACGAACCGCGAACTGTCGCGGTAGGCGATCTCCTGCTCGTAGAGCGTGCGCAGATCGGTGGCCTTGGCGGGTTTGGGCTCCTCGCCGTTCACCGCCGCCGTGTACAGCTCCGCGATCCGGTTCATGAAGGTCATGGCGCCGAAACCGTCGAGCACGATGTGGTGTGCCCGCGAGTACCAGTACCAGCGCGAATCGGCCAGGTGCAGCGCCGCCGCGCGGATCAGGCGATCGCGGGAGATGTCGAGGGGTCGGCTGTACTCGGCCCGCATCCACTCGGCCGCGGCGGCCTCGGGATCGTCGGCGTCGCGCAGGTCGACATATTCCAGGGTCGAATCCTGTGACGGATCGATCGTCTGCACCGGTTCGCCGTCGCGTTCGACGATCTTCAGGAAGCCCGAACCGATGTCGATCGCGGCATCGCGACTCGCCTGTTCCAGCGCGCCTACGTCGAGATCACCGTCGATGGCGACATACTGTGCGATATTGATCGGCACCTGCGGATCGACGTGCTGGGCATACCAGATGCCCAGCTGCGCGGGCGACAGTGGGAAGTACTCGCCACCAGCTTCGCCGTTCCCGCCGAAATCCAGCCGGTCCAACCCAAACCTCGCTTCCGGAACACCACGCAAGCGCTCCCCGACGACACCCGGACAGGACGCTCACCGATCGAAGGGTGGCGCCTGCTCATCCAGGTTCAGTTCTCGTACAAATCAGGCAAAAATGTTCATTGGCACTATCTGTCCAAGACCGATCTTGTTACATGGGCCCGGCCGTGCCACTTACCCGCCGACCGGCCGAGCCGGGATCTTCAGTGCTGATCACCGGAACAATCTACCGTCGCCCCCCATGCCCGACCAACCAAGATCCATAGCTGTCCCACATTATGCCAGGCAGGGGACTCGAGGTCGGTTTGCTGGGAACCTGTCGGAGTTGTCACAGGGTGAATCCCGGGCGGTGCGTTCCCGAGGGGTGTAGAACGAGCCGGGGCACCGAGGACGAGCGCTGACCTGCGATCGGGAGCAGATTCGCATTCGGGCAGTTGCCGCTGCGGCCGAGCGCGGGCGGTGTCTAGCGTCGGCGCGAAGTCGCCACCGATCAGTCCGGGGGCGTTCTACTGGACTATTCGCAGGAGATCTACTGGACCATTCGCAGGCGCTCGCATGGGTCTCACGGCCGAAGCGGTCGGCAGTCCACGAGGCCTCAGTAGCGGCGTCCACGCCTGCGCTGCGGATTCTGCGGACGATCTCACCGAGTAGGGCGTTCGATCCGCCCCCGATGACCGCGACTCCCACGAGATCGAGTCTCGCGGCCCGTCGGTAGACCTCGAGGTCAGGGCAGTTGAACCGACTACGCGACTTTGATGCTGTGCGGTCCCACGCTCACAGTGATATCGAGATGCCCGCCGAGCGCTCGCGCATACCCGCGGAGGGTGTCCAGTTCCATCGCCGACAGGTCGCCGCTCTCGATCTGCGAGACCCGCGACTGTGAGACGCCGAGCGCGGCGGCGACTTCGGCTTGGGACTTTCCCACCGACTTGCGCAACTCCTTGAGGTGATGCCCCGCGATGAAGGAATCGAGTCGCGCGGAGGCCACAGCCCGAACCTCGGGATTGCCCATTTCCGGCTGCAGGCTGTGGGCCTCCGCCTTGACCTCACGCCAATTGCGCGCAGGGCTCATGTCTCCTCCTTCTTCTCGATGCGGTAGTCGGCGTATCGTTTCTCCGCCAACGGAATCGCGCTGTCATACCAGCGTGACCATCGCCCGGCCTTGTCGCCCGCGACCAGGACGATCGCCTCGCGGTCGGGATCGAACACGAACAGCAGGCGGATCTCCGAGGTGCCGCAAGAACCCGGACGAAGTTCCTTCAGGTTGCGCAGTCGACTGTGCTCGAGGGTGTCGACGAGCGGGCGGCCGAGCGCTGGGCCGACCATGGATAGCCGGTCGAGAGCCTGCTCGATCTGGACAGCGGTCGCGGGGTCGGACACGCAAAGCTTCATGAACCAGTCGTCTACCGGCTCCAGCAGGACGATTTCCCAGGCCACAGGGAAAATATAACATAGAGCTAATGTTTACCGACCGCACTGCGATTTCGCCGGCGATGCTCGGACAGCGGCGGCGCATGCGCGTCATCAGCGATTGATGGTCGCCGATGACATGGAGTGGGGCAGAAGTTACTCGAAGTGGAGTCGGCCGAACTGCCTGTTCGCCAGTGGGCCACTGCGGCTGAATCGCGTCGAGGGCGCTCTCCGCGTACGGATCAGAGGGCTATCGGTCGGTAGGCGAGAGCGGCGTCGGCGATCTGCTCGGCGGTCGCGTCCCGAAGGTCGGCGGGCGGGTGATAGATCAGGTTGGTGGGGGCCGGGTGGGGCACGTTGGTCCGGAACAGGAGCAGGTAGTAGTCGGCGTCCGGGTCGGCGGCGCGGATTCTGCGCACGATTTCGACGAGTTCGTCGCGGGTGATGTCGGGGACGCGGGGGTGGGCCGGGCGTGCGGCTTCCTGGGCGAAGTCGAGCAGGTCGCGGTAGGAGCTGTACTCGACGAAGTCGGTGAAGTCGTAGTCGTGGCCGGTGTGCTGGTTGAACGCGGCGATGACGGCGATGGCGGCGTCGGGGTCGCCGGTGGTGATCAGGTGGTCGATGCGCTCTATTTCGCGGGCGAGGGCGGCGAGGTATTCGGGGGCGACGGGCGGCGGGAGTAGTTCCGGTCTGAGGTCCATGTGCTCTCCAGGTGCACCGAGGGACGAATCAGCGTGGGGCGGTGGAGGTTCGGCGGTCGCGAGCCGGGTCGTAGAGGTGCGAGGTGGTGCAGGTGATCGCGGGGGTGAGGGCCCGGCCGACGAGAACGACGGCGGCCTGGCGCAGGGTGGCGGCCTCGACCTGATCGGCGATGTCGGCGAGCGTGCCGCGCAGGATCAGTTGGTCGGGCTGGCTGGCCCGGTAGACGACGGCGACGGGACAGTCGGAGCCGTAGTCGGCGGCCAGTTCGTCGGCCAACGGGCGGATGCGGGTGATGGCCAGGTGGAGGACCAGGGTGGCTCCGGTGCGGGCGAAATTCGCCAGCGCCTCGGATTCGGGCATCGCGGTGGAGCGCGCCCGGGTGCGGGTGAGGACCACCGATTGGACCACCTCGGGAACGGTCAGCTCGGTGCCGAGGAGGGCGGCGGCCGCGGCATAGGCGGGCACGCCGGGGGTGATGTCCCACGAAACGCCGTGGGCGTCGAGACGGCGGGTCTGCTCGGTGAGGGCCGAATAGATCGACGGGTCACCCGAGCACAGCCGGGCGACATCGCTTCCGGATTCGTGGGCCCGCACCAGATGGCCGGTGATCTGGTCGATGTCCAGGTGCTGAGTGTCGATCAACTCGGCGTCCGGCGAGCAGTGCGCCAGGACTTCCGGGTCCAGGTAGGTGCCCGCGTAGAGGCAGACCGGGGAGGTCCGCAGAAGGTCGACCGCTCGTACGGTCAGCAGGTCCGCCGCTCCCGGCCCGGCCCCGATGAAGTGCACGGTCATGCGTGGGAGTCTAGGCGGCGGGTCGGCGGGCGTCGTCGACACCCGTGCGCGGATGCTCCGGGACGGACAGAACCGGAACGCCTCAAGCAGTGGCGTCGAAATGCGCGATGATCTTCGTCGGGTGCACGCGCACGACCAACTCCCCCGGCACGGCGTTGCGTTTGCCGAATTCCTCCGCGCGGTCCGCACCCATGTACCGCCCACCGAGCGCGGTCGCGGTGCGCAAGAGTTCGTCGGGATCCTCGGACAGGGTGACCGTGCCCTGAATCTGCACGGAACCGTAGGGCGGTTCCTCCTGGTCGACGACGAGGGCGACGCGACGATCCCTGGCGAAGGCCTTGCCCTTGCCGGTGTATTTGCCGGTGTTGAAGACGATCGTGTCGTCCTCGACGAGGAACCAGATCGGGGTGACCAGCGGTCGACCGTCGGCCGCGACGATGGCGACCTTGCCCGTTCGTGTTCCATGGGACAGGAATTCGCGCACCTGGGGATCGGATAACGAGGCCATCGACTCACCCTAGGGCCGGTCACGACTCCTCGCGCGCAAGCGGTCGTGCGTGTTCACACGGCGCGGCGTTGATCGATGGTGTCACCGTGGCCATCATGGCGAGGTGACGTCGTTCAGCCTTGCCGAGCCACCGCTTTTCACTCGCCTGCGCGACGCCTCGCGCGTGCTGATCGCCGGAGCGGGCGGCGGATTCGATGTGTACGGTGGCCTGCCGCTCGCCGTAGCGCTGGAAGGGCTCGGTAAGAAGGTGTATCTGGCGAACCTGTCGTTCAGCGACCTGGCCAGGACCCCGCTCGAAGATTGGCTGGCGCCGGGCGTGGCCGCCGTCGAGCCCGAGACGGTCGGCAACGACGACTACTTTCCCGAGCGCAGCCTGGCACGTTGGCTCGCGCTCACCGGTCGCGCGCCGGTCGTGTACGCATTCCCCCGATCCGGCGTCCGGCCCCTGCGCGCGGCCTATGCCGCGCTTGTCGAACAGCTGAAGCTGGACGCCGTCGTACTGGTGGACGCGGGCACCGACATCCTGTTGCGCGGCGACGAGACCGGACTCGGCACTCCGCACGAGGATATGACCAGCCTCGCGGCCGTGGCCGGGCTGGACGACATCACCCGATTGGTGGTGTCGGTCGGTTTCGGCGTCGACGCGTATCACGGGGTCTGTCACGCACACGTGCTCGAGAATCTCGCGGCGCTGCAACGGCAGAACGCGTTCCTCGGAGGGCTCTCCATACCGCTGGACAGCCAGGAAGGCGCGGCCTATCTCGCGGCGGTCGACCACTCGCTGGCCGAAACGCCTCTGCGCCCGAGCATCGTCCACTCCCAGATCGCCGGTGCGTTGCGCGGCGAATTCGGTGATGTCCACACCACCGACCGCACCCACGGCACCGAACTGTTCGTGAACCCGCTCATGGCGATGTACGTCGCCGTCGAACTCCCGGCGCTGGCGCGCACGATCGAATACCTGCCACTGCTCGAGCCGACCGAGGATGCCTACCAGGTGGCGCGGGTGATCGAAGCCCACCTGACGGCTCGGTCCAGCCCACGCCCTTTCAGGCCCATTCCGCACTGACCGGTCCGCACATCCGGCGATCCGATCACCTCGTGACCGGTGACCTCCGCCGAATTCGGCCCGCCGCCAGGCTTACTCGACGCATCAAGAGGTACGCGAGTGGGCTCCGCGCTCAGCGCGATCCCTCACCCCAGCGCGGTCAGCGCCATCCGGCGCAGAATCGGCCGCGTGCGCGCCGCCGTCGCCGAGGTCGCGCTGTGCGGTGTCGAGTTGATCAGGCCGAATGCCGCGTGCGCTTGGACGCGCGCGGCTTCCTCCGCGAGCCCCGGATGCAGGTCGCGCAGGACCGATACCCAGATCTCCACGTATTGCCGCTGCATCCGGCGCAGATCCCGACGGGCGGAGGCGGGGACGTTGTCGAGGTCGCGGTCCTGGATGCGGATGAGTTCGGGTTCGCCGAGCGCGAAGTCGAGGTGGAAATCGACCAGGCCCGCGAGCGCGGCCTCGGGTGAGGCGGTGTCGGCGACGACGCGTTTGCCGCCGTCGAGCAGGCGCTGGCTGATGCCGAGGAGGAGTTCGGTGAGCAGCGCTTCTTTGCTCGGGAAGTGCCGGTAGACGGCGGGGCCGCTGATGCCGACGGCGGCGCCGAGGTCGTCGAGGCGCACGCCGAGGAAGCCGCGATCGGCGATGAGCCGGGCTCCGGCGTCGAGCAACTGCCTGCGACGGTCCGCTTTGAGCTGCTCACGACGGGTGAGTGTGCCGGGTTCTGTGTCCGCCACCTGTGCCCCCTTTCCCGACTCTGGACAACTCGGTTAATCAAGATTAACCTGAATCTCAGTTATCGGCGACTAACTGGATGGCAGGACGGCGTGATGACGGTTACCCAAGAAGTCGACAATCGCAGCGCCCACCGGGTGCTGGTCGGCGACCTGCGGGATCGACTGGCAACGGCGGCGCTCGGCGGGCCCGCCAAGGCGCGTGAGCGGCATGTGGCGCGCGGCAAACTGCTTCCCAGGGAGCGGGTGGATCAACTTCTCGATCCCGGCAGCCCGTTCCTGGAGCTGTCCCCGCTGGCGGCGACCGGGATGTACGACGACGAATGTCCCGGCGCGGGGGTGATCACCGGGATCGGCCGGGTCTCGGGGCGCGAATGCGTGATCGTCGCCAACGACGCGACGGTCAAGGGCGGCACCTACTACCCGATGACGGTGAAGAAGCATCTGCGCGCTCAGGAAGTGGCGTTGCAGAACGAGCTGCCGTGCATCTACCTGGTCGACTCCGGCGGCGCGTTCCTGCCGCGCCAGGACGAGGTGTTCCCGGACCGGGAGCATTTCGGACGCATCTTCTTCAACCAGGCGACCATGAGCGCCAAGGGAATTCCGCAGATCGCGGCGGTCATGGGCTCGTGCACGGCGGGTGGCGCGTATGTGCCCGCCATGAGCGACGAGGCCGTGATCGTGCGTGATCAGGGCACGATCTTCCTCGGCGGCCCGCCGCTGGTGAAGGCGGCGACCGGCGAGGTCGTCAGCGCGGAGGATCTCGGTGGCGGCGCGCTGCATTCGCGCACCTCCGGTGTGACCGACCATCTGGCCGACGACGACCGGGACGCGCTGCGCATCGTGCGACGCATCGTCGCCACGTTCGCCCCGCGCGCGGCGACTCCGTGGGAAGTCCTGCCGAGCACGCCACCGGCCGTGCCGGATTCCGATCTCTACGACGTGGTCCCCGTCGATCTGCGCACCCCCTACGACGTGCGCGAGGTCATCGCACGCATCGTGGACGGCGGCGAGGGTTTCCACGAATTCAAAGCCGAATACGGCAAGACCCTGGTGACCGGATTCGCCCGCATCCACGGGCATCCCGTCGGCATCATCGCCAACAACGGCGTCCTGTTCGGCGAATCCGCCATGAAGGGCGCGCATTTCATCGAGCTGTGCGACAAGCGCAAGACGCCGCTGTTGTTCTTGCAGAACATCACCGGATTCATGGTCGGGCGCGATTACGAAGCGGGCGGTATCGCCAAACACGGCGCGAAGATGGTGACGGCGGTCGCGTGCGCGCGGGTGCCGAAACTCACCGTCGTGATCGGCGGCTCCTACGGCGCGGGCAACTACTCCATGTGCGGGCGCGCGTATTCGCCGCGCTTCCTGTGGATGTGGCCCAATGCCAGGATCTCGGTGATGGGCGGTGAGCAGGCGGCCTCGGTGCTGTCGACCGTGCGCGGCGACCAGCTCGACAGCAGCGGCAACCCCTGGTCCGCCGAGGACGAGGAGGCGTTCAAGGCGCCGATCCGCGACCAGTACGAGCACCAGGGCAATCCGTACTACTCCACGGCGCGCCTGTGGGATGACGGCGTGATCGATCCCGCCGACACCAGAACCATTCTCGGCCTGTCCCTTTCGGTCTGCGCGCAAGCGCCGCTCGAACCCGTTTCCTACGGCGTCTTCCGGATGTGATCGCGATGCTGAGCTCAACCGACCCACAGATTGCCCTCGCGGGCAACAAATCCCAGCCCGTCGAATTCGACACCGTGCTCGTCGCCAATCGCGGCGAGATCGCGGTGCGCGTCATTCGCACGTTGCGCGCCATGGGCATTCGGTCCGTCGCCGTCTACAGCGACGCCGACGCACAGGCCCGCCACGTCCTGGAAGCCGACAGCGCGGTGCGCCTTGGCCCAGCGCCCGCGCGCGAGAGTTACCTCGACATCGCGAAAGTGGTCGACGCCGCGGTGCGCACCGGCGCGCAGGCGGTGCACCCGGGGTACGGCTTCCTGTCCGAGAACGCCGCCTTCGCGACCGCGCTTGCCGAGGCCGGAATCGTGTTCCTCGGCCCGCCCGCCCGCGCGATCGAGGTGATGGGCGACAAGATCACCGCGAAGAACACCGTGTCTGCCTTCGATGTGCCGGTGGTGCCGGGTATCGCGAAGCCGGGACTGTCCGACGAGGAACTGATCGCCGCTGCCGTCGAGATCGGCTACCCGGTGCTGGTCAAGCCGTCCGCGGGCGGTGGCGGCAAGGGGATGCGCAGGGTCGAGGATCCGGCGCTGCTGCCCGACGCGCTGGTCAGCGCCCGGCGCGAGGCGTCGGCCGCGTTCGGTGACGACACCCTGTTCCTGGAACGTTTCGTCACCAGGCCGCGCCATATCGAGGTGCAGATCCTGGCCGACCGGTTCGGCAATGTGGTGCACCTGGGCGAACGCGAGTGCAGTCTGCAACGCCGACACCAGAAGGTCATCGAGGAAGCTCCCTCGCCGCTGCTCGACGCGGCGACGCGGGCGCGGATCGGCGCGGCCGCCTGCAATACCGCGCGCAGCGTGAACTACGTCGGCGCGGGCACGGTGGAATTCATCGTCTCGGCGGATCGTCCGGACGAGTTCTTCTTCATGGAGATGAACACCCGCCTACAGGTGGAACATCCGGTCACCGAGATGGTCACCGGGATCGACCTGGTCGAATGCCAGGTGCGGGTGGCGGCCGGGCAGAAGATCGGCGTGGCCCAGGACGATATCCGCATGGTCGGTCACGCCATCGAGGCCAGGGTGTACGCGGAGGATCCCGGTCGCGGCTTCCTGCCGACCGGCGGCACCGTGCTCGCGCTGAGCGAGCCCGACGGCTCCGGCGTCCGGGTGGATTCGGGACTGCGCGTGGGCACCGTCGTCGGCAGCGATTACGACCCGATGCTGTCCAAGGTCATCACCCATGCCGCCGACCGCACCGCCGCCATCGCGAAACTCGATCGGGCACTGGCCGATACGGTCGTGCTCGGCGTCACCAGCAATATCGAATTCCTGCGCTTCCTGCTGGCCGACACCGATGTCGCGGCGGGACGTCTCGACACCGCGCTGCTGGACCGCCGGGTCGCCGATTTCGTTCCCGCGCCGGTGGGCGACGACGAATTCGTCGCCGCCGCCGCGTATCACTGGCTGCGGCGCTGGCCCGCGCCGTCAGGCGATCCGTGGGATATCCCGACCGGTTGGCGGCTCGGCGTGCCCGCGCCGACGGCCATCCGGCTGGCGGGCGGCGAGAAGATCCAGCACGTCTATCTGACCGGTTCGCCCTCGGCGGCCGTCGTTCGACTCGGTGACGACGAGAAGTCGGCCGCGGCAACGGAATCCACCCTGACGGCATCCATCGACGACACCGGGACACTCGTCGTCGCCCGCGACGGCGTGCGGCGGACCTATCGCGTGGCGGAATTCGACGGACAGCTCTGGGTCGCGGGACCGTCCGGCGTCTCGGTGCTGCGCGAAGTCGCCGAGGTGAGTGTGCGCGGCGGCGCGGACCACGTGGGCGACGCCGAGATCCGCAGTCCCATGCCGGGCTCGGTGATCGCGGTCCCCGTCGCCTCGGGCACCGTGGTCGCCGCGGGCGCGGCCGTGGTGGTGGTCGAGGCCATGAAGATGGAGCACACGCTCACCGCGCCGGTGGCGGGCACGGTCGAGATCCTGGTCGAGGCGGGCGCGCAGGTCCGGCTGGATCAGCCGCTTGCTCGCATCGTCGCGGCCACCGAAACCCCCGAACCAGCACCGAAATCCAGCGAGGAAGAAGGAACTCCCGCATGACCGACTATCTGTCCACCGGCACCCTGCCCGAGGATTATCGGGATCTCGCGCTGACGGTGCGCGATTTCGCGCAGTCGGTCGTCGCCCCGGTGGCCGCCGAACACGACGCGAACCACACCTTCCCGTACAAGGTCGTCGCGGGCATGGCCGAGATGGGTCTGTTCGGACTGCCCTTCCCCGAGGAATTCGGCGGTATGGGCGGAGACTACTTCGCGCTGTGTCTCGCGCTGGAGGAACTCGGCAAGGTCGACCAGAGCGTGGCCATCACCCTGGAGGCGGGTGTCTCGCTCGGCGCGATGCCGATCTACCGTTTCGGCAATCGCAAGCAGCAGGAGGAATGGCTGCCGCAGCTGACGAGCGGACGCTCGCTCGCCGCCTTCGGCCTCACCGAACCGGACGCGGGCAGCGACGCTGGCGGCACGCGGACCACCGCGACCGTCGACAGCGGTGAGTGGGTCGTCAACGGGCGCAAGCAGTTCATCACCAACTCCGGCACCGATATCACCACGCTGGTGACGGTGACCGCGGTGACGGGGCAGACGGGCGCCAAGAAGGAGATCTCGACGATCCTCGTGCCCACCGACACCCCCGGTTTCGTCGCCGAACCCGCCTACAACAAGGTCGGCTGGAATGCCTCCGACACCCATCCGCTGACGTTCACCGACGTCAGGGTGCCCGAGGAGAACCTGCTCGGCGAACGCGGGCGCGGCTACGCCAATTTCCTGCGGATCCTCGACGAGGGCCGCATCGCCATCGCGGCGCTGTCGGTCGGCGCGGCCCAGGGCTGCGTGGACGAGAGCGTCCGCTACGCCAAGGAACGGCTGGCCTTCGGTCAGCCCATCGGCCGCAATCAGGCCATCGCGTTCAAGATCGCCAGGATGGAGGCGCGCGCCCACGCCGCGCGCACCGCCTACTACGACGCCGCCGCCCTCATGCTCTCGGGCAAACCGTTCAAGAAGGAAGCCTCCATCGCCAAGCTCGTGGCCAGCGAGGCCGCGATGGACAACTCCCGCGACGCCACCCAGATCTTCGGCGGCAACGGGTTCATGAACGAGTACGCGGTGGCCAGGCATTACCGTGACAGCAAGATCCTCGAAATCGGCGAGGGCACTACGGAGGTACAGCTGATGCTCATCGGTCGGGAGTTGGGACTGTGAAACGCGTTGTCCAGCGCGGACTCTGGTTCGAGGAGTTCGAGACCGATGTCGTGTACGAGCACCGGCCCGGGCGCACCATCACCGAGGCAGACAACGTCCTGTTCACCACGCTGACGATGAATCCGCAGGCCCTGCACCTCGACGCCGCGTTCTCCGATCAGCAGCCGCCCTTCAACCAGCGCTTGGTGAATTCGATGTTCACCCTGTCCACGCTGATCGGGCTCTCGGTGGGACAGCTGACCCAGGGCACGCTGGTCGCCCAGCTCGGTTTCAGCGAGATCACCTTCCCGAAACCGCTGTTCCACGGTGACACCATGTACGTCGAGACGGTGGTCACCGAGAAGCGCGAATCCAAATCCCGCCCCGGCGAGGGCGTGGTGACGCTGGCCCACACGGCCCGCAACCAACACGGCGATATCGTCGCGACCGCGACGCGTAACGCGCTGATCCGCAAGACACCGGAGGAATCATGAGTTGGGAGATCACGGGTCCGGGCTGGCTCTTCTGCCCCGCCGACCGTCCCGAACGTTTCGAGAAGGCCGCCGCTGCCGCGGACGTGGTCATCCTCGACCTGGAGGACGGCGTCGCCGCGGGTGACAAACCCGCCGCCCGCGCCGCGATCGTCGAGACGCGCCTGGATCCCGAGACCACCGTCATCCGGGTCAACGCCGCGACCACCGACGATCACGCGCTCGACCTGGCCGCGCTCGCGCAGACCGGCTACCGCCGGATCATGCTGTCGAAGGCCGAGTCCGCCGAGCAGGCGACCGCGCTCGCCGACTACGAGATCATCGCGCTGATCGAATCCCCGCTGGGCGCGGTCGCGGTGGAACGCATCGTGCGGGCGGGCAATGTGATCGGCGCGATGTGGGGCGCCGAGGACCTGGTCGCGGGTCTGGGCGGCAAGTCGAGCAGGCGCGCGGACGGCAGCTACCACGAGGTCGCCCGCCATCTCCAGTCGGCGACCCTGCTCGCGGCCAAGGCCTACGGCAAATTCGCCCTCGACGC
The DNA here is from genome assembly GCF_003123685.1 of Nocardia aurea. Lineage (GTDB taxonomy): Bacteria > Actinomycetota > Actinomycetes > Mycobacteriales > Mycobacteriaceae > Nocardia > Nocardia aurea. Next base: position 161,773 of record NZ_QCYJ01000130.1, read on the forward strand.
GGTGTATCTGAACATCCGTGATCTCGACGGGCTGCGGGTCGAGACGGCCGATGCCGTCGCCGTCGGCTTCGACGCGAAGGTCGCCATCCACCCCAGCCAGGTCGCCGTGATCCGCGAGGGTTACGCGCCGTCCGAGGAGGAAGTCTCCTGGGCGCGCCGGGTGCTGGCCGAAGTGCCCAACCACCGTGGCGTCTTCCAGTTCGAGGGCCGCATGGTCGACGGCCCCATCCTGCGCCAAGCCGAACAGATCGTGCGCAGGGCCGCCGTCACCGCGTAGTGATCGCCGCGTCGTGACAGCGGATCCGACCGCTGTCACGGCGTCCGCGCCCTGCTGTGGTGCTACTCCGCGTGCGCGGCCTCCCACGGATCGATGATCGTCACACCCGTCGGCTCGAAGTCGTTCACATTCCTGGTCACCACGGTCATGCCGTGCTCTCCCGCCGTGGCGGCGATCATGGCATCGCGTTCGGGGCGAGGGTCGGGCACCTGCAGGCGCGCCGCACGCCGCGCGATGGCGAGATCGATCGGGAGAATCCGTCCGCTGAACGCATCGAGCACGGTGTCCTCCAACCACGTTCGCAGTCGCTTACCATGGACCGAATCACGACGTTCGACCCGACCGACGCCGATATCGATCTCCATGATCGTGACAACGCTGAGATACAGCTCCGACGGTCGCCGCGCCGCAATCCACGCGCGCACCGCAGGATTCGCCGACCGCGACGATTTCCGCAGTTCACTCAAGACATTCGTATCGAGGAGATAGGTCACAGCTCCGGAACCTTCAGAGCGACGTCGAGCGGGGCCGGTTCGAAATCGAAATCGTCACCGTCGTCCATACTCAAACGAGCGACGAGATCTTGACTGTCGGCGCGTAGCCGTCGGTATTCCTCGATCGACAGCAGCACGAATGCCTCCTCACCACGGTCGGTAATCACCACCGGCCCGTGCAGTGCGGCGCGTTTCGCCGCACTGACGTCGCGGTTCAGCTCGCGAGCGCTCATGGTCGACATGACACCCCCTCAAAGTAGGTACGTACCTACTATAGACCTCGATATCGGAACGATGTCCACACCGAGATGGTCCAGACACTCGTTCTCGCGCGCGGCACGGGATTCTGTCATCGACGGCGGTAGCGGCGGGACCACCCAGAGCCGAGGCGACGCCAAGGGCTGGGCTCATCGACACCGGGTCGCACGCAGTAAGTAATTCATAATTCCAAACCGATATATGCCTTTTCAGTGCGTCGACACTCAAGTAAGTTACCTCTTGTTCGGCAGACAAACGGATGATGTTCCCGGTGCCCTCCTACATCTTCCGTATTCGTACGCCGACATTCGGGCGCACCGGCGCGAGACAAACCCGCCTCGTCGTCACGCCGGTGCGCCCGGCCCCGTCACACCGTCGGTGACGGACGAAACCGCGCGGCGCTCACCGCTGGTTACCATGTCGGATATGAGTGTCGACAATCGCCGAACGGCGCGTAAGGCGGTCACCGGCGACTCGGCACCCCGGGAGATCCGTCGGCGGCCGAAGAACCGCCGTGCCCAGATCGCCGCCGCGTCGGCGGCCGCCTTCGGGTCGCTGGGCTACCACGGCGTCAGCATGGAGGACATCGCCTCCGGACTCGGGATCAGTTCGGCCGCCCTGTACCGCCACTACCCCAGCAAATACGCGCTGTTCCGCGAGGAACTGCTGCGGGTCGGCAAGGCGATGACCGAATCGGTCGAGGTCGGTGGTGGCGACGAGCCGTCGGCGCCGCGCGAACGGTTGCGACAGGTCGTCGACGCCCTCATCGGCGCGACCATCGAGAACCGCCCGAGCATCACCCTGGTCCGCTGGGAAGGCCGCTATCTCGACGAAGCCGATCGGCAGACCCTGGACGAACAGCAGCTGAGCGTGCTCGACGCGCTCGGCGACCGGATCGGTGAACTGCGACCGGAACTGACCGAGAACGATCGCAGGGTGCTGCGCGCCACGATGCTCAGCGTGATCACCAGCATCGCCGATCACCACGCCACCCTGCCGACGAAAGCGCTTGTCCGGCTGCTCGGTTCGGCATGTCTCGCCATCGCCGACGCGCCGCTGCCGCCCGCGGAGAAGACGGCCGAGGTGCCGGTGGTTGTCGAGATCCCCGATTCGTTCAAACACGAACTGCTGCTGCGCAAAGCCGTCGAACTCTTCCACGATCGCGGCTATCCCAATGTGAGCGTGGAGGAAATCGCGACCGCCGCGGGGCTTTCCGCCGCATCCGCGGTGTACCGCTTCTACCGGGGCAAGAGTGATCTGCTCGCCGCCGCGTTCCGCCGGGCCGCCGAACGGGTGTCGGGCGCGATCGGTCCCGCGGTCGCCGCCGCGCCTAACCCCGAGGCGGCGCTGACCGACCTGATCAGCCACTACGTCGACGGCTCCTTCGCCGAACGCGCGCTGACCTTCGTGTACTACACCGAATTCCAGCACGTTCCGGTCGAGGAGCGGACCGCGCTGCGCAATATCCAACGGCTCAGCGTCGAAGAATGGGCGCGACTGCTGCGCGAGGTGCGCCCGGAACTCTCCCCCGCCGAGGCCAGATTCCTCGTGCACGCGGCGTTCGCGCTCGTGGTCGATCTCGGGCGGTCCTTCGACTCGGCCCCCTTCGCCGCGCAGGCACGGGTGCGACTGCTGATGCAGGTGGTGCTCTTCGGACGGCCCGCCGCCGAGTGAGCGACGCCGATCGAGTGACACTATGTTATTAGATATTCTCCACCGTAATGGTTAGATCGCCTACGTTGATCTCAGCGTTACCGCATATTTGTGATCTTTCGTTCAAATAGTCTTCCGGCGCGCTGAACTCGGGTTTCCGGACGAGGAGTCGGGTTACCATCGCTGGATGGATGCCCCGAAACGTCGCGCCCCGCGGCAGACGAAAACGGAGGACGGCACCGCCCAGCGTGTGGTCCGCCGTCGCCCGCGTGATCGCCGGGCGCAGATCGCGGCGGCATCGGCCGAGGCGTTCGGCCTTTCGGGCTACCACGGCGTCAGCATGGAGGACATCGCCTCCCGTCTCGACATCAGCTCCACCGCGCTCTACCGCCACTACCCCAGCAAATACGCGCTGTTTCGAGAAGAGACGCTGCGCCTGAGCACACTCGGCGTCGAAACCGTGCGCATCCCCGAGGAACTGGCCGGCGCGCCCGCCGAGCGACGGCTCCACTACGTCATCGACACCATGATCGCGCAATGCCTCGCCAATCGCCGCAGCGCCGCGCTGCTGCGCTGGCAGAGCCGCTACCTGGAGCCCGAGGACAATCGCGTGCTCAGCGGCCAACTGGTCCGGATCCACACCGTGGTCCGCGATCTGCTGGTCGAGTTCCGCCCGGAGCTGGACGGAAGCGAGCGGGCGGTGCTGGCCGCCGCGACGCTCAGCGTCGTCGGCAGTGTGTCCGACCATCACGTCTCGGTGCCCGCGCGGGCGCTCACGACCCTGCTGGGTTCGGCGGCCCACGCGGTGATCGGTGCGGATCTCCCCGGCCTCGACGCCGAGGCCGAGACGCCAGGCGCCACCGAGATTCCGCTCACCTTCAAACACGAGTTGCTGCTCAAACGGGCCATCGAACTCTTCCACGAGCACGGCTATCCCCAAGTGAGTGTGGAGGATATCGCGCACGCGGCCGGATTGCCCGCCTCCTCGGCCGTGTACCGGTTCTACCGCAGCAAGGGCGATATCCTGGCCGCCGCGTTCCGCCGTGCGGCGGAACGGGTCTCGGCCGCGATCGGACCGGCGATCGCCGCCTCCGACGGCCCCGAGCAGGCACTGACCACCCTCATCGAACTGTATGTGCGAGGCTCCTTCGCCGAGCGCGCGCTCACCTTCGTCTACTACGCCGAGATCAGCAATGTGCCGCCGGAGGATCGCACGGTCCTGCGCAATATCCAGCGGCTCAACGTCGAGGAATGGGCCAAGCTGGTCGGCGGGATCCGCCCCGAACTCTCCGCCGCCGAGGCCAGGGTGCTGGTGCACGCCGCGCTGGCACTAGTGGTCGACCTCGGCCGCTGGCACGGCGCGGACAATCCGATCTGCACACCCGCGCGCGTCATCCGGCTGATGCAGGTCATCCTGATCGGTAGACCCGCCGCGGTGTGAGCGGGCCCGGCGGTCACTGCTGGGGTGTGGGAGCCAGCGGTGAATTCACCTTGTTGACCAGCCACTTGCCGTCCTTCTTCTCCATCCGCATCACCATCGACAGCTGACCGGGGGCCGGTTTGCCCTGCGTGCCGAGGCTGGTGATGGTCTGCCCGATCACCACGATCGCCTCGGCGGAGGTCTCGTCGCCGGATTTGATCGCGCACTGCACATCATTGGCCTTCGAGACCACTTCCCCTTGGGAGAGAACCTCTTTCAGCTCACGACTGGTGTCGTCGAACTGCTTCTTCCAGTCGCCGGTCGCACCCGCGAGCACGGCGGTGAAATAGCCGTCGAGATTCTTGGCGTCGTAATCCGCGAGGACAGGGGCGTATTCGCACGCCGCGGCGCGCGCCTGCTCCTGGGCGGCCAGCAGCGCGTCTCCCTCGCGGTCCTGGAGGAAGAAGTAGACCGACGAGGCGAGCGAGGCGCCCAGCAGCACCGCCGCCGCCGCGCGCACCGCCACGGTCCCCTTCCCGCCCGACCGGAGGCGGGCGAGCAGTCCGCCCGAACCGGACTCGGTCTCGGCGGATTCGGTATCGGCCGTAACGCCGGTGTCCGAGTCCGCGTCCGTGAGCACCGCCGCCCCGGTGGCGCTCGTCTTCCCAGCGGTCGTCTCGGCGCTCGTCGACGGCGCGGCATCCGTCACCACCGGCGCGGCGGTCCGCGCGACCTGTTCCTCGGCGGCCTCGCCCCGCGCCGTCGTATCGCTGTCCTTGTCGCTCATATCGTTCCTATCTGCCTGGTGCTGGTCGGGAGAGTTCGTCGCCGGTGACGCCGGGCGGCGGGCCGGAACCGTTGTCCGGGACGTTGGGCCGTGGCGCGTTCGCCGAACCGCGCACCTGGAGCGCCGGATCGCTGGTGACGCAGTAGTTGTAGAGCCGAACCCTGGTGTCGGTGGTTTCCAGCGTCGGGACCACGGGGATGGTGTCGTAGTCGCAGGTGGGCCGCGGCCACGGGTCGACGAGGGTGTAGAAGGCGCCGTCGTGAGCGGGGATGCCGATCGCCTCGACGCCCTCGCGCAGCGCGGGGAAAAGCGCGGCGATCGCGGGGGCGCGCAGTTTCGCGGCCCTGGTGATGGCGACGAAATTCGTCACCAGGTTCGTGATGGGATCCGTTGTCTCCTGGACGAATCCGCCGAGGGTGGCCAGTTGTCCGGGTGCGAGGTCGAGGAATCGACGCACCTCCTGGTCGGCGGCGGTCAGCTGTTCGAACAGCACGCCCGCTCCCGTGGTGAGGGTGGTCAGGTCCGGCTGCGCGTGCGAGGTGGTCTCCGAGATCACGCCGAGGTTCTCGATGAGCTGACGGGTCTGCGGGAGCAGCCCTTCCAGACCGGCCATCGCCCTGCTGATACCGGAGATCATGTTGCGCAGGCGATCGGGACCGCCCGCCAGCGCCTTGTCCAGTTCGTCGATGATCACCGTGAGCCGTTGCGGATTCAGGCCGGCGATGAGTCCGCTGACATTGGTGAGCAGGGATTCGATCGTGACCGGAGCCTCGGTCCGCGCCCGCTCGATCACCGAACCGTCGACCAGGTACGGACCGGTGTCGGAATCGGGCCGGAAGTCCAGGTATTGCTCGCCCGCCGCCGACAGCCTGCCGACCACGACCGTGCCGCCGACCGGAATCTTCGCGTCCGAGTCGATCTCGGCGACCGCCGTGATGCCGATCTCGTCCACTCGTACCTGGGCCACCTTGCCGACCCGGCTACCACGGAAGGTCACGTCGTTGTTCGACAAGAGCCCACCGGAGGTGGTGAGTTCGACGGTGACCCGATAGGTGCTCGGCAGTAGATCGAGCCGCAGGACGGCGACGCCGAGATAGGCCGAGCCGAGTACCAGCACCACGATCAGGCCGAGATTCGCGACGGCGATCCGGCGCTCCACCAGGTAGTTCCACAACGGGATATTCATCGTCCGCCTCCCGGCCGCGGTGTCGACGGCGTGCTGTTCAATCGGCCGCCGACCTTCTCGATCACCTGCGTGAGGCTGCCGATGAAGGCGGGCACATCGCCGAGTTCGGGCGCCCTGCTGCCGTCCGGATCGGTCAGCGCGCCGATACTCAGGAAGGAGATGGTCGCGGCGACGGCCAGCGTCGGCCCCTCGAAGGACGCCATGACGTTCGGATACACCTGGTCGAAACGTTCCATCGCCTGCCCGAGCTCCTCCGATTGGGAGAAGCCCGACATGAGTTTCTGGACGCTGTCGAAGAGGCTGATGAATTCCGGCGAGGTGGTGTCGGTGAAATCGCCGAGAGCCGCCATGGTCACCGAGACCTTCTGGATGAGTCCCGCGATATCCCTGTTGTTCTCCGCCACCAACCCCAGCAGACCGGGGAAGGTATCGGCGGCGACGCCGAGTTCGGCTTTGCGCCGGGCGAGTTCGCCGGTCAATACCGAGATGCCGTTCAGCGTGCCGTCGATATCGGCGGTGCGCTGGTTGAGTGCCGCGATCGCACTCGACAATTCGTTGAGCACGTGCGCCAATTGCGGTGCGCGCCCGGCGAACATGGAATCCATCTCGGAGGTGATCTTGGCCGCCTGGTTCAGGCCGCCGCCGTTGAGCAGCATGGAGATGGAGACCATCAGCTGCTCGACGGACGCGCCCGCCGCGGTGTTCTCGACACCGATGGTGTCGCCCGGACCCAGCAGCTGCGCGTCGGGTGTGGCCGCGGGCAGCGTCATGGCGATGAAGACGTCGCCGAGCGGGGTGGCCTGACGCAATTCGGCCGTGGTGCCGCGCGGCAGTTGGATATCGGTGCGGATCAGCATTTCGACATCGGCGATGAAGTTGGTGGATTCGATCTCGGTCACCACGCCGATATCGGTGCCGCCGATTTTCACGTGCGCGCGTTCGGGCAGGTTGAGGGCGTCACGGAAGGCCGCGTGGATGACGTAGCCGTCTCCGCCGATTCCCGGTTTGGGCATCGGCACGTTCTCCACGGTGATCGCGCAGCCGCTCGTCGCACCGGCGACGACCAGCGCCGCCAGCGCGCGTGCCGCGTAATTTCCTGTGCGCGCGCTCATTCGGTGATCCCGAGGAGTGCGGCGGTGAGTCCGAAGTCGGGGCCCATATCCTGAATCTTTCCGGTGCGACAGCCGTCGAGCCGCATCTGGACGCGTTCGCAGAACAGCGACAGCGCCTCGCCGTCGAGCACCGCCTTGTCCAGCAGGCCGTGCAGCCGCAGCGCACGGTGCTCGCGGCTCACCGAGTTGGAGAAGTTCTGGAGGAAAAGCGGTGTGACATCGATGATTTCGGTCAGCCCGCGCGCGTTGGCGCGCATCTGCTCGGTGATGGTGACGAATCGGGTCAGCGCGCCCGCCAGCTGATCCCGGTTCTCCCCGACCACCATGGAGGTATTGGCGACGAAGTCGTTGAGCTGGGAGAGCACCGCGTGCAGTCCGGGAGCCTGTTCACCCATCAGCTGCACCAATTCGGTCAGTCTGCCGCTGAAATCGCGCACGGTCTGATCGTTGGACGCGATCACCTGGGTGATGTCGTTGAGTTTGACGATGGTGTTGGCGATCTGGTCCTTGTTGGCCAGGGTCACCTCGAAGGCCGACGACAGCGAGTCCAGCGTCTGCCTGAGCCGGTCGCCGTTGCCGTCGAGCAACGGGAACAGCACCCGACTCGCCATCGGACCGCTTTCGTTGTCACCCGCGAGCGCGGCGCCGAGTTGGTCGAAATTCTCCAGGATCCGGTCGAGCTCGACCGGAGTTCTGGTGCGCGCCAGGGGGATATGGTCGCCGTCGGCCAAGGCCGGACCGTCGCCGGTGTAGGCGGGGGCCAGTTCGACGTGCCGATTGGTGATCAGCTGCGGGGAGATCAGCGCCGCCATCGCGTCGGCGGGGATCTTGACATCCTTGTCGATCGACATGACGACTTCGACATAGCTGCCCCGCGCGGTCACCGTGTCCACCTGGCCCACCGGGACGCCGAGCACGGCGACCTCGTTACCCGCGTAGAGACCGGCCACATTCTCGAAATCCGCGCTGATGCGCAGATGTTCGTCGAGGTATTCCCCCGGCAGCGAGGCGATGCTGTCCGGCAGCACCGAACATCCCGAGGCGAATGCCACGGCGGCGCACATCACCACGAGTTTCATCACCGTACGAATCTTCATCAGTTGCATCCCGGTACCGCCTGTGCGAAACAGAGCCAGTTGTCCGGCAGGATCCACGGCGCCCAGACGTCGCCGTAGGGACCGTTGCCGAGCGCGTTGTTGAACTGCCGGAAAGCCACCGGCATGATCTCGTAGAGCCGATCCAGGTTCTCCCGGTTCTTCTCCAGACCCTCGGTCATGGTGTTGAGGTTCTCGATGAGCGGACCGAGCTGGCCGTTGTTCTCGATACCCATCTGCTGGAGCAGCCCCGAGAGCGCGGCGACATTGTCGAGCAGGCTGCGCAGCATCGTCTGCCGCTGGGCCACCGCATTGCCGATCGCCTCGCCCCTGGTCAACAGCAGCAGCACGCTGTTCTGGTTGTCCGCGACCAGTTCCGACACCTGGTCCATACTCTTCAGCAGTGTGTCGACCTCGTCGCGACGCTCGTTGATGACCTTCGCCAGCGACCCGATGCTGTCCAGCGCCGCGACTGTCAGCTGCGGGGAATCCCCCATCTGGCGGTCGAGCAGGTCGAGCGACTGCCGGAGTTTGTCGGGGTCGATGCGTTCGATCCGCTCGAACGACGAGGTGTATTTCGGATCCTGGATCACCTTGGCCAGGTTGTAGGGCACCGCGGTGTTCTCCAGCCGGATGGTGTCGTCGGGCAGGGCGTCTCCCCGGCCCGGCGTCAACTCCACGTGCAATCTGCCGAGGATGGTCGACATCTTGATCGCCGCCCTGGCATTGCTGCCGAGCCGCAAGTCACCACGGACGCGCAGGTCGATGACGACCTTGTCCCCCACCAAGCGGACCGAACGGACCGCGCCGACCTCGATACCGGAGACGTCGACGGTCGCGCCGGGACGTAACCCGGCGGCCTGCGCGAATTCGGCGTGGATCGTCTTGTCCGCCAGCCGCATCTCCGAGACCGCGCTCGACACGACCAGCAGCAGCGCGACCGCGGCCGCGGCCATCACACCGAGCCACAGATATCGGTTCTTCGCATACCAGGACAGACGTGATGTCGTCATCGGCATACCTCCGATTGCGAGTTGCCGCCGACCTGGGAGAACAGGCCGGGTGGCAGGAGCACGCCCCACAGCGAGACGTCGAGCCTGCAGATGTAGGCGTTGGCGTACCCGCCGTAGCTGGTGAAACGCGCCAGGCCGTTGAGCACCGTCGGAAACTGGACCGCGGCCCGGTCCAGCGCCGCGCCGTTGACCAGCAGCAGCGCGATACCGGTGGTCGCGTCGTTCTGCGCCCTGGCCAGATCGGGTCGCACCTGGGTGACGAGCCCGACGAGCGAGTCGGTCGCGGTCGCCACCTGATCGACCGAGCTCTTGAGCGATTCGCCCTCCGCGTAGAGCGCTTCGACCAGCGAGCGAGCCTGGGTGATCAGCGTTTCGAGTTCGTGGCTGCGATTGGCCAGGCCGCCGAGCACGCTGCTGAGGTTGGTGATGACATCGCCGAGGATCCGGTCGCGCTGGCCGAAGGTGCCTGCCAGTTCGGCGGCCTGGGTGATCAGCATGCTCAGCGAGACGCCGTCACCCTGCAACGCCTGGATCAGCGTCTCCGACAGCGAATTCACCTGATCCGGTTGCAGAACCCCGAACAGCGGTTCGAATCCGGACAGCAGCGAGGAGACATCGAAGGAGGGCTCGGTGCGCTCGATCGGGATGTGCGCGCCGGGGCGCAACACCTCGCCGTCCCCCTCGCCGGGAATCAACGCGATATAGCGCTGACCGATCAGGTTCTGGTACCGGACGAGCGCTTTCGTCGTGGTGGTCAGCCGTTGCCGGTCCTGGAGGCGGAATTCGATCTCGGCCATGTAGTCGTCGTCGAAGTCGATGCCGTCCACGCGACCGACGCGCACGCCCGCCATGCGGACGTCGTCGCCGACCCGCACACCCATCACATCGGAGAAGGTCGCGGAGTAGGTCGCGGTGTCGCCGGGCACCGAGCGTTGCAGTGTCGACCAGATGGTGTAGGTCAGCAGGATCGCCAGCACCGCGAAGAAGCTGAAGCCCGCGAGCGATTTACCGGATTTCACGGTCAGTTACCCCCTTCCTCGGTGTCGTACACGGTGACGGTTCCGCCCGCGATCAGCGGTGTGATCAGCAGCAATTGCGCGGCCGTCGGCGGACCGCCGACCACGGCGGCGACGCCTGCGTATCCGCGTCCGGACGCGATCGGTCGCGCGCTCGGCGTCGCGCCGGTGTTGTTCGACGCGGGCGCGGTGATTCCGGGAATCGCCGGAATACCGGGTATGCCGGGCAGACCCGGAACCGTGGGAGTTCCCGCGGTCCCGGTGCCGAGGGCCCCCTGCGCGCCCGGCACGATCGCGACCGGCGCGGGCCCTGCGGCGTCGAGCCAGCGCGGCAGCATCTGGGGCGGATACACCTGCGCCGGAGCGACTTCGGGGATAGTGGGCCCGCCGCAGCGCGGCCCGTACATGTCGCCGTAGCGCGGGCAGTCCGCGGCGGTGTACTGCTGGAACGGCGTGAGGCTCACATCCATCGCCCACACCATCTGGCGTTTCGGACCGAAGGTGAAGACCGAGCCGAGTTTGCCCAGCGTCGCGTTGAGGTTGCTCACGGTGAACGGGATCGCGTCCGGGTCGCGGGCGAGGTCACCGAACACCTGATCGAGACCGGGCACGAGTTCTTTCGCGGCATTCGGATTGGCCGCGAACAGCGCGTTCACCGAGTCGATGGTGCTGCTCGCGTTCGCCAGCAGGGCGATCAGATTGTCGCGGCGTTCGGTGAGCGTGCGCGCCACGGTCACCGATTCGGTCAGCACACCCACCAATTCGGGCGCGGACTTGCTCAATTCGGTGGTGGCACGCCCCAGGTCACCGAGCAGATTCCCGATGCCGGGTGTCCCGTGGATCTGGGTCAGCCAGAGGTCGAGGCGTTCGACGGTGGACCCGGGGGCGCGCGCACCGGGCTCTAGCGCCGCGGCCAGCGTCGCCAGCACCCGGCCGAGCTTCTCCGGCTGGATATTGTCGAGCACATCGCGCAGCACGGTGAGCGTGGTCTGCAACTGCATGGCGCCCGCGCCGGTGTCCTCGGGAATGACAGCGCCCGCCGACAGCTTGGCGCCGCCCGACCCGCTGTCGACCAGTTCGATCGCGGTCACGCCGAACAGGTTGTTGGGTACCACCCGCGCCTTCACTCCGGCCGGAATAGTGTGGGCGACATCGGGTTTCAAGCCGACATCGGCGCGCTGGCGCAAACCCTTGCCGACCACCTCCACCTGTTCGACGGAACCGACGACCATGCCGCGGAATTTCACGTCGGCGTGGGCGGGCAGGCCGTCACCGGTGCTGGTGAGTTCGACCGTCACCGCCACCTTCTCCTCGAAGTATCCGTTGTAGCGCAGCACGAGCAGCCCCGCCGCGACGGCGACGGCGACGATCATGGCGATGCCGGACACGGTGAGCTGACGGGCCGTCGGGCCGCGTCCGCTGGGATCGAGCAACATCCGCGGCCCCTATCCCGAGATCCGGAATCCGGGGTCGATGCCCCAGATAGCAAGGGTCATGAACAGATTGGTGAAAACCATGACGACGATGACCATCTTGATCGCGCGGCCCGCCGCCACCCCGACCCCTTCGGGGCCGCCGGTCGCGGTGTAGCCGTAGTAGCACTGGATGAAGGTCGCGAGCAGCGTGAAGACCGCGACCTTGAGCAGGGAGTAGAAGACGTCGGGGCCGATGAGGAATTGGAAGAAGTAGTGGTCGTAGGTGCCCGCCGAGGTGCCGCCGAGGAACAGCACCGACAGTTTCGTGGCGAGATAGGCGGTGGCGAGGCCGACCGTGTACAGCGGGATGATGGTCAGTGTCGACGCGATCATCCTGGTGGTGACCAGATACGGCAGCGGGCGGATGGCGATGGATTCGAGTGCGTCGATCTCCTCGGAGATCCGCATCGAGCCGAGTTGCGCGGTGAAGCGGCAGCCCGCCTGGATGGCGAAGGCGAGGGTGGCCAGGATGGGCGCCAATTCCCTCGTGGTGGCGAAACCGGAGATGGCGCCGGTCAGCGGGCCCATCGTGAGCAGGTTCAGCGCCGAGTACGACTCCATGCCGACCGTGATGCCGCCGAAGGCGCACAGGATGATGACGACACCGACCGTGCCGCCGCCGACCACCAGCGATCCGTTGCCCCAGCCGACGTCGGCGGTGAGCCGCAGCACCTCTTTGCGATACTGCCGCATCGCGAGCGGAATCGCGGCCACCGCTTGGAAGAACGTGATGACCTGATGCCCGATGCGCTGATTCACCTGATACGGGACCGCCACCGCCGCACCTACCGCGCGGAACGGCTTCAGCGCGGGTGGGGTGTATCGCGAGCCCACCTCAGATGACCTTCGTCGGGAACAGCGTGTTGTACAGCTGCGTCAGGATGATGTTGGTCGCGAACAGCATCAGCGCCGAGGTGACCACGGCCGAGTTGACCGCGTTCGCGACACCGCCCGGTCCGCCCTTGGCGTGTAATCCGATGTCGCAGGCGATGATCGCGGTCAGCGCGCCGAATACCGCCGCCTTCACCAGGGCGATGCTCAGATCGTTGGCCACCGCGAACGACGAGAACGAGCTGATGAACGAGCCGGGCGTCCCGGACTGGGCGTAGACGTTGAACATATAGGCGGTCGCGAATCCGACGAAGACGACGAAACCGCACAGCAGCATGCTGACCAGCACCGCCGCCAGCAGTCTCGGCGCGACCAGTCGGCGCACCGGGTCGACGCCCATGACCATCATCGCGTCGATCTCCTCGCGAATGGTGCGTGAGCCGAGGTCGGCGCAGATCGCCGATCCGACCGCGCCCGCGATCATCAACGAGGTGACCAGCGGTGCGCCCTGGCGGATGATCCCGAGGCCGGCGACCGCGCCGATGAAGGTGGTCGCGCCGACCTGATTGACCAGGGCGCCCACCTGGATCGACACCACGACCGCGATGGGGATCGCGACGAACACCGTCGGCGCGGCCGAGACGCTCGCCATGAACGCGCACTGCTTGATGAACTCGTGGTAGGGGAACCGGCGCGCGAAGAGGGCACGGAACAGCTCGATCACCGCGTCGCGGCCGAGCATCACTTGACGGCCGAGGGTTTCGAGCGAGCGCTGTGGATGCCGCTGCCACAGCCCTCTCAGGTCCTGTACCGCCGATTCCAGATCGCTCTGTCTCGGAGGTCTTTCGGTGGTGGTCACTGGTGCCCGAGTCCTTTCCCGGCTGTCCGTCGCTCACTCGCCGACCGATGGTCCGGTCTCCCCCGGCGAGGCGCGGAGCGTGTGCAGTGTCGCATGGATCCGACGTGAGACACAACACAGATATGAATATGAATTCTCAGGATGAATGTTCGCCGATATGCGACAGAATCGAGTCACGCGAGCGTAATTCAGCAGTACTGCCGCCTAATTCGGGCAGAACTCATCGAATCGGCGACGGACGATCTCTCTTAAGTTTCCGGCCGATATTTCAGAAGATTGCGCTGTCCCGAACTATGCCTGCTCACTGAGCCGGTGTTCCAGCAGCACCAGGAGGTAGCCGAGGACACCGACGCCTGCCACGAGGGCGCTCAGCACCGCGAGCCACAGTCCGTAACGCAGGACCGGATTCACCTTCATCCGCCCACCGAGGATCTTGATACCGATCACCAGGATGTCGATGAGCCACACCAGCGCCATCATCAGGTCATGCACACATTCGAGAAGGTGAGCACCGGCCAGCACACGATGGAACCGAGGAAGGACATGACGACGTCGAGTCCGTGCATATCTTTCAGATGCGCGGTGTGCGTCAACGTCCAGATGAGACCGATCAGCCCATAAGGGATTCCGAGGATGATCAGGGTCCCGACGAACTCGGAAACCTTCATCTCGTAGCTGAATATTCGATCCAGCTTCTCGAGCATGTACGTGCGTCCTTTCCTGTGCCGGAACGAGTACCGCGGCGCCCCTGCCTCGGCCCCGAGGGATCGTCGCGACGCTGGAGCGAGCCCCACCGCGTGACCACCCGTCCGGTATGCGCCCATATGTTACGCACGATTCTCGAGTAAGCGGAAGTCCTACGAGCGAATCCACCTCGCACTACGGCGGTATCCACGCGAAAAGGCCGCGTCAGCCCATCTCGCGAGGGCTCTATGTTGCCATTGGTTCCGGCATGGCAGCGGGTCGGACAGCGGAAATCCGTCAAGGCGCGGACGACATCCACGCCCCTTCGCGCGCGAGAAACCCCGGAAGGTTTGCCACCATTCGATCACAGACCGGCCGATCTACCGATAACTACGCGCGAATCCACCCGGCACCGACACCGCGAGATACTCGAGCTGCCCGATGTCTCATAATCCCCGTTTACGGCGTATTTATCGCATCGAAACCGCCGCGCCGGGCCCTCCGATCGAATCCGGAACAAGCTCGCGAATCGATGAGAATATGCAGTAACATATCGCTGCGGGGCCGAACCCGCGCCACCCGTCCGTCGGAGGTTCGATGACGTTTCACACGGTGCCGCGCACCGCGGATATCGGCGTGCGTCGGATCCTCGGGAGCCCGGGTTCGGACGCGGACAGAGGAACCGATGCTCACCGGCTTGTCGATGAACGAAAAATGAAGGTGCTCAACGGAATTCTCGGTACGGAAATGACGGTGTTCGAATTCCTCGGCTGCCTGTTCCTCACCGCGGTTCTCGTCGCCACCGCACGGGCCGTCACGACGCTGTGCGTTCGTGCCGTCCGCAGCATCACGAAAGGAATGGCATGACCGCCGCCGCTCAGCCGAGAGATCACCGGGACACCACCGCCCCGAACGCGGACCGGACCCGCATTCACATCAGCACCTCACATCGCCCGCTCACCAAGCGGCCGCTGAAACTGTCCGACGCGTTGGACTTCTGGTCCTTCGCGGGCGCGGCGGCCAATGTGGCGATGCAGATGGCGCGACCCGGCGTCGGCTACGGGGTGGCCGAGAGCAAGGTCGAATCCGGGTCATTGATGAAACATCCGTGGAAGCGGGCCCGCACCACCACGCAGTACCTGGCCGTGGCCATCCTCGGGACGGACGAGGAGCGAGCGGCCTATCGCGAGGCCGTCAACGCGGTGCACCGGCACGTGCGCTCGGCGCCGGGCGCTCCGGTGAAGTACAACGCGTTCGACCGCGATCTCCAGATGTGGGTCGCCGCATGCCTCTACATCGGCTTCGAGGACACCTACCAGCTGCTCCAGGGGCGCATGAGCGAGGAACAGGCCGAGGCCTTCTACGCGTCGTCGTCCACCCTCGGCACGACCCTCCAGGTCACCGAGGAGATGTGGCCCGCCACCCGCAAGGATTTCGACGAGTACTGGAACAGGGCCTGCGAGCAGGCGGTCCTGGACGACTACGTGCGTTCCTACGTCGATGATCTGCTCGAGCTGCGAATGATCCACTGGTATCTACGGCTGCCGTTCCGGAAACTGCTGCAATTCCTCACGATCGGCTTCCTCGCGCCGCATTTCCGCGAGCAGATGCAGCTGAAATGGTCCGCGACCGATCAGCGCCGCTTCGAGCACCTGTTCGTTTTCGTCGGGTTCGTCAACCGCTTCATTCCGCGTCCGCTGCGCCATGGCGGCAGCCACGCGCTGATGGCCGATCTCCGGATTCGTATGCGCAGGCAGAAACAACTGGTCTGAGGAAACGGCTCGGCCCGCCCGGAGGTTCGAAAACCCTCGGGCGGGCCGATGTGCTGTTCGGTCGGGTCAGCCTTCGACCGTCTCGTCCAGCACCTGTTCGGCGGGGGCCGCGCTAGCCGGAGCGGCTTCGAGTGCGCGCGGCGGGGCGGCGAGAGCGGCGGTCATACCGACACCCGCGCCGATGCCCGCGCCGATCGCCGCGAGCGGCGCCGCCATCAGGCCGAAGCCGTAGGCGGCGCCGAGCGGGGCGGCGGCGAGACCGATCGGGGCGAACGGCAGACCGATGGCCAGCCCGATACCGCCGCCGACGCCCGCGCCGATGAGCGCGAACGGACTCGCGAACGCGGCGCCCGCCGTGGCGCCGATGGCGGCGGCGCCGATGGTCTGGCTCGCGACCCGATCGGAGCGCGTGCGTTCCATACCGACCGAATCGAGGAACGTGGCGAGATTCGCCTCGGCCTGCGCCGACCCGTCGTTGATCTGGATGGCCTGTTCCCTCGGCAGCCATTCCGGCGATTCGACCTGGACGTCACCGAAGCGCAGCATGCCGGGCGGCGGCGCGATCGGCGGTACCGGCGCGACCGCGACGGGTGCGTGCAGGGCTTCCAGCGGAGCCAGGTACTCGCCCTTCGGGATCGGGCGCGCCCACTGCAACGACGTCAGCGTGTCTTCGGGAATCCGAGTGCCCTGGTAGGGGCGCACGTTGGGCACGTCGGCGGCAGGCCACTGCGGCGCCTCGTCCGCCACCGCGTCGGCGATCGCCGCGTCGCTCCGGCTCACCGGGGCGAACTGCTCGGGCTCGGCATTCGCGGTACCGGTCCCCACCAGGGTCAGGACAACGGGGACCGCGCCCGCCACGACCATGGACCCTATTTTCTGTCGACGCGGGCTGGTCGCCCTGTGCTTGCCGGTGCCCATCTAACGCCTTTCATCCTGAAAGAACTTGTCGTTTCGCATTCGGACCCGCGGGGACCACGGATTGCCTGACACGCGAAGACAACCGCGAGAATATGCGGCCACCAGGTCTTTCAGAATTGTTCAGCCGACTTGATACGGCGCTGTGGACTGCTGTCGGCGAGTGTCACCCCTCGGCCGCGCCGACGCGCGCGCCGAGGAACTCGCGAACCGCGTCGACGGCGAGCACCGCGCTCTCCGCGGCGGCTTCCATGGTCGACGGCAGGCCGGTGCGGGTCCAGTCGCCGGCGAGGAACAGTCCGTCGATCGGCGTGCGCTGCGGAAGTCGGAGCGCGTCGAAACCCGGTTGCGCCGAGAAGGTCGCCTGCGGCTGGTGGATGACGTGGGTGCGCAGCACCTGCGCCTGCCCGACCTCCGGATAGTGCTTCGCCAGCGATTCCAGTGCCGCCGCGGTGAATTCGGCGTTGGGCAGGTGCACGACATCCCAGGACGCGCTGACCGCGAGCGAATAGCAATGCCCGGCCTCGGTCTCGACACCGTGCATCCCGGTGGTGTCGAAAACCCACTCGATGGTGGTGTCGCGCAGATTCTCCGCGAGTCTGCGCATCCGCAGCGGACGGTCCAGCCACACGTACACGCTCGAAATCGGCGCGGGCTCGATCTTGCGCGCGGGTGTGAAATGGTCGTACTGCCCGAGGCGTCCGCGATCGAGCAGTGTCGTCAGCGACCAGGGCGGCAGCGTGAGCACCGCGGCGTCGACCTCGATCACCCGCCCGTCGGAGAGCCGGACACCGGTGAGTCCGTCGTCGGTGATCTCGATATCGACGACACCGGTCCCGACCACCACCTCCGCACCGCGCTCCAGCAGGAAACGCTCGGCGGGCGCGACGAACAACTCGTGCAGACTCACCCGTGGCCAGACCGCGTCACCGGCACGCGGATTCCCCGAAAGCGCTCGCCCGCTGATGAATCGCAGCGTCTGGGCGAACATGTAGGCCGACACCCGGTCCGGCTTCTCGTTCAACAGTCCGATGACGAACTGGTCGAGCACCAACGCGCGCAACGATTCCGGTACGCCGATCCGGCGGAACCAGCGGTCGACGGTCAGATCGTCGAGCGCGGGATCCGGGCGACGGGCGGCGAACGCGATCCTGGCCCAGCTGCGCACCGCGGCGGGCCGATCGCGCAGCGGGATCGGCGGCCACGCCAGCCAGGACAGTCCGATCGCGCGGCGCAGCGTGTGCGGCAACCACGCGGGGGCGCGCATCGTCAGCAGGCGATCCGGTCCGGTTCTGATCGCGAACGGCGGTGCGTCCCAGTGCAATCGATCGCGGGTACCGATGGTGTCGACGTAGCGCAGCAGAGCGTCGTAGCAGCCGGCGAACAGATGCTGTCCGTTGTCGACCCTGCCCTCGATTCCCGGCACCTCGAACGAGATCGTCCGACCGCCGAGCCGCCCCCGCTTCTCCACCAACGTCACCCGGTGACCCGCCTCCGCGAGCCAGACCGCCGTGGCCAATCCGGCCAGGCCCGCGCCCGCCACCAGAATGTGCGCGGATTCCTGCTGCCTCATCGGCACCTCCGGTGTGCGTCGACTGAGCGACTGAATGAGAAGAAAACGCTGTCATCATCGCATCGCGGTGCCGGGTTGTATAGAGCGGAATCGGTGATCCCGAGCCGGGATCGGACATGGGGCCGCGGCGATCTCGCGTCAGCCGACGAACTGTTGCCCGCCGTCGATGTCGTAGGTCGCGCCGGTCAGCGCGGTATTGGTCATCAGATGGACCGCCAGCGCCGCGACATCGGCGGGGCCGACCACCCGCCCGATCGGAAGCGTGGCCGCCAACTCTCGCCGACGCTCCTCTAGTCGGTCCCCGAGCAGCGAGGCCGACAGGGGCGTGTCCACGAATCCGGCGGCGATGAGATTCACCCGCACGGGTGCGAGTTCCAGGGCCAGGGCCGCCGTGAACGGAGGCAGCGCGGCGGTGGCCGCCGAGACGATTCCGGCACTCCTGGATATGCGCCGTCCACCGGTGCCACCCATGAAAACCAACGAACCCCGGTCGTTCAGCGCGCTCGCCGCGTGGCGCGCCACCGCGAGGTAGGTGGCCACATGACCGCTGAGAACCTCGCGCACCTGGGCCGAATCCATTTCCAGCAGCGGCGCGTAGCGGGGTCCGCCCGCGGTGACCATGACGTGGTCGACCTTCGCGGGCAGTTCAGCGAAGAAGGTCGCCAGCGCGTCGTCGTCGGTGACATCGAAAGCGGCGGTGCGTTGAGCTCCGACGTCGGCGGCGGCGCGCGTCAACCGGTCGGGATCGCGGCCGGTGAGCACCACCTCCGCGCCTTCGGCACGCGCCCGCCTGGCCGTCTCCAACCCGATGCCCGCACTACCGCCGATCAGGACGACCGTGCGGCCGACCAGCTCCGATCCCGGTCGGCCGGCGCTCGCGGTGGTCATATCGCTCATGGCTTCTCCGTTGGATGTCGACGACCAGATTCAGCTTACTTTCGGCAAACCGATCGCGCATCGGGAAGCCCCTTACATTGCCGTCGGTATCGACACCGCTTTACAGTGGATATCGGCTCGGGTCGCCCGGATGTAGATATCGCTCGCTCACGGCCTCACAACCGGCAAGGGAGTAACCAGTCATGGCCAAAGTTCTCTTCGTGATGACCGGCGCCGCGTATTGGACGTTGAAAGACGGCACCCGACACCCGACCGGCTACTGGGCCGAGGAATTCGCCGCGCCCTACAGCGCCCTCACCGGGGCTGACCACGATATCGTCGTCGCCACCCCGCGCGGCGCGATACCGCACGTCGACTCGATGAGCCTGCGACCCTCGATGGCGGGCAGCGAGCAGATCGCCCTCGACCTGGAGGAAGTCCTGCGCTCCGCGGAGGAGTTGCGCCGACCGATCGAATTGGCCGACGCCAGGCTCGCGGACTACGACGCCGTGTACTACCCCGGCGGCCACGGGCCGATGGAGGACCTGTGGAAGGACGCCGATTCCGGAAGGCTACTGACCGCGTCTCTCACCTCCGGCAAACCACTCGCAATCGTGTGTCACGCGCCGGTGGCGATCCTGGCGACCAGACGCAACGGAGTGTCGCCTTTCACCGGCTACCGCATGACGGCCTACACCAACGACGAGGAGGACGCCGTCGGGCTGCGTGAGAAGGCATTCTGGACGGTGGAGGACGGGCTGGTCGAACTCGGTGTCGACTTCACCCGAGGCGAGATCTGGAAGCCCTACACCGTCGTCGACCGCAACCTGTTCACCGGCCAGAACCCCGCCTCGGCCGCACCGCTCGCGGAACAAATTCTCGAAGTCCTCGGGTAGCGCGCGCGACGACGAGATCAGGTGCGGCGCATGAACGCCATTGTGTAGTAGACGTTCTCGAAACCACCGGTCTGGGGCGAGCTCAGGACCAGGTTCCGGCGCGGATAGGACCTGAGGTCGACAACGCCGTTCAACACGGCGAAAACATCGAAAACCGGTCCGGGCACGGGAGGATTCATGTCCCCATCGTCGCGCATGCGTGTCGACACCGGTCCCGCGCGACCACGTGACCGCAGAGACGACTCACCCCCGGGCCCGGGCGATCGGCTCATAGGGAGTAGTGGTCGGCGCGGGCGTCGGGCACGATACGTCCCGCTTCGACCAGCGCGCGGAACGCGGCGGCCTTGCGGGAGCAGTCGTCGGCGCGGCATCCGCAATGTGATTGCATCACGGTATGTGCTTGTTCGACGCTGAAAGGCGCTGCGGGTGAGTCGTGTTCGCGGGAGCCTTGGGTGCGGTCGAGCCAGCTGCCGACCACACCCGCCACGGCGACGAGCAGACCGCATCCGAGCAGGATCGACCAGAGCGATCCCATGGGTTCAGTGGCCGGCGGCTCGGCGGGAACAGAAGGCCGACGCGGTTAGGTATTGGTGGCAGACGGCGCCGTGACCCGCGTGCACCGAGAGGATGAATCGGGCACGGTCGTAGTCGAGGGATAATGGTTCCTGTGTGCAGTCACGGCTCTGAATCAGCCACAGTTCCCTGATATCCGAGTTCGGTACGTCCATCGTTCACCTCCGGGGGTTCGTGTGCATCCGGCACCGGAAAGCGTCCCCGGATACCGCGCTCGAAGCGGCTGGATCGGACCGCTTCGGGACCGTGCGCCGGTAATTTTCCGGAGAGCGGACGCCTTCGAAAGGTCTGGGCACAACCCGGTGCCGGATGCACTTCCAGAGTGCGCGTTGCGATTCGGTGCATAACAGACCCGAAGACGGTAAATGCGAGTAATTTCCGATTGAACCAGCCTGGTGTAAGGAAGCAGGACCTATGCTCGAGATCGACTGGACGGGCGAGGACGTGATGGCCCTTCGCGCGGCGATGAGGCGAAGTCGCTACGAGTTCGCACGCTTGGTGGGCGTTACCCCGCGCACCGTGGTCTTGTGGGAGAAGGGCCGGACAACCCGGATGCATGCCGCAAGCCGGCGACTACTCGACCGGGTGCTGTCCGAATCCGATTCAGTTGTCGTCGCCCGATTCGAGCGGGCGATCTCGGCGGGCCACGACGCGGCCAGTGAAACCGGAGACGCGAGCTCGGTGCTCGTGCCGAACACCAAGCTCGGTAGGGATAACGCGCTGGAACACACGGCGATCCGTGCAGCGCCGATCGGGCTCGACAAGGAAGTCGAGGAAGACGACGTGAGACGTCGAGAGTTGCTGGCCTGCATCGGCGCGGGCCTGGCCGGCCAGGCGGCAGACCTCGTGGCGAACGAGCCCGAGAAGATGCTGGCCACGCTGGACGCGGGTTCCATCAGCGAACGCAGGCTGGGGTTGCTGGAAGAGGCCGCCGATACCCTCGGTAGCCGAGTGGTCCAGGTGCCGCCGCACGAATTGCTGCACACCACGCTGGAACAATTCCGCACGGTTCGTGGATGTCTCGGCGAAAGGCAGGCGACACTCCATCAGATTCGGCTGGTCCGCACCGCGGGACGGCTGGCGAATGTCGTCGGCGAAATACTCTTCAACGAAGGCCATTTCGGTCGCGCGCGAAACTGGTACACGACCGCGATTCACGCGGCGCAGGATATCGGCGATCGCTATTCCGAGGATATCGCCCTGGCGGGCCTGGCCTATCTGCCCACCTACAGCGACAAGCCGCGAGAAGTGCTGGATCTGCTCACGCCGCGGCTGTCCGAGAACCCGCGTACGGGTGCGGCGGCGGCCTGGTTGTGGGGTATGGCGGCGCGCGCGCACGCCGATCTCGGCGACGGTGACCAATTCGCGTACTGCATCGATCGATCGAGCGCCGCGCTCGACGGTCTGTCGAGCGCGGACCTCCCGGTCGGCATCTTCTCGTTCCGACCCGAGAAACTCGCCTTCTATCGGGCGATCGGCTACGCCAGGCTCGGCCGCCCCGACGAGACGGCGGCGGCCGCCGCGCACGCGATCTCGCTCTACGATCCGCGCGAGACGATGGAACCCGCGCTGGTCCGGTTCGAGCACGCCGCGGCGCTGCTCGGCTCGGGCGAGGTGGAGCAGGCGTGCGCGGTAGCGACCGCGGCCATCACCGACGGCCACACCTACGTGGGGCTGACGGTGACCAAACGCGCGAAACAGTTCGATTCCACCCTGTCCCGGTGGCAGGGGCGCGCGGTCTCGGACTGGCGTCAGCAGGCCCATCCGGTCATCGAATCGGCGCACGCCAGGGCCTGATCCCGGACCCCGAGGCGGGACGCACCGGCCGGCAAGGGGGTTCACCGGTGCGTCCCGCGCATTCAGGTGGCTGTGGGGCTCATGGGGCTCGTCGCGACGATGAGCCCTCCCGACCCGTCACGCACGGTCCCAGACCGTGGTGAGGACGCGGCCGATGCGAGCCAGGGCGGATTCGGAGGTCATCCGCCAGTGGGTGGCCTGCACGGCGTGGTTGTGCACCGTTCCGTCGACGGCGTCCGACCAGCTCGCGGCTCCCGTCGCACCGGAGACGTCGTCCAGCGCGGCGGTGAAATACACCAGGTCGCCCTTGTAGGGGCGCGGCCGGTAGCGACGCATGAGTTCGAGCGAACGCGTGCCCGCCGCGAGCAGGCGGGTCACCCGGTCGACGCCGAAGGAGGCGAAGGGTTCGGGCAGTTCCCCGATCCGATCGGCCAGATCCTCGACGTCGAGTTCGGCGTCGATATCGTCGGCTTGGTCACCGAGCAGGCCGCCGAGCAGGTCGGCGATCGGTACGGTGGCCGATTCGCCGGGGTCGAAGGTGCGCGGGCTGTCCATCATCGCGAGTATCGCCACGTGCTCGCCCTGTTCCTGTAGGCGCACGGCGATGGCGTGCGCGAGTACACCGCCGAGCGACCAGCCGAGCAGGTGGTACGGCCCCTCCGGCTGCACCGCGCGGATCTCCGCGACGTAGCGCAGAGCCCAGTCCTCGATCGAATCCGGCAGCGGCGCCGCGGAGTTCAGTACCGGTGACTGGAGTCCGTAGATGGCGCGGCCGGAGTCGATGTGCGGGGCAAGCCCCGCGAAGGACCAGGCGACGCCGCCCGCCGGATGCACGCAGAACAGCGGATCGGCGCCGCCGCCGGTGCGCAACGGCAGCAGGACGTCGAAGGCGGCCTCGGAGTCGACGTGGCCGTGGCCCGACCGCGACATCGCCAGCCGTTCGACCAGACCCGCCGGTGTCGGGGCCGAGAACAGCCACACCACCGGAATCCGCTCGGCCAGTTCGGCGCTCAGACGGGTGGCGAGCCTGGTCGCGAGCATCGAGTTACCACCGTGGTCGAAGAAGCTGTCGCCCATGCCGACCCGTTCGACACCGAGTATCTCGGCGAAGACCGCGCAGACGGTACGTTCGAGCCCCGTCGCCGGTGCCACGAATTCCCGCGCCCGCAGTTCCGGACGCGGCAGTGCCGCGCGGTCCACCTTGCCGTTGGCGTTGAGCGGCAGCGCGTCCATCGCGACCAGGGCCGCGGGCATCATGTAACTCGGCAGCACCTGGGTCAGCGCGGTGCGCACGGCCTCGGTGTCCGGTGTCGCGTCGGTGGTGAAATAGCCGACGAGCATGGCGTTCTCGTCGTCGGCCCGGTAGGCGACGACGACGCCGTCGGTCACCGACGGAGCCGAGCGCAGGGCGTGTTCGATCTCGGCGAGTTCGATACGGTAGCCGCGCAGTTTCACCTGGAAATCGCGGCGGCCGACGTAGTCGAGGGTGCCGTCGGCACTCCAGCGCACCATGTCCCCGGTGCGGTAGAGCCTGCCGCCCGCCGGACCGAACGGGTCGGCGACGAAACGTTCGGCGCTGAGATCGGTTCGGCCGTGATAGCCGCGCGCGAGTTGCGCGCCGCCGAGATACAGCTCACCGGTGACACCGGCGGGCACCGGATGCAGGCGGTCGTCGAGGACGTAGACCCGGTTGCCCGCCTGCACCCGGCCGATCGGCACCACCGAGCGAGTCCCGAGCGAACCCGTTTCGCCCACACGGAAACTCGTCACCGAGACGGCGGCCTCGGTCGGCCCGTACAGATTGTCGACCCGCGCGGCGCCGCCCGAGCGGACGCGCGCGACCGTCGACGCGGGCAGCGGTTCACCGATGACGAGGCACCTGCGCAGCGAACGCGGCAGCCGACCGGCGCTCACCTCGGCGAGCATGGCAAGCAGCGAAGGCACCAGCGTGATCGTGGTGACCGAGGCCCGCCGGATCAGGTCGAGAACGCCCGCGGAATCGTGCTGGGCGTCGCGCGGTGCGAGCACCACCCTGGCGCCGGTGCGCAGCGCCCACCAGAACTCCCAGACCGAGAGGTCGAACGCGGCCGAGGTCATCAGCAGTGTGGCGTCGTCGCCGTCGAGCCGGTATTCCGATTGCATCCATTCCAATTGGTGGGTGACGGCCGCGTGCGACACGGCGACGCCCTTGGGCGCGCCGGTGGAACCCGAGGTGAAGATGACGTAGGCGGTATTGCCCGGCCGCAGCGGCGCGCGTCGCTCGTCGTCACGGATCGGCGCGCTGTCGACGGTCGGGTCGATGGTCGAGATGTCGAGCAGCATGTCGTGATCCGAACGAGTCGGCGGCAGCATCGGGGCGCGCGCCGAGATCAGCACCAGTGCCGGATCGGCCGCGGCGAGGACCCCGGTGGTGCGTTCGAGTGGATGACTCGGGTCCAGCGGCACATACGCACCACCCGCCGCCGCCACGGCGTACATGGCGACGAGCAGATCGACGCTGCGCGGAATCGCCAGTGCCACCAGGGATTCCGGTCCGACACCGCGACCGGCCAGCACGCGCGCCAATCGATGGACGGCGGCCCCGAATTCGGCGTAGGAGAGCGTGCGTTCCTCGTCGACGATCGCCACCGCGTCCGGGGTGCGGGCCAGCTGGGCCCGGAAACCGCTGTCGAGCGTGGTGTGGGCGAAGATCCGGTCGGCCCGGTTCCAGCCCTCGAGGATGCGCCGGGATTCGGTCGGGTCGAGCAGCGCGAGGTCGCCGACCGGGACCTGCGGGGTGGCGCATACGGCGGCGAGCAGACGCCGCAGTCGGTCCGCGAAACCCGCGACGGTGGATCGGTCGAACAGCGCTGTCGCGTAGGTGATCGACGCGGCGATGCCGAGGGGTTCGCCGTCGGCGTCGTAGCGGTCGGTGACCACCAGGTGCAGGTCGAACTGGGAGACCTCGGACTCGAAATCGACGGCGGTGACGGTCAGGCCGTCCAGGTCGAACCGGGCCTCGCCCTGGTTGTGGAACGAGAAGCCGACCTGGAACAGCGGATGACGCGCGGTCGAGCGCGGCGGGTTCAGCACCTCCACCAGACGTTCGAAGGGCACGTCGGCGTGCGAGAAGGCCGCGAGGTCGGCGTCGCGCACACGGGCGAGCAGTTCACCGAAGGTGTCGTCGGCGACGACCTCGGTGCGCAGCACGAGGGTGTTGACGAACATGCCGACCACGTCGTCGAGCAGCGCGTCACCGCGTCCGGCGACCGGCGTGCCGACGGCGATGTCGGTTCCGGCGGACAGTCTGGCGAGCAGCAGCGCGAAGGCGGCGTGCACGACCATGAACAGCGTCGCCCCCGCCGAACGTCCGGTCTCGGCCAGCCCGGCGTGCAGTGCGGCGTCGACGGTGAAATCGACATGTCCGCCACGGGTGGAGGCGATGGCGGGCCGGACGCGGTCGGTGGGCAGATTCAGCTGGTCGGGCAGGCCCGCCAGGGTGCGGCTCCAGAAATCGGACTGACGCGAGATCAGCGATTCGGGATCCTCCAGCGCGCCGAGCAGTTCACGCTGCCACAGGCTGTAGTCGGTGTACTGCACGGGCAGTGGGAGCCAACTCGGCGCGTCGCCACGGCTGCGGGCGGCGTAGGCGGTCATGACATCGCGAGCCAGCGGCACCAGCGAGGTGCCGTCGGCCGCGATGTGATGCACCACCACGACCAGGACGTGCTCCTGATCGGCCGGCCGCGCGGCGGCGGGGGCGAACAGGCGGGCGCGCAGCGGCACCGTCTCGGTGACGTCGAAACCCGCGCCGACGAAATCGGCGACGGCAACGGCGAGGTCGTCGACCTGCACCGCGACGGGCGCGAGCACCGGCGTGCCCGCGGCCTCGGGGCCGAGTACCACCTGCACCGGACCGGATTCACGCTGCGGATAGACGGTCCGCAGCACTGCGTGCCGATGCACCACATCCGTGACCGCGGCGGCGAGGGCCGCGATATCGAGTGCGCCCGTCAGGCGTACCGCCAGCGGGATGTTGTAGGCGGTGGACTGGCGGTCGAGCTGGTTCAGGAACCACATGCGCTGCTGGGCCAGTGACAGCGGCACCGGACCGCCCTCGGCGTGCCTGACCAGCGCGGGACGGGCGGGGGCCGCGTCGTCGACATCGAGTGCGGCGGCCAACGCGGCCACCGTCGAATTCTCGAAGATGGTGCGCACACCGACCGTGACGCCGAGCGCGGCGCCCAAGCGGGCCCCCACCTGGATCGCGGTCAGGGAGTTCCCGCCGAGTGCGAAGAAATCGTCGGCGCGGCCGATCCGGTCCGCGCGGCCGAGTACCTCGGCGACGATCAGCGCCACCCGCTGTTCGAGTTCGGTCGCGGGCGCCTCGAAGGCGGCGGCGCGGAATTCCGGTGCGGGCAGTGCCTTTCGATCGAGTTTGCCGGTCGGGGTCAGCGGGATGTGGTCGAGCACCGTGATGGCGGCGGGCACCATGTACGCCGCGAGCGAGCGACCGGCGAAGGCCGCGAGTTCGCCGGTGTCGACGGTGCGGCCGGACGCGGCGACCACGTAGGACACCAGGCATACGGTGTCCTGCGCGTCGGAATGTCCGAGGGTGACGGCGAATTCGACGGATTCGTGGGCGGTGAGTACCGCGTCGATCTCGCCGAGTTCGATCCGCAGGCCGCGCACCTTCACCTGGTGATCGGCGCGGCCGACGTACTCGATCGCGCCGGAGTCGTTCCAGCGCACCAGATCTCCGGTGCGGTAGAGCCGTCCGCCCGCGCCGCCGTGCGGATCGGCGACGAACCGGTCCGCCGAAAGCCCCGGCCTGGCGTGGTATCCCCTGGCCAGTCCCGGGCCGCGCAGATACAGCTCGCCGGTCACGCCGACCGGGACCGGCTGCAATCGCCCGTCGAGCACGACGGCCGACATGCCGTGGATCGGCGTGCCGATGTCGAAGCCGCCGTCGGGGTCCAGCGGGGCGCTGATCGTGGCGATGACGGTGGTCTCGGTCGGGCCGTAGGTGTTGTGGAAGGACCGTGCCGAGGACCCGGACACCCCGGATACCCACTGCCGCACCAGATCCTGGCCGTAGGCTTCACCGCCGACGGTCAGGTGCGTGAGTTCGGGCAGTTCGTCGGGGTCGAGCGTGCGCAGCACCGCCGGGGTGAGGAAGGCATGGCTGACGTGCTGATCCCTGACGAGTGCCGTCAATGCCCGACCGCCGTAGACATCCGACGGCGCGACGACGAGCGCGGCTCCCGCGCCGACGGCGAGCAGGAATTCGAGCATCGAGGCGTCGAAACTCGGCGAGGCGACGTGCAGCACCCTGGAATCCGGGGTGACGACGTACCGATCACGTTGGGCGCGAGCGATCCCCGCGAGCCCGGCGTGGGTGGCGACGACGCCCTTCGGTGTCCCGGTGGAGCCGGAGGTGTAGATCATCCAGGCCGCGTGGTCGCCGCGCACCGGGCAGACGAGTTCCCCGACGCCGATCGTGGCCGCGCTGGTGTGGCGCATCCGTGACGCGGTCGCTGTCGAGTCGAGTACCAGCCAGTCGGTGTCGTCGGGCAGCGCCGCGCGCTCGGAGGTGATCGTCAGGCCAATGGTCGCGCCGGAATCGGTGAGCATGTGCGCGATGCGATCGGCCGGGTAGTCGGGGTCGACGGGGACGAAGGCCGCGCCGGTCTTGGCGACGGCCCACACCGCGAGCACCGATTCCACCGAACGCGGGATCGCGACCGCGACCATGTCGTCGGGGCCGATATCGTGTCCGATCAGCATTCTGGCCAGCCGCGACGACTGTTCGTCCATCGCCAGGTAGGTGTGCGTCACCGTGCCGTCGACCACGGCCGGACCGTCCGGATTCAGCGCGACGGCCTCGGCGATCAATTCCGCCAGCGTGCGCTGTGGCACGGGGGCGGGACCGGTGCGGGCCAGCAGTGCGGCGCGTTCGGCGGGGGCCAGCAGATCCACGGCACCCACCGGGCGATGCGGATCAGCGGTGAGTGCGCCGAGCACCCGACCGAAACGGCGCAGCAGACCGGCGGCGGTCGCCGCGTCGAACAGATCGGTCGCGTAGGTCAGTTCGACGCCGAGGTGCCCGTGTTCGTCGGGTTCGGCGGCGACGGTGAATTGCAGGTCGAAACGTGCCACCGGCTCGTCGAATTCGACGGGCGACAGATCCAGACCCGGCAGCGCGAAGGCGCGCGCGCCCGCGTCCAGGTAGCTCAGTGCCACGGTGAACAGGGGGTGGCGGCTCTGGTTCGACTCGACGCCGAGTTCCTCCGCCACCCGTTCGAAGGGGACGGTGGCGTTGCCGAACGCGGCCAGGTCGACCGTTCGCGTCCGCGCGAGCAGTTCGGCGAAGGTGCGGCCCGGTTCCGGGTGGGTGCGCAGGACCAGCGTGTTCACGAACATGCCGACGAGATCGTCGAGCGCCGCGGCGCCACGACCGGCCACCGGGGTGCCGATGGCGATGTCGGTCGTGCCGGACAGCCGCGCCAGCAGCACCGACAGCGCGGCGTGCACCACCATGAACGGGGTCGCCCCGTCGGCGGCGGCGAGCGCACGCACCCTGGCCGCGATATCGCCGCCGATCCGCGCGCGCACATTGCCGCCGCGTTTGGTCGCGACGGCGGGACGGCGACGATCGGTGGGCAGCGCGAGTTCCTCGGGCAGATCGCGCAGTGCCTCGCGCCAGTACGCGAGTTGCGTCACGGCCGCGGATTCGACCGTCTCGGCCTGCCACAGCGCGTAATCGGCGTACTGGGCGGCCAGTTCCGGCCAGACCGGCGCGGTGCCGACCGCGCGGGTCAGGTAGGCCGAGAGCAGGTCGCGCAGCAGCGGGGTCATCGAGTAGCCGTCGGCGGCGATGTGGTGTACGACGGCGACGAGGACGTGGCTGTCGGGCGCCTCGCGCAGCAGGACCGCCCGCAACGGCACCTCGGAGGTGACATCGAAACCGGCGCGCAGGAATTCGGCGATCCGCTCGTCGAGCGTGGTGGCGTCGAGCGATTCCACCGTGAGCCGGACCGGGGCCGGGTCGGCGGGCAGGATCACCTGGTGT
The DNA here is from genome assembly GCF_003123685.1 of Nocardia aurea. Lineage (GTDB taxonomy): Bacteria > Actinomycetota > Actinomycetes > Mycobacteriales > Mycobacteriaceae > Nocardia > Nocardia aurea. Next base: position 191,385 of record NZ_QCYJ01000130.1, read on the forward strand.
CCCGAGCCGTCGGCGCCGGTCGGGTAGACGGTGCGCAAGGTCTCGTGCCTGGCGACCACGTCGGCGAAGGCCGCGGCCAGCGCCACCTCATCCAGTTCGCCCGTGAGCCGCAGCGCGACCGGGATGTTGTGCGCGGGCGAGGCCGGGTCGAGCCGGTTGAGCAGCCACATGCCGCGTTGCACCGGAGCCAGCGGCACGATATCGGGCCGGGGGCCCGCGATCAGCGGAAGTACCCGTTCGCCGGACTCGGCGTCCGCGGTGATCGCGGCGGCGAGCGCGCGCACGGTCGGTGTCTCGAACAGCATCCGGACCGGGACGCGGCGTCCGAGCCGCTCGCCGAGTCGGGCGAGCACACGGGTGGCGTTGAGCGAGTTGCCGCCGAGGTCGAAGAAGTTGTCGTCCGCGCCGATCCGGCCCGCCTCCAGTACCGCTTCGTAGGCCTCGGCGACCAGCCGCTCGGCCGGGGTGACCGGGGGCAGGTAGGCGACGCGGTCGAAGACCGGATCGGGCAGGGCGGCGCGGTCGAGCTTGCCGGAACTGTTGAGCGGGAACGTATCCAGGGTGACCAGTGCCGACGGCAGCATGTAGGACGGCAGTGCCGCCGCGGCCGCGCGCAGTACCTCGGCGTCGGACACCCGCGCCCCCGGTGTCGGGGTCAGGTAGCCGACCAGGTGGTCACCGGTGGCCGTGTGCACCACCCGCGCGGCGGCCTGCGCGACGCCGGACACGGCCGCGAGCGCGGATTCGACTTCGCCGAGTTCGATGCGCTGACCGCGGAATTTGACCTGGAAGTCGGTGCGGCCCAGGTAGGCCAGTTCGGCGACGGGCCCGCCGGTCTCCCAGCGGACCAGGTCACCGGTGCGGTACATACGCTCGCCCGGCTGTCCGAACGGATTGGCGACGAACCGGTCGGCGGTCAGGTCGGGACGGGCCTGATAGCCGCGAGCGAGCTGGGTGCCCGCGAGGTACAACTCCCCCGCCACCCCTGGCAGGGTCGGGCGCAGACGCGAATCCAGTACGTAGACGCGACTGTTCCATTCGGGATTGCCGATCGGCATGACGGTCCGCTCGGCCTCCCCGGTGACGTCGCGGAAGGTGATGCTGACCGCCGCCTCGGTCGGGCCGTAGAGATTGTGTACCCGCGCGTCGCTCACCGCGCCGAACGCGCGCACGGTCCGGGCGGGCAGCGCCTCGCCGATGACGAACACCGTGTGCAGTGCGGCCAGCGCGGCACGCGTGCCGGTCGATTCGACGTGCCCGGCGAAGACCGTCAGCATCGAGGGCACGAAATCGGTGACGGTGACGCCGTATTCGCCGATCACCTCGGTCAGGTAACCGGGATCGCGGTGACCGTCCTTGGCCGCGAGCACCAGCGTCGCGCCGACGCGCAGCGGCAGGAAGTAACCCCACAGCGAGACGTCGAAGGTGGTCGCGGTCTTCTGGAGGTACACGTCCTCGGCCCGCAACCGGTACTGCGCCTGCATCCACGTCATCTGGTTGACGATCGCGGCGTGGGAAACGCTGACACCCTTGGGTTTTCCGGTCGAGCCCGAGGTGAAGATCACGTACGCGGGATGATCGGGGTGCACCGGTCCCGGACGTTCGTGCGCCGCGATCGGATCGTGGGCGTAGTCGTCGTATGCCACCGAATCCAGGCGGACGACGGGCCCGGCGAAACCGAATTCGTCACCGGCGCCCGCCGTGAGCAGGGCGGCGGGACGCGCGGTCTCCAGAATGTGGGTGACGCGCCTGGCCGGGTGGTCGGGGTCGATCGGGACGTACGCACCGCCCGCCTTGAGCACGGCGTACATCGCGACGACGAGGTCGATCGAGCGGCGGATCGCCAGGGCCACCAGCGATTCCGCGCCGACACCGGTGTCGATGAGATGGCGGGCGAGTTGATTGGTGCGGCGATCGAGTTCGCCGTAGGTGAGTACGGTGGCCGCGGTGTCGTCGTCGGGGACGTGGATCAGCGCCGGATCGTCGGGGGTCGCGGCGGCCTGGGCTTCGAATTCGTCGAGCAGTAGTTCGGCGACGAACGCGGTATGGGCCGAATCGTTCCATTCGGTGACCACCCGGTGCAGTTCCCCCGCGCCGAACAGGTCGATATCGCCGATGACCCTGGCCGGGTCGGCGGTGATCGCGGCGAGCAGCCGGGTGAACCGGTCGCCGAAGCCCGCGACGGTCGATTCGTCGAACAGATCGGTGGCGTAGGTGAAACGCAGCGCGTCGTCGGAGACGGTCAATTGCAGGTCGAATTGGCTGGTCTCGTGCGCGACGTCGTATTCGGCGATGGTGACCCCGGCGATCTCCATGCCGGTGGGCGCCAGGTTCTGGAAGTACAGCGCCACCTGGAACAGCGGATGACGCGCCTGCGAGCGCGGCGGGTCGAGTACCTCGACCAGACGCTCGAACGGGACGTCGGCGTGGGCGAAGGCGTCGAGATCGGCGTCGCGGACCCGGGCGAGCACGGCGTCGAACCGGTCCGAACCCGGTACCCGGGTACGCAGCACCAGGGTGTTGACGAACATGCCGACCAGGTCGTCGAGCGCGGCCGCGCCGCGACCGGCCACCGGCGCGCCGACCGCGATATCGGTGGTGCCGGTGAGCCGGGCCAGCAGCACCGCGAAAGCGGCGTGCACGACCATGAACGGGGTCGCCTCGTATCGGGCGGCCACCGCTTCGACGGCACGGCGCAGCGCGGGGTCGAGCGGCAGCGAGGTCGCGGCCGCCGCGTGGGTGGCGACAGCCGGTCGCGGGCGATCGGCGGGCAGGTCGAGCTGCGCGGGCAGCCCGCGCAGGGTGCGCTCCCAGAAACTCACCTGACGTGCGGCGACGGATTCCGGATCGTCCTGCGCGCCGAGTGTCTCGCGTTGCCACAGCGTGTAGTCGGCGTACTGGAGGGTGAGTTCCGACCAGCCGGGCGCGGACCCGGTGGCCCGTGCCGCGTAGGCGGTGGCGATATCGCGGGCCAGCGGACCCATCGAATAGCCGTCGGCGGCGATGTGGTGCACCACCAGCGCGAGCAGGTGTTCGTCCTCGGCGACGCGGGCCAGCCCGACGCGCAGCGGCACCTCGGCGGTCACGTCGAAGGGGGTCGCGACGAAATCGATCAGGGCTCGCTCGAGCGAGGCCGGATCGAGCGAGGTCAGGGGCCGAGGTCCTCGCGGCTCCAGAATCCGCTGGTAGCCGGTGCCGTCGAGTTCCGGGTATACGGTGCGCAGGGTTTCGTGACGGGCGATCACGTCGGCGACGGCGGCGGTGAGCGCCGCGATGTCGAGCGCACCGGTGAGCCGGATGACGACGGGGATGTTGTTGACGGTCTCCCGCGGGTCGAACCGGTTCAGGAACCACATGCGCCGCTGGGCCGGCGAGAGCGGGATCCGCTCGGGACGCGGCATCGGAGTGGGAGTCGGCCGCGGTCCGGTGTCGCCGAGGCGCGCCAGCTGGGCCGCCAGTCCGGCGACGGTCGGCGTTTCGAAGAGCATCCGCACCGGGACCTCGGTGTCGAATTCGACGCCGAGGCGGGCCGCGAGACGGGTGGCGATCAGCGAGTTGCCGCCGAGTGCGAAGAAGTCGTCGGCCGCGCCGAGATCGTCGATGCCGAGCAGTTCGCCCATGATCCGCGCGACGGTCTGTTCGTCCTCGGATTCGGGAGCGCGGTAGACGGCGGTCTCGGGCGCGGGGGCGGGCAGCGCCCGCCGGTCCACCTTGCCCGAGGCGTTGACCGGGAATTCCTCCAGCACCACGAAGGCCGAGGGCACCATGTAGGTCGGCAGGGCGGCGGCCAGTGCGGCCCGGACGTCGTCCAGGTCGATCGCGTCGCCGATCAGGTAGGCGACCAGGCGGTCGCCGAGCCGGTCGTCGGTGTGGACGACCACCACCGCCTGATCCACGGTGTCGACGCCGGTCAGCGCCGCCTCGATCTCGCCGAGTTCGATACGCAGGCCGCGCAGTTTCACCTGGAAATCGGTGCGGCCCAGATATTCCAGTTCGCCGTGCGCGGTCCAGACGACCAGGTCGCCGGTGCGGTAGATCCGCGCGCCCGGTTCGCCGTACGGGTCGGCGACGAAACGGTCGGCGGTGAGGTCGGGCCTGCGCGCGTAGCCGAGCGCCAATTGCGCTCCCGCCAGGTACAACTCGCCGGGCACGCCGACCGGGACCGGACGCAGTCGCGCGTCCAGGACGAGCAGGCGGGTGTTGAACACCGGCCTGCCGATCGGGACGGTGACGGTGTCGGCGTCGGTGACCTCGTGGAAGGTGACGTCGACCGCGGCCTCGGTCGGGCCGTACAGGTTGTGCACCAGCGCGCCGGTGAGGCGACGCGCGCGCTGGGCCGCCGCGGCGGGCAGTGCTTCCCCGGAGGCGAAGACACGTCGCAGCGTGCGGCATTCGGCGGCGCGCGGCTCGCTCAGGAAGACCGCGAGCATCGCGGGCACGAAATGCACGGTGGTGACGGATTCGGCGGTGATGACCTCGGCGAGGTAGGCCGGGTCACGGTGCCCGTCGTGCCGGGCGATAACGAGTTTGGCTCCGGTCTGCAAGGGCCAGAACAGCTCCCAGACCGAGACGTCGAAAGTCGCCGGGGTCTTCTGGAGCACCACGTCGGTCCGGCGCAGCCGGTAGCGGTCCTGCATCCACTGCAACCTGTTGACGATCGCCGCGTGCGAGACGACGACGCCTTTGGGCTTGCCGGTGGAGCCGGAGGTGAACAGCACGTACGCCGGGTGTCCCGGTGTCAGCACACCGTTGCGATCCACCGAGTTCAACGGGCCGGGCGGGTATCCGGTGAGATCGAGCAGGTCGAGGCGCACCTGACGGGTCGCGGTGCTCTCGAGTTCGAATCCGGAGGTGAGCACGCAGACCGGTTGCACAGTCCGCAGCATGTAGTCGACCCGATCGGTCGGGTGGTCGGGGTCCAGCGGCAGATACGCGCCGCCCGCCATGACCACGGCGTACATGCCGACGACCAGATCCAGTGAGCGCCGCATACCCAGTGCCACATAGGAATCCGGACCGACGCCCTGCTGGACCAGCCAGCGCGCGAGTTGATGGGTGCGGCCCGCGAATTCGGCGTAGGACAGACTCGTCCCCTCGAAATCGACGGCCACCGCGTCCGGGGTGGTCGCGGCCTGCTGTTCGAACAGCGAGACCAGCGTGTGTCCGGAGGGCAGCAGACGGGAGGTGTCGTTCCAGCGGCGCAGGACCAGGGTGCGTTCGGCCGCGTCGAGCAGTTCGATATCGCCCACCCGGACCGCGGTGTCGGTGGTGACGGCCTTGAGGATCCGCAGGAACCGGGTCGCCAGCGATTGCGCGGTGGCGTCGTCGAACAGATCGGTCGCGTAGCGCAGCACCGCGCGTATCGCGGTCGCGCCCGCCTCGTTGCCGTACTCGGCCAGTTCGAGCGCGAGATCGAATTGCGCGATGCCGTTGTCGATCGGGTACGCGCGCACCTCGAGACCGGGCAGCCGCAGTACGGCGTCGTCACGGTGTTCGAAGGTGAGCAGTGTCTGCACGATCGGCGAATGCGCCCGGGAGCGAACCGGATTCAGCTCTTCGACCAGGCGCTCGAACGGCAGATCGGCGCTGGCGAAGGCCCTGACATCGGTTTTGCGCACCGAGGCCAGCAGCGCGGCGAACGACGCGTTCGCGGGGACGCCGGTGCGCAGCACCAGGGTGTTGACGAACATGCCGACCAGATCGTCCAGCGCGGCGTCCGAACGGCCCGCGACGGGGGTGCCGATCGCGACGTCCTCGGTGCGCGCCAGCCGCGCGAGCAGGGTCGCGTAGACCGCGTGCACCACCATGAACAGCGAGACACCGTGCACCCGTGCCACATTCGCCGCCGCGGCGGTGAGTTCGGCCGATACGGTGAACTCGTAGGCCGCGCCACGACCGGAGGCGACGGCGGGACGCGGGCGGTCGGTGGGCAATTCGAGGACCGGGGCCAGGCCCGCGAGTTCGTCGCGCCAGTGCGTGATCTGGCGCGAAAGCACCGATTCCGGGTCCTCGGCGGTGCCGAGTCGCTCGTGCTGCCACAGTGCGAAATCGGGGTACTGGACCGGCAGCGGAGTGAACCGTGGCAGCGCGCCGGTGCTGCGCGCCCGGTAGGCGAGCATCAGGTCACGAGCCAGCGGCGCGGTGGAGACGCCGTCGGCGGCGATGTGGTGTACCACGACGACCAGGACGTGATCGGTGGCGCCCACCCGGAACAGTCGGGCGCGCACGGGAATACCGGCGCGCAGGTCGAAGCCGATCGCCACGAAATCGAGAACGGCGTCCCGCAGCGCGCGCTCGGCGATCTCGACCGGCTCCGACGCGAGCGCGGGCACCTGGGCGACAGGAAGCACGACCTGGTACGGACCCGTGTCGTCGGACGGGAAGACGGTGCGCAGGGATTCGTGCCTGGCGATCACGTCGTCGAGCGCGGCGCGCAACGCCTGTTCGTCCAGCGCGCCGGTCAATCGGAGCGTGATCGGGATGTTGTACACCACCGACTCCGGTTCGAGCCGGTTGAGCAGCCACATCCTGGTCTGCGCCATCGACAGCGGTATGCGCTCCGGACGCGCACGCGCCACCAGCGGAAGGGTTTCGCTTCCCACGCCGGACCGGGCCGACTGTTTGATCCGGCCCGCCAGTTCGGCGACGGTCGGCGCTTCGAAGATCTCGCGCACGGTCAGTGCCGAACCGAACGTGGTGTTGACGCGTGCCACCAGGCGCATGGCCAGCAGCGAGTTACCGCCGCGCGCGAAGAAATCGTCGTCGGCCCCGAACGGCGTCTTCGCGCCGACGAGATCGGTGATCAGGGTCGCGAGCACGGATTCGATACCTTCGCGCGGCGCGCGGAATTCCACTGCCGTTCCGGCGAACTCGACCGAGGGCAGGGCTGACCTGTCCAGTTTGCCGACCGTGGTGAGCGGCATGTCGTCCAGCACGACCAGGTGCGCGGGGACCATGTAGACGGGCAGCCGGTCGCGCAGGTCGGCCAACACGGCGTCCGCGCTCAGGGCCGCGCCGCTGACATAGCCGACCAGGCATTCGTGACCCGCGATGTCCTCGGCGACGACCACGGCGGCGTTGCTCACGCCCGCGACCGAGGCGAGCGCGGATTCGATTTCGCCGAGTTCGATCCGCTGCCCGCGCAGTTTCACCTGGAAATCGTTGCGGCCCAGATAGACCAGGTCACCGGCCCGGTTCCACTTGGCCAGGTCTCCGGTCCGGTACATGACCCGGCCCGGCACGCCGAAGGGGTCGGCGACGAAACGTTCGGCGGTCAGGCCGCCGCGCCCGTGATAGCCGCGCGCCAGCTGATCGCCCGCGAGATAGAGCTCACCCGTCACCCCGATGGGCACCGGCCGCAACCGCGCGTCGAGCACGTAGGCGCGGGTGTTCCAGCAGGGCCTGCCGATCGCGACATCCTGACCGGCGTCGGCGATGTCGGCGTCGGTGAATTCGTGGTAGACCGCCGAGATCGCGGCTTCGGTGGGGCCGTAGGCGTTGTGCACGATCCCGTCGAAACTGCCGCGCAGGGCGGCGAGCAGATCCGGGGTCAGCGCCTCGCCACCGCAGTGCAGGTGGCGCAGGGAGGCGAGGGCGTCACCCATGCCTTCGCCGATGAGCGCCGCGAGGACCGACGGCACGTATTCGGCGATGGTGATGCGGTGCTCGCGCAGCAGATCGGCGAAATAGGCGAGATCGAGGTGACCGCCGGGTCGCGCGATCACCAAGGGCGCGCCGACCGCGACGGGCAGGAAGCACTCCCAGACCGAGACGTCGAAGGTCAGCGGCGCGCGTTGCAGGATCCGGTCGTCGCCGGTCACGCCGTAGCGGAATTCGAGCCAGCGCAGCTGGTTCATGATGGCGCGATGGCTGACCGCGACGCCCTTGGGACGGCCGGTCGAGCCGGAGGTGAACAGCACGTAGGCCGTATTCGCCGGACGCAGCACGCCGTCGCGGTCCGCGTCGGTCAATGGCGCGTCGTCGAATCCGGTCGTATCGAGCGACGCGAGGTCGACCACGGGTACCGCGATCGGCACCGGCAGTTCCGCGCCGCCGACCGTCAGCACCAGGGCGGGCGCGGCCGACTCGATCAGCCGCTCGACGCGATCGGCGGGATGGGCCGGATCGATCGGCAGGTACGCGCCGCCCGCACGCACGATCGCGTACATCGCCACCAGCATGTCCAGACTGCGCAGGGCCCCGAGACCGACGATGGTCTCCGGTCCGACGCCGCGCGTGACGAGCCAGCGGGCGAGCCGGTTCACCCGTGCGGCGAACGCCGCGTAGGTGAGTTCCTCGCCTTCGAAACGGGCGGCGATACCGTCGGGGTCGGCGGCCGCGCGCGCGGTGAGCAGGTCGTCCAGGGTTTCGGCCGGCAGCGGATGGGCGGTGGCATTGCGGTCCGACAGCAGCATGCCGCGTTCGGCGACCGACATCAGCTGGACCGCGCCCACCTCGGTGCCGAGATCGCGGACCATGGCTCGCAGCACCCGCTCGAAACCCGCGAGGAATCCGTCCACCGTCTGCGCGTCGAACAGGTCGAGGGCGTAGTGCAGATGCAGGTCGATGCCGTCGGGTTCGCCCTCGGCGTCGTAGCGATCGGTCAGCGTCCAGTCCAGGTCGAGCTGGATCGGCGCGGGGCCGACGTCGAGCGCGGAGAAGGACAGCCGTTGCAGCCGGAAATCCGGTTTGGTCTGGTTCTGCAAGGTCAGCGCCACCTGGTACAGCGGCGAATGTGCTTGCGAGCGTACCGGATTGACAACCTCGACCAGCTGCTCGAACGGCACGACGGCGTGGTCGAAGGCCGCCAGGTCGGTGGCGCGGACCGCACCGAGCAGATCGGCCAGCGTCGCGCCGGGACCCACCTCGGTGCGCAGCACCAGGGTGTTGACGAACATGCCGACCAGGTCGTCGAGCGCCTCGTCACCGCGTCCGGCCACCGGGGTGCCCAGCACGACGTCGGCGGTCGCGCCGAGGCGGCTCAGCAGTACCGCGAGGGCGGTGTGCAGCACCATGAACGGGGTGGCGCGATGCGCCGCCGCCAGCTGGTGGATATCGCGATGCAGCGCGGCGTCCAGATGGCCGGTGCGCGCCCCGCCCCGATTACTCGCGACAGCGGGTCGCGGGCGGTCCGCGGGCAGGGTCGTCAGCTCGGGCAGGCCGTCCAGGCGTGCCGTCCAATAGCCCAATTGCCTTGCCAGGACCGAATTCTCGTCCTCGGCCCGGCCGAGCGCGTCGCGCTGCCACAGTGCGAAATCGGCGTACTGCACCGGCAGTTCGCCCCAGTTCGGCGCGAGATTCGCACACCGCGCGACATAGGCGGCGGCGAGGTCGCGGGTCAGCGGGGCGAAGGACCAGCCGTCGGCGGCGATGTGGTGGACGACGAACAGCAGGATGTGGGTCTGCTGTTTCACGGGTTCGGCGTCGTCGACGCGCAGCAGGCGCACGCGCAGCGGCACCTCGCTCGTGACGTCGAAACCGGTGCGCGCGGCGGCGGCGAGCAGTTCGGGAACCTCGTCCTCGCGGACGGTTCGCGCCACCAGTTCGACCAGTTTGGTGCCCGCGGGCAGCACCACCTGGGTGGCGTCGCCGTCACGTTCGGGGTAGATGGTCCGCAGGGTCTCGTGCCTGGCGATCACGTCGGCGATCGCCGATTCCAGCGCGCTCACGTTCAGCGTTCCGGTCAGGCGCAGCGCGAACGGGATGTTGTAACCGCCGCTCGCGCTGTCGAAACGGTTCAGGAACCACATGCGCTGCTGGGCGATGGACAGCGGAATGGGCGAATCGCGCTCGTGCGCGGTCAGCGGAGGCAGGGCGACCGGCTCGATATCGGATCCGGTCGGGCCGACGGCGAGGCGCCGGGCCAGTTCGCGCACCGTCGGGGCGTCGAAGATCGTGCGGACCGGCACCTCGGCGCCGGTCGCCCGGCCGAGCCTGGCCGCGAGCTGGGTGGCGATGAGCGAATTGCCGCCGAGGGCGAAGAAATCGTCATCGGCGCCGACCCGCTCCGCGCCGAGCAGCGCCAGGAAGGTCTCGGCGACAAGGGTTTCGGCCGTGCCCTCGGGTCTGCGGAACACACCCGTCGCGACGGCGGGAGCGGGCAGCGCGCCGCGGTCGAGTTTGCCGGAGGCGTTGATCGGGAATTCGCGCAGCACCACGAACGCGGTCGGCACCATGTAGGCAGGTAGTCGGCGTGCGAGATCACCGCGCAGGGTGGCGATCTCGAGATCGACGTCGGCGACGAGGTAGGCGACGAGCTGATCGCCGGTGCCGTGATCATCGCGTACCAGCACCACGGCCTGGGCCACCGAGGGCGCGGCGAGCAGTGCCGCCTCGATCTCACCGAGTTCGATCCGCAGCCCGCGCACCTTGACCTGGAAATCGGTGCGGCCGAGGAATTCCAGTTCGCCCGAGCCGTCGGTGCGCCAGGCGACCAGGTCGCCGGTGCGGTACATCCGCGCGCCGCGCGCGCCGAAGGGGTTGGCCACGAATCGGTCCGCGCTCAGGTCGGCCCGTCCGAGGTAGCCCCTGGCCAGTTGCGCGCCCGCGAGATACAGTTCGCCCGCCACCCCGGCGGGCACCGGGTGCAACCGCGCGTCGAGCACGTAGACCTGGGTGTTCCAGACCGGCGCGCCCATCGGCACGTCGTCGATATCGGCGTCGGTGACCTCGTGGTGGGTGACTTCGACCGCCGTCTCGGTCGGCCCGTAGAGGTTGTGCACCGTCGCGCCGGTGAGTTCGCGCACCCGGCGCGCGGACGCGGCGGGCAATTCCTCACCCGAACACAGGATGTGGCGCAGCGAGGGCACGTCGAGATCGTCGGCGGCGAAGACCGGCAGCATCGACGGCACGAAATGGATGACCGTGATTCGTTCGCGCCGAACGAGTTTCGCCAGATAGTCGGGATCGCGGTGACCGCCGGGCCTGGCGAGCACCAGTCGCGCGCCGACCTGGAGCGGCCAGAAGAACTCGGGGACGGAGACGTCGAAGGTCACCGGCGTCTTCTGGAGGACCGCGTCGGATTCGTCGAGGGTGATGTGGGTCGCCTGCAACCACCGCAGCCGGTTCACGATCGCGCCGTGGCTCACCGCGACGCCCTTGGGCCTTCCGGTGGACCCGGAGGTGAAGATCACGTAGGCGGTGTTCGACATGCGCAGCGGTGTGCGCCGTTCGGTGTCGGTCACCGGCGCGTCGGAGAATCCGCTCAGATCGAGGCGGTCGATACGCGTCTGCTCGACCGGCAGATCGGGGTCCGAACCCGAGGTCAGCACCGTGATCGGGGTGGCGGTGTCGAGGATGTGCGCGGTGCGCTCGGCCGGATGATCGGGGTCGAGCGGCACATAACCGCCACCCGCCACGCCGACCGCGTACATGCCGACGACCAGATCGATCGAACGCCGCATATCCAGCGCCACCAGCGCATCCGGTCCGACGCCGCGGGCGATCAGCCAGCGCGCCAACCGGTTCACCCGGCTCGCCAGCTGGGCATAGGACAGAGTCGTCCCCTCGTAGCTCACGGCGGGACTGTCCGGGGTGCGCCGCACCTGCGCCGCGAACAGCGAAGGCAGGGTGATGCGGTCGATACGGTGGTCGGTGCTGTTCCATTCACGCAGCAACCGGGTGCGTTCGGGTGCGTCGAGCACATCGATATCGCCGACGCGGACACGGGGGTCGGCGGAGACAGTGGCGAGCACCCTGCGCAGCCTGGCGACGAACGAGGTGATCGTCGCGGCGTCGAACAGATCGGTGGCGTAGCGCAGACTGCCGGTCAGCGCGTCCGACCCGTCGACGCCGTTCAGCACCAGGTGCAGATCGAATTTCGCTCCGGTGTCGGGTACCTCGATCGGTTCCAGGGTCAGCCACGGCACTTCCGGCATGACGTCGGGCCGCGCCTCGCCGTAGCTCAGCATCACCTGGAACAGCGGGTGCGCGCCGGTGCCGCGATCGACCGCGAGCACGTCGACGAGTCGTTCGAAGGGCAGTTCGGCGTGCGCGAAGGCTTCGATATCGGTCTGTTTGACCCGGGCGAGGAATTCGGTGAACGGCGCGTCGGCCGGTACCGGGGTACGCAGCACGAGCGTGTTGACGAACATGCCGACCAGCGCGTCGAGTTCGCGTTCACCGCGGCCGCCGACGGGGGAACCGATGACGATATCGCCGGTGCCGCCGATGCGGGCCAGGGTCGCGGCGAAGGCCGCGTGCAACACCATGAACAGGGTCGCGCCGTGACGTTCGGCCAGGGCGCGCAGGCGCGCGGCCACGGTGGCGTCGACGGAGAAATCGACGGCGGACCCGCGGTGGGTCGGCTGAGCCGGGCGCGGGCGGTCGGTGCGGACGACGAGATCGCCCGGCAGTCCGTCCAGGGTCTCGCGCCAGTAGCGCGATTGCTCGGCGGCGAGGTCGCCTGGATTGTCCTCGGAACCGAGCAGGCGGTGCTGCCACAGGCTGTAGTCGGCGTACTGCACCGGCAGTTCGGTCCAGTCCGGTCGCCTGCTGATCAGGCGCGCGCGATAGGCCCGGACCAGATCGCCGACAAGCGGGGCCATGGACATGGCGTCACCCGCGATGTGGTGCACGACGATCACCAGCACGTGTTCGTCGACGGGCAGCCCGCGTCCCGGGCCGACCTGCTCGACTTTCAGCAGTGCCATCCGCGCGGGGATCTCGGAGGTGACGTCGAAACCCGCGCGCGCGATGGCGGTCACGGTGTCGATCAGCTGCGTGGGCGCGACGGGGATCGGCGCGAGGTTGAGGCCGATATCGTCGGTGCCGAGAATCTCCTGGTAGGGGCCGGTCTCGTCCTGGGGATACAGGGTGCGCAGCGATTCGTGGCGGGCCAGCACGTCCATGACGGCGCGTTTGAGCGCGGCCACGTCCAGCCTGCCGCGCAGCCGCAGCACGACGGGCAGGTTGTAGACGCTCTCGGCGGCGGCTGAAGTGTCTACGGATTGAGCCTCGACACGGTTGAGGAACCACAGGCGCTGCTGCGCCGGGGACAGCGGCACCCGCGAAGGCCGCTCCCGCACCGGTAGCAGTCGCGGCGTCGCCGTCGCGCCGAGCGCGTCGACGGCCGCGGCGAACGATTCCACCGTGGTGGATTCGAACAGCACCCGCACCGGAATGCGCGCGCCGACCTGTTCACCGGTCCGCGCGGTCACCCTGGTGGCGTCGAGCGAACTGCCGCCGAGTGCGAAGAAATCGTCGTCGAGACCGACCCTCGGCACGCCGAGCACCTCCGCGAAAACCGTCGCAACGGTGCGCTCGGTGGCTTCGACCGGTGCGCGGTATTCGCTGGATCGCGGCGCGGGGACCGGTAGGGCGTTGCGGTCCAATTTGCCGCTGGTGTTGAGCGGGAATTCGGCCAGGTCGACCAGCGCGGTCGGCACCATGTACGCGGGCAGCCGCCGCGTGAGTTCCCGGCGCAGTGTGTCAGGGTTCCATTCCTCGTCGCTCGTGTCACCGCCCGCGCGGACCACGTAGCCAGCGAGATAGTCACCCGCGGCGCCGTTGACCAGGCGGACCGCCGCCTGGCTCACCTCGGGCACGGCGAGCAGCGCGGCCTCGATCTCGGCGAGTTCGATGCGCTGCCCGCGGAACTTCACCTGGAAGTCGGTCCGGCCGAGATAGACGAGTTCGCCGTCGCGGCTCCAGCGCACCAGGTCGCCGGTGCGGTACATGCGTTCGCCGGTGAGATCGAAGGGGTTGGCGACGAAGCGGTCGGCGGTCAGGTCGACGCGGCCGTGATAGCCGCGCGCGAGCTGGTCGCCCGCCAGGTACAACTCGCCGGGCACACCGATGGGTACCGGATGCAGCCGCGAATCCAGCACGTAGACACGGGAATTCCACTGCGGCTCACCGATCGGCACCGCGGGGGTGTCCTCGGCGGTGACCTCGCGGTAGGTGATCGAGACGGCGGCCTCGGTGGGGCCGTACAGGTTGTGCGCACCGGCGGCGCAGACGGCCTGTACCGCCGCGACGGTCTCCGGTGGCAGCGCCTCGCCGATCACGAAGATGTCGCGCAGCGAATCGAGTTCGCCCGCCTCGGCGTTGGCGGCGAACACCGACAGCATCGACGGCACGAAATCGGTCATCGTGACGCCCCGGTTCGCGATCGTCTCCGCGATGTAGCGGGGGTCGCGGTGTCCGTCGGGGGTGGCGAGGACCAGGGTCGCGCCCGCGCGCAACGGCAGGAAATAGCCCCACAGCGACACGTCGAACGTGGTCGCGGTCTTCTGGAGGTACACATCGCCGGTGCGCGGCCGGTATTCCTCGTGCATCCACGCCATCTGGTTGGCGATCGCGCGGTGGGCGACCGTGACGCCCTTGGGTTTTCCGGTCGACCCCGAGGTGAAGATGACGTAGGCGGGATGATCGGGCAGGAGTGCGCCGTGCCGTTCGCGGTCGGTGATCTGGGCCGAGGAGAACCGCGACAGGTCGACTTCGTCGAGGTAGCGCACCGGGGCCGGATACACCGTGTCGAATCCGGTCGCGCGGGTGGTGAGGATGGAATGCGGACGGGCGGTGTCGAGGATGTGGTCGATGCGCCCCTTCGGATGCGAGGGGTCGATCGGGACGTAGGCGCCACCGGCGCGCAGCACCGCGTACATGGCGATGACGAGTTCGACCGAACGCGGAATCGCGAGCACCACCAGTGATTCCGGCCCGACGCCGGAGCGGATGAGCAGGCGGGCGAGGCTGTTGGCCCGGTCCGAGAGTTCGGTGTAGGTCAGGACCGTCTCGGCCGGGCCGTCGGCGATGAGCGCGATGGCGTTGGGCGTGCGGCGGACCTGGTTGTCGAAACCCTCGTGCAGGAAGCGATCGGCGACCCGGGCGCCGCTGGCGTTCCAGCTCTCGGTGACGTAGTCCAGTTCCCCCGCGTCGAGCAGGGCGATATCGCCGACGGGCCGGTGCGGGTCGGCGACGGCAGTCTCCAGCAGCCGGAGGAATTTGGCCGCGAATTCGGTCACCGTCGCGGCATCGAAAAGGTCGGTCGCGTAGGTGAGTTCGGCGAGATAACCGGTGTCGGGGATGCCGGGTTCGGACAGGGTGAGCTGGAGATCGAATTTCGCGAAGCCCGGATCGAAGTCGACGAGTTCCACCTCCAGGTCCGGCAGCGCCAAGGCGGGGCTCGCCATGTTCTGCATGAACAGCGCGACCTGGAACAGCGGATGCCGCGCCTGGGAACGCGCCGGATCGATGACCTCGACCAACTGCTCGAACGGGACGTCCGCGTGGGCGAAGGCGCGCAGATCACGCCGTGTGGCCTCGGCGATCAGTTCGGCGAAGGAATCCGCTGCCCGCACCTCGGTACGCAGCACCAGGGTGTTGACGAACATGCCGACCAGGTCGTCCAGCGCCCGGTCCCCGCGTCCGGCGACGGGGGTGCCGATCGCGATATCGGCGGTACCCGAGAGCCGCGCGAGCAGCGCGGCGAGCGCGGCGTGCAGCACCATGAAGGGTGTCGCGCCGGTTTCCACGGCGATCACCTCGACGGCGTCGCGCAATCCGGCGTCGATGGCGAACGCGTGCGTCGCGCCCCGGTAGGTCGACGCGGCCGGACGCGGCCGGTCCGCGGGCAGCTCCAATTGCGCTGGCAGCTCCGCCAATTCGGATGTCCAGAAGGTGAGCTGACGGGCCGAGGCCGACTCGGGATCATCGGCCTCCCCGAGCAGTTCCCGCTGCCACAGCGCGTAATCGGCGTACTGCACCGCGAGCGGCGACCAGTCGGGCGCACGTCCGTCGCGGCGCGCGTCGTAGGCGGTGACCAGATCGCGCAGCAGTGGCGCGAGCGAGACGCCGTCGGCGGCGATGTGGTGCACCACCAGCACCAGGGTGTGGTCCTGCGCGCCGCAGCGCAGCAGCAGCACCCGCACCGGGATTTCCTCGGAGACGTCGAAACCCCTGGCCGCGGCGGCGATCACCGCGTCGGCGAGCCGATCCGGCGCGACCTGGGTCGGCGAGAGGTCGAAGGCCGCGTGCACGGAGCGGATGACCTGCACCGGGCCGGTCGGGGTCTGCGGATAGACCGTGCGCAGGATCTCGTGCCGGGCGACGAGATCGGTGACGGCGGCCGAGAGCGCGGCCAGGTCGAGCGGGCCGCGCAGCCGCAGCGCCACCGGGATGTTGTCCACCGCCGTGGTGTCGATACCGCCCGCGCCGCTCGCGGAGCCGAAGCGGTTGAGGAACCACATGCGGCGCTGCGCCGGGGAGAGCGGGATGGTGTCGGGCCGTTCGCGGGCGCGCAGCGGCGGTCGCGGTGTCGCCGACCGGGCGAGGGCCGCCACGGCGGCGACCGTCGGACCGTCGAAGAAGTCGCGCACGTCCACCGCGATGCCGAGCGCTTCGCCGATCCTGGCGATCGCTCTGGTCGCGATGAGTGAATTGCCGCCGAGTTCGAAGAAACCGTCGTCGGCTCCGACCCGGTCCAGGCCGAGCAACTCACCGAAGATCTCGGCGACCCGCCGCTCGGCCTCGTTCGCCGGGGCGCGGAATTCGACGGTGCCGGAACCGAATTCCGGCTCGGGCAGGGCCCGGCGGTCGAGTTTGCCGTTGGCGTTCAACGGCATCTCGTCGAGGACGCACAGCATGGTCGGCACCATGTACTCGGGCAGCAGCCCGCGTGCCCGTTCCAGCACGCGGGCGGTATCGATCGCCCGTCCCGGCGCTCCGACGACATAGCCGACCAGGTGGTCGGCGCCCGCGTGCCGGTGCAGCACCACCGCCGCGCGCAGCACCTGCTCGTCGCGCAGCAACGCGGACTCGACCTCGCCGAGTTCCACCCGCAGCCCGCGCAGTTTGACCTGGAAATCGATGCGGCCGAGATATTCCAGTTCGGCCGGACCGCCGTCACCCTCCGACACCCAGCGGACCAGGTCGCCGGTGCGGTACATCCGGTCACCCGGCGCGCCTTCGGGATTGGCCACGAACCGGTCGGCGGTGAGCCCGGACCGCGCGACGTAGCCGCGAGCCAGCTGCACACCGGCGAGATAGAGCTCACCGACCACACCGTCCGGCACGGGACGCAGATTGTCGTCGAGAACCAGCAGATCGGTGTCGTCGGCCGCGGTGCCGATCGGCACGGTGACCACGTCGGCGCCGGTCACCTCGTGCGCGGTGACGTCGACGGCCGCCTCGGTGGGGCCGTACAGATTGTGCAGGGTGGCCCCGCTGACGTCGCGGAACGCCGCGGCGGTCGCGGCGGGCAGCGCCTCGCCCGAGGCGAAGACCAGCCGCAGCGACGGCACCGCGTCCTCGATCTCGTCCTGGCCGACGAACACCGACAGCATGGACGGCACGAAATGGGCGACCGTGATGTTCTCGCGTCGGATCGTGCGCGCCAGGTAGGCCGGATCGCGATGGCCTTCCGGTGCGGCGATCACCAGGCGCGCGCCGACCTGCAAGGGCCAGAAGAACTCCCACACCGACACGTCGAAGGTGAACGGCGTCTTCTGGAGCACCACGTCGTCGTCGCGCAACCGGTAGAGGCGCTGACGCCAGCGCAGATTGGCCATGATCGCGCGATGGGAGACCGCGACGCCCTTCGGCCTGCCCGTCGACCCGGAGGTGAAGATCACGTAGGCGGCGTTGTCGGCCGACGCGGCGCGCACCGCAGCGCCGGTATCGGTCGGGTTCGCCTCGAATTCGTCCACGCGCAGCACCGGAACCCGTGCGCCGCCGAGATCGGGTTCGTCGCCGGTCGTGGTCAGCACCAGCGCGGGCGACGCGGTGTCGAGCACATAGGCGATGCGTTCGGCCGGATGGTCGGGGTCGATCGGCACGTACCCGGCGCCCGCGTGCAGGATGGCGTACATGCCGACGAGCAGTTCGAACGAACGGCGCATCGACAGGGCGACGAGGTCGTCGGGACCGACACCGCGAGAGGACAGGTGCCGGGCCAGCGTGGTGACCCGCGCGTGGAATTCGGCGTAGCTGAGGGTCTCACCGTCGAATTCGAGCGCCACCGCGTCCGGGGTCCGGCGCACCTGCGCCTCGAATTCGGTGACGAGTGTCTCCACCGGCGCGAATTCGGTGCGGAGCACCGGGGCCGCGACGCCGAGCGCGTCGTCGAGCAATTGCTCCAGCACCGCGCCGAGCGCGCCGTCCCCGGCGTCGAGCAGCGAAGGCAGCTGCCCGGAGATGACGACCGGAACCAGCGCGTCGGGTCCGAGTCCGCCGCCCATGGCCTCGGACAGCAGGGTGATCTCCGAGGCGAGCGCGCCGTAGCTGACGCCGATGCCGTCGTGGCGCAGCGCGACCCGGTCCGGCGCGAGTTCGGCGACGGTGCCGATCAGACCGGGCAGGTCGTCGATGCCGTACGCGCGTCGCAGCGCCGGATGGTTGTACGGCGTGGTGCGATTGCCGAGCCCGCTGGATGTGACCGATTCCGCTGGGGACATCAGCAAATTCCTTCCGAGTCGATTTCCGGGTGGCCGAGCGCGGCGACCGACCGCGCGTCATCGAGCAGAGTGCGCAACGCCTCGGCGAGACCACCACCGCCGAGTGCGGCGAGAACACCGGGCACCAGCCCGGCCAGGGAGACGTTGATCAGGGCTTCCGGCTTGGCCGCCGCGCCCATGGCCTTGGCCACCGCCGTCACTTTGCCCGCCAGTTCCCGATAGGAGACGGCCTTCGCGCCGTGGGTGAACGCGATGGCTTCCGGGGCGACGCGGGCCGCGGCGGCGATGAGTTCGGGCAGGTCGTCGGTTCCGCCCGCGGGGAGATCGGGGGCACGTCCGGGGCGGGTCTGTTCGGATTCGGTGCGTATATCGATGGCGCGCACGGTGATCGTCGGCTGGTCGGCGACCGCGGCGAGGATCGTGAGCAGGCGCTCGGCGTAGCGCCGCACGGTCGCGGCGTCGAACAGGTCGGTGGCGTAGCCGAACCTGAGGTCGATATCGGTGCGCGAGCCGTCCGGGGCGAACCGTTCGATTCCGGTGAGCTGGAGGTCGAATTTCGATTCGCCCAGGTCGGGATCGAGCACCTCGACCTCGAGTCCCGGCAGCGCGACGGGTCCGGTGCGCATGTTCTGGAAGGTGAACATCACCTGGAACAGCGGCGTGTAGGAACTGGACCTGGTCCGCCCCATGGCCTCGACGACCTGGTCGAACGGCACATCCGCGTGCGAGAGCGCGGCCAGATCCCGGTCCCTGGCCTGCCGGAGCAGATCCGCGAAACTCGCCTTCGGATCGACCTCGGTGCGCAGTACGACGGTATTGACGAACATGCCGATCAGATCGTCGAGTTCACGGGCACCGCGTCCGGCGACGGGAGCGCCGATCGCGATATCGGTGGTGCCGCAGAGTTTGGCAAGCAGCACCGCGAGCGCGCCGTGTATGACGGTGAACAGCGTGGTGCCGTATTCCGCGGCGACGGCCGCCAAGCGCGCCGTCAGGTCGGCGTCCGCCCGGAAATCGACGAATCCGCCGCGCGCGGCACGCCGCGCGCGCCGCGACCGATCGGTCGGCAGCGGCAGTACTTCTGGCAGACTCGCCAATTCTTTTGTCCAATAGCCCAGTTGACGCACCAACAGACTGCGGGGATCGGACGGTCCGCCCAGCAGCCTGCGTTGCCACTCACTGTAATCGGAGTACTGCACATCGAGTGGGGCGAATGCGGGGGATTCACCCCGGCCGCGGTCGAGATAGGCGCGCACGAGATCGCGCGTCATCGGGGCGACGGAGTAGCCGTCGGCGGCGATGTGGTGCAGCACGACCACGAGAACGAACTCGTCGGCGGCGGTCTCGAACAGGATCGCCCGCACCGGCGGCGCGGCCGTGACATCGAATCCGATGGCGACGAATTCCCGGATGCGCGCGGTGAGGTCCCCGGGCGGCACGGGCACCGGGGTCAGGTCGACCCGCACCGCGGAGGCGGGCAGCACTTCCTGCACCGGGCCGTTGTCGGTGTCCGGGTACCGGGTGCGCAGGATCTCGTGCCGGTCGACCACGTCGGTGATCGCTGCGGTGAGCACGGCCGTGTCCAGTTCACCGGTGAGGCGGATGGCCACCGGAATGTTGTAGGCGGCCGAATCCGGTGCGAGCCGGTTGAGTACCCACATCCGCTGCTGGGCGGGCGCGGGCGGTACCGGGTCGGTGCTCGCGCGCCGGACCAGCGGGGGTCCGGCCTCGTCCGGGTCCAGGTGCGCGACCACCTCGGCCAGCGCACCCACCGTCGGCGCGTCGAAGACCGCGGCCACCGGCACCCGCACGCCGAGCGCCGCGCCGAGACGGGCCACCACCGTGGTCGCGAGCAGTGAATTGCCGCCGAGTGCGAAGAAGTCGTCGTCGAGTCCGACCGCGCCTCGGTCCTTTCGATCTGGTCGAAGTGCGTCGATACCGATGACCTCGGCGAAGACGGCCGCGACCGCGCGCTCGGAGGCCGTGACGGGGGCGCGGAAGGCCGCTTCGGCGAAAACCGGTTCCGGCAGCCGGGTCCGGTCGACCTTGCCGTTGGCGTTGAGCGGGAGTTCGGCCAGCGTGACGACGGTGGCGGGAACCATATAGGCGGGCAGCTCGGCCGCGATGGCCGCGCGCAGGCCGGGACCGTCGACGACGTGTTCGCCGACCGCCGCGTAGGCGACCAGACGGGTGCCGGCCCGCTCGTCCCGGTGTGCCACCGCGACGGCGGCGCGCACCGACGGCTGTCGCCGCAGGGCTGTCTCGACCTCGCCGAGTTCGATGCGGAACCCGCCGATCTGCACCTGGAAATCGGCGCGTTCGAGGTATTCGAGCGTGCCGTCCTGACGCCACCGGACGATATCCCCGGTCCGGTACATGCGGGAATCGTGGGAGTTCGCGGTGAAGGGATGCGCGACGAAGGGATTCGCGACGAAGCGCTCGGCGGTCAGCGCGGGCCGGTTCCGGTAGCCGCGCGCCAGCTGGCTGCCCGCCAGGTACAGCTCGCCCGAGACCCCGACGGGGACCGGCCGCAGCGTGGCATCGAGGACGTACACCCGGCTGTTCCACGCGGGTGTGCCGATGGGTACCGAGTACCCGGGATCGTGATCCACCTCGAACGCGGTGATGGAGACCGCGGCCTCGGTGGGGCCGTAGAGATTCCACAAGCGGGTGCTTTCGCTCGCCGCGCGCCGGAATTCGATCGCCGTCGCCGGTGGCAGCGCCTCGCCGATCGCGAGCACGTGCCGCAGTGTGGCGGGCAGCGGTCGCGTCGGATCGACGGCGGGCAGTAGACCGATCAGCGACGGCACCGCGTGCAGCACGCTCACCCCGTACCGGTCCATGAGCGCGCGCAGCCGGTCGGGCTCGCGTTCGGTGCCGGGTTCGGTCACGATCAGCCGCCCGCCGGTGGTCAGCGGCGACCAGAACTCCCACACCGACAGATCGAAGGTCGCGGGGGTTTTCAACAGGACGGAGTCGTGCGGCCCAAGGATGAAAGTGTCGCGCAACCACGCGAGTTGGTTGACGATCGCCGCGTGCGAGACAGTCACGCCCTTGGGCACGCCGGTCGAACCGGAGGTGAAGATGACATAGGCCGGATGTTCGGGCCGCAACGGGCGGATCCGGTCCGCGTCGTCGATCGGGTCGGCGGCGTAATTCGCGAGATCGAGGCGGTCGATCTCGAGTACCGGCGCGGCGGTGCGCACCGCGCCGGCGTCCGCGCTCGTGGTGAGGACGCAGACCGGGGCGGCCGTCTCGACGATGTGGGCGATGCGGTCGGCGGGGTGGTCCGGATCGATGGGCACGTAGGCGCCACCGGCGCGCACCACCGCGTACATGGCGACGACCAGTTCGATCGAACGGCGCACGGCCAGCACGACCGTGGCTTCGGGACCGACCCCATCGGCGATGAGCCTGCGGGCCAGCCGGTTGACCGCGGCGTCGAATTCCGGATAGCCGAGCGTCCGTTCGGTGGCCGCGTCGACCAGCGCGACCGCCCCCTGAGCCCTGGTCGCCCCGTCGGCGGACAGGTCGGCGAGCGTGGTGGTCCGCACCGGATGCGCGGTCCGGTTCCAGCCGCGCAGCAGTCGTTCCCGGCCGGTCTCCCCCAGCAGGTCGATATCGCCCGCCGCCGTGGTCGGCCGCGCGGCCGCGGTGACGAGGACCCGGCGCAGCTGATCGGCGATGCGGTGCGCGGTGGCGGGTTCGAACAGGTCGGTGGCGTAACCGAGGGTGAGTTCGATTCCGGCGGGCGCGCCTTCGGCGTCGTAGTGATCGACCGCGAACAGGTGCAGGTCGAATTGGGCGATCCCGCTGTCGAATTCGATCGGGGTGAGCTCGAGTCCCGGTAGCCGCAGCACCGGGCGCTCGTGGTTCTGGAACGAGTAGCCGACCTGGAACAGCGGATGCCGCGCGGTCGAGCGCTCCGGATTCAGCACTTCGACCAGACGCTCGAACGGGACGTCGGCGTGGGAGAAGGCCGCGACGTCGGCGGCGCGCACCCGACCGAGCAGATCATCGAAGGATTCGGCGCCGTCGACCCGGGTGCGAAGGACCAGGGTATTGACGAACATGCCGATGACGTCGTCGAATTCGGCCTCGCCACGGCCCGCGATCGGGGTGCCGAGTGCGATATCGGCCGAACCGGACAGGCGCGCGAGCAGAGTCGCGAACGCCGCCTGGACGACCATGAACAGGGTCGCGCCCCGGGCTCGTCCGACCGAGACCAGCCCGGCGTGCAACTCGGCGTCGACGGTCCAGTCGACCTTCGCGCCGCGCAGACTCTGGCGCGGCGGACGCGGGTGATCGGTGGGCAGGGTCAGTTGATCGGGAAGTCCGGCCAGTGTCTCGGCCCAGTACCGGATCTGTTCGGCCGCCAACGACCCCGGATCGGTCTCGGCGCCGAGCAGTTCCCGTTGCCACAGTGCGTAATCCGCGTACTGCATCGGCTGCGGCGACCAGGACGGCGCGCGGTCGTCGAGCCGATCGCCGTAGGCCGTGACGAGATCCCGGACGAAGGGGGTGAGCGAGGAGCCGTCGGCGGCGATGTGGTGCAGGACGGCCGCGAGGACGTATTCCGTGCTCTCCTGACCGCCGATCCGCCACAGCCGCAGGCGGATCGGCACTTCGGCCGTGACGTCGAAGGTGGTGGCGGCGAGTTCGGCGATCCGGCCCGGCAGTTCCGCCTCGGTCACCTCGATCGGGTACAGCGCGGGAACCGCCTGCCCGACGGGCACGATCAGCTGTGTCGCGCTCCCGTCGACCTCCGGGTACCTGGTGCGCAGCGATTCGTGCCTGGCGATCACGTCACCGAGCGCGGCCTGCAACGCGGCCACCCGCACCGTGCCCGACAGCCGCAGTGCGAACGGGATGTTGTAGGCGGTCGACGCGCCGTCGAACCGGTTGAGGAACCACATGCGCTGCTGGGCGGGCGAGAGCGGGATGAGGTTCGGGCGCGCGCCCGCCGACGGCACGGGCCTGGTGCGTCCGGAAGCATCGGCCGCGCTCACCGCCGCCGCGAGATCCGCGACCCGCGGTGTCTCGAACAGCATCCGCACCCCGACCGAGCGATCGAGGGCCGCGCCGACGCGGGCGACGGCCTTGGCCGCGAGCAGTGAGCTGCCGCCGAGTTCGAAGAAGTCGTCGTCGGCGCCGATCTGCCGGTCCCCCAACGGAATGCCGAGTACCTCGGCGAAGACACCGGCGACGATCTCCTCGGCGAGGGTCGACGGCGCACGGTAGACGGTGCTGTCGAACAGCGGCGCGGGCAGGGCGGCGCGATCGAGTTTCCCGTTGACGGTCAACGGAATCCGGTCGACGACCACGATCGCCGCGGGCACCATGTGTTCGGGCAGTCGCCCGGCGACCCGCTGACGCAGGGCCGCGACATCCACCGGACGCGACGGTGTCCGCACCACGTAACCGATCAGCCGGGGTTCGTCGGCGAGGTCGGTGCGCACCACCACGACGGCCTCGCCGATATCGGGTGCGCCCGCGTCGAGCAGCGCGGCCTCGATCTCACCGGGTTCGATACGGAAGCCGCGCAGGTTGACCTGCTGGTCGGCGCGACCGAGGTATTCCAGTTCGCCGTCGGCGGTCCAGCGGGCGAGATCGCCCGAACGGTAGGCCGGTGAGCCGTCGCTCGCGTAGGGGTCGGCGACGAACCGGCCCGCGGTCAGGCCCGGACGTCCCAGGTAGCCGCGCGCGAGTTGGCCGCCCGAGACGTAGATCTCACCGGGCACGCCGACCGGCGACGGGCGCAGCCTGGCGTCGAGTACCCGCACGACCAGTCCCGGAATCGGACCGCCGATGACGCTGGCCGCGCCGTGACCGGGTTCGATCGGCCGGTAGGAGACGTGCACCGTGGTCTCGGTGATGCCGTACATGTTCACCAGGCGCGGCGCGTCCGGGTACCGGGCGAACCAGCCGTCCAGGCGCGCCGGTTCCAGTGCCTCGCCGCCGAAAATGACCGAGCGCAGGGCGAAGTCGGCGGCTTCGCGCGCGGCGTCGGCGGCGATCAGCTGGTAGAACGCCGAGGGCGTCTGGTTCAGTACCGTTACCCGCTCGCGGATCAGCAGTTCGCGGAACTGCTCCGGTGAGCGCGAGGTGAAGTAGTCGACGACGACGAGCAGGCCGCCGTTGAGCAGCGCGCCCCACACCTCCCAGACCGAGAAGTCGAAGGCGTAGGAGTGGAACATCGTCCACACGTCGGAGGGTCCGAAGTCGAACCGGTCGGCCGTGTTGTCGAGCAGGCGAAGCAGATTGCGGTGCGGGACGACCACGCCCTTGGGTTTGCCGGTGGAACCGGAGGTGTAGATGACGTAGGCGGTGTGCGCGGGCAGCAGCGGCGCGCGCCGATCGGCGTCGGTCAGCGGGGACGCGTCGATGTCGGCGAGGTTCGGCGCGGCGACATCGAGTATCGGGCCGCCGAACCAGTCACGCGGCAGGCCGGTCGCGGCGCTGCCGATGGCGCAGATCGGCAGCGCGTCGTCGAGCATGTACTCGATCCGGTCCGCCGGATAATTCGGGTCGACGGGCAGGTACCCACCGCCCGCCTTGAGCACCGCGAGCAGGGCGACGATCAATTCGTTCGTCCGCGGGAGCGCCACCGCGACCAGCGTTTCCGGGCCCACCCCGGCCGCGACCAGTCGGCGGGCGAGGCGGTTGGACCAGGCGTCGAGTTCGGCGTAGGTCAGCGTGTCCGAGCCGGAGCGCACCGCGAGCGCCGACGGATCGACGGCGGCGGCCGAGGCGAAACGATCGGCGACGGTTCCGGCCGGAGCCAGCGCCGCCACACCGGCGCGCGACCAGTCGTAGAGGGCGCGCTGCTGCTCCTCGGCGCTGAGCAATTGGATATCGCCGACGACGACCGTGGCGTCGGCGGCGATGGCGGCGAGCACCTGGGTGAAGCGGCGCGCGAGTACCGCGACGGTGCCCGCGTCGAACAGATCGGTCGCGTAGACGATCTCGATATCCATGCCGTCGGCGCGGCTGCCCGCGTCGTCGGATTCGACCACGGTGAGTTGGAGGTCGAATTTCGCGGCGACGGTGTCGAATTCGACCGGGGCGACGGCGAGTCCGGCCGTCTCCAGGGTGGGCGGCGCGAAATTCTGCCAGCTCAGCGCCACCTGGAACAGCGGGTGCCGGTTCTGCGCCCGCGCGGGCGCGATCAGCTCGACGACCTGCTCGAACGGCAGATCCGCGTGCGAGAGCGCGTCGAGATCCGCGCCGCGCACCGTGTCGAGAATGGTTTCGAAGCGGGCCCTCGGATCGATCTCGGTGCGCAGCACCAGGGTGTTGACGAACATGCCGACCAACCGGTCGAGTTCGGCCTCGCCGCGACCGGCGACCGGGGTTCCGATGGCGATATCGTTCCCGCCCGACAGCCTGGCGAGCAGTACCGCGAGCGCGGCGTGCACCGTGCTGAACAGGGTGGTCTCGCGTTTGCGCGCCAGTTCGCGCAATTCGCTGTGCAGGTCGGAATCGATGCGGAACCGGTGGGCGGCGCCGCGGAAACTGGCGGCGATCGGACGCGGGCGATCGGTGGGCAGGTCGAGCTGTTCGGGGATGCCGTCGAGCGCGCGCCGCCAGAACTCCCGCTGGCGGTGCGCGGTGGAGCCCGGATCGTCGGCGTCGCCGAGCATGTCGAGCTGCCACAGCGTGTAGTCGGCGTATTGCACCGGCAGCGGGGCCCATTCGGGCGCGACGCCCGCGCTCCTGGCCGCGTAGGCCGACAGCAGATCCGTCGCCAGCGACGCCAGCGAGAAGCCGTCCGCGCTGATGTGGTGCAACACCAGCACGAGCACATGGTCGGCCGGGGACAGCTCGAACAGGTTCGCGCGCAACGGAAGTTCGGCGGTGAGGTCGAAAGTCCGCGCGGCGCAGGCGTCGAGCCGTCCGGTCAGTTCGGCTTCGGCGATCGCCTCGCGGCACAGCGGCACATGTGCCTGCGCGGCGGGAACGATCACCTGCTCCGCCCCGTCCGGGCCCGCCGGATAGCGGGTGCGCAGCGATTCGTGACGGCCGATCACATCGGCCAGCGCCGCGCCGAGCGCCTCGGTGCGGAGTTGCCCGATCAGCCGCAAGGCGACGGGAATGTTGTCGACCGCGTCGCCGGGGCCGTCGGCCGCGTCCGCGAGGAAACGGTTGAGGAACCAGAGGCGCTGCTGCGCGGGCGCGAGCGGAATCCGTTCGGGACGCGGGCGCGCGGTCAGGGCGACCCGCGCGCCGTCACCGCGCAGCCGGTCGGCGTAGTCGGCCAGCGCCGCCACCGTCGACGCGTCGAACAGCGCGCGCACCGGCACCCGCGCGTCCACGGCCGCGCCGAGCCGCGCGGCGACCCTGGCCGCGGACAGCGAATTACCGCCGAGCGCGAAGAAATCGTCGTCGAGGCCGATCCGGCCCGCGTCCGATTCCGAATCGAGTATTTCGGCGAAGACCCGCGCGACGGTGCGCTGTGTCGCGGTCACCGGGGCGCGGAAGACCACCGGTTCGAGATCCGGTGCGGGCAGGGCCCTGCGGTCCAGCTTGCCGGAGGTGTTGACCGGGAATTCCGCCAGCACCAGCAGGGCGGCGGGGATCATGTAGTCCGGTAGTCGACGCGCCAGCGCGGCGCGCACCGCGACCGGATCCAGGCCGGGCTCGCGCAGGCCGTGGTCGTCGTGCACGAGATAGCCGACGAGCCGGGTGCCCTCGTGCACGACGACCGCGGCCTGCGCGACGCCGTCGACCGCGGTGAGCGCCGCCTCGATCTCGCCGAGTTCGATCCGCAGACCGCGCAATTTCACCTGGAAATCGGTGCGGCCGAGATATTCCAGTTCCCCGTCGCGCCGCCACGCGGCCAGATCGCCGGTCCGGTACATGCGCGCACCCGGTGCGCCGAAAGGGTTCGCCACGAAACGGTCGGCCGTCAGATCCGCCCGTCCGACGTATCCGCGCGCCAGCTGGGCGCCCGCGAGATAGAGCTCGCCCGCGACACCGGCCGGGACCGGACGCAACCGGTCATCGAGGACATACACCCGCGTATTGGCGACCGGAACACCGATCGGCACGGTGTCGATATCGGCTTCGGTCACCTCGTGGTGGGTGACGTCGACCGCCGCTTCGGTCGGCCCGTAGAGATTCAGGACCCGAGCGCCGGTCGCGCGCCGCAAGCGCTGGGCGGGTTCGGGCGCGAGCGCCTCCCCCGAGGAGAACACCAGGCGCAGGTCGGCGCAGTCCGCGACGGCGGGTTCGGCGACGAACACCGACAGCATGGACGGCACGAAATGCGCCACGGTGACCCGTTCGCGCCGGATGACCTCGGCCAGGTAGCCGGGATCGCGGTGGCCGTCGGGCGCGGCCACCACCAGGCGCGCGCCGCGTTGCAGCGGCCAGAAGAACTCCCAGACCGACACGTCGAAAGTGGCGGGGGTCTTCTGGAGTACGGCGTCGTCCGGGGTGATCGGGTAGGCGTCCTGCATCCACACCAGCCGGTTGACGATCGCCGCGTGTGAGACGACGACGCCCTTGGGGCGGCCGGTCGATCCGGAGGTGAACAGCACGTAGGCGGCGTGATCGGGGCGAATCGGGCACGCCAGGTCGCTGTCGGACAGCGGGGTGTCCGGGTAGTCGGCGGTGTCGAACCCGTTCACGTCCAGTACGGCCCAGTGCCCGCCGCCGACCGGCCAGTCCACGTCGTCCTCGGCGCGGCTCAGCACGCAGACCGGCCGCGCGCCCGACAGCACGTCCTCGATGCGCTCGGCCGGATATTCGGGGTCGAGCGGGACGTAGGCCGCGCCCGCCGCCAGCACGGCGTAGAGGGCGACCACGAGATCGGCCGAGCGGTGCATGGCCACGGCCACGGTGCGATCGGGGCCCGCGCCGATCGAGACGAGCAGCCGGGCCAGGCGATTGACCCGGCTCGCGAATTCGGCGTAGGTCAGCGATATCTCGTCGCAGGCGAGCGCGACCGCGTCCGGGGTACGCAGGCGTTGCGCCTCGAACAGCGAGACCAGGGTGGCGGTGGGGTCGATCGGACCTGAGGTGGCGTTCCAGGTGTCGAGCAGTCGGGTGCGCTCGGTGTCGGAGAGGGTGTCGATCCGTTCGATCGGCGTTCCCGGGTCGGCGGCGACCGCGTCGAACACCCGCAGCAGCCGGGTGGCGAAGGAGGCGATGGTCTCCGGGTCGAACAGGTCGGTCGAATACTCGAAGACGGCGTCGATGCCGCCGGCGTCGAGGTCTTCTCGCAGTGTCAGTTGCAGATCGAATTTGGCTGTCCCGCTATCGATCTCCAGTTCCGAGACGGCGAGTCCGGCCAGGTCCAGGCTGGTACGCGCGGTGTTCTGGAAATCGAGCATCACCTGGAACAGCGGGTGACGCGCCGTGGACCGCCGCGGATCGAGTGCCTCGACCAGGCGCTCGAACGGGACATCGGCGTGTTCGAAGGCGCGCAGGTCGGCGTCGCGCACCGCCGCGAGCAGGTCGGCGAAGGCGCTGTCGGGCCGCACCCCGGTGCGCAGGACCAGGGTGTTGACGAACATGCCGACCAGCTCGTCGATGGCCCGGTCACCGCGACCGGCCACCGGTGTCCCGATCGGGATGTCACGCTGTCCGGACAGCGTCGCCAGCAGCACCGCGAAAGCGGTGTGGCACACCATGAACAGCGACGCGTTGGCCTCGGCCGCGATGGCTTCCAGCCGACGATGGGTCCGCGCGTCGACGGCGAAACCGTGCCGCGCGCCCCGACCGGAGGCCACGGGTGGGCGCGGTCGATCGGTCGGCAGCGTGAGCACCTCGGGCAGTTCGGCGAGTTCGGCCGACCAGAAACGGAGCTGGGAGGCGATCGGTGAGTCGGGATCGACCTCGGAGCCGAGCGTATCCCGCTGCCACAGGGTGAAATCCGCGTACTGCGCGGGCAGCGGCGACCAGTCGGGCGCGGCCCCCGCGTGCCGAGCGGCGTAGGCGCGCATCAGGTCCCTGGTCAGCGGCGCGATGGACCATCCGTCGGCGGCGATGTGATGCATGGAGACGACGAGCACGTGTTCGGCGGGATCGATCCGCAGCAGCGCCAACCGGATCGGTGGCTCGCTGTCCACCGCGAACGGCACGGAGGCCGTCGCCGCGACGCGTTCGCTCAGTCGCGCCGCCGCGACGGGTTCGGGGCCGAGGTCGAAGGTGACCGCGTCGGCGGCGAGTACCTCTTGGCGCGCGATCCCGTCGACGGCGGGGTATCTCGTGCGCAGGGTCTCGTGCCTGGCGACCAGATCGGCGACGGCCGCGGTCAGTGCCGGGTGATCGAGCGCACCGCGCAGCCGCATCGCGGCGACGAGGTTGTTCGCGACGGAATCACCGTCGAGTTGGTTCAAGAACCACATCCGCTGCTGGGCGTAGGACAGCGGCACGATCTCCGGTCTGGTCCCGGCGACCAGCGCGGGGCGGACCGGCGTGTCACCGGGTTCGGGCAGCTGCCCGGCCAGCGCGCCGACCGTGGGACGTTCGAACAGCATGCGGACCGGGACGTCCGCGCCGATCGCCGCCGCCAGCCTGGCCGCGATCTGGGTCGCCACCAGCGAATTCCCGCCGAGGGCGAAGAAGTCGTCGTCGAGCCCGACCCGGTCCAGGCCGAGCACCCCGGCGAATTCGGACGCGACCAGGCGTTCGTACTCGGTCTCGGGCGCACGGTAGGTCACGGCGTTCAGCACCGGTTCCGGCAGCGCCGCGCGATCGAGTTTGCCCGAACTCGTCAACGGCATCGCCGCGAGCGGGACGAACGCGCCGGGCACCATGTACGAGGGCAGCACCTCGCGCAGCCGCTCCCCCAGCACCGCGCCGACCCGTACGTCATCGACATCGGTCACCACGTAGGCGACCAGCAGTTCCCCCGCCGGGCCGGTGTGGACCCGCACCGCGGCGGCCGTGACGGCGGCGTCGGCCAGCAGCGCGGCCTCGATCTCGCCGAGTTCGATGCGCTGGCCGCGCAGTTTCACCTGGGAGTCACCGCGTCCGAGATACTCCAGCGCACCGCGACGGTTGCGGCGCACCAGATCACCGGTCCGGTACATCCGAGCGCCCGCCGGACCGTACGGGTCGGCGACGAAACGGTGCGCGGTCTGACCGGACCGGCCGTGGTAGCCGCGCGCCACCTGCACGCCGGACAGATACAGCTCGCCCACCACCGAATCGGGCACCGGGCGCATCCGCGCGTCCAGCACCATGACTCGGCTCTCGGCGACGGGCCGACCGATCGGCACCGGGCCGGTGGCCCGCACGTCGACGGGGGCGTGGGTGGCGTGCACGGTGAATTCCGTCGGGCCGTACAGGTTGTGCAGTTCGGCGCGGCACACCGCCGCGAACGCCGCCGCGGCTTCGCCGGTCATCGCCTCGCCCGCGACGAAGACCGTCCGCAGCGAGGTGAGCGCGGCGGGTGCGGCGACGGCCGCGAACACCGTTAGCATGGACGGCACGAAGGAGGTCATCGTGACCCGATGCGCCGCGATGGTCGAAGCGAGATAGGCGGTGTCGCGGTGCCCGTCGTGTTCGGCGACGACCAGTCGAGCACCACGGATGAACGGGGCGAACAGTTCCCACACCGAGACGTCGAAGGTCGCCGGGGTCTTGAACAGCACGCTATCGGCGGAACCGATCCCGTATTCGTCGGCGATCCAACGCACCTGGTTCGCCACCGACCCGTGCTGGACCGCGACCCCCTTGGGAAGTCCGGTCGACCCGGAGGTGAAGAGGAGGTAGGCCGTGTTGGCCGACCGCAGCGGACCGAGCCGCTCGGTGTCGCGGATCGGGCCCGCGTCGCCGTTCCGGTCGATCCGGTCGACCACCAGCACCGGAACCGACAGCTCACCGAGGTCCCAGCCGTCGGCCGCGCGGGTCAGCACACAGACCGGTTCCGCCTGCGCGAGCACCCGCGCCAGGCGCGCGCTCGGCTGGTCGGGGTCGACCGGCACGTACGCGCCGCCCGCCGTGAGCACCGCGTAGACGGCGGTGACGAATTCCGCCGAACGCCGCATCCCGAGCACGACCCTGGACTCCGGACCGACACCCGCGCCGATCAGCACCCGCGCCAGGCGGTTCACCTCGGCGGCGAACTCGGCGTAGGTGTGCACGCGATCGCCGTCGACGAGGGCCACGGCGTCGGGGGTGCGGTTCACCTGGGCGGCGAACGCGTCCAGGACGGTGATTTCCGCGCGCTCGGTCATGCGAGCACGACCGGCCTCGTCCAGCGGCGGCAGGTCACCGACCACGACGTCCATATCGCCGCTGGTGTCGCCCGGAGACCCCGACGAACCGCCACGCACACCGAGTGCGACCACGCGGGCACGCTCGGTCTCATCCAGCAACAACAGGTCACCGACCACGACGTCCGAGGCAGACGTGCCCGGCCCACCGCGCACACCACGAGCGATCACGCCAGCCCGCTCGACCTCGTCGAGCAGCGGCAGATCACCGACCGCCGCATCCACGTCGGCGACGAGCCCTGCGAGCAGCCGCAGCAACCACCGCGACAGGTCCACGATCGTCTGTTCGTCGAAAAGATCGGTGGCGTAGGCGAATTCCGCGGGCACGGGTTCCGCGCCGGTGAATCCGCCGGTGACGGTGAGTTGGAGGTCGAATTTGGTCACGCCGGTGTCGATGACCTCGGTGGAGACCGTCAGGTTCGGGAGTGCGAATTCGATCGCGGCGGCGTTGTCGAAGGCGAGCATCACCTGGAACAGCGGGTGTCTGGCCTGCGAGCGCACGGGGTTGATCGCCTCGACCAACTGCTCGAACGGCAGGTCGGCGTGGCCGTAGGCCGCCAGATCGGTGTCGCGTACCCGCGCGAGCAGCGCGGAGAACGGTTCGGCCGGGTCGACGGCGGTCCGTAGCACCAGCGTGTTGACGAACATGCCGATGAGTTCGTCCAGGGCCCGCTCGCCGCGGCCCGCGACGGGGGTGCCGATCACGATGTCGGTGCCGCCGGTGATCCGCGACAGCAGCGCGGCCAGCGCGCCGTGCAACACCATGAAGGCCGAGACGCCGTGCGCCCGCGCGACAGCGGTGATTCCGGCGACCAAACCGCCCGGCATCTCGAACCGGTGCACCGCACCGCGCCCGGACGCCGTGGCCGCACGCGCGCGGTCGACCGGCAGGTCGAGTTGTTCCGGCGCGCCAGCGAGGGTTTCGGTCCAGTACGCCAACTGCCGGGACAGCGGCGCGTCCGCGTCGTCGGGTGCGCCGAGCACCTCGCGCTGCCACAGGCTGTAGTCCGCGTACTGCACCGGCAGCGGCGACCACTGCGGTTCGACACCGCGGCAGCGAGAGCCGTAGGCGCGCATCACGTCACGGGCGAGTACCCGCAGCGAGAGACCGTCCGCGGCGATGTGGTGCAGGACCAGCGCGAGCGCGACACCGCCGTCGTCCACGGTGAGAATTCGCACCCGGAAGGGGATCTCGCGTTCCAGGTCGAAACCGGTCGCCGCGAAGGCGGACAGTTCCCGGTCCAGTGCCGCGGCGGCGATGGACTCGGGCTCGTCGGTCACCACCACCTCGGGCACGATCTGCTGGGCGGCGACACCGTCGGGATGGCCGATCGGCAGCGCGGGGAACAGCGTGCGCAGAATCTCGTGGCGTTCGACCACATCACCGATGGCCGAACGCAGCGCGGGCAGGTCGACCTCCCCGCGCATCCGCACCACGAAGGGCATGTTGTATCCGGCCCCGGCCCGTTCGAAGCGGTTGAGGAACCAGATGCGCTGCTGCGCGGGTGAGAGCGGAACCAGCGGCGGCCTCGGCCGCGCCCGCAGCCGCGCGGTCGTGGCGATACCACCGCTGCCGCCCGCGTCCTCGATCAGTTCGGCGAGTTGGGACACCGTCGTCGCGGTGAACAACTCGCGCACCCCGAGCAGGCAGCCCAGTTCGGCGCTCAGTCGCGCGGCCACCCTGGTCGCCACCAGGCTGTTGCCACCGAGTGCGAAGAAATCGTCGTCGAGGCCGACCGCTTCGCGGCCGAGCACATCGGCGAAGGCCGACGCGACGGCCCGCTGTACCGCCGTGACCGGTGCGCGGTACTCGATCGCATCCCGATCCGGCGCGGGCAGCGCCGCGCGGTCGAGCTTGCCGGAGGCGTTGACCGGCAGCGCGTCCAGTACGACGTAGGCCGAAGGCACCATGTAGCCGGGTAGCGCGCGTGTCGCCGCGGCGCGCAGGTGGGCGGCCGACACGGTGCCGGGTTCGGATTCCACCGCGTAGGCGACCAGTTGTTCGCCCGCGCCCGCGTCGTCGCGGACGACGACCACCGCGCGCACCACCGAGTCCACG
Organism: Nocardia aurea; assembly: GCF_003123685.1. GTDB lineage: Bacteria > Actinomycetota > Actinomycetes > Mycobacteriales > Mycobacteriaceae > Nocardia > Nocardia aurea. Next base: position 225,068 of record NZ_QCYJ01000130.1, read on the forward strand.
GCGCCGAGCACCGCTTCGATCTCGCCGAGTTCGATCCGCAGGCCGCGCAGTTTCACCTGGAAATCGGTGCGGCCCAGATATTCCAGTTCACCGTTGGCGTTCCAGCGCACCAGATCGCCGGTGCGGTACATGCGCGCGCCCACCGGGGACGGGCCGTCCGGTCCGGCGAAGGGGTCGGGGAGGAAGCGTCCGGCGGTCAGTCCGGGTCGCGCGAGATACCCCCGAGCGAGCTGTACCCCCGACAGATACAGCTCACCCGGAGCTCCGATCGGCGCGGGCCGCAGCCGCGAATCGAGCACGTAGAGCCCCGTATTGAATACCGGTGCGCCGATCGGCACCGAGACGGTGTCGGCGTCGGTCACCTCGTGGAAGGTGACGTCGACCGCGGCCTCGGTGGGTCCATAGAGGTTGTGCAGCGTCGCGCCCGTCAGCACGCGCAGGCGTTGCGCCAGCGGCGCGGGCAGCGCCTCGCCGGAGGCGAACACCGCACGCAGCGAGGTGGCGCGGTCGATATCCCGGTGCGCGAGAAACACCTCCAGCATCGAGGGGACGAAATGCGCGATGGTCACGCCGTATTCGGCGATGACCGCACGCAGGTAGGCGGGGTCACGGTGCCCGTCGGGTGCGGCGAGTACGAGGACCGCGCCGATCTGCAAGGGCCAGAAGAATTCCCAGACCGACACGTCGAAGGTGGCCGGGGTCTTCTGGAGCACCACGTCGTCGGCGGACAGCCGGTAGGTCCGCTGCATCCACACCAGCCGGTTCACGATGGCCTCGTGGGTGATCGTGACGCCCTTGGGCAGTCCGGTCGAGCCGGAGGTGAACAGGATGTAGGCGGGATGGGCCGGTCGCAGCGCCGCGAGACGTTCGCCGTCGCGGATCGGCGCGTCGGAGAATCCGGACAGGTCGAGCCGGTCGATGTGGACCAGCGGAGTTCCGGAAAGTTCTGGTGCGTCGGAGGTTTCGGTGGCGAGCACGCAGATCGGGCGGGCGGTGGCGAGAATGTGCGCGGTGCGTTCGACGGGGTGGTCGGGATCCAGCGGCAGGTACGCGCCTCCGGCCGCCAGTACCGCGTACATCGCGACGACCAGGTCGGTCGAACGCCGCAGGTGCAGCGCCACCACCGTCTCCGGACCGACACCGCAGGAGATCAGATGGCGCGCCAGTTCGTGGATGCGCGCCGCGAGTTCGCGATAGGTCAGGCTCGGCTCGGAGGCGGCGCGCAGCGCGGGCGCGTCCGGGGTGCGGGCGGTCTGCGCGTCGAACATCGACACCAGCGTCACGGGCGCGCCGGTGCCTTCGTCCACGGCGGCGGCCACGTCGAAGGCGGTGGCATTCCAGACCCTGGTGCTCACCTCGACTTCCAGTTCGGTCGCGACCGCGATGTCGACGACCGCGTCGTCGGGATCGGCGTCGGCGAGCCGTCGCAGGTAGCTCAGGAAGCGCGCGTGATGCCGGGCGATGTCGTCCTCGGCGTAGAGATTCGGATTCGCCTCGAAATCCACGTGCACACTGTCGCGTTCGCCGTAGTAGACGTTGAGACTCAGATCCTCCACCGGACCGGTGGACAGTACGTGGTAGCGGCCGACGGTGTCACCGAGCGCGAGATCGCTGCGGAACAGCATGATGTTGGCGATCGGACCGAACAGGGCGCGGCGCGCGGGTCTGCCGTCGTGTTCGGCGTCGCGGCGGATGTCCTCGTGCCGGTAGCGCTGGTGACGCAACGCGCCCGCCACTTCGACCCTGGTGGCGCGCAACAGCTCACCCCAGCTCACACCGTCGCCCACGGCGACGCGCAGCGGCACGATATTGGACAGCATGCCCGCCGAACGCCGCATGACCGCGGTGGTGCGCGCGGTCACCGGCAGGCTGAGCACCACGTCGTCGCGATCGGTGATCCGGCCGAGGTAGCAGGCGAAGGCGGCGAGCAGTACCACGGCGATGGTCGAATCCTGGCTCGCGGCAATGCCGTCGAGCCGGTCGACGAGTCGCTGCGGCAGCGCGCGCCCGACGATCAGGTTGTTGGCCGCCCGCGGCGCGGTTCGACCGTCCAGGCTGGTCGGAGCGTCGAGTCCGGCCACCCGCTGGGCCCAGTGCGCGCGATCGGAGTCGAATCTGGCGCTGTCGCGGTAGGTGAGTTCGCCCTCGACCAGCGCCCGGACGGTGCCGGGTCGCACGGATTCGAGTTCGGTGCCGTGCATTCTCGCGGTGTAGCGCTCGGCCACGCGCATGGTGTTGGTCAGCGCGCCGAAACCGTCGAGCACGATGTGGTGGGCGCGCAGATACCAGAAATAGCGCTGGTCGGCGACCCGCAGCACCGCGCCCGCGAAGAGACGGTCGCGCAGCAGGTCGACCGGTGCGCCCGCGTCGGCGCGCATCCACTCCTCGGCGGCCGCCACCGGGTCGATGTGGTCCCGGAAGTCGATGAGGGGGATGTCGATCGTCAACGCGGGATCGACGATCTGGTGCGGAGTGCCCTCGCCCGCGCCGAGACGGACCAGCGTCGACTCGTAGTCCAGTGCCGCTTCGCGCGAAACCTCCTCGAGCACAGCGGTATCCAGATCACCCCTGATGTCGACGTACTGCGCGATATTGATCGGCACGTCGGGATCGAGGAGTTGCGCGTACCAGAGTCCCAGTTGCGCCGGCGCGAGCGGAAACGGAATCGGCTCGGTTGTCGAGGTATCGGCGTCCGCCTTCGGCCGCGCGTTGAACCCACCCAACTCCGTACCGTGCACCAGAGCCTCCTCGTTTGGTGAAACAACTTCCGGCCGAATGTTTTCGGGCAGCATCGAGAGAGCCCGCGCCGGATCGGGCGATCCGGAATGCCGGGCGTGTGTGCCACCGGTGGGTATTCGGCGAATGCGCGGGACGCGGGTACGTCACCGGCGCGGGGATCCGATTGATTACGTGAAAACGAGTTCGTGACCTCCGCGGTCACGTCCGTGGCGAACTCCTGCCGCCGACGGGTTGTGCCAAGCCCGTGATCGTTCCTCCAACTCCGCTGCCGCGACGCCGGTCCTGCGCCTCGGCTGTGTTCCCTACATCACACGGAAGTGAGCCGTGCATTGCGAACACTAGGCCCAAAGTTAATAAAAAGGAACTAATTCCGGTAAAAACTTCTGGACGCTTGTTCAGATGAGCACGACGGCTCGAAACCCGAGACAGGGCCTTACCAAGAGGCCGCCCTACCGGCGGCGATGTGAGTTGTCACACTCTTCGAAGTGCAGACTATGAGCCGTAACGTTGCATCTGCGTTGCATCCGCGCCCATGCGCCGATCGAGAACCCGAATCTTGGCCTCTATCTGGGCATACAGCGGGGAGTCGCGGTCGACGGTGGCACGGTAGGCAGCCCAGGCCGTCGCGTCGTCACGCCCCTCGGGGGCCTCGGTCCAGCGGCGCAGCACCCCGGAGTCACCGGAACTGAGCACGGCGGTGCGCAACCGCACCCTGAGCTCGTCGCGAAGATCCACAATGCCCGGAGCGGTCGATCGGGGCAGTACCGGACCGGCGTAGAGCCGTAATGCGTAATCGACATCACCGGAATCCAGCGCGACGCGCAATTCGTCGACATCGGTTGCGACCGGAACCCGCAGACGGTAAGGGCGCGAACCGACGACGGTCGATCCGATGACCGCGCGTAAGCGCGACATGGCGGCGCGGATCGTGCCGTTGTCCAGATCGGTGTCGTCGAGCAGCAGCGCCAGATGGTCGGCGCCGAGCCCCTCGGGATGTTCGGCCAGCAGCAACAGGATCTCGGCGTGGCGCTGCGACAACGGAACCCGATCGCCCGCGATGGTCAGTTGCGGCTGGCCCAGACCCAAGACGTCGAGCCCGAGCCTGCCCGCGTCGCCCGCCTCGGAGCCACGCTCACCGTTGCGCCCCGCACCCGGTCGACCGGCGCGCATGGCCGAGAGCAGCAGATCCATCTCGGCGGCGGTGGCCGCGGCCTTGACCAGGGCGAGGATTTCCGGCTTCGCCACGCGGACGCCGCCCGCGATCATCAGTACGCAGACCAGCCTGCCGTCCGGATCGTGCACCGGCGCGGCGGCCCCGGTGATCTGGTGCATGCGATGCAGGAAATGTTCGGGTCCGTGGATCCACGCCGCCCGCCCGGTGCGCACGACGAGACCGACGGCATTCGTGCCGACCCGGCGTTCGCTCAGATCGTCGCCCGCGCGCAAGCCGGTCTCGGCGGCGGCACTCACCTGCTCGGTACCGCCGTGAATGGACAGCACCCGGCCGAACTGATCGGAGACGACGACGATCAAACCTGTTCTGGCCGTGTCCTGCACGAGCAATTTGTCGATCAGGGGCATCAGCGCGGCGACCGGATGCGCGTCGCGATAGCGCTGGAGGTCGGCGCCGCGCAGGCCGCGTTCGTTCAGCACGTCCATCGGGTCGACGCCGCCGCGGACACTGCGCAACCAGGATTCGAGAACCAGGGGACGCAACAGACCGGCCAGCTGCGACAGTTCTTCACCACCCGCGCCGAGATATCCGTGTGCTTGTGCGGCATAGGCTTCGAGTGCGCCGAGTTGTGTGCCCGGTTCGACCGATTCTCTGCTGCCGCTTCGCCGTGGGTGCCGCCCACCTGCTGAATTGCTGACCATTTGCCTTTCTTTCCGCCCCAGACTGTACCGGCGAGTATTCCCAGGCAGGGGCGGTTGGAGTTCTTTGTCCGCCAGGTCACATCGCGCGGATATCGTCGGCAAATGTGACCTATTCATCTTTCACATCAGGATGTGAGGTAGCCCGCAGCGCGTTCGGCGATCATCATGACGGTGGCCTGCGGTCCCCGGCTCAGCGGCACCGGCGCCACGGACAGATCGACGACGGACAACCCGGACACTCCGCGCACCCGGAACCTCGGATCGACCACGGCGCGCTCGTCGGCGTCGACACCCATTCTGCACGTACCGGACAGATGTTGCGAGGTACCGAGATTCGCGCGCAACCACGCCGAATCCGCACCGCCGCGCGGAATCGAGGAGATCCGCGCTCCCGGTATACGGGCCAGCACGTCACCGGCGAGATCGACCGCGGCGGACAGGGCGGCCCTGTCGTATTCCTCGGACAGGTACCGATGCTCCAGCATCGGCGGATGCTGCGGATCCGCGCCGCGTAGCCGCAGCACACCGGAGGAATGCGGGCGCATCAGCGCGACCCCGAGCCGATGGATTCCCGGCTCCGGGGTGAACGGGATCGAGTACGGGCGGATCTCGATGTCGTCGAGCGTCAGCACGTACTCCAGCGGGACACCGGGGCGGGCCGGACCGATATCGAGTCCGTACTCGACACCGATCTCGGGGTGGTCGCTGAACCAGGCACCTGTCGGCGCTTCGGAGATCACCGGAATGCCCAGCTCGCGCAGCTGCGCGGGCGTACCGATCCCGGAACGCAGCAGCAATGCCGCCGATTCCACCGCGCCCGCGCACACCACGACACGATCGGCCTCGATCGTGCCGCTGAGCTCACCGGCCCGATAATCGACACCGACGGCTCTCGTACCGTGGAATCGGATGCGGGTCACCAGGATTCCACCGGAGACGCTCAAATTGGGCCGCGCCAGCGCGGGCAGCAGGTAGGCCGTCGCGGTCCCGATCCGCGATCCCGCCTCGACATTGCACGGGACCGGACCGAATCCCGCCGGCGCGCCGGGCACGGCGTTCAGATCGGCTATCTCCGCGAAACCCGCCTCGGCGGCGGCCGAGGTGAATTCGACGGCGACGGGCGCCGGATCGGTGACGCGACGAACCGGAATCGGGCCCGTCGCGCCGTGACCGGGAGCCGAACCGAAATCGTGATCGCGCTCGATATCGCGATAGGCGGGGAGCACGGAATCGAACGACCAATCCCCGTGCGACGGATCACCGCGTAGTTCCTCGGACCAGGACGCGAAGTCGCCCGCCGGGGCCCGGACGAAATAGCCGCCGTTGATCGCGCCGGAACCTCCGAGCAAACGACCGCGCACGAGTTCGGTGACGGTGTCGGGCACGACGCCGCCCGCCGCCAGCAACGCCCGATAACGCCAGACCCACGGCGATTCCGGGCCGATGGGCATCAGGTCGGCGCGCAGCACCTCCCGCGGGATCGAATCCGCACTACCCCACACCTGCCCCGCCTCGACCAGGCGCACGACGTGATCGGGATCCGCGCTCAGCCGCGCCGCGAGCAGGCAGCCCGCGGTGCCCGCACCGACGATCAGCGTATCGACCACGACACCATCATCCGGCCCGCCGCCTTTCGCCCTCGCGGTGGGCCCGCGCCCCACCCGTGGCGGCGGCGCGGTCTCAGCGTCGCGGTGCGGTCGGTTTGAGGGCCTCCAGGCTGCGCGCGCGGAACGCGCCGAGCCACAGACCGGTGCCGTAGGCGATATCGTCGACGCGCTTGTAGGCCAGGTACCGGAACGGATCGAGTCCGCCCGCGTCACGGTGGGTGAACCAGTCGGCCAATCCGTCGGCGACCGCCATGGTGACCGCGATGCGTCGGATCCGGCGCGAGGCCAGCATCGCCACCAGGGTCACCGGCCAGTAGTGCCTGCACATCGCCGAAGCCAGCCGCCACAGCCCGGCGAAGAACCCGCGCGAGAGATAGATCGCGGCGATTCTGGTCGGATTGTCCAATTCGGTGAAAACCCGCCGCAGCCGCACCAGGGCGGTCGCGAGGGTGATCAGTCCGCCGATCAGCCCCCATTTCGACAGCGTGGCGAACAGGAACGCCGCCAGGACCGTCCAGGAGGGCACCGACAGCGGCGAGACCATACTCGGATCGTGCCGCTCGCCCAGCGGCGCGGCGCCGGTGCCGTAGAACAGCTTTCGACCGAACCAGGCGCGGAAGGAGATGCGGTGGTCGTGGGCGACGTGGGCCGCGGGTTCGTAGCGCAGCCGCCAGCCCGCCTGCTCCAGCCGCCAGCACAGGTCGACATCCTCGGCCACCTGCATGGATTCGTCGAAACCGCCCTCGGCCAGCAGCGCGCGCCGTCGCACGAGCAGCGCCGCGCTCGGCACGTAGGAGATCACGCCGCGCGAGTGCACCGCCGACTCGCGCCTGCCCAGATCCAGCGAGGAGCGGGTGTGCTCGTACCTGGCCAGCGCGTTCGACTCCGGATCGAGGGCGACGATACGCGGCGCGACCAGCGCGACCTCGGGATCGCTGAAATGCCCGAGCATCACCTCGAGCCAGCCGCTGCGCGGCACCACGTCGGAATCGAGGAAGGCGACGAATTCGGTTGTCGCGGCCCGCAGGCCCGCGTTGCGCGCCGCGGCCGGTCCCTGCTTGTCGTCGTGACGCAGCACCGTGACCTTGCAGCGAGTGCCCCGGTTGTTCGGCACCTGCACCGGCTGATCGGACCCGTCGTCGACGACGATCACATTGTGCCCGCGCAGCACGGCCAACAACCTGGTCAGACCATCGGCGTTGTTGTGCAGCGGCACGATCACCGTGACGTCGTCCGGGGACGGCAGCAGACGGGGCCGCGGATTGCCGACCCCGGAGTCGAGCAGCCGTCTGGCAACAACCGCGGACTTCGGGCCGGTGACCTCGAGGTAGCCGTCACCGATCATCTCGGCGGCCTCAGGGGCAAGACGCAGCAACCGGGCAGGCGAGCCGCCGATGAGGATGCGTCCCCCGGAGTATGCGCGTACCCGAGGATCGATCCGCACCCCGAATCCGTCGGGCAGGCGATCATGGCGCATTCCTGGCATGCTAGGCGGACTTTCGCGCGCAGGCATCATCGGTACGGAAAAAAGGACGGAATTCCGCGTGATTCTGTCCGTCGAACTCTCCCGCGCTCGCACAAATGCGTTTGCGGAATGATTGCCAGAACTCGGTTTCCCGCCCACCGCAACGCGACGGCAATCGACGGACAGCGCCCGAACAACGGTGCCGCCGCGCCGTGCCAGCGCATCCCCGGCAATCGAGGTCGGCGACCACCGAACCCGCGACACGCGCGCCGACACGGCGAGTCGTGCCAAGAACCGAATTCCGCACTGCCCCTCCTCGGTACCGAAACCACCGAAACCCACCGAACTCACCGCGGAACCGCATCGAGACGCGCCCCGCCGATTCCGGAAACGAGGGCACAGCCGATCCGCGACGATCCGCACGACTGGCACAGCACCGTCCGACCGCGGGACCACCCCCGCGTCGGGCCGGACGGCCTGCGCCGCCGCGGGCGCAGAAAACCCGCGAGCGCCCCGTCGTTCTCGGACGCGCCGACGATCATCTCACCCCCGCCGGATCCCGCGAACGCTCGGATCCACGGCGTGGCGCGAAGATCCGGCCCGCGCCGCCGCGAACGGGAACGCGTGACAGCCTTCTCGACGGCGCGCGCGGGACCGGGGCGGGGGCCGGGGCGGGCGCGGTGCGGCCGGTCGGCGGCGGCGGGACCGGGACCCGGTCCGCGCACTCTAGAATTCCGGGGGTAAGCAGCTGGACGGATTCGTGCCGGGCGTCGAGGAATCGCGGCGCCCCGCGGTGGTAGAGGTGGCATGGGAGTCGGACGAATGCAGACGAGCGGGGGCGGCAGCACACTGTCGGAGTCCGAGATCGTCGAGGCCGCGTTGCGCGTGGTGCGCGAGGACGGCGTGGAGAAGCTATCCATGCGGCGACTCTCCCGCGAACTCGGTGTCTCCCCGATGGCCCCGTACTACTACGTCGCCGACAAGCGGGAACTGCTCGATCTGGTCGCCACCGCCGCGCTGACCGGAGTGCGCACCTCACCGCCGGATTCCGCGCCGTGGCAACGGCGGCTGCGCGATCTCATCGACCAGATCGACGAGAAGTTGCGCAAACACCCCGGCCTCGGTGACGTGCTGATCGAGCAGATGCTCGGCAAACAGCTCGACCTGATCACCGCGATCATGGAGATCCTGTTCGACGCGGGTTTCACCGACCGCGACGTGCTCGCCGCGTATGCCACGATCCACACGTATCTGTTCGGGCGCAGCCGGGTCAATCCGCGCGACAGCGCCGCGCTGTCGGATGTGGCCCTGCCCGAGGTGGTGGCGCGGGCCGCGGAGTACCTGCCGGACCTGCGCGGCAAGTACTCCTACAACTTCGGGATGGAGGTACTCGTCGCCGGGCTAGAGGCCCAGCTTGTCCATCGGCCGGACGCCGACGTACGATGAAACTGAAACACGTTCTAGTTTTGCCGCCACGTTCGAAAGGACGAGAGTGAACGAGCGCAGCCAGCGGGCCGCCGAAGCGAGCCGCCACGAGGTCCGGTCATGACCACCGTCGAGGTACCGCACGGATCGCGTTCGGTCGTGCTGCGGGTCGCCGCCGTCATCACCGAGACCGCCGACGCCTGCTCGATCGTCTTCGACGTGCCGGAGGAATCGCGGGACAAGTTCGAGTACAAACCCGGACAGTTCCTGACCCTGCGGATCCCCAGCGATCTCACCGGCTCGGTGGCGCGCTGCTATTCGCTGGCCAGTTCACCGCACACCGACGACAAGCCCAAGGTCACCGTCAAACGCACGGCGGGCGGCTACGGCTCGAACTGGGTGTGCGACAACGTCAAAGCCGGTGACAGCATCGAGGTGCTGCCGCCGTCGGGCGTGTTCACCCCCAAGGATCTCGACCAGGATCTGCTGCTCTTCGGCGCGGGCAGCGGCATCACCCCGGTGATGTCGATCCTCAAATCGGCGCTCGCGCGCGGCGGCGGGCGGATCGTGCTCGTCTACGCCAACCGCGATCCCGACGGGGTGATCTTCGCGAGCGAACTCGGCGAACTCGCCGCCAAACATCCGCAGCGGCTCGTCGTCATCCACTGGCTGGAGAATCTGCAAGGACTGCCGACCGCGGACGGCCTGGCGACCCTCGTCGCTCCCTACAGCGCCTACCACGCCTTCATGTGCGGGCCGAAACCCTTCATGGACCGGGTACACGACGCGCTGGGCAGGCTCGACGTGCCGAGATCACGCACCCACGCCGAGGTGTTCAACTCACTGGCGGGCGACCCGTTCGCCGATCAGGCTCCGGTGCGGGTCAGCGACGCGGAAGCCGCCGACGCCGCCACCGTCGAGGTGGAACTCGACGGGCAGGTGCACGAATTGAGCTGGCCGCGCACCCAGACGCTGGTCGACATCATGCTGTCCAAGGGACTGGACGTGCCGTACTCGTGCCAGGAGGGCGAATGCGGCTCCTGCGCGTGCACGGTGCTGGAGGGCAAGGTCGAGATGGCCAATTCCGAGATCCTCGATCCCGAGGACATCGAGAACGGCTACATCCTCGGCTGCCAGGCGCGACCGGTCACCGACCACCTGAAGATCCAGTTCTGAGCCGCTACAGCGCGCGGTAGGCCGCCCGGTCGGCCGGATCCAGATGTTCGGTGGCATAGCCGAGCGCGGTCCGGCCCATCGCGGCGGCGTGGGCGTCGAGGAAGCCGGTCAGCAGGGTTCGGTCGATCCGCTTGCCCACTTCGCGCAGCATCCAGCCCAGTGCCTTCTGGATCAGATCGCGCCGATCGGTCAGCAGTCGCTCGGCGAGCGCGAACGTCGTCGACGCGTCGCCCGCCTTGATGAAGGCGAAGGTGGTGAGCAGCGCGACCCGCCGCTCCCAGAGGGATTCCGAGTCCGCCAGTTCGAACAGCAGATCCCGTGGCCGGTCCAGCAGCCACGGGCCGAGGATGTTCTCGGCGGAGACGTCGACGAGGTCCCAGTTGTTCACCCGCCCCCGGTACACGGCGTCGAGATAGCGCCGGACCATCTCGGCCTGCGCGTCGATATCGAGAGTGCGTGGCTTGGCCGCCTTCGCGAAACGCGCGTTGAGGATGACCAGGGCCGCCAACCGGTGCTCGTGCACCGCGCTGTCGAGCAGCGCGTCGATCTCGGCGAGCGGCAACGCCGCGAACCGTTTCGCGACGGCGCGGATGGCGGGCACCCGGACACCGATGAACACATCGCCCTCGCCGTATTCGCCCGGACCGGTCTTGAAGAAGCGTCCGAGACCGGCCGCGTCGTCGGGGTCGGCCACGTCCGCCAGCGCGAGCGTGACGTCGGTGGCGGTCGGCTCGAGATCGGTCGGGCCGGGATCGGTCATCGCGAATTCCTCCTCGTCCGATCAGAGTTCGGCGCCCAGCACCCGTCCGGATTCGAAAGCCGCCGCACCCCCGGGTAATTCGCCGGGGCGGCCGCTATTGAGCACGTGGACCGCACCGCTGCCCGTCCTCGGCCGACCGAGCGCGTCCATCCGCCGGATGGTCTGGGCGGCAACGGCTTGCGCGCTGTCGAACAGGCGCACGCCCGCGGGCAGCGCCGCGAGGATGTCGTCGATGACGAGCGGGTAGTGGGTACAGCCGAGCACGACGCCCTCGACGTCGTCGGGTGTCTCGGCGGCAGCGGCGGCGATGGATTTCCTGGCCGCCAACAGATCTCCGCCGTCGATCGCGTCGGCGAGTCCGTGACAGGCGACGCCGATCACCTTCGCCTCGCCCCCGAATTTCGCGATCAGATCGGCTTGGTACCGGCTCGCGGTGGTGGCGGCGGTCGCCCAGACCGCCACCGACGCGCAGACCGCCGCCGCCGGTTTGATCGCGGGCACGGTACCGATGACCGGCACGCCGGGACCGACCTCGGCGCGCACCTGTTCGAGCGCGGTGACACTGGCGGTATTGCAGGGCAGCACGATCACTTCCGCGCCGCGACGCAGGGAGGTGCGCGCGGCGTCGACCACGCGGTCGATCACCCACGGCTCCGGCTTCGGTCCCCACGGCGCGCCATCGGGATCCAGTTGCAGGAGCAGATCGACATCCGGGCGCAGTTTGCGCAACCATGCCGCCGTTGGCAGTAATCCCAATCCGGAATCGATGAGCGCGACGATCACACCGACCACCGTATTACAGGCCGCCACGCGCCCGGACACGGCCGGAGTCGCCACCGTGGTGACGCACCGGCCGGGTCCGACGGCGGCATCGGCTCGTCAGGTCGTCGGAGTCAACAGATCGGCGACCGGCGCGCCCGCGGCGATCTTGGCACGAGCCTTCATGACCTGGGCCGTCACACCCGCACCGACCACGCCGGTGAGGTTGCCGCCCTGGGAGTAGTACGCGAGGAACTTACGGCCGTCGTCGGTGACGATGTCGACATCGTCGCCCGCGCCGGGCGTACCGAGCGCCTGGATCTTGAGGTCGTACTGATCGCTCCAGAAGTACGGCACCCGCGCGATCGAGGGCACATCGACCCCGAGCATCGCGCAGGCGAGCAGCTTGGCCTGCTCACCGGCATTGGTCCAGTGCTCGACCCGCTTGCGCTGTCCGGTCTCGTGCCGCCACGCCGCGACGTCGCCCAGCGCCCAGACATCCTCGGCGGAGGTCCGGCCCACCTCGTCGGCGAGCACACCGCCGCCCGCGGTGGGTTCGGCCAGTTCGATACCGGAATCGGTGAGCCATTCGGTGGCCGGTCGCGAACCGACGCCGATGACGACCAGATCCGCGGCGACCTCGGTGCCGTCGGCCAGCCGAGCGCCACGCACCCGACCCTCGTCGTCGCCGAGCAGGGTGTCCAGGCCGGTACCGCAACGCAGGTCGACGCCCTTGGCGGTGTGCAACCGGGCGACCAGCGCGCCGATCTTCTCGCCGAGCACCGACGCCAGCGGGGTCGGCTGCGGTTCGATCAGCACGACCTCGACGCCGCTGTCACGGAAGCTCGACGCCAGTTCGCAGCCGATGAATCCCGCGCCGACCACGAGGGCGGTCCTGGCGCTCTTCAGTTCGTCGCGCAGCGCGGCGGCGTCGGAATGGTCGCGCAGCACGTGCACGCCCTTCAGCTCCGGTAGGCCGGGGATCCGGCGCGGGCGTAGACCCGTCGCGATGATGAGCTTGTCGTATTCGACGGTGCTGCCGTCGGCCAGCGTCACCGTGCGAGCCGCGGTGTCGACACCGGTGGCTCCCGCGCCCAGGCGCACCTCGATGGCCTTCTCGTCGAAGAATTCGGCGGGCCGCAGGGTGGTGTCGTCGGTTTCGCCGCGCACGAACTGCTTCGACAGCGGCGGCCGGTCGTAGGGCAGCCGCGATTCCTCCCCGACGAGGACGAGTTCGCCCTCGTAACCCGCACGACGAAGTTCCTCGGCGGTGCGCAGGCCGGCGAGGCCGGCCCCGATGATCACGATCGGCGCTGTCATTGCGGCCATCCCTTCACCCAACTGTTACTCAGCACCATAACTCTCGCTCCGTCCGAGGTGGGGCGCTACCTCCCCGCCACGGTGCCCGCGATGTCGCGGCCCAATCTTGTCCACTCCGATATTGACCGCTCGGTCAATCAGGACTATACCGAGGTCACGACAACTTTTCGAGCCCCGAGGAGGCACACCATGTTCACCGAGAACCGCGCCCAGGACGGCCTCGCTATCGTGCTCGGCGCCGTCGCGGCACTGTCACCGCTGTGGGTCGACACCAACGACCGCGCCGTGTGGTCGCTGGTGGTGCTCGGCGTCCTGATCGCACTCACCGGCGCCGCGCAGATCCTCCGGCCCGCCATGGGCGCACTGGACTACGCCATGGGCCTGTTCGGCGCGCTGCTGTTCCTCGCGCCGTGGGTGATGGACTTCACCGCCTATCGGGGCGCATCCTGGACCGCGTGGGTCGTGGGAGTGGTGACCGTCGTGGTGGCCGTGGCGGCGCTGCCCGCGATGTCGGCGCGTATGCACCGCACCGTGGCGCACCACTGATGCGGCCGGACAGCGGAAGGTAGGGCGCGCCACCGATGCAGATGCCGAATCCCCAGCGGGCAGGCGGGCGTCGCCGGAGCGCCAAAGTCGACGGCGACGCCCGCCGCCTCATCCTCGACGCCGCCGAGCAACTCTTCGCCGCCCAGGGTTTCGACGCGACGGCGACCGCGGCCATCGCCTCCGCCGCCGGTGTGCCCAAGGGGCTGGTCTTCTACTACTTCCCCACCAAGGATTCGATCCTGTCCACCCTGATGACCGAACGGGTGCCCGCCCACCCCATCGGCGATATCGACACCGTAGTCGCACCGGGCGATCCGGCGCGGAGTCTGGTCAATCTCGACAACGCGCTGAATCTGCGCGATCACGATTCCTCGGTGCTGCGGGTCATCATGTGGCGCGAGGCCGACACACACCCGGACGTGCGGCGTCAGCTGCGCCACCTGCGTGACCAACTGCTCGACGTCACCGCTCGGGTGCTGCGGGCCAGCACGCCGGTCGCGGTGCGGCCCGGCACCGTCAGTGCCGCGGCCGCCGCGTGGGTCTCGGCGATGTTCGCCATGGCGGGCACGGATCGATTGCACGCGCTCGACGGAATGGCGTCGCCGTCGGCCGACGATATCGTCGAAGTCGCCAGGGTGGTCGCGGCGGGGATGACACAACTCGGTTGAACCACGCGCGTGTCCACGATTTCGTCCGCCCGCGCGTGATATTCATCCCGCGTGCAGATTCCGACCAAAGATCGAAATCATGTATTTCGCGCCATCGGCGCCGCGCTGCTCTCGGGCGCTACCGTGATATCCCTCTTCGGCCCCGGCAGTGCCGGGGCCGTTCCGCTCTATCCGACACCCGATCCCGACCCCATCTACGCGGCCCCCGCCGATATCGCCGAGAAATCGCCGGGTGAAGTACTCGAAACCCGCCCGATGCCGCCGCTGGCGATGTTTCCCGGCACCGCGGTGACCCTGGTGAAATTCCGCTCGACGAATTCACAGGGGCTGCCCATCGCGGCGACCTCCACACTGCTCACCCCGCAGTGGCGCGTCCCCGACGGACCGCTGCTGTCCTACCAGCACATCATCAACGCGCTCGGCCCACGATGCGCGGTGTCGCGAGTCCTCTACAGTCCGGATCCGAATTTGCAGGTCCGCGAGGCCGTCGCGCTGAACGCGGTACTCGCGCGGGGGTGGAGCGTCGCCCTGCCCGACCACCTCGGCCCCACCTTCGCCTACGGCGCCGCCCGGCTCGGCGGGCAGATCACACTGGACGGAATCCGCGCAGCGCGCGCGGTGCCCGGGCTGAACCTGCACCGCAGCCCCATCGCCATGGCGGGCTATTCCGGCGGCGGCATGGCGACCGCGTGGGCGGCGGCGCTCGCGCCTACCTACGCGCCCGAACTCGATATCGTCGGTGCGGCGGCGGGCGGGGTTCCGACCAACCTGGTGCGCATGATCGAAGCGGTGAACACCGCTCCACACCCGGCCTTCGGTTTGATCATGGCCGCCGCCATCGGGCTCGAACGCGAATATCCGGACCGTTTACCGATCGGTGAATCGCTCAATCCCCGGGGGCTGTGGGCCCGGGATGTCCTCGCGAACGGATGTACCAACGAAATTCTCGCCGTCGGCGCGGGAAAGAGCGTGATGGATTTCGCGAGCAATATGTCACTGATGACGAACCGAGACGCTCGGGCGGTGCTGGAGGAGAACAGTCTCGAATTCTTCGACGGGGTGCCGAGAATCCCCGTCTACGAATGGCATTCGGCGTCCGACCCATTGATTCCGGTGGATTCGATCGTCGCCACGAACCGGCGGTACTGCGACGCGGGCGTACGGCTGCAAGCGGATACGACGATATCTCCCGAACACATGTCGGCGGCCGTGCTCGGCGTGCCCTTCGTCCTCGGCTGGCTCGACGCCCGCTTCCGTGGCGAACCGGCGCCGTCGAACTGCTGAAAGCTCAATTCGCGTCGAGGAATTCGGCGATGTCGCGGGCGAACCGGCGGTGCGTGATCGCGCCGATATGCCCGACACCCGGGTAGATGATCAGATGCGATCGCGGAATTCCGTCGGCGGTCCGGCGGAAATTCGCGGTCGGGTAGTACTCGTCGCGCTCACCGCCGATCACCAGGGTCGGCGCCGCGATCTCGCCGAGTCGCCCCGACAGGTCGAAGGCGTCCTCGGCGCGCACGAACGCCAGGGTGTCGGCCGGATCGACCGGCCGCAGGAAGGGATCGGCCAGCCACATGGCCGCTGTGAGCAGCCGGTCCCGCACCCGCGACGAATGCGGGGCCATATGGTGCAGCGCGCGATGCCCGGCCGCGGCGGCCTCGGCGTATCCGAGCTGATCGGCGCGCGCCTGCTCCTCCAACCGGTACCCGGCCGCCGCTATCACCAGGCGACGCACCGAATCCGGATGATCGGCGGCCAGTTGCAGACCCACCGAACCGCCCGAGGAGATGCCGAGCACATCCACCGGGCCGTCGCCGAATTCCGATCGCAGCGCCCGCGCGTGCTGATCCGCGATATCGGCCATCGTCGTTCCCACCGCCATCCCGGGCGCGCGACTCACCGCGTAGACCCGGAACCGCCGCGCCAGCCCGGCCAGCGTCCTGATCTCGGAATTGCGTGTCCATCCGGTCGGATTCGCGTGGTCGGGACTGAACCAGCGCAGGAAGACCAGCGGCCTGCCCGCACCGAACGCGAAATAGGGCAGATCGTCGGCGAGCGCGCCGGTGGCGACCGCGAATTCGACATCGAGCTTGCTCATGCACTCCATGGTCACCGAGACCGCGCGATCGCGTCGGACGAGATCGTCGTTGCCCGCCTGTCGCACTCGAACGGCGCCGCCCCGTGGGACGACGCCGTTCGACCGGTCAGCCCGGATTCTTCGCGATCAACCGCGCGGCCACCTCGTCGGGCACCCGCGCGTACGAATCGAAGACCATGGCGTAGTTCGCCCGGCCCTGGGTCCGCGACCGCAGGTCGCCGATGTAGCCGAACATCTCCCGCAGCGCGACCAGTGCCGTCACGACACGGGCCCCGCCGCGCTCCGCCATCGCCGTGATCCGGCCGCGCCGCGCGTGCAGATCACCGATGACCTCGCCGAGGTACTCCGGCGGAGTGACCACCTCCACCGCCATCACCGGCTCCAGCAACGCCGGACGGGCCGACGCGAGCGCGTCACGCACCGCCTGCGCGCCCGCGATGCGGAACGCGAGCTCCGAGGAATCCTGTGCGTGTGCCGCGCCGTCGAGCAACACCACCCGCACATTCACCACCGGGGCGCCGATGAGCACACCGCAGCGCAGCGCGTCCTGCGCGCCCGCGTCGATCGCGGGGATGTACTCCTTGGGCACCCGGCCGCCGGTCACCCGGCTCTCGAATTCGTAGACCGCGCCGTCCGCGCCGACGAACGGCGCCACCGCGATCACCACCTTCGCGAACTGGCCGTGCCCGCCCACCTGCTTGCGATGGAGGTGCTCGTGCCGGTCCACGGCCGTCGTGACCGTCTCGCGGTAGGCCACCCGCGGCGCACCGGTATCGGCCTCGACCCGGAATTCCCGCCGGATCCGGTCGAGAACGATCTCCAGATGCAGTTCGCCCATGCCACCGAGGACGGTCTGACCGGTCTCGGCGTCGACCGTGACCGACAGCGTCGGATCCTCCTCGGCGAACCATTGGATCGCGGTCGCGAGCCGCTCCTGATCGGAGGCGGTCCTCGGCGCGACGGACACCTCGAGCACCGGCTCCGGGAAGGTCATCGGCTCCAGCACGATCGGATCGTCCGGATCACACAGGGTGTCACCGGTCGTGGTGTGCCGCAGACCGACGACGGCGCAGATCTGCCCCGCCCGCGCCCGCTCGATCGGGATCTCCCGATCCGAATGCATCTCGAAGAGTCTGCCCATCCGCTCCTTTCGTCCCTTCGTCGAATTGACCACGGTGGCACCGCTTTCGACACTGCCCGCGTACACCCGCAGGTAGGTGAGCCTGCCGAAATGCGGATGCGCCGCGACCTTGAAAACCAGTGCCGTGAACGGTTCGTCGACTCTCGCGTCCCGGTGCACGACCGCGAGTTCGTCACCGTGGCGGTATCCGTCCGCGCCGCCCGCGTCCAACGGCGAGGGCAGATAGTCGACGACCGCGTCGAGCATCGGCTGCACGCCCTTGTTCTTGAACGCCGACCCGCACAGCACCGGATACGCCGCCGAACGCACCGTCAGCCCTCGGATCGCGGCCTTCAGCTCCGCGACGGACGGTTGCGTGCCCGCCACGAAATGCTCGAGCGTCACGTCATCCGCCTCCGCGACCGCTTCCAACAGCAGCGCGCGGTAACGCGCCGCCTGCTCCCGCAGTTCGACCGGTATCTCGACGACCTCGAACCGTCGGCCCAGCCCGGTATCGCCGCGCCACACCTTCGCGGTCATCTCGACCAGGTCGACGATGCCCTCGAAATCGTGCTCGGCGCCGATCGGCAGCTGGATCACCAGCGGGGTCGCCCCGAGCCGTTCCTCGATGGTCCGAACAGTGAACAGGAAGTCCGCGCCGACCTTGTCCATCTTGTTCACGAAACAGATCCGCGGCACGCCGTACCTGTCGGCCTGACGCCACACCTGCTCGGTCTGCGGCTCGACCCCCTCCTTGGCGTCGAAAACCGCGACCGCGCCGTCGAGTACCCGCAACGACCGTTCCACCTCGACGGTGAAATCGACGTGGCCCGGCGTATCGATGAGAGTGATCCGGCAGTCGTTCCAGAAACAGGTCGTCGCCGCCGCGGCGATGGTGATGCCGTGCTCGCGCTCCTGCGCCATCCGATCCATCACCGCGTTACCGTCGTGCACCTCACCGATCTTGTAGGTGACACCCGCGTAGAACAGGACGCGTTCGGTCGTCGTCGTCTTCCCGGCATCGATATGCGCCGTGATCCCGATATTGCGAACCCGGGTCGGATCGGTGGAAATAGCACGCGTCATGGGAATCCCCCACTCCATCAACTGGTTTCGTCCAGAGAACAGACGCTCGCCGAGTTGACGCGTTCCGGTGACGGCACGAGCGTGTCAGCGCGGCGCGAACAGCGCCACCACGACACTGCCTTCGACTACCGCGCGCGCGGACCTGCTGTAACCATGGCGCGTTTGTACCCCTCGGCGGTGTCCACTGTCGACCGAATATCGCGGGGAAGGCCGTCGGCGTCAGCGCCTTCCGCGTTTTGTCCACAGGTCACCACAGCTCCCTGTGGATGGATCTGCATAGGCAAACGCTCCCCCGGGCAGCGGCTACTCCGTGATCTTCGGATGCCCCGTTCCGGCATACGCTATCCAGGCGGTTCGACGTTCGTCGTCGATGAAGTACCAGATTCCGCCGCCGCCGGTGACCTCGTACTGCCATCGCTCCAAGGCCGCACCCTTCCACGTCGCCGACCCCCAGCGCCCCCTTCAGCCGATGTTGCCTTTCCGGGTTGGCCGACGATCTGGGGTCCGACCGAATCGCCTCGAACGCTCGCCGCAGATTGGCCGACGCATATTGCGCCAATTGGTCCCAGCCCGCGCAGGCTTCGGTTTTCGCGAAACGAATTTCGAATTCCTCGCCGATCGCGGGCGGAGCGGCCCGGTCACCACGTTTCGGACTCACCGGGAAGGCTCCTCGGGGTCCGGGAGCGGAACCGGACCGAGATCGCCTTCCGGCTCACGGGTGAGAATCTCCAGCAACGCCGGGTCCGCGTGGATCTCGGCCGTGTGCCGCCATTGCGTCAACAGGATGGCGAGGGGCGCGAGATTCTCCAGCGCTGCCGCCCCCTGGGCCACCGCGACCAACTCGGCGAGGAACTGGTCGAGAACTTTCGACACACCAGTGCCGAGCTGCGGAAACGCGGAACGGCGCCGCTCCCGTGGGAGCGACGCCGTTCGGAAGATCAGCGATTCAGAGAATCACTTGATGATCTTGGTGACGCGACCGGCACCGACGGTGCGGCCACCTTCGCGGATGGCGAAGCGCAGGCCCTCGTCCATGGCGACCGGCTGGATCAGCTTGACCAGCATCTCGGTGTTGTCGCCCGGCATGACCATCTCGGTGCCCTCGGGGAGGGTAACGACGCCGGTCACGTCCGTGGTACGGAAGTAGAACTGCGGACGGTAGTTGTTGAAGAACGGGGTGTGGCGGCCGCCCTCGTCCTTGGACAGGATGTACGCCTGGCCCTCGAACTCGGTGTGCGGGGTGGTGGTACCCGGCTTGACGACGACCTGGCCGCGCTCGACATCTTCGCGCTTGATGCCACGAACCAGCAGACCGACGTTGTCGCCCGCCTGGCCCTGGTCGAGCAGCTTGCGGAACATCTCGATACCGGTGACCGTGGTCTTGGTCTTCTCGAGCTTGATGCCGACGATCTCGACTTCTTCGTTCACGTTGATGATGCCGCGCTCGACACGACCGGTGACGACGGTGCCACGACCGGTGATGGTGAACACGTCCTCGACCGGCATCAGGAACGGCTTCTCGGTGTCACGAACCGGGTCCGGGATGGACTCGTCGACGGCAGCCATCAGTTCCAGCACCGACTCGGTCCACTTCGGGTCGCCCTCGAGCGCCTTCAGGCCGGACACGCGCACGACGGGGGCATCCTCGTCGAACTCCTGCGAAGCCAGCAGCTCGCGGACCTCCATCTCGACGAGCTCGAGGATTTCCTCGTCGTCGACCATGTCGGACTTGTTCAGTGCGACCAGGATGTAGGGCACGCCGACCTGACGGGCGAGCAGCACGTGCTCGCGAGTCTGCGGCATCGGGCCGTCGGTCGCCGCGACCACGAGGATGGCGCCGTCCATCTGCGCCGCACCGGTGATCATGTTCTTGATGTAGTCGGCGTGACCCGGGGCGTCGACGTGCGCGTAGTGGCGCTTCTCGGTCTGGTACTCGACGTGGGAGATGTTGATCGTGATACCACGAGCCTTCTCCTCCGGCGCCTTGTCGATCTGATCGAAGGCCGAGGCCTCGTTCAGATCCGGGTACTTGTCAGCCAGCACCTTGGTGATCGCTGCAGTCAGCGTGGTCTTGCCGTGGTCGACGTGACCGATGGTGCCGATGTTGACGTGCGGCTTCGTCCGCTCGAACTTCGCCTTCGCCACTTTGGTGTCCTCCTGGACTTGTTGGTGCGTGCAGTTGCAGCAGTGCGTGGATCATCCCCGCGGGCGCGGGGATCGGGTGGAACATGCGCCCGGTTGCCGGGGCCAAGTTTGCCACTAGCGCGCAACTCGGCCCCGAACAGGTACTACTCGCCGGTCGCCTTGGCGATGATCTCCTTCGACACGTTGGCCGGAACCTCCGCGTACGAGTTGAACACCATGGAGTAGTTCGCCCGGCCCTGGGTCTTCGACCGCAGGTCACCGATGTAGCCGAACATCTCCGAGAGCGGAACCAGCGCCTTGACGACACGGGCACCACTGCGTTCCTCCATGGCCTGGATCTGGCCACGGCGGGAGTTCAGGTCGCCGATCACTTCGCCCATGTAATCCTCGGGCGTGATGACCTCGACCGCCATGAGCGGTTCGAGGATCACCGGACCGGCCTTGCGGGCCGCTTCCTTGAGGGCCTGCGAGCCGGCGATCTTGAACGCCATCTCCGAGGAGTCGACGTCGTGGTAAGCACCGTCGAGCAGGATCACCTTGAGGTTGACCAGCGGGTATCCGGCGAGCACACCGTACTGCATGGCGTCCTGCGCACCGGCGTCCACCGAAGGGATGTACTCGCGCGGGACGCGACCACCGGAGACCTTGTTCTCGAATTCGTAGTGCGCACCGTCCTCGCCGACGAACGGCTCGAGGGCGATGATCACCTTCGCGAACTGACCCGAGCCACCCGTCTGCTTCTTGTGGGTGAATTCGAGCTTCTCGACCTTCTTGGTGATGGTCTCGCGGTAGGCCACCTGCGGCTTGCCGACGTTGGCCTCGACCTTGAACTCGCGACGCATGCGGTCCACCAGGATGTCCAGGTGGAGTTCGCCCATGCCGCCGATGATGGTCTGACCGGTCTGGTCGTCCAGCTTCACCGAGAAGGTCGGATCCTCTTCGGCGAGACGCTGGATCGCGGTGCCCAGCTTCTCCTGGTCGGACTTGGTCTTCGGCTCGATCGAAACCTCGATGACCGGGTCCGGGAAGGTCATGGACTCCAGCACGATCTGGTTCTGCGGATCGCACAGGGTGTCGCCGGTCGTGGTGTCCTTCAGACCGATGACCGCGTAGATGTGGCCCGCCTGGGCCTCGCCTACCGGGTTCTCCTTGTTGGAGTGCATCTGGAAGAGCTTGCCCAGACGCTCCTTCTTGCCCTTGGTCGAGTTGATGACCTGGGCGCCGGAGTCGACCTTGCCCGAGTACACCCGGACGTAGGTCAGCTTGCCGAAGAAGGGGTGCACGGCGATCTTGAACGCCAACGCCGAGAACGGCGCGGTGACGCTCGCCTCGCGGTGGATGATCTCCTCTTCCTTACCCGGGACGTGACCGTCGGTGCCACCGTCGTCCAGCGGCGTGGGCAGGTAGTCGATCACGGCGTCGAGCATGGGCTGAACGCCCTTGTTCTTGAACGCCGAGCCACACAGGATCGGGTAGAGTTCGGAGTTGACCGTCATCTTGCGGATGGCGCCCTTGATCTCCTCGATCGTGAGCTCTTCCTCGTTGGCGAACTTGTCGAGCAGCGCCTCGTCGGACTCGGCCACGGTCTCGAGCAGTTCCTGACGGTACTGCTCGGCCCGCTCCTTGAGATCGGCCGGGATTTCCTCGACCTCGTACTTCTCGCCGAGCTTGGTCTCGCCCTTCCAGACCTTCGCGTTCATCTCGACCAGGTCGACGATGCCCTCGAAGGTGTCCTCGGCGCCGATCGGCAGCTGGAGAACCAGCGGACGCGCGCCGAGGCGGTCCTTGATGGTCTGCACGGTGAAGTAGAAATCGGCACCGAGCTTGTCCATCTTGTTGACGAAGCAGATACGCGGCACGTTGTACTTGTCGGCCTGACGCCACACCTGCTCGGACTGGGGCTCGACGCCTTCTTTACCGTCGAAGACCGCGACGGCGCCATCGAGCACGCGCAGCGACCGCTCCACCTCGACGGTGAAGTCGACGTGCCCGGGGGTGTCGATGATGTTGATCTGGTTGTCGTTCCAGTAGCAGGTGGTGGCAGCGGAGGTGATGGTGATGCCACGCTCCTGCTCCTGCTCCATCCAGTCCATGGTGGCCGCGCCGTCATGGACCTCACCGATCTTGTAGGTGATGCCGGTGTAGAAGAGGATGCGTTCGGTAGTGGTGGTCTTACCGGCATCGATGTGGGCCATGATGCCGATGTTGCGGACCTTGTTCAGGTCGGTGAGCACGTCCTGTGCCACGGAAATCTTCCCCGCTCTGCTTGTCGTAGATCAGCTAGTTGGGATTTGTGTCTTCTGGTACGAGACCCTGTTCGGGTCATCGCTATGTCAACGCCGGAAGCGACACCTGGGTGCCCCGCCCGACTGTATCGACCAGGCAGTTCCGTCGGGTCCTACGTGGTGGCGACTGGCTGCCGCCACCGGACCCCGACCGTTCCTGCCGTGTGCCTTCCGGCGCCGACACCAGCGACGGGCCGGGATGGCATCACCAGCGGTAGTGCGCGAAGGCCCGGTTCGACTCGGCCATCTTGTGGGTGTCCTCGCGACGCTTGACCGAAGCGCCGAGGCCGTTGCTGGCGTCGAGCAGTTCGTTGGCGAGACGCTCGACCATGGTCTTCTCACGACGAGCCCGCGAGTAGTTGACCAGCCAGCGCAGCGCGAGGGTGTTGGAGCGGCCCGGACGAACCTCGACCGGCACCTGGTAGGTGGCGCCACCGACGCGGCGCGGCTTGACCTCGAGTGCGGGCTTGACGTTGTCGAGCGCGCGCTTGAGGGTGACGACCGGATCGGTGCCGGTCTTCTCGCGAGCCTGCTCCAGCGCGCCGTAGACGATGCGCTCGGCGGTGGACTTCTTGCCGTCCAGCAGGATCTTGTTGACCAGCTGAGTGACCAGCGGCGACCCGTAGACCGGGTCGTTGATCAGCGGACGCTTGGGTGCGGGGCCCTTGCGTGGCATATCAGCTCTTCTCCTTCTTGGCGCCGTAACGGCTGCGGGCCTGCTTGCGGTTCTTCACGCCCTGGGTGTCGAGCGAGCCGCGGATGATCTTGTAACGAACGCCGGGGAGGTCCTTCACACGACCGCCGCGCACGAGCACCATCGAGTGCTCCTGCAGGTTGTGGCCTTCACCCGGGATGTACGCCGTGACCTCGACCGCGCTGGTCAGGCGAACACGCGCGACCTTGCGCAGCGCGGAGTTCGGCTTCTTCGGGGTCGTGGTGTACACGCGGGTGCACACGCCTCGACGCTGCGGGCTCCCCTTCAGGGCCGCGGTCTTGGTCTTGGAGACCTTGTCCTGGCGACCCTTGCGGACCAGCTGGTTGATGGTTGGCATAGACCGGCTTTCCTTATTAGTAACGCGGTGTCTGGAACTTCATGTCTGTTCAGTTGGCGGCATTCCCGGGTCCTGGCTCGCGCCCGTCGGACCGACGTTCATCCCGCTTTCATCGAGCCTTCACTCGCACGTCCGACCACGTTTCTCGCGTCCCGAGGTCGGGCGTGTCGTGCGCCATGCGTATCCCGGAATCCAGGCACGCCGGAGAGGTCGGCCGCTTTCGCTGGCTTACGTCAGAGCACGAATTTGCCCGCAAGGTTCCGGGCACAGCGATCCACGATACTCGTGGTTGCGCTACAGGGTCAAAGTGGGTCCACGACCGACACGCCTAGCGGGCCAGATTCAAGGTCAGCTCGACCAGTTTCTTGGCCGCCGCGCACGGATCGGGATGGGCCGAACCCGCCCGGTAGTTGATCCACCACCCCACCACACCGGTATCGGCGGCGCTCGCGGTGACCCCGCAGGAGTCGGGATCGTTGGGCCTGCGCGTCTCCAGTGAACGTCGGCCCTGCACGGTGATATTCCCGGTCGTGTAGCCCAGTTTGTCGTTGGTGGCCTTCTCGTTGTTCAGCGACCCGATCTCGTACCAGTTCAGGGTGACCATGGCATTGCCGCCCGGCGCGTCCTCGACATCCCACATGCACACCGCGCCGTTGAACGAACCGCTGACGTAGGTGGCGTCGCCGACCGCCTCGCCGATCTTCTCCTGTTCGACCACTTCGCATTCGCGCAGCAACTTGTCGAAATTGGTGTTCACCGACTGACTTCCACCCGCGGGGTAGGCGGTTCCCGAGATCGTCTGACCGCATCCCGCCGCGGTGGCGGCCAGCGCCAGCGCGGTGACCGCGATTCCCGCTCGTCTGCCGATCATCGCCACGCCTCTCATTTCAACCGCTGCACGGTCAGTTCGGCCAGCTTGTAGGTCTTGTCGCACGGATTGCCCGTCGCCTGGAAGATCCCGTAGGACATCGACCACTCGAAGAAGTCGTCGTCGAGCTGGATCGCCAGATCGCAGACCGTTCCGCTCGGGTCGAGCGCGCGCCAGCCGGGATGCCCGCCGACCTCGATGGTGTCGGGCGCGCGGCCGACACTGGTCACCCACGCCTTCTCCCGATCGATCGGGCTGCCACGGTAGGAGGCGAAGGTCACGCTGGGCGAGGACAACCCGGCCGACTGCCAGTTGCAGCCCGTCGAATTCTTGAAGACGCGCGAGACCTGCCCGAGCCCCGCGATATCGCGCACTTCGTCGTCGGTGACGTGACCGCACTCCCCCACGAACGGGCCGAGCGAGGCGACCTTCGGCGGCGGGCGTAGCGGGGCGGAATCGCCCGAGTCACCGTCCGAGCCGCAGGCCGACAGCACCAGCGTCAGAGCCATACCGGTGAGGAGCGCCGACGAGATCCGCATGCCGTGAACTCTACTGTGTTCGGCGCGACCGCCTCCGGCGCCGCTGTCGCCCGATCGTCACTGCACCAGTGCGACATGCTCGCGATGCTCACCGTGCCCCCGATGGTCACCGTGCGCCCGCCCGTGTCCGCGCCTGCCGTCGCCGTGGCGCGCGGGCGGGTGCTGCCGGTACGCGCCGACGGTCATGGTGACCAGGTGCAGGCTGCTGCGCGCGGGATCGTTCAGCGGCGGGACGAGCAGGGTCGGCATGCCGACGTCGACGGCGACGCCGTCTCGGGACGGCCGGTCCCCCACCATCAGCGTGTGCTCTGCCCCGGTGCCGAGTTCGTCGAGTGCCAGCCGGAATATGGCCGGATCCGGTTTCTGGACACCGCGTTCGCAGGACAGGACGAAACTGTCGACGTGATCGAGCAGTCCGGCGCGGTCGAAGACGGGCCTGATGTCGAAATGGATATTGCTCAGCACGCCGATCGCGCACCCGTGTTCGGCGAGGGCCGACAGAGTTCGCGCGGCGTCGACGGCGAACAGGTTGTAGGCGGGGTCCGATTCGACGGCCCAGAGTTCGTCGGCGAGTTCGTCATCCAGACCGGCCGCGACGAAAACCCCGTAGTAGGTGTCGCGGTGCCGTTCGGCGCTGGTATTGCCGAGCGGGGATCGCAGTCGTGTCAGCAATTCGGGCGTGTGGATGGACCGCAGCACCGAGGCGACGGCGAGGTCGTCGTGGTCGCGTCCGACGCGGCGCAGGGCCTCGCGGACCCATTGCGACGGTGTGAGTTCGCAGACCAGGGTGCCGCGCCAGTCGAAGACGACCGCTCGAATGTCATGGGCGCGTGGATCATCGGATGTGGGCATGATGGCGTGAACCCTACGAGCGCGTGGCGCGGAAACCGGAATCGGGCAGTGCCGCGCCGACATCCGGGCTAGAGATTGCCCCTGGCGTCCTGTTCGCGTTCTATCGCCTGGAACAGCGCTTTGAAATTACCCTTGCCGAAACCCAGCGACCCGTGCCGCTCTATCAGTTCGAAGAAGACGGTCGGACGGTCCCCGACGGGTTTGGTGAATATCTGGAGCAGGTAACCGTCCTCGTCGCGGTCGACCAGGATGCCGCGTCGCCGCAATTCCTCCACGGGAACCCGCACGTGACCGATGCGGGCCCGTAATTCCGGATCGGAATAGTAGGCGTCGGGGGTGTCGAGGAATTCGACACCTTCGCGGCGCAGGGCATCGACACTGTTCAGGATGTCGCCGGTGGCCAAGGCGATGTGCTGGACGCCCGGACCGCGATAGAAGTCGAGATACTCGTCGATCTGCGAGCGCTTCTTACCGACGGCGGGCTCGTTCAGCGGGAACTTCACCCGATGATTGCCGTTCGCCACGACCTTGCTCATCAGCGCCGAATACTCGGTGGCGATATCGTCGCCGACGAATTCGGCCATATTCGTGAAGCCCATGACGCGGTGGTAGAAGTCCACCCAGCGATCCATCATGCCGAGTTCGACATTGCCCACCACGTGGTCGATGGCCTGGAACAGCCGGGCCGGACGGCCCGCGCGCGGTTCGTAGCCGGAACCGCGCGCCACATACCCGGGCAGATACGGTCCGTCGTAGCGCGACCGATCGACCAGCGTATGCCTGGTCTCGCCGTAGGTCGCCAGCGCGGCGAGGCGCACGGTGCCGAATTCGTCGCTCTCGTCGTGCGGTTCGACCAGGATCGTCGCGCCGTGCGCGCGCGCCCATTCCACACAGCGGTCCAGCTCCGCCACCTCCAGCGCGATATCCACGACGCCGTCGCCGTGGCGATCGTGGTGGGCGACCAGTGCGCTGCCCGGATCGACCGCGCCGCGCACCACGAAGCGGGCCGCGCCGCTGCGCAGGACGAACGCCTTGTGGTCGCGGTTTCCCGTCTCGGGACCGGAGTAGGCCTCCAGCGTCATGCCGAAGGCCGATTGCAGGAAATGCGCGGTCTGGGTGGCATTGCCGACCACCCAGACCAGGGCGTCCCAGCCGATGACGGGAAACGGGTCGACGCGGACGTCGTGGTCGACCAGACCGACGAGTCCACGCGGTGAACCGGCGGAAGGCAGCTGTTCGATGGTCATGCGACCAAGGAAATCCGGTCGACCGTCGCTGGGCAACCGCCCCCGGTTTCGGTGAACAGTGTGGCGAATTCGACTAGCGGAACACCGATTATGCTGGACAATTCGACTAGCACGGGCCGGACAGCCGGTAACCGCGTCCCACAGGAGGCCGTCATGTCTCGAACACCGGCGAAACTGGATGAACTCGACCTGGCGATACTCGCCGCGATGCACGAGTACCAGAAAGCGGGAATCCTGGAATTGTCGCGCCGGACCAGGGTCGCCCGCGCCACCGTCCAGTCCAGGATCGGCCGGATGGAGGAGTCGGGCGTCATCGCCTCCTACGATCCGCAGATCGACGTCACCGCAGCGGGTTTCGATGTCCAGGCATTCGTCACGCTGGAGATAGCGCAGGGCGCGCTCGACCTGGTCGCGGCCGAATTGGACGCCATCCCCGGGGTGCTGGAGGCGTACGCGACCACCGGCTCCGGCGATGTCCTGTGCCGGATCGGCGCGGATTCGCACGCCGGATTGCAGACAGTGCTGCTCAGTATCGATCGCACCAGTTCGGTGGTGCGATCGCACAGTGTCATCGTGCTGTCGACGGTGGTGCCCCGGCGGTCCCTGCCGCTGTTGCGCACCCTCGCGCCGACGTACAGCAGCAAGGCGCCCGCGTATCGGTCGTCCGAGTGACCGGCCCACGCGGACATTCCCGACCCGCGAGGACGGGAACCCGACCGAATCGCGGGACAATGCCCGCCGTGCTCGTCAGACCCGCAGATCCTCCCCGGGTTCGAGTATCTCCACGCTCGGTTCCCTGTCACCCTCGGTGAACGCGAGCAGCGCGTGCGCCTCGGCCTCGACATCGCGGCGTTCGGCCGCCGACCACTCCCGGTTCGGCGTGATCCGCAATCGCGCGGCCGGCCCCTTCGGGAAGACCTTGTACAGCCCGGCGACGTAACCGTCGAGCAACACCGGCGCGACGGCGGTCGCGAACGCGCGCAACGGCGTGCCCTGACCCTGCGGAACGATCCTGGTCCGGTCCTGGTGTGAGAGCACGGCGTTGTCGTACCACCCGAGCAGGCGCACCGGCGCGGGCAGATCCGGATCGGCGAGTTCGGCGTCGGCGAGATCGTAGAGGGTGCGGCCGCGATCGTCGGTGTAGGCGCGCAGTCGATCACCGAGGGTGTCGAGCGCGGGTTTGATCCCGGTGAGTTTGGACCAGGTCTGCATATCCGCGGTCGACGCGGGACCGAACGCGCGCAGATAGCGAACGAGCAACTCCGCCAACGGATAGTCCGCGTCCAGCGGCGCGCCCAACCACGGTTGCACCCGCGACCAGATCGGCCTGCTGTTGTTCTTCCACTTCCCGCGCGGCGGGGTCTGCAAGACCGGCAGTTGGTACAGCCACGCCTGGAGCACGGCTCCGGCGTCGCGGTCCGGGTAGAGCCGCGCGGCCTCGGCTCGCATATCCGCAGCCGACATCGGTACGTCGCCCAGGACCGCCTCTCCGTGCGCGCGTACCTCGTCGGGGTCGAGTCCGACCATCGCGCCGAAGTTGAAACCCTTACGGAACGGCACCTTTTCGAGTTCGGGCTGGATATGCGGCGCGATGCGCAAGGCGTCGGGTGGGGTCACCAGGTGAATGGTGCCGCGCATCAGCGTGATCCGGACCAGCGAACGATCATCGAGTCCCGCCGACACCGTCTCGGGGTCGAAATCGGCAATGCGACTCCACAATCCGGTGAACGGCGGTGGTACGTCCTGGGCCTGGAGGCCGATGAGGTGGTCACACATCTCGGCGACGGTCAGCGCCGAGCGTTCCAGCAGATGCTGGCGGGCGAGCAGGGTGCGATTCAGCACCCGATTCGACAGCTTCATGATGGGATCACCGTACTCGCGGGCCGATTCCGCGACGAGGGTGATCGGCCGCGCCAGACCGATCACCCACCGCGATCAGCGCACCGCGACGACGACCTTGCCCTTGGCCGTGCGGTTGTCGAGCGAGGCGACGGCGGCCGCGGCGTCTTCGAGCGGATGGACCACCGGCAGCGGCGCCGCGATCTTGCCCGACGCGAGCAACGGCTCCACCTCGGCCCACTGTTCGCGCAGGTAGCCCGGATGCGTCAGCACCCATTCGCCCCACGCCGCGCCGGTCACCTCGACGTTCTTCAGCAGCAGACGATTCACCTTGACGGTGGGGATCTCGCCCGCGGTGAATCCGACCACGAGCAGCCTGCCCGCGGGCGCCAGCGACCTGACGCTGTCGGTGAAACGATCACCGCCCACCGGATCGAGCACGATATCGACGCCGCGTCCGTCGGTCAGTTCCTTCACCGCGGCCAGCCAGCCGTCGGTCAGCACCACGTCGGTGGCGCCGTTGGCCCGCGCGACCTCGGCCTTCTCCTCGGTACTCACCACGGCGATCACCCGGCCCGCGCCCAGCGCGACGGCCATCCGCGTCGTCGAGGTGCCGATCCCGCCCGCGGCGCCGTGCACGAGCACGGTTTCGCCCGGCGCCAGCCTGCCGCGGGTGCGTAGGCAGAAATGCACCGTCAGATCGTTGAAGAGAATGCCCGCCCCGGCCTCGAGGGAGATGTTGTCCGGGAGCTTGAACACCATCTCCGCCGGTGTCACCGCGACCTCGGCGACCGCGTTGCCGAGCATGGTCAGCGCCACCACCCGGTCGCCCGGCGCCACGTGCGAACCCTCGGGAGCCTCGCGCACGACACCCGCGACCTCACCGCCGACGACGAACGGAAGGCCCGGATCCATCTGGTACTGCCCCCGGGTCATCAGCACGTCGGGAAAGGCCACCCCCGCCGCGTGCACATCGATGACGACTGCCCCTTCGTATCCGGCGGGCTCGGGGATCTCGACGATCTCGATCGCTTCCGGACCCTTCAGTTCGGCGACTCGGGCTGCACGCATACGACGACCTCTCTGTCCACGACGCCACCGCGGCGTCGCGATCCAACCTATCCGCGGCGGCGCACCGCACTCAACGAGCCGCGCGCACGGTCACGAGTCCATCAACGAGAGGCAAACTCTATCATCGTCTCACTGGCGACAGTTTTGCCGTTCTGCACCACCGTCAGGCTCGACGGCGAGATCACGTACCGGGTGCCGTCCTGCGGATTCGTCACGGTGAAACCGCCGTCGCCGGTCGGCACCGGATCGTCCAGTTCGATCCCCAGGTTGTCGCTGTCACGCGCGCCCTTGTAGTAGTACCTGCCCGCGCCGGTCCGGCAGACCACGATCCGCGATCCCGTGGTGCGGCCGATCGCGTAGGCCGGATTCGTCGCGTTGCACCGCGGGCCGCCGAGAAACCCCTGCCCGTCGGTGCCGCCGACCGAACCCGTCAGCGGCGGTGCGCTCTCCTTCGTCGTGGTCGGGGTGGGCGACGCGGTGGTCGTACGCACCGCAGCGGCCGACGAGGTCACGGTGTGCGACGACGCGACGGCGGTGGGCGTGGAGACCGGGGTCGCCACGGGTGTCGGATCGGGGTCGGGCGACCACAGCCACCACATCACGATGACCGCGACCAGGACCACCACCGATGTGCCGAGCGCGCCGACCAGAATCGGCATGGCCCGGCTGCCGCCGTGGCGCGCGGGCGGGTACGCCGGTGGAATGGGCAGCGGAGCCGACGGGTGCGTGCGCGCTGGACTCCGCCGCGTCGGATGCGGCCGCGAGACGTCGACCGGAGGCGTCGGCCGCGTATACGTCGGCGCTTCCCGCGCGACATTCGCCGCGGCGACCCCGTGATCGACACGCTCGAAGGCCGTGCGGGCGGCGGCGGCCAGCTCACCCGCCGTGCGGTAGCGCGCGCGAGGGTCTTTGGCCATCCCGCGCGCCACGACCGCGTCGAAGGCGGCGAGTCCGGGCTCGCTCGCGCTCGGGCGCGGCGGCGGCAACATCTGATGCGAGTGGATGGCGACGGGGAAGCTGTTGGCGGGAAAGGGCACGGCGCCGGTCAGGCATTCGTACAGCACGCAGGCCAGCGAGTAGATATCGATCGCGGGATCGGGTGTTTTCTTCTCTTCGACGAAACGCTCCGGGGCCATGTACGCGAAAGAGCCGATCGCGCTGCCGGTGCCCGTCAACTGGGCGTCGGAACGGGAATACGCGATGCCGAAATCCACCAGATAGGCGAAGGTATTGCGCGTGATCAGGATATTGGCGGGTTTGATGTCGCGGTGCACGAGTCCGGCTTCGTGCGCGGCGTCCAGCGCGGAGGCGATCTGCTCGATGACCGAGACCGCTTCGGCGGGAGCCAGCCTGCCGCGCGAACGGATGTGGTCCTTGAGATCGTGACCGGACACCAGTCGCATATCGATGTAGAGGACGCCGTCGATCTCACCCCAGTCGTGCACCGGAATGACGTGCGGCTCTTGCAATCTGGCGGCCGAACGCGACTCCCTGCGGAACCGTTCGACGAATTCCGGATCCCTGGCGAGTCCGACATCGAGCAGTTTGAGTGCGACGGTGCGCTTCTTGGTGCTGTCGAAGGCCTCGTAGACCTCGCCCATCCCGCCGACACCGAGTAGACGGCGCAGTTCGTAGCGCCCGAATCGAGAACCCACCCTGGACCCCGTGGCCATTCACTCAGGCTACCGTTCCGACCACGGCCGTGTCGGTCCCGTGGAAACACCGCGCGCGGGCCCGTCCCGAGCTCCGTCCTCGAAGGGCGCGACACACGCTTCCGGCGAACACCCCGCGACGGAATACCTGTCGGTAGAGACGGCTCGACGCGAGGGTGTGACGTGTGCCCCGTAAAGTCGTCTCACAACAGCACCGCAAGAAAACGCGGCACACCGTGCAGCGCGAGGAGCACAAGTGTCACTCGATCAGCCACTCGCCCCGCTTCCCCAGGAGGGCATGGGCTTTGCTTCGGCGTGGCCCATCCGGGCTGGTGATGTGGATCCGTACGACCGACTCCGGTTCGACAGCGTCGCCCGCTATCTGCAGGATATCGCCTGGGACCAGCTGCATCGGACCTCGCTGCACCGCACCGATCCGGTGTGGATCGTACGTCGCACGGTCATCGACGTCATCCGGCCCATCCAGTGGCCCGACGAGGTACGGCTGCTGCGGTGGTGCTCGAGTATGTCGACGCGGTGGACCAATATGCGAGTGCGGATCACCAGCGAGAACGGCGGATTGATCGAGACCGAGGGGTTCTGGATCAATATCAGCGAGTCGAGCAACATGCCCGCCAGGATCAGCGACGAGGGCCTGGCCTACCTGGCGCAGACCACCCAGGAGCACCGGCTGCGGTGGCGGCCCTACCTCACCGACGCCACCCCGCCGGAATCCGATATCGATATGCCGTTCCCGGTGCGCGCCACCGATATCGACCAGTACAACCACGTCAACAACGCCTGCTACTGGCAGGCGGTGGAACAGTTCCTGGTGGAATACCCGAAATTGGTCGCCGCTCCGCACCGCGCGGTGATCGAGTACGTCGCGCCGGTGCTGGCGCGTCAGCACGTCTCGGTGCGCGCCCGCTACGAACCCGGTGACCGGTCGGGACGACCGGTTCTTCGCCTGTGGTTCGTCGTCGGCGGGACGACGACGACGGTCGTGCGCATCATGCCACTGCCGTAGGCGGCGGCCACCACGCGCGAACGCCGGCCGGATCACGGGATCCGACCGGCGTCCGGATCGGTTCAGCCGCGGGCGGCCTTGAGCAGATCCTCGCGGGTGGTGAGCTTGACGCGGGGGCGTCCCGCCGCCTTGCCCGCCGTCTTCTCGGCCGCGTCGATGGCCTTCCAGCCGTCACGGTCGACGAGATCCTGCTGCCGCTCGCCGATCAGCGCCTTGAGCGCCGCGCGGTCCTTCTGCGGGGCGACGAGTTTGCCCGAGGTGAAGTCCCCGATCAACTGCTCGACCGTCTCCTCGGAGTCGATCCGGTTCGAGCCGATGACACCGCGGGGGCCACGCTTGATCCACCCGCTGACGTACACCCCGTTCACCGGCGCACCGTCGGCGGCGATGACCCGGCCGTGCTCGTTGGGCACGACGCCGCGGCGCTCGTCGAAGGGCAGGTCAGCCACGGCTTCGCCCTTGTAGCCGATGGAACGCAGCACCAAGCCCGTTTCCAGGGTTTCGGTGCGGTCGGTCGCCCGCGCCACCAACTGGCCCTCGTCCTTGAACAGTTCGTTGTGCACGAATTCCAGCGATTCGACCTTGTCGGTGCCGTGCACGGCGGTCGGCGAGGCCAGGTACCGGAACACGATCCGCTTGTTCGCCGGATCGCGCCGTCCGCCCGCGTACTCCTCGGCGAGGGTGTACTTGAGCTTGAGCGAGGGCTCGACCATCGGGTCGTCCAGCAGTTCCTGGCTGGCGTGATCCAATGCCAGATCGGCCTCGTCGACGATCACGTCGACGCCCTTCAGGTGCACCAGCGCCAGGAACTCCGGCGAGGTGTAGGCCGCCTGCAAAGGACCACGACGACCGAGTACGACGACCTCGCGGATATTGCTGCCGCGCAGCGCGTCCAGGGCGTGATCGGCGATATCGGTCTTGGCCAGGTCGTCCGGGTCGACGGTCAGTACCCGCGCCACGTCGAGGGCGACGTTGCCGTTTCCGACGATCACCGCTCGCTCACTCGACAGGTCGAAGGTCCGATCGGCGTAATCGGGGTGGCCGTTGTACCAGGCGACGAATTCGGTCGCCGAATGGCTGCCGGGCAGATCCTCCCCCGGCACGCCCATCTTGCGGTCCGAGGAAGCGCCGACCGCGTAGATCACCGCGTGGTGGTGCTCGAGCAGTTCCTCGTGCGAGATGTGGGTGCCGACCTCGACGTTGAGGTAGTACTGCAACGTCTCGCGGCGGAACGCCGACTCGAACAGTTTCGACACCGTCTTGGTGCCCGGATGGTCGGGCGCCACGCCCGCTCGCACCAGGCCCCACGGCGTCGGTAGCCGGTCGATCATCTCGACCTCGACATCGCAACGGCGAAGCAACTCGTCGGCGGCGTAGCAGGCCGCTGGGCCCGCGCCGACGATCGCCACGCGTAGCGTGCCCAGATCCTTGGGCGGGCGCGCCGGCGTCTTGATCGGGTCGAAGTTGGACTCGAGCGGATGCCGCTCGAAATAGGAGGCGTTGATATCGCGGAACCGAGCCAGCGACGCCGACAGGTCATCCTCGGAGAAGATGGCTTCCACCGGGCACGCGTCCACACAGGCACCGCAATCGATGCAGGTGTCGGGGTCGATGTAGAGCATCTCGGTCGTCGCGAAATCAGGCTGGTCCGGTGTCGGGCGAATGCAATCGACCGGGCACTCGGAGACGCAGCTGGCGTCGTTGCAACAACGCTGCGTGATTACGTAGGCCATATTTGC
Organism: Nocardia aurea; assembly: GCF_003123685.1. GTDB lineage: Bacteria > Actinomycetota > Actinomycetes > Mycobacteriales > Mycobacteriaceae > Nocardia > Nocardia aurea. The sequence goes on from NZ_QCYJ01000130.1 coordinate 260,028, forward strand.
AGATCCTCGAAAATGTGCGTGGGCAGTGTGCCACCCTGGGGTTGAGGTGGACGGCGGTGTCACGGTGTAGCGGATAAGCGTATGTGACGCCGCTTTCAGTGTGCCTCGAGAGTGGCGTACACCTCACGGCGGAGTGCCTACCTCGCTATCACAGCAGGCCCGACCCGCGTCGATCCACTCCTCACCGGTGGTACGTCTTACTGTATTCGGCATGGTTCGGACCTTGATCCTCATGAGGCACGGCAAGTCCGCCTACCCGGACGGCGTCGGTGATCACGAACGTCCGCTGGCGCCGCGCGGACAACGAGAAGCCGGACTGGCGGGGCACTGGCTGCGCGAGACCCAGCCGCCGATCGACGCGGTGCGCTGCTCCACCGCCACCCGTACCCGCGAAACCCTCGCCGCGACCGGCGTCACCGCCCCCGTCGTGTTCGAACCCGGCATCTACGAGGCCTCCCCTCGATCGCTCATCGAGTTGATCCAGCTCAGCGATGACGACGTGTCGACGCTGCTGGTGATCGGACACGCCCCCGGCATGCCGTGGACGGCGTGGGAGCTGGCGGGTAACCGCGACTCCATCCCAGCGATCGAACTGAGTCGGAAATTTCCCACCTCGGCGCTGGCGGTCCTCGAATTCGACCGGCCGTGGGCGCAGCTCGACCCCGGCGCGGGCGATCTGGTGCGGTTCCACATTCCCCGCTGAGCACGTCGCCACCCCTGACCTCGCGCGGTCGTCAGCGCGTGAGTTTGCCGCCGACCACCACGACCGCGCCGAGGACGACCAGCAGCACGAACGCGGCGAACCCGCCCACGAGCCACCACACCAGTCCGAGCGCGATGACGAACGGCGCCGCCGCGATCGCGGCGATCACCGGGCTTTCCTTGACCGTCGCCCAGGCCGAACGGGCCCTGATCCGGTCGATGTCCTTACCTGCCATGCCACCAGGGTAGGCCCGAAATCGCCGGATGGGCCGGGCGTACGCGGTTCGTGCCGTGGCCGAAGCTTCGATGTCGGTACCCGGTGGGATGCTGTGGCGATGGACTGGAAAATCGAGCTCGTCGCCATCCCGGTCACCGACGTCGACCGGGCGAAAGATTTCTACACCAGCATCGGTTTCAACGCCGATCACGATCACAGCCCCACCGAGGACATCCGTTTCGTCCAGCTGACACCGCCGGGTTCGGGGTGCTCGATCTGCATCGGCCGCGGCATCACGCAGGCCGCGCCGGGCAGCGTGGAGGGCATGCAGGTCGTCGTGGCCAGTGCCGAACAGGCCTACCAGCAGCTGCTCGCCGCCGGGGTGGCGGCGACACCGGTCAAGGACGAGGGCTGGGGTCTGTTCACCTATTTCAGCGATCCCGACGGCAACAAGTGGTCGGTCCAGGAATTGCCGAAATACAGCTGAGCCCGCGTGCCCGGCCGCGCGGTCGGCGCGCGGCCCGGTATGCGGCGGGAACATCTGCCGTCTGTCGCCCTTGCTTGGAGTGCACTCCAAGTGGCTACCGTTGGTCGTGTTCGACGGGAAGGGCGAGGCAGTGGGCGAAACCGCAGCGGTGGACCGAACCGAGGTCGAGGATCGGGCGCGACCGCGCTATTCGATCGGTGAGGTCTCCGAGCGATCGGGACTGAGCCGCGACACCCTGCGGTGGTACGAGCGGATCGGGCTGATGGATTACATCGGCCGCGACCACACCGGCCGACGGCGCTTCAGCGACCGGGACCTGGAATGGCTGGCGCTGATCGGGCGCTTGCGCACCACCGGGATGTCGGTCGCCGACATGGTCCGCTACGCGGAACTGGTGCGCACCGGGGATTCCACCCTCCCGGAGCGACTGGAGATTTTCCGCCGCACCCGCGCCGAGGTCCTCGCCAAGATCGAAGAACTTCGTCGGACCGTGGACGTGCTGGATTACAAGATCGAGATCTACGAAGGCGGTTCCGGCACGCCCGCCCCGCACATCAGCGAAGGGATCAAGGTATGACAGCGACGGGAAGTCTCCCCACGGCACCATTGGGCGCGAGCGGTATCGACGTCGGTATCCAGGGCCTGGGCTGTATGGGGATGAGTGAGTTCTACGGCCCCTCCGACCTCACCGAATCACGGGCCACGCTGGAATCGGCACTGGAATCGGGCGTCACCCTGTTCGACACCGCCGACGTCTACGGCTCCGGTCACAACGAGGAATTCCTCGGTGATTTCGTGCGAGCCAACCGGGACCGCGTGGTCCTGGCCACCAAATTCGCCATCGTCCGCAAAGCCGACGATCCGACCTTCCGCGGCATCGAGAACTCACCGGACTACATTCGGGCCGCCGTCGACGCCAGCCTGCGCCGCTTGGGCATCGACACCATCGATCTCTACTACATGCACCGGCGCGATCCACGAGTCCCGATCGAGGAATCGGTCGGCGCCATGGCCGAACTCGTCGCGCGGGGCAAGGTCCGTGCCCTCGGCCTGTCCGAGGTGACCGGTCCGGAACTGCGGGCGGCGCACGCCGTGCATCCCATCGCCGCGCTCCAGTCGGAATGGTCGCTGTTCTCCCGCGACGTCGAGCGCACCGCGGTACCCGCGGCCGCCGAACTCGGCGTCACCTTCGTGCCCTACTCACCGCTCGGCCGCGGTTTCCTCACCGGATCGTTCGCCGCCGCGGACGAATTGGCCGACAAGAACGATTTCCGTCGGGCCATGCCACGGTTCTCGGGCGCGAACGCCACCGCCAACGCCGAACTGCTCGCCCCGCTGCGCGCCATCGCCGACGCCCGCGGCGTCACACTGGCGCAGGTGGCGCTGGCCTGGGTGCATTCCCGCGCGGACGCGCACGGCGTGCCCGTCGTCCCGATTCCCGGCACCCGCAGCCGAATCAGGTTGGCCGAGAACACCGCCGCGGCCACCCTCGCGTTGACCGCCGACGAACTGGCCTCCCTCGAACCGATCGCCGACCGGGTCGCCGGCCCCAGGTACGCGGATATGACGTTCACCTCGGCCGGTCGCGAATAGCGTTTCCCTGGAACGCTTCTCGCCGACGATTCACCGTCGTCGCGCCTCACACGCGCAGCAGTGGTCGTGCCCGAAACCTGGGGGCGCGACCAGGCTCACGTGTCGATCGACACCACCCAGACCTGCGGGACCAGCCGACGGAGGACGGTCGAATCGAAAGCACCCGCTCCCGGTTCGGCCGTCAGCCGACGACGACCGCCACCGCGAGCTGCCGTGTCGCGTCATCGACTTCGGGAATTCGGCATCCGAGCGCGACGATGTGATCGACCAGTGCCTGTTCGGGCGAGATCCCGTACTTGCGCAGGTTGTAGGGCACCGCGCCGGGCCAGACGAACGTGCCGTCGGTGTGGAAGTTCATCGGGACATCGCGGTCGGCGGGTGCGAACTCGTCGACGGCGTAGCTGCGGGCGCTGAGGACGACCGGGGCGTGTTCGAGGTAGGCGAGCACGTCGGTGGCGATGTCGGGGTGTAGCGGGGATCGGTCGAGGATCGGGTGACCGGCGGAGTCCCTGCCGTCGATGGCGGGCGACAGGCGTGGCGGTTGCGCGGTGGACACACCGAAAATTTACCCGTCGCGGATCGGCCCCGCGAGTATTCGAGAGGTGGCCGGCGCGACAGCGAGCGACAACCGGTCACCGCTGTGACGGACCACGGTCCGCTTGGTCGATCACGACGGGTGTGCGGCAACTACCATCGCGAGAGTGAATGGTGAACGGGTCTGGATCGACAAGCAGACGCCCTCGGCCCAGAAAGCACTGATCGCCGTCGCGATCGAGGTGCACGCGGCGGGTGCGGCGGCGGGGCTGGACCGGCGCGTGATCGAACTGGTCAATGTGCGGGTCTCCCAGCTCAACGGCTGCGTCTACTGCCTGGGAGTGCATCACCGGGCCGCGCTCGCCGCCGGGGCCACCGAACAGGAACTGGCTGTACTGCCCGCCTGGCGGCGCGGTGGTCCGTTCAGTTCGTTCGACCGTGCCGTGCTGGCACTCGCGGAACTCACCGCGAACCTGCCCGACGAAGCGACGGTGGACCGTGAATACGCCCGCGCTCGCGAACACCTGACCGACGATCAGGTGTCCGTCGTCGTCTGGGCGGCCACGGTCATCGGCGCTTTCAACCGTGTATCGATCATGAGCGGGCACCCGCTGCCCGCTCGGAAGGAGAACAAGACGATGACCGAGCCCACCGCCGAGAACAAGGTCGCCGAGAACAAGGTCGCCGACAATCCGGAGAAGAACCGCTACGAGGTGTTCCACGACGGCGCGTTGGCCGGGTTCGCCGAATACGTCGAGCGCGACGACGTCACCGATTTCATCCATACCGAGATCGATGACGCCTTCGGCGGTAAGGGCCTCGGCAAGGTTCTCGCCCAGCGGGCGCTGGAGGACGTCGTCGCCCGCGGCCGGGTCATCGAGGCGCACTGCCCATTCATTCGCGCGTACCTGGACAAGCACCCGGAATTCGACGCGCACGTGCTCGGCAAGGGCATCAAGCGGTGACGACCGTCGCCGAGGCGTGGGGATGAGCGACCTGGAACCGCGCCCGGAGGAGGCCGTGTGCGAACCCGCACCGGGTCCGGGTCCGGTCACCGAGTTGTATCCGGCGCGCGAGGTGCCGTTGGGCGGGGTACGCGGCGTCTTCGTCGAACGGGTGCTGCCGCAACGGGATCTGCCGACGGTCGGCGCGTGGTGTTTCTTCGACCATTTCGGCTCGCCGACGGTCACCAAGACCGACGCGCCGCCTGATATCGACCCGCATCCGCATATCGGCCTGCAAACGGTGACCTGGCCGTTCGTCGGGCAGATCCGGCATCGCGATTCGGTGGGCTCCGATGTCGAGATCCATCCCGGCCAGCTGAATCTGATGACCTCGGGTCGCGGCGTGGCGCATTCGGAGTACTACTCCGCCGACGCGCCCGCCGGACACGGTCTGCAACTGTGGATCGCCCTGCCCGGTGACAGCACCGGGATCGACGCGCATTTCGAACAGCACCGCGACCTGCCGGTCCACGAAGCGCCCGGCCTCCGCGCCACCGTGCTGATCGGCACGCTGGCCGGACAGACCTCGCCCGCGCGGGCCTACACCCCGATCGTCGGCGCCGATGTCGTGCTCGACCCCGGGGCCGAGGTGAGCCTGCCGTTGGACTCCGCGTTCGAATACGCGCTCATGCTGGTCGAGGGTGATGTGCGGGCCGCGGGAATCGATCTCGCGCCGGGGCCGCTGCTGTATCTGGGAAACGAACGCGGCGAATTGCGATTGGAATCCACCTCGGGCGCGCATTTCCTGCTGATCGGCGGCGAGCCGTTCCGGGAGGAACTCGTAATGTGGTGGAATTTCGTCGGCCGCAGCCACGAGGAGATCGTGGCCGCCCGAAACGATTGGGAGAACCACGATCTCGACCGTTTCCCGAATATCGCGGGCCATACGCCGCAACAGCGCATCCCCGCCCCGCCGCTGCCGGGATTACATCTGAAACCACGCAGACGCCGGGTCGGCACCGCTCACGACTGACGGTTCCGGCCCCGGCGCACGAGTGCGCGCGGGGCCGGTTCCCGTCATATCATCAGCCCTTCGCGAGCAGGGCGTCCAGCGCGCGGTAGCTCTCGTTGAGCCCGGATTCCATGCCCGACTGCAACATTCCGTCGCGCTCCTGCGGGGTGTGGTACTGGCTGACGGTCACCACCTTGGTACGGCCGTCGCCGAGGTCGATGAAGCTGACGTCATCGATGGCGACGTGGCCGGGCATACCGTCCCATTCGAAGGTCTGCACGATGCGTTCCTGCGGCGTGATCTCGCGGAAGCGCCCCTCGAAGCCGTAGGTCTCGCCCTCGGAGTGCTCGACGAAGCGGTAGTGGCCGCCCTTGCGGAATTCCCACCGCTCCACATCGACCCGGTTGCCGCGCCCCCACCATTGGACGAGTTGTTCGATGCGGGCGTAGGCGGCCCACACCCGTTCGCGAGGTGCGTCGAAAACCCGCTCGACATGGATTTCGCGCTCCACGGGAGTGGTGATCGTGGCATCGGTTGTCGTCTGTGTGCTCATTCGTGTGGCTCCGTTCGCTCGAGGAATTCACCGAGACGGTCCATTCGGGCTTCCACCATGCGCCGATATTCCTGCAACCACGCCGTTTCGCGGTCGAGGAAATTCGCGCCGAGCCTGCAATATCGAGTCCGGCCACGCTTTTCCGTCACCACCATGCCCGCTTCCTCCAGCAGCCGAATATGTTTCTTGACCCCGGTCAGGGTCATCTCGAAACGTTCGGCCAGTGCGCTGACGGTCGCCGGGCCACGGCCGAGGTGTTCGAGGATCCCACGCCGGGTGGGATCCGCGAGTGCGCCGAACGAGGCGTCCAGGAAGTCATACTGAACCATCAGGTTCAGTATTGCGCGCCGACACCACGATGTCAACGGATGCCGCGCGCGACAGACCCGATCCAGGGGCTACGGAACCGCCGTGAAGAACTCGTAGCTGTGCCCCTCCGGCGACCGCACGTAGACGCCACGACCACCACCGCTGCGGTTGACAGCCCGATCCCAACCACCGGCGAGCCCGGAGCCGTACGGCACATCGGGCAGGCATTCCAGCCGACGCAACACCGCGTCGAAGGTGTCGTCGTCGACGAGAAAACCGAAATGACCGGGTTCGACAGCGCCGCGATCGTCGAAATCGAAGGTGAGGTCGGCATTGACGCGGACCGGAACGAACGGACCCGCCGGTTCACCGACGAGAACGCCGAGCAACTCCGCGAAGAAGGTGGCCGCCGCCACCCGATCGACAGCCGGAACAATCGTGTGATTCAGGACAATCGTCATCCGCACCTCCGATTTATATGTGATCCGCATACAAATATACATGCGGATCACACCCGAATCGCGATAGTCTTCTTCCATGACCGCACAACCGGACGATCCCGCCGACGGAGGGCCCGCACTGTTTCGCGTCATCCGTTTCTGGTCGCGGCGCTGGATCAACCGCCCGTCGGCCGACCTGCCGGACGAACTCCGGCACGCCATGTACGTGCAGGTCGTGGAGGCCGTCGCCGCGGCTTCGGGAGAAGGGACGGAGGCGACCGTGAGCGCCGTCGCGCACCAACTCGGCCTCGACCACTCGGGGGCGAGCCGGATGGTCCGCGACGCCACCGCGGCCGGATATCTGCGCAGAAGCGAATCGAGTCTCGACCGTCGCCGCACCGTGCTGCATCTGACCGTTCGAGGCGAAGAACTGCTCGGCGAGGCCCGCGACTGGCAGCGCCGGATCTTCACCGAGCTGACCGCGGACTGGAGCCTGCGCGACCGTCGGCGATTCGCCGGTTACCTGCGACGCCTGAGCGACGACATGCGGCCGTGACCGGTTGCTACCCGTCCGGGGCGGGCGTCAGGGTCTGCGTGCCGATGACGCGCAGCAGCGCCAACTTGTCCGCCGCGTCGGTTCCTGGACACGGTAGGTAGACGAGCAGTCGCTGCGCGGCGTTCGGCGTGAGCAGGGTTTCGCACACCGTCTCGACGAGACCGACGGCGGGATGCCGGATACGTTTGGTGTCCGAAAGCCGCACCGCCACTTCGTGTTCGTTCCACAGCAGCTCGAATTCGGCACTTCCCGCCCGCAACGCGCCGATGAATTCGTTGACGTCGGTGTCGGCGGCCCGGCGGGCGGCGGTGGCGCGCAGATCCGCGACGTGACTGCGGCCGAGCCGATCCCAGTCCTCCTCGGGGAACAGGGCGCGCCCCGCAGGATCGGTGAACCAGCGCCAGGCGTAGAAGCGATCGAGGCCGCGGCGCTCGCCGTGATCACCGACCAGCAGGCTGTGCATCCGGTTCTGCACCAGTACCTCGCCGAGGTCGGTGATCACCGTGGCGGGAGTGTCGTCCAATTTGGCGAGCATGTGCAGAATTCCCGGACCGACGTGTTTGTCACCGAGCCCGCGTCCGGGCGCACCGTGACCGCAGAGGTGATAGAGATGGTCGCGTTCGTCGCTGCTGAACCGCAGCGCGCGGGCCAGCGACGCCAGCACCTGGGTGGAGGGCCGCGGACCACGCGACTGCTCGAGTCGCGTGTAGTAATCGGTCGACATACCCGCCAACAGCGCCACCTCGTCGCGTCGCAGGCCCGGGGTCCGACGGCGCACGCCCGGCGGCAACCCGACATCGGCGGGCGTCAGCTGCTCGCGGCGACGGCGCAGGAAATCGGCCAATCCGGGTCGGTCCATACCTCCACTGTCCCCGCCCCACCCCGTCGCAGCCAGGGATCGCCGCTCCCCCGATGCACGGTCTCTGCCACCGCGGGGCCCTCGCGCTCACGCTGAGAACATGACCACATCGAAGATCACCACCGTTCGACTCGGCAACACCGGCCCGACCGTCGGCCGCATCGGCCTCGGCACCATGGGCATGTCCGGCGACATATACGGGACCTCCGACGACACCGAGTCGATCGCCACTATCCACGACGCGCTCGATTCCGGCGCGAATCTCATCGACACCGGCGATTTCTACGGCGCGGGCCACAACGAACTGCTGGTCGGCAAGGCCATCGCCGAACGTCCGCGTGAGGACGTAGTGCTCAGCGTCAAATTCGGCGCGCTGCGCGGGCCGGGCGGAACCTGGGGCGGCGTCGACAGCCGCCCCGCCGCCCTGCGCAACTTCCTCATCTACTCCCTGCAACGCCTCGGCGTGGACCACGTCGATATCTACCGGCCCGCGCGACTTGACCCGTCGGTTCCGATCGAGGACACCGTCGGCGCCATCGCCGACCTGGTCGAGGCGGGCTACGTCCGTCACATCGGACTCTCCGAAGTAGGCGCGGACACCATTCGCCGGGCAGCGGCCGTCGCCTCGATCGCCGACCTACAGATCGAATACTCGCTGATCTCGCGCGGCATCGAAGGCGAGATCCTGCCCGTCACCCGCGAACTCGGCATCGGGATCACCGCCTACGGCGTACTCTCACGCGGACTGCTCAGCGAATCGGTCCGCGCGGGAACGCCCCTGGGCGACAACGACTACCGCGCGCACTCCCCGCGATTCCGAGGCGAGAACCTGGTCAGGAACCTGGAGTTGGTCGACGCGCTCGCGAAAGTCGCGGCCCAGCACGATATCTCGGTGGCACAGTCGGCCATCGCCTGGGTGCTGAGCCGTGGCACGGATATCGTGCCGATCCTCGGCGCGCGGCGACGTGATCGGTGGGCGGAAACGGTCGGGGCGCTGGATATCGAGCTCACCAAGGGTGATCTCGCCGCGATCGAAGCGGCGGTGCCCGCGGATCGAGTGGCGGGCGCCCGGTACGCCGCGGCGCAGATGGCGATGCTCGACAGCGAGCGCTGAAATCTCCGGCAACGATGACGCGGTGAGCACCTCACCGCGACGGCAGCGGTCAGGAGGCCCGCCGCAGGCGGATCACCGCGGTGAAATACGCCGTGGCCACCAGCTTTTCGGCGCGATCGGTAATCGACACCGGCACCTCCAACTCGATCGGCTTGCGCGCGGCGATATCCGCGCGCACCTGTTCGAGCGTTTCCGCCGATAATTCCGAGGCCGCCAGGAACGGACCCGAATCCCCTCTCGCCCTGGCGATATAGCTGATCCGCCCATCCCTGGCCACGATGAACGTCGCCCCCATGAGATCGACGATGCCCGAGACGGCCGCACCCATCGCAGCCGTCTCGGCCAGCCCGAAGAGCACCGCCGCATGCAGATCACCGTTGTGATTGAGATGCTCCCGCCGAGGCGCGATACACATGACGGTGCGCCCCGGAGCGAAATCCACCCCGGAGATCCCCGTGTACTGGATGAACCCGAGCTTCCCGAACCCGGCCATCACCATTTCCCCCATGGCCGCACTGTCCATCACGTCTCCTACCCACCAGAACTGAAACCCGTTCTAGTCAATATGCCACCCCACCCGCAGTCCCCCGCCCGCGATCATGGGACCTGGCTACCCTCTACGAACGGTGACGACCGAGCCACCGGGTGGTCTCGTGATCAGGTGCGCGGCGGCCGAATCACGGCACGATCGCGGCGGTCTCGGCGAGCCCGAACAGCAAGGGGCCGCCGTGCAGATCACCGCGCAGCAGGGCCGCTCGTGCCGCGGGTGCGGCCTCGGGCTGTAGTTGCTCTACCAGGCGGTGCAGCTCGGGGTAGTGGTCATACGCCACGCTCATCCCGCGACAATACCGTGAGACGACGATCGCCCCGCTCCGAAAACGGAGCGGGGCGATCGTTGTTCTACCTACCGATTACCGGTAGTCGCTGAAACCGTAATCGTCCAGCGGGACGGCGGCACCGGTGGTGGCGCCGAAGCTGTCCGGGCTGTAGTAGGTGTCGTCGTAGGACGGCACCGCGTACGCGGCGGCACGAGCTTCTTCGGTCGGCTGAACCTGGATGTTGCGGTAACGGTTGATACCGGTACCGGCCGGGATCAGCTTGCCGATGATCACGTTCTCCTTCAGGCCGATGAGCTTGTCGGAGCGGCAGTTGATGGCCGCGTCCGTCAGCACCCGGGTGGTCTCCTGGAAGGAGGCCGCCGACAGCCACGAATCGGTGGCCAGCGACGCCTTGGTGATACCCATCAGCACCGGACGACCCGCCGCGGGCTCACGGCCCTCGGCGACCACGCGACGGTTGGAGCTCTCGAACTCGGCACGCTCGGTGAGCGAACCGGGCAGGAATTCCGTCGCACCGGAGTCGATGATCGTCACGCGACGCAGCATCTGACGAACGATGACCTCGATGTGCTTGTCGTGGATCGACACACCCTGCGAGCGGTAGACCTCCTGGACCTCGTGGACCAGGTGGACCTGCACCTGACGGGGGCCCATCACGCGCAGCACCTCGTGCGGATCCGCCGCGCCTTCCAGCAACTGCTGGCCGACCTCGACGTGGTCGCCGTCGGAGAGCAGACGCTCGGTGCCGTCGTCGTGCTTGAACACACGCAGACGTTGACGCTTCGAGAGCTTGTCGTAGACGACTTCCTCGCCACCGTCATCCGGGATGATGGCGATCTTGTAGAAGCGGTCGTCGTCCTCGAGGCGGATACGGCCGGAGACCTCGGCGATAGGCGCCTTGCCCTTCGGCACGCGAGCCTCGAAGAGCTCCTGGACACGCGGCAGACCGCCGGTGATGTCATCACCCGCGACACCACCCTGGTGGAAGGTACGCATGGTCAGCTGGGTACCGGGCTCACCGATGGACTGCGCGGCGACGATGCCGACGGCCTCGCCGATGTCGACCAGCTTGCCGGTCGCCATGGAGCGGCCGTAGCAGGTCGCGCACACGCCGGTGCCGGTGGTGCAGGTAAGCACGGAGCGGACCTTCACCTCGGTGATACCGGCCTCGAGCAGCGCCTCGAGCGCGGGATCGCCGAGATCGGCGCCCTTGCCCACGACGACGTTGCCCTTGGCGTCCAGCGCGTCCGACGCGAGCGTCCGTGCGTAGGTGGAGGTTTCCACGTGCGCGTCACGGATGATCGTGCCGTCGACCAGCTTCTCGGCGATCGGAACGACGATGCCGCGCTCGGTGCCACAGTCGTGCTCACGCACGATGACGTCCTGCGAGACGTCCACCAGACGACGGGTCAGGTAACCCGAGTCGGCGGTACGAAGCGCGGTGTCGGCCAGACCCTTACGGGCACCGTGGGTGTTGATGAAGTACTCCAGAACCGTCAGGCCCTCACGGAAGGAGGACTTGATCGGCCGCGGGATGAACTCACCCTTCGGGTTCGTCACCAGGCCCTTCATACCCGCGAGGGTACGGGTCTGGGTGAAGTTACCGGTCGCGCCCGAATCGACGATCGTGATGATCGGGTTGTCGGCCGGGTAGTGCGCGCGCAGCGCCCTACCGACCTCTTCGGTCGCTTCCTGCCAGATCTTGACCAGGGCGTTGTTGCGCTCCTGGTGATCGAGCGCACCACGCTGGTACTTCTTCTCGATCTGATCGGACTGCGCCTCGTAGCGCTCCATGATCTCGGCCTTCTCCGGCGGAACCAGAACGTCCGACATGGAGACCGTCACACCGGAACGGGTGGCCCAGTAGAAGCCCGCGTCCTTCAGCTTGTCGACGGTCTGCGCGACCACGATCATCGGGTAGCGCTCGGCGAGATCGTTGATGATCGTCGCCTGACGCTTCTTCGGCATCTGCTCGTTGATGTACGCGTAGTCCGCGGGCAGCAACTCGTTGAACAGCACGCGACCGAGCGTGGTCTTGGTGGTCCACGCGTCGCCACGGCTCCAGCCGTCGGGGAACAGCTCGGCCTCGACGTCCTTGGGCGGACGCTGATCGGTCAGCCGCACCTTGATGAGCGACCGCACGGTCAGCTCACCGCGGTCGACCGCCATCTGCGCCTCCGCCGGGGAGGAGTACACGCCGTATTCCGGAGCGTCCTTGGTGGACTCCCGGTACTGGCCCGGCGCGTCTTCGACGAGGCGGGTCAGATAGAACAGGCCGGTCACCATGTCCAGACGCGGCATGGCGAGCGGTCGGCCCGACGCGGGCGACAGGATGTTGTTCGAGGACAGCATCAGGATGCGGGCCTCGGCCTGCGCCTCCGCGGACAGCGGAAGGTGCACGGCCATCTGGTCGCCGTCGAAGTCGGCGTTGAACGCCTCACAGACCAGCGGGTGCAGCTGGATGGCCTTACCCTCGACCAGCTGCGGCTCGAAGGCCTGGATACCCAGACGGTGCAGGGTGGGCGCGCGGTTCAGCAGCACCGGGTGCTCGGCGATGACCTCTTCGAGGACATCCCACACCTGGGGACGCTGACGCTCCACCATGCGCTTGGCGGATTTGATGTTCTGCGCGTGGTTCAGGTCGACCAGACGCTTCATCACGAACGGCTTGAACAGCTCGAGCGCCATCAGCTTGGGCAGACCGCACTGGTGCAGCTTGAGCTGCGGACCGACCACGATGACCGAACGGCCCGAGTAGTCGACGCGCTTGCCGAGCAGGTTCTGACGGAAACGACCCTGCTTGCCCTTGAGCAGATCGCTCAGGGACTTCAGCGGGCGGTTACCCGGTCCGGTGACCGGACGGCCACGACGACCGTTGTCGAACAGCGCGTCGACGGACTCCTGCAGCATCCGCTTCTCGTTGTTGACGATGATCTCGGGCGCGCCGAGGTCGATCAGTCGCTTGAGGCGGTTGTTGCGGTTGATCACGCGGCGGTACAGATCGTTCAGGTCGGAGGTGGCGAAACGGCCACCGTCGAGCTGAACCATCGGACGCAACTCCGGCGGGATCACCGGAACGGCGTCGAGCACCATGCCCATGGGCGAGTTGCCGTTCATCTGGAAGGCCGCGACGACCTTCAGACGCTTGAGCGCGCGCAGCTTCTTCTGGCCCTTGCCCGAGCGAATGGTCTCGCGCAGGTTCTCGGCCTCGGCGTGGATGTCGAAGCTCTCCATGAGCTTCTGGATGGACTCCGCGCCCATCGCGCCGGTGAAGTACTCGCCGTAGCGGTCGACCAGCTCGCGGTAGAGGACCTCGTCCACGATGAGCTGCTTGACCGAGAGCTTGGTGAAGGTGCTCCAGATCTCGTCGAGCCGGTCCAGCTCACGCTGGGCCCGATCGCGGAGCTGGCGCATCTCGCGCTCGCCGCCGTCCTTGACCTTGCGGCGCACGTCGGACTTGGCGCCCTCGGCCTCGAGCTCGGCGATATCCGCCTCGAGCTTCTGGGCGCGGGCCTCCAGGTCTGCGTCACGCTGATCGGCGACGGCCTTCTTCTCGACCTCCATCTCGGCTTCGAGCGTGGAGAGCTCGCTGTGACGCAGTTCCTCGTCGACGCCGACGATGACGTAGGCCGCGAAGTAGATGATCTTTTCCAGATCCTTCGGGGCCAGGTCGAGCAGGTACCCGAGGCGCGAGGGCACGCCCTTGAAGTACCAGATGTGAGTGACGGGCGCGGCCAGTTCGATATGGCCCATCCGCTCACGGCGCACCTTGGCGCGGGTCACCTCGACGCCGCAGCGCTCACAGATGATGCCCTTGAAGCGAACGCGCTTGTACTTGCCGCAGTAGCACTCCCAGTCCCGGGTGGGACCGAAGATCTTCTCGCAGAACAAGCCATCCTTCTCCGGCTTGAGCGTGCGGTAGTTGATGGTCTCCGGCTTCTTGACTTCGCCGAAGGACCACTGGCGGATGTCCTCGGCGCTGGCCAGACCGATCCGGAGTTCATCGAAGAAGTTGACGTCTAGCACGTAACTTCCTTTCCCCTATTCGGGTCGAATTCGTGCAAAAAGTTCACTAGTCGGTGCTGCGCGGTGGCCGGATGTCGTCGAACCGACGACATCCGGCCCGGCCGCCTAGTTCGCCAGATCGTCGACGGTCGCCGCTTCGTTCCTGGACAGATTGATGCCCAGGTTGGCCGCGGCGCGCTCCAGATCCTCGTCGTCACCGTCGCGCATCTCGATCGCCGCGCCGTCCGAAGACAGCACCTCGACGTTGAGGCACAGCGACTGGAGCTCTTTCAACAACACCTTGAACGACTCCGGAATGCCCGGCTCCGGAATGTTCTCGCCCTTGACGATGGCCTCGTAAACCTTCACGCGGCCGACGACGTCGTCGGATTTGATCGTCAGCAGTTCCTGCAGCGTGTACGCCGCGCCGTAGGCCTGCATGGCCCAGCACTCCATCTCACCGAAGCGCTGGCCACCGAACTGGGCCTTACCGCCGAGCGGCTGCTGGGTGATCATCGAGTACGGACCGGTCGAACGAGCGTGGATCTTGTCGTCGACCAGGTGGTGCAGTTTCAGGATGTACATGTAACCGACCGCGACCGGGTACGGGAACGGTTCGCCGGAGCGGCCGTCGAACAGGGTCGCCTTGCCGTCGTCGTCGACCATGCGCTCACCGTCGCGGTTCGGCAGGGTCGAAGCGAGCAGACCGGTGAGCTCCTCCTCGCGGGCACCGTCGAAGACGGGGGTCGCGATATTGGAGTCGGCCGGTGCGCCGATCATCTCCTCCGGCAGCGCCGCGGCCCAATCGGGCCTGGTGCCGTCGGTGGCGACGTCGACCTGCCAGCCTGTCTTGCCGATCCACCCGAGGTGGGTCTCCAGGATCTGGCCGATATTCATACGACGCGGCACGCCGTGGGTGTTCAGGATGATGTCGACCGGGGTGCCGTCGGGCAGGAACGGCATGTCCTCGGTGGCGAGGATCTTGCCGATGACGCCCTTGTTGCCGTGCCGACCGGCGAGCTTGTCGCCGTCCTGGATCTTGCGCTTCTGCGCCACGTACACGCGCACCAGCTCATTGACACCGGGAGGCAGGTCGTCGTCGTCCTCGCGCGAGAACACGCGGATGCCGATGACCTTGCCGGACTCGCCGTGCGGCACCTTCAGCGAGGTGTCGCGCACTTCGCGCGCCTTCTCACCGAAGATCGCGCGCAGCAGCCGCTCTTCCGGGGTCAGCTCGGTCTCGCCCTTGGGGGTGACCTTGCCGACCAGGATGTCGCCGTCACGGACCTCGGCGCCGATGCGCACGATGCCGCGCTCGTCGAGATCGGCCAGCACCTCGTCGGAGACGTTCGGGATGTCCCGGGTGATCTCCTCGGCGCCCAGCTTGGTGTCGCGGGCGTCGATCTCGTGCTCCTCGATGTGGATCGAGGTCAGGACGTCCTCTTCCACGAGGCGCTGCGACAGGATGATCGCGTCCTCGTAGTTGTGGCCTTCCCACGGCATGATCGCCACGAGCAGGTTCTTGCCGAGGGCCATCTCACCGTTCTCGGTGCACGGACCGTCGGCCAGCACCTGGCCGGTCTCCACCCGCTGACCCTCGTCCACGATCGGACGCTGGTTGGAGCAGGTGCCCTGGTTCGAGCGGTTGAACTTGCGCATCCGGTAGGACTTGCGGCTGCCGTCGTCGGCCATCACGGTGACGTAGTCGGCGGAGACCTCCTCGACCACACCGGACTTCTCGTTCACCACGACATCGCCCGCGTCGACAGCGGCGCGCAGTTCCATGCCGGTGCCCACGATGGGGGCCTCGGAACGGATCAGCGGAACCGCCTGACGCTGCATGTTCGCACCCATCAGGGCGCGGTTGGCGTCGTCGTGCTCGAGGAACGGGATCATCGCGGTCGCGACCGACACCATCTGGCGCGGCGAGACGTCCATGTAGTCGACCAGGGCCGCGGCGACGAGTTCGTTCTCCTCGTTGCCACGACGGCAGAGCACACGCTCCTCGAGGAAGTTGCCCTCGGCGTCCACCGGCGAGTTGGCCTGCGCACGAACGTGGCGGTCCTCCTCGTCGGCGGTGAGGTACTTGACCTCGTCGGTGACCTTGCCGTCGACGACCTTGCGGTAGGGCGTCTCGATGAAGCCGAACGGGTTGACCCGCGCGTACACCGACAGCGAACCGATCAGGCCGATGTTCGGGCCTTCCGGGGTCTCGATCGGGCACATGCGGCCGTAGTGCGACGGGTGGACGTCACGGACTTCCAGGCCGGCGCGCTCACGGGACAGACCACCCGGGCCCAGCGCCGACAGGCGGCGCTTGTGGGTCAGACCCGACAGCGGGTTGTTCTGGTCCATGAACTGCGACAGCTGGGAGGTTCCGAAGAACTCCTTGATCGCGGCGACGACCGGGCGGATGTTGATCAGGGTCTGCGGCGTGATCGCCTCGACGTCCTGGGTGGTCATCCGCTCGCGGACCACACGCTCCATACGGGACAGGCCGACCCGGATCTGGTTCTGGATCAGCTCGCCGACGGTGCGCAGGCGACGGTTGCCGAAGTGGTCGATGTCGTCGACCTCGACGGGAACCTCTTCGCCGCCGGGGGCGGTCATGTTCCGGTCACCGGCGTGCAGACGCACCAGGTACTCGATGGTGGTGACGATGTCTTCCTTCGTCAGCACCGACGCGGTGATCTGCTCACCCAGGTGGATGCCCAGCTTCTTGTTGATCTTGTAGCGACCGACGCGCGCCAGGTCGTAGCGCTTCTCCTTGAAGAACAGGTTCTCCAGCAGGGTCTGCGCCGACTCCTTGGTCGGCGGTTCGCCCGGACGCAGCTTGCGGTAGATATCGAGCAGCGCCTCGTCCTGGCCCGCCGTGTTGTCCTTCTCCAGGGTGGACATCATGATCTCGGAGAAGCCGAAACGCTCGACGATCTCCTCGTTCGTCCAACCCAGCGCCTTCAGCAGCACGGTGACCGGCTGACGACGCTTGCGGTCGATACGGACACCGACGGTGTCGCGCTTGTCGATGTCGAATTCCAGCCACGCGCCGCGCGACGGGATGACGCGCACGCTGTGCAGGTCCTTCTCCGTGGCCTTGTCGACGCTGGAGTCGAAGTAGACGCCGGGAGAACGCACCAACTGCGAGACGACGACGCGCTCGGTGCCGTTGATGATGAACGTGCCCTTGTCGGTCATCATCGGGAAATCACCCATGAAGACCGTCTGGCTCTTGATCTCACCGGTGTTGTTGTTGATGAACTCGGCCGTCACGAATAGTGGCGCCGCGTACGTCATGTCCTTGTCTTTGCACTCGTCGATCGAGGCCTTGACCTCTTCGAAACGAGGGTCGGAGAAAGACAGGGACATGGAGCCGGAGAAGTCTTCGATCGGCGAGAGCTCCTCGAGCACCTCCTCGAGTCCGCCCGAGAGCCCGACGTCGCCGCGCGCGGCGGCCTTTTCTCGCCATGACGGCGAGCCGATCAACCATGCAAAAGAGTCCGTTTGTAGATCGAGAAGTCCGGGCACCTCCAAGGGTTCACGGATCTTCGCGAAAGACACCCGCAATGGGGCTCCGGGGATTCCGGCAACTGCCTTGGTCTGGGTGGAGACTGCCAAGATGCGTCCTTCCAGCACCTCACGCGCGTCGCGTGGTGGTCCGCGACCGTCGCTTGCCTGCTACGTTGAGATTCTCGCTGGTCACGACCCGAACGAACCCGAACAGGCAACAACGAAAGCAACACCGGAAGGGTGACACTTAGGAGTGCGGATCGAGGAATGGACAGGAGGCAGCCAGCGCAACGTCCAAACCTACACCTATCGGCACGGAGGTGTCAAAGTACCACCCGTGCGAACGTTCACGTGGCTGCCGCGCCGAGCCCCGGACGGGGTAGGCACCGCCCCGTCCCGGAGCGGTGCCCCGGCCCGAAACGCTGGCTGCGTCGAGGGCGGCGGGGCGGGTGAAGCCACTGTGACAGCTGCCGCTGTTGTGAATAGCGTGACGGCTCGGGCGAAGCTCGTCAAGTGGCGGCCCGACCTGGATGTCGATGCGATCGGCCACCACGTTCAAGATCACCCGCCGAGTCACTGATCGACGATCTCGCTGGCCAGCCAGTGACCGTCCACCTTCTGCATGCGCAACACGACCGGTCCCGCGACGCTCTGCTGGGCCACGCCCCCCTTGGTCGCGCTCACCACCAGATTCACCAGCAACTCCGCCCGATCATCGGTGAGCAGGGTCACCCCGACGGGGTCGGCCTTGGCATCGGCGCTGGTCTGCGCCTGTTTGATCGCGTCGATCGTGGTCGAGGAGAATTTGTCGAGATCGGCCAGCATCGCGCCGGTGACCACCGAGCGCACCGCAGCCTCGTAGCCGTCGATGTGTTGGATGTCGTAGCCGTAGATGGTGCGCAGCGCGTGGTCGGCGGCCGCGCGCACCTCCTCGGTTCCCGCGCTGTCGACGAAGGCCAGATTCGAATCGTTCACGCCCGGCCGCAGCGCGGCGGTGACCGCGAATCCGGCGAGCGCGACCGCCGCGACCGCGGACCCGACGACGACCGTCCAGGACGATCCCCGGACCGCGAAACGACGCGACCGCGGTTCGGTGCCACCGCGCGCCCACTTCCGGCCCGCGCGCGAGGCGCTCGGGTCGCCGGACCGCGCCTGCTGCGGTGCCGCCGCGCGCGCCGAACGGGTCCCCGCGACGGCGCGCGCGCTCGGACGGGCGGCGGACCCGGTGGCCGGACGCCGCTTGGAGGTGACCCGGTTGACCGGTTTACGAGAATTCATCGGGTGTCCTCCTACGATCCGGGCTTGGGCGCGGTAGGCGCGTCAGCGGGCGCCTGGGCCCCGTCGGCGGCGGGCTGCTGAGCGGGCTGTCCCATTCCGCTCGGTCCCGGGCCGTCGAGCAGCACCGGCTGGGCCAGCGACGCGACCTGCTCGGCCTTCCAGACATCGCCGTTCCTGGCCATCTCCAGGCTCCAGGTGTAGCGGTAGTCCGAGACGGACTTGTCCGGCTTGGACTCGGTCACCTGGAGTACGACCAGCGCGGTGGCCTTGTCCCGCTCGCTGTTGAGCGCGGTCAGCGAGGCGCCGAGCACCTTCGATGTCATCTCCACACCCGCCTGCGCGGCGAGCTGCTCGGACTGCTGCTGATTCTTCTGGGCCGATTCCAGGATCGCGCCGGTCATCGACGAACGGGCCATCGCGAGCGAACCCGGGACGTCGTCGAGCTCCATCGAGGTCATGTTGATGGCGGCCTGACGCGCCGAATCGAGGGCGCTGTCGCGGGCGGCGGCACGCGGGCCGTCGGTGAACCAGGCGGACCTGGCCCAGCCCGCCCCGAACCACGCCGCGGCGAGCAGGGCGACGACCAACGCGCCGACCGCGACGGTCGTCAGCGCGACCGGCGCGCGGCGCGCGGTCCCGGCCGCGCGGTTCGCGTCGGGGGACACCGCGGAGCCGCTCTCCACGACCGCGGCCACCCTGCCCGCCTCGGCGGTGTCCGACGACGGTTCGGGGGCCGCGACCGACGCCGACGACTCGACCGCCGTGGCATCGGATTCCTCGGTCCCCGGTTCGCTCGCCCCCGGCATTTCCTTGGAGATGTCGATGTTCACGACAGGCACCCTAACGTTGTCGGTCCTGGTCACCGCTTCGGCGTGACCCCGAGCAGGGTGGCCATCTGTACGGCGATCGGGTTCAGATTCAGCTTGTCCGGATCGGTCTTGGGAACGTCGTCCCACGGCTGCGCGACGGCCGGATCGGCCGTGTCGGCCCGCGCTCCGCCGCGTACCGCGGTCGGATTACCCTGCGGCACGGTGCACTTCGCGTTCGTGTTGAACGGGAACTCGTCACGGGAGTCGTCGAAGTCGGGGTTCTGCGCCTTCATCTGCTCGAGAATCTGGTACGTCCCCTCGTAGCCGACCGTACACGCGGGCGGATTGTTCACCTCCAGCACCAAACCGAAATGGCTGGTGCCGTCACCGGGCGCGGTGGCCGACGCGCCGACCGAGAGTCCGGGCAGCATGATCAGCAGCGGTTGCAGCGCGTAGAACTTCGGCGAGATGGCCTGCAGAAGCACCCGCAGATTGGTCAGATCCTCGGTGAGCGCCGCACCGCTCTCGCGCAGCAGCGCGCCGATCTGGCGGCCCGCGTCGGTACCGGTGCCGATCAATCGACGCACGGCCGGATCGCTGGAGCGCAATTGGGCTGTAACCTGGTCGAGGCCGTCGCTGAACTGCCGGATGGCCGCCGACTGCTCGGCCTGGGTGCCGAGCGCGATCTTGCCGTCACGGATCAATTGGATGGTCTGCGGCAGCGCCTCGTCGAATGTCTCGGTGAAGGTGTTCAGCGATTCGAGCAGGACCTTGAGATCGTCGCCCTTGCCGTTGAGCGCCTTCCCGAGTTCGGTGACGGTCGTGTGCAACGCGGCGAGATCGACCGAGCTGGTGAAATGGTCCACGCTCCCGATCAGTTCCTCGACCGAGATGGGCGTGCTCGCCCCGACGATCACCGAATCGTTCTCCAGGTACGGGCCGCTGTCGCTGTCGGGCTGGAGATCCACGTACTGCTCGCCGATCGCGGACCTGTTCGCCACCACGGCCTTCGCCGACGCCGGAATCCTCGGCCCGCTCGTCTCCAGATCGAGGGTGAGCACCACACCGTCGGAGCTGAGTTGCAGGTCGCCGACGCGCCCCACCGGCACGCCCCGGTAGGTGACCTCGGCGCCCTTGTAGATGCCGCCGG
Source organism: Nocardia aurea (assembly GCF_003123685.1). GTDB lineage: Bacteria > Actinomycetota > Actinomycetes > Mycobacteriales > Mycobacteriaceae > Nocardia > Nocardia aurea. The sequence goes on from NZ_QCYJ01000130.1 coordinate 280,936, forward strand.
TCTGGGTCGCCTCCACCTTCACCCGGTAGAGGCCGAAGCCGAACATCTCGTCCAGCCGGACGTAGCGGGCGCCGACGTAGACGACGCCGAGCACGGCGATCAGCGCGAACGCGATCAGCTGATAACGCACCAGGCGTGTCATCGCGGAGCCTCCTGCTGATCGACGCCGAACTGTTCGAGCAACGGACCCAGCGGATTCGGCGCCCCGGGAATCCCGGGAACCTGGGCAAGGCTCTGCGGCAGCGGCACCAGCGAGACGGTCGGCCAGCCGGGGCTCGGACCGTTGCCGTTGTAGTACGGATTGCTCGGATTCACCGGAACCGGGCGGCCCACCGGCGGGATGTAGACCGGATCGCCCTTGCCCACACCGAGATTGCTCAGGGCGACGCCGATCTGCGCGTCCACCGAGAGCCAGGTGTTGACCGAACCGCCGAAGGTGCCCTCCAGCGTCGAATCCGGGAACGGATAGGTCGGGATCAGCGGCAGCGCGGTCACCAGATCCGGTGCGGCACGGCCGAGTTCCTGCAGGGTGGGACGCAACGAGATCAGGTCGGCGATGAGATCGTCCTTCGACGCGTTCAGGACGTCGAAACCGGCCTCGCCCACCCGATCCAACTGGGTCAGCAACGAGATCAATTGCGGCCGTTGCTCATTGAGAATCTTGATACCGGCGGGCAGCTCATCGAGAATCTTGCCGATCTGGAAGGTCTGGGTACTCACCCTGGCACTGAGCGTGCCGAGTCCGTCGATGGCGCGGGTGATGTCGTCCACCTGCTGATCCAGCCCGGTGATCAACGTCTCGGTCTGCTCGAGCAGGGAACGCACCCGGCCCTCACGGCCGCCGAGCGCCTTGTTCAATTCGGTGACGATCGGCTGCAACTGCGCGACACCGCCGCCGTTGAGCAGCAGCGACAGCGCGCCGAGCACCTGTTCGATCTCGGTGGCGTGCCTGGTGTGATCGACCGGGATGACCGAACCGTTCGTCAACCGGTTCGGATCGGGATCGGCCGCGGGCTCGGACAATTCGATGAACTTCTCACCGAGCAGATTCGACTGCCGCACCTCGGCCCGCGCGTTGGCGGGCAGATCGACCGACGAATTGACCAGGGTGCGCACGCTGGCCGTCCACTTGTCCTTGCCGATGCTGATCTCCTCGACGCGCCCCACCGGCACGCCTTCGACCTTCACCGAGGACTGCGGCACCAGATCGAGGACATCGTCGAACTGGATCTCGATGGTCATCGGATGGTCGCCGACATCGGCGCCACCGGGCAGCGGAATGCTGTAGATACCGTCGGAGGAGCAGGACGTGACCAGCGCCGCGGTGACCGCGAGCGCCACCGCACCCCCGAAACCGCGTGCGGCACTACGGATCTTGTTCATCGTCCACCTTCTTCGGACGGCGGCAACCGGTTGGACGGAGTGCCGGGCACGGTGCCCGGCACCGGATCGCGCTGCTGGTTCTCGCCGCTGAGAATGCCGAAAGGCAGGATCAGCGTCGGGGTCTGCACGCCGGCGGTGATCTGGTCGGTGATCTCCTTGCAGTGTTCGATGATCGGGCGCAACTGCCTGCCCAACGCCTCGAATTGCGGATCACCCGGCATCAGCTTGGACAGATCGAGCATCTTGCACACCACGCCGAACGGATCCTGCAATTCCGGGAAGTTCGCCCGCATGTCGAGGGTGCCGGATTCGCCGTTGTGGATATTGATCAGATTGCTCAACGCCACCGGCAGGACCGGAAGCACCGCGGCCAGATCGTCGCGCTGGTCGGCCAGAGTTCTCGTCAACGTGGTCAACGCGGCGGCATTGTCGGCGACCAGTTCCCGGTTGTCGTCGATGAACCGCGCGACATCACCGAGCGCGACCGAGAGCAATTCCAACGCCTCGCCCAGATTCTGGCGTTCACCGGCGAGGAAACCCGCCAGATCGGCCAGCTGGGTGTTGAATTCGCGCACCTGCGCGTCGTTGACGGCCAGCATGCTGACGAAACTCTGGAGGTTCTTTACCGTCTCGAAGATATCGCCGCGCGCGTCGGACAGATAGCGCGCCGCCTTGCTGAGCTGGGAAATGCTGTTGGCCAGCGCTTCGCCGTTACCCGCCAGATTCGCCGAGGAACTGCGCACCAGTTCGTTGACCGCGCCCTCTTTGTTGGCGCCGTTCGGGCCGAGTGCCTCGGAGAGTTCCGCGATGCTCTTGTACAGCTGATCGACCTCGACCGGCGTCACGGTACGGTCGCGCGGAATGGTCGCGTCGCGTTCCATTTTCGGGCCGCCCCGATAGACCGGGGTGAGCTGGATGAACCGATCGGAGACCACCGACGGGGTGATCTGCGCCGCCTGCGCCTCGGCCGGAATATCGTATTCCCGGTCGACGCTCATCACGACTTTCACCTGGTCACCCATCGGTTCCACCGAATCGACCGATCCGACCGCCACACCGAGGATTCGCACATCCGAACCCTCGTAGATACCGACCGAGCGATCGAAATACGCGGTGATCCTGGTGGTGTTCATCCGATCGAAGAACCGCCACAGGAATCCGGCGGCCACCACGATCACGACGAGTCCGATCACCATCGTCACCTTGGCGCCGCGGCTCATCCCGCGTAGCGCGGTCAGTGGCTCGTTACTCGCGGCCACGTCAGTTACCTCCCAGGGTGCGCACCGGTGCGCGGTCGCCCGGAATCTCGGGCAGGGCGGGCGGGATCACATTGGTGATCACCGCGTCGAACCAACGACCCGAGCCGAGCACATTCGCGTACAGGCCGTAGAACGGCGCCGCGAGTTCCAAGGTCTTGGAGATGTTCTGCTGGTTGTCGTTCAGCAATTCGATCGACGCGCGCAGATTCGTCAACGCGGGACCGATCTGTTCCTCGTTGTCGTGCACCAGCGCGCTCAGTTCGGCCGACACCGTCTTCGCGCCGGTGAGCAGCTGGTGAATGGCCTGCTGGCGGATATTCAACTCCGCGAGCAGCTGTCCGCCCGAGGCGAGCAGACGCTCGAATTCGGCATTGCGATCGGCCAGCACCCGCGTGGTCCGATTCGTCGCGCGGAACAGGCGCTTCAATTCCTCGTCGCGTTTTGCCAGCGTTTCCGAGAGCCGGGCGATACCGTCGATGGAACCCCTGATCTGCGGCGGTGTGGTCTCGAAGGCGTCCGCGAGCACCTGCATACTCGTCGCCAGCTGGCCGGTGTCGATGTTCTCCAGGCTGTTCGCCGCGTCGGTGAACGCATCGATGACGTCGTACGGTGCGACGGTGCGCGACAACGGAATCGGCTTGCTCGGATCGGCCGGATCGGTCCCGCGCGGATCCAGTGCCAGGTACTTCTGGCCCAGCACCGTCTTGATCTGGATGGAAGCGGTGGTCTCGTCGCCGATCCAGGCGTCCTTGGTCCGGAATTCGACCAGGACCCGGTCACCGTCGAGGCTCACGCCCGCGACCTGGCCGACCTTCACACCGGCGATGCGAACCTCGTTGCCCTTCTTCAGACCCGCCGCCTCGGAGAATTCGGCGGTGTAGGTGATCCCGGCGCCGATGATCGGCAGCCGGTCGAGGAAGAACGCCGACACCGTCACCAGCAGCACCATCGACAGTCCGAGCGCGCCGAGAAATGCCGGGCTGCGTTTACCGAGCAGAATGCGGTCGTCCATCAGCGGGCCTTCCCCGAGCAGCGCGGCGCGGCATTCGTGTACAGCGGCTGGTTGATCGTCGGCATCCCGGCGGGCAGGTTGAGCTGCGGCGCGTCGACCGCGCCCGGCCCGACCACGACGTCGATACCGCACAGATAGAACTGGAACCAGGAGCCGTAACTACCGACACGGCCGAGCTTTTCCATCTTGATCGGCAGGGTCGTCAGCGCCTGGTTCACCTCGTCGGAACGCTCGTCGAGCGTTCCGGTCAGCTGGCTGAGGCCCGCGATCGAACCCTGCAGGGTCGGCCGCACCGGAACGAGCAGGTCGGAGGTGGCCGAGGCCAGATTTCCCAGCGAAGACACCGAACGCCCGATCACGTCACGCTCGGCGGACAAGCCGCTGACCAGCGCCTCGGTATTCACGATGAGCTGGTCGAACTGGTCTGTGCGCTGATTGACCGTTTCCAGTATCTGTGTCAGGTTCTTGACCAGCTCACCGATCACCGCGTCCTTGTCGGCGATCTTGTTGGTCAGATCCGCGGTCGAGGCGACCAGATCGTGAATGGTGCCCTGCTCACCCTGGAACACCTGGATGATCTCGAAGGACAGCTTGTTCACATCGTCGGCCGTGAGCGTGCGGAACAACGGGCGGAAACCGTTGAACAGCGTGGTCAGGTTGAGCGCGGGGCGCGTCTTGTCCAGGCCGATGGTCGCGCCCTTGTTCAGCTTCCTGCCCTGTTCGCCCACCCCCTGTTCGAGAGCGATATACCGCTGGCCGACCAGGTTCCGGTAGCGGATGGTCGCCGTCGTCGACGCGGGCAGCCAACTGCGGTCCTGCACCTCGAACACGACCTCGGCCTGTCGCCGGTCGACGATCTTCACCTCGGTCACCTTGCCGACCCGCACACCGGCGATACGCACCTCGTCGCCCTTGTTGAGCGAGGTGACGTCGGTGAACCTGGCCTTGAACTCGGTGCCGCCGCCGGTGTAGTTGGCGATGGAGAGGCCGAGGATCAGTGTGGCGAACAACGTCACGATGACGAAAATGATCAATTTGGTCAACGGACCGCCGAGCCCGCGCATTTTCGCCCTCATCGCACACTCACCTCGCTACCGCGGAACGCGGGCGCACCGGCCCGTGTCACCCAACCGGGCACTTCCTCCGGCGAGACACCGTGCGCCGCACCGTAGATCGCGCCGAGCGACTGCTGTTCGCCCGGCGAGCCCGCGACCGTGGGGACCTGTCCGGCGGGGAAGACCCCGAGCTGCGGCTCCGGCAGATAGCCGGTGGTCTGATCGCCGGGATTACGACTCGGCACCGCGTAGGAGCCGTCGTTGGGCGGGCCGCTGATGTACTGGCCGACGTCGACGCCGAGCGGATACTCGGCGACACACCAGGGCGGCCTGGTATCGAACCAGCGCGGCTCGTCCTGGTTGGGCAGATATCTGCCGCGCGTGTTGACCAATTCGATCGTCACCCGGGAGCCTGGATTGTCCTTACCCATCCCCATGATGTCGTCGATACGCGGTTTCATCTTCGCGAAATTCGCCATCGTGCAGGCGTAGGTCGGCGAGTATTTGGCCAGCATTTCCAACGCCGGACGAGAATCGGCGGCGATATCGACGATATTGTCGCGATTGGCGACCAGGAAATCGGCGGTACTCGCCGACGTCGGGGTCAGGACCGCGTAGAGCGTGTCGATATCCGAACGACGCTGCACGATCGTCGCGTTCGTGGTGCGCAGATTGTTCAGCGCGTCGATCAACTGCGGCGCGGCGTCGGAATAGGTGGCCGCCACCGTCGCGAAACTTCGCAGATCGTCCTGCAATTCCGGCATGACCGCGTTGACCTCGCGGAAGATGCCGTCGAGCCGGTCGATGGTGACGCCGAGCGCGGTGCCCTGACCGGCCAGCGCCTGCGACAGCGCGCCGAGCGTCGCGGCCAGATCCTGCGGCGGAATGGCCTGGAGCAGTGGCATCAGATCGTCGAGCAGTTTGCTGATCTCGATCGCGTTGCCGCTCTGGTCCTGATACAGCGTGAGACCGTCGGTCAGGTGCTGCGGACTGCGCTCCTCGGGAATGATCAGATCCACGTACCGCTCACCGAACAGTGTCTTCGGCAGCAGCCGCGCGGTGGCGTTGGCCGGGATCTGCTCGGCCTTCGCGGGGTCGATCGCCAGGTCCAGGGTCACCTTGCCGCCCTCGGAACTGCTCGAACGGACCTCTCCGACATTGACGCCGCGGACCTTCACATCCGCGTTGCGGGTCAACGCGTTGCCGACGCTGTCGGTGATGAGGTCGACGTCGACCGTCTTCACGAACTGCTTGTTGTAGATCGCGACGGTCGACCACAGGAACAGCGCGACCAGCGCGAAGAACGTGACACCCAGTACCCGGACGCGGAGTTTCTCCGTCCTGCGCCAGGTCTGCCCGCGGCTCATCCGGCGACCCGCACGGTGGTCGTCGTGCCCCAGATCGCCAGGCTCAGGAAGAAATCGAGCACATTGACCAGCACGATCGCCGCGCGCACCGCACGCCCGACGGCGACGCCGACACCGGCTGGACCGCCGGTGGCGTTGAAGCCGTAGTAGCAGTGCACGAGGATGATCACGAACGCGAAGACCAGCACCTTGAGGAACGAATAGAGCACATCCTCCGGTGGCAGGAACAGACTGAAGTAGTGGTCGTAGGAACCACTGGACTGCCCGTTGAACCACACGCTGATCAGGCGCGAGGCGATGAAGGTGCCGAGCAGGCCGACGACGTAGAGCGGGATGACCGCGACGAAACCGGCGATCACGCGGGTGGTGACCAGGAACGGCACACCGGGCACCGCCATCACCTCGAGCGCGTCGATCTCCTCGGAGATCCGCATGGCGCCCAATTGCGCGGTGAAACCGCAGCCCACCGTGGCCGAGAGGGCCAAAGCCGCCACCAGCGGCGCGATTTCACGGGTGTTGATGTAGGCCGTCAAGAAGCCGGTCAGTACCGAGCTACCCAGCGAGTCCAGCGCCTTGAAACCCTGGAGACCGACGACGACGCCGACCGAACCGGACATGAAGACGATGACGCCGATGGTGCCGCCGATGACGGCGAGCGCGCCGGTTCCGAAGGTCACCTCGGCCAGCAGCCGCATGACCTCCTTGCGGTAGTGCACCGCGGTGCGCGGGATCCACGCGATGGCCCGGGCGTAGAACGACATCTGGTCGCCCGCGCGATCGATGACATTCAGTGGTGCGCGCGCGATCTCACCGACCCGGCGTGTCGTCTTGGCGATGACCGGGTTCCGATAGGGAGTGGCCATGGATCATGCGCCCTTGGCGGGGACGACCTGCAGATACACCAACGTCAAAACCAGATTGACGAAGAAGAGCACCAGGAATGTGATCACCACGGACTGGTTCACCGCGTCACCGACTCCTTTCGGACCACCTTTGGGATGCAGCCCCTTGTACGCGGCGATGACACCGGCGAGAAGACCGAACACCAGCGCCTTGATCTCCCCGATCCACAGATCGGGCAGCTGAGCCAGTGCCGAGAAGGACGCGAGATACGCGCCGGGAGTGCCGCCTTGGAGCAGCACGTTGAAGAAATAGCCGCCCGCGATGCCGACGACCGAGACCAGGCCGTTGAGCAGCAGGGCCACCAGCATCATGCCGAGCACGCGCGGTACCACCAGGCGCTGGATCGGGTCGATGCCGAGCACTTCCATCGCGTCGATCTCTTCGCGGATGGTCCGCGCGCCGAGGTCGGCCGCAACGGCGGAACCGGCCGCGCCCGCGATGATCAACGCGGTCACGACCGGTGCGGCCTGCTGCACCGTGGCCAGCACGCTGGTTGCGCCGGTGAAGGATTCGGCGCCCAACTGCTTGATGAGCGAACCCGTCTGCAACGCCACGACAGCGCCGAACGGGATGGCCACCAACGCACTCGGCAGGATCGAGACACTCGCGATGAACCACGATTGCTCGATGAACTCCCGCCACTGGAACGGCTTCTTGAAGGTCTTGCGAACGACATCGATGAACAGCGCAAAAATGTTGCCCGCCTGCGCAAACGCCGACTCCATTGGAGTCAACACACGCGCGAAGGTCCGATTCACGGACCGTATGTTACCCGCTGGTTGTGTTGTGTCGAACTGTTGAGTCGAACGCGCCGCCCTGGTACTTGTTCAGATCGGCGGTGTTGTATGCCATGACCTGTGTGTCGTCGTTCTCCGCGAGTGATTCGCGGATGGCGACCTGCGCGGCGTGTGGCAGCGTGTGGAGGATTTCCTGTACCCGCTGCTTACGGCGGTGTACCGCTTGGCGTACCGGCATACCCGGCTGGGCCTTCATCTGCGGGATGATGCCCTCGACCTCTTCGGCGCCACCGTGGTGGTGACCGGCGTCGACCATGGCCTGCTCGCGGGCCATCTGGGTCTCGTCCTTCTCCTCGGACATGCCGATCGGGCCGATCATGCGGCCGTTGAGGAACTGCTTGACCACGGGCTCCTCGGAGGTCAGCAGCACCTCGCGCGGACCGAACATCACCAACTGCCTGCGGAACAGCATCCCGATATTGTCCGGGACCGTACGGGCCAGGTTGATGTTGTGCGTGACGATCAGGATCGTGGCATCGATCTGGGCGTTGATATCGATCAACAGCTGCGACAGATACGACGTACGCACCGGATCCAGACCCGAGTCCGGCTCGTCGACGAGGATGATCTGCGGATCCAGCACCAGCGCACGCGCCAGCCCGGCACGCTTGCGCATACCGCCGGAGATCTCACCGGGGAGCTTGCCCTCCGCGCCGAGCAGACCGGTCAGCTCGAGCTTCTCCATCACGATCTTCTTGATCTCGGACTCGTTCTTCTTCGTATGCTCACGCAACGGGAACGCGATGTTGTCATACAGATTCATCGAGCCGAACAGCGCGCCGTCCTGGAACAGCACACCGAAGAGTTTGCGGATCTCGTAGAGCTCCTTGTTCGAACACGTCGTGATATCGGTGCCGTCGATGAAGATCGACCCGCGCTCCGGGCGCAACAACCCGATCAACGACTTGAGGAACACCGACTTACCGGTACCCGACGGACCGAGCAGTGCGCTGACCTCGCCCGACGGCAGAGTGATAGAGACATCCTGCCAAATTCGCTGGGAACCGAAGGATTTGGTAACACCCTCGGTCCTGACCTCGACGCCCACGCCAACCTCCACTTTTTCTCAGCGAGCACCCCACCGCGAACCGCGCGCTCGGTCATCGCGGCGTGCGTGTGATAGTGGGTTCGGTCACTCTAACCCACGAGCGAGACACGGCACACCCCAACCTGACCGAAGAGTAACCCACAAACCTTCTCAATATTCGCAATGACCGCGTGCTCGCACGCGCGAAACGCGGAACGGGCGGTCCCCCGCAGGGAACCGCCCGTTCGACGTGATTCTTCGAATTACTTGACCGCGACCTTGGCGCCGGCCTCTTCCAGCTTCGCCTTGGCGGCCTCGGCGGCATCCTTGGCGACCTTCTCCAGGATGGCCTTCGGGGCGCTCTCGACGAGGTCCTTGGCTTCCTTCAGGCCCAGGCCGGAGACGATCTCACGGACCACCTTGATGACCTGGATCTTCTTGTCGCCCGCGCTCTCGAGCACGACGTCGAACTCGTCCTGCTCCTCGACGGCCTCGACCGCGGCGGGGCCGACGGCGGCGACGGCGACGGGGGCAGCCGCGGTGACCTCGAACTTCTCTTCGAACTTCTTGACGAAGTCCGACAGCTCGAGCAGGGTCATGTTGCCGAAGGTCTCGAGCAGTTCGTCAACGTTGGCCATTGTTGTTCCTTTCGGGGAAATGAGTATGTGGGTCGGGTGACGCCGTCACCCGTGAGAGACCGGAGGTCACTCGGCGGCGGGGGCTCCGCCTTCTTCGGCCTGCTTCTTCTCCTGCAGCGCGGCGGCCAGGCGGGCCACCTGCGAAGCGGGAGCGTTGAACAGACCAGCGGCCTTGGCCAGGTTGCCCTTCATGGCACCGGCCAGCTTCGCCAGCAGCACCTCACGGGTCTCCAGGTCGGCGATCCGCTCGACCTCGGACACGGACAGCGGCGCGCCGTCCATGTACCCGCCCTTGATGACGAGCGCCTTGTTGTCCTTGGCGAAGGCCTTGAGGGCCTTGGCCGCGTTGACAGGCTCACCGCTGATGAAGGTGATCGCGGTCGGTCCGACGAACAGGTCGTCGAGGCCTTCCACGCCCGCCTCGGCGGCGGCACGCTTGACCAGCGTGTTCTTGGCGACGGAGTAGGTGGCCTCCGTGCCCAGCGCCCGACGCAGCTCGGTGAGCTTGCCGACCGACAGGCCACGGTATTCCGTGACGACGGTGGCGGTGGAGCTCTTGAACTGCTCGGTGATCTCCTCGACCGCGGTAACCTTCTCGGGTTTTGCCATACTTCGCCTCCTCTCTGGATGTCGGTTCGTCTACGAACTGTCGAAAACCAGGGCCCGGCGAATCACGGACAAAACTAACGCCCCGGACGCAGAGCGTTCCGGGGCGCACAGGACAACCGACTCGGCGAGCGAATCGAGTTCCCGACCTCGGCTCTCCCTGCGTGGGCCGCCGGCAATGTCGCCGGACCTTCGACCGACCCCGTGCGGGATCGACGACCAACGGTCTTCGGTAGAACGGATTGGGTAGTTATCGAACTGGTCGATGACTGACGTTCAATGTACCCGGTAGGCCCACCATCTGCCAAAACAGGGTCCGACCGCCGCGCGGAACCACGCCTCGCGGACACGTGTCGCGCTCATCGCGCCCTGTGAGACCGATTTCGACGCCCCGTCGAAGTTGTTGTGTCCGTGCGTGATCGGGATGGGAACGGTGCCGAAAACGGCCGAGGGCGGGAACGCGGCTCGCGTTCCCGCCCTCGGCGGTGATCGGTGAGGTACGAGACCTCGGGCGCTACTTACGCGTCCTCCTCCAGGAGGTTGCGGGTGCGGTTCGGGTCCACCGGGATGCCCGGTCCGGTGTTCGTCGAGACCGTGATCTTCTTGACGTAGCGGCCCTTGGCGGTCGACGGCTTGACGCGCAGGATCTCGTCCAGCGCGGCACCGTAGTTCTCCACCAGCTTGGCGTCGTCGAAGGACGCCTTGCCGATGACGAAGTGCAGGTTGGCCTGCTTGTCGACGCGGAAGTTGATCTTGCCGCCCTTGATGTCGTTGACGGCCTTGGTCACATCGTTGGTGACCGTGCCCGTCTTCGGGTTCGGCATCAGGCCGCGCGGGCCCAGGACGCGCGCGATCCGGCCGACCTTGGCCATCTGGTCGGGGGTGGCGATAGCGGCGTCGAAGTCCAGCCAGCCGCCCTGGATCCGCTCGATCAGATCCTCGGCGCCGACAGCGTCCGCACCGGCGGCTTCGGCCTCGGCGGCCTTCTCGCCCGCGGCGAACACGATGACGCGAGCGGTCTTACCGGTGCCGTGCGGCAGGTTGACGGTGCCGCGCACCATCTGGTCGGCCTTACGGGGATCCACACCGAGACGAACGGCGACCTCGACGGTCGCGTCGGTCTTGGTGGTGGCGGTCTCCTTCGCGAGCCGCGTCGCGGCCAGCGGCGAGTACAGCTGGGACTTGTCGACCTTCTCGGCCGCGGCGAGATACGCCTTGCTTCGTTTTGCCATGATTCTCTGTCCTCGTTATAGGTTCAGAAGTGGTTGTCGGGCCTGGCCGGCCCTCCCACTCGGGAGCGGAGTCGCTCGGAAGGCGGTACTCAGCCCTCGACGGTGATACCCATCGAACGCGCGGTACCCGCGATGATCTTGGCCGCCTGATCGATATCGTTGGCGTTCAGATCTTCCTGCTTGGTCTTGGCGATCTCACGGACCTGGTCCATGGTGACCTTCGCGACCTTGAGGCGATGCGGCTCGGCCGAACCCTTCTGCACACCGGCGGCCTTGAGCAGCAGCCTGGCGGCGGGCGGGGTCTTCAACTTGAAGTCGAATGTCCGGTCCTCGTACACCGAGATCTCGACCGGAATGACGTTGCCACGCTGCGACTCGGTCGCGGCGTTGTACGCCTTGCAGAACTCCATGATGTTGACGCCGTGCTGACCGAGCGCGGGGCCGACCGGAGGAGCCGGGTTCGCCTGGCCGGCCTGGATCTGCAGCTTGATGATCCCGGCGAGCTTCTTCTTCTTGGGGGGCATCTTTCTTCCTTGGTTTCGGTTCCTTACGGTTGCCGTAAGCCTGTTGCGGGCACGGCCCGCATCCGGACGCGCGGGCCCGGCATCAGCACACGGATCCGATGACGCGCATCGGATCCGCGCACGAACCAACACACCTTACCGGGGCCGTGCCCTGGTCCTTCGCGTGGGGCCACGGTGCGGCCCCCGCCGATCAGATCTTCGCGACCTGCGTGAACGCCAGCTCGACCGGAGTCTCGCGACCGAAGATCGACACGAGCACCTTGAGCTTCTGCTGTTCGGCGTTGACCTCGGAGATGCTGGCGGGCAGCGTCGCGAACGGTCCGTCCATCACGGTCACCGACTCGCCGACCTCGAAGTCGACCTCGATGACGGGCTTGGGGGCCACATCGGTGGAGCCGGAGCCCTCGGCGCCCGCCGCCGCGGGCTTCTTCTGCTGCTGCGCGGCCGGGACGAGGAATTTCACCACGTCATCGATCGACAGCGGCGAGGGACGCGAGGTCGCGCCGACGAAACCGGTGACACCGGGAGTGTTGCGCACCGCGCCCCACGATTCGTCGTTGAGTTCCATCCGCACCAGGATGTAGCCGGGCAGCACCTTGCGGTTGACGTGCTTGCGCTGGCCGTTCTTGATCTCGGTGACCTCTTCGGTCGGCACCTCGACCTGGAAGATGTACTCCTCCAGATCCAGGTTCTGCACGCGGGTCTCGAGGTTGGCCTTGACCTTGTTCTCGTAACCGGCGTACGAGTGGATGACATACCAATCACCGGGGGCGCGCTTGAGCGCTGCCTTCATCTCGGCGACGGGATCGGCGGGTTCGGCGTCGATCGGAGCGGCGTCGACCACGGGCTCGGATTCGACGGACTCCGATTCGTCGGATTCGGACGCAGCGGACTCGGATTTGTCGACCACAGCAGATTCCTCGACGGTCTCCACGGCATCCGCCGCGTCGTCGACCGGGAACTCGTCGTTGGTGTCGTTCTCCGGGGTGCTCACTGGGGCACTCGCTTCCTGTGTCGTCACGTACATCCTCTGCGTGCCGGGGCCGGACGCGGCGTCATGCTCCGCCCGCCCCGGGATCGGCTACCGGTGTCGGCGTTCGCGGGTGCTCAGCCGAACAGCCAGTTGACACCTTTGATGAACGCCAGATCCAACCCGCTGATGAACGCGACCATGAAGACCACGAACACCAGGACAACGCTCGTATAGGTGATCATCTGCTTACGGTTCGGCCAGATCACCTTGCGCAGTTCCGCGACGACCTCGCGCAAGAACTTGATCAACTTGGAGATCGGGTTGCTGCGCTTGGTCTTGGCGGCCGTTTTGCCCGCCTTCGACGGACGCTCGATCGTTGCCACCGAACCGGTGTCGACGGGAGCGGATCCGGCGCGGTTACGCCGAGCGGAACGCTTACCGCTCGGCCGTGCTACGGCGTCGTCGTCATCATGCGCGCCGCGGGTGTCCCGCTCGTCGCTCACGTCGATCCTCTCTCGTCGCCGGCATTCAGGGCAGGGGCGACAGGACTTGAACCTGCAACCTGCGGTTTTGGAGACCGCTGCTCTGCCAATTGAGCTACGCCCCTTCGGTCGGACATCCGGAACAAGTCCCGCACTCGTCCGACCACTCTTCCGTATTCAGTTGTACCCGGTGTCACACAACACACGCGCCACTCCGGCGGTTGCAGGCCCCGTGACGACCCCGAAGAAATCCTCCAGGGATATCATCCGGACCGTCTGGAACCAGCCCCATAGAGCAGCGCGCAGCGGCTGGTGACCCCAGAAACCTGAGTCTACGTTACCGCCCGCGCAGATAGCCAATCCGGGTCGGGCGACCAGGTCAGGCGGGGTACGCCGCCCCGGTCATGCCAGCGCGACCGTCGCGGTCGCGCGCCCGAAGATCTTCTTGCCCGCCGACTTCGCCACGATGGCGATCACCGCGGTCCGGGTCTGCGGATCCACCGACTTGACCTTGCCGGTGAACTCCACCTCGGCGGCCTCTTCCGAGCCGACGTAGACCGGGCTGGTGAAGCGGACGTTGTACTCCTTGACCGCGCCGGGATCGCGCAGCCACGACGTCACGAAACCGCCGCCGAGACCCATCGAGAGCATGCCGTGCGCCACCACATTGTCGAGGCCGACGAGTCCGACCACCTCGTCACTCCAGTGGATCGGGTTCGCGTCGCCCGAGACGCCCGCGTAGTTGACCAGATCGCCGCGGGTCAGGCGGACGGTGCGCGGCGGAAGTTCGGTGCCGACGGCGACGTCCTCGAACGCGAGCGCGCTCTTGCTCGGCGCGATATCGGGGACGGCGGCGACCGGGGCGGGCGCGACGGCGCCCGGCACCCCGGTGCGCGGGCGGTGCGCGGGAGCTTCCTCGTCGATGCCGTGCATCAGCACGTTGCGCACCGCGCCGGTCAGATCGGGGTCGATATCGCCGCCGCTGCGTCCGATGAGCGTGGTGTAGGTGGTGAGCACCATCTCGTCGTTCTGCGCGGTGACGATGTTCTTGGTGACGATGATGTCGCCGCCGAACGCCTGCCGGAACGAATGCAGGTAGACGTCACAGGTCAGCTGGTCACCGACCCGGATGGGGCGATGGAATTCCAGGATCTGGTCGGTCTGCATGATCTGGCTGAGGTCGTAACCGGTGACGATCGTCTCGAACAGCTTGCGCTGGGCCAGAATGCCGACCAGCGAGATGAAGGTCAGCGGTGCGAGCAGCCCGTCGTAGCCGTATTCGCGCGCGGCGTCCTCGTCCCAGTGCACCGGGTGGTAGTCCTGCACGGCGCGGGCGTATTCGCGAACCTTCTCACGGCCGACCTCGTAGTAGTCGTCGACGCGGTAGTGGTGACCGACCATCGCCGCCGCGTGAGCGGCGGGGTCGAAATCTGCCTCGCTCGCCTGGACCGCTTCTGCTGTACCGGTGTTCATTGTCACGGAAGGACTGTACCTATCTGACCCCGCAACGCGAGGTCTCGGCGGAGCGGACACGGCCTCGCAGACGCTCGGCTACCTGTCCGCCTTTCGCTGGCTGTGAGTAACTGTCGCTCGCGGTCAACCACCACCGTCGAATCCGTAAACGCACTCAGGGCCGGACATATCTGTCCGGCCCTTCGCAGCTTCACGTCCGAGATAACCGGGATTCGAACCCGGTGCCCAATCACGCGGCAGCGGCACGCGTCGAATGGACTAGCGGGATTCGCGGTGCGCCCGGTGGGTTCCGCAGTTCGGGCAGAACTTCTTCAGTTCCAGCCGATCCGGATCATTGCGGCGGTTCTTCTTGGTGATGTAGTTGCGATGCTTGCACTGCTCGCAGGCCAAGGTGATCTTTGGCCGGACATCGGTGGACTTCGCGGCCACGACATTCCTTCTTTCGGTCAACCAGATGGTCTGATCGGTTCTATGGTAGCGATGGCCGGACTTGAACCGGCGACACAACGATTATGAGTCGTTTGCTCTACCGACTGAGCTACACCGCCACGTGGACGCATTGCCTAGATGACGCGCCCGGCTCCCTCTCACGTGGGAACGTTTAGCGATGCCGAGTCGGTCACCACCGGCAATCCGGCGAGCCCCCTAACGGAATCGAACCGTTGACCTTTTCCTTACCATGGAAACGCTCTGCCGACTGAGCTAAGGGGGCATGACTAGCTCCGCACCGAAAACCACTTGCTCGACTTCGGCGCGGCGAAGTCTTGAACGAGGTTACACACCTACCGGTCGCAGTTCCAAACCGGGTGGTCAGAGCGGTTTTTGCGGCCACCGGTCCGGTGGCCGCCCGCCACCGGCTAGCGGTAGTTCACGAACTGCAGGGCGATCCCGAAATCCTCGCCCTTCAGCAGCGAGATGATCGCCTGCAGATCGTCGCGCTTCTTGCTGCTGACGCGCAGCTCCTCACCCTGGATCTGCGCCTTCACGCCCTTGGGGCCCTCATCGCGGATCTTCTTGGAGATCTTCTTGGCGTGTTCGGCGTCGATCCCCTGCACCAGCGTGCCGGTGATCTTGTAGGTCTTTCCCGACGGCTGCGGTTCGCCCGCGTCGAACGCCTTGAGCGAGATATCGCGTCGGATCAATTTCTCCTTGAACACCTCGAGCGCGGCCTTGACCCGCTCCTCCGCCTCCGCGGTGAGCACGATCTTCTCCTCGCCGGACCACTCGATCGTCGCGCCGGTGCCGCGGAAGTCGTAGCGGGTGTTCAACTCCTTCTCCGCCTGGTGCAGGGCGTTGTCGACCTCCTGCCGGTCGACCTTGCTGACGACATCGAAAGACGAATCGGCCACACTGCGCTCCTGTTCCTGACAGTCCTACGGGCTCACCTCGACCGGAATACGGCCACTGTCAGTTCTACCCGCCGACGACCGTCCCCGTCGCATCGCACGGGCACTACGGCAGGGCACTGTCCAGCCGGTTTGCAATTTCGGGAGGGGTACGTTGTAAGCTCACTTGCGCGCCGAGAAGCGCGACGGCAGGTTGCCCGAGCGGCCAATGGGAGCAGACTGTAAATCTGTCGGTGAAAGCCTACGTAGGTTCGAATCCTACACCTGCCACCCGAATACGAATGGGCGAGTTGT
Source organism: Nocardia aurea (assembly GCF_003123685.1). GTDB lineage: Bacteria > Actinomycetota > Actinomycetes > Mycobacteriales > Mycobacteriaceae > Nocardia > Nocardia aurea. The sequence goes on from NZ_QCYJ01000130.1 coordinate 297,307, forward strand.
TCACGCGAAATATGTGAACGGCTCGCTCATTTTCTTTGTCCGGCCCCGATCCGAGCCGTTGGATCAGTGCAGGTGGGGACCGCCCCCCATCTCCTCCAGACGAGCGATACGCTCGGCCATCGGCGGATGGGTCGAGAACCAACGGGTGGCGCGCTCGCCCGCGCGGAAGGGGTTGGCGATCATCAGATGCGATTGGGCCGTCAAACGCGGCTCCGGCGGCAGCGGAGCGGCCTGCACACCGCGCTCCAGTTTGCGCAGCGCCGAGGCCAGGGCGAGCGGATCGCCGGTCAGTTCCGCGCCGGACTGATCCGCCTGGTATTCCCGCGAACGGGAGACGGCGAGTTTGACCAGCGTCGCGGCGATCGGACCGAGCAGCGAGACGAGGAAGACCCCGATGATATTCGGGCCCTCGCCGTTGCCACGGCCGCCGAACATCGACGCGAAGAAGGCCAGATTGGCGAGCCCCGAGATGACCGCGGCGAGCGCGCCCGCGACCGAGGAGATGAGGATGTCGCGGTTGTAGACGTGGGACAGCTCGTGACCGAGCACCGCCCGTAATTCCCGTTCGTCGAGAATCTGGAGTATTCCGCTGGTGCAGCAGACCGCGGCATGGCGCGGACTCCGCCCCGTGGCGAAGGCGTTGGGGGCGTTGGTCGGGCTGACGTAGAGCCGCGGCATGGGCTGGCGCGCCGTCGTCGCGAGTTCGCGCACGATCCGGTACATGACCGGCGCTTCCAATTCGCTGACCGGTTGCGCGCGCATCGCCTTCAGCGCGAGTTTGTCGCTGTTGAAATACGCGTACGCGTTCACCCCGACCGCGAGCAGGATCGCGACGACAAGGATCGTGGGACTACGGAACATGGCTCCGGCGAAGACGATCAGCGCCGAGAGACCGACCATCAGACCGAACGTCTTCAGCCCATTCGCATACCCGTGCATATCCGCCCTGTTCCGCCTCTCCGGCTGTGACTCGCCGCCGCCCGGGCACGAGTCACCCGCGAGCACACGACATCGGTTGTCGCGATGGGCCGCACGCCGATCTCACCGACGTCCGATATCGCCCACCGCCGATTGCATCACACCAGGTCAACGACGCGAGTCGGGGAAAGGTTCCTGATCGGTAACAGGGGCGCGGCAGCCGGGAGGAAGCTCAGCCCACCCGCTCGATGGTGTAGCGCACCAGACGCTCGAGCGCGTCGTTGGCGGGCCCGGGCGGGAGCGCGGACAGTTCGGCGTGCGCGATATCGGCGTACCCCTGCAATTTCTCCTTGGCCAGCGCCATCCCCCGGGAGCGGGCGAGGAGTTCGAGCGCTTCGGCGACCTCCTCGTCGGATTCCAGCGGACGGGCGAGCAGGACGCGCAGCCGGTCGCCCTCGGGGCCCTCGTCGCGCAACGCGTACAGCACCGGCAGGGTGTGCACACCCTCACGCAGATCGGTACCGGGAGTTTTGCCCGACTGTTCCGAGGCCGAGGAGATGTCGATGATGTCGTCGGAGATCTGGAAGGCGGTGCCGACCGCGTCGCCGAGCCTGGCGAGCCGTTCCACGTGCGCGGTGTCGGCGCCGGAGAAGGTGCCGCCGAAACGGCCCGAGGCGGCGATCAGCGAGCCGGTCTTCTCCCAGACCACACGCAGGTAGTGCTCGACCGGATCCTGGGATTCGCGCGCGCCCATGGTTTCGCGCATCTGACCGGTGACCAGCTCGGCGAAGGTCTCGGCGATGATGCGCACCGCGTCGGGCCCGAGGGTCGAAGTCAGCCGCGAGGCGTGGGCGAACAGGTAATCGCCCGCCAGGATGGCGATGTTGTTGCCCCAGCGCGAATTCACGCTCGGTGCGCCGCGACGCATCTGGGCTTCGTCCATCACGTCGTCGTGGTACAGGGTGGCCAGATGCACCAGTTCGACAACGGTGCCCGCGGTGATCAACGCCGGATCGGTGGGATTGGGTCCGAGCTGACCGGTGAGAACGGTGAACAACGGACGGAACCGCTTACCGCCCGCGCGTGCCAGGTGCAGAGCCGCTTCCTGGAGGAAATCCTCGCCGTCGGACAGTTCGTCGATGAGCAGTTTCTCGACCTGTTCCAGGGCATTGCGCACGGTCGACGCCAGCTCGGTGTCACCGAGATCGACCCCGGCCACCACCGTGCTCTGCTCTGTCACAGCCGATGTGCTCATCTCTTCTCCCAGCGATGCGTCCGACCCCACGGTGAAGAACCTAGCGTGTCCGCGCCGCGCGGCCCATGAACACCGTCACTCCACGGCGTACCGCCCACTTTTCCACATATTCGCCTCGGCGGAATCACCAGCCGTGGGGTGAGGTATCCGCCACCGAGGACGGGTCCGCCGTCGACATCGGCGCGAGCGCCCTGCAAGTATGAGCGCATGGGCTCACCGGATGTCACTCCCGCGAGCGGCGATGGCGACGCGCTGCCGAGCAGGGCCGAGGTGCTGGTCGTCGGCGCGGGCCCGGCCGGGTCGGCCTCGGCCGCGTGGGCCGCGCGCGCGGGCCGCGATGTGCTGCTGATCGATTCCGCGGTCTTCCCACGGGACAAGACCTGCGGCGATGGGCTGACTCCGCGCGCGACAAAGGAACTCGAACATCTCGGACTCGGCGAATGGGTGCGCGCCCACACCGTCAATCACGGCCTCCGAATGACCGGTTTCGGCCGTGAGGCGTTGTTGAGCTGGCCCGCCGGATCCTTCCCGACCTACGGAAGCGCCGTTCCCCGAACCGAACTCGACGACAAGTTGCGCGAGACCGCGGTGAAGTCGGGCGCGCGCATGCTGGACGGCACAAAGGTGGTGGAAGTCACTCGCGACGGTGATCGTGTCACCGGCGTGACGGTCGAGACCGCGACGGGCTCGCGCACCATCGCCTGCGAGCGTCTGGTCGTCGCCGACGGGGTCCGCTCCCCCGTGGGCAAGCTGCTCGGCCGGACCTGGCACCGCCGCTACGCCTACGGCACCGCCGCGCGCGCCTACATAAGATCCGGGCGCAGCGACGACCAGTGGATCACCTCGCATCTGGAGTTGCGCGATGCCGAGGGCGAACTCGTCCCCGGCTACGGCTGGGTGTTCCCGCTCGGCAACGGCGAGGTCAACATCGGTGTCGGCTCGCTCGCGACCGAGGCCCGCCCTTCCCACATCGCGCTGAAACCCCTACTGCGGCACTACACTTCGCAGCGCTACGAGGAATGGCAGTTCGAGGGCGAACTGCGGGCGATCGCGTCGGCGCTGCTGCCGATGGGTGGCGCGGTGTCGAATGTGGCGGGGCGCAACTGGGTGCTGATCGGCGACGCGGCGGGCTGTGTGAACCCGCTCAACGGCGAGGGTATCGATTACGGCCTCGAAGGCGGCCATATGCTCGCGGGCCTGCTCGACGAACCGGACCTCACCCGGGTCTGGCCCGAGTTGCTGCGCGCGTGCTACGGGCGCACGTTCTCGGTGGCGCGCCGCATCGCGGGCCTGGCCACCCACCCGCGCATGGTCCCACTCGGCGGTCCCCCGGTGATGCGGTCGAAATACTTGCAGCGCACCGCCGTTCGAGTGATGGGCAATCTCGTCACCGACGAGGATCTCGACCTCACCGCGCGGGCTTGGCGGCTGGCGGGCCGTGGCTCGATGCGCATGGACGAATTACAGCCGTTCTCCTGACGGGTGAGGGCCATGACCGAACCGCAGGCACCGAGGCTGCCCGCACTCGACCTGCTGCCGCATCTGCGCAAGGCACGGGACCTGGCCGATCGCCGGTACGCCGACCCGCTGAATCTCGATGAGCTGGCCGCGGCGGCCGGGGTGTCCAAATACCATTTCCTGCGCGCGTTCACCGCCGTCTACGGCCGTACACCGGCGCTCTACCTGGCCGAACGCCGGATCGAGCGTGCCCAGGATCTGCTGCGCGCCACGAATCTCACGGTGACCGAGGTTTGTATGCTCGTCGGTTACACCAGTCTCGGTTCCTTCAGCACCAAATTCCGGCAGCTCGTCGGCGTCGCCCCCTCGGAATACCAGGCGAAATTCGCCGACGGCGCGCCGCGCATTCCCGGCTGCTACGTCTTCATGCACGGCCTGTCCGACCGCACCCGCGAGTGAATCGAGCCCGACACCGCAATTTCGGAGAAGCCCGCCGAACCAGAACCGAAATAGCCTGTTCCCATGACGACGATTTCCAATATCTCGCTGGTCACGGTGTATGTGACCGATCAGGACGCGGCCAAACGGTGGTATATCGACAACCTCGGATTCGTGGAAGCCACCGATATCGCGATGGGTGACAACGGCTTCCGCTGGGTCACCATCATCCATCCGGACCATCCCGAACTCGAGGTGACCCTGATGATTCCCGGGCCGCCGCTCGATGACAATCTCGCCGACGCGATCCGGCGCTCGCTGGCCAACGGCACCCACGGCGCGCTCGGGCTGAGAACCGAGAACTGTCAGAAGGCGTTCGAGGATCTGACGGCCAAGGGCGTCGAATTCGTCGCGCCGCCCGCGGAACGCCCCTACGGCGTCGAGGCGATCATCCGCGACAATTCCGGGAACTGGCTGGTGCTGGTCGAGCCGAGGGAATTCGATCCGGCTGCCTTCAAGGGATAGTGACGGCGGATGGTGACACGATTCGGGCCCGCCACCGTCACCGGTCACGGGCCCGAATTCGCGGCGTCGTCAGGCGCTGGCCTGGCTGGTCACCCACTGCTCGACGAACGCGCGCTCGCTGTTGATCACCTTGCGGTAGAGCTGTTCGGCCAGGGGCTCGATAGCCCCGCCCACCAGCGGAACCTTCACCTTCACGGTGCCGACCACCTCGATCTCGGAACCCTCGGCGGTGGGGCGCAGCGTGTAGGCGCCGCTCATCTCGCCCGCGACACCGGTGGTCGTGGCTTCGAAGACGCCCTTGGCCAGTTCGCCGTCGAGCGCCTGCCAGTAGTCGGTGCGCGAGAGGACGAGATCACTCTTGAGCACCGTGCGCACGATGGCGGGAACCTTGTCCCTGCGCGCGGTTTCGGTCATGTGGATGCGAATGGTGCCCGCACCCTCGGGATGGGAGAGGTCGAAGGTCGCGGTTTCGGCCTCGGCGAATCTGGCGTGCCAGACACCGTCGCCGGTCAATGCCCGGTGGAGATCTTCGACCGGGACAGCGTAGGGCACGGTGAAGCTGAATTTTCGGGACATGGGCGCTCACGCTAGTCGAGTCGGTCGGTAGCCTGTCGCTGTGTCGGAAACCAGCCAGTCCGAAAGGCGGGCCGTTCGTCTGAGGCGGGCGAAGTTCGGTGTCTGCATCGCGGCGGCGGTGGTCAGTGTCCTGATGGGTCTGCTCGTGCTCGCCGCGTGGCGCAACGACTACCTGATCAGTTCCGACAAGGGGGTGACCACCGCGGAGGTGCTCTCGGCGGGACGGCTGCGGTCGGCGGTGATCTATGTGACCCCGGACGGGGAAACCCACAATCCCAAGGTCGGCGTGCTGTATCCGACCAATCTCACCGCGGGTGAGCGCATCAACGTGGAGTACAACCGGGCCGATCCCGATCTGGTCCGGGTCGCGGGCCGCGATGTGCGCGTGGCGCTGCTGCCCGCGCTGTCGGTGATCGTCGTCGCCTGGCTGCTCGCGCTCCCGACCCTGTGGATTCTCACCCGAATGGGCCGTCGACGCCCGTCGACGACGGTGCGAGCCCTCTGACCAGCGATTCTTCGACGCGCTCGGATCCAGCGCTCCAATAGTTCGCCGGACGTTTTCTCGATCGTCACGTCGGCGTGGCGGGTCGGCGCGTTCCGGCGGTCACGCTGAAGTGGTGCGCGTAGCCATCGTTTCGGAGTCGTTCCTGCCGAATATGAACGGCGTCGTCAACTCTGTCCTCCACATCATCGACCACTTGGATCGGCACGGTCACGAGGCGCTCGTCATCGCGCCGGACACCCCGCGCGGAATGCCGCCCGCCCCGCGTCAGCACGGCCGTTTCCGGGTGCACCGGGTGCCCGCGGTGATGGTCCCCAGGATCAGTTCCCTGCCGGTGGGGCTGCCGCAACCCGGTATCACGGCAGCGATAGGGGAGTTCGGCGCGGACGTGGTGCATCTGGCCTCGCCGTTCCTGCTCGGGGCAGGCGGGCTGGGGGCGGCCGTTCGCCTCGATCTGCCCACGGTGGCCGTCTACCAGACCGATGTCGCCGGATTCGCCAAGAGCTACGGACTCGGACTGACCGCCAAGGCCGCCTGGCATTGGACGCGGCGCATCCACGAGGGCGCGACCAGAACACTCGCACCCTCGCGCGCGGCGGCCGAGGATCTGCGCACACACGGCATCCCCCGTGTGCACCGCTGGGGCCGAGGTGTGGATATCGCCCGGTTCGCACCCTCGGCGCGCTCCGCGCGGACGCGGGCGAGCTGGCTCGCGGATTCGCAGCGGCTGCTGGTCGGCTTCGTCGGGCGGCTCGCCCCGGAGAAACATGTCGAGCGACTCGCGGTTCTCGCCCACGATCCGGATATCCAACTGGTGATCGTCGGTGACGGACCCGATCGGGCCGCGCTGAGCAGACTCATGCCGAACGCGGTGTTCACCGGTGAACTCGGCGGCGCCGAATTGGCGCGGGCGTACGCGAGCCTGGACGTGATGGTGCACGCGGGCGAGCACGAGACGTTCTGCCAGGGCGTGCAGGAGGCGCTGGCCGCGGGCGTACCGGTGATCGGCCCGGACGCGGGCGGCCCGCGCGACCTGATCGCGCACTGCCGCAACGGCTATCTGCTTCCGGTCGACCGCTTCGAGGAACTGCTGCCGAGCGCCGTCGGCGCGCTGCGCGACCCCGAGATCCGGGCCAGATTCGCGCATTCGGCCCGCGGATCGGTCCTGCACCGCACCTGGCCCGCGATCTGCGCCGAACTGATGGGCCACTACGGCGAGGTGACCGGTATGCGGGTCAGGCTGCCGCACACCGCCTGAGCCGCTGTGGCTGGTGGGCGGCTGTGCGGCCGATCACCGCGCACCCCGCCCGACCTGCCACGACGGCGCGACGTGCCAGCGCGCTCGGGCGGTCGACGTGGTCGCGCGGGCGGCCCGCGCACTAGGGTCGAACCCGTGGCGAAAACAGAGCAGCGGGAATCGTTTCGGGCCTCGCTCGAAAAGCAGCCGCACGAGGTCGCGTCGATGTTCGACGGGGTCGCGAAGCGGTACGACATCACCAATACCGTCATCTCGGCGGGCCAGGACAGGTACTGGCGGTGGGCGGTCCGCAAAGCGGTGGCACCGCGCCCCGGTGAGCGCGTCCTCGACCTCGCGGCGGGCACCGGTATCTCCACGCTCGACCTGGCCAGGTCGGGCGCGTGGTGCCTGGCCGCCGATTTCTCCAAGGGCATGCTCGCCGCCGGTCAGTTCCGCGATGTGCCGATGGTCGCGGCCGACGCCACCGCGCTGCCTTTCGCCGACGACTCCTTCGACGCGGTGACCATCTCCTACGGCCTACGCAATATCTCGGACTCCCCGCGGGCGCTGCGCGAGATGCTGCGCGTCACCAAACCCGGCGGCAGACTCGTGGTGTGTGAATTCTCCACACCCGTGGTCCCGGTGTTCAAAACCGTCTACATGGAATACCTGATGAAGGCGCTGCCGCGAGTGGCGCGCGCGGTGAGCAGCAACCCCGACGCCTACGTCTATCTGGCCGAATCCATCAGGGCCTGGCCCAACCAGCGACAGCTCGCGATGCGGATCGCCGACGCGGGCTGGTCCTCGGTGAAATGGCGTAATCTGACCGGCGGCATCGTCGCGCTGCACCGGGCCTACAAGCTCTAGTCGATCGCCTCCGGGCAATCACAGTGACGACACTCACGTCAGCCGGGCCGACGGCGACAACGTGACACAGGTTTCGGTTCGCGCCGACGACCATCGCGCGAACCGGCCGTCATCGCCGCAGGTGATCGGGGCTGTTCGGGTCGGAGAACACCCGCCCCTCCAGCGATCTCACCGCCGTGGATTCACGCCGTGAGGTTAATTGTCATCTGACGATAACGCTGGGTAAATGCGACGCAACGGCCGATGGCCATTATCGGAAGCATGTCGGATGCAGTAACGGCTCGCACGGGAGGCACCGCCAACACGGCGTGCTCCTACTGTGGCGTCGGCTGCGGAATCACCGTGCAGACCGCCCCCGACGCCACCGGTAAACCGATGATCACCAAGGTCAGCGGCGACAAATCCCATCCGTCCAACGCGGGAAGGCTCTGCACCAAGGGCGCGACCCACCTCGAACTCATGAAGACGCCCGGCCGGATGGAGACCGCCTACCGGCGGCCCGAGCGCGGACAGGCCCCGGTGCCCGTCCCCGTCGACGCCGCGGTCACCGAGGCCGCCGACCGGCTGCGCGCCATCCTCGATGAACACGGCCCCGACGCGATCGCGCTCTACGTCTCCGGTCAGATGTCGCTGGAGGCGCAGTACCTGGCGACCAAACTGGCCAAGGGCTACCTGCGCACCGTCCACATCGAGGCCAACTCGCGCCTATGCATGGCGAGTGCGGGCACCGGCTACAAGCAATCGCTCGGCTCCGACGGGCCGCCCGGCTCCTACGACGATTTCGAGCACGCCGACCTGTTCTTCGTGATCGGCGCCAATATGGCCGACTGCCACCCCATCCTCTACCTGCGCATGGCCGACCGGCTCAAGGCGGGCGCGAAACTCATCGTCGTCGATCCGCGGCGCACCGACACCACCGCGCGCGCCGATCTGTTCCTCCAGTTGAAACCCGGCACCGATCTGGCGCTGCTCAACGGCATCCTGCATCTGCTGGTGACCAACGGCGACATCGATGAGGAATTCATCGCCGAGCACACCGAGGGCTGGGACGCGATGCCCGAATTCCTCGCCGAGTACACCCCGGACGTGGTCGCCGGGATCACCGGACTCGCCGAGACCGATATCAGGACCGCCGCCGCGATGATCGCCGAGGCGGGCGAATGGATGTCGCTGTGGACGATGGGCCTGAACCAGTCCACCCACGGCACCTGGAACACCAACGCGCTGTGCAATCTGCACCTGGCCACCGGCGCCATCAGCCGTCCCGGCAGCGGGCCGTTCTCGCTCACAGGTCAGCCCAACGCGATGGGCGGACGCGAGATGGGCTACATGGGCCCCGGTCTGCCGGGCCAGCGCAGTCTGCTGGCCGCCGCCGACCGCGCCTTCGTGGAAACCGCCTGGGATCTCGCGCCGGGCACCCTGCGCACCGAGGCCGGGCCCGGCACCATCGAGATGTTCCGCGCGATGGCGGACGGTTCGATCAAGGCCGCCTGGATCATCTGCTCCAATCCGGTCGCCTCGGTCGCGAATCGCAAAACCGTGATCGCCGGTCTCGAGGCCGCCGATCTGGTCATCGCCCAGGACACCTACACCGAGACCGCCACCAATTCCTATGCCGATCTGCTGCTGCCCGCCACGCTGTGGGCCGAGGCCGACGCGGTGATGGTGAACTCGGAACGCAATGTCACCCTGTTGCAGCAGTCGGTCGAACCGGCGGGACAGGCGCGCCCCGATTGGCTGCTCATCGCCCAGATCGCCACCGCGATGGGGTTCCCCGGTTTCGAATTCGACTCCAGCGCCGAGGTGTTCGCCGAGATCCAGCGTTTCGCCAATCCCGCGACCGGCTACGACCTGCGCGGCATGAGTTACGACGCGCTGCGCGAATCATCGATGCAGTGGCCGTGCGCCGAGCCGGGCGCGCGCCGTAATCCGGTGCGCTACCTCAACGACGGTGTCAGCCAGACCCTGTTCGTCGATGAATCCGGACACCGGCCGCGTCTGGCTTTCGCCACACCGAGCCGCAAGGCCGTCTTCTGGCCGCGCCCGCATATGGCGCAGGACGAGATGCCCGACGACGACTATCCGTTCGTGCTGAACACCGGCAGGTTGCAGCACCAATGGCACACGATGACCAAAACCGGCAAGATCACCAAGCTGAACAAGCTCAACGGTAAGCCGTTCATCGAGGTGCATCCCGAGGACGCCGAACGGCTCGATCTGCGGCCGGGTGACCAGCTCGAAATCGCCTCGCGGCGTGGCCGCGCGGTGCTTCCGGTGCAGATCAGCGACCGCGTGCGACCCGGTGATTGTTTCGCCCCCTTCCACTGGAACGACGAACAGGGCGAATACCTGACCATCAACGCCGTCACCAACGACGCGGTGGACGCCGCGTCGTTGCAACCGGAGTTCAAGGCCTGCGCGGTATCGCTGCGGCGGGTCGCGCCGGTGCCGGAACCCGAACGCGACACCCCCGCGATGGTCGGCGCCGGGGCCGGAAACGGTGCGGCGCAGGCGCATCCGCTGGCCGTCATGCTCGGCCTCGACAGCGGTATCGCGCCGACACTGAGTGATGTCGAGCAGATCTACCTGGGCGGATATCTGGCGGCGCTGCAATCGCTTCCCGTCGTCGGCCAGCCGGTGCTGCCCGAATCGGCGCCGCTGTCCGCGCGCAGCCGGATGTGGATCGACGGCATGCTCGCGGGTATGTACTCGCGTGGCGCGGGTCTCGTCGACGCCGACTTCGCGGGCGAGGAAACCCCGGCGGCGCCCGTCACGGTGCTGTGGGCGTCCCAGACCGGCAACGCGGAGGAATTCGCCGCCGAGGTGGCCGAGCGACTCGCCGAATCCGGTTACGCGCCGAGACTGCTCGACATGGATTCGTGCGAACTCGGGGTGCTCACCGGCGATGTGCTGTTGATCAGCAGTACTTTCGGCGACGGCGGCCCGCCGGACAACGGCGCGGATTTCTGGGATCGGCTCGACGACAGCGTGGTCCGGTTCACCGGTATGCGCTACGCGGTCTTCGCTCTCGGTGATTCCTCCTACGACGACTTCTGCGGGCACGGCCGCAAACTGGACACGAAACTGGCCGAACGCGGAGCCACCCGGCTGCTGGCGCGCACCGACAGCGAACCGGACTATCGCGAATCCGCCGAGCGGTGGCTCGACGACGTGCTGGCCGCGCTCGGCGGTTCCGGCGGCGGAACCGAATCCGGTCCCGCCGACCCGGTACCGGGGACGGTCCCGGCCGGCGGCGGCCCCGCGCCGAGGGCTGCCGTACCGATCGCCACGGGCGGCGCGACCATGACGCTGACCCGTTCGGCGCCCGCGCCCGCACGTTCCCGGCGCGACAATTCCGCGCCGTTCACCCGGCACGCGCCGCTGACGACGTCGCTGGTGCGCAACGAACAACTGTCGCGACCGGGCTCCTCGAAAGAGGTGCGTCAGTTCGGATTCGACCTGCGCGGACTGAACGCCGCCTACGAGGTCGGCGATTCGCTGGGCGTATGGCCCGCCAACTGCGAATCCCTGGTGACCGAATGGCTCGACGCCACCGGTCTGGACGGGCGGCGCGGTATCGAGGTCGACGGCAGGGAGGTGCCGCTGTCGCAGGCGCTGCGCACCCACTACGACATCACCAAGATCAGTCACGACCTGCTGACCTTCGTGGCCGACCACAATCCGAGTCAGCAACTCGCCAAACTGCTGCGCCGCGACAACCGCAACGAACTCGACAACTACCTGTGGGATCGCCAAGCCGTCGACGTGCTGCGCGATTTCCCGGTGCGCGCCGATCTGGTCGATTGGCTCGCGACGATGAAGAAGTTGCAGCCGCGCCAGTATTCGATTTCATCGAGTCCGCTGGTCAGCCCCGACGAGGTGCAGTTGACCGTCGGCGTGGTGCGCTACGGCGATCCGGCGATGGCGGGTTCGGCGGCCAGGCGCGGCGGCGTGTGCTCGACCTATCTCGCGGATCGTGTGGACGGCGTCGGCGCGGAAGTCCCCATCTTCCTCCAGCGCGCACCGCATTTCCGGCCGCCGCTGGACCCGAACGCGCCGATGATCATGGTCGGCCCCGGTACCGGGATCGCCCCGTTCCGCGGATTCCTCCAGGAGCGCAGGGCACTCGGCGCGACCGGAAGGAACTGGTTGTTCTTCGGCGAACAGCACGCCGCGCAGAACTTCTACTACCGCGCCGAACTCGAGGACATGTTCCGCTCGGGTTTCCTCACCCGCCTGGATCTGGCCTTCTCCCGGGATCAGCGCGAGCGGATCTACGTGCAGAACCGGATGATCGAACACGGTGCGGAACTGTGGTCGTGGCTGCGTGACGGAGCCCATTTCTACGTCTGCGGTGACGCCGCGCGCATGGCGAAGGATGTGGACGACACCCTGCTCCGCATCGCCCAGATCCACGGCAAACTCGACGAACCCGCCGCGCTCGCGTTCAAGAAACAGCTGATCGCCGATAAACGCTACGTACGCGACGTCTACTGATCCGGGAGTCGGTCGACCGCGTCGGGCCCTATCCCCTTGCAGTGTCCGTCGGGTGCGGCGCAGTGCCCCGAAATCAGACGAGGGGCGGGTTGAGCCGGGCGAAGTCGGGCAGGCGGCGGTAGGGGTAGTAGGGGTAGGGCGGGGTCGTCGCGCTCGCCTTGTCGAGACGGGCCAGATGTTCCGGTTCGAGTTGCCAGCCGACAGCGCCGAGATTCTGACGCAGTTGGTTCTCGTCGCGGGCCCCGACTATGACGGTGGCGACGGTCGGGCGGCTCAACAGCCAGTTGAGGGCGATCTGCGGGACCGTCCTCCCGGTTTCGGCGGCGATGTCGTCGAGCACGTCGACGACGTCGTAGAGCAGTTCGTCGTCCACCGGTGGACCCGCTTCCGCGGTCTGGTGCAGGCGGCTACCGGGGGGAAGCGGTTGCCCGCGCCGGATCTTGCCGGTGAGCCGTCCCCAGCCCAGCGGGCTCCACACGACCGCGCCGACACCCTGATCCTGTCCGAGCGGCATCAGCTCCCATTCGTAATCGCGCCCGACCAGCGAGTAGAAGACCTGATGCGCGACATACCTGGTGAGCCCGTCACGGTCCGCGGCGGCGAGTGATTTCATCAGCTCCCAGCCCGCGAAGTTGGAAGCGCCGAGGTAGCGAATCTTGCCCGCGCGGACCAGATCGTCGAGCGCGCCCAGTGTCTCCTCGACCGGGGTGCGCGCGTCGAAGGCGTGCAACTGGAACAGGTCGATGTGCTCGATTCCCAGTCGGCGCAGCGAATTCTCGACCGCGCCGATCAGTCGCGCCCGTCCGGAACCGGCTTCGTACGGACCCGGGCCGGTCGGCAGGCCCGCCTTGGTCGAGATCAATACCTGATCGCGTCTGCCCGCGATGGCCGCGCCGAGGACTTCCTCGGACGCGCCGTCGGAATAGACGTCGGCGGTATCGAACATCGTGACCCCCGCCTCGACGCTGATGTCGACGAGTCTGCGCGCCTGCGCGGCGTCGGTGTCGCCCCAGGCGCTGAACAGCGCTCCGCGTCCGCCGAAGGTGCCCGCGCCGAAACTCAGTGCGGGGACGAGCAGACCGGATGCGCCGAGCCGTCGGTACTCCATGGCAACTCCTAAAGGGTCTATAGTTCCGTTAACTCGAACGCTACACCCGTCGGCGCGTAAATGAAACTGGAGTACCGTTATGACTTCCGAAGAGACCGCTCCCGGATCGATCCGGCCGGGCGGGCGCACCGCCCGGGTCCGCGAAGCGGTACTGCGGGCCGCGGGCGATCTGCTGGCCGAAAGAGGTTTCGCGGAACTGGATCTGGCCGAGGTCGCCGCCCACGCCGAGGTCGGCAAGACCACCGTCTACCGACGCTGGGGCAGCGCGACCGGGCTGGTGACCGATCTGCTGGTCGACATGGCCGAACAGTCCGTCGCACGGGCCGACACCGGCTCACTGCTCGGCGATCTCACCGCCAACGCGCGGTTGGTCGCGCGCACGCTCACCGATCCGCGCCAGGGGCGGCTGTTCCGTGCCGTCATCGCCGCGGCCACCTGCGACGAGGCGGCCGCCGCGGCCCTGCGCCGCTTCTACGACGTGCGGCTCACCGAATGGTCGCCGTGCGTGAGCGCCGCCGTCGCCAGGGGCGAGGCGCCCGAGGGCACCGATCCGCGCGCCGTCCTCTCGGCGGTCTCCGCGCCGCTGTACTACCGGCTGCTCGCCAGCGGCGACCCGATCGACGAGACCGTGGCCGCTACCGCGGCGCGCGCGGCGTTCGACGCGGTTCGCGCGGGGACCCTGGTGCGGAATGCCGCTGAGTCGTGACAGCGAAAGACGCTGGATAAGAGGATAATTGGGAGATGAAGGGTGATCGAGTGGAGATCGTCGTCGATATCGGCGACAGGTCGAGCAATTACGAGATAGCGGCGACGCGAGCGGGCAGACGAGTCGACGTGCGGATAGCGCGCGGCGTGGTCGAGGTCAGCGAGGTGACCCGTACCGGTACCCCGGTGCGCACCGCGAGATTCATGGCCAATCGACTGGTGGCGCTGGTGGAACATCCGGCGAACGGGAGCGGGGCGCGGGACGGGGAGTGAGCGGCGCGACGCCGCGACACACGGTCGATCCGTCCGTTCGGCCGCCGGATCGGCCCGAGAGGCGCATCCTCGATGCTGCTGGACTGTTTCACCTCGCGGGACCGGGTACCCGGGCGAGAGCGACGAGGACAGGAGCACACGATGACCGATCGCAGCACATCTTCGAACGCGGTGCCGGGCGTCGGCGAGGTATCCGACGCCGACCTGGCCGAACAATCCACCCCGGTGTCACCGGACGACGCCGAACAGGACGAACAGGTACTCGCCGACGCCGTGGACGCGGATACCTGGCACGCGGATGTCGCCGATATCGTCGACCAGGCGATCGAAGTGCCGCCCGACGACGAGTCCTTCGAGCTCAGCGAATAATCGCCCCACCATCCGCGGTTCGCGCGGACTCCCGAGCCCAGCGACTGCGGTTCGTGCGGACCAGGCCGACTCGGGCACGCCATCGGTCGCACCGACGCCGAGTTGAACGGACCGGGTGGCTCGAGGCCGCTCGCGCGGAGGTCGGCGTCCGGGCTCAGACAGCGATCTTGGCCCTGACGGCGGCATGCAATTCTCGCAGGCTCGATCGCTCGGTGGCCACCTCCAGCACCCGCACCCCGTGCGCGGGCGCGGCCAATTCGATGCCGAGCTGTTCGGGATCGACCTGCCGATGCGGGATGCGGTAGGCCGCGCACAGGGCGGCCAGGTCCATGCCGTGCGGTGTGCCGAAGACGCGTTCGAAAACACCCGCGTACTGCGGATCGCCCTGTTCGAGCAGTTCGAAGATGCCGCCGCCGTCATCGTTGGCCAC
Organism: Nocardia aurea; assembly: GCF_003123685.1. Taxonomy (GTDB): domain Bacteria; phylum Actinomycetota; class Actinomycetes; order Mycobacteriales; family Mycobacteriaceae; genus Nocardia; species Nocardia aurea. The sequence goes on from NZ_QCYJ01000130.1 coordinate 312,465, forward strand.
CACGATGGTGAGATCCTCGGGCCGCGGTTCGCCACGGCCGATGAGCAGACCGGACGCGTCGTGCAGGAAGGTGAGATCGCCCATCAACGCGACGGTGCGACCGTCGTGCGCCAGAGCCGCGCCGACCGCCGCCGAGACGGTGCCGTCGATTCCGGCGACACCGCGATTGGACAGCACCCGCACACCGGGACGCGGCGACGAGACGAGTGCCGCGTCGCGTACCGGATTGGACGCGCCGAGCAGCAACTGGTCACCGTCGCGCAACGCGTCCATCACCACGGCCGCGACGTGCAGCCCCGTCGGCTTCGGGTGCGCGGCCAATTCCTCGCGCACCACCTGATTCGCGGTCGCGTCCAGTTCGCGGCAGCGCGCCAGCCATTCCGCGCGCGGCGCGCCGGAGGTGACCGCGCGCGTGCCGGTGCCGACGACATTGCCGGAGACATCGGGCCAGCGCGGGCCGGTCGTCAGCGCGAACACCGTGACCGCCGGATCGGCCAGCACCTTGGACACCTGGCGGTGCAGGGTCGGCCTGCCGGTGATGATCGCCTGTTTCGGTCGCAGCAGCGGCAATGCCAGCGGGTGCAGCGCCGGACCGTGCATGGGCGCGGTCGGTTCGGCGACGGTCGGCAGATCGGCCAGTTCGGGGCGTAGCCCCGCGCCGTGGCCGGAGATGACGACGGTATCGGGCGTCAGGTCGATGGCGAGTGGAACGTCGAGAGTCGCGTATTCGGTCGAGGTCCACGCGCGGTCGCCGTCGCGGCCCGCGGGGGCGATCTCACCCGGCGCGAGATCGGGGACGAGCGGTTCGCGCAACGGGATGTCGAAATGCACCGGGCCCGCGTTGCCCGAACGGGTGCCGCGCGCGGCGGCGAGCACCCGGCACACGGCCGAACGCCAGACGCTGTTCTGCTGGGCGTACACCGTGCCGCCCTGTTCGGCGCCCGCGGTTCCGCCCGCGGCGTCGAATTCGGCGAGACCGAGGCTGATGGTGGCCCGGACCTGGCTGCCGAAGAGACCGAGTTGTTCGACGGTCTGGTTGGCGCCGGTGCCGAGCATGTCGTAGGGCCGGTTCGCGCTGACGACGATCAGCGGCATCCTGGCGTAATTCGCCTCGAGGACAGCGGGGCCGAGATTGGCGACGGCGGTCCCCGACGTCATCACCACCGGCACCGGACGTTGCGCCGCGGCGGCGAGGCCGATGGCGAGAAATCCCGCCGTGCGCTCGTCGATGCGCATGTGCAACCGCAATCTGCCCGCCACGTCGGCGGCCTGGAGCGCGAATGCCAGCGGCGCGTTGCGTGAACCGGGACACAGCACGACGTCCCGCACCCCGCCGCGCACGAATTCGTCGACGACCACCTGCGCCTGCGCTGTTGACGGGTTCACGACTCCAGCCTCCCAGACAGGCCACCCGACGTCTTCGTCAGCCTGCTCACAGTGCCGGATCCATCGCGCCCGAACCGCGCGCGGGGCGGAGCCGCCGCGACCTGGCGACGGAAGCGAGAGCGGTGCGGCCGAGATGACATGCGGCAGAGATCATGACGATCGACGCTCACGCCACGGCGCCGCGCCTCGGCGCCGATGGGACCACCCGTGCCGCACGGTGTCGATCGGGCAGTACCCGTCGCACGTCGAACGGCCCTCATCGAGCGGGGCCGTTCGACGTGCGACGTGGCGACGGCCGCAATTACACGGCGTGCTTCTGCACGAGATCACCCAGTCGCGGCAGCGCCTCGATGACATTCTTCTTCGCCGACGAGCGCATCGAGGAGTACACCTTCTGCAACGCGGGACGGGTCGAGGACTCGGCGCGGGCGTCGGTGACCGAGAGCAACGCCTCGGCGACCGCGTCGGACTTGGCGACGAGCAGGTCGGCGAAACGACCCTCACCCGACGCGGTGTATTCCTGCCAGAACGGGTCGAGCTGCGCGACGAGCTTGGGCGCCAACGACTCCAGCGCGTCGGGAACGATGGACGGGCTGATCTTCTTGACCGCCGCGTATCCACCCTTCACGGCCAGGCCGGACGCACCACCCTTGTCCGACACCTCGGCGTCCAGAACATCTTTGGCGTCGGCGAGAAAAGCCGCGCGCTTGGCGTCGATGAGCAGGGATTCAGACAGTGCTGCAACCACTTTCAGGTTCCTCCGGATCGGTGTCGATGAACGAGCGCACGCCACTATACGCACTGGTGCCGAGCGTCACACGTCGCTCACCCGGCAACGGGCCCGCTTCACCTTCGCACGACGGCGCTCTCGGCGCATCCGGACAGCGCGCTCAGGGCTGCCACGGCAGCAATTGCACCATCAATCCTTCGCAGTCTGCGAGCAATTCGCCCTGCTCATCGAGCAATTCGGCGGTGACGAAGGTTTTGCGGCCCTCGATCCGGTCGACGCGGCCGCGCACCGTCAGCGGCGTATCGAGCAGTGTCACCTTGCGGTAGTTCACGTGAAGATAGGCGGTGCGGCTGATCGGCCTGCCCGCGTAGTGCACGATCATTCCGAACAGGTCGTCGAAGAGCAGCGGGAGCACGCCGCCGTGCGCGGCGCCGTTGCCGCCGAGGTGATACCGGCGGAAGACGCCGGACATGGTGATGCCGTCCGGCCCGGCCTCGCGCACCGTCCACGGCAGCATCAGCAGGCTGCCACGACCCGGCAGGTGCATGACCCGGCCCGCGGGGCCTTGGCCTTCGACGGCCCGATACGGCTCGAGGAGTTCGGCCAGTTCGCGCGCCTTGCCCAGCGCGTCGGCGAAAACCTCGTCCGGCGCGTCGACGCAGACGGTGAGGTCCTGGAGGGTGCGCATCGTCTCGACGAATTCGCCGTATGCCGGACCCGGTTGCGCCTGCGAGTATTTGGGAAAGCCGCCGTGGCGCTCGTACCGGTCCGCCGCGTCCACCGCACTGCTGTCGATCCGAGGCGCCGCCTCGACACCCACGGGTCTGCCTTGCTCACTCATGATTCTCCGCCTCGTTCACACTCGCCTCCGGCACCGCGGCGCGATTCCGGGTCACCGGTCCGCCCGCTCCTCACCTGCACCGTATCGCGTCGTTATACACCGTCGAATCGGCAGGCCCCACCGGATGGAACTATCAACGGGGGAATCACACGGGCGTCACCTCCACGACACAATCGGCCGCACGTGATAATCACGGTGTGACTTTCGATCCGAAGCTGTGGCGGCCCGTTCCGGGATTCGAGAACCTGACCGACATCACCTACCACCGGCATATCGAACAGGGCACGGTGCGAGTGGCGTTCGATCGACCAGAAGTCCGTAACGCGTTCCGCCCGCACACCGTCGACGAGCTCTACCGCGCGCTCGACCACGCCAGGATGACCCCCGATGTCGGCGCCGTGCTGATCACCGGCAACGGCCCGAGCCCCAAGGACGGCGGCTGGGCCTTCTGCTCGGGCGGCGACCAGCGCATCCGCGGTCGCAACGGCTACCAGTACGCCAGCGGTGACACCGCCGACACCGTCGACCAAGCGCGCGCGGGCCGATTACACATCCTCGAGGTCCAGCGCCTCATCAGGTTCATGCCGAAGGTCGTCATCGCGCTCGTCAACGGCTGGGCCGCGGGCGGCGGGCACAGTCTGCACGTGGTGTGCGACCTGACCCTGGCCAGCCGCGAACACGGACGTTTCAAGCAGACCGACGCCGATGTCGGCAGCTTCGACGGCGGTTACGGCAGCGCCTATCTGGCGAAAATGGTCGGGCAGAAATTCGCCCGCGAGGTGTTCTTCCTCGGTCGCGCCTACACCGCGGAGGAAATGCATCACATGGGCGCGGTGAACAAGGTCGTCGATCACGCCGAACTCGAGAATGTGGCGCTGGAATGGACCGCCGATATCAACGGCAAATCCCCCCAGGCCCAGCGCATGCTCAAATACGCGTTCAACCTGCTCGACGACGGTCTGGTCGGTCAGCAGCTGTTCGCGGGCGAGGCGACGCGCATGGCCTACATGACCGACGAAGCGGTCGAGGGGCGCGACTCGTTCCTGGAGAAGCGAGACCCCGACTGGACCCCGTACCCCTGGTACTTCTGACTCACCCGAGGGACGGATCGGCACTGTGGAGATCTTGAGCAGCCGGGTCATCCTGCGGCCCGCGAACTATCGGGAGACACTGGCCTTCTATCGCGACGGCCTCGGTCTGGCGATCGCGCGCGAATATCCGGGCGGCACCGTCTTCTTCGCCGGGCAGTCGCTGGTGGAGGTCGCGGCCCACGGCGGATCGGGCGTCTCGACGGCGTTCGCGGGCGCGATCTGGTTGCAGGTGCGCGATCTCTCCGACGCGGCGGCGGAACTGGCGCTGGCCGGGATACGGATCGATCGCGCGCCGGAACGGGAGCCGTGGGGCCTGATCGAGATGTGGATTCGCGACCCGGACGGAGTGCCGATCGTCCTGGTCGAGATTCCCCCCGAGCATCCGATCCGGCGCGATTCACGCTGGTCAGGCGACTAGGATGAAACCCGAGCCGGTCCGTCGCGCCGAAGGTCGAGTTGCCAAGGCGGGTTACGACGAGGACCATAACGCTCGGGTGGACGCCCTGCCGCCGATGTCCGGGCGGCCGCCGATTCCGAGTTTCCGACGAGTGAATCGCAGTCTCCGATGCCTGGCGTAGTTGAATCCTGTTACCGGGGAATGGCCGCAGTTCGTCTGCGTCTCCCCAGCACACCGACCCTGTCCGTGCGCGGCGGCGCGGACATGACACGATCCCTGACGTGAGGGAGCCCAGCGAGCGAACCGAAGGTACTCCGCCCGTGGGTGCGGGAAGACAGTCCAACGGGGCTGTGTCGAACGAGACGGCTGTGTCGAACGAGACGGCTGTGTCGAACGAGGCGGAGTCATCGAGTGAGGCGGCGTCGTCGAACGGGGCGGCGTCGTGAGCACACTGCGCACACTTCCCATGCCGAGCGGCTCCGCGCTGGGTGATGTGATACCTCACCTCCGCGCGGCACTGGAGGGCAGCGGTCCGGCGTGGCTGCCGATCCCGAGCAGCGACCGCCGCGAAGCCCATCGGCTCAGCGGCGCGCTCGCCCCCGGCGAGCCGATCGACGACGAGGTGGCGCTGGTGGTGACCACCTCCGGCACCACGGGCGCGCCCAAGGGCGCGATGCTCACGGCGGCCGCGTTGCGGGCCAGTTGCGCCGCCACCCACGATCGCCTCGGCGGGCCGGGCACGTGGCTGCTCGCCCTGCCCACCCACCACATCGCGGGTATCCAGGTGTTGCTGCGCAGTATCGAGGCGGGTACCGAACCGGCCGTGCTCGACGTCTCGGGCGGATTCCTCCCGGAGGCCCTGGCCGGGGCCATCTCCGGGATGCGCGGGCCACGCCGCTACACCTCGCTGGTGCCGACGCAACTGATCAAAGTGTTGAACGATCCCGCGGCCAGGGCGGCACTCGCCGATCTCGACGCGGTACTCGTCGGCGGCGCGGCCACCCCGAAACCGGTGTACGAACGCGCGAAGGCGGCCGGCATCAATGTCGTTCGCACCTACGGCATGAGCGAGACCTGCGGCGGTTGCGTCTACGACGGCGTGCCGCTGGACGGCGCGAAGGTGCGGATCGAGGACGGCCGGGTGCTGCTCGGCGGCGTGATGATCGCCACCGGCTACCGGGGCCATCCCGATCATCCCGCTTTCGCCGAACCGGGCTGGTTCCGCACCGAGGACGCGGGCACCTTCGACGACGGCGTACTGCGCATCAGCGGTCGCCTGGACGAGGCCATCCTCACCGGCGGACTCGTGGTGATCCCGCAGGTCGTCGAGGCCGTGCTGGTCTCGCATCCGGCGATCAGCGAATGCGTCGTCCTCGGCCTGCCCGACGAACGTCTCGGGCAGCGGGTGGCGGTCGCGGTGGTTCCCACCGAGGGCGCGAGCCCGACGCTGGAGGAGTTACGCGAGTACGTCGAACGCGAACTCGACGCCATCGCCGCGCCGCGCGAACTGGCACTGCTCGACGAACTGCCGGTGCACGGTCCGGGCAAACCCAATCGCGCGAAGTTGCGCGAACTGCTCTCCAGCTCGACGTACTGACAGCGGTGACATCCCGGCAGCGGTGACGCTCTGACAGTGGCGACACTCTGACAGCGGTGGCACTCTGGCAGCGGTGGTGGCCGGGACCGTGCAAGCGGTCCCGCCATCGTCGTGCAAGGGCCGTGCAAGACGACGCCCGCACAGTTGTCCCCATGACTTACACACCCACTTCAGCGCTCGCCGTCGAGGCGAGCGACCTGGTCAAGGTGTTCGGGGAGCAGCGGGCCGTCGACGGCGTCAGCCTGGCGGTGCCGCAGGGCGCGGTGTACGGCGTACTCGGACCCAACGGCGCGGGCAAGACGACAACCATCCGCATGCTGGCGACCCTGCTGCGGCCCGACGGCGGCAGTGCCCGCATCTTCGGCCACGACGTCGCCTCCGAACCCGCGGCCGTGCGCTCGCTGATCGGCGTCACCGGGCAGTACGCCTCGGTCGACGAGGATCTCACCGCGACCGAGAACCTGATGATCTTCTCCCGCCTGCTCGGCCTGAGCCGATCCGACGCACGCCGCAGAACCGTCGAACTGCTGGAGGAATTCGACCTGGTCGAAGCGTCGAACAAACCGTTGAAGAATTTCTCCGGCGGTATGCGGCGCAGGTTGGATCTGGCCGCGAGCCTGATCTCGGCGCCGCCGCTGCTTTTCCTCGACGAACCGACCACCGGTCTGGACCCGCGCACCCGCGCCCAGATGTGGGAGACCATCCGCCGTCTGGTCCGCGAGGGCGCGACGGTGGTCCTGACCACGCAGTACCTCGACGAGGCCGATCAGCTCGCCGACCGGATCGCCGTCATCGACCGGGGACGGGTGATCGCCGACGGCACCGCCGACGAGCTCAAGAGTTCCATCGGCGGCTCGTCGTTGCACCTGACCCTGGCCGACAGATCGCAACTGGACGAGGCCAAGCGCATCGTCAGCGATTTCCTCGGCACCGAGGCCCAGATCACCCCCGAGGCAGGCAGACTCACCGCGCCGCTGCGCAGCGCCGATATGACCACCGATCTGCTGATCCGGTTGCGCGAGTGGGAGATCGCGGTAGAGGAGATCAATGTCTCCAAGCCGAGCCTCGACGAGGTCTTCCTCACCATCACCGGCCATCCCGCCACCGAAAGCGCGGACGACACCGAACGGAGCGCGGCATGACCGCCACCCTCACCGAGCCGGCCACCGTGCCACGGCCGCTGCCGACCCCGGCACCCGCGATCGACCTGCGTCAGACCTTCGCCAACACCATGACGATGGCCTATCGCGGCCTGCTCAAGATCAAGCACAATCCCGAACAGCTCTTCGACGTCGTCATCCAGCCGATCATCTTCACGCTGATGTTCACCTACATCTTCGGCGGCGCGATCTCCGGCGACGTGAAAAGCTATCTGCCGCTGATCATCCCCGGCATCATGGTGCAGACCGTCGTCCTCACCTCGGTCACCACCGGCGTGCAGTTGCGCGAGGACATGGAGAAAGGCGTCTTCGACCGCTTCAAATCCCTGCCCATCGCCCGCATCTCGGCGCTGTCCGGGGCGCTCACCGCGGATATGGTGCGCTACTTCATCGCCACGACACTGACCGTCGTGATGGGTCTGATCATGGGCTACCGCCCGCACGGCGGCGTGGTCGGCGTCGTCGGCGCGGCGCTGCTGGTGATCGTCGCGTCCTTCGCCACCAGCTGGATCTGGGCGTTCTTCGGCGTGATCGCGAACAAGGCCTCCGCGGTGCAGGGCTATTCGATGCTGATCATGTTCCCGCTGACCTTCTGCTCCCCCGCCTTCGTGCAACCGGAGACCATGCCCGGCTGGATGCAGGGCTTCGTCAACGTCAACCCGGTGTCCCATCTGATCTACGCGTGCCGGGATCTGATGAACGACGGCCATATCGGCAGTCATTTCGTCTGGACGCTGGTCGGCGCCGCCGTGCTCGTCACGGTTCTCGCCCCGATCACCGTGCGGGCGTACATGCGCAAGGCGTGAGACACCCGACGACCGGCCGTCGTCCCGTATATCGGGACGGCGGTCGTTCGTCGTCAGCGTGCGTCGCGCAATTCGCCGATGACGCGGATGATCTCGTCCGAGGCGACCTTGCGGCCGACCCCGCGATGGGTCTCGGTCGCTTCCGTCACTCGGCGCGCGCCGAGTTTCGCGGTGGCGGCCGACCGGTGCAGATCCAAACGCATCGACGCGAAATCCTGGCGCGCGTTGACTTCGGGAGCGAGCGCGAGCAACAGCAGTCCACGGTCGGGATCGAGACCGGTCGCGATCAGATACGAGCCGACCGCGCAGGCCAGACCGCCGATCTGGGGAAGATCCGGGTATTCCGACAGCATGGCCGAGCCCTGATCGAGTAGTTTCCGTACCAGGTCGGCGGAGGATTCGGGCGCGCCGTACAGCACCCTGGCGTCGAGCACCGCGGCCGCGACCATGAGCTCCCCTCCGGGACCGGGCCCCATCTCCGAACGCGGCCAGCCGGTCAATCGCAGCGCCCGGTCGTAGCGTCGCACCCCTTCCTCGAAATCGCCTTCGGCGATGGCCAGTTCCGCGGTGCCCTGCACGAGCAAGGCCAGCCCGTGCAGGTTCATCCCCGGCGGAATGTCGGTGGCCCCGAAATCGGTCGTCCCCATGGCGGCCTCGAGTTCACGCCGCGCCTGTGCCAAGTCGCCCGCGCCGATCAACGAGGCGGCGAGCATGCTCCGAGTCTCCACGGTGTCCTCGTGGACGCCCAGATGCAACAGCATGTCGAGGCTGCGCCGGTAGTAGTCCACCGATTCCCGGTATTCGGCGGTCTGGCCGAACACCTGCCCCAGGTGGTTGCACACCATGGCCACGCTCCAGATCTGATTGTGGCCGAACTCCTCCAGCGCGCGGATCGCGTCGTGGGTGGAGCCGCGCACATCGCCCTGGTTCTCTTTGATGTTGGCGCGCAACAGCAGTGCGGTGGCCTTGGTCTGCGAGTCGCCGTGCACGACCGCCTCCGCGATACGCCTCGCCGCGCCGAATCCATCCGAACGGCTGAGCATGATCTCACCGATGAACCTGGCGGTCTGGTCGAGATCGGTTCGGCTGCCCAGCAATCGGCGTACTCGCCACCGCAGTCGAGCCAGGTAACGCACATCCTTGGTGGTGTAGAACAGGTGCAGGAACGTCATCTCGAGGGTGATCAGCACCAGATCCGAACGTAGAGCGGCGCCTTCGGTGCAGGACTCGTCCAGGTCGACCACCCTGGCCGCCCACGCGACCACTTCCATATGCGAACCGCGGATCACCCACAGCGTGCCGACCACCGGGAATATGGTGTACGCGGAGCGCGCGTCACGCCGTTCGATGGCATAGCGCAGCGCCGCCAGCAGATTATCCAGTTCGGTGGTGACTGCGCGCGCGAGTTCCATCTGGTCACCGTCGAGATACCTGTTCGCCACGGCTTCCGCGAAATCGCACGACCACCGCGTCATCCGTTCGATCACCGCTTCGGACTCTCCCGGCGACGCGGCGAGCCGTTCCTGCCCGTATTCCCTGACCGTCTCCAGCATCCGATAGCGGGTGCCGAGGACGTCCTCGTCGTAAACGGTGAGCAGCGACTGGTTGACCAGCCCGTCCAGCGCGGTCATCACGTCGCCGACGTCTGGTCCGCCCGCGACCGCCTCGGCGGCCTCGGGCCCGAAACCGCCCGGAAACCGGCACAGCCTGCGCAGGGCCACCCGCTGCGGTTCGTCCAGCAGATTCCAACTCCAGTCGATGACCGCGTGCAGGGTGCGGTGGCGTTCGGGCGAACTGCGATCACCGTTGCGCAGCAGCGCGAAACGATCCGCGAGCCGGGAGTTGATCTCCTCGACGCTCATCGCCCGAACCCGCGCCGCCGCCAACTCGATGGCGAGTGGCAGCCCGTCCAGCGTCCGGCACAACTGGGCGACGACCTCGGCGTCGAGCCGCACCGTCGGGCGCACGGCGCGGGCCCTGGCCTCGAACAGCTCGGTGGCGGGCGAACCGGCGGCGTCGATCGTCAGCGCGGGCAGGGGGTAGACGGTCTCGGCGGTGATCATCAGGGGCGCGCGGCTGGTGGTGAGTACCGTCAGCCAGGGGGCCAGGCCGATCAGATCGGCGACGACCATCGCCACCGCGTCGATGAGATGTTCGCAGTTGTCCAGGATCAGCAGCATGGATCGGGCCGCGAGGGCATCGCGCAGCCGCCGCCTCGGATCGGCGGTGTACCCGGTCCGCAAACTCGCCGAATCGAAGGCGATCTCGCTCAGGCCGAGTGCCGCGCTGATCGCCGCCTCCACCTCCACCCGCGCGTCGGCGGCATCGGCGCGCACCGAGGCCAACTCGACCATCAGCACCTGACGCGAACGGGCGACCCGCGCGCCGACCTCGTTGGCGACGCGAGTCTTGCCGGTACCGCCGGGGCCGAGCACCGTGGTGACCCTCGAGGTGTCGAGCGACCCCACGATGGCGTCGAGGTCGGCGTCGCGTCCGAGCAGCGCGTTCGGCGCGGCACGCAATCCGATCGCCGCGGGAACCGCGTACTCCACACCCGCGGGCCGAGCCGTGATATCGAAACCCGCGCCGGACGCCGACGCGGATCCGTCGAATGCCGTTCGCGCGGCAGCCGGATCGTTCGACTCCCCCCGGCCGTCAGCGGTCGCGGTGCCCTCGGCCGGACGCACGGCTCGCAACACGGCCTTCGCCTCGTCTCCGGGGGAATCGGCCGCACCCGTCACCACCGTGAGCGTCGGCGCGCTCGCGCCGGTCGACCGCGCGCCCACGACGCCGGATTCCGCACGGTCGATCGGCTCCCCGCGCAGGATCGCGGTATTCAACTCGACCAACGCCCGCCCGGGGTCGGCGCCCAATTGATCGGCCAACCGGGCGCGGAACGCGGCGAAGGATTCCAACGCCTCGTTCGCCCGTCCCGCCGTGGCGAGCAGGCGCATGAGCGTCGCTTCGGCGGGTTCGTCCAGCGGATCGCTCGCCGCTCGCCGCCGCGCCAACCCCAGCGCGCCGTCGATATCGCCCATATCCTGCCTGGCGGCCAATTCGAGCAGGTCGAGATGGGTGAGGATCTCCGCGGCCCGGTCCCGCAGCGCGTCGGCGACCTCGCCCGAGGGCAGATCCGCGCCCGGCTCCCCGCGCCACAGCGCCCTGGCCCGCGCGACCGCGTCCAGGCAGCCCGCGCCGTCGCCGCGTTCGCGATCCCGCCGCGCGGGCAGCAGCAGATCCCCCGCCAGCGCCAGATCGACCTGGTCGACGGCGAGCGTCAGCCGATACCCGGCGGGCCCGATTTCCAGCGCGCCGTCGGGGAGTGCGGACCGCAGCCGCGACACCTGGGTGTGCAGCGCGTTCATCGGGGCGCGCGGCGGTTGATCGGCCCACACGTCATCGATGAGCGCCTGCGCGCTGCGACTGCGACCCCGACGCAGCGCCAACGAGGCGAGCAGTAGCCGCGACCGGGTTCCGGGCACGGCGGTGAGCGCGCCGTCGCGGCGCAACGCGACCTCGCCCAACAGGGCGACCACGACCGAGTGCGCCGCGGGCGTCGTCGCGATTCGACTGCGGCGGTGCGGACCGCCCTCGTCAGGAAACATACCGAGATAATCGTATGCGAGGGACTGCGCTCGGTGCGTCATGGTTTTCTCCCGCTGTCTCGGGCGTCGGGTCACCTACGCTGGGCCCATGGCTGAGTTCGAAGTGGTCCGGCAGGCCGTTGTCTCGGCTGCGCCGTCGCGCGTTCACGCGTACATCAACGATTTCCACGAGTGGACCAAGTGGTCGCCGTGGGAGGATCTCGATCCGCAACTCCAGCGCTCCTACGCCGGTCCGCAGTCCGGCGTCGGCGCCAAGTACTCCTGGTCGGGCAACCGCAAGGCGGGTGCGGGGCGTATGGAGATCGTGTCGAGCGCCGACCGGGAAATCGGTGTCAGGCTGGAATTCGAGAAACCGTGGAAGGCCGTCAACCAGGTCACCTTCACCCTCAACCCGGTGCGGGACGGCACCGAGGTGGTCTGGAAGATGACCGGCCGCCAGACCGGCCTGATGGGCCTGGTCTCGAAGGTGATGCCGATGGACAAGATCGTCGGCAAGGATTTCGAGAAGGGTCTGGCCAGGCTGAAGTCGGTGGCCGAGGCCTAGACCGAGCCGGGCCGGGACGGGGCGCGCGAGTTCGGCTCCCGATAGGCTCGGCGCATGGCTACTGCAGCGCAATGGATCGAGGGGGCCCGCCCCCGAACCCTGCCGAACGCGATCGCTCCGGTGCTGGCAGGCACCGGGGCGGCCGCGTCCATCGACGGACTCGTCTGGTGGAAGGCCGCACTCGCGCTGCTGGTTTCGCTCGCCCTCATCATCGGCGTCAATTACGCCAACGACTATTCCGACGGCGTGCGCGGCACCGACGACGACCGGGTAGGGCCGCTGCGCCTGGTCGGTTCCGGGGTCGCCGCGCCCGCCGCGGTCAAGAACGCCGCGATTCTCAGTCTCACCGTCGGCGCGGTCATCGGACTCGTCCTGGTTTTCAGCACGGCGTGGTGGCTGCTGCTCGTCGGCGCGGGTTGCCTCGCGGGCGCCTGGTACTACACCGGCGGCAAGAACCCGTACGGCTACAGCGGGTTCGGCGAACTCGCCGTCTTCGTCTTCTTCGGCCTGATCGGCGTACTCGGCACCCAGTTCGTGCAGGCCGAGCGGATCGACTGGGTCGGCGCCGTGCTCGCGGTCGCGGTCGGCGCGTTCTCCAGCGCGGTGCTGGTCGCCAACAATCTGCGCGATATCCCCACCGATACCGAATCCGGAAAGACCACACTCGCGGTGAAACTCGGTGATCCTCGCACCAGGACACTGCACCTGGCGCTGCTCGCGATCCCGTTCGTCGCCACCGCCGCGCTGGTGGCGAGGACCCCGTTCGCACTGGTCGGCGTGCTGGCGGTGCCGCTGGCGATCCGCGCCAACGCGCCGGTGCGCACAGGCAAGAACGGGATGGAACTCATTCCGGCGCTGCGCGACTCCGGGCTCGCCCTGCTGGTGTGGTCGGCGCTCACCGCGCTCGCGCTCGGCTTCGCCTAGGACGTCGAGGCCGAGCGGGTGGTTCAGTCGTTGTCCGGGACCAGGATCCCGAGCACCCAGTTGACGAGCGAGATGATGATGCCGCCGAGTACCGCCGCCCAGAAGCCGTCGACCTCGAGGCCGTAGTCGGAGAACGCGTCGGTGAGCCACGCGGTGAGCATCAGCATCAGCGCGTTGACCACCAGCAGGAACAGCCCGAGGGTCAGCACGACCAGGGGCAGCGACAACAATTTCACCAGCGGTTTGACCAGCGCGTTCACCAGGGTGAACACCGCCGCGACGGCCAACACGACGATGACCTTGCTCGAGGTCTCGTCCTCGGGGCTGATGATGTCGATCTTGTCGACCCATGCGGCGGCCAACCAAATGGCCACCGCGTTGATGATCAACCGAATAACTAGCTGCATGGGGCAATGCTAGGTCGCTTCCGCGAATTCCCGTGGGATTCGCCGGATGCCACGATGACGGACCCGAGCACTCAGGCGGCACCGTCGAGCAGTGCGTGCACCTTCGGACGCAGATCATGGATCGGCCCGGAACCGCCGAACAGGGACACGGTCGTCTGGTTCGGGCTGCGCAGAATGCCGAGCAACAGATGCCCGGATTCGATGCTTTTGTCCTTGCGCGCCACCGCTTCCCGCAGCGACAGTTCCAGCACTTTTTTCGCGTCCTTGGTGAACGGGATATGCCCGAAACGCCCGCCCCGGCCACGACCGAAGAATCCGCCGTGATCCTCGGAAACCGGCTGGTCGAGTGCGTCACGCCCGAAGTTGGCCTCCAAGCTTTCGCGCACGGCGTCGAGGTCGATGCCGATGGAACGCAACGCTTCGGCGTCCTCCGGGCCGAGCGGATCGCCCGCGCCGCGCTGTGCCAGCATCTGCTTGACCCCGTCGTGGGTGACGCCCACCTCGGCGAGCAGTGCCTTCAGCTCGGGTTCGGCCTGCGCGAGCAGCCCGAGCAGGACGTGCTCCATCTCGATGGTCGACGACCGCAATTCCCGCGCGTCTTCGTGGGCGAAGACGACCGCGGTCCTGGCCGACCTGCTGAATCGTTCGAACATCAGCGCTTCCTGTCTCTCGAACTGTGTTTCTGGTGAACCGCCTGTTTGCTGACCCCGAGCGCGTCCGCGATGGCCTGCCACGACCAGCCCTGCGCTCTCGCGTTCTGAACCTGGATCGCTTCGAGCCGCTCGAGCAGCCGACGCAGCGCGAGCACGGCGCGCAGCCCGACCGTGGGGTCGGGACTGCCCGCGGCGGCCGCCAGGGTGGTTGCTTCCGTCATGTCGTCAATTTTGATTGACGACGGAGGCGATGTCAACAAAAATTGACAACAAGGAGCGCGCGGGACCGCGCCCACTCCGGGGAGCGACCGCTATCCGGTCCACCTGCCGGTGGCGTGGAATTCGTCGATGACCACGGTCGACTCGGCCAGGATCATCCCCTGTGCCGCCACCCAGGCGTCATCGAAATACGTTCCCGCGTAACGGTCCCCGCCGTCGCAGAGCAGAGTCACCACACTGCCGGTCCGCCCGGCGGCCAGCATCTCGGCGATCAGCGCGTAGGCCCCCCACAGATTGGTACCCGTGGAACCGCCGACCCGCCTGCCGATGACCCGGCTCGCCCGCCTCGCCGCGGCGATGGAGGCCACATCGGGAACCAGGATCATCCGGTCGACCACCTGGCCGACGAACGACGGTTCCACCCTCGGACGCCCGATCCCCTCGATTCGCGACGACCTGTCCGTCCGATAGCCGGCGTCACCGGACTCGTACCCGCCGAAGAACGCGGAATTCTCCGGATCGACGACGGCCAATTTCGTGGCGTGACGGCGGTATCGGAGATACCGGCCGATAGTCGCGCTCGTCCCCCCGGTACCCGCGCCGACCACCACCCACGTCGGCACCGGATGCGTTTCCAGCTCCATCTGCTCGAAGATGGATTCGGCGATGTTGTTGTTGCCGCGCCAGTCGGTGGCGCGTTCGGCATTGGTGAACTGATCCATGAAATGTCCGCCGCATTCGGTCGCCAACCGAGCGGCCTCGGTGTACATATCGGGCGGTCGTGCCACGAAATGACATCGGCCGCCTTGCGCTTCGATCAGCGCGATCTTCTGCGGCGAGGTGCTCGCGGGCATGACGGCGACGAAATCCAGTCCGAGCATCTTCGCGAAATACGCCTCGCTCACCGCCGTCGATCCCGAGGACGCCTCGACCACCGTCGTCCCCTCGGTGACCCACCCGTTGCAGATCGCGTACAGAAAAAGCGAGCGTGCCAGCCGATGTTTCAAACTGCCGGTGATATGGGTGGATTCATCCTTCAGATACAGCTGGATGCCCCATTCGGCGGGCAGCGGATAACGCAGCAGATGGGTGTCGGCGCTGCGTTGGGTATCCGCGTCGATCAATCGCACCGCGTTGTCGACCCAGTCGCGCGGAGTGCTGCGATCGCACTGCCTCACGCCGACGCGCCGCCGTCCTCGCCGCGCAGCCTGGCGCGCAGACGGGCCTTGTCCTTGCGGCGCTTCTCGTCGACCACCGCGATGTCCTCGTTCACCTTCGCGCGCAATTTCTTGAACAGCGTCAGCGACAGCGGCATGGCGATGATCAGCGCGAACAGCGCGGCCACGATCACCGGCACCTCGACCCGCACCAACCTCGCGACCAGAATGATCGCCGCGGTGAGAACCACGACCAGAGCCAACCGCGCCACCGTGTACAGCGCCAGATTCTTGGCCAGCCGTTTGCCCGCGTCGGAGGTTTGCTGGGCGGATGCGCCGTCCGGTCGAGTTGCGTCGCTCACGGCACACAGAGTAGGCGAAGCCCGGTCCGCCCTTCGTTCACCCACCCGCCGCCGACGTCCGAGACCTATCCGTTTTGTCCATTACTTCGCCTTTACCAACTGTAGGTGGTTCGCGTACCTAGGGGTCGGGGTGCAACGATTGCGCCATCTGATGAGGGAACTGTCGAGAACGGAGAGGTTTGCTATGACTGCGATCACCGTCGGCGGCCAGGACACCTTACTGACCCCGGGGCAAGTGGCTGCCATGTTCCACGTCGATCCCAAGACCGTCACCCGCTGGGCTCATGCCGGTCGACTCGGATCTCTGCGTACGCCGGGCGGTCACCGCCGGTTCCGGGAGTCCGAGGTACTCCAACTGCTGAAGTCCCTCACCACCGAGGCGACAGCACGCTGACCTGGTTCGCGCGGGCGGCCTTCACTGCCCGCGCCCGGTCCGCGCACCCGCCGTTTCGGAGTCCCCGATGCGCGCGGGCCCGATACGCGGCTACCCTCGTCAGCAGGAGGTGAGCGACGTGATCTACCTATTGGCGCTCATCGCGGTCTCGGCGGTCGCGGTGCTGTGCTGGAAGGCGTTCGGCCCCCAGAGTTCGGCCGCGCCGCCCCCGGGTCGGCCCCGGCGCGCCCCGATCAAGGGCCCCGACGACGACCCCGATTTCCTGTGGAAGATATCCAGACAGCAACATCGCGACGGCGACGGCACCACCGACCGCTGAAACGCGCCCCCGTCAGGACGGATCGCGTCGCACCGACCGGCACACATGCGGTCGCAGATCGGGATTCTCGAAGTAGTGCCGGATCAGGTGGTAGGCCACCAGCGGATTCATCAGCATGACCGCGTCCGACACCATGACGACCTCGGCCCCGGCCAGCGCGCGAGCGACCCTGCCACCGCGCCGACGCCCAGCCGCCTGCCAGAACACGTCGGGATCACGCACGTCCACACCGAACATGTTGTGCCATTTCGCCGGGCCGGTCTCTCGCACGTAGGGCCGAACCCCGGCGATATCGGCCCACGCGACCACCATCAGATCCCCGCTGCCGCCGCGCCGGACGACCCGCGTCGGCGTGATCACCAACCCGGGAACCACCAGTCGGTGCACGATCAACCCGCGATAGGCGGCGAACAGCGCCACCCCCGCGATCGCGACGAATACCGCGACACCGCCGAGCACCAGCCACTCATCGATCAGGAACGCCTCGACCAACAGCAGCACGGCGACCGACAGGAAAACCAGCCCCATCAACAGGAATACGACACCCTGCCACTTCGGCGGCTGCCGCATCGGCAGGAGCACACCGGATTCCCGCACACCCCCCACCGTGATCTCCTCGACCACGACCCCGCTCATACCCCGCGCGCGGTAGGACTCGACCCGGTCGTCGTCCCACCGCCACTGCTCCGGCCACGCCGAGAACCCGGCCCTCTGTGCTGCCACGCCGCAGATCGTCCCATATCGAGGGGGTGCGGTATTCCGCGAATCGCCCCCGGAACCAACCGGCCCCTCGCTACCGCGCCGGTGACGAGGAAATCGCCTGTCGACAACGGGGATTCATCAGGACGAACGCGGGCGGAACGGCCTGATCACGACGGCCGCCCTCGATGCTCGGAAGCCGTTCAGCAAACCGCCCGACCGGGGTAGATCAACGCATGATGGTGCCACCGTCGACGTTGAGAACCTGACCGTTGACCCACGCGGCGTCCTCCGACATCAGGAAGGCCACCGTCGCCGCGATATCACCGGTCTCCCCGACCCGTGGACTGTGCATCCGCTTCAGCGCCCCCGCTTGCAGCTCCGGCCAATGCGGCGCGGACCGAATATTCTCGGTGGCGGTGAACCCGGGCGCGACCGCGTTACAGCGGATACCCTCCCGCCCCCACCGCGACGCCACATGCCGCGTCAACGCCCCGATCCCCGCCTTCGCCGTGGCATAGGCGGGCCGCGCCGGTTCCCCCTGAAACGCCGCCGCCGACGAGGTATTGACGATCACGCCGCCCCCGCGAGCGAGCATCAACGGAATCCCGTACTTCATCGTCAGCACATACCCCCGAAGATTCACCGTCATCGTCCGATCCCAGATCTCCAGATCGATATCGACGACATTGCTGTCGTTGCGCACCGCCCCCATATCCGCCCCCACGTTGAACAGCGCGTCCACACCCCCGAACTCCGCGACCGCCGCATCGAACAACCCCCGCACCGAATCCGGCTCACCCAGGTCGAACCCCACCGCCGCCGCGGTTCCCCCGGCCTCCGCGATCAGCTTCGCCGTCCCCGCCGCCGCCGACTCCCCCAGATCGCCCACGAGCACCCGCCACCCCTGCGCACCGAGCCGCAGCGCCGTCGCGGCCCCGATCCCGCTCCCCCCGCCCGCGACAACGACAACCTTCCCGCTCAACCCGGGTAGACCCACAGCTCGTCCTCTCCACGGGACCGGCGAGGGGATGTGCCGAGCCGATCCAGAATGTCATTCTCTCAATCCAGAACCATATTATCGTCTCGGAGGCGCGGCGCCAGGGGGTGCGCGAACTCCCTCGTCGCTCGAGACGAGATCGGTGGTCATGCGCGGACGGTCGGCTCCGCTACCGGCCAACGTCCTGTTCACCACTCCCGAGGGGCGATCAGTTCTTCGATATCGGCGTCGTGAAAACCGTAGGCGTTGGCCAGAAACCAGAAATCCTGACCTATCTCGTCACGAGCCACGGTCTCGATTTCGCTGCCGGCCGCGTCGAACTCGGCCTCCAGCTCATTGAATTCCTCGGTGGCGGCGTGAGTGAGGCGATACAGCGCGGATAAGTCGGCGGGCCGCTCGGCCTCGATGCGTTCACAGAGCCGCACGAAGATCGCTTCGCCCCGACGCACCACCGGGTCGGGATAGTAATCGTCCTCGTAGAGAAGGCGGAGAAAGCGGTGCACGAGCACCTGCTCGTTACTGATCGGCATGACGGTCCGCCTTGTCGTCGATTTGGCCGCCCGATCATTTCACGCGACCCGAAATTGCGGACCACAGACGGGTGACGTACGCTGACACCGTCCGCCGCGCAAGGGCTGACTCCGAAGTCGCGGCGGACTCGATGATCGACGCGACCGAAAACTCATCGCGTACCGATGAGCCGAATGGTCGACGGCCATACCTGATCGCAGCGCGATCGCACGCGAGAATTCGTCAGTTCAATCCCGCGTAGCTGTGCAGACCGGGTAATGCCGGACTCGACTGGCAAGAACTGATCGCGATAGGCGCGATCACCACGACCACGCTCGGCCTGCTCAACAGATCCGGAGTACTCGGTAGTGCCGAACCGCACGCCGAACCCCTGATCAGCAGGTGAGATTCGCTGCCCCGGACGCCGCGAACGAGACATGTACATGGTCGTAGTGATTCTCGGTCGGGCTGCCGCGGTCCTCCATGAACGACCACCCACCGCCATCGTTGTAGCGCTGCTGCCAGATCACGTAGTTGACGCCGAATCGCGCTTTGTTGGCCAGCACGAACGCGGCGATCGCGTCACCCTGGGCCGGGTTCGGCGTCATGATGTCGAGCGCGAGACCAGCACCGTGATCGCCGCCGGAGCGCCCCTGCGCGCCACCGATATCGGAAATCCCGAACATCTGCTGCAACATGTGACTGACCTGCGCGACATGCGGCCGGGTGCCCTTCCACTCCGTCGCGCACGGGAATTTCGCCTTCCGAGCCGACGGTGCCGCCTCTTCGTCGTCTGCGGCAACCGGGCGTACCCTCGGCGCCGGCGCGTCGTGCGCCAGGACGGGCAACGAATCGAGTTCGATAGCCGACGGCCCCGGCCCCGGCGCCGGCGCCGAGACCGCGCTGACCTGCTGCACGTCGGCCCCGCTCGGCCGCAACGACATCCAGATCATCGCGGGCGCGGTCGCGGCGATGCTGCAAACAATCAGGGAGGTGCGGCCCGTGGGCGCCGCCGGGCTGCGATGTCGACCGGACGTTTCAATCACCAGCTAGTGTCGAGAATGGAACTCGCGCAATAGTACGAGAGGGACGCAAGAAAGTCACGCGATGGCGTCAAGCGATGTCAATTGGTACATCCCGTAAAGTCGCCGCGACGGAGAAGTGTCCCGTCGAGGTCACCGGCTTGTCTATGCCACTGATCCCGTTCAGCACTTGCACCTTGCCTACCGACTTGGTTGCATACCCGCGGGGTCGATGCGTGTTCTTCGCTCCGACCGTTCTTCGTATGGGCGAATGCGCTGCCCTCGCCTCTCGAGCGGTAACTATGTCGACGAGCCGCTCTCGCTTCGGCTGAACCCGCACCGACCACTGGCGCGGACACCCGGGTCGCCTCCTTGCTTCAGAGAGAGACTCGCAATCGACTTCGCATACCACGCCGTGTGACACGGCAATTCGTTCGACTCGCTACCTCCGCAGCAGGGACAGCGTGCACGGAACCATACCGCTCCGAGTACGCGAACCAACGGGGATCAGACGATATGACGTACCAACGACTGGCTCCGAATTTCGAATTTCAACAGCTTCAGTGGGCATAGGCACCCGATATATCCGAAATCGTTCAGAACAATAAGTACCACCGGTCCCGAAACATCAATACCGAAGCCGCGCCCCGATGCCTGCTAATTTTTATCCTCGCAACCGAGCCGAGAGTGCGTCAGAATTGCGATAATAACTGTTCCCGCGACGGCTGGAATCGGAATTTCGCAAGAGCAAGCGCCGCCGCAATGCAAGCGCGAGACAGGCCGGAATACGGTCTTTCGCTTGAACAGCCTCGATAACCGACGCGAATGCGCAGGTCAACCCTGGTCAGTTCAACCCCGCGTAGCTGTGCAGCCCCGAGATCACGATGTTGATGATGAAAAGGTTGAACAGCATCGCGACGAAACCCGCCACATTGATCCACGCCGCCTTCGTATCGCGCCACCCACTGGTCGCGCGGGCGTGGAGGTAGGCGGCGTACAGCACCCAGGCGATGAAGGAGCAGGTTTCCTTCGGGTCCCAGCCCCAGAAGCGGCCCCAGGCGGCTTCGGCCCAGATGGCGCCGAGGATGACACCCGCGCCGAAGAGGGGGAAGCCGATGATGGTGGTTTTGTAGGCGAGGCGGTCGAGAGTGCGGGCGTCGGGGAGACGTTTGGCGATGGTGCCGAGGATGTTGGCGGATTCCTGGCCTTCGGGCTGGCGGATGCGGTACAGGAACAGCAGGCTCGCGATGCCGGAGACGAGGAAGACGCCGCTGCCGACGCTGACGATGGTGACGTGCACCGGGAGCCAGAAGGACCGCAGGGCGGGGACGACGGGGGCGGCGTCGGCGTAGAGGACGGTGCCCGCCAGGAACATCAGGAGGATGACCGGGACGAGCAGGAATGCCCACATCGAGCGGTAGCGCTGTTCGCGCAGGAAGATGATGCCGACGACGGTGGCGGCTGCGGTCGCCATGGTGACGAATTCGTACATGTTGCCGAGCGGGAAGCGGTGGGTCGCGAAACCGCGCAACACGATCGAGAGCACCTGGAGCACGATGCCGACGACGAGGACCGAGAACGCCATATTGCCGAGACGTTCGGACAGCGGTCGCGCGACGGGTGCTTCGATCTTGCCCGGGCCGGAGCCGAGGCCGCCCGCCATCGCGAGTTCACGCTCGGCCACCTGGTTGGCGCGCGTGGTCGCGTACTGCCAGATCAGCAGTATCACCACGATCGCGTACACCACGATCGCCGATTTGAAGGCGAAGTCGCTGTAGCGTGCGAGGTTTTCGTCGATCTGCATGGTCACTCTCCGGTCGGGTCGGCGTCGCGCGCCGGTTTCGGCTCGGTGCTCGACGCGGCGGTGTTCGTCGCGCCCGGTTCGGCGGGCTGCCCGGATTCCGGGGCCGGGCGCGCGGGTCCGCCGCCGCGAAGTTCCGGCTCGTCGAGCAGACGCTCTCGTAGCTGTTCGAATTCACCACCCCAACCGGCCTGATCGGTTCTGGCGAGCCCACCCATCTCTACTACAGCACGTCGTTGACCAACGGTACCGGCTCCGTCCGCTTCGGGGTAGACCCGGATCCAGACGCGCCGACGCTTCACCAGCAGCGAGACCAGCAGCCCCGCCATCATCGCCAGCGCGCTCACCAGCACCCACTTCTGGGCCGGATCGTGCGAGACCTGGAGGTTCACGAATTCCTGTGCGCCGTCGAAGGTCACCTTCGCGCCGCTGGGCAGGGTGGTCGATTCGCCGGGACGCAGGTTGACCCTGGCCTCCTTGCTCAACCTGCCCTGTCGGATCTGCTCGGAGTCCAGCGCGAACAGCGATTGCGGCCTGCCGGTGTCGAGTCCGGTGTCGCCCCGGTAGATGTCGACCGCGACGGCGGGATCGTTCATCGCCGGATACGACGAGGTCAGCAGATTCCCGTGGAAGAACGCGGTCGGCGCGAACAGACCCTCGATGGCGATCTGGTTCTTGCGGCGTTCCTCCTCGGTCGCGTACATACCGCCGGGCGGGTCGATGCGCAGCACGCCGCTGGACAGGAAGGTGCGGGCGTCGTCGGGACGCCACTGGATGGTCTCGGTGCGGGTCTGCCCGTTCGGGAAGGTGACGGTGAAGGTCGGCGCGAAACCGTGGCCTTGCAGGTAGAGGCGGTCACCGGCGACGCGAAGCGGATGGTTGACCCGGATATCGGTGGCACGCCAGGTATCGGTCCGCAGATCCTCGCCCGCCTGGTATTCGATATTCGAGGTGAACATCTCGGCCTGGCCGCTCTCCAGATAGTCGGCCTTGAAATCCTTGACGCGCACACACAGCGGGGTCATGCCGGTGCCGTCGTTGACGTTGCCCGCCTTGAACGAATCGAATACCGCGGGTGAGGTGGTGCAGAAACCCGGCCCGTTGTTCGCGATGACGATGACGCTGCCCTCGTAACCGAACAACTTGCCGACCGCGATGGCGATCAACAACCCGACCAGTGCCAGGTGGAACACCAGATTGCCGAGTTCGCGGGTGTACCCCTTCTCGGCGGAGAGCGTGATCTCGCCCTCGCGCGCCCGCTCGCCACCGGAGCGGATCTCGGTGCGCCATCCGCGCAACCGGGTCCGCGACAGTTCGATGACCTGTTCCGGCGTGGCGTCGACGGTCTGTTCGTGATGCAGCGGCAGCCTGGCCAGATTGCGCGGCGTCGGCACCGGCGGGGTGCGCAGCGCGCGGTAGTGGTCGAGGCAGCGCGGCAGGATGCAGCCGACGAGCGAGATGAACAGCAGCACGTAGACGGCGGTGAACCAGAAGCTGGAGAACACGTCGAACAGTTCGAACCGGTCCATCCACGGCCCGAGGGTGGGACGGTCGGCGATGTACTGCTCGACCTTCTGGGTGTTCAGATTGCGTTGCGGCAGCAGCGCGCCCGGAATCGCGGCCAGCGCGAGCAGGAACAGCAGCACCAGCGCGGTGCGCATGCTGGTCAGCCCGCGCCACGCGTTGCGCACCACCGCCCAGAGGCGTCCCGGCAGGGACTGGCGCGGAGGCGGGGCCGACGCGGCGGTGGACGGCGTTTCGGTCATCGTCATATCGGCAGCGTCACCTCGGAGACGAACGCGTCGCGCACCCAGCCGACGAACTGATCCCACGCCCCCGTGACCAGCGCGACGCCGACCGCGACGAGCAGGATGCCGCCTATGACCTGGATGGTGCGTGAATTGCGCCGCAGCCAGCCGACACCGCGCAGCGCGGTGGCCGACCCGAATGCCAGGATCACGAACGGCAATCCGAGCCCGAGGCAGTAGGCGACAATGAGCGCGACCCCGCGCGCCGCGGTGGTGCCGTCGGTACCCGCGGATACCGCCATGACACCGGAGAGCGTCGGGCCCAGGCACGGCGTCCAGCCGAGGGCGAAGACCGCGCCGAGCAACGGCGCGCCGAGAATGCCGGTCAGCCTGCGCGGTTCCATCCTGGTGTCGCGCTGCAACGCGGGCACCAACCCGATGAACACCAAACCCATGAGGATCGTGACCACGCCGCCGATACGTTGCAGCAGTTCACGATTCATGTTCAGGGTCTGGATGACGCCGAAGACGGTGGCGGTGGCGAGCACGAACACCACGGTGAACCCGGCGACGAACAGCCCGGCCGCACCGGCGACCCGCATCCGCCCCGCTCTGATCTGCTCCTTGGATACCTCGGCCGCCGCTGCCGAGCCGTCGGCCCGTTCGGCGACGGCGACCGCACCGCGCCGCGCACCGCTGGCCTGCGCGAGGGTCGCGGGCGGGGCCTCCGCACCGACAAGGCCCGCGAGATAGGACAGATAGCCGGGCACGAGCGGCACCACGCACGGCGACGCGAAGGACACGAGTCCGGCGAGCACGCAGGCCCCCAACGCGAGCAGCAGCGGCCCGGTCGCCGCGGTCTGCTGGAACGAATCCCCCACACTCGCGAGCACCATCAGCACGGCCTTCCCGCCGGAGCCTGCGAGCGCTCCGCAGGATTCGACCGTCCCGCGGCACCGACGCCGATCACTGCGAAACCTCCGCCGCGACACGGGCTACCACCGGTTGCAGATCCTCGGCGAGCAGCGATTTCAGGAACACCGCCGCCACCCGGTGATCACGGTCGAGCACCAGCGTCGTCGGGATCACGCTGGTCGGGAAATCGCCGCCGAGCGCGAGCAGGGTCCGCATGGACGGGTCGTAGATGGAGGGATAGCCGATCTTGTTGTCGGTCACGAAATCCTGGGCCTTGTCGCGCTGCGGATCGCGGACGTTGATGCCGAGGAATACGACGCCACTGTCCTCGGTCGCCTCGTAGACCTGTTCGAGGGCGGGTGCTTCGGCGCGGCACGGACCGCACCACTGGCCCCACAGGTTCAGCACGACCACCTTGCCCGGGAAGTCCTGGACCGAGACGGTCTTGCCCTCGGTCATCAGATCCTCGCCGGACAGGCTGCCGATGGTGCCGCGCGAACTCGGCGGGTCGTACAGGATGGTGGTCTTACCGCCCGGCGAGACGAATTCGAAGGTGCCGCCCGAAGCCACCGCGTCCGATCCGGTCGAGCAACCCGTCAGGGCCGCGACCAGCGCGACGCAGGCGAGCAGCACCGGACCGACGCGTCGAACCGGGATTCGACGCGTCGGTGACATGTGTGCCGTGGAACGGCGTGACATATGTGCCGTGGAACGGCGTGACACATGTGCCGCGCAACGGCGTGACACAGCCGTCGTGGAACGGGCGGAACGAATCATGCGCCGTGTACCGACGGGTCCGACCCGCCCGCGGGCTCGGAGTAGACGATGTCGACGAGAGTGTCGCCCTGGTACACCAGCGAGGTCAGCGAGGCCAGCGAGCACTGCCGCTGGCGCGGATCGTGCCAGAGCCGCTGGCCCTGGAGGAATCGGCGCAGAGTCCAGACCGGCAGTTGGTGCGAGACGAGCACGGCCTCGTGTCCGGCCGCCTCGACCCGCGCCTTGTTCACGGCGGCGAGCATGCGATGGGCGATCTGGAGATACGGTTCGCCCCACGACGGGGTGAACGGGTCGCGCAGTTTCCACCAGTGCCTCGGCTTGCGCAGCGCGCCGTCACCGACCGAAACACGCAGGCCCTCGAAGGTATTGCCCGCCTCGATCAGATTCTCGTCGGTGCGAACCACCAGACCGTGCTGCGAGGCGATCGGCTCCGCGGTCTCCTGGGCGCGCTGCAACGGCGAGGCGATCACCACGCTCAGATCGTGATCGGACAGTGCCCGCGCGACCGCCCCCGCCTGCGCCCGGCCCGTCACCGACAGGCTGAAACCGGGCAGTCGGCCGTAGAGGATGCCTTTCGGGTTGTGCACTTCACCGTGCCGCAGCACGTGCACGATCGTCTCCAGGCTCGCGTCGACCAATTCCGGCTCGAATTCGACCTCGGGTTCGGCCGGGCGGGGCACGGCGGTCGTGGCGGAGGAAACGGAGGGAACAGCCGAGACGGCGGTGGTGGTCTCGGGCTCGTCGACCCCGGCCGCTCGCGCGACGGCGTCGGCGACGTCTACCCCCTCGACCAGCGCGACGGCGGCGAGGGCCTCGGACTCGGACGCAGCCTCGCCGGACCGTGCATCGGACTCGGGAACGACGGACACGGTCTCGTCGGAAGCGACAGCTTCGGGCTCCGCGGCGTCCGCAGCGGACGCGACCGCCCCGCCTTCGCTCGCCTCCGAGACAGTCGTGCCGACGCTCCCGTCCGAATCGACGGACTCGGACACGGTGCCGCTGGGGTCACCGGTGGCCGGTGCGGTGGAGTCCACAGCGGAGTCGACGGGCGTGCCTTCCACCCGTCGCTGTGGGTCGTCGGGCTGTTCGAGGTCGGAACTCACGCGCGGGATCCTTCGGGGGTGGCGGCCGCGGCCGCGTGTGCGGCGGCGGGCAGAGCGGCGGCGATACGGTCGAACGCGTCCTCGTCGAGCGCCGCCGAGACGAACCATGCCTCGAACGCGCTCGGCGGCGCGTACACCCCGGCGTCGAGCAGGGCGTGGAAGAAGGCGGGGAAACGCCAGGTCTGGCTGGCCTTGGCGGCCGCGTAGTCGGTCACCGGGCGATCGGCGAAGAACACGCTCACCATATTGCCCGCGAACTGCACCTGATGCTCGACCCCGGCCGCGGTGAGCGCCTCGGTGAACAGGCCGCCGAGCCGATCCGCGTTGCGATCGAGTGCCGCGTAGACGGCGTCGTCGGCCGCGCGCAAGGTGGCGAGACCAGCGGCGACGGCGACCGGATTACCGGAGAGCGTGCCCGCCTGATAGACCGGGCCGAGCGGGGCGAGTTGATTCATGATCTCGGCGCGCCCGCCGAAGGCGGCGGCGGGCAGGCCACCGCTCATGACCTTGCCGAAGGTGTAGAGATCGCCCGCGACGCCCTCGCGTCCGAACCAGCCCGCGCGGCCGACCCGGAAACCGGTCATCACCTCGTCCATGATCAGCAGCGCGCCGTGTTCGGCGGTGAGGGCGCGCAGGCCCTCGTTGAAACCGGGCAGCGGCGCGACCGCGCCCATATTGCCCGCCGCGGCCTCGGTGATCACGCAGGCGATCTCACCGGGGTTGGCGGCGAAGGTCTCGGCGACGGCGGTGAGGTCGTTGTAGGGCAGCACCAGGGTGTCGCCCGCCTGGGCGCCGGTGACACCGGGCGAGGTCGGCAGGCCGAGTGTCGCGACACCGGAACCGGCGTCGGCCAGCAGCGCGTCGACGTGCCCGTGATAGCAACCGGAGAATTTGATGATCTTGGCGCGACCGGTGTAGCCGCGCGCCAGCCGGACCGCGCTCATGGTGGCCTCGGTGCCCGAGTTCACCAGCCGCACCCGCTCCACCGGATCGACCCGGTCGGCGATGACTTCGGCGAGTTCGATCTCGGCCTCGGTCGGCGCGCCGAACGACAGACCGCTTGTCGCCGCTCGCTGGACCGCCTCCACGACGGCGGGATGGGCGTGGCCGAGGATCATCGGACCCCACGAGCAGACGAGGTCGACGTACTCGTTGCCGTCGGCGTCGGTCAACGTGTATCCGTCGGCCGAGGCGATGAATCGGGGCGTGCCGCCCACCGATTTGAACGCTCGTACCGGCGAATTGACGCCGCCGGGGATAACCGAACTCGCCCGGTCGAAGAGCTGAGCGGAAATCGGTACAGCGGCCCTGGTCACGCGCGGAGAAGAACTCACGGCCTCCAGTGTCTCAGCCCGCGCGGGCGGGGTCGACGACAGGGTGTAGTGGAGTGATGCACGCCGCACTTCCGGTGATCGGCAACACGCCGATCCTTCGACGGCGATATCGGTCGCTGGAGGATTGCCGGTGCGTAATCTCGGGCGTTGTCGCATCCGCATCGGCCCAGGAGTCGCTTATATGAGGATCACCGTCATCAGGACTGTCACCCTCGCCGCGGTCAGCGCCGCGGCCCTCTGCTTCGGCGCCGCGACGGCGACCGCAGCGGTTCCGCTGGCCCAGCCGGACCAGGGCCGGATCGGTGTGCAACTCAGCCACGACGAGACCGAGGCGCTGGCGGGCGGCCCGATCCCCGCACTGGTCACCATGGTCGTGCCGCTGAACCGGATCGGCGCGGGCCTGCACAGCGACACCCAGATCTACCGCGACGCGAACGGCGGCGTGCACGCCTCGTTGCGGCAGGTCATCTCCGAGACGACGACCCATCCCGACGGTTCGATCACCCTGTACCTGAACGCGCCGGGCACCAGAGACGGTCGCGTATTCGACATCTATCAGAACTGGACCCAGTAGTGCGCTGCCGACCGCGGGCCGTTCGCCCGCGGTCGGCAGCGGCACTACGCGTGCCGGTTTCTCAGGAGTACATGCACGGCACGTCGGCCGAGATGGTGTGCAACTGGCACATGAAGTTGTTGTAGATGCCGGCCGAACCGGACTCGGGGAGCAGAACCTGCTCCGCGGCCGGGGCGTTCTCCAGCGGCAGCCCGCTCGGCGCCGCCGTCGCGGGACCGGACGTGAGCCCGACCGCCGCCACCGACGCCAGCGCTACGCCGAATTTCGCCACCAGAACTCTCACAGATAACACCTTCCATCGAAATATATTGGGCGACAGTCGATCACCGTGGTCGATGATGCTGCCGCCCGACACGTCGGTGGCGAGGGTGCGTCCGTTACCGACACGCGTCCGCGACACGCCGTCGGCCAGGAATGTCGGCAACCGAGTCGGGACCACACCCGAAGTGCCGGAGCCGGTTTCGCCGCTAGGTCACGCCGACGCAGAAGAGCGCGGAACCGGTAGACAGCAGGCAGGCCAGCGGGGCGGGCAGCACGCGCAGCGTTCCCGGCGGCACGGTGGGGAGCAAACCTTGCCGTAGCGGTCCGGAAGATGACGCGGGCTCGATGGTAGCCACGGACGCTTCGGGCACCTGCGCCGTCGCGGTGGAACCACCGATTAGGCCGCCCGCTACCAGCGCTAGGGCAATCGTCGCGTACGTTCTCGGCTTCATGGGATAGGCATGCCCGGGTCCGGGACACCGAAACGGTATGCGGTGCGGGCAGTTCTGTGGAAGTGGTCCGAGTGGTTGCCCACGACGGTCACGCGGGTGCGGTCACCGTTGTCCTCCCCGGCTGATTTCCGAGCCCCTTCACCCTGGCTGCGCGGCCCCGTCCGAGTGGGGTCACCCCGAGGGGGTCACACAGGGACCTCACAAGTGCTGTCACATCGGGAGCCCTCACGAGTGCGGTCACACCGGAGTCCGCACAAAGCGGTCACACAAGGTGTCCGCATGAATGCGTCAGACCGGGCCTGACCTTCCATTGAACGCGGTCTGTCCTTTCGACCGCACGACCCGCGCCGCACCGTCTATGACGAGCAACCCGGCCACGCAGACCAGGAAGGCGGCCAGTACCAGCCACGGCGCCATATAGCGGGTCGAATCGAAGGCCGGCAGGTCGCCGATGGGCGCGAAGGTGGTCGTCACCACACCGTTTCCCCAGCTCAGGACCGCGCCGATCACGCAGAGCAGGGCGATCACCGCCTCGCCGAGAGCTGTGCTCGTCGCTCGCTTCACGGCCGTCTCCCTTCTCGCCGAGTCGTTTCCCGGACTCCTCGATCTTGCCCGACGCATCGGCATTCGGCGAAGTTCCCGCTCGTGTCGACGTCCCCGGTGTTCGGGCGCGTCCCGGCATCCGCACTTCTCCCGGCACATCGGTCATCCGTACTGCCGGCAGCCCGGAGCTAGACGGACCTACCCGATCCCTCGACCATATCGGTCCCCTCCGATACCTCAGCGCTCCCGGAATCCTCGGAGTCCCGGTGCACCCCGGTGCTCTCGGACCGCCCGGGCTCACCGATGCTCTCGGCTGTTCCAGGCTGTTCCGAGTTCTCGCGGTCTTCCGTCGACTGGTAATTCTCGGAAGTCGCCGTATCGCCCACCGAATCGGCGTCCCGGAGATCGATATGCCGGCTGGACTCACCCAGCCCGTCGAAATCTCCAACCGTCTCAGATTGCCTCTGCGTCGCCGTTTTTCCGTGCGTAATGGACTCCTTCGCGACAGTCACGGACGTCCCGGCACCTCGGACTTCCCGACCGCCTCGGACTTCACCGCCGGCTCTGATTTCGCGACCGTCTCGGACTTCCCGGTCATCTCAGAAGTCCCGACCGTCTCCACCGACTCCCCATCACCGGACGACCGCGATGACACCGCCGACTCCAACGCCGCACGCAGCCCACGATGATCGCGCGCCCATGCCTGCACCAGACCGCCGTCGGCGAGTTTCAGACCGATCCCGGTGCGCCGTCGGGGCACGCCGGTCAATTCCCCGATCACACGCGCCGATTCCCATTCCTCGTCGTCCCAGGAGTTGGGGTCGCGTTCGGGGAGCACTTCGGCGATAGAGCTCAGCGGGAGTGTTTCCGCGCCGTCGCGCAGGGCGGTGTCGGTGAGTTCGACACTGACGTGTCGTTGACCCGCGACCACCTGTAGGGCGACGAAACCCGCGACGAGGGCACCACAGAAGATCAGGGCGAACCAGTGCACGGGACTCGACGAGACGATTTCGACGATCAGCACGATCGCGCAGAGGACGGGGCCGTAGGCGACGCTGCGCCAGCGTGCGCCCGGCTCGAAGAACAGGACGGTGGCGTCTTGCGGTTCGGTCACGACGTCGGGCCGATCACGCGGACGGAACCGTGGCGAAGAGCGGGCAGGATCAGCCGACCACACCGGGCAGCAGCAACAGGGCGACGGTGAGGACACCGAACAGGATCAGCAGGCTCAGCACGAGCAGCTCTCGCCGAATGCTCTGTGGCTGTTGGATGACCACGCGCATCGATGCCTCCGATCTCCCGGAGCTTTCGGAAGGCGCTCTTACGCAAGGTAAGACGAACGCGCGACCGACAACTACCGGTTCCCATGTCCACTGTGACAACCCTCACCATACATGCCGCCCCGCCCCCGACAAACTTCGTGCCCGGTTGCCTGTTGTTTACCGACGGTTCATCAGGAAGTAAGCGGTCGAATCACGACGATGACCCAGAAAAATCGCACCGCCCGCGAGCACGCCCTGAACGATCGACGCACCCCCCGCGACCAGTGTCGCGACCCCGCCCACCGTGTCCAGAGTGAACAGCGTGCCGACGGCCATGAACACCAACCAGACACCGACGACGGTCAGCAGCGTCCGTGCCCACAATTTGCCGCGCCCGAACATGTACACGAACAAAATCCCGAGCCCGGAGATCACCAGGCCGACCAGCACCACCATGACGAAGACGACCAGAACCACCGCATCGGCGAAAGCGGGAGTGGTATTCGGATCGGTCTCGCGCAATTGCTCGAGTATCTGCTCGCCGAAATCCTGTCGTTGCCCGAGCGCCGCGATCATCGAGGCCGTGAGTTGCACGACGCCGAATCCGATCACACCCCACCACAGTTGCCACGCGGTGCGGACGTCTTCGGGCATAGGCGGGCGTGGAGGCGGTCCGACACTCACCGGGTAGTGCATATTCGTCACGACAACCAGTGTGCTGCCTCGGCGGCCCAGTAGGTGAGCACGATGTCGGCGCCCGCGCGACGGATACCCGTCAGCGATTCCAGCACCGAGGCCCGGCGGTCGATCCAGCCGCGTTCGGCGGCGGCGGTGATCATCGCGTACTCGCCCGAGATCTGATACGCCGCGACCGGGACCGTCGACCGGTCGGCGACCTCGCGCAGGATGTCGAGATAGGACATGGCGGGTTTCACCATGACGATGTCGGCGCCCTCGGCCAGGTCGAGGTGCAGTTCGCGCAACGATTCGCGGCGGTTCGCCGGATCCTGCTGGTAGCTACGGCGATCACCCTCCAGCGAGGACGAGACCGCCTCGCGGAACGGGCCGTAGAAGGCCGAGGCGTATTTGGCCGCGTAGGCGAGGATGCCGGTGTCGGTGTGCCCGACCGCGTCGAGGCCGCGCCGGATCGCGCCGACCTGACCGTCCATCATGCCGCTGGTGCCGAGCAGATCGGCGCCCGCCTCCGCCTGGGCCAGCGCCATGTCGACGTAGCGGTGCAGGGTGGCGTCGTTGTCGACCGCGCCGTCGGAGGCGACGACGCCGCAGTGCCCGTGATCGGTGAATTCGTCCAGACAGGTGTCGGCCATGATCACCGTCGACCCGCCGACCTCGTCGGCGAGCGCGCGCAGCCCCCGGTTCAGGATGCCGTCGGGATCGCTGGCCTTGCTGCCGGTCGCGTCCTTGTCCTCGGGCAGCGGAACGCCGAAGAGCATCAGTCCTCCGACCCCGGCCGCGACCGCCTCGACCGCCGCCTTGCGCAGCGAATCCATCGAATGCTGCATCACCCCCGGCATGGAACCGATCTCACGCGGTTCCTCCAACCCGTCGGCGACGAACATCGGCAACACCAGATGCCGTGGCCGCAGGGTTGTTTCGGCCACGAGACGACGCAGCGCGGGGGTGCGGCGCAACCGCCGCGGGCGGTCCAATCCGGTCATGAAATGGACGATACGCCTGCTCCGGCGGGCTGTCGCGACCGCCCGGCGCGACCGCCGACAGGTCCGCCGAAAGCCTTCGCGGCCAGCCGTTTTCTGTCGGTGGGTGCGGGTAGAATCGAAGATGTGTTCGAGGGAATTCGCACAGATCTCAGATAACCGCAGATTCACGCAACGCGGATTCCCGACCCGAGGGGAGGACGATCATGGCCGCCATCAGCCAGACCGCCAGCAGCCGGACCGCCGCACCGAATTCGAAGCTCATCGAGCCCTTCGTCCCGCTGGAGAAGCGCCCGCTGCCCGCGGGCAGACCACGCAAGTGGTA
Source organism: Nocardia aurea (assembly GCF_003123685.1). Classification (GTDB taxonomy): domain Bacteria; phylum Actinomycetota; class Actinomycetes; order Mycobacteriales; family Mycobacteriaceae; genus Nocardia; species Nocardia aurea. The sequence goes on from NZ_QCYJ01000130.1 coordinate 345,059, forward strand.
CGTCACCCACAACCGCAGGCTCAAGGCCATGCGGCTGACCATCGCGATGCTCGATTCCGGCGTCTACCTGCCGAATCAGGCGAGCAACGAGAAAATAAGGCGCACCGCCGATCTCATCGGAATCCGCCCGCCCTCCGACAGCACCTGCCGCCTGGTGCGCACCCTCCTGCGCTACAGCCGCTGAGGCCGCTGTTCGCGAGGATTCGCGACGGTCCGACGGCGGGCCCGCGACGGCTCGCCGCTCCGGACAGGTTCGCGACCGTCCACGATGGATTCACAACCGCTCACCACCGCAGACCGGCGGTCCTGCAACAAGTCGACCACCGCTCCCAACCGTCCACAACAAGTTTCGCGGCCGTCTCGCGTCCGAACCATCAACACGCACCCCACCACAGGCGCGAGCCTGACGAGCGCCCTGTTCGCGGCCGTCTCGCGTCCGAGCGGTCGAGACAATGCGACGAAGTCGCGAGTATCGACCGCTCGGACGCGAGACAAAAGGGGCCGCGAACCCGCGGCCCCCGGGCCGCCAAAATCACAGCTACCTACTGCGGCGGCTCTTCTTGCGCGGCGGGGGCAGCAGGCCCTCGGCGCGTAATCGGGCCGCGTGTTCGGCCAGTGCCTCGACCAGGGGACCGACCTGGGCGACTTCGGGCTGGACATCGACGCGCAGACCGAATTCGATCGCCGTCTCGGCGGTCTTCGGGCCGATACAGGCCACGATGGTGCGGGTGTGCGGCTTGCCCGCGATGCCGACCAGGTTGCGGACGGTGGAGGACGAGGTGAACAGGACCGCGTCGAAACCGCCGGTCTTGATCATCTCGCGGGTCTCCGCGGGCGGCGGCGAGGCACGCACGGTCCGGTAGGCGGTGACGTCGTCGATTTCCCAGCCGCGGTCACGCAGACCCTCGGCCAGGGTTTCGGTCGCGATATCGGCCCGGGGCAACAGGACTCGGTTGACCGGATCGAAAACGTCGTCGTAGGGCGGGAAATCGGCCAGCAGACCCTCGGAGGACTGTTCCCCGCTGGGAACCAGTTCCGGGTTGATGCCGAACGAACGCACCTTGTCCGCGGTGGCCTCGCCGACGCAGGCGATCTTGACGCCCGAGAAAGCCCGTGCGTCCAAACCGAATTCGGCGAATTTCTCCCACACCGCGCGCACCGCGTTGGTGGAGGTGAACACCACCCACTGGTAGCGGCCGTCGACCAGACCCTTGACCGCGCGTTCCATCTGCGCGGGACTGCGCGGCGGCTCGACCGCGATGGTCGGCACCTCCATCGGGATGGCGCCGTGGGTGACGAGCCGCTCGCTCATCTCGGCGGCCTGATCCTTGGTGCGCGGCACCAGCACGGTCCAGCCGTACAGCGCGCGCGATTCCCACCACGACATCTTCGACCGCGCGGCGACGACCTTGCCGATGGTCACCACCAGCGGGCCGACCAGTTCCGACGCCGCGCTGTTCAGCGTCGCCAGCGTCGCCTCGATGGTGCGCTGCTGACGGGTGGTGCCGCGCACGGTCACCGCGACCGGGGTCTGCGGGGCCATACCGTGTTCGACCAGCGCGCTCGCCGTCTCGGCCAGATGGCCGGAGGTGGCGTGCAGTACCAGCGGGCCGGGGGCCGACGCCAGCGCCGCCCAGTCGACCTCGCCGCGCACATCGGCCTCGGTATGACCCGAGCCGAGCGCGATACCGGCGTAACTGGGCACCGAGGAACCGCTGGGCAGGCCGGGCAGCACCTCGAAGACCATGTGCGAACGGGTGACGGTGTTGACCTCGTTGATCACGGCGTCGGTGGTCAGTGGATCGCCCGCGACCACCCGGACCACGTCGTGGCCGTTGCGGGCCTCCGCGATCAGGGTCTTGGCGACCTCGGCCGGTTCGCCGAGCGCGGGGCGCACGTCGACCGGACGGGTGCCGTCCTCGTCTTCCTCGACCGCCGAGCCGATGAGCGCGAGTACGCCCTTGTCGACATCGGGGTCGGTGAACGCCAGTGTGGCCCGCCCGAGGACTTCACGCGCACGCACGGTGAGCAATGCCGGGTCACCGGGGCCCGAACCGACGAACAGTATCCGACCCGGGTGCTTCTTCGTCCCTCGGCTCATGCCTGCACCTCTGTGATTCGCTCGCTTCGCTCGCTCATGATCGGCTGTTCTCCATTGGGCTGGGGTGGGGTGAAGTCTGAGGTGAGGAGCTCGCGCGCACCGAGCTCCAGCAATTCGCGGGCCAGGGCCCGGCCGAGTTCCGCCGCGTCCTGCGGTGAACCGACCACCGAGGCGCGCAACACATCGGATCCGTCGACCGCGGCGGCGCATCCGCGCAGCGAGAGTTCGTCGAAGATCCGGCCGTCGTCGTCGATCGATTCGACGACTTCTCCGAGCGCGCCGACGGGGACGGTACAACCGGCCTCCAATTCGGCGAGCAGACCGCGCTCGGCGACGACGGCGGCTCTGGTGGCCGCGTCGTCGAACTGCGACAGCGTCTCGATCAACGCGCTGTCGTCACTGCGGCATTCGACCGCCAGCGCCCCCTGCGCGGGGGCGGGCAGCATCTGCACAGGTTCCAATGACTCGGTGACCGCGTCCAGCCGGTCGATCCGGGCCAGCCCGGCTCTCGCGACGATCACGGCGTCGAGTTCGCCGTCGGCGACCTTGCTCAGCCGGGTGTCCAGGTTGCCGCGCAGCGGCAGCACCTCGAGACCGAGCCCGAGTGCGAGCAATTGGGCCGCGCGGCGCGGCGCGGACGTGCCGACCTTCGACCCGGCGGGCAGTTCACCGAGCACGAGACCGTCGCGCGCCACCAGGGCGTCGCGCGGATCCTCGCGGGGCGGGACGGCCGCGATGGTGAAACGCGGGTCGGGCGCGGTGGGCAGATCCTTGTAGGAGTGCACCGCGATGTCGATATTCCCGGCCGCCAGTTCCTCGCGCAGCGCGGAGGTGAAGACACCGACGCCGAGTTCGACCACCGGCTCGGACGATTCGTCGCCGACGGTTCTCACGATGACCAGTTCGGCCTCGTGCCCCGCCGCGATCAGCGCGTCGCGGACCGTACCCGACTGGGTGCGCGCGAGCAGGCTCCCGCGGGTCCCGATCCGCCAGGAACGGCGCGTGCCGGGCACTGTCACGTTGTCCTCTTCCTGAAGGCGCGTCATCGGGGATTCCCCTGTTCCTCACCCAGGTGGCCGGTGGTGAAATCGTCGGCAAGCGCGGCGCCGAGGTCACCGGCGAGCGTGGTGATCTCCATCGGCGCGGCGACCGCCTGTGCCGCACCGGGTTTGAGCTCGAACAGTTCGCGCAGGGCCTCGGCGTAGCTGTCGCCGCCCGGAGTCGACGCCAGTTGCTTGACCCGCACCGTCGGCGCGTGCAGCAGTTTGTCGACCACGCGACGTACCGTGCGCGCGACCTCGTCGCGTTCCGGATCGGCCAGGCTCGGCAGTCGCGAATCCAGGCGCAGCAGTTCGGCTTCGACCACTTCGGCGGCCCGCTGGCGCAGCGCCGCCACGGTCGGTGTCACCTCGGCCATCCGCTGGCCCGCCAGGTATTTGGCGAGTTCGTCGGCGACGATCGCACGCGCGGCCGCGGTGTCGTCGGCGGCGGCGCCCGCGGCCGGATCGTGTTGCAGCGTCTCGATATCGATGACCGAGACGCCGGGCAGTCCGGCGACCGCGGGTTCGACGTCGCGCGGAAGTCCGAGGTCGCAGAACACCAGCGGCTTTTCGGCGGAGGGGATTTCGGCCCGATCGCGGTCGGCGAGCGCCCGGTGGGTATCGGCCAGGGTCACCACGGCGCCGATCGCTCCGGTACAGGTGATGACGACGTCGGCCGCGGCCATGGCCTCGGTCAGACCCGACAGTTCCAGAGCCGAGGATTCGACGCCGTAGCCCGCCGCCGTGTCGGCGAGCCTGCGGGCCCGCTCGATGGTGCGGTTCACCACGATGATCCGGCCGATGCCCGCGCGCGAGAGATGGGCCACGGCAAGCCCGCCCATCGCACCGGCGCCGACGACCACCGCGGTGCGCCCGACCAGGGCGGTGTCGGCGGAATCCGCCGTGCCGCGCAGGACCGACTTGGCCTTGTCCAGCGCGACCGAGACCACCGACGCGCCCGCCCGGTCGATACCGGTTTCCGAATGCACGCGTTTGCCGACCCGCAGCGCGTGCTGGGCCAGTTCGTGCAGGGTCCGCCCGACGGCCTGCTGGGCGTCGGCGGAGGCGTAGGCGGCGCGGATCTGGCTGAGCACCTGCTGCTCGCCGACCACCATCGAATCCAGCCCGGACGACACCGCGAACAGGTGTTCGGCCGCGGCCTCGCTGTAGCGCACGTAGGCGTGTTTGGTCAGATCCGCCAGCGGAAGCCCGGAATGTCTGGTGAGCAGGTCGCCGACCTCGGCGAGACCGCCGTGGAAGGCGTCGACCACCGCGTAGACCTCGATGCGGTTGCACGTCGAGACGATCATCGCCTCCGAGACGTGGTCCGAGGTCAGCATCCGTTCGATCAGCTTGGGACGGTCGGTGTCGGTGATGGCCACCTTCTCCAGGACCGAGACGGGGGCGCTCCGATGCGAGATCCCGACCAGAAGAACGCTCATGGTGAAACCACCGATCCCTTGCTGCTTGGCTCCGTTGCCTGATGCGAGGTCGAGTGCGTGATCGCCGCACGCGCGGCTCCGGTGCGCGGAGCTGGGGCGCGGCGGGCGATCCGGCCCGACACGGCCGACGCCACTTCCGCGAGAGGTTCGGGTTCGGTGTTGCGGGTGCGCTCGAACGAGAGCATCTGCATCTCCACCGCGAGGTCCACCCGGCGGACCTCCACCGCGGGCGGCGCGTCGAGCACGCTCGGCGCGAAACTCAGGATCGACTGGACACCGGCGGCCACCAGGCGGTCGCACACACCCTGCGCGGCGTCGTCGGGGACGGTGATGACCGCGATGGTCGGGTCGAGCGCGATGACCGCCTCGTGCAGCACCGCGACATCGCGCACCGAGAGACCGGCGACGGTCCGGCCGATCACCGAGGGGTCGTTGTCGAAGATGCCGACCACCGTGAAACCGCGTCGCTTGAACCCGCCGTAGCCGACGAGGGCGCGGCCCAGATTGCCCGCGCCGACCAGTACGACGCGATGTCCGTCGGAGAGTCCGAGCACATCCTCGATCCTGGTGCGCAACTTGGCGACGTCATAGCCGACACCCCGGACACCGTTGGGCCCGAGGAAGGACAGATCCTTGCGCAGCTTGGCCGAATTGACACCCGCCGCGACAGCCAGTTCCTCACTCGATACGATGAGGACTCCATCCTCGGCCAACATCGCGAGGACACGGAGATAGGTAGCCAAGCGCCCGACGGTGGCCTGCGGAATGTCCTTGTTCGGCACCGTCTTCTGCAGAGCTCTGCCGGAGACGCCACTCGGCGCCTCATGCTGCTCTGTCACGTCGTAGGCTCCTCGTCCCGGATTGCTCGTCATCCGGTTCGTCGCTCGACCTCTGACCCGGGGCGGCCCGGTGCCATGATCGATGTTTCGGATTTCAGGGCGGCTCCGCAGCCTCGGCATGCGGGTCGCGTGCCACCACCGTAACCGCTTGTGCAGCCCTTCACAAAGTCGGTGAAATTGGCCTCATTTTCCGCTGCGACCAGCGGTGCGGCGGAAACGGACGCGAACAGCGTTTCCTCATCGACGCAAATCGGCGCGCAAACGGGACTCGTCCACGTCGAAATAGCTGTGCTCACGGCCGTCCAGCAGCACGACAGGAAGCCGGTCGCCGTACTCCGCCCGCAGGCCAGGGTCGGTGGCCGCGGCCTCGTCGACATCGACGGTGCCCGGTTCGATACCGAAATCGCCGCAGATCGCGCGCAGCTGTTCGAGTGCTGTGGAACACAGTCCGCAACCCGATCTCGTCAGCAGCGTCACAGAATGTGTGGGATTGGTCATGAGTGTAATTAAATCCCCTCGCCACGGTCGATCCAGTACCCCTGGTCCGCCGAAACTGTCGCCGGATCCCGCTAGTGTGGACACGTTCGCGCGCGACGGGCGGAGGTAATTGGTGCCGGAACGATCGAAGATCGAGAGGGCGGGATTCATCGCGGGGCGCTTCGGCGAGTTTCCGGTCAGGTGGAATCAGGGCAGATTCGGTCAGAACCTGCAAGACCAGCTCGCACGCATCTCTCGGAGTCCTTTCGGCCCGAGCGAGGAGGAAGTGCGCGCCAATCTGGCGGGCGAGGCCAGCGCCGACGCGGCGTTGTCGCTGCACGACGCCGAGATCGCCGCGGGCGGGCCGCCGGAAGGTCTCGGCCCGGAAACCCCGCGTGACCTGACCGCGGCCGCGTTCTTCGACGTCGACAACACCATGGTGCAGGGCGCCTCCATCGTGCACTTCGCCCGTGGGCTCGCCGCGCGGAAATACTTCAAGACCTCCGACCTGGTCGACGTCGCCTGGAAACAGGTGAAATTCCGCGTCACCGGCAAGGAGAACAGCACCGATATGGCCGCGGGCCGGGAGAAAGCCCTCGCCTTCATCGCGGGCCGTCCCACCGCCGAACTCGCCGCCCTCGGCGAGGAGATCTACGACGAGATCATCGCCGACAAGATCTGGCCCGGCACCCGCGCACTCGCGCAGATGCACCTGGACGCCGGCCAGCAGGTCTGGCTCGTCACCGCGACCCCGGTCGAATTGGCCCAGGTGATCGCCAAACGACTCGGCCTCACCGGCGCGCTCGGCACCGTCGCGGAAAGCGTCGACGGGAAATTCACCGGCCGTCTCGTCGGCGATATCCTGCACGGCCTCGGAAAAGCACACGCCGTGCGCACCCTCGCAATACGCGAGGGCCTGAACCTCAAACGCTGCACCGCCTATTCCGACAGCCACAACGACGTCCCGATGCTGTCGCTGGTCGGCACCGCCGTCGCCATCAACCCCGACTCCGACCTACGCGAGGTCGCCAAGAACCGAAGCTGGGAAATCCGCGACTTCCGCACCGGCCGCAAAGCCGCCAAGATCGGCGTGCCGACCGCATTGGCCCTCGGTGCCGCCGGCGGCGCGGTCGCCGCGGCGATAACCCGCCGCCGAGAACACTGATATTCGGCGGCCGGGGCCGCGGGGTTCGCGGCGCTCGTAAGACTCGCGCCGGGCGGGGGCTGGGTTATCGGGGATCTAACCGGTAAAAGGGTTGCGGCGCTTGGTGAGCAGCTTGTACAGGGTCTGCTGGATCGTCTCGCGTACCTGGTCGGTGACCTCGAACATGGTCATCGGGTCGTCGGCGGCTTCGGGCTCGTACGCCGTGGTCGCGATGGGTTCGCCGAATTCGATGTACCACTTGGAGGGCAGCGGCAGTGCGCCGAGCGGGCCGAAGTGCGGGAACAGCGGCGTGACGGGGAAGTAGGGCAGGCCGAGCAGCCGGGCGAGCGGCTTGAGGTCGGCCAGTTTGGGGTAGATCTCCTCGGATCCGACGATCGAGCACGGGATGATCGGCACGCCGGTGCGCACCGCGGCGGCGACGAAACCGCCCCGGCCGAAGCGCTGGAGCTTGTACCGGTCGGAGTAGTTCTTGCCGACGCCCTTGAAACCCTCGGGAAAGACGCCCGTCAACTCGCCGGCGCGCAGCAGGCGTTCGGCGTCCTCGCGGCAGGCCAGGGTGTGTCCCGCCTTGCGGGCGAGCACGCCGAGTACCGGCATTTCGAAGATCAGGTCGGCGGCGAGAAGGCGCAGGGCACGCTGTTTGGCGTGGTGGTCGTGCACGGCCAGTTGGAGCATCAGCCCGTCGAGTGGGACGGTGCCCGCGTGGTTGGCCACGATGAGCGCGCCGCCGACCTCGGGGATGTGCTGCATGCCGTTGACCTCGACGCGGAACCACATATCCGACATCGGCCGCAGCGCGGGCAGGATGACCGATTCGAGCAGGTGCTCGTCGAATCCGAACTCGTCGATCTGGTAGTCGCCGGTGACGCGGCGGCGCGCGAATTCGGCCGTCTTGCCGATCTGCGCGGTGAGCGCACCGCGCACCAGGTCCGATACCGACCGGGGCTGCGGCGGTTCGGTGCTGGCGCGGCGGTCACTGAGCGAGGTCACCCGGCCCGACGCCGTGTCCCCGGTCTGGAATTCCGGTCGGCGTCGAACAGCGACCCGCTGACGCGACTCCACATTCTGATCGTGGAGGTGGATCACTTTCGCTACGTGATTCATGAATGTGCTCCCGTACCGGCCCCGAGCAGGCCGAGCAGTTTATTTTCTGCGGCATCGATCCACGCGGGATCGAAGACGGGCCGCAACGCTGCGCCCCCGATGAAGTCGTCGAACGCCTGCACCGTTGTCCAGCGCGGCACGAACTGGAGTTCGGTCCGCATCCGGGTCGTGTCCAGGCCACATCCGAAGTGGAAATAATCGAGCTGTTCGCCGGTGAACTCACGCATGACCGGCCCCATCAGCGCCCGTCCCGCGGTGCGGAACAGGATGAAAGGAACCGGCAGTTCGATGCGGCCTGCGCGCCGCAACGCCTGGGACAGCGTAAGCGCACCGTCCCCTGCCACATTGTAGGTGCCGCCCGGCGCCATCCGCGCCGCCTGTTCCAGCGCGGCGACGGCGTCCTCCTCGTGGAGCAGTTGCAGCCGCGCGTCACGACCGAAGACGGTGGGGGTGACCGGGGATTGCAGATACTGCACGCCGCGCCCGGCCAGTCGCGGTCCGACAATCGGCGCGAAACGCAATATCGACGCGGAAATATCGGGTCTGCGTCGGGCGAGTCCGCGGACGAAACTTTCGATTTCGATCATGTCGCGTGCGAACCAACCGCGCGGTGGGGTTCGCGCGCTCATTTCCTCGGTGAATTTCGCGGGGTCCTTGGCGCTGCATCCGTAAACCGCCGATGTCGAACGCACGACCACCCTGCGCACCGACGGCGATTTCTGGCAGACCGCGAACAACTGCATCGCGCCGAGGACGTTGAGGTCCTTCATCACCGCACGGCCGCCACCGGCCGGCGGGCGCGACAGCATCGCGGCATGGACGACGGTATCCACGTCGTATCCGCTGATCACCTTGCGGATCAACGGATTTCGAATATCGGCGCGAACGAACTCGGCGCGTCCCATGCGACGGCGCAGCTCACGGCTCGGCGTCATGGTGTCGACCGCGACGACCCGATCGATCCCCGGGTCCTGCGCGAGCCGAGCAACGGTATTGCCACCGAAGAATCGGCTCGCACCCGTCACCATCACGACGTTCGGCGCGTCAGCGTCTCTTACCTCAGATCCCACGGCACCGGATCCCACCTACGAGGCCCTCATTTCGATTTCCTGGCGGTTCAAGCGTAACCGCTACCGTCCGAGACACCGAGAGTATTAACCAGGTTCTAACGATGACTTCAGTCACCGGATACATTCGCGCATTGCAAATCGTGTTGTTTCAAAAAGAGAGGCCCGTCACCACAGGGGTGACGAGCCTCATCTTTCGAGCGCGAGCTTACTTGCCGAGTTTGCGCCGCTGAACACGTGTACGGCGAAGCAGCTTACGGTGCTTCTTCTTCGACATGCGCTTACGACGCTTCTTGATCACAGAACCCATAGGGTTGTCCTCGCGTTCTCTCTACTCGGCTGGTCGGCGCGCACGCTCGGGGCGTACGCCATTTTCGGTGCTCGCGCCGCCGGCAGGCACCGGACACCACAAAGGGGCGCCGTCGGCAGGCGAACACGAACCGAGGGTCCATGCTACCCGCCCCTGAGGCGGCGCTTCCGGGGCCCTCCGTGCTGACGCGAGCTGGTGCCCGCGGGCGCGTCACGCGCCGCGGGCCGGATGGATTCGATTCACCCCGCGTCGAAGTAGGACGTCTCGAGGTAGTCGTGAACCGCTTTCGCGTGTACCCGGAACGAGCGACCGACGCGCACCGCGGGCAGTTCACCCGAGTGGACGAGCCGATACACCGTCATTTTGGATACCCGCATCAGATTCGCGACCTCGGCTACCGTCAGGAACTGCGTACCTCCGCCGAGTAAGGGTTGCCCCGAACTCGCTCGGCTGCCCGATGGACCCGACGAACCAGGCGATGAACCCGAATTATTTCCAGACATCTTATTCGCAGACATCATTGCACCATTGACCTCCGGCACGTCCGCGCCGCCGGCTTCCCCACCGGCGGAACAGACACGCACGTGCTCCTTGAAGCTTAGCGTTGCCAATGGGATTACTGCGACGGGTGTGAGAAATCAGCGCCGCTTGCAGGGCATCGGCGAGTCACCTCGCGGACGCGCGGTGTTCGATTTGCGTTGTTCGAGGTTCGCCGCACCGCAATCACCGGTTCACGAGCGCGCGGTCAGGACGCGACACCGTTCCCGTCGTTGGCCCCCTGTTCGGCGGAGCGATCCTTGGCCGCGTGCAGCGCTTCCATGAAGGCCGAGCGCAGACCGCCGCGCTCCAGTTCGCGCAGGGCGGCGGCCGTCGTGCCCGCGGGCGAGGTGACCGCGGCGCGCAATTCCACCGCGCTCTGGCCGGAATCGTCGAGCAGGGCCGCGGAGCCGATCATCGTCTGCACCACGAGCTGGGTGGCGACCTCCCTGGTGAGCCCCAGTCCGACGCCCCCCTCGACCATGGCCTCGACCACGAGGAAGAAGTACGCGGGACCGGAACCCGACAACGCGGTCACCGCGTCCATCTGGGCCTCGGCGACCGTCGCGACCCGACCCACCGCGGCCAGGAGTTCGTTCACCAGCGCCAACTGCTCGGGCCGGGTGTAGCGGCCGGGGGCGAGCACGCTCATGCCCTGACCGACCAGCATCGGGGTATTGGGCATCACCCGCACCACGGGGAATCCGGCGGGCAGCTTGGCCTCGAGCCGCGCGGTCGGCACACCGGCCGCCAGTGAGACCAGGACCTGATCGTTGTCGCCGCCGAGGTCGGCTTTGCCGAGTTGGGTGAGCACCGTGTCGACATCGCCCGGTTTGACGGCGATCACCAGCAGATCGGCGCCGACGGCCGCGTCGGTCACCGAATCGGTCACCCGCACCCCGAAGCGCTCCGCGATCAGCTCGGCCCGATCCTTGTACGTCTCGACGACGACCAGATCCTTGCTCGCACGCCCGGACTCGAGCAAACCCGCGATCAACGCCTCCCCGATGCGACCGCCACCGATCACCGCAATTCTCGTCATGGGGGTCAAGGCTAGACGCGATACCGGCACGGTCAGAAACGGGGCGACCGGTCCCTATCCGGCCCCGGGTCGCGGTTTCAGGCCCGTGGATCACGCACCGGTATGAGGGCCAGCTGACGGCTCTGCGCGACCACCGCGCCGGTGGAGTCGAGCACGAGCTGATCCTCGTCGAACATGCGCTCACCGACCTCGTGGGTGGTCGCGATGACGCGCAGCCAGCCGGGGGCGGGCCTGCGGCGCAGATAGGTCGTCATCTGCACGGTGGGCGCCCAGCCGAAATGTCCGAGATTCATCGGAACCGGCGGGCTCATATCGGCCGACATGATCGCGAAGTACGCGGCCACCTCGGGATCGGCCTGATCGCCCGCGCGCGGGCGCATCCACAACCGCAGCCGCGGTTCGCCGCGCTGTCCCTCCAGAAAACGGGCCCAGTCGCGATCCAGGAACAGGTCGGCGCCCTGCCCCACGTGCACGATCTTGCCCATCGGGGAGCCGTCCGCGTAGTCGGCGGCGTCGGCGGGCGGTTCGGCGGGCATGTCGCCGTGCTCGGGCGCGTACACCGGAGCGACGTCGTCGAGACGGCCGAAGGTGAACGCCGTGCGGACCAGACCGCGATCCCCCTGGATCAGGGTGACGTCGGCCAGACAGATCTGGCGACCGATCTTGCGGACGCTGACCTCGTAGTCGACAGCACCGGGTTCCGGCGCTCCGAGGAAATCCGTACTCGCCGCGATGGGGGCCATCTCGGCCAGGGCGGGATCGGTGGCGCGCAGCCAGTTGGTCGCGGCCGCGGCGCTCCCGGCGACCATGGTGCCACCGTGCACCTTCTTGCCGATCGTCCAGATCTCATCGATGACGCCGGTGTAGCGGCCGGTGCCGGGAGCGGTCGGGTCCACCTCGGTCAGCGCGCACACGCGGCTGAACGGGGCATCCGTCGCGGTGGGCCGCTCCACGTGCGCGGTCAGCTCCGTCGTCATCGTCACTCCTGTCGTCGAATCCGCACCGGATCCGATCGCGGTACCTCGATGCCGCCGCAGCTGGCGGTCACCGGGACCGGTCACGGTGACGCGGTGTTCGTACAGCGTAGAACGAAGGGGGGTCGCCGAGCCATTCCCGGTGACCCGGATCGCGTCACACGTTCTTGGCCTGCGAGGACGAGGTGGCCGGGGCGGGCGTCTGCCCGTTGAGATGTTCGCGGGCGAAACGGAGTGTGCGGTCGAGCATCGCGGATCGGTCGGCGGTGGTGCGCGCGTTCTGGGTATTGATCTCGGCGACCGCGTGGCCGGAGAACCCGGACTCGACCAGCATCGCGCAGACCTCGGCGCACGGCTGGGTCCCCTCGCCGGGAACCAGGTGCTCGTCGTGGGCGGCGCCACGCCCGTCGGCCAGATGCAGATGCGCGAGACCGCCGCCCATCCGCGCGGCGAGCAGCAGCGGATCGGCGCCCGCGGTCGCGGTGTGGGACAGATCGAGGGTGTAGTGCTGGAATCCGGTATCGGTCGGATCGTAGGAGGGGCTGAAAGCCGTCAGACCCGGCCCCGGTCCGCCCCTGCGTTCCAGCCGCTTGACCGAGGTCTCCTTGCGACCGAACAGGGTGTCCGCGCGCATCGGGAACATATTCTCCACCGCGACGATCACCGAACTGTGTTCCTCGAGTTCGGCGACCTGGGCCGCGAAACCCTGGGCGTAGCGACGCTGCCAGCGAAACGGCGGATGCACCACGACACTTCCCGCGCCGAGCGCTTCGGCGGTCCGCACGCTGCGTTCGAGTTTGGCGACCGGATCGGCCCCCCAGACCCGTTGCGAGATGAGCAGACACGGCGCGTGCACGGCGAGCACGGGCACACCGTACTTGCGCACGTAACCCTGAACCGTGGCGATGCTCTGACTGGCGGGCTCGGCCCACACCATCAATTCCACACCGTCGTAACCGAGTTCGGCCGCGTACTGGAACGCGGACTCGGTGTTCTGTGGATACACCGACGCGGTCGACAAGCCGACCAGGATCCGCGCACCGAGGTCGTCGTCCCGCTCGATATTCCCCACAGCCACTCCCCGCTCAGTTCGTGCTGAGAAGGAAGGCGAGTGGTCCCAGCGTCACGAAGATGCCGACGACCACGGCGATCACGGTACTGAGGATGTCGTCGGTCTTGCGCAGGATCCTGACCAGCGTCACCAATCCGAGGATGACGATCATCGCCAGGGTCAGCGCCACCCAGGGCAGCATCTCCCACATGCGCTCGAAACCCTTGAACAGCAACATCCCCGCGATAGCGGCGCCCGCGCTCTGACCACCGAGCACCAGCCATTGCCGCCGGTTCGCGTCGTCTTCATCTCGTCGCGTCGCGCGCGATCGACGCCCGCTCGCCTTCTTGCTCGCTCGTTTCGGTCCGGCCTCGTCGCCGTCCGGATCGTCGTCGTAGTAATCGTCGGCGTCGAAACCGTGTCCGTCGAAACCGTCCGCGTCGAAATTGTCGTCGTAGCCGTCGGCGTACGGCTCGTAGACGTCGGTGTACCCCTCGTCCGGTTCGACCAGGTCGACCGGTCCGCGTCCGGCGCGCTCACGTTTGCCGCGCTCGGCTCGTTCGACGCCGTCGCGCAGCAGATCGCCCGCGACCGTCGAACCCGACACGAGCTGCTGGTCCTGACTGGCCAGCGACCACGCCGCGGTGGAGATTCCGCCCGATTCCGGTGCGTCGTCCTGGGGCGCGGGGGCACGCCGCCGCGACCAGGCGGGTAGCGAGCCGGTCCGAGGGCCCCGGTCGTCACGCCGCGAGGAACCACGACCGGTGGGTTCCGGTGGCTGCGGACGGTTGCGCTGCGGCGCGAGTGACGCGCCGTCGGCCAGGGGCGACAGCGGCCGCTGCGCCGGTTCCTGGGGAAATTCCTCGGCGGGGGCCTGCCAGGGCGCGGTCGACGGGCCCTCTTCCGCCTCCGCCGCGCGCCTTCTGGCCGCCCTGCCCTGGCGGGAACGCGGTTCCTGCGGTTCGGGGGCGGGGGAATTCCCGTTGCGCCCACCGAGATCCGGGCGGGCGCTTTCAGCGGGGGCGACCCCGGGCAGTCGATAGACCTGGGTGGCCGACTCGTCCGGTTCGTGGTGGCGCCTGCGACCGCTGCGGCGCGGCGCTGGGGGCTCGGCGACGGGCGGCGGCTCGGGCGGATAGGTGGGCGCGGGCGTGCCGTAATGCCCGGCGGCGGCGTCGGGTTCGGTGCTGTGTCGCGAACTGGGGCCCGGCATCTCGCGGCCCGGCATGACCCGCCCGGAACGCTGCATCAGCGGATCGGTCGCCCGCTGCGGGGGTTCGGGCGGAGCGTAGGGCGAGAGCGGGTCGTAGCGGGTGATCGGTCCCGACATCGGCGAATAGCTCGGTTCCGGCTCCGGCGGAGTGTACGAAACCGGTTCCGGCGCGGCCGATCCGAACTGCGACGGGTCGAAACGCGGCGTCTCGTAGGAAGGCGCCTCGTACGCGGGTGGCTCGTAGGCGGGCTGCTCGTAGGACTGCGGCCCGTAGGACTGCGGTTCGTAGCCGGGCGGTTCCGGAGTGTCGGCTTCCGGTGCGGCGTGGGCGGAATGGCTGCCGCCGTCCTTGATGACCGGCAGGTCGCCGGTCAGTTCCGCGACCGAGATCCCGCGATTGCCGCGTCTGCGCCTGCCACCGCCGGAGGACGCGCCCTGCGCGCCGTTGCGCGCGAGCAGTTCCGCGACAGACAGCTGCTTCGAATCTTCACTACTCATGACGACACCGTTTCGATCGGGCCGGATAGCGCTGACCCGTCACCGGAGCGCGGCGGGCCGCTGTCGGCCGCCGGTCCCGGTAGTTGCGTCGCCCTGGGTCCGCCGTTCATATCGGTATCCAGTTTGCGCAGAATGAGCCCTTCGCGCAGCGCCCACGGACAAATCTCGAGGGATTCCAGCGATAGTGCCCGCATACTCGCCTCCGCGATCAATGCGCCAGCCACCAACTGCTGTGACCGATCCGAACTCACACCTTCCAATTCCGCCCGGTCCGAGGCAGTCATCCGCGAGATGAACGCGATCAGCTGGCGCAGGCCGGAACTGGTGAGTGTACGACGAACCCTGGGTCCGGCGGCAGAGGGTGCGGCTCCGGTCAACCGGGCAAGTGACCGAAATGTCTTGGACGTGCCAACGGCCAGATCGGGCCGTCCGACCTCGATCAATTCCCGCGCCGGGACGACGAGTTCGGCGTCGAGCCAGTCGCGCAGCACGGCGATGCGACGTTTACCCGGCGGGTCCTCGCGCAGCCAATCCCTGGTCAGGCGGCCCGCGCCGAGTTGCAGCGAGAGCGAGACATCGGGTTCCTCGTCGCCGCCGTTGGTCATCTCGAGCGAGCCGCCGCCGATGTCGAGATTCAGGATGCGGCCCGCGCTCCAGCCGTACCAGCGGCGGACCGCGAGAAATGTGAGCCTGGCCTCGTCCACCCCGGAAAGCACTTGCAGATCGACACCGGCCTCGGCCCGGACCCGGCCGAGGACGTGCTCGGAATTGGTGGCCTCACGCAGCGCGGACGTCGCGAACGGCATGAGTTCCACGCATCTGGACGTCTCGGCGATGCTGGCGAATTCGGCCACCGTCGCGATGAGCCGTTCGGCGCCCTCGACGGTGATCGCGCCCTCGTCGTCCATGTTCTCCGACAGTCGCAACGCGGCCTTCGTCGAGCTCATCGGCATCGGGTGCCCACCACGGTGCGCGTCCACCACGAGTAGGTGGACGGTATTGCTTCCGACGTCGAGGACCCCAAGGCGCACATGAACACGGTACTGGGTCGACCGGCACTTCAGCCGAGGCGACCGAACTGTTAGCGTCTGCGAGCGTGACGGAACGCGGCGATGCCGGGAGCCCGGCCCCACCCCGACCAGCGGGGAAGATCGATCCCAGCCCCGAGGTCGATCTGGATTTCCCGCGCGAGTGGATCGAGTTCGTCGACCCAGCAAATGACGAGCACCTGATCGCCGCGGATCTCACCTGGTTGCTCTCGAACTGGACCTGTGTTTTCGGGACTCCGGCCTGCCAGGGCATCCTGTCGGACCGGCCCGACGACGGCTGCTGTTCGCACGGCGCTTTCCTCTCCGACGACGACGATCGAGACCGCCTGAAAGCGGCTGTGAAACTCCTCACACCGGAGGACTGGCAGCTGATGGGCGAGGCCACCGCGTCGAACGGCAAGGTGACGCGCAAGGGCTATCTGGAACTCGACGAACTGGAGGACGAGCCCGCGCTGCGCACCCGCCGCTACGACGGTGCGTGCATCTTCCTCAACCGTCCGGGTTTCGCGGGCGGCGTCGGCTGCTCCCTGCACACCATGGCCCTGCGTCGCGGCCTGGAACCGCACACGGTGAAACCGGACGTGTGCTGGCAGCTGCCGATCCGGCGCACCCAGGACTGGGTGGACCGGCCCGACGGCGTGCAGATCCTCAAGACCGTCATCACCGAATACGACCGGCGCGGCTGGGGGCCGGGCGGGCTCGATCTGGACTGGTACTGCTCGGGCTCGCCGGACGCCCACGTCGGCGCCAAGCCGGTCTGGCAGTCCTACGCTCCCGAATTGAAGGAACTGCTCGGCGAACCCGCCTACGAGGAGCTGGCACGCCATTGCGAGCGCCGTACGGGCCTCGGCCTGGTCGCCGTGCATCCGGCGACCGTGCACGCGCTGCGCAACGCGGAGTACTCGCTGCCGATCACCCCCGTCTGACCGACGGTTCGCGCGAAGGTTGCGCGAACGGTGAGCTGCGGGCAGCCGTCCGGTCATCTGCCCGCCATGCGCGCTTCACCCTTTTCGGGTTGGATGGCTTGTCATGAAGAAAGCGTTGACCCTCGTAGCAGTTGCTCTCGGCTCCACCCTCGCCCTGGCGGGCGCCGCGCACGCCGAACCGAACGGCGATCCGGCCAAGTACGCAGACTTCACCGCGAACTTCGTCTCCGCCCTCGATCCGGGCGCGCTCAATGCCAAGGACCAGGGCAAGTACGTGATCATGAGCCCCTACGGCACGTCGCACACCATCGCCTGCCGCGGTAACGGCGCCGATGTGCCCATCTACGACTGCATGCAGGAAGACGACCTCGGCTGGATCACCCTTCGCCTGACCGACTTCCCCGGCATCGGCCCGACCTGGACCTACTTCCCGTAAGAACTTCCCGCACGAAAAAGGGGGCGGGCCCATTCGGTCCCGCCCCCGCCGCTCCCGGCGTCACGCCTCGAGTTTGTACCCGAGCCCGCGCACGGTGACGAGATGTTCCGGCTTGGCCGGATCGGCCTCGATCTTGGAACGCAACCGCTTGACGTGCACGTCGAGGGTTTTGGTGTCGCCCACGTAGTCCGCGCCCCAGACCCGGTCGATCAGCTGGCCGCGCGTGAGCACGCGCCCCGAATTCCGAAGCAGGTATTCGAGCAGATCGAATTCCTTCAGCGGCAGGGTCACCGATTTGCCGTTGACCAGCACCGTGTGCCGGTCGACGTCCATCCGCACCGGACCGGCTTCGAGCACTCCGCTCTCGCTGGATCCGTCGATCTCGTCACCCGCGCCGCGACGCAGCACCGCCCGGATGCGGGCGATCAGCTCGCGCGCCGAATACGGCTTGGTGACGTAGTCGTCGGCGCCCAGTTCCAGGCCGACGACCTTGTCGATCTCGCTGTCGCGCGCGGTCACCATGATCACCGGCACACCCGATCGGGTGCGCAACTGCTTGCAGACATCGGTGCCGCTCATGCCGGGCAGCATGAGGTCGAGCAGCACGATATCGGCGCCGGAGCGATCGAATTCGGCGAGCGCGGACGGGCCGTCACCGACCACGGTGACCTCGAACCCCTCCTTGCGCAGCAGGAACGCGAGCGGATCGGCCAGCGACTCCTCATCCTCGACGATCAGAACACTGGTCATCTGCGTGCCTCCACACCATTGGGTCTACCCACGCTCGAAGTTCGCGGGGCGGTTTCTCTCGTACTCACCACGGGACCGTCGGAGAATTCTTCTCCCTCGGCCTCGGAGTGTGCGGGTATTCGCAGGGTGAACGTCGATCCGGTGCCGAGCTTGCTCCACAGGGTGATCTCACCGTTGTGGTTGGCCGCGACATGTTTGACGATAGCCAGCCCGAGTCCGGTACCGCCGGTGGAACGCGAGCGCGCCTTGTCCGAGCGGAAGAAACGCTCGAAGACGCGCTCCTGGTCTTCCTTGGGAATGCCGATGCCGCGGTCGGTGACCGCCATCGCCACGTGATCGCCGCGCAGCGAACGGCTGACGGAGACGTGCGAGCCCGCCGAGGAGTAGGCGATCGCGTTCTCCACCAGATTGGACAGGGCGGTGACCAGCAGCGTCTCGTCGCCGAGCACCTCCAGGCCACTCGGCCGGTCGGTGCTGACCGTGATTCCGGCGGCCTCGGCGGCGGTGCGCGAGCGATCGACGGCCTGCGTCACGACGGTATCGACGTCGACCACCTCGAGTTCCGGCAGCTTCTCCGCACCCTGCAACCGGGACAGCGCGATGAGTTCGGTCACCATCTTGCCCAGCCGTCGCGACTCCCCCAGGACACGGTTGCCGAAATGTCGCACCGCCTCGGGATCGTCGACCGATTCCAGCAGCGCTTCGGCCAGCAGACTCATCGCGCCGACCGGGGTCTTGAGTTCGTGGCTGACATTGGCGACGAAATCGCGCCTGGTCGCTTCCATCCTCGCCTGCTCGGAATCGTCGTCGGCGAACAGGACGGTGAAGCTGGTCTCCTCGGGCGAGAGCGGGCGCGCGACGCCGCGCACCGCGATCCGGCTGCGACCGGGGAGCGGATTCTTGGCGGTCAGATCGAATTCCGACGACTCGCCGCTGGCGAGCACTTTCTCCACGGCGGCCCAGGCTCGCTCGTCGAGCAGCCGGTTGCGGACAAGTCCCAGTTCCTCGGCACGCGGGTTGACCAGCACGACGTCGCGGTATTCGTCGACGACCGCGATTCCGCTCTCCGAGGCGAGCACGATCAGGTCCAGCACCTGCGACATGGTGAGTCCGGAATCGGCCTGTCTGCGCTCGGCCTGACGGGCGTTCACGTAGGGGATCAGTAGTCCGCCGACTGCCAGGCCGACGACAGCCGCGAGGACTGCCAACAGCACCGCCTGCGGAACACTCACCTTTGAATCGTACGGTCGCCGACAGCCCGCCCGACGCCGGGTACAGGAAGTTTCGCGCAGGTCACAACCCCTTCCAGGGCCGTTAGCCGCGTGTTTACGTGTTGTTCGTCAATACCCCTCGCATCGGGCAGAAGCCCCGGCGCGAGGGGTACGGGAGGCGAGGATTCGAGCCTCGCGACCGGGGCGATCACCAGCCCGGATTCCCCCGCAGCGGGATGTTGACGAAACTGGGACGGCTCGGATCCAGTTGCAGATGCTGGGGTTTCAGGCCCGTGTCGATCAGCATGGGCAGCACCGGCAGCCCCTTGGGGAAATTGCCCGCGAAGACGTCGACGCGCAGGCGATGGCCGGGTCGCAGCACCGCTTCGGTGGCGGCCAGCGTGATGTCGAGTGTGGTCACCTCACCGGGCACCGTCGGCAGCCGCCTGTCCAGCGAGGTGAACGGCCGGGGATCGGTGTAGTCGCCGTTGGCGGATCTGGCGCTGTTCGCCTCGTCGATCTCGCGCAGCGAGGCCATCAGCTGACCGGAGGACAGCACCGTCGACCTGCCGTCGGGAGCGACGTCGTTCACGGTGACGGTCCAATAGCCGTCCTCGGCGTCCTGGACGGTTTCCAGCCGAACCGCGATCGGCCCGGACACCGAGGTCGCCTCGGTCACCGGCTCGCTGGTGAAGGTGAGCGCGTTCGACTCGGCGATCCTGGAATCCTCAGCACAGCCGACGATGACCGACAGCACGCCCGCGCTGCCCTGCGCCGCGTCGTTCGAGCACAGGGTGGTGAGACCGGGCGCGACGGTCAATCGCGCGTCGTCCGGATCCGGTGCGACCGTGAGCGAACCGTCGTACAGACCCGACGAGGTGCCGCTCGGCGCGGACGACAGATACATCCGGCGATGGGTGGCCTCGTCGACCCCGGTCGCGGTGTCGCCGAAACCGTTGGCGGTGATCCACCCGCCACCCTGTTCGCGCAGGGTGACCGGGCCGAAACCGTCGATGCCGTTGTCGATGCCCTTGAGCCACTTGTCGAACCAGGCGCGCTGGAGCACGTCCAGACGCGGCGGCAGCCCCGGCTTGCCGTATTCGTTGCCGGAATTCACGTGATAGGTGTTGCCCATCAGCAACTGCTTGTGTCCCGGCGGCAGCGGAATCTCGTTGTAGATCTTGGATTCGGAGTAGGTGAACAGGTCGTGCCAGCCGCCGACGACGAAGGTCGGCACCTCGATCCGGCTCGGATCACTGAGATATTCCCGGCGCGAGGGCGAGGTGTCGGTCAGCAGTTCGGTCAGCCTGGGGTCCGCGTCCTGGAAGCGGGTGGAGGTGTAGGCGTTGAGGAAGACGTCCATGAAGGTCAGCGGTGAGGCGCCGCGGTCGGCGAGCCACTGGTAGTCGAACTGGCCCTCGACGATCGACTGGACGTCGGGCACCCATTTGAGGGTGTTGATCGCGGTGAGCCACAGCGGAATGAAATTGAAGCCGAACCCACCGCCGGGCGCGAGGACGTCGTTGACCAGGTCGCTGCCGGGCACCACCGGGAAGATCGCCTTCAGCGCGGCCGGTCGCGCGGCGGCGGCCTGCACCTGGTTGATACCCGAGTAGGAGATGCCGTTCATCCCGATCCGGCCGTCGGACCACGGCTGCCGCGCGGCCCAGTCGATGACCTCGAGGGTGTCGCGCTGTTCGCGCCCGCGCAGCATGTCCCATTCGCCCTGGGAGAATCCGGTGCCGCGCACATCGACGACGACCTGGGTGTAACCGCTCTTGATCAGCTGTCGGTCGACGGTGAAATTGCGGAGTTCGCCGCCGCCGAACGCCTTGGTGAGATCGGTGACGCCCGACAGCGCGGTCCCGCTGAAATCGATCTGCCGGAACAGGTTCAGCAGCGCGTCGGACAGGCCGGGGATCGACTGCGCGTGATCGGCCAGATTGGAGACCAGTTTGGTGTAGGGCGTGAGGTTGACCACGGTCGGCGTCGGGGTGTCGATCGGACGTCCCGAGGCGTCGGCGGGTCGGTAGACATTGCCCTTCAGCACGGTGCCGTCGTCCATCGTGATGGGCACATCCCATTCGATGAAGACATTCGGATATTGCTGGGGGCCGTCCTCGGTAGCCGTCCAGGCCGCACCGGCGGCGCCGCCGTCCGGACCGGTCGAGACGGGCGCGGCCGCGGCGCCCGCACTGAGGAAGGGGACGAGCACCGCGGTGGCTATCGCAGCCGCCGTGACCCGAAACGCGTACTTCATCGGACGTGATCCACCTCTCCGGACTGATCGAACGAAACGGAAGTGTACAGAACTTACCGGTTGGTAAGTACTCGCGGTCACAGAGAAACCCGAACGAATACACATTCACATACGACTAGCGACATTCCGGAAACGACGATGCGCCGCAGTCGATCGGTCGACCACGGCGCATCGGATACAGCGTGAAAGGTTATTTACCGCCCTGGTTCGCGACGGCGGCGGCACCGGCGGCCGCGGCCTCGGGATCGAGATATTCGGCCGGACGCACCGGACGCAGGTTCTCGTCCAGCTCGTAGCGCAACGGGATGCCGGTCGGGATGTTCAGACCGGCGATATCGTCGTCGGAGATCCGGTCGAGGTGTTTGACGAGCGCGCGCAACGAATTGCCGTGCGCGGCGACGAGTACCGTCTTGCCGGTCAGCAACTCCTTGGAGATCGTCGACTCCCAGTACGGGATCATCCGATTGACCACGTCGAGCAGGCATTCGGTCTGCGGCACCTCGATTCCGGCGTATCGCGCGTCGCCGTCCTGGCTGTACTCGTCGGCCGAATCGATGGGCGGCGGCGGGGTGTCGTAGCTGCGCCGCCACAGCATGAACTGCTCGTCGCCGTACTGGTCGCGCACCTGCGCCTTGTTCTTGCCCTGCAACGCGCCGTAGTGACGTTCGTTGAGACGCCAGTCGCGGATCACCGGAATCCAGTGCCGATCCGCGGCGTCCAGCGCGATATTCGCGGTGCTGATCGCGCGACGCAGCAGCGAGGTGTAGACGACATCCGGCAGGATGCCCTGCTCGGCGAGCAGTTCGCCCGCCCGCTTGCCCTCGGCGATGCCCTTGTCCGTCAGGTGGACATCGACCCAGCCGGTGAACAGATTGAGGGCGTTCCATTCGCTCTCGCCGTGGCGCAGCAGCACGAGGGTGTACGTCATGCGGCCATTCTGGCATGTTCCCGGCGCGCCGCCCTGCCGTGGGCTCGACCGACCCCGCTCAGGCGGGCGCGGTCAGGGCGGTGAGCAAACCCGCGCCCGCCAGCGTCGCCCGATCACCCAACTCCGACGGCACGACCTGGAGATCGCGCAGGAATCCGATCCTGGCGTGCGCGCCGAGCGATTCCTGCATCGGCCGCCACAGCGGTTCGCCCGCCTGGGCGAAACCGCCGCCGACGACGACCAGATCGACGTCGAGCAAGGCCGCGGCCGACGAGATCGCCTGTCCCAGCGCGATTCCGGCCCGCCGCAGCGCCGCTTTGGCGATCCGGTCGCCCTCGTGGGCGGATTCGGCCAGGTCCTTTCCGGTTTCGCCGACCCAGCCGCGTTCCTGTGCCCAGCGCACCGAGGCCGGGCCGCTGGCAACGGCTTCCACACAGCCGACACCGCCGCAGGCACACGGATCGGTCGAACCGGGCACGACCACGTGACCGATATGACCCGCGTTACCGCTGTGCCCCACCGCGACCATGCCGCCGACGATGACGCCGCCACCGATACCGGAGGAGACCGTCATCGCGAGCGCGTCCGGGGTCTCGCGAGCGGCGCCGAAATGGCGCTCGGCCAGCGCGAGACAGACGCCGTCGATCGCGAAACGCACCGAGGCGCCGGGAAATACGTCCTTGACCGCGGAGACGATCGGAAAGCCGTCGGCCCACTCCGGAATATTGATCGGCTGCATCAGACCGACCGTCGCGTCGACCGGACCGCACGCACCGATCCCGATGACGTGCACCTCCGCGCCGTTCGCGGCCGCGAGCAGCAATCCACGGCAGGCTTCCCACACCCCCGTGGCCGGCACCTGGATCCGGCCGACCTCGTGGGTCGTGCCGTCGGGACCGACCAGCCCCACCGCGATCTTCGTCGCCCCGATATCGAGCGCGAGCGCCGTCATATCAACCCCCCACGTCGGATCATCCGGGCCCACATGGCTTGCGGCGCCCACGGATGGCAGCCTTCCATAACGACAGAACGCTACGTGCCGCCACCGTGACGGATTTCGGCAGGGGTTCCCGCCACGGCCCGCGATTCGGACGCGCGGGTATCGGCCAGGTTCAGGACTGCTGATCCGACGCGTCGACGAGATGTTCGAAGGCGCGCAGATTCTTCAGCGACTCACCGCGCGAGACCCGCCACTTCCACTCCTTGCGAATGGATTCCGCGAAACCCAGTTCGAGCAGGGTGTTGAAATCGGCGTCGACCGCCTCCAGCACCTGACCGAAGATCCGGTCGAGTTCGTCGGCGGTGACGGCGTGCGTCGCCACCCGGCCGATCAGATAGATGTCGCCGACCCGATCCAGGGTGTAGGCCACGCCGTAGAGACGGCGGTTGCGGCGCAACAGGAATTTGTAGACACCCTCGAAATTCTCGTCCGGCTTACGGCAGACGAAGGATTCGATCCGCACGCCGTGTTTGCCGACGGTCAGCATCAGCGTCGTCTTGAGTTTGCGCTCACCCGGCAGGATGACGACGAACACGTCCTCGCTGGGATGGGTGTACTCGATCTCGCGCTCGCGCAACGTCTCATCGATCAGCCGCGCGGTCTCGGCGACCGTGTGCTCTGGCTGTGTCATCGGGGCACTCCCATCCGGCGTCGTCGCAGCGCCCGAGGTCCGGGCTGGCCGACCGGGCCGCCGCGTTCACCGGATACCCACTCGCGCGGGTCCTCACGCAGCACACCGTACGGGCCGTCGAGCACAACGGCGTCGTCCGCGCCGAAAGCGAAACCCGCCGTGTCGGAACGGAAATCCGCCAGGGCGGCGCAGTAGCTGGTGAGCAGGCCGTCCGCGGTGTGCGCCCACGAGAAATTGGCCGCGTGCTTCACGGCGTCGACACTCATCCGCGCCAGGCGCGGCCGATCGTCGAGCAGTGCGCCGAGTGCGCCCGCCCAGTCGTCGATGCGGTGTCCGGGGACGAGCAAACCGGTTTCGCCGTGTCGCACCGCGGTGCCGAGTCCGCCGACATCGGCGGCCAGGACCGGGGTGCCGCTGGCCTGCGCTTCGATGGCGACCAGACCGAACGACTCGTTGTAACTGGGCACCGCGACCAGGTCCGCCGCGCGATACACCTGGACCAGCCGGTCCGGCGGCTGCGGAGGCAGGAAGGTGACCGAATCGCCGATACCGAGTTCGGCGGCCAATTCGATCAGCGCGTCCGGCCGCTGCAACCCGGTGCCGGACGGGCCGCCGACGATCAGCACCCGCAATCTGCCCGCGCCGCTCGCGTCGCGATCACGCAGTAGTTCCGCGGCGGCGCGCACCAGGACATCGGGGGCCTTGAGCGGCTGGATACGACCGACGAACGCGACGATCCGCTCATCGGGAGCCAGACCGAGTTCGGCGCGCGCCGCGGCCTTGTCACCGGGACGGTAGCGGGCGAGATCGGCGCCGGGCGGCACCACGTCGATGCGGTCGGCAGGCGCGCCGTAGAGCTCCACGAGCTGACGCGCTTCCTCCGCGGTGTTGGCGACCATCCGATCGGCCTCCGCGATGACCTGCTTCTCGCCGATCTCCCGCGTCATCGGCTCCGGGCTGTCGCCGTCGGCCAGCGCGGCGTTCTTCACCGCGGCCAAGGTGTGGGCGGTATGGACCAGCGGCACCCGCCAGCGATCCCTTGCCAGCCAGCCGACCTGGCCGGACAGCCAGTAGTGCGAATGCACGAGGTCGTAGTGGCCCGGCTGATGCCGCGCCTCCTGGCGGAGAACTTCGGCGGTGAACGGGCACAGCTGGGTCGGAAGATCCTGTTTGTCCAGCCCCTCGAACGGACCGGCCACCACATTGCGGACGAGCACCCCCGGCGCCGCCTCCTCGACGGGCGGCAGATCGGAGGAGGTCGCGCGGGTGAAGATCTCGACCTCGATGCCGCGCCGGGCCAACTGAACGGCGGTTTGCAGCACATACACGTTCATGCCGCCCGCATCGCCGGTGCCGGGTTGGGCAAGCGGTGAGGTGTGCACCGATAGCACGGCTATCCGATCGGGCCGTAGATCCGGGCGTTGACTCACATATCCATAGTGCACGGTGCATCCCCGGCGCCCGCAACCCTGACCGGCCGAGTGACAGCCATCACAAGGTATCGGTGACGACGCTCACGCCCGTGGGGCACTCAGGTCGAAAACATGTTCGACCAGGTATTACAGTCCCGCGACGAACGCGGAGACCTCGGTGACGAAACGGTCGCGGTCCTCGAGGAACAAGCCGTGCTTGGCGCCCTCCCAGAAGGAAGCGCGGGCATTCGGCGCCGTCTGCGCGATATAGCGACCGTTGTCGACCGGAACGACCGGATCGGCGGTCCCGTGCAGGACGAGCACCGGGATATCGAGCGCGCGCAACATCTCGGTGTTGTCGACCGAACGGTAGAACAGCGCCTTGCGCACCGCGGGCGGCGTCGCCAGACTCGCGCCGAACAACCGCTGCGCGTCGACTCCGCTGCCGCCGGAACCGGTATTGGCGTCGCCGAACCCGCCGAAGGCACGAACCGCGCGGCCCGCGCTCTCCTCGAAGACCCCCGGCATGGCGGTCAACAGCGTCGGGCCGGTCTCCGCACCGGGAACATCACGGCCGATATTGGCCATCGACCCGGAATAGACGACGCCCGCGACCGCGCCGGCACCGTGGGCGGCGAGATAGTCCGAGATCACGATGCCCCCGTAGGACCAGCCGAGCAGCACCGCGCCGGATTCGACCCCCTCGGCCGCGAGCACCGCGGCGATATCGGCGGCCCAGTTCGTCGGGTCGTCGTAGCCGGACGCGGGTGCGCCGGAGTAGCCGTGCCCACGCAGGTCGACCGCGATCACCCGGTGGCGCTCGGCCAGATCATCGGCCGCTCCGCCCCAACACCGCAGGTCAGCGGCCCAGCCGTGCACCAGAACCAACGGCCTGCCCGCGGCCGGACCCGCCGATCGATAGACGATCGCGGTGCCGTCCGCGCTGATCGCTTCCCCAATTGCCATGGCACCGAGGTTAACGGTGATCCGGGCAACAGCCCCCACCCCCGCAAACCGCCCGCACCTAGGATCGCATCCATGACCAGTCGTATCGCCGTCGTCACGGGAGCCAGTTCGGGCATCGGAGCAGCCACCGCACGCACACTCGCCGCACAGGGCTGTCACGTCTACGTCGGCGCGCGCAGGCTCGACCGCCTGAAGGATCTGGCCGACGAGATCGGCGGCACCGCACTGGAACTCGACGTCACCTCCGACGAATCTGTCACGCGTTTCGCCGACGCGATCGAAGCAGCGGACGTGCTGGTCAACAACGCGGGCGGCGCGAAAGGCATGTCGACCGTCGCCGACGCCGACCTGGACGACTGGCGCTGGATGTGGGAGACCAACGTCCTGGGCACCCTGCGCGTCACCAAGGCGCTGCTCCCCAAACTGATCGCCTCCGGCGACGGCCTCATCGTCACCATCACCTCGGTCGCGGCCTTCCACGCCTACGACAACGGCTCCGGCTACACCTCGGCCAAACACGCCCAAGCCGTACTGCACCGCACCCTGCGCGGCGAACTGCTCGGACAGCCCGTCCGGCTCACCGAAATCGCCCCGGGCGCGGTCGAAACCGAATTCTCCCTGGTCCGCTTCGACGGCGACGCCGAACGCGCCGCGAAGGTCTACGACGGAATCGACCCACTGGTCGCCGCCGATATCGCCGAAATTGTAGGCTTCGTCGCCTCGCGCCCACCCCACGTCAACCTCGACCAGATCATCGTCAAACCCCGTGACCAAGCAGACCCCGGCCGCTTCGCCCGAAGGGCGTAAATCCCGAGAAACCGGTAATTTCAACCAACGGGCCACCCCCAAACACACCCACCACAAGCGCGAGTCACACAAGCAACCGTTCACAACCGTCTCGCCCCCCACAAGCGCGAGTCACACAAGCAACCGTTCACAACCGTCTCGCCCCCCACGGAGCGAGTCTTACGAGCGACCGTTCGCGGCCGTCTCGCGTCCGAGCGGTCGAGACAATGCGCCGAAGGCGCGAGTATCGACCGCTCGGACGCGAGACAAAAAGGGCCGCGAACCCGCGGCCCCCGGGCCGCCGATATCACAGGAGAGGCATGTTCAAGGGGTTCAAAGATTTTCTGATGCGGGGCAATGTCATCGACCTCGCTGTCGCCGTGGTCATCGGCACCGCGTTCACCGCGGTGGTCACTTCGGTGACCAAAGGCATCATCAACCCCTTGCTCGCGGTCTTCGGCACCAGTAGTGAGTTGGGTCTGGGTTTCCGACTCGTGTCGAGTAAACCGGCGACGTTCGTCGAGGTCGGGCCGCTGGTGACCGCGCTGATCAACTTCGTATTGATCGCGGCGGTCCTGTATTTCGTGCTGATCTTGCCGATGAAGACGTTGACCAATCGCTTCGGACAGCCGAAGACGAAGGAGCCGTCGGAGGTCGAACTGCTGATCGAGATCCGGAATCTGCTGCGCGAGCAGAATGCCGCCGATCCTCACAATCCCGACGATGGCACCACCCCGTCTCCGCTGGACGCGGATCCCGACACCGCCGAAGGTGACTCCCGCGAGGGGGTTTCGCGCAACAGCGCGTCCGATGGTCGTGCGCCCGCGAGTCGGGACGCGGCGGCCAGGGATTCGCGCACCGTCAATTCGCCCGCTCGCGGCTGAGCGATCTCAGCGACCGCCGGGGGCCTTCGGGGCCACGGGGGTCGCCGAGACGACGGGCGTGGAGGAACCGTCGACGGCCGACATCGACTGCCACGTAGCCCAGTCGATACTCCAGTCGTAGAGATCACCGTCGGCGGCCGACAGCGCGATCGAGGTGCCCGTCACTTCGACCGGATCGCCGTAGAGCGCGGTCGGGAAGTAGGCCTGTGCGTCCGAGGGCGAGAGGTTGATACAGCCGTTCGTGACGTTGGCCGATCCCTGTGCCGACAGCGATTCCGGATTGGCGTGGATGAATTCGCCGTTGTTGGAGATGCGTACGGCCCAGCGTTCCCGCACGTTCTCGTAGAACGGCGGATTCGACATCATGAAGTCCTCGTATTTCTCGGTGACGACATGCACACCGGACCGCGTCACATTGCGCGGCTCGTTGCCCTCGCCGTAGCTGACGGCGAAGTCGAATATCGTCTGGCCGTCGCGGACCACCTGCATCCGATGGCTCGGCGCGTCGGCTTTCACGATCTGGCTGCGGCCGATGCGGAAATCCGAGGTGAGATCGGAATCCCCGTAGACGCCCTTACCGAAATCCAGGCCGTAGAGCTTGGCCGAGACGTGGACCGAAGTGCCGGGCACCCAGTACCGCTCGGGCCGCCAGTGCAGTCGCGATCCGCCGTTGTCGTCGGGGAACCAGGCCCATCCGCCCGCGGTCGGCGGCTCGGTGGTGACGGTCAGCGCCTTCTCGACCGCGTCCTTGTTCGATACCGATCCCTTGAATTGCACGATGATCGGCGCGGCGATGCCGACTTCCTGGCCGTCGCCGATATTCAGCGTCGCGGGCGCGGTCGACTTCGGGGTGAGTGTGGTGAAGGTGCCGTCGATCGGGACCGGTTTGCCGTCGGTGCCGACGGCGGTGCCGGACCAGGTGTAGGAGGCGTCGTAGCCGAGCGGTTCGGTGATCCGGTAGGTGCGCCGGTCCTGGCTCAGTTCACCCGCGACCTGTTTGCCGTTGGCATTGGTCAGGGCGATCTGGTCGACGGTGCCGTCGTCGACGGTGACCGCAACCGGGGCGACCGGGCCGACGTCCTCCGCGCCGTCCTCCGGCGTCACGGTCACCTCGGCGACGGGCTTCGATTCCGCTGTCTTCTCGTCGCTTCCGCCGCTGATGGTGCACCCTGCCACCAGGGCGACCGCGACGAGCGCGATGGCCGAGACGACGGCGGCCGGTCTCCGAATCACTGGGCGACTGCTCACTTCTTCGAATCTACGCGGCGCGGAAACGGTCTCGCGATCAGAGAGGACCGTGTCGTCCTATTCGTCCGGATCAGCGAGGAATTCGGCTAGAGGGTGACGCCGACGGTCACCGGTTCCGGTTCCAACACGATGCCGAAACGCTCGGCCACACCGTCGCGCACGGTACGTGCCAGCGCCACCAGGTCGGCGGCGGTCGCCGAACCCCGGTTCGTCAGTGCCAACGTGTGTTTCGTCGACAACCCGGCCGCGGCGTCCGGACCGGGGAAACCTTTCGCGAAACCCGCGCGCTCGATCAGCCAGCCCGCGGAGAATTTGACCCCGTCCGGCGCGGGATAGGTGGGCACCGTGACATCACCCACATGCGCGGTGATCGCGGCCAGGATCTCGTCCACCCGGTCCGCCGCGACGACCGGATTGGTGAAGAACGAGCCCGCGCTCCAGGTGTCGTGGTCGGCCGGGTCGAGCACCATGCCCTTGCCCGCGCGCAACCGCAGGACCGCGGCGCGCACCTCATCGACCGG
This sequence comes from Nocardia aurea, assembly GCF_003123685.1. Taxonomy (GTDB): domain Bacteria; phylum Actinomycetota; class Actinomycetes; order Mycobacteriales; family Mycobacteriaceae; genus Nocardia; species Nocardia aurea. The sequence continues at coordinate 374,927 of NZ_QCYJ01000130.1, forward strand.
TCGCGTCTCCCCCTCGGCGGCGCCGAAGACCTTCGCGAGTTCGCCGAAGCGCAACGGGGCGCTGCGCCCCGACGGATCGAGCGCGAATTCGACCGCGAGCACCACCGCGTCGTCGCGATGTTTGAGCACGCTGGTCCGGTAGCCGAAGCCGAGTTCGGCCGGGCCGACCCAGCGGATGTCGCCGCTGGCGCGATCGAGCAGTCGCACCCGGCGCAGCAGGCTCGCCACCTCCACGCCGTACGCACCGACGTTCTGCACCGGCGTCGCGCCCGCCGACCCCGGAATGCCGGACAGGCATTCCAGACCGCCCAGCCCGGCCGCGACCGTGGCCGCGACCACCGCGTCCCACGAGGCGCCCGCCTCGGCCACCACGGCGTCCGCGGCGATGTCGACGCCGTCGTTGGCCACGCGGACCACCACGCCGTCGAACCCGTCGTCGCCGATCAACAGGTTGGAGCCGCCCGCGAGGAGCAGTACCGGAACACCCGCGACGTCGAGGGCCCGCACGGTCGCCACCAGAGCCTCGGTCGACGCGCATTCGGCGACCGTCGCCGGACCGCCGACCCGCAAGGTGGTCAGCTCGGCCAACGGCACCGAGGCACGCACCCGCGCACCGGTATCGACCAGCAGTTCGCGCAGGATGTCCGACGACACCACCCGGGAAGTTCGCACGCTGAAGACGGTAGCGTGTCCGAACATGGCTACACCCTTGGCGTACACGGCCCGCTACCCCTATCCGGTCACTGCGGTGCGCGCGGCTATCGCCGACGAGCAGTACTGGAAGGACCGCATCGCCGAGGTCGGCGGGCCGAACGCACGTCTGGACGCATTCACCGTCGACGGCGATACGCTCCGTATCGAGATGGTGCAGGCCATCGCCGCCGAGCTGCTTCCCACCGCGATCACCTCGGTCCGCCCCGGCGACCTGATCATCCCCCGCACCGAGATCTGGACCGGCAACTCTGCCTCCTTCGAGGCCAGCGTCGACGGCGCTCCCGCCGAAGTTCGCGGCACCGTCGAGCTGACCGGCGACGACACCTCCGCCACCGCCACCGTGCAGGGCAGCATCGAGGTCAAGATCCCCCTGTTCGGCGGAAAGATCGAAGCCGCCATCCAGGAACGCCTGACCGACTTGCTCCGGTCCGAAGAAGAATTCTCCAACACCTGGCTCGCCACCAAGACCAGCTGACCCCCGGTCCGACGAGCGCCCCGGTTCGCGACATAGGGGCCGCGAACCACGCCGCGCCGCAGGCGCGGCAAAATGTCACCTCATGCGCCGATTGGACTATTCAGCCCGTTATCCGCTCCACACCACCAAGGAGCTGTACGAGGCGTTGTCGACTCGGGAGTATTGGGAGGCCCGTGTCGCCGAGATGCGCAAGTACACCCCGGGTAACGAGGTGGTCAGTGTCGATGTCGACGAATCGGGCATCGAGGTGCTGCTGCATCACACCCTGCCCAGGGACATGCTGCCCGAGATCGCGCAGACGGTGATGCGCAAGGACATGATCATCACCCGCAAGGAGAGCTGGGGTCCGTTCGCGGAGGAGGAGACCGTCGGCAAGTTCTCCGCGTCGATTCCGGCCGGTCCGGGCAGTCTCGGCGGCACGATCCGGCTGTTTCCCACCGAGACCGGCACGACCATGCGCTTCTCGTCCGAGGCCAAGGTGTACATCCCGATGGTCGGCCCGCGTCTGGAGCAGTTGATGCTGGTGAATCTGGTCGATCTGTTCCGCGAGGAGGCGGCGGAGACGGTGAAGTGGCTGGAAGCCCGAAACCCGACCACCTGAGCAGACCCCTCGGCACGATCACGCGCGGGACCACCGGGGTCAATCGGCTGCGCCGCAGTGATCGGTGGCTGATGCACGACGATCTGGTGCGCACCCGGCTGCGTGAAGCTCCCGATCCGCTGGTCGTCGATCTCGGTTACGGGGCGAGTCCGTGGACCACCTTCGAGTTGGCGGCGCGGCTGCGTACCGTGCGCCCCGATGTGCGCGTGACGGGTTTGGAGATCGATCCGCAGCGCGTGGTTGCCGGCCGCGACGGCGTGACGTTCGCGCGCGGCGGTTTCGAGTTGGCCGGTCTGCGTCCGGTTCTCGTGCGGGCCTTCAATGTTCTGCGGCAGTATCCGGAGTCCGCGGTGGCCGAGGCGTGGGCGACGATCCGTTCCGGACTTGCCCCGGACGGTCTGCTGGTCGACGGCACCTGCGACGAGTTGGGCCGTCGGTGCGCCTGGGTGCTGCTGGACCGTACTGGCCCGTTGTCGCTGACGCTGGCGTGGGATCCGTTCACGGTCGAGCGCCCGTCGGATATCGCGGAACGTCTTCCCAAGGTGTTGATCCATCGCAATGTCGCGGGCGAGCCGATCCACGCGTTGTTGGCCGCGGCGGACCGGGCGTGGGCCAGGGCCGCGCCGCTCGCACCGTTCGGGCCGCGGGTTCGGTGGCGTGCCGCGGCGGAATATCTACGCGGGCAGGGTTATCCGCTCCGGGTCTATCGCAGGCGGATGCGTGATTGCGTGCTGTCGGTGCCGTGGACGAGTGTCGCACCGAACGCGTGGCCCGCGCCGTGATGGTCACCGCCGCGCGTACGGCGCGGCAGCGGGCGATCTAGACGCCGGTCAACGCGCGCCGTACCCGGGCGGCGGCTCGGGGCGATAATCGCGCACTGGCGGAACGGATTTCGTCGTGGTCGCAGCGGTGGATGGCCATCGCGTCGCCGACCACCTCGTCCAGCGCGGATTGGCCGATATCGGCTTCGGCGAGGTCGAGGACGGTTCTGACCGGTGTCGTCACCAGGAAGGGGCCCGCGGATTCCACCTCGATATCCGCGAGCGGCCTGCGCAGCACGACGAGCCGGGGTGTCACCGGCGGTCGCCCGCGTCCGACGGACAGGTGCAGGAAGCGCGGGCACAGTCTGCCGACGCCGTGCAATTCGGCGGCGCTCTGATGGGAGACGGCGGCGGCCCCGTCGAACCAGGCCGCCCACATGGCGTATTCGTCGAGTGGTCCGGCGGGCCACTCGGATAGTCGGAGCAGGCCGACACCCGCTCTGGTCACCGTGCCGTCGCCGAGTGCGTGGCGCACCCGCACCTCACATCCGGTGCGCAGCACCTGCCTGGTGGTGAAGAATCCGGCGTGCCTGCCCGCGAGACGCCGCAGCACGCGCCAACCTTGGTCAACGGATTCGGGTGCGCGGCCCGCCGCATCGCCAGCCATGGATATCAGGCTACGCCCGATCCATGTGGCTCATATCACAAACGATGCCCTCAACGAGCCCACATAGCGGGCACAGAAATGTCGGGAAGAATCGACCGCATGAGTAGGAAGCCTTCCGCATTCGCGAGCGTCAGCCGCCGCACCCTCGTGATCGCGATCACCGTGGTCGTGACCCTGCTCGCCACCCTGGTGGTCGGCGGCGAGGCGTACGCGCGACATCGGCTCGCCGGGTGCATCAGTGACCAGTTCGAACAGGAGATGGGTTCGACCATCGATGTCGGGTTCGGGTTCAAACCCCTGCTCATCAGCCTGGTCGACGGCAAGATCTCTTCGGTGACCGTCGACAGCGAAGGGGACAAATTCGGTCCCGCCGTCGGCATGGTCGTGCACGCGAAATTCGACGATCTCGAATTCGCGGACAACGGCGGCGGCACGGTCGGCGGTTCGTCGGCCGATGTCACCTGGAGTAACGACGGCATCAAACAGACCCTCGGTGATCTGGTGACCGGTGTGCGTTCCTCGTCGGCGAGCAACATGCTGACCCTGGACGTGCTCGGCGGCCTGGCACAATTGCAGGTGCAGCCGGTGGTCCGCAACGGCGCGGTCGAGATCGAGACCAAATCGGCCCGTCTGCTCGGTATCGGTATGCCCACCGATCTGGTCCAGGGCATCGTCGAACTCTTCTCCCAGAGTCTGCAGAGCTACCCCATGGGCCTGAAGCCGACCGAGATCAAGGTGACCGACAACGGGATCGACGTCGAACTCGCGGGCGGGCGCACCGAATTGCCCGCGAATCAGGGCAACAAAGAGATGAGCTGCTGACACACCGCGAATCGTCTACTGACAGGAAACGCCGGGTAGAATCGGGCAATGCCCGATTCTGCTCCCGTTTCTCCCGGAGTGACCGCCCCGCAGATCCATCGCGACACCGGCGATCCCGCTCCGGTGCAACGCGAGGTCATCGGAGAACCCCCGACCGCGGGTGATCTCGAGGCCGCGATCGCGCGCCAGGTGCGCACGCTGCGCCGCGCCAGCGGGCTCTCGGTCGGCGAAATGGCGACCAGGGTCGGTATTTCCAAGGCGATGCTGTCCAAGATCGAGAACGCGCAGACCTCGTGCAGCCTGTCCACCCTGGCCAGACTCGCCGCGGGACTCGACGTTCCGGTGACCTCGCTGTTCCGCGGCGCGGACAGCGCGCGCGAGGCCGTGTACGTGCCCGCGGGCAACGGCGCGATCATCGTGGGGCGCGGCACCAGGGTCGGACACCACTACGAATTGCTCGGTTCGCTACGCGGACAACATAAACGGCTCGAACCGGTGCTGGTCACGCTGACCAACGCCAGCGAGATCTTTCCCCGGTTCCAGCACGCGGGCACCGAATTGCTGTACATGCTCGAGGGCGTCATGGTCTACGGGCACGGGGACGCGGAATACACACTGCGACCGGGTGATTCGCTGCTGTTGGACGGCGAGGGCATCCACGGCCCGAACGAGCTGGTCCGGCTGCCCATCCGATTCCTCGCGGTCACCGCCTATCCGGACAATCACGAGGAGCACTGAGGCGGACACGGAGAAGCCGGTCGACCGGGGGTGGCGTCCCGGTCGACCGGCTCTTTCCATCGGTCCCGCAGCGTCAGTCGGCGACTCCGGCACGCGCCGCGTCTGCGGTGATGGTCTCTGCGGCCTCGACGGCCTCCGCGACGACGGCGGGCGGGCCCGCCACCGTGATGGTCTCCATGACGTAGGCGGTCTCACCGTGGGTCGCGGCGTCCAGGCCGGTCGACTCGTGATCCTCGGTGACCCGCAGGCCCATGGTCTTGTCGATGACCTTCGCGATCACCAGGGTCAGCACGAAGGTGTAGGTCAGCACTGCCAGCACCGCGACCGCCTGACGCCACAGCACGTCGACACCGCCGCCGTAGAACAGTCCCTCCACGGCGTTGGGAGCGGCGGGATCGGCGAGCAGGCCGATCATCAGGGTGCCGAGGATGCCGCCGACCAGGTGGATGCCGACCACGTCGAGCGAATCGTCGACGCCGAAGCGGTATTTCAGCGAGACCGCGAAGCAGCACACCGCACCGCACACGACACCGATGATCAGCGCGCCGATCGGCGAGACCGCGCCGCAGGCGGGGGTGATGCCGACCAGCGCCGCGATCAGGCCCGAACTCGCGCCGAGCGAGGTCGCGTGGCCCTCACGGAACTTCTCGACGACCAGCCAGCCGCAGATGCCGGCACACGCCGCGGCGACGGTGTTGAGGATGACGACCGAGGCGCTGTTGTTGGCCGCGAGCGCGGAACCGCCGTTGAATCCGAACCAGCCGAACAGCAGGATGCCCGAGCCGAGCACGGTGAGCGGAAGGTTGTGCGGGCGAGGCACATTCGGGAAGGTCGAGCGCTTGCCGAGGATCAGCACCAGGGCCAGCGCGGCGATACCGGCGTTGATGTGCACCGCCGTGCCACCCGCGAAGTCGATCGCCTTGAGGTTGTTGGCGATCCAGCCGCCCACGACCGATCCGTCGGCGGAGTCGAAGGCGAAGACCCAGTGCGCCACCGGGAAGTACACCAACGTGCCCCAGACACCGGCGAAGAGCATCCACGCGCCGAATTTCATCCGGTCCGCGACGGCGCCGGAGATGAGCGCCACGGTGATACACGCGAACAGCAGCTGGAATCCGGAGACGAGCGCGGGCGGCAGGGCCGGCTCGGCGGGCGCGGTCAGCAACTGGCTCGATCCGAAGAATTCGAGCGGATCGCCGAGCAGGCCGATCCCGCCCATCGAGTTGCCGAGTACGGCCGAGTATCCGAAGATGATCCACAGGACGCCGACCACGGCGAAGGCGCCGAAGGTCATCATCGCCATATTCAGGGTGTTCTTGATGCTGACCATGCCGCCGTAGAACATGGCGAGGCCCGGCACCATCAGGCTCACGGCGGCGAATGCCGCCAATATCCACGCGGTATTCGCCGCGGCGATCGCTTCTGTCATAGCTTCCCTCATCGTTTGTGTCTGCCGTCGCGAATCGTTGTCTCTTGATAGTGAACGGCTGAATACAAGTAAAGAACGCCCCAAGTTGCCGATAGCGGTCAACCGGTGACATTTCTGTTAAGGCCCCGCTGTCCGCGCCGTCCCGAAACCGCCGAATTCGGACAGCCACCGCAGACCCGGACCGCGCGTGCGCGTCAATCCCTTGTAATCGGCCATATCGTCGGGCAATTCGGCCAGTACGGCGTGCAGCCGTTCCCCCCAGTCGGGCACCGTGGCGACGGCGCGGAACGGGAGCAGATAGGTGCGGATCAGGAACATGATCGCGCCCGAATTCGGCAGCCGGATCAGGTGCTGGACCTCGGTGCGGAGGTAGAGCCGGTCGCCGACCTCGGCGAGCGGCCCCTCGGCCAGCGTGCGCCGGTCACGACCCCATTCGGGATAGACCTCGGTGGAGGTGTCGAGTTTGCCGTCGACGGTCAGCGTCCAGTTCGTGCGCCGATAACTCTCCCCCGGGGCCAGCCGCATCAGGAAGTCGTGGGCGCGGGTGATGACGCGCTCCTCGTGAATCCGCGGGACCGGGCCGTGTATCTCGAGGAAACTCATGCCGACGTCGAAGCCGAAGGACCAGTCCGCGGCGAAGGTCACCACCCCCGCGTCGGCGAACAGGGTGCCGTCGCGTTGATCGAGCAGGACCACATCCTCCTGGATCTGCGCGCAGACGAAACTCAGCGGATCGGTGGGTAGCGACGCGGCGTCGCCGAAGACGAAACTCCGGTCTATCCCGAGGTCGGTATTGCGCCAGTGGTAGACCTGTCCGTCGCGGGTCAGACTCATCCGTTCGGGATAGCCCTCGGCCAATCCCCGCAGGATGAACAGCATCGCGTCCCACGCGGCCGCGATCATATGCGGCAGGCAGGCGTGCCTGGTGGGGTCGGCGGCCAGAATCGCGGCGCGCTCGGCGGATTCTGCGGGAAAATGCCTGTCGATATCTATGCACAGTTGTCCCCAGGCGCCCGCGGCGGTCTCCACCCGGCCGCCCGCGGGTTCGACATTGGTGCTGTACCGGTACTGCCGCTCGGGCAAGGGGAACGGATAGCGCGCGATGTCCTCGGCGGTCGTCTCGATTCTCGGGGGTGTGCTCACAGGTCCAACTCCAGATGGGTCGCGGCGGCCCGGGACACGCACGCCATGATGCTGTCGCCGAGATCGCGTTCGTCGTCGGTGAGATAGCTGTCGCGGTGGTCGACGGGGCCGCCGCGCACGGTGAGCCTGCATTCGCCGCAGACGCCGCGCCCGCACAGGCTCGGCACCTGTGCGCCGTGCTCGCGCAGGGCGTCGAGCAGGCTGATATCCGGGGCCACCGCGAGTTCGGTCCCGCTGCGGGCGAGCCGGGCCGTGAACGCCGTGCCGCCGGTGACGGCCCCGGCGGCGAACGGTTCGGAGTGGACGCGCCCCGATGGCCAGCCCGCCGCCGTTGCCGCCGCCGTCACGGCGTCGACCATCGACGCGGGCCCGCAGACGTAGAGGTGGGTGCCGAGCGGACTCCGCGCCAGCGCCGGAGTCACGTTCTCCCAGAACCGCTCCCTGGATTCCGCGACGGTCAGCCGATCACCGCACAGCGCGCTCATCTCGTCCAGATGCGGTGCCGCGCCGGACCGGTGGGCGTACACGACCTCGAAGGAACGCCCCCACAGCACGGCGGCGCGCACATGCGACAGAATCGGCGTGACACCGATACCGCCCGCCAGCAGCAGGTGGTGTCGCGCGGTCGCCACCGGCGCGAATTCACTGCGCGGCGGTGATACGCGGACCGTGTCGCCCACCCGCAATTCGTGCGCCCAACGCGAACCGCCCCGCCCGGCCGGATCGAGCCGCACCGAGATCGAATAGCGCTCTGGTTCGACCGACGGCCCGGTCAACGAATACGAATTCCGTTGTCCCGGAGACCACTCGACCGCGATGTGGCTGCCCGCGGGGAAGGAGGGCAGGGTCGCGCCGCAGGGATCGGACAGGACGATCTCGCGCACGTCGGCGCACAGCATCCGGGTCCGGGCGACGGCGAGTTCCAGTTCATCGAGCATCTCGACCACCACCGATTTCGGCGACGCCCTCGAGTCCATCGACGCTGCCGCGGTACCGAACTCCGCTGTCACACGGTGCGCCGCAGTACACGGCGAGGCCGCCGAACCGCCCGATGCCAGGGCTCCCGACGCCACGCGACCGTGTGCTGTCACCACTCACGACCCCCACGACGCCGCTCATCGCAACTCCTCCACATCCGGGCGATAGCCGAGATAGGCGTGCATGCGCCGGGAGAAGTGGTAGTAGACGACGAGCCGCTGACCACAACCGCCACAGGGGGTTTCATCGCCGATCGGCGCGTCGGTGACCGAGACCGCCCGGCAGTGCGCGCAGAACAACTCGCGCGGTCCGTCGGCCCGGCCGCCAGGCCCCGCCGTGACGATCTCGGCGTCGATCACCCCCGCCGCGCGCAACGCGGCCCGGCACCGCGACAGCCCGGGGTCACCACCGAGCAGCGCGAACCGCCATCCGACCCGCGCCGATGCGAGCACTTCGATCAATGCCTCGGTCCCGGCACTCGCGTCCAGGGCGATCACCGGGATGGGGGCGAGCCGGTCGGCGAATGCGGCGGCGGCAGTGGCGGACTCGCCGTCGGTCGTGACCACGACGTAGTGCGCCGCGTTCGTGTCGATCGGAAGGTCCGCCGCGGTCCGCGCGGTCGATCGCGGAACGTTCGCACCGACCGGTAGCACCACTTCGGAGGTACTCATGGTCAGGGCGCGAACGAGCGATGGCCGACGAAGAAGGCGAGCGCGCGCGACGGCGTGGTGAAGCGGATGCGCGAACCCTTGGGGAAGAAGATCGCGTCCTTCGGGCCCGCGATCTCGACCTGGCCGGTGTCCAGGTTCTCCAGCCGGAACTCGCCCTCGAGCACCACCTTCATCTCGTCGTAGGCGTAGAGGTAGTCCAGCGGCGCGTCGGTGTGCTCCAGTTCGAAATATCCCGACGACATCTCCGAACCGCCCGGGTTGGCGTAGACGTCGTCGATGAATCCCCTGGTCCCCGGATATTCCTCGACCGGCATCTGCGGCAGGGATTTCCAGAAGCCCGAGGTCACCTGGAACGGGGCGACCTCGCTCGGCGCGGCGGAATCGGGTGCGGTCATGCGATCACTCCAAGAATCGTGCTTGTGATGAAACAGAGAGTAACTAGAGGAAACGCTTTCGTGGGTTACGCGCGGATTAATCCACCGCCGAACCGGGGGCGACCACCGGCGTCGCAGCGCCGTTCACCCGACTATGAGCACGCTATTCGCGTCATCGAGCGCTGACAGCGACGTAACAGCGCCGTCACATCGCGCATGTTTCATGAGAAATGACTTTGAATCACCTCATGAAACACCGCAGTGAGGACCGGAAGTGATCGAGACCCACAACTACGTGATCGTCGGCGGCGGACTGGAAGGCCTGGCCATAGCCTGGTCCCTGGCCGACCGGGGCGAGACCGATATCGTCGTCCTGGAACGCGGCACGCTCTGCTCCGGCATGACCGGCAAATCCAGCGGCGTCGTGCGCTGCCACTACGGGTCGCCCTCGCTGGCGGCGATGGCCTGGTACGGCGTCGACATCTTCACGCGGGCCACCGAGATCTTCGGCGACGACATGGGTTTCCAGCAGTGCGGTTACGTCGTCGGAGTGGGCGAGGACAACCTCGGACCACTGCACGCCAATGTGGCGATGATGCGTTCACTCGATATCGACGTACAACTCATCGACCACGACGCCATGGGTTCGCTGTGGCCGGGCATGCACCTCGACGATTTCGCCGCCTTCGCCTACGAACCGCTCGGCGGCCGCGGCGAGGCCTACCTCGCGGGCATGGCCTTTGCCGCCTCGGCGCGGACCCTCGGCGTGCGGATCCGCCAGTCCACACCGGTGCGCGCGCTCCTGCGTCGACCCCGCGACGACGTCTACGGCGTCGCGCTGGCCGACGGGTCGGAAATCCACGCCGGAACCGTCATCCTCGCGGCGGGGCCGTGGACGCCCGCGCTGGCCGCCGGGGTCGGCGTCGATCTCGACATCAAGGCCCAGCGCGCGCAATTGGTACTGGTCGATCAGGGTGAGCCGACACCGGTCGTCCCCGTCCTGTCGGATCTGGCCGGACTGTCCTATCTCTGCCGTGAACCGAACGGCGAACTGCTGTTCGGCAATTCCGATCACAGCGCACCGCGGTACATCGACCCCGACGACTACGTGAACCGCGCCGACGAGAGCACCGTCGACACGGCGATCCGCAAACTCGGACACCGACTACCCGAGATGCCCGATCCCCGCATCACCGGTTCCTACGTCGGCGCCTACGACGTCACCCCCGACTACAACCCGGTGATCGGCCCGGCCCCCGTCGACGGACTCTTCCTCGCGGCGGGATTCTCCGGGCACGGCTTCAAGATCTCACCGGCCGTCGGCAAACTCGTGGCGGATCTGGTCACCGACGGCAAAACCGAACTGCCGAACGTCGATCCCCACGATTTCCGATACTCGCGTTTCGCCGAGAACGATCCGCTGGTCAGCCCGCATCCCTACCTCGGCGCCGGCGAGATGCGATGACACCCCCGACCTCTCCGTCCGCCGTTCGACCACCCCTGGAGCCCGCCATGGCCATCGACACCGCCGTACCCGAAACCGCCACCGCCCCGCATGATCTCGCCGCCATGGCGAAGGCCACCGGAACCCGCTACATCCTCGCGCTGTTCGTCACCCTGTCCGGGAAACCGTGCGCCAAACTGGTGCCGGTCGAGGCGATCGACCAATTGGTTTCCGACGGAGCCGGTTTCGCCGGATACGCGGCGGGCACCATGGGGCAGCAGCCCAAGGATCCGGACCTGATCGCGGTACCCGATCCGACCTCGTTCACCCCGATCCCGTTCGTCCGGCCCGGATTGGCGCTCGTGCACTGCGATCCGCACGTCGAGGGCGAACCGTGGCCGTTCGCCCCGCGCAACATCCTGGCGGGCATGCTGCGCAAGTCGGCGGCGGCCGGGCTCACCGTCAATGTCGGGGCGGAGATCGAATACTTCCTGGTCAACCGCGATCCCGATGGTGCGATCCGCACCGCGGACGCCTCCGACACCAGCAGGCAGCCCTGTTACGACGCCCGTGACGTCACCAGGATGTACGACCATCTCACCGAGATCTCCTCGGCCATGAACAGCCTCGGCTGGGGCAACTACGCCAGCGATCACGAGGACGCCAACGGCCAGTTCGAACAGAACTTCGCCTACGCCGACGCCATGACCACCGCCGATCGGGTCATCACCGCGCGCTACCTGCTCTCGGTGATCGCCGAGAAACGCGGTATGCGAGCCACTTTCATGCCGAAACCGTTCGCCGACCGGACCGGTTCGGGTATGCACCTGCACCTGTCGCTGTGGAATTCCGCGGGCTCGGCCTTCCCCGACCCCGGCGACACCCGAGGACTCGGACTCTCCCCCACCGCCTACTCCTTCATCGCGGGCATTCTCGAGCACGCGTGCGCACTGCAAGCCGTGATCGCGCCGACGGTCAACTCCTACAAGCGCATCGGCGCGACATCGACCAGCAGCGGCGCCACCTGGTCACCGCGCTACGCCACCTACGGCGGGAACGACCGCACCCACTACCTGCGCGTCCCCGATCAGCACCGGGTGGAATTGCGCGGCGGTGACGGTTCGGCCAATCCCTACCTCGCCATCGCGGCCACCGTCGCCGCCGGACTCGACGGCATCGAACGGGCCCTCGATCCCGGCGCGCCCGGCAGCGCGCAACGGCGCGGCGACATGCTCCCGATGACCCTGCTGCACGCGATGGACGCCCTCGAAGCCGATCCGGTTCTCACCGGCGCGCTCGATACCGCGGGCCCCGGCGTCAGCGAGTACTTCACCCGCCTCAAGCGCGACGAGTTCTTCGCCTGGCACAACACGGTCTCCTCCTGGGAGATCGACCAATACCTGACGGCGTTCTGACCACCTCCCCCTTTCCCGAAGGAGTTCCCATGTGCGGAATAGTCGGGCTGCACCTGCGCGACGCCGCGCTGTATCCGCAGCTCGGAGCCCTACTCACCGATATGCTCGACCAACTCTGCGACCGAGGACCGGATTCGGCGGGAATGGCCGTCTACGGCGACCCGATCTGGTCGCCCGCCGGGGAGTCGACCGTCTCGCTGCTCGACGCCGATATCGCCGCCGCCGAACTGGGCGCACTGCTCGAAGCCGATCTCGCCGTCGCGGTGACCGTCATCGACCTGGCGCCGACCACCGTGCTGCACGCCCCCGCCGCCCCCGCCGACCTGGTCGCCGCCGCGCGGCGCAACGCGCCGAACGCCCGCGTCATCGGATTCGGCGAGGAACTGACCGTGGTCAAGGGTGTCGGCAATCCGACCGAACTCGCCCACCGTTTCGGTCTGCCCGCCGCCTCGGGCTGGCAGGGCGTCGCGCACACCAGGATGGCGACCGAATCCGCGGTGACCGCCGCCGGTTCGCACCCGTTCTCGGTGGGCCCGGACCAATGCCTGGTGCACAACGGCTCGTTCTCCAACCACATGAGCGTCAAACACGAACTGGAGCGGCACGGCGTGGTGTTCGACAGCGAGAACGACACCGAGGTCGGGGCGCGTTTCATCGCCGGGCAACTCGCCGACGGCGTCGATCTGGAGAAGGCGCTGCTGCTGCTCAACGAACGGTTCGACGGCTTCTACACCCTGCTCGTGGCCAACAGGGAATCCTTCGCGGTGGTCCGCGACCCGATCGCGTGCAAACCCGCCGTCATCGCCGAAACCCCGCGCTGGGTCGCGATGGCCTCCGAATATCGCGCGCTGGCGAATCTGCCCGGTGTGGCCGACGCCCGAATCTTCGAACCCGAACCGGAAGAGGTGTACGTATGGCACCGGCAGTGACCACCGTGGAAACCGTCCGTCTCGATCTGCGCGAACACAGTGTCCGCGAGGTGAACGCGCTGTTGCACGCCCCCGACGCGCCTCGGCGGGTGACGCTCACCGAGCCGCGCGGCGCGCACGCGCTCGCCTGCGGCCTCGATGACGACCTCGAGGTCGTCATCGAAGGGCACGTCGGCTACTACTGCGCGGGCATGAACCAGCGCGCCGAGGTGACCGTGCGGGGTAACGCCGGGGTCGGCGTCGCGGAGAACATGATGTCGGGCACGGTGCGGATCACCGGCGACGCCTCGCAGTCGGCCGGTGCCACCGCGCACGGCGGACTGCTGGTCGTGGAAGGCAATGCCGCCGCGCGCTGCGGTATTTCGATGAAGGGCGTCGATATCGTCGTCGGGGGCGATATCGGGCATATGAGCGCCTTCATGGGACAGGCGGGCCGACTGGTGGTCTGCGGCGACGCCGGTGAGGCGCTGGGCGATTCGCTCTACGAGGCGCGAATCTACGTGCGCGGCACGGTCGCCTCGCTCGGCGCGGATTGCGTCGCCAAACCCATGCTGGCCGAACATCTCGCCGAACTCGCCCAACTGCTGTCCGACGCCGGATTCGACGCCGACCCCGCCGATTTCACCCGCTACGGCTCGGCCCGCGAACTCTACAACTTCCACGTCGACAATGTCGGCGCCTACTAGGAGGCCACCGTGCACATCACCGATCCCGTGCTCCGCGAATCGGCGACCTTCCCGCGCGGTGTCATCGCCGAGATCCAGCGCGCCGCCGAGACAGGTATCTACGACATCCGCGGCTGGGGCGCCAAACGCGCGCTCCCGCATTTCGACGATCTGCTCTTCCTCGGCGCGTCGATGTCGCGGTATCCCCTGGAGGGGTACCGGGAACGTTGCGACACCGATGTGGTTCTCGGCGATCGGCACGCGAAATTCCCGCTGCGCCTCGATATCCCGATCACCATCGCCGGAATGAGTTTCGGCGCCCTGTCCGGGCAGGCCAAGGAAGCGCTCGGGCGCGGCGCGAGCGAGGTCGGCACCTCGACGACCACCGGCGACGGCGGGATGACCACCGAGGAGCGCGGTCAGTCCAAACATCTGGTCTACCAGTATCTTCCTTCGCGCTACGGCATGAATCCGGACGACCTGCGCAAGGCCGACGCGATCGAGATCGTGCTCGGGCAGGGCGCGAAACCCGGCGGTGGCGGCATGCTGCTCGGGCAGAAGATCACCGAGCGGGTGGCGCGGATGCGTACCCTGCCGCAGGGCGTCGACCAGCGCTCGGCGTGCAGGCATCCGGACTGGACCGGGCCGGACGATCTCGCGATCAAGATCATCGAACTGCGCGAGATCACCGACTGGGAGAAACCGATCTACATCAAGGTCGGCGCGACCCGCACCTACTACGACGTCAAACTGGCCGTGAAGGCGGGCGCCGACGTCGTGGTGGTCGACGGTATGCAGGGCGGGACCGCGGCGACCCAGGACGTCTTCATCGAACACGTCGGCATCCCCACCCTCGCCGCCATCCCGCAGGCCGTGCAGGCATTGCAGGAACTCGGCGTGCACCGCAAGGTGCAACTGATCGTCTCGGGCGGTATCCGCAGCGGCGCCGACGTGGCCAAGGCCATGGCGCTGGGCGCGGACGCGGTCGCCATCGGCACCGCCGCCCTGATCGCACTCGGCGACAACAGCCCCCGCTACGCCGAGCAGTACGCCGCGCTCGGTTCGGCCGCCGGGTTCTACGACGATTTCCAGGAAGGCCGCGACCCCGCCGGTATCACCACCCAGGACCCGGAACTGGCGCGCAACCTGGATCCGGTCGCGGCCGGGCGGCGGCTGGCGAACTACCTGCGGGTGCTCACCATGGAAGCCCAGACCCTGGCCCGCGCCTGCGGGAAATCGCATCTGCGCAATCTCGAACCGGAGGATCTGGTCGCGCTCACGGTCGAGGCGTCGGCCATGGCCAGGGTGCCGCTGGCCGGAACCAACTGGATCCCCGGACGCTACTGAACCGCCGCACCTTCACACGAGTCAGGACACCGCATGACCTTCGACGCCCTGTGGGATTCGATCCTCGACGTCGGCCGCGAGCCCGCTACCGGCGGCTACCGTCGATTCGCCTGGAACGACGCCGATCTGACACTGCGCGAATGGTTCACCGGTTGCGCCGACCAGCGCGGCATGTCCGTCGAGGAGGACCGCAACGGCAACCTGTGGGCCTGGTGGCTGCCGCCGGGCTGGTCGGGAGATCCGAAGTATGCCTTCGTCACCGGGTCGCACCTGGATTCGGTGCCCGACGGCGGCGCCTACGACGGGCCGCTCGGGGTGGTGTCCGCGTTCGCCGCGATCGACGAGGTGCGGGCGCGGGGCATCGTCCCGAATCGACCGGTCGCGGTCGCGGCCTTCTCCGACGAGGAGGGGGCGCGCTTCGGCGTCGCCTGTGTCGGATCGCAACTCAGCACCGGCGCACTGAAACCCGAACGCGCGCTCGGACTGCGGGACGCGGACGGTATCCCGCTCGGCGAGGCCATGGCGAAGGCCGGACGCGATCCCCGGCATCTCGGTGCCGACCCCACACTGACCGACCGCGTCGGCGTCTACGTCGAATTGCACGTCGAACAGGGCCGGGCCCTCGACCTGGTCGACAAGCCGCTGGCCGTCGCCTCCTCCATCTGGCCGCACGGCCGCTGGCTGTTCACCTTCACCGGTGAGGCCAACCACGCCGGGGCGACCCGGCTTGTCGACCGCCGCGATCCGATGCTCGCCTACGCCTCGTCGGTGCACACGGCCCGTCAGGCCGCCGAATTACACGAAGCGGTCGCCACTTTCGGCAAGATCCGGGTACTCCCCAACGGGGCCAACGCGATTCCCTCCGAGGTACTCGCCTGGCTCGACGCCCGCGCCGCCGACGAGGACACCCTGACCGGGCTCGTCGAACGGATCAGTAGCGAAGCGCACAAGCATGCGGCCTGTGACGGGGTGAAACTGCGGATCGAAGCCGAATCCGTTACCCCGATAGTGGAATTCCCGCCCGGACCCCGCGACCGCATCGCCCGCGCGCTCGGCCATCTCGGCGATATCCCGGTCCTGCCGACCGCCGCGGGACACGACGCCGGAATCCTCTCCGCCGTGGTGCCCACCGCCATGCTGTTCGTCCGCAACCCGACCGGCGTCTCGCACTCCCCCGCCGAATTCGCGCTACCGGACGACTGCCGCGCGGGAGCCCGCGCGCTGGCCGACGTGATGGCGGAATGGATCACCGCCGACGAAAACGCCTGATGGCGAGAATCCACGGTCGCAGACGGGTCGAAGCGGCGGCGCACGCTGGAACTCCCGAGGGCAATACGCTCAGGCTTCGGGAAAACCGTCGAGCACCGCGCGCGATTTCGACAGCCCGAGCCGGGTGGCACCAGCGGCGATCAACTCCGCCGCCGCCTCGGCGGTACGGATACCACCACTCGCCTTGACCCCGATCCGTCCGCCGACCGTCTCCGCCATCAGCCGGACCGCGTGCGCGCTCGCACCGCCCGCCGGGTGGAAACCGGTGGAAGTCTTGACGAAATCGGCGCCCGCGCGCTCGGCCGCCCGGCAGACCTGCACGATCGCCTCGTCGGTCAGCGCCGCCGATTCGATGATCACCTTGAGAACAGCGCGATCGGCGACCGCCTCGCGGACGGTCACGATATCGGACAGCACCGCGGAATAGTCCCCGGCGACGGCCGCACCCACGTCGATCACCATATCGACCTCGGCCGCGCCCTGATCCACCGCGAGCCGGGCCTCGGCACCCTTCACCAGTGAATGATGTTTACCGGAAGGGAAACCGGCGACAGTGGCGATCACCACACCTGGCGCGCGCACCGGCAGCATCGACGGTGAGACGCAGATCGCGTACACCCCGAGGGCGCGCGCCTCCGCGACCAGCGCTTCGACGTCGGCGGCGGTCGCCTCGGGGGCGAGCAACGTGTGATCGATGAGGTCCGCCACGTCGGCTCTGGTCAGTGGCGCGGAGTCTGACATGGGGTGAGTCTGGCACACCGGGGGCGAATTCCATTGCGTGCCTCCATCACTTCCCGCACACTCGTAGACGTCGGCGCGCGACGGGCACCGTAGGGCCCGACCTCGCCGGATGGTGTACGCGGATGGTTCGCAGTCGTTCGGGAGGAGACATCGTGCTGATCCGTCGCGAACGCGCCGACGACACCACCGCCATCGCCGCGGTGCATCGCAGCGCGTTCGCCCCGCGCCGAACCGCCGATACCGTCCCCACCGACGATCCGGCCGACGACCCCGACCCACCCGAAGTCGACCTGGTCGAACGGCTACGCGGCGACGCGGGCTGGATCCCGACCCTGTCCCTCGTCGCGGTCGAATTCGACGTCGTCGTCGGCCATGTCTGCCTGACCCGAGCCTCGGTCGGCCCCTACCCCGCCCTCGGGCTCGGCCCGATCGGCGTTCTCGCCGACCACCAGGGCTCCGGCGTCGGCTCCGCCCTTGTGCACGCCGCCCTCGGCGCGGCCGACGCGCTGGACGAACCCCTGGTAGCCCTGCTCGGCAGCCTCGACTACTACCCCCGCTTCGGCTTCGTCCCCGGCGGCCGCGTCGGCATCCACCCCGACGACCCGTCGTGGACCACCCACTTCCAGGTGCGCACCCTCACCGCCTACGAACCCCGGATCACCGGCGAATTCCGCTACGCCGAACCGTTTTACTGAAATTCGGCCGCTGGTGCGGCGGGTTCGCGGCCCGCTATGTCTCGTTGCCGAGCGGTCGAGACTCGCGACTGCGTCGCATGCGCTTCGACCGCTCGGCAACGAGACGGCCGCGAACGGGCGCTCGTCGGGCTCGCGCCGTTGGTGGCGGGTCAGTGCGGGATGTCCGCGTCCGGTGCGCGGCTTATCGAGGATGTGCGGCACTTCCTAGGCGAGTGGGGTCGAACGTGTTGTCGATTACCGGGCTCGCGTTGGGGTGGTCGGGTGTTGTCTGGATGGGGCGTACATCGCCTCGCGATCACGTGATCGCTGCCTGCGATCGCGGGCGGGCGGAGTCGGCTGACCCGCCGCGTCGCTGGTGGGCGCGCATAAATACGATCAGCTCATGAGTTCCGCTTCCTACGACCGCCGCTACGTGCTGACTCTGGGCTGTCCGGACCGTCCCGGCATCATCGCCCGGATCACCTCGTTCATCGCCGAATTCGGCGGGTCCATCGTCGAGGCGGGGTACCACTCCGATGCGGAGACCGGCTGGTTCTTCACCCGCCAGGCCATCGCGGCGTCGACGGTGCCGTTCGAGCTGGACGAACTGCGCGACCGTTTCTCGGGGGTCGCGGCGGATCTGGGGCCGGAGACGGAGTGGCGGGTGCACGATTCGGGGGCGCGCGGTCGCGCGGTGCTGCTGGTCAGCCGGGATGGGCATTGCCTGCACGATCTGCTCGGCCGGGCGGCCGCCGGTGAACTCCCGGCGACGATCGAGGCGGTGATCGGCAACCATCCCGACCTGGCGTCCATGACCGAGGCGCACGGGGTGAAATTCCACTACGTGCCGTTCCCCAAGGATCCGGCCGCGCGTGGTCCGGCTTTCGACGAGGTCAGGGCTCTGGTCGACGCGCACGACCCGCACGCGGTGGTGCTGGCACGGTTCATGCAGGTGCTCCCGGCGGATCTGTGCGAACACTGGGCGGGCCGGGCGATCAATATCCACCACAGCTTCCTGCCGTCGTTCGTCGGCGCGCGGCCGTACCACCAGGCCTTCGTCCGCGGCGTGAAGCTGATCGGCGCGACCTGCCACTACGCGACGGCCGAACTGGACGCGGGGCCGATCATCGAGCAGGACGTCAGCCGTATCGATCACGCCGACGATGTGCGCGACATGGTCCGTCAGGGCCGCGATATCGAACGGGTCGTGCTGGCACGCGGCCTGCGCTGGCATCTGGAGGGACGCGTGCTCGTACACGGCCGCCGGACCGTGGTGTTCTCCTGAGCGGACACCGGTGCAGGCCCGGTTTCAGCCCGCGGCTTCCACGGACCCTTCGTCGGCCGCGACGGCGTCGAGCACCCGAGCCAGTTCTTCGTTGAACCGTTCGAACATCTCGACATTGCCGAGGTGGCCGGTGGCGAGCACCTCGTGCCGCACCAGGCTGCCGACCTCGGTCAGCATCGCGGCGATCCGCTCGGCGTGGACCGGCGGTGTCATGAAATCGTCGGATCCGGACAGGATGGTGGTCGGAACCACCAGATTCCTCGCCGCTTCGCCCAGATCCATATCCGCGAGCAGCAATCCGAAGCGCGCGCGCACCGAGGCCCGGCACGAGCGGACGACGGCCATGCTGTAGTCGATCAGCTCGCGACGCGCCGCCAGACTCATGATCTGGCGGGCGAAAAGCCATTTCACCGGGGGCAGCGGCGGGAAGACGATCGGCATGCCCAACCCGTACCTGCCCAGGACCAGCGGCAGTGCGATCGTCCGGCGCAGACGTACCCGCGGGCGGTTGAAGAACGGGACGACGAAGGTCTCCCCGACGAGCAACCCCGGCGCGGTATTCGTCAACAGCGCCGCGGCGGCGCGCTGGGCCACCTGTTCCGGATAGCGGCCCGCCCATGCTTGCAGGGTCATGCCGCCGAGGCTGTGGCCGACGAGGACGGCGCGTTCACCCCGGGCGAGAGTGGCGTCCAAGACCGCGACCAGGTCGTCGGCGAGCAGATCCATGGTCAGGTCGGCGGTGCCGAGTTCGCTCTCGCCGTGTCCGCGCTGGTCGTAGGCGATGACGCGGTATTCGTCGGCGAAGGCGTTGATCTGGGCGTTCCAGTATTCGATCGCGCAGGTCCAGCCGTGCACGAGCACGATCGCGGGCGCACCGGCGGGTCCGTAGACGTGAACCCGCAGTCGCGCGCCGTCGACGGCGGTCACGGTGCGGACCTCGCGCGGCGCGGTGGGCGGGTTGACGGCGGTGATCGCATAGGTGCGCGACCTCAGGTCGGCACGGTGTACGTCGAGCAGCCCCCGGACTTTCCCCGGCAGGTCCACCTTCTCGAGCGGCAAGGCGCGCATCGGACACTCCTTTGTGTTACTTCTCGATACAGTAACCCCGATTCACGTCTGTCCGCCAGTCCGCACCCTCGGATCACGCGCCGCCACCGCCCCGCCGACACGGCAACCCTCCGGATACGACAAAGGCCGAGTCCGGGCGTTCCCGGAAACTCGGCCTGTGTTCACATATCGCCCCGCGCCGGGGCGTTATCGGCTTTCTACCAGCGGGGACCGCGCTGAATCTCGTCCACCTTCGGCCGGACATCGGCCAGATAGACGCCCGTCGCGATGATCGCGATGAACGACAGCAGACCCAATCCGGCGGGGAAGAGCAGCAGGAGCAACAGCGCCACGCCCAGGATCGCGAGCCAGATCGTCTTGGTCTGCTTGTCCACGGCGGTGAACGCGTCCGGCCGTTGGCGCACGGCGTGAATCAACGCGAAGATCGTCGCCCCCAGCGCCGCGAGCCAGAGCACGAGCATGATGAGTCCGGTCAACCCGTTCACGGTGTTCACATCACCCATCATACGAGCGCGGCCCCCGCACACCGAGGTGTGCGGGGGCCGCGCCCGGCTGGACGGACGCTCAGACGGTCTTCGGCGCGGCGGCCTTCTTGGAGGCGGCCTTCTTCGCCGGAGCCTTCTTCGGCGGCGCGGGCTCGGCCGGGAAGAGTTCCTCGGCCGGTTCGGCCTCGGTGGAGATGGCGACGATCTCGGCCTCGACGACCGCGTCCGCGACCGGCTCGGGAACCGGCGCGACCGCAGGCTCGACGACCTCGGACCCGTCCTTGGCCGGACGGCCGAGCAGGCCGTTCACCCGGTCGAGGACATCCTCGGCACGCACGGCCGCGTCCTTGTAGAGACCTTCGACGCGCTCGATCTGATCCTCGACGAGGTGGTTGGCGCGCAACCGGTCGACGGTTTCCTCACCGCGGACGGCGAGATCGGCGTAGACGTCGAGCACCTGGCGGTAGTACTTCTCGGCGAGGGTGCGCAGTTCCTCGGGGGTGAACTTCTCACGCAGTTCGGCGAGATCCTCGGGCAGCTCGGAGGGCAGCCCGGACAGCCGCTCGCGCAGCGTCTCGAACTGGGCCTGCACATCGGCGGGCACATTGGCGAAGCGCTCGCGCGCCCCCTCCACCCGGCCGCTGACATCGGTCGTGGTCGCGCGTTCACGCACCTGGGTGACGACATCGAGCGCGCGAGCGTAGACGGCGTCCCCGGCGCCGACCGCGGCGAACAGGGGCTTGGTGACGGTGGCGTTCTTTTCGGTCATTCTTCGTTCTCCTGGCGTGGCGGAGTGTCGGTTGTCGTGCGCGGAACGTCGCTGTCCCACTCCCCCCCGGGCTCGTTCCCTCCGTTTTCGCGGCGAAACGACTCGTATATCTCCAGCAGTACTTGCTTCTGCCGTTCGCTGACCGACGTATCGGCGAGCAGGGCATCCCGAACCGGGCTGTGCGGCCGCTGCTCCAAATAGCCGGCCTTGACGTACAACACCTCCGAGGACACCCGCAACGCCTTGGCGATCTGCGCGAGCACTTCGGCGGAGGGATTGCGCAATCCGCGCTCGATCTGGCTGAGATACGGATTGCTCACCCCCGCCAATGCGGCGAGCTGACGCAGCGAGACTTGCGCGGCTTCTCGCTGTGACCTGATGAAACCACCGATATCGTGCGCCGCGCTGGCAACACGCCCCCCTCGTTCTCCGACTTCGTCCGAATATCCTTGGCGATTGTCGGTGTACTCGGCGGAAACCTCGGGCTGGTCAGCCATCACTCACCTTCTGGCGGTTGTACGGGTTCAATACTAGGGCAGGGTGCTAGCTGTTGCAAGCAGCTTGCTAGCACTCTTTCAGCAAACATGTAGCGTTCTATGTCAGAGACCGACATAAATGCCACTACGTGGGGAAACGATGACCGGTCGCTAAACCGGACACCATTGTCGAGTTATTCAGCCGTGGAACAGCAACTCCGAAACCGAATAGATCGCCAGTCCGGCGAGCGAACCGACCACCGTTCCGTTGATACGAATGAATTGCAGATCACGCCCGACCTGCAATTCGATCTTCTTACTCGCCTCCTCGGCATCCCACTTGGCCACCGTATCGGTGACGAGAGTGGTGATCTCCGCAGCGTAGTTCCCCACGAGATACCGTGCGCCACGGTCGATCCAGTCGTCGACCTTGGTCCGCATCTCGTCGTCGTCGCGAAGCCGTTCACCGAGTTGACGCACGTTCTCGGCCACCTTGCGGCGCAGCGTACTGTTCGGATCGTCGGCCGACTCCAGAATCAGCCGCTTGGCCGCCCGCCATGTGGCCTCGGCCATACCGGTGATCTCCTCGCGGCCCATCACCTGGGCTTTGATCCGCTCGGCCTTCTTGATCATGGCGTCGTCGTATTGCAGATCGTGGGCGAATTCCTCCAGGAAACGGTTCGCCGCCAGCCGCACCTCGTGCTCCGGATTCGACCGCACCTTCCAGGTGAACTCCACGAGTTCGCGATAGATCTTTTCCGAAAGCAGGATATTCGCGAATTTCGGCGCCCATTGCGGCGCGTCGCGCAGCACGATCCGGTCGATCGTCTCCTGGCTGCCGAGCGCCCATTGGTGCGCCCGTTCGGCGAGCATATCCAGCAGCGCCAGCTGGCGATTGTCCGCTAGCAGTTCTGCTAGCACCCGGCCGATCGGCGGCCCCCACAGCGGCTCGGCGATCCGCTTGACGATGGTGTTGTCGATGATCTGCTCGACGTCCTCGTCGCGCAGCACCCCGACGACCGCGCGCAACAGCGTCGAACTCTCCTGCGCCACCCTGGCCGCGTGCCCCGGATCCGCCATCCAGCGGCCTACCCGTAGCGAGACCTGCGCCGAGGCGACCTTGGCCGACACCACGTCGGGCGCCAGGAAGTTGGTCCCGACGAAACTGCCCAGACTCGCGCCGAGCTGATCCTTCTTCTTGCGGATGATCGCGGTATGCGGGATCGGTAGGCCGAGCGGATGCCGGAACAGCGCCGTCACCGCGAACCAGTCCGCGAGCGCGCCGACCATGCCCGCCTCCGAGGCCGCGCGTAGATAGCCGACCCAGTCGCCGCCCTGACCTCGCGATTCGAGCCAACGGCAGAACAGGTAGACCAGGCTCGCGAAAACCAACAGTCCGGTGGCCAGCGCCTTCATCCGGAACAGATCCCGCCGCTTGCTCTCCTCGTCGACAAAGAAACCGTTCGGGCCCGCGGGGGTGGGCGCGCCGAGCGACGCGGGCGCGGACCGGGCGCCCCCGCCGAGTTCGCGCCGGGACGTCGCCTGCTGCCCCGTCGCAGGCGCCGCTGTGTTGCCGGGAGCATTCTCCATGCTGTCCATTCTGCTGTGCCGCGAGGATATGCCCGGATCGCGCGCTCGTCGCCGGCCGCGCGAATGTGGTTCCTACCGCATCGGCGACCCAAACGCGACAGTGCGAGGTGGGCTGCACTTAAGCTGGAAGGACATCACCCGTCCACTAACGAGGGAGCCCACGCTGTCCACCGAAGACCTTGCGGCACGAATCGGCCCGGAGGCGGTAGCGGAGCGTGACCAGCTGGAACCCCGCGAACACCGCGTCGCGAACACCGTCGACATCGACGAACGACCGGCGGCGGTCCGGGGCGGCCGAACCGACGGCCGCAAACGCCGGTGGCGTCAGCACAAGATCGATCGGCGCGAGGAACTCGTCGACGGCACCCTCGCCGCGATTCGCAAGCGCGGCTCGAACGCGGGCATGGACGAGATCGCCGCCGAGATCGGCGTCTCCAAAACCGTCCTGTACCGGTACTTCTCCGATAAGAACGACCTGATCCGCGCGACCATGCAGCGCTTCATCGAGCTCACGCTGATGCCGAGGGTGTACGAGGCGATCAGCCTGGACGCCGCCGAATACCAGCTGGTCCGCTCGGCCATGGCGGCCTACGTCGGCACGGTCGACGAGGACCCCGAGGTCTACCGCTTCATCATGGGCAACGGGTCGGGGCAGTCCTCGCTGGCCGAGTTCGAGAAGCTGTTCGCCGAGGTCGTCTCCACTGTGATCGTCGACAAGGGCCGCGAACGCGGTGCGAAGACCGAGGGCGCGATGCTCTGGTCCTACGTGCTGGTGGGCGGCATCCAGCTGGCCACCCACTGGTGGACCACGGACAAGACGATGTCGCGCGAGGAAGTCATCGACTACCTGACCATGATGGCCTGGAGCGCCATCGAGGGCATGATGCGCGCGGGCGGCTCCCGGGAGATCTTCAACGCCCAGACCCACGTGCTGCCCGATCTGAACGCCGACGGAACCCTCGCCTGACCGTTCCGTTCTCGTCGTCGCGCGCGCCGTCGTCGCGCGAATGTGACGGCCGACTCGACGCCCCGGTGGCGTTGTTAGTCTGAAACCGTGCGGTGCCGCCCGGCGGGTGGCTACCGCCCGCAACGTGGTCTGGCACGCACGCGCCGGACCCGTGGCACCGACGCGGCACCAATGGAGGTACCCCGATGGCGAAGCAGGTTCCGACGTCTCGGCTTGCTCGTGGCACCAAGCTGGGCGTCGTCGCCGCCGGTTCGGTGCTCCGGACCCAACGGACCAGGCTGACCATGCGCGGCAGGTCGGAGGCGGTGCGCGCGCGGATGGCGGAGGAGTCCATGCTCCGCACCACCGAACAGGTGGTCATGGTGCTCGGCACCATGAAGGGCGTCGCCATGAAACTGGGGCAGATGATGTCTGTGCTCGATCTGGATCTGGTGCCCGAATCCCATCGCGAACGTTTCCAGAAGCGACTGGCCGTGCTGCGCAATGCCGCGCCGACGGTGTCGTTCGAATCCATGCGCCGGGTGATCGAGGAGGATTTCGACAAACCCCTCGACGAGATCTTCGCCGAATTCGAACCCGAGCCGATCGCCGCCGCCTCGATCGGTCAGGTCTACCGGGCCCGGCTGCACGACGGCCGGGTCGTCGCGGTGAAGGTCCAATATCCCGGCATCGACGCGGCGGTACGCGCGGATCTGAAGAACCTCAACATGTTTCGCAAAGTCCTCCAGTCGGCGATGCCCTGGGTGACACCGGCCGTACTGGACGAACTGCGGCTGAACATGGAGAGCGAACTCGATTACCACGCCGAGGCCGCCACCCAGTCGCAGATCGCCGAACTCTACGCGGGCCATCCGTTCATCGCGGTGCCGCGCTCGCTGCCCGAACTGTCGACCACCAGGGTGCTGGTGAGCGAGTACCTGCCGGGCAAGGGTTTCGAGGAGATCCGGCAGTTGCCACGGGCCGAACGCGATCGGGTCGGCGAGATCATCTACCGGTTCTATGTCGGGTCGCTGTTCACCTTTCACGAGTTCTGCGGCGATCCGCATCCGGGCAATGTGCTGCTGGCTGAGGACGGCAGGGTCGGCTTCCTGGATTTCGGCCTGTTCAACCGGATGGACGCCGAGCACGTGCGTTTCGAGAAGATCTGCCTGCGCGCGGCGGCGGAGGATCGCGCGGAAGACCTGCGGGAGTTGATGATCCAGCGCGGTGTCATCGACTCACCCGAGGAGATCGGCGCGGAGGAATGTCTCGAATACGTGCTGTCCGCCTCGGAATGGTGTCTGATCGACGAGGAACTGACCATCACCCCCGAACTGGCCAGCGGCGCGTTCCTGCTCGCGGTCGATCCGAGGGCGAGTGAATTCGCGGGGATGAAGCAGCAGAATCTGCCGCCCGAGCACCTGTTCTCGCGACGGGCCGATTTCCTCACCTTCGGCATGCTCGGCCAGCTCGACGTCACCGCGAACTGGCACCGCATCGCGCGCGAATGGATCTACGACGAACCGCCGGTGACCGAACTCGGCACCACCCATCACCGATGGCTCGCCGGTCAACGGGACGGCACGCGCGGCGTTCCCATCGAATCCTGAACGCGGCGAGCTCAATTCGACGAACGGAAGATATCTGATGGCAAACGATCGAGAATTCGACCTCATCCTGTTCGGCGCGACCGGATTCGTCGGCAAACTCACCGCGCGGTACCTGCTCGGAGCCGCGCCCGTCGACGCCCGTATCGCCCTGGCCGGGCGTTCGCTCGACAAACTGACCTCGGTCCGTGCCGAACTCGGCCCCGACGCCGCGAATTGGGCACTGGTGGTGGCGGATTCGACCGATCAGGGCGCGCTGAACGAATTGGCGGCACGGACGAAGGTCGTCGTCACCACGGTCGGGCCGTACCTGCGCTACGGACTGCCCCTCGTCGCCGCGTGCGCCGAGGCGGGCACCCATTACGCCGACCTCACCGGTGAGCCGCTGTTCATCCGCGAAGCCATCGACGGCTACCACGACCGCGCGGTGGAAACCGGTGCGAAGATCGTGAATTCCTGCGGTTTCGACTCGGTTCCGTCCGATCTGAGCGTCTACCAGCTGTACCGTCGCTCGGTCGAGGACAACACCGGCGAACTCACCGACACCACACTGATCGCCGCGTTCAAGGGCGGGGTCAGCGGCGGCACGATCGATTCCGGGCGCGCCATGATGGAGGCGGTCGCCGCCGATTCGTCCAAGGGCAAGGTGCTCGCACACCCGTATTCGCTGAGCCCGGACAAGTCGATGGATCCCGATGTCGGCCGCCAATCCGATCAGGCGTGGCAGCGGGCGAGCGATATCGACCCGAGCCTGAACGGCTGGGTGAGCACCTTCGTGATGGCCTCGCACAACACCAAGATCGTGCGCCGGACCAACGGCCTGCTCGGCTGGGTCTACGGCAAGAACTTCCGCTACCGCGAGGTCATGAACGCGGGCAGATCCGCCGCCGCGCCGCTGGTCGCCGCCGGGATCGCGGGCGGTGTGGTGGCCGCGATGGCCACGGGCGCGCTGTTGTCACGCGTCTCGGCCGGACGCAAACTGCTCGACCGGGTGCTGCCCAAGCCGGGCACCGGCCCGAGCGAGGAGGCCAGGGCGAGCGGGTGGTTCACCATGAAGACCTACGCGAGTACGACATCCGGCGCGAAATATGTCGCGACCTTCGCCGCCCAGGGTGATCCCGGCTACCAGGCGACGGCGGTACTGCTCGGCGAGAGCGGGCTCTCGCTGGCCTTCGATACCGCCGAACAGCCCGAACTCGCGGGCATCCTCACCCCGGCCTCGGCCATGGGCGACGCGCTCACCAGCCGCCTGCGCGCGGCGGGCATGACCATCGGCGTCGAACGAGGCTGAGGTCACCCGTGAATCTGGCTCGACGCACCATGAACGCCCCCGCACTCGCCGCGGTGTACGAACGGGCCTGGCGTCCGACACTGTTCTACCTGGCCAGCGGACGCACCACCTCGGCCGACCGCCGCGACGCGGTCACCGCCCTACGGCTCGGCGGTGAGCAGAAGGTACTCGACATCGCCTGCGGGCCGGGCAATTTCACGCGATACCTGAGTGACCGGCTCACCGGGTCCGGCCGCGTGGTCGGGGTAGACTATTCCGAGCCCATGCTGGCCCGCGCGGTGGTCGACAACGCGGGCCCGCGCGTGGGCTATGTACGGGGTGACGCGAGGCGGCTGCCCTTCGCCGACGGAACCTTCGACGCCGTCTGCTGTTTCGGCGCGCTCTACCTGATTCCCGATCCGCTCGCCGCCACCAGGGAGATGGTGCGCGTGCTCGCGCCGGGCGGGCGGATCGCGATCACCACCAGTCATCGTGGCGACACCCCGTTCGGTCACGCCAGCCGTATCGTCGGCGGCTGGAGTGGCCTGCGGGTCTTCGACAACGACACCTTCCCCGCGCTGTTCACCGAATTGGAGCTCGTCGACATCGACCAGCGGGTGCACCGCGTCCTGCAATACGTCAGCGCCGCCAGGCCCGCGTGAGCGAACTCAGACCTCGGCCAGCCTGCGCTTCTGC
The DNA here is from genome assembly GCF_003123685.1 of Nocardia aurea. Taxonomy (GTDB): domain Bacteria; phylum Actinomycetota; class Actinomycetes; order Mycobacteriales; family Mycobacteriaceae; genus Nocardia; species Nocardia aurea. The sequence continues at coordinate 402,976 of NZ_QCYJ01000130.1, forward strand.
TCCTCGATATCGAATGTCGCCGCGGGCCAGTCCAGTTCGAGTGTCTCCAGGGCGGCGATGAGCAATTCGGTGACCGCCAGTCGCGCGAACCATTTGCGGTCGGCCGGAATCACGTGCCACGGCGCGTATTCGGTGGAGGTGCGATCCAGCATGACCTGGTAGGCCTGCTGGTAGGCGGGCCAGAACGCGCGTTCGTCGATATCGGAGGGATTGAATTTCCAGTACTTGTCCGGCCGTTCCAGACGTTCGCTGAGCCGTTTCTTCTGTTCGTCGAGCGAGACGAACATCGCGACCTTCACCAGGGTCGTGCCCTCGTCGACCAGTTCCTTCTCGAAGGCGTTGATCTCGTCGTAGCGCGGTTGCCACACCTCGGGGGGAACGAGATCGTGCACCCGCACCACCAGGACGTCCTCGTAGTGGGAGCGATCGAAGACGCCGAGCTGGCCGCCGCCGGGCAATTCCTTGCGGATACGCCACAGGAAGTGGTGGTGCTTCTCCTTCTCGGTCGGCACGCCGAAGGCCGCGTGGTCGACGCCCTGCGGGTCGACCGAGCCGATCACATGCCGGACGATGCCGCCCTTGCCCGCGGTGTCCATACCCTGCAACACCAGCAGCACGCTGCGTTTGTCACCGGATCGCCCGTTGGCGTAGAGCTTTTCCTGGAGCCCCGAGAGCACCGTGGCGCGTTCGGCCAGGCAGGCGAGGCCCTCGGCCTTGGCTCCGTCGAATCCGGGGGTGCCCGAGGTGTCGAGATCGGCGATCCGCAGACCGTCGGATCTCAGAGCATCGACCGCCGGGAGGGACCAGTGCTTCGCCATACCCATGCCTACCACGGTTTTCAGCGGATCTGGGCGAGGCGGAGCAACTGGGCCGCGAATTCGTCGTCGGAGATCGGGGTGAGGATCAGGTCGTGCGAGGTGGTGAGCAGGTAGCGCCCGTCGCCGGTGAAATCCAGCCAGGTCCGATGTCTGGTCGGCGGGGACATCGGGTTGTCCGGTTCCACCGTGACGGTGATGAAACCGCGGCAGTCGACCGGTTTGCGCAGTGTATTCCGGAAGCGGGTCGCACCGCGCTGCCCGTTGGCCGAGGCCGCGTCGGTATCCGGAGTCAACACCTGGGTGTGGGGTTCCCGCATGGCGCCCAGCGTGCCCGGCCTACCGGGCCCGATGATCTGCACCAGCCGTTGCCCCACGCCGCGGGCGTGACACATCTGCACGACCACCCGGTCGGCGGTGGCGACGAGAATGCCCGCGTGATGGTGCACCACGGCCGCGAACGCGAGGATCCGATCCTCTTTCGCGCCGGGGGGCGTCCCTTCCGGCTTGGCCCGCTCGCCGGAGATCGTGATGGTGGTGGCGTCGCCCCGGGCACAGAGCATGAGCGCGGCGGACAGGTCGGGATCGGCCTGTTTGGCGAAACGCTGCGGCAGACGCAGTGCCGCGTACTCGGTTTCGGTGCGCGCGGTCGCGGCGGGCGCCATATTGATCGGATACGGACGTCGGTCCAGGCTCGTCTCGCTCTCCCAGACATGCGTGAACTCGTCGGGGGTGAAAACCCATCTCACCGTGCGTCGCTCCCGCCGGTCGAGGCGGTCGGGCGGACGAGGGTGTCGTCGGTGACGTCCGGGAAATCCATCGTCGTCACCGCCGGGAATCGCCGGGGACGCTCATCGAGGCTCCAGATAGTCCGCGATCAGTCGCAGCGCCGCGTGATTGGCCGCCTCGGCGTCCGAAAGCCGCTGGCCCGCGGCCAGATACGCCGCTTTGAACAGCAGCGCCGTCTCCTGGAATGCCGTCAGGGTGTCGAGATACTGCTGCCCCTTCGCGGTGAAACCCTCCGCGAGCCCCTGCCCGGACGGCAGTTCGGGGAAACCGGACACGTCGGTGACGAGATATCCGGCGGCGACGGCCTTTTGCAGATCCTCGACCAGCCGGTCACAGGCCGCGGCGAGTTTCCGCGCGACGTCCTCGGCGAGTTCGAATCGCGTATCGCCCGTCCCGGTGGCCGCCGCGTACAGACCGCGAGCCATCCCCTGCCCGGTATCGGGTACCGCCATCTGGGACATCCCCTCTGCTCGGTCCGCCCGCCGCCATACTGGACGGCACTCTACCGGTAAGTAATGTCGATTCGGTCCTGCTTCACCTCCGCACATCGCTGTGATGTGGCGCACGATTGGATTCGCAAACTCGCGCAAAGAGGTTCGAATCCCGCCGAACGGCGCGCGTTTCCGGATGCGGGCCGATTGCTACACTGGCCAGTGGTCTATGGCGGTCGCGCGAACGGAAGGCCCTCGGTGCCCGAAATCGAAGAGGTACTACCGAAATACCTACAGATATCGGGCTACATCCGCGACCTCATCCAGCGCGGCGAACTGGCGCCCGGCGCGGAGGTACCGTCGGAACGGGAATTGGCGGCGAGCTGGAAGGTCGCCAGGCCGACCGCGGCCAAAGCGTTGAATACGTTGCGGCAGCAGGGTTTGGTGCAATCACGTCGGGGCTCGGGCACCTACGTCACCGACACGAACGCGGTCACCGGCACGAGCGCGTCCGCCCGGTTGCGCGAGCCGCCGCGCTACGGGACGCGCTACGCCGAACACGAATCGGCGACCATCGTGTCGGCGGAGATCGTCAGCGGACCCGAGGAAGTCACCGCCGCGCTCGAACTGCCGGACGGCACGTCGGTCATCGAGCGAAAACGTCTGCTGACCACCGAGTCCGGTGCCGCGCGAATCGCGACATCCTGGTTTCCCGGCCGATTCGCCACCGCCGCCGAACTCCTGCTGCGCACCGAACCGATCCCCGGCGGGGTCGCCGACTATGTCGCGCGGACGACCGGCTTCGAGGTGGCCCACGCGCGCGACCGAGTCAGCGCGCGACTGGCCTCGACACAGGAACGGCGACTACTCGACGTGCCGCGCCCGGCGGCGGTACTCGTCTACCACCTCACGCTGCACGCGGCGGACAACAGCCCCCTGCAATTCGACGAACTCGTATATCCCCCGGGGCACTGGACATTTCAGCAGGAGTACTCGCTCGGTTCCTGACCCGCCCGCGCGGGTCTCCATTGACAGCGTTCTCGCCAAGTGGCATAGTCCACTTCATCGGGGATGACGCAGGCCGGAGGGTGGGAGGCGCGGTGTTCGATCATGCGGGATTCGACCAATTGACACTCGGAAGCTGGGTGATCATCGGCGAGCACTGCTCGGTCCGGCGCGCTCCCCTGCGTCGAGAGGACTACCTCACCTACATATTCGAAAGCGGCGGAGTCGAATTCGAGCTCGCCATGGCTCCGTCGATCCTGCGCGCGATGGTCGAACTCGGCGCGCAGCCACCACCGGGCCCCGAACGCTCGGATACGTGAATTCCCGCGACGCCGTGACCGAGTGCTGCCAGAGGTCGTCGGCGCACCCGACCGACGCCGCTGAATCACCCGGCAGGTACGGGCCACACGACAGCACTTCGACGACCCGCACGGCCGTGACCGCGGCGAAGATCCACGGCGTGAACTCGATGACGAGGTCACCGGCATCCCTCGCGCACGGGATCGGCGAAACGTCACCCACCGACCCACCTCGACACCATGACCGACCCCTGACCGGGGGCGTTACGGAATCTCTCAGGTTCACCCAGGATGATGTGGGTCGTGCCCGACCGTGCCCGGGAGGTCCGGAACTACGATCGGGGCGGTAGGGGAAACCGGCAGGCGAACGAAAGGCGTGGTGAACGCACGGTGAGCAAGAACCCGGCTGGACGGAAGACCTCGAGTGCGCTGGCCCAGGCCAAGCGCACCGATCGCAACCGCAACATCCTCATCCAGGCGGTCGTGGCAGTGGTCCTGATCGGGCTCATCGCCGCCATCGGTATCGGTATCGCGATGAAGAAGTCCGACAAGGACGAGGCGGCCGCGGGTCCGACGCCGAGCATCGCCGCCACCGCGTCCCCGAACGGCATCACCGGAAACATCACCGACAACGGCTCGATCCGCATCGGCAAACCCGACGCCGAGGTCACCGTGCGCGTCGTCGCCGACCTGCAGTGCCCGGCCTGCAAGGCCTTCGAGGCCGCCAACGGCCAGGTGCTGGAGGACGCGGTGAACAGCGGAACCGCCGCGGTCGAGTACAACATCATCTCCTTCCTCGATCGCGCCTCCGGCGGCGCCGAGTACTCCAGCCGCGCCGCGAACGCCTCCTACTGCGTCGCCCAGGCCGATCCCGCCAAATACCAGACGTGGCTGTCGACCATGTACGAACAGCAGCCCGCGGAAGGCACCTCCGGCCTGACCGACGATCAGCTGATCGAGATCGCGAAGTTGGTCGGTTACACCGATGACGTGTCCGGGTGCATCAGAGACCGCACCTACGACAATTTCGTGGAGGCCAAGACCCGGGAAGCCTTCGACGGCGGCATCCAGTCGACCCCGTCGGTCTTCGTCAACGGTCAGCAGGTCAACCCGAGCGGTCTGGCCCAGGCGATCGCCGCCGCCGCGCAATGATCCCCACACCCCCGCGTTCGGCCTGGCTGGTACTGCTCACCGGTCTGGCCGGCTGGCTGGCCGCGGTGGCGCTGACCGTCGAGCGGTTCAAACTGTTCACCGACCCCGGCTACCGGCCCTCGTGCAGTATCAACCCGATCCTGTCCTGCGGTTCGGTGATGGTGACCGATCAGGCCGCGGTCTTCGGATTCCCCAATCCGCTCATCGGCGTCGTCGGCTTCTCGGTGGTGGTCACCGTGGGCGTCCTCGGCGTCGCCGGAGTGCAGTTCCCGCGCTGGATCTGGGGCGGGCTGTGGCTGGGCGCCCTGCTGGGCACCGTGTTCGTCTGCTGGCTGGTCTTCCAGAGCCTGTACCGGATCGACGCGCTGTGCCCGTACTGCATGGTGGTCTGGGCCATCATCACGCCGCTGCTCGCGGTATGCACCGAACAGCTGTGGGGTGGCAGGGGCGGGCCGCTCGGCATTCTGGCGGAATGGCGCTGGACCATCGTCGCGGTGTTCTACGCGGTGGTGTTGCTGCTGGTGTTCCTGCGGTTCCAGGACTACTGGCTGTCGCTGTTCTGATCCGGGGGCGTTTCGCCTGCGCTAATTCGGTGTGCCGAGCGTCAGCGTCACGTCGACCGTGCGCGGTTCCCCGCCGACCCCGACCACCCCGAGGCGGACCGTGTCGTCGGGTCTGCGCAGATTGATCGCGGCCCGCAGATCCCGCGCCGTGGTGATGGCGCTGCCGTCGATCGAAGTGATGACCTCGCCCTCGGTCAGCCCGACGGCCCGGGCGGGCAGGCCGTAGATCGCCATGTCGACGCGCGCACCGCTCGGTTTGGCGTCCGAGATCAGCACGCCGAGGGTCGCGGTCGGCCCGATGTGCACGGAGTCGGTCGGCGTACCCGACCGGATCTGCTCGACCACCCGCATCGCGGTATCGATGGGCACCGCGTAACCATTGGGCTGGGTGTCCTCGCCCGGCCTCGATTCGCCCGACGCCGCGGTGACCACGCCGATCACCGCGCCCCACCGATCCGCCACCGCGCCGCCGGACTGCCCCGAACTCACCGCGGCGGCCACCTCGAGCATGCCGGTCAGCGATTTGCGTGACATATCCGCCGCGTTGAGGGCGACGATGGTGCTGTCGACGTCGGTGATGGCGCCCGCGATGGCGGTCGGCGTGCCGCCGATACCGCCCGCGTTGCCGATGGCCATCACCTCGTCACGAATGCGCACCGCCGCGGAACTCCCGATGCGCGCGACCGCGAGACCCGCGGCGCCTTCCAGCGCGAGCAGCGCGATATCGGCGTTCGAGTCGTAACCGAGGACCGTGGCGTTGTACACCTTGCCGTTGCCCACATCGGTGACCGTCACCGTGTCCGCGCCTTTCACCACGTGGTGGCTGGTCAGCACCTGACCTTCCGCGCTCAGCACGATGCCCGACCCCGCCGCGCCCACCCCCATCGGCCGCGAGGACGTGCTGATGTTCACCAGCGCGGGCTGGACCGCCCCCGCGACGGCGGCCGGATCCAGCGGCAACCGTTCCCGCGTCATCGAGACGACGGCGTCGTCCTGTCCGGCGAAGGTCGACCAGCCGGGCAATTCGCCGCGATAACTGAAGAAACCCGCCGCCACCAGGACAGCGGCCACGATCAGGGCCAGTACGCGTCCGCCGCCGCCGGGGTCGCCGGGGGGAACGTGGCGGGTCGCTTCGCGCCGTTCGTCGTCCATCGCACTCCCGCCGTCGACTGGCCTGCCCTTTCCATTGTGGCCGGAGCTCGATCATTTCGGTCGGGCTCGGGCGGGCCGATTGGCAAACCCGCTCGGGCGCAGGTAGGCATTACCCATGAGTAATGCCGCCGCGTACGCCGTATCCGCACCTGATGGCGCCTTCGAGAAGGTCACCATCGAACGCAGGGAGCTCGGCCCGCACGACGTGCTGATCGCCGTCGCGTACGCGGGTATCTGCCATTCGGATATCCACACCGCCCGTGACGAATGGGGCGGCACGAAATACCCCTGTGTGCCCGGGCACGAGATCACCGGACATGTCGCCGCCGTCGGCGCCGCGGTGTCACGGCATCGGGTGGGCGATCGGGTCGGGGTCGGCTGCATGGTCGATTCCTGCGGCGTGTGCGCGCCGTGTCTGGCCGACGAAGAGCAGTACTGCGTCAAGGGCGCCGTCATGACCTACAACACGGCGGTCGACACTTCGACGCAGCCGGAGGGCCACACCATGGGCGGCTATTCGACGCAGATCGTGGTGACCGAGAATTTCGTGGTGTCGATCCCGGACGGGCTCGGGCTCGATATCGCCGCGCCGCTGCTGTGCGCGGGCGTCACGGTGTTCTCCCCGCTGCGGCACTGGAACGCCGGGCCGGGGAAGAAGGTCGCGATCATCGGCATGGGCGGACTCGGGCACGTCGCGGTGAAGATCGCCTCGGCGATGGGCGCGGAAGTCACCGTCCTGAGCCATTCGCTGAGCAAACAGGAGGACGGCCGACGTTTCGGCGCCGACCACTATTTCGCTACCGGCGACAAGCAGACCTTCCGCGATCTGCGCGGACGTTTCGACCTGATCATCAACACGGTGTCGGCCGATCTGCCGATCGACAACTACATGCGTCTGCTGAATCTCGACGGCACCATGGTCGTGCTCGGCATGCCCGAGAAACCGATCGACATCCGCCCGTACACGCTCGCGAGTTACCGGCGCTCGCTGTCGGGTTCGATGATCGGCGGTATCGCCCAGACCCAGGAGATGCTCGATTTCTGCGCCCAGTACGAGATCAGCGCGGAAATCGAATTGATCTCGGCCGACGAGATCGACAACGCCTACGACCGGGTCGTCGCCAGCGACGTCAGGTACCGCTTCGTCATCGACGCCGCGACGATCTGAGTTCCGCACCGACGCCTCGGGGCGATCGGGTCGGGGAGTGGGTACGTTTGGCCGTGTGCCCGCGGAAGAAGCCGTCCCACCATCCGCCGCCCCACCCTCCGCTCCGGGGCGGTCCCTCGGCGCCGATCCGACATCGGGTCCGCCCCCGTGGTTGCTGCGCGCGTTCCTGCTCGCCGCGGCTACGATCGCCGGTCTCGTCGCGGGTTTCTGGATTCTGCAACGGCTACAGGGTCTGCTGACCGTCCTGCTGGTCTCGCTGTTCCTCGCCTTCGCGATCGAACCCGCCGTGAACTGGCTGGCCGCGCGCGGCATCAAACGCGGTTTGGCCACCGGCGTGGTCTTCCTCGGCCTGCTGCTGATCATGGTGGCGTTCGTGTGGACGTTGGGCGCGCTGCTGGTGAACCAGGTGACGACGCTGGTGCAGAACGCGCCGGAATACGCCGATCAAGTCGTCGACTGGTTCAATCAGACCTTCGATCAGGATATTTCGGGAACCGATATCCAGAAGTACGCGACCGAGTGGAGCGACAAACTCGAGGGTTATCTGGTCGGCCTGGCCGAAAACGCCTGGGGTATAGGCACCGCCGCGATCGGCGCGCTGTTCCAAGCGCTCGGCGTGGTGCTGTTCACCTACTATTTCGCCGCCGACGGACCTCGGTTCCGCAATGCCGTCTGCTCACTGCTGCCACCGGCCAGACAGCGGCATGTGTTGCGCGCGTGGGATATCGCGGTGGAGAAGACCGGCGGCTACATCTACTCGCGCGGTCTGCTCGCGCTGTGCTCGACCGTCGCGCACTACGTCGCGCTGCGCGTACTCGACGTGCCGTCGGCTTTCGCGCTCGCGCTGTGGGTCGGTGTGGTGTCCCAGTTCATCCCCACCGTCGGCACCTATCTGGCCGGTGCGCTTCCGGTGATCGTCGCCCTGGTCGACAGCCCGGCGACCGCGCTGTGGATTCTCGGATTCATCGTGCTCTACCAGCAGTTCGAGAACTACGTCCTGCAACCGCGCATCACCGCGACCACCCTCGACATGCATCCGGCCGTGGCCTTCGGCGCCGTCATCGCCGGCGCCGCGCTACTCGGCGCGACCGGAGCGATCCTCGCCATCCCCGTCACCGCGACCGTGCAAGCCTTCGCCGGTGCCTACATCCGTCGCTACGAGGTGGACCCCGACAGCACCACCCCCGATCCGCCGAGGAAACGCGACGGAAACTGGACCCGCCGACTGACCACGCGTCTCACCGGTTCCCACCCGGACACCACCACCGACTGATCCGCCAGCCCGACCGCCGGAGCTCCCGCCCGGAACATCGACCCGGCGCGCGACCGATCGGCATCCGAGAACCGCAGTGGCGATCAGAACACCGGCTGCGGCACGAGCATCACGATCCACCCATCCGGATCAGGAAAAGCCTTGCCGCCATTGGCTTCCCAGAACGGATTCTCCGGTACCACCGACTCGACACCCATCTCACCGAGCCGAGCCACCACGCCATCCATGGCCGCCGCACCCTCGAAATACAACACCAGCAAATTCTCATCGCTCGGCGCGGTACCGGGACTGCCATCGACATGCGTGGTGAACTCCAGGTGATACCCGCTACCCGGCAGCCCGATCATCACACCGTCATACCCCGCGTGATTCTCGAACCGCGACAACTCCCGCAACCCCAGCCCGTCCACATAGAACCGAACGACATCATCGAGCCGATCGGTAGGCCGCGCGATCCGCACCTGCGCGACAGGCAAAGAGGCAGGCCAGGCATCATCCGCGGTACCCATCCCCCCATCATGGACCACAGGGCGCGAGCCTGACGAGCGCCGTTCGCGGCCCGTCTCGCGTCCGAGCGGTCGAAGCAATGCGCCGAAGGCGCGAGTCTCGACCGCTCGGACGCGAGACAAAAGGGGGCCGCGAACCCGCGGCCCCCGGGCCGCCGATTACACCGCCCGCCGCCGCACGCGCCGGGCTGCCGCGACGAGGTTGCGCAGTGACGGTTCCAGCTGCCAGTAGTGGCGGGTCTTGAGTCCGCCGTCCGGGTTCGCCCAGAGCCGCTGTGGGGATTCGGCTTCGGCTGCCGCGGTGAGCAGTTCGTCGAGTTCGTCGATATCGGGTATGCGTGCCGAACGGCTCTCGTACACGCCGGGACCGACGCCGTGGCTGAGTCCGTGGCCGGAGGCGTAGTCCTCGGCCAGTGCCTTGAGTACCCATTCGATGGACCTGGTCGCCACGATCGCGGTGACGTCGGCGTCGAGTTCCTCGATCGCCCCCACCACCTCGGCGCGGCCGGAATAGCCGATATGGGTGTGGATCTGGGTCGCCGGGCCGACTCCCGAGGTGGCCAGCCGGAAGGCGTCGACCGCCCAGCGCAGGTATTCGGCACGTCCGAGCGGGCGGGCGGGCAGCAGTTCGCGGATGGCGGGTTCGTCGACCTGGATGATGGCGATTCCCGCCTTTTCCAGATCGACGACCTCGTCGCGAATCGCCAGGGCCACCTGGTCGGCGGTCTCGTGTAGCGGCAGGTCCTGTCGCACGAAGGACCGCGCGATCATGGTGACCGGACCGGTGACCATGCCTTTGACCGGCTTGTCGGTCAGCGACTGGGCGTAGGTGGTCCATTCGACCGACATCGGCGCGGGCCGCGAGACGTCGCCGTAGATGATCGGCGGTCGCACACAACGGGATCCGTACACCTGCACCCAGCCGAAACGGGTCGTCGCGAATCCGTCGAGCAGTTCGGCGAAGTACTGGATCATGTCGTTGCGCTCGTGTTCGCCGTGGACGAGCACGTCGAGGCCGATGTCTTCCTGCAACCGGATGGTGGCCTCGATCTCGGCCTCGATCTGCTTGCGGTAATCGTCGTAGGACAGTCGCCCTTCGGCGAGTTCGTGGCGTGCCTGGCGGCTGCGGCCGGTTTGTGGGAAGGAGCCGAGCGTTGTCGCGGGCACGAGCGGCAGGTTCAACCGTTCCTGTTGCGCCACCCTGCGGACCTCGTACGGTTCGCGTTCGCGCATCTCCCGCGTGACCGCGTAGACCCGCTGCCGCACCGCGTGCTTCTGCTTGAAATGCACTTCGGTCGGCCGTTTGCGCCAGGTGTCCGACGGCCCGTCGGTCAACGCCTTGGCGAGCGAAACCACTTCGCCCACCTTCTGTTTCGCGAAGGCGAGGCGGTCGGCGACATTTCCGTCGATATCGTATTCGGCGAGCACGTCGTAGGGCACGTGCAGCAGTGTGGTTCCGGTGGAGACCACCAGATCCGGGCACACCTTCGTGAGCGCGTTCAGGTATTCCAGCGTCACGTAACGATCCGCGCGCCACACATTGCGACCGTTGATCACGCCCGCGTACAGGCGTTTACGCCGGATTCCGGGGATCTCGGCGAGGTCGTCCGGGCTGATCCGGTGTCCCGCCAGGTCCAGGCCGATGGCTTCGACGTTACTGCGGGCCAGAATCGTCAGCGCCTCACCGAAATCGCCGTACTGACCCGTCACCAGGATGCGCGGGCGCAGCGGGGCTTTGGATAGTCGCTGGTAGGCGGCCTCGAACGCGGCCAGTTCGGCGGGGGTCCGCTCACTGGTGAAGGCAGGCTCGTCCAGCTGCACACAGGTCGCGCCGCGTTTGGCCAGGATCTCGAACAGTTGCTCGTACACCGGGAGTAGCCGGTCGAGCAGCGCGAGCGTGTCGAATTCCGTCTGGCCGGGCAGGTGACCGGCCTTGGACAGCAGCAGCAGCGACAGCGGGCCGAGCACCACCGGACGCAATTCGATATCGCGAGCCATGGCGCGGTCGAATTCGTCGAGTAGCGCGTCGGGATGCAGCGAGAATTCGGTGTCGGCGTCGAGTTCGGGCTGGCGGTAGTGGTAATTGCTGCTGAAGAAGCGAACCAGTTCGAGCGGGGGCACATCCGGACGTCCGCGCGCCATCAGGAAATAGAAGTCCAGCGGGTCCATGACGTCTCGGAACGCTTCGAACCGCTTGGGCACCGCGCCGAAGAGCAGCGCGTTGTCGAGGATGTGGTCGTAGAAGGAGAAGGTGTTGCCCGGTACCTGGGTCAGGCCGGTGGCTGCCAGCTCGCTGAACTGGCGCTCCTGGATGTCGCGGCCGACCGCGAGGAGTTCGTCGCGGGCGATCGCACCGCGCCAATAGGCCTCGAGTGCCCGCTTGAGTTCTCGGTGCGGGCCGATCCTCGGGTATCCGAGAATGCTCGACCCGTAGCCGTCGGTCACATTCACCATGAGCGCGCCGCTCCCTTCGATGCCTGTGCGGCGCCCACTACGAAGAATGGACGCCGCACATAATTGCGCCTGGTTCGCTGTGTCGGACCGTCAGGCCCGGTTGTACTGGTAGAAGCCTGCGCCGGTCTTTTTGCCGAGCAGCCCGGCTTCGACCATACGCATCAGCAGTGGCGGGGCCGAGTACAGCGGCTCCTTGAATTCGGCGTACATGGAGTCGGCGATCGATTTCACGGTGTCGAGACCGACGAGATCGGTCAGCGCCAGCGGGCCCATCGGGTGGGCACAGCCGAGCACCATGGCCTTGTCGACGTCTTCCTTGGTGGCGAAACCCGATTCGACCATCCGGATGGAGGACAGCAGATACGGCACCAGCAGCGCGTTCACCACGAAACCGGAGCGGTCGGCCGAGCGCACGACCTGCTTGCCGAGCACCTCACCCGCGAACGCCTCGGCGCGCTTGGCGACGGATTCGCTGGTCTTGAGCGTGGTGACGAGTTCGACCAGCGGCAGCACCGGCACCGGGTTGAAGAAGTGCATGCCGACGACGCGTTCGGGATTGGCCGTGGCGACCGCGATCTTCATGATCGGGATGGAGGAGGTGTTGGAGGCCAGCACCGCGTCCGGATCCGTGACGACCTTGTCGAGCGCGGAGAAGATCGACGATTTGACCTCTTCGCTCTCCAGCACCGCCTCGACCACCAGCTGACGGTCGGCGAAATCGCCGAGATCGGAGGTGAAGCGCAGCCGCCAGGCCGCCTGCTCACGCTCACGCTCGGTGATCTTGCCGCTGGAAACGCCGCGATCGAGCGACCGCAGGATGCGGGCACGACCCGCCGCGGCCAGTTCTCTGGTCTGTTCGTAGACGAGCACGTCGACGTGCGCACGCGCGCACACCTCCGCGATTCCGGCACCCATTTGTCCGGCGCCGATGATGCCGACGCGCTGAATCTTCTCGCTGCTCACGTCCCGCTCCTGCTGGTTGGTCTGGCTAGTCGGGTTGGCTTGTGGTGAAGGGCGTCCGGTGTACGAACATCGCCTTCGATGGTCAAAGGTATAGGGACGCCCTCCCCGCCGGGGCTGTTCGGCGGGGAGGGCGGTACACCCCTACCGGAGTAGAGGATCGTGGGCTCGGAGCGAGCCGACCGGGTGACAATTCACGGAAACCTTCCCTCTCGGACAAAGCCCGAAAAGAACCGTTCCGCAAGACTTCTCACCCACGGAGCGAGTCATACGAGCCACCGTTCGCCGCGAACTCTCCCCTACACGGAGAGAGTCACACGGCACCATTCGCCGCGAACACCCCGTACAGAGCAAGTCACACAGCAACCATTCGCCGCGAACTCCCTCCCGTACGGAGCGAGTCTTACGAGCGACCGTTCGCGGCCCGTCTCGCATTCGAGTGGTCGAAGCGCATGCGACGAAGTCGCGAGTCTCGACCACTCGAATGCGAGACAGAGGGGGCCGCGAACCCGCGGCCCCGGCCGCCATATCTCAGTGGAACTGACCTTCTTCGGTGGAGCCCTTCAGCGCCGCCGTCGAGGTGTTCGGGTCGACGGTGGTGGCGATGGTGTCGAAGTAGCCCGCGCCGACCTCACGCTGGTGCTTGATGGCGGTGAAGCCACGCTCGGCGGCGGCCTTGAACTCGCGCTCCTGCAGGTCGACGAAGGCGGTCATGCCCTCGCGGGCGTAGCCGTAGGCCAGGTCGAACATGCCGTAGTTGAGCGAGTGGAAGCCGGCCAGGGTGATGAACTGGAACTTGAAGCCCATCGCGCCGAGTTCACGCTGGAACTTCGCGATGGTCGCGTCGTCCAGGTGCGCCTTCCAGTTGAAGGAGGGCGAGCAGTTGTAGGCCAGCAGCTGGTCCGGGAATTCACCGCGGACGGCTTCGGCGAACTTGCGGGCGACCTCGAGGTCCGGCACGCCGGTTTCCATCCAGATGAGGTCGGAGTAGGGGGCGTAGGCCTTGGCACGCGCGATGCAGGGCTCGATGCCGTTCTTCACACCGAAGAAACCTTCGGCGGTGCGGGTGCCGTCGAGGAATTCGCGGTCGCGCTCGTCCACGTCCGAGGTGATCAGGGTGGCGGCTTCGGCGTCGGTGCGGGCGATGATCACCGAGGGCACGTCGGCGACGTCGGAGGCCAGACGCGCGGAGGTCAGGGTGCGGATGTGCTGCTGGGTGGGGATGAGCACCTTGCCACCGAGGTGGCCGCACTTCTTCTCCGAGGCCAGCTGGTCTTCCCAGTGCACACCGGCGGCGCCGGCGGCGATCATGGCCTTCTGGAGTTCGTAGGCGTTGAGCGCGCCACCGAAGCCGGCTTCGGCGTCGGCCACGATCGGGGCCAGCCAGTTCGACACGGAGGTGTCGCCCTCGACCTTGGCGATCTCATCGGCGCGCAGCAGCGCGTTGTTGATGCGGCGGACCACGGCCGGAACCGAGTTGGCCGGGTAGAGCGACTGGTCCGGGTAGGTGTGCCCGGATAGGTTCGCGTCACCGGCGACCTGCCAGCCCGACAGGTAGATGGCCTTGAGGCCGGCGCGGACCTGCTGGACCGCCATGTTGCCGGTGAGGGCGCCGAGGGAGTTGATGTAGTCCTCGTTGTTGACCAGATCCCACAGGATCTCGGAGCCACGACGAGCGAGAGTCGCCTCTTCGACGACGGTGCCCTGGAGCTTCGACACCTGCTCCGCCGTGTAGTTGCGGGTCAGGCCCTTCCAACGGGGGTTGGTGTCCCAATCCTGCTGAATTTCCGCAGCGGTTTTCGGGGTGCCGGTCGTCGACATCTCTTACTCCACTTCTCTTTGGGTCGGTATGTGCCGCTCGCCGGGAGTTCTCTCGAACTGCTGTGGCGGCAATTTGCAGGCTTGCTATGGCCTCGGGGTGTACTTCCACACGATGGCACACCAGGAAATAGCCGTCTACCTGTTGCAACTGTGAATCTCAGCTAGGTTTGCATCACCTTTTGCTAACTCTGCGAAATTTGCGGGCGAATTGCAAGTAACAATCCTACCCACCGGTAGCCCTGACATGCGGTTTTCCCGTAACGCTCGTACTGTTTGAGACGCGGGCTTTTCCACCCCCCGACGCCCCCGGAACTTCCCCCCTGTGAGCACCTTCACAACCCCCACACCCACCCCCACGTGACCGCTCCCACTCCCCTTCACCGCCCACAACCCCCGATACGGCACACTCGGAACCGATATCCCAAGAGTCGGACATGCGTCCAGTTCACTCGAAGCGACCAGCTCCACCGAGCGAGAGCCGCACCGAGCGACAATCTCCCCCATGGAGCGAGCCATATGAGCGACAGTCCACCGCAGATCTCCTCCACCGAAGCGAGTCCATACGCACCGCCCCCACCCCGCACGGCGCGAGTCCTACGAGCGCTCGTTCGCGGCCCGTCTCGCGTCCGAGCGGTCGAAGCGCATGCGACGCAGTCGCCAGTCTCGACCGCTCGGACGCGAGACAAAAAGGGGCCGCGAACCCGCGGCCCCCTGGCCGCCATAATCACAGCCTGCGCGATCGGTATCGGTGGTCTGCCCGCCGCGAACGCGGAACCCGTCGCGACCGGAACCGTCCTCTCCGTGGAACCGCTCTCCGCCACCGCGACCCTGCCTGGCTCACACGACTCGACCCGCATCCTGTACAGCTCGACCACGGTGCGTGACCGGCCGACGACCGCGAGCGCCGCGGTGTACTTCCCGCCCGGTTCACCGCCCGCGGGTGGTTGGCCGGTGATCGCGTGGGCGCACGGCACCGTCGGACTTGGCGACGATTGCGCCTACAGCGTCGCCGGTCCCGCCGCCGTCGAACGCGACTGGGCCTATCTGGGGAGCTGGCTCGATCAGGGGTACGCGATCGTGGCGGCCGATTACGCCGGACTCGGCACACCGGGTGAGCATCCGTATCTCAACGGCGCGGTCGAGGCGCGCAACGTGGTCGACGCGGTCGCGGCGGCGACGAAACGTTTCCCGACACTGTCGAGGAAATGGGCGGTGGTCGGGCAGTCGCAGGGCGGTGGCGCCGCGGTCTATACGGCCCGCTACGCCACCGAATTCGGCGGGTCGGAACTCGACTATCGCGGCGCGGTCGGCACCGGGGTGCCCGCCTATATCGAGAACATTTTGTTGCCGCTCGGCCCCGGCGTACCGCCGATCGAACTGGGCGCGCACACGACCGCCTACGTCTTCTACATACTCAGCGGGTTGGCGGTCACCTATCCCGAACTGGGTATCGAGTCGTATCTGACCGACTCCGGCAGGCGATGGCTGGATCGGTCGCGGACGGAATGCATCGACCCGTTCGGTGACGAACTCGCCGCGAACAACGTGGTGATCGGCGATCAGTTCGCGCGCCCACTCGCACAGGTGCCGGATCTGCTCGGCGTCCTCACTCGGACGATGGGCCTGCCCGAATCCGGTTACGATCGGCCGCTGTTCCTCGGGCAGGGTCTGCGCGACACGGACGTGATCACCCCGGCGACCCTGCTGTTCGCCGCGCGACTGGAAGCGGGCGGCCAGCCGGTCACGCTGCACACCTATCCCGAGGATCACGACGGGACCGTCAACGCCTCACTGGTGGATTCGATCCCGTTCGTGCGGAATCTGTTCGCCTGATCGGTGTCCGGCCCCGTTCACGATGGGGCCGGACGCTGTCCCCATCGCCGCCGACCTCCGCCACCCCGCTTCGACCGCCGCGTCTCGACCACCGCGTCTCGACCACCGGCATGTCGATCATCGCGACCGAATTGCCGCAGCCTCATTTGTCCGCCGCCGACAACCCGTTGCGAGAAGTGAGAGCGGGCGGATGCGTCGCACGCCAGTGTTCGGCGATATCGATACGCCGGGTTATCCACACCCGTTCGTGGGTTTGGACGTGATCGAGGAACCGTTCCAGGGCCGCGACGCGGGCGGGCCTGCCGACAAGGCGGCAGTGCAATCCGACCGAGAGCATCTTCGGGCTGCCTTCGGTGCCCTCGCGATACAGCACGTCGAACGCGTCGCGGAGGTGCGCGAAGAACTGCTCGCCGGACGGGAAGCCCGCCGGGGAGGCGAAACGCATATCGTTCGTGTCCAGCGTGTAGGGCACCACCAGGTGGTCGGTGCCGCGCACGGTGACCCAGTACGGCAGGTCGTCGGCGTAGGAATCGGAGTCGTAGACGAAACCGCCGTGTTCGACCACGAGTTCGCGGGTGTTCGGTGAGTCCCGCCCGGTGTACCAGCCCAGTGGACGCGAACCGGTCAACTCGGTGAGCAGCCGGACCGCTTCGGCCATATGCGCGCGTTCGGTTTCGCGATCGATCGACTGATAACTCTTCCAGCGCAATCCGTGGCTCGCGATTTCGTGTCCGAGCTCCCGGAAGGCGGCGACGGCCTCGGGATTGGCCCGCATCGCCTGGGCCACGGCGAATATCGTCAGCGGAAGACCGCGCCGTTCGAATGCCCGCAGTACCCGCCACAGCCCGGCTCGCGAACCGTATTCGTACAGCGATTCCATACTCATGTGGCGATCGGGGAACGCCTCGGCCGGAGTCATCTCCGAGAGGAACGTCTCCGAATGGGCGTCCCCGTACAGGACATTGTTCTCCCCGCCCTCCTCGTAATTGAGCACGAATTGCACCGCGATGCGCGCGCCGCCCGGCCATTTCGGGTCCGGCGGTGTGCGTCCGTAGCCGATGAGGTCGCGATCGGCGGTCATCCGCCGAACTCCCCGAACAGCCGAAGGCGGGCCAGTCCGCCGTCGGGATAGACGTCGAGGCGGACCTCCTCGACCGAGGCCGCCATCGGCGTCACCGCGAAACGATGTCTGGTGTCGGGCAGCAGCGGGGTGCACGGCAGCAGTTCCACCTCGGTGCCGTCGGTGGTGCGGCCGGTCAGCCGGGCCGAGCCGGGACTGTTGCCGAGGAAATAGGAGGTGTCGATCTCGGCGAGCCGGACCAGTCCGGGCCCGGCCAGGCGGATGCGCACCCAGTCGTTGCCGTCGTCGCGGCGGCGCGCGGTCTCCCAGCCGTCGCCCATCTTCCGGGCGAGACCGGGATAGAGCAGCTGATTCGGTGAGCTGTAGAAACGATTCGAGCAGTCCAGGACCAGCGCGCCGTTCTCCAACGCGGCCAGATCGAGCGGGCCGAGTCCGAGCAGTTCCCGGTCCGGCCTACCTTCGCCGTGTACCCGCAGCCGCGCGACGCCGCCGTCCGGATGCATGGTGAGTTTCACATGGGTCCAACGGTTCTCGTCGGCGATCGGGAAGGGGTTGCGGCTGTCGCCCTTGACCTGGGCCCGGTCGATCAAACTCACCCAGTCGGTGCGTTCGGCGATCGACTCGGCGGGCGGATAGCCCGCGATCTCCAGTGCCGACACCGAGACGGCGGGCGGATAGTTGCCGGTGAACCAGGCGGTGTCGACCACGATGCCCCGGATCACTCCCGGCACGCCGAGACGGACGATCGCGCTGTCGTCGCCGGGTTCGCCGCGATGCCTGCGGGTTTCCCAGCCGTCGTAGATCTGGCCTTTGTGCCCGAAGGTCGACGGCTGGTACTCCGACGGTCCCGGATTGATCAAATTCTCCTTCTCCGCGAAGGATTCGTCGTTCGCCCAGATCACCGAACCGCCGAGGGGGCGGACGGCCAGGTCCGGGAACAGCGTGAAATCCTCATCGCCGATCAGTTCGTTCACCATGCCTCCTGTGCTGCGGTCGTCGTCGATCGAGCCGTCATCGGGGATCGTGCGGAATCGGCTCGCGCGCGACGAGAGCCCGCAGCACGGCCGGGCTCAATTCGGGTGCCGTGATCCGCAATTCGTCTTCGGTGCGCGCACCGCTGTGCACGGCGCGCAGTACCGTCGCGGCCAGCGCTTCGGCGGTCGCGGGTTCGTCGATCACGCCGCCGGAGCGCCGATCCAGATAGGCCAGCAGGCGCGGAACGGCGACGTCGACGGCCTGTCGGAAGAAGTCGTAGGTCGCCAGCCAGCGGGTGACCAGATGACCGGGATGCATATCCCAGCCCTGGTAGTAGCCGCGCCGCAGCGCCCGGCCGACGAGCCGATGATGGTTGAGCAGCGCGTTTTCCGGCTCGGTGTCGGGAACGATCTGGGTCGACCCGTCGCAGATCCACACGCCGGTCTGCGCGGCCGCCACCTGCATCACCGCCTTGGCGTGATCGGCGGCCGGATGGTCGAGCGCCTGATCGGTCGCGGCGATTCCGCAGGCGGCGGTGTAGTCGTAGGTACCGAAATGCAGTGCGCTGCACCGTCGCTCGGCGACGGTGAGCATGCGCGCGATCGGCGCGGTGCCGTCGGAGGCGACGATCGCCTGCGGGCTCTCGATCTGCAATTCGAATCGCAGCGTGCCCTCACGGAGACCGAAACCGGTCTCGAAACCGTCGCACAGGGCGACCAGCGCCGAAACCTGTTCGACGGCACGAATCTTGGGCACCGTGAACACGAATCCGTCCGGCACCCCGCCCATCGCCTCCAGCACCAGTTCCAGGGTGCGCAGCGCGCGGCCGCGTTCGGCGCCGGACAACCCCTTGATCCTGATGCCGAATCCGGCGGGACCGCCCGCGGACGCCCATCCGGCGATGATCTCGCCCGCCGCCGTCGCGGCGGCGTCCTCCTGCGCGTCGTCGCGGAAACCGTAGCCGTCCTCGAAATCGATGCGCAGATCCTGCACCGGATCGCCGAGCAGTCTGGCACGCACCGCGTCGAGCGAAGCGGTGCCGTCCCGTTCCGACAGCAGGTCGCGGTGCCGGTCGAGCAGGGTCACGGCGGACGCACCCCAGTCCGGCGGCGTCGACGGAGTGATCCGGTCGGCCGGTACGTAGACGGTGTGGATCGGCTGGGCGCGACCGTCCAGTCCCGGGTATCCGGCTCGCAATCGCGCGTCGACCTGGTCGAGTACCGCGTCGAACCGGGCCAGGATGTGCTCCGGCAATCGGGTGGGTGTCACCCTCGGTCTCCTTCCTGCACTGCGCGCCAGATCCGGTCCGCCGTCATCGGCAACCGGTCCGGCCGGATACCGACAGCATCCTTGATCGCGTTCGCCAATGCGGGGGCAACCGGGTTGTAGGGCGATTCGCTCATCGATTTCGCGCCGAGTGGGCCCAGGTCGTCACTGGTTTCGGCGAAGTACACCTCGGTCGCGGGCACGTCGCCGAATTGCGGGATGTGATACTGCCGCAGCGTGTTGGTGGTGACCACACCCTCGACGCTGCGCATATCCTCGTACAGCGCGGTGCCGATGGCCTGGGCCACACCGCCTTCCACCTGACCTCGGCACTGCACCGGATTGAGTACCGTGCCCGCGTCGACGGCCTGAACCGACTGGAGGATGCGTACCGATCCCGTCTCCGGCCGCACCGCGACGCGGAAGGCGTGCACATTGAAACTCACCGAACGCGGGCTGCCCGCGTGCTCACCGGTGGCGCTGAGCTCACCTTCTGCCAGCAGTTCGGCGACCGTGACGAGGGTGTCGCCGCAACGCACCCCTTCCGATACGAGTTCGCCTTCGCCCGGCACGGTGCCGGTCAGTTCGGCGGCGCGATCGAGCATGCGCGCGCGCAACGCGAGGGCCGCCGCGTAGGACGCTCTGCCCGCCACCACGATGCCGGTCGAACCGAACGCGCCGGTGTCGTGGCCGACCAGATCGGTGTCGGACTGCCTGATGACGATGCGCCGCACATCGGCGTCGAGCGCGGTCGCGGCCAACTGGGCGTGCACGGTGGTGGTGCCGTTGCCGAATTCCGCTGTGCCGACCCTGATCTCGTAGCAGCCGTCTGCGCGCAGCGTGGCGACCGCCTCGGAGCGATGACCGCGCGGCGGGATGGTGGCGATCATCGCCAGTGCCATCCCGGTACCGACCCGCCAGTCCGGACCGGGCGCGGGCACCCCGTTACCCCGGTGCAGCGCCTGTTCGGCCAGGTCGATGCACTGATCGAGTCCGTAACTGCCGAAGACCAGATCGCCGTCGTCCACGGCGGCGCCGACGAACTGATCACCGGGTACGACCACATTGCGACGGCGCAATTCGAACGGATCGATACCGAGTTCGGCCGCCAATTCGTCGAGCGCCGATTCGACCCCGAAGATGATCTGCCCGAGCCCGTAGCCGCGGAACGCGCCGGAGGGAATGTTGTTGGTGTACACCGATCGCGCGTCGACCCGCTTGTTCGCGCAGCGATACACCTCGACCGATTCGCCCACGCCGTGGAACATCACGCCCACGCTGTGATTGCCGTAGGCGCCCGCGTCGGCGAGCACGTCGATCGCCAGCGCCGTGAGAATGCCGTCGGCGTCCGCGGCCACCGTCACCGCCACCCGCATCGGATGCCGTGAGGTCGCGGAGACGAATTCGTCCGAGCGCGTGAATTCGTACTGCACCGGCCGACCCGTGCGCAGCACGGCCAACGCGATCAGATCCTCGGCCAGCATCTCCTGTTTCGCGCCGAACCCGCCGCCGACCCGGGTCGCGAAGACCCGAACCCGGTCACGAGCCAGTCCGAAGAGGACGCAGAGTTCGTCGCGCACCAGGAACGGCACCTGGGTGCTGCACCGGATGACGAGCCTGCCGTCGGCGTCCAGCCAGCCGATACCGCCGTGCGTTTCGAGGTGGACATGCTGTCCGCGCGGCGAATACCACACGCCCCGCACCACTTTCGCGGCCGCGCGCAGACCGGCGGTGATGTCGCCCACCTCACCGTGCAATTCGGCCACCAGGTTGCGGTCCGGATCGGCGATCCGCGCCGAAACCGGTTTGCCGCCGTGCAATTTCGGCGCCCGGTCGGCCAGCGCGTCCGCCGGGTCGAAAACGGCGGGCAGCAGTTCGTATTCGATGCGCAGCAGGCGAGAGGCCGCCCTCGCCGCGCTCAGTGTCTCGGCGACGACCGCCGCCACACGCTGACCGACGAACCGCACCGTCCGGTCGAGGACGTAGGTGTCGTCCGGATCGTCGGTTCGCAACTCGTGGCGCGCGGTGGAGAAGGCGATATCCGGTGCGTCGGCGTAGGTGAGCACCGCGTGCACGCCGGGCGCCGCCTCCGCCGCCGACGTGTCGATGGAGACGATGCGCGCATGCGCGTGCGGACTCACCGCCACCGAGATGTGCAAGGGGGCGGTGGGCGGTGCGACGGAGGTCGGGTCGAGGGGCTCGGTTCCCGGCATCGGCGGCGTGCCGTCACGTGGCGGCAGGACATCGAAGGTGAACGGTTCGGTGCCGGTGACGATTCGGGGGCCCGCGGGCGCCCCGACTCCCGTCCCGGCGCCGCCCCAGGCGGTGGTGGTGCCGGATCCGGGGCGCACCCGGGCACCGGAACCCACGTCGACCGCCGGTACCCGGGCGTTCGGCTCACCGATCATGTCCCGCACCGAATCGACGAGCGGCCCGGCCGCGAGGAGCGACCGGTTGCCGCCCACCGGAGGCTCGGTCGAGGAGGGTGGATCAGCCGGTACGCGGTCGACGGCCACTGTCGACACCGACCGCGCCGAATGACTACTCGCGTCGATCGAGCTATCCGAACCAGTATCTGAGGAAGACCCTGCCACCAGAGACGGTTGCGCCTCCGCGGAGCACCGCTGAACAGCGGACGATCCCCCGGCCGGATCCCCCGGCGCGGTCAACGCCTCGCGGATCGCCCGGTACCCCGTGCACCGGCACAGGTTGCCTTTCATCAGTTCGGAGATCTCCTCGGACTCCGGAGCGGAATCCGAAGTGCCGCAGCCGAGTCCAGCGGCCGTCACCACCATTCCGGCGGTGCAGAAACCGCACTGGAACGCCGCGCTGTCGATGAACCGCTGTTGCACCGGATGCGGATCGGCGACGCTGCCCAGCCCCGCCGCCGTGGTGACGACGCGGTCCGCCGCGCGATAGGCGGGTACGACACAGGAGTGCACGGTCTGTCCGTCGATCTGGACCGAGCAGGCGCCGCAATCACCGGTGTCGCACCCCTTCTTGACCGCGAAGCGGCCCTGTTCGCGAAGCAGCGTGCGCAGGCACTGGCCGGGACGCGGATGAGCTTCGAGTATTTCGCCGTCGACTTCGAATCTCATGGCCGCTCACCGACTTCCCCCGCTGGACCGCGCCTGTAGAAGCTCATGTCCCACTCCCGTCCGTGCGCAGTTCGTCCGCGACTTCACGGGCGAGCACACCGGTGACGTGACGACGCCAATCCGGGGCACCGTGCGGATCGTCGAACCACAGCGCCGGATCGAGGGCCGCGACGGCGGCGGCGACCCGGTCCGGATCGGGTGACGCCGGGAAATCCAGGACGACCGGGCGGGTGGTGGACCCGGTGATCGTGATCGCCGTACGGTCGTCGGCTTCGCGCCTGCCCATCACCACCGCGCCGGAACGGCCGAACGGCGCGAGTGCGATCTTCCGGAACGCGGTGCGGGCACGCAATGTTCGCGTCGGCACGTGCACCGAACGCAGTATCTCGCCGGGCGCGAGTACATTGCTTTCCGGCCCGAGAACGAAATCGCGCAGCGGAATTCGGCGATCGGTTCCGTCCGGCGACCAGATCGACGCGACCGCGTCCAGCGCCGTCAGCGCGGCGAGCACCCCACCCGCGGGCAACGACAGGCAGATATTCCCGCCGACCGTCGCGCTCCGCCAGATCTTGTGCGAGGCAAGCAGCGCGCGGCACCCCTGGGCGAACAGGGTCGTGCCCGGCCAGTCCTCGCGCAGTACCGCCCGCCCGACCTCCCGCCCGCGCGTCGCACCGGCCAATTCGGCCAGCGTGCAGGTCGCGGCGATCTCCAACCCATCGGCGGTCTCGAGCAGAGCGGGCCACCCCAGCCCGGTGATATCGATCAGCCGCTCCAACCGCAGCTGCGGCTCCGAGAACAGGAACGTACCCCCCGCCAATACGGCACAGGTCTGTCCCAGGCCGACCAGGTCG
The DNA here is from genome assembly GCF_003123685.1 of Nocardia aurea. Taxonomy (GTDB): domain Bacteria; phylum Actinomycetota; class Actinomycetes; order Mycobacteriales; family Mycobacteriaceae; genus Nocardia; species Nocardia aurea. The sequence continues at coordinate 426,468 of NZ_QCYJ01000130.1, forward strand.
GCCCGCTCCCGTGCCACCACCACCTCCCGAATCGTGTCCAGGTCCACGTCCCACCTCACTCCACAGCACCTGCGGCCACCCTAGAAGCCGCGGGTTGCCGAAATGTTGCACCACGCTCGATTCACATTTCGCCCCCGTTACCGCGCCCCGGCCAACCCCCTCCGACCAGGACCTTTCCGATCAGGCCGTGAATTCGACCACGCCCGACCTGCTCACCTTCAGTATCGTCCCGAACGAGCCGCCCCGTCGGCCGAGAAGTCTCCGACCGCCACTATCCGGCGGCGGCGACCAACGCGGCCTGGGCGCGGGCGACCCGGGCGCCGACGACGGATTCGTCCACCGTGCGCACCTCACCGTCGCGGACCACTTCCCGTCCGTTGACCAGCAGTGCGGCCAGGGGTGGCGGGGAGCCGAGGATCAGGGCGGTGACGGGGTCGTCGATACCGGCGTGGGCGGGGGTGTCCAGACGCCAGAGGGCGAGGTCGGCGAGTTTTCCTGGCTCGATCGAACCGATCTCGGCTTCGCGGCCGAGGACCCGGGCGCCGCCGATGGTGGCCAGTTCCAGTGCGGTGCGGACGTTCATCGCGCGCGGTCCGCCGACGGCACGAGCGTAGAGCAGGGCGTTGCGGGGTTCCTCGATCATGGAGCTCGACTCGTTGCTGGCCGCGCCGTCGACGCCGAGCCCGACCGGGACACCGGCCACGAGCAGTGCGGCGGTGCGGGCGATACCGGCGCCGAGGCGGCCGTTGGAGGTCGGGCAGTGGGCGATACCGGTGCCGGTGGACGCCATCGCGGTGATGGCGGCGTCATCGAGGTGGACGGCGTGGGCGAACCACACATCGGGTCCGAGCCAGCCGAGCTGTTCCATGTAGGCCGCGGGCGTGCAGCCGAACGCGGACGCGCAGAAGTCCTGTTCGTCGACGGTTTCGGCGAGGTGGGTGTGCAGCCGGACACCGGAGTCACGCGCCAGCGCGGCCGATTCGCGCATCAGGTCCGGGGTCACCGAGAACGGTGAGCACGGCGCCAGGGCGACGCGCAGCATCGAGTCGAAAGACGGGTCGTGCCACCGGGAGATGGCGTCGGCGCTCGCGTCGAGTATCGCGTCGAGCGATTCCACCACGTCGTCGGGCGGCAGTCCGCCGGAACTCGCGCCGAGATCCATCGAACCCCGGCAGGGGTGGAAACGCAGGCCGACGTCGGCGGCGGCGACGATTTCGGCGCCGAGCAGATCACCGCCCGCCGAGGGGAAGACGTAGTGGTGGTCGGTGGTCGTGGTGCATCCGGTGCGGGCCAGCGCCGCGAGCGCCCCGGTGGCCGCGATCCGCACCGATTCCTCGTCGATACCGGCCCAGACCGGATACAGCGTGGTCAGCCATTCGAACAGGGTGCTGTCGGCGGCCAGCCCCCTGGTGATCCACTGGTAGAGGTGGTGGTGGGTGTTGACGAGTCCCGGCGTCAGCAGGCAGCCGCCGCCGTCGATGCGGGGCGCGTCGGTGATCGGGGCCGGACCCGTGCCGACCGCCCCGATCCTGTTGCCGTGCACCACCACGTGCCCGCTGCGGTATTCGGTGCCCGCCGCGTCGACGGTCGCGATCGCGCACCCGTCGATCACCAGTGTCGGCGCTGCCGTCATCGGAGTCCCACTTTCCCGAGCATCGAAGGTTCGCCGACGAACGGCGTTGTCGTGCATGGACTTCGGCGTACATGGACTTCGGCGTGCGTGGAGGAGAATCCGCGGCTCACGGTTCCCAGGCGGGCCCGGCGGGCGGCGCGTCCTGTCTCGACACGGTCGCGTGGATCAATCCGTACGGCCGGTCGGCGGCGTGGAAGACCTCCCCGTGGTTCTCGATCCCGAACCGGGCCAGGTCGTAGCCGAAATGGTGTTTGTTCGGGGCGGCGAGGCGTACCTCGGCGAGTACGGGATAGGCCTCCAGCGCGGCTTTGCCCATGTCGAACAGCGTCTGCTGCAAGGCCTTCGAATGCCGGGTGGCGAAAACCTCGATCATGGCCGCGCGGATACCGGCGTAGACCTCGTCCCATGCCACCCCCGAGGTCGCCGCGAAACGCCAGCGCGCGTTGACGGCGGTGGCGAGCACCCGGTCGTTGGTCGGTTCGAGCACGGTGAAATCGTCGATGAGGAAATCGGCGAACTGCGATCCGGTGGATTTCAGGATCACCAGGTCGTCGACGCCGCCGATGACCCAGGCCCGCTGTTCGACGCCCTTGCCCGCCACCGCCACCGTCACCGTGCGCACCTCGGGACCCTGGCGCACCCAGGTGTGATCGTGTTCGAGTCCGCCGACGGCGACCCGCTGCCAGGCGAATTCCTCGATCTCGACGCGGGCGCTGTGCACCGGTTCGGTCTCGTCGACGAAATGGGCGGCCAGCGCGAGCGCGTAATCCTCCACCGGCTGCACGCCAGGTTTCTTGGCGAGGGCGTAGGCGGTCTGCTTCTGGGTGTCGGTGGGCAGCACCTTCGACTGGTCGCCGGAGACGTAGGCGTCGGCGAAATCGCCGCGCAGCACCGTGCTGACGTTCAGGTCGCGGATCTCGTGCCGCGCGCTGTCGCGATAGATCCGGACGATCCGATTCTCGGCTTTGCCGTATCGGTTGTCGGACAACACGATCGGACCGGTCAATTCCATGGGCGTCAGCTCCCTCGGTAGGTGGAAAAGGCGAAGGGCGACAGCAACAGCGGCACGTGATAATGCCGCGACGCACCCACGGTGAAGGCGATCGACACCTCCGGATAGAACGTGTCGAGCCCGAGTCCGGCGAAGTACGCGCCGGTGTCGAAAACCAGTCGGTGCACACCGGGTTCCAGCGGCGGTCCGAGCTCGGCGATCCGGCCGTCCCGATCGGTCGAGCCACTGCCGAGCAACCGCACCCCGGTGTGCAGGGCGACGCCGACACCGGCCGCGGGCACACCGCGGACCGCGTCGAGCACGTGCGTGCTCAGCGTGCTCACGCGAGGTCCGCCAGCAGTCGCCGCAGCCGGATGCGGTTGATCTTGCCCAGTTCGGCGCGCATGATTCGCCTCTCGGTCGCCGGATCGTTGCCGAGCCGGGTGGTCAGGAGTTCGAGCAGTTCCGCCCCCGATCTGCCGCTGGCACAGACCAGGTAGATATGGCCGAACTTCTCTTCGTATGCCCGATTTCCCTCGGCCAATGCCAGCTTGACGCTATCGCCCGCGTCGGCCACCCCGGCCTGTTCGCGCGCGGACGCGTCCGAACGCGGTCGCGCGCCGATACGCGGGTGCCCGGACAGCGCGCGATCGAGTTCGGATTCGGGCAGCGCGGCGAGCGCGGCGTCGGCGGCGACGAGCAGATCCTCGGCGGTGCGGTACGGCCTGCCCGCGAGTACGGCGCGAGCGAACGCGGGTGACGAGCAACAGTCGAGCAGTGCGCGCGTGGCGAGGTCGTCGGGCATCGCGTCGAAACCCGCCGTGTCGCTCACGTCGTCCGTCATCGGTCAAGCATCGAACACGACACGCCACGCCGCCACCCGGAACAGAGTGATCATTCCGGCGTGTCGAGGATTCGCCGGATATGAGTCCGTAGGTAACCCACGAGCAATGCGGCGCCGCTACGGTGGCGGTCATGGTTCCCCCCGACCTCGTGACGACGTCCGGGCCTGCCTGCGCGGGCATCGTACTCGCGGCGGGCGCGGGCACCCGATACGGCTATCCCAAAGCGCTCGCCGAAGGCGGCGCCTGGCTGCGCGCCGCGGTGGCCGCCCTGCGCGACGGCGGCTGCGATCCGGTCATCGTGGTGCTCGGCGCGACCGGACCCACCCCGGCGACGGTCGCCCTGCCGCCCGGCGCGCGGCACGTGTGGGCGCCGGACTGGGCGACCGGGATGGGCGCGTCACTGCGGGCCGGGCTGAAAGCGGCCGCGGGCACACCGGCCGAATACGTCGCGATAATGCCGGTCGACACCCCCGATGTCGGCGCCACGGCGGTCGCCAGGGTGACCGCCGCGGCCTTCGCCGCCGAGAGCGGAATCGCCCGCGCTGTGTTCCACGGCACACCGGGACATCCCGTTGTGATCGGCCACGAGCACTGGACCTCGGTGTGGAGAGTCGCCGTAGGAGATTCGGGAGCCCGCACCTATTTGGCCGGTCGGGAGGATATGGTGTGCGTCACGTGCGACGATGTGGCGACGGGACTCGATCGCGATTTCCCGGCCACGACGTCCGTTGATCGGAGCTAGAAACTGATGCGCGACATCGTCGATGACCTATTGCGGGTGTGGCATTCCGGCCGCACCGGAGGCCTTGCCACCGTCGTGCGGACCGTGGGGTCCGGGCCGCTGAGCGTCGGCTCGGCGATGCTGGTCGATCCCAACGGCGGGGTGTACGGCTCGGCGCTGGGCGGCTCGGTCGAGTCGGCGGTCCGTGAGGCGGCCGTGGCGGCGGCGCGGACCGGCAGGCGGGCCATGCACCGGTTCGGTGTGCCCGCCGGGGAGTCCGGCGGCGACGCCGGGGGGATGATCGACGTCTTCGCCGAACCGTTCTCACGCCGCGATTTCCCTGAATTCCCGACCGTCGCCTCCGAGATCGCCTCGCATCGGCGGGTCACCGTGTTCACCGTGGTGTGGAATCCGGACGAGGATCTGATCGGCCAGCACCTGGTGACCGATAAACGGCACAACACCGAGTTGGTCGCGCTGCCCGAATCCGATGTGTTCGTGTCTTCGTTCGCGCCGCCGCCGCGTCTGATCATCTTCGGCGCCAACGCGATCGCCTCGGCGCTCAACGTGCAGGCCCGACTACTCGGCTACCGGGTGACCATCTGCGATTCCCGCGACGATGTCGCCGAATCGGAGGCGTTCCCCGGTGCCGAGGTGGTGGTCGACTGGCCGCACCGCTACCTGAACTCCCTCTCCTCGGAGGGCGAAATAGACTCCAGTACAGCGATTGTCGTGCTGTCCAACGATCCGATGTTCGAGATTCCGCTGCTCACCGTCGCGCTGCGGCTGCCGGAATTCGGCTACCTGGGCGCGACAGGCACCCAGGCGTCGCACAACCGGCGCATCGCCGATCTGCGTGCGGGCGGCTTCGGAGAAATGACGATGGCCCGCCTGCACTCCCCCGCCGGGCTCGATATCGGGGCCCGCACCGCCACGGAACACGCCGTGGCGATCGCCGCCGAACTGCTGGCGACGAAGTCGGGACGGAGTGTCCGGATCCACCCTGAGCAAGCCGATGTGATCCACGCCGAGCGAGCGTTCGGCGCCGAGACATCGGTGGCTCTGTAGAGCTCACGGGGCGTTTCGGCGCCGAAACCCGTCGAGACTATTTCAAACCGGGGTTCTCCGCGTAGACCTCGCGCAGGATCGACAGATCGAACAGTTGGTCGGCCTTGATATCGATCTTGGCCGTGCGCAATGCCGCGATGTTCTGTTCGATGAGCTGATCGGTCATGCTCAGCAGCCCGTTGGCCGCCGTCGCCGCGGACACCACCAGATCGTTCTGCGCCGTCGCCTCCAGGGTCTGTTCGGCCAGATCCAGTTTCTGATCCTTGCCGTACACCTCCACCGCGAGCCGTGCCGATTCCGCCGGGTTGGCGACCGCGTCCTTCCAGCCCTTGATCTCGGCGACCAGGAACGCCTTCAGTTTGTCGCGCTCGTTATCGATGGTGGACTGTGTCACCGTCAGCGTTTCCGCGACCAGCGGCAGATTGAAATCGGCGAAGAGGAAATTGGTGTTGGCGAAACCCTTGGCGGCCAGCGTGATCGGCTCGTTGGTGACGTAGCTGACCCAGCCGTCGACCTCACCGTTGGCCAGCGGGGTCGGGTCGAACTGCGCGGGGACGATGGTGACATCGCCCGGCGTCATGCCGTTGGCGGTCAGCAGGGCGTTGAAGATCAGCTGGTTGGTGTCCTGGACACCGATCTTGCGGCCCTTCATCTCCTGCGGGCTCTTGATCGGCTTACCCGCCGCGCTGACGATGCAGAACGGATTCTTCTGATAGGTGGTGCCGACGATCTTGGCGGGCAACCCTTCCAGAACAGCCGGGGCGGTGGTCTGCGGCGCGGACAGGCCGAGCCAGACCTTCCCGGTGTCGAGCCCGGCCTCGGCGGAGGTACTCGCGGCGCCGCCCGCGATCAGATTCACCGAGCCGAATCCGGCGTCACGGAAATAGCCCTTCGAATCCGCGAAGTACTCACCGGCGAATTCGATGTTCTTCAGCCAGGAGAGCTGGACGGCGACGGTACCGAACTTGGAACCGTCCGGGGTGGAGCCACCGGAAGAACTGCTCGAATCATCGCCACACGCGGCGAGCACACCCGCGCCGCCGAGTACGGCTCCGGTCAGCGCGGAGTAGCGGAGAAATGAGCGACGGGCGAACACTGCTGTCATGGACCGAATCTAGGTTCGATCGGTTTCCTTTTCTTTACTTTCAGGTTCCGAGCGCTGATTCGCCCGCGTCGACCGCGAATATCGGGCCGGTCCCGACATCCCGGACCCGACACAGAACCTAGCTCCGTCCGGCGTCGGGGCCGAAACGCGCGAGCACCAGATTCTCGATGACGCCGACGATCGCGTACAGCGCCACCGAGACGATGGTCACGATGACGATGCTCGCCCACAACTTGTTGTACTGGAAGGTGGGAATGGCGCGGATCAGGCTCGCGCCCAGACCCGTTCCACTGCCGAGCCATTCGCCGATCAACGCACCGATCAAGGCGCCCGGCACCGAGATCCTCGCCGCCGCGAACACCGAAGGCAGCGCGGCCGGGATGGAGACCATCCGCAGTGCCGTCCAGCGCGAGCCGCCGTAGGCTGCGACGACGTCGACGGCCTGTTTCGGCGCGTTGCGCAGACCGGCCATGATCATCACCAGTGCCGGGAACAGCACCACGATCGCCGCCATCACCGTCACCCCGCCGGTCCCGCGCCCGAAAATGAGCACGATGATCGGCGCCAGCGCCACCAGCGGCACCGAACGCAGCAGCATCGCGACCGGCATGAAGGTCTGCTCGATCGTCGAGACGGTGACGAACAGCGCGGCGATCACCAGCGCCGCCGCCATGCCGACCCCGAATCCCACGGCGGCGTCGCGCAGGGTGATCAGCAGGTCGTCGATGATCGCCTGCCGCGCGGTCGACGCGCCGGGCGCGGTGACGAGGTAGCGCCAGATGTCGGCGGGCGATTTGCCGACTCGGGGCCCGACCTCGGGGAACGCCCGTAGGAAGACCTCCCAGATCACCAGCATCAACAGCAGCGAGGTGAGCAGCGGGAGCAGGAACAATCCGATCCGTTTCACCGGGCCTCCTGTGCGGTCCAGGGCGCGACCAGTCGCGCGGTGAGCGCCACCACCGCGTATCCCAGACCGGCCAACGCGGCGGCGGCCAATGCCATCCCCCAGGTACGTGGCACGTTGTAGGCCGACTGCGCGGCGGTCAACGCGACTCCGATACCGCTGTCGACGCCGCCCAGGTATTCGCCGATGATCGCGCCGAGCACCGCCGAGGGTGCGGCGATCTTCAACGCCGCGAAGATATTGGGCAGCGCGGCGATGATCTGCACCCGGTAGAGCTGCTGCCACCGCCCGCCGCCGTAGGCGCGCACCAGATCCAGACTGGTGCGATCCGCCGAACGCAATCCGGTGACGGTGCCGACCATCGTGGTGAAGAAGCAGTACATCGCGGCGAGGAAAACCGTCGGCGTGCGACCGCCGAACACCACCAGGATGATCGGGCCGAGCGCGAGCAGCGGTGTGCAGTAACTGAGGATCGCCAACTGGGTCGCCAGCGGTTCGATCGGCGGAATCAGTACCACCAGGATCGCCAGCCCGATCGCCAGCGTGTTACCCCAGACGAAACCCTTCAGCGCGCCCTGGGCCGTGATCCGGAAATTGGGGCCGTAGAGGTCCCAGCCGTCGGTGAACATCGTGCGCACCACCGTCCACGGACTCGGAATGGTGCCGCCCGCGACACCGGCCGCGGCGAGTATCCACCACCCGATGATCAATCCGAGTAATCCGAACAGACCGCCGAGATATCTCATGCCGAACCTCCCGCCTTATCGGTCACGACCCCGCCGGTACCGGTCTTGCCGAACAGCAATTCCGACAGGTAGTCGTGCAGCGCGTGGAATTCGGGGGTGCGCATCATTTCCGGGAGCCGAGGCCGGGGCAGATCGATGTCGACCAGTTCCAGTACCCGCCCCGGACGCGGACTCATCACCGCGACCACATCGGAAAGGAACACCGCCTCCGCGATGCCGTGGGTCACCATGAGGGTGGTCGCGGGTTTCTCTGTCCAGATGCGCAGCAGTTCCAGATTCAGTTTCTGCCTGGTCATATCGTCGAGCGCGCCGAAGGGTTCGTCGAGCAGCAGCACCGTCGGCTTCACCACCAGCGCACGCGCGATCGACACCCGCTGACGCATACCGCCCGACAACTGCGCCGGTTTCGCCTTCTCGAAACCCTCCAGCCCGACCAATCGCACCAGTTCCGCGATCTGTTCCGCGTCCGGTTTCAGACCCGCGACCTGCAAAGGCAGCTTGATATTCGATTCCACCGACCGCCACGGCAGCAGCGCGGAATCCTGGAACGCGATACCGAGTTCGTGATGGGTGCGCAATTCGGCGGGGCTCTCACCGTTGATGAGGGTTTTCCCCGAAGTCGGCGCCTCCAGCCCGGCGAGAATGCGCAACACGGTCGATTTACCGCAGCCGGACGGGCCGAGCAGGGACAGGAACGACCCCTGCGCGGTATGCAGATCCACCGAATCCAGGGCCGCCACCGTGCGACGGCCGACTCTGAAGGTCTTGGTCAACCCGCTGATATGGATTCCGGTCCCCCCGGCCGCCGGATCGGGGCCCGTGCCGCGCTCGGCCCCACCGGGCTCACTGTCCGTGCTCATATCCGCCACCATAGAAGGGGTCGGTTGCACCGATATTGCGAATGACGACGACAGATTTCGCCATCGTTACGCCGAGGAATATTGCGATCCCATCGGGCGCGGACGGTCGCGCTGCCGGTTCCTGGATTCTCGAGCCGACGCGCGGCCGAAACTCGTGCGCCCCGGGCGCGCGGACCCCGGATCAGCGCTCGGCGAGCCCGGAATTGACGAAATACGCTATCTCGTCGCAGATTTCATCGAGCGATATATCGACATCGGGAAGCGTGGCGTGCACCATCTCCTGGGCGAGCGAATTCACCGCGCCGATCACCGCGAGAGCGAACAGTTCGAACCGCCGCGGCGCGGTCTCGCCGCGAGCCACCGCCTGCTCCGCCTCGGTGATGAGCAGTGCCGACAGCAGCCTGCGCTGCTGCATGCGCCATTCCTCCACGGCCTGGCTCACGCCGACCACTTCCACGTAGTTCACGCGCGCGGTGCGGGCATCGCGGCAGGTCACGGTGAGATAGGCGCGGAAACCCTCCACCACCCGCGTGGCCAGCGGATCGTCGCGCGCGGCCTCCAGCGCGGTGAGGGCGGATTCGACCGCGTGCGAGATGGTCCGGTTGCCCAGCGCGATCAACAGCGCTTCGCGGCTGCCCATATCCTCGTAGAAACTGCGCGTCGACACATTGGCGGTGGTGCACAGCCGCTCGATCGAAGTGGCGGCGTAACCCTGGGTACCGAACAGTTCCAGCGCCGCGTCCATCAGGCGCGACTGCCGTTGCGCTACCCGCTGCTCCTTGGACAGCCCTCCGTAGCTGCGTCCATCCTTGAGTTCGCCCTCGCGCCGTGCCACCGCACGATGCTACCGCGCGCCGAATGTTCGCCCGCCACCCGCGAGCCCCCCGGTCCCGGGGTGGGGAGCACCTTCGACACGACGGTGCCGAATTCGGCGTCTCGCGCCAATGCCGTTGCAGCGCAGAAAATTAGCCGCCCCTCGGGGCGACAACCATCGCCGATGTCGCGCGCAGGGCGGCGGGCGACCGGCTCCCGAGGCCCCCGTCCAGCGGTCGACCGGACTCGCCGCCGACTCCCGGCCGACGTTGACATGATCGAACCCGGCGACGATTCTGGCCGGGTGCCGATTCCCGCCCGAACGGCCCACGCGTCCCATCTCGCGGCCGAGATCGCCACCCAGCCCGACGACTGGGTGGGTGCCCGGGTGACCGCGGACACCCATCGCGACGTGCTGCCGCGCGCGGGTGAGCATGTCGCGGCCATCGGATGCGGCACCTCCCTGTTCATGGCACGCGCTTTCGCCGCGCTGCGCGAGGAGGCCGGTCTCGGGACGACCGACGCGTGGCCCGCGAGCCGGATCCGCGACCGCGATTACGACCGCTACCTGGTGATCTGTCGCTCGGGCACCACCACGGAGGTGGTCGAGGCCATGCGGCGGATACCCGCCGCGACCCCGCGCACCGTCCTGTGCGCCAGTCCGCGGACCCCGGTACTCGACCTGGGCGACCCCGTCCTGATCGACGAGGTCGACGAGCGGTCGGTGGTGTCGACGCGGTTCGCGACGACCGCGCTCGCGATCCTGCGCCACCACCTCGGACAGGATCTGACAGCGGTGATCGACCAGGCGCGGACCGTTCTCGCCGAGGATCCGCGACGCTCGCTGGCGGCGGTGCGTCGCGCCGAGCAGATCACCTTCGTCGGGATGGGTTTCGCCGCCGCGCTCGCCGAGGAATCGGCGCTGAAGCTGCGCGAATCCTGCCGTTCCTGGACCGAGGCCTACCCGGCCACCGAATACCGGCACGGACCCATCGGCATCTCGGCGCCGGGGCGCGCGGTCTGGGGCCTCGGCCCGCTCGACGCGCGTTTCGCGGCCGACGTCGCCGCCACCGGAGCCCACCTGGAACACCGCGACATCGATCCGATGGCCGAACTCGTCCGAGTGCAGCGATTGTGTGTACTGCGCGCCGCCGACCTCGGCTTCGACCCGGACCATCCACGAAATCTGAACCGTTCGGTCATGTGGGACCGATGACGCTCACGGTGCGCGGCCGTGTCGTCCGCGCGAAAGCATGTCATCGATGACGCCGTGATCTCCGTCGACGGCGAACGGATCACCGACGTGCGGCGACCGGGAAATGGGCAACGGGGCAGCCGGTCCGGTGGCGGCGGCGCTGGTCGAAGCGGCGCGGGCCGATGTGGCGCTGATCACAGATGCCGGGTCCGCGGCGGGATGATTGATGGTAAGTACCAACTCGGCGTGAGCCGGGTGACGGTGCGCGAGGGTGTGGCGCGAGTGGCGGGCGGCTCTCGCCGAAGGGTCGGCCACGCTGCTGGAATGCCTTGCCCGGGCGGTGAACGCGGCGGGTGTCGCGCTCGCGGACGCGGTCGTCGCCGCCACCGCGGTCCCGGCCGACGGCGCCAGGCTGTCCGAAATCGGCGATTTGTGGACCGACGGGTTCGCCGACCTGCTGATAGTTGATGACAATCTACAGTTGCGCCGGGTGCTCAGACGTGGACAGTGGTTGAAGTGATCCTCACCGTGACCATGAACCCCGCTTACGACATGACCTACCGCGTCGAACGTTTCGAGCGGGGTCAGGCACACCGGGTCCGCTCGGTCGAACAGCGCATCGGCGGCAAGGGCATCAACGTGACCCGAGTTCTCAACCAGCTCGGAAAATACGCTCGCGCAACGGGTTTCTCCGACCACGCGTTCGCCGCAGCGGCCGAACTCGAACTGCCGGTGGATTTCGTGCACGCGCTGCCGTGGGTCCGGCGCACTGTGGTGATCAGCGAATCCGACGACGGCACCGCGACGGCGCTGTGGGAACCGGGCGCGCGGATCTCCAATCCCCATGCGGCCGAACAACTCGCCACCAGGGTCGCGGGACTGCTGCCCGATATCAACGGACTGGTGATCTCGGGCTCCCTGCCCGGAGGCGTCGATCCGCGACTGCCCGCCGATATCGCCCGCACCGCCACCGACGCGGGCGTTTCCACGATCTGCGACGTCGACGGCGAGGCGTTGCGCTTGGCCGCCGAAGTACCCGGCGTGGTCCTGATGCCGAACGCCGAAGAGCTGCAACGACTCACCGGCCGCGTCTCGACGACACCGGACGAGATCGTCGCCGCCGCCTACCCGTTGATCGAACGCGGTGTCCGGGCGATCATCACCGGCAAGCGCGGCCACGGCATGGTGGGTGTCACCGCCGACGGCGCCTGGTCGGCAACGGTCCCGGACAAGTTCAGCGGCAACGTGACCGGCGCGGGGGATTCCGCCGCCGCGGCGGTGATCGCCGCGCTGTCGGAGAAATCCGCCCCCGACTGGCCCGCCATCCTCACCGACGCCGTGGCGACTGCCGCCGCCGCGATCGTCATCCCGGTGGCGGGCGAGATCGACCGCGGCCTGCGCACCCGGGTCGCGCCGACCGTCGTGGTGGAGAAACTGGCGATACCCGATCGCGCGTAACCGACCGCACCGCCGACGATTTCGTGATCGCCCCGCGACGGAGGCGGTCCGGCGGCGCGCGACGAGGGGGCGGCGCCGCCGGACCGGCGGAGGGGTGGATCGGGCAGCGACCCACCGGAGTCGGGCGACCCGCGGGAGCAGGGAGTGCCCCGGGTGGCGGGGCCCCGCCGGTCGCCGACTCACCGATCCTTTCCCGCTCCGCTCGAGGTTCGCCGGGACCACGCTGTGAGTCGGCTGGGAACGCGGTCCCCGTGCGCTACTCCGGTGACTCCGGGTCCGGCCAGGCATGCGCGGCCAACCTGGTGCGCACCCGGGTGACATCGTCCTCGGACGGCATCTCGTTGGTGACCTTCGTGATCATCACCTGGATATCGGTCGAATCGGCCGGTAGATCACCGGTTCCGGCGAGTTCGGCCGCGAGCGCGCGAACTTCCTCGTCGGAAAGCCTGCGCCGCAGCAGCGCGAGCAACGGGATGTAGTCGGCCTCCGGCACTCCGTCCGGATATCCGGCCCGCAGCCAATCGATGATGGCGTTCAGGAAGGGCGGCATCGGACAGACCCGCCGTCAGTCGGAATCGGGCAGCAGATTCGCCAGCGGCCAGCCGCCCGCGGCCAGATGGGAAGCGACCCGGGCGACGTCGTTCGGGTCCGGCTGTTCCTTGGCGAAGCGGGCGATGGCGGCCTCGATATCGTCGTGCCCGATCGTGCTGTCCGGGTTGTCGCGTACGAGTTCCCCGGCGATGGCCGCGACCTCGTAATCGGTGAGATCCCGGTGCAGCACCGCGAACAGCGCGACGTAATCCGAACTCGGGATGCCCTGCGGATATCCCGCGCGCAGCCAGCCGATGATCCGGTCGAGCATATTCGGCCTGACGGTTTGCGGTTGATCGGTCACTGCTGCACCCTTCACGACTGTCCGAACAGATGAATGCCGAACTTGGCGGCCAGGAAGGCCTTCGCGGTATAGAGAATTCCGGTGATGATCGCGGCGATGATCAACGCGAAGCAGGTCAGCGCGCCGATCAGGGCCGGATAGTTCCGCTGGGCCACGCTGCCGTCGGATCCGACGGTATCGGCAGCCGTCCACAGCCGCACGCCGAAGGCGAACACGATCGGCAGGCCGGCGCCGAGGATCAGTGCGGCCAGGGTGACCTTCCACAGCGAGTTCAGGTTCGTGACGATGGTGTGCATATCCGATTCCTTCCTCAGCCGCGCCGGGTGGTCCGGCCCGAGGAGATCTCGGTGGGCGGTGCCGTCGTCGCCGACGGCCGGGGACGGTCCTGTTCGAGCTCCGGCGCGGGCGGGTTCCCGTTCGCCGGAACGGGCGTCGCGCGTTCGACGGGGTTCACAGCCGCGCGAGAATCACCGGCCGGGTCGGGCGTGTCGGAGGGCCACTCGTTCACATTGCCGGTGTCGACGGGATCGCGGCGCGACCGCAGATAGATCAGGACCGACAGCGCGATGAGGATCGCGAAGACGACCAGCACCCCGGCCAACCCGCCGATGACGTGCGCGATGACCCAGCAGATGGCGCCCGCGAGACCGGCCAGCGGCAGCGTGAGCAGCCAGGCGACCGCCATCCGGCCCATCACGTTCCAGCGCACCTCGGCGCGCTTGCCGAGACCACTGCCGAGGATCGACCCGGTGGCGGTCTGCGTGGTCGACAGCGGCAGCCCGAAATGCGCCGAGGTGAGGATGATCGCGGCCGAGGACGATTCCGCCGCGAGCCCCTGCGGGGAGTCGATCTCGACCAGACCCTTCCCGAGGGTTCTGATGATGCGCCAACCGCCCAGATACGTACCCGCGGCGATGGCGACCGCACAGGCCGCCATCACCCACAGCGGCATGTCGTCGTTCTTGGTGAGACTGCCGTGGGCGACGAGCGCCAGGAAGATGACGCCCATCGTCTTCTGCGCGTCGTTGGTGCCGTGCGCCAGCGAGACCAGGGACGCCGAACCGATCTGTCCCCAGCGGAACCCCTCCGTCGTCTTGTCCTGATCGACGCCGCGCGTGATCCGGTAGACGCCCCAGGTGCCGATCGCCGCCACCAGCGCGGCCACGATGGGCGCGAGAATGGCGGGCAGCACGATCTTGGTCAGCACGCCGTCCGAACCGGAGGCCCAGATCACCCCGCCCCAGCCGAGAGCCGCGATACTCGCCCCGATGAGGCCGCCGAACAGGGCGTGCGACGAACTGGACGGCAGGCCGAACAGCCACGTCAGCAGGTTCCAGAGAATGCCGCCGACCAGACCGGCGAAAACGATGATCAGCAGAGCCTGCCCGCTGACCGCGTCGAGTTGCACGATCCCCTTGGCCACGGTCGCCGCGACCGCGACCGACAGGAAGGCGCCGATGAGGTTGAGCACCGCCGACAGCGCGACCGCCACCCGTGGTCGCAGCGCACCGGTGGCGATGGAAGTCGCCATCGCGTTGGCGGTGTCGTGGAAGCCGTTGGTGAAATCGAAGGCCAGTGCTGTGACGATGACGATCAGAAGGATCAGTAATTCGGCGGTCACCCCACCAGTGTGCGATACCGCCCGGTTCGCTTACCATGCGGTTGCCCTCTGCTGGAACCGGATCGCAATCGACTACGCTCCCGGCAACATCGCCCGCACGGTGTCGATCGTGTCGGCCTCTTCGGCCGTCTTGTCCGGGCGGTATCGGACGACGCGCGCGAAACGCAACGCCACCCCGCCCGGGTATCGCGGACTCACCTGAACGCCGTCGAGAGCGATTTCCACGACCAGTTCCGGCCACAGGTAGACGGTGTACTCGTCGCGGGACCGTTCGTGACGCGGGAACTCGGCCGTCTGCCAGTGCAGCAGCGCGTCGGTGAGGCCCTTGAACGTCTTCCCGATCATCACCGGCTCGCCGGTCACCGGATCGCGGGCCCCGAGATGCAGGTTCGACAGGTATCCGGTCCGGCGTCCGTATCCCCATTCCGCCCCGAGCACCACCAGGTCGAGGGTGTGCGTCGGTTTGATCTTCTGCCAGGCCCGCCCGCGTCTGCCCGCCGCGTACGGCGCGTTCAGCGATTTGATCATCACGCCCTCGTGGCCCGCCGCCAGCGCGCCGTCGAAATATTCGGCGGCGGCTTCGGCGTCGGGGCGCAGCAGCGCGGGGATACTGTGCGCGCACGCCACTTTCGTCAGTGCGAGCCTGCGCTCGTGCAGCGGGGCGTCGAGCAGATCCTGCCCGTCCAGGTGCAGGCAGTCGAAGAAATACGGATGCAGCAGCAGTTCGCGGGTGGGATTGGCCCCCGGAGGCAGCGCGCTCGGGTCGAAGACCGAGAACCGGCTCATCGTCTCCTGGAACGGGCGTGGCCGCCCGGCGTCGGTGAGCGCGAGGGTCTCCCCGTCCAGCACGACACTGGCGCAATCCAGGCCGCGTACGAGTTCGACCAGTTCCGGCACGCTCGCGGTGATATCGCGCAGTGTCCTGGTGAAGACCCGCACGGTGTCGCCGTCGCGGTGGACCTGGATGCGCGCGCCGTCCATCTTGTGCTCGACGCTCACCTCGCCGCCGAATTCGTCCATCGCCTCCTCCAGGCTCGCGCCGGGAGCGGCGAGCATCGGCTGCACCGGGCGCCCCACCCGCAACCGGAACCCCGCCAGCGCGTCGACGCCGCCGGTGCGCGCCGCCAGGGCCGTCACCGGCAACTGCCCGCAGAGCATGAAGGCCCGGCGCACCAGTTCCAGCGGAACATCGGCCGATACCGCCACCGCTTCGCTCACGATGGCGGTGAGCGCGCCCTGTCGCAGTTCACCGGAGAGCAGCCTGATCAGGAAGGCCTGTTCGGCGGTCGTGGCCGCGGTCCACAACGTCGTGAGAAGGTCTCTGCGCCGATTGACCGAGCCCGCGCCGGTCGTCGCGGCGATCTCGGCGAAGGCGGTGTCGACCTCGGCGACGGTCAACGCGGGGGATTCGGCGGCCGGGCTTTCCAGGGCCGCGAGAGTACGCCAGCCCGCGCCGATACGCCCCTGTCGCAGCTCACCCGAGACCCAGGAGACGACGGGCTCCAGTTCTTCGGGCGCGGCCGTGTCCAGCAGCGCGGCGATGGCGGTGATCTTCGTTTTCCGGGACCGGGTGGCGCGAACGGTCTCCGAAGCCTGCACGACATCCGAGAACAGCACCTGACGACCGTAACTCGACGGTGTGACATATCGCTCAGCTCTGCTGTTAATCGCCCATTGGCACGGCTGCGAAAACCTCCATAAACTGGACATATGGCCAAGACTTACGTCGGGGCGCGGCTTCGCCAGCTGCGCACCGAACGAGGACTGAGCCAGGTCTCACTCGCCGCGAAGCTGGAGATCTCGGCGAGTTACCTCAATCAGATCGAGCACGATGTGCGACCGCTCACCGTGCCGGTTCTGCTGCGTATCAGCGAAGTGTTCGGCGTCGACGCGACCTTCTTCTCCTCCCAGGACGACACCAGGCTCATCGCCGAACTCCAAGAGGTCGTCATGGACCAGGAACTCGGTATCGAGGCCGACACCCAGGAGATCGCGGATATGGTCTCGGCGCATCCGAGCATGGCCCGCGCCCTGGTGAACATGCACAACCGCTACCGCAACACCAGCGCCCAGCTCGCCGCCGCCACCGAGGACCGGTTCGCCGACGGTTCCGGCAGCGCGACCATCAGCAAACCGCACGAGGAAGTCCGCGACTTCTTCTATCAGCGCCAGAACTACATCCACGATCTCGACACCGCCGCCGAAGAACTCACCAACCGCATCCGCTTCCACGGCGGCAATGTGAACAGCGAGATCACCCGTCTGCTGCGCGGATACGACGTGCGCATCATGGAACGCATCGATCTCGGCGAGGGCGTCCTGCATCGCTACGACCCCGAAACCCTGCAACTGGAGATCTCCCCGCATCTGTCCGGCGGGCAGCGCACGTTCAAACTGGCCGCCGAACTCGCCTACTTCGAATGCGGCGATCTACTCGAAAAGCTGGTCGAGGAAGGTAATTTCGCGTCCGAGGACACCAGGAAACTGGCCATGCTCGGCCTGGCGAACTATTTCGCCGCCGCGACGGTGCTGCCCTATACACAGTTCCACGAGATCGCCGAGGATTTCCGCTACGACATCGAACGACTATCGGCCTACTTCACCCAGAGCTACGAGACCATCTGTCACCGTCTCTCGACCCTGCAACGGCCGAAACTGCGCGGCGTCCCGTTCTCCTTCGTGCGCGTGGATCGCGCGGGCAATATGTCGAAACGCCAGTCCGCCACCGGATTCCACTTCTCCTCCAGCGGCGGCACCTGCCCGCTGTGGAATGTCTACGAGACATTCGCCTATCCGGGCAAGATCATGAACCAGATCGCCCAGATGCCCGACGGCCGCAAATACCTGTGGATCGCCCGCACCGTCGAACGTCGCGCCACCCGCTACGGCCAGCCGGGCAAGACCTTCGCCATCGGGCTCGGCTGCGAACTGCGCCACGCGGGCCGCGTCGTCTACGCCGACGGCATCGACCTCGGCGAGGCCGCCGCCACACCCATCGGCGCGGGCTGCCGCGTCTGCGAGCGGGCCAACTGCCCGCAGCGGGCATTCCCACCGCTCGGCAGGGTCCTCGACATCAGCGAGCATCGCAGTTCGGTGTCGCCGTACGTCCTCAAGTAGGGCCGTGGCGGTCGAACCACGCGGAGTTGTTGCGCCGCGGCGTCCGAACCCGACGTCGGTCGCGAAGGCGGAAGTCGTGCCCGAATGGCCCGGCGGGAATCGGAACTCCCACCGGGCCGGGGACGCTCACGCGGTCGCCACCGGCCGCGACATGCGCAATCCCACCACCGTGAGCGCGAAGGCGACGATCAGCAGGCCCGCCAATGTCCATGCCAGGACCGGGAATCCGTGCGGAGCGGCGGCGGCCGCGACGATCGGGCCGACCGTCGCGCCGACGTAGAAACTGAACATGGCGACCGATGAGGCGGCGGCGCGGGCCTCGCCGCCGAGTTCACCCGCCGTCTGCAGGACCGCCGGGGCGATCACACCGAGACCGCCGACCAGCACGGCGAGCAGCACCGTCAGGACCGCGAGGTGCGAACCCTCGAAGGTCGCCGCGACCATGGCGAGCGCGGCCACCGTGACGCCGAGCATCATCTGCCCCGATTTCGACAACCGCGCGAGCGGGATGGCGAGCAGCGGAAGCGCGAGCATGACGGGTAGCGCGCCCGCCCGCAGCGTCAGCAGTTCGCCGGAACCCTCGACCAGGCCGGTGATCTCGATACCGGTGTAGATGCCGACCATCACCGCCATGCTCAGCGCGCCCGCCACCAGCATCGGCAGCAGCGCACCGATGCGCAGCACGGCGGGGATCGCGGCGTAACTGTGCCGCAGCGGTTTGTCGCGACCGGCGGGGGCGTCATCGAGCATGACCGAACGCAGTACCGCCGCGAGTACCGCGAAGAGTACCGCCGAGCCCAGGAATACGGTGCGCCACGGGAACGCGTCGACGACGGTCTGCGAGACGATCTGGGCGATCACGGTCGCCGCCAGGAACGATGTCGCCACCGACATGATGACCACCGCCCGATGCGCGGGCTCGACGCGCGTGGCGACATAGGCCATGATCGCGGGCGGCACGGACCCGACGACCAGCCCCTGCGCCACCCGCAGCGCGATCGCCACCGGCGCGGCGAACGCGAGACCGGTCAATAGCGTGACCACTGCGGCGACGATCATCCCGGTGACCAGCACCCGGCGGTGACCGTAGCGATCCGACAGCGGTCCGAACAGGACGAAACCGCCCGCGTAACCGAAGGCGAAGGCGCTGATGATCCACGTCATCGCGCCCGAGCCGACGTCCCATTCCGCTTTCATCGCGGTGAACAGGGGAATAGGTATGTACATCTGCCCGGTCGCGAGCAGTGCGGAGAGCACGAAAACGGGAAGGGTACGGCCGGTGTGCGCCCGGGCCGACCCGTTTACAGCAGGGGTCCGAGCCGGGGTACCGGCCGGAAGACGAAGTGTCGGCGATGCCATGGCACGAAGGTAGGCTTCTCACCGGACAGTTGTCAACCAAACAGTTGGTTTAAAGGGATGGTAAAGTCGGAATCATGACGGCCAGTACCGATGCGCGCACCCCGGCCGGGCGCGGCGACACCCCGCGACCATCACCCGAGGACCGCGGGGGCGAGACACCGAAACAGACCCAGCGCAGCGACGCGACCAAGCGGGCCCTACTGCGCGCGGCCCGCGACGAATTCGCGCGCTACGGTCTGGCCGGGGCGCGGGTCGACCGGATCGCCGACACCGCCGGGGTCAACAAGGAGCGCATCTACGGCCTGTTCGGCAGCAAGGACAAACTCTTCGACGTCATCCTGATCGACACGATGCGCGAATTCCTCGACGTCGTACAGCCACTCGCCGACACCGACCCCGGCGACTACGTCGCCAAACTCTTCGACTACCACCGCGACAATCCGCAACTGCTGCGCCTGCTGCTCTGGGAGGGCCTGCACCGCGGCGCCGACGCCCACGACATCGACGGCTGGCGCGCGGATCACTACGTGCGCAAATTCGACCGCGCCCAGGAACAATTCGGCGTCGACGAGCAGTACGCGGGCCGCCTCCTGCTCGCCTTCTGCGGCCTGGCCAACTGGTCCCTCGCCGTCCCCCAGACCACCCGCCTGCTGCTCGGCGCGGCCGCCGACGACACCGACGCCACCCGCGATTTCATGCGGCGCTTCGCCACCGCCGCGATGCGGAACGAATCGCTGGGCCCCCTCGGCGAACCGGGTGAAACGCCCACGAGCGCACCCGACCGCCCCCTCCCGCCCGGGGCCGACACCGCACCCGAACTCGATTCGACCAGATCGGTCAATATATTGACCGACACATCGTCGCCCGGTAACCAGACAGCACAACCCGATCGGGCACGCACCCAACCCGACCTCACCACGTCGGTCGACAACGCCGCCCAGCGCCTCCGCGACGCCCAAGCCGCCGCCGACCTGGCCCGCGCCGAACTCGGAGCGGCCCTGCGCTCCGCCCACGCCGAAGGCACCAGCGCCAATCAACTCGCCAGGCAGGTCAACGGCACCCTCTCCCGCCCGGTCGTCCTCAAATTACTGGCGGAATGACTATTCGAGAAAGGACCTAGACACTCCCGCAGCACCGAACGCAGACAAGCAATTGGTACTCGCGTCGACGAGAACGCGCCGGAAGCAGGCGATTCGCCAGCTAAACTGAGGTGTCACGACGAGGGAGGTGCTGGATGGCGGGACGACGACCAGTCGATGAGCGGGCACGACGAGCGCGCGTGATTCGAGCGGTTCGCACGACCAGTGAACTGGAGGGTGCTCGCAGCACCGACGCCACTCGCGCCGACCAGGATGCCTATGTACGCGGCGAAATCGACATAGAACAGTTGGGCGCCAGAGTTCGAGCGCGTTACAAGCTCGCGTAGTGCGGCAGGAGCCGTGGGAGACCGGCGAAGCCGAGGCAAGGTGGCTCGGATACTTCATTCCTGGCTGCCAAGTGCTGCGTAATCGTGTCGGTGCGACGACCCGTGAGCAACTCGCCGACGCGGAAAACGACCTCGTCGAAATAAGGCTGGCCGAGTTGCGGGCAAACCTGCACGTAGTGAGACGGACGTACGATCTCGACCATCTGCGGGCACTCCACCGAGTCCTCTTCCAAGACGTCTACGAGTGGGCCGGCGACATTCGTAGCGTCGGCCTCGAAAAGGGTGGCGAATCATTCTGCCCGCCTGCCAATATCGGTCAACCGGTTGCTCATATCTCGGAAGTGATCGCAGAGTCGGATCGGCTGAGGAAGATCGGCGACAACGACCTGCCGAAGAAACTCTCGTACTTGTACGACTACATCAACTACGCTCACCCATTTCGGGAGGGCAACGGCCGCACGCAACGTGAGTTCTTCGATCAGTTGCTGGCGGAGTCGGAGCGGGGTATCGCGTGGAATCTGATCGATAAGATCGAGCTTCATGGCGCCTGCCACACCGCACGGGCAGAGGGCGATCTCACGGGCCTCGAGGCACTGTTCAGCCGGATCCTCGATGACGAGCCGGCCTATTCCTACGACTGACCCTTATCGGCTCGAGCATGTCATTGCCCGACATCGGGATGCATACCTAGAACGCGGCTTCGCCCATATTCATGATGTCGTTGTCGATCGCGGCGAGGATATTGCGGGTCGCGGTCAATTGTGGGAGTACGTTCTTCGCGAAGAAACTCGCGACGGCGACCTTTCCCTCGTAGAAGGGGCGGTCCTTCGCGGTGGCGTCGGCGGCGAGGGCGGAGGCGGCGATCTCGGCTTGTTCGAGTAGGCGCCAGCCGATGAGGAGGTCGCCGACTGCCATCAGGAAGCGCACCGAACCGAGACCGACCTTGTACAGCTCGGGCGGATCCTGTTGTCCCGCCATGGCGTAGCCGGTGAGGGTGGCGGCCATTGCGCCGACGTCGGCGAGTGCGGTGGCGAGCAGGGCGCGTTCGGCCTCGAAACGTCCGGTCGCGGCTTCGAGGAACGCGGTGATCCTGCCGTTGACGTGGGCCAGTGCGACACCCTGGTCGCGAATGATCTTGCGGAAGAAGAAGTCCTGGGCCTGGATGGCGGTGGTGCCCTCGTAGAGGGAGTCGATCTTGGCGTCGCGGATGTACTGCTCGATCGGGTAGTCCTGTAGATATCCCGAACCACCCAGGGTTTGCAGGGATTCGGTGAGGTACTGGTAGGCCCGCTCGGAACCGACGCCCTTGACGATCGGCAGCAGCAGATCGTCGACGCGATGCGCAAGGTCCGCGTCGGCGCCCGAAACCAATTGCGCCACATCGACGTTCTGATGGGCGGCGGTGTAGAGATAGACCGCGCGCAGACCTTCCGCGTACGCCTTCTGCATGGCGAGGGATCGCCGCACGTCGGGGTGGTGGGTGATGGTGACGCGCGGCGCGGCCTTGTCCGACATCTGGGTCAGGTCCGCGCCCTGCACCCGCTGCGTGGCGTAGTCGAGCGCGTTGAGATATCCGGTGGACAGCGTTCCGGTGGATTTGATTCCGACGACCATGCGCGCGTTCTCGATCACCTGGAACATCTGCGCGATGCCGTTGTGCACCCCGCCGACCAACCAGCCCTTCGCGGGGACGTCGGTGCCGCCGAAGGTGAGTTCACAGGTCGGCGAGGATTTCAGGCCCATCTTGTGTTCGAGCCCGGTCACGAAGACGCCGTTGCGTTCGCCGAGTTCGAGTGTCTCGAAATCGAAAAGGTACTTCGGCACGTAGAACAGCGACAATCCCTTGGTGCCGGGGCCCGCGCCCTCGGGCCTGGCCAGCACCAGGTGGAAGACGTTCTCGGCGACGTCGCCCACATCGGCTCCGGAGATGAACCGTTTCACGCCTTCGATATGCCAGGAGCCGTCCTCCTGCGCGATCGCCTTGGCGCGACCCGCGCCCACATCGGAGCCCGCGTCGGGTTCGGTCAGCACCATGGTGCCCTGCCAGCCGCGTTCGTAGCCGGTCCGCGCCCAGTGCTGCTGCTCCTCGGTGCCGACGTTGTAGAGCACCGAGCCGAGAACCGGGCCGAGGTTGAAGAAGCTGGCCGAGGGATTCGCGCAGGTGAGCATCTCCTGGACCGCCCACACGATCGCGGCGGGCGCGGGGGTGCCGCCCATACCCTCGGGCAGTCCGAGCCTGCTCCAATCCGCCTCGTCGACGGTCAGGATGGTCTTGCGCAACGGTTCGGGTACCGAGATCGAAAAGGTAGCCGGATCGTAGGTGATGGGGTCGCGGTCGGCGGTGGCGAACGATTCGGCGATCGGCCCTTCGGACAGTCGCCGCACCTCGGCCAGGATCTCGCGCACGGTATCGGAGTCCAGGTCGCCGTAGGCGCCGGTATCGAGGAGCTTGTCCAGCTGCAACACCTCGAACAGGTTGAACTCGATATCTCGCACGTTCGCCCGGTAATGCCCCACCGCGGCCTCCTCGACTCACGACAGGCGGGATCACACGACCCCGCATCCGACTCCTGGCGCTGTACGAGTCCACAGCCTGCCGCATCCCGTTCCGGCTACGCAACCGTAGGGACGCCGACACGAACGGTCGATCGATCCCCCGCTTACATCGGGGATCGCAGTGCCGTCCGAGCGACCGTCTTGTACATATCTATGACATCTGATCAGTGTGTATTGCCTGAATAGGTCGCAAGTGAGACCATTTACGCATGGGCGAGGTCTCGGTGGCGGCGGCAGCCGCCGAGCTGGGCGTGAGCAAGCGCCAGGTAACCAGGCTGGCACGAGCAGGCGACCTCGACGTGACCCGTGAGGTCGGGGGTGTACTCCTACTCGATTCCTCTTCGGTTCACAGGTGGGCACAGATGCGTCGACTCAGCGGGCGACCGTGGAGCGAGGCAGTCGCGTGGGCGGCGCTGGCGGTACTGTCGGGTCAGGACGCGGACTGGATATCCCCCTCGCAGTCGACACGTCTCCGGCATCGGCTCCGACGTTCCGACGCCGAGGACGTGGCATTCTTCGCTCGCCGACGTGCCGTCACCCTGCGGATGCGGAGCTGGGGCGGCACCGACGAATACGCCATCGGCCAGTACTTCACCTACACCGGCGTCAGCGCGCTCGACAAGGAGAGCGGGATGGCGTCCCGGTTCGGTCTCGCAACGATCCGGAGTGGCCGGACCGATGGCTATGTGAACGCCGACGAATTGGACGCCGCTGTCGAGAACCTCGGTCTCACCGACGATCTCGACGGCGATATGACGGTACGTGTCGTGACCGGGAAGAACCCCTACTTCGCATCCATCGCGAAGCACGAGACCACAGCGGTCGCCGCGACGACGAATGCCGCCGAGGCAGTGTCGATCGCAGCGGTGGCGTTGGACCTGATGGAGTCGCTCGACACGAGAGAACGAAGCGCGGGCGCACGGGTTCTCCAGGAGCTGATCGATGCCCTCCCATAGTCGGCCGATATGGACGGTATCGGCACCGCCGGGAGGATGGGCGTCGCCTTGGCCGCAAGCCGCCGAGCTCGCGAGAGCGATCCCGTCTGAGCAGTGGACTCTGATCGGCGGATTGATGGTTCAGCTCCATGCCGTCCACGCAGGGCTGCCCGCGAGCCGGGCAACGGTGGACGTCGACATGGTGCTGCACATCGAGACCGGTAAGACCACATTCGGCGGGGTGCGTGAACAGCTCGAGAAGCTCGGATACACGCTGCGCCTTCCCATGGGCGATGGACCTGTGCACCGCTTCGAGCGGGCCGACGAGCAGGTCGACGTGATGGTTGCCGATCACCTCGCCCCGAAATGGCAGCCGAAGGTTCGCGGAGTTCCCGTGTTCGCAGTCCCGGGTGGCACATCGGCACTGCGAAAGACAGTGTGCTTCGACCTGGCGATCGGTGACGCCGCGATACGACTCAGCGTGCCGGACGTTCTCGGAGCCCTCGTCCTCAAAGGTGCTGCCTACAAAGCGGATACGCGAGACCCCTCCCGTCATCTCGACGATGCCGCGGTGCTCGCTTGTGCTGTCGACAATCCGATGGATGAGCGAAAGCGGATGCAGGGCAGCGATCATGGGCGGGTTCTGGTCTTGGCGAAGCAGTTGGAGAGCATCGATCACCGCTCATGGAGCGGGATTCCTGTCGAACATCGCAGTCGAGGGCATTGCAGTTGATCACGGGGCCTTCCACGGGGTCTCGCGTTGGTACACGGCGGCGACTCCGTTCCTGAGCCGATTCCCCGGCGCCGCGCGGACGGTATCGCGTTCGTGAAACGGCTTCCGGAGCCGCCGACCACCGGATAGCTGGGTCTCACAGTGGTTCATTCGCTGGTCACCGAAAACGTTCACATCGTCGAAACATCGGCAATCGAGTCGTCACCTCGGGATATTCCGGCGCAACAACTCGCGTCTACCGTTCCCACCACGAATACAGACGTTGTATACACACCGGTCTACAGCTAGGGCCGATGCGGAAGGGCGGACGTATTCGGTGCGACGTAACCCCCGACGTCGCCGAACACCTGATGAGGAGAAGGGTCCCGACCCATGCCAGATTCCCCTGCCGATAATCGGCACAGCTCCGTGTCGGCCGCGCGGTCGCCGTTCGGCGCCACATCGCCGCGCCGAGCACGTATGACCAAGGTCTTGGTCGTGCCGACGGCGCTTGCGCTCGCCGGCCTGTTGCTGACCGCCTGTGGCGCCAAGGACGACGCCTCGACCGAAGGTTCCAACGCCGCTTCTTGCGTCGACACGTCGAAGCCCACGATCAAAGTCGGTTCGCTGCACTCGCTTTCGGGCACGATGGCGATCTCCGAGGTGACCGTCGCCAACTCGACCAAACTCGCGGTCGACCAGATCAACGCCGCCGGTGGGGTTCTCGGCAAGAAGATCGACGTGGTGCTGGAGGACGGCGCCTCGGACCCGAAGACCTTCGCCGAGAAGGCCGAGAAACTGATCAGCTCGGACTGCGTTGCGGCGGTCTTCGGCGGTTGGACCTCCTCGAGCCGTAAGGCCATGAAGCCCAAGTTCGAGAGCCTGAACTCGCTGCTCTACTACCCCGTGCAGTACGAGGGCCTGGAGGACAGCAAGAACATCTTCTACACCGGCGCCACCACCAACCAGCAGATCATTCCGGCGCTGGACTACCTGAAGCAGAAGGGAATCACCTCCCTTTACCTGGTGGGTTCGGACTACGTCTTCCCGCAGACCGCCAACCGCGAGATCAAGGCGTACGCCGCGGCCAACGGTATCGAGATCAAGGGCGAGGACTACACCCCGCTCGGTTCGACCGACTTCTCCACCATCGTGAACAAGGTGCGCACCGCGAAGGCGGGCGCGGTGTTCAACACCCTCAACGGCGACTCCAACGTCGCGTTCTTCCGCGAGTACACCAACGCGGGCCTCAAAGCCGCTGACATGCCGGTTGTCTCGGTGTCCATCGCAGAAGAAGAGGTCGCCGGCATCGGCGCCCAGAACATCGCGGGCCAGCTGACCGCGTGGAACTACTACCAGACCGTCGACTCCCCGCAGAACAAGGCATTCGTCGACGCCTACAAGGCCGCTTTCGGCGCCGACAAGCCGACCTCGGACCCGATGGAGGCCGCCTACGCCTCGGTCTACCTGTGGAAGAACACCGTCGAGAAGGCGAACTCCTTCGCCGTGGCCGATATCCAGGCCGCCGCCGACGGTGTCAGCTTCGACGCCCCCGAGGGCAAAGTCACCATCGACGGCTCCAATCACCACATCACCAAGACCGCCCGCATCGGTGAGATCCGCCCCGACGGCCTCATCTACACGGTCTGGGATTCCGGCAAGCCCATCCAGCCGGACCCGTACCTGAAGTCCTACGAGTGGGCGAAGAACCTCAAGTAGGAAATAGGAGTTCACGGCGGAACGGTCCGGTCACCACACCCCGACCGTTCCGCCGGAACCGCTACACCCCAGCCACACAGCAAAGCCCCCGTCACACCACGCACCACAACGCGTAACCACGACGGACACGGTCCCGGAAAACGGCCCGTCCCCCTCCCGCACCCACGACGCGCGAGCCCGACGAGCGCCGTTCGCGGCCCGTCTCGCGTCCGAGCGGTCGAAGCAATGCGCCGAAGGCGCGAGTCTCGACCGCTCGGACGCG
This sequence comes from Nocardia aurea, assembly GCF_003123685.1. Classification (GTDB taxonomy): domain Bacteria; phylum Actinomycetota; class Actinomycetes; order Mycobacteriales; family Mycobacteriaceae; genus Nocardia; species Nocardia aurea. The sequence goes on from NZ_QCYJ01000130.1 coordinate 453,409, forward strand.
AGACAAAAGGGGGCCGCGAACCCGCGGCCCCCGGGCCGCCAAATTACAGGAGTCCACATGGACGTCGTGATCGGTCAGCTCTTCACTGGTTTGAGCCTCGGATCGATTCTTCTGCTCGCCGCGCTCGGCCTGTCGTTGACCTTCGGTCAGATGGGCGTCATCAATATGGCGCACGGCGAATTCATCATGGCCGGCTGTTACACGACTTACGTTGTGCAGAAGGTGTTCTCGTCAGCGGGTGTTTCTCTGCTGGTCTCCCTGCTGATCGGGTTCCTGGTCGGCGGCGCGTTGGGGGCGGCGCTGGAGATGGGTCTGATCCGCTGGATGTACGACCGTCCGCTCGACACCTTGCTCGTCACCTTCGGTGTCGGGCTGGTTTTGCAGCAGGCTGCGCGCGATATCTTCGGCGCTCCGGCCAAGAACGTGCTCGTTCCCGAATTCCTCAGTGGCGGTGTCACGATCCTTGGCGCCGTCGTGCCGAAGACCAGGATCTTCATTCTCGTTCTCGCGGTGGCGGCGGTGATCGTCTTGGCCATCGCGCTCAAGACCACGCCGCTCGGTCGCCGGATCCGGGCGGTCGTGCAGAACCGTGGGCTCGCCGAAACCAGCGGTGTCTCCAGTCGTTTCACCGATATCAGCACCTTCTTCATCGGTTCGGGTCTTGCGGGTGTCGCCGGTGTCGCGCTGACGTTGATCGGCTCGACGAGCCCGACCATCGGTCAGAGCTACTTGATCGACGCCTTCCTCGTGGTCGTCATCGGCGGCCTCGGACAGATCAAGGGCACCGTGATCGCGGCGTTCGCGCTCGGCCTGCTCAATTCCTTCATCGAGTACTCGACGACCGCCTCGATCGCGAAGGTCATCGTCTTCGTGGTGATCGTCATCTTCCTGCAGGTCCGGCCGCAGGGCCTGTTCACCGTTCGGACCAGGAGCTTGGTATGACCACACTCGGCACTCGGATGCGTGAGCACTCTTCGCTGACCACGCTGGCTGGTTTCGCGATCGCCGCGATCCTGTTGTTCGCGGTGGCGCCCGCGCTGCTCAGCGATTTCCGCCTCAATCTGCTCGCCAAATTCCTCTGTTTCGCGATCGTGGCCGCCGGAATCGGATTGGCTTGGGGCAGAGGCGGAATGCTCACCCTGGGGCAGGGTGTGTTCTTCGGCATCGGCGCCTACATCATGGCCATGCACTTGCAGATGGCGGACGCCACGCGGCTGGGCAACGATGTGCCGGAGTTCATGGAGATCTCCGGTATCCGCGAATTGCCGACGTTCTGGCAGCCTTTCGCGTCCGGTCCGGTCGCGATCCTCGGCATTCTGTTGCTGCCCGCCCTGGTCGCGGCGGTGCTCGGGTACGGCGTGTTCAAGCGCAGGGTCAAGGGCGCGTATTTCGCCATCCTGAGTCAGGCGCTGGCGGCGGCGCTCGCGATTCTGCTCGCCGGTCAGCAGGCCATCGGCGGTTTCACCGGGCTCTCGGATTTCCGGGCGTTCTTCGGCTTCAAGCTGTCGGATCCGGCCAACCGCAAGATGCTGTTCTTCATCGCCGCGGGCACGCTGCTCGTGGTGGTGGCGCTGGTGCGTCAGCTGATGCGCAGCCGCTACGGCGAACTGCTCGTCGCGGTGCGCGACCAGGAGGAACGGGTCCGTTTCCTCGGTTACGACCCGGCCAATGTCAAGATCGTCGCCTACGTGGTCGCCGCGTTCTTCGCGGGTATCGCCGGGGCGCTGTTCACCCCGATCGTCGGCATCATCTCCCCCGCCGACATCGGTGTCGTGCCGTCTATCGCCTTCCTGATCGGCGTCGCGATCGGCGGCCGGACCACGCTGCTCGGCCCGGTGCTCGGCGCGATCGGCGTGGCGTGGGCGCAGACCGCGTTCTCCGAACAGTTCCCCTCGGGCTGGACCTATCTGCAAGGTGTGCTGTTCATCGTGGTCGTCGGCTTCATCCCGGCGGGTCTGGCGGGCGTGTGGCCGATGCTCAAGGGCGCCTACGACGCCAGGTTCGGCAAGACGGTCGAACCGGAGAAGTCCGCGAAAGCCGAAGAGTCCGAACCGGAAGCGGAGGAACCCGTGGCGAAGTCGGAGCCGGAATCCGACACCGACGACGCGCAGGCCGCCGAGGAGAAAGTGCAATCGCGATGACAACGACAACCCACGAACCGAAGTCCGGCGGAAACGCGGGCATGGACAGCGAATATCTCGAAGTTCGCGGTCTCTCGGTCAGTTTCGACGGGTTCAAGGCCGTCACCGACGTCGACATCACGGTGTTGCAGGGCGATCTCCGATTCCTGATCGGACCCAACGGCGCGGGAAAGACCACGCTGATCGACGCGATCACCGGCCTGGTCCCGGCGACCGGTTCGGCCACGAAATCGGGTTCGCAACTGGTCGGGAAGAAGGTCCACCAGATCGCCAGGCTCGGCGTCGGGCGGACCTTCCAGACCGCGAGCGTCTTCGAGCAGCTCTCGGTGCTACAGAACCTCGACATCGCCGCGGGCGCGAAGCGTTCGGCGCTGACCATGCTGCGTCGCCGCCGATCGGTGCTGCCGGGTATCGACGAGGCGCTCGAGATCACCGGCCTCGGCGCCTTGCGCGACAAACCCGCGGGTGTGCTCGCGCACGGCCAGAAGCAGTGGCTGGAGATCGGCATGCTGCTGGTGCAGAACGCGTCGGTGCTGCTGCTCGACGAACCGGTGGCGGGTATGAGCGCCGAGGAGCGCGAGGAGACCGGAAATCTGTTGCGCCGCATCGGCGGTGAGCGGGTGGTCGTCGTGGTCGAACACGATATGGATTTCATGCGCGCGTTCGCGACATCGGTGACGGTGCTGGCGGGCGGCAAAGTGCTCAGCGAGGGCACCGTCGAACAGGTGCAGGCCGATCCCAAGGTGCAGGAGGTCTACCTCGGCACCGCGGCGGCCATCGGCACCGACCTCGAGGACGAGTCGACCGTGCAGAGCAAGGAGGCAGCTGATGCTTGAACTCATCGATATCCACTCCGGATACGGCCGCACCGAGGTGATCCACGGTGTCACCGTGACAGTCCCCGACGACAGCGTGGTCGCCGTCATGGGCCACAACGGCGCGGGCAAGACCACATTGCTGCGCACCGCCGTCGGCCTGATCGGCACCAAATCCGGGCAGATCAAATTCGATGGTGAGGTCATCACCAAGATGCCGCCGTCGAAACGGGTCAAACGCGGAATCGCCTACGTGCCGCAGGGGCAGCAGAGTTTTCCACAGCTGACCACAGCCGAGAATTTGCAGGTGGTGGCCGACGGGCGTAAACGCGGCAAGGAACTGATCGCCGAATCGCTGGATCTGTTCCCCGCGCTGCGCGAACTGCTCACCCGCAAGGCCGGGTTGCTCTCCGGTGGTCAGCGCCAGCAGTTGGCGATCGCGCGGGCGCTGATCACCGAACCGAAACTGCTCATCCTCGATGAACCGACCGAGGGCATCCAGCCCTCGGTGGTGGCCGAGATCGAGCACACCATCATCGATCTCACCCAGCGCGGCGGTCTGAGCGTGCTGCTCGTCGAACAGCACATCGGCTTCGCTCTCCAGGCGGCGCAGAGCTATTACGTGCTGCAATCCGGGCGGGTGACCTCCACCGGTGCGGGCGGCGCGGGCGCGGAGACCGACGTGCGCTCGGCGATGGCGATCTGAGCAGGGCCGCCATGCCTCGCAAGGGGCGGGTTCCGTTGAGCGAGCGGGTGTATCACTCGCTACGTCACGATCTCGCCGTGGGAGCGATCGTCGCGACCGAACGGCTCGGTGAAGAACGTCTGGCCGAAACCTACGGTGTCTCGCGCACTCCGGTGCGCGAGGCGCTGGCCAGGTTGCAGGCCGATGGTCTGGTCGAGCGCCACGCCGACGGCCTCTACCCGTACCGTCCACGTCTGGAAGAACTCGACAATCTCTACGAGTTGCGAATCGTGCTGGAACAACGGGGAATTCAACGGATTCTCGACACCGTGAGCGGATCTTCCGCTTCGGCGATCCCGACCGCCGAACCGAATTCCCCGGCGCACGATCTCACCTCGGTACGCGCCGAACTCGAGCGGTGGCGTGAATTGCGCGACGCCCCACCGGAACCGGGGCCCGCGCTGGTCGCCGCCGACGAGCAGTTCCATCTCACCCTGCTGTCCGCGGCGGGCAATACCGCACTCGCCGAGGCTCTGACCGCGGTCTACGTCCGGGTGCGGCCGCTGCGCACCCTCGATCTGCCGACGCCGGAGCGCATCGCGATCATGGCCGCCGAGCACATCTCCGTCGCCGAGCAATTGCTCTCGGGTGATCCGAGCACCGCGTTGCGCACACTCATCGCGCATATCGATTCGTCACGGACCCACGTGCTCGCGCGGGCCCAGCAGGCGATGCGGCTCACCAAACTCGGTCAGGCCATGCGGGACTGAACGCGCAGGCGGCGCGTCCGGCCGGAACCGGTCAGCAGTCGGCCTGGAACGGCATGCAATTCCTCGGGGTACGCGCCGGGGGGCTCGGCTCGACCGTCGAGGTCTGTTCGACCGCCGATTCCGGGCCCTCGGTGTCGTGCACCCACGCGCTCACCACCACACCCAAAACCGCGAGCACGCCCACCACCGCGACGGCGACGATCACCCAGGCGCCCACCGACTGCGGCGCGCTGGACCGCCTGGGCGCCGGCCTGGGTTTGGGGGGCCGAGTGTGCGGTAGCGCGGTAGCGCGGACGGACGGCGCGTTGGCGGCGAACCCGTCGGCGATGAGTTCCGCGCGCGACGGCCCGTTCTCCGTGCCGAGCGCCCGTACCGCCGCGCCCACCCGGTCGGCGGTCCAATCGCGGGCCGCCGCCGAGAAACCCTCGATGTAGATCCGCAGTTCGGTGGCGTCGGGCACATTCGCGACGACCACGTCGAGTCCGGGGCGCAGATTGGTGCGCGCGGGCCGGACCACCACACCGCGCGGCGGAACGAGTGCCACGACACCGCAGACGTGCCCCGGATCGAGCAGCGCGCGCTCCAGTTTCTTGCGCACGGCGTAGACGGCCTGTTCGAGCTGGTCGGACGGGCCGGTGCCGCTCGGGTCGTCCAGTTCGATCGGCGCCTCGCTGATCTTCCACGCACCGTCGACGATGGTGAAGATGCCGCCCTGACGACGCTGGAAACCCTTGACCGCGACCACCGTGATGCCGCGCGGCGTGAACAGCACCGCATCGATCCTGCGGGTGCCGTTCGCACCGACGTGCAGGTCGACGGCCGCGAGGCAGGTGATGGGGAACGACTTCAGGCAGTCGACGAATTCCTTTTCGGCGCCGGAGAGCTCGGCTCCCTGCCTGACCTTCACCAGCATCGCGTTCCCCTGCCCACCTGATCCGGACCACGGCACGGAGCCGTCTGTGTGAGCGCGGTGCACCGAACCGCTACTGATGATGCATCCCCGGCCGCCCGAAAACCACCGGAAGATCGAAAAGGCCGGTTCGCTACGCTCACAGACAGCCCGGTCCGGCGGTATCGCCGGACCCGAATCTCTATTCGCGCGGCATCGGCCGCGCAGGACGGGAAGGCGCACGCATGGTTTCGACGTCGCAACCACGTATCTCGCCCGGACGGCTCCGCGAACTCGGACCGATCAACTGGGTTGTCTGGCAGGTGCTTTCCCGTGCCGCGGGCACCGCCGACGCACACCTGTTCAGCACCCTCGGCCGCACCGGCGGCCTCTTCCGCGGCTGGCTGCACTATTCGGGCAAACTCATGCCGGGCGGGCGGTTGACCCGACACGAATCCGAACTCGTCATCCTGCGGGTGGCCCACCTGCGCCGATGCGATTACGAGACCGATCATCACATCCGCCTCGGCAGGCGCGCCGGGGTCACCCACGACATCCTGGAACGATTGCGGACCGGCCCCGACGCACCGGAATGGTCACCCGCGCACCGCGCCCTGCTCACCGCCGTCGACCGGATCGTCACCACCCGCGATATCGACGACGCCGCGTGGTCCGAACTCGCCGCCTATTACGACGAGCGCCGCCTCATCGAAATCGTGCTGCTCGCCAATCAGTACGAGGGCCTGGCATCCACCATCACCGCGCTGCGCATCCAGCGCGACGGGGTGTAGGGCGACGGGGTGTAGGGCGACGGGGTGTAGGGCGACGGGGTGTAGGGCGACGGGGTGTAGGGCGACGGGTTTCCTCGACCGTTCGAATCAGGCGAGCGCGGCGCGGAAGACCTCGGCGGCGGGCGTCGAGGATCGGCCGATGAGTTTGCGCAGGTCGCCCGGGTCGACGTCGAGCAGTCCGGCGGCGACTCCGGCGTCGGCGTCGGCGAGCGCCTCGGCGTACCGGTCGGGCAGGCCCGCGGCGCTCAACGCGGTGGCATAGTCGGCCGTCGGCAGGTTCTCGTAGCGCACCGATGTGCCGGATACCCGCGAAATTAATTCTGCCAGTTGGTCATAGGTGAGCGGTTCGTCGCCACCGAGTTCGTATACCGCGCCCGCGTGGCCGTCGGTGGTGAGTACCCGGGCCGCCGCCTCGGCGTAGTCGGCGCGCGAAGCGGCCGCGACTCGGCCGGTGCCCGCCGCACCGTGCAGCACACCGGTCTCGACCGTGTGCGCGAGTCCGCCGAGGTAGTTCTCCCAGTACCAGCCGTTGCGCAGAAGTGTGTGCGGGACGGTCGATTCGGCCAGGACCGCCTCGGTCCCCCGATGCTCCTGCGCCAGGATCAGCGGATTGTCGTCGGCCTTCGGAATGCTGGTGTAGGCGAGCAATCGGACGCCCGCGCGTTCGGCGGCGCGAATGACATCGGTGTGCTGGGCGACCCGCGCGCCGAATTCGTTGCCCGAGATCAGCAGCAGCCTGTCGACGCCGGTCAGGGCGTCGTCCAGCGCTCGGGGATCGGCGTAATCGGCGCGACGCACATCGACGCCCCGCTCGGCGAGATCGGCGATCTTGTCCGGATCGCGCACGATCGCCACGGGGGTCACTCCGTCGCGCAGCAGCGCCTCCACGACGAGTCGTCCCAGATGTCCGCTGGCTCCGGTCACGGCGATGGTCATCGTTACCTCCGACTGATGTCAAACTGACAAGTACTAACTATTAGTAAGCACTATGCATTCTGCAATCCCCCGGGTCAAGTCGGTTAACATCGAGGCATGGACTCCCAGTTCGGTGCGGCGGCCGAGAGCGTCGACCCCACGCTGGAGGCCGATGTCTTCGTCAAGAACTGCACGTCACGCCCGGTATTGCAGAATGTGGCCGGACGCTGGGGCACCCTGGCCCTTGTCGCGCTGCGCGCGGGCCCCATCCGGTTCAGCGCACTGCGCCGACGGGTGGACGGCGTGAGCGAACGCATGCTCTCCCAGACCCTCCAGGCGCTGGAACGCGACGGCATGGTGCACCGCGAAGTGCACGAGACCATTCCGCCGAAGGTCGAGTACACCCTGACCGAACTCGGCGCCCAGGTCGCCGAGCATCTGGAGACGCTGATCCACTTGATCGAGGCGAATATGCCCACGATTCACCAGGCTCAGGCGTCCTACCGCCGCGACTGACCGGGCCTGCGCGGGCGTGGGAAGGCGGCTCGGCGGTGCGCGGTTGCACAGGGTATGGAACTTTCGACCGCCCTCGATTTCGCAGGCGCCACCAACCGCTCGGTGCTGACGACCATCCGCCGCAACGGTCGCCCACAGCTCTCCAATGTGCTGCACATCATCGGCGACGACGGCATCATCCGGATATCCATCACCGCCGATCGCGCCAAGTATCACAATCTGCGCCGCGACCCGTGGGCGGCGATCCACGTCACCCGCGAGGATTTCTTCGCCTACGCCGTCGTGGAGGGCACCGTGGAACTCACCCCGGTCGCCGAATCACCCGACGACCCCGCCGTCGACGAACTGGTCGCCTATTACCGTCAGGCCTCCGGCGAACATCCCGACTGGCCCGACTACCGCAGAGCCATGGTCGATGACCGCCGCGTTCTGGCCCGTCTCACCCCGACCAATGCCTACGGCATGTTCTGAGCCTCACCCTTCGCGTTCCCGAGCGCCGGGCCGCCGAGAAATCCCGTGGCGGTTCGGCGAGGGAACCCGGATTCGGCGGGCGACGAGCACGGCGACGCTCAGCACCAGCAGGAATCCGAGCAGGGAGATGGTGGTCGCGGTGCGCGTCGGCGCGGTGACGAACGAGGACCGAAGTCGCGGATCGGCGGCGACCACCGTCTCGGCCGCCGGCGGCAGTAAAACCTCGGATGCCGACGCGATCGCCGGAACGGGCGAAACGGCGGTGGGCGAAAGTATTTCGGACGGCGGGATCTCCGGAACCCGATTGACGGCGAGGTCCTCCGCGACGGCGGTGAACCAGTCCAGGACGAGTCCGGTGGCCGACTGCCCGTCGGCGGCATAGCTCGCGATCGAGTATTCCCCGTGGCGACGGACCGTGTCCGTGTACCGCAGCCAGGTGAGGGGATCGAGCAACTCGGCGTTGTCGACGCTCAGGTGGCCGAGCGCGTTGAAGGTTTTGGCGATCAGGTTGAAGGCCGTGCGGCGCGGCAACGGACGACGGGCGGCGGTGACGAGCGCGGTGGTGGCGCGTTCCAGCCCGGTGAGCGGATCGGGGGCCGTCGCGATCCCGGCGACCTCGGCCGGGGTGAACGCGACGCCGATGATCGCGACCAGGGTGTTGAGCGCGCTCGTACCCAGTTTCAGCAGCGCCTGCCGCGCTTGGGCGTCGTCGTCGGCACGCGGGTCGGCGGCCTCGGCGAGCCGGACACTGAGCGGAGCCTCGGGTGTCAGCGACAGCGTTCCGAGCGAATAGCCACGCAGGTCGTGGTTCACCACGGCGGTCGCTGTTCTGGCGACGGTGCCCGCGAGCGCGTCCGAGATCGAGGTCAGCGCGGCGACCGGATCCGACGGCAGGAGTTCGGCCTGTCCGAGAATGTCGACGATCATGTGCAGCAGCGGGGCGCCCGCAGGCGCGTCGCAGGCGAGATCTCCCGGCAGGCACAGCGATGCCACCCGGCCGGTGAGGCCGCCGAAATCCTCGGCGATATCGCGCACGGGGCCGATACCGCCGCCGGTCACCGACCGCTGGGAGAAGGCCGGGAGGGTATTCAGTTCCGCGCCAGTCGTTCCCGGCGCGGGCGCGGGGCGACCGCCGTCCGGCAGACCGGGGATTATCGCGGCTCCGGGAGCGCGGGTCGGGTCGGCCAGCAGCGCGACCGCGGCGACACGGTCGGCGGGCACCGCGCTCGCGCCTCGGCCGACTTCACTCGCGAACATCGAAACCACGTGCGCGCCTTGCGAATAGCCGATCAAGCCGAGCTGGGATCCGGGGCAGCGGTCGACGACGGACTCGGCCATCGCCCGCAACTGCCGCAGGCCTTCGTTCGCCGAATCGGAATAGGTCGTCGAAGTGCCGGGGAACGCGCCGCCGAATCCGGCCGAGTACGGAACGTAGGCCCGCCCGGCCACGCGGCCGTCGCCCAACCGCGCGAGCGGCGCCAGCACCGTGGCCAGCAGACCGGAATCCACGGCGAGGGGCGAGTCCGGCGACGACTGGCCGGTCCCCTGCACGCCGAGTACGAAGAATCCGGGACAGTCGGGACCGGACACCGCCGCGAGACCGTCGTCACCGGCCGCTGTCGCGGGATATCCGATCGCGATCGTCACGGTCACCGCGAGAACGAGGGCGCGCGCGGACCGCGTCACCGGCCAAGGGGCGGACTTCATCCGTACCTCCGAGTTCGACGGCGTGCACGAGCAACGGCATTCACGAGAGGCGGCGATCATGCGAGGTGCGGATGCGAGATCCGCCGAACGACCGACGGCCGGGACGGGCGCGCGCTACGGAACGAGAAGTCCGATCAGGAGATCCAGTACCGTGCCGACGATCTGACCCACCACGCTCAACAGCATTGTCGATTCCTTTCACCGCGATGCCCGCCTCGGTCGCCATCACGGGGATGGATCGAGGCGGGCACGCGTCAGTTCGGATCGCGGGTTCGTTCGCCGCGAAGCGCGAAGATCAGAACAGCGCGCCGCCGAGGCCGGTGATCACACCCGCGAGGCTGGACACGACGTTGCCGACCAGATCCAGCAGACCACTGAGCAGACCCATTCTTCGTCCTCTTTCCTGGAATTCGATGTGTCGCCCGGACAACGGTCCGGACGTCCTGAGTGCGCCCGCGCATCGCGTACGGCCGATCGCGCCGCGGGCAGTGGATTTCGTGCCGAAAGGCACAACCACTCCGTATTCGGCACGGTCGAGCAGACGGATGGCTACTGTCCGTAAATCGGTGCGGACCGAATTTTTCACGTCCGGTTTCCGCTGCTCAGCGGACCGGACAGCGCCCTGCCGCACGGCTTTTCAGCGACGGACAGACGGTGCCGGAAACGTCAGCGACGCGATAACTACACTGATCAGACATGCTTTACCCGCTGCGAACCGACCTCAAACGCGATTCCGGTCGGCCGAGTGAACATTGCGAAACCGCCCGTCGCCACGGTGCCGGGAAGGCCGGAGATCACCGGCGCACGAACGGATCCGGCTACGAACACGCAACTCTCGGTGACGGGCCGGCGCGCTCAGCGTGTCAACAGATCCGACACCGTGACGAACCGATAACCCGCCGACCGTAGTTCGGCGACGATCCGGGGAACAGCGGCCAGGGCGGCTGCGCCGGACTCGTACATGACGTGCAACAGGATGATCGAGCCGGGCCGGACGTTCGCGACGGTTTCGGCGACGATCTCCTCGGTGCTCGCCTCCTTGCCGGAATCCGGCTCCACATCCCACATCACGGTCGTCCGGTCGTGGTCGGACAGATATCTCGGCAGGCCCCACAGTTTCTTGCCGTACGGCGGACGGAAGGTCACCTGGCCCGGGTAGCCGGTTCTCGCGATCTCCGCGTCGGTGTCCTCGATCTCGGCGCGGACGGTGTCGGCCGAGACGAAGACCATCCGGCGATGGTTGTAGGTGTGGTTGCCGATCTCGTGGCCCGCCTCGGCGATGGCACGGCCCGCGTCGGGGCGCGCGGCGAGATCGCGGCCGTTGAGATAGAAGGTGGCCGGAATTCCGGCATCCGACAGCGCTTTCAGCACCTCGGGAGTTTTCGCGGACGGGCCGTCGTCGAGGGTCAGCGCCACCACCTTCTCGGTCGTGTCGACCCGATCGACCAGACGGCCCGCCGCCTGCCAGGTGCGCGAATTCATCAGCGAATAGCCGCCGAACGCCGTCGCCACCAGGACGACGAGCGCGAGCGCGACGCCGATCATCATCCGCTTTCGAGACATCCCTCGTGTCTAGCAGTCCGACGGCGCGCGACCGACGGGAACAGACGAACGGCGGCACCCGGTCGGTGGACCGGATACCGCCGTTCGGGCGGAGCCGCGATCAGAAGTTGATCATGTGCCCGGCGAGGCCGTGGATCGCCTCCTGGAGGGCTTCGCTCAGCGTCGGGTGGGTGTGCACGTTTCGGGTCAGCTCGTTGACCGTGAGATCCCACTTCTGGGCCAGGGTCAGCTCGGGCAGCAGCTCGGAGACGTCCGGGCCGATGAGGTGGCCGCCGAGCAGTTCGCCGTACTTGTTGTCGGAGATCAGCTTGACGAAACCGGTCGGGTCGCCGAGGCCGTGCGCCTTGCCGTTGGCGGTGAACGGGAACGTCGCGACGTTCACGTCGTAGCCCTCGTCGCGGGCCTGCGCTTCGGTGAGTCCGAAGCTGGCGACCTGCGGCTGACAGAAGGTGGCGCGCGGCATCATCCGGTAGTCGCCGAGGGTGACGGTGGGAGCGCCGGCGATGGTTTCCGCGGCGACGACGCCCTGGGCCTCCGCGACGTGCGCGAGCTGGAGCTTGGCGGTGACGTCACCGATCGCGTAGATATTGCCCACATTGGTGCGCATATTGTCGTCGATCGCGATGGCGCCGCGGTCGGTCAGCGCGACGCCGGTGTTCTCCAGGCCGTAGCCCTCGACCCGCGGCGCGAAGCCGACGGCCTGCAACACCTTGTCGACGGTGACGGTCTCGACATTGCCGGACTTGTTGTCCTTGATCGCGACGGTGACCTTCGAGCCGTCGTCGTCGATCGACTGCACGGCCGCACCGGTGGTGATGGTGACACCGAGCTTCTTGTACTGCTTGGTGATCTCCTTGGAGACGTCGACGTCCTCGTTCGGCAGCGCCCGGTCGAGGAATTCCACGATGCGCACGTCGACGCCGTAGTTCTTCAGGACGTAGGCGAACTCCATGCCGATCGCGCCAGCGCCCACGATGAGGATCGAGCCGGGCAGGTCGCGGGTGAGGATCTGCTCCTCGTAGGTCACCACGTTGGCGCTGAGTGAGGTGCCGGGCAGCAGTTTGGTGACGGTGCCGGTCGCGATGATCACGTTGTCGAACGTGATGGTCTCGGTGCCGCCCTTGCTGAGCTCGACCGAGATCGTGTTCGCGTCGGTGAAGGTGCCCTTCCCGTCGAACTCCTCGATCTTGTTCTTCTTCATCAGGAAGTGGACGCCCTTGACGCGGCCGTCCGCGACCTTGCGGCTGCGGTCGAACGCGACGCCGAAGTCGAAACTCGCCTCACCGGAGATACCGAAGGTCTTGGCCTCCTTGGTGAAGATATGGGCCAGCTCGGCGTTGCGGAGCAGCGCCTTCGACGGGATGCAGCCCACGTTCAGGCACACACCGCCCCAGTATTTCTGCTCGACAATCGCTGTTCGCAGGCCGAGTTGAGCGGCGCGGATCGCGGCGACGTAACCGCCGGGACCAGCACCGAGAACGACGACATCGTAGTGGGAAGTCACGACAACGAGCCTAACTCCGTCACATGAACTTCACCGAGCGTGCCCCCGCAATGGTGAGCACGCGCGGCGCGTACCGCTCAGTCGCGCCACACCCGCGCGGCCACCCGGGAGAAATTCCCGCCGAAGACCTTCGCCCGGTCGGCCGCGTCGAATCCGCGTTCGGCCAGCAGTTCGTCCAGGCCGGGCACGCCGCCCGTGCCGAGCAGATCCTCGGGCGGCACCCATTGCAGCGGGCCGAACCGGGTGTAGTCCTCGGAGAAATTCTGCGGGTTGGCCCTGATCTCGGCATTGAAGTCGTCGGCGTCGAACGAGTAGTCCGACCCGATCCCGATATGGTCGATTCCCACCAGGTCAGCGCCGTATTCGATATGCCGCGCCATCGCCGCGACCCGGGCCGCCCGGTCGGATTCGGCATTGTGGCCGAGAAATATCCCGACGCCGTTGATCCCGATCACACCGCCGGTCCGCGCGCAGGCCAGCGCCTGTTCGTCGGTGATATTGCGGGGGTGCGGCCACAACGCGGCGAAATTCGAATGGCTGTAGATCATCGGCACGGTGGTGAGTTCGGCCATATCCAGGCCGCTGTGCCGCGAACAGTGCGATCCGTCCACGAACATGCCGACGTCGTTGAGGGTGCGGACCAGGTCGCGGCCGTAGCCGGTCAGCCCGGTGTCGTCGGTGTCGAGACAACCGCAACCCGCCGCGTTGGCGTGGTTGTAGGTGGCGGCGAGCGAGCGCACGCCGAGTTCGTAGAACATCGCCACATTGTCGAGATTTCCGCCCAGCGGACCGGAATCCTCCAGGTCGAAAGCCAGCGCCAGCGCACCGGCGGATTCGGCGATATCGGAATGGCGGCGCACCAGCCGGAAGCGGTCGTCGACGAGCGCTTCCGCGCGGAAGAGGCGCACCATCGACAACGCGTCGGCGGTGGTTTGCGGGGCGTATCCCACATTCACCGACAGATACGAACCCGCCGGATAACGCGCGAGATCGGCGATCCGTGCCGAGAGCGACATCGGTAGGCAGCAATGCTGTTCCCACAGGAATGCGGGCACGGTCGGCTCCTGTTCGATCGGATCGGAAATCCGATCCTACGGAGCACCGGCACCGCGTCCGTGTCGACTCTCGGCCAGAATGTCGACATGACAGAGCCGAATGCGACCGACCCGTACCTCTGGCTGGAACAGGTGACCGACGAGCGTGCCCTCGACTGGGCGCGCGCGCACAACGAGGTGGTGGTGACGCAGTTCGCCGGATCGGACCGGTTCGGCGAACTGGAACGCCGGATCCTGGACATGCTCGACACCGATACCAAGATCGCGTACCCGGCCCGGCGCGGGCGTTGGCTCTACAACTTCTGGCGCGACGCCGACCATCCGCGCGGTCTGTGGCGGCGCACCTCCTTCGAGGAGTACGCGAAGCGGTCGCCGCGGTGGGATGTCCTCATCGACGTGGACGCGCTCGCGGAGGCCGAGTCGGAGAACTGGGTGTGGGGCGGCGCCGCGGTGTTGCGGCCCGAGCAGTCGCGTGCGCTCATCAGCCTGTCGCGGGGCGGGGCCGACGCCAAGGTGGTCCGGGAATTCGATATGGAACGGCTCGCGTTCATCGACAAGGCGGACGGCGGTTTCGAACTACCGGAGGCCAAATCGGAACTACGTTGGATCGATATCGATTCGGTGTATGTCGGCACCGATTTCGGACCGGGATCGCTGACCGACTCCGGTTACCCCCGGATCGCCAAGCGCTGGCGTCGCGGGACCGCATTGGATTCGGCGGAAACGATTTTCGAGGGCGAACCGGGCGATGTCGCGGTGTCGGCCGGATACGACAGGACGCCGGGTTACGAGCGGCACTACGTCGGGCGCGCCACCGATTTCTTCAACGAGGAGGTCTATCTCGTCGAGGAGGACGGCACGCTGCGCCTGCTCGACATCCCGACCGACGCGAGCGAATCCTGGTACAAGGACTGGCTGCTGATCCGGCTGAAATCGCCGTGGGAGATCGCCGACCGGACCTACCCCGCGGGCGCGCTGCTCGCCACCGATTTCGAGCGATTCCTCTCCGGTGAAAGGGATTTCGACATCGTCTTCACCCCGGACGCGCATACCTCGCTGCACGGCTACGGCTGGACCGAGAATCATCTGATGCTCATCACCCTCGAGGATGTGCAGACCAAACTCTATGTCGTGACCCCGTCCGCCGACGGCTGGCTGCGCGAGCCGCTGGCCGACACCCCGCCGATGGCGACCACCAGCGTGATGAATCTCGATCCGCTCGAGAGCGGCGACGAATTCATGCTCACCACAAGCGGATTCACCAATCCGGCGACGCTGCTCTCCAGTGCCGTCGGTGGCGAGACCCGGCTGCTCAAACAGGAACCAGGCTTCTTCGACGCGTCCGGGATCGAGACCGAGCAGTTCTTCGCCCGCTCCGACGACGGAACGATGGTGCCGTACTTCGTGATCCGGCACCGGGATCTGCGCGGCAC
This sequence comes from Nocardia aurea, assembly GCF_003123685.1. GTDB lineage: Bacteria > Actinomycetota > Actinomycetes > Mycobacteriales > Mycobacteriaceae > Nocardia > Nocardia aurea. The sequence continues at coordinate 468,664 of NZ_QCYJ01000130.1, forward strand.
GCCGGGTCCGACGATCATGTCCGGCTACGGCGGCTTCGAGGTCTCGCGCACGCCCGCCTACAGCGGCGCGTCCGGTATGGGCTGGCTCGAACGCGGCGGCACCTGGGTGACGACCAATATCCGCGGTGGCGGCGAATACGGCCCGCAGTGGCACACCTCGGTGCAGAAGGCCAACCGGCACAAGGTGTACGAGGATTTCTCCTCGATCGCCGCGGATCTGGTCACCCGAGGAATCACCACCCCCGAGCAACTCGGCGCGGTCGGCGGCAGTAACGGCGGACTGCTCATGGGTGTCATGCTGACCCGCTATCCGCACCTGTTCGGCGCGATCGTCTGCCAGGTGCCGCTGCTGGACATGAAGCGCTACCACCTGCTGCTCGCGGGGGCGTCGTGGGTGGCCGAATACGGCGATCCCGACAAGCCGGAGGAATGGAAGTACATCGCCGAATACTCGCCGTACCAGAACGTTCGCGGCGACGCGAAATACCCGCCGATCCTGATCACCACCTCCACCCGCGACGATCGCGTGCATCCCGGCCATGCCCGCAAGATGACCGCGCTGCTGGAGGAACTGGGCCATACCGTCTGGTACCACGAGAATATCGAGGGCGGCCACGGCGGCGCGGCGGACAACAAGCAGTCTGCTTTCCAGGCGGGCCTGATCTACGAGTTCTTCACCCAGCAACTGACCGGAGGCGGTGCCACCGACCCAACGGCCTGAACGGCCCGCGCGGCCGCTGTGCTCAGCGGTCGCGCAACCACTTCTCGATCCGGTCGACGGTGGAATCCGGGTCGGGTATCCAGCCGTTGTGGCCGAGCCGCTGCGGCTGGTGCCAGGTGCTGATCTCCGCGTTCGGCAGTTTCGCCAGCAGGTGTTCGGCCGAGCGCGGCGGTGTCAGATCGTCACCGGTCATGGTGATGGACAGGACGGGCAGTTTCAGGCGCGCGATCCGCTCCTCGTAGTCCATATCCGCGCCGACCGGGACGAAGCGGCCGGTGCGGGCCAGCCGCGCCCAATCCGAGATCAGCACCTTGGACTGAGGACCGAAGCCGCCCACCGTGATTCGATCGCCCGGCCAGAAACCCGCGAGGTTGGCCGTCAGCGCCGCCGCCGTGGTGCCGACGAGCATCCCCGGCCCGAAGACACCCGGGTAGCCCCGGTAATACGGTGTCCCCGAGGCGATGAGCACGAGCCCGCCGAGCCTGCCTCGGATCCGCGAGGCGTACATGACGGCCAGTTGACCGCCCATGCTGTGTCCGAGCAGGTACGGGGTGCTCGACGGGAACCGGGCGCGCACCACCTCGAATATCGCCGGGAAATCGACCGAGACCAGTTCGTGGTAGCCGTAGGCGCTGGACGGATTCGGCTTCGGCCTGCTGTCGCCGTTACCGCGCAATTCCCCGATCGCGACGTCGAAACCGCGGTTGGCGAGATGGCGGCCGAAGGTCTCGTAGTACGCGCCGGGGACACCGAGGCCGGGCACGACGACGACCACCGGCCGTGGCGCGTCCGGCGTCACCGGATGACGGTGCGCACCCCCCGCGGGCAGTAACCGCACCGGGATCGTGCTGCCGTCCGGCACCTGGATCGGAACAGTCTCCATGCGGCGTCACGCTACCGCGCGCCGATCCGATCAGGCGCCGACCGCACCCATGATCACCCGGCTGAGCACCGAGATCATCTCGTCCAACGGCGGGCGCGGATCCGAACCGCTCCACGAGTCGACGACGTAGTTGACCGCGCCGATCACCGCGAGCACCCGCATCTCGTAATCGCCGGTGGGGATCTCGCCGTGCATCGCCGCGTCCTCGGCGGCACTGGCCAGCAGCGAGCCCCAGACTCTTCGCAGTTCCAGCCGGAACTTCTCCACCTTGGGTCCGGCGCCGACCACTTCGACGAGAGCGACCCGCGCTTTACGCGGATCGGCTCCGATGGATGTGACATAGGCCCGCACCGCGGCGTCGATGAGTTCGAGCGACGTCGCGTCGGCCTTCTTCTCCAACGCGACGGTGACCGCCTCGCGCGATTCCTTGTCGATCTGTTCGTATAGTTCGAGTAGGAGTGATTCGCGCCCGGTGAACTCCTCGTAGAACTGGCGCGAGGAGAGCCCGGCGTCCTTACAGATGGCGCCCACCGAACTGTTGGCGTAGCCGTCGCGTGCGAAGACCGTGAGGCCCGATTCCAGAAAACGCGCACGCCGCTGACGTTGCCGGTCCTCTACGGGTTGCCCGGCATACATTCGTCCCGTATTCGCATCCTGTGACATTGAGGCAGACAATACCGAAGCGCGCGATGCCCTCGTCATGTATCGGTGCCTTCGCTTCGACGCCGAACCGCCGCAACGTTAGCCAAGAGTTGCCTATCGGATTGCCGAGCAGACGCCGAGGGTGGAATCAGACCGGATCAGGCTCGAAATCGACTGACGAAAATGGCCTTTTACTGCACCATTGCCAAGATCAGTACTGCGCCTGAGGAATTCACCGACTGATAGCCGAAATCGCACCATTGCGCACCCTACGGTGGTTGGGCGTGGAAAATTCGCAGGCGGACTCCGACCGGATCCGGCCCCGATGCGCCGGACGCACCACCGCGTCCCGCCACGTGGTCACCACGGGTGCGCGCGCCCCGCCCCCGGCGCGACCGGTTCACCAGTTCCGGCAGGTCACGTGGCGGGCAGGGCGTCGGCGGGGCCCGGTTCCGCCGCGGCCGAGCGCGCCAGGGCGAGCGTCGCCGCCACCATGGTCGCGAGCGCGATCACCAACGCGACGAGGTGGTCGCGATCGATATCCAGGTATTCGTCGAGCAGCAGCACCCCGAGGGTCGCCGCGAGCACGGGCTCGGCCACCGTCGCGGCGGGCAGCGAGGCCTGGAGGTCGCCCGCGTGATAGGCGTTCTGCTGCAGGGTGACAGCCGTCAGGCCCACCACCACCAGCGCGTACGGAACCGGCGAGGTGAACAACTCGGCCGCGCCGTCACCGATCAGCGCCACCGTGCTCTTGGTCAGCACCGCCGCCACCGCGAACATCGTTCCCGAGGCCAACCCGAGCAGCAGCGCCCTGCGGTGGCCGGAACCGCCGCGCGCCGCGAACAGACAGATCAGCAGCAGCGGTATCCCGATCGCCGCGGTCACCGCCCAATGCGACGGGGCGACATGCTGTTTGCCCTGCCTGGGATCGCCGACCACCACGAAGACCACGATCGAGAAGACGAGCGCCCCTGCCCATATCCACTCCGCGCGCCGCACCGAACGCCCGGCGAACGCGGCGGCCAACGGCAGCGCGAACAGCAGCGAGGTCACCAGCAGCGACTGCACGAGCAGCACCGAACCGCGCCCGAGCGCCAGCGCCTGGAAGACGTACCCGCCCGCACCCACCGCCGTGCCCAGCCACCAGTTCGGCCGTCGCACCAGACTGCCGATCACGCCGAACCGACCCAACTGCCCCTCGGGCAGCCGCGCCGCCTCACGCTGCCGGGAAACCGCGCTCATCGCCACGCACAGCGCCGCTACCAGCGCGAAACCGACTGCGGGTAGATGCATCATGCAGGCAGGCTACCCAGTGGCGACCGCGATGGTGCCGTGGCGACTCCCGGACAGCCGCGCTGGTCGGGCACCGTGCCACCGGACGGCTAGGGATGCGTGCGGAATTCGTCGAACACCGGTGACGGCACGGTGAGCTGGGCGTGGATATCGCCGCCGAAGCCGAGCTGTCCGACCGCGCCGCCGTAACTGCGCTGATAACTGTGCCAGAGCACGACCACGCCGACCACGCGGTTCGAGTCCGGCAGTGCCGGATCCGGGAACGGGTTCGGCAGGTCGGCTCGATAGGTGGCGGCACCGTCGGAATCGGTGACGAAGGTGTTCGGCACACCGAGCGGTCCGGGGCGGCTCGGCGCGTCGGGATCACGGTCCCAGGCCCGCCACGCCATCACCGTGTACAGCGAATTCGGGATCAAACCGTCGAATTCGAAACGGAACTCGCCGCGACGCCCGTCATCGGACACCGAGACGTCGAGTCGGCCTCGGGCGGCGAGCCACGCGGCGAGCGTGATCGGCTCGGTGATCTTCCAGCCGTCCTGTGCGCGTAGATGCGGAACCGGGACGCTGTGCAGCGGGTAGCTCGGCCGCGGCGGTGCGGCGGGGGCGGCGTCGGGCGCGAGGACCACCGGATAGTTGTCGGCGGGCAGCGGAACCGGCAGGGTGTGCAGCACCAGCGCGGCATCGTCGTCGGACAGCCGCTCCGGCAGTTCACGCACCACCCGATACGGCGAGAGCTCCCCGAATTCGGGGAGCGGGCTGTCGGCCCCGACGACGGCGCGTCCCCAGTCGCTGCGCACCGAACCGTCGGGCGCGGAGGCCGGGATCCAGCCGACGACAAGGAAATTGCCGTCCGTGTCGAAGACCGTACTCGGCGGATACGGCAGCGCCTGCGTGGTCGGCGTGAGGTCGTACCGTTTCGTCACCATACGAAAACCACCCGCTCGACGTTGCGCACCCACGAACCCTTCCGTACCACCGACTCGAACCCCGCCGCGCCCACACCTGATCGGCCGCGTGGCCGAAAGTTATGTCGGCGCAGCGCGATACGACAAGGGTTTCGACCAGCGTGGAGATAATCCTCGCGTCGAGGAGAACACGCAGGTCGTCCCGAGCGATACCGCCGAATCGTCCTACGGGATGTGCAGAATTCGGTCGGGCCGAGCGTGGCCGGGTGCGCGATTGCCGGGGTCAACGACGTCGCAGTACGTGCCTCACCGCGACGTCGCGATCCGCCGACAGGCCGAGACGACGGTTTCGGATACGACAGGTTCGCTGACCGCAACGTTGCGCTGATATCGGCGCCACTACCGGCGAGTCGACAGCTGCGGACGGACAACCTGGCCCACGCGAAGCCTTCCCACACCGGTAGCACGTCGGCGTCGTCGGCGCGGCGGTGGCAGCAGCAACAGCGGCAACGGCAGCAGCAACAGCGGCAACGGCAGCAGCGGCAACGGCAGCAGCAACAGCGGCAACGGCAGCAGCGGCAACGGCAGCAGCAGCAGCGGCAGCAGCGGTGGCAGCGGCAACGGCAACGGCAACGGCGGCAACGGCAACGGCAACGGCGGCAGCGGCGGCAGCAGCAGCAGCGCCGTCGGCGTCGGCGTCGGCGTCGGCGTCGGCGTCGGCGTCGGCGTCGGCGTCGGCGTCGGCGTCGGCGTCGGCGTCGGCGTCGGCGTCGGCGTCGGCGTCGGCGTCGGCGTCGGCGTCGGCGTGAGAATTTCACGGGCGATCGATCGCGGAAGCGTTGCCGTCTCACGCCCCGCCCCGTTCGTCCCACGCGGCGACTCGCAGACGAATTTTCACGCGCGGGCGGTAACCGGCCTTTCGCCGGAATCACGGCGGTTCGCAAAGTCGTCCGAACTCGGCGCAGAGCGTGTGCAGCGCACGGACCAGCGACAATACGTTCCCCACTACGCCGAACCGGCCTCGGCGACGAAGGTCCTCCCGCGCCGTCGTCGAATCGCGCGAAGTTCGCGCGGGAGGAAATCCGGGTGCTGCGGTAGCGACCGGCGGTCCGGTGGCATACGCTTCGCGCGGATTGAAAGCCGCCTTGTGGAGGGACTATTGGCCACTCCGAACTTGACGGAGCACGACGTGGGCGAGACCGGAGAACGACGCACGGTCCCGCCGACACAGCTGGTCCACCTGATGTCGGAATATTTGAGACTCGGTGCGCACCGTCAGACATTTCTGGCCGCGCCCGCCGCGAGCGATCCCGTGCTGCGCGGATTCGGCATCGTGGCAGGCGGATTCGGCGTGCTCGGCGTCATCTGCATCACCGTCGGCGCGATCGCGGGCGGAATCGCCACCGCCTTGGTCGCGCTGGTCCCCGGCGCGCTGGCGCTGTGGCGCGGGAACCACAATCGCCGCAATCGGGCGGCCCGCCTGGACCTATTCGATTTCGGTATGACCGTATATCGGACCGGTGAGCAGGTCCAGGGATTCCGGTGGGACAGTGCGGAAGTGCGTCAGAAGGTGATCACCTTCCAGAGCGGAACGCCGACGGAGTATTCGCTGGAGATGACCGGACCGGGTGGCGCGCACGCGGTCTTCGACGATGTCCTGTTCGCCGACGGACAGGAGTGGGGCAGGACGATCCAGTCGGCCATCACCGGCACCCAGCTCCCCGCCTCGGTCACCGCCATCGACGCGGGCGAGACGGTCCACTTCGGCGATATCGCGCTGCACCTGGACGCCCTGACCTTCCGGGGACAGGCCTTCCCCTGGGAGCAGATCCAGCTGATCGACGCGCGTAGCGGACTGGTCAGGATCAAGGTCGACGGTCGCTGGCATTCGCTGGTACCGGTGGCGGCGATCCCGAATTTCTACATCTTCAACGAACTCGCGGAACGGCTGCGGGTCACGCCGTTCGACTGATCTCTGTCGCACCGGATCCGGCGTCCGCGGGCACGGGTGAGGACCTAATGTGTGGCGCATGCTGAAAGCGCTGCTCTACGGATCGGCGACGGCCGCCCCGCTCATCGTGGGAGCCGCCGTCGGATTGCGCTGGACACTGCCGAAACAGCTGCTCGCGACATTGATGGCATTCGGCGCGGGCACCATGATCGCCGCCGTCTCCTCGGAACTGTTCGAACCCGCGTTCCACCGCACCGGAGCGCTCGTCGCCGGTCTCGCACTGTTCCTCGGCGCGGGCGTCTACGTCGTCGCGAACCACCTCATCGAAACCCGACTCGGCCCCGCCGCCATCGGCTGGGCGTTGATGCTCGGCACGATCCTGGACGGCATCCCCGAGAACACCGCACTCGGCGTCTCCCTCAGCACCGGCGGTGGACTCGTGCTCGTGGTCGCCGTGGCGGTCGGCAATGTTCCCGAGGCCATCGGCGGCGCCGCCCTGATGCGCGACAACCACGGCCTGTCGCATCGCCGCTCCTTCGCCCTCTGGGCCACGACCGGACTCATCCTGGTATTCGTGACCGTCCTCGGGAACGCGCTGTCCGACAATCTCTCCGACGCCCAGATCAGCACCGTGCAGGCCTTCGCGGGCGGCGCGACCATCGCCGTACTCGCCGACTCCCTCATGCCGGAGGCCTACCGTGAGGGCGGCTGGTGGGTGGGCATGGCCACCGCCGCCGGATTCCTCGTCGCCTTCGTCCTGCAAGGCTGAACCGACCGTTTCCCTCGAGCAGGAGATGCGATGCACTATCCACCGGAGATCACCCGCAGGCTGCGAAGTACCCCGGAACAGATGCGAGCCGCCTGGGTCGACGGAAGTCCGCCGCCGCCACAACCCATCGTCCTCGTGCCCTACGACCCGCACTGGCCGGCACTATTCGACGAACAAGCCGAAACGATCCGCCGCGCCCTGGCAGACCGAGCCCGCACGATCGAACACATCGGCAGCACCGCCGTTCCCGGCCTCGCCGCCAAGCCGATCATCGACATCGACCTCATCGTCACCGATTCCGGCGACGAACCCGCCTACATACCCGACCTCGAACACGTCGGCTACCGGCTCGTCCTGCGGGAACCGCACTGGCACGGACATCGCATGCTCACCCGCGCCGTCCCGGCCGTCAACCTGCACGTCTTCGGACCGAACGCGGCGGAACACCTCCGTCACATGATCTTTCGCGACTGGCTTCGAGATCATCCCGAGGATCGCGATCGGTACCGGGCCGTCAAACAGGCACTTGCCGCGAGTACCGCTGGATCGCCGGGTGAGTACAACCTGTCGAAGAACACCGTCATCGACGAAATCTACGCTCGCGCATTCGGTCTGGACGACGCGTGATCTTCCCCCGCACGGTTCCGGCTGGGCTGGACGGTCAGATTCGGAACTGGATGTGGCGGCGACCGACCGCCGTATGAAACGGAAGAACCGTTCGGGTCGCTAACGGTACGGATCGGATATAGTCGCTGAAACGATCGAGGCCGACGTGGAGGTGGGGGTGGCCATGCGAGCGGTGAGTTGCGCGGCGCTACTGGTGGGCGTGCTGGCGGCGGCGGGATGCGGGACAACCAGTGATGGCACAGCAGGACCGGCGAGTTCCTCGGCTGCTGAGCATTCCATCGCCGAGGATGTGCCGAATGGGTTCAAGCCCTGCACCGACATTCCTCAGTCTGTACTGGACTCCGAGGGGCTACACCGGGATGACAGCCCGACAAGCAGAGACGAAATGACCAGAGGAAAAGTCAAGTGGCGCGGCTGCATATGGGTAGTGTCCGACGGCTACTCAGCCACAATCAGTGCAACCAATCTCACCCTTGCCATGGTGCGCGACAAACACTTTGCTGGGGAGCGCGAGTTGACCATCAATGATCGGCCGGTGTTGGCGACCACTCAGGCTCAGAGTCAGACCGACAAGACAACATGCACGCTCAATGCCCATATGCAGGGCGGCAGCCTCGAATTCAGGATCGTCAATCCCGAATCTCGCAGGAAAACCGGACATCTGACTGCGTGCGATATAGGTCAGACCCTGGCAGAGAAGGTGGTTCCGTTGATACCGCCTGGGGCGTGAGAGTTCGTCAATCAGTAAAGTCGGGGAGGGAATCGAAATATGGCGGAGAAGCCGATGCAGGCGTTGATCGACAATGCCAGGTCAGGCCAGTTGTCGATGTCGTTCAACGACAACATCTATGTCAATGCCGAGGAGTTCGTTTACATCGACCGCGACTGCGAGGCGATGAAGACGAAAATCCAGCAACTTCAGGCTGTCGCCGAGGGTATCTCGGGGCGTGAGACGTGGGGTTTGGGGGAAAGCGCCGAGTGGATCAGATCCGCCAAGATCCTGGTTGGTACTTTTCGCACCAAAGCCAAGGGCGCCGACAACGGTAACGACGTCTTCGCAATCCTCGAGCAACACTACGCCATCATCGACAGCATCCAGCAGCTGCACAAAGAGATCGCGCAGCGCTATCTACAGGCCGACACCGACTTCGCCGCCCGCTACAACGAACTGATGGCCACCCTCCCGCAAGGTTTTCAGGGGAAGAAATGACCTTCCAATACGAGCAGTCGAAAATCGCCGCGCAAAGCGCCACCGACAACGCTTCGAGCCAATCTCACATCGTGCTCAAGAACACCTTCGACCCCCTGGTCACCGACTCCGCCGCCGAGTCGAAGGCGGACTACGCCAAGATCGCCGAGGGCTGGGAGTACAGCGTGCAGATCTTCGCCGCCCGCATCAAACGCTCCAGCGAATCGGCCTGGAGCGGCACTGCGGCCACCACCGCACGGCAGTCGATCTCCGACTACGCCACCGACGCGTTGAACCTCACGCCCGCGCTGAAGGAACTCAGCACCCGCGTCGACGAGGCGGTCACCGCGGTGAACAACACCAAGAGAGACCTCACGCCGTACTCCGGCGATCCGCAGAGTTGGTGGAACCCGGGTGACTGGTTCGACGGCAATCCCGAAGCCGACGCCGAGGAAGCCGCCCGCAAGGTCGTCCAGGAGAAATACATAAACCCGATCGCCCGGACGGATCAGAGCATTCCGGTACTGCCGAAACCCAAGGATCCGACGAACCCGTCGGGCGATCCGAGCACTCCCGGTGGCGGTACCCCGTCGACGGGCAGCCCGACCACCGGTAGCCCCACGACCGGCACACCGACCGGCACGACCCCCGCCGCCGCGAACCCGAACTCCGACGATCCGTCGACGAATCCGCAGTCCAGCGGTAACAGCCCGTCAACGGGCAGCCCGACGACCGGTACCCCGACCACCGGCACACCGACGGGAACGAACCCGGCCGGGACGAACCCGGCGGCCGCCAACGTCCCCACCACCAATGTCCCGAAGACCAACAGCCCCACCGGTACCCCGAGAACAGGCACGCCCGGTTCGGGCAGTCCCGGTTCGGGCAGCCCGTCCGGCACCTCCCCGGGTGCGGGTAGATCCGTCACCGCTACCCCGACATCCAAGGGCACCGGCGGCGGAAGTGGTGGGAGCAGCGGCAAATCGACCGGCACCGGCAGCGGACGCAACGGCATGCCGGGTATGGGCGGCATGGGTAACCGCGGTGGGAAAGGCGATGACGACGACGAGCACAAGATCCCGGACTATCTGATCCAGGACCGTGAGACCGAACTGCTCGGCGTGCAGCCGCGCGTACTGCCGCCGGGCGGAGTCATCGGCGGATAGGTCCGGCTCGACGGCGAAACACGCGATCGGACTCGACTGGAATGGATTACACCCGCATGGCCTGGACCTGGGATCCGGATACCTTCGGCGCCAATTGGTTCAACGAAGGAAACGACCGTATGCCCGCGCCGCTGCGTTATCGCAGCCGGTTTCCCACCATCGAGGAACTTGAGAACCACCGATGGGCCGTCCGCGCGAGCTACAGCGCGGACGAGCGCAGGCGAATCGATCTGCTGATGCATACGGTCGCCAAATGCGAGATGCGGGTCGAGATCATCGGCAGCACAGCCGATCACAAAGTCGGCGGCGGGGCCCAGCGACAGTTCCGCGTCGTCGGCGCCCGCACGGCCGACTACGCAGCTGTCCTGCGCCAAGAGGCGATCCACGACGAATACGGCGACATCACCGCCCAACTGCTACGGCCGGAACAACTTCCCGCCGCCCTCACCGGATCACTACCCGGCTGCGCCCCGGGCACGCAGGGCCCCGAATCCTTCCATCACGACGACCTCAAACCCCCGCCGGGATATCTGCTCGACAATTCACACAGCAGTCCCCGTGAACGCTTCCGCCGCCGCACCGCCCGTCCCACCGACGGCGGCGGTCAGGCCATCCTCCGACTCGGCGATTTCCACGCCGGGCACAACCGCTACCAGGCCGCGCAGTGGTACGACATCACCGGCGACGGACGCTACCTCGAACTCCGCACGCCGACCCACCTCGACCTGCGCCCCGCCACCGCCCAACTCTTCACCGATGTCTTCGCCACCTGGATCGGTCAGGCCACCCGGCATCTGCGGGAGCAGCGAGTGAACAACTACCGCTGAATTCGGGAGACCACTTCACCGACCTCCGCACACGAGCCGCATGACCGGTCAGTGATCGTAGACGAAGTCCGCGGCCAGACCGAACGCGTCGGTCGCACCGCGGATGGCATCGCGAACGTCGACTCCGCGATTGGTGTCGTTGACGATATAGGGCTCGACATCACCTTTGTCGATATCCGGGCAGCTGAAATACATGATCGACTTGCGATCGACGCTCGCCTGCGCGTGATTGCGCGCCTGGTGATACAGCGGAAGGATGTCGCCGCCGGTCATGACGCTCATGATGCCGCCCGGCATCACGAGCACCTCGTCGTGGGCGGTGATCAGCGGGACGGGTGCGTCACCACCGACCGCTTCCAATCCCGGTGCGCTCGTCCAGATGACGGTCGCGAGGACACCGTCCTCGTGCGGGGTCTGCAACAGCTCCCTGGAACTGAGTTCGCCGAACGAATTGACCTGAAGCACCGAGGCCTCTTGGAACGGCAATTTCCTCGGGTACTCGTAGTACTCGGCGAGTTCGTCCAGCAGATTTCTCATCACCCGGACGACGGGGCCGCTGCGATATCGCTCGAGCGCCGCGAGGAATTCCGGGATGTCGCCGTGGTTCGGAATTCGCGCTCCGTGCTCGGAATTCCAGTACAGGAAGGAGTCGTTGACATCGGCTTCGTTGACCGGGTCGCCGTTGTTGTAGGCCGCGCCGGGCGGTCGGTAACCGTTGGTCAGCCGGTCGGTGCGGTGCCGTGATTTGCTCTCGTAGCTCGCCGCGAAGAAGTGATTCGCTTCGCTGTACAACCGTGCCAGCTGGCTTGTTTCGCGCGAATTCAACCGCACACGCGCGTAACCGTCGGTACGGATTTGCTCGAGCATGGGCGTGCGGCCTCTTTTCGCCGGTCAGGGGATGTTGCCAGGATGCTCCGGCGCCCGGTGACGACGCCGAGCAGAATCGTACCGAGTTCGGAAGCGATCAACCGGTCAGGCAGCACCGGTTCGCCGTCCCGAACCGATTCGTAACGCCGGAAGCCGGCCCACCCGAGGGTGGACCGGCTTCCGGTTCGTAATGTGTTACAGCGCCTCTGGACTCAGAAGTCCATGCCGCCCATGCCACCGGTCGGGTCGCCCGCGGGAGCGGCGGCCTTCTCCGGCTTGTCGGCCACGACGGCCTCGGTGGTGAGGAACAGCGCGGCGATGGACGCGGCGTTCTGCAGCGCGGACCGGGTGACCTTGACCGGGTCGGCAACGCCGGCGGCCAGCAGATCCTCGTACACGCCCGAGTCGGCGTTCAGGCCGTGGCCCGCGGGAAGGTTGGAGACCTTCTCCGCGACGACGCCCGGCTCGAGACCGGCGTTGAAGGCGATCTGCTTGAGCGGGGCCGACAGCGCGACACGCACGATGTTGGCACCGGTGGCCTCGTCGCCGGTGAGCTTCAGATCGTCCAGCGCGGGAGCCGACTGCAGCAGGGCCACGCCGCCACCGGCGACGATGCCCTCTTCGACGGCGGCCTTCGCGTTGCGAACGGCGTCCTCGATGCGGTGCTTGCGCTCCTTGAGCTCGACCTCGGTCGCGGCTCCGGCCTTGATCACCGCGACACCGCCGGCCAGCTTGGCCAGACGCTCCTGCAGCTTCTCACGGTCGTAGTCCGAATCCGAGTTCTCGATCTCGGTGCGGATCTGGGCCACGCGGCCCTGGATGCCCTCGGGATCGCCCGCGCCCTCGACGATGGTGGTCTCGTCCTTGGTCACGACGACCTTGCGCGCCTGGCCGAGCAGCTCGACACCGGCGGTCTCCAGGGAGAGGCCGACCTCTTCGCTGATGACCTCGCCACCGGTGAGGATGGCGATATCGGCGAGCTGGGCCTTGCGACGGTCGCCGAAGCCGGGCGCCTTGACGGCGACGGACTTGAAGGTGCCGCGGATCTTGTTCACGACCAGGGTCGACAGGGCTTCGCCCTCGACGTCCTCGGCGATGATCAGCAGCGGCTTGCCGGCCTGGATGACCTTCTCCAGCAGGGGCAGGAGATCTTTGACGGTCGAGACCTTCGAGCCGACGAGCAGGATGTACGGATCCTCGAGGACCGCTTCCTGACGCTCCGGGTCGGTCACGAAGTAACCCGAGATGTAGCCCTTGTCGAAGCGCATGCCCTCGGTGAGCTCGAGCTGCAGCCCGAAGGTGTTGCTCTCCTCGACGGTGATGACGCCTTCTTTGCCGACCTTGTCCATGGCCTCGGCGATGAGCTCGCCGATGGACGGGTCGCCTGCCGAGATACCGGCGGTAGCGGCGATCTGCTCCTTGGTCTCGACCTCCTTGGCGGTGTCGAGCAGCTTGGCGGTGACGGCCTCGACGGCCTTCTCGATGCCGCGCTTCAGACCCAGCGGGTTCGCGCCGGCCGCGACGTTGCGCAGACCTTCACGCACCAGGGCCTGGGCGAGAACGGTGGCGGTGGTGGTGCCGTCGCCCGCGACGTCGTCCGTCTTCTTGGCGACTTCCTTGACCAGCTCGGCGCCGATCTTCTCGTACGGGTCCTCCAGGTCGATCTCCTTGGCGATGGAAACACCATCGTTGGTGATCGTGGGGGCGCCCCACTTCTTCTCCAGGACAACGTTGCGACCCTTGGGGCCCAGCGTCACCTTGACAGCGTCGGCGAGGGCGTTCAGACCCCGCTCGAGACCGCGACGGGCCTCTTCGTCGTACGCAATTGTCTTGGCCATTGCGTTGAGATCCTCCACATGTAATGGGGCTGACACACAGGACGACCGCTTGTCGGATCGCCCCATTTACGCTGGCCAGGTTCGGTGCCCGCGACGGACGACCGAGGGTGTCGATGGAACCCGGTCTCACCGTCCCGACCCTGGCACTCACATGTCGAGAGTGCCAAAGCCATTTCTAGCACTCGACGATGCCGAGTGCAAGGTCCGCCGGGTTCGGCTAGGAGCGATCGTCGATTCGCAGCACCAGCGCGACGAACGCGTCGGTGCGGCGTTCGTCGGGGGTGCGCGGCTCCTCGTTACCGACCGTGACCAGCTCGGCGTCGTGCAGCAGCAACTCCGCCTCCACCCGCATGATGGCGCGGATGAACGGCGGCGCCACCTCGGGCGGCAGATCGCCGTTCACGATGTATTCGCCGTCGGGACCGGACTCGGTGGAGACGAACGACAGCGCGTGCATCAGGTCGACGCGCCGCTCCCCCGCGACTAGGTCGGAATCCGCTCCGTCCATGTCATCCGCCATCGCTATAGCTTAGCGGGAGGGAGCCCAGGGTTCAGTGCACAGATGTTTCAGAAGCGTCGGTGTCACCAGCGACGATGCTTCCCGGCCGGTAGAGGACGGGTTCCTGCTCGGCACGCCGACGCGCGGCGAACCTATGGTGACCGGGTGAGTGATAGACCCGGCTGGGACGCGATCGAGCGCGCCCTCGCCCCGCTGTACCCCGAGACCGAGCCGACGCGGTGGCGCGCCGAACATCCGTGGTCGCTCGGCGGCCCGGACGCGCTCGACGGGGTCAGCGCGTATCCGCGCACCGATCCGGTGCCGCATTGGCACTATGTCGGCTACGGGATGACCGAGCTCTACGAGAAGGAGTGGGACGACCCGGAGGAATCGGGTTGGGGATTCGAATTCACCTTCCGGCTCGTGCGCGCCGCGGTCGAGACCGCCGCACCGCGCTGGCCGGTGGATCTCATGCAGAATCTGGCGCACTACGTGTATCAGTCCGGGGAATGGTTCACGCCGGGTCACACGGTCAAGACCAACGGGCCGCTCGCCCCCGACCTTCCCGATTCCGCGATCCGGGCCGCGGGGTTCGTCGTGGACCCGGAACTCGGCCCGATCGACACGCCGTTCGGGCGGGTCTCGTTCCTCCAGATCGTCGGGTTGACCATGCCGGAGTACCGGACCGCGCGCGGCGGGAAACTCCTCGCGATGCTGGCCGGGCTGGCCGATCGACTACCGCTCTACGTGACCGATATGCACCGGACGACCCTCGTTCCCGAACCGAAGCCACAGGCGACCTGGCCGAGCTGGGGCGGCGGATTACGCGGACGCGCGTAGATTTCGAAGCGATCATGATCGTTTGTCTCGGAATCGAGGAGGCGCGGTGGCGGACCTGCCGTTCGACTCGCTGTATCGGCACGGATTCGCGCGGGTGGCGGTCGCGGTGCCGCGCATCAGGGTCGCCGACCCCGCGTTCAATCTGACCCACACGCTCGACCTGGCGCGAGAAGCGGCCGAACGGGGGGCGGTGCTGACGGTCTTCCCCGAACTCGGACTGTCCAGCTATACCGCCGACGACCTGTTCCACCAGGACGCGCTGGACGCGGCGGTTTCCGAGGCGCTGGATCAGGTGGTCGCCGCCAGCGCGGACATCGATACGGTCCTGATCGTCGGCGCGCCCGTACGGTCGCAGGGGCGGCTGTTCAATTGCGCGATCGCGGTGTCCGGGGGCGTCGTCCTCGGTGTCGCGCCCAAGAGCTATCTGCCGAATTATCGCGAGTTCTACGAGAAACGGCAGTTCGCCGCGGCGCGTGAGGCCTGGGACGACCGGATCGAGGTCGCCGGGCAGCGGGTGCCATTCGGTGCCGATCTGTTGTTCACCGCGACGAATCTCGACGGTTTCGTCTTCCATCTCGAGATCTGCGAGGACGGCTGGGTGCCGCTGCCGCCCAGCGGTTACGCGGCGCTCGCGGGCGCGACGGTCCTGGTCAATCTGTCGGCGAGCAATATCGTCATCGGCAAGGCCGACTACCGCCGGGCCCTGTGCACCTCGCATTCCGCACGCTACCTCGCCGCCTACCTGTATTCGGCTGCCGGACACGGTGAGTCGACCACGGATATGGCCTGGGACGGACAGGCGCTGGTCTGCGAGAACGGTGATCTGCTCGCCGAGGGTGAGCGCTTCGCCGACCATCCCCGGGTGGTGATCGCGGATCTGGATCTGCAACGGCTCACCTCGGATCGGCTGCGCACCAGCAGTTTCGCCGATACCGTGCACGACCACCGGGAGCGACTGGCCACGATGCGGCGCATCCCCGTGGAGTTGCCGATCCCGGCGGACGCGATCGCGCTGGAACGCGAATTGCCGCGTTTCCCCTACGTTCCCGCGTCGACGGCGGCGCGCAACGAGCGCTGCGCCGAGGTCCACCACATCCAGGTCGAGGGGCTGAGCACGCGATTGCGGGCGACGGGATCGCAGCGTCTGGTCATCGGTGTTTCCGGCGGACTCGATTCCACCCAGGCGTTGATCGTCGCCGCGAAGACCATGGACCGACTCGGGCTGCCGCGCACGAATATCCTGGCCTACACGATGCCGGGGTTCGGCACGAGCACCCGCACGCGGACCGACGCGCACGAGTTGATGGCGGCGCTCGGGGTGAGCGCGCACGAGATCGACATCCGGCCGTCGGCGACCCAGATGCTGCACGATCTGGGGCATCCGGCGGCCGACGGCGCCGAACAATACGACATCACCTACGAGAACGTGCAGGCCGGTGAGCGCACCTCGCACCTGTTCCGTTTGGCGAACCACCATCACGCGCTCGTGGTCGGCACCGGCGATCTCAGCGAACTCGCGCTGGGCTGGTGCACTTTCGGCGTCGGTGACCACATGGCGCACTACAGCGTCAACGCGTCGGTGCCCAAGACGCTGATCAAATATCTGATCGCCTGGGCCGCGGAGACCGGGCAGTTCGGGCCCGAGGCCGCGAAGGTACTGAAATCCATTCTGCTGACCGAGATCTCGCCCGAACTCATCCCCGGGGCGGACCCCGCCGACCCCGCCCAGAGTTCCGAGGCGACGGTGGGCCCGTACGAATTGCAGGATTTCCACCTGTACTACCTGTTGCGTTTCGGCTACCGGCCCAGCCGCATCGCCTATCTGGCCAGGCATGCCTGGTCCGATCCGTCCGTCGGCTCCTGGCCGGATCTGATTCCCGCCGACCAGCGCCATGCCTACGACCTGCCGGTCATCAAGCATTGGCTGGGCGAATTCCTGCGACGTTTCATCCAGACCAGCCAGTTCAAACGCTCGACCCTGCCGAACGCGCCCAAGGTCGGTTCCGGCGGCTCGCTGTCGCCGCGCGGAGATTGGCGCGCCCCCAGCGACGCCTCGGCCGCCGCATGGCTCGACGAACTCGCCCGCAACGTGCCCGACGAATAGCGGGGCGTATCCGTCCCCGCTATTCCGACAGCACCGTCACTGCTGACCGGCGACGATCGAGGCGAGCACCGCGACCAGATCGGCTTCGATGGCTTCCTTGTCCAGGCCGAGACCGGTGAGCAGACCGGATCCGTTCTCCTGTTCCAGCAGGGCGAGCAGCATATGTTCGGTGCCGATGTAGTTGTGGCCGAGGCGAAGTGCCTCGCGGAAGGTCAGTTCGAGCACCTTCCTGGCCTCGGCGTCGTACGGCACCATCGGGGGCACCTCGCCTTCGGGTGTCGGCAGCGCCGCGGTCGCGGCGGCGCTGACCGTGTCGAGTGTGACGCCGCGCGACAGGATCGCCTTGGCCGCCAGCGCGTCGGGTTCGGTCAGCAGGCCGAGTACCAGGTGCGCGGGCGCGATCTGCGAATTACCCGCCTCGCGCGCGATCTCCTGGGACGCGACGACGACCTGGCGGGCGCGCTGGGTGAATTTGGCGAAACCGGCGTTGGGGTCCATGGCGGCGGCGTCACCGGGCGCTTTGGGGACGAAACGCTTCTGCGCCGCCTGTTTGGTGACGCCCATGCTCACGCCGATATCGGTCCAGGACGCGCCGGAACGCCTGGCCTGGTCGACGAAATGGCCGATGAGGTGGTCGGCGAGTTCGCCGAGGTGGTTCCCGGCCACCACGGCGTCGGAGAGTTGGTCGAGCACATTGTCGGGACGGGCCTTCTTGATGCCGTTGATCAGGTCATCGAGCCGAAAAGAGGTCATGCGTCAACCATAGGTTGACGATCGGCCATCGTCAACACTTGGTTGACGATGGCCGATCGGAGTGTGCCCCCCGCGATTCAGGGTTTGGCCGCCCACCCCGCGCCACGGACGATGCGTTCCTTCACCCACGCGCCGGTACGCCCGGTGAGCACCGTCCGTGCCGGAGTGTCGTCGGCCTTCAGGAACTGGATCAGGCCGTCGCCTCGCCCCAGGCTCAGGCATTGCGCGACGTACCTGAAGTGGAATTCGCGCGGTTCCCGACCGCGCAGACGGGTGGCGATGGCATCGGCGGTGTACTTGCCGGTGGGCAAAGCGGTGGCGCAGGCCATCCGCAATTCCCGGTCGCCCGGACCCGCGACGACGGCGCTGTCACCGGCCGCGTAGATATTCGGGTGCGACAGCGAACGCAGCGTCGCGTCGGTGCGCACCCGGCCGTGCCCGTCGACGGCCAGACCCGCGGCGCGCGCCAGGTCGGGAACACCGAAACCCGTTGTCCAGATGGTTGTCTCGGCATCGACAATCGTGCCGTCGACCAACCGGACCCCGGTCGCGAGCACCTCGGCGACCTTCGCTCCGGACATGATCTCGACCCCGAGGCGTTCCAGAGCCCCGCGCACGTACCGCCGCGCCCGCTCCGACATCCACCCCGCCGGTTCCTCCGAACTCAACAGCAGCACTCGCGAATCCGGTTGCGATTCGGCGAGTTCGGCGGCAAGCTCGATACCCGTCGCGCCGCCGCCGACCACAGCGACCCTGCCACGCCCCACCGTCAGCGCGGCGGCGTCCTCCGGAGTCGCCACCGACAGCGCGTATTCCGCCGCACCGGGCACACCGGTGTCGCGCCTGCTGCCGAGCGCGTACACGAGGGTGTCGTATTCCAGCGCCGCGGGATGCGCGGGCGCGTCCGACTCGGCCACGTCGTCGAGCAGCACCAGCCCGCCGACCACGTCGATATCCCGCACGCGCGCCCGGACGAAGTGGACCTTCTTGCGTTCGAGCGCCTCCCGGATATCCCAGCGCGGAATCTCCTGCCCGGCGGCCCGCTGGTGCAGGCGCACGCGCTCCACGAAATCCGCGCGGGCGTCCACGACGGTGATCCGCGCGCCGCGCGCTCTGCTCGCCAGACGGCCCGCCGCCGCGAGTCCCGCGTATCCGGCGCCGAGGACGACGATCCGATGTTCTCCGGTCATGATGTGGTTCCTTCCGATCAGCCGATACCACTCAGACCGGATAGGGCCTCGATCCCTGACAGGTCGAGAACATGACCCGCGTCACATACCGTCAGAGGTCGCCGATATCGCCGGAACCGCGATCATCGGATGCGCCGACCCGTGACAGGTAGGCCAGCTTCGCCGGATTGACGATGAGGCGCAGCGCGGTGACACGGTCGGATTCGGTGTCGAACCCGACCACGACCAGGGCATTTCCCTCTGATCGCACGACCAGCGCGGTCGCGCCGTTGATCTCCTCCAGCGAGACCAGCATCCCCGGAACCTCCCAGCGCAAGAGTCCGGCCAGGTAGCGCGCGACATGGTTCGCGCCGACCACGGGCCGCCGCGCCGCGTTGACCACGCCGCCGCCGTCCGCCGTCGCGACCACGTCGGCGGCGAGCATGCGCTCGAGTCCCTCGATATCGCCGTTGCGCGCCGCCTTCAGGAACCGCTCTATCAGGGCGACGGACTGGTTGGCGGAAATGTCGAACCGGGTTCGCTCGGCGCGGACCCGCTGACCGGCCCGGCGGAAGATCTGCTGGGAATTGGCCTCGGTGACACCGAGCATGTCGGCGATCTCGCGGTGCGCGTACCCGAAAGCCTCGCGCAGCACGAACACCGCGCGTTCGACGGGACTCAGACGCTCCAGCACAGTGAGCAGCGCGAGCGAAACCTGTTCGCGCTCTTCGACCGTCTCCAGTGGACCGAGTTCACCGCGCGCGGTCGGCACCGGTTCGGGCAGCCACGGGCCGATGTAGGCCTCACGCCGTGCCCGCGCCGAAACCAGCCAGGTGCGACACAGATTCACCACGGCGGTGGTGAGCCACGCCTCGGCGGACCGAATGACGCTGCGGTCGGTGCCATCCCAGCGCAGGTAGGTCTCCTGAACGGCGTCCTCGGCCTCGCTCGCCGAGCCGAGCATCCGGTAGGCCAACGCGAACAGCCGAGGGCGATGCACCTGGAATTGGCGCAGTCCTTCGGGTTCCACCGTCATTTCCTCCGCCGTCATTCCTCTGGGCTCGCCCAACGGATGCGACAGTACCTCCGGCACGCGCCGCCTCCGTACTCGACAACGTCGCGGACGGGGGCGTCGCCGTTACAGCGGCGGAACGGAACTCAGCGCGTGACGTCGTCCGCCGTCGGCTTCTTCGCACCCGGCCTACGCAGCCGCAACCTGCCCGAACCCCGGATCGCCGCACCCCGGATCGCCGGTCGGCGAATGGCGGGACGCGGGATCGCGGGCAGACGACGTTGAGCGCGACGTTGGGCCCGCCGCTCGGACGGTTTGTGCTGCCAGGTCTCCGGACGGGCCGCCACCCAGCGCTGCGAATGCCACGCGAAGGGGATGTGGGCCAGATACAGCACGACCAGCATCAGCAGCAGCACAATCGGATACGTCACCAGCAGGGCCGCGGCCACGGCGACCAGAACCAGCAGTCCGGCCGCCGCCTGCGGGGCCACCGACACCGATTTCATCGCCAGCGTCGGCACGGTGCTGACCGCAAGCGCCGCGGCGAACACCGTCCAGGCCGATACCGCGTAGAAGCCGACCCACCAGCCGTCGTCGAATTGGACGAGCAGCGCGATCGGCACCAGCGCGATCAGCGCCGCCGCCGGAGCGGGCACGCCGACGAAATACTCGCGCGACCATTCCGGACGGGTGTCGTCGTCGAGCAGGGTGTTGAACCTGGCCAGGCGCAGCACGATGCTCACCGCGAACAGCAGCGCGATGATCCAGCCCGCGCTGTTCTCCTGCAACAGCGCGATGTAGAGCACGAGCGCGGGCCCGACACCGAAGGAGATGGCGTCGGACAGGGAGTCCAGTTCGGCGCCCATCTTGGTGGTCGCGTCGAGCATGCGGGCGAGCCTGCCGTCGAGCGTGTCGAGCACCGCGGCGGCCCCGACCATCGCCAGCGCGATGTCGAGTTTGCCGTCCAGCGCGAATTTCACCGCGGAAAGCCCTGCGGCGAGAGCGAGGACGGTCACGACGCTGGGGAGCAGCCGGATACTCCGGCGTCTGCGCTGGGGTGGGGTGGGCAGAGCCGCCTCCATCATGAGTCGGTGGCTGATGAACCGACCGCGGGCAGCACGGCGAGTACCGTCTCCGCCCCGATCGTGCGCTGGCCCGGTTGGACCAGTAGTTCGGTACCGATCGGGAAATACGTGTCGACGCGCGAACCGAAACGGATCAGACCGTAGGTGTCACCGATGGTGAGCACATCGTCGACGCGCGCGTCGCAGACGATGCGGCGGGCGAGCAGACCGGCGATCTGCACGACGACGACGGTCTGGCCCGCCGGAGTCTCCAGCACCATCGAATTGCGCTCGTTGACCGAGCTCGCCTCGGGCAGGTCGGCGGAACGGAACTGGCCCGGCTCGTGGATCACGGTGCGCACGGTTCCGGAGACGGGCGTGCGCTGCACGTGCACGTCCAGGACCGACAGGAAAATGCTGACGCGCGGCAACGGCTGATCGCCGAGACCGAGTTCGGCGGGCGGCGCGGCGGTGTCGACCAGCGCGATCTCACCGTCGGCCGGAGCGACGACGACGCCCGCCCGGTTCGGCGGCACCCGGTTCGGATGACGGAAGAAGGTCGCGCACGCGGCGGCGGCGATCAGACCCGTCCTGCGGACCCACTTACGCTTGCCGCCGACCACCGCCAGGGCGAGGGGCGCGGCGACGAACGGTAGCCCGGCGGGGTGCAGCGGGGGAATCGCGGCCCGAACCAGATCGACCACATGGCCGACTCCGGTGGTTTCGGGCGTGCCGGGCGGGGTGGGGCGGCGTGCCACAGGCTCCTCTTTCGTGCGGGGTGCAGAACGTTTCGCGCCACTCCACGATAGGTCGGGCGCAAGCGTTCACACCTTACGCCGAAGGAGCCGGTGACATGTGCCGGTCAGTGGACCTTCCGCCCCATGAACAGTTTCACCAGGTACAGCAGGATCACCGCCCCCGCGAGGCAGGTGAAGAAGCTGAAGAACCAACCCGCGCTCTCCACGTCGACGCCGAACAGCGCCAGCACCAGACCACCCAGCAAACCGCCGATGACGCCGACGACGATATTGAGGACGATGCCCTGTTGCGCGTCCGTCTTCATGATCTTGCTGGCGATCCAACCGGCCAGTCCGCCGATGATGATCCAGCCGATAATCCCGAGACCGAGCATGGTGACCTCGCATCACTAGTTGGGAGCACCCCGATGAGCTATTGATCAGCTATCGATCAGCTCTTCGAGGGTATACCCGGCCGGTTGTGAGAATACGCACTTCGGAAACCGCGACCCCGGTCTAATATGAGGGGGCCTCATGTCTGCGGCGGTACAGGCGGACAGGGCCCACCGATTCAGGGCCGATCGGTGCGGAGAGTTCGGATGCTTCGGGAAACCACCCGGCGGCAGCGCCCCAGGTACATAGGAGACGCACCATGGCTGCTCGAATCGCCCAGACCACGGGGGCAGAGCACACCGCGATCCTCGGGCTCGGCGTATATCGCCCGGTCCGAGTTGTCACCAACGACGAGGTGGCAGGTCCGATCAACTCCAGCGACGAGTGGATCAGGACCAGGTCGGGTATCAAGACGCGCCGGTTCGCCTCGGACGACGAGACGATCCACACCATGAGCGTCGCCGCCGCGCGCGGGGCGATCGAATCGGCCGGGGTCGACGTCGACCAGGTCGACTGTGTCATCGTCGCGACGTCGACCCACCTCCAGCTCACCCCCGCCGCCGGGCCCCGGATCGCGACCGAACTGGGGATGAACGGCGCGGCGGCCTTCGACATCATGGCCGGCTGCGCGGGCTTCTGCCACGGCCTCGCCCTCGCGTCGGATCTGGTCAGGGCGGGCACGTCGAAGAACGTGCTCGTCATCGGGGTGGAGAAATTGACCGATACCGTCAATCCGGCGGATCGCTCCACCGCTTTCCTCTTCGCCGACGGCGCGGGCGCGGTCATCGTCGGGCCGTCCGAGGAACCGGGGATCGGGCCGACCGTCTGGGGTTCGGACGGCACCCAACACCACGCGATCCGCCAGGACAAGAACTGGATCGAGTTCTTCCGCGAGATCGACGAGAAGGGCCTCGACGCCGTCCGCCCCTACCTCGCGATGGAGGGCACCGCGGTATTCCGCTGGGCGGCCCATTCGCTGGAGAAGGTGTGCCGCGACGCCATCGATCGAGCCGGGCTGTCCACCGACGATCTCGACGCCATGATCCCGCACCAGGCCAACGGCCGGATCATCGACATCATGGCGCGGGTGCTCAAACTGCCGGAGAACTGCGTGCTCGCCGACGATATCGAGGAGACCGGCAACACTTCGGCCGCCTCGATTCCGCTGGCCATGGAGGCGCTGTTGCGCCAGGGGCGCTCCAAGCCCGGCGATACCGCGCTGCTGATCGCGTTCGGCGCGGGCCTTTCCTACGCGGCGCAGGTCGTCACGCTGCCCGACTGGCGGTAGCCGCCGATCCGGCCGACGGGCGGGTGATTTCTCACCCGCCCGTTTCGATCGCCGTCTTGATCCGGCCGAGGGTCTCGTTCATCCCGGCGACCAATTTCGCCTCGAACGCCGCCTCGCCGCCGAGCACGGCGTCGACCATCTTGCGCACCGGCCAGGAGACCCCCTGCGGGATATCGCGACGCTGGGTCACCCTGGTGCCCGTCTCGGTCGGCTCCAGCGTGTAACTCCAGGTGGTGAAGTTCTCGTTCATCCGGAACGCGAAGGACCGGCCGGGTTCGTAGCGCACGATGCGCGAGGTGGTGGGGTAGAACTTCTTGCCGTCGCGGTTCCAGTTCACCGTCCAGGTCCCCGCCTTCGGGGTGCCGATGGCGACCATGCGCACCGTGTGCGGACTGAACTCGGGCATCCGCTTCAGATCGGAAACGACCTCCCATACCTGTTCGGGTGGTGCGGCGATGTCGATGACGGCTTCGAGTGTGTTCGGCAACGGTGTCTCCTGGTCGTGCGCTCGCGGCGAATCGAACGGGGGTGGTGAACCTCATCGTGCCGGGTGGAAGACAGCCAGGTCACATTTCGGTCTTTTGGTTGGCCCCCGTTGTCGTGACGCGCGCACAATAGTTGATATACGAAGCATCAGACACAGCCACTCAACATTTCCGTCCAGCGTGAGGTGATCCGGCCGTGAAACTGCGCTCATTGCTCCACCGTCGGCAAGCGGACCAGGTTCCGCTGCTGCCCTCCCTCGATGTCGACCAAGCCGTATCCGGCGGCGGTTCGACGCCCCGGCGGGCGAAACGGCAGGCACGGGAGGAAGGCCTGGAGCGATTGCTGACTCCCGGCGAACTCGACCTGGTTCAGCGACACCGCGTGTGACCTCCCCGGTACAGGGGTCGGGGGCGCGGGCTCCGATCGGCGCCTGCGCGAGGCGACGTGACACGACATAATTCTGTGGTGACCGCACCTGCCGCCGCCAAACCGGCCATTCTCAGCGTCGATGACGATCCGGGCGTCTCCCGCGCCGTCGTGCGCGACCTCCGCCGCCGGTACGGGGCCGATTACCGGATCCTGCGCGCGGAATCGGGGCCCGACGCCCTCGACGCGCTGCGCGAGATGAAATTGCGCGGTCAAGCCGTCGCGGTGTTGATCGCCGACTATCGGATGCCGGGGATGGACGGCATCGAATTCCTGGAGCAGGCCATGGACCTGCACCCCTATGCCCGCCGCGTGCTGCTGACCGCCTACGCCGACACCAGCGCGGCCATCGACGCGATCAATGTCGTCGATCTCGACCACTACCTGCTCAAACCGTGGGATCCGCCGGAGGAGAAGCTGTATCCGGTGCTCGACGGACTGCTGGAGGCCTGGCGTTCCAGCGATCACAAACCGGTGACCGAGACCAAGGTGATCGGCAACCGCTGGTCGCCGCGCTCCTCCCAGGTGCGCGAATTCCTGGCCCGCAACCAGCTGCCCTACCGCTGGTACCTGGCCGAGGAACCCGAAGGCGCCCGACTACTCGACGCGGCGGGCGCCGACCCCGAACGATGTCCGGTGGTGATCACCTCGACCGGCACCGCCCTGATCCAGCCCACCGACAGCGAACTGGCCGAGAGCGTCGGCCTCAACATCACTCCCACCGGCGATTTCTACGACCTGATCGTGGTCGGCGGCGGACCGGCCGGACTCGGCGCCGCGGTCTACGGCGCCTCAGAAGGACTGCGCACCGTTCTGGTCGAGCGCACCGCCACCGGCGGGCAGGCCGGACAGAGTTCACGCATCGAGAACTATCTCGGATTCCCCGACGGCGTCTCCGGCTCCCAGCTCGCCGATCGCGCGCGCAGGCAGGCCGCGAAATTCGGCGCCGAGGTCATCACCACGCGCGAGGTGATCGGCCTGGAGGTCAACGGGTCGGCGCGCACCGTGAATTTCGCCGACGGCGGACGGTTGTGCGGACACACCGTGATCATCGCGACCGGCGTCGACTACCGGCGTCATCCGGCGCCGGGGGTGGACGATTTCACCGGCCGCGGCGTCTACTACGGGTCGGCGATGACCGAGGCCGCCGAATGCGCCGATCACGACGTCTACATCGTCGGCGGGGCGAATTCGGCCGGGCAGGCCGCGGTGTTCCTGTCCCGCAACGCCCGCACCGTGCACCTGGTGGTCCGCGCCGATTCGCTGACCAAATCCATGTCGCACTATCTGATCGAACAGATCGCGCAGATCCCGAATATCGTCGTGCACACCGATACCGAGGT
The DNA here is from genome assembly GCF_003123685.1 of Nocardia aurea. Classification (GTDB taxonomy): domain Bacteria; phylum Actinomycetota; class Actinomycetes; order Mycobacteriales; family Mycobacteriaceae; genus Nocardia; species Nocardia aurea. The sequence goes on from NZ_QCYJ01000130.1 coordinate 494,456, forward strand.
GACCGCCGCCGACGGCGCCGATCACCTCCAGCGGATCGTGCTGCGCAACCGGGTGACCGGCGCGGAGGAGAAGGCCGAGGCCGAGCGGCTGTTCCTGTTCATCGGGGCCGCGCCGCAGACCGAATGGCTCGACGGGATCGTCATCCGCGACGAGGCGGGCTACGTGCTGGCCGGTCCGGATCTGCTGGTCGACGGCGCGCGTCCGCGCGGCTGGGAATTGCCGAGGCCACCGCACCACTTGGAAACAAGTGTCCCCGGCGTATTCGTCGCGGGCGACGTGCACGCCGACTCCGCCAAGCGGGTGGCCTCCGCGGTCGGCGAAGGAGCGATGGCCGTCATGCTCGTGCACAGGTATCTGGCGTAATCGGAGGCGAGGACCATGGGCGAGGAAACGATGACCAGGGCGGCGGTGTGCGATCCCGAGGAATTGCGCACCCTGTTCCTCTTCGAGCGCCTGAACGACGAACAGCTGAACTGGCTGTGCGCCGATGGCAAGATCGAATATCTGGAACCGGGCCCGGTCTGCCGTGAAGGCGATCCGGCCACCTGCTTCTACGTGCTGCTCGACGGCGAGATCCGCCTGACCAAACTCTCCGGCGGCACCGAGATCGAGTTGAACCAGACCGACTACCGCGGCGTCTACGTCGGCGCGTGGACCGCCTACCTCGGTGACAAGGTCGATCAGACCTACACCGCGTCGGTCTACGCGACGAAACGGTCGCGGTTCTTCGTCCTCGACGCCGAGATCTTCTCGCGGATGATGCACGAGTGGTTCCCGATGGCCGTGCACCTGTTGGAGGGCGCGTTCACCGGTAACCGCGCCGGTAATCAGCGCGTGGCCGAACGGGAGCGGCTGCTCGCGCTCGGTTCGCTGTCGGCCGGGCTGACCCACGAGCTGAACAATCCCGCCGCCGCGGCCGTGCGTGCCACCTCCGGTCTGCGCGAACGCGTCGCCGGGATGCGCCACAAACTGGCCATGATGGCCGAGGGCAAATTCCAGCCCGAGGTACTCGTGACCCTGGTGCGATTGCAGGAGGAGGCGGCCGCCCAGGTCGCCAAAGCCCCCGAGTTGACGCCGATGGAGGCCGCCGACCGCGAGGACGTGCTCGGCGAGTGGCTCGAAGACCACGAGATCGCCGACGGCTGGAATCTCGCCCCGAATTTCGTGCAGGCCGGATTCGACGTCGACTGGCTCGAACGCGTCCACGGCACCCTGGAAGCCTGTCCCGGCAAGGTGTTCGAAGGCGCGATCCGCTGGCTCAACTACACCATCGAGACCGAACTGCTGATGAACGAGATCGGCGATTCCACCGCCCGCATCTCCACCCTCGTCAACGCCGCCAAGCAGTACTCGCAGATGGACCGCGCGCCCTTCCAGGTCGTCGACATCCACGAATTGCTCGACAGCACCCTGGTGATGATGAGCCGCAAACTCGGCGACGGCATCACCGTGGTCAAGGAATACGACCGCACCCTGCCGCCGGTCCCCTGCTACGCCGCCGAACTCAACCAGGTGTGGACCAACCTGATCGACAACGCCTGCTACGCGATGCAACGCAGCGGAACCCTCACCGTGCGCACCTACCGCGAAAGCGACTGCGCGGTCGTGGAGATCGGCGACACCGGTCCCGGCATCCCCGAAGAGGTCCGCCGCCGCGTCTTCGAACCGTTCTTCACCACCAAACCGGTCGGCGACGGCACCGGCCTGGGCCTCGACATCTCCTTCCGCATCGTGGTGAACAAACACGACGGCGACATCCGAGTCGAATCCGAACCGGGGGACACCCGCTTCATCGTCCGCCTCCCCCTCACCCGCCCCACCCCCGCCGACGCGGAAGCACTCACCCCCCAGCCATGAGCCGACCGAGCGGAGGACCCATGACCACGGAACACATCGATGGCATCGACCCCACCATTCCCCCGAGCGGCCCCGGCTGCGTGGAATGCGAAGCGACCCGGGGCTGGTGGGTCCATCTGCGCCGCTGCGCCCAGTGCGGTCACGTCGGCTGCTGCGACACCTCGCCCTCGCAGCACGCGTCCAAGCACGCCGCCGAGACCGGTCATCCTTTCATCCAGAGTTTCGAGCCGGGTGAGGACTGGTTCTGGAATTTCGGATCCGAGGAGATGTTCGGCGGCGGTCCGGAGTTGGCACCGCCGCACAGTCATCCGGCCGATCAGGGCGCGCCGGGCCCGCGCGACCGGGTGCCCGCGGATTGGCAGCAGCACATTCATTGACGATCCCGACCCGATCGGCGCTCACGCACCCGGTACGCTGCACCGAACGCGCCGGAGGCACCCGGCGCCTCGAGCCACCCGGGATTGCAGAAGATGAAGAGAATTTCCGTCATCGTCGTGGCCGCCGGAGCGGTGGCTCTGATGCTGACAGGTTGCGGCGGGTCGGAGGAAACCTCCGACGCGAGCGGCCTGCGCAAGGGAAATACCGATTCCAGCGCGACGATCACGTCGCGTCCGACCTCGACCGGCGCGTTGCCGACCTCGGCGGATCGCGCGCCGTCGGCGACGACCTCGACCGCGCCCGCCGCGACGACGCCGCCCGAGCCCACCGGCCTTCCCGCGCGGGCGTCGGACACGACGTGCGCGCAGTTCAAAGGCCTGGACAGCACCGAGGAGAAGGCCGTGATCGAGCGGATCCTGGCCGAGAATCCGGACAGTCAGTTCACCGGCAGCCCGAATGTCGCGCTCGGCACGGCCAAGTTGGTGTGCTTGGCGTCGAGCAACGCGGGCAGGACCGTCGCTGTCGCGGCGGGAATCGCCGTCAGGAACTGACCCGCGCCGCGTGGGCGGGCAGAATGGCACGGTGGCAGAACTGGCGCTCACCGCTCGCTTGAATTCCTCCGCCGCCGACGCGAGGCGCGGGGTGGTGCGGTTGCATCCGGAAGCGTTGACGGCCCTCGGTCTGCGCGAGTGGGACGGCGTGACGCTGGTCGGTTCGCGCCGTACGGCGGCGGTGGTCGGGGTCGCACCGGCGGGGACGCCCGCCGGGGTGGCGTTACTCGATGACGTGACGTTGTCCAACGCGGGTCTGCGCGAGGACGCGACCGTGGTGGTGTCTCCGGCGACGGTTTTCGGCGCGCGGCAGATCTCGGTGAGCGGGTCCGTGCACGCCACGGCCAGTATTCCGGCCGCGACGCTGCGGCAAGCGTTGCTCGGCAAGATCGTCACGATCGGCGACACGGTGTCGCTGCTGCCCCGCGAACTCGGCCCCGACATCCCGTCTTCGGCCGCCAGCCAAGCTCTTTCGCGTACTTTCGGCATCGCGTGGACGACCGAACTACTGACCGTCACCGCCACCGATCCGTCCGGCCCGGTCAGCGTGCAGCCGAATACCGCGGTGACGTGGGGGCAGGGTGTGATGTCCGCGCTCGAAGCGGCGGAAATCCCCGAAGTGGCGCAACCGCGATCCCCCGCGGCGACCGGTGACGCCACGGTGGTCGCGGTGGAGGATCTGGTCGGCGCGCGCACCCAGGCCGCCAAACTCGCCGAATGGCTCAGTCTCGCCCTCGACGAACCCGAACTGCTCAAGACGCTGGGGGCCGCCCCCCACCTCGGTGTGCTGATCACCGGCCCGGCGGGCGTCGGCAAGGCGACGTTGGCGCGGTCGGTGGTCGCCCCGCGCCGCCTCATCGAGGTGGACGGCCCGACCGTCGGCGCGGCCGAGGGCGGAGCCAGGTTGCGCGAGCTCGCGGCCGCGGTGGCCGAGGCCGGTTCGGGCCGCGGCGGCATTCTGCTCGTCACCGATATCGACGCGCTGCTGCCCGCCGAGGCCGAACCGGTCGCGACATTGATCCTGGATCAGTTGCGCGCCGCGGTAGCCGAACCGTGTGTCGCGTTCGTGGCGACGACCTCGCATCCGACGGCGGTCGATCCGAGATTGCGCGCACCGGATCTGTGCGACCGCGAGCTGACGTTGGCGCTTCCGACCGCCCCGGTGCGCAAGGCGCTGTTGGAACAGTTGTTGCGCAAGGTCCCGACCGACATTCTGGAATTGGACGATATTGCCGCGCGCACACCGGGTTTCGTCGTCTCGGATCTGGCGGCGCTGTGCCGGGAGGCGGCGCTGCGGGCGGCGTCGCGGGCCAGCAGGCAACAGTCCGAACCGCAGCTGACCCAGGACGATCTGACGGGCGCGCTCGAGGTGATCAGGCCGCTGTCGCGTTCGGGCACAGAGGAACTCGCGATCGGCAGCCTCGCGCTCGAGGATGTCGGCGATATGGTCGAGACCAAACAGGCACTGACCGAAGCGGTGCTCTGGCCGTTGCGGCATCCCGATTCCTTCGCCCGTCTGGGCATCGATCCGCCCAGGGGTGTCCTGCTCTACGGTCCACCCGGATGTGGCAAGACGTTCCTGGTGCGCGCCCTGGCGAGTACCGGCCAGTTGAGCGTGCACGCGGTCAAGGGCGCCGAACTCATGGACAAATGGGTGGGTTCCTCGGAGCGGGCGGTGCGCGAGTTGTTCCAGCGCGCACGCGATTCCGCGCCCGCGCTGATCTTCCTGGACGAGGTGGACGCACTCGCGCCGCGTCGCGGACAGAGTGGCGATTCCGGTGTCGGCGACCGGGTGGTCGCCGCCCTGCTCACCGAACTGGACGGGGTCGAACCGCTGCGGGATGTGGTGGTGCTCGGCGCGACGAATCGTCCGGAGCTGATCGATCCGGCGCTCCTGCGTCCGGGCAGGCTGGAACGCCTGGTCTTCGTGCCGCCGCCGGACGCGGACGCCCGCCGCGAGATCCTGCGCACCGCGGGGCGGTCGGTACCGCTGGCCGACGACGTCGACCTGGCCGCGCTGGCGACCGATCTGGACGGGTATTCCGCCGCCGACTGCGCGGCACTGTTACGAGAGGCGGCCCTGTCCGCCATGCGCCGCGACGTCGACGCCGCCGACGTGACCTCCGCCGACGTCGCCGCGGCGCGGTCGGCGGTCCGACCTTCCCTGGATCCGGATCAGGTGGAGTCGTTGCGTCGATACGCCGACAAGCGCGGATAGGGATTCCGCTGCCCCGGGTGGCTAATCCTCACAATCGGCCTCTCTCAGCCATTTTCCGCCGTGCGACATGACCCGGCGATATCCGGGCAATCACCTGTCCGGTACCGAGGGCCGGGTAAATTCGGCGGCGTGCGACGCATCGGCGACACCTTCGACGCGATCACGGCCTGCTGCGGGGCCGCGGTCGGCGCGGTCGCGATGGCGCTGCCCATCACCTACGCGTGGTCGGGCGAGAGCACCTCGTATCGGCTCGCCGCGCTGTACAACAGTGTGCCGCGCGGCGCGGCGATCGGGGTGATCGTCGCGGCGACGGTGGCCGTACTCGTCACGACCTTCACCCGTCCCGCGACGGCGTGGGCGGTGGCGCTCGCCGGTTCGTTCGGTTTGTTCGTCAACCACCTCGCGGCCCGTCACACCACCGCACCCGAGGTACTCACCACCCAGGACTACGTCGACGCGATCTGCGGCGGAATCCTGCTCGGCGCGCTCGGCGCGGCCGCGTTGCGCAAGCCGCTGCCCGCTTTCGGATTCGCACTCGGCAGTGTGGGTTTCTTCGTCTTCGGCGACCTCGCCGAATTCCTCGACATCCAGGCCATGGACCCCTACGCGGTGATGGAGACTCCTCCGACCTGGCTCATCAGCGTCGCGGTCGGACTCGTGTTGCTGAGCGCGATGGGCAACGCCGTGCGGCGCGGGCAAGTCCACGATCCGCAAGAACGAGTGGAACTGCCGATCACCCCGATCCTCGCCGCCCTGGTCTTCGCGCTGCCGGTGCTCGTCGGCACCGAATGGCTGTCGCGGCAGTACGACCGCCCGGGCGGGCACACGATCGATATCACCCTCGCCGTCATCGCCACCGTGATCGCGGCGACGGTCTCGGCCATGCTGCTGCCGCGCCGCGACGGTGTGGCGATACTGCTCGCCGCCGCCATCGTGCCCGCCTCCGACGCCCTCGGCCCGACACCACGGCCGGATTGGATGCTCGCCGCCGTACTCGTGGCGACCGGTCTCGGCATCGTCGCGGGTTTCAAGGCGCCCGTACCCGGTTTCGGACTCTTCATGGTCGGCGCGCTCTCGGTTTTCGCGATCGTGGTCGCGCCCTACGACAACACCGCGATGTACGCGACCGGAAGTATCGCGCTGGCGTTCATCGCGGGCTATTGCTGTGGATGCGTCCGGCCGTGTTACGTGCCGAGCGGCGTACTCGCGATCTCGGCGCTGCTGTTGCCATCGATCGTCACCGCCATGCCGGAAGAGGGGGATCTGCCGGTCAGGGACGCGATGGCGGGTGTCGGCACCGCGGGTAAGACCGCGCTGGCGATCACCATCGGATGCGCACTCGCCCTGGCCGGGCTGTACCGGCTGCGGCCGCCAAGCCTGCCCCGACCGCTGGCGCCCGCCCCGACCGGTGCGGTTGCGGATATATAGCCCGGGCGTGAATGAATGGCCTACGCCATATGCGGCGAGGCCGCGAAAGATCCAGTCGCCACGTAGGGTTTACTGGCAGTACCCCGCCGCTACTACCCGACGGAGTGCAGTTTGCTCGCAATCCTGCTCGCGCACGCGTTCGCCGCGATAACGGCACCGCTGTGCGTGCGGGCGTTGGGACGCAACGCGTTCTATCCGCTCGCGCTGGTCCCATTGGGCGGATTGTGCTGGGTCATCGCGAATTGGGGTAGTACACAGCAGGTTCGGATCACCTGGGCGCCCGCGATCGAGATGAACATCGATCTGCGCTTCGATTCGCTCAGCGCCGTCATGGCCGCGCTCGTCCTCGGTATCGGCGCGCTGATCCTCTGTTACTGCGCCGGGTATTTCGAGGACGACGAACCGAGACTCGGCGTCTTCGCCGCCGAACTCGTCGGTTTCGCCTTCGCCATGTTCGGGCTGGTCACCAGTGACAACATGTTGCTGCTCTACGTCTTCTGGGAAACGACGACCGTGCTGTCGTTCCTGCTGGTCGGGCACTACGCCGAACGCGCGTCCAGCCGCAGGGCGGCATTGCAGGCGCTGTTCGTGACCGCGGCGGGCGGGCTGTCCATGCTCGTCGGCATCATCATCCTCGGCCAGTCCAGCGGCAGCTATCTGCTCTCGGATCTGCTGGCGCGCGAACAGCCGCCGACCGGTGTCGCGGTGAGTGTCGCCGTGGCGCTGATACTGGTCGGCGCGCTGAGCAAATCCGCGATCGTCCCGCTGCATTTCTGGCTGCCCGGAGCGATGGCGGCGCCGACGCCGGTCAGCGCCTACCTGCACGCCGCGGCGATGGTGAAGGCGGGCGTGTACCTGATCGCCCGGCTCGCGCCGGTCTTCGCGCACAGTCCGCCCTGGCATCCGCTCGTGCTGACGCTCGGTCTCACCTCGATGCTGCTGGCGGGCTGGCGCGCGCTCCAGGTCACCGATCTCAAACTGGTGCTCGCTTTCGGCACGGTCAGCCAGCTCGGTTTCCTGGTCGTGCTCGTCGGTATCGGCACACCCGACGCCGCGCTGGCCGGTATCGCGATGGTCGTCGCGCACGCGCTGTTCAAGGCGAGTCTGTTCATGGTGGTCGGCATCATCGATCACGGCGCGGGCACCCGCGATCTGCGTCTGTTGTCCGGGCTCGGCCGTCGCGAACCGGTCCTGCTCGCGGTGGCGTCGCTCGCGGCGCTCAGCATGGCCGGTATTCCGCCGCTGATCGGCTTCGTCGGCAAGGAGAGCGCACTCGGCGCGGTCATCGACGCGGACGTCCTCGCCTGGCCCGCGCGGGTGGCGCTGATCGTCGGGGTGACCGTCGGTTCGGCGCTGACCCTCGGGTACAGCGCCCGGTTCGTCTGGGGCGCGTTCGCCGACAAACCGGGCCAGCGACACACGCGGACCGAGGAATTCGGCACCCCCGAACTCGGCTGGCACGGGCCGGGCGCGCTGTTCATCGCCCCACCCGCGATCCTCGCGGTGGCCGGTCTGATCGCCGGTCCCGCCGCCGCCTGGCTGGACGGCCTGCTCGGCCCCTACGCCGAAACCCTGCCGGGCACGCTGACCACTCACCTCGCGCTCTGGCACGGATTCACCGCGCCGCTGGCGCTGACCGCGGTGATCGTCGCCGCGGGCACCGTGCTGTTCCTGCAACGCGGGCGGATCGTCGAGACCACCCACCACGTGCTCGGCAACGCCGACCGCGTCTACGACGCCACGCTGCGCGCGATGGACCGGATCTCGCTGCGGATGACCGGTTCGGTGCAGCGCGGTTCACTGCCGCTGACCCAGGCCACCATCCTCGGCACCCTGATCATCCTGCCGACCGTCGCGCTGGCGCTCGGCACCCGCACCGGTGTGCGGCTGCGGCTGTGGGATTCCCCGCTTCAAGTGGCGATCGGTGCGATCATGGCGGCGATGGCGCTGGGCGCGACCGTCCTGCGCAACCGGCTGGCCAGCGTGCTCGTCGTCGGCGTCACCGGATACGGCTGCGGCGTGATCTTCGCCCTGCACGGCGCCCCCGATCTCGCGCTGACCCAATTCCTGGTCGAGACACTCACACTGGTGATCTTCGTGCTGGTGCTGCGCGCGTTCCCGGCCGAGATCGGCGCGGCCCGCGCCACCCGCTTCAAGGTGCGAAGGGCGCTGCTCGCCGCCGCCACCGGTGTCGTGGTCGCGGTGCTCGCCGCCTTCGCGACCGCCGCCCGTTCCACCGAACCGATCTGGCATCGGATTCCCCTGGCCGCCTACGAACTCGGCGGCGGGAAGAACGCGGTCAACGTCCTTCTCGTCGATATCCGCGCCTGGGACACCCTCGGCGAGATCTCGGTGCTCATCGTCGCCGCCACCGGCGTCGCGTCGCTGGTGTTCCGCACCAGACGCTTCGGCACCGCGCCGCGCGCGGTCGACTCGCCGCGCTACGACCCCGATCTGGTGAGCTGGCTGCCCGCGTCCAGACTCATGGCGCGCGAGGACCGTTCGATGGTTCTCCAGATCACCACCCGACTGCTCTTCCCCACCATCATGGTGCTCTCGATCTACTTCTTCTTCTCCGGCCACAACGCCCCCGGCGGCGGATTCGCCGGTGGGCTCATGGCCGGACTCGCGCTGACCCTGCGCTACCTCGCGGGCGGACGATACGAATTGGGCGAGGCGCTTCCCGTCGACGCCGGGCATATCCTCGGCGCGGGGCTGACGCTGGCCGCAGGCACCGCGACGACCTCGCTGCTGCTCGGCGCGCCACCGCTGTCGTCGGCCATCGTCGAGATCACCCTGCCGTTGATCGGACACGTCAAACTGGTCACCGCCATGTTCTTCGACCTCGGCGTGTACCTGATCGTGGTCGGCCTCGTCCTCGACGTCCTGCGCAGCCTCGGCGCGCGCCTGGACAGCGAACTGGGCGAGACCACCGAAACCGCTTCGCGACGGGGAGGTTCCAGGTCGTGACCTCGAATCTGACGCTGCTGATCCTGATCGGCGTCCTCGTCGCGTGCGGGGTGTACCTGATCCTGGAACGCACGGTGTCGAAGATGCTGCTCGGGATGATCCTGTTCGGCAACGCGGTGAATCTGCTGATCCTGACGGTCGGCGGGCCCGACGGCAGTTCGCCGATTCTGGGCACCGCGCAGGACGACGAGCGGGCGATGGCCGATCCGCTCGCGCAGGCCATGGTGCTCACGGCGATCGTCATCACCATGGGCTTGGCGGCATTCGTGCTCGCCCTCGCCTACCGGTCCTACATCCTCACCACCACCGAGGCATTGGAGAACGATCCGGACGACGTCGAAGTGGCGACGCGCCGCGACCGAGAGGATCCGGAAGATTGAGCCTCTCCCCCGGCCTGCTACCGGCGCTGGCGCCGCTACCGGTGCTCGTGCCGCTGCTCGCCGCCGCGGCCACCCTGGTCTTCGGCAGGAAACCGCGTATCCAGGGCACGGTGGTGCTGCTGGCGCTGAGCGCGGTCGTCGTCATCAGCGCGCTGCTGCTCTACCTCGCCGATCGCGACGGCACCACCGCCGTCCAGGTCGGCGGCTGGGAGACCCCGATCGGCATCACGCTGGTGGTCGATCGGCTGTCGGCGGGCATGCTGCTGGTGTCGTCGATCGTGCTGCTCGCGGTATCGCTCTACGGCTCCGGCCAGAACATCCGCGACGGCGGCGCCCGGCAACCGACCTCCATCTATCGACCCACCTATCTCGTACTGACCGCGGGCGTGTGCGCGGCCTTCCTCGCCGGTGACCTGTTCAACCTGTTCGTCGGCTTCGAGATGCTGCTCGCCGCCTCGTTCGTGCTGCTGACCGTCGGCGCGACCGCGCAGCGGATCCGGGCGGGCGTGGCCTACGTCATGGTCTCCATGCTGTCGTCGCTGATCTTCCTCGTCGGCATCGGACTGGCGTACGCGACCAGCGGCACCCTCAATCTCGCGCAACTCGCGGTCCGGATGGAAGGCGCGCCGCAGGGGGTGCGGACCGCCGTCTACGCCGTGCTACTCGTGGCGTTCGGCATCAAGGCCGCGGTCTTCCCGCTGTCGAACTGGCTGCCGGACTCCTACCCCACCGCGCCCGCACCGGTGACCGCGGTCTTCGCAGGCCTGCTCACCAAGGTCGGCGTGTACGCGATCATCCGGACGCACTCGCTGCTGTTCCCCGACGGCGGTTTCGACACGGTCCTGCTGGTCTGCGGACTGCTCACCATGGTGATCGGCATCTTCGGCGCGATCGCGCAGAGCGATATCCGCAGGCTGCTGTCGTTCACCCTCGTCAGCCATATCGGCTACATGATCTTCGGCGTCGGACTCGGCAGCATCGCCGGGCTCGCGGGCGCGATCTACTATGTGGCACACCACATTCTGGTGCAGACCACCCTGTTCCTCGTGGTCGGCCTGATCGAACGCCAAGCCGGATCGACGTCGCTGCGCCGACTCGGCGGACTGGCCGCGGCGAGCCCGATCCTCGGTGTGCTGTTCCTGATACCGGCGCTCAATCTCGGTGGCATCCCGCCGTTCTCCGGTTTCATCGGCAAGGTGGCACTGTTGCAGGCAGGTGCGGCCGACGGCAGTGTGCTGGCGTGGACGCTGGTGGCCGGGGCCGTGTTCACCAGCCTGCTCACCCTGTACGTCGCGGCGCGCACGTGGGCCAAGGCGTTCTGGCGACCGCGTGTGGAAGCGCCGGAAGGTCATCTCGCGGCCGCGAATCCGCCCACCCTGATAGAGGATTCCGAAGATGTCCTCTACGACGAGCGCACCGATCCCGGACGGATCCCGCCGCTGATGCTCGCGGCGACCGCCGCATTGGCCGCGGTCGGCATCGCCCTGACGGTGCTGGCGGGCCCGATCCTCGGCATCGCCGACCGCGCTGCCGCGGACCTGTCCGATCCCGGCGTCTACATCGGCTCGGTCCTCGGCGACCAGGAGGCGGCGCGATGAACGGCTCTCCGTCGCGCATCCTGAACCGGGGCAATGTGATCAGGGCGGGGCTGCTGATCTGGCTGACGCTGGTCTACATGGCGCTGTGGGGCGATCTCAGCGTCGGCAATCTGCTGGCGGGACTCGTCATCGCGACGGTCGTCATGGTCGCGCTGCCCCTGCCCACACTGCCCGGCACCGGGCATTTCAATCCGCTGCCGCTGGTCGAATTGGCGGTGGTGAGTTCGTATTACGCGCTCGAATCCAGTTTCCAGGTGGCCTGGCTCGCGGTGCGTCCCGCCCCCACGCCGGTGTCGGGCGTGCTGCGGGTGAATCTGAGCACCCGCTCCGATCTGGTGCTCGTGCTGTGCACCGACCTGCTGAATCTGATTCCCGGCACCATGGTGCTCGAGATCGACCGGCAGCGTTGCGTGGTCTACGTGCACGTCCTCGACGTGAGCAGTGACCACGCCGTCGACAAGTTCTACCGGACCACACGGAGGCTGGAACGACTTCTGGTCGACGCCTTCGAACGGCCGGTCCGCAAAACCCCGCCGCCGGAGGTGAACCGATGACCGTCGCCGCTGTCATCGCGGCCGTATTCCTTGCCGCCGCAGCCCTGCTCACCGCCTATCGAATACTGGCGGGCCCGAATACGCTCGACCGCGTCGTCGGCATCGATTCGCTGATCGCGATCGCCGCGTCCGGTCTCGCGGTGTGGGCCGCCTTCAGCGGCGACACCGACGTCATCCCGGCGATCGTGGCGCTGGCCCTGGTCGGGTTCCTCGGCTCCGCCGCCGTCTCCCGCTTCCGTGTCAGGGACGACAGTTGACCGCGCTGGAATGGATCTCGGCCGTGCTCATCGTGCTCGGCGCGTTCCTGGCCTTCACCGCCGCACTCGGCATCCTGCGTTTCCCCGACACCCTCACCCGCATGCACGCCGCGACCAAACCCCAGGTCGTCGGCCTCATCCTCATCCTCCTCGGCGCCGGCATCGAACTGCGCGACGACGCCAACGTCTGGATGCTCGGCCTGACCGCCCTGTTCACCATCCTGACCGCCCCCGTCATCGCCCACCTCCTCGGTCGCACCGCCTACCGCGAGCAACGCCACCGCGACGGGATACTGCGCATCAACGAACTCGGCGACGAACTCGACTGATCCACCGGTGTAGGGCATCGCCGATGCCCGTCACCTCGAGCGGTTTATCCGGCGATGTCGAGTATCACGCGGCCATCGAGCCGGTCCGGTGAAGGACGCCGGGCGAACGGCTCAGCCGACGGGTTCGGGGCTGATTCGCGCGGGGATCGCGTCGCGGTGGGTGGCGAACCAGGTGGCGTGGAAAGCGGCGGCGAAACCGGCGAGCAGGGCGAGGATGATAGTGCCCGCCAGCGCCGGATATTCGGCCATGGGGACGGACAGGTACCGGTAGGACAGCAGCAGGGTCGCGAGGACGGCGACGCCCGCGCCTACCAGGCGGACGCGGAACCAGCCCCAGCCGCGTTCGGGTTCCCGCAGCACCGATTCCACGGTCAGGCACAGGATCGCGCCTGCGACGAGGTCGACGCCGTAGTGGTAGCCGAAACCGAGCGTCGCGGTGAGGGTGGCGATCAGCCAGAACGCGCCGCCCCAGCGCAGCCACGCGGGGGCGCGACCGCCGTCGATATCGCGACGGGTGTGCAGGAAGACCGACAGCGCCCACGCGGTGTGCATGGACGGCATGCAATTGCGCGGCGTGACGGTGTCGAAGGGCAGCGCCGACGGGTTCCGGTCGATGGGCGGCACCACATTCGGCCAGTAGTTGCCCAGTTGCAGACCGTGACCGTCGGCGCCGAAGGCGAACATCGGACCGACAACGGGGAACAGCAGGTAGACGATCGGACCGAGCAGTCCGAGGACGAGGAAGGTCCGGACCAGATAGTGGGTCGGCCACTGCCCGGTCGGCACGACCCGGCGCAGCTGCCACACCGCGACCACGATGGCCGCGACGGGCAATTCGATGTAGACCCAGTGCAATACCGCGTACACGCCGGGGCCGAGCGCGTCGACGACCCGGCCCATCAGCCACGACGGATCGCCGAGGGCATGATCGGCCAACATCACGTACTGGTCGAACACCTCCGGTCGCGTCACCACGGTGACGTGCAACCAGACATCGCCGACCTTGGTGGCCAGGATCAGCAGCGCGCCCAGCGCGGCGGCCCCGAGCGCATTGCGCCGTTCCACCCCGCTCCAGCGCACGCACGCGGTCACCGCGATCGCGGTGAGCACGATGACGGCGCCGTTGCCGACCGTCGGCGGATCACCCGCGAGCAGCCGCGCGCCCGCACCGATCAGGTCGATGACGACGGCGGCGCTCAACGCGACGACCCGGCGCTTGGCCGAGAGGCCGACCAGGGCCAGTACCAGTCCGGCCCAGGGCACCGACATGGACTTGGGGGTGCCCGCGTAGTCCTTCCACAGGCTGGCCAGCGGTCCCTCGAACCCCTGCCCGGACGCGGCGATCTGCAACGCGATCAACAGCACGACGACGCCGGATACCGCTGCCGCGGCCCAGATCCGGGCCGCGGGTGCGGACATCCGCCGCGCCGACTTTCCTACGCTGGAACCCGGGTCCTCGACAAGCACGTCGACCATCGTAAACGGGGGATGAACGCAATCCCCCTCCCGATCTGAACAGAAGCCGACCGACGCGGTCCGCAGAAACCGACCGACGCGGTCCGCGACCTACTGATCGAGCTCTCTCACCAGGGCGTCCACCACCGCGACCAGGTCACCTTGCGACGCCGCGGCGACCTTGCGCTGACGCTGGTACGAGGCCCCGCGCACCGGGATCTCGGCCACCAGCGCCAATTCGTCGGCACAGCCGAGCCGCTTCGCGGTCGGTTCGAGACGGTTCAGGATTTCGGTGAGGTCGTCTGTGACCAAACGCTCATTACTGTCGGAATCCACGATGACGATCGCGTCGAGCCCGTATCGCGCGGCTCGCCATTTGTTCTCCTGCACATGCCACGGCGGCAGCGTCGGCAACTCCTCGCCGTTCTCCACCCGCTGGTCGAGATCGACGATCAGGCAGTGGATGAACGCGGCCAGTGCCGCCAGTTCGGCCCTGGTCGAGGTGCCGTCACAGATGCGCACCTCGATGGTGCCCCATTTCGGCGCGGGCCGGATATCCCAGTGCATGCCGCCGAGCTGTTCGAAGACGCCGGTCTTGAACTGGTCGTGCACGAAATGCTCGAACTGGGTCCAGTTGTCGAACTGGAACGGCAGGCCCGCGGTCGGCAACTGCTGGAACATCAGCGTGCGGTTACTGGCGTATCCGGTGTCCGCGCCCGCCCACATGGGCGAGGACGCCGACAGCGCGAGCAGATGCGGATAGGCGAGCAGCAGCGAGTTCAGGATCGGCAGGACCTTGTCCCGGTGCGAGACGCCGACGTGCACGTGGACGCCCCAGATCATCATCTGGCGGCCCCACCACTGGGTGCGCTCGATCAGTTCGTCGTAGTGCTCGGAGCGGGTCAGTTGCTGCGCGGACCACTGCGCGAAGGGGTGGGTACCCGCGCAGAACAGGTCGACGCCCAGCGGGTCGGCGGCGCGGCGCACGGCGTCCATCGTGCCGTGCAGATCTTCCACCGCCGCGCCGACGGTGTCGTGCACACCGGTGACGAGTTCGACGGTGTTACGCAGCAATTCCTTGGTGACCTGCGGTTTTCCGTCCCAGGACCGCAGATCGCCGACCTCGTCGAATACGGCGGAAGCGGTGTTGGAGAGATCGCGCGTCACCTTGTCGACGAGCGCGATCTCCCATTCGATGCCGATGGTCGGCCGGGGCGAGCCGGTGAAGGGAACCTGTTCAACTCTTGCCCTGGCCATCTCGCACCTTGTCTAAGCGATGACGCCGCAGGCGACGCGGCCGCCCGCGTCCCCTGTCGCGAGCGTGGTGTCGTCCGGGCCCGCGACACCGTCGGCACGGACATAACGGTTGGGGATGTTGCCGAAGTTGTCGGCGTCGGCGTGGATGATCAGCGCCTTGCCCTTGATGTCGGCGAGGGTCACCGAGTCGGTCGTGGTCACCAGGGTGCCCATACCGTCCGAACGCACCTCGAGGGAGGTGAGGTCGCCGCTGGCCGGGTGCGAGTTCGCGCTGCCGACCTGGAGGTGACCGCCCGCGGAGAGGAAATCGCCCGCGCCGCCGCCGGTCGGGGCGACCGAATTGGCCTCGCACTTGCCGACACTGTGGATGTGCAGGCCGTGGAAGCCCGGCCGCAGTCCGTTCGCCTCGACCTGCACCTGCAGGTGATCGCCGGACGCGGTGATCGTGGCGGTGGCGACCGATTTACCCGAAGGATCCTTCAGATCCACCTTGGCGCCCGGATTCGTCGAATCACTACCGTGCTGCTCGCCGAAATCGGCGGACGGCGGAGCGGCCGCTCCCGTCCACACGGGCGGGGTCGTTCCCTTGACATCACTCGACTCCTGGCTGTTGGAACAGGCAGCGAGGCCGAAGACCGCGACCGCAAGCACCGGGGTCACAGTCCGCCAGGACGGGCGACGAGTTGTGGACGGGGCCATCGGGGAACTCCTTTACGAGTACCGAGTTTACGAGTAAAGCTGGGTGGACAACGTTTGTTACCGGACAAGATGATGCCACGCCCGCCGTGTCACACCGTGACAGGGCGGTGTGGCTCGCAGCACTCGAACGTCAGTTACCCGCCAGAATGACGACCACACCGGCACCCTGATCGACACCGGCGGACTTCGGTTCGGCGGGCGCGCCCAACTCCTGCGCGATCGCCAGCGCGGCTTCCCGTTCCCCGGGCGAATCCCCGTAGTACACGGTGGTTTTCGCGATATTGCCGGAGGCGTAGTTACCGGAGGACACATTCGTCCACCCGTCGGCCTGCAACTGACTCGCGGTCCGCGAGGCCAGCCCCGCGACCACGCTGTTGTTCAGCACGCGCACCGGCACCGTGCGATCCACCGCCGCGGCGGGCGGCGGCGGCGGGGTCGTGGCCGGAGTGGTCGTGGCCGGGGTCGTCGTGGTCGACTCCGCCGTCGTCGTGGCGGACGCCGCGGTGGTGGTGACGCGTGCCGCCGTCGTGGTCGGCGCCGCGCTCGTGGCGTCGGTCGACTCGGCGACGGTCGAGTCGTCGGCCTCCGAACTCGACAGCGACATCGCGCCGAGACCCGCGAAGACGATGGCCAAAGCGATCAACACCATCGCCAGCGCGCGCAACGGTGGCCCGCCGGAGGTGGGATTGGGGTAGCTCACGGTGTCGACCCTAGTCCCACATCGGGTTCCGAGGTCGGCATCGCGCCGCCGAGTCGGGTCATACCTGGAAACCGAGACGCCGGGCGGCCCTGGCCTTCTGCCTGCTCGCCCGCAGCCGACGCAACCGCTTCACCAGCATCGGATCGACGGCGAGGGCCTCCGGCCGATCGACGACGGCGTTGAGGACCTGGTAGTAGCGGGTCGGCGACATGCCGAACAGCTCCCTGATGGCCTCTTCCTTCGCGCCCGCGTACTTCCACCACTGCCGTTCGAAGGCCAGGATGTCGTGTTCGCGGCGGCTGAGGCCGTCTTGCTCCTCCGCCGCCGGAGCGCCTGCCGCCGCGGCCGGTGTATCCCCGCTCACGGAAGGGCCGTCCTGGCTCCCGGGAAGATCCCGTGCCGCTGCGCCGTCCATCCTGCTCCCTCGCCGAGTGACCACCAGAGGAAAATGGTGCTGTACGTCGCGAAACATTGAACCACGGGACCGGGGGGCGTCTCAGCCCAGTTCCCGGCGTGTTGATTACCCGGGAGTAGCGGTGTGTCGCGGCCGGTCGACACGCGGTAACGACCGGAGGGGCACCCAGTAGGCTTATCGCCCATGGCAATCCTCCCCATCGTGATCGTCGGTGACCCCGTGCTGCACAACCCCACGGCGCGAGTCACCCAAACCCCGGAGGAACTGGCCGAACTGGTCGCGGATATGTACGAGACGCTGGAGGCTTCCAACGGCGTCGGGCTCGCGGCCAACCAGGTCGGTGTACCGCTGCGCGTGTTCGTCTACGACTGTCCCGACATCGGCCAGGACGGCACACCGGCGCGGCGCAAGGGCGCCGTGGTGAATCCGGTGCTGGAGACGTCCGAGATCCCCGAGACCATGCCCGACCCCGACGACGACGAGGAAGGCTGCCTGTCGGTTCCCGGCGAGCAGTTCCCGACCGGGCGGGCCGAATGGGCCAGGGTCACCGGCACCGACGAGCACGGCGATCCTGTGGAACTGGAGGGTAAGGGCTTCTTCGCGCGGATGTTGCAGCACGAGGTCGGCCATCTCGACGGATTCCTGTACGTGGACGTACTGATCGGGCGCAACGCCCGCGCGGCGAAGAAGGCGATCAAACGCAACGGCTGGGGCGTCCCCGGGCTGAGCTGGATTCCGGGCACCGTGCCCGACCCGTTCGGACATGACCACTGAGCCCGCGCACACGGAGCATTCCGTGGCCCCCGAACGGGATGTGGCGATCGGACGGCGGGTGGTCATGCGGTACCGGCTGCCCTCGGGTCAACCGCAATCGCTCACCGATGTGATCGGCGAACTGGTCGCGCTCGACCCGCCGACGGTCCGCGCCGCCGACGGCCGATTGGTGTCGGTCACCGACGACCGGGTCGTCGCGCTCAAAGCCCTGGGCCCGAGGCCCATTCGCACCGGCGAGATCCGCGCGCTCGAAGCCGCCGCCGCGTTCGGCTGGCCGGGCATGGAATACGAGTGGATCGACGGCTGGCTGGCGCGCGCCGGGAACGAGTACACCTACCGCGCGAATTCCGCTGTGCCGCTGGGACAGCACGGCGTACCCGCCGATCTCACCACCGAGACGCTGCTGCGCATCGACGACTGGTACACCCTGCGCAACCTGCCGTTGCGCCTCGCACTGCCCGATCGTCTCGCCACGGCGCCACCCGGCTGGCCGATCGAACGCGAGACGGTCGTATTCGGCCTCGATATCGAGAATTTCGTGCTGCCGCAGGGTCCGCCGATGGTGCGGTTCGCGCCCGCGCCCGACGACGCGTGGCTGTCGATGTATCGGTCGCAGGGTGAAACCCCCACGGATCAGCCGGATTCGGCGTCGATCCGCGAGGTGCTGACCGCCGTGCACGACGGTGAACTCGGCTTCGCCTCGCTCGGCGTCCCCGCGCCGATCGCGATCGGACGTGGGGCGCTGACCACCGCTCCCGACGGGCGGCGCTGGATCGGACTGAGCTGTCTCACGGTCGCCGCCGAGCACCGCAGGCACGGGCTCGGCTCCCTGGTCTGCGCGGAATTGATCCGCTGGGGC
Source organism: Nocardia aurea (assembly GCF_003123685.1). Lineage (GTDB taxonomy): Bacteria > Actinomycetota > Actinomycetes > Mycobacteriales > Mycobacteriaceae > Nocardia > Nocardia aurea. Next base: position 513,136 of record NZ_QCYJ01000130.1, read on the forward strand.
CACGGCCGTGGCGCGACCCACGCCTATCTCCAGGTCACCGCGGACAATGTCGGCGCGATCGCGCTCTACCGCGACATGGGTTTCCTCGACCATCACAGCTACCGGTACGCCGCTCCCCCGTCGTGACAGCCGCGCGAAAGAGCGTAGAAAAGAACCTGTAGGCCGTGCAGTCCTGTGGGCCCATTGCGAAGGAAGGCATTTCGTGCGTCTCGCGACTTGGAACGTCAACTCGATCCGTTCCCGTATCGATCGGGTGGCGCAATTCCTCGACCGCCAGGACATCGACGTGCTCGCGATGCAGGAAACCAAATGCCGCGACGACCAGTTCCCGTTCGAGCGGTTCGACGAAATCGGGTACGAGGTCGCCCACCTCGGCGTCAACCAGTGGAACGGCGTGGCCATCGCCTCGCGGATCGGGCTCGACGAGGTCGAATTCGCCTTTCCCGGCCAGCCCGGTTTCGACAAGGACGCGGGCGAATCCCTCATCAGCACGCCCGTCGTCGAATCCCGCGCGATCGGCGCGACCTGCGGTGGCGTGCGGGTGTGGAGCCTGTACGTACCCAACGGCCGGGCGCTGGACGACCCGCACTACACCTACAAACTGGAATGGCTCGCCGCGTTGCGCGCGAGCGGGCAAACCTGGCTGACCGAGGACCCGCGGGCCAGGATCGCACTCGTCGGCGACTGGAATATCGCGCCGACCGACGACGATGTGTGGTCGACCGATTTCTTCCAGGGCAAGACCCACACCTCGCCTCCCGAACGCGAGGCCTTCGAGGCCGTCGTCGGCACCGGGTTCGCCGATGTCATGCGCCCCTTCGCGCCCGGCCCCGGCGTCTACACCTACTGGGACTACACCCAACTGCGTTTCCCCCGCAAGGAAGGTATGCGCATCGATTTCGTCCTGGCCTCACCCGAGCTGGCGGGCAGGGCCGAGGACGCGATGGTCGACCGGGACGAGCGCAAGGGCAAGGGCGCCAGCGACCACGCCCCGGTCATCGCCGAATTCCGCGACTGACCGAACGGCGGCGGCCGCCCGCTCGGTCAGCGGCGTCACGCGTGGGTTGTGGCGCGGGCTGCGGAACACGCACATCCGCCGTCTCGTGAATTCCGCTCGCCGCCGATTCGGTGCCGTTCCGCCTCGGTTCACACCGTGACGTAGGCGAATTCGTCGGCGGCCAGCGCGGCCCAGGTCGGTCGGGCCGCGACGGTCCGACCGGCGAGTTCTTCCACCAGATCACCCCGGTCCGGATCGTTGTCGTAGGGGCTGCGCGGGAACCACTCCGGCCAGTGGTCGTAGGCGCGTTCCACCCGTACTTCGGCGCCGTCGACGGCGAAACGGATGAACAGCCATCGGCCGTGTTCGCCGGCCTCGGTATCGCGCAGCCGCCGCAGCCCGGTCGGAATCTTGCGCGCGTTGCGCGGGACGCCGACGCCGATGCCACGGCCGACCCGGAACGCGAAGTCGACATGCCCGTACTCCTCGTACAGCACCCGGATACGGGCGACCATATCGACGAGTTCCGGACTCTCGGGCGGAACGGGGCGCGGCTTCTCGGGCGCCTCGACCATCGCGGCGACGAGTTGTCTGCGATGGTCGACCGGACTGAGCCTGCGACGCCATCGCGGTCCGTTCCCCGCGACGGGGAGTTCCTCCGCGACCGGAGCCGACCCGGTGACGACACCGCCGCGCGCGAGGAATTCATATACCGGATCGCATAATTCGGGTTCGAGCACCGAAACCAGTTCCCGCGTCACCGATCTCGTCTCCGCCGCCGCGAACAGCGCGGCGATCTCGTCGCGGGTCACGCCGTGTAGCGATTCCGCGAAAAGTCCTACCAGCTGCCGCAATTCGAGCAGTGGATAGAGCGCCACCGCCGTCTCGTACTCCACGCGCAACAATTCCAGCTGTGCCGCGTGCCGCCACGCGGTGCCGTCCCACCAGCGCACGAAATCGATCACCTCGTCGAGCATCAGCGGCGTGAGATCGGCGATCGGTACCCACGGCGGCGCGCCCTCGAGCAGATCCTGCGGTTCGGCGGGCGGGGCGTAGTGATCGTCACGTCCCTGCCCGAACAGCACGGCGGTCCCGTCCACGTATCGCACCAGCGTGAACCAGTTCTCCGCCAGCCCCATGTCGAAGGTGACACGACCGCCGACCAACTCGCCTAGCTGCCCCGAACCCTCCGGATCCTGCACCACTTGGACCACAAGGGTGCGACCCCACAGAACATCCAGCGTCGGCAACTCGGATTGCATGCCCCACAACCTAATCCCCGCGACGCCGGTCGTCAGTGCCCGCGACCGTATCGCGACCATCACCTCCGCTATGCGGATCGCCGGGAGCGGCATCGGGTGGGCGGGTATGGTTGGCCGGGGAAAATCGCATATCGCCAACGGGGGCTCGCACCAGCGGGCTGAGAGGACGGCTAGCTCCACGGAGCGATCAGGGCCGTCGACCGTATGAACCTGACCGGGTAATGCCGGCGTAGGGAGAAACATGACGAGCACACCTGTCGACACCGTGACCACCGGTCCGATCGAAGGCAGCGTCAAACACTATTGCCAGGTCGATGACCTGCGGATTCCGGTTCGCCGGATCAACCTCACCAATGGTGAGACCTTCGACGTCTACGACACCTCCGGCCCGTACACCGATACCGCGGCCACCATCGATCTGGAGGCCGGTCTACCCGCGCTGCGCGACGGCTGGGAGAAACCGCGGGTCGACGGTCCGCCGACCCAGCTGGCCTGGGCCCGCCGGGGGATCGTCACCCCCGAGATGCGTTTCATCGCCGCGCGCGAGGGCGTGACGCCGGAGTCGGTGCGCGAGGAGGTCGCCGCCGGACGGGCGGTCATCCCGGCCAATCACAAGCACCCCGAACTCGAGCCGACGATCATCGGCAAGAAATTCCTGGTCAAGATCAACGCCAATATCGGCAATTCCGCCGTCTCGTCCTCTATCGCCGAGGAGGTCGAGAAAATGGTGTGGGCCACGCGCTGGGGCGCCGACACCATCATGGATCTGTCCACGGGCAAGAACATCCACGAGACCCGGGAGTGGATTCTGCGCAATTCCCCGGTCCCGGTCGGCACCGTGCCGATCTACCAGGCGCTGGAGAAGGTGAACGGCGATCCGACCGCGCTCACCTGGGAGATCTACCGCGATACCGTCATCGAACAGTGCGAGCAGGGCGTGGACTACATGACCGTGCACGCCGGGGTGCTGTTGCGCTATGTCCCGCTCACCGCCAAACGGGTCACCGGCATCGTCTCGCGCGGCGGGTCGATCATGGCCGCGTGGTGCCTGGCCCATCACCGGGAATCGTTCCTGTACACCAACTTCGCCGAACTGTGCGAAATCCTCGCGAAATACGACGTCACCTTCTCCCTCGGCGACGGTCTGCGTCCCGGCTCGATCGCCGACGCCAACGACGAGGCCCAGTTCGCCGAACTGCGCACTCTCGGCGAACTGACCAAGATCGCGAAATCCTTCGGTGTCCAGGTGATGATCGAAGGTCCCGGCCACGTGCCGATGCACAAGATCGTGGAGAACGTGCGACTGGAGGAGGAGTTGTGCGAGGAGGCGCCGTTCTACACCCTCGGGCCGCTCGCCACCGATATCGCACCCGCTTACGACCACATCACCTCGGCCATCGGCGCCGCGATCATCGCCCAGGCGGGCACCGCCATGCTCTGCTACGTGACCCCGAAGGAACATCTCGGTCTGCCCAACCGCGACGATGTGAAGGTCGGCGTGATCACCTACAAGATCGCCGCCCACGCCGCCGATCTCGCCAAGGGCCACCCGCACGCCCAGGACCGGGACAACGAATTGTCCAAGGCGCGTTTCGAATTCCGCTGGCGTGACCAGTTCGCGTTATCGCTGGACCCGGACACCGCGCGCGAGTACCACGACGAGACGATGCCCGCCGAACCGGCCAAGACCGCGCATTTCTGTTCCATGTGCGGGCCCAAGTTCTGCTCGATGCGCATCTCGGCCGATGTCAGGGAGTACGCCGCACGCGAGGGTTTGACCGATGTGCAGGCCATCGAGGCGGGAATGGCCGAAAAATCGGCGGAATTCGCCGATGCGGGCAAGAAGGTGTACCTGCCCGTGGTCTCCTGATACCACGGCTGTTCACGGTTTCGCATTTCCGGGTGTCGCTCGTCGCCCGGAAATACGGACGCCGGGTACTCCGTCTCGCCCCGGCAGCGGGATCACCCGGCGGCGACCGTCGCGGACATCGCATCGCCGCCCTGCGCAGGGGGCAGGACAGCGGGGAGTTGCGGTGTCCGCGACGGATCTGCCGATGCGGGGTGGTGGGGCCGCAGGAACGGCGATGCCGCGTCGTAGCAGAATCGGGAATCGACCGACAATCCGCCGACCGGCCCAGCCGGTCCGAGGGACGGACGACGACCGTGAGCGACGCCTTCTACCTGCCCGATCCCGAGGATCCGCGGCGGTTCCTCTCCACCGAACTGACGCGCGGCCCGTGGTCCCCCGACGCCCAGCACGCGGGTCCGCCCTCGGCGCTGCTCGGACACGCCATCGAGCGCTGTGAACCGCGCGCGGGGTTCCAGGTCGGCCGGGTCGCGGTGGAGATCCTCGGGCCGGTGCCGCTCGAACCGCTCACCGTCGAGACCCGGGTGGCCAGGGCCGGGCGCAGCGTCGAATTGATCCAGGCGACGCTGTCGAGCGAGCGCGGCCCGGTGATGACCGCGAATGCCTGGCGATTCAAACTCGCCGATCCCGAACTCGATCTACCCGAGACCATCCTGCCCACCGGCGCGCGCCCCGGTCCCGATCACGCACCCGAGCCCGCGCCCTTCCCGTCGACGCAGGCGATCGGATTCCACACCGGGATCGAATACCGTTTCGTGACAGGCTCTTTCGCCGACGCCGGTCCGGCGATCTGCTGGATCCGGCTGAAATACCCGATCGTCGCCGGGACCACGCCGAGTCCGCTGGAGCGCACGCTCGCGGCCGCCGATTCGGGAAACGGCGTGAGCGCGGTACTGGACTGGGATCGGTTCCTGTTCATCAACACCGATCTGACGGTGACCCTGCACCGTCAGCCGGTCGGCGAATGGGTCTGCCTCGACGCGGTCACCTACCCGCAGCCGCACGGCATCGGCCTCGCCGAATCGGTGCTGTTCGACGAGAAGGGACCGCTGGGGCGCGGCACCCAGACCCTGTTGATCGGGCCGCGCTGACCGAGGTCTCAGGCGCGGGCGGAGATCTGCTGGATCGCCCAGCCGTTGCCGTCGGGGTCGGCGAAGAAGAGGAACCCGACATTGTCGAGCGGATGCGGCATCGGCCTGGGGTTCTCGCCGATCACCTGCACCTCTCCGACGTCGAGACCGCGCGCGAGGAGTTCCTCGCGCGCCTGCCGGATATCGGGAACGACGAGTTGCAGGCCCTGGACCGACCCAGGTTCCATCGCCGGAACCGCGCCCTTGCCGATGACGACGGAACAGCCCGAACCGGGCGGGGTCAGTTGCACGATGCGGATGTCGTCGCCCATGACGGTGTCGTGGTCGACGACGAAGCCGAGTTTCTCGGCGTAGAACTGTTTGGCGCGGTCGATATCCGACACGGGCACGATGACGACCTCGAGTGTCCAGTTCATAGTCAGCCCTTCGCATTACCGGGATGGTGGGCGTGCGGCGCGATAATCTCGGGCACACCGAGGAACGCGGCCAAGGCTATCGCGGGCGGGGTTGTCACGGCAGCCTTTGCCCCCGATCAATTCCCGTCCGCCGACGCCGATCCGCGCCCTGAATCCCACGCCCGGGGCTCGGCGGTGGCGACCGCCCTACCGCGACGACCTCGCCGTTCGGCGCTCAGATTTCAGCGCTCAGGTTTCGGCGCGACGCTCCCAACGCCACGCGAATTCGCCCGCGACCGGAGCGGGACCGGGCAGTTCGACATCGTCCGCCGCGAGCCCGGCGACGAGTATCGCCAGGGTTCGTCTGCGCAACTGGGCCGTGCGCACCGGGTCGGGGACGGTGATCGCGGCGCAGGCGTCGAGGATCAGACCGAGATCGAGGGAGTTCACCTCGGGCCGCAATTTCCCCGCGGCGTGCGCGCGTCGCACCAACTCGTCGTTCACCTCGCCGGAGTGCACGACCTCGGGTAACAGGGACTCGTCGGGGGTGAAGGTGCCTGCCAGATGTACGGCCAGTGAGTGGACGTCGGCGTCGACCACTCGTTCGAGGAAGCCGACCAGCGCCTTCCAGCCGTCCGGCTCCTCCAACGCGGCGTCCCCCTCGGCGTTGTAGCGGCGCAGCCCGTCCTCGCAGAGCGTGCGCAGCAGTGCCTCCTTGCTCGGATAGCGCCGGTACAGCGCGCTGATCCCGACGCCCGCGCGATCCGCGACGGCGGCGATGGGAGCGCCGGCGTCGGCCAGAAAGACCTCGCGGGCAGCCGCGAGGATGATCCCGTCGTTGCGTGCCGCCTGTGCCTTGCGCCCGGAAAGGGCTGGTCGAGCCGGGGAATCGGAGGTCTTCGCCATGGCTTCCAGATTACCACTTGAAACGGAATGATCCGTTCTGATACCGTTTAACAGAACGAAACATTCCGTTCCAAATAGGAGAAGTAGATGTCCTCGAACGCCGCGCAACCCTTCGTCATCGACATCCCGCAGTCCCGGCTCGACGACCTCTCCGATCGGCTGCGCCGGGCGCTGTGGCCCGATGAACTGCCCGGCGTCGGCGATGCCTACGGCGTACCGAACGAGCGGGTGCGCGCCCTCGCCGAGTACTGGCTCGAGCGGTTCGATTGGCGTGCGCTGGAGGCGCGATTGAACGCGCTGCCGCAGTTCACCTCCGAGATCGACGGCGAGGACATCCACTTCCTGCACATCAGGTCGTCCCGACCGGACGCGGTGCCCGCGATCCTGACCCACGGGTGGCCCGGAAGCATCCTCGAATTCCTGGACGTCATCGCACCGCTGACCGAACCCGAATCAGCCGACGCGCCCGCGTTCCACGTGGTCGTCCCCTCCCTGCCCGGATTCGGATTCTCCGGTCCCACCCGCAGCACCGGCTGGAACCGGGGCAGGACGGCGCGGGCGTGGCTGGAGTTGATGTCGCGGCTCGGATACGAGAAGTTCGGCGCGATCGGCAACGACGCGGGCTCGATGATCGCACCCGAAATGGCCCGTCTCGCACCGGAACGTCTGCTGGGAGTCCATGTGACGCAGCTGTATTCGTTCCCCTCGGGCGATCCGGCCGAATTCGAGGGCCTCTCCGCCGAGGATATGGCGGCGCTCGCCCACCTCCAGTGGTTCCACGACAACAAGATGGCCTTCAACACCCTGCACAGCCAGCAGCCGCAGACCCTGGCCTTCGCGCTGGCGGACTCCCCGGTCGGCCTGCTCGGCTGGAACGCGCAACTGCTCGGCACCAGCCTGGACCCGGATTTCGTCATCGGAAATGTGGCGATCTACTGGCTGACCGGCACCGCGGGTTCCTCGATCCGGTTCTACTACGAGGACGCCCACACCGCCGAGGCTCCCGCCGAACCGACCACGACACCCATCGGCCTCGCCATGTTCGCGGGCGATTTCCAGTCCATCCGCAGATTCGCCGAACGCGATCACCACAACATCGTCAGCTGGAACTCCTACGACCCCGGCCACGCCACCGGTGGGGCCAACGACGCGGGAGGACACTACGCCGCGCACGAGGCGCCCGACGTGCTCGTCGGCGATATCCGCGGGTTCTTCGCGCAGGTGATCCAGGAACCCTCCCCGGCCCCGACCACGGACAGCGCCCGCCTCCACACCGTCGACAACAGGTAGCGCGGAGTGCCGTGGCGGGGCCTGGACACTCGCGTATGCGCGCGAGACGCCGGACCATGGTTCCCGCCCACGGCCGCTGTTGTACTGGATTCACCTACAGCACAACAGTTTCGAGATATCGGGAGAAATCATGAGAATCGCGGTCTTCGGAGCCACCGGTAGCGTCGGTCGGCTCGTGGTGGAACAGGCGCTGGAACAGGGCCACGAGGTGACGGCCTTCACCCGCGACGCCGCGCGGCTCACCCGGCGCCACGATCGGCTGCGCGTGATCGAGGGCGACGTCTTCGACAGCGTGGCGGCGCAGCGGGCGGTGCGGGGTCAGGACGCGGTGATCGTCACACTCGGCGACGGCAGGAAAGGGCTGGTCCGGTTCGGCGGCACGAAGGCCGTCGTCGAGGCGATGCGGCGGACCGGGGTGAAACGGCTCATCTGCCAGAGCAGCCTCGGCGTCGGCGACAGCAGGGAGAATCTCGACTTCCTCTGGAAGTACGTCTTCTTCGGAATCCTGCTGCGCAAGGCCTACAACGACCATGTCGCACAGGAGGACTACGTGCGCGCCAGCGACCTGGAGTGGACCATCGTGCGCCCCAGTGCCTTCACCGACGGCCCCCGCACCGCCGCCTTCCACCGCGACGTCCGCGCCGACGCGAAAGGTCTGACGCTGAAGATCTCTCGCGCCGACATCGCGGATTTCCTGCTCGAACAACTGACCGATACGGCCTATGTCCACCGGACACCCGGCATCTCGAACTGAAATCGCTTCCGATTCAGTTCATTTCGTCCGAGACAGGGTATTTGTCTGACTCGAACAAAGGTTCGATCATTGATAGTCTCCGTGCATGATCAGTTCGTCGCACGAAGCGATGCACGGGATCTTCACCCATAACCCGGCCGCGTTCGCCCACGCCTTCCACATCCTGGATCTCCCCTTCCCCGACCCCATTGCCGTGCAACAGGTCTCGGTCGACCTGACCGAGACCTCCCCGGTCGAACGGCGGGCCGACACGGTTCTGCGGATCACGACCGAGCACGACACATTCCTGCTCGTGGTCGAGGCGCAATCGCGTACCGATTCCACCCGAGTCGCCGCATAGTCCTACTACGTGACCTTCCTGGCTCGCTGCACTGTCGGCGATAACCCATGCCAGGGAACCCGAGATCGGTGCGATACTGGAGGCGATCATCGCGGCCTTCCACCGTCGGGGCCACGACGACGAAACCGAGTTCTACGCCGAACTCATCGAACAGGGAATATCGCACACCGACGCCGCCCAGCTGTGGAGGGACAAAATGGCCACCGATCTGTCGTTCTTCCGTTCGGAATCCGCACAACGGCTGCGCGCCCAAGGCCGCGAACAAGGGCTGGAGCAAGGGCTGGAACAGGGACTCGAGCGAGGGCTGGAACAGGGACGGGAGCAAGGACGGGCCGAACAGGCCGCCCATGCGGTGCTGACCGTACTTACCGGCCGTGGCATCGAACTCTCCCCCGCACAGCGCACTCACCTCACCGAGACCACCGACCTCGACCAGCTCGACAAATGGCTCGGCCAAGCGCTCATCGCGACCCGCGCGAGCGAACTGTTCGGCTGAGTCCCCGGACCGCGACCGATGCGAGCGAACTGTTCGACTGAGTGTCCGGGACCCAACGAACGACGTCGACGTCGAGCGGACCTCGGCGTCCAGCCGGATCGGCACCGTGATCGCCGCACCGCGGACGAACACCGCGTCGACGCGGGGATACCAGTCAGACTTGTTCGTGAAGGTCGACCCACACGGGGAAGGGGTCGGCGTAGGTGATCCACTCCGTGGTGCCGCGCGCGAATTCCCGGTCGGTGAGCAACGCCCCGTCCAGTAGTGCGCGGACCTCGTCGCGGTCGATGCGTACGCCGATGAAGACGATCTCCTGTCCGGCGGGTACTTCCAGTGACGACCACCACGCGGCCGGTTCGAAGGTGAGGTTGGGGCCGGCCTGGGACCAGACGGCGGCGAAACCGGGGCGGCTGGCGAGCCAGCAAAAACCCTTGCTGCGCAACATTCCTCGGAGCTGATGCAGCGCGTCGGCCAGACGCCGCGGATGGAAGGGTCGCGCCGCGGTGTAGGTGAGGCTGCCGATGCCGAATTCCTCGGTCTCGGGGAGGTGGCCTCCCGCCGATTCCTCTGCCCACCCGTCGGATTCGGCGGCGACGACCGGGTCGTAGCGCCCGGTGCCGAGCACCTCGTCCAGATCCACCGCGCTGTCGACGGTGCGCAGGATTCGCGCGCGGGGGTTGAGACGGCGCAGCGTGGCCTCGACGGCGCCCGCGGCGGTGACGCTCACCAGATCGGTCTTGTTGAGCAGGAGTACGTCGGCGAATTCCACCTGATCGACGAGCAGATCGGCGATGGTTCGGGTATCACCCTGTGCCGCTTCGAGATTCCGGTCGGCGAGTGCTTGTCCGCGCGCGATCTCGACGAGGAAGGTCGAGGCGTCGACCACGGTCACCATGGTGTCGAGCCTGGCGATGTCACCGAGCCGGTAGCCGTCCTCGAATTCCCATTCGAAGGTGGCCGCCACCGGCATGGGTTCGGAGATTCCGGTGGATTCGACGACCAGGTGGTCGAACCTGCCTTCCGCGGCCAGTCTGCTCACCGCCTCGATCAGGTCTTCGCGCAGCGTGCAGCAGATGCATCCGTTGGTGAGCTCGACCAGTTTCTCCTCGGTCCGGTCGAGATGCCCGTGCCCCGCGATGAGAGCGGCGTCGATATTGACCTCGCTCATATCGTTCACGATGACCGCGATCCGGCGGCCGTCGCGGTTGGCGAGGATGTGCTCGAGCAGCGTCGTCTTGCCCGCGCCGAGGAATCCGGAGAGCACGGTCACGGGCAGCGGTTCGGTTCGCGGGGTTGCGGTCACGATTTAATGATAACGATTGTCATTAGCAATTGGTTGGTGGGGGTGCGAATGGCGAACCGGGCATCCCGGGCGCGCGTCGCGCGTCGTAGGGTCGAGCCGTGAAGCTGTTGCCGATTCCCGCCGCCGGACAGACCCCCGTCCGAGTCCTGACGATCGCGGGCACCGACTCCGGCGGTGGCGCCGGAATTCAGGCCGATACCCGCACCATGGCCCTGTGCGGGGTGCACGCGCTGGTCGCGGTCGCGGCGGTGACGGTGCAGAACTCCGTCGGCGTCAGCGGATTCCACGAGATCCCGCCCCGGATCGTGGCCGACCAGGTGCGTTCGGTGGCAGGCGATATCGGCGTCGGCGCGGCCAAGACCGGCATGCTGGCATCGACGGCCATCATCGAAGCGGTCGCCGAAGTGTGTCGCGAGGTCGGCATCGGGCGGGCCGGATCGATCCCGCTGGTCGTCGACCCGGTGGCCGCGTCGATGCACGGTGATCCGCTGCTGCACGAGGAAGCACTGGACGCGGTGCGGCACACGCTGATTCCGCTCGCGACCGTGGTGACACCCAATCTCGACGAGGTCCGGCTCATCACGGGGATCGACGTCACCGACGACGCGAGCGCCCGCCGCGCCGCCGAAGCACTGCACACGCTCGGCGCGCAGTGGTCGATCGTCAAAGGCGGGCATCTGCGCTCCTCCGACGTCAGCACCGACCTGCTCTTCGACGGTGACACCTTCCTCGAATACACCGCGCCGCGCCTGGCCACCGGCAACGACCACGGCGGCGGCGACACCCTCGCCGCCGCCATCGCCTGCGCCCTCGCGAACGGATACACCGTCCCGGACGCCGTCGAATTCGCCAAGGAGTGGACCCGCCGCTGTCTGGAAGCCTCCTACGATCTGGGCGCGGGGCACGGCCCGGTCTCCCCGCTGTGGCGGCTGACGCACAGCTGATCGTGTGAGGTGCCGCAGTCGAGCGCACCCACTCGCCGTCGGCGGTGGCGGTAGGCAACCCAACTCACCGCCCGACACACCGTCATCGAGCGGACCACCCACTTTCGTCGGTGGCGGCGAGTGCGCAACTCATCGCGCAACGCACCACCGTCGAACGGACCCCGTTACCTGTCGGTGGGCAGGTGAATACTTGCGATATCGCATCCACCGGGCCTCGACGAAGCGGCCCGACCGGACAACGGCGTTCGACAGGGATGCGAGCGCGGGGTGATACTCCGCCGTTCAGCGCGGGACGGAACTCAATCGTTCTCGAACGCGAGGTGCAGCGGGCGATCGGCGTCGATGGATATGCCGTTGAGGCGGGCGTTGGATTGCGCGAGCGCGGAGATCATCTCCGCCAGGTAGGCGACGAACTTCTCGATGGGCATGGTGTCGGCGCGCAGCCGGTTGGCGCCGAGCCACCAGTCGGTGGCCGAGGCGACCGCGCCGAATATCGAGTAATTGACGAGTTCCACACTGTCGACATCGATCGAGCCGTCCTCGACCAGCCCGGCGATCATTTCGGCCGCGCGGCGCGCGGACCGGCGCGCCGATTGCAGCGCCCGGCCGGATTCGTCCGCGTGCTGGGCGAAATGGCCGTGCAGCATGAAACGGAAGACGTTGGGATGTTCGGTGACCACGAGCATGTACTCGGTGGCCCCGCGGCGGACCAGGTCGCCCGCCGTGTCGTTGGTCAGATCGATACCGGCGGTGATGCGTTCCCAGAGGATGTCGCGGACCCGGTCGGCGATGGCGTTGTAGAGGTCGGTCTTGTCCTCGAAATGCCGGTACAGCTTGGGTTTCGCCGCGCCGGCCTCCTTGGCGATATCGCCCATGCTGACTTCGGGACCGAAGGTGTCGAGCGCGCGGAACGCGGCGTCGACGAATTCGTCTCGCACCTTCAGCCGATGCTCGCGCCACCGCTCGGTACGCGCGTCCACGCGCGGCTTCTCGTCTGATTTCCGGCCGCGTTGCCTCACACCTGCGACCGTACCAACCTGCGTGTCGACCTCGATCGATTCGGTCCGCGCGCACCATTCGCCGTTGCGGTTCCTCGGACCCGTTCCGGGAACTCTTTTGCCGAAACGGCAAGAATACTGGCCCGGTTTCCGGCCGCTACCCCATCATGGCGTCATGACCGACACCACCGCGCACACCAACCCGCAGGAATTCTGGGAAAGCTTCTACCAGGAGCGCGACCAGATCTGGACCGGGCAACCCAACCCCCTTCTGGTCCGCGAGGCCGCCGAACTCGCACCGGGGACCGCACTCGATCTCGGCTGTGGAGAAGGCGGCGACGCGATCTGGCTGGCCGAGCGCGGCTGGCAGGTGACCGCCGTCGACATCTCGGCGACCGCACTCGGCCGGGCCGCGGCGCACGCCGAGAACGCGGGCGTGCGGGACCGTGTCGAGTTCGCCGAGCACGACCTGTCGACTTCCTTCCCCGAGGGGGAATTCGACCTGGTGAGCGCCCAGTTCTTCCACTCACCCGTCGAGCAGCACGACGAACGGACGCGGACATTGCGCCGGGCGACCGCGGCGGTCGCTCCCGGCGGGTCGCTGGTGATCGGCAGCCATGCCGGATGGGCGAGTTTCGTCGAACACGCCCACGTCGATGTGCATTTCCCCACCCTCGAGGAGATCCTCGACGGACTCGAACTCGCACCGGGGCACTGGCGGGTCGAGACCTCCGACGAGGTCGAACGGGAGATGATCGGCCCGGAAGGCCAGGTGGGCGTGCGCACCGACACCGTGCTGCGGGTACGCCGCACAGTCTGAGGTCCGTGAATTCGGTGGTCCCAGCAACCTCACAGCTGGGACCCAGCCTGACGGCAGCGCGGCTGTCGAAGGTGGTCTCATGACCGAAACCGCGACCGCCGCGCACCGGGCGGAACCAACCGGATCGGTGATCACGCCCGTGCTCGACGTCGTGATCCCCGTCTACAACGAAGAAACCGATCTCGGCGTCTGCGTACGCCGACTGCACTCCTACCTGAACAGCGGATTCCCCTTCCCCGCCAGGATCACCATCGCCGACAACGCGAGTACCGACGACACCATGCAGGTGGCGCGACTGCTCGAAGACGAACTCGACGACGTTCGGGTGGTGCATCTGGACGCCAAGGGCCGCGGCCGGGCGCTGCGGACCGTCTGGGAGCAGTCCGACGCCATGGTCGTCGCCTACATGGACGTGGATCTGTCCACCGACCTGAACGCGCTGCTCCCGCTGGTGGCCCCGCTGATCTCCGGCCATTCGGATGTGGCGATCGGCACCAGGCTCGCCGCGAACTCCCGGGTGGTGCGCGGACCGAAACGCGAATTCATCTCGCGCTGCTACAACCTGATCCTTCGTGCCTCGCTGCGTGCGCGATTCTCCGACGCGCAGTGCGGATTCAAGGCGATGCGCACCGATATCGCACGACGCCTGCTGCCGCTGGTCCAGGACGGAGAATGGTTCTTCGACACCGAACTACTCGTGCTCGCCGAACGGTCCGGGCTGCGTATCCACGAAGTGCCCGTCGACTGGATCGATGATCCCGACAGCACCGTCGATATCGTCGACACCGCGCGCAAGGATCTGCTCGGGGTGTGGCGGCTGGGACGCGGACTCACCACCGGCGCACTGCCGTTGGAGGAACTGCGCCGCTCGGTCGGCCGGGAACCACTTGTTCCGGGGGTGCCGCTCGGCATGGTCGGACAGGTGGTGCGCTTCGCCATCGTCGGCGTCGTCTCCACACTCGCCTACGCCCTGCTGTATCTGGCGGCGCAGCCCTTCACCGGTCCGCAGATCGCGAATTTCCTCGCGCTGCTGGTGACCGCGATCGGCAATACCGCCGCCAACCGCGCCTTCACCTTCGGTGTGCGCGGCACGAACGGCGCTGTGGCACATCAGTTCCAGGGCCTGCTCATCTTCACCTTCGGGCTCGCGGTCACCAGCGGGTCGCTGTTCTCGCTGCACCGCTGGGCGCCGGACGCCTCCGTGCATCTCGAACTGTTCGTGCTGGTACTGGCGAATCTCGTCGCCACACTGTCACGATTCCTCGGGCTGCGGTGGGTCTTTCGCGACAGCGGGCCGACCGACGCACCCGAACCCTCCCCCGCGTTCGCCGGGCCGGAATTCCAGAACGGGGTGAGCGGCCGATGACGACGCTGACAGCCGCGAAACCCCTCGCCACCCCGACCCCTCCCACCCGCCGGGTAATCCGCTGGGAATACCCGACATTGGCCGCACTCCTGCTCGGCACCGCGATCGCCTACCTGATCAACCTGAGTGCCAACGGCTGGGCCAACTCCTTCTATTCCGCCGCGGTACAGGCTGGTTCGCGATCGTGGGAGGCGTTCTTCTTCGGCTCCTCCGATGCCGCCAACTCCATCACCGTCGACAAACCACCGGCGTCGTTGTGGTTGATGGAACTGTCCGTGCGGGTCTTCGGGCTCAACAGTTGGAGCATTCTCGTCCCCGAGGTGGTGCTCGGCGTCGGCTCGGTCGCACTCGTGTGGGCGACCGTACGCAGGCCGTTCGGACCCGCCGCCGGTCTGCTGGCCGGGGCGGCGCTGGCCGCGACACCGGTCGCGGCGCTGATGTTCCGGTTCAACAATCCGGATGCGCTGCTGGTATTCCTCATGGTGGCCGCGGCCTGGGCGATGACACGCGCCGTCGAGGACGGAAGGACCCGATGGCTGGTACTCACCGGCGCTTTCATCGGTTTCGGTTTTCTCACCAAACAATTGCAGGTCCTGCTCGTCGTCCCCGCGCTGGCGCTCACCTATCTCGTCGCCGGACCGCCCGCGCTCGGCAAACGCGTCGCGCAACTGTTCGCGGCGGGCGCGGCGATGATCGTCGCGGCGGGCTGGTGGTTGCTCGCCGTCGAGCTGTGGCCCGCCGACTCGCGGCCGTGGATCGGTGGCTCACAGCACAATTCGATCCTGGAACTCACCCTCGGATACAACGGGCTCGGACGGCTCAACGGCGAGGAGACCGGCAGCGTCGGCCCCGGTGGCGAACTGCCCTCCGGCGGTAACGGGATGTGGGGTAGTACCGGCATCACCCGATTGTTCGAACCGGCGCAGGGTGGGCAGATCGCCTGGTTGATCCCGGCCGCGCTGATCGGTCTCGTCGCGGGAATCCTGTTGCGCGGTAAGGCCTCGCGCACCGATCCGCGACGTGCGGCCCTGATCCTGTGGGGTGGTTGGCTGCTGGTCACCGGGCTGGTGTTCAGCTTCATGGCGGGCATCTTCCACGCGTACTACACCGTCGCCCTCGCACCGGCGGTCGCCGCGCTGGTCGGGGCGAGCGCGGTGGCGCTGTGGCGTGAACGCGAACGCCCTGGGGTGCGCGTAGTACTGGTCGCGATGGTCGCGGTGACGACGGCGACGGCGTGGATGCTGTTGTCGCGCAGTACGAATTTCGTCCCGTGGCTGCGCTGGACGGTGCTCGTCGGCGGAATCGTGACCACCGTCGCTATGCTGCTGCCGATGCCGAGGAAGGTCGGTCTGGTCTCGGCGCTGGCCGCCGTCCTGCTCGGTCTCGCCGGACCGGTCGCCTACAGCGTCGATACCATCGCGACCGCGCATCAGGGGTCGATGCCGACCGCCGGTCCGAATGTCGGGGGGATGCACGGTCGTGGGCCGATGGGCGGCGAAGGTCGGCCCGGGATGGACGGCGCGATGGGTGGGACGCGGCCGGGTGCCGACGGTCAGAACCGGGCGGATGGGCGCAACGGAGCGGTTCCGGGGGTGAGCAGTTCGGATGCGGGCGCTGTTCTCCGCGCAAACGGTCCGGGTGCGGGCGCTGCCCCCGGCGCAAACGGTTCGGGCGCAGGCCCCGCACCGGGCACGAACGGTTCGGGCACTGACGGTGGACCGAACGCGAGCGGCGAGAACGGCGCAGCGGGGGCAGTCCCGGGTGGTGACGGCGCGCCCGGTAGCAACGGCACTCCCAGTGCCGACGGCACCGTCGGCGCGGCGCAATCCAGCGAGACGAGCCAGGGCGGACCGGGCGGCATGGGCGGACTACTCGGCTCGACCACTCCCGGCGCGCAGGTGGTCGCACTGTTGGAGAGCGACGGTGACAAGTACACCTGGGTGGCCGCGGCGATCGGTTCCAACAGTGCCGCCGGGTATCAGTTGGCGACCGAATTGCCGGTGATGCCGGTCGGCGGGTTCAACGGCAGCGATCCCTCGCCGACGCTCGAACAATTCCAGCGGTATGTCGCCGAGGGCAGGATCCACTATTTCATCGGCGGCGGCCGCGGAGGTCCCGGTGGCTCGGAATCCGGTAGCGCGGCGATCACCGCCTGGGTCGAGCAGAATTTCACCGCGACGGTGGTGGACGGCGTCACCCTCTACGACCTGACCGCGCGCTGAAACATCGACGCGCACCGGCACTCTCGGCCGGTGCGCGTCGGCGTGCGCGTGCGCGGCACCGCGTTCCGGAGCGAATGCGCACGTCATCGGGCTGCGGGCGGGCCGCGACACGTTCGGGTCACCCCGGCGCGGGGGGCTCGACAAGGGTCACGGTGATCGTTACGGTGCTCCGCATGAACCTGGGCAATGGCGGATTCGCGAACGCTGTCATGGCGTTCGAACGCGCGGTTCGTGCCGTCGACGAGGACGCCGTGCGATCGGCGCACCGCGAACTGCTCGACGCCTTCCGAACCGTGTCCCAGGCCGAGGCCCGAGCCGCCGGGCCACAGCTGGCCGCGCTGCTCGACGGTGTGCCCCACGATCTGCGCGCGCATATCGCGGTCATGGTCGGCGCGTGCGTGGAACGCGGCGCGGACGCGGTCACCTGCGCGCCGCCGGTGCTGGCGAATCTCGCCGAAGCCCTGGACGAGGCACGAGAATTCGCAGAGTACTGGGCCGCCGCGGAGGGCGGCGAACTGCCGGATCCGGCGAGTATCGAGCCGACGGATTTCTACGACGGAGCCGGTGTCGCGGCGACGCTGTCCTGGTGGACACTCGACCACTGGATCCGCGCGTCACTGACGTTGATGCAGCGAGAGGCCGTGCGGCGCGGCCTGACCCGGTCCACCAGGGAATTGCTGACGCGCAGGCACGAGGCGTACGCCAAACTCTGCGGCGACTGGCGCAAGGATCTCGCCTACGCGCTGCTGGTCCTCGACGACGAACCGGTGGTGGTGCTGCACCGGGAGACCGGCTCGGGATATCTGGTGCGCATGACCGGCATCGGCGACAATTTCCAGCTGCACACCCTGCTCGCGGATGTCCTCATCGGCGGCGGGTATCTGCCCGGCGACGCGCCGTCCGCGGCCGCGGCGGCGGTGTGCCGCACCGTCGAGGGACGGGTGATCACCAGGGGTTCGCTGAATCTGGTCGCCCCCGACGGAACCTGGTTGTGGAACGAGGGCACGCCCTCGGATATCCCGGTCGTCGAAGGCACCCGGATGCTCGTCCTCGATCCCCCGCCCTACCTGCGCGATTGGCAGGCTGGCCGGTACTTTCCCGCCATGGCGGGCGAACTCGTGCTGGAGCGCGTCCTGCCGAAGGCCGAAGCCGCGCGCTGGTTCGCCCACGTCGAACCCTCGAAAGACCCGATCGAGACCGCAGACGCGTAGGGCTCGGCCGATAGCGCGCGCACGGTGGTCCAGCGGCGAAGACGGGTCACCTCGAGATGACCCGAGCGGCTCAGTGAGCGGCGTTCAGCGCCGTGTGCAGGGTGACCGACCACTGCTGCACGATCTCCTTGCGGCGCGCCGAGTCGTCGGTGAGCACATCGGCGAGACCGAGCCCGCGGGCCAGGTCGAGGGTGGCCTGCACCAGGTGATGGGCGACCGGGTCGGTGTCATCGACGCCGAGCGCCTCGACGGCACGCCGATGCGAGGCGCGGCCGAATTTGGCCTCCAGCGGCACGATCCGCTCCCGGAGTACCGGATCGGCGGCCGCGTGCGTCCACACCTGGAGGGCCGCCTTGAACAGTGAACTGGTGTAGGACTCGACCAGCCCGGCCACCACCGCCTCGGTGCGTGCGACGCCGTTGACGAGTTCCGACAACCTCGCGGCTTCCTCCTTGGCCTGTTCGTTTCGGCTGTCGAACATGTACTCGAGCGCGGCGGTGATCAACTCTTCCCTGGTCGGGAAATGGTGCTGGGCCGCGCCGCGCGACACCCCCGCCCGTTCGGCGACCACGGCGACGGTGGCCGCCGCCCAGCCGGTTTCGGCCAGGCAGTCGATCGTCGCCTCGAGCAGGCGCTGCCGGGTGGCGCGGCTGCGGTCCTGCTTGGGTTCGTGAGGTGTCGCCATGGGATTATTCTGCCCAGTTCGGCGGACGGCGCTGTAGGAAGGCCATCATGCCCTCCTGCACCTCGGGGGTGCCGAAGAAACTCGCCGAGCGGCGCGCGAGTTCGTCGGCCGAACTGTCGAAACCCGCCAGCAGTTCGGCGTTCACCAGCCGCTTCGCCTCGGCGAGCCCCTGAGGTGCGCCTTTTCGCAGTTCCCCGCACAGCCGGGCCACCTCGGCGGCCGGATCGGCGGCCGTCACCGTGACGAGTCCGATCTTCTCGGCGGTGGCCGCGTCGAATTTCTCGCCGGTCAGGTAGTACCGGCTCGCGGCGCGCTGGTCGAGTCGCGGCAGCAGGGTCAGCGAGATCATGAAGGGCGCCAGGCCGATCCGCACCTCGGTCAGGGCGAACGAACTTCCCGGCCCGGCCACCACCAGATCGCAGCCCGCGACGATCCCCATCCCGCCCGCCCGCACATTGCCGTCGATCCGGGCCACGACCGGTTTCGGGATCTCCACCAATCGCCGCAGCACCCCGATCATCGACCTGGTGCGTTCGTCGGCGGCCACCGCGGGATCGGCGTCGCCCGCCTCGCTCAGATCGGCCCCCGCGCAGAAGGTGTTGCCGGTATGCGCCAGCACGATGGCGCGCACCGCCGGGTCGGCCGCCGCGTCATCGAGACCACCGAGCAATTCGGCGACCAACCGCGAGGACAACGCGTTGCGATTGTGCGGCGAGTCCAGGGTGAGTGTCGCGATGCCGTCGCCCACCTCGTAGCGGACGTACGGGGCGGTTGTGGTGTCGCTCATGGATTTCTCCGTCCTTCGGGCCCGGTCCACGCGGACATTCTCGCGCCCGAATGCGGGAAACCCGCGTGATCGGGGCGGGTTTGTCCGCCTGGACCGGTCGGCATCAGTACGACCTGGGCAGACCGAGCGAATGCTGGGCGACGAAGTTGAGGATCATCTCCCTGCTCACCGGCGCGATCCTGCCGATGCGGGCGGCGGCCAACATCGCGGCCAGGCCGTAATCCCTGGTCAATCCGGCGCCGCCGTGGGTCTGGATGGCCTGATCCAGAGCCTTGATACTCGCTTCGGCGGCGGCGTATTTCGCCATGTTGGCGGCTTCGGCGGCACCCATCTCGTCGCCCGCGTCGTAGAGGCCCGCCGCCTTCTGCATCATCAGTTTGGCCAGTTCCAATTCGATCTTCACCTGCGCCAGCGGATGCGAGATGCCCTGGTGCGCGCCGATCGGGGATTTCCAGACCGTGCGCTCCTTGGCGTATTCCACGGCGCGCTCGATCGCGTAGCGGCCCATGCCGACGGCCATGGCCGCGCCCATGATGCGCTCCGGGTTGAGTCCGGCGAACAGCTGCATCAGCGCGGCGTCCTCCTTGCCGACCAGCGCGGTGGACGGCAACCGGACGTCGTCGAGGAACAGGTTGTACTGGTGGTCGGGTTCGATGATGTCCATCTCCTGCGCCACCTTGGTGAATCCCGGGGCGTCGGTGGGGACGATGAACAGCGCCGGCTTGAGTTTGCCGGTCTTGTGATCCTCGGTGCGCGAGACGATGAGCACGGCCTCGGCCTGGTCGACACCGGAGATGAAGATCTTGCGGCCGTTGAGGATCCAGTCGTCGCCGTCACGGCGCGCGGTGGTGGTGATCTGGTGCGAATTCGATCCGGCGTCGGGTTCGGTGATGCCGAAGACCATTTTGCCGGTGCCGTCGGCGAGTTTGGGCAGCCACTGCTGTTTCTGCTCGTCGGTGCCGTACTTGGTGATGATGGTGCCGCAGATGGCCGGAGAGACGACCATCAGCAGCAGCCCCGCGCCCTGGGCCGCCAACTCCTCCATCACCAGCGCGAGTTCGTACATGCCTGCGCCACCGCCGCCGAATTCCTCCGGCAGGTTGACCCCGAGGAAGCCGAGTTTGCCCGCCTCGTCCCACAATTCGTCCAGCGGTTCGTTCTTGCGCGCCTTCGGCAGCACGTAGTCGCGGTAGTTGTATTTCGCGGCGAGGGCGGCCACCGCCGACCGCAGTGCTTTGCGCTCTTCGGATTCGATGAAACTCATTGCTCAGTGCTCCTGAATCGCGGTGGTCGACACCGCGGTGGTCGATTCGGCGTTCGCGGACGCCTCTTCGGGGTCGACGACCGCGAGGACGGTCCCGATGTCGACCTGCTGGCCGACGCTGACATTGAGTGCGCTCAGCACACCCGCGGCGGGCGCGGCGATGGTGTGCTCCATCTTCATCGCCTCCAGCCACAGGATCGGCTGCCCCCGCGTGACCGTGCTGCCGACCTCCGGGCCGATCCTGATGACACTGCCCGGCATCGGAGCGAGCAGCGAGCCGGTGGCCACCTGATCCGACGGATCGCTGAAGCGCGGCAACCTACGCACCGCGACCGGCCCCAGCGCGGAATCGACGCACACCAGATCGTCGTAACGCGCGATCGCGAATTGCCTGCGCACCGGGCCCCGTTCGCCCGGAACCGACAGCACCACCCGCTCCGGAGTCGCCTCGATCAGTACCAGGCCGTCGTGGCCGTCCACCGTGACGGCACCGCCACGATCGAAGCGGTAGCCCACCTCGTGGATCGCGCCGTCGCGCGTCTCGTAGGACTTGCGCTGCGATTGCGCGGGCAGGTTGCGCCAACCGCTGGGCAGGCCGCCGCCCACCCGTGCCGCGCGGCGATTGGCGGCGGCCTCGGCGAGCGCGGCCGCCACGATCGACAACGCCTCGTCGGTCTCCGACACCAGCGGGGCCGCGAGCGCGTCCAGTCCGTGGGTGGTGAAGAACGCGGTGTCGGTATCTCCGGCGAGGAAGGCCGGGTGCCGCAACACTCGGACGAGCAGATCGCGGTTGGTCACCAGGCCGTGGATCCGTGCGCGTCGCAGTGCGGTCGCGAGCAGTCGCGCTGCCTCGGAACGGGTTTCGCCGTAGGAGATGACCTTGGCCAGCATCGGATCGTAGTGCACACCGACCACCGAACCGTCGACGACACCGCTGTCCAACCGGACACCCGGACGCTCCAGCAGCCCGAATTCGGTGACGACTTGCGGGATTTCGATGCTATGCACGGTCCCGCTCTGCGGCTGCCACTCCGTCGCCGGATCCTCTGCGTAGAGCCGGACCTCGATCGAATGTCCGCGCAGGGCAGGCGCTTCGGCGGGCAGCGCGCCACCGGCGGCGACCTCGAGCTGCCAGCGCACCAGGTCGGCACCGATGGTGCATTCGGTGACCGGATGTTCCACCTGTAGACGGGTGTTCATCTCGAGGAAGAAGAAATCCCCCGCCTCGTCGGCCAGGAATTCCACGGTGCCCGCGCCGGTGTAGCCGATGGCTCCCGCGGCCAGCCGCGCCGCCTCGAACAGTCGCTCCCGCATCCCGACGACCCGTTCGACCAGCGGCGAGGGTGCTTCCTCGACGACCTTCTGGTGACGGCGCTGGATCGAGCATTCCCGTTCGCCCACCGCCAGGATGACACCGTGCGTATCGGCCATGACCTGGACTTCGATATGCCTGCCGGTCTCCAGATAGCGCTCACAGAACACCGTCGGATCACCGAAGGCCGATTCGGCCTCGCGCCGCGCCGCCGCGATCTGCGGTTCCAGATCGGCGAGGGCCCGCACCACGCGCATACCGCGTCCGCCGCCGCCCGCCGACGCTTTGATCAGCACCGGCAACTGCGCCTCGGTGACCTCGGAAGGATCCAGTTCGGCCAGCACGGGCACGCCCGCCGCGTCCATCATCTTCTTGGACGCGACCTTGGAACCCATCTGCTCGATGGCCTCCACGGGTGGTCCGATCCAGATCAATCCCGCGGCCAGCACGGCGCGGGCGAATTCGGCGTTCTCCGAGAGGAATCCGTAGCCGGGATGGATGGCGTCGGCACCGGCGGCGAAGGCCGCCTCGATGATCAGGTCACCGCGCAGGTAGGTCTCGCCGGGAGTATTACCCGGTAGCCGCACGGCGGCGTCGGCCTCGGCGACATGGGGCGCGTCGGCGTCGGCGTCGGAATACACCGCGACGGTACCGAGGCCCATCCGACGACAGGTGGCGAAGACCCGGCGCGCGATCTCGCCCCGGTTGGCGACCAGGACGCAGGTGAGCTCACCCGAATCGCTGTGTGCTGCGGTCATCGTCGGCCTCACATCCGGAAGACGCCGAAGCCGTCGGCGCCTTCGATCGGGGCATTGTGGATGGCCGACAGGGCCATACCCAATACCGTTCGGGTGTCGCGCGGGTCGATCACGCCGTCGTCGTAGAGCCGTCCCGACATGAACATCGGCAGTGATTCGGCCTCGATCTGCGCCTCGATCATGGCGCGCATCCCGGCGTCGGCCTCCTCGTCGAAGGGCATACCCCGGGCCTCGGTCGCCGCCCTGCCGACGATGGAGACGACGCCCGCGAGTTGCGCGGCGCCCATCACGGCGGATTTCGCACTGGGCCAGGCGAAGACGAAACGCGGATCGTAGGCCCGACCGCACATGCCGTAATGCCCCGCGCCGTAGGAGGCGCCCATCAGCAGCGAGATATGCGGCACCCTGGAATTGGAGACCGCGTTGATCATCATCGCGCCGTGTTTGATGATGCCCTTCTGCTCGAATTCCTTGCCGACCATGTAGCCGGTGGTGTTGTGCAGGAACAGCAGTGGCGTGTCCTTCTGATTCGCCAGCTGGATGAATTGCGCGGCCTTCTGCGCCTCCTCGGAGAACAGCACGCCGCGCGCGTTGGCGAGGATGCCCACCGGGTAGCCGTGCAATTCGGCCCATCCGGTGACCAGGCTGCTGCCGTAGAGGGGTTTGAACTCGTCGAAATCCGACCCGTCGACCACGCGGGCGATCACCTCGCGCGGATCGAAGGGAATCTTCAGATCCGACGGCACGATGCCGAGCAGTTCTTCCTGGTCGAACAGCGGCTCGATGACCTCCGCGCGCGGGCTCGGCCCCTTCTTGGTCCAGTTCAACCGCCGCACGATCGAGCGGCCGATGCGAATCGCGTCCTGTTCGTCGGCGGCCAGATAATCGGCCAGTCCCGAAACGCGCGCGTGCATCTCCGCACCGCCGAGGGATTCGTCGTCGGATTCCTCACCGGTCGCCATCTTGACCAGCGGCGGTCCACCGAGGAAAACCTTGGACCGCTCCTTGATCATGACCGTGTAATCGGACATGCCGGGGATATAGGCCCCGCCCGCGGTGGAATTGCCGAAGACCAGCGCGATCGTCGGAATGCCCGCCGCCGACAGCCGGGTCAGATCGCGGAACATCCGTCCACCGGGGACGAAGACCTCTTTCTGGGTCGGCAGGTCCGCGCCGCCGGATTCGACGAGCCCGATGACCGGGAGCCGGTTCTCCATCGCAATATCGTTGATACGCAAGTTTTTTCGCAGCGTCCACGGATTGGACGTGCCGCCGCGCACGGTCGGATCGGGGGCGACGATGACGCATTCGACCCCTTCGACGACGCCGATTCCCGCGATGACGCTCGCGCCGACGTGGAATTCACTGCCCCAGGCCGCGAGCGGGCACAGTTCCAGGAACGGGGAATCCTCGTCGATGAGCAGTTCGATGCGTTCGCGGGCGGTGAGTTTGCCGCGTTTGCGGTGCCTGGCGAGTTTGTCGGCGCCGCCACCGGCGATCGCCTTGGCGAATTCCGCCTCGATCTCGGTGAGTTTGACCGTCATCGCCTCGGCCGCCGCGCCGTATTCCGGCGAGGCGCTGTCGAGGGTGCTGCGCAACGTGCTCAAGACTGGTACCCCAATCGCTTTGCCGCCAATCCGGTGAGGATTTCGGTGGTGCCGCCGCCGATTCCGAGGATGCGGATATCGCGGTACTGCCGCTCCACCTCGGATTCGCGCATGTAGCCGAGTCCGCCGAAGAGTTGGACGGCCTGGTTTCCGACCCATTCCGCCGCTTCGACCGCCGTGTTCTTGGCGAAGCACACCTCGGCGATCAGATCCGTTTCGCCCTCGGCGCTGCGCTTGGCCACGTCCCTGGTGTAAACCCGTGCCACATCGACGCGCCGCGCCATCTCGGTGACCGTGTTCTGCACGGACTGCCTGCTGATCAGCGGCCTGCCGAAGGTCTCGCGAGCACGCACCCATTCCAGGGTCAGATCGAGGCAGCGCTGCGCCTGCGAATACGCCTGCACGGCGAGGCCGACGCGCTCGCTGACGAAAGCGCCCGCGATCTGGAAGAACCCGGAATTCTCCGGGCCGACCAGATTCTCCACCGGAACCCGCACGTCCACGTAGGACAATTCGGCGGTATCGGAGGCGCGCCAGCCCATTTTGTCCAGCTTGCGGCTGACCGTGAATCCGGGCGTGCCCTTCTCCACCACGAGCAGCGAGATCCCGCCCGAGCCCGGCCCGCCGGTGCGGACCGCGGTGACGACGAAATCGGCGCGGCATCCCGAGGTGATGTAGGTCTTCGCGCCGTTGACGATGTAGTGGTCCCCGTCGCGGCGCGCCGTGGTGGTCAGGTGGCCCACGTCGGAGCCGCCGCCGGGTTCGGTGATGGCGAGCGAGCCGATCTTCTCCCCGGCGAGGGTGGGCCGGGCGAAACGCTCGATCAGGTCCTCGTCACCGGTGGCGATGATGTGCGGCACCGCGATACCGCAGGTGAACAGCGAGGCGAAAAGTCCGCCCGAACCGCCCGCCTGGTGCAGCTCCTCGCAGACGATCATGGCGTCGATGCCGTCGCCGCCGGAACCGCCGACCGCCTCGGGGAACTGGATGCCGAGCAGTCCGAGCGCGCCCGCCTTCTTGTGCAGCTCACGGGGAATTTCGCCGTCGCGCTCCCAGTCGTCGAGGTAGGGCAGCACTTCCCGCTCCGCGAAACCCCTGACGGTGGCGCGCAATTCGCGCCGTTCGGGGGTGTTCCACGGGCTCACCACAGGCCGGCCGATCGCCGGGCCCGCGTCGAAACGCCTCGCGATATCGGATTCATGGCAGTAACTCCAAAGGGATATCGATATGCCGGGAGCGCAGCCATTCGCCGAGCCCCTTCGCCTGCGGGTCGAAACGGGCCTGATAGGCCACGCCCGCACCGAGCAGACCGGAGATGATGAAATTGACGGCGCGCAGATTGGGCAGCGCGTGCCGGGTGACGGTGAGCGAACGCGTTTCGGGCAGAAGCTCTTTCAGCCGCTCGACGGTCAGCGCGTGTGCCAGCCAGCGCCACTGTTCGTCGGTGCGCACCCAGACGCCGACATTCGCGTCACCGCCCTTGTCGCCGCTGCGCGCCAACGCGATGGCGCCGAGCGGAACGCGACGGAACTCCTTCGCCGGCAACGGTTCCGGCAGCTCGGGGGTTTCCACGTCCTGGAGCGCACGGGTCTGCTCGGACGCCGTGATCTGCACGCGACTGCCATCGGGCAGCACCGCGATATGGGGCACCTCGGCGGCGTCCACATAGCCGGGCCGGTACACGCCGTACGGCGCGCCGTTTCCCGGCACGCTCGTGAAACTGCATCCCGGATAGCTGGCGAGCGCGAGTTCCACCGCGACGCCGGAGAAGGCGCGGCCGACCTTGTTCGGGTCGGGATCGCGGACCACGCAGCGCAACAGCGCGCTGGCCTGCTCCTCGGTCTCGGCGTCCGGACGGTCCAACCTGGCGAGCGTCCACTCCAATTCGGCGGGTCGCTCGGGCAGCCAGGATTCCAGCTGTCGTCGCGCCAGTGCCGCTTTCGCCTCGATGTCGAGGCCGGTCAGGATGAATTCCATCTCGTTGCGGAAGCCGCCGAGGGTATTGAGCGAGACCTTCAGCCGCGGCGGCGGCGCCTCGCCGATGACACCGCTGATCAGCACCCTATCCGTCCCCACCGGGGCGAGTTCGACGGTGTCGAGCCGCGCGGTGACATCGGGGCCCGCGTAGCGCGCGCCCTGGATCTCGTACATCAGCTGCGCCGCGACGGTGTCGACGGTGACCGCGCCGCCGGTGCCGTCGTGTTTGGTGACGACACTGCTTCCGTCCCGGCGGATCTCGGCGATCGGGAAACCCGGGCGACCGAGATCGGCGAGTTCGGTGAAGAAGGCGAAATTGCCGCCGGTGGCCTGGGTGCCGCATTCGATGACGTGTCCGGCCACCACCGCGCCCGCGAGCGCGTCGTAATCGGTTCGGCCCCAGCCGAAATGCGCCGCGGCCGGTCCGACGACGACGGAGGCGTCGGTGACCCGGCCGGTGACCACGATATCCGCGCCCGACTCCAGACATGTCGCGATACCCCACGCGCCGAGGTAGGCGTTGGCCGTCAGCGGTGCGCCGAGGCCGAGTTCGTCGGTGCGCCCGAGCAGATCGTCACCTTCGACGTAGGCGATCCGCGCGTCGAACCCGAGATCGGCGACCACCTTGCGCAGTTTCTCCGCCAGCCCGGCCGGATTCAGACCGCCCGCGTTGGTGACGATGCGTACCCCGCGTTCCAGCGCGAGCCCCAGGCAATCCTTGATCTGGGTGACGAAGGTTTTGGCATAGCCGAGGCCGGGATCCTTCATCCGGTCCCGGCCCAGGATCAGCATGGTGAGTTCGGCGAGGTAATCGCCGGTGAGCACGTCGAGCTGCCCACCTTCGAGCATCTCCCGCATCGCACCGAGCCGATCACCGTAGAAACCGGAACAGTTGCCGATTCGGATCACATCCGGATCGGCGGCCAGCATACTCATGAGCTGGAGGCCTCCCTGTGCGGCGAACCGTCCGCACGCGGCCGCATTACCGCGCCGGAGGTGTTCGCGTTCCGATGACCAGCATCACATCCGGCACAGAAAAAATCAAGCTTGCGTGCTTGTTAAATGAACCCGCAGTTCAGCGGCACTTTTTCCGGGCCGGTGCAGGTACCGCACAGCCGCACGGGCAAGATGGGCGCCATGTCGGGCGAAGTCACCGTGATCCTGTTGCTCGCACTGTCCGGCTTTCTGCTCGGCGGCGCGTACTCGCTGTGGAAGACCACGCGCCCGCTCGCCATCGCGCTCGCCGTCTGCGGAGCACTCGCGGCGGGCGCGGCGATCGTCTGGTGGCTCTGAGCCTCAGCCGCGCGACAGCCGGAAGATCCGCAGATCCTCCGGCACGCCGCTCATCGGAGCCGCGAAGAAGCTACGACGATACGGTTTGACCCCCATCCCGAGCTGGGCCAGGGTTTCCGGCCGCAGCGCGTCCAGGGTCGCCTCCGACAGCATGGTGTGACCGTTGCCGCCCGCCTCCATGACCCGGGCCGCGATGGTGACGTCCACCCCGAGCCAATCGCCGCCGATCTCGCGCGGTGAACCGGTGTGCAGGCCGACGCGCATCCTCGGCGTATAGCCGCCGACCTCGACCTTCTCCAGATTGCGCTTGGCCTGGATCGCGGCGCCGACCGCGCGGTCGGGCGAATCGAATACCGCCATCACACCGTCACCCATGCGCTTGACGACGTGACCGCCGCGGTCGGCGATCGGCGGCTCGATGGCCTTGGCGACCCCGCGAAGCAGTTCCAACGTCGCCCCGTCACCGGCGGACAGCGACCACTTGGAGAAAGCGACCAGGTCGGTAAACATAACAGTTACTTCTTCGCTACCTTTTCCGCGACCGACCCTCTCCAACATCGCCTGCCAGATCTGCAACGCGCCGAAGCCGATCTCCCGGGCCGCGCTGGGCGTATCGCCGACGATCCGGTCCGCGGCACGAGCCACCGCGCGCGCCCCGCCCGGACCCGAAACCGACAGCGGGTCACCGAAAGCGGGGTCGCCGGGAAGTTGTTCACGCGCCTTGCGCAGCGCGTCGATCAGATCGGGACGCTGATTCGCCGCGTTCATCAGCGTGGAGAACTGCGCGCGTCGAAAACTTTGCGTCGACCTGCGGGAATTCGGAATCTCGTCGGCAGGCGTCAAGGGAATCACTACCTCGGGCGCGATCTCGTCGCGCTTCCCCGTCTCCGGCACGGACTCCGCACCGCCGGAAGGTGTCTCGCTCACGGAGCGAGCGTAGCCCAGCCGACCGTCGGTCGGCCGATTACCGATCATCGCCACCGGACACCTCTCTATCGCACGGAGCGAGCACATCGTTGGGTCCGCCGATGGATAACGTGAAGGTTGCTGACACGATGCTACAGGCCACCCGACACGCTTAACAGTACCGTCAGTCACAGTTATCAAGGAATTCACGCGCCGACGACCGTGTGCAGCGAAAAACCGGCCCGGCGCGAAGGAGAAGTTCGCACCGGGCCGGTAGCGCATCGACCACCGGGCAGTGGTGGGCGCTGCGATCGGAGTCCGGAAACCTCCCGACAAGGTCCGGACCCCGGCACCCGAGTGGCGAGGGAGTGCGACTCGGGTAGTTCCAGGAATCAGGCGTCGCGCTGATTCACCAAGTAGATGGCCGCGCCGAAGATCAGCGCGACGACGGCCGCGAAGTAGAGCAGGCCACCCCAGGGTCCCCAGTGCCAGGGCAGGGTGTTGTCGGCGGTACCGATGAAACGTCCCGCGTTCTGAAAAGGCAGGAACACTTTGATGTTGCGGCCGGTCTCGCCGAACGCGCCGACGATCGGCTCCACCAGCACGGGCCACACGATCAACAGTGACAGCGCACCCGCCGACTGCCGGATCAGCGCTCCGACCCCCACCGACAGGAAGACCACGAGCACCACGAAGACCGGCACCGCGTAGAACACCTTGTTGTCACCGTCGGACAGACTGAGGAAACGGCCCGCGTCGTTGCCGATCAGCGCCTTGAAGATGAAGAAACTGACGAAGGTGAGAACCGCGGAAAGCAATGCCGCGACCACGCCGATCAGTCCCGCTTTGGCGAACAGCACCGACGCCCGGTTGGGCAGCGCGAGAAATGTGGCTTTGATGGTGCCGAAGCGGTACTCGCTGGTCACAGCCAGAGCCGCCAGAATCATCACCAGGATGTACCCGAATCCCGGGAATCCGTCGGCGACACCGGTGATACCGAGTCCCGCGATCGCGTTGTCCGGATACGGATTGGTCGTCGCGGGCTGTTTACCCTCGGCGATATCCTGGTTGAACTGCTCGACACCGAGTTTCAGCACCAGGCTGAAAAGCACCGCGATCCCGAGTGTCGCCACCACGAACAGCGCCGTGCACCACCACGGCGACCGCGTCGAGGTCAGTTTGATCCGTTCCGCCGCCAATACGCCCATCAGAGCGCACCTCCCATCACCTGGTCGACACCCTCACCGTGGTACTGCACCGCACCGCCGGTCATCCGCATGAACGCCTCCTCCAGCGAGGCCCGCTGCGGCGACAGTTCGAACAGCGTGATGTCGTTCGCCCCCGCCAGTTTGCCCACGTCGTCGCTGCTGACATTCGCCACGATCAGCGCGGGACCTTCCTTGCCCTGGCCGTCCTCCTTGACCGTCATCCCGTTCGAGGTCAGCAGGCTGCGCAATTGGTCGAGTTGCGGACTGCGCACGCGCACAGCCATTTCCGAGGACCGTTCGATGAATTCCTTGGTCGTGGTGTCGGCCATCAACTGACCGCGCCCGATGACGACCAGATGTTCGGCGGTCTGCGCCATCTCCGAGAGCAGATGGCTCGATACCAGTACCGTGCGCCCCTCGGCGGCCAGACGCTGCATGAACCGGCGGATCCACAGGATCCCCTCCGGATCGAGGCCGTTCACCGGCTCGTCGAACAGCAGCACCTTCGGATCACCCAGCAGCGCGCCTGCCAAGCCGAGCCGCTGCGCCATGCCGAGCGAGAATCCGCCCGCGCTCTTGCCCGCCACCTCCGAGAGGCCGACCAGCCGCAGCACTTCCTCGACCCGGGATTTCGCGATTCCGTTCGAGGCCGCCAGCCACTGGAGATGCGCGCGCGCCGAGCGATTCGGATGCACCCATTTCGCGTCCAGTAGCGCACCGACCTCGTTCAACGGGTGGTCCAGCTCCCGATACGCCTTGCCATTGATGAGCGCGACCCCCGAGCTGGGCTTGTCCAGCCCGAGAATCATTCGCATGGTCGTCGATTTACCGGCGCCGTTCGGTCCCAGAAACCCCGTCACCTGTCCAGGACGGACGGTGAAGGAGAGATCCTGAACCGCGACGGTCTGCCCGTAATGCTTGGTCAGGCCCCTCAGCTCGATCATGCCCCCCAGCATTGCGCATCGCGCCCGCCCGAGCGTCACCAGAAGGTGTTCTCTTGGGTCATCCTCAGGGATGAGATCCCGTGGGTATCACCCCGGAGCATTTCCGTCGCTCGGCAGAGCGTTCAGAACCAGGATTGGGCTCGGATGGTGTTGGCGAGGTCGACGAGGGCGTAGCGGTGGGCGCGGGCGGGGGCGCCGCGGGCGAGGGCGCGCAGGCCGGATTCGGTGCCCTCGCGCAGGTGGCGTTCGGTGAAGGGGGCGCCGAAGAGGCCGGGTGTGTCGGATTTCGGGGTGTTGCCCGCTTGCAGCCAGGCCAGGGCGGCGCCGAGGACCAGTACTTTCAGCTGGGTCGCGCGGTGTTCGCCCGCGGGCAGGGATTCGACTCGGGCGGCGGCGATGCGCAGGGTGGATTCGTCCAGATCGGCGATCGGGCCCGCGGTCAGCATCAGCCAGACCGCGGTCAGGCGGGCGGTGGTGTAGTGCCGCGAGGAGGCGGGGACCTCGTCGAGTGCCGCGACCGCCTCGGGAACGTCGGCGTTGCCAGCGAGCTGGCGGGCGAGGCCGAAGGCGGCGCTCACCACGGCGCGGTCGGTACGCCATACCGTGTCGTAGAACTTCTCGGCGTAGGCGCGCCACTGTTCGGGATCTTCCGAATCCCATTGTTGCAGAACCAGTTCTGCGGTGGCCGCGAGCGCGAGTTTGGGTGCTATCTCGCCGGGGAGCACGCGCAGCACCTCGTCGAAGGCCGCGAAGGCGTGTTCGTAGTTCTGTTCCCGCAACTCGGCCTGGCCGACGTACCAGTCGATGCGCCAATCGGTTTCGGTCAGTCCGCGCAGCAGGTAACGGGCCTCGGCGGTGTCGCCCAGTTCCAGCCGCGCCTTCGCCTCGGCCAGTGACAATTCCAGATCCAGCGTCTCGGGGGCGTTGTCGGGATCGGCGGCGGCGCGCTCGCGGACCTCCTCCAGGGCGGACAGCGCCTGTCTCGGATCGGGTTGCACCGCGGCGGCGAGCAACAGGGCGGACGGGTCGGACGGGTCGAGCAGCGGAACAGGCAGCGCGGCGACGATATCGCTCGCGTTCATCAGCGCGCTGCGGCCGATGCCGTCGGCATAGGCGTCGGTCTGGGCGATGAGTTCGTCGGTGCCGAAACTTCCACGCTGTGGACTGAAGACTGTGGACAACTGTGGATGTTCGGCGCCGGTGTCCATCGCGAGGACTTCGCGCAGCACGCCCGCCAATTGCGCGGCCATGGCCCGGGCGGAGGGGAAGCGCCGATCGGGGTCCGGATCGGTCGCGGTCAGCAGCAATCGATGGAAGAACTCGTAGCGCAGCAGGGCCGGATGCCCGGACGGGTCGGGAATATGGTCGGCGTAGCGGCCGTGCTCCATCGGCATGTTCAGGCTGAGCACGGCGAGCATTCGTCCGACCGTGTAGATGTCGGAGGCGACGGTCGGGCCGGTCTTGCCGATCTCTGGAGCCTGGAAACCTTTGGTGCCGTACAGATTTCCGTAGGCCTCGATGGTCGCGACCGCGCCGAGGTCGATCAGCTTCACCTGATCCTCGGTCACCATCACGTTATCGGGTTTGAGGTCGTTGTAGGTGAGGCCGATGGAATGCAGATATTCCAGCGCGGGCAGGATTTCCAGCACGTAGGCGATGGCCTCGGCCACCGGCATCCGATCCGGTTTGCGATAGGTGTCGAGGATCGTGCGCAGCGAGCGTCCGCCGACGTATTCCATCACGATGAAACCGACGGGCGTGCCGTCCGGGGTCGCGTGTTCGACGAAGTTGTGGATCTTGACGATGCTGGGATGGGCGACCTCGGCGAGGAACTGACGTTCCGCGACCGCGACGGCCTGCGCCTCGGCGTCCCCCGCGTGCAGCAAGCCTTTGAGGACGACCCAGCGGTCGCTCACATTGCGGTCGATCGCCAGGTAGATCCAGCCGAGACCGCCGTGGGCGATACAGCCCTGGACCTCGTACTGTCCCGACACCATATCGCCCGGTCGCAGCGAAGGCCGGAAATCATAAGGGGCTTGGCAGGTTTCGCAGACGCCGACGGTATTTGCCGGATGGGCGGCCGTGGTGCGTCCCACCGGATTGCCGCAACGCCAGCAGAAACGTTTGCCCTCGGCGACCATGGGATCGGCGAGGACCGCGGCCAAGGGGTCGGCGGGTGCGACGGCGGGAATCGTCACCAGGCCCGCGCCCAACCTGCGGACCGTCGGGCGCGATCTGGCGGTGCGGACGCTGCGTCCCGAGGTACGCAGGGCCGCACCGGAATCGGCGGTGGGTACCCCCGCGCCGGAATCGGTGGGAACCGACGGAGGGACGACATCCGGGTCGGTCTCCGACGATCCCTCCCGTCCTCGCGACGCGGGCGCAGCGGCTCCGAAGACCGCGACGGTCGGTTGTGCGGGGTCGTTCGACGACGCGGCTTCCGACTCCCGGGGCGCGGCGACCGTGCCCCGCTCTTGCGCACCGGCCGGTTCCGCACCCGACCTCTGCACCGCCACGGTGGCGTTCGGATCACCCGGCTCGGCCCAGAATCCGAGGTAGAGCGGTTGCGTCGCTTCCGTCGGATCCGGGAATTGCTGCTCGGCGGGGGTTTCCGGCTCGGGTGTCGAATCCATGTGTCCGGCGACCACGTCGGACCAGCGGATGGTCGGAACGGCGTGTTCGGAGTCGTCGCGGCTCTCGCCGGGGTCAGGCAGGTCGGGTCGCTGTTCGCTCATCACCGTTCAGTCCTGATACGCGGGGGCGGGTGGGCCGGGAACATCGCCGAGGACCGAGAGCCAGCGCCGGTAGAGCCGATCCCAGGTGCCGTCGTTGCGGATCCGTTCCAGTGTGGCGTTCACGAAACGCACCAGATCGTCGGCGCCTTTGGGAATTCCGATGCCGTAGGGCTCGGCGCTGAAACTCGCGCCGACCAGTTCGGTGTAGGGGTCCTGGGCCGCGAGGCCAGCCAGGATCGCGTCGTCGGTGCTGACCGCGTCGACCTGGCGCTGTTGGAGGACGACCAGGCAGTCGGCCCAGGTCGGCACGGTGAGGATGGTGGCGGCGGGCTGTTCACGGCGGATCCGGTCGAGCGAGGTGGTGCCGCGCACGACGCACACCCGTTTGCCCGCGAGATCGGCGAGGCCGCCGATTCCGGAATTCTTCATCGCGAGCACCCGCTGACCGGCTTTCAGGTAGACGGTGGAGAATTCCACGCGCTGACGTCGCTCGCAGGTGATGGTCATGGTCTTGGCGACGATGTCCACACTGTGATTCTGCAGGGCGCTCTCGCGTTCGGCCGATCCGAGACTGCGGTACTCGACCAGATCCGGGCTGCCGAGTAGATCGCGGGCGACCTCGCGCGCGATATCGGCGTCGAAGCCGACGATGGCGCCGGTGAGCGGATCACGGAAGCTGAAGAGGTTACTGCCCGCGTCCAATCCGACGACGAGGCGACCGCGGGCGCGAATGGCGTCCAGGGTCGCGCCGCGCTCCGAGCCGTTGGGACGCAAACTCGCGGTCGGGTCGGTGCACGGGATATCGGGCGAGGGCGGCAGCGGCATATCCGTCAGCACCGGAACGGCGTCGGCGGGCAGCGGGGGTTCGGTGTAGTCGCCGGAGCGGCCGGGCGCGTCGGGTGCGTTACCCGCGCAGCCGCTCAACAGCGCGGCCACGGCGAGGGCGGCCAGCAGGCCGCGCACCCGGTTCACCGGTACTCCCGCAGTCGCGGCCACAGGCCGATCAGCACGTAGCCCGCGGCGGCTATGCCGAGTACCTGCGCGCCGGGCGCGAGGAAACCCAGAATTCCGGTGGCGCGGGAGATGTTGGCGCGCAACGTATTCCTCGTCTCAGTGATTCCGTCGTCGAGTGCGCGATCGAGTGCGGCGACCTGCGCGGCGGAGTCCGCGGCGCCGGGGCCGGTCGCGACCGCGGCCGCGCCCTGGAAATCACCGCGTGCCAGCGTCTCGTTCATGCGCTGATGGGCCGCGCGCCAGCGGTCGAGTGCGGCGCGGGCGTCGCGTACCTCGTCGGCGGCGGGCGCGTCACCCGGATATCCGACGAGCAGTTCCTCCAGGCGGGCCGTGCCGAGGTCGTAGACGCGGTCGTAGTCGCCGGTCGCGTCGCGGCGCACCAATTTCAGGGTTTCGGCCGAACGGGCCTGCTGGGTCAGGATGCGACTCTCGGCCAGCCGGGAGGAAGGCACCGCGCCGTCGTCTCGGCCGTGGATCATCGCCGCCGCCGAGACCGAACCGGCGATCACGGTCCACGCCAACAGGATCAGCATCGCGCCGGAGGAGAGCAGCAGTCCGGCGTTGAACGTCCGGTGCCACCGTTTGGCCACATCGACCTGGGCCCATACCAATACGCCCGCGGCGAGGACGAGGAGCACGATCGCCGTCCACGGCGGGCGCACGTGATGACGCTGGGCGGCGTCGACCGCGTCGGAGCGGTGATCGTGCAGTTCCTCGGCCATCGGCAGCAGCGTCGTCTGCATCTGATTGGACGCTTCGCTCAGATACGCCGCGCCGACCGGGTTTCCGATGCGGTTGTTGGTGCGGGCGGTCTCGACGAGGCCGGTGTAGACGGGCAGGCCGGTAGCGATTCCGGTCCGCAGCCGGACGTCGGCGGAGGTGTCGGAGATCGCGCCCGCGGCGTGGCCGGACTGGGTGATCAGTTCCGCCGCGGCCTCGCCGACGGCCTGTGAGTACCTGTCGCGCACCACTTCCGGCTCGACCCCGCCCGCGATGAAGGCCGTGCTCGCGGCGGCGTCGGCGATCGACAGGGTCGTGTAGAGGCGATGGGCGGAATGGGCGTCGGGTTCGGTGTCGTCGAGCAACACCTCGAGCGACTGCTGACGCTCACCGACCGCCCCCGCCGTGAGGACGCCCGCGGCGAGGCACAATCCGATCAGGAGCAATCCCAGGGCAATCAGACGGGCGGGAGAGGACTGCGCGAAGAATCGTAGATCGACCGCGTCCAACTGTCGGCGCAGCGCCACCGCCTGCGGCCCACCGAAGTGCTTGCGCGCCGATTCGGCACCGACCGACGGTGGCCGCGAGGCCGCCGGTTGCTCGGTCCGAGCCATGTGCACCTCCGGGTCCGCGCCCCATGTGGACGCCTGCGTCGCAGTTTATTGTTGTTCTACCGGTGCCGCGGCGTGTGAGACACCCCCGGGTAGGCAGTGCGGTGGAACACGGCAGCGGCTGGATGAGGATGGATAGCGATGCGTGGTGACGGTGACGGATGGTCGCGGGACCCGGACGGTAAACGGTACTGGGGCCGATACGGCGCTGCCGGATTGTTGCTGCGGGCCCCGCTCGGCGGCGGCGGTGTCGCGGTACTGCTCCAGCACCGCGCCCCGTGGAGCCATCAGGGCGGCACCTGGGCGCTGCCCGGCGGCGCGCTCGACAGTCACGAGACGCCGATGAAGGCCGCCGTGCGCGAGGCATGGGAAGAAGCGGGCATCGAGCCGGAGGTGGTCCGGGTGCGCGGCGAGCGCGTGACGGCGATGGCGCCGGGCGGCTGGATCTACACCACGGTCGTCGCCGACACCACGACAACACTGTCCACCAGCCTCAACCGTGAGAGCACGGCCCTGGCCTGGGTGCCGGAGGACGAGGTCGCCGACCGGCCGCTGCATCCCGGTTTCGCGGCCGCCTGGCCCGCGCTGCGTGCCGCGCCCGCCCGCGTGTGCCTGGACGGTTACGCGGACGCCGTCACCCTCGCGAGCGCCCTCCCGCGCGTCGTGGATCTGGCCGAACAGGGCTTCGTCTGGCTGCATTCGGATCCGGACGGACCCGGTGCCGACGCCGAGATCGTGGACGGGGTTGCTGCCGAGATGTCCACGATCGGCGGTGCGGGGTCCGATTCGTCGGATTTCTCGGAGAGTGCGGGATCGGCGCTGTCGCTGACACGCGAACAAGTGCTGTCCTGAGCGACGCGACGGCGGCCGTGTCGACGTCGACACGGCCGCGCCCCCGCCCCCGGCGAACTCGAACGGGGACACCGAGGGATTCAGGCGTTCTCCAGCAGCGCGATCTTCAGTTCGCGGGCGGCGGCCTCCGGATCGCGCGCCTCGGTGATGGCGCGCACGACCACGATCCGGTCCGCGCCCGCTTCGAGTAGTTCGGGTAGTCGTCCGGCGTCGATCCCGCCGATGGCGAACCAGGGCCGGGTCGGATGCGCGTCGGCCGTGGAGCGGATCAGGTCCAGACTCGCGGGCTGGCGCCCGGGCTTGGTCGGCGTCGCCCAGACCGGGCCGGTGCAGAAGTAGTCGATGTGATCGTCGATGGCGGCCAGTCCGGCCTGGTTCCTGTTGTGGGTGGAGCGCCCGATCACCACATCCGGCCCGACGATGCGGCGGGCGTAGTAGGGCGGCAGATCCCCCTGACCGAGATGCAGCACGTCCGCGCCCGCTGCCAGCGCGATATCGGCGCGATCGTTCACCGCGACAAGTCCGCCGTGTCTGCGCGCGGCCGATTTCAATTCCGCCAGCGCACCGAGCTCGGCCTTGGCCTCCAGCGGCCCGAATTTCGCCTCACCGGGCGAACCCTTGTCGCGCAACTGGATGATGTCGACGCCGCCCGCGAACGCCGCGTCGGCGAACTTGGCCAGATCACCCCGGTCCCGCCGCGCGTCCGTGCAGAGATAGAGCCGCGCGGTCGCCAGACGTTCCCTCGGCGGCAAGGGTCGGTTGGGGTGGGAGGGTTGCACGCCCTCGACCGTAGCCGCGCTACCGTGGGGATGCGAACACGGAGGTCAGAAGGCAGGTGAGAATAGTGCGGACGCTGGCCGTAGTCGGTGGTGGCGCCATCGGTCTGGCCATCGCGTGGCGCGCGGCCGAGTCGGGCTGGTCGGTCACCCTGTTCGATCCCGCCGTCGGCTCCGGAGCCTCCTGGGTGGCCGGTGGCATGCTCGCCCCGCTGTCGGAAGGCTGGCCCGGCGAGGATCGGGTGCTGGAGTTCGGGGCCGCGTCCCTGAACCGCTGGCCGGATTTCGCCGCGCGTCTGGAGACCGCGACCGGGGTACGGGTTTTCGTGGCCGACGAGACGCTGACCGTCGCACTCGACACCGCCGACGTCGCCGACCTGCGCACCGTCGCCGAATGGGTCGGCGGGCACGGCCACGATATGCGCGTACTCGACCGTCGGCAGGTCCGCGCCGCCGAACCCGCGCTCGCCCGCACCGTGCGCGCCGGACTGCTCGCCCCCGCCGAACCCGCCATCGACAACCGGCGGCTGCTCGACGGCCTGCGCCGCGCGTGCGCGGACGCCGGGGTCCGGACGCGCGCCGAGGCCGTCGACGACCTCGACGACCTGCCCTTCGACCAGATCGTGCTCGCCGCGGGTGCGCGGTCGGCGCGACTGCGGCCCGAACTTCCGGTGCGTCCGGTCAAGGGTGAGATCCTGCGCCTGCGTCATCGGCCGGGAGCCGCGCCCGCACCGACCCGTGTCATCCGGGCGCGGGTGCACGGCAGGTCGGTATATCTGGTGCCGCGCGGCGACGGCATCGTCGTCGGGGCGACACAGTACGAGGCCGGTTTCGACACGACCGTCACCGTGGCCGGCGTGCGCGATCTCATCGCCGACGCCGAAGCCGTCGTGCCCGGCATCGGCGAATACGAACTGGCCGAGGCCATCGCGGGCTCGCGTCCGGGAACCCCGGACAATCTGCCGCTGATCGGCAGACTCACCGACCGGATCGTCGCCGCGACCGGCCACGGCCGCAACGGCATGCTCGCGGTCCCGCTCACCGTCGATGCCACCCTCGGCTGGCTGGCGGACGCACCGGTCGCCGAGGCGCTCGCGGCCGACCCACGACGTTTCACCACGGCTACATCGACAACGGCGACCACGCCACCCGTTTCATCGGTAGGAGGAATTCGATGACCGCGACATCAATCCCGATAGGTGTCACCGTGAACGGTGAGGATCACGAATTCGGCGAACCACTCAGTGTCCGTGAACTGCTGACGCGACTGAACCTGCCGAGCAAAGGTGTGGCACTCGCGGTCGACGGGGTGGTCTTCCCCAAGTCCCGCTGGGACGAACCGGTCGGGCGCGGCTGGACCATCGAGGTGCTGACGGCGGTGCAGGGTGGCTGAATCCCTCCGGCTACCGCCCCTGCGCATCGCCGACCGGGATTTCGATTCCCGGCTCATCATGGGCACCGGCGGCGCGGAATCGCTGAGCGTGCTGGAGGAGGCGTTACTCGCCTCCGGCACCGAACTGACCACCGTCGCCATGCGCCGTGTCGACGCGGCGGGCGGCACGGGCGTGCTCGATCTGCTCAAACGACTCGACATCATGCCGCTGCCCAATACCGCGGGCTGTCGGACGGCTGCCGAGGCGGTGCTGACCGCCCGCCTGGCACGCGAGGCGCTCGACACCGAATGGGTCAAACTCGAGGTGATCGCCGACGAGCGCACCCTGCTGCCCGATCCCGTCGAATTGCTCGACGCCGCCGAACAACTCGTCGATGACGAATTCAAGGTCCTGCCCTACACCAGCGACGATCCGGTCCTCGCCCGCCGCCTCGAGGACGCGGGTTGCGTCGCGGTCATGCCGCTCGGCTCCCCCATCGGCACCGGCCTCGGCATCGGCAATCCACACAATATCGAGATGATCGTCGCCGCCGCGGGCGTGCCCGTCATCCTCGACGCGGGCATCGGCACCGCCAGTGACGCCGCCCTGGCCATGGAACTCGGCTGCTCCGCCGTCCTGCTCGCCACCGCCGTCACCCGGGCCAAAGAGCCCGCGATGATGGCCGCGGCCATGGCATCGGCGGTCCGAGCGGGTTACCTGGCCCGCCGCGCGGGACGGATCCCGAAACGCTTCTGGGCGCAGGCTTCCTCACCGGCGCTGTGAACTCGGCGAGCGCGAGAAACAGGCGGTCAGCGGCCCCCGCTCTCGACGGAATTCGATCGCCCGCCGCGTTCGGCGACCACCCGGCTCGCGGCGCGGGCGATAGCCAGTTCCTCGTTGGTCGGCACGACCAGGACCGGGACCTTCGCGCCCGCGGGTGAGATATACCTGGCACCACGCTCTTTCGCGGTGTTGCGGGCCGGGTCGACGGTGATGCCGAAATTCTCCAACCCCGCCAGCGCGTCGGCGCGGACCGCGGGGCTGTTCTCTCCGACGCCCGCGGTGAAGGTGATGGCGTCGACGCGGCCCAACTCCACCAGGTACGCGCCGAGGTAGCGGCGCAGCCGGTGGATGTAGACGTCGTAGGCCAGGCGGGCCGATTCGTCGCCCGCGTCGATGAGTCGCTGCAATTCGCGGAAATCGTTGACCCCGGACAGGCCCTTGATACCGGAATTCCGGTTGAGCAGTCGATCTATGGCGTCGGCATCGAGACCGGCCGAGCGCATGAGATGCAGCAGGATGCCCGGATCGAGATCGCCGCCGCGGGTGCCCATCACCAGACCTTCCAGCGGGGTGAGTCCCATGGTCGTGTCGGCCGGATCGCCGCCTCGGACGGCGGAGGCCGAGGCGCCGTTGCCGAGGTGGAAGATGATCTGATTCGTCCGATCCGGCGCTCGGTCCAGGAATTCGGCGACCTGTCCCGCCACGTATTCGTGCGAGGTGCCGTGGAACCCGTATTTCCGGATACCGTGTGCCGCCGCGACTTTCGCGTCGATCGCGTAGGTTTTCGCGGCTTCGGGCAGGCCGTGGAAGAACGCGGTATCGAAGACGGCGACCTGCGGCACACCGGGCAGCAGCTCGCGCGTGCTCTCGATTCCGGTGACATTGGCCGGATTGTGCAGCGGTGCGAGAGTGGACAATTCGGAGATCGCCGCCACCACGTCATCGGTGATCAGCGTCGGCTCGTAGAAGATCTCACCGCCGTGCACCACCCGGTGACCGACCGCGCGCACCCCGGCGGCGGCCAGGTCGTGGCCGGTGTCGGCGAACATGTCGAAGACCAGGCGCAATCCCGCCTTGTGGTCCGGGATCGGGCCCTCGTGTTCGATACGCCTGCCGTCGGCTCGATGCTCGACCGAGCCGCGCTCCTCACCGATCCGCTCCACCAGCCCGGACGCCGCGACCACGCCCGATTCCGGGTCGAGCAGCTGGTATTTGATGGACGAGGAGCCGGAATTGATCACCAGCACCAGATCGTCCGCGCGTTCGCTCATCATGCCTTCCTCGTACCGCTGTAGCTCACATCCGCGTTCACCGGGATGCCGTGTGCCGCGTCACCGGTGCGGGCACAGACCGCCCGTCGACGTCCACTCTCACGCGTGGCCGTTCACCGCGCCACCGCCCACACGCAGCGCTCATTCGCCCTGCGCCTGGATCGCGGTGATCGCCACCGTATTGACGATGTCGGCGACCAGCGCACCCCGCGACAGGTCGTTGACCGGCTTGTTCAATCCCTGCAACACCGGACCGATGGCGATCGCGCCCGCGCTGCGCTGCACGGCTTTGTAGGTGTTGTTGCCGGTATTGAGATCCGGGAAGATGAACACCGTCGCGCGTCCGGCGACCACGGAGTCGGGGAGTTTGGTGGTGGCGACCGTCGGTTCGATCGCCGCGTCGTACTGGATCGGACCCTCCACCAACAGTTCCGAGGCGCGTTCGCGCACCAGCTTGGTCGCCACCCTGACCTTGTCGACGTCGGCGCCGCTGCCGGATTCACCGGTCGAATACGACAGCATGGCGATACGCGGGTCGATGCCGAAACGCGCGGCGGTCTTCGCCGAGGAGATCGCGATATCGGCGAGCTGTTCCGAACTCGGGTCGGGGACGACGGCGCAGTCACCGTAGGCCAGCACCCGATCGGCCAGACACATCAGGAAGACGCTGGACACCGTGGAGACGCCGGGAACGGTTTTGATGATCTCGAAGGACGGGCGGATGGTGTGCGCGGTGGTGTGCGCGGCGCCGGAAACCATGCCGTCGGCGATGCCCTTGTGCACCATCATGGTGCCGAAATACGAGATGTCGACCACGATTTCGCGCGCGCGCTCGATGGTCATGCCCTTGTGCCTGCGCAATTCGGTGTACTCGGCGGCGAATTCGTCCAGGTAGCCGGAGGTTCGGGGGCTGAGCACCTCGGCGTCGGAGATGTCGACGCCGAGTTCGGCGGCCCTGGCCCGCACACCGGCCTCCTCGCCGAGGATCACCAGGTCGGCGATCTTGCGTTGCAGCACCCGGCCCGCCGCGCGCAGCACGCGATCGTCGTCACCTTCGGGTAGCACGATGCGTTTGCGGTCGGCGCGCGCCCGCTCGATCAGCTGGTATTCGAACATCTGCGGGGTGACGATATTCGTCCGCGGCACGGCGATGCGGCGCAGCAGTTCCAGCGCGTCCACGTGCTGTTCCATCAGTGCGAGCGCGGTATTGACCTTGCGCGGATTACCGGCCGACATGCGCCCGCGCGTGCGATATGCGGCGCTCGCGGTGTCGTATGTGCCCAATTCCGTTCGGAGAATGGGTAGTCGGGGTTTGAGCCCCTCCATCAGCCGCGCGACGGCGGGATGGGGCAACATGCCGCCGTTCATGATGATGCCCGACAGCGACGGGAATCCGGCCGCCTCGTGCGCGTTGACGACGGCGAGCAGGACATCGGAACGGTCACCGGGGGCGATCACCACGACGCCGTCGGTCAGCCGTTCCAGGATGTGTTCGGCCGTCATGCCGCCCACCATGATCTTCAGCGCTTCACGGTGCAGCAGTTCCGGGTCGCCGCTGTACATCTCGCCGTCGACGGCCGTGCACAGTTCGGCCATGGTCGGCGCGATGAGCAGCGGGACCTCGGGCAACGTCCACGATGGCACCTCGAAACTTCCCAGGGCCGAACAGATCTCGGTGAGTTCACCGGGTTCGCAGCGGTTGGCGATGATCGCGACCAATTGCGCGTGTTCCTGGTCGAGTTCGGAGACGCACAGGTCGACGAGGTGTCGCACCTCCTCGGGGGTGCGATCGGAACCGCGCACCACCAGCAGCACCGGCGCGCCGAGATTCACCGCGATCCGCGCGTTGAAACGCAATTCGCTCGGGCTGGCGACATCGGTGTAATCGCTGCCGATCACGACCACCGCGTCGCAGACCCGGGCGACCTCGTGGAATCGCATCACGATCTCACTGATCGCGGCATCGGGATCGGTGTGCACCTGTTCGTAGGTGACGCCGACGGCCTGCGCGTAGTCGATATCGGCGGTGCTGTGTTCGAGCAACAGCTCCAGAATGTAGTCGGGCTCGTCGGTCGACCGGGTGATCGGCCGGAACACCCCGACCCTGGCGGTGCTGGCGCACAGCATCTGGAGTACGCCGAGCGCGACCGTCGATTTGCCGGTGTCGCCTTCCGGCGAGGCGATGTACACGGTGGACGGAGGTGAGTCGGCCATATCGCCGAGCTTAATGAGCGGTAACCTCCGGTGGCCGCCGGAACTCGGCAACTAT
Source organism: Nocardia aurea (assembly GCF_003123685.1). Taxonomy (GTDB): domain Bacteria; phylum Actinomycetota; class Actinomycetes; order Mycobacteriales; family Mycobacteriaceae; genus Nocardia; species Nocardia aurea. The sequence continues at coordinate 556,543 of NZ_QCYJ01000130.1, forward strand.
CCGGAGAATCACGTACCGACCCGGGCGATGATGGTGATCCGCTATAACCCGCGAACCTACGGCGCCGTCGCGGCCTATAGTCCCGGTATGGGTACGGCGCAGCAATTCCCCGACCGACCGTGGGGATCGAGTACGACTGTCGTGGCCCGCGCGGCCAACAGGTTCGCGGCGACCAAACCCGGTTCCTGGTTCATCAGGCGGATCACGCCGCTGGACCGCGCCCTGCTCGAGCGCACCGATGCCAGATACACCGTGCTCGGCCCGATCGGCGCACCCGTCATCCTGCTCACCACCATCGGTCGTAAATCCGGGCGGCCGCGCACCCAGCCGCTGCTGTACGTGCACGACGGCGACACCCTGTACGTCATCGGCAGCAACTTCGGACAGCGACGACACCCGGCCTGGTCGGCCAATCTGCTGGTGAATCCGACCGCCATCGTCGCCATCGCGGGCGAACGCATCCGCGTCAAGGCCACCGCCGTTCCCGAGGCCGACAAGGACGCGATCTTCGCCCGATTCGTGGAGATCACCGGCGCCTATTCCGCCTATCGCTCTCGCACCGACCGCGACCTGCGCATCTTCGCCCTGACCCGCGACTGATCCGGATCGACCCCGGCAGTATTGACAGTATGCTGTCAATTATGACAGCATACTGTCATGACTTCGAAGACGGTACACACGGCGGTTTTCGACACCCTCGCCGATTGGGAGGTCGGCGCCGCCATCGCGCATATCAACAAACCGGAATGGCAGCGGGCCCCCGGTTCCTACGAGGTGAGAACGGTGGGGCGCACCGGCGATCCGATCGTCACCATGGGCGGGGTCCGGATCGTTCCCGATCTGACGCTGGAGGACCTGACACCAGAGCAGAGCGCGATGCTGATCCTGCCCGGCGCGGATCAGTGGATCAGCGGTCAACTGGCCGACTTCGAGCAGAAGGCGACCGAATTCGTCGCGGCGGGCGTGCCGGTGGCGGGTATCTGCGGCGCCACTTTCGGGCTCGCGCGCGCCGGACTGCTCGACAACAGGCACCACACCAGTAATGCGGCCGTATTCCTCGAGTACAGCGGGTACGCGGGCGCGGGCCGGTACATCGACGAACTCGCGGTCACCGACGGCGATGTCATCACCGCCTCCGGCACCGCGCCGTTCGCCTTCGCCCGGGAGGTTCTCGGCCGCCTCGGCGTCTACGAGCCCCACATTCTGCAGGCGTGGTATCGGCTCTACGCGAACAACGACGCGGCGGCATACGCGATATTGGACGAGTACGAACACGCGCGAACGGCGGTCGCGCGGTGAGGAACGAATATCCGGAAATCATCGAGAGCCGACATGGCTGAAACCGGCGATCGACAACTCTTCAGCACGGCCGCGATCACCTCGTTCCGGCTCAACGGCCAATTCCTGGCCATCGCGGAGGAATTGGCCGTCCCCGCCGGGCTGACGGCGGCATGGTGGCAGGTACTCGGCGCGATACTGCGCGAACCTTTGCCGGTGGCCGGTATCGCCCGCGCCATGGGCATCACCCGCCAGAGCGTGCAGCGGATCGCCGACATCGTGGTGGACCGGGGTTTGGCCGAATACCGGCCGAATCCCACGCACCGGCGCGCCAAACTGGTCGCCTTGACCGAGGATGGGCGCGCCGCGATCGAGCGGATCACACCCGCGCACGCGGTGATCGCCGACCGGCTCGTCGCCGAGCTCGGACAGGAACGTTTCGCCGAGACCGTCGCGATGCTGACCGAATTGTCGGCCGCGCTCGACGCGATCACCGACCGGACCTGACCGATCGGACTCCCACCGTTCTTCCAGATCCTGCCGTGGCGCCCGGCGGCGGATCGGGCGCGGTCACGCCGTCGATGCGCGCGCCGTCGACGATCGACACCGGACCGCGCGAGTTCGACGATGCCTACGGCGTCCGGGTGTACGTGCACGACGGCGACACCCTGTACGTCATCGGAGCAACTTCGGGCAGCGACGACACCCGGCCTGGTCGGCCGATCTGACCACGGCCGGTCGGTGCGCGCGGGAATTCGCCCGGTACCGACCGAGATCGGTGTTCCGCCCGGGCCCGGGGCTCACTACCCTTGGCCCATGCGGATATCTGTTTCGGCCGACGAGCGGACCGGGGTCGCCGACGACGTGGTTCGCGAACTCGCGCGGCGTGGTTTCGAGACCACGGTGCACGGCGCGCTGTCGGAGACCGAACGCGACGATTGGGCGTGGGCGAGCGAAGCCGTCGCGCGTGACGTCGCCGAGGGCCGCGCCGATCAGGGCATCGTGTGCTGCTGGACCGGAACCGGTGCGTCGATCGCGGCGAACAAGGTCGCCGGGATCAGGGCGGCGTTGTGCGCGGATGCCGCGACGGCCGCCGGGGCGCGCACCTGGAACGACGCGAACGTGCTCGCGCTCAGCCTGCGCACGACCTCGGGCGCCGAACTCACCGAGATACTCGACGCGTGGTTCGCCGGTCGGCCGAGCGCGGAATCCGATGATCGGGCCAATATCGAACATCTCGCGGACATCGAGCGCGGCCGCTGAGTCGGAAACCAGGGCGGACACTTGCGCGCAGGACTATCCCTTCGACACCGGCATCGGATGCAGGCACAGCGAAAACCGTTGCCGCCGTGCGCCGAAGGCAATGGCGATCCCACGCCGCGGGCGGATATTCAACGCGACTAGGGGGTCTTGAGCGGAACTCCTTCGATGACGCGGTGTTTCACCGCGCGGAAATCCTTGATGCCGTCCACGTCGATGATCGGGGTGCCGTCCTCGGCGGTGTCATCGAGGATGCGCAGCAACTCCCGGTCGAAATACTCGAGCAGTTTCGGATCATCGAGTTGGATCCCCTCCGGTTCGTCGTCGATCATCAGGCGCGGGCTCCCGACCACGACGTCGGCGTCCAATTCGCCCTCGATGGTGAAGAAATGCTCCTCGCCGTAGAACAGGTCGGCGCTGATATCTCCTCCGATATAGGCGCTGCAATCGTTGTAGTCGCCGATGAGCCTGCCGACATGCAGATCGCCGTGCACTTCCAGCCACCCGGCGGTGACCACGTCCCTGGCATGCATATCGCCGGTGACCAGCAGATACGTCTCCGGGTCGTCCTGGTCGGTGTACGCGCCGTCGACACGGAGATCCCCGAGGACGATCAGCAGGAACGCCCCCTCGGTGAACAGGTCCAGATCGCCTCGAACGTGCAGATCCCCTGCCACGAACAGAATGTCGAGGGTGTAGCTCTCGATATCGTCGAGCGCCCCGGTGATCTGCTCGGCCTTGTATTCCTCCCGGAACCCCTCGATCGCGGCCAGGATTTCCTCGCGTGACACCTGGTCCGCCTTGAAACTTCGTGCATCGGCAATCATGGCGGAGAAGCTACACGCCGTCCCCGACACTGCAACGGGCACTTCACGTTCCGCGCGCGCGGATTCGCCGAGCCCCGGGTTCAGTCGCCGAAAGGTCGCGAGGTGCGTCCGACGAGATCGGCGACCGAATCGATGACCGCCGTCGGCCGATACGGATATTGCTCGACCGAATTCCGCGTCGAGATACCGGTGGTCACCAGGATCGTGCGCATACCCGCCTCGAGACCGGAGACGACATCGGTGTCCATCCTGTCCCCGATCATCACGGTGGATTGCGAATGCGCGCCGATGCGCCGCAATGCCGAGCGCATCATGAGCGGATTCGGTTTACCGACGTAATAGGGGTCCTTGCCGGTGGCGCGGGTGATGAGCGCGGCGACCGAACCCGTCGCGGGAAGCAATCCGTCGCGTGAGGGTCCGGTCGCGTCCGGATTGGTGGCGATGAATCGAGCGCCGCGTTCGACGAGCCGAATGGCGGTCGTGATCGCCTCGAACGAATAGGTGCGGGTCTCACCGAGTACCACGTAGTCCGGGTCGCTATCGGTCAGCACATAGCCGATCTCGTGCAGTGCCGTGGTGAGACCGGATTCCCCGACCACGTACGCGGTACCGTTCGGGCGCTGGTCGTCGAGGAATGTCGCGGTCGCCAGCGCCGAGGTCCAGATCGCGTCCTCGGGGATGTCGAGACCGCTGTGACGCAGCCTGGCCTGCAGATCGCGCGGGGTGCGTATCGAATTGTTGGTCAGGACCAGGAACGGGATCTGTTTGTCGCGCAATTCGGCGAGGAAATCGTCGGCGCCGGGAACGAGGTGATCCTCGTGGACCAGCACCCCGTCCATATCGGTGAGGTAGGACAGGATCGGCTCGTCGTCTGGAGTCACGAGTCAATTATCGGCTACCCGCGGCGGGAGCGCCCGGACACGGCGCGGCGGGCCGCCGGACGCGCCCCTGCACAACGTCGCGAATCGGGCTGGCTATGGTCGAATCAGCCGTACGCCGCACGGCGCTGGTGCGGGGAAACGCCCGCGTGCGGCCGACCGGTGTCGGAAATACCCGCACCGGATGCGTGGCAGCGAAGCGAAGGAGTGACGCACATGAGTGGTCTCAAACTCGGATACAAGGCGTCGGCGGAACAATTCGGACCGCGCGAACTGGTCGAGATCGCGGTGCTCGCCGAGGAACACGGACTCGACAGCGCGACGGTGAGCGACCATTTCCAGCCGTGGCGGCACAAGGGCGGACATGCCCCGTTCTCGCTGGCCTGGATGGCCGCGGTGGGTGAGCGCACCCGGCGCATCCAGCTGGGCACCTCGGTGCTGACCCCGACCTTCCGCTACAACCCCGCGGTGATCGCCCAGGCCTTCGCGACCATGGGCTGCCTGTACCCGGACCGCGTGATGCTCGGCGTCGGCACCGGTGAGGCGCTCAACGAGATCGCGACCGGCTACACCGGGGAATGGCCGGAGTTCAAGGAGCGGTTCGCCCGGCTACGCGAATCCGTCGACCTGATGCGCGCCCTGTGGACCGGTGAGCGCACCGATTTCGAGGGCCAGTACTACAAGACCGTCGGCGCTTCCATCTACGACGTGCCCAAAGGCGGCATTCCCGTCTATATCGCCGCGGGCGGCCCGCTGGTCGCCCGGTACGCCGGTCGCGCGGGCGACGGTTTCATCTGCACGTCGGGCAAGGGCATGGACCTCTACACCGAGAAGCTGATGCCCGCCGTCGCAGAAGGCGCGGGCAAGGCCGGGCGCTCGGTCGACGATATCGACCGGATGATCGAGATCAAGATCTCCTACGACACCGATCCCGAACTGGCGCTGGAGAACACTCGTTTCTGGGCGCCGCTGTCGCTGACCGCCGAACAGAAGCACAGCATCACCGACCCGATCGAGATGGAAACCGCCGCCGACGCGCTGCCGATCGAACAGATCGCCAAGCGCTGGATCGTCGCCAGCGACCCCGACGAGGCCGTGACCCAGATCAAGCCGTACCTGGACGCCGGGCTCAACCACCTGGTCTTCCACGCCCCCGGCCACGATCAGCGCCGGTTCCTCGAACTGTTCGAACGCGATCTCGGCCCCCGCCTGCGCGCGCTCGCCTAGTCGATGAACGCGAAGAACCCCGTCCCGGACCGGGACGGGGTTCTTTCGTCTGTCGCGTGGAATCTCAGCGCAGCGCGCGCTCGAGATCTCCGAGCAGGTCATCGACATCCTCCAGGCCGACCGAGATGCGCACCACCCCGTCGGACAGGCCGATGGTGGCGCGTCCCTCGGGCCCCATGGCGCGGTGCGTCGTGGTGGCCGGGTGGGTGATGAGCGTCTTGGAATCGCCGAGATTGTTCGAGATATCGACGATCCGCAACCGGTTGAGCACTTCGAAGGCCCGTTTCTTCGCCTCGTTCGCGGGCGCGTCGAGTTCGAAGGTGACCACGGTGCCGCCGCCGCTCATCTGACCGGTCGCCAGCGCGTGCTGCGGATGCGATTCCAGATAGGGGTAGCGCACCCAGCTCACCGAATCGTTGCCCTCGAGGAAACGCGCGATCCGCAGCGCCGATTCGGTGGAGTGCCGCACCCGCAGCGGCATGGTCTCCAGGCCCTTGAGCAGCGTCCACGCGTTGAACGGGCTCAGCGCCGGACCCGTGTGACGCATCAGGTTCTTCACCGGACCGTCGATGTAGTCCTGCGGGCCGAGGATCGCGCCGCCGAGTACCCGGCCCTGACCGTCGATATGTTTGGTACCCGAATAGACGAGGACGTCGGCGCCGAGGTCGAACCCGCGCTGGAGCAGCGGGGTGGCGAAGACGTTGTCCAGCACAACCTTCGCGCCGGCCGCATGGGCGAGTTCACTGACCCTGCGCACATCGACCAGGGTCTGCATGGGATTGGCCGGGGTCTCGAAGAACACCGCCTGCGTCGGCACCGACAGCGCCTGTTCCCACTGGTCCAGATCCTCGCCGTCGACGAAGACGGTTTCGATGCCCCAGCGCGGCAGGATCTCGTTGCACACCACGAAACAGGACCCGAAGAGGCTGCGCGCGGCCACCAGTCGATCGCCCGCGCTCAAAAGCGCTCCGAGCGAGGTGAATACGGCCGACATGCCGCTCGCCGTGGCGAAACAGGCTTCCGCGCCGTCGAGCAGACGCATCCGCTCCTCGAACATGGCGACCGTCGGGTTGCCGTAGCGGGAGTAGACGAAATGTTCGACGTCGCCGGTGAACGCGGCCTCGGCCGCCTCGGCGCTCTCGTAGACGAAACCGGAGGTCAGATACAGCGCCTCGGAGGTCTCCTCGAAACCGGAGCGGCGCAGACCGCCGCGCACACCGAGGGTCGCCGGACCGACGTCGTCGGGTAGCGGCTTGTCGAACGCGCCGCCGGTGATCACGACTGCCGCCAGGGCAGACCCGTGGCACGCCAGCCCTGGCCACCGCGGTGACCGGAGCTGTCGAGGCCGCCCTCGAATCCGTCCAGCACGTTGTAGGACGGGCCGATCCCGAGCTGGGTCGCCAGATTCGCGGCATGCGCCGAACGCTGACCGGAGCGACACAGGAAGACCACGGGCGCTTCCGGATCGCGCGTCCCGAGGGCCTTGCCCAGCTGGTCGGCGAATTCGGTGTTACGGGCGCCGTTGCTGTCGACCCATTCGATCAGCACCGTCGGCCGATCGATCGAGCTGGTGTCGGGCACTCCGACGAAACGCCATTCCGCGTCGGTGCGCACATCGACCAAGACGGCCTTGGGATGCTCCTGGAGTATTTCCCACGCCTGCTGCGGGGTGATGTCTCCGGCATAACTCATGTCGATCCTCCTGTGAATCCGCACTTGCCACACCCGTTTTCGGTGCGCGGCCGGGTCGTCACCCGGAGCACCCCACCGCGGAGGAGGGTTGCCGACCAGCAAGCCGGGGCTTGACGCTGGTTCTCATGACCTGAACTGAGATTGCCCGTCCGACGGCCGACATGTCAAACGTTCATTTGCGACACGCGGGCAGGTCGTGGACGCAGCTCACCCACAGACCACCCACCTGTCGCCCGCCCGGAGGAAGTTCCAGGTCTCGGTGCTCACTCGGCCGTCGACCCGCACGGTGACGGCGGCCTTGCCCCGGTCACCGTTGACGCGCTGCTCCGCGACTTTCGGTATCTCGATCGAACTTCCGGATGATCCGCCCCCGGCGAACTGTCCTGCCAACGGCGACTTGCCCTCGTCGAATCCGTCGCACGCGACACCGGGCGGCGGCACCGCATCGGTCGCGTTGCGGGCGCTCGCGTAGTTCTGCGCGGCCGCCGCGATCCGGTCGGCCTCTGTGACATTTTTCTCAGCGGGCGAGAACACCCCGCCCGCCACGATCGCGACCAGCACGATCGCCGCGAAGACGGCGGCCGCGATGAACGGCGCCATCGTGCGTTTGTCGGTCTGGTCGACCACGATCGCTTCGTCGTCCTCGGGGGCGGGGCGCTGCTCGGTCATCCCTCGATGATCCCTGGTCGGCGCGGGAATCGGACGTCCACCCCCGCCGCGCCCGCCCGGTCCGGAGGCGTGCCGCGCCGAAACGGCGTCGGTAGGCTGGTGTCACGGGTCGTTCACGGTCGCCCTGAGGTACGGCATCCATCCAGTTCACGACACCCTGATAGGTCGTATGACATGCCACCGATAGAATCGCGGGACTGCGGCCTGCTGTCATAGCCATATGACAGCTCACCGTCGTAGCGACCTGGGCAACGTGCGGGCACGTGCCGGCAGCACCAGCGTCACGCATCGTGAGGTGCGACCGAACGACGCGTGAACTTAGCCTAAGCTAAGACCAACGCCATTAATTTCGAACATAAGGGTGCGCGGAAGAGATGACCGAACAGAGTGCAGCAGCGAGCGGTGATGCTCAGGCGGCCCGTCCGCTCCGCATCGCCATTGTCGGCGCGGGACCGGCGGGCATCTATGCCGCCGACGCGTTGATGAAGTCCGACGCCGACGTCAGCATCGACCTCTACGAGCGCATGCCGGCGCCGTTCGGGCTGATCCGCTACGGCGTCGCGCCCGACCACCCGCGCATCAAAGGCATCATCACCGCCCTGCACAAGGTGCTCGACAAAGAACAGGTCCGCCTGCTCGGCAATATCGACTACGGCACCGACATCACCCTGGACGACCTGCGCCGTTTCTACGACGCGGTGATCTTCTCGACCGGCGCCAACGCCGACCGCGCACTCGACATCCCCGGCATCGATCTCGACGGCTCCTTCGGCGCCGCCGACTTCGTCTCCTGGTACGACGGCCACCCCGACGTGCCGCGCACCTGGCCGCTGGACGCGGAGAAGGTCGCGGTCCTCGGCGTCGGCAACGTCGCGCTCGACGTGGCGCGCGTGCTCGCCAAGACCGGTGACGAACTGCTGCCGACCGAGATCCCGCCGAACGTCTACGAGGGCCTCAAGGGCAACAAGGCGCTCGAGGTGCACGTCTTCGGTCGCCGCGGCCCGGCCCAGGCCAAGTTCACCCCGCTGGAACTGCGTGAACTCGACCACTCGCCGACCATCGAGGTCATCGTCGCCCCCGAGGACATCGACTACGACGAAGGCTCCGAAGCCGCGCGTCGCCATTCCAAGCAGGTCGACATGGTCGCCAACACCCTCGAGCAGTGGGCCATCCGCGACCAGGGCAACCGCCCGCACAAGCTGTTCCTGCACTTCTTCGAATCTCCCGCCGAGATCGTCGGCGACGCCGACGGCAAGGTGATCGGTCTGCGCACCGAACGCACCGAACTCGACGGCACCGGCAACGTCAAGGGCACCGGGGTCATCAAGGACTGGGACATCCAGGCCGTGTACCGGGCGGTCGGCTACCTGTCGCAGAACATCACCAACCTGCCCTTCGACGACCAGGCGGGCACCGTGCCCAACGAGGCCGGACGCGTACTGGCCGACGAGGACGCCGACGGCAAGGCGCGTTTCATGCCGGCGACCTACGTCACCGGCTGGATCAAGCGCGGCCCGGTCGGCCTGATCGGCCACACCAAGGGCGACGCCAACGAGACCGTGGCCTGCCTGCTCGACGACGCCGACGCCTTCGTCTCGGCCCCCGAGCCCGAACTCGACGCCGTGACCGCTTTCCTCGAGGCCAAGGGCGTGCCGTTCACCACCTGGCAGGGCTGGTACCGCCTCGACGCCCACGAACGCGCACTCGGCGAGCCCGAAGGCCGCGAGCGGGTCAAGGTCGTCGAGCGCGAGGACATGCTGCGCGCGAGCGAACCGCACAAGGTCTAGAACCCGCGAAACAGCGACGGTCGGCCGATTCGGCGACCGTCGCCACAGCGGAAACTCGACGACTGAGGCATTCTGTACAAGTGTTCGATGCCCATGTCCACATCTTCGACCCGCGGTTCCCGCTGGCCGAGAACGACGGCTACCTGCCCGACCCCTTCACCATCGCCGACTACCGAAAGCGTATGTCGCGCTTCGACATACGTGGAGGCGCGGTAGTCAGCGGTTCGTTCCAAGGCACCGATCAGAGCTACCTGAAGGCAGCACTATCGGAGTTGGGCGAAGGCTGGGTCGGCGTGACCGCGCTCGACCTCGAAGCGACCGACGAGGAGATCGTCGACCTGGATCGCGCCGGGGTGCGAGCGCTGCGCTTCAACGTCAAACGCGCCGCCGCCGACATCACCGCCATGACCTTGCAGGCGCTGCGCGCCCACGACCTGGTCGGCTGGCACGTCGAGGTCTACATCGACGGCAAGATGCTGACCTCGCTGCAACCGGTGATCTCCAAACTTCCCGCCTTCTCCATCGACCACCTCGGTATGTCCGACGAGGGCCTGCCCTACCTGCTCGACCTGGTCGATCGCGGGGCTCGCGTCAAGGCGACCGGTTTCGGCCGCGTCTCCATGAACGTCGCCAACACCCTGCGCCGCATCCACGCCGTCAACCCCGAAGCACTCATGTTCGGCACCGACCTGCCCGGCACCCGCGCGGGCCGCCCCTTCCGGGATTCCGACGTCGACCTCATCTGCGACGTCGTCGGCACCGACATGTTCGCCGTCCTCGAGGACAACGCCCGCCGCTTCTACCGCCTGCCCCTCCACCGCCAGGCCGCCCCCACCCCCACCGCCCCCTTCCACAAACCCGAACACCCCACCCTCCCCATCCGCCGCGACGACCTCCCCAAACCCTCCGACGACACCATCCCCTTCCCCGCCATCGAAAGGTGAGTCGGGCCGGCTACGCGATGAAGGCGCCGAGGAACCAGGTGGCGGTGGCGAGCAGGGCGCCGAGGAGTTCGATCAGCATGGACAGGCCGACGCCCTTGAGCGCGTGTTTGGTCGACTGCCAGGCCGGTCGGTTGTCGCCGAGGCGTTGCAGTTCCGAGAGGTAGACGCCGAGAACGAATCCCACGATCAAGCCGACGAAGGGGATGACGAAGAAGCCGACGATGCCGAGAACGGCGCCGAGGAACAGGGCGCGGTTGGAGACACCCGCGTCCTTCATCTTTCGACCGGGCCACGTGTATTTGACGATCGCGGACACCACCAGGAAAACCGCGCTGACAGCGAAGATCGACCACGCGGTCGCCCCGCCCGTCAGGAACGCCCACACCCCGATCGCGCCGAAGATCAGAATCGCCCCCGGCAGGATCGGGACGATGATCCCGACCAGTCCGACCAGAATGACCAGGCCGACGACGACCTCTCCCCACACGCTCACCGCTGATCCCTCCGACTCCAGCGCCCAGTCACGCTGCCAGGATTCTCGCCTACGCGCACGCGGTCCGCACAGCGGAGGTTCCGGCGGGTGGTCACCCGTGCTCGGACTCGTCCGGCTTGCCGCTTCGAGGTCGCGGCACTCCAGCCAAGCGGTAGGCGGCGATGAGGAAGGCGGTTTGGGCGGCAGTATTGCACAGTTGTTCCGTCCACTGCAGGGCGACGGTCTGGTCGGGGCGGGCGCCGAGGGGGCCGAGGACGAAGAACGCCAGGAGTTGGGCGGCGATCAGGGCGGCGGATAGATTGTCGCCGCGGCGGCGGGCCAGGCGGATGAGGTGGATGCCGGTGAGGGTGGCGAAGACGGTGGTGCTCACCAGCATCGGGAGGGTGTCGGCGGCGAGTATCGCGGCGACGGCGCAGACGGCGATGAGCGCGACGGTCGGGATGATGAACCCGCGCGAGAGCCGACCGGTCGCGGCGCGTCTCAATTCCGCGTACAGCAGGGCGAATCCGAGGGTCAGGAGCGGAAACAGCATGCCGCGCAACCACGGCAGGTCGGGGCCGCCCGCCGCCACGACGAGTTTCGCTGTGGCCTTGGCGAATCCGCCCGTGCCGATCAGGGCCGCGGCGAGTACGACCCCTCCGCTTCCGGTGAGGCGGCGCAAGAACAGGACTCCGCAGGTCGTCAGGAATACGGGTGCGAAATCCTCGACGGCGAGCGCGAGGGGATAGTCCGCGGGAGCGCTCATCGGTCGCGCGGTATCCGTGAGTCGCGATCAGCGATGCGGGGGTTTCGTGGATTGAAACGTCGTTTCCACATGGGGGGATTGTGTCCGGGGTTCGATGATCTGTCCAGTTTCGGCCCGGGAGTCCGCCCGACGAATTCGTTGTGAGCAAAACGCCCGGGAATCGCCGCGCCGAACGGGTATCACCAGCACTGATGCGGGTGTCGTTGCCCGGCGATAACGTTGTAGGGGCGTCTTTTTCGGCGCTCCGCGCGAGGAGGGTGTAGGAGATGCTCGTCATCAACGCCGCACGAAACGGCGTCCGGCCCACCGAGAAGCGGATCGCCGGATGGCTGGGGAAGTGGACCGACGAATATCGGGTCGCCGGAATCGTGATCGCCGGGTGCTACGTCCCCGAGCGTGGCAACCCGCGCGCGGGCCGCGAGATCGACCTCGTGGTGATCACACCGCACGTCTGCGTCGCCGTCGACGTGGTGAACATCCTGCCCCGAGCGGGCGGCGAACTGTCGTGTTCGGCCGACGGGCGTTGGAGTCTGTCCGGCGTCCCCGACGATCCGGTGCGGGTACGTCCCGGCGATGTGAATCCGATCAACGAGGTCAGCGATGCCTTCTTCGACCTGAAAGCGTGCGCGGACCGGGTCGGGTTCGACGCGTTCGTCGCGGGACTGGTACTGGTGGCCGGGCACGCGCGGTTCCCGATCACCGTCGAATGGCACGGGCCCCCGCCGCACGGGTGCGATGTCGAAGCAGCGGGGCTCTCCGCGCTGCGGCGGTACTTCCGCAAATCCGCGGCGCGCCGAGAGGTGTCGTGGGACGCCGAACGGGTGCACGCGTTCCTCGGCGCGCTCGGCTACGCGGACCGGGTGACTGTGGAGCAGTTGGTAGCCGAAGGGTTTCCCACCGGACCCGCTCGGTCGACGGACGGGCCTGTATCGGGTGCGAGTGCGCCGTCGGATGTTCGGCGTTCCAGCAGACCCAGGGGCGCGGGCACCACCGACCCCTCCGTGGGACAAGCGCCCGCTGCCCGATCCGGACCCGGCCGTCCTCCGGTCACACCTCGGGACCCGGCCACCGCGCCGCCGCCCGCAAGCGGTGCTCCGGCAGCGGGAGGTCCGGGATCGGGCGGCCCGGCGCTGCCCGGAACAGACCCCGGCCGTCCCAAACCCTCGGCGGCGGGACGCCCGCCCGCCAGCGGTGGTCCCGGAACGGGCGGACCGGGGCGGCCCGGGGGCGACCCCGGCCGTCCCACACCCTCGGCAGGGGGACCCCCATCCGCCAGCGGTGGTCCCGGAACGAGCGGACCCGGATCAGGCGGACCGGCGTGGCCCGGGGGTGACCCCGGGCGTCCGACACCCTCGGCGGCGGGACCGCCACCCGCACGGAATCCCGATGCCCCGAAGGCCGACCCTCGCCAGCCCGCACCGCACCGATCGGTCCCGTCGATACCCGCGCGCGCTTTCGGACCGCCGATACCGTCGGGTCCACCTGCCGCCCCGCCGCTCCCACATCCGGGACCGGGACCGGGACACAATCCCACGGCCGCCCCCGCTCCCGGCGGCTATTCAACTCCGCCGACTGCCCGCCCTCCCGGGCCGCCGCCTGGTAGCCCCAACGCACCACAACGAGGCAGCACGGCCACACCACCCGGCCTTCCCGCCGTGCCCCCACCCGGCGCGGCCACCGAGTCGGGTGGCCCCACCGCGCCACCATCGGCACCCTCGCTCGCGCCACAACCACGCGGTACCGCTGCACCTCCAAGGGGCGGTCCCACCGTGCCACCACCACCGGCGCCCCCTTCCGCGAATTCACCGGGCAGCCTTTCGGTGTCGCCCGGCAGCACCACCGCGCCTTCGCCGGGACGCCCTTCCGCACCTGCCGCCGGCGGTTCCTCCGCGCCCCACTCCAGTGGTCCCGCCGCACTTCCACCCGGTAGTTCTCCTACTGCGCCTCCTCCTACGCGGCCGACGCGTCCTTCGACGCCACCGGTGTTCGCGAAACCTCCTGCCGCACCACAGCAAGCGCAACCACCGGCCACACCGTCGACGCACCCGCAGGCACCTCCGACGCACGGAAAACCGCCGTCGGGCCCGATATCCGTTGAGGCAGCGCCCGCACGACAACAGCCGACCGACCCCCCGGCGCCACCGCGAGGTACCACCGCGTCGGGATATGAGAATCCGCCCGCCGGATCGAGGGCGGGTGATCCGGCTACGGCACAGCCTGCCGACCCTTCGGCCACGGCGTCGTCGCCGGGAATTCCCCCCGATCGCGTACGCGAGAATCGGCCCACCGGAAGGATATTCGTCGGTCCGCCGACAACTTCGTCGCCGCCGGCGCAACCGGGTCCGCCGCCGAGTTCGGCGCAGCAGAACCCACCCGATGGACCGGTATCGACAGGTTCGGTTGCCGAACAACCAGCTTCCGCGACGTCGTCATCGCCGCCGCACACCTCAGCGGCACAGGAAACGCCGATTTCGACGCCCTCTGTTGCCCCAGCGTCGATTCCACCGCTGTATCCCCCGGACACTCCAGCTCAGGAATACGAGAACGTGCCTGCCGGATCGAGACGAGCCGAACCATCCACCGTCGGGCAATCGCCCACCTCACCGGCGGATGGTGACAGCCCGGCCTCGGAACACGGAAGCCTGCCGACCGACCCGGAGAAGGCAGCCGCATCTACGGCATCACCGATCCCGTCGACGGCACCACCGCACCGGATACCCGACGGCCCCGAGTACGGAACCCCGCCCGACGGTCCCGAGCGCGTGGGACCACCGACCGGATCACCGTCACCCACGCCCTCCGGCACGGCACCGCCGCCGACGTCCCTCGCCCCGGAGAACGAAACCCCAGCATCAGCGGGTTCATCCACCGGACCGGCGCAGCACACAGGGCCCGACGCACCCGCGAACCCCCGACGTGGACTGCTGAAGTCACGTCCTCTGGTCTCACCGGCGACCATCGACCGCCTCTCCGACACCGGCCCGAGAAAGGAGCGCCCCGCCGATCCGCCGCGCAATACCGTTGCCCCGCCACGCGATACCGCGACGCGGTCCAGCCGACGCCGGGGCATCGTGGTGCTCGGCGGGGCCGCCGCGATCGCGGTCCTCGGCGGTGTCATCTGGGCGTTCGCGCAGGGCGGTTCGGATTCCACGGACCCGCCGCCGACCGGCGACCAGGTCACCCCGTCGACAACCGCCGAACAGCCCGCGCCCCCGCCGTCCACGGTGCAACCGCCGCCACCACCGCCGCCCACCCAACGGCCGACCACACCACCGCGCACGACACCGCGCGGCTGTTTCCCCTTCCAACCCGACTGCTGACGGCCCCGGGGAGGACCTTCGTATCACCGGCGAATCCGGTCGGCATCGGGTCCGCGTGTACACACCGGTTCTTCGTGGACCCGGGTGATGATCGAGCCAGGAACGATCTCGCCCGGCGATCAAGGAGGACGACGCGTGCCCTCGATCCATACCGCTTCGCTGCTGGCAGGCGAAGAGATCCACCGCAGTGAACTCGGCTCGTTGACCAGGCTGACCGTCGACAGTTTTCCGATACTGAGCGGGCTGTCGATCAAACGTCTCACGCTGGCTCCCGGCGCGATCCGCGAACCGCACTGGCACGCGAACTGCACCGAACTCACCTACTGCACCGAGGGGCGGGCGTTGGTTTCGGTGCTCGACAGCGGGGGGAGGTTCTCGTCGTTCCTGGTGGGTCCAGGGGAGATGTTCCATATCGACTCCGGCGCGTTGCATCACGTGGAGAACATCGGCGATACGGACGCGGAATTCATTCTGGCGTTTCGCCACGAGCGCCCGGAGGATTTCGGGTTGAGTGCCTCGCTCGGCGCGATGACCGATTCGGTGCTCGGCAACACCTACGACCTGGCCGCCTCGGATTTCGCGAAGATCCGGCGGAGTACGACGGCGAAACTGCTCGTCCGGCGCGAGGGCGAGCCGGAGATACCGTCCTGCGCCCATTTCGGCGACCCGCATCATTTCGCGATCGAGGCGATGGCGGCCCCGGTGGATTCACCGGTCGGGTCCGCGCGGACCGCCCGCGAGCAATTCTG
The DNA here is from genome assembly GCF_003123685.1 of Nocardia aurea. GTDB lineage: Bacteria > Actinomycetota > Actinomycetes > Mycobacteriales > Mycobacteriaceae > Nocardia > Nocardia aurea. The sequence goes on from NZ_QCYJ01000130.1 coordinate 572,412, forward strand.
GCCGGCGCTGCACGATATCTCGATGTATTCGCTGCGCATCAGGGAAGACGGTATGCGCGAACCGCATTGGCATCCGGTCACCGCGGAGATGGGATACGTGCACCGGGGTTCGGCGCGGATGACGATCATGGATCCGGACGGGACGCTGGACACCTACGTCGTGAACGAGGGCGAGGTGTATTTCGTGCCACGCGCCTACCCGCACCATATCGAGGTCATCGACGCGCCGCGCGTGCACCTGCTGATCTTCTTCGATCAGCCGACACCGGCCGATATCGGCTACCGCGCCTCGATGAGCGCCTATTCCCGCGGCGTTCTCGCCGCGACATTCGGCGTCGCCATCGACGCGCTCCCCGAACTGCCGTTCACCCCCGCCGATCCGCTCATCGTGACCAGGAACAATCCCCTCGTGCCGTAACCGCTACGAATCGTTCTCCTCGGTCGCGGCCTGGCCCGCCAGTGTTGTTCCCGGCGGCAGGGTCGCCAGCAGATACACGCTGACCAGCAGTACCCAGGCGGGGAAAACCAGGCCGACCCACACGCTGAAACTGACCACGATCAGCAGGAACAGCGCGAACAAGTAGGTGATCACCACCAGCACGCGCGGCATCAGTCCGGTGCGCAACCAGATCGTGCCCAGCGAGATCATGAAAACCCCCGCCATACGCACCGCGTAGACGCTGTTCATCTGGAGCATGACCTCGCGGCCGAAGATCAGGATGTCGGTGTGCGCGGCAGCGGAATCTCGGGCGATGGCGAGCACACCGCCCGCGACTCCCATCGACGCGAACATCATGGCGAGAAAGAGCAGACCGCTGCCCAACATGACCGTCGAGAAGAACCGGTCCTCGAGTTCGCCGATTCGATCCCGGATCACGCCGATGAACCACAGGAACGCGATTCCGGCGAAAGGCTCCAGCACCAGGGCGATCTTGATTCTCGTTCGATGCGGCCCGGACCACGCGGTGTCGCTGAGGGGATCGCCCGGCAGCGTGGTGCGCAAGAGCACGAGGCCGATCGTGAACAGCACGGCGAACAGGATGCCCGCGACGGCGGCCGAACGCGGCGTCGTCAGTCTGCGGAATTGCCTCTCGCGATACACCTCGGCCATGCGTCGATCGCCTCCTGTTCGACCGCGACGGAATTCGTCGGGCGCGGTGATTCGGGAGTCCGGCACCCGACCCTTCGGGTCGTTCGTGCCGGACTCCCGGTGCGGCGGCCGGGTCGTCGCCTACTGCCGGGCCATATGCATGCGCATCTCACTGGGGATATCGGTGATCAGGTCCCCGGACAGGTCGACGACGGCGGTGTGCAGGGTGCCGCTGAACCGGAACGGAGGCCGGTAGTCGGACACGATGGCGGAGCCGGGGTTGGCCCCGCAGGTCATGCCGCCGGGGTTGAAGGCGACCGGTGTGGTGACCGGGAATTCCTCCCTACCGACCGGGCGACGGTCGATGTAGAGCGTGGCGTTGCCCGGTGCGCCCTTACCCTGGGTGATGTCGGGAACGCCGGTCGGCTCGAATTCGAAGCGGAGTTCGTGACGCCCCTGCGGGATCGGCTCGGTGGAGGCCACCCGGTACACGGCGCGCCGAACGTAGTTGTGCGCGTAGTGCAGTCGGCCGTCCTTGACGAAGAAGGTCCAGCCGCCGACATTGGTGCCCTGGCACACCAGAACGCCGTCGGCGCCGCCCGCCGGGATCTCCACGTCGACGGTGACGCTGTGCGGCCGGTTGAGTACGCGCGGCGCGACGGCGGCGGGCAGCGTGTCGGTGTCCGCGCGCAGGGTGTAGCTGGTCTGCGCGGGGGTGATCTGCGGACGTTCCTGGATGAGGCGTTGCAGGGTGCTGCTGTCGATGGGCAGCACGTTGTACTTACCCGCCTCGACGTACCACAGCGAGATCATCTCGAGGAGTTTGTCGGGATGTTCGGCGGCGAGGTCGTGGGTTTCCGCGAAATCCTCCTCGATGTAGTACAACTCCCAGCCGTGCGCGTCCAACTCGCCGAGCGTCTCGGCGGTGATGGGGGTGCCGAAGGCGTTGTCCGCCTCCGCGAAAGACGGTCCGGGCCAAGGACATACCGCGCGCCAGCCGTCGTGATCGATGGCGCGGTGGCCGAGCATCTCGAAGTACTGGGTGTGATGGCCGGTGACCGCGTCCCCGTTGTCGAAGGTGTGCGCGAAGCTGACGCCGTGCATCGGCGACTGCGCGACGCCCTTGATGGTGGCGGGCGGCTCGATGCCGAGTACGTCGAGAACGGTGGGGACCATATCCACCAGATGCGCGTACTGGGTGCGGATCTCGCCACTCGCGGTGATTCCCCGCGGCCAGTGCACCAGGAACGGGTCGCTCGCGCCGCCGCGGTAGGTCTCGCGCTTCCAACGCCGGAAGGGCGTGTTGCCCGCCCAGGTCCAGCCCCACGGGTAGTGGTTGAACGTGCTCGGGCCGCCCAGTTCGTCGATCGCCCGCAGACTGTCCTCGATCGGCTCCGGGGCGTTGTTGAAGAATTGCAGTTCGTTCGTCGTCCCGGTGACGCCGCCTTCCGCGCTCGCCCCGTTATCGGACACCACCATGATCAGCGTGTTGTCGAATTGGCCGATCTCCTTCAGGAAATCGAGCATTCGGCCGATGTGGTGGTCGGTGTGGGTGAGGAATCCGGCGTAGACCTCCATCATCCGCGCGGCCAGACGGCGCTGGTCGGCGGGCAGCGAATCCCATTCCGGCACATCGGGATCGTGTCGCGAGAGTCGCGCGTCCACCGGTACCACGCCGCGTTCCTTCTGCTGGGCGAAGGTGAATTCGCGATAGGCCTCCCAGCCGTCGTCGAAACGTCCCCGGTACCGGTCGGCCCATTCCTTGGGCACGTGGTGCGGCGCGTGGGTGGCGCCGGTGCAGAAATTCAGGAAGAACGGTTTGTCGGGGGCGACCTGTTTCGCGCTGGCGATGAAGGAGATCGCCTTGTCGACCAGGTCGGCGGTCAGGTGATAACCGTCCTCGGGGGTCGCGGGCGGTTCGACCTGATGATTGTCGTGGACCAGATCCGGATACCACTGGCTCGTATCGCCGCCGAGGAAACCGTAGAAACGCTCGAATCCGCGCCCGAGCGGCCAGCGCTCGTAGGGCCCTGCGGCCGATTCCTGTTCCGAGGGCACCAGATGCCATTTACCCACCTGATAGGTGTTGTAGCCGTGCTCCAACAGGATCTCGGACAGGAACCCGTTCTCGAACGGGATATTGCCGTTGTATCCCGGGAATCCGGTGGCGATCTCGGTGATTCCGGCCATCGCGTTCGCGTGGTGATTGCGGCCGTTCATCATGCACGAACGCGAGGGCGAGCACAGCGCGGTGGTGTGCATGTTGTTGTAGAGCAGACCGTGTTCGGCGAGCCGGTCGAGATTCGGTGTCTCGATCGGACTGCCGTAACACCCGAACTGGCCGAAACCGGTGTCGTCGAAGACGATGAACAGCACGTTCGGCGCGTCGGGTACCGCACGCACCGGCTGCGGCCACGCCGGACTCGACTCGTCGGTGGTCCGACCGATGATTCCGGGGAACGCGGTGCCCGGCCGGTATTCCTTCGGTGGCATATGCTCGGTCCTCCGTCGCTCGACGAGTTCTCGGTGCCACGAAAGTACGGGTGAACCCGGGTGGGCGACGTCACCCGTGAGGGGTGACCGTGGAGCGAGGCCGGTGGGCGCGCGCCGACGTTATTGTCATACTGTCAATACACCCGGGCCGGCTTTCCCGGGCGGCACCGGACGCGCCGGTGCGCTGGATCGACGACGAACCGAGGTAGGGCGTGAGCACACCATCCACCGCCACAGGATCAACCCACCCCGCCGGTGACGATCACCGGAGGCAGGGGCCGCTGGCCGGCATCAAAGTAGTCGAACTCGCCGGAATCGGTCCGGGTCCGCACGCGGCGCTGCTGCTGGCCGACCTGGGCGCCGACGTGGTGCGGGTACAGCGCGCGGGCATGTTCCCCGGCTTCATGGACCGGGCGCAGTGGCGCGGACGCACCATCCTCGAGGCCAACCTGAAGGATCCGGCGGATATCGAGAAGGTGCTGACCCTGATCGGGAAGGCCGACGTCCTCATCGAGGGTTTCCGGCCGGGCGTCACCGAGCGGATGGGACTGGGCCCGGATGCGGCGCTCGAGCGCAACCCGCGCCTGATCTACGGACGCATGACCGGATGGGGCCAGGAGGGTCCGCTGGCCGACCGTGCGGGCCACGACATCAACTACATCTCGCTGACCGGCGTGCTGAACGCCATCGGCCGCAAGGGTGAGCGGCCGGTGCCGCCGCTCAATATGGTCGGCGACTTCGGCGGCGGCTCCATGTTCCTGGTGTTCGGCATCCTCGCCGCGATCATCGAGCGGCAGACCTCGGGCAAGGGCCAGGTCATCGACGCGGCGATGGTCGACGGCGCGCTGGCGCTGTCGCACATGATCTGGGGTATGCGCGGCGTCGGGTTGTGGAACGACGAACGCGGCACCAACCTGCTCGACACCGGACAGGCCTTCTACGACACCTACGAGACCTCCGACGGCAAGTACATGGCCGTCGGCGCGATCGAGCCGCAGTTCTACGCGGAACTGCTCGCGGGGCTGGAGATCGATCCGGAGGGTCTGCCCCAGCAGCTCGACCCCAACGGCCAGGATCAGCTGAAGAAGCTGTTCACCGAGAAGTTCAAATCCAAGACCCGCGACGAATGGGCCGCGATCTTCGAGGGCACCGACGCGTGCACCACCCCGGTGCTCACCTTCACCGAGGCCGAGGCGAACCCGCATATCGTCGCGCGGACCGGTCTGGTCGAGATCGGCGGCATCGTGCAGCACGCGCCCGCCCCGCGCTTCTCCCGCACCCCCACCACCATTCCGACCCCGCCGCCGACCGAGGGCACTCCGTTCGAGGAGATCTGGGCGGACTGATTTCCCGACGTACGGCACCGGTCGCGCGAGCCGCGACCGGTGCCGTACGGCCGTTTTCAGCTACCGGTCGGCGATTGCGCCCGACTGATGTGGGCGCTGTTCGCCGCGGACTCGTTGTCGGCGGTGAGCCGGAAGACCGCCTTTTCCAGGGTGGGAAGAATATCGGTGATCTCGAGTGCGCCGTCGACGTAGCGCCCGATGAGTCCGTAGCTGAGTCCGGTCAGCACGCGGCCGATGTCGTCGAGATAGTCGGGGTCGGCACCGGCGAGGACCGCGCCCGCCGCGGGGACCAGCGCGGTGATGCCCTGCGCTTCGAGCCGACTGCCATCGGGGCCGGTGCGCGCTTTGTGATAGGCCTCCAACAGCTTCGGGCTGTGTTCCCACGGCTCGAACACCCGGCGGAACAGCCGCATCAAACCCTCGCGCAATGTCTCGTCCGGATCGATCGCGGCGAGGTCGGTGTAACTGGTTCGGGCCATCCACTGTTCGAGCGCGGCGACGATCAGCTGATCGCGGGTCCCGAACAGTTTGTAGATCGTGCTCAGTGACACCCGGGCGCCGCGCGCCACCTCTTGGAGGTAGAGGCCGTCGTAACCGACTCGTTCCAGCGAGTCCAGCACGACGGCCAGGATCCGCGACGAAGTTTCCGATTCACTCCCCACACCCCGGCCCATCTCCCTAGAGTAATCCCATTACTCAAGTAATCGGATTACTCGATACCCGATTACCGGAGTCAGGGAACAAGGTTTTCGGGAGCGAGATGGCGACATACGTACTGGTCCACGGCGGCGGCCACGGCGGTTGGTGCTACCGGAAGGTGGCCCGACTACTACGCGACGCGGGCCACGAGGTGTTCGCCCCGACACTGTCCGGACTGGCCGACCGCTCCCATCTGTCCCTGTCCGATATCGGGCTGGACACCCATATCCAGGACGTGGCCTCCCTACTGCACTACGAAGACCTCCGCGAGGTGATCCTGGTCGGCCACAGCTACGGCGGCATGGTCATCACCGGCGCCGCGGACCGCGCCATCGATCGGGTCGGGCGGCTGGTCTACCTGGACGCGGCGAACCCGGTCAACGGTCAATCACTCGTCGATGTCGCCGGTCCGATCATCGAGGCGACCCGCCCGTTCGGCGAGACGGTCGACGGCACCGAACTGGTTCTGCTCCCGCATCCCGACGCGGGCATGTTCTACGGGGTCACCGATCCGGCGGATCTCACGTGGATGGCCGAGCGGCTGACCAGCCATCCGTGGCGGTGTTTCGAGGAGAAACTCGATCTCCGCGACGAACAGGCCGTCGCCGCGCTGCCGCAATTCCACATCGTCTGCACCTCGACCCTCGCCACGCGCGATCCCGAATTGGTCGACGGCGCACGAAAAGCGGGACGGCTGTGGGATATCGACACCGGCCACGACCTGATGATCACCGAACCGGAAGCCGTCACCGACGTCCTGCTGCGGGTGGCAGCAGCATGAACCGCACAGGAGTTAGACGAGTGAAGACACAGCGGATAGTCGTTGCCCTGATCGCGATCGCGCTGGTGGCAGCCGGTTGCGGACGCGACGGCGGCAGCGAACCCACCGAAGGCGGTGGCTCGTCGGGGCCCGCCGCCGCGGCGAACTTCGGCAGCCTCAACGGCGTCTGTCAGCCCGGCAGCGCGAAAAGCGCTCCGACGCAAGGGGTCACGGCGTCCGATATCGAGGTCGGCATGTTCTCCGATGTCGGGTTCACCAAGAACCCGGACTACGTCGACGCCGCGAAGGTCTTCACGTCCTGGTGCAACGCCGCAGGCGGGATCAACGGCCGCAAGGTCAACGTGAACCTGCGCGACACCAACCTGATGGAGGTGCGCCAGCGGATGCTGGAGGCCTGCCGTGAGGATTTCGTCCTCGTCGGCGGTAGCGCCGCGCTGGACGGACTCGGTGTCAAGGACCGGCTGAACTGCCTGCTTCCCGATTTCCCGGTGCAGGTCACCCAGGTGCCCAATACCGGCTCCGATTTGCAGGTTCCCTCCTTCGGCGCGTCCGCCTCGGAGAGCGTCAATCCCTATACCGGGTATTACGAGTGGCTGCTCAAAGAGGCCTACCCCGGCTCGCAGAACGGTATCGGCCTGATCAACGGCGACTCGCCGATCACGAAGGCGATGGGTGATAAACAGGTCGAATTCTTCAACGCATTCGGCGCGAAGATCGTCTACAACGACCTGTACCCGGTCGCGGGCGTCTCCGACTGGACCCCGTACGCGCAGTCGATCAAGGCCAACAACGTCAAGGGCCTGATCTTCCTCGGCGATTTCCGCTACCTGGCCAAGCTCGAGGACATCCTCACGAGCATGAACTACAAACTCGACTGGATCGACGCCAACGCCAACGCCTACAACCAGACCTTCCTCGACTCGGCGAAGAGTTCACTGTCGAGTCAGAACAACTTCTCCGATATCAGTGGCACCGCGCCACTGGACGCCGCCGCGACGACTCCGGCGATCGCGGAACTGAAGACGCTCTACGGCAAGTACGCGCCCGGTGCGGCGATCACCTTCCAGGGACTGCGGGCTTTCCAGACCTGGCTGCTGTTCGCCAAGTCGGCCGCGAGCTGCGGTGACAATCTGACGCGTTCGTGTGTCTACAACGCCGCGATCAAGGAGACCTCCTGGACCGCCGGTGGCTTGCAGGCGCCGATCGATCTGTCCAAGCCGCTCTCGGAGCAGCCGCGCTGCTTCAACGTGCAGCAGGCGACCCCGGAGGGTTGGAAGGCCGCTGATTTCAAGCCGAACAACGGTCAGTTCCGTTGTGGGTTCACCCCTTACAAGTACACCCAGGATTTCGGCAAGCCGCTGACGCTCGCCGACGTGGGTAAGAGCATGAACGACCTGAAGTAGTCCCACCGGTCACGAAGACCCGGTCCCGCGTGTGCGGGGCCGGGTCTTCGTCGTCGGGGACAGTCCGAAGTCCGCTTCGGTCAGTGGCGGGTCCAGTCGGGCTGGGCGAAATCGGCGATCCTGGCGTCGGCCGGGTCGCGGCCGAGCAGCACGACTTCGCGGAACTGCCAGAGCATCGCTCCGGTCGGCGCGTGGATGGTCATGCCCTCGCCCAGGCGCATCTGGAGCAGGCCGGGCCCCTCCGGCGCGATCGTCGACGCTTCGCCGGGCAGTTCGCCCTGGCGTACGGCCTCACCGGGACTCACCCAGTGGGGCACGTCGTCCTCGGCGAGTCTGCCGAGGTCGACGAAGTGGACCGAATGGACCTCGTCCTGGCTGGGGTTGAGCGCCGTGGCGTCGGTCAGCGCGGCGACGAACGGCGTGATGACGAATCCGGAACTGGCCGGGAAGTCGTCGAGACGGCCGAGCAGGTCGGCGGGGGTCGCGGTCAGCCCGAGTTCCTCGTGCAGTTCCCGGATCGCGGCCTGTTCGGCGGTCTCCCCGCTGTCGAGACGTCCGCCGGGCAGACCCCACTGGCCCGCGTTGCGGCCCCGGTAGGCGCGCCGGATGACGAGTACCGCGGGCGCGCGCTCCGGTGACTCGACCACGCACAGCAGCACGGCGGCCCTGCGGATATCCGGCGCGTCGGGAACTTCCAGATGCGGGAACCGGCGCAGGCGGCTACTCGCCGACGCGCGGAACTCTTCGACGCTTGCGGGGACACTCGGTCCCGTCGTGGGGCCCATGACCTCGATACTGCCCGAGATCGAATTCGGTCACGTCGAGGGGATCCCGTTTCGAGACCGACCGACCGGCTCGCACCCGACTCCGGTCAGTAGCAGGTGAGCGGTTGGAGGGGGTCGACGGCGCGGGGTGTGAGCGCCTCGTAGGCCGCCGCGATCCCTTTGACGGCGAGCCTGAGCTCGGACTCCTGATGGGTGTAGGGCAGGCGGAGGAAACGCTCGAAAGCGCCCTGCACGCCGAAACGTGGTCCGGCGGCGAGCAATACACCGTAGTTGGGCGCCGTGGCCGCCAGTGCCGTGGAGACCGGGGCGGGTAGTTGCGCCCACAGCGACATGCCGCCCGCGCCTTCGCCGACCCGCCAATCCGGCAATTCCTCGGCCAGGGCCTCCAGCATCGCCGCACGCTGGGACCGCAATTGATCGCGGCGACGGTCCAGGATTTCGTCGGCGTTCGCCAGCAGGTACACGGTGGCGAGCTGATCCATGACGGGTGTGCCGAGGTCGACGGTGGAACGGATGCCGAGCAGTTTGGTGATCAGCGACTGGTTGGTGCGAATCCAGCCGACGCGCAGACCGCCCCAGAAGGATTTGGACGCCGACCCGATGGTGACGATCTCCGCGCCCCTGGCGAAGGCGGCGACCGGCGGCGGCGCGGGGGTCGAGTCCAGCCGCAGGTCGACCATCGATTCGTCGATGACGATCGTCATCCTGGTCTCCCTGGCGATGGCGGCCAGTTCGGCCCGGCCGTCGGCATCGAGCAGCAGGCCGGTGGGATTGTTGAAATCGGGGACGAGATAGGCCAGCGTCGCGGCGGTTTGCCTTGCGGCGCTGCGTATTCCGTCGAGATCCCAGCCGCGCTCCTGATTCTCCAGCAGCAGCGGCACCGGAATGGGGCGTGCGCCGACATCGCGAATGGCCTCGATGGCGTTCGGGTAGGTGGGATGTTCGATCAGCACCCGCGCGGCGGGCGCGGTCAGCACATTGAGCAGCAGGCGCAGACCGTGCTGGGCGCCGAGGGTGACCAGGATCTGGTCCGGTTCGGTGGGCAGACCGCGTTCGGTGTAACGGCGGGCGAGGGCCTCGCGCAGTGCGAGCACACCGACCGGATCCATGCCGTGGGTACCCAGGTAGGCCGGAAGACCTTCCAGCGCCGCGGAATACGCCGCCTGCATCTCCCTGGGCGCCGCCATCGCGGCATACGTCAGATCGATGGTCGTCAGTTCCGGCTGCGACATCATCGCGAGAATACTTCTGGCGGGTTTGGTTCCGTCGTGCGGCACCGCGGGCGGCAGCGCCACCGTACTGCGCGAACCCTGGCGGCTGATCAGGTAACCGTGTTCGCGCAGCAGCGTGTAGGTGGAGGTGATGGTGGTCCGGCTGACGCCGAGCGTCGCCGCCAGATCGCGTTCACTGGGCAACGCGACGCCCAGCGGCGCCCTGCCGTCGTGGATGAGCAACCGGATGCCCTCGGCGAGCGCGAGATAGGCCGGACGCGCGGAACGACGGCTGCCCGCCGAGGTTTCCCCGCCTTCCTCGTCCACACTGCGCCAGCGGCCCAGATCCCGCGCCAGACTGGTAGCACCGATAACTCTTGTCGCCATACAGTCCAGTATTCACCGATTGGATATTTATAGGCAAGGCCAGTGGGGTCATTCTGAGTACATGACCGCCCTGCTCAGCCTTCTCGTCGTCGCCGCCTTCGCCTACGCCGTCCACCGTTTCGCCCCTCGCTCAGGTGCCACCGCCTTCCGGATCGACCGGTTCCGCGCGCCGTGGCCCCTACTCGACGATTCCGCCTCGTACTACGAGGAACAGCGGCAATACGTCGATATCGCCGCGATCCGCAGCCGATCGGAAGCGGCGGAGATCGCCGAGGAGCCGATCCGCGAGCCCGAACGCCTCGTGGTGCGCCCGGCGTCGAATCCGAGCTGCGGGACATTCAAGGCCAGTTTTTCCTAACTGGACTGGACTGGTCCTGCCGCCATCGCGATGGCCTTCGGGGCCGACCACTCCAGGGTTCCACCGGCCGGGCCGGGCGCGCCGACTCGGCCGCGAAAGGAGTTCCGCGGCGGAACCTCGCCCGCCGATCGCGCCTGCGCCGTCGAACATGTCGGACCCCGCGTGCAGACTGTCGTCATGGGCGTTTCCACTCGGCTGCCAGGGCGGGCAGCGCTCTTCGATACGGCGATCGGCGACTGCGCCATCGCGTGGCGCGGGGACGCCGTTTTCCGGTTCGCACTGCCCGACACCGATTCGGCGACACTGTTCGCGCATATCACCCGCGCGGTCGGCGACGACTCGATCGACCGGGCCGAACCGACCGGACCGATCGCCGAGGCGGTCCGGGGCATTCGGGCCCACCTCGCGGGCGAACTCGATGATCTGCGCTGGATACCGCTGGACACCAGCGCAATTCCCGATTTCCATCGCCGGGTCTACGACGTGACCCGCGCGATAGATCCCGGCCACACCCTCAGTTACGGACAGGTGGCGGATCGGGTCGGCGCACCGGGCGCGGCACAGGCCGTCGGGCAGGCGCTCGGACGCAATCCGATTCCGCTGATCATCCCGTGCCACCGGGTGCTCGCCGCCGACAACGCGCTGCACGGGTTCTCCGCGCCGGGTGGGATCACCACCAAACAGCGACTCCTCGAAATCGAGCGCACGCCGGGATTCGGCGAACCCACCCTCTTCTGATCGCGGTGGAGGTCGCGGCCTCGCGCCGGATCAACCGGGCGGATGCTGACGGTAGAACTCGCACGCGTCGCCGCTGAGGTAGCCGTCCATACACGCGAAGTACGCCTGGATACAGCTGTTGGTCGTGCACCCGAGTTCCAGCAACCGCTGACGGATCCGCAGATTGCGCTCCACTGCATCCGGCGCGGCCGAGGGCGCCGACGTCGCGACGACCGATGTGGAACCCACCGGCCGCGGTGTGCCCGACGTATCGGAACATCCCCCTACCAGCCCCAACGCGATCAGAACCACACCGACGATCGTCGACGTACGCACAGGCATCCACACCTTTCCACAGCTCGCTACCGCCGACCGTAACTCCCGCCGCCCCGGCCTGCCCAGCTAACCCCCGGTATACGTCCTCGACGGCGGCGTCACCCGGATCGGCCCGAGGCTTCGCCGCGCATGAAGGCGCCGAGGGATTCGCGGTCGGTGACGTCCATCTTCATGCAGGCGCGGTAGAGGTGGCCTTCGACGGTCCGGACCGAGACGGTGAGGCGATCGGCGATCTGACGGTTGGACAGACCGGCCGCGACCAAGTTCGCGATCTCACGCTCGCGGGCGGTGAGGGGAAGGGGCTGTGCCGCTCGGCGCAGGGCGGGGGTGCTCGCGCCGCCGCAGGCCGCGGCGAGACGGTTGGCGACCGCGGCGGATTCGAGCAGTCGGCGGCGGTCACCGGCGCGGTCGTGCGCGGACGCGGCTTGTGCGGCGGCGTCGGCGGCCGAGAGCAGCGCGCCCATCGCCTCGAATTCAGCGGCGACGGTGTCCAATCCGGTGCCGTCCTGGGCCGCGAGTGCCATCGCGTGTTCGGCCTGGGCCCGCACGAGTCGTCCGTCCACCCGGGCCGCGAGATCGGCGAGTCGGCCAGCGACGGAACTGTCACCGAATCGGGCGACGGTGTGCAGGGCCATGGCTTCGATAGCGTACTGCCGGGAGCGGCGCGCGGAGTCGGCGGCGAATATCGCCGATCGGATGGCCGCGCTGACACTGCCTTCCGCACCGGCGTGGACGGCGCGGGCGATATCGAGCTGCGGTTCGTACACCGCGGAATGCCTGCCGCCGTGGGCCGCCGCCTCGCGAATGGATTCGGCGGCGTCATCCGCTCGGCCGAGTGCCGAATACGCCTCGGCCAGCCGGATTCTCGCCGGAATCATCCAGGCCGCCGCGCCCTCGGTCGCGAGGGCGGCCAGTGCCTGTTCCAGATGTTCGATTCCGTCCGGGAAACGACCACGGGCGACGTCGGCGGTGCCCTGCAGGATCTTCGACAATCCCCAGGCCAGATACTGACCGGGCGCCGAATAGTCGAAATATCCCGCGGCGCGACGTTTGGCGGCTTCCAGCTCACCGGACAGCGTCAGCGCGAGTACCTCGGCGTGGGTGGAGATGAACCGGTTGAGCCCGTCGATCTCCGCTTCCACCTCGTGTCCACGCGCCACGTACTCGCGCGCCGCTTCGGCCTTGCCCATCAGCGCCAGGGCCAGACCGCCGCCGAAGGACGCCCACCAGACCGCCCATCTGGGCGCGCCGTGCGATGTCATCACCGATTCGGCGTCGGCACAGGCGTCCGCCAGCCGGTTCTCGTTGACCTCGCACGCGGAGGCGAGCGCGGTCAGCGTGAGCACGCTCTTGGGATGCTGCACCTTCGCCCGCACCTGGGCGAGTACCTCGTCGGCGCGATCGGCGTCGCCCATGGCCCAGAACAGGTTCGACACGCGGGTGCTGCCCCAGCGGACCAGTTGCACTTCGTCGAGTCGGTCGGGGTCGAAACCCGCCAGGGTGCGTTCGGCCTCGATCCGATGCCCCTGCCACAGCAGGGCGCGGGCGAGCAGATCCGCGGCCTCGACGCCGCCGCGTCGTTGCACGGCGGCGCGGGCGAAACGTTCGCCGAGCGGCAGATTCGCCAAGTGGATGGCATCGGCGGCGGCCGCCTCGAAGAGTTCCAGATCGGCGGATCTGTCGCTGTCCAAGGCCAATTCGGCCAGCCGGATGCGGTCGGCGGCGGATTTGATCGGGCGTTCCTTGAGCGAGGAATACAACCGGCCGCGTAATCGCCGGGCCGAGGCCACGCCGAGTCTGCGCCGGATGACCTCGCCGAACAGGGGATGGTTGTAGCGCACGATCAATCGGTGCGAGTTCTCCACAACCCTGATCAGACCGCGGGTTTCGGCCGATTCGACGGCCTCCTCGCCCGCCAGTTCGGCGAGTATGTCGATATCGATGGGTTCGCAGAAGGTGAGTAGTTCCAGCACTCTGAGGACCGGATCCGGAAGCTGCTCGACCCGATCCTCCAGCAGCGCGGCGAGTTCGGAGGTGACCGCGGCCCGGCCGCGCAACTGCCAGACCCCGTTCACCTGGCGCAGGGTGCCCGCTTCCAGCGCGCCCTCCACCAGATGCCGCAGGAACAGCGCGTTTCCGGCCGAGGACTCCCACATGAGGTTGGCCGTGAAACCCTCGAGTTGCCCGCCGAGCATGGATTCCACCAGTTCGACGCTCTGCCGCTGGGTGAACGGTCCCAGGTCGATGCGCAGCAGGTGACCGTCTTTCCACAACGAGGTGACCGCGTCGGGAACCTGCACACCGCTGCGCACCGTCGCCACGATATGCGCGGCCCTGTCGATGGCCAGTTGCAGCAACAGGGTGGCCGAGAGCTGGTCGAGCAGATGCGCGTCGTCGACGCCGATGGTGGTGTGCCCCTCGGCGAGCAGCGCCTCGCGGGCGGCGGACATGAAGGTCACCGGATCGTGGGCGGTGTAGACGCCGACCATGTGCGCGAAAACGCCGAGGGGGATGCCGCGGGCCGATTCGGTGCCCGCCACCCACCGGATATTTCCGCCCACCGCCGCGGTGGCCTTTCTGGCCAGCGTCGTCTTCCCCACTCCGGCATCGCCGGTCAGTACGGCGCCGACATGATCGCGGCCGTCCAGCGCGGACCGAAGGGCGTCGAACTCGGTCTCGCGCTCGATCATCGGCCAGTTCCGAGCCATGGGTCAATCGTAGGTCTTCCCAGTTCACGATCGATCACATCCGCGAACTCCGAACGCGCGCAAACGGTTCGCCGAAGCCGGGATCGACGCCGACGGGCACACTCACGGCTACCCGCGAGCGAATGCGCGGTTTCTCCTACGCGCGCAACCTCGCTCGCCCGACCCCGGAGGCGTGTTGTCGCCTCGGGCGGTGCGATCGCGGGAGCGTGTCAGCCCAGGACGTCGTGGCGGACGATGGTCTGATCCCGGCCCGGGCCGACGCCGATGCAGGAGATCCGAGCGCCCGACAACTCCTCCAGCCGAGCGACGTAGGCGCGGGCGTTGGCGGGCAGTTCCTCGAAGGTGCGCGCCGCGGAGATGTCCTCCCACCAGCCCGGCATCTCCTCGAAGATCGGGACGGCGTGGTGGAAATCGGTCTGGGTGGTCGGCATCTGCTCGACCCGCTCGCCGTCGATCTCGTAGGCGACGCAGATCGGGACGGTGTCCAGCCCCGACAGCACGTCCAGTTTGGTGAGGAAGTAGTCGGTGATGCCGTTGACCCTGGTCGCGTAACGAGCGATGACGGCGTCGAACCAACCGCAGCGCCGTGCGCGCCCGGTGGTCACGCCGACCTCGCCGCCGTTCTTGGCGAGGAATTCGCCGTACTGGTCGAACAGTTCGGTCGGGAACGGTCCCGAGCCGACGCGGGTGGTGTAGCACTTCAGGATGCCGAGCACCGTATTGATCTTGTTGGGTCCGATGCCCGAGCCGACCGCCGCGCCGCCCGAGGTCGGGTTGGACGAGGTCACATAGGGGTAGGTGCCGTGGTCGACGTCGAGCAGGGTGCCCTGCGATCCCTCCAGCAACACGGTCTCGCCGCGTTCGAGTGCCTCGTTGATCCGCAGGCGGGTGTCGGCGATGCGGTGCTTGAACCCTTCGGCCTGCTCGAGCACCTCCTCGACCACCTGCTGCGGGTCGAGCGCGCGCCGGTTGTAGATCTTGACCAGCACCTGATTCTTGAACTCGAGCGCGGCCTCGACCTTCTGGGTGAGGATCTTCTCGTCGAGCACGTCGGCGATCCTGACCCCGACCCTGGCGACCTTGTCCTGGTAGCACGGACCGATACCGCGACCGGTGGTGCCGATCTTCTTGTTGCCGAGGAAGCGTTCGGTGACCTTATCGATGGCCACGTGGTACGGCATGATCAGGTGCGCGTCGGCGGAGAGCAGCAGGCCGGAGGTGTCGACCCCGCGTTCCTCCAACCCGGCCAGTTCGGCGAGCAGCACGCCCGGATCGACCACCACGCCGTTGCCGATCACATTGGTGACACCGGGGGTCAGGATTCCGGACGGGATCAGGTGCAGCGCGAATTTGTCGCCGTTGGGCAGGACCACGGTGTGACCCGCGTTGTTGCCACCCTGGTAGCGGACAACCCACTGCAGGCGGCCACCGAGCAGATCGGTCGCTTTGCCCTTGCCCTCGTCGCCCCATTGGGCGCCGATCAGGACGATTGCCGGCATGGTTTGTCTCCTACGTTTGGGGGCGCAACACGGACGTGTTGCAGCTACCTACCCGTCTGGAGGAGGTGGCCGGTAGCTCATTTTAGCCGATGCCATCCGAGCGCCCCGGAACGTATCGGGTGCCGCGCCACCGACACCTCCACATCAACAGGGCTATGGTTGGGCACGGAGCGGGCCACGACGCCGGGTTCGCCCGGAAGTGGTGAGCAGGCCGACGGGTGTGTCGGCCGGACCGAGGAGGGTGCACGGCGGTTTGAGTACTCACGTTCTCCGCTGCGACGGCGTACCCGTTCCGATCGCCCTCGCCGCGCTGCCGACAACCCAAACAGCCGCCGTCCCAGCGACTTCCGTGATCGACGAGCTACTGCCCGTGCTCGCGGCCGACAGTCTGCCCCGGCTCATCGTGCTGGGCGAGGACGCCGCGCTCGCCGGGGTTCTCACCCATCTGATGAAAACGGAACGGCTGCACGTCGAGATCGGCTACGTCCCGATCGACAAGACCTACGGTTCGCGCGCCTATCAGACCGGAACCGGGAACGCGGCCGCGAAACGCGCCATCGAGGGCCGCGCCACCGAGACCCCGCTGATCCGTGACGACACCGGAACCGTTCTGGTCGGTCGCGCCAGCATCACCGGCGTCGACGACGCCAAACTGGAGGGCGAGGCCTACGTCGACGACACCCTGCTGTTCACCGGCAAGGTCAGGACCATGCAGATCTCACCCACCCTGTATCTTCCGGGGGTGCGGGCGGCAGTCCGCAGGGGGATCCGCAAACGGACCTGGGTCGAGGGCAGAGCAGCGCAACTCGGCACTCCGGGCGCGGTGGTGACGAGGGACGGCATCCGGACCGAGCGACCGGTCCCCCGTTCGACCTTCTACCGACATCACGAATCCTGGTACCTGGTGAGATGAACAATCCTTACGCGAGACAGCGCCTCGGCCGCGGCGCGGTGCGCCCGAGCCCCGTATTCCTGCTCGTCGTCGCGATCACCGTGCTCGGCGGGGTACTCGCATGGGACGCCGACCTCGACTCGACCCGCGCCAAGATCGGCGTGTTCGTCATGGTCGTGGCGGGTTGGATCGTCTCGCTGTGCCTGCACGAATTCGCGCACGCCTATATCGCCTGGCGCGCAGGCGATCACGAAGTGGAATTGCGCGGATATCTCACGCTGAATCCACTGAAGTATTCGCATCCGCTGCTGTCGGTCGTGCTGCCGATCGTTTTCATCGCACTCGGCGGAATCGGATTGCCCGGCGGCGCGGTCTACGTGCACACCCATAATTTCAGCGCGCGCATCCAGCGCATCGTCAGCGGAGCCGGTCCGGCCGTGAACGCGGCGTGCGCGATCATCCTGCTGGTGATCGTGGAACTGTTCGGCAGCGCGACATCGCATCCCGCGTTCTGGTTCGGGCTCAGTTTCCTCGCGTTCCTCCAGGTCACCGCAGCATTGCTGAACAGTCTGCCGATTCCGGGGCTCGACGGGTACGGGGTGCTGGAACCGTCACTGAGTTACGAGACCCGACGCTCGCTCGATCAGTTCAAACCGTTCGGAATGCTGATCGTCTTCGCGCTGCTGTGGACCCCCGCCATCAACAATGTGTTCTTCGACGCGGTCTACGCGCTGTTCGAATTGTCCGGCGTGCCACGTATCTGGTCGGACTACGGCAATTATCTGACCCGATTCTGGCTGTGAGTTTCGGTGGCCCGGTCCGGCACAGGACCGGGCCACCTCCTTCTCACGAGCGGCTCCGTCCACCGGATATCCGGTGCGCCTTCGCCGCTCGCGCGAAGCCTTCCGACCGTGAAACCCCTCGTAGCTCCCGGTCACGAGTCGAGATTATCGACCGGACCCGACACCGACACGAGTACCGGACTACGCGAAGATCATCACCACACCCGCTGACACGCTCGGCCCGCGCCGGGATCGGACCGAGTAGTCGGGTGATCATTCCTCAGGTCGCACATGCGGATTCGGGACCGTCGGGGGCAGCAGGGCCATCGCCGAAATCCGCTTCATGCCGCAGACCTGCATGAGATCGACCACGATCGACCGCAACTGCGCGAAGACCACGTGCGCCGAAAGTCCGGCGCCCGCGACGAGTTCGGGCCGCGCGCCCTTCGCGACCGAGCGCAGCACCCGCGCCGCCTCGGCCCGGTCCGGTTGTTCACCCGGGTCGGCGAGCATCATCCTGCGCACCACGTCGACCGCGTCGGCGAGGCGCTCCACCTCGTCGATCACCCCCGGGTCGAGAATCTCGTCGTCGTTCACCAGCGTCAGCGAACGACGCAGCAGCACGCGGGTATTGCGCACAGCGTTGTCGAGCGGGTCCGCCGCCGAGCGGATACGTTCCAGGCGGGCACGGGAATTCCAGTACAGCGGGGAGATCCTGCTGATCTCACGGCCGCCCTCCAACGAGGAACGCAGCGCGTCTATCTGCGGTTGCGTCGCGCGCATCTCACTCAGACTCTTGCGGATCTTGTCCTGATCCTGTTCCAGCAGACCGTCCGCGCCCTCCGACAGCGCCGTCCCCATCACCGCGAGGATGTCCGCGGCGTGATCGCGGGCCCGGCGCACCGGATGCAGCGGAATCGCCGCGACCATCACCACCCCGACCAGACCGCCGACCAGCGCGTCGATCATGCGGGAGAAACCGACACCGGCCGTAGGCGGCAGCAGTGTCGCGACCAGCACCGCCGAACCCGCGGCCTGGATGGTGATGATCGACCCGCCGTCGAGGAAGACGGCCAGTGCCATCGCCACCGCGACCACCAGGGCGATCTGCCACACCCCGGTGCCCGCGTTGCTGATGAACAGATCGCCGATGCCGATGCCGACGGCCACGCCGACGACCAGTTCCACCGACCGCTTGAGCCGCGCGCCGAACGAGATGCCGATCGAGACGACCGCCGCGGTCGGGGCGAAGAACGGCTGCGGATGGCCGATGACGGTATGCGCGACGAACCACGCGAGCGCGGCGCCGAGCGAGCACTGCACGATCGGCAGGGCCGACAGCCGCAGCCGCGCCCACGAACCGCGCAGACGTTTCTTGCCGCTCTCGCGAACGACGCGCGCACCGGCGTCGAACCCTCGCGTCGTCGGGCGGCGAGCCGTCATCGCGTCATCGCGTGCCGCCGTACTCAGTCCAGTCCGAGTTCCGCCGCCGCGCGCGGATCGCAATCCTCGAGCAGATCCAGGCAGCGGGCGTATTCCTCGGACTCACCGACGGCACGGGCCGCCCTGGCCAGCGCGCCGACACAGCGCAGGAAGCCCTGGTTGGGCTCGTGACTCCACGGCACCGGGCCGAAACCCTTCCAGCCGTTGCGGCGCAACAGGTCGAGTCCGCGGTGGTAGCCGGTGCGCGCGAACGCGTAGGCGGCGACGATGTCGTGGTTGACCACCGGGTCCGACCCGACGGCGCCGCCGCGGGTCAGCGCGGCTTCCGCGAGATAGGCCCACGCGATCGACGCGGCGGGGTGGTCGGCCGCGACTTGCACCGGGTCGACCTTGTCGAGCAGTGCCGCCTCCGCGTCGAGATTTTCGGGCAGGAGCACCGGCTGGGGTCCGAGCAGATCACCGAACGAGGTCATGGGTTTCATTCTTGCACCCGGCCGCGCCCCCGCGATTTCCCCGACCTGTACGCGGCGCCCGGATCCCGATCCGGTGCCGCGTCGAGCGAAGTTCGGACCTCCGGTCACACCGCGGGGGGCCGAACGCCAACAGTCCGATAACAACCTGCGCATGGTGTCGCGATCTATTGGGGACCCCGGTCGGTCCCGGCCATTAGGCTGGCCGTCGAGTTCAACTGATTCGCCCGAGCCGAGGGGTAGTAGGTGTCCGACCCGAACGACGAGAAGAATCCGGCGCGCGGTAGCGCGGGAGCCGAGAAGGCACGCGAGGACACCTCGGCGGAGCCGTCATCCGCCGCGTCCGCGACATCGGGCGGCGGCAGCGCGGCGAGCGCGTCGTCGGCGGGCACGGAAGCGGGAAAGAACTCCTCGACCGGATCGGGTGAATCGGCACGGGCCAACGACGGCGCGAAGTCATCGGCGACTTCGACCACGGGCACGTCGACGACTCCTCCCGGTACCGGGGACTCCGGCGCGGATACTCCGGTGAAAGCCGCCGCGAGCAGCGCGAAGGGCAGTCGGGCCGCGGACGGTGGCGCGAAGGATTCCCGTTCGTCGGCCACGGCCGGTGCGACCTCCGCGCGTCGCGCGCAGGAGCGCACTGCCGACGACGAACCGACCGCATTCCGGCGGCAGCCGCTGGGAGCGACCTCACAGGCGCGGAATACCCTGTCAGACAAGGCTTCCGGAACTTCAGGGGTTGCGGGAGGTGAATCGTCGGCGAGTCGGCCGACAGCTTCGGCGCGCGCCGATGTGAGCGGTGCGGGCGCAGCCGGTGGTAGCGCGAGCGGTGCCCAAGGTGGTGGTGCGAGCGGCGGCAGTGCGAGCTCCGCGGCTGCCAGTGCCGCGGCGAGCATCGGTGGTGCCGCGGGTATCAGCGCCCGGCCCGGGATCGGTAACCGCGCGGATAGCTCGAACTCCTCGAATGCGGCGGCGTCACCGGGCGCAGGGGCGAAGGAAAGTAAACCGGCCTCGGCTACTCCGGATGACGGCTCGGACACCACCGCGACGAAACCTTTCCCCACTCCCACCGAGGGTGCGAGTGGTCCGGTGGAACCGGCCGCGACCACGTCGGGGTCGGGCGGCGGCGCGACGTCCACACCGAGTGGCGACCGTTCCGGCCCGTCCGCGACGACCGGCGAGGAGCAGACCGGTACCCCGGCGACCGCCGGTGCCGGGACAGCGCGACAAGCGGCATCGAACTCCCCCGGGACGAGCACCCCGGCACCGTCGGATACACCTGAGAAGCGCGAATCGGCCTCGACCGGCGCGACCACTCCCGGCACAGACCGCGCCGCGACACCGACCACTTCGAGCAGCGACGGTCCCGGCTCGACCGGGACCACTAGCCGGGATCAGCCCGCCACGCCGCCGGGGTCCGGTACCGGGACGACGCAACCAGCAGGCTCGAACGCTCCCGGTACGCGCACTCCAACACCGTCGAACACTTCCGGATCGAGCACCCCGGTGCCTTCGAACGGGCCCGGTACAAGCACCACGGTGCCCTCGAACGCGCCCGGGTCGAGCACCTCGGCACCTTCGAACGCGCACGGCACGAACACCCCCGCACCGTCGAACGCGCCTGGGTCGAGCACCTCGGCAACCTCGGATGCACCCGGTGTGAGTACCTCGGCACCCACGAACGCCTCCGGCGCGAACACCCCGGCAACCTCCAACACCCCCGGCGCGAACGCCCCGGTGCCCTCGGATGCACCCGGTGCGAACACCTCGGCATCTGCGGAAACCTCCGGACCGAAGGGGCCCACGTCCTCTGATGGTCCCGGTGTGAGTACCTCGACAGCCACGAACGCCTCCGGCGCGAGCACCCCGCCCCTCTCGAGCGCCCCCGGGCCGAACGATCCGGCGGCCTCTGGCGCCTCGGGGACGAGGAATCCGGCCCCTTCGGCTGCCCCCCGAAGAGGGGACCCAGCCCAGGAGGCGGCGACCGAAGCGGGCGCTACAGGGCCAACAGCCACGACCGCCTCGGGCACGGGCGGCACCGCGACCCCGACCACTCCGAGTGGTGACAGTCGCACCGCGGCGGAGAGGAGCGGGGAGACCGGAACCGCGAAGCCTGCTCCAGGGAAGAGCGTTTCCGCGGCGGCGAGTGCGGCTGCGTCGGGCGCGGCCGTTGGCGGCTCCCGTCCAGCCGAAGCCGCCGGTGGCTCGCAACCGACCGAAACCCCGGGCAGCTCCCGTCCAGCCGAAGCCGCCGGTGGCTCGCAACCGACCGAAACCCCGGGCGGCTCGCGTCCGACCGAAATCGCGGCGAGCGACGCCGAAACCGCGGTGATTCGACGTGGTGAGTCCGTCGGTTCAGCGGCGGATACCGCGGGCGACCGTGCGAAAGGCGGGAGCGGCGCGGCCGAAGCCGACACCGTCGGCTCCGAGACGGTGGCGGCCGGGCCGTCCGATGACGCGGCTGCCAGTGCGAAGACCACCGTGTTCCGGCGTAGCGAGATCCTCGGGACACCGGGGGCGGACGAACGCCGGGACGGGCCCGGTGGCGGTCGCGTGCCCTCGGAGCACCGGGGCGCCGAATCCGGCGAAGCGGCGCGGGATTCCGTGGACGACGGAGCCGGTGACAAGACCGTGGTGATGCGGATCGTTCCCGCGGGTACCGATCCGGCGACTCGGCCGGGCGACGCGAAATCCACGGGGCAGCCCGGGGATGCGCGTCAGGGCGGACTCGTCCCCGGCTCCGACGACAAAACCGTCGCCATGCCGATCGTGACGAACCCGGTCGACCCGCCGACCATGGCCATGCCGATCCAGGTTCCGCCGGATCAGCAGGCGACGCAGCGGATTCAGCGGCCGGGCACCGACCGTGTGGTGCCGCCTCGGCAGGGTCCGCTGTCCAGGCCGCCCACGACGCCTCGGCCCGCGCCGGGTCCGAAGAAGCCGGGTCAGCAGGGGCCATCGGGTCCGCAAGGCCCGCAGGGCCCGGGCGGATACGACGACGTCGAGCAGACCAGGCCGACGCCGCCGCGCCCCCCGGCCACGCAGCGCCCCTCGGTGCCGAAGGCTCCGTCGCCCGCCGACGTCCAGATGACATTGCCCGTGCAGTCGACGAACGCCCCGCGGGAGACGGCGTACCCGCCACAGCCGCGACCGATGGCGTCGCCGCAGCGGATCGCACCTCCCGCCCAACCTCCTGCCGAACCCGCTCCGGTCGAACAGGCGGCGGGCGGCGGCAAGTCGACGCGCTGGCTGTTGGCGGTCGGCGCGGCGGCGGTGGTGCTGATCGCGGTCCTCGCCGCGATCGCGTTCTCCTTGGTCGGCTCGTCGGACAGTTCGCCGGAATCGGCCGTGCGCGCCGCCATCGGTGAATACACCGACGCGTTGCGCGACGGCGATCTGGCGACGCTGCGGACGAGTACCTGCGGTCCCCTGCACGATTTCTACATCGGACTCCCCGAACAGCAGTTCGCGGGCGTGCACCGACTGTCGATGGAGCGCAAGAACATCCCCGTGGTCGACAGCGTGGACAAGATCTCGATCACCGGCGATACCGCGATCGCGCAGGCCACCGTCTACACCGACGCCGATCCGACGAACCGTTCGGCGCGGACTTTCGACCTGGAGCGCACCGACGCCGGCTGGAAGGTCTGCGACCCGAGCACCGGCACACCGTGACGAAACCGGGCGGTGGTGTCGAGTCGCGACACCACCGCGCCGGTTCCACCTTAGATGGACGATTGCCCAGGTCCAGGGCATGGCGCGTGCGTCGCCTCGCACGGTGATACCCCACGGCTGGGGTCCATGCGGGGTTGTGATCGTCACAGATGCCTGGTCAATGCCGTGTCGAGCGCAGTAGCATCACCCGGATCATGGGCACGGAGCAAACAATCGCGCAGCCGGAGACCGCCACGCGCGGACAGACGGCAGCGATAGCGGGACGACGTTTTCGAGTACGCGATCACTATGTGGTCGGCCGCGAGAAGGTGCGCGAGTTCGCGCGGGCGGTACAGAATCTACACGGCGCGCACCAGAACGAGTCCGACGCGCGTGCGCTCGGTCACGACAATGTCGTCGCGCCGCCGACCTTCGTCTCGGTGATCGGGACGGCATGTACTCGCGCCCTGCTCGACACCGTGTTGACCGATTACGACCTGTCGCAGGTGTTGCAGACCGATCAGGTCTTCGAACTGCACCGGCCGATCCTGGCGGGCGACCGGATCAGCACCGAGATCAGGATCGAGTCGCTGCGTCAGTTCAGCGACAACGATTTCATCCAGGTCAAATTCGTGATGACCAATCAGCGCGGCGAGGTCGCGCAGGTCGGGTCGACCACGATCGTCGCCCGCCGCGGCGCCGAGGTCGACCCGAATCTGGTCGACGCCGTGGAGAGCGTGTTCATGCACGATCGCCCATCGGGCCTGGCCGCGAACGACCCGCTGGTCGAACTGTCCCCCGGCGCACCGACGGTCACGCCGCCGGTCACCGCCCCGGAATCACTTCGCGTGCACACACTTCCCGATTTCGAGAAGCTGACCGCGGGCCAGGCGCTGCCCGCCGGTTCCGCGCGGGTGACCCGTGGCGATCTGGCCAATTACGCGGGTGTCGCCGGTGATCCGAACCCCATCCACTTCAGCGATCGCGCCGCCCAACTGGTCGGCCTGCCGACGGTGGTCGCGCACGGTCTGCTGACCATGGGCTTGGCCGCGGACTACCTGTCGACCTGGCTCGGCGATCCCACCGCGATCGCGAAGTTCAGCGTGCGTTTCGCGGGATTCGTTCCGGTCAGCGCGGACGCGGCGACGACCGTCGAATTCCAGGGCAAGATCAAATCCCTCGATCCGGCTACGCGTACCGGTATCATCTCGTTGAGCGGAACATCGCTGGGGCGCAAGCTCTTCGGACGCGCGGTAGCCGAGGTCAGGTTCTCCTAGCCACGGCACTCGCCGCGACGCGCGCTCATTCGGCGCGCGTCGCGTGCAGCAGGTAGACGTTGTAGTCGCTCCACGTCGAAATGGTGAAGTAGAGATCCCGGCCCGTCGACCACGGATGGATGAATCCGCCGTACAGCTCGGCGTGATCGGCGATGGTCACCGTCGGCGTGCTCTGCGACCATCCGCCCTGCGGTGAATTCGACTCGCGCACAACGATGGCCGCTTTCGCGGTGTCGAGATAGCTCATCTGCCAGACGCCGCGATCGGCGTCGTAGCGCACGGACAGCTCGCCCGCGGGCGCGTCGACGACGGGGGTCGCGGCGGCGAATCCGCCGACCGGGGTCCAGGTTCCGTCGACCCAGTACTGATACGCGGTGGTGTTGAGAATCTGATCCTTCGCGACCCTGGCCAGTCCGACCGAACCCAGCCGGGTGTTCGGGGTGCCGAACATGTAGACGTGGTCACCGTACGGAACCATCGCGCTCACTTGGAAATTCGCCAGTCCGAAGATGTTGTCCCACCGTGCGTGCGGATCCTTGGTCCAGGTCTGGCCCTGATCCTCGGAATAGGCGATACCGCCGTAGTTGGTGAAGAACGTGCCGGGGACGCCGTGCCAGGTGCGCATCGACATATAGCTCAGGTACTGCCGCTCGCCGAGGGCGAAACCCGACGTCGGGATCGTGGTGATCTCCACATTGTCGAGTTTTCGGCTGGAGAGGACTTCGGCCGCGTGGCAGCGACTGTCGGTGACCATGCTGTCGTAGGTCATGCCGTCGGACAGATCGCGGTCGGTGCTGAAGGCCAGGACGTTGCTGCGCCAGTCGCCGCCCATACCCCCGGGCGGATGGAAGCCGCGTCCGACGGTGTCACCGAAGGCGGTGGCGATCTGTCCCGGCGCGCTCTCCCACATGATCCCGAGATCGGTGCCGTCGACCTGCCAGCGCTTGTCGGTGCGGTTCACCGAATTCGCGCCGGTCAGTTTGGCCACCTCGCGGATCGAGGTGAAACGCGGCGCGGGCGGCGCGGGGGATCCGGGGGCGGATTCGGTCGGGGGTTCGACCCGTGGCGGCGGCGGTGGCGCCGCTCCGGGATCGGGTCCGGGTCCGGGGACCGCGAAGTGGAAAGGCTGCGGCGACAACAGGATTTCGGGGATGCCGAGTTGCTCGGCGAGGCCGGGCGGGGGTGTCGGCCCGTTGGTGAGGTCCGGGCACGGGTCGACGCAGGGGTCGGCGGGCAGTTCGGTACGGACGCGGGTCGGAGCGGATTCCGGAGGCTGCGGGGGAAGTACGGTGATCACCGGAATCGGAATCGGGACCTCGACCGTCTCGGGAACGAGATCCTCGTGCGCGGGTGCCGGATCACTGGCGCACGGGCCGCTCCCGGTCGCGAGGCCCGGTTCCGGCAGCGCCGCCGATATCGGATGATCGACGCAGGTCAGGGCACCGGTGCCGAATACAACCACGCCGAGCGCTGTCAAGATCCGTCCGCCCACTGCTGTCCTCTCGTCTCGGTCACATGTCTTTTCGCGCCCGAACCCTACCCGCAGCACCGGCGACCGAGCGGGCAATCGCTTCCCGCACGGCGTCGGAGCCGGAAACCGTTACCCCGCAGGGTCACTGTTCGAACATGATTCGGAATCGGTTGCGGCATTTTGCTGATCGGATGCCGAGGCCCCTGCTAGCCTCCTTTCCGCGACCACTCCCGTCACCGGGAGGCAGCGTCGCCCGATTCGGCAGAGGTCGATTCGGAGCATATATTCAGTGCGGGCCAGCGTTTTTCGCGCGCCCACCCGATATTCAGGATGCGTCACGATGAGGATTGCGACACGAGCCCGAGTACGTCTCGGAGCGGGTGCCACATTGCTGCCGAGGGGCGTCACCGCGAGTTTCGGAACGGGCCGCGCACCGCATCTCGATCGCGACGGCGACGGCATCGCCTGCGAATAGGACGTGCCACGGCGGCGTTCGAAGCGCACGATGGATGACGTGAACACTTCAGGAAATCGTCGTCGCGTACTCGCCGCCGCCGAGACACTAGGGCTCATCGCCCTTGGAATGGGATCGGCGCCGGTGGCGGCCGCCGCCGATCCCCACTCCGCGGTCGCGGTATCGCGGCCGCACGATGACAGCCCACCTCCGAGTTATCGTCCGGGGCCCAAAGGTTCCAATGTCCCCCCGCCCGCATCGGAGGACGACGCGCCGACGCGGTACTACACCAACTGCACCCAGGTGATCAACGACGGCAGATGGCCCCTGTACGCGGGTCAGCCGGGCTATTCGCGACTGCTCGACCCGGACGGGGACGGCGTCGCCTGCTGAGCGAACAGCTCAGGACATCGCCGGAAGGCTCAGGACATCGCCTGGAAGGTGAGCACGGTCGCGCCGATCCGGATGACGTCGCCGTCGGCGAGCAGCGCGCCGCTCTCGATCGCCTCCTCGTTGACGTACACCCCGTTGGCCGAATGCAGATCCTTGATGAGCAGACCGGCGCGGCTCGGCATGATGTGGGCGTGATACCGGCTCGCCTTGGGGTCGTCGAGGACCAGATCGTTGTCGGTCATGCGCCCGATGCGCATTCCGTTCTGACCGATCACCAGTGCCCGGCCGTCCGCCATGCGCAACTGGCCCGCGCGCACCGAACGCGGCATCTCGGTGACGGTCTCGGTCATCGCCGCCGCCAGCCGCTCGGACCGCTTGAGCTCCACGGTATTCAACGGCTCCTGGCGCAGGACCCGCTGTTCGAGTTCCACCAGCGGCGGGCTCGGATCGATGCCGAGCTCCTCGGCGAGCACGGTGCGCAGGCGGCGGCACGCGTCGAGGGCATCGGCCTGCCTGCCAGACAGGTACAGGGCGGTGATCAACTGCGCCCACAGCGGCTCGCGCAGCGGATGTTCGCCGGTGATCGAGACCAGTTCCCCGATGACCGAGGACGCGCGCCCACAGGCGATCTCGGCGTCGATACGGGCGGAGGCGGCGAGCAGCCGCTCCTCGTCCATCGCGGTGGCGAAACCGTCGGCGAATTGCAGGCCGGCCAGATCCGCCAGCGCCCGGCCGCTCCATTCGCGGAGCGCGGTGCCGAACAGTTGCGAGGCGCCCGCGTTGTCGCCCGCCTCCGCGCATTTGGCGGCGGCATCGCGCGCGGCCTCGAAACGTCCGATATCGCAGGCGGACTCGGGAATCTCCAGCCGGTAGCCGGAGGATTCGGTGCGCAACACCTGCGCGGGATCCACCCCCGAATTACGCAGCGCCTTGCGGATATTCGAGACGAACACCTGAAGGCTGGCCGAGTAGGAATCCGGCGGTTCCTCGTTCCACACCATGTCGGCCAGTGCGGACGAGGACACCGCGCGCCGTCGGTTGACGGTCAGCGCGGCGAGCAAAGCCCGTGGCTTGGGCCCGCCGACCGCCACCGGCTCACCGCCGACGAACAACCGGACAGGCCCGAGCACGCGCACATCCAAACTCATGAGCTCGGGCCCCCGAGAGGTTGAGAAGGGGTCAGGCGCTGATCGACCGTCCCGCGGACTTCAGATCATTGCACGCCTCGAGAACGCGCGCCGTCATGGCCGCCTCGGCCTTCTTCAAGTACGAACGCGGGTCGTAGACCTTCTTGTTGCCGACCTCACCGTCGACCTTCAGCACGCCGTCGTAGTTGGCGAACATGTGGGCGGCGATCGGCCGGGTGAAGGCGTACTGGGTGTCGGTGTCGACGTTCATCTTCACCACGCCGTAGCGCAGCGAGTCTTCGATCTCCGACTTCAGCGAGCCCGAGCCGCCGTGGAAGACGAAATCGAACGGCTGCGCGTCGGCTCCCAGGCCCAGCTTCTCCGCCGCGACGCGCTGCCCCTCGGCGAGCACCTCCGGCTTGAGCACCACGTTGCCCGGCTTGTACACACCGTGCACGTTGCCGAAGGTGGCGGCCAGCAGGTACTTGCCGTTCTCGCCCGCGCCGAGCGCGTCGATGGTCTTCTGGAAATCCTCGGACGAGGTGTAGAGCTTGTCGTTGATCTCGGCCTCGACGCCGTCCTCTTCGCCGCCGACGACACCGATCTCGACCTCGAGGATGATCTTCGCGGCCGCGGCGGCCTTGAGCAGTTCCTTGGCGATCTCGAGGTTCTCGTCGATCGGGATCGCGGAACCGTCCCACATATGCGACTGGAACAGCGGCGGCAGCCCGGCGTTGACGCGCTCCTGCGAGATCGCGATCAGCGGACGCACGAAGCCGTCCAGCTTGTCCTTGGGGCAGTGGTCGGTGTGCAGCGCGATGGTGACGTCGTATTTCGCCGCGATCACGTGCGCGAACTCGGCCAGCGCGACCGACCCGGTCACCATATCCTTCACGCCCAGGCCGGAACCGAATTCCGCGCCGCCGGTTGAGAACTGGATGATGCCGTCACTGCCCGCGTCGGCGAAGCCCTTGATCGCGGCGTTGATCGTCTCCGACGAGGTGCAGTTGATGGCCGGGAAGGCGAAGGAGTGCGCTTTGGCCCGACCGAGCATCTCGGCGTAGACCTCCGGAGTCGCGATGGGCACAGTGAAGACCTCCGTGTTGTGCGGCAAAAGACAATTCTGTCAGGCATTACCCTAAGGCAGTAGCGTTTCGTGACCCAACGCACCCGCCTTCCCGTCACGGACGGCACCCGGGAGCGGGCTGCGAGTCGGCCACGAGTGCGCGAACAGTTTTTCTCCTCGACCGAAAGTTTCCCGCTTCCACCCGGTACTGTGGTCGAGGTAATTGCGCTGGCAGCTTCCGACGCGGTGGCAAGCAAACCTCAGGCCAGCCGCACCATGGACAGGAGGCCGCGTGATTCTGCTGGCAGCGACCGAATCGGTGACGAGTAACGTCGCGTTGACAGAGTTGCTCGATCCGATGCATCTGCTCACGAAAACGTGGCTCAAGGACGCGGTACTTCCCGCGATTCTGATCATCGTCTTCATCGAGACCGGTCTTCTCTTCCCTATCCTCCCCGGCGATTCGCTGTTGTTCACCGGCGGCCTGCTCGCCGCGCAGGAGAACAACCCGGTCAATATCTGGGTCCTGGTTCCCGCAGTCACTTTCATCGCCTTCGCGGGTGATCAGACCGGCTATTGGATCGGACGCGGGATAGGTCCCAAGATCTTCCACAAGGAAGACACCCGCTTCTTCAAGAAGCACTACGTCACCGAGACGCACGCCTTCTTCGAGAAGCACGGTCCCAAGACGATCATCCTGGCGCGGTTCGTGCCCATCGTGCGCACCTTCATGCCCGTGCTGGCCGGTGTGTCCAAGATGGACTACCGCAAATTCGTCGCCTTCGACATCGTCGGCGCGATCCTGTGGGCAGGCGGCATCACGGTGCTCGGATACTTCCTCGGCAACGTCGCCTTCATCCGCGACCACGTCGAGGCCATCTTCCTCGGCATCGTCTTCGTCTCGATCCTGCCCGGCATCGTCGCTGTCGCGAAGAAGCTGCGCAGCCGCGGTTCGGAGGCCGATAAGCAGCCCGAGGCCGAGCTGACCGCCGCGACCAGCGAGTCGAGCCGCTGAACCGGTGTCGACGGCGTCATTGCCCCTGGCGGTGGGCACGTTCGATCCATTGATCTCAGCGGGCCCCGCGCTCGTCTGGGCGGTGGTTCTCACTTTCGTCTTCCTCGAATGCGCGCTGATCGTCGGGCTGTTCCTGCCCGGCGACTCGATGCTGATCACCGCGGGCATCGTGATGGCCTCGCACGCCACCGGCGAGACGCAGGTGTGGGCGCTGTCCATCGGCGCCATGGTCGCCGCGATCAGCGGTAACCAGGTGGGCTACGTCATCGGGCAGCGGACAGGACATCGGCTGGTCGCGCGCAAGAACGGGCGCTATATCAACACCGCGAATCTGCAACGGGTTTCGGGGCTGTTGGAGCGGCACGGATTCCTGGCCGTGCTGGTCGCCCGCTGGATCCCGTGGGTGCGCACGCTGTGCCCGATGGTCGCGGGCGCGGCGCATATGGACCATCGCAAGTACACCGTCGCCAGCACCATCGGCGCCATCATCTGGGCGCCGGTGCTGCTGCTCATCGGCTACTACGCCGGTGGTTTCCTGGAGCGGGTGCCGTGGCTGATGCCCGCGGTGATCGTCGCGCTGGTGATCGGCCTGATCGCGGGAACCGCCATCGGGATGCGCCACTACCGGCAGGAGATGGCCCGGCCCGCCGAGGATTTCGACGTGGACGCGGCCGTCGTGGCCGAAGCCGAGAGCTGACCGTCGCGCCGGACCGGGGTCGGCGGCCGTTCACAGACCGGCGGCGCTGACCCGGTAGGCGGCCTCCATCAACAGCCAGCCCGACAACTGCACGGACAGATCGCGCTCGGGGATCTTCGACGGTGTCACCGAACCGCCCGCCGTGAAATAGCCCGCTCCCGCGCTGCCGCCCGGCATCTGCGCGCGTTCGGCCCAGTTCACACCGAACAGCGGTTCACCCTCGACGTCGAGCCGGTTGGCCCACGCCGCCGACGCCGACGCCCGCACGATCGCCGCCGCCGTCGCGCGGTCCTCGACCTGCTGACGGTCCGAACCGGGCAGCGTCTCGGCCACCACCGCGAGGTAGCGGGCGAGGATTCCGTTGAACAGACCGCCGTCACCGCCACCGCCGCCTTTGACGACACCGCCGACGGTCATATGGTCCTGAACCGCGTCGAGCAGGCGATGCACCCGTTCCAGATGACGTGGCGCGCCGGTGTGCGCCGCCAGTTCGGCCTCGAGACCGAGTACGACACCCTGGCAGTAGGTGAAGGTCGGACGCTCGATCGTGCCGGACGGCAGGTGGATGCCGTCCAGGATCAGTCCCGTCTCGGGGTCGCGCAGGGTGGCGTCGAGCCAATCGGCGATCTCCTGCGCGCGGCTATGACGACCGAGGCGCATCATCGCGATTCCGGCGGGCCCGTTGGCGGGCGCGTTGTAG
Organism: Nocardia aurea; assembly: GCF_003123685.1. Taxonomy (GTDB): domain Bacteria; phylum Actinomycetota; class Actinomycetes; order Mycobacteriales; family Mycobacteriaceae; genus Nocardia; species Nocardia aurea. The sequence goes on from NZ_QCYJ01000130.1 coordinate 603,669, forward strand.
TAGTCCGATCCGGTCCGCCACGGCAGTCCGCCGCCGACCTCCGGATTCCACCCGTCGTACAGCTTGCGCTCCAGCGCGGCCAGACCCCGGTTCGCGCCGGTGACGCCCTGGGTTCGTCCGGCGCGTTCCGCGGCGATGGCCAGCCAAGCCATGTCGTCGTAGTAGTTGTTGGTCCAGCCGGTGATATTGCGCAGGCGATGCGAGCGCAGGATCTCCACCACGCGTTTGCGGCGCGCGGGCGTCGGCACCCGGTCGGCGGCGTCGACGGCGCAGTCGATCAGGTGGGCCTGCCACCAGTAGTGCCACGAGCCGAAGGCGCGTTCGCGTCTGGTCGCGGGCCAGCCGACAACGCCGAGTTCCGTGGCCGGAAACGCCCACAGCGCGCGCAGATGGCGCGAGACGATCGCGGATTCCGCCATATCCGCGCGCTCCGACCACATCGCGGGCGACGATGCGGCATCCTGGCCTGCCTGAGGGCTCCGCGAGGTCATTCCTCAATGGTGCCAGTTATCGGCCGGGTTTTGCGCCCCATTCCGTTACCAAGAGGTAGTCAAATCGGCATACTGACGTACCCATGCATGCATTGCGATACCTGCAGCTACACCGGCGTTGATACTCCGCGTCGAACCGAACTGGGCGATCGAAACAGTCATCGCGGCCGCTTGTTTGGCGTGGTCGGTGACGCCGGGACCCTCCTGGCCGAACAGCAACAGGCAACGCAGCGGCAATCGGGAGGTCTCCAAGGGCACCGAACCCGGCACATTGTCGACCGCGACGACGGTGAGATCGTGGCGCGCGGCGTATTCCAGCAGATCGCCGATATCGGCGTGATGTTCGATGTGCTGGTAGCGGTCGGTGACCATGGCGCCGCGCCGATTCCAGCGCCTGCGCCCCACGATGTGCACCGCCGCCGCCGCGAAGGCGTTCGCGGTCCGCACGACGGTGCCGATATTGGCGTCGTGGCCGAAGTTCTCGATGGCGACGTGGAACGGATGCCGTCGCCGATCGATATCGGCGACGATCGCCTCGCGGGTCCAGTACCGGTAGGCGTCCACCACGTTGCGTCGGTCGCCGTGGGTGATCAGTTCCGGGTCAAGACGCGGATCCTCGGGAACGGGCGTGCCGCGCTCGCGGTCCCACGGGCCGACTCCGTGTGGATGCTCACCCCATTCGGTCGGTCCCGGATGCGACGAGTCGTCCCCGACGTGGTCGCCCACGACAGGACCGTCGCGGTCGGAATCGGCCCCGGCGCTGTCGTACCCGACGAGATCGTCCGCGATCGAGTGATCCGCGGCTGGATGATCCGACGTAGGGGTATCCGAGACAGCCGGGACTGCATTGCCGTCGACCGGGACGTCCGGCTCTGGGTGGTTCACCCCATGATGCTAATTCCGGCCATCGCACCGATGCCGCCGAGTATCGGCCCCCCGCGCGATGACCGGAAACGGATCAGTAGGAGCCGGACGAACCGGACGACCCGATCGCGACCGCGATGATGACGACGTATACGACCAGGAGGGCCAGGAACGCGATCAGCATGACCGATCCGATGATCCCGCAGACGTAACCGGCCTTCGCGTTACCGCGCCCGCCGATCGTTCCGCCCGACTGGTCGATCTCCTTGAGGACCTTGCCGCCCATCACCCAGGCGAACGGCCCGCACAACTGGCACAGCACGAGGCTGAGAATGCCGAGGATCAGCACGGTCGTCGCCTGCGGATGGTCCGGCGGTCCGCCGAAGCCGTAACCGTAGGGCTGCGCGTACGGTGGCTGCCCGTAGGGCTGCTGGCCGTAAGGCTGCTGACCATAGGGTTGTTGGCCGTAGGACTGCTGCTCGTAAGGCTGCGACTGGCCGTACGGCTGCCCGTAGGGTTGCTGCCCGTAGGGCTCCTCGGGCTGTTTGTCCATCGGCGGCGGATAGCTCATGCGGTGATGGTAATGGCCGCACCGTCGGGCCGTTAGCCGTGTACGTCGCCCGAGGCGACCACCTCGGCGAATCGAACGGTGCGGCGGGTGGCGGCGGATCTATCCTGGAGAAGCACGGCTGTCGGGGTGGAGACAGAGATGGATCACGCGCGCGTTCTCCGTACGGTGCTCGGCGTCACGGCCGGGTACCTGATCCTGCTCGGCCTCTGGCTGGGTTGGCTGGTGCAACGCACCCCGCCAGGCACCGTTCCGTATCAGATCGTGGCGCTGGTCGGACTGTTCGGTTCCTGCGTCGGCCTCGGCATGCTGCTGGCCGCCCGGCCGTCCAAGGCCGATCGCAGGCTGTTGCACCACGGGCTGGAAGGCTGGGCCACCATCGAACGCGTGCACCCGCTTCGGCGCACCGACCACCACAGCGAACTCACCGAACTCGATCTCGAACTCGTCGTTCCGGGATCCGAAACATACCGGGGTTCCGTTGTTTTCGATGTCATGCCGGGCGACCGGGCTAAACTCGCTGTCGGCGAGATCATCTCGATCCGCGTCGATCCGTCGAACCGGGACCGGATCATCCTGGTGCTCTGAAAAGGTTGCTAGCGCGGCGTTTTCGCGTGGGCGCGCGGATCGGCGAGCAGATATTGGGCGGCGGCGTAGGTGCCGAGGATCACGCCTTCGGCGATCCGGCGTGATCGCTCCGTGCGGGCGAAGAGCCGCCGCACCACGATCAGCCCGTCGGAGACGGTGAACAGCAGAGCGCCCAGGCCGAGACGACTGCGCGGATCGGGACCCGGAACGTTCAGCCCGGCGATCTGTTTCGCACCGGGTGCGAGCGCCGGATCCGAGGCCAGGACGGCCGCGGTACCGAGGGTCGCGCCGTAGGCGGTCAGCGGCGCGGCGACGGACGGCGCCCTGCCGCGCAGCAGCGCGGCGGCGCCGAGCCAGGCGACCACGCGCGGGACGGCGTTGGCCGCGGTCGGGCGGGCGCCGCGACGCAGCCACAGCGCCGAATAGCCGGACTGCATCACCGCGAAGAACGACGCGCCCACCACCAGGCGGCGGTCGTCGTCCGGTTCGATGAGCAGGACGTCGCCGACGGTGGCCGCCGCGAGCGAGCCGAGCAGCACACGACGATCGGTGCTGTCCAGCGACGCGGGCGAGGTGACCACATCGGCCGCGAGCAGCGGCATCAGCAGCGGTTTCGCCGCCCGCTGGAACGAGTCGCGGCCGGTGACGGCACCGTAGACGGTGACGGCAGCGGCCGCGAGGAAACCGATCCGGAAAGGACGCGGCGAATCAGGCACCGAAACTCGGCTCCTTGGGGGCGGGCGGCAACGTGACGACCTGGCCCGCGTAGCTCAGACCGGCTCCGAAGCCGAGCAGCAGCGCGGTCTGCCCGCCCTTGGCCTTACCCGTCACCAGCATCTCCTCGATCGCCAGCGGAATGGAGGCGGCGGAGGTGTTGCCGGTGTTCTCGATGTCGTTGGCCATCGGGATATCGTCGGCGAGGCCGAGATTCTTCTTCATCAGTTCGTTGATACGGGCGTTGGCCTGGTGCGGCACGAAGACCTCGATGTCCTCCTTGGACACACCGGACACCTCGAGCGCGTTCGACAGCGCGCGCGGCAGAGTGACGGCGGCCCAACGGAATACGCGCGGGCCTTCCATCCGCAGCGCCATCCGGCCGATGGCCTCGACGGACGGGTCGGTGCCCTGCAACGCCTGGGCCCTGTCCATGTACTCGAGGAAGTTCACGTCCTGGGCGATGGCCTCGGCGTTCTCGCCGTCGCTGCCCCAGACCGTCGGCGAGATGCCGTTCTCCTCGCTGGGACCGACCACGACCGCGCCCGCGCCGTCACCGAAGATCATGGCGGTGCCGCGATCGTTCGGGTCGAGGCCGACGGTCATCGTCTCGGCGCCGATCACCAGGACGTAGTCGACCGAGCCGGCGCGGATGAGGTCGGCGGCCACACCGAGCCCGTAGCCGAAGCCGCCGCAGCCGGAGGTGAGGTCGAACGCGGCGATACCGTTCAGGCCCAGGTCCGAGGCCACGGTCGGAGCGCCGTGCGGGGTCAGTTTGAGCCAGCTCGACGTACATAGGATCAGCGCGCCGATTTTCGTCCGGTCGATTCCGGTGTTCACCAGGGCGCGCTCACCGGCGGCCGCGGAGATCGATCGCAGCGTCTCGTCACCGCTGATCCAGCGCCTTGTGCGGATTCCGGTGCGCTCGAAGATCCACTCGGGTGTCGAGTCCAGGGTCTCGCACACCTCGGCGTTGCTCACCACGCGCTGGGGGCGGTACGCACCGATTCCGAGCATCGCAACATTCTCGCGACTCTTATTGACTGCAATGCTCACCACTGGTGACTCACACGTCCTCTGCCGTTCGGACAACTAAACCTGTGACCAGGCTATCCCAGCGCAAGATCTTTGAGACCGAGGATCGAGCGATACTCCAGTCCCTCGGCCGCGATGACCTGATCCGCCCCCGTCTCACGGTCGACGACCGTCGCCACGCCGACCACCTCGGCACCGGCCTCGCGCAACGCGCGCACCGCCGTGAGCGGGGAATTTCCGGTGGTTGTCGTGTCCTCGACGACCAGCACGCGCTTGCCGACGATATCCGGGCCCTCGATCTGACGCTGCATGCCGTGTGTCTTGGCCGCCTTACGGACGACGAACGCGTTGATGGGTCTGCCCGGTGCGTGCATCACGGCCAGCGCGACCGGGTCCGCGCCCATGGTGAGCCCGCCGACCGATTCGAAATCCCAGTCGGCAACCAGCTCGCGCAGCAACCGCCCGATCAGCGGCGCGGCCCGGTGGTGCAGGGTGGCGCGACGCAGGTCGACGTAGTAGTCGGCCTCGTTGCCGGAGGACAGCGTCACCTTGCCGTGCACCACCGCGAGTTCGCGCACCAGCGCGGCCAATCGATCACGGTCGGAACCGGCCTGGGAGCCGACCTCGGCGCCGAGAGCGGAATCATGCGATGTCGCCTCGTCGATCATGTCTAAGTCCTTCCGCGTGAGTTGAACAGGCCGCGATTGATCCGGACCTGCAGGGTTCGCGGCACCAGCCCGGCCACCGTGGTGAGCGCCTTGTACTGCGCACCGGGCACGCTGATCACCCGGTCTTTCTCCAGATCGCTCAGAGAACCGGCGACGACCTGCTCGACGGACAGCCACAGCGGTTTCGGCAGCGAAGACATCTCGATACCTGCACGCTCGTGGAATTCGGTGTGGACGAAACCGGGGCACAGCGCCTGGATCCGGACACCTGTTCCGGCCAGACCACCCGCCAACCCTTCCGTGAAGGATACGACGTAGGACTTGGAGGCCGAATAGGTCGAGCCCCGTCCCGGCACCAGACCCGCCACACTGGCCACATTGACGATGGAACCCTTGGCCGCGGCGATCATCGCGGGCAGCGCCGCGTGGGTCAATTGCAGCACCGAGGTCACGTTGACATCGAGCTGGGCCTGCAACTGCTCGTACGGGAGGGTCCAGAATTCGCCCGAATGCGCGAAACCCGCGTTGTTGACGAGGAATTCGACCCCCTCGGCGGCGCGGGCCGCGACCTTCGCACGATCGTCGGCGTCGGCGAGATCGGCCGCAAGCACCTCCGAACGGGTGGCGAATTTTCGCTCCAACTCCTCCGCCAGGGCCGTCAGTCGTTCCTCGTCACGGGCGACGAGCACGAGATCGTAACCGAGCGAGGCGAGGCGCTGGGCGAAGCCGTTGCCGATACCGGAGGTGGGTCCGGTGATCAGAGCGACGGGTCTGGTCGCGCCGGGAAGACGCGCGGAATCGGCACTATCGGTCATTGCGACGCAATCCAATCGAGCGGGTCACCGTGGACCCGCGGTTCATTTCGGGACGGGGCCCTGGTACGGACGGAATCCCGGGTGGAACGGCCCGCCGGGCTGTTCGGGGGCCTCCTCGCGCGACAGCGCGGCGGGCACCTCGTCGGAACGCTCGTCCTCGTCGCGTACTTCGGGAGGGCGCTGCTCCCCGCGACGGTCGGCGGCGGAGTCCGCGGAATCCTCGGAGTCGGCGCTCCGTGGTCCGCTGTCGTCTCGCACGCGCGGCCGTGAGTCGGGGACCACCGCCAGCGACGGTCTGCGCGACGATTCGGCGTCCAGCGGCCCGTCGTAGGGGCGGCCCGCGTAGGCGCGGCCCTCGCGGGGGCGTTCGGACTCGATGTCGGACACCGACCCACGCGCGGGTTCGGCCTGATCGTCGTGATCGGTCTCGGCGGGCCGACGCTTGGGATGCGGCCTGCCGGGATCGTGACTGCCGGAATCGGTTCCGCGCGGATCGGCGACCGGGGGCAGCACGTGCAGCAGGCCGGACAGCCGCAGCACCGCGTCGATCGCGGTCTCCCAGTCCTTGGCCGAGGTGCCGACCGAGAGCATGCCGAGGGTCCAGTTGCCCTCGCTCCACAGCATCTGCACGGTGTCGGGCAGACCCTCGATGAAGGCGACCATCCGCTGGTCGACGGCATGCCTGGCGATTTCCGGGTTGGTCGCGAACACGACCCTGTCACCGATCGCGCCGAGCAGTTCCAGATCGGCGTCCTTGGGCGGCGACGCGGATTTGAGCCGCATGTCCACGTCGATATCCGAGCCGATCTGCCTGCGCACCGCGACCAGCGTCGCCGCGTCCTCCAGATCGAAAAGAACGAATTTCTCGCCCTTGCGAATGCCGGAGACCACGTCGACCGCGGACAGGTAACCCAACTTGGCCAGCGCGCCGCGCCGCCAGGTCGCGGGCAGCGCCGGTTCCACCGATACGTAGGTGTACCCCTGCGCCTTCGCCCAGACCTGCCGCGCGTGACCGGTCCGCTGCCGCTGGACCCGATCGAAATACAGCAACACGATCGCACCAACCAGTGCGATCGCCGCCAACCCGAACCACATTGCCGTCATCGCGCTCTACCCTAATGGTCCTGGCCGGGCAGAGCCCGCCTTTGGTCGCGCGCCGGGCCGGATGGCGGCGCGGTTCATCGCGGTCCCCCCGGCAGCGCGGCGCTGATGATGAGTTTCGCGTCGATGGAACCGTCCGCGGACTCGTCGCCCTGCACCATCACCACATCGCCGACGGGCAGTTCGCTGACCTTCGTACTCGACAGCGAGATCACCTGGGTTTTCGCGCTGGTCCGCACGGTGACGGTATCGCCCGACAGGGTGCTCAGGGTGAGCGTGGCGCCGTCGTTGGCGCTGATGGTCCCCATCGTCGCGCCGATGCCGTCGAGTCCGGGCAGACCCGGCACACCGCTCGGCGAAACCGGATCCGACGGCTGCGTGCCGGTGGCGGACGGGCCGAGTGTCGGGAAGACGCGACTGGTACCCGCCGCGTTCGACGACGGCTCGGACTCCTTGTTGCCGAGCAGAACTCCCGCGGCGACGCCGACCACCGCGATCAGCGCGATCACACCGAGCGCGAGCGCGATCCACAATCCGGTGTTGCGCTTGGGTGGCGGCGGTTCGCCCGGTCCGTAGCCGCCGGTCGGCGGTCCACCGGGCGGCATCGCGCCGGGCTGTCCCTGGTGACCCGCCCACTGGTTGCCGTAGCCGCTGTCGTAGGGGGCCCCGCCGCTCTCGTAACCGCCCCACTGGCTTTCGTGGGTCGGCATCTGCTGGGTGGCGTTGGGCGGGGGCGGCGCCCACGGTTCGAATTGCTCCGCCTGCGGATACCTCGACGTCTCGGGCGCCCCGGTGCCGTAGGCGACCGTGGGGTCGCTCGTGCCGCCGTAGGCGACGGTCGGGTCGTCGGTGTGGGCGGACCTGTCGAATCCGGACTGCCCCGGCGAACCGAGGTGTTCGGTCGGCGCATCGTCCGGCCGTTGTCCCCAGGGGTCCTTCGGGTTCGTCATGGCCTCCACGATATGCCGGGTCCGCGCATCCGGCGATCAGGTCGCGCCGATGGCGGGCGCGTGTACGGCAACGCGCCGCGCACGGACCTGAAATCCGCGCGCGGCGCGCGAGTTACTTACCGACGATCAGGGTGTCGCCGTCCTTGCTGACATTCACCTTCACGGTGTCGCCGTCGTTGATCTCTCCGGCCAGTAGTGCTTTGGCGAGGGTGTCGCCGATGGCTTGTTGGATCAGCCTGCGTAGTGGTCTGGCGCC
>NZ_QCYJ01000012.1 GCF_003123685.1 Nocardia aurea
CCCCATGATCACGCCCACTCCCACGAGTCACCGGAAGGGACGGCCGCGTTCGCGGACCTGTCCGTGCCGGAGCGCGAACTGTCCCCCAGCGACGTGAGCCGACGCCGCTTTCTGTTGAACAGCGGCCTGCTCGGCGCCGCCGCCGTCGGCGCGACCGCACTGGGCGGGCTGGCCGCCGCCGCGTCCGCCGCCACCCGCGGCTCTCGCAACTACGCGTGGCTCGCCGGTGATCACCACGTCCACACGCAGTACAGCAATGACGGCATGTACACCATCGAGCAGCAGGCAGCCGGAGCGATCAAGCACGGCCGTGTGGACTGGCTCGTCATCACCGACCACGGGCACGCCGCGCACGAGAAGTTCGCGGTCGAGTCCACCTACGCCGACATCGTCACGTCCCGCGCCAGGCATCCGAAACTGCTGCTGTGGCAGGGCCTGGAGTGGAACGTCCCCGGCGGTGAGCACGCCACGGTGTTCTTCGACGGCGCTCGCGACGAGGTCCAGCTGTTGCGCTCGTTCGAGCGGCTCTTCGACTCGAGGATCAACGGCACCGGCGCGGGCACCCCGGAGAACGAGGCGAAGGCTCTGGAGGCGCTCGGCTGGCTCGAAACCGCCCTGCGCACGGGTTCGGCGAACTCCGCGCTGTTCCTGATCAACCACGTGATGCGGCGCGGCCGGTACTCCCCGCGCGAAATCCGGGCCTACCGCGACGCGGCCCCGCACATCGCGGTGGGCATGGAGGGCGCGCCCGGCGCCCAGAACGAGCCCCGGGCCCGCGGTGACTTCAACAACACCCCGGACCCGGCCTCCTGGCCCGGCTGGCGGCCGGAGCACTACCCGACCTACGGCGGCTTCGATTCGATGACCGGAATCCTGGGCGGCATGTGGGACTCGATGCTCGCCGAGGGCAAGGGCTGGTGGATCACCACCAACTCCGACGGCCACTTCTACAACAACGACACGATCATCGAGCCCGAGCGGCCCGGCGACTGGTACGACCTGCACGGCAAGTACCCGGACCCGATCGACGGCGGCGTCCCGCTGCGGCACGCCGACTTCTGGCCGGGCCAGTTCAGCCGGACCGTCGTCGGAGCGACCTCACGCAGCTACGGCGCGGTCATGGAGGCCATCAAGTCCGGCCGTGTCTGGGTGTCGATGGGCGGCCTCATCAACGACCTGTACGTCGACGCGCACGCGCCCGGGAACGCCCCGGCCACCCTGGGCGGCCGGTTGTCGGTGCGACGCGGCGACGACGTCACCGTCACCATCTCCATCCGCCTTGCCGGGCGCCCCAACGCCAACGACGACGTGCCCAAGCTGGCCCGCCTGGACCTGATCCGAGGCGCGATCACAGGTCCTGCCGCCGACCCCGACACCTTCACCGCCCCGGACGTGAGCATCGTCGAGTCGTTCACGCCGAAGGGCGGCAGCCGGGTCGCCCATTTCCATTACAAGTTCCGTGACGTCCGCGAACCGTTCTACTTCCGGCTGCGCGGCACCGACGGCAAGCGCAGCGCAGCCGGCGGCCTCGAACCGGCCGCTGACACGGGCCGCAACGAGAACCCCTGGAACGACCTCTGGTTCTATGCCAACCCGATCTTCGTGAAGGTGTCGTAACCGGTCCGCGGTCCCTGGGAGGTTCCAGCACCCGTCTCGCGTATCGGGAGCCGGATGGCGGGTGCTGGGCCCCGCTCGCGCCCGCACCGCGCCATTCGAACGGAGCATGCAAGCGGCACTTGGCCTGTTAGCTCTGCGTCTCCGGGACGCAGAGGTTGCGGAGTTCGCCGATGCCTTCGATGGTCGTCACCAGAGTCTGGCCCGGCTTGAGGTAGACCTTCGGGTCTCGGCCGTCACCGACTCCGCCGGGCGTGCCAGTGGCGATCAGGTCGCCTGGCTTGAGCGTGATGATTTCACTGACGTAGGACAGGATGTCGGCGATCCCGAACAGCAGGTCCGAGGTGCGGGAGCGCTGCATCACCTCGCCGTCGACCTCACAGCGGATCTCCAGGTCCGGCTCGCCGCCGCCGAGTTCGTCAGGAGTCACCAGGACGGGGCCCACAGGTGTGGTGGCCTCGAAGGTCTTGCCGGACAGGAACTCTCGGGTGCGTCGCTGGTAGTCGCGAACGGTCACGTCGTTGATGACGGTGTAGCCGGCGACATAGTCCAGCGCCTTGTCTTTGGGTACGTGCCGCGCCGGACGGCCCACCACGAAGCCGAGTTCGGCCTCCCAGTCGACACGGTCACTGACCATGGGCAGCATGATCGGGTCGCGTGCGCCGATCAGGGCGGCGTCGTATTTGGCGAAGAGAGTGGGATAGGCGGGCACGTTGCGCCCCATCTCGATGATGTGCGACTGGTAGTTCAGCCCCAAGCAGATGATCTTGTTGGGGTGGGGGACCAGCGGTGCCGTCGACGCCCCGGCGGCCGGGACGCGGACGCTTCCGCCCTGACCGTCGTCGCCCGAGGCCAGCAGGGCGCCCACGTCGGAGTGGTCGAGAAGGACGTAGTCATCTCCCTCCAGCCGTGCGGCGCGGGTGCAGTCCTGATGGCGAATGGTGGCGAGTCTCACGAGATGCACTCCCTTGTCTGCAATGAGAACCCCATCGTATCCTTGTATCGAAATATAGGATATACATCCTGTAAAACAAGACTCATGGAGAAGAGATGGCGATCGCCGAGCTCGGCCACACGGGCCTGTGGGTGTGGGACCTGCCGCTCATGCGTGACTTCTACGAGCGCATGCTCGGTCTGACGGTCACCGATGAGGACGACGACCTGGGGATCGTCTTCTTCAGCTCCCGGCCGGATGAGGAACATCACGAGTTCGTGCTGCAGACGGGCCGGACGGCGGAGGCCGGCGCCAAGCAGCAGCACCAGATCTCCTGGCGGGTGGAGAGCTTGGACGACATCATCGCCTTCCACCACCGGTTCCGTGGGGAGGGAGTGGAGGTTCAGCAGGAGGTCACTCACGGCAACGCCTTCGGCATCTACTTCTTCGATCCGGAAGGCAACCGCAACGAGGTCTACCTGCGTATCGACCGGGACGTCCGCCAGCCGTTCCGCAAGACGCTCAACCTCGACCAGTCCCCGGAGGAGATCTACGCCGAGGCGGAGCGGCTACTCGCCGAGGGCGGCCCCGCCTATCGGCCTGTCCAGTAGCATTTTTCGCATGTCAGGAATCGACTCTCAGGCATCGGGATACCGCAGCCGGAACTCCACTGCTGATCGGGCGTTGGACATCTTGTTGTTGTTCGACGATGACGCTCCCGTCCTGTCGGCGAGCCGCGTGGCCGAGCACCTGAACGTGGCACGTTCCACCGCCTACCGCTACCTGCAGAGCCTGACCTCAACGGGATTCCTGGAAGAGAACGACGGCGGGTCGGGCTTCCGGCTCGGCCCCCGCGTCCTCGACCTGGCCCGCCTGGCCCGCAAAGGCATCGGCCTGTCGGATCTCGCCCGGCCGATCATGCGGGAGCTGGTTCAGGAGACCGGCTTCCCGGTCCTGCTCACCCGCCGCACCGGCTCCTCGGTGGTCTGCCTGGAACGCGAGGAGGGCGGTCAGGCTCTGCGACTGTCGTACGAGCGCGGCCAGGTCCTTCCGATCAACGCCGGCGCGGCTGCGCTCTCCCTGCTCGCCTGGGCCCCCGGCGAGGTGGTCGAGGAGGTCCTGCGCCAGCCGCTCGCCCGGTTCACCGACGCGACGGTGATCGACCCCGAGCGGCTGCGTGAGCGGCTGTCGCAGATCCGGGAGCAGGGATATGCCATCTCGCGGGGCGAACTGGACCCCGACGTGCTCGGCGTCGCCGCACCCGTGTTCGGTGAGGACGACACGCTGGTCGCCGCCGTGAGCATCGCCGCGTTGTCGCACCGTGTCAGCGACGCTCAGGCGGCCGACGTCGCGCGGTCCGTGATCCGGGCGGCACGCGAACTCACCACTCAGGTCACCAGGCTCGAGGTCGCCACGGCCTGATCACGCCCAGGGATCCAAGACCATGCGGCCCACGATGTCTCCCCTCTCCAACGCGGCGTGGGCTTGAGCGATCTCGGAAAGCGGCATCGTCGCGTGTATCACGGGTTTGATCAGCCCTTTGGCCAGGAGTTCCACGACGATGCGCTGATCGTCCAGCCGGGAGCCGCGCACGCCTTTGACCGCGATCTCCAGCCGGATCAGGTCCAGCGCGGAGACCGGCAGCGGATCCTGCGACCAGTCCGAGGTTCCCGGCACGAAGGTTCCGCCCAGCCGGAGGGAGTCGATGCACAGGCGTTGCAGGATCGGGTTGCCGGTGAAGTCGACCGCCGCGTCCACCCCGGAATCGCCGGTGAACTCACGGACCTGCTTGGCGGCCTGCGCCGCATCCGGCGGCAGGACGACGACATGGTCGGCCCCCATCCTGGTGAGCGCCTCCCGCTTGGTGTGTGACCGGGTGACCCCGACGACCTGGGCGCCCATGTCCTTGGCCAGTGCCATGGTCGCCGATCCCATACCGCCCGACGTGCCAGTGATGAGCACGACGTCGTTCAGCGCGACCCGGAGGCGGTCCTTCACGATGCGGTGGCTGGTGGCGTACGACCACAACGCCGCGGCGGCCGCGGCGAAGTCGACGGCGTCCGGGAGTTTTATCCAATGATGGTCCGGCCGGGACACGTACTGGGCATGACCGCCGAACATGGTGTGTCCGGGCAAGTCGACACCGGTGGACAGGTTGCCCAGCCCGCGAATGGCGTAGGGGCAGTGCGGATTCTCCGGGTGCGGCAGGCCGGCCACTCTGTCACCCACGGCCAGGCTCATGACCTCCTCGCCCACGGCTTCGACGACGCCTGCGGCGTCCCTGCCCAGTTGCATGGGGAGCGGGAACATCTTCCTGCCCAGCATGGGTGGCAGCGGATTCTTGCCGTTCAGCCAGCCGCCCTTGCGATAGTGGATGTCCCAGAAGGACAGCGACGTGGCGACGACCCGCACCAGGACGTCGCGGGGTCCCACCTCGGGCGGAGCGTAGTCGTCGTACTTCAGCACGTCCACGTCTCCGTGCTCGAAGATGCGTACGGCTTTCATCGTGTGTTCTCCATATACTGCCGTCCGTATTCCTGACGTTGCACGCTGGACTCCTCACATGTAGTCGCTCAGCATCGCGGCCACCTGGGTGGCCTGATCAGGGGTGAAGACCGCGGCGATGTAGCGGTCGGGTTTGACCAGGACGAAGTGGCCGCGCATGTCTCCCACGGCCGATTCGAGGGCGCCGTCACAGTCGGCGATCGCGAGCCGTCCCGCGCTCGGACGGGGGAGACGGTCTCCCAGCACGACCTCGATCGGGCGGGCCCGCCATGACAGCGTGCTGTCCCAGGACGGGACGTCCACGCCCAGCAACGCCATGCCCGGGCCGAGCACGTCGTCGAGCAGGCATGGGCGCAGGCTGGGCGGGACGAGCACGCGTGGCTGGGGCAGCAACGTGCCGGTCCGCGGATGCCCGGTGGCGGCCACGACACCGGCGGTGTGGGCGGCCTGGGGGCGGAAGCGCATCTGCGACAGGTACCGTCGTCCGCTGCCTGTCCGCAGCATCACGCGGACCGCGAGATCTCTGAGGAACGCGCGGGCCGTGCTGGTGGTCATGACGATGTCGCCGAGCCGCTCGGAGAAGCGCACCATCGCCGTGGCGTGGGGTCTGCGTTCGGCCTCGTAGGTGTCCAGCAGTTGCTCGCCGGCCCGGCCGTGCCAGACCTCGGCCAGCTTCCACGCCACGTTGGCGGCGTCGCGCACGCCCGAGTTGAGGCCCTGGCCGGCGAAGGGCGGCATCATGTGTGCCGCGTCTCCGAGCAGCAGGCACCTGCCCTCGCGCCAGCGGTCGGCGATCACGGCGTTGAAGGTGTAGGTGACGGCCCGCTCCACCTGCTGAGGTGCTATGTCGCGGTAGGGGGCCAGCAGCCGCTGGATGGTGGCGAAGTCGGGGGTTTCGCCGCGCGAGCCCTCCCCGGGCCGCAACTGGAACTCGTACCGGCAGCGGCCGTCCCGGCCCGGCACGATCACGGTGGGCCGGCGGGGATCGCCGTGGTGCATGCCGTACCGCTCGTCGTGGGCGTCGCCGATCGTGTCCGTGACCAGCCACACGTCGTTGTGGCTGGTGCCGGTCATGCCGATGCCGTTCAGCTCGCGCACCGCGCTGCGCCCGCCGTCGCAACCGAGCACCCAGCTCACCGCCACCTCGCCGGAGTGCAACTGGGCGATCACCCCGTCGGGCTGCTCGTGCAGCCCGACGAGTTCGGTCGCGAAGCGCACCTCCACCCCGGGCCGGTCCTTCAGCGCCTGCAGCAGGACCCGTTCGAGCTCCGGCTGGGCGAACTGGTTCTTGAAGGAGAATCCCAGCCGGTACGGAGCCGGGCCGCGCGCGTGGAACAACGCGCGTCCGCGCCGGTCGTAGAATCGGGTGCCGGTGCCGGGCACCACGACGTCCAGCACGTCGTCCTCGATGCCGGCGCTCTGATAGGTGCGCAGGGACTCGTCATCCAGACTGATCGCCTTGGCCTCGTCGCTGGTGGTGGCGTTGCGCTCGACGAGCAGGACGGGCACGTCGCGGACGGCGAGCAGGTTGGCGACGGTCAGCCCCACCGGACCTCCGCCGACCACGAGGATCGGATCTGTCACGGGTTGACCACGCTCATCCAGATGGGTTTGCTGCGGTCCCGCATGACCGTGAGCGCCTCGCCGAGGTCGGCGAGCGGAAAGCGGTGGGTGATGAGCTCGTCGGCCGTCAGCGTGCCGGCGTCGAGCAGGTCGAGGACCTGGAGGGCGTCGGTGCGGGTGCAGGAGCGGGTGCCGATGATCCGCCAGCAGTTGGCCATGATCACCCCGATGGGGATGGGCGGCGGAACGTAGTTGCCGCCCATGTGCACGAGCGTGCCGCCGGTGGCCAGGGCCGCGGTCGCCTGCCAGATTCCAGGCCCCGTCGGCAGGTAGTCGACGACGGCGTCCACCCCAGAGGGCGCGAGCAGCCGCAATCTCGCGGTCAGGTCGCCGCCTTCCTCGATGGCGACCGTCTCCGTGGGGATCGCGGACAGGCGGCGCACGGCCTCCAGCCGCTCGGCGGACCGGCCGACCAGGATGAGTCTCGACGCGCCGAACAGGTGGGCGAGCTTGATCGTGGCGGTGCCCATCGTGCCGGTGGCCGCAGTGATGACGATGGTCCCGCCGAAGAGGGGACCTGCGGTCTTGAGCGCCCGGACCGCGTTGGCCAGGTCGTGCACCTTGGCCCCGACGTCGAAGCTGACATGGTCCGGAATCCGGTCGACCAGCCAGTACGGCACGCGAACGTACTCGGCCAGACCACCGTCGTGGTAGCGCTCGTAGAGCGGCATCGGCCCGGTGCCGAAGCCGGCGTGACCGATCATCGCCTGCTGCGCGCACATCTGCTCCCGGTCGGTGCGACAGTAGACGCACGACCGGCAGGTCAGGTTGGGATGGACCCGCACGCGTTCGCCTTCGGCCAGTCCTGGCACGTCCGCCCCGACGGCGGCGATCGTACCGGCGGCCTCGTGGCCGAGCGTGGTGGGCAGGTGCTTGAAGGCGCCGTGGGCCAGCAGCGTGATCATGCCGGGTGCCAGCCCGGCCGAGGCGACCTTGATCAGCACGTCGTGCGGACCCGGCTGCGGTATCTCGATCTTTTCCAGCGTCACGGTCAGGGAGTCAGGGTTGGCCCGGGCCGCCAGCATCGTCGTCATGGGTTCCTGCCTTTCTCAGCGCCGGGCCGTCTTGGTAGCCGGCGCAACCTGGGGCACCGGACGTCCGGATAGGAGCGTCAGGTGGGTGCTCTGCTCCTCGCAGACGCTGGTGAAAGCGCAGCCGAGCGGAACACGGACGAAGTCGCCGGGTTCCAGGTCGAGCGTGCCGCGCTGGGAGATGAGCGTCCGCCGCCCGCTGATCTGGTACTGGATCTCGTCGGCCGAGCGGTGCCGGTGGAAGGCCGAGCCGTCGCTCGGGGCCAGGCGGGTGCTGCCGATCCACACGTGTGCCGAGCGGTAGAGCCAGGTGGTGCCGGGATCCGGGGCGCGCAGGACCTGGATGGCTTCCTCGCCCGTGCGGTCGAGCAGCAGCTGCTCGTCGGTCTGGAAGGCGGACACGTCGTGCTCCGGCCCGCCCAGGCACTCGGTGACCAGTTCGGTCACC
Source organism: Nocardia aurea (assembly GCF_003123685.1). Taxonomy (GTDB): domain Bacteria; phylum Actinomycetota; class Actinomycetes; order Mycobacteriales; family Mycobacteriaceae; genus Nocardia; species Nocardia aurea. Next base: position 8,156 of record NZ_QCYJ01000012.1, read on the forward strand.
GTCCGCGGTTCCCATCCGGGAAAGGGAGGAAAGACCGGCTCCGAGCGTTTGACCGCCCACGCGGTCTCCTCGGTGACCGGAGCAGGAACGTAGAACAGGACGTGGCTTTCCTTCCGCCCGTAGTTGTCGTGCGCCACTCCCACCGGAATACGCGAGAAGTCGCCGGGTCGCTGCTCGACCGATCCGAGCTCGGTCATCAGCGTCCGCTCGCCCGCGATCTGGTAGGAGATCTCGTCGACGTCACAGTTGCGGTGGTAGAAGGGCTGGCGGAAGTCCATCTTCTGCCACTCCACCCGCAGGAAGTCGCTCTCGTACACTCCGCGCGGGGGCGCGAATCCTTCGTGGACGTACTCCTGGGGGAAGTGCACAGCCTCCAGCGGGGCCAGGTCCTGCCACAACTTCACGGGCCCGGCCGGGGGATCGGACAGCAGCAGATCCCTGCGCCGGGCAACGGTCCGGACCTCAGGGGTGTACGGCAGGCCGTCGATGACCTCGTTGACGATCATGCCGGGATCTCCTTGTCGAGGAAGGCGAACGTGCGCTCCCAGGCCACCAGCGCGGGCTGTTCCCGGTACATCTGCGGCCGGGCATCGCAGGCGAAGGCATGGCCGGCTTCGGGATAGACGTACTGGGCGAACTCGACACCGGCGGTCTTCAAGGCGGCCTGGATGGCCTCGACCTGCTCGGCTGGGATCGTCGGATCCTCCGCGCCCACGTGCAGCAGCAGCGGCGCCGTGATCGATCCGGCGCGGTCGAGCACGGCATGCGGTCCCGCCGCGATGCCGGGCCCGTAGAAGACGACGGCCGCGCCCAGGCCGGGGGCGGCGGTGGCGGCGGTGAAGGCGGCCCGTCCGCCGAAGCAGAATCCGACGATCGCCGTACGGGCGCCCGCGACCTCGAGGTGGTCGAGGACGGCGCGCACATCGGTGATGATCTGCTCCGCTCCGATGGCGCCGATCAGCGGCATGGCCTCGGCGTGCTGGTCGTAGCGCAGTTCGCGCACGCCGTTGCGGTGGAACAGGTCGGGGGCCAGCGCGAGGAACCCGTGCTCGGCGAAGCGGCGGGCGACGTCCTGGATGTGGTCGTTCACGCCGAACGCCTCCTGAAGGACGATGACCGCGCGATCGGATGCGGTCTGGGGACGCGCGACATAGACCCGCATCGGGCCGTCGGAGGTCTCCAGAGTGAGCCATTCAGTCACGATGAAGCATTCCCTAATCTTGAATAAAAGGACTGTAGTCCTGTATAGCGATACGTGAAAGGTAGTCTGCGCCGGCTCTCAGCTGGCTCTCAGGCCAGCATTGCTGCCGCTTGGCGAGGGCCTCGTCCGTGTCGGAGTACACCGCGATCGGGCCGGCGGACATGGCCATCAGCTGGGTGCGGCAGGCCCTGTCCAGGAGCACGGCGTGCATCACCGCCTCCTGAACGCTTCGCCCCGCGGCCACCAGGCCGTGCTTGGGCATCAACGCGGCGGGGGCCGTGCCCAGCACGCCGGCGAGCGCGCCCCCCAGCGACGGGTCCGACACCAAAGCGCCCGTGAGCCGGAAGCGGGGCACGTCATCGCCGCCGAACAGCGCGCCCTCGTGGGAGATCGGCAGCAGGGGCACATCCAGAGCCGCGAAGGCCACCGCCGCCTGGGCGTGGGTGTGGACCACGCACTGGACATCCGGGCGAGCCCGCATGATCTCCAGATGGATGTGGCACTCCTTGTGCGGGCTTCCCTCGCCGTCGAGCACGTCAGCGTCGAAGGAGACGAGCTGGACGCGATCGTCGCGCACTTCCTCCAGCCCCCAGCCGGGCGCCTTGATCCAGATGCCTCGCCCCTCCGGGTCGCGCACGCTGGCGTGGCCCCAGACCAGATCACCCTGCCCGGCCGCGGCGAGGGCGTGGCTGGCCTGGATGACGAGGGACTTCACAGCGACTCGTAGTAGCGGGCCGCTCCCGGGTGGAGCGGGATGGGCGTGCGTCCCATGGCGTGCGGGTCGAGCGGGTAGGTGACCGGACTGCGTTCGGACGGGATGTGCGCGTACTGCTGTTCCAGCAGATGCCGGGTCTCTCCCAGGATCCAGGCAAGTGCATGGGCGACGTCCTCGGCGAGGTCGGCGCGGGCCAGGACGAGGAAGTCGCTGAAGTCGAGGGTGTGCAACTCCGGCGCGCCGGGGAAGTAGCCGGCCGGCACGACGGCGTCCGGCCACCCGAGATCGCGCTCAAGCCCGGCGAGCACGTCCCGCTCGATGGGCAGGAAATGCATGTCGCGACCGAACTCCTGCCAATGCGGGAGCATGATCGCCTCGTGGATGACCGCGTCCGCCCGCCCGGCCAGCACATGATCGAAGGACTCGAACGGCCGCTCGTCCTCCAGGAAGTGGCCGCCCCAGCCCGCGATGTCGACCCCGGAACGGCCGAGCACCTCGTGCGCGGCCAGGCCCACGTGGTTGACGCCGTCATTCAGCGACGTGGCCACGCGCAGCGCGGGCTTGGCCTGGCGCAACTCCTCGAACGAGGTGACCCCCACAGACCTGCGAACTGCCACGACGAGCCGATCCCGCTGCGGGATGACCGCTATCGCCCGCAGGTCAGGAAAAGCCAGTCCGCGGTACGGTCCGCGGCCGTCGAGTGCCGCTGTCACGAAGGCGGCCGGCGTCGCCAGCGCGAGATCGACCCGCCCCTCACCCACCGCCCGCACGTTGTCGGTGAACCCCCGCCCGTTCCAGATCGCAACCCTGGTTCCCGAGGCACTCCTGTCGGTGAGTTCCTGGGAGATCCAACCGCAGACCCGGTGGAGGTTCTGCATGCCCCAGTCGCCCTGCAGATGCAGCGTCAGGGAGCGATCGATGCGGGGCTCTTGCCTCATGAGGCCTCCAGATGAGACTGTCCTGATAACGGGGACGTGTCTCGCACATTACAGGACACCTCTCTGACAAGTGAAGGGCGACAGCCCTCGCCTCCGAAAACTCTCTACCCCGTTCAACTCTTTTGCTGGAGCGTTCCCATGGTCTGCTTGGCGCTCGTGCCCCCTCCACGGCTCAGCCACCCGCGTGGCGGGCTAGGCGGTGATGTTGTGTGCGTGAACAAGCCGCATCGCCTCATCGCGGTCGCGCCGTTCCAGCGCGTCGATGAGGTCGGCGTGCAGCGCGTGCCGCTGCTTGATGTACTCCGCCAGAGGCTGCTCGCCGCTGGGCAGCACGGACAGCGTGTGCGATTCGATCAACTCGAGCAGGCTGATGTAGAGGGAGCGCAGCAGTTGGTTGGGGCTGATCCCGGCGATCGCGGCGTGCAGCTCCCAGTTCGCGTGCACGAACGCCACCGCATCGCCGCCCGCGGCGGCTTCGGCCATCACGCCGAGCCGTTCGCGCAGGCGGGCGATGTCGGCGGGAGAGGCGTGCCACAGGGCGTCCTCGATCAGCAGCGGGTCGAGCGCGTCGCGTATGCGGACGGCGTCGGCGACGTCGGTCTGCTGCGCGTCCAGGGCCAGGACCGAGTTGCCCAAACGGACCATGGGCGACTGCTCGGCGGCGAACAGCCCTCCGCCCGGCCCCGGCCGCACCGTCACCAGCCCGCGGGCCTGGAGTATCCGCAGCGTCTCGTTGAAGGTGCCCACCGACACGCCGCACCGGACGCGCAGCTCTTCTCTGGTGCCGAGCCGCGCTCCCGGCTTGCTCGCCGCGACCAGCGTGGCGATGCTTTCGGCGGCCTGCTGGGCTCTGCGCAGCGCGGGCTTGTCCCAGTCCCCGCGCCGCAGCGCCGGATCGTCCCTGACCACGAGATCTCCTCTCAATTCTGCATGAACAATACCGTCTACGCCCCTTGACGGCCCATAGACGCTGGTGCAATATGCACATAATCATCATGAACTATTGGAGCGGATATGGTGACTGACCAGGAATTCCGCGACCTGATGGCAGGGGTTTGCGCCCCGGTGACGATCGTGACGGTCGCCACCCAGGACGAGACGCCGCACGGGACCACCGTGAGCGCGTTCGCCTCGTTGTCGCTCCGGCCGCCGATGGTGACGGTCGCCCTCGATCGCTCCTCCACGGTGCTCGGCCTGATCCTGGCTGCCGGGCGCTTCGGAGTGAACGTGCTCGGCCGAGCCCAGGATGAGCTGGCCCTGGCTTTCGCCCGGCGCGGCGCTGACCGGTTCGCGGGCGTGCCGTGGCACGTCGACCACGGTCTGCCGTGCCTGGAGGAGGCGCCGAGCTGGTTGGTGTGTCGGCTCGCGCAGACCGTCGAGGGCGGCGACCACCTGCTGCTGCTCGGCATGGTCACCCACGCTCGCACGGTCACCGCCGCGCCGCTGGTCTACGGCCATCGCACGTTCGGAACCCATTCCAGCTTCGCCCGCCGCCCCCGGCGGGCCATCACCGATCACGTGGACGCTTTGAGGAGATGACGATGACGACCACTGACGACCTGGTGGCGCGCGCCGAAGCGCTGCTGCCGCTGCTGCGCGAGCAGGCGGCCAAGACCGAGGAGGACCGGCGGGTCCCCGACGAGGTGATCGACGCGCTTACCGCGGCCGGCCTGTTCCAGGTCTCGGTGCCCAAGCGGTACGGCGGACTCGGCACCGACATGCGCACCATGCTGGAGGTCTCGGCGAAGCTGGCCGAGGGCGACGGATCCACCGCGTGGGTCGTCACGCTGATCAACGTCTGCAACTGGCTGACCTCGCTCTTTCCCGCCCAGGCCCAGCAGGAGGTCTTCGCCGACCCCGCGGTCAAGGTGTCCGGCGTCCTCAACCCCTCCTCCAGCGCCCGCAAGGTCGAGGGCGGCTGGCAGGTGTCGGGCCGCTGGTACTACAACTCGGGCTCCTGGCACGCCACCTGGGCCGTGCTCGGCGTTCCGCTCACCGACGACAGCGGCGAGGTGATCGACCAGGCGCTGGCCCTCATCCCCAAGGAAGATCTCGAGATCGAGGACGTGTGGTTCGTCGCGGGCATGCGCGGCACCGGCAGCAACTGCCTGGTCGCGGAGAACGTCTTCGTGCCCGAGCATCGGGTGCTGTCGGTTCCGTCGGCCATCGAAGGCGGCTACGGCACTGAGCACACCGACGAGGTGCTCTGCCGGGCGGCGTTCGTGCCGGTGCTGGCGCTCGTGCTGGCGGCGCCGCAGATCGGGCTAGGCAGGGCCGCGCTGCGCTACGTCACCGAACGCGCCGACCGCAAGCCCATCTCCTACACCTTCTTCGAGACCCAGGCCGAATCGACCGCCTTCCAGCTGCAGGTCGCCGAGGCGGCCAACCGCATCGACACCGCCTACCTGCACGCGGTGCGCGCCGCAACCGACATCGACTCCTTCGCCGAGCGCGACGAATATCCGCCGCCCCTGCTCAGGGCGCGCGTGCGCGCCGATACCGGCGTCGCCGTGCAGAACGTGCTCGCCGCCATCCAGATCCTGCTCGACGCGCACGGCGCGGGAAGCTTCGCCGAGGTCAACCCGCTGCAGCGGATCTGGCGCGACGCCAACGTGGCCGGCCGGCACGCCGTCGCCGTCCCCCAGATCGGCTTCGAGGTGTACGGCAAGGCACTGCTCGGCGTCGAGGAGCAGATCACCCCGCTCATCTAGGAGACTTCGTGAGAATCGCCAACCTGTCCGGTCGGCTCGTCCTGATCCATCACCGCAAAGCCATCGACGTCGCCGATGCCAGCGCAGGGCTGTTCGCGCCAGACCCGCAGGCCGTCTACGACCGCTGGCAGGAGTTCACCGCCTGGGCGTCCTCGGTCGAGCTGCCCGACGGCGCCGCCTTCGACGAACGAGACCTCGGCGCACCCGTCCCCGCGCCGCGCCAGGTGTTCGCCATCGGGCTCAACTACCGCGAGCACGCCGCGGAATCCGGCTTCGCCGTCCCCGACACGCTGCCGCCGGTCTTCACCAAGTTCGGCACCGCCATCACCGGACCTGTCGCCGAGGTGGCCCTGCCGCCCGGCGGGCACACCGACTGGGAAGTGGAACTGGTCGCCGTCATCGGCAAGCGCGCCCACCACGCGGAACCGTCCTGGGAGCACGTGGCCGGACTCACCGCGGGACAGGACCTGTCCGAGCGCATCACCCAGCTGGCCGGACCCGCACCGCAGTTCGGCCTGGGCAAATCCTTTCCCGGGTTCGCGCCTATGGGGCCGTGGCTGGTCTCGCCCGACGAGTTCGCCAACCCGGACGACCTCGAGCTCGGTTGCTCCATCAACGGTGAGGAGATGCAGAAAGGCCGGACCCGGGACCTGATCTTCTCCATACCCGCCTTGATCGCCAAGCTGTCGAGGGTCCTGCCGCTGCTGCCCGGCGACGTCATCTTCACCGGCACGCCGGCCGGGGTCGGCATCGGCCGAGACCCGCAGCGCTGGCTCGCGCCCGGCGACGAGCTCGTCTCCTACGTGGAGGGCATCGGCGAGCTCCGCCAGACCTTCGTCGAAGGAGCCAACTGATGTCCCTGCATCGCCTCAGCTCGATCACCATGGGCGTCCCCAACACCGCCGAGACCAGCGCCTACTACGTCGACTTCGGCCTGAAGCCCGAACACGACGGCTGGTTCTCCACGCGGGACGGCGGTCGGCAGCTGCACATCGTCCACGCGCCTACCCGCCGCCTGGTCGAGATCGTCGTCGGCGTCGACCACCCAGACGACCTGGCCGCCGCCGCCTCCCGCCTGAAGGTGCCTGTCGACAGCGACACCCTCACCGCCCACGAGCCGGTCACCGGAATGCGCGCCGTACTCCGGGTCGAACCGCGGATCGAACAGAAGGCGGTGCCGGCCACCCCGTACAACGGGCCCGGCCGCTACGAGAGAACCGGCACGCGCGCGCCCGGCGTCCTGCGCGAAGGACCGGTCCGGCCCCGCAAACTCGGCCACGCCGTGCTCGCCACCACCGACCTGGCCGTGACCAGCGCCTTCTTCATGGACGGACTCGGCTTCAAGGCCAGCGACTTCATCAAGGACGCCGGGGCGTTCCTGCGCTGCTCGACCGACCACCACAACATCCTGGTGCTGCGGGCCCCGGTCACCTTCCTGCACCACACCTCATGGCAGGTCGACGACGTCGACGAGATCGGCCGGGGCGCCGTCGCCTTGCTGGAGGACCACCCCGAGCGGCACGTCTGGGGCCTGGGCCGGCACCACGCCGGATCCAACTTCTTCTGGTACCTCAAAGACCCCGCGGGCAACTTCAGCGAGGACTACTCCGACATGGACTGCGTCATCGATGACCAG
>NZ_QCYJ01000023.1 GCF_003123685.1 Nocardia aurea
AGACGACCGGACCGTCCACTTCTCGCTGTTCGGTGAGCCACAAGGTAAGCGTCCTCTGCTGAGACCGGTGCCTGCCCGCCGCATCACCGTCGTGCGGCCTGCTTCCGATCCTGGAAGGACGGCGCCCGCGTGGAAACGAACCGGTGTTGTACTTGCGTGCACGAACGACCTCGCTCCGTGCTTCTATGACCATGGAAGGGAGCAGCTTCGTGACGACCGTGCGTGCGTGGACCGGCCTGGAAGCCCGTGCCCTGCGCCGTGCTCTGCGGATGAGCATCCGCGTCTTCGCCCAGCATCTCGGCGTGGCCCCCCGCACAGTCGCCAAGTGGGAGCAACTCGGTGCGCAGACTCGGCCCCGCCCAGACACGCAGGCCATTCTCGACACCGCGTTAGCCCGCGCCCATGCGGCGGCTCACCTGCGATTCGAGACCCTGCTGGCCGAGGCAGACAAGGGCAGCGGCCACGGTACACGGATCATGCGCGCCGGGTCACGCGTATCGGACTACGAGACCTGGACCGACGACCTCGACCGGGTAGTTGTCGCGCTCAGCCGGCAAACTTCGGTTTCGCCTCCGACCTCTTGAACAGGTGGCTCGCCCTCTGCCCACCGCAGACGCTGGACGACAAGGGGCTGTACCTGTTCGCGCGCTCCACCACGCTGCTGGGAGACCTCCACCGCGATCAGGGAGCGATCGTAGGGCCGCTGTCAGCCGGCCGCTCCTATGTCAACGCCCGCTCCATTTACACGCAGCTGGACATCCCTCGCCGAGTTGCCCAACTGGACCTATCCCTCTCCGTCGTCGCCGAGATGTCCGGCGAGCTGGAAAGCGCCGGCCGCCAGTATGAGGCGCTGGCCGTCGATGACCGGCTCTCGCGGCGTGACCGAACACGGGCCCGCCTGTGGGTGGGAACCGCGCTTAGCAAGAACGGCGACAACGACTACGCCGCCCGACTCATGTTGGCCGAGATCCGCGAATTCGAGACCCTCGGTGAACCGGAGGACTGGTCAGTCGCCCACCAGAAGCTTGCCCTCGCGTACCGGGGCGCCGGTGACCTGTCCCAGGCGCTACGCTTCATCGACGTCGCCCGCGCCACCGCGGTCACCGACGCACCCATGCAACGCGTCCGCCTAGATACGGCATACGGCCACATCCTGCTTTCCGACCCGGCCACCGTGGATGATGGGCTGATGATCCTCGACTACGCCGCGCAGCAGGCCGCACAACACGGCCTCGTCCACCAACTGCGCAGCATCGAGAGCATCAAGCAGTCCATCCAGAGGGAGGATCGCCCCCCTCTGCCACGGCGAACAGGAGCGGACGAGTGAGCGGCAACCAGCAGGCCACCATCACCGACGAGCAGTGGAAGCAAGCCCGCACGATCTGGGATTACCACCAGATGCGTCACGAGCTGCGCCACTGTGACGTCGCCGTCGGTTTGGGAAGCCATGACCTGGGGGTGGCCAGGGCAGCGGCCGAGCTGTACAGGGCCGGCTGGTTCCCGATGCTCGTTTTCTCCGGTGCCACCAGCTCCACCACCGCCGAACGCTTCCCACGCGGCGAGGCCGTCCACTTCCGTGAGCATGCCCTGGAGCTCGGCGTCCCGGACGAGGCGATCCTGCTGGAGCCGAATGCCACCAACACCGGCGAGAACATCACGCTCAGCCGCGAGGTCCTCGCCCAGGCCGGTATCCGACCTGAGTCGGTGATGCTGATCTCCAAGCCGTACATGGAGCGGCGGTCCTATGCCACCACGCGCAAGGTGTGGCCCGAGGTGGAGGTGGTATGCGCGTCCGATGCGCTGGAACTGGACGACTATGTTCGCTCCATCGGAGACCCGAAGCTGGTCATCGACATGCTCGTGGGTGACCTTCAGCGCGTGATCGAGTACCCCAATCTGGGCTACGCCATCGAGCAGCCCGTCCCGGGAGATGTGCATGACGCCTACCAGTCTCTTCTGCGCGCTGGATTCGACAGCAGGCTCTTTATCAGCTGACCGGACGGAACCCGCGAGGGTGTGCGCCATCCACCAGCCCAACCTGTTCCCCCGGCTCGCCACACTGGCCAAGATCGTGGCAGCCGACTACTGGATCGCCTTGGATGACGTGCAGTTCGCGCGCCGCGATTACCAGCATCGCGCCCGTCTCCCTGCTGTGGCCCGCCCATGGGCCACCCAGTGGTTGTCCATCGCAACCCGGCTGCCGCACGGCCGCCGCACCTCGATCCGCGAGGCGCGGCTGGCTGATCCCGTCCGCTGTCGGCGGCGTCTCGCCCAGCTCCTCGCGGACTGCTACCGGCGCAGCCCTTACTGGCCCGCGGTCAAGCAAAGCCTCGAATCGGTGCTCGACCTGTTCGACATCACAGACCGGCTCGCTGTGGTGACCGAAGCGTCCACACGACTGCTGCTGAACGCGGTGGGCTGGTCGGGGCAGATCCGCCACAGCAGCGTCCTACCGGCGCGGGCCGGCCGGTCCGAACGGCTGGCGGACCTTGCCGGCCTGACCGGCGCCACCGCCTACCTATGCGGAAAGGGCGGACTGGCCTATCTCGATCAGGAGCCCTTCCGTACCTACTCGGTGCAGGTCGTGCCGTTCCTGTCGCCGGCGGCGGGCATCTGGGCGTCGGCCCGGCCGATGAGCGCATTGGACGCCCTGATGCTGCTCGGGCCGGACGCCCTGAAACGGGAGATGGCGAAGGCCATTCTGCGGTCCTAGAGGCAACCGAAGGTGCGGACGGTCGTGAGCTGGCGCGCGCTGGCTGGGCAAGGTGGCCAGGAGGCCCGCACCCCAGCGGGCGTTCCCTCCCGACCTCGCTGTAAGCCGCTGACTCCAGAGCGAAACACTGCGCCGTGACGCCGGGCCGCGCCCGTGGCGCTGGACGCATGCCCTGAGGCTGGCCTGCTGTGAGCGCAGGAGAAGCCAGCACGGTGGGCGAAGGACGCGCCTCGCAAGACGCTGGCGCCTGGGCGGCCGCGCCGCTGGCGCAGCAGTCCAGCGTGGACTTGGCCGTGGTCGTGCCGCTCGTCGTCGTCGCGGTCGGTGTGGTGCTGGTGGCGCTGGAGCGGCGCGGCGCGGGCGCGGTCAAGCACGTCCGATACAAGATCGACGACGTGGAAGCGTGGGAGGATGAGCACTACGCGGAGCAGGCGGCGAGCTGAGGATTGCGGTAGCGCTATCATCGGCCCCACCAGCGAAGAACGGCCCGGCATCGATTCCTGCGCCGAGCGAGCCCCGGCGACGACGCCTTCGACCTGGCCTGCTCGGCGTTCGGGGCGCTGCCGTTCGTGGCCGACCCGCTGGCCGTCTTCCGCGAGGTGTGCAGGGTGCTGCGGCCGGGTGGGCGGTTCGTGTTCTCGGTCAGCCATCCGATCAGGTGGGCCTTTCCCGACGATCCCGGCCCGCCGGCTGACCTCTGACCGGTCCTACTTCGATCGCACGCCGTACAACGAGAGAGACTCCGCACGCGTGGTGACCTACGTCGAGCACCACCGCACGATGGGCGACTGGATCTCGCTGATCGTCGCCGCCGGGCTCCGGGTGGACGGCCTGCTGGAGCCGGAGTGGTC
>NZ_QCYJ01000143.1 GCF_003123685.1 Nocardia aurea
CTGGGTGCTTTGGAGCAGATCCGAAGTTTTTCCGTGGACTTCGCCCGGCACGGTGAACGGTTCCGGGCTGACCGCTTCCGCGACGCACCGGATGCGCCGTTCGCTTGGGAAGTGGCCGAGCGGTCCGGCACCCACCATACGAATGTGGTGATGGACGCCGCCAAGATTGCGGATCCAGAAGTCCGCCGCGCCGTGGTGAGCGCGCGTGACCTGCCCACCGGGTTCGGCGACGCAGATCACTCGCTGTACCTCCTCTTCCGGGAGATCCGCAAAGGATCGACCGTGGCGCTCTCCGGCGAATCGGCGGACGAGGTCTTCGGCGGTTATAAGTGGATGCACCAGCCGGACGTGCTGCAGGCGAACAGCTTCCCCTGGGTTGATCACACTCATGTCACCAGCCCGCACACAGGGATCGATGTCTTCGACCGGCAGTTCGTCTCCTCGCTGAACCTTCCGGAGTACATCCGCCAGAGCTACGCGGACGCGGTGGCGCAGGCCCCGCGTCTGGCCGGCGAGGAGGGTCTGGACGCGCGGATGCGGACGCAGATGTATCTTCATCTCACTCGCTACATCCGCATCCTCCTCGACCGCAAGGACCGGCTGAGCATGGCTGTCGGGCTTGAGGTGCGGGTGCCGTTCTGTGACCACCGTCTTGTGTCCTACGTCTTCAACACACCGTGGTCGATGAAGACCTTCGACGGCGCGGAGAAAAGCCTGCTGCGTGCGGCCGCCCGGGATGATTTGCCGCGTTCGGTGTTGGAGCGCAGGAAGGCTCCGTATCCCTCCACCCAGGACCCGGCGTACACCGGAGAGTTGTTGCGGCAGGCCTCTGATCTGCTCGCCGACGGTAACCACCCCGTCCAGGAGATCACCGACAAGCACGCGATGAAGGAAATCCTCAGCTCGCGCGCGGAGCAGGTGCAGCCCGGGGCCAGGACGGGTCTGGAGCGCTGGCTGGACTTGGCGACCTGGCTGGACATCTACCGGCCGGATCTGCGACTCGCCTGATCGACCTGCGGGGCAGACCTGGTGCCCGCGTCCGACGGCGAACTCCCCTCTCGATAGTCATATCCGAAAGGAATGAACACATGGCGCTGCTCTGTGTCACGCCTGAGACCGATTCCGCGCAGGTCCTGCTCCGGACCGAGGACGACCGGCAGATCACAGAGATCCTCGAGCCACTTGGTGTGAGATTCGAGAACTGGATGGTCGGCCGAGTGCCGATGGAGGCGTCGGATCAGGTGCTGATCGAGGCGTACAGACCGGAGATTGACGCGTTCAACTCCGACGGCCGCAACCGCAAGGCTGAGACCATCACGGTCCGTCTCGACGAGACGAACCAGGAGTGGGTGAAGGACGTCCTGGCCTCACGCAGGAAGTACTTCAACGAGCACACCCACTCCGAGGACGAGATCTGGTTCTTCGCCGACGGCGGAGCCTGCTTCTACATCCGGGCAGAGGGCAGGGTGCACATCCTGGTCACTACCGAAGGCGATCTCCTGTCGCTGCCCGCGGGCATGAGGCACTGGTTTGACATGGGGCTGAGGCCATGCTTCCGGGCAGTGCGCCTCTACCTCACCTCCGAGGGGTTCGACGGTGAATTCACTGGAGACAAGATCGCCGACAGGTTCCCCTATATAGAAGATGTGCTGGCCGGAGGCGTACATGCGGCTTGAGAAATATCGCCGGGTGTTACGCACCCCCGGCTTTCCTGTGGTCATGCTCCTCAGTGTGATGGTCAAGGCGCCGACCGTTGCGATCCCCATCGTCCTGACCATGCACGTGGCGATCGGACTCGACCGGGGTTACGGCACGGCGGGCCTCGCTGCGGCAGCTTGGACCGTGGGAGTCACCTTGGGCGCGCCGTTCCAAGGCAGGTTCATGGACCGGCGTGGGCTGCGGGCGATGCTCGTGCTGGCGATTGTGGTCCAAGTGGCTTTCTGGGTGCTGGCACCGCTGATGCCGTTCTCGGTCTTCATGGTCGGCGCGTTGGTGTCGGGGCTTGGGATGATCCCGGGTTCCACGGTGATCCGGCTCGTCATCGCCGGCCTGATCCCGGAGGATCATCGGCACACGGCCTATGCGATGGACTCCATGGTTACCGAGGTGTCCTACATGCTGGGGCCCGCCCTCGCCGTGCTGGCGGCCACGAAGATGTCCACAGGTGTCGCGCTGGTGTGGCTTGGTGTCGCGCTGGCGATCAGCGGTGCGGCCCTGGCCTTGCGCAATCCGAAGTCAGGGGAGAAGGCCAAGACCGACACGGCCGCGCGGTCGGGGTTCGGGTGGCTCAACGCCCGGCTGATTGCCGTGTTCGCCGCCACCCTGGCGGCAGGTGCCGTGGTCGCGGGATACGAGGTAGCCATCATCGCGACGCTTCGGGTCGAGGACCAGGTCGAGTGGACCGGTGTGGTGCTGATGGCCTGCGGTGTTTACTCACTGGCAGGCGGACTGGCCTTCGGTGCCCTGCCGCGCAGCCCCTCCGTACCCTTGGTGATCCTTCTCCTCGGCCTGGCCACGATGCCTCTGGGCCTGGTGGGTGACTGGCGCGTGCTCGTGCTGGCTCTCGGGCCCGCCACGACCCTCTGCGCGCCGGCGTTCGCCTCGACGGCCACCGCTGCCAGCGGTCTGGCCACGGACGGTACGCGGGCCAGGGTCATGAGCGTGTACACGGCCGCTCTTTGCGCGGGGAGCGCCTTGGGTGCACCGCTCGCCGGGGCCGCCTTCGATGCCGGCGGTCCCGCGGCCGGATTCGCCGCCGTCGGCGGGCTGGGTGTGGCGATTGCGATCCTCTCAGGGACCGTGCTGCGGCGCCGTCCGGAGTCAACGGACCATCGTTCCGAGCCGAGCGTGCGGACCGCAGCGATGGAGGGCGAGAGATGAGGTTTCCGTCAGTGGGCAGCACTGTCCGGGGAGATCAGGAACTGGAGCAGGTATGGCCCTTTGAGGTGACTCCGGGTGACGCGCGATATCCCGCACTGTGCACCGGAATGAACCAGCGGTGGACCGCGAGCCCGGAGAAGATCTTTCTGCCTGCGTCGACGGAAGAGGTCGTCCAGGCGGTCCAGTTCGCGGTGTCCGGCGGAAAACGGATCACCGTCCGCAGCGGCGGCCACTGCTACCGGGACTTCGTCTCCAATGCGCAGACACAGATCATCTGCGACATGTCAGAGCTGTCGGGAATCTCATACAACCGCGAACTCCGCGCCATCGAGGTCGGTGCTGGATGCCGGCTGCTCGACGTCTACGAAACGCTACACCGGCGCTGGGATGTCACCATTCCCGGCGGCCACTGTCCGACCGTTGGAGTCGGCGGCCACATCGCCGGAGGTGGATTCGGGTTGCTGTCTCGCCGCTACGGCCTCACCGTGGACCACCTGCAAGCCGTCGAGGTCGTAGTGGTGGACGCCTACGGCACCGCGAAGAGCGTCGTTGCGACCCGAGAGGATTCGGACCCCAATCGCGAACTGTGGTGGGCGCACACGGGCGGCGGCGGCGGCAACTTCGGCATCGTCACACGCTATTGGTTCCGCTCCCCCGGTGCGAC
>NZ_QCYJ01000073.1 GCF_003123685.1 Nocardia aurea
CCGGCATGTCGAACAAGCCTCTCAGACCAGGAGACCATCCGCGCGCACCCGCCCCCGGCCCCGGCTCCGCCGCGGACCGCCCGCCCCACCAGCGGCGCGGCACGCACCCGGGCCGGCCGCCGGAACGTCAGGCGCGCCTGGCGACGGCCGTGATCAGCGGCTGCACCAGCTTGGCGGCCAGGGGCCCGAACGCCGCCAGAATGAGCACGTACGCGGCGGCCAGCGGCCCGAGGTCCGGGTGCGCGCCGGCGGCCACGGCCAGCCCGGCGATCACGATGTTGAACTCGCCGCGCGGGATCAGCGCGATCCCGGCCCGTGCCTGCCCGGCCTTGGCGATGCCCGCCCGCCGGGCCGCGAACGCGCCCGTCAGCAGCTTGGTGATCATGCCCGCGACCGCCAGCAGCGCCGCGGGCCCCGCCACCGGCAGGATCTTGGCGGGATCGGTCTGGAGGCCGAAGAAGACGAAGAACACCGCGGCGAACAGGTCGCGCAGCGGCTCCAGCAGGGTCCGCGTGTCGTGCGCCAGCTGCTCCGACAGCGCGATCCCCACCAGGAACGCGCCCACGGCGGCCGACACCTGCAACGTCTGCGCCAGCCCCGCCACCAGCAGCGCCAGCCCGACCACCTTCAGCAGCAGCACCTCGGAGTTCGGGCTGGCCACGAACGCCTCGATGAACCGCCCGTACCGCAGCGCGACCACCAGCACCACGCTCACGGTCACCAGCGCGATCCCCACCGTGGCCGCCCCGCTCGCCAGGCTCAGCCCGGCCAGCATGGCGGTCAGGACCGGCAGGTAGACCGCCATCGTCAGGTCCTCGAACACCAGCAGCGACAGCACCGTCGGGGTCTCCCGGTTGCCGAGCCACCCCAGGTCGGACAGCACCTTCGCGGCGATGCCCGACGAGGTCGCGTACGTCACCCCGGCCATGGCCACCGCGGCGACCGGTCCCCAGCCGAGCAGCAGCGCGCAGATCGCGCCCGGCGCGGCGTTGAGCACCAGGTCGACGAGCCCGGACGTGGCGTTGCCCCGCAGGCTGGTGACCAGCTCGTCGGCGTTGTACTCCAGCCCCAGCGTGAGCAGCAGCAGCACGACGCCCAGCTCCGCGCCGACGGAGATGAACTCCTGGCTCGTGGCCAGCGGGACGACGCCGCCGGTGCCGAACGCCAGCCCGGCGAGCAGGTAGAGGGGGATGGGCGAGATGCCGACCCGCAGCGCGAGCGCGCCCAGGACCCCCAACCCCAGCAGGACAGCACCGAACTCCAGGAAGACGATCGCGGTGTGCTGCACCCGGGGGCCTACCCGCGCGCCAGGATGTCGGCCACCTCTGCGGTGCTGTCGGCGCCGCCCACCACGACCACGATGTCGTTCGCGGCGAAGACGAAGGCCGGGCCGGGGCTGGCGAACACCGTGCCGCCCCGCACCACGGCCACGATCGAGGCGCTCGTGCGCGTGCGCACCCGCGCGTCGCCCATCGGCCGCCCCACGTACGGCGAGCCGGGCGGGATCGGAAGCTGCACGCTGACCAGGCCCTCGACCTGCTGGTGCAGCTCGTTGAGCCGCTGCACGATGCGCGGGGCGCCGAGCAGCTCGACCAGCGCCTCGGCCTCCTCGTCGTTGAGCCTGACGGTCTCGCAGACGCGGTCGGGATCGTCCTTGTCGTAGATCACCAGGTCGCGGCGGCCGGTGCGGTGGGAGACGACCCCGACCCGCTTGCCCGACTGCGTGGTGAACTCGTGGCGCAGGCCGATGCCGGGAAGTGCCGTCTGCTCTATGTCCACCGTTCTTCCCATCCACCGGTCCGCGCAGCGTCAGGCCGACCTTACCAACAGTGGATCGAGGCGGTGTCAGAGCAGGGCGAGGGCCGCTTTCGGCATCGACCAAGGTGATTGGAACCGTTCTCTCGTGGCAGAGGATGCGACAACCGGCTTAGCGAGGCGTCATGGACATCCGATCTAGAAAGGAAGAGGCGTCCACCATCACCTTTACCGAGGGGGACGTCGCGGGGGCGCGCAGCGCCGTCGAACGGTTCGCGGAGAGACAGGGGATGCCGCCCGAACGGGTCACCGATCTGGTGCTGGCCGCCAACGAGGCGGTCGTCAACGCCGTCGCGTACGGCGGGGGACGGGGAGTGCTGCGGGTGTGGTCCGACCGCGGCTCCGTGTTCTGCGACATCAGGGACTTCGGGCCAGGCATCCCGCTGGACCGGCTCACCCGTGGCCATCCGCCGCGGTACGAGCTGGCGGGCGGCTGGGGCATTTGGCTCATCCGCCGGCTGGCCGATAAGGTCGCCTTCACGACCGGCCCGGGCGGCACCGCCGTACGGATCGCGATGACGCTGTCCGACCACGAGCGCGCCGTGCCGTGAGGGCCCCCACCTCAGGTAGGCGAGCGGGTGAACACCGATCCCGGCGACGCGGACCCCCCTCCGCTGCTCGACATGCCCTTCGACGAGGGCAGCCTGGCCGCGACCCGCGGCGAGGTGCAGCGCCGCGCGCACGACCAGGGCCTGGCCGGCGAGCGGCTCGGCGACTTCGTCATGGCGGTCAACGAGTGCCTCGTCAACGTCGTGGCCCACGCGGGCGGTCGCGGACGGCTCCGGCTCGGACACGAGGGCACGGGCCTGTTCTGCGAGATCACCGACTCCGGGCCCGGCATCCCCTCCCGCTACCTGGACGAGGCCGAGCTGCCCGCCCCGTCCGAGCTCGGCGGGCGCGGCATCTGGCTGATCCGCCGCCTCACCGACGGCGCGGCCTTCGCCACCGGCCCGGCGGGCACCACCGTTCTCATGGTCATGAAGCTGCCGCGCGACGGCGAGCCGCCGTTCCGGCCGGGAGGCGGCGGCCCCGCCGTACCCACCCGCCGGGGCCAGGCGTAGCGCCTCGGGCGGGCGTCGCGTCCGCCGTGCGCGGAATCGTCCCTCCCGGGTACGGGGTTACGGAACGATGTGAACGGTGTGACGGCACGAGGAGGAGACGTGAGCGGCGGCGACATCACCCGGAGCCAGGAGTGGGCGGCTCTGGAGAAGCACCACGAGGAGCTGTCCGGCAGGCACCTGCGCGAGCTGTTCGCGGAGGACCCCGGGCGTGCCGGGCGGATGACGCTCACCGCCGGCGACCTCCACCTCGACTACGCCAAGCACCGGGTGACGGGCGAGACCCTCGACCTGCTCGTGGCGCTGGCCGAGCGGGCCGGGCTGCGGGAGCGGATCGACGCCATGTTCCGCGGCGACCACGTCAACGTCAGCGAGGACCGCGCCGCGCTCCACACGGCGCTGCGCCTGCCCGCCGGCCGTGGGCTGGTCGTCGACGGTCAGGACGTCGTCCGCGACGTGCACGGCGTGCTCGACAGGATGAGCGCCTTCGCCGGACGGATCCGCTCCCGGGAGTGGCGCGGCGCCACCGGGGAGCCGATCGCCACCGTCGTCAACATCGGCATCGGCGGCTCCGACCTCGGCCCCGCCATGGCCTACGAGGCGCTGCTCGACTACGCCGACGCGGGCATCGAGGCGAGGTTCGTCTCCAACATCGACCCGGCCGACAT
>NZ_QCYJ01000077.1 GCF_003123685.1 Nocardia aurea
GCGTTGTACCTGGTCAGGCCCTCGTAGATGTTGGACATGGCGATGATCTCGTTGGAGTACGAGCTCGCCGGGTCCCAGTCGGTGACCACGTCGAGGTTCGGGGCGTAGACGAACGTGGCGTCGTTGGCCTTGCCGGAGGTGGCCGCGTTGCTCTCGGCCGACTGGCCCGTGCCGGGCTTGGGGGTGCCGCCCGCGCCGCGCACCTGGCCACCCGCGCATGCGGATGCGGCCATGGCCACGGCGCCGGCGACTCCGGCGACGAGCAGTCGCTTGTGCCAGCGCATGGTTGGGGGTCCTTTCGATGTCGTCACCGGGCGAGAGGTCCGGCGGCCTTGACGTGTACCCGCACGGCGGGCTCGGAGAGATAGCTGAGGGGCACCTCGACCAGGTCCACGATCTCGACCCGCCCGGGGTCGGCGCCCGCGGCCACCGCCCGCCCCGCGGCCTCCTCCTTGGCCCGTTCGATCGCCTTTGACCGGCTTTCGCCCGCAGGCAAGATCGTATCGACTCTGCCGCTCGCCAGCGCGATGGCCGCGCCGACGGCGTTGGCGACCTCGGCGTGGCCGGGGCGGACGACGCGGCTCACTCCGGGGATCTCCGGGGGCAGCAGGAACGCGCCGCCCCCCACCGCCACCAGCGGCCGGTCCGCCCGGCCGAGGGCCATGCGGTCCACGGCGTCGGCGACCATCCCGTCGGCGACGGCCACGGCCCTTTGCAGCATGTCGTGAAGTCCTTCCGACCTGTCGGGCCCGGTGGTGAGCCGCTCGGCCCAGCCCGCGGCGTCCGGAGGGGTGCGGCCGGCGGCCACCGCCGCGTCGGTCATCGTGGCCGTCGCCCCGCCGAACACCAGAGCCTCCTCGGCGATCCGGTAACCCACGGAGTCAGGCCCCACCCCGTGGCCCCTGACCACGCTCCCGCCGCCCAGCGCGATGGCCAGGATGTCCGGCATGCGGAAGTTGGTCAGCACGCCGCCGATCTCCACCGCCGCGGCCGACTCCCTCGGGAAGCCGCCGGCCAGCACCCCGAGGTCGGTGGACGTCCCCCCGACGTCCGCCACGATCGCGTCGCCCACGCCGGACAGGAACGCGGCCCCGCGCAGGGAGTTCGCCGGGCCGGAGCCGATGGTCGACACCGGCAGCCGCGCCGCGTGCTCCAGCGTCATAAGCGTGCCGTCGTTCTGGGCGAGGTACGGCGTCGCGTCCAGCCCGCGTTCGTTCAGCGCCGTGACCAGCGCCTCGGTGACATGGGCCGCCACGCCGTACAGGGCCGCGTTGAGCACGGTCGCGTTCTCGCGCTCCAGCAGGCCGAGCGAGCCGATCTCGTGGCTGAGCGAGACGGGCAGCCCGTACTCCCGTCCGACCAGCTCCTCGACCACCCGCTCGTGCTCCGCGTTCGCCGGGCTGAACACGCTGGTGACCGCGACGGCGTCCGCCTCCACCCCGTCCAGGAACCGGCGGATCGCGCCGGGGTCGAGCGGGCTGATCTCGCGCCCGTCGACGTAGTGCCCGCCCGGGACCACGGCCTCGCCGGCGGAGACGGCCTTGCGCAGGTCGGCGGGCCAGTCGGACAGCGGCGGCACGGACGTGGTGGCGGGGGCGCCGAGCCGGAGTACGGCGACCCGGCCCAGGTTCCGGCGTTCCAGGATCGCGTTGGTCGCGTGGGTGGTGCCCAGCATGACCCGCGTGACATGCCCCGATCGGGCTGGGGCTGCGTCGATGACGGCGTCGAGGGCCGCGTCGAGGGCCGCCCGCAGCCCGGCGGTCACCTCGGGCGTGGTCGGCCGCTTGGCCTTGGCGACGACCCGGTCGGCGGCGTCGAGCACCACCGCGTCCGTGTTCGTGCCGCCGACGTCGATCCCGACGCGCAGGCTCCGCTCACTCACCCGCCACCCCCACGGGACCGTCAGCGGGGGCCTCGGTCAGGTTCTCCACCGGCACGTAGTCCAGGTCGTAGCCGAACGCCCGCGGCCCCGCCGTCTCCAGCCCCTTCGGCGTGCGCCAGAGGGGGTCGCACGGCCAGGCGAGCACCGTGACGCGCTGGCCGTACCTGAGCCCCTCGGTCTGGACCGCGATGGCCGTCTCGGTGTCGACCACCGTGATGAGGTCCGGCACCATGGCCCTGAACCGGCCGTCCTCGACGGCGACGAGGTTCTCGTTCTGGAGTTCTAGGGTGAGGGTCCTGCCCCGGTCGTCTCCGATGCCCTCGATCGTGGCCGTGCCCCTGACGAACCCGCCCGTGGTGCGCCGTTCCACGTCGGCCAGCTTGCCCGTGATCAGCCTGGCGGCCCCCAGCTCGCGCCGCAGCGCCTCCAGCGGCTCGGCCGTGCCCTCCGTGGCCCGGCCCACGGCGAGCGCGCGGGTGACCGTACCCTCGATGACCGCGCCCCCGGCCTGCTCGGCGGTGAGCACGTAGTCGGCCATGAGCGCGTGCGAGCCCGCGGCGACGCAGACCGCGCGCGCCAGCCGTTCCGACCAGAGTCCGTCGACGGGACGTATCGTGACCACGTTGCCCGCGACGTCGGACATGATGACGAGGTCGGCGGGCAGCCCGGCCACGTACATCGACACCATCTGCACCTCGGGGAACGCCCGGCCCATCCCGTCGGCGTCCAGCAGCGGCAGCCGCAGCCGCGCGGCCCAGGCCACGGGCGCCACGCCGTTCGCGCCGCCGATCTCCGACGACATGACCGCGCCGGGCGGCCGGCCGAAGAGGCGCTCGACCTCCTCCGCGATCCGCTCCGGCTCCCTCTCGCCGGGGATCATCTCGTGGCTGACGGTGGGGGCGCCGATGCCGGAGAGCGGCACCACCAGCGCGTCGCCGGGCAGGTCGGCCAGCCGGACGAGCGGTACCGCCCCGTACTCCTGGATCGCCCGCTTCGCCGCCAGCGCCCCGGTGCGCACGTCTCCCCCGCCGCCGGTGCCGAGCACGGCGCATCCGCGGGCGAGGGCGGCGACATCACCTAACTCAATCTTCATATGGCGACAAAACCAAGCACATGCCACACCATTTGGCCAGTCCCGCATTCGGGCCGGAACCGACTTATCCCCGTGAACTGCCGTTTCACCGCCGAGCACCATCCCTGACTGGGATCCTTGTCTGGTCATGTCCGAAGCCAGTGAGGCGTTCCGCCGCGTGCTGCCGCTCGCCGCCGAACACCACGCCGACCTCGACAGCGCGGCCCGGCTCATGATCGCACACGCCTGGGTCGGCGGCGGCGCGCCCCACTTCGCGGCCTCCCTGGCCACGCACCGCGGCTCCCTCCAGTCGGCGCTGGCCCTCGCGCTGTCCTCCCTCTCCCAGGCGGCGGCACGCCAGGGCGCCCAGCCCCCCGCGGTGCCACACCTCGCCACCCAGGTGCCGGCCGCACCGCCCACCCACGGACCGTTCCGCGGCATCGACACCCGGGCGATGTCCGCCCTGATCGCCGCCCTCGACGCCGCCGCGAACCGCCTCACCGCGACGGGACACCACCTTCGAGCCGAGCTGGCCGCCCTC
>NZ_QCYJ01000178.1 GCF_003123685.1 Nocardia aurea
CGGCCTCACCCGACTGGTGGCCGGCCCGCTGCTGGCGTTCACCGGACGTCAGTTCCCCCGATCAAGGCGGTGTGCGTCGGAGGACCGGCCGTGGGGAACCGCCGAGCAGGCGGCTGCGTCAACGGCGGAAGCCACCGCCTTGGGCGCCTTCTCATGTGTCTGCCCCGCATGAGCTTGCTCCTTCCCCCTGAGTCCGCTTCTGGCTCTTATGGTCGATTCGACCGAGAGGTGCCGTCGGATCAGTCGCCGGCCGTGGCTTCTGCCCGGGGGGACGAACGGGTGCCTGAAGACGAACGGGTGCCTAAATAGGTCAGGCCGCTTCAGGAACCATGCGAAGCCTTTCTGCCGCGCCGAGGCCGACGCAGACTCGGGAACGCCGGGAAACGTCGCCAGGCCGAAGCCGAAGGGCCGGGAGGCCGGACGTACCCGAGCCAAGCGAGTCACCACGTGACCACCAGCGGACATCCGCTGACCTCAAGGAGCGGGACATGAAGCTTGTATCTCGCGTCGCCATGCTGGGCGTCGCCTCCGCCATCATGACCACCACGTTGGGCCCTGCGGCTGACCGCCCTTCGCGGGCCGCCGCGGACGGCCTGCCCCTCCCACCACCCTCTATCGCTATCCACAACAGCAACATCTGGGGCTGACCAAGACAAGCGTGATCATGACATGGCCTGCCGCACGGGTGCTGTGGCAGGCCATGGCAGGCAACGGGCCGGCAAGGAGACGCAGTGCTCAGCAACACACACGTCGAAGACCTGGGCTCCCTACTTCGCTCGTACCGTCGTCGCGCCAGGCTGTCTCAGCAGGCCCTGGCGGACCTGAGCGCGGTCAGCGTCCGCGCCATCCGCGACCTCGAATCCGGCAGGGTCAAGCATCCACGCAGGGAGACGGTGAGGCTTCTGGCCAACGGCCTCCGCGTCGAGGGATCGCGCCGCGCCGCGTTGGAGGCCGCAACCGGGCTGCCGGAAGACGCCGGTGAGCTCAAGGCGCTCGACAGCGCCAGGAGGATCCCCGTACCCACCGGCGAGCTGGTCGGGCGCATCGCGGAACGCGAGCTACTGCGCGAGCTGGTCGGCTCGGGTGAACGGCTGACGGCGGTCGCCGGGCTTGGCGGGATCGGCAAGACCCGCCTGGTCATGGAGGTGGCCAACGAGCTGCACGGCATTGAGCAGGTGGTGTTGTGGGTCTCAGACGTCATCGCGGAGGATCTGCTCACCGCAGAGATCGCGCTGGCGGACGCCATCGGGCAACAGGCCACCGTGCTGGTACTGGACGGCTACGACGTCCTCGGCGGACATGCCGATGCCGTGTACGCCCTTCTGCACCGCTGCCGGCGACTCCGCGTCCTGGTGACGACCCGGCGGCCGCACCACTTCCAGGGCTGGCGCCTGTTGCCGCTCGCCCCGCTGCAGGTACCGGTGGAGGCGGAAAACGCGGCCCCCGAGCATTCCGAGGCCGGACGGCTGCTGGTTCGCCATCTCAGACACGCACATCCCGGGTTCACCCTCGACGCCGCCAACGCGACAGTGATCGCCGACATCTGCCGGCAGGTCGATGGCATTCCCGCGGCCCTGGAGGTGGTCGCCCAGTGGAGCCTGGTGCATCGGCTCGACGAGCTGCGGGACGAACTGCTGGGCGACCCTGCCGCGCTGTCGGCCTGGCCGGTGCGCACCGGCGGCGGGCAGGGGCCGGCCGAGGTCATCCCGCAGGCGATCAGCTGGCTCGATCCGGCCGGGCGGAAGGTGCTGGCAGGCGCCGCGCACATCGGCACCGCCTGGTCCGTCAAGGACATCTCGGTAGCGTTGCACCTGCCGGTCAGTGACGTCGCCAAGCAGGTGCACACCTTGTTGATGCTCGGGCTGGTGCGGCGGAAGGAGACCTCCGGCGGAGTGCGCTTCGAGATCCTCAGGAGCGCTCGCCGATTCCTCCAGGCGGGCTGACTAGCGTGAGGGCTACAAGGCGAATCCGCCGCCGCACACGACGACCTGGCCGCTGATGTAGTCGGATTCAGGCGTGCACAGCAGGTAGACCGCGCCCGCGGCTTCCTCCGGCGTGCCCGCCCGGCCGAGGGGGATGCTGCCCTTCAGGGCCTCCAGCAGGTGGGCGCCTATACCGATCTTGATCTGCTTGCCGTACATGGTGATGCTGGCGCCCTCGTCCGCGGGTGTCTCGGTCAGCCGCGTGGCGATCAGGCCGAAGGCCACCGCGTTGACGTTGACGCGGTGTCGGCCCCACTCCTTGGCCAGCGTCTTGGTCAGGCCGGCCACGCCGGCCTTGGCCGCCGCGTAGTTGGCCTGCCCCGGGTTGCCGCCCAGGCCGGCGACCGAGGAGATGTTGACGACCTTGCGGTGGTACTCGACGGGGTGGGTTTTCAGGTACGGCAGGGCGGCACGCAGGATTCTGAAGGGCGCTTTCAGATGGAGGTCGAGGATGGCGTCCCATTGCTCGTCGGTCATCTTGTGGATGACCGCGTCCCAGGTGTAGCCGGCGTTGTTGACGATGATGTCCAGGCCGCCGAAGGAATCCATCGCGGTCCGTACGAACCGGTGCGCGAAGCTCAGCTCCGTCACGTCGCCCGGGCAGGCCACCGCCTCACCACCCACGGACTTGACCGCTGCGACGGTCTCTTCGGCCGGCTCGGGGTCGAGGTCGTTGACGACCACGCCGGCGCCCTCCGCAGCCAGTTTCAACGCGATGGCCCGGCCGATGCCGCGACCCGCGCCTGAGATGATCGCGACCCTTCCGGTCAGCCTGTCCACGCGCCCTCCTCCAAGTCGATGACGGCGGTGCCGCGCAGCGTCACCGTCCCGTCGGCCAGCGTCACCGCGAGCTCTAGCCGGGCGGTCCCGCCCTCGACCGCGGTGACGGTTCCGGTGCAGACGGGCTCGGCGTGGAGCGGGGTGATGGCGGTGAAGCGCACCTCGTACGACCTGATGCGCTCCTGCGGCACCAACCGGGTGAGCAACCGGCCGAGATAGGCCATGGAAAGCATTCCGTGGGCGAAGACATCGTCGTGGCCGGCCGCCCTGGCAACGTCGATGTCGAGGTGGAGGGGATGGTGGTCGCCGGAAGCGCCCGCGTAGAGCGCCAGCCGGAGGCGATCGATCGGCGGGAGCCGGAGCGGCGCGAGACAGTCACCGTGCTGGACATTCACGGGGCAGCCTCCGGATTGCGTACGACGAGGACAGTGGTCAGCCGGGCGATGGGGGCGTCGTGGCGGGTGACGTCAGTGGTGCGTACCAGGAAGTCCAGGGCTCCGCCCTTCTTGCTGTAGACGTCCGTGAGCCGGGAGTCGTAGGTCAGCAGGTCGCCGGCGTAGGCCATCGCGTAGTAGGTGAAGCGCTGTTCCCCGTGCAGCAGGCGGCTCATGTCGACACCTAATGCCCGCACATAGCCCAAAGGGTCGGGGTGCTCCATCTCCAGGCAGAACAGAAAGGTCGGCGGCACCGGCAGGTCGCGGTGCCCCGCGGCGCGCGCCGCGGCCAC
>NZ_QCYJ01000119.1 GCF_003123685.1 Nocardia aurea
CACCCCCGCGGGGAGCACCCAGCTCCAGGCACGCGACTCCCGGTAGGCCCGCCACATGAGCACCCCGCCCATCCCGGTGATCGCGCCTACGGCGGGCGCCATCGCGGTCGTGTAGTAGGGGTGGAAGGTGCCGGCGGAGAAGCTGAACACCACGTAGTGGACGACCAGCCAGCCGCCCCAGACCAGCCAGGCGGCCAGGGGCTGCGCGGGCGCGCCGTCCGCGCCGTCCGCGTGGTCCGCCTCCTGTCGCCGCCTGAGCCCCTGGACCGCCGCGAAGACCAGCGCCAGCGCGCAGAACGGCAGCAGCCAGGAGATCTGTCCCGCGTTGAACGCGTTGAACAGCCGCTCCGGCCCGGCGGGCCCGCCGAAGGTGGCTCCGCCCGGCGCGCTCGATCCCTCTCCCAGCAGCCGGGCCAGCCCGTTGTAGCCGATGACCAGGTCGCGCACGGTGTTGTTGGTCGAGCCGCCGATGAAGGGCCGCGACGAGGCGGGCCACAGGTCGACGACCACCATCCACCACAGGCTGGAGACCAGCATCACGCCCCCCGCCGCCAGCAGGTGCGCCACCCGCCGGCCGACGGAGGTCCTCGCGCACACCAGGTAGGCCAGGGCGAGCGCCGGCACGATCAGGTACGCCTGGAGCATCTTGGCGTTGAACGCCAGCCCGACGAAGAGCGCCGACAGCAGCAGGTGGCGCAGCCGTCCGCCGCGCACCGCCTCCAGGCAGGCCCGCACCGCCAGCACCAGCAGCAGCACCAGCAGCGCGTCGGGGGTGTTGTCCCGGTTGATCGCGACGGTGACGGGCGTCAGCACGGTGACCGCCGCGGCGACGAGACCGGCCGCGTGAGCCTGCCCGGCCTCGACCCGGCCCTCCAGCCCTCGCCGTACCGTGGAGAAGACCAGCGCGACCGTCGCGACGCCCGCCAGCGCGTGCGGCAGCAGCAGGCTCCAGGTGTGGAAGCCGAAGACGCGCGCCGACAGCGCCATCACCCACAGCGCGAGCGGGGGCTTGTCGACCGTGATGAAGTTCCCGGCGTCGAGCGCGCCGAAGAAGAACGCCTTCCAGCTCTGCGTGGCCGAGAGGACGGCGGCGGAGTAGTACTCGTTGGCGTAGCCCCGCAGCCCCCAGGCGTACAGCACGAGAGCGACCGCGAGAAGGCCCAGCAGCGCCGGCCGTGACCAGCGCGGATCCTCCGGGGCGCCGCGCAGCGGCCTGGTCAGGGTGGTGCTCAATTACGCCTCCGCTTCGGATTGAAGACCCACACGCGCAACAACATGAACCGCACCAGCGTGGCCATCGCGTTGGCCACCACGACGGCGCCCAGCTCGACCGCGTGCGAGGCGCCCGCCGGGATCAGGGCCAGCGCCCCCGTGCTCAGGGCGAGGCCCACGAAGAAGGCGACCGCTCCCTCGGCCTGGTGGCGCAGGACACCCGCGCGGCCGGTCACGCCGAAGGTGAAACGGCGGTTGGCGCCCGTGTTCGCCACGGCCGTCACGAGCAGCGCGACGGCGTTGGCCGCGAAAGGCGTCAGCACCGCGCGCAGCAACGTGTAGAGCAGCAGGTAGGACAGCGTGCTGACCACGCCGACCGCCGCGAACCTGGGCAACTGCCTGCCCATGCCCTCGGGCATCCGCGCCCGTTCGACCGACGGCGGCACGGGGACGCGGGCCGCGCCCGACAGGACCTTGCGGGTCACCCGGGCCAGCCCGCGCAGGTCGTCGATCGCCGTCCGCACGATGTCCACCCGGCTGTCCGGGTCGTCCACCCAGTCGACGGGCACCTCGTGGATGCGCATGCCGTTCCGCTCGGCCAGCAGGAGCAGTTCGGTGTCGAAGAACCACTGCTCGTCCTCGACCTCCGGCAGCAGCGCCTGGGCGATGTCGGCGCGCACCGCCTTGAAGCCGCACTGGGCGTCGGAGAAGCCCGCGCCCATGACGCGCAGGATCAGGTTGTAGCAGCGGGAGACGAACTCCCGCTTGGGACCCCGCACGGTCCGCGAGGCGCGCGCCAGCCGCGTGCCGATCGCCAGGTCGCTGTGGCCGGACAGCAGCGGGGCCACCAGCGGCAGGAAGGCGTCCAGCCCGGTCGACAGGTCCACGTCCATGTAGCTGAGCACGTCCGCGTCGCTGCCGGACCACACCCGGCGCAGGGCCCGGCCGCGCCCCTTCTCGTCGAGGTGGACGGCGCGCACGTTCGGCAGCCGCGCCGCCAGGTCGCGCGCGATCGGCCACGTCCCGTCGGTGCTGGCGTTGTCGGCGATGGTGATGCGGAAGTCGTAGGGGAAGCTCTCGGTGAGGTAGGCGTGTAATCGCCCGACGCTCGCCGCCAGGGCACGCTCCTCGTTGTGGACAGGGACGACTATCTCCACCAGTGCCGTGCGTAGTGCCGTACTCATGCGATCCACCGTCGTCTTCCGGTCTGTCTAGCGCGATCGGGCGGGTCATGGACCTCGGGGCTGAACCGTCGTGGTGCGACGCCGCCAGTCTGACCTGCGGGCCGTAAGCGGGATGTCAGGAGATCGAGTCAGGCGTCCGGCATGCCGGGCTGTTACGGTGGGCGACGGGAGGTGCCTGATGGGTGATGAGACCTCGCCGCAGGCGTCGCCCCGCCTGGCCATGGCGGGCCGGCTGTGGGACTGCTCGCACCGCCGGTGGGGGTCGCCGCCTCCCGGGCCGCCACGCGCCTCCTCCGCCGGGAGTGAGGTCAGCCGGAGGCCCGCTCGGTGAGGTTCTCGCCGCTCTCGGGGTCGAACAGGTGAACGGCCTCGCAGTCGAACCACAGCCGCAGCGGCTCCCCACGGCGCGCCCCCGACTTCGGGTCGAGCTGCGCCACCAGCTGGAACCCGCCGCCTGCCTCATCGCTGCCCGCGTCCTTGGCCACCTCCTCCAGGTGCGCCGAGTGGACGATGGCGCGGGCGTCGAGCGTGAAGTACGCGAGTTTCTCCGGCCCCATCGACTCCAGCAGGTCCACGGTGCCGGTGAAGCTGCCGCCCTCGCGCTCGTGCACCAGGGCCGCGTCCTCGAACGCCTCCGGCCTGATGCCCGCGATCACCTCTTTGGGCACCTCTTTGGGCACCTCTTCGGGCACCTCTTCGGGCACCTCTTCGGGCGCCTCTCCGGCCGTCTCCTCGATGTCGCTTCCGCGTCCCCCGACCGCGCGGCGCAGCCGGCCCTGCAGCGGTATGTCGCCGATGGGCGTGCGCAGGGAGTCGCCGGTCACCTCGGCGGGCAGGAAGTTCATCGACGGCGACCCGATGAACCCGGCCACGAACAGGTTGCGCGGGTGATCGTACAGCTCCTGCGGCGGCCCGATCTGCTGGATGACGCCGGCCCGCATGAGGACGATCCGGTCGCCCAGGGTCATCGCCTCGGTCTGGTCGTGCGTGACGTACACGGTGGTGGTGCCGAGGCTCTTCTGCAGCCGCGAGATGGAGGTGCGCATCTGCACGCG
>NZ_QCYJ01000039.1 GCF_003123685.1 Nocardia aurea
GGTAACGTGCCACACCGTGACAGGTGGCGTGGTGCCGTCGTTCCGGCGGCGATGGTGGGCGTGGGCGCTCGCGGTGCTGGTCGTCGCGGCGGCCGTGGCCCCGCTGGTCCAGCACTGGCTGACGAACCCCGACGACCAGCGCCTCGTCGACCTCGACGTCTACCGCACCGGAGGGCAGATGCTGCTCGACGGCCGCCCGGTCTACGAGTTCGTCACGCCCGCGCCCCAGTTGCTCCCCTTCACCTACCCGCCGATCGCGGCGATGCTCGCCACGCTCCTCGCGAAGATGTCGTGGGACACCGCCCAGTGGGTGTGGACGGCCGGGATCTTCGTGGCCCTCGCCGTGACCGTGGGCTTCTCGTTCCGTGAGGCGCTGCGCGGCGAGGCGGTGCGCAGGCACGCGCCGTGGGTGTTCGCGTTCCTGATGGTGGCGTGCGTGTACCTGATGCCGATCCGCGACCAGGTCAGGTTCGGGCAGGTGGACATCCTGCTCGTGGCGCTGTGCCTGGCCGACTGCGCCGCGAGGCGGCCGTGGTGGCCGCGGGGGTTCCTGATCGGGCTGGCGACCGCGGTGAAGCTCACCCCCGGCGTCTTCCTGGTCTACCTGCTGGTGACGCGGCAGTGGCGGACCTTCTCCATGGCGGCGTTCACGGCGGCGCTGCTCACGCTGCTGCCGTTCGCGGTGATCCCGCGCGACGCCGCCGGCTTCTGGTTCTCGGCGCTGCTCGATCCCCAGCGGGTCGGCGCGAACACCGCCACCACCAACCAGTCCATCCGCGGCATGCTCATGCGCCTCTACCTGCCTGACACGCTGACGTCGGTGCTCTGGCTGGCCCTGGTGGCGGCGGTCGCCTGGTACGGCTTCCGCGGGGCCCGCGACGCGTACCGGGCGCACGACACGATCACCGCGACCGCGCTGGTCGGGCTGATGGCGGTGCTGCTGTCGCCGGTCGCGTGGATCCACCACCTGGCCTGGATCGCCGTGGTGCTGGGCGCCGTCGTGGGCGACGGGCGCGACCCGGTCAGGCTGCGGGTGGCCGCGGGGGTGTGGCTCTACTACATGGTGCCGATCCCCTGGTGGGGGGTGTCGCTGAAGGCCGCGGACATCCCCGTCGTCAGCCTCGTGCTCGGCAAGATCGTCCAGAACGGCTACGGGCTGGGCGCGCTGGCCCTCGTCTGGCTGCTGGCGCACTGGCTCCCGAAACGGCGTGACGAAAGCGTTCCCCGCCCCAAGGCCGGGCATTACGCTCTGTAGCGTGCTGATTGCCGTATGGATGTGCGCGCTCGCCGGATGCTGCGCCGCGCTCATCGGCCTGCTGGCGCTCAGGCGGGCGAGAGCCGAGATCGACGACTGCCGCATATTGCTGGCCCGCGCGGCGAGCGGCGCCGGCGACCTCAAGGCCATCCGCGACGTGGCCGTCTGCCGTTACGACGCGCTCGAAGAGATGACCGGCCGGCTGTCGTTCTCCGTCGCGATGATCAACGCACTGGGCGACGGCATCGTGCTGACCTCCATCAACGGCCGTTCCGAGACCCGCACCTACGTGCGGGCCGTGACGAGCGGCCGGGGCGAGCATCCACTGGCGCCCGAAGAGGAGGAGGCCGTGCGCGCGGCCCGGCTCGGTCTGGGCCCCTTGGTGACAAAGGCGCGCGCACCGCGACAACCTGCGGATACTCTGTATCCATGCCCAGACTCGCCTACCTAGGACCACAGGGCACCTTCACCGAGGAGGCCCTGCGGCTCCTGGAGCCCGACGCCGAGCGCCTTCCCTGCGCCAACGTCACCGCCGCTCTCGCCGCCGCGCGCGGCGGCGAGGCCGACGGCGCCGTGGTTCCGCTGGAAAACTCCGTCGAGGGCGCGATCACCACGACCCTCGACGAGTTCGCCTGGGGCGAGCCGCTGCTGATCACCGCCGAGCTGCTGCTGCCGGTGCGGTTCTCGCTGCTGGCCCGGCCCGACACCGAGATCCCGCACATCAAGCGGGTCTACACCCACCCGGCCGCCATCACGCAGTGCCGCGCCTTCATCTCCCGAGAGCTGCCCGACGCGGTCGTGGTGGCCGCGCCCTCGACGGCCGCGGCGGCCCAGGAGGTGTCGCTGCCGGGCTCGCCGTACGACGCGGCGATCGGCGCGCGCATCGCCGGCGAGCACTACGGGCTGATCGAGCTGGCCGGAGACATCGGCGACCGCTCCGACACGGTGACCAGGTTCGTCAGGGTGGGCCGTCCCGGCCCGCTGCCCGAGCCGACCGGCTACGACCGCACCACGCTCGTGGTCTTCCTGGCCGACGACCACCCGGGCGCGCTGCTGGAGATGCTGACGGAGTTCGCGGTGCGCGGCGTCAACCTGACGCGCATCGAGTCGCGGCCCACGGGCGACGGCATCGGCCGCTACTTCTTCCACTTCGACTTCGAGGGCCACGTCGCCGACGCGCGCGTCGGCGAGGCCATCTCGGGGCTCCACCGCATCTGCGGCGACGTGCGCTTCCTCGGCAGCTACCCGCGTGCCGACGGCGTCGCGCCCCAGATCAAGAGGGGCACGTCCGACCCCGAGTTCGCCGAGGCGGCCGACTGGCTCGCGCGCATCCGCGCCGGGAAGGCCTGATCCGGAGGCCATCACCGGTCGCGCACCGGTAGCCTTTTCTTGTGATTGACCTGCGTACCCTTCGTGAGAACCCCGACCGGCTCCGGGCATCGCAGCGTGCCCGCGGCGAGGACGACTCCGTCGTCGACAAGCTGCTCGACCTGGACGAGCGCCGCCGCTCCGCGCTGACCAGGTTCGAGTCCCTGCGCGCCGAGCAGAAGAGTCTGGGCAAGACGGTCTCCAAGGCGCAGGGCGAGGAGAAGTCGGCGCTGCTGGCCCGGGCCAAGGAGCTCGCGGGCGAGGTCAAGGCCGCCGAGGCGGAGGCGGAGCGGCTCGGCGCCGAGCTCGACGAGCTCCTGCAGACGGTGCCCAACATCGTCGAGGAGGGCGCGCCGCACGGCGGCGAGGACGACTACGTGGTGCTGGAGACGCACGGCGAGCCGCGTGAGTTCGGCTTCGCGCCCAAGGACCACCTGGAGATCGGCGAGCTGCTCGACGCGATCGACATGGAGCGGGGCGCCAAGGTGTCCGGCTCGCGGTTCTTCTTCCTCAAGGGCGCCGGCGCGCGGCTGCAGCTCGGGCTGCTCAACATGGCCATGCAGCAGGCGATCGAGCACGGGTTCGTACCCATGATCACTCCGGTGCTGGTCAAGCCCGAGACCATGCAGGGCACGGGCTTCCACGTGGCCCACGACAAGGAGATCTACCGCCTGCCCGACGACGACCTCTACCTGGTCGGCACCTCGGAGGTGTCGCTGGCGGGCTACCACGCCCAGGAGATCCTCGCCGCCGACCGGCTTCCGCTGCGCTACGCGGGCTGGTCGTCGTGCTTCCGGCGCGAGGCCGGCTCGTACGGCAAGGACACCAGGGGCATCATCCGCGTCCACCAGTTCGACAAGGTGGAGATGTTCTCCTACTGCCGCCCCGAGGAGGCGCGGGAGGAGCACCGGCGGCTGCTGGCCTGGGAGAAGCAGATGCTGTCCGCCATCGAGGTCCCCTACCGGATCATCGACACGGCCGCGGGCGACCTCGGCATGTCGGCGGCCCGCAAGTTCGACTGCGAGGCGTGGATACCGAGCCAGGGCCGCTACCGCGAGCTGACCTCGACCTCCAACTGCACCGAGTTCCAGTCGCGCAGGCTCGGCGTCCGCTACCGCGACAAGGACGGCAAGCCGCAGCACGTGGCCACGCTCAACGGCACGCTGGCCACCACCCGCTGGATCGTCGCCATCCTGGAGAACCACCAGCGGGCCGACGGCTCGGTGGTGGTTCCCGAGGCGCTGCGCCCCTACGTGGGCCTGGACGTGCTGGAGCCGCCCAAGTAGTAGCCCGGCCCGCCCTAGCAGTCCGGCTCGCCCAGGGCTCTGCGGGCGTCGCGCCTCAGGAGCGCGGCGCCCGCCCCCACCACGCCCAGGGTCATCACGACCGCCGCGCCCAGCGCGACGCCGTACGAGTCGGGCACGCCCCACACCCAGCCGAGGAAGGGCAGGTACACGGCGCCGTAGACAAGCGGAGCCGACCCCAGGGCGACGAGCGCGGCCGTGCCCCGGACGCCGCCCGCGGCGGCGAGGACGACGCACGCCAGGGTCGCCAGCAGCCCCACAGAGCCGCCCACGAGCAGCCGCCGATCGTCCAGCCCTTCGGTCAGCGCGTAGAGCAGCCCTCCGGACGCGAGCACAGCGGAGATCGTGTAGGCCGTGTGCAGCCGCCGCAGCCCCGCTCCGAAGGCGCCCAGCAGCACGGAGACCGCCAGGAAGAGGGCGACCGTCCGTTCGGTCTCCAACAGGTCGCCGGGACGTTCGGTCTCCGGCGGCCGGCCGGGACGTTCGGTCTCCGGCGGATCCATGGGAGCGGCGGCGCTCATGTCCGGCCAGCCCAGCAGCCGCCACTCGCCCGACACCTCGCGCACCAGGATGCCGCCGGACCCGTTGGCGACGACCACGAGGTGCCCTCCCGGCCGGACCTGTACGGCCAGCGACCGCGCGCGCAGGTCGGCCGGGTCGTCGCCCGGATACTGCCTGGCCCGCTGGTCGCGTCCGCGCTCGGACAGCTTCCAGGACCAGCGCCAGGTCTTCCCGCCGTCGTCGGACTCGGCCACGGCCGGCCCGCCGATCACCCGGTAGCACCGCTCGGGCAGGCCGGGCACGCACGCGGCGGTCTGCGGCGGCCGATTCCGTCGCCCGTGGGCCGAACGCCAGTCGGACCAGGTGACCCCGCCGTCCTCGGAGGCCAGGGCGGTCGTCTCGCCCGTGGTGACGACGATCCGCGGGCCGTCCACGTAGACGGCACGGGCGACGGGAGACGTCGGCGGGGCGGCGGAGGTGGCCACCACGGCCAGCAGGGCGAGCGGCCCCACGACCAGGGGCCGCCACCGCGGGGCGTCCGTCTCCAGGCTTCGCCGCCGTACCCACCAGGCGAGGGCGAGCGCGGGAAGGGCCAGCAGGTCCGTGGGATCGGCCAGGACGCGCGACGGGCCCGCCACGAGGGTCCAGAGGTGGGAGGCGGCCTCGGCGCCCGTCTCCGCCGTCTTGACGAGCGTGAAGAGGGCTCCCGTCAGCAGGGTGGCCGGTAGGTCGGCCCGTCCGAGGAAGAGCAGCGCCAGCAGGGGCGGCGCCACGACGAGCCCCGCGACGTCACTCAGCTTGCCGGTGACGAACCCCGGGTGAGCCTGCTTGAGCAGGTGGTCGTTGAGGAGAAGGACGACGACCGCGACCACGGTCACGGGGTGACACAACCACGTGTACCTCATGTACGAGTCGATGACGCGCGGAGCCCGCGGGTTCGACCCTGTCCGTGAGTTGAGTCACACCTGTGACCATCATGGGCGAACGCGAAAGACCGGGGTTCGCTGGAAGCGAACCCCGGTCCAACTCGCTGCTACAGGTCAGATGGCACGGACCTGGGAGGCCTGCGGCCCCTTCTGGCCCTGCGTGATCTCGAACTCGACCCGCTGGCCGTCTTCAAGGCTGCGGTAGCCGTTGCCGACGATCTCGGAGAAGTGCACGAACACGTCCGGCGCACCGCCGTCCGGGGCGATGAAGCCGAAGCCCTTCTCGGCGTTGAACCACTTGACGGTTCCCTGAGCCATAAAAGCTCTCCCTCAGGATGTGAATCTATGGGACCCGCACCTCGCGGATCCCGGTGTGTCGTACAGCAAGCACCCGGGGTGGCTCAGACAAAGTCATGCTGGTTTTCACTACGGGATCAGCTAATACAACGCCATCACATCTAACACCATTCTGGGGCGTCAGTGTTCCCGTCCGTCGGAAGATTTCTGGTCGGGGGCATCACCAGGCAAACTAGAACCTGTTATGCAGAGCCTTCCCTCGCCCCGTCTGGTGGCCACCGACCTCGACGGCACCGCCTTGCGCACCGACGGAACCGTCTCTCCACGAACGGCCGCGGCGTTCGCGAAGGTCGAGGAGGCGGGAGCCATGCTCGTCTTCGTGACCGGACGACCACCCAGATGGATGAGCGGCGTGGCGGGAGTCACACGCCACCGCGGCTTGGCCATCTGTGCTAACGGAGCGTTGATCTACGATCTACATACCGAAAGGATAGTTGAATCTCACCTTATCTCCGCCGAGGTGCTCTGCGAAGTCGTCGCTCAGCTAAGAGCGAACGTGCCGGAGCTCGCATTTTCGGTCGAGTATGAGGGTGGATTTGCGCATGAGTCCGATTTCCCCCTCGGCGGCTGGGACAGCAAGGCCGTGGGCGGGCTCCGCGTGGGCGCGAGCACGCTCACCTCGCGGCCCTGCGCCAAGCTGCTGGCCCTGCACCCCCGCATGGACCCCGACAGCCTCCACGCGGCCGTGCACGAGCTCGTGGGGCATCTGGTGACCGCCACGCACTCCAGCGGCAGGGGCCTCATCGAGATGAGCGCGCACGGCGTGACGAAGGCCACGGCCCTGGCCGTGCTGGCCGGACGGCACGAGATCAAGCCGTCACAGGTGGTGGCGTTCGGCGACATGCCCAACGACCTGCCCATGCTGAGTTGGGCGGGCACGTCGTACGCGGTCGCGAACGCCCACCCGGACGTGCTGGCCGCGGTCGATCACGTGACGGCCGCCAACAACCAGGACGGCGTCGCGCGAGTGCTCGAAGAGCTCTTCGGATAGAGCCCTCCAGGCCGTCTCAGAGGTACGGGCCCGACCGCTGCTGCTCATCGCCGTGCGGCACGCCGGGAAGCGCCCGGCGCATCTGCTCGAGCTGCGCGCGGGCGGCCATCTGCTGCGCGAACAGCGTCGTCTGGATGCCGTGGAACAGCCCTTCGAGCCAACCGACCAGCTGGGCGTGGGCGATGCGCAACTCGGCCTCGCTCGGCGGCGTGCCGTTGTCGTCGGTGAACGGCAGAGACAGCCGCTCCAACTCGTCGACCAGCTCCGGCGCCAGACCGTCCTCCAGCTCCTTGATGGAGGACTCGTGGATCTCCTTCAGGCGCTTTCGGCTGGCCTCGTCGAGGGGAGCCGCGCGGACCTCCTCCAGGAGCTGCCTGATCATGCTGCCGATGCGCATCACCTTGGCGGGCTGTTCGACCAGGTTGGTGACCGATCGCTCGTCCTCGCCGCTATCGCCCTTCCCCTGGAAGTCAGGGCCGACCACCACGATGTGGGAGGGGTTGTTGTCCTCAGCATTCATATGTCTCACCGTACTATCAGGATCTTGCCGATGTGCTCCCCGGAATCCAACATCCGGTGCGCCTCCGAGGCCTGTGACATCGGCACTTCCGCGTACACCACGGGACGCACCGCCCCCGCGCCCACCAGCGGCCACACGTTCTCCACGACGCTGCGCACGATCGCGCCCTTCTCCTCGACGGGGCGGTTGCGCAGCGTCGTGCCGTGGACGGACGCGCGCTTGGCGAGCAGGGCGCCCAGGTCCAGCTCGGCCCGGGCGCCGCCCTGCAAGCCGATGATCACCAGGCGTCCGCCCGTGTTGAGCACCCGGACGTTCCCGTCCAGGTATCTGGCGCCGATGATGTCGAGGATCACGTCGGCGCGCGCCTTCTCGGTGAAGTCCTCCTCGCGATGGTTGACGACCTCGTCGGCGCCCAGCTCCTTGAGAGGCTGGATCTTCGCCGCCGACCCGGCCGTCGTCACCACCCGCGAGCCGAGCGCCTTGGCCAGCTGGACCGCGAACGTGCCGATGCCGCTCGCCCCGCCGTGGACCAGCAGCGTCTCGCCCCGGCGCAGCCTCGCCAGCATGAACACGTTGGACCACACCGTGCACGCCACCTCGGGCAGCGCCGCCGCGCGCACCAGTGACACGCCTTCGGGCACCGGCATCACCTGCTGCCACGGCACGGCCACCCGCTCGGCGTAGCCGCCTCCGGCCATCAGCGCGCAGACCTCGTCACCGGCCCGGAACCCCTCGACGTCCGAGCCCACCTCCGCCACCACGCCGGAGACCTCCAGCCCCGGGTACGGCGGCGCGCCGGGCGGCGGGTCGTAGAAACCCCTCCGCTGGTGGACATCCGCCCTGTTGACCCCGGCCGCGGTCACCTCGATGAGGACTTCCCCCTGGTCGGGACGCGGATCTGGCACCTCGCGCCACTCCAGGACCTCGGGTTCGCCGGGACGGGTGATGACGATCGCTCGCATGCAACCACCGTAGCTGGGCAAAGAAGTTGTGGGTTGACTGCGTTCAAGAGAACACATGCCGTTAATCTGCAAGATATTTGCTGCCCCTTTAGACCCACCCGAGGGGGAACACGGTGGCACGACACGATCGCGAAGAATCGCTCGAGGAGCAGCTGGCCTGGCTGGATGCGATCAAGGAGACCGAAGAGGCTCCTATGCAGGTCAGCTCCCCGGCCCCCTCAGCGGACGAGCCGGTCGCCTCGCCGTACCCCAAGGACCCGTGGCTGTCGGTCCCGTCCCAGCAGGACACACCGACCCCGCCGCTGTTCCGCGCCGCGGTCGACTCCGTGTACGGCTCGCAGGCCGCGGAGCGGCTCCCCGACGGGGAGAGCGAGGCGGCCGAGTGGCTGGAGTCGGCGACCGCCAAGGACGAGGCCGCGCCGGACGGGCCGCCCGAGAGCCTGGGCCGCAGCGACAGCCTGGGCCGCAGCGACAGCCTGGGCCGCAGCGACAGCCTGGGCGGCGCCGACAGCCCGGGCCGTGCCGACGACGCGTTCCTCGCGCCGCTCAAGCCGCTGCCCAGGCCGGACGACACCGATCCGTACTCGCTGTCGTTCCCCGGCGCCTATCACGGGGCGGACACGCTGCCTCGGGTGGAGCCGCAAGGAGGCGTGGCGCCGGACCCGCTCCGGCCGGACCGGGTCCAGCCAGAGAGGGCGCGGCAGGAGAGGAACAAGTGGCCGGAGCCGCCCGAGTGGCCCCGGCCGCCCGAGGCGCTCGACGAGCCGCGCCCGGCCGACGGTCAGCGCCCGCTCGACGAGGCGCGCCCGGCGCCGGAGCCGCGGCGGAGCGCGTTCGACGTGCCCCCGCCGCCACAGCGCGCCTCGGACAGGCGCCCGTCCCCGGCTCCCGACGCCCGCTCGTCCCAGGCCGCCGACCCCCACCTGTCTCAGGCCCCCGACCTGCGCCTGTCCCCGGCCCCGCACCTGTCCCCGTCCCCCGACCCGCACTTCTCCCCGGCCTCGGACCCGCACCTGTCCCCGGCCTCGGACCCGCACTTCACCCTGGCCTCGGACTCCTCCCCGGCCTCGGACGGCGGCCGGTCCCGGCCGCCCGTCGCGGGGGAGCCGGACACGTTCGGCGGGGCCTTCGCCCCCGACTCCGAGCGGACCTTCGACCGGCCGGAGGCGCCCGCTCCCGCGCGGCCCCGCCGCGCCGCGCCGGTGCACGTGTTCAGCGCGTCGCCGCGCCCGCCCGTCACGGGCAGGCCGACCGCCGACAGCCTCGACCCGGAGTCGCTGCTGCGCGGCCGCCGCAACGCGCCGGCCAAGGGCTGGCGCCGCCTGATCTACAAGGCGTCGGGAGGGTGGATCAAGCCGGGCGAGCCCCCGGAGGCCCGCCGCCGCCGCGAGCTGCTGGCCAGGGCCCGCACGCCGGTCGCCACGGGCCACCACCGCGTGGCGGTGCTGAGCCTCAAGGGCGGGGTGGGCAAGACCACGACCACGGTCGGCCTCGGCGCCACGCTCGCCCAGATGCGCGGCGACCGCGTCATCGCGGTCGACGCGAACCCCGACCGTGGCACGCTCTCCGACAAGCTCGTGCTGGAGACCTCGGCGACCGTACGCGACCTGCTGAACGAGCGTGACCAGGTCAAGAGGTACGTCGACATCAGGGCGTTCACCTCGCAGGCCCCGTCACGGCTGGAGGTGCTCGCCTCCGACCGTGACCCGTCGGTGTCGGAGGCGTTCAGCGGCGCCGACTACCAGGCCGTCTCCCAGGTGCTGGAGAACTTCTACTCGATCTGCATCACCGACTGCGGCACCGGACTGCTCCACTCGGCCATGGGCGGAGTGCTCGGCCTGGCCGACCAGATCGTGCTGGTCAGCTCCCCTTCGGTGGACGGCGCCAGGGCGGCCTCGGCGACGCTCGACTGGCTGGAGGCCCACCACTACGCCAACCTGGTGAAGGACGCGACCGTGGTGCTGTGCAGCGTCAGGCCGCGGTCGAAGTCGGCGGTGGACATCAAGAAGCTGGAGGCCCACTTCGCGGCCAGGTGCCGCGCGGTGATCCGCGTGCCGTACGACCCGCATCTGGAGGAGGGCGCCGAGATCGACCTCGACCGGCTGCAGGAGGCGACCAGGGATGCCTACCTGCAACTGGCCGCGTCGGTCGGCGACGGCTTCGCGGGAAGCGCCGACGACGCCTTCGCCGGCGGCTCGGGGGGCGGCCACGCCGCGGGCCGGGAGTGAGCGGAGGGTGTGGGATTCGAACCCACGAGGCCATCGCTGACCTGGCCGCTTTCAAGGCGGCTGCACTCGTCCACTATGCGAACCCTCCAGTGCGCACACCACCATAGCGGCTGCGATGGCACGGGTGTACGTCCAGCGGTGTTCGCGTGCACCGGACGGTGACCCGGCCGGGGCGTGCTGGCTAGCCGTCGAGCTGGGAGAGCAGCCACCGCGGCCCCGCGGTCTCGGCCCCGAGCCCGGTGACGCGCTCCTTCAGCCCCCGGTCGGCCGTCACCACCAGCACCCGCTCCCAGGGGCGCGCCCGCCGCACGACCTCCGTGATCGCGTCGTCGCCGCTGCCGGTCGCGGCGACGACCTGGATGCCGGGCACGTCGGGGACCCTCTTGGCGGCGCCCTCCACGACCGCGACGATCCGCGGATACCACTGCGCGAGCACCGGATGCGTCAGGCGGAGCCCTGCCACGTCCTCCAGCAGCCGCGTCGCCGCCCCCAGCCGGTCGCGCCACCAGCCGTGCTCGGCGCGGGCGCCCACGATGTTGGCCACGTCCAGCACCAGCGTCTCGGGGGTCAGCTCCGGCTGGATCGTGCCCCACGTCTCGGCGAATCCCGGATGCAGCCTCCTCCCCGTGATCTCCGGCAGCGGCAGCCACCGCAGCTCGGCGCTCTCCCGGTTGGCGGGGGCGACGGCCAGCAGACCGGGCGCCTCGGCGATCACGGTCTCGAACGCCCAGCCGCCGTGGTCGTCCACGTAGACGCCTCGCACGCGCAGCTCGTCGCCGGGCAGGGCGGCTTCCTCGCGCGCCTCGCGCAGCGCTGACGTGACGGCGTCCTCGTGGCTGTCACGCGCGCCGCCGGGCAGCCCCCAGGTGCCGCCGTGGTGGCTCCACCAGGACCGTTTCTGCATCAGCACGTACGGCACCCCGGCCTCGTCATGGTGCACGGCCAGCAGCCCCGAGGCGCCGTGGATTCCCCAGTGCCTGTGCCCCCGCTCGCACTCCGCCCAGCCGTCGCCGTCTTTCGCAGCCATGACTCAGATTCTCGCAGCCCCGCCCCTCGCCGCTCGCGGGCCGGCTCCCGGTGGCGGCGGGCGCGCGAGTGGCGCGTCCCGTCAGCCGCTCGTGCGGAGGATCGCGGACAGGCCGAACTCGAAGCGCTCGTCGAAGGACCCGCCGAGGTGTTCGAGGACCCGGTGGAGCGCGGGGTGGGACGCGGGGGTGACCGCCCGGGCCAGCCGCCCGTCCAGGTCGTGCGGGGGCGCCTGCTCCTCCTGGGTGAGGCCGAGAGTGAAGTAGATGATCGTCCAGGCGTTCCAGGCGGCCTCGCGTCCGTCCATCCCGCTCTCCAGCAGCGTGCCGACCAGCGTCTCGGCGAAGCGGAGCGTGTGCGGCTCGGCGGGGTAGGTGCCGATCACCAGCGCGGCGCCGTCCCGGTGTGCGAGCAGCGCGCGCCGGTAGCGGCGGGTGAGGTCGCGGGCGCGCTCATCCCAGGGACCGGGCAGGCCGTCGAGCGGGATCTCGCCCATGACGGCGTCGGCCATGAGTTCGAGCAGGCGGCCCTTGGTCT
Source organism: Nocardia aurea (assembly GCF_003123685.1). Taxonomy (GTDB): domain Bacteria; phylum Actinomycetota; class Actinomycetes; order Mycobacteriales; family Mycobacteriaceae; genus Nocardia; species Nocardia aurea. The sequence goes on from NZ_QCYJ01000039.1 coordinate 11,976, forward strand.
TCACGTGCCACAGGACGGTGTTCATCCGCACGCCGAGCCGGTCGGCGACCGCCCGGCTGGAGACCGCCTCCAGTCCTTTCTCGTCCAGCAGGTCCAGCGCCGCGCGGACCACGGTGTCAGGCGTGAGCCGCCGGCTCCGGCCGTCGTTCCCTTGCGTCTTGGTCACTGACCTAGTTTACTGCTTCCCAGTAATTGGTCACCGACCAAGGAGGGACGATGGAGCAGCAGGTCGTCATCGCGGGAGGCGGTCCGGTCGGGCTCTGGCTGGCCGCGGAGCTGCGGCTGGGCGGAGTGTCCGTCACCGTCATCGAGGAGCGCACGGAGCCCGACCCCCGCTCCAAGGCGCTCACCGTTCACCCGCGCACCATCGAGATCCTGGCCTCGCGCGGCGTCCACCAGCCGTTCCTCGCCGAGGGCGTGCCCATCCCGGGCGGCCACTTCGGGCTGCTCGACACCCGGCTCGACTTCCGCGTGCTGGACACCCCGTTCCCGTTCACCCTCGCGCTGCCCCAGGCCCGGACAGAGGAACTGCTCGAACAGCACGCGCTCACGCTGGGGGCGCGGATCCGCCGGGGGCACCGCGTCACCGGGCTCGCCGAGCGCCCGGGGTCCGTGAACGTGCGAGCCGAGGGGCCTGACGGTCCGTACGACCTGGAAGCCGCGTACGTCGTGGGCTGCGACGGCGTCCGGAGCACCGTGCGCGCCGCCGCCGGGATCGGCTTCCCCGGCACGCCGTCCACCGTTCTGGGCTGGCTCTGCGATGCCGTTCTCGACGACCCGCCGCCGCTCGGATTCAGCAGGTTCGGGGGCGACGGGACGTTGCTGGTGGCGCCGCTGCCCGGCGGGCTGCACCGGCTGGTCGGCATCGCGCCCGAGGACGTCCGCGCCGACTGGCCCGGCGACCTCACCCTGGACGACGTACGCGCCAGGGCCGTCGCCGTCGCCGGCCGGGACTTCGGCATGCGCGACCCCGTGTGGCTCTCGCGCTTCGGCAACGCCACCCGGCTGGCCGAGCGCTATCGCAGCGGGCGGGTGCTCCTCGCCGGGGACGCGGCTCACCAGCACTTCCCGGCCGGGGGCGTGGGCATGAACGTGGGCATCCAGGACGCGGCCAACCTCGGCTGGAAGCTCGCCGCAACCGTCCGCGGGCGGGCCCGCGGCGATCTGCTGGACACCTACGAGGCCGAGCGGCGTCCCGTCGGCGCCGATCTCATCGAGGGGAGCCGCGCCCAGGTGACCCTGATGACCGGCTTCTCGCCGGACGGCCTCGCCCTGCGCTCGCTGCTCGGCAGGGCGATCGCCACCCAGCCGGCCTTCTCCAGGCACCTGGCCGAGCGCGTCACCGGGCTCGCCGTCGGCTACCCGCCGGCGGATCCGGCGGCCCACCCGCTCACCGGGAGCCGCGCCCCCGACCTGGCCTTCGACGGCTCCGGGGAGAGCCTGTTCTCCCTGCTCCGTCCGGCCCGGCACGTGCTGCTCGACCTCACGGGACGACCTGGCGGCCCGCCCGCGGGGCCCGGGCTCACCGTGCACTCCGGGGCGCCGGCCGGGCATCCGGACGGCTGGTC
>NZ_QCYJ01000181.1 GCF_003123685.1 Nocardia aurea
TCCCGTACGGCTCCGGGCCGCCCCGCCCGTCGCCGGCGATCCAGCCGAGCGGCCGGCCGTCCTCGGTGACGACGAGCAGCCAGGGCTCCGACCTGCCTCCCTCGTACCCCTCGGGGACGGTCAGGTCGGTGCGCAGCCGCAGACCCTCGGTGGAGACGAACTGCAGGCGCCGGATGCCCCGGTCGCGGCCGAGGAACTCGCGGACGAAGTCGTCGGCGGGCTCCGACAGCAGCGTCTTGGGGTCGGCGAGCTGCGCCAGCCTGCCGCCCACGCGCAGCACGGCCACGCGGTCGCCCAGCTTGATCGCCTCGTCGATGTCGTGGGTGACGAAGACGATGGTCTTGTTCAGCTCGGCCTGGAGCCTCAGCAGCTCGTCCTGCAGGCTCGTCCGGACGATCGGGTCCACGGCGCTGAACGGCTCGTCCATGAGCAGCACGGGCGGGTCGGCGGCCAGTGCCCTGGCCACGCCCACCCGCTGCTGCTGCCCGCCGGAGAGCTGGAACGGGTAGCGCTCCCCCATCGCCGGGTCGAGCCCGACGCGCTCCAACAGCTCCATGGCCCTGGCGCGGGCCTTCCCGCGGTCCCAGCCCAGCAGGAGGGGGACGGTCGCGATGTTGTCGACGATCTTCTTGTGCGGGAAGAGCCCGGCCTGCTGGATGACGTAGCCGATGCCGCGCCGCAGCGTCGGCGGATCGATCTCGCGTACGGGCCGGCCGTCGAGGAGGATCTCGCCCTCGGTGGCGTCGATCATCCGGTTGATCATCCGGAGGGAGGTCGTCTTACCGCAGCCCGAGGGGCCGACGAACACGGTGACCTCAGCTGTGGGCGCCTCCAGTGAGAGATGGTCCACGGCCACCGTGCCGTCCGGGTAGCGCTTGGTGACGGAGTCGAATGTGATCACGCGCGACCTCTCGCTCCCTGGCAGGGGTCGCAGCCCCTGCCACGACCGCCGCATGATCTCTTGAACGACCACAGTACGGCGGCAACTACCCCTGTGTCGCTGCGCCCCCCGGGTTAAACGCTTCAGTCCAGCAGGGAGAATTGACATCAAAACCGGATCTCTTGCTGCGCGGGCGTTCACGAGTTGGCATGATTGCCTCACGATCTGTCAGACGCTCCAGTACCACCAGTCCCACCCCTCAGCCCCCCGCTCGCACCTCAGCAAGAGGAACGGCCCGTGACACAGCCGCTCACCGACGGGCGCCCGCGCGCCGAGCTGGTCGCAGAGCTCTACGACCGTCACGCCGCCGGGCTGTTCGCGTACTGCGCCGACCAGCTCGGTGACCAGGACTCCGCGGCGGTCGTGCTGGTGACCGTCGTCACCGGCGTGCCCTCGCCGGCCCCGCCGCGCGCCGCGCTCTACGCCTACGCCCGCCGCGAGATCCACCGGCGCGACATCGCCTACACGCCTCCAGTCGTCGACCCGCTCACCGACCCCGCCGCCGCGCTCGTGGAGCGCGCGCTACGCGAGCTGCGCCCCCACCAGCGGGAGGTGCTGGTGCTGGCCGAGCTCTGCGGGCTCTCCCGTCCTGAGCTGGCCTGGGTGCTCGACGTGGCGCCCGACACGGCGCAGGAGCTCCTGATCAACGCGGCCCAGCGCTACCGGCAGCTCCTCGGCGCGGCCCTGACCGCCACGGCCGGGCGGGTATCGGGGCCGGTGGCCGACGTCCACCGGGCGCTGGCGGTGGCATCGCTGCGCGACATCCTCTGCCGCCTGCCATGGCCCGCGCCCCCCACCTCCCTACGCGCGCACGTGACGGGGTCGAGCACGAGTGCGGGCAGTGCCGGGTCGCGTGCGGGTGGCGTCGCGGGGGCGCGGGCGCGCGCCGCGTCGCCGCCGTCGGCCAGGCCGCGATGGCCGGTCACGCCACAGTGGCCCTTACCCCTGAACGAGCGCCGTGACCCGGCGACGACCACCCACATCTTCCCCGCCGAGCTCCTCGGGCCGCCGTCGCCGACGGGCAGGCCGTCCCACGACGCGACCACCGAGCCGATGCCCAAGGTGCGCGACCCGCTGGCACCGACCGACACCGCGGGCCGCTGGGAGGCGTTCTCCCCCCGCTCCTCGCGGCCGTCCCCTCGTTCCTCCCGGCCGTCCCCTCGCTTTCCGCGGCCGTCCACCCGCCCCTCGCAACCGTTCTCCACCGGCTCATGGGAGCCGTTCCCCGGGGTCGCGGCCCAGAGCGATGCCCGCGAAAAGCAGTTCTACCTGCCGCGTCCGGCCCAGGGCGACGTGCTGGACGACGAGCAGGAGACGCAGGAACTGCCCGCGGTGGTCGACTTCCCGCCCCACAGGCCGCCTGCCCGCGCCACGCAGAGCCCGGCCGCGCCCGCGTCCGGCAGCCTGTTCACCCCTCGGGAACGGGGTGTGCGCGCGGCCGAGCCGGTGTATCGGATGCCGCCCTCGCCCGCCCCCCGCACCCCGGACCCACGCGCCTCCGAGTCCCGCACCGCCACGCCGCACACCTCCGAGCGCGGCACCCCAGAGCACCGCACACCCGAGCGCCGCACACCCGAGCGCCGCACCCCAGAGCGCCGCACACCCAGGCCGGGCGCCGGATCGGAGAGCCGGAAGCCACGCGCTTCCGAGGGCCGGAAGCCGGGCCGTACCGAGGGCCGGAAGCCGGGCGCCTTCGAGCCGCCCGCCCGCAAGCTCGCCACGTTCAGGTCGCCGTCCGGCGGCACCCCCCCGCGCAGGCCGGGCCCGCGCAGGCCGGGCCCACGCCCCACGCCGGCGTCACGCAAGCAGCCCCGGGGGCGTCCCCGCCAGGACCGGCACCACGACTGGGCGTGGGAGGTGGTCGGCTTCCTGCTCTGCGTGGCGATCGCGATGATCGTGTTCTTCGCGATGCCCACGATCATCAGCCCCTGACACGGGCGTCCGTGGCCCGTACGGCCCCCAAGGCGACCCGCCGTCAGGCGGCCGAGAGGATCAGGCCACTGGTGGGGACGCCCGTGCCCGCGGTGACCAGGACGTTGCGCACGCCCGGGAGCTGGTTGGCCGAGGTGCCCCTGATCTGGCGGACGGCTTCGGCGATGCCGTTCATGCCGTGGATGTACGCCTCGCCGAGCTGGCCGCCGTGCGGGTTGACCGGGAGGCGCCCGTCGAGCTCGATGCCGCCGTCCCGGACGAAGGCGGCCGCCTCGCCCCGGCCGCAGAAGCCCAGCTCCTCCAGCTGGACCAGGACAAACGGGGTGAAGTGGTCGTACAGGATGGCGGTCTGGATGTCGCGCGGGCCGAGCCCCGACATCTCCCAGAGGCGCCTGCCCACGACCGACATCTCGGGCAGGCCGCTCATGTCATCCCGGTAGTAGCTGGTCATCATCATCTGCCCCTCCCCCGCCCCCTGGGCAGCAGCCGTGATCACGGCGGGCGACCTGCGCAGGTCGCGGGCGCGT
>NZ_QCYJ01000020.1 GCF_003123685.1 Nocardia aurea
AGATTCGACAAACTCGCCGTCCGCTACCTCGCCACGATCCACATCGCGGCCATCAACCAGTGGCTACGCTGACCGACTTTCAAAACACGACCTAGGCGACGAAGTCTCGGATCTGGCTGATCACCCCGACCGCGCCGAGCAGTGAGACGTGGCCGATGCAGCCGGTGATGGTGTTGGTCGCGCCGTCGAGAAGGACGCTGTTGTTCGGCGTGATGATCTCGTCGCAGGGCGACCACCAGGTGCCGTACTTCACGTCACCGGGGGTCTCGTCGCCGTTGTTCAACTGCTGGAGCATATTCGAACCGGGGCGCATGTCCTCGCAGCCGTCGTCGTAGCAGCCGAGGGCGACGGTGGTGCCGTGGTTGGGCCCGCCGATGGAGACCCAGTCGTCGACATAGCGGGCGCCGTCGAGGAATTTCAGGTACCAGCGAGTGTTCAGGCCGCCCATCGAGTGGCTGATGATGTCGATCTTCTCCGCGCCGGTGGAGGCTCGCAGCGCGTCGGCCTCGGCTTTGACCTCCTCGGCGGTCAGCCTGTTCGATTGCGCGGTATTGTAACTGAAGGCTCGCAATTCGTTGGCGCCGTATCCCGCGGCTCTGAAGCGGGAGATCATGAAGTCCCAATTCGAGTCGGATCCCTGCCATCCGTGCACGAAGAGGATCGGATTTCGGGCCGGCGCGGCGGCGGCTCGCTGTGGCGTGAACATCAGGACAGCCGCGGCCGTCGCGACGAAAGTGATTGCGATGATGCCGATTCGGCGCATCGTTGATCGAATTGGCATGCTCGGGTCTCCTTGTCCGTCCGCCGTCTGGGACGGACGCAGAGCCACGGTAACAAACACCGCCTTGTGTCTCATATGCCTTCCGCCGTCCGATTGTTCAACTTTTCGAACTGCGATAATCAACGTATCGATAGCGTTGAGACAGAACACATCTGGCCGCTAACCGGCCGCGATCAGCGGGCTACATCGAGGGCAGCGGACCCGATCGCACCGCAGTCGACGACGGCTGTATCGAGCCGGTACTGCGGGAACTCAGCCGACGTCGCGACGCAACCAGGTCACCTCGGCGCCGATCGGATCCACGCCGGAACGGTATAGCTCGAGGTCTTCGTCCCACGGGGTGCCGAGGGCGCGATCGATTTCGGCGGCCAGATCGTAGGTGGTGTACTTTCCGAGTTCGCGTGATGCCTGGAGCATGGCGCGCAACCGCATCTCACCGAGCGTGACGTCACCGCACGCCGAGGTGGAACCGTGCCAGAGACCGAGGGCGGGGACGAAACTGTAGCGCTCGCCGTCGATCCCGTCGCTCGGATCTTCGGTGACCTCGAAACGCAGCACCGGCCACGACCGCAAGGATTGAGCAATGCGCGCGGCGGTCCCGACGGGGCCGATCCAATCGCTGGTTGCGCGCAGTTGGCCGTCGGCCGGCTGAGTGGTCCACCGCAACTTCGCGGGGGACCCGAGGGCCGAGGTCAGCGCCCACTCCACATGCGGGCACAGCGCGGCAGGCGACGAGTGGATCCACACCACACCCGCCGACACGTCCGCGAACTGACTCGATGCGCGCACCCTGATACCTCCAGCTTCGACGAGGACCGTCTTCCCCAACGAACCCGTCTACAGCTGGCGTTGCCTGAGTGTACTGGAGTGCCCGATGTTACGCGTGTTACTTCGCGAGCGTGTTGCCTTCGTGTGTCGACTCGGCGATGATCGCGTCACTGAGGGTCGGCCACGCGGTTCGCGCCCAGTCGCCGAAATTCTCGTCCGCCAGGGCGATACTCGCCACCCCAATCACCGGATCGACCCAGAGAAATGTTCCGGATTGACCGAAATGGCCATAGGTTCGAGGGGAATTCGCCGCACCGGTCCAGTGCGGTGACTTGCCGTCGCGGATCTCGAAGCCCAGGCCCCAGTCGTTCGGGCGCTGCGATCCGTAACCGGGCAGCACGCCGTTGACCCCGGGGAATTGCACCGATATCGCCTCGGCGTGGGTCTGCTCGGAGATCAGCCGTGGCGAGAGCAATTCCGACGCGAACCGGACGAGGTCGGCGACGGTGGAACGGCAGGCGTGACCGGCCGGACCCGCAAGCACCGAACCCGTCATCCCGAGCGGGGCGAAGACCGCCTCGCGCAGATATTCGTCGAACGCGATGCCGGTCTGCTCGGTGAGGAACCCGGCGAGGACTTCATAGCCCGCGCTGGAGTAGATCCGTTTGGCGCCGGGCGCGGCGAGGACTTCGGTGGTGTCGAAGGCGATGCCGGAGGTGTGCGCGAGCAGGTGACGGACGGTCGCGCCGGGCGGTCCGGCGGGCTGGTCCAGTTCGATCGCGCCCTCTTCGACCGCGACCAGCACCGCGTAGGCAACCAGCGGTTTGGTCACCGAGGCGAGGGGGAAGACGCGGTCGATGTCACCTTCGGTCGTCACGCCGGACGTGGTGAGCACTCCCGCCGCCGCGTGGCGCACCGGCCATTCCCTGATCTGCTCGAGTGAACGCACCCTGCGAGCCTACGCAGTGCGCGAGGGGGTGTTTCGTCGCGGGCGGCGCACACGGCCCCGGCGGACATTCGCGCACGGAACGAACAGATTCCCGCGAGTTCGGCTGGAGAATGTCCGCGTGGACCGGGCAGGCCAACACCCGGTACCGCCGGTACCATCGACTCATCATGACTGAACAGCCCACGATCCACGGTGATGTGGCGGCCGGTTTCGGCCCCGTCGCCGACGCTTTCCGCCGCAATTTCGCCCAGCACGGCGAAATCGGCGCGGCCGTGGCCGTTTACGCGGGTGATCGTCCGGTCGTCGACCTGTGGGCGGGATACCGTGACCGGCGGCGGACGCTGCCGTGGGAGCGCGACACCATCGTGCCGGTGTTCTCCTCGACCAAGGGGATGGCGGCGTTCGTCGTCGCGTCGGCGGTATCGAAGGGGCTGCTGGATTACGAGGAGCCGGTCGCGACCTACTGGCCCGAGTTCGCGGCGCAGGGCAAGGACGCGGTGACCGTTCGGCAACTGATCGACCACCAGGCGGGGCTGTCCGGTCTCGACACGGTGGTGCGACTCGCGCAGATCGCCGATCTCGACGGTCTCGCACCGATTCTGGCCGCACAGAAACCCGCGTGGAAGCCCGGCACCCGCCACGGCTACCACGCCATCACGCTCGGGTTGTACCAGGGTGAACTGGTACGGCGCGTCGATCCGGGACACCGCACACTCGGCCGGATCTTCGCCGAGGATTTCGCCGGACCGCTCGGCCTCGACTTCTTCATCGGCCTGCCCGCCGCCGAACCGATGGAGCGCATCGCCACGCTGGCCGCGGCGCGCGGCCTGGATCTGCTGCGCTACGAACGCGATATCCCGCTGCGGATCGGCGCGGAGATCTACGCCAAACGCGGCTATTCGCACGCGGCGCTGACCAATCCGCGCTGCGGCGCGCCCGCGCGGGCGACGCGGCGCGAATTCCTCGAGGTCGAACTGCCCGGATCGAACGGTGTCGGCAATGCCCGTGCCCTGGCCAGGGTCTACGGCGCCGCGGCCGCGAGCACCGGCGCGCTCCCCGTCGACGACGCGCTGCTGGAGCGGCTGGCGGCCGCCGACACCGCCGACGACGTTCCCGCCGACGACCTGGTGCTGAAGACCAAGAGCCGTTACCACCTGGGTTTCCGTAAATCACGCGGCACGTTCCGATTCGGCTCGGACAAACGCGCCTACGGCACCACCGGCCTCGGCGGCTCCTTCGGTTTCGCCGATCCTGCGACGGGACTCGGCTTCGGCTATTCGATGAACCGGCTCGGCATGGCGGTCCTCGACGACGTCCGCAGTCGCAATCTGCGCGAGGCGCTGCTGCGCTGCCACATCTGAGCCCGGAACGAAAGCGTCATCCACGCGAGCGCCGGGATCCACCGACCAAGGAACAGATCCCGACGCTCGCGCGGGCGACGCCGCCGGTGCCCCGCGATCTCGTCGCCGAGATCGCGGCCCGGCTCGCCGCGCGAACTACCAGTCGGCTTCGGTGTAACGGATGATGCCGCGAATGTTCTTGCCGTCCAGCATGTCCTTGTAGCCCTGGTTGATCTCCTCGAGCGAGTAGCTGCGGGTGACCATGTCGTCGAGATTCAACTGCCCCGCCTTGTACAGCGCGAGCAGACGCGGCGCGTCCTGCCTGGCGTTGCCGCCGCCGAAGATGCAGCCCTTGATCGTCTTCTGCAACATCGACAGCAGGAAGCTGTTGAGTTTGACGTCGCTCTCGTCCATGCGCCCCATCGAGGTGACGACCAGCGTCCCGGCCTTGCCGGTGAGGATCAGTCCCTCTTCGATGTATTCGCCGTGCATCTCGCCCATGGTCAGGATGACGTTCTCCGCCATCCGGCCCTCGGTGGCCTCGAGCAGCGGCATGATCGCCTCGGCCATGGAGGCGTAGGCGTGGGTGGCGCCGAATTTCTGTGCCTGCTCGCGCTTCCACGGATTCGGGTCGATGGCGACGACCTTGGACGCGCCCGCGAGCACCGCGCCCTGCAACGCGCTCATGCCGACGCCGCCGATGCCGACGATGACGGCGGTCTCACCCGGCTGCACCTGCGCGACATGGGTGGACGACCCGAAACCGGTCGGCACGCCGCAGCCGACGAGGCAGGCGACCTCGAACGGGATCGTCGGATCGATCTTGACGACCGAGGTGTGGTGCACCGTCATATACGGCGCGAACGTGCCGAGCAGGCACATCGGGATGACGTTCTGACCGCGCGCCTGGATCCGGTAGGTGCCGTCGCTGATCGCCTGTCCCATCAGCAGACCCGCGCCGAGGTCGCACAGCGCCATATTGCCGCTCACGCACGCCGGACAGCGTCCGCAGGCGGGGATGAACGACAGGATCACGTGATCACCGACCTGCAGGTCGGCCGGGCAGTTCGGTCCCAGTTTGGTGATCACGCCCGCGCCCTCGTGGCCGCCCATGACCGGGTAGCCGGGCATCGGTGTCGCGCCGGTGACGATGTGATGATCGGAATGGCACATACCGGCGGTTTCCATCCGGATCTGCACCTCGCCCGTGACGGGATCGCCGACCTCGATCTCCTCCACCGACCACGGCTCTTCGATCCCCCACAGGATCGCGCCCTTCGTCTTCATTCCTGTCGACCCTCTCGAATGCACGTGCTTATATGTGACTGCACCCACAGTACGAGAAAAGTGGAACGCGTTCTAGTAGTGACACGGAAATTCCGCGACAACGCCTTCAGGTCGAAGGGAACACGTTCCAGAAACGCCCTTTCAGCCCCGCACGTCGTGCACGTGATGGATCACGTCGTGCACGAAATACCGGGCCAGCGATTCGACCGTGAAAGCCGAGCCGTCACCGCGTCGCACATGCCGCCCACGATCGGCCGGGGGCACCGATTCGATGGCGTGCGCGACGATCTCGGCCGCGTCGACCAATTCCCGCGCCACCGTCGCCGGATCCTGCTCGCCGTAGCGATCAGCGATCGCGGTGGCGTCCTGATCCCAATCCGAGAACACCGGAACACCGTCGGCGGCCTCCGCGGCACTCACCCCGCGCGCGTCGAACGCGGGCACGCGCGGATCGGACGCGACCGCGCGGGCGGCGATCGCCGTGCGGTAGGCGAAGATCCGGCACACATCGCGCACGTGCGCGGCGTACTCCAGCGGCGACCACACCGAATCGGTCGGCCGCAGTGCCGCTTCGGGGCGGGTCAGCGTCGCCGCCAGCCGTCCCGCGTACTCGCGAGCGAGCGGCGGCACCGCGCCGAAGGCGGTGTCGGCCGCCGCGAATCCACATTCGGGACAGGTCTCGTCGAGCACCCAGGTCCAGTTCTTGACATCGGGAACGATCGGCATGAACCAATGCTAGGTTTGACTGTATCTATTCGGCCACAGATATTCAGCCAACCAGCGCCGAGATCCGGACGCTCATTCCATGAGCTCGCGCGCCTTCTCGAACAGTTCCAACGTGACCGCGTGCAGGAAGTCGCCGACCTGCTTGGGCGCCTTGCCCGCGAAGGCACGCGCGTGCGTCCCCTCGAGCACGATGCCGAGTTTGAAGCACGCCAGCACCGTGTACCAGGGGACCGCGCTCAGGTCCCGATCGGAGAACCGGCCGTAGTGCTCGATCATCTCCTCCGGCGTCGGCAGTCCGCCCGCCGCGCCGAGTCTGCCGACCAGCGCCGAACCCGTAGTTCCCGGCACCGGCCGGGTGGCGAGCTGCCAACCGAGATCGAGCAGCGGGTCGCCGATGGTCGACATCTCCCAGTCGACCAGCGCGGCGACCTCGGGGCCGTCGTAGGTGAACATGATGTTGGCCAGATGGCAGTCGCCGTGCAGGATTCCCGGCGTCCACCGCGCGGGCCGGTTGCGCTCGAGCCACTCGCCCACCTGCGTCACGCCGGGGATCTCCGGGCCGGGATAGCCCGCGTTGGCCGAATAGGATTCGAGTTCGCCCAGCCAGCGCGGCACCTGCCGCTCCAGGAACCCGTCGGGCTTTCCGTAGTCCGACAGACCGATCGCCCGATAGTCGATGGCGCCGAGCCGTGCGATGGCCTCCACCGCCGACAGCCCCATCTGCCGCCTGATCTCCGGATCGCCCGCGTGCAGTTCGGGCAGTTCGTTCTGCGGGTTGAAGCCGACGATCGGCTCCATCAGATAGAAGACCGCGCCGATCACCGATTCGTCGGCGCACGCGGCGATCACCCTGGGCGCGCGGACCTCGGTGCCGTCCAGCGCGCGCAACAGCACCGATTCCCTGCGGATGACATCGTTGCTCTTGGCCCGCAGATGTCGGGGTCCGCGACGCAGTACATACGAGCGACCGCCGCGGTCGAACCGGAGCATGATGTTCTGGGTGCCGCCGCCCAGCGAGGTCACCCCCTCGAAATCACCGGCGGGCAACTCCTGCTCATCCATCCACTTCCCGACGAGCGAGAAGTCGACGACCTCGCGATCCACTTCCACCGGCTGCGCAACAGACATGTCCCTTATTGTGCACGACACCTCCACCTAAACTGAAGGCATCCGACAACAGTTGCCCATGACCGGTCAGGCGTAGGGTTTTGCACACCATGCGCACGTTGCTCATCGACAACTACGACTCGTTCACCTATAACCTGTTCCAGCTGATCAGCGAGGTGAACGGGATCGAGCCGACGGTCGTGCGCAACGACGAGGTTCGCGATATCGCCCGGCTGGACCTGGCCGCTCACGACAACATCGTCATCTCCCCCGGGCCCGGCCGCCCCGACATCGCGCGCGATATCGGCATCTCCGCGGCTCTGATCGCCGAGGCGGACCTGCCGTTGCTCGGCGTCTGCCTCGGCCACCAGGGCATCGTCATCGGCGCGGGCGGCATCGTCGATCTCGCAGCCGCCGCCCGGCACGGATACCTGGACCGGATCTCACACAACGGACGCGACCTCTTCGCCGGACTCCCCCAGGATTTCACCGCCGTGCGCTACCACTCGCTGTGCGCCAGGCGGCCGCTGCCCGACGCCCTGGAGGTCACCGCGGCGACCGCCGACGGCGTCGTCATGGGCGTGCGGCACCGCGCACGTCCGCAATGGGGCGTGCAGTTCCATCCGGAATCCATCGCGGGCGAATACGGGGCGGCCCTGCTGCGCAACTTCGCCGAACTCACCGCACGCCATCACGGTGATCTGCGCTCGGCCCGGGTGACGGCCCGGGAGTCCGAACGCCTGGTCGAGGCCGTGGCGCGATCCGGACCGGCGAGCCGGTCCGGGCGCGCGGTACCCGACGCGGCCCGATTCGTCCGCGACGGCGCCGGAACCGGTGGCGCGCGACCGGAACGACTCGACGACACCACGGTCCGGGTGGGCGAACTGGGCCGCCCCTGGCAGCTGCGGCACCGGGTGATCGAGCGGGCGATCGATACCGAGGCCGCCTTCGTCCGGCTCTACGGTGATTCCGCCACGGCGTTCTGGCTCGACAGCGAACACGTCGAGCCGGGACTCGACCGCTTCTCCTTCCTCGGCGACGCGAGCGGACCGCTCGCCGAGGTGGTCCGCTACCGGGTCGAGACCGCCGAGGTGATCGTGGAGACTTCCGGGGGCGGCCGACGGGTCTTCGCGGGCGACGTCCTGGAATACCTCGCCACCGAATTGCGCTGGCGCTGCGCCGATATCCCCGACCTTCCCTTCGATTTCGCCTGCGGTTACGTCGGCTATCTGGGCTACGAGGTGAAGGCCGACTGCGGCGCGGCGGCGGCGCACCGCTCGTCCACCCCGGACGCGCAGTGGATCTTCGCCGACCGGCTCGTCGTCGTCGACCACGTCACCGGACACACCCACCTGCTCGCCCTCACCGACACGGCGGCCGAGAGCACGCGGGCGGCGCTGGATTGGCTGCGCGATACCGGCGAAGTGCTGGAATCGCTTCCCACATGGGTGAATCCGACCACCATCGAGGTCACCGCCGATACCGGAGCGGTCGCCGGACTCTTCGCGCGCGGAAGTGACAGGTACCTGGCCGATATCGCGGTGTGCATGGACAAATTGCGCGTCGGCGAATCCTACGAGATCTGCCTCACCGACAGCCTGACCTTCCCTGCCGACGAATCCGACGACTCCGACGGACTCGACTTCTACCGTGCCCTTCGTCGCTGCAATCCCGCACCGTACGCGGCCTATCTGCGCTTCGACGATCTCGAAATCGCGTGCTCCTCACCGGAACGCTTCCTCAAGGTCGACCGCGCCCGCACCGTGGAGAGCAAACCGATCAAGGGCACCGCGCCGCGCGGGAGCACCCCGGCCGAGGACGAACGGTTGCGCCGGGAACTCGCCGACAGTCCCAAGACCCGCGCCGAGAACCTGATGATCGTCGACCTGCTGCGCAACGACCTCGGCAGGGTCTGCCGCATCGGCAGCGTGCACGTCCCGGAACTGATGGCCACCGAGACCTATACGACACTGCACCAACTGGTCTCGACCGTGCGCGGAACATTGCGTCCCGATGTCGACGTGATCGACTGCGTGCGCGCCTGCTTCCCCGGCGGCTCGATGACAGGCGCTCCCAAGCTGCGCACCATGGAGATCATCGACGAACTCGAAACCGAAGCCAGGGGGGTCTATTCGGGCACCATCGGTTTCCTCGGGCTCGGCGGCACGGCCGACCTCAATATCGTCATCCGCACGGCGGTACGCCACGACGGACAGTGGCGGATCGGGGCGGGCGGAGCCATCGTGCTCGACTCCGATCCCGCCGAGGAGTACCGCGAGATGCTGCTCAAGGCGGCAGCCACCTATCGCGCCGACACCGCACGGCGGGCAGGACCCGAACTCACCGACGCCGCTTCGGCGCGGCGGGCGGGGGCGGCTCGGCCTGCCCCGATTTCGCGCCGATCCCGGTGACCCTGCCCAGGATCGACACGCCGGGCAGCCGCGCGAGCGCGCCGAAGACGTCCTCGCCGAGCGCGATCACCGCTTCCAGCCGGGGCAGCAACCGGTCGTAGGCGGCGAACGCGGGATCGGCCAGGGCCAGGGTGCGATCGAGGCGGTCGATGGTGGAGTTGAGACGGTCGACGGCGATCGTGAGATTGTCGATGAGACCGGGCAGTTGCGCGGCCAACTGCGCGGAGGCGGGCGGTAGACGCACCGCCGCGTCGAAGGCGTGGCCCGCGGTGAGCTGCGCGGATTCCAGCGCCTGACCGGCCGCCGACTGCGCGGCTTCGACTGCGGCCGTCGCGGCGGCGAGCAGGTCGGCGGGGCGTATCCGAGCACCCGGCGCTCTCGCGGTGGTCCCTTCGTCGTCCGGCCCTTTCGGCGTGGTCATGGACAACACTGTGCCCGAGTTCGGCGGGAACTTCCGGACCGTGCGCTGTGTGTCGCGCACGGATCTGCCTGCGGTTTCACCGCGGGGCACGGGTGCCGGTCGCTCGGCCCGCACGGGGGTCGCGGCGGCGACGGCGGCCGAGCCGTCGGGCGTGTCGGAGGGGCGTGGCAATATTCGAGCACGATGAAACTCAGCAAGGGCGCGAACGCGCCGGTACCGACATCTCTTCTAGCCGTGGTTGTTTCATGGCGATCCGAGCATGTCGTCGACGCGCACGCACTGTTGCTGGCGGAATCGGGCACCGTGCGCTCGGATCGCGATCTCGTCTTCTTCAACGCGCCCCGCCACGTCTCCCAGGCGGTGACGATCGATCAGGAACCGGCGCCCGGCACGGCACGGCTGAGCGTGTCGCTGCCGCGTACCGAATCCGAGGTGGCGCGGATCGTGGTGAGCGGTTCCCTCGACGACGGGACCTTCGGGGAGGTCGGAGACCTGGCGGTGACGGTGTTCGACGCCCGGGGGCCGGTGGCGCGTTTCGACATCGAGGATCCCGACGCGGTCGACGCGATGATGTTCGGTGAGTTCTACCGTCGCGACGAGCAATGGCGTTTCCGCGCGATCGGTCAGGGGTGGACCACCGGCCTGGCCGGGATGGTCACCGAGTTCGGTGTCACCGTCGACGACAGCGACGGGCAGGCCGGATCGAAACGCGGGTCGAATCCGTTCGCCAGTCCCGGCCGGACCGACTCCTATCCCGCTGCCCGGTGGACCGACCCGCCCTCGCCCGGCGCGCCGACCGCCGCGCGCGCCCAGCACTCCCGGTCCCCCGAGGGCTCGTCGGACCGGGTCCCGACCGGGGTCTCCGCCGCATCCGGGGTCGATCCCGCCACGACCGACGACCCTCGCGTCTCCAGCGACGCGCACCGCGGTCCGGTGCCGCCGACACACGCGGCGACCCGTCCACACCCGTATCACCGCGCGGTCGATCTCACCCGCCGCTCCACCGAGCGTCTGCCCGCTCCCCCGCCACCGCCGCCCGACCCGGAACGGGCCGACTGGCATCGCGATCCCCAGGACGGGACGCGCATGCGCTGGTGGGACGGCACGCAGTGGTCGACGGCCACCCACCCGAGACGGCCCGTCGACGCAAGACACTGCACACGGTGCGGAAACCCGTTGCGCCGCAAACTGTTCGGTGGACACTCCGGGTGCGATCGGTGCGCCGTCGAAATCGAGGAATTCCTGACCCACTGGGGCACGAGGGCACGGCGGACGCTCACCGCCTCCGGCCCTACCGGCCCCGAATGGTCGCAGCTGTGGGCGACGCTGCGGTATCAGCGCATCGACGAGAACATCGGCCGGACGATGCTGCGGGACCCCGGTCTCGGCTATGTCGAGCGACTGGCGACCTTCGCCTTCGCCGACGGGGAGATCGCCCAGCCGGAATTGGACGCCTTCGAAGCCGCCGTCGACGAGTTGAGGTTGACCGGTCCGCTGATCGAGGATCTGCGCAGGCGGATGCACCGCGGGCGGGCGCTGTCGCGATTGCGCGAAGGAGAACTGCCGGTGGTGCGCACGCCCGGACTGCACCTGGACCCGGAGGAACGGGTGCATCTCGACCTGCCCGCCACCCACGTGCGCCACCTGGCTCGCGGCCCGAAGGTCACCACCGGACGACTGATCGCGAGCAATAAGAAACTCCGGTTCGTCGGCGCGGGCGCGGGCACCGAAATGCCGTGGAACCGGGTGGTTTCGGTGCATGTCGAACATGACTCGGTGATCATCGCGGCGACCTCGGCGCGCGGCGGCGCGATCTTCGACGTCGCCGACCCCGACTACGTGGCCGCCGCCCTGGAGGGTGCGCTGCGGGTGGCGAAACGCCTGGTCCTGACCCCGGGCCAACGCGATTCGCGCAGTATCCCGCAGGAGGTGAAAGCCGAGGTCTGGCAGCGCGACGGCGGCAAATGCGTGGAATGCGGCAGCGGGCACTACCTGGAGTTCGACCACATCATCCCGCTCAGCCGGGGCGGAGCGACCAGCGCGTCGAATCTGCAGATCTTGTGCCGGTCGTGCAACCGCACCAAGGGCGCGCGGATCTGAGGTCAGCGCGCGTACGGATTCCCCTCGTTCGCGGCGACGTACCGCGCGAAGGTCACGGTGCCGTCACGATGGTCCGGGCAGGTGTTCACCCCGCGACGGAACGCGCTCGCGACTCGGCCCGGCAGGGGCAGCCGGACGGTACGTCGCGGGACACCGTGGGCGGCGCGCCATACCCGGACCGCCTCCTCGAGCGTGAGCACCTCCGGGCCGCCGAAATCGGCGGCCCTGCCCACCGGTTCGCCGTCGGCGAGTTCCGCGACCCGGGCCGCCACCTCGGGAGTGGCGACGGGTTGGAATCGGAAATCCAGGGGTAGCGGGGCGATAGGCAGTTTCGCGGCCAAGCTCAGCGCGGCGGCGAGCAGTTCGTGGAATTGCGTCGCCCGCAGGATCGTGTGCGGCACACCGCTGTCGACGATCAACTTCTCGCAGGCCAGTTTGCTGCGGT
Organism: Nocardia aurea; assembly: GCF_003123685.1. GTDB lineage: Bacteria > Actinomycetota > Actinomycetes > Mycobacteriales > Mycobacteriaceae > Nocardia > Nocardia aurea. The sequence goes on from NZ_QCYJ01000020.1 coordinate 12,336, forward strand.
AGTACGGGAAGGGAATGTCATCGATCCCGACTATCGACGTGTAGAGCAGGTGCCGCGCCTGCCCAGCGACCCCCAGCAGTTGTTCGGTCTGCCGCGGATCGGGACTGCGCAGGCTGCGGGAATCGGTGGCCGCGTGCACGATCACCTCGGCACCGGCCACGGCCTCGGCAAGGCCCGCACCGGTGCTCAGATCGCCGACGTGCGTTCCGGCGCCCGCGCGACGCGACAGCACCCGCACCTCGTGGCCGCGTGCCCGAAGATTGTCGACGATATGCCTACCGAGAGCTCCGGTGCCGCCGGTGACCAGGACAGTGCTCATCACCCACACTTACCGCAGGCCGCGACCACGGACGAGGTCGGCACGCGGACATTGGGGGAACAATCCGCCATCGACGTCATAGGTTTCGGTCGGCACGCGGACATTCGGGAGACAATCCACCATCGATATCACGGGTTGCGGTCGCCACGCGGATATGCGGGCGGCAATCCGCGACGTCACGGGTTTCTGTCGGCCGCGGCCACGCACCTGCCGCGCCCGGTCGGCCGCGGCAACCGTCGGCCGGGTTCGGGCTCAGCCCGAGACCAGCCCCGCCGTGCGCCCCAGATCGGCGAGCATCGCGTCGAACAGGAATTCCGGATTCGACAGCGGGATCGGATAGTTGCCGAATACCTCGAGGGTCACGTGCCCGTACAGGCGCGCCCAGATCTGGATCATCAGGTAGGTGACGCCCAGATCCAGTTTCTCGGCGGGAAATTTCTGCCCGGCTTCGGACAAGGCCCCCAACAGTTCGGTCTGGAACAGGACGAGATCCTCGCGCAGTTCCCCCGGGATGACGTCGGTCGGCGGCGTCACGATGTCGTAGGTCGCGAGCAGCCGGCCCGCCGCGGCCAGGAACACCCGGCCGAACGGCTCGTCGAAACGCCGCATCAGTGCCGTCCGCCCGGTGCCGGGCGAGGCGAATACCAGGGTGTATTCCGAGGTATGGGCCAGCGCCCAGCGCCGGAAACCCCGGCAGATGGCGAAGAACTGGACCGCGCCGTCGTCGGGCAGGGTGGCGATCTCGGCGGTCAACTCGTCGGCGAGATCGGCACAGAACTCGAGTCGCAGACTTTCCAGCAGGTCGTCGCGGCTCTTGTAATACCGATACAGCGCGGGCGCGGTAATTCCGAGATCGCGCGCGATGGCACGCAGGCTCAGCGCGTCGGGGCCGTGCTCGACGAGTAGCGCGCGGGCCACCCGACGGATATCGGCGTCGGTGACGACCGGCGCGCGGCCTCGCGGTTTGGGTTGTGTCTGTCCCACGGCATCCCGCCTCGAATGTCGCCCGGGCACCGTTGCGCGGGCTCACCCTCGATTCAAGCGTATTCGACTTCCCACCGCTTGATTCCGTTGAGCCAACCCGAACGCAATCGCACCGGATCGGCGATCTGGCGGATATTCGGCATCGCGTCGGCGATGGCGTTGAACATCAGATCGATCTGCAAGCGTGCCAGATTCGCGCCGACGCAGTAGTGGGTCCCGGTACCGCCGAATCCGACGTGCGGATTGGGATCGCGCAGCACATCGAAGGTGAACGGATCGGCGAATCCGTCCTCGTCGAAATTGGCCGAACTGTAGAACAATCCGACCCGCTGCCCCTGCCTGATCGCCTGACCGCCGATCTCGGTGTCCTGGGTGGCGGTGCGCTGGAACGCGGTGACGGGGGTCGCCCACCGGACGATCTCGTCCGGGGCGGTGCGCGGGCGCTGCTGTTTGTACAGTTCCCACTGCGCCGGATTGTCGATGAAGGCCTTCATGCCGTGGGTGATCGAGTTGCGGGTGGTCTCGTTGCCCGCGACCGACAACAGGATCACGAAGAAGGCGAATTCGTCCGAACCGAGCTGTTCACCGTTGATATCGGCGTTGATGAGCTGGGTGACGATATCGTCGGCCGGACACCTGCGCCGCTCCTCGGCCATATTCCAGGCGTAGCCCATCACCTCGGCGGTGGCGACGTGGTGATTGCCGTCGAACTCCGGATCGTCGTAGGAGATCATCTGGTTGGTCCAGTCGAAGAGTTTCTTGCGATCCTCCTGCGGAATGCCGATGAGTTCGGCGATGGCCTGCAACGGCAGTTCGCAGGCGATCTGTTCGACGAAATCGCCGCGGCCGCTCTTCTTGGCCTCGTGCACGATCCGCGCGGCGCGTTCGGTGAGCGCGGCACGCAGACTCTCCACCGCGCGCGGGGTGAACCCCTTGGAGATGATGCGCCGGACCTTGGTGTGCTGCGGCGGGTCCAGATTCAGCAGCAGCATGTCGCCGAGCATGTCGATCTGTTCGCGTGTGGTCTCCTCGTTGAACCTGATGATCGCGGTGTTCTCGTGCGAGGAGAAGATCTCGGGTTTCTTCGAGATCTCCTTGATGTCGGCGAGTTTGGATACCACCCAGTAGCCGCCGTCGTCGAATCCGCTGGCCCGGTCGGGTTGGGCGCACCACCACACCGGCGCCGTCCTGCGCAGTTCGGCGAATTCCTCGATAGGCAGGCGGGTGGCGAGCAGGTCGGGGTCGGTGAAATCGAATCCTTCGGGAATCGAGGTAACGGTCACGGCAATCTCCCTACCGGTCTGGTCTACAGACCTCACAGCGCTGTGTCGGCCGGACGGTGCAGCCGGGAGCCCACGCTCGAATGGGTCCGATCACGCGGCGGGCAGGTCGCTCGCACCGCCGTGTATACGCCGTCCAAGGAGATGGAACCACACTCCGGATAGTTTGTGAACAGTATTTAGTAAATCATGTTCACTTTTCTCGGCGCGTGGGTTTACCGTCGGTTTACACCGAAGCGAAGGGAGCGACAGGGCGACTCCGTCAGGCGCCGATCACCGCGTTCATGATGGTGCCAGCACTGGTCGCGACCACTCCGCCGATCATGGCTCCTGCCACCATCTTCGGCGATTCCAGACCGCTGCCCTGCCACTTCTCCCAGGCGAACTTGCCTCCGGCGTAGACGATCGCGAGGATTCCGGACAGCATGGCGAACCAGGTGATGTAGCGAACGAACTGCATGATCTTGTCCGACAGGGGCGGCGGCTCGGGAGTCGGGTTGCCGATCTGGGCCAGCGTTCCGACACTGTCGCCGAATGTTGTCAGCACGATACTCACCGCGAGATCCTCCCTGTATCCCCCGAAGGGCGAAAGCTGCTCGGGTGCCGACGCATTCGCCGACGACACCGCCGGGCGGAACCACCGGCCACGACGAACCGATGACCGGCCGCCGCGCAGTACCCATCATCCAGAGCGACCCGGTCTCGTGCAACCAGGCGCCTGCGTCGCCCTCGAGAACCCGATACCATCCATAGGGACGCCCCACCGGTCCCGAGCCCGCCCGAATCAGAATGAGCAGCACGCCAATGATACTGGTCTCCACCTATGACGTTCTTGCCCAGATCGGCAACCCCTCGCCCGAGGCGCCGCCCGTGGCCGACAAGATCCTCCAGCTCGTCCAGTACCTGACCTGGTTCGTCCTGCTGTCGGGCATCATCGCCATCGTCTACGCGGGCGGTCGATTCGCCTGGGAGAAGTGGTCCGGCGGCGGTCTGGAATCACCGAAGATGGTGGCCGGAGCGATGATCGGCGGGGTGGTCGCGACCAGTGCGGGCACCATCATGAATGCCGTGATCGGCTGATCAGCCGGTGATTCCGGCCGCGCGGGCGGCGCGAAGCCAGTCCGGGAACTCGCCGAGCATCCTGGCGTAGAGTTCGCCGTCGTCGACCTTGTCGATGTCGTCGAGTGCGAAGAAGCCCGCGTTGTCGATGATTCGGCCTTCCAGTTCATCGAGGCTGCGCAACAGACCGTAATTGGCCTTACCCAGTCCGACGAACTGCCAGAACGCGGGCAGATGCGAGGCTTCGCGCATCAATTCGGCGATTTCGCGTTTCTTCGCGAATCCGCCGTCGGTGAAGAACAGCACCAGCGTCGGCAGGTCGCCGGGGCGCAGCGAGTCGATGATGTCGCGCATGATCGGCACTTCCTCGTTGCGCGCGCCGAGCGCGTCGTAGTCGATGCCCTCGTGCGTTCCGCCCAGGTGCAGGAAGGTCTGCGCCCACTGCTCGCCGTGCTGCACAGCGATATCGGGCAGTTTGACGAACATGCGAGCGTAGAGATACGCCTCCAGGGTGCCGTCGTTGTCGAGTTGGGTGGCGATCGGGATCATCCGCTCGACCACCCGGTGCACCACCCGGTTGCGGTACTGCGCGAGCATGCTTCCGGTCTTGTCGATGACGAGCACCACCCTGGCACGGACACCCGACGCGGACTTCTGATCCAACACCTCGGCGACGGCGCGTTTGCGCAGGTCGAGTTTCGCGCGCTTCTCCAGCGACAGCGCCGCCTCGCCCGGGACGGAGCGCACCACCGGTGCGGCGGCAGCGGGCGGCGTCGCGACCGCGTTCGTGGCGGCGGGTTCGGCGGCCTCGTCGTCCACGCTCACACCGTGATCGGTGACCAGCGCCGCGAAGCCGCCCGCGTACCCCTGCCCCACCGCCCGCACCTTCCAGTCGGCGCCACGGCGATAGAGTTCCAGCGCGATGACGACCGATTCGCTGCCGAGCCCGTCGATCGAGTACTCGTAGAGCAGGTTTCCGGTGGCGTCGGCGACGGTCGCGACGGGGGCGGCGAACTGTCCGAAGGTGGCCCGCTGATCGTCGAGGGTGATCACGACTCGGACCTGCGCGATATCGGTGGGAATCTCCGCCGGTGACAGCGCGAGCGAGGCGGGCGTCCCCGGTCGCAGTCGCACCCCGGGCGCGTCGGGCTGATTGAAGAAGACGAAATCGGCGTCCGAGCGGACCTTGCCGGATTCCGTGACGAGCAGCGCGGAGACATCGGCGGGGGCGGCGAGCCGGACCGACACCTCGGCGCGCGGCACCGATAACGGGCCGTTCTGCCCTTTGACCAGCGAATGAACCACCGAGACTCCTGTTTTCGACGCGTCGGAGCTCAGCGTACGGCAGCGAGCATCCGGCTACTCGTGAAGTGCCGCGCGCAGGACCGGCCACGAATTGTGCAGATCCTCCTGCCAGTACCCCCACGAATGGGTGCCGTTCTCCCGGAAATCGAAGGTGGCCGCGATCCCCAATTCCTGGAAACGGTCGCGCAACTGCTGGGTGCAGGACCACGTCATCGCGTCGAGCGCACCACCGATGAGCAACTGGTCCAGCAGTTTTCGGGAATCCGAATCGATGCCCGGACCGTCCATGGTGTCGAGCGGGCCCGGCTGCCCGGTGCCGGTCGACACGTAGATGACGGTGCCGCGCAACCGTTCGGCATGCAGATACGGGTCGTTGGCGGCCCACGCCGGATCCGACGGCGGCCCCCACATATTCGCCGGATTGCCGCGTTTACCGGTCACGATGGCGCTGACCATCGCCTGCCCGAGCGGATCACTGGTCCGCACGCAACCGCTGTAGGAGCCGATCGCGCGATAGAGCCCCGGCGCGGCCAACGCCAAGCGGAACACCGCCGAACTCGCCATCGACAGTCCCGCGATGGCGTTCACACCGTTGCCGCCGAACGCCGAATCGATGATCGGCGGCAGCTCGCCGGTGAGGAAGGTGGTCCAGCGCTGCTTGCCCATGACCGGATCCTCGGCCCGCCAGTCCGCGAAGAACGTGCCGGCGCCGCCGACCGGCATCACCACATTCACCCGCTCACCGGTGAAGAACTGTTCCGCGTCGGTCTTGGTGAGCCAGTTGCTCCCGTCGCGCCACCGCCCCGTCTCGCTACCGCCGTCGACCCCGTTGAGCAGATACAGACTCGGCGCGGCCGTCGAATCGTCGGCTGCCGGGAGCACCGCGACCCGCACCTCGCTGCCCATCGCCTCCGAACGCACCGTCAGATTCACGACCCGCCCCGGCCCCGCCTCCGCCGCCGTCAATCGGGAACCGTCGGGCGCGGGCCGTGCCGTCGCCATGGCCCGCGCCGCGACCGATGTCCGCGGCTCGGCCGCCGCCGACCAGCACACCGCGTCGACCCCCACGACAACGGCGACGAGAAGGACCGCGCCGCGCACAGCGGCCAGTCCACACCGGACACCCACGCGGCACCTCCATCGACGCGGCATCTTTCGGCCCGACCCTAACCCCGTCGGATCCGCCGCGACGACGCCCGGCGCGCCTTTGGCTCATCTCGTCAACCCGAGCGTCCGCCATTGGCACAGAACACAATCGCGCTCCGGGTCACCCCGACGCCGAGGACGGTTCGGCATGATCGCGACGCAGATACGCACCGAGCAGAACGACCAATTCGTCCTCGAGTTGCCCGGACTCCACCGGCGCCCGCGCGGTGATGAGCCGATGCACGAGCGACTCCACCGCCGCCACGACTATCCGCGCACTGAGCGTGTTGTTCGCGACCGCCACCTCCGGATGACCGTCGAGCAGATGCGCGACCGCGCCGACCGCCAGATTCTCGCTGTCGTGCAACCGCGCCAGCAGCTCCGCCGAACGCGGCGCCTCCTCGAACAACACCCGGTGCAATCCCGGATCGGCGCGATGATTGTCGATCGTCGCACCGATGAACAGCCGGAGGATGTCATCGAGCCCCGCGGGCAGACCGCCCGCGAGCCGTTCCCGCAGAATCCGGCCACCCGCGTCGATATGCTCCTCCATCAGCGCGCGCAGTATCGCGTCCTTGTTCGGGAAATATTGGTACAGCGATCCGATCGACACCCCGGCCCGCTCCGCGATCCGATTGGTCGTCCCCGCCGCGTACCCGTGCTCGGAGAAAACGTGAGCCGCCGCATCGAGGATCCACCGCCTCGTCTGGGCGGCACGCTGCTGTTTGGGCTGCTTACGCGGCCGAAACCGGTCCGTCGGCGCGATGGCGGCCTCCCCTGTCGAAAGCGAGTAGTCGGCCCATCCATGATCACACAGAATTAGGCAACCCTAACTATCCACCTGCGGGAGTCCACGATGCGAACCATTCGAGTACAGACCGAACTACCGACCGACGCCGACCGGGTCTGGCAGGCGATGCGCTCACCGGCGACATTCCTGTACCTGTGCCGCGGACTGTTCGGCGTGCCCGCCCTCGCCGGCCGCGTCGAACCGTTCCGCGTCGGCGAACGCGGCACCGCATGGCTGTTCGCGTTCCACATCATTCCCGCGTACCGGCACACCATCGGCATCGTCGACATCGATGACGCCACCACGACGATTCGCACCAACGAACACGGCGGCATCATCAGGACCTGGAACCACACCCTGCACGTCGAGCGACTCGGCCCGGACCTGTGCCGCTACACCGACACCGTCGAGATCGACGCGGGATTCGCGACGCCCGTCGTGACCCTGGCGGCGGTCGGGATCTTCCGCTATCGGCAGCGGCGGTGGCGGAAACTGGTCGATCAGCATCTGCTGCGGCAGGGGCCCGCTTACGAGAGATGAGCGCTGGGATCCCGCTGCGTATTTCGGTCGGTCGTCGTCGGGGTGTGCCGAGGCCGGTATTCGAGTACGCGAATTTCATCAGCATGGCGGCGGGCGGCTGCGAATTCACATACCCGCATCGAGCGCGACCGCCGAGCCGCTCCCCTGAACCGTGCGTCCCTTCGCCGTCGACAGCTGTCGGGGCGCGCTACAGGATCAGCGGCATCTCGAATTCGGTGCGGGGATCCATCGGGTGCGACCGTGCTCCGACTACCTGCACGGCGGAACCCGTGAGACCGCGGAGGGCAGCCGCGGTCAGTCCACGCGGAACTCGATCGTGCCCGGCTCCGGCAGATGCGCGGTGCCGACGGTCAGGGTGGCGGTGAAATTGCCGACGCCGCCGGGGCGGAACATGGCCGAGCGGCCGATTCCCCAAGACCCCGGGCCCGGCACCGTGACGGTGCGCGAACCGGTCTCACCGGTGTCGAGATTGCGCCAGTCGAGCGTGATCGGCACCGAGCAGGCGCCGACCCCGTAGGTATTCGACCGAACCAGGAAACTGGCCAGGCCTCGACTTTCCGGACCGACACCCGCGTCGATCTGCGCGAGGCAGAGACCGCCCTCGGCGAGGGCATAGACGGTCGGGAAGTTGCGTACGTCGTACACCGCGGAGGCCGGTGCGGCAGTGGCGCACAGACCCGCCGCCGCGACAGAAGCGACGCCGATCGTCAATGCTGACCTTGTTGCATTCATCGATATCCTTTCGGGTGAATCCGTGCTGACCGCGCCGGGAAGGGTCTCACGAAGGACTACCCGTGTATCGACATAGCGAACAATTCGGTACACCAATGGGATTGGGGTCGTGTGAGCGGCGGTACCGGCGTGGTATCGGGCTGTCGGCAGGTCAGCACCGGGAACTTGCCGGTGTCAGAGGCACGTCGTATTCAAGGCAGAATCGGCCCGGATTCGGGTTCCGCTGCTTCCACTGCGGACCGGAAGCGTCGACGAACCGGCAGCAGAAAGCGAGGGCTTGCGCCGCCGGACATAGCGTCAGAGGACCAACCAACACGTTTGCAGATCATCGCTGTACCGAACCGGTCACCCACGTCCGCACGCGCGGGCTGCTCGCGTAGTCGGGTCCGCCCCGGGCATCGACCTCAGCCATGCAGGGTAGGGCGGTAGACGAGCTCTTGGATATTGCCGTCCAGTGTCCGGCTCTCGATCAGCTCCAGGTCGAAGTCGGCCGCGCCTCGGAAGATCGGGTCGGAACCGGTCCGACCTGTGATGACAGGGAAGATCGTCACCTGGACGCGGTCGACCAGGCCCGCGGCCATCAACGCCCGATTCATCGACAAACTGCCGTGCGAGCGCAACGGCACGTCGGACTCCTGCTTCAGCCGGGCGACGACATCGACGGCATCACCGCTGACGACGGTCGCGTCCGGCCAGTCGAGAGGCCCCTCCAGGGTGGTCGACACCACCGTCGCCGGGAGACTCCTCATCCGGGTGACCCAGGGGTCACGCACCGACTCCTCGGTAGCGTCGGCCAGTATCTGCGTGAACGCCCGATAGGTGTTGGCCCCGAACACCATCCGCTGCTCCGCCGCGTACAGGTCGAGTCGGTGGTCGAGCAGTTCGGGGCCTTGTTTTCCCCAGTAGCCGCCCCAGTCGCCACTGCTGGCGGTGCCGTACCCGTCGAGGCTGGAAAAGACATCGAAGGTGTAGGTGACGGTCATGACGCTCTCCTCGGGTGCGGTTGATCCTGTCTACGGGTAGAGACCGGGGACCACGGCGAAACTCATCGCCGGTGGCCGCTCGAGCCCAATCGTCCCGGATGCGGCGCAGAACTCGACCGGCAGTGACAGTGGTTTGCGGCCCACGCCGGATGCGTCTTGATGGCTCAACCTCGCGGGCAGGCGAGCGTGTGTCCGCGGTTCGACCTCTGGTCGATATCCGAGCGACCGGCCATCTTCACAAGCAGGCGCGGACCGTGCAGCCTACGGCCGACGCGGTGTCCGGCCTCCCACCAGCACGAGCCGTGCTCCGATACTCAGGCAATCACCCGGGAACCGAATGCGGCGAGTCTGAGAGAGAATGTAGGGGTGAGTGCAATCGGCAATGAGATCAGATATGAACTCGATGAACCGACAATCGGTGCATCGATGGCCGAAACCGAACTCGGCGGCGGCTGACCCATGTCTGATCAGGAAGTACCGGGACGGCATTCCGCGCCACGGGTCGAAGGGAAGAGATCCGACGCGCGGGATCAGCTACGCCGGGAACTCGAAGGAATGAGGTCTGCCGAAACCGATTCGGCGGGGACCGGAGAAGGCGGGTCGAAAGTCGTCCGGCTACCGCGTCGCCCGCGTCGCGTGACAGATGACGCCGACGGTCGTCCCCACAAGACCTGGCGTTCGGAAGGTGACAGCCTCTCCGATCCGCCACCGACCAGGCCCGTGCTCCGCTCGGAACTACAGCGCGAGACAGGGTGGTGGCCGGTCGACCCGGGCCCGCCCCGCCCCGCCGCCCCGACGGCTGATCCTGGCGATGCGGACCACGAGGCGACTGTCTTCGACCTGGACGTACTGCGACGCAAACGCGCCGGTGGCGATGCCGCGACCGTTAATATCCGCCCCCGCCGAGTCGACAACAGCCCCGGCAACAGGTCCGACACCGACGGTGACCGTGGCCGCAGCGGTGGCCCCGAATCTCCACCGACGGACGGACCTGCCGGGCAGCGATGATTTCCCGTGACGCCGTCACCTGCGTACCCGGGAATCACCCTGACATCATGTGAAACAGAGCGGAAGAACGTGTCCTCGCCATCCGAATCCCGGAAATGCGCGGTGCCGATTCCGTCCACCGAATCGGTAGTGACATCCGGCCCGCACGCGACCTATGCCTGGATGACCTCGATCTGCACCAACGCATTGAGCGAATCGCAACTGGCCCACGACTGATTCTGGCCGTACTGCACCGGGCCGTACTTCCAATAGACGAACGGGACCGGCCACGCGACGCACGTGAGCTTCACCTGATGCCAGGTCGGCAACTCACAATTCGCCATCCCCCCGGTATTGAAGACGTTGTAGAGGTGACAGTTCGCCTGCCACACCGGCACGTCGGCCTGGGCCACGCCGCCACCAGCGAGCACAGAGGCAGCGGTTGCGGCGACGACGACGACGCCTGCGGCGAATCGCTTCGCAGAGAGCATTTCGAAACCTCCTGAATCGATGTTGTCTGAAAGATCGCCAGCGGGTCGCAGATGTTACTCGGACCTTCATCGATGGTGCGTCGCGCGGCATTCGAGAGCCTTGCATACACCTGGTCCTCACTGGATAACACCACTACCTCGGGCCATGGCCGAGGTAGGTCAACGACCTCCACCTACGGGCGTTCGTGAGTTGCTCAGGATGAGCCGCGCTACACCAACTGGTTGCCTGGAGATCCCGAACTTCGATACCCGCAGGAGATCCCCTGCTGACCACCACCACCGCAGGCGGCATCGGAGACATCGCTGGTATCGGCAAATCACGGCACCGCCTGGGCAGCCAGAGTGGACGACTCCACCCACAGGTCCGCACTTCAACGCGGAGACCTCCTACGACCAGCCCCCGATTCACGAAACCGCCACTGTCGAAGGATATTTCATTCTCGACACAGGAATCGTCGTTGATCAACTCGATCACCGGACAGTCGTCTACCGTCACGAACCGCGCAACTGCGGCGATCACCCTTCCGGTGCCCGCAGCGCGCGTTCTCGCAGAATCTATTCGCGGAGGAGCGCTGTTCTAGATCGAAACCTCTCCAGAAAAACAAAAGCCCGCTGGTCAGCGGGTGTTTGCGGGGCGGGCGGGGCTCGAACCTGAGTTTGTTCAGGTCAACGGGTTTCGGCTGACTGCACCGCGCTGACCAGGCATGACGGTTGTGGGGATGGTGGATTTCACGCACTAACCGGCCGGTAGAGTCGGGGTTCGTGGCGTTCATCCGGCGGGTCCGCACAGCGTCCGGCGCGACTGCGGTCCAGGTCGCCGAATACACCAGCGGCCGCCGTCAACGCATCATCGCCCACATCGGGTCCGCCCACACCGACGCCGAACTCGGCATCCTGCTCGCCCGCGCCCGGGAACTGGTCGAAGACCGTGACCAGGGCCAACTCGACCTCGGTCTGGAACCGGTTCAGCCGCGTACGGCCCTGATCGGCGTACCAGCGGCACCGACGGACACCCTGCTCGAGACCACGCCGACCACCGCGTCGCCGGCTGGACCCGTCAGCCCGGGGCGGGTCACGGGCACCAGTTCCCGACTGCTGTTCGGTTCTCTGGCAACGGTTTACGACTCACTCGGCTTCACCACCGCCGTCGCCGACGACGTGTTCCGCGACCTCGTCATCGCGCGGCTGGTCGAGCCGACCTCGCTGGCCGACACCGGCCGGGTCCTCACCGAGATGGGCCGCGAACCCGCCTCCTACTCCACCCTGCGCCGCACGCTGGGCCGCGCCGTCAGCGCCGCCGATGGCTATCGCGACCGGATCGCCGAGGCGTGCTTCACCCACGCCACGACCAGCGGTGACGTGTCGCTGTGCCTCTACGACGTGACGACCCTGTATTTCGAGGCGGAGAAAGAAGACCAGCTCCGCAAGGTCGGCTACAGCAAGGAACGCCGCGTCGACCCGCAGATCGTGGTCGGATTGCTGGTCGACCGGAACGGATTCCCTTTGGAGATAGGCTGTTTCGAGGGCAACAAGGCCGAGAAACACACGGTCGTGCCGATCGTGCGGCAGTTCCAGGCACGGCACCGGCTCGCCTCGTTCGTGATCGTCGCTGACGCCGGCATGCTGTCAGCGGAGAACCTGACCGCTCTCGACGACGCCGATCTGCGGTTCATCGTCGGATCCCGCGTCACCAAAGCCCCGATCGATCTGGAATCCCACTTCCACTGGCATGGAGAGATATTCACCGACGGGCAGGTCATCGACACCGTCACCCCCAAACGCGGCGCGAACCTCGACAACAGTCCCTCGGTTCGCGCCGAACCGGTCTGGGACCCCGGCACCTATCCCGGATCGTGGCGGGCGGTCTGGGCCTACTCGACCAAACGCTGCCTCCGCGACAACCGCACCCTCAACGTCCAGGAAACCCGGGCGCGCGAGGTGATCGCGGGCGAGAAGGCCGACCGGGCACCGCGGTTCGTGAAAAACAGCAAGGCCGGCAAGACCCTCGACGAGGCCGCGCTCGCTCGGGCCCGCCGCCTGGCGGGCTTGAAAGGCTATGTGACCAACCTGCCGGTCGACATGATGGGCGCGGGTGAGGTGATCGGCTCCTACCACGATCTTTGGCATGTCGAGCAGTCGTTTCGCATGTCGAAGACCGATCTCGCCGCGCGGCCCATGTTCGCGCGGACCAGGGACGCGATCGAAGCTCATTTGACGATCGTGTTCACCGCGTTGGCGGTCGCACGCACCGCGCAGGACCGGACCGGTGAGAGCATCCGGGCAAACGTGCGGCGGCTACGGGTCCTGCGGTCGGCGACGATCACGATCAACGGCGCCGAGCAGACCTTCGACCCGCACATCCCGGCCGATGAGCAGGCACTTCTGGCAGCGATGCGGGGCTGACGTCACGCACTAAGCCAAATGAACAAACTCGGGAGCGCGCGTTCTCGCAGAATCCATTGGTGGAGGAGCGCTGTTCTAGATCGAAACCTCTCCAGAAAAACAAAACCCGCTGGTCACCGGGTGTTTGTGGGGCGGGCGGGGCTCGAACCCGCGACCAATGGAGTACAAGTCCATAGCTGGCGGATAACTTCACCGAGACCGTTGTGTCTTCGGATAAGTAGTTCTATCAGCACAGATGCCGAGCGGCTGCGGACTCTTGAATACGTTGGTGTTCCACCATATTCGATCACGTCTTGTTGAAAAAGTAGAGTAAATGTAGACCTCGATGAGTCAATAGACGTCGACGCTCGGGTTCACAGCCAGACTCCTCGCGATCCCGTGTCTAATCGAGCAAACTTTCGACAGCCGAGACCACAGAGTGTCGGCTGCGAAACAACCGGTCGGCTTGCCCGTAGTCCGCGTCAGGTACTCCGATGACTGGGTGAGATGAACTCGGATCACGGAGAATCGTACGATGGCCGGTAAAGTGAGCGCGGTTCGCGCACGGGCACGTACGAAGGCGGCCACGCTGCGCGCGTGGGCGAGCAAAGACTCCCGCGCGGCATTGGGCCGCCGCATCGGACGGATCCGATTGTTCACCGCAGTCGCCCTCGCCCTGCTGACCGGACTAAGTGCCGCGTTCGTCGCGTACGGTTTCCTGCGCTGGACCATCTCGGTCGATACGAAGAAGGATGCCGCAGAGATCGACGTCACCCGCGTCGCATTGACAGTCGTCGCGGGCGTCGGTGGCGTCGTCGCGTTGGTCATCGCATATCGACGCCAACGAGATATGGAAGAGTCTCGGTTCGTCGAGCGCTTTGGCGCTGCGGCTTCACAACTCGGCGCGACCGATGTCGCGGTTCGCATCGCCGGGGTGTATGCGATGGCGGGTGTCGCCGACGGATCCGACGGCCTGCACCGCCAGCAATGTATCAACGTACTGTGCGGATACCTGCGAATGCCTTACCGCCCTGAGTTTGGCGCCAACCACCAGAGCAAACTGATCCTCAAACAGCACCGTGCGAGTTCGGATGGCACACGCTCCGACGATCAGGAATGTCACCTCGAATACCGACACAACGATCGCGAAGTCCGCGCTACCATCGTCCGCGTCGTCGCTGACCATCTCCGCCCCACTGCCGAATCAAACTGGTCGTCATGCGACTTCGATTTTCGCACTGCACATCTTGAGAACATCGACCTCAGCAATGTGAAATTCTCGGGCGCTGCCAAGTTCGGTCGTGTGACTTTCTCCGGCTACGCCGAATTCGGCGGCGCCACCTTCCTCGGCCCGGCCGGGTTCGGCGGCGCGACCTTCCTGGGCACCGCCGGATTCGGCGGCACGACCTTCTCCGGCACCACTGGCTTCGGCAGCACAACCTTCTCCGACACCGCCAGATTCGGCGGCGCGACCTTCCTCGGCGCCGCCGGATTCGGCGGCACGACCTTCTCCGACACCGCCAGATTCGGCGGCGCGACCTTCCTCGGCGCCGCAGAGTTCGGTGGTACGACCTTCTCTGGCATAGCCGAGTTTCACAACGTGAGATTCGCCAGCACCGCCGAGTTCGGTGATGCAAAATTCTCCGGCGATGCCTCGTTTGTACAGGTAGATTTCGGCACTGAGGCCATCTCCTTTGTCAGGCCAAAGCAGTGGGGTCCTCCGGCACCGGCATTCGACTGGGACCAGGATCTCAGCCAGAAACCCACCAATGTCGAGCCACAAGATTGGCCGCCGATTGTCGTACCGGCCGCGTAGTCGAGGTAGCGGGAACAGCGGTGAGGTGGAAGATTTTTCAGTTGAGTTGAGCCAGTCCAGCGGTGACTTACGATGCGGGGAGGTTGCATGAGTGCGGGGCAAAGTTCGTTCTTGCCGGTAGCGGTGCCGATCGCGGTGGCGGGGGTATCGAGTACTGGGCTAGCAGTGGTGGTGAACCTGGCAACAGGCGGCGGTCCGTTGTGGATGTGGACGCTCGTCGCAGCATTGACCGTGGCTGGCATCGCGACCTCGGTATGGCAGTTCCAAAGGCAGCAGTCCACCACAACGCCACCCGAGCCTTCACGCTCGATAGAAGCCTCCGGTGACCGCAGCGCTGCGGTAGGCGGTGACGCAGCGTTGGTCAGCACCGGTGACAACGTCCCTACGTTGCCGATAGCGCCACCGTCGGGCTCATCGGCTGCGCCTGCGTCAGGGACTGTGACAGCGGGGGGAACACGTTCGGTCGCAATCGGCGGGAATGCTGGCAGCATCTCCACTGGTGATCAGCCCGGACCGCCCTCACCGTGAAAAATGACGATCCAGGCCAGCAGCAGCCCGCCATCCCGTCCGAGACGGTTTCTGCTTGCGGTGTGCACGCGGAAGGCCCCCGTTCGGTTGCTGTTGGAGGAGACGCTCGGCTAATCCAGACCGGGGACAATGCCAGCGTCCAGGTTGTAGAGCTTTCGGTGGGGGCATTCCCGCCCATCGCTGAAGTCGACGCCCCACCCGGGATCGACAAGCCGCCAGCCTGGCCAGGGCCGTTTGTCGGGCGCGAAGTCGAGCTCGGCCAGCTCGACACCGTTCTCGGCGAGCCCGGGCCGGTAGTAGTAGCTGTGCATGGGCTGGGCGGGATCGGCAAGAGCACCCTGATCGCGCGGTGGGCCTACGATCGACCGCACGGATACTCCCCGATCCTGTGGATCGGAGCGGACACTGCGGCCGAGATCACGCAGGGTCTGGCGGATTTCGCAACCGCGTTGCAGCCCGTGCTGGCGAAGGTGCTGGATATCGAGCAACTGGCCGAGCGCGGTTCGCAGTGGCTGGCAACCCACACTGGGTGGCTGCTGATCCTTGACAACGTCCACAGCCTCACCGACATCGAACCGCTGCTTGCGCGTGCCAAAGCTGGCGGTCGAATCATCATCACCAGTCGTCGAGCGACCGGGTGGCCGTCGGGCATTGCGGTCGTGCGCTTGGATGTCCTCGCCCCTGAGAAGTCCCGGCAGTTGCTTATCAGTCTGCTTACGATGGCCGGTCCTCGCGATGAGAGCGGTGCCGCCGAATTGTGCAGCGCGCTGGGGCATCTGCCGCTGGCGATCGAACAGGCTGGCGCGTATCTGGCACAGAACCCGTTCATCACCCCGCGGACTTACCTGACAATGCTCACCGATTATCCCGCCGACATGTTCGGGCGGGCCGCCGTCGATTCCGATCCCGATCGCGCCATCGCACGGATCTGGCGGGTGACCTTGGACCGGATCACCGCCATCCAACCAGCGGCGGGTGACCTACTGCGCACACTGGCCTGGTACGGCCCAGATGCTATCCCCCTCACTTTATGCCAAGCTCTGGCGGATCCGCCCACGCTCAACACCGCGATCGGCATCCTCACCGCCTACAGCATGATCACCCCGGACCCTGAACGCGCACGGCTGTCGATACACCGACTTGTGCAGGCAGTGGCCCGCACCCCAGATCTTAACGACCCCCACCGCAATCCCGCAGTGATCGAGCTAGCCCGCGACCGTGCGGCACGCAACTTGAGTGCCGAGTTACCTGACCACTTGGACCCGGCCACTTGGCCGAGCTGGCGAGCGCTGTTGCCCCACATCGACGCCCTCAGTAGTCACGTACGCAGCCTCCCGCCAACAATCACTGTCGCTGCGGTCCTCAGTGCTACCGGACATTTTCTGCTCGGCCAGGGCCTACACACCAGCGCGCTGGTCTACCTCCACCAAGCCCTCACCGACCAAGAGCAGATGCTGGGAATCGATTATCCCGACACCCTGACCACACGCAACAACCTCGCCTATACCTACAGAGGGGTGGGACGAGTCCTTGAGGCGATCGAACTGTTCGAGCAGACCCTCACCGACCGCGAACGAATACTGGGAGACCAGCACCCCGACACCCTGACCACACGCCACTACCTGGCCCACACCTACAGTTCGATCGGTCGGCTGGACGACGCGATCGAGCTGTACGAGCAGACCCTCACCGACCGCGAACGAACACTGGGAGACCAGCACCCCGACACCCTGCACTCCCGCCACAGCCTCGCCTATAGCTACAGGGCAGTAGGGCGGCTCGCCGAGACGATCGAGTTGTTCGAGCGGAACCTCACCGACCGCGAACAAACACTGGGAAGCCTGCACCCCGACACTTTGCACTCCCGCCACAGCCTCAGCGGTGCATACAGGGCTGTGGGACGGCTCGACGAGGCAATCGACTTGTTCCAGAGAACCCTCACCGACCGCGAACGAACACTAGGCGACGAACACCCCGACACCCTGCACTCCCGCCACAACCTCGCCTACACCTACGAAGCGGTGGGACGGCTCGACGAGGCAATCGACTTGTTCCAGAGAACCCTCACCGACCGCGAGGGGATCCTCGGCGACGAACACCCCGACACTCTGAATTCACGCAATAACCTCGGAAGTGCATACACGTCGATGGGACGAGCCACCGACGCGATCGAATTGCTCAAGCAGACCCTCACCGACCGCGAACGAATACTGGGAGACCAGCACCCCGACACGCTGACCACTCGCAACAACCTTGGCATCGCCTACAGATCGGCGGGACAAGTCACGGCGGCGATCGAGTTGCTCGAGCAGATCCTCACCGACCGCGAACGGGTTCTCCTCACCAATCACCCCGACGTACTGACCTCACGCAACCACCTCGCCTACACCTATTTGTTGGCAGGACGGCTGGACGAGGCGATCGAGTTGTTCGCGCGGACTCTCTCAGATCGCGAGCGGCTACTGGGTCACGAGCACCCGCACACCTTGACCACCCGCCACAACCTCGCTGACGCCTACGTCGCGGCGGGAAGGTCGAATGACGCGATCAACTTATACGAGCAGACCCTCGCTGACAGCGAACGAATCCTCGGGCCTGAACATCCGAGCATCAGAATGATCCGCGATCACCTCGCTGTCGCACGGAAGCAACAGCCGTCTGATTGATAGGGCACCCTGGTTCCTGGCTCGCAGCGCGTGAGGTCGGTGGTGTGGATGGTGAATCGTGTTCCGTGCCGGGGCTTGTGGGGGTTAGGGTGATCATCCACGCGGTCACCGCTACGCTTCGTGTTCAATTTCGTGTGGACAATGCCGAGGAGGGGAACTCGATATGCCGAATCTCGATGAGCAGGTGCAGATCCACACCGACGGCGGGCCCGAGGCTGCCGAGCAGCTAATGGACTGGCTGCGTGACGAGGACGCACTGCGTGGCCTGGTCCGGCTGACTCGCGCACCGATCCGCGAAGGCGATCTCGGAGGAGTCGCCGAGATCCTCACCGTCGTTGTCACCGGAGGTGCCACCGTCACCGCGCTGGCACGAACCCTGACCACCTGGCTGACCCACCGCCGCTCCGACCTCAATCTCACCATCACCCGCGGAGAAGTCTCGGTGAAGATCGACGGCAAACGCCTCGACGCCAAAACCGTACTGCGACAGATCCAGGAACTGACCGGCCCCGCCACTCCGCCGCAGTGACCACCCGCCAACCACAGCGTGAGCACTCTCGCGCGGTGCTGATCGGCGCCGGTACCTACGACCGGCCCGATCAGCTACACCCGATTCCGGCAGCCGCCAACAACCTCGATGACCTCCATCGGCTGCTCAGTGGCCCCGGTGGTGTCCTGGACCCGGACAACTGCCGCAGAGTGTTGAATCCGGCAAGTCTTGCAGAGATCGGCAACCTGATCGAGCATGCCGCCGAACAAGCCGCAGACACCCTGATCGTTTATTACACCGGCCACGGGATTCTCGATTCCCGCGGACGGTTACATCTGGCCTTGACCAACACCGACCCTGAACGTACCCGCTGGACCGCGCTATCGATCGCCACAATCCGTGAAGCAATCGCCGAAAGCAGTGCCAGCACCCGTATTCTGCTCCTGGACTGCTGCTTCTCCGGGCGCGCTCTCGACGCGTTGACGGATGGGCCCGACGCCGTCCTCGGCCAAGCCGACATCGCAGGCACTTACACAATCACCTCGTCCTCCCGCACCGAAACCTCCTACGCCCCACCTGGACACCGCAACACCGCCTTCACTGCCGCACTCCTCGCCGCCGCGACCCAGCACCCCGGCGTCGCTCTCGACGACCTCTACCTCCATACTCAGCAGCATCTGCGCCGCCACGCACACCCCGAACCTCGACGTCGAGCAGACAACAACGCTGGTCGGATCGTTCTCTTCCCTCGCACGACCTCGATCCCTGGCCCCTCCGAGCCTGCCGCCCAAGTCGTCTCGGGCATCGAGGGAACCGAGAACACAGCAGACAAGGCCGCAGCGACCAGTAGCGAAACGCTGGGTCCCGCCGAAGCGCAACGATCTGCGGGCGATGCATTCTCTCCGGCAGCAGAGACCGTTCCGTCGCTCGAAGACATACGCGCGGGGCTTCTTAGCAGGCAAGAGCAGGAACACAAAACCAAGCTAGGTGTCTACGAACGCATCCTCACTGACGCCTCCCGTGGCGCGCTCTTCGCTGCTCTGAGGCTGGCGATCGAGGAAGAGGTCATCAGCGCACACGGCGTCCGATCGGTCGTGTGGGATACCGATCTGTACTACCGATTCCTTGTCGACCCTGACGAGGACAAATTGACGGTCCTCCTCGAAAAGCAGGACGGTGCGCTCATCTCCACACAGGTCTGGGAGCCTGACGAAGCTATCACCAGTTTCTATCTGGAGCTCGTCGAGGCTGTGCGTGCCGCAGGTGAGGATCGTGGCGTACTTCTGAACGATCCCACCGAATCAGTTATCCGTCTGAGCAAACTGCTCGTCGAGGTCGCCAATCTACGCGCGCAATCCCCGATGGGATATCGCGACACGATACGAAAGGTGTTCCAGAAGGCAGAGTTCGGTGGGCCCGAGGATGCGTGGTTCTTCACCGAAAGAGCATTGATACCCGCACACCGACCCCACTACGAGGTCCTCTACAGCCGACTCGACGAGATGGACTGGAGCGATCACCTGCGGGGAAAGGGCTGGTATAGCGCTGATCAGGCACTGCACCTTGCCCGCTTGCTGGCACCGAAGCTCGCAGCTGATCAGGCTGAATCAACTGGGTTCGGATCCGCTCCGTCGCCTTCACCCCAACCCTCGCCGCCCGCGCCGGTGTTAGCAGTGGGGCCGCGCAGTGTCGCGGTGGGTCGTGACGCGGTCTCGATAAGCACCGGTGACAACACTGCTGCCACTCTGATGCCTCCGTTCCTAGCACCGGTTTCGCAGGATCCCGCTCCGCAGGATGAGTCTGCACCGCAGTCGGTGTCGGCAATCGGTCAGCGTTCGGTCGCGGTAGGGCGCGACGCGGGCACTATCTCCACCGGCGACCAGCCGCCCAGACCGGCCGCGCCGTGACAGCGCCTGGGCAAGATGGAACGTCCGGCCTTCCGCTGGCGGGCGGTGATGTCGCAGGTCGGGTGCAGGCTACAGCTGAGCGTTCGGTCGCGGTCGGCCGGGACGCCAATCTGATCCAGACCGGTGACCATGCCACCGCACGGGTGATCCAAGTGCCAGCCGATGCCTTCCGGCCTATGGCCGAGGTCGAAGCGCCACCAGGCATAGACAATCCGGAGCCGCCACCGGGATGGTTCGTAGGGCGCGAAACCGAACTGGCCCGGCTAAATACCGCACTGGCCGGTGGTGGCGGATCGGTGGTGATGGCCGCGGTGCACGGACTGGGCGGCGTCGGCAAGTCCAGCCTGGCAGCCCACTGGGTGCACACCCACGCTCATGGGTGCGCACCGATCGTGTGGATCCATGCCGACTCCCCGGCCGGTGTCGAGCGGGGGCTGGCGGAGTTCGCATCCCGGTTGCAGCCCGCGCTGACCGAGGTGCTGACCGTGCAGGATCTGGCCGAGCGGGGAATGCAGTGGCTGGCCACCCATACCGGGTGGCTGCTGATCCTGGACAACGTCGAGAACCCAGCCGACGTCAGCTCGTTACTTGGCCGTGCCCGCACGGGGCGGGTGCTGATCACCGGACGGTTGTCACCGCCCTGGCAGCCCGGCACGACGGTGATCTCCCTCGACGTTCTCACCGCCGAGGAAGCAGAGCAGCTGCTGATCGGGTCGGCCACCGCAGGTGGGCCACGTGATCTGGACGGGGTCACCGAATTGTGTGCGGCACTGGGGTATCTGCCGCTAGCCGTCGAACAGGTCGGGGCATACCTGGCCCATCAGCGGTTCACCACCCCACGCGCCTATCTGCAACTACTCACCGTCATGCCTGGACCCACCTTCGACCGCGCCGCCGCTGGCACTGATCCGCAGCGCACGATCGCCCGGATCTGGCGGGTCACCCTTGACCGCATCACCGAGACCGAACCCGCCGCAGTGGATTTGCTGCGCATCCTGGCCTGGTATGGGCCCGACAACATCCCGATCACCCTCTGCCGCAACCCGGCCGATCAAGCAGCTGTCGATGCCGCGCTCGGGACCTTGGCGGCTTACAGCATGATCACCCTCGACCCGGGCGGGGCCACACTGTCGATCCACCGACTCGTGCAAGCCGTCGCCCGCACCCCCGACCTCACTAACCCGGACCACCCACCGGACGCGATCGAACGCGCCCGCACCCGCGCCGCTGAGACCCTACACTCTGTCCTGCCCGACTGGCGAGACCCGGCCACCTGGTCGGCCTGGCGAGCGCTGCTGCCCCATATCGACGCCCTCACCAGTCACACAACCGTCAGCAGCGAAGTGAACGCTATCGTTCGGATCCGCAGTCATACTGGGCTATTCCTGAGCGGTCAGGGCCTGCATACTCGCGCCCTTACTCACCTTCACCACACCCTCGCCGACCGCGAGCGGATCCTCGGGCCCGAGCACCCCGACACCCTGACTGCCCGCGGTAACCTCGCCAACGCCTACCGGTCGGCAGGCAGGTTCGCTGAGGCGATCCTTGTGATCGAGCAGAACCTCACCGACTGTGCGCGGATCCTCGGCCTTGAGCACCCCGACACCCTGGCCTCGCGTAGTAACCTCGCCAGCGCCTACCAATCGGCAGGCCGCACCGTCGAGGCGATCCCCTTATTCGAGCAGAACCTCACCGACTGCACGCGGATCCTCGGCCTTGAGCACCCCGACACCCTGATCTCGCGTGGCAACCTCGCCAGCGCCTACCAGTCGGCGGGCCGCATCACCGAGGCCACCACCCTGATCGAGCACAATCTCACAGACTCCGAGCGAGTGCTCGGGCCCGAGCACCCCGACACCTTGACCTCGCGCGGCAACCTCGCCAGCGCCTACCAATCGGCGGGCCGCATCACCGAGGCTATTCCCCTCTACGAGCACACCTTCGCCGACCGGGAACGGATCCTCGGGCCCGAGCATCCCAGCACCTTGACCTCGTGTCACAACCTCGCCAGCGCCTATCGGTCGGCGGGCCGCATCGCCGAGGCGATCCCCCTGATCGAACAGAACCTCGCCAACTGCGAGCGGATCCTCGGCCCCGAGCACCCCGACACCCTGACCTACCGCGGCAACCTCGCTGGCGCCTATCGGTCGGCGGGCCGCATCGCCGAGGCGATCCCCCTGATCGAACAGAACCTCACAGACTTCGAGCGAGTGCTCGGGCCCGAGCACCCCGACACCTTGGTCTCACGTGGCAACCTCGCTAACGCCTACCAATCGGCAGGCCGCGTCGGCGAGGCCATCCCTCTGATCGAACGGAACCTCGCCGATTGCGAGCGGATCCTCGGGCCCGAGCACCCCGACACCCTCACCTCGCGCGGCAACCTCGCTGGCGCCTACCAATCGGCGGGCCGCATCGCCGAGGCCATCGTAATGTTCGAGCAGAACCTAACAGACCGCGAGCGAGTGCACGGGCCCGCGCACCCAAACACTCTGACCGCTGGCGGCAACCTCGCTGGCGCGTATTGGTCAGCGGGCCGCATCGGCGAAGCCATCCCCCTGATCGAACAGAACCTCGCCAACTGCGAGCGGATCCTCGGCCCCGAGCACCCCGACACCCTGACCTACCGCGGCAACCTCGCTGGCGCCTATCGGTCGGCGGGCCGCATCGGCGAAGCCATCCCTCTGATCGAACGGAACCTCGCCGATTGCGAGCGGATCCTCGGGCCCGAGCACCCCAACACCCTGACCTCGCGTGGCAACCTCGCCGCTGCGCGGCAGCGGCAGGCTTCTCGCTGACCAGCACCAGGCGCTTCTGCTGTATATTCATTTGTCCAGTTGGGGCAGAGCCCAGTCTGACACGACCGACCGGAAACAAGCTGCGTCAGAATAGAGTTCGATATTTCGTTGCTTGGCACTTGTCCGCTGGGATCTCAGAGTCCAATCTGACATAGCCGGTGCCGGACTTCGGCGATGAGCGATGGCCAAATCAGGACCCCACCGTCGACGAGGATGCCGTCCGCCAACCCGACGGCATCGACCTCGACGCACCTTCACCGACAAGGCATCCGGGAAAGGCACCGCGCAACTCGACGAACTGCTCGGGGTCGTCCGCGACGGCAACACCGCAGAGGACCTCGACGCCTTCACCGCCGTCGCAACAGCGGCCTGAAGTCGGCTGCGTCCCGGCAGTCTCTTCCGATCCAGGCGCTGAGGGTTGCGCGGATCCGGTCAGCGGCACGGCACGCTATTGCCTCGTCGAGGACAAGGTGGGCTCGTCGGTACCGCTGAATCAGGGGCAAAGCGACGCAGTTAAACGCGGGCCGATGTAGTTCAATGGTAGAACTTCTGCTTCTGCCCCAACACAATTCGGCTCTCTGCGACTGACTTCGATTAGATGCTCCCATCAGGCCAGATAGCATTTCGCTATCGAAATGTGGATCGTGCTTTGTTGCATCATATTCGGGCGGATTCTGCTGAAAGTATGGAGTAAATGATGACCTCTTGAGGCAGGTGAGTTCACTCGCGTAGCCGGAGTCCGGGGGCTTGAGCAGTCCATCCCGCGTACGGTCCGCAGATCCACCAGGCCACCCGCTCGCACGTTCCGGCGATCGTGCAGCACCCTCATACATGAGATCGCACGTACGAAGATGCCTAGTGCGCCAGAATCTCTGGGGTGCCCCTTATCCCCTATCGAATGCAGGGTTTTCCACATCGCCCGCCAACTGGTCACATGGATGCCACAATAGCGATGCTGCAATGGGCGGCAGTTACTGTTGGCGTGTCCGCAACCTCCGCGTCGACCGGCAGTCGCCCGCTAGCCGAACTCTGCTGGCGCTCGGCCCTCATGGAAGCGAGCCTTGAGGAGCAAAGTAACCATTGGCTGAAGACAGTCGCTTACACAAGACTGGACGCCAGCGAGAAGTCCGCCGTCAGCTACTTCCTCGGCATGGCCCAGGCACAGCTGAGCAGCGACCTACTCCTGGGAGTGCCCACCCTCGTTCACCTCGACGTATACTTGCGAACCATCGGACGAAGCACCCGCAAAAGTCGTCCGGACTTCCTTGGGTATGACCCGATTACACGCGGTGCGGTTGTGCTGGAGGCAAAGGGCCGCACTCACGGATACACCGACGCGCTAGTTGCTCACGCGAAAGCTCAAGCGGGCAAATTGCCCTCGCTCGGCGGCGTCACCGCAACCGCCGAGATCGCCTCGGTCGCATGGTTCAACACCGATCGTGTGTGGCACGCGCTCCTCGTCGACCCACCGCGCAAGCGTCAGGCCGCCGTGTATCCTGCCTTAGCCGTCCTCGCGACACACTATGTGCCAGTGGTGCGGGCCGCGATCGCCAGCAGATCCGTGGAAGACGACGGCGAACGTGTCCGGTTCGACGTCCGGGCCGCAGATATTGAAGTCAGCCTTCCCTCCCGCATCTTCCATTCACTCAATACCGAAAACAGTGATGAACGAGAATCTTGGTCCGAGCAAGCGCTTAACGATGCTGGACACACCATCGCTGGCCTCTTCCGGCAACAAGCCGCGGCTGCCGAGACCTCGGTGCGACCAAAACGCCTTGAGCGACAACGGATCTCGACTGACTATCAGGGTGGCGACCTCATCGGCATTCACCTCGGTGACTCCTGGATGGATCGCCCAGCCCGGCGCCCGACATCGTGAACGATACGACCACCGTCTCCACGTTGAACTTCCGAAATGAGAGCCCGTCTACATCTTCCGCGCCGTAGACCTATATTTGCGGCACACCTAGCGCGCGGCCTCGTCTGGTGTTCAAGGGACAGGGCTCCGGTTCCTGCGACGCCGTGACTGCCCCCTATCCGCGGATGATGATTTCGATCGCGTCGGGTTGCACCCCGTATGTGGCAGTCAGCCCGGCTCTTGCCTGGGCGATCGTCAGGTCCACTGCGGCTATCGGCGGTTCTGCCGCGATCGGGCGCACCGAAACAGTCGGCTCGGGCATCTTCTCGAACTGCATGTCATCGACGCTGATTCGCAGTTCTTCGAGAGTCGCGTACTTGACGGGGTTCCGCCATCCACCCCAAGCATGCGGGATGTGGATTCGCGCGTACTCGCTGACCTGAATCATCCACCGATCGGGCAGCGGCTCGTACACGGCGGGAATGATCCGCGCGATGCGCCCCAGAAGGAACCCAGACCCGTGCGGCTGGTTCGCATCGAACTGCCCGCCCGGATTGTGCTGGTTCTGCGTGACGCGACAGCCAGGTCCTCGATCGGTTGTGGATACCCCACTTTCGATCGAGGATCCGGGGTCGACATATCGACCAACTCACGTAGCAGCATGACCCGAGCCACTACCCTGGCAACGCCGGACGATTCATGCGGTACTCATCGCCGTGTACCGCGGCGGCTCAACAAGCCGACTCGCGGCAAGCCAGATCGATGCCGCGGCCCGTTCAGGGCGGTGGTACCGGCAGGATGTTCGAAACAGTTGTTGTCGTGGGGAAGGTGGGGCTGGTTATGGGTTCTGTTCACGAGGTCATCGAGGCGTTCCGGCGGGCGCCGTCGAACTCTGAGCGGGGCACCAAGTTCGAGCAGCTGATGGTCCGCTATTTCGAGCTCGACCCGATGCTGGCCCAGCAGTACGACAAGGTGTGGCGGTGGAGTGACTGGCCGGGCCGCGACGGCAAGCCAGACACCGGTATCGATCTCGTCGCCCGTGAACGCGATACGGGGGAGCTAACGGCGATCCAGTGCAAGTTCTACGAACCCACCCAGGTCCTGGCCAAGGGCGATATCGATTCGTTCTTCACCGCGTCAGGCAAGAAGCCGTTCACCAACCGGGTGATAATCTCCACCACCGACCGCTGGGGTCGCAACGCCGAGGACGCTCTCGAGGGCCAGACGACCCCCGTGCAGCGGATCGGACTCGCAGAGATCGCGGAGTCCCCGATCGACTGGGCCATCGCCTGGCCAGCGGGTGAGTTGCAGGTCGACCTGTCCGAAGCCAAACGGCACGAACCGAGACCGCATCAGGCTCAAGCCATCGATGCCGTGTTCGCGGGCTACGCCGCGGGCAACGAGCGCGGCAAGCTGATCATGGCGTGTGGCACGGGTAAGACGTTCACGGCGTTGAAGATCGCCGAACGCACGGCTGTCGTGAATGGCGGTAGCGCGCGGATCCTTTTCGCGGTCCCGTCGATCTCGCTGCTGTCGCAGACGTTGCGAGAGTGGACCGCCCAGACCCAGCTGAGTCTGCGGGCGTTCGCGGTGTGCTCGGACAAGAAGGTCTCCCGCTCGGCCGAAGACGTCGCCGTCCACGATGTCGCGATCCCTGTCACGACCACTGCGGCCACCCTCGCCGGGGAGATGGAGCATCGTAAGCGTGCAGCAGGGCTGACGGTAGTGTTCACCACCTATCAGTCCCTGCCCGTCGTGGCAGCCGCCCAAGCACAGCACGGGGTCGAGCCGTTCGATCTGGTGATCTGCGACGAAGCGCACCGCACCACCGGTGTCACCCTGTTCGGCGCGGACGAGTCGAACTTCGTGCGCGTCCACGACGGCGACTACCTCAAGGCCCAACGCCGCCTGTATATGACGGCCACACCTAAGATCTTCGGCGAGAAGGTCAAGGAAAAAGCTGTCGAACATTCCGCCCAGCTGACCTCGATGGACAACGAAGACGATTTCGGCCCCGAGTTCCACCGCCTGTCCTTCGGCGCCGCCGTCGACCGTGGCCTGCTCACCGATTACAAGGTGATCGTGCTGACCGTCGATGCCGACCTCGTGGCCGCACCGCTGCAACAACAGCTGGCCGGGAAGTTCAGCGAACTGCGCCTCGATGACGCGTCCAAGATCGTCGGTTGCTGGAACGGCCTGGCCAAACGCGCCGGGAAAACCCCCGACGGTGTCGGGTTCCCTCCCGGGCAGCCGCCGATGAAACGGGCCGTGGTGTTCGCCAAGGACATCGCCGCCTCCAAACAGGTCGCCGACGTTTTTCCGTCCGTGGTCGACGCCTACCGAGACCTTCTCGCCGACAGCGAAACCGACGGCCACGAGATCGCTTCGACGAACCTGGACCTGTCGTGCTCGGTGCGCCACGTCGACGGCACCTTCAACGCCCTGCAACGCAACGCCGAACTCGCCTGGCTCAAAGCACCCGTGCCGGAGGGCGAATGCCGGATCCTCACCAACGCCCGCTGCCTGTCCGAAGGCGTTGACGTGCCGTCATTGGACGCGGTGATCTTCCTCAACCCCCGCAACTCGGTAGTGGACGTGGTGCAGTCGGTCGGGCGAGTGATGCGCAAGCCTACCGACAAGACCGACGGCAAGGACTACGGCTACATCATCCTCCCCGTCGCCGTTCCCGCCGGGGTCTCACCGTCGCAGGCACTGTCGGACAACCAGCGCTTCAAAGTGGTCTGGCAGGTCCTCAACGCATTGCGCGCACACGATGACCGCTTCAAGGCAATGGTCAACTCCATCGCGCTCAACGCCACCGGCACAGCCGACCAGAAGGCCGGCAAGGGCAGCGACATGCTGATGGGCGACCACATCGGACCGGTCAGCGATACCCACAACGAATCCATCGCTGACACTGAAGTCGCCGACGGCACTAGGGCCGAGACCGACGCAGACGCCGGTCGGATAGCGCAGCAGATGGCGTTGTTCTCCCTGTCGGAATGGCAGGAAGCGATCGTGGCGCGCATCGTCGACAAGGTCGGCACCCGCGCCTACTGGGAAGACTGGGCATCCGATGTCGCCGACATCGCCGCCGCGCAAATCACCCGCATCCGCGCCTTGCTCGACGACGCTTCCCCCAGTATTGCCGCCCAGTTCGGAAAGTTCGTGGATGGCCTCCGCGACAACCTCAACGATTCCATCACTCGCGAGGACGCGATCAGCATGCTGTCCCAGCATCTGATCACCAAACCAGTGTTCGATGCCCTATTCGCCGACCACGACTTCGCCTCCCACAACCCCGTCTCCCGCGTGATGCAGTCGATGGTCGACGCCCTCGGGGACTCCGGGCTCGAAGCCGAGACCACCAAGCTCGAAGACTTCTACGCCTCCGTACGGGTGCGCGCCGCCGAGGTCACCACCGCCGATGGCAAACAAAAAGTGATCGCCGAACTCTACGAGAAGTTCTTCCGCCTCGGTTTTCGCAAGCAATCCGAAGCACTCGGCATCGTCTATACCCCCGTCGAGGTCGTCGACTTCATTCTCCGCGCCGCCGACCATGCATCACGCGACGCCTTCGGCCGCGGCCTGACTGACGAGGGCGTCCACATCCTCGACCCCTTCACCGGGACCGGCACGTTCCTGACTCGGCTACTGCAATCCGGGCTCATCACCACCGTAGACCTGACTCGCAAGTACACCTGCGAGCTGCACGCCAACGAGATCATGCTCTTGGCTTACTACATCGCCGCAGTCAACATCGAATCCACCTACCACGCGCTCATCGGCAGGCAAAGCGCAACGGAGTACAGCCCGTTCGAGGGCATCGTTCTCGCCGACACGTTCCAGATCACCGAAGACGGCGACAGCCTCGACGCGATCATGTTCCCGCAGAACAACCAACGCATCGTTCGCCAGCTCGCCACCCCCATCAACGTCGTCATCGGCAACCCGCCCTACTCCGCTGGACAGAACTCGGCGAACGACCTCAACGCCAACCTCGCCTACCCGACCCTCGACAAACGGATCGCCGACACCTACGCCCTGCGCTCGACAGCGCAGCTGAAGAACAGCCTCTATAACTCCTACCTGCGCGCCTTCCGGTGGGCCACCGACCGCATCGGCGACACAGGCATCGTCGCGTTCGTATCCAACGGTGGATGGATCAATGACAACTCCGCGAACGGCATTCGACTGTCTCTCGCCGACGAGTACTCCCGCATCTACGCCTACAACCTCCGCGGAAACCAGCGCACCGCAGGCGAGATCTCTCGAAAAGAGGGCGGCAAGATCTTCGGCTCCGGCAGCCGCAACACCGTCGCCATCCTCATCGGCATCAAGAACCCCAACCACACTGGCCCATGCGAGATCTACTACCGCGACATCGGTGACTACCTGACCCGCGAGGACAAACTTCACATCGTCAACGAGGGCACCCTCACCAGCGTCGACTGGCGGACCATCGCACCCGACATCCATGGCGACTGGACGAACCAACGCAGTGAAGAGTTCGAGACGTGGCCCGCGCTGGGAGGTAAGAAGGCTGACGGGGCGCAGGTGACACTGTTCGGCTCGTATTCGGCGGGCTTGAAAACGAGCCGTGACGCTTGGTGCTACAACTTCTCGCATCGTGCACTGATTTCCAACATCAGTCGAACAATCGACTTCTACAACTCTGAGACCGATCGGTTCCAGGAAATCCGCAGAGCCACCTCGAACCTCCCCAACGCGGAAGAGTTCATAACCGCTGACTCGAAACAGTTCAGTTGGGATCAGATCAACAAGAAACAAGTCGTACAAGGCCAGCGAATTTCATATGTGGACGAGAACGTCCGACTGAGCGCATACCGGCCGTTTACGAAAATGCACTCGTACTTCGATCGTCGACAGCAGCTCAACAACCGCACCTACCAGCTTACGTCAATGTTCCCGACCCCGAATCACAAGAATCTCGGCTTCTATGTGGTAGGAACCGGGTCCGACAAACCATTCTCTACCCTGATGGTCGATGCGATCCCAGACCTGTCCTTCTGGGGATCCGGCGGCGGTCAGTTCTTCCCCCGCTGGACTTACCTCAAAGTTGAGGCAGCTGATGGTGAGTTAGATTTCGCCTCAGCGGACTCCATGGAAGCGGACGAGTACGGCTACAGGCGGATCGATAACGTCACCGACGGGATACTCGCCGTCTACCGCGCGGCGGTCGGTGAGCAGGTTATGAAGGACGACGTCTTCTACTACGCCTACGGCCAGCTACACGATCCGACCTACCGGCAGACCTACGCGGCGGATCTGAAGAAGATGCTGCCACACATTCCCCTCCCGTCGTCACGAGAGCAATTCGAGCAGCTCACTGAGGCTGGCCGCCAGCTAGCTGATTTGCACACCGGCTACGACGATGTCGAACCATACCCGCTGGATGTGCAAACCAAGGCCGCTGCCCCGGATAACTGGGAGACGTGGCAGATGTCGAAGATGAGGTGGGGCAGGAAGCGAGATCCCGACACCGGCAAGAACATCGATGACCGCACAACCATTGTGTACAACGCAAAAGTCACGATCACCAGCATCCCGGAGAGCGCGGAACGCTACCTGCTCGGATCCCGGTCGGCGTTGGCGTGGATCATTGAACGGTACCGAGTCAAGATCGACCCGGCGTCGGGAATAGCGAATGACCCCAACGACTGGTGCGACGAACGTAACGACCCCACCTATGTCATCGACCTGATCAAGCGGGTGACGACGGTCGCGGTCGAGACGATGAAAATCGTGGACTCGCTCGGCTGAATGGCGCCGCGTGGAGTTGGCACGCTTGAGAAAGTTCTGACAGGACCTCCGATCCGGGTGCTGACCGACCGAACTGTCTGACCTTGAGGTTCGCAGCGGCAAGGATTTGGATCTGCGATAGCTGGGTTATCACGGACCACGATGCACCTGCCTTCGACCAGCTTCGGATCCATGCCTCTATCAGGCGCGATGCTTCCCCCGGTGATGCGATGGGATGCGTCCGTATTCGGATGAATTCGGGACAAAAGAGCAACTTAAAGTCCACTGGAGATGTTGTCTCCGTAACCCTCCGGTCCAAGGGGTAGCAAACCACCATCCTGGCCGACATAGCGCGGAGGTAAGGGTGCCGAACAGGTCGGCTCGACGGGCGCGACCGCAGTAGTTCCCGGCGGTCGAGGCGCCCGAGCTCGGGCGATGCGTGACGGAGTCGATAGCCTGGTCATCAGGTAACAACCATCAGGTGGATGCGAGCGAACATTGCGGTCTGATTTCCCCCTACTCTAATGCCCAATAAGGCTAATAGAATATGCCTATGGCAACGGAAAATTCGTGTTGCGAATGGAATGGCTGCACGCAGCCTGCAACACATCAAGTTCGGGCCGACTATCCCGACGCCAAGAGCAATATATGGCATCTTTGCCGCGACCATGAAAAGGAGATCAAGAAGCAGATAACCCGCAGCCGTCGCCCAGCGCCGACGCCTCCTGAGCAGCCTGCGGAGCATCAGTGCGGAAACTGTGGAGAGCCGGTGTCTATCGACAGCCCCGAGTGTCCCCGTTGCGGATCTCGCGACCGCGTGGTGCAGGTGGGTGAACAGGTGACGATACGCGAGAAGTTGAAGGTCAAAGGCCGGAAATCTGGAGCGACGGGTAGGCCGTACTTCGAGGCCAAGGCGGAAGACAGTTTCACGCGCGATCTTGCTGCTGAGAGTGAAATCGTGCGTCACGTGAACCGAGAGGACGACACTTACATGGAGAATATCCGGCTCTATGACGGCACATGCATCACGAGTACATCGTGCCTTTCGGACCATTAGCGCGGTGTGGTGATGACCGGCACCGGCAAGCGTATCTCGATGCGGCGGTGGTATTCACAGCGTGCAGTCGCGCTGCTGTAAGGTGATCGGCCGCGATCCGCGTCTCCACAGTGACGCAAACGAAGGTTGCAGTGCAATCCGCACCGACTTCATCCCGGTACGGGTCCGTACTTCCAGCCGTGCGCCAGCGCCCGTCTCAACAGCGTTTTTGCTGCGAACTCGTGAGCCCCTTTGTCACTGGGTGGGACGCCGTTGTAGTCAATGTGCCCGTGGTCGTCTGGGACGTCGTCATTCATGGAGTCGTCCCATACGGTGAGGGGCTGTCGGACTAGGTCGCCGTCGGACGATTTGATTTCGATGGACTCGACTTCATCGACGGTTACCGCATAGACACCCACGGGCGGCATGTAGGGCCTACCGTTGGCGTTGCATCGGGTTTGAATGAATTTTGCGCGGTCGTGGTACGCCTGTTCAGGAGTCATCGCCGAGCCTCGACCGATCGACAGATGATTGGAGTCTTTCTTGTCGGCGGCGCTGAGCTTAAAGGCGTCCGGAACAACCACTCCATTGACGCACCATCGAGCGATGATCGGTCGCAACAGTTGCTCATTGCCGTCGGTCATGCGCTCACGTCGGCGGTTCTTGGGTTCACTCATCGAAGTGCTCCTCAGCAAGCCAAGAGTTGAGGCGGTCGGTCAAGTCGTCGGCGTCAGGAGGAACCCTGGCATCGGCGAACGTGCCCGCAGACAGGTCTGCCGTGTGTATGTAGAGAGCGCGGCTTGGCTCCACTTCGATCGACAGTTGGTTTTCGGTTTCGTGCCAGTAGAACCGGACGCCGCCTTCCTCAGTCGGGGAGACGACGCGGGTGATGTTGCCCAGTTCGATCATTGCCAGAACCACCGCGTGCCCGCGTTCGATGACCTCCGGTGAGATAGGTTCACCCGAATCGCCATCGATCCAGCCTTCTTCCAAGTCGGCAAGGTCGTTGAGCAACTGTCGGACCGCGCGGGCATCCTCGGTCACGTCGTTGAGATCCAGCGAACTGATGCTTTCCAGCCTGACCAGCCGTCCGTTGGCTTTGAACTCGCCGATGCCTTCCGCAACGCACTCGAAATGCTGTTCCTCATCGGAGCCGATGTTGGCGTTGACGCCCGTATGGAGGTAGGGCACAACGACTTCGTTCCCTCGCTCCCGATCTCGCACCGTAAGCCTGCCGCGCTCTGTGTCGAACTTGGTGACACGACCCTCAACAGTGACCTGCTCGGTGTACACGCCGAGAAGTTGCCCAAGCGCGTGAGCACGCGTTGCAGGTGTGTACCGGATGACCGTCTTCCACTCGATCTGATCTGTGTGAGCGATCTGGATCGCATCGTCACGATGGAGGGTTTGGCCGAATTTCTTGATCTTGGCGGAAGGGACGCTGCGCATCTCCGGCGGTATCGACCCGCTACCGGTCTCGGCGTACTCGATGAATTGTCCGACGATATCGAGTGCCCTGGCGTAGTCGTCCTTGACCTCCCCCTCGCGGAATAGTTCGTCTTTTCCGAGCTCGCGGTCGTGCTCAAGTACGGGCACGGAGGACCCTTCACCGATGCGGGTGAGCCTCAGTGTGATCTCAGAGTCGTAGCCTGCTGGAACACGTTGCCGAGAGGGGTTACGGTCCAGCCAGAACTGACGGACCAGCGTCCGTAGGATGTCCTCAAGGGCAGCGACCTCGGCGAGCGAGTCCGCAGGCATCCCGTTGGATTTGAAGCGTTGGCCGGACAGACGCATGGCCGCGATGATGCGGGACTCAGAATCGTCGCTGGGCACGTTCGAGGAGGCTAGTCGAGTTCGCCTGTAACGGTGCTGAACTCGCCCAAGAAGCAACACTTTTCCGGTTCGATACGCTCCGAGACCTGCTACTGGTGTGCTCTTGCATAGAACCGCCAAGGATCGTCCGAGGTATCCGTTCTACGTGCTCAATCATCGCGTACGACCGGTCCCCGGAACCAGCAGTAGGGCAGGCGGCCGTCGGGGTAGTTGAGGTACAGGTTGTAGGCGGCGCGTGTGCGGTGTCCGATCTCGGCGGTATGGTCCGGTTCGATCAGGTATTCCACAGCGGCCGGGCCGGTGGTGGCGGGGTGCCAGGTGGTGAGGAGTTCGTCGTCGGTGTCGTAGATGTCGAGCCAGGAGGTCGTGCCGTCGGGTAGTGGTTCGCCTACGACCTCGAAGCGTTGGACGAAGGCCGCGCCGCGGGTAAGCAGGATGGTGTACCGGTTGGGCCGGTATCCGAGGTAGTCGACCATGTGATCCCTCCCAACGAGCCGAGCGCCAGAGTCGTGGCGCTCGGCCCGACACGGGTTCAGTCGGCGGGTACCCAGGTGGTGCGGCCAGTGGTGAGGTCGCGGTGCACGCGCCCGAAGGGCACATCCGCGAAATGGATACCGAACGCCAGATCCCCGCTCGAGGCGAGGTCGGCGACGAGCTGCTCGCGGTGGGCGATGGCCTCGGCCTGGTCGTAGTCGGCGCCGACCGCCCACTCCGGGTGCGTGATCTGGATCGGCGAGTGGAACACGTCCCCGAATACGAGCATCCGTTTGCCGCAGGAGCGTAGTTCGTAGCCGGTGTGTCCGGTGGTGTGGCCGGGCAGGGTGACCGCGCGCACGCCGGGGAAGATCCGCGTGCCGTGGTGCACCACCTTCACCCGTGGGGCGATGGTGTCCAGGATCGGTCGGGTCAAGATACTCGGTTTCGCCCAGGCGGGCAGGGTGTCGATCATGGCCGGGGTCAGGGATCGCCACCAGGCCCATTCGACTTCGCCGAGGTAGATCGGCGCGGTCGCGAACGGCGTCCGGCCAGGAACCGGGGTCAATGTCCAGCCCAGGTGGTCGAAGTGCAGGTGGGTGACTGCGATGCCTTCGATCCGGTCCAGGCCGTCGATCTGGGAGAGGCTGTCCAGCAGCGCGCCCGACCGCATCTCGCCGGTCATCGGGTTCTCGTGCACATCCGGGAGGACAACCGGTCCGGCTCCGGCGTCGATGAGTATGGCGCGGCGGCCGCGCTGCACGAGTAAGCCGCCGAGTCCGGCGACGAGGTGCCCGTCGGGGTTGAAGTAGTCGGCGTGGGCGGTCCAGTCGGCTTCGGTCGCGCCGGTGATCCAGCCGCGGGGCTTGAGGGCGACGTAGCCGTCGGGGATGTAGGTGAGGCGGAAGCGGCCGAACCGCAGGGTGCGTAGCCGGGGCGGGGTGGATAGTCGCTCGCGCACGGTGAGGGGTGCGGGTGTTGCGGGCATGACGAATCAGGGCCTTTCGGGATGCAGGGAACCGGCGCGGTGCGTCGGCGGGGGCTGGTGTCAGCCGAGGAGGAACCAGGGCCACCAGTGGTTGGTGCCGACGTGGTCGGCACGCAGATACGAAGGCGGGGAGGGGAAGCCGGGGCCTTTCCCGGTGCCGTCGCCGCCGCGGCTCCAGTAATAGGGCTGCCGCGGTTGGGTGCCGCCGGGTTGTTCGATGACCCAGCGCGGGACAGTGGCGAGTTTGTAGCCGATGCCCAGGTAGTTCGACAGGAACCCGACCCCGTACACATCGCCCTGGCGGGCGGCGATGGTGGGCAGGTCGAACCGGTACTGGGTACTCGCGTTGGTAAGGACGGGGCGGATGTCGCCGGTGTCGAAGATCAGATGCAGGTCACCGGTGTCCTCGGCGAACCGGTACACCATGACGTAGGCGTTGTTGACCATCGACCACCCCGCCGGACCGATCAAGAGTCCGACTTGCCGGTACTCGCGGTCGCGCAGGGTGCGGATCATGCCGATTTCCACGGCGCCGGAGGCGGGCTGGTAGAACGGGGCCTGAGTCAGCGACCCGTTCGCATCGGGCTGACGAGCCAGCAACGCCAGCGGGAAAGTCGTGTCGTCGGTGGCGGTGAGGTTGGCCCACAACGGGATATCGGTCGGGACCTGTTCGTAGGTGGGTCGTTGGTAGATGGGTTGGCGGACCTCGCGGCGGTGTGCGTTCTGCGCCCCTGTGTAGGCCCCGATGACCCCGGCGCGGATCGCGGCTTTGGCGTCCTCGACCGACTGGTTTTGGAAGTGCCGGAATGCGCCGAGGTTCCAGGACCTGTCCGGGATCTCCCTGTTCGGGGATGTCACAGGTCACCGATGAGCCAATCTGGGATCGGCGGGGCATCGGGCACTTTCACGGTCGGGTCCTTCCGCCCCACGACCACGGCGAGGTCGTCGCGCTGGCGCTGGAACTGCCTGACGAGGCGCACGAGGGTGCTGTAGCGGTCGGCGTCGGTGAGGTCTTGGCCCTCCAACTCGGTGACACGGGCCTGGAGTTGACGGACCTGACCGGCCTGGCGCGCGGTGATCGCGCCGATCACCGTCGCCAAGGCGACGCCGAAAGCTTGGACGATGTCGGCGTTGAGCCACCCGAGGTTCACTGGCTAACCTCCGGCTTGCGGTGCCGACCCGTCGAAGCGTCGTTGACCAGGTGTTCCAGGATGATCTGGATCTTGTCCTGCACTCCGGCCAGGGTCGCGGTGACAGCGTCGATCTTCTGGTGGGCCGAGGCGACCGAGTCCACCACCGACTTGTCGTCGAGTTGAGGCCAGCCGGTGGGGTCGAGGGCGGGGCCGGGTTGGTGGCGGGAGTCGGGTCCGGCGAGCTGGTCGACGACCCAGGACGCGTGCATGTCGATGGAGGCGAGGAGGTCTGCGAGGGTGACGGGGTTGCCGTCTTTGTTGATGACGATGTCGGTGAGCTGCATATCGTTCCTTCCAAACAAGGCGGCGACCTCGGTTCGGCCGCCGCGGATGGCGTTGACGTCGATGAGTTGGCCGCCGATCGCGGCCCGATCGGAGAACTGGAGAATCGCGACCTCCTTGCCGCCGAACGGCTCCCACCCCCGATACCCGTCACCGGGATAGAGCCGATCCGGTGCGCCGATGCCGGGAACGTAGGAGCTGTTCCACAACGGCACCGGCAGGCCCGACAGATCCGGGGAGCCCATGAAGTCACGCCAGTACCAGCACGGCAGATAGATCGGCAACAGCGAGAACCCCCGCGCGGTAATCGCGTTCACCCGCGCCCACAGATCCCCGACGCTCGGGAAACCGCGCAGGTCCTCGTAGTCGATCTGGACCGGAACGCTGGTGTCGGCGAACCGCGCGAGCGCGTCGGCTTCGGCCTCGGGGTGGGTGTGCAGGTCGCAGTAGACGTAGCCGCCCCAGAACTCGAAGAACTCGCCCATCTGCTCGCGGGCCCGCGGCCACTGCGGGTCCTGCCACGTCCCTTGACTGACCTTGTGGGTCACGAAGGACATGCCTTCGGCGGCGGCACGCGCGAAGTCGAACGCGCCCTGGTGGTTACTGACGTCGATGCCGAATTCGGGCATCGCGAATCCTCCCTCCGGGAATGCCGCGCCGTCCAGGAGCGGTAGCGGGTCGAGGCGATCGGGGCCGGGTGGGTTGTAGAGGGCGCGGTGCCACTCCAGGTGCAGGTGCGGGGCTACCCCGGCGTTTCGGGAGCGGTCGGGTTCGATGACCGCGATCCGCTGCCCGGCCTCCACTCGTTGTCCGACAGAGACTTCCGGCCGGATGTGTCCGTAGACGGTGGTGCCGCCGCCGTCGCCGTCGGGGTGGTCGATGACCACCCAGGAGCCGAACCCTTGGGCGGGTCCGGCGCGGGTGACGATGCCGCCCTGGCAGGCGTGCACCGGCCGGTCGCCTGCGCCGCCGGGGTAGCCGAAGTCGACTCCGAAGTGCCAGCCGTCCTCACGTGGACCGAATGCTGACGTGATCCAGAACCCCACCGCGACCGGCCAGAAACGTGCAGACATGACGAAACCTCCTCGGTGATAGCTGATTTCAGGACTGGGCGTCCTCGTAGCGCGACAGGATCGCCGGTCGCGCTTTGCCCAAGTGGCGCTCGATCGCCAGGACCCGTTCGCGCTCGGCCGGATCGGCACGCCGCAGATACGCGAGCACGGCTTTCACTCCGCGTCGGGTCGGGTCGAACTGTGGCGGTGGGTCGTTGGTGGCGCGGGCCTCGACACTGACCGGGCAGGTGACCGGCAGCATCGGTGGCGGTGGTTCGGCGGGCTGGTCGGGCACGGTGCCGGTCAGCCCCAGCGCGGCTGCCAACTGCTGACGCTGGCGTAGCGGGAGTTCGGCGACGAATTTGCGGACGTCGAAGACTTCCTCAAGCTCGGGTTCATCGGCGTCGGACCAGGTTCCGGGTGAGAGCAGCCAGTGCGGGTCACCCGCGCGCGGGGGGCGGTACTTGATGACCGGCTCCTCGACCGGGCGCGCCCCGCAGTCCCACAGCCGCCGCGACACCGCCCGCAGGTGCTGGATCGGCAAAAGCAGCGGTGCGCCCTTGAGCCCTGGGAGTCCGACGAGCATCCACAGGAACGCTTCCTCGGGATCGGTGCGATCGCAGTTGTCGCGGGTTGGAAACTGGCCGTTGGATGACACGATAAGTCACCTGATCTCAGTGGTTGAAATATCCGTCTTGGTGGCGTCGTGAAACCAGCTCGCGATGCGCGGGGATGCTGACAGAATCAGCCGGTGGCGATCTGGCGGAACCGTGAACTCGAAGACATCCTCGGCGGACAACTTGAGCAAGGAACGATCACCGAGGCAGCAATCACGAAGCTCGCGGAGGAGATACCTGCGGAGTCCGAGTATGTCGACTACAAGAGCAAGGGCGAGTTCAAGAAGCCTCGCGACAACCCAAAGTGGAACGTGGGACAGGAACGCGGACGTGACGTCTCAGCATTCGCGAACGGACGCGGCGGAGTTCTGATCTACGGCGTAGAGGAATTCAAGAAAATATCCACCATTCCAGAGCGATTGAACCCGTTTGATGGGTCCGAGCATCGCTACGAACTCATTGATCAGTTCCGCAAAGACGTACGGCAGTACACAACCCCGAACCCGCAGTTCGACATGTTCGCAGTCGATGCAACAAGCGGCGGCTTCTATTTGGTCGTCGTAATTCCTGCCAGCCTCCGAGCCCCGCATGCAGTAACGGTGCAATCGGGAGATGACCGTCGCGCGCTTCATTACTGCGTGCGAGCGTCGGGGGAAACAAATACCCGGTATCTCTCCGAACATGAGATCGCCGAGAGCTATCAACGCCGAAGCCGAAGCCACGAGGAGCGCCAGCGCCACAACGCGCATATTTGGACTGAGGGGGTCGAGGAACTCGTCGTGCGCGGTGTCCCGGTCTGGCTAGCGCTCGCGGCTGTGCCGGACATGCCAACCGATTCACTCCTGACCCCGACCGCACTCCGCGAGATAACTGATTGGGCGGATGATCAGTACTTTCCAAATTCGATTCTCAGGCAGGGTTACCAGGCCACGGATCATCCCTTCCCTGCGCCAGGCAAGGTCGTGTACACCAGGCTGCTCGTCACCGATGACGGAGACAAGACTCCGGGTGCGGATGAGACCTACCGTGAGTTGCACGCCGACGGCTCAGCCTTCGCTGGGTTGATGCTTGAGCAACGCAGCGCAAGCGGCAGAGTCGTGAAACTTGATGTCGACCTCCTTGTCGCCGATGTGTGTGCGCTGATGATTCACGCCCTGGACTGGGTGTGCGCACGGGCTGGCCGATGGGGCAACGCAACGGTCACAATCGGCTTGGCTACGGGGAAAGATCCTGGCGGCGCTCCCACGGTAGCTCTGAAGTCCAGCGGAGGAGCGTCCACTTTTGGCCTCCGGCGAGCCGACCGCAAGATGCCAACCGCGACGACTGTTGTGGACTTAAGCGGTCTAGACACTATGCAGGACAAGCTCCGTGCCACCTACAACGTCGCGGCACCAATGGTGCAAGCGTTCGGTGTTCCGGAACCAGACTGGATTACCGAAACCGGGGCGATCAGAACATCTATGATCCTCAGAGACTCTCGATCACACGCACTCAACTGGACACGCGAGTACGGCGTCGAGACGGTCAAGTAAACCACGCCTTGAACTACACTGCGAAATAATACTACCTGCTCACACGGGTGACGCGAGACCCAAGGCCGTATTCTCAAGCGGCGAAGTTGGTTCGCCTGGATCTCAGTCATTGTTTTGGTTTGTTCAAACGCGCTCGACCGGAAGCTGCCAAGTGAAACGTCATGCCAAGACACCCAGTTCCTGTACGCCGGAGACCAAGTCGGAGACGATGTCGAGGGTACGTTGTGCGCGGTCGCGGTTGCTGGTCGGATCACCGATCACTGGTTGCCATTCCGGGAACTGGTCGCGGTCCCAGGCCAGGGTGAGTTCGCGGACGCGGTCGATGCGGATGGTATAGGTGTCATCGCCCGGCGCGGTCGCACCGATGCGGTCGCCGAGCCACCAGTGCCCGTTCTCACCGATGACGAACGGGGCACCGTCGCGGACGGTGAGGGTGTGGGTGAACCAGGATCGGGTGTCGTGGAAGCCCTCGCGTAGGGCTGCCATCGCCGAGATGGTGTAAGCCCTGCCTGGTGAGTCGGCGAAGTACTCGAACAGTCGTGACCAGCCGGAGTTGTGTTCACGGGCTTGGGATTTGACGGCGTGCCAGGCCAATAGCGTCCCCTGATACAGCGGCCGGATCAGCGCGTCGGCCACCCCGCCCAGCGGCGGGACGCCCACGATGGCGGCCGCGAGGTCGCCAGCCATCTGGACACCGGCGGAGAGGCTTTCGTCGGCTGGTTCGGGTCGCGGGTGCCCCACCCGAGTGATGGGGTGGGGCACCCGCGACCCCCGGCATCGAGGACCCTCCGGTCACGATCTGCACCGCCGTGGAGGCGGTCTCGGTGAACTTGCTGGTCTCGACCCCGCTGGTGGGGCTGTCGAAGTACACCGCGAACGGCGTCGACACCTGGGTCCGGCGCTGACCGACTTCCAGGTACTCCGCGGGCGTGACCGGGTCGATGATGGCTTCCTCGACGCTGTCGATGAAGTCCTCGGAGAACCGCGCCACAGTGCGGACGAGGCCGTCGAAGGGGTTGCCGCCGTTGCTGGTGTCGCTGTAGTAGCCGCTGGTGTTGACGATGTCGATGACGAGCGTGCCGTGGCGTAGTTTCGGGGCGCCGGGCCACGGGGGTGGGTCGCCTTCGAGCCAGCGTCGGCACCGCACCGACAGTTCCGCGTCCTCGAGGATGTCGCGGGCCATGTCGTACCAGTACTTGAACCGTGAATGCGGTGTCGCCCACAAGGTTCCGGCGGCGAGGTCTTCGGCAAAGGATGTTGGTGCGACGACCACGGACCACTGCGACATGTCCAAACCGACCGCACCCAGCCACGACGCCGGGTCGAGGGGATCGTCGGGGAGCTGCCAGCCGTGGGCCTGGGACTGCTCACGCATCACGTTCAGAAACAGCGGCAGCTTCAACGCCCACCGCGCCGGACCTGGGACGGGACCGAAGGTGCGCGGGATCTGGACCGAGGCGTCGAAGAACGGGTTGGACCAGATCAGATACGACTTGCAGTGCTGGAAATCGTCGACGAACCGCAATGTGAGGACTTGGGTGCCGTCGGCGCGGCGCTCGATGGAGTGGTCGATCAACCGTCCGGACCAGCGTGAGCCGGGGGCTTTGTCGCAGGTGATGTGGATATTGCGGCCTTCACCCGCTTCGACGCGGGCACGGGTCTGCCACACCCACTTCGCCAACGGGTCATCCAACGGCAACTCGATGAGGGCGGTGCCGGTGTCGTTGTCGATCCAGGTGAACTCCGCGCGGTACTCCGAACACACCAATCCAGCGAGTCGCCAGTGCCCGTCCCAGAGCCGGACGAGGGGTTCGGCGCGGCGGTCGAGGTGGTCGGCTGCGTCGGCGGCCAGGGTGGCGTCCCAGATCGCTTCGCACTGCTCGGCGAGGGTCATCGAGTCCAGGTCGAGGGGCGCTGTCATCGCAACCCCCATGCTCTGGACCACAACCGCGGCTGACGAAGCTCGGCTCGCGCGCCTCCGGCCGGGGCATCGGTGACGCTGATGGGCAGCAGGGTGGGCGGGGTGCGGGGTGGGATGCGGTGCATGAAGTGCAGGCCGCCGAGGCGTCCGATGAGGTTGGTGCCGTTGAGATCGCGGACGTAGAGGCGGTCGGGGTCGAGGCTGATGCGTGCGCCGCCTTCGCGGTTGCCGAGCATCGGTAGGTCGATCATGCGGTTGCCGTAGCGTCCGCCGGGGGTGCGCCGGTACTTCTTCCCGGTCCATGACACGTCAGGTATGCGCCATTTTCCGCGGGTGAGCAGCCACTTCTGGGCCATCTCGAGATCGGTGGGGTTGGAGACCTCGATGAACCCCTCACCCGGCCCGGCCCCGGTTTCCCAGAACGTGGTCTTGGTGGGTTCTTCCCACATCGGTTGCGCGGCGGTGACCGCCATCGGCACCAGGGATTTGCGCAGCAGGTGGGGGTCGCGTTCGGACTCGAACTCGACACTCTTGTCCAGGGCGAGCCAGAGCCAGCGGGTGGAGCGGTCGGTGCTGATCTGGAGTTTGGTGAGGGTGGCGTCGGGGTCCCAGGCGTCGAGTTCGTAGTCCCAGGCGTTGCGCCAGTCCGAATCGCGTTTCTCCCATTCCTCTTCGTCGCGGCCGTGGATGTTGACCCCGAAGGTGATGTCGCGCTTGAGATACCGTTTGCCCTGGAACGTGGCACCGCGCTGGTAGACCGAGGACTTGTAGGTGGTGGTGACCGGCGCGTCCCCGATCCCCTTCGGCGACGTCGCCAAGGTGATGACATCACGGTCGGCTTTGGGGCCGTTGATGATCCAATACGAGTCGTCGACGCCGAAGACCTCGATGGTGACCGACCCGGGATTCACATACACGAAGGCGGTCACCTCCTGGCGGTGAACTGCAACGCCCGCAGATCCGCGATCTGCAACGCGCGCCGATACCCCTCGTCCACATCTCTGGTTTGCACGGTGATGTGGGTGGAGTTATCCACAGTTGTCACAGGCCCGCCCGGAGCCGTCGGTGTTGGTAGCGGTGGTGGGGCGATCTGGTTCATCAGCGACTGGTAGTCGGCGTTCCCGGCGGTGCGGGCGGCCTTGGTCGCCTCGAACACCTCCAGGGCTTTGCCGTAGTCCTGCACCTGCCGCACCCGGTCGGACTCGAGAAGGTTCGGCGCACCGACCACCGAGAGCGCGTCATCGAGCTGCCCGGTGAAAAAGTCCTGTCCGGCGCTGGTGAACCGGTCGGAGAAGTTCCTCCCCAGCGACTCCCAGGTGTCCAAACCGAGGCCCTTGCGCGCCGGATCAGCTAGACCAGGCTTTTCCTGGTTGGGGACCGGGACGGCGATGGCGTCGACCAGGTCGCGCAGCCACTTGAACTCCTCGCCGGTGAGGACAGCTTCGGGCTTGCCCGAGGTGTTCCAGCCCAGCGTGCCCGGCTCCCAGACACCGCCCTGGTCGTAGCCGTGGCCCTTACCCCACATTTCTGACAGGTCCAGGCCGTAGCGGGATTTGTAGTAGCGCAGGGAGGCGACCATGTTGGCCAGGGGGTCACGGCGGTCGTTGGGCAGGGTGGGGTCGCGGTGGGCGGCGAAGGTGCCCGGAATGATCTGCAACAGGCCGACTCCGGCCTGTTCGCCGGTGCCGTTGATATCGGTGATCTGCTGGGCGATGTCGG
Source organism: Nocardia aurea (assembly GCF_003123685.1). Classification (GTDB taxonomy): domain Bacteria; phylum Actinomycetota; class Actinomycetes; order Mycobacteriales; family Mycobacteriaceae; genus Nocardia; species Nocardia aurea. The sequence continues at coordinate 55,804 of NZ_QCYJ01000020.1, forward strand.
GGTTGCCGCCGGATTCGGACTGGATCTGCGACAGCATGATCTCGACCTGGGCCGGGTCGAACCCTTCGCGTTTCAACGCTTCGATGGCCATGTCGCGCCACCGGGCCACCGCCTCCCCCGCAGGCACCATCGCCGTGCGGGCCACAGCCTGGCCCGAGATCACCTGCGCAGCGGACTCGCTGACCTGCTCGAGCACGGCCGCGGGTACCAGGCCGATGCCACCGCCGAAGTCGGGGATCTGATCGGCCAGCGCCTGGACCGGTTTCAGGAACAGTTCCGCGATCCGGCCGCGGAGCCCGCCGGTGACGGCCCGGAACTTGTCCTCGGCCCAGTCGGTGACCGACCCGAACAACCCGCCGCCCTCGCGGAAGCGCGGCAGCTGCCCAGCGCGCGCGGCGCGACGCAGTCGTACCACCGCGCTGTGTCCGCCTGCTCCGTCGACTTCGGCACCGGTCCAGACGTGCTCGTCACGCGACAGCAATGCCGGTACTGAGTCCGACACGCGTGAGCCAGGACCGTTGACCCGACCTTCGGTGGTGGCGGGGCCGCCGGTGGCTCGGCGGGTGAGCGGGATCAGTGAGACATCGCCGGTCCATTCCGGTAGCAGCGGTAGGACCGAGCGGATGGAGTTCCAGATGTTGCGGAATCCGCCGTTCACGACGCTCTCGATCACCCAATTGATCGGGGACGCGAGCCGATCCCGTAGCCCGTCCCAGGCATCGCCGATGCCGTTGACCAGGGTCGATACTCGGGTGCCGAGGCCTTCGAGGGCGTCGCCGAACCCGCCGAGGTCCAGGATGCCCATGGTCAGGGCGTCGGGTAGGCGTTCGCGTAGCCATTCCCGGACGTGGTCGAATGCTCCGGGGATCAGTTCGATCGCGTCGATCAGGGTGAACAAGGTGCCTTGGAAGATGTTGATACTGGTTAGGTCTCGGAAGGCGTCGAACAGTTCGTAGAGTCGGGTGGCGGCTTGGCCGATCCACACGGCGAGCTGTCCGAGGTTGGTGACGGTGGTGCGGACGTCTTCCCAGAACTCGCGCATCGCGGCCTGGCCCTCGGGCGAGTTCAACCACGCCGAGAACCGATCCAGATTCCGCACCAGCCAGTCGAGCATCGACTCACCCGACGGCTCGGCCGAGGTGACCAGCCCGCCGAGGGCTGTGCCGACCGACTTCGCCAGCTCCCAGATCTTGCCGAGCGCGTCGAGGGAGTCGCGTAGGAAGTCGCGGAACTTGTTCTGCCCGTCCGGGCTTTCGGCCCAGGCCCGGAAGTTCGCCATCGAGTCAGCGAAGCTTTGCGAGGCACCGGGTAGGAAATCCGACCCGACACCGGCGAGGGACAGCAGGCCCTGCATGAGGTCGTTCACCCCGGCCAGCAGCGGTCCGATGGCGGCCTTGGCGTTGACGAAGATCTTCTCGAGTTTGGCCCCGGTCTCCGGAGTCGACAGGTCAGCGAGGATGTCACGGACGCCGGTGTTGATGACCTCGGCGATCCCCGACAGCCCATCACGAACCCGATCGAGCTGCGCGTCAGCGAGGCCGACGACCGAGTCCCCGAGCCCGGTGAACAACGGCTCCTGAACCGCTATCCGGAACGCGGTCCAGCGATCACCCATGCCACGGATGGTGTTGACGAACTCCCGCGCCGACGGTGACAGCTTCGCCATCGCCCGCTCGAAAGCCTCAGCAGCACTCGACTGTTGCGAGGCAGCGTCGGAGACGGCGGTGCGGGCGTCGGCGAGGGCCCGTTCGGCGTCGGCGATACGCTCCCGTGCCGCGACCACGGCGTCGGCGTTGTCGATGCCTTTGGCTTCGGCGTCGGCGACGGCCTCGTCGATGTCGGTCCGGCGCGCCCGTGCTTCGGTCAGGGACTGTTCGGCGTCGATGACGCGCTTGTTCGCCCGCACGTAATCGAGGGGGTCGGTGGACTTCAGCGCGGCGAGATCGCGGCGGGCCTCGGCCAGCGAGATCACCGCGTCGGCCTCCGACAGCGCCGCCCCGCGCGCCTGCAACGCCAAGTCCCGCAGCTTCTTCGAGGCTTCGGAGTAGGCGGAGTTGAGGTCCTTACGCGCCTGGGTCAAGCTGGCCACGGCCTGCTGCTCGCTGCGCTGGGCGGCGGCTATGGCGCGGGCCTGGGTGGTGGCGTCGCGGGTCGCGGATTCCGACATCGCCTTCGCGGCGGTGAACGCCGCGCTAACACCTGAGACACCAACCGCGAGTGTGGCGATCCCGGCGGCGGCGATCGCGGCGGCGGCAGGCAGGAGGGCGAGGGTGCCTGCGGCTTGGGCGGCGACGGAGATCAGTGGGAACAGCGATCCCGCGACCAGGGCCATGACCGCGACCTTGAGTGCTGTCGCGGCGGCCGAGGCGAGGCTCATCGCGATGTTGAATCCGCCCATGTTCGGGCCGATGGACCCGAACTGGTTCCGCAACTGCGCCAACAACGCCAGGAGTAGGAGGAGTTGGGCGTGGTCGAAGGTGATCCGGATGTGGATCGAGATGTTGCGGTAGGGCGCCAGCGCGGTGAACAAGGCCGAGCCGAACCCGGACATGTCCGGGCGGATCTTCACCCCCAGCGACAGATCCCGCCGCCACGCCAACCGGGTCCGCAGCAGCTCGTTGAACTCACTCAAATCAGGGACGATCCGCAGACCGTGGGTGATCGCGACGCGCTGGAGCTGGATACGGATCTGGTTGACGAAGTTGCGCGCCAACTCCGGATTGACGGTCAGCCGCGCCGAGCCCGCCGAATACGCCTGCGCCACAGCCTCACCCCCGAACTGCCTTCTAGGTATCGACCCCCAGCCGATGCAGCACGTCGAGGACCTGGTCTCGGTCCGCGCGAGCGCGAGCGCGAGCCTCAGCGGTGGACGGGCGCGGTTCGGGCGGGATCGGCGCGGCCGGGCTGTCGGAGAACAGGGACGCCACGACGCGGATGAGTTCCTTGGTGACGTCGATGTGCCGCAACATCAACAGCGTCGGCAGGTCGTAGTACAGGGGCGAGATCGGTGACGGTGGCGCGTTCTCGTCGATCTCTTCTTGGGCGTGCAGTTCACCCAGTTCGGGGTCCATGAGCAGCGCGGCTTGGTAGTGCGACCACATCGGCAGCCGCCGCGCCAGCCGAATCAACTGAGTCCAGGGCCGCTCGCCACGCATGTAATCCAGGAGGTCCCAGCCGCGGTGGAACAGGTCGGCCTCGATGTCCTCACCGTGACGGTCGATGAGGAGCACGAGGCCGGTCAGCCCCCCGGCAACTCACCCACCTGCTCCGGAGCGGGTAGCGCGTTGAAGTGTTTGTTGATGGCGTCGAACAGCGGCCACAGCACCTCGATGTACTCGTCCTTCACCACCGCCCACACCCGCTCGAAACCATCCCCGCACATCGCCTCGAACAATTCCTTGATCCGCCCGACCTCCACGTCCTCGCCGTCCAAGACCGCAGCCAGGGTCAACACCTGCCAGACGCTGTCGGGTTCGTTGATCGGGGTCGGCGGATTGGTGCCGTCGAACATGTACGGGGGCTTGCGTTTCCGGTCGCGGGTCGCGCGGGCCTCATCACGCATCTGCATCCACGCCGACCCCGCCGAGACGGCGGCCGTGGCGGTGTTGGTCTTATGGCGGTTCTTGCGTCGTCGTGAGTTGGGCACCTCAGGCTGCCTTTGCTTTCTCGGCGATGGTGAAGCCCATCGGGACGACGAGGTCCCCGATGCCGGGGCCGCACAGGACGTTGCGCATCGAGTAGCCGAGCTTGTCGTCGACGGTCGCTTTCACGGTGATGGGCCAGGAGGCGATGTTCTCGGCGTTCCACTGCTGCTGACCGACCTCGGTCACACTGGCGCGCGGCATCACCCGCAGGACCCACTTCTCCCGTGGCCCGACGCCGTCGACGAACAGGAAGATGACCCGGTAGTGGATGGTGTCCGGGGAGGTCGGCTCGTTCCACGACAGTTCCTTGGTCACCGGATCGGCCTGCACATCGGCGAGGCTGCGTCCTGAGACCAGTTCCAGGACCGCGCGTTTGTACTCTTGGGCGGTGAACGCTGCGGACATGTCGCGTTTGACGATGTCGGAGCGGGTGGGTTCCAGCCATCCCCAACTCTCGGTCTCCGAGAGCTGCTGCTCCGGGCGGAACTGCGGGCCACCGGACTTGTCGATCAACCCCAGCGACGAGAAGCCCTGCAATGACTGGAATCTCGCGTCGGCTCCTGCGGTGAATGCGATCGGCACCGGCACCGACATCGGCGCGAGCAGCACGGCGCCTTTTAGTGGTTTGAGCAGCAGGTCCTTGTTGGCGTCCACGATCTGCTCGAACGTCGCCACTGCCATTTGCATCTCCTTTGCCCGTGAACGAACCGTGGCCTCTCGCCCGTTCAGGGCGAGAGGCCACGGCAACAGCGCTGGTTTGCGGAACGTTCGTCGTTCGGAAACGATAACTAGCGACACGATTGGAACAGCACGACAGGGAGATTGGCGCTCCGAGCACTGATCCAACTCGGGTGATCTGGTGGGAGGCAGTCGCCGTCGCTACATCTTTGGGTCCTCTCGATCCGTGGGTCGTCCGGGACTGATGGGCGACGGCGGGGTTGCTCAGCTTGCGACTGCTGTTGGCCCTGGCGGTGGTGCATGGTGGGGCATCGCTGCGCCCAATGTGGAGTCTCCGCCGCGCGCGGCCTCGCTGCTCAGGCGTTCGGCGAGCGTTTCGAGTTCGATATAGAGGGTTGGTCGTCCGACCCGCTCCCGCTCTGCTGCCACCCACGGCGAGTACATCTGCATGAGGTGCCTGACTCGCGAACCCGAAGTCCGTTGCATCAGCGTGTAGTCAAATACGTTCATGTTGACAGCCGTCGCGAACCTCTCGTAGAGGCTGAAGAGTCGGCGCAGCTTGTGAAAGTCGATCGAGTCGGGCACCAGCGCGGCCTCCAGGAACGCCGGATACCGAGGGTCCGAGTCCAGGATTGGGGCGTGGTTCTGGAGTTCGTGTTCCTGGGGGAGGGTCGTTGCCATCCAGCTCAGCGTTTCCGATTGTCGCACTCGCCGGTATTCCTCAGCGGCCTGCTCGCTCGCCACAATGGCCTGCTTGGTCGATAGATCGAGCGAACGACGCGCGTCGTCGACCTGCCGTTGCAGCAGCCTCAGCTGGTAGACCACCAGGACGATCGCGGTTCCGCTCAAGAGCATGCTGCATCCCTCGAAGATAGTCACCTCCGAATATTGATTTCTGAAGAATCCTGTGGGAAGAGGTGACCGACATGTCCTCACATGTCCTTGCCTGACTGTCCATTCGGTTTCCTGGGCTTGAATGTGTGGGAAGCGCAGTTTGTATGGTGCATCGGGCGGGCTCGCTGTTGTTGCATATGGCGTACCTTCATTTGAAAGTTCTGCGTTGACAAGCAGTTCAGTGAGAGGGCGTGGTCAGATCGCCCGGAACGACAGTTGATACACCGCGGTCAGTTTCCGGTCACCCGTATCGGGGGCAGACGCGTCTTGGCCCCCGGTTATTTCTCGGGCCGTATCAATGAGGACGCCTGCAGCCAGCGTTCCACTAGCTTCTGTGATGGCCTGGCGGCACTGTTCCTTGAGTCGCTCACCTTGCTCGTCAGTGTCGGCATAGGTGTCCACGCGCACAATCGGTCGGTCGGTGATCCCGTCCTCGGCACCGCCGATGCGGCGAACTACCGTGTAAGGCAGGCGTTGTCCGGGTCGGCGGCTCTTGACGGTCGGGACGATCGGGGTGAGCAGGGTGATGAGGACTTCGTGCACGTTCGGATAGCTCGGCATTACCATATCCCGTCTATGGAGTGCAGGAAGTCGGCCATCACGTGCTCGGCGGCGTCGTCGCGGGAGCCTTCCTCGCGGTAGCGGGCATAGGTGGCGTAGGCGTAGACCACGCCGTACTGATGCCCGCCGCCGGGATCGACGTAGCCGACCACGCTAGTGGCGTTGTGGCCGGTGCGGCGGTGGGATCGGGTGCGCCAGTAGTCCGCGCCGAGGTCGACAATGTGTTGCAGGATCTGGCGGGTGTCGCTGCCGGCCCCGACGGACAGGTCGAGGGTGTTGTCGGTCGGGTCGTAGTCCACGGGTGTCCTTCTCGTGCGGGTGTCAGAATCCGCGGGCGATGCGGAATCGGTGGCCGGGTGACCATCCGGTGAGCGGGTTGGTCGGGGTGAGGATCGCGCCGACGATCCGGAACGGCTGCCCGTCGACCTTCACGCGGTCGGTGGCGAGAATGTCGGAGCCGAGTGGTGCGGTGAGTTGTGCGGCGACGGTGATCATTTCGCCGTCGACGTATTCCTCGCCGGTGGTCCAGGAGATCGGGCAGGGTCCGATGGTATGGCTGGGGTGGGCGTAGCGGTCCAGGAGTTGCCCGTCGGCGTCGCGGAGGTCGCCGTAGGCGTCGGCTTCGCCTTCGCGGTAGACCTCGACCATCACCCCGAACGGGTACTGCGGCGGCTCGTCCATCAGCAGATGAGCGGTCGCCCACTGGCGAGTCCGGCGTTGCGGAGCACGAGAACCGATTCATAGCACAGACGTTCGGCGGCCTGCGCGATGGCGGCGGGGTCGGGCAGGCGGTAGGCCACCGACCCGCCGTCCACGGACTGGCTGGCGACCTCGGCGCGCAACGCCCCCGCCGCTGGGGTGATCCGTGCCTTGGTCCAGGCGATGACCTGGAGGCAGGTCGCTTCGCGTAGGGCCTCGCGCTGGTCGGGATCGGAGGGCAATCCGGCGGGGGTCGTGGCGTAGAGGTCGTTGACGGTGTGGTCGCGGACCAGGCTCGACGCCGAGGCGATGAGTGCTGCGGCGTCGGCTGGGATCGGGTCGAGTCGGTGGGTGAGGTCGGCGGGTGTGGCGTAGACGAGCATCACGCGGCGTCCTTGGTTGTGCGCTTGGTCGCGGGCGGCTTCGCCCCCTCTGGATCGCCGCCTTCGGGGTTGCCGCCGGTGGGGGCTGGGGCACCGGCCGGTGCGGGGGCTCCGGCGTGGGGTCCTTGGAGTAGGACTGCGCGGTCGGGGTCGAGGCAGGTGACACCGTAGAGGGTGTCCACGGAGATGACGGTGGTCTTGTGTCTGATGTCGTAGTCCATCGCTACCCGCATCGACAGGCCCTTGTATTGCACGGTGAACACTTCGGCGCCGGGCGGCAGTTCCATCGGCGCGGACGCGAACGCGAACGCTGTGGAATGGAACGCGACCCCGACTTCGGTGGTCGGATCACCCGGTCGCGGCGCAGGTGAGGGCTGGCCGACGTTCTGCGACCAGAAGGTGTCGAACCCGACGATCTGCTGACCGATGCTGCCCTGGCGCAGCGCGGCGGTGGAATCGCTCTTGTCTGCATGCAGCAGCAACGGTTTGCCCAGCCAGCGGGCCTTGGTGGTCGGCCCGATGACCGCGCGCCGTCCCGGTGCGGGTACGGACTGGATATCGAGCAGGCGTCCGGCCTCGATGAGGTTCTCGGGGTTCTCCCAGAGGAGATCGTCGCCGGTGCCGTAGGGGTCGGTTCCGGCCTGTTGGGTGATCGCGGCCCGCAGCGAGAGGAGGTCGCGGTCGACTTTCTGGGAGATGGCTTCCATGGCGGGGCGCAGGATTTGTTCGTCGAAGTCTTCGATGTCGAGGGTGAGTTCCTCAGAGGTGACTTCGACGGAGACGTCGGCGATGGTGTCGAGGACGACGGGGATTTTGGATTCGGTGGTGTCTTGGATGACGATGCCGCGCGTGCGGTCGAAGGTGGTGGCTTCGAAGCGGGGTGGGCGTTTGACGTTGACGGTGTTGCCGACCTTTTGGGGGCCGAAGTCGCTGGAGATGTCGCGGTAGACCAGCGGCAGCATCACCGTCAGCTCGTAGAGGTTGGCCAGACTGCGTCTGGCGAGGACGTCGGGGGTGAGGAATACGTTGGGCACAAGCGTCTTTCACAGTGGATCGGTGGGCGGGTTAGGTGCGGGTGTCGGCGATGGAGGCGCGGACCTTGCGCCGGATGGCGTCGATGTCCTCCTCGTCGGCGGGTGCGGGTGGGGTGGCGTTGCCCGCGGTGAAGTCCCCGCCGGAGCGTGGCGTTATGGGGGTGGCGGCGAGTTTCGGGTTCGCTGTCAGTGCGTCGGTGACGAGGGTGTCGAGGTGTGTGGTGAAGTCGGAGGCTTCGGGGTCGAGGGCGCCGAGGGCGCCGGTGCCGCGTAGGTAGGGCATGAGCAGGGCGTGGTCGGCCTTCTGTGTGGTGGCGGCGGTGAGTAGGGCGTCTTTGATGCGGTAGTCGCGGAGTTTGCGGTCCGCGGCGCTGGCGCGGTCGGTGAGTTCGGCGATCACCTGCTCCGGGTCGATTGTTTCGTCGGCAACCAGGCCGATCGCGCGTCCGATCTCCTGGACCAGGTCCTCGCGCGCCTGCTGGGCGGCGCGGTCACGCGCGGTATCGGCCCCGGTGCGGGCCTGTTCAAGTTCACGACGCAGGTCGGCGACCAACGTTGACAACGCGGCCGGGTCTTGATCAGTCGGCAAAGCGCTTCGCGGCTCCGTCGTCGTGGTGGGCAGCGTGGTCGACTCCGTGGCACGATCGGATATCGGAGGAGTCTGGGCAGGCGCCTCAGGCAGCGCTTCGGTTGTTGCCGGTGTGACTTCGGTGGACATCTGGGTTCCTCTCTCGACGATCAGCCAGAATTGGGGCGACTTCAGGGTTCAGACAATCGGCCATGTACGGGATAATTGCCGCGCCAGCTGGTGGCACATTCAAAAAAATCTGAAACCGCACGCGGAATCATTCCCAAATAGCAAGCATCAGCTGGTTCGCACATCCCGTGAGTCCGGACCTAATTCCCGCGACGAAGCGGGAATGTTGACGAGGTGATGGGGACATGCGAGAAGTGATCCGCATGCGCTACGATCCAAAGGCTCGCATCCGCGAAACAGCCATGCGATCAGAGCCGCAAGTGGAAGGTATGATGAATCGCCGAGCATTGATAACCGGCGTCGCCGGCCAAGATGGCCGATATCTTGTCGAGCTCCTGCTCGGTAAAGGGTACTTTGTCTACGGAATAGATATAGACCGATCAGGGATCGCGCAGATGGGCACCGAAGTTGCGCTGCTTTCAGATCCTGCGCGCATTACTCTATGTTGCGCTGATGTCACCGACAGCGTAACCCTTCGACTAATAGTGGACGCGTTCCAGCCATCCGAGGTCTATAATCTGGCGGCTAGATCTCACGTGGGTCAGTCATTCAAGACTCCGAACGAGACAATGCGAATAATCGCTGGGGGAACCGCGACCGTGCTTGAAGTCCTGCGAGGCCGTCATCGAGACGCGCGCGTATACCAGGCGTCGAGCGCAGAAATGTTTGGAAACTCCCCCTCACCACAGAATGAACTTTCCAGGTTCTCTCCGCTCAGCCCATACGCGAAGGCAAAGCTACATGCGCATAGAACAGCTCAGTCGTACAGGACCAGGTTCGACATGTTCGTATGCTCAGGAATACTATACAATCATGAGTCGCCAATCCGGCGTCCCGAATTCGTCAGCAGACGAATTACACAAGGGGTCGCGTCGATAATTTCAGGCAGAGCGACAAAGATTGGTCTAGGAAACCTGAATTCACGCCGCGACTGGGGACATGCACAGGACTACGTTTACGCAATGTGGCTTATGCTACAGCAGTCTAATCCCGATGACTATGTGGTTGCGACCGGCCGAGACCGCAGTGTTGCAGATTTCGCTCGCACCGCGTTCGATAATGTCGGATTAAACTGGGAAGAGCACATTGTTGAAGACCCGACACTTCGTCGCCCACTCGACCCTCCAGACCTTTGCGGCGACGCGTCGAAGGCACATACTGAACTAGGCTGGCAACCAACAATATCGTTCAATGACCTGATCGCTGAAATGTTGGCCCACGATCTCGATGAAGCGCGAACGCGCGTCACACGAGTTCCATGGGGTTAGTCATGTCTTTGAAGATTTGGCGGCACACGAAGCCGGTAGAGTTGAGGGCGGCAGCGAGGGAACGGAGCATGCGGTTCGATCATCGCCGCGATTGCGAGTTTCAAGCCGAATATCTAGAGCAAGTCCCCCGGCTTTGGCTGCTCGATATCGTCATAACGAACGCGGATCACTTCGGATACACTACCTTGTGAGCGGCGTTGATTCAGCTTCGACAGGTTGTCGCCATCTGATACGAATTGCGCGGCACCCAAGGTTCCTGTTCCGTGTATCCCAGCTAGTATCACCAACTTCCTCGCCGGATTGCGCGGACTACTGATTGACGCAATCAATCCGTAGTCGAAATTTCCGTTCACCTCTCCAGGGGGAGCCTCTCTCGATGAACGCAACCTGCCGGGGTTTCGGAAACTATCGACAAGAATATTATCGTCATTCTCGGCCGTGATCGAGTAGCGCATCTCTATCCTCTCCGAGATCTGCCGCAGGACCGAGTTTCGGGCCGGTCCGCAAACAAGTACTAGATTGTTATTCCACAAATCATCATTGCTACTAACGCGACGATCGGGATGAATAGAGAATTCTGCACCCTCCTTGAGACCGAGCGATTCGAATAGCGTAGCGAGAGCCCTGGCCGCGTGCGTGTCGGTCGCTGGGTAGTTGTACGCCTGCTCTGGAGCATCGAAAATAGCAGAATGCACAATCATGTACGGACCAGCGGATCCAAAGAATTCGCGAAACGATTTCCCTAGTTTTCGCTCGTTGCGTTGTCTTGTGAACCAACCGGCCGCGTTCGCTAGTATAATGCCGACGCTCGCTGCAACCAGATTCGCAAGTACGTCTCCGAGTGTGAAAGTCACGGGTATAGACCTCAATCGCTGCAGCTGGCTGTATAAGAGCGACCTACCGTGAGAGCGTAAACCCGCGCAGAGCCCTTGGCTGCCCATCGGTCGATCCCCATGCTCGACCTGGAAGAACTTGGTCGACACGTACTTCTATCACGCCCCAAGCCATCTCGCGTGTCAAATTAGCCGGTCAATGGCCAACAACGCCAGCGGATTGACGGACAGTTAGGGCTCTGGTGCACGAACACAAGGCTTTCCGAAGACCAGCAACCTAAAGGTGCACCGGTGGTTGCCATACCGTTAGCCCAGGTCATCGCCATGAAAGTGTGAGCAACCATGAAGTCACGAACGCAAGCGGCGGGCGAGCTGCCTGCTGAGCTGTTTCTCAGCCTCGGTGCGGATGCGGCCGACTTCGTCGTTGACGTCGTCACCGGACCAGTTCGGATTGCGTTCGCGCACAGCCTGTTCGGTCGAGATCAGATCCGAGCCCTTCAACGTCGCCAACCGCGTAGCGGTCTCCAACGGCGGGAGTTGGGCACGGACAGGCCAGCGGACTTCGGGGTCGGCCTTCAGCTCGATACGGGATCCGAACTGGACGTGGTCGAGTTCGGTGAGGGTGCGGGCGAAGGGGCCGAGTTCGGCTTTCCAGTAGTTGATCTTCTGGTCACGGGTGGCCTCCGACAACTTGTCGCGCGAGTTCACGCCAGTGGCAGTGACCATTCCCGCGCTGCGGTCGTCGCCGAAAGCGGACGAGGACAGTCCGGCGCTGCGGAGGATAAGTTCGGTGATCTCGGCCGCGGTCTGCTGATGTTCCTCCCAACGAATCGTGAACTGCTGCGGAACGATCGGCGGCTGACCATCCTTCAAACTGCCCAATCCGGCGCCGGGCAGGGTGGTGTAGATGGCCTGCTCGGAGTCGAACACCGCCCCCGAACCAGGGCCGCGAGCCTGGGTGACGGCCCTGTCCACGAACAGCCGTGCGCGGCCGAGGTCGATATCGCGCAGCCACGCCGACCACGTCTCATCGAGCGCATCCAGCAGCGGTTCCTGCCCTTCGAGGTCGGAGCGCCCGAGCTGCGCGAGTCCTGGTGTGTGCCGCCAGGTTCGGTTCGGTCGCACGTTCGGGACGTACCGAGCGGTGAGGGTGTTCACCCCGGTCGCTATCGCCGCGTCACTGTCGACCACGGGCGCGGCCCACGCGGTGGCAGGGTGTTCCAGGAGGTTTCGGCGCTGGCCGAGCCGATCCCGGCTGCCTCGGTAGAGGCCGTGGTGGATGCGGCCGGGCCCGTGGTACTCGAGGTGCCGCCACACGACACCGCTGCCGGTGTCCTCGGCGACGGCCTGCCAGAACGTCACCGCCGCCAGCCGGTCATACCGCCACACCGGCACCGCCGCGTCGGCGGACATGATCCCCAGGTTCACCCGGTCGCTGATCGCGTGGTCCCACCACGCACGCAGGTACACCCCGCCCAGCACTGAAGCGAGTTCCCCGGCTTCGAGCAGTGTCGAGGCGGTATCCGCGCCGCCGAGCAGCAGTTCGAGGCGGGTTTGGGCGGTCTTGCGGTCCCCGCGTGCGTCGGTCTCGCCGATCACGAACCGCGGTGCCTGGGAGAACAACAGCGCCGACGACCCGCGCGCCAGGTCAGCGGCAAGGGGGACGTGCAGGCGTTTGGTCGCCTGCGGATTCGGGCGGCCCCAGAAGAACCGCGCGACCCGCCCCACCAACCCGCCCGCGAACTGGGACGGCCGGAAGGCGGGGTAGCGCTGGTAGTGCTCGGCGAGGAAGTCGGTGTCGCCCGCGTACCAGGCGTCCCACACCCGCATGGCCTTCTGTGCCTGGTCGAACGGTAGCGGGGGCCAGGCGATGTCGGAGTCAGGCAGCATCGGGCACCTCATCGAAACCGATGATCGGCCGCCACAGCCGTTCAGTGGTGATCAGCGCGTAGCGCAGGGCGTCGATGCCGTGGTCGTTGACCTTGATCGGAGCGTCCTCCCCTTCCTCGGTGGCCTTGGTCGACCACGAGTAGCCGGGCAACTCGAGCAGCAACGCCGGACACCGCGACGACACCCGCAGCAGGCCGCGGGCGAACAGCATCGCCATCACCCGCAGCCCGTAGAGGACGTCGTTGTCGGCGACGCCGGTTTCGAGGCCGTCGGTGTCGAGTTGCACCCGCAGCGACGCCGCCGACGGGTCGGCTATCACGAACTCCGGACGCATCCGCGCCTGCCGCAGATCGGGGAGGTGGCCCTGGGCGAGCCACGCCCGGATGTCGGCCGAGAGTTCAGCGTCGGTCTTGCGCTGGCTCATGGTCGAGGGCTCGTAGCGGTATTCGTCGACGGCGTAGAGGACGCCGTCGACGCCGATGCCGAGCAGGACTGCGTGGGTGGGGTTGGTGGTGCCGTAGTCGATACCGACCGCAATCAACTGAGCCATCAACGGCAGCGTGGCCCAGTCGATGACATGGGTGTCGTCCCACGAGTCGAACACCGACCCGTCCGCGGCCACCCAGTGCCCGAGGATGAAGCGCCGGTACCAGAGTCCGGAGTATTCGCGCTTGTATTGGAGTTTTCGTTTCTCCGACAGGGCGGGGTTGTCGTCGAGCTCGAAATGCCATGTCCGCCAGTCCGGTAGCAGCGGTTCTCCCTCGGCGTCGGTGCGGCCGATGCGGTCGAGGAATTCGCGTTTGAGCCAGTGCACGGGGTTGTCGGGGTTGGTGGAGCCGAACAAACGGGCGTCGTCGAGAGACATGCGCCCGAGGAGTTGGCGGAAGAAGTCGGGGCGGATGACGGTGATCTCGTCCACGTACGCCCCGGCGACGGTGAGCCCGCGCAATGACATCTCCGCTTTCGCATCGGAAGCGCCGAGCATGTAGACCCGGCGACCGAGCACGGTCGCGGTCGGTGCGCCGAGGGTGTAGGAGACCCGCCCGGCGAGATGTCCAAACAGGGCGGGGTCGCGCATGGGTTCGATGACGTTGCGTGCCAGCGATTCTCGGGTGCGGCCGACCATGACGAACTGTCCGCCCGGGGGTGGATCGGACAGGAAGATCAGCCAGCACAGAATCGAGGCGATCGTTTTGCCGGAGCGGATCGCGCCTTCCCAGATGTTGCAGCGTACGACCGCTTCCACGATCGAGACCGCTTGCTTGCGCGAGATGGGTAGTTCGTCCAGGACGCTCACGACACCGCGCTGTCGTCATCGATGTCCTGCGGCAGTACGGCGGGGGCGGAGTCGAGGAGGACGGCGTCCCGCTCGGTTTGGTCTTGTTCGACCGCGGCTTTGAGCTTGCCGAACAGGTCACCGAGCATCGACCGGTCCGAGGCCACGGTCTCGTTGGCCTGGTTGGTGATCAGCTCCGACAGACTCCGCAGGGCCAGCGACAGCGCGGTGTAGCCGTCGCGGACATCGCGCAGCGGCGGCAACGGCAGCGTGACGGGGATGAGGGTGTCGAGGCCGCGTTCGTAGGTGGTGACCGGGCTCCACAGTCGCTCGTGCAGGGCGGGGATCTGGGCTTCGAGCATTTCGGCGAAATCGAGGCGTCGCCGTTTGAGTTGTTCGAGGCGTGCGGCGCTGGCCTCGGCGGTCTGGGATTGGTCGAACCGTATTCCGAGGCGGCGTGCCCAGTAGGTGATGGTGGCGGGGTCGACTCCGAGGATCGTGGCGATCTCGTTGCGGCCCTTCCCCTCGGCGTGTAGGTCCACGATGCGGTCCCGGTCGGCCGCGGTGAGTTTGCCCGGCCGTCGTCCTGCCGCACGCCGCGCCTCGGCAGCGGCGTCGAAAGCCAGGTCCTGGGCATCGTTGCCTTCTGTGTTGGTCATGTCGTTCAGCTGCGGAACCGCGCGGCCCAGGCCGCGATCTTGCGGTCCGCGCGGTCACGCACTGCCGACATCGGGTTCGGCACCGGGGCGCCCGAGGCCGCGTCGATCACCAACAGGCCGGTTTCGGCGAGGATCACTGTGGCCTCCTGGAACTCGGCCAGCGCTTCGCAGTAGGCGGCGAACTCGAAGATGTTGGCGGGGGTGAGTTCGGTGTGCGGGGCCAGGCGCTCCCATATGGCGCGGGCCTCGCTGGTCAGCCAGTCGGGCGGGGCGGCTTTCCATGCCGACAGCGACACCGGTGCGGGGCGGCGTAGCGGGATGACCGGGAAGTCGTCGGGAGCGATCACAACTCACCTCACGTTCTCGGGAGGGGGTTTGGTGCCGACGACACCAATAGGGTGGTGTCGTCGGCCGTGGTGGTCAGGAGCCGGAGGTCGAGGCCGCGCCTCGTGATCCGGCGATGCGGCTGCGGGCGCGTTGGCCGGCAGCGCGTAGCACGGTGCCCAGGCGGCGGCCTGCGGCGGCGAATCGATTCATCGGTGTTCCTCCTTCCCGTGGTGAGTGTGCCGATACGAGACGGCGATTCATGCGCCGTGTTTCGCCGTAGAAGTCACTACGCTGCCCGGGAAGCCATCTGTTCAATCCTCTGGCGTGGCAATGATTTGCTGGCCGGGTCGGCCGGTAGATTCCCGGCAGTGAACAAGACGCGCATCGAGGCGACGGTCAATGACCACGTCATGCATGTGGTCGACGGCGGGCGGATCGAGGACGAATTCGTCGAGGCCAAAGCTGAATGGCCAAAGACCGACAAGGCCGGGCAGCTTGGTGGCATGGCCAATGCCGCGCACGGGCACCCGGTGATGTGGATCATCGGCCTCTCAGAGAACGAGCACCGTGTGGTGCCGCTCGACGAAACCGATCCAGCGGACTGGTGGCAGCAGATGCAGAGCAAATTCGCGCCCGGGGCCACTCCCGACCTGACGGTCATACAAGTGCATACCGACCACGGCAAGGTGGTCTGTCTGCATTTCGAGACCGAGCAACCGCCATACCTGGTCAAAGTAGACAACAACGGGTGGGTGACCGCCGGTGTTCCCTGGCGGTCGGGCACCCGGACCAGGACCGCCACAAGATCTGAGTTGCTATCGATGATGGAGCGATCGGCGTACGTGCCCGGACTCGACTTGCTCAGTGCCGATGTCGAGCTGACCATCACCTACACCGGCAATTTCTCGCCACCTCCGACATCGAGGCTGAGTCTGTACGGTCAGCTGTTCATCGACAGCGAGGCGGGCGAGCACATAGTGCTGCCTGAACACCGACAGGAGATCACCGTTCGAACGGGCTCGGGTGATGTCTACCCGTTTCGAACGGTGGCGTTCACCCCTGTCACGAAGCGGCACGAGAAGCGCGCCAAGCCGGAGAACGGCCTGGTCACCAACCGCGGCACCGCTGATGATGAGTTAATGCCGCATGGGATCGCGAATCGACCTGTCGGGTTGGTCGTACTCGGCCCGGACTTGATCGCTTTCGAGAGCCATATCCAAGTGTCGTGGGAACAAGCGACTTCTTTCGGTTGCGAGTGGGTCGAGGTCAGCTTGAAGTTTCCGATAGGTGCGACCGAGCGTGTCGCACGGATCTCTAGGCGGCTCGCTCGCGTTCCCAGCGCATCCGACGAGACCCGCACCCATGAGTGGAGGCTGGCCGGAGGAGACAGTTAGCCTGGCGGAAGTTTTCTACTGTTCGTCGAGGTCGACGCCGAGGATATCGGCTACCTTCTCCCCGTCCAGGTATTTGTCTCCGAGTTCGATCAGTTCGAGCTTGCGCAGGAATTCGTCCTTTTGTGCGCGGGAGCGGAAGCAGACCGCAATCCAGAATTCCGAATCGTTCATGGCCGCGAACTTCTCGGCCCACTGCTTACTCGCCCCCGAGAGTCCTTTACCGAGGGCGTCGAGTTCGGCTTTCACATCGGCTTCGAGATCGCCGGTAAAATTGCCGCGAACCTCTTCGAGGGGGTCGGGGTGAGGTTGGCGGCGTAGGGCTTCGGCGATGTCCTGGCGGGACGCTTTCACCTTGGATTTGCCCGCTTGCAGCATGGCGAGGACATCATCAGGAAGCGGCATTGCTCATCACCTCTGCACGGAAGATTTCGAGATCGGCCAGGGGGAACCAGGCAAGGATCGTTTGGTAGTCGTCGGGGAAATGGGTGCGGATCTTGCCGAGGTAGTCGTAGCGGATCCCGTCCAAGGAACGTTTGAACAGTGGGTAGTCGGGGCCGACTTCGATACCGGCCTGTCTGATCCGTGCCCACACTTCCTTCGTCTCCCAGTCCCAGAGCGGGGATTGGCGGCGCGTGCGGGGTTTGACCGGCCCCCACCGTTTGATCGCCAGCATTCGCGTCGCCGAATCCGCCGCGCGCACGCCGTCGAGAATCCAGGTGTCGGGAGCGGCGAACGCCTCGCGCATCAGGTTGTCCCATTCCTCGCGGGTGGGTACCCACAGGTCAGCGGCCTCGATGATCGCGCACCGCTCCGGAGGCTGGAACACCAGGTTGGACAACATCCGCCAGAACGCATCCGCCGGTAGATCGATGATCCGCCGCTGGAAGTGCTGTTCGTAACGGTCCAGGTCTTCGCGCACAAACTTCAAACCGGGCACGATCGACTTGTGGATCGGGATCACTTCGATCCCGCGATCAGCGAGCTCGAGCCACACCGCGATGGAGTCCTTGCCGCGGGAGAAGTTCAGGATCACCGGTTTCCCGATCTCGGCGATCCCGTCCAGCAACTGGCTCGAGGTCGGATATCCGGGTAGTCGAATCACCGGCACCCTCCCGGATGCGCCGGCCGCGATAGTCGGCCGGCCCTGAGATTTTCTCTGTCAGTTTTCATGGTGAAATCCTCGATTTGCGCATTTCTGTCCCGCCCTGGAGTAGGGCACACCTGGGAGGCTAGAGGGCAGGCTCACACCATTTACCCACCCCCCAAACAAGGCTTGAGAGCCATTCTCAAGCCCTGAAAGCTTCCAGGGATACCCCAGGGCACCCTAGAGCCATTTCAGGGCTCACAAGCTCAATTCAGGGCCATTTTCCAGGGATTATGGATTCTCCACTTGCACACCATTTCCCATTGTGGTTTTGTGGGTTGTGTAAGTGCTTTACAGGCTTCATTCACCACTGGGTACCAGCCTTCGACTAACGGCTGAGTCGCCCCAACAATTCCGCCTATTGGTACGGCGACACTCATATCGTCTTCTGGGTGAATTCCGGCAATTTCCGGTGACAGCGGAGCTATGCCAAATTACGGGAGAAGTCGCACCGAGTTTTACCCGCTCGGTGGCTCCCGCATGTCGTTCGACAACTCCACAGTGTGAACCATGCCAAGACAGAGAACTTTTCTGTCTGTCCGTTCCTGCCCCCAAATCTGTTGGGAGGCAGTCGTTCACTGGGAGAATTCATGTCCACTCGCACCAGCACACGCAACGGCTCCACCGGACCGCGCAAGGCGACGCCGTCGAAAGCCAAGCCCCAGGCCAAACCTGCGGCCGAGCCGAAGAAGGCCGAGCCGACCCCGGTACCGGAAGCCAAGGCGCAGAAACCTTTCTGCACCTCGTGTGGTTCCCGCGTCGCTCCGGAGGACAACGATCCGTTTCTGGGATCGCCTCTGCTCTACGACGATTCGGGATTCGCGAACCTGTCCGGTGCTCTGTTCCTGTGTGGTTGGCGCTCGCAGACCTTGCAGAAGGTCGTCGACGGCCGACCGGCCGTCACGGTCGTCGGTACACCCGTCGACGCGAACGGTGACACGCTGACCAACCGCAAAATCATCACCGCGACGTGGCATCACCGCACCGATATCGGATGGGTGCAGATGGCCGAACTGTGCGGCTACAGCCGCCCAGACGGCCAGGGATTCCAGAACCGGACCGCTGAGCAGTTGGTGGAATACGTCGGCCGCAACATCGCCGAATGGGTACTCGCACCCATCGACGAAGAAGCCGAGCCCAAGCCGAAAGACCGGGGCAAGACCAGCAGCGGCGGCAGCGGCGGCAAGACCGCAGCGAAAGCCACGGCCGCGCCGAAACCCACGGTCGACCCGGAATCCAAGGGCCTGCCCCAGGGCAGCAGCCCAGCACCCACCGAACCCACCCCCGATCCGGCCAACACGCCGGAACCGGCGGCGGAACCGGTGGCGGAACCGGTGGCGGAACCGGTGGCGGGAGAACCGGAATCGGTGGAACCCGATCCCGGCGACGATGTCCCCTCGGTCGAGGAGGACAGCGCCGCCGCGGGGGTGGAGGAAGAAGTGCTCGAGGAGGGCGCAGCCGTTTAGAACGCGGCGGCGGCCGACTCAGTGAGAGGCCCGGACCGAACCAGCTTCAACCTGGTTCGGGACGGGCCTCGCTTCATTCAACCATCCCGACCGAGAGGGAAACAGATGGAATCCGAGCAGGATTCGCAATCCACCGAGAAGATGTTGCGGCGGATTCGGGGGCTTTTTGCCAAGGCGGAAGGCACCGACAACGAGAAGGAGGCCGAGACGTTCCGGGCGAAAGCCTACGAACTGCTCACCAAACACAACCTCGACGAGATGAAAGTCCGCGCTTCCGGGCAGCACAACGCTGCCTCGGCGCGCGACGATCAGATCGTCGTGGTGCGTTTCGATCTCCCGCTGCGCTACCGGGAACAACGGATGACGTTGCTCGCTGCGGTGATGCGCCCGTTCTACAACAAGGACATCGACTGCGGTAGCGGGGTCGTGCGCTGTGTCGGGGTTCGGGCCCAGATCGAGAAGGCCCGCTTCCTCTACAGCCTGCTGCTGCCGCAGATGCTGTCGGCGACGAGCAAGTACGTCCCCGATGATCCGTTCGATCACTCGGCGGTGGTGCGGGAACGCAGCTCGTTCATGAACGGCTTCTCGACCACGGTCTACCAACGCCTGCTGAAGGCGGCGACCGATGCGATCAACGACGCCGGTGGCGGTGCCGCTGTGGCGGTGCGTGATCTGGTCAGCCGGGTCGACGCCGCGTTCGACGCCAGGTTCCCCAACAGGTCCAAAGGTGTCGCACACCGCCACGGCGGTGAGGGCTTCGCAGCAGGTGCCCGCAGCGGCAACGCCGCCGATGTCGGACACACCCGCCTCAACGGAAACCGCCAAGCATTGGGTTCCTGACCTGTACCCGAAGGCCCGACCCCCCGTCAGGGGGTCGGGCCTTCGGCCATTGAGCCACCGCGGCCCTGGAACCGGGGCTGTGGTCAAACCTGCCCACCGTTAGACGAGGTGGGCACTTGAGAAAGGGAATACCGAGAAGTGAACGATATCAACGAGGTTCAGGGCTGCCGGGTGGGTTTGGAGTTGACCTGCGCGGGTTGTGGTCAGGTCGTGTCCTGCCATCGGGAGGGATTCGACTACATCCTGCGCGAACTACTCGAACAGGCCGAACTCGGTTTCGGGCAGCTGCTCTCGGCGCTGGTCCTGTCCGGGTGGGACATCACCGTGCACCAGCTCGTGGTCGGTGACTTCCCGCGCGTGATCGTGATGGGCACGCCCGTCGACCGTGACGGTCGCGCGGACTTGACCAAGAGCGATGTCACCGCGATCTGGGAACGCCGCCCCGAAGGCTGGGTCGCCGGAACGAACACCACCGGCTTCCAGCGGATTTCCGGTGGCGCGTTCCGTCCGGAGTCCGCGCTCGAGCTGGCCGGACTGGTCACCCAATCCCCGGCCGTGTGGTCGCGGGTACCGGCGCGGCGCTGACCCGCCCGGCGGTGACCGACACCCTCTGACCCGACGGCGGTGGTGGTACCCGGCCTCCTTAGCCAGGGTCGGGCACCACCACCGCTCTCATGACCCGCCTCCCGGGGCGGGTACCCACCGCCGCGTCCCGGCCTGCTTAGCCCCAGGCCGGGACGCGGCTCCCTTTGTTCGCACAATTTTCTACGGGAGACAACACAATGAGTGATCCCTGCATCGTGGGCAGACTCGGCGGCAATGAAGCTACCGGGGTGTATGTCCACGTCGACGGAACACCACACACCATGCTCGAACGCCTCGGGCTGATCATGGCCCGCGACGGTATCGAAACCACCCTGACCACGCTCGCGTCCTGCCACTACGGGTGGACGTATCTGTGGCCCGAACTCGACGAAGGCGACGCCGAAACCAACCTCGGACTACCGATCCACAAAGGCCGAGTGGTCCAGGGCTACGGGTTCAGCTACACCCTCGGACCACGGATGAACAGCTACACCCTCACCGACGCACGCCAACATCCGATGATCGGGTGGGCGTACTTCATCGACCCAGCAGGCGGGGACGTGCACTGGTTCGACACCCGCCCCGGAGCGCCGGAGACCGCGCATGTGGTGACGGTTTGGAGCAGGGCATGAGCGCCGCCGACGAACCGTTGCCCGCAGGCACCTGGCGGCGTGACCGGATCCAGGGCGGGTGGCGGTACTGGACGACACTGTCGCGCCGCTACAGCGAACCCGACCAGTTCCGACCTGCGTTGATCACCGAGATCACCGAGATGCGCTGGTATCCGCCGAACCCTGCCGTCCTGCCGATGTGGCCAGGACTGGGTTTGGTGGAACTTATACGCACCGAGCAGTTCTCCGGCGTCGGCGGCCTCGGTGTCAGCGAGACCCCGCTGGAGTTCCCCGAGGACACCTACCTCGATGCCTACCTCGAACGAGGGACGGAGCCGATCTGGGCTACCTACAGCCTGCTGGGTATCAAACAGGTCCTGCGCGACGGCTGGCAGATGTCGTACTTTCTCGACAAAGGCGTCGATATCGGCGGTATCGCCATCGACATCGTCGCCGAGCAGCACCCGACCGATGTCAGCATGTTGTGCCTGCTGGAGCGCCACGACGAGTGCACCGGCACCTACAAGACACAGAGCTGGATACACCGCGAGCGCGTGCCCTGCCAGTGCAACTGTGGATGCCGGGAACGGTCACAGGGGCGCACCTCCGACGATCGAGTTGACCAGCTCGACCACGAAGGTCAGGACTTCGAGCCAGATGGGCAGGGTGGCACCGTAACTCATGAACAACCTCCAGAATCGGAGTAGCGGAAGGCGGTAGATACGACGAAACCCCCGGCGTCCTTGGACAATCCGGGGGCTTCTCTCGTCAACGCCACAGCGGCGGGGCTGTAGGCACACTACTGGCGCGGAACCGACGCTAGCTGTCCACAAACCCTTTGCGCAAGAGTGACTTTCGAACGCCATTACGGCACAGAACGGGTATTCGCGCCGGTCGTAGTCGAACGAAGTTCAGAGATAGACCGACGCGGGGCTCCCGAGGGTGATCCGCGCTCGCCGCCGTGGGGCTTGCCCAGGCGGCGCCGTGTCGGTAGTTCGGTCAGCAGCGAGGCTCGTACAGACCGCCGCAGTAGTACTTGTAGAGGTTGGGCTCGTCGGAGGCGGGCAGGGAATTGCCGATAGCCCCGCCGATCCCGGCGCCGATGAGACCGCCCGCGATCATTCCCACCGGAATCGTGATGATGGCGAGCACACCCATGCCGATCAAGCCGAACAGGCCCAGGAAGCTCCCCAGAACGAATCCGATGGTACCGCCGATGCCCGCCCCGATCTCGGTGTTGACCTGACGCTGGGAGACCCATTCGCCGATGGGCTTGGCGGTCAGGTGGGTGCCGGTTCGGTCAACGGTGGCGGAGAGCTCGACAGTGCCGTCGGAAGTGTTCGTCCGGAAGGGGATTTCGCCGATGCGCGCACCGGTTGCGTCGGAGACGGTGTAGCCGGTGTCGGTCGCGGTGAATCGACCGCCGTCCAGGTTGACCGTGACCTCCTTCAGATCGGAGGACTGAATGATGGTGAAGGCCACACCGTGGTCAGTGCCCTGAAGGGCGAATGGTCTCTCCTGCGGTGCCGCGGGCACGTCGGCGTGGGCGAATCCACTGGCGGTCACCGTGACTGCGGCAGTCATGACGGTGGCCACCGCGAACTTCGTGAGGTGCATGTGTGAGGTCTCTTTCTGACGCAAAGGGCTCGCGTCGGCACGCAATTGAACAATCCCCCGGTGCTGGAAACGAACCCGACCGCACCGGAACAGCATCAGGTTGGTTCACGATGTGGTGAACCGACAGACGATACACGTCAGCGACGCCTAACCGTGATCGGAGCACTGCCGCCCGCGACATTGCGGGCGACCCCGGCCGCGTCGTGCACATCCCGGCGCAAGTGCTCACCCGCCTCTACCTGAACAGCACGCCCGACGAGCAGGAAGCCACAGAAGCGATCCTCGGTCGCGACTTCATGGCCGAGCTGGTCGACCAGTTCGACCGGGCGACAGCGTGACCCGCCGCGACGTCGAGCACGCCGAGGAGGGCGAGACGCCGTTGTGGGCGTACGCCGAGAACCCGCGCGCCTACGACGCCGCCGAGCGTGGCGAGCTGCCCGCCGAAGCCCTCAGCTCACACGACCGCCGACTGCTGGTCCGCCAGTTCGTCGCCGACGGAATGACCGATATCGCGATAGCCCAGATCACCCGATGGACGCTGTACACCACGGCGCGGATCCGCGAGTCGATCGGTCTGGAACAGAACCAGCCCCGCAGGAGGGCCGCATGAGAATCCGAACCATCAAACCCGAGTTCTGGGTGTCTGAGGACATCGCCGTATTCGATTGGGATGTCCGACTGATCTTCGTCGGGCTCTGGTCCTACGTCGACGACAACGGTGTCGGCCGCGACAACGAAAAGTTGATCGTCGCCGACCTGTTCCCGCTCGAGGACGATCCTCGCGACACTCTCGCGAAAGTCTCGCGAGGGTTGCAGAAGCTCGAATCCGCTGGCCTCATCGTGCGGTACATCGCCGACGGCCGCCGTTTTCTGTTCATCACCAACTGGGGAAGGCATCAGCGCGTCGACAAGCCCAACAAGCCGCGCTATCCGCTCCCTACCAGCGACGATGTGCCCAATCGCGATAACGTCGCGACACTCTCGCGACATCCTCGCGAGATCCCCGCGCCTGGAACAGGGGAACAGAGGAACAGAGGAAAAAGAAGAGAGAGGGGCCGCGCAAGCGCCGCCCGCCCCCTCCAGTCGAACCGCTACCCCGAAGCCTCCGACGGCCAAACGCGGCACCGCCATCCCGGCCGACTGGATCCCCACCGAGCAGGAACGCCAGCGCCTCGCCGAACAGCACCCGACCATCGACCTCCGCGCCGAACACGAGAAGTTCGTGGACTACTGGCTGTCGAAAGGCGAAGCGCGCAAGGACTGGTCCGCCGCCTTCCGCAACTGGCTGCGCAAGGCCACCGAGTTCACGCCCAGCCGCCCCGGCCCGCGTCAGTCGCCGTCGCAGCCCCCGAACGGGCTCACACCAGCGGAGATGAAGTTCGCGCGCGCGAAGCCCTGAAGGACAACCCCAACCCGCAGGTGCTCGCCGCTGCGGATATTACCATGCCGCACAACGTGATTGGTGAACTCGACGTATGGGACTCGCTGCCCGCCATCGAGGCGTCATGATCCTCGTCATCGTCGAATCGCCGTACGCGGGCGACATCCTCGCCAACGAGGCGTATGCGCGCCGTGCCCTCGCCGACAGCCTCGCCCGTGGTGAAGCCCCGTTCGCCTCCCACCTGCTCTACACGCAGCCCGGCGTGCTCGACGACACCGATCCGGCCGAACGCGCCCAAGGCATCGCGGCCGGTTTCGCGTGGGGTGAGCGCGCCGAACTGACCGCCGTCTACGTCGACCGTGGTGTCACGCCCGGTATGGCGCAGGGCATCCGAGCCGCGCGAGCAGTCGGCCGCCCGGTGACATTCCGTTTCCTCGATACCGATCGGAGCTGACCGCAGTGACCCCGGATGAAGTGCTGATCCTGCTTCAGGTGGCGCAGTCGTACGACTCGCGCAACATCGACCGCCTGATGCAGACGGCATGGTTGGACGCCGCGAACCGGATGCGTTGGGAGCGGGACGCGGCGCTGGAGGCGATTCGCTCGCACTACGCGGTGTCGACGGACCGGATCATGCCTGCGCATGTGACGGCGCTGATTCGGACGATGCGTCCGGTGTCGTTCGCGCCGCAGTACCGGCCCGCGTTGTCGGCCGCGCCTCCCGCGTCGGAGGGAGGACGTTCGGCCGCGAGAGCGTTGTTCGCCTCTGCAGCCCGAACACAGGAACCACGGAACAGGCCCCTGCCGCGACGGAGACGGACGGAACTACTGCCGGATGGGGTCGAGGTTGGCCCGGAGCCGCAGAAGGCGCTTAGGGGCGATCTGGGGCGAATCGTTCGACAGCCGCAGAGTGGTCGGCGCGGTGAGGACTGAACGGCCTCAACGCGACGGAGCAGACGCCTTGGGTGGAGGGAACCCGGCTGGCCATCTCGTGTTCTGGTCGTACTCCGCGTTATTCATGCTCACGTCGGTCAGGTTCGCGTTGTCCAGGTTCGTGTTGTTCAGTTTCGCGCCGTTCAGGTCCGCGCCGTTCAGGTCCGCGTCGCTCAGGTCCGCGCCGTTCAGGTTCGCGCCGTTCAGTTCTGCGCCGTTCAGTTTTGTGCCGTTCAGGTCCGCGCCATTCAGTTCCGCGCCGTTCAGGTTCGCGCCGGTAAGGTTCGCGTTGGCCATGCTCGCGTTGTTCAGTTGCGCGTTGTACAGGTGCGCGTTGGTCATGCTCGCGCCGTTCAGTTCCGCGTTGTACAGGTTCGCGCCGGTAAGGTTCGCGTTGGTCATGCTCGCGTTGTTCAGTTGCGCGCCGTTCAGTTTTGCGCTGTTCAGTGTCGCGTCGTTCAGTTCTGCGTCGTTCAGTGTCGCGTCGTTCAGTTCCGCGTTGTTCAGTTTTGCGTCGTTCATGCTCGCGTTGTTCAGTTGCGCGCCGTTCAGTTTTGCGCCGTTCAGGTTCGCGCCGTTCAGTTCTGCGCCGTTCAGTTTTGTGCCGTTCAGCCTCGCGCCGGTAAGGTTCGCGTCGGCCAGTTTCGCGCCAAACAGATACGCGTCGTTCAGTTTTGCAAAGTTCAGTTCCGCGCCGCTCAGGTCCGTGTTGTTCAGTGTCGCGCCGTTCAGGTTCGCGCCGTTCAGTTCTGCGCCGTTCAGTTCTGTGCCGTTCAGGTTCGCGTTGTTCAGTGTCGCGCCGTTCAGTTTTGTGCCGTTCAGGTTCGCGTTGTTCAGGTCCGCGCCGTTCAGCTGCGCGCCGTTCAGTTCCGCGCCGTTCAGGTCCGCGCCGGATAGTGTCGCGCCGTTCAGGTTCGCGCCGTCTAACGCAACGTCGGTGAGGGCGAGATTATCAAGGTTGCAGTCTGGCAGCGACACGCTGTGGAGGCTGATGGACGTGGATATCCAAGACTTCGGATCAGCGCGCGGTCGGAGACGGCGTTCGCTGAGAATGCGCACGATGGTTTGCCGGATCTCGCGTTCGGCCAGATCAGGTTTCTCCGGGTCGTCGCTCTCAGGGAACGGGACACGTAAGTACCACTGGAGCAGGTTGATGCACACCTGCCTTTCGTCGTCTTCGCCGAACGCGTGCCAGTCGTCTGCAAGCGCCGTCAAGGCGTACACGCCTGCTTGGCGGATCGCGGCGGACTCGTTGGCGATCTGGGTTGCGATCGACGTGTAGCGGTCGCGCAAAGCTGACTCTCGCTCATGCCGTGAGTCGATCTTGTGATGGGCTTCCGCCTGTTCCCGACTGCGTTGGCCGGTCAGATATGCCAGCGTTCCCGCAGCGAGCACGCCGGTCCCGCCGATGATCGTCGCGAGCGGTTGACCGAACGACGTCGGAACCCCGGAAACGACTGCCGCGCTGAACCCTGCGGTCACGGCACCGCCCACGGTGGCGGCGATGCTGGGCCAGAACCATCGGCCGCGCCCCGGAACGAGTTCGCCGCCTGCCTTCTCCCCTTCAGACATGGGAAGACGGTACAACGCTGGCGATCTCGGAGTATCTACGATCTGGCGAATTCTGGGGCAGTCGCGGAACAAGGTGTGCGACAACGACTGACGGCACCGATTCGCCTCACCTGCCTCGCGCGCCGATGGCAGGATTGTCGGCTGTGATCCTCACATGGCTGGCGCAGGCACCGGCACCCGCTGAGACGGCGGTCGAGACGTCCTGGGCGTGGAAAGACCTCGGCCCTTCGCTGTTGCGATGGGTACGCTATGCGCTGCGGTCATCGCTGGCCTATTCCTGCGCCGAAACCTGTGGAAGACGCCGTATGACCGGCTGGAACTGCTGAGCAAAGCACGCGCCGACTGGCCCGAGGAAGATCCGGAAGGGCTCGCCTCGCTCAACCGGTCGATTGCCTTCGCGCTGGAGCAGATCCGCAGGAACGAGGGCGGCAAAGCGCACCCCGCCACGACGCTGGTCATGCGGGAGGCGGTAGCGCAGGCGCTTCGAGTTGACCGCAGAAACGCAATCCTGATATTTGCGGCCAGCCCGTTGGTAAGCGCCGCCTTGTGCGGATCGCTGTATGCAGCCGTCGGACCAACCACCGAGTTGGCCCCTTTAATCGGTGCGGGCGTCCTGATGTGGCTGGGCGCGGGCGGCGTACTCTTGCGTTACTACGGAGTGGAAATCCTGTTTGGAATTGATCCTGACCGCCGATAACGCTCAATTATCGGAGGTCAGAAATCGCCTCTGCCGCAGGTGGATCCACGCCGTCGCAGCTGGTCGGAACCTTCACGACGCGCGCCTCTCGCGCCCGCTTCTCACACGCGCATTCCGGTTCGTCCAATGGCGGATCATGCACCAGTTTCCCGCATTCGCATTCGCGGGTCCGGCGACCTGTTCGACCCGGAGCGATGCACGCCACCCAGCCCGCGAGGACGGGCCGCAGGCGATGCCCGCCCGCGAGGCAGAACACCGGGTGCGGCTCGACCCAGCCGTCCGGGGTCTCGACGAGAGTGCGACGCGGGACGACAACCCCGCCGACCTCGAATCTCTGTTCCCGCATCCCTCTATTCTAGAACGTCTGTTCGATCAACTCGCGGTGCTGGGTCGGCGCGATTCAGCCGCGCGCGGATGGCCGCTACAAGCGCCTTGAGCAGTGTCCACAGCAGGCCGAGAGCGAAGAACAGGACGAAGACAGCGGCACCAAAGCAGAGAAGGAGCAGGACTGTTTGAACTTGATCTGACACAGATGGAACCCTAGAGCGAAGGGTGTCGGCCGACAGGGTCCATCGGAAACCGCCACACCCGCGACGACCCATCCCCCGACGGCACCAGAGCCACAGTCATCCCGGCCCGCGTGAGGAACTGCTCAGCCGGTCGCCCCCCTCGATCGTCGATCAGAGGCACCCCGCCCCACCGGCACGCCTGGCCGTCACTGCGAGGATGCGCACCGATGCAGCCGCCCACCACCGGAGCCAACTGCACGCACACATCCCGGTCGAGACAGCGGACGTGAGTCAGCCGCCCGTGCGGATCCCCGCCCTCAGTTCGGAACGTCATGCACGCGGTCACAGTCACCGCGGCTGTACCCGGCCCCGGCCGCGTCACCGTCGACCATCCCAGCCGTGCCCGTCCCAGCGCGGGTCAACCCACCGGTACCCGTCCCAGTGCCGCCCGTCCCTGTGCGGTTCCTCGCCCGCGTTCTGGTGGGCGACGCGGGTCACGATGTCATCGACGGTCGGCCCCTTCTTCCGTTCCGGCCAGACGCACCACAGCAGCACCAGCAGCGGCACGCCGATACACACCGCGTACCCGAAGACAGCCGCCCACCCTGTGACGTTCACAGCGACCCCGCCCCGTCCGCAGAGGGCCGCGTATGGCCGCGCCCATATCCGACGTACCAGCGCGTGTCGTCGACGCTGTGCAGGTCCGCGACACCGGTCACGGCGCGTTCGTGGCCGTGCACATGCGCGAAGTCCTCGACGATGATCGCGTGCGCGCCGAGACCGTGGGACCGCTCCAACAGCCGGAATATCCAACCGGTTTCGCCAGGGTCGAACGTGAACACGTCGACGATCGTCAGATCATGGCGCGCAGCAACCTCGTCGAGCACGGGGAGCAGCGCCCCGACGTCGCCGGTCAGATCCGAACTGACCACTCCAACAGCCTTCACGGGGCACGCCTCCAGTCGAGTTGAGCGGCCCCGCCGCCGAGGACATTCACCCCCGCCCGAGCCCTGGGAGAGGGGCGCACCGGATGAGGGGAACGGTGCGAAGTCGACCCGACGACGCGGCCTGATCCCAGACTCTCGACCGCGTGCACTTCGCACCAGCGCGGAAAACACACGCGCCCGATACGCTTTCGACACGGGCAGTTCCGGGCGAGGTCAGGGGGATAGATGATCGTCAAGACATGGACAGCCGTTGAAGTTCGGGCACTGCGCGTCGCAGCACTGCGCATGACCCGCGAGCAGTTGGCCGACGTGCTCGGCTGGGGTGCGTCGACCATCCAGAAGTGGGAGCACGGCGCAACCCGGTCGATCTCCGGTGACCGGGCCGACGCGCTGGACAAGACGCTGGCCGATCTGACCCCGGTCCAGCTGGAACGGTTTACAGACGCCTTGACGGAAGCGAGAGCGACGCAGGGCGTGCACCCTGGAGTCACGGTCGCCACGCTCGCGGCCGAAGAGGAGGACGACGATATGCGACGCAGAACATTCGGCACCCTCGCCGTCGCTGCCGCCGCGACGACCCTCGCCCCGGCCGCCCGTATCGGCCGCGCCGACGTCGCCCGACTGGAGGCGATCAGCGCCCAGTTGGAGTCTGACCTCCAGCGGCAGGGCGGCGCGGCACTCGTTGACGGAGCGGTCGCCGCCCTGGACTACGGCCTGGCCCTCGTCGACGGTGCGACGTTCGACGGCACCACCGGCCGAGCGCTCATGTCCGCTGTCGGCAACCTCGCCACCCAGACGGGTTGGCTCGCCTACGACGCCGACCGTCACGGCCTCGCCCGCCGATGCTTCACCGAGGCGCTGTCGCTGGCGGGCACTGTCGACGACGATTGGCTGACCGCGAACGCCTGCCTGACCGCCGCACTGCAACCGGTCGCCCTCGCCCGCAACGGCATCGGCTCAGCCTCCCGCGCCCTGCCGCTGGTGGCGCGCGCGGCTGACGCGATGCGCCGACAGGCACCCTCGCGCATTCATGCCCTGATCGCGACGCGGGAAGCAGCCGCGTACGGCGTCATGGGCGACGCCGACGGATTCGGTCGAGCCATCTCTACCGCGTGGCGCGAACTCGACCGCGCGGAACTGTACGAGCCGGTCGACGACTGCCCGCAATGGCTGCGGTTCGTGACACCGCAGGAGATCCGAGGACATGAGGCGCGCGGCTGCGCGGACGTCGGCCGCAGCCGGGCCGCGCTCGGCCTGTACGAGGTCGCCATCACCGAGCACGCGAGCCCGAGCAACGCCGCGAACATGGGTGCCTGGGCCGCGTCGGCACGCGCGCAGATCGGCGATCTGGACGGCGCGCTGGCGCAAGCTCTGCCGGTCCTGAAGCAACTCGAATCCGCAGTGACTTCACCCCGCACCCTGAAGGCTCTGACCCCAGTTCGTGAGGCGCTGCGGGCAGTGCCAGCCGCTGCCGACTTCTGTGCACGATTCGACGCTCTCGACGCCCGAGGAAGTGTGTCCGCATGATCGAGTTCCGCAGGTACAACCACACCGAGGCCCGCGAGATCCGCACGCAGGTGCTCGACGTCTTCACCCGGTCCTATGTCGTCGCGATCGAGTCCGGCGATCCGTTCGACTCACCCAAGGCGTTCGCGGAACGGTTCGACGCCTACACACGCGGCCCCGGTTTCGACCTGCTCGTCGCCTACATCTCTGGCACCGCTGTCGGTCAGGCGTGGGGCTGGCCGCTCTCGCCCGCGTCCGGGTGGTGGGGTGGGCTGAAGCTCGACGACCCGGCCGCAGACCATGCCGCATTCACCACGGAGGACGGGACGCGCACATTCGCGCTGTCCGAGATCATGGTGGACGCCGAGCACGCGGGACGCGGGTACGCGCGGGCTCTGCATGACGAGTTGCTGCGCGCCCGGACCGAGACGCGCGGGACTCTCCTGGTCGAGCCGGACAACGAACAGGCCTACGCGAAGTATCGCCGTTGGGGCTGGTCGCGGGTCGGAACTCTCACCCCGCATTGGGATCACGCGCCGACCCTGGATGTGTTGGTTCGGCCGCTGGGGTAGGGGCCCACATCGTGCGGCACGAATTGCACACGGTCCGCGATGCTGTCTGGAGCGCGGATTGGCCCAAGAGTTCCGTACTCAGTTGAGCCGACGAACATTTGTTGCCCACAGTGGTGTAGGGACGGCGACTTCGACCTGACGCTAAGAGGCGCGAATGAGGTCGATTATCGGTCCGAGTTCGGTGTTCTGCACGAACGTCTCGATGCGGTCACCGGAAGGTGGTAGGTAGGGGCGGTATTCCGCGACGGCGAAGACATAGGTCCACGCTCGCAATCGAATCGGGTCGAGGAGTGGGTGGGCGGCGAGTTGATCCAATCGCTCTTCGATCGTGGATGGTCCGTCTTGAATCGCTACCCAGAGTGCGGCTTCGGCGTTGAGGTCACCTACTGCTCCCAGTGGATCGATGGTCTGCCAGTGCGCCTGTCCGAGGAGGATGTTCTTGGCTTGGAGGTCTGCGTGGAGGACGACCGGTGTGCGTGTGGTCGCGAGAAGTAGGTCGAGTACGTGCTGTGCCTCGGCCAGCCGGTCGGGTGCGCCGAATCGGGCCATTGCTGTCGCGTAAGCGGGGTCGATGAAGCGTTGACGCGCCCAGTCCATTCGCATGGCTGTCACTTCGGCCAGATCACGCAACTGGGGTAGGTCGGCGAGTCCGCGGTGGTGCAGTCGGTTGAGTAGTTCGCCGAACCGAGCGGATTCGACGTCTTCCCCGCCCGGCCAGGCGATATCGCCGGGTTCGATCCTGGTCATGAGGAAGACACCGCTGTCGGGATTTCGTTCGAGGATGGACGGTGTCGCACCGGTCTGTCCCCATCGCTCCAGCAAACGCATTTCTGTGGTGCCTGATTGTTCGTCGACGGGGATCTTGAGGACCGCGGCTTTTCCTTGACTGGTCGTGCAGTACACGCAGCACGACATAGCTCCGCTGTCGGCGACACGGTCCAGTTCGAGTTTCCACCGTTGAGCGTAGCGAGTCAGGCGTTCGGGGAGTGCGTCGAGCCAGGCTCGGCCGTCCTGGTCGCCTCGCAGGAAAATGATGGCCTTTTCGAGGCGGTCGGGGATGGGAGGGGCGATCATCGGTTGGGCACCTCCGCGAGTCGGTCTAGGAGTCGATCGATGTCGGTGTGGTCGTTGTAGATGTGCGTGGATATCCGTAGCAGAGTTCGGCCGGCTGGTGAGGTTCCGACCCACACTCGTACCCCGGCGGGTCCGAGGGTCGACTTCACGTCGGCGACGGTCGCTCGGTCGAAGAGGAACGATCGCATCCTCGGCGCCCGGTATTGCGATGTCGCTACGGGGTGTATGTCGAGTTGGGACAGCGCCGAGGTGATCTCGTCGGCGAGTGTCCGGCAGGTGTCGAATCGCCCGCTGTCGTGCCATTGGCTCCATTGTTCGATCGCCGCGGTTATGCACAGTCGAGGCGCGGGATCGAAGGTGCCGGGCCAGGAGAATCGCTCGATGAGATCGCGGGAGTGCCATGTGAGCGAGACCTCGGGTGGGCGAATCAGCTCGATGAGTGTCGGTGTGAGCCAGAGGAATCCGAGCGGGCGCGCGGTCGGCAGCCATTTGTGCAGAGTTCCGAACGCCGCGACAACTCCGGGCAACGCGGGTGCCAGTTCGACGTGGCCTGGCCCGTGTGCCGCGTCCAGCACAACTTGGCCTCCCCTGGTCCTGGACCATTCCGAAATCGGGTCGACAGGTATGCACAGCGCGGCCGATGAGGAGACCAAGCTCATCTGGAGATACCGGATATCGGTCGTTATGCGGGCGTCCAATTCGGCGAGGAGTTCCTCGACTCCGGGAAAAGGTAGCGCAACCTCGACAACATGACAGCGCGCACCGACGCGAGCGCATGCCACCTTCCATGCCTCGACAACTGACGAGTACTCGGTATCGAGCACGACGACCGTGTCGGTGGAACGCAGCGGCAGGGAGCCGATGATCGCTGCGGCTCCGGAGGTGGCGTTCGAGCACAGGGCGATTCGTTGGAAATCGAGCCCCAAGAACGTCGCCACCTCCGCGACGCTGCGGCGGAGCAGATCACGCAGTTCTGCGCCGAGGAATCTGGTCGGATCGGATTCGATGTGCCGCCGTACCTTCTCGGCTTCGCTCGCGACCCGGCGCGAGGTGATGCCATAAGAGGCGTGGTTGAGCTGCACCAGATCCGGGTCGAGGAAGAAATCCTCGTAGGCGCAGGGATTCACGAGGCGACGCCGTCGTTGCTTCGTACCGCCCGCAGTTGCGGCAGGCTCGGTACGTCGAATCGGAAGATCGCGTCGGCGGCGTGCGCGTCCTCGGGTGCCACGTGGAATTCGGTGATGGCGAAACCCACTGGATCCCAGTCACGTGACCTGGCGTCCAACACGCGCAGGTTGTTCGCGAGTCGTGTTCGTCGCTCGGGAGAGAGAAATTCTGTCAGGCACACATCCCGCAGGTGCGCGAGCAGCCGCTGTCCGGCGATCGCGCCGTGCACTGCTTCCAGTTCGTGGATCTGACAAGCCAGGGTGGCTTCGGCCCGTCCCAGCGAACCGGGAATGACGAGGTCGACATATTGGGCGAAAGCCTCGGCGGCTTCGGGGTAACGATGTTGTAGAGCGTGCACTCTGCTCGAGTCACGCAGGTGGGGCGGGTTCTCGCTGGCGACTCCGCTGTTGCCCGACATGCGAGCCAATTCATCGAGCAGTTCCCGGGATCGGCCCAGTTCCAGGCACGCCATGGTCTTCTTGCTCAGCCAGTGCAGTGCCTCGTACTCGGCGTAAGGGTGTCCGGTCGAGCGGGCGGCTTCGATCGATCGAGTGAGCCATTGCTCGGCGCTGGCCGAATCGTAGGCCGCCAGGTGGGCCAGGCCTCGATGCCCGAACGCCCTGGATCGCACTTCCGCGTTGACGGTGAGAGTCGCGACCCTCTCACACAGGTCGATGCACAGTGCGGCGTCCTGCACCGGGCCACAGAGTGCGACCTCTGCCCGGAGCATGGTCGCTTCGGCGAGGATCTCATCGGCACCGATATAGGTCGCGACGAGTTGATCCAGTACGTGGACGGTTTCGTCCCAACGGCCGGTCATGCGCAGGTTGCGCGCCCACAGCAGTCGGAAACGAGCTTCGTCTTCACCGGTGGCCACCGCCGACGCGAGGTGGGTCAGGGCGGCCGCGCAGGCGTCGGTGGCCCCCAGGTGTTCGCCTTGGGCGGACAGAGATTCGGCCAGTAGCGCGAAGTTCTCGAACGAAGGTGCGTGCTCGACCGCGATCCTGGCCAGGTCGCATGCTTTGGACACCGCACCGAGCGCGAATTGCCGACGCGCCGCGACCGACGCCAGCGCCCCGGCTTTCACCCTGTCCCGCGCGGCCGCGGCGACCGCGGCCGCGCGCACATGCGTTTCGTCGTCCCAGTCCGGTTCGGATTCCAGTATTTCCAGCAGACGGGCGTGGTGGCGCCGCCACCGCGGCGCGTTCGATGCGCCGCGTTCACGCAGGATCTGCGCGAACAGGGGGTGGTGGATCAGATATCGGTCGTGAGCCCCGCGTGGTTCGGCTGGGCGGACCAGCCGGTGTTCCTCGAACAGCACATGCAGACGTTCGTACACGTCATCGACGTCCACGCGCGCGAGGCGGGCGAGGTACTCGACTTCGAAGCTGTATCCGACCAGTGCCGCGATCTCGAGCAATCGCTGATCCGCGCCGTCGAGATAGGAAAGTCGCTCCTCCAGAACGGCGGTGATCTGCTGCGGCGCCTTGCCGTGCGCCTGATCACCCAATCGCACCAGCGACTCGGCGAACAAGGGATTGCCCGCGCTCAGCCGCACGATTCTCGACACGATGTGCGGCGCCACCGGACCTTCCCCAGCCGCTTGGCGGATCAACTGCTCTGTGTCGGCGTTCGACAACCGCGGAAGGTCGATCAGCACCGTCTCGGGCCGGTATCGGCACAGGCGCAGCACAGCACGCTGCAAGGGATGTGTCTGCTCGCCCGAATGTAGATGGTCGGGGCGATAGGCCAGCACCATGATCAACGGCCCGTCGACGCGCAGCGCCATGGTGGTCAACAGATCGATCGTGGCGGTATCGGCCCAGTGCAGGTCATCGAGCACGAGCAGGACGGGTCCGGCGGACACGAGATCCTCGACGAGACGGAGCAATTGATCGAGTCTGCTGTCGATCTCGGATGAACCTCGCCCCGACGCCGCGTAAGCCTGACCGGTCCGTACTCCGGCGGCGAGCAAGTGCCCCACGACGGGAACCGATTCGATCCAGTCCGGCGCGTGCTGCCGAAACGAGGACGCCACCCGCCCCAGCCGTCCCGCTCCCGAGCGCTCCGCCGACGAGGTCAACGATCGTAGGCACTCGCGAACAGCCTGAAACGAGTCCGAGGCAAGCGAATTCAACATCGCCTGCCCATACCCCGACAGCAATCCGGTCCCGTGGTGGCGTTGAACTGCTCGATACGCGAAGTTCTGAAGCAGGCTCGTCTTGCCGACCCCTGCCTCACCCCGCAGAACGAACACCGCGCTGCTCTGTGACGCGACGGCGCTGTCGACATGCTCGAGCAACATCGCCAGTTCGTCGGTCCGATCGACCAGCGCAGGTGGCTCAACCAACCGTGACACGCATCCCCCTACCGATGTCGGCTGTGCACTAGGAGGATTCTAGATGATCGAGTCCAGGGGGCGCCGGTGCTCCACGCCGCCACACACCACATCGCCCACGACCGCCTCGTGTCCGATAGGCAGTGAAATTTGCTGCACACCAGACAATTTGACGAGGATATTCGGGACGTCCTGGATCATGGCGATGGTATCGTCGGCGCTGAGGATCCGAGGTGGCGGCGGGCTCGGCGCTGGTCGCTGGTTCGCCCATAGGTAACCTGCAACAGAATTCTGAGTCGGGCCGAGGCCCAGCGGTCCGCGACGCTTTCCGGAGTGGGCCACAGCCATTCGACATTGCCCTGCGCATCCATATCAGCTATTCGGCACCGCGGCCGCTGGGGCTGGGAGCCAGTACGCAGGAGCCCCAGAAATGACCATGATGTCACCGTCGGCTCGGGTAGCGCTGTTGTCAACTGTTCCAGCCCTGAGTGTTTCGACGTTCGTAGTACGCGTCGTCAGCAGCCTGGATTTCGTCCTCGCTCATCTGACCTCGCGGTTCTGGCTTCTTGCGGTCGTGATCGCCCCGGAGTTCTTCGATCCCGGCCCGCAGGCGCGGGTCCACGCCCTGGAGGAGTTGTTCGACTTTCGTCGCGGCGTCGGCGCGAGCACGGCGGTGACAATCGAGCAGCGCGCTGCTCAGTTGGGTGGAGGACCATTGCATCGCGCCGGGCGCGATCTGTAGCGAGGTGATCTCGCCGGTGACGTCGACTTCCACGGTGAGGCCGCGAATCTCACTGCGCCCTCGAATCTTCGACGCGGCATCGGTGAGTTTCACTGTGCTGGCGCGTATTTCGTCGAGCTGGTGTTGTAGTTGTCGTTCCCAGTCCGACAGATTGGTCATGGGGCTGTGTCGGAGTCGTCGAGCAGGTCCGCGAACACTGCTCGGATGTGCGGTTTGTTGCTGACGCTCGCGATGCGGGACAGCGGTGAACTGCCCTGTCGGTTTTCGATGGTCGGATCCCCGCCCCGGTCACGCAGTAGTGCGATCACTTCGGGGCTGGTCCAAGGGCTGCGGACCGCATACATGAGCGGGGTGTTGCCTTCGTCGTCGCGGGCGTTGACTTCGGCACCGGCGTCCAGCAGTACCCGCACGGTTTGGACTCCGTCGTATTGGGCGGCACCGTGTAGCGGTGTGACTCCAGCGTTGTCGCGGTCGTTGGGGTCTTGTCCGCCTGCGATCAGTTCGGCCACCTGATCGTGGGTGGTGCCGCTGCTGTCGGCGGCGGCGTAGTGCAGCGGGGTCCGGCCGCCCTCGTCGCGTGCGATGGCGGGTTGCTTGTCCTTTTTCTTCCACATAGCCGGTGTCCCCTTGTTCTACTTCGGCATTTCGTTGCGGTGG
This sequence comes from Nocardia aurea, assembly GCF_003123685.1. GTDB lineage: Bacteria > Actinomycetota > Actinomycetes > Mycobacteriales > Mycobacteriaceae > Nocardia > Nocardia aurea. The sequence continues at coordinate 92,459 of NZ_QCYJ01000020.1, forward strand.
CTGGAGTTGCCGGGCCGGTCCTCGATCCGGAAGTGTTTGGGATCGTTGTAGTAGTCGCAGTATTCCTTCCATGTCATCGGGGGGTTGCGCCGCAGCGCCTCATCACGCAGTCGCCAGTTCTCGTGCCCGTAGATGTGCCCGTATTGCGGGGTGCCGTCGACAGGATATTTCACGCCGTTGGCGCCCAGGTAGTAGTCGCCTTTCGCGTCCTTGGGCAGCGCGGTGATCGCGGCGTCGTCGTACTTGCCCGTGACCGGGATCAGCACTTTGTCGTCAGTGGCGCTGATGTAGTACTCCCGCCCGTTCACCGTCGTCGTATCGGTGGCGGCATTCACGGTGTCTTTGGTCGATTTACGCAGATACGGGCGTCGCGCCAGCAGGTTCAGGTCGAACTGGGACAGCGGATTGACCATCCCGAGCGATTCCGCGGTCAACAGACTCGCTTGCGAGGTGATCAGTGGCGTGAGTTCTTCGATCGACCGGAGGAACGCACCACTGGCGGCGATCACCGGCAACCCGGACGTTTCCGCGGTCAACGCCAACGCACGGATAGTGGCCGCGATCCGCGATCCCACGACCGCGGCGCGGGCGGCGAGCGCTCCATTGCCGGCGAAGATCGAGAGACCGAAGGTGAACTCGGCCGCCGCCAACGAGACAGCTTCCCCCGCGACCCAGAGCGCGGCGAAGGAACCGAGTTCCTTCAGGATCTTCTCGTGGGCGTCGGTGACGGCGATGGAGTAGTCGACACATCCGTGCGCCAGGGTCATGAACTGCGCGGCCAGGGCCTTGCCCTGAGTTTCGAGCAGGGTGATCTGGTCGAGGATCTGTTGGACCTCGGGGGTTTGCTGATTTCCGATCGCGTCGCGGGCGGGCTGGAAGTTCAAGTGGGTGTTGAGTTGCTCGGCGCACCAACTCCATCCGGTCCCGGCATCGGCGAGGGTATCGGTCTTGGCGTTGGGCCATACCTCGCCCTGGACATAGTCGACGATCTTGTCCCACCACGACGGTGTCCCCGAATCTCCTCCGTACAGGTTCGGGATCTCGGGGCGTTTCATCCACTCCAACGACCCCGGCGGGAACGCGATGTCATCGGGTGCGCCACCGATCACCGATAGCTGGTTGGCGTTGGCGTGATTGGCTGCGGTCGCCTGCAGCAGATCGTGCATCTGTCCGATCGCGATCACATACGACACCGCTGCGTCGACGGCGTCCTGGGCGACCGGGTCGTAGTTCGACGACCATTTCGTGCCGATCCGGTCGGTGCCCGCGCATCCACCACAGATCTGCAATCGCGCGAACAGGGTGTTCATGTCTGCGCGGGCGTAGAGCCAGTTGTTCTTGATCGACTCCGCGGCTTGGCGCAATTCGTTCGGTGTGACGATGACCGGTGTCATCAGGGCCACATCTTCTGATTCACACTGATCGCGGTGCTGTAGTTCGTGTGTGCGCGGCGAGCCACTTCCTTGAGTTCGTCGAGGTTTTCGGCCATCTCGTCCACGCCCAGCGCCCATTGCTCGTGCGCGGCGCGTTGCGCGGTCGCTGCCTCGCTCGACCAGCTCAGGTGTAGTTCGGCGATATGGCGGTCGACCTCGCCCAACCAGTCCCCCACGTCACGACCGAACTGCTCCATCGTGGTGATCGCGGCATCGAGTTGTTCGAGATCCACCCGGAATCGGTCATCGCCGGTCATGGCAAATCCAGGCTGCTCAGCCCGGTGAAGGCGCCGCTGTTGGTCGAGTCGCGCAGCTCGTACTGATTGGCGGCCTCGGCCAGGGATGTCGCCGAGGTTTCCAGTGCCGCGATGACTTTCTCGGCACCGGCCTTCCACTCCACCCATGACTCGTCGTAGGCGCTGGCTGCTGCTCCTTGCCAGCCGTCGGCGAGTAGTTCTTTGCCGATGGTGTCGTCGAGTTGCGTCAGCTGATCTCGAATGACCTGCGCCTTGCCTGCGGTGAACCTGGCCGCCTCACGAAGCCGATCGACCTCGACGTGGAGTTCGTCGGACACACCCATCCCTCTCCCCCTCGCGGTGCAGATCGCCCATGAACTATAGGACGCGGCATCCGGCGAATCGGTTCCCGCACACACGCGGTCGACCTACCGCCTGTGATACCTGCGAGTGCCGCTAGGCACGCCGGTCAGCCTCTGGCAAGTCGGTCGCAGACCCGATACCGGCGTACACGAGATCTCAATACGCTGCGACTATCGGCCCGTGCCGCGTCCACCGGTAGATCGAGGTCTCGCAGGTCAGGTGTTCGGTTCGAATCGGCACCACCGTCGACATGTCAGGAGTCAATCATGTTCAGTTCATGCGCATCCGTCACAAGTCGTGCATTCGCACGCGGCACTGCCCGAGCCGTCGTGGCAGCGTCCGCTTTCGCGATGATCGCCACAGGATTGAGTGGCGTCGCCGTCGCGGGACCGCAACATCATGGAACCAACCCCTCGGCTGGGCCGGACTTCTGCAATCAGAACGGCTACCTGGCCGCCACCCGCCCGATCGAAACCGAGCTCGGGCAGGTCGTCACCTATGTCGATGTCTACTACTCCAACAGTTGCCAGACGAACTGGATCCGAGTCCGAGAGAACCCTGCCGGAGGAGCCACGATCAAAACGATCTGGGCCGACGGACAGCCTGGCCCGTTCACCGAACAGGACAACGGATCGGACTCCAGTTACAGCATGCAGGTCTACGCGCCAGGGACGACATGTATCCATTTCCAGGTGCATCTGAAATACCCCGACGGCCGACACTTCGCCGAAACCTACAGCGCTGGAGCGAATTCCGAGACCATCTGCGGCCCCTAGGCAGGCGGCATCGGAGCCTCGCCGGGTATGTCGGCTGCGCTATTCCACTACCCCGGCGGGTATTTCGCAGCCGAGGACGGCGGCGAGGAGCCGGTAGACCTCCGGTGCCCAGCGGGTGTGGCACGACAGACACACGCAGCCCGCGGCGCTGATCTGGAGTGCGGATTGGCGCACGTATTCGCCGGTGCTGTCGGGTCGGTGCACCGTCTGTGTCCCACACGAGGGACAGGCCGCGACCAGTTCCCACCGTCGTACCGGTTCGATCAGTGCTTTACCGGCCATCGCCCAGTGCTCGAGATCGTCGACGCACCAGGCGATGGCTTCGTGGTCCTCGGGTGCCCAGGTGTGGGCGGCGAGGAGATTGAGACGGCGCACGGTCTCGGGTTGCTCGTCGTCGGGGCCGGGGTCGGGCCACCAGGCGGCGACGGTGGTGTCGACGGTGGTGATCCAGTCCAGGCCCTCGACCCAGGCCGGCGGGAGGCTGCGCGGGCGCAGGGTGCCGCCGGTTCCGGTGCGGGCGGCGAGTTCGGCGCGGATCTCGGCGTATACCGATTCGCGGTAGCCCGAACGGGTTTCGCCTTCGGTGTCGGTGTGGGAGTCGAGGCGGTGGCCGATGAGTGCGTGGACGGCGTCCTCGAGTTCGCGGGAGAGCGCTGGCGGCCGGTGGGTGGCGGTCATGGGCGTGGGTCCGCGGGTAGAGGTGCGACGGAAACCATTTCTCTACTGTAGCGCGCATCAGTAGACATACTGTTGGTGGTGGGTAAAGGTCGCTCAGACCGCGGGGCAGAATTGCTCCGCGAGCCTCCACAGCTGACCGCCCTGGATGCGAGCGGCGTGGCTGATCAGGCTCGATAGCAGGCGTACGGCTTGTTCTTCGTTGCTGTCGTAGAACAGTTTTCGCGCCTGCGTGTGGGGCAGGGCGAGCAGTTCTTGGGCGAGCATGGGCACGATGCGGGTTCGGCCTTCGTAGCGGACGAATTCCCCGATCCCGGTCCATTGCGCACCGGCGAGGGTGACGGTCCATCCGGCGATGTTGTAGGCGGTGCCGTCGGGGCGGATCTCGCGCCAATGGGTGTGGTCGTGCAGGTGCGGGTGGGCGTGTAGAGCCGCGAGCACTTTACGGGCGAGGGGCAGGTTCAATACTGGGGACACTGGGAGATCTCCTGGACACGGCGAAGCCCGTTCCCGGCTGTGGTCTGCCGGGTCGGATGCGCGCGGCGCGGCGGCAGCGTGTGGCTGCGCGTGGCACCGTTTCGATAGTCGATTCTGGAGGGCGGGACCGGCCAGAAATCTGAGGGGGCCTGATCCCGAACAGAAAATCGTAAACGTGAGATCCGTTATAGAGGAAGGGTTTCCGGCCAAGAGTTCGCTGTGGTGTCCGACACGATCGCAGGGGTTCGGCTATCCGTTTGCTGCGGTCCTGGACACGCTGACCAGAGCAGCTGCCCGGTCCGGGTTCTGGGTGAGCAGCACACGTTTGGCTTCCACCTCGACGAATGTCCAGCCGCCGTCGGTGTTCCGCAGTCGCAGCCGGGCCGTGGTCGGTGCGGTGTGCAGGTCACGGGCCATGGCGCGGGCGGTGGGAATGTCGTCGGGATGCAGGGCGGGATTGCGGTCGGGATCGTCGGACAGTTCCCACGCGATGCCCGGCATCGGGGCACCGAGCCAATGATGAGCGGTGAGGGTGTCCAGGTCGACCAAGGCGTGATGGATGCCGGGCACCGACAGTTCGGCCTCCAACGCAGCGCGGGAGAACGTCAACGCTGGCGCCGGTGCGGGGATATCGCGGCCTTCGCTGATATCGATCATCAGGCCGCGGGCGAATCGTTGCCCGTCCACGATCGCGCCGCGAGCGCAGAAGTGCACGTCACGGCGCACGCCGTCGTCACGCAGGATCTGCCAGATGTCGTGGTAAACAGTGTGTTCGTCGGCTTCGGCAGCCAAGGCCAACACCGTGCCCTGATCCTCGGCATACGCCATCCACCGCATCGCCGACGCGCGGCTGATCTCCGGGCGTCGCCGGTCGGGGGCGACAGCGTGTAGGTCGTAGGTCTCCTCGGTGAGCAGGGCGGTCATCGCGTCGAGATTCCAGTCGAACGCACTCGAGCGCGGAGCCTCGGGCACATGGGTATCGGGGCTGCCGGTCCAGATCCGCACCCCGTGGATGTCGCCCGCGAGGTTGCGTACCGGCTCGGCGACGAAGTGCGTGTGCCGATCGGCGCAGTTCTCCTCCCACGCGTGCCCGGTCTCGCGGACCTTGACGGTCAACCGCCGCGCAGCCTGCAACGTCGGGTTCCGCAGGACACGGTCGAGTAGTTGCAGGCGTTGAGGTTTGCGCCCGATGGCCAGCACGGTCGGTTCGTCGCGCATGCATTCGATCAACAGCCATTCCCCCCACATGCGAACCAACGCTAATAGGAAACGGAGGGCTCGGCACCGGTTAGAAGACCGAACGGTGCCGAACCTCACGCTCATAGATACTGGTCAATCACTGACGGTCTGACCGGTGACCCGAGTGACCATCTCGCTCGGGTCGATATGCCCGTCGACCTGATAGCGGCCTCGCATGTGGTCATCGATCTCGATGACGACGCCGTGGGGGTCGATCGCGGACCGGTAGCCTTCGGCGTCGCTCCCGTCATCCAGCAGGGTCAGCATCAGGCCACCGAGCAGGAAGGTGCCACCGTATCGGGGTTGCGCGGTACCGGGCGGGTGGTAGCGGAACAGGACCGTGCACGGTCCTGTGTCTTCCTCCTCAGGTTGGTGCATGACCACGACGTGATCTGTTCCCCGCCACGTACTCCCGAGCCGGAACGCGTGAATCACCGCCCGATACGGCAACGGGTCCGGGAACTCGATCGCGCTCGTCGTCCTCGGCGCCGGAAACGGGTCGGGGTCGGGTGGGGTGTCCTCGGGCAGTGTGACGAGCTGGATTTCGACGATATCGAGGGTGAGGTCGAAGCCGGCGCGCTCGAGGCGCACTTGCAGGGGTTCGATCGGGCCCTCGACGGTGGAGCCGGGGCAGATGATCTCGCTGGTGTCGGTGGCGTAGTCGTAGGCGTCCACATCGCGTTCACAGTCGGCGCACCCGCAGTAGCTCTGCCGCAACAGAACCAGGTTGCGGCGAATCGGCAGCGCGTGCCACTCGTCGATGCAATTCGGGCATTCCTCGGGCCGCGGGGACTGTGGCTCGATCGGGTTCTCGGCTTCGGCGGCGAGGGCGTCGATGCGGTCGGTGAGGGCCTGGTCAGGAGTTTTGTTGTACTCGTATGTCATCAGCGGATTCCGAGTTCGTCCAGGCGATCCTGCACGGCGCGCGCGGCGTGGTCGGGATCGGTGTGTACGGCTTGCAGATGGCGGATGCGCCCGGCCTGATCGCAGTAGGCGATGCGGGCCTGCCAGCGCTGCGGCTGCCCGGTATAGGCGGGCGGCCGGTCGATGAGGATCTCGGCCGACGCGGTACCGGGTGTGAGCACGTCGAGGCTCATCGGGCACCGCCGACGCCGGGGATACGCAGATCAGCGAAGGCGACTGCGTCGCACCAGCAGCGCCCGCGGCCTTCCTCGACCTGGACGACGTTGAGCCACAGGAGGTCCTGCGCCCATACACCGAGTCCGACGAAGCACATGACAGTGCTTGCCGCGCTGAGTGCGTAGGCGTCGTGCTCGGCGAGCGTGTCGGGGTCCGCGCCGAGGTCGAGCAGGGCGCGCCCGAGCAGGCGCGAGCCGCGCCAGGCCCCGGTGTCGTCGCGTACGACGTAGCGGTCCCCGTGCGGGTGCTCGCCACCGGTGGGCGTGGTGGCCTCCGGCATGGCCATAGCGAGTGCGCGCACGCGGTCCACCAAGGCGGTGGCGGTGATGACAGTGGCGGTCACAGCTGCCCCCGACCGATGCGACCGATCACATCGGCGAGGTCGTCGATGCTGTTGGAGCCCAGGAACAGCGCACCAGCCTGAACATGGCTCAGACCCAGGCGCCGTTCGGCGTACTCGTGCGCATGCAACCGCAGACCGGTCGCGAGGTCGACCGCGGTGGTCAGATCCCACTCCAGGCGTACAGGCGGCCTCACCGTGTCGTCGGTCAGGTGGCGGGTACGCAAGGTCATCGTGTCGTAGGCCCAATCGACATCCGGGTCGAGTTGCACGACCCAACCCGCGAAGCACAACGCCGTACGGCAGACCGGTGCACCGTTGTCCGCGTGGACGACCTCCTCGACATCGACGGTGCGGTAGAACGTCTGATCCCACGACAGGCCCGGATGACGCGGATGGTCGGGCAGGTCGGCGATCGTGGTCAACACCCGCAGCGCGAAACGGGTATCGGGGACCAGGCGGCGGATCATGACCGCACCCCCGCCCGCGACACCAACTCAGCACCGAGCAGTCGCCCCGCCGAAAGCAGCCGCACCGGCCGCTGCGGAACCCAGGTGGCCCGGCAGCACGGGCAGTAGGCGGTACGCCGGTTCTGTCCATCGATGACGGTCAGACCGGGTTCGAGGGCCGAGGCCGGGCAGGCCGGGCAACGGCGCTGCGCCAACGGCCGAACCAGGCTGGTGACCAGCCGGGACGTGTCCAACTCCCCGGAAACCGCGATCGGATCATGGTCTTCCGGGCAGTGCAATTCCAGGACGATTCTCATTCGTCATCTCCCGTAGAAAGCGATATTCAATTCGACGAGGATTCCCGGTGGGGGCAAGCCACCATTGAAATCCCCTACACACCAGTATATTTCAGTTCAATATCGGCATCAATACCTCATTTCTGTTGCTACACAATAGGTTTCGATCCGGCTCAACCCTCATAAACGCCTTTGCTTCGGCACAGCGCGAAGTAGCCGCCCGCCGGTGTCCACGGAAACCCCGACGAGGAGTGGTACAGCTCGCGCGGGAACAACCGCTCGTCGCGGGCGTAGCGCCACTGACGCAGGTCGACCACCGAGGGATGCTCGTCTTCCTCATGCCCCTTCGCCGGGACGATCCCGTACCCGAACTCCGGCCACCGCAGCAACAGCGACGACCCGATCGGGCGCACCGACCGGGATCGCCCGTCGGCGGCGTGCGGGATATGGCCCTCGAGGATGAGCGTGAACCGATACTTCACCCGCAGGTGATCCAGGATGCGCACCAACTCCCGCGCGCCGTCGGCCACCTCGGTATCCAAGGCGTTCAGCCGGTACAGCGGCCCCGCCACCACCAGAACCGGCTGATGCGCCGCGATAGCGGCCTCGATGCGGCGCAACTCGCGCGGATCCTCCAATCGGACGCCGTCCGGGCGAGCCTCGATGCGCAGTTCGTCGTCCCAGTCCGGCCGCGGGTGAGACTGCTGATCGCAGATCCGATTCACCCGGCCCACGAGATCGCCGTAGCGGCGACGCAACTGCCCCGGCAGGTTCTCCGCGTCGATCACCAACACCCGATGTGACGTCGCCCTCGGCGCGCCCGGTCCCATGATCGGGGCAGCGAGGAACGGGTGTAGGCCTGCGGTGACCGCGACCGCGATCTGCGCGAGCAGTGTGGATTTCCCGAGTCCTTCGATGCCGGTGAGGATCATGCGGTCGCCGTACTCGAACAGTTTCGGGATCAGCCAGTCGTAGGAATCCGACCCAGCGAGGATTTCCGCGACCGAGGGCGGCAGCGCCGAAGCGTCCGGAGAACTGGGGTCGGACAAATCCAGTTCCAGGGCCTCGCGTGCGCGCGCAAGGACTCCACCAGTGGAATGGAGATCCCCGGAGCGATGCAACGCGTGGAGTTGCTGGATCATCCGCGTCGCCTCGAGCACGGCAGTGCGGGCTTGCCAGAGCGTCGTGATCCGATCGGCGAAGTACGGCACCGACGCGGGAATGCCCTTGCCGAGCAGCTCCAGGCTCACCCGTCGCAGCCGGTCGGGGTTGCCGCCGAGCGCACCCCGGCGCGCGGCCCGGTCGACGATCACCACCGGATCAGGGATCAGGTCCTCGCGTAGAACATCCACGAGCGCGGCGTGCAGCAGTTGGTGAGCGGGAACATAGAACGCCTGGTTCGCGATACTCGCGACCTGTTCGGCGACCGCGAGGTTGCCTTCGGCGTAGAGCGCCGCGCCCAAGAGCTGCTGTTCGGCTTCGACGTCGCACATCTCGGGGGCGTCCCAGTCCACGCCGGTTTCGGTCATGTCCGGGCCTCGGCGAGCCGTTCACGCAACTTCGAGGCCGCCCACAACCCGGCCTCGAGCATCAAGCGCAACTCCGAGCGCAACACGTCCTGGCTCACCCCGGCCTCCAGCAGGGCTTCGAGTTCGGCACGCATCGCCTCACGGGCCTTACCGGGAGGGTGCGCGCCGTAGCCGGTGAGAGTGTCGATGTGTTCTCGGGCCAGCCGGAACGCCATCGCGCGCCGCTCACCGACCGTGATCGGGTCCGAGACGGGTAGCGGTCGCTGGGCGGCGATCATGCGCCGCATCGCCCCGTTGTCGCCGTACGGGTCGAAAAGCAGGTCGGCGTCGCAGTTTTCGGTGAGTTCACCGGTTTTCAGGTACTCGTCTCTGGCGTCGATGACCGCTTCGGCGCGGTCGAGGTCGGCTTGCGCCCGCTGGCGGCGGATCGGGTCGGTGTCGGGATCGGCGAGGACTGCGACGGCGTTGGGCGCCAGTCGGGCCAGGACGCGTCGGCGCATTGCCGGGGTCGCGGGGACTTCGGGGGCGGCGGCGTTGAGCCGATCGGCCGCGTCGTCGCCACCGTGGCGAGCCCGCGGTGCGACCGGCGCCGGCGGTGGCGACGGCCGCGGTGGTGGTGGGTCTGGGTGGATTTCCTCCCGCGCGTTACCTACTGGAGGAGGGATATCAACGTAAGTACCAGAGGTACTTATGACTTGTGACTTGTGAGACGCGCGCGCGTCACGCGAGGAAGCCGCTGCGGTTTCGCTAGCTGATCCGCCACCTTGTTCGCGGTTTTTCGCTGCCTTAGCCAGTCCTCCGGATTTGCCTGCTGACCTGGCCTGTTCTGTCCGGCGGGCAGGGTCGGTGTAGAGGGTTTGGTGGCGGTCGTAGTCGTGCATGACGACGCCGTCATGCCGCCGTGATGGCGACGTGGCGGCGACATCTGGTCGCCGTGGCGTCGCCGCCGTGCCGGTGTCGTGGCGGGTTGGCGGTGCTGTGGTGCCGCCGTCGTGGTGGCCTGGTGTCGCCGTGGTGCCGACATACAGGCGGCAGGAGCCTGCCGCGATGAGCGCGTCCTGAATCCGCGTTTTGGCGATCTTGCGGAACGCCGACAGGGGTAGGACGCCGTTGGTGCGGTTGCGGTGGCAGTACATCCACATCTCGATCAGCGCCAGCTTCGCCACCGGCGACAGCGGCTCGGTACGGCGGTTCTCCAGGAAGTCGACCGAGAGCTTGATGTAGGGGCGCATGTCTCGACGCGTCCCGGCCCCGGTGCGGGCGCTGGCCTCGAGATAGAGGGGCTGATGCTGGGCGTAGTCGTGCATCACGTACACCTCCTGCCCGCACGGCGCGGCTTGGGTGCACCCACCCTGGCGGCACGGCACGCTCTCACTGCACTCCTGGTGCTGCCAGCACCCTGCGGCGGTGAGTGTTTCGCGCAGGCGTTTGGGCACCGCGCGGCGGGCGTGGGTGGACCCGACGACGCCGTTGGTGCGGTTGCGGTGGCAGTAGATCCACATCTCGATCAGCGCGAGCTTGGTCACCGGCGAGAGCGGGCCGGTGCGGTGGTTCTCCAGGAAGTCCAGGCTCAGCTTGATGTAGCCGCGCTGATCCTTTCGACCTTCAGCGGGCAGCAGCGGGCCGGACACCGTCTCGGTGTCCGGCCTGCCACGTGCATCGCTGAGATCGCGCTCAGGTGACCGGCTCGACATCACGCGATTCCGGTTCGCCGTCGTGCCAACGCCGCTCGGTCACCCACGCCGCCGACTCGCCGCTCTCTACCGGGTAGCGGCACTCGTAGAGCACGCGCGTCACCCGCCCGGCCCCGTCGCGCACCTGGTCGACCATCCGCCAGGGCTGGCCGTCACCGAACGGGTCACCGGCGCGCAAGAGCGGCACCGGGGCCGCAGGGTGCGCACTGGCGGTCTCCGGTGCGGTCATGAGGCGCGACCCCCTTCGACCGGTGTGTAGATTGAGGCCCGGTGCTTGCGTCCGGTCTCGGCCTGCGAGGAACGGATACGGCCGCGTTTGAGTGCGGTGCCGATCAGCCAGAACACCACTGTGTCCTCGACACCGGACAGTTCGTCGGCGGTGAATGGGTCACCACGTTCGATGAGCCGGTCGAGGTGGTCGGAGGCGCGTTGCTCGGCCGCGGTCAAGACCATGCAGCCGTAGCGCATCACGCGGGTCTGCAACGTCGCGACGCTGATGCCGAACTTACGCGCGATCGACTCGTGCGACATCCAGCCTTCGCGCAGGAAACGGTATTCCTCGATGAAGATGCGGCGGGCGTCCTCGGCCTCGATGCTCATGGCATGAGGCCCAGAACGCCCGCGCACCGTGCTCACGCGGTCCTCTGGTGGTCGATTGCCTCGAGGTAGGCGTGCCAGTCGCATTCGAGCCACCGCAGCGGTCCCGATTCACCGTTGAGCGGAAATCCCTTGTCCGCCAGCCGGTGGGGTTTGGGCTGGGATCGCCACTGCAACAACAACTGCCGACTCACCCGCAGCCGATCCGCGATCTCGTCGGTGGTGAGCAACCCGTGCCCACAGCCCGCAACGTCACATCGTCTCGCCATTCTGTTTCACCCCCTCTCCGCGTCGTGATCCTGCTCGCCGCGCTGGGCGGCGAGCTTGGCGTCCACGGCTTCCAGGGCTTCCTTGATCGCCACCACCAGCTCACGCAGCGTGGTCGGTGTGCCCTCGTGGTCGACGGTCGGTGCGCCCAGCAGCCGGTAGGAGGTGATCTCAAGGTAGATATCGCGCAGCTGGGCGGTCGATACCACATCGAGGATGCGTTCACGGAACTCCGCGACGGTTGGCACCTCCGCGCCGCCGTCGAGCCAATCCGCGATCTGGGTCGCCAACTCCGCACCCGGTTGAGCGATGACCTGGCCGTTTAGGAACGGCAACCGGGTCTTGGAGATGTGCAGGTTGTTGGACAGGTCGAGGTCGGCGACGATGTCGAACTCGTATTCCAAGCCGTCGCGCTGCACCGGTTTGGTGCCGACCTTGCGCGGGACCGGTCGGCCTTTGTCGTCATCGATGACGAGGTATTCGGTCTTGGTGCGCAGGGTGACGATCAGATGCCCGGGGAAGGTGAGCATCGCGTCGATCATGCGCCGTTCGTCAGGATTGACTTCCTTCCAGCCCGAGAACGAGTTGTTCGCGGCTTTGCGGCGGTCGACCTGTTCGAGCATGCCGTCCTGGCCCATCCAGTAGTGGCTCCAGGTGTCGATAATGAATACCGAGAAGCCCTCTCCGGCAGCCGCTCCCAGGATCTCGACCAGGCTGGTCGGTGAGAATCGGTCGGGGTCCAGGGTGCGCCACTGCCAGCCGTTGGTGCCCTGGTACTTGCTGGCGCTCCCGCGTTCGGTGTCGACCATCCCGATCCCGCCGCCCTCGCGCCGCGCCCATTCCCACGCCAGGCTCAGCGCGGTGTAGGTCTTGCCCGACCCGGACGGACCGGCCAGGGCGAGGCGGGCGGGGCTCTTACGACGGACCGCGGGCTTGAACTCGATCGCCATCACCACCACCACCGTGGAGGGTGATGGTCGGTGAACCCGGCTGCATATGTGACCGCAGCCGGGTTAGACTTGGATTGCATGACTACTCCCGTAGATGTGCGCCGACCCGGCGGGGGGCTAAGCCCGCCGGGTCAACTAATTTCTCCCATAGACAAATCTCTGGCGTGTCCGGCGCTGCTCCTCACTCTTCGATCCTGAACAAGGTCTCTGCCGGGATGTCCAGGCCCGCAGCAAGTTTCGCGGCGGTCGCGGGAGTGCAGGTAGTCCGGGCACCCGAGCGCAGCAGGCCGACGATGGACTTTCCGCATCCCGCGCGCCGAGCCAGCACCCGAACCGGAATCTGCTTGGCCGACATCGCTTCTCGCAGCGCGGTCCGTGATCTCAACCTGGCCCGATAGACCATTACCTTCGCCCTCCCTCCTGAGGTCTCCCTCTTCCAGGAACCTACCAGCAGTGCAGCAATGTGTCTATTTAGTCGGTAGATTGTGCAACTGGTCTTTGTTTGTGCGACAAGTGATTCGGATGTTCTATTCCGCACGCTGGTCGGATACTTCCGCATCATGGCTTATATGAGTGTCCACAGATGCCCTACAGTGTGGACATGCCACGCAAGCGCGCTGTCCCCGAACCCTGGGCCTCGGCGATGGCCGCAGTCGGCCTCACCAGCCGCAACGAACTCGCCGACGCCGCCGGAATCCACGCCACCACCGTCGCCCGACTCATCGACGACCCCGAACACCAGACCTCACTCGAGACCATCCGCGCCGTCGCCGACGCGCTCCGCCTCGACGTCCGCGACGTCGCCCACTGGGCAGGTCTCTACCTCGAGATGGTCGAACCATTCGTCCCCGCACCGGAATCCGGGATCCTCGGCCGCGAACAACGCCGACTCGTCAACGAACTCATCCGCGCCCTGGCCGTGACCAACCGTCATCCCCGCCCCCCGCTCAGGATTCAGACCACCGGAATCATGGTCATCTCCGACGACTGAGCGACTTGAATCGCGCCATCGGACGCACCTTACGACAGCCCCTGATGTGCCATAATTCGATCGAGACAACAGGAGGCGGATCGCCCCGACCATCGGCACGGTGACCGATTTCTGATTGCCTAGCGAACTATTGGCCGAGTTCAGGGGGATGCATGTCACCGGAAAATAGTCGACCGACGGTGCCGCCAGAGTATACTGCGACAGCTATCGGATTGGCGTTATCCCTCGCAGCGGCAATCGCCAGCCACTTGCTCGGCATTTCAGGAGAAATAAGCTTTGTAGTAGGCCTGATCGGGGCTGTTCTGTCGTTGCAAGCAGAAGTGCTAGTGCGTAACACTCGACTTCGCCATGCCCTCGCCGAGATGGGCGAGATTTCTTCCGTGGCCATGAATCGCCCGGATTACAGCAGACGAGTACTGGACATATTGCGTTCAATCGAAGCAGTGACCAGCGAATCCGGCGCAACAAACACGATTGCGAATCCAATTTTCCTGGCCCGCGCCAGCAGGATAGTCACCCAATGTCAGAACGATCTGTCGGTATTGGCGGGTGGCACCTTCACGTCCGCGCAGTACGACTTTGGATCGCTGGACGACGCGATCAGCCGGGCAAAGCGCAGCCTACACGGAGTGGCGCTACAAGGAGTCGACAGAGTTACATTTCGCGAGCTGGGCGGTTACGAACAATACCTCAATGCCCAAAAAGAGGCCCTCGCCCGCGGCGTCACCATCGAAAGAATATTCATCCACTCTCAACGGAACGACAATCTGATCGAGACTATGGACGAACAAGTTCGCATGGGCGTACGCGTGTACGAGGTCGAGGCGGACCTGGTCCCTCCTGTCCTGCGTGTCGACTGCGCGATTGTAGATAACTTATTCTACGGCAGAATCGAAAGCAGTCCCGCTGGCGGAATAATAGCGACTCGTTACTCGAGAAACGAGGCTGAGCTAAATTCTCGAATGTCCGAATTCGAAGAGCTGAGAACAATAGCCAGAAAATACTTGGAATCCAGCGTCACAGGAAGTTGATCACATAGGGCAACCAGCGGGGCGAGAAGTCGGTCCATCACCCCCTTGTTGCTACCCACGCGCGGCGCTCAGGACGCCTGCCGTCGAATGTGAGATGGCCGCCGCGGCGCGGAGCGTTGCGGATGCCGCCCACCGCATCGGCCCCGCAATCCCGCCGACCGGGCACCGAGAAATGCGGCAAGCGTGACCAGTCACTACCCGCTATTGTCATCCGGTGAGCGACTTACCTTCTGGCTTAACACCTTTGGAACTCGCGGCCTATGTCCGCGCTCAGATCGACGCTGGTCACGCCTACACTCGACGCCGCAAGCACGGATTCCGGTGGCGAGCCGTGGTCCTGCGCGTATCACTGGTCGCCTTCTCTGCCGCGTCGACGATCATCCTCGGCCTGCAAAACCTCGATCCATGGACCGGCACCGCCTTCGCGTTGGTGGCCGTTGTTACGGCGTTCAGCGCACTCGAGCCATTCTTCGCATGGCGTCCCCTGTGGGTTGCCATGGAGAAGGCTTCGTATCGATTCAATCGTCTCAGGGATGAGTTGGCGTTCTACGTCGCCACAACCGCCTCCGACCAACTCGACCCCCAACGAGTCCGCGAAACCTTCGACGAGTACCAGCGAATCTGGGAGCAGCTGGGTACCAGCTGGATCAGCCTCCGCGAACACTCCGAGCGCTGACACCCACCGGTCTCGCCGTTCCGGCAACGCGCTCACCCACAGTTCCACGCATTCCCGGATCCGAACTGAAATGACGGGCGATATCCGGCGGCCCCGAGCGTGGCGACAGCGAAATTCGTCGCCACGGCCACACTCGAACGTCAAAAGCATCGAATAGCACGACGATGCACATTCTAGGGCTGAACGCATGAAACTCAACGGCGACGAACTCGCACCGACCAGCGACGCAGTGCGGCACAGCCGCTGCGGGAATACCATTCTATGGTGCGCCGCGATAACGTGCGATCTCCAGCGCCGTCCTCACCTGGTAGCCGCACAGCACCGCAGGATATTTATGTCGTAGCTGTCGCCGCAACCGGGTACCGATCACCGGCACCTGTCCGATCAGAAGTATGGGCCACATCTAACACTACGAATTCTGAGATGATCCCGCTTCCGGCAGACTTCTGAATTCCGATGCCAGCACATCGGTTAAGCCACGGATGGCCACCTCGGCTGCATCGAATAGGTCCGAATCGTGGCCACCTTGCTGCGAATAGCTATTCAATGCGAGACGCGCCTTTTCAAAAGCGGACTGCGTACCGCTCATGCCGAGGAGCTGAAGTCGAGCTCTGGCAATTTCGATTCGAGCATGCCGAGACGCGGCTTGCTTATGCCAGTCGCTCCTCGCCTCTTGGGTTGCGTCGGTTCGAAGCTTCCGATCCCGCTGCCCAGCAGCCTTTCGCTGCCGCACATTGAACAGACCTTCGCGTATAGCTTCGACGGCTTCGACGGCCGCCGCCAACCGTTCCGCCCGACGCTCCTTCTGTCGTTCGTTGCCCAACTGCCGAGTCACGTTTCGCCAGGCGATCCACGCCGCCAACAGAGCAATAATGGCCGCAGCGACTGTCGCGACGGGTTGAGCCCACCATTGCGGATTCATGCTTCCTGCGGACTGCGCAATGATCAGCACGCCGTACATCTGAAACCCCTTGCCTGCATGGACCTTCAGCCAGGGCGTCACGCCGACGCCACCTGACGAATCTCAACACTACAACTGCGGCAGTAAATCCACGTCTTACCGCTTCGAACCGACTCGTGAACCCACACATCGGACGCTACCAGAAATCCGAGTCTCGTTGGTGCCCCGTAGAATTGAGCATGAAGACTCCGGCTAGCCCCCGGAATTGGATATCTACGGGAGTACAAATGAACAACAGCGTCGACGCGCGCCCGGATGGCGGGCGCGCCTGATGCCCCGCGAAAGAGTCAAACCGGGAACGCACGGAAAAATAACCGTCACGATCACCCGCTACTCGGCCGGTAAACCGGTTGCCTACGAGGCGATCACGAGGTTCCGGGACCTGGACGGCGCGCTCCGCCGTGTGACCGCCACAGGAAGATCCCGCCCCCGAGCGATCGCAGCACTCCAGGAGAAATTGAACAGGCGGGTGACGCCGTCGAAGTCCGAGATCACCGCGGACACGCTCGTCGACCGACTCATCGAGCAATGGAAAGCGAAGGTCGAGAAGTCCAAACTGGCCGCGAACACCAAACGTCGGTACACCGAGATCCTGGAACTGCACCTCGCTCCACGGATCGGCAAACTGACCATCGGTGAGTGCACCACCCAAACGCTGGAGGCGACACTCGAAGACATCTCCGACGAGGTCGGGAAGCCGACAGCCAAACTCGCCAAGACCTGCCTGTCCGGGATGTGGACGCTGGCAAGCCGATACGGTGCCAGCGCGGGCAATATCGTCAAACTTCTCGCGGCGATCAAGGTCGAGGACAAACCGGTAGTCGCCTGGTCACTCGACGAGGTCCACAGCATCCGCGCGGGCCTCCACACCGACAAGCGTGCCCTCGCCAACGGTATCGCCGACCTGGTGGACTTCCTGCTGGCCACCGGATGCCGCATCGGCGAGGCGATGGCGTTGCGGTGGAAGCACTTCGATCTAGACTCCCCCAAACCCACCGTGCTCGCCGAAGGAACGGTCATCCGCGTCAAGGACGGCGGCCTGATCGTCCAGCCACACCCCAAGGGCGGCCCGAACGGTAAACGCCGCCTCCTGCTACCGGACTGGGCTGTCGCGCGATTGATCGCCCGCCGTGACCTCCTCCCCCACCAACCCGAGGATCTGGTGTTCCCGTCGGCCCTGGGTACCCTGCGCGACCCACGCAACGCCCGCAAACAGATGAAACGAGCACTCGACCGCATCGGAGTCACCGACGTCCCGCAGAACCCCCACACCGCACGCAAGACCGTCGGCACGACACTGTCCGAGGACGCCGACGGCGGACAATCCGACATCGGCGTAGCCGCCGCACAACTGGGCAACACCGAAGAGGTCACCCGCCGCCACTACGTCCAACGCACTCACCGCGGCCCGGACGCACGGAACCGGTTCGACGCCTTCGCCCTACCCGAGGAACGCAACCCCACCGCGCAGACCGACTGAACACATCCGAACACCGCCGAAGAACAACCACGTGGCAAACCGTCGGCTTCCGCTGATTCGCCCCCTGACCAGCGGAAGCTGCGCCACGACCAACAAGAAGATTCCAGTTGAAAATGACGAGTAAATGACGACCTGGGCGGTTTTCACCCGATACACAGGCAGGCTACAAGCCTGTGACCAGGCTGTTTGTGGGGCGGGCGGGGCTCGAACCCGCGACCAATGGATTATGAGTCCACGGCTCTAACCGACTGAGCTACCGCCCCTCTTCCGCGATGCTATCGCGGCGGTGGGGATGCTACCGGCTCCGGCGGGGCGTGCACCACTCGGATACCGGGGAGTGGATAGGGTGGCGCGGTATCCTCGACGAATCTGGAGGGCCGGGGTCATGGGTGGCGTGTTCGTGAATGTGTTGAAGGCGCATCAGTGGGTGTACGAGCACAGCCGGGGGGTGGTGGGGCATCGGGTGCTGTTCGGTAATCCGACGTTGTTGTTGCGGACGGTGGGGCGGAAGACGGGGGTCGACCGTACGTCGGCGCTGACGTACGGGCGGGACGGGGACGATTATCTGGTGACGGCGTCGAATGGTGGGTCGCCGCGGCCGCCGGGGTGGTTGGCGAACGTGAAGGCCGAGCCGCTGTGCGAGATTCAGGTCGGGACGAGCAGGATCACGGTGACGGCGCGGGCGACGTATCCCGATGATCCGGATTACGAGCGACGGTGGCGGATCGTGGACGAGGTCAATCAGGGGCGGTACACGGAGTATCAGAAGCGGACGAAACGACCGATCGCGGTGGTGGTGCTGACGCCGGCGCGCTGAGCGATTTCAGCGGCCGACGCCGCGGGGGTGGTCGTAGCCGTAGTCGGCACGGTCGGCGGGATTTGTTCGTTCCCAATGGTTTACGTCGCTCGGGGGTTTGCTCGCGTAGCGGACGACGGCGAAGACCAGGATGAGTACGGCGATGATCACGGCGAATACGATCAGTGTGTGCACCGACGCACATTAACGGTCGCCGAACTGCCGCAGGGAATCTCGATGACAGGTCACAAAATCGGGGGTGCTCAGTTTGTCAACAGGGTGCGTCCCAACGCGGTTCGATCGTCGATGGCGGTGTGCGCGTCGGTCGCGCGGTCGAGGGGGTAGGTCTGGCCGATGACCACTTCGACCTCCCCCGCGGCGACGGCGGACTGTGCGCGTTCGGCGAGCGCGTGCCAGTCGGTGTCGTCGCCGGTGATGTCGAACAGGCCGAGTGCGACGATTCGGCGGGCGGCCAGGGCGTCTCGATCCAGGTCGGCGAAATTTCCTGCGGCGGAACCGTATCCGATGAACCGGCCGCCGTCGGCGAGCACGTCGGTGGCTTTCGCGCCGAGTGCGCCGCCCGCGCCGTCGAGCACGATGTTCACCTCGGAACCGCCGGTGGCGGCGCGGGTCTTGTCGATCCAGTCGGGCTCGGAGTAGTCGACGACGACGTCGGCGCCGAGGCGTTCGGCGAGTTGCAGTTTGGCCGAACCTCGGGCGGCGGCGATGACGTGGGCGCCCGCGACGCGGACGAATTGGATGAGCAGGGTGCCGAGGCCGCCGCCTGCCGCGGTGATCAGTACCCATTCGCCCGGTCGCGGTGCCGCCCGGTCGAATATCGCCAGAGCGGTCTTGCCGTCGTGGGTCAACGCGACGGCTTGGGCGAAGGTGAGTGGTTCGGGGATTTCGATCAGGGTGCGCGCCTTGGCCGCCGCGCGTTCGGCGTAGCCGCCGATCGGAAGTCCGCCGCCGATTCCGCTGGCGGCCGTCGCGGTGGCGACGCGTTTGCCGATCCACGACGGGTCGACGTCGGGGCCGACCTCGGTGACGACACCGGCTATCGCTCCGCCGGGGACGTACGGTGGTTCGACCGCGAAATATTCGGTGCCCCAACCACTTCGCAGTCGGGCGTCGAGGAACATCACGTCGGCCGCGACGACGGCGACGATCACCTCTCCGGCCGCGGCGACCGGTTCCGGCACCTCGCGTACCTCGAGTACTTCCGGTCCGCCGAATTGCGTCACGTGGACTGCCCGCATGGTCTGCCTCCTACGATTCCTTGTCGCTGACAACGACCAGCATGGAACCTGAAGCGGACTCGAGGTCAAACGCTACGGGCGGATTTCGCTCGGCGCGAAACGTGCGGTCGGATCAGGATCCGCCACCGCAACTACTGCTGCTGCCGCCACCACAGCTGCTACTGCCGCCGCCACCGCACGAGCTGCTGCTACCGCCGCTACAGCTACTGCCGCTCCCCCCGCCGCAACTGCTCGAGCTGCCGCCGCCGCCGCACCCGTGGTGGTGTCCGTCGTGGTGTCCGCCGTGATGCCCACCGGTCCAGTTGTCACCCGAGCCGCCCCAGAATGTGCCGGAGCCGGAGTCGAATTCGACACCCGAACCGCTCGCCGACCAGGGACCGTGCCCGGCTCCGAAGCGTGCCGCGCCGTCGCGGAACTGCCCGGTCGCATGGTTGATCATGTAGACGACGAAGGCGATGATGCCGCCGACCAGCAGCAGCGCGATCACCAAGATGACGAGAACCAGCACCATGCCGGAATGGTAACCGCGTTCGCTCTCGACGTCCCGTGTGGCCGATCCCGCTGCGGCGCGCCCGCGCCGCCGTACAGTGAGTCGTGGTGCTTTTTCGAACCAGAGAGCGGCGCCGGATCGATCTGGGCGAGGTCGATCGGGCTGTGGCGGCACTCGAACTCCCCGAAGCGGTCTTCAAGACCTGCCCGTGGCAGCCTCGGGAGCTGGTCGAGACCGGATTGCGTCAATGGCTGCGCTGCTGCGGCGCGGCGATGCGCGACGGCCAGGTGGTCGGCATGCCGTCGCACGCGGTGGACGAGGCGTGGCACGGGCTGATCCTGTGCACGCAGCGGTACGGGGCCTTCTGCACGGCCGCCTACGGGCGTTTCCTGCACCATTTCCCCGACGGCGACGATTTCGTCGTCTCCGGCGCGCCCTCGGGCGGGTCCAACGGCTCGATGACCGAACAACTCGGCCGCACGGTGGTGGCCTGGTCGCTGGTGGCGAAACCGGGCGAGGACTGTGTGCTGTGGGATCTGGACCGCCGGGTCGGCGTCGATCACCCGTGGGGAGTCGACGCGCGACGGGTGGCCGCGATCGAGGCGGAACTCGGGCGCTCGTCCGCCGTCGACTAGGTGAGTTTCACCCGCGCGGCGACGAACCGGAACGCGGCGGGCGCGAAGCGGCTGATCTGGAGTTGCAGCCGGGCCTCGGGGGTGATCGGGACGATGCTGCGGTCGCGTTCGACGGCGCGCACGATCTGTTCGGCGACCTTGTCCGGTGTGTAGCGCCGTCTGCGGTACAGATCGTCGTAGCGGGCCTGTCTGCGCTTCTCCTCCTCGGCGCTGACGCCGGAGAACGTGGTGGTCGAGACGATATTGGTATGTACGACTCCGGGGCAGACGGTGTGCACCGATATCCCGCGCCCGGCCAGTTCCGTGCGCAGGCAGTCCGAGAACATGAATACCGCCGACTTGCTGGTCGAGTACGCGCTGAAGCCCTGTTGCGGGCTGTAGGCGGCCATGCTCGACACGTTGACGATATGTCCGCCGAGTCCCCTGGCCGACATCGCGGCGCCGAAAGCCCGGCAGCCGTTCACCACGCCGCCGAGGTTGATCCGCATGACCCGGTCGAATTCGGCGGACGGTGTGTCGAAGAATCCGCCGGCCTGGCCGATGCCCGCGTTGTTGATCAGGATGTCGGGCACGCCGTGCACCGTGCCGACCTCGCTCGCGTGTGCACGCACCTGCTCCTCGTCGGCGACATCGAGCTGGTAGGCGTGCGCCGTCCCGCCCTCGGCGACGATCAGTTCCGCGGTTTCCTTCGCGGCGTCGAGGTTGATATCGGAGAGCACGATCTCGGCGCCGCGGCGGGCGAAGGCTCGCGCGGTCTCGCGACCGATTCCGCTGCCCGCTCCGGTGATGACGACCAGTTGGTCTTCGAAACGTTTTTTGTCGCCGTCGGTTTCGGCGCGGCGAAGGCCCCTTGGCGTGACGCCGTCGCGGATGGCGTCGATCAGTTCGGTCGTCGCGGTCGCGAGCAGTTCCGGATGGGAGAACGGCATCCAGTGTCCGGCGGGCACGTCGCGACGCCACAGCCGTGACACCCACTTGTGCGCGTCGTCGTAGCCCGCGGGCCGGATCGCGACGTCACGACCGGCGACGATCAACTGCACCGGCACCTCGGTCCTACGCTCACGCGGGGCGAGCATGCGCGGCAGGATGTTGGCCCGATAGATGAGCAGGCCCTCGATCGCGTCGCGCCGGAAGGTCGGGCCGAGGGAGATGTTCGCGGCCGGGGTGTCGTTCATGATCGAGACGATCCGCTGCCAGCGATTCTCCTGCGCGACCACGCGGAAGATCCGATCGAGTCCCGGTGTCATGGAGAAGACGGTGTAGCCCGAGGACAGCAGTTGGGTGAACGGCTGCCACAGGTTGCGCGGGGTCGGCCGAGAGAGCTTGGCGCGCACCCACTTTCCGAGATGATCGAGGTTCGGACCCGATACCGAGGTGAACGAGGCGACCCGCGCGTCGGCGCCGGGTTCGCAGACGGCTTCCCACACCTGGATCGAGCCCCAGTCGTGGGCGAGGACGTGAACCGGACGGTCCGGGCTGACCGCGTCGGCGACGGCGAAGAAATCGGAGGCGAGCGCCTCGAGACGGTAGTCGGCGGCGCGGTCGGTGCGGGTGGATCGCCCGTGTCCCCTGGTGTCGTAGGTGACGACGTGGAAGCGCTCGGCCAGCAGCGGCACCACCGCGTCCCAGAGGTGGTGGGTATCGGGCCATCCGTGCACCAAGACCACGGTTTCCGCGGCCGGGTCACCGTACTCGTAGGCGGCGATCTCGAATCCGTCGTTGCGCACGACCCGTTCGGTGACCGCCCCGTCGATATCGGTTGTCGTCATTGCGGTTATCTCCTGATTCCCGTGGTGTGCGCCGATGTCGTCACAGGTCGAGCACCAAACGCCCACCCTCGGCGCGCGACACGCAGACGAGCATTTCACCCGCGGCGTGCTCGGCCGCGGTGAGTACGGATTCGCGGTGTTCCGGTTCACCCGCCAGTATGCGCACCTTGCAGGTGCGGCAGAAGCCCTGACGGCACGAGTACGGCCGATCCGGGCGACGCTCCAGGATCGCGTCGAGCGCGGAGCGGTCCGCGGCGACGTCGAATACCTCACCGGTGGAGGCGATTTCGATCTCGAAGGGGTGCCCGTCGACGATCGGCGGCGGCGAGAACCGCTCGGAATGCAGTTCGACACGCCGGTCGCGGAGCGCGGCGGCGACGGCCGTGGTCATCGGGGTCGGCCCGCAGCAGTAGACGGCGGTCGTGGCGTCGACGCCGGGGAGCAGTGCCGCCGCGTCGGGTAGTCCGTGCTCGTCGTCGGTCCTGATCGTCACCCCGGTGCCGAATCCGGCGATCTCGTCCAGGAACGGAATGGTGTCGCGACTGCGGCCGGTGTACACCATGGACCAGTCGAGGCCGAGCCGTCGAGCCAGGCGTGCCATCGGCAGGATCGGGGTGATGCCGATGCCACCGGCGACGAAATGCACTCTGGTGGATGGTGATCCGTATCCGGGGACCGCGAACGGGAAGGCGTTGCGCGGTCCGCGCACGACGAGGGGTGTGCCGGGCGTCACGTGGTCGTGGACTTCGACCGACCCGCCGCCGCCCTCGGGGATGCGGCGCACGGCGATCCGGTAGCCGTGCCGGTCGGCCGGGTCACCGCACAGGGAGTACTGGCGGAGCCGCCCCGAGGGCAGTTCCAGATCGAGGTGCGCGCCGGGTCGCCAGCGCGGCAGTTCCCCGCGATCGGGGGATTCCAGGCGCAGGCTGACGACGTCCTGGTCGCGGGCCTCGATCCTGCGGTCGGTCACCACGAGGGCCTGCCTGCGGTCGCGTTCGGGCGTTCCGACCTCACGGCGGTTGACGATCGTCGTCCATTTCAGCCGCGCCGTCGCGACGGCGTCGAGCACGCGCACCGCTCGGTCACGCTCGCGTCTGCCGAACAGATCGGTCGGCAGCTGTTCGGGGACGGGCCGCGTGCTCACGATGCCCGGGCCGCGGGTGATGCCGCGAGATAGGCGACGGCCTGGGCGGTCGAACCCACCGATTCCGGGTTGTAGCCGGGTTCGAAGGTCGACAGCGCGCTGCGCAGCAGTGAGGGCATGCCGGGCAGCGCGCCCCGCCACATGGCGCCGAAGACGCGGGTGAGCAGGCGCGGGTAGCCGAGGTCGGGCAGCGCCGGATCCTGATGGACCATGAATTTGGTGCCGCGCACGACCAGGGTCAGGAAAACGGGGAAGACCAGGCTCATGACCGCCGCGCGCCGCAGGTAGCCCGCGCCGAAATACACCGCGACGTCGTGCGCGACGTGGCGATGTTCGACTTCTTCCGCGCCGTGCCAGCGGAACAGATCGGCCACCCGCGGGTCGGCGTCGAATTTCTCCAGGTCGGCATTGAGTATCCAGTCGCCGAGGTAGGCGAAGAAATGCTCGAGGCAGGCGATGATCGCGAGCCGCTCCACGAGTTGCTGGTCCCCCACCGCACCGTCGACGTCACTCGAACCCAAGGTCTTGCGGAAGAGGTATTCGGCTTGGCGCACATACGGCAGTGGATCGATGCCGTTGGCGGCGAACACCTCGCGCAGCACCCTGTCGTGCGTTTCGGCGTGCATGGATTCCTGGCCGATGAAGCCGAGCATCGCTTCGCGGAGTTTGTCGTCCTTCACGTACGGCAGCGCCTCGGAATAGGCGGCGCAGAACATGCGCTCGCCCTCGGGCAGCAGCAGGTTCAGCGCGTTGATCAGGTGCGACGCGATCGGTTCGGACGGCATCCAGTGCAGCGGGGTATCCGACCAGTCGAACCGGACGTTGCGCGCGTGCAGGGCGACCTCACCGGGATCGGTCTCCGGCCGCTGCTCACCCCAGCGAAGTAGCTTCATCGGTACTCCTCGATCTCACCCATCCACGCGGCGACCGCACCGGCGGTCACGATCGCGACACTGCGTCTCGCCGCGTGACTGTATCAACGATCATACGCATATATAGAACTGCAAGTAACACACATATCGTCGCGACTCGATATCGCAACTCATACGGATTGGAGCCGTTGCGAGAGGGTAATCACATAGTGAGAAATCGAGCCCGCTCACTGTGATCGATCACCCACCCGTTCGACCCAAAACTAGAACACGTTCTAGTAGGATTTCGCTATGGAACGATTAACCGGATTGGATGCCAGCTTCCTCTACCTCGAGACCGAAACCCAGCACCTGCACATCTGCGCACTGCTGCTACTCGATCCGGCCACGGACGGCACCGCGTACTCCTTCGACGCATTCCGCGAACACCTCGACCGAAGGCTTCCCCTGATCCCGCAGATGCGCCGCCGCATGCGTGAGGTCCCGCTCAACCTGGACCATCCGGTGTGGGTGGAAGACCCCGAATTCGATCTGGGCGATCACCTCCACCGCTGGCAGATCGCGGCTCCCGGCGGCAAGGACGAATTGGCCGACACGGTCGGCGAGATCGCGAGCACGCCGCTGGATCGCGAACGTCCGCTGTGGGAGATGCACGTCATCGAAGGGTTGGAGCACGGCAGGATCGCGGTGCTCTGCAAATATCACCACGCCACCGTCGACGGCATCACCGGCGCCGACATGCTGATGCAGCTGTGCGATACCGAACCCGACGCCGACCGGGCCGTGCCGACCGAGAAATGGGAGGCCGAACCGCAGCCCGCGACGTGGAAACTGCTGGCCGACGCCGTCGTTCGCTTTCCCGGACGGGCGGGAGTCGTCGGCATGGTGCCGAAAACCCTCGGCATGCTCGCCGGTTTCGCGCGGCGGCGGCGCAACAACGAGCAGGGCATGGCCCTGCCGCTGACCGCGCCCCGCGCCCCCTTCAACAAGGCCATCGGCCCGGACCGCGCCGTCGCGTTCGTCGAATCGGATCTCGATTCCGTCAAAAGGATCAAGAAGGCGTTCGGGGTGACGGTCAACGATGTCGTGATGACGGTGATCGGCGGCATCCTGCGCACCTACCTGGATAAACACGACGAGTTGCCCGATCGCTCGCTCATCGCCTCGGTCCCGGTGTCGGTCCACGACAAGTCCCGGCATTCCGAGGGCATCAACAAGGTGTCCTCGCTGTTCGCCGAACTCGGCACCGAAATCGACGATCACGCCGAACGGTTGCGCGCGGTATCGGCGGCGAATCGGCACGCCAAGAGCGAACACGAGATGATCGGCGCGGATTTCCTCCAGGACTGGTCGGAATACGCGCCGCCGAACACGTTCCAACTGGCGGCGCGGATGTATTCCGCGCTGCGACTGGCCGAATTCCACCCGGTCGTGCACAACCTGGTCGTCTCGAATGTGCCGGGACCGCCGATGCCCCTGTACTTCCTCGGACTGAAGGTGGAGGGCATGTATCCGTTCGGACCGGTCTTCCACGGCGCGGGGCTCACCGTCACCGTGCTGTCCAACAACGGGAATCTCGATTTCGGTTTCATCGGATGCCGGGAACTGGTTCCCGATATCGGCGCGCTCGCCGACGCGGTACCCGACGTGATCGACGAATTGCTCGTCGCGGCAGCCGAATCGTCGTAGGCGCGCGCCGACTTGTCCGCCACCGCCGTCGGACACCCGGGCAACGTCGCCCGGCGAACGGCACGGATGCCCCCTCCGCACGCGGCATATCTGTAACGTGTTACAGAAGTACGTTCGAGACAGACCGACGGAGGTTCGCGATGGGGCGATTGACCGGCAAGGTGGCATTGATCAGCGGTGCGGCCCGCGGTATGGGCGCGGCGCACGCCGAGGCGATGATCGGTCACGACGCCCGCGTGGTGCTGGGCGATATCCTCGACGACGAGGGCGCCGCGTTGGCCGAGAAACTCGGCGACAACGCCGCCTACGTCCACCTCGATGTGCGCGACAAACAGCAGTGGCTCGATGCCGTCGCCGAAACCACCCGTCGTTTCGGCGCGCCGAATGTGCTGGTGAACAATGCCGGCATCGTCAACGGGAACCTGCTGGTCGATTTCGAACTCTCCGAATGGCAGCGCATCCTCGATATCAACCTGACCGGCACCTTTCTCGGTATGCAAGCGGTGGCATCGGGCATGATCGAGGCACGCGGCGGATCGATCGTCAATATCTCCTCGATCGAAGGGATGCGCGGCAGTCCCGGCCTGCACGGCTACACGGCTACCAAATTCGCGGTGCGCGGACTCACGAAATCCGCGGCACTCGAATTGGCCCAGTACGGGATTCGCGTCAACTCGGTGCATCCCGGATTCATCAGCACCCCCATGACCGAGGGGATTCCGCCGGACTTCCTCCAGATCCCGTTGGCCCGGGCGGCCGATCCGTCCGAGGTGTCGGCCCTGGTCACCTTCCTGGCATCGGACGAATCCTCGTATTCGACGGGTTCGGAATTCGTCATCGACGGTGGTCTCACCGTCGGCGTGCCGCACAAGAGTCAGTGAGCCGACACCCAGGGAACTCCGACCGTCAGGACCACGAGGGGCGGTAGCGCCAGCAGGGCCAGGCACGCGGTCGTATTGATCCACTTGTATTCGACGATCAGCCCGACGAATTCACGCAGGACGGCGCTGGGCAGGTAGTAGTACGCGGTGCGCGCGCCGACGACCTCCGCGTCCAGTTCGAGTCTGCGGGCCAGGATCGCGGTGCGCAGGATATGGAAATTGCTGGTGACCAGCACCATTCGCGTGCTCCCACCTCGATCGTTCAGCAACTCCTTGGTGAACAGCAGGTTCTCGTTGGTATTGGTCGACCGATCCTCGTGCACGACCGCCTCCGGAGGCAGACCGTTGTCGACCAGGTATGTCGACATGGCGAGCGCTTCGGAAACCTCCTCGTCCGGCCCCTTCCCACCGCTGGTCACCACCACGGGGCTTCTGCCCGAATCGAATTCGGCGCGGAAGACGGCGAGCGCGCGATCCAGACGCGACGCGAGCAACGGCGGCACCCGTCCGCCGTCCAGACCCGCGCCGTGCACGACGATGGCGTCCATACCCGGCTGGTAGCCGAGCCGTCCGTAGAGGAAGGCGTAGACCAGGAAGGCGATCAGCGACAGGCCGAAATAGCCGATCGCCAGGGTGACCGACGCCGCGCCGACCGCGATCCAAATACTCTCGGCGACAACGGCTGTCACGAGGAGAACATAGGGAACCAAGAGTACGAGCCCCGCACCGAGCGACAGCACATTCGGAATGCGCACCCCCTCACGGGCCACCATCTGCACACCGTTGCCGACCAGCAGCCCCGCCAACGTCAACACCGCCACCGGCGAGAGAACGATCATCACCACCGCCAGCAACCGCAGCATCCCCTCACCCGCCGCGGTCACCAGCGACACCCCCGCGAAGAGCGCTCCGAGTAGCAGGAAGACGCCATTGCCGAGCCGACGCCGATCGGTATGGAACCGCGCCGCGAACACACCGAACATGACCAGGCCGATGGCGAGCAATATCACCTCGCCACGGTACGCGGGGTGTCAGCGCGGGCACCGGGTGGAGGTGGGGTTCGGCAACGGACGGGTTCATCGCGTGACATGCCCCGGCCTGTGCAGGCATTCACCACCCCCGACGACAGGTTCCCGCGAATTCCCGCCGCGATTGTCCGCGCAGGCCGTACCCCACCGTTCATGCCCTCAGGCGAACACCGCCGACCGATCCTCGACCAATCGCAACCGCCCCGAGGCGAATACCCGCTCCGGGTCGACGGCGTCACGCACCGCGCGCCATTCGTCCAGCCGCGGATACATCGCGCTGATCGTCTCCGTGCGGGAGTCCCGGGCGAAATGGAGTCCGGAAAATGGGTGGCCGGGCGGGTCCGGGACTCGAGAGGATCGGTGGATGTCCGCAGCCGTCTATCTGATCACCGGCATACAGGCCGCAGGGAAATCCACCGTCGCGCAGGCGCTGGCCGAGCGCTTGCCGCGGTCGGCGCATGTGCGCGGGGATGTCTTCCGGCGTTTCGTGGTCGGTGGACGGGCGGAGATGTCGGGGGATCCGAGCGCCGAAGCGGTCG
This sequence comes from Nocardia aurea, assembly GCF_003123685.1. Taxonomy (GTDB): domain Bacteria; phylum Actinomycetota; class Actinomycetes; order Mycobacteriales; family Mycobacteriaceae; genus Nocardia; species Nocardia aurea. The sequence continues at coordinate 121,161 of NZ_QCYJ01000020.1, forward strand.
AGCAGTTGCGGTTGCGGCACCGGTTGGCGGCGCGTACCGCCGACGAGTACGCCGAGGCCGGGTTCACGGCGGTGTTGCAGGATGTCGTGCTCGGTGAGTTCCTGCCGTTCACCATCGGACTCATTCGGACCAGGCCGCTCTACGTCGTCGTGCTCGCGCCGCGACCCTCCGCCGTCGCGGCGCGTGAAGCCGCGCGGGACAAGTCCGCCTACGGCACCTTCACGGTCGAAGCGCTCGACAGCGCGCTGCGCGAGGGCACACCGCGGCTGGGTCTGTGGCTGGATACGACCGATCTGTCCGTCGCGGAGACCGTCGATCGAATCCTCGAGCAGGCGCGGCCATGGTCTTCCTGATCGGGCGATGACGTCAGCGCAGCGCGCCGGGACCCGTTCGGGTCGAGCGATGCGCGGCCGACAACCCCTCGTCGCCGAGAATCTTGCCGACGGGCACGTCGGCCACGACGCGAACCGCATCCAGAACGACCGCCCGATCTCAACTCAGCCGATGTGCTGCCAGCAACTCCTCGTCGCCGAGGATCTTGTCGATGGGTCCGTCGGCCACGACGCGGCCCGCGTCGAGAACGACCGCGCGGTCGCAGACGCGCTGCGCGTACGGCAGGTCGTGGGTGACCAGGACCAGGGTGGTCGGGAGGGCGAGCAGGATGTCGGCGAGTTCGCGGCGCGCCACCGGATCCAGGTTGGCCGCCGGTTCGTCGAGGACGAGTACCTCGGGGCGACATGCCAGGACGGTGGCGAGTGCGGCACGGCGGCGTTCGCCCAGCGAGAGCCGGGCCGGGGAACGATCGGCACGGTCCGACATCCCGACCGCGTCGAGGGCGAAACGCACACTTTCGGAGAGTATTTCGCCGCGCAGGCCGAAGTTGGCCGGACCGAAGGCGACATCCTGTTCGACGGTGGGCATGAACAGTTGATCGTCGGGATCCTGGAAGACGACTCCGACGCGCTGGCGGATGACGCGCACCGTCGTCCGATCGAGGCGGACCGCACCGATGTGCACTTCACCCGATGTCGCGGTGAGCACGCCGTTGAGGTGCAGCATCAGCGTGGATTTGCCCGCGCCGTTGGGTCCGAGCACCGCGACGCGTTCTCCCGCGCCGATATCGAGGTCCACCCCGTGCAGCGCGCCCGTGCCGTCGGGATAGGCGTAGGTCAGGCCGACCAGGCGCACGGCCGCGGGCTCGGTCACCGCAGCACCCACGCGCAGGCGCAGACACAGATCGCCGCGACGGCGGGCGTGACGCCGAATGACCACTGTCTCCTGGTCGCCGGTTCGGTGCCGAATTCGGTGATGACGCCGGTGAATCCGCGCGAAAGCATCGCCAGATGGACGCGTTCGCCGCGTTCGTAGGACCGCAGGAACAGGCTTCCGACACCGCGTGCGGTCGCGCCTATCTGGCGGATCGTGCGCGGGTCGTCGCCGCGCGAGATCCTGGCCAGGCGCATGCGGGCGGCCTCGTCGGCGATCACGTCCACGTATCGCAGCATGAGCACCACGATCGTGACGACCATGGCTGGCACGCGCAGTCGGCTGAGCCCGCCCGGCAGCTCCCTGATATTCGTGGTGGCCGCCAAGGTCAGTGATATCGCCACTCCGACGGTGCCTTTCGCGATGATTCCCCAGGCGGCGTAGAGGCCGGTGGTCGACAGCGATATGCCGAGAAAGGTCGTTCTCGGCTCCCCCGCCGCGAACGGAAGCAGGACCGCGAGCACGACGAACGGCAGTTCGATCAGCAGTCGCGGGGCGATCCAGCGGAGCGGGATTCCCGCCGACCGCCACAGCGCGAACAATCCGGCCACGTAGACCGCGAACGGCCAGAACAGCTCGCGCGGTGTGGCGACCACGGCGAAGACCGCGACGACGGCGCACACGATCTTCACTTCGGCCGGAACGCGGTGCACCGGCGAGCTGCCGGGCAGGTACAGCCGGTGGCTGACGGTGGTCACCTAGGTCGACTCCGGTTCGGGCAGGCTCGATCCGGGCGAGACGCTCGTGGCGCGTCGGCTGTTGCCCGCCCTGATGACGCGCACCACCGCGAACAGCGCGGCGAAGGCCGCGGCCACACCGAGCACGCCCGCGATGCCGGTGAGCCGGTCGTCACCGTCGACGGTGTAGTCGGCCAGCGGCGAATGCGCCAGCGCGTGATCCCGGGCGTTCCGCGCGATGCATTCGCCGCGCAATTCCTCTGCTCCGCCGACCTCGACCACCGTGCACCCTCGTTGCGTGGTGGCGTCCAAGCCGTCGGGGTGCGAACTCGCCGCGTAGGACAGCACCCCCGCCACGAGCAGGGCGACGGCGGCGAAACCGAACAGGAATCCGTTCGTCGACAGCGCGACACGGCGCGGGGATCGCCGCGCGCGTTCGGTGGCGCGGAGCAGGTAGACGAGGTCGGGTCGGGCGTTGACGACGGCGACCACCGTGATCGCGGTGATGATCCCCTCCCCGACGCCGATCAGCGCGTGCGTCGCGAACATGTACCAGGCGACGGTGCCGACGGTGGAACCCGCCGCACCGCCGATCGCGTATTCGACCACGAAACCCATGGCGGCACAGATCGTTCCGAGGAGCGCGGCGACGAACGCGACCACACCGACGCCGCCGCGTTTCGCCAGGACCGGCAGCAGTCGGCGGGCGAGGAAGTAGCCCACGGTCACACCGATGAGGGCCATATTCGTGATGTTCGTCCCCAGCGCCGTCAGACCGCCGTCGGCGAACAGCAGTGCCTGCACGATCAGCACGATCGCCACGCACAGCGCCCCGACGTAGGGCCCGACCAGGATCGCGGCGAGCGCGCCGCCGAGCAGGTGACCGCTCACGCCGGGCAGGATCGGGAAGTTCACCATCTGCACCGCGAAGATGAACGCGGCGACCAGACCCGCCATCGGCGCCGCGCGTTCGTCCAGTTCGGCGCGCGCCCGCCACACCGCGTAACCGAGCCCCGCGAGCGCGACGACCGCGAAGATCAGCGAGGTCGGTGCGTCGACGATGCCGTCGCTCATATGCATCGCCAGGGTGGTGTCGTTCACCCCCACAGACGATACTCGCAATATATGTTCAAGTGAACCGATATGTGAACATTGCGTCGACCGGCCATCGAGGAGAGAACGGCAGACCAGGACCGTGGCACCGAGCCCCCAGCTGGACCCCGAGGACGCCCGCACGGAAGTGCCGGGCCTGGACGCGGCCGGTATCGAGCACTGGGCGCGGCGCTTCGAACTGCTCTCCGACGCGAACCGGCTCCGGCTGCTGGTCTGCCTGCACCACACTCCGGACCAGAGCGTCACCGACCTCGCCGCCGCGGTCGGCATGTCCGCGACCGCGGCCTCGCACGCCCTGCGTCTGCTGCGCTACCAGGGCTGGGTCACCGCGTCCAAGACCGGACGGATCGTGCGCTACCGCCTCGCCGACGAGACGATCCACCAGCTCCTGCACTGGATCGGCGCCACCCACGCCGCCGAACACTGAGCCGTCCGTCGGGCGATGGACGGCGCAGCGCGCGAAGGTGATTCACGCACCGCTGTTAACCCCGGCGACGACACCCGCGATCAATATCCGACGGCCCCGAGCCATCCACCACCCCCTCCGGTTCGGGGCCGTCTCACCAATTGACCCGGCATCCCGACGGACCCGCGGCCGTCGGGCGTCACTTCCCCGACAGATCCTCCGAGAGATCGCGTGCCTGCACGCCTTCGGGCAATCGGACTTCCTCGACCGATTCGGGTCGGTCGTCGTATTCCAGGCGCAGAGCCCGGCAGATGGTGGCGTGCATGTCGTAGAGGGTGGTGATGTAGGTGAGTTCGAGGATCTCCCGGTCGGTCAGATGGGCTTTCAGTACGTCGAAGACCGCGTCGGCGACCCGACCGCCGTCGTAGACGAGGGCGTCGGTGTAGGCGAGCACGGCCCGTTCGAGCGGGGAGAAGCAATCGGCGACCTGCCAGTGCGGGATCGCCGCGATGGTCTCCTCCGGTACGCCGAGTGATCGCATCTGCTTGCAATGCTGGGAGAAGACGAACTGGCTGCCACGGGCGTAACCCGCCCGGCACTGTCCGAGCTCGCGCAACGTGGAATCGAGTGTGGCATCGCGATATACGGAGAAACCGCGCACGGCGTGGCGGAACACCTCCGGCGACTGCGCGAAGACCGTCCACCAGTCGCCGGGCGTGGCGTGAACGGTGCCGTGGTCGACGGCGGGATCCCTGTCGGGGCCGAAGAGCCGGTCGTAGAAGTACAGGATCCGCTCGTCGGTGACTTCGGCGCGGGGCACTTCACGCAGTCGGGGCATGACGCTGTTCCTTTTCGGTGCGAGGCGGGTTGCGGTCGGCGGCGGTCCTCGGCGCGTGCGAGACGTCGTCATCGGTGAAGGTTCGCGTCCAGCAGGCGAATTCGAGCAGAATGCCGTCGGGATCGCGGAAGTAGAACGACCGGACGAAGGTGCCGGGATGGACCTCGCGCGACACCCCGGACCGGCTGTCGTCGTGGTTGAGCACGCGACTGACCTCGATCCCCTCGGCGCGCATCCGCCGGTGGTACTCGTCGAACCGCTCGGGCGGCACGGTGAAGGCCACGTGATTCATCGATCCCACCGCGCTGACGAGTTCTCCCGCGTCGGGCAGCCCCCTCGGTGCCGAGATTCCCGGGACGGCGTCGGGGGCGTCGGCGAGCCAGAAGAAGGCCAGGGCGTTGCCGTTACCGCAGTCGAAGAAGAAATGCTGTCCGAGATTCCCCGGCAGTTCGATGGTCTTGATCAGCGGCATACCCAATGTGCCGGTGTAGAACTCGATCGTGCGGCGCATGTCGGAGCACACGAGGGCGAGGTGGTTGATGCCCTGTAGTTCGTATCTCGGATCGGTCGAAGTCACGGGAGTCCTTCCGGTGAACGCCGCTGCCGCATGCCACCGATTCGACGGCGCGATCGTGGGAACGGTCGACGGCAGACGACTCGACAGAAGATGACTTGACAGTCATGTCAAGGTGGTGGAAAGTCTGAGCCGTGGCGAAGTCGGCTGTCAATAGCGCACCGGCCCCGATGGACACCCTGCTCATCGATCGCACCGCGCGCGCGATCGCCCGCCGGCAGTCCCACGGACCGGTGCGAGGAGACAGCCTGTGACGATTGATCCGGATGACCACACGCCGCCCGGACCGCTCGAGGGTTACCGCGTGCTCGAACTCGGAACGTTGATCGCGGGTCCGTACTGCGGCAGGCTCCTCGGTGACATGGGCGCGGATGTCATCAAGATCGAAGCGCCCGACCGCCCCGATCCCCTGCGCGAATGGGGTCAGGCCGCCGGCGGGCACCAATACTTCTGGGCCGTGCACGCCCGCAACAAACGCTGCGTCGGTGTCGATCTGCGCACCGATGCGGGCCGCGCGATCTTCCTCGAACTCGTGCGCACCGCCGATGTGGTGGTGGAGAGTTTCCGCCCCGGAACCCTGGAACGCTGGGGGCTCGGATACGACGTCCTCGCCGCGATCTCACCCCGGCTGGTGCTGGCGCGGGTGTCGGGCTACGGGCAGACCGGCCCGTATTCCGCGCGCCCCGGGTACGCCTCGGTCGCCGAGGGGATCAGCGGATTGCGCCACCTCAACGGATTTCCCGGGCAGGCGCCGCCGCGGATCGCGCTGTCGCTCGGTGACAGTCTCGCCGGACTCTTCGCATGCCAGGGCGTTCTCGCGGCACTGCTGGCGCGTGAACGCACCGGACGCGGACAGATCGTCGACGCCGCCCTGACCGAGGCGGCGCTGGCCGTTCAGGAATCGACCGTGCCCGATTACCACAAGACCGGGCACGTCAGACAGCCGTCGGGCACGCGCCTGGACGGGATCGCGCCGTCGAATCTGTATCGCGCCGCGGACGGGCTGTGGGTGATCATCGCGGCCAACCAGGACACGGTCTTCGGACGACTCGCCACCGCGATGGGCACACCGGAACTGGCGTCGGACCCCAAGTACGTCAACCACACCGCGCGCGGCGAACACCAGGACGAACTCGACGAGATCATCGCGGCGTGGGCGGGGAAATACACCGCCGCCGACCTGATCGAACTGCTGACCGGATTCGGCGTCGTCGCGGGCCCGGTCAACACCGTCGCCGAGGTGATGACCGATCCGCAGTTCACCGCACGCGAACTGTTCGTCGAACACCGCGACCCGTCGGTCGGTCCCGGTGAGGCCGGATTCGATCCCGAACCGGCGCGCGGTGTGGGTGTGGTGCCCAGACTCAGCGACACACCCGGCGGCGTCCGGTGGGGTGGCCCGAGCAGGCCGGGCACCCACACCGACGAAGTTCTCGGCGAACTGCTCGGCTATGACGGCGAACGACTGGCCGCACTGCACGCGGCGGGCACGATCGCGTGAATTCGACCGCGCTCCGGCCGCCGCACGACCTCTCCCCTCGCGCGAAGGAGCGTTGACATGAGCTACAACCACCCCGAGGGCAGGGCGGCCGAATCGGCGGCGGCAATGCGCGCGTTCATCGACGACGAGGTCATCCCCGTCGAATCCATCCTCGCCGTCGAAGGCGATACCGCGCGCACCACATTGGCCGGACTGCGAACGCGGGCAAAGGAACTCGGCCTCTTTGCACTCGGTCATCCGGCGGAGCTGGGCGGCGGGGGTCTGCCGTTCCTCGACTTCGTCTATCTCAACGAGATCATCGGCCGGTCCGAATTCGGTCAGCTGGCGGTCGGTTCGGTGTCCATGCAGGACACGCTCATGCTGCATCGGCACGGGACCGACGAACAGCGCGACCGCTGGATCGCGCCGCTGGTGTCGGGAGAGATCCTGCCGTCGGTCGGACTGACCGAACCGGAGGTCGCCGGCTCCGATCCCACCCTGATCGAAGCCCACGCCGAACTCGACGGCGATCACTGGATCATCAACGGACACAAGTGGTTCACCACCGGCGCGGCGCAGGCCGCGTTCTGCACCGTCTTCGCCCGCACCGAACCCGAGTCCGCGCCGAGGCACGCGCGCATCAGCGCGATCATCGTCCCGACCGACACACCCGGATTCGAGATCGTGCGTTCGATTCCGACGATGGGCCACGACCCCAGCGACCACTACGAGATCCGGCTGACCGATGTCCGCGTGCCCGCCGCGGCACTGCTCGGCGCGCGCGGTCAGGGGTTCACGGTGGCACAGGATCGCCTCGGACCGGGCCGGATCTTCCACGGTATGCGCTGGCTCGGTCAGGCCCAGCGTGCCTACGAACTCATGTGCGCCCGCGCGAACACGCGTTTCGCCCACGGGTCACTGCTCGCGGACAAGGGCGAGATCCACCGCTACATCGCCGAATCCGCCGCCCAGATCCACGCCGCGCGGCTGATGACCCTCGATGCCGCGCGGGCGATGGACGCCGGGGAGGACTATCGCGTACACGTCGGACTGGTGAAATTCTGGAGCGCCAGGATGCTGCACGACGTCATCGACCGGGCCATCCAGGTGCACGGCGCGCTCGGCCTGACCGCGGACACGCCACTGGAGCGCATGTACCGGCAGGCGCGCTACGCGCGGGTGTACGACGGACCCGACGAAGTGCACCGCATGTCGACCGCGCGCCGACTGCTGCGCGATCCGGGGGCCGCGCCGTGGCTGTGACACCGTCTCGTGACGAGGGAAGTGTCGAATTCGGGCTGCGCGTCGAACAAGTCGATGTCGTCGAAGACCACGAACCGGCCGTGACCACCCTGATCGACGGTATCCGCGCGGTGCTCGGCCAAGCCGTCGGCACCGAGATCGTCACCGCCGAGATCCGCCGGTTCACCGGAGGCGCGAGTCGCGAGGTGTACGCGATCCACGCCACCGACCGGGACGGCGCGCCGGTCACGGCCGTGTTGCGCCGTGACCCGCCGGGCCACGGTGACCCCGCTCGGATGCGCGCCGAGGTCGCGTGTCTGCGGGCCTCCGCCGGGGCGGGTGTCCCCGTCCCCCGGGTCCTCGCCTCCGGGGACACCGCGCCCGGGATCGACGCGCCTTATCTGCTGATGAACACCGTCGGCGGCGAGTCGATACCCCGCAAGCTGCAACGGAATCCGGAATTCGAGGCCGTGCGCGCGGATATCGCCGACGAACTCGGCTACGTGCTCGGACGGATCCATCGCACACCGCTCGACACACTCACCGCACTCGACGACAGCGATCAACTCGACACCATCGAGCAGATCTATCTCGGCTTCGCCGAACCCCGCCCCGCTGTGGAGGCGGGGCTGCGCTGGCTTCGGGAGCACCGCCCGCCCCCGCGCCCGGTCTGTCTGGTGCACGGAGATTTCCGGCTCGGCAATCTGCTGATCGATCCCACCGGAATCCAGGGCGTGCTGGATTGGGAACTCGCCCACCTCGGCGATCCGATCGAGGATCTCGGATGGCTCTGCGTCCGGGCGTGGCGCTTCGGCGCGTCCGCACCGGTCGGTGGGCTCGGCGGTCGGGAACAGTTGCTCGACGGCTACCACCGTGCCACCGGTGACCGCCCCTCGGCGGACGAACTGCACTGGTGGGAAGTGTTCGGCACACTGAAATGGCTGGTACTGAGCCGATTCCAGGCCGAACGTCATTTCGGCGGAACCGAACGCTCGCTCGAACTCGCCGCGATCGGGCGGCGGGTGTGCGAATCCGAATTCGACCTGATCGACGCGCTCGATCTCCTCGATCCCGCCGTGCCCGGACCGGCGCCGGAACCACCGGGCGCCACCGTGCACGACCGCCCGAGCGTCACCGAGATCCTCGAACTCGTCGCGGCGACCCTCGCCGACGATATCGGCCCGGCGTTGTCCGAAGACGCCGCGCGGCAACGCTATCTGCTGCGGATCTGCGTGTCGCTGCTGAGGATCGGCGGGCGAGAGTTGACCGAGACCGGCGTCAGGTCCCAGGTGCGGGAATTGCTCGGCCGGGTGGACTGCATATCGGAGGCGGCTCTCGCGGAGAAGATCCGCTCGGGGGCGCTGTCGTACGAGGAGAAGGACGTCCGGGCGGCGGTGACGGCGACGGTGCTGGCACGGTTGCGCGCGTCCAATCCGGGATATGTTGCCTGAGCGTCGGTTTCGCCATACGAATTTGACCGCGGGCGCACGCTTGTCGTCCGCGCGGTGGCTCCGCACGTGCCGTCCCGGGGCGGGTGTCAGCGCTCGCGCCCGACCGGCTCCGTCAGAGCCGGACCAGTTCGCTGGAGAGTAGACGGTCGCCGTCGATGTACTGCGCCAGCTGCGCCGCCGTCAGCTTCGCGGCCAATGTGTCGTGCTCGCGGACGATGTCAGCGGCATCCTCGGCATTGATCTCGGCGAAGCTCTGATCGTTGTAGTACTCGATATAGGTGTAGAGCCCGCGCTCGCCGCCGTCGTAGGTGTACACGACCGCGAAGCCGCCGAGGGTCGGATCGAGGGTGTAGTCGGTGCCGTCGAGTTCGACGACGGTCCGGAGGGTACTGGTGAGGTTCATGGATCTCCGTGCGCCGCTGATCATCGAGGTCTGTTCAATTCGATCCCGGGACAGAATTGAATGTCAATGTCGGCTACGCAACACTCAGCCCGCGCGCACCGCGACGGCGTCCTGCGGCAGTTCGGCGGACCGGTCGCATTTCTCCAGCTGACGCCCTTCGATGTCGACGTCGGGCAGGATCCGGTCGATCCAGTTCGGCAGATACCAGGCGTGCCTGCCGAGCAGGGTCATGAGCGCGGGCACGATGATCATCCTGATCAGGAACGCGTCGAACACCATGCCGATGGCCAACGCGAAACCCATGGTCCTGGCGATGGTGTCGGGCAGCAGAACGAACGCGGCGAAGACCGAGACCATCACGAAGGCCGCCGAGGTGACCACCCGCGCACCGTGCCGGAAACCGACGACGACCGCTTCCCGTGCCGCGGCGTCGGTCTCCGGGCCGTGCGCGTATTCCTCGCGCATGCGGGTGACGAGGAAGACCTGATAGTCCATGGCGAGCCCGAACAGGATCGCGATCAGGTAGATGGGAACGAAACTGATCACCGGCTCCGGGTCCGCGACCAGGCCGAACCAGCCCTTCTGGAAGACCGCGACGGTCGCGCCGAAGGTCGCGGCGATGGACAGCAGGAACCCGAGTGTCGCGATCAGGGGTACCGGCAGCGAGCGGAACACCAGCATCAGGACCAGGAACGCCAAGCCGACCACCAGCGCGAGGTAGGGAATGAGCGCGCCGTAGAGGGCGACCGCGAGATCCGACATCATCGCCGTCTGCCCGGCGACCCCGAAGCCGATGCCGTCGCGGTCGAGGAAGGAGCGTTCCAGTCCGCGGATATCGCTCACCAGGTCACGCGTCCGTGTCGTGCCAGGCCCGGAATCCGGGACGACCACGATCAACGCGCCGGTGCGGTCGGCGTTGAGCTGCGGCGGCGCGACGGTCGCGACGCCGGGCAGATTCCCGATCGCGGCCGCCAGGTCGCGGTAGACGGATTCGGGCCGGGAAGTCCCGCTCCCGTCGACGGCCACGACGAGTCGACCGACGACGCCGTCGCCGAAACCCCTTCCGAGCAACTCGATGGCCGGTTTCTGATCCGCTGTCGCCACGTCCATTCCGAGTTCGAGGTCGGCGGCGGGCAGCGCGAACACCCCGAGCGCCGCGGTGGTCGCCACCAGCGCGAGCACCGGGCGTGCCGCGATCCGGCGCACCCACCGCGCACCGTGGGAATCCGCGCTGTCGGGTTCGTCACCCCGGCGCAGGCCGGGCACGCGCAGCGCGAACGCGCGCCGTCCGAGCAGGCCCAGGAGTGCGGGCAACAGGGTGAGCGCGGTCACGACGGCTACCACCACCGACAGCGCGGCGGTGTATCCGAGCATCGACATCAGCGGATTGTCGACCACGCGTAATCCGACGAGGGCGATCACGACGGTCATGCCCGCGAACACGACCGAGGATCCGGCGGTGCCGACCGCACGACCCGCGGCATGACCGAGATCGTCGGTCGCGTTCATCTCGTGGCGGTAGCGCGACACGATGAACAGCGAATAGTCGATGGAGACCGCGATGCCGATCATCGACGCCAGCAGGATCGAGGACGAGTCCATCTCGAACAACGCGGTCGCGCCGGTGAGTAGCGAGACCGAGATGCCCACGCCGAACAGGGCGGTGACGATCGGTAACGACGCCGCGACCAGCGAGGCGAACGCGATGATCATGACGATCATCGCGATCCCGAACCCGACCGATTCCGCGGCGGCGCTGTCGACGCGCTCGGCGCTGAACACGCTGCCGGTCGCCTCCGCCCGCAGACCGTTCGCACTCGACCGGTCGAGCACCTCCTCGAACGCGGCGATCTCACCCTCATCGATGAGATCGAATGTCGTGGTCCAGGTCAGTTCGACATAGGCGAGGGTGCGGTCCCGACTCACCCTTTGCGCGCCGACCGGCTCCCCCAGCGGATCGACCACCGCCTGGGGAGCCGCGAGATTCTCGAGGCCGCGCAGCCCACGCACCAGTTCGTCGATGCGCGCCCGATTCTCCGGACTGTCGAGTGTGGCGCCCTCGGGCGCCTGGAAGACGACCTGGGCGGCGGCGAGATCGCGGCTGCCCCGCAGCTGCGGGAACTTGTCGTCCATGATCTGCTGTGCGCGTTCGCTTCCCGAGCCCGGAACGGAGAAATCCGCGACGAAGGGTTCGGCGGCCAGGGTGGTCGCGGCGGCGCCGCCGAGCAATACGCACCACGCGAGAAGGACTGTGAGGCGATGCCGGAAAGCGAAGCAGCCCAGTCGATACAACATCGTCGCCATCGGCCTCAGACCTTCTGCTCGGCTCCGGGTCCCGAAGAGGGCGCGGATACTTCATCGCCGCGCGACGCGCACATCACCTTCGACCACCCCGAGCGGTCGGCGCGCGCTCGATCGCGGGCGCCTTCGTTCGACAGAGTCTCGTTCAGTTTCTGACTCATGTCAATGAAATGGATGGGCTCGATCAACCGACGCAGGCTGTTCAATGCCGTTGAATGACCCGAAAGCCGGGTTTTCAGCTCGAGCAAGGCGGACAGCGACGCGATCAGTTCGCATTCGACTGACTATAGTCATTGCCTCGTTCACCGGACCGACGTCAATAGCGCTAGGGCTTCGGCGACTCCGAACGCAGATCCAGCTCCGTTCCGGGATCGATCGCCACCTGTTTGCTCGGACTCACGCCGAGTGCGGGGACCCGCAGATCGACCTCGTCGGCGGAGACGCGTTCTACGACTGTCGCGCGCGGCTTGCCCACCATCCCCATCGGACCCGATGTCGGGATCGACGTCGATACTTTCGCCGTGGCGTTCCGTCGAGGCGGATCAGCTCAGCGCTGCCGCGACCACTCTCCCGACGGCGGCCTTCGTCAGATAGTTGACCGCGCTGTGCGGCGCCGACCCGTTGTCGACGAACGGCAGGGTGTGCGGCACGACGCGAGAATCGCGCGCGGGCGGGAAGTACGGCTCGAGGTCAAGATGTGCCGCGACCAGATCGTCGCGGTCGACCACATTGGTCCACGCGGACACGGCGTCCGGCACTCGCGGTGGTGCGGGGCGGAGTCTGTCGTAGACGATACTTCGCAGACCGAGCGGCGATCCCAGCGTCAGGAACGACACCGGCCCGGTGGTGCGATGCAATGCCTCGTAGGCGACCACCGAACCGAGAGAATGTCCGATCACCAGGCGGGTGTCGGCGTCGACGTGTTCGAGAACGCGGTCCTGAGCGCACTGTCGCACCGTCTCCTCGGTCAGATAACTCGACACCTGGGATACCGCGCGCCACACGAACTTTCCGGCGAGACCCAGACCGAACGGCGCGAACCATCGCAGCCGCGCGAGCGCGTTCAGCGCCGGCCTGAGGGCGGCGGCCGGACCTTGCGCGCCCTCGCCGGCACCGTCGATATTCAGCAATCGGCGGGTGGCTTCGGCTCGATCACGGGGATCCGCGGCGTATTCGGCCGCCGTGCGCAGCCATTCGACGCTCAAGCGTTCCGCCAGATCCAGCGCGGCGAGATCCAGCGCGGTGTCATCGAGTGCCCTCCCACCCGATCCTTGCGCGTCGGGGTCGGTGAATCGGTCACCGTAGTAGGCCATTCTGGTCGTGACGCCGGAGGGTCGGCTGTCGCGCCACAATCGGTCCGCCAGTTCGTGGTGTCCCGCGGTGCGCACTCCCCCGGCCAGGGCCGGCAGCCATTCGGCCTCCAGGGAATCCGCGGACAACTGCTCCTGCGCGATGCCGTGCACCAGCACAATCGTCGACAACGTGACTCCGATGGGTTCGACCTGTGATTCCCCGCCCGGCCGAACGTGATTCGCCACGCGCCGACCGCGGGTCGATGATAACCGGACGCCGGAATCACCCGTTGCCGCCGTGCATGCCAACACGACGGCAACGGGCCCGGGAGGTGGCAGCTTCCCGGGGTCAGCGGGGCGGAGGTGGTGTCGCGTTCTGCTGAGCCGCCTCCTGGCGCGCGATGCGTTCCTCGTGGATTCGGATCAGTTCGCGGAATCCGATTCTGTCCCACTTCGGTTTCGGCTGGATCCCCCAATCATCCTGCGCGGTCTTCTGTCCCGCCGCCTCGGGTGGTCCACCGAACGGTGCGCCGCCGAGTGGGTAGGGATGTTCGCATTCGACGGTGTCGTCGGAGTAGCGGACCTTCATCAGCTCACTACATATCTCGGTGAACGACAGTGTCGGCCAGCCGTACCACAGCGCGAGCGCGGGCACGGTGAACGCCCCTTCGATGACCAGGGCGAACAGACAGACGAAGATGCCGCGTTTGAGCCACTTGTGCATCCCCGCGTACGCCGGGGTCGTGCCGAGCGGTAGTTCCTTGTCATCCGAATTTCGCTCTGTGGGTGCGATTTTACTCATTGTCTCGATCCTCGGTGGTGTATTCGGTTCAGTCGGAGAAGATTTCGCGGTTGACCGTGTGCAGGTACGGAATCGCGAGGAACGGGGTGATGTAGAAGATGTCGTAGAGCCACCAGCCGATGACCGGCAGGACCACGCCGTCGTAGCGCACGTCGGCGTACATGGTCATGTTGAACGTGTAGCCGATCCAGATGACGAGACCGAACCAGCAGGTGACGATCATCCACTGGTGTCCCCACCGCTTCATCTGGAGGAACGCGATGGCCGCGGCGATACGCATCGGGAAGACGGTCAGCATCAGCGCGACCTCCCAGCCCTTCTCGCCGGGTGCGCCCGCACCACCGATCCACAATTCGTTGTAGTGCCAGAAATAGCCCGCGTCGAAGAAGTTGCCCCAGGCGGTGATGATGACGCGGTTGATCAGGGTGTGGTTGGCGATCAGGTCCAACGCCCAGCCCAGACTGTTCAGCGCGGCGTCGAGAATGACCAGATACCCGATCAGCGTGACGATGATCGGTCGCACCGACAGCCCCGACTCCTGGGCTCTGCGTTGCAGCCACACCCCGCGCAGGAAGATCGGCAGACCGACGACGCCGAGCACCAGCGTGCCCATCAGCAATGTGCCCGCGGTGAGCCACCAATCGGCTTCGCGTTGGGCGCGTTTGCTCTGGTCGTGGTGTTCGTCGTAGGCATCCGCGCTTTTCGCCGGTGCTGCGGCACCGCGGCGAAGCTGGAAGGTCGAGAGTTTCACGGTGGCTCCTACCAGTCCCGGACCGAGTACATGTGCAGCTGGATGAGAAACATCGCCAGCAGAAATCCGTAGGCGAAGATCTGGACGGCGATCAGCGCTCGGCGTCGCCGGCGATCCTGGTCGTTCATGGGCGGTGCTCCCTACTTCCGGAGAGGTTGCGCGAGTGCGGTTTTCGGTGGTCCGATTCGCCGGTGCGGCGACGGCATCAGAAGGTCCCGATATTGCGCATCACCCAGTACCAGAATCCGATGACCGCGCCCATGGATCCCCAGGCGATGACCAGACGCACGATGTCCTGCCACATGATTCGACCTCCGTTGTGATCGTGTCCCCGACTGCCGAGTCGAGTCGAAGTTCGGTGCCGGCACGGTCATCGGATCTCCATGCCGCGCAGCGTGAGCGCCACGTAGTTGTCGAGCATCGCCGCGCGCGTGGACCTGGATGCGCCGCTGGTCGTCAGCAGCGCGTAGAGGCCGAGCAGGAAGAACACCGCGGCGTGGAACGGGTTCAGCCCCGCATACGCTTCGCCCTCGTCGCGAGCGCGGGCGAACTCTTCGACCACCAGGACGATCACCGGGTGGTCGGTCCACTCGTCGTCCTCGGGACGATTCGGCAAAAAGTGCAGCCCGAGAAGATCTTTGAACAGGACGGAACCCACCCGCCGCTCGACCGTCAACACCGAGCGGACCACCTCGTCCAGGGCCGCCGCCAGATCGTGCGGTTCGGCGAGCCGGTGCGCCAACCGCTTGGCGATCCGCACCTCTTCCCGCCGTTCCAATTCGAGGAGCACGTGCTCTTTGCGGGGGAAATGGAAGTAGAACGTCGCGCGGGCGACACCGGCGTCCGCCACGATGGCGCCGACGTCGGCCGCTGCCGCGCCGCTTCGACGGAATTCCGCGAGGGCGGCGTCCAGCACACGCCGTCGCGTCCGGAGGCGCTGGGCTTCACGCCCATCCGGTGTGGTCCTCGCCTCGGTCATGGAGATGTTGGTACGCGATGATACTGACTTAAGTCAATGTTTTATTTCAGTGACTTGTATCAGCCAACTCTCTGAAAAAGTATCTCTAGCTGGCACTAGTATGATGTCAAGCTGACTGGAATCATGATATTGCACGGGACACGCCCCCAGACTTCGATGAATGAACTACACCGTGCGGATCCGACGACACTCCGCACACCGAGCCGACCCGCGATCGCCCGGTGCACCATCCACCTCGCCGCATCCGACTTGGTACTTTGACCACCAGGAGTTGATGGAGCGGCCCGAAAGGAATCATGCCGACGGAGGGCAAGGTCCCGGCGCGGGAGCTGAAGCGTCGCCAGACTCGCGAGCGCCTGCTCGGCGCGGCCATCAGCGAGTTCAGGCGCAAGGGCATGGTCGCGGCCGAAGTCGGGGAAATCGTGTCGGCGGCCGGAGTCGCGCACGGCACGTTCTTCTTCCACTTCCCGACCAAGGAACACGTGCTGATCGAACTCGAGCGGCGCGAGGAAGAGCGCATGGCCGAGGAACTCACCCGGTTCTTCAAGAAATCGCCCGACCTGCCGTCGGCGCTCACCGAAATCGTCCGCGTGCTACTGGCCCTCGAACATCGCCTCGGCACCACCCTGTTCAAAGACTTTCTCGCACTGCACTTCTCCACCACGCGACCACCCCAGGAGGAGTGGCGCCAGCACCCGGTGATCGTCGCCGTGGTCGAGGAACTGGAGCGAGCCCGTGACCGCGGGGACATTCCGGCGGGCACCGACGTGTTCTACAACGCGGTGTTCTTCCTACTGGGTTTGTACGCCCTGCTGATCACCATCCCCGATATCGCGTCGGTGCGGGAGCCGGTCATCGAGAAATACGTGACCACCGCGTTGCACGGCATGCTCGGGCCGAGTGGATCCTGACGCGAGGGCCGTTTCCCCGACCGTCGGTGGTCGTCCGATCCACCGTGCATCGATTTCCGAAACCGTGAACCTCATGCCGCGAGTCCGCGTAGTGTCCGGACCTCACGACGATCCGGACCGGAGGCGAAGGCGATGGCGACAGCAGTTCGACGACGGAAATTCCGGGCACCGACCACCGGCATCGCAGCCCTCGCGGCACTATCGGCCCTGTTCATGGCCCCCGTGACCGCCGCCGCGTCCCCCGGCGCCTGGACCGCCGCGCGGTCACCCGCCGCGGCACCACCCGGCCCCGAGGTGAACCTGAACGACTACTGCCCGGACCGGGGCGCCGACGCCCACCTCGCCGACGGCCGCACCGTGTATTGCACGCCGGTCCAGGGCACCGACGCCCTGGTCTGGTCCTACAGCCGGGGTCCGCTCACTCGCGATCCCAACACCCGCGGCTACACCTGTGACGACGGCCGATGCCGTTTCCCCGACGGCAGCGACGTCCCCGGATACCAGCGCTGCGGAATTCTGTGCGGCGAACCTCCCACCAGCGGCGATGTCCAGAGCGGCTTGGCCGACTGCTTCGAGGCGGGCACACCGTTCGAGGAATGCGAGCGCCGGATTCGATAGGGCGCGGCCCCACATCGGACTTCGCTCGCGACACCGGGTCAGATCGGTGGTCGCCGGGATCGCGGTGACGCACGAAGCGCGCCGCCGCGACCCCGTCGGCGTCACACCAGCGTCAGCGCGAAGGCCGCCAGCCCGACCAGGACCGCGCCGGTGAGCACCTGCACGCGGCAGTCGATGACGCACATCAGGGACAGGAAACCCGGCATCGACCCGCCGTGGCGCGTATGCACGATCGCCAGCGCGCTCGACAGGCAGCGCCCGAGCGACACCGCAGCGGTGATCCATGACGCGGTGATGGGGGTTTCGGTCACAGCACGGCTAGGGCGACAGCGAGGGATCGATGCCGACTTCGGGAGACTTTCTGGCGCTTTCCAGGCCTCAATACGAAATCGACCCCTGACCGGTCATGCTGATGCGCTGGTCAGGGGTCGTTTACTGCTCCCCCATCTGGACTCGAACCAGAAACCTGCCGATTAACAGTCACGCGTAAGCCCCCTAATACCAACATACCAATACGATCTGCGCGACGAAATATGCAGGTCAAACCCACCGTCTCATGAGGTATGATGGTATGACTCACCATGAGTTGTTGGTACTAATCTCAGGACCAACAGATGTTGGTACCTACATTTTATGGCGTCGGACGACCACGGCAGGGCGCCAGGAACAGGGTTAGAACCGATGGGAAAATCCACCAAGACCAAGCGCGCCGACAATGGAACGGCGACCTGCAAATGGGATGCGAAGAAACAGCTCTACCGCGCGTCTCAGGCCAACCCACATCCCACCGGCAAGCCCCGGCGGCTCGAAGCAACGAGCACGATCCGCGACGACGCACTGGAGAAGCTGCGCCGCAAAGTCGCTCGCGCGGAGAAGGGTCTGACCCCAACCCTTCCCAGGGGCACCGTCGGCGAATACCTCGAAACCTGGCTCGCCTACATCCAGTCCCGACGCGCGCCGAAGACCTACCGCAACTACAGCGGCGAAATGCGCCTCCACGTCATCCCCCGCATCGGCGACAAGCAACTGCGCTCGCTGAATGTCACCGACATCAACGACCTCTACGACGACATCATGATCGCCATCGCGCGCAGCGGAAACGGCACAGGCATCGCGACCACGCGCTCCATTCACCGCACACTCAACTCGGCATTCAATACCGCCGTCGCTCGTGAACTGATCGACCGCAACCCCGCCAAGTTGGCCGAGCAGCCGAAGGCACCCAGGCAGACTCGCCGCTCCCTCAGCGCCGACCAGGCCATGACACTGCTACGCACCGGCTACCGCGAAAACCATCCATTCGCCACACCACTGGCCATCATGCTGTTCACCGGTGTTCGTCTCGGCGAAGCCATCGGACTCACCTGGCCAATGGTCAACCCGTCGACCAAACTCGACGGTACCGGCGGCACCGTGGAAGTCATCTGGCAACTGCAAACCCACGCCCGTGACCACGGCTGTGGAACGCAACGCGACGACGGTTCATGGCGCTGCGGCAAAAAGCGCGGCAACATGTGCTCCAACCCCGTGGACACGATGCGCCCCGACTACGAGAACATCCACATCGACAGAAGCCTGTATCTCACCCGCCCCAAGTCGGCAGCCTCGATTCGACTGCTGCCCATGACACCTCAGCTCAACGCATTCATCACATGGCAGGCCGCCAAGACGTTCAACCTCACCGACAACCAGCACCAGTTCGTCACCCTCGATCCGCGCTTCACCGAGTCGCGCCCGATCCCACCGAAGTACGCCTGGACGCTTTTCAAAGACCTGATCAAGATGGCAGGTCTGCCCGAGGACATCATCGCCCACGAGATGCGGCACACCACCGTCACGCTGCTGACCGAAGCCGGTGTCGAAGCCGCGGTGATCCAGAAGATCTGTGGCCACACCAACGCCGCGACCACCGGCATCTACACCCACGTCAATCAAGCATTGGCAGCCGGCGCGCTCGGCCAACTCGACAAACTCATGAACCTCGGTCTTCCCGGGCCGAATCCGGCACTCGTCGCCTGACGACCGAAGCCCCCGTAGGCCCGGCAACGACCTACGGGGGCTCGTAGCCAGGAAGGAACCCTGGTGCGCGACATCTGATCTGGGAATTGACGGTGCAGCGGTCCGTGGCCGTTAACAAAGCACCTCACCGACGGGGCATCGTTTGGTTGCGAAACCCCTGCCTCCTCACGGCCCGATTGTCTGACTTCGCACGGCCGAGCCAAGGGAAAAACGCCCTTGACACGACCTCACTCAGTTTCAGGATGGCCAGCAGGAAGCAGGGGAAGGGAAGTCACCCGGACATACCGAACCAACCGATGGACCGCCGACATCGTCAGAGCCGACGGACCACCATCAGGTCGTCGGCGTAATTGAACTCTATGGAACCTTCTATCGGGGTGCCATCGGTTCGATGGATATTCCCTCCGAAGGCATGCGCGGTCAGGAACTCGTCCGGATCACCCGGCATCGTTCCCTCGCGATGTTCAGGTAGCAACGATCGCGTGGTCTTCACGGTCATCCAGAGGTCGTGCGAGTCATGTGACCTGATCACATCGCCAACTTCGATGCTTGCTACAGGTACCGATTCGGTTTGCACCGCAACACTGTACGTCCAAGATTCCCGAAGCACCCGAACATCAGACGCAACCGACCGATCCGTGGCCACGCAAGTGCACTCATGGGATGATCTTGAACATGCCTATGCTTTCGCGCCACCTCCGCTCTCAGGTGAACAGACAGGCGATTCAGTGCGCGTTCCTCACCCTTGCGGTTGGGATCTTGGCCGTCGCGTGCGGGAGCTCAAGCACAGAATCCGACACCAGCACCGACCAGGCCTTACCAGCCCACTTGTCTCCTACTGCAACGACTTTGCCCAAGACCATCTCGAGCGTCCCCCGCGAGCCCGCGTATCCAGCCAAGTTCGCGAAGGAATTTAGTTCGACGCAATGGGCGACCATCTCATCGATCAAGTACGGAACGTATGTGTGCAACAGCTTCGATGCTGGATACTTGCCTACCGCAATCATCGATGCCGTCTACCGGAGCCTGCATGCGCAGGAACAACCCCCCTCGCGGTTTCGGGAATGGACACGCGCCGATGCCGAATACATCGTCTACGCGTCAGGGGACAACTTCTGCCCCGAGTACTCGGATGCACACGAGTAGCTGGCGTGCCGATGGATTGCGGTTCGCGCCATGGACGTGCAACGTCCGGGGCAACACCACACCGAGCTGACCTGCGCGGATGAATTGCTGAACAAAATCCGTCGAGGGACAGCCGTATGACGATGAAGCCACCGCGTCGGCGTAGCGCGCCCGTCGCGGACCAATCTACGTAGTTCGATGTGGTCATATGCTTTGTCGGCGTGCAACTTCGCCGGTCGACGTCTGCGCGGACCACGTGGCGACCGCACCGCCGGGATCGCTCGAGCCAGCGGCCGCAGCGCTTCGGCGTCGTTGGTATTTGCCGCCGAAATGGCTACGGTCAGCGAGATTCCGGCGCGATCGGACAGCACGTGCAGTTTCGAGCCGGACTTGCCGTGGTCGACCGGGCTCGGGCCGGTCATGGCGCCCTCTTTTCGCTCGTAACGACGCCGCATCGACCACCGCTCGCGACCAGTCGATCAAGGCCTCGCTACCCAGCTCGTCGAGACCGCACGATGTAGTCGCCGCCACAGACCCGCTTCGGTCCAGGCAGTGAACCGGCGATGCGCCGTCGGAACGATCACCCGAACGAAGGCGGCAACATCCGCTAGGCGCAACCGCTGGTCAACACGAACACCACCGCGGTGAACACCGCACGCTCATCGACCGGCGCGGTCCCGCCACCCTGCGCACGCGCCTCGAACCTCGGCAAAAACGGCTCGACCAGCGCCCACAACCCATCCGACACCAGACGCTGCGACAGAACATCGACCACGACCAGACATTATGCAGCACAACAAGCTACGGCACACGCTGAACGAACTACGACGACGTGAGACACGGTCTAAGTTTGCCTTATGAGCGATTCAGCGGACCAAGTGATTGTCATCGGCAAGTTCGAGCAGTTCAAGGTCGATAACTATCCGAAGCTGTCCGATGACGACGCCTTCGAACGGTTCGCCTCTGACCTACTACTCAGGCAGTATGGCACCGAACCCGCAGACATCGAACGCGGCCTTGTGTCGGGCAGCAATGACGGCGGTATCGACGGGGTCTTTCTGTTCCTGAACCAACGTGAACCCGTGAATCCGGATTCGGTCCGACTGACGAAGCGCAAAAACGCCCTTGCCGGTTTGCAGAACGGCGTCTCGTTGGACGTCGTAGTCGTCCAGACGAAGAAGGAGAAGTCTTGGGACACCAACGTATTTATGAAGATCGAGAGCGCCTTACGGGCGATCTTCGATGATCAACAGTCGGCTGCGGACCTGAGGGCCTTCCCCCTGAACGACGACATCGTCGAGAAGGCCATGACGTGGCGAAAGTTGCGAACCAACCTAGCGATGCTGGTGCCGGTCGTACATTTCCACGTCTACTACGCCGCCTTGGCATCACAGAAACACGTGAACAGCTACATGACTACGAAGGCAAAACAGCTGAAGGGCTGGCTGAACGGCAGCCTACCAACAGGAAGCACGACGACAGTCGAATACGTGGGCGATGCGGGGTTGGTTACTCGGCTGCGCGACAGCACTGATTTCAAAGCGAAGCTGGTGCTGACGAAACTGCCGGTTCGTGAGGGGAATGCACTGGTGGGCCTCGTTTCGGTAGCGGAGTACGTCAAGTTCCTTCGATACGAGAAGACTGCGACCATCCGCGAAGAGATGTTCGAGGTCAACGTGCGGGACTACGCTGGCTCCAATGTTCGCGTCAACGACGCAATCGGAAAGACCCTCGCGAGCGATTCGGACTCCCGGTTCTGGTGGCTGAACAACGGAATTACGGTCATCGCAGACAAAGCAGACAACCCGCTTGAGCTGGAATGGGTCCTGACAAACCCGCTGATCGTCAACGGCCTCCAGACCTCCCATGTCATCCATGAGCAGGAGGTCGCCAAGGCCATCACGAAGAGTCGGCTGCAGCAATCGATCCTCGTCCGCGTCATCACCGAATCAGATCCCAACGTGCGTGAAGCGGTCATCAGCGGAACGAACAATCAGACAGCGATCGCCAGCCTTCAACTGCACGCCAACGAAGGGAAGCAGCTGCGCATCGAGGAGTACCTGCGGCCGAACGGTTGGTACTACGAACGACGTCGATACCAGTATCGCGGCGAAAAGGTTCCCGCGAGCAAAATCCGCACTATGACGGAGGTCGGACAGGCCGTCATGGCGACTCGCCTTCTACTCCCCGATACCGCACGAGCACGGCCCGCGTCGCTACTGGGCACAGCTACGGGGTGGACAAGAGTCTTCGCGCCTGGCGAATCGGAGGAGTTGTACCTAAAGGCGCTGGTAGTCGTTGATGCGGTCGATGACTATCTGAGGACACCCGCGGCCAAAGCGATAGCCGACAACGCGACGAACGCGCGCTTCTACCTGGCCGCAGGCTATGTCCTGGAGGCGTCGAGGGTGAAGAAGCTCGACGACTTCGCGAAAGTTCCGACCGCGAGCCTCAAGGACAACCCGACTTCATCCACACTCGCTGCCCTGCACACGTTGCTCAACGCGGAGGTGAAGATGCTCGATGACGGTAAGACGGCGGTGGATCGCATATTTAAAGGTCCGTACCTCAAGGTCGCTTTTTTCGGGAAAATCCTCAGTGGTGGCTAATACACCTGACGGCACCGTCTGCGGCACTCGTCAAATCCAATTGCCCAAGTCGAAATTATGGCCAAGGTCGTCGTAGTTGCCGTCGGTGCATAGCTTGTCGCGAGCCAATTAAGGCGGCAGTTCAATGATGAGGGAGGGGCCGCCGATCCGCGGCTCACCGTAGCAGGCAGCAACAGTCGCGGAGCGAACCGGCGTTGAGCGTCAGATTGCGGCGTCCGGGATCAGAGTTTGCCGGGGATCGCGGCCTACCTGCACGCGATCCCCGGGCACGCGCACGAGGAAGTGCTAGTCGCTCACAGTAGGCCCGATGCTCTATTGCACCGGTAGCCAGCCGGTTTCAGCTGTCGTCGGCATTGGCCTCGTCGGACTCCGCCATGACGTTGCCGACGAGCGCGGGCACGTCGATGGCAGTGCGCGCGGGCCGTGCGCGACCCTCTGCAAAGGCCAAGCGCGCGGCCGCCAGGTCGGCCAGTCGTACCGCCTGGATCACGATGACGCGCCGGAGTCCGGCCGAGACCTCACCGCGCTCGTGCGCGACTGCTGCCACGCGGGCCAGCGTCTCTGCCCGGCGCGCGATCCGCACATCGGGGTGTTCGCGGTCCTCGCGCATGTTCTCGGGGATGAGGTCGAAGCGGTACGCCGCGGGCAGGGCGACGATCGCCGAGACCGGCGGGATCTTCTCGTTAAGGATCGCCTTGTACTTCGATTTCTGAATAGCGCGCACGTATGCCGAGTACTCGATGGCGTCTACTAGGGCACGCCGTACTTTGGCTGGCTCCTGACGAAGGTGCTGGACCGGGTACAGCTCCATCTCGGCGACTTCGAATGGGTCGAGGATCCGGTAGGCCAGGGTGTCCGAGCGCTGCCCGCGCAGGTGACGGCCGATGCGGGTGCCGAAATCCTCGGTGGTCTGTCCGACGTAAATCGGTTCGCCGTCATAGTCGTAGAAGGCGTACACGCCGATGCATTTGGTCAGTTTGTCGCCGCTCGCGTCGTCCACGGTGTCGAGGGCTTCGGACAATTTCTCGCGAAACCCCTGCACGAAACGGGTCGGCATCGACTTCTTTGTCGGCGGCTTCCTGTCTGGATCGTTGTAGCTGGCGATTCCTCTACTACCCAACGACGTGATCCTCATCAATCAACACGGCAGGGGCAAGCTCACCCTTGACCAGCGGTTTTAGGTAGTTCTCGGCGAGCCAGCCGACCGCGGGCACAGCCACGGCGTCGCCGAAGGCGAATTGCACCTGGGAGTCCCGGAATCCGTCTATGTTGTACTGGTCGGCACCCATCAGGGCGGCGTACTCGACGCCAGTCATCCAGCGAATGTCAACCTTGCCGTAGCCCATGCGGACGACGGCCTGCTTGGATGATCCGCCGCGCGCGGTCCGCAGGCAACCCGACACGTCGTCTGAGCGCATCTCCCAGACAGGGACGCCTCCGCGGGTGCGCCTGTAAGCGGTGCGGAATTGGTAGCGACGACGCTGACGGCGCAGTCGGTCGAGCCGGTCGCGCTGCACCTCCGACATGGAGTCGAGGAACGCAGATACTCGCTCGTCGTCCCACCAGCGAGGGTCTTCGCTGGGCAGGCGCTCCAGTTTGTCGCCGAGGCCTTTGACGAGGTGGTTGGGCGGTGTCGGCAGTGGTGCGCGGTGGGTCCGTAGTGTCGGGTCCCCGAAGAACGCCTCTGTCCAGGCCGGCCGTAAGGGGTGCTCGATCGCGTCGGACTCGACCAGCTCGCGCGATCCGACGAGGAACATCCGCGGCCGGGACTGAGGGACGAAGCGGCGCGCGTCGATCGCGAGGATGTCGACCGAGTAACCCAGTTCGTTGAATTCGCGGATCGCGGCGGTGAGGTCATCGCCTCCGTGCGAGGTGGACAGACCGATCACGTTCTCAAGCACCACGGCTGCGGGGCGCTCGTCCTCGGGGATGGCGCGCAGAACGCTGGTGAATGCGTAGAAGGCCGAGGACTCGCGGCCAGCCAAGCCCGTGCGGTTCCCCGCTAGCGACAAGTCGGTGCACGGCGAACTGGCCCAGGCCAGGTCGGCGGCGGGCAGAGTCGCAGGGTCCACGTCGTTGACGTCGCAGACGACCATTACATCGTCCTCGAACTGCGCGCGGTACATCTCAGCCTTGTCCGGGGAGATGTCGTTGGCCCAGGCGGTCTCGAATCCGGCCTGGTCCAAGCCCATCCGGGCGAGCCCGACACCGGCGAAGAACTCCAGAACGCGGGGTCGCGGGCGCAGCGGAATGACAGGCATGTGATTAGGGTAGACGTCCCCCGACCTAGCTCGTCACAAATAAGCCAGGCGCGTTGTATTGATCACACCGACGATGCGGATAGCATCGTCGTGTGGCACCCGAAGACCAGACCTGCCCGCGGTACGGGGCAGATAACGGCTATGACAAACACGGCTGCCGGTGCCACAAAGCTCACAGCACGAAGTCGCGCGAAGACATGCGCAATGGCGGATGAACGGGACGGCCGGGAGCTGGGCGTCAACGCCCGCCGTGCGCAGGTCTATGGTTTCGAACCGCCGGCGCGACACGAAACCTGAGATCGCGGTCCGGAAGCTGCTCCATGCCAGGGGTTTTCGGTATCGCGTCGACTACGCGCCGGACCGTGGACACCTCAGGAACCGGGCCGACATCGTGTTCACGCGAGCGAGAGTAGCGGTGTTCATCGACGGGTGCTGGTGGCACGGCTGTAAACAGCACCATCGAGCCCCCAAGGCAAACAGCAACTATTGGTCGTCCAAGATCGCGAGGAACACCGAGCGCGACCGATACGTCAGCGAGATGCTGCGTGAGCGCGGCTGGACGGTACTGCGGTTCTGGGAGCACCAGCGAGCGGCGGAGGTCGCCGATGAGATTGCTCGGGAGGTCTCCAACCGATCGTCTAGGAACATGGATACCCAGATAGTTACGACTCATGTCGTGAGCGATCAGAAATAATAAATGTACTCGCGCCGGTATCACCGAACTACCTCGTCCGCGCGCTGCAACCGGCAGGATCCACCGCGGTGAAGCCCCGGTCGAACTGACTTTCAGCTCGACGAGCACGCCAGCAGTCTGGGCCAAATGGATGCGATGAGGGATCTTCGCAGGCGAATCGGTGAAGGGTTGGGAACACCCACCAACAATGGACCACACGTTTCAAGTGGATGATCGACTTCAGCGTGTCTTGTCTTTGACGAGGTATTCGAGTCGGTAGGTGGGGTGCACGTGGACGGGCCTGCTCTGGCCGTCGAAGAGGACGCGCAGGCTCGCGTCGGGAGCGCTGACGATCGTTCCAAGCTGGGGGTAGCCTCGGCCAGTGAACCGGACGCGCCCGTTCTTCTCTGCTGGAACGTTGTACGTTTCGCAGATCCATTTGAAGCTCATCTGCGCAGCTCACGGACGGCGTGACCCCATTGCGGTGACGGTCCGGGCGTCCATCCCTGCGGGGTGCGGGTGTTGCTCATGCTCTGGCGCTGTCCTTGTTGTGATGGTCGTACATGGCGAGTGGAAACCTCTCTAGGGGCAGCGTTTCCGCAAGGGTTCAGGCTGAGAATCCGTAGGGGACTTCGAGTCCCAGTCGGCGCATTCGAATCTCGAGCAGATCGGCGCGAATGCCGATGAGTGCGGCGAGGCGATCGAGGCGGATGTCACCGAAGCCCTGGAAGTGAGCGATCTCCTCGAGCAGGTCACCGTCAGGGATTGCCGGGGGCGGGTAGTTGGTGCTGCCCTTGCGGCGGGTGCCGGCGATGGTTCCGATGCTGATATCGGCTTCGACCGCCCACGGTTCGTGGTACTGCTGCGACGGCAGCGGTTTGGACCGTTGGAGCGCGTTCACTTCATCTGCCGCAGGTTGGCCACGATCGAGTGCGACAGCTCATAGAGGTCGAGCACCTGGGGGCCGTGTGGGGAGTCGATCCATGCGCCGTTGCCGGTGACATGGACCGCGGTGAAGGTCCCCAGGAAGCCGGTCAGGGTGGCGGTGACCATGGCGACTTCGGCAGAGGCAGCGTCTTTTCCGGCCTTCACGGCCGAAGTCTGCACGCTTGCGGTGTCGTTCATCATGGGCGTTCGGGCTGCCAGATGCTGCGCGGCCGGTCATCGAAGATGTTGGGCGCGAACTCGGCGAGGTGGGCGCCGATCATCTCGGCGATGCGATGGATCTGGGCGTCGGCGAGTTCGGTGTCACGCTTGGTGAGGAATTCCAGCCAGGCGCGGTAGTTGCCGGTGAGCACCATTTTTGTCTCGGTCATGTTGGGCAGGAACTCGCGCGCGGCTTCGCGGGCTTGTTTGCGGGCGACACCCTTTTCGAGGTAGCGGTCGACGTTGCGTCGGTATCGCTCCAGCGCGAAGTCGGCCGCGTCGTTCAGATCGGCGATGGCCGCGTCGTCGCCTTGGTATAGCGGCGGGATGACGAACCGGACGTTGGTGTCGTCGACGAAGCGCTGGGAGAGTTGGCTCGGCGAGATGTGGCGGTGGCGGACCATTTCGTGGGAGAAGCTGCGCGAGATGCCGGTGAGGTAGTAGCTGGCGTGGGCGTGCTCGAGGATGCTGAGATCTTTTTTGCGCAGGATGTTGTCCATGTAGCCTGCGGCGGTCGCAGTCTCCGGGACCGGCCGGTGGAAGGACTGGTAGCAGGCTCTGCCCGCGAACTGGGCGAGTTCTTCACCGTCGTTGACCGCGTCGATGCTCAGGTCGTAGTCGACACTCGCGGGCGGCTCGAAGAGAGTGGATCCGACCAACTCGACTTTCGGGGTAACAAATACTGCCATACCGCAATATATTATGAGGCATGAAGAAGATGTATGCCTTGACATGTTCAGGCATTACTTGCCTGAACATGCTGTAGCGTCCCGCATTCAGCCACGGGTGGCGATGCGGCCGAACAGCGGTACCCGCAGCCACCGATGCTGGCGATGCAGATGCACTACGAGAAATCCGAATGATGCGCCCAGCAGGGTTGGGGGCATTTCGCTGTGAACCCTGCGTGGATGTGGCTAGAAGTCGCCCGGCTCGAGTTCGGTAAAACAGAACCAGTTCCGGACTACCTGCGCCATCTGACGCGGTTCCGACCGGTTCGCTGCGTTCAGCGCGCGCGTCTCCGCCTCTCGGACGAAGTCGTACGCTACATCGTCCAGTGACGAGATACCGTGTCCCCCTCCCCCGGCGGCTGAACCTGGAAAGTCACCGGTCTGCTGCAAAGAGGCTGCGAACGTGAGTATCCCCACGATTCTTGTGTGATCTTCTTGTCTGTAGAAATCGCATCGACCGGTCGCGCAGTTGCGGTACACGTCATAGACGGCGTCGCGAAATACGAGTGCCGGTGGCATCTTCCATCTGCCGGGGTTGTTGTGGTAGTCCAACGATTGTACGAATAGTGTCCCGGCAAAGTTGCCAGCTGTGTGTAGTTTTTCTGCGCAGGACCGTGCGCTAGTGGTGTAGCTCGCGGCTGATGATGCAGCAATAGCGAAGAGGCCGAGGACGATCGAGACGATCACACCCACGGCGGCCCAGCCTTCCCAGCTGTGCAGGCCGCGGCTGGGAGAGGGCTCGTATCGCGGGTCCGGCTCTTCGCCGGATTCGGGTTCTGACACCGACCGATCGTATGTGTCGATCCTGTGGGCGCAACACGTCGGCAAAGACAGTCGAGCACACGGTGGATACGAGAACTGCTGCTGCACAAGGGCAACCGAGAATTCGTTCCGGCAGGCTCGAATAGCAAACTCGATGTGGATGGCAGGGTGGAAACGAGGACTTGCGGCGGTTCTCGGCTGGTGTCGGGCTGTGCACCGAATAGCGAATCAAGGCTTAAAGGCGCGCAGGTAGGCGGCGGCATTGGCGGCCAGTGTCGGTGAGTTGGTGCCGGTGGCTTCGACATGGAGCAGGCTGTCGTTGTTGACGGTCGTCCCGGTTGCGGTGACGGTCGCGGTAGCGCTGCCTCCGAATCCTGCTGCGGAGGCAGCGCTGCCCGTTGCCACGGCGACGCCGTCCAGGAACAGGCGCAGCGTCACGGTGTGGCTGACAAAGCTTCCAGACGGCGTGCTGAAGGGAATCGAGCAGGTCAGGAATACGCCTGTTCCGGCGAACGGGATGACTACCTTGTTCGAGGTGACGACGGTGCCGGGGTAGGCGGGGTCGGCTGCCCAGCCGGTGACTTGGCCGTAGGTGCCGCCAACGGCGTAGGAGCCGTTGCGGTAGGCGCTGGCCGGGGTGAACACCGCGGTCCAGATCTCTGTGGTGCCGATGCTGATCTTCTTGATGTCGGTGGAGCCGATGGAGACCTTGGGGATGGCGGTCGTGGGTGAGGACAGGGCCATTACGCGGTCCTGAAGTAGATGGTGTTGCTGTCCTTGCTGCCGATCGCGGTGTACTGGGCCTCGGTGCCGACCCACAGGGTCAGGGTGCGGGCACCCGAATTGTCGCTGCCTGCTACGTATCCGGTAGCGAGCTTGGACAGGGCGATGGCGGCTGCCGTGGCGATCGACGTGTTGGTGACCGATCCGGCGGTTGGTGTGCGCGTATCCGAAAGGCGTGTGTCGTCACCGGCGGCGGCCGTGGTCGAGGTGGTGCCGAGGGCCAGGCTCGAGGTGCCGGCGCCGATCGCGCTGCGCGCCGCTGAGGCTGACGCTGCGGTGAGCACCGATCGTCCGGTCACGGTGGAGTCGGTGATGTCGGCTGCGGTGGTGGTCACCGTGCCGGTGCGGCCGTTGACCGAGGAGACGGGCGAGCCGGGGTAGACGCGCTCTCTCCAATTCGCGAGGGTGCTCGACGGTTCGGCGATCAGCTGCCAGTCGGTGTTGGTGTCGGTGCGGGTGCACCAGTCACCGCGTTGACCGGTCAGAGCGAGCATGGATGTCTGGTTGGCGACCGCGCCGAGGAATTCGGTGAGCGCGACGGCGGGGATGATGCTCGCGGGTAGCTTGCCGCTTCCGTCGACCTGGACCGCGGTGTCGGCCAAGCCGAGGCTGGTCTGCACTGCGGAGGTCATGTCGGACTTGGGGATGCCGGGGCCGGGTTTCTGGTAAGCGCTGTCGGCTTTGCTGAGGCTGGTGGTGACCGCGGAGGCGAGATCGCTGCTCGGGATGCCGGGTGCGGGTTTGGTGTATTTCGCGGTGACCGCGGAGAGGTCGGCCTTGTCGGCCCATCCGGTGACGAAGGGGTGTTCGAAGGTGCCGCCGAGTTCGCCGGGTGTGCTGCCGGGCAGCATGACACCGCCTTTGATGGTGGCCTCGGCGTTGGGGATGCCGGTACCGACGGTTTCGGCGGCGGCCTCGGCGGAGGCTTGGGCATCGGCGGCCGAGTCCGCGGCAGCGGTTTCGGAGGCTGCGGCAGCACCAGCGGAGGTGGATGCGTTGTCGCGTGCGGTTTCGGCGTCATCGCGCGCCGTCGCTGCGATGCTGGCGGACGCTGCGGCAGCGGTGGCGCTGGTCTGCGCGCCGTCGCGCGCGGTCCCTGCGGTGGTGGCCGAGGCTGCGGCGGCAGTTGCTGAGGTGGAGGCCGATTCGGCGGCGGTGGCAGCCCCGTCGGCGGAGGCGTCTGCGGTCGTCGCGGATGCTGCGGCGGCATCAGCGCTGGCGTCTGCGGCGGTCGCTGCTGCGGTGGCGGTGGCGGCATGGTCGTCGGCTGCGTCAGCGGCTGTGACCGCGGTGGCGCGCGCGGTCTCGGCAGCGGTGGCGCTGGCAGCGGCGGCGACTGCGGAGCTGGTGGCGGCGGTGAGGGCTGGGACGGCGACATCGACGATCGTCGGCGACTGGGTCATCGTGAGCCGGAATCCGGAGCTCGTGGCGATGACCGACTCGATTCCGCGGCCGGGGTCACCGGTGTCACCCTTGACCTCGAGGCCGTCGCCGTCGTCGGGCCAGTCGAAGCCCGACCACATGTAGACGAGTTTGTCGGCCATCACCAGATAGCCCTGTCCCGCATCGGATTCGGTCAGGTCTTCGGGTAGTCCGGCATAGTTGGCGACCACTCCTGCCAGGTTCAGGCCGCGCCCGTCGCGTCCGGTGATGGGTACCAAGATCCCCGAAGGCATCTGCGCGCCGGTGCCGAGACTGGGCGCGCTCGGCGGTAGGCCAATGATGAAATCGGTCATCTGTCCACCTTCCAGCGTTTGACGCGCCCCTGCGCAAGGTTGATCGGCTGCGCTGTCGGTGACGGCCGAAACATGAAGTAGAACGGGTCGCGGTCGGCGACTTCGGCCGCATCGGTGACAGTGATGTCAAGGTTGGCGTATTCGGCGAGGATGTCGAAGTCCCATCGCATCGAGGCGCTTTCCGGTCCGACGAGTAGATAGAGTTCCGCGCCGGCGGGAAAAGGGTCCACGCCGTCGCCCCATCGGAACTGCCATTCCAAACCGGAATGCTGTCGTAAGTGCAGAGTGCCTTTGAGTGGTTCGTCGCCGATTCTGAATATGTTCATGGCTTGGACCGCCATTCCGGGTCGTCGGCGTCCATCGCGGCGTACAGCTCGTCCATGAAGCATCCTTCTGGGCCGGACTTGCACATCATCAGCCACAGGTCGCCGTAGGGGTCGATCCGCTTGAGCGCCAACATGTCTCGCTCGATCTCGCGAATGTAGGCAATGACCGCGGTGTTACAGGGCGCGGTGGTAGGCATTCCGACAGGGTCGTAGTACGGATCGCACTCCCTTACCGCGGCGTACAGCGTCGGGACGGCGAATTCGTGGATGTAGGCGCGGGCGGCGTCGAGGTTGGTGTGTCCGATGTAGCGTCGTGCCCCGAATCCGTCGTAGGCGTTCGCGACCAGGAACGCCTTGATGTTCTTCAATTTGTCGGTCACGTCTTACCTCAGAACCAGGAACGGGAGTTTGTCGCTACTGCCGTAGTTCAGCGACGATTCGGTGATCGTCGACGGGATCGTCGTGGTCGACCCGAAGTAGCAGTAGTTCTTGCGGGGGAACATGGTCACCGGCGGGTTGAGGTCGGTCAGCGTGGTGCACATCAGGCTCGAGCAGGTCTGGAAGGCGTTGGTGACCTGGAGCAGTCCGACGCCGAAGATGTCGTTCTGCGCTGCGGTGATGACGGTGCCGAGGTTGAATCGGTACTCGGTGTTGGTGGCGGTCATCGATCCCTTGAGGTCCACGGCGGCCGAGATCGGGTTGAGTAGTGTCAGTGCGCCGGTGGTGCGGTTGACGGAGAACACGCCTATCACGAACTTCTGGATGCCGAGGAAGGTCACGGCATCGCCGGTGATGAACCCGACCTCGGTGTAGGTGCGGTTCTTCGCGGCCGAGATGTAGGCGATCTCGAGGGTGTTGCCGCCGTTGCCCGCGGGTTTGTACTGCGGGGTGGCACCCATGCGATGGGTGTGGCTGGAGTCGCCGCTGCCGCCCGAGGAGGTCGCGCTCGCCGCGCCGTAGGTCAGCTGCGAGCGCGGGAACGTCGAGTCCTCGTTGGCCAGGATCGTCTGCCACAGCGGGCTGCCGACCGGGATCTGTGACAGCGATGGTTTGGTGCTGAGCGGGTCTTCGACATGGTCGACGAAGTTCGACCGCGCACGCCCCATCGCCAGGCTGATGCCGCCGGTCATGATCGAGATCGCGGTGTCCTCGGTCATGTCGAACCCGAATCCCGATCCCCACCGATAGGCGGCGTCGTCATCGGGTTCGCCGACCGGATAGGTCATGTCAGCCCGCCTTCTCTGCGGTAGGCGGCGAGTTCGGCGCGCAGGGCCGCGACTTCGACCATCGCGTCGGCGAGTTGAGTCTTGGTGTCGGCCAGTTCGGTGCGTAGCTCCGACAGCTCGGATTGGTGGCGTGCGGCATCGGCTGAACTCTGGCGCAGGACGCTGTCGAGCTGAGCGGCGACACCGGCCAGCTGGATCGACAACATCTGGTTGCGTTGGTCGTTGAGCAGTTGAGCGGCGACCTCGATCCGGGCGCGGCGTTCGATGCGCTTCTCTTTGAAACCCGAGACGAACCTGAAGATCGGCGCGATGATCTCACGCACCTTCGGGACCGCTGTGGCCAGCGCGGTAACGATCGCGACGCCGATCATCGCCCACACCACCCACGGATGGTTCTCGGGGCTCACGCGATCACTCTGCGGTCTTGGCGCGAATCGCCTCGCCGGAGATGTTCTGCAACAGCGAGATCAGCGCGGCGCCGGCCGCAGCGGAGACCGCGAACTTCCAGTCGACGCCGAGCAAATTCGTGGTGTCGAGCAATACCGCCGAGCCCAGCGCCTGAGCGAACGTGCGTGCGGCGCGCTTGCCGGCGTCGATCAATCCGGCTTTGGTGAAGAAATCAGCCATGGTCATCAGTCCTTCGGGTCGACGCTGGGAGAAGTGGTGGTGCAGGCGGCATGACACCCTTGCTCGCGGTTCTGGGGGGCGAGGGCTGCGAGTTTGGCGTCGATCTCGCGGACGTAGTCCATGAGCTTGCCGTGATAGACCTCGTCTGCGGGCTTGTCGGCGCGCAAATCATGGAGGCTGGGCAGGCCGGGCTCGTCGCCCTTGTCGCGGCCACCGAGGATGTGCTCACGAATGTCCTTGACGTCGGAGCCGATCGGGCCGACGTAGGTCTGCAAGCATTCGAAGATCAGCGTCTTGAGCTGTTCGGGCGTATAGGGCATGTCATTCTCCCGGGATGAGAAGAGGGATTCGAGTTCCAGGCGGGTGCCACGGAAGGCGTCTACGTCGAGGGAGAATCCGGCGACTCGTCCTTTGTCGGAGAACTGGAGGATCGCGACGTGGTTGCCGCCGTAGGGCTCCCAACCGGGTGAGGTGTCGCCTGGGTAGAGCGCGCTGGCCACGTCCGAGCCGTTGACGTAGCGGCTGGCCATCAGTGGCGCGAGCCCGGACAGATCGGGGCGGCCGAGATGGGTATCCCAATACCAGCGGGGCAGGTAGGTGAGGTTGACGCGGTAACCCAGCGCGGTGAGTTCGGAGGCGACCGCGCCTGCGAGGTCGGGGTTGCCGGAGCCGATCTCGACATCGAGCATCACGGGAATGCCGCGATCGGGCTCGACGCTGGCGTAGTAGTGAGCCTGTGCGCCGGGATCACCCTCTCGCACATAGATGTAGGCACCGAACAGCAGTCCGGCCGCGCGCGCGCCGTCGCGCTGCTCGTAGTAGGCCGGGTTGGTGTAGTCGCTGCCCTCGGTCGCTTTGGCCAGCACGAAGCTGAAGCCCTCGGCCGCGACCTGCCACAGATCCAATCCCCGCTGATAGGAGGCGATGTCGATGCCCCACCACAGCATCTGCCCCGGCGCCGGAATATCGGGAGTCGGTGTGGGTTGTCCGGCCGGCGGGGTCGGCAACCAGCCCATCGGGTCGATCTGGGA
Organism: Nocardia aurea; assembly: GCF_003123685.1. GTDB lineage: Bacteria > Actinomycetota > Actinomycetes > Mycobacteriales > Mycobacteriaceae > Nocardia > Nocardia aurea. The sequence continues at coordinate 155,317 of NZ_QCYJ01000020.1, forward strand.
TCCGGCGCGCCACACGGTCGGATGCACTTCGAAATGCAGGTGTGGCCCGGTGGATCCACCGTTCGCGCCGACGAAGGCGATGACCTGTCCGGCGCTCACCTTGGAGCCGACGCGCAGGCCGGTGGCGAACGCGTCCCACATATGGCCGTAAACCGTAGTGCCGCCGCCGACTTGGGCGGGGTGGTCGACCACGATCCATTGTCCGAAGCCGGAAGCGGCGCCGATGTAGACGACGGTGCCGTCGGCGGCGGCCAGGATCTCGGTGCCGTCGGCGGCGGCGAAGTCCAGGCCGTAGTGCATCTCGCCCCAGCGGGGGCCGAAGGGTGAGGACAGCACATAGGTGCCCTCGCGCATGGGCATAACACGATGAGTGGTCAACGAAAAGCTCCCGGACAGATGGGCCGCCGCGCAGAAGGGGCGGAGAGCGACGCCGAAGCCGCCACGTGTGGAGAACCGGCCCGCCGCTGCTGCGGAAACCGCGGGAAGCGGAACGGCGGGCTCGGTCTGACCTCATTATCGGATGGGCCGAAGAGGTCCGCCAGACTATTCGTCGAGCACCCGAGCGTAATTCGGCGGCGTCGGCGGGTCGGGAATATCGCCACGCTGGCGGAATGCGTCCAGTAGTGCGCCGCGTTCTTCCGGCGTCAATCGGTTGATGTCGGGCAGACTGAATCGAGGCGGCGGCGCGGTGCCCATCTTCACCCATGCCGAGGCCGGGTTGTAGTGCGATTGCTGTCCCCGGAACGGGCGCTGGAATTTCTTGGTCTGCTGGGGGATGTCGGAGATGTCGACCTTGCCGTGCGCGTCCGCCTTGGCAGCAAGATAGGGGCCGAAGACATATCCGAGTTCGACCAGGTGTCGGGAGATCGCGGCGGCCCACTGGGGCGGGATCGACGTTCCAGCGTGTGCGCCTGCCCCGACCCCGGGAACATTGCGCAGTGCCCACGCGAAATGTTCCTCGGGGTTTTCCATGTCGGAGTTTTCCAACAGTTTGAATCCCATGCGGGTTTTCCTCTATTCAGTTGTCACAGCACGCCCAGGTCTTGAATGAGCGAGATGGTTTCCTGTAGCGCTTCGAACGCGCGTACGACCGGGTCGCGGTTTTCGCGGCTGCCCAATGCGACAGTCCACGTCGGCGCGGTGTCGCGGTCCCATTTCAATGTAACCTGGACGACCCGATTGACGAATATCTTTCCCGGCGGCATCCCGCGGACCGTCGTGCCGACGCGGTCGCCCAGATAAAAATGGCCGTAACCCTGGGCACCTATGAGGAATGGCGCCCCGTCGACGATGGTCGCCTCGTGGCGTACTTGCTGCGATGTGGCGTACATGCCCGCGCGCATCGTGAGCAGCCAGCCCAGAGTGTAGGCGCGGTCTCCGACGGCGTAGTGCTCGTGGTAGTGGCTCCATCCCAGCTTTTGGGCCCGGTTGATGTTCTTCCACTTGCCGAACGCCAGAATCGTGTTGTGGTTCCAGAAACCGCCTGCGGCACTGTAGTTTTCGAAACCCGGGACATGCAGGTCGTAGAAGTCCTGCTCGCCGCGGGATTCGATGGAGACGATGCGGGCATGGTGCACCGCCGCGCCTTCGCCGATGCCGACGTAGTCCTGGTCGGGCACCGGTTGGGACAGGGTCAGGGGGCGGGTGAACGCCCGCGGGATCCGGTCGTGGTCGGCGACGGCGAGGGTGTCGCCCGGATGCAGTAATTGCGCACGTGTCCAGCCGTTTTCGGTGAGGAACCGGTGCTGTCCGGTGACTGTGATAGCGCGACCGTCTTCGAGGGTGAGTTCGAACAGTTCGGCGCTGCCCTTCTTGAACGCGAGCGAGGCCATCGCGGCGACGCGCTCGCCGGTGGAGGTGATCGACCACACCCGGAACGGAGCCCCCAGTACGGCAAGAGAGTCGATCCGCTGCGCACCGTCAGGGCCGTCGATCAGAGTGTCCCCCGATAGGCAGTCGGTGTACAGCGGGCGTAGCAGTTGCTCCAAGCTGCCACCGATCGGTGGTATGACCACTGCTGCGGCAATCGCATCGCCCGCAGCCTCGATCCCTGCCCCCACCAGCTCATTCACGTACGGCATGGACTTCCCGCCAGCCACCACTCCGACGTCGGTGGCGGGCTGCACTGTGAACTCCGAGGTCTGGATTCCGGTGTGCGGGCTGTCGCGCAGGATCACCCACGGCGCTTCGGGCAACGTGCCCTTGAAGTCGGGGTCGAGGTAGGGGGCGGGCGGGTCGACGTTGGGGTCGTCGATGATGTCGATACCGGCGTCGAGGCCGTCGTCGTCGATACCGATGACCGCCTTGACCAGACCGTCGAAGAGATTGCCGAAGAAGCTGGTGAGCCCGTAGGCACCGGATTTGTCGACCAGGTCGATCACCAAGCAGCCGTGGCGCAAGTTGGCGCCGGGCCACGGATCGGGATCGCCATTCAAATAGCGGCGGAAGGTCCATGTGACTTGGGCGTCTGCACAGATCTTCTTGCTGGCCTCGTACAGCGATTTCATGCGCGACACGACCAGCGCCGGCAGGGATTGGTCGTTGTCGAATATTCCGGGCGCGACAACCATCGACCAGTTGCTCTGATCGAAGTCGAACCAGCCCGACGGATCGAGGGGGTCATCGGGCAGTGACCAGAGTGAGGACTCGACCCTCATGATGTTGACGAGGGCGGTCAACTTCAGGCCGGAAATCGCTGGCAGGAAAACGGCCCACTGCTTCGGGAATTGCAGCTCCGGGGGCAGCGCAGGGTTGGGGTAGCAGATCAGGTGCTTGAGTTCTTCGAAGTCATGCTTGAATGTCATGACGAGCACTCCGGTGCCGTCTGCTTCGGTTCGGACGTTGAATTCCGCCATCCGCCCGCTCCAGCGAATGCCGTCCTTGTCCACTGTGAGATGGATGTTGTCGAGGCGGTTGTCTACATCGACGACCCACTCGCTGATGTAGTAGTCCATCGGCAATTCGAGAATCGCCATGCCGGTTTCGCCGTCGATCTCGGTGCATTCGACCGACATCACACGGGCGACACGGCCGCGCAGATTCCAGTCGCCGTCCCACAAACGCAGCAGCGGCGGCATCAGACGCCATTGACGCTCGGATTCGATCGCGGCTTCGAATTCGGCGAGCACGGAATCGAAATCCAGGGTGGTGGTCATTCCAGCCCCCACGGACGTGACCAGCCGCGTGTGCAGCGCACCTGGATTCCGACGCCGACGGTCGCGTTGGAAACCGCGACCGGCAGCACCGTCGGTGGCAGATACGGCGGCAGCGGGTAGTTGAAGGTGACGCCGTTCATCAGCGACCAGACTTGGGTACCGGCCGGGTCGCGCAACATCTCCTCGAACGGATCGGTGTTGATCAGGAAGGTCTGGCCCGCCGCTTGCAGCGGCATGACGATCTGCCGGTTAGCGTCAGCGACAGCGCGTTTGAACACGTTGCTGCCCAGGCTCAGGTCCGGCACCGTCCAGCGCGCGCCGCCTTGCAGCACCCACCGCATCCACAGTTCATTGTCTGTCGGATTCGAGACGGTGACCGAACCTGTTCCCGCGGTGCCGGATTCGAGCACCCAGGAATCAGTTTGATCCTCGGCCTCGTACCACCAGGGGTCCGAGGCGATCACGGTCATGACCACACGCGCGGACTGGGTGATCTGCGGGTCGCGCTCAGGTTTGAACATCGGCTGCTCGCCGAGGCGGACTTTCAGATAGCGGCGCCCCGATTCCTCGGTCTCGATCCACAGCTTGGAGTCGCGCTCGTAAGACCAGGCTTTGCGCCAGCGCGAGTCGTTGAAAAGCCAGGTTTCGCCCGATTCTCGGCCGACCCAGACCCCGAAGGTGATGTCGCGTTGTAGATTTCGCTTGCCTCGGTAGGTCGAGCCGATCTGGTGTGCGTGGGAGGTGTAGATGGTGCGCACCGGAGCGTCGTAGATGCCTTCGACGTCGGTCCCTAGCAGCACACCCTCGGCCCCCATGCCGCGCCCGGATAAGGTGATCAGGTCACCGTCGGGGCTCTCCAGCTGGACGAGCGTGCGATTCTCCATCAGACCTTCCTCTATTCGGTTGTGGTGGTACGAGATTCAGACGCCGCGGCGCATGAATGCCATCGAGTCCTGGCGTTGGCGGATGGCGTTCTTGCGCATCGCCTCGTCCATGTCGGCGACGTGGTAGTGGATGTGCTCCTCGACCACGCGTGGGCTGTTGCCGATCGCCTCGTTGACCTTTTTCTGGATGTACTCCACACCCAGGTTCTTGTCGTCGTTGCGGTGGATCTTCACCGCCTGGGACAGGACGCCCTCGCCGGTGATTCCCAGGTCGGAGGTGAGCTGGTTCCAGTTCGCCTCGGCGAAGCCTTTACCAGCCTTGTCGAAGATCTTCTGGTAGTGCTCGGGCTTGCGAATCTCCATCGCGGCAGCCAGATATGGGTCGGGTGTCTCGGTCGCCGAGGGCACCAGGCCCTGATCGGCCGGGGACACCGGGTCGACCCAGTCCGGCACAGCGGCACCAGGATCGGCCATTGTCGCCTGCTTGGTCGGGTCGGTCTCACTGGCGAGCCCATCCCCTGCGCCAGTGTCGGTGTCGGTGTCGGTGCCGGTGCCGGACTTCTGGGCAGACTTAGCCTTGTCGTTCCCGCCCGCCAGCCCCCGAATGCGCATGGCGATCGCGGCAGCGACTTTGCTCAGCTGGTCGACGAACTCGTTCGGCCCGGTCGGGATCGTGAACTTCAAGCCCGGAACCATGCCCGCCAGCCACTGAAGCTGCCCGATCATGGTTTGCCACGCCTCGTTGGTGAAGACCGGTTCGCGCTTGCCGCTCATGTTCCAGCCGACCGCGCCGTTCTCCAGCCAGCCGCCCTGGTCGTAACCGTGGCCCTTGCCCCACATCGAACCCAGGTCGTCGCCCCAGCGCGACCGGTAGTAGCGCAGCGCCGCGGAGATGTTCGCGTCCGGGTTCGTGCGGTCATTCGGCAACGCCGGGTTGCGGTACGCGGCAAAGGTTCCCGGGATGATCTGGAGCAGGCCGACACCCTCGTTGCCGCCACTGTTGATATCCTGCACCGTCTGCACGATGTTCGGATCACCGTGGGACTCGGTGTCGATCTGGGCTTCGGTCAGCGCGATGTTGCGTTCGTTGACCTCCCAGCCCTCGCGCTTGAGCGCCGCGATGATCTGCGGTCGCCACTGACGCGCACCAGCCGACACGTCGAACGCGGTATCACCGGCGTCCATGGAGGATTGCGACAGCATCGACTGCACCGCGCCCAGGACCTGGTCGAACATCGACGGGGCGACCTGATCCATCCCGGCCTGGCCCGGGGTCATCGACTGACGCATCATCGCCAGCGGGTCGAGCAGCTTCTCCCGCACGAGTTCGCCGATATTGCCCAGCCCGTTGGAGCCCAGCGCGGGCATCACCGTATTGCCCAGCTCGCCGAGCGCGCGGGCCAGCGCGACATGCACATGGTTGCCGTGCTCTGCCATGGTGCCCGCCCCGTAGGTCGACATGCCGTCACCGACATCGCGCATGTTCTTCACGTTGTGCGCGAACGGGTGATGGATCAGCTCCAGGGTGTTGGACAGGAAGTTGGAGCGGATCCACGCCGCTAGCTGCCGCATCTCCGGCGTCGAGGACTGCCCGTTGGAGAAGTCCGCGGCTTGGCCGGTCGAGTGGTAGCCGTTGTCTGTGTAGCGCAAGCCCGAGGTGAGCGACATGTTCGGCCAGCGTTCGGCTACCGCGGACTGCATCGAATCGACGATGCCGCCGTTGGAGTAGGCACCCTGGATCCGCTGCACCGCGGGCACGCCACCGCGACGGGCGGCGTCGTTGACCGAATGCACCCATTCTGGTCCGTAGGCGCGCACGACCTCCGGTCGGATGATGCCCTCGCCCTTGCCGACGGCGATGACACGGTCGTCGACGCCGGGCTGGTAGCCGGGGATGACACCGCCGCGGTAGTAGCCCGGGATCCCGGGGATGGTTGTGGTCCATTCCGCCAGCGCGGGTAGAATCTTGCGGACCTCGTTCCAGGCGTTCTTCAGCGCGCCGTTGAAGACATTGTCGATCAGCCACTTGATCGGTTCTGCGACAGCACGTTTCATGCCGTCGAAAGCTGTCGTGGCGCCGGTCGTGGTTGTGGAGAACTTGGCGACCATCTCATCGAGCCCGCGCACCAGGCTCGGCAGCATCACCTCGGTGATCTCGCGTGCGTCCTCGCTCATGACCGGGCGCAACTTGGACCAGTCCGACAGCGCGCCGTCGGCGATGCTGTCTCGGAACACCACACCCAGGCCCTGGATCGCGCCGACCAGCTGCTCGAGTTTCGGGGTCGCACCCAGGACCGCGTCGACCAGAGCGGTACCCATCCGGGTCGCTTTATCGGTCGCGCCGTCGAAGGCCGGGGTCAGGCGATCCCTATACCCAGCATCCACCGCGTCGACGTAGTCGTGGTACGCCTTGAGCGAGCCGGAATAGTCCGGTACCGCCATCGCGACCGGCACGGTTTTGGCCGGCGCGGGTGTCGTCGCAGCCGCCGGTGCCGCAGGTGCCGGTGCCGCAGGAACACCGAGCAAGCCGGGAAGCATCGGCGCGGAGGGCGTCGCCGGTGTGGCAGGCGCTGCCGGGGTCGCGGGCGTCGGCTGTCCGGCAGGTCCGGTCAGGATGCTGCCGAGGGTGCCGGGGACTATCGTCCCGGCCGTGGACTGCGCCGGGTCGGCCACCATCGGAGTCAGACCCGGTACGAGCACCGATGTCCCGGTCACCTTCGGCGGCTCGGGTGTTCCGGTCGTGGGCTTGCGGCCGGTGAACGAGGTCTCCAAGACCTGGGCGGACAGGCCCTGCTTGGTCAGCAGCGAGTCCAGCGCCGCGCCCTCGAGCCCATAGGACTCCAGCCGTTGCTGGACCGTCTTTCGGATCTCTTCTGTCGCGGCCTGGGCGGCGAGCACTGCGGATTCGGTGGAGCCGGTAGCGCGCAGGTTGGCGTCATAGGCGGCCGAGGCCAGCTCGTTGTAGCCACCACCGATATCGCGCAGGATGTTGTACAGCTCGCGACCATTGCCCGTGGTCGCGTCGAGCTCGCCACCCGAAAGCAGCTGACCGCCATTTTCGTCGAGGGTGAACCCGTTGAGCTTACTCAGATGCGCGTACGCCTGGACCCGCGCGTCGTCGAAAGTCAGGTTGTTGGAGGTCTGCCGATCCAGCGCCGAGGTGAGCTTGTCAACCGCGTCGGCGGCCTCGAGGAACCCCGACTTCATATCAGCGATCGTGCCGGTCAGTCGTGACGCGGTTTCCTTGCTGCGATCGAGAATGTCGCGCATTTTCTGGATGCGCTCCCCCGCCAGACGACCGCCTTCGCTCGCCTCGCCGATGCGGTTCTTCAGGTTCGCGAACTCCGCAGCCGTGCCGGACACGCCGCGGGTGATCTCGTCGTCGCCGAGCTCCTTGAGAGCTTCGCGCACCGCGCGGGCGGAGTCGGCGGCCCTGTCGCGAGCGGCGGCTTGGGGTGTGTGTTCCTCGCCCTTGGGGGAGGTCAGCGCCGAGGTGCCGATCAGGTCGGACATGTGCGCGCCGATGTTCCACCACGCATTGTCGTTGAACTGCTCGCCGTACTGCTGCATGAAGGTGGACTTGTTGGCGACGTCGGCGTCTAGATCCTCGCGCAGCTTCTTGACCCCGTTGAGGATCACACCGCGCACGTTCTCGTCGGAGACACCGCCGGACTGGTTGAGCGCGGCTTGAACGTCGGCCTGCCAGTTGACTGAGTATTCCGCGCGTTTGCGGATCGCGGTCTCGTGGGCCTCCCACTTGGCACTCGAATCGCTGATCGCCTTGTTCAGAACCGTCACCGCGATCAGCGCGGCGGCGATACCGACGGTGAACCAGCCGCCGATCGCGGCAGCCATGCTCGAAAGGCCGCTACCCATCCGCGACACCGCGGTCGCCGCGTTGGTCTGCATCGACCTGAAGGTGTTCCCGACACCAGTGCCAGCGGTGGTGAATGCCCTGGTGACGGTGTCCTTGGCATTGATCGCGGCCACGCCGATACCGGTGAACAGGGTGCTGGCGGCGCCGGACCCGAACAGCCTGGACAGTGTGCGCAGCGCGTACATGCCGGTCAGCGCGGTGACCAGGCCGTTGACCAGCGCCGCAGACGGCCCCCAACTGGTCAGGGCGTCAGCGAGTTTCGCTACTCCGCTGACGAGCAGGTTGATGACGTCGAGAGTGGTGCCGAGGTGGTCGACGATCGGGCCGAGCAGGTCGGCGGCGGCCGAGCCGAGCGAGCCAAGCAGGGTGGATATCCGGTCTGCGGCGTCGCCGATCTTGACGTAGATGTTGCGGATCTTCTCGGCGCCCTCAGCGGATTTGGACCAGTCCTCGAAACGCTTGGTGGCATCGACGATTCGGCCTGTCATCGAGTCGCCCTCGACGTGCAGCGCCGCGAACATGCCCCGGATTCCGCCCGCGACATTGGCGATGATGTGGCCCCACTCGACCATCTTGTCGATGCCGCGGTCGATCGAGGCGTTCAGCTCGCCGGACTCCTTGGCCAGGCTCAGTCGCGCCGACCATTTGTCAGCGGCCTTGTCGATCTCCTGGCCGAGCTTGGGCAGCACGGCAGACCCCGCAGTGGTGAGGTCGACGAAGATCCTGGTCAATGGGGCCGCGGCGTTGGCCAGACCGCTCATGAGCCCGTGGGTGTTGGCAAGGAACGTGGCATAGTTGCTTTTGGTTTCCGGCGAGGACAGCACCGCCAGCGAGTTCTTCAAGCCGGTGCTGATCTCGCCGTTGATCGCCGCGAAACCGAGCTTGATCAAAGGCAATTGGGCATCGGCGAACTTCTGCAATGCCGGACCGAGCCCGTCGGTGAGCGCATCCTGTGCCGCGAATTTGACGTCGGTGAGCGCCGGTTTGATGGCGATCAGGTCGTTGACCAGCCCTTGGGCGTTCGGGGACAGTTTCTTCATCAGCTCGGCGAGCTTTTGATCCTCGCTGGTTCCTCGCGCGATCTCGCGGGCAGCTTCGGCGACCTTCTCCTGGGCCTGCACAACCCGCTCGGCCGCGTCGGCATTGGCTTTGGCGACCTGATTGGCGGTATCGGAGGCTGCGGTCTGGGCCTCGACGATCGCATCACGCGAATCGGCGAGTGCTTCTTTCGCCGATACGACGCTGTCGTCGCCTTCGACACCCTTTTGGTTGGTTTCGGCTGCCTCGGAGCGCTTTCGGGCATTGTCGCGGCGGACCTGGTCGAGGTTGAAGTCGGCTTCGTCTCGGGCCTGGATCGCTTCGGCGACATCGAGTGCGGTCACACCGTCACCGCCGCGAGAGAACAGATCCTGGAGGTTCTGGCGCGCACGTTGAGCGGCGAGCACCGCGCCGCGCTCGTCCAGGGCGGTACCGCGCAAGGCGTCGTTGACGGCTCGGATCCGGTCGACCGCGGCCTTGCGGGCGTCGTTGAGCGACTTCTGTGCGCGCTCGGAGGACTTGAGCGCGGACTGCACCGACTTCTCGGCGCTGGCCAGTTGCCGTTGCCCTGACAGATAGGTGTCGCCTGCCGATTCGCGGGCGTCGTCGAGTGAGCGTTGCGCGTCACGTTCGCGTTCGAGTAGGTCCAGGCGTGCTTCGCCGTCCTGGTTTGCAGCTTCGAATGCCGCTTTTACCGCGCCGCCGACACCAGAGAAGCCGAGGGCCATCGCGGCGATGCCGGTGCCGACCGCCACCAGAACCGCGGGCAACGCGGCGAACACCGTCAACGCCTGGGTCGCCGAGGCGATCAGCGGCACCAGCCTGACCGCGCCCAGGGTGGCGACGGTAGCGGCGGCGGCGGTGGCGACCTGCGTGACCGACGCGAGTGAACGTCCGACGTAGATGATCTTGTTGTTGAGCGCGAGCAACTTCTGTCCGGCATTGAGGTCGACACGCTCCATCGCGCGCGAGACCCGCCCTTGACCGACGCGCGAGCGCAGATTCTTGGTCGTGCTACTGGCAAGGTCGTCGGCGTTGGTGCGGCGGTAGAGTGTTTCTTTGAGCCGCGCCTCATGTTCGACCGATGCTTGCTGAGCCTTGTTGTATGCCTCGATCAGCGCATTGCGGTGCGCCTGGTCCTTGAAGCCGTCCTCTGTCGCGTTGTTCAGCTCTATCGTCGTATGGATGCGCCGCTGCTCTATGGCGTCGGAGCGCTCCATCAGCGCCTGGTAGGCGACCTCGATGCGGTCACGCTCGGTTCCGGCGTTCACCGCGGCCTTGATCGCCTTTTGATCCTTGGGCAGTACCGCGCGGCCTCGGCCGTTCTTCTGCCGCAGTCGACCTGCCAGCTGGGTGATGGTCAAGCGGTCGTAGGAGTCGGCGTCGCCCGTTTGGCCCGGCGCCCGATACCTGGACTCGAAATACTGTTCGTGGACCTTCTCGGAGATCTTGGCGACTTCGTCGGTGCTGTAATGCAGACGCTTGGCAACCTGCTCGAAGTTGCGTTTCGATTCGTTCACACCGCGTTCGATGTTGTCACGCTGAGTCTTGACGGTGTCGATGTCGCGCGCCAACCGGAACATCGTCGTCTCGTGTTTGCCGACTCGGTCCGCCGCGGCGCGGCGGGTTCTCTTGTCGGACTTGGGGTCGGCCTCGATCAGGGCCTGCACGTCCAAGGCTGCGGCGTGGGCTTTGCGGGTCTGAGCCAGGCGCTCGTTGTAGGCGTGAAGCTTCTGCCCTGCCGTGTCCAGGGATCGCGCCAGAGTCCGCCAGTCGGCCGCGTACTTCTTGGCCTCCATCGAGGTGGCGTCAGTGTCTCCGATCGCCTTCTCGGCTCGTCTGACATTTCGGGTCGCGCCGCTGCTGTCGCCATCGACACCACCGGTCAGGCCCTTCTTGAGGCGCTTGCTGGCCTTGTCGCCCAGTCGTGCGCGGGCGTTGTCGCGGCGAACATGTAGGGCTTCCAGCTCCTTGGCCAGCCGCTCCTGCTCAGCGGCCAGCTCCCGAGCCCGCGTCAGCTCGTTGTCGTGGCGTTTCTTGTCGGCGGCTGCCTTGCGCTCGTCGCGGACTTTGTCTGCCGTCGCCCTTCGTTGTGCGGCCTGTTCCTGCCCAAGGGCGAACAGCGCCGCCTTGCGTTCGAGCTGACGCGCGGTGGTGGCGTCCGCGCGGGCCTTGGCGCGCTCGGCGGCTTCGGCGGTCTTCTCGGCCTGGGACTTTCCCGTCGCGACTTTCTTGGTGGGCTTGGGCTGGCGGTCGTGGGCGTGCTTCTTACCAGCGGAATAGCCTTCGGCGGCGGCCTTGGCGGCGGCGAATCCGGCCGCGTAGTGAGCCTTCTTGTCGACCTCGGCGGTGATCTCGGTGGTCGTGACCTCACGCCCTGCCGCGTCTTGACGCATCCCCTGCACCGCGGAGGCGACCTTCTTGCGAAGCGTCCTCTCGAACTTGCTGAGGTCAGGACTCACCACAATTTTGACGTGACCTGCGGTTAAGCTCATGGCGTGACCTCGGGGGTGGCGGGGGCGAAGCCCATTTCGGCTAGGGCGACATCGACTTGCGCGTCGTCGTCGGCGGCGGTGTGACGAGCGCGCACGACCTCGATGGCAGGGACCGGCCGCGGAATGTATTGCGGCTTCGGGAGGGTCTTGCCTTCGGGCAGATTGACCCCGATCAGCGTCAGCTGCAATTGCTGGATGTAGTCGGCGATCATCATCAGCATCTGCACTTGCAGGTCATGACCGGCAGACGAGGACGGTTCGAGCTTCGGGGATTCGACTGTGTCGCCAGCTTTTTCGGCGGCTTCGCGCTCCTCCGCGAAACGACGCTCGGCCACGTCGAAGTCCATTTCGATGTCGGCCTGATAGCGCGAACCGGCGGGCAGTTGCTTGAGGAAGCGGCCCAGTTTCGACCACGGTAGATGCCCGCGGAAAAAATCGAGGAGATCCACATTCCAGTAGGCGTGCAGATCCCATTCGATCGCCTCGTAATGCCGGTCGAGAAGCGCTACGAGGCCGACGCGCCCCCCGGGAAATCCTCGGCACCCTCGCCCGCGCCGTCGGTGAAGTGCTGGTTGATTTCGTCTATGAGCGCCAGGGTGACCTCGATCGGCTCATCCCGGATCGCGATCCACACCGCACCGAATACGTCCGCGCCGACCAGCGCCTCGAGCATCGGAATGAGGTTGGAGATCTCGGTGTCCTCGTTCGCGGTGGTCAGCTGCGCCAGTGCCAGCGAGCGTTCCAGACCGACGGGCGCGGTGATCAGAACCGGCGGATCGCAGGCGTCGAATACATACGGCTTGTGAACCTTGAGGTTGCTCTTGGCCTCACGAACCAGCTTTGACCAGGCAGTTTCCTGGATGGCCTCCTCGACCGGTTCGTCGACGGGGATGTCGAGCACATCGCTCGGCGACACGGTGGAGGCGACCACTTTGGGAGTGACACGCTTTTTCGGGGCGGCCTTCGCAGCAGTAGGCACAGTAGCTCCTGGATTCGTTATTCAGTTGTGGGCGTGCGCGGTCGGTTACTTGCTACCAGGACGCACGGGGCGGACCGGCTTGCGGTCTGGATCTGTGGCAGCACCCTCGACAGGTTCGGCGACCGGCTCGACAGCGGGCCTCGGTGCGGGAACGGGCGTCGGTGCGGGCGCTTCTGTCTTGCTCTCAATCTTGAAGCGGTATCCGCGGCAAACAAGATTATTGGCTTCGTGTGGTGTTCCAGCGGGAACCTCGACGCCAGCGGGGTCGACCATGATGCGGGGGTAAGCGGGCATGTGATGCTCCTCGGACGAGGGGGAAACAGGGAAAGAACGAACAAGGGATGTCGCCGCCGCCGACTGGGCGCAACCCGGCGACATCCCTTGTGGTGGAAAGCGTTACGGAGTGGAGGCGATGAAGCCTGCGTCGAGGGCGCGGGCCTTCCAGCCGGGGCCGCAGAACACGGTTTTCACCGCGTAGCCCTCGTCCTCGTCCAGTTTCGCCCGGCCGGTGATCGCGTATTCGATCGCGTTCTCCTGCGACCAGGTCTGCGCGCTCACGTCGGTGACGGTGAACTTCGGGCACACCTTGATCACGTAGATGGTGTCGGTGCCCGCGCCGTCGACGCCGATGAAGATGGCGCGGTGGTAGATCACCGACGGGTCGGTCGGGTCGGTGAACTCGGTTTCACCGGTGGTGGCGTCGAATTCGACCGTCGACAGATCCCGGCCGTGGTACAGTTCCAGGTTCGCCTTGTGGGTTTCCTGGCCCGTCCATGCGATCGAGGTGTTGCGGCTGATGATGTCGGTACGTGCCGACTCCAGCAGGCCCCATGATTCGACCTCGGAGGTTTCGGTCTCCGGTGTGAAGGTCGGCGCGCCTTCCTTGCTCACGTGGCCGAGGGAGGCGTAACCCGCGGTGGCCAGGTCGACGAGCGTGCCGGCCGCGGTGGTGGTGAACGCGGTCGGGATGGCGGTTGCCATGTCCGCGAGCAGGACCGCGCCAGCCAGAGGCTTGCGGATGAGGCTCTGCTTGAGATCGCGCAGGACGGAGAAGTCAGCCATGGTCGGCTCCCTTGTTCAGTTGTGGTGGTGAAGTGTCAGGCCGCGTGCGCCTGGAGGTAGGCGGCGGCGGCGAGCAGGATGGCAGGGTCTTCGCGCATCAGTCCGAGGCCGGTGTTGCAGCCTCGACACAGCAGGGATCGGACCTGCTGCGCTCCGATGTGGCAGTGGTCGACTGCGAGCACGTCACCCTGCACGGGTGGGTGGTCGCAGATCGCGCATCTGCCATCCTGGTCGGACAGCATCTGCTGGTACTGCTCGGCAGTGATGCCGTAGCGCAGACGCAGTTTGCGCAGCGCCACACAGTCGCGGCATTGAGATTCACGGCCCGAGGCTTTGCTGCGGTTGGCGTGGAACATCTCCAACCCCAGCGATCGTGTGCACGGGCCGGTGCACCTTACTGCATTCGGAAGCTCAGCCAAAACGTCATCTCGATGAAACGGTTGTCCGAACTCAGGTTCGGATCGGCTACGGTTCCGGTTTCCTCGTCGGTGCAGTCGATCAGGATCTCGCCTACGACGGTTCGTCCCGCGTCCATCACGCGTTTGCGGACGTTGCGGGCGGTTGCCCACGCGGCGGGTCTGGTGTCGGCGACCGTGACGATCGCGACCAGGGCTCGGTCGGTGACACCGTCTCTGGTGACACCTCCCCCGATCCGGTTGACCGCGATGATCGGGAACAGCGCTGGCCATTCCTCGGGATCCGGGAGTGCGGTGCAGGTCCACCCGAGATCGTCGAGCAGCGCCATGGCGACCAGTTCGGCGTCGGGGAAGTCAGGTTCGACTATCGGCGCACTCACAGGTTGTACCGCCGTTCGATATCGGCCACGATGCTGCGCATCCGTCGGTTGTCGCCGCCCAACACGTGGTCGCCGTGGTAGCGCGGCGGGAACCCACCAGGTGGAACCCGATGTTCGGACCTCGGCCGCGGATTACGCTTGGCCAGGTTGACGTTGCCGAATTCGACTGCACCGGCGTACTTGACGCCGACTCGCAGCACACCGGCCACGCGTCCATGGGTCGACCGATAGCTGTCGAGCACGCCGATTCCGGTGGAGGTCTTGGCTTTCATGCGCCCGGTGCGCGCCTTGGCCCGCTGTAAGTACAGGATCTTCGCGGTCCGGGTGACACCGAGCAGCAGGTGTGACCATTGGGGACCGTGCAGCACCGCGTCGACGGCCGGGTTGATGTCCTTGCCGCGGTTGGACTTGCCGATGCTGTAGTAGTCGAATTCGTATTCCCTGCCTGTCATCTCAGCCCTCGATTCGACGAAGGTTGACGATGACGCCGGGCTGGTTGCCGCTACGTGGATGCTTCGGTCGCTGGGGGCGGCCCACGACGCGGTATTGCAGACCATCGGGCAGTTCCAGCAGATCCGAGGCCAGCACGTCGGCGCCGACCGGGCAGACGACAGTCTTGTCGTACTCGGCCAGCGGTCGATCCGCGCTCGGCACACCGGACGGATTCGGCTCGCTCTGAGAGCCGTCGATGATCGCGACGCCCTCGATGTCGTGGTGCTCGACGTAGCTGGTGTCGCCGTGCTTGTCGCGGGCGGGTCGCCGCCACACCGTCACCGGCTGGCCATGGGGAAGGATCACACGCCCCACCACCTGGGAGCCGCGACACCGACGACACCGACACGACGTTTCGGACCGCGCAACGCCGCGCGCACCTTGCCCAGTTCCTTCTCGGTGAACTCCAGTACCCCGGAGGCCGCCTCGTCGGACAGTCGTGTGGTGATGCCCGCGATCTGCTCGTAGGCGACACCGGTGGGGTTGCGCACGACGCGTAATACCGCCGCGCACACCGCCGCTCGTGCGTTGATGACCACGTTGGTCCTCAGCGCGTCAGGCCCGGGCTCGAGTTCGGGCACCAAGGTCATCAATTCCGCTTCGGCTTCGATGATCTTGGTGTCGGCGAAGGTGAGCTGACGTTCGGTCAGCTCACCTTCGTATGCGCCGATGAGCTGAGCTCGGGAGACGAAGACACCCACTTAGGCACCCGCCGCCTTGCGAGTGCGCCGGACCGGCTTGATGGCCTCGGCGTGGTCGAGCGCTTCATCGCGCGATCCGACCGTCACTGCGGTGTTCTCGGGTTCGGTGACCACCGCCGGCGCGGGCTCGGGAGCCTTGCGCTTGGGGGCGATGGCGTAGGCGGCCGGATTGGTGATCTTTTCGGTCGCCCAGTCCGGCAGGTCCTTGTCCGGCCCGAACCACACGTCGTGACCGTCCGGATCCCGGACGAGGACGAAGGTATTCAGTTGTGCCACAGCTACATTCCCTCTAGTAGACTGTCGCGACCATCAGCGACTTGGGATCCTCGAGCACCGGCAGCACGAGACTGTCGACGACCGTGGTGTCCTTGAACGGGGGACCTGTCTTGATGACGATGCCGGTCAGGCCGGGCGCGTCCTCGAAAGTCAGGTCCGACTGCGCGGCACCCACCAGCTCCAGCGCGGTGGCTGTGATACCCCACTTCACCCCGCCCAGGCGACCGGCGGGCGGGACGAAGATGACCTTGTTCTCGGGCAGGATCCGGGTGTCGACACCGCCGACGTTGACCATGGTGTCGTAGACAGACACGATCGGCGGCAGGTTGAAGTCCTCCAGAACCTGGCCCATGATCGACTTGGAGACGATCGAGGGCCCGCCGGCGATCGAGCTGGTGGCATAGTCCTTGAATTCCTTGTTGCGCTGCATCAGACCCGCGGTCTTGCGCGAGACGATCATGCCCGCCGGTGCGAAACCGTTGTCGGCGATGTACTTCTCGACCCAGCCGGTGATGTCGGTGACGATCGGAGCCGTCGCGACGGTGGTCCAGGTCGTGCCCGCGGTCACGAAGTGATCGACCGGCACCTCGAAATCGGCCGTCAAAGTCAGGCCGTTCTCGTTGGCGAGCTGAATCTTGCCGGTGCTCAGCAGCTCACCGCGCGCCAGCTCGATACGATTTCGGATGCTGCGGACGGCGATCTCGATGTCGTTGTAGATGGCGTTGGTGATCGCGGCGAGCGAGCCGCCGCGCTGACGGGCGCGTTCGAGCTGGAGCCGCTCGAGTTCGCCCTTGGTGCCCTGGATGGACATCGGCAGCAGGTCGATCTCCCGCGTTTCGACGTAGTCCCGCTCGAGCTGCGGGATGGAACCGTCGAACGCTCGGAACTGCGCGGTTCGGTTGACCCGCGTCACGTTCTGGAGCCGAACGGTCTGCTCCAGGACGTTCTGATCCGGGAGGAACTGATTGAGGGTGTGATCCGCCGGGGTCGGGATCTCGCGCGCGAACGCGGTCGCCGCGTCCGGATGGACAGGACCGTCGAAGATAAGAGCCATTTCGGCCTCCGCTATGAAGTTGTGTATTCAGTTGTAGTGCAGATGAACTCAGCGCTCAGTAGAACTTGAACCAGGCCGCGAGGTCGGTCTTGGCCTTGGTGCCGATACCCGAGGCGGCAGGCAGGCGGGACTCCTTGATCAGACCGGGACCGACCCACAGCGCGGCAGCTTCCTTACCGGTCCAGTCCGAGGGCGCGAACGCGTCCCACAGGAACCCCGCGGCGACCTCGCGACCATCGGAGGCGGTCGAATCGTGGATGCCGTAGAGGCCGGTCGCGGTCACTTTGCCCAGGATCAGCAGCGACGGGAGATAGCCCTTCGGCGCTTGGGTCGCGGCGACGAACTTGGTCATGTCCAGGGTGACGCTGATCCGGCCGGGCTGCCCCGAGATGTCGCCGAGCGCGGCGGCGCGCGAATCACCGTAGAAGGTGCCGGTCTTGCGAACTGCGATATTGCTCATGAGCTTTCGTCCTTACTTGCCTGCGGTGGCGGCGAAGCGGCGGGCCGCCTCGGCGATTCCTGCGTCCTTGGCCGGAACCTTGTTGACACCGGCGCCGGTCTTGCCCTGGCCCATATCCGGGTAGGTGGCGGCCGGGGTGACGGCGGTCGTGGTCTCGGCGTCCTCGGGGGCACCGAACAGCCTGCTCAGGTGCTCGACGACCTTCGCGCCGTCGACCTCGCCTGCCTCGTTGAGGAACTTCTCGACCGCGACCGTGCCGACGAAACCTTCTAGGCGCTCACCCTTGATGATGGTGCCCGCGTAGCCGCGCAGCTGCGCCTCGTGCAGCATCGGCAGCAGCGCCGCACGCTCGGCGGCGCGGGCGGCCTCGACCGCGGTGTTCACCTGGTCGGCCTGGGCGCGCTGCTCATCGGTGAGCGCGGCGGCCTCGAGCTGGGCGATCTGGTCACGCAGCGCCTGAGCCTCTTCCGGCGACAGCGCACCGGTGTTGGCTCGCGACGCCCGAGCTTCGTGCTTGCGGGACTGATGCTTCCAGTACGCGGCCTGCTCGGCGATGTCCATCTCCGCCAGCGGAGTCGCATCCGGGTAGCCGTGCTCGTTGAGCTGACGCGCGCTGGTCTCGGCGGGCTCGACGACGGTCTCGGCCACGGGGTCGACGGCCGCGGCACCGGTGGCCGGGTCGAGCGCGGGGGCGCTAGGGGTCACGTCCGCGGTGGTGGCGGAGGGCAGTTGCACAGTCATATTCAGTTGTGTCCCTTGTCGGGTGGTGGATTTGTTGCCCATGTCGGGCGAAGAATTCAGAGGCCGAGAAGCCGCTCGTAGCGGGCGATCTGTCTGCGTTGCCAGAGGACGCGCGCATCGCCCTCGCCGCGGCCCAGGCTCAACGATTTCGTGAGCATCTGGCGTATCAGGGTGAGCTGCTGTTCGTTGAAACGAACAGATTCGGCGTCCAGATCGACCAGTGACGGCGTATCGCTGTCGCGATACCGCGGAACCTGCTGGCCACGCTTTGCGGGCACGAGAACCGAGCGCAGTTCCCCATGCTCGTCGACACGATATTTCGTACGGTGCAGCTGTTGGGCTGCGGTACCGCCTGCATCGTCATATAGCCGTTTCAGGTCGTCGTTGTTCAGTTGTAGGCCCGGATCACCGTCCGCGCCTTCCTTGATCGGAAGAACATCGCACTTGCATCCGGTGTGTATAGGTCTCAGCTCGGACGTCTTATATCGACGCTGGCTGGCCGCGACACACAACCCACAGGTGCCGGTCTTGGATCGCTCGGGGCGAATCACGCGCCGCCACCCGATCACATCGAGATCGACGATCCCGGCACGTTTGGAGATCTCGTGCTCGGTCTCACGCTCCGCGAGTGCGACATTGGTGGCCAGCTCCATTTTCACACGCGCTGCGGCTACGTCCAGAGCATGATCGGAATCGGCTCCCTCCTCCATCAACTTCCGATACAGGCGCGCGGGCCGGTTGAACACCTCGTCGGCGGGAAGTCGTTGCTCCACACCCGATGACGTGCGCACCGCGACCGGTTTGGCGAACCGATACGGGCGCGAGGTCGAATACATGCGGACCTGCTCGGGGATCTTGGGCACGAACGCACCCAGCTCGGTACCCATCTCCGAGAGGTAACGCCGATGAGTAGCCAGCGCCAACGACGCCGAACGCGCCTGCGCCGAGACCGACACCGCGGCAGCGGCCTCGGCGAACTCGGCCACGGCCAGCCCGTCGTACGGGTCGGTCATACGCCACAACGCCTCGACGCGGGTTTGCGCGTCCAGCAGCAGCAGATACCGACGCGAGGCCCGCCCGAGCATCAGCCGTAACAGCATGTCCAACGCCATGTCAGGCCGCGGCCTTCTCCGCCGGGGACGCGGCCGGGTCGGTGGCGGAATCGGCGGGGTCGGCGGCCGTCGCGCTGCCCAGCGACAGTGCCGACATCGCGGCATCCGACGCCATCGCCTCCTCCAGCAGCTCCGACTCGTTCAGCGCCGCCAACTCCGGGCTCATTTCCATCAGATCCACGACCTGACGTTTGCGCGAGAGCACCCCGCGGGTCTTCTGCACCGCATCGGTCTTCGAGGACAGCGACACCCGCTCGGGCTTGCCCCACTGCAACCGGATGCCGGTCACGTTCGTCTTGCCCATGAGCGTGAAAATCATCTGCCACAACAGGATCCACTGCGGATTCTGACGGGCTTGGCGGTCACTGATCTTGTCGATCAGGCCCTCGCGCATCGCCGAGGCGCCCTCGGCGGACTGTGAGACGCCATCGGGGATGAGCATGTGCATCGGGATCCTGGTGCACACCCCGAACTCCTTGACATCGTCACGGGTCGCCATCAGCAGCGGCGTCAGATCCGTCGTGCCCGATTCCCACAGCTCCACCCCTTCGGGCAGCATCCACAGCACGCCGGGATCGTTCTGGAAGATGTCGGTCAGCTCGGCGTCGGCGATCGACTTGATCAGCGAATCGGTGTCCTCGGAGAAGTCCGCGCCACCGTCCAGGTCGCCTTTGACCGCGCGCTGCTTGAAGCTCTGGAACGCGGTGATCACCATCCGGTGCAGGATTCCGTCGGTGATGCGGTCCAGTAGGTCCAGGTGCGGTTCGAACTCGCCCAGGCCCATCTTGTTCTGGAAGCGCACCACCGGTACGCCACCCAGCAGTTCCAGGCCCGGCACCGATGTCGCGGGCTCGGCGCTCCACTGCTTGGCGACGAATTCGTTGGAGTATTGGCCTTTTTCGCGGGTGAACACGATGCGTTGGCCGGGGATCAGCAGGATGGCCTTCTGCTGGTCGGCGATCTTGTCGACGAAGATCTTGAGGAACGCGCGCAGCATCCGCGGGTTGTAGGGGTCGGGTTCGCCGACGCAGAAGCGGGGATCCTCGGCCAGCAGCATCGGCGGCGTGCCGGTGGGTGCACCGGCCAGCGGCGGCACGATCGTCACATAGGACTCGCCCATCGTGTACAGCCAGGTCTGCATGTCGCGTTGCAGCGCAGCGAAACCCGACGCGTCACACACCGCCTTGGCGGCGTCGTCACCGTTGAGGTCGGCGTCGGCTGCGGTGTAGATGCCCTGGAGCACCGACCGGTCGCACATCGAGTCGATGGCCATGATCGCGTAGTTGCTGCGCGCTTTGCGCAGCACCGCGGAGAAGGTCTCGCGGTACTTCTCGGCGACCGTCGGCAGCGGCGGGTCGCCCAGGTAGTAGCTCCACAGCAGATCCAGGCGTTCACGCCGGGTCGTCGGAGTGTTGCCGGTGGTCACCCGCGGTTCACGCTCGAGATCTTCGTCGAGCTTGTTCATCAGGTATTCCAGCCACTGATCAGGTGTCAATTCAACGGGATCTGCCATATTCAGTTGTCCTGTCTCGGATATAGGTCACATGCGCACCGCGACACGGCGGCGGCGTTGGGTGCCGAAGCCCTTCGCGATCGCATCCAAACGCGCCTGCCACGCCAGCACCGCGGCGACCGCGGCGTCGATCTTGTTCGGCGAGTCGGGGTTCTCCTTGCGGATCTGCACGCCCTTGGTCGTTTCCGCGCGCCGAGCGTTCAGTACGTGCGCGCGCAGAGTCAGGTCGCCGTCGTGATGCAGTTTTCCGTCCAGCATCGCTTCGACGAATTCGCGCAGGGCTTCCACTGTTCGGAATGCGCGCTGACCGGTCATCCACCATTCGATCGGATGTGCCGTGGATGCTTTCACCTTCAGTTGCTTGGCGTATTTCGCTTCCCACGCTGCGACGTTGGCTTCCCATTTCGCGGGGTCGGCGTAGAACCCGATCACCTTGTAGGTCTTGAACGCCCACAGGATTTTCGCTTCGACATCGTGCTCGGGTACTTCCCAGCCCTCGTCGTACTTGCCCGGCGGTTGAGCCCAGACCTCGATCGGAGAGATGAGGCCGTCGGCGATCCGGCAGGCGATGAGCGCGGTCGCGTCGGTCACGCCGCGGCGGCGCCGGCGCGAACCATCGAAACCGAGCACGATGACCTCGCCCGGTTTGAGGATCGAGTCGCCCGCGTAGTTGTCGGGGCCGACGGCGTCCCATTCGTATTGCGCGATCCAGGCGTTCTCTGCGCTGGTCGGGGCGTTGAACCAGTACCGGAACGAGGAGACGGTGTCGTTGCGGGGGTCGGCGATCGCCTCGATGTAGCCCTCGATGTCGTTCCACAGCGCGCAGTCGCCATAGGAATCCAGCAGCGCGGCACGCACTTTGTCCTCGTCCTCGAGGTCTTCGGGGGTGATGTTGGCGTAGCGGTGGTCGAACAGCTGGCGCGGTGCGCGACGCAGCTTGCCAGCCAGATAGTCCTGGATCAGCTTGTAGGTCTGCTCGGCGATCGAGTCCTCTCCCGGCGCGTACATCGTGGTCGTCTCGACCGCCAACGTCCCCGCCGAGCGCCGACGCTTACGCAGATTCCGTGTGAGGGTCTTGTAGGTCTGGCGGAGCTCGGGGCGGTTGTACAAATGGGTGTTGTGGGTGACCTTGCCGGAGATTCCCGCTCGGAAAAGATGATCGTCGCAATCGACGCCGACGCACTTGACCGGCACCGGCTCGACGGGCTCGATGGACTTGATAGCCATCCATCGCGTCATTTTGTCGGCACGCACCCGCACGGCTTTGCGCGTCAGGCGGAACGGGTCGATGTAACGCGGGGTGAATGTCACCCGCCAGTAGCCGCCATATCGCGACCGAGGGTCCGCTGAGTAGGTTCGCCCTGGCGTCTCGCCCATGCTCCATAGCAGCTGCATCATCGCCTCGACCAATGCGACGCTGCTGTTGGAGAAGGTGCAGTGCCCATTCGGCGTGATCGACCCATCGGAGTCCATCAGGCCCTGAATCAGGGCCAGGCGTTGCTTTGGGGAGGCGTGCAGATACTGGCTCGGGACATGTTTGTCGCCCAGTAGGTTCGCATCGGCCAGGCGGACCTTGAATCCACGCACCGGCGAGAACCGGTTTCGATGTGACCCGGGTATCGAGACATAGATCAGATCGGCCGTGCCGGATTTCGGTGTCAGTCGCCTGACGGTGTAGCCGCACGCCTCGATATTGCGGGAGGTTTCACCGGCGTCGTCATAGCTCGACGAGATGGTGGCGTTCGATTTGTCGCCGTCGCCCAGCCAGAGCCCAAGGATGTAAGGGTCGATATCGAGGTCGACCTCAGGGGCTTCCCATGGAGCACCATTGGGGATAGCGAATTCTCGGCCGTCGAGCAACATCTCCTCGGTCGTCCAGGTTCGAGCCTTGGCCCGGGGCGAACGAGCGTGCCATAGATGCCCGGCCGATGCGACAAGGCTGGTGCCGTCGATGAAGGTGACTTTGTAGCAGTCCCGGTCGGTCATCACCTGTGACGTCTTGACCACCCGCACGGGTTCGCCAGTCGCGCCGATCAGCCAGTCGCCGATCTCGACATCGCCCATCGTCACGAAACCGGTCGGGGTTGGCAGCGGTGTATCCAGCGCCAGCGCCTCGTCGAACAATGTGCACGTATCTTTGCCGCCGTCTTTCGATGCGGCAGAACTGGTCGACGGAACGATTTCGCCGCCGCCGGGCACCAGGATGCGTGTCAGACCTGCCTCGTCGCGCCTGTTCAGCGCGCCACGAAGCGGGCCTTCGGTGCAGTTCAAATAGATGGTGTCGTAGACCAGACCTGCTTGGTCTTCCTCGGTGGCGACGCAGCGTATATATGGATTGCGGATCCGTTTACCCATGGGCTCACCGGGAGAATAGACGTACTCGAAACCCAGTCCCCATTCGTCGCGGTACACCTCGCCGCCTTGTGCCCAGCCGTCGAAACGGCACGGACCGAATGCCTCGAACAATCCGATGCAGGCCGCGACCTCGGATTTCGCGCAGCCTTTCGGGCGCGACAGAAACACGTGGTCGTAGATGCGGGTGCCGTCGTCCATCAGGGCGTAGGTATCGACATAGAACGCGCAGTACTCGTCGATGATGGGCGCGACAGGATCGCCGCCGACATCGCCGGGGCCGTGGATCAGGAAATATTCCATCCACGCGATGGCCAGCCAGCCCAGAGAGCGGTGGCGATCGTGTTCGGGATGGGTGATGACATCGTGAGGCATTACGCGCCCCGCAGCAGCCGTGCCTTGCGCTCCTCGGCGAACGAGGCGACCGTGCCACCCTCGGTGGGTGCTACCGGTTCCTCGTCGATCTCATCTTTGATACGTATGCGGGCGCGCTGGAGATCATCCTCGGTCAGACGCAGCGCAGCGCCCATAGTGCCGGTGACAGCCTTGTAGTTCTCGCTGCCGGGGCGCGTCAGATAGCGCTCGATCAACGGCAGCGTCAGCCACAATTGAATCCAGGTGCCCTGACCGTAGAGTCGGGCCTGCGGAAGCGAGGCCAGCTCGGTGTAGATCGCACGACCGACCGGCCCCACAGTGACCCACTCGGGGATCTCGGGGACTTCGCCGTCGTTGGGCGTGGAGGGAATCTCGGTCCAGCCATCAGCACCCGCCAGGAGCGGGTCGCCATTGCGGCGTGCGCGATCCTTGGGGTTCTTCGGAGGCGGACCGGAGCGGCGTCCGGCCATGTTCAGTCATCTCCCATGTCGGGGTAAGGCGATCCGCCCCGCTCCCCCGGTCGCCATGTCGGCGACCAGCTCGGCGCTGCGAAAAACTTCAGTGCGTTGGTCTCACCCGTCTTGACACACGAGCTGGCAGACGCACCCCTGCCGAGGGTCGAAAGGGCTGAGAGGACAGGACTCGAACCTGCAAGCGGGTGTGAAATCCGCTGCTCTACCAGTTGAGCTACATCCCATTGCGACGGTGCGGACTCTTTCCGAGTCCGCACCGAACAATTTCTACGGTAACCGGGTCGCAGCGGCGCGCAAGATCAATCAGAGCCAGCCCACGACGATCGGGAGAACCTTCAGCAGAAGGCCCAGGATGGACACGATCGCAGAACCCACAGTGATCACAGCGTCGATGGTCATATTCATCACCTCACATATCCGGGATGCGGACGAAGCGAATCCGGGTGACGCGCAGCCTTTTTCATTTCTGCGCGCGCGATCCGGGCCTCTTCCGCGGTCTTGATGGCGTGACAGGGGGCGCACACCGATTGCAGGTTCGCCAGATCGTCACCACCCTGGCGGGCGAAGTTCAGAATGTGGTCTACCTCGGTGGCATGGCCTGTGCAGTCGTCGAAGCCGAGCTGACACGTCTGCTTGTCGCGCTCGAGCGCGAGTGCTCGATTGTGCCGATACTCTGCTGTGACGGTTCTGGTTCCGCCTGTGCCCCACGTCATTACGTCAATTGTCCCAGGCCGCAGCGCACTTACCAGATCATCTCGACTACCACCCCGGGGCCTCTCGAACCGATCGATCGATTCGCCCTATCAGTGAGGTTTTCCCGCCCCGCAAAGCCTCAGTTCATTTGGTATATCGGATATTTCATACGCTAGACGGCCTGCATGTATCTCCATCTGCTTACCGACCGCCACCGCCCGGGAGAGACGGGTTGGAGCGTGGGAAGGGCAGAGTAACCCTTGACCGAATCAAGGGAAACTCTCCCGTTCGCCCGGTCGGTCAAGGCCGTCGGCGGTCGGTTGATGCAACGCGGCCGGGTATTAGTCGGCCGCCAGAGCTGGGGTATTTCACGAGATCGGTATGGACGCAACGCCATCCCCGTCCGAGCCTGCCTTTACCGGGTCGATCGTCGTGAATCGGAGCCCCGTACCCAAGTTGTCCAGGCACGGGGCAAGATGCCCCTCTGACGGGCGACGACTGCGCTTGCGAGGCGCATCACCCGCTACCGCGGGCGCACTGGGTTCTCGGGTTGATGCCGCGACGGCGGCGTGAATTCATGTCTCATACATTCATAACACATGAATCATATGTGTGTGAGACGCTGGATCGTCAGCGCAGGTAGATGGCCCTATACGCGACGACGAACCTTGTAGTTTTGCTACCCTGGACAACATGAAAGACCCCGCTGTTGTCGCGCTGCGCGATCAACTCGCCGCGGAGATCGCCGAGGCAATCAACAATCTCGGGGAAGCCCGCATAGACACCGGGATCCGACTCGGGCGCGATGCAAGTGCCGCAACCACCCTGGCGAGCGGCGGGTTGAGCAGCAGATTCAGCCTTGACGCCCTAATCAACTACTGCGCCCCGGTCGGCCTCGAAGTCAAAATCGTGTTGACCGGACTGAACGAGGGAAAGCCGGAGGAGCGGGCCGATCGGGGGCGCACGATTCCATCCGAGCCGGACCACTCAGCCTCCGGCCTGCTCCGCAAACAACTGATCAAGGCCGTCGCCCACCAGATCAATACGGCAGGGCTTGGTCGCAACGAACTCGCAGCACGCACCGGCATCCCCGCCACCACGCTGTCCGCGTTGCGCGCCGAAAACATTCAACGCTTCCGTGTCGACAAGCTGATCGAATTCGCTATCAAGCTCGGCCTCAACATCAAGCTCGATGTCGAACACGCCTGATTGACAACGAAGCCCCCGCAGCAGAAAAGAGTGCGGGAACTTCTGTCGTTGTTGCAGAGACAGCTATGACGGGTGCGCCAGATGGACACATTTCCCGTCGGCGCACCGGTGAACGCCTGCGGCGTGCACATGCGCGGAGAACTCGGTGCCGCGGAGGTTGATCGCGTATCGTAGCGCGTCGATCAACACGTCGCGTGGCATCGTATCGAGTGGAATGCGTTGCAGATTTGTGGGTAGCCGCGCCATATCGACTAGGAGCTGCGCCGTTACCCGATGTTTATGCCTGTCTCCAGCTTTCATGTCCAACAACCCGTTTCGTGTTCAGATCTGCGATCGACGTACGCGCGACTTCCCCGTTTTCACCGGTGCCAGAATCGCTGTGACGTGACCGCCGGTCAGGAAGTGCGCCTTGGGCACGCACGCTCGGTCGTCGTCCAGCTCGGTGCCCACCCACGGGCACGCCACCCCCGCGGTGGTGCTGTGCCCGCCAATCAGATTGCCCGCCACGGGCGCAAGCTCAGTGCACGTCTCCCGATCGGGGCAGCGAATATGCGTCAGCGCATCAAGGGGGTGCCCGCTCGCAGTCCGGAATGTGACGCACGCGGACACGCACACTTTTCGGGAGCGCTGGTTCATTTTCGACCATCCCAACGACGACCATCCCAACGGCGGCCGTCGCGATGCGAATCCTCCCACCACGGATTCTTCTGCATCTCCGCAAGGTGGTCAGGGGTCGACTCGCCATGATCTCGCGGCCACACCATGACGATGAAGACCAACAGGGGTAGGCCGATTACCAATGCGTAGCCGAGTTCGATCACTGTGAGCCCCACTTCTTGGAAGACGGTTTCAGTACTGGCCGATGGAGGCTGCGCGGACGCTGCGCTGTGCCCATACGACGACAGGAGGCGCACATAGGAAGGATCCGTTCAGGCGGGTACGGGCTGCCCGCCGTGGTTCCGTGTGCGAAGGCGCTGGGTGCGCCCAGGTCCGGCGTGGCCCGATCGCGGTCGCTCTGGTTGCAGATTCGGTTGTCGGGGGCGGTCATCTGGCACCCTGCCTCTGAAACGACCACCGGGTGCCGCGACGTCGGTCGCGTTCTTTTTCCCAGTGCGAATAGACAACCTGCCAGAGGTCTCTACCTAGAACGTCGAAGCACATGCCGAGCTGGGGGGCGTCAGGGAATTTGGTGACTTCGCCGGTCTTCGCCCGCAACTGGGTTACGCGCACGACGCCGTTCTCCTCGTACCAGTGCACGATCTCCCCGCTGGCGAGGCGCGATTCCATCTATGCCACCCCTTGCGAAGTGGAGTTCACCCGAGGTGGCTGAGTTTCCTCGAACCACCTCGGGGAGTCTGGGGGCGCGTCGGCAAGTCCTGCCGCAATGCGGTCGAACTCCGCCCAAACGCGCAGAGCGGAAGCAACATTGGCTACCCTGCACCTCGGCAGGGCAGGCCACGGAGCGCGTAGGCCGAAAGGTTTCCGCTGCGGTAGGTCACGCTGCTCTGCCATCTGGCCGCCTCTCGTGGAAAGTAGGTGCGCCCAGGTACATCCCCTCCGATTCCGAACTGCGTTGTCGCGAAATGCACGGGCTGCGGCGCACATCCAGCACATCACCAAAACCCGTGTCGCATAACCCTTACCGAAATACCCAGTAGAAACTATCCTGAAAGCCCTGGGTAAAACCCAGTACAGCATGTCTCGAAACCCAGTTCGCTACATCAGAAAACCCAGTACGGGTGCAGATTCACGGTGGAGGTTGGATGTCTGATCCAGGTTCGACATTGGCTGGTAGGCAGTTGGGCGGCTACCTGCGCGCCGCGCGGCAACAGCTGGGCGCGACGATCGACCAAACGGCGCAAGCGTCCGAGATCAGCCCGTCCGTGCTGCAACGTTTGGAGAAGGGTGCGTCGACTCGACTGAAGGTCCGCGACATCCAAGCGCTGTGCAGCATTCTCGAGATGTCCACTGAGACGACCTCGGCGATGGTGGGCCTTCTCTTGAAGGCTGACGAAAAGAGCTGGTGGCACGCATATGGCGATGTCATCCCCGCGACGTTCGACGTCTATGTGGGGCTCGAATCCGGCGCTTCGGAACTGACGATGTACCAGCCTTCGCAGGTACCGGGACTGCTGCAAACGGCTGACTACGCCCGGTCGCTGATCCTGAACAGAATGGAGACCAGCACCGAAGGGGAGCGCCGCCGCGTGCTGGACCTAAGGCTAGAGCGACAGAACCTCGTTACTCGCAAATTCGACCCGTTAGCACTGAATGTGCTCGTCAACGAGGCGGCGCTACGCTGCCTCGTCGGGGGCCGTGCGATCATGGCTGAGCAGCTGAGGCACCTCGCCGAAATCGGCAAGCGCTCCAACGTCTCAATAAGAGTTCTGCCATACGACGTCGGGATGCCGTTAGGCCATCCCATCGGCCAATACGCCCTCCTTCAGTTCGCGACCACCGGTGCTCCACCGGTGGTGTACCTGGAGGGATTCAGCGGCTGCGCCTACCTGGAGAAACCGGAAGATATTTTGTTGTACCGGGACGCTACGCTACAACTGAGTCGGCGGGCGCTCGATGAGGATGCTAGCCGGTTGCTGATCCGGAGTGTGGCAAAGGAGCATGACAGTGGCGAGTAGCCCCAAGAAGTGGTTCAAATCGAGCTACAGCGGCAATCAGGCCGATTGTGTGGAAGTGGCACACCTGGACGGGGGCGGCATGGCAGTGCGCGACTCCAAGAATCCCGGCGGCCCCGAACTGGAGTTCACAGGCTCGGAATGGCGCGCATTCCTGGCGGGGGTCAGCGACGGCGAATTCGATCGTCCGTAACCGCCCTGCCAGGTAGTCGAATCGGCCCTCGGCATCACACTGAGGGCCGTTTTCGTACCCTCCATGCCTTAACACGTCACGACTTACTGCGACCGGCCGCACTTACCCTCAGATGTCATGAGCTGCGCGAGCAACCACGGGCATTGCGACCCGCCCATAACCATCCACCACGTCGGGCCGCCGCTCGTACGCGCGCACCCCGACGACGCCGGTGTTGACCTGCCCGCGGCCGAGCATGCGACCATCTGGCCCCGCGAATGGAAACTGATCGGCACCGGAATCGCGCTCGGCCTTCGCCAGGGCTTCGTCGGCCTCATTCACCCGCGGTCGGGCCTCGCCGCCAAATCCGGTGTCACCGTGCTCAATGCGCCCGGCACCATCGACGCCGGATACCGCGGCGAGATCAGGGTGTGCCTGATCAACCACGGCAACCAGCGGTTCGTCATCAATCCCGGCGACCGCATCGCGCAGCTGCTCATCCAGCGCGTCCTGCCGGTCACGTTCGAACAACTCGTATTCGACGGCAAGCCACTCGAGATGAAGACCAGCCGCGGCAATGCGGGCTTCGGCTCCACCGGTGGTCACGCCAGCCTGGAGAGTGCCGGCGAATGAAGATCAACGACATGATCGCCAACCTCAAACGCGCCCGCGGCGTGGTCGGCGACATCGACGTCAAGTTCGCCGACCCGCACTGCACTTGCTGCAACCGCAAGATCGTGGATATCCAGATCGTGCAGATCGACGAACCAGACCCCATCTTCATTCGACTGTCCTATGGGGCCGTCACCAAGTACGAGAAGGACAAGTTGCACTCGATCGAATCCGTCCTGCCGACAGAAGGTGAGCGCGCGTGACCGCGATCAGCCGCGCCATCAACTGGAACAAGGTCGTCGACGAGAAGGATGCCGAAGTCTGGGACCGGCTCACCGGCAACTTCTGGCTGCCGGAGAAGGTACCGATCTCCAACGACATTCAGTCCTGGGAAACGCTCAGCCCGGCCGAGCAAGAGCTGACGATGCGCGTCTTCACGGGCCTCACGCTGCTCGACACTATCCAAGGAACCGTCGGCGCCGTAAGCCTCATCCCCGACGCGATCACCCCACACGAGGAGGCCGTGCTCACCAACATCGCGTTCATGGAATCGGTGCACGCGAAGTCCTACAGCTCGATCTTCTCAACCTTGTGCTCCAGCAAGGAGATTGACGACGCATTCCGATGGTCTGAGGAGAACCCGCACCTTCAGCGCAAGGCCGAGATCGTCCTGTCGTACTACCGCGGCAAGATCAACTACGGCCGCGGTGACGAGTGGCTGATAGACAGCCCACAGATCGAAGCCCTGAAGCGCAAGGCGACCTCGACGCTGCTCGAGTCGTTCCTCTTCTACTCTGGTTTCTACCTACCGATGCATTGGTCCTCACGCGGCAAACTCACCAACACCTCCGACGTCGTCCGGCTGATCATCCGCGACGAAGCGGTGCACGGCTACTACATCGGCTACAAATATCAGAAGGCCATCGAGCGCCTGGACGCCGACGGGCGAGAAGCCATGTCGGACTGGGTGATCGAGCTGCTCCTCGAACTCTATGAGAACGAGCAAGCATACGCCGAGGAGCTGTACCGCGGCGTCGGCCTGATCGACGACGTCAACGCGTTCCTGCGCTACAACGCGAACAAGGCGCTCAACAACCTCGGCTACGAAGCGATGTTCCCGAAAGACGATTGCCAGGTGAACCCGGCCATCCTCTCCGCTCTCTCCCCCAACGCCGACGAGAACCACGACTTCTTCTCTGGGTCGGGTTCGAGCTACGTTATCGGCAAGGCGGTGGAAACCGAGGATGGCGACTGGGAGTTCTGAACGGATCCCGTGACTCGACTGTCATCTGCCCGTCCTTTCCTCGAAGGGCCCCAGCTGATGTGCTCAAGTGGGTTATGCGTGTCGCAAGAGTCGTAAAGAATTGGGTGCATGTCGAACCCGACGCCTTCGCCATCCTCGTCGACGCCGCCGCACTCGTCGTCGCCGACGCCGACAGCTTCCACGCCAGCTGCTCCGCAATCCTCCGCACCACCGACACGTCCTGCATCACCGACTCCCTGGTGGAGACACCCTACGGTTCTCGGCGTCGCAGGATTGATTGGTGCTGTGGCTGCGGTACTCGCCCTCTTTCGCGACACGATCGACTTCAAAATCGGGTCGAAACCAGATACGCCGAGTACGGCCTTGATCGCTACAACGAATCCTGCGCCCGCCCCTAATGCCAACGACTACGGCTGGGGGCCGATACGGGACCTCTACAGAATCAACGAGCCATCCCCCACGGCGGTTTTTAATAGCATTGAGGATAATCAATCCATCGGGAGCGAAGTAAATTTCGTGAGATGTCGCATTGCTGACGATCCGAAAATGATGTACGGCGATGAGGTTGCAATTCGAGACGACATCAATATTTCCGTGTATGTATTCATCGACAACTCAAGTGTTCGTGCTGATCAGGCTATAAATGGCGCGCGCATGGACCTGCGGGTCAGTAACGACCTCGCCGTCAATCCAGCTCTGAATGTCCACCTTTCGGGAGTGAACGTTATCGAGGTATACAATGGCTGCAAGATACTTTCAATGAATCCTGCTGTTCTTTCATATATTCCAGGAAGTGCATTTCTGCACACTACTGCTAATACATCGGCGATCAAACTAGAGGACGCGGTCGTGCGTGGCGATAAACTCTTGCCTGGAGTTCGGGGTAATGTCGACGGCGTAATTGGAGGCAACAGCAGCACCTATGGCTACGTTGAATTTCGAGTGAAGGTATTTGTGCCGTAGCGCAAGGCTTGCTCGGATAGGTTACGCTGGGCATCATCACTGTGACGATTCGCCTGGTTCCCAGTAGATCCTCTCATTCGGCCCAAGAAGCAATGACGTGGCGACCATCACGGCCACGATCGCGTTCTCCGAGGTGAAGTGGTCCGGGTGCGCCTGGTGCACGGTGACGTGGCGCGAGTACTCCGCTGGCCGCGGAGGCTGGTGGCGGTCCTCGAGGCTCCAATCCGGTCAGGGCGCGAACTACCGGCGCGACAGCGAGAACGTAGCGCATCGCCATACGATCCTGTCTGCCAGCAGCGCTCACAAGCTCGGCGACGATCGCGGCCCGAGGGACGTACACAATCGGGATGCCTGCATCCTCCGCGATCTCGCGCGCCAGCTCCAAATGCCGACGAGAACCATGACTTCTTTTCCGGGTCCGGCTCGAGCTATGTCATCGGCAAGGCGGTCTAGACCGAAGACGGCGACTGGGAGTTCTGACCGCGATGTGGAGCAATAACGTCACGGTGACGTATTGGAGTCGGGCCAGGAGTACCGCTCGTCCAGCGATCGAATCAGGCTTGTTGCGACCATCACGGCCACGATCGCGTTTTCGAGCGTGAAGTGATCGGTATGAGCTTGGTGTGCGCAGACGTGTCGCGACAGCGGCACGGGACGCGGCTTGCCCGACTTCGGGCTCCAGTCGGTCATAAGGTTGACTACCGGCGCAACGCCGAGGACGTAGCGCAGGCGATCTTCCTTGAGGGCTTCGTCAAGATCGTTGACCTGGCATTCGTTCTTTGCCTTGTTGTGCTTCGCGTTGATGTGCGCCTCGATGACCGTCGTGCACACGTCGACAGAGAGCGATTGCGCTGGCCTGTGGTGCCCGTTCTTCAGTGCGCGGATGGCGTCCAACAAGAGTTCGCGCTGGTCGGCGACCGCCAGATCCAACTGGCGGTGCAGCGACTCCTCGCAGTCCTCCATGATCTCGGCGCAGCGCGCAACGAGAATCGCGTCACGCGCGGAGCGATCTGCTGCATGAGTGAGTTCCGAGACCACTTCCGCTCTCGGTATATACGACAGCGGGATGCCCTCGTTTTCGACGATCTGCTTCGCGGCGCTCAACGTGAAATGCGCTTCGCCAGGGCCGGGTGGCCAGTTCGACGGGTACCGCTCCAGCAACCAGCGGCGCAGCGTCTCAAACGCCGGTGCCGCGGCCTCGAACGCCGTCTGGATAGCCGTGGCGTTTTCCTGAAGGAATCGCCTAGTCTCGAGGATCGGCGGGATGGCGCGCATGAAGACTTGCTCGACTCTCCGTTGCTCCTGCACGATGCCCTCGATCGAGCGAAGAAATTCGCGAGCGCCCCGGGACTCCGCCCATTGCCGCCCAACCGCCTCCGACGTCCTGCGAGCCAAATCGAGCGCCGCTGCATTCTGGGCGATCTGACGCCGGATGTTCTCGGCGGTTCGGCGAATCTCGCGCTCCAGCGCGGGCGTCAGACTGGGTGGGTACGTCACCGGACGAGGATACCGGCGGCCGTCGACACACCGCGTCTCATTTTCCTTGCACCAATAACACCCCTGGGAACCCGTACGCACTGGAAACACCCGAGGGGGCCGCTGCCCCCTCGGAGCTGGGGGGGGGGCTCCCCCTCCCCCTACGGCTCGAGCTGGGCCGCGCCCTACGGCTCGAGCTGGGCCGCGCCCTACGGCTCGAGCTGGGCCGCGCCCTACGGCTCGAGCTGGGCCGCGCCCTACGGCTCGAGCTGGGCCGCGCCCTACGGGCAGCGGCCCACTTAGAAGGAGAATCGGAACGCACGCGCGAGAGGGTTACATATCCGCAGCTCAAAGCTATTTTTAGGGTTACCTGACTACAAACGGAGGATACACCTCCGATTAGGCCGAAAACCCTGTTTGGCCTGCGGATTTGACAAGTAGCAAAGTATCTGGAAAGCTTTGTCTCGTTCCGCTCCACACCTTCCCTAGCGGCCCTACCGCTACCGATCACGGAGGATTCACACCATGTCCGCTACTGCTACCGAAACCACCGGAACCGAACTCGATTCGCTCGAAACGGAGTCGACCGAAATCGAGATGGCGGAGGGGCACTCCACTTCGCAGTTCGGCGAGTTCTCCGCCATACTTTCCGATTTGGTCGAGGACGGTTACGAAATGTTCCGTGGTGTGGCCTTTATCGAGGTCAAGCGGAATGGTGAGTTGGTCGGTCAGTTGATGGAAATTCCGAGCGGCGTCTACTCGTCGCCGGTGGTCGGTGTGACCATGCATTTCGGGTCGGTGCGAGATGGAATTTTGCACATCGTCAAGAATGCGAAGTGTGTTGCCAAGTTCAAGCCACGTAAGGCTAAGGCTCCGGCGAAGCTGACGAAAGAACGCGCGTTGAGTGCGGTTACCGCCAAC
This sequence comes from Nocardia aurea, assembly GCF_003123685.1. GTDB lineage: Bacteria > Actinomycetota > Actinomycetes > Mycobacteriales > Mycobacteriaceae > Nocardia > Nocardia aurea. Next base: position 189,095 of record NZ_QCYJ01000020.1, read on the forward strand.
GCGCGTCGGTACTACCGTTTTCAGAAAGAACTGGATGCGGCGCGGCGTCGCTTGCACGTTGCCGAAACCACGTACGGCAAGCGTGATGAGGTTCGGAGCGTCGACGCGGAACGGGCGGCGGAAAGTGATGCCTACCAGCGTCGCGACAAGTCCGATATCTCGACACATCATGCGTTCTACGCTAAGGATTTGGTCTCGGCAGCACAGAACGCGGTCGACCGTGCGGCGGACATGCTGACTGTCCGCAGGGACGCGATGGAGTCGGCCGTCAATACGGCGCGCGAACTGGGCGCGGTGCAATCGGAGTGGGAACACGCGATGTCGGTTGCCAAGCCTAAGCCGCGCGCCAAGTAGCTCTAGCAGGTGCGGAGAGTGCGTCTCGTGGGGGGCGGTACGCATTCTCTGGACTCTCTAGGGTGTCCTCCGAATCGGCAACGATATCGGATTCGCAAAACGGAACGGCGGAGATGCTTAGCATCCATTGGTTCCCACGCTTTACGCCCCCAGCGGGTGAGTAGGGCACGCTCTACCTAGACGCTACGGCGTCGGCCGACGTAGGAATGCCTATTTCGGATTCGGTCCGCAAGGGCTGTGACCTTCAAGGGTCTACCGGATCACATGTTGATCCGATCGGAGTATCCGATACTCCCGCGTCACGGTCGCGACGACGTGCACGCAAATCGAATCGGAAACCAATCTCATGGTGAGCCGCACCTTAGTCGGCACGGTCATTCTGGCCTTGTTCTTGGAACCTCTCTAGTCGGTAGCGCGACGGTGGCGGTCCGTTCAAATTCATAGTGTGGGCGCAATTTGTCAGTGCGCATTGGTTCATGTGGCGGTTGTAGACGTTTTCGTGACGATTTGCGTGCTGGCTTATCCGCGTGTCCCGATTACTCGGCTACCCGATTTGTTTGGTGTGCCGATTCGTTGATGCGCGGAATGACGCATTGTGTACGGCCGTCGCTGGTAGCGGCACGGTGCGTTGCTGGTATTCGAGTAGTCCATTTCGGATGAATGCGAAGGTGGCCGCTGGTGTGAGCAGCGGGCCACCGATCGGATTTATTCGGAGTTCTGTGTCGAAAGGATTTGAAAATGAAAAACGATCATGGGTGCAAAGTTTCGGGCAAGGTGGTCAAACTCGGGAAGTTCACCGACGGCATCGCCCTGTGGCAGGCCACGCCGCAGGACGTGTCCAATGCGTACCTCAATTACTTGAGTGGCGAAAATACCAGCGACTCGCGGAGCACGTCGGTGGCAGTGGGCAGCTTCAATAGCATCGCGGCACTGCCCTATTTCTTCAGAATTCAGCAAAAGCATGTTCTTACTGCTGATTGCCGCAATCTGAATCAATCTTGATCAGGTTGCGCGATCGGGCGTGTCGAATTCGAGCCGCTATCTTCGGGTGACGGCTGGCTGGTCGATGCGACCGAAGTAATTGAGGAACTTGAGAAGGTTCCTCATCGTAAATGCGTATGGGCAATAGCCCGACGCAATGACCCAAGAGGGTGGAATGAATAACTTTGCGCGGGAACACAAGTCTGCGTCGAGCTATATCGACGTCGCCGCGAATGATCATGGCGATGAGAAGGGGTACTTGGTCAGGCACGCGCTGGCACGGCTGAGTTCCCCCAACGCACACGTCGTCGAAATCGGTCCCGGCGGTGGTGCCGCTGTCAGGCATCTCGCCTCTCACTTGAGGACGCAGCCCCGTTCGGTTCACATGACGCTGATCGAGGCTCCGGGCGTGGTGTCGAAATCGTTGACCGACGCGATGGATTACTTCGACACCGTGGGAACCTCGGCGTTGGTCCACGGTTGGGCTCAGGATCTGTCGACGTTGATCCCGATGTCTGCGGATATCATCAGCGCGAGCGCGTTGATGCATGAGGTCTACTCGTACGGCAGTGGTTACGCGGACTTGTATGCCCTGATCCGAGCACTGCCGACCGCGCTGGCCGAGTACGGTTTCTTCGCCTACCGCGATGTGTACTCCGTGCACACGGCGTCGTTGCACGATCGCACGATCCATACCTATACCGGACAGCCGTGGTTGCAGTTCTTGCAGATGTTCACGCCGCACTACCTCGACAACGGCAGGCATCCGTACCATCGCAGCAACGATGAGCCGGTCGCGCGTCAGAATTCGCAGATCGTGGCGCTGTCGTCCCTCGATGACCGCGTCGCGGCGGTGATCGAGGCACCGATCGGATTGTTCCGGGAGGTGCAGCGTCACTACGTAACGATGCGAGATCATGTCTGGCGATCGGGCGTTCTCGGGTTCACCCCCGTACTGGATGGCCAACTCTCCAACGATTGGGTCGACTTTCGGGCCGGGCACAAGAGGGTGCACTTTTCCTTCTCGGACTCGGCGAGGATGTCGTCGGCTCAGCGTGCCAATCTGCGGGCGCTGAGTGAGAGCTACGGCGATCACTTCGTGATCGACGGTGACATCTTCGACGCCATCACCGACCTTGCTCTCGCCGACTTTCTGACTGCTGCCGCAGGTGCGGTCGATGAGACCTGTGTGCAGGTTTGGGGGTCGTGGCTCGAACGGGAAGGGCGCGAAACCTACGTATACCTGACGCGTGACGAGTTGCTGACGGAGTTCGCTGTCAATTCGATTGAGGCGGGCACCGACGGGGAGACCGTGTTGATGCCGGTTCACGCCGATGATGTGTCGACGCGAACCCGCGCCTACTACAACCGTTATCTCAGCAACAGCTTGGCCAATCCGCTGATCGACGCCAAGCAGCTGGTGCTGTTCCAGAACATCCCGATCACCGATTCTGTTCTCTTGCAGAGTGCGCTCAGTGTGCTGGGAGAGCACTGCACGAAGCCGAGTCTGGCTCGCGTTATGTCGGCGGTCTGGCGAAGCTGAAATAGCCCTGAAGTAGTCCGTGGGTCGGCCGAAAGGCTGACCCACGGGTTACCCGTTGAGCCTAAATCGCACTTTCCGCGCTGTGAAGCCGCTACTTGTAGCGCCGTTCCAGATGGGCGCGGACCCTTCGTACTAGGATCTGAAAGGAATACGTCTAATATGCTGTTCGAGGTCGAGCGTAAGCGCGAGCTGACTGACACTGCGGCTCTGCTTGCCAAGCTCTCCGAGATGGGCTACCGAAAGACTGGCCACCTCAATGAGGTTGACACTTATTTCAGCCGCCCGGACGTCGACTACATGGAGACGGTTGAGTGCCTGCGCGTCCGTAGCCGCGATGACTTCGCTGAGGTCACCTATAAGCCGCCGACCAATGCTCAGAATCGTTCCAGTGCAGGCATTATCGTCAAACCGGAAACGAATGTCGCGCTTGCCGGTGTCGACCAGGCGGAGGCAGCTAATCAATTGATGGCTGCTATCGGCATGCGCGAGCTGGCACGTGTCGAGAAATTCCGGGCAACGTTCGTGAACCCTGACCTCGCGCGTACGACGATCACAATCGACGTCATCGCGGGCGTCGGTACGTACGTGGAGACTGAGATTCTGGCACACGACGCAGACAGCGCTGGAGCACAGATCGGTCACATAGAAGCGGAACTGGGCATAAGCGAGTTGCCGATCGTCACTTCGCCTTACCGCGATCTCGTGATGAGCAACAGCGAGAACGTGGCAGCAGCACGCACGTCGCCGCTCGAAGAATGAGATGGGAGTTCAGGATCTGTGCCAGCAGGAATGTGGCTCGATCTGCGCTGTTGAGTAGTTCTTGCTGTTAAGTCCGCAGTCAGGCGGTTCACCGGTGCTACCTGGCGTGGTCGACTCGGCGGCAGAGGACAGCCAGCACAATCCGATCATCGGGTGTGTGCTGGCTCCTCGCCCCTGCGATCCAATCCGCTCCCCTGCATCACGGCAGGGGCGGGTCCGTACAAGTGGCTCCGCCCCGGCTGTGATGTTCGGGCATGTCTCTTGCGAGAGAGGACATCTCGTATGAGTGATGTACTCCTTCGGCTGAAGTACCGTCACTCGCTGCGCCCTCGGCATCGGTGACCGTGCGTCGACCCTGACGACCGATTGCGGATGCTCAGCGGTCAGGTGCAGCGGGAGGCAATCCGCCTTCTGGACGCTTCGGGTCAGGCGTGTCGAGTTGAAAATTGAACCGTATGCGGGCCGCGGGAACGCGATCCTGCACCCGACGGCAGACAATGCGATGCCATTGCGCCGGATAGGGCTGGAATTCCGGCAAGTCGGCCCACAGTTCTTCGTCCGACTTGTACGCGACCAGCGTACTGGGCTGCGTAGCTGAAAGCCGTTCCACCGCAACGTCAGTCGCGGCGACGACTTCCAGGATCTTGCCCTCGGCGGGTTCGGATATCCATGACGTGCCTGTCTCCCACCTGCGGATACGTCGAACGTCGTATCCGATCAACCTCGAAAGTGTCTCGACAGATAGACCGAGGCTCTCGCGTGTGCACTGCAATTCAGCGGGCGTCATCACCATTCGTAAGACTTTCCCATGCTCCTGTTGCGACGGCCAAGCGGGGGGAAGCAAATCAGCTGGGCCGCATCGGTAGCACTGCGGGACGGCCGGGTTACGGCCTGTCGGCATTTCATCCGTGCTCGGCGACAGTCCAGCGCTTCTCCGAACCTCGGCGGCGAGTAGGCCACAGCAGGTTGCACGATCGGGCATGTCGAATTCGAGCCGCTATCTCCGGGTAGCGGCTGGCTGGTCGATATGACCGTAATAATTGAGGGATCCAAACCGGTTCCTCATTGGAAATGCGTCATGGGCAATAGCCCGACGCAACGACCCAAAAGGGTGCAAGATGAAAAATCGTACGAAGGTCGCTATCTTCGGCGGGGGACATGTCGGTCGCACGCTGTCCTACGATCTGGCGGGTAGGGCAGATGTCGATCTCTTCACTTCGTCTCCGGAGTCCAATCGTTCCAGGACGATGCGGAATATTTTTACCAAGTCCGAGAGGCATGTTTCGTTGGATTCGGGCCACCGTGAGCACGGACTGGATTCGAGCGTGTTCGGCAGAGTCGTCGACGGTGCGGAGTTCATTTTTGTGACGGTCCCGGATATTCCGGGCCTGCGCATGGATATCGTGGACCGCATTCTGAGTCGGAATCTGCGCTCGGATGTGGTGTTGGTCTTCATTCGCGGCGGACAGGGCGGTATGCCGTGGCTCTACCATCGGTTGAGCGTCGATGCCCGGCCTCCGGTGACCGCTGTCTATGTCGAGGATTCTTTCTACGGCACCCGAGTCGGCCCGCAGTTCATCGACTACAAGCGCAAGGACAGCATCAATATCGCGGTGTCTGGTCCCGGCGGAAACGACGTCGTGGCCAGGCTCCAGCGGCTTTTCGGCGTGGAGCACAAGGGGCAGCCGTGGCCTGCTCTGGCGTCCAAGAGTGCGCTCGGATTGCTGTTCGACCCGCTCGGATACATCGTGCACACGGCAACTCTGCTCGATCCGGTCAACATTGCCCGGTCGGAACGCGGTGAGTGCTACTTGCACTACTCCGAGGGGATCCATGCCCAGCTCGCGCCGAGGTTGGCTGCGATGGATGCCGAGCGAGTCGATTTGGCGGGGCAGTACAGGTGCCGTGCCGAATCTTTCGTCGAGATCCTGGACCGCCAGTACGGGCATCGCGTGGATGGCACGTTCTTCGAGGTGATGCGGGCGACGGGCACCTTCTACCGCAGCTACGCTCCGTCGTCGCTGGCGGAGTTGCGGGCAAGTCGTGCTCTGTGGGAGGACATCCCCGCTTTGGCGACGGTGCTGCGCATGGCGGCCCACGTCGGCCAGCGCATGCCGGTGACGGAAGAATTCGCGGCCATGTTGCCCGGTCTGCTCGAGACGGTCGGATTGGACTACCGACAGTTCGAGGCGTACCCGGTGGATGACAGCCATATCGACGTTCTGATGTCGGGCGCTTAATCCCCTGCTCTATGGCGGGTCGGACCATCGGTTCGGCCCGCCATAGGGCGGCGTAAGTATTCATTGCACATATTCACTTCCAAAGGGCAAAAGCCCTGAGTTACGACCCAATAGGGAGAATCGTGAACATAGGCGATATCGTTCGTTCCGACACCATGGATCTACGTGGCACCACGGTGGCAGTTGTGGGCGCTGGTTTGTCGGGGTTGTTTGCGGCACACGAATTGAGCAGGCTCGGCGCGACTGTCCGCGTATTCGAGTCCTCGCATCGAATTGGTGGCCGTCTTTTCACCGATCATTTTTCTGCCGATCCGGCGCGCTATGTCGACTTCGGTGCCGCACGGATCGTTCCACAGACCCTGCCGGGTGAGCTGTACCGACGGTTGGGTATTCCTGTCGAGAATTTCATCATGCGGAACCCGGATGCGATGTGGATTCGGCAGACCGGCAGCGTGCGCACGCCTGTGCGGTTGCGTACCGCACATCGGGACAACGAGGTGTGGCGGCAGCGTGCAGCACTTCCCGCTGACAGCGGCGAGAAGTTCCGTTCGCCGCACGGGATGCACTGGGATGCTCCGGCACTGGCAGATTTCCGTCACGCGGGGATTCCCGTGGCCGAGACGACCGAGTCGGATATCTCCTCGGTGACCGAATATCTGGCGAGCAATCTGCGCGAACTCGACCGGATCGACAATACCTATGTCAAGACCCATGTTCTGGTCCGCCCGGTCGGTGGGTCGCAGGTATTGACCGACCGCCTGGCGCAACAGTTGCCCGATGGGAGTGTTTCGACAGGGCATTCGATTGTCGGAGCGGAGTTGGCGCGATACGGTGTGGTTCTGCGCATCCTCACCGCTGACGGCTCACCGATGAGGGCTGCATTCGACCACGCGATTTTCACTCCGATGCCGCATCAGCTCGAGCGAATGAATCTGCCGTTGCCCTCGGATGTGGTCGAGGTGTTGCGCAGCGCTGAACCCCGACCGGCGGTCAAGGTTGCGGCGCTCTACCCTCGGCGCTGGTGGGAGTCCGACTATGGGGTGTACGGCGGCACGAGTTACCCCAATACACTGTTCACGCGGGTGTGGTATCCCTCCGATGATCTCATATCCGACAGTTCCGGGGTTCTGGTGGGATATGCGGAGGGCGATAGCGCGTCGACGCTTTCGGCGATGACTCCCGATGAGCGTCGCACCTGCTTCGATCGGACCATTTCGGAGTTGCATCCTCGACACGGTGCGACTGCGGTCGAGTATCGGCAGATCGTGTGGTCCGATGTTGCGGGCGTCGGGGCCGGGTGGGTGCGCTGGCCTGGTTCCGACGCGGAATTGTTCCAGACGTTGGACATGACCGATAGCCGCCTGATCCTGGCGGGAGACTGGGCCGATCCGCAAGGTGCGTGGCAGTCCAGCGCGATCACCTCCGCGAGCCGTGCGGTCGGCCGCGTTCTGAATCGGTGAGCAGGTGCCGCCCTACATCGTTGACGGCGTGGGGCGGCGACTGCAGTTCGCGGACCGTCATCAGTGCCTGCCGCTGTGGCGGGGGTGAGTGAGTCGGTCCTGGATCGGGTGATCGACGCCGTCGGCACGGCGGTCAGCGAGGTTGCCGGGTCGTAATAGGTTCGGGCGGGGCGATCCTGGATCGCCTCGCCCGACAGTCGCTGCATGACCATTTCGACAAGAGTCCCCAGGTTTTCGGCCTGGGGCTCTTGTCCAGGTTCTAGCCGTTCCGTTTCGGGAGACTGTTGTATGACGGGCTCTCGCTGTCTTCACCCCGACATCGTTTCGTGCCGGAATTTTTCATGCCCTGATCCCTGAGTTCGGTTGCCGGTGTGTGATTCCCGGCAGCTGTCCTGACCTGATCAGTTCCGTAGTTTCCGATTGATCTGAGCCCCTAGGTATTCGACCTAGGGGCTCTTTCGTTTCGACGCTTCAGTGCATTAGCGCTGGGGCTGTTTTCATGCCCGAATCCGGGCGAAGGAGATGGTTGTTATGCGTGTGACCGCGGATCCGGCGAGCTTGCTGCGGGTGCGTTTCGAGGTGGAGTGCCGCGACGAGTCCGGTGTGCCGATCTCGGGCATGGCGGCGCGGATGTTGGCCTCGATCTGGGCGGAGCCGGGCACGGAGCTGGCGAGGTTGGCGGCGGGTGAGGAGTTCGATCCGACGCGTGTCGTGGTGCCGTCGCCGAGTTCGCTCGACGACGCGGCCGAGCTGGTGGCGTTGTTGCGGTGGACGCTGATGCAGGTGGTCCGGGCTCGCCGCGGCGCGAAGGTGGCTGCCTGATTTCTCCGATAGTTTCCACTATTCGAATTCGCCAGTTCCTTTATCCCGCTCTTTTCATGGGTTAACACCCTGGAACGCGCGGTCGACAACTGGCGTTAGGTTCGTTCGCTATATGGATTACGAGCGGAGCTGCATGGATAACGCCCAGTCACCCGCCGATCTCCTCAAGGCATACCTGCACTATGTCGGGTCGAGCGGCTTCATCTTCATGTGGTGGCGCAGGGAATTCCCCGACATCGTTGTCGACTTCGAACTCACCATCGAATATGCCCACGTCTTTATCTGAAATGAGAAAACCATGATCTACGCGACCTTGAAAGATATGCCGATTCGCCAGCATCGTCCCGAACCGGCCGGTGAGCGTCGCGAGTTCGACGATCTCGACTCGGTCGCCGACTGGTTCGATCGCTACCTGCACGGCTACACCGTCGAGTCCGTCGGTGCCAGCCAGTGCGCCCAGGTGCAGATCTACTCCGACCAGCTCGCCGAGACGCCCATCCTTACCCTGTCGACGCTGCCGAATCCAGACGGCACCAAGCGCATCTTCGACCGGGCCGCAGGTGACCCGGTCCAACGTGGCTACCGCGCGTCGGGAATCCAGCTCGGCGAGGCGATGGCGGGATACGTCGGCGCGCAGCTGCTGCATTCGAACCTGCTCGAGGACTTCGGCGTTGCCGACGTGCCCGCGACCTACCGCGGGTCGGTCCTCCTCGGCATCCAGTACATGGCCGGGCGGCACCCGTTGGCAACCCGGATGTGGTTGGCCAAGCACAGCTCTCGCGAGTTCGGCGTCGTGCTGTACCGCGAGCAGACCAACGCAGGTGCGTTCTGGCGTAGCACTGGTGGCGTGATCGACAACGTCGATGCGACCCTCGAGTGCTACTCGCACTATTTCCATCCCGAGCCGCTGCGCGTCGTCGACGGGCGGCTGTGCGTCGGCGGCTTCCACGAGACCAGTAACTGACATCGGCGGGCGGAGAGTTTCCGTCTGCCTGTTCTTTGCCCGAAAAGGGGTATTGAGATTACTCATCGCGCTGATGCGTTCGTTAGAACAGCTACGACCCGACGTAGGGCAGTGAATGCCATTCTGCGCGTGTGGGATAGGGCCGCACCGGAGCAGATCACCGAAGGCCGGGCCTGGTATGCGAAGGCGTATGTCATCGCCGACCATGTGGCCGAGATCGCGGACATCAGCCTGGATCGCGCGGCGTGTGTGATCGCCGCGCTGAGCCCGCGGACGAAGTGGGAACGCAATGTGGACGCCGCGTTCGCCATTGCTAGGGGTGAGCCGGTGTCGGGCACGCTACCGATGAATATCGAGCGTGCTCACAAGGTCATGGCGGCCGAGGATCCATGGTCGGTGTTCACTGCGACGTCTCCGAAGATCCGATCCTTCGCGAAGAACATCACCGGCGACACCTACGAGGTGACTGTGGACATGTGGGCGGCGCTGATCGCCAATGTGACCGATACCGAGCTGGCTCGGGTCGGTGTATACGAGGCGGTGGCGGAGGCGTACCGGAGGGCGGCAGCGGCCCGGCGGGTCGCCGCGCCGACCATGCAGGCCGGTACATGGGTCGCGATTCGACCGGTCCCGAAAGTGCGCGTGAAAACAGTTCTGCATCAGGAATATTGGGAGAGCATTCATGTCTGAGAACGAGAATGTGGGCGCTCAGCAGATCGTTCGCACCATCGGCATCTTCGTGCACGCCACGGCAAGGGCGCGTGGCGCTAACCTGGCGGCGGCCCGGCGCGCTCTGCGCGAAAAGTTGCACTCGGTATATATCGGGGACAGTGGGCAGCGCGTCACCGACAGCATCGACCTGACCAGTCTCGCGTTCTGTGGCGGGTTCGCGGCTTTCGGGGCCGACGGATCCGCAAACGACGACGCGGAACCGGCGGCTCATTACCGCGGCAGCGGTTTGGCGACGCTGGAGCAGTGGACGAGCCTCGGTCATATGATCCCGCTGATGTTCCGTCCGGTGCAGATCTCGCCGTCGGGTGAGGACATGCGACAGATGACGCCGGACACGCTGCATGAAGTGATGGATCTCGACCAGGTGATCCGGGTCGGTCTTGCCGGTCATATCTGTGTCGAGAGTGAGGTGTACGCGCCGGAGGTCTTCGTGGACCCCGAGGGTGTCGTGCATGTCGAGCCCAATGCGGCCGGTGAGTGGAAACCGGTGACCGGTTGTCGCTGGGTGGAGGGTCACGCCGCTCCGATGTTGCTCGAAGCGGCGGGCTCGGTCGGGCGGGGTCTCGCTGAAATCATTCTGGGTCGCCCCGGCTTGTACGCCCTGGTGTGGAGTGGCCGCGAGGACAGATCCGAGATCGTCATGCACTGCCACGATTCCGAGCAGATCTGGGAGAACCGCGGATGAGTGCGGACAGTCCCGCGGTCAAGGTGTCTCTGACCGCCTTCATGGCCGCTATCCAGGCGGTCGCCGATGCGGTGACCACCGACGATCATGAGGCATACCTGCGCGCCTCGGCCGACGCCCGGTCTGTCGGGGTGAGTGATGAGCAGATCCACGACGCCTACCTGTATCGCCGCGATCTGCGCCGTGATCGTTGGCCGTCGTTCGATCGTCACGGCAACCTCTACTAGCGCGTCGAGGCGATCCGCTTCGATCGCCTGATTCATTTCTCTTTCAACAACTTTCGGAACCACCAGGGACTTCCTGGGGGTCTATTCACTATGCAAGGAGCACGATATGTCTCGCGAAACCAGCGAACACCTCAACCAGTGGACCCTGATCGGCAACACCGATCAGCGTGGCACCGCGTGGCACTACCGCCTGTCGAGCCAGGGCAAAGAGAACAACCACTACCCGGCAGCCGTGCCGGTCGCCGACGTGGAGCGACGGCTGTTCTACTGGAAGGCACAGGTCGCGCCGTTGCGATACGACATCCCGGCGTCGGGACTCGAGGATGCGACTCACCTCGGCGCCGACGGTGCGTACATGAAGACGGTCACCGACGAGACCCGCAACGTCACCTATCACGGTGAAACCGGTGTTGCGTTCGGCGTCTTCAAGACCTCGACCGTGCACCAGTACCGAGAATGGCTGCTCAACGGCCTGGCCCAGCTGGTGACGCCGGACGGCCTGGCGGTCACGACCGACAGTCTTGGTATCTCCTCGGCGGGCCTGCTGCGGGGTGGGGCCCAGGCCTGGGTCCAGATCGAACGGCCCGACACCGTCCGTACTCGCGAGGGTGTCGACTTCCGCACCAGTCTGCTGGCGTGCTCGAGTCACGACGGCAGCCTCGCCACCAGCTTCAGCGCCGTGCACACGATGGTCGTGTGCGACAACACGATGGCCTGGGCGTTGGACGAGGCTCGCGAGTCCGGTCTGCGTTGGAAGATCAAGCGCTCGACCAAGTCGATGGCCCGGCTCAACGATGCACGGGATGCACTGGGGCTGATCGTCGAGTCGGAAGACACCTTCGCGAAGGATGTGGCCCGACTGTGCGAGACCAAGGTTTCCCCGCGCCAGTTCGATTCGTTTCTGACCTTCTGGAACCCGATCCCCGAGGGCCAGGGTGCGCCCAGGACTCGCGCCGAGAAGCGTCGCGACGCGCTGCTGACGCTGTGGAATAACGACAATCGGGTCACGCAGTGGAAGGGCACGGCGTTCGGGGTGTTGCAGGCGGTCAACACCTACAACCACCACATCGCCGCGGTGCGCGGTACCGACATGACCCGCGCCGAGCGGAACATGAGCCGCGCCATGACCGGCGAGGCCGGTGAGCGTGACACCAAAACGCTGAACCTGCTCACCCGCATTCTCGAAACGGCGTAGTCACACCCCAGATAAGGCCCGTCGACGAACTCGGCGGGCCTTCTTTGTGCGCGCAGCCAATCCGGCTGTGCGTCTTCCATATCCTGGACACAGGGAGAACACTATGAAAATCACCCACGCACTCGCCGGCGCATTGGCGGCGCTCGTGGTCGGCGGCACCGGCACGGCGAACGGTCAGCCCCGGATCGAACCGGTAGCCGATCATGTCACGTGCTTTATCCAGGCGGGCGGCCCGTTCAAGGCGAACTCGGCCTCGACCACCCACATTCAGTACGGGTTCACGGTGAGATGCAGCCCCCGCTCGCCGGAGAAGCGTCACATCGAGGTGATTCTGTGGCGCCACGACCTGCAACGAGACAAGTTCTATCAGCAGGATGCGCGGGCCTATATCGACCCCACGCGCGCTGAGGTTTCGGTGACCTATGCGTCGGAATGCTCGAATGCGAACATCACCTACGGGTTCCACACCCAGGCGGTCATCTGGGCCGCGCACGGCAACGAGATGGACACCTCCGACGACAGTGACGAGGTGTTGCTGACGTGCTAGAACAGAGTGATCTAGCGAGAGGAATTGTCATCGTGAGCACTGTCGTGGAGCATCCTGCCGTGGAGATCGCGCGGCAGCGAGTCGCCGACTTCGACCCTGATCTGTCGCCGGTAGCGATCGCTGTCCGCCCTGGTGTGGCCGCGGTGGTGCTCGACAGCGCCGACAAACGGTTCACCGTGTTCGTGGAGGATCACGACGGCGAGTGGGTCGCGCCGACGATGCTCACGGGGACACCGCGTCGGATTCGGGAACGCGCCTCGGTAACCGGCACGCAGCCGCTGTACTGCGTGTCCAATAAGTGGTTCGGGAGGCCGTCGAGCGATGGCGAGCCGGAAGTCGGGTGGTTCTCGGTGACCGGCCTGGCCGAGCTGGACGCCGCCGAGGTCGTGATCACCTCGGTGTTGGAGACCTCGACGACCCTGATCGGCGAGTCCGGTTTGGCGTTCGGCATCGTCCGGGCCAATCGAGACGAGAAGCCGGTCGTCGAGATCCGAACCCGCGACGGACGGCTGGTACCTGTCCGGCCGTAAGTAGCGATACCCCAAGGCGTACATCCACGTTCGGATGTACGCCCTTCGTGTCGATCTCGCGTGTTCCGAGGCCCCGGAGGTCTGCCTCCGGGGCCTTTCTCATGCTTTAACACCCTTCGACCTTTTGCCGGTTCATTGGGCGAGGATCGTTCCATGTCCCCATATGAGTAATAGACCTAAATCGAATTGAGGAAATCCGATGGCGAAAATGAGCAATGAAAACTGGGATTTGTTCACCGGTTTCCTCTGCGACGACGAACGCACCTGGCCCATCGCCGCCGACATGGACTGTGAAACCGCGCAGCTGTTCGTCAACATCGCCTTCGACGCCGACCTGGAGAACGCCGCGGCGGAATGGGTCGACTCTCATCGCCAACAGTGCTCCGACTCATGCATCGTGGCCGTGGTCAAACCCTACGGTGGCGAATCGGCCGACAGTGCCGCCGTCTTGGCTATCAACGACACGTCCTCCGACGGCATATTCCAGATCATGGATACCCGCCCCATTGACGGCAACCTGCTGTTTGTCACAGTGCGGGAGCGGATCGGCGACGGGTGCCTGGACATGACCGACGAAGACATGGTCGCCGCCATGCGAACCCTCGCCCACCGCGCGTACGACGGCCTGGTCCATGACTCGCCGGAGCACAACCGCTTCGTCAGCTACGGCTGCGTGAATGTCACGTTCGCCGTGACCGGCCAGGCCACGGCGCCTGAAACCGCCGGGCCAGAGGGGGTGCAATCCCGTGTGAGAAATCGACATTGACGTGTACCGCCTCGATCCCCGCGTCCAGGTCGAGGTCGGTCGTTGATCCATCTATGGCCTGCGGTCCGCTGTCGTCGGCGAGCCTGCTGCTCGGGGTTGCAATCACTGTCGATGCAGGCATCCTGATTCGCCTGCTGTTTCCTTGATCTCTTTTCTCTCAACGCATCTGAATTGGTGCGTCTATTTCAGCTGCCGAGATCCGGCACGCATTGATCGGAGTGGATATGTATTTGCAAGCCGCGGAGGCGATCGCCGCGTTGGCGATCACTGTCGGCGTGGCGGTATGAGCCGCGAGATCCACATGGTGCCGCTGAGCAGGCAACGCAACGCACGGCGGGTTGTCTCGTTGCGGGTGCAGTTCGATATCGACGTGAACCAGGTAATCGACTGTGTCGCAGTTCAAATGGGCAGCTATGGCGACGAGCTGCCGACCTCGCGAACGCAGATGTTGAAGCTGGCTCGCCGGTACCTCTACGACAACGGCTACGTCGATGGCATCAGCGGCGAGGACTTCGACGACTGGGATCAAACGCGGGCCGCGGTAGCGGCCCGGGTCGGCGAGCTGTTCCCCGAACTTGCCGGTCAGATCAAGCACAAATAGATGACCCGTTGTCCGAGCCACGGTGAATTCGGGCGGCCCCAGCAAGGCGTGCACCGCCATCCGGCGGTGGGTGGTTCGACTTCACCCGAGAGCTCGGCATGCCACCATCCCGGCGGTCTGCACAGCAAACACCCCGAGGCATCTCCCAGGTCCGAGTTCAAGATCAAATCACCCCTTCGGCGAGGCAGGTCGGGCTGCGTAGATACGCCGGACGGACCGGCGCGGTCGGCAGGGACATGTCCATCGCGGCCAGTGACCTCGTCAACGACGAGCACTATCTCGCCGACTTCATCGGCGCGGAGTTCGCCTCGATGATCGACACCCACTGCAGCGTCGAGATCACCGGCAGCTGAACCACATTCGGCCAGCAACGACCGGCCACCTTCATCCGTTTCGCCAAGCAGACAAGGAATTGCGAATGCCCGAATCCGATAAGCCCACCGAGATCGAACAGATCATGGGCCTGCTGGAGCCCACCCACGTCACGCCAACGTTCGAGGATCCGCCGGTCGCGGATTACGTCCACACCGACGACTGGTTCCAGTACGCGTTGCGGCACGCCGAACGCACCGACACGGTGACATTGACGCTCGCGCAGATGCAGAAGATCAACACCGATCTGCATGTCGGAGAGTTCAACACCACCCAGCTCGAGGCCGCAAACGGCATCCTCGATCGCATCATCAAGGCCGTCAGCGGGGTTCCGGCCGTTCGATCCATGCTGGAATCCGGTGACCTGCCCGCGGTGATCGACAGCGCCCTCGTCGTGCTGTCGGGGCAGATGGTGTTGTCGGTCGCGGGATTGAACGCGTTACTGCCCAGCCCGCTGACTACGGCCGAGGGCGACCAACTACGGAATTGGATTCCGTCCTCAAGTATCCGTGACGCTTTCTGCGAGAACGCCCGCGAGATCATCGAGCAGCGCCGCGACGAACTCGCCGAGGCGATCCCGCCCTTCGCCCTGCCGAGCCAGCTGGCTGGCGCGTTCCAGGACTGGAATTCGCTCAACGAGGTTCCCTCCAAGGTGATCGGGGCCGTCCTTGCGACGCTGTCGCAGTTCTGCGGGATGCGTATCGTCCGCGTCAGTGTCGAGGATCGGATGTACCTGCATTTCGAAGACCCGACCGGCATCCGCTTCTACTACGTGGAAGGCGATCTGCTGTTCTGGCTGCTCGGTCGCCGCAAGTCCGCGGGCTTGCCTGCGAATTGGGTGGGCGATCCGATTCACGAGATCCTGCCGAGCGATCTCATCAAGACCGGAATGTACGACTATGCCCTGCCCTCCCAGCCGGAACAGGTCGACCCGTGACAGCCATCGACCGCACCCGATTCCAGGTGGGCGACATGGTGGATGTCCGCCGGGTATACACCCCGCCGACCAGCCGCAGCCATGCCCAGCTCCGCGGCCAGCTGAGCCATATGGATGAGCACGGGTTCCGGCTCGACGGCGAAAGTCGCTGGTTGTGCTGGGATCCCGGCCGAAACATCGAGCAGACCATGACAAGGGTCGATCCCCGCGCGATCCGCTACGAGGAGTGAGAATGTACGGAATCTTCACCGCAGAGGCGTGCGTGGAAGCCCAGTTCCACACCGAGGCGCACGCCACAGCCAGGCGCGACGACCTAGTGGCCGCAGAATACCTCGACGACGAGCTGGAAGTCCACGAAACCTGCGACGAGCACTACGAGACACGCGCAGACGAGTGCGAGGACTGCGAAGAGCACGAGGACGAAGACCCGGACTGAATCGGCACAGCCCTACCACGTCGCAATCCCCGAACGGACTCGGGCACACGGCACTGGGCGCGTATCACCGGCAAAGACTTCGATCTCGCCGCCGCGCTGGGTAAGCCGGTCGCCGAGATCAACGAGGCCAACATGATCGAGAACCCGGCCGGATCCCTCGACGCCAGGACAAGCACCCCTTCCGAGCTGTGCTCGGCAACACATCACGCTGAATTGGGAAGCAGAATCGCTGAGCCTTCAGAGGTCGACCTATACGCTCTCGGCCTCCGCGATATCTCCCCCGGAACAACAGCGGCGACTGAGGGCGAGTCCAGCGCGTGCGGAGAGCAAGGTGCATGCTGAGATTCGGGCCGACCTGACGTCGATCGATGAAGGGCAGAATCGTCTGGATGCGGTGCGGCGACTGTCGGATATCCGGCAGTCGCAACAGTATTCGGAGTAGGAGATCGCATTCAATGCAGGACTATCGGGTGGAGCGTGCTGGTGATCGGCTGCTGGT
This sequence comes from Nocardia aurea, assembly GCF_003123685.1. GTDB lineage: Bacteria > Actinomycetota > Actinomycetes > Mycobacteriales > Mycobacteriaceae > Nocardia > Nocardia aurea. The sequence continues at coordinate 205,745 of NZ_QCYJ01000020.1, forward strand.
CTGGGTAAACGATCGACCGGTCGGCGTCGTCTTGGAGCTGCTGTCGGGGTATGTGATGTTTACCAACCGTAACGACCAGGTCGCTGTTGGGGATGATCAGGACGAGGCGATCGGCGACTTGCTGAGGTGGGCCGCCGAGCACGACGGACCCGCCGCGGCCGGTACGACGTGATGAGTCCAGGGGGAGTTACCCAAGAAAAAACTGGAGAAACCTCCAGATTCGGGGATACGACCCTTAGAGTCAGCTGAGAGTTTTGTAGCGCTTCACAGCGGGGGGCACCGCCGTTCGCTCATACGTTCGATTAGGCTCGGCCGGGAAACCGAGCACGCAGGAGGGGTTGCGATGGAACCTGATGAGGTGGCGGCGTTTGTGGTAGCACGACCACGCCCGATCACGCACTACGACCGCCAGGGCCAGGTCGTCGATGCCAGCCGGTACGCCGAGTTGGTGGCCGACCCCACCTACCGGCTGGTGTTGGAGACCAGTTTCCCGGTGCGGGTGGTCACAACCTTCGATGGCGAATGGCAGGGGGTCGGTGCTCCTCAGCTGTTCCAAATCACCATCCACGGGGGCCAGTTCGACGGGTGGAGCCAGACCTGCGCCACCGAATCGTGCGCGCTGAGCTGCCACGGTCAAGTGGTCGACCGACAATGGGAGGGGACGGCATATGGCGCGAAAACCCACGATGCGTGAACTGAGGGACGAGGCGATCGAGCGTGACCGGCTTTTGGCGCGGCGTGACGCTTCGATCGCGGCGACACTGAAACTAGCCCAAGAGGCATTGGACCGCGGTGATATCTACGCCGCAAAGATGCATTCGCTCGATGTGGAAGCTCAGCTGGCATCGCGGGCATATCTGATGGGCCGGTCACTGCTCTGAGTGTGAAACAAGGGGGGCGGGTGAGGATCTGATCTACTCACCCGCCGCCCCTGTGTGCCTGGGCCGTTTGGTGCGGCCCGACCGGGGCTTCAGATCACCACCGGCGGCATATTCAGTTGTTATTCAGTTGTGCCCACGATTTTCTATCGTGGGTTTGCCTCCCGCTCGGAGACCGGGGTTTCGCGGACCCATAAATAACGTATCTCGACATTCACGGCCCGTCACGACTATTGGACCGGCCAGAGTTCGGAGATTCCGGCGGCGCGGACCAGTAGTCCGCGGGCATCTTCGAGCATGGAGTGTGCCCGCTCCTGTTTCTTGGTGGCGATGTCTTCGAGCATGGCGCGTAGTTGCTGGGACCGTTCGGCGTAGCACTGGGCCTGCAAGCTCATCAGCTGCGCGACATCGAGCTGACCGATCTCGGGGAAGCGTCGCGCCATCACCCAGGCCAGGCGTGCGGCGGCCAGGGCGTCGGCGTCGGCGGTGTGGGCCGCGCCCATCTTCACGCCGTAGACCGTAGCCACGTCGACCAGTTTGCGCTTCCCCTGACGGTGGGGGTCCACGTGTCGGTCGAGCACGAATGGGTCGACCATGGGGCCGACGGGTTTCGAATCCAGTTGCAGCCGAGCGGCTTCATGCGCGAGGACAGTTAGGTCGTAGCAGCCGTTGTAGGCGGCCACGATCCGCCCCTGACCCCACAATGTGTCCAGTGTGGCCTGGATCTGGATCATGCCGGTGCGGTAATCCAGGCCCTCGGCGCGGGCCTTCTCGGTCGAGATGCCGTGTACCGCAGTGGCGCCGGCGGGGATCTCGATACCGGGATCGAGCAGCCAGTGGTGCTCGATTTTGGCCGACCCGTTGATCACGCCGATGTAGGCGGTGACCACACGCGCGTCACGCGGGTCGGGACCGGTGGTCTCCAGATCGAATGCGGCCAGCGGCATCTGCGACCAGATCATGCGGTCTCCTCATCGGGCGCCTCGATGGGACGGTCGTCGTACTGCGGATAGCGCACGATGAAGTACGCGAGGGTGAACGCATGCCAGGCGACGGCGATGACGTGCAGCGCGCCGGTTTCCGGGTCGCGGTTCTGTCCGCCCCAAAACGCGTTGGCGTGACGGATCATCGCGTCGTACGCCAACGACCAGGAGTAGCCCTTGCGCCAGTTGTCGGCCGAATACTTCTGCGCGCCACGGCCATAGAGTTCGGCCAGCGCTTTCAGTGGCCCGGTCGGGATCAAGGAGAACTGGGCCAGCTTCTTACCCTTCACTCCCCCCGTCTCACTGGTGATCATCACGGCGGGATCCTCGGCGGAGGAAGAGCTGGGCGGGCTGGTGGGTAGCGGTGTCATCTAACTTCCGATCGAGAGTACGCCATAAGGAGAGATCGCAAATAGCTCTTGTCACAGGAACATTGGAGTGGCATGGACGATGTAGGCCACAACGGGGTGCGGGTCACTTCCAGGTGCACTACGCTTGCGCCATGCACGGAGATCTTCTCTGCTGCCACCCGAGATAGAGTCCCGCACCGGCTCCTCCAGGTGGCGTACAGCTCACGCCGGTGATACTGCGGGCACGCGTGTGCCCGTCAGGATTCCGTGGGATCACTGTCTACGTCGACAAGATCCCTCCGTGAGCCGGAGACTTTTCTTGACCTCCTTCTTTGTCGCATCCAATTCCGTGTGGCTCGTTCTGGGCCTTTTCGTGCTGTTCGCCCTGATGGCTGTTCCTGCTGCTTGGTGCGCGATCTTCTCGTCGAACGAAGCACGCCGGCGCGATGCTCTGGCAGTGCTGGCGGTGCTGCTGCGCAGCAGCAATACCGCCCCTGAAGCAACGCAGCCGCCCCCGCAGCTTCCCAGCACGAACAATCCCGCAGTGGGTGGCGAGGAAACTAATGTTCGACGGCCACCATCACATCGGGGGCGAGCACGATGATGCGGCCCGTATTCGTCTCCACCCGCACATAGCTGCTGTTGCGGATGACTGCGGCGATGATCTCGCGTCGACGCTTTCGAGTCTTGCTGTCGTCGTAGAAAAGGATGCGCCCGATCATGTCGTCCTGGAGCTGGTCGGCGCGGGTATCCATCGAGACCGTTTTCATGCGGTGGCCTCGCGATCGAACAGTGCCAGCGCCGCGGCGTACTGCGCGCTGAAATTCGGATTCACCGATCGGTCCAGCCACCCCTGCACTTCGGCTCGGGTATTGCGTTTCAGGGCGACGAGCAAGCCGGTGCCGTCGTTGAGGCGGATGTTGCCCATCACGTCACGGCCTGCGGAGAGGTTGTAGGTTTGTCCGGGCCGTTTCTCGCTCATGCCGCGATCGTGTTTCGGCGAGCGAGGGCTTGGCGGGCGCCGATGACACGGGCCTGCGGAATGGCCATGGCGCGCGCGATGTCGGCGACGTGGATGTCCTCGCGGGCGGCCAGGTATTCCAGGTATTGGGCGCGGTCGCGGCGGGCGATGGTGGGCTTCTTGCCCGCGATGACCTTGTCGACGATGTCGAGGTCCACGACAAAGGAGCGCGGTTCCAGCGGCAGGGCCATGATCCTGCGGGTGACCTTGTCTGAATACCGCTCGCGGTGCCCGCGCACGATGCGGCTCACAGTCAGCAGCGAGACGTCGGCGGCGTCGGCGATTTCTTCCTGGGTGTGATGCAGCGCGCGCAGGGCCTCGACGTGCTCGCGCAACTGCGGGCCGCTGTAACTCGACACATGCGGTGACAATGCCTCGATCGCGCGGTTGAGCTGCGGCACCAGTGCGGCGACCTCGTCGCGGAGCGCGATGAGGTCAACGCGCAACGCGGCGTTGTCGATCTCGACCATCGTGCGTCGTTCGATGTCGGCGGTGGCGGCGCGTAGGGCGTCGAGTTCTTCGATGGCGTAGGTCATGAGTCGTACCGATCTTCCAAGGCGTCGGGTAAGCGGTTGCTGAGTCCTCCGGCAGCGTGGGGTGCAAGTCCGGTGGAAGTGATGAGCAGGTATTCGGGCAGGGGATCGCTGGTGTGCGCGGTGAACAGGATCCAGTCGGTGGCCAGTTCGCCGCCGGTCTCGACCCGCACATAACGTCGGATGGCGGCTTCCAGTTGCGCTCGGGGACTGATCAGTTCAGCCACACGGTTCCCCTGTGCACTGGTGCGCCACTGCCAGCTCGATCTCGGCGGCCGGGTCGATCGGCTCGTGCAATCCCTCGACCAACAGCTCGTTGCAGTACGGGCAGCTGTAGGCGTATCCGTGTTCGGTCAGCTCGATCTCCTGGGCGGTGGTCAGCCGCTCATCGTCGAGGTAGTCGGTGTCGACGAACTCGGCCATGTCGTAGCGGGGCCAGCTGTCCCAGCAGAGGGTGAGCAGCGCGATGCCGAAGACCTTGATCGTGAAACGTGATCGGGTGCTGCTCATTTCGTCCTCGTCATGGTGGATTGGTGGGTGCCGATCAGGATTACGCTGCGCGGGTTGGCGCGATCGAGCTCGACGACGGCGAGTTGGGCGGTGCATTGCGAATCGTCGACCCATGCGATGCCGTTCCCGGCGTCGAGGACGTGTTTGGTGAGGTTGTCACCGTCGACGGTGTGCAAAGTGGAGCGGTAGAACACACACCCCACCGCGACGTTGCCGCGCAGCGGGGCGGGAATTGCGGCACGTAGGTAGGTCGCGGTGAGCGTTTCGAATTCGGCGTCGGCGCGATCACGGTAGGCGCGGTGTCCGCGGCCGAACCGGGGCCGGGCCTTGGGGTGTGGGTTGTGAGGGATGGTGATGATGTAGAGCGGGTTGACGATCGCAGCGGCGGCGTTGATGATCTCGGACGGGATCACAGCCGGACCTCCCCGCGAATCTTGACGAGCTTTTCCATCGCCCGGTTCCAGAATTTGGTGCCGCTGGTTTGTGGCACCGGAATGCCTGCCCACACATAGCCTCCGGCGTCGCGTTGGTGCTTCAGCGCATACGCTGCGCATTCGGCGACGGTGTCGCAACCACCGCATGCCTTTTCGAGGCGTTCGGCTTGCTGGTTGCTGCTGCCGCGGTTGTCGGCGTCGTAGAGTGACGGATCGGTGGCGGTTCTGCACTTGGAGCGAACCATCCAGTCGCGGTCATAGGTCGCCATAGCCGCCGGGTTCGAGTCGCAGGGCGCCGCGATCGAGAGCCTCACGCAGCCGGTGCATCGCCATCTGTACGGCGTCGTCGAGCCCGACGGATCTGCTCAAGACGAGCGAGAGGTCGTCGCAGGGGGTGGGGGCAGATTTTTCCATTGCTCGCCTCGAAGAGGGGGTGGACCGCCCCTGTCGCAGTTACGCCTCGCCGCTGAAAGGAGGGCGGCATCATGAGCGCACTTTCAATTCCCTGGTAGCGGGTGGAGTGACACCACGCGGGGGTGATATTGACGAACCAGGGCGGTCCGAGGAGTGGGTTAGAACGGGGGCTCGTCGTCGGGCGGCGCCGACGAACCTCTGTTGTCCCACGAGTCATCGGAGTTGTTGGACCGGCCGCCAGAGTTGTTGATGCCACTTCCGTTGCGTCTGTTGACCGCAGCCGTCGCATACTTCAACGACGCGCCGATCTCGTCGACCTCGAGTTCGATAACGGTGCGCTTCTCGCCGTCCTTCTCGTAGGAACGCTGTTTGAGGCGTCCGCTGGCGATGACACGCGCTCCCCTGGTGAGGCTTTCCGCGACATTTTCCGCGGCCTCTCGCCAGATGTTGCAGCGCAGGAACAGCGCTTCGCCGTCCTTCCAGTCGTTGCTGTTCTTGTCGAACACGCGTGGGGTGGAGGCGATGGTGAAGTTCGCTACGGCCGCACCTGCGGGCGTGAAGCGAAGTTCGGGATCGGCGGTGAGGTTGCCGATAACAGTGATGACTGTATCTCCGGCCATGAATTAGGGCTCCTAACTGGCGTTTCACCTAAGATAGCAGCTTATAACCCATGTGCTATATGACTATGTTAAGGCTTCATGGTCGACTCTCATTCCAACCGCCGCATCTGTCGGCGGCGTCGCGCATGGAGACCGTGGCCTTGATCGACCTCTGCGGAACGACCAGAACATGCCCGGATCGAGCCGGCGCACTGGTCGTGTCCGCCGAGGCTGGTACCGAACTGGGCGATGTCGAAAGGGAGCCACATCGACAGTTGGCGTCACCGGCAAGGTTCGCGACGTCCCCCGCAAGGACCTGGCGGTGACCGCGTCCTAAAGATGAGCCTGCCGGTGATGTCGGCGCGTCTGGCGAGACGCCGTTCATACTTGGCCGCCGATCTCGCGGTTCACGGTCTCGGCGAGAGCGGCGCAATGCCCCTCGCGGATGTAGGCCATGGTGTGGCGACCTTCGACGAGGTAGGCGGAGGCTTGGCCGATGACATCGGCGGTGTCGCGCCACGTCTCGGGCGACCACCAGCGCTGCCAACGCCGCTCGCGCGCCCTGGCGTCCAGCTTCTCGAACCACCTCTCCAGCCTGGTCGGGTCGATCGCGCTCCAGTACTCGGTGACATCGGCGATGAAACGCAGCGCCGACCCCTGCGGCAGCGCCGCGATCGGGTCACGCCGGGCCGCGGCGTGCCACACCGGAATCCCCTCGACGACCAGCGAGCCGGAAACCCCGTGGCCGCCGGGATCGCCGCCGAGCACGGTCGGGCCGGGCGGACGCAGTGGGCACGCGATCAGCGCCGCGCCGAGCACCTGGAGGTCGTTGCGTTCGCCGCGAGAGAGCTTGTGCGCCACCTGCGCGGCGATCCCCGCTCCCTGCGAATAGCCTGCCAACAGAACAGGATTCGGTGACGCGTAGATCGCGGACAGGAGTGCGTGGATGCCGATCTGCACCGAATCCCCATACGGTGTCGGCGTGCCATAGTCGGCCGGGTAGTCGATGAACGAGTACCGGAAACGGCGACGGTCCAGGGCGCGGCCGAAGGTTTCGGTAATCCCCTCGCCCTGCGGGAAGCCTGTACCGCCCATGATCAGAACGTCGATCACTGGACTGCACCTATTGGCACCCGATTTGATCGCAGAATATCCCCTGTGGCGACCCGGCGAAGCCCGCTGATGCGTGTGCTATCGTCCGAGTTGCCCAGAACGAAACTCCTCCGATCACTAGGAGTGAATACCAGAATCGACTCCTCGCCTCTGTGTGCGAGGTTCCATGACCTGTCGATCGGGTCGTGAGTCGTCTGTGTGTTCTTTCGGCCGGCGGCTCCGATCCCTGTTGATGAGAGCCGAGATATGCAACTTTCAAGCCTGGTGATCTGTCTTATTCTCATGCTGATCCTTGCAGTTCCGGCTATCAGCTCGCTGATAGCCGGAATCGCGCTCAATAGTTGGACGTCGGCATCGCGTACAGCGATTCTGACCGGTTCAGGTGCGACGTTCATCAGTGTGTTTGTGGCGGGGTTGTCCTTGATGGAAGCCGTGGCAGCGATGGGATAGCACGTCTGAGGCAGTTGCGCATTTGCCTCTGACTCGAGCGCAGGCAGGCGTCGTGGCACGTTGATCACCGGGCATCACCGGTGATCAACGGCAGACCGCCCATGACGCGGACCGCGCAGGCCGCCAGGGTCGGCGGCCCCAGGCACCATCGGAATCGTGGCTGTTCGGGGTTCCTCATGCCGGGGTCTCGGGCGGGGTGGCGTTCGCCGCGCTCTTGGCGTAGCTGCGCGAACCGCGGACGGGGATGATCATTACGCCCGCGCCCAGCACCGGACCGCCGACGGCGTACGAATCAGGATGAAATACCGGGTCGCCGATATCGTAATGGGTTATGTGAGTGCTCGATTCGGCGATAAGGCCACGTTCGTTGGCGTCGAAGCGCGAGGCGTTCTCGAAGATCAATTCAGGATCCGATCTTGGCGTAGTTGGGTCGCCACGGCAGGGTGACGATGACGTCACGCGCGCCGGTACGGTTCTTGGCGACGTGGAGTTCGACCTCGCCGGTCGGCAGGCCGTCCATGGTGGGGTGGTGCAGCAGCCAGGCACTGTCGCAGTCCTGTTCGATGTCACCGGTTTCACGCAGGTCCGACAGGACCGGTGCGCGGTTGGCGTGTTCGGGGCCGCGGTTGAGCTGGCAGGCGAGCACCACGGCCACCGACAGCTCCTTGGCCATGCGTACGGCTTCTTTCATGATGTGGCCCAACACTTCTCGGCGATCCCGCTTACCGCGGCTGGCACCGACCAGGCCGAGGTAGTCGATACACACCACGTCCAGACCGACAGCGGAGCGTTTCATCTGTCCGCTTATCGCGCGTATCTGCTCGACGTCGATCGTGGCTTGGTCCATCAGCCACAGCTGGGTCTCGTTGACGCGCCCTCTGCCGTACAGCTCGAGCTTGCGGCGGTCGTATTCGCCCACCTCGCGGCGGGTGATGGCGCCATAGTTGGCTTCGGCGCCCGAGGCCATCAGGCGCGAAGTCATTTCCAGCTCAGGCATTTCCAGCGAGAACATGATCGTCGGGTGCTGCCGCTCTCCGGTGTGTTGGGCGATGTTGAGCAGGCCGATGGTTTTGCCGCCGCCGGGCCGTCCCGCGATCACATACACCCGCCCCGGATGCAGGCCACCGGCGATGACCTCATTCAGGCGCTCCCAGGGCGTGGGGAAGATCCGTACCTGCTCTGGTGGCGCGTCGAGCCAGCGCCACCAGTCGGTGACGACCTCGGACAGCTTGCGCGGCCCCTCAGGCATCGGCTCGGCGATCGCGACGAACTCGTCGAGACCGCGACCGGCAGCGATATGGTCGGAGGCGTCCTTGCCGACGGCGGGACACACCATGCACCACTCGGCGTGGTCGGCGAGTAGTTCGGCGACCTGCTCGGCGTGCGCTAGACCAGCGGAGTCCATGTCGCGCACGATGATCACCGTCTTGCCGTGCAGCGGCGTCAGGTCGAACAGGTGCGCCTTGCCCGCACCCATCGCGGTGCAGGTGGCGACCGCGCCGAGCGATTCCATCGCGTGGACGTCTTTCTCGCCCTCGACGAAGAACACGATCGACGCCGCGGCGAGACGGTGCGCGCGATACAGCGAGCGACCGGCGGTGTTGCCGGACTGGTAGAACTTCTTGCCCGGGGTCCGGTTGACGATGCGATCGTCGTCGTATGTGTACTGGACGCCTTTGGGCGAGTCGAATAGATCCGACAGGGTGAGTCCGACAGCTTCCAGTACCGCCACAGTTTCGTCACTGTGACAGTGAATGAGGACTTGGCCCTCGATATTGCGGATCGACACCGATCGGTCGGCGGGCGAATGGCCGGGCGCCTGTGCGGTGGCGACACCCGACCCGCGTTCGACCACGATCAGACCGGCGTCGCGAAATGCGTCGACTACCCGCTCGAAAGCGATCACAGCGGTAGCTCCAAGGGCTCGCCGTTGCTCAGCGCCAGTGCGACCATTCGTGTGTGGTTTCGCGCGATCCATTTGCGGAACGCGGCGAGATGGAACTCGCGCAGCTTCTCGGCGTCGTCGACGTCGAAACCTTTCGGCGGATCGGGCGGAGACCATTCGATCCCGGTCAGATCCTGGATGGTGCGCGAGTACGGATGTACCGACCAGCGGTCGATGAACGCCTCGACCCGCTCCGGGGAACTGGTCACCGGCATGGTCCTGGTGATCGCGAGGATGTCGCCGGGCTTGATCGGGAACCGGTTCGGCTGGCGGTAGTAGTCCTTCACTGCCTGCACTGCTTCGGTGACACCGAGGTCTTGGCCCTCGAACAGCGCCGCCCATGCCTGCAAGCGCATCTTGGTCGGGGCGGGGATGGACTGGTCGATCGCCGCTGCCATCGCGTACGCGGCCGTGGCGATCTCGATGCTGGTGCTCATCGGACCTCGATCGCCGGATTGCCAGCCCAGGCCGACCCCATGGACAGCTCGCGCCCAAGGTCGAACACCGCGGCGACCTTGTCCTCCGCGCTCACGCTGGCGATCGCGGCACGCTTGTGCGGCAGTGGAGCGTCGGCCCACCGCTCACCATTGAGCCAGGTCGCACCATGCGGGGTATAGGCGTCCTCGCGGTTGGTATCCTGGACATAGGCTCGCGTCGCCGACATCAGCGCGTCGAATCCGATCTTGGCACGCGCACGCGGGAATGCCTTCGCCGCCGCGGCGCGGGCCTGCTTGCGCGGCCACAGCTTCCACCATTCGGCGAACTCCCGATCCTCGCCTCCGCTGCGAGCTGTCCGCGACCGGCCGGCCGTGAGCAGTGGGCGCACCGACTCGCCCTGGACCGCGATCAAGCTCTTGTCGATCAGCTTCTGTGTGAGTGCGTCGTCGACGTCCACCTTCCAGGCGCTCAGCGGCATCGTATCGGTCTGGTTGCGGCCCAGGTAGATCCATAGGTCGACCAGTGCGATATAGCCGAGGTCGTCGATGCCGGAGTAGGCGGGGCCGTCGGGGAAGTCGTCGGGGATGAAGATCTTCATGCCGCGGCGACCAGCTGGCGCCGTCGCGGACGCGCGTTCCTGGCGTTGTCGAGAGCCTTCGCGATTTCCCCTTTGCGGCCGTTCGAGGACCGGCACGGCTTGTGGAAGGGGTCGTCGATGTTCTCGTCGTCCCATTCCAGCGGCAAGGTCCAGCGGCGTTCCGCGCCGAGCTGCCGGGCGGCGGCCGAGCGCCCGATTTCGAGCTGCATGACGTCGAAGGTCTTCCTGATCTTCGTGTCCGTGCTCGGCGTGACGACACCTTGGCGGCCCGAGGCGATGGCGGCGATCTCAGCCATCGACAGGCGTGCACGAGCGGCGATGACCGGCACGCTGTGACCGGCCGCGATCAACGCCCGCACCCGACGCCGCGACCCGAGCGCGTCGAGCATCCCCGCCGGGATCGTCATGGCTGCCGCAGTGACGCGCAGCAACTGCTCCTCGGACTGTTTGGAGATCCGTTGGGTCTTGCCCTGCAATATGCCGATAACCGTTTGGCGTGCGACACCGGAATCCCGCGAGATGCGTTTACGGCTGGTGTTGTTCGCGATCAGATATTCCAAATGAGCGCGCGCTTTGTCGGTGGGGACGCCGATGGTGCCAGCCATGTTCGAAACCTCCATTTGGGCATGGCGAATCAGCGCGGCACACGACCTGGGAACACAAGGTGTGCGCCGCGCCGAAAAGGGGTTGGGGACAGCAGAGAAGGTGGTGCGGGCTTACTTCGGGTCGTGCCCGTACAGCCAGCGTTTGAGTTCTTCGGGCTTGATGACCTTGGCCCGACCGATCTTCAGATAGCCCAGCTCGTTGCGTTTGACCGCGTCCTGAATACGACGCACATGAAGACCCGCCGCCTCGGCGGCTGCCTCGAAGGAGTAGGCCAGTGGTTCGGCCATCACGGCTCCTCGATGATCAGGTCGGTCACATCACCGGTGACACGCAGATCCACCGCCGATGTCGAGACGAACCGTTCGAGTTCGCGTACCGCCACCTTCTGATGCATCGGTGCGCGGGGGTTCTGCCACGGCGAGGTCGAGGCGTCGGTCTTGTGCCCCTTGGCTTTCGCTCCGGCGATCATTGCCGGAGTCGCCTCGGCGATGGTGCTGGTCGAACCGTCGCGATGAACGGCGTAGGCGTAGGCGCGAACGGGCTCACCGCGGTCGCCGGCTGCCTGCTTATGCCGAGGGCGCTCGTCCACGTTGACGTCGAAGGCATATTCGTCGTTGGCGTAGACCGGCGCGACGACGACCTTCGCGTAGAGAGCCGACCGCAAGATCCGTTGCAGGATTCCCTTGTAGTCCTCCCAGCCCTCGATCGCCTGCCCCTTCGGCACCAAGTGGAACAGCCCCGAGCCGGGCTCATGGCCGAGCTGGGCGCACTTCATCAGCGCCTTGAGTGCCGACGCGCCGCGATCGCGACGAAAGATGTCGAGCAGTCCCGCGCTGGCATTGATCGCGCTCTCGGCCAGGCGCAGCCAGCGGTCGAGGTTGATGGTGGGCGGCAGCACCTGCGCGAACGCGTCACGATGACGGTCCAGCACGATACGGGGGGTGACCTTCTGGGCGTCGGCCGCGGCGCTGATGGACTCGCTCATGCGGCGGCATCCGGGGCGCTTTTGCTGGCGGGCTGGAAGCTCACGTAAACCGTGGTCCCGCGTGAGGAGGCGTCGAACCTGCCGTCCTGGTCTTCGACGAACGCGACGTATTTGCCGTTACGGATCGCGTTGGCCAGAGAGCTGGCGGCGCCAGCGGTTTCGAGTTCGGCGAGGATGCCGTACTCGAACGGTCGTCGGCGAATCTCGGCGGCCTCCTTCACATACTTCGCCGGTCGGCCTCCGCGCTCGGCGCGCGGCGGGAGTTCTTTGACGAACGGGATCACTGTCAGCTGCCCTTCTTGATGCTGGAGATGTCGGAGAAATCGGGTCTCTTGGCGGACTTGACGAACGGGTCGCCGCCTTTCGCGGGACGCTGGCGGTATGCGACCTTCTGGGCTCCGCAGTCTGCGCGCCAGGCATAGCCCATGGCCTTGGTCATGCGGCTGCGCAGGCCGGTCAGTTCCTCTTCGGCGTCTCGGAAGCGGCCGGTGACCTCCCACCACTCGTCAGCCAACTCGGCGGGGATCTGGACGACGCTGCTGTCGATCATGGGATGGAGGTAGCGCAGCGCCGAGTAGGTCGCGGAGTGGTCGTCGAGGTCGGGTTCTTCCTCGGCGGCAAGTGATTCCATGAATGCGCGCCCGGCGCCGAGCAAGGTCTCGAAGTCCTCCTCGGATGGCTCGAACCTGTAGGTGCGCCAGTCACCGACACCGAACACCACGCGTATCCACAGCCCGCGCAGACCCATAACCATGCAATACCAGGCGACCTGGGTCTTGTAGTAGATCGGGATCTGGTCGGTGCCTTCCGGCCCCCATTTGTCGTCGCGTACCGCGCATTTGATCTCGAGGCCGTCGACGAGGTTGCCGCGGTAGTCGAAGATGAGCCCGTCGGGGTTGGCGACCATCCAGGGCCAGTCGATATGGCGGTAGGTGGTGCCGGTGGTCATGGTGTGTCCGGCGGGCAGCAGGTTCTCGGCGTAGTGCTGGTAGATGACGGGCTCGAAGAGGCTGCCCATGCGCATGTATTCGTTTTCCCGGACGGGGGGCAGCAGATCCTTCTTGCGCCACCACAGCGTCCAGTGCGATTCCCACGGGTTGACGCCCAAGACCGCTGAGATCTCGCTGCCGCCCAAGCCGTTGGCCCGTGCAGCGTGCCACTGTTCGGAGCCCGCGGCGAAGGTGCCGAGGGGTATCGCAGTGCGATTCAGGATGGATGTCTGGGATGTCACGATGTTCGCTGGTTCATCAATCTGTCGCCGGTTACTGACTCATACATTATTACATCATGAGTCATGAGACGAGCAACAGCGCTAGCGACCTGCGTAGTTGATTCATCAAGCTACTGGCGGGTACATCCACCGAAGAGGACGTAGCCTGCCCGAACAGGGATAGCCGAGGGGAATCCAGTGGGAACCGGTCTGTCTCAAACCAACAAAATTCGCTGAGGTATATATGCGTGAGGTAACCTGATTGCAGCAATCCAGCAGTTGGTTCTACAGAAAGGGTCCAGCCATGGCACGAGGAGATTTCGCGCCCGAGCCGTGGGCATCGCGCATGACGGAAAAGGGCCTGGTCAACCCCCGCACCGGCAAGCCGTCGATGCGCGAACTGGCCGGCGCCGCGGGGCTTGCCCCCGCCACCGTGCAGCGCCTGATCGGGGCCACCGCCACAGGGTCGGGCCATCGCAATACGCCGGACACCAAGACCATCAACAAGCTCGCGCAAGCCCTCGAGCTTTCGACAGACACAATCCGCGATTGGTTTGCGATCGAAGGCGAGGACTGGGAACCACCCTCCGGCATGAACGTCTTAACCCAGGATGACCTCATGACCGTCGACGCGGTCATACTCCGACTCATCGCGATGCGCCGCCAGCTCAACACTCAGGCGGATCAACTCGCCGCCGTCTAGCCTCTGGACGACGATAAAAGCGCCCACCTCGATTTTCCGGGGCGCCTTTATCGTCTCCGATGGGGTTGCCCCCGGTCAATGCGATTGGCTGTCGCGATATCGCGCGGCCATCTCCTCTGCGACATCGGCCATCTCGAGCAACTTCAAGGCGGCAAGTCGAGCCTCGGCAGCAGTGGTCTCCAAGGTCATCGTCCTCCCCTCGCTCTCGAAATCGAGAAGAATGGCGGGATACCCCTCGACCTGGGAAGCCTGGTAATAGACGATGTGCCCGGACGCGATCATGTGGCGGTAGATTCCGCGCGCATGTTCGCTGGTTGCCATCGAGCTACCCTGCGAATCCGGAGGTATCATCGCGTCGCGCCCGACGATGAACTCCGATTAACCGGGGTGCGACTGGTGCGGATCCAGGATGCGGACGCAGCGCTTTCATTTCCCAACGCTATACGAGCGTTTGTGTTCACGTAACCTCGCTGTAACTTCACAAAAATAGGTCTAGAGCTGCTCTGATTCAATTCCGATACAGCAACGATTTATCCCCCTGGATCATTGTCACCCTGTCGAACATACTGCGCAGCAACGCAGTTCAAAAACGAGGCAGCCTCAGATGCGCCGCCCGAATCAAATACACGATCTCTGTCACAGTTTATTGCACTTGAAACAACTACTCCGCTGTGGCGACAGGCCGAGTAGCCGACCTCGCCAAGATGACCTGGGCGCCCAGAAGAGTTCGTTAACCAATTACTTGCCGAGATCGCCAGTGGCGCACGCAGGCATCTCGCGCAATGACGCATAGATGGCGCGGGTCAGCCACCGCGACCCGAGCACCCGGCTCGATCGGCCGATCATTTCAATGTTGTCCACACCTGAGCATCACCTTCAAGGTCCGGCGTTTAGGCTGGTCCCCCCCAACGGCGGCCAGGTCTGTCGCGCACTCCATTTTTGCCGGATGTCTATCCGGGTAATCTTGCCGCCCATGACACTATACCTAAGTTTTGAGCAGTGCAAGATTTCATTGCGAGTGATTTGCGCAAAAGTCAACTATCTCCCATTTTTCACGTGTTAGCGATAGGCTGACCTCCGTGGGACCGCGGCGACAGGACATCAATCTCGCGATTTCGAAGACTGTGGCCTCGCTACGAGAGGAGCACGGTCTAACACAGAAGGACATGGCCAAGCGCCTCGGGCTGACCGTATCGCCCTACAACCGATTCGAATACAACCAAGCAAAATGGACCGCCGAGAGGATGCGCACGGCCGCAGAGGTTTTCGGAATGGAGACATCTGAACTCGTGAAGCTCGCGGAAGCCCGAACCGACTGCGATGACCCCGGCGGTGAAGCATGGATGGAAGCCCTGTGATCTGAACCAGGGGACAGCCAACCCATCGCTATCTATCGAAGATCGGCTATACGCTGCGCCTGTGTGGTTCTCCGTCGTCCTCCTGCTTGTGACGGCACTCGCCCGGCTGCGCATATGGGACACAAAGGCCCGAAATCGACCTTTCACGATCGCCCTGACACTCCTGGCGCTCGGTTTCGCAGCGCAGATCCCCTCCGTTGCAGACCCGATCGACAGAGCTGCTGGACGTCACATGACCGACCTGGTGCACATCGCGGTGGTACTCGCGGCACTAACCCTCTTGGGTCTCATCCCGTTGAGCCGTGAACGCTTGCGGCATTTGCGGTATCCATGGATCGCATACAACATCACCCTCGGCCTTGCGTCCGTCGTGCTCAGCAACTTCGGCGAGCAGTCCTTGCCCGACGGCGGAGCACACCAAGACACATTCGCCGTTGGCGTCCTCTCGGCCTGCGTCCTGATCGTGGTGACCGTAGCCCCGTCCCTATCACGCCAAAAAGCCCTTGCCATGATGCTGGGGGCTGCCGTCGTCGGTCTCGGCTCGGCGGCGCTCACCGTATGGGCATCGACTGCCGCCTCTGAGCAGTGGGTGGCTGATCACTACAACGCGCAGCTGACCGTCACTTCGATACTGGCGTCGGTGGCGCTATCCGGGACGGGCTTCTATGGGGTCGCGCGGACTCTGCGCAACAGCAGGTCGTGACGGATCATCCCCGTCACGCAACCGGATTGCCCCCACCCGGAACCACCCCGGGCCTACCTGTGGTTTCTCCCCACCGGATGAATATGACACACCTCACACCTCCGGATTATCGCAGGTCAGACCCTAAAAAGCCCCCCAAAACGCAGTTCAGCGTGGTTCGGCTAAAAAATTAGTGGGTTCACAAGACGTGCCATATACAGATGTTGGTACTTTTGTTGGTACCTCGACCTAAACTTCATAGTGGAGCTTCGCTATAACCACCGTTCAGAGTGGCAAATCGTTGCTCCCCCATCTGGACTCGAACCAGAAACCTGCCGATTAACAGTCGGCTGCTCTGCCAATTGAGCTATAGGGGACTATCCTTGTGGCCGTTCCGTGCCGGTCGGCCGAGATGAAACTTTAGCGCACGGTTGGTCGGGTTCCCAAATCGCGGTTCTACCTGGGCTGACGCTGGTGCGAAGGAAGACCACAGGGGCCACTCGAGGCACAGGCGTAGCGGGCGAACGACGAAGGCTGCGGGTCGATGAACGTTTCGGGCCACAGAACGCACGGTGCGACGTGTGTACCGGCGCGCCTCGGGCGGCACCCCGAATCCGGATCGACAGGTGGGGGCGGGGTCGGGCAGGATGGGAGCGCGCACTGGCTATTGGGAGGAGCTCAACGAGATGCTGCGGTTGATCATCGGCATTGCTGCCGGGTACGTGCTCGGCACGAAGGCCGGGCGGGCTCGGTACGAGCAGATCAGCGCGGCTACCCGCGCGGTGGCCGGGAGTCCGGTGACGCGCAAGCTGGTGTTGGTGGGGCGGCAGAGGTTGTCGGACAGATTGAGCACGCGGGCGCCGTTGGAGCCGATGGTGCCGTTGGATGAGCGGACCACGGTGCTGGTGCCGCAGGATCAGTTGCGACGCTGATCGTCGGACGTTCGGCGAGTGGCGGGGGTCGTATCTTCCGGCCGTAGGGGCTATCGGACCGCTGTCCGCGATTGTCTTGACGCTCCGGATCGGACTTCGGCGGTCAGACGGTCGTCGGATGCGTATGCGTGGACCTGATCGGGTTCATAGCCGCCCGAAATTCGGCCGATGCTACGGCTTCTGTCCGGCAGCGCGAGGCTGCCTGCCTCGGCGCGTGGGCGACGGCGTTCGACGCGCAGAACACTCACGCAACAGTTGTGGGCGCACACGACTTCCGCGAAACGCTCTCTCGCGGCCGTGACCATTTCCGGCCTCGCCTGCTCATCGCGTGGCTTTCCCCGAAAACACTCAGTTGGACACGAAGTCGTCCGAATTCCCCATCGCCTGCGTCAGCAGACTCTTCCGATACTGCTCCAGCGCGACCAGATCCCCGAACAGCGACATATACGTCTCCGCCGCATCCGTCGACGAGACCCGCTGCAACTTCGACTTCAGCTCGGCGACCTGCCGCCCCACCCACGCTTCCTGAGCCCGCGCCAGCACACCGGTGATGAACCGCGGAATGTCGTTGGCGGATTTCACCGGCAGCGGCTCGCTGGCGAGCTCGGACACCAGGGCGCGGAGGGTCAGTTCCTCGGTCCGGTCGGACACCGCGTTGACCCACTCGGCGCCGCCGAGCCCGCACGACGCACCGCCCGCTTCGGCGATCACCGCGCGAATGGCGATGTAGGCGGGGTGGGTGAACGCTTCCGGTTCGAGCGAGTCGAAGACGGCGCCCGCGATGGCGGGGTATTGCAGGGCCGCGCAGAGAACCTGACGTTGTGGCCGCAACACCGGATCGTTCGGATTCGGCCGCGCCGCAACGTGTTCGGGTGCGGCGGGAGCCTCGGCTCGGCCTTGGCGGAGGGGTGCGGCGGCGGTGCCACCGGCGCGGCCGCGTTTCGCTTCCTCGCCGACGCGGCGGACGACGGTCTGGATATCGTCCCAGCCGACCCAGCCCGCCAGCCGCGTCGCGTAGGCCTTGCGGGTGGCGTTGTCCTTGATCTGCGCGACGACGGGGACGGCGCGGCGCAGGGCCTCCACCTGACCCTCGACCTGATCGAGGTTGTATTCGGCGAGCAGTCCGCGGATGACGAATTCGTAGAGCGGTGTGCGGCGGGCGACCAGGTCGCGCAGGGCGCCGTCACCGGAGTGCTGACGGAGTTCGCACGGGTCCTGACCGTCGGGGGCTACCGCGATATAGGTCTGACCTGCCAGTTTCTGGTCGCCTGCGAAGGCTTTGAGCGCGGCGGCCTGGCCTGCCGCGTCGCCGTCGAAGGTGTAGATGATCTCGCCGCGCCAGAAATTGTCGTCCATCAGCAGGCGGCGCAGGATCGCCATGTGTTCGTCGCCGAAGGCAGTGCCGCAGGAGGCGACGGCGGTTTTCACACCGGCCAGATGCATGGCCATCACGTCGGTATAGCCTTCGACGACCACGGCCTGGTGGCCTTTGGCGATATCGCGTTTGGCCAGATCGAGGCCGAACAGGACTTGAGATTTCTTGTACAGCAACGTTTCCGGGGTGTTGACGTATTTGCCCGGCATGGTGTCGTCATCGAAGAGTTTGCGCGCGCCGAATCCGATGACCTCGCCGCCGAGGTTGCGCAGCGGCCACAGCAGTCGCCGATGGAAACGGTCGATGGGGCCGCGCTTGCCCTGTTTGGACAGTCCGGCCGCTTCCAGTTCCTTGAATTCGAAACCTTTGCGCAGCAGGTGTTTGGTCAGGGTGTCCCAGCCGTCGGGGGCGTAGCCGCAACCGAATTGCTGGGCGGCGTTGCCGTCGAAATTCCGTTCGGTGAGATAGCGGTGGGCGGCTTCGGCGTCGGGTTCGCGTAGGCGGGCCATATAGAACTCGTGGGCGGCGGTGTTCGCGGCGACGAGGCGGGAGCGGGTGCCCCGGTCGCGTTGGACCGAGGTGCCGCCGCCCTCGTAGTTGATCTGGTAGCCGATGCGGTCGGCCATCTGCTCGACGGCTTCGACGAATCCGATGTGCTCGATCTGCTGGAGGAATTTGTAGACGTCGCCGCCTTCGCCGCAGCCGAAGCAGTGGAAGAGGCCGTGGTTGGGCCGGACGTGGAAGGACGGCGATTTCTCGTCGTGGAACGGGCACAGGCCCTTTATCGAGTCGGCGCCCGCGCGTTTGAGGGCGACGTACTCCCCCACTACATCCTCTATCCGGACTCGGTCGCGTATCGCCGCGATATCGCGATCTGGGAGTCGTCCGGCCACCGTGTGAGTCTAGCCTCGAGCGCGGCGACGCTTCGATCCGGACGGGCGCGTTCGGTCAGGCGCGCAGGGTGGCCGCGACACGTTCCAATCGGCTCTCGGTGTAGGAGGCGATCTGGTCGACGATCACGCGGACGCGGGCGGTGTCGTCGGCGGCGTCGTCCCACCACGGCAGCAGAACCGGGTCGAGGGCGGCGGGCGCGGCGCGGAGCAGGCGGTGGGCGACGTCGAGGATGCGTTCGCGCTGGGCGGCTTGGCGTTGTTTGTGATCCTCGTCGGACATGACGTAGCGCAGCGCGACTGTTTTGAGCACGGCGACCTCGGCCTGCACGATCGGCGGGACGGTGAGGTCGGCGGCGTAGCGGGACAGGTGGTCGCTGCCCGCGGCCGAGCGGGTGGCGCTGATCGCGGCGATGGCGAAGCGGCCGACGAGTTCGCTGGTCAGGGCTTTGAGGGCGACGGAACTGGTGAACGAACCGTCGTAGGCGGCGACGGCGGCGACAACGGGGAGTTCGGACAGTCGCTGGGCTGCCGCGACCAGGTCGTCGGTGGACAGGGTGCGGTGCTGGGCGCTGCCCATGCCCGCCAGGGCGCGCTGTTCGGCGGGGTCGGCGAGCGCGCGCAGGTCGATGCGGCCCGCGATGACTCCGTCTTCGACGTCGTGCACGGAATAGGCGACGTCGTCGGACCAGTCCATGATCTGGCATTCCAGACTCTGTTTCCGGTCGGGGGCGTCCTTGCGGATCCAGTCGAGCCGGTCGGTGTCGATGTCGTAGGCGCCGAATTTCGCGCCGGGAGCGGGACGGACCCAGGGGTATTTGATGGCGGCGTCGAGGGCGGCGCGGGTCAGGTTCAGGCCCGCGCTGGTGCCGTCGGGGGCCATGACCTTGGGTTCGAGGCGGGTGAGGATGCGCAGGTTCTGGGCGTTGCCCTCGAAGCCGCCGTAATCGTGGGCGAAGGTGTCGAGGGCTTTCTCGCCGTTGTGGCCGTAGGGCGGGTGGCCGATGTCGTGGGCGAGGCCGGCCAGGTCGACGAGGTCGGCGTCGCAGCCGAGGCCGTCGGCGATGCTGCGGCCGATCTGGGCGACCTCGATCGAATGGGTGAGCCGGGTGCGCGGGGTGTCGCCGTCACGCGGGCCCATCACCTGGGTTTTGTCGGCGAGGCGACGCAGGGCCGCCGAATGCAGGACACGGGCGCGATCGCGGGCGAATTCGGTGCGGTGGCCGCTGTCGAATTCGCTGCGCGGCGGGCCGAGACCCGCCGTCTTCGCACCCTCGGAGACGAGGCGTTCCCGGTCGTGGTCGGTGTAGCCGCCGGTCATCACTGGCCCGCGGTGTAGGAGAAATCGGCGGAGAAATG
Source organism: Nocardia aurea (assembly GCF_003123685.1). GTDB lineage: Bacteria > Actinomycetota > Actinomycetes > Mycobacteriales > Mycobacteriaceae > Nocardia > Nocardia aurea. Next base: position 226,111 of record NZ_QCYJ01000020.1, read on the forward strand.
GGTGAGTTGATACCACAGCAGCGCGCCGGTCTCCCTGGCGATGCCGTGGGCCTGGGATTCCCTGGTGTAGACGGCGGGACCGGTGCGGGTGGGGGCCGTCCACGCGTCCAGGCCCGCGTCGCGTGCCATGGTTCGGGTGCGCAGGGAATGCCACGGATCGCTGACCAGTACCGCCGAGGACATATCGCGCGCCGCCATGGCGGTGGCGACGGCCTCGATACTGCGCAGGGTGTCGGAGCCGGTTTCCACCGCGAGTATGTGATCGGCGGGCACGCCTCTGGATTGGAGATAGTTCTTGCCGGAGGCGGCCTCGGTGTAGAGGTCACCTTCCTGTTTGCCGCCGACGGTGATCACTTTCGACGCGACGCCGAGTTCGAACAATTCGTACGCCTGGTCGAGACGGGCCTCGAAAACCGACGACGGGGTGCCGGAGTATTGCGCGGCGCCGAGTACGACGATCGCGTCGGCTTTCGTGTAGTCGTCGATGCGGGCGACCTGCCAGACGCGAAATGCCGTTCCGCCGACCAGCACCGCCCCGGCGACCAGCACGCCGACGATCAACCGGACCGTCCAGCGCCGAAGGCCCGCGCCGAAGCCGCGCGGCAGTCCGGGATCTCGGACGGATCCGGCTGCGGAAGGCGGGGTTGACGAACTCACCGGGCCAAGTCTGCCAGGTCAGCCTGAATGCTCGATGAATTGGTGGGCCGAACACTCTGGGCCGCCGACGAATATGTGACGAGGTCGCCCGAATTTCCGGGAACTCGACGATTTCTCGCATCGATCGACCGGGTCCGATAACACTGCGAGCGCGGTGGAACGACTCACCAACCGCGCGATTTCCATTCCCCGAGTTGCGGCCGTTCGGTGCCGAGCGTGGTGTCGTCACCGTGCCCGGGATAGACGATCGTGTCGTCACCGAATACGTCGAAGATCTTGGCGGTCACATCGGCGAACAGTGACGCGAAGGATTCCGGGGTGGTCGTGCGCCCGAGGCCGCCGGGGAAAAAGGAATCGCCGGTGAAGAGGTGGGTGCGGCCGGAGGCGTCGGTCAGGGCGAGGGCGACGCCGCCGGGGGTGTGGCCCGCGAGGTGGATGACGGTGAAGGTGAGTTCGCCGATCTCGACGGTGTCGCCGTCGGCGAGCAGACGGTCCGGCGCGACCGAGAGTGGGTCGGCGTCGAGGCGGTGGGCGGCGGTGGGGGCGGCCGTGTCGGCGTGCACCTGTTTCAGGCCGAACCAGTGGTCGGCGTGCTGGTGGGTGGTGACGATGAGGTCGATCTTGCCCGGCGTCTCCTGGGCGACCAGCTCCGCGATGCGTTCGGGTTCGTTGGCGGCGTCGATGAGCAGGGTCGCGCCGGTGGCGGCGTCTTGGACCAGGTAGCAGTTGTTGTCCATCTTGCCGACGGACATCTTGATGATGCGCGCGCCGGGGATATCGCGCTGCTGCGGGTTGGACCCGGGGGACACGTGGCCGGTGTACGGCTGATCGATCGTGATCACTCTTCGATGCTAACCACCGGTCGGACCGGATCCGGGGATAGATTCATGACATGCCGCTGCCGTCGAATCACACTGTCCGCCGGTATGGCCGGGTGGTGGTGAGTTCCCTGCTGTTGTGCGTCGCGCTGATCGGCGGCCCGGTCGCCGTCGCGGAACCGCCGACACGCCTGGACACCTACGTGGTGGACGAGGCGAACGCGCTGGAAGGCGATCAGCCGGACCGGGTCCGTTCGGCGGTCGATCAGCTCTACGCCGACCACCAGACGCGGCTGTGGATCGTCTACGTGAACGATTTCGGCGGACTCACACCGGAGGCGTGGAGTTCGCGCACCGCGACCGAATCGCGGTTCGGACAGCGCGATCTGCTGCTGGCCGTGGCGACGGGGTCGCGCGAGTACGCCTTCGACGGCGTGGCGCCCGAGGGTGTCAGCGACGGGGAACTCGACGATCTGCTGATCCGCGACGTGGAACCGGCGCTGCGCGACAGCCGCTGGGCCGACGCGGGGATCGCCACGGCGGACGGACTGAACGCGGCGATGCGGGCCGACGGTATCGGCACCGCAACGCTGCTGATCCTCGGGCTGGTCGTGGTCCTCGTGGTGGGCGGCGTCGTGCTGTGGTCACGTAAACGTCGCCGGGACCGGGCGCGCGCGGAATTGGCGGCGGCGCGCAACCTGGACCCGGACAACAGCGCGGCGCTGGCCGCGTTGCCGGTGGAGGCGTTGCAGGCGCGGTCGCGCGAGGCGCTGGTGGAGCTCGACAACGCGATCAGGACCAGCGCCGACGAATTGGATTTGGCCACAGGTGAATTCGGCGCCACCGCGACGATGCCGTTCACGGCCGCGCTGGAGAACGCGAAAGCGGCGGCGGCCACGGCGTTCCGGATCAGGCAGCGTCTGGACGACGATATTCCCGAGACACCGGACCAACAGCGCTCGCTGCTGGTGGAACTGATCGGGGTGGTCGGGCGCGCGGATCGTGAACTCGACGCCAGGGTGGACGAATTCGACGCGATGCGCGATCTGCTGATCGACGCGCCGCAGCGGTTGGACGCTCTCACCAGGGATCTGGTCGAGCTCACCGGGCGGATCCCCGGATCGGAGGCCGAGGCGGCCCGGCTGACGGCGGCGCATCCGGCGAGCGTGCTCGCGCCGATCCGCGACAACGTCACGATGGCGCGGGAACGAATCACGTTCGCGGAACAGAGTATCGACGCGGGACGGTCCGCGTTGACGTTGCCGGTCGGGCAGCAGGGCGGCGCGGTCGCGTCGATCCGCGCGGCCGAGGCGGCGGTGGGCCAGGCGCGGACGCTGCTGGACGCGGTGGACAACGCGGCGACGAATATCCAGCAGGCGCGCGACGGACTCCCCGCGGTGCTGGAGGAGCTGCGCGGGGATATCGCCGCGGCCGACGAACTCGCGAGTTACGGCGGGCCCGAACTGGCCGCGGCGCGCACCGCCGCGCAGGGCACACTCGACAGGGCGTCCGCCGAGGGGCACGACGATCCGCTCGGCGCCTATCACGACGCGGTCGCCGCCGATGGGGACCTCGATCGCGCGATCGCCGCCGCGACCGACCGCAAACTTGCCGCCGAGGATCTGCGGCGCAGGCTCGATCGATCCTTGACCGACGCGCGGGCGCGGATCGGCGCGGCGAGCGATTTCATCACCACCCGGCGCGGCGGCGTCGACGCGGACGCGCGGACCCGGCTCTCGGAGGCGCAGCGCAATCTCGACGAGGCACAGCGACTCGGCGCCGACGATCCCGCGCAGGCGTCACCGCACGCGCAGGCGGCGGCGGATCTGGCCGGGCGGGCCCTCCAGGAGGCGCAGGCGGGGGTTCGGGCGTGGGAGTCGAGCAGGCCGTCCTCGGGGTCGGCGCAGGCGGGTGCGGTGCTCGGCGGGATTCTGATCGACGGGATGCTGCGGGGCGCGGCGACGGGTGGGCGGCGCGGTTCCGGTGGGTATCGGGCCAGATCCTACGGCGGTTCGAGCGGGTCGCGGCGCGTCAGCCGTGGTGGGCGCTTCTGAGCAGACTTGACTCTGACACCGTGTGAGGTCGTAGACCGGGAGGCGTCATGTTCAGTATCGGAGATTTCGCCAGACACGGACGGGTATCGGTCCGGATGCTGCGCCACTACGACGCGGTCGGATTGTTGCGACCGGATCGGGTGGACGCCGCGACCGGGTATCGGTACTACGAAGCCGCTCGACTCGCCAGGCTCAATCGCATCGTCGCGTTGAAGGATCTGGGGTTCACGCTGGAACAGGTGGGCCGGATTCTCGACGAGAAGGTCGACAGCGCCGAATTGCGCGGCATGCTGACCCTGCGGCGCGCGGAGCTCGAGCAGCGTATCGCCGAGGATCGCGCCCGGCTCGTCCAGGTCGACACGAGACTCCGGATCATCGAGAAGGAGGGCCTCATGCCCACCGAGGATGTCGTCGTCAAATCCGTCCCCGCCGTCCGGGTCGCCGAATTATCCGGCGCGGCCGAAGGTTTCGAGCCGGGGTCGATCGGTCCGGTGATCGGCCCGTTGTTCGAGGAATTGTGCCGCCGATTGGATCGAGCGGGGATCACCCCCGTCGGGCCCGCGATCGCCTACTACGAGCAGCGTCCCGAAGGCGACGGCTCGGTCGTCGTGCACGCGGCGATGCCGGTGTCGGCGGAATCCGATCCCTCGCAGGATTTCTCGATCGTCGATCTGCCCGCGGTGGCGCAGGCGGCCACCGTCGTGCACCGAGGCAGTATGGACGCCGTCATGGAGCCGTGGCAGACGCTGGGGCGGTGGATCGACGACAACGGCTACCGCTCGGCGGGTCCGGCCCGTGAGGTCACCCTGGAGTACACCGACGATCCTTCGGGATGGGTCACCGAGCTCATGGAGCCCATAACCACCGGGTAGGCGCTCGGCCGTCACCGGCGATCCGGAACCTCGGGGCCGCGCTTCCCCTGCCCGGCCTACCGATTCGCGTCGGATGACCTGGGGATACCCGCTGACGGACAGCTCCTCAGTGGGTATCGGTCCGGTGCCGGTATTCGACTGTCACGTTTCCAGGCGCAACCCGAGGACGGGATAGTTCGGGTCCTCGTACCCGGGGCGGGCCTGTCCGTGGCCGAGAAACGATGTCGCCGTGGACAATCGGAGACGGTGGCGCGCGCCGAGGGCGGTGAGGAGCGCGCAGCCGTCCGAAGGGATCCGGGTGGGCGGGAGCGCACCGGCCGGCCGCATCGCGGCGGCTTTGTCCACGGTCGTGAGGAAGAGTCCGCCGGGGCGCAGGACCCGGGCCACCTCGGCGAGCACCGGTTCCGCGTCGTCGAGCAGGTGCAGTAGCCAGACGGCGGTCACCGCGGCGACGCTGTCGTTCGGCAGTGGCAGCGCGGTGGCGTCCGCTCTGGCGACTCGGCCCGGTAGACGGCGGGCGGCGTGGCGCAGCATACCGGTCGACAGATCGATGCCGATGACGCGGTGGCCGAGGGAGTCGAGTCGCTCGGCCACGATTCCGGTTCCGACGGCGAGGTCGAGCACGACGCCCCCCTGGGGAAGCAGTGCACCCAGCGCGGACGCCGCCGCATCAGCCCTGGGCAGACCGCCCCGTGTGCGGTCGTATTCGGCGGCCTCGTCGTCGTAATCGAGCACAGCGTCATCATCACCCGAACTCGGGGGATTCGTCGACCGTCCCGAACCCCGATCAGAGCTCGCACGCCAGCCCTGAGAGCGGCGCCGATTCCTGATCGGCGCCACCACCGGCGAGTCGCCGTTGGCGATCAGTCCGCCGTCGATGTTGACCGGCAGCCTGCCGCCGAGCTCGGTCGCGCCCTCGGCGATGAGCTTCTCCTGGCACAGCATTCGGGGGCACGCGCCCGGCAGCGGCGGCCCGGTACGTTCGTCCCACGCTCAGATCTCGACTGTCACCGCGTGGAATCCACCGGGACCGCTGGGATAGGGGGGTCGGTTCTCCCCCGTCTGTACCGCTCCGGATCGGCCGACGACGCGGGCGCGGATCGTGTGACGGCCCGGTGGAAGTTCCAGGGTCGTGCGCCAACGCCGCCAGGCGGCGGGGGCGAGTTCGTCGGCCAGTTTCGTGGTCTGCCAGGCCCCTCCCCCGACCGATACCTCCACCTCGGCGACGCCTGCCGGTGGCGCCCACGCGACGCCGGCGACGACCGTCGTGCCCGCCGATTCCCGGCCCGGTGCCGCCACGTCGATGCGGGCCTGCGGTTCGACCCACAGCGGTTCGCTGGTCCAGCCGCGTTTCCACCAGTAGTCGACGTGGCTGTCGTCGGTGAGTTCGAGTTCGGCGAGCCATTTGGCGCCGGTGTACTGGCCGTACAGGCGGGGACGATCACGCGTGCGGGGAAGCCGTGGGTGGGGCTGAGCGGTTCGCCGTTCATGCCGATCACGAGGTAGCCGGGAAGTTCGCCCGAGCGCAATGGCTCGACCGGGAGCGAAATCGTGTAGCCGTCCACGGCCCTGGTGACCAGGCGGGTCGCACCGGAGGCCGGGATGACGTGGCGGAGCAGATCGGCGAGCGGGACGCCGACCCAGCGGGCATTGGCGACCCGTCCCTGGCCGGGCCGGTTGTGGACGCAGACCAGGACCGCGTCGAATTCGACCGCGTCGGCGGCCAGATCGGCCAACGACAATCGCAGCGGATGCGCGACCATGCCGGTGACGGCCAGCCGCCAGCGCGCCGGATCGACGCGGGGCGGGTGCGGGCTCACATCGGCGACGTAGAACTTGCGCTCGGGGGTGATCAGGGCCGAGAGGCCGGGTTCGTCCTCCAGTCCGTCCTCGGGCGTGACAGCGGGGTTGCCCATCGCGCCGATGCGGCGAATGGCGCTGCGCTGCTTGCGATCATGGTCGCGGTTCAGATTGTGCGCGGCGGCGAGCAGGCCGGTGCCCGCCGCACCGAGCGCGAGCGTGGCCAGCGGCCCACGTGGCCGGGTGCGCAGGCCCGCGGCGAGCACACCGGCGGCGGCCACCGCGCCCGCGGAGATCCAGGCCGATCGATTGGCCTGCCGTAGACCGAGTGCGCCCGCGCCCGCCCCGAAGGTCGCGGCGGCGGCGACGTGCCATCGGGCGGGCAGCCCGGCCAAACCGACCGCGCCCGCGAGCGTGCCCGCCACCGTGCCGAACCGGATGACGGTCTTGTCGTGCCGCCCGGTGAGTTCCACCGTCGTCTCGACCACCCGCAGTGGCGCGGTGTCGGTGAGCGTCCGCCCGATCGCGTCGATCAGGGACGCGCCGCCCACCGCCGCGACGACCTCACCGGAACCCAATGCCGCCAGGCCGACCGCGGCGGCTCCGAGCCCGCCGACCCGTTTCCGGTCCTTGCTCGTGCGCACCGCCGTAACACCCGCTCTCGTCTGGATGGTCGTGTCTCTTCTCGAATTGTCCCCGAATCGGCGACACCGCCGTGGCCGTTCCTCAGGAGTCGACCGGTTCGGCGGCGAGCGCTTCCAGATGTTTCGCGACCGCTTCCGGGAGCCGAGCGGCCGCGGCGCCGCCGCCGAGGATGCCGACGGTGAGGCGATCGGCGTAGGTGTAGACGAGGAAGGTCACCGCCGCGGAGGCGCCCGTCGACGGGCGCGGATGGGCCGAGAGGTAGACGATCTCGTACTCCGACAGCGCCGAGCCCTCGGGCATCGTGAAGGCGGGGACGCGGCCGGTGTTGGTCACGGCGATATGCCCGGCCAGCGAGTGGATCATGGTGGGACCGAAGAAGTCGGGGAAGTGCAGCACCGATTGCCGGACCGTTCCGTCGGCGAGGTCGCGGTGCAGGCGGGCGGAGATCTGTTCGCCGAGATTCTCGATATCGCCCGCGGGGTCGACGGTCGCGGTGAAACACGCGAGACCCGCCATATTCGTGCCGGCGACGGCCGGGACCGGCGGATCCAGGCGCGAACGCATGTCGACCGGATAGACGCAAGACACCGGTACGGGATCACCTGCGGCGCTGGATGTCTCGGCCACGTACGCGCGCAGCAGAGCGGCGGTGACCAAGCCGTTGACGGTGACGCCGGGTCGTCGTCCGAGTCGTACGACGCGGGCGGTGGTCTCGACGTCGAGCACCGTGCGTCGGGGGCGGGCCAAGGTGGGCGGCGACGGGATCTCCGGGTCCGGAGGCAGGATTCGCGCCTCCGGCGGCAGCACTCGGATCGCGTCCTCGAGTCCGGACCGTTCACCCCTGACGATGCCGCGCTCTGCCGCATACCATTCCAAGGACTGCGGATAGTCCTGTGGCACAACGGATATGGACCGGGTACCGACGTATTCGGTGTAGTTTTCCCACAGCCGGGTGAACAGTTCCACGCAGTGTCCGGCATCCGCGACGGCATGGTGGACGTACAGGGTGACCCGCGACCGGTGCGCGACCGTCACGTCCAGGTAGGCCAGCCGGCTTCGCGGGTCGATCGACTCGGCCGGAATACGCAGCTCGTCCGGTTCGCCGGGGGTGACCCACGCACCGACCTGTTCGTCGCTCGGGCGCAGGAGGTGGCCCTGTCCGGCCTCGTCTTCGCCGATTCGGCAGGTGAGTACCGGATAGGTCCGCAGCAGTGCGTCGAAGGCCGCGCGCAGCGCCGCGGTATCGAGTTCACCCTCCACCCGCACCGTTCGACCGGTATAGGTCGCGTGCCTCACGAAACGCTGTTCCGACGCCGCCAACACCCGTAGAACATCACCCGCACACCACCACACACGCACAGCGTGCGGCACGGGCGGATCACACGCAATCCGGCGGGTAGGAGACACTGCTCCGATGAGTCTCGCGGCACATCTGGAACAGCTCGGACGCCCCCTGGTCGAGCGACAGCTGACCCATCCGACGGTGGCGGGCATCGCGAACGGCGACCTGCCCGATCCCGTCTTCCGGTCCTGGCTGGAACAGGACTACCTGTTCCTGCTCGACTACGTCCGGGTGTTCAGTCGGCTCGCCTGGCAGGCTCCGGCCGCTCACCTGGGTGATCTGGTCGATCTCGCGCAGACCACCTACCACGACGAACTCGCGCTGCACCGCTCGCTGGCCGCGGAATTCGACGCGGACCTGAAGGGCGCGGTCAAAGGGAAGCCCTGTGCCGAATACACCGCGTTCCTGCTGGATTCGGCCGCCGACTACACCGACGGCCTGGCCGCCCTCTACCCCTGCATGTGGGGCTATTCCACCCTCGGAACCATCCTGGCCGAGAACCCGCCCGCCGACCCGCGCTACCGGCGCTGGGTCGACACCTACGCCGATCCCGGCTTCACCGCCCTGACCGCCCGCTGTGCCGAGATGCTCGACGAAGCGGGCGGTGACCGGGAGCGCGCGCAACGCTTCTTCCTCGAGGGAATGCGCCACGAATACGATTTCTGGGACGTGCCCTGATCCCGCGCGGATTTCCCGCCGCCGTGTGGGCGCGGGATCGACGGTGGACCTAGGCTGGGCCGGTGGGTTCCGAGCACGTACGCGCGTCCGACGCCGACCGCGAGAAGATCGTCGATCGATTGAAGTCGGCGATGAACGAGGGTCGGCTGACCCTGCACGAATACGACGATCGCGTCCAACAGGTCTACAGCGCCAAGACCTACGGTGAGCTGACGCCGGTGCTCGCCGATCTACCGGCCCAGCGCCCGACGAAATCCGTTCGCGGGGAGAGTATTCCGCAGTGGATCATCATCATGTGGATTCCGTGGGCGGCGGTGAACGCACTGTGCCTGGTCATCTACGCGGCCACCGGGGCGGGCTACTTCTGGCCGTTCTGGGTCGCGGTGCCATGGGGTTTCGCGTTGCTGATCCCGACGGCGATCGGGATCACCACCCGGCCGCGCGGCGAGCGGAAATGACACGAGGCCGACACCCCCGTGGGCGCCGGCCTCGAGGTCACGATCGCTACGCGCCGATGAGGTGCTGGGCCAGGTAGCCCTCGACCTTGTCCAGCGCGATGCGTTCCTGCGCCATGGTGTCGCGTTCACGGATGGTCACCGCCTGGTCCTCCAGGGTGTCGAAATCGACGGTGATGCAGAACGGCGTGCCGATCTCGTCCTGGCGACGGTAGCGGCGGCCGATATTGCCCGCGTCGTCGAATTCCACGTTCCAATTCCTGCGCAGTTGCGCGGCAAGGTCTTTCGCCTTCGGCGTCAGATCCGCGTTCCGCGACAGCGGCAGCACCGCGGCCTTCACCGGGGCGAGCCTGCGGTCCAGGCGCAGCACAGTGCGGACGTCGACGCCGCCCTTGGTGTTGGGAGCCTCGTCCTCGGCGTAGGAGTCGACCAGGAAGGCCATCAGCGAACGGGTCAGACCCGCGGCCGGTTCGATGACGTAGGGGACGTAGCGCTCGTTGGTGGTCTGGTCGAAGTAGCTGAGCTCGGTGCCCGAATGCTCCGAATGCGTCTTCAGGTCGTAGTCGGTGCGGTTGGCGATACCTTCCAGCTCACCCCATTCGCTGCCCTGGAAACGGAAGCGGTACTCGATATCGGTGGTGCCCGCCGAATAGTGCGACAGCTTTTCCTTCGGGTGTTCGAACAGCCGCAGGTTCTCCGGGTCGATGCCGAGATCGGTGTACCAGGAGAAACGGGTGTCGATCCAGTACTTGTGCCATTCGGCGTCCTCGCCGGGTTTGACGAAGTACTCCATCTCCATCTGCTCGAACTCGCGGGTTCGGAAGATGAAGTTGCCGGGGGTGATCTCGTTACGGAAGCTCTTGCCGATCTGGGCGATGCCGAAGGGCGGCTTCTTGCGCGCGGTGGTCATCACGTTCGCGAAGTTCACGAAGATGCCCTGCGCGGTCTCTGGCCGCAGGTAGTGCAGGCCCTCCTCGTCGTCCACCGGGCCGAGGAAGGTCTTGAGCAGGCCGGAGAAGTTCTTGGGCTCGGTCCAGTTGCCCGGCTGGCCGGTGTCGGGATCGTTGATATCGGCCAAGCCGTTGACCGGCGGGTGGCCGTGCTTCTCCTCGTACGCCTCGAGCAGGTGATCGGCCCGGTAGCGCTTGTGCGTGTGCAGCGATTCGACCAGCGGATCGGTGAAGGTCGCGACATGACCCGACGCCTCCCACACCGCGCGCGGCAGGATCACCGACGAATCGAGACCGACGACATCCTCGCGGCTGGTGACCATGGAGCGCCACCACTGCTTCTTGATGTTCTCCTTGAGCTCGACACCGAGCGGACCGTAGTCCCATGCCGACTTGGTGCCCCCGTAGATCTCACCGCACGGGTACACCAGACCCCGGCGCTTGGCGAGGTTGGCAACGGTGTCCACCTTCGACTTGGGTGCCACGCGAGAGTTCTCCGTTCACTGCGAGTGTTTGTTCCGATGCGAAACGCTGTGCAGACAATCATGTCGTGTACGAGCAATCATCTGCCGTACAGACTATCGGCACCGGCCAACCGCTTTTCCACCGCACAGGTGTTGCCGTGGCGCGTACGGTGGGCATACATCCCGAGGCGGAACTCCCGGTCTCGCGCGGGCGCGTACCCCGAGGCGCCGTGGGCCGCGCAGGTCTCGATGGCGCGAGCCGCGCATGTCGCATTTGACATGCGCACCCATGCATATCAAAATGGGATCGCTTTCCATTAAGGAGTTGGTTCGATGTCCGCCGAAGCCGCTACCGCTCATTCGCACAACCCCTACCGGTCCCCCGGCCCCGCGCCGCTGCCGACCCGGGGCGTCCTGGAGGACGCGGGCGAATTGCTGCGCGCCCTCGCGGCGCCAGTGCGCATCGCCATCGTGCTGCAACTGCGTGAATCGCCGCGTTGCGTGCACGAGTTGGTCGACGCGCTCGGCGTGACCCAGCCGTTGGTCAGCCAGCACCTGCGCATTCTGAAATCGGCGGGCGTCGTCCACGGCGAGCGGTCCGGGCGCGAGGTGCTCTACGAACTCGTCGACGATCATCTGGCACATATCGTCGTCGACGCCGTCGCGCACGCCGAGGAAGGTTGATCCGTGCCTGACAAAACCCTGGATACACACAAGTCGGTCGGTATCCGGAGCACCCGTCAACGCAGTGCCATCGCCGCGCTGCTCGGCGATATCGAGGAATTCCGCTCGGCTCAGGAACTGCACGACGAACTCCGCCGCCGCGGCGAGGGGATCGGCCTGACCACGGTCTACCGCACCCTGCAATCGCTGGCCGACGCGGGCCTGGTCGACGTGCTGCGCACCGATTCCGGCGAATCGGTCTATCGCCAGTGTTCCAACGGCCACCACCACCATCTGGTGTGCAGGCATTGCGGACGCACCGTCGAGGTGGAAGGGCCGACGGTCGAGGCGTGGGCGGAATCCATTGCGGGAGAACACGGTTTCACCGACGTGAGTCACACCATGGAGATCTTCGGCAGCTGTCGCGGTTGCGCGGCCGCCGACAGCGGCGGAAAACCCTGATACGGCGGGGTTAACATCGGGCGGATCAGCGCTTATTCACCTGGGAATCGATCAACACTGGATTCCTTACCCAGGGAGGAAGCGTGCGAGAATCTGTACGCGCCGCAAGGACATATCGCGTCACCCGAATCGGGGCGGCCGCGTTGCTCGGCTTCTCGGTACTCCTCACGTCGGCCTGCCTGGACGAGGAGACCACCGGAACACCGGTCACCAGCGCCGAAGGCGGAGTAGGCGGTCCGCAGGCTCCGGCGGGCACCGGCGCACAGCCCGACTCCGCCGACAGCTCCGGCCGGGCCGTCGTCCGGACGGTCGGCAAGACCGGCTGGTTCGAGGGTTTCGAGATCACCGTGGACAAGGCGACGGTGGTGCCCGACGAATACGGCGGCGGCAAGGTGCTCATCGACATCACCTACGAGAACACCGGACTCGAGGCCGCGACGTTGAGCAACAACTCCCATCTCGAAATGGGCAGGGAGGTCGACGGCGGAGCCGGTTTCGACAATCCGACCGTGCCGGGCAAGGGGACGGCCACCGGCAAGGTCACCACCCCGGTGCAGGTGTTGAAAGACGCCGATCATCTACTCGACACGATCACCGTGGTCTACGGCGAGGCGTCGGACAACCAGACCCGGATTCCGCTGGCCGCGTCGAGCAAGGTCGAGAGCGTCCAGCCGCGAACCCTGCCGATCACCGGCACCCTGGTGCAGGATCCGACCACCGTCGAGATCACCGGGGGCACACTCGGTCCGAGTTACGCGAAGAACGAACGCGGTGCGGACGAGCTGGCGCTGCGCATAAAACTCGTCGGCGGCGCGGGAATTCCCGACGGCGGGACCAATATCTACTACCAGTACTTCAGCCTGAAGACACCGGACGGCCGGACCGTGGTCGCCGATTTCCGGGGCACGATCAACGAATTGCTCGGACGCGGCGAGACCATCGACAACCCGAGGAACTACGTGATCTTCGTGGTGCCGACGCCTGTCGCGGGGCAGTACGTGCTGACCTACAACGCGGACAAGGATCCGGGGACCGCGGCGTCGATGCCGTTCACGGTGAGCTGACCGAACGTCCCGGACACGACCGTCGGCGTCGCACAGCGGCCTTTCCGCGAGCCGGACTGTCGGCGACCGCGGCCGTCAGCGGGTGCATCCCCATCGGGTCGACGGCGAGCCGCCGACCGTTCGGCTGCCCGCTGGACAGCCGGGTTGGCGACATGTGTCGGCGCGGCATCGGAACCGGGCGCTGCCGGTGGTCGGGCACGCGGGATCGGACCCGGCGTACCGCGGCTCGGTGTCGCCCAGCATGTGGACGACACCGAGCCGCAATAGATTCGGGCGAACGCCTCAGACGGCCGGTACCGGTTCCGGGGAGTCCACCGGAACCGGGTCGACTTCGACGCGGCGACCGCGCAGCACCGCGACACCGATCAGCACCACCGCCGCCACGGCCCAGACCAGCAGCACCGTCAGTGGTTTCGCGGCCCCGGCGCCGTCGAAGAAGGCGACCGAGCGGAGCAGGGTGGAAGCCGCGCCGGGCGGGAGGTACTGGCCGATGGCGCCCCACGGCTGCGGCAGCAGTTCCGGGGCGGAGGTGGCGGCCGAGAACGGGTTGCCGATCAGCAGCATGGTCAGTGCCGCGATGCCGATCCCCGGGCGTCCGATGACCGAGGCCAGGCCGACGACCGCACCGGCCACCGCGAAGGAGACCAGACCCGCCACCGCGGCCAGGGCGAGATAGGAACCCGGCACGACCGACATCCAGCCCTGGATGATCACCATGCCGAGCAGTCCGCCCACCACGCCGAAGGTGGCGAGTCCGGCGATACGGGCGGCGGGGGTAGGAACGAGCAGGCTGAGCAGGACGCCCGCGGCGATACCCGACATCACCAGTGGCAGCACCATCGCGCCGAAGGCGGTGCCGCGCGGATCGTCCGCGTCGGCGGCGACGACGTCTTCGACGGCCGCGGACGGCACGCCGGACAACTGCTGGGCCATGGCCGTGAGTTGCTGCGCGACAGCGGGACTCGCGCCGGAGGCGACGAGGACCCGTGGTGCGCCGCCGCCGGTGAGGACGGCGCCGTAGACCTCGCGGTCGACGATGGCGGCGCGGGCCGCGGCTTCGTCGGCGGGGGTGGTGATCTCGAAGGCGTCGGGGAGTTGGGCATCGAGCCGTTCGGCGACCAGCTGTGCCTGCGGACCGGTGACCGCGATGGGCAGATCACGCGGTTCGATATTGGCGGCGGGCCAGGCGAAGGCGATCAGCATCAGGGCCTGGAGCAGGGCGGCGGCGAGTCCGACCGCGAATGCTCGCTGCGTGGTGTTCATGACTTTCTCCCGAAAATCGAATGACCGTTCTTTATTGATTCTCACGGTCGCACGACGCCGGAAAGTTGTCAAGAACGGATATTCGTTTTACTTTGGGTCCATGCCCCGAGTCAGCGAAGAACATCTGGAACGCCGCAGGCAGCAGATCCTGGACGCCGCACGCCTGTGTTTTGCCCGCAAGGGCTTCCACGACTCCTCAATGCAGGACGTCTTCGCCGAATCCGGGCTCTCCGCGGGCGCGGTCTACCGATATTTCAAGAGCAAGGACGACATCATCGCCGCGCTGGCCACCCAGACGATGATCGAACTCAGGGGCACCATGGCCGAGGCGATCAGCGCCGAACCCCTGCCGACCCCCGCCGAGGTGATCACCCTCATCGCCAGGAACATCGTCGCGCGCAGCGGACCGGAAGGACCCGTGCGACTGGCCCCGCAGGCCTGGTCACTCGCCCTGGTCAACCCGGAGGCGACCGGTTACGTGCGGGAGGCGATACTCGCCATGCGCGGGGTCTGGGAGGACTACGCGGAGCGGATGCGGGCCGCGGGCTGGCTCCCGGCGGACGCCGACACCCACGCGGTCGCGGTGGCCATCATCGGCCTGCTGCCCGGCTTCATCCTGCAACACCTCATCATCGGCGACATCACGCCGGAGACGCTGGCGCGCGGGGTGCGGACTCTGCTCCCCTACGGCGAGCCCGCCGTACCGGGCGGTTAGCGGTTCACCGTAGCGGCACGCGCACGTCGCCGCCGCCCTCCGGGGTCAATCGGGCGCGCACCTTCAGCAGTGACGGGGCGGGCACGAAACCGCCCGCGAACAGCGCCTCGCCCTGGCGGAACCACGGCGAGCGCTCGAGCAGCGCGGTGGGCGCGTATCCGAAATATGTGCCGAGTTCGGCGAGATCGGACGGTGAGGTCATCTTCATCAGCGCCAGATTGTCGCACTGGGACAGGATGCCGGGATGGACCTTGGTCGGACGCTGGGTCGAAAGCAGCAGCCACAGACCGAATTTGCGTCCTTCCGCGGCGATCTGGACGAGTCGCTCCCGCACCGCGACCGCGATCGAGGAATCCAGGTGCGGCGAGGCCAGATCGTGCGCCTCGTCGATGACGAGCAGTAGCGCTTCGGCAGCAGCCGGGCCGGACCGAACGGCGGGGTGAGATTCACGCCGATGTCGAGTACCGCGCCGGTGGTCTCGTGCAGGGTCTGCACGATCCCCGAGTCGACCGGCTCGACGCGACCGCTGTCGAAGGCATGGCTGACCCCGGTGTCGATGCCGTCGACGGCGAGTTCACCGATCAGGCGGCCGCGCAGTCGCACGGGTGTGGTCAGCGTCCGTTCCTCGACCAGCGCCAGTTGCCGCGTGCCGTCGGCGTGCACCACGACGAGGGAACCGGCTACGAAAGAGCTACCGATGGCATCGGCGATGACGAAGGAGCGCCCATCGTCGGAGCGGGCGACGGGATAGCGGGAATCGGCGGGCATCTTCCGATCGTTCCACCACCCGGCAAACTCAGGGCTACATATAGGTTCCGACGCGGGTTCGGGCACACGGGGCCCGAACCGATGCCGCGTGGACCACGCCGCCGAACGCGGGCAGCGGTGACCGGCGCCGACCCGGTTCAGGTCAGGGGCCAGATCCCGCCGCCGAGGGCGACCGGGGACACCTCGTCGCCCGAGATCCGCCTACGGCTGGAGCAGGCCCGGCCTGGCCCGCGCCGCGCCGGACAGCACCAGCACCAGCATGGTCGCCAGCGCCTGATCGTCCAGGCCCGCGGCCGGGAAGGTGTAGCGCAGGATGACGTCGGCGAGTTTGCCGTGGGCGATCACCGTGAGCGAACCGAATTGCAGGGCGTTGTTGCGTTCGGCGACCCGCTTGTGCAGCTGCGGTTTCAGGGGGCGGTCCCAGGCCAGCACGCAGGTCAGCGTCAGCACGTCCAGGCCGGGCGCCAGACTCACCGCGCGCAGCGAGCACAGGGAACCCTCGTATTCGAATCCGATCGAGCCCTCGGGATCGACGCGGACGTCGACATCGTAGATCGACAGACACGCGCCCGCGCGCGCCTGTAGTTCCTGCTCGGGGGTGACCGCCGAGTCCATCTCCGCACCACCGTTCACTTGGTACCGCCGAAGCGGCGGTCCCGCGAAGCGTACTCGAGACAGGCGTCCCACAGGTTACGTCGATCGAAATCGGGGAAAAGTGTTTCCTGGTAGACGTATTCGGCGTAGGCGGACTGCCAGATCAGGAAGTTCGAGCTGCGGAACTCACCGGACGGCCGCAGGAACAGATCGACGTCGGGCATATCCGGTTCGTCCATGTACTGGGCGAGTGTCGACTCGGTGATCCGTTCGGGATCGATCTCGCCCGCCGCCACGCGACGCGCGATTTCCCTTGTGGCATCGGCGATCTCGGCACGGCCGCCGTAGTTGACGCACATGGTGAGAGTCATCACCGTGTTGTCCTTGGTCAACTCCTGGGCGGTTTCGAGTTCGTTGATCACGCTGCGCCACAGGCGCGGTCGCCGACCTGCCCAGCGCACCCGCACGCCCATCTCGTGCATCTCGTCGCGGCGGCGGCGGATGACGTCACGGTTGAAGCCCATGAGGAAACGCACCTCGTCGGGGCTGCGCCGCCAGTTCTCGGTGGAGAAGGCGTAGGCCGACAGCCATTTCACCCCGATCTGGATACAGCCCTCGACGGTGTCCATCAGGACCGCCTCGCCGCGCTCGTGTCCGGCGGTGCGCGGCAGTCCCCGCTCCTGCGCCCACCGGCCGTTGCCGTCCATCACCAAGGCCACGTGTCTCGGCACGAATTCGATCGGCAGTTTCGGCGGCACGGCACCCGAGGGGTGCGGCGACGGCGGGCGGACTGTCCGGTCGCTGTCCGATCCGGTCTTGCTCGGCCTTGTCGTAGTGGAGTCTCGGCGGAGGATCACGGGGTCCATCCTGCCTGATGCGCCGTGCCGGGCGAACAGCCATCCACGCATCCGCCACACGATCCCCGCACGACCGCCACCTACCCCGCCACTTGCCGCCCGCCCGCGGCGGACACCGACGACACCGAGGCGGACCGTTCGATCAACGGCAGCGTGCGCAATTGCCGTTCCAGATGCCATTGCAGATGCGCCGCCACCAGTCCACTGGCCTGATTGCGCACCGAATCGGGCACCGTCGCGACGTAATCCCACTCGCCGCGCAGCAGCGCGATCAGCAGATCGAAGACCCCCGGCGCGGGCGTGGCAGCGCCGGGCGGGCGACAGTGCACGCAGACCGCGCCGCCCGCGCCGACGTGGAAGGCGCGATGCGGACCGGGGGTGGCGCATTTCGCGCATTCGTCCAGCGCGGGCGCCCACCCGGCGAAACCCATAGCGCGCAGCAGGAACGCGTCGAGTATCAGTTCGTGCGGGCGCTGTTTGGCCGCGATGGCGCGCAGCGCGCTCGCGGTGAGCGCGTGCAGTTTGGGCGCGGGCGCGCGTTCCTCGCCCGCCAGGCGTTCGGCGGTCTCCAGGATCGCGCAGGCGGTGGTGTAGCGGCCGTAGTCGTCGATGATGTCGGCGGCGAACGCCTCCATCGTGTGCACCTGGGTGACCACGTCCAGCGTGCGTCCCGGATGCAGTTGCACGTCGATGTAGGCGAAGGGTTCGAGTCGGGCCCCGAATCGCGACTTGGTGCGCCGTACTCCCTTGGCCACAGCTCTGACCAGGCCGTATCTGCGCGTGAGCAGCGTGACGATGCGGTCCGCCTCGCCCAGTTTGTGCTGGCGCACCACCACTGCCTCGTCCCGATACAAACGCACGGGGCCATCCTCCCACGCTGCGGCGACAACGCCGGAGAAGGGAGTGGCGAGGGGCGGTCCGCTATCCGGCCCGGCTCTGCGGACGGGCGCGGAAATGCGCGCGCTCCCCCTGTTTGCCGAACAGGGAGAGGAATTCGACCGCGTCGTCGTCGGCCGCGCCGAACCAGTGCGGCTGGCGGGTGTCGAATTCGGCCGCCTCGCCGGGGACGAGGATCAGATCGTGCTCGCCGAGCACGACGCGCAACCGCCCGTTGAGGATGTAGATCCACTCGTAGCCCTCGTGGGTCTTGGGTTCGGGCTCCTTGCGGGCGCTTCCGGCCTCGATCACGATCTTGTACGCCTGGATGCCGCCCGCCCGACGGGTCAGCGGGACCATGGTCATGCCGTGGTGGGTCACCGGGCGCAGGTGGATGCGCGGATCACCGGTGGTCGGCGCGTCGACGAGTTCGTCGAGCGTGACACCGTGCGCTCGCGCCAGCGGGAACAGCAGTTCCAGCGTGGGTTTGCGGGCACCGGATTCCAGGCGCGACAGCGTGCTCACCGAGATCCCGGTGCGCGTCGACAGGTCTGCCAAGGTGGTCTCGCGCTGTTTGCGTAGTGCGCGCAGGCGTGGCCCGACCGCGTCCAACGCTCGGTCGAAGTCGATGTCCATGAGATCCACTTTGCCATATCGGCAAAGAATGTTGCCGAAATCCGGAGTGGTCACGCACTGTCGTCGTAGGAGGTGGTCAAATGACCGATCAGTGGAAAGATAGCTATGACGTGGTGATCGTCGGTGGCGGCGCGGCGGGGTTGAACGGCGCGTTGATGCTCGGCAGATCGCGGCGTTCGGTGGTGGTGATCGATTCCGGTACGCCGAGGAACGCACCCGCGGAGGGGGTGCACGGGCTCTTGGCACTCGATGGGATCGCGCCCGCGGAATTGCTGGAACGCGGACGCGCGGAAGTGCGCGGCTACGGCGGACAGATCGTGGACGGCGAGGTCGTCTCGGTGGCGCGCGACAAGGACGGTTTCACCGTGACGCTGGCCGACGAGAACATCGTCCGGGCGCGCCGGGTGCTGGTAGCGACCGGGCTGACCGATGAGATCCCCGACATTCCCGGGCTGCGGCAGCGGTGGGGCAGGGATGTCGTGCATTGCCCGTACTGCCACGGCTGGGAGGTCCGAGACCAGGCGATCGGGGTGCTCGGCACCGGGCCGATGTCGGTGCACCAGACGCTGCTGTTCCGGCAGTTGAGCGCCGATGTCGTGTATTTCGCGAACACCGCGCCGCCCACCGCCGAACAGGCCGCACAACTGGACGCCAGGGGCGTCCGAGTGATCGACGGCGCGGTCGCGTCGGTGGAGATCGCGGACGATCGCCTCGCGGGCGTTCGCCTGGTCGACGGGACGTTCGTGGCACGGGAAGCGGTCGCGGTGGCGTCCAGGATGGTGGCGCGCGCCGGATTCCTCGCTCCGCTCGGGCTGGAACCGGTCGCACATCCGTCCGGCATGGGTGAGCACATTCCCACCGACCCGATGGGACGCACCGAAGTGCCGGGAATCTGGGTGGCAGGCAATGTCACCGATCTGTCCGCCCAGGTCGGTGCCGCGGCGGCGGCCGGGGCCATGGCCGGGGCTCAGATCAATGCCGATCTGGTCAACGAGGAGATACAGCAGGCCCTCATCCCGCAACCGTAATCGGTTCCCCGACAGCAGTATTCGGATCGCCGCGCCTCACGGCACCCGGCCGTCGCACGCCTTCGGCCGCGCACATTTCACAACCCGCGCCCGTACCGCGACAGACGATCCCATCAGGATCGCGCGTCCTTCAGCAGCCCGCCCACGAGCAGCATCAGCGAGTGCATGGCCTGTGCGCGGGCGGCGTCCTTGTCGGCGGCGTGGGCGACGATCAGCCCCGCCTCCGACACCGCGCTGAGGATGAGCTGGGCCAGGGTGCGCAGCGGGGCGTCGGCGATCAGGCCGTCGTCGCGGGCCCGCTCGAGCTGGGAGACGATCAGGCCGAGGCCGTAGCGGGCTTCCAGCTCGCGCCACTGCTCCCAGCCGAGGACGGCGGGAGCGTCGAACAGGGCGATGCGGATCATCTCGGGCCGCTGGCAGATCCCGAGGAAGACGTCGAGTCCGATCGCGACGGAGACCAGCACGTCCTCGGTCCGCGCCGCGTCGATCGCCCGCTCGATCTCGGCGGTGTTGTCCGACTCCAGCTGTTCGAGGACGGCGAGGAAGAGTCCGCGTTTGTCGCTGTAGTGGTGGTGCAGCGCGCCACGGGTGACGCCGGCCTCGGCGACCAACTGCTCCGCCGAGGTACCCGCGAAGCCGCGCTCGGTGAACAGGCGGCGACCCGCCTGTTCGAGCGCGGCCCTGGTGGTGCGGGAGCGATCCTCCTGGCTACGACGTGGCATGCAGCCGAGTGAACTCCAGAATCCGCCGGGTGAGCAACTCGGGCTGGTCTTCCGGGAGGAAGGTGTACGAGTCGTCGACGAGGGTCAGGGTCGCGTCCGGGAGGTCGCGGGCCAGGCGTTCGGCGAATTCGATCGGGAAGATCCTGTCCTCGCGCGCCCAGGCCAGCAGGACCGGAACCCGGACGTCGGCGAAATGCCGCGCCGCCTCCAGGGTGTAGCGACGGCGCGCGGTGATCAGGAAGCGGCGCAGGTCTTTTCGGATCGCTGCCGAATCGCGGCTCGGCAGCAGATAGGAATCGGCGATCTCGCGCGGCACCGGCCGCTTGGCCACCAGCCCGAAGGCCAGCGGCAGTCGATGCAGCGCCCTGATCCGCATCAATTCGGTGAACGGCCGGATCGAGCCGGGGACTCGGGCCAGCACGCCGAGAGCGGTGAAGGGCTGCGGCAGGAATGCCTCGTAGCTGTCGACCGAAGCCAGCACGACGCGGCCGATACGTTCCGGCCTGCGGGTCAGCAGCACCTGGGTGATCGCTCCCCCGGTGTCGTTGGCGACCACCGTGACGTCGGTGAGGTCGAGCCGTTCCAGGAAATCGGCGAGCAGGTCGGCCAGACCCGTCGGGGTGAGATCGGCGTCGGGCACGGCAATGGTGTGCGCGCCCAGCGGCAGTGTCGGGGTCAGGCAGCGATGACCGGCGGCGGCGACGGCGGGCACCACGTGACGCCAGAGATCGGCGTTGACGAGCAGGCCGTGCACGAACAGCACGGGCGCGCCCGCTCCGGTGTCGTGGTATTCGATGCGGCCGCCGGGCAGGTCGATCTCGTGGGCGGGGCCGAGCGCGGGACTGATTGCCATGGTGTTCGCCTCTCGCAGTGATGAGCCTTCCCGGTCAGTTTTACATACATACGGAATGTATGTCTATGCCCGCGCAGGTCGTGACCGTGACACGGGTTCGACACGTTCCGGATACGGACGGTGCGTTTGCGGCCCGGAACGCGATAACCGATGTGGACGGTTGACCAGATGCGCGCTACCGTTCACGTCCACAGGCCGAACAAGGGAGATCGGATGACCGCGTCCGAACGCGGGAGGCTCGCGGCGGTGCCCGCCCCCACCGAGCACCCGGCAACCAGCGCCTTCGCCGCACCGCACCGGGGGCTCGCGCGACTCGCCGCCGACCTGGCCGAGGGCACACTCACCTCGAGCGAGGCCGTCACGTCCGCCCTCGACCGCATCGAGGCCAGTCAGCCGACGCTCAACGCCTTCCGCGTCATCCGGCGCGACAAGGCGCTGGCCGAAGCCGCCGACGCCGATCGCCGGATCGCCGCGGGCGAACGCCTTCCGCTGCTCGGCGTGCCGATCGCGGTCAAGGACGACACCGATATCGCGGGCGAGCCGACGGCGTTCGGCTGCGGCGGCGAATTCGCGCCGAAGACCGAGGACGCCGAATCGGTGCGCAGACTGCGCGCGGCGGGCGCGGTGATCGTCGGCAAGACCAATACCTGCGAACTCGGCCAGCTGCCCTTCACCAGCGGCGCCGCCTTCGGCCACACCCGCAATCCCTGGCATGCCGAACGCACCCCGGGTGGGTCCTCGGGCGGCTCGGCGGCGGCCGTCGCGGCCGGATTGGTCCCCGCCGCACTGGGTTCCGACGGCGCGGGCTCGGTCCGCATCCCGGCGGCATGGACGAATCTGGTCGGCATCAAACCCCAGCGCGGGCGCATCTCCACCTGGCCGCTGCCCGAGGCGTTCCACGGCCTCACCGTCAACGGACCGCTGGCCCGCACCGTGGCCGACGCCGCGCTACTCCTCGATCTCGCGGCAGGCCCGCACGCGGGCGACCTGCACACCCCCGCGCCGGTCACCGTCTCCGACGCCGTCGGACGCGATCCCGGCAGCCTGCGGATCGCGCTTTCCCTGCGCATCCCCTTCACCGCCACCAGAACCGCGCTGAACCCGCAGATCGAAGCGGCGGTCCTGCGCATGGCCGCGACGCTGCGCGCGCTCGGCCATTCGGTGACCGTCGCCGACCTGCACTACGGCATCATGATCGGCGCGTCGTTCCTGCCGCGGTCGATGGCCGGTATCAGCCGGGTATGCGACGCCATGCCCGGCGCGGTGGTCGATCCGCGCACCCGCGCCAACGTCCGCTTCGGGCGGCTGTTGAACGGACCGGCGCTGTTCGCCGCCCGGCAGGCGGAACCGTTGCTGCACAGGCGAATCGGATCGTTCTTCCGCGACTACGACCTGGTGCTCGCGCCGACCACCGCCACACCGCCGCCCCGCGCGACCGAGATCGACGGCATCGGCGTGAACGACACCAACAACCTCATCACCGCCGCGTGTCCCTACACCTGGCCGTGGAACGTGCTCGGCTGGCCGAGTGTCAACATCCCGGCCGGGTTCACCGACGACGGATTGCCCATCGGCGCCCAGCTCATGGGCACCGCGAGTTCGGAGCCACTACTGGTCTCGCTCGCGGCGCAGGTGGAATCGGAGCTGCACTGGGAACGCCGCCGCCCCGAACCCTGGTGGTGAGCTAGAAGCCGAGTTTGCCCAGCTGTTTGGGATCGCGCTGCCAATCCTTGGCGACCTTCACGTGCAGATGCAGGTAGATCCGCACGCCGAGGATATGTTCGATCTGCTGGCGGGCATTGGTGCCGACCTCCTTGAGCCTGGCGCCACCCTTGCCGATGACGATCGCCTTCTGACTCGGGCGCTCGACGTAGAGCAGGGCGTGCACGTCGAGCATGTCCTCGTTCTCCTCGCGCGGCAGCACCTCCTCGATGACGACGGCGAGCGAATGCGGGAGTTCGTCGCGCACGCCCTCGAGCGCGGCCTCGCGGATCAGCTCGGCCATGAGGGTTTCCTCCGGCTCGTCGGTCAACTCGCCGTCGGGGTAGAAGGCGGGACCTTCCGGCATCTTCGAGGCGATGACGTCGACGAGTACCTCGACCTGCTCACCCTTGACCGCCGAGACCGGCACCACGTCGGCGTCGGGACCGAGCAGCCGGGACAGCCCGAGCAACTGGGCCGCGATCTCGTCGCGGCTCACCTTGTCGATCTTGGTGACCACGCCGAGCACGGTGGTCTTGGGCGCCATCTGCTTGATCTGCTGCACGATCCACCGATCGCCAGGACCGATCTTCTCGTCGGCCGGGATGCACAGCGCGATGACGTCGACCTCGGAATAGGTGTCGCGCACCAGATCGTTGAGGCGCTGTCCGAGCAGGGTGCGCGGACGATGCAGTCCCGGGGTGTCGACCAGGATCAGCTGCGTGTGGTCGCGGTGCACGATGCCGCGAATGGTGTGCCGCGTGGTCTGCGGACGCGAGGAGGTGATCGCGATCTTCGCACCGACCAGGGCGTTGGTCAGCGTCGACTTGCCGGTATTGGGTCTGCCGACGAAACAGACGAAACCCGAACGGAATTCGGCGGAGTCACCCGCGCGACCGTCAGCCACCCCGCACCTCGGCGGTAGCCGCCGTGGCGGCTGTCGAATCGTCGGACTCTTCGGAGTCGTCGACGATCTCGAAGACCGCGCCGTCACGATCGGTGAACACGATCCTGGCCGCGGGCGAAACCTCGCGCACCGCACCGACACCGGCGTCGGAGAACCTGCCACCGACCACCGCGGCGGCTTCGAACCCTTCCGCGCCGCTGGAGATCGCGGCGGCGACCGCGGATTGCAGCGCGGTCAGCCGCAACGCGTCCAGCGTCACCTCGCCCGCCGCGTAGGTGCGGCCGTCGGTATCGCGGATCGCGGCACCGCTCACGCCGCCGGTCCGCGCGAGCGCACCGCGAGCGAGAACCACCAGCTTGTTGTCCTCGGCATCCAATTCAATCATCGGTGTCTCCGTCCTCGTGACGATCGGCCGGGCTCTCCCGATCCGATCCATTGCCTTTCCGCTTGCCGTTCTTCTCACCCGCCGCGCGATCGTCCTCCGACTTCTCGCGCACCCGCTGCGGCGCGCGCCGCACCACGACCGTGTGCACCCGCATCCGCCCCCTGGCGTCCGCGGCGCCCTCGCCGCGCAGGACCAGTCCGTACGCGACCACCTTGGAACCGGGCAGCGGCACCCTGCCCAGTTCGTGAGCGAGCAGGCCGCCGACGGTGTCGACATCCTCGTCCTCGATCTCCAGGCCGTACAGCTCACCCAGATCCTCCACCGACAACCGCGCCGACACCCGGTAACGGCCCTCACCGAGATCTTCCACCGGCGGGGTCTCGTCGGTGTCGTATTCGTCGGCGATCTCCCCGACGATCTCCTCCAGGACGTCCTCGATGGTGACCAGACCGGCGATGCCGCCGTATTCGTCCACCAGCAACGCCATGTGATTGCGACGGCGCTGCATCTCGTCGAGCAGATCATCGAGCGGTTTGGAATCGGGCATGAAGACGGCCGGGCGCATCACCTCGCGCACCCGCACCTTCCTGCTCCGATCCGCGTACGGCACGAGATCTTTCAGGTAGACGACACCCAGGATGTCGTCGACGTTCTCACCGACGACCGGAATACGCGAATGGCCGCTGCGCACCGCGAGCGACATCGCCTGCGACGCCGTCTTGTCCGCTTCGATCCAGACCATCTCGGTGCGGGGCACCATGACCGCGCGCGCGGCGGTGTCGCCGAGTTCGAAGACGGACTGGATCATCCGCCGCTCCTCGTCGGCCACGACGCCGCGCTCACCGGCCATCTCGACGACCTCGCGCAATTCGATCTCCGAGGCGAAGGGCCCGTTGCGAAATCCCTTACCCGGGGTGATCGCGTTACCGATGAGGATGAGCAGACGGCTGATCGGACCGAGCACCATGCCGATGAACTGCAACGGCAGCGCCGCGACGAGGGCGAGGGAATAGGCGTGCTGACGGCCGAGGGTGCGCGGGCCGACCCCGATCACGACGTAATCCACCAGCACCATCACCACGGCGGTGATCAGCAGAGCCCAATTGTCGTTCCAGATCTCGATGAGGGCCGCCGCCAGCAATACGGTGGCGCTGATCTCGCACAGGATGCGCAGCAGCACCATGAGATTCACATAGCGCGGCCGGTCGGCGACGATGCGGCGCAGACGCACCGCGCCCGACCGATCGGCGCGCACCATATCGTCGAGGCGGGCCGGGGAGACGGTGTTGAGGGCGGAATCGATACCGGCGAACAAACCGCCCACCGGGACGAGCAGGCACGCGAGTAGAACGAGGGTCAGTGAACTCACGCCGGGCCCAGAGCGTCACCCGGTGTGGTGAAACCAGCCTTGCCGAGCAGACGGGCGTCGCGTTCGGCGAGTTCGGCGCGACGCTCGGCCTCGCGCAGGCTCTCGTACCACTCCTCGAGCAGTTGGGCCTGCAACGCGAACATCTCCTTCTCCTCCTCGGGCTCGGCATGGTCGTAGCCGAGCAGATGGAGGACGCCGTGCACGGTGAGCAGCGCGAGTTCGTGATCGAGCGAATGCCCGACCTTGCGCGCCTGGGTGGCCGCGAACTCGGGGCACAGCACGATATCGCCGAGCATGGACGGACCCGGTTCGGGGCTGTCGGGCCTGCCGCCCGGTTCGAGCTCGTCCATCGGGAACGACATCACGTCCGTCGGGCCCGGCAGATCCATCCAGCGCATGTGCATATCCGCCATGGTGTCGAGGTCGACGAGCACCATCGACAGTTCCGCCGCCGGGTGCACATCCAGGCGGGCGATCACGAAACGCGCGACGCTGACCAGGCCTTCTTGGGGTACGTCGATCCCCGACTCGTTGGCGATCTCGATGCTCACCCGCACAGCCTATCGGCCGCCATCGGACCGGGTCCGCCCGCAACCCCGCCACGAACCGCACCGCGTCCAGACCCCCGCGACGATGCCGTCCCCGGCCGTCCCTCGAGGTCGTACAGACGCCGATGGCGCCCGGACGATCCGGACGCCATCGGGGATCCGCGTCTTCGATTACCGCCGGTCACCGCGGCCCGCGGCACGGCGCTGCGCCCGGTTTCCCGGGTAGTGCTCGCCGACGGCGGGGCGGGTATCGGATTCGAACTTCTCGTAGGCGTCGACGATATCGGAGACCAGCCGGTGCCTGACCACATCGCTGCTGGTGAGCTGGGCGAAATGAATATCCTCGATACCGGTGAGGATCTCACTCGCCGCCCGCAGCCCGGACCTGGCGCCGGTCGGCAGATCGACCTGGGTGACGTCACCGGTCACCACGATCTTCGAGCCGAAACCGAGTCGGGTCAGGAACATCTTCATCTGCTCTGCCGTGGTGTTCTGCGCCTCGTCGAGAATGATGAACGAATCGTTGAGCGTCCGGCCTCTCATGTACGCCAGGGGCGCGACCTCGATGACACCGGCCGCCATCAGCTTCGGAATGGCCTCCGGATCCATCATGTCGTGCAGCGCGTCGTAGAGCGGGCGCAGGTACGGGTCGATCTTCTCGTTGAGCGTGCCGGGCAGGAAGCCCAGCCGCTCCCCCGCCTCCACGGCGGGACGGGT
Source organism: Nocardia aurea (assembly GCF_003123685.1). Taxonomy (GTDB): domain Bacteria; phylum Actinomycetota; class Actinomycetes; order Mycobacteriales; family Mycobacteriaceae; genus Nocardia; species Nocardia aurea. Next base: position 252,974 of record NZ_QCYJ01000020.1, read on the forward strand.
CAGGATGATCCGGTTGACCTGTTTGGTCTGCAACGCCTGCACGGCCTTGGCCATGCCGAGGTAGGTCTTGCCGGTGCCCGCCGGACCGATGCCGAACACGATGGTGTTGGTGTCGATGGCGTCGACGTAGCGTTTCTGGTTCAGCGTCTTGGGTCGGATGGTCTTGCCGCGCCGGGACAGGATGTCCAGGCTCAGCACCTCCGCCGGGGATTCGGAGGTTCCGTCGGTCAGCATCGACACCGTGTGACGCACCGCTTCCGGCGTCACCACCCGATTGCGGCCGGTCAGCGCCACGAGCTGTTCGATCACCCGCTCGGCCAGCGCCACATCGGCGGCCTTACCGGTCAGGGTGACGGAATTGCCGCGCACATGGATGTCCGCGTCGAGCAGTTGCTCGAGTTCACGGAGATTCTGGTCGGCCGAACCGAGGAACGGGAACACGGATTCGGGAGCGAGTTCGATACTGGAACGCACGGTTCGCGCCGCGGGGCCCGAGCCCCCACTGTCGCCTGCACCGGTGCCTGCTGCGGGTGTGGTCGGGTCGCCGATCTCGCCTTGTGTTCTCAAAAGTGGCTATAGCCTGCTTCCTGTCTCGATCCTTCGTTGCCCAAAGTTTAACGCGCCCTACCGACACAACACAGTGAATAATCGGGTATGAGCAGCACAGGACGGGCACCCGGCGCACACGGACGGGTTCCCGTACTCTCGACGCCGAGATTCGATCGTGAGGCTTGGCGTGCTCGTACCCTGGGACATTCGGCGCACCGTTCGGTTTCTCGCCGTGGTGCACATCCCCTGCCATCGCTGTCGCCGCCCCGCGGAACACGGACTTCGGCAGCTGGTCACCGGATTCGGTGTGAACGGGAAGTCGTGGGGTGAGATCCACACCAGGCGCGCGCTGGAATGCCGCTCCTGCGGCGCCATATCGGAGATCCCGCGAGAGTATTTCCGCCAGTTGCTCAGACGCGCGGCGGCGGCGCGGACCGCGCCGTGGGTGACGGTGACGCCGCAGCGCCGGTATCCGAACGCTCGGGGATCTACCAGCGGGTGGTGAGCGCGCCCAGCGCGCCGAGCGCCACGGCCGCGGCGGTGGAGGTGCGCAGCACCGTCGGCCCCAGCAGAACCGGGGCGGCTCCCGCCTCGGTGAGCGCCGCGATCTCGGAATCGTCCAGACCGCCTTCCGGGCCGACGACGAGGATGACCTCGCTCGCCTCGGCGAACGGCAGTTCGGTGAACTTGCCCGCCCCCGATTCGTGCAATGCGGCCACGATCGCGCCACCGGAGACGGCGGTGCGGACCAGATCGACGATCTCGCGGGTCCGATGCAGGTCCGCCACCTCGGGAATGTACGGGCGACGGGACTGGCGCGCCGCCGAACGCGCGGCCGCACGCCATTTCTCCACCGCCTTGGCGGCTTTGCCCTCCCAGTTGGCGATACAGCGGGCGGCCTGCCACGGCACGACGGTGTCGACGCCCGCTTCGGTCATCAATTCGACGGCCAGTTCCGAGCGATCGGATTTGGGCACCGCCTGGATCACCGTGACGGTGGGCGTCACCCGTTGCGCGACAGTGCGATTCAGGATCCGCAGATCCAGCCGGTCGCGCCGGCTCGCGACGACCTCGGATTCGGCGAGCAGTCCGCGTCCGTCCGACAGCGTGATCGGCTCACCCACCCGGATGCGGCGCACGGTGGCGGCATGACGGCCTTCCTGACCGTCGAGGACCGCCACCGCGCCCGTTTCCGGGATGTCGTCCAGATAGAAGACCGTGGCGGCCAACGGGTCAGCGTCCGCTGAACGAGGCGCGCAGCCGGGCGAACAGTCCGCTGTTGTGTTCGGACTGCGCCGTCATGACCTCGGCGCGGTCGCGCTCACGCATGCCCTTGTACTTGCGCAGCAGATCGGACTGTTTGCCGTCGAGTTTGCTCGGCACCACGATGTCGAGGTGCGCGAGCAGATCGCCGCGCGCGCCCGAACGCAGGCGCGGCATTCCGTGGCCGCGCAACACCGAGATCTCGTTGGGCTGGGTACCCGGCTGGATGGTGAGTTCGGTCGGGCCGTCGAGGATGGTGTCGATGACCACGGTGGTGCCGAGCGCGGCGTCCACCATCGGAACCCGGATCGTGCAGTGCAGATCGTCGCCGTCGCGCACGAACACGTCGTGCGGCTGCTCCACGATCTCCACGTAGAGGTCACCCGCGTGACCGCCGCCGGGACCGACCTCGCCCTGCGCGGCCAGACGAACCCGCATTCCGCTGGCGACACCGGCCGGAATCGGCGCGGCGATCTCCCTGCGAGCGCGCACCCGACCGTCACCACCGCATTTGTGGCAGGGGTCCGGGATGGTCTCACCGGCGCCGCGGCAGGTGGGGCACGGACGCGCCGTCATCACCTGACCGAGGAACGAACGCTGCACCGACTGCACTTCGCCTGCGCCACCGCAGGTTTCGCAGCGCACCGGCTTGGAGTTGCCGTTGGTGCCCGCACCGGTGCAGACATCGCAGAGGATCGCGGTGTCGACGGTCAGGTGTTTGGTGACACCGACCGCGCATTCGGCGAGGCTGAGCCTGGTCCGCAACAGCGAATCGGCGCCCGCCTGCACCCGGCCGCGCGGTTTGCGCTGGCCACCGGAGGTGTTCATCCCGCCGAAGAAGGCCTCGAAGACGTCGCCCAGACCACCGAAACCCGCACCGGAGAATCCGCCCGCGCCACCGCCGCCGGATTCCAGCGGATCACCGCCCAGGTCGACGATGCGCCGCTTCTCCGGGTCCGTCAGCACCTCGTAGGCGGTCGACACCTCCCTGAACTTGGCCTGCGCCGCCTCGTCGGGGTTGACGTCGGGATGCAGTTCACGCGCCAACTTGCGGTAGGCGCGCTTGAGTTCCTGGTCGGTCGCGTTCTTGGCGACGCCGAGCAGTCCGTAGTAATCCCGTGCCACGTGAGTCTCTTAGTCCTTGGTCGCTCTCCACCGCCGACCTGCCGGCCGGGCGTGGGCTCATCCTTGTCTGCTCCGTTCCGACCGGATACACACGGCGGCACGAACGCACACCACCGCCGTCGGCATTAGTCGGATGCACTCAACTTTATCCGGCCGGAAGTTCGAGAGTAACAGCGCCTTCGATCGACACCGTCCGGCCGTGCCGAGCGCTACCTTCACGCTACCTCGGCGGCGCCGAGATCAGCGTTCGGCCAGCACCTCGCCGATGTAGCGTGCCACGGCCGCCACCGAGGCTATCGTGCCGGGGTAATCCATCCGCGTCGGGCCGAGTACACCCATTCCGCCGAGAATCGCGCCGGAAACGCCGTAGCCGGTCGAGACCACCGAGGTGCCGCGCATCTGCTCGACCTGGGTCTCCTCGCCGATACGCACGGTCACCGTCCCCGGTTGCTGGGCCGCTGCCAGCAGCTTGAGCACGACGACCTGCTCCTCCAGCGCCTCGAGCACGTGACGCAGCGATCCGGGCAGGCCGAAATCGGCGGCGTTGCGCGTCAGATTGGCGGTGCCGCCGAGCACGAGACGCTCCTCCGGATGTTCGACCAGGGTCTCCACCAGCACCGTCGATACCCGGATCAGCACGTCGCGCAGGGTGCGCGGGGCGTGTTCGGGAAGTTCGGCGACCGCCGCCGACGCGGCCGCGAGCCGCTTACCGTCCATCGCGCCGCCGAGCATGCCGCGCAGCACCGCGAGATCCTCGTCGTCGATGAGGGCGCCGAGTTCGACGAGTCGCTGGTCGACTCGGCCGGTGTCGGTGATGACGACCAGCAGCAGACGCGCGGGATTCAGCGCGACGACCTCGATGTGGCGGACCGTCGAGGCGGAGGCGGTCGGATACTGCACGACGGCCACCTGCCTGGTCAGCTGCGCGAGCAGCCGCACGCCACGGCGCAGCACGTCGTCGAGGTCGACGCCCGATTCCAGGAATTCCATGATCGCCCGGCGCTCGGGACCCGAGAGGGGTTTGACCTCGGAGATGCGGTCGACGAACTGGCGGTAGCCCTTGTCGGTGGGAATGCGCCCGGAACTGGTGTGCGGCTGGGTGATGTAGCCCTCGGCTTCCAGTACGGCCATATCGTTGCGGATCGTCGCGCTGGAGACGCCGAGATTGTGGCGGTCGACCAGGGTTTTCGACCCGATGGGCTCCTTCGTCGCCACATAATCCGCGACGATCGCGCGTAGGACCTCGAAGCGCCGGTCCTCGGTGCTCGACATCGGGCCTACCTCCTCGCTCATCGGTGCGTCGCCGAAAACCGACGCACCCGGGCGGGGATTCTCATCCGCCGTACCCGGTTCCGTCTGAGTATCCAGTCTAGTTGCCCTCACACCAATAGCCCGATCGTCGCGCGTGGGCACATCCGGCTCCGGAGACCGTGCTGCCGGGTGATCGAGGCGATCGATCACCCGGCGGCGGACCCCGATTCTCGACTACCCGTGGCTCAGTCGCCCACGGCCAGTTCGACCACCGCGGCGACCTCGGCCGGGCGCGACACCAGCGACGCGTGCGACGCGTCGATCTCGCTGGTGGTGGCGCCCATGCGATCGGCCATGAAGCGCTGCGACGACGGCGGGATCACCCGGTCGCCCGCCGAGACCAGATACCAGCTCGGCGTATCCGCCCAGGACGGTGCGGCGGAGGGCTCCAGATTCGCCGCGATCGCGATCGAACGCTGGTGGGCGATCATGTCGGCGGCGGTGGCGTCGCTGACATCCTGGGCGAAGACGTCGTGGAACCGGTCCGGCGCGACGTAACCGTCCAGGTTCTTGCCCGCGATACCCTGCGGATCATCGACCACCGCCACTTGCAGCGCGGGCGGCAACAGCTGGCTGCCGGGGAATCGGATCGGATCGAGCGCCAGCTGGGCGACCTCACCCCGGACCGGGGCGAACGCCGCGATGTAGACCAGGGATTCGACATCGGGATCGTGGATCTGGGTGATGACGAATCCACCGTAGGAGTGACCGACCAGCACGATGGGCCCGGAGACGGTGTCGAGCGTCCGCTGGACGGCCGCCGCGTCGTAGGCGGGGCCGCGCAGCGGATTCTCCGGGGTGAGGACGGTGTAACCGTCGGAGCGCAACTGGGCCGCCACACCGTCCCAGCTCGTGGTGTCGGCGAAGGCGCCGTGCACGAGGACGATCGTCGGCTGCGGCGCCGCCTGCGCGGGGGCGGCGGCGAGCGCCGCGGTCAGCGACAGTGCGAGCGCGGCGAGGGCACCGCGTAGCGCTGACCCGAATTTCGTGGTGACGGTCGGCATAACAGAACTCCTCCGGTGAGTGTGTCGTGCGACGGGTGTCAGCTGCCGGGCGGGACGTCCGGCAGGTTCTTCTCCAGGAATTGCAGTGCGGTATCGGCCAATTCACGCCAGCCGTGATCGGCGGACATGGAGTGGCACCGATCGGGCAGTACGACCAATTCGGTGATGCCGGAATTGCGACTCTGGAGTTTGTGCGCGGCGCGGACGGTGGCCTCGGGCACCGTGCGATCCAGTCCGCCCGCGAACATCAGCAGCGGGCCGCGTTCGGCGGCGGTGTCGACCTGCGCCTCGCTGCCCGGCACGAAGTTCGCCACCGCCGCCTGGAACAGCGGCTTCGCGGGTGCGGGAATGGCGTAGTCGGCGAAGAGCCGATCCGATTCCTCGCGCGGTACCCCGTTGGCGAACGAACGGTGATAACTGTCCGCGCTGTGCGCCCAGGTCTTGCCGCGCAACCAGGGTTTGCCGAGCACGGGTAGCGCGCTGCGGATTTGGGCGGGCGGTAGCGCGAGCACGCCTTTGAACTGCGCGGGTGCGATGGCGACGCAGGCGGCGGCCGATCCGGCGGCGAGCAGTTGCTGCGCGATCAGCCCGCCGAAGGAATGGCCGATCACCACCGGCGGTGTCGGCAGCGCGGCGATCAGTCCGGTGTAGTGCGCCGTGACTTCGGCGATGCCGCGATTGTTCAGATCGTCCGGGTTCGCCCTGGTGGCCTCCGGCGTCGGTCCGTCGCCGGGCCATCCGGGCGCCTGTGCGCGATATCCCGACGCGCTGAACAGTTCGACCCACGGATCCCAGCTACTGCTGTGCATCCACAATCCGTGGATGAAGACGACCGGACGTACTCCTGACAGGGACACGAATTCTCCTCGAGCTGAACTCGACCGACAATCGGACGTCGATCGAGCATAAGTCGCGGAGGGAAACGGCGTTGACTGTGCGAGACGGCTGTGACCGGAGGTACACCATCGGGAGTGACGACGTGCGGATATGTTTCGAAACGAAAATATTCGTGCGGCTCGGCGCATTCCGAGCATTCGGCCGTGGCGGCGGATCGGGGGTCCAGCGGGACCTTCGCGCGACCTCTCCGGACAGGAGTCGGGCCACCGCCGCGTCGCCCGGGCACAGGGGGCCTACCGAGCCTCGGGTGACACTCCGAGGAGTGTCACACCGCGCCGAACCGGAATATCCCGTGTGCCCGAACGCCTGTCGTGAGGACTAGCGCATGCTCTTGGCGTGCTTGCCCGCGAGCGCGTCGAGACCGAGCATCGCCAGCAGCGACTGGCAGTCGTCCGCGTTCTCGGAATGGCTGGCGACGGTCCTGGCGGCGATCGCGCTCTGGCGGGCGGTTTCCGCCTTCTCCGCGGCCCGCGCCTCGGCGAACTCGTTCTGCTCGTGGATCAGGGACATGTGACGTGCCGGTGGCATAGGACTCCTCGGGGTTGTTCGGAGCCTATACGGGTTCACCGGTACCGCATAGTGGTGCACACCCAGAGTCGCGCATGTCGGTTGCGGACATGTCACTACGCGGCGCCGATACCGCCGACTCCTCGCTCCCCTTTCGAGGCTTCGCACGCCGGTGGGAACGGTACAACGTCCGGCCGGATCCGTCACGGCGTACGTCAGACGAGAAGGTCCCGGACGACGCCGTCGGCGAGGAGCCTGCCCGCGTCGGTGAGGATCAGGTGGGTTCCGGTGCGGCGGGCCAGGCCGTCGCGTTCGGCGCGGGCGATGGCGGGGGCGGCCTCGGGGGCGAGGTCGGCCAACGGGAGACCGGTGCGCAGGCGCAGGGTCAGCATGACGCGTTCGGTGTAGCGCTCGTCCCGGGTCAGGGTCTCCCAGCCCGCCGAAGGCAGCTCGCCGGTGGCCACCCGGTCGACGTAGCGGGCGGGATGTTTGACGTTCCACCACCGCACGCCGCCGACGTGACTGTGCGCGCCCGGCCCAGCGCCGAGCCAGTCGCCGCCGTCCCAATATCCGAGGTTGTGCCTGCACCGGGCGGCATCGCTCGACGCCCAGTTCGACACCTCGTACCAGGTGAGCCCGGCGGCGGACAGTCGCGCGTCGATACGTTCGTAGCGGGCGGCGAGGACGTCCTCGTCGGGCGCGGGCAGTTCGCCCCGGCGCACCCTGCGGGCCAGGGCCGTGCCGTCCTCGACGATGAGCGAATACGCCGACACGTGGTCGACGCCCGCGGCGAGGACGGCGTCGAGGCTGGCGTCCAGATCGGCGTCGGACTCACCGGGGGTGCCGTAGATCAGATCCAGGTTGACGTGGTCGAACCCCGCCGCGCGCGCCTCCCGCGCCGCCGCCACCGCGCGGCCGGGGGTGTGGGTGCGATCGAGTACCGACAGCACGTGCTGGGCCGCCGACTGCATGCCGAGGGAGACGCGGGTGTACCCGGCCGCGCGGATCCGCTCGAAGAAGGCCGGTGCGGTGGATTCCGGATTCGATTCGGTGGTCACCTCCGCGCCGGGGGCGAGTGTGAAATTCGCGCGGACGGCGTCGAGTACCGAGGCGAGGCCGTCGCCGCCGAGCAGCGACGGGGTGCCGCCGCCGACGAAGACCGTCTCGACCGGCGGCGTCGCACTGGGCAGGTCGCCGAACCGGGCGGCGGCCGTCGCGAGTTCGCCCCGCAGGCCTTCCAGCCACGACTGCGGCGAGGCCGATGTGCCCAATTCACCCGCGGTGTAGGTGTTGAAATCGCAGTATCCGCAGCGCGTGGCGCAGAACGGCACGTGGATGTAGATCCCGAACGGTCCGCCGCCGAAATCACGCAGCGCCGGGGTCGTCGGCTCGGCGTCCATCGATGTCGTGGCGGGTGAACTCACCCCTCCAGTGTGACTGTCCCGGCGCGGGCCGCTGTTTCCGGGCGGACGTGCGCGACCGCGCGTGTGACGAAGTCGATACCCCCGCCGAAATCCCGCCACACACCGCTTATCGGACATAACGGATGCATCACCACCCGGGTTCAGGCAAGCAACTATGACAGCCGTCACAAATAGACCCGGCGGTACAGGGTATTTCCCCCACTTTCGCGGGAAATACTGGCAGGGCGGTCGGATCGGCCGTTCGTACATGGCACAATGGGCCCCATGCGCGGATCAGGAGTACGGCTTGTGGCACGACGCCACGTCGACTTCAAGCGCGTCTGCAGTGCCAGTTGTCAGTCCGGTCGTCACCGGTAACTCAGCGGCGCGCATTCCCGGGTTTGCCCGGAATTCTCCGATATCGCATCGGTCCGCTGACACCGCGGGAGCGAGTCAGCCCCTCGCCCCTTCAGCACGGATGTACCAACACCAGCAGGAGCGACCCCCATGACGTCGAGTACCGACGCCGGTCCCAGCGATCAGCCCACGCCCGAATCCGGGCCGGGACAGCGCGCGCGTCCGGAACGTCCCGCCTCGGAGCGGCGCGTACGACCCGACCGTCCACGACGCGAGACCCCCTCGGGCCCGCGCGAGCGCACCGGGAAGCCGGTCCGCCGCCGAGCCGAGGGCCAGTGGGCGCTCGGCTACCGCGAACCGCTGAATCCGAACGAACAGTCCAAGAAGGACGACAACCCGCTCAACGTGCGGGCCCGCATCGAGAACATCTACTCGAAACAGGGTTTCGACAGTATCGACAAGGGCGACCTGCGCGGCCGCTTCCGCTGGTGGGGTCTCTATACCCAGCGCGAGCAGGGCTACGACGGCACCTGGACCGGCGACGAGAACATCGACATTCTCGAGGCCAAATACTTCATGATGCGCATCCGCTGCGACGGCGGCGCACTCAGTGCGGCACAGTTGCGCACCCTGGGCGGCATCTCGACCGAATTCGCCCGCGACACCGCCGACCTCTCCGACCGCGAGAACGTCCAGTACCACTGGATCGAGGTCGAGAACGTCCCGGAGATCTGGCGGCGCATCGAGGCCGTCGGCCTGCAGACCACCGAAGCCTGCGGCGACTGCCCGCGCGTGGTGCTCGGATCGCCGCTCGCCGGTGAATCGCTGAACGAGATCATCGACCCGACGCCCGCGATCGATGAGATCGTGAAGCGCTATATCGGCAAGAAGGAATACTCCAACCTGCCGCGCAAGTTCAAGACCGCGATCTCGGGCCAGCAGGACGTGGTGCACGAGATCAACGACATCGCCTTCATCGGCGTGGAACACCCCGAACACGGACCGGGCCTGGACCTGTGGGTCGGCGGCGGTCTGTCCACCAACCCGATGCTCGCGCAGCGGGTCGGCGCCTGGGTGCCGCTGGACGAGGTCGCCGATGTGTGGGAGGCGGTCGTCTCGCTCTACCGCGACTACGGCTACCGCAGGCTGCGCACCAAGGCCCGCCTGAAGTTCCTGATCAAGGACTGGGGTATCGAGAAGTTCCGCGAGGTGCTGGAAGAGAAGTACCTGAAGCGCAAGCTGATCGACGGGCCCGCGCCCGAGCAGCCGTCCAAGCCGATCGACCACATCGGCGTGCAGAAGCTGCGCAACGGCCTCAACGCCGTGGGCTTCTCGCCCATCGCGGGCCGGGTCTCGGGCACCGTGCTGACGAAGGTGGCCGACGCCGTCGAGCGGATCGGATCCGATCGCGTCCGGTTCACCCCGTACCAGAAGTTGATCGTGCTCGACGTGCCCGACGAGGCCGTCGACTCGTTGATCGCCGAACTGGAACCGCTCGGCCTACAGGGACGGCCGTCGATGTGGCGGCGAAATCTGCTGGCGTGCAGCGGTATCGAATTCTGCAAGCTGTCGTTCGTGGAGACACGGAAGCGTTCGCAGGTGCTCGCGCCCGAACTCGAGCAACGGCTGGCCGATATCAACGCCAGCCTCGACGTGCCGATCACGGTGAACATCAACGGTTGCCCCAACTCGTGCGGGCGCTCCCAGATCGCCGATATCGGGTTCAAGGGACAGCTGGTCGATGACGGCGACGGGAATCAAGTCGAGGGTTTCCAGGTTCATCTCGGCGGCAGCCTCGGACTCGACAGCGCCTTCGGACGCAAGCTGCGTCAGCACAAGGTGACCAGCGTCGAACTCGGTGACTACATCGATCGCGTGGTGCGCAATTTCGTCAAGCACCGCGAAGAGGGTGAACGGTTCGCCCAGTGGGCCGTTCGCGCCGACGAGGCCGACCTGCGGTGAGCACGGCCGGTGTGACGGGAGATCAATTGTGACAACGAAACTCGCGCAGAAACTGTCCGAGGACGAATTGCGGAGCATCGCCGAGAGCGGAGCGGCCGAACTCGGGCCGGACGCCTCGGCGGTGGACCTGCTGCGCTGGACCGAGCAGACCTTCGGCACCAACTACATCGTCGCCTCGAATATGCAGGACGGGGTGCTGGTGCACCTGGCCGCCGAGGTTCGCTCGGGCGTGGACGTATTGTTCCTCGACACCGGCTACCACTTCGCCGAGACGATGGGCACCCGTGACGCGGTGGAAGCCGTGTACGGGGTGAACGTGGTGAACGTGACACCGGAAACCACGGTGGCCGAACAGGATCGACTGCTCGGCAAAGATCTCTTCGCCCGCGACGCCGCCGAATGCTGCCGCCTGCGCAAGGTGGTTCCCCTGAAGAACTCGCTCAGCGGTTACAACGCCTGGGTGACCGGAATCCGCCGGGTGGAGGCCCCTACCAGGGCCAATGCCCCGCTGATCTCCTTCGACGAAGGCTTCGGGCTGGTGAAGATCAATCCGATCGCACCGTGGTCCGACGATGAGATGCAGTCCTATATCGAACAGCACGGCATTCTCGTCAATCCCCTGGTGGAAGAGGGATATCCGTCCATCGGCTGCGCTCCGTGCACACGGAAGCCGGAGCCGGGATCCGATCCGCGAAGCGGCCGCTGGGCCGGCCTCGCCAAGACCGAATGCGGGTTGCACCAATCATGACCGGAACCATCAGCGAACGTTCACTCGGTATCAGCGAATTCGACACGCTGGCCGCTCTCGAATCCGAGTCCATCCACGTGTTCCGCGAGGTGGCCGGTGAATTCGAGCGGCCGGTGATCCTGTTCTCCGGCGGCAAGGATTCCACGGTGCTGCTGCACCTGGCCCTCAAGGCCTTCTGGCCCGCGCCGCTGCCCTTCGCCCTGCTGCACGTCGACACCGGTCACAACCTGCCCGAGGTTCTGGAGTTCCGGGACCGGATCGTCGAGAAGTACGGCCTGCGACTACATGTCGCCAAGGTCGAGGACTACCTCGCCGACGGACGTCTCACCGAACGCCCCGACGGCATCCGCAACCCGTTGCAGACCGTTCCGCTGCTCGACGCCATCACCGAGAACCGTTTCGACGCGGTCTTCGGCGGCGGCCGTCGCGACGAGGAGCGCTCCCGCGCCAAGGAGCGGATCTTCTCGCTGCGCAACGCCTTCGGCCAGTGGGATCCCAAGCGTCAGCGTCCCGAGCTGTGGAATCTGTACAACGGCAGGCACGCGCCGGGCGAGCACGTGCGGGTCTTCCCGCTGAGCAACTGGACCGAACTCGACATCTGGCGCTACATCGCCCGCGAGGATGTCGACCTGGCCAGCATCTACTACACCCACGAACGTCCGGTATACCAGCGCGACGGCATGTGGATGACCCCCGGCGTGTGGGGCGGCCCCCGCGACGGCGAGGTGCTCGAGACCCGTTCGGTGCGTTACCGCACCGTCGGCGACGGCTCCTCCACCGGAGCCATCCTTTCCGACGCGGGCGACAACGAGGCGATTCTCGCCGAGGTGGCCGCGTCCCGACTGACCGAGCGCGGCGCGACCCGTGGTGACGACCGGGTTTCCGAGGCCGCGATGGAAGACCGTAAGCGAGAGGGTTATTTCTGAGATGTCCGACCTATTGAGACTGGCCACCGCCGGTTCTGTCGACGACGGCAAGTCCACCCTGGTCGGACGGCTGCTCTACGACACGAAATCCGTACTCGCCGACCAGATCGACGCCGTCACGCGCGCGTCGGTCGACAAGGGTCTGGCGACCCCGGATCTCTCGTTGCTCGTCGACGGCCTGCGCGCGGAGCGGGAACAGGGCATCACCATCGATGTCGCCTACCGCTACTTCGCCACCCCCGCACGGTCTTTCGTGCTCGCGGACACCCCCGGGCACGTGCAGTACACCCGCAACACCGTCTCCGGAGCCTCCACCGCGCAACTGGTGATCCTGCTCGTCGACGCCCGCAAGGGTGTCATCGAGCAGACCCGCAGGCACGCGGCGGTGCTCGCACTGCTCGGCGTGCCCAAACTGGTTCTCGCCGTGAACAAGATCGATCTGGTCGGTCAGGACGAGCCGACCGACGAGGCCCGCACCGCGGCGCAGGCGGCCGTGTTCACCGCGATCTCCGCCGAATTCAACACCCTCACCACCGCGCTCGGCTGGACGGCCGAGGACGTGCTCGAGATCCCCGTGTCGGCGCTGCACGGCGACAATGTCGCCTCGCGCTCGACCAATACCCCGTACTACGACGGCCCCTCGCTGATCGAACACCTGGAGTCGGTCCCGGTCGACGCCGACAACACCGGCGCGCATTCCATCGGGCTGCGTTTCCCGGTGCAGTACGTCATCCGGCCGCGCACCGCCGAATACCCGGACTACCGCGGCTACGCCGGGCAGATCGCCGCCGGTTCGGTATCCCCCGGCGACGAGGTCGTCGTCCTGCCCTCCGGTATCCGCACCACGGTCGCCCGTATCGATACCCCCGACGGCGAACTCGCGGTGGCCCAGCCGGGCCGCAGCGTGACGCTGATCCTGACCGACGAGGTCGACATCTCGCGCGGCGACGTCATCGCCTCGGTCACCGACGCGCCCGAACCCATCGACACCTTCGACGCCACCGTCTGCTGGCTCGGCGACAAACCGCTGCGCGCGGGCGCCAGACTGCTGCTCAAGCACGGCACCCGGACCACCCAGGCCATCGTCGGCACGCTGGTCGAACGGTTCGACGAACAGCGTCTGGCGGCCGAGCCGAGCCCGGAATCGTTGGCACTCAACGATATCGGCCTGATCTCGATCCGCGTCGCCGAGCCGATCGCGGCCGACGACTACCGGGTGAACCGCCATACCGGCAGCTTCCTGCTCATCGATCCGGCCGGGGGAAACACCCTCGGCGCCGGACTCGTCGGTGACGTGCTCAGCGCTGTCGAGGTCGGCGCCGGAGTCTGAGGTGCTCACCTCGATCGGCATCGTCACACCGGGCGCGGGAGCGTTCGGCGGTGCTGCCGGGGTGGTGCGCGATGCGGCGATCCCTCGGTCGGCGCGCACCGACCGGCCCGCTCTGATCGCGGTGGCGCACGGCAGTCGTGACCCGAGATCCGCGGCGACGATGGCGGCCGTCGTCGCCGCTGTCGCCTCGGCCCGCCCCGACGTCGATGTCCGCCTCGCCTTCCTCGATCTGAGCGTGCCCTCGGTCGACCGGGTCGTCGACGCCGTTGCCGCACAGGGACATACGCACGCGGTTGTGGCCCCGCTGCTGCTGGGCAGCGCGTTCCACGCCCGGATCGACCTGCCCGCGCTGTTGGACGCGGCGCGAGCGCGGCATGCGCGGTTGCGCCTCACCCAGGCCGACGTCCTCGGACCGGACCCGCGCCTGGTCGACGCGCTGCGCGACCGGGTGCGCCGGACGCTGGATCCCGAGCCTGGTCCCCGCCGTATCGGTGTCGCGGTCGCGGCCGTCGGCTCCTCGAACGCGGCCGCCAACACGCGCACCGCCGCCGTCGCACGCCGTCTGGCCGCCGAGACCGGCTGGCTCACCGAAATCTGCTACGCCACCACCGAACCCACGCTCGACGCGGCCACCGCACGCCTGCGGGCGCGCGGCGCGGACCGGGTGCTCGTCGCCCCGTGGTTCCTCGCCCCCGGCCTGCTGACCGACCGATTGGCTTCGGCGGCACCCGATCTCGCGCACGCCGACGTCATCGGGGCGCATCCGGCGCTCACCGATGTCGTCTGGGACCGTTACGGCACCGCGTACGCGAACACCTTGGCGCTGACCGCCTGAGTTCAGCTTTCCGCCCGGCCGAGCAGGCGACCGGCGATCCGTCTCGCCGTCGCCACCTTGGCTTCCGATCCCAGCTGCCGGGCCATATTGGCCGCGCTGACCACGGCGTCCAGTTCGAAGGCGAGGGTGGCGGGGTCGACGGGGGGTAGTTCGCCCATGTCCTGCGCCTTGCGGATCTCTCCGGCGAGGAAGACCAACCATTCCTCGTGGTCGGCGGCGAGGGCGTCGCGGACCGGGCCCGGCCTGCTGTCGAACTCGATCAGGGCCGCGGTGCGGAAGCAGCCGCCGGGGAACGCGGGTTCGGTGATGTGGTCGAACCATCGGTCGATGAGCGCGCGCACCCGGGCCACGCCGCGCGGTTCCGCGAGGCTCGGAGCGATGATCTGCTCGACGAAGACCTCGCGGGCGGCGTGCACGGCCGCGAGTTGCAGCGCTTCCTTGCTGCCGAACAGGGTGGCGATACCGCTCTTGCTGATGCCGAGGTCGGTGGCGAGTCGGCCGATGCTGACCCCGTTCAGCCCTTCGACGGTGGCGACATCCGCGGCATGTCTGGCGATGGAGGCCCGGGAACGCGCACCTTTGACCAGCCGCTGATCGGTGACGTGCGGCGCGGAAGCTGATGTCGTCTCGGCCATGGAGCCCATTGTCCCACCGATGCCTTGCATATATGAACGTTCGGTCGTATTTTATTGTACGAACGATCGTACTTTTAGTTTCGGCAGCATTCGCTCCCTAAGGACAGAGATGACCGAAGTGTCCACGCGGACCACCGCTCCCCCGGCGTCGAAGGCTGCCACGCGCACCCTGCTGATCGCCTGCGGCGCCGCGTTCATCGCATTCCTCGACCTCTCCGTGGTCAATATCGCCTTCCCCTCGATCGCCCGCGACTACCCCGGCACCGCGACCACCACACTGACGTGGGTGGTCAGCGGATACTCCGTGGCCTTCGCGGCACTGCTCACCCCCGCCGGACGCATCGCCGACACCCTGGGCCGTCGCCGGGTATTCCTCATCGCGCTGGCAGGATTCGCGCTCACCTCGCTGTTGTGCGCCCTCGCCCCCACCGCGGGCTGGCTGATCGCGGGCAGGCTGCTCCAAGGCGCGACGGCGGCGCTGATGATGCCCGCGGCGCTCGGACTCGTCCTCGACAGCACTCCCAGAGAGCGGATCGGCGCGGCGATCGGCGCGTGGACCGCCGCGGGTGGATTCGCCGCCGTGGTCGGACCCGCCATCGGCGGCGCGCTGGTCGAGGTCTTCGGCTGGCGCTCGGTGTTCGTCATCAATGTGCCGGTCGTGTTGGGCCTGATCCTGCCCGCCCTGCGCATTCCGGTTTCCGACACCGGGCCACGGCGCGGGCCCTTGCCCGATCCGCTCGGCACGCTCGCGGTCGCGCTCGGACTCGGCGGTCTGGTCGCCGGGGTGACCGAGGGGCAGCGCTGGGGCTGGACCTCGGCGGGCACGATCGCCGCGCTCGGCGGCGGCGCGCTACTGCTGCTGTTCGCCCTGTTCCGCTCGACACGTCATCCCGAGCCCGCCATCGCGGTGACGCTGTGGCGCAGCGGGTCGTACGCGCTGGCCAACGCGGCCTCGTTCGTCTTCGGGGCGGCCATGTTCGCCTGGCTGCTCGCCGGGCCGCTGTTCCTCGACGCCATCTGGGACTATTCGGTCCTGGCCTCGGCGGGCGCGCTCACCATCGGCGCGGTCGCGTCGATGATCACCGCCACGGCGGCGGGCCGGGTCACCGATCCGGGTCGGCGGCGCTGGGTGGGTGTCGTCGGGGCGTCGATGTTCGCCGCCTCCGCGGTCTGGCTGAGCACCGACGCCTTCGGTCCGGATGCCGCGTTCTGGTCGGCCTGGGTCCCGGCGGGCGTGCTCGGCGGCGGCGGGGTCGGCATCGTGGTGACGGTGCTCGGCACCGCGGCGGCGAGTGCCCTTCCGCCGCAACAGTTCGCGGCCGGTATCGGCATGAATCTGACAGCGCGCCAGGTCGGCGGCGCGTTGGGCGTCGCGGTCTTCGCGGCGATCCTGGCCGCGAACGTGGACGATCCACTCGCCACGTTCCACCTCGTCTTCGCGGTGTGCGCGGGTATCGCCGTGGTCGCGGCGATCATCACCGCGATCCCGTCCCGCGTCCTCACCGGCACCGAACAGGAGTAACGATGACCGACAGTATCTCTCGCACCGAAGCCGACGATCCGATGCTGGTGCCCGCCGACGCGGCCCGCGAACTCCTCGACGGCGCGCCGTGGCGACGTTTCGCCGTCATCGGCGATTCGGTCGCGCTCGGGATCGGCGATCCCAGCCCCGGCTATCTCACCTCGGGATGGTCGGACCGGGTCGCGGCCGTGCTCCGCTCGGTGAATCCCGGACTGGCCTATCGCAATACCGGCCGGGTCGGCGCCACCATCGGCGAGGTCATCGCCGAACAGCTCGGTCCCGCACTGGATTTCCGGCCCGACCTGATCCATGTCACCTGCGGCGGCAACGACCTGTTCGCGCGCGGCGGCCCGGAGGAGATCCGGAGGGATCTCGATACCCTCTTCGCGGCGTTGTCCCGTAGCGGAGCGCAGATATTCACCTTCACTCTCGCCGACGTGTGGGACACCGAGCGAATGGCGCCGATGCGTCCGCTGCGGGACCGGATGGCCGAGTTGAACGACATCGTCCGGGAGACGGCCGCGCGCTACGACGTCGCGGTCGTGGAGTTCTGGGATCACCCGTTACGGCTGCGCCCGGATCTGATGAGTGCGGATCTGATCCACTTCACCTCGAGCGGGCACGCGGTGGTGGCCGCCGAGACCGTGCGCGCGCTGAGCAGGCTGTTGCCGAGTAATACCGTCGCGAAGTGACACGCCCGTCTCGGTGAGCACGGGGCAATCCTCGTACTCGCCGACACGCGGGTGGCACCGAGTGCTCGGTGCCACCCGCTCTGTCGATCTACTCCGACTCTCTACCGACGCTCGACACACCGGTGAGCCCGACAGCGCGTGGCGGCGCGCATGATCGCCGGACTCGCCGGACGCGATTACGCCCGTGCCGGTGTCATGAACACGGCCGGATCAGGGCAGTACCTGCGGCACCACACTCGGTGCCACCGCGCCGACGATGAGACCGATCGCGGTGCCCCACAGCGCACCGCTGGCCGCGCCGAGGATGGCGCACGGAATCAGGAGCGGGCCGCACGAAACACCCGACAGGAAGCCCGATCCGGCGGCTCCGGCGAGTGCGCCCGCCGCCGCGCCGTTGACCAGCGGATCGGAATTGCGCGCCTCCGGGTTCGTCGCGACCTCCTCCAACGGCAGACCGCTCGCCACGGGTTCGGTCACCTGCTGGGCCACCGGCGCGGGCGCCTGGACGACCTGTCCCGGATCGGCGGCGGCGATACCGGCGAAGGCGACGACGGCCGCGATCGGCAGCACCGCCGCGATCAGTGTGCGCGCTACATTCGTGAAAGTCCCACGGACCATGTTGTTTCTGTTCCTCCCCGACCCCCGGCGTGAAATCCGCGCGCTCGATGAATCATCCGAGCAGTACAGAACGAAACATGTTCGATTCATACCGAGGAGCCGATTCGATGATGTATTGAGTGCCCGGACGACGTCCGCGAGCGACACTCTATCGCACAGTTTTTCCTTTCACGGACGTATAGGGGCAGCCGATCGGCAAACGGTGAGATCGTCCGATTCGCCGGAATTCTCCGATGCCATCTCGGGAACCGATCGGCACCCCTTCGGTTCGCCCACCAGTACCGTAGATCGCCAACCAGGTTGGCCCGACACTCACTTCCGGTCGCCTCACTCGTACCGCCGGGGCTGGACACACCCGCTCGGGGGACCATTCTCCCCGATAGTCAATTCGTAGCGAACAACAACACGAATTCTGTTTCCCATTCGGCTACAGGATATTTCGGCACATCCTCACACACGTCGAGAACACTGTGTTGAGTCCATTGTTCGATATGTCCGAGTCAGCGCCGATACCGGTCGATCAGCTCCGCACCGAGTGCCGCGAGTTCGTCCCGAACCGACTGCGGCCCCAGCACTTCGACATCGGCGCCCCAGCCCGCCAATTGCCTGGCGACCATATTCGCGCTCGGCGCGGTGACACGCACCCGGACACGACCGTCCTCGGCCGGTCCGTCCACTTCGCAATGCCTGCCCTGCTGATCACGCAGCACCGGGAGCAGTTCGGCGGAGACGAGCGCGGTGGCCGCGACCGCGCCACGGCGCCGTTCCATCGCCCCGACCACTTCCTCCCACGCGGTGGCCAGATCGAAATCTGCGGGCCGAGAGGCGATTTCGTCGGTGATCACGGCATCGACCACCCGATCGACGCGGAAAGTGCGTCTGCCCCGGTCGGTCCCGGCGATCAAATACCAGATGGCGTCCTTGTCGACCAGCCCCCACGGATCGACCAGCCGCTCCGAACGCACACCGGAACGCTCGTACACCAGGCGCACCCGGCGGCGGCGCACCACCGCGCGCTGCAACAGGGTGACCACACCGGGCCGGGTCCGGTCGTGCTGCCCCCAGCGGGCGGGGTCGACGACCACCGCTTCGGCCGCCGCTTCCGCGTCGGCGCGGAAAGTCTGCGGCAGTGCGCGCACCAGTTTGCGCAACGCGGACCGCACCTCCGGCTCCGCACCCGCCGACGAGCCCGCCAACAGGAACAACGCCCGCGCCTCGGGTTCGTTCAGCCCGCTGAGATCGGTGCGCGCACCTCCGACCAGCGACCAGCCCCCGCCCCGGCCCGGCTGCGGATACACCGGGACGCCCGCCGCGGACAGGGCCTCCAGGTCACGGCGCGCGGTGGCCACCGAAACCTCGAGTTCGGCGGCGACCTCGGCCGCGGTCACCCGCCCGCGCGATTGCATCAACAACAGGGTCGCCACCAACCGGTCCGCTCGCATACCCCGATTCTTCCCGTAAAAGTGCTCATTCCGTGCGCACTTTGGATGCGATTCTTATTTCACCAGCGAGAACAACGAACCGGAGGAACTCGACATGCTTCGTGGAATGGCGACAACCACCTACTACGCCGACGATCTGGAGGCCGCCAAGGATTGGTACAGCGAATTCCTCGGCCTCGCGCCCTACTACCACGTCCCCAACGGGTACTACGAATTCCGTCTCGGCGACTACCAGCACGAATTCGGCATCATCAACCGTGCCTACGCGCCGCCGAGCGCGCGCAACGAGCCGGGTGCGGGCGGAATCGTGTACTGGCACGTCGACGATCTGGCGGCCACCTTCGAACGACTGCTCGCCATGGGCGCGAAGGAGTATCAGCCGATCACCGCGCAGGGCGACGGCGAGGGTTTCGTGACCGCTTGCGTGGTCGACCCGTTCGGGAACACGCTCGGCATCATGACCAATCCGCACTACCTCGAGGTGGTCGCGAAGACCGGCGGCGTGTAGGCGCGGACGACGGCACCGCCCCGGCGAATCGGGGCGGGATCAGCCGGGGAACCAGCGTTCGAGCACCTTGGCCACGCCGTCGTCGCGAACATCGTCGGCGACTTCGTCCGCCAGTTCCTTGATCTCGTCGGGCGAGTTCCCCATCGCGACCGAATGTCGGGCCCACCTGAGCATTTCGCGATCGTTGTAACCGTCGCCGATGGCGAGGGTGGACTCGTGCGGGACGCACAGCGCGGTGCGGAGACGTTCCAGCGCCCAGCCCTTGGAGACACCGCGGCGCGAGACCGTCACCCAGGGGCCGAATTCACCGTGCACCCAATCCGCGCCGGGCACGTAGAGCGATTTCAGTTGTCGCAGCATCTCTTCCAACGAGCCGTCCGGCCACCAGCCGTTGAGCCGAGGGGTCGGCTCGCGGCTGAGTTCACCGTGATCGACCAGCAGATAGTCGCCGATGGAGAATTCCCCCGGACTGCTTCCGGTGGCCCACGTCCCGACGCCGACCTTCTCCACCGCGAAGATCATGTCCGGGAACAAATCTCGCAGCGCCGCGACCGCCGGGGCCGGATCGAACGATTGCACCGCGACCGGTTCGTCGCGCGCCACATCGATGTGCACCGCGCCGTTGGAACACAGCGCGTGCCCGTCGACCAGTCCCAATTCCTCCAGTACCGGCCGCGTCGTGAGCAGCGTGCGCCCCGTCGTGACCACCACGTGCGCCCCCGCGTCGACGGCACGGCGCACCGCACCCGCCACTCGCTCACTGATCGGCGAACCGGTCTCCAGCAGAGTTCCGTCCACGTCCAGCGCGATCAGGCGCGGCCCTCCCCCGACAACATCCACCAGCCCATTGTGCAACGCGGATCCCCCCGTCGTCACCGGTACGAGCGCACATCGGGGCGCGCACCCGCCCCGGTCGCCGACGCGTCGCGGCAGTCCGTGCGCAGCGCCATCGCTCGCGTGCTCCACCACCGGTGCCCGAACAGGTCGTGCGCGGGATCATCGCCCGCGCGCGCCACCACCGCCGCCCATGCCGCCGCCCGATCCGCCGCCGGGGCCGCCACGGGATCCGCCCACCGAGGAGGATGGGCCACCGGGGCCTCCGCCGACGGATGAGCGGCTCGACGGGCCACCGGGGGATGTTCCACCTCCGGGGTTTCCGGCGCCCGCTGATGTCCCCGGGCTCGATCCACCGGGGCCGAGACCACCCGTGGCCCCGCCCGGCGCTGTTCCGCCGGACGAAGCGCCCGGTGAACCGCCGACCGACGCGCCACCGCCGGAATGTGAGCCTCCCGAAGCGCCGCCGGGAGCTCCGGAACCCGCTCCGCCCGAACCCGATCCGTCCGCACCCGGTCCGCCGCTGCCACCGGACACGCCGCCGCCGGACGCCCCGGAGGCGCCGCTCCCACCGCTGGACGCGTCACCGGATGCGCCACCACCGGAATGGCTGCCGCCGGACGCACCCGAACCCGCGCCGCCCGAACCCGCACCGTCGGAGCCGTGCGATCCGTTCGAGGAATCGCCGTCATCGGACGAGCCTCCGGACGCACCCGACTCTCCGGAATTCTGCTCTCCACCACCTGAATCGGCGGCTCCGCCGCTCCCCGATGACGGTGTGCCACCGCCACTTCCGGTTCCACCGGACGCACCACTGCCGTCCGCTCCCGAAGGCGCGCCGCTACCCGAGCCCGGATCGGGTGCCGTCTGCGAATGCCGGGGCGTGCCGGAAGCGTCCGTGCTCTCGCCGGGCAGGCTCACGCGTGGGACCTCCCGCTCGTCCGGCCAGGAAATCGGCTTTCCCGATACCGAACGCGCGGTGTTCAGGGCGTTGAAAGGCAGCGGATTCACGAAATGCGCCGGATCGGCGTACAGCCTGCCGTCGCGTAGGGACGCGCAGCAGGACCGAGGGTCCGGGCGCGAGGCGCGACCCGATTCGGCGATCGATGGACCCATCGGGACGGTGCGTGCGAATGCGGCGAGACCCGGTCCGTCGCCGAGCGGTGCGGCCGTGGTCCCCGCGAGCGGAAGTCCCTGCCGGACGACCCGGTCGAGGGCGGAATCACCGTGCGGGTCGTAGAGCAGACCGTCGGCGAAGGTCTCGGCGCCCGGCAGGATTTCCAGGACGGGGGACATCCCCTGGTCCCCGGTTCCGCCGCAGACCGTCGCCGCCGACATGGCGAGCGCGGAAGCGACGGCGGCGCTGGAGAATACGCCGACCTTCGGGGTGCGGTGTCCGCCGATATCGGCGGGCGCGAAGACGCGGGCGGCGAAATGCGCGGCTCCGGCCGCGCAGCACTGGCCCGGATCCGCCGACATCACCACCGGTCTGCCGAGTTCGGCGACGGTGCGGGCGACTTCGGCGGGCCTGGCCGCCCCGCCGACGACGAGGATCCGGTCGATATCGGCCATGGTGCGCCCGCTGGCGCGGACGCAGGATCGCACGAGGTCGAAGGATTTCCTGATGTGCGCGGTGCGCAGATCCCGGGCGTCACGTGGCGCGATCGACGAGGTCAGGCCGTCCGGTGTGGCGCCGCGCGCGTAGCGGGCGATGACGGCACCCAACGGCCTGCCGCCGAATTCGTGTGAGCGCATCGGCATTCCGATGATCGGATGGTCCGGCCAGTCCGGACCGACGCGCACTACCGCGACGTCGAGACTGTTGGCGCCGAGGTCGTAGACCAGGATGAACCCGGATTCGAACGGGCCGCGCTCGCGGTCGAGCCACTCGGCAGCCGCCACGGCCTCGGGGACGAGCAGAACGTCGCGCGCACCGGATAGGTCGAGCGCCTGGCGTAGCAGCGCGACCTGTTTGTCGGAGTACACCGCCGGATAGGTCGTCACGACGCCCGCGCTCGGTTCGGAGGCGGCGATGAGTTCGTTGGTCACCGCCGCGACGAGATTCGCGGGCGAGTAGATCCTTCCACCGACGCTCACCGGCTCCGGATCGAGGCTCAGATCCGCGAATTCGGTGACGGCCGTGTCGAATCGGAGCGTGCCCCCACCACCGTTGTCGCCCCCGTAGCCGCGGTTGCCGGCGTTGTCGTAGATCAGTGCCGTGCGCCGTGTCCGCACCCACGGTCGTCGCCGTTCTCCGCTCAGCGTGGCCGATACGGAGTTCACTGAACCAATGCTGAAACCCAGCCCTGTAGTCATCGCTATCCCGTCAACGCACCGTGACCACGTCCATCACATGTCCACCCATGTGGCCGCGGTCGTCTTCCAAACAGCTCACACAGGTTAGCTGTCACTCGGCGAATAGGGATGCGGTTTCGGTATGAATCCTGCGAATCCTGTTGATACGAGCATGAAGATACTGGTAGACCGGTTTCGAACGGTGAGATCACGGCGACCGGTTCGCGGGAAAACCGATGCGCGGTACCGGATTCCGCTACTTCTCAGCCATCGAATTCCACACTCCGCAGGATTCGCAAACATCGGGGAGCCATCGCCGGAAATGGGACAGCACGCACCGACTGGTCGGTAACCGAATCGTAGCTTATCGGTCGATCTTCACCATTCGGACAGCGAGACCCGAACGATAGCCGGAATCGAACGCGACATCAGGTCGGGGATCGGCCGCACGGGTGACCGGAGGCAGGCAGACGAAAACCGGCACTCGTCGCCCCGGGTGCGGTACGGAATCCGGAGAGGAGAATTCCGTACCGCACCGGGACGACGAGTGCCGGAGTGCGCGCTCAGGTGCGAGACAGCGACAGCAGTCGCCGCAGACCGCGCGCGGGCCGCAGGACGGCACCGCTCGCACGGACCGCGGGACAGCGGGCGCGGACCAGACTGTCGAATTCCGCCGCGCTGCCGGTCGGTTCGCGCAGCAGTCCGGCGTTGAAGTCCTCGGCGAGCGCGCGCACCGTCTCCTGGGCACAGGATTTGTTGGTGCCGATGAAGCCGGTGGGACCGCGTTTGATCCACCCGGTGACGTATCCGCCGGGAAGTACCGCGCCACCGGGCTTTTCGAGCACGCGCCCCGCGAGATTCGGGATGATCCCGGCACGGTCGTCGAACGGCATACCCGCCGACGGCACTCCTCGATACCCCACGGAGGTCAGCACGAGTCCGGCGTCGAGACTGTCGGTGTCCCCGGTCGCGACCGCGCCGACGCGACCGTCCTCGCCGAGGACGAGTTCGTTGCGCACCACCTCGATACCGGTCACCGCGTCGGGACCGAGGATCTCGACCGGCGAGGACAGGTAGCGCAGGACGATGCGCTTGCGTGCGCCGAAGGGCCGGGTCCGCACCGCGTGCAGCAGTTTCAGCTTCTGTTCGACCTGGTAGGGCAGTTCCACGCCGTAGTCGGGCAGTTCGCCCTCGATCGCGATATCCACGTCGGCGCCGAGCAGACCGACGAATTCCGGTACGGTGAAAGCGGATTCGGCCGGACCGCGGCGGCCGAGGATCACGACCTCCTCGATCCGACTCTCCCGCAGGGCTCGCAGCGCGTGGGGGGCGATTTCGGTCCGCGCCAGTTCTTCGGGGTCCGAGGTCAGGATCCTGGCGACGTCGAGCGCCACATTGCCGTTGCCGACGATGACCGCGCGCGGGTTCGACAGGTCGAACTCGTCGTCGGCGTGGTCGGGATGGCCGTTGTACCACGCGACGAAATCGGTGGCCGAGACGTTACCGGGCAGACCTTCGCCGGGTATGCCCAGTTTCCGGTCCGACGAAGCGCCGACCGCGTAGATCACCGCGTGGAAGTGCGCGAGCAGTTCGTCGTGGGAGATGTGCTCGCCCACTTCGACATTCAGATACGAACCGAATCCCGGTTGGGCCGAGATCACATCGAACAGGTCGGCCACCTGGCGCGTTCGGCCGTGATCGGGCGCGACACCGTGCCGGGCCAGGCCGTAGGGCACCGGCAGCCGATCGAAGACGGTCACCGAGACATCGGGCTGGGTCAGCAGTTCGTCGGCGGCGTACATGGCCGACGGTCCCGAGCCGACGATCGCCACCCGCAGCGGTTCCCTTCCCGCGCCGATCTCGGCGGCGGGCACCGGCCTCGCGAGCAGCGGGCGCGGCCGGGACCGCCGATAGAAATCGGCGTTGATCTCGATGAACGGCTTCTGCTCCTCGGTCAGCTTCTTCGAGGAGGTGATGGCGTCGACGGGGCACGCGCTGGCGCACGCGCCGCAGTCGACGCAGGCCTGCGGATCCACGTAGAGCATCTCCGCCGACAGGAAGTCGGGCTCGTCGGGCGTGGGGTGGATGCAGTTGACCGGGCAGGCGTAGACGCAGGACGCGTCGCTGCAACAGGATTGGGTGACGACGTAGGGCATATCGGCGTGCCGCTCAGGCCGCTTTGCCGCGCAGCGGCTCCGAGCGGTAGCGGGTGGTGTGGCCGTCGATCTTCAACAGCTTCCAGACGCCGCGCGCGATCGGGTTCATCAGGCCGATATTCCTGGCCAGGGTCCGCACGTCGCCGAAGAAATCGGCGAATTCCCGCTTCGCCTCCGGGGTTCCGTAGAACAGTTCCTTGCGGACATGGTCCGGGATGTCGAATTCCTTCCAGAACGACCGCGGCGGGGTGTAGATCGACCGGCCCAGAATCCACATGACGATCGGCATGGCGAGGGAGAGCACGAACCTGTTCGCGGCGTTCTGTTCGGGCACGTGCCGCTCGAGGAATTCGTGCGCGAACGAGATGTGGCGGGCTTCCTCGGCGACGTGGATCGCCATCACGCCGCGCATGATCGGGTGCACTTCCTCACCGGAGCGCAGGATCGCCTTCTGGATGTGGTCGATGGGCTCCTCGCCCGCGAGCACCGCCATGAAGAACAGGTTCGGGAACAGCGCGGCCACCGGGGCGCCGAGGTACTTGAATTTCGAGACGAGCGGCCCCATGCCCGGCACGTCGAGCCCGATGCGGTTCACCATCTCCTGGAACATCAGGGTGTGGTTGTGCTCCTCGATCATCTCGTGGGAGCAGTAGCGGAATTCCGGCGAGCCGTTGGGCAGGCCGAAATTATGCGTCACCATGCCGCTGATCAGGATCGACTCGAATTGCAGACCGACCTTGGCGACATTGGCCTGGCGGTATTTGCCGATGGCGATCTTCTGCTCGTCCGGGAGCGCGCGGTACCAGGGGTGGCGGCCGAGCGCGTCACCGGAGACCGGAAGGATCCAGCGGTGCGGTCCCGCGTCGACGTCGAAGTCCGGGTGATCCCAGTCGATGTCCTCGAAAGGATCGAAGTGCCGGTTGACGGAACCTTCCGACAACAGCAGCAGTTTGGATGCGTATTCCTGAGCCTTCGCCAGATCGGGATCGATGGCGGACGTCACGGCTGCGGACATCGTCGTCACTGCCTCTCCTCATGGGACCGTTTTCCTGTGTCCAATAGTTACACCAACACCGGGAGGCGTCAACCCGGCTGTCACGGTGCTACGCGGGCGATTACCACATATCCGCCGGTCAAACCCATGATCGAGCTGCTTGCAAGGGTGTTCGCATTCAGCTAGCGCAGGACCGAATCAGCGATTCCGGCGCGAGGTCGCTCTCACGGGCGGAGCAGCTGATGTCCGCGGCTTCCGACACCCCCGCGACGAGGACCGAGCGCGGTCGCGGTTGGCGTCGGCGAATCAGGTGGCTCGTACTCCCCGGGATTCGCCCATTCGCATCGCTTCTACGGGCGCACCGATGTCCGGCTGCTCACCATCCCGGTCGACGGCACGACGAACTCGCGGACACTCCGACGTATACGCGGTATGCCCGCTCCCACGCGCGGCACGACTCGCGCGCACCGACCCCGGCCCGGGGATTCGGCCCGCCGCCTGCCGACGGTTGCTCGGGGCGATGGTCGATGAACTCGCCGACGTCCCCGAAGAGTCGCTACACCTACCCGCCCCGACAGCAGGTCGCGAGCGGTGACCGACCTGTTGTACGCAGCCGCCCGGCCCGAGAGCCGGCCAAGCTGGACCGTGCCGAGCCGACGCCCCGAGTCGGCTGTTCCACACCGACCTCGGCATGAGCTTTCGACGGCGGCGCATCCACAACTCGCCGGTCCTCTCACCCACGGCTGTCGGTCACCGACACCGCCGTGGAACGCGCAGGACGGCCCGGGCCTACTGCGCGGGCAGCTCCGGGATGCGGGTGGCGCGCGCGTACACCGTCTCACCGTCGGCGAGGCGAAGCGCCTCGGCGTCGCCCCGGGTGACCTGGGCGGCGAACAGATCGCCCGTCGCCGCGTTGCGCAGTTCGACACGCACCTCGAAGCCGAGGTGCACGACGCGTTCGACGGTGGCGCGGGTGACGCCCGCCGACTCGGCGGTGCCCTCGTGTTCGGCCTGCGACATGCTCGGGTCGCGGCCGACGCGGATGTCGTGCGGGCGCACCAGGTGACCGTTGAGGCGGGCCACCGCGCCGAGGAACGACATCACGAATTCGTTGGCGGGGCGGTCGTAGACGTCCTCGGGGCTGCCGACCTGCTCGATGCGGCCCTTGTTCATCACCGCGATCCGGTCGGCGACGTCGAGCGCCTCCTCCTGGTCGTGGGTGACGAGCACAGTCGTCACGTGGACTTCCTCGTGCAACCTGCGCAGCCAGGTGCGCAGGTCGGCGCGCACCTTGGCGTCGAGCGCGCCGAAGGGCTCGTCGAGCAGCAGCACCTGCGGGTCGACGGCGAGCGCGCGGGCCAGGGCCATGCGCTGACGCTGGCCGCCGGAGAGCTGGGCCGGGTAGCGGTGCTGGAATCCGTCGAGTCCGACGATGCCGAGCAATTCGTCGACCCGCTTGTTGACCTCGTTCTTGGGACGCTTGCGGATCTTCAGGCCGAAGGCGACGTTGTCGCGCACGGTCATGTGCTTGAACGCGGCGTAGTGCTGGAAGACGAAACCGATATCGCGTTTCTGCGGCGGGATGAAGGTGACATCACGATCGGCGATGACGACCGTGCCCGAATCCAGCGATTCGAGTCCCGCGATGGAGCGCAGCAGCGTCGACTTGCCCGAGCCCGAAGGGCCGAGCAGCGCGGTCAGTTCACCGGAGGGAATCTCCAGGGAGACGTCGTCGAGGGCGGCGAACGAACCGTAGTTCTTCTTCGCGCTGGTCACGGTAATCATTTGGCGCCCCGCTTACGCTCGAGGAGGGTCATGAACAGAAGGACTACGAGGGCCATGCCCATCAGCAGGGTCGCGGCGGCATAGGCGCCGAAGCTGTTGTGGTCGTTGATATAGCGGCCGTGCACCAGCAGTGTCAGGGTCTGCGATTGACCCGGCAGCGCCGAGGAGACCATGATCACCGCGCCGAATTCGCCGAGCGCGCGTGCCACGGTCAGCACCACGCCGTAGGTCAGGCCCCAGCGGATCGCGGGCAGGGTGATCCGCCAGAAGGTCTGCCACCGGGACGCGCCGAGGGTGGCCGCGGCCTGCTCCTGGTCGTCGCCGATCTCGTGCAGTACCGGTTCCACCTCGCGCACCACGAAGGGCAGGGTGACGAAGATGGTCGCGATCACCATGCCGGGGAGGTTGAAGATCACCTTCAGGCCCGCGTCCTCGAGTCCGCCGAACCAGCCGCCCGCGCCCCACAGCAGGATGAGCGCGACGCCGACCACGACCGGCGACACCGCGAACGGAAGGTCGACGATGCCCTGGACCAGATTGCGGCCCGGGAATCTGCCTCGGACCAGCGCGATCGCGGTGACGATGCCGAACACCACATTGAGCGGCACCACGATCACCACGATCAACAGCGAGAGCTGGAAGGCCGAGACGGCCGCCGGTGTGGTGATGGAATCGAAGAACGCGCCGATACCGTCCTCGAAGGTGCGCCACAGGATGATGACCAGCGGCAGCACCAGCAGGATGAACAGGTAGGCCAGCGCGACCGTGCGCAGCGAGATGCGCGTCAGCGCGGAGAGTTTCATCGGCTCGCCTGTTCCTTACGCGCGCTGCGGTCCGCGAGCAGCCGCAGTCCGAGCAGGCTCACGAACGAGATCGCCAGCAGCGCCACCGACACCGCGGCGGCGTTGATCGGGCGGTCGATCTCGATCTGTTTCTGGATGTATTGCGAGGCCATCTCGGTCTTGCGCGGGATCGCGCCGCCGATCAGGACCACCGAACCGTATTCGCCGATGGCGCGGGCGAAGGCGAGACCGCCGCCGCTGATGATCGCCGGTGTCAGCGTCGGCAGCACGATGCGCCGGAACGTGGTCCAGTTGTTCGCGCCGAGCGACAGCGCGGCCTGTTCCACCTCGCGATCGACCTCGATCAGCACCGGCTGCACCGAGCGCACCACGAACGGCAGGGTGACGAACGCCAATGCCACGACCAGACCGGGCTGGGTCGCGTTGAGGTGGATGTCGATCGGGCTCTGCGGGCCGTAGAGCGAGAGCAGCACGATGCTGGCCACGATCGTCGGCAGCGCGAACGGCAGGTCGATCAGCGCGTTGACGATGCTCTTGCCGGGGAATTCGTCGCGGACGAGCACCCAGGCGATCAACGTGCCCATGAGCACGTTGACGAGGGCGACGACCACCGAGACGAGGATGGTGATGCGCAGCGAGTCCAGCGCGGCGGGCGCGGTGATCGCGTCCCAGAAGCCGGACCAGCCGTCTTCGAAGGAGGTCACGGTCAGCGCGGCCAGCGGCAACAGCACGATGACGCTGAGCCACAGCACCGCGGTGGCGATGCCGAGCGGGCCCACCGAACCGCTGACACGTAGCCAGGAAGGCAGTCGCGGTCGGGTGCGGACCGGCGGAGGCTTGCCTACGACGGGAGCGATCGATCCGCTCACTATCTCGGTGTCGTCGGGATCGGGCGCAGGCTCGGTCTCGGCGGTGCTGCTATCAGTCACAGTGGTTCAGTATCCCGTGTTCGTCCGCGACGGTCCCCCGCCCCCGCGTGTGCGCGCGGGGGCGGGGATCCACCACTCACTCCCCTGACGGCTCGGAGAACCGAGCTACTTGGTCGCCTTGTCGTAGATGACGGCGACGGAGCCGGTGTTCGGTGCGAACAGCTCCTTGTCCACGGTCTTCCAGCCACCGAGATCGGCGATGGTCCACAGCTTCTGCGGGGTCGGGAAGTCCTTGGCGAAGTCCTTGGCGACCGTGGGATCGACCGGACGGAAACCGGCCTCGGCCCAGGCCTTCTGACCGGCCGGGGTGTAGAGGAAGTCGCGGAACGCGACGGCCTTCTCCGGGTTCTTGCTGTTCTTGAGGACGGCGACCGGGTTCTCGATCTTGAAGGTCTGCGGCGGAATCACGTGCTCGATCTTGTCGCCCTTGCGCTCGGAGAACAGCGCTTCGTTCTCGTAGCTCAGCAGCACGTCACCGGTGCCCTGGAGGAAGGTCTCGGTGGCCTCGCGACCCGACTTGGGCTGCACCTTGATGTGCTCGGGCGAGACCAGCTGGCCCAGGTAGTCCAGACCGGCCTGCGGGTTCTTGCCGCCGTCGGACTTGGCCGCGTACGGGGCGAGCAGGTTCCACTTGGCCGAACCCGAGCTGAACGGGTTCGGGGTCACGACCTCGACGCCCGGCTTGAGCAGGTCGTCCCAGTCCTTGATGCCCTTGGGGTTGCCCGGACGGACCACGATCGCGACGACCGAACCGAACGGGATGCCCTTGTTGGCGTCGGCGTTCCAGCTCGCGTCGACCAGGCCCGCGTCGACCAGACGGGTGATGTCGGGCTCGACCGAGAAGTTGACGACGTCGGCCTCGGCGCCGTCCTTGACCTTGCGCGACTGGTCGCCGGAGGCGCCGTAGGAGCCGTTGACGACGACGTTCTTGCCCGCGTCGGTCTTGTTGAACTCGGGGACGACCTTGTCGAAGCCGGGCTTGGGCACGGCGTAGGCGTACAGGTTCAGGGTGCCGCCGCTCCCGTCGGCCCCACCGCCGCCCACCGTGTCACTGGCTCCACCGCCGCATGCGGTGAGGGCTGCTACCGCGACCGCGGTGAGCGCGGCGGCGGCATAGCGGCGGCGCGGACTGAGCCAAGATTTGCGAGACATCGGGATGAACCCTTTCCTGCGGATCGTCACCGGGACAGATGTGGTGACAGACAAAAGATGTGTCGGGTAGACCTACCGCGCGATCGGCGGCAGTGGCGCGACTCGGCCCCGGCGGGCCGTTGGAAGGAACAGGTCTGCGAAAAGGTGCACGCCAGTCTACGGAGCAGAGGGCGCAGACGTGCTCGGCCGCCGATCAGCGACAGAGAATGTCGGCGACCGCGAGGTTACCGACAGCGATCAACGCCAATTCATGGCGGACCAGCGGGACGGCACTCGAAGACACCGGCTGACTGTAGCAGAGCTTCAACGTCGAGTTCGAATTAGAAAGATTTCTGTCTCAACGCCTGATTTCATCCCATGACCTGCGGCGCTGTCACGCGTCGGGGAGCGGACGGCGCAGATCCGTGACGGCGATCCTGGCCACTTCCGCGATCGCGGCGTCGACCACGGGCAGCACCGGGTCCGCGCGCGCCGCACGGGTGAACACGGCGACCGCGACCGGATATTCGCCCGGGAACTCCACCACGGCAACCTCGTTGCGGATGACCCCGATGGTGCCCGTCTTGCCCGCCACACTCACCCCGCGATGCGGGAACGCCGAGGCGATCCGATGCGACCACGGCTGCTTGCGCATGACCGATCTCACGAAATCGGTCTGCTCGTGCGAGAGCACCGACCCGGTCCAGATCGCGCGCAGCAGGCGCGTCATCTCCTCCGGTGTCGTCGCGCTCGTGTACGAGGGGTCGTAGGCCGAGACCGACCACGCCTCGTCGTTGTCCGCGAGCGCGGCGAATGCCTCGGCGGTGGTGTGGGTGTCGGTGTCGCGGACCAGGGTGCGGTACTGATCGGCCGTGCCGCCGACCACCCGCGTCTCGATGAGACCGAGGTCTGCGAGCAGGTCCTCGACCGCGCCGAGCCCGATCTCGCCGAGCAGGACATCGGCGGCCGCGTTGTCGGAGACGGTCATCATCGAGGTCGCCAGATCGCGCCTGCTCATCGTCACCGGATCGCGCAACACCGCGATGCCGGTCGGCCCCGGCGTGCAGTCCGAGGGCAATACCGTGAGCCGGGCCGCGGGATCGACGCGGCCCGCGTCGACGCCGCGGCAGAACGCGACGAACAGGGGCAGTTTGTAGACCGACGCGCTGACCACCCGCGAGTGGCCGTCGACCGAGATCTCGCCGGTGGAACCGTCGCAGCGTCGAGCGTGCAGCCAACCGGAACAGCCCGCGTCCGCGAAGACCGCCCGTATCCGATCCTCGACCGTGTTCATCGCACCCGCTCCCGGTAGAGCACCCGGTCGACGGCGTCGGCGCAGTTCTGCGCGCCGTTCCCGCGCACGACGCGCACCCGAAGCGCGATCGCCCGCGGGGCCATCCGCAGCCAGCTCACCCCCGGTGTCGACGTCGGCGGCGCGGTCGTGAAACCGAACGCGCCACCGGCCGCGACGGCGGCGAACAGGGCCCGATCGTCGCGCACGGTGACCATCGGCGCGTCCAGGCCGCGCTCGCGCAGCAGATCGACGACGGTGTCGTAGGCGGGCGGATTCGCCGCACGTGGCGCGTGCGCGAAGGCCAACCCGGACAGCATGGGGAAATTCGGATGTTCGGCGCCGACACTGCGATGCTCGGCGGGCGCGACCAGCCAGCGCGGCAGTTTCACCACGGGCCCGGCCTCGACGCCGTCCAACAGGGCCGGATGTTCGACCACCGCGACATCGCACAGTCCCTCGCGCACCCTGGCCACCAGGTCGACGGTGCTGTCGACGGTGGTCGACACCGTCGCGCCCGCGTCGGACATCGTGCGCAACGCCGTCACACAGGCGGTGACCACCCGATCGGGCAGCGCCGAGGTCGCGCCCCAGTGCACCGCGCCGCGCGCGTCGGCGATCCGGTGCGATTCGGCCAACAGCCGCGCCGCGTCGTCCACCAGGAGTCGCGCGCGCGGCAGCAGTCGCGTCCCCGCCGAGGTGAGCACCGCGCCCTGGCGGGTCCGGTGGACCAACTCGACGCCCAGATGACGTTCCAACCGCCGCAACCCCTGCGACAACGGCGGCTGGGTCATCTCGAGTGCGGCCGCCGCCCTGCCGAAATGCCGCTCGTCCGCGACGGCGACGAAGAAGCGGAGGTGGCGGATCAGATCCATGGGGCCATTGAACCAAGGCGACCGGCGTCGACCGGCTCGTCACGAACGCGGCGACCGGCGCGACGGCCGATCCATCGGCACCGGCCTGCGCCGATAGCGAGGCCGACTCGTCCGGAACCTCACGCGATATTGGCCATGGGCCGCGTCGCGGTGGTGGGCTGCGGCGGTGACTCTCCCAGCATCTGCCCGCATCCGGCCGCGCCGTCGGCACCTCGTCGCCGTCGCACTCGCGGTATCGACGATGGTGACCGCCGCGTGCGGTTCCGACAGCGATTCGGCGACCACCGATTCTGCGACCTCGGCGAACACCGGCCCCGCCACCACGATCTCCGCCGCACCGTCATCGGCATTCGCCGAACTCGAATCGAAAGCCGGTGCGCGACTGGGGGTCTACGCGGTCGACACCGGCGACGGCCGCGTCGTCGCCTATCGCGAGGGTGAACGCTTCCCGATGGCGTCCACCTTCAAAGGTCTCGCGTGCGGCGCACTGCTACGCGACCATCCGCTATCGTCGGGCTTCTTCGACCAGGTGATCCACTACACCGCGAGTGAGATCGTCGACGCCTCGCCGGAAACCTCGAAACACGTCGACACCGGCATGACCGTCGCCGCGCTGTGCGAGGCGGCCATCACGTTGTCGGACAACACCGCGGGCAATCAGCTGCTGAAACTCCTCGGCGGACCGGAGGGTTTCACCGCGTTCCTGCGATCCATCGGCGACACCACCTCCCGGCTCGACCGTTGGGAGACGGAGTTGAACACCGCGATTCCCGGCGACGATCGCGACACCACCACCGCGGCCGCGCTCACCGCCGACTACCGCGCCCTGGTGGTGGGCGATGTTCTCGCCGCACCCGAGCGCGAGCGGTTGACCTCGTGGCTGATCGCCAACACCACCGGGGGTAAACGCATTCGCGCTGGTCTTCCCGCCGAGTGGCGGGTCGGCGACAAAACCGGTTCTCCCGCTTACGGTTCCGCGCTCGACGTCGCCGTGACCTGGCCGCCCGGCCGGGCGCCGCTCGTCATCACCGTGCTGACCACGAAATCGGAGCAGCAGGCCACGGCCGACAACGCGCTGGTCGCCGAGGCGACCCGGGTCACGTTGCGGGCCATGGGATTCCCTGCGGGCCAGCGGTGAACTCGCGCTCAGATCACCGATCCGACGTCCTGGACCACGAGATTGTCCAGCGCCCGTTCGGCGACCGCGGCGATCGTCATGGACGGGTTGCAGGCGGCGGTGTTGCCCGGCATGAGCGCACCGTCGAGGACGTAGAGGCCGCGCTGACCGAGCACCCGGCCGTCGAGATCGCAGACCGAGCCCATACTCGCGCCGCCGAGGGGATGCCAGGTGGAGGGGAACAGCGCGTTGGTATCGATCAGGGTGCTGCCGGGGCCGGCGATCTTGTTGACGGTCGGACCGATGTGATTGACCTGGATATCGCTGTCGCCCTCGTAGGGCCAGCGCAGAACCGCGTCGTCGGTGGCGGAATCGTAGACGAAATTGCCTCGTCCGGTGCTGACACCGTAGCCGACGAGAATGGTGCTCTTGGTGTCAACGCCCAGCGGCGGCAGCGACGCCTGGATGACGGTATGCGCCGCATACGGGTCGTCGTCCCAGAGTTTGCTGCCGTAGACCACCGGGCCGCCCTGTGAAGTGCCGAAATCCTGGGTGAAACTGTTCCAGGCGTAGATCCGGTCGGCGTTGGAGCCCCAGTTCTGTCCGAGCGCGTCGGGCAGACCGGAGATCTTGCCCTTGGCTCCGGCACGCATCAGCAGCCGGGTGGTGTTCATCGTGCCCGCCGCCATCACCAGCGTGCCCGCGGTGATGACCTTGTTCTCCAGCACCTTGCCGGTCGTGTCGAGCCGCTCCACGAGCACGGTCCAGCGGCCGTCGGGCGCGCGTTCGACATCGGTGACCTGGTGCAGGGTCTCGACCTTCACCTTGCCCGTCGCCTCGGCGGCGGCGATGTAGGTGACGTCGACCGAATGCTTACCGCCGTTGTTGACGCCCATCGCGCCGTCACCGTTGGTGTAGGAGGGTTTCATCTCCCCGCGCAGTTCGGCCAGGGCGTAGTTCCAGTCGATGGGCATCGGGATCTTCTCCAGCGGCAACCCGACCGCGCGTACCCGTTCGGCGAAGGCCCGCGCGGCCGCGTACTGCGGGCTGGCGATCAACTCGTCGGGCGCGGTCGCCAGGCCGAGCATCTTCGACACCCGGGGGTAGTGGACGCGATCCATCCGCTTCCAGTCCAGTTCCTGCGGGAAGTGGGTGTTGAACACGGCCTCGTTCGGCTGCAACGACATCCCCTGGTACACCAGTGACCCACCGCCGACGCCGGAGGCGCACAGTGTCGTCATGTTCTCGCCGGGTACCGCCTCGATCAGTCCGGTGTAGGGCTCGAACAGCAGCGGGGTACCGAACAGATTCGGGCTGGATTTGTACCACAGCAGCCGTTTGTCCAGGGCGGAAGCGCGGGGGAAGGTGTCGGCGTTCGGGCCGGTCGACCACCGCAGACCGCGTTCGAGCACCAGTACCTGAACGCCCGCCTGTGCCAGGCGCAGCGCGGTCACGCCACCGCCGAAGCCCGATCCGATGACGACGACGCGGTGTTCCTCGCGCGTGAGCGGGACGTTGTCGACCCGCGCCGCGATACCGTTCGTCGAACTGGAATTACCCGCGGTGGCGACCATGACGCCCGCCGCGACAGCTCCGGTCAACAGTGACCGGCGCGTGATTGAAGACATGGACACACTTTCGTGAAAGGGGCGGGCGTCCGGAACTACCGGAGCGCGCCGGACCGAAATCAGTTTCGGCGTCTGATACCGCACCGGACAGAAGGGTGCGGGCCGGTCTGCGCGGAATCGGGCGCATCCAGTTCGGTATCGCCGTCGTGCGCGACCCCGATGATTTCGTGGAGACCTCGGCAACGTATCCGCCTGCGATAACGCGCGGCAAAATCATTGCTGGCCAAGGAGATTCCTTCCACACTGACGAAATCCGAGGTCATTACCGGACAGTAATGTCCGGTGGTTTGGTTAGTCTGCGGGAAGATAACGATTGCGTCAAGAGGCAAACCTGCCGGTTCGCACGCCGTCGCGGCGCCCGCCGGGATCGGCGAACCTCGACACCAGCGGAATGCTTGCGCAGCAACATCTTCGCACCCGCGCGCACGTCGGGCGCGATACCGGCAAGCTCCCTGATCGACGCCGGAGGTGAGATGTTCCGCCGCGAATCGATGCCGCGCGCGAGGGCTCAGCGCACCTGCGGGCAGAACTGGGTGCGGAGGAAAGTGTTCAACTCCGTCGCGTTCTCGACGGTGACTCCCGCCGCGATCTCGCGGGTCAGAATCGTTTCCCAGGTCTGCGCCCCCGTGGTGACGGCCCGGCAATCCATCAGTTTCGTGTACGCGAGCGCCTCGATCGCCTCGCGCGAGAGGGCGGTACCGCCCGCGGCGGCGTAATCGGTCCGGATCGCGGCCATGTACAGCAGTTGGGTGACCGTCTCGTTGACGCCCGCCGCGGCCAGTTCGGCGGAAATCGCCTGGGACGCGGGCAGTGCCACGGTGCGCGACGACCCGGTGGCGGGTTTGGCCTGCGAGCCCGCGTCCGCGGCACCGCAGGCCGATGTCGCGAAACCGGCCAGGAAGACAGCGGCACAACAGATGGTCGCGGCGCGTGACCGAACGATCGGCACCACCCGTCCCCTCTCGCGGTGCGTTCCGCCGACAGGTTTCGACGTCACGATAGAACGCACCCTAAACGCCGTGCGGAATCCTCGCGGTCGAATCGGGAGGGATCATGGATACCCCGGGAAGAATTCAGCGAAACGTCGTCTTCAGATAACTCGTCACGTCATCCACGTCGGGGGTTCGGTTCACATATCCGAGGTAGCCGTCCGGCCGGACGACATAGGCGGCACCGCTCACGGCGGCGTAGACCCGAGCGAAATCCGTTTCGCTGTCCCGGATCACCGGCAACAGCGTGGTCTCGACCGCCGCGCCGGGGGCCGCGACGAGATAGCTGTCGAGCCGTCCGTGCGCGGCCACACGCGCGGCGGCGGCCAACCGCTCCAACGCACCGAGACCGTCGAGGTCGACATCCTCGCCCGCGTAGAGCAGCAGTGTGTGATCGGGACCGGCGAGCAACGAGAACAGATCGACGGCGAAAACCGCGACCGCGCGGGTCAATCCGGCGGCGTCGGGCGCCCTGATACCGGGGCGTGGATCGAGGGAGTCCTTCACGGACGCGACGAGGGGACTGTCGCCGTAGTCGATCGACAATTGCGCCTCGCGCAGGATGACGCGGGCCGGATCGCTCTCCCCCGCGCCGATACCCTCCCTGGCGCTGCGCACGGTGCGCCCGACGACCTCCGCCCCGACCGGCCTGCGTTCGGCGTCATAGGAATCGAGCAGGCCGGCAGCGTCGACACCGGCGACCGCCGCCGCGAGTTTCCACGCCAGACCGTGCGCGTCCTGGATTCCGGTGTTCATCCCCTGCGCCCCGGTGGGCGGATGGATGTGGGCCGCGTCGCCCGCGACGAAAACCCTGCCACGACCGTAGGTATCGACTATCCGATGACTGATGCGGAACACCGAGGACCAGCGCAGGTTCGCGGCCGTGACCGGCTCCGGCGACAACCGGTCGAGCACCGCCTGGATATGGCGCAGTTCCGGTTTCCTCCCACCCTCGAATCCGTGCTCGATCCGGCCCGCGGTGGGCGCGAGGGCGAGTTCGTCGGGAACCAGCATCGACACCCGGTATCTGCCGCGCCCCGGCAGCGGTATGCACACCAGCAGATCGTCGGCGCCGCCGTCGACCCGACGCGTCGACCGGACGCCGTATCCGCGCGGCTGCGACCAGTCCAGTTCCACGTCGCCGAGCATGTACTGCTCGGCGAACGCCGCTCCCTCGAACGACAATCCGAGCGTCTTGCGCACGACACTGTGCGCGCCGTCGCAACCGACCAGATACCGGGCGCGCACGGTGCGCTCACCATCGGCGTCGGCGAACACCGCCGTGACTCCCTCGCCGTCCTGCTCGAATGTGGTGAGCCGGGTACCGCGTTCGACGGCGACGCCCGTCGTCGCCAGCCGCTCGCACAGAATTCGCTCGGTCAGATACTGCGGGAGTCCGACGAACCGGTACGGAATCCCCGGCGGCAGCGTCAGTTCCAGACGCGCCACCTCCGCGCCGTCGACGTAGACGATCTGCCCTCGCATCTGCTCGGCGGCGTCGAGCACCTCGCGCAGCACGCCGAGTCCTTCGAACACCTCGAGGGTGCGCGGCTGGATTCCCACCGCCTTCGCGTACCGCGGCGGCTCCGGCAACGCGTCGATCACCCGGCAGCGCACGCCGCGCCGGGCCAGTTCGACGGCCGCGGTCAGTCCTACCGGACCGGCGCCGACGACGATCACCTCTGTGTCGACCATGCGAAACCGCCTCGACTCGAGTACTCCCGGGTGGAGCGATGAGTTTACCCGGCGGTATGCCGAAAGTTAGCTGAACATCCGCTGTGGCGCGATGGTCCCCGCACCACGCCGGGCCGCGACTCCTACCGGGGGTGGAGAACGAACCCTCTTCCGGCACGATGCCGGCGACCCCGCACGTCGATACGCTCGATCACATGCGGTCGCCGCTCGGAAATACGGCGACGTGACCTGGACGAAGGCGGGCGAGGGTGGGCAGGATCGAAACGGGGCAGGTATTCGGACACGGCGTCATCGCGAACCTGCTGCAAGCCGGTGACCCGGACGCGGCGGAGGCGGTGGTCTTCCTGCACGGCTCACCCGGCAGTGCCGCGGACTGGACCGAATTCGTCGCGCACACCGGGGATTTCGCCCGAGCCGTGGCCTTCGACATGCCCGGATTCGGCGGCGCGCGCACCTTCCCCGGATTCGACCATCGCGTCGAAGGCGATTACCTGACCTACCTCGAGAAGGTCACCGACGGTCTCGGGATCATCAGGGCACATCTGGTCACCCACGATTTCGGGGTGCCGTGGGGATTGGCGTGGGCCGCGGCCCATCCCGACCGACTCGCCTCGCTGACACTGATGAACGCGGGCGCGATGCCGGACTACCGGTGGCACAGGTACGCGCGCGTCTGGCAGACCCCGGTTCTGGGCGAACTCGTCCAGAAGGTCAGCAACCGCGCGGGTATGCGCCTGCTGCTGCGCCGCGCGAACCCCCGGCTGCCCGTCGAGTTCATCGACCGCATGTACGACAACTACGACGCGCACACCCGCGCGACCGTGCTCGCCCTCTACCGGGCCGCCCGCGATCCCGCGGCCATGCTCACGCGGTCGCTGGCCACGTTGCCCACCACTGTCCCGACACTGGTGCTGTGGGGCGGTGACGATCCGTGGTTGCCCGCCCGCCACGCCCACCTCCAGTCCCAGATCTGGCCGAACAGCCGGATCGAGGTCATGCCCGGTCTCGGGCACTGGCCCTTCGCCGACGATCCGGCCGCCGTCGCCGACCTGCTCCTGCCGTTCCTGCGCGAGGCCCACGGCGCTCCGGCGCGCTGAGACCGGATCGGGTGTGAACCGCCCGGGTCCACCCCGGGCGACGGAGTCGATGTGAATCCTGGCCGAAACCACGAAAACATCTGTGCGCGTTGAGTATCGGCGGTACCGTTGACCGAGGATCGCGGGAGAGCGGTGAGGGTATGCCGACCTACTTCCACCTCAACAGGGGCAGACCCCTCACGCGGGGAGCCGTGCTCGGACTCGACGACCACCCGGCGACGCGGTCGGCCTTCCCCTCGGGCGTCTCACCGCACGGCAGGCGCTACCTCACCGGGCACTTCCGCGTCGATGTCGTCGACCGGACCGGAATCACCCACGTGGTGGCCGACCGTGACACCGGCCTGGAACTGCTGTGGGACTGGGTTCGCCTGAACCGGTATCCGAGCGCGCCGTCCCGGTTCCAATCGATCTTCGCCTTCGAAACCCGCGAAGACGTCACCGAATTCGTCACCCGATACGGCGGATACGACGCCGGGCTGTGGCTGGTCGAAACCGACGTCGAAGGTTTCCGCGCCGATATGTCGCTGATGCGGGCCGGCCCGATGCAGAACTGCCTGCGGTGGGCCGACATGTACTGGTCACAGCAGCCGCATCCACGGTCCGGGCGCGAAGCCGAATTCTTCGGGCGCACACTGTGGGAAGTACTGCTGACACCACCGGTCACCGTACTCACCAGGGTGGAGCTCTGAGGGCCGCGAACCCTCACACCCCCAGCGCCCCGGCCAGATGCGGCCACGAATCGTGCAGGTCGGTCTCGAACTGTCCCCAGGTGTGCGCCCCCTCGGGGCGGTCGACATACACGGCGGCCACGCCCACCTCGGCGAGCCTGCCCGCGAACGCGCCGGTGCAGGCGTCGGCGATCGCCTCGACCGGAGGGAACGACGCACCGCCCCGATCGATGGGGCCCGGTGTCCCGGATGCCGAGGACAGATACACGGCCTTGCCCGCGAGCGCGCCCGCGTTGACGTACGCGTCGTGGGCACGCCACACCGGTCCGCCGGGCGCACCCCACATATTCGCCGGTGAGGCGCCGCCGCGCAGCACCAGCGCGCTGACCAACGCGACCCCGGCGGCGTCGGATGCCCACGGACAGCCGCTGTAGGCGGCCACCGCGCGGTACCTGTCCGGCGCCTGGATGGCGAGATCGATCGCCGAACCCGCGCTCATCGACACCCCGGCCACCGCGTTGCGGCCGGTGCTGCCCAGTTCGGGATCGAGCACGGCGGGCAGTTCCTCGGTCAGATAGGTCTGCCAGCGATGGCGGCCGATCGCGGGATCGTC
Organism: Nocardia aurea; assembly: GCF_003123685.1. Taxonomy (GTDB): domain Bacteria; phylum Actinomycetota; class Actinomycetes; order Mycobacteriales; family Mycobacteriaceae; genus Nocardia; species Nocardia aurea. Next base: position 293,508 of record NZ_QCYJ01000020.1, read on the forward strand.
GGTGAGCCAATCGGTGTAGAGACTGTAGGCGCCACCGATCGGCATCACCACGTTGACGTGCTTGTCGGCGAAGAACTCTCGGACATCCGTGTCGTCCCACCACGAGATCCCGTCCAGCCCGCCACCGATTCCGGTCAACAGATACAGCGTCGGCGCCGGACCGTCGGCGCGGAGAACCCTGTTGCTCACCACCCGATCCATCGACGGCGAATACACGTCGATCCGCGAGGCCGAACCGCCCAGCGATTCCTCGCCGACAACCCTCGATTGCGCCGGCGCCGCGCTCACCGGACCTGCCGAAACCGGGAGACCCGCGACGAGAACACCTATCAGTACTGCCAAAAGCCGGTAACCCCTCACCTTTTCGAGGTACCGCGCGGCGGAGCCGGTGAAACAAACGCGCCGCCAGGATCTCCGGCGGGTCCGTCGACGGGTGGAGGTCGTCGGCGTCGACAGGCAGACTGGGAGCCGACGAGAAACCGAAGACAGAGGGGGAATTCGATCCATGATCACCAGTCCGGACCGGATCAGGACACGCATGCCGGGAATCAGCACTCGAGCGTGGGAGCACCCCGCCGACCGGACCGCGTTGGTGACGCTGCGCTCGCTCACCGGTTTCGACGCGGTACTGCGCACGCTCTCGGGGCTGTTGCGGGAACGTCAACACCGATTGATGTATCTCGCCACCGCCGTGCGGGTCGACGAGCGGCAGTTCCGGTCACTGCACCAGTTGCGTGAGGACTGCGTGGAAATTCTCGACGCGCGCACCACACCCGAGATGTTCGTCTTGCAGAGTCCCGAGGTGAACGCCTTCACCATCGGGATGGACGCGCCGTTCATCGTGCTCACCACCGGGCTGATCGACCTGATGGATACCGAGGAACTGCGTTTCGTGATCGGCCACGAACTCGGGCACGCCCTGTCGGGGCACGCGGTCTACCGGACCATGCTGATGCATCTGCTGCGGATTTCGGCCTCGATCGGCTGGATGCCGGTGGGCGGCTGGGCCTTACGCGCGATCGTCGCGGCGCTGATGGAATGGAGCCGCAAATCGGAGCTGTCCGGTGACCGGGCGGGCCTGCTGTGCGGGCAGGACGTCGAAGCCTCCGTGCGGGTGCACATGAAGACGGCGGGCGGCACCTGGGTCGAGGAGATGAACCACGGGGCCTTCCTGGCCCAGGCCGACGATTACGACCGCTCCGGCGACCTGCGCGACGGCGTCCTCAAACTGCTGAACCTGGAGTTGCAGTCGCATCCGTTCTCGGTGCTGCGCGCCGCCGAACTGCGTCGCTGGATCCAGTCCGGTGAGTACGACCGCGTCGTCGGCGGCGACTATCCGCGCCGCGACCAGGACCGGAACGTCAGGATCAGCGACGAGGTCAAGGCCGCCGCCCGCGCCTACAAACAGAATTTCGACCAGTCCGAGGACGCGCTGGTCCGGACGGTGCGCAACCTCGGCCGCGATGTCGGCTCGGTGGTCGACAGCGTCGGTCAGGAAGTCGGCGACACGGTGACCAGGATCGGGAAACGTCTCAACGACTGGCGCGGTGGCACTAGCGAGTGAGCAACCAGGCCAGGACGACCAGCACGAGCAGGCCGACCAGCGCCAACTGAACGCGCGAGCGCGGCATCAACGGGCCCCGCTCGGCGCGTGCTCACGGAGGTCGACGGCGGCGGGGGCCAACATGGCCCGTTCGGCGGCGGCGATGGCCTGCGCCTCGACCCGGTCGCGGCCGATCAGACGCGAGACCGTGCGCAAGGCGCGGTCCAGCGCGAAAGCGATGGCGAAGCTGATCGGGACGATACCGACCAGAACCACCAGGAACTGCGGCAGGAACGGCAACCCCGCGATCCAGAGCTCGAAGCCGTCCCACCAACCTGCGATGCGATGCACTCCACCAGCCTAGTCGGCGAACCTGAGGATCAGGACACGCGACCGGATCGAGCGGCTACGGCGGAGTTCGGCGCGCGCGGTGGACGGCGCGCTCCCGGCGACTCAAGATGGGGTATGGCGTCAACCGATGATCTGACAATCGATGAGCCCGACGACCTGCCCGTGCCGAGTGCGCTGACCGGGGCCCACCACGGCGCCTTCCCTCCGATCGACGACTACGCGTTCCTGTCCGATTGCGAGACGACCTGTCTGATCGCGAGCAACGGCGCGGTCGAGTGGATGTGTGTGCCCCGACCGGACTCCCCCAGCATCTTCGGCGCGATCCTCGATCGCAGCGCAGGACATTTCCGGGTCGGCCCGTACGGCACGAACGTCCCCGCGGCCAGGCGTTACCTGCCCGGCGGGATGATCATGGAGACCACGTGGCAGACGGCGACCGGCTGGCTGATCGTGCGCGACGCGCTGGTGCTCGGCACCTGGCACAACAACGACCAGCGCAGCAAGACCCACCGTCGCACCCCGATGGACTGGGACGCCGAACACATGCTGCTGCGCACCGTCAAATGCGTCAACGGCACGGTGGAACTGGAGATGAGCTGCGAGCCCGCCTTCGACTACCACCGCGCGCCCACGCGCTGGGAGTACACCGGCAAGGTCTACGAGGAAGCCACCGCGGTCAGGGGCGACGACCCCAGCGCCGGTCCGACGCTGGTGCTCACCACCGACCTGCGTCTGGGCGTGGAGGGATGCGAAGCCCGCGCGCGCACCCGCATGAAGGAGGGCGATCAGGTCTTCGTGGCACTGACCTGGTCGGAACTGCCCGCGCCGAAAACCTTCGCGGACGCGGCCGAGAAGATGTGGGCGACCACCGAATGCTGGCGGCAGTGGATCACCCTCGGCAATTTCCCCGACCACCCGTGGCGCAACTATCTACAGCGCAGCGCGCTGACCCTCAAGGGCCTGACCTACCGGCCGACCGGCGCGCTGATGGCGGCGGCGACCACATCACTACCGGAAACCCCCGGTGGTCAACGCAACTGGGACTACCGCTACACCTGGGTGCGCGATTCCAGTTTCGCGCTGTGGGGTCTGTACACCCTCGGTCTCGATCGTGAGGCCGACGATTTCTTCGCCTTCCTCAACGACGCGACCACCGGTGACAACGGCGACGCGGTACCGCTCCAGGTGCTCTACGGCATCGGCGGCGAACGCGATCTCACCGAGGTCGAACTGCCCCATATGCGTGGATACGACGGCGCGCGCCCGGTCCGGATCGGCAACGGCGCCTACAACCAGAACCAGCACGACATCTGGGGCACCATGCTCGACGCGGTGTACCTGCACGTGAAATCCCGTGGTCAGGTGCCGGAGAACCTGTGGCCGCTGCTGGAACGCCAGGTGCACGCCACCATCGCGCGATGGCGCGAACCCGATCGCGGTATCTGGGAGGTGCGCGGCGAACCGCAGCATTTCACCTCGTCGAAGGTGATGTGCTGGGTCGCACTGGATCGCGGCGCGAAACTGGCGGAGATGCACGGCCAGATCGAGCGCGCCACCGAGTGGTACGGGATCGCCGAGGAGATCAAGGAGGACATCCTCACCAACGGCGTCAATTCCGAGGGCGTGTTCACCCAGGTCTACGGCGGCGACACCCTCGACGCCTCGCTGCTGCTGGTGGTACTGCTGCGATTCCTCCCGCCCGACGACCACCGGGTGCGCGCCACCGTCCTGTCCATCGCCGACCGGCTCACCGAACGCGGCCTCGTGCTGCGCTATCGCACCGAGACCACCGACGACGGACTGACCGGCTCCGAGGGCACCTTCACCATCTGCTCGTTCTGGCTGGTGTCGGCGCTGGTGGAGATCGGCGAGGTGCGAAGGGCCAGGCATCTGTGCGAGCGGCTGCTCGGCTTCGCCAGCCCGCTGCGGCTCTACGCCGAGGAGATCGATTCGCGCAGCGGACGTCACCTCGGCAATTTCCCGCAGGCGTTCACCCACCTCGCGCTGATCAATGCCGTCACCCACGTCATCAGGGCCGAGGAGTCACACCCCGCGGGCAATTTCCAGCCCGCCCACACACCGGCGAACCACCCGCGCTGACGCGGCTCACACGCCGATCAGCCGGTCGGCGCGATCCCGGACGCCGCGCAGTTCGCCCAGCTTGCCGTCGAGTTCGGCGATGCGGTCCTCGCGACGGTCGCCGTATCTGCCCGACGCCTCCTCCGCGGCGCGCAGGGCGTCGTCGGCGGTGCGCATGGTCTCGGTCGCGATATCGGTGAAATGGTCGCGCAGCGAACGTTGCATGGCGCGCAAACGATTACGCGATTCCTTGCTCACCTGGAAGATCACGTCGTCCATCAGACGCGCGACCGCGACCTTGGCCTCGGCCCGGCGGCGCTGGATGCGGTTCTTGCGGTCGTCCCACAGCGCGTTCACGCCGAGCAGCACACCCGCGCCCGCCGAATACCAGTTCACCAGCGACATTCCCAGCAGACTCGTGGCAAGACCGACCATCAGGATGCCGCCGTAGGAGCCGCGCAGACCGGACAGGAACTGCTGGGTGACACCGGCTTTCGCGCTCTCGAGCGGTTCGAGCGGGGCGACCGAGCCGAGTACCTCCCCCGGATTCTCCAGGCGCAGATCGGCCAGGGCCGGGGTCCTGTTGTCGGCCGGGAACTTCGAGGCGACCTGCTCGCACAATTCCACCGAGCGGTAGTGGGCCATCACGAAATTCTCTTCGACCGCCTCGCAGATCCGCGCGTCGAGATCGGTGGCGAATTCCTTCCAGCCGCGGGCCGGATCGGTCTGCACGATCTCGGCTTCGGCATCGCGCACCAGGCTCCGTAGCCGGTGGCGTAGATCGTGTTCGATATCGGCCATCAACTCGGTGCTGCCGTCGACCAGGGTGACCTGCCAGTTGGCGGTCCGCTGACGCAGCTGTTCGGCCTGATCGCGTGCGGCGCCGAGTTGTTCGGTGATCTGCGCCTTGCGACGCGGATCACGCAGCGCCTCGGCCTCGCTGTGCAACGTCATCGCCAGGTGATCGCTCACCAACCGGATATCGCGGACGGCGGATTCCAGCGCGACCGTATCGGCGCGCGCCACCACGTAATCGCGCAGATGATCGATCAGCTGCGGCATCCCGGATTCGATATCGCGCTGGTAGTTCCCGGCCCCCTGGTAGTTTCCGGTCGAGGTCGCCTGCCGGTGCAGCAGCGCGGAAACCGGCGCGACCGCGAAACTCAGGCCGGCCCCGTCGAGCAGTTCCCGGTCGCGCTGCTGGATATGGGCCCAGTGCGGGTACATGTCGATCTTGTTCAGCACGCAGATGACGGTCGGGCACAGCTGCCGCACCCGTTCCAGATACCCGAGTTGTTCGGCGCCGAGTTCGCGGCCCGCGTCGACCACGTACAGCACCGCGTCCGCGGCGGCGATCATCGACCAGGTGATGTGCTCGTCGACGGGGGCGCCGGGTGCGTCCATCACCACGACGCCGTCGGCCAGCAGCGGGCTCGGCTCGGTGAATTCGGCCCGGATCACGCCCTCGGCGCGCAGCGCGGGCTCGGGGTCGAGCGGGTCGACCGGCACCCGTTCGGTGCGTCCGCCGCCGATCGATCGCACCAGCGTCGCGGTCGATCTCGAGCCGTATTCGGCGATCACCGGCACGCTCAGCGCACTGTCGGTGGCGCTGACCTGCGCCCCGACCAAGCCGTTGACCAGGGTGCTCATTCCGTTCTTCGGCTCGCCGACGACCACGAGTCGCACCCGTGGATCACCGACGCGAGCCCTGACCATGGCCAGGCGGCCGGTGAGATCGTCGCGTCCCGCCGCCCGGGTCATCTCCCGCAGTTCGTCCAGGATCCGGATGAGTGGCGCCATCGCGTCCGGGTGTTTCACCGTCGCGGACTCCAGCCCGGCTGCGGCAGACAAGCCTCCTCCTAACCCTGGTCGACGATCTCGGTGAGACGGCACCTGTTGGCGTGTCCCGACGTTCGCACCCGCTGTTCCGCTAGAACAACGTGTGGTGGTCCAGCGTGCCGTGGACCGCGTCCGTATCGCCGTACAGTCCGGTTTCCGGTAGCAGACCGGCCGACAGGCCACCTGCGGCGAAAACCGCCGAGTGGTCCGCTTCCGGCACGAACTGTGTGGCAGTGTATCCGTGCGAGGAATCCAGCTGATCACTGACGGGCCGCCCGTTGGGGGCGACCGGCAGTGGTTTGACCGGGGTGGCCGGAGCCGGGGTCGGCAGATCGGGCGTCGGGATCTGGACCGTCGGCACATCGACGCTCGGCACATCGACGTCCGCCGTCGGCAGCGGCGCCTGCGTCGGAATATTGTGCGGACTCGACGGCTGCGTCTGGGTCGGGAGCGACACGCTCGGCACCTCGGCACTCGGCGCCTCGGCCGACGGACGGGTGGGAGTCGGCGCGCTCGGCTGGGTCGTGCCCGCGCCGCCGGTGGCCGTCCCCGGACCGCTACCGCCGCTGCCCGGCGTCGTCACGTCGTCGTCCGGGGTGGTCGGCTGCGTCGTCGGACGAGCGGGCTGGGTGGTGACCGTCACGCTCGGCGCGGTGGTGTGGCCGTCGTGGTCGGAATCGGGCTTCGGCCGCCCACCGAGGCCCGGCGGCGTGGTGATCGTCGAGCCCGGCAGCGTGACGGTGTCCGGATCCGTGGTCGTGCGATCGGGCAGCGTCGGGCTGGGCACGGTCTGGGTGATCGTCGTCGGAACCTTGGCCACCGGTGACGGCGGCGAGTAGGTGGAATCGGCGCCTTTGTCGGTCGGTGTGTGCACCACGGGGGTGGTCGGCACCGGCCGCACCGCCTGCTCGAAGAGCACGGGAACCGAGGCGGCGGGCGCGGTCAGCGGCGAGGGCCCCGTCGGCGCGGCGATCACGTTCGCGATCGGCGAGTTGGCGGCATCGGGCTGAATGGTGGTCTGCAACGGGGTCGCGACCACCGGGGCGGCGACCGCGGCGGGCGCGGCGACGGCGAGCGGCGCGGGCGCGGGGGCCGACATCGCGACCGGCGCGGGGGCCGCCGGAGCCGGGGCGGACGCGACGGCGGACGCCGGGGCGGGGACCGCCGAGGAGGACAGTGACGCCGGACCGGTCGAACCGCCGAGTCCGTTGGCGCTGCCGCCGATTCCGTGCTGATCCTGCCCGGTACGGCTCGTGCCGGGCGTCGCCTTGCTGTCGAGCCAATCGGACAGATTGTCGATCTGCTCACCGACATTGGTGCCCGCGGCGGTCTTGATCGACAGTTCGGCCGAGGCCTCGACCTTCATCTCGGTGGTCAGGTACGCGCCGTTGGGTCCGATACCGAAATCGATCTCGAGTTCGGTGTACAGCGACATCCCCGCGTCGACACCCACGTAGACGCCGAAATCGCCGATGCCGTCGAACAGTTCGGCCGCGTCGACGGCGTCGACCGGTGTGGTGCTCGACCACGGGTTGAACGACGAATGGCCGAAACCGTACGGATTCGCGTTGTCGTCGACCGTATCGGTCAGTTCGCCGACCCGATCCGGCGCGGACGCGTGATGCCTGGCGAAGTCGAACAGATCCGAACCGGGGTTGAGGAATCCGCCGGTGTCGGGCAGGCCGAATCCCAGACCCGGTCCGGCCGGACCGCCCGCTCCGCCGCCCTGGCCCGCCATCCAGTCCGGCACCGCCGCTTCGGAACCGTCGGACGACCAGGATTGCTGGTCGCTGTCGTACCCACTGGCATCGGCGTCGAGGAAGCTCGGCGCGCCGGGGAAGTTGTCGGTCCCGTACCCGACGACCGTGTCCTCTTCCGGCGACCCGAACAGCGCCGCCTGCCTGTCACCACTCGCCGCACCGGGCGACGGTGCGGCGAGGACGGTTTCGTCGTGGGAGACGATCGATGGTCGGTGCGGGGCGACCGGCACCGAATTCGGTTCCGGGTCCGGGAAGGTCACCACCGGACTCGGCAGATCCGGTTCGGGGTCGTGATTTCCGGACCAGCCGGTGCTCCAGCTGTCCAGGCGCTGGCCACCGGGTGTTTCGGGGGCGCCGCCACTGGAGGCGATCAGCGCGCCGCCGGTGACGTAGGCGCCTGCGCGCGCCACCCGGGCGGCGCCGGTCGCGACGCGATACGCGGTATCTCCGGACGGGTCGGCAGCCTCGGCTTCGTCGCCGTCGAAGGGCAGGTCACGCGTCATGCAAGCTCCACATCTCGGTTCCAGCATCCTCACCGTGCCGGACCGACCGAGTGAAGATCACCTTACGATATTTCCGGAATTCCCAGCTGTCACATTCTCGGCCAAACCTTGCCACGGCGGAAAGACGAACGGTAGCCCCATTTCCGTGGGTGTCACCATTCCGCCACCCCTTCGAATAGTGGCTCTCACCAGCCACGATGAGAGGCTCGACCGGACGGCGCCGCCAGGGATCCTGCCCGGTGCGGCTGAGAGAATTCTGATGATCGCCCGAGAACCGGCTGGAGATCGACATGTTCGGAAGTCGTTCCAGCCGGTCTCACGACGCGCGGACGTGCTACTTCTTGTCTTTCGGCTTGTCCGAAGCGGCGTCGGAGGACAACGCGGCGACGAACGCCTCCTGCGGAACCTCGACGCGACCGATGGTCTTCATCCGCTTCTTGCCCTCCTTCTGCTTCTCCAGCAGTTTGCGCTTACGACTGATATCGCCGCCGTAGCACTTGGCGAGCACATCCTTGCGAATGGCGCGGATATTCTCGCGGGCAATGATTTTCGAGCCGATGGCCGCCTGGATGGGCACCTCGAACTGCTGACGCGGGATGAGCTCGCGCAGTTTGGTGGTCATCTTGTGGCCGTAGGCCTGCGCGGCGTCACGGTGCACGATCGCGCTGAACGCGTCGACGGCCTCACCCTGCAACAGGATGTCGACCTTGACCAGCTGCGATTCCTGCTCGCCCGACTCCTCGTAATCGAGGGAGGCGTAACCGCGGGTGCGCGATTTGAGCGAATCGAAGAAGTCGAAGATGATCTCCGCCATCGGCATCGTGTAGCGCATCTCGACGCGGGTCTCGGACAGGTAGTCCATGCCGCCGAGTTCACCGCGCCTGCCCTGGCACAACTCCATGATCGAACCGATGAACTCGCTCGGCGAGATGACGGTGCATTTCACGATCGGCTCGAAGACCTTGCGGATCTTGCCTTCCGGCCAATACGACGGGTTGGTGACGACGTGTTCGGCACCGTCCTCCATCTCCACCCGGTACACCACGTTGGGCGCGGTGGAGATCAGATCGAGGTCGAATTCGCGCTGCAACCGCTCGCGGGTGATCTCCATGTGCAGCAGTCCGAGGAACCCGCAGCGGAAACCGAAGCCCAGCGCCACCGAGGTTTCCGGGGTGTAGGTCAGCGCGGCATCGTTGAGCTGCAACTTCTCCAGCGCGTCGCGCAGATCCGGGTAATCCGAACCGTCGACGGGATAGAGCCCGGAGTAGACCATCGGCCGCGGTTCGCGGTACCCGGTGAGCGCGTCGGTCGCGCCGTTGCGTGCCGCGGTGACGGTGTCGCCGACCTTCGACTGACGCACGTCCTTCACGCCGGTGATCAGGTAACCGACCTCGCCGACGCCGAGTCCCCGGGTCGGCTTCGGCTCCGGCGACACGATGCCGATCTCGAGCAGTTCGTGGGTCGCGCCGGTGGACATCATCTTGATCTTCTCGCGCGGGGTGAGCTTGCCGTCGACCACGCGGACGTAGGTGACGACACCGCGGTAGGTGTCGTAGACCGAGTCGAAGATCATGGCGCGCGCCGGCGCGTCGGCGTCGCCGACCGGGGCGGGCACCTGGGCGATCACGTGATCGAGCAGCGCGGGCACGCCGACGCCGGTCTTGCCCGAGACCCGCAGGACCTCGTCGGGCTCACAGCCGACCAGACGCGCGATCTCGGCGGCGTACCGGTCCGGGTCGGCGGCGGGCAGGTCGATCTTGTTCAGCACGGGGATGATCGTCAGATCCTTCTCCATGGCCAGGTACAGATTGGCCAGGGTCTGCGCCTCGATCCCCTGGGCGGCGTCGACCAGCAGAACCGCGCCCTCGCACGCCTCGAGCGCGCGCGACACCTCGTAGGTGAAGTCGACGTGTCCGGGGGTGTCGATCAGGTGCATCACGTAGTCGGTGCCGTCGACCTGCCACGGCAGCCGCACGTTCTGCGCCTTGATGGTGATACCGCGTTCCCGCTCGATATCCATCCGGTCCAGGTACTGGGCGCGCATGGCCCGCTCCTCGACCACACCGGTGAGTTGCAGCATCCGGTCGGCCAACGTCGACTTGCCGTGATCGATATGCGCGATGATGCAGAAGTTCCGGATCCGCGACGGATCGGTGAACGTGGTGTCGGCGAAGCTGGCGGGCACTCCACTCCTCATGGGTATCGGCAAACTGCCGTCTATCGTCCCATGGGCACCCGGTCGCGCCCGTCGGCGGTATCGCCCTCGCGCAGGTCACCCTCGTCGCCGAGTGCGCCGCGAACCGGAGGCTTCGGTCTGCGGCCTGGCCGGAGTCCGTCCCGAATCCCGATCCCCACCAGGCGAATCACGTCTCGGATGAGAAGTCGTGACTGCGCCGTTATCCTCCTTGAATGGCCCGTACCTGGAACACGATCGGCAAGCAGCTCGGCATCATCGCCAAGGAGCAGGGGCCGAAGATCGTCAAGCAGCAGGGACCCAAGCTCGTCGACAAGCTGGTCGGTAGCCTGACCTCCCGCCGCGGCCCGGCCGTCAAGGTGCGGCCCGCCGCGTCACGGCCCGTCCCCACCGCCGAGCGGGCCCGGCAGATCGTCTACTGCCCGCAGATCGACGGCCGCGCGGATCCCGGTGAGATCGTCTGGACCTGGGTCCCCTACGAGGAGGATCCGAACAACGGCAAGGACCGCCCGGTCCTGGTCGTCGGACGTGATCGGCGGACCCTGCTCGGCCTCATGCTGTCCTCGAAGGAGGATCGCGCCCACGATCCGAACTGGGTCGGCATCGGCAGCGGTAGCTGGGATCACGAGGGCAGGCCGAGCTGGGTGCGCCTGGACCGCGTGCTCGACGTGCCGGAGGCGGGCATCCGCCGCGAAGGCGCGATCCTGGCGCGCAAGACCTTCGACCTGGTCGCGCATCGCCTGGTCGCCGAGTACCACTGGAGCTGACACCGGAGACGCCAGGAGGCCACCCGCGCACGGATGGCCTCCCCTGGAACGTTCGGTTCAGCTGACGATGTCGCGGGTGCGGCCGAACAGCAGGCCGTAGACGAGCGCGCCGAGGACGCCGCCGATCAGCGGGAAGATGACGAAGGCCCAGACCTGGCCGGGGGCGCCCTCCTGGTAGAAGGCGACGCCCAGGCTGCGCGCGGGATTGACCGAGGTGCCGTCCACCGGAATCGAGATCAGGTGGATGACCCCGAGCGTGAAACCGATCGACAGACCGGCCAGCGGGACGTCGGAGATCTGATCGGTCGAGGCGAGCACCACGAACACCAGCAGCGCGGTCAACATCACCTCGACGATGATCATCGAGGCCATGCCGTACCCGTTCTGCACGACCACCTCACCGGCCGGTCCGCGTTGGGCCGACGGGCTGTGCGCGCCCCAGCCGTTGGCTCCGAGCCCGTCGACCTTGCGGTTGTAGGACGGCAGATTCTTGGCGAGGGCGAACAGCACCAGACCGGACAGGAACGCGCCGACCAGCTGGGCCACCACGTAGCCCGCCGCCGTGACGACCGAGATCCGCCCGAGCAGCAACTGGCCCAGCGTCACCGCCGGATTGACGTGGCAGCCCGAGATCGGGCCGATCGCGTACACCAGGAACAGCAGTGTGAGACCGAAGGCGAGGGCGACGCCGAGCGCGCCGACCCGATCACCGGCGAGCACCGCCGTGCCGACGCCGCCCATCACCAGAACGAAGGTGCCGAGCGCCTCGGCGCCCCATTTCCTGGCATCGGCAATGGGGCCGTCTTCCGCGATTTCCTCGACGAATTCCTGAGCCGTAGGAGACATACCCAGAGGCTATTGGTTTCCCGTGCGAACACGGGCGCACAACACGCTAGGCCAGACGGGTGATTTCGACGAGGACTTCGAGGTCGGTGGACCCGCCGCCGGAGAACACTCCTTTCAGCGGTGTGACGTCCGCGTAGTCGCGCCCGACGCCCACCGACACGTGCTGTTCGTTGATGCCGATGTTGTTGGTCGGGTCGTAACCCCACCAGGCCCCCGTCCACGCCTCGATCCAGGCGTGCGACTGCCCCGCCACCGTCTCGCCGATCTCGGCGGCCGGATTCGGATGGACATAGCCGGAGACGTAGCGACTGGGAATTCCCATGCTGCGCAACAGCACCAGGGTCAGATGCGCGTAGTCCTGGCAGACGCCCTTGTGCTCGGCGAAGGCCTGCACCGCCGAGGTGTGCACCGAGGTGGTTCCGGAGATGTACTCCATGTTCTCGTGTACCCATTCGGCCGCGCGGATCACGGCCTTCGCGGGTGGCACGCCCTTGGCGAGTTGCCTGGCGACGCCGTCGAGTTTGCGATCACGCGGCACATACGCGGTGGGCGAGAGCATTTCGTCGAAACGGTCGACGAGTTGTTCGTCGTGTATCTCCTCCCAGGACAGTTCCTCGGCGGGTCCGGCGAACGGCTCGGTTTCCACGACCGACGAACCGGTGACCTCCAATTCGATATGCGGGGCGTGCAGGTCGAACGCCGTCACCGCAGTACCCCAGTAATCGGTGTAGCGATAGGAACGGGTCGACGGCACCGTCTCGACCCGGTTCAGGATGACGTTCTGTCTGCTGTCCGCGCGCGGGGTGAGCCTGGCCTCGTTGAAGGACCGGGTGACCGGGGCGTCGTACACATATCCGGTGGTATGAACCACACGCATCCGCCAACTCATAGCTCGCCTTCCACCTGCACTCGGCTGTCCTGGCTGCTGCGCAGGTCGGTCCACGCGACCCACGGGGCCGCGTGGAAATACTGCAACGCGATCGCCTCGCTCACCTCGCGGCAGGTCTTCTGCAACGACAGCAGGCGATTCTGCAGATCTTCCAACAGAACTCCCGGCGGCAGGAACTCGAGTTCGCTGCGGGCCCGGCCGAGGAGTCGCTGCGCCTCGTGCCGAGCGCCGACCCGGCTGCTCGGACGCTGATCCAATTCGGCGAGGCAATTCTCGGCGACGCGCACCGAATGGAAGACCGAGCGCGGGAAAAGCCGGTCGAGCAGGATGAATTCGGCGACCAGATTCGCGTCGAGCGCACCGCGATGGGTGCGCAGATACGTGTCGTGCGCGCCCGCCGAACGCAACACGGTCACCCAGGCGGGCGAGGAGGTCCGGTCGCCCGCACGCGAGAGCAGCAGGCGCACGGTCATATCCACGCGTTCGATGGAGCGGCCGAGCAACAGGAAGCGGTAGCCGTCGTCGCGGCTGAGCGTCGAATCGGAGAGTCCGGCGAACATGGCCGCGCGGTCCTTGATGTAGTGGAAGAACTCGTGCGGGCCGAGACTGCGCGCGGCCTTCTCGGTGACCGCGAGGCCGATATAGGTCGCGTTCAGGCATTCCCACATCTCGCTCGAGGTGACCTCGCGCGCGCCCCTGGCGTTCTCGCGGGCGTTGGCGATCGAGTCGATGATCGAACCGCCGTGCTCGTGACTGAAGGCGACCAGATCGGTGACCGACCACACATCGAGGACACCCTCGGGCGGTTCGATGCCGAGCACCCGCAACAGCACCCGGGAGGTGCGGTCGGGATCGACGGTGGCGTCCTCGAGCAGTTGGTGCACCGCGACGTCGAGAATGCGGGCGGTGTCGTCGGCGCGCTCGACGTAGCGGCCGATCCAGTACAGGGATTCGGCGTTGCGAGCCAACATCAGCGCACCTCGTCGTTCGTCTCGTGCCGCTGTCCCCGCGACTGCCGCTGTGTCTGTGTCTGGCTCTGCGTCTGGCTCTGGTTCTGCGTGGCCGACAGCCGGTCGGCCTGCTGTTGCTGCTGCTGTTGCTGATTGGCCTGGTGCGCGGTGAGGTCACGGCCGAGTTCGAACGCGTCGGACTGCGGCGGATCGCTCACCAACTCCTCGCCCGCCAGTTCCCGTTCGTCGGGCGAGGTGCGCCCGGTCAGCACCCAGGTGTCCTTGCTGCCGCCGCCCTGGCTGGAATTGACCACCAGTGAGCCTTCCGGCAGCGCGACCCGGGTCAGGCCGCCCGGCAGCACCCAGATGTCCTCACCGTCGTTCACCGCGAACGGACGCAGGTCCACGTGGCGGGGTACCAGTTCGTTGCCGATCTTCGTCGGCACCGTCGACAACTGCACCACCGGCTGCGCGATCCAACCGCGCGGATCGGCCCGCACCTTGCGACGAACGGCGTCCAGTTCCCGCTGGGTCGCGTCGGGGCCGATGACGATGCCGTATCCGCCGGAACCCTCGACCGGTTTGACCACCAACTCCTCGACGCGGTCGAGCACTTCGGCGCGTTCGTCGTCCAGCCAGCACCGGTAGGTGTCGACATTCGGCAGTACCGGTTTCTCGTTGAGGTAGTACTGGATGATCGTCGGAACGTAGGCGTAGATGAGTTTGTCGTCGCCGACGCCGTTGCCGACCGCGCTGGAGATCACCACATTGCCCGCGCGGGCCGCGTTGAGCACGCCCGCGACGCCGAGTACCGAATCCGGCCGGAAATGCATCGGATCGAGATAGATGTCATCGATGCGGCGGTAGATCACGTCGACCTGACGTTCGCCCTCGGTGGTGCGCATGTAGACGAAATTGTCCCGGCAGAACAGGTCGCGGCCCTCGACCAGCTCCACACCCATCTGCCTGGCCAGCAGCGAATGTTCGAAGTAGGCGGCGTTGTAGACGCCGGGGGTCAGCACCACCACGGTCGGATCGGCCTCGTTCGGCGCCGCCGATGCCCGCAGCGCCCGCAGCAGGTAGGCGGGGTAGTCGCCGACCGCGCGCACCCGGTGCGAGAAGAACAGGTCGGGGAACACCCGTGCCATGGTGCGACGGTTCTCCATGACGTAGGAGACACCCGACGGCGAGCGCAGATTGTCCTCGAGGACACGGAAGTCACCGCGTTCGTCGCGGATCAGGTCGATACCGGCCACGTGGATGCGCACCCCGTTGGGCGGCACCAGCCCGGCGGCCTCCCGGTGGAAGTGCTGGCACGAGGTGACGAGACGTTTGGGGATCACGCCGTCACGCAGGATGTTCTGCTCGCCGTAGACGTCGGCGAGGAACAGTTCCAGGGCCACGACGCGCTGTTTGATGCCGCGCTCTAGCTTGTTCCATTCGGCCGCGGCGATCACCCTGGGCACCAGATCGAGCGGGAACGGACGTTCCTGGCCGGATAACGAGAAAGTGATGCCCTGATCGATGAACGCACGGTCCAACGCGTCCGAACGGCGCTCCAGATCGCCGACGTCGAGCGGCGCGAGAGCTTGGAAGATGCCACGGTAGGGCTGGCGCACGCGTCCGGAACCATCGAACATCTCATCGAAAGCACCTGCGAAACGCCCCGGTTTATAGCCTTCGAACAGGCCTGATGTCTGGGATCTATCGTTGCCGTTCACACTCCCGTTGGACCCGTTCGGGTTCGGTGGGGCGGATCGGACCGAACGTGTTGGGGAGGCGGGAGTCATGCAAAAATCGTGCAACACCCAGCTGCAATGCTGTGTGTGACACAGGTAAATTTCTTGCATCACCTGTGCGGCGCACACTGAAAGTCCGGTTAACAGACCCATTGGTCAGTAGCCGCGGGCATCTCGCCGATACCGCCGCGACCTGGTCGGCGGGCCGCCGATTTCTTCTGCCGGTCCCCGTGCTGGTACCCTCGATCTTCGGCGTTGCGTTACTCGATTACTCCGGGTGTGTCGCACGCGAAAGCTTAGTCGGAACCATTCTGCCCAGCACACCACTCAGCGACAGGAACACGAGGAAACAGGCGTGGCCAACATCAAGTCCCAGATGAAGCGGATCCGTACCAACGAGGAAGCGCGCAAGCGTAACCAGTCGGTCAAGTCCGCGCTGCGCACCGCGATCCGTAGCTTCCGCGAAGCCGCCGATTCCGGCGACAAGGAAGCTGCCGCCGCGCGCCTGCAGTTCGCCAGCCGCAAGCTGGACAAGGCCGCCTCCAAGGGCGTCATCCACGCCAACCAGGCCGCCAACAAGAAGTCGGCCCTCGCGCTGGCCCTCAACAAGATCTGATCACCCCGGTATCGCTCGATACCGATCGCAGTGGCGCAGCCGCCGTGGCCTCGATGACCACGGCGGTTTTTGTCGTGCCTCGCACCCATCTACCGGGACATATGGGCCCGACCCCGGACGAGTTCACCCGGTAGTAGCCAGGATGTCGGTGCGGACCGCTACGATTCCGCGCATGGTAACCGTGTACGCGAATCAGACTGTGGTCAGAGCCGAGGATCTGCCGGATGTCATCCGGGCGGCCGAGGTGTTGGGGTTCGGGCTGAAAATCGAGAATGTCTTGGTCCCGGACGAGGACGGCGGCTACTCGCTGGAGTGGATCGTCACCCGGGACGAGGATGTACCCGCGTACGAGGAGTGGGAAGGCCGCTACGAGGACGCGGAAGACGACGAGGAGTTAGTGCTCACCGCCGCCGAATGAACCACGCCTACGGTGCCGGGTCGGTTCCGATCCGACCCAGCGCCACCCGGGAATCCGGATCGGCCGCGCGGTAGACGATGATCCGCTGATCGGGGTCCTGTACCGGCATCGAGACCGAGAGGGCCCCGCAATCGGGTGGACGCCGCGATGTGCGGCACGACGAATGTACGCACCGACGGCACCGCACTGACCGAAGAACTCGCCGACGTCGAACGGACCTCGAAGGAGCGCGCCGAGGCGCTGGACCAGGCCATGGTCGCCCCGGACGCCGACGACTTCGACCGGCCGACGGGTTGGCGGACCACCGGCACCGAGGCCGACGCACTCTCGGGCGAAGCACCAGGATCAGTGCAACAGCTCCACCGATGATCAGGTGCCGGCAGTACAGCAACCAGGTGCCGGCAGTACAGCAACCAGGTCCCGGCCGAACGGTACGAGGCGCGCGAGATCTCCGACATCTCCGTTGATCACGGCGGCACGTTCATCGACGACATCGGCCGATTCACCGACGCATTGTCGAGGCCGTGAAGATCGACGGCGCACGCCGCCGAGTACTCAGTTCACACAGGGCACGCTGTCGCCGCTGATCGTCGCGACGGGTTTACCGGCATTCGGTGTCGGAAGGGCGGATTCGGTGCTCGGTGTGGGCGTTGTGGCGACCGATGTGGTGGTCAGCTCGGCGGGCAGGGTGAAATCCGCGCCGATGACGACTTCGAGTCGATCCGTCGACACGGCCGACGACTCGGCGATCGGGAGCCCGCCGAGGGTGTCGGCGAGCTGCCGCGCTTCCGCCTCGGCCGCGGCGCCGGAGTAGTACACGGTGGTCGCCGAACCTGCCGCCACACCCGCGTTGCCGACCGTGCCCGGTGGATAGCCGCGCGTTTCCAGCGCGGCGGACACCGTGGCCGCCATCCCTTTCCCACCGCCCGCGTTGACGACGTCGACGGCGCGGGTAGGTCGGACCAGCGGGGTCGACGGCTCCTGCTCGCCGAAAGCGGCACGCACCTCGCGGCGGATGGCGGCCGGGTCGATGATGTTCACATCCTGGCCGTCGACCACGTCGTACCGCAGCACCGGCAGGGTGCGGAATTCGACGGCGGGGCTCTGGGCCGAACCCACCGTCCGGAGGAAATCGCTGACATTCCAGCCGTCGGAGAGCACCACATTGCGATGCGCGACGTCCATCAGCGAGGACAATTTGCTTACGTCGGTGAAGGTGCCGGATTTGCGCAGTTCGAGGGCGACCGAGGTGAGGAAGGCCTGCTGCCGGTGGGTGCGATCCAGATCGCCGTTCTCCAGGCCGTGCCGCTGCCGGACGAAGGCCAACGACTGCGCGGGATCGAGGCGCTGGCGACCCGCGGGAAAGTCCGCGCCGGAATACGCGACGTCGCGCACCGGCCGGTTCAGGCAGACCTCGACACCGTCCAGTGCCTTCGCCAGGTCGTAGAACCCGGACAGGGTTACCTCGGCGAACCGATCGATCGGCACACCGGTCAGATTGCGGACCGCCTGGATGACCGAGGCGCGGCCCGCCTCCCGCCCGGCCCGTTCGAGTTTCACCCGGTCGGTTTCGCCCGCCGCGGACAACTGTTCCTGCACCACGGCCTTCTTCAGCCCGTAGGTCTCCTTGATCTTGGCGTGCGTATAGCCGGGAATTCCGGTCACGGCGACATAGTCGTCACGCGGGATGGATACCGCGGTGATCTTCGACATGTCCGCCGGAATATGCACCAGGATCAGGGTATTGGCGTTGTAGCCGCCCTGGTCGCCGTCGCCCGCGTGAAGTTGATCGAGGATGTCCTTCGGCAGATCCCTGCCGTTCTGGTCCTTCCTGCTGTCGAGCCCGATGAGCAGGATATTCATATCGCCGTCGAGCGAGCGTGGCGTGTCCTCGCCGAGCGCGTCCGACCTCAGGAACCCGTCGTCGAAACTGCTCTCGGTCGCCCATCCCACCGCCGTCCCCGCCAACACGACCGCCGACAACGTCCCCGCCACGAATTTGACCGCCGTCGTGGCGATCCGCCGCGCGGACCATCGCCGCGACGGCCTCGGTTCACGCGCACGACGCACTCGACCGTGCCGCGCGGCACGGTCGGAGGTATCGATTCGCGGAATCGGAGTGGTCGGCTCATCCATGGTCGTTTTCCAGTCTGGCACAACACATGTTGCCGAACATTTGCCGAATAGCGCCGACGATTACCCGAGGGCGGGTCGTTCGGGGATGTTGTCGCGCTCCAGCGATTCACCTCGATCTCGGAACGACTTCCGAGTCAGCTCGCTCCGCGCAGTTCGAGAATTCTTGCCAGGGCCGACTCCACGGCATAGCTCGCGTCGGCGGCACCGCCTTTGACGTCGGCGTTCAGTGTCGCGACCACCTGGAGGGCGGCGCCGATGGTGGCCGGTGTCCAGCCGCGGGCCTGGGCTTGGGCCTTCTTCACCTTCCACGGGGGCATGCCGAGTTGCTGTGCGAGAGCGAACGGGTCGCCGCGACCGGCCGATCCGACCCTCGCGATGGTGTGCACCGAATCGGCGAGGGCGTCCGCGAGCAGCACATGCGCGACACCGCGGTCGTTGGCCCACCGCAGGGCTTCCATCGCGGCGGACCGCTCCCCCGCGACCGCGAGTTCGGCGACATCGAATCCGGAGACCTCGGCTTTGCCCGAGTAGTACCGTCGCACGGCCGCGATGTCGACCTTGCCCCCGGTATCCGAGGCCAGCTGGGAACAGGCGGCCGACAGCTCACGCAGCTCCGAACCGACCGATTCCAGGATCACCTGCACCACTTCGCCGGACACCCGCACGCCCGCCGCACGGAATTCCGCGCGCACGAACTCGGTGCGTTCGGCGGCTTTGGTGAGTTTCGCGCAATCGTGGGTCACCGCACCGGCCTTCTGCAACGCGGGCACCATCGCCTTGGCCCGCCCGCCCCCGGAATGCACGACGACCAGCACCACACCGTCCGGCGGGTCCGATGCCGCCGCGGTGATGACCGCGACCGCGTCCTTCCCCGCCTCGGCCGCCGATTCCAGCACGATCACGCGGTCCTCGGCGAACAGCGACGGGCTCAGCAGTTCGGCCAGCTCCGCGGAATTCGCGTCACCGGCGCGTAGCCGGTCGACCGGCACCGCGTCACCGTCCGGCGCCACTGCCCGGACCTGCGCGACAATTCCCGCGATCGCGCGTTCGATCAACAGTTCTTCATCACCGAGCACCAGTTGGACCGCCGAGGGACGTTCGCTCACGGCAGCGATCCTACGGTCTCGTGCCGACACTTCCCCGACCCGACTCGTTCCGTGTCCCTCCCGGCTCGAACTCGGCGGGTGACCACGGGCTACCGATTGCCGACACATAGCCGACCGGCGGCACGGGCAACCCGGTCGGCGGAAGATCACCGCATCGCAGGCTTTGTGGCGAGGGAATCGGGCACGGCCGCGCTCGCTGACTCCGGAATCGACTACTCGGCCGCAGGGCCGCCGCGGCGCTTTCGGTCGATTGTTCGGCGAGCCGACAGCGCGACGAACACCCGGCCTGCCCGATCGGCGGGAGGTCACGACGTGCGGGCCCGTCGCCGATCCGACGACAAGGATGTCGCCGTCACGGTCGGTTCGGGACACGGTGGCGCCGAGGTTTCCGAGTTCGGCGAGGATCTCCGGATGCGGATGGCCGAAGGTGTTTCCGGTTCCCGCCGAGACGACCGCCAGGCGCGGGCGGACCGCCGCGAGAAATGCCGCCGTGGTGGTGCGCGATCCGTGGTGCGGGACCTTGAGGATATCGGCCCGCAACGCGTCGGCGTCCCGCCCGAGCAGCCGTTGCTGCGCCGTGTCCTCGATATCGCCGGTCAGCAGAATTCGGCCGACCGGCGTGGTCGCGGCGATGACGAGAGACCGATTGTTGGCGTCGTCAGCACCGCGTGCCCGCGGGCGCGCCGAGGCGGCGGGGGCCAGCACATCCAGGCGGAGGTCACCGAATTCGAGCAGGTGGCCCGCCGACAGTTCGAGGACCGTGATCGACTCGCGTGTCGCGATCGCACGCACGTCGGCCGCGTTCGCCACGACACCGCGCGTATCGGAGCCCGCTGCCGCGCCGTCGCCCTGCGATGCGGCCGACCGTGCGGCGGAATCCACTGCCTGCCCGTCCAATTCGCGCGGTGCCACCGCGATGGCCGCGACCGAGCGGCCGTGCAGGGCTCCGTTGAGGCCCGCGATGTGGTCCGCGTGCGGGTGGGTGAGGACGAGTAATGCGATGTGCTCGATTCGTAGGCGGTTCAGGCACGCGTCCACCGCGCGCGGATCGGGGCCGACGTCGATCACTATCGCGGCGTGGTCACCGAGAGACAGCGCGAGGGCGTCACCCTGTCCCACATCACACGCGGCCAGTATCCAGTCGCGCGGCGGCCAGCCCGGATGCCAGGTGCGGATCGGGACGAGAACCACCGCACCGCCGAGGACGGCGGCGCCGATGAGTTTTCGTATTCTCGCCGAACGCAATGCGCACACCGCGGCGATGACGATCGCGGCGGTGACGAAACCACCGACGGAACCCCCAGGCACTTCGACCGTGGCTCCGGGAAACGCGGCCGCGTGTTCGGCGACCGCGAGCATCCACCACAGCGCGGGCACGGCTGTGCGCAGGACGATCTCGGCCGCCTGCGGCCAGACCGATGCCGTCACGGCACCGAGCGCGCCGATCACCGTGACCGGCGCGACAGCCGGTGCCACGAGGATATTCGCGGCGACCGCGACGAGAGCGATCTGTCCGGACAGCGCGACGGTGATCGGCAGGGTGACCACGAACGCGCCCGCCGAGACCGCGACGATCTCGGCGGGCAGCCGCCACCAGCCACGAGCGCACAGCCAATCCGCCCACCCCGGGGCCAACAGGATCAGCGCCGCCGTCGCGAGCACCGACAGTGCGAACCCGGCGCTCACCGCGAGTTCCGGCCACAGGGCCAGCAACCCGATGACCGCCGCGCACAGGGCGGGCAGCGCTTGTTTCCCGCGCCCGGTGACCAAGGCCAGCACGGTGATCGCACCCATCGCCCCGGCGCGCAACACGCTCGGATCGGGGCGAGCGATCACGACGAACATCAGCAGTGTCAGCACCGCGAACGCCGCCGTCGTGCGTGGACCGGCGGTCGACAGTCCGACCACGAAGAGGACCACGGTGAGCACGATCGTGAAGTTCGCACCGCTCACCACCGTCAGATGCTGCATACCCGCGAGCCGGAAATCCTCGCGCACCGATTCGTGCAGTGCCGACGTATCGCCGACGACAAGCGCGGGCAGTAGTCCCGCCGCGTCTGCGGGCAATGCCTCTCCGGCCGCGTCGACCAGATCCGCACGCGCGTGAACCGCCACCCGCTGCCACCACGGCAGGGCACCGACCGTGCGCGGCGCGCCCGCCGCGTGCAGCGTCACCACCGTCAGGTCACGATGGCGCGGCTCCTCCACACGCGCGCGGAATTCGATCCGCTGCCCGGGCAGCACCCGCTGCCAATCGTCTCCCCCGCCCAGGATCACCACCGAACCACCCGCCCGATACGCCGCGTCCCCTCGCCGGAACTCCTCCAGGCCCGCCCGCACCACCCAGCGCCGTTCACCACCGAACGAGTTGCCGCGCACCGCCTTCGGATCATCGGTCGGCGTCACCACCACCAGCACCGAACTGCCCACCGCCGCCCGTAACGGATGCACCTGCACCCGGTGCTCACGCCATGCCGCCGCCATCGCGAACCCGGCCCCGAGAAGTATCGCCGCCAACAGCACCACCGCGATCGAGCGCCGCCGCCCCACATCCGTCCACAGTTCCCGAGCCCGCGCCCGCAACGCCTCGCCTGCTCGCCGCGTGGACAGATCGCCCCGATCGCGCCGACCCGCCGAGACACCGTCACCTACCCCGGCGGTGCCGGGCCGATCCTCCGTACAGGAGTGGTGCACTGCCGTCTGCGTGCCGATGTCACCGGCATCGATATACCGTGCCGATTCAGCCGGGTACCTCCTCGCCGGTGGTTCGGTCGGCCCGCGGCGCCCCGCGCCCGGAGCCAACTCACGGACCGTGACCAGCGCGATGAGAAGTCCGATCGCGGCGGTCACGGCCAGAACCCAGCCGCCGGTCAGGGCCGCGATGGTCGCTGCCCAGCAGCACACCGCGGCGGGGAGCAACCTGGCGTCCAGTGGGTCGGTCGGGTCAGGGTCTTCTTTGTCGGTGTTCGCGGCAGGCGATCCGAGGCCGCGGGTGCGGAGTCGGGCGGCGATCCCGGTACGCGTGCGGTGCCATCGGGCTTTCGCCGTTCTCGCGCCGCGGCTTCTGGTGGGGTGGTCTCCTTCCTCGCCGGGGACGGGGATCGGGTCGGTCGAACTCATATCGTGACCAGGTCACGCAGGCGTGCGAGGCGGGTGGGGCCGATGCCGTCGATGTCGCCGAGTTGTTCGATATCGCTGAACCGGCCGTTGGCGGCGCGCCAAGCGATGATGGCGCGGGCGGTGACCGGGCCTACGCCGGGGAGGGCGTCGAGGTCGGTTTCGGTGGCGGTGTTGAGGTTCACCCGGCCGGTGGTGCCTGTCGTGCCCGATGGGGGCTTCTGGGCGGTCGCCGGCCGTCCGCCCGCGTTGATGGTCGTGCTGCCCAGTTGCGGTTGCCCGGGATCGGTCGACATCTGCCCGACCAGCACTTGGTCGCCGTCGCCGAGGCGCTGGGCCAGGTTCAGTGTGGTCAGGTCGGCGCCCGGACGCGCGCCGCCCGCCGCGGCGATCGCGTCCGCTACCCGTGAGCCCGCGGGCAGGCGGATCAGGCCGGTGGTCTGGACGAGCCCCACCACGCTGACGACCAACTCGCCCGCGGCCGGATCGGAGCCGGGTGCGACGACGGCATCCGACCCCGTAGCACTCGCGGGCACGGTAGGGCTCGGCGGCGGCGTACCACCTGCCGCGACGGCGGTCGTGGTCGCGCGCAGCGCCGGAACCGGTGGCACCGCCTGTGCGACCGGACGGTCCCTGATCACCACGACCGTCGCGATCACCACGGCGAACAAGCCGACCAACGCCAGTGTCACCACACCGCGCCGCCCCGGATCCATCCGCGCGCCTCGAAAACGATCCGGCACCATCCGTTCCCACCGTCCCTTTCCCCGCTCGGGTTCGTCCAGCCAATGGGGTGCGCGCACCGGTTCCTGTCCTGCATCCGTCGCTGTGAGGTGGTCACCGACCGGGGCGAGCAGTCCCTGCTCCGTAGCGGAAACCCATGCACTCGAGTGTGTTTCCTCCAGTGCGGAATCGCCGAACGCGCCGCTCGCCCCCCTCCTGGACCGTCGGCAGCCCTCGACCGCGAAATCGGCTTCCGGCTCACCTTCACCCCGTCCCGGAACCCCACCAGCGGCCGGGGCATCCGCGCTGGACGAGGCGGGCAACCGGTCGAGATCCCAGTTGCCCGAACTCGATTCGGACCGGCCGGGGTCGGACGCGTGCGGAGGAAAAGCCTCCTCCGGAGAACTCCGATCGGGGAATTCGGCCGACCGCGTGAATTCGCCTACGGCCGGACCACTCCGGGGATCCCGGGTGCGTGCGGAACCACCGCCCCCGAGCGCGGGGGTCGGTAGTCCGACAGCGGTGGTTCGGCCCGCTCCGACGCGGGCCGTGAGTGCGCCCAGTCGGCGGCGGATGCGCTCGCGCTCGTCATGTCGTGGCATAGGGCGACCGTAGGTGTGCGGGACACCGAATCGTGGTCGCCGACCTGGGCTTCAGGAAAGTCTGTGGACAACTTTCGGGCTGTGGAGAACCGGGTCAGACGCGCCGCATCACCGAGACGACCTTGCCCAGGACGGCGGCGCGGTCACCGTCGATGACCTCGTAGGCGGGGTTGCGCGGTTCGAGGTAGACGTGGCCGTTGCGCCGCCGATAGACCTTGACGGTGGCCTCGTCATCGATCATGGCGGCGACGATCTCGCCGGAATGCGCTTCGTGCTGTCTACGCACGACCACGATGTCACCGTCGCAGATCGCGGCGTCGACCATGGAATCACCGCGCACGCGCAACCCGAAAACCGTACCGCGGCCGACGAGTTCGCGGGGCAGCGTGAGGCTGTCGTCCGGATGTTGCTCCGCCAGGATCGGCGTGCCCGCCGCGATATCGCCGAGTACGGGCACGGCCACCGTCGACTCGTCGGCTTCCACGCGCGGCTCCCGCAGGAACATACGGACATCGATCGGCCGCGACACGGTCGCGCTGCGACGGAGAAAACCACGCTCTTCCAGGCTTTTCAAATGTTTCGACACCGACGACGCGGAACGCAGCCCGACCGCGTCGCCGATCTCGCGCGTGTTCGGCGCGTATCCGTGCCGTCGCACCCAGTCGCGGATCATCGCGAGTATGTGCTGTTGGCGCGGTGGGAGCGTCGAGGTGTCGAGATGCTCGAAGTCGTGGTCGTATCCGGTCACCCGCAAAGATTAGAGGGGGCCGGTCACGCGGGCTCGCGCGCCACACCCGGAACGAACCCTCAGCGCAACCGCTTGGCGAAGCAATTCGACCGCGGCAGCACCTCGTACGGCGGGAAGATGGGGATGCGCTGATATCCGCTGCGCTCGTAGAAGCGCACGGCCTCGGGCTGGAGGTGGCCGGTCTGCAGGATCAGCCGCGGCAATTCGAGTTCGCGCGCGGCGTCCTCGGCCGCGGCGAGCAGCAGCGACGCCGCCCCCGATCCCCGGTGTTCGGGGCGGACGAACATCCGTTTGAGTTCGAGCTCGCCCGCGTTCCAGCGCACCGCAGCGTGCCCGGCCGGACCGTCCGAGTAGACGACGAACGTCCGGTGCACCGTCGCCGGATCGACGACATTCGGCTTCGTCGGCAGGGCGCGCGCCAACGCGGCGTAGCGCGGGCCGACCTCGGCGGCCATCTCCTCGCGCAACGTCACGGCGTCCGGGTGGTCCCACTCGACCGTGGACAGGGTCAGCGCGGGACGGATCGGCGGCGTCGCGGAACTCGTCATACGCGCGACGTTAAACCGTGCCGCCGACCCGGACACCGGTTGCGCTCAGCGAGATTTCGGGCCCGCACTACGCGCATCCGCCCGGCACGACGACCACGCCGATCGCCCCCACGCCGAGATGCACCGCCAGGGCCGGGCCGAATTCGGCCACGATGAGTTCACCGATCCCCGGTGACAGGTCGCGCAGCTGCCCGGAAATGGTCTCGGCCGCCTCGGGTGCGCCGAGGTGCTGCACCGCCACGGCCGCGCCCTCGGCTCCGGCCGCGTCCACCGCGGCTGCGACGAGTCGGGTATACGCCTTGGATCTGGTGCGTACCTTCTCCCGCAGTTCCAGCCGTCCCTCCACGATCTGGAGCAGCGGCTTGGTCACCAGCTCACTACCGAAGAAGGACGCCGCGGTACTGAGACGACCACCGCGGCGCAACTGCTCGGTGCGGTTGACCAGCACGAAGGTGCGCGCCCTCGTCGCCGCGGCGACCGCGGCCTCGAAGACGGTGTCGAGGTCCGAACCCGCGCGGGCGCGGCGGGCGGCGGCCAGCGTCGGCAATCCGGTGGCCAGCCCGGCTCCCAGGGAGTCGACCAGAAGTACCTTGTCCGAGGCGTCCATGTCGCGGACGGCCTGCCTGCCCGCCTCCCACGTCCCCGAGAGCTGACGGGAGATGTGCACGGCGACGACGCCGTCGCCGCCACTGCGTTCCAGCGCCCGCTCGTAGACCTCGCGCAACTCCCCCGGCGACGCGGCGGAGGTGGTGACGGAGTCGGCGGCGTAGTCGATATCGATCGGATCGATACCTTCACGCACGGTCCGGTCACCGACCAGGACGTGCAGCGGGACGACGGCGATGGCCAGCTCGTCGGTGAGTTCGGTAGGGAGGCTGGCGGACGAATCGGTGACGACCACGACGGCCACGGACTACCGAACCTCCTGCAAGGTCTTCACCATCGCGTTGGCCACCGCGCTGTGCCCTGCCCAGCCCCAGTGGATGCCGTCCGGGTTCGCGTCACCGGAGAAGATGTTGTCGCGCACCGCTTCTCCGAGGTCGACCAACGGCACCGAGGTGCGCTCCGACCACGCCTGCAATGCCTTCACCGCGCGCGGGCGACCGCGATGCACCCGCCCGTAGGCGTCGCAATTGTGTACCGAGGGCAGCACCGCCACGAACGGGAGTTCCGGTCGCAGTTGGGCCAGCGCCTCGCGTGATTGATCCAGGTAGTCGACGCTGATCCGGGGCGGCAGTGCCACCGGCCTGCCGAGTTTGGCCAGTTTCGGTTGCAGCCAGTTGTAGGTGCCGCGCACGACCCGGCGCAGCCACGTGGGCCGCACATAGCGGATCAGTTCGCGCAACGCGGTCGGTAGCGGGGAGGGCAGCGTGTCCATGCCGCCGACCGCGAAGACCACCGCGCCGGCTTTCGGCACGCTGGCCCAGATCCTCGGATCACCGATCAGTGCCCAGTACGCGTCTCGGCAGGTCCAGCCGATCCGTCCGACCAGTTCGACATCCCAATCCAGCTCGGCCGCCACCAGATTCGGCCAGATCTTCGGATGATCGGCGGGCAGTCCGCCTTTGGGGCCGAAATAGGCCAGCGAATCCGCGACGACCAGCAGTACCGGCCGTGGAGTCGCCTCATCGACGGCCGCGCTCTGCTCGTCCTCGGCCGGGACAGCGGACCGCGGGGAGGTCGCGAATTCGGCAGGGCCCGGCGACGGAGCGGAGACCCCCACCGGGGCTACGGTATCGACGGACGGTTCGGCCGTGTCCGCGGCGACTCCGGCGGACACCGGGACGGATTGCCCCGGCGCGCCCGAATCGACCGTGGCCGGGGCATCGTCGGCCGATGCCGTCGCGCTGTCTTCCGCAAGCGCGGGCGTGGAGTTCGCTTCGGCCGGTGCCGACGGCGCGGCCGCATCGGTCACGCCCTCCGACGCGTCCGACTCGGGGGACGACGACCCGGACGGCGCGGTCGACCGTCCTGGTTCCGGTCCATCGACGGCGGAGGTCTCCACCGGTGCCGGATCCCCCTCCGACCCGGGATTGTCAGCAGCCGAAGTCGTGGCCGAGTCCTGCTCGGGCGCTGCGAGTTCCGCGTCCGCCGAGGCGTCTTCGAGCGACGTCACGGACTCGTCGTCTGGGCTGTCGACCGTCGTACCGGACGCCGCCTCGGATCCCCGCGACGACTCGTCGGCCGCTTCCGCAGCGGAATCCGAACCCTGTCCGGCGTCCTCGGCCGCGACCGGCTTCGGCGCGACCGGACCACCGAACAGCGCGTCCGGCAACTGCCGCTGCGCCTTGGCGGTCACCTGTTTGAACAGTTCGTCGGGGACCGACCGGATCGGCTCCTCGGAGCGTGACGAGGACGCCGACCGCTTCGGTTCCTCGGCCCGTGGCGTCGGCGCGGGGCCGAACAGGGCGTCGGGAAGTTGTCGTTCGGGCTTGGCCGTGGCCTGCCGGAACAGTTCGTCGGGCACCGACCGGATCGGCTCTTCAGAGGACATCGGGAGCTACCTTCGCCGCTGCGTTCCACACATCGAGACGCCACCCGGGCTGGTCGATACCTGGACCGTGGCTGCTCAATTGCACCCAGCTGGTGTTGGCGAGCCCTCCGAGGGCGGGCCAATTCTGCGGCGGCAGGTCGAGCAGCGCAGCCGTCAAGGCGGCGATCAGCCCACCGTGCGCAACCAGGATGATAGTCCGGCCCGGCCAATCCTGCCGCTCGGCGAACAATTCCCGCACCAGCGGCAACGCGCGCGCGCCGACTTCGAGTTTGCTCTCCCCGTTCGGCGGGCGGTAGTGCGCGTCGAGCCGCCATGCCACGCGTGCGCCGGGATAGTCGGAATCGACCTCGAGGTGGGTCAGGCCCTCCCAGTCGCCGAGCGAAGTCTCCCGCAGCCTCGGGTCGAGCACGACCGGTATCTCGGCGTGCTCGGACAGGGCGAGCGCGGTGTCGTGCGCCCGCTTCAGATCCGAGGCGATCAGGGCGATGGCATTGCGCGAAACCAGCTCGCGCGCTGCCTCTTTCGCCTGCCGTCGGCCGAGTTCGGTGAGATCGGTGTCGATCTGCCCCTGCATCCGGTCGACCGCGTTCCACTCGGTCTGCCCGTGGCGCAGCAGGATCAGCGTGCGCACGCCTGCGTTCTTACTCACTGCTGTTCCTCCGTGGTGAACGAGCTGATGGATCTGTCGGCTCGCACACTCACTCCGCGCTGTCCTCCGTCGCCGCATCGACATCGGCGGCTACGTCGATATTCGCCGCCGCATCGCCGTTGACATGCGGATCGCCGAGGCCGTCCACCGGGACCACGGGGCAGTCCTTCCAGAGTCGCTCGAGCGCATAGAAGTTGCGTTCGTCGTTGTGTTGGATGTGCACGACGACGTCGATGTAGTCGAGCAGCGCCCAGCGACCCTCGCGGGTGCCCTCGCGGCGCACCGGCTTGTGCCCGGCCTCGCGCAACCGTTCCTCGACATTGTCGACGATGGCGTTGACCTGGCGTTCGTTCGGCGCGGACGCGATCACGAAGCAATCGGTGATGACCAGTTGCTCGGAGACGTCGAGCACAACGACATCGGAAGCCAGCTTCTCGTCCGCCGCCCGCGCGGCGACCTGCGCGATCTCGACCGACTCGACAGATGCTGTCATTCAGCTACCTTCCGCTCTGCGGGCACATAGAGGTGCCGCTTCGATATGTACTGCACCACGCCATCGGGGACGAGGTACCACACCGGCCGGTTCTCGGCGGCGCGGCGTCGGCATTCGCTCGACGAGATCGCCAACGCCGGGATCTCGATCATCGTCACCGCGTCGCCGGGAAGATCGCGTAGATGTTCCCGCAGATGATCGGTGTTCAGCTCATACCCCGGTCGGCTCACCCCGACGAACTTGGCCAGTTCGAACAGTTCGGCCCAATCCTGCCACGTGAGGATGTTGGCCAGTGCGTCCGCTCCGGTGATGAAGTACAGCTCGGCGTCGGGATGCTGGGTGCGCATCTCCCGCAGGGTGTCGACGGTGTAGGTGACCTTGCCCCGGTCGACGTCGGCCCGGCTGACCGAGAATCGCGGGTTGGAGGCGGTCGCTATGACCGTCATCAGGTAGCGATCCTCGGCCGGGCTGACCTGTTTGTCCGCCTTCTGCCAGGGTTGACCGGTGGGGACGAAGATCACCTCGTCCAGGTCGAACCGATTGGCGACCTCGCTGGCGGCGACCAGGTGACCGTGGTGGATCGGGTCGAAGGTGCCGCCCATGACGCCCAGCTTGCGGCCGGACCGCCCTGTCTCTTGCATGAGTGTCGAGCTTAATCGCTGCCCCGGTCGGCGGCCGGGGCACCGGCCCCTGCCTGCTCAGCCGCTGACGATGTCGCGGATGCCGGGTTTCAGGGCGGAATCGAGTTTCGACCAGGGGACGGTGATGACGATATCGCCTGCGGCGTGGCTGGCGATCTCGCCGAAATGGATCTCCATACCGCCGGGGGTAGCCAACCAGAGCCGGTAGTTGTACTCGACGGCCTCGATACCGCTCTTGGAGTAGGAATCGCCTGCCCGGGACTTCGGCACCTCGATCGCGGCCTGGTCGGCAAGCAGGTTGAGGCCGCAGTTCAGGTCGGTGAACAGATCGCGCAGGGTGATCTCGTTTCCGGTGCGTGCGTCGACGACGTAGCTCTCGTAGGCGTTGTTCGGGTGAGCCGCGCCCTCGCTGTAGGTGCTGATCACGAACAGCGAGCTGATGGCCCGGCTGCCGAGGTAGGTGACCTGGCCCGCACCCGGTTTCAAGGTGAAGGTCTGCTCGACCTGATCGATCCACTGCTGCGCACGCCCGCGCATCGCCGCGTTGAACGCGTTCCTCGCGATCTCGGTCCCGCCGGAGACCTGGGGCACGTCGAGTTCGTATCCGGGTCCGGTGAGGCGCAGTGTGGTGGCGGAGTAGCCGCCCGGCGCGGTCGCCGTCGGCACCCCGGCCGGTGGTGCGGCGGCCGCGCCGGATTCCAGTCCGGCCGCGCACGCGGTCATCGTCGCGGTCATCATGGCCGCGACAGCGAGCGCGGCAGCCAACTTCTTCATGTCCGAACTCCGGATTTCTCGACGCGCCGAGTCGGTCTCGGCGACAGGTCGAGAATGCGGTGCACCGCCAACGACTCTCTTATGAAATACCAACGGCGCTGTTCGGGCGGTCGCGGTCAGTCGCGGCCCGCTTCCATATCCGCGAGTTGGCGACGGGTGTTGGTGAGTTCGACGGCCACTTCCGGGGTCGGATCGAGTTCCTCGAGTTCGGCGAGAATCCCGTACATGGCGCGCAGTCCCGCCTCACTCGAACCCGCCGCGCTCGAACCCGCCGCACTCGCGTCGGTCGCACTCACACTCGCGGTACCCGCGGTCGCCGCGCAATGCTGCAACCACGCGGCCGCGCGCAGACAGCGGATGCGGGGGCCGACGCGATCGAGTTCGCCCCAGAGTTCGGCGGCGTGCAGGTACGCCGTATACGCCCGGTCGTCCTCGCCGCAGGTGTCGAGGGCCGACGCCGCCGACCAGGCCAGTTCGGCACGCAATTCCGAACGGCCCGGGACGTCGCGGACCAGACGCGCGGCTTCGATGAACTGTCCCGCCGCCGCACGGTACCTGCCGAGCAATTTCAGCGATTTACCGTATTGCCCTCGCAGCAAGGCCATTTCGATATCCGGATAGGGAGGCGAACCCGCCGCGAGCGACCGCTCGAACTGCGCGGCGGCCGCGGCGTGTCGGCCCGCGCGGTGGTAGGCGCGCGCGGCGACGAAACTCAGATGCGACGCGTCGGCGGCCGATATCCCCTCCCATCGAGCCGCCGCGCGCAGGGCCACATCGGCGAGTTCCCGCTCCCGCCCCGACTGTCCCGCGACCACCATCACCAACTGCGATCCCAGCCTGGCCAGGTGCTCGGCCGGAAGCGTCCCGTCGCCGATCAGCAACGCGCGGCGCAGATGTCGCTCCGCCGGGCCGGGATCGTCGAGCAGATGCGTGGCGGCGAGATCGGCGAGCGCCAGCGCGTCACACGATTCCTCGGCCGTCCCGGCGCCCCGCGCGCCGACGGCGTCACCCGGGCCTTCCCCATCGGCAGCGCTCTCCTCGGCAGCGGATTCACCGTGCGTGTGGTCTCCGGCAGCATCGCCCCCGGCAGCCGTTGTCTGCGCCATGGGTGGATCGTGGTGAGATCACCCAACGGTTTCCTTAACGAATGCTTACAGACCGAGCGTCGGACGACCTCGGTGCGTGACGGTCGGGCAGCCGAGCAGGGGAAACGGCGCGGACCTCGTACTGTTATCGCCGCTCACCGCGCGAACGCAACGATTCACGGACGTCGGGATTTGGGGAGTTTGCGCACGATCGCCTCGTAGGACTGGTCGACGAGTTCGCGGATCTCCTCGTCGGGAACCTTGCCGTCCAGGGCGATCCGGTTCCAGCCGTACCGGCCGATATAGGCCGAGGCTGTGACGTCGTCGGGGTACACGAAGACCAGTTCGTCGGCCTCGGCGCGCGACGCGCCGCATTTGAGGCCGACCGAGTCGGTGCCGAGAAAGGCGAAGATCTTGTCGCCGACCTTCGCGACGACATCGCCTTCCCACGGCTCGTCCTTCCGGGCGCCGGGTTTGCCCAGGCAGTACGTCAGCAGTTGTTTCTCGTTCACACCCGCCTCCTCTATACCGGCAGCAGCCGGGACACCACCTCTGTCAACTGTCTCGCCGAACGGCATTCGTGCATCTCGATGACCTGCCGGTACTTGTCGGCGGCCGAATCGCCCGAACCCCACTGGTTCACCGGTTCCGGATTGAGCCAGTGCGCGTGTTTGGCGACGTCGACCATGTCCTGCAGGACGAGCAGTTCCGGATCGCGGTAGTTGGTCCTGGCGTCGCCGAGGATCAGCAGCGCGGACCGGCTGGTGACCGCCTCCGGGAATTCGGCGGCGAAACTGCGCAGCGCGCTGCCGTAATCGGAATGCCCGTCGTATCCGACGACCTCCGATTCGGTGAAGATCCTCGCCATCGCCTTGTCCAGCTGGGTGTGCGGATCGAAGAACCGGGTCACCTCGTCGGTGTTGTCGACGAAGGCGAAGATGCGCACCCGCGAGAACTGTTCACGCAGCGCGCTCACCAGCAGCAGGGTGAAATTGCTGAATCCGGCGACCGATCCCGAGACATCGCACAGCAGAACAAGTTCCGGACGTCCCGGACGCGGTTTGCGGTTGACCAGATCGATCGGCACCCCGCCGGTCGACATCGATTTGCGCAGCGTCTTGCGCAAATCGATCTCACCGCGCCGGGAGTGCCTGCGCCGCACCGCGAGCCGGGAGGCCAGGATGCGGGCGAGCCGCTGACTGCTGCGGCGCAGTTCGATCAGTTCCCGTTCCGAGGCGCGCAGGAAATCCACGTCCTCGGCTTGGCGCGCGACACCGTATCCGGCGACCCGCTCGCGACCGATCCGTTCGGCCACCCGTCTGCGGGTCTCCGCCTCGACCTTCGTGCGGAAACCCTCGATGCGGCCGCGCGCGACGCGACGGGCGACCTCGGTGTCGAATTCACTGAGATCGGAGCCCGCGGCCAGACCGGCCAGGATCTTGGCGAGCAGAGTCTGCGGCTGCACCTCCCGCAACGCCTGGTACGACGAGAAGGAGGAGCCGCGCGAGGACTGGTACTGGCCGAGTTGGTCGACGAGCAGGGCGGCCATCTGATCGAGCTGCTGCTCCGCGTCGTCCATGGCGAGCAGTTCGGCGAGCATTTCGCGCAGTGCCGCGATATCGATGTCGCCGCCGTCGGTATGCGGCATCTCGATATCGTCGAGATCGGCGCTGCGCTCCCCGATCGCCACCGGGAACCACAGGTCGAACATGCCGTCGAACGTCGCGCGGTGCGTGGTGCGGCGCAGCAGCGCGCAGGCCAGGCCCTCACGCAGCACCTCGCGGTCCATGAGGTCCAGGACGGTCATCACCCGGCCCGCGTCCACCGTCTCCGACGGCCCGACCGGGATACCCCGGGTCCGCAGCGCCTCCACGAATCCGACGAGATGACCGGGCAGCCCGTGCGGCGGCGCCTCCGCCGTCAGGGCCTCCAGGCCGGAACGATCGACCATCGCTCAGGCCAGCTTCAGCTCGGCCAGCGCGCGCTGGTGGTCGCTGCGGTGCTTGAGGACCACACCGAGGGTCGCGCGCACCGTGGTGTCGTCGAGATCGTGCAGACCGAGGGCGAGCAGCGTCCGGCCCCAGTCGATGGATTCGGCGACCGAGGGCAGTTTCTTGAGCTGCATACCGCGCAGCACGTGCACGATGCGCACCAGCTGTGCCGAGACGGCCGCCGACAACTCGGGCACCCGGCTCGCCAGGATGCGGCGTTCCAGTTCCTCGTCGGGGAAATCCAGGTGCAGGTACAGGCAGCGGCGCTTGAGCGCTTCGGACAATTCGCGGGTGGCGTTGGAGGTGAGCACGACGAACGGTTTGCGGCTCGCGACGATGGTGCCCAGCTCGGGGACGGTGACCGCGAAATCGCTGAGCACCTCCAGCAGCAGACCCTCGATCTCGACGTCGGCCTTGTCGGTCTCGTCGATGAGCAGCACGGTGGGATCGTCACGGCGGATCGCGGTCAGCAGCGGCCGCGAGAGCAGGAACTCCTCGGTGAACACATCGGCTTTGGTCTCCTCCCAGTCGTTCTCACTGGAAGCCTGGATGCGCAGGATCTGCTTGGCGTGGTTCCACTCGTAGAGCGCGCGCGCCTCGTCGACACCCTCGTAGCACTGCAACCGCACCAGTTCCGCGTTCGCGGTCTGGGCCACCGCGCGCGCCAGTTCCGTCTTGCCGACCCCGGCGGGTCCCTCGATCAGCAGCGGTTTACCGAGCCGGTCGGCGAGGAACACCGAGGTGGCGGTGCCCTTGTCGGCCAGATAGCCGGTGCTCGCCAGCCGCTCGATCACATCGTCGACCGAGCTGAAGATCGGCTCCTGGGTCACGCTCTCCTGCGAAGCCACGTGCTGTCCTTCCGTTCAAAGCAAGCGGGAGGACCGACCTCCCGGTTTTCGGAGGCCGGAAACACCCGGAACCTCCGCCTCATCCGGCGGTCGCCGGATGGATCCGCTCATACCGGCCGGATCTGGCCGTCGCCCCACACGATCCACTTGGTGGAGGTCAGTTCCGGTAGCGCCATGGGGCCGCGGGCGTGCAACTTCTGGGTCGAGATGCCGATCTCGGCGCCGAAGCCGAACTGCTCACCGTCGGTGAAGGCGGTGGAGGCGTTCACCATGACCGCCGCCGCGTCGACCCGGTTGGTGAACTCGCGCGCCGCAGCGAGTTCGCCGGTCACGATGGCCTCGGTATGCCCGGTCCCCCACCTGTTGATGTGCTCGACGGCGGCGTCGAGATCCGCGACGACCCGCAGCGCGATATCGAGCGAGAGGTATTCCTCGCCCCAGTCCGCGTCGTCGGCGGGTACGAGTCCCGGCAGGTCACCGTGCACGGTGACGCCGTACCGTTCCAGCGCCTCGATCAGACGCGGCACCGCGACGGTGGCGATGGCGTCGTCGATCAGCACCGTCTCGGCGGCGTTGCAGACGCTGGGCCTGCGGGTCTTGGCGTTGATCAGGATCTGCTCGGCCATATCGAGATCCGCCGCGGAGTGCACGTAGACGTGGCAGTTGCCGGTGCCGGTCTCGATGGTCGGCACCTGCGCGTCGCGCACCACGGCATTGATCAGGCCCGCCCCGCCACGCGGGATGACCACGTCGACCAGGCCGCGGGCCTGGATCAGGTGGGTGACGCTGGAGCGATCCGCGCTCGGCAGCAGTTGCACCGCGTCGGCGGGGATGCCCTGCGCGGTCAGCGCCGCGCGCAGCACTTCGACCAGCGCGGCGTTGGAATGCGCGGCCGAGGAGGAGCCGCGCAGCAGGGCCGCGTTCCCGGATTTGAGGGCGAGACCGAAGGCGTCGACCGTGACGTTCGGCCTGGCCTCGTAGACCATGCCGATCACGCCCAGCGGCACCCTGACCTGTTTGATCTCGAGTCCGTTCGGCAGCGTCGAACCTCGCACCACGGTCCCGACCGGATCGGGCAGCGAGGCGACCTGGCGCAGACCGGAGGCGATGCCGTCGACCCGGGCGCCGGTGAGGCGGAGCCGGTCCAGCAGTGACTCTTCGGTGCCCGCCGCCTGGGCGACGGCGATATCCTCGGCGTTGGCGGCCAGGACGGTGTCGGCCTCGGCCAGCAGGGCGTCGGCCGCCGCGTGCAGCGCGTCGTTCTTCTGCGCGGTGGTGAGCTGGGCGAGCACCCTGGACGCGACGCGAGCCTTTCGCGCGGCATCGTGCACTACCTCGCGGGTATCGAGCTCGGTCGTCGTTCCTGCCGTCATGGGTTACAGCCTACTGTTGCGGCCCGTCATCGATTCCACCGCTGCACCCGTCGACCGGGGTCCCGTCCGTTCGTGTTCTGCGCCGCCGGACCGTCGTCCGCGACTAGCGTCGGCGTTCATGACCACCGCAGACCGCGTACCCGCGATTGCCGTGCTCGGCAGTATCAATATGGATCTGGTGACGACGACCGGCCGTGTGCCGGAGCCCGGCGAGACAGTTCTCGGGACCGGATTCGTCATGGTGCCGGGAGGTAAGGGCGCCAACCAGGCCGTCGCGGCGCGACGGGCCGGTGCGACGGTGGAATTCCTCGGCGCGGTGGGCGAGGACGTCTTCGCCGCCGAACTGCGCTCGACGCTGACCGATTCCGGTGTCGGCGTCGAGCGGCTGCGGACCGTGCCGGGTCCGAGCGGTGTCGCCGCCATCGTGGTCGACGCGGACGGGGAGAACAGCATCATCGTGGTCGGCGGGGCGAACGCCGAGCTGACCACACTCGACGCCGACGACCTCGCGGCGATCGCGAACGCCGATATCCTGCTGTGCCAGTTGGA
The DNA here is from genome assembly GCF_003123685.1 of Nocardia aurea. Taxonomy (GTDB): domain Bacteria; phylum Actinomycetota; class Actinomycetes; order Mycobacteriales; family Mycobacteriaceae; genus Nocardia; species Nocardia aurea. Next base: position 329,879 of record NZ_QCYJ01000020.1, read on the forward strand.
GATTCCGATATCGACCGTCGCCGCGGCGGCGGCGCACGCGAAGGCGAACCGGACCACCGTCGTGCTCAATCCGTCGCCGGTGGCCGAACTGCCCGCCGAATTGTGGGCCCATATCGATGTGGCCGTGGTCAATTCGGGTGAGGCCGCGCGTCTGGCACCCGTATTGGGTTCGGTGCCGCATGTCGTCGTGACCCGCGGCGCGGACGGCGCCGAATACCGAGGACCCGACGGCGGCTCACGATCGAGCCCGAGTCCGGTGGTCGATGTGGTCGATACCACGGGGGCGGGCGACAGTTTCACCGGCGCGCTCGCCGCCGCGTGGCATCGCGGACCGCGCGCGGCGCTCGCCTTCGCGTGCGCGGCGGGTGCGCTGGCGACCACGCGACTCGGCGCAGGCGTCGCCATTCCCACCGCGGCCGCGATCGACGCCGCACTCGCCGGTCGACACCGATCCAGCGCGCGATAACCCCTTTTCGCGAATGCGGCACGCGGTGTCGAAATCGACGATATCCGCGATACTTCCGCGGAAGCGGCCGCACGAATCGGCCCGCGGTGGTTGAATCACACCGAATGTGTGCTCTCGGGTAGCTATATCCAGTGAAGGGAGTTCAGCGTGATTCCCACTGTCGCGGAGCAGGTGCAGTTTCGCGTCGATCGTTTCCAATACGGCCGAGTGGTCGGAGAATGGGGTGGTCGCCACATCGCACACGGCCGTCGGCCGGGGCCGGACGATATCCTGCTGAACAGAGCCGATTATCTCGCCATCGCCGACGATGTCCGAATCGCCGAGGCGATCCGCGAATCCACCGCGGCGCCACCGCGCGCGGACGCGCAACAGGCGCTGGAGGTGTCATTAGCTGAACATATGCGAGCACCCGCCGGAGTGCTGTGTCAATCGGGCTGGGAAGCGAATATCGGCCTGTTGCAGACGATCGCGACGCCGCGCACGCCGGTCTATATCGACAGCCTCGCGCATATGTCGCTGTGGCACGGCGCGAAAGCCGCTGGTGCGCCGCTGCATCCGTTCCGTCACAACTTTCCGGGCCATCTGCGCGAAGAGATCCGCACCTACGGGCCCGGCATCATCGCGGTGGACGCGATGTACAGCACCACGGGCAGCCGTAGTCCGCTGGCCCAGCTGTGCGATGTCGCCGAGCAGACCGGAAGCCTGCTCGTCGTGGACGAATCCCGCACCCTCGGCACCGACGGACCGCTCGGCGCGGGCGCGGTGGTGGCGCTGGGCCTGGCCGAACGGGTGCCGTTCCGCACCGCGAGCCTGGCCGCCGCCTTCGCGGGCCGCGCCGGATTCGTCTGCGTGAACGGCCTGGACTTCGTCGACTATTTCAAGATGGAGTCCTATCCCGCGGTGTTCTCGGCCGGGCTGCTGCCGCACGAGATCGCCGGCCTGGCCGCGGCGCTGGAGGTGGTGCGCACCGACGACTGGCGACGTGAGCGATTGCGTCAGATCTCCACGCGGGTACGTGACGCGTTGCACGCCTTCGGATTCGACGTCGGCGGTGTCGGTTCGCATATCGTCGCGCTGCCCGGCGGCCCGGATCTGCGCGCCATCGCGATTCGCGACTTCCTCGAGGAGCGTGGCGTATTCGGCGCGATTCTCTGCCCGCCCGTCACCCCGCGCAATCGCACGCTGATCCGCTTGGCCATGCACGCCGATCTCACCGACGCCCAGGTCGACCGGATCATCCAGGTGTGCGGCGAGGCGCGCGACACCTTCGGCCCGCTGCCCGCCGCCCCCAAACACGCGCGGGCGACCGGACCGGTCCCGGTGCAGGTCACCGAAGCGACCCGCTGAGTGTTCGGAGCCCTCGACTATCCGTGCCGCGCTGCGGAAATACCCGACGACGCCGTCGTGGCCCCTTATCGTTGACGATCATGCCCACCATGCCGGAGCGCATACCCGCGGACGGTGATCCGACCGCGTCCATCGAGAAGATCGATGCCGAAATGGTCGCCGTGTCCTTTGTCGACAACGCGGGCATCACCCGGGTCAAATCGGTGCCGATCGGGCGACTCGCCCGCGCCGCCCGATTCGGGATCGGGGTGTCGCCGTGCTTCGAGACCTTCGCCTTCGACGATCTGATGACGGTGGGCGGCTACCTCGGCGGTCCCGACGGCGATCTGCGCCTGATCCCGGATCTGGGCGCGCTCACCGAGATCGCCTGCCAACCGGGCTGGGCATGGGCGCCCGCCGAGAAATACACCCAGGACGGCACTCGTTTCGCCGCCTGTCAGCGCGGATTCGCGGCGCGTCAGGTCGAGGCGGCGCGGGCGGCGGGGCTGCGTTTGTCGATGGCGTTCGAGACCGAATGGGCGCTCGGCGTGGCCGACGAGACCGGTTTCGTTCCCGCGTTGGACGGCCCCGCCTACGGGATGGTCCGACTCGGCCGGGTCGGCGAGTACGCGCGCACGCTGGTCGCGACGGTCGAGCGGCAGGGTATGTCGGTCGAGCAGTTCCATCCGGAATACGCTTTGGCGCAAGTCGAATTGTCGATCGCGCCGAACGATCCGGTCGCCGCCGCCGATGACGCGGTGCTGCTGCGCCACACCATCCGCCAGGTGAGCGCGGATTTCGGGTGGCGGGCGACATTGGCACCCTCGATCGATCCCGACGGCGCGGGTTCCGGTGCGCACCTGCATTTCTCACTGCACTCCGGGGACGGACCGTTGTTCGCGGGCGGGCCCGGCCCCTACGGTATGCACCCGACCGGCGCCGCCTTCCTGGCCGGGGTGCTGCGGGAGTTGCCCGCCCTGGTCGCGGTCGGCGCGGGTAATCCGGCGAGTTTCCTGCGGCTGCGTCCCTCGCGGTGGGCGGGGATCTGGCACTGCTGGGGTCGTGAGGCGCGCGAGGCGGCACTGCGTTTCGTCACCGGTGTGCGCGGCACCGAGGATTGGGCGGCCAACGCCGAGGTCAAATGTTTCGACGCGACCGGCAATCCCTATCTGATCGTGGGATCGGTGATCGCGGCCGGACTCGCGGGCGTCGCCGAGGAATTGACACTGCCCGCCGAGGTCACCGGCGATCCCGCGACGTTCGGGCCCGAGAGCGAGGTCACCAGGCTGCCCGCCGACTCGGCCGAGGCGGCGGGCAGACTCGCGGATTCGACGGTGCTCGCCGCCGCGATGGGGCCGGAACTGCACGACGCGTTGCTCACCGTGCGACGCGCGGAGGCCGAACGCTATCGCGGCGCCACCCCGCGTGAACTCGTCGAGCTGACCCGCTGGCGGTTCTGACGTGATCACCGACACGATCGCGCTCACCGACCACCACTGCCACGGCGTCGTCGACGCCGACCTGGACCGTCCGCGTTTCGAGCGTCTGCTCGGCGAGGGCCCGCGCGGCACCTTCGATTCGGCGCTGGGTCTCGCGGTGCGCCGATTCTGCGCGCCGGTGCTCGATCTGCCCGCCCACGCGGACGCCGACGAATACCTGAGCCGCCGCGCCGAACTCGGCTGGCGCGAGGTGACGACGCGGCTGCTGCGTGGCGCGGGGGTCACCCGGTGGCTGGTGGACACCGGATGCAGTCCCGAACCCGATGGTGACGCGGGAGCGTCGTCGTTCACGGTGCCGGTGCATCCGGGCGCGCGGCACCGCATCGGGGTCAACAGTCCCGCCGTCGATCCCGGGTCACCCTTCGTCGCGCGCCGCGACGCCCAGCTGGCGCGATTCCGTGAACTGTCCGGTGGCGCCGTCGACGAAGTGGTGCGCCTCGAGCAGGTCGCGGAATACGTGATAGCGCAGCGGCGACATTCGCCCACGCTGTTCGCCGAGGTCGAGAACGCGCTGCGGGAGCGCGCCGCGCACGCGGTCGCCTTCAAGACCGTCGCCGCCTATCGCTGCGGACTCGATTTCCCGCTGGTCGATTCGCCGCCCGCCACCCTCACCCCCGAACACCGCATCGCGGATCCCCATCTGATCGGATGGCTGATCGGCCTCGGGGTGCGGCTCGGCGCGGAATTGGGGCTGCCGCTGCAATTCCACACCGGATTCGGTGATCGCGATCTGCGACTCGACCACGCCGATCCGCTGCTGCTCACCGATTTCCTGCGCGCCACCTCCGAGAGCGGACCGACCGTCGTGCTGCTGCACTGCTGGCCGTTCCATCGTCAGGCGAGTTATCTCGCGCATGTCTTCGACCACGTTCGCATCGATCTGGGGCTGACGATTCCGCATATCGGCGCACGCGCGGGATCGGTGCTGGCCGAAACTCTCGAACTCGTGCCGTTCCGGTCCCTGTGCTATTCCTCCGACGGTTTCGGCCTGCCCGAACTGCACTATCTCGGCGCGATGCTGTGGCGGCGCGGAATCGGTCGGCTTGTCGACGAATGGATCGCCGACGACGCGATCACCGTCGCCGATGCCGAGACTCTCGTCTCGGCCATCGCCTCGGAGAACGCGCGACGGATATATCCGTCTCCGGGCGGCACCGCGAATCGGCCCTGAATTCGCCTCGAAGATCCTTTTCCCGCAATACCGTTCACCACGGGCAGCATCCGGTCGCGGCGGAAATTCGGATGCTATTCCCGTGTCGGCTCTCTACCGTGGAAATCGTCGATGAAGGAGAGGACCGAGACGATGTTTCCCGTCGAGCTGCCCGGTGCACGGGCACAGACGCTGATGTGGGCCCAGGAGCACGAGATCGATCAGGCCGCGTTGCGGCAACTGCGGAATATCGCGCAACTGCGATGGGTCCACGGCGTGCGCGTGATGCCGGACGTGCACCTCGGCAAGGGAGCCACCGTCGGATCGGTCATCGCCATGCGGGACGCGGTCTGCCCGGCGGCGGTCGGCGTCGATATCGGATGCGGGATGGAGAGCGTGAAAACCGATCTCACCGCCGCCGATCTGCCCGACGATCTGGGTTCGCTGCGCAGCCGCATCGAGGCCGCGGTGCCGGTCGGTTTCCAATCGCACCGCGATCCGGTCGACGTCACCAAGGCGGGCGCCCGATTCGCCGCGTCGCACGGTGAGCTCGCTCGCGGCAACAACGCCTGGCGACGTTTCTGGGACGCGTTCGACACCCTCGATCCGGGGGTGAGCGCGCTGGAGAGCAGGGCGCGCAAGCAGCTGGGCTCACTCGGCGGCGGCAACCATTTCATCGAGGTGTGCCTGGACGAGACCGACGCGGTGTGGATCCTGTTGCACTCCGGGAGCCGCAATATCGGCAAGGAACTCGCCGAGCGGCATATGGCGGTGGCCCGCGCGCTTCCGCACAACACCGACCTGCCCGATCGCGACCTGGCGGTCTTCGTGTCCGGAACCCCGGAAATGGACGCCTACCGCCGCGATCTGACCTGGGCGCAGGAGTACGCGGCGCGTAACCGCGCGGTGATGCTCGCCCTGGTCTGCGGTGCGGTCAGCGATGAATTCAGCGGGCGGACAGTGCGTTTCGACGATCCCATCTCCTGCCACCACAACTATGTGGCGGAGGAGGAGATCGACGGCGTGCCGATGCTGGTGACCCGCAAGGGTGCGGTCAGGGCGGGCGCGGGCGATCTCGCGTTGATCCCCGGCTCCATGGGAACCCGCTCCTACGTCGTGCGCGGTAAGGGAAATCCGGCCTCCTACCGGTCCGCGTCGCACGGTGCGGGTCGCCGGATGAGCCGCAACGCCGCCAAGCGCCAGTACACCGTCGCGGACCTGATCGCCCAGACCGAGGGGGTCGAGTCGCGCAAGGACGCGGGCGTGGTCGACGAGATCCCGGCCGCGTACAAGGACATCGACGCCGTGATCGAGGCCCAGCGCGATCTGGTCGACGTCGTCGCCACCCTGCGCCAGGTGGTCTGCGTCAAGGGCTGACGCCTTCGGCTCCCCGCCGCGCGATGTCTGGTCCGCGGCGGGGATCTGTCCGCCCGGTCGCCCTCGCCGAACGGTCGGGCAGGTCCGTCCTGGTCGCACAGCCGCCGATCGCACAGTCATCGGTCGCACAGCCATCGATCGCCGTATGGTCGCCGAAACCGGTCGGGCGCGTGGGCCCGGCCATCCCGAGGCGAACCACGCCGCCCGGTACCCGTGTCGGTGGGGTGGGGCACGATGGGGGCCATGACTTCGGCGAGCGAGACAACCGTGATCGACACCGCCGCGCCCGACCTGCGGGAACGGGCGGAAGAACTGCTGCGCGAACTGGCCGGGCCGGGCGCTCGGCTGCGTGAGGATCAGTGGACCGCGATCGAGGCGCTGGTGGTGCAGCGGCGGCGGGCACTTGTCGTGCAGCGGACCGGGTGGGGTAAATCGGCGGTGTACTTCATCGCGGCCAAGTTGCTGCGCGGTGCGGGTCGCGGACCGACGGTGATCGTCTCCCCGCTGTTGGCGCTGATGCGCAACCAGGTGGCGGCGGCCGAACGGGCCGGTGTCGTCGCGGCGACGATCAATTCGGGCAATGTCACCGAATGGGACGATATTCACGCGCGGGTCGCGAGCGGCGAGATCGACGTACTGCTGGTCAGCGCGGAACGGCTCAACAACCCCGATTTCCGGGATCAGGTGCTGCCGAGGCTGGCCGCCGACGCCGGGCTCGTCGTCATCGACGAGGCGCACTGCGTGTCGGACTGGGGCCACGATTTCCGTCCCGACTACCGCAGGATCCGCACCCTCATCGCCGACCTCGGCTCGGATGTGCCGGTGCTTGCCACCACCGCGACCGCCAACGACCGGGTCGTCACCGATGTCGCCACCCAGATCGGCGCGGAATTCGATCCGACCTACGCCGGGTCCACCGGGCCGAGCGACCGGACGCTGGTCCTGCGCGGCACGCTCGACCGGGAATCGCTGCACCTGTCGGTGGTCCGTTTCGGCGACGCGGTGGAGCGCACCGCCTGGCTCGCGGGTCACCTGCGCACTCTCGACGGTTCCGGCATCGTCTACACCCTCACCGTCGCCGCCGCGCACGATCTGGCCGACGTGCTGAACGAGCACGGTCACACGGTCGCCGCCTACACGGGGCAGACCGATCCGGCCGAACGCGAGGCGCTGGAATCGGCCCTGTTGAACAACGAGGTCAAAGCGCTCATCGCGACCTCGGCGCTCGGCATGGGCTTCGACAAACCCGACCTGGGATTCGTGGTGCACGTCGGTGCGCCGTCCTCGCCGATCGCCTACTACCAGCAGGTGGGACGCGCCGGACGCGGTACCGACCGGGCCGAGGTGGTGCTGCTGCCCGGCCCCGAGGACGCGCGGATCTGGAGTTATTTCGCCTCGGTCGCCTTCCCGCGCGAGCACATCGTGCGCTCGGTGCTCGACGCCCTCGAATTCGATCGCCCGCTGTCGACCGCCGCGCTGGAACCCCTGGTCGAATTGAACCGCTCCCGCCTGGAGATGGTGCTCAAGGTGCTCGACGTGGACGGCGCGGTGCGCCGGGTGCGCGGCGGCTGGATCTCGACCGGGCAGCAGTGGACCTACGACGCCGACCGCTACGAACGCCTGGCGGCCGCCCGCGAGGTCGAGCAGCAGGCGATGATCGACTACCAGGCCACCACCGGCTGCCGGATGAACTTTCTGCGCCGCCAACTCGACGATCCCGGGCTGCCCGCCCTCGACGCCGAGACGCCGGGCTGCGGACGGTGCGACAACTGCACCGGTACCCGCCCCGACGCCACGGTCGACGCCGCCTCGCTCGCCTCGACCCGGGCCCGGCTGGATCGTCCCGGCCTCGACCTCGCACCGCGCAAGCAGTGGCCGACCGGTCTCGGCAAACTCGGTATCCCCCTGTCGGGCAAGATCACCGGCGGCGCCGACACCGGCCGCGCCCTGGGCAGACTCACCGATCTCGGCTGGGGCCAGCGGCTGCGCGCCCTGCTCGACGCGCCGGACGACCCGATACCCGATTCCGTCTTCGACGCCTGCGTCACGGTGCTGCGCGAATGGAAATGGGCCGCCCGACCGATCGCCGTCCTCGCCCTGGAGTCCTCCACCCATCCGGTGCTCACCGCCACGCTGGCCGCGCGCCTGGCCGAGGTCGGCCGCCTGCGTGACCTCGGCACCCTCCCGACCCGTCCCGGCCGCCCGCCGGTGTCGGCCGCCAACTCCGCCCACCGCGTCGCCGCGCTGCACGACTCGTGGGAGGTCCCCGACCTGTCCGCGATCGAGGGACCGATCCTGCTGGTCGACGCCCTCACCGACACCGGCTGGACCCTGACCCTCGCCGCGCACGCCCTGCGCGCCGCGGGCGCCGACGCCGTACTCCCCTTCGCCCTCGCCACCGTGACATAGCCTGCGGCGATTCAGCCGCGGTGACACCGCCGGCAGTGACACAGCCCGCGGTGATATCCGGCTCGGCGGGGCCGGAACGACTATCGTCGGTCCGGTGGCAGGGAAGTCGGCGACGCCCGCGATCGAGTTGGATATCGGCGATCGGACGGTGCGGATCTCGAATCCGGATCGGGTGTATTTCCCCGAGAGCGGGGCGACCAAACTCGACCTGGTGCAGTACTACCTGAGCGTGGGCGACGGGATCGTCAACGCGCTGCGGGAGCGGCCGTGCATGCTGCACCGGTTCCCCAAGGGGCTGGCCGGTGCGAAGGTGCATCAGAAGCGGCTGCCCGCCGGTGCGCCGGAATGGGTTCCGACCGTGCGCGTGTACTTTCCGCGCTACGGCAGGCACGCCGACGAACTGTGCGTCGGCGGACTGGCCGAGGTGATCTGGGCCGTGCAGATGTCGACGGTGGAGTTCCATCCGTGGAATTCACGCCGCGCCGATACCGAGCGACCCGACGAGTGGCGTATCGATCTGGACCCGATGCCCGACTGCCCGTGGTCGCGGGTGCGGCGGGTGGCCGGTGTCGCCCACGAGGTGCTCGACGATCTCGGCGCGGTCGGCTGGCCGAAGACCTCCGGCGGCAAAGGCCTGCATATCTACGTCCGGATCGCCCCGGAGTGGGGTTTCGCCGAAGTACGAAGGGCCGCTCTGGCTTTCGCGCACGAGGTGGAGCGGCGCGCTCCCGATGACGTCACCACGACCTGGTGGCGCAAGGATCGTGATCCGAAACTGCTGTTCGTCGACTACAACCAGAACGCGCGTGATCACACCATCGCCGCCGCCTATTCGGTGCGCGGTGTCCCCGAGGCGACGGTCTCGACCCCCGTGACCTGGGACGAGATCCCGAATATTGATCCGCGTGATTTCACGATGAAAACCGTTCCGGCGCGCTACGCGGAGCTGGGTGATCTGCACGCGGGCATGGACGACGCGGTATTCGCGATCGACCCACTGCTGGCCTGGGCCGATCGTGATCGTCTGGAGGATCCGCCCGACGATCAGGAGTGATCGATCACCGGTTCGAGCTCCCCGCGCACGGCGGCGACCGACCCCGCGGACGGGCGACGTGACCGCGTTCGCACGTCCGGTTGGTGCTAGATTTTCGATGGCGGGTATCGGCCCGTCCAGGCCGGCCCGGGGGTGCGCTGACCGGCCGCGATCGGTGTTCGGCGAGGAGGTCCGCAAGTATGAGCGAGCCAGTTGTCCCGGTGGCGATCGGCCCCGACCGACCCGCGCCGACCCTGGTGGAGAAGGCCGTGGTCGAGGGGGGTGCCGTCGTCTCCGATCTCGACGAGGCCAGGGGACTGATCTGGGTGGGCAAACCGGCCGATTTCCCGCCGCTGCCCGAATCGGTCGAATGGGTGCAACTTCCGGCGGCCGGGGTCGAGGACTGGTTCACCGCCGGTGTCTTCGACCGCTACCCGAAGGTTCGATTCACCTCCGCCGCAGGCGCTTTCGCGGCGAGTGTCGCCGAGCACGCGTTGATGCTGCTTCTCGCCGGAGTGCGGTACCTGCCCGAGCACCTGCGGGCGGACAGCTGGCGGCAACAAGATTTCTTCCCGCATGTCGGATCGCTGCGCGGCAAGACCGTCACCATCGTCGGCGCGGGCGGTATCGGCCGCGCGCTCATCCCCATGCTGACACCGCTGGGTGCGCACGTCATCGCGGTGACCCGTTCCGGACATCCGATCACCGGTCCCGATATCCCCGACTCCGTCGAGACGGTTTCCACGGACCAATTGGGCAAGGTCTGGTCCCGCACCGATCACGTCGTGGTCGCCGCGCCCGCCACACCCGAGACCAGGCATCTGATCGACGCCGACGCGCTGTCACGGCTCAAGCCGTCGTCCTGGGTGATCAATATCGCGCGCGGTCCGCTGATCGACACCGACGCGCTGGTGGCCGCGCTGTCCTCGGGCGTCATCGGCGGCGCGGGTCTCGACGTCACCGACCCCGAACCGCTGCCCGACGGTCACCCGCTCTGGACATTGCCGAATGTGATCATCACGCCCCATGATTCGAATCCGCCGCAGCTGCGCCTCGCCGCTTTCGCCGACCATGTCGCCGCGAACGTGAGCCGTTTCGTCGCGGGGCGGGAATTGCTGGCTCCGATCGATCCGAGGCGCGGCTACTAGACCTCTTTCTAATGTGCCATTGACAACTGGCACATTCATCGCTGATTCTTGAGGCATGACAAGGTCAACGAGGACCTCGGTCCCCGCCATCCCCGCGGCGCCCTCGCTGCGCGCCGTCGTCGCGGCCAGGGCGGCCGAGTACGGGCTGCGGCCGCTGAACTGCGCGATTCCGCTCAATACCCCCGGAATCTGGTTCGCTCGCACCCTGATCGCCACCATCATGGCCGCCGCGGGCCCGACCCTGCCGGGAACCACGGTCACCCGGGTCAGGGCCGGAGCGGTGCGCGGCGAATGGGTTCGGGCGCCCGGCGTGCCATTCGGCACGAAAGTCGTCTACTACATCCACGGCAGCGGTTACGTGCTCTGCTCGGCCCGCACCCACCGCGGACTCGCCGCGCGGCTGTCGAAGCGGACGGGTCTGCCGGTATTCCTCACCGACTACCGACTCGCGCCGGAACACCCCTTCCCCGCCGCGGCCGATGACGTCGAAGCGGGCTACCGATGGCTGCTCGACCGCGGCACCGACGCGAAAGATATCGTCATCGCCTGCGATTCGGCGGGCGGACATCTCGCGCTCGACCTGCTCATCGAGAACGGACGCCGTCGCGGCCCACAGCCTGCCGCCGTCACGATGTTCTCACCGCTACTCGATCTCACCCTCGGACTCGCCGCGGAGCAGGAGCGGCGGCAACGAGATCCGGTCATCTCGGCGACCGCGGCGGCGCGGCTGCCCCGGCGCTACACCAGTGGCCTGGCCGACGACGCGCCCCGACTGCGGCTGACCATCCCCGACGGGATCGAACTGCCGCCGATCCTCGTCCAGGCGGGCGGCGCGGAAATGCTCAGCGCCGACGCCCGAGCGCTGCACGCGATGGTCCGCGCCGCGGGCGGGGTGTGCGAACTCGAGATCTGGCCCGGTCAGGTGCACGTCTTCCAGGCGCTGCCGCTGCTGACCCCGGAGGCGGACCAGGCCCTGGCCCGTGCCGCCGACTTCCTGCGCGCCGCCCTCGTCGCGCCGACCGTTTCGGAAAAGGTGAGCTGACGTGTTCGGAGTCGAGAAATTCCTGCCACCGGGACTGCTGCCGTTCGGCATAGGCTCGGCGCGGCGCAGCCATCGGGCGCGCGCCGTGGTGACCGGTGCGGGCAGCGGGATCGGACGCGCCTTCGCCCGGGAGATCGCGGCCCGCGGCGGACAGGTGATCTGCGCGGATATCGACGAGGCGCGCGCCGACGCCACCGTCGCGCTCATCGAACGCGAGCATCCCGGCCGCGCCCACGCCCTGCGCTGCGATGTGGCGCGCCGCGAGGACGTGGTGGGACTCGCGAAATTCGCCGAAGCCGTCTTCGACGGTCCGGTCACCCTCGTCGTCAACAACGCGGGGGTCGGCATCGGCGGAAAGCCGGTGGGCGAGATCGGATTCGCGGACTGGGAGTGGGCGCTGGGCATCAACCTGTGGGGCGTGGTGCACGGATGCGAGGTTTTCGCGCCGGCGCTGCGGGCCGCGGGGAAGGGCGGAATCATCAATGTCGCCTCGGCCGCCGGGTTCGCCGCCGCGCCGTCGATGGCCGTCTACAACACCTCCAAGGCGGCGGTGATGTCGCTGTCGGAGACCATGGCCGCCGAACTCTCCGGAACCGGCGTCGCGGTGACGGTCCTGTGCCCGACCTTCGTCAAGACCAACGTCACCCGCGACGGCCGGATCACCGACGGATCCCAGCGACTCGCGGACGCGCTGATGCGCTGGACCGGTTTCACCCCGGAATACATCGCGAGGACCACGCTCGACGCCAACGACCACGGCAGGCTCTACGTCCTGCCGCAGCTGGACGCGCAGGTGGTGTGGCGACTCAAGCGCTACTTCCCGGCCCAGTACACCTACGCCCTCGGACTCCTCGAACGGTTGCTGCCGCACGACGATTCCACCGAAGACGACCGCGCGACGGTCACCGAGCAGACAGGAGCCCGACATGGCCATCGCGATGGACTTCGATGACATGCTGCGCAAGATCAAGGACCGGCAGTGGGCACTGGCCGATATCGAGTGGGACGCCCCCGGCGTGGAGACCATCTCGCCGGAACTGCACGCCAAACTCAAGCCGTTCATGGCCGATCTGATGTGGATCGAGAATGTCGGCGCGCGCGGATTCGCCGCCATGGCCAAGAAGGCCCCGACCGAGACCCTCCGCGAGATCTATCGCTATTTCCACGCCGAGGAGCAGAAGCACGCCAATGCCGAACTGGCCCTGATGCGCCGGTGGGGCATGCTCGACGGTGACGAGATCCCGCAGCCGAATGTGAACGTCAAACTGGTCATCGACTTCCTCGACAAGTACTCCGACGACATGTCGCTGTCGTTCCTGGGCACCGTGATTCCGATGCTGGAGGTGACCCTGGACGGCGCGCTGGTCAAATTCATCATGGACGAGATCGAGGATCCGGTCTGCCAGGAGGTGTTCAAACGCATCAACGCCGACGAATCCCGGCATCTGGCCGTCGATTTCGCGGTGATGGATGTGCTCGGCCACGCGCAGATGCGCAAACTGCTCGTCGACCTCGTCGGCGGCTGGGTCAAACCGACGTTCCTGATCGGCGTGCTCAGCTACGTGCCGCTGCTGAACAAGATGCGCGACAACATCGTCGCCATGGGCGTCGACGAGGAGAAGCTCTACACCGCGCTCAAGCGCTACGGCAATGTCGGCGAGCGCAGCGAATTCGCCCGCAGGCTGCCGATGTATCAGATCGTGAAGTTGCACGGCAGCTGGGTCATCGATCGCGACCACCCGTACCACCTGCTGGCCGACGCGCTGGTCAAGATCACCGCGCGGGTGCCGAAAGCGCTGCTGCGCAAGGACCCGACCTGGTCCAAGGAACTCACCTACGAGCCCGCGGCATGACGCGCCGCACACCGAAGGAGACCACCGTGGCGAGCGCGGCGGCAGTTCCCCAACCGGCAGTTCCCCCAGCGGAGGCACTCGATGTCGCCGTCATCGGCGGCGGATTCGCGGGGATCGGCACCGCGATCAGGTTGAAGCAGCGCGGCATCGAGAATTTCGCGATCTTCGAACGCGGCACCGCGATCGGCGGAACCTGGCGCGACAACACCTATCCCGGAGCGGCCTGCGATATCCCCTCGCGGCTGTACTCCTACAGTTTCGCGCCCAATCCCGACTGGTCGCACACCTATTCGGGCAGCGAGGAGATCCTCGGCTATATCGAGTCGATGGCCGCGGAATTCGGGCTGCACCGTCATTTCCGGTTCGCGCACAATGTCACCGGGATCGTGTTCGACGAATCGGCCGGGCTGTGGGAGGTCGGCGTCGAAGGTGGCGTCGATCCGGTGCGGGCGCGGACCGTGGTCCTCGCGTCGGGGCCGCTCGCCAACGCGAGTCTGCCGCCGATCCGCGGGATCGAGACGTTCACCGGACACAAGATCCACAGCGCCCGCTGGGATCACGACTACGACTTCACCGGCAAACGCGTCGCCGTCGTCGGCACCGGGGCCAGCGCGGTGCAGATCATCCCGGAACTGGTGAAGAAGGCCGCGTCGGTCACGGTGTTCCAGCGGACGCCGGGTTGGGTGCTGCCTCGGGTCAATCGGCGGACAACTCCGCTTACCAAACAGCTGTACCGGCATGTGCCCGGGGCCGAAACGCTGTCCAGGCAGCTGTGGTTCTACGGGCACGAATCGGTGGCACTGGGCGTGGTGTGGAACACCCCGCTGACCCGGGTCGTCGAAATGGTCGGCAAGGCGCAATTGCGCAGGCAGGTGAAGGACCCGTGGCTGCGCCGACAGCTCACCCCGGATTTCCGGGCGGGCTGTAAACGTCTGCTGATGACCGACGACTACTACCCCGCGCTGCAACGCGACAACTGCAAGTTGATCACCTGGCCCATCGCCCGCATCAGCGAACAGGGCATCCGCACCGCCGAAGGCATCGAACACCGCGCCGACTGCCTGGTCTTCGCCACCGGATTCGACGTGTCCAAGACCGGGACGCCGATTCCGGTGGTCGGGCGCGACGGGCGGGTACTGGCCGATGAATGGTCCGGCGGCGCCTACGCGTACAAGAGCGTCGCGGTCTCGGGCTACCCGAATCTGTATTTCACCTTCGGCCCGAATTCGGGTCCGGGCCACAATTCGGCGCTGGTGTACATGGAAGCCCAGATCGACTACCTGGTCGGTGCGATCGGCACCATCCTCGACCGGAATCTCCGCCTGCTCGACGTGCGCCGCGAGCGTCAGGACCGCTACAACGCCGCGATCCAGCGCAGGCTCACCGGCACCACCTGGAATTCCGGCTGCCGCAGTTGGTATCTCACCGAGGACGGTTTCAACGCGACCATGTACCCGGGTTTCGCGACCCAGTACGTCGGCCAGTTGCGCGCGCTGAACCTGGACGACTACCACGTGGTGCCGTCCGAGACGAGACCGCGGCGACCGATCGCCGCGGTCTCCTGAGCGGCCGTCGTTTCGTGAACGACCACGATTCGCCGTATGCCGGAGGCCCGCGGCCGGGACGATAGACTCGGTTCTTCGAGGATCGAGTCACCCGGCCGCGGGACCGGAGCCGGACAGGTGCGAGGAGGTGAATGCGCCGGTGGAGTACCGGATCGATGATCTGGCTCGTGCCGCGGGTACCACCACGCGCAACGTGCGCGCCTACCAGGAGCGCGGGTTGTTGCCGCCCCCGGTGGGCAAGGACGGTCGCGCGAGCATCTACGGCGACGTCCATCTCGAACGATTGCGGCTGATCGACGCCCTGTTGCAGCGCGGCTTCACCACCGCGCATATCGGCGACTTCATCACCAGCTGGGAGACCGGCAAGGATCTCAGCGAAATCCTCGGCCTCCAGCACGCCGTGACCGCGCCGTGGGCGCCGGAGGAGACCTTCGAGGTCTCCCGCGAACTGATCGGCACCATCCTCGGCACCGATTCCGACGAGTTGGTCCAGCGCCTGTGCGAGATGAAACTGGTTCGGATCGACGGCGACACGGTCACCTTCACCGACACCCAACTACTGGCCTCGTTCGCCGAACTGCACGAATACGGCCTGGAACTGCGCACCCTCATCGAGATCTACGCCAAGGTGGCCGACCGCATCGATGACATCACCGGCATCCTGATCACGGCCGCCAAGGAACATATCGTCGACGAGCACGGTCCTGGCTGGCTCCCCGAGACCAGCACCGAGATCGCCGACACCACGACGATGCTGGAGAAGATGCGCGAACTCGCCGTCGCCTCGGTCCACAGCACCCTGGCCAGATCGCTCGACGTCACGTTGCGGCGCGAACTCGGCGACTACCTCGCCACGGCGGCCGAACGTGAACGTGCCAGGGCGAACGATTCGGTCCGCCCGGGCGAATAGTTCTACGGCACAACGACTCCACGAATGATCGCGGTCCCGGAAAACGCGCCGCTCAGCTGGATTGATCGACCTCGGCCGATTGTCGGATGACCTCGCGTGCCAGCGCCCGATACTGTTCGGCGCCTCGGGATGTGGGGGCCCACGCGGTGATGGGCTCGCCCGCGATGCTGGCGTCGGGGAAGCGAACGGTCCGCGAGATCATCGTGTCGTAGACCCGGTCACCGAAGACCTCGGCGATACGCGCCAGCACCTGACGTGCGTGCAGCAGGCGCGGATCGTACATCGTGATCACGATGCCGAACAGGCTCAGTTGCGGGTTCAGCCGGTCGCGAACCTTGCCCATGGTGTCCGTGAGCAACGCGAGTCCGCGAAGCGCGAAGAACTCGCACTCCGTCGGGATGATCACACCGTCCGCGCAGGCAAGCGCGTTCACGGTGAGCAAACTCAATGCGGGCTGGCAATCGATGAGGATGTAGTCGTAGCGTTCCCGAAGCGGCTCGAGCACCCGCCCCAGCGTCTGCTCCCGCGCAACCTCGTTGACCAGCTGAATCTCCGCCGCGGATAGATCGATATTGCTCGGTAGTAGATCCACATTGTCGACGCAAGTCTTCATCAACACCTCGTCCACCAGTGTCGTCGGCCCGACGAGCAGGTCGTACACTGTCGAAGTCAAAGCATGGTGAACCACACCGAGACCGGCGGACAGCGCGCCTTGCGGATCCAGATCGACCAGCAATACCCGCCAGCCCTGTTCCGCCAGCGCGGCACCGAGATTGACGGTAGAGGTGGTCTTCCCCACGCCGCCTTTCTGATTACACAGAGCAATGATCTGCGCTGCACCGGTTGGCAACTCGGCCATCTCCAGAGGTTTGTCCGCACTGACTACTGTCACGATCTGCCGACTCTCCTGTTCGTCTGTTCCACCGCCGCTGCGACTGCAAGGCAAAACACCAAACTACGGGGAGATTGCTGAAAAGTCGCCAGAACAATCGAGTGTCGGCCGGAAAGATTGCCGACAACGACGAATCCCTGGTGACCGCCAACCACTATGCCGCTTCCTGCGGATCGTCTCCACGGCGAGGTCCAGTCGACCCCCGCCTGACAGTGAACTCCTCGAACTCTCGCCGCCACTGCTCAACGGCTACGCTATCGAGCACGCCCCCGCCAATTCAGTTGTGTCCCACACAAACACAACATGATCACGCGGCGGTCGCTCGCTCCCCAGCGGTCCGACCAGCAGAATCATCCACCACGAAGTACGGCTGGAATATCAGCGTGAACGATGTCGTCGCCGCGATCCCGAACCAGCGCACATGCTGTTGCCCGCCACTCCGAGGCAGACTCCCACCAGGGCTATGAACACGACGATCCTGCTCGCCCGATAACCCTGCTGTCCGATAAGGACCGCGCTTCTCTCGAGTGCTCGTTTCCGGCTCAGGATTCGAGCACCCCGAAATGATCGCTGTCGCGCCGATATTGTTTCCAATCAGCCGGAACAGCTGGTTCGAGCCGATCGAGTCTCGATTCTCGCTTGAACCGTGAGCAATCCATCGGTAAGAGGATCGGCCAGTGGCGGACCGTGTCTTGATTCTCCTGAATTTCCGACAGTGCCGACAACCGCAGATCCGACGTGAATTCCGCGAGACCGGCCATGCCGACTTCGGCCTCCGCGCACTCCGGACAGAACTGCCCGCCACCGCATCCACTCGGAGGCCGGGCCGAACTACCGAGCAGACAGCGACAACCGACGCGCGACAACAGCGCCCGTGGCCCCCGACGGACAGCACCGGGGCGGGCCGTCGTGTTCGTGCTGTCGATCAGCGGAGAACTCTCGACCCGGACTCGATCTCGCCCGCCACCCGGCAGACGACGATCGAGTCCGGTGACAAGCTACGCCGCCGACCTCCCTATTCCCGGATGGCCCAGCAGTTCTGCCTGTAATGCCACGTGTTCGGCACACAGGTATCGGTATCCCGGCCGGATGAATGCCGGGTCCAATCGCTGCTTGAAGGTCAGATTCTCCTGTCGCCAGCAATCGCCGCACACCAACGTGTTCATGGGGCACCTCATTCCGCTCGCATGGCGCGATATCTCTACTTTCCCAATCTTCTGCTCTCCCATCCCGATAGCGGCCCAACCGTTATGTACTTCGTCGTGTGGGCGCGAGCTCGCCGGGTATCGGATCGGGGTGGGCGCGGCTCGCCGACCCGGGTAAAAGCCCTGACCACGGGCTCGGGCGACGTACGCTGCCCGGTGACCGCTGTCTCCGTAGGACGGATGGAGTCACCATGATCCGAATCGGACAACCACCCATGCCGCTCGTGCGCGCCGTCGATTTCGTTCGCCACACGTTGACGGTTCTGCATCGCAAACTCGTGCCGGGCCCGATCGCGCTCATGGAGGTGATCGCGGCGGGCTGGCTCACCCAGGCCCTCTACGCGGCCGCGAATCTGGGGATCGCCGACGCGCTGGCCGACGGCCCGCGCACCGGCAGGCAATTGGCGCGCGCGGTGGGCGCGCACGAGGACGCGCTGCACCGGCTGATGCGGTTGCTGATCAGCCACGGCATCTTCACCAGGGATACGCGCGGCCGCTACGCGTTGACCGCGCTGGCCCGTCCGCTGTGCGCCGACAGCGAGGTCTCGCTGCGGGACGCGGTGCTGTTCTTCGGTTCCGAGTTGCACCGCAGGCACTGGACCCACATCACCGAAGCGGTGCGCACCGGCGAGGCGGTCGGCGCGAAGATCGACGGCAAACCGTTCTTCGAATACGTCGCCGACGATCGCGAAACCGGCGAGATCTTCGATCGTGCGATGACCAGCATCAGCACCCTGACCATGGGACCGTTGCTCGCCTCCTACGATTTCGGTCGTTTCGGCACCGTGGTCGACGTGGGCGGCGGCGAGGGCCTGCTGCTCGGTGAGATCCTGCGTGGCGCACCGCGATCCCGCGGCATCCTGTTCGATCTGCCCGAGGTGGTCGCGAAGGCCCCCGCCACGCTCGCGGAATTGGGTGTGGCCGATCGGTGCGTCGTCGAGAGCGGCTCGTTCTTCGACCGGGTGCCCCCGGGCGGAGACGCCTACCTGCTCAAACACATAGTGCACGACTGGGACGAGGACCGGATCGGCCAGATCCTGCGGGTACTGCGCACGGCAATGACCCGGGATTCCCGGCTGTTGCTCGTCGAACTCGTCCTGCCCGAGAACACCAGGCCGCACCCCGGCAAATACATCGACCTCGAGATGCTCATCAACACCGGCGGCCGCGAACGCACCGAATCCGAATACCGGGATCTGCTCGCCCGCGCGGGTTTCACCCTCGAGCGCTGCGTCCCGACGATCTCCCCCGACAACATCCTCGAGGCCCGCCTGACCTAGTTTCCGGTCAGGACGAGGGCTTGGGCGATCAGGGTGAGGTAGAGGGTGAGGATGAACAAGACGGCGGGGACGACCGGGTGGTCCTGATCGTCCGAGCGGAGGAATTTCGCCGCGGCGACGGTGGGAATCAGTAAGAGCGCGGCGGGGATCCAGGCGAGCGCGGCTTCGGCCGGGGCGTGGTCCCAGGGGCGCACCAGTGCGATGTCGGTGGCCACGGCGACGGCGGCGAACAGTATCGACGCGGCGGTACTGCCCCGTGCGCCGAGGGGGTTGGAATAGAAGAGTTCGTCGGGCCGCTCGGTTCGGGAGGTCTTGCGGGCGAATTCGAATTGCAGGAACGCGCCCGCGAAGATCACGGCGACGGCGGCGGATTGCCAGCGGGCCGCGACCTCGCCGGTGTCGATAGCCGACAGCACGATGTACGCGGTGACGAGTAGTTGGACCGGGTAGGTGACGACGAGGTTCAGCAGGATATTCGTGCGCACCGGGTCCGAAAGCCGTTCCAGCGCCCACAGCAACAGCCCGTAGGCCAGCACGGCGGCGATCATGAGCGCGGACAGCGCCGACAGCGCGGCGCAGGCGGTGACGGAGACGACGGCGATCACGGCCATCCCCGCCCGCAGTTCACCGGCGCTGACGGCCCCGGTGACCAGCGGTCGGTCCGGATTGTGGACGCGGTCGTATTCGAGATCCTTCTGCTCGTCGACCATGCGCAGGTAGAGCAGGACGACGGCGACGATCGCGATACGCAGGACCGTCGCGCCGGTGGGATGCCAGGACCGCTCGGGGCGCGACATCAGCGCCGCGGTACCTTCCAGCGCCAGCACCCACAGGATGCCGTACAGCAGGTAGTGCGGCTTGTACATCACCTTCGTGAACCGGGCCAGGCGCAGCACGGATTCCCAGGGTCCACGGGACGGGGCTGTTCCGGTCGCGGACGGTGTCACAGGGTCCATGTGTCCCAGCTGGTGAGTTCGGCGGCCGAGCCAGGGCGTAGATGGGCGACCGGGAGCATCGCGACCTGGGCGACCTCGTCGAAAGGGATGGCGAGCAGGTCGCCGTTCTCGCGTACGTAGGCCAGATGCGCGGTGGTCATCGTCGCGCCGAGGCCGCGTGCGCGCTGACCGTTCATCCGCCGACCTCGTCGGGCACCAGTTCTTCCTCGGCGAATTCGAGATCGATGCGGGCCGCCACCGTCGCGGCTTGGCGGATCTCGCACCGCACCACGGTCGCTTCCACCCCGGAGTCGGTGACCTCGGCGTGGCAGTGCACGGGCCGGTCCAGTTCGACGAACTGGTCGAACGCGCTCGCCACGCAGACCAGCTTCGGCGTTTCCTCGAGCACCACGCTGAGCGCGGTCTGTCTCGCGGCCTCGATCAGCAGGCTGCCTGGCACGTGGTCGAGCTGGTGGTCGAACAGGAACGGATGGGCGAGGTCGGCGACCACCTGGGCGATCGCCCTGTCACCGTCGATCTCCGGCGGGCCGATGACGACATTGCGCCAGTTCTCGCGGCCCACCAGGGCGGCGGGCGCGCGTTCCCCCAGCGCCGACGCGCCGACGAACGGTCCCAGGCCGAGACTGTCGCGGAAACCGGTGCGCAGGGCCGCCCAGTGGTTCGCAGTGGTCCAGGAGAAGGAACCGTCGACGGTCGCCATCGGTGTGTCACCGCAGGCGATATCGAGCACCATGTCGAGGCCGTGCAGTACCTCGCCGCGACGGTGTTTGCGCGGCACCCGCACCGTCATCACCAGGTCGGCGGGCGCGATGCCGACCTCCCACGCCGCGGTGTCGGAGCCGGTCGCGTTGAAGGTGCGCACCAGGAACGCCGCCTCGGTCGGCACACCGTAGTACTCGTGCGTGAGCGCGATGGCGGCCTGCCTCGCCGCCTCCATCACCAGCAGCGGATCGTGACGCAGGGCGAGCGCGCCGGAATGATCGCCGTAATAGGCGTGCATTCTGGGTAGCTGGGCTCCCACCACGAATTCGTCGTCGGCGACGGCGTGCATCGAGGTGACGAACACCTCGGCGACCGCGCAGCGGTGCGCGAGCACCCGCGAGATGGTGCGGTCATGGGTTGCCGCGACGGCAGCGGTGTACGTCATGGTCGAGCCTCCAACCAGTCGTTCGCGGCCACCGGCCGCAGGGTCTGCGACTGCGCTCCCGAGCGCATGGGCAGTACGTAGGAGCCGAGTACGATCACCGACCACGGATCGAGGTCGGCGCCCGCGTCCCACGCGGAATAGAGCAGCCGCGCGCAGTCCTCGTCGGCGCTCGGCTCCTCGACGCCGAGATCGCGTGCGATCCGCGCCAGCGCCGACGACCGGTCGAAACTTCCCGAGGGGGTGGACGCGTACAGCTCGGCCGCGATCCGTCTCGCCTCGGCGTGGGTGTCGCCGTCGGTGCCGAGTCGTGCCAGCAGTTCGGCGCGGGTGGGCTCGTCGAAGTAGATGGCGAGTTCGCGCAGGACGTCGGCGGGATCGTCGGGGGAATGCACCAGGTTCAGCAGGTAGTTGTGCAGTCCGAGCAGGTGCCGGAGTTCACCGGGGCGACGTTTGCGCGGATCGGTGGCGCCCTTGGCCTCGGTGAGTCGCACCGGCAGCGGCAGTTCGCCGTCGGCGCCGGATACGACGAGTACCAGCGCGTCGGAGATGTCGACCAGCAGGTCGGCCAGACGGCGGCGTTCCGGTGACGCGATATTCCACGCGAAGTACCACAGGGCGCGGGCCAGATGCCGGTCGACCGGAACACGATAGGCCGCGACGACCCCGAAGCCGTTGGCGCTCAACCATTCCAGCGTCGGTTCGACGGCACGGGCGACGATCGCGTCGGGTTTGAGCAGCAGCAGCGAATGTCGTCGGGAGAAGGTCGCGGGGTCGATGCCGAGTCGGCTCAGATGCTCGACCGATTCCAGGACATAGGTGTCGCCGATATAGGCCTCGACCTTGTCCGGCGACGGCGTGAGCTGTGCCAGCTCCGCCCGCAACGATCCCGGCGTCACGCGGCACCGCCGAAGTCGTTGGCTGCCAGCACATCTTCGATGGTAGGCAGCGGCATCCCCAGATAGCCGGTTTCCAGGCAGTAGTCGAGTAGCAGCCGCAGGTATTCCTTGCCGGTGGGCGGTGACGGCCTGCCGAGCATGATTCGCGCGCGGGAGGTGTCGAAGTTCAGGCGCCGCGTGAAATAGCTGGTGTAGAGCGAGCCGATGCGCCGGTAGTACTCGCGTTCGATCTGGTCGAGGTCGGCCTCGTCGAAGGTCGCCGACGGGACGAAGGTCGCCACGTCGAAGGAGGGGTATTCCGCGAGTACGTCGGAGATTTCGCGCAGTGAGAGCGTGTCCGCGCCGACGGCGTGCATGGTGCGACCGACCGCGGATTCGAAATCCAGTACCGCGGCGGCGATCACATCGGCGACGTGATCGACCGGCGCCAACGACAGGGTCGCGTCGTAGCGGCCGGGCAACGTCCGCAATTTGCCTTCGACCATGAGTTTCACGACGGTGTAGAGATTCTTGTATTCGCGGATGGCGCCCGTGGTGGCGTCACCGGTGACGATGCCCGGTCGCACGATCGCCCAGTCGAGGCCCCGTTCGCCCGCCGCGCGCACCAACTCCTCGGCGCGGAACTTGCTCTCCTCGTACCGGTTTCCGAAGGACCCGCCCGCCTCGGGCGCCTCCTCGGTGACGGTGCCGCCGCGCATTCCGCAGACATAGGCGGTGCTGACATGGACGAGCGGCACGTCCCACGCGGCGGCCAGTTCGATGGCATGCGCGGTGCCGCGCACGTTGAGTTCCTCGTAGGCGCCCGGCGGCGCGTCGAACGCGGTGGTCGCGGCCGAGTGCACGATGACGCCGACTCGTTCGGCGAGATCCTCGGTGTCGCGCGACGACATCCCGAATCCGGGGGCGCGGATGTCACCGGCCACCGCGGTGCCCGCCTCCAGGATGGTGCCGTCGTTGCGGACGATCTCGGAATTGCTGTGCAGCACCGCCGCGACCGGACGGCCCGCGGCGGCCAGGCGAGCGACCACCTCGGCGCCGACCAGACCGGTCGCGCCCGTGACGAGGACGGTATCGCGCCTGCTCACGGCCGCACCCGTGCGGAGAGGCTGTCGGTCACCAGGGTGACGACCTCGCCGACCCGCCTGACGCCGATCAATTCCTCGGGCCGGTACCGCGGCAGGCCGAAGGTGCGCTCCAGCACCACGGTCAGTTCCATCAGCCGCAGCGATTCGTACCCGAGATCCTCGATCAGGCGCTGGTCGTCGGCGAGATCGGGCCGCGGCTCCGGGGCCATCGCCCCGACGATGCGGCGGACCTGCGCCGCGGTCGTGGTGGCCGGGGTTCCGGGCACGGTCATATGGCCTCGCCTTCCCTGAGATGCGGCTGCTGCCCGCCCGTGGTGAGCAGGTCGCGGGCTTCGTCCAACGGTAGATCGGTATTCAGGTAACCGGCGACGCGCAGCCAGTCGTAGCCGATGGCGAGGGTGCGCTGCCACTGCTCGCGCGAATCGAAGGAGGCCGGGAATCCGGCGTCGGGGTCCGAGCCGCCCGCGATCCGGCGCACCCCGGCGACGAAATCGTCGAGGATCGCCAGACCGGCGACGGTGTCGTCACCGACGTCGATGAGTTCGGAGAAACGCACCCCGCGCGCGGCGTCGAGCCCGGCCAGGATCTCCTCGCGACGCAGGTCGTGGGCGGGCAGCATCGCGCGCACCGTCTCGACCGGCGCCACATCGGCGGGCAGCGGGTGGATACCGTAGGCGGACAACAGCACTCGCACGCCCATGGCGACGAGCCGATGGGCCGCGATATCGGCGACCGCGCCCTGCGCGTCCTTCACCGCACCGGCCAGATCCTCGCGCGCGTTCTCCAGGACCACGTTGGACCACACCAGGTTCAGCGCGCATTCGGTGAATCGCGGGGCGGGCAGCGGCGCGAGGGTGGCGATCACGCCGTCATCGCGGGCCGCGCCGGTGAGTCCGAGTATCGGGGCGTGCGCGGTCGGCACGGGGGTGTAGGGCCGTGTGGTCTTGCACATCGCCAGGGCGGGCTCGACGGGGCCACCGCGTCGCCATTCGAGACCGACGAATCCGAGTCGCACGAATTCGGCCAGTTCCGCGCCGATCGCGGGGTGGCGGGCGAGGATGTCGCGCACCGAATGCCGGAACACCACCGAACGCCAGGCCCGTGCGGCGGCGTCGGAGAGCGCGAAGACCTCGTGATCGTCACGCAGGACGTGCACGCGGCCGCCGATCGACCACGTGGTCACCCCGGGCCTGCGGGCGAAGATCACCCGGTGCGGGTCGTCGGCGACGCCTTCCACGCCGAGATCGGTCGCGAGTTCCCACACCTGATCCCAGTCGCGCGCCGGGTCGACGAGCGCGCGGTAGCGATCGATGAGTGGATGCGCGCCGATCCGATCGAGTTGCCGCGGCAGCCATTTGGTCTCGAGATAGGTCTCGCCCCGGCCCGCCGCCCAGCCCTTGACGGCCTGGGTCAGGCCGTCGCGCGCCCATTCGGCCGCCTCGGCCTCCGCCCCGAACGCGCGCAGCGCCACCGCGTAACGCAGCGCCTGCACGGCACGCGCGAACCACCAGTCCGCGATCAGGGTGGTGAATTCCGGGTAGGGGGTGATCGCGCGCAGCGCGTCCAGATCCACCGTGCCGGGTCGGATCACCGTGGCGCGCAGGAATCGCTGGCATCGGTTGAGCAGATCTTCGTCGGGGCGTCGCGCCACCTGCTCGAATTGGCGCCGCAGTTGCGCCTGCGAACGGGTGCGCACCTCCACCCGGCGACCATCGATGAACAGCACCGTCGGCAACGTCGGCATCTCCTCGTCGCCGGGGACGACGGCGAGGAAATCCACGTCGGAGCCCTCGTTGCCGAATCCCTCGGCGAGCGATCCCTCGAACACCACGGCCGAATCCGACGGGACGGCGACGCTTTCCAGCGCCTTGTCGAGTAGTCGCGCGACGCGGTCGACGGGCAGCGCCGGTCGCGGCGCGGCGTCGGTGCGGTCGAGTGTGTGGCCGTCGGGGCGGTGCACGACCACGCCGTCGAGACCGCCGTCGCGATACACCTGCCACATATGACGTCGGCGCGGTTTGCCGCTGGAGGTCCGCCGGATGGTGCCGCGAGGTCCGGTGATGATCTCGACGGTCTGCGCGGGTCCGAGTTCGCCGCGAATCACCTGGCGGGCCTCGGCGATCCAGTCACCGGCGGCGGCCTCCGCGAACAGCGCGACACCCCGGGCCCCGGCATCGGTGATGGCGACGGCGGCGAGTTTGCCCTTGGTGATTCCGGTTTCCTGGGCGACGCGGGATTCGATGTCCTCCATGAAGACCGAACGGCCGCGCACCTTGAGACTCGACCCCATCCGGCCGAGTACGAAAACCTCGCCGCGATAGAGGAATCCGGCGTCACCGGAGAAGAGGGAGCCTTCGGAGATACGGGTGGACGACCCCGCGCTCGGCGCTCCGGAATAGCCGAGTGCCACGGATTCGCCGGTCACGACCAGTTCACCGAGGGTGCCGTCCGGCAGCAGCCGGCCTTCCTCGTCGACGACGGTCACCGTCGATTCCGCGGTCGAGTAGCCCAGTCCGGTGATCCAGCCCGCGCCTTCCACCCGGTGCACGTCATCGAGCGGGGCGTGTTCGAGGAC
Source organism: Nocardia aurea (assembly GCF_003123685.1). Taxonomy (GTDB): domain Bacteria; phylum Actinomycetota; class Actinomycetes; order Mycobacteriales; family Mycobacteriaceae; genus Nocardia; species Nocardia aurea. The sequence continues at coordinate 355,693 of NZ_QCYJ01000020.1, forward strand.
CGGGACCGGACGCCCGAAACGCAGATTGGGGTTGTCGATGCGCAGCGCGGTGATCGGGCGACCGCGCTCGGAGGAGGTCACCATGAGCGTCGCCTCCGCCAATCCGTAGGCGAGGGTGTAGGCGGAGGTGGAGAAGCCGAGCGGGCGCGTCAGTTCGGCGAAGGATTGCAGATCGGCCACCTCGACCGGTTCCGAGCCGACCGCGAGGGTGCGCCACCCGGACAGGTCGAGGTCCGCGATCTCCTCCGGCCGCACCCGGTGCGCCACGTAGCCGAGGGCGAACGACGGCGAGGGCGAATGCTGGGCGCGCGACATGGCTCGCAGCCAGCGGGCCGGATCGCGGACGAACTGGTCGGGGCGCATCAGGTAGAGGTCGCCCTGGTTGGTCACCGTGGTGAGGAACGCGCCGACCAGGCCCATATCGTGATACAGCGGCAGCCACGACACCATGGCCTCGCCGGGCCGCCAGTCGATCAGGCCCGAGATCATCGCGATATTGTTCGCCAGATTCCGCCAGCTCACCCGAACACCGCGCGGCGTTCCGGTGGATCCGGAGGTGAACTGCAACAGCGCGCATTCGTCGGGTTCGCCGAATTCACGGTGTTCCGGCGCGGGCGGCAGTGTCCTCGCGTCGATCACCAGCGGTTCGTCGGTGCGCCCGGCCTGCGTGACGGCCTCGCGTACGAACGATTCGAATTCCGGCGAGGTCACCACCAGTCGCGGCTGGGCCGAGGTGATGATGCCCGCGATATGCGCGATGATCTGCGCGAGGTCGCCGAACATCGGCGGCGCGACGGGAGTGAACACGCCACCGCACGCCCACACCGCGTAGAAGGCCGCGAGACACGGGAACCCCGTCGGCATGATGACGCAGGCTCCGTCACCGCTGCCGAGTCCGGCCGAGCGCATGAGCGCGGCGACGGACCAGGTCTGATCCGCGAGTTCGGCATAGGTGCGCAACTCCCACCCGTCCGCCTCGTCGGCCAAGTGGATACCCGCGTCGTGTGCGGGGTTCGATAGCCAATCCCGCACTACCGCAATATCTTCAGCGGAAAAATCGCTGTCAGGAATCATCGCGCCGGTCTCCTTCGGACAGCACAGTAACCGTTCCGTTGGTCCCGTCGACCCGAATTCGCATACTGGTCCGTATCTTTTTCGTGACATCCTTGATCTGCACCACCGTCGGCACTCCGAGCTCACGCGCCACGATCGCCACGTGCGTGAGTGGGCTGCCCCGCTCGATCACCAGGGCCGACGCCGAGGGCAGCGCCGCCACCCACCCGGGATCGGTCCGGTAGGCCACCAGGATTCCGCCCGCGACGTCACGCGGCTCGTCGACGATCACCGCCTCGCCCTCGACCACCCCCGACGCCGACGGGGTTCCGGCGAGCACCGTGCCGACGGTCGCGGCCGGGGTGTCGGTGACGGGCACCCAACCCTGTTCGGCCATCGCCGCGCGGCCGAAGTCGACGCCGACGGTCCGGAAACGCGGTGGCGCGACCAGATCGGCGTCGCGGGCGCGCTGCGCTCTGCGCGCGCCGACCAGATCGCGCAGCGCCTCGGAATCCGCTCCGTCGTAGCAGCCGCGCAGCTCGCTGTTGGTCAGGTAGAACACATCGGCGAAATCATCGATGACGCCGCGCGCGACCAGATCGCGGCCCATCACCCGGATCATCCGTTTGACCATGCCGAACGCCCTGGTACGGCAGAAACGCAACCGCTCGCGATGCGCGGCGCACCGGGATGTCTTGGCGCGCAGGCGTTCGTAGATCCTGCGCCGCACCCCGCCCAGGTGCGCGTCGAGGTAGACGTCCGCCTCCTCTTCACGATTCGCGGGCGCGGCGGCCTCGGCAACCCGCCCCAGCGCGCTGCGCAACATGACGAACAGGCTCGACGGATCCTCGCGGAGATCGGGAGTCTCCAGTTTCAGTTCGTCCAGACTGCGATATCCGTACCGATCCAGGTAGTCCTCGATCGCGGCGAGCAGATCCGCCCGGCCCGACTCCCGCAGTGCCGGATAGACGAGATCGGCCGGGGTGGTGTTCACCAGCGCGGTCGCCTCGGGATCGGATCGCACCAGGCGTGCCAGCTCGGTCATCGCGCGCGCCGGTTCGGCCGATTCGACATCGGCGCCCGGTCCGACGACCGAGTACAGGAACCATTCCGGGGCCTTGGGCATGAACAGTTTGGTCAGCAGATACACCAACCCGGTGCAGGTGAGCAGGATGGCGTCGAGCACCATCAACGGACCCCAGCGTTCGACCAGGTCGCGGTCCACCGCGCGATAGGCGGTGTAGGCCTGCTCGCCGGTCAGCGTTCGGTAGTCCATGGCGTCGTACTCGTCGTAGACGCGGTAGAACTCGTCGGTGAACTCCTCGACCATGGCGTCGATGCCGAAGAGCTGTCGCACGTAGGTCACCGTGGTCACCGCGCGCGAGCGTAGTCGCGCGAGCGGATTGCCGAAGGTGAAGGGGCGCAGCGTTTTCGCGATATCGTCTGCCAGCGGCTCGTCGACGCCGAGCGCGGCCTCCAGCACCTTGCGGTTGAGGGGATAACCGGGTGCGATGCCGACCATCCGATACCAGTGCAGCAGGTTGTAGTAGACGCGCCCGTGGAAGTAGCCGAGCAGCACCGGGGTCCACGTGTCGGTCTGGCGCAGTTGCCCGGGCGGCACCCGCAGCGATTTCGCGTAGCCGCGGTAGACGCGGCCGTAGATATCGGCCGCGGTGGTGTAGGTGAGCGGCGAGGTGATGCCGCTGAAACTCTCGATGATGTTGGAGTTGTCCCAGATTCGCGTCTCGCCGTCGGGGACGGCTTCGCCCGCCCCGCGCAGTTCGGCCGCGCGCGCCGACCCTGATTCGACGCCGACGGTGGTGATCGGGCGGGCCTGTAGCAGCCAGATCCCGGTGTCGTCGATCGCCCATTCGATGTCCTGCGGTGTGCCGCGCTCCTTCTCCACCGTGCGACCGAGTGCGGTCAATTCGGCGATCTCGTCGGCCGAGAGCACCGCGCGTTCGCGATCGCCTGCGTCGACCTCGCGTATCTCGCACCCCTGCTCGCCCGCGGGGGCGTAACGGCGGTCCTTGTCCCCCAGCACGGTGTCGAGCACGACTCCGGTGGCTTTGTCCACGACGATCGAATCCGCGTCGACCGCGCCCGACACCAGCCCCTCACCGAGACCGTAGACCGCGCTGATCACCAGTTCGCCGAGCGCGCCCGTCGTCGGATTGGCGGTGAACACCACCCCGCTCGCCCGCGCTGTCACCAGCCGTTGCAGCACTACCGCCGGGCCGCTCGCGGGCGGCAGACCGCGCGCGAAGGCGTAGCGGATCGCCCGCTCGGAGAAGGCCGAGGCCCAACAGTCGCGGACCCGGTCGACGATGGCGTCGGGGCCGCGCACGTTCAGGTACGAATCGAACTGGCCCGCGTAGGAGTGATCGGCCCCGTCCTCGGCGCGCACCGAGGACCGGACCGCGAGCGGGCCGTCGAACCGCGCGCCCGCGTCGAGGATCAGGGTCAGGACCGGATCCTGGAGCGGCGCGGCGGCGATACCGGCGCGAACGGTCTCGCCGAGGGCGAGGGCGGCCTCGGCATCCTCGGCGGCGGCGAAGGCGGCCACCTGCTCGGACAGTCCGGCGTCGGCGGCGAATCGCTCGAAGACATCGGTGCCGAGCGCGACCCATTCGGGGACTCGGATCCCGCCGTCGCGCACACCGCGCAGCCCGCGGGCCTTACCGCCCGCGAGCGCGTCGATCGACGCCGCTTCGGACCATGGACCGAGTACCTGCACGGCGTAGCTCCCATCATCCCCGATCACGGGCCGGACACGGCGTCCTGGCCCGTTCCGGTCCGAACGGGAACCGGGGGTCGTTGGATATATCCGAAATTCGACCGTGGCGTTAGCCCCGATCCCCGCAGCGCGTTCACAACTTTCACCGAGCACCCCGCGAGACCCGATATGCTCGTGCCGTCTCGGTGGGCACGGTGAGGATGTGATCTGACGTGGGTTGGACGTTCACTCCGGACGAGTTCGCCCATGTCTGGCGCGAAACCGAGTTGGATCGACATCCGTACCCACTTCGCATTCTAGAGTCACCGCGCACCGAAGACGCGGCCGAGAAGTTGCGCATCCGGCTCGCCGAACGACTACCCCGCGGCGGAGATCCCGATCTCACCGCGTGCTTGCGCATCCTCACTGCCCCGCAGACCCGGATCGTCGCCATCGGCGGCGCGCACACACCGGGCAGTGAGATCCGCCTGCTCGCCTGCGCCGTGTTCGACCGCGCGGTGCTCGCCGTCCAGGAGCCGGGCTCCCGGCCGGATTTCGGTGGCACCGTGCGCATATCGATCGGGCACAGCAACAAACTCGGCGCGCGCATCGCGACCCTGCTGCCCAAGGCGCCCGCGGGCAGGCAGCCCGCACGCACCGCCGAGACCGCGGCGGTACGCGACAGCGAGGCCGTCGCGCCCAGGCCCGCCGTCACGCCCATCCGCCGGTTACTGCTGAAACCCCATACCGCAGAGGGACATATCCGCATCGAGGCCCGGCTCGACCACACCGACCCTGCACCGCCGATCCACTACACCTGGATCGATGTGGCCGGCGACGGACGCTATCTGATCAAAGCGGGCGATATGGTGCACGTCGTGCCCGCCTCGAGCGAGCAGATCGGCGCGCAATTGCAGAAACGCATTCCCGCACAAGCACGCTGACCACCACCGGAGCGGCGCTATTGCTGACCGCGCGTACGCCTTCCGGTTAGTCTGGGTCGGACCGACCGATCCCCGGGGGTGTGCGCATGACGATCGAGACAAGCCGTGCCGATATCGCACGGTTCAAACAGAACGCGCAAGCGGGCACGGTCGCCTTCGATCCGGACGCCGCGCGCCGCTGCGCCGAGATGTACGAACATCAGGCCGACCGGCTGATCCAACTGCGGCAGCGCCTGGAATCGGTCGCCGACACCACCGGCTTCGGCGGCTTCGTCTCGGCCCGGGAGCTACAGGCCGGATTCGGGAACAAGGCCCGCGACGCGGCGGCACTGCTCGACCACTACATCGAGGCCGCCTACCGCATGAAAGAGGCCTTCCTGATCAGCGCGGGGCTCTACGAGGAGGCCGACGCCGCGAACGCCGCCGCCCTGCGGGCCGTCGGCGCACAGGTGTCGCGGTGAACGCGCGGGCGAAGACACGGGAGGCCCGGTCATGAGCGGGAACGACCCCACCTACATCAACTCGATGGAACATTTCGAGTCCATGCCGCACGAGCAGATATACGCCGCGACCCGCGAGATCGACGCCGCCGCGATCCTGCGCGCCTCGGGCACCTGGCTGGAGGCGGCGGGCACGCTCGCCACCTCCTTCCCACTCACCCGCGGCAGCGCCGACCGGGTGATGAACGCGATGGCGTGGGAAGGCGCTGCCGCCGAGGCCGCCTACGCGAGCACCCGCAGTTTCGCCGCGTCGGTCGACGAGCTGACCGCCGTCATGGGCCAGGTCGGCGCCAGGCTCGGCGCGGTCGCGGCGGCGGCCGAAGCCGTGAAACTCGCCGTGGTTCCGCCCGGCGGCAGCGGGCCGATCGGCGCCATCGCCCGCCTGCTGGAAGCCGCGCACGTCATCGACGCGCAGGCCGCCCAGGAGGCCTTGCGGCAAGAAGCCGTCATGGCGATGAACATGATCTACAAACCCGCCTACAGCACCGCGGGGACCGGTGTGCCCGCACTGCCCGCCGCGCCGTTGTTACCGGGCGAGCAGGCGCAATCGCCGGGCACGCCGCAGTATCGGGCAGATCCGCCGCAAGTGCCGGTCGACCCCGATGATGTTCCACCGCAGAAGGTTCCGGGCGGGGAGGGGCCCGCGACGCCGGGGGATCCCGCTCCGGAGTCCGGGCCGGAGTCCCGATCGCCGGAAACCACTCCGACGCCCGATCCGGGTACGGAGACCGCGCCCGGTCCGGAGCCGACGACACCGCCGACGGGTGCGCCCCCGACCTCGGAGGTTCCACCGACGTCGGAAGCACCACCCACGACCGACGTTCCGCCGACGACGACGCAAGCGCCTGCCCCGGAGACTCCGCCGGTCGCTCCGCCTACACAGGAAACGCCGTCGCCGACGCAGGAAGCCCCCTCGGCACCGTCACCCACGCAGGAACCACCGGTCGTGCCGCCCACGCAGGAAGCGCCTCCGTCACAGGGTCCAACTGTCGCCCCGCCGACACAGGACCCGCCCGTCGCACCGCCGACGCAGGAAGCGCCACCCACGCAAGAACCACCCGTCACACCACCCACGCAGGAAGCGCCACCACCGCAGCCCACACCAGAACCACCCGTCGCTCCGCCGACACAAGAGGCGCCCGCACCTACCCAGCAGGAGCCGCCTCCACCACCACCCGCGCCGCCGACACAGCAAGCGCCTCCACCCACACAGGAGGCCCCCGCTCCACCCCCCGCACAGGAAGCGCCGCCGCAACCCGCACCCGCACCCGCACCCGCACCCGCACCCGCACCCGCACCCGACGGTTCCACGCCCCTGCCCGACCCCGGTGGGCAACCGGGAGTCACCGGACCGATTCCGGAGAATCACGGGCAGACGCCGCCCGCCGAGTCCACCAGCAATCAACCGGGCGTCATGCCCACCGAACCCGGAAGGTAGTCGCCGCCCGGCAACACCCGGCTCGCCACGTCGGCGATATCACTCAGACGTTGCCGTGGTGTGCCGGAACGACCGGAGTGGATCGTTCGAAAACCGCGAGACTCCAGGGCGGTTTTCCCGAGGCCGTTCCGGCTGCCCGTCTCGTGTACGCGCCGTAGCCGGTCGCGGGCGCTGAGCCGGGCACCGACGTGTCCGTCGCCATCGACTCCTTCCCCGAGGTGTTCGCGGCCGGACTCGCCCCGGAGAAGGCCCGCGTACCGGCGGTATCGCAGCGGCCGCTGTCGGCGATCGCGTTCAGTGAGCCCGCCACCACGGCGGCATGGAAGACCACACCGGGCCGGGGCATCGTCCCGAGCGCCGACCGCACCCTCGATCCCGAAGGGTCGAGTGGTTCGGATACAAGCGCGCGCTGCGATCGGTCGTGAAGATCGATGCGCCGCACCTGGTGATGCAGACCCGCTCGGCAGAAGTCGCCGCAGTCATCACCGCTGCCGTCGCCGAACCGGTCCGATCGAATTCGCCGTCGGCGGCTCTCGCGGCCCGGGCCTTGACTTGGAGTGCACTCCAGGTCATAGCGTAGGCAGCGGAGTTGTCGACAGCGAAGGAGATCATCCGATGGAACTCGGCATTCACGTCCCCATCTTCGATATCGACGGCGGCACCGCCGCCATCGCGGGCGAACTGGCCAGGGTCGGTGTCGCGGCGGAAGCGGCGGGAGCGACCTGGCTGTCGTTCATGGACCATTTCTTCCAGATCGAGCCGACCGGGCTCCCGGCCGAGGCCAACATGCTGGAGGGCTACACCACCCTGGGCTTCCTGGCCGCGCACACCTCGACCATCGAACTCGGACTGCTCGTCACCGGGGTCACCTACCGGCATCCCGGATTGCTCGCGAAAACCGTCACCACCCTCGACGTGCTCTCCGGCGGGCGGGCCGCCCTCGGCATCGGCGCGGCGTGGTTCGAACGCGAACACCTCGGGCTCGGCGTGCCGTATCCGCCGATCTCCGAACGATTCGAACGACTGGAGGAGGCGCTGCGCATCTGCGCGCAGATGTGGGATCCGCAGAACAACGGACCGTTCGAGGGCACGCATTACCAACTGGCCGAAACCCTCTGCGCGCCACAGCCGTTACACCGTCCGACGGTGCTCATCGGCGGCAGCGGGGAACGCAAGACCCTGCGCCTGGTCGCGCGATACGGTGACGCCTGCAACCTGTTCGGCTCCTCCCCCGCCGAAGTCGAGCACAAGCTCGACGTCCTGCGCCGTCACTGCGACGATGTCGGCCGCGACTACGAGACCATCCGCAAGACCATCCTCGCCAACAACCCCCGTCCCACCCCCGAGACCCGGGACGAATTCGTCCGCGCCATGGCCGATTACGCGAAACTCGGTATCCACAGCGCCATCGTCACCCCCACCACCGGCGCGCCCGCCGCGTGGATCGACGACATGGCCCCCGCGGTGACCCAATTGGCCGAACTCGGCTGAACGACGTTCGCCGACCCGGAGTGCTTGATGCCTTCACCGTCGGGACGCAGCGGGTCGGCGTGCGGCGTGCTGCCCGCCGTGGCGCTCGAGGTGGCATGGACCCGACAGCGCCGTGCAGCGCGGCGAGCGGCCCGACTAGGCCGATCCCGTTGCAGCCGTGTTGATTCGCGCCGCGTCGACGAGGGCGACCGCAAGTCCGATGTGCGCGACCAGCACGGAGCCCGAGTGGTCACCGATGCGCGCGACCGCGCGCTCGACGGAATCGGTCGTGCCGATCACCGGCAGCGGCGGGTCCAGGTAGTCCGTGATCGGATCGTCGTCTGATGCGTCGGCGAGCCGCGCACCGGTGACGGAGCCCAGGATTTCGGCGACCACGGTCGGGCCGGGTAATTCGCGCGCCAACGTCACCGGTAGCGGCGGGCCGTGCGCCGAGCAATGCCCTCGCCTGGGCGACGGACGCGTCGGAAGGCACGACCGGCGGCGGGTCACCGGCGAACTCCGCGATGTCGCCGCCGGAATCGGGCGCGCCGATCACCTCGGCGACCGTGGGGCCGGAAACCGGTGTGATCACAGGGAATCCCAGTCGGCCGAGCCAGTCGTCGTCGAAATACTTCGACAGATACGACCGCCCGGAATCCGGTGCGATCACCACGACCACGTCGTCGGGACCGAGCGTGCGCGCGACCCGGAGCGCGGCGGCGATCGACGTGCCGGAGGAACCGCCGAGCAACAGACCTTCCGTGCGCGCCAGCCGGTGCAGCAGGGTCAACGCCTCGAGATCGGGGACCCGCTCGATCCGGTCGACGACCTCCGGGTGATACGAGGTCGGCCACAGGTCTTCCTCGGTCTCCGGATGCAGGTAGTGACCGACGGATTCGACATACCAGGCCCGGCCGTCGCCGCCGCCGTAGACCGACGACTCGGGGTCCGCGCCGATGACCCGCACCGCACCCCCGGAGACTTCCTTCAGGAACTCCCCCGCCCCGGTGACGGTGCCGCCCGTGCCGATCCCGGCCACATAGTGCGTCACACGTCCGCCGGTCTGCGCCCAGATCTCGGGACCGGTCGTCGCGTAGTGCGCACCGGGATTGGCCGGATTGTCGTACTGTCCGGCGAACCACGCGCCGGGAATCTCCGCGGCCAGCCGCAGCGCGACACTGCGCAGATGCTCCGGATGACCGACCGGGCGCCCACCCGCCGTCACGATCACCTCGGCGCCGTACGCGCGCAGCAGCGCGATCTTCTCACCGCTGGACTTGTCAGGCACCACCACGATCGTCCGATAGCCCCTGGCGACGGCGACCGCGGCCAGCCCGATCCCGGTATTGCCCGATGTCGCTTCGACGACGGTGCCGCCCGCCCGGAGTTCCCCCGACGCCTCGGCCGCCTCCAGCATCGACAGCGCGGCCCGATCCTTCACGCTGCCACCGGGATTGAGATATTCCAGCTTCACGTAGACGGCGGCGGCGATCCCCTCGGTCACTCGGTTCAGACGAACCAGCGGGGTATTGCCGATCACGCCCGCGATGGAGTCGAAGACCCCGGCGGCGCGCGGTTGGGTGGCGGTCATGCGGCAGCCTTCCTGTGTCACCGGGCAGTCGCGGCCCGCGACCCTGCCTTCGTCCAGGCCCTCGCCGGAAGTGATTCCGGCCGGGGCGCCACGGTGAGTCCACCTTCTCGCGCGCGCGACGCGCGCGACAGCGTTGCGGTCAGCGCGATCCGATTCGAACCGGGGGCCGTCGGGCGCGAGGGCGCTACCGGCGCGCGCTCTCCTCCACGCTGACCAGGTCGTCGGCGTGAATCACCGGTCGACGCATGGTTTCCGGGAGTTCGGCGCTGGAGCGGCCGAAGATGCCGGACAGTTCGGTGCTGTCGTATTCGATGACACCGCGGGCGACGACACGATCGTCGGGCGATACCAGGTCGACCACGTCACCGCCGTGGAACCGCCCGCGCACGCCGACGATGCCCGCCGCGAGCAGCGAATGGCGACGATGGGCGACGGCCAGAACCGCGCCCTCGTCGATGAGTACCGCGCCGCGACTGTCGGCGGCGTGCCTGACCCAGAACTTCCTGGCGGACAGGCGAACCGGGCGGGCGGCGAAGGCCGTGCCGACCGACCCGGAGGCAAGGGCGGTGGCCGCGTCGGCGGCCGCGGCGAGCAGCACGGGGACTCCGGCGTCGGCGGCGAGGCGGGCGGCGGACAGTTTGGACGCCATCCCGCCGGTGCCGAGCGCGCCACCGCTCCCGGCGATCACGCCGTCCAGGTCGGCGCTGCTACGCACCTCGGGGATGAAGGTGGCCGCGCCCTTGCGCGGATCGCCGTCGTAGAGTCCGTCGACATCGGAGAGCAGGATCAGGGCATCGGCTCCGACCAGGTGCGCCACCAGGGCCGCCAACCGGTCGTTGTCGCCGAAACGGATCTCCTCGGTGGCGACCGTGTCGTTCTCGTTCACCACGGCGACCGCGCCGAGCGAGCGCAAGCGGTCCAGGGTGCGCTGGGCATTGCGGTGGTGCTCGCGACGGGAGAAGTCGTCGGCGCTCAACAGCACCTGTCCGACGGTGCGGCCGTAGCGGGCGAACGAGGTGCCCCACGCGTGCGCGAGGGCCAACTGTCCGACGCTGGCCGCCGCCTGCTTGGTCGCCAGATCCCTGGGCCGAGTGGACAATCCGAGCGGCGCGAGGCCCGCGCCGATCGCGCCCGACGACACGACGACCACGTCGGATCCGGCGCGCATGCGCGCCTCCACGGCGTCGGCGAGCCGATCCAGCCGCTCGGTGTCGAGCCCGCTCTTCATGCTGGTCAACGCCGACGACCCGATCTTCACCACGACACTGCGCGCGGTCGCTATCGCCTCGCGCGCCGCACCGACGCCGGATTCCGAATTAACCTGTGTCACCTTCGAACTCCCTGCACCCCGAGAGAATTCACCGTCGCGCCGGACTCCGGCAGACCCGTGGCCCACCGGAACACCGCGGCAGGCACGGCTACTCCTCGTCCTCTTTCACCAGACCGCGACGCACCCGCGACGCGTGTTTGCGCTCGGCCGCGCCGATGCGGTCGGACTGTTCCAGACGGATATCGGTACCGCGACCGGTGGGCACCATATCGATACCCGCGGAAATCTGCGGCTCCCACTCGAAGGTGACGTGGCCGATGGTGACCGGAGCGCCGGGGACAGCGCCCTGCTTGACCAGTTCGTCCTCGACACCGAGCCGTGCCAGCCGGTCGGCCAGGAAGCCGACGGCCTCGGCGTTGTCGAACTGGGTCTGTCGCACCCAGCGCTCGGGCCGGGTGCCGCGCACGATGAAACCGCCGGGCTCCTGCGGATCGGCGATGACGCTGAAACCGGTCTCGTCCACCGCGATCGGACGGATGATCGGCCGTTTGGGCGCCGCCTTCGGATGGTCTTCGCGATATCGCAGCACCATCTCGGCGAGTGCGAAGGTCAGTGGCCGCAGCCCCGCCCGGCTCACGGCCGAGATCACGAACACCGGCCAGCCGCGCGCGGTGAATTCCGGGGTGACCATTTCGGCCAGCTCCGCCGCGTCGGGCACATCGGCCTTGTTGAGGATGACCACGCGCGGACGATCGGCCAGATCACCCAGGTCGGCGTCGGCGCTCAGCGCGGGTTTGTAGGCCGCGAGTTCGGCTTCCAGCGCGTCGACGTCGGAGACCGGATCCCGGCCCGGTTCCAGCGTCGCGCAATCGACGACGTGGGCGAGTACCGCGCAACGCTCCAGGTGGCGCAGGAAGTCGAGCCCGAGACCGCGGCCTTCGCTGGCACCGGGAATCAGTCCGGGTACGTCGGCGACGGTGAAGGTGGTGTCACCGCTGGCCACGACGCCGAGATTGGGGACGAGGGTGGTGAAGGGGTAGTCCGCGATCTTCGGTTTGGCGGCCGACAGCACCGAGACCAGCGAGGATTTACCCGCGGAAGGGAAACCGACGAGACCGACGTCGGCGACCGACTTCAGTTCGAGGACGAGTTCGCGTTCGTCGCCGTCCTCGCCGAGCAGCGCGAAGCCGGGCGCCTTGCGCGCCTTCGAGGCCAGCGAGGCATTGCCGAGGCCGCCTCGACCCCCACGCGCGGCGATGTACTGGTTGCCCACACCGACCAGGTCGGCGACGATCGTGCCGTCCTTGTCCACGACGACGGTGCCGTCCGGCACCTTCAGCAGCAGGGGTTCGCCCTGTTTACCGTCGCGGTTGCTGCCCTCGCCCGGTTTGCCGTTACCCGCTTTGGCGTGCGGATGGAAGTGGAAGTCGAGCAGCGTGTGCACGTTCGGGTCGACCTCGAGGATCACATCCCCGCCGTTACCACCGTTACCACCGTTGGGCCCGCCCAGCGGCTTGAACTTCTCCCTGAGCACCGACGCGCAGCCGTGGCCGCCCTTACCCGCGCGCACGTGAAGCACGACGCGGTCGATGAATTTGGACATACGCCGAATCATCCTCCTTCTTGGCTCGGTGCTGCGCGAGGCAGGGTCGATCGAATACTCGATGGTCTGGTGCGATGTCCACCGCATACCGCGGTGGAAACGCGAAAGCGGGCCAGGGTTCTGCGACCCTGACCCGCTCTACGCTGTCGAAGTGGTTTAGGCGGTCAGGCCTGAACCGGCTCCGGTACGACGATGTTGACGGTCTTGCGCCCACGCTTGGTGCCGAACTGGACCGCGCCCGCCGCGAGGGCGAACAGGGTGTCGTCACCGCCACGGCCGACGTTGACGCCGGGGTGGAAGTGGGTGCCGCGCTGGCGAACCAGGATCTCGCCCGCGTTGACGGCTTGACCGCCGAAGCGCTTGACGCCGAGTCGCTGGGCGTTGGAATCGCGACCGTTCCGCGAGCTGGACGCGCCCTTCTTGTGTGCCATAGCTGTTTCTCCTCGGAAGTCTTACTTGATGCCGGTGACCTTGATGACCGTCAGCGGCTGACGGTGACCCTGGCGCTTGTGGTAGCCGGTCTTGTTCTTGAACTTGTGGATGCGGATCTTCGGGCCCTTGGTCTGCTCGACGACCTCGGCCGCCACGGAGACCTTGGCCAGCGCGGCCGCATCCGTGGTCAGCTCGGCGCCGTCGACGAGGAGAACCGGGGACAGCGCCACGGACGAACCGGGAGCCCCCTCGATCTTCTCGACCTTCACCAGGTCACCGACCGCGACCTTGTACTGCTTTCCGCCGGTCTTGACGATTGCGTACGTTGCCATCGGTCGGCTTCCTCCACTCGATGTTCACTCGTGCTTAGTCACGTCGCAGGAGGCGACGTGACCGTGTCTTGGCTGGTTGCTGCACAGGGGGCGTGACGGAACTCCACCACGTAATGCCCATCGCCAGGCAGCGACCGTCCAAGGCTACCAGACCCATGTCCTACAACCAATTCGGCCTCTGGCAACCGTAGAGCGACCGCGGGGCGAACCCCGCAGACCCTCGAGAACCCCGCGAAATCCGAAGGGACCACGGTCGGCTCGGCGTTCACCGGAGATCCGGCGAGCGCCGCGCCCTGCGAGACGGGTTAATTCGTGAGATCCGCCACTACATGGCAAACAGCCACGGAGAGACCGGAAATCGTCACCCACCGTCCCGCGCGTTACGGTCGGCCGCCGATCGGCGGTCGGCCGTAACGCCGGTGCTCACGCGTCGACGGGAGGCCCCGCCGGACGTCCGACGGCCCGGCGACGCGGTTTACGCGCCACCACTTCCTCGGGAACGTCCTCGGCGAAATCGATGACGGGAGCGGCGGGCTGGTCGTTGCCCGACACCACGAACACCGCGCCACTGCTGTCGGCGGCGGGCGCCGCGGCGGACCGCGCGACCCGCCTGCGACGCGCGGGACGCGCCGCCGGTTCGTGCGAACCGTTGGTCTCGGCGGGAGCGGTGGCCCGCGCCGCCTCGACCGGTTCCGGCTGTTCGATCACGACCGCGTCCGCGCCGTCGCGCAACGCGTTCGCCGCCACCTCTGCCACTTCCGCGGCCTCGGTCTGGGCCGCGGTTTCCACCACGGCGATCACCTCGGGCTGCTCGACCTCGGCGACCTCGGCGGCCGCGTCGACCGCTTCGACGACCTCGGCCGGGGACTCGACGGTTTCGGCCACCTCGGCCCTAGAGGCCGCGGACTCGACGCCGCCGGTCGACGACTCGGCGAATTCGGCCGACTCGTCGTCCTCGTCCTCACCGTGATGGGCCGCCATCGCCAGGGCGACCGGATGCGCCCGCTTGACGGCGGCGTCCTCCTCGACCGGTTCGGCGGTGGTATCGGCGGGGGTTGCGGGCGCCGGAGCGCTCTTGTCCCGACCCCGACGCCTACGGGAACCCGTTTCCTTACGACCCGCGTTGTCCTCGGCCGTCGACGGCTCCACCGGATAGGTGTGCACGAGGATGCCGCGCCCGTGGCAGTGCTCGCAGGTCGTCGAGAAGGCTTCGACCAGTCCGGTGCCCAGTTTCTTTCTGGTCATCTGGACCAGGCCGAGCGAGGTCACTTCGGAGACCTGGTGCCTGGTGCGGTCACGGCCGAGCGCCTCGGTGAGACGGCGCAGCACGAGATCCCGGTTGGATTCGAGCACCATGTCGATGAAGTCGACGACGATCATGCCGCCGATATCGCGCAGCCGCATCTGGCGCACGATCTCCTCGGCCGCCTCCAGGTTGTTCCTGGTGACCGTCTCCTCCAGATTGCTGCCGCCGGAACCGGTGAATTTGCCGGTGTTGACGTCGATGACCGTCATCGCCTCGGTGCGGTCGATCACCAGCGTGCCGCCCGAGGGCAGCCACACCTTGCGATCGAGCCCCTTGGCCAACTGCTCATCGATGCGGTAGGTCTCGAAGACGTCGAGGTTGCCGCCGTCGTGGCGCGACACCCGCGCGAGCAGATCCGGCGCGACGGTGCCGATGTACTTCTCGACCGTGCTCCAGGCGCGATCACCCTCGATGACCAGCCTGGAGAAATCCTCGTTGAACAGATCCCGGATGACCTTGACCAGGAGATCGGGCTCCTCGTACAGGGTCTTGGGCGCGCCGTTCTCCTTGGCCGCCTGCTCCTCGATGGTGCGCCAGGTGGCCTGCAACCGCTCGACGTCGCGGGCCAGTTCGGCCTCGGCGACGCCCTCGGAGGCGGTCCTGATGATCACGCCCGCGTCGGAGGGCACGATATCGCGCAGGATCTCCTTGAGACGTTTGCGCTCGGTGTCGGGCAGTTTGCGGCTGATACCGGTGGACGTGCCGCCCGGCACGTAGACCAGGAAACGTCCGGCGAGGCTGATCTGGGTGGTAAGGCGCGCGCCCTTGTGGCCGACCGGGTCCTTGGAGACCTGGACGAGCACCTGATCGCCGGGCCGAAGCGCCTGCTCGATCTTGCGTTCCTTACCGCCGAGCCCGGCGGCCTCCCAGTTGACCTCACCGGCGTAGAGGACGCCGTTGCGGCCGCGGCCGATGTCGACGAACGCCGCTTCCATGCTCGGCAGCACGTTCTGCACCTTGCCGAGATAGACATTGCCCGCCATCGAGGCGGACCCGGTGCTGGTGACGAAATGCTCGACCAGGATGTTGTCCTCGAGCACGGCGACCTGCGTGGCGGTCGGGTGGTCGGGGAACGCCTTCTCGCGCACCACCATCACCCGGTCGACCGCTTCGCGGCGAGCGAGGAATTCCGATTCGGTCAGGATCGGCGGGCGACGGCGACCGGCCTCGCGACCGTCACGCCGACGCTGACGCTTGGCCTCGAGCCGGGTGGACCCGGTGATGCCCTGTACCTCGTCGGAGGAAGCCGCCGCCGCGGCGGCGCGGCCACGGCTCTTGTTCCTCGGTTCGCGCTCGTGCACGACGGTGTTGGGGGGATCGTCCTCGGAGACCGGTTCGCTCTCCGCGCCCTCGCCACCGACCTTGCGGCGGCGCCTGCGACGACGGCGCCGGCTCGAACCCTCGGGGGCGTTCTCGTCGTCGTCGGTGTCGGCGTCGTCGGAACCCTGTTCGGTGACGGCGTCGGTGTGCTCGGCGGCCGACGCGTCGTCCTCGGAATCGGTGTCGGCGTTGTCCTCGTCGTCACCGTCGGCGTCGGAATGCTGTTCGCCCCGACCGCGGCCGCGGCCACGACGGCCACGACGCCTGCGGCGCGGCTGACCGTCGGCGTCACCGGACTGATCGGCGTTGTCACCGTCGTCCTCGGTGGTGTCCGCCTCGTCCTCGGCTTCGACGACGGGAGGCTCGTCGGTCCGACGGACCTCCCGCTCGGCACGGCGCTGCTTGCGCACCTGCTCGACCGCCGTGGCATCCGGCGGTAGGAACAGCGGCGCTGCCACCGACGCGGATTCGAAGACCGGAGGCGCGGTGACGTGCGGCTCCTCGGTGACGGCATGGGTGAACAGCTGCACCGACGGTTGATGCGCCGGTGTCTGATCAGCCTCGGTATCGGAGGCCTGCCCGGCGTGCACCGGATCGGGTCGGGAGAACATGAGGCCACGCGCGGTGGCGGCTGCCGCCTGGCGTGTCTCGGTCTCCTCAGCCGTCTCGGGAGCGGGCGCCTCGGTCTCCGGGGACTCGAGACTGTCGCGCACCGACTCCGCGACGGCTCGATCCACGTTCGACTGCGCGCTACGCGCGTCGGCACCCAACTCGGCGAGCTTGGCCAGGATTCGTTTGCTCGTCACTCCCAGCCGCTTGGCAAGCGCGTGAACTCGGATTCGCTCCGGCAATTGATCGGCATCCTGTGATGTTGTTTCCAGCGGCTCTTGATCGGCCACGAAGTCTCCTCGAGGCCCCCGGGCGCGTCCCTCCCGGTACGGAGTGACGCGGCCGACGCGGGGGCGCTGTCCGTTCACCTCGCGCCGGCGGCGCAAGGTCGTATGGTCTCGCCCCGCGTACCCGGTCAACACCATATTTCTCGTCTGTCGGGCTGACTGGTCACGCGGCGCCTGGCTTGGCTGAACTCCGCGGATCGAGCGTTCATCCAGCGTGCCGACGCGAACAGCCGCACCACTCGAGCAGGTGTGGATATCCGTAGCAGCGATGATCGGCATCGAAACCGCGGTGTCATCCGGTTGCCTCGGTCACCGATAGTCCGCGTACCTGCGCGAACAGTCGGAACCGTTGGTAACCGCTTCCAGTATCCCACATCGTGCGCAGACGGTTTGCCATCGGCGCACGACTGCGTCCGGGACAACCCCGCCCGTACTCGGTCCGGTGGCGGGGCGGGAAGGGCGATGACCCCGTCTTCTCCGGCGCGTTCAGCGGTGGCCGGGATCGGGGGACGGGCGGTGGATCAGACCGGGAACTGCGGGAACCAGAGGGTGATCTCGCGCTTGGCGGATTCCGGCGAATCGGAGCCGTGGACCAGGTTGTACTGCGTTTCGAGGCCGAAGTCCCCGCGGATGCTGCCGGGGACGGCCTTCTCGACCGGATCGGTGCCGCCCGCGATCTGACGGAACGCCGCGATCGCGCGGGGGCCTTCGAGGACGGCCGCGACGACCGGACCGGAGGTGATGAACTCGATCAAGGAACCGAAGAACGGCTTCTCGGCATGCTCGGCGTAGTGCGCCCCCGCCAACTCCTCGGATACCTGCTTCAGCTCGAGGGCGGCGATCTTGAGGCCCTTGCGCTCGATTCGGGCCAGCACCTCGCCGACCAGGCCACGGGCCACGCCGTCCGGCTTGATGAGTACCAACGTCTGCTCAGTCACGGCGCACAGCCTAACCGGCGACCGTACGGTGTACCGAACCAGCGCACTCCCCGGCCGCTAGCCCGGCGGGCGGACGCGCTGACTCGGCAGCAGTCCCGCCTCCATCCGGCGCTTCACATCGTGGCGCAGGACCAGGATGAAACCCCAGACGACGGCGAACACGATCCCGATGACACCGATGGACAGGTGGAAGATCGCACCGGCGATGAGCAGCACCTGCAACCCGAGATCGTAGGCGAGCGCCCACGGTCTGCCCTGCAATCCGGCCCCGAGGAACATCAGCACCGCGAGCACGACGATGTAGACACCCGAAGCCCAGGTGACGCCGCCACCGACGTCGGCGACCACCGGCAGCGCCAGCAGCACCACGATGGCCTCCAGCACCAGGGTTCCCGCCATCACACCGCGGAAACCCTTCCACGGATCGGTGGTCGGCGGCGCGACCGGTGGCGCGCCGTCATCGCCCTCGGGCTCGCCGGTCGCGCCGGATTCGCCGCCTGCTGGACTCATATCGGGTCCTTTCCGAACAGGGCGCGGGCCGCACCGGCGGTGACCACCGATCCGGTCACCACCACGCCCGCGCCGGAGACCATCTCGCCCGCCTCGCCGACCTCTTCGGCGATGGCGATCGCGGTCTCGACCGCGTCCGGGAGGGTTTCGGCGGTCACCACGCGCTCGTCACCGAAGCGCTGGACCGCGAGATTGGCCAGGCTGTCGACATCCATCGCGCGGGGGGACCCGTTGTCGGTGACCACGATCTCGTCGAAGACCGGTTCCAGTGCCTCCAGAATGCCCGCCGCGTCCTTGTCCGCGAGCACACCGACGACGCCGACCAGTTTGCGGAAGTCGAATTCCGAGGTCAGCGTGGCGGCCAGGGCGCGCGCGCCCGCCGGATTGTGGGCCGCGTCGATGAAGATGGTCGGGGCGCTGCGCATCCGTTCCATCCGGCCCGGACTCGCCACATTCGCGAAACCGGCGCGCACCGCCTCGATATCGAGCTGACGGGACGCGCCAGCCCCGAAGAACGCCTCCACTGCGGCCAGCGCGAGCGCGGCGTTGCGGGCCTGGTGCTCACCGTGCAGCGGCAGGAAGATCTCGTCGTAGACCCCGCCCAGCCCCTGCAATTCGATCTGCTGACCGCCCACCGCGATCCGCCGGGCCAGTACCCGGAATTCCGCGCCCTCGCGGGCGACCGCGGCATCGACCTCGACGGCGCGGCGCAGCAGCACGTCCATCGCCTCCGGCTCCTGCTGGGCGATCACCGCGACCGTGTCGCGCGGTACCAGGCTCTCCGGCGCGCGTTTGATGATCCCGGCCTTCTCCCCCGCGATGGTAGCGAGATCGTTGCCGAGGAAGTCGGTGTGGTCGAGCCCGATCGGTGTGATCACCGCGACCTGGCCGTCGACCACATTGGTCGCGTCCCAGGTCCCGCCGAGGCCGGTCTCCACGATCGCGACGTCGACCGGGGCCTCCGCGAACGCCGCGAAGCCCATCGCGGTCAGCACTTCGAATTTGCTCATGGCCGGACCGTCGGCCTCGGCGGACTGCCGGTCGATCAACTCGACGTAGGGCTGGAGTTCGCGATAGGTCTCGACGTAGGCGGCCGGGGTGATCGGATGGTTGTCGATACTGATCCGCTCGGTCGCCAATTGCAGATGCGGGCTGGTGATCCGGCCGGTGCGCCGGTGCAGCGCGGTGAGCAGCGCGTCGATCATCCTGGTCACCGAGGTCTTGCCGTTGGTGCCCGCGATATGGATCGACGGATAGTTCTGCTGCGGGGAGCCGAGCAGATCCATCAGCGCCGCGATCCTGGCCAGCGACGGCTCGATCTTGGTCTCCGGCCAGCGTTTGTCGAGTTCGGCCTCGACCAGCGCCATTTCGGCGAGATCCACCGGAGACGGGCCGGTGCCGAGCCAGGTCGACCCGTTGTCGTCGTGGTACCGGCGCTCCGGCTCGTTGTTCACTTCGAGGCCAATTCCGCGAGCCTCGCTCCGATACGGGCCACCTCGGCGGAGGCGACGTCGCGGCGGGATCGGATCTTGTCGACCACCGGTTCCGGTGCCTTGGCCAGGAACGCCTCGTTGCCGAGTTTGGCGTCGGTGCCCGCCAGTTCCTTCTCCGCGGCGGCGAGATCCTTCTCCAGGCGACGGCGCTCGGCCTCCAGGTCGACCGCGCCCTCGGTGTTGAGTCCGACCACCACGGTGGTCCGGCTGAGCCTGACCTCGACCGAGGCGCTCGTCTCCTGGTCGTCCTCCAGGTCGGTCAGCCGTGCCAGGGAGGTGACCGCCTCGCGCAGTTCGGTGAGTCCGGCCTCGTCGAGACCGGTCAGCCTGGCGCGCACCTTCTGTTTGTCGGCCAGACCCTGATCGCTGCGGAACCGGCGGACCTCGGTGATCAACTCCTGCGCGTCGGCGACGCGCTGGGCGGCGACCGTGTCGGCGGGCACCCCGGAGGGCTGCGGCCACGCCGCGATCACGATGGATTCGCCGCCGGTCAGCGCCTGCCAGAGCGATTCGGTGACGAACGGGATCACCGGATGCAGCAGGCGCAGCACCGAGTCGAGCACCGTGCCGAGCACCACGCTGGTCGATTCGGCGCGCGCGTCGCCCGCCGCGAACTGGACCTTCGCGAGTTCCAGGTACCAGTCGCACAATTCGTCCCAGGCGAAGTGGAACAGCGCCTCGCACGCCTTGCCGAACTCGTAGGAGTCGAAGGCCGAGTCCACCTCGGCGAGCACTTCCTCGAACCGGTCGAGGATCCACCGGTCGGCGTCGGTCAGGGTGGCACGCTCGGGCAGATCGCCGGGGCGCGCGCCGTTCATCAGCGCGAATTTGGTCGCGTTGAACAGTTTCGTCACGAAGTTGCGCGAGGCGAGCGCGTGCGATTCGCCGACCGAGAGGTCACCGCCGGGCTGTGCGCCACGGGCCAGGGTGAAGCGCAGGGCGTCCGCGCCGAAGGACCGGATCCAGTCGAGCGGGTCGATGCCGTTGCCGCGCGACTTGGACATCTTCTTGCCGTGCTCGTCCCGGATCAGCCCGTGCAGGAACACGTCGCGGAACGGCACCTGCACCGCGTCGGCGGGTTTGCCCGCGGTGATCGCGGAATCCTCGGAGACGAACGTCCCGAACATCATCATCCTGGCCACCCAGAAGAACAGGATGTCGTAACCGGTGACGAGAACGCTTGTCGGATAGAACTTCTCCAGCTCGGCGCTGTTGGCGGGCCAGCCCATGGTGGAGAACGGCCACAGACCCGAGGAGAACCAGGTGTCGAGCACGTCCGGGTCCTGCACCCAGCCCTCGGGCGCGGTCTCGTCCGGCCCGACGCACATCACTTCGCCCTCGGGGCCGTACCAGATCGGGATGCGGTGACCCCACCACAGCTGGCGCGAGATGGTCCAGTCGTGCATGTTGTCGACCCAGTCGAACCAGCGCGGTTCCTGGCTCGGCGGGTGGATCACGGTGTCGCCGTTGCGCACCGCGTCACCCGCCGCCTTGGCCAGCGATTCGACCTTGACCCACCACTGCATGGAAAGGCGCGGCTCGATCGGCTCGCCGCTGCGCTCGGAATGACCGACGCTGTGCAGGTAGGGCCGCTTCTCCGCGGCCACGCGGCCGAGTCCGGCGAGTTCCTCACGCACCGCGACCCTGGCCTCGAAGCGGTCCATGCCGTCGAATCTGGTTCCGGTGTCGACAATTCGGCCGCTCTCGTCCATGATGCTCGGCATCGGCAGGTTGTGCCGCAGCCCCATCTCGAAGTCGTTCGGATCGTGGGCGGGGGTGATCTTCACCGCGCCGGTGCCGAATTCCGGGTCGACGTAATCGTCGCCGATGATCGGGATCTGCCGACCGGTGATCGGATGTTCGATGGTGGTGCCGATCAGGGCCTTGTATCGGGGGTCCTCCGGGTGCACCGCGACCGCGGTGTCGCCGAGCATGGTCTCCACCCGGGTGGTCGCCACGATCACGTGCGGTTCGGCGTCGTCGAGCGAGCCGTAGCGCAGGGAGACGAGTTCACCCTCGACGTCCTCGAACTTCACCTCGATATCGGAGATCGCGGTCCTCAGTTCGGGCGACCAGTTGACCAGCCGCTCGGCGCGATAGATCAGGCCCGCGTCGTAGAGACGCTTGAAGATCGTCTGCACCGCGCGCGACAGTCCGTCGTCCATGGTGAACCGGTCGCGGCTCCAGTCGACGCCGTCGCCGAGCGCGCGCATCTGCCACTGGATCTGTCCGCCGGATTCGCGCTTCCAGTCCCAGACCTTGTCGATGAACAGTTCGCGGCCGAAATCCTCTTTCGTCTTCCCGTCCACGGCGAGCTGTTTCTCGACGATGGTCTGGGTGGCGATTCCGGCGTGGTCCATACCCGGCAGCCACAGCACCTCGTAACCCTGCATGCGCTTGCGGCGGGACAGGGTGTCCATCAGTGTGTGGTCGAGGGCGTGGCCCATGTGCAGACTGCCGGTGACGTTCGGCGGCGGGAGCACGATGGAATACCCGGGCTTGGCGCTGCCCGGATCGGCGACGAAGTACCCCGCGGCTACCCAGCGCTCGTACATCTCGGCCTCCACCTCGCCGGGGTTCCAGCTCTTGGGGAGGGCATCGGCACGATTACGCGAGTTGTCAGGGGCTGCGCTGGTCACCCCGGCATTCTAGTTGCCGTGGTCCTGAGCTCATAAAAGGCCCTCGCACGGGTTAGGCGGAGTCTTCGGTGGATGAGGGACACCGAAGACTCCGCCTACACCCCTGAGCTTACCGGCGATAGAGATGTAAGCATCGAATCCACAAGCAATTCTCAGCTTCTGGTGAATCTCACAATACCGACGCCCACCATGGCCCATCGGTTGCGCGACGGTCGAGCCGGCCGCCCGATCAGCGTCGATCCGGTTCGCCACGGCGGGCATGTCGGCCGTGGTGCGATTTCGGCCACATTCGACGCCGGATCCGCGAGCCGGGGGACGGTCCGACCTGGTAGCGCGGGCCCTGTCCGCCGGAGCCGATCCGATCCGCTCGGTACCCCCGCGGTCGGATCCGGGTGCGCGCTCGCCGAATCCGCGACGGGCGTGCGCGCACCCGCCGAGTTCGGCACGCGGCCTGCGTGTCCGAATCATCCCGATAATTCAGGGGTTTCCCTGTTGCCGAATCGGAAGGGACCGGTGACCCTGGGAAATATGAGCCCCCCGCTTGACGCCATGCCCGCCTATTCTCCGGAACCGCGACTGCCCGTCGCGCCCGCGCGGATCCTCGCTCCGGATTCGGTCCACGATCTGCGTGGCGACCCGGTCGAGGAACTGCGCTACCCGAACGCCGCCGCGCTGGTCTTCGCGGGTGTGCCGGGGGCGGGCAAGAGTACGGCGCTGCGCCTGTTCTTCGGGGCCACCGCCGAGGCCGAGACGGCGCCGCACGGGCCGGGCGGCGCGCTCGTCCTGGATTCGCATCACGCGCGAAATCGCTGGCGGCGCAAGCTCGGCTGGCTGCCCTACCCGCTGTGGCGACCCGTCGTGCACGTCGCGCACTACGCGGGCATCAGGGCCGCCCTGCGTGACGCGCCGGGCCCCGTGGTGATCCACGACTGCGCCACCTTCGGCTGGGCGCGCGCGATGATCCGTCGCTGGACGGTCGGGTTCGAGCGCGAACTGCACCTGGTGATGGTCGATGTGCCGCCGCTCGACGCCATGGCCGGTCAGCGCGCACGCGGGCGGAGGGTGAACGGGGTGTCCTTCCGCCTGCACGTACGTCGCTGGCAGCGTCTGATCGATTCCGTGACGGCCATGGACCCCGACGCGGTGCGGTCCGCGTCGGTGGTGGTCGTCGACCGGTCGGCCGTGAACGCCATCCGGCGCATCACTTTCGGCGGATGAGCCGACCCGTGCTCACCGGACCAGGACGGTGAGCGCGCCGGGAACCGCGCGCAGGGTCGCGGGCAGCATTCCCGCCGGTTCACCGTCGGCGGTCGCGGGGGCCGACGGCGCGGACAGCGTGACCTGCGCGACCCGGTACCGCTTGGTGGCCGGGTGGTCGATCCGCTTACCCGCCGACAGCGCGGGCAGCAGTTTGAGCATCTCCAGCCGCGACACCTTGCCGACCACGGTCAGGTCGAGCAACCCGTCGTCCATCTCGGCGTCCGGGCAGATCAGCATGCCGCCGCCGTAGGTCCTGGAGTTGCCGACCGCGACCATGACGGCCTCGGTCTCGAGGACGGTGTCGCCCGCCGGATTGTCCAACGCACCCGGCGCGACACCGGACAGTTCGATCCGATACGGCACCGCGAGTCCGCCCGCGAGTTCGGCGAGGGCGGCGAAACTGTAGCGGGACGGCCCCTTCGGCCAGCGCATCTCGTTGGCGCGCAACGTGACCCGGGCGTCGAAACCGGTACCGGTGACCGTGGCGAACCACATCGGCGCGATCCCCGTCGACTCGATACGTCCCAGGTCGACCACCCTGGTCCGGCCCGCGAGAACCAGATCCGCCGCGGCCACCGGATCATCGGTCGGCACCCCGAGCGCACGGGCCAGATCGTTGCCGGTGCCGCTCGGTATCAGGCCGAGCGGCACCCCGGTCTCGGCGATGGCCTCCAGGATCACACAGACCAGTCCGTCACCGCCGACGCAGATCACCGCGTCCGGGGCTCCGGCCGGGTCGGTCAGCGAATCACGTACCAGGCGTACGGATTCGGCGGCCGACGGGGCACGGATCTCGGTGATCTCGACGCCGCGTTCGGCGAGCCTGGCCACGGCGGCGGTGGCGGTGTCGTGCCCTTTGCCCAGTCCGGAAAGCCGATTGGTCACGACCAGGGCGCGGCGCAGGGCACGTGGCGACTCCGAATAGACCTCCGTCATCGGATCAGCTTCCCAGGATTGAGGATGCCCGCGGGGTCCAATTCCCGTTTCACCGCGCGCAGCACCCGGACACCGAGTTCGCCGATCTCGTCGGACATCCACGGCCGGTGATCGGTGCCGACCGCGTGGTGGTGGGTGATGGTGCCCCCGCCCGCCACGATCGCGTCACCGACCGCCCGCTTGGCGACCGCCCACTGCGCGATCGGATCGTCGGTCTGCGCGGCGACGATCGTGAAGTACAGCGAGGCGCCGGTCGGGTAGGTATGCGAGATATGGCACATCACCAGCGGCGGCGTGCCCTGCGCGGTCAGCGAATCCGTCAGCGCCGCCGTCACTTTCGCCTTCAGGTCGGCCAGGTTGGACCACGTGGTCGCGGTCTCGAGCGTCTCGCACAGCACCGCGAGGTCCAGCAGCGCGTCGCGCGTGTAGGGGGCGGCGAAGCGACCGTGCTCCCACTGCCGCGCCGGGGTCTCTCCGAGCGCGGTGCCACCCGCCGCGCTGAGCAGCGCCTCAGCCTCGGCCTGCCGCGCCGCCACGTGCGCGGCGGTGCCCTCGTAGGTGGTGACCGCCAGACATCCCGAAACCGCGTCGCCGCCGATATCGCCGGATCGGGCCAGGTTCAGGCCGGTCTCGGCCTCGTCGGACAGGCGCAGCACCGTCGGCGCCGCGCCAGCCTGCACCACGGCGCGCAGGGCGGCGGCCCCGGTCGCGAAATCCGGGAACGACCAGGCCTGATATCCGACGGTCTCGGGTCGGGGATGCACCCGCACGGTGACCTCGGTGATGACGCCGAGCACCCCTTCGGAACCGAGGAACAGTTCACGGAGGTCGGGGCCCGCGGCGGAGGCGGGCGCTCGGCCCAGTACCAGGGTGCCGCTCGGCGTGGCGACCGTCAGCCGCTGCACCATGTCGTCGAAGCGTCCGTACCCCGCCGATGCCTGCCCGGACGAGCGGGTGGCCGCGAAGCCGCCGATGGTGGCGAATTCGAAACTCTGCGGGAAATGCCCGAGCGAAAGCCCTTGCGCGGCGAGCAATTCCTCCGTTCGCGGGCCGGTGAGCCCGGCTCCCAGGGTTGCGGTGCCACTGACGGGATCGACGTGGGCGATCGAGTCCAGGCGTCGTAGGTCGAGTGCGATCACGGTGTCGAAACGGCCGCGCACCGGGTCGACGCCACCCACCACGCTGGTCCCGCCGCCGAAGGGCACCACAGCGACGGCCTGTTCGGCGCAATAGGCGAGCACCGCGACCACCTGCTCGTGATCGGCGGGCGCGACGATGGCGTCGGGAGCGTCCTGGGGACCGTGGGCGCGGCGTCGCAGCAGGTCGGGGGTGCTCTTACCGCCCGCGTGCAAGAGGCGGTCGCGGTGATCGGTCGACACATTGCCCGCACCGACCACCGCGACCAGCCCGTCTCGTTGCGCCGGTGTGAGCACCGACTCGCGGAGCGGCACGTCGCCCTCATCGCGGCGCGCCACCGGGTCGCCGGACACCCCGAAAACCTGCGAGAGCAGGCCGCGGATCTGCGCCGGAAGTGGCTGATGTCCGGCCTGAATTCCCCAGGCGTCCCACACCATACTCGCTGACGGCGGCGCCGCACCCTGGTTTGCCACGGGAACCGAATCCGCGCCGGTGCGCTTCGTCTCGACCATGCGTTACAGTTTGACATAGAACGTCAAGCAGTAATGATTCGACACGTACACGCGGCACCGAGGTGCCGCCGATATCCGGCGGTGAACATGCCAACCCCCGACGCGGCCGAGAACGAAACCCCGCTCTCCGCCGTCGATCTCGCGATATTCGACGCGGCGCGCGCCTGCGTCGAGGAATTCGGCGTCCGCAGGACCACCCTGACCGAGGTGGCCCGGCGCGCCGGGGTGAGCAGGCCCACCGTCTACCGGCGGTGGCCCGATACCGGTTCACTGGTGGCCGAACTCCTGGTCCGTGAGCTGCGCGCGATCATCGCCGAGACCATGCCATCGGGCGGAGCGGCCCGCGCCCGACTGGTGCGTGGCATCGTCGCGGGCGCGGCGGCGATCCGGTCGAATCCGCTGTTCGGCAAGATCTTCCGCACCGACACCGATCTCATGCTCACCTACGTGTTCGGGCGGCTCGGACGCAATCAGCGCACCCTGGTCGAATTGTTCGCCGCGGTGATCGGCGAGGGACAGTCCGACGGCTCGATCCGCGCGGGCGATCCGACCCGGCTGGCCACCATGCTGCTGCTGATCACCCAGTCCGCGGTCCAGTCGGCCGCGACCGTCGCGACTCTACTGCCCGGCCCCGAACTCGACGCCGAACTGGGCCACGCGATCGAAGGCTATCTGCGCCCGGAAACCACCCGCCGTCGATGACGGCGACACCACCGATGACCTGCACCGGAAGGGAATGGCGATGACCGCGAAGCCGACGACCGACAAGGCTCGGACCCGGGGGAATTCGGCCCCTGGGAATTCCGCGCTGAACGCCGACCGGCGAGCCCGCGAGCTGCGGCGGCTCGGCGACGACGCCGATATCGATCTGCTCGTCATCGGCGGCGGGGTCACCGGTGTGGGCGCGACGCTCGACGCCGCCGCGCGCGGACTGCGGACCGTACTGGTCGAGCGGCACGATCTCGCGTTCGGCACGAGTCGCTGGAGTTCCAAACTCGTGCACGGCGGATTGCGCTATCTCGCGGGCGGTCACGTCGGCATCGCGCACGAGAGCGCGGTGGAGCGAGCGATCCTGATCGGTTCCACCGCACCGCATCTGGTGCGTCCGCTGCCCCAGATCGTGCCGCTGCTGCCCGGCCTGGGACGCGCGAGCCAGGCGCTGATCCGGACCGGTTTCCTCGCGGGCGACGTCCTGCGTCGCGGCGCGGGCACCCCGGCGGCGATCCTGCCGCGATCACGCCGGGTCGCCGCCGCCGAGACCTTGCGGCTGGCCCCCACCGTGCGCCGCGCCGGTCTGCGCGGCGGCCTCCAGGCATGGGACGGCCAACTCGTCGACGACGCCAGACTCGTGGTCGCGCTCGCCCGCACCGCCGCGAGCCGGGGCGCGACAATCCTCACCCGCGTCGAAGCCCTCGACGTGAAAGGCGATTCGGCCACCCTGCGCGACACGCTCACCGGCGAAACCCTGCTGGTCCGGGCCCGCGCCGTGGTGAACGCCACCGGCGTTTGGGCCGACCAGGTCGATCCGAGTATCGAATTGCGGCCCTCGCGCGGCACCCACCTGGTGTTCGACGCCGCCGCGTTCGGCGGTCTCTGCGCCTCGCTCACGGTCCCGGTGCCCGGCAGTACCAGCCGATTCGTCTTCGCCTTCCCCGCGGCGCACGGCCGGGTGTACCTCGGCCTGACCGACGAGGACGCGCCGGGCCCGGTCCCCGACGAGCCGCGCCCGACCGAGTCCGAGATCGACTTCCTGCTCGACACCGTCAACACGGTATTGCGAGAGCCATTGAGCCGCAACGATATTCGTGGCAGCTACGCGGGCCTGCGGCCACTGTTGAAGACCGGCGACGGCAGTACCTCCGACATCTCCCGCGAACACGCGGTACTGACCTCGCCCACCGGGGTGATCACGATCGTCGGCGGCAAACTCACCACCTACCGCAGAATGGCCGAGGACGTCGTGGACGCGGCCGTCGACGCGGCCGGATTGATCGCCGAGCCGTGCCGAACGGCGCGTCTACCCCTGATCGGCGCGGTCTCCGGAGCCGCGCGTGACCGCGTCGACGCCCCGCCGACGCTGATCGAGCGCTACGGCGGCGAGGCGACGACCATTCTGGCCGCCATCGCGGACAATCCGTCGCTCGGTGAACCGGTCGCGCCCGGAATCGATGTCAGTGCAGCCGAATTCGCGTTCGGAATCAG
The DNA here is from genome assembly GCF_003123685.1 of Nocardia aurea. GTDB lineage: Bacteria > Actinomycetota > Actinomycetes > Mycobacteriales > Mycobacteriaceae > Nocardia > Nocardia aurea. Next base: position 384,191 of record NZ_QCYJ01000020.1, read on the forward strand.
CCACGAGGGCGCGCTCGACGTCGCCGATCTGCTCGACCGCCGCACCCGCATCGGCCTGATCGCGAGCGACAGAGACGCTGCACTCGCCGCGGCCGAGGCGGCTTTCGCCGCCCATTCCGGGTGATCAGCTCCAGTTGGTCAATTCGGCGAGCATCGCGGTGCGCGGCCAGCGTTCCAGCCCGTGTTCGGCCTCGGCGGCCCTGACCGCCCGCATCTCGGGGGCTTCGGCCGACACCGGGATGTAGTGGAAACCGAGGCGCTCGTAGTACGGACCGTTCCACGGCACTTCGGTGAAGGTGGTCAGGGTGATGGCGCGCATCCCCTGCGCCTTTGCCCAGCGCGCGGCGGATTCGATCAGCTGTTTGCCGATGCGCTTTCCCGCGTGGTCGGGGTGGACCGAGACCTGTTCGATGTGGGCGTTGCCGTCGACGATGCCCAAGACGAGGTAGCCGATCGGCAGATCGGCATCGTCGGCCCAGACCCACGCGCGCCCGGCGTCGAGGAATTCACGCAGGCGTTCCAGGGTGGGCGGGTCGTCGTCGGCGACCGCCGTCATCCCGATGGTCGCGAACGGCTGCCCGGCGGCGCGCTCGATCTCCTGCAAGGCGGGCAGATCGGCCTCGGTGGCCGGTCGAATCATCTGCATGCGGGAAGTATTCTCCCTTCACCGCACCGGTGTCGCCAGGATTCCGTCGATCAGTGCCCGCACCGCCCAGCTCGCGCGGGTGTCACCGTCGCCCGAGCGGCGCGCGGGCGCCGTCATCGCTGTGCGGCCCGCGACCGGTTCGGCCTGCCCGAGGCGGCGCGTTCCGGATGCGCGCGCGGCGTGACCGGCGCTCTGTTCGGCCGCGGCCGCGGTGATGTGCAGATACAGCAGTTCCACCGCCCAGTCGAGGGTCCGCTCGTCCACCCCGGCGTCGGCCAGCAGTCCCCGCATCCGGTCGATGAGCCGCAGCGCGTTGGCGCCGGTGGGGGCCGAGGCGAGGGCGACGAAGGCCAGTCCCTCGTGTCTGCTCATGACGGCGACCGTCGATTCGATGATCGCGATCAGCCGCTCGCGCCATATACCGTCGTCGGGTTCGGCGACCGAGCCGAGTACGTGATCGAGCATGGCGGCCATGAGATCGTCGCGATTGGCGACATAGACGTAGAGCGAGGCCGCACCGGTGTCCAACTCCTGGGCCACCCGCCGCATGGTGAGTGCTGCCAGCCCCTCGGCGTCCAGGACGCGCAACCCGGTGTCGATGATCACCTCGCGGCTGAGCGGGGCCTTCGACGGCCGGGCCCTCCGGCTGACCGGCGCGGGCCTCACGCGGCGGCCCGGCATAGGTTCGGCCATCCGATGACATCGACGGCTTCGGGGTTCTCGATCGGGTCGGTCCACTTCGCCATGGGCCGAAGCCTACGCCCGGGCGAACACTGTTTGACACGAACGTTGTTCGGAATGTCGCGGGGGTCGCTGTCGTCTCGCTGCATGTCGCAGTGGTTATTGCCCCACCGGAGCGTCGCCCAAACCTCGCGCTCGCCGCGCCGACCGCCCGGCCACCCGATCCGCAAGCCCGGATGGGATGGCACCCCCGCCACTATGCTGGACGCGACAAGTGCGCGGGAAGGAGGCACGGGTGCGCAAGAACCCGTCGACCGTCGGTATCGCGCCGGGTGACGGCCTGATCGCACGTTTCGGCTCGGTCGTCGTCTACCTCGCGGGTGAAACGGCTTCCACCGATCGGATTCTCGGGGCGATCGAAGCCGTCTCCGACGCGGAACATCCCGGCGCGGCTATCGCCCAGCGACTGGCCGCGGTGGTATTCGGCAGCGGCTCGGAGCCGCCGCCTTTCGGCGTCGTCGCCCCCACCTCCGACGGCACCGTGATCCTGCTGCGCGGTCCCGTGATCGCCGAGATCCACGGCGCCGAGGGAGTGCGAAGGATCTCGGGGGCACGGGCGTTCACCTGGGTTGACGAAATCGTGCGCGAACCGGTGCGCCGCATCACCGTCGGCATCGATGCCGACGGCCCGCCGTCGGCGCTCCCGCGCACGGATCTGCGCGCGGGCGTGGTCCCCGGCGGCGGCTTCGAACTGCGCGTCGGCCTGCGCCGCGCGAACCAACCCTCCGGCTCCGGGTCCGCGTCGGAGGCGGACGAGCCGGGGCGCGAAGCGGCCCAACCGGGGCCGGGACGGCGCACCGAGGAACCGGCAGGCACCGCACCCGCGGGTTTCGACACCGTGGACGACACCCCCGGTGCGGATCGCACCGCACGCACGGGCGAACGCACCAGGGCCCACCACACATCGGCCGCGAACCACCCGTCGCCCGCCGCCGAACCCGCCCGGACCGGGACGAATTCGACCGCGCAGCCCGTACATCCACGCCGCGTCGGCGAAGTCGCCGCCGCACCGAAAACCCCCGCGCGCACCGCCCCCGAGGACATCGGCACCCAGGCCATGCCCGCAGGCTGGTCTGGCACACACCATTCGGCCGCGACACCGCACACCGGCCACGACGTACCGCCCGACGATTCGCTGACCCGCCCCGCGCGGCCGGGCACCGGGGCCTCGGTGGGCGCGCTGGTCTACGACGACACGGCCTATCCGCTGGACCGCCCGTACGTGATCGGACGCAGCCCCATGTCCGACGATTCGGTACGCAACGCCATCGCCTCGCCGCTGGCCGTCCCCCGCGACCGGCACGTCTCGCGCATCCACGCCTACGTGACCCTCGATCGCGGCAAGGTCTTCGTGCGCGACGCAGGCACACCGGCGGGCACCTTCATCGCCGCCCCCGGCGCCGAGACATGGACCCGCATCGGAACCGCGACGACCGAACTCGCCCCCGGCTGGAGTATCCGCATCGGGGAGAAGATCCTGACCTACCGCGCCGACGAGCAGCGGGTACGACTGCTGAAGTAGACCGCGCCGTCCCGGGCACAGGTGACCCACACCACCCGTCCGAGCGGGTCGCCGGGTTCTACGATGCCGAGGCGAACACCGATGCCCGCGGCGGCACAGCGGGTATGGAGAGGACGATGGGACTATGCACCGACACGGGCCGACCGAGGATATCGATGAATCCGCGCTGACCGTCACGCCGCCGAAGACACAGGCCGCTGGCGTCACGGCGGTGGCCGTCTCGCTGACCCGCGCGGTGCGGGAGATGGGTGTCGTGCGGACCGCGCGGACGCTGGCCCGGGTCAATCAGGTGCACGGATTCGACTGCCCCGGCTGCGCGTGGCCGGAACCCACCGGGCATCGTCGTCCCGCCGAATTCTGCGAGAACGGCGCGAAGGCCGTGGCGGAGGAGGCGACGCTGCGCACCGTCACCCCGGAATTCTTCGCGCGGCATTCGGTCGATGAGCTGTCGCGCAAATCCGGGTACTGGCTCGGACAGCAGGGACGGCTCACCCACCCGATGGTGCTGCGTCCGGGTGACACCCACTACTCGCCGATCGACTGGGACGACGCCTACCGGCTGATCGCCGACGTCCTGCGCGGGCTCGACTCGCCCGACCGCGCCCTGTTCTACACCTCGGGACGCACCGCGAACGAGACGGCCTTCCTCTACCAACTGCTCGTCCGCAGCTACGGCACCAACAATCTTCCCGACTGTTCCAACATGTGCCACGAATCCTCGGGCACGGCCCTTGTCGGTTCGATCGGCATCGGCAAGGGTTCGGTGACGATCGACGATTTCGACGCCGCGGATCTGATCATCGTCGCCGGTCAGAACCCGGGCACCAACCATCCGCGCATGCTCAGCGCCCTCGCGAGCGCCAAGGCCGCCGGCGCGAAGATCGTCGCGGTGAATCCGCTGCCGGAAACCGGACTGCTCGGGTTCCGCGATCCGCAGACCGTCCGGGGCGTCACCTCCGGTGTCCCCATCGCCGACGATTTCCTACAGATCCGGCTCGGCGGTGACATGGCGCTGTTCCGCGGCCTCGGCCGCCTGCTGTTCGAGGCCGAGGATCGCGCGCCGGGCACGGTCGTCGACCGCGCCTTCGTGGACGAGCACTGCGCCGGTTTCGACGAGTACGAGAAGCAGTCGCGCGCGGTCGATCTGGACACCGTGGTGGCCGCGACCGGCCTGCCCCTGGCCGATATCGAACGCACGGCGCGGCTGTTCGCCGCGTCGAAGAACATCATCATCTGCTGGGCGATGGGCCTGACCCAGCAGCACCACGGTGTGGCCACCATCGAGGAGGCCACCAACCTGCTCCTGCTGCGCGGCATGATCGGCAGGCCGGGCGCGGGCGTCTGCCCGGTGCGCGGGCATTCCAATGTGCAGGGCGATCGCACCATGGGCATCTGGGAACGGATGCCCGACAGCTTCCTCGACGCGCTCGACCGCGAATTCGGCATCACCAGCCCGCGCGCCCACGGTTACGACACCGTCGACGGTATCCGCGCCATGCGGGCGGGCGAGGCGTCGGTATTCGTCGGCATGGGCGGCAATTTCGTCTCCGCCACCCCCGATACCGAGGTGACCGAGGCGGCGTTGCGCGGCTGCGATCTCACCGTGCAGGTCTCGACCAAACTCAACCGCAGCCACCTGGTGCACGGGCGGACCGCGCTCATCCTGCCGACACTCGGACGCACCGACAAAGATGTGCGCGCCGGCGTGAGACAGCAGGTGTCGGTGGAGGATTCGATGTCGATGGTGCACCTGTCCACCGGCAGGCTCGATCCGGTCAGCGATCAGTTGCGCAGCGAAGTCGCCATCGTGTGCGATCTCGCGCTGGCGTTGCTCGGCCCGGACCATCCGGTTCCGTGGGCCCGATGCCGCGACGACTACGACGAGATCCGCGACGCCATCGCGCGGGTGGTGCCCGGCTGCGACGACTACAACAGGCGGGTACGCGATCGCAACGGCTTCGTGCTGCCGCATCCACCGCGCGATTCCCGCGAATTCCGAACCGGCACGGGCAGAGCGAATTTCGGGATCAACGAGTTGAGCTGGGTGCCGGTGCCGCCCGGGCGGTTGATCCTGCAGACGATGCGCAGCCACGACCAGTACAACACCACCATCTACGGTCTCGACGACCGCTATCGCGGCGTGCGCGGTGGTCGCCGAGTGGTCCTGGTCAATGTCGACGACATCGCCGAAATGGGTTATGCCGAAGGCGATCTGGTCGATCTGATCTCGGAGTGGACCGATGGTGTCGAACGCCGGGTGGAGGGTTTCCGCATCGTCGGTTACCCGACACCGCGCGGTAACGCCGCCGCCTACTATCCCGAGGCGAATCCGCTGGTTCCACTCGATCATGTAGCGGCACGGTCGAATACGCCGGTTTCCAAGGCCGTGACGATCCGGCTCGAACCCCATGTCCACCCGGAGGCGCGGTCATGACCGTGGACCGATACCCGGCGACCACGGCCGAGGGTCCATCGCGAGTCCCGCGCTCCACCGGGGTCCGGTCATGAGCAGGGTGACCGCGCGCCGTCCGACGTTGCGGATCTCGCCGAACGGTGAAGTACGCAGGCCCGACACTCTCGCCGTGGAGGAACCGCTCGAGATCCGCATCGCCGGACAGTCGCTGACGGTCACCATGCGCACACCCGGCGCGGATATCGACCTGGTGCACGGTTTCCTGTTGAGCGAGAACATCATCGGCTCCATGGACGACGTCGTGAGCGCGCGCTACTGCGCGGGCACGGACGCGGACGGCCACAACACCTACAACGTCCTCGATGTCGAACTGCGCGGGCCCGCGACGGTGCGGCCACGCAATTTCCTCACCACGGGGGCCTGCGGTGTCTGCGGCAAGACCGCGCTCGACGAGGTCCGCTCGCACACCAGATATCCGATCCGCGCGCACGCCGGCGCCATCGACACCGCGGTGCTGGCGGGTATGCCGGAGAGCCTGCGCGCCCGCCAGTCGGTCTTCGACGCCACCGGCGGACTGCACGCCGCCGGACTCTTCACCGTGGGCGGCGAGGCGCTGGCGGTGCGTGAGGATATCGGCAGGCACAACGCCGTCGACAAGGTGATCGGGTGGGCGATGCGCGAAAATCGAATCCCCGCACACGATCTCGTGCTCATCGTCAGCGGGCGTGCCTCGTTCGAACTGGTCCAGAAGGCGGTCATGGCGGGAATTCCCACGCTCGGCGCGGTCTCGGCGCCGAGTTCGCTCGCGGTCGACCTCGCGGTCGAATCCGGGTTGACCCTGGTCGGATTCCTCCGGGGCGACACCATGAACGTCTACAGCGGCGCCGACCGTCTGGTGATCCCGGGAACCGCCGCGGTACCGAGCGCCTGACCGGTGAAATACCGCCGGTCGTTGCCCGGAGGGCGCTGTCGGAATACGGTGAACGCACCGATCCACCCCGGTGCCGAGGAACGGAGCGATCGATGCGGATCTCGCTGGAGGGCAAGTCGGGGGGCGTACGCGTGCGCATGCGCTTCGAACAGAATCGCGGGCGTTGGCTGGCCGTACGAATCATCCTGGGCGTGTTGGCATTCCAGGGGATCGTGATCGGCTTGTGGGCCGTTCTCGCGCCGCACTCGTGGTACACGAGTTTCCCCGGTTTCGGTATGCACTGGGTCGCGGTGGACGGGCCCTACAACCACCATCTCGCCGCCGATGTCGGCGCGTTCTTCCTGGCGCTGGGCGCGGTATCGCTGTACGCGCTGATCCGCACCGGGGTGGAGAGCGCGAGGGCCGCGGGCATCGGATGGACGGTGATGGCACTGCCGCACCTGATCTATCACGCCTTCCACAAACCCGTCGAGATGGGGACCGCGAGTTTCACCCTGAGCGTCATCGCGGCCGCCGCGCTGCTGGCGCTCGGCGTAGCACTGCTGGTGGTGGTGCCGCGCGGCCCCAGGGTCGCCGATCCCGATCCGATCGACGTCCGTTTCCCGCGCCGCAAGGAATAAGGGGGTCAGCGCCACCCGTCGATGGAGGTGAGGTGGCGCAGTGTGCGCACCACTGCCGGGGCGCACAGATGATCGTCCCGCGGCCCGAGCCACGCCATTTCGGCGATTTCCGCGGCCGGGGCCGGAACACCCCGGCCGGGCGCACGGAAACAATGCATTTCTACGAGGGTGCCCGGGCGACCGTGGGCCGGAGCCGTGATGGTCACCTCGGGCGTGATGCGCTGTTCATCGATCTCGACGCCGAGTTCCTCGCGGACCTCGCGGACGAGCGCTCGCGCCAGGGTCTCCCCCGGCTCGGGTTTGCCGCCGGGCAGGTAGAAGGCGTCACGACCCTCGGTACGGACTGCCAGCAACCTGCCGTTTTCGACGCATAACCAAGCAACCGACGTGAGCGTTCGTTCCGCGGTCATGATCTGCAGACGCTACCCGGAAATCAGGCTTCGAGCGCCTCGAGCAACGCCGCCCGCTGACGGGCGCCCAGACCACCGATGCGGCGATCCTCCGGAATCTCGGCCTGATCCATCAGCTTGGCCGCTTTGACCGGTCCGACGCCGGGCAGGGCCTTGATCACCGCCGCGACCTTGGTCTTCTTGACCAGATCGTCGGACTCGGACTTCTTGAGCAGGTCCGCGACCGAAACCTTGCCCTCTTTCACCTGACCGATCAATTCGGAGCGCGCCTTGCGCACCGCGGCCGCTTTGGCCAACGCCTCGGTGCGTTGCTCGGCGGTCATTGTGGGCAGTGCCATGTCTCCTCCGCTTTCACTCGTCACTCGAACATCTGGTTGACCGGGTCGAGTAAACAGCACCATGTCGACTGCACCCCGCCGACACACCGGGTGAATGTTGCGATGAGTTTTCCGAGTCGAGACCGTCGTAATCGATGAAGCAGCTGCCGACTACGGGCGAATCGGACGAAAGGAATGCAGGCCGTGGCGCTGTCACTCACCCAATTCCCCACCATAGACGCCGCGAACAAGGGCCGGGACGGCAGCCCGCGACAGGCTCGCGGCGACATCATCATCGACCCGGCGTAACGCCCGGACCTCGGAGAACGACAGGATCATCGAGAGTACTTCGCTATTGGACGACCGGTTCAACGGAGAGCCGGAGGGATCAACGAAGATCCCGGCGCGGGGCACGACCTCCGGGTCGTCACGCAGTCCACGGCGATATTTTCGAAGAGACACGCGACGGTCCCCCTCCGGGCGGGATCGGATCCATCGAGCACGGGACACTGCTAATCTCGGAACTAGAACAGGTTCCAATTCAGTGGGAGTTCCGATGGCACAACAGATCCGCGACGTGGTCGAGCAGTATGTGAAACTGGTCGGCTCGGGCCCGACCGAGGATATCGTCGAGCTGTACGCGCCCGACGCTGTCATCGAGGACCCGATCGGCACCGAGCCCAAACGCGGGCACGCGGCGATCCGTGAGTTCTACGACGTCCTCGCCCAACTCGACCGTGAGACCGAATTGCACGCCGACACCCTGCGCGTCGCCGGAAATCACGCGGCGTTCCTGTTCACGCTCGTCACCAGATTCGGCGATCAGCGCCTGACGCTGAGCCCGATCGACGTCATGGAATTCGACGACGACGGCAAGATCACCCGAATGCGCGCCTACTGGGGCCAGGACGACATGAGCAGCGAAACCGTCTGATCACGACGATCACGCCGGATCGAGGACCGCGCAGGCCAGATCCGGCATCAGGTCGAACGCGTCCGCCTCGCCCGCTGCCGCGAGCAGGCGGTCGACACAACTCGCGCCCACCACCAGACGCAATCGACGCCCGGTGTGCCCCGCCGTAGCGCGGGCCTCGATGAGCACGCGCAGACCGGCGACGCCGAAGAAACTCACCCTCGACAGGTCGACGGCCACGATCGGCGCGGCGTTGTTCACCGCTGCGATCAGCGAGGTCCGCAATACGTCCACGGTGTAGTGGTCGACCTCCCCCGCGACCGCGCAGAGACTCACGGTATCGCCAGGTGTGGTCACCGAAACATGGAGCCGGTCGGCGGGACCGGACGGCCGCGATGTCGTCGCGGAAATTCTGGTGGTGATGACGGTCGACATACGGACCCCGGTCCGGTCGCGCGCGGCAACAGAGAGATGTGCCCGCGTAGGCGGTGCGTCCCGGCGTCACAACACCCGAGACCGGGCTGGTTGCTCAACCCTCATCAGGGGTACCCCATTCCGCGCCGCCGCACACCTTTCTCCCCAGACATATCCCCCGATCGACGCGAACGGCCCGGATATCCGTGCGGATATCCGGGCCGTTCGGTACGGAACAACGATCAGGCGGACTTCTCGCGACGCTCCGCCCGCTGCGCCTTGCGAGGCACGATGGTCGGGAGCACGTTCTCGGTCACCGTATCGGCGTTGACGACCACCTTGGCGACATCGTCACGGCTGGGGATGTCGTACATCACCGGCAGCAGGACTTCCTCCATGATGGCGCGCAGACCGCGAGCGCCGGTGCCGCGCAGGATCGCCTGATCGGCGATGGCCTCCAGGGCGTCCTGGGTGAACTCGAGTTCGACGCCGTCCATCTCGAAAAGCCTGATGTACTGCTTCACGAGGGCGTTCTTCGGTTCGGACAGGATCTTGACCAGCGATTCCTTGTCCAGGTTCGTCACCGAGGCGACGACGGGCAGACGACCGATGAACTCGGGAATCAGACCGAACTTGATCAGATCCTCCGGCATGACCTCGGAGAAGTGATCGGTGGTGTCGATCTCCGCCTTGGACCTGACCTCGGCGCCGAAACCGATACCGCGATGGCCGATGCGGTCGGAGATGATCTTCTCCAGGCCGGCGAACGCGCCCGCCACGATGAACAGCACGTTGGTCGTGTCGATCTGGATGAACTCCTGGTGCGGGTGCTTGCGCCCGCCCTGGGGCGGCACACTCGCCTGGGTGCCCTCGAGGATTTTCAGCAGCGCCTGCTGCACGCCCTCACCGGAGACGTCACGGGTGATGGACGGGTTCTCGCTCTTGCGGGCGATCTTGTCGACCTCATCGATGTAGATGATGCCGGTCTCGGCCCGCTTGACATCGTAGTCCGCGGCCTGGATCAGCTTGAGCAGGATGTTCTCGACATCCTCGCCGACATAACCCGCCTCGGTCAGCGCGGTCGCGTCCGCGATGGCGAACGGCACGTTCAGCATCTTCGCCAGGGTCTGCGCCAGATAGGTCTTACCGCAGCCGGTGGGGCCGAGCATCAGGATGTTCGATTTCGTCAGTTCGACGATCTCGCCCCGGCTGTCGCGGCCCTTGTCACCCGCTTGGATGCGCTTGTAGTGGTTGTAGACGGCCACCGCGAGCGTGCGCTTGGCGGTGTCCTGCCCGATGACATAGTTTTCCAGGAAATCCCGGATCTCCGCGGGCTTGGGCAGTTCATCGAGTTTGACCTCGCTGGACTCCGCCAGCTCCTCCTCGATGATCTCGTTGCATAGATCGATGCACTCGTCGCAGATGTACACCCCTGGTCCCGCAATGAGCTTCTTGACCTGCTTCTGGCTCTTTCCACAGAACGAGCACTTGAGCAGATCGCCGCCATCTCCGATGCGCGCCATCTCGTGGGTCCCTACTTCCTTGTCCGCGTGCAACCGTCCGTCCAGGTTGCCAGCAATCCGCCGAACTCGGGTGCAATCACGAACACTTCGAGCGTGTAGGGCGGGTCGAGCGATGCCGTCAACCGGGAGCAAAGGTCCCTAGGTCGACCGTACCCGGTGTGGTGGAAGGAGGTCGACAACTCGAGCATGTTTCTCGCCGGTGTTGTGCCAGTTCTCACGGCATTGGAACACGTTCCACCGTGGAAGGGCCGGATCCGACATCCGGCCACCCGCTTCGCGACCCATTCCCATCGGAGTTGTTCCGATCGGTCGGTTTCTCTCGAAGCGCACCGGCCGAACAGTCTGCCACCTGGCGTCCTGCCCGGCCGGATTTACCTGCAACATAGCAACTTACGAGCACTCCCGCTCATCGGGCGAGACACTTCCCACCCTACGGGAACGTTCGCGGGCTATTTCTGCGCGCTCAGCTTGCGGTAGCCGAACACCTGATCGACGATCCCGTATTCCTTGGCATCCTCTGCCGTCAGGATCTTGTCGCGGTCGGTGTCCTTGCGGATGGTGTCCGCGTCCTTGCCGGTGTGGTTGGCCAGCGTGGTCTCCATGAGCCTGCGCATGCGCTCGATCTCGGCCGCCTGGATCTCCAGGTCCGACACCTGCCCCTGGATGCCGCCCTCCAGCGCGGGCTGATGGATCAGCACGCGGGCGTTGGGCAGGCAGGCCCGCTTACCGGGCGCGCCCGCCGCGAGCAGCACGGCGGCGGCGGAGGCCGCCTGGCCGAGGCAGACGGTGACGACGTCGGCGCGGACGTACTGCATGGTGTCGTAGATCGCCATCAGCGCGGTGAACGAACCACCGGGCGAGTTGATGTACATGGTGATGTCGCGATCGGGATCCTGCGACTCCAGCACCAGCAGCTGCGCCATGATGTCGTTGGCCGAGACATCGTCTACCTGCGCGCCCAGGAAGATGATGCGCTCCTCGAACAGCTTGTTGTACGGGTCCGAGGTCTTCACACCGTAGGTGGTCTGCTCGGTGAACTGCGGCAGGATATACCGCGAATGCGGGCCCTGCGGGGCCATGCCGGAAACGCCGGCGCGTGGGTCGATCGAATTGGCCATCTTCGTCTCCAAAGTCTATGTGGGTGAGCGGGTTTGCGCGGTCATCCGGCGACTGCCCGTCGGCAGTTCACGCGAACCGACCGGCTAGTTGCCCACGCCGTTCGCCTGATTCGCGTGGCTGATCACGTGGTCGATGAAGCCGTACTCCAGCGCCTGCGCGGCGGTGAACCAGCGGTCGCGATCGGCGTCGGCGGTGACCTGCTCGACGGATTTGCCGGTGTGCAGCGCCTGCAACTCGTTCAGCTCACGCTTGGTGTGCACGAACTGCTCGGCCATGATCGCGATATCGGCGGCCGAACCACCGATACCCGCCGACGGCTGGTGCATCATGATCCGCGCGTGCGGCAGCGCGTAGCGCTTGCCCGCGGTACCGGCCGTGAGCAGGAACTGCCCCATCGACGCGGCCAGCCCCATGCCGTAGGTGGCGATATCGCATTCGGCGAACTGCATGGTGTCGTAGATGGCCATACCCGCGGTCACCGAACCGCCGGGCGAGTTGATGTAGAGCGAAATGTCCTTGACCGGATCCTCCGCCGAAAGCAGCAGGATCTGCGCGCACAGTTTGTTCGCGATGTCGTCGTCGACCTGGGTACCGAGGAAGATGATCCGCTCACGCAGCAGGCGCTCGTATACCGAATCACTGAGGTTGAGTCCAGCAGTGGGGGAACTCATGACGACCCCTGCCTTGTTCATTGTCACGGATACCTGCCTTCTCTTCTCACCGGCTTGTCATTGAAAGCTACACAGCGCTCGTTTGCCACACAGCCATCTCTTCGCTGTCACAAACACTAACGAAGCAGGGCGGCGCCGAACTCCCGGCACCGCCCTACTTCGCTCACAGCGCAACTTCGCCGGCGCTCGATCGGCGCTCAGCCGCGCTGCGTCGCGAACTATTCGGCGGTCGCGGCTTCGGTCTCGGTGTCGTCCGAGGAAGTCACGGCGTCGATGATGTCGTCGGAATCCTCGGGCGCGCCGAACATCTCGGCGGTGTCGACCGCGTTGCCCTCGGAGTCGGTGACCTTGACCCGGCCGACGACACCGGCCAGCGCCTTACCGCGACGGACGTCGGCGAAGATCGCGCCGAGCTGGCCCGCCTGCTGCACCTGCTGGATGAACTGCTCGGGCGACAGGCCGTAGCGCTGCGACTGGAACAGGATCCGCTCGGTCAGCTCTTCCTGGCCGACCTGGGTGTCCTCGGCCTCGGCGATGGCGTCGAGCAGCAGCTGGGTCTTGACCGACTTCTCCGCCGCTTCCTTGGTGTCCTTGTCGAACTCCTCGCGGCTGCTGCCCTGGGCCTCGAGCGCCTCGGCGAGGCGAGCCTCGTCGTGGTCGAAGCCGTGCACGGCGTCGTGGGTGACCGCGTCGATCTCGGCCTGCACGACGGCCTCGGGCAGCGGCACCTCGACCTTGTCGAGCAGGGTCTCGAGCACCTTGTCGCGGATCTCGCCCGCCTGCTCGACCTTCTTGGTCCGCTCGACGCGGCCCTTCAGGTCGTCCTTCAGCTCGTCGAGGGTGTCGAATTCGGAAGCGAGCTGGGCGAATTCGTCGTCGGCCTCGGGCAGTTCGCGCTCCTTGACGCTCTGCACGGTGACCTTGATGACCGATTCCTTGCCCGCGTGCTCACCGGCGACCAGGTTCGAGGTGAATTCGGCGGACTCGCCCGCCGACAGGCCGATGACGGCCTCGTCCAGGCCCTCGATGAGCTGGCCGGAGCCGACCTCGTGCGACAGGCCGGAGGTGGCCGCGTCGGCCACTTCCTCGCCGTCGACGGTGGCCGAGAGATCGATGGAGATGAAGTCGCCGTTCTGCACGGCGCGCTCGACACCGGTCAGGGTGCCGAAACGCTGACGCAGCGACTGGAGCTGCTCGTCGATGTCGGAATCCTCGACGGTGAACGCGTCGACGGTGACCTCGATGTCGTCGTAGGACGGCAGCGAGATCTCCGGACGAACGTCGACCTCGGCGCTGAAGGCGAGTTCCTGGCCGTCCTCGATCTTGGTGATCTCGATCTCGGGCTGGCCGATGACCTTGATCTCGGAGGTGGTGACGGCCTCGCTGTAGCGGCCGGGCAGGACGTCGTTGACGACCTGCTCCAGAATGGCGCCGCGGCCGAGACGGGCCTCGAGGAGCTTGGCCGGGGCCTTGCCCGGACGGAAGCCGGGAATACGGACCTGCTTGGCGAGAGCCTTGTAGGCACGATCGAAGTCCGGCTTCAGTTCCTCGAAGGGCACCTCGACATTGATCCGGACCCGGGTCGGGCTCAGCTGCTCGACGGTGCTCTTCACGGACATGCTCCTTGTTCGTTGTTCGGTTCGGTGTTCGTGCTTGTCGTCATGCTGGTCAACGACGGCGGTACATGAGCCCCGTCCCCACCGTGCACCCCGGGATCCGGAATGAAGGGCGGAGCGACGCCACGTGCTGACCGGGTCGCGGACGTTCCTGGTCCGCGCACCCTGATGTACGCATCCCGACCAGGGTAGTTGACCGGTCGCGAGGGCCTGCAATCGGTCACGGCATGGACGGCGACGCCACCGACCGGGCCGGTTTAGACGCCACCGACCGGGCCGGTCCAGACGCCACCGACCCGCCCGGGTTCACGCGGGCGCGAGGATCAGTTCCCGACCTTGACCGCGTCGGTCACGAAGACCAGCGTCTCGTTGGGCTTGACGCCGTTGCCGCCCTTGCCGTAGCCGAGTTCGGGGGGAATGATCATCAGCCTGCGCGCGCCCTGCTGCACACCCTCCAGCCCCTGCTCCCAGCCGGGGATGACCTGTCCGGAGCCGAGTGTCAGCGGGAAGGGCTTGCCGCGATCGAACGAGCTGTCCAGCTTCTTCTTGTCCGACCAGGTGATCAGCGAGTAGTTCATGGTGAGCTGCTGGCCGGTGGCGGCGCCGGGCCCGCTGCCCGCGACGAGATCCTTCACCAGGAGCTGCGTGGGCGGATCGCAGTCGTCGGGGAGCGTGATCTTCGGATTCTCGCCGTAGCCGCCCTCCACCTTCACATCGTCGGCGGTGCATTCGCGGCCGAAGGTGGTGGCTGCCGCGGCGGCGGTCGAGGAGCCGCGCGCCGAGGTCGTGGCCGAGGTCGCCGCCGCACCCGTGTCGTCGTCCGACCCGCACGCGGTGAGCGCGACCGCGGCCGCGGCGACGACGCCGACTCCGATGATCCTGCCGAGTTTTCGCATGCGGCGGACCTTAGGCCACCGGGCCGCGCCGCGCCCATCCGCCCTCACCGATTCGCCACGCTGCCCGACCTCGCCCGGCTCGGTAGAGTTGCCGTGAATCTCCATCCGGTGTCGTCGCTCTGACCATCGAAGTTCGCGATCGGCACGACGTCCGACCGTCGACGGCGAGTCGCGCCGACGACGTCCGCAGTGAGGAGAGTCCGTAGATGACCCGAGTGACCGACGCGGAGAAAGACACCTCGGCCGACAATGTCGACAACGGTGGCGGACGGACCATCCCACCGCGCCCCTATGTACTGGGCGATATCCCGGGCCCGCTGGACCGGGCCGAACTCACGTCCATGGACGCGTGGTGGCGTGCCGCGAACTACCTGGCGGTCGGCCAGATCTATCTGATGAGGAATCCGCTGCTGCGTGAACCGCTGCGGCCCGAGCACATCAAGCCGCGCTTGCTCGGACATTTCGGCACCGTGCCCGGTTTGAATCTGGTGTGGGTACACGCCAATCGGGTGATCCGGCAGCGCGGGTTGAACGCGGTCTTCGTCGCCGGGCCGGGCCACGGCGGCCCCGGCCCCAACGCGTGCGCGTGGCTGGAGGGGACCTATTCCGAGCTCTACGGCCATATCTCACGCGACGCCGTCGGGATGGGCGCGCTGTTCGCCCAGTTCTCCTTCCCCGGCGGGGTGCCGAGCCACTGCGCGCCGGAGACTCCCGGCTCCTTCCACGAAGGCGGCGAACTGGGGTACTCGCTACTGCACGCGTTCGGCGCGGCACTGGACAATCCGGATCTGACCGTCTTCTGCGTGATCGGCGACGGCGAGGCGGAAACCGGTCCGCTCGCGGGCAGCTGGCATGCCGCCAAATTCATCAGCCCGGGGCGCGACGGCGCGGTGGTGCCGATCCTGGCGCTCAACCAGTACAAGATCGCCAATCCGACCCTGCTCGCCCGCATCCCCGAATCCGAACTGCTCACGCTCATGCGCGGATACGGATACGACCCGATCATCGTGGCCGGCGACGATCCCGCCCGAGTCCACCAGGACATGGCGAGCGCGATGGACAGCTGTCTGGATCGGATCGAGAGGATCAAGGCCGCCACGCGGGCGAATCCGGACGAGCGCGCGTACTGGCCGATGATCGTGCTGCGCACGCCGAAGGGCTGGACCTGTCCCCCCGTCGTGGACGGCGAGCAGGTGGAGGGCACTTTCCGCGCGCACCAGGTCCCGCTGCCCGCCGCCCGGACCGACGACGCGCACCGCGTGGTGCTCGAAGAATGGTTGCGGTCCTATCGGCCCGAGGAACTCTTCGACGAGAACGGCCGACCCGTCGGTGAACTACTCGATCTCGTCCCCGTGGGCGCGCGCCGAATGAGCGCCAACCCGGTCGCCAACGGCGGCACGCTGGTCCGCGATCTGCGGCTACCGGATTGGCGCGACTACGGCGTCGAGATCGACGCGCCAGGAGCGGCCGACCACGAGGCCACCCGGGTGCTCGGCTCCTGGCTGCGTGATGTCACGCGCGACAACCCGGACAATTTCCTGACTTTCGCGCCCGACGAGCTGGCGAGCAACCGCCTCCAGGACATCCTCGAAGTCACCGGCCGCGACTGGCAGGCCGAGATCGACCCGAACGACGTGAAACTCGACCGTCGGGGCCGGGTCATCGAAGTGCTCTCCGAGCACATGTGCCAGGGGTTGCTGGAGGGATATCTGCTCACCGGCAGGCACGGGGTCTTCACCTGCTACGAGGCGTTCATCCACATCGTCGACGCCATGTTCAATCAGCACGCCAAATGGCTCGACGCGAGCGCGGCGGTGCCGTGGCGACGTCCGGTGCCGAGCCTGAACTACCTGCTCTCGTCGCACGTGTGGCGCCAGGATCACAACGGATTCACCCATCAGGACCCGGGTTTCCTCGACGTGGTGCTCAACAAGAAACCCGAGATCGTGCGCGTGTACCTGCCGCCGGACGCGAATACGCTGCTGTCGACCTACGACCACTGCCTGCGGTCGCGCCACTACGTCAACGTGGTGGTCGCGGGCAAACAGCCGCAACCGGATTGGCTCGGCGTCCAGGACGCGGCCGCGCACTGCGCGCGCGGAGTCGGTATCTGGGAGTGGGCGGGCAACAACGACGACCTCGGCACCAGCCCCGATGTCGTGCTCGCCTGTGCGGGCGATGTGCCGACGCTGGAAACGCTCGCGGCCGCCGCGATCCTGCGGGATCGCCTGCCCGATCTGCGTGTTCGGATAGTCAATGTGGTCGATCTGATGCGGCTGCTGCCTGCCGACGAACATCCGCACGGTCTGCCCGACAGCGAATTCGACACGCTCTTCACCACGAATCGCCCGGTGATCTTCGCGTTCCACGGGTACCCCTGGCTGATCCACCGGCTCACCTACCGCCGTACCAACCACTCCGAGATGCATGTGCGCGGATACAAGGAAAAGGGTACGACCACAACGCCTTTCGATATGGTGATGCTCAACGACCTGGATCGCTACCACCTGGTGATGGATGTCGTCGATCGCGTTCCCGGCCTGCGGGAGAAGGCGGCGGGACTGCGTCAGGAAATGGTCGACGCGCGATGGAAGGCCAGGGCGTGGACTCGCGAACACGGCGCTGACATCCCGGTGGTCTCGCAATGGCGCTGGCCCGATCCCGCGTTGTGAACGCGTAGGTACGGGCCGCGTTATCCGGTCCGTCTGCGAGAACTCGATCGGCGCGAGCCCACCCGACGAAATCTGCTTGCCGCGGAGGTCTCGCAACGGCGACCATCGCAGGATGCTCTTGACGATCACCTGTACCCGACCGGAGGACGCGACGTGGCCCGCGACCGATCTGGGGTTCCTGCTGCACAAGAACCCCGACCGGGTGCAGGCGTTCGAGCAGTCCTACGGCACCGCGCACGTGCTGTATCCGGAGGCGACCGAGTCCCGGTGCACAGCGGCGCTCGTCCTCGAGATCGATCCCATCCGGTTGGTGCGCGGGCGTGAGCGCAACACACCGGATTTCAGTCTCGGCCAGTATGTGAACGACCGCCCGTACGCGGCGTCGTCACTGCTTTCGGTCGCGGTGGGCCAGGTCTTCCGCACGGCGCTGCGCGGCCGTTGCGCACATCGCGAGGAACTGGCAGGCACCGCGCTGCCGTTGCGGCTGGAGTTGCCCTCCGTGCCGTGCAAGGGTGGCGCGGATATCGCACATCGGGTGTTCGCGCCGCTGGGCTGGACCGTCCACGCGACCCCGCTCCCCCTGGATCCGGCCTTTCCCGACTGGGGCGACTCGCACTACCTGCGACTGGAACTCACGGGCACGATGCGGCTCGCCGACGCGCTGTCGCACCTCTACGTCCTGCTGCCGGTGCTCGACGGCGCGAAACACTACTGGGTGGCCGCCGACGAGGTCGACAAATTGATCCGCGCGGGCGCGAGCTGGCTCGGCGACCATCCCGAACGCACCTGGATCACCCGGCGCTACCTGGCCCGCCGCCATTCCCTGGTCAGGACCGCCCTGGCCCGGCTCGCCGACATCGACGAGGTGGAGCCGGAAAGTATGGACGCGGTGGACGAGGTCGACACCGCGGAAAGAGTGGACCACGTCGACGAACTCGGCACTGTCGACCGGGCTGACCGGCAGGTGCGATCCGAGACCGGCGACGCGGGCAGCGGTGTCGACCCGACCGAGGTCGCCGGTGATACCGGCACCAGTCGCGACAACCGGACGACGGAGGTACCCGCCCCCTCACTCGCGGTGATGCGCAGGACCACCGTGCTCGACACGTTGCGCGCCGCCGGTGCCCACCGGGTGCTCGATCTCGGCTGCGGTGAGGGCTCACTGCTGCGGGAACTGCTCGCGGACAGGACATTCACCGAGATCGTCGGCGTGGACGTGTCGACACGCGCGTTGAATATCGCCGCTCGCCGACTGCGGCTGGATCGGCTGCCCGAGGCCGTCTCGCGGCGGCTGACACTGATCCAGGGATCACTCACCTACACCGATGCCAGGCTGCGCGGATACGACGCGGCGGTGCTCATGGAGGTGATCGAACACCTCGATCCGCCCCGGCTCGGCGCGCTCGAGCACGCGGTCTTCGTGACGGCGGCACCGGCGACGATCCTGGTCACGACGCCGAACGCGGAGATCAACGTCCGATTCGACGGTCTGGCCCCCGGCGAGTTCCGCCACCACGATCACCGATTCGAGTGGACACGTGCCGAATTCGAGGAGTGGGCGACGTCCGTCGCGTCCCGCACGGGCTACACCGTGCGCTTCGTCGCCATCGGGGTTCCCGATCCGGAATTCGGATCCGCCACGCAGATGGCGGTTTTCACCGCGGCGAGCCGCGCCGACACCGACAACGCCCGAGGAGGTCACCGATGACCGAACTGTCCGTCCCGGAACTGTCCCTGGTCGTCCTCGTCGGCTCGACCGGTTCCGGTAAATCGACGTTCGCGCACAAGCACTTCCGTGCCACGGCCATCGTCTCCTCCGACACCTGTCGCGGCATCGTGAGCGACGACGAGAACGATCAGAGCGCGACTCCCGAGGCCTTCGCGCTCCTGCATCACATCGTCGCCGTCCGGCTGCGGCGCGGACTGCGCACGGTGGTCGACGCCACCAATGTGCAGCCGAAGGCACGCCAGGAACTCGTCGCGCTGGCGCGGGCGCACGATGTGCTTCCGGTGGCGATCGTCCTGGACGTCCCGGACGCGGTGTGCGTGGAACGCAACGCCGGGCGCGCCGAGCGGTCGCATCTGAGCCCGCACGTGGTGGCACGCCAGCAGCGCGAACTGCGCCGCGGGCTGCGTGGGCTGGATCGCGAGGGATTCCGGAAGGTCCACGTGCTGCGCGGAATCGACGCCATCGCCGCCGCGACGATCGTCGACGAGAAATCATGGAACGACAAACGGCACCTCACCGGGCCGTTCGACGTCATCGGTGATGTGCACGGCTGCCTGGCCGAATTGCAGACCCTGCTCGGCGAACTCGGGTACGACGTCGCGCGCGACTCCGAGGGCAGGGCGGTCGACGCCGCGCACCCGGACGGACGCACCGTGGTCTTCGTCGGCGACCTGGTCGACCGCGGCCCCGACACCCCCGGCGTGCTGCGGTTGGCGATGGGCATGGTGGCGTCGGGAACGGCGCTGTGCGTCACGGGTAATCACGAGAACAAGCTGGTCCGGGCGCTGGACGGCAAGAAGGTCCGCGTGGCGCACGGTCTGGCCGAATCCCTCGCGCAACTGGAGTCCGAGGACGACGATTTCCGCAAAGCCGCGCGCGAATTCTGCCGCGGCCTGATCAGTCACTACGTACTCGACGGCGGCAGACTCGTGGTCGCGCACGCCGGGTTGAAGCAGGAGTACCACGGTCGCGCGTCGGGCCGGGTGCGCGCCTTCGCGATGTACGGGGAGTCCACCGGTGAGACCGACGAATACGGCCTTCCGGTGCGTTATCCGTGGGCGGAGGAGTACCGCGGCCGCGCCACGGTCCTGTACGGCCACACCCCCGTCACCGAATTGCGGTGGGTGAACAACACGCTGTGTCTCGACACCGGTGTCGTGTTCGGCGGAACGCTCTCGGCGCTGCGGTACCCGGAACGGGAATCGGTGTCGGTGCCCGCCGAACAGGTCTGGTACGAACCGGTGCGGCCCCTGGCGGCCACGACGATCGCGACACCCGACGGCGTCGTCCACCGTGATCCCGGCGTGCTCGACCTCGAGGACGTGCTCGGCAGGCGCGTGGTCGAAACGCGCCACCACGGCCGGGTCGGCGTTCGGGAGGAGAACGCGGGCGCGGCGCTCGAGATCATGAGCCGATTCGCCATCGATCCGCGCTGGCTGATCTACCTGCCGCCGACCATGGCCCCGTGTGCGACGTCGACGCTGGACGGATTCCTCGAACATCCGGCGGAAGCGTTCTCGTATTTCCGCACCCAGGACGTCCGGCAGGTGGTGTGCGAGGAGAAGCACATGGGCTCGCGCGCCGTCGTCGTCGTGACGCGATCGGCCGGTACGGCTCGCGATCGATTCGGCATCGAGGACGGCGGCACCGGCGCGCTCTACACGCGGACCGGTCGACCGTTCTTCGACGACGCCGCGTTCACCGAGACGATCCTGAGTCGCGTCCGCGACGCGGCGGAGAAGGCGGGTCTGTTCGAGGAGACGAAGTCGGAATGGCTGCTGTTGGACGCCGAGCTCATGCCGTGGTCGGCCAAAGCCGTGGGATTGCTGCGCGGTCAGTACGCGGCGGTCGGTGCCGCCGCGCGCGGTTCCCTCGACGCGACCGCGCGGGTGCTCGCGGCCGCGACCGCGCGTGGCATGGACGTCGCGGGTCTGGCGGCGCGGACCGACGAGCGCGCCGCCGACGCGCGCGCGTTCACCACCGCCTACGGCCGCTACTGCTGGCCGGTGGACGGTCTGGCCGGATTGCGCCTCGCGCCGTTCCAGATCCTGGCGGGCGGTGGTCCGGCGGGCGGCGGTGAGGTGTACGCGCGCCGCGATCACCGCTGGCATCTCACGCGGATCGATCGCCTGGTCGAGGCCGACCCGGAGCTGTTCGCCGGAACCGGCCGCGTTTTCGTCGACCTGTCCTCGCCGGACAGCGAGGCGGCGGCCGTCGACTGGTGGACCACCCTCACCGATGCCGGTGGCGAGGGAATGGTGGTGAAACCGTTCGACTCCATGGTCGACGGCGCGCCGGGGCGGGAAGCGGAGGGCGCGCACCCGGGACGGCTGGTCCAGCCCGGCGTGAAATGCCGAGGTCGGGAGTACCTGCGGATCATCTACGGCCCGGAATATCCGCGCGAGC
Organism: Nocardia aurea; assembly: GCF_003123685.1. Lineage (GTDB taxonomy): Bacteria > Actinomycetota > Actinomycetes > Mycobacteriales > Mycobacteriaceae > Nocardia > Nocardia aurea. The sequence goes on from NZ_QCYJ01000020.1 coordinate 405,750, forward strand.
CCAACCTGGAACACCTGCGCCACCGCGGCCTCGGACGCAAGCGGTCGATGGCGCTGCGCGAGTACGCCCTCGGTCTGGAAGCACTGGACCGGTTCGTCGCGGGCGAACCCCTGTGGCGGGTGCACGAAGCCGTGTTCGCGGTGCTCGCGATGGAATCCGAACCGGTCGATCCACGTCTGTAGGACGGGAGTAGAAAGGTCGTCCCGGTGAACGACCGCACCGGGCGTTCGCCGGGACGCGCCACCTCGACGGAGCGGAGTGCTGGCGGATAACCGGTGGTCGTCGCCGTATTTCCCGGATTCCGGCATCCGGACAGCAGATTGCCGACGCACGGTGGCGAAGGTTACAGTGGCGTTAGCAGAGCCGCTTGCAACTGTTAGCTCGATGGCTCTGCCCGCGTTGGAACAGACAAAGGAGTCTGCCATGTCGGCTGCGAGCACCGACGGCCCTGTGTTCGGCGGCGATCTGCGCCGACCGGCCCATATGCTGATCGATGACCGGTTCACCACGGTCGCCACCAAATTCTTCTCGATGTTCCGCCGCAGGTCCCAGGGCGGCGGCGCGCTCGCGGTCTACCTGCACGGCGAACCGGTTCTCGACATCTGGTCAGGCTGGGCCGACACCGATCGTCCGTGGCGCTCCGACACCATGGCGCTGTCGTATTCGACGGGCAAGGGCGTCGCGGCGACCATCGCCAATCGCCTGATCGAACGCGGCGTGCTGGAACTCGACGCGCCCGTCGCCACGTACTGGCCCGAATTCGCCGCGAACGGCAAGGGCGACATCACCGTGCACGAGGTGCTCAATCACCGGGCCGGATTGCAGCGCACCCGCGGACTGCTCGGCGACCCGGACGCTCTGCTCGACCACGACCGGGTCGCCGAGGCCATGGCCGCCTCCGCTCCCGACCCGATGCGGCTGCGCGCGTCGGGCTATCACGGATTGACCTTCGGCACTCTGATCGCCGAGATCGCCCAGCGGGCGACCGGGCGAGATTTCCTCGACGTGGTGCGGACCGAACTCACCGAACCGCTCGGTGACGACGACTTCTGGTTCGGCGTGCCCCACGATCAGCGTCATCGGATCGCCCGTCTGGGCCCGCGCCTCGGTATCGCCGGAGTGCCGTTCGACGTGCTGATCGCCCCGTTCGCGGCACTGGGTCCGGTGCGCTCGGCACGGGGCGCGGTCTACAACGGCTGGGCGGACATGAGCCTGGGCCTGCGCCCCTACGACGCCATGATGCCCGGCTGGAACGGCACTTTCACCGCCCGCGCGCTGGGCAAGATGTACGGCGCCATCGCCAACGACGGCCTCGTCGGGCACCGTCGGCTGCTGCGGCCGGAGACGACGCGACTCCTCGCCCACATGCCCGCCAACAGCCATTACGACTATGTCCTCGGCGCGGCGCCGCAATTCGCGCGCGGGTATCACCGCGCGATCGTCGGCCCGAGGCTCACCCGGCGCGCCTTCGGGCATTTCGGGATCGGCGGGTCGGGCGGTATCGCCATCCCCGGCGCCGGGCTGTCGGTCGGCTTCGTCACCAATCGCCTCGGCACCGTGGCCATGTCCCTCGGCGATGCCCGCCTGCCCATGTTGGCGGCCGCGGCCGAACAGGCGGCACGCGGCGCGGGTGACGCGGCGGTGGTGCACGACATCGCGGAGCAGGTCGCGGGTTGACCGCAGGCCGGACACGGTCGTGTCCGGCCACAATCGATCCGCCGGTCCTTCGGTCCGCGCACACACCTGCGGCACATCCCGCTCCGGGACGATCCCGGCACTGATAAACTGCCGTGCTTCAAGGACTTTGGTGTCGACCGAGATCGAGGGGGCCGAACCCAGTGCGACCGGACGAGGCGCGCGGTGCGGGAGCCGGGGTGTACGACGCGGCGGCGGCGGGTGAGTTCGGAATGCCGGAAGGTTCGGCGCGACGACTCGAAGCGGCATGCGACGCGTTGATCGAAGGATTGCGGCAGGCCAGGGCCGCCGGGGTCGAACTGACCGAGGTTTCGGGATTTTCGGAGCTGCCTTCGGGAAAAGCGCTGGCACGGGGATTCGAGGACAAGGGCGCGAGGTATCGCGAGGTTCTCGCCGGATTGCAGGAGGCGGCATTGCGTTTGAAGGCGGGATATCTCGCTGCGGCGAATCTGTTCGACGAGGCCGACGCGGCCAATCGGGCCGCGCTGCGGATCGCGGCCGATGAACTGGACGAGCTATGACGCCGCCGGGCTGGCGTGAGGGCACGGACCCGCCGTACGTGCCTGACCGCGAAGCGTTCGACGCGTACACCCACGCGGAGATCTGGCAATTGGTGCGCGAGGCCCTGGATCCGGCGGCGCTCGGGCGGACCGCCGAGAGTTGGCAGACCGGAGCGAACACCCTCGAGTACCTGTTCGAGGCGTTCGCCGCCGCGGTGCGGCAGGAATTCGCGGACTGGAGCGGGCAGGCGGCGACGGCCGCGCGGGAATCCACCGAGGCCTTCGTCCGCGCCGGGGCGGCCGCGCAGGAGGTGTGCGTCGCCGTGCACCGACTGATGGAACTGAATTCCTCTGCGGCCCAAACGGTCCGGGACGCGATCCCCGCGCCCGCCGCGCCCTACGCGCCCGACCCGGACCCGGTCCGCGAGGCCATCGACGGCGGTCCGCGCAAGATGGCCCACGATATCGCCGCGGCGAGCGCGCTGGCCGACGCGCAGGACACGCTGACCTTCCTGTACAACTCGACCCTGGTGGCATCCGGTGATGCCGTTCCCGCTTTCGATACGCCCGTTCGTGGAGAGATCGCGCGGTGAGGTGGGTTTTCACCCCGGACGAGTTCACCTATGTCTGGTCGGTAGAAACGGGGCTCGACCGTCGGCCCTACCCGATCGATATGGCGCATCGAGGCACCGTCCGCAGTGAGAACGACTGGGAGAAGCTCAAACTCGCCGAGCGTTTCCGACGCAACAGCGATCCCGATCTGACCGGCGCGCTCACATTGTGCGCGCGCAACGATGTCACCACACTGACCGTCTCCGGCGATCGTTACGGCCCCGAGGGCCGGGCCGAGGAACCGATACTCGCCTTCGGCGCCACCCACCTGAACTGGGGCACGGTCCTGGTCGCCGGCCCGTGCGATGTCACGGTCATCGCCTGTCACGCCCGTCGGGTGCCGCACCATCTGGTCGCCGCGATGGGAGCCGCCCCCGCCGGTCGGCTCGCCCCCATGCGCGAACCGCGTGCGGCCGTGCTCTACGACGATCCCAACAACTGGGGACAGTCCGACGACGCCGAACGCGCCGCCGTGTTCCGCAAGACGCTGCACCGTCCGATCGATGCGCGCGGCTTCATCACCGTGACGGTCGCGCCGGAGGAGCCGATGTCCCCGCCGACCCGGCACCGCACCTGGCTCGACTTCACCGACGACGGCCGGTATCTGCTGACCACGACCGCCGATCTGAGTCTCACCCCGGTCACCGACACCGGGCTGCACACCCAACTCGCACGCCTGGCCGTCATCCGCTGACGCGGTGTCGATCGGCCCGATACATCGTTACCGGTCGGTTTCAAGATCGAATGGGGACGACCGGGTTTCGGAATCGAATTCGGACCGCAATTCCCGGTGAAGGCCAGGGCCGCACGCTGTCGCCACCCGCGCGGACTACCACGTCCGGGGGCGCTGAGCTGGCAGGAACGCGTGTCCGGCGAGCCGTCGAGGTCCGGTCGGCGTGAACACGAAATGACCGTGAATCGAATTCATTCGGGGCGTGTCGCTCGCGGCACGCCGAGTTCTCTCGAGATCACGGCTAATCCACAGTTTCGCTGGCGCCGGTGTATCGACTATTAATGGGCATGTGCCGTTCCCACGTGTGATCACTTGCCAAGCCTCGAATCTCCCCCGGCGGGAGTCGAGGTGACGATAGAGCATCCCATCGAGGACGAAGTCGGTCAGCTGGCGAGGCGGGTCGAGAAAGCCAGAGGCCGACTGGCATACCAGTTCGACCCCGCGCTGACCCAGGCGCTCTCCGAAGACGAACTGCACGCCGAACGTGATCTCGCCGAGAAGATTCGCGGCCAGGATCGCGCACAGCGCTGGAAACAGGCGCAAGCCGCCGCAGGCGCCGCCGACCGCGCCCGACAGACCACCGAGGAAATCGAGAAGGCCGACATCAGAGATCTACTGGTCGCCCGCAAGGCGATAGCCGCACAACGACGGGAATCGAGTCCGCACGCCAAACTCGCGTCGCTGTACCGGCATCGGGCATGGTCACTGCGCGCGCTGGCGGGCGTGGTCGGCGCGGGCATGCTCTGGTCGGCCGTCAACGTGCAGCACAACATCGCACCCGGTGGCCCGAGTGATCCGCTGTACTGGTTCAGCTACCTGATCGAGGCGATGATCAGCGTCTGCTTGATCATCATCATGATCGGCACCAACAAGGTGTCCGAATGGGGTGTCGTCGACAACCGCGGCCAGGTCGTCGCGGCCGAGGTCGCGCTGCTCGCGCTGACCGTCGGCCTCAACACCTATCCCTACATCCGGGGTGAGCGTTGGTTCGACGCGGGCGTGCACGCGGTCGCGCCGGTGATGATCGGTGTCGCACTGCTGATCCACGACGCCGCCAGCGCGCGCTACGGGCTCGCCATCGCGCGCGCCACCGATCAGGTCCGCGATCTGCCCGATCCGGCCGAGGTCATCCGCAACAGACTGCCCGATCTGGCCACCTACCGTCCGATGGCCATGGAGCTGGGCGTTCCGCGTCCCGTCGTGATCGAAGCCGAACCCGAAGCCGATCCCGAGCCCGCGGTCGAAACGGCCGAGATGGACGAATTCGACGAGGTGGACCAGGAACAGTCCGCCGAGCAGTTCGCCACCGAAGAGGACGACGCGCCGACCGAGGCGATCGCCGTCGAGCCCGCGCCCGCCGAACCGGTCGAACCCGCTGCGGCACCGGCGGCCGAGAAACCGGCGCCGCAGCCCGAGAAGCGCCGCGCCCCCGCCGCTTCCGAGAAGGTACCGGCGCGCGAGATCAACGGCGCGGTCCCCAAGATCCTCGACGGGCGTCCGTTCGCCACGACCAAGCCCGAGGTGCCGGAACCACCCAAACGGCCGTCGACGACGCCGCCACCGGCCCCGAAGCCCGCTGTCGCGACGGTCGCCGAGACCAAGCCGGTCAAGGCCGTTCCGCCGCCTGCCGCGAAACTCGCCGAGAAGCCTGTCGAAAAGCCCGCGGAGAAACCCGCCGAGAAGCCCGCCGTCAAGGCGGCCGCCGCTCCCGCGCCGGCCCCCGCCCCTGCCCCCGCCACCCCGGCGCGGAGCGGCCTGCGCAAGGTGGCGCCGGCGAAATCCCGCGCCAACGGCAGCTCGGGCGATTCCCGGTCCACCGCGGCGTCGGCCAAGAACGGCAAGGAAACCCCCGCCGTCCCCGCCAAACCGGATCTCCAGGTCGTCCCGGCACCGGACCCGATCCACGACACCGGCCAGTTCCGCATCGCCGAACTGCTCGAACAGGAACTCGCCGAACTCCAGGCCGAACGCCGTCGCGCCCGCACCAGCAGGCAGCGCTGACCGGTTCGACCAACGCCGGTGAGCGGCAAGGACCATGGGCGGGGCGACGACGCACCGGATGAGCTGCGTCGCAGCCTGGGGCTGATCGACGCGGTGATGGTCGGGCTCGGCTCGATGATCGGGGCGGGGATATTCACGGCGCTGGGCCCCGCCGCCCGAGCGGCCGGGTCGGGGCTGCTGCTCGGCTTGGCGGTGGCGGCCGTCGTGGCGTACTGCAATGCCACCTCCTCGGCGCGCTTGGCCGCGAGGTACCCGTCCTCGGGCGGAACGTACGTGTACGGACGCGAGCGGCTCGGGGAATTCTGGGGATACCTGGCCGGATGGTGTTTCGTGGTCGGTAAGACCGCGTCGTGCGCCGCGATGGCGCTGACCGTCGGCGTCTACCTGTGGCCGGAACACGCGCACGCCGTCGCGGTGGCGGCGGTCGTCGCCGTGACCGCGATCAATTATCGCGGCGTGCAGAAGTCGGCCATGATCACCCGGGTGATCGTGGCGATCGTGCTCGCCGTGCTGGCCTCGGTGCTCGTCGCGGCGTTCACCAGCGCGAACGCGGACACCGCGCGACTGGAATTCGCCTCCGACATGACCGTTTTCGGGGTCATGCAGGCGGCGGGTCTGCTGTTCTTCGCCTTCGCCGGGTACGCGCGGATCGCCACACTCGGCGAAGAGGTGCGCGACCCGGTGCGCACGATTCGCCGCGCGATCCCGCTCGCACTCGGCATCGCCCTGCTCGTGTACGCGGCCGTGGTGATCGCGGCGTTGCTGATACTCGGCCCCGAGGGGTTGTCACAGGCGACCGCACCGCTGACGGAGGTGGTGCGGGCGGCCGATGCCGACCGGCTGCGACCGATCGTGCGATTCGGCGCCGTGGTGGCCGCGCTGGGATCACTGCTCGCGTTGATCCTCGGCGTCTCGCGCACCGTTCTGGCGATGGCTCGCGACCGGCATCTGCCCCACGCGTTGGCGGCGGTGCACCCGAGGTTCACCGTCCCGCACCGTGCCGAAGTCGCGGTCGGCGCGGTGGTGGCGGTCGTGGCCGCGACCGCCGATGTCCGTGCCGTGATCGGGTTCTCGTCCTTCGGTGTACTGCTCTATTACGCCGTCGCCAACGCGTCCGCGTGGACACTGACCGCCGTCGAGGGACGTCCGGCGCGGGTGATACCGGCGTTCGGGTTGCTGGGCTGTCTGGCCCTCGCCTTCACGCTGCCGCTGCCGTCGGTGCTGACAGGCGCGACGGTCGTCGCTCTCGGCGCGGTGATCTACTCCGCTCGCAAGCGAATCTCACGTTCGCGTGCGGCGACCCCCTAGCCGGTCGGCTGGTCGCTCGGCGCCACGGGCAGGAGTTCGGCGAGTTCTCCGGCAATTCGCAGCCCGCATCACCGGGCGACAGGCGCGGTCCCGGAACCGGTCACGACCGAGCCGCCGCGGTGGCCACCCGGGGTCGCATGCTCCCCGATCAGGGGTGTGACCTCACACGCGGGTGAGGTCACACCGGTCGACGGCAAGAGATGAGACACTCATCGATATTGATGAATATCGAATCCGACGACAAATGAACGCCCGACGAACAAACCCCCGCCTGGCTCGATCAGCGACAGCAGGTTGCGCCCGAGGCCACGGCGTCGCTCTTGGCGTCGGCGCCGCAGCACGCACCCTCCGAAGCAGCCTCCTCGGCGGTGCCGCAGCACACGGCGACGGCCTGCGCGTCGTCGACGGAGGCGAGTTCCGGGGCGGTGCCGAAGGATTCGGAATCGGCGAGCACCGTGTACACCTCCCACCGCTCGGCATCGGGGCCGGTGACCCACACTTTGTCCTGGGTGGCGAAACAACAGGTGGTCGCGATCTGCTCCTCGGTGAACAATCCCGCCTCCGACAGCCTGGCGATCTCGCCGTGGACCTCCCCCGAGGTCTCGACCTCGACGCCGAGATGGTTCAGGGTGCCGCCCCGACCCGTGTTCTCGAGCAGGACCAGTTTCATCGGTGGCTGCGCGACAACGAAGTTCGCGTAGCCGGGCTTGCGCTTGGCCGGTGCGACGTCGAACAGCGTCGAATAGAAGGCCACGGCCTGATCGAGATCGTCGACATTGAGGGCGAGCTGGATGCGAGACATGACGATACCTCCACTTGTGAGACATATATCGAAGAACTGACAGCTCCGAGTCTGGCCACTTCTTCGACATATGTCAATAAGGTTGGTAATATCGATGTCATGCCCAAGGCGTTGCCCGTGATCGACATGTCCGCCCCCGTCTGCTGCGCCCCCGTCGCCGCGGGCCCGATCGATGACGCCGCCGCCCTCGAGGTCGCACTGCGCCTCAAGGCGATCGCCGATCCCGTCCGGGTCAAACTCATGTCCCTGCTGCTGACGAGCGCGCTCGGCGAGGAGAACAGCGGCGACCTCGCCGCGGCCGTCGCGGTATCGGAATCCACCGCTTCCCACCACCTGAGGGTGTTGCGCGAGGCCGGACTCGTGGAATCGGAACGACGCGGCATGAACACCTTCCACCGGGCCCGCCGCGACGCGCTGTCCGCACTCTGCGTGGTCCTCGACCCGAACTGCTGCCGCTGACACGGCTACCCGGGCCTACGCGGGCGTGAGACGACGAATCGTCCCGATATCGCCCCGACGCGACCGACCAATTCCGGTCCCGCACTGCGGGATCGAGACGTGGCGACCGCACGGGCGATCCACACACCGTACGGGCCGGTCTCTTTACCACGAATAGCTGCCTGGATCCCACCCCTGGAGTTCCGCGCGACCTGTGATATTCGTAACCTCCGAAGGGGTTGCGACGGTTCGGCGATGGAAGGGGCTCGATGAAACCGCAGTACGCGTACCGGTGGGTCAACAATCACGGGGTGATCCGCCTGTTCAAGAAGGCGCTGCTCCGTCGTGGCGACGTGTTCGCGCGGTTGAACTGCAGCGCGGAGGGCATCGAGAATCCGTACGCGCTGATCGAGGAGATGCGCGGCACGGGCGGATTACCGCGGACGTTCCCGGTGTGGACCGCCTTCGATCACGAGATCGTCCGGGATATCCTGCGCGACAATCGCTTCGGTGCCGGGGTGCCGACCGTGCTCGGCATGCCGAGACTCGTGCGACGCCTGCTCGCGCGCAGGCCGGTACCACCGAACCCGGTGGACGCACCGTCGATGCTGGTGATCGACCAGCCCGAACACACCCGGATGCGAAAACCGGTCACCGCCGCCTTCACCCCGCGCGCCGTCGCCCGACTCAGCGATCGGATCGAGACGGTCACCGACGAACTGCTCGCCGCGCTGCCCGACGACGGCCCGGCCGATCTGATGGCGCAGTACGCGGCCCAGGTGCCCATCGCCATCATCTCCGAAATGCTCGGCTTCCCCGATTCCGACCGCGAGATGTTCCTGCGCTGGGGCGACGAGATCAGTCCGCTGTTCGACATCGGGATCTCCTGGCAGACCCATCAGCGGGCGATGGAATCCTCGGAGCGGCTGCACCGCTATCTCCTCGAACATGTCGAGCGCCTGCGCGTCGAACCCGGCGACGACATCCTGAGCAGTCTGGTCACCGCGGGAGATCTGTCCACCTACGAACTGTGCGCGTCGGCGACGCTGCTGATGGCCGCTGGCTTCGAGACCACCGTCAACCTGATCGGCAAGGGCGTCATCTGGCTGCTCCGTCACCCCGATCAACTGGACCGGCTGCGCGTCGAGCCGGAGCTGTGGCCCAACGCGGTGGAGGAGATCCTGCGGATCGATCCCCCGGTGCAGACCACCGGCCGCACCACCCGCACCACGCTGGAGATCGGCGGCACCCGGTTGCACAAGGGCTCGATCGTGATGCTGTCGCTGGCGGGCGCCAACCGCGACCCCGCCGTATTCACCGACCCGGACCGCTTCGACATCACCAGGGAGAACGCCAAGAATCACCTGTCGTTCAGCAGCGGTATCCACGTCTGCCTCGGCGCCGGTCTGGCCCGCATGGAAGCCGTACACGCCCTGCGCGCCCTCTTCGAGGCGTTCCCCGACCTGCGACTGACCGATCCGCCCACCCGTCGCCCCCTGTTCACCCTGCACGGCTACAAACACCTCCCCGTGCACACCGGTCCGCGTGTACGGGGCCACCAGCCCATCGGCTGACCCACACCCGCGGCGGGGCCCGGCGCCCGGATTCCTCGGAGCCGACCGCGCTTTCGTGGCACTGCCCGGCGCTCGGTCGGCCATCCCCGGCGTACGTTGCCCACCGAATCCGCCTGCGCTCACTCGCCTGGTCGGGTTGTCCTCCGTCGCGGGAGTCGCGAACCCAGCTCACCGGCACGAAGGAATCGCGGATCACAATCCGGCAAGCATCGGTAATGGACACCGTCGCACCGCGATATGACCGGTGAGCGTTCTGGTGATGGAGGTGGGGCATGGCCGCCGAGACCGTAACGCCGAAACGCCGTTCGTATCACGTGCGCTGGAGAACGATCGGCCACGTGATTCTCACAGCGACCACGCTGTTCCTGGCGGTGTGGTTCTGTGTAGTCGGCACGGTCCTCCTGAACCTCAACGAACCGACTTCCAACGAAATACCCCCGCGAGTCCGTACCCCTACCGGCGTGCATCTACTGCCGCTGATCAAGCAGGTCCCACCATCCCCCACCACGATCACGCCACCCCCACGGCCATCCCGCTGAACGAAACTCGTCGATGCACAGCCGCGCGCGACACCGAGACGACGAAAGCCGGTCGTTCCCGATATCGGGCGAAGACTCATCGATGGCTTCAGGCACGGCCGCTGATCAGGGCCGGAAGAATCGAAACTGTGTCGGGGTGACAGGATTTGAACCTGCGACCCTCCGCTCCCAAAGCGGATGCGCTACCAAGCTGCGCTACACCCCGTGACCTCGTCGCGGATCGGCCGACGTCGAGGATGAATTACTGCGTGGAGCGGGTGACGGGAATCGAACCCGCACCATCAGCTTGGAAGGCTGAGGTTCTACCATTGAACTACACCCGCAGGCATACGACACCGATGGGATCGCCACGATGTCGTGTGCGCACCGACTGTACCGAATCACCCCGGCAAAATGCCAATCGCCTCCTTTCCCGGCGCCCGTGTGGCAGATCATCGAGATGTCCGATGGCGTAGATAGGTCACAAGCCCCCGGATCGGGCCCGGGTGTGTCACGCTGATCGACACGGGGATCACGGGGTGCACGCCGGACACCGGGCCGAGAACAACGGTGTTCTCAGCACACGATCGGCGTGTCACGGCGCGACTCTCCAGCGAACCGGAATTGATGTGTAACAACCGGGCGCCCGAAACGATCACACATCCGATCGCCGCTCGCCAAGGACCGAAAACTCGTTGTTAAACGCCGTTTTTCAGGCCCGAGTGGCTTGCTAGGATCCTTTTTGCCGGACGGGGGTATCTGGAAAGGGGGCGGTGAACGTGCACCGAGCTCGGTGGGCCCAACCGCATAGCAGTAGTGATCGGGGTGAGGCCGGCACCTGTGCTCGCACAGGGCACCCGGGTACCGACGTCACCCACGCCGGGTGAGTGCGATGCCAGCGGACATCGAACCACCCGTCGGCGCGATGGCGCGCGCCTGGGCACGTGCGGTCTGCGCGGAGCCCGGCTCCCACACGTCACCGCAGCACTTGGAACCCGTCCTGATCCAGATCGTCGGCCGCCTACTCGAGCTGGCCAAATCCGAACCTTTCCCCGTGCCCGAGGCGAGGCAGCTCGGCGCGCTGCTCGCGGAACCGCCCTTCGAGCGGACCAGGATGCTGGCCCAGGCCAGCCGTTGGCTCCTCGGTTTCCCCTCCGGCAGACCGGGATCGCTGGTCGCCACCCGCTGGCCGTTCATCGCCAGCCAGGCCATCGACAGCTATGCCCAGGCCCTCCAGGAACGCGCGCTCGACCAGCAGAAGCACCAGATCTCCGCGCAGGTGTCCCAGCGCGTCCAGGAGATCGCCGCGCTCCAGCATCGGCTGCGGCACGAGGCGACTCACGACGCGCTCACCGACCTCGCCAACCGCACCCTGCTCCAGGACAAGGTGGCGCGCATGGCGGCGGACCCGAACAGCGATGTCGGGCTGCTGCTCATCGATCTGGACCGGTTCAAGCAGATCAACGACGGATACGGGCACGCGGTCGGCGACGAGGTGCTCGTCGAGCTGGCCAACCGGCTGCGCGAGACCTGTCCGCCCGACACGGTGATCTGCCGTTACGGCGGTGACGAATTCGTGCTCGCGGTCAACCGCGATTACCACACGGTGGCCGAGATCGCGCACCGAATCGTGCTGGCACTGCGCGATCCGGTGTGGTCGACCGCGGGGCCGGTCCCGGTATCGGCCAGTGTCGGCACCGCCCACAATCCGCCCGGAACCCGGTGCGATTTCACGGATCTGCTTCGTCGCGCCGATCGCGCGATGTACTCGGCCAAAACAGCGGGTGGCCGCCGCTTCGCCTTCTCGGACTCCGACGACCCGGAGATCGACGCCGTCGCAGGCTGATCTCCGGTACGAAGGCCATCGATGCCCACGGGCGCGCTGCCGCCGCCGCACCGGCCGGGAGTAATCGACTACCGCACGGGCTGTTTCGTCCCGCAGGGGCACGCTGAGCCCCGTTCACCGCCCGCCCGACGGGCAGCACGACCTCTTCGATCCGCGCACACCGACCGCTCGCGTTCGACCACTCAGGGACATCATCCGCCGACGCGCGGCCAGTTCTCCGACCGCCGTCACCCTGGCTGACAGTTCGGACACCAGAACAGATTTCGACCTTCCAGTACCGCGTGCACCACCGTCGCACCGCAGACCCGGCAGGCGGCGCCCGCGCGTCGGTAGACGTAGGTTCTCGGCCGGTCCGGCGCGTAGGACGGCTCGCCGTGATCGTGTTCGGGCCGCACCACGTGCATGAGACCGGTCGCCACGCCCACCGGCATCAACTCCACCAGATCGGCCCAGATCGCGCCCCACTCCTCGGCGCTCACCCCGCTGCCCGGCCGGTACGGCGAGATGCCGTGCCGGAAAAGCACTTCGGCCCGGTAGACGTTGCCGACACCGGCGATCACCGCCTGGTCCATCAGCAGCGCGCCGATCGGCCTGCGCGAACGACGGATCCTTCGCAGGGGTTGCTCCGGATCGGCGTCGGCGCGCAGCGGATCGGCGCCGAGCCGATCGGCCAGCGCCTCCACCTCGGGCGGGGTGAGGATCTCGCAGGCGTTGGGGCCGCGCAGATCGGTCCCGAAACCGGATTCGCCGCGCTCACCCGCGCCGATCATCCGCATCCTGACCTGACCGACCGGCGCGGCCATCGGGAGGGCCGAGTCGTAGAACTTCCCGTAGAGACCGAGGTGGATATGCACCGTCACACCGGACTCGTAGTGGTGCAGCAGATGTTTTCCGTGCGCCTCGGACCCGGTCAGCACCCGTCCGTCGATCAGCGCCGCGCCCTCGGCGAATCTGCCCTGCGGGCTGGACACCCGCACCGCCGCCCCGACGAACCGCTCGCGGTGCAGCAGCGCCAGCCGATGCAGGGTGTGCCCTTCCGGCATGCGGATCAGCCGATGGCGGGCGGAACGCCGGTCTTCTCGTATTCGGCCAGGATGTCGATGCGGCGCTGATGACGTTCCTCGTCCGACCACGAGGCCGACAGGAACGCGTCGACGATGGCGAGGGCTTCCTCGGTGCTGTGCATCCGGCCACCGACACCGATCAACTGGGCGTTGTTGTGCTGACGCGCCAGCTGGGCGGTCTCCACACTCCAGGCAAGCGCGCAGCGAGCGCCCGGCACCTTGTTGGCGGCGATCTGCTCACCGTTGCCGCTGCCGCCGAACACCAGGCCGAGGCTGCCGGGATCGGCCACCGTGCGCCGGGCCGCCTCGATGCAGAAGGCGGGATAGTCGTCGAGTGCGTCGTACTCGAGGGCGCCGCAGTCGACGACCTCGTGGCCCGCCTGCTCCAGATGGGCCTTGACGTGATTCTTCAGTTCGAAACCGGCGTGATCGGCACCCAGGTATACGCGCATGGAGGCGATTCTCTCAGGCCCGTTAACGGCGACGACGTGAGGGGATGAATACAGTGCATGACCATGCAGTCCGATGACCTTCCACTGTCGAAACCGCACCCGGAACCCGATGGCGAACAGGGCGGTTCGAATCCGGTGACGGGTCTGGCCGGTTGGAACCCGGCGGTCGGACCGCCGGGATGGGCGCCGGGATACCAGACACCCGCGCCGACCAGCGGTCCCCCGGCCGGACCGACCCAGCACACTCGGGGCCTCTCGCCGTTCGGCATGCCCGCCCGCCACATTCTCGAGATACCGCTGCTGACGGTCGTGGTGGTGCTCACGGCGCTGTTCTTCGTGCTCGGGGTGCTGCTGACCGTGCTCGGCTCGATCCCGTTCCAACTCTCGGCCCCGCTGCTCCTCGCGCCGCTGATCCTGTGGTTACAGCGCGGCATGCTCTTCGCGAGCCTGCGCACGAGCGGGGTGAAGATCACGCCGACCCAGTTCCCCGACGCGCACCGGATGGTGACCGAGGCGGCGGCCCGGTTCGGTATGACGACGGTCCCCGACGCGTACGTGGTGCTCGGCAACGGCGCGATCAACGCCTTCGCCTCGGGGCACGGATTCCGGCGTTTCGTCGCGGTCAACAGCGATCTGTTCGAAATCGGCGGCGCCGCACGCGATCCCGACGCGCTGGCGTTCATCATCGGGCACGAGGTGGGACATATCGCGGCGGGCCACGTCTCCTATTGGCGCTGGCTCGGCATGTACACGGTGCCGTATCTGCCCATCCTCGGCGGATCGTTGCAGCGCGCGCAGGAGTACACCGCCGACAATCACGGTTACTGCTACCGCCACCAGGGCGCCTCGGGCGCGATGCGCACCCTCGCCGGGGGCAAGTACCTCAACGCGCTGGTCGGGTACGACGAGATGGCCGATCGCGCGCCCGTGGAACGCGGATTCTTCGTGTGGCTCTACAACGGTCTGGTCAGCCATCCGGTGCTGACCTGGCGCATGTGGGCGTTGCGCGACCGGAGCAGGCACGGGAACCTGCTGTGGCGGCCGAATCGTAAACCCGCGCTGCCACCGAACGCCGGGTTCCTGCCGCCCGCGGACGCTTTCCCGCCGGGCCGTAATTACCCTCCGCACAGCGGGATTCCACAGCCGGGCGGCTATCCCCCGCAGGGCGGTTATCCGCCGCAGGGGACCTACCCACCGCCGAATCAGTACTAGCGATCGGGTTCGCCCAGTTGGGAGCAGTCCGATTCCGAGCCGCGGGGGCAATCAGCGGCCCGGGGCGCTCCCGCACACCGTCCGTGGTGTGGCGACACCGCCGCCACACCACTACCCGGTCAGTGGAATTCCGGGTTCTCGGTCCTGGTCCGCTTCAATTCGAAGAAGTGCGGGTAGGACGCCAGCGCGACCACGCCGTCCCACACCTTGCCCGCGTCCTCGCCGCGCGGAATGCGCGAGAGCACCGGACCGAAGAAGGCGATCCCGTTGACGTGGATGGTCGGCGTGCCGACATCGGGGCCGACCTTGTCCATACCGGCGTGATGACTCACCCGCAGCGCCTCGTCGTACTCGGTACTCTCGGCGGCCTTCGCCAGATCGGCGGGCAAGCCGACCTCGGCCAGCGAGTCGGCGATGACGGCGGCCAGCGATTCGGCGCGCGTCGGACGCTCGTACTCGTCCTTGCGCTCGTGGATGCGGGTACCCAACGCGGTGTAGAGCGGGGACAGCACCTTGTCGCCGTGCTGTTGCGCGGCGGCGATCGCCACGCGCACCGGACCCCAGCCGGTCGCCAGCAGTTCCTTGTACTGGTCGGGCAGGCCCTCGCGATCCTCGTTGAGCACCGACAGGCTCATGACGTGGAAGTTCGCATCGATATCGCGGACCTTCTCGACCTCGAGGATCCAGCGGGAGGTGATCCAGCACCACGGGCACAGTGGGTCGAACCAGAAGTCGGCAACATCTCTCTTCGCCGTGTCGGTCACGGGTGGTCCTCTCGATTCGCGTGCTAGGAGGCGGCGATCACAGCGCCGCTATGTGGAGCAACCATGTCGTCCCACGATTCGTTCCCATGCCACGGATTTCTCGCCGATGTCCGGATCCGCGATCGGGCGCGAACGATGTCAGTAAGCTCGATGGGCAGGAAGCCGGTTCCCACGAGTCCCGCACGCGGGAGTCCGAGACAAGGAGTCCGCAATGACCTCGCAACGTCGTTTCGTCATCGTCGGCGGTGGCCTCGCAGCGGCCAAACTCGCCGAAGCCCTGCGGGACAACGATTTCGACGGCACGGTGACCGTCTTGTCCGCCGAGGAGCATCTGCCGTACGAACGGCCACCGTTGTCCAAGGAACACCTGCTCGGCAAGAAATCCCTCGACGAGTTCACCGTCGATCCGGCCCAGTGGTACCGCGACCACCACATCGATCTCCGGCTCGGCACCACCGTCACCGCGATCGACCGGACCGCGAAAACCGTCACGCTGCCGGACGGGTCGACCCTCGACTACGACAAACTGGCGCTCGCGACCGGTTCGACACCGCGTAAGCCGCCGCTGACCGGCATCGACGCGCCCAATGTGTACACCTTGCGCACGATCGCCGATTCCGACACCCTCATCGAGCTGTTCAACCAGAGCAACAGCCTCGCCATCGTCGGCGCGGGCTGGATCGGCCTCGAGGTGGCCGCGGCGGCACGCGGCGCCGGTCTCGACGTCACCATCGTCGAATCCGCGGAGCAGCCGCTGCTCGGCGCGCTGGGAGCGGAGATGGGCGCGGTCTTCGCCGACCTGCACACCTCCCACGGTGTCGATCTGCGGCTGGGCACCCAGGTCACCGAGATCACCACCCACGACACCGGTGAGGCCCAGCTGGCCGACGGTTTGCGGCTCGGCGACGGCAGCACCGTCAGCGCGGACGCGATCCTGGTCGCGGTGGGCGCGCGGCCGAATATCGAACTCGCGGCCGATGCCGGTCTCGCGGTCGACGGCGGCGTACTCGTGGACGCGAATCTGCTGACCAGTGATCCCGATATCGTCGCCGTCGGCGATATCGCCGAACAATCCCATCCGCTGCTGAATCGCCGAATCAGAGTGGAGCATTGGGCCAACGCGCTCAACCAGCCCGCCGTGGCCGCCGCGACCATGCTCGGCAAATCGGCGTCCTACGACCGGCTGCCCTACTTCTTCACCGACCAGTACGACCTGGGCATGGAATACACCGGATACGCCGCGCCGGGCGATTACGACCGGGTGGTGGTGCGTGGCGACACGTCGAAGCGGGAATTCGTCGCGTTCTGGCTCGACTCGGATAACAGGGTGCTGGCCGGGATGAACGTCAACGTGTGGGATGTGACCGACCGGATCAAGGAACTCGTCACCGCCGGTGATCCCGTCGATCCGGACGAACTGGCCGATACTTCCACTCCCCTGTGATCCATATCACTCCATGCGATCGGCGGGTACGTCGAGAGCGCGGGGGCGGTTCCGACCTACCGTCGAGAGCGTCTCGAGGACGCGCCGACCGGCAAGGAGCCGAACCGTGAAATACATGCTGCTGAAGACCTACAGCGAAGCCGCGAACTGCGACATCCCGATCAACGAATGGGCGCCGGAGGACATCGTGGCGCATATGGAATTCCAGAAGGCGCTCGGCGAACAACTCACCCGCTCCGGCGAACTGGTCGACGCCCAGGGGCTCGCGGGCCCCGACGAGGCGCGCGTGGTGAATTCCGACGGACGTTCGGCGCCGGTGGTCACCGACGGTCCGTTTCCCGAGACCAAGGAATTCCTGGCCGGATATTGGATTGTCGATGTAGACAGCCCGGAGCGCGCGATCGAGATCGCCGCGCAGGCGTCGGCGGCGCCCGGTCCCGGCGGTGCGCCGATCGGGGAACGCATCGAGGTGCGGGCGGTCATGAGCGCGCCCGCCGGACAGTAACCGGCCCCGCACCGGTGACCGAGATCGTTTCGCGGGCGTCGGAGGACCTGCTGCGCGAGCTCGCGCCGCAGGTCCTCGGCACCCTGGTCCGGCGTTTCGGTGATTTCGACACCGCCGAGGACGCGTTGCAGGAGGCACTGCTGGCCGCGGCGACGCAGTGGCCGGGCGACGGCGTGCCGGAGAATCCGCGCGGCTGGTTGATCCAGGTGGCGCAGCGGCGCATGGCCGACGCGATTCGGGCGGAGGTGGCGCGCAGGCGCAGGGAGAGCGCCGTCGCCGATCGCGAGGTGACCGATCAGGAGACGATCGACCGAGACGACACCCTGGCTACCTATTTCCTGTGCTGCCACCCCGCGCTGAGCTCGGCCAGTTCGATCGCGCTGACACTGCGCGCGGTCGGCGGGCTCACCACCGCCGAGATCGCGCACGCCTTCCTGCTGCCCGAAGCGACCATGGCGCAGCGGATCTCGCGCGCGAAGAAGCGCTTGTCGACGCTGGACCGCCCCTTCGCCCGTCCCGGCGACGCGGCGTGGCGGGAACGTCTCGGCCCGGTCCTGCACGTGCTTTACCTGATCTTCACCGAGGGGCACACCCGCAGCGCCGGACCCGATCTGCATCGCACCGATCTGTCCGGCGAGGCGATCCGGCTGACCCGTGCCATCCACCGGCTGCTGCCGGACGACACCGAGGTGACCGGCCTGCTGGCCCTGATGCTGCTCACCGACGCCAGGCGCGCGGCCCGCACCGGGCGTTACGGGGAGCTGATTCCGCTCGCCGAGCAGAACAGGGCGCTGTGGAATCGGGCCGATATCGGCGAGGGTATCCGGCTGACCACGGGCACACTCGCCCACGGCCTGTCCGGTCCCTACCAGGTACAGGCGGCGATCGCGGTCCTGCACGCCAAGGCATTACGGGCCGGCGACACCGACTGGCCGCGCATCCTCGATCTGTACACCCTGTTCGAGCACCTGGCTCCCAACCCGATGGTGACGCTCAATCGCGCCGTCGCGGTCGCGATGGTGCACGGCCCGGCCGCCGGACTCGCCGTCACCGACACCCTGGACAAATCGCTGGCCGACAACCACCGGCTCGACGCGGTGCGTGGTCACCTGCACGAGATGGCGGGCGACCGCACGGCCGCCGTCGCCGCGTACACCGCCGCCGCGGGACGCACCACCAGCACCCCGGAACGTGATTACCTGACCCTGCGGGCCGCGCGGCTGCACGAGCGACACCCCGGCTGACGGCACAGGGCGGCTGCGCGACGCGCGACGCGAACGGGCAGACTGCTCGCGTGGCAGACAAAACCAGTGCGGGAGTACTTCTGTTCCGTCGCGGCGCGGACGGCACCGAAGTCCTCATCGGACATATGGGCGGGCCGTACTTCGCCCGCAAGGACGACGGCGCGTGGTCGATCCCGAAGGGCGAGTACGTGGCGGGCGAAGAGGACGCCCGCGCCGCCGCGAGCCGCGAATTCACCGAGGAGCTGGGACTTCCCGTGCCCGAGGGCGAATGGATCCCGCTCGGCGACGTCCGCTACGGCAGCGGCGCCCACAGCAAGACCGTCACGGTGTGGGCGGTCGAGGGCGATCTCGATCCGAGTCTGGTGGTGCCGGGCATGTTCGAGATGGAGTGGCCGCCGCGAAGCGGGCGAATGGCCGAATTTCCCGAGATCGATCGCGCCGACTGGTTCGATCTGACCACCGCCAACGACAAACTGGGCAAGGGCCAGCGTCCGTACCTGGACCGCCTCGCGCGGATACTGCGCGGCGAGTAGTCCGTCAGTTCCAGGTGCGGCCGGTGATGAGTTCGTAGGCCTCGGCGTACTTGCGGCGCGTCACCTCGACGATATCGGCCGGGATCTCGGGGCCGGGCGGTTCCTTGTCCCAGCCGGTCGAGGTCGCCCAGTCGCGGACGAACTGCTTGTCGAAGGAGGGCTGGGTGCGGCCCGGCTCCCACTGATCGGCGGGCCAGAAACGCGACGAATCCGAGGTCAGCACCTCGTCACCGAGGGTGAAAACGTCACCGTCCCAGCCGAATTCGAATTTGGTGTCGGCGATGACAACCCCCGCCGCCGCCGCGTGCGCGGCGCCGCGCAGGTAGATGTCGAGGGTGGTGTCGCGCAATTTCTCCGCGACCTCGCGCCCCTCCTGATTCACCACGTCGGCGAAGGTGATGGGTTCGTCGTGCCCCACCGAGGCCTTGCTCGTCGGCGTGAAGATCGGTTCGGGCAGTTTGTCGCCGTCGCGCAGACCGGGCGGCAGCGCGATCCCGGACACGGTCCCGGTGCTCAGGTACTCCTTCAAGCCGCCGCCGGTCAGGTAGCCCCGGGCGATGCATTCGACCTGGATCATCTTCAGCGGTTTCACCCGGATGCCGCGGCCCGCGAATTCCGCCGGCACGTCGGTGGCCGAGACCACGTGATTGGGCACATCGGAGAAATAGTCGAACCACCAGTTCGACAGCTGGGTCAGCAGCGTGCCCTTGCCGGGGATCGGCGTCGGCAGGACCACGTCGTACACCGAGACCCGATCGGAAGCGACGAGCAGCAGGGTGTCGCCGTCCTCGTACAGGTCGCGCACCTTCCCGGCGTGCACATGCTTCAACGTCGAGCCTCCGAATCCGTTGCTGATGAACCTGCGCTGCACACGAACAATACCGCCGTGGCGGCAACGGCTGAGCGACGCGGCCCCCGTTCGGACCGATAGTGTTGGCGGAGAAAGTCCCGCGCGAGCGGCCACGCAGTGGTGGCATTGTGGGTGCTGCCCGTGCCGTTCTTCGACCACGAAGGAGACTCATGTCCGCACCCAACCTGACTCGCGAACAGGCGATCGAACGCGCAGCGACAGTGCAGGTCGAGAACTACCGCATCGAACTCGATCTGACCGACGGGTCGGGCAAACCGGGCGAACATACCTTCTCCTCGCGCACCACCGTCACCTTCACCGCGACGCCGGGCGCGAGCACATTCATCGATATCGTCGCTCGCCAGGTGCGTGGCGCGGTGCTCAACGGCGACCCGGTCGACGTGTCGGGTTACGACGAGTCGACCGGACTCACGCTCACCGGCCTCGCCGAACGCAACGAACTGGTCGTCGAGGCCGACTGCGAGTACTCCCACACCGGTGAGGGCCTGCACCGTTTCGTCGACCCGACCGACGACGCGGTCTATCTCTACTCGCAGTTCGAGACCGCCGACGCCAAGCGCATGTTCGCCTGCTTCGACCAGCCCGATCTGAAGGCCACCTTCGATATCTCGGTGACCGCCGCTGCGGATTGGAAGGTCATCTCCAACGGCGCGACCGTCGAGCCCGCCGAAACCACCGCCGCCGAACCCGGCCACCACCGGTTCCGCACCACACCGCGTCTGAGCACCTACCTGGTCGCTCTCATCGCGGGCCCGTACGCGGAATGGACCGACGTCTACACCGACGATCACGGCACCATCCCGCTCGGCATCTACTGCCGCGCGTCGCTGGCCGGACACATGGACGCCGAGCGCCTGTTCACCGAGACCAAACAGGGTTTCGGCTTCTACCACGCCAATTTCGGCGTGCCCTACGCCTTCGGCAAATACGACCAGCTCTTCGTCCCCGAGTTCAACGCGGGCGCGATGGAGAACGCGGGCGCGGTGACCTTCCTGGAGGATTACGTCTTCCGGTCCAAGGTGACCAGGGCCTCCTACGAACGTCGCGCCGAAACCGTGCTGCACGAGATGGCGCACATGTGGTTCGGCGATCTGGTCACCATGAAGTGGTGGGACGATCTGTGGCTCAACGAGTCCTTCGCCACCTTCGCCTCGGTGCTGTGCCAGTCCGAGGCGACCGAATACACCAATGCCTGGACCACCTTCGCGAATGTGGAGAAGTCCTGGGCCTACCGCCAGGATCAGCTGCCCTCGACCCATCCCATCGCCGCCGATATCCCCGACTTGGCGGCCGTCGAGGTCAACTTCGACGGAATCACCTACGCCAAGGGCGCTTCGGTACTGAAACAACTCGTCGCCTACGTCGGCCTCGAACCGTTCCTCGCCGGTCTGCGCGCGTATTTCGCCGACCACGCCTACGGCAACGCGACCTTCGACGACCTGCTCGCGGCGCTGGAGAAATCCTCGGGCCGCGACCTGTCGACCTGGGGCGCGCAATGGCTCAAGACCACCGGGCTCAACATTCTCCGTCCCGATTTCGACGTCGACGCCGACGGACGCTTCACCCGCTTCTCCGTCGTCCAGGAAGGCGCGCATCCCGGCGCCGGTGAGCAGCGCGTCCACCGGCTCGCCATCGGTGTCTACGGCGAGCGGGACGGAAAACTGGTGCGCACCAACCGGGTCGAACTCGATCTGGAGGCGGCCGAGCGCACCGACGTGCCCGAACTCGTCGGTGTGGAGCGCGGACAGTTCGTCCTCGTCAACGACGACGACCTCACCTACTGCTCGGTGCGGCTCGACCCGGATTCGCTCGACGTCGTCCTGCATCGCATCCACGAGATCGTCGAACCGCTGCCGCGCACGCTGGCCTGGTCGGCGGCGTGGGAGATGACCCGGCAGGCCGAGATGCGGGCGCGCGATTTCGTCGCCCTGGTCCAGCGCGGCGTCGGCGCCGAATCGGAAATCGGTGTGGTGCAACGCCTCCTGATGCAGGCCAACACCGCGATCGGCAGCTACGCCGATCCGGGCTGGGCGGCCGACAAGGGCTGGTCCGAATTCGCCGACACCCTGCTGGCGGCGGCCCGAGCGGCCGAACCCGGTTCGGATCACCAACTGGCGTTCGTCAACTCGCTGACCGCTGCGAAACTCGATCCACGCCACACCGAGGTGCTGCGCGCACTGCTCGACACCGATCCAGCGGCGGCGGGGCTGAACGGTCTCGACATCGATACCGACCTGCGCTGGCGCATCGTGACCGCGCTGGCCGCCGCGGGCGATATCGACGGCGACGGCACCGAAACCCCGGTCATCGACCAGGAACTCGCCAACGATCCCACCGCGGCGGGTAAGCGGCAGGCCGCGGCGGCGGCCACCGCGCGCCCGATCGCCGAGGTCAAGGAACAGGCGTGGGCCACGGTGATGGGCGACGACGCCGTCCCCAACATCACCGCCCGTTCCATCGTCGGCGGGTTCGCCCCCGCGGGCCAGGGTGAGTTGCTCGAGTCCTATGTCGAGCGGTACTTCGCCGATGTGCCCGGTGTCTGGGAACGTCGCTCGAGCGAGGTGGCGCAGACGGTCGTCATCGGGCTGTACCCGTCGTGGGCCATCAGCGACGAGGCGGTCGCCATCGCCGACAAATTCCTGTCGGGCGACCACCCGCCCGCCCTGCGTCGCCTGGTCAGCGAAGGTAAGGCCGGTATCGAGCGGTCGCTGCGCGCCCGGGCCGCGGACGCCGAATAGGCACGAGGACGCGAAACGGGGTGAACCGGAAACGGTTCACCCCGATGAGCACACGAACGTGTACGGGTAGGAGCGGGTCTCAGCGCCTGAATTCGCCGACCATGACCTCGATCGCCGAGCGCAGACCGTCGATCAGGTCGCCACGCTTGAACGAGTCCCGCGCGGCGGTGGCGCCGAGCTGGCACATGCGGTCCTTGGCGCGGACCGGCACGTCGATGCCCGCACGGACCTCGATGGCCTTGTCGTTCGGGGAGACGGCGATCAGTACCGAACGCGCCGCGTCGGGCGTCGCGGGGAAGATCGCGTCCGCGCCCGCGGCCGAGTCCGACCCCAGATCGCCGATGTAGACGTTGAAACGCGTGTTGGTCGCCCTGGTCGCCTTGGTGAGCGCGTTATCGATGGCGAGCCGTTCGTCGTCGCTGAACGGCACCTCCTTGAACACGTCACCGGCCTCGTGCACACCCGAGACCCGGCCACTGCTGGTGAGGGCGTATCCGTGCGGCAGGTCGGATTCGACCACCGCGGGCCACTTAGAATTTGCCACTTGCCCGGCCTCCGATCAGATTCGCCCCGGCGGCTTCGATAGCCGCGTGACCGCCATGCGGCGCTTCGCCGTGGTGGCCGTGTCCGGTCACCTCGTCGGTGGCACTCCACAACACCGGCGGCTGGGTCCACTTCTGACCGAGGTCGAAATGGGCCGGTTTATCACCAGCGAGTGGCTTGCCGAGATACGACAATCCGGCGATCGCGCCATAGATCACCAGCGGGATCGCGCCGAAGATCAGCACTGTCTCGAGAATGCTCACGGATCAACGGTATCCGATCGCCTGTAGTAGATCATCCACTGGTCGTACCGCGACGCGATCGTGTTGGTTCAGACCAGCCACGCGGCGGCATCCGGAGGCAGCTGACCGTTCTTCAGCGTCGCGCTGGCCAGCAGCAATTCACCGGGCGGTAGCGGGATCGGGGCCGCAGTGGCGTTGAGCACGCAGACCAGCCCGCCGGGTCGCCGGAAGGCGAGACAACCCTTCGGGCTGCCATACCACTCGATGCGCTCACCGGCGAACTCCGGGCGTGTCCCGCGCATCTCGATCGCCATCCGGTACAGCGACACCGTCGACCCGAGTTCCTCGAGTTGGGCCTCCACCGTCAGCCGCGCCCACTCCGCGGGTTCGGGCAGCCAGGACTGCGCCGCGGCGGTGAAACCGAACGGCGGGGTGTCGCCCTCCCACGGCAGCGGCACCCGGCAGCCGTCGCGCCCGCGCTCGGTATGCCCCGAGCGCTCCCAGACCGGATCCTGCAAGACGTCCTCGGGCAGGTCGTCCACATTCGGCAGACCCAGTTCCGAGCCGTTGTAGAGGAAGACCGAGCCGGGCAGGGCGAGTTCGACCATCATCATCGCCTTGGCCCGCTCGACCCCGTCGACACCGCCGCCGTACCGGGTGACCTCGCGTTCGATGTCGTGATTGGACAGCGTCCAGGTCGGCGTCGCGCCCACCGGGGCCACCGCGGCGAGCGAATGGTCGATGGCGGCGCGCACCGATTCGGCGTTGAACGCGGTTTCGGCGAGGCGGAAGTTGAAGGCCAGATGTAGCTCGTCGGGGCGTACGTACTCGCCGAAGCGGACGTTGTCGTCGACCCACACCTCACCGATGGAGACCGCGTGCGGATACTCGTCGAGCACCTTGCGGAAACGGCGGTGGATCTCGTGCACGCCCGGGTTGTTGAAACGCGGATCGTCGTCGTCGTGCACCAGCATCTTGGTCGAGACGTTCGCCATATCGGGCAGTCCAGGCGGTTTGGCCATTCCGTGCGCCACATCGATGCGGAATCCGTCGATCCCGCGGTCCAGCCAGAACCGCAGTGTCTGCTCGAAGTCGGCGACGACCTCGGGGTTCTCCCAGTTCAGATCGGGCTGTTCGGGCGCGAAGATGTGCAGGTACCACTGGCCGGGCGTGCCGTCGGGTTCGGTGACCCTGGTCCATGCCGGTCCGCCGAAGATACTCGGCCAGTTGTTCGGCGGCTCGGAGCCGTCGGGCCCGCGACCGTCGCGGAAGATGTAGCGGGCGCGTTCTCCGCTGCCCGGTGCGGCCGTGCGCGCCGCGACGAACCACGGGTGCTGATCACTGGTGTGATTGGGCACCAGGTCCATGGTGATCTTGATACGTCGCTCGTGCGCCTCGGCGATCAGGGCGTCCATCGCCGCCATCCCACCGAACAGCGGATCGATATCGCGCGGATCGGCGACGTCGTAGCCTCCATCGGCCATCGGTGAGCGCATGACCGGGCAGATCCACAGCGCGTCGACTCCGAGTAGTTCCAGGTAGCCGAGCTTTTCGCGGATACCGCCGAGATCACCGACGCCGTCGCCGTCGGAATCGGCGAAGGATCGCGGGTAGACCTGATAGAACACGGCCGAGCGCCACCACGGTTGCGCGTCTCCGTCGGCCGGTTCGGTGCGATCCACCGGCGCCGGCACGGCTGGTGTCTGTGTCACATCCGTAATAGTGCCAAAGAATTTCGGCGAATTCCCTCAGGCAACGCCATGTTCACAGCATCCCGGCAAACCGTCAGCGTGTGCGTCGCCCTTTCGAAAAGCCTGCTACAGCCCAGCAATCGAACCGGACGGTCGAATCCGCACTGGTGGACCAGCGAATTCACCGCCACCGGCTCGACGCGACCCACGTCACTTTCGGTGACGGATGTCGCGTGCGCCACTCTTGCGCACGGCGTCTCAGAAGGGCGAGTTCACCAGAGAATTCGCGGCCATCTCCATGTAATCGAGCATCGCCTTGCGATGTTCGTCGTCGAGCACATCGGGCTCGATCTCGGCGATACCGATACGCATACACCGCAGCCAGGCGTCACGCTCGATCGGACCGACCTTGAACGGCATGTGCCGCATCCGCAGCCGGGGATGGCCGCGTTCGTCGGAGTAGGTGCGCGGGCCGCCCCAATACTGTTCCAGGAACATGCGCAGCCGCCGTTCGGCCGGGCCGAGATCCTCCTCCGGATAGAGCGGACGCAGCACCTCGTCGGCGGCCACCTCGCGGTAGAAGGCCGCGACGATGCGCTGGAAGGTATCCGCACCGCCGACCGCGTCGTAGAATGACGTCGCCGTCTGCTCGCCCGTGCTCATCTGGTCCTCTCGATAGCCGGATGCACCGCCGTCCATTGTGCCCGCACGGCTGGTCGGGGCCACGCGGGCCGCCTCACACGGCTGCCCGAGGCCATTTCAGCGGCAGTTAACCGAACATTGTGCGAAATCACCGTGCAATCGGCCTCTTTCCATGGTCAACTGATTGCAGGTTCAGCGGAATATCACATGATCTTGTCGATGACGAAATCGGGGTCCCCATGAAGCAGCGGCACGGCCGATCACACGAGGCCAGGGCGCACCGACAACTCCAGCCCGCCGACGTCCACAATCGTGGGTCGGGGGCTACTCCGCTGCATATCCTGTCCGACCATCATCCGGGCTCCCATCGCCCCGGTGAGACCGTCCATCACGGTCCACATCTGACTTCGGTCTCCTCCGAGACCATGAACGCCCAGACCATTCACTGGTTGAAGCGCCGGGTGCTGCTTCTCAACGCCACCTACGAGCCGCTCACCGCCCTGTCCGCACGCCGCGCCGTCGTCCTGCTCATCTGCGACAAGGCCGACGCCGTGCACCACAACGAGGAGAATCCGGTCGTGCATTCGGCCGAGGCGGCCGTCCCCGTCCCCTCGGTGATCCGACTGCGCAACTACGTCCACGTCCCCTACCGGGCCCGGGTGCCGATGACGCGGGCCGCCCTCATGCACCGCGATCGCTACCGCTGTGGCTATTGCGGCGCGAAGGCCGAGACCATCGATCACGTCATCCCGCGCAGTCGCGGCGGCGAGCATTCCTGGGAGAACTGCGTCGCCAGCTGCGCTCCCTGCAACCATCGCAAAGCCGACAAACTGCTCAGCGAGCTGGGCTGGACGCTGCGGTCGCCGCTCGTCTCCCCCAAAGGCCCGCACTGGCGGTTGCTGTCGACCACCACCGACCTCGACCCCGTGTGGTTGCAGTACCTGGGCGAGGGCGCGGCCTGAGTCTCACGGGTATTCGATCACCAGCGTCGCCCAGGTGCCCGCTTCCAGTGCCTCGAAGACGTGCGGGGCGTCACCCGGGTAGGAGATGTAGTCACCCGGCCGCAGTTCCACGGGGGCATCCGACGGGCCGGCCAGGGCACGGCCCGTGGCGAGCAGGATGTGTTCGACCACGCCCGGGGTGTGCGGGTCCGAGTCGCGGGCGTGGCCGGGTTCGGCGGTGATGCGGAACATGTCGCGGCGGGTGTTCGGCGGACCGGCCGCGAGCAGTGTGGCGCGATAGTCGGAACGCTCGGCCGCGACCACCGGCCCCTCCCCCGCACGAATCACCGACACGGCGGGCCGCGGCGGGTCCAGCAACCGTGAGAACGGCATGTCGAGCGCGACACACAGCGCCCACAGTGTCTCCAGACTCGGGTTGCCACTCCCCGATTCCAATTGGGACAGCGTGGATTTCGCGATACCGGCACGGTTGGCGACCTCGGTGAGCGACAGCCCGGCCCTGGTCCGTTCCCGGCGCAGCGACGCCGCGATCGCCGCCTGCGGCGTCGCCGTCGAGCCGTCCCGCGTCATTCCCCACTCCCGTCGTGTTCGGAATCCGGTACAGGAAACCACATTGACGAATCGTCCGCGTGCGTTCACCATAAGCTACATGCGTTCGATATGGCGAACACTCGGGCGGGACACGGTCTCGGGAATCGCGGCCGTGCTCGTGGCCGTCGCGATGATCGGCGTCTCCTACGGGGCGACGGCCGTCGGCGCGGGATTCCCCGTCTGGCTGCCCGTCGTGCTCGGCGTGGTCGTCCTCGCGGGTGGAGCGGAATTCCTGTTCATCGGGATCATCGCCGCGGGTGGCAGCCCGATCGCGGCCGTGCTGGCGGGACTGGTGGTCAATGCGAGGCATCTGCCCTACGGGCTGTCGCTGCCGGAGGTGACCGGCAGCGGGTGGCGTCGCCTGCTCGGGGTCCATGTGATGAACGACGAATCCGTCGCCGTGGCGCTGGCCCAATCCGATATCGAACGCAAACGCGCCGCGTACTGGCTCTGCGGGGTGGGAGTCCTGCTCGCCTGGCCCGGTGGCGCGGCCCTGGGCGCGCTGATCGGCAGTATCGTCCCCGACACCTCCGCCTTCGGTCTGGACGCGGTCTTTCCCGCGGTACTGCTCGCCCTGGTGATCCCCGCGCTGCGCGACCGGGACACCTTCGGCGCGGTCTGCGCGGGGGTGGTCGTGGCGCTCACGACCTCCGCATTCCTGCCGCCGGGTTTACCGGTGCTGTTCGCGCTCTCCGGTGTGGTCGTGGCGGCGTTCACGCTGCGGCGTGGGGAACGGAGCGAGGTGGTCGACGGTGGCGAATCGGACTCCGGATCGTGCGCCCCTCGCGAATGTTCCGCGCGACGCAGTGATACCGCATGATGCCGACCGCGGGGATCATCGCGCTCGCCGTCGGCACCTTCGCATTCCGCTGGGCCGGGCCCGCGTTGCGCAGCCGCATCCGGTTTCCCGAACGTGCCGAGCGACTACTGGAGATCGGGGCGGTGGTCCTGCTCGCGGCGTTGGTCGCGGTCACCACCCTGCCCTTCGGCACCGCGCAACCGGGAGTGGCGCTACCCGCCGGGGTGGTCGTCGGCGGTGTTCTCGCATGGCGGAGAGCGCCGCTGCTCGTGGTGATCGTGGCGGCGGCGGGGTGTACGGCGGCGCTACGACTGTCCGGAGTCGCTTGAGTCCGGCGAACCACCGACAACTCCCCGATCAGCTCGGGGTCAGCGGAATGGCTCCGCCGCGACGACGCGCGACCGAGCCGTAGCGCGCGTCGATCCGCAACCACGTGTTGGTGGCCCGGACGCGGACGATCTCGCTGGGCGGGATGCGTCGAGCCTCGGCCCTGTCTCCCGAATGCGGGATGAAATCCATTGCGGTCAGGGCGAAGACGACTCGCATCGGCACTTCGACCGAAACCGGGTCGGCCGACACCGTGAGCACAGTCTGGTCCAGCAGCGAGGCGGGCGGGCCGTGCGAGCTGCCGTGTTCCTTGGCGAGCTGGGCGCCGCGTTCCGCCAATTCGACCAGCGTGCGCGCGGGCACATCGTCGATATGGGCGAATCCGTCGCTCGGCGGCAGCGCACCACGCCAGGCCGAATCCATCGAATAGCCGAGGTCGATCGGACTGCCGGAGCCGAGTCCGGCCAGCACCAGATCGGCGCCGACGGTGACATCGTCGACCCCCAGTTCGGCCGACACCGTTCGCACGGCCAATGCCTCGAAACCGGTTGTCACCCACGCCGAGACAAACGTGTCGCCGCGCCTGCGCAAGCGCACCACCGCCGCGACATCCAGCCGGATCGCCCGGCTCAGGAAGGTGGCCAGATTCTCACGCTCGGCCGGATCACTGACATGCAGCACACGCTGCTGGGACCTCACGGCATCTCCGCCCGCACGGGCGTCGCCGCCCTCACAACACCACTGTCGTCACGAAACCCTGAGCTCAGCTCACCTGTCCATCCACTCGGACAGATAGTCCCGCTCACCGTCGGTGAGCCTGCGCAACCGCTGGGTCTCGATGTCGAACGCCGCGATCTGGGTCGAGGCGACCACCGCGGGCGGGGAATCGGGGGCCGCGCCGTTGGCGCGCACTTCGTATCCGACCGTGAAATCGACGGCGCGCAACTGCTCGATCCACATGGCGATATCGAGC
This sequence comes from Nocardia aurea, assembly GCF_003123685.1. GTDB lineage: Bacteria > Actinomycetota > Actinomycetes > Mycobacteriales > Mycobacteriaceae > Nocardia > Nocardia aurea. The sequence continues at coordinate 435,374 of NZ_QCYJ01000020.1, forward strand.
GGGGTGTCCTCGTGCCGCAACTGGCCCCGGTAACGCACCCGCAGGTCGGCCAGCACGCAGCCCGCACGCAGCGATTCGGTGGGACGTCCGTCCTCGAACAGCCACGGAATCCTGGCCTCTTCCAGCAGGGTCACCATGCGCGCGTGGTTGACGTGCTGGAACACGTCCATATCCGACCACCTGACTTCCACCTTGGCGTGAAAGCGCTTGGGTAGCAGCAGAGCGCTACCGTTGGCCTTTCCTTTACCGTTCACCGAACTCGTCACGTGGTACCTCCGATAAGGCGCCGATCTCGCGCCACACCCTTCCGCGACGTTGCGGAACAGGTATCACGGCGAGATCCTTCGGCACCGAATTCGATCATTTCCGGTCGCGGTGACCTGGGCGTTCGCCCGGGTCCGGACCGATTCGCGGCACCCAGTATCGCAATCTTCGCCGCCGGTGATCGTCGCGGGGCGAAGGATACGTCGAGTGCGCCATCCGCGCGACATCGCGCTACCCGCAATTCTTGTTGCACCCTAACATCATTCGGCGTACTCGGCTGGGTGCGCCGCTCCGACGCACCCGATCGACGAGGTTCAGCGTTCCGACTGCGCGCCCACACCGCTGACCATGCTGCGCACCTGGCGCGCCGCGACGGACAGCGTCGCGAGATCGTGCGTTCCGGATTCGAACAATTCCGACAGCGCCGCCCGCGCGCGCCCCAGCCTCGACTGGTTCTTCGACTCCCAGTAGGCGATCTTCTCGTCGGCCGTCTCCTCCGGATCGCCCGCCGACAGCACATCGAGGGTGAGCGAACGCAGCGAGCCGTACATATCGTCGCGCAGCGCCAGCCTGGCCAGCGAGTGCCAGCGATCGCCGCGCTCGAGATGACTGACCGCCTCCAGCAGCCAATCGATCTTGAGGTGGTCGTTGAGGGCGTAATACAGCGACCCGACCTCGTCCCGGTCACGATCGGTGATATCGGCGATATCGAGCACGTCGAGCAACGGGAACAGGTTCAGCAGCCCGAAGACCTCGGTGGCGAGATCCGTCGGCGCGCCCTGCGCGATCAACTCGGCGGACTGGCCGGTGAGCGTCGCGACATGATGTCCGCGCAGCCAGCCCGGCACCTTCGGCGCGAGTTCACGCACACCACCGCTGTAGCGGTTGATCTCCGCACCGACCGGAATCGGCTGCGGACGGTTGCTCAGCAGCCACCGCGACGCCCGGTCGAGCGTTCGTTTGGTCTCCAACTCGAGCGCGTCGCGGACCGAGGTCGAGGTATCGGCCGCGCGAATGCGTGACCACATGGCGTGCAGATCGAAGATCTCGATGGCCGCGGCGAAAGCGCGCACCGCGTCCGTCGCGGTGGCTCCGGTCTCCTCGTTCAGCCGGTGCGCGTAGGTGATGCCGCCGTAGTCGACCATCTCGTTGGCAATCATCGTGGTGACGATCTCGCGGCGCAGACGATGCTTCTTGATGGCCGCGCCGAATCGTTCCCGCAGCGCGGAGGGAAAGTAGTCCGCCAGCCTGCCCGAGAAATAGTTGTTGTCGGGCAGATCGGAGTCGAGCAGGTCGGCCTTGAGCGAAAGCTTCACATGGGCCATGAGATTCGACAGCTCTGGGGACGCGAGGCCGACACCCTCCTCGCGCCTGCGCTTCAACTCCACCGTGGACGGCAGCGCCTCCAATTCGCGGTCGAGCCCGCGGCGTTCCTCCAGGTCCTCGATGAGCCGCTGGTGGACATTGAGCATCCCCGGCGCCTCGAATCGCGAGATCCCCATCAGGAAGTTCTGGGAGACGTTGTCCCGCAGCACCATACGCGCGACCTCGTCGGTCATCGAGGCGAGCAGCGGGTTGCGCTCGGGTTCGGGCAGCAGGCCCGCGCTGACCACACCGTCGAGCAGCACCTTGATATTGACCTCGTGGTCGGAGCAGTCGACACCGGCCGAATTGTCGAGGGCGTCGGTGTTCATCTTGCCGCCCGCGCGGCAGAACTCGATGCGCCCGAGCGCGGTCGCGCCGAGATTGCCGCCCTCGCCGATGACCTTGACCCGCAACTGGTTTCCGTTGACGCGGACCGGATCGTTGGACTTGTCGCCGACGTCGCCGTTCGATTCCGTCGACGCCTTGATGTAGGTGCCGATGCCGCCGTTCCAGAGCAGACCGACCGGGGCCAGCAGGATCGCGCGCACGAGTTCCGGCGGCGACAGCGAGGTGATGTCGTCGGCGAGACCGAGCGCGATACGGGCCTGCTGGCTGATGGGCACGGACTTGACCGTGCGATCCCACACCCCGCCGCCCTGGGAGATCGCCGAGGTGTCGTAGTCGGCCCACGACGACCGCGGCAGTGCGAACATGCGCGCCCGTTCCGCGTACGAACTCGCGGGGTCCGGGTCCGGGTCGAGGAATATGTGCCGGTGGTCGAAGGCGGCGACCAGGCGGATGTGCTCGGAAAGCAACATGCCGTTGCCGAAGACGTCACCGCTCATATCGCCGATGCCGACGACCGTGAAGTCCTGGGTCTGGGTATCGAGATCCATCTCGGCGAAATGCCGTTTCACGCTCTCCCACGCGCCCTTGGCGGTGATGCCCATCGCCTTGTGGTCGTAACCCGCCGAACCACCGGAGGCGAACGCGTCACCGAGCCAGAATCCGTAGCGCTGCGCGATGTCGTTGGCCGTGTCGGAGAACGTCGCGGTGCCCTTGTCCGCGGCGACCACCAGGTAGGTGTCGTCGCCATCACGACGGACCACCCGCGCGGGCGGCAGCACGGCGCCGGTCACCCGGTCGACATTGTCGGTGATGTCGAGCAGACCCGAGATGAAGGTGCGATAGCACGCCACCCCCTCGGCGCCGAGCTCTTGGCGGTCGGCCACGGGATCGCCGGTCGCCTGCGGCGGCTGTTTCACCACGAAGCCGCCCTTGGCGCCGACCGGCACGATCACCGCGTTCTTGACCGCCTGCGCCTTGACCAGGCCGAGGATTTCGGTACGGAAATCCTCCAGCCGATCCGACCAGCGCAATCCACCGCGCGCCACCGAACCGAATCGCAGGTGCACGCCCTCCACGCGCGGCGAATAGACGAAGATCTCGTACCGGGGCCGAGGTTTGGGCAGTTCGGCGATCTCGCGCGGTTCGACCTTCACCGAGATGAAGTCGCGCGACACCCCCTCGGCGTCGGTCACGTAGTAGTTGGTGCGCAGCGTGGCCTTGATCAGGCTGAGGATGGCACGCAGGATGCGGTCGGCATCCAAGCTCACGACCTCGTCGATCCGTTCCCGCAGCCGCACCTCCAGCTCCGCGGCGTGTTCGGCAGCCACGGTGTCGGGATCGAACCGCGCCGCGAACAGGTCGACGAACAGCCGAGCCGCGTCCGGGTAGGTGAGAAGTACCCGCGCGATATTGGTCTGGCTGTACGGAAAGTCGGCTTGCTGCAGGTATTTCGCGTAGGTGCGCAGGATGGCGACCGACCGCCACGGCAGCCGCGCCCGCAGCACGAGTTCGTTCAGGCCGTCCGCCTCGGCGCGGCCGTGCCAGACCGCTTCGAAAGCGTCGGTGAACCGCTCGCGCAGCCCGCGCACCTCCGCGTCGAGCACGTCGGCGCGGGCCGAGGATTCCAGCAGTTCGGCGTCCAGATCACGGTCGAGGGAGCTGCGCAGCAGTTCGGGACGCGCCAGCAGACCGAAATCGTAGATCCAGCGCTCGAGAATCCGGCCGCCGGGGGAGGTCTCGAGTTCGATCCGGTACGGGCGCTCGTCGACGACCTCGACGCCGAGGCTCTGCAATACCGGAAGTACCTGGCTCAAGGAGATCCCGGTGCCGCCGATGTAGAGGCTGAACCGCCACGACCCCGGCTCCGAATTCGGTCTGCGGTACAGGTTCTGGACGATCGACCCCTCGGTCAGCCGTTCGAGCCGCATGATGTCGCCGAGCGCTCGCGCCGGCGCGAAATCCTGTTTGTAGCCCTCGGGGAAGGCGTCCGCGTACCGCTTGACGACGGCGGGCGCGAGCACCGGCGCGGTATTCAGCTGGTCGTTGAGGTGATCGTCCCAGGTGTTGCTCGCCTCGGCCAGCAGGCGCTGGATCCGCAGCCGGTTCGGCTCGGAGGTGTCCGCCGCGGCGGTCTGCTCCGCACGTGGCGCGCCTTCCGCGTCGGGCAGCCGGACGGTGAAATAGACGCTGGCGAGTTCGCTTTCGCTCACCCGCGCCGAATAGTCGATCGAGTCGCCGCCCAGTTCACGGACGAGGATGTCCTGCATCTCCAAGCGCACGTGGGTGGTGTAGCGATCACGCGGCAGATACACCAGGCAGGCCACGAACCGGCCGTAACTGTCGGCGCGCATGAACAGTTTCACCTGCCTGCGCAGGCCGACGTTGAGCACCGCGGTGGCGGTGTGGCGCATGGTCTCGGTATCGGAGGAGAACAGTTCCGTGCGCGGGAACGACTGGATGACCTCCAGCATCGCCTGCCCGGAGAAGGAGTCCAGGTCGAAGCCGCTGTCCTCGATCACCGAACGCACCCGGCGCTCGATCACCGGGATGTCGAGAACGTTCTCGTGGACCGCGGTGACGGTGAAGACCCCGATGAAGAGATGGTCGCCGACGACCTTGCCCGATTCGTCGAAATCCGCGACGCCGATGAAATACGGATACACCGAGCGGTGCACGGTGGCGGGCACCAAACCCTGGGTGAGCATCAGCAGCGGCCGATCGCCGCCGTTGATCGGTACGCGGAAATCGGTGCCGACGTCGGGCCGCAGCACACCGAGGCAGGTGCCGGGCAGCGCATTGGAGATCATCTGCTCGTGGTCCTCGCCCAGCCGGTGACGGGCGTAACCGAGCACGGTGAAATTACCGCTGGCGAGCCAGCGCAACAGATTCGCGGTATCGATCAGATCGTCGGCGGGAAACGGCGCGCGCCCCGACGCGGCGGCCTCGGTCAGGGTGTCGGCGAGGGTGCTCTGCACCTGCTTCATGGCGTCGGTGTCGCTGTTGACCTGGCGCACGTCGGTGACGACCATCGGCAGCGCCTGCTCGATACGGTCCAACGTCTCCCTGGTGGTCGACGCGTGCAGTTGCAGGTGCATCCACGATTCGCGCACCCCGGGATCGCCGTTGCCGTCCACCTCGTGCGGCGCCGCGTGCAGCAGTCGCGCCTCGGCGTCGCGCTCGACCTCGAAGATCGGATGGATGACTTCGCTGACGCTGACGCCCATGCGACTCAGGGACGAGGTGATCGACTCGACGAGTAGCGCCATATCGTCGGTGACCAACTGGATTGCGGCGCCGAGGCCCGATCCGTCGTCCGGGTGATACACCCGGACCAGTACCCGGCCGGTGGGCCGGGTGATCGCCAACTCGAGATGCCGTCGGAAGATCTGGGTGATCCCGGTGATCGCACAGTCCACATCGCCCGCGTCGACGTGGCGGAAATACGCCTCCTCGAGGGTCGCGAGATCTCCGCGCAGTGACTGCGGCAGACCCGCGGACCACGCCGCACTGGACAATTCGGACGAGACCGTCATTTTTTCGCCAACTCCTCGGATTCGGTTCCGTAACAAAGTGACGCCGGTCCGAGAGTAGCTGCGCACCGGAGACAAGCGGGTGAAATCCCTTTGAATCCCGGGGTGTTCACCACGGTTGCGATATTCGCCGCGCGATTGCCGAGGTCGTCCACTCGGCTCAGCACTCGATAGGACCCGGCGACCGTCATATCGGCGCGTCGGGCATGGGAACTACCCAGATCTCGGACAGCACCGGCGCATGCACGTAACCCACACTATCGAGATTCGGCGGGTATGGCCGGGCGTCCGTATTTCCTTCGGCATCGGAGCCGATCGACGGCACTTCGCCGCAAATCCTTCGAAAAATGGCCGATCGACGGGGCGATGCGAACAGCACTCGCCCCGTCGGATCCCGATCTCAGTCGCGGGTCAGTTTGCGGTGTGTAACCCGATGCGGGCGAGCCGCTTCCGCACCGAGCCGCTCGACCTTGTTCGCCTCGTATGCCTCGAAGTTGCCCTCGAACCAGAACCACTTGGCGTCGTTGTCCGAATCGCCCTCCCACGCGAGGATGTGGGTGCAGGTGCGGTCGAGGAACCAGCGATCGTGCGAGATCACGACGGCGCAGCCGGGGAACTGCTCCAGCGCGTTCTCGAGCGAACCGAGGGTTTCCACGTCGAGGTCGTTGGTTGGCTCGTCGAGCAGGATCAGGTTGCCGCCCTGCTTGAGGGTCAGCGCCAGATTCAGGCGGTTGCGCTCACCACCGGAGAGCACCCCGGCCGGCTTCTGCTGATCCGGGCCCTTGAAACCGAACGCGCTCACATAGGCGCGCGACGGCATCTCCTGATTGCCGACCTGGATGAAGTCGAGCCCCTCGGAGACCACCTGCCAGACGTTCTTCTTGGGGTCGATACCCGCGCGATTCTGGTCGACGTAGCTCAGCTTGACCGTCTCGCCGACCTTCACCTCGCCGCTGTCGGGCGATTCGAGTCCGACGATCGTCTTGAACAGCGTGGTCTTACCGACACCGTTGGGGCCGATGACACCGACGATGCCGTTGCGGGGCAGGGTGAACGACAGATCCTTGATGAGCTGGCGATCGCCGAAACCCTTGTCCAGATGCGACACGTCGACGACGACGGTGCCCAGGCGCGGACCCGCGGGAATCTGGATCTCCTCGAAATCCAACTTCCTGTGCTTCTCGGCCTCGGCCGCCATCTCCTCGTACCTGCCGAGACGGGCCTTGTTCTTGGCCTGGCGTGCCTTGGCGCCCGAGCGCACCCAGGCGAGTTCTTCCTTGAGCCGCTTCTGCAGCTTCTGGTCCTTCTTGCCCTGCACCTCGAGGCGCTGAGCCTTCTTCTCCAGGTAGGTGGAGTAATTGCCCTCGTACGGGAACGCCCGGCCCCGGTCGAGCTCGAGAATCCACTCGGCCACATTGTCCAGGAAGTACCGGTCGTGGGTGACCGCGAGCACGGCGCCCTGGTACTGGGCCAGATGCTGCTCGAGCCAGTTCACCGACTCGGCGTCGAGGTGGTTGGTCGGCTCGTCGAGCAGCAGCAGATCGGGCTTGCTCAACAGCAGCTTGCACAGCGCGACACGACGACGCTCACCACCGGAAAGCTTGGTGACCGGCTCGTCCGGCGGCGGACAACGCAACGCGTCCATCGCCTGCTCCAGCTGGGAATCGATATCCCACGCGTCGGCGTGGTCCAGATCCTCCTGAAGTTTGCCCATCTCGTCCATGAGCTCGTCGGAGTAGTCGGTGGCCATCAATTCGGCGATCTCGTTGAAGCGGTCCAGCTTCACCTTGATCTCGCCGAGGCCCTCCTCGACATTGCCGCGAACCGTCTTCTCCTCGTTCAGCGGCGGCTCCTGCTGCAGGATGCCGACGGTGGCGCCCGGCGCCAGGAACGCCTCACCGTTGTTCGGCTGATCCAGTCCGGCCATGATCTTCAGCACGCTGGATTTACCGGCGCCGTTCGGGCCGACGACACCGATCTTGGCGCCGGGAAGGAAGTTCAAGGTCACATCGTCGAGTACGACTTTGTCGCCGTGCGCCTTGCGAACCTTCTTCATCTGGTAAATGAACTCAGCCATATACACAAGCCTATCGGTCTGGGGAACGGTGGAATCAAGCAGCGCCACCCACCGCGCCGTGGTCCATTCGGGCCGGGCGCCGGAGGGCCTCCGGATCGGATCGGCCGTGCTCACATGTATGCGTCATGCGAGGTCAGGCGTCGACCGGCTCCGGTTCGGCGCTCTGGGTAGATGCGGAAGGCACGGTCGCTGCGGTCTCCCCCAGTCCATGGCCGACGCGTGCATCCGGTTCAGCGCTCGATCCGTGACAAGTATTCCGTATCACGCCCTGGGGGTCGGACCCGGTCCCGCTCTCGGATCGACGGGCGATGCGGGCCGTGCAGCGACTCAGATCCGGGCCGACGGCACTCGCCCGCATCTCCAGATCGCGGCGTTCGACACCGTCGCGTGTGCGATATTCGTGTGAGCGCAGCTGTCCGTAGACGACGACCGGATCGCCGCGCCTGATGGACTCCTCCACCCCGGCCACCAGCCGTCGCCAGCAGCTCACGGTGAGGAACAGGGTTCCGTTGTCCACCCAGGTGCCGGTGGCCTGATCGAAACGGCGGGAATTGCTCGCCATCCGGAAGGTCAGCACCTGCTCTCCGGTGTTCAGATCACGTTTGGCCGGGTGTGTGACCACGGTGCCGATCACGGTAGCCATCGCTTCGTACATGATTACGCCCCTTCGCATCCGGACCGGGAGCCCTCTTCCCGGTTGTCCTCCCCCGTGTCACGGGGGCACCTTCAGCGTGGTCGAACGCCCGCCCTCGCGGCGGCGCGATCTCGAGAATGTGGACAACTTTCCGGATTGTGGACAACCGGCGCTTCGCCTCACACCGCGGCGAGCGCGGCGGTGTCGGCGGACAGCGGTAGGTCCGTCGAACTGGTCCCCACGTGCACGGTGAAGACACCGGGCTCGATATGCCAGTTCTCGTCCCAATGCGCGAAAGTCCTCGGCGACAGCGGGATACGGATCCGGACGGATCGTCCGGCCTCCACCTCGACGGGGGTGAACCCGGCCAGCCAGCGCACCGGGCGGTCGACGTCCGACTCCGCGCGCGACAGATAGACCTGAACGACCTGCTTACCGGCCCTGGCTCCGGTGTTGTGCACGGTGACCTCCATGTCGACCGAACCGTTCACGGTCGGGGCGGCGACGACCAGATCGGTCAGCGCCCAACTCGTGTAGCCGAGCCCGTGCCCGAACGGGTAGGCGGGCCGCGCACCGGCCTTCAACCAGGCTCGATAGCCGATATGAATGCCTTCGTCGTAGCGCAGCACGCCCCGCACCGGTGTCGTCGACAGCACCGGGACGTCGGATTCGGCCGCGGGCCAGGTCGTCGGCAATCGACCGCCCGGCTCCCGGTGACCGAGCAGGACATCGGCGAGTGCGTGCCCCAGTTGCTGTCCACCGAACCAGGCGAGCAGGACCGCGGCCACGTCGTCGCGCCACGGGAGCAGGACCGGACCACCGGAGTTGACGACGACCACCGTGCGCGGATTCGCGGCGGCCACCGCACGCACCAACTCGTCCTGTGCGCCGGGCAGTGCGAGGGTGGTGCGGTCGAAACCCTCGCTCTCGGTCCGCGAACCCGTGCCGACCACCACCACCGCGACATCGGACGCACGCGCCAGGGCCACCGCCTCGGCGATCGACTTCGCGGGGTTCGCCGTGCCGCCGGCTGTTCCGAGCGTGATCGCGACCAGGCCGGGCATCGCGGCACCGGCCTCGAGTTGTTGGCGGACACGCACCACGTGGGCGACGTCGGTGCTCACCGGGACCGTCGCGACACCCGGGGTGAACAACGCCGCGCCGAGAGCTTCGCCGCTGCCGGTGAGCACGGTGTCGAGAGCAGGCGCGCCGTCGATCTCCATCCGGGTCGCACCGATACCGGCGACGCCGAGCAGCACGGTTTCCGGATCGTCGGGTCCCGCGAGGTATTCGGTGGTGAGTTCCAGCGTCACAGCGCCTTTCGGGACCGTTCCGAGGTAGACGAGTTGACCGGCGCCCCGATGCTCGCTCAGCAATTCGGCGCCATCGCCGTCGAGGAATCGGGCGCGCAGGCCGGGCTCACCGGTGTACGGATCGGTCATGACCGTCAGCGGCAACGGATGGATTCCGGTCTGGACCGGGACTCCCGGGTGGGCGACGATCGTCGCGTCGGGTAGGGCCGTGCGCAGTCCCTGGACGGGGCCGATCACCTCGTCGGGTACCACGGTCGCACTTCCGCCACCCTGCGTGCGCGGCCACGAGCCCGCTTCGCCGATCACCGCGATCGTCCCGGGACCGGCACTCGGCCACGGTAGTTCACCCTCGTTGCGGACCAGAACCATCCCCGCCGCGGCCACCTCGCGTGCCACCCGCAGACCCGTGTCGGGCGTGTGGGACACGCGGCTACGACCCACGCCGTCGGCCGCGACCGGAGCATCGCGATCGGTCATGTCCAGCGCGCCGACCCGGGCCGCCAACCGGAGCAGGCGCGCCACCTTCGCGTCGACGGCCGCCTCCGGCACGGTTCCCGCGCGCACCGCCGCGACGAGTTCCTCGCCCCACGGTCCTTCCGGTCCCGGCATCACCAGATCCTGGTCCGCGTTCGCCGAGGCCACGGTGCTGCGGACGGCGGTCCAATCCGACACCACCACGCCGTCGAATTTCCATTCGGTGCGCAGCGGCGCCGTGAGCAGCCGGTTCTCGGTCATCGTCACGCCACGCACGGCGTTGTAGGCCGACATCACCAGCCACGCGCCCGCACGCACCGCGGCTTCGAACGGCGCGAGATACAGCTCGCGCAGCGCGCGGTCGCCGACCTCCACGTCGGCGGTGTAGCGGTCGGTCTCGAAATCGTTGGCCACGTAGTGTTTCGGGGTCGCGGCGATCCCGTGCTCCTGCACCGCACGCACGTACGCGGCGGCCAGCTGGCCGGTCAGCAGCGGGTCCTCCGAGAACGCCTCGAAATGTCTACCGCCCAGCGGGCTGCGCTGCAGATTGATCGTCGGCCCCAGGACGATGTCGACACCTTTGCGCCGCGCCTCGGCCGCCGAGGTCGCACCGTAGGCGCGGGCCATCTCGAGATCCCAGGTCGCGGCGAGCGCGGTCGCGGACGGCAGATTCAGGGAGGGATCGCGTTCGTCCCACACCGGACCGCGCACTCCGGACGGACCGTCCGACAGCGTCATCGACCGCAGGCCGATGGCCGGTTCCTCGGGCGTCGACCAGATATCGGCACCTGTCAGCAATCGCACCTTCTGTGCCAGATCCAGTTTGCCGACCAGCGCGTGCAGGGTGTCTTCGGTCAGCTCGGACATCAGCGATTCTCCCTCGGATCATGGGCCTGAACAGCCGAACCGCATGATTCGACCGCACCCGATCCGGCCCGACGACCACGCGGTTCACGTTGTGTCACCGAGTGCCAATCTACGCATCAGCTACCAACCAGCGACCTCCCGCGCCAGGGGATACCGACCTGTTATGCAATGTGGAACATCGGCATCCGCTCACGGTCCGGACACCGCCGGGACATCAGGCGCGATCGCGGCGGTTCACTGCACGACGTGCTCGGTATTCGCACTGCACAGGACGATCACCGGCCGCTCGCCCGGCGGCGGCACGTACACACCGCTGTGCACGGCGGCGAGCGCGGTGGCGCCGGTCGCCTCGACGACGATGCGGAATTCGCGCCACAGGTATTCCCTGGCCGCGACGACGGCGTCGTCGGCGACGAGCAACGAGCGGATGTCGTAGCGCCGCGCGATCCCCAGCGCGATCGCGCCGATGCGGTGCGCGTGCGCGGCATCGGGCGAGCAGGGCCCGACGGCGGGATCGGTCTCCAACGCGGTGTGCAGGGCGGGGTAACCGACGGGTTCGACGCCGATCACCTGTTGCCTGCGCCCGAGTACCGAGGCGACGCCCGCGACCAGCCCGCCGCCGCCGACCGAGATCAACACCGGTGGCCGCCCACGGACCTGTTCCTCGAGTTCCAGCCCGACGACCCCGGCGCCCGCGACGACCGCGGGCAGTTCGTCGGCGCGCAGCAGCAACGCCCCGCGCTCGGTCGCCAGATCCGCCGCGTGGCGACACGCCTCGCCGTAGGTGGTGCCGTGCCACACCACTTCGGCGCCGTGCGACCACATCGCCGCGACCTTCGTATGCGGCGCCGATTCCGGCACGACGACCGTGCACGCCTTACCCAGTTGCGCGGTCGCGACCGCCGTGGCGATACCCGCGTTGCCGTCGGAGGCGATCACGACCTCGCCCGCCGAGACCGGCGACTCGAGTAACGCGTTGAGACTGCCACGCACCTTGAATGTCCCGCCGTGCTGGAGATACTCGAGTTTCAGCGTGACCGGCACCGGACCGTCCGGACCGGCGATCGAGGTGTGCAGCACCGGCGTCTTGCGTATCCGCCCCGCCAGCCTCTTCCGCGCCTCGCGCGCGTCCGACCGGGAAACCCGTCGGGGCGGGCCCGCGTCATCGGGACCGGACCCGACCACACCACCGGGCACGGAGCCACCGAAACCGGCGCCGATGCCTGGTCCACTCACTGCCACATTGTGCTCACTCACGATCAACCGGCGCCCGAGCAACCCCGCGTCGAGGTCCATCGTGCACGAGTGTGACGGGTTCCGCTCACCTCACGCATGCCCGAGGTCCGCCGTCGCCGATTGCCCGCAATTCACTTGCGCACCTCGCGATCCCGTTTCGCCAGCTCCGCGTACATGGCGTTGTGGGCGGCGAGTTCGGCGCCGTGATCACGCTCCGCGGCGCGGTCGATGCGCTTGGCCAGCTTGGCGTCGCCACGAGACCACTGGATGAGCAGCGCGAGCATCACCACGACCAGCGGAACCTCGCCACTGGCCCACGCGAAACTGCCGCCCGTGCGCTGATCGCCGAGCAGATCGCTGTTCCAGTCCAGTCCGAGACTTCGGAAGAACCACCCGCCCATCACCGTCGTCATACTCATCAGCGCGATACCGAAGAAGGCGTGGAAGGGCAGCGAACCGAACACCATCCCGAGTTTGGTCAGTGGTTCCACCTGACGCGGTTTCGGGTCGATCCCGATGACCACCCAATAGAACAGGTATCCGGTCAGCAGGAAATGGATGTTCATCAGCAGGTGCGCCGCGTGCGAATCCGCGAACGAGTCGTAGATACCGCCCATGTAGAGGGCGTAGAACCCGCCGACGAAGATCACCGACGCGACGATCGGATGGGTCAGGAACCGTGAGACCGGGTTGTGCACCGCGGCGAGAATCCATTCGCGCGGTCCGGGCACCCCGCCGCGTCCGGCGGGCGGCAACGCGCGCAGCGCCAAGGTCACCGCGCCGCCGAGGGCGAACAGGATCGGCGCGAGCATCGACAGCGCCATGTGCTGGCCCATGTGCACGCTGAATACCGCGGGCGCGTACCGGCCGACGCCGGAGGAGGTCGCCAACAGCAGGACCGCGCACGCCGACAGCCAGGCGATCGTGCGACCCGCCGGCCACGCGTCACCGCGCGACCGCAGCCGCCACACCCCCAGCAGATACACCACCGCGAGCACGATGGCCAAGGTCCCGAAGATCAGATCGAAACGCCAATCGAACAGCAGTCGGCTCGCCGACGGCGGTCCCGCCAGGTCGTATCCGAGTTCCACCTCGGCGGGTGTCGGCACGCTGGTCGGCGGTGGCGGCGGGGTGCGTCCGAGTCCGACGGCCAACCCCATGGTCGCGGCGAAGATCACCGCCTCCACCCCACCGAAGCGGATCAGCGCGGCGCGGTCACGCGGGTCGGCGGCGAGCGCGGGCAGCGACGCGCGGCGCTGGAAGTAACCGAGGATCCCCAGCACGATCAGCGCTGCCGCTTTGGCGAGAACCAGCCTGCCGTAGGTGGTGGTGAACAGTTCGTCCAGCGGAACCCTGACCCAGGAGTTGATCACACCGCTGACGCCGATGACCACGAACGCGACGGTCGCCGTCAGCGAGAACCGGCGAGCCGCGATATCGGTGTGCGCGCCGCCGCGCATCGCGTGAGCGAGGACGGCGAACAGCCCGCCGACCCACACCGCGGCCGAGATCAGGTGCAGGATCAGGCTGTTGGTGGCCAGGTCGTGCGCGCCGCCGGAGGAGGAATGCCCCGTCAGCGCCAGCGGCATCATGGTCACGATCGCGCCGCCGAACAGCAGCGGCGTCCATCCCCATCGCAGCACGAGCTTGCAGCCCACCGCGACGATCACCGCGAACACCACCGTCGTGCGCCACGCCTCGGCCAGCGCGATCTGGTCGATCGCCCGCCACAACTGCTCGGGCCGCCATACCTGCCCGACCGGCTGACCTGTCGTATCGGAGACGGTCAACGGGACCAGCAGCGCCGCGCAACTCGCCCACGCGAGCGCGAACCAGGAGGCGCGCCGCACCGCCCGGTAGCCGCCCGCGTCGAGCAGCCCGTCCGCCTGCGGAGGTGTCAGGAAGGCCGCGAACAACAGCGAACCGACCGTCAGCGCGGCCGACAGATCGGCGAGCGCCCTGATCGCGGGCAGACCGTAGGTCGTCACCGGGCCGGGATCCGGTATGCCGAGCAGGCTCAGCGCGTGCGCCGCCGACAACCCGACCACCAGCGCCGCGACCACCGCGGCGACCGCACCGGCGAGCACCGCCAGCACTCCGAAATTCCCCGCCGCACCCGACCTGCCGACGTCCGAGACATCGGTTTCGACGGGCTGGTCCTGCGGCAACGACATACGACTGAGCGTAGTTCCAACAATATGGCGTGGCCCGTTCGGGCTCGGCCGGATAATCTGATCTCGGACCTGACCGCCCCGGTCAGTACGTCCTTCCGCGCGACCGAGGTGGCCGAAACGTTGCTGACACTGAGAACTTAGCCAGCTGGACGGTCGCTATACTTTCCGTGCTGGACAGCACGGTCGACGTCGACCGAGGTTGCCCCACTGCCTCCGTAGCTCAGTTGGATAGAGCAAGGGCCTTCTAATCCCTAGGTCGCAGGTTCGATTCCTGCCGGGGGCGCTGGTCAGGGACCATTTTCCGGAATGGTCCCTGACCGACATCCATCGAATATTCATCGCTTATGAGGACAATCGGCCGATTACGTCGGCTGCTTCCCTGTGTATCCGTCCACGCCCGAAATAAACATCCTGGGTCATCGAGACGTGCCGGTGGCCGAGCTGGTCGGCGCCGACCCGCGCGGACAGCGCGGCGTCATCGAGCAGCGTCGCCAGCGCCTTGCGGAAACTGTGGCTCGACACGGCCGGTACGCCGAGCCGTTCGCGCACCTTGGCCCATGCCTGGTTGAAGTTGTCCGGGTCGCGCAGCGTGCCGACCGAGCTCGGGAAGATCACGCCATCGGTGCTCGGGTGCGGTTCATCGCGACGCCGCTTCAGCATCTCCATGACGAACTTCGGTAGGACGATCGACCGGTTGCCCGCGTCGGTCTTGGCGAACGACTCACGGATGAGCCCCCCGCCACGCTTGCGCACGACCTTCCCACAGATCGTCGCGACCGAGGACGCTTCGTCGATGTCCTTCCACCGCAGCCCGAGCAGTTCGCCACGGCGCATCCCGGTACCGATGAGCATGGTGATCGGGTCGGCGAGATCGGCGGTGCGGCAGTAGTCGGCAACGGTCCGTTTGCCGATCCACTGCACCGCGCTGTTGCGCAGATCGCCGAGCAGCTGCGCGAGCTGTTCGGCCGTGATGGACGGCGCACCCTTGGGCGGTGCTTTGCGCTCGAGGCGCGAAGTGCTGTCGACCGGATTGACCGGGAGCACGTCAGCGATCACGGCCAGTTGCAGCGCACCGCGCAGCACCGTCCGGGCCTGCTTCGCCGTCGAGTACCCGTGTCGATCGCTGATCGCCTGGATTGCCCTGTTCATCCGACCGGCGGTCGCCTCCCGGGCGCGCACCGATCCTGCCCGCGGTTCGATCGCCTTGATGGCGTCGCGGTAGGTGTCGATGGTGCGGGTTGCCCGGCCCTTGTCGATGAGGTTCTGAAGGTGCTGCTCGCACAGCGTCGAGACGGTCGTCTCCCCCGTGACCTCTTCCCCTCCCCCGGTGCGACGCGCCTCGAGCGCGGCAACGAGCGCATCCTCGGCGAGCTGCCCGCGCTGGTCGTACTGTCCCTCGGGTGACTGCCGCTCGACGATGCGGGTTGCGCCATCGTCATCGCGGAATCGACAGCGCGCCAACCATATTCCGCTGCCGAGACTGATTCTCTTGATCTTCCCATGCGCTCCGATTCGGAGCGGTGGTCTACCTCTCGGCATCGCCGTCAGCCTCTCTCGATACCGCTGCAATGAACGCATCCATGCTGTCCTCGCCAACTTCCCGCGATGCCGAGATGAGTGCGTGGATATCGTCACCGTCGACCGGCAGACCCGCGTCCCGCATCATCTCGACCCACTGTTCGAGTTGGTGGCGGTAATCCTCGACTCGGGTCGATGCCCTGTCGAAGTCCTCGGGTGTGCTGTTGGGCGCATCGCTCAGGGAGAGCGCGAAATTCAGAGCCCCCCGCAACTGCATCGCCAGCCGGTACAGCGTGCGCGTCCAGTTCATCGCCCGCGTAGCCGTCTTGTCGAACACCGTGAGATCCGAACCGAGGACGCTCTCGCCAGCAAACCAGCGCATCGCCTCGGCCGAGTTGGTCGTCACCCCCGGCAGTGCATCAACCTCTCCGTGCGCTAGGTCCGGGTAGATCAGCTGGAGCGGTGAAACTCCGAGAGCCCTTGCCAGGATGGTGATTTCGGCCAGCGTGATGTCCTTCCGTTTGCCGTTCTCGATCTCGGAAATCGTTGTGCGCGAGACGGTATGCCCGTGGGATGCCGTCTCGTCGGCAAGCCACTGACCCGACCGTTTGCCGCGAAGTGTCTTGACCTCCGCGCCGACGCGCTTTGCTCGGTCCTCTGCCCAGTTAGGTTTCGACATATCGAAATATTAACGGGAACTTGCGGGAATCAAGAAGGCTGGGTAAGAATTGACGGGAACCCGAAAAACTGAAGGTTCGCTATCGAGATCTCGAAAGGCAATCAGATGGACCAGTCGGAAGACGTTTGGCTGACCCGCCAGGAGCTTGCGAACCGGCTGAAGCTGCCGGTCAAGACACTCGCCATATGGGCCAGCAAGGGAACGGGGCCGCGGTTCGCCAAGATCGGCCGCTTCGTTCGCTATCGCGCGGCCGATGTCGCGGCGTGGGAGAGCGAGCAATTCACCAGCGCCGCGTGATGAGGACCCGCCCCAGAAACCTAAGCGGTCCGGGAGCTGGGCAAACAGCTCACCGGACCAAGGACGCCCCAGGAGAGAAGTCCATGAACAACCATAGCAAGACCACTGCCCCCTTGTTCAACCCCGGAGACCGGGTGCGCGTCATCAAGACCGATGAGCGCGGCACCGTCGGAGACATCAGCGGCGGGTGGATCGTCGTCCTCATCGACGGCATCGAGCCCGGTCACGGATTCCGCGCGGCCGATCTGGAGCGGCTCGATCGGTGCGCGTCGTTCTGCGATCGCAAGGAGATCCACGCCGCCGAACCGAACTACGACGACGGGAGTTGCTGGTCGGCCGATCAGTCGACGGCGCTCAACGTCGAACCGTTCGTGATGGGGATGCCGATCATTTTCGACATCGGCGCGTTCCGCGAAGCGGACAACACCGAGTCGGTGGTTTCGCTCACCACGCGGTCGACCGGGCACTACCAGGGCGTCGACTTCAAGATCACCGCTGACGAGGCGCGGCGTATCGCGGCGTCCCTGGTCCGCGCGGCCGATCTCGTCGAGGGGGACCGGTGAAAACGCATCCGCTCGAGGCGGTCCACATCGAGGCACCGCGCGGATATGCCCGCGTGGTCCAGGGACACGTGTTCGTCGGCCGCCTGGTCGAACTCGACGGCGAAGTCTGGATTCTCCCCGTTCGACACTGCGATGCCTACCAGGCCGCGCAGTTGATCTCGGCCGCCGATCGCGTCTGGCTGCTCGGCCGCGAAGCGTTCTCGGCGCGGCACTGGAGGGCCGAGGACAACGGGAGTCACACCATCTCGATCTACGTGCGACCGCCGAGGACATGGGCCGAGCGCGAGCAGGCGACGGCGGTGGCGTCATGGGCATGAATTCGCCGCAGATCGAGGCCGCGCTCGCCGAGTGGTCGAAGGGCTACACCCCGACCGAATGGGCTCAACGGCACTTCCGGTCGAACTTCCGGATCGAGCTGGAAACCGCTCTAGCCCGGTTGATCCTGCTCGCCGAGGGCGAAGGGGACGAACTCGCGATCTCGGCCAGCGTCCAGTCCTTCGCCGCGCACGTCGCTCGCATGGACGAGAGGCTGCGCCGCGACTTGGCGGGTGACCGATACGTCGACACCGGGAAGCACCAGCGACCGGCCACCAACGCACGCGGCACCAACGCCGCATGACCAGTCGGGCCAACCGTGGTGCTCATCACCACGGTTGGCCCGGAAAGGACCGACATGCCAGACAATCCCAACCCGCTATTCATCACGGGCCGCGGTGACGCACTCATCGGGATGATGGACCGCGCGCAGCTGCACGCCGACGCCGAGAAGATGATGCACCAGTTCATCGCGGCCGAGGGCGATCCGGCCAAACTGTCGCGCCTCACCACGATTTGGCTCGGCCGACTGGATTCCGAGCACCTGGCGCCGACCGCGCTCACCGCCGCGACATTGCTTGCGGCGTGCCTCGAGAAGCTGCGCCGTGCGGTGCTCGAGATCAATCCGAAGTTCGATCTCCATGCGCAGATCCTCGCGGGGTTCGACAAGGCGCGTGGCGGTGGGGAGTGACCCGAACCAAGCTGCCGCCACCGACAGCGCATTGCATCACGCACCCGCGCTACGACTCGGTGTGCTTCAGCTGTCAAGCCGCGTACCGCGAGCAGCTCGCCGAGATGGGTCCGGGCCCGGTCCGGGACCATACGAACGGGACGCGTCCCGCTATAGGGGGGCGGACGCGTCCCGATTCGGAAAGCAGCTGGTCAGAGGATATTCCGCCTGATCCGGAAGAGGAGGTGCGTCCCGAGGATTCCAACGATGACCGGACGCGTCCCGGACGCGTCCCGGACGCACCCGTTCAACCGAAGTATTTCGATGTCGGCGCCCTGTTCGATGGCACGTTGCCCGAGACGCCGATACCGGAGATGTGCCCGCGCGACGACGGGATCGGGCTGTTCTACCGCGGTCAGTACAACGCCGTGTTCGGCGATCCGGAGGGTGGTAAGACGCTGCTCACCGATCACGCCACGGAGGCCGAACTCGCTGCCGGGGGTCGGGTGCTGCGCATCGACCTCGACCACAACGGCCCACAGTCCACGGTCGGGCGATTGGTCGCGATGGGTGCCAGACCGGATGTACTGCGGGATCCCGCAAAGTTCCTGTACATCGAGCCGGACGACCGCCTCGAGCTGCTCCACATCTGCGCACACATGAAGTCCTGGCGCCCGACGCTGGTCATCCTCGACAGCATCGGCGAGCTGCTGCCGCTGTTCGGCAGTAACAGCAACTCGGCCGACGAATTCACCATGTGTCACCGTGCCGTCATCAAACCGTTGGTGAGGACCGGAGCGTGTGTGGTCGGTATCGACCATCTCTCCAAGGGCACCGAATCGCGATCGTTCGGACCGGGCGGAACCATCGCCAAGATCCGGGCTATAGGCGGTACCTCGATCCGAGTGAAGGTCGACGCACCGTTCACCCCCGGCAAGGGCGGTAGCGCGTACCTCTCGATCAACAAGGACCGTCACGGCGGACTGCGCGCGAATTCTCCTGTCGGAGACAAGGAACCGCTTGCGGGGAAATTCATCCTCTGGCCGCGCCCCGATGGCGGATTGTCCGCATCGGTCAAGGCTGCGACCGAGGGCGAGCACAGCCCGGACGAGACCGCCCCGGACGCCGATATCGCTGCCGTTGCCGCGCTCGACCCCCCGGCCGAATCCGCCAACGATGCACGCGCACGACTCAAGTGGAGGGCGATACGGGCACGGGCCGCGTACAAGGCGTGGCGGGAGCAGAACGGCACGTCGGCGTGACCCTCGGCGAGAGCGAGCTACGCGCCACCCGGTACGCGGTGGCCGAGCTGAAACGCACCATCAGTCGGAGCGGTCAGCCCGTGCCGAATTGGTTGCTGCGCCTCGATTCCCGCCTCGATTGCGAGCTACAGGCAGCCATGTCCGATACCGGACATGAGTCCCGGAACGCCGGACCAGACTCAGAACTGGTCGGCGCGGCGGAAGCTGCCAGGCTCCTCGGAGTGACACCACGTCATGTACGCCGCCTCACCGCTGACCTGGCCGGACAGCGGGTAGGGCGCGAACTGGTTTTCCGCCGCGCTGCCGTCGTCGAGTACGCCGAAGCACGCAAGGAGAAACCAGGATGTCCAACCGAACCGACGCCGATACCGCCTCGGCCTACGTCGCATCGCTCACCGATGCCGAGTTCGCGAGCTTCGTAGCTGCGACCCGCGAGCCCACCGAACCGGACGAACCGAGCTATCCGGCCGCGTGGAAGCCGAGGCCGCGACAGAGGCGGACCCGGTGAGCGAACCCGTCCCCGCGGACTACCCGATTCCCTCGCCCGTCCTCGGTGGCGACCCCCTGCCCCCGCCAACCGCCGACGAGATCGCGGATTGGCGACGAACGCAGTTGGCGCTCCAGCTCACCAACGCGGCGAACGAGGCCCGTGGTCCGCAGTGGTGGATGTCCGGCAATCCCTACCCGGACAACTGGAAGCCGCAGGCCCGCCGATGAGCCATTCGAACCGCAGCCATGCCCGCGCCTCGGTGCTGTCGGCCCGCCGCAACAAGAACAGTCGGCGCGTACAGCGGCGCGCGCAACGCCGCGACCGCGCGGTCACCGAAGTAGAGGCCGCATTCGCCGCGCTCGAAAACGATCCCACCCAGGAGGGGAACCCGACATGAACGGTCTCATTCACTATCGGCACTGCAAGGCATTCGCCGGGAAGTTCGCCGCGACCGGCGCGGCCATACCCGCATCGCTGCAACTGATCCTCGACAACATCGAGGCCGTCAGGAACTGGAAGGTGCAGGAACCGCGGACCATCGAGAAAGCGATGGCCGAGGGCAAACTCGACCCCTCGACCATCGGCGCGCTGCTGCACGATGTGGTGGCCGAGCCCGCGAAAGATCCTCGGTTGGTGCAACAGCAGGCATTGGCGGTGCTCGCCCGCCAGTTCAACAAGGCGTTGCACGGCACCAGTGGTGACGAGGCGATGGCCGCGCTACGGCCAGCATTCGAGCAGTCGATCACTGCGCTCGAGGCAGCCCGCGAACTCGGCATCGGTGCGGAGACCTCAGCCGAACAGGTGATCGAGCTGGGCAACAAGGCGGTCGACGCATACCGCACGATCCCTAGCCACCGCGCAACACTCGACACCATCAACGATGTCATCTACTCGCTGTCCTACGGCGGAGACTTCCAGATCTTCCCGCACTATCCATGGATGGCAATCGGCGCGGGCAGCGAGTGCGTGATGGCTGCCTTCTACCTCGACGGCGCAGAGCGCGACATGTTCGGCGCTGCGCGAGTGCTCATCAACGACGGGAAGATTCGCCGCGGTGGTCGATGGATGCGGTTGCTCAGCGTGAGCCCGGTCAAGCTCAACTCGGTCACTCGTGCCCGCGAGATCATCGACTACTGGAACAGCGAGCATGTCGCGGCTGAGCAGCGCGAGTTCGTGCAGACGCATCCGCCGTACGACGCCGCTGTGCACCGCTGAGCCCCACGTGACCCGCCAGGCCCTCACCGAGTCACCCTCCCACCTGGGGGGTGGCTCGGGTCGGGGGCCACGGCTGGCGGTACGCATAGCACCTCCCTACATACGTACGCCAAACCCCTGGGTTTTTCCTGGACCGGAAATATAGCCTGACCTGTGGATATGCCCTCGAATCGGCCCGAATCTGGGTGCATTCCGCATCGCTCGACGGGTGATCGTCGAGCCGTCTCGGAGCATATCCGCAGGTCAGACCCCCCTACTCGTAACACTTCGCAGATCAGAGGCAGTCATGGCGACATTCACGGCCGGGACGGCGAGCGTCGAGATCGGCCCGGACTTCTCGAACTTCGTCCGTGACCTGCGCGCCGACCTGGATCGGGTCGATGCCGAACTCGGGGTCGATATCGTCCCCGACACCACCGGGTTCATCGAGCGGCTGCGCACCGAGCTGGAGCGCAACGGCGTCAAGGTAGAGATCGAGGTGGGCGTCGACGAGAACAGCCTGCGCGAACTCGAGACGCTGATAAAGGCCAAGCTCGACGCGATGGACCTCACCGCGACAGTGAAGGTCGATGCCGATACCGCCGCCGCCGCGAACGAACTGGCCGCGCTGAAGGCCGCCTATCGCGACATGACGATGAACGTGGACGCCGATACGACCGCGGCCGCCGCGCAGATCGGCGCGCTCAATGCGATCCCCGTGCGGGTCAACGTGTCCGGCGATCGAGCCTCCCTGATGTCGTCGCTCGGCGGCCCGCTCACCATCAACGCCGGGGTGCTCGGCATCTCACAGATTCCTGCCCTCGGCGCGGCCGTGAGTTCGGTCGGGATCAGCGTCCAGCAGCTCACACAGAACGCGCTCTTGCTCCCGGGCATCTTCGCCGCGGCGGGCGCGGGAATCGCAACCCTGACAATCGGCCTCGACGGCATGAAGGACGCGTTCGGCGAAGGACCGAAAGCACTGGCCGCGTACCAGGGTCTCTCCGACGAGGGCCGCCGCCTGGTCGACACCGCGAAGTCCTACGGCGATCAGTGGGACGGCATCAAGAACCGCATCGGCGCGATCACCCTCGACGGTCTCTCGCAGCCCCTCGACCGCGTGCTCACCAACCAACTGCCCGCGCTCGAGCGCGGTATGGGATCACTTGCCGGACAGTTCAATACGGGGTTCAAGACGATTCTCGGCGAGCTGGGCAACGACTCGACGACGGGCGCGCTCGACAAGGTGTTCGGGAATACGTCACAGGCTGCTGGCATCCTGAACGGTTCCATCACGCCGATCATCTCGAGCCTGCGCACCCTCGGCGGGACCGGCTCCACCTTCCTGCCGCAACTAGCCCAGGGATTCACCAACATCACGACGCGCCTGGATGCGTTCCTCATCCGGTCGGAGCAGTCCGGCGATCTGGCGAAGTGGATGCAAGAGGGCATCGACGCCGGTCGCGATCTCTTCTCCGTCCTCGGCAACCTCGGTTCGATCCTGGCGTCGGTGCTGCGCGCGGGAAAGACCGATGGCGAGGGGTTCCTCGGCACGGTCGACAACCTGACCGACCGGTGGGCAACGTTCCTGAAGTCCAGCGACGGCCAAGCCGAGATGAAGGCATTCTTCGCCGATGGCCGCGACCAACTCGACCGCTGGGCACCGGTACTCCAGTCGGTCGGGGGCGGGCTGAAATCCGCCTACGAGGGTGCGCAAGCATGGTCGGGCGTGTTGATGCCGTTCCTTCGCGCTGCCGGTGATCTGCTGCAAGGACACGACGGCATCGTGAAAACCGTGTTCGCCTCCTATCTGGCGTACCGGACCATCGGCCCGATCTTCACGGCAATTCAGGGCGGCATCGCAAACACGTCTGCGCGCTTGACCGCGATGAACTCGGCGATGGCAGCGAGCACCGGTGCGACCGCATTCTCACGTGGCCTCGGTGCGATCAGCACGATACTGGCCCCGGCCGCGCTTCCGGCCGTGATCATCGGCGCATCCGCGTTGGTCGGCATCCTCGCCACCAAGCACCAGGAGGCCGCCGACGCCGCACGGAATCAGCGCAACGAGCTGAACGCGCTGCGCGACACCATGAGTTCGTCCGGCGACATCACGCAGGAAACGATCAACAAGACCGCGAAGGATCTCACCGAGGGTGGATTCATCACCCGCGCAGAGGGTTTCGGTATCAGCGGGCAAGGTCTGGTCAATGCTGGCCTCGGGCTGGACCCGAAAGCCAAGCAGCAGATCAACGACCGGTTGACGCAAATCATCCTCGAGCAGAAGGACAGCGCCGAGGGTTTCTCGGCGAACAGCCAGTTCCTCGGCCTCTCCGATACCACCGTCGCCCAAGCACTTCAGGGCATCCCGGAAGCCGTCGAGAAGTACAACGCCGCCGCCTCGGCCATGACCGAGAAGCTGGGTGCCGGGTCGGTTACCGATCTCGCCGAGCTGAAGGACGCGCTCAACGACGTTGGCGAGTCCGCTGCCACCCTCGGTGGCGAGATGAACAGCACGACGAGCAAGACCGGCCAAGCCGCGGCCGAGATGCGCCAGCAGACCGAGGCAGCGCACGGCACATTCGCGATCGTCGGTGACCTCGCGAAGCAGTTCGAGACCCTCGGCGTCTCGGTGTCCTCGGTGCCGGAGTCCAAGAAGATCGTCGTCAACGCGCCGAGCGTGGCCGCGCTGCCGCCCGAACTGAGTGCCCTTGCCCAGCAGGTGAACGAGCTGCCCAACGGCAAGGTCGAGATCATCCTCAAGGACGAGGTAGCCAAGGCCGGTATCGCGCAGATTGTCGCGCCCGCGGTCAAGAACGTCACGGTGAACATGACCTACGAGGAGGCCACCGCTTCGGGTGAGTGGCGCGCGCCGATGGTCATCCCGCAGCCGAAAGCCCTCGGCGGTCCGATCACGGGCGGCATCGCGGGCCGCGACTCCGTGCCGATCCTCGCGATGCCCGGCGAGCACATGCTCGACACGGGAGATGTCGACCGCCTCGGCGGCCAGGCAGGTGTGTATCGATTCCGTGCTGCGCTGGCCGCTGGACTCGTCCGTCCGATGAAGGACGGCGGTGCGGTGGGTTGGTCGGATCAGAACGAGATCGACCTACAGCAGGCGATCAACGCCGTCGACAAGGCCAAGCGCGAGCGCGAGGAGCTGGAGTCGAAGAAGGGCACCGACGACGCCGACCGCACGGGCGCCGATCTGAAGATTCAGGAACTCGAGCTGAAGGTGCGCGACCTCGAGGCCAAGAAGGCAGGCGGGTCCGGCACGTCGACGGAGATCCTGCCCCAGGCCGAGCTGCCCGGGAAGCGCGCGAACTCCGATCTCGACAAGGAGGACGCCGACGCCGCGGTCGACCAGGCGAACACCAAGCGGAACAAGGTCTACAGCGACCCGGCGAGCACCGACGAGGAGAAGCGCGCCGCCGACCGCGACTACCAGCGGGCCCAGAACTCGCGCACCGAGGCCTACAAGGCCAAGACCGAGGGCGACGACGCGAACATTTCCCTGCCCGGTATCGCGGCGAAGGGCGCCGGGATTCTCGCCGAGGGGTTCCTGTCCGCGCTGGGCCTGGAGAACTCGGTCCTGTCCGGGAACAACGTCTACACCAAGAGCCTCGGCAAGGTCATCGACTTCTACGGCGACAAAGCCAAGGAGCAGGAAGGCGACGGCTACGGCTACACGCCGAAGAACCTGCCGCAGGACAAGGAGACCTCGTCGTCGGACAGCAGTTCCTCGAGCGACACCGGCGACAGCGGGAAGTCGAGCAGCAACTACGACGCCGGGGCTGGTGTCGAACAGTGGCGCGGAACCTTCGGGTCCGTCCTCCGCGCCTTGTCCCTGCCCGCGTCGTGGCTGGATCTCGGCCTTGCGCAGATGCGTACGGAATCGGGCGGCAATCCGCGCGCCATCAACAACTGGGATTCCAACGCAGCGAAGGGCACGCCGAGCAAGGGCCTCATGCAGGTGATCGACCCGACGTTCCTCGCGAACCGTTCCGAGATGTACCCCAACGACATCTGGAATCCGGGCGCGAATATCGCGGCGTCCCTGCGCTACACCGTCGGCCGCTACGGCTCCCCGGTCGGCGTCTGGGGGCAGGGCCACGGCTACCGCGAGGGTGGTTGGGTGTTCGGTCCGGGCGGCCCGCGTGACGATGGGTTCCTCGCGCCGCTGTCCAACGGCGAGTTCGTGGTGAACGCCGCCGCGGCCGGGTTGAACGCGCCTGCGCTGGAGGCGATGAACGCGGGTGTGCCGACGCAGCTGCCGCCACTGCCTGAGCTGAAGGGGCGGCGGGGCCCCGAAGTGCAGAAGGTCCACCGTGATTTCTCGGTCAACTTCCACGCGCCACTTCAGGTGATGGACCCGCGCGAACTCATCCGCGAAGTCGAACGGCACCAGGCGCTCCAAGCGCAGGGCGCGATGGCGGGACTCTCCCACTACTGACCGAAGGGGTACGCGGATCTCGCGTACCCCTTCGCTACATACGTACGTGCGCCGATGGATTTCCGCCGATCATCTTGTCGGCGTCGACAAAATCGCTGGTCACGTCGACGGCGGTCGGTCGAATGCCTCGATCGCTGCCTTGCTGGTCGAACGGTCCTGGAGGATCAGCTCCCACGGGCCGCTGTTGATGTCGAACGACTTGCCGAATCCGATCCACTTCCCGGCCATGCGCGTACCGGTCAGCTCGACGAGCAGCTGGATAGCGCCGTGGTACTTCGCGCCCCGGTAGTAGCCATCGGGCGCCGTGCGCTCGGTCCACGTACCCGTCGCGACGTTGCCATCGATGCTGAGGTCCATCTCCATGCTCGAGGCAGCCGAGCCCGGGAGGCTGCGCACCGTGAGCGCGTCGTCATGCTGGAGCACCACGACGTGATGCACCGCGGTGAATGTGGCATCCCGGCCCGAGCTGTAGTACTCATACCGCGAGAGCCAGATACCGGAATAGCTACCGGGGTTCGGCCGGCCAGCCGACGCCGGCACCGACTCGTGCGAAAGCCGGCCGATCGGTGAATCGACGACGTGCCCGTTCTCGTCGTCGCTGGATAGGGATCGGCCCGGCTCGACGGCGCCGAATCCCAAAGTCTCGATTGGCAATCCCATCACCTTCTCTAGGGCACGTACGTGTGAGGCCCTTGGACTGAGGGTGGTTCCTGCTTCCCACCGCTGAACGAGTCGCTTCGTCGCGCTCGGACAGCCGACATCCCGCAGTGCACGAGCCAAATCGTCCTGACTCATCCGACGCGCGTTGCGGGCCGCGCGAAGTGCGTTGTTCGGTGTGGACCCCATGGAGTCACGCTAGGCCAATGACGCCGCAATGTCGCCCCGAATATGTACCGATTGACGCCGGTAGCGTCGTCGCTCGGTCACGGCCACCAGAGCGACGCTGGACACGGCCCCGCCGCCGGGTCGACCCCGAACCGTTCGGCCCAGCATTGAGCCGCCCGGCCGGACGGATGTCCTCGGCGGCGGGTGCCTACCAACTACGCAGGGGAACAGGGGCCTCGATGAGCTGGCAGCACTTCGGACTCGCCGCCGTCATCGCAATCCCGGTCGGCGTCATCGTCGCTGCGATCCTCTGGCCGTTCGACGACTGAGGCCCGCTCGCTACATACGTGCGCACTGCCGGGGGTTTCGCCCTCAGCATTCCTTAGACCCACCCTCTGCGATCGCAGGGTGTCGGTTCGACCGACGCCCTTTTCAGCCGATCGCCTGACCAGGGCGTCAATCCGATTGCCCCCCCTGCGCAGCCATCGTTTATTCAGCGGATATGCGTGAGAACCGATGGGCATCGTCGGGAACCGACAGGTATCCGATACCCCTCGAACAGGGTGCGGAACTGCGCAAATGGGCATCGTCGGGAACCGATGAAACCTAGGGTCTGCTAATCCCTAGGTCGCAGGTTCGATTCCTGCCGGGGGCGCAACACCGGGTTGACCTGGACATATTCCAGGTCAACCCGGGAGTACCCACACAGCCCAAGTCTCAAACTGCCGGAAAACCCGACATCGAATTCCGGAGCGTCAGGCTCCGAAGCCGGTGATCCGCTCCGGAACGACACGCACGATCCACCGCCGCACATCGGCGGGCTCCGGCGGCGGTAACTCCCCCAGATATTTCATGGACAACCGGGCCGGAAGTCGCTTGTCCGGATCGGGCAGCAGTTCGGCGGTTCCCGCGATATCGATGGTGCGGTAGGGATCCTCGGAGTCGAGCACGGTCACGCTGACCCTGGGATCGCGTGCGAGATTGCGACCTTTCCGACGTCGCGTGGTCGTCGTGAACACCAGGGCGTCGTCATCCCTGTCCACCCAGACCACCGACGTATGCGGTGAGCCGTCCTCGTTCACGGTGGCGATGACCGCAAAGTTATTGCCATCCAACAGATTACGTACGCGCTCGGAAAGTTCGGCCATCACACGAAATTACCCGTATGGGGTATCCGAGAAAATGGCCGAAAGACTCATCCACATATCCCGTTCACTCATCGAGACCCCTTCGCGGTCGGAGTGATGTTCGCCACCGGAAGACCGTTCACCGCGCTCAAGCAGCCGATCACGCGGAACGTGGCCGAAGCGTGATATTTCCGCAGGTCGGCTCCATTTTCGTACCGAAAGTCGGTATACGCAGACTTCGCAGGTTGCGAATCCCCCAATCTGGCGCAAATCGGGTGCGGGTGTGGGCGATACGTCATACAGTGCGCAGTATCTCGATCGCAGCAACATTCGAGCGGCGCTCATCGGCGAGCGGATCGCTCGGTCGATCGACTGACTGCGGTACGCGAAAGAGCGTGCCGCATTCGGGGCCGAAATGCAGGGGGAACAGGGATTTCATAGCGTACGGCCGTGTCCCGGCCCCTGTCGATCTCGGCACCGAACAGCGATCTCTCAGCCTTACCGGATGTGGAGCAAGCGATGACAGTCATCACACAGCAACGGGACGAAGCAGCGTCTTCTCTCGAGCTGGAATTTCCTCGCCATCACCTCGGCGACCTGCTGACCGCCACCGCCGCGGGGGACGAAGACGCCTTCGCCGAGTTCTATCGGGCGACCAACCGGCGGGTGTTCGGACTCGCGGTGCGGATCGTGCGGAGCCCGACCATGGCCGAGGAGATCATGCAGGAGGTCTACCTCCAGGCGTGGAACAGCGCGGATCGATACGACCGCTCCCGCTCGGCCCCGCTGACCTGGTTGATGATGCTCACGCACCGGCGCGCGGTGGATCTGGTGCGGGCCGAGCAGGCCAGTACCGACCGCGACAACGCTTACGGCAGTGCCGATTTCCGGCCGGGGCACGACACCGTCACCGAACAGGTCGATCTGCGTTTCGACCACCAGTCGGTGCGCGACCATCTCGGGCGACTGACCGCGCTGGAACGCGAGTCGATCGCACTCGCCTTCTACGGCGACCGCACCTATCGGGAGGTCGCGGAGTTGCTCGGTATCCCGTTGCCGACGGTCAAGAGCCGCATCCGGTGCGGCCTGAAGCAGTTGGAAGTGCGCCTGAACAGCGAATGGAATGACTGGTCCAACCAGTTGATCAATTGACCTGAGGGTTGCACACTGGTCACGTGGAATTCATCGTTGTCACGCGCACCGCCGTCTCCGACGAGGTCTTCGGCCAACTCGTCGACGCGATCCTGGCCGGACGTATCGCCCCGGAGGACGCGCTGCCGGGAGAACGGGAACTGGCCGAGAGCTTCCAGGTGAATCGGCACGCGGTGCGCGAGGCGGTGAAGCGGCTCCAGCAGAGCGGGCTGGTCCGAGTCACGCAGGGCGGTAAGACGCGAGTACTGGACTGGCGCACGAGCGCCGGGCTCGACATCCTGTCGTCGCTCGCGCGCTCGGGCGCGGTCCCCGCGCAGCGGATTCTGCGCGATATCGCGGTGATGCGGCGCTCGATCGCGGCCGACGCGGCCCGGCTGTGCGCGCAACGCGCCGATGACGTCCAGCTCGAAGCGGTACGGGCGGCCGCCGACGCCTATCCCGATCCGACCGAGGAGTTCGACACCGTCGTCGCCGCCGATATCGCCTTCTGGGTGGCGATTCTGGACGGCTCGGGCAACCTGGCCTACCGGCTCGGACTGAATACCCTGGTCGCCGGCTATTTCGGGATCGGTATGGAACGGATCGCCGAACTGGGACTCGGCAAGGAGTACGTCGATCGTGACGCCCACCGGCGGTTGGCCGAACACATCACCGCCCGCGCGGCGGACGCGGCCTACGACCTGGCGTACACGCTGCTGAGCGGTTTGGTTGACGCCCAGGAAGAACCGAGCGAGTAATCATGTTCGACCTGATCGCCCACGCCATACCGGTTTTCGTGCTCTGCCTCGCGCTGGAGGCGATCTCGTTCGCGGCGCGGCCCGACGAGGAGAAACTCGGCTACCGGTTCGAGGACGCGCGTACCAGCGTGCTGATGGGCCTCGGCAACGTGGTGATCAATCTCGGGTGGAAACTCGTCGTGGTCGCGGTCTACGCCGCCGTATATCTGGCCTCGCCCCTGCATCTGCCTACGAACAACCCGCTGACCTGGATCGCCCTGTTCTTCGCCGACGAGATCGCCTTCTACTGGTATCACCGCACACACCACACGATCCGGGTGCTGTGGGCCAGTCACGTCGTGCATCACAGCAGCCGGTTCTACAACCTCTCCACCGCGTTGCGACAGCCGTGGACGCCGTTCACCGCGCTGCCCTACTGGCTGCCGCTGGCCCTGCTCGGATTCCCGCCGTGGATGATCCTGCTCCAGCAGTCGATCAGCCTGCTCTACCAGTTCTTCATCCATACCGAACGGGTCTCGACGCTGTGGCGGCCCATCGAATTCGTGTTCAACACACCGTCGCACCATCGCGTCCATCACGGGTCCAACGAGCAGTACCTCGACACCAACTACGGCGGGATACTCATCGTCTGGGACCGGATCTTCGGCACCTTCCGACCGGAACGCGAGAAGGTCCGCTACGGGCTCACGAAGAATATCGACACCTTCAACCCGATACGGGTCGCCACCCACGAATTCGCGGCGATCCTGCGTGATCTACGCGGCGCGCGCGGCTGGCGCGAACGGGCCGGATACCTGTTGCGCGGGCCCGGCTGGAAACCCGCCGAAACGCCCGCGCCCGGACCGGGCCTCGCGGAACCGGCCTGATGTCGGCTTCGTCACGTCGAAGAGCGTCTGCGCGTCAATAATCCGGCGGCCCAGCCGAGCAGGAACATCACCAGCAGGATGAGCCACATCGGCGACGTGATGCTGACGAGCAGGATCTCGATGGACACCTTCGCGCGGTTCTCCACCACGAAAATCACAGCGAGCACGGTGAGACCGAGCGCCAACCACTGGGTCGGCGAGATCCGGGAGAACAACGAGCGCTTCTTCGTCTCGGCCATATCCGCTCCCTTCGTCGCCGCGGGTCCGACCTCCAGGTTCGTCGCGGGCGAAGAGGGGTACCTCACCCGCGAGGGGTGATCCGTGCCGCGTCGGCAACCTCGCGTACGCTCCCGATACATCTGCGGTTTGCCTGAAGTGTGCCCGGTACGGCATCGTTTTCTTGGTTCGTCGGAAATTCGGCAAACCCGGCTCCGGAATCGGGCCGGGTGCTTACGGCGGGGAGTCCTGGGTGTTCACACAGACATCGACGGTGACGCGGCGGTCCGACGCGACCCACCGACACGATCTGGACGGGCTGCGCGGCGTCGCGATCGCGCTGGTCGTGGGTTTCCACATCTGGATGGGCCGGGTCTCCGGCGGCGTCGACATCTTCCTCGTCCTGTCGGGCTTCTTCTTCACCGGCATGCTGTTGCGCCGGGTCGACGCGTCCGATCGGGTCGCGGTGTGGCAGACGCTGCGCCGCACCGCACGCAGGCTGTTGCCCACGCTGATGGTGGTACTCGCGGCCGTCATCGCGGGCACGGTGTTCGCCCGGCCCTACACCCAGTGGGGTGACATCTCCGCGCAGACCCTGGCTTCGGTCTTCTACTACCAGAATTGGTATCTCGCGCACGCCGAGTTGAGCTACGCCGCCGCGGACCCGTCGGTGAGTCCGCTGCAACATCTGTGGTCGATGGCGATCCAGGGCCAGTTCTACCTCGCCATGGTGCTGCTGGCCGCGGCGTGGGCGTGGCTGAGCCGGGGACGCGGCCCTGGACCGCGCCGGGTGAGCCTGCTACTGGTGATCACGGCGCTCGGCGCGGTGTCGTTCTGGTACGCGGCACAGGGGTCGGGACGGCATCAGGCCTGGAACTATTACGATTCCGGCGCGCGCGCCTGGGAATTGCTCGTCGGCGCGGCGTTGGCGGTGGCCCTGCCGTGGATCCGGCTCTCGATGCCGATCCGTGTGCTGGCGGCGGCGCTCGGCGCGGCCGCGGTGGTGTCGTGCGGATTGCTGATCGACGGCGCCGACGTGTTCCCCGGTCCCGCCGCGCTCTTCCCGGTGGGGGCGGCGGTCGCGCTGATCCTGGCGGGCGCCGGACTGGGGCCGGGCGAGCAGCCCTGGCCCAACCGACTGCTGGCGAGCCGGGCCTGTGTCGAACTCGGCAACCTCGCCTACGCGCTGTATCTGTGGCACTGGCCGCTGCTCATCTTCTATCTCGTCGAAAACGGCAAGGCGACACCGGGTCCCGGCGGCGGACTGTTGATCCTCGCCTGCTCGGTGATCCTGGCGGTGCTCACCCAGCGACTGGTGGAATCACCACTGCGGGCGCGCGCGAACAGCGACGTGAAGACCGAAGGATCGCCCAGGTACCGCCGCGCGGTCGGCGTCACCGTCGTCGTGACCGGCGTGGCCGTTCTCGCGGGCGCCGTCGGCTGGCAGATGATGTTGCGCGCCAACCCGGCCCATCCGCCGCAGGCACTCGACGCCCTGAGTTATCCCGGCGCCGCGACCCTGCTCGGCGACAGCGTCGAGCAGAAGGCCGCGGCCATGCGCCCCACCGTTTTCGAAGCGGAGGCGGACGCGCCCGCGCCCACCTACGACGGCTGCATCACCCCGAATCGTGAAGTCCGCGTGTGCACCTACGGCGACCCCGACGCCGCGCGCGCCATCGCCGTGGTCGGCGGTTCGCATTCCGAACACTGGCTGCCCGCCTTCGAAATGCTCGGTAGCGAACACGGTTTCCGCGTGGTGACCTATCTGAAGGAGGGTTGTCCGCTGACGCTGTCGGATCAACCGTCCTACGCCGAATTCCCCTTCCCCGAATGCCGGGAATGGACCGAGGAAGTCCTCGATCGGCTCGCCGAGACCCGTCCGGAATGGGTTTTCGCCCCGGGCACCCGCTATCGCATGCACGCCGACGGCGACGAGGTTCCCCCGGAATTCCTCGACATCTGGACGGCGCTGTCGGACCGGGGACTGCGGGTACTCGCCATCAGGGACACCCCTCGGCTGCGCCGCGACGGCATCATGTACCGGGCCATCGACTGTCTCGCGCACCGCGGGACACCGTTCAGTTGCGGTGTCGAACGCACGACGGCCCTGGATCCGCAGAATCCCGCGGAACAGCCCGCCTCGGCCTATCCCAATGTCTTCCCCTTCGACCTGTCCGACTCGATATGCAGGCCCGACCGCTGCCGGGTGGTCGAGGGCAACATCCTCATCTACCGCGACGAGCACCACCTGACCGCCAGTTACTCGCGGTCGCTGGCACCCGAACTCGGCAGGCAACTCGGCGCGCTGACCCAATGGTGGTGACCGCGCGCGGCATCGTGACTTCGGTCGCCGGGCGAATACCCGGCGCCACGCTGGGTAATGTCGATCCCGTGAATGTGTGGTTGGGCCGGAAGTTCCACCGGGTGGGCCGATTCGACAGGGCGGTGAGCCGGGCGGTGGCCGGAATCCCGGTTTCCGCCGTCGACGGCGGCCTGCTGCGCCTGACCCGATCGGCGAACTACAGCCTGCTGTGGACCGGTGTCGCGACCGCGCTCGCGGTCCGGCCGGGCGCAACGCGCAGGGCCGCGTTGCGCGGCATGGTGTCGGTGGGCGGCGCGAGTTTCGTCGTCAACGTGGTGCTCAAGTCACTGGTCGCGCGACGCAGGCCCGCCGCCGAACTGCTGCCGTTGCCACGCAGGCTGATCAACGCCCCGACCTCGTCGTCGTTCCCGTCCGGGCACAGCGCGGCGGCCGCCGCCTTCGCGACCGCGGTCGCGCTGGAGAGTCCGCGCACCGCGCTGGCGGTGGCGCCGCTGGCCGCCACCGTCGCGTACTCACGGGTCCACACGGGGGTGCACTGGAGTTCCGATGTGGTCGTCGGCGCGGCGGTCGGCACCGCGGTCGCCCTCGCCACCAGGCGCTGGTGGCCGGTACGCGAATCCGATGAGGCGCAGGCCCACATCGTCGCCGAGGTGCCGCTCCTCACCGACGGCAAAGGTCTTGTCCTGCTTGTCAATCCGGTCTCCGGTGCGCCGGGCTACGATCCCACCGAGGATGTGAAAGCCGCTCTGCCCGCGGCGACGGTGCTGCGCACCGAGATCGGCCGCGACTGCGTCGACCAGTTGGAGGAGGCGCTCGGCGCGCAGCCGGACAAGGCGCTGGCCGTGGGCGCGGCGGGCGGTGACGGCACCATCGCCGCCGCGGCCACCGTCGCGCTGCGCAACGCCCTGCCGCTGGTGGTGATCCCTACCGGGACGCTGAACCATTTCGCCCGCGATCTGGGCGTCTACGACCTGCTCGAGGTCGTCGACGCGACGGGCGCGGGCGAGGCCGTCGGCGTCGATATCGCCGGGGTCGAACTGGAGACCGAGGAGGGGACTCGTACCTTCCACTGGATCAACACCGCCAGCCTCGGCGCGTATCCGGATCTGGTGCGGCGGCGCGAACACTGGCAGGACCGGTGGGGCAAGTGGCCCGCGTTCACCGCGGCGCTCATCGTCACCTTGCGCAGGTCCGAACCGATCCGCGTACGCCTGAACGGGCAGTGGCACGACCTGTGGTTCGTCTTCGTCGGCAACAGCGCCTACCACCCGCACGGCGCGGTCCCCGCCTTCCGCTCACGCCTCGACGACGGATTGCTCGATGTGCGGTGGCTGCGCGCAGATCTGAAATTCTCCCGCACCCGCGCGGTACTCGCGCTCATGCTCGCCGCGATCGGCCGCAGCAAGGTCTACAGCGAGAAACAGGTGAACGAGCTGATCGTGCACCTGAATGCCCCCGAATCCGTCGCCGCCGACGGCGAGGTGCTCGGCGAGGCGAGCCGACTGCGGTTCACCGTAGCGGGCCAGGTCCCGACCTATCGACGTGACGAGGACAACCCACGCTGGGCGACGCGCGCGCGTCCGCATCACCGCAGGCCGCTGGCGCGACTCTGGGATTTCCGGCGCGGACGGCCGCAGAACCGGGACCTCGACTAGGCGGCGGATCGCCGCCCCGACCTCTCCGCCCTTGCGCGGGCGCTCACATCATGATCAGCTATCTTTCAGCTATCGGCAGATTCACCCGACGCGGGGAGTTGCCAGATGTCCAAACGACAGATCCTGATCATCGCGGCGCTGGCCGCCACCACGCTGGGCGCGAGGGAGAACGTGGCGGCCGATCTGCCACTGCCCTATTTCGGCACCGCGGGCCAGGTCATCACCGTGGTCGCCGACTCGCCCAGTGCCACGACCGCGACGCTGACCGCTTGGCAGCGACGCCCGGACGGCTGGCATACCCAGATCGGCCCGGTCCGGGCCTTCGTCGGTAGCGCCGGGGTCGGACTGACCGCCGACAACATCCCGCGCACACCCGTCGGGGTGTGGCCGCTGACCGAGGCCTTCGGCATCGAACCCGATCCCGGCACCGCCTTGCCCTACCGGCATGTCGACACCTCGGACTGGTGGGTTTCCGACGCACGCGCGCCGCAGTACAACAAGCACGCGCGCTGCTCGGCGGGTGGTTGCCCCTTCGACGAGGCCATCGGCGAGAACCTGGGCGAGATGGGACCGGTCTACGACTACGCCGTGGTGATGGACTACAACCGCAACCCCGTCGTCCCGGGTCTCGGCTCGGCGTTCTTCCTGCACGTCACCGACGGAACCCCGACCCTCGGGTGCGTGGCGATCGGCGTGGACGAACTACGCGACATCATGCGATGGCTGGATCCGGCCCAGCGTCCGGTGATCGACATCGGGATCGCGCGACGTCTGTGGTGAGCGGTCCGCGGGCGCATCGGTCCCGCGCAGCGCGTTTCCCGGCGCCCCGCCCCGCTCTACACTGAGCGGCGTGCGTTGTCGAAGACTGATCACCCTCTCCCTGTTCGCCCTGCTCGCCGTCTCGGGAGGGTCCGCGTGCACCGTCGAGGGGCCGGGAAGCAGCGCCGACTGTCATGTCAGCGGGTGCACCGTCACCTTCACCCGCGGTGTGGACGCCAAGGCCAGCGTGCTCGGCATCGACGCGGAACTCGTTGCGGTGAACGGTAATACGGTCACCTTGAAGATCGCGGGCCAGCAGGTGCTCGTCCCGGTCGGCGAGACACAGCCCGCGCAGGGGCTCGATGTCACCGTGCAGGAGGTCACCGACGAGAAGGTCGTGATCAAGTTGTCGACGGGTATCACGACCACCGGCTGATCAACGCGCGGGTGTGTCGTCTCCGCCCGCGTCGGCGCTCTTGTCGGACAGCGCTTCCCGCGCGGTGTGGTCGATGCGCGGATCGTCGGGCACGTCGTAACGACGGATGTAGAGACTGAGGAACGCCTGCACGGTGGCCGTCGCCGGAATCGCGAGCAACGCGCCGACCGCGCCCAACAGCGCGCCGCCGCCGAGTACCGCGAGCAGCGCGACCGCCGGGTTGACGTCCACCGTGCGGGCGGTCAGGCGCGGTTGCAGGATGTAGTCCTGGAACAGCTGGTAGACCACGACGAAGATCAAGATCCACACCGCGTCGATCGGGGATACGGTGAGCGCGACCAGCACCGGCAGGATTCCGGCGATATAGGTGCCGACGGTGGGGACGAACGAGGCGATCACCCCGAACCAGATGCCGAGCGCGACGGCGTCGGGAATACCGAGTATCGCCAGGAAGACCCCGTGCGCGATCGCCGAGATCGCGGCGAGCAGCGCGCGGCTGTACAGGTAGCCACCGGTCTTCTCGATGGCCAGATCCCATGCGCGCAGCACCGCGTCGTGACGACGTGGCGGCAGCAGCGAACAGATCGAGCGACGCATCCGGGGACCGTAGGCGGTCAGGTAGATGCTGAACAGCGCGATCATCAGGAACCGGACGAGTCCCCCGAGAATCGTATTGGACAGTCCCCAGGCGTTGTTCGCCGCGCGTTCGGCATAGGCGCTGATGACATCGGAATCCTTCAGCAGCCGCTCCCGCAATTGGGTCACGGTGAAATCCTGATCGAAGGTCCTGTTGATCCAATCGACCGATTCGTTGAGCAACCGCGGCGTCTCCCCGACCACATTGTCGACGGTCTCCACGAGCAGGATGCCCAACGCGGCGCTGAATCCCACCAGGCAGGCGAACAGCACCACGAAAACCAGTCCGGTCGCGAGACCGCGCGGCATGCCACGCGCCGCCAGAGCGTCCACGGCGGGTTCCATCGCCAGCGAGACGAAGAAGGCGACGAGCAGGACGACGAACAACCCCAGCAGCCGGTGCACGGCCCACGTACCGAGTTCGTAGACCCCGAGCAGTACGAAGGCCAGCACCATCGCCTTCGGCAACCAGGGCGGCATCCGACGCGCTCGATCCGCCGTCCGGGACGCGGACGGGCTCACGACGACGGATTCCTCGTCGGCAGGCGGATCGACCACGCAGCCCAGTGTCGTCCAGTGACCTGCGAATTCCCGGTTACGACTCGCACCGGAGCGCTATCGCGGGCCTACGCCCGCGGTCACCCCGCCACGTCGACGCCGTACCCGCGGGCCAGCGCCGCCAAGCCGTCGGTGTAGCCCTGTCCGAATGCGCGCAGTCGCCAGTTGTCACCTCGCACGTAGATCTCCGCGAGCAGCAGCGTGCGTTCCTCGGTGGCCGCGTCGAGGGTCGCCCGTGCCACCGTGCCGACGTCGGGACCGGGGGCGAACTCGATCTCGACCGCACCGATATCGCCGAAGGTGACCCCGGCACCGTCGAGCGCGGCGGCGAAAACAACCCGCACACAATGGTCGGGCAGGCGATCCAGCGACACGTCGACGGATTGTTCGCTCGGCCCATCAGCGTTGAGCCGGATGCCCACGGTCTCGGGTTGGTTGTAGAAGACGAAATCATCGTCGCCCGAAACCTTTTCGTCGCCGTCGAGCAGAAAAGCGACGACATCCACCTCCCAGTTCCGGCCCTGGACCCACGACGCGCGCACCGTCCAGGTGTCACCGTGCACGGCTGTCGGAAGATCCATCACATGTCCGGGGCCGAGTACCGTCGGCGGAGTCGGATCGGACACGGCGAACGGTCGCGGCGGTTCGACCGGCGTTGCGACACAGGGCTCTCCATCCTGTCCGCGCGATGGCGAGGATTCCGGCAGGGGTGGAGCCGAAGCGAGCGCGAGCAGTTCGGGGCCGTGCACAGGCAGACCGAGTTCGACAGCCTTCGCCAGCCGGTGGTCGGATTCCGCACCGGGCAAGGTCAGCACATCGGTGACCCGTGCGGACATATTCACCGCGGCCGAGCCGCCCAGCTCGCCGATGCGCGCGCGAATCGCCGCCGCCTGCGCATGAGATCCGCCCAGGACCAGGAAACGGCGTCCCGATAACGGCGGGTCCGCTCGATTCTCCCGGCCGCGCTGTGCGGCCGCGGCCGGATCGTCCGTGCGGCGACCGGGCCGGACCTTCTCCAGCAGCGTGCGGAACTGTCGTTCGGTCAGCACCGGCGTCGCGTACTCGACGGCTCGGCGCGCCTTGCCGGTCCCGGAACGTGGCGTGTTCGTGACGAGCGCGCTCGTCAGTTTGCTGACCGCACCGGTGACGTCGAGTCCCGCGGCTTCCGCCTCGGCGACGAGGATCTCGCGGTCGACGCTCGTCTCACCGGTGAACGCGATCTTCATGCCCTGCACCAGAGGTTCACCGGCACCCAGCCGACCCGGATAGGTGTAGAGGCAGGGCTGTTTCGGCCCGGTGCGCGATGACCCGCGGTTCCAGGTTTCCCGGTAGTTCTCCTTGGGCGGGCAGGCCAACATGGGTGGCGCGACACCCAATCGCGCGGCATCGGCCACCAGTGCGCGCAGCACACCCGCCAGCACGCGGGTGTCGTCGAGGGCGTCGTGCGCCCGGGTCTGCGCGATGCCGTAATAGGACGCGAGTGTCGCGAGTTTGCAGTCCGGGACGGGCAGACAGACTCGCCGTGCCAGCGCCAGAGTGCACAGCCGGCGACTCACCGGCAGTACATCACCCGTGAGGTCGAATTCCCTGGCGAGGAATCCGTAGTCGAACCGGGCATTGTGCGCGACCATCACCCGGCCGGTGAGCAGTTCCGAGAGTTCTTCACGCACTTCGGCGAACGCGGGCGCGCCGCGCAACACCTCGCGGGTGAGCCCGTGTATGTGCACCGGCCCCGGATCGCATCCGGGATCGAGCAGGGTGTGGAATTCGCGGGTCACCCGTCCCGCGGTGTCGAGGGTCAGCGCCGCGACCGAGAGGACGCGGTGCTGCGCGGCCCGCAATCCGCTGGTCTCCACATCGACCACGGTGAAAGACCCGAATCCCGCGTCGAGGGACACCTCACCAACATTCGCCATCGGCTGCATGAGCATCGCATCGCGCGGGCACCGGAAAATGTTGCACCGCACGGTGTGTCACTCGGCCGAAGGTCAATCCTGGATCGCGAGTGCCTGTCTGATCGTCAGCCTGCCCTGGGTCTGCATGAGTGAACGGCGGTAGATCTTCTCCGCGACGACGACGATGCCGTAGGCCGTGACGGCCATCAGGGTCAAGGCCACCAGCGGTTCCCACCACGCGGCGGTGCCGTCGGCGAGTCTGCTCGGCATGGCGACGATCGACACGACCGGGACGTAGGAGGCGATCACTCGGCCGGTGCCGGTGAGGAATATGCCCGCGAACAGCACGATCATGATCAGGATCGACAGCGGTGTCGCGGTGGAGTTGAGGTCCTCGCCGCGCGTCGCGAGTGATCCGGCGACGGCCCACATTCCGGCCAGCGCCAGGAATCCGACGACGAAGAAGACGATGAACCAGCCCGCGGCGCCGCCGATCCGGCCGACCTGGTCGGCGCGTCCGGTGGCGGCGAGGCCGACGAGTCCCGCGCCGACGAACAGCGTCAGTTGCGCGAACGCCATCGCGGTATTGCCCGCGACCTTGCCGATGAGCAACTGCCGCAGCGGAATCGCGCTGGCGAGGATCTCGACGATGCGATTCTGCTTCTCCTCGATGACGCTCTGCGCGATCGACATGCCGAACAGCACCGACGCCATGTAGAACAGCAGGGCGAAGACGAACGCCACGATGCGCGCCAGCGCCGGGTCGACCACGCTCTCGTCCAGCAGTTCGTAGGTCACTCCGCCGCCGCGGCCGAGTTGTTCGAGAGAGGTGCCGGAGGCCTCGGCATTGCGCTGCAACGCGATCTGCTGCGCGGCCGCGCCGAGATAGGTGGCGGCGTTGTCGTCCTCGGCGGATTTCCCGATGAGCCGCCAGCCCGAATCCGACGGCACCAGCCCGACGTCGACCTCCTCGTCGCGTACCTGTTGTTCTGCCTCGGCGATATCGGCGACCGGGCGGGCGGCGAAGTCGACGTTCTTGTCGGCGCGGTCGGCGAGCGTGTCGGCGGTGCGCAGCACCTGCTCGATGTCGGCGCCGACCACCGCGACCTCGATCGTGTCGGTACGTCCGGTCACCAGGGTGCTGATCACCAGCGAGGCGACGATCGCGGCGATCGTGACGAGCGTGGAGATCAGGAAATTCCGATCGCGCAGTTTCACCGCGATCTCACGCGCGGCGACGATCCGCCACACTCCGCGCGGGGCGCTCACGCTGTCACCTCGCGGTAGATATCGGAAACCGATTGGCGCACCTCCGCCAGTTCGCGCACCGAACCGCGGGCGAGCGCCGCGGTGAGCAGATCGTCGGTACTCGCGCCGGTCAGTTCGAGCAGCGCGGTCGCACCGTCGACCTCGAGTACCCGCACCCCGGCGAAATCCGCCAGCCAGCCCGCGTCACCGCCGAGCGCGAGCCGATACCGCGTCGTGCCACGCGCGCGCAGATCCGCTACCGAACCCCGCCCGACCACCCGACCGGAGGCGAGAATCACCAGCTGATCGCACAGCCGCTCGACCAGATCGAGCTGATGCGACGAGAACAGCACCGGAACTCCCAGCCGCGCATAATCTCTCAGCAGTTCGGCCATGGCGTCGACGGCGCCGGGATCGAGACCGGAGAAGGGTTCGTCCAGGATCAGCAGGCTCGGCTCGGCCATGACGGCGGCGGCGATCTGCACGCGTTGCTGATTGCCCAGCGACAGGGATTCGAGTTTGTCCCCGCCCCGGTCGCCGAGGTCGAAACGTCGCAGCAGCTCGTCGGCCCGTCGTCCGGCATCGTCGGCGCGGACGCCGCGCAACCGGGCCAGATACACCAGTTGGTCGCGGACGGGCTGTTTCGGATACAGACCGCGTTCCTCCGGCATGTAGCCGAACGAGCGACGATCGTCGACGGTCACCGGCCGTCCCTGCCAGCGCACCTCACCCCCGTGGGTGGCGAGTACGCCCATGATCATCCGCATGGTGGTCGTCTTGCCCGCTCCGTTGCCTCCGACGAATCCGGTGAGCGCTCCCCCCGGCACCTCGAACGACACGTCATCGACGGCCACCTGCTCGCCGAACCGGCGAACCAGGTTCGCGACTTCCAGCATCGAGTCCCCTATCCGCGTCGATACACTCCACCCTACCGAGCGTCGGCGTCGTCGCGGCCCCGCTGCCACGGGTCCCGCACCGGCGACGCGTCAAGAAAGTAAGGTAAAGTAAAGGTAATGTGGAGTTAAGCGTTAGGGCGTGGGGTGAACGTTGAAGTGACACCGCTGCCGGGAATCGGTGTGCGTAAAGACTTTTCATTGAAGGGCGTTCGTCGCCGGGTCGGGGTGGTCGACCACAAGGACGGCACCATGGATCTGATCTTCACCACCGAAGCGGATCCGGATACGACGGTGCAGATCCCGCTGTCGGGCAACGAGGCCAGGGTGCTCGCCAATCTGCTCGGCGCACCCCAGCTGGTCGCCCAGCTCCGCGAGGAACACCGGGATATCGAAGGCGTGAACACCAGGACCCTTCCGGTCCTACAGGGCTCGCCCTACGACGGCCGCACGCTCGGCGAGACCGAGATGCGGACCAGGACCAGCGTCTCCATCGTCGCGGTGATGCGCGCCGGTCAGGTACACCCCTCCCCCGGACCCGATTTCGTGTTCACCGCCGGTGATCTGCTGATCGCCGTCGGCACCGCGTCGGGTCTGGACGCCGCCGCCGAACTCCTCGCGGACGGCTGAGCCGCCGATGGTACTGGAAGGAACCACGCTGGCACTGATCCAGTTGGGCGCGGTCTTCTTCGGGTTGGGCGTTCTGGGCCGCGTCGCGGCGAAAATCGGGTTGTCGCCGATCCCGTTGTATCTGGTCGGCGGACTCGTCTTCGGCACCGGCGGGCTGATCGAACTGCACGAAGTCGACGAATTCATCCATATCGCCAGCGAAATCGGCGTCGTCCTACTTCTGTTACTCCTCGGCCTGGAATACACCGCGGCCGAATTGGTCACGGGGATGCGAAGATCGTGGCCGGCCGGCCTGCTCGATATCGCGTTGAACGCCACGCCGGGCGTCATCGTGGCCCTGATGCTCGGACTCGGATTCACCGGCGCGATCGCCCTCGCCGGAGTCACCTACATCTCCTCCTCCGGCATCGTCGCGAAGGTACTCAACGATCTCGGCAGGCTGGGCAACCGGGAAACCCCGGTCATCCTGTCCATCCTGGTCTTCGAGGACCTCGCGATGGCCGCGTATCTGCCCGCGCTCACGGCCGTGCTCGCCGGTGTCGGCTTCGTCGCGGGACTCACCACGCTCGGAATCGCGCTGGTCGCGGTGACCGTGGTGCTCGTGGTCGCGCTGCGGTACGGCAAATACGTCTCGGCCGTCGTCGCCAGCGACGACCGCGAGATCTTCCTGCTCAAACTGCTCGGCGCGGCGTTGCTCGTCGCGGGTCTGGCGTCGGCGGTGCAGGTGTCGGCGGCGGTCGGCGCGTTCCTCCTCGGTATCGCGATCTCCGATTCCACCGCGCACAACGCGACGAAGATCCTCGAACCGCTGCGCGACCTGTTCGCCGCGATGTTCTTCGTCCTGTTCGGGCTCAGTACCGATCCGGCCAGTATTCCGCCGGTGCTCGGCTGGGCGATCCTGCTCGCGGTCGTCACGACGGCGACCAAGATCGGCACCGGGTGGTGGGCCGCCAAACGCACGGGCGCGAGTCCACTGGGCCGTGCTCGCGCGGGCACGGCGCTGGTCGCGCGTGGCGAATTCTCCATCGTCATCGCTGGTCTCGCCGTCACCGCGGGCGCGCTGCCCGCCGAATTCGCCGCGCTGGCGACCACGTATGTGCTGCTCATGGCGATTCTCGGACCGATCGCGGCGAGGGTGGTCGAACCCATCACGCGGTGGCTGCTCGACCTGGCCGCCGCGCGACGCCGGACCGATCCCGTTCCGGACTGACCGAACATCGTGCCGCCCGGCCCGATGAATATCGTGGCCGGGCACCGTCTTCACCTGCGAACCCACCGGATACCGGTGGCACGCAGTGAGAGGCGGCAAGCATGGAGACGATCACCACCCCGGCCGGAATCGAGATCGCGTTCGATCGCTACCCCGGCGGCGACGCGGGAACGGTCATCATGATCGGTGGCGCGTTCAGCTTCCGGAAGTTCCCGAAGATGGAAGAGATCTCGCGCGCGCTCGCCGACGAACACGGGCTGACTGTCCTCAACTACGACCGTCGCGGCCGCGGTGACAGTACCGACTCGCCGGGTGTCCACGACGTCGACAACGAGATCGACGATATCGCCGCACTCGTCGACGCGGCCGGTGGCTCGGCATCGCTGTTCGGATGGTCGTCGGGGGCGGGCCTGGCGTTGCGCGCGGTGGCGTCGGGGCGGGTGCCCGGTATCACGCACGTGGTCGCCTTCGAGCCGCCGTTCGTGGTCGACCACGATAATTTCGTGCCGGGGGCCGAGGTCGGCGCGCGCTTGCGCGAACTGATCGCCGAGGGCCGTCGCGCCGAGGTCGTGCGCTACTTCATGACCCGGGCCATGGGGATGCCGCGCTGGGTCGTGGCGCTGATGCGGGTCACGCCGATGTGGAAGGATCTGCTCGCCACCTCGAGCGCGACCGCGCACGACTGGGCGATCATGGAGCCGTTCATGCGGGGTGAAGCGCTCGACGCCGCCGACTGGGCGGCAGTCACCGTGCCGACACTGGTCGTCTCGGGCGCGAAGAGCGACGCCCTGCTGCGCACCGCCGCCCGCGCGATCACCGCGGTGCTCCCGAATGCCACCCACCTGGAAATCGCCGGGCTGAGTCACAACCCGAAGGTGAAGCTCATCGCGCCGCACGCGGGTGCTTTCCTGACGGGGACGACCGCACACGGGGATTCGGTCGCCCCAGAACACGCCTGACCAACCACCACGAGGAGATATCGATGCGAAAGATCACCGCGGGCCTGTTCATTTCCCTCGACGGGATCATCGACAATCCGCAGGACTGGCACTTCCCGTACTTCAACGACGAGATGGGCGCGGCCGTCACCGCCCAACTCGCCACCGCCGACACCCTGCTGCTGGGTCGCGAGACCTACGAGAGTTTCGCCGGCGCGTGGCCGGAACGCGAAGCCGCCGGTGGCGCGGACGCCGGAATGGCGCGCGCCCTCGGTGACGCCCGCAAGATCGTGGTGTCGCACCGGGAATTGACCAGCGACTGGCGCAACTCCGAACTGCTGCGCGGAGACTTGGTCGAGGCCGTCACCGCGCTCAAAGCCGAACCCGGCGCGACGGATATCGCGATGAGCGGATCACCGTCGATCGTCCGGCAACTGCTGGCGGCGCGACTGCTCGACGAATTGCACCTGCTGGTGCATCCGCTTCTGGTTCGCAAGGGCGCGAAACTCTTCGACGACGGTGATCCGATCCCGTTGCGGCTGCTCTCCTCCCGGGCCTTCACCACGGGCGTACTGCATCTGGTCTACGGTCCC
Organism: Nocardia aurea; assembly: GCF_003123685.1. Lineage (GTDB taxonomy): Bacteria > Actinomycetota > Actinomycetes > Mycobacteriales > Mycobacteriaceae > Nocardia > Nocardia aurea. The sequence goes on from NZ_QCYJ01000020.1 coordinate 479,791, forward strand.
GGCGAATTGCTGAGCGCCGATTACGACGACGCCAAGGTCCACCTCGAGCAACAGGACCAGGACCGTTCCGGCGCCGCGGCGGCCAGCTCGTCGACCGTCCCCAACGGGTCGTCGTAGTAGGTGAACTCCCCCACCTCGATCAACGGCGAGGTGATCAGTGGCCGCAACAGGATGACGCGCGGCTGGTCCGGGATCGGATGCAGGACGGTCGGATCGGCGGATGACACCGGGCGGCTCCTCACTTCGCGTGCGACGACGGTCGGGTCATCATCGCCGATCGCGGCGGCACACCCGTCTCAGCCCGGCGCGATGGCCGTGATCAGCGTGCGGTTGGCGGAGGTGCGGGTGGTGATCAGCTGCGTGAAGGTGTTCGGCTCTTCGCCGGGAACCTGCTGGGTGAGGCGGACCCGCCACCGGGTCTGACCTTCGGTCCCCTCCGCGGGGGTGATCTCCACGCAGTACAGCGTGCCCATCGGCACCTGGTTGATACCGCGCTGGATCTGTTCGGCGAGGGGGACGAGGGAATTCTCCGCCACCACCGCGCGCGCGGCGAAACCGGAACGCTGGACGTAGTAGGCGCGTTCGAAGGCGAGGATCGCCGAGGGGCCGTCGGTGGTGCCGCCGGGATCGGTGCCGGAGACGATGCCGGGGGCGCGGCGCTGTTCGCATCCGGGGGTCGCGATGACAGCGGGTTCGCCCGGCGCCGGGCTGGTTCTGGCGGCGGCCGTCGAGGTCGGCTGCGCGCGAGGGGTTTCGGCCGCGGCGGGACGCTTCTTGTCCGAACCGTGCAGCGCGATCAGGACAACGGCGCCCAGCGCGACGACGATGCCGACACCGATCAACGCACCGAGCCATCGGCTGCCGCCGCTCTGCTCCTGCGCGGTGCGGCGTGGACGGCGCAGGGCGACACCGGGATTGCCCCCGGTTCGATCGACGATCGACGGAACGCGAATCTCCGGATCGTCCTCGGGCGGCGGTTCGACGTCCTCGCGGCGGGCGCGCGGCGGCGGCTCGACGACCGGTTCCGGCACGGGCCGGGTCCGCGCGACGGGTTCGAGCCATTGCTCCCAATCCCCCGAGCGCCCCGGGTGATCGGAGGGCGGACCGGGATCGGGCAGCGGCGGTTCCACCGGATAGTCGGGCGTCTCCGCGAGCGGTTCCGTGGCCGCCGGACCGGTGCGAACCGGCGGCCGACGCCGCTTCTTCGGCTGTTTCTTCACCGGCTGGCGCAGCATGGGCAAGCCGGTGTCGAACGGGTTGTCCGGACCGGAGCCCGGACTGCCGGAATCAGACGAAGTCATCGCCGAAATCGCCGATGACGGCGGCCGGGACCGTCACGGGTTCGAGATCGAGCCCGCCCGCCGGAACCGTCACACCGAGCTGGCCGTCCTTCGGTTTGTGTTCCTGGTCGTTGCCGCCGGATTGCGGCGGCATGGCGACACCACCGGTCGGCCCGTGCTGTGGCGTGGGTTCCGGAACGGACAGGCGGGGCGTCGCGCCTCCGTTGCTCTGCGGACTGTTCGCGCCGAAGGGCGCCTGCGACAACGGGGCAGGCCGCGGATCGTCGGCGCCGGAGGGATCGTCGCGGCCGGGCTGGACCAGGGTGCTGCGATTGTTCGGGGTGCCCGCCGGACCCGTTCCGCCGAAATCGAATTGGCCACCACCGGGTTTCGACCCGGTTCCGGTCCCGGTCCCCGTGCCGTTGCCGTCACCGGTGGTGCTGCCCGGATGGATCAGCTCGGGAATCGCCTTGTCGATGACCTTGTCCACCGAAGCCGCGACGGTATCCATCGCGTGGGTGCCGACCTCGACGATCTTGTCGATGAGATGGGTGCCGATATCCACGCCCGCGCTGATGCCCGCGGTCCCCAACTGCACGCCCGCCGAGATCAGCTGCTGCTGCAATTGCAGCTGCGCCGCGAGCACCGGATCCATCTGCTGCACGGGGACGTTCTGCGTGGTGCCGCCGGTGGCGCCGCCGGGGACGTATTGCAGCGTGCCCTGGGTCTGGGACCGGTTGTCGTAGGTGGTCTGGTTGCCGTCGAAACCCGCGGGCGCCGACACCGTGACCGGCCCGGTACTGCCGAGTTGCCCGGTGAGGCTGTCCATCTGCGAACGGGTGGACTGCACGGTCTCGATGGCATCGCGCAACGCCTGCGCACCGCGCTCGACCACCGCGTCGGTATCCGGCGATGCCGTGGCGACGCTGAGGATGCGGCGGGCGTCCCTGCGGAAATCGGCGATGATCTCGTCGACCTTCGCCGCCCCGCGCGAGGTGGTGGTCTGCGCGTCGGAGAGCACAGCGAGATAGGCCGGTCCGCGATCGGAGATCTCACCGAGTTCGGTCTGGGTCGTCCGCAGATTCGGGATCGCGGCGTCCGCGGCGTTGGAGGTCCACGTGGATTCCAGCGCGTGCAGACCTTCGCGATGCGGCGTCTCGGTATCGGCGGTCGTGTTCGACGCCGCGGACAGCGCGCTGGTGATGGCCTGGTTCGGGGTGCCGACACCGGTGCCGAGCGAGGCCCGCAGTTTCAGGATGGGCTCGACGAGCACGGCGACCAGCGGCGGATCGACGGTGGGATCGAGGGTTCTCAGCGAACTCGCGTCGCTGTCGGAACCGCGTTTGCGTAGCCGCTTCATGCCCATTCCTCTCCGGTCCTGGCCAACCCGCCCGCGATGTCGGCGTCCACGTCCTGCATATCGGCGCTGTAGGCGCGCAGCACCTGACCGTAGGTCGCGACCAGCTGGCCCGCCGTCGACAACGCCCGCGAATGTTCCGCGACGGCTTCGGTGAACCGCGCGGCGAATTCGGCGCCGACCAATCCGAGATCGGCGGCGAGTTGTTCCGGGCGCACGGCCTCGGCCGCCACGGCCGCCGCCGAGGCGAGCTGCTGCGACACCCTGTCCGCGGTAGTGGTGTAGGCGGCCACCGCCGCCGGGTCGAGATTCAGCGCGTCCACTGTTCCCCCTTCACCGAAACCGGCAATTCCGAAACCCCATATCCGAGTATCGACGACTCGGCGTCATCAACAGCGCAGTGTCGTCAATAGCTCGGCGTCGCGGCACGATTCGACACAGCGAGCGTACCCGTGAACGCCCCTCCCGTGCGCCCGATCCCCGCAGTCCGGGCAAGTTCCGGCCCGCTCGCGCGCCTTCGGGCCGCTCGGTTTCGCCCGACCCGCAGGGCGTGACGCCGATTGCCCGGCGCATGCCGGACAGGTACGCCGGTACCGAACCAGCCCTCGGAGTCCGGGGCGGGCCGACGGGTCCGGGTGGTGGCGACGGATTTGCCGAGGGTCGGGAACTCCTGCGCCGCAGCGTCGTCGGCGCCGACTTCCGGGCCGGAGTTCCGGCATTGTGGTGTGCGCCACGACCGTGACGATCAGATCGCGGATCTCGCTTCGAGATTCGCACGCCCCACCGCCGGAGGCACGGCATCGACACGGTGGGTGTCGAAATGATCTGCCACGGTGGTGAGTACGGCCGAACAACTCGCGTCGAGGACGAGGGTGGCGAGATCGTCGGCGCGGGTGTGCCCGCGATTCAGGATGACCACCGGTTTGGCCTGCTTGGCGGCGTGGCGGGCGAAGCGCAGGCCCGACATCACGGTGAGCGAGGAACCCGCGACGAGCAGCAGGTCGGCGGCGTCGACGAGGGCGAACGCGGCGGCGACCCGCTCGCGCGGGACGTTCTCGCCGAAATAGACGATGTCGGGTTTGAGCATGCCGCCGCAGCGTTCGCAGTCGACCATCCGGAAATCGGCGGTGTCGGCGACGATCGCGTCCGCGTCCGGAGCGACCTCGACACCGGTGACCGCCATCCGCTCCCCGAATCCGGGGTTCGCGGCATCGAGCCGGTCGGCCAGCGACATACGGGAGATGAGCGCCCGGCAGCCGAGGCAGCACACGCGGGCGTAGCTGCCGTGCAGGTCGAGCACCGTGCGGTGCCCGGCCTTGGTGTGCAGCAGGTCGACGTTCTGGGTGATCAGACCGGTGACCACACCTCGGCGTTCCAGCCGGGCCAGTGCTCGATGCCCCTGATTAGGTCGCGCGGCATCCATATGCCGCCAGCCGATGTGGTTGCGTGCCCAGTAGCGCTGCCGGAACACCGGGTCACCGACGAACTGCTGATACGTCATCGGTGTGCGCGGCGGCGAGTCCGGCCCGCGATAGTCGGGAATTCCGCTGTCGGTCGACACGCCCGCACCGGTCAGCACCGCGACCCGGCGGCCGTCGACCAGCGCGAGCAGCCGCGCGATCTCCGGTTCGGCGAATTCCGACATGGAATTCAGGGTACGACGACCCGACGAATCCGCCGCTCGCGCTCGGCGACGGACCTGCAGACCCGGGCAGCTGGATATCTCGGCGACGACCTCGTCCGATGCGGTCGGGGTCACCCACACCTCCCATCCTGCCTATGCAATGCACATACTGGGTCTCCACAATCGTGCAGATTGCTCAGTCATTCCGGTATAGGTTGTTCACCTGGCGCATTGTGGGCAAGATGGCCGTCACGAGTGATCAACCACGTGATGCGCCCGACCGGCGCCCGAGCGAATGGGTGGATCCACATGACCGACCTCACCGATCGCGCACCGATTCCCACCACCGACGACCTGGCCGACCGCTACCGCGTCGGCGCGAGCACGACCGTCCTCACCGGTGTCCAGGCGATCGCCAGGCAGTTGGTCGAACAGCACGTGCGCGATCTGCGTGCCGGGCGTCGCACCGGGACCTTCGTGTCCGGCTATCAGGGCAGCCCGCTCGGCGGTGTGGACACACTGCTGGCGGGCATGCCCGAGGTGCTCGCCGAACACGACATCGCCTTCACCCCCGGACTCAACGAGGAACTGGCCGCGACGTCGGTTTTCGGCAGCCAGGCCGTGCTGCCCGGCGATGTCGCGACACACGACGGCGTGATCGGCGTCTGGTACGGGAAGGGACCGGGGCTCGACCGCGCCACCGACGCGCTGCGCCACGCGAACATCTACGGCGCGAACCCGCACGGCGGCATGCTGCTGCTGGTCGGTGACGATCCCGCGGCGAAATCCTCGACGGTGCCGGTGGCCAGCGAACGCTCATTGGCCGCGATGCATATCCCGGTGCTGTTCCCGCGCAATGCCCGCGAGGTGATCACCATGGGATTGCACGGGGTCGCGCTGTCGCGGGCGAGCGGCTGTGCCGTCGCGCTGAAGATCGTGGCCGATGTCGCCGACGGCGCGTGGACCGTGGACGGGTCGGTGGGCGATATCGACATCGTCGTCCCCGACATCACTCGCGACGGACACCCGTTCACCTACCTCCAGCGTCCGATGGCGGCCCCCGCGGCCAGTGTCGCCGCGGAGGCCGATCTGCTCGGCCCGCGCTGGGAACTGGTGCGGGCCTACGGCGCGCGCAACGATCTGGACGTCATCGAGGTCGATCCGATCGACGCCACGGTCGGCATCGTCGCGGCGGGAACCACCTTCGACGCGGTCCGCCAGGCCCTGCTCGATCTCGGCGCCGACGACGCGGCACTGCGCCGCGCGGGCATCCGGTTGCTCCGTATCGGTATGCCCTATCCCCTCGGCCCGGAACGGGTCGGGGAATTCGCGGCCGGATTGAACTGTCTGATCGTGGTCGAGGAGAAGTCCGCCTTCCTCGAGTCCCAGATCCGCGACATCCTCTACGGCACCGCGGCACCGCCGCGCGTCATCGGAAAATACGACGGCGACCTGCCGCTGTTCCCCCTCGACGGCGAACTCACCGCGGCCCGGATCATCGCGCCGCTGCGCCGGGCGCTGGCCGGTCGGCTGGAGATGAAACGTCCACTGCCGCCGCCGCTCACCCTGTCGGTCCTGCCCGCCCAGCGCACCGCCTACTTCTGTAGCGGCTGCCCGCACAACCGGTCCACCGTGGTCCCGGACGGCTCGCTGGCCGGTGGCGGGATCGGCTGTCACACCCTGGTGACGATGTCGGGCCGCGCCGACAACCAGGTGCTCGGACTGACGCAGATGGGCGGCGAGGGCGCGCAGTGGATCGGACAGGCCCCGTTCACCGGTATCTCGCACCTGTTCCAGAACCTCGGCGACGGAACGTATTTCCACTCCGGACAACTCGCCGTGCAGGCGTGTGTCGCCGCCGGGGTGAACATCACCTTCAAATTGCTGCACAACGAGGTCGTCGCGATGACCGGCGCGCAGCACGCGCAGGGCGCGCTCACCGTCCCCGCGCTGACGCACCGGCTCGCCGTCGACGGCGTCCGCCGGATCGTCGTCTGCACCGACGACCCGTCCAGGTATCGCGCGCGCGATCTGGCGCCGGGAACGCTGCTGCGACATCGCGACCAGCTCGACGAGGTCCAGCGGACACTGCGCGAGATCCCGGGTGTCACGGTGCTGATCTACGACCAGCACTGTGCCGCCGACGCGCGCCGCGGCCGCAAGCGCGGCACCATGCCCGCCCGGCGGACCAGGGTCGTCATCAACGAGGCGGTGTGCGAGGGCTGCGGTGATTGCGGCGTCAAGAGCAACTGCCTGTCGGTCCAGCCGGTCGACACCGAATTCGGTCGCAAGACGCGCATCGACCAGACCTCGTGCAATACCGACTACAGCTGTATGGACGGTGATTGCCCGTCGTTCGTCACGGTGGAACTGCCCGAACCCGGGCGCGCGAAACAGCGGCGTCGCGACCGGCAGGATCCGCCGCCGCTGCCGGAGGTGGTGCGTGACGTACCCACCACCACCCAGAACGTCTTCCTCGCCGGGATCGGCGGCACCGGCATCGTCACCGTGAACCAGGTGCTCGCGACCGCGGCCCTGCGCGCCGGATACGAGGTGGCGACCCTCGACCAGACCGGGCTGAGTCAGAAGGCGGGACCGGTCGTCGCCCATCTGCGATTCGCGGCGGGACCGCTGGAACCGGCGAATCGGCTCACCCCCGGTTCGGCCGATTGCGTGCTCGCTTTCGACCTGCTTTCCGCCGCGGACCCCAGGAATCCGGTCTACGGGTCGGCGGCGACCACCGTGTCGGTCGCCTCCACCGGTCGCACGCCGACCGGGCCCATGATCTACGACACCGGCGTCGCCTACCCCGACACCGGTGAACTGCTCGCCCGGCTCGGCGCGGTCTCGCTGACGCTGCGTTCCTTCGACGCGCTCGCCGCCGCCGAGACGCTGTTCGGCGATACCGCCGCCGCCAATTTCCTGCTCGTCGGCGCGGCGTACCAGCTCGGTGGACTTCGGTTGCCCGCCACCGCGATCGAGGAGGCCATCGGCATCAACGGCGTCGCGGTGAGCACGAATATCGCCGCGTTCCGCTGGGGCCGCGTGGCGGTGGAACGGCCGGTGGAATTCGCGGCGGCGACGGCGGCTCGACCGTCGCGCCGCACCCAGATCGCCGTCCCCGCGCCGCTGCTCGACGGGTTCACCGCCACCGGGGAGACCCGCCGTCGGGCCGAGTTGCGCGCCGGAGAGCTGATCGGATTCCAGAATGTCCACCTCGCGCGGCGCTACCTGGGTGTCGTCGACCATGTCTGGCGGGCGCAGCGATCGGTCACCGAGCGCACCGAATTCAGCGAGGCGGTGGCGGCGGGTCTGTACCGGTTCAGCGCGTACAAGGACGAATACGAGGTGGCCCGCCGCCTCATCGATCCGGAATTCCGGGCCGAGGTCGGCGAACGTGTTCCCGACGGCGCGAAACTCACCTATCGCCTGCATCCGCCGATCCTGCGCGCGATGGGCAGGCGCACCAAGATCGGCATCGGACCGCGCGGCCACTTCGCCCTGCGGGCACTGGCCGTGGGGAAGCGGTTGCGCGGCACCCCCTTCGATCCGTTCGGCTACGCGCGCGTGCGCCGGGTGGAACGGGAACTGCTCGCGCACTACACCGCGATGGTGACCGCACTCGCCGACGAACTCACCCCGGCGAACTACGACCGCGCGGTACGGGCCGCGGCACTGGCCGAGACCGTCCGCGGCTACGAGGACGTCAAACTCGCCGCGGTCGCCCGGTACCGCGACGGTCTGCGCGACCTCGGGATCGCCCCGCCGCGGGTCTGAGCCGAAGCGCGGTCATCCCGCGCAGATGGATCCGACCGCCTCGGTGAGCACGGTAAGCCCGTGGTCGATCTCGTCGTCGGAGACGGTCAGCGGCGGCATCAGTTTGATGACCTCGTCCTCCGACCCCGAGGTCTCGACCAGCAGTCCGCGCTCGAAGGCGATCCTGCACACCTTCGCGGCCCGCGACGCCTCCTCGAAGACGAGACCGTGCACCAGTCCGCGCCCCCTGGTGGAAAGACCGCTGTGCGCGCCCGCCACATCGGCCAGCGCGGCACGCACCCGTTCCCCCTTGGCGAGGGTCGAGGATTCCAGCGCACCGTCGGACCAGTAGTGCTCCAGCGCGACCCGCGCGGTGACGAAGGCCGCGTTGTTACCGCGGAAGGTTCCGTTGTGCTCGCCGGGCGTCCACTGGTCCAGTTCGGGCCGGAACAGCACCAGCGCCATCGGCAACCCGTAGCCGCCGATCGACTTGGACAGTGTGACGATATCCGGGGTGATTCCGGCGACTTCGAACGAGAAGAACGGCCCGGTACGTCCGCACCCCATCTGCACGTCGTCGACGATCAGCAGAATTCCGCGCGCCGAGCACAGTTCGGCGAGGCTGCGCAGCCAGTCGGCGCGAGCGACGTTCACCCCGCCCTCGCCCTGCACCGTCTCCACGATGACCGCAGCGGGTTTGTCCAGGCCGGAGGAGGAGTCGTCCAGGGCACGGCGCATCCATCGCAATTCGGATTCGTCGCCGAGGTAGCCGTCGTAGGGCATCGACGCCACGTGGACCAGCGGCACCCCCGCGCCCGCGCGTTTGGCCGCGTTGCCCGTCACCGCGAGCGCGCCGAGGGACATGCCGTGGAAGGCGTTGGTGAAATTGAGGACCGACTGCCGCCCGGTGATCTTGCGCGCCAGTTTGAGCGCGGCCTCGACGGCGTTGGCGCCGGTCGGGCCGGGGAATTGGACCTTGTAGTCCAGGCCGCGCGGCGCGAGGACCAGGTCGCGCAGCGATTCGAGCAGGGCGCGTTTGGCGACGGTCGACATGTCGAGCGCGTGCGTGATGCCGTCGGCCATGATGTAGTCGATCAGCGCCCGCTTCATGACCGGGTTGTTGTGCCCGTAGTTCAGCGAGCCCGCTCCCGCGAAGAAATCCAGGTAGTCGCGACCCTGTTCGTCACGCAACCAACTGCCGCTGGCGGTGTCGAAAACGGTGGGCCAGGATCTGCAGTAACCGCGAACATTCGATTCGAGTGTTTCGAAAACGGCCATCTCGGCGACAGTCATCGGCGACCCTTCCTGTCGTGACGAGCGGTTTGTGCCTTGTCAGAGCGGCGGGGGCGCCAATCTGAAGTGACTGTGTTTCTAACACTGACGCGTCAGGTGTGCAGCAGTTTTCGAAAAGACGCGCGGAATCCTTCCGCGTGTCCGCGTCGCCGCACTAGAGTTGACTCCTTGTGCGCGGCGGTGCTGAGGGGGTGGAATGGCTTGCCGTGGCCATGCGCGCCCGGCGAACGGCGCGGGTGTACCAACAACTCGCCGTCGCCGGATTCCGCCGCCAGTCCCAATACAAGTTGGCGATGTTCGCCGGCCTGTTCACCAATTGCGTGTTCGGGCTGGTCCGTGCTGCGGTGATGGTGGCGGCCGTACGGGCCGCGGGCGATTTCGGCGGTTACGACGAAGGCTCGATCGGCGCCTACGTCTGGCTGTCACAAGCCCTGCTCGGCGCGATGCAATTCATGGGTCCGCCACTGGAATTGGTGGACCGGGTCAAGAACGGCGATATCGCGGTCGACTTCCTGCGCCCGGTCGACGTTCAACTGTCCTATCTCGCCACCGATCTCGGACGGGCCGCATGCACATTGATCCCCCGGGGCATACCGAGCGTCGTCTTCGGCTATCTCACTTTCGGACTCGCGATGCCGCATTCGCCATGGCCGTATCTGCTCGGCGCGATCTCGGTGTTACTCGCGGTGGCCCTGTCGTTCCTGTCGTTATTCGCTGTTGGCCTGATCGGTTTCTGGGTGGTGGAGACCCGTGGCATACGGGTGCTATACCAGATTTGCGGCACGTTTCTGGCCGGGCTGTTCGTGCCGGTCCACATGTTCCCGGAATGGCTGCGCACCCTCGCGCACGCCACCCCGTTCCCCTCGATCCTGCAGGCGCCGATCGATATCCTCTCCGGTCGCGTCCTCGACTCGGAGGCGATCGGGGTCGTTGCCACGCAGGTGGTTTGGGTGGTGCTGATCGGCATCGCGGGTCGGATACTACTGGCGGCGGGCCGCCGCAGGCTGGAGGTGCAGGGTGGCTGAACTTCCGCTGGTGAGTACACCGGCAGGCACCCTCCTCACCCCGTACATCGCGGTGCTGCGCTCACGCATGCGCGCCCAGCAGTCCTACAGATTGTCCTTCGCCAGTGAGGTTTTCAGCGCTTTCCTGATCGGGCTGATCGAATTCGCCGAAGTCTGGGTCATCTTCCACACCGTGAAAGTGCTCGGCGGCCTCGATCTCGATGCTGCGCTGCTGCTTTTCGGCCTGAGCAACACCACCTTCGCGCTGGCACAGGTCATGGTCGGCCACCTCGATTCCCTGCCGACGCTGATCCGGCTCGGCACCCTCGACGCCTTCCACCTGCGCCCGCAACCGCTGCTGCTGCAACTCATCACCAGCGATATCTCCTTGCGCCGCCTCGCGCGCGCCGCCGTCGCGATCGCGGTGCTGACACTCGGGCTGATGCGCAACGATATCGACTGGGGGCCTGCCGCTGTCGTCCTTCTCGCGATCACCCTGATCGGCGGGATCCTGATCTTCGGCGGGATCTTCGTCTGCGCGGCCGGACTGCAATTCTTCCTGATCGACGGCGCCGAACTGACGAACAGCTTCACCTACGGTGGCTCGTTCGCGGCGATGCAACCCGCCTCGGTCTTCCCCCCGCCGCTGAAAATCCTTTTCGGGTTCGCCATCCCGGTGTCGTTCACGGCGTATCTGCCGACCATCTGCCTGCTCGGACTACCCGGTCCACCACTGCTGCCGTCCTGGCTGGCCTGGTGGACCCCGGTCGCGACGATATGGGTTTGGCTGCTCGCACTCTGCTTGTGGCGAATCGGTACTCGGCACTACCAGGGAGGCGGCGGGTAAGCGTGGCGGCCAGCGACTTATCGGACACGATCATCGATATCGAGAATCTGACAAGGGAATTCACCCTCTATCGCCGGAACGGCAAGAAATGGCGCCGTACCCGCGACACCCTCACCGCCGTCGACGGCATGACCTTCCGGATCGAACGCGGCGCCGCCGTCGGCTATATCGGAGCCAACGGCGCGGGCAAATCCACCACCATCAAGATGCTGACCGGAATCCTGGTGCCGACGTCGGGCAGTGTGCGCACCTGCGGATTGGAACCGGTGCGTCAGCGGCGCAGACTCGCCTCGCGTATCGGCGTCGTGTTCGGGCAGCGGTCCCAATTGTGGTGGGATCTGCCACTGCGCGAATCCTTTTCGATCTTGGCCGCCATCCACCGGCTCGACCCGGACATCACGCGCAAACGCACCTACGAGCTGGTCGAACAGCTGGAAATGGCCGAAACGCTCGATACGCCGGTGCGGCAACTGTCGCTCGGGCAGCGGATGCGGGCCGAGGTCGCCGCGGCCCTGCTGCACTCACCGGAATTGGTGATCCTGGACGAACCGACCATCGGTCTGGATGTGCTGTCCAAGCAGCGACTACGTGAATTCCTGCGCGCGGAGCGGGTGGACCGGGGCACCACGCTGCTGCTCACCACCCACGATATGGGCGATATCGAGCGGCTGTGCGATCGCGTCCTCGTGGTCGACCACGGCAGCCTGGTCTACGACGGTTCGCTACCCGGTCTCGGCGCGACGGTCGGCGCGCGCCGCGTACTCGTCGTCGACCTCGCCGAGCCGACCCCCGACCTGCTCGACCTGCCATGCGATGCGGAATTGCTCACCAGCGAAGGCGACGGGATGCGACAACGATTGGCCTTCGACGCGGAGAAGACGACAGCCGCGCGATTACTCGCCGCGGTCTCGGACCGGGCCCAGGTACGGGATCTGTCCATCGAAGAACCCGAAATCGAGGATATCGTCCGGCGGATATACGAATCCGCCCGCTGACGGCGTCAGCGGGCGGATCGGCACTGTCACTCCGGGGCGGGAATCAGGGTTCGCGCGGCCCCTGGTCGAGCCGGAACGGCGGATATTCGTCGCGCAGCAAACCGGCGTAGACCGATACGCGCAGCAGCCATCGGTTGACACCCGTCGAGAAATCGAAAAGCCCCTTCGGATAGACGCCGGTGAACAGCAGACCGATCACCGCGAGCACCGCGAGCACTCCGAGCAGTGACGGCCAAGACACCGTGTAGTCGTCGGAGACGGTCGTGTATCCGCCGACGAAGACCATGGTCACCAGGTAGTGCGGAATGGCCAGCAACCACGACTTGACCAGGACCAATCCACGATGCAGCCGCTCGGGATAATCGACCTCGAGATCCGCGGGATAGTTCGGGTCGGAGGCGAGGGTGAACGGCGGATATCTATCCGTGCCGAGCGGCGACCAGGCATAGAAGCCGACGCGCCAGCCCCAGCGCAGCACACCGATCGAGTAATCGAAGAGCCCGCGCGGGTACTTCCCGGTGAACAGGATCGCGAAGAACGCGATCACGGTCACGACGAACCATCCGATATGCAGGAAGAACAGCACAATATAGTGCGGAATGGCCAGTATCCATTTGACCAGCCACATCCATCGCGACAACGCGGGATCCAGATCCCCCCTGACGCGAACCGGATTCGCGGAACTGACCGGCTTCTCGAGTTCCATTTCCATGATCGACGCTCCTTCCGGGCTTCGATGCGGCGGCAAACCGTAGAACGATAGTCGGATTGTCCCGTATCGGAGAAATGTCCCGACCACGATCCGATACCGACATGCCAACGATCGAAACGTCGTCATCGATATTTCCGAGGACTCCGGTCACTCGCGATGGATCACCGCCGAGTGCACGGATGTACGCCGCACAACCGGTCAGTCGGGGGCCTGATCGGTCGTCGAATACAGGCTCACCTCACCGCTTTCGCTCAGGAAGGCGTTGACCAGCATCACCCGATTGGCCGCGAGCTGTTCGCGGTCCGGCGCCGCGGTGGTGATATCGATCTGCGGAATCGTCGCCCAGTTCACCACGTACCGCTCGGGCGGACCGTCGTCGTCGGACAGCCGCGCCAGCCGGAAGACCGACACCGTCTTGCGTTCGATGAGGATGCGCACCACCTCGGCGATTCGCTCCGGGTCTTCCAGTGCGAACAGGAAGCCGAAAGTCAGCTCGGGTGAGGACACATAGGCGGGCACGAATACCGAGGCTAGCCGATCGCGGACCGGTCCGCAGCCGCCCCGCCGCCGGGATTGCCGCGCATGCGCTGGCATTCGCTCCCCCGGAAACTCGCTACCGAAGCTCAGGAAATCCCGTCGACGTATCCGAATCGTAACGGACCATAACGATTTCCGCCGCACGCGAGATTCTTACGGCATATGGTTGCGCGGCCGACGGCCGTCGCGCTTTCCTGAAAGAGTCCCGATATTCGGGCCGCCTTTCTCATCGCATCGTCGCGGATTTCCCGGTTGCTTCACCGTGCGGTGAACCGTGCGAGAGACGGCCCGCGCGGGACTACGCCGGAGCCGAGGGATCGCCCCTCCCCGAAATCTCCCTCGGCCCTGGCGTATCCATGCTCGGATCATCACCTCAGGGGCTGCGCCATGGCAACCGAATTCACCGAGAACCGCATCGTCGCAGGCGAATTGCCGACCCGATCGGCGCTGTTGCGCACCTTCCGCATGCCGGGCGATCCCCGACTGCGCGGACACCGGGTACTGGAGGCGGCCGGCGAACTGGTGGAATGCCACGAGAGCAGGCAGCGCGCGCTGCGAACCGCGCGCCGCCCCGGCGCGTCGAGCGGACGGGTCGCCGCGTGCGCCCAGCAGGTGGACGATATCGACCATCGCAGGGCCGAACTCGTCGGGCGGATCGATCGGTGGGTCGCGACGAATGTCGCCCACCGCGGTGGCGCGTCGCTGCATACCGAGACACTGGGCTCGGTGATCGACCGCCTCGCGGCGAAATGGATTGTGGCACAACAGGCTGTCGGCCCGAGGGCGTCGATCGACGCACCGCGTCCGCTGCGGACGGACGGTATCGCCCACCTGGAATGGACCAGATTGGCCGAATTGGCAGACGGCTACCAGGATCTGATCACCGACGTGACCGAACACCGTCGAAGGCTGCCGGTCTGGTGACCGGCAGCCTTCGGCTGGACTATCGGCGATCGTCGGTGTCGGGCCGCACGGGTTCCGGATCGACGAGTTCGGTTTCCACGATCTCGGCATCCACGAACGGGGTCGTGCTCGGCGCCTCGTCGACGGTGTCGTCGATGATCGAGGCGTCACCGGTCGCGTCGAGCCCGCTCTCGCGGTCGGCCTCCGCGTCCTTGCGCGCGGCCGCGGCGGCCTCGTTCATCTCGATCGCGTCGGTGATCCACTCGCCGATCTCCCGGGTCACCTCGGCGACGGTGCCCGTGATGATGCCGGCGATATTTCCGACATGACGGGCTCCGGAAGACGTCAATTCCTGAATCAAATCCTTGTTGCTCTCGAATTTCCCGATCATTTACACGCCCACTTCGGTCGCCTTCCGCTGACGCATCACGATAACACCGGGTGAGGGGTCCATCCTGAGCGCAGCGGGCAGGAATTCGGCGATTCCGGATTCGAACAGCGCGGGCGGCAGTGCGAGCTTGAAGATCTTCGACCACACCGAACCGATCTGCTTGCCGAACGAACCGGTGTTGTACGGCAACCCGTACTTCTCGCACAGCTCGCGCACCTCACCCGCGATCTCCGGGTAGCGGTTGGCGGGCAGATCGGGGAACAGGTGATGTTCGATCTGGTGCGACAGATTGCCGGACATGATGTGGAACAGCCTGCTGCCGGTGATATTGGCCGATCCGAGCATCTGCCGGACGTACCACTCGCCCCGAGTCTCCTCGGCGGTCTCGTCCTCGGTGAACGTCTGTACGCCCGAGGGGAAATGCCCGCAGAAGATGATCGAGTAGGCCCAGACGTTGCGCACCAGGTTCGCGGTGACATTGCCCGCCAGCGTGCTCAGGAACAGCGGACCCGACAGCGCGGGGAAGACGACGTAGTCCTTGAGGACCTGTCGTCCGGCCTTGCGCCACTGGCCCTTCAGCAGTGATTTGACCTGGTCCCACGACCGCTTGCCGCGCACGATGTTCTCGACCTCGAGGTCGTGGGCCATCACACCCCACTCGAACAGCATCATCAGCGCGAACGCGTAGACGGGATTGCCCAGCCGCGCGATGTTCCACTCCTGGGCCTGGTCCATCCGCAGGATGCCGTAGCCGATGTCGCGGTCCATGCCGTGGATATTGGTGAAGGTGTGGTGCAGGTAGTTGTGCGAATGCTTCCACTGATCGGCCGGGCAGACCGTATCCCACTCGAACTCGCGGGAATTCAGGTCCGGCTCACGCATCCAGTCGTACTGACCGTGCATGACGTTGTGGCCGATCTCCATATTGTCCAGGATCTTCGACACACTGAGCGCGGCCACCGCGGCCAGCCAGACCGGCGGCAGGAAGCCCAGGTACATCAGGCCGCGGCCCGCGATCTCGAAACCGCGCTGCGCCTTGATGATCGAGTAGATGTATTCGCGGTCGCGTTCGCCGAGGTCGGCGACGACGCGCTCACGCAGTTCGTCGAGCGCCTTGCCCAGTTCTTCGACCTGGTCGGGGCTCAGGACCAGCGGTCCGTCTTTGGTTTCGGTCAGAATGGTCATATTCGAATCCCCTGTCGATTGATTCTCAGATGTCGATCTCGACGTCGCCCACGGGGGCGTTGATGCACAGCTGGATGGGCTGATCCGGATCACTGTCGGTTTCACCGGTCCGCAGGTTGCGGGTGCAACCGGTGCGGCGAACCGCCGTGCAGGAGAAGCAGATACCCATCCGGCAGCCGAACTCCGGGCTGAGTCCGGCGCCCTCGGCCTGTTCGAGCAGACTGGCACCGGTGTTGTCGGCGCTGACCCCGCTGCCGGAGAAGTTCACCGTGCCGTGCGCCGCCTCGCTGTCGACGGGAGCGAGCGCGAGGGTGAACTCCTCGGTGTGCAGCCGGTCGGACACCTGCTCGGCCGCGAAGATCTCGCCCGCCGCGTCCATCAGCCGCTTCGGCCCGCAGACGAAGGTCTGCGCGTCGGCGAACCAGGGCGCTACCCGCACCAGCTCGTCGTAGCCGAAATACCCGCCGCCGCTGACTTCTACACATGCGCCGGTGGCCGCCGAACCGATCGGGTCGGTGGCGCGCCTGCCCGGATAGCGCAGTTCGATGCGGAAGTTGCGGTGCGAGCGCGCGATCGCGTCGAGTTCGGCGCGATGCGGGACGAGAACCGGCGACTTCGCGTAGTGCAGGAAGACCAGTTCGCCCCGATATCCCTTGGCCGCCAGCGTTTGCATCATCGACAGCACCGGCGTGATGCCGCTGCCGCCGCTGATCAGCAGGATCCGGTCGGGACGTGATTCGGGCAGCGCGAACGTACCGTCGGCCGGTGCCAGGTCGACCACCATGCCGACAGCGGCGTTGTGATGCAGGTACTGCGACACCAGCCCGCCCCGGTGGGCCTTGACGGTCAACTGGATGTAGCGCCCGCGCCCGCCCTCGGGATTCACCGGCGAATAGCACCTGGTGTGACGCACACCGTCGATCACCACGCCGATCCGGACGAACTGGCCCGCGGTGTGGCCGCGCCAATGCCGGGTCGGGCGCAGGGTGAGCGTCACCGATCCGGGCGTCGAGCGGCGCACGTGGGTGATCTCGGCCCGCATCTGACGCGCGGTCAGGGTCGGACGGACCAATTCGAGGTAGCGGTCGAGCGGGTGCGGCGTGGTCAGGGTCTGCACCAGATCGATGAGATCCACCATCAGATTCTCCGTGCCTCTCGGGGGCTGCGGCGTGCTCCCACAATTTCAGTGCACGCCTGTACACTCAACTAGTGTGACTGATGAACGGGGTCAGGTGTCAACCGGCAAGTTGTGTGACCCGAACAACATCCTTGGAACGGACGTATGGTGAACGGATGTATGCTCACCGTGATGACTGAGCAGGCAGCGACCAGAAATGAGCGCAAGGAGCGCACCCGGCAGGCCCTGCTGGAGGGCACCCTCGCCCTCGCCTCCGACCGCGGATTCGCCGCGCTCAGCCTGCGCGAGATCGCCCGGTCGGCCGGTATCGTGCCGACGGCTTTCTACCGTCATTTCGATTCACTGGAAGATCTCGGCGCGACCCTGGTCGACGACGGGGTGACCGCGTTGCGGCTGGCGCTGCGTGAGGTACGCCGCAATCCCGACGCGGGCCTGACCGAGACGGTGCGGTTCGTCTTCGATCAGGTCGGCCCCAAACGCGACCTGTTCGGCTTCCTGACCAGGGAACGCCACGGCGGGTCGGCGGTACTGCGCCGCGCCATCGCGACGGAATTGCAGTTGATCGTGCGCGAACTCGTCGCCGATCTCTCGCGCGTGCGCGCGCTGGACGAGTGGAGTCCGCGCGATCTGGAGATCGCCGCCGACCTGCTGGTCTCCACGGTGACCGACGGCATCGCCGCCTATATCTCCGCGTCCTCGCGCGAGGCCCAGCACATCATCGACCGGACCGTCCAGCAGGTCCGTCTGATCTCCCTCGGCATGGGAGCCTGGTCACCGCCGAAACCGCGATAGCGGCGTCGGGCCTCGCGGTCAGGCGGGCGGGTACACCGTCTCGACGGCACGATCCGGTCCACGCACGGGCAGCAGAGCGATCAGCCCGACCGCGAGGACGAGCAGCAGCCCGATGATGCCCGCCCGTTCGGCGTCGAAGAGCCAGACGAAAAGGCCGAACAGAGCGGGGGCGAGGAAAGACGCGGCGCGCCCGGTCGTGGTGTAGAGGCCGAACAACTGACCCTCGCGCCCGGGCGGCGCGATCCTGACCAGGAAGGACCGCGCCGAAGCCTGCGCGGGGCCCACCGACACGGTGAGCAGCAGGCCGAAGACCCAGAACAGCACCGGGCCGGAGACGACGAGCAGAACGGTCCCCCAGACCAGCATCGACGCCAGCGAGACCACGATCACCACCTTGGGCCCGACCCGATCATCGAAACGGCCCGCGATCAGCGCGCCGATCGCGGCGACCACATTGGCGGCGACACCGAACAGCAGCACATCGGCGTCCGCGATGCCGTACACCCGCACGGCCAGTACCGCGCCGAAGGTGAAGACACCAGCCAGGCCGTCCCGGAATACCGCGCTGGCCAGCAGGAAGCCGACCGTGCGCCGGTCCACGGACCACAGTTCGCGCAGATCCCGCCACAACACCCGGTAGGAGCCGAACAATCCGGCCTTGTCCGCACCGGGATCGGCTGTCGTATGCGGTATCTCGGGGACCGAGAGCAGCACGGGCAGGGCGAACACGGCGAACCAGACCGCCGCGAGAATCGCGACGAGGCGGATGTTCAATCCGTCGTCGGTGGGCATCCCGAGCAGTCCCCGGTTGTCGCCGTCGCCGGAGATGAATCCGAAGTAACAGATCAGCAGCAGGAAGATGCCGCCGAAATAGCCCATGGCCCAGCCGAATCCGGAGACCCGCCCGACGGTGGCCGGGGTGGAGACCTGGCGCAGCATGGCGTTGTAGGGCACACCGGCCAGTTCGAACATCGTGGAGCCGAAGGCGAGCAGGACCAGGCCGAGCCACAGGTCGTTGTAGTCGTCGTGCACGAAGAACAGCCCGGTCATCGACAGGATCGTCAGCGCGGTCAGCACGGCGAGCGCGCGTTTGCGGCGGGCGGCGGCGTCGAAGTACTGGCCGCTGATCGGCGCGGTGAGCGCGACGATCACGCCCGCGATGGCGATGGCCCAGCCGAGCCACGAGCTGGCGCTGATCCCGCCGGGCAGATCGTCGCCCACCGTGTCGGTGAGATAGACCGAGAAGACGAAGGTCAGGATGACCGCCTGGAACGCGGACGATCCCCAATCCCACAGCCCCCACGCCACGATCTGCCCGCGCCCGGCGGCCTGCCCAATGGTCGCCTCGGCGTTCACCTCGGTCATGTCGCGCAGCCTAACGGGGATCGGGGCCACGTACGGGGGCAACAACCGAGGACCATGGCGCGCTATGCACCTAATTGCATAGTACCGAGTGTTACGGCTATCCTGTCCGGCATGGCCCTCGAGCACGCGTTGCTGGTATCCCTGACCGAGCGCGCCGGCTCGGGCTACGAGTTGGCGCGGCGCTTCGACAAATCGATCGGCTTCTTCTGGAACGCCACCCACCAGCAGATCTATCGCGTCCTCAAGCGCATGGAGGAATCCGGCTGGCTCGACGGTGTGACGGTGGCCCAGGAGGGCAAGCCCGACAAGAAGGTGTATTCGGTGAACGAGGAGGGCCGCGCCGAATTGTCGCGCTGGATCGCCGAACCCACCGATACCGATCTGCCGCGCAGCGAACTCGGCGTGAAGATCCGCGCCGCCGCCCACGGCGATATCGCCGCGTTGTGCACCGAGGTCAACCGGCACCGCGACCAGCACGCCCAGCGACTCGAGGTGTATCTGCGCATCGAGAAGAACGACTTTCCCGCGCCGGAACAGCTCACCGGCACCACCCTGCACCAATACCTGGTCCTGCGCGGTGGGATTCGCGTGGAATCCGGATTCGTCGAATGGTGCGACGAAGTCCTGCAAGCCCTACGACCGGTTGCGTCAGCCCCGCACCCGGAGTGACGGAGAAAGAGTGAGATGACCTCCTTCCCCCACCTGTTCGAACCGCTCGACCTCGGTTTCACCACGCTGCGCAATCGCGTGGTGATGGGGTCGATGCATACCGGCCTGGAGGACCGCGCCTGGGATACCGCCAAATTGGCGGCCTATTTCGCCGAACGCGCGAAAGGCGGTGTCGGACTCATCATCACCGGTGGCTACGCGCCCAATCGCACCGGCTGGTTGCTGCCCTTCGCCGCGAAGCTGACCAGCAGGAACGAGGCCTACCGGCATCGCAGGATCACCCGGGCGGTGCACGACGCGGGCGGCAAGATCGCCATCCAGATCCTGCACGCGGGCCGCTACTCGTATATGCCAGGAAGCGTGTCGGCGTCCTCGATCAAAGCGCCGATCAATCCGCTGCGGCCACGCGCGCTCTCGGGCAGAGGCGTCGAACGGACCATCGACGATTACGCGCGCTGCGCCGCGCTGGCGAAATTCGCCGGCTACGACGGCTGCGAGATCATGGGCGGTGAAGGCTATTTCATCAACCAGTTCCTCGCCCCGCGCACCAACAAACGCAACGACAAATGGGGCGGGTCGCCGGAGAATCGGCGTCGGCTCGCCGTGGAGATCGTGCGCAGGACCCGGGCGGCGGTCGGCCCGGAATTCATCATCGTGTTCCGGCTGTCCATGGCGGAATTGGTGGAGGACGGCCAGACCTTCGACGAGATCGTCGCCCTCGCCCAGGAACTCGAAGCCGCGGGCGCGAATATCCTCAACACCGATATCGGCTGGCACGAGGCCAGGGTGCCGACCATCGTGACCTCGGTGCCGCGCGCGGCCTTCGTGGAATTCACGGCCAAGATCGCCCAGCGGGTGAACATCCCGGTCTGCGCCTCCAACCGCATCAATATGCCCGAAGTCGCCGAGGAGATCCTGACCAGGGGTGACGCCCAACTCGTCTCCCTGGCCCGGCCGTTGCTCACCGACCCGGAATGGGCGAACAAGGCGGCGGGCGACCGCGTCGACGAGATCAACACCTGTATCGCCTGCAACCAGGCCTGCCTGGATCACGCGTTCAGCCGCAAGACCGTCTCCTGCCTGCTCAATCCGCGCGCCGGACACGAAACCGAACTCGTCCTGCTGCCGACCCGGCGCACCAAACGCGTCGCCGTCGTCGGCGCGGGACCGGCCGGACTCTCGGCGGCGGTCAACCTCGCCGAACGGGGTCACCGGGTCGATCTCTTCGAAGCCGACGACAAGATCGGCGGCCAATTCGATATCGCCCGCCGCATCCCCGGCAAGGAAGAATTCTCCGAGTCGATCCGGTACTACCAGCGGATGCTGGAGATCACCGGCGTGCACGTCCACCTCGGGAAACGGGTGAGCGCCGAGGAACTCCTCGCGGGCGGCTACGACGACATCGTGCTCGCCACCGGTGTGCGACCGCGTATCCCGGATATCCCCGGCATCGATCACCCGATGGTGCTGTCCTACGCCGAACTGGTGCGCGACGGCCGTCCGGTCGGCAAACGGGTCGCGGTCATCGGCGCGGGCGGCATCGGGTACGACGTGAGCGAATTCCTCACCGTCGAAGGACATCCGACACTCAAACTCGACGAGTGGAAAGAGGAATGGGGCGTCACCTCCGACGACGAACAGGTCCGCGGCCAGCTCACCACCCCCAAACCCGCTCCCGCCGCGCGCGAAGTGGTGCTGCTGCAACGCAAGTCGACACCGTTCGGCAAGGATCTCGGTAAGACGTCGGGCTGGGTGCACCGGGCCGCGCTGAAGGCCAAGGGCGTCGAGCACGTCGGCGACGTCAACTACGAACGTATCGACGACAGCGGCCTGCACATCAGTTTCGGCGAGAAACGCGCACGCCCGCAACTGATCCCGGTCGACAATGTGATCGTCTGCGCGGGCCAGGAATCGGTACGCGACCTCGAGGAGCCGCTGCGCGCGGCCGGTGTCGCCATCCATCTGATCGGCGGCGCGGAACTGGCGGCCGAACTCGACGCCAAGCGAGCAATCGACCAGGGCACCAGGTTGGCGGCACGCATTTGACGTCCACCCCAGCCTGGACCAGGGGATTCCGGTCCACGCTGATCAGGCCGCGCTCCCGGTGGGTTCCTGCGTGGCGGGATCACGCGGGCGTCCCGTTACCTGCGAACGTGCCCGCGCCCCCATCGCCTAGGCTCGCAGCGTGAGCCTGCCTTCCCCCTCTTCCGAGAACCGCGCGGTCGTCACCGGCGCGTCGTCCGGTATCGGCACCGCCCTCGCCACCGAACTCGCGGCGCGCGGATATTCGCTGATCCTCGTCGCACGGCGAGGTGAACTGCTCGACAAACTGGCGCAGCGGCTCACCTCGGCACACGGAATCACCGCCGAGGTGCGCGCGGTCGACCTCTCGGACCGGGCCCAGCGCGGGCCGCTCGCCGAGGAGCTCGCGGCGCGCGATATCGCCGTGCTGTGCAACAACGCGGGTGTGGCGACCTTCGGCGCGGTCGCCGACCTCGATCCGGCGTTCGAGCGTTCGGTGATGGAACTCAACGCGGTCGCGGTGCACGATCTCACCCTCGCCGTCCTGCCCGGCATGATCGAACGCGGTGGCGGTGGCATCCTCATCACCGGCTCGGCGGCCGGGAACATGCCGATCCCGAACAACACGACCTACGCGGCGAGCAAGGCCTTCGCCAACAGTTTCTCCGAATCGCTGCGCGGTGAGCTGCGCGGCAGCGGCGTCAACGTCACCTTGCTCGCCCCGGGCCCGGTGCGCACCGACAATCCCGAGCAGACCGAGGCGTTCGTCTCCGACAACAAGGTGCCCGAATTCATCTGGGTCTCGGCCGAATACACCGCGAAACTGTCGCTGGACGCCCTGGCGCGCAACAAGATGCGCGTCGTCCCGGGACTGCTCGGCAAGGGCATGAGCGTCGCGGGACAGTTCGCGCCGCGCGCGCTGTCCGCGCCGATCGCGGGTGCGCTCTACAAACGACTGGGCAACTGACCGCGCCCCGGTCAAGAACCCGTCAAGAACGGTTCGCCGCCGGTCAGGGATGTGCAAACGTCCGACCGCGGACTGCGCGTCCGGCGTATGCCTGACATCGACCCCGCGTAAAGAACAGCGGGGACGCCCTCAGGAGACACCGTGACGCTGCTCGAAATCTTCCCGTCGCTGCGGTCGGGAATGCCCTCGCGCCTCGACCCGGCGGTGTGGCCGCGTGAGACGCACTACGACGACGCGGGCCGCGTCACCGTGGGCGGGGTCGCGCTGGCCGATATCGCCGACCAGTACGCGACACCGACCTATGTCATCGACGAAGACGAGGTCAGACAACGCTGCCGCGCCTACCGCGGGGCGTTTCCCGACGCCGAGATCAGCTACGCGGGCAAGGCCATGATGATCCGCGCCGTCGCGAAATGGGTCGGGCAGGAGGGACTTTCGGTCGACGTGTGCTCGGCGGGCGAATTGGCCGTCGCGCTCGCCGCCGGCATCGAGCCGGGACGGATCGTCTTGCACGGCAACGGGAAGTCCTTCGACGAACTCGAGGCCGCGGTACGGGCGGGCGTCGGGCGGATCGTCATCGACTCGCTCACCGAGATCACCATGCTCTCGGCACTGCTCGGCCGCACACAGCAGGTCCTGATCCGCCTGTCGCCCGGAATCGACGTGCACGGGCACCCGGCGGTGAGAACCGGTGTCACGGATCAGAAGTTCGGGTTCCCGATCGGCAGCGACGCCGCCGCCGAGGCGGTCGAGCGGGTGCTGCGCAGGCCCGAACTGGATCTCGTCGGCTTCCACTGCCACCTCGGCTCGCAGATCCACGATCCCGACCACTACGGCGAGGCGGTGCGGCGGATGATCGCCGAGATGGCGATGGTGCGGCGCGAGCACGACGTCATCCTGACCGAACTCGATCTGGGCGGGGGACACGCGGTCGCCTACCGCGGCGGCGACGCCGAGATGAATCTCGCCGAACTCGCCGACGTCATCGAGGACGCTCTCGACGCCGCGTGCGCCCGTCATCGGTTTCCGCGCCCGAGGATCGCGCTGGAACCGGGCCGCGCGATCATCGCCCGCGCCGGTGTGACCCTGTACCGCGTGCTCTCGGTCAAACATGTCGAGGGCGGCCGCACCTACGTCACCGTCGACGGCGGTATGGGCGACAACGCGCGCGTGGCCCTGTACGGCGCGCGATACAGCGTCGTCGTGGCGAATCGGCATCCGGAGTGCGCCCAGATGACCGCGACCGTCGCGGGCAGATTCTGCGAGGCGGGTGACATCATCGCCGCCGACGTACGCCTGCCCGTCGACCTGCGCCCGGGTGAAGTGCTCGCCGTCCCGTGCACCGGCGCCTACCACCACAGCCTCGCGTCCACCTACAACAGCGTCGGCAGGCCGCCGATCATCGCGGTCGGCGGCGGACGATGCCGTGAGCTGCTGCGCCGCGAAACCATCGACGACCTGTCGCGCCGCGACATCGGCGATTGACCGGTGCGCGATCCGTCGCGCTCGAGCATCCGCGAGACCGGACTGTCGCCGAGCCGCGCCTCGGTCGACGCCGGCGATCCGCTCGGTCGACGGCCGGTCCGGCGTATCGGCTCGGTACGGATCGCCGACGGTCGGACATCCACCTCACCCTCGGATCAGACGACCGGGGCCACCTGGACCGCGTTCTGAGCCACCCGCACCGCCGCGAGCGCGTCGAGCCTGCCGAACCCGTATTTGTCACTGCGCCCGTCCGCCCCGTAGGCCCCGCCCTGCGGATCGATCTTGTCGCAGGATTCGCGCAGGAGATCCTTCACCCGGTCCGAGGTGAGATTCGGCCGCACCGACAGCATCAGCGCCACCACGCCCGCCGCGCCGGGGCAGGCGCTGGACGTTCCACCGAAACTGTTCGTGAAATCACCCGTCGCGTCTCCGTCGGCGACGCGACCGGAGTTGTACCCGTCGCGGCCGTGCCGATCGACGGTCCAGATGCCCGTGGTCAGCGGTTCGGGGTGGCCGAACGGGCGGTGACCGAAATCACTGCTGGGGAACGCGCACCACACGGCTTTGCCGAAATCGCTGTATACGCTGCGCTTTCCGGTGTCGTTGCAGGCCGCGACGGCGATCACCTTCGGGAAACTCGCGTAGCCGTCGTTGTCGACGGATTCGTTGCCGTTGCCCGCCGCGAACAGGATGACGCAACCGCGCCCGTCCCGGCCCGTGGTGAGAGCGTGTTCCATCGCCAACCGCGTGCTGGCGGGCAGGGCGACGACCCGGCCGTGCACCGGGTCGTTCGGCTGGAACCACGCGCCGTCGGCGGGACCCCAACTGCACGAGATGACATCGGCCCCGTTGTCGGCCGCCCACTGGAACGCCTTCGCCTCCGCCTGTGACCCCAGCCCCGAGGCGAGGCGGATCGGCATGAGTTTCGCCTCCGGCGCGACACCCGAGGCCCCGACCGTGCCGTTCGCGCAAGCGACCCCGGCACAGGCGGTGCCGTGGTTGTCCCCCGCGTCCGGACCGGTGCCGAAGCTGTCCTTCGGGCGCGGATCGTCGGTGCCGGTGGTGACATCGCGTGGCGCGACCACCTTGCCCGCACCGGTGAATTCGGGATGATCGATGTCGACCCCGTCGTCCACGACGGCGATCGTCACCCCCGCACCGCGCGTGACCGCGTGGGCCGCCGCCACATTCGCGTGCGCGTCGACCGATTTCCCGCCGATCACGGCAGTCTGGAGATGCCACTGCTGGGGAAAGATCGCCTTGCGCGAACTGTGCCGGATGAGTTCGGGATGGCAGTACAGCACGTCCGCGCGGGCGAGCAGGGCGTTCGCGATATCGAATACGCGCTGCCCCGTCCCCTCGGGCGCGGCCGCGAAGAACGCGTTCGCCGCGTAGCCCACCTGCTCTCGGATCCGCAGCCCCGCCTCGTCCAGTACGGCGCGGCATTCCCTCGGATCCGCGTCGTCGACGAACTTGACGAAGATGTTCTCGGTGTACAGCACCGGTTCCCCGGTGCCGGGATCGACGAGGACATGTCCGGCGAAGCGCACCTCCGGGGCCGCGTCGAGCACCCGTTTGCGTTCCGCGACCGACGGAGAGTCCGCGGGCAGCCGATACACCTCGACACCGGCCTCCGGATAGCGCGCGACCAGGCGCGCGTCGTCGAGTTCCGCACTCAGCGGTGTACGCACCGAACCCGACCGGTGCGGTATGCCCGGTCCGCTGTGCGTCCTGACCACGATCAGGTCCGCACTCTGTTCCAACTCGAAACCGGGTTCGTCCTTCGTCCCGAAATTCGCGGTAGGCACCATGACTCCCTTCGTCGCATGGTCCGAACACCGTGAAATCTATCCCCGGTTCGCGCGCGCGGCTCGGGTGCCCGGTTCCACCGCGGCGGTGTCAGCGCTTGCGGGTGCCGAACAGGCTGCGACTGATCTCGCGGCCCGCCGCATTCGCGGCCGAACGCAGGAAACTCTTCACCGCGGGATTTCTCATGATGCGCTCGGCGGCCGAATCCTGATCCGCACCCGCCGCCGGACGGCCGGGCGGTGGCGGAGCCTGCGGATCGTTCGCGGCGGCGGCTTCTATTTTCGCCGTGAGGATTTCGTAGGCCGACTCTCGGTCCACCGTCGCCCCGTATTTCGCCGACAGCGCGCTGGACAATGCCCTCGACCTGATCGCGTCCTCGCCGATGGTGTCCATCAGCGATCGCGGTGGCCGGATCCTGGTCCACGCCACCGGGGTCGGCGCGCCGCGTTCGGACAGCACCGTCACGATCGCCTCACCGGTGCCGAGCGAGGTCAGCGCCTTCTCCAGATCGTAGGCGCCGGTTCTCGGGTAGGTGCGCACGGTTTTCGACAGGGCCTTCTGATCATCCGGGGTGAAGGCGCGCAGGGCGTGCTGGACGCGCGCGCCCAATTGGGAGAGAACGGGATTCGGGATATCGGTGGGCAACTGGGTGCAGAAGAAGACGCCGACGCCCTTGGACCTGATGAGTTTGACCGTCTGTTCGACCTGGTCCAGAAACGCCTTGGAGGCGTCGGCGAACAGCAGATGCGCTTCGTCGAAGATGAAGACCAGTTTCGGCGCGTCGACATCGCCGACCTCGGGCAGCGTCTGGAACAGATCGGCGAGCACCCACATCAGGAAGGTGGAGAACATCACCGGCCGCGCCGCCTGGGCTCCGAGTTCGAACAGGGTGATGACGCCCTGGCCGTTCTCGGTGCGCAGCAGGTCGGCCGGATCGAGTTCCGGCTCGCCGAAGAAGGTCTCACCGCCCTCGGCCTCCAGATTCACCAGCGCGCGCAGGATCACCCCCGCCGTCGCCGCCGACACCCCGCCGATGCCCTTCAGATCGGCCTTGCCCTCGGGGCTGGTGAGATGTGTGATGACGGCACGCAGATCCTTCAGGTCAAGCAGGGCGAGTCCCTGTTTGTCCGCCCAGTGGAAGATCAGTCCGAGCGTGGATTCCTGGGTGTCGTTGAGCCCGAGCACTTTACCGAGCAGCACCGGCCCGAACGCGGTCACCGTGGCGCGGATCGGGACCCCGATGCCGCCGGTGCCGAGCGAGACGAACTCGACCGGGAATCCGCTCGGTGTCCAATCCCGCGGGCCGGTCTCGGCGGCGCGCGCGGTGACCTGCTCGCCCGCTTCACCCGGCTGCGCCAGCCCGGACAGATCACCTTTGATATCGGCGAGCACGACGGGAACACCCGCGCGCGAGAGCTGTTCGGCGATGCCCTGGAGTGTCTTGGTCTTGCCGGTGCCGGTCGCGCCCGCGACGAGTCCGTGCCTGTTCAGCGTGCGCAGCGGGACGCGCACCGCCGCAGCGGGATCCACCTGCCCGTCGACCACGACGGTGCCGAGTTCGAGCGCGGCGCCGTCGAACGCGTAACCCGCGGCGATCTCCCCGGCCACCGACAGATCGGCAGCTTCGGCGGCGGCCTCGGCCGACACCTGTCGCCGATCCGCCGCCGTCGCGGCTTCGGCGGCACTCTCGGCCCGCGCAGCGGCCCCCGACGCCCCGAATCCGGCATCGGCCCCCGAGGCGACCGCGGCTTCCTGTTCGATCAGTTCACGTTCGGCGGCCTCGGCGGCGGCCTGCGCCTGCGCCGCCACCCGCGCGGCTTCCTCGGCCGCCTTGCGCGCCGCCGCGGCCTTCTCCCGCGGGCTCGGTACGCTCGCGGCGGCCTCGCCGGGTGGGTCGTTCCGCGATACGTCCATCGCACGTTCTCCGTCCGGATCCGACCCGCCGCGGCGGGTTTGCTGTCGCACCGAAACATCTGTCGAACTCTGCTGGCGAACTCGAGGGAAAGCCTATCGCCGCAGCTCGGGTTCGCCGGGATAACCGCCCGGTGACGGCGGGACCGACCTGCACCGCCGCACGAATCGGGCACAGTAAGGTTGCCCGGGTGTCCGACAAACTAGTGGTGTGGATGGATTGCGAGATGACGGGGCTTCGCCTCGACAGCGACAAGCTGATCGAGGTGGCCGCGCTCGTGACCGACAGTGACCTCAATATTCTCGGTGACGGCGTGGATATCGTGATCCACGCCGACGACGAGGCGCTGGCCGCCATGCCCGCGGTGGTCGCCGATATGCACGCGCGATCCGGGCTCACCGAGGAGGTGCGGCGTTCCACCGTCACCCTCGCCGAGGCCGAACAGCAGGTGCTCGACTACATCAAGCAGTTCGCGCCGACCTCGGGAACCGTTCCGCTGGCCGGTAATTCGATCTCCACCGATCGCGGCTTCATCGCCAGGGATATGCCCGCCCTCGACGGTCATCTGCACTACCGGATGATCGATGTGAGTTCCATCAAGGAACTGTGCAGGCGCTGGTATCCGCGCATCTACTTCGGCCAGCCGGAGAAAGGGCTGACCCACCGCGCGCTGGCCGACATCCAGGAATCCATCCGCGAACTCCAGTACTACCGCCGCACCGCGTTCGTGACGCCTCCCGGCCCCTCCAGCACCGAGATCGCCGCCGTCGCGACCGAGCTGAGCGGTGGGCCCGCCGCTGGATCGCCGCAGCACAACGGCTCGCCGGACGCCGATTAGGGACTAGCGGGGGTGACACGCTAGTATCGAGCGCGCCGATGATTCATCGGCGATGGTGAGTGTAGTTCAGTTGGTAGAGCACCAGGTTGTGATCCTGGCTGTCGCGGGTTCGAGTCCCGTCACTCACCCCGAGAGGGCCCGGTCGAGATGCGAATCCCGACCGGGCCCTCCCTCGTTTCCCGACCGGGCCGTCACCGGCCGACCGACCGCGCACACATGCCGCTCGAGTCGAACCATTTGTCCGCGAACACCGTAGTGCCCCTGCGAAACTATGATGTGAAACGCAAACTCTCCTGATCGTGCTACATATCCCCCCGAGGTCCGTAGACTTCCCTCACCGAGGCGCAGGCATCGGACACCGGTCGACCAGAAAGACAACAGTTCGTGATGCGTTCCGCGGTTATCGCAGCCTTCGTCGGGGCCTCCTTGCTCACCGGCACCACCGCCACGGCGGCCGTTTCCTCCACCGCCGGTACCGGTTCGGGTACGGCGACCACCGGATCGTCCAGTGGGTCCGCCGGTGGGGCCACCACCACCGGATCCGGCAATTCCGGGTCGGCCACCGGACTGGAAACCCTCCTCTTCGGCGGGCCGCTGCTGTGCGCCGCGATAGGCAGCGCCATCAACGCCAATCTGACCTGCCCCGGCACCGCCGGCCCCAATATCCCCTGAGTATCCCCGGGTCACATCCCGGGTCCGAAACGACAAAGGCTCCCCGCGGTGCGCGGGGAGCCTTTGTGTCGTCCGAGGCGGATCAGCGGATGTCGGCGTTGCCCGCTTTCCACTCCGCCCACGGGATATTCCAGTCACCGAGACCGTCGGTGCCCGACAGCGTGCCGCCCCGGGTGTTCTTGACGATGGTGATGTCGCCGCGCTTGGCGGTCTGGAACACCCACTGCGCGTCGGTCGGGCTGAGGTTGAGGCAGCCGTGGCTGGTATTGGAATTGCCCTGCGCGCCCACCGACCACGGGGCCGAGTGGAAGAAGATGCCGCTGTAGGAGAGCCTGGTCGCGAAGTCCACCGGCGTCTTGTACCCGTCCGGCGAATTCACCGCCACACCGTAGGTCGAGGAGTCCATGATGATCTTCTCGTGCTTGTCGGCCACGATGTAGACACCGTTGTCGGTCGGCGTGCTGTCCTTGCCCATGGACGTGTCCATGGTGCGGATCACCTGACCGTTCTGTTCCACGACCACCTGCTTGGTGTTGTCGTCGGCGGTGAACACCGTCGCGTCGCCGACGGTGAAGAACGAATGCAGATTGTCCTGGCCGAACAGTCCGTTGCCGAGATCCCTGCCGTAGACGTTCACGTCGATGGTGACCTTGGTGCCCGGCGCCCAGAAATGCTCGGGCCGCCACCGCACCTCGCGGTTGTTCACCCAGTAGAACGCGCCCTCGACGGGCGGCTCGGTGGTGATCTTGATGGCGTCCTGGGCCGCCTTGCGATCCGGGATGTTCTCGTCGAACTGCACCGCGACCGGCTGGCCGATGCCGACGATCTCGCCCTCGCCCGGGAGCAGGTAGGGATGGGTCTGGTTGTTCGGCGAGCTGGTGGTGAAGCGCAGCGCGGTCGTGTTGCCGCCGCCGAGACCGATCGCGTTGGCGGTCAACGTGTAGGACTTGCCGTAGCCGAGTACCTCGGTCGTCTCCCAGCTGCGACCGTCGGCGGCGAGCCTGCCGCTCACCGGATCGTTCTGCGCGTTCAGCAACTTCACGTCGGTGAACTGACCGTCATCGACCTTGAAGGTCATCGGGACGCCCGGCGAGACACCGACATCGCCGTCCTTGACCGGAGACATCAGCTTCGGCTTGATCAACTCGGTGATCGGATTGCGATCGATCGCGACCACGCCACCGGTGCTGCCCGACGACGACGCGCACGCCGAAGCCCCCAGCGCGAGCACCGCGAGGACGGCAACCGGTCCAGCTAGCTTCCGCATCGACCAACGATGTCGACCTCGACCAATGCTCATTTCCAACCCCGTTTCAAGTCCCGGCGCCCCTGTAGAGCACGCCGATGGCTTCGGATCCAAACCGATTGCTGCGCTCAACTCACCGCGCCGGCGGGATCGGTCGAGACCACGTCCAGCTATTGTGCCAGCCCGACGGGACCCTTCCAATGTGAAGATCGCCGCGCCGCGACCGGGTCCACCGGATTGATATGTCGCGGGGCCCTCGGTGTTAACACCGCCCGGCGACACGACATCCCCCCGCTCAACTGGCGATTTCACTTCTGCCACCTCCGCCTGTTAATGTTTGTCCCGCACCGGAACACGGGGCAGGCGCCATTAGCTCAATTGGCAGAGCAGCTGACTCTTAATCAGCGGGTTCGGGGTTCGAGTCCCTGATGGCGCACAATTAATTCTTCCCTCTACCAGCGATTTCGCTGATGAAGAGAACCGCGGGGCGATCGAACGACAGCGGGATCTGTAGCTTACGGCGACTCCCCCCGATCCCTCACGCGAGCGCGGCCAGCGTTCCGAATCTGTGATCTCCCCCACGAACCGACCGGCACGTCCGGGTTCGTTCCGCCCGCGTAGGGCACGACTCCCCCGGATCCCCGCGAGCGAAAGTATCGCGCGGATCACGATGGCGTCACCGACCGCTCGGCGGCAAACCCAGGGCCGGTTCTCACGTCACCGCACCGTGACCTTCACACCTCGCCGATCACGATTGAGACACGGAGCGAGCTCGAAACGGGCAAATTCCTGGCTTACTCGACAAAAAGTTCTGTGACCTACAGCACATGATGTTTAGGGGCAAACCCCCAGCGTAGAGGCATGGTTTCGGCGTCAACCTGGGCTTTCCAAGATCGCCAGCACCTCTGGTTCACTTTTCGTTCACCTTACGTTCATGTCTCGTGACCATTCTGCAATCAGGTCACAAACGACCTGAAGTTCGGTTCGACCGAGATTTCGTTATCAGCATTCGGAAACGAACGCAGAGTCCGATCCACGGCTCACGAACTTCAGCCTCGCGCTTCACCTTCCAGAGTGAAGCCATGCGCATCAGCGCGGGCCGGGACTGCGCAGAGCGCACCGATGCCGAGACGAGATCGGCGCCCAGCCCGGGGACGGATCGTCCCCACAACCAAATCCCATAACAGCACACCAGCTCGAACGGTGAGCGATCGGTACGGCGCTCGCCCTGGATTCGCACTGCCTCGTGGCATCCGAATCGGTCCTGTCCCCGAAGAAGGAATACCTCGTAATGCCTGTTGATAGACGCTTCTCTCGCATCCGCCGCACCACGCTTCGCGAAGGCTTCACCTTCGCCGTCGCCGCGGCAGGCATCGTGGCCGTCGCGGCCTCGTCTGCGGTCTCGGTGGCCGATGACAACGTCGCCACTCGCATTGCCATCGTCGCGGACGAGCAGCCCGCCGCCGCTGCCGCCGCCGCGCCCGCTCCGGCCGGACAGGTCATCGCCCAGGACGCCGCCGCGGTGGCCCCGGCCCCTATGCCCGTTCCCGCCCCCGCCGCGGAACCGGCGCCCGCGCCGATGCCCGCCCCCGCGCCGCCGGTCTACGAGAACAATCTCGACGGCTGGATCCGCCAGGCCCTCGACATCATGGCCGCCAACGGAATCCCCGGCACCTACGAGGGCATCCACCGCAACATCATGCGCGAGTCCACCGGCGACCCCCAGGCGATCAACCTGTGGGATTCCAACGCCGCCATGGGCATCCCGTCCAAGGGCCTGCTCCAGGTGATCGACCCCACCTTCGCCACCTACCACGTCGAGGGCACCCCGTTCGACGTCTGGAACCCGGTCTCCAACATCGTGGCCGCCTGCAACTACGCCGCGCACCGCTACGGCTCGATGGACAACGTCGACTCGGCGTACTGAGTCACACGCGTTCTCGGGTAGCCCCCGGCCCTCCGATCGAGAGATCGAGGGCCGGGGGCTACCGGCGTACGATGCTCGACGTGGCCGATTACGCGCATACCGACGCGTCGGTCAGCCGCCGCGCCGAGAAGGCGCGCCGATTGGCCGCCTATCTCTGGGACCGCGACATCAGCGGCGCCGAACTCCTCGACCTGCCCGCGACCGTCCGGCGCAAAGTGGCGCGGGCGGCCGACACCAATCCGCCGAGTACCGACGAGACCTGGACGGTCGTCGCCCGACTGCTGGACGAGAAACAGGCGTGGTCGGTGCGTAACCCCGGTCACCCAGCCGGGGGCCGGGCACACGCCGAGGAGAAGATCCTGTGGGTGAAACCGCCGGTCAAGCCCTGGTCGACGGGTTAGTCAGGGGCAGGGCACATCCAGCGGCGCCGATCGCTCGGCCACCGGGACCACCCGGTCGGCGAGCGAGCGGATCGCCGCGGCTTCGTCGGCGCTCATCGGTTCGATGAACAGCGACCGCACCAGTTCGACATGATTCGGCGCCGCCTGTTCGATGGCGGCGCGCCCCTGCGGTGTGAGCCGGACCAGGATGCCCCTGGCATCGTCGGCGGCAGGCGTGCGGTCGACGAGTCCGCGAGATGCCATGCGCGCCAGGTGTTTCGACAACCTGCTCTTCTCCCAGCACACCTCGGCGGCCAATTCCTTGGCACGCAGGCTGTCGTCGGGTGCGGCCGAGAGCGCGACCAGCAATTCGTAGTCGGCGGCGGACAGTCCGTCGCGCGCGAGGCCGGCCGCGATGGCCGCGTCCATCCGCTGCCGCAGGCGCACATAGGCCTGCCAGGTCCGCTGCTCGTCATCGCTCAACCACTGCACCACGGGAATTATCCTAGCCCTGCGATAGTTGACATGGACACCAACAGCCGCAAGAGCCTCGCCTCGACAATCTCCGGAGGTGCGTTATGCCCGCCATCACCGTCGACGACATCATGATCCTGCCCCGCCTGCCCAGGCCGGACCGGACCGCGCAGGAACGTCCGGTCGACAAGATCGTCACCGCGCACAAGCAGTTGGAGGGTGCGGGATTCGAGGTGCGCAGGCCGTTCCCGAGTCTGGATCTGCGTTCGGCGGATCCGTTCATCCTGCTCGATCAGATGGGTCCGGTGGCCTACGAGCCGCACCAGGCCAAGGGCGCGCCGTGGCATCCGCATCGCGGCTTCGAGACCGTCACCTACATGCTCGACGGCGCCATGGTCCACCACGACTCGCACGGCGGTGGCGGCACCATCAGCGAGGGTGACACCCAGTGGATGACCGCCGGGTCGGGCATCCTGCACGACGAGGTGCCGCCGGAGGAACTGGTCACGACCGGCGGCTGGTTCCACGGCATCCAGCTCTGGGTGAATCTGCCCCGCGCGCTCAAGATGGCGCCGCCGCGCTACCAGGATCTGGACGCTTCGAAACTGACCCTGGTCAGTTCACACGACGGGGGCGCGCTGGTACGCGTCATCGCGGGTGAGATCGGCGGATTCAGCGGCCCCGGTTCGACTTACACGCCCATCGCCTACGCGCACGCGTCGATCAGTCCCGGCGGACAGCTGGAAATGCCATGGCCGCAACACTTTACAGCAATGGCATACGTTTTATCCGGTAGCGGAACGGTGGGTTCACAGCGCCATCCCGTCACCGAAGGCCAGCTCACCGTGTTCGGGCCCGGGTCCGGAATCACCGTCACAGCTGATTTCGAGCAACACAATGTGACCGGCGATCTCGAAGTCCTGCTGCTCGGCGGACAACCCATTCGCGAGCCGGTCATCCAGTACGGGCCGTTCGTGATGAATACCAAGGCCGAGATCATCCAGGCCATGGAGGACTACCAGGCGGGGCGTATGGGCAACATTCCAGCGGAGCATGTTCGCGGTACCGTGATCGGCGAATAGCGGGGGTTTCGCGGTATCCCCTAATGCCCTAATTCATAGCCCGCGCGGTTGACAACTGACCTGAGCGTCACGAAGGTGGATGCGGCGTCGCCCCCTCGGCGCAACATCCACCGCACCAGACACTGAGGAATACATGAACGTTCGCCGGCTCACCGTCAGCGCCGCCGCCGCGGGCCTGACCCTCCTGGCGGCCCCGGCCGCCATCGCCGCACCCACCGGTTCGGCAGGGACGGGTTCGTCCGCCATCGATACCGGCTCGGCCGCAACCGGTTCGGCCGGTCTGTCGCAGACCGGTTCCACCGGAGGCGCCTTCAACAACTGCGAGGACGCCAAGGCCGCCGGTCGCGCCCCCCTGTTCCGCGGGGAACCGGGCTACGGACCGCACCTGGATCCCGATGGTGACGGATTCGCCTGCCCGACGGTCTGACCACCGCAGAAGACACAACACCCGGTGTGGCCCTCCTGGCCACACCGGGTGTTTTTTCGTATGCCTCGGGTCGACCGACCCGATCGACCGTCTCGGGTCAGCGGAAGATCTTGAGCAGCACCAGGCCGACGGCGACGGCACCCGCGCCGATCAGGCTGTACTTCACCTTCGGCTCGTTCAGCTTCGCCAGCACCATGTGTTTGGTGTCGCCCGCGATCCGCTGCGGGTCGGCGCGCACCGCGAGTTCGTCGAGGGTGCTCGCGAGCCGGGTGCGGGCCTCCTCGATATCGCGCTCGATCCGGTCGGTATCCCTAGCCACGTCAATGTCCTCCTGTCGAATTCGGCGCCACCGGGCGCGGACCAGGCGCGAAGTGCAGGCCGTCCGCGAGTCACCAGGGCTCGCGGACGAGTGTATCCGCACGCCCGGTGTCGGTATGTTCGGTTACCGTGCAGGGCGTGACCGACAACCAACGACTCTCCGCGGGCGATACCGCCCCCGCGTTCACGCTGGCCGACGCCGACGGCAAAGAGGTCTCGCTCGCCGACTACCGCGGCCGCAAGGTGATCGTGTACTTCTATCCCGCCGCGAGCACGCCCGGCTGCACCAAACAGGCCTGCGATTTCCGCGACAGTCTCGCCGACCTCGACGGCGCGGGCATCGACGTCGTCGGAATCTCCCCCGACAAGCCCGCCAAACTGGCCAAGTTCCGCGACGCCGAACAGCTCACCTTCCCGTTGCTGTCGGATCCGGACAAGAGCGTGCTCACCGCGTGGGGCGCGTTCGGCGAGAAGACCATGTACGGCAAGAAGGTCACCGGGGTCATCCGGTCCACCTTCCTGGTCGACGAGCAGGGCAAGATCGAGGTCGCCCAGTACAACGTGCGCGCCACCGGCCACGTCGCCAAACTGCGCCGCGACCTGTCGGTCTGATCCCGCGCTAGAGCCCTCGGACGAAACTCTCGTACCCGTCGAGCAGGCGGGCCAGACCGAATTCGAAATCGGCTCTGTTCCAGTCGATGTCGTCGTCGAGACTGTCCGAGGACAGTGCCGCGACCACGTTGGGGTAACGCCGCGGATCGATCAGCCGCTGCATTACCTCGGCGTAGTCGTCCTCGCCGCCGGTATCGACCGTCAGGCCGCGTGCCAGGCGCATCCGGCCCATCACGAAGAACGACAGATTCATCACCAGCTGCATCCGGACCGGGACCGGTATCTCGGTGGTCGCCAGCGCGCGCAGACCGGTCTCGAGCCACTGCATGTTGTTCGGTCCCATGGGCGGGCCGATGAGCGGGATGTCGAGCCACCACGGATGCCGCTCGATCGCGGCGTATTCCGCCATCGCCCATTGCCACAGCGCCTCGCGCCACGGCGTGTCGGAGGCGATCGTCGGCGGTGTGCCGACCACCCGGTCCAGTAGCAGGTCCACCAGCGTCTGCTTGCTGTCCACGTAGCGGTACAGCGACATCGCCGTGAAGCCGAGTTGCGTGGCGACCCGGTTCATCGACAGCGCCTGATAGCCCTCGGCGTCGGCCACCTCGATCGCCGCGTCGAGGATCTGATCGAGGGTCAGGCCGCGCTTGGGCCCGCGCCCGCCGGGCACGTCCAGCCCCCACAACAGCGCGATGGCTTTCGGGATCGCCGCTTCCTCGGACGTCGCCATCGACTTCCAGCTCCTCTCCGCCGTGCGGGGCTCTCGGCGCCGCACGGGTCCGGCGCCGATCCCCATTCTTGCCCGTACCGCCGACCCTTCTCGTTCCGGTCCACCACTTGCACCCTCTAACTGTTTACTCTATAAACAGAGTTTATTACATAAACAGTTATCGAGGAGAGTTCATGACATCCCGATCCCGGCCCGCGCTCACCACGCGGGCCCTCACCAAGACCTTCGGCGAGCACACGGTGCTGGCGGGAATCGACCTTTCCGTCCCCGCGGGAACCGTGTTCGCGCTACTCGGCCCCAACGGCGCGGGAAAGACCACGCTGATCCGCATCCTGTCCACACTCAGCAAGCCCGACAGCGGTGACGTGCGCATCCTCGGCCACGACGTGATCCACGAACCCGCCGCCGTGCGTCGCAGAATCGGCGTCACCGGGCAGTACTCGGCGGTCGACAACGTGCTGACCGGCGCCGAGAACCTCAGGCTCACCGGCAGACTGCTCCATCTGGAGCGCGCGCGGATCGCCGAACGCACCGCCGAACTGCTGACCAGATTCGACCTCACCGATGCCGCCGACCGACGCGCCGAAACCTATTCCGGCGGTATGCGCCGCCGCCTCGATCTGGCGATGAGTCTGATGGGCGGACCCGACCTGATCTTCCTGGACGAACCGACCACCGGCCTCGACCCGCGCAGCCGCCGCGAACTGTGGCAGGTCATCCAACGTCTCACCGCCGACGGCGTCACCGTGTTCCTCACCACCCAATACCTCGAGGAAGCAGATCAACTGGCCGATCGTGTCGCGGTGCTCGACCACGGCGTGGTCGTCGCCGAAGGCACACCGGAGGAACTCAAACAGCGCGCCCCCGGTGGGCATATCCAGCTGCGATTCGGCGATGTGGGGCAACTCGATGCCGGTATCCGCGCCGTCGGGGAGCGAGCGGGCGCCGCCGATCACGATCAGCTCACCCTGCAGGTGCCCTCCGACGGCAACGCCGGCGACGTGAAACGCCTTCTCGACCGTTTCGAGGAACTCGACATCACCGTCGAACGGCTCACCGTCCACCTTCCCGACCTCGACGATGTCTTCTTCGCGTTGACCGGTCACCCCACCCATCCCGCACCGGTCGCCTGACCGCGCCCACCGAACGAGACGACACTATGACCACACTGTCCCCCGCCCAGCGCACCCTGCGGGCCGCCAAGGATTCGGGCACCATGCTCGACCGCAATCTGCGCCACACCCTGCGCAGTCCCGACACCATGATCATGACCATCGCGCTTCCGGTCCTGATCCTGCTGATGTTCGTCTACGTCTTCGGCGGCGCGATGGATGTCGGCCCCGGGCCGTACATCGACTACGTGGTGCCGGGAATCATCCTGCTGTGCGCGGGGTTCGGCGCGGGTACCACCGCGGCGAGTATTTCCACCGATGTGAAGGACGGCATCATCGACCGGTTCCGAACGATGGATATCGCGCGTTCGGCGGTACTCACCGGGCACGTCGCCGAAAGCCTTATCCGCAATCTGATCACCACCAGCCTGGTGATGGTGGTCGCGGTGGCGCTCGGCTTCCGTCCGACTTCCGATCCGCTGCGCTGGGCGGGCGCGCTCGGCGTGATCGCGATGTTCGTGCTCGCGCTGTCCTGGGTCGCGGCCGCGCTCGGTCTGCTGGCGAAGAATCCGGAGGCGGCCAACGGCTTCTCCTTCGCGTTCACCTTCATTCCCTACGTGAGCAGCGCGTTCGTGCCACCGGAATCCATGCCGACCTGGCTGCACCGGTTCGCCGAGAACCAGCCGGTGACACCGGTGATCGAAACGGTGCGCGGACTGCTGATGGGCACGCCGATCGGTGACAGCGCGCTGCTCGCGGTCGCGTGGTGCGCGGGGATCGCGTTGGTGGGCTACCTCGCCGCCGGAGCGCTGTTCACACGACGCACCACCGACTGACGCCACGCGCACGAGAAAGGTCCGGCACCGAGGGGGCCGGACCTTTCAACGTTCGCGCTCAGGCAGCCGTGAATTGCTGGGTGGCCCAGGTCATCAACTGGCGGAAGTGGTTGTCCCACCACTGCTGGGATTCCACGGTGAACGCGGCCGGGGGCGGCGCTTCGCCCGGGAAGAGCATGAAATCGTTGGGCGCCGCGAATTCGGTCGAAGCCTCGGGCACGCCGCTTCCGGGCGCCGTGGGCGCGACGGCGGTGTCCGGCTCGTGCTCCGATTCCGCCGGATCCAGTGGCAGCGTGTACGTCCCCGGCCATTCGGGCATCACCTTCGACCGCGACGATCCGGTGTCGGTGGTGTTGTACACCCTGGGTTCGCCCACCCGCGATGCCGTTCCCGCGGCGGGCGTGCGGCCCGCGTCGGATCCGGGATGCACCGGCGACACCGGTGCATCGGGAGAATCCTCGCCGTTGAGCGAACCGGTGGTCGGCCCGTGCGAATCGACGACGGCACTCATATCGGCGGCCACCGGCGATGCCGTCTCCGACAGCGCGTTGACGGCGTAGATCCCGCCGGCGGTCACCCCGCCGACCAGCACGCTGGCCGCCGCGAACAGCGCGGCGGTTCCGCGCCCGTAGCGGCCCTGCTCCACGGCCGCGGCGACACCTTCGGTATCGGCGGCCATGACGGTCAGCGCGGCGCCCACAGCGGGCGCGGACGAGGCGAAGGTACACGGCAGCACCGGCGCTCCGAACCGCTCCAGGGCGGCGCGCACCGGAACGACCTCCGCACCCGAGCCGATCAACACGACCGCGTCGGGGCGAACACCGGCCGCCTCCAATTGATCCCATGCGGCGGTCACCGCGGCGCCGAGGGATTCGCGGGTGGCCCCGCCCGCCTGACTGGTCGCGGCGAGCACCCGGCTGCGGGCCCGATCGACCAGGGTGAACGACTGATGTCCCGGAACCACCTCGCAGATGAGTAGGTGATCGAATTCCTTGAGCCACGTCATCATCGCGGCGACGCTCAGGTGCGCCGATTTCGTCGACACCAGCGAGGTGGACTGCCAGGGACCGGTCGCCAGCCTGGTGACGATGGCACGGCGCTCGGCGGGATCGCGGTAGACCACCGCGGTGCCACCGATCTCCTGATCCGGACCGATCTCGGCGGCGACCTCGTCCATCGCGGCCTCGACGGCGGCCGCCACGTCCGCCTTGGTGTCACCGAATGTCCGCTCCACCCGGTGCGCCAGCACCCGCTCGGGCAGCCGGTCGTCGGAATCGGCGAGCGCTACCGCGTGCACGGCGCCGCGTTCGGTGGAGACGCCGAGTGTAACCACAGATCGAGCTACCACAGATATGCCTTCCCGGTGCGACTCACGGACCCGCCGTCCGCTTCTTCTGGCTGTCGTCTTCGTTCTCGCTGTCGTCTTCTGCCATCTCCCGAGCATTCGATGCGTTCGAATCCACGCACGCTCGTTATATGTTCGGAACCACATCGGTTCCGGATGGGTCATGAAATGTGACAGAACCGAACACGCGAATCCACTGCGCGTGTCGCGTACCCGTCGGTACCGCTAGCCTGAGTAGGTGGATGTACACACGGAGGCCAGGGCAAAGCGGCACCTGGACCCCGCGTTGGAGCTGCAGGACGACCCGCAGGAGCTCATGCCGCGGCGCCGCCCGACGCAGGAACGAAGCAAACGCAAGTTCGACGCCTTGCTGCAGTCATCCAGAGAATTGCTGGTAGAGGTCGGATTCGAATCGTTCACCTGTGAAGAGGTGGCGGCGCGCGCCGAGGTCCCGATCGGCACCCTGTACCAGTTCTTCGCGAACAAATACGTCATCGTCTGCGAGCTCAATCGCCAAGACCTGGTGGCGGTTTCCCAGGAACTGGCCGATTTCCACGGCGAGGTCCCCTCGTTGGACTGGCTGCGGCACATGAACCAGTTCGTGGACCACCTCGCCAATCTGTGGCTGACGGATCCGTCCCGGCGCGAGGTCTGGCTGGCGATGCAGTCGACTCCGTCCACCCGGGCCACCGGCGCGATCCACGAGAAGGAGTTCGCCGAGGTCGTCTCGCAGATGCTGCGACCGCTGACCCCGCGAACCCCGCGCCCGCGCCGCACCATGATGGCCGAAGTGCTCGTGCACGTCGTCTACTCGATGCTGAATTTCTCCGTCCAGGACGAGCAGAGCAATGCCGAAGCCGTCTCCGAGCTCAAACGACTGATGGTGGCGTACCTGCTGGTGGCCGAGAAGGAATCCCGCAGCGCCAGCGAACGCTGACACACCGCACGCCTACGACGACGAAAGGGCGGACCGGATGATCCGGTCCGCCCTGAGTCTTGTCCACCACGGGTGCTAGGTGAGCCCCGCACGCCCTTCGATCAGATCGGCCAACTCGCCCGGATCCTCCAGCACCACCATGGCCGCGGCCGTATCGCCGTCATGGGTCAGCGACAGATGAACCCTGACCCGGGGCAGGAATTCGGCGGCAAGGCCGTGCAGCTTGATGCTCGGCCTGCCCCACGCGTCGTTGACCACTTCGATCAGCGGATACGGGTTGTCCCCGATCTGCGGGCTGCGGGCGAAGCGAGACGACGCCCACGCCTTGATCACCGCCTCCTTGGCCGCCCAGCGCGCGGCGTAACTGCGCGCCGGGTCGGTGCCCTTGCTCTGGCAGTACCGCCGTTCACCGGCGGTGAAACTCTCCCGGAGCATGGTGGTTCCGGCACGTTCGAGCTGTTCGGAGAACTCGGAGATAGTCACCAAGTCCAAACCGATACCGAGGATCGTCACGAACGCGCAGCCTACGACGCGGCGGGCCCGACGGGGGCCGAACCGTCGACAGCGGGTTGACCTGTGTTGCAACCGAAGCCGTTCGCCCGGTACGTGCCGTCCGCGGCGAGGCGGGCCTCGGCCGAGAGCAACATATCCGCTTCGAGCTGACGAACCTTGGCCGCGGGCGTGCCCTCACCGCCGAGGCGGCGATCCCCGGGACGCTCGTACAGCGGTGTGCCGCCGCACATGGCCTCGGCGAAACGCTGCCGTCCGGCGAGCTGACGCTGTTCGGCCCTGCGCTGGTACTCCTCGCGCCGTCCCGGCTCGATCGCCGCGACGAACGCCTGCGGATGTACCACCGCGAGCAGTCCGGAGACATGCCCGAAGCCGAGCGAGGTCACCAGACCCGCCTTCAGCCCGAACTTGTCGCCGAAGCGCAGCGGTTCGCGCGCCCACACCAGATGCGGGTATTCCCGCATCTTCTCGTCCACGCAGTCCAGACTCCGGTTCGGCGGCACCACACCCTGTTCCAGCACCTGGCACAGGCCGATGAGCTGGAACGCGGCCGCGCCGCCCTTGGCGTGTCCGGTCAGGCTCTTCTGCGAGACGACGAACAGCGGAGCGCCTTCGGTGCGTCCGATGGCCGCCGCGAGCCGCTCGTGCAGTTCGGACTCGTTGGGATCGTTGGCCGCGGTGGAGGTGTCGTGCTTGGAGATCACCGCGATATCGTCCGCGCCGACACCGAGTTTGCGCAGGTCGGCGGCGAAGCGGGATTCCCGTCCGCCACGGCCCGCACCGAGCGCGCCGAGTCCGGGCGCCGGGATGGAGGTGTGCACGCCGTCGGCGAAGGACTGCGCGTAGGCCACCACACCGAGCACCGGCAGGCCGAGTTCGAGCGCGACGTCACCGCGGGCGAGCAGAACCGTGCCGCCACCCTGCGATTCCACGAACCCGCCGCGACGACGGTCGTTGGCGCGGGAGAAGTACCGGTCGCTGATGCCCTTGGCGCTCATGGCCGCCGAATCCGCGGTGGCCGACATATCGCCGAAGCCGACGATGCCCTCGATACCGAGATCGTCGAAACCGCCCGCGACCACGACCTCGGCCTTGCCGAGCCGGATCTTGTCGACGCCTTCCTCGACCGATACCGCCGCCGTGGCGCAGGCCGCGACCGGATGCACCATCGCGCCGTAGCTGCCGACGTAGGACTGCACCACGTGCGCGAGCGCCACGTTCGGCAGCGCCTCCTGCAGGATGTCGTTCGGGCGCGGCTCGCCGAGCAGGTTGTCGACGTAGAGCGAGCGCATCGAGGACATGCCGCCCATGCCGGTGCCCTGGGTGTTGGCGACCAGGCTCGGATGCACCCAGCTCATCAGTTCGGCCGGGCTGAACCCGGAGCTGACGAACGCGTCCACCGTGCAGGCGATGTTCCACAGCGCGACCCGGTCCACCGAGGACGCCATATCGGCGGAGATTCCCCAGATGGTCGGATCCCAGCCGGTGGGGATCTGCCCGCCGACGGTGCGCGAGAGCTTCGCCTTGCGCGGCACCCGGATCTCGGTGCCCGCCTTGCGCGTCACGGTCCAGTCGCCGGAGTCGGCGACCGGGGTGATGACGGTGTGTTCGGGATCGGCGGCGTGGAAGGCGCGGGCCTCGGCCTCGCCACCCACCGTGAAGGAGAGATCCTGATCCAGGAAGACCGAGGTCATCAGCGGCGCGGCGTTGTCGACCATGGCGCCGTCGTCGCCGTAGCGGCGCACGCCGCAGCGGGCGACCACGGTGTCGTGATAGCGCTCGGCCAGTTCCGATTCCGGCACGAGATCACCGGATTCGGCGTCGTACCATCCCGGCTTGGGATCCTGCTCCCAGGTGACGAGGCCGGTGGTCCAGGCCAGCTCCAGCACGCCCGCGGCGGACAGCTCGTCGGAGACCTCGACCTCGAAGCGGGTGCGCGAGGACCCGTACGGGCCGAGTTCGCCCGCGCCGACGATGACGACCATATCGGCGAGATCGGCGGTCACCTCGCCCCATTCGGGAACGGGAAGCGCCGAACTCAGAGTCGGGGGCGCGGGCAGCGCGGCGATGGTCACGGCACCCGTCTCGTCCGTCTCCGCCTCGGCGGCGGCATCCTCCGCTGCCTGCTTGGCCAGTTCGGGAAGGTTGAGCTTGACCCGGGCGAGGCCGCCGGTCAGGTCGATCTGCTGTGGGCCGGTGGTGGTCACCTGGCGGGCACGCGAGGTGCACCACTTGAGCAGTTCGTCGGCCATCTCGAGGGTGGACCAGGTGTGCACACCGGCCTTCTCCACCACCGAGACCACGGGATCGTTGTGGCCCATCAGCCCGGTGCCGCGCACCCAGCCGATCAGCGCGTGCACCAGGGTCACCCGCGAGGACCACGACTTCTCGACCCGCGAGCGGGCGACGAGGGCGTCCAGCGCGGCCTTGGACTCGCCGTACGCGCCGTCACCGCCGAACATGCCGCGGTTCGGCGAACCGGGCAGCACCACGTGCAGTTTCGCGTCGACATCGTGGTCGGCGCCGATCGCGGACAGTCCGCCGATCAGCCGCTCGACCGACCAGAGCAGCACCTTCATCTCGATTTCGGCGCGGGGGCCCGCGTCGGACAGATCACCGGCGACCCGCGGGGCCGCGAACGGCAGCAGCAGGGACGGCGTCATCGCGTCCTTGATCTTGACCTTCGCGCCGCCCGCGTTGTCGACCTGCTCGTTGCCGACCCAGTCGATCAACGCGTCGATGTCCTGGTAGGAGGCCATATTCGCGGGCACTACCCACAGCGCGGCACCCTGGCGGGCGTTCTCGCGGTAGAGCGTGCGGTAGAAGGCGAGACGTTCGTCGTTCAGGCTCGAGGTCGTGACGATCACGGTCGCGCCGCCGCCGAGCAGACGGCCGGTGGCCGCCGCCGCGATGGAACCCTTGCTCGCGCCGGTGATCACCGCGATATCGGAGGACCACACGCCGGGCTCGTCGGTCTGCGCGGCCGCCTCCGCGATGCGTCCGTAGACGCCCGCCAGCACGGAACGGGCCTCGTGCTTGGCCCGCTCGCGCCACCAACCCGCCTGCGCGGCAACCGCTTCGCCCGCGCCGACGAAACCGTCGATCGCCACGTCGTCGGTATCGGTGGCCAGCCACAGCCTGGCCAGATCCTCGCGGGCGGTGGCCCAGCGATCGTCGATGAGAACGGCCTTGCGGGCGTCGAACGCGGGCGCGACCAGTCGCGGCCAGTCCGAACCCAATTCGGCCGAGACCAGATCGACCAGCGATTCGTCGGCCGCCTCGACCGCCGAGAGCTGTTCGTTCAGGCCGAGTTCGCTCAGGATCACCCTGGCCGCCTTGGCGAGCACGCCGTCGCGTCCGGTGATCTGCTCGGTGAACTCACCCAGCGCCGCCGCGTCGACGGTGCCGCCACCGCCGCCACCGGTCGCGGGCAGCGAGACCGCCACACCGCGCCTGGCGGCGACCGACTGCACCGCGGCGTCGATGGCCGCGTCGACCGAAGCGCCGTC
The DNA here is from genome assembly GCF_003123685.1 of Nocardia aurea. Lineage (GTDB taxonomy): Bacteria > Actinomycetota > Actinomycetes > Mycobacteriales > Mycobacteriaceae > Nocardia > Nocardia aurea. The sequence goes on from NZ_QCYJ01000020.1 coordinate 524,789, forward strand.
ACCCAGCGCGCCGCCGACGAGTCCGCCGAGATCACCGCCGCGCACGCTGGCGCCTTCGCGGGTGCCGAGGGAGACCTCGGCGGTGACGTGGTTGGCCCAGCCGTCGCCGAGTTCCCAGACCTTCTTCACGCGTTCGGCGATGGCCGCGGGCCTGCGCCCGGACGGGCCGAACACCTTGCGCAGGTGGTCGCCGATCGAATCGGAGAGCACCGAGCCGAAGGGCTTGTAGGTACGTGCCAGCCGTTCCACGGTGGCCGAGAGCGCGCCCATGTCGGCGTCGGCGGCACCGTCGATGGCACCGAGCGACAGCTCCGCGCCGAGGTCGACGAGCAGCTGGTTACGCCGGGAGGAGACGCCGTCGCACAGCCCCTCGATGGTGTCCACCGGACCGATCTGGTCCATCCGCAGCTTGGTCCACAGCGCGATGAGCACGCGGGTGGCGTCGGCGGCGGTGAAGGCGATGTCGTCCGGGCGGGGTCCGCCGGAACTCGCGACCGGAGCCGCGGGTGCGGCGGCGACCGGGGCGGCGGCGGGAGCCGCGGCGGCGACCGTCTCAGCGGCCTCCTCCGGCTCGTCGGCCGGGGCCGGATCGGTATCGGTCGAGTAGACGATGCCCGCCTCGCGCTCGATGTTGAGCACCTCGACGGTGGCGGTGCCGAAGCTCGGGAGCTTCAGGGTCTGGCTCGCGAGGTTCGCCACGGTCGGCGTCGCGCCGAGACCGATCTCGACGAACCGCTCGACCCCGAGTCCGCCGTGCGCGGTATCGGTGAACAGCAGGTCCTGGGTCTCGATCCAGCGCACCGGGCTGGCGAACTGCCACGCGAGCAGTTCGATCAGCACCACGCGGCACAGTTCGGTCGGGCGCTGCGCCCAGCTGTCGAAGTCGGCGAGCACGGCGGCCAGCGGTTCCGACGGCACCAGATCCGCGATCTCCTGGACGAAGGCGCGCTCCAGCGAGAACGGCCTCGGCACCAGGTTCGGGATGTAGCGGCCGAGCAGGACCTCCGGGTGCAGATCCGCCGGAAGCAGCTGCTCGAGCTTGTGCCGGAACTCCGGAACGCCCTTGCGCAGCACGGTCGAGTGGAACGGCACGTCGATGCCGGGCACCAGGATGAAGGCCCGCTTGCCACCGAATTCGGCACGGCGACGGTCGATCTCGGTCTCGAGAGCCTCGAGACCGGCGACCGTGCCCGCGATCGCGTACTGCGAACCGCGCAGGTTGAGGTTCACGACCTCGAGGAATTCGCCGACCCGCGCGCCGACACCGGTGATGAAGTCGATGACCTCGTCGTCGGGCAGTCCGATCTGCGACGGCCGGATAGCGGCCATCCGGTAGTCGCTGCGGCCCTTGGAGTCGCGCGGCACCAGCTCGTGCATGGCCGAACCACGCTGGAAGACCACCTCGAGGACGGCTTCGAGCGGCAGCACGCCCGCCACCGCCGCGAGGGCGTTGTACTCGCCGACCGAATGTCCGGCCAGCATGGCGCCTTCGACGAAGGCTCCGGCCTCACGCAGTTCGGCGACCTGGGCGACACCGAGGGTCGCCATCGCGACCTGGGTGAACTGGGTCAGGTGCAGCACGCCGTCGGGATGACGGTGTTCGACGCCGCGCGCCTTGAGGTAGGTCGGGTTGTCGCGGACCACGGCGAGGATCGAGAAGCCGAGCGCCTCGCGGGTGTGCTTGTCGGCGCGCTCCCAGACCTCCTTGGCGGCCTTCGACCGGGTGCGGGCGTCCAGACCCATTCCCTTGCGCTGGATGCCCTGGCCCGGGAAGGCGTAGACGGTCTTCGGGGCGGCGGTGCGACCGGTCGCGGTCATCACCAGGTCGCCGCCGGTGCGGCAGGAGACCTCGACGATCTCGCTGCCCGCGTCCACCGCGACGCGTTCGACGCGCACGTCGATCTGCGCGCCCGGGCGGACCATGCCGAGGAACCGGGTGGTCCAGGCCGTGACGGTGCGCGCGGGAATCGAGCTCTCCGGATCGACCGCCGACACCGCGTGCTGGGCGGCGGCCGAGAGCCACATGCCGTGCACGATCGGGCTGCCGAGTCCGGCCAGCTTGGCGGCGGAATCACTGGTGTGGATCGGGTTGTGGTCACCCGAGACCGCGGCGAAGGCGTGCATGGCGCGCGGGGCGACCATGGTGACGTCACGACGCCTGCGACGCGGGGTGTCGGTCGCGGAGTCGGAGACGGTGCCCGCCGCGCGCGGCGGATCGGAGAGCTCACCCGCGCCGTTGCGGCCGCGAATGGCGAAACGTTCGGTCAGCGTGGCGACGGTCGGCATGGAGAGCCCGGTCTCGGGCTTGTCCAGCATGCCGGTGATCTTCACCGTCACCTCGACGACACGACCCATATCGGTGTCGACGGTCTCGCCCGCCGTCGCGCGCACCACGAGAACGCTGGTCTCGGAGGGCAGTTCGCCGTCGAGTTCGATCTGGTGATCGAGGTGGACCAGGTCGAGCATGCCCTCGATGACACTCGCGCCGTCGGCGGTGCGGGTGGCGCCGAGCACCGCGAAGACGGCGGGCCAGCACGCGCCGACCAGCACATCGGGCACGGTCCGGCCGAGCGTGCTCAGCGAGGACGGCAGACCCGAACCGGTGACACCGGCGTGGTCGGCGATCAGATCCGGGGTCCAGGCGACATTGAGGTGGGCGACGCCGCTCTTGACCTCGGGCAGCGCCTGCCCCGCCGCGACGGCGAGCAGCGCGGACATGGCGGTTTCGGCGTCGGCCTCGGTGATGACGGGCGCGCCGCCGTTGTAGAGCGAGGCGGGGACGGTGATCCTGATCCGCACGGCATCGCGGCCGAGCAGCGGAACACTCAATTCGACGTAGGAGTTCTCGGCGTCCGCACCGGTGGTCTCCACCAGCGTCGCACCGGTGCGCGGGTGCACCGCGCCGTTGCTGTCGACGGTCCACTCGGCCGGAGCGCCGAGGCGGTGGACCGGGTTGATGGTGGTGCGTCCCGACCATTCGACATCGGGTGCGGCCAGCACCACGTCGACCGGGCCGCTGGTCACCCCGGCGGCGCGACGCGCGTCGACCTGGCCGGGGACCACACCGGAACGCACCAGCGAGTACGCGGTGTCCTGTTCGAAGCGGTCGAGCAGTTCGCCGACCGGCTCGTCGACGCGGGTGATGCCCGCGACCGCGACGGTGCCGGGGATGACGCACACCTGATCGGCCGAGTAGCGCGGGTCGTGGGCCTGCCACAGCGAATCCGAACGCCACCAGCGACGCACGTCGCCGTCGACGACGGGCACGAAGTTGACCGGCTTGCCCGGGATCTTGCACAGGGTGACGAAGAACGGCACGTCCGCCGGATGCAGCAGGGTCCGCTCGGCCGACGGGTACCGCTCCCTCAGCGCGCAGATCGCGTCGACCGGACGCTCGAAGGCGTCGTCGGCGGCGAACAGCGTGGGGATCTCACCGCGATCGGCCGGGTTGAGCCGGGATTCGGTGCGCCGGATCATCTCCGCGAACCGGTCGCGCCAGGTGATGTCGAGCCACACCGAGCGGGTGGCGTCGATGATGGCGTCGCCGATATCGCTGCCGCAGTCGAAATCCTTGCGGCGGTCCAGGCCGACGGCCAGTTCGACGTAGCGCTCGAGCCATTCCAGGTAGGTCATGGTCGCCACGTCGCCGAAATACGGCTTGGCGGTGGCGTCGAGCGCCGCGATGATCTCCTCGCGGCGTTCGGCGACCGCGTCGGCATCGCCGGCGACCTCGTCGAGCAGGCGGCCGGTGCGCGAGGCGGCGTTGTCGATCTCGTGGATGTCGGCACCCAATTGGCTACGGCCCGAGGCCATTCCGCCGTTCGCGGTGCCCGCGCCGACCCAATCCGGCGTGCCGGGGGTGTCGACGAGCAGTTGCTTGACCTCGGGGGCCGTCGTGGCTTCGAGGGTCGCCATGGCCGCGGTGCCGACCAGCACGCCGTCCAGCGGCATCGCCGGGTAGCCGTGGGTGGCCGACCAGGCGCCGGTCAGGTATTCGGTCGCGCGTTCCGGCGTGCCGATGCCGCCACCGACACAGATGACCACGTTGGCGCGTTTGCGCAGTTCGGCGTAGGTCTCGAGCAGCAGGTCGTCGAGGTCTTCCCAGGAATGGTGACCGCCGGCCTTACCGCCCTCGATATGCATGATCACCGGGTAGTCGGGGACCTCGTCCGCGATGCGGAGCACCGCGCGGATCTGCGCGACCGTGCCCGGCTTGAACGCGACGTGCGAGATGCCGACCTCGGTGAGTTCCTGGATCAGCGCGACGGCCTCTTCCAGTTCCGGGATACCCGCGGTGACGATGACGCCGTCGAACGGCGCGCCCGCACTGCGCGCCTTCTGCACCAGGCGCTTACCGCCGAGCTGGAGCTTCCACAGGTAGGGATCGAGGAACAGCGAGTTGAACTGCACCGCGCGTCCGGGATGCAGCAGCGTCTTCAGTTCGGCCACGCGGTCGGCGAAGATCTGCTCGGTCACCTGGCCGCCACCCGCGAGTTCCGCCCAGTGCCCGGCGTTCGCCGCGGCAGCGACGATCTTCGCGTCGACGGTGGTCGGGGTCATGCCCGCGAGCAGGATCGGCGAACGACCCGTGAGCTTGGTGAAGGAGGTCTCGACGACGATCCGGCCGTTCGGCAGGCGCACCGGGCGCGGCGCGTACGTCGACCAGGCGGGGGCGACCTCGGGAGCGGCGCCCGGGGTCAGCAGGCTGCGCTGGCCCGCGCGGGTGGCCGCGGCGACGATGCCGACACCGGTCCCCTTCAGCGAACTGCCGGTGACCCGGCTCAGCAGATCACCCGGGCCGAGATCCAGGATCCATTCCGCGCCCGCGGCGACGACCTCGTCCACGGTGCCGACCCAGTCGACCGGATCGACGAGGATTTCCCCGGCCAGCCTCGCGGCCAGCTCCTGGTCGATCCCGCACTGTCCGGCCCAGCCGGTCACCACGTCCACCGTCTCGGCCAGTGCCGGGTGGTGGAAGGCGACGTCGACCAGCAGGTCCTCGAAGACGGGGGCGAACACCGCGCCGCCGAACTGCTTGGCCTCACGCGCCTTGGTCTGTTCGTCGTGGATCTCGGTGCAGCGCTGACGAACCCGGTCCAGCTGGGCCGGGGTGCCCGACAGCACGACGCGCCTGCGTCCGTTGCGGATCGAGATCACCGCCGCGGCGTTCGGATCGACACCGGCCGATACCTCGGCGAGCACCTCGCGCAGCCGTTCGGGGTCGACATTGGACACCGCGACCATCGAGGAGCGTTCGCCCACCGGCATCAGTCCGCGCCGCCGCGCGACCAGGCTGCCCGCCGCGCCGACCAACTGCGCGATGGCGAGCAGTTCCGCGTCGCGAGCGCCGCCGGTTTCCACCGCCGCCGCGGCCAGCCGTCCCTGGGAATGACCGACGACGGCCACCGGGGCGTGTTCGGTCGGATCGAGTCCCTGCAATCGCAGCGCGCGCAGCGCGGCGAGCTGCGCCAGCAGCACACCGGGCATCGAGACCGCGGCACTGCGCAGCACGGCCTCCGACGGCGCGCCCGAGGTCTCACCCTGATCGGCGTCGACGAGCTCTTCCTCGAGCATCCACGCGATCGGGTCGAACCCGACGGGGCGCACGACCAGCAGTTGTCGCGCGACGGGCTCCAGCATCGCGGCGGCCTCGTTGACCAGGTCGGTCAGCTCCGGCTCCAGCGCGCTGTCACGCCCGATCTCTTCCAATTCGCCGAGCCATTGGGCGCCCTGTCCTCCGAACGCGAGCGCGTAGGGCGCTCCGTCCAGCAGACGATCCAACAGCGGCGCCCGCACCCCATCCCGCTGGGGGGTCGCCTTCGCGCTCGGTCCGGTCCCGGTCTCGGTGCTCTCGTTGATCGTCAAGACGCTTCGACTTCCTTCTCCTGGCAACACACCCCTGTCCGGTGCGTCGCTCCCTCCGGTTCGCACTACTCCGCAACCTCTAGGCCTGTTATGGGCGAGGATTCCACAGAATCATGAGGAAATCCTCACGTTTCTCGCCGGCCCCCACCCGTACCCCTCGGTATTCAGGTACAAAAGTGCCAGAATTATTAGAAACATGACCCCTCCTCATATTTGAACCCGCAGGTCGTTTCAGTTACCAACGCGTACGAAACATGAGCGCTCCTCATGTTGACCGTTGCGAAACCGTTATAATCCCAGGTCGGGTTACCGGCGAGTACGACACTCGCCACATGAGCTTCGCGATCGCGGTCAAGGCCGGTAGAGTTTGGACGGTCGTACCATCAAGCGCGAGTGGCGAAATTGGCAGACGCGCCAGATTTAGGTTCTGGTGTCCACGGACGTAGGGGTTCAAGTCCCCTCTCGCGCACAGTTTCACGTCATCCGTGACACCTTTTCCGCCCCGCGCCGGAGTGCGTTCGCACCCGCGGGGGCCGTCCCCCAAAACACGCTCGGACCTGCGCCGATACTTGATATGTCCGACGGACGCGGACCCATCGATCGCCTGCGAGGAATTTGCTGGCGGGTGCGATCGGCGGCGATCGCGCCGGTCATCCCGCTGCGGCCGCTGTTGCAGGAACCTGTTCACCGACCGCAGGTCACGAACCGCTCGGTCCGTAGCCGCGAAGGCCTCTCCCCCAGGGAAATCCACACTTCTTCGGCGACGGAGGCTGCGCCGGCGGCGAGCACACCCCGACTGCACTGGACTTTTGTCCAGAACCCCGCGCGCGAACCCGCCGACCCGGCCACGGCGGACCAGGACATCCGCACCGCCTCCAGCGCCCATTTCCGCGCTCCCTATCGATTTCGGCGTCGAGCGGACCGCACGCCGACGACCGGACCCGCTCATCGCGCACCGACCGCCGGGCTGCCCACCGGGCCACCCGGCGGCGGGGCGCGGTCCGAAACGAGTCGCCGAGTTCTAGGCGTCGAGCAGCAGTTCCTCGATCCGCGCGGCGCAGAAAGCGGTCACATCGATCTCCGCCGCAAGTCGCAGCCGATGAGCCATGCGCAGCAGCGGAATGCCGGGCAGGACGGCCGCGAGGATCTCGTTGTAGCGCAGATTGCGGACCTTCATCCCGGCGCGTTCCTCGTAGCGGGCGATGGTATCCGCCCTCGTCGGCGTGCCAGCGAGTCGTTCGACGACCTGATGTTCCGAACACGCCCGGTCCAGGAACAGCATCCAGGCGAGGTCGGCCTCGTGGTCACCGATGTGGGCGATCTCCCAGTCGAGGACACCGTTGACCCGGAATTCGTTGTCGTAGAGGATATTCGACATGCGAGCGTCGCCCCAGCAGAGCGTGACGTGTTCGGGTTCGTAGAGGTTGGCGCGTAACCGGCGCGCCGCGCGGCGCAGGGTGGGCGGCGGGGTGTCCGAGGCCCAGTCCAACGCGGACTCGACGTAGCCGACGATCTGTTCGAGCCGGCGGTATCGCGCACTGACCCTGCGCGCTCACGGCTGTCGCGCGCCGGCCTCGTCCAGGGTCGGGCGCGCGTCCACCGAGAGGTGTGCGCCGACGCGTTGCACGGTCTGGTTCATCTCGTAGGCCACCATCCCCATATTGGCCGTCTCCACGGTCAACAACGCCAGGCA
>NZ_QCYJ01000140.1 GCF_003123685.1 Nocardia aurea
TCGCGTCCGCCGAGAGGCAGGTACTTGTTCTGGTCTATGTGCAGCGTGAAGGTGGGCTCGTCACCCATGCGGTCCTCCTAGGGGGATCAGGACGATGGTCACGTTGTCGTGGCCGCCCGAGTCGAGCGCGTGGCGCAGGAGCTCGTGGGCGAGGTCGAGGGGCGCGCCCGCGGACGGGAAGGCGTAGCCGTCCAGGTAGCGCCAGAGCCCGTCGCTGCAGACCAGCAGCAGCCCCGGCTCCTCGGGGCCGAACACGCGGACCTCCGGCTCGACGTCGGCCGCGTCGGCCCCGAGCCAGGCGGTGATCTCGCCGGTGGGCGCCGCGTGGTCCTCGGTCAGCGCCACGCCGTCCCGCGTCCCGCCGGGCAGCCAGTAGGCACGGCTGTCACCGGCCCAGCAGAGGGTGACCCGCCCGCCGGTGTCCACCGCTGAGACGTACGTGCAGGCGGGGGCGTCGTCCGGCGACGCCGCGAGCTTGGCCACGGCCCGCCCGGCCAGCTCGAACGCCTCCACCGAGCCGACGCCCCTGGCCAGCGCCTCCGCCGCCGTGCGCGTCGCGACGGCCGAGGCCTCGTCGGCCCGCGGCGAGCTGCCCACGCCGTCGCACACCACCGCCACCGTCGAGTCGCCGGCCGCGAGCAGCGCCATCGCGTCCTCGTTGCGGGCCCGGCGCAGGCCCTTGTGGGTGACCCCCGCCGCGCCGCCGCCGAGCACGGTCTCGTCGTCGTCCCTGCCGGTGGGCTGGCGCAGGCCGCACCGCTCGCAGTAGCCCTCGGCGTCCACGGCCGGCGCGTCGCAGGCGGCGCAGCGGGGAGCGTCCAGCGGGTGCCCGCACGCCTCGCAGAAGGAGTCACCGGCCACGACGGGGGCCTCGCAGACGGGGCAGCTCACAGCCACGTCCGGGGACGTACGGCGTTGGCCTGGTCGATCAGCGCGTGCCGCTCCTGGCGGGAGTCCGAGGCGGCGGCGAGCCTGCGGAAGATGCTCTCCAGCCGCCTGCGGATGGCCGGTTCGGTGAAGGCCGCGCCCGCCACCTGGACCTGGCCGGGCCGGTTGGCCGCGGAGTCGAGCCAGGCCAGCGCCGCCTGCAGCACCTCGGCGGTCATCGACTCGCGGCGGCGCGGGTCGAGGTCGGCCAGGTCGTCCAGCCGGTCGGCCGCCGCGGCGATCTCCTGCGGCTTGAGCGCCTGCGGGGCGGGCGCCCGCGCCACGGACGCGACGAGCGCGAGCTGGGCGGCGACCCGATGGCTGGAACTGGCGGGGACGTCGTCGAGCACCTCCATCCGGCCCGCGCGGGCCAGCCCGAACGCCGCGCTCACGTACGAGTGGTCGGTGCGCCACACGCTCTCGTACCAGGCGACCGGGTCCCGGCGCTCGGACTCCAGGGCGAAGGCGAGGGCGAGCTTCGGCGCGCACTCGCCGGGCAGCAGGCCGACGCACCTGTCGAACAGGGTGACGGCCTGGCCGGTGTGCCCCCGGGCCAGCGCGTGGACGCCCTCGTACCAGGTGATCCGCCAGTCGCCGGGCAGCGCCCGCCCGGCGTCGGCGATGGCCGTGCCCGCGCCGTCCAGGTTCTGCTCGGCGAGCAGCCTGGCCCTGGTGAGCAGTGTCTCCGGGGTCTGCGGCATCGCCGCCACCTGGGCGACGAGTTGGGCCGGGTCGCGGCCGACCAGGCCCGCCAGCGCGCCCGCCGCCGGGTCCGCCGGGTCGGCGAGCGGCACCGGGAGCGCCCCGGCCGCCGCGCGAGGGTCGAGCGCATCGAACACCTTCGCGGGGATCCGGCTCAGCGCCGCCCCCGCCGCGATCCGCTCCGGCCCGAACAGCGGCGAGGGAGCCGGGTACGGCACGCCGTCGGCGACCGCGCTGACCTCGCGCAGCACGCCGACGAGCTGCGCCTCCATCTCCTCGGCGCTCTGGAACCTGGCCGCCGGGTCCGCCGCGGTGGCCCGGCGCAGCAGCCGGGCGAACGACTCGTTGCCGCAGTCGTCCGGAAGCGGGACCTCGGCGCCGCCCCTGGCGGGGCTGAATCCCGGAACGGCCAGCACCGCCAGCGTCCTGCCCACCGTGTAGAGGTCGGAGGCCACCGACGAGGGCAGCCGGTCCAGCTCGGGCGCGTGGTAGCCGACCGTGGCCCAGGACGTGCCCGGGGGCGAGCCGGTACGCTGGACCGCGCCCAGGTCGATGAGCTTGAGCCGCCTGCCGACCCTGATCACGTTCGCGGGCTTGAGGTCGCAGTAGACCAGGCCCTGCTCGTGCAGGTAGGCGAACGCGCGCAGGATCTCCCGCCCGTACATGAGGACCTCGCGCAGCGGCAGTGTCCCCTGCCGGCGCAGCTCGTGCAGCGACTGGCCGCCCACGTACTCCATCACGATGTAGCCGAGGCCGGCCGAACGCTGGAAGTTGAAGATCTTGACGATGTTCGGGTGGTCGACCGTGGTGAGGAACCTCCGCTCGGCCTCCGCCGCGGCCAGGGCCTCCGTGTCGGCGGTGTTGAGCAGGCCCTTCAGCACCACCCAGCGGCCGTCGAGGTTCTCGTCGGCGGCCAGGTAGATCCAGCCGAGCCCGCCGTGCGCCAGGCAGCCCAGCACCCGGTACTGGTCGGCCACCAGGTCGTCCTTGGCGAGCTTCGGGGTGAAGGAGAACTGGGTGCGGCAGTGCGGGCAGAACCCGGCGGTCAGCCCCGGCCGGCCCTGCCTCGACCGGCCGATGGGCCTGCCGCACTCCGGGTTGGAGCAGAAGCGCTTCTCCTCGGGCACCTCCGGGGTGGCCATGACGGCGCTCTCCGGATCCCGGTACGGCACCGACGGCAGGTCGGCCAGCTCGGCCAGCACCCCGGCCCGAGACCTGCCGCTGCTCGCCGGGCCCGTCGGCGGTCTGCTGACCGGATGCGTCTCCGGGGACTGCGGCGACGCGTCCGGCGGCGGCGCGTCCGGCGGTGGAGCGCTCACGGGCCCGGCAGCGGCGGCGTGGCCGCACAGGTCGCAGTAGCCCTCGTCGATCGTCCCCGTGCAGCCGGGCTGCCGGCACATGCTCATCGGCCACCTCCGTGGATCGCGCGCTGGTAGAGCTCGACGGCCTCGGCCGCCCTCGTCAGGTCGCAGGGCGCGCTCCACAGCAGCAGCCGCGCCCGCTCGTACTGCCCGGCCGCGACCGGGTCCTCCGCCATGCCCTTGCGCACCGCCATCGCCTGGCACGCGCCGAGCCGGCCGCGCAGCTCGTCGCGCCTGCCCACCAGCCCGTACAGCGCTCTCGCGGTGGCCTCGGCACGGCTCACGGCCTCCTGCGCCGCCTTCT
>NZ_QCYJ01000171.1 GCF_003123685.1 Nocardia aurea
GGCGGGGCGCTACTGCGAGATGTTCGACCAGGCTGAGCTGGCGGCGTGGATCCGCTCGCTGGGGTTGGCGGTCGACGAACCGCTGCGCTGGGACCGGATCGGGCTGGGCCAGTCCAACCTCACCTTCCGCCTCACCGACGCAGCTCACCGGCAGTGGGTGCTGCGGCGACCGCCGCTGGGACGGCTGCTCGCCTCCGCACACGACGTGGCACGCGAGGCGCGCATCCTCGCCGCGCTCCGAGGTGTCCCCGTGCCCAGAGTGTACGGCTACACCGAGCAGCTGGTGCTCATGGAGCACGTCGACGGACTGGTGATCGACACGATGGAGGTGGCGCACTCCCTCGCTTCGCAACGCCGCCACAGGATCGGGCTGTCGCTCGCACGGACCCTGGCGCAGATTCACGCCGTGGATCTGGACTCGACCGGCCTCGTCAACCTCGCCAGCCACAAGCCCTACGCGCAGCGTCAGCTCAAACGCTGGTCAATCCAGTGGGGGGAGTCCAAGACCCGTGACCTGCCCGCGCTGGACGAGCTGACCGCCCGGCTCCGCGAAGCGGCGCCGGAGCAGCGCGAGCTGACTCTCGTACACGGAGACTTCCACCTGCGCAATGTGATCATCTCGGGAGAGAGTGTCGCCGCTGCACTGGACTGGGAGCTGTGCACCCTCGGCGACCCGCTCGCCGACGTGGGCACCCTCCTCGCCTACTGGCCCGAGCCGGGAGAGAACGTCGTCGGCGACTTCGCTCCTTCGGTCCTGCCCGGCTTTCCCAGCAGGGACGAGCTGGTCAGGGTCTACCTCGAACAGACCGGCAGATCAGCCGAGGCCATCGGTTTCTGGCACGCGCTCGGTCTCTGGAAAATCGCGATCATCGGCGAGGGCGTGCTGCGCAGAGCTCTCGACGAGCCGCGCAACGCCGCGGCCTCCGGCACCCCCACGCCCGCTCAGATCGAGCTGCTGGTGGACCGGGCCGTCGAAATCCTGGAGGAACACACATGACGGAACGCACGGCAATCGTGACCGGCGCGGCGCGCGGCATCGGCGCCGCCATAGCCCGGCGGCTGGCCGCCGACGGCCTGGCCGTAGCAGTGATCGACCTGGAAGAGAGCGCCTGCGCGTCCACGGTAGAGGAGATCGTGGACGCGGGCGGCACGGCCGCCGCGATCGGCGCGGACGTGTCCGACGAGCAGGCGGTGGCTCGCGCGGTGGCGGCGGTGGCAGAGCGTCTCGGCGCGCCGACGGTCCTGGTGAACAACGCCGGGATCATCCGCGACGACCTGATGTTCAAGATGACCGTCGAGGACTGGGACACGGTGATGAACGTGCACCTGCGAGGCGCGTTCCTGATGTCACGTGCCGCCCAGCAGTACATGGTCCAGGCAGGTTTCGGCCGGATCGTCAACCTGTCCAGCACCTCGGCACTGGGAAGCAGGGGACAGGTGAACTACTCGGCGGCCAAGGCCGGTCTGCAGGGCTTCACGAAGACCCTCGCGATCGAGTTGGGCAAGTTCGGCATCACCGCCAACGCCATCGCGCCAGGCTTCATCGAGACCGAGATGACCCGGGCGACCGCTCAGCGGATGGGCGTGGAATGGGAGGACTACCGCAGTGCGGTGATCGCCCGCATCCCCGTGGGCCGGTCCGGGCTGCCGGAGGACGTGGCACACACCGCCTCCTTCCTCGTCAGCGAGGCGGCCGGTTTCGTCTCCGGCCAGGTCATCTACGTGGCGGGCGGACCGACGACATGAGAGAGGCGGTCGTCGTCTCGCTCGTGCGGAACGTCCACTACAACCTTCACCGCGCCACCCATGCCTCGGACATCCCAGCAGATCGGCAATCCCGACGCGGTGCTCGCCGAACGGCCACCACGCACCTACCCGCTGACCATCCGCAAGCCGATGATCGCTGCCATTAACGGCGCCGTCGCGGGCCTCGGCCTGATCGAGGCGCTCTACTGCGACATCAGAATGGCCGTTCCGGCCGCGAAGTTCACCACCGCCTTCGCCCGGCGCGGGCTCATCGCCGAGTACGGCATCGCCTGGCTCCTGCCCCGCCTGGTCGGCCCGTCCAAGGCCATGGACGCGACCGAGCTGGCCACCTTCTGCTCGCCGACGTCGATGAGCGTCATCAAGCAGCAGGTGCAGCAGGCGCTCGACAGCGATTTCACCGCCGCCGTCGCGCACGCGGACGCGCTGATGTTGGAGTCCTTCGAGCACCCCGACGCGGTCGAGGGCGTGCAGAGCTACCTGCAGCGCAGGTCGCCGCTCTTCGCCGGGCTGGAGGCGAAATGAACAACGCCGACGCGATCTTCAGCCATGCCCGGTCCGCACCTGAGCGGATCGCCCTACGCGACAGCGCAGGGGCTTCCTGGACATACGCAACCCTGCGCGACCGGGTCGCCGCCGTGGCCGCCCGACTGGCGCACCAGGGTGTACGGCGTGGCGACCGGGTGCTGCTGATCGCCCCCTCGGTGCCCGAGTTCGCCGCGGCCTACTACGGCATCCATGCCGCGGGAGCGATCGCGGTCACGGCGAACACCATGGCGCCCGCTCCGGAACTGGAGTATCTGGCGAGCGACGCAGGTGTCGCGCTGGTGCTCGGCTGGCCCTCGATCGGTCGGCCACCCGAGGCCGCTGCTGCCGCGCTCGGCGTGCCGTACCAGCCTCTGACTCCCGACCTGCTCGATGGGCCAGGAGTCAGCGAGCCGTACCGGGTCGAGGCGGACGACACCGCGACGATCCTCTACACCTCCGGGACCACGGGCAGACCAAAAGGAGCGCAGTTGACGCACGGCAACCTGATTGCCTGCGCGGACGTCTTCGTGAAGGCCCACCAGATCACGCCAGAGGATCGGGGCGGTACAGCATTGCCGCTCTTCCACATCTACGGTCAGGCCTGTGTCATGGGGACGGCGCTGCGGGCAGGGGCGAGCCTGTCGCTGCTGGAGCGGTTCGAGCCCAGGGCCATGTACGAGATGCTGCAGCGGGACCGGCTCACCTTCGTGGCCGGGGTGCCAACGATGTGGAACGCGTTGTTGCGGGCCGACCTGCCGGATTTCTCGGGACTCCGGTATGCGTCCTCCGGTGGTGCGTCGCTGCCGGCCGAGGTGATGCGCGCGTTCCACGAGCGGTTCGG
>NZ_QCYJ01000152.1 GCF_003123685.1 Nocardia aurea
TGAGGCCGTGGGCGAACCCCTCGAACGACAGGAGCGCGTACAGGAACGCGGACTCCAGCGAGAGGGTGTACAGCCCGTGCGCGATCGTGCTGCCGAGCGGGCCCGCCGCCGCACGCTCGGGGTCGACGTGGATCCACTGGTGATCGCCGGTGGCGTCGGCGAACGCGTCCACGCGCTCCTGGGTGACCTCGTGCCAGTCGGTCGGGCCGAGCTCCTTCCCGATGAGATCCCGGAGTTCGTCGAGGGAGCTCGGGGTGAGCGGGTAGGCGTTCTCCGGCATCGCGGCCTCCTTGACGCGGCGCGGGGCACGCCGCCCAGACTTGAACTTGAGATAGACTTCAACTATACAATGTTCGCACCCGTTAGCCGTCCACCGCCGCATCTGAATCGACAGGAGAACGCAGTGTCGATGTTCGAAACGTCTGACCGTGCGAAGAAGTACTCCGAGGAGCTCTTGGACTTCATGGGCAGCCACGTGTATCCGGCGGAGGCGGTGTACGAGGAACAGATGAGATCCTCCGATGACCCGCACTACCACCCGCCGGTCCTCGAGGAGCTCAAGGCCGAGGCGAAGCGGCGGGGCCTGTGGAACCTCTTCCACCCGCATCCGGAGTGGGGACCGGGGCTGTCCAACTTCGAGTACGCCCCGCTCGCGGAGATCATGGGCCGCAGCCCGCACCTGGCGCCCGAGGCGTGCAACTGCGGGGCGCCCGACACGGGCAACATGGAGGTGCTCACGCTCTTCGGCACCGACGAGCACAAGGAGAAGTGGCTCAAGCCGCTGCTCGACGGCACGATCCGGTCGGCGTTCGCGATGACCGAGCCGGGCGTGGCCAGCTCGGACGCGACGAACATCGAGTTGCGGATGGAGCGCGACGGCGACGAGTACGTCCTCAACGGGCGCAAGTGGTTCGCCTCCAACGCGATGCACAAGAACTGCAAGGTGCTCATCGTCATGGGCAAGACCGACCCGGGCGCCGCCACCCACCGCCAGCAGTCGATGATGGTCGTCCCCATCGACGCGCCCGGCGTCACCCTCGTGCGCAGCCTCCCGATCTACGGGTACGTCGACCGCGAGGGCCACGCTGAGATCGTCTTCACCGACGTGCGCGTCCCGGTCGGCGATGTGCTGCTCGGCGAGGGCGAAGGGTTCGCGATCAGCCAGGCCCGCCTCGGCCCGGGACGCATCCACCACTGCATGCGGGCGATCGGCACGGCCGAGCGCGCGCTGGAGCTGATGTGCACCCGGGCGCTGGCCCGTGAGACGTTCGGGCTGCCGGTCGCCGAGCGCTCCAACATCCAGGACTGGATCGCCGAGGCGCGCATCGAGATCGAGAAGTCGCGCCTGCTCACGCTCAAGGCCGCCTGGATGATGGACCAGGTCGGCAACAAGGCCGCCCGGATGGAGATCGCCGCGATCAAGGTCGACGCCCCGAACATGGCGCTCCAGGTCGTCGACCGCGCCATCCAGGTCCACGGCGGCGGCGGTGTCAGCAACGACTTCCCGCTCGCCTCGTTCTGGGCTCACCTCCGTACGCTGCGCCTCGCCGACGGGCCGGACGAGGTCCACAAGCGCACACTCGCCCGCCAGGAGCTCCGCAAGTACGCCGGGACGACGGAGAGCCGCCGATGACGGGCCCGGCCGGGCTGGCCGGCCGCACCGCGATCGTGACCGGCGCCTCGCGCGGCATCGGGCTGGGCGCGGCTGAGGCGCTCGCCGCCGCGGGCGCGAACGTCGTGTTGACCTCCCGCAGCACCAAGTCCGCCGAGGCCGCGGCCGAGAGCGTCAACGCGGCGGCGTCCCCGGGAGCCGGCACGGCCGTCGGCTTCGGCGCGCACGCGGTCGACGAGGAGGCCGCCCGCGCGTGCGTCGACTTCACGCTGGGGCGGTTCGGCAGCATCGACGTGCTGGTCAACAACGCGGGCACGAACCCGGCCTACGGGCCGCTCGTCGACGTCGACCACGCGCGGTTCGCGAAGACGTTCGACGTCAACGTGTGGGCCCCGCTGCTGTGGACCGGGCTGGCCGTACGCGCCTGGATGGGCGAGCACGGCGGCTCGGTGGTGAACACGGCCTCGATCGGCGGGATGTCCGCCGAGCCGAACCTCGGCGTGTACAACGCCACCAAGGCCGCGTTGATCCACCTGACCAAGCAGCAGGCGATCGAGCTGTCGCCGAAGGTCCGCGTCAACGCCGTCGCGCCGGGCGTCGTCCGCACCCGGCTCGCGGAGGCGCTGTGGAGGGAGCACGAGGACACGTTCAACGCCTCGTTGCCCCTCGGCCGGATCGGCGAGCCGCGTGACATCGGGGACGCGATCGCGTTCCTCGCCTCCGCCTCCGCGTCGTGGATCACCGGAGAGACGCTGGTGATCGACGGGGGAGCCCTGCTCGGCGTGGCGGTCTCTCCCGAGTCGGAGCGACGGCGAGAGGCGTCCGCCGGTGTCTAGGACAGCGGAGGCATCGGCGCGGCGAGCGGACGTTCCCGGCGTCGACGCCGCCGCGGTGCGCCGCTGGATGGCGGCACACGGCATCGACCCGGCAGGGGAGCTGTCGTTCGAACGGGTCGGGCTGGGACAGTCGAACCTCACCTACCGCCTCCGTGAGGGCGGCGGGCGCAGCTGGGTGCTGCGCCGCCCGCCGCTGGGCGAGCTGCTCGAGTCGGCGCACGACGTCGTCCGCGAGGCGCGGATCCTGGCGGCGCTGCGAGAGACCGGCGTGCCCGTGCCCGAGGTGCACGGGGTGCTACCGCCCGGGGCGGTCGGCGACGACGCGCCCGCGTTCCTCATGTCGTGGGTGGACGGGACGGTCCTCGACCGCATGGCGGTCGCCGAGGCGATACCACCCGTTCTGCGCCGCGCCGTCGGCCTATCGCTGGCGCGCACGCTCGCCGAGGTGCACG
Source organism: Nocardia aurea (assembly GCF_003123685.1). Taxonomy (GTDB): domain Bacteria; phylum Actinomycetota; class Actinomycetes; order Mycobacteriales; family Mycobacteriaceae; genus Nocardia; species Nocardia aurea. The sequence goes on from NZ_QCYJ01000152.1 coordinate 2,901, forward strand.
CCGTGGACCTCGACGCGACGGGCCTGTCCGGGCTGGCGAGCCACGCGCCGTACGCGCCGCGGCAGCTCAAGCGCTGGTCCCGGCAGTGGGAGCACTCGAAGACGCGGGAGCTCCCGGCGCTCGACGCGCTGACGCGGCGGCTGGCCGGCGCCGCCGGGCCCCAGCGCGAGACCACCCTCGTCCACGGCGACCCGCATCCGCAGAACGTCATC